>NZ_CP045241.1:0-4301976 GCF_035190385.1 Pantoea sp. JZ29 | reverse complement strand
GGCGGACTCCACTCGTACAAATTCGATAAGAAAAAGTAGGCACTAATCTAAGAAACGTTCATTTTTGACACAGACGAAAGAAAGCGCCTGCGACCGCTATCAGCGGTTTTCCACCCCGCAACCATCGGAGGATCGCCAGAGGAAGGGCGGATCATAGCGCAAAGCGCGACAGAGATCTTCCCTTTCTACACAGTTTTTCTCCTTTTTATCCACAGGGCATGAACGCGGGTAAAAGTCTACGCCTGCGGCAGAAAAAACCACCTGGGATCGTGCTGAATGATCCAAATTTTCGGACGGCTTCTCGTTTTTGACGTGTGGCAGGCGAATTTGATCGCAATAAGATCCTGCGCGATCCTTGCGCTTTAACGCAGACCCCGTATAATTCTCCCCCCGGCGTTGTCGCGTAAAGCCCAATGCCCGGACTCAGCGGGCTGTATCCGGGTTTTCTGGCACCGCGACAAGCGAAGTAAATTGACTCGGGACTGTACAATTATTACAATCCCGCCTCTTTATTAAAGACACATTGAGGCGTCGGTCTGTTTGTTGGCCCGAAAACGCGTCACCCAGTGAAAATTTTCAAGTTTAGGTAGAAATCGCCATGAAACGCACTTTTCAACCGTCCGTACTGAAGCGCAACCGTTCACACGGCTTCCGTGCTCGTATGGCTACTAAAAATGGTCGTCAGGTTCTGGCACGTCGTCGTGCTAAAGGCCGCGCTCGTCTGACCGTTTCTAAGTAATAAAGCTAACCCTGATGGGTAAGCTCGCATTTCCCAGGGAGTTACGTTTGTTAACTCCCACTCATTTCACTTTCGTCTTTCAGCAGCCACAACGGGCTGGCACGCCGCAAATTACTATTCTCGGCCGCCTTAACGCGCTGGGGTATCCCCGCATCGGTCTTACCGTCGCGAAAAAACATGTGAAACGCGCTCACGAACGTAATCGGATCAAGCGATTGACCCGCGAAAGCTTTCGTCTGCGTCAACATGAATTGCCGTCGATGGACTTTGTGGTGGTCGCGAAAAAGGGTGTTGCCGATCTCGATAACCGTATGTTGGCGGAAGCGTTGGAGAAATTATGGCGTCGTCACTGTCGCCTGGCGCGCGGTTCCTGATCGTCCTGATACGCGTATATCAACGCGGTATCAGTCCATTGCTGGGGCCACACTGTCGGTTTCATCCGACCTGCTCTCAATACGGAATTGAGGCCTTACGCAGGTTTGGCGTGATAAAAGGCAGTTGGTTGACTTTAAAACGCGTATTAAAATGCCACCCTTTGAACCCGGGTGGTGACGATCCTGTGCCGCCAAAAACCTTTGATACCAGAGAACATTAACGATGGATTCGCAACGCAATCTCTTTCTCATCGCTTTTCTGTTCGTGTCTTTCATGATCTGGCAAGCCTGGCAGACGGACCACGCTCCGAAGCCATTGCAGACCCAGACCACGCAAAACACCAACAGCGCTGCCGGTGATGCTACCGGTGTTCCCGCCAGTGGCCAGGGTAAAACGATCACCGTTAAGACCGATGTCCTGTCATTAACCATCAACACTCGCGGTGGCGATGTTGATCAGGCGCTGCTGCTGACTTACCCGGATAAGCTGGGTTCTGACAAGCCGTTTGAGCTGCTTGAAACCACACCATCGTTTGTCTACCAGGCGCAGAGCGGTCTGACTGGCCGTAATGGTCCGGACAACCCGAACAACGGTGCGCGTCCGCTGTATACCACGGCACAGGATCACTTCGAACTGGCTGACGGTCAGAGCGAGCTGCGTGTTCCGATGACGTTCACAGCTGAAAACGGCGTTGTCTATACCAAAACGTTTGTGTTCAAGCGTGGCGACTATGCAGTTAACGTTGATTACAACATTAACAACACCAGCCAGCAGCCGCTGGAAGTGTCAATGTTTGGTCAGTTAAAACAGACCATCGATTTGCCTAAGCACCGCGATACCGGCAGCAATAACTTTGCGCTGCATACCTTCCGCGGTACGGCTTACTCCACCAGCGAATCGAAATACGAAAAGATTAAGTTCGATACCATCGCCGATAACGAAAACCTCAACACCACCACCACCAATGGCTGGGTGGCGATGTTGCAGCAGTATTTCGCTACCGCCTGGGTGCCGCGCACGCAGGGAACCAACACGCTTTACACCAGCAATCTGGGAAATGGCGTGGCGGCTATCGGCTATAAATCTGCGCCGGTCACCGTTGCACCGGGTGCACAGCAGGCACTGGATGCCACACTGTGGGTAGGTCCGGAAATTCAGGATAAAATGGCCGCGATTGCGCCGCATCTTGACCTGACTGTGGACTATGGCTGGTTATGGTTCATCTCTCAGCCGCTGTTTAAACTGTTGAAGTTCATTCACAGCTTTATCGGTAACTGGGGCTTCTCCATCATCATCATCACGTTCATCGTGCGTGGCATCATGTACCCGCTGACGAAAGCGCAGTACACCTCGATGGCGAAAATGCGCATGCTGCAGCCGAAGATTCAGGCGATGCGTGAGCGTTTAGGGGATGATAAGCAGAAGCAGAGCCAGGAAATGATGGCGCTGTATAAGGCTGAAAAAGTGAATCCGCTGGGTGGCTGTCTGCCGCTGGTGATTCAGATGCCTATCTTCCTGGCCTTGTACTACATGCTGTCTGGCTCGGTTGAACTGCGTCATGCGCCGTTTATTTTATGGATTCATGACCTGTCAGCGCAGGATCCGTACTATATTCTGCCGATCCTGATGGGCATCACCATGTTCTTCATTCAGAAGATGTCACCGACGACGGTGACCGATCCGATGCAGCAGAAGATCATGACGTATATGCCTGTAATTTTCACCGTGTTCTTCCTGTGGTTCCCGTCAGGTCTGGTGTTGTACTACATCGTCAGTAACCTGGTGACCATTCTCCAGCAGCAGCTGATCTATCGCGGGCTGGAAAAACGTGGCTTACACAGCCGCGACAAGAAGAAAGCGTAAAACCGTCGCGGGAGGTCTCCCGCGATAAAACAGGTTATGCTCAGGCGGTCAAAGCGACCGCCTTTGTTTTTTGTAGTGAGAGAAAATGTATGAGCCATAGCGATACCATTGTTGCTCAGGCCACGCCGCCCGGACGCGGCGGCGTTGGCATTTTGCGTGTTTCCGGTCCGCAGGCCGCCGAGGTTGCCCGCCAGGTGCTGGGTAAACTCCCTAAACCACGTTATGCCGACTACTTATCGTTTAACGACAGTGATGGCAGCGTGCTGGATCAGGGCATCGCGCTATGGTTTCCTGGCCCCAACTCCTTTACCGGCGAGGATGTGCTGGAGCTGCAAGGTCACGGCGGCCCGGTGATTCTGGATCTGCTGCTGAAACGGATTGTGGCCCTGCCCGGATTACGTATCGCGCAGCCTGGGGAGTTTTCTGAGCGCGCGTTTCTGAACGACAAACTCGATCTGGCCCAGGCCGAAGCCATTGCCGATCTGATTGACGCCAGCTCAGAACAGGCCGCGCGTTCGGCGGTAAATTCCCTGCAAGGCGCATTCTCTGTCCGTGTTAACCAGCTTGTGGAAGCCCTGACTCACCTGCGTATCTACGTGGAAGCGGCCATTGACTTTCCAGATGAAGAGATCGATTTCCTGTCTGACGGCAAAATCGAAGGGCAGCTTAATGCTGTCATTCGCGATCTCGATGCGGTGCGCGCGGAAGCCAGACAGGGCAGCCTGCTGCGCGAAGGGATGAAAGTCGTCATTGCCGGTCGGCCAAATGCCGGAAAATCGAGCCTGCTAAATGCACTTGCCGGGCGTGAAGCGGCTATCGTCACGGATATCGCCGGCACCACGCGCGATGTGCTGCGTGAACACATCCATATTGATGGCATGCCACTGCATATCATTGATACCGCCGGTTTACGCGAAGCCAGTGATGAGGTGGAACGTATCGGCATCGAGCGCGCCTGGCATGAAATAGAACAGGCGGACCGCGTGCTGTTTATGGTTGATGGCACCACCACGCAGGCGACCGAACCGGCGGAAATCTGGCCCGATTTTGTCGCTCGCCTGCCGTCTCAACTGCCGATCACCGTGGTGCGCAATAAAGCGGACATCACCGGTGAAACGCTCGGCCTGACGGACGTCAATGGTCATGCCCTGATCAGACTGTCTGCCCGCACCAGCGAAGGGATTGATACCTTACGTGATCACCTCAAACAGACCATGGGGTTTGCCGACAATATGGAAGGCGGCTTCCTGGCGCGCCGTCGTCATTTGCAGGCACTGGAATTAGCCGCAACCCACCTGGAGCAGGGAAAACATCAACTGCTGGGCGCATGGGCAGGGGAATTACTGGCAGAAGAGTTGCGTCTGGCGCAGCAGGCGCTAAGTGAAATTACGGGTGAATTTACCTCGGACGATCTGTTAGGCCGGATTTTCTCCAGTTTCTGTATTGGTAAGTAGCTCAGCGGGCAGACGGCGGTGGAAATGTGCATCCAGAAACGCAATCCGCCGTGCGTTGCGCATCGGTTGCCGTAACGCAAGGTATGATAACGAGGGATAAGATTGCTCACGTTTTGCGGCGTGCCAGGTCATTCACACTAAACCGGGCGAATAGGCATCCAAAAGCGTGAACGCAACGTACAGGTTAAATACTGGATGTTTTCCTGGAGAGTTATATGACGATACCGCTCGATGATGCCGCGCTGAATACGTTGTTTTACCAGGCCCGTACGCACAGTCACTGGCAGCCTGAACCGGTGCAGCAGTCGCTGCTGGAGAAGCTCTATCAGATGGTTGCCCTGGCACCGACCTCGGCCAACTGCTCACCCGGTCGCTTTGTTTTTGTCACCTCCGCGGAGGGAAAAGAAAAGCTGAAGCCGGCCCTGGCCTCCGGCAACCTTGAGAAAACCCTGCGCGCCCCTGTCACTGTGATTATTGCCTGGGACAGCGAGTTTTATCAGCATCTGACCATGTTGTTTCAACATGCCGATGCGCGAAACTGGTTTACCAACACACCCGATCTGGTTAAAGAAACCGCATTTCGTAACAGTAGCCTGCAGGCAGGCTATCTGATCATGGCCGCGCGTGCGCTGGGGCTGGATGCAGGCCCGATGTCAGGATTCGATCCGCTTAAAGTGAACGCGGCCTTTTTTGCCGGTACCAGCTGGCAGGCCAACCTGCTCATTAACCTGGGCTATGGCTTACCCGACAAGCTCCCGCCCCGATTACCCCGGCTGAGCCTGGAGCAGGCCTGCCAGTTCGTCTGAGTTACTGGAGCGTTACGCGCTTACCGTAACGCTCACTGCTTTCCCGCCCTTTAGTCTGGTGCGTACGGTTTTAATGCGCGTCGATAAAGGCGATTTTCAATACAAACAGCAAGGCGACAATGACGACGCAGGGGCTGATTTCTCGCCAGCGACCGGTGCCCAGCTTCATCACACAGTACGCAATGAAGCCCAGTGCGATGCCTTCTGTAATCGAAAAACTAAAGGGCATCATGGCGGCAGTTACAAATGCCGGGACGGCTTCGGTCAGGTCATCCCATTTGACGCGGGACAGGCTGGCCGTCATCAGCACGCCAACATAGATTAACGCGCCTGCCGCAGCATAGGCCGGTACCATGGCCGCCAGGGGCGATAAAAACGTGACGAGCAGGAACAGAAGGCCTGTGACCACCGCCATCAATCCGGTACGGCCGCCGACAGCTACGCCGGAGGTACTTTCAATATACGCGGTCACCGATGACGTTCCTGCCAGCGCGCCCGTTACCGAACTGATGCTGTCGACATACAACGCCTGTTTCATGCGCGGGAACGTGCCTTTTTCATCAGCCAGTCCGGCTTTGTCGGTCACGCCAATCAAGGTGCCGGACGAGTCAAACAGATTGACCAGCATAAAGGAGAATATGACGCCTGCCATGCCGATGTTGAACGCGCCTTTAATATCAACCTGACCGACAATCGCGGTGACAGATGGCGGCGCAGAAACCACGCCCGTGAACGTCACGTCGCCCAGCAGCCAGCCCAACGCCGTGGTGACGATCATCGAAATGAGCACGGCGGCGTGAATGTTGCGTGAGGCCAGAATGGCGATAATAAAGAATCCCAGCGCACCCAGCAGCACATTGTGTGAGCTGAGGTTACCCACGCTGACCAGCGTATCCGGGTTGGCCACAATGATACCGGCGTTTTTCAGGCCCATCATGGCAATGAACAGGCCAATGCCAGCGGTGATGCCTACGCGCAGGCTAAGCGGAATATTGGCGATCATCCAGTAACGTACCCGCAACAGAGTCAGGATGAGCAGACCCAGTGCGCCCCAGAAGATGGCACCCATGCCGACCTGCCATGAGTAACCCATCGCGCCGACGACCACAAAGGCAAAAAAGGCATTGAGGCCCATCGCCGGGGCCAGGGCGACAGGAAGATTGGCAAACAGCCCCATCAGGATGCTGCCGAACGCGGCAATCAAACAGGTCGTTACGAACACTGCCCGGGTATCCATGCCTGCGACACCTAAAATCTGCGGGTTCACAAAAACAATGTATACCATGGTCAAAAACGTGGTAATGCCTGCGATCACTTCGGTACGAACCGTTGTACCATGCTCCTGCAGTTTGAATACGCGCTGAAAAAGGCCTTGTTTATTCATGCCATTTATCCAGAAGAAAATTTCACCGGCGCGTATCCTGGCGATTTTGCCCCGGCAATACAATGATTTTTCGCAACCGATTGCCATATCCCGGCCCCTCAGGGCCACGCTGACGTGTTAAGGTACCCCGAACAAAAGGAGGAGTCAGATGTCTGTTGAATGCGTCTTTTTCGATTGTGACGGTACCCTGGTTGACAGTGAAGTCCTGTGCACCCGCGCGTATGTCACCACCTTTGCCCAGTACGGGATTACGCTCTCTCTACAGGAGATGTTCGAAAAGTACAAAGGGGTAAAGCTGTATGACATCATCCGCGACGTCAGTGAAACGCATCGGGTCGCTCTGCCGCTGGAGGACGTTGAACCGGCCTACCGGCGCGAAGTGGCCCGTTTGTTTGACCGTGAACTGAAGCCGATAGCCGGTGCGAAGGCACTGGTCGGGCAAATGGCAGTACCGATATGCGTGGTGTCAAACGGCACGGTGAAAAAGATGCAGCACTCGCTGGGCCTCACCGGCATGCTGAATCATTTCGCTGACCGTCTTTACAGCGGTTACGATATTGGCCACTGGAAGCCCGAACCCGAGCTGATGTTTCACGCAGCCCAACAAATGCAGGTACCCGTCGAGCGCTGTATTTTGGTGGATGACTCCGAAGCGGGGGCGCGTGCCGGTATCGCAGCAGGCATGCCGGTGTTTTATTACTGTGCCGACGCTCATAATCCCGAACTCCATCATCCGCTGGTGACCGTGTTCACCGATATGGCCGCGTTACCCGCGCTGTGGCGCGCCAGAGGCTGGAACCTGACGCGCTGACTCAGGTCACCCAATGTCGTTTATCCACCCGACTGAGCAGCATTCCCAGTAATAAGCTGCCCACCAGCGTGACGGTAAAAACGGCAGGCAGGTCGAGCCAGGGACGCGCCATATCGTCATAGTGATGGGTGCGAATAAAATGGATGAACAGGGCGTGAAAGCCGTAGATGGGCAGAGAGTAGCGCGAAATGATGGCCAGACCGGGCAGCGTACGTTGATTAAAGGCATTTTTGAACACCACCAGCGCGCTTATTGCGGCAATGAATACCAGCGGTCCGCAATAGAGATACCACGTATCGTTAAAGGCACCATTAACGATTAACGCGCGCTTCGTACCCAGCATAATGACGGTCACGCAGGCCACAAAGGTCACGGCAGCCAACGGTGTGATAGCGCGTCTTTCTGTGTCCATGGTACCGATCGCCCGGCCTAATAAGGCGTAGAGCAGGTAATAGATACTGTCGCCGCTCAGGTAAAGGTTAATGGGCAACCAGTGAAAGCGCCCCCACGACTGATCCATGGTATTGGGATTCGCGAGGACCACCACAATCAGCACCAGTAGCGCCACGTAGCGCGGCCGCACGCTTTTTACCTGAATCAGGGGCGACAAGAGGTAAATCCCCATGAGCGCGAAGAAAAACCACAGATGGTAGAACACCGGCTTCTGCAGCATTTTTAAAATTGAACGGCCTTCGCCAATTGGCGTCAGCAGGCTGATATAAACCAGTGACACGGCACTGTAAAAAACCAGGCATCCCAGCAGTCGCCACAGGTGGCGCGGCTGCGTACTGCGTTCACCAAAGAACAGATAGCCTGAAATCATAAAAAACAGCGGCACACAGATGCGTGACGCTGAATTGAACAGGTTAGCAATATCCCACCAGTGACCTTTTATGGCCATCGGCCCGGTCAGATACCACGTTGTGGTGTGAATGACGATGACCATCAGGCAGGCAATCGCCCGCAAATTATCAATCCAGTAAATCTTTTGCGACATGGTGTCCTCTGGCGCAGTGCGTCCCGGTGCAAAGCGTAGCCAGTCGCGTCGACCTCAACAAGCGCAATAGCGGGGATTCAGAACCCTCTGTGCACAGGATCGCATGAAAACGCATAACCGTATCGGTTAATCAGGCGATGACAGGCCGCCAGCAGGCTAAATCTGACACCAAAAATCCACTCTCTCGGCTGCGCCGCCGGATTTCCGGCTGCATATCACGCGGTCAAAGGGTATACTGTCGCACTCTTTTTTTATCTAGCCGAACCGCGTGCGAACTCATCATGCAAAAGTTTGATACCAAGACCTTTCAGGGCCTGATCCTGACATTGCAGGATTACTGGGCGCGCCAGGGCTGCACCATTGTTCAACCACTGGACATGGAAGTGGGCGCTGGTACTTCACACCCAATGACCTGCCTGCGCGCACTTGGCCCGGAGCCGATTGCTGCGGCCTATGTGCAGCCATCCCGTCGTCCTACCGACGGCCGCTATGGCGAAAACCCGAACCGCTTGCAGCATTACTATCAGTTCCAGGTGATCATCAAGCCGTCGCCGGACAATATTCAGGAGCTGTACCTCGGGTCGCTGAAAGCGCTGGGTATGGATCCTACCGTACACGACATTCGCTTTGTTGAAGATAACTGGGAAAACCCGACGCTGGGTGCCTGGGGACTGGGCTGGGAAGTCTGGCTTAACGGTATGGAAGTGACGCAGTTTACTTATTTCCAGCAGGTCGGTGGCCTGGAGTGTAAACCGGTTACCGGCGAGATCACCTATGGTCTGGAACGTCTGGCCATGTATATCCAGGGCGTGGACAGCGTTTACGATCTGGTCTGGAGCGACGGTCCGTTAGGCAAAACTACCTACGGTGATGTGTTCCATCAGAATGAAGTGGAGCAGTCGACGTATAACTTCGAATATGCCGACGTCGATTTTCTTTTCACCTGTTTCGAACAGTATGAGAAGGAAGCGCAGAAGTTGCTGGCGCTGGAAAAACCGCTGCCTTTGCCCGCTTACGAGCGCATTCTGAAAGCCGCACACAGCTTTAACCTGCTGGACGCGCGCAAGGCGATCTCGGTGACCGAACGTCAGCGTTATATTCTGCGTATTCGCACCCTGACCAAAGCCGTGGCTGAAGCCTATTACGCTTCTCGTGAAGCGCTGGGCTTCCCGATGTGCAATAACAAAAAGTAAGAGGCAGCCATGACTGAGAAAACCTTCCTGGTGGAGATCGGCACCGAAGAGCTGCCACCGAAAGCATTACGTAGCCTGGCAGAAGCCTTTGCTGCCCAGGTGACGGCCGAGCTGGATGCCGCGAATCTGAACCATGGCGAAGTGAGCTGGTTTGCTGCACCGCGTCGCCTGGCGCTGAAAGTCGCCCATTTGAGCGCCTCCCAGCCCGATCGTGAAGTAGAAAAGCGTGGACCTGCCGTTGCCGCCGCCTTTGATGCAGCGGGCAATGCCACCAAAGCGGCAGAAGGCTGGGCACGGGGTAACGGTATCACGGTCGATCAGGCTGAACGTCTGAGCACCGATAAAGGCGAATGGCTGGTCTATCGCGCTCAGGTAAAAGGCGAAGCGGCGCAGGCATTGCTGCCGGGCATGATTGCCACGGCGCTGAGCAAACTGCCGGTACCGAAACTGATGCGCTGGGGCGATAGCGACGTGCAGTTTGTGCGTCCGGTGCACACCGTTACGATGCTGCTGGGCGATGAACTGATCCCCGGCACGATTCTTGGCATCAAGTCCGATCGCGTTATCCGTGGTCACCGCTTCATGGGCGAAAGTGAAATCACGCTTGAGAACGCCGATCAGTATCCTGATGTGCTGGAAAAGCGCGGTCAGGTGATTGCCGACTATCAGGTCCGCAAAGCCATGATCAAAGCCGATGCGGAAGCCGCAGCACGGCGTTTAGGTGGCGTAGCCGACCTGAGTGACAGCCTGCTGGAAGAGGTAACATCGCTGGTGGAATGGCCGGTGGTATTGACCGCCACCTTCGAGGAAAAATTCCTTAAGGTGCCGGCTGAAGCGCTGGTTTACACCATGAAAGGCGATCAGAAGTATTTCCCGGTTTATGACGCGGAAGGCAAACTGCTGCCAAACTTTATTTTCGTCACCAACATTGAGTCGAGCGAGCCGCAGCAGATTATTTCTGGTAATGAGAAGGTGGTGCGCCCGCGTCTGGCGGATGCTGAATTCTTCTTTAATACCGATCGTAAAAAACGTCTTGAAGATCATCTGCCGCGTCTTGAAACCGTATTGTTCCAGAAGGAACTCGGTTCGCTGCGTGATAAAACGGATCGTATTCAGGCGCTGGCGGGCTGGATTGCGGCACAAACGGGCGCAGATGTGAATCACGCCACGCGCGCAGGCCTGCTGTCAAAATGCGATCTGATGACTAACATGGTGTTTGAGTTTACCGACACCCAGGGCGTTATGGGCATGCACTATGCGCGTCATGACGGTGAAGCCGAAGATGTCGCTGTGGCGCTGAACGAGCAATATCAGCCGCGTTTCGCAGGTGATGATTTGCCGTCCAGCCCGGTAGCCTGTGCGCTGGCCATTGCTGATAAGATGGATACGCTGGCCGGTATTTTCGGCATCGGTCAACATCCTAAAGGCGATAAAGATCCCTTTGCTCTGCGTCGTGCCGCGCTGGGCGTTTTGCGCATCATCGTGGAAAAAAATCTGCCGCTTGATCTGCAAACGCTCACCGAAGAGGCCGTACGTCTGTATGGCAGCAAGCTGAGCAATGCGAACGTGGTTGATGACGTCATCGACTTTATGCTGGGCCGTTTCCGTACCTGGTATCAGGAAGAAGGCCACAGCATCGATACCTTGCAGGCGGTGCTGGCACGTCGTCCAACCCGTCCGGCGGACTTTGATGCACGTATGAAGGCGGTTTCGCATTTCCGTACGCTTGATGAAGCGGCCGCGCTGGCGGCGGCCAACAAGCGTGTCTCGAATATTCTGGCAAAATCAACAGAACCGCTGAATGACAGCGTTCAGGCATCACTGTTGAAAGAAAATGAAGAGATCCAACTGGCCACGTTTGTGACCGCCCTGAGCAGCAAACTGCAGCCTTACTTTGCAGAAGGACGTTATCAGGATGCGTTAATTGAACTGGCGCAGTTGCGTGAAGCGGTAGACAACTTCTTCGATAAAGTGATGGTGAATGCAGAAGACCCGGCGGTGCGAATTAACCGACTGACGCTGCTGTCGAAACTGCGTGAGCTGTTCCTGCAGGTGGCCGATATCTCGCTGCTGCAGTAATCGGTTCTGATACAGATAAAAGGGACGAGATATCGTCCCTTTTTTTATGCCGCCACCCGACCTGCTGGTGGCACTTTATCTTTTTGCGGACGCAATAAAAGAACTGACAACACCTGTGGTTGCGAAGGCGTCCTGGCAGCGCAGGGGCTGTTATTAAAGCCGGACGGCCACGAACCCTGTAAATGGACTGCGGCACTGCGCGGCGTGCAGCTTCAGAATGTCCAGGTCACGCCTGAAGACAGCGTCCAGAGATACTGTTGATCCGTCATCGGGCTGTCGCGGAGGGCCCCTGTAAGGAAGGTGACTTTGGGTTGCAGGTAGACATGGAAGGATTTTACAGGGTGCCAGTCAAACGCCACGGCAAGCCATGGCGTTACGCCCTGATGGTTCCAGGTCGGTAAACCACTGCGGGCAGATTCCTCTTCGCTTACCCCGTAGTAATAGCTTGCCTGCTGTTTACTGAGCCAGTCCACACCGGCCTGAGGATAAACGTCAAGTTGCATCAGAGAGACCTGGCCTGCCCAGGCAACCGTACCCAGCCATCCCCGGCTTTCGTTCAGCGTATCGCCAGACAATTCGGTTCGAAACGCACCAAGGGGCGTGATCTTCTGGTAGCTCATGCCGCCCATCATGGTGCTGTGGCGGATGCGTAACTGGCGGAGTGCCGAATCAGAGGTCTGGTCCGGATCAAATTCGTTATCCAGATACCACCAGCGCGCTTTCAGTTGTGTGGTGTCATCTTTGATAAAATAGGCGCCCACTTCTGTGCCATCAATATAGACATGATCATTGTCATAGCCCACATAGGGCAGGCCAGAAAACTGAGTTTTATACGCGCGATAGGGCGTAAAGTTCGCTTCCCCCTGCGCACCCAGGGTCAGCCCCTCAGCCCAGGCATGCGTAATATTACCGAGCAGGAGGCAACATAATGCCGTTCTGAAGCGTAATGGGATGGTCGTCATTTTGTCCGGTTATCGTCTGGCTGAGGCAGTGATCTGTCAGGCCTCACAGCCCGAAACGGGGCGTGAGCATACATAAAAATTTGTGCCGCCTTTTCATCCTGAGCGCGCGGGTTGTCTCAGAACAGGGCTGCCCGAAAGGTATATCGGAGCCGCTGCAGCAATGCAAGAGATGGCTACGCTTATTCTCACGGAGTTCATCCCCTGTTTATACTGGTCACGACGGACAGGTTCAGGCTACTGCGCGAATGTGCCATTCCGTGGTGATGGGTAAGAGGAATAACGGAGACGTCGACAGCCCTTTACGTGGGAAAGCAAGGATTGCAGACTGAAATGCGCTAAGGAAACAGGCTGTCAGCACCGCTACCGGCATCAGCGCTGACAGCCTCGCCGATCAGGATGCCGGCGGCGTGGTTCGGGCAAAACTTTCCCGTTGAAAGAGTGTTTCGGCCAGCCTGACCAGTGCGGGCCGCTGAACGCACCAGTTAGGGACAACGCGACGGAAATTCAGGTAGCCAATCATGCAGCCTGTGGCAATGTCGGCCAGATTCAGTTCGCCATTATCGATCCACTTTCCTTCACTCACTTCTTTTTCCAGGCTGTCCAGCCCGCGCTGAATCTTGTCGCGATGGCGTAACAGCACTTCTTCTGACTGGGCGTTACCTGGCCGCATTTGCTCACGTACGATCACCAGTGCCGCATCGCTGATGCCATCGGCCAGCTTTTCAAGCTGACGAACCTTTAAAGACGCCAGCGGATCAGCGGGCAATAAAGCCGGTGCCTGACCACGCAGTTCGAGGTACTCCGCAATGATGCTGGAATCGAACCAGACCTGCTGATCCTCCGCGACCAGCGCGGGCACTTTACCCAGCGGGTTATATTGCGGAACATGGCTGTCTTCGCTGTAGGGCGACGCATTAACAAATTCGAACATCATGCCTTTTTCCAGCATGATGACAGAAATCTTGCGGACAAAGGGGCTGGTATAGCTGCCAATCAGTTTCATTGCGTTACTCCCGTTTAGCGAGGTTTCATCAGCAAAAAACTATTCACCGGGAAACATAAAAGGATTCAGGCCACTGCGTACAAAACCTTCCTGCTCCATACGTGCATCCAGCACTAAAGAGGCGAGATCGTCGGCGACCGGTTCAATGGCCGGATTTTTTTCCTGATAAAGCATTTTCATGTAGCTGCCACAGTCGCCGCAGCTTTCTGCTTTGACGGCCGCGTGCTCGCTGTCCAGTGACCAGTAATGCAGATCGCGGTTTTGGTCGCAATGAGAGCAGGTGTTCTGCACGACGTGCCATTCACTTTCGCACAGGTTGCAGTGCAGGTAGCGCGCACTTTCATGCGAACCCATATGTACGATGCTGGCGACCGGCAGGCTGTGACATACCGGGCAGTGCTGGCGTTGTGCGCCCATCTCCGCCTGAGCCGTACCGGGAATCAATGCCGCCATTTGTGCCCAGTAGATCGACAGCGCAGCCCAGATAAAAGGGGCTTTATCACTGCTCACCTGCGCGTACTCACCCGCAAACAGGGCACTGGCCAGCGTTTCCAGCTCGGTCGCTGACGCTTTCTCCAGGTTCTCTAACACCGCCAGCGCCTGACCGCTCATTTCGGGCTTTAGCTCCGCAACTAACGAGTGCAGCAGGCGATGCCAGTGTGGATCGCGCGAAAGAGTATGAATATCCAGCGGCGCTTTATCTTCCTGAGCGCTCCTGAGCAGATGTGCGTGAAGGTTCATCTGCAGAGGATGATCGTACAGAACGATTTCCTGCGCCTGGGCGATGACGGCGGCAAAGCGTAAATAGTCACCCAAAGGATTTTTTGCCGCCAGATCACGCAAACGCGCCGCCCGACGGCTGTATAAATTTTTCAGCCGGGGGAAGAGTAACGGCGGGATCATTTCCGCTGGGTTTTTTTCGCTCTTCTCCAACGGGTCTTTCGGGATAATGCGGATGCGCATAAAAGGCATTTTCCTGTTTGTTGGCTGATTACGCTACTCACGACACCAGCAAAAATGAGGTTGTCTGTATCGGCTACGAATAGCCGTTATGGGCCGGATCTCTCGCCATTTTCCCTCGTAAGAGGTTCTCAGCGAGCAAAGCAGGCGGAAAACCGCGTCAGGAAACCGCAGTGCAAAACAGCTCCCAACAGGCTGAGCATAGCAGTCCAGCCCTTTATCTTCAGTATGAAATACATTTTTCGCCGGCGACAACAGGCATAACGCATTGTGAATAACGGCAAATCGGTGGGCCTTTCACGCTTTATGCTGTCTGCCACCCACAGACTTGTTGCAGCACGGCGCAGGGTACAGAATAGAAGCTATTCAGCATGGCGCAACAGGGTTACCTTTACGCCATCCGCAACAGCTCAGGGTCAGAACAACGTGAAGAACAACGAAGTGAAAGAGGAAACCGGTGCGAGTGAGCGAGCAGGCTTGCGTGAAATCCATGTCTGGCAACGTGACGACCTGCACCATGCTCAGGCCGACTGGTTAGCCGAAGAAGTGCCCGTGGCGTTGGTGTATAACGGTATTTCTCACGTTGTGATGATGACAACGCCCAAGGACCTGGAGGCGTTTGCTGTCGGTTTTTCACTCTCAGAAGGCATCATCGATTCTCCGGCCGATATTTTCGGAATGGATGTGGTGACCGGTTGTCACGGCATTGAGGTGCAGATTGAATTATCCAGCCGACGTTTTATGGCGCTGAAAGCCCAACGGCGAGCGCTGGCCGGCCGGACGGGTTGCGGCGTATGTGGCGTGGAGCAACTGGAGCAGATCGGAAAGCCGCTGACGCCGTTGCCGTTTACGCAGACTTTTCCCCTGGCGCAGCTGGACAGCGCGCTGGCGCAGCTCAAGGACGTCCAGCCCGTCGGGCAAAAAACAGGCTGCACGCACGCGGCCGCCTGGATACATCCTGAGGGTGGACTGATTCATGGCTGTGAGGATGTCGGCCGCCATGTGGCACTGGACAAACTGCTGGGCTATCGCAGTCAGGCCGAATGGGGCAATGGTGCCGTACTGGTCTCCAGCCGGGCCAGCTATGAAATGGTGCAGAAATCGGCAATGTGCGGCGTTGAAATTCTGTTTGCCGTGTCTGCCGCAACCCAGTTAGCGGTGGAGGTGGCCGAACGCTGTCATCTTACCCTGGTAGGATTCAGTAAACCGGGCCGTGCCACCATCTATAGTCATCCGCAGCGGCTGAGATAACGTTTACGTGTTCGGGGCGCTTTGCAGGTAATCCTCTTTACGCACCCAGGCTTTCCGCCACCGAAAAATCTGGCTGCTTTGCATGCTTTTTCAAAACCTTATGTTTAATAGGGCATTGATTACGCTTTTACCGATCATGAATTTAACTATAATGATACGACTGCTTACGCGGCACGTGCCGACATTGTCGTGCTGCTCAAACACTAAATGGAGAGGAAGAACATGAGTTATTCACTGCCATCCCTGCCTTACGCTTACGACGCACTGGAACCGCATTTTGACAAGCAGACGATGGAAATCCATCACACCAAACACCACCAGACTTATGTCAACAACGCCAATGCGGCGCTGGAAGGGACTGAATTTGCCGATCTGCCTGTCGATGAACTGATCACCAAACTGGATCAGCTGCCAGCAGATAAAAAAGGCCCGCTGCGCAATAACGCGGGTGGTCACGCTAACCACAGCCTGTTCTGGAAAGGCCTGAAAACCGGCACCACGCTGCAGGGCGAGCTGAAAGCTGCGATTGAAAAAGATTTCGGCAGCGTAGAAAAATTCCAGGAAGAGTTTGAAAAAGCGGCAGCGACCCGTTTCGGCTCCGGTTGGGCCTGGCTGGTTAAGAAAGGTGACAAACTGGCCGTGGTTTCAACCGCTAACCAGGACAACCCTCTGATGGGCGAAGCGATCGCTGGCGTATCGGGTTACCCTATCATCGGTCTGGATGTGTGGGAACACGCCTACTACCTGAAGTATCAAAACAAACGTCCGGATTACATCAAAGCTTTCTGGAACGTGGTTAACTGGGACGAGGCGGCAGCGCGCTTCGCATCCGCTAAGTAAGCGCTAAGCGCCACACGTACTTTCAACCGGCAGAGTGGCTCTGCCGGTTTTTTTACGCCCGCAGGATGTTCCTTCCCCTGATAATCCTCGTAGACGCAATAGTAACGCTTGCTTAGCGATACTGCCGCCCCGCATTTTACAATTCTGAAACCGCCGTTCTTACCTGCAACAGCCAGACAGGCTTAGCATTCTAAACAATCATTAAACGAAGCGTCAGTTTATCCCGCTAATTTTTTAACAATTTGAGTCATTAACCTGCCGTTGATGCCGGTCGTTTTATCATCAGTGTCACTATCAGACTAATAAGAACGTAGGCTATGTCTATTTATACTACACATGATGTGACGGCGGATTCCTGCGCCGGTTTATTTTTCCAGTTACTTAGCGGAAAGTACGTCCCTAACAAACTCTGGCGTAGCCGTCTTTTCCGGCTTAAATTTGCTTTAAGAACGCTTATTGCGCCTGTTACGACTTTGCGTTATTTACAGCAACTTTCTGCGTTACCAAGAATCACCCAGTTAATGCACGTACAGGGGCTGTTACCTGCAAAACTTCATCGCCCCTATCTGCGTGCGGGGATGAGCGTCGCGCAACGGGCGCAGGCGATTCTTGATCATTATGCGTTGATGGGAAGTCTGGAGAACAGTCAGCTTCGCCAGATTCTGCAAAGCGGAGAGGAGACAGTCCTTGCCAGGTTTGAAGGTAGAAATAATGAAGCGTTCAATATTACTTGTCGCTCCGGATATTTCGATCGTGAAGGAGAAGTCACGGTTGTTTTACGTTATGAAAATGAGGCGCTGGCTTCTCTGTCATTTACCATTATGAATGACGAAAAACAGCGAACTTTGCTGATTGGTGGTTTGCAGGGACCACGTAAACATATCTCAAATGATGTTATTCGTGATGCAACGAAAGCCGCACACGGCTTATTTCCTAAACGCCTGTTAATGGAAGTTGTATTTATTTTGGCTCAGCAATGCGGCGTTAAGAAAATTGCGGCGGTTGGCGACGAAACCCATGTTTTTCGTAGCCTGCGTTATCGTCATAGCAAAGGTGATAAGTTTTTCGCCAGCTACAGTGAATTCTGGCTGACGCTGAATGGTCAGGCCCGCGCTGACGGCATGTTTGCGCTGCCGCTGATGTTGCCACGAAAAACGCTTGAGGACATTGCCAGCAAGAAGCGGGCCGAATACCGCCGTCGTTATACGCTGCTGGATACGCTGGCAGAGCAGGTGAATACGGCTACTGGCCAGCATGCGGTGGATCAGGCGGCTGCCTGATCGCACACATCAAAAGGCGCTTTTGGCAAAGCCTGTCATGACCTGCAGGTTCATTTCTCGTCCCAGCGCGGTCATAGGGTGCACGACAACCAGGCCGCGTACACTTTTCTTTAAGGCACCCAGATTGGCCTGTTCTTTTTTGGTAATTTCGCGGCTGAACGGCAGTTTCTGCAGTTTTTGCGCTTCCTGGCTCAATTTGGCGTCGCGCTGATTGCGCAGACGTTCAATTTCCGTCACCAGCGTTTCTTTCTCTTTTAAAAGCGCGCCCAGCTTTTCAGCATCACCCGCTTCCAGTAGCTGAGGCTCTTTACGGTTCAGCGCGTCCAGTTGATCGCTGAGGCGTTTAATTTCGTTCTTTTCTTGCTCTTTCATGACAACAACTCGTTGAGGAAAACAGGCTAAGGATACACCAAATTCACGACAGATTCTCGGGAGAAGGGTGAAAGAGGGAGCGGTTCAGGCTCCCCGCAGGATTTAGCTGGATGCCTTCTTAAACGCCTGTTTCAGGCTGATACGAGAAATGAGTTCTGTCAGAGACAGGACCATCGTGGAGCGCACCATTTGCAGGTAGCGTTGCTGCTGCATCGCCTGTAAGGCGGGATCGTCTGCCTGTAAGGTGGGAACCGGCGGCCAGGCTGAGACGCAATGCAATTCACCGAAAGGACCCAGGATTTCATCATCGGTAAAACGATAATCGCCCGCGTCGTGATTCAGCTCTTCGCGCAGGGCCAGCAGCAGTTCACAATCTTCATATTCATGACGACTAATCACCCCAAGGCCATAAATCAGCTTAAGCCTGACCGACAGCTCGCCGAGCGGGCCGTCGCCCAGCAACAGAGGCTCCACGGCGTATTTCACGGCGTAGTCATCTTTACGGAATACTTGTAACACCAGCACATTAACGGCTTCGGCCAGCAGTTCAACTGCGGCGAACAGAAAGCTCCGCACCGATCGCCCCGCGTTCAGACGTTCAAGCACACGATTTTCAAAAGCCTGCTTTTCTTCCATTATGGCCTGCGTCAATGTCGTACTGCTGTCGGAGGCGACGTCATCGCCCCCGATCTGGATTGCTAACATGGCGTTATTATGCCATGGCGTGCCAGGCGCTAACGGCTTCTTTTACAATCTCACTGTCAGCCTCCAGGCCAGATACCTGAGCCAGGGTTGCCTGTGGCCCTTTTTCCGCCAGCAGTGCAGCCAGCTCTTGCGCCTGCGGATCCTGGTCGCTGTGGTAGTGCATGGCGGCCGCAATCCCTTTCACCAAATTGGCATGCGGCAATCCGTATTCCAGTGTGCCCAGCGTTGGTTTAATCAGGCGATCGCCCGCACTTAACTTACGAAGTGGCTGCCGACCCACGCGTTCAACATCATCTTTTAAGTAAGGATTTTCAAAGCGGCCCAGGATTTTCTGGATATAGGCAGCATGTTTATCGGCGTCGAACCCATAACGTTTGATGAGCACCGCGCCACTCTCTTCCATGGCACCCTGAACGACGGCGCGAATACCCTCATCAAGAATGGCATCGCGGATGGTCTGGTGGCCAGCCCGTTGTCCCAGGTAGGCCGTAATCGCGTGGCCGGTGTTGAGTGTAAAAAGCTTACGCTCAACAAAGGCCATCAGGTTGTCAGTCAGTTCCATGCCCGTAATGGTGGGCAGATCGCCCTTAAACTGGGTCTTATCCACAATCCATTCGCTGAAGGTTTCCACGGTGACTTCCAGCGGATCCTCACTGCCGGCTTCAGAAGGCGGTACAATACGATCAACCGCAGAATCGACAAAGCCAACATGCGCCTCAAGCCAGGCGTGATACTGGGACGGTAGTGCCTGGAGCACATGCTGTTTGAGCTGACTGGTACCGCGAACCATATTTTCACAGGCGATAATATTTAGCGGCTGAACATTGCCGTTATCACTGCGTTTGGCCAGACCTTTGGCGACGCTGGTGGCGATGCGTTCCAGGATTTGCGGGCCAACCGCAGTGGTAACGAGATCAACTTCAGCGATCAGAGGGATAATATCGTCGCTGGTACTGTTAACGGCGCTGACGCCTGTAACGATGTCGACGTTGGCCTGTTCACCGACGACATGCACAGGATATTCATGACGGGCATTCAGGGCATCCAGTACCGTCTGATTCACATCTGCGAAAACCAGCTCAATACCTGCGTCTGCCAGCAGTTTACCAATAAAACCGCGACCAATATTACCCGCTCCAAAATGTAACGCTTTCATAATTTTGACCCATATCAAATGACAACGGGGCGGGCATGTCCGCCCCAACAAAGTGGGACGGGCATAACCGCCCCAGGGAAAATGTCGGACCGAATCAGGCTAACGCTGGCTTGCCTGATAACAGATCCAGCACATCTTGAACGCTGTTGGTATGAGCCAGTTTTTCAATGACCTGCTCATCGTCAAGTGCGTTGGTCAGGCTGGTGATCACCTGAATATGCTCGTTATTGCGGGCGGCGATACCAATGACCAGGCGCGCCACCTCATCGGGTTCATCACCAAACTGCACGCCAGCAGGGTACTGGCAGAAAACCACACCGGTTTTCAGCACCCGGTCTTTAGCCTCAACCGTGCCGTGCGGGACCGCGATCGACTCGCCAAGGTATGTCGGCGTCAGCTTTTCCCGCTCCAGCATCGCATCAACGTACTCGGGTTGAACATAACCCCCTTTCACCAACTGCTCACCCGCAAAGCGGATGGCCTGCTCTTTATTACTGGCATTCAGTCCCAGGAACACGTTGCTCGCCCCCAGTTTAAACAGGTTGGCACTGCCGTCATCATAGCTGTCACCCAATGTTTTCTGTACGACTTCCCGGTTCGCTTCACTCCGGTTTGCCGCCGCCAGGCGCTGGGTCAGCGTGCTGTACAGAGCACTGTCCAGAAAGTTATTCAGTGAAATGTGTTGGGCATGAGGAGCCTGACGAATGGCGCGTTCGGTCAAATCGCGATGCGTAATGACTAAGTCAACATCACCCGGCAGCGCGTTAATGGCGCTGTTGGTTACCGACACATGCGTTAAGCCTGCATCCTGAACTTTCTTACGCAGTACGCCTGCCCCCATAGCGCTTGACCCCATGCCGGCATCACAAGCCACGATGATTTTACGCACATGGTTCAGGTCAACGCTCATCGCATCGCTGGCAACCGCGGCACCTGACACCGCCTGTCCTTTTGACTCGGCTTTCATATCATGCATGCGCTGCGTAGCCGCTTCGATATCATCGTCTTCTTTCACTTTGCTGGTTTTGAGCAAAATAGCAGAGACCACGAAGGAAACAGCAAAAGCAGCGAAGACGGCGGCAATATTCGCAAAATAAGCGCCTTTTGGCGTCATGGCTAATACTGCCAGAATAGAACCCGGTGAGGCAGGAGAAACCAGGCCGCCATGCAGAACCGTCAGAGTAAACACGCCGGTCATACCGCCGAGGATCACGGCCAGCAGCAGGCGTGGTGCCATCAGGACATAAGGGAAGTAGATTTCGTGAATACCGCCCAGGAAGTGGATGATAGCCGCACCGCCGGCAGACTGCTTCGCACTACCACGACCAAAGAACATATAGGCCATCAGTACGCCCATACCCGGGCCTGGGTTGGCTTCAATCAGGAAGAAGATTGACTTACCGGCTTCGCTTGCCTGTTGAATCCCCAACGGTGAGAAGATGCCGTGGTTAATAGCATTATTAAGAAACAGGATTTTCGCCGGTTCGACAAAGACAGACGTCAATGGCAGCAGGTTATTTTGCACCATCAAATTGACGCCAGCGGACAGAATATGTGACAAACCTTCGACAAGGGGACCAATCGCCAGGAAGGCCAGCAACGCCAACAACATGCCGATGATCCCGGCAGAGAAGTTGTTAACCAGCATTTCGAAGCCGCTTTTGATTTTGCCGTCAACCATGCGGTCAAATGACTTGATTGCCCAGCCACCAAGCGGGCCTGCGATCATCGAGCCGAGGAACATCGGCATATCAGCACCGACAATCACGCCCATTGTCGTGATGGCACCCACCACACCGCCGCGATCGCCTCCCACCAGACGCCCACCTGTAAAGCCAATTAGCAATGGCAGCAGGTAAGTGATCATCGGGGCGACAAGTTTCGCCAGTGTTGCGTTTGGAATCCAGCCCGTTGGAATAAACAGCGCGGTGATAATACCCCAGGCGATAAACGCGCCGATGTTAGGCATCACCATATTACTCAAAAAGCGACCAAAGCTTTGAACTTTGACCTTTACTGATGAGGACATAAGCCCACCCCTTGTTGAGACGCGCTGCAACAGGAGCGCGCGTTTGTTTTTGTTTAGCCACTACGGCGATGCGCCGTCAGTATTACTGTATGCAGGCGGACTTTATCACGCGAATATTGGCCTGCGTAGTGGGTGACCCCATGAGTGATGCAGGTCACATTTATGACGGGGTGACAGGGGCGTTTTAAGTGATTTAGATCACAAAATAAGGGTCATACAGGAAAGTTATGACCAAATTTTGACCATTTATTTTTACTTTAAGTGATATTTATCACACTTTTATCATGCTGCTTTGTTTATAAAATGTGATTAAAGTCACAACTTAATTTAATAAAAAACGGGCCAGATCACATTTTGATCTGGCCCGTTTTTATGAAGCGTAAGCGCGTGGTGAAGTGATTATGAGGTGGACAGTCGCTAATCTGTCCGTGTGAAATTTATTGTCCCGTGCCCTGAACGGCATTCTTGGCCTGAGTCAGTGCCTGGACATTCGCTGATAAACTGGTCATCAGGCTGTTGTACTGGGTAGCCTGTTCCTGAGTAGGGAACTGGACTCCGCCATTATTAAAACTGACGCGTGTCCCCTGTGCCTGAAGAAATTCACCAGTTTTAACCGCATCCTGACTAAGCGCCTGGAGTTTAGGTAACAATGGGATCAACTGAGCGGCAGGCTGAGTGACGACCTTGTCATAGGCGGTATCGAAAACCTTTTTCAGATCGTCAGACTGTTTCAGACCGGCTTTGCTCTTATCCGCCTGCATTTTGGCGCTTTCGAGTTGTTGGGTGGCGACGGTCAGGGCGCTGGTGGCCTGAGCCAGAGAATCCCGGCGACTCAGGTAGTCCTGCGGCACGCGAATAGCAGAAAGCTCATCCACGACCGGGCGCATGCCCTGATCGACCGTCTTATTCACCTGTTGTGAGAAACCATACAAAATCGCGTAATCCCCAGCAAAGGGACCAAAACTCTGTTTCTGGTTTTCACTCAGACTCGGCAGATGTTCACCGCTACGCATAACGGTATTTTGCATGAAATCGATAAACGCTTTGCGTTGTTCGCCTTCTTTATCACCACACGCGGTGAGTTGCAGAACGATAAGCACGCCAGCCAGCATAATGCCGCTGCGTGCCAGGACGCGGGAAATTCCTGAAGCCATGGGTTCAACTCCTGTCAGTAAAACTGGCTGATGTCCGGGTAAGCAGTGGCCTAAAGAATAGAACAAACGTTAATGGCCACACAATGTGAAAGCGCGCTGTCAGGCCATTATGGGTAAGAAAAAAGAGGTTAAACGTAAAATCAGGGCCTCATCCGTTTACAAAGCCTGTTAAAGAGCAGTGAAAAGGCTTTTTTCCATACCCGATAAGGGGCGGCTCGTGCTGTAAAGGCAGTAAGAATAAACCCGGAGCGGGGCCTGTTCAGACGCCCTTTGTTAAGCCTGCCCGGACCGCGCTCACTGCCTGAGCATCCCGTACCGGGTGCAGGCTGTATTAACAACTATCCTCTAAATGCCCTTTCATTGTTCAGTTGCCTTAAAGTAGTGCAACCCGTTGCTCTGGCTCGCTATGGGAAGGGCCTGTCCAGATGACAGAGCAGGATTAATCGTACTGGTGATTGCCTGATAACCGTTATGTC
This sequence comes from Pantoea sp. JZ29, assembly GCF_035190385.1. Classification (NCBI taxonomy): domain Bacteria; kingdom Pseudomonadati; phylum Pseudomonadota; class Gammaproteobacteria; order Enterobacterales; family Erwiniaceae; genus Pantoea; species Pantoea sp. JZ29. The sequence continues at coordinate 4,278,087 of NZ_CP045241.1, read as the reverse complement.
TTTGGGCGCTGGCGGCATGACAGCCACGGCATCGCCAGTGCGTAGCTTGATAAATTGCTGGTACTGACCGTTTTGTTGTAGAAAATCGAAAGATCTGGCGCATATTTTGCAAATTCTTTTGTTGTAAGCGCGTGCGGGGTTCTGAAGATTTATTCACCGAAGAGGGTGAAGAAAAAAAGATCGGAACGCGAAGTGGATGCCGTATCAACAAAATCAATTGCATCAAACGGTTAGGGTTTTTAGCCTTTTTTCAGAATTGTAAAGTTAAAAAAAATGTTTAATTTGCACTGCAAATTGTCAGGTCTCTATCCATACTTAGTCTCCCGGCATATGTTGCATTGCGTTGTCATGTTTAAGCAGCGGTGCAGTACAGGCTGTGTCCCATAAGATTTTCATCATAAATACAAACTCTTATGGGATGCAGCTTGCTTAGTCCGGTTTCTGAACCTGACTTCAGGTTCGTGTACCTTCTTTCACGTGATTCATAGTGAGTTTTAAGGAGTTCTCTATGGAGTTAAAAGATCCTATGTTTGAATTGCTCAGCAGCCTTGAGCAGATTGTTTTGACACGTGATAACAGCCCTGTTGCGCTGCAAACTCAGCGTCAACCTGCAATGCCAGAGCCGCAACGTCTGCGCGAAATGGCGGGAATGCAGGTCGATGAGTTTGCAAAAATCATGGGTGTTAGCGTTTCTTCGGTTAAAAGTTGGGAAGCACAGCGTACGCGCCCTTCAGCAACGGCACAGAAATTGATGAAATTACTTCACGCCAATCCGTATCTTGGACGTCAGCTGCTTGATTAAGTTTTAAAACCCACCCGTTTACAGGTGAGGCCGGTCACAAGGGTGGCCGGCTGTTTAGCCTCCAGCACACAACGCCATCCGTATTTCCTGCCAGCGTCTTATCAGGCAAGCTTCGGTAACACGTCCAGTACGTTACCTACCCAGCAGACAATCACAACGACACCAAAAATGATGACCATGGCGGGAATGATTCTGCCACCCCACACGGTAAAAATTTGGTCGGGAAAGCGTCTCCGGGACTGCATTGCCAGTAGGGCAGGCACGATGACGGCCCACACCGTTGCGCATAAGCCTGCGCCGCCAATGCCATAGAGAAAGCCATTTGGAAAGATCAGGTACAAAAGGCTGGGGGGAAGAAAGGTGAGCAGCACCGTTTTGCCTCGCCCAACGGCGGTATTTTCTATGTTAAACAAGTCCGCCAGATAATCGAATAACCCCAACGTGACGCCAAAAAAAGAGCTGGCAACGGCAAGATTAGAAAAAACCAGCAGGAAAAAGGCAATAACTCTGTCGGGATGGGTGCCCATAAACGACTTCACCAGGGCGTCAACATTGCCCCCCGACGCAATAATGCCTTTAAAACTTTCGCGCGGGATATTGCCCATAGTGCAATACAACCAGAAAAGATAGACAAACAGCGCCAGTAAGGAGCCCAGAACCAGGCTTTTCACCAGCTTGTCTTTCTGCTTGCCATAACAAATTATCAGGCTGGGAATATTGCCATGAAAACCAAATGAAGCAAGGCAGACAGGGATAGCCATAAAGATACAGGCGAAGTAAGAATGCGTGTCACTGAGGCTGCTGGCATCGCTGAGAATGGCATAGTCAACGTCAAAAAATAATGAACCGAAAACAATGATAAAGGCGAGGATTTTAACGCCGAGAAAGAGGGATGTAATCCGGCTTGTTGCCAGTGAGCTTATCCACAGCACGCCAGCAACACCTGCCGCGGTGCCGATGCCAACGACGCGGGCAGGCAAAGTCAGGCCCGTGTGAGCGGACAACGTTTCGCTGATAATCGCACCATTGGCTGAGATATAGGCGTACGTCAGAATATACAGCACAAACGCAACGGTAATGCCGCTAACTACATTCCATTTTTGACCCAGCAGATCTTTGGTTAATGTATTAAAGCTTGAGCCTGGTGGGTAATTTAAATTGGCCTCCAGCAATAACAGACCGGAATGCAGCATGGAAAACCAGGCGATCACCAGGATAAAAGTGCCCCAGAAAAACCAGGCGCCGGCCAGATCAACGGGCAGTGCAAACATGCCGCCACCGATGACCGTGCCGGCAATAACCATCACGCCCCAAAAGGCGGAATGTTTTTGATGTGGATGATCGTCCATGGTGTCCTCTCAATACGGTATCTCATGTTTATCATTTTTATTGTTGTGAGGTTAACAGAGCGATGCGGCAGAGCGGCTGTCGCTGACAGCCGCTCACTTTACAGGTATGACGGTTAAATCTCTTTAAGTTTTGCAGTGAAGTGGCGCAATACCTCAGGCTCATAGATGAAGGTTAAGCCTTTTATGTTGGCCGCATTCTCTTTCACATGTCCGAATGCTTCAATGATGAAATCCATGTGCGTTTGCGTGTAGGTGGCCCTGGGAAGGGTCAGACGCAGCAATTCAGCCGGGCAGGGCAACTGTTTACCCGTTTTCGGATCACGACCTAACAAAAATGATCCAATCTCTACCGCCCGAATGCCTGCCACCTTATACAGCTCACAGGCCAGGGCCTGAGCCGGAAACTGATCGGCGGGAATATGAGGCAATAATTTACCGGCGTCGACAAAAGCAGCGTGCCCTCCAGCCTGCTGACAGGTCACACCTGTGGATTCCAGCCCGTCTACCAGGTACTGAATCTGGCTGATGCGATAGGCCAGCCAGTCCTGACGCATCCCGTCGTAAAGCCCTACTGACAGCCGTTCCATCGCACCGCCTTCTAAGCCGCCATAGGTGGGAAAACCTTCCTGCACGACGCACAGTGTTCGGCAATCTGTATAGACGTCAAAGACGCGGTCGTCCTTGAAGGAGAGCAAGCCGCCCATTGGCACCATGGCATCTTTTTTGGCCGACATCGCCAGCATGTCGGCATATTGATAGCTTTCCCGGGTAATCGCGTCGATTGTCCAGCCCTGGTACTCTTTTTCACGTTGCTGGATAAAGTAGGCATTTTCAGCGAAACGGGCTGAATCCATGACCACAGGAATGTCATATTGCTTTGCGATTTGGTACATGGCTTTTAAGTTGGCCAGAGAGACAGGTTGTCCTCCAGCCGAGTTGCAGGTGATCGTCGCCACAATGTAAGGCACGTGACGGGCACCCACTTCCTTTATACCGTCTTCCAGACGTTGCAGGTCGAAATTGCCTTTAAAATCATGACGTACTGCGGTATCGAAAGCCTCTTTGATATAAACGTTTCGGACAGTGCAGCCGTTAATCTGGCTATGTCCTTGCGTGGTGTCGAAGAAGTAGTTAGAAAAAGCCACCATTTTGGTTCTGTCGAGGCCTTTTTCCTTTTCACGTTTTTTAATTAATACCGGGATATAAATTTGCTCTGCACCCCGGCCCTGATGAGTCGGAATGGTATATTCATACCCAAAGATGGCTTTCACGGCATCGGCTAATGCATAGTAACTGCGGCTTCCACTGTATGATTCGTCGCCCCGCATCATGGCTGCCTGCATGTTTTGTGTCACTGCGCCGGTGCCGCTGTCCGTGAGGAGATCAATAAAAACGTCTTCACTGTCCAGTAAAAAAGGATTCATACCCGCTTTTATTATCGCCGCCTCGCGATATTCGCGGGTCGTCCGTTTAACGGGTTCAATAACACGAATGCGAAAAGGTTCCGGTAAATGTTTAAAGTTATTCATTGCTCTTCCTTTTATTCAGGCATGCCGGTGCCGTGACTTTTGCAAATAAATAAAAATCAGGCGTGGCCATTCTTTTAAATTTAAATGTCCATGAATTTCGCTGAGACGGCAGGGTACGTAGCCTGTAAAAAGAGCGAGAAAAGCGATGCAACAGGACGACACTATTTATGCAGTCTTAATGAAATCAGGATGCGCGTGCGTGCACCCGCGACACCGGAGGTATAAGCCAGCGAGTGCTCAGAACGGTAAAAGGAAGGGATTAAGGACGATGATTGACGATAATATTGTCAAGGTTAAACCATTTAGATAACAGGGCAGGATTGTTTAAGATAATCATAATGTTTCAACTCTCATTAAACATAATATTACCCTATTCTATTATCTTTATAAGTCCATCGTTTTTGTAGGCTATCGTGATTACTATCACAGTAATAAAAGTGTTCGTTAAAGGTAAATTATTACTGATTTAACCTGGATTTGGATCTGTTTCAAAAGCCTATTGCTGGCCCTGTCGTCGTTATTATTACACCGTTACGTTTCCACGGCGTCTGCCATCAGGAAAAAACAGCGGCGTACTCGCAGCACAGGGATTCGGACGACAGGCCCGGTGACGCATTTCGGGAACCGGAACAGCCAGCGCTGCGTTCAGATTCGACTATGGCTGGCGTTTACCTGCTGTGAGAAAGATACTCAGTCAGCGTCAACGTAACCCGCCGTACCGCGCTGCCTGCTTTATAAACCAGTTCTCGGGCACGCTGTACGGTGCCTGACTTAGCTGTGCAATGCCCTTTTCAATATTTGTCGAGGCCTGATGCCAGAGTACTTCACTGCCTTCTTTGAGCAGGCCAATCTGAATTTTCTTTTCAATCAGGTAAACGCGGGCGAAGTGCGGATCGAAGCGGACGATGGCCCGTGTGTTATCAATAATATCGGCCAGCTTGATAGTTTGCGCTTCAGGACTGGCCTGGGCAGTATGACGGAAATGCGCCATTTTTCTGGCTGCCCGATTTTTTGCCTGCGTGGGGGCGGTATCGGTCAGCATTTCAACCAGTCGGGCCACTTCCGGGCCGAAATGATTTTCAATATCGTTGAGTGTCGTCGCCGTATCTTCTACAGTATCGTGCAGCCAGGCAGCGGCCAGCATAACCGGGTCATCGGTTACGCTTCTGACCAACTCCACCACGGCTGTCGGATGAACAATATAGGGCTCATCGGTATATTTACGCCGCTGTCCTGATTCAGCATGGACCTGCGTGGCATAGCGTCGTGCCTGTTCTTCCAAAGAATCCTGCATGCACTACCCCCGGCTGTCATAAATTGCTTGCAATTAACTAGTGTGCTATCTATATTACTTCCATGAACAGTTATCAAGATGACAAAAAAGTGAAAGCAGCGCCACTGTTGCTCGATCAGCAACTTTGCTTCGCACTTTATTCCGCCAATCTGGCGATGCATAAAGTCTATCGCAAGTTACTTAGCCAGATGGATATTACCTATCCGCAATATCTGGTCATGCTGGTGCTGTGGCAACAGGATTCACTCACGGTGTCAGAAATAGGCGAACGGCTTTTTCTGGATTCAGCGACGCTGACGCCGCTGTTGAAACGTCTGGAAAATGCGGGCTTAATCAACCGTCAGCGTTCCCGTCAGGATGAACGTCAGGTGGTGGTCAGCTTAACGGATTCCGGGTGGGCTTTACGTCAGCAGGCTGAAAGTATTCCTGATGACATTCAGTGTGCGTCAGATTGTAGCGAGGACGAGATGTATGCGCTTAAGCTACAGCTCAACCAGTTACGTGACAAACTGATGGCTCCGCGCTAAATTTTCTAATGAGTACAGGCAGTAAATTAACCTTCACTGTTCGACTACGTTGTGATGAGTAGCGAGCGATTAAATAGTGCAATGGAGAAAAGCGATGTCTTTAGAACAAGTGGTTTACCGTGCAAAAGCTAAAGCTACCGGTGGTCGTGATGGCCGCGCAACGTCTTCTGACGGCGTGCTGGATGTCAAACTGGGTGTGCCAAAAGAGATGGGCGGCGCAGGTGGCGAAGTCACTAACCCAGAGCAGCTTTTTGCAGCGGGATACTCAGCTTGCTTCCTGGGTGCGATGAAATTTGTTGCTGGCCGCGACAAGATTGCGATGCCAAAAGATGCATGGATTGAAGGTGAAGTCGGAATTGGTCCAATCCCAAATGGTTTTGGTATCGAAGCGACGCTGAATATCCACTTGCCTGACATGGATGAAGCAGAAGCACAGAAGCTGGTTGACGCCGCGCACATCGTGTGTCCTTACTCAAATGCCACACGTAACAATATTGACGTAACACTGAACATTATTCGCTAAGCGATCAAGGGCCTGGTTCCGGGCCCTTCCTTACTTTCTCTTCTGGCCCACTTCCCGGATCGTGCTGAACAGGATTATTTTCTGGTTTATAGCGTGGCCGCGTGCTTAACTGTGCCGCTTTATATCAGGGCATGTCAAAACGCTCAGAATTCTCTTCTTATTTAACCGGCTTGCTTAATTCGCGAACTCTGCAGAAATATGGCAGTCAGATTAACGTTTGATTAAGCGCTTAGTCCGGGGAAACTCCATTTTTCATGAATTATATAAAATCATTAACACAGCAAAAGCTGTCGCTCTTGCTGGCTTTGTATCTCGGTATCCTGCTGAATTTGCCGATTTTTTATCGCCGCTTTGCGGGACTGTTGACAACCTCAACCGTGACAACCTGGCTCACCGCGCTTACAGAGGTTGTGGCTATCGTACTGTTAACGTTTTTCCTGATGCGGCTGTTATCGCTGGGTGGAAGAGTGTTTTACCGTATTCTGGCCACGTTGATCGTGCTGATTTCTGTCGCCGCCGCCTATTACATGGCCTTTTTTAATGTGGTTATCGGCTATGGCATTGTTGCATCCGTGATGACAACCGATACCGATCTGTCTAAAGAGGTCGTGGGCTATCACTTCATTTTGTGGATGGTCCTGGCCAGTGCGCTGCCGTTGTTCTTCATCTGGCGTAACAGTCTTAGCATGACGCTCAATGAGCAACTGCGCACACCAGGACAGCGTCTTAAGCCCACGCTTATCCTGCTGGCTTGCGTCGCCCTCGTCTGGCTGCCCATCCGCTACCTTGATAAGTTGCAAAAAAACAATGAGGAAGTGACCAATATCGATCTGCCCAGTTATGGCGGCGTAGTTGCGCACTCCTATTTACCCTCTAACTGGCTGGCCGCGCTGGGCCTGTTTACCTGGACGAAAGTCGACGAAACGCTGGAAAACCATGAACTGCTGGATCCTGCCCAAAAGTTTACCTATGTTGCGCCGCCGGGCTTAGATGATACTTACGTTGTATTCGTTATCGGCGAAACCACGCGCTGGGACCATATGGGATTGCTGGGCTACGAGCGTAATACCACGCCGAAGCTTTCTCAGGAGAAAAATCTGGTCGCATTCCGCGGTGAATCCTGTGATACCGCGACCAAGCTGTCTTTACGTTGTATGTTTGTACGTGAAGGCGGCACCATGGATAATCCTGGCCGGACGTTAAAAGAGCAAAATGTTTTCGCGGTAATGAAAGAGCTAGGCTTCACCTCAGAGCTGTTTGCGATGCAGAGTGAAGTCTGGTTCTACGATAACATCAACGCTAATAACTTCTCTTTCCGTGAGCAGATCGGTTCAGAACCACGCAATCAGGGCAAGTCAGTGGATGATATGCTGCTTGTACCTGAGCTGCAGGCATCATTGCAGCGTTATCCAAAAGGTAAGCATCTGGTTGTGTTGCATACCAAAGGTTCCCATTACCTCTATTCGCAACGGTATCCGCGCAGTTTTGCGCGTTACCAGCCTGAATGCATGGGCGTGGATGAAACCTGCAGCAAAGCGCAGTTGATTAATGCCTATGATAATTCGGTACTCTACGTCGACAGCATGCTGGACAGCGTATTGGATCAGCTGCGTGATAAGAAAGCGATTGTTTTCTATGCCTCTGATCATGGTGAATCGATTAGCGACAATATGCATTTGCACGGCACGCCGCGTGAGATGGCACCACCAGAGCAGTTCCGCGTGCCGATGATGGTCTGGGCATCGGACAAATACCTGGCGGACTCTACGAATCGCGAAAACTTTGAACGACTGCAGGCGCAACAGCGTACGGGCAAAACCCATCGTCATGTTGAGCTGTTTGATACGATTCTGGGCTGCCTGGGTTATACCTCGCCCGATGGTGGAATTAAGCAGGCGAACAACTGGTGTCAGGCGCCAGCCAGAACGGCGACTAAAGCGCTGTAATCACACAGGGATTTTGGATTGATAACGCCGAGAAGCCGCTGACCGCCTGCTTTCCAGGCGATTGGCCTTAAAAGCGCAAAAAGCGGTTGACGCTTATCAGGGGGAGCAGTAACATGCGCCCCCATCGGCGAGTAGCGCAGCTTGGTAGCGCAACTGGTTTGGGACCAGTGGGTCGGAGGTTCGAATCCTCTCTCGCCGACCATATTTAAGAAACCTGTCTGCAAAGACAGGTTTTTTTTCGCCTGAATAAAAGAGGATGAGAACCTCCGGAGGCGGTTTGCGCCGGGCGAAGCGAGACAACGTTGCGAACGCAACGGCCCGAAGGGGGCTTACGCAGTAAGCCTAATCCTCTCTCGCCGACCATATTTAAGAAACCTGTCTGCAAAGACAGGTTTTTTTTCGCCTGAATAAAAGAGGATGAGAACCTCCGGAGGCGGTTTGCGCCGGGCGAAGCGAGACAACGTTGCGAACGCAACGGCCCGAAGGGGGCTCACGCAGTAAGCCTAATCCTCTCTCGCCGACCCTGTTTAAGAAACCTGTCTGCAAAGACAGGTTTTTTTTGCCTGAATAAAAGCGAATGAGAACTGCCGAAGGCAGCTTGCGCCGTGCATGCGCAGGGTTTCGTTAATAAAGGGGGCCATCTTTACTCTTTCTGTTTAGTTTTTAACCCAATGATAAAACAGCTTTTTTGCTGCGGCCTGACATAGTCATCGTCACCTGTGTTTGTGACGGGGCTTATGACGTGTTGTGAAAATTACGTCATCACAGCAAGCCTTTATGGGTTTGTTATTAGAAAATCTCATGTCAGTAATTTTGTGAAAAACCAATAACACATCCTTGCAGCGCAATTTCATGACAGACCGCTATTTTGCCGTCTCAATGCGATGCAGGCCTTGTTGTCTGAGGGATGCTGGCAGGCGAAATATAAGTTTTGGTTATGCAGTAAAAACGCAAAATGTTAAATTTTTGCGAGAAAATATCAGCATTTTCCGCTGTATGAACGTCATAACGCACAGGGAATCGTTCAGATATCCAACATTTGGCGCTAAATGATGTACGATTTTATTTAGTGGTAATGACTGCTTAACAATGCCTGTCGTAGCAGAATGCGCGGAAATAAAGCCACGCCACTGTGCAATATAGGGCGTTAGCGCGCGCAGGGTTTTTTTTATCGTTGCTTGCTATTCCTCACACTCTGTGTAAATAACTAACCGTTGTATTGACGTTCTTTGCAACTGTTGACAAATTGATGCGTCAATAACGGTGCAGATACAGATTTTTCTGATGGGTACTTATCAATCAGCATTATCAAAACAAAAATATCTCACTCTTATCACCCGATCAGGGTGGACCGCCTGAACCGCATAAAAAAACCAGAGGTCGGGCAATGCACACAACAACACATCACAATGGAGCAAAAGCATGATCAACTCCCTGGCCAAATCCAGGATGCTGAAGGTCGGTCTGAGCCTCGTCGCCATGACCGTAGCCGCAGGTGTTCAGGCGAAAACCCTGGTTTATTGTTCTGAAGGTTCTCCGGAAGGGTTTAACCCGCAACTCTTTACGTCGGGTACGACGTATGATGCCAGCTCTGTTCCAATCTATAACCGTCTGGTTGAATTCAAAACCGGTACGACCGAACTGGTACCCGGACTGGCTGAAAAGTGGGACGTCAGTGCTGACGGTAAAACGTATACCTTCCATTTGCGCAACGGCGTGAAATGGCAAACGACTAAAGATTTCAAACCTACGCGTGAATTTAACGCGGATGACGTCGTGTTTTCTTTTGAGCGTCAGTTAGACAAAAACAACAAGTACCACAACGTCTCTGGCGGCAGCTACGAGTACTTTGAAGGTATGGATATGCCAAAGCTGATCAGCAAAATCGAAAAAGTAGACGATCATACCGTTCGCTTTGTGCTGACGCGTCCTGAAGCGCCTTTCCTGGCTGATCTGGGCATGGATTTCGCCTCCATCATGTCCAAAGAATACGCTGACAACATGCTGAAAGCCGGCACGCCTGAAAAAATTGACCTGAATCCAGTGGGCACCGGGCCGTTTGTGCTTCAGCAGTACCAGAAAGACTCACGTATCCTGTACAAAGCCAACCCGGATTACTGGGGAACCAAGCCAAAAATCGATCGTCTGGTTTTCTCGATTACCCCCGATGCGTCAGTACGTTACGCCAAGCTGCAGAAAGGCGAATGTCAGATCATGCCGTATCCGAATCCGGCTGATATCGCCAGCATGAAGAAAGACAGCAAAATTAACCTGATGGAGCAGCCAGGTCTGAACGTCGGTTACCTGTCATTCAACACCGAGAAAAAACCGCTGGATAACGTGAAAGTGCGTCAGGCACTGACCATGGCGGTAAACAAGAAAGCCATCATTGATGCGGTTTATCAGGGCGCCGGCCAGCCAGCGAAAAACCTGATTCCACCGACAATGTGGAGTTATAACAACGATGTTAAAGACTATGCCTACGATCCAGAGAAAGCCAAAGCGTTGCTGAAAGAAGCCGGTATGCCGGATGGTTTCTCTATCGATCTGTGGGCAATGCCGGTTCAGCGTCCTTATAACCCGAACGCGCGCCGTATGGCAGAGATGATTCAGGCTGACTGGGCGAAAATTGGCGTGAAAGCCAAGATTGTCACCTATGAATGGGGCGAGTACCTGAAACGTGCCAAAGCGGGTGAGCACCAGACGGTCATGATGGGCTGGACTGGCGATAATGGGGATCCCGATAACTTCTTCGCAACGCTGTTCAGCTGTGCGGCGGCGAAAGACGGCTCTAACTATTCGCGCTGGTGCTACAAGCCGTTTGAAGATTTGATTCAGCCAGCACGTGCGGAATCCGATCACAACAAACGTATTGAGTACTACAAGCAGGCTCAGGTTGTAATGCATGACCAGGCGCCTGCGCTGATCATCGCTCACTCAACCGTTTATGAGCCTGTAAGCAAGAAAGTTACTGGTTATGTCGTTGATCCATTAGGTAAACATCACTTCGATACCGTCGATATTCAGGAATAACCTTTCGGATTACTGCAGTCAGGGCCGGTTTTACCGGCCCTCAGGCGACCGTGTCAGGTCGCCTGTTATCTGCTCTTTTTTTTCCGGCTAATTACTTTTACAAAAAGAAGCGCTTCCTGCGTCGCGTTCTGCTGTCGCGGGATGCGGTTAATGAGCAATGTTATCTCTGGCCAGGGCCAGAGGAAAACGACTGAGAATTACGCCTATGCTGCAGTTCATACTCCGGCGTCTGGGGCTTGTCATCCCAACGTTCATCGGTATTACATTATTGACCTTCGCGTTTGTGCATATGATCCCGGGCGATCCGGTGCTGATCATGGCAGGTGAACGCGGTATCTCCCCCGAGCGCCATGCTGAGTTAATGGCGATGATGGGGCTCGATCAGCCGCTGTGGAAACAGTATCTGCACTATATCAACGGTGTGCTGCACGGTGATTTAGGTATTTCACTGAAGAGCCGCATTCCTGTATGGACTGAATTCGTCCCGCGCTTTAAAGCCACCCTGGAACTGGGGATCTGCGCCATGATGTTTGCCGTCGCCGTGGGGATTCCGGTTGGCGTTCTGGCCGCAGTAAAACGTGGTTCTGTATTCGATCACACTGCGGTCGGGATTTCCCTGACCGGCTACTCGATGCCGATTTTCTGGTGGGGCATCATGTTGATTATGCTGGTGTCGGTCCAGCTCAATCTCACACCGGTTTCAGGTCGCGTGGCAGATACGGTGTTTCTGGACGACAGCCATCCGTTGACCGGTTTTATGCTGATTGACACGTTCATCTGGGGAGAGCCTGGCGACTTCAAAGATGCCGTCATGCATATAATTCTGCCCGCGATTGTGCTGGGCACCATTCCGCTGGCCGTCATCGTGCGCATGACGCGCTCTTCTATGCTGGAAGTGCTGGGTGAAGACTATATCCGCACCGCCCGGGCGAAAGGCCTGACGCGTATGCGCGTTATCGTCGTTCACGCTCTGCGTAATGCGATGTTGCCGGTTGTGACGGTCATCGGTTTGCAGGTGGGCACCTTGCTGGCAGGGGCCATCCTGACCGAAACCATCTTCTCCTGGCCGGGTTTGGGGCGCTGGCTGATCGAAGCGCTGCAACGCCGTGATTATCCGGTCGTGCAGGGCGGTGTGCTGCTGACGGCTATCCTGATTATCCTGGTCAACCTGTTGGTTGATCTGCTGTATGGCGTGGTGAACCCGCGCATACGTCATAAGAAATAAGGGGGCATCATGTCTGTCGTTGATCCCGCGAGTGTGAATGTCGCACCTAAGCCGATGACCCCGATTCAGGAGTTCTGGCACTACTTTAAACGTAACAAAGGCGCGGTTATCGGGCTGGTTTACATCATTCTGATGCTCTTAATTGCCATTTTTGCCGAGGTGCTGGCACCGCACGGCCCGGCGGAGCAGTTCCGTGATGCCCTGCTGCATCCACCTGTGTGGCAGGAGGGAGGAAGCTGGAGCTATATCCTGGGCACCGACGATGTGGGGCGCGATATCCTCTCGCGTTTGATGTACGGCGCGCGCCTTTCCTTGCTGGTGGGCTGCATGGTCGTTGTGTTGTCGCTGATTTTTGGCGTGATTTTCGGCCTGCTGGCGGGCTATATCGGTGGAGCGGTTGATGCCACGATTATGCGTCTGGTCGACATTATGCTGGCGCTGCCTAGCCTGCTGTTAGCCCTTGTTCTGGTCGCCATTTTTGGTCCGTCGATCGTCAATGCTTCTATTGCTCTGACCTTTGTCGCGCTGCCGCACTATATCCGTCTGACACGCGCGGCGGTACTGGTTGAGGTCAATCGTGACTATGTGACGGCCTCAGGTGTCGCCGGTGCCGGTATGCTGCGTCAGATGTTTGTGAACATTCTGCCTAACTGCCTGGCCCCGTTAATTGTTCAGGCCTCGTTAGGGTTTTCCAACGCCATTCTTGATATGGCGGCGTTGGGCTTTCTCGGTATGGGTGCGCAACCGCCAACGCCGGAGTGGGGCACTATGCTCTCCGACGTATTGCAGTACGCGCAAAGTGCCTGGTGGGTGGTGACGTTCCCCGGATTAGTCATTCTGCTGACCGTGCTGGCATTTAACCTGATGGGCGATGGTTTGCGTGATGCACTCGACCCGAAACTCAAGCAGTAAAGAGGCACCGAGATGGCGTTATTAAATGTAGATAAGTTATCGGTGCATTTCGGCGACGATAAGGCACCGTTCCGCGCAGTAGACCGCATCAGTTATCAGGTTGAACAGGGCCAGGTGGTGGGCATTGTCGGTGAGTCGGGTTCGGGTAAATCCGTCAGTTCTCTGGCTATCATGGGGTTGATCGATTTCCCCGGTAAGGTGATGGCGGAAAAACTCGAATTCAACCAACGCGATCTAAAGCGTATCTCTGAAAAAGAGCGCCGTCAGCTGGTGGGCGCCGAAGTGGCCATGATTTTTCAGGACCCGATGACCAGCCTGAACCCCTGCTATACCGTGGGTTACCAAATCATGGAAGCCATTAAGGTCCATCAGGGCGGTAATAAAAGTACCCGCCGCCAGCGGGCGATTGATCTACTGAATCAGGTGGGGATTCCCGATCCGGCCTCGCGGCTGGATGTGTATCCGCATCAACTGTCTGGTGGGATGAGCCAGCGCGTGATGATCGCGATGGCGATCGCCTGTCGTCCAAAGCTGCTGATTGCCGATGAACCGACGACCGCGCTGGACGTGACGATTCAGGCGCAGATCATTGAACTGCTGCTGGACCTGCAAAAGCAGGAAAACATGGCGCTGATCCTGATCACGCACGACCTGGCACTGGTGGCAGAAGCGGCCCACCATATCATTGTGATGTATGCCGGCCAGGTAGTAGAGAGCGGCAAGGCGTCCGATATCTTTAAAGCCCCCCGTCATCCTTACACGCAGGCGTTATTGCGTGCGCTGCCAGAATTCGCGGCCGATAAAGCACGCCTGGCCTCATTGCCGGGGGTAGTGCCAGGCAAATACGATCGTCCAATGGGCTGTCTGCTGAATCCACGCTGCCCTTATGCTAACGATCGCTGCCGTAAAGAAGAACCTGAACTGCGGACGATTCCGGGACGTCAGTCCAAATGTCACTATCCGCTGGACGATGCCGGGAGACCAACCTATGAGTCCTGAGAAAACGAAGCACGACTATCTGCTGCAGGCTATTGACCTGAAAAAACACTATCCGGTGAAAAAAGGCTTATTTGGTCAGGAGCGGCTGGTCAAAGCGCTGGATGGTGTCTCTTTTAACCTGGAGCGCGGAAAAACACTGGCCGTGGTGGGGGAGTCAGGCTGCGGCAAATCCACGTTAGGCCGTTTACTGACTATGATTGAAACGCCGACGGAAGGGCAGCTTTACTGGCATGGTCAGGATTTATTAAAACACGATCCGCAGGCGCAAAAGCTGCGTCGACAGAAAATTCAGATCGTGTTTCAAAATCCCTATGGTTCGCTAAACCCGCGTAAAAAAGTCAGCCAGATTCTGGAAGAGCCGCTGATCATTAACACTTCGCTCACTAAAGCCGAGCGGCGTGAAAAAACGCTGGAAATGATGGCCAAAGTCGGTCTGAAAACCGAGCACTATGACCGTTATCCCCATATGTTTTCCGGAGGACAACGTCAGCGTATTGCGATTGCGCGTGGCCTGATGCTCGATCCGGATGTCTTAATCGCAGATGAACCGGTTTCGGCGTTGGACGTGTCAGTGCGTGCGCAGGTGCTTAACCTGATGATGGATCTGCAGCAAGACATGGGGCTGTCTTATGTCTTCATCTCTCACGATCTGTCGGTGGTTGAACACATTGCAGATGACGTGATGGTGATGTACCTGGGACGCTGCGTTGAAAAGGGCAGTAAAGAGGCGATTTTTGCTCATCCCCGCCATCCTTACACCCAGGCGCTTCTGTCGGCCACGCCACGTCTGAATCCTGACGATCGTCGTGAACGTATCAAGCTGACCGGTGAACTCCCCAGCCCGCTCAATCCGCCTCCGGGTTGCGCGTTCAATGCGCGCTGCCGTCGCCGTTTTGGCACCTGTGTTCAGTTGCAGCCGAAACTGAAGCAGTACGGTGAGCAGCAGATAGCCTGTTTTGCGGTTGATCAGGATGAAAACCAACTGATTGCGTCAGGTGATGTGACGCGCTAGAGATGTCCTGTCAGGCGGAATCCTTGTAGGTAAACGACAGGTGATTCCGCTTGACTGTAGAAGCCCGCAACGCTGTCGTTACCTTCCTGGCGTCACTCATCGCCAAAATGCACCGCTGGTTAGTGGCATGTTCTTCCTCTGCCCGTTCGCGGCATTCATAAATCCTGGGATGTGACGTGCCGCCGGATTTGAAGAATACAGGTTTTGTTGGCCACGCATTCGCGTAGTAATACTTTACCAACCATAATTCAATATTCTCACAACCCTTAAGCACCAATGTCAGAATGCTGTAAAAACGACAGTACACGAGACAGCTTTTTTTTGCTTTCCAATACAGGGAGTTGTGTTAGCCATGCTCCCTGGGTTAGTAGATACTTAGATGTTAATCATTGAGGCTGATATTTTACTTAAGGCTGTCTCAATAATTTTACGAAATATATGTGAGTTAGTGCTCATTTTTTGCTAAACACAACTAATTAGCATTAAGCTTTCTTATTGAATCTGTTGGTTTTGTAATCAGAATTATCTCACTGTGTTCAAATTATTATGATATATTCCTGGAAAAATCCTCCCTATGTTTTAGGTTGTGGTGTATGAAGAATTACGACGACTTACAGCGTTTTAAGGAAAAGACAAAAACGCTCGATATCGCCTTTCAGGATATGTCAGGCCAATCGCAGGAAGCGGCGGAGAAAAGTAAATGGTCTCTCATTCGTCAACTGGCGAGTGACGATCAGCAAATGCCGTTTAGTGGTGGCCAGCGTATTGATTTACCCCAGCCACAACCGATTCAGGGTGATGAGTTTAGTCTGGACATGGGTTCAGCGTTAACTCAGAGCGCGCAGGTGTCGACGCCTGCATCTGCCTCTTCCCGTTCCCTCATAAACAGCCTGTCAGCCAGCGAGCCGCTTCCTGACGTGACTGAGCCTGCTTCACACGCTTCCTCTTCCCTGTTCCCGACATCCTCAGCAACGCCTCAGGCCGGGGCCGCTGTACAGAAGACGCATGCGCCGGTAACGGCACCTGACACTGCCCCCTCAATCCCGGCACGTCCTGAAGCAGAGAACGGTCGCTTCAGCGATCTGTTCCGTGCGCGTAACAGCGCGTCAGAGAATTTACCTAAAGAAACGTTATTAAAACCGTTACTGGAGAAGATTGCCTTATGCCGTTAGTTTGTGTGTGCTCGCCCAAAGGTGGGGTGGGAAAAACTACGTTGGCAGCCAATCTGGCCTGGAGTCTGGCCCGATCGGGTAGCAAGGTATTGGCAATTGATTTTGATGTACAGAATGCATTGCGTCTTCATTTCGGCGTTCCCCTGAATGACGGACGGGGTTTCGTTGCTCGCTCAGAAGAGCAGGCTGACTGGAGCCAGTCTATTTTGACGACCGGAGGGAACATTTTTGTTCTGCCTTACGGCAATGTTACCGAAGCCCAGCGTGAGCGGTTCGAAGAGAATCTGACTAAAGACCCGCATTTTCTCAAGCGAGGCCTTGATACGTTACTGAACTATCCCGGCCTGGTGATGGTAGCGGACTTTCCTCCCGGACCCGGACCTGCGCTTAAAGCCATCAGGGCATTAGCCGATATGCATTTGGTCGTTATGTTGGCGGATACCGCCTCCGTGTCACTGTTACCCCATATTGAAGAAAACCGCCTGATTGGGCAGCCGCTGAACAGCCGGCACGGTCACTATTTTGTCCTCAACCAGTGCGACAATCGCCGGAATATCAATCGCGATGTGACCGCTTTTCTTCAGCAACGGCTGGGCGATACGCTCCTGGGGCAGATTCATCGTGATGAAAGTGTGGGTGAGGCCAACGCCTCGCAGCAATCCGTTTATGATTTCAGCCCTGCCTCTGCTGCTGCCTTTGATATCGAACTGATCACCAAGCGTGTCGCCAGTATTCTGAATATCACGGTGGGGAATGGCGAAGTTCAGGCGCAAATTAACACCGGTAACTACTAAATGTAATGACCTGCTCCGGCAGGTTAAAAAAAACAGCTCTTTCAGGGTGGGTCATGGGTAAACTTGGGTTTTACCTGCTGCTGCTGGTGCTTGCACCTGTTGCTGCGGTGATTATTATCACGCCGATGGATAGTCAAAAACAGTATATTTTTGGCTTGATTAGCATTGGTATGGTGTTTTTATTGGGGTTCAGTAAAAGCCGTAAAATAACGGTAGTGATGGTTATTCTTTCTGCCCTGATGTCATCCCGCTATATATGGTGGCGGACGACGGAAACACTGTATTTTAATTCTGAAATCGAAGCGATTCTTGGCATTGGCTTATATATTGCGGAACTGTATGTCTGGCTGATCCTTATACTCGGCTTCCTGCAAACCACATGGCCATTAAAGCGAACGATTGAACCCCTGCCGGAGGACACCAGCCTGTGGCCAACGGTTGATGTCTATATCCCCACGTATAATGAAAGTCTTGATGTCGTACGTGACACTGTTCTGGCCGCACAGTGCATTGACTATCCGCGTGACAAGATAAAGGTTTACCTGCTTGACGATGGAAAACGCCGGGAGTTTGCTGTATTCGCGGCCGACGTGGGTGTGGGCTACATCACGCGCGACGATAACAGCCATGCCAAAGCCGGTAATCTTAATCACGCAATGAAGATCACAAAAGGTGAACTGATTTGCGTGTTTGACTGCGACCACGTAGCGACCCGCACATTTTTACAGGCAACGGTGGGCCCGTTCCTGAAAGATCCTAAGCTGGCGCTGTTACAGACGCCGCACTATTTTTATTCGCCCGATCCTTTTGAACGCAATCTGCGCGCAGCGCGCAGCATTCCTAATGAGGGTGCGCTGTTCTATGGTCCGGTGCAGCAGGGTAATGACAACTGGAACGCGACCTTCTTCTGCGGTTCCTGTGCCGTCATTCGTCGTTCTGCGCTGGAAGAGATTGGCGGTTTCGCCGTCGAAACGGTGACCGAAGATGCCCATACGGCGTTGAAAATGCAGCGTCGTGGGTGGGGATCGGCCTTTCTGGCCATTCCTCTGGCTGCAGGCCTGGCGACTGAACGTCTGGGCCTGCACGTAATACAACGTACCCGCTGGGCCCGCGGAATGACGCAGATTTTCCGCGTCGATAACCCACTTTTGGGTCGTGGCTTAAAGTGGCAACAGCGGCTTTGCTATCTCAATGCCATGCTGCATTTCCAGTTTGGTCTGCCGCGCGTCATCTTCCTGACCGCCCCGCTGGCTTATCTGTTGTTCAATCTGAATATTATCCATTCGTCAGCATCGCTTATTTTTGCTTATGTCCTGCCTCATCTGGTGCTGTCGTTGTCGGTAAACTCGCGTATGAATGGCCGTTTCCGCTACACCTTCTGGGGGGAAATTTATGAAACCGTCATGTGTTTCCACCTGGTGATTCCGACGATTTTGACATTGCTGTCACCTAAGCATGGCAAATTTAACGTAACGGACAAAGGCGGCGTACTGGATCAGGGCTTCTTCGATTTCCATATTGTTCGCCCGCACGTCATCGTTGCGCTATTGCTCAGCATTGGCATCGTAGCGGGTATCGTGCGTGCGACGATGCATGACTATTTTGGTGTCGATCCTTACGTGATTGCCCTTAACGTAGGCTGGGCGATCTTCAGCTTAATTATTTTAATGGCCGCGATTGCGGTCGCGCGTGAAACCAAGCAGGTACGAAAAACGATTCGTATCGAGGTGCAAATTCCGGCCATTATTCATTACGCCAGCGGTATTTCCTCGCGCACTATGACCAGCGATCTCTCAATGGGTGGCGCGCATCTGGACGCACCGGATAACCGTCATGAGCATGACACGATTGAAGAGATCGATCTGTTGCTGAAATCCGGCACGATTACTATCCCGGCAAGCAAAATTTCCGGCGATGAAGAGAGCATTCGTCTCAGCTTTGGCGCAATGCCGCTGTCGCGTCGTCGCGAACTGGTGCGTGTGGTACTGGCGCGAGCGGATGCATGGATTCAGCCTGAATATAAGCAAGATAACCCCCTTACTTCTTTGGGTACCATTATTCGTACTGTTTTCGAACTGTTCTGGCTGACCTGGTTAGATCGCCGTGAGAAACGTAAAAGCGGAGCGCAAAACGTGGCGGTGAAAGAGGACAGTGCAGTATGAGAATGTTGATACAGTTGATGCTTGCAGGGTCGCTTTCGGCTGCATTGTGGGCTCTGCCGGCGTCGGCAGAGGCGCCCGTTGCCGGTAATAACGCCAGCCTTACTGCGGTAAATAACGGCCAGATCACGGACAGCAATGCGGTGTTAAACAACAGCGCGGCACCAGAAAGTGGCGCGGTGCCGAATAACAGCGCAGTAATCAACAACAGCCCTGCGACAGGTAACAGTGCTGCCCCGATCATGAGGACTGCAGCGGATGGTAATACCACCCTCAACAACAGCGCCGCACCTGGCAGCAACGCAGTAATCAACAACAGCCCTGTGCCAGATAGCAGTGCTGCCCCGATCATGAGGACTGCAACGGATGGCGATACCACCCTCAACAACAGCGCCGCACCTGGCAGCAACGCAGTAATCAACAACAGCCCTGTGCCAGATAGCAGTGCTGCCCCGATCATGAGGACTGCACCGGATAGCAATACCACACCAAACAACAGCCCAGCGCCAGACAGCAATGCCGGGCTGAATAACAGCGCAGCCCCAGCAGCCAGCACCGGGGCAGAGAACCCTGCGGTATCAACCTCAACTCATGAGGCGGCTTCCGGATCGGCGATGCCGAATGGCGGGACAGCCGCTGCGCCGTCTGCCAGCAGCCCTGCTACCGTCACCCATGACAGCAGCGCGCTGTCGAGCGTACCGCCACCGGCGGGGCTTGATAACGCAGAACCGGCCCTGGAAGCGGCGGCGGGTGCAACCCCTTATGCACCGGGTCAGGCTACGGCGACCGCGATGGCCAGCAGCATGCTCAATCAGCCCGTCAGCAGCACGCTGAGCGTGGCGCAAATGGGGCAGCGGCAGGGGATTACGCTGACCGGTGGTCAACTGCAATCGGGTATCCTGTTTACGTTGCCAGGCGATGAGGTAGTGACCAACGCACGCCTTAACCTGTCGCTGCGCGTTTCCCAGGCGCTGGCGGCACGTAATACCTCTCTGCAGTTAATGTTAAACGGCCAACCGCTCGGTACGCTGCCGTTAGGTTCGGGCGACAGTGATGAAAGCGATTACCAGCTGGACATTCCGGCGGCCATGATCGTGTCCAACAACAACCTGAGTTTTAAAATTAACGACGCCGATAAGCTGTTGTGCGAAAAAGACAGTGCGGAACAGTATCAGGTGACTATTCTGCCCAAAACGATGTTGAGCCTTGAAGGCCAGCAGTTAAATATTGGTACCAGCCTGCGTAACTTCCCGCGGCCATTTATTGACCCGCAACGTATGACCGCAGCGGATGTCACGTTTGCCTTTACCAACAGCGTTTCACCCGACACGGTCACTGCGGCAGTGCTGGTGGCATCCTGGTTGGGCATTCAAAGTGATTACCGCGGCATCAGCTTCCCGGTCGTCCGCGGTACGCTGCCGGAAAAAAACGGCATCTTGTTTGGTCATCCCGGTGACAAGATTGGCACACTGACCTTTCCTGCCGGTTCAGGGCCCACCCTGCAAATGGTCGATAATCCAGGCAATCCGGTGTATAAGCTGCTGCTGGTGAGTGGCGCAGACGAAAATCAGTTGCGCCAGGCCGCGAATCGTCTGACAACCCAGCCCCTGACTACCGATGGCAGCATGTTACAGGTTAAGCCGCAATCCATTGCCAGTCGCAGTCCTTACGATGCGCCTCGCTGGATCAATACGCTCCATCCTGTCCGTCTGGGTCAGCTGTTGCGCAAAGATCAAAGCCTTACCGCGACCGGTATCTGGCACGATGCGATGCGGGTTAATTTCCGCGCAGCGCCCGATCTGTTTTTGTGGGATGGGGATACGGTTCCGCTCCATTTGCATTACCGCTTTCCGTCAGAGACCTGGATTGATGAGAAAAACTCACTGCTCAATGTCACCCTGAACGGAACCTTCCTGCGTAATCTGACCGTCAATAAAGAGGGGCTTCTGGAAAGCGTCTGGCACCGCCTGGGTGGCGATGCGCGTCAGGAGCATTACCAGATTAACCTCGATCCCTATCTGATTTACGGCGATAACCAGCTGGCGCTCTATTTTAATATTAAGCCCAAAGCGGATGCGCCCTGCGGCGTGTTACTCAACAACAATATTAAGAGCCGAATTGAAGAGGACTCCTGGATCGATCTGAGTCACACGCGGCACTTTAGCATGTTGCCTAACCTGTCCTATTTTGTGGGCGCTTCGTTTCCGTTTTCCCGTCTGGCGGACTTTTCACAAACCACACTACTGCTGCCCGGGCAGCCCAGCGATGCGGAAATTTCCACGCTGTTAAATCTGTCCGCTCGCGCGGGAAATGCGACGGGTGTTGTCCTGGCACAGAATCAGGTGTTGTTTGGTCTGCCAAACGGCGGCAATAACCTGGCACGGGTTCAGCAAACGGATTTACTGGCCGTGAGCACGACCGGAAACAGCGCATTCAATCAGGCAATGCTCGAAAACTCGCCTTATGACGCTAACGGCAGCGCGCTGGGTGTGAAAGAACCGACCACGCTTGAAAAACTGCGCAGCTGGCTGATGGGTGACTGGTATCGTCAACCACTGGATGCCGATCGCTATTTCTCTTCGAATGAGTCCTGGCGTGGTTTTCTGAGTTACCGCTCGACATGGAACCCGGATCGTCTGGTCGTGATGGCGGTTGCTACCAGTGACGACCAGTTGCTGAGATTACATGGTGACCTCAGCTCTGCCCGCATTAATGCGGCGGTAAGAGGCGATACTGCCATTATTACCGATGAGAATGGCATCCGAAGCTTCCGGGTTGGGCCGCAGTTTCCCAGTGGGGAAATGCCGTGGTACATGATGGTGGTATGGTATGCCAACCAGCACTCGGTATTAATGGCGCTGGCTGCACTGCTGTTTTCCGCCGTGGTGGGCAGTGCCGCGTGGGCCATGTTGAAACGACATGCCTCGCGTCGACTGCAGGCAAATGATAATCGCGATGCCGGTAAGAAGTAAGGGCCATAATAATGAATAAAAACCAAATCAGTGCCGGGATCTGTCGCGCGTTAGTGCTGGGCGGGACAATCGCCTTATCTCTGCCGCTTCAGGCAGCGGAGAGCAGCAATCCTGCGCTGCAGGCGTTATTTGATCAGGCAACCTACTGGCATCAAAAAGCGCACGATGATCTGGCGAAGGCGTCCCTGCAGAAAGTGTTAATGGTGGAGCCTGATAACACCCAGGCACTTTACCTGCTGGCGCTCTATTCTCAGCAAAGTGGCGATAATGCGGGCGCGATGCAGTACCGTGCGCGCCTCAGCCAGGTTTCGCCCAACGATCCGCACCTGGCTGAACTGGATAACGCTCGCCAGCTGCAAAGCATTCCTCAGGCACAGCTCTCCCTGGCTCGCCAGCAGGCGCGGAGTGGCAATATCGCGGCGGCCTTGCAAACCTGGCGCAATACCTTTAGCGGCAATGAGCCGCCCCCCAGCGTTGCTGCGGAATATTACCTGACCATGGCGGGTGACCGTGCCCTGCTGCCGCAGGCGATTGAAGCATTGCGCCAGTTTTCGGCTCAGCATCCGCAGGATATGGGGGCCAGACTGGCGCTGGGAAAAGCACTGACATATCAGGATTCAACCCGACGTGAAGGGATTGAGCTGCTCAGTACACTGGCCAGCGGCAATCAGGATGCCGATCGCTCTCTTCGCCAGGCACTTTTATGGCTGGGGCCCCAGGCTTCAGATGCGCCGCTTTACCAAACCTGGCAGCAGCGTCATCCCCAGGATACTGCGGTGATGGACTATTACCGTAAAAATGTCGGCGGCGCGGAGAAGGGGGCAGGTTTTAGCGCGCTGAACAGCGGTGATGTGAACAGCGCAGAAACCAGTTTTGGCAAAGTGCTGCAGGCGAACCCCCAGGATGCGGATGCGCTGGCTGGCATGGGTTATGTGGCTCAACGAGAAGGCCGTTATCAGGAGGCGGCGGACTACTTGCAGCGCGCGGCACAACTGGGCGGCGATCAGAGCGCCGATCGGCAGAAGCAGGCTGCTGATGCGCGTTTTTATGCCCAGTTAGCCAACGCCCAACAGGCATTTAAAAACGGTGACAGTGCGCAGGCACTGGCACTCAGCGCCCCCCTTACTCAGGCGGAAGGCGAAAAAGGCGTGGCAGCAGGCTTATTCCGCGCTGATGTGTTACGTCGAAGCAATCAACCTGAGCAGGCTGAGCAGGCTTATCGCACGATCTTAAAAAACGATCCGGATAACCGCAATGCGCGCGAAGGGCTGTTCTATGTGTTACGCCAGCAGAATCGCACTGCGGAGGCCAATACATTACTGGCTTCGCTGCCAGAAAGCGTCAGACAAAGTGTGGCGCCGCGTGGCAGCAGCGTCGATCCTGTTCGCCAGTTGGCGAAGCGGCAGGTAGCAGCGGGCAACATCAGTGCGGCTATCGCCACCTTGCAGCAGGGCATTCAGCGCTATCCGCAGGATGGCTGGTTACGCCTTGATTTGGCGCGACTTTATCGGCAGCAAGGTGATTCAATCCAGGCGGCGAGCGTGATGCAGCCAGTGATGCGCGACGGCGCCAGCACGGCTGAGCTTTATGCCGGTGCGTTAAACGCCAGCGAAAGTGGTGCCTGGCAGCAGGCAAGCGCATTGCTGGCCCGTATTCCTGCCAGTGCACAAACGCGTGATATGCGAGAACTGGCACAGCGGGTAAATTTTAATCTGCAAATGGCCACGGCCGATCAGTATCTGGCTCAAGGATCTGATGCGGCGGCGGCGAATACGTTAAAAGCCCTTGCCGTCAACCCGCCGGATAATCCGGTTGATGCGGGAAATCTGGCACAGAAACTGGCAAAAGCCGGCGATCTTGCCGGTGCCGTAGCGGTCGTGCGTGGCAATATGCAACGGGGTGTTCAGGGCAATGCCGGTGACTATGCTGCACAGGTGGCCGTGCTTAACCAGGCCGGACTTGAGAGTGAAGCACAACGTTTTCTGAGCACGCCTGCGCTGCAGGCACGCAGTACGCCTAAGCAACTGGCCGACTTGCGTGAAGGCTATTTGATTAACGAGGTGGATCGTCTGCGTCAGCAGAAACAGTACGCCGCCGCGTACGATAAGTTAATTGGCGCGCTGCAGCGCGATCCACAAAACCGCGATTTAATGTTTGCCATGGCCCGTCTCTATCAGGACGGCAAAATGAATAAAGACGCGGGCGTCGTCTATGACTACTTAATGACGCAGGATACGCCGTCGCAGGACGCGCGCGTTGGCGCGATCAATGTTGCCCTGGCGCAAAACGATGTGCAGCGTGCCAATGAACTGGCCCGTGGCCTGACGCCCGACCCGACGCCGCAACGTCAGTTGCTCCTCGCGCAGGTGGCAGAAGCCAATGGCGACCATAGCCAGGCCATGCGTTATCTGCGAACGGCGCGGGGACAAATTATCGGTCTGCAAGGTGCGCAGCCCGGCACCACGCCAACCATCGGCGGACTGGCACTCGCCGACAACCCATTTGTGAACCGCAGCACCTCGCCTGTTGGGCGCACGCCGTCGACGTATGGCACGGTATTGCCCTGGCAGGTTGCGCCGGCCTCATCAGGCACATCGCCGGATGCCACCGTGGCCAGTACGACGAATGTTCCCTCTCAGCAGGCTCAGACGTTACATGATATTGATGCCATGATGGAAACCCTCCAGGAAAAAACGGGCACCTGGGCACAGGGCACGGTACAGGTACGCGGACGTGACGGTGAGTCGGGCCTGAGTCAGCTGACGGAAGCGAAAGCTCCACTCACTTTCTCAACTGTGCCGTTCGGCGACGCACGGTTCGACTTTACCATGACGCCAGTGTCACTGACGGCGGGCAGCGCTGCGGGCGATGCATGGCGGCGTTTCGGCACCAACGCGCTGGAACAAGGCAAAGTGGTGGCGGCCAATGGCGCAAAAGTGGACGATGTGCCGACGGCCTCGACCAATTCGCAAACGGCCTCTGGGGTTGAGCTAAGCCTGGCGCTTAAGGGCGACAGCTACAAAGTGGATTTAGGCAGTACGCCGCTGGGCCAGGACCTGAATACGCTGGTCGGTGGTGTGCAGTGGTCGCCCAAAATCACGGACTTCCTGACGCTTATCCTGACCGGGGAACGGCGTGCGATTACTGACAGTCTGCTGTCCTATGTCGGGACTGAAGATAAATCCAGCGGCAAGCGTTGGGGGAACGTCACCAAAAACGGCGGTAATGCCTTACTGAGCTACGATAATGGCGACGCCGGCATGTATGTCGGGGCTGGCGCTTACAGCTATGTAGGTGAAAACGTAGCCAGTAACAACAACCTGCAAGCCAATGCGGGCGTCTATGTTCGTCCATTCCATGCTGACGATCGTGAACTTAAAGTCGGTATGAGTTTATCGTGGATGGATTTCTCAAAAAATCTCAGCTACTTCAGCTACGGACAGGGTGGCTATTTTAGCCCGCAGGATTATGCGTCCATCTCCTTCCCGATCGACTTCACGCGCACCTTCGATGACCTGAAGGTGAATATTGGCGGCGCGTTGGGTTACCAGAGTTACAGCCAGGATAAGAGTGCGTACTTCCCGAACGATCCGTCCCGTCAGGCACAGCTGGAAGCGCTGGCCGCCAACGGGCATGTCAAAAGCGCCTTCTACGAGGGCAACAGTAAAAACGGTGTAGGTTACAACCTGCATGCAGGTGCCGATTATAAAATCGATAAAGATGTCACGATTGGCGGGCAACTGGGTTATGACACCTTTGGTGATTATAACGAAAGCAGCGCGCAGCTCTATTTCCGCTACCTGTTCGGAGACAACTAATGAGTGAAGCTTTGAGTGGGCCGAGCCACCCACATCAGCCTGGCTGGTTTGATCTGGTCAGCGTTCTGGTCGAAGGCATGATTGCCAACGCGGGCCAGGAGCAGGCCACGGCTTTTTTATATAACATGGGTGAATCACTTGCGGCACGTTATGCGTTGCCCGCAGCCCGTACCGTGCAGGATCTGGAGCGTGAATGTAACCTGCAACTGGCCCGCTTCAACTGGGGGTTTGTTCAGTTACAGCCTCAGGATAGTGCCATCTTAATTAAGCACCACGCTGCACCCGCAGGCGACAGTTATCAGCCTGCCGCCGACTGGCAGACGGCATTTGCTGCCATTCTCGCGGGGCTTTTCTCCGGCTGGCTTCAGGGGCAGGGCGGCAGTAAAGCCGTACCGGTGACGCTGGAGCTTAATGACGGCAATACGTTGCATTTCCGATATCAATAAGGTGCTCTGATGAGACTTAAGTCAGTGTGGTCAGGAATTCTGGTCTGTTTTATGGTGATGTTTTTTAGTGCTCAGGCGATGGCCAACGGGTGGGATACCTACAAAAGCCGCTTCCTGCAGTCAGACGGGCGCATTATTGATACGGGAAATAATAATGTCAGCCATACCGAAGGGCAGGGTTACGGCATGTTGCTGGCGGTCGCCTACGATGACCGCGCGGCTTTTGACCGGCTCTGGAAATGGACGCGCACCACGTTGCGAAATCCGCAAAACGATCTGTTCTACTGGCGCTATATTCCCGGAGCACAGGATCCGGTAGCGGATAAAAACAATGCTTCTGATGGCGATGTGTTAATTGCCTGGGCCTTACAGCGTGCGGCGCAAAAGTGGAACGTCGCAGATTACCAACAGGAATCAGACCGCATTCAGCGTGCCATTGTAAAACTGGATGTGGCGAATTTCGGCGGTTACACCGTGTTGATGCCCGGTGCGCAGGGTTTCAACAAAAACAGCTATGTGGTGCTGAACCCGTCTTATTTTCTGTTTGTTGCCTGGCAGGAGTTTGGCCAGCGCAGCCATCTACAGGTATGGAATAAGCTGATTGACGGTGGAATGGCCTTGCTGGGCAAAATGCATTTCGGCAACAGCGACCTGCCGCTGGACTGGGTAGCGCTGAATGCGGATGGTTCCGTTGCGCCAGCGGTGGGCTATTCAAACCGATTCAGTTATGACGCGATTCGCGTCCCGCTCAACATCTGGTGGTACGATCCGCAAAGCCTGGCGCTGGGCCCCTTTCAGCGCCTCTGGCAAGGTTATAGTCGCACGAATACGCCAGCCTGGTTTGATGTTCTGGCCAATACGGCGGCCCCTTATAATATGGACGGCGGCTTACTGGCGGTACGGGATTTGGTGCTGAACCAAACCGGCTACCTGAGCGACAAGCTGTCGCCCGGGCAGAACTACTTTTCTGCCAGTCTCCAGTTGCTGACCTGGACAGCCTGGCAGGAGAAGCACTAAGCGCCTGATGCCCGCTCTGCGGCATGCTGTTCCGGCATGCCGCTTTTCATGTGGTCACTGACGTGACCGCAATTCCGATTCGTCTGCTTCCGCCCCCTTAAGCCACAAATACATCTTGCGATAGGATATACTTGACGCGCTTTTCTTTTCTGATGTCTACGCTCGTCACGAGCCGGGAGTGAATTTTTGCGCGTAAGCCGATCGCTGACGATAAAACAGATGGCGACAGTCTCGCTGATTGCGACAGTGACCATCAGCATTTTTATCGTTATCCAACTGTTTCATTTTGTGCAACAGCGCAGAATCGACTACGCCCAGCAGATGGAGAATATCGCGCATACCGTGCGTCAGCCGCTGTCTGAAGCGGTGCTGAAAGCGGACATCCCTCAGGCTGAACGCATTCTTAATTCGTTAAAACCTGCCGGAATTTTGTCGCGTGCTGATGTGGTGCTGCCGAATGCGTTCCAGGCGCTGCATGCGAACTTCGAAAACGAGAAACCCGTTCCCAGACTGATCGCCAGGATCTTTGAACTGCCGGTGCAAATCACCTTACCGCTCTACTCTGTTGAGCATACCGGTTTACCGAAGCCGCTGGCTTATCTGGTACTGCAGGCGAATTCATTTCGTGTTTACCAGTTTATTCTGAGCACGTTCTCCACGATGATCATCACCTATTTGCTGCTGGCACTCATCCTGTCCGTTTCAATTAGCTGGTGTATAAACCGGTTGGTGGTGCATCCGCTGCGCCGTATCTCCCGTGAAATACAGGAACTGCCACCGCAGGCGATTCTGACCCACAAACTGTCTGTGCCAGCCGATCACCGTGACGATGAAATCGGTATGTTGATTCGCAGCTATAACCGCAACCAGCAGGTGCTTGAGTCCATTCATGATCAGATGAGTCGGTTAACAACGCATTTCGACGTCACCGATCTGCCGAATCGGGCGCTGTTTTTAGCTTTACTGGAACAGTTTATCCGCGCTCGTCGCCATGCTTTTAGTGTGATGGTGATACGCATCGAAACCCTGCAGGAAGCGAATGGTGTACTGAGTGATGAACAGCGCGATACGTTGATGCTGACGCTGGCCGAGAAAATTCGCAGCACCATTGATGATCAGACATTGCTGGCACAGACTGCTACCAGTGATTTTGTCTTACTGATGAAATCAGCCAGCAACCCCTTTCGCGCGATGCGACTGGCCCGCAATCTGATGATTCGCCTTAATCAGCCTGTCACTCTGCATCAGCTACAACTGCGACCCAATGCCAGTATCGGTCTGGCGTTAAGCGAAGAAGATGAAACGACGGGGGCTAATGAGATGCTGGATCGTGCGACCTCCGCAATGATGTCAGCCCGTCGTCAGGGCAAAAATCAGATCCTGTTTTTTGATGCCGCCCTCACCGAACGGGCGCAAAAGCGCTTAACTCAGGAACACGATATCTTACAGGGCTTGCACGACGAGCAGTTTGCCCTCTATTTGCAACCCCAGATTGATATGCGCACCGGCAGGCTGGCGGGTGCGGAGGCACTACTGCGTATGCGTCAGGCGGACGGCCGGTACGGATTACCCGAAGAGTTCATCGCCAGCGCGGAAGAAATCGGGGTGATTTCAGCGATTGGCCGCTGGGTATTTGAAGAAGCATGCCGCATTCTGGCTGGCTGGCAGCGCCATGGGGTGAGGGTCCCGCTGAGTATCAATATTTCTGCCGTTCAGTTACGCGATGTCAGCATTGTGAATCATCTGCAATCCTTGCTGGTGCGCCATTCAATTGCGCCAGGCACATTAGTGCTGGAGATTACCGAAACCGCGCAAATGGGCGATGCTGAGCAGGCTATTTCCCTGCTGCGGATGTTGCAAAAAACCGGCGTTGCCGTTGCACTGGATGACTTTGGGATGGGCTATTCCAATCTTAACTACCTGCATCAGTTTAAAGCCTTACCGGTTAACAAACTGAAAATGGATCGCAGCTTTGTTGCCGCGTTGCCTGAGGACGACACGATGGTGCGTATCGTGGCGGCCATTGCTGACATTATTGACCTGGATGTCATTGCTGAAGGGGTAGAAACCAGTGAACAGCGTGACTGGCTGCTGGCCCGCGGTATCACGATTGGTCAGGGCTATCTTTATTCTGAAGCCGTGCCGCTGGCGCAATTTACTCATCAATGGCTGGATAATGCCCTGGAGGAGGAATAACGACCTGATTCCTTGATTTTGCGAGAAATTTAGTTACAAAACCCCTTGCTGAAGCGTTTCAGTTCAGAATTACGCGCCTATCATTTCCCCTGACTTTGCAGCCCTGTATTAATCACGTAAACAGAGTGTTATTTTCTGTCCACTGCCTGACCTGCCAGCCCTGTCAGACAGTCACAATAAAAAATCCGACAACATTACCTCTCGTTAGTGGATACCTGTTTATGAAACTATTTAAAAGCCTTTATTTCCAGGTTCTGGTCGCCATCGCCATCGGCGTGCTTCTGGGCCATTTCTATCCTGATTTAGGGACGCAGATGAAGCCGCTAGGGGATGGCTTTGTTAAACTGATCAAGATGATCATCGCCCCCGTGATTTTCTGCACAGTCGTTACCGGTATTGCCGGAATGGAAAGCATGAAAGCCGTGGGTCGCACCGGTGCGGTTGCGCTGCTTTACTTTGAAATCGTCAGTACCCTTGCGCTGATTATCGGCCTGATCGTCGTTAACGTTGTGCAACCTGGCGCGGGAATGAACGTTGATCCTGCGACGCTGGATGCCAAAGCGGTTGCCATCTATGCGCAACAGGCTGAGCAGCAAGGCATTGTGGCCTTTTTACTGGATGTGATTCCGGGTAGCGTGATTGGCGCCTTCGCCAGTGGCAATATCCTGCAGGTATTACTGTTTGCCGTGCTGTTTGGCTTCGCATTGCATCGTCTGGGCAACACGGGCACATTGATTTTCAATGTGATCGAGAGCTTCTCAAAGGTCATTTTCGGCATTATCAATATGATTATGCGCCTGGCGCCTATCGGGGCCTTTGGTGCCATGGCCTTTACCATTGGTAAATATGGCGTAGGTTCACTGGTGCAGCTTGGCCAGCTCATTATCTGTTTCTATATTACCTGTGTGCTGTTTGTCGTCGTTGTGCTGGGGCTGATTGCCCGCCTCTTCGGTGGCTTTAGCATCTTCAAATTCATTGCCTACATTAAAGAAGAACTGCTGATTGTTCTGGGAACGTCCTCATCCGAATCGGCGCTGCCGCGTATGCTGGATAAGATGGAGCGGCTGGGTTGTAAGAAATCCGTGGTGGGACTGGTCATTCCCACAGGTTACTCCTTTAACCTGGACGGTACCTCTATCTACCTGACGATGGCGGCCGTTTTCATTGCTCAGGCAACAAATGCGCATATGGATATCTTCCATCAGGTTACCCTGCTGGTGGTATTACTGCTCTCTTCTAAAGGGGCGGCGGGCGTTACAGGCAGCGGCTTTATTGTTCTGGCTGCAACACTGTCGGCAGTGGGACATTTACCCGTTGCCGGCCTGGCGCTGATTTTGGGTATCGACCGCTTTATGTCAGAAGCCCGTGCGCTGACGAACCTGGTAGGTAATGGCGTAGCAACCGTTGTGGTCGCGAAATGGGTTGATCAACTGGATAAAAAACAGTTGGGTGAGACATTAGCGGGAAAAAATGGCGCAAAAGACCCGTCTGAATCCACGATTTAATCCTTGAATGTGATTTAATCCTCTCAAATGCCCGCTGTCACTTGCCCTGACAGCGGGCATTTGGATAATAACCCCACTTGTTTTTTTTCAACGTTTTTCACTTCGTTGCGTGACATCCCGGTCTTCCTGTGGTCAAACCTGTTGTTAATGATCGGCAGCGCGAATCGGCAATGACCGGTTCGCTTATAAACGCGGCTAAACGTGCCAGTGATAACGATTTTTTGAATTGTTTGAGTAGGGGTTCACATGCAGGGCACCAGAATTCGGCTTTTGGTTGGTGGACTAGTGCTGGCAGCGACCAGTTACGGTGCATCCGCTGAAACGCTGCAACCTGATCCAGCCTGGCAACAGGGAAAACTGGACAACGGATTTAGCTGGCAACTGTTGGCAACACCGCAACGGCCAAGCGACCGCATTGAATTGCGTATGGTGGTTAACACAGGCTCACTGGTAGAAAGTGCGCAGCAAACCGGTTTTAGCCACCTTTTGTCACGTCTGGCGCTGGTTCATAACACCGCACTGGATACAAATCAGCAGCGTGCTTTATGGCAGCAGGGCATCGATCCACAGCGCCCGTTACCGCCCGTCATCACATCGTATGATTACACGCAGTATAACTTAAGCTTACCCAATAACCGTCCAGACCTGTTAAAGGAAGCCCTGAACTGGCTGGCTGCGACGGCTGGCGATATGGCGATCACTAATCAGGTGGTGGACACCGCGTTATCTGCTTCCGATCCGGTTAAAACCTGGCCAACGGATACGCAGGATGTCTGGTGGCGCTACAGACTGAAAGGGTCCGCGCTATTAGCACACGATCCGGCAGAGAAACCGCGCGCGCCGGTGGATATCGCACAGCTAAAAAGCTTTTATCAGCAGTGGTACACGCCGGATGCCATCACTCTGTATGTGGTCGGCAATGTCGACAGCCGTAGTTTTTCTGAGCAGATCAATAAAGCGTTCTCCTCGCTGGAAGGCAAGCGCAGTTCGGCTGCGCCGGTGCCGACCTTGTCCCCGTTACCGCATGATCCAGTGAATCTGGTAAGCGGCAGTGGTGCGCAGGACCGCCTTTCTCTGGTGTGGGATACACCCTGGCAGCCTATCCGTGATTCACAAAACCTCCAGCGTTACTGGCGGGGCGACCTGGCGCGTGAGGCGCTGTTCTGGCACGTTCAACGTGCGTTGAGCAACAGCAAAGCGCAGGGCGTTCAGGTTGGCTTTGATTGCCGGGTGCTTTATCAACGCGCCCAGTGTTCCATTAATATGGACACGCGCAACGACAGCCTGGAACAGAATATGAATCTGGTGGCACGTGAGCTGGCCGCCGTACGCGATAACGGTTTGCCTCAGGAAGAGTTTGACGCGCTGATGGCTCAGAAGCTGCTGGAACTGAATAAGCTGTTTACCACCTATGCTCGCACTGATACGGACGTGCTGATCAGTCAGCGCCTGCGCTCGCAACGTAATTCTGTGGTGGATATCGCGCCGGAACAGTATCAAAAGTTGCGGCAGGATTTCCTGGCAGGTCTGACACGTGATCAGATGAATCAGGAATTACGGCAGCAGCTCAGTCAGGAACTCATGATGGTGCTGATTCAGCCGGAAGGCGAAACAGAAACCAATGTGAAAAGCCTTAAAGCTGACTGGGACAAACTGATGGGGGAACCTGCTCCGTCGGCAGCGCAGTCAGGCGGCACTGACGTCAGCCAGCCGGAGAGCAGCCCCGCAGGTGACGCTGCCCCACCGGCCTCCTGATTGATCAGGTTTTTGCCCTGAGCCATTCGGTCACCAGCATCGGCCAGCTGGCAAGGGGCAAATCCGCTACACCACGAATGCCGAAGCCGTGCCCGCCTTTCTGATAAAAATGCACTTCCACGGGGACGTTATGTTCCCGTAACGCGCTAAAAAATACCATGCTGTTATTCACTGGCACGTCATCATCATCGGCGGCATGAATCAGCAACGTAGGCGGCACCTGACTGTGAACCCGGGTCTCGAGTGAATAAGCATCAATAGTTTTTTGATCGGGCCAGGCACCTAATAAGCGTGTGCGTGATCCTTCATGGGCCAGACCATCGCGCATACTGATGACCGGATAAACCAGAACCATTGCATCCGGCCGAGGCGACAGGTTTTCTGCACTGTCCTGAACGGGATAAAGTTTTTCGCCGAAACGCGTACCCAGGCTCGCGGTGACGTGGCCGCCAGCAGAAAAGCCCATCATCACAATATATTTTCCGTTTAGCCCGCGCTGTGCCCGTTCACGTAGTACGCGCACGGCGCGCTGTGCGTCGGCCAGCGGTGCATCTGGTCCTTCGTGATGTCCATCATAGGGCAGGCGATAAGTCATTACCGCCAGGGTATAACCCATCGAAGTAAAGAACGTTGCCAGCGCACTGCCTTCACGATCAATCATGATGCGCTGGTAGCCGCCCCCTGGCGCAACCAGCAAGGTGATGCCATTGGATTCAACAGGATGCCAGATAGCCATTTCCGGGCAGCGTACACCGGTTGCTACGCGGTCGTAGGGTTCATACTCTTTTGCGGTATCCACAATCTGGGGCTGAGCACGAGAATCGCTGGCACCTGGCGCATCACCATTTGGCCAGATATTAATAATTTCTGTATTCATAGCAGTGTCCTGATGCGAGAAATGTTGTCGTTGTTTTGTTCGCGGCCGTGAGAACAGCATCCTGCTGTCGCTGTTTAAAAGATGGCCTGTTTTAATGTAATCGTCCAACCTAAAAGCGGTTTATACATGAGATTCGGACTATGCCTGGCGTTGAAGCTGCCTGGCTAACTTGATAATTTAAAAGGAATAAAAACGCATTAAGATTAGAAACCGTTAACAGATGAGGACCAGAGGCGACGGCGTTAAAACGGCTGAGCTGACTTAAGCTAAATGAACGGTTTTTCATGTTGTCCTGACGGAAATAGCAGGAATTTATTCCCCTGTGATGTTTCAGGAAACATAATGTCTGGATGCCGGACGGTACGATGCCATTGCGGCTCAATATATCGTCCCGCTTCATGGGGGCTTATTAATCGTCAGTGTATCCTGACCGTCAACTCTCCAGAAGGCGTTCAGGTGGCGTTTCAGTAACAGCCCTCCGGATCACGGAACTGTCCCCTTGAGTTACCTTCGTGAACAGTTTTGGCGGCTTTACTACGGTGTCCCACGGTTGTCTGCCAAGGCTGTTAGCGCATCGACGTCATTCTGCGCCTTTGCGTTGATGGCAAAAGCCATGCCATCGAAGCTCCCTTCAGCGAGCGCAGGCGGTACCGTATCGTTGAATATCCTTTGCCTGCGGATAACGTCTGGGCTTCGTACCGCGGTTTTTGAAAAACAGGATGGGGGGATTTGGCTCAATAATCTGCGTCTTACACCCACTCGCTTTGTAAAAGCCTGACGCTTTTTCCCTGTCGCGTATACCAGACAGAACAGATTAATGTGCTTCGTATCCACCCCCGTTTTCCTTCAGGCACAGACATGCTGCCTGTACCGGTGTCCCCGTTATGAGCGACTGGCAATCATTCCGGCATTGCCGAACGCGGAATGATCGCACCGCGGTACTGAATCACTGTGCTGGCGGTGAGATGACCGCGCCGTGCCGCTTCTTCTGTCGTCGCGCCGACAAGTCGCCTGGCCAGGTAGCCCGCACTGAATGAATCGCCGGCGGCCGTGGTATCGACAATCTTTTCTGTTGGCAGCGCGACGGAAGGCACCTCGGCCAATGGCTGGTCTTCAAACGCAATCAGGCACGATTCTGCCCCGCGTTTGATGACGACTTCCTTTACGCCCGCATCACGTGCGCGGGCAATGACGTCCTCAACAGACTGTTCGCCCCATAACTGGTGCTCGTCATCCAGCGTCAGGAACGCCATATCCGTGTTTTCGAGCATTGTCTGGTAAGCCTGGCGAGTAGTGACCTTATCTTTCCACAAGCGCGGGCGGTAATTATTATCAAATATCACTTTCCCCCCGTTTGCCCGACAGTCTGCGAGCAGTTGCATGAGCCGGGCGCGACTGTCGTCAGGCAGGATAGCCAGGCTGATTCCGCTCAGATAAAGATAGTCGTAATGTTTAAGCTGTTGGCAAATGTCGTCGGCACCCGGGCCATCAAGCCAGTAACGGGCTGCCGCATCACTGCGCCAGTACCAAAAGGAGC
Organism: Pantoea sp. JZ29; assembly: GCF_035190385.1. Taxonomy (NCBI): domain Bacteria; kingdom Pseudomonadati; phylum Pseudomonadota; class Gammaproteobacteria; order Enterobacterales; family Erwiniaceae; genus Pantoea; species Pantoea sp. JZ29. Next base: position 4,242,688 of record NZ_CP045241.1, on the reverse strand, counting down.
GTTCGCCCTGATCGTCGGTTTGGATCATGTACAAACCCGGCATTTTGTTTTCAAGGCGCTGGATCAGTGCAGTATTGACGTTTTCCGCCTGCCAGCGAGTCATCATCTCTGCGCTAAAGGGATCAATGCCCAGTGCGGTGACATAATCAACCCGTACATCCTGTTGACTGACCTGCCGGGCCAGATAAACCGCAGTATTCAGCGTGTCACCGCCAAAGCCGCGTTTGAGGTTCTCACCCTTCTCGGACAACTCAATCATGCACTCACCAATAATAGCGATCTTTATCTGCGTCATGGTTTCAGGCCTGTAGTAAAAGTTCGCTTCAGTCTCGCGTTTGTAAGGCCTGTCGTCAACTTTTTAAAACAGTGTTTTAATTTAATTTAGGGCGCTAAAACATGATAATTAACCCGATAACGCGCCCTGTTTCGGCGATTGTCGTGTCAAAACTCGCGTAGACTCGTGGCTCCTATGTGGCCAGATTTTCACTATGTATCGAAATACAAACGATAATTGCCGCTAAGCCGCCCAAATGAAGGCGCTTACTATCAACCAGGAAAAGACCATGGTTATGGAGAATATTAGTCAATGGCTACCTTCTTCAGTTGACATCACTCCCCAGCAGAAAAAGCGCCTCTTCTGGCGACAGTGTCAACGCCAGTATACCTTTCAGCCTATCTACAAAGTCTCTGGGCGGCTGTTGGCGATTGAGTTGCTGACGGCGGTCATGCATCCGTCTGAACCTGAAAAAAAACTCTCCCCGGAAGCGTATTTTGCTGAGCTGGAGATAGCAGAGCGCCTTGACGTTGTGCAGGAGCAGTTAACGTTGCTTAGCCAGTGGGAAGCTTTCTTTGCCGATAATGAGGTCATGGCATCAGTCAATATTGACGGCCCCTCTCTGTCATTAATACAACACCATCTGCCGATTCGCAGCCTTATCACCCGATTGCCCTGGGTGCGCTTTGAACTGACCGAGCACCACGTTTTGCCTCAGGAAGAGATGGTGGCGCAAATGCCGGAGTTGGGGCCGCTCTGGCTGGATGATTTCGGCTCAGGGATGGCAAATTTTTCTGCCCTGACGGAGCTGAAATACGACTACATCAAGTTGTCGCGCGAATTGTTTATTTTGTTGTGTGCATCGGGGGAAGGGCGAACACTCTTTCCTATGCTGTTGTCGCTGATTAACCGCTACTGTAACGGCGTTATTGTTGAAGGCGTGGAAACGCAGGATGAATGGGAGCAGGTAAAAGCCTCTCCGGCCATTGCGGCGCAGGGATATTTTTTCTCACGCCCCGCCCCTTTTTCGGAACTGGTGTACCTGCCTGTCCAGCTTGATTGATCCCTTCCGGCTCGCTCTCGACTATCTTTAACGGAGACCGTGAAAGAGCAGGGAGGATGCCTAATGTCACGCGCTGGAAAAATAGTCAGTTGGATAGCGGGAATTTTAGTCCTGGTGATCGTCGTCGTGGTCATTGTCATTGCCACATTCGACTGGAATCGCCTGAAGCCGACCATCAACAAAAAAGTCTCAGCAGAACTGAACCGACCTTTTGCCATTCGTGGTGATTTGGGTATCGCGTGGCAACGACAACGCGACGAACCGGGATGGCGCAGTTTTATCCCCTGGCCGCATCTGCATGCCGAAGACATCATGCTGGGCAATCCGCCTGATATTCCCGATGTCACCATGATTCATCTCCAGCGCGTCGACGCAACGCTTGCGCCGCTGGCACTGCTGCACAAACAAGTCTTTATCCCCTGGATAAAGCTACAGCAGCCGGATGCCCGGTTGATTCAAACCGCCGACAAGAAAAACAACTGGACGTTTACGCTCGCTGAGAGTGACAGCAAAGACGACAATGCGCCGCCTTCCGCCTGGTCATTTCGGCTGGACAATATTCTGTTCGATCAGGGAACCCTGCTTTATCGCGATGCGGTTAACAAGGCTGATGTCACTGTAAAACTCAATTCGCTTGGCAAACCTGTGCCTTTCGCGCAAATCGCGGGTGGAGACGACAGCCAAAAAGGGGCGGGCGACTTTGTTTTCGGCTGGCAGGCCGAAGGGCGCTATAACAATGAAAAACTCACGGGCCAGGGTAAGCTCGGCGGCATGTTATCACTGAGAAGCCAGACGACACCGTTCCCGGTGCAGGCGGATGTCCGTAACGGTACTACACGGGTACAGCTTTCTGGCGGTGTGCAGGATCCGTTAAATCTGGGCGGACTGGATGTGCGTTTGCGTTTTTCTGGCGACACGCTGGCGAATCTGTATGGCCTGACGGGCGTGTTATTACCGGATACGCCGCCCTATGAAACAGATGGTCGCCTTATTGCTAAATTCACTGGTAAAGATGGGTCTGTTTTCCGCTATCAGGCATTCAATGGGCACATTGGCGATAGCGATATTCATGGCTCCCTGACCTACAGCCAGGGCAAACCTCGCCCTAAACTGGTAGGGGAACTGCGATCTGACCAATTGCGTATGGCAGATTTGGGGCCGCTTATTGGCGTTGACTCCGGCAAAGGCAGTGAGAAAACGCAACAGGCTAAGGCAAAGCGCGGCGAAAAATCGACACAGCCTGCCGATCGTGTTTTGCCTCATGATCAATTCGATACGAAAAACTGGTCGGTGATGGATGCTGACGTGAAGTTCAGTGGCAAACGTATCGAACACAGTAATTCCTTGCCGTTAAGCGATCTTTACACGCATTTGCAGCTTGATAACGGTAATCTACTGCTCGATCCGCTGCGTTTTGGTATGGCCGGGGGCAACCTGAACAGCACTATTCGTTTAGAAGGCGATCGCTCTCCCATGCGAGGCCGCGCGGATATTCATGCGCGCAAACTTCGCCTGCGCCAGTTGTTTCCCAATGTACAGGCAATGCAAAACAGTCTGGGACAGCTTAACGGTGATGCCAGCTTGACGGGCACGGGCAATTCTGTGGCTGACCTGCTCGCAACCAGTAACGGCCAACTCAAGCTGCTAATGAACGACGGGCTGATTAGCCGCAATCTGATGGAGATTGCCGGATTAAATGTCGGTAACTATCTGGTTGGTAAGCTGTTCGGTGATGATGAGGTGCGCATCAACTGTGCGGCAACGGATCTGAAATTGCAAAACGGTCTGGCCACGCCAAACCTGTTTGTGTTCGATACGGAAAATGCGGTCATCAACGTGACGGGAAATGCGAATTTCGCCACTGAACGTCTGGACCTGTCTGTGAATCCAGAGAGTAAAGGCATTCGTATCGTGACCCTGCGCTCACCGCTGTACGTCCGTGGTACGTTTAAAAATCCGGATGCCGGTGTGAAGACCGGGCCACTACTGGCGCGTGGTGCGGCAGCCGTTGCCCTGGGTGCCGTGGTAGCACCGGCGGCGGCCTTACTGGCACTGATTTCCCCCAGCGATAATGATGAAAATCAGTGCAGCCGGGTATTGCAGCAGATGAAAAGCAAAAAATAATCAGTTGCGATAGAGCACTTTGATGATGTGGTAACCAAACGCGGTTTTCACCGGCCCAAAGGGTTGTAACAGTGGGCAGGTGAAGGCCGCTTTATCAAATGCAGCTACCATCTTTCCCCGCCGGAATTCACCCAGATCGCCGCCGTTTCGGCCTGAAGGGCAGATGGAGTGTTTTTTAGCAAGCTGCTGGAAATTCTCCCCTTTTTTCAACTTCTCCAGCAAGACTCTCGCCTCTGCCTCCTGTTTCACCAGAATATGTAAAGCCGCGGCAGTTTTCGCCATGATGGTGTCTCTGTTGTGTATAATTGCCCTCCATTATAAACCCGTCTTTTCAAATCGCAGAGACGTTAACGGCACCGCGTTCATGCCGTTGGCACGCGTGTGAGGCGAAGCGGGTATCTTTTTCCAACAGAGCGATTCCCTATGCGTTTAAACTCCAGCCAACAACGTGCCGTCGAATTTGTCACCGGTCCCTGTCTGGTGCTGGCGGGGGCTGGCTCGGGTAAAACCCGCGTTATCACCAATAAGATCGCACATCTGATTCGGGAGTGCGGTTACCAGGCGCGCCACATTGCGGCCGTGACGTTCACGAATAAAGCCTCACGTGAAATGAAAGAGCGCGTCGCGCAAACGCTGGGGCGTAAGGAGGCGCGCGGCCTGATGATCTCGACATTCCATACCCTGGGACTGGAGATTATTAAGCGCGAATATGCGGCGCTGGGAATGAAGTCTAACTTTTCCCTGTTCGACGACCAGGATCAACTGGCCCTGCTTAAAGACCTGACCAGCCAGTGGCTGGAAGAGGACAAGACCTTACTGCAGCAGTTGATTTCCACCCTTTCCAACTGGAAAAATGATTTGGTTGATCCGCCCAAGGCGGCGGCATTAGCCCGTTCGGAGCGCGATAACGTTTTCGCGCACTGCTATGCCCTGTATGATCAGCACCTTAAAGCCTGTAATGTGCTGGATTTTGACGACCTGATCTTGTTGCCGACCCTTCTGCTACAGCGTAATCAGGAAGTGCGCGAGCGCTGGCAGCAACGTATTCGCTATCTGCTGGTCGATGAATATCAGGATACCAATACCAGCCAGTACGAACTGGTTAAATTGCTGGTGGGTGCCAGAGCGCGTTTTACTGTCGTTGGCGATGACGATCAGTCGATCTATTCCTGGCGCGGAGCGCGTCCGCAAAATCTGGTCCTGCTGAATGAGGATTTCCCGACGCTGGAAGTGGTGAAGCTTGAGCAGAATTACCGATCTTCACAGCGTATCCTTAAAGCTGCCAATATCCTGATTGCCAACAATCCGCACGTGTTCGAGAAGCGCCTGTTTTCTGAACTGGGTATCGGTAGTGAACTGAAAGTGCTGAGCGCAAACAGTGAAGAACACGAAGCCGAGCGGGTAACGGGTGAACTGATTGCTCATCACTTTATCAATAAAACGCAGTATAAAGATTACGCCATTCTGTACCGGGGGAATCACCAGTCCCGGGTATTCGAAAAATTCTTGATGCAGAACCGTATCCCTTACCGGATTTCAGGTGGCACCTCCTTTTTCTCACGGCCAGAAATAAAAGATCTGTTAGCGTATTTACGCGTACTCACTAACCCCGACGATGACAGCGCCTTTTTACGGATTGTGAATACTCCCCGGCGTGAAATTGGCCCGGCGACGCTGCAAAAACTGGGTGAATGGGCCACTATCCGCAGTAAAAGTCTTTTTAACGCCAGCTTCGATGTGGGACTGGGGCAGACCCTGACCGGCCGCGGTCTTGAGCATCTGCAGCGCTTCACTCACTGGCTCAATGAGATTATCCAGCTCAGTGAGCGGGAACCCGTGAACGCTGTCCGTGATTTGATTCGCGGCATCGATTATGAAAGCTGGCTGTTTGAAACCTCCGGTAGCCCTAAAGCCGCTGAAATGCGCATGAAAAACGTCAATACGCTGTTTCAATGGATGACGGAAATGCTGGAAGGGAGCGATCTGGATGAGCCGATGACGCTGGCCCAGGTCGTCACGCGGTTTACGTTGCGCGACATGATGGAGCGCGGCGAAAGTGACGACGAGTCAGACCAGGTGCAGCTGATGACGTTGCATGCGTCTAAAGGGCTGGAATTCCCCTATGTTTTCCTGGTTGGCATGGAAGAAGGATTGCTCCCGCATCAGAGCAGTATTGATGAAAATAACGTTGAAGAAGAGCGCCGTCTGGCCTATGTCGGTATCACCCGTGCGCAGAAAGAGCTGACGTTCACCTTATGCCGTGAGCGCCGTCAGTACGGTGAACTGGTTCGCCCCGAGCCCAGCCGCTTTTTGCTGGAGCTGCCGCAGGATGATGTGGTGTGGGAAACCGAGCGTAAGGTGGTCAGTGCTGAAGAGCGAATGAAAACCGGCCAGAGTCGGGTGGCCGGATTACGGGCGATGCTGGAAAAGGCGAAAAAGGGTTAATGCGCCGATCGGGCGTAACCGCAAGTACTCAGGTCAGCGATAACTGCCAGTGTACATAGGACTGGTAATGACTTTCCTGTTCAAGCAGTTCCGCCCGAAGCGGATGTACATCCAGCCAGCCCGCCGGCAATGTGACATTCAGCGCTTCATCATCGGCCTGCATACGTACGGCAGGCAGGGTGTCATCGCGACGGCGACTGGAAAAGATAATCGACAGGCGCAGCAGGCGACACAGGCGCTCTGCCAGACGCGGCGGTACGGCATTTTGTTGGGTCAGTAACGCAAGATCGATGCTGCCGCTTTGGTTTTGCAGTAAGCAGGCGATCAGCTTTTTTTGCGCGGGCGTAAAACCCGGCAGATCAAGATGGCGAACCAGGTAGGCAGCATGCTGAGGTGCCTGACGAAAATCGACGCTCAGCCCGATTTCGTGGATAGCACAGGCGCTCAGCAGTAATTCCCGACAGCGCTGATCCAGTTTCCAGACCACGCTGACCTGGCGAAAAAAACTTTCAGCCAGCTGACGTACCCGATCGGCCTGGCACACATCGATGTTGAACCTGCGCTGAACATTTTGCAGAGTACGGCTGCGAATATCACGATCAACAGGTAAGTGCAGCATTCCGTACACCAGCCCTTCGCGCAGTGCACCACCGGCCAGCGTCATGCTGTCGATATTGAGTTCCTGAAAAATGGCGATCAGGATTGAGAGCCCACTGGGGAACACAAGCGCACGTTCCAGCGTCAGTCCTTCGATTTCAAGCTCTTCCAGCTTGCCACATTGAATAGCGCGCTGCTTTAACTGCTGGAGTTTGCTCAGGGTGATGCGCTCATCCATGCCCTGTGCCACCATGATTTCCTGTAACGCCTGCACGGTGCCGGATGCACCGACGCAAACCTGCCAGCTCTGTTTGCGCAGTTCTGCCGAAATGGGCTGCAGCATGGCTTTGGCGGCCTGTTCTGCCTGGTCAAAATTTTCCTGCGCCAGGTGACGATCGCCAAAGAAGCGTTCCAGCCAGGTGACACAGCCCATCTGCAAACTAAACAGCACGCTGGCATGGGAGCCGTCACCGGTGGCTAACTCGGTACTGCCGCCGCCGATATCGACAACCAGACGTTGATCGGAGCCGCCGGTGGTGTGCGCCACGCCTTGATAAATCAGACGGGCTTCTTCTTCACCGCTAATCACATTGACGGCGCAGCCCAGAATCTGTTGAGCCTTATTCAGAAAGACCTGTGCATTTGCTGCAATACGCAGCGTAGCCGTCGCCACCACCCGAATCTGGTCAGGCGGAATATCCTGAAGTTGTTCCGAGAAAAGCCGCAAACATTGCCAGCCCCGCGCCATCGCTTCAGCTGACAAATGATTGGCGCTGTCCAGGCCAGCAGCCAGGCGCACCTTGCGTTTGATTTTGGCGATAGTCTGAATACTGCCAGACACTTCGCTGACTACCAGCATGTGGAAGCTGTTAGATCCTAAATCAATCGCAGCATAGAGTGTCGATGCGCTTAGCATGGTGAACTTAACCCGAACGTTTACGGTTGTTATGACGTGGAGCACCGCGACGACTGGCGTTATTTCCGCCACGACGCTGACCGTTGCCTGTACGATTACGCGTCAGACGTTTCGGCGGCGGGAGTTCACTTAACAGCGCATCGCTGTTGTATTTGCTCACCGGAATACTGTGACCAATGTACTCTTCAATACCCGGCAGATTTAACGCGTACTCTTCGCATGCCAGGCTGATTGAGTGGCCGCTTGCCCCTGCGCGTCCTGTACGGCCAATGCGATGAACGTAGTCCTCGCGGTCATCAGGCAGATCGTAGTTAAAGACATGTGTCACTGCGGGAATATGCAGGCCACGTGCCGCAACATCGGTCGCTACCAGGATATCGATGTCACCTTTGGTAAAGTCATCCAGAATGCGTAAACGCTTCTTCTGAGCCACATCGCCGGTCAGCAAGCCGACACGGTGACCGTCCGCAGCCAGATGGCCCCAGATATCTTCACAGCGATGTTTCGTATTGGCGAAAATAATCGCGCGATCGGGCCATTCTTCTTCCACCAGCGTTTGCAGCAAACGCATTTTCTCTTCGTTGGAAGGATAGAAAAGCTCTTCTTTAATGCGGTGGCCCGTTTTTTGTTCCGGCTCGACTTCAACGTATTCGGCGCTGTTCATGTGCTCAAAGGCCAGTTCACGCACGCGATACGAGAGCGTGGCCGAAAACAGCATGCTCAGGCGTTGAGTTGCGGGTGGCATGCGGCGGAACAACCAGCGAATATCTTTAATAAAGCCGAGATCGAACATGCGATCGGCTTCGTCCAGCACCATGACCTGTATGGCGCTGAGGTTGACGTGATTCTGCTTCGCATAATCAATTAAGCGACCCGTGGTGCCGACCAGAATATCGACACCGTTTTCCAGAACTTTTAACTGCTTGTCATAGCCGTCGCCACCGTAAGCCAGGCCTAGTTTCAGGCCGGTCGATGCCGCCAGCGGTTCTGCATCCGCATGAATTTGCACGGCAAGTTCACGCGTAGGTGCCAGAATTAACGCGCGTGGTTGGTTAACCTGGCGTCCCTCTGGTGCAGGGTGAGAAAGAAGATGATGAAACGTTGACGTTAAAAACGCCATCGTTTTGCCGGTACCGGTTTGCGCCTGACCTGCGACATCACGCCCTGAAAGCGTAAATGGCAGTGCTAACGCCTGAATAGGCGTGCAGTTATGAAACCCTTTTTTATCAAGGGCTTCCACTACCTGTGGGTGCAGGGCGAAGTCGGAAAACTTCTGTTCAGTTAAGTGTGTTTTGCTCATAGTGTGGTAGAATATCAGCTTACTATCGCTTTACGAAAGCGTATCCGATGAAATAAAGTCAACCAACATTGGTTTATATTACGCCAATTCGCCAGGCATAATCTTGTGGAGTAAAACATGAGCAGCGATAAAATCGTTCATCTGACCGATGACAGTTTCGACACCGACGTGCTGAAAGCCGACGGCGTTATACTGGTAGATTTCTGGGCTGAATGGTGTGGTCCTTGTAAAATGATCGCCCCAATCCTTGATGAAGTTGCAGAAGAGTATGATGGCAAGCTGACCATCGCTAAGCTGAATATTGACGATAACCCAGGTACCGCACCGAAATACGGCATTCGTGGCATCCCGACGCTGCTGCTGTTTAAAAACGGTGAAGTCGCTGCAACGAAAGTGGGCGCATTGTCCAAAGGTCAATTAAAAGAGTTCCTGAACGCCAACCTGGCGTAAGCGGGCTGAACGTTCGGCAGTGGTTAAATTTTTTCCTCCTGCTGGACGTTCGCTTTTAAGCGTGCTAACTTATTTTCACTGCACTATGATCATACCTTGTAGTTAGCATTCAAAGTTTTCCCTTGTTAAACCCTGTCGCACTGTACCTACCAGCGGTTTAGCAATCTAACGACTAGCTCTACTCTGACTTAAATCGACCGACTCCTCGCTTCCAGTCATCATTCAAGACAACGATCGTTGAGAAGAGTTGAAAAGTCATTAACAGAACAGGCATGGATTAACTGCCATACCATTCACGACAAACATTTCGAGTATTACCCCGAGTTTAAGAACCCATCACTATGAATCTTACCGAATTAAAAAATACGCCGGTTTCTGAGCTGATTACCCTCGGCGAGAATATGGGGCTGGAAAACCAGGCTCGTATGCGCAAGCAGGACATTATTTTCTCAATCCTGAAGCAGCACGCGAAAAGCGGCGAGGACATCTTCGGTGATGGTGTGCTGGAGATATTGCAGGATGGATTTGGATTCCTCCGCTCTGGAGACAGCTCCTACCTCGCCGGTCCTGATGACATCTACGTTTCTCCCAGCCAAATTCGCCGCTTTAACCTCCGCACTGGTGACACCATCGCCGGCAAAATTCGCCCACCAAAAGAAGGTGAACGCTATTTTGCGCTGCTGAAAGTTAATGAAGTCAACTACGACAAGCCTGAAAACTCGCGCAACAAAATTCTGTTTGAAAACCTTACGCCGCTGCACGCTAACAGCCGTCTGCGTATGGAGCGCGGTAATGGATCAACCGAAGACTTAACGGCGCGCGTACTGGACCTGGCGTCGCCCATTGGCCGCGGTCAGCGTGGCCTGATTGTTGCTCCGCCAAAAGCCGGTAAAACCATGCTGCTGCAAAACATCGCACAGAGCATTGCCTATAACCATCCTGACTGCGTGCTGATGGTGTTGCTGATCGATGAGCGTCCGGAAGAAGTGACAGAGATGCAACGCCTGGTCAAAGGCGAAGTGATTGCCTCAACCTTCGATGAGCCGGCTTCGCGTCACGTTCAGGTTGCAGAGATGGTGATCGAAAAGGCTAAGCGCCTGGTTGAGCATAAAAAAGACGTCATCATTCTTCTCGACTCCATTACGCGTCTGGCCCGTGCCTATAACACCGTGGTGCCGGCCTCCGGTAAAGTGCTGACAGGTGGTGTGGATGCTAACGCCCTGCATCGTCCTAAGCGTTTCTTTGGTGCGGCGCGTAACGTGGAAGAGGGCGGCAGCCTGACCATTATCGCGACTGCGCTGGTGGATACCGGTTCGAAAATGGACGAAGTGATTTACGAAGAGTTTAAAGGCACCGGTAACATGGAGCTTCATCTCTCACGTAAGATTGCGGAAAAACGCGTCTTCCCGGCCATTGATTACAACCGTTCCGGTACACGTAAAGAAGAGCTGTTAACCTCTCAGGAAGAACTGCAGAAAATGTGGATCCTGCGTAAAATTATTCACCCAATGGGCGAAATCGACGCGATGGAGTTCCTGATCAACAAGTTGGCCATGACCAAAACCAACGATGAATTCTTCGATATGATGAAGCGTTCCTGATTCTTTTAAGCGTCATCTGAACAGGATGACGTTTTTTTACTTTAAAAGATCATAAAATAGCTCTGACGCCACGTTCTGACGTGGCGTTTTTCATTTACGGGCTATAGGATTGTGGTCTGGCAGGCGTAATAATAATGACGGTGGAAGTGGTGGACGGTTGACCGTTCGTACACCGCTTAATGCCGAATTCGGAATCTGGGACGGTAATATGCGCCTTCTTTCGCGTATTGTGTGTATCCAGGATGATAGCTGAGAGCGTTTAACGTGAATTTACTCACTATGAGTACTGAGCTTGGTTTAGTTTTTGTCTTTTCCCTGGCGTTTCTTTTCCTTGCTCGTAAAGCAGCCAAAAAGGTAGGGCTGGTTGACTCACCCAACTCGCGTAAACGCCACCATGGCGATATCCCCTTAGTCGGTGGTATTTCTGTTTTTGCAGGCATTACGTTTGCCTTTGCCATTACGAACTATTATCTGCCCCATGCCACGCTCTATTTAAGTTGCTCGGCAATCTTAGTCATTGTCGGCGCACTCGACGACCGGTTTGACATCAGCGTTAAAATACGTGCGGTGATACAAGCTGCGGTGGCCATTGTGATGATGGCGGGCGCAAAACTTTATCTACTGAGTCTGGGTTTTATCATCGGTCCGGTGGAGTTGATCGTCGGGCCGTTCGGCTATGTGTTGACCCTTTTTGCCGTCTGGGCAGCGATTAATGCTTTCAATATGGTGGACGGTATTGATGGTCTGCTGGGGGGGCTTTCCTCCGTCACCTTTGGTGCAATGGGAATTATTCTCTTACTGGACGGACAGTACAGCCTGGCGATGTGGTGTTTTGCAATGATTGTCGCCATTCTCCCGTATATCATTCTCAATCTTGGTTTGCTGGGAAGACGCTATAAAGTTTTTATGGGTGATGCCGGCAGTACGATGATTGGCTTCACCATCATCTGGATTTTGCTGGAAACCACTCAGGGATTAAGTCATCCCATTTCACCGGTCACTGCATTATGGTTAATCGCCATTCCATTAATGGATATGGTTGCCATCATGTATCGTCGTCTGCGTAAAGGCATGAGTCCTTTTTCAGCTGACCGTCAGCATATCCACCATCTGTTAATGCGTGCGGGGTTTACCTCACGTCAGGCATTCGTGCTGATTACGCTTGCTGCGGCCTTGCTCGCAGGTATTGGCGTATTAGGCGAATACCTCGCCTTTGTACCTGAATGGGTAATGTTGGTTCTTTTTCTGCTGGCGTTTATGGCTTACGGCTATTGCCTCAAGCACTCCTGGCGCATAGCAAGACGAATCCGGCGTTTTAAGCGTCGTATGAATGTCCCTGCTGATACTGACAAATAAAAGACTTAAAAAGGATGACGCTGTGATGCCTGCAAACGTTGTGGAGAACGAACTGGATATTCGCGGCCTGTGCTGCCGCTTGTGGCGCGGAAAGCACTGGATAGTCGGTTGCGCAGTGCTGTTTGCAGTGGCAGCCTGGCTGGCGACGCTACTGATGAAACAGGTATGGAGCACAACAGCGATTACAGGACGTCCAACGGTGAATATGCTGGGCTCGTACTATTCACAGCAGCAGTTTCTCAATAACCTGGATGTACGCAATGACGCCGTGACGTTAACCAGCGCGTCTCCCAACGTGATGGATGAGGTTTATCATGAGTTTCTGGTGCAGCTTTCCTCCTGGGATACTCGTCGCGAGTTCTGGCTGCAAACCGACTATTACAAAAGCCGGAAAAGCGGCAATGCGCACAATGATGCGGTCCTGTTAGATGAGCTAATTGATAACATCCAGTTTACGCCAGCGGATACCGCGCGTAACACGTTCGACAGCGTCAAACTGAAAGCGGAAACGGCGAGCGATGCCAACAACCTGTTGCGTCAGTACATTGCCTATGCCAGTGAGCGCGCAGCACGTCATCTCAACGCGGAGCTAAAAGGTGCGTGGCAGGCACGAGATGCGCAACTTCAGGCACAGGTCAGGCGTCAGGAAGCTGTGGCGAATGCCGTCTTCCAGCGTCGCATTCATCGTCTGGAACAGGCGCTGAAGGTGGCCAGCCAAAAAGGAATTACTGAAAAACAGACGAATGAAGTCAGTGAGAGTCTTGCTGACAGCGATCTGTTTTTAATCGGTCAGCCGCTATTGCAGGGGCAACTCGACACCCTGCGTGCGACGGGACCGAGCTTTGATATAAGCTACGATCAAAATAAAGCGATGCTGACGACACTGGATGCAGGACCTGCGTTAACCAATAAATTTCAGACCTACCGTTATTTACGTACACCGGAAGAGCCGGTGTCACGTGACAGCCCACGCCGGGTATTTATGATGGTGATGTGGGGCGCGGTAGGGGCACTGGTTGGCGCCGGTGTGGCACTGGCACGTCGTCGGCGACCCATGTCAGATACACAAGATTGAGAGAAACAGTGTGAAAGTTCTGACAGTTTTTGGCACCCGACCTGAAGCCATTAAGATGGCACCACTCGTTCAGGCCCTGGCACAGGATCCAGCTTTTGAATCACGGCTGTGCGTAACCGCACAGCACCGTGAAATGCTCGATCAGGTGCTGAGCTTATTTCAGCTTCAGCCTGACTACGACCTCAATATTATGCGGCCTGAACAAGGATTAACGGAAATAACCTGCCGTATCCTGCAAGGCATGCACACCGTCCTTCTCGATTTCAAACCCGACATTGTTCTGGTTCACGGTGACACCACAACCACGCTGGCGGCCAGTCTGGCTGCGTTCTATCAACAAATACCTGTCGGCCATGTTGAAGCGGGTTTAAGGACAGGCGATCTGGCATCGCCGTGGCCTGAAGAGGGCAATCGTAAACTGACAGGCCATCTGGCACGGCTGCATTTCACGCCAACCTCCCGTTCCCGACAGAACCTGCTGGATGAAAATCTGCCCGATGACAGCATTGTGATTACCGGCAATACGGTGATTGATGCCCTGCTGTGGGTGCGCGATCGGGTACTGGATGATAACGCCATTAATGCGCAACTGGCTGCACGTTATCCGTTTCTGGATGAAAACAAAAAGCTGGTACTGGTAACGGGCCATCGGCGGGAAAGTTTTGGCGAGGGGTTTGAGCGTATTTGTAGCGCTTTAGCCGAAATTGCGCGTCAGCACCCTGAGGCGCAGATCGTTTATCCTGTGCATCTCAACCCGAATGTCCATGAGCCCGTTAACCGCATTCTGCGCGACATCAAGAACATTGTACTGATTGAGCCGCAGGAGTATCTGCCGTTTGTCTGGCTCATGAATCGTGCCTGGCTCATTCTCACCGATTCTGGCGGAATTCAGGAAGAAGCGCCTTCACTGGGTAAACCCGTTTTGGTGATGCGTGAAACCACGGAACGGCCAGAGGCGGTTGACGCGGGAACGGTAAAACTGGTGGGAACGGATACGGCGAAGATTGTTGCCGAAGTCAGCGCATTACTGAATGACGACGAGGCCTGGCAGACCATGAGCCGCGCCCATAATCCCTATGGGGATGGCAATGCCTGCGGGCGAATCTTACAAGCCTTAAAAGATAACAGAGCCAACTTATGAGTTTTGAAACCATTTCCGTCATTGGACTGGGTTACATTGGGCTGCCTACCGCAGCCGTTTTTGCCTCAAAGGGAAAAAAAGTGGTGGGCGTTGATATCAATGCCCGGGCTGTTGACACCATCAACCGCGGTGCCATTCATATCGTCGAACCCGATCTGGAACAGGTGGTGCAGGCAGCCGTTGCGCGTGGCGATTTACGTGCCACCACGCAACCGGAAGCGGCGGATGCCTTTTTGATTGCCGTCCCTACGCCCTTCCAGGCCGATCGCCAGCCCGACTTACGTTTTGTGCAGGCGGCCGCAATATCCATCGCACCGGTTTTGAAAAAAGGCGATCTGGTGATTCTGGAGTCGACGTCTCCGGTAGGCAGTACCGAGCAGATGGCGGAGTGGCTGGCTGCCGAGCGGCCTGATTTACGTTTCCCCCAGCAGGGCGATGAACCGGACGTTTTTATTGCTTACTGCCCTGAGCGTGTTTTGCCCGGCCAGATCATGGTCGAGCTGATTAAAAACGATCGTGTTATTGGCGGCATGACGCCAGCCTGTTCTGCCCGTGCCAGCGCGTTATATCGTATTTTTCTCCAGGGCGAGTGCGTGGAAACTCATGCCCGTACCGCCGAAATGTGCAAGCTGACCGAAAACAGCTTCCGGGACGTAAACATTGCGTTTGCCAATGAGCTGTCCCTGATCTGTGCTGAGCAGCAGATTAATGTCTGGGAGCTTATTGCGCTGGCAAACCGTCATCCTCGTGTGAATATTTTGCAACCCGGTCCCGGCGTAGGCGGACACTGCATTGCCGTCGACCCCTGGTTTATCGTGGCGCAGAACCCTGACTTAGCGCGACTGATCCGTACCGCCCGCGAAGTGAATGATGCCAAGCCACACTGGGTACTGGAGCAGGTAAAAAAAGCACTGGCAGACTGTCTGACGCAAACCGATAAGCGCGCCAGCGATCTGACGATTGCCTGTTTTGGCCTGGCGTTTAAGCCAAATATTGATGACCTGCGTGAAAGCCCGGCGATGGAAGTCGCCCATTTGATTGCAGACTGGCATCAGGGCCGTACCTGGGTGACTGAACCGCATATTGAGCAGATTCCCGAACGTCTGGAAGCGCAGGCCACGCTGGTGTCAACAGAGCAGGCGCTGCAACAGGCCGATATTCTGGTGATGCTGGTCGATCATCAGGCGTTCCGCGCCATTGATGCGGCGCACGTGACCCAGCAATGGGTCGTTGATACGAAAGGTGTCTGGCGCTGAAAACAGACGCTGATTAACAAAGCTCTGAGGAACACATGTCCGTTCACGTTAAGGTCAATCCCCTCGACTGGGAGAGCCAGTTTTTTGGCATCCAGTCTGTCAGACTGGAAACGGGTGGAACATTGCCGCTGGAAAGCGCGCTTCAGCATCCTTGTGCGTTGTTTCAAATTAAAGTGCCCGCTGATCAGACCGCCACTATTGACGCCCTGAATCAACATCAGTTCCAGTTGGTGGAGGGCGAGGCGGAGTTGTCCCTCACGATTAAACGAACCGAGCGGCAAACGGGGGTTCGTATTGCCCGTCAAGGCCAGATCCCCGCACTGCGTGAGGCGGCTTCTCAGGCCTTCCGCCAGAGTCGGTTTCGTTCGCCGTGGTTTGCGCCAGAAGAGAGCGGACGTTTTTACGCGCAGTGGATTGAAAATGCGGTACTTGGCACCTTTGATCATCAGTGTCTGGTGGCCTGCGATGACAGCGGTGCGCTGCAGGGATTCGTGTCTTTGCGTGAGGTAGATGGCGATGCCCGCATTGGCTTACTGGCTGTCGTGCCTGCGGCGCAGGGGCAAAGCATTGGTCAGCGCCTGATGCTGGCGGCAGCTGACTGGGGACGTGTACGCCAGCTCGATCGGCTGCGCGTCGCAACACAAATCAGCAATCTCACGGCGATGCGTCTTTATTTACGCAGTGGTGCACGACTGGAAAGCACGGCGTACTGGTTTTACAGGAGAGGTCATGATTCCCTTTAATGCGCCCCCGGTTGTGGGCAGCGAAATCGACTATATGCAGTCGGCCATGAGCAGCGGCAAGCTCTGTGGCGATGGTGGTTTTACGCGCCGTTGCCAGCAGTGGATGGAACAGCGTTTCGGCAGTGCAAAAGTGTTACTGACGCCTTCCTGTACCGCATCACTGGAAATGGCGGCATTGCTGATCGATATTCAACCCGGCGATGAGGTCATCATGCCGAGTTACACCTTTGTGTCCACTGCGAATGCCTTTGTACTCCGGGGCGCAAAAATCGTGTTTGTGGATGTGCGCCCTGACACGATGAATATGGATGAAACGCTCATCGAAGCCGCCATCACGGATAAAACGCGTGCTATCGTACCGGTACATTATGCCGGCGTTGCCTGTGAGATGGACACGATCATGGCGCTGGCGGCCCAGTACAAGCTGTTTGTCATTGAAGATGCTGCGCAGGGCGTGATGTCACGTTATAAAGGGCGGGCCTTAGGCACTATCGGTCATATCGGCTGCTTTAGTTTTCACGAAACCAAAAACTACACGGCGGGCGGAGAAGGCGGTGCAACGTTGATTAATGATGCCAGCCTGGTTGAGCGTGCGGAAATCATCCGTGAAAAAGGCACCAACCGCAGCCAGTTTTTTCGTGGTCAGGTAGATAAATATACCTGGCGCGATATGGGATCCAGTTATCTGATGGCGGATCTACAGGCGGCTTATCTTTGGGCGCAACTGGAAGCCTCCGAGCGTATTAACCAGCAGCGGTTGCGGTTATGGCAGCGCTACTATAATGCGCTAAAACCGCTGTCAGAAAGCGGCCACATTACCTTGCCCACGGTTCCGGCCGACTGCCAGCACAACGCGCACATGTTCTATATTAAACTGCGCGATCAGGAACATCGTCAGGCGTTGATTAACTGGCTTAAAGAGGCCGAAATCCTGGCCGTTTTCCATTATATTCCGTTGCACACTTCACCTGCTGGCCTGCAGTTTTCCCGTTTTGCGGGCGATGACCGCTTCACCACGGCCGAAAGTGAGCGCTTATTGCGGCTGCCGCTGTTTTTTAACCTGTCAGATAATAACCAGAGCACGGTTATCAGCTCACTGCTGAGCTTCTTTTCCTGATGTCATTAGCCAAAGCCTCTGTATGGACGGCCTCTTCAACTCTGGTCAAAATTGCCGTGGGCCTGCTGGTGGTCAAGCTGCTGGCGATCAGTTACGGCCCGGAAGGCGTTGGTCAGGCGGGGAATTTTCGACAGTTGATCACGGTGCTGGGCGTTCTGGCGGGGGCCGGGATTTTCAACGGCGTCACAACCTTTGTCGCGCAATATCGCCAGCAACCGCAGCCGTTGCGCGCGCTGGTTGGAACGGCCTCGGCGATGGTGACAGGCTTTTCAACACTGCTGGCGCTGGTTTTTTTGCTTGCTGCAGCCCCTGTCAGTACCGCCTTGTTTGGGCACGATCGCTATCAAAACGTTATCCGTATCGTTGCTTTTTTGCAGTTCGGCATTGCCTGGGCCAATCTCATTCTGGCTTTAATTAAAGGCTACCGGGATGCACAGGGTAATGCGTTGGCGCTGATGACAGGCAGCGTGACTGGCGTAGCCGGTTATATGCTGTGCTGGGGGCTGGGAGGGTACGCGGGCGCATTAACCGGTTTAGCGATGGTGCCGGCATTACTGGTTATTCCTGCCCTGGTGATATTCAGGTATCGTGTGCCGCTGCCCTTAAGCTGGCTGCGTCCGCAGTGGCAGCCTGAGATGGCGCGTCAGCTGGCAAAATATACGCTGATGGCACTGATCACCGCCGTCACGCTTCCGGTTGCCTGGGTCATGATGCGAAACCAACTTGCCGCTCACAACGGCTGGGCTCAGGTCGGTTTATGGCAGGGCGTAACCAGTATTTCCGATGCTTACCTGCAGTTTATTACCGCAACCTTTAGCGTCTGGCTGCTGCCCACGCTGGCCAGGTTAGAAAACAAAACAGAGATTGCACGAGAGATCGGACGGGCATTGCGCTTTGTGTTGCCGGCTGTCGCGGCGGCCAGCCTGATCGTGTGGATAATGCGGGATATCGCTATCCGCCTGCTGTTTTCTGCCGCATTCCATGATATGCGGGATCTGTTCGTCTGGCAGTTGTGTGGGGATGTTTTTAAAGTGGGGGCTTATGTTTTTGGCTATCTGGTCATCGCGAAAGCATCGTTACGTTTTTATGTGCTGACGGAAATCAGTCAGTTTGCGTTACTGACCCTGTTTTCCCGTTGGCTGATTCCGTTACACGGTGCCAGTGGCGCAGCGCAAGCCTATATGTTCACGTACATTACCTATTTCGCGCTCTGCTGTGGCGCCTTTATTCTCTACTGCCGAAGAAAATGACTTTGATTCACGTTTTGGGATCGGATATTCCCCATCACAATCTCACGGTGTTGCGTTTTTTTAATGACGTGATGAGCACCGAACTGCCTGCGCCTGTGGCGCGTCACTTTATGGTGGTCACCAGGCAGCCGGAAAGCCTTATTGGCTTTGATGCATTGCGCATTGAAACGTTTAGCAGCAAGAAAGCGCTCTCTGAAGCACTTTTACGCCGGGCTAAACAGCGCGAGCAGCGTTTCTTTTGCCATGGACAGTTTAATCCCTGGCTGTGGCTGGCGTTACTGAGTGGCAGGCTGCACCGGTCTCAGGTGTACTGGCACGTCTGGGGCGCCGATTTATATGAAGACTCGCGCAGCCTCAAATTCCGCCTGTTTTATTTTCTGCGTCGTATTGCGCAGGGGCGAATTGCACGTGTCTTCGCGACTGAAGGCGATCTGTATCATTATCAGCAACGCCATCCTTCGGTACCGCGCACCTTACTTTACTTTCCAACCCGTTTACCCACCGCGGCGATAACGCCCCGCCCGGATGACATCCTGACGGTGCTGCTGGGGAATTCAGGCGATGCCAGTAATCGTCATACAGAAGGGCTGGAGGCGATTCGGGCGCAGTTTGGCCAGAATGTGCGTATTGCGGTGCCGCTTGGCTATCCGCCCAATAACGATGAGTATATTGCCCGGATTCAGAATGCCGCTGACAGGCTTTTTCCTCAGGGGCAGGTAACGTTACTGCGTGAAAATTTGGCCTTCGATGATTATCTGGCATTGTTGGCGCGCTGCCATTTAGGCTATTTTATGTTCGAGCGGCAGCAGGGCGTAGGCACGTTGTGTTTGTTGATTCAAGCCAATATCCCCTTCGTGCTGACGCGTAAAAATCCTTTCTGGCGTGATGTCACCGCGCAACAGCTTCCGGTCCTGTTCAGCGATGATGCGCTGACGCCTGCTATCGTTGCAGAAGCGCGCCGACAGCTCATGGGATGCGACAAGCAGCACGTTGCGTTTCTGGCGCCGGGCTATCTCGTGGGTTGGCAGGCGGCGTTGCGCCTTTGCGAAGGAGAGCCTTCATGAGTCTACTGGCGTTTAGTGGTCTGCTGTTAGTCTACGTGCTGTCACTCATGATCATCGTCACGCTGAATGTACGCGAGATGAAACAGGAACGATTTAACTTTCACCTGTTTTTTACCTTGCTGTTTCTGCTGACCTTTTATTTTGGGTTTCCGCTTACCAGCATTCTGGTGTTTCGTTTTGACACTCAGGTGGTGCCGGCCGATTTTTTACTGCAGGCGATGCTGTCTGCCACAGCGTTTTATGTCATTTACTTTGTCAGTTACAAGGTCCGTCTCAGGCCGATGGCGACATCACCTGCCCGGCCCTGGCTACAGATGAACCGTGTGGAGACGCATTTGACCTGTGGCCTGCTGGCGCTGGTCGCCATCGCGACCGTGACGGTTTTTTTCATCCATAACGGCTTTTTATTATTTCGCCTCACAGCCTACAACCAGATCTTTTCCAGTGAGGTTTCCGGTGTCGCTCTGAAGCGCTTTTTCTATTTCTTTATTCCGGCGATGTTGATCCCGTATTTTTTACATCCTACACGCCGTAACTGGCTGCTCTTTCTGATTGTCACCGTCAGTTTTGGCTTGCTGACCTATGCGCTGGTTGGCGGGACGCGTGCCAATATCATCATCGCTTTTGCGCTGTTTCTGTTTATCGGAATTACGCGTGGCTGGATAACCTTATGGATGCTGGCCGTCGCTGGCGTGATGGCCATTGCCGGTATGTTCTGGCTGGCGCTGCGACGCTATAACCTGGACGTAATGGGCGCAGAAGCGTTTTATACCTTTCTTTATCTGACCCGGGACACTTTTTCGCCCTGGGAAAATCTGGCGTTGCTGCTCGAAAATTACCATAAAATCGATTTTCAGGGTTTAGCGCCCATGTGGCGTGATTTCTATGTATTTATCCCGTCATGGCTGTGGCCCGATCGTCCTCTGACCGTCCTCAACAGTGCCAACTATTTCACATGGGAGGTGCTTAATAACCATTCAGGTCTGGCGATCTCTCCTACCTTAATCGGTTCACTGCTGGTGATGGGCGGTATTGGGGCGATAGTGCCAGGTGCTGTGGCTGTGGGCTTAATAATTAAAGGCTTTGATAGCTTGTATAAGCGCGGACGCAGTGAGTCGAATCGCTATACGGGGGCCATTCTGCAAAGTTTTTGTTTTGGTGCGGTATTCAACATGATTGTACTGGCGCGTGAAGGGCTGGATGCATTTGGCTCCCGCGTGGTGTTTTTTTGCCTTATTTTTGCGGCCTGCCTGGCGGTAGCGAAACTGCTTTACGGATTACTGAATCATGTCGGTCTGATTCGCAGCCGTAGAGAACGTCCGCTGCATAGCCCATCCTGACGCTGATGCACCTCTGGTATGAAAGGGAAAAACAATAAAGATATGAGTACGCACACCGGTACACCACGCTACGAGATTCGCGGTATCACCCTGTACGGTTTCGACAGCATGACAGCGTTTGTCGATTTTTTGATGCCTCCATCCGGTATCCGTACAGGTACGTTGGTGGCCATTAATGCGGAAAAGGTTTTGAGTGCTGAACGGGATGCGGCGTTGAGCGCCCAAATCCAGCAGGCCGAATTCAATTACCCTGATGGCATCAGTATTGTACGGTCGATTCGAAAGAAATATCCCCAGGCCTCCGTGCAGCGCATCGCGGGTGCCGATCTGTGGGAAGCCTTAATGCAACGCGCTGGCCGCGAGGGGACACCGGTGTTTTTGATTGGTGGCCGTGAGGCGGTATTAGATGAAACGTGCGCGAAGCTGCGTCGTCAATGGAACGTCAACATCGTCGGTGCCCAGAACGGTTACTTTGTCCCGTCTGAACGTGAGGCGCTGTGTGCCCGCATTGCAGCGAGCGGCGCAAAGCTGGTGACGGTAGCGATGGGCTCACCACGCCAGGAGCTTTTCATGGCGGATTGCCAGAGGCAGTGGCCAGAGGCGCTGTATATGGGCGTAGGCGGCACCTACGATGTCTTTACGGGACACGTAAAGCGTGCGCCTGTCTTCTGGCAAAAACTGGGGCTGGAGTGGCTCTATCGCTTGCTCGTGCAGCCCAGTCGCTTGCGCAGGCAGTTAAAGCTGGTGAAATACTTGGGTTATCACTGGCGTGGCGATCTGTGATATCGCTGATTAATGCCAGAATTTCGCGTCCGCACAGGCGTAAATGCGTTATTTGTCGACGAAATGCACAAAGCGTAATCAAACGCGCTATTTTCTTTAAAAAGCACTAGACAGGATGGGCGCTTATCTCTAGTATGCACATCCGCAACGGCGCTACGCGCCCGTAGCTCAGCTGGATAGAGCGCTGCCCTCCGGAGGCAGAGGTCTCAGGTTCGAATCCTGTCGGGCGCGCCATTTAGTTTGTGCGTATGAGCTTCGGTGGTATCAGTACCGCGTTAGGTAGAAAGATTTAAATGCTGTAGGTTTGACTTACAACATTCAGTACAGTGGTGGCTATAGCTCAGTTGGTAGAGCCCTGGATTGTGATTCCAGTTGTCGTGGGTTCGAGTCCCATTAGCCACCCCAGATTTTGCTGGGATACGCGAAGGTGGCGGAATTGGTAGACGCGCTAGCTTCAGGTGTTAGTGTCTTAACGGACGTGAGGGTTCAAGTCCCTCTCTTCGCACCAGGCAAAACAAATTAAAAAAATCGGCGAGTAGCGCAGCTTGGTAGCGCAACTGGTTTGGGACCAGTGGGTCGGAGGTTCGAATCCTCTCTCGCCGACCATTTTTAGAAACCTGTCTGAGAAGACAGGTTTTTTTTCGTCCGAACAAAAGAGGGTGAAGACCACCGAAGGCGGTTTGTGCCGGGCGAAGCGAGGCAACGTTGCGAATGCAAAAACCTGCACAGGAAGCATAGTCTTCTCTCACCAGAACGGTCTGCACAAACAGGTTTATCGTCTTGCCGAAAGGGAGACGTGCATCTGTGAGAGCGGTTTCTGGTCAGATGTGGTGAGAAAGAAATTTGGTTTGCGTTTCCGCCGTAAGCGGCGCTATTGCTCGTCTGTCCAGCCTGATTTGCTTACGGTAGTTCTGCGGAAACAGGGATTACGCGGTTGTCGCAGAATTGAGACGCATAACTCATTGTTTTAAATGAAGTTGACGCGCCTTTACTTTACGTGTCGCTTATTTGCGACGTAAAGCGAGTGCTGTGTCGCATTATCCCGACAATTCCCAGGCAGCGCGCAAAGAGTGATAAAATTATTTATTGCTAATTCCTTGTTTTAATTTAATAAAAAAATAAAAAGCGCAACTGGCATGGATTATGCAATAATTAACGCGTAGATGCTCATTCCACCTCTTATGTCTGCTTCGGCTACATAAACCTGGGAATGACGCAGAGCCAATTTTGGGTACCTGTTGTCTGCCTGCCTGTATCGCGAAAGCCTTACAGGATTAACAGACACCACGTTGAGTCGGGTACCTCTCGGTTGTCAAACCGACCTGATTTTACACCTGCTTTCGGCAGGTGTTTTTTTTGTCTCAACCTGTGGGCGTAAAAAAACCGGGCGAACCCGGTTTTAACAGATCAGGCATCGGGATTGTTCTTTAGCGTCAGTAACAGACCTTCACGACGCATTTTTGCGGCGTCTTCCGGACGGCGCAGACGATCATACACATCCGCCAGCCAGGCGTAGTCAAAAGCGTCGGGGCGCTGTGCCAGCGCCTGTTGCAGGGCTTCCGCTGCCTGCTGCCATTCACCATGGCGCATCAGCAACTGACCCAGGGTGCTGTGCAGTAAAGGCGTGGCACCATGCTGCTTAATTTGCTGACGTAACGCTTTTTCCAGCGCTTCCGGGTTACCGCTTTTAAGGCGCGGCATCAACAGGACAAGACGATCGTCGTAATGACGTTTCAGCCCATCCAGCAGAATCTCCTGAGCGGTATCGTGATCGTCACACTCAATCAAATGGTCAATCATCGCCACCTGCAACGAGGTCTCATGGCGTGTTTTACGGCTCAGATTTCCCCACCAGCGTTTTAATCCCTCACTGCCCTGATCGGCCATCGCCTGATTCATCAGACCCAGCCAGGCCTGTTGTTGCAGTGCAGCGCGGTGCTCTTCACTGCCAATCTGCGTTTTTTCCATGGACGGGAGGATATCGAGCAGGGCGCTCCAGGCACTTGTACGAATATAAGCCTGCTCGGCCAGGCGCAGGACCTCCGGATGACGCGGAGCCACTTCGAGTAAACGATCAATACTGTGGCGGGCAGCGTGATCTTCATGTCGCGCCAGCTGGATGCGGGTTCGGGTAATCTCGACCGGGATAACATCATTACCAGCCAGTTCAGCCGCCCGTTCAAGATGCTGATTAGCCCGCATTTCGTCGCCTCGTTGCTGAGCCGCTTCTGCCGCGAGCAAATAGTTTGCGACAGGAACATCAGCATGGTCGGCGTCTTTGGACAGCAGCTTTTCTACCTGCCTGAAATCACCTTCTGCCAGTTTAAGCAGGGCGTTTTGTGTCTGGCGCTGTGCACGACGGCGCTTGCGTCCGGTAAACCAGCCACGGGTACGGGCACCCGTCCGAAACAGGCGACGCAGCAGCCACTCCACCGCCAGAATCACTAACAAACTGATAATCAGGATAATGGCAAGGCCGGTCACACTGGTTTCCACATTCCAGTTGTCGGTCTGGATCAGCACATAGCCCTGATGGCCGGCAATCATCGGCCCCAGCACAATCCCTGCAATCAACAGGACAAAGAGGATAAATACCTTAAGCATGATCAGCCTCCCTGCTGGTTTGCGGCGGCAGAGGGTTGTGCCATCAGGTTACGCACGCGCGTTTGCATCAGTTGTTCAAGCAACGGCTGGCTTTCCAGACTGTCTGGCAGATCCATATTGATATCTTGCTGGCTAAGTTCATCCAACTGGGCCAGAAACGCTTTTGTCGAGGCATCGTTCGTATCATACCAGGCACGCACCCATGTTGAGACGGTTTCCAGCGACTGCTTGTAGATCTCCTCCTGATGACGCGGCACGGCCTGGGCCGCGATCAGCAGACGAGAACGAATGTTTTCGCGAAGGTAAACGTCCTGATTCGGGGCCAGTAAGGGCTGGGCAGTGTTGTCCCGGCGACGGATGGTAATAAAGTCATCCATAAAATTGTGCCAGCTCTTCACCAGGTTCTGACGCCATTCGCGAATAGAGCCAGAAAGTTCACCGTTGTCGCTGTCCATCGGCGCGTCATCGCTGTCGTTATCGGCCAGACGTAAATTATCCACGTTGTTTGATAGCTGATTAAGCTTCAGGATAATGCCGTCGTAGTCCACCTGGGAGATAGCCGAAAGCGTACTGATATCCTGCGTCAACGCGCGACGCACATTCATGACGCTGGGATCGTTCATATCTGCCAGGCTGGCATCAGCGCTTTTCAGCAACGCTGCGGCCGTGGTGACATCCTGATCGCTCCACAACTTACGACCCGCCAGTTTCACCAGATAATCTGCCTGAGCCACCAGCCAGCTGCGCACGTCGTTTCCTGAAATGGAGGCTAACTTTTCGCGCAACGCCTGCAGCGCTTTCTCAGAAGCCACCTGTTGTGCCTGAGCGGTCTCTAACGCTTTTTCTGTGGTGCTCAGCTGCTGAGAAAGCTGCTGTTTATCGCTGTTTGCCTGCTGCTGTAGCTTGGCAAGCTGTTCGCTCAGACTCTGATTGGTTTGTGCCTGCAATTCGGCCTGGTGTTTATCGTTCAGGTATAAACCTGCGCCAATCGCCAGAGCGATGACGATCGCGACCGCTCCCAGGACCATGCCGCCGTTCTTTTGCTTGCGGGGTGGTTGTTCCTGAAGAGAAGCATCGCGATCAACCGCTGGTGTAGTTTCTTCAACCACGGCGGAGGTGTCTTTTTGTTCCGTCATATCTGGCACATCCCATTGTTAAGTTCAACATAACGCGCGCAGTAGCGCATCGTTATCGGCACCTTCGGCTACGTGAATATCCTGCCAACCAAGATTGGCGGCCACAGAAGCCAAACGTTCGCTGACGACAATCAGTCGGCAGCGGAGCAGCCATTCCTCGCGATCAACCTCGGGGAACAGCGAATACAGTTGATGCAACATTTCGCCGCTGGTGACGACCAGCGTAGAAACATGACGATCGCGCCAGCGGCGGCCTTCGATTGCACCGTCATAATGTTTTTGGCAGCGCTGATAACACTCGGCATAGAAGACCTGCGCGCCCCGTGCCGTCAACGTTTCTGACAGCAGTTCGCGGCCCTGATTGCCACGCAGGATAAGCGCGCGTTTACCTGACACCTGCTGCAACGTGGCCAGCTTGATCAGCGCCTCGCTGGTTTCCTGTGCATGAGGCCAGGTCACCTGTAAGCCACTCACTGTATGAAACGCTAACGCGGTACTGCGACCAATTGCATAATAGTCCAGGTCTGCGGGCCATGCTTTGACAGCATGCTGTGTATAGTGGATAACCTGCTGCGAGAGCAGAAAGACCATATCGCCCCGGCGCAGCGTGGTTAGCGAAGCCGGTAATGAGGGCAGGTCAGCTCCCGGCGCGAATTCGATCAGGGGCAGGCTCCACGCCTGTTTACCCTGGGCGTGCAGTCGGGAGACCAGCTCTGCCGCTGCGGGTTCCGGGCGCGTGACCAGAATCGTCATACGGGGGGTTGTCCCTGATAAACGTCGTGCAGAATTTCACGCGCGCCGTTGTTAAGCAGTTCTTCGGCCAGCGAGATTCCCATCTGCTCGGCCTGAGACCGTGGCCCGCGGCGCTCGCCGCTTACAACGGTACTGCCGTCCGGCGCGCCAACCAGACCCCGGAGCCAGAGCTCATCACCATTCAGCACCGCAAAACTGCCGATAGGTACCTGACAGCCGCCTTCCAGACGGGTATTCATGGCGCGCTCAGCTTTGACACAGACAGCCGTATCATCATGATTCAGTGCCTGTAGTAACCCAATTAAGGTGCTGTCATCCAGGCGGCATTCAATGCCCACCGCACCCTGGCCGACGGCTGGCAGTGAAATTTCAGCCGGCAGTAGCTGGCGAATTCGCGCTTCCAGCCCCAGGCGGTTAAGGCCGGCGGCGGCAAGGATAATGGCGTCATAGTCGCCAGCATCAAGCTTACTTAACCGCGTGCCGACATTGCCGCGCAGCGAGCGAATGACCAGGTCGGGACGGCGTGCACTGATCTGACACTGACGGCGCAGGCTGGACGTACCAATCACCGCGCCATGAGGAAGATCGTCAATCGACGCGTAATGATTTGAGACAAAGGCGTCGCGTGGGTCATCACGCTGGCAAATGGTGACCAGGCCCAGTCCTGCCGGGAACGCTACGGGCACATCTTTCATCGAATGCACGGCCAAATCGGCACGGTTCTCCAGCATCGCCTGCTCAAGTTCTTTGACAAACAGCCCCTTACCGCCCACCTTAGCCAGCGGCGTATCCAGGATGATGTCGCCTTTGGTCACCATGGGCACCAGTTCAACCTGCAAACCCGGATGGGCGCTCATCAAACGCTGCTGTACATATTGTGCTTGCCACATGGCAAGAGGGCTTTGTCGTGTAGCAATTCTGAAAATTTTGTTTAACATGCCGTTAACCATTTAGATCGTTCATCGAATATCCTATCATCGTTGAGGGAAGGCTGTCAGTTTCAACGGATTGAAAAGAACCGCCCGCAGATTAAACCTGAGATATCAGGCAGTAATCGCAGGCCGCTCGTTGGGTGTGCGAAAAGTAGACGAAACCGTGCTAAAATAGCGGTAGCGTAACTTTCTTTACGGTCAATCCGGCGAGTGATAGATTGATCACGTTTCCAGCAATAATCTGCACGACATCTTTATAATAAGTGGCAGAGAGCGGAAGCAGGGTGCTTAACTCCAGGACAACCAGGCGAAACGTCTTGTACCTCTATATTGAGACACTGAAACAGAGACTGGATGCAATTAACCAGCTGCGCGTAGATCGCGCGCTGGCTGCAATGGGACCCGCTTTTCAGCGAGTCTACAGTCTGCTGCCAATCTTATTACATTATCAACATCCGCTGATGCCGGGTTACCTCAAAGGTAACGTTCCACATGGCATCAACGTCTTCACGCCTGATGAAAACCAACTTCAGCTACTGGCCGAGTTAACAGGCGAGCAAGAACTTACCCTGGTTGACGCGCCAAAAGGCGAACTGCCCATTACCGGTATTTACTCGATGGGCAGTACCTCCTCTGTTGGACAAAACAGCGTGTCCGATCTGGATATCTGGGTGTGCCATCAATCCTGGCTGGATAATGAAGAGCGCCTCAATCTGCAGCGCAAATGTGCGCTGTTGCAAAAATGGTGCGCCTCCATGGGCATCGAAGTCAGCTTCTTCCTGATCGATGAAAACCGCTTCCGCCATAACGAAAGCGGGAATCTTGGCGGTGAGGACTGCGGTTCCACTCAGCATATACTGCTGCTGGACGAGTTCTACCGCACAGCCGTGCGCATGGCAGGTAAACGTATCCTGTGGAATATGGTGCCGGGCGAAGAAGAGCATCACTATGATGACTATGTGATGTCGCTCTACGCGAAAGGCGTGCTCACGCCCAACGAGTGGCTTGATTTAGGCGGCCTCAGTACCCTGTCAGCGGAAGAGTATTTTGGTGCCAGCCTGTGGCAGTTGTATAAAAGTATCGACTCACCTTACAAAGCAGTCCTGAAAACGCTGCTGCTTGAAGCCTACAGCTGGGAATACCCGGACACTAAACTGCTGGCGATGGACATCAAACAGCGACTGCACGATGGCGAGATCGTCTGTTTCGGTCTGGATCCTTACTGCATGATGCTGGAGCGCGTTACGCATTATCTCACCAGTATCGACGATCAGCCGCGGCTCGATTTAGTACGCCGCTGCTTCTATCTGAAAGTATGCGAAAAACTCAGTACGGATGACCATCAGCAACGTAGCGGCTGGCGTCGTGAAATTCTGTCGCAGCTGGTGAAATCCTGGGGTTGGGACGATGAAAAGCTCGCCATTCTGGACAACCGTGCCGAATGGAAAATCGAACGCGTCCGCGAAGCGCATAATGAGTTGCTCGATGCCATGATGCAAAGCTATCGCAATCTTATCCGCTTTGCCCGCCGCAACAATTTAAGCGTCAGTGCCAGCCCGCAGGATATCGGCGTGCTGACCCGTAAATTGTACGCTGCCTTTGAGGCTTTGCCGGGCAAGGTGACGCTGGTTAATCCGCAGATTTCCCCCGACCTGTCCGAATCCAACCTGACCTTTATTCATGTGCCGGCGGGCCGCGCCAATCGTCCAGGCTGGTATCTGTATAATCAGGCGCCGGATATGAGCTCGATCATCAGTCACCAGCCGCTGGAATATAATCGCTATCTCAATAAGCTGGTGGCCTGGGCATGGTTCAATGGTCTGCTGACCAGCAAAACCCGTCTGCATATCAAAGGCAACGAGTTGTGTGATCTGGCGCGCCTGCAGGAGCTGGTTGATGATGTCTCCAGCCATTTCCCGCTGCGCCTGCCTGCACCCACGCCCAAAGCGCTCTACAGCCCCTGCGAAATTCGTCACCTGGCGATCATCGTTAACCTTGAGCACGATCCGACCTCGGCGTTCCGTAACCAGGTGGTGCATTTTGATTTCCGTAAGCTCGATGTCTTCAGCTTTGGCCAGCAGCAGCAATGTTTAATTGGCAGCATTGACCTGCTGTACCGTAACTCATGGAATGAAGTGCGTACGCTGCACTTTAGTGGCGAGCAGGCGATGATAGAAGGGCTGAAGACCATCCTGGGTAAAATGCATCAGGATGCCTCACCGCCAGATACGGTGGAGGTTTTCTGCTATAGCCAGCATTTGCGCGGCTTGATTCGTACCCGTGTGCAGCAACTGGTGTCTGAATGTATTGAACTGCGCCTTTCCAGTACGCGTCAGGAGCCGGGCCGGTTCAAGGCATTACGCATGGCCGGCCAGACCTGGGGTCTGTTCTTTGAACGCATGGGGGTTTCGGTGCAGAAACTGGAAAACGCCGTTGAGTTCTATGGCGCCATATCCAATAACAAGCTGCACGGTTTGTCGATCAAGGTTGAGTCCAATCAGACGCCTTTGCCGCCGGTGGTCAATGGCTACGCCAGCGAAGGGATCATTCAGTTCTTCTTTGAAGACACCACTGACGATCGCGGCTTCAATATCTATATCCTGGATGAAAGTAACCGCGTTGAGGTCTACCACCACTGTGAAGGCAGCAAAGAAGAGCTGGTGCGGGATGTCAGCCGTTTTTACTCGTCGTCACACGATCGTTTTACCTACGGCTCAAGCTTTATCAATTTCAACCTGCCGCAGTTTTACCAAATCGTGAATGTGGGCGACCGTTATCAGGTGATTCCCTTCAGGAATCAGACATTAACGGCGCTGTGCGCCTCACAGCCCGATAACGACAACAACGACTATCAACCACGCTATCAGATGCACTGAGTTCTGCCGGAGGCTTGTGGCGCTCTGCCAGGGCCTGCCACAAGGCTTGCGTGAATTGCTGGGATTTCCTGTTGCTTTTCCAACTTCAACTGCGATGATAAGCATCCAGGACACAGGACATGAAGAGCATAAAGAATGAAGAAAGCGATAAGCCTGTTAGCAATGACACTGGCATTAACAAGCCTTGCAGGCTGTGGATTGAAAGGACCGCTCTACTTCCCACCGCAGGAAACGCCAAAACAAGCCGCGCCCACGTCAGCGCCCACGCAAAAGCAGAAAGCCGAGGCCTCTAAAGCGGATGTGGGCGGTCTGGTGACCGGTGATTCAAGCTCACAAATGAAATAATTCTTATGGCGTATCCGGCGGAGCAAAAAATGCAGTTCTCCAAAATGCACGGTCTCGGCAACGATTTCATGGTTGTGGATGCTGTGACGCAAAACGTCTTTTTCTCGCCGGAACTGATCCGCCGGCTGGCCGATCGCCATTTAGGGGTGGGTTTTGATCAGCTACTGATCGTCGAACCGCCTTATGATCCCGATCTTGACTTCCACTACCGTATTTTCAATGCGGACGGAAGCGAGGTGGCGCAATGCGGTAACGGGGCGCGCTGTTTTGCCCGCTTTGTCCAGCTGAAAGGCCTGACCAATAAAAGCGACATTCGCGTCAGCACCCAGGCGGGCAGAATGGTGCTCAGCGTTACGCCCGACGAGCTGGTCCGCGTGAATATGGGGGAGCCCAATTTTGAGCCCCAGCAGGTGCCTTTCCGCGCTAACAAGGCTGAAAACCTGTACCTGCTTCGCGTGGCGGAGCAGACGGTCATGTTTGGTGCCGTCTCCATGGGAAATCCCCATTGCGTGATTCAGGTCGAAAGCACCAAAACCGCACAGGTCGAGCTGCTGGGACCGATACTGGAAAGCCACGAGCGTTTTCCTGAGCGCGTCAACGTTGGCTTTATGGAAATCATCAACCCTGAACATATCCGGTTGCGTGTTTACGAACGTGGTGCGGGCGAAACGCAGGCGTGCGGCAGCGGTGCCTGTGCAGCGGTGGCCTGTGGCATTCAGCAGGGGATTCTGAGCCAGAAAGTGCGCGTTGATTTGCCAGGCGGTACGTTACACATCGCCTGGAAAGGTGCCGGACAGCCGCTGTTTATGACCGGCCCGGCCACACATGTCTACGATGGGTTTATTCACTTATGAAAAATGTCGAAGAGCAGGTGGAAAACACACCTCTGCTGGACGATGAGGCCGTCAGTGATTATCTGCGACAGCATCCTGATTTCTTTATGCGTAATGCGCGCCAGGTCGAACAGATGGCCGTACCGCATCCGGTTCGCGGCAGCGTTTCGCTGGTGGAATGGCACATGGCGCGCCAGCGCAACCATATTCAACGGCTGGAAGAAGAAATCACCTTGCTGATGGAGCAGGCCACGGCGAACCAGCAACTTTTTGCCCGCCTGCTTGCACTGCAAAGCCATCTTGCCGCCGCGAGTTCACTGCAGGATATGCTGAACCGCTTGCATCGCTGGGCGCGTGAGCTGGGCCTGGCCGGGGCCAATATCCGCCTGTTTAACGATAAGTGGCGGCTGGGTGCGCCCTCTGATTTTGTGCAGCTTGGCCTGGCGCGCCAGGCCTTTGAACCGCTGCGCATTCAGCGCTTCGGTAATGAACAGCACTATCTCGGCAGTATTAATGGCCCCGAACTGCTGCTACTGCTGCCCCAGGCGAAAGCCATCGGCTCGGTGGCCATGTCACTGATGGGCGAACAGGGTGAACTCGGCATCATCATGTTCAGCAGTCGCGACAGCCTGCATTATCAGTCGGGCATGGGAACCTTACTGCTACAGCATCTTTCGCAGATGATGCCGGAATTACTGGAACGTTGGGTGGAGCGCGCATGAGCAGCGTGCTGCAGGAGGCCGTTGACGGATTTCTGCGCTACCTGAAGGTTGAGCGCCAGCTCAGCCCGTTAACGCTGAGCAGCTATGCGCGCCAGCTAGAGGCGTTGGTGAGCATCGCCGATGAAATGAAGGTCGGCGCATGGTCGCAACTCGATCCCGCCATGGTACGCAGTATGGCTGCCCGCAGCCGTCGGGCAGGCCTGGCCGCCAGCAGTCTGGCGCTACGGCTTTCGGCGCTACGCAGTTTTCTTGACTGGCAGGTGAGCCAGGACATGCTGCCCGCCAACCCGGCGAAAGGCATTGCCACACCGCGTAATGGCCGCCATCTGCCCAAAAATATCGACGTCGATGAAGTTAATCAACTGCTGGAAATCGATCTTAACGATCCGCTGGCAATACGCGATCGTACCATGCTGGAAGTGATGTACGGCGGAGGGCTTCGCCTGTCCGAACTGGTCAATATGGACTGCCGACATGTTGATCTTGAGGCGGGAGAAGTCTGGGTATCAGGAAAAGGCAATAAAGAGCGGCGCGTACCGATTGGACGCACGGCGGTCAACTGGATACAGCAATGGCTGCCGCACCGTCTCGCCTTTAACGCCGACGATGATGCGCTGTTTCTCTCCAGCCGGGGCAAGCGCATCTCTGCCCGTAATGTTCAAAAACGTTTTGCCGAATGGGGCATTAAACAGGGCGTGAACAGCCATATTCATCCGCACAAGCTGCGTCACTCCTTTGCAACCCATCTGCTGGAATCCAGTGGCGATCTGCGCGCGGTGCAGGAACTCCTTGGTCATGCCAACCTGTCGACGACGCAAATTTATACCCACCTTGATTTCCAGCACCTGGCTTCGGTGTATGATGCTGCGCATCCCCGCGCCAAACGAGGAAAGAGTGAATGAAGTTCTATCGCCCGCTGCGTGCCATCAAAGCGATCACCTTTGATTTAGACGACACGCTGTATGACAACTATCCGGTCATACGTAAAACCACAGAAGCATCGCATGCCGCTCTGCAGGCTTTTCATCCTGCACTGCGT
The DNA here is from genome assembly GCF_035190385.1 of Pantoea sp. JZ29. Taxonomy (NCBI): domain Bacteria; kingdom Pseudomonadati; phylum Pseudomonadota; class Gammaproteobacteria; order Enterobacterales; family Erwiniaceae; genus Pantoea; species Pantoea sp. JZ29. The sequence continues at coordinate 4,209,553 of NZ_CP045241.1, read as the reverse complement.
GACGTGACGCCGGATGATGTGGCGACGCTGCGCAATCAACTGCGACTTCGTGAACCTGACATTTATCACGATGTGACAGAATGGCGCCGTCGTACGATAGAGCTGCTTATGACTGACGCGGGCTTAACGGCAGCAGACGCGACAGCGGGCGCCGCCCAGATCATGGAGGTGTTCCATCACTGGCGCAGCCAGGTGGCGATGCCGGCGGAAACCCATGACACGTTGAAAGCGCTGGCGAAAAAAGTCCCGCTGGTAGCGATTACGAATGGTAACGCGCAGCCTGAAAAGCTCGGCCTGTCAGCCTACTTCCAGTTTTCACTGCGTGCTGGCCCAGACGGGCGCGCGAAGCCGTGGCAGGATATGTATCACCTTGCCGCGCAACGCCTGAATATCGCCCCGGGCAGTATTCTTCACGTCGGTGACGATCTCACTACGGATGTGGCAGGCGCGTTACGTTATGGCATGCAAGCCTGCTGGATTAACCTGCGTGAGGGGAATCTGATGCACATTGACGATGCCCGTCTTCTGCCCCACGTTGAAATTTCACAGTTGGCATCACTGACCTCGCTGCTATAATGGCTGTGAATTTATCCAGTCTTATGCTTCGCATTCTCTGACTTATTGGTGCTTATGGACGTTTCTGAACTGCTCGACGGGTTGAATGACAAACAGCGTGCTGCCGTTGCGGCACCGCGCAGCAACCTGCTGGTGCTGGCGGGCGCGGGCAGTGGAAAAACACGCGTTCTGGTGCACCGCATCGCCTGGCTGCTGTCCGTTGAAAACTGTTCACCTTATTCCATTATGGCGGTGACCTTTACCAACAAGGCGGCGGCAGAGATGCGTCACCGTATTGAGCACCTGATCGGCACCAGTCAGGGCGGTATGTGGATTGGCACGTTTCACGGCCTTGCGCACCGTCTGCTGCGTGCGCATCATCTCGACGCGGGCCTGCCGCAGGATTTCCAAATCCTCGACAGTGAAGATCAACTGCGCCTGCTCAAACGCCTGATTAAGGCGATGAACCTGGATGAGAAGCAGTGGCCTGCGCGTCAGGGCATGTGGTACATCAACGGCAAGAAAGATGAAGGTTTACGGCCGAAGCACATTGAAAGCTATGGCAACCCGGTAGAACAGACCTGGCTGCGCATTTATCAGGCCTATCAGGAAGCCTGCGATCGTGCCGGGCTGGTCGATTTTGCCGAGTTGCTGCTGCGGGCCCATGAACTGTGGTTAAACAAGCCCCCTATCCTGAATCACTACCGTGAGCGTTTCAGCAATATTTTGGTGGATGAATTTCAGGATACGAACAACATTCAGTATGCCTGGATTCGTATGCTGGCGGGCGACAGCAGCAAAGTCATTATCGTCGGTGATGACGATCAGTCCATCTATGGCTGGCGCGGGGCGCAGGTTGAAAATATTCAGCGCTTCCTGACGGATTTTCCCGGTGCCGATACCATTCGTCTTGAGCAGAATTACCGCTCCACCAACACGATTCTGAAAGCCGCTAACGCCCTGATTGCCAATAATAATGGCCGACTCGGCAAAGAGCTGTGGACCGATGGCAGCGATGGCGAGCCGGTCTCGGTTTACTGCGCCTTCAACGAGCTGGATGAGTCGCGCTTTGTCGTCAATCGCATTAAAGCCTGGATGGAAAATGGCAATGCGCTGGCCGATTGCGCGATTCTTTACCGCAGTAACGCCCAGTCGCGCGTGCTGGAAGAAGCCCTGCTGCAGGCCAGTATGCCCTACCGGATTTACGGCGGCATGCGCTTCTTCGAGCGCCAGGAAATTAAAGACGCGCTGGCCTATCTGCGTCTGATAGCCAACCGCAACGACGATGCGGCTTTCGAGCGCGTGGTCAATACGCCCACACGTGGCGTGGGCGATCGTACGCTGGATGTGGTGCGTCAGACGGCCCGCGAACAGCAGATCACCTTATGGCAGGCAACGCGTGAACTCCTTCAGTCACGCGCGCTCGCCGGCCGTGCCGCCTCTGCCCTGCAACGTTTCTGTGAGCTGGTGGATTCACTGGCAAGCGAAACCGCCGAAATGCCACTGCACGTACAGACCGATCGGGTCATCAAGGATTCCGGTCTGTGGCTGATGTACGAGCAGGAAAAGGGTGAAAAGGGCCAGGCGCGTATCGAAAACCTTGAGGAGCTGGTGACAGCCACGCGCCAGTTTAGCTATCAGGATGAAGATGAAGACCTGATGCCGCTTCAGGCCTTCCTGTCGCATGCCGCGCTGGAAGCCGGCGAAGGGCAGGCGGACAAATGGCAGGATGCGGTGCAACTGATGACGCTGCACTCTGCGAAAGGGCTGGAGTTCAGTCAGGTATTTATCGTCGGCATGGAAGAAGGCATGTTCCCCAGCCAGATGGCGCTGGACGAAGGTGGACGGCTGGAAGAAGAGCGCCGCCTGGCTTACGTTGGCGTCACACGTGCCATGATGAAACTGACGCTGACGTACGCGGAAACCCGCCGTCTGTACGGAAAAGAAGTTTACCATCGCCCCTCGCGATTCATCGGTGAGCTGCCCGAAGACTGTATTGAAGAAGTCCGGTTACGCGCCAGCGTTACGCGGCCAGTCAGCCATCAGCGCATGGGCACACCGATCAGCAAAAGCGACACGGGGTTCTCTCTGGGACAGCGCGTTCGTCACGCGAAGTTTGGTGAAGGCACCATCGTGAATCTGGAAGGTAGCGGGGAACACAGCCGCCTTCAGGTGGCATTTCAGGGGCAGGGGATCAAGTGGCTGGTGGCTGCCTACGCCAAACTGGAAACCGTCTAGCCGCCGGTTGACGACTTTTTCGTCTCAGCGTAACATGCGCGCACTATTATCATGAGAGGACAATGCCTTGGACACGCCCAGTCGATGCTGGCTCATTAACCTGGTTTTCAGGAATAACATCTAAGGCTATCTCATTACGCTGGTAGCCTTAGCGGTTATCAGCGACCTCCCTTTTTGATCCGTCGCACGAGTCAGCACTGATTTATCGTTTCTCCGTGTTCAGGTTCGCGGTTATCTGTTCCGACCGCCTTACAGCGTTGTCCCATAAAGTCTGCAATGGGGAGTCTTGCTATGCTGAGCGCATTTAAACTTGATAACAGTCGCCTGACGCGTCTGGAACTGGAAGAAGAAAGCGATAAACTGACCACGTCAGTGTGGGTTGACCTGGTCGAGCCTGAGGAAGGCGAGCGCGACCGTGTTCAGTCCGAGCTGGGGCAGAGCCTGGCCACGCGCCCTGAGCTGGAAGATATCGAAGCCTCAGCGCGTTTCTTCGAAGATGAAGATGGCCTGCACATCCACTCCTTTTTCTTTTTTGAAGATGCCGAAGATCATGCCGGCAACTCGACGGTCGCCTTTACGATTCGCGAAGGACGCTTATATACACTGCGCGAGCGGGAGCTTCCTGCCTTTCGTCTTTACCGCATGCGAGCCCGCAACCAGACGCTGATTGACGGTAACGCCTACGAGCTGCTACTCGACCTGTTTGAGACCAAAATTGAACAGCTGGCGGATGAGATTGAAAACATCTATAGCGCGCTGGAAAAGCTTAGCCGCGTGATTATGGAAGGTCAGCAGGGCGAGGAGTACGATCAGGCGCTGTCGCGGTTAGCTGAGCTGGAAGATATCGGCTGGAAAGTGCGCCTGTGCCTGATGGATACGCAGCGAGCGCTTAACTTCCTGGTACGAAAAGCCCGTTTGCCAGGCAATCAACTGGAGCAGGCGCGCGAAATCCTGCGGGATATCGAATCGCTGCTGCCTCACAATGAGTCCCTGTTCCAGAAGGTCAACTTCCTGATGCAGGCGGCGATGGGCTTTATTAATATCGAGCAGAACCGCATCATCAAGATCTTCTCGGTGGTTTCCGTGGTTTTCCTGCCGCCAACGCTGGTGGCCTCCAGCTACGGCATGAACTTTGAGTTTATGCCTGAACTGAAATGGAGCTTTGGCTATCCCGGTGCGATTTGTCTGATGATGCTTGCCGGTCTGGCGCCTTATCTTTATTTCAAACGCAAGAACTGGCTGTAATCGTCTGTCAGGGCCGGTCCAACCGGCCCATTTCGCTGGCCTGCTGGCACAATTCTGCGTAATCTACCCGCTCCATTTTCACAAAAAATTAACTTTTATGGCCTCTCTTTCATTGCGCGTGCAGTGGTTACTGTTGTTGGTCGCATCGGTATTACTTGGCGCGCTCTTCCAGTATTTTCATGTTCCGGCCGCCCTGTTACTGGGCCCGATGATTGTGGGCGTGATGATGGGGTTATCCGGTGCCACATTGCGCATCCACAAGCGGCTGTTCCTGCTGTCGCAGGCGGTACTGGGCTGTATGATTGCACAGAGCCTGTCACCGTCCATTTTAACGCCGCTGTTACAGGACTGGCCCGTCGTGGTAGCGGTACTGCTGCTGACTCTGGCGGCCAGCGGTGTGTCGGGCTTTTTGCTGGTTCGGTTTAGTCAGCTTCCCGGCCCGACCGGCGCGTGGGGATCGTCACCTGGTGGTGCTTCTGCCATGGTGGCGATGGCGGGAGAATTCGGCGCGGATGTGCGTCTGGTCGCCTTTATGCAGTATCTGCGCGTTCTGTTTGTGGCGGGCGCGGCAGCAATGGTGGCTCGCATCGGCCTGGGCGATGGCGCTCATGCGGGATCACTGGTGTGGTTTCCTGCACTGAACAGCGGTTTTCTGCTGACGATTTGCCTGGTGATCGGCAGCGCCTGGCTGGGCCCCTGGTTACGCATTCCGTCCGGCGCGTTGCTGGTGCCTGCGCTGATTGGCGCTACGCTGCACGCTACCGGAACAGCCGTGCTTCAGATGCCTGAATGGCTGCTTGCCCTGGCGTACGCCCTGATCGGCTGGAGCGTCGGGCTGCGCTTCACCCGACCCATTTTCAAACTGGCGCTGAGCACCCTGCCGCAAATGCTGCTGTCCATTTTCGGCCTGATGCTGCTGTGTGGCGGACTGGCGTGGATGTTGACGCGCGTACTCCATATTGACCTGATGACCGCCTATCTCGCCACCAGTCCAGGTGGCCTGGACACCGTGGCGATCATTGCGGCCGGAAGCGGAGTGGATATGGCGTTTGTGATGGCGATGCAAACCCTGCGGTTATTCACCATTCTCCTGACCGGCCCGGCAATGGCGCGTTTTCTTTCACGCTTTGCGCAGTCGGCCCCGCGCTGAAAACACGACGGCATCCAGAATGAAGACCAGCAATGCCAGCCAGATAAAGCCAAACGTCAGCATTTTATCCGGCGTGATGGTCTCGCCATAAAACAGCACCGCCAGTAAGAACATCAGCGTTGGGCCAAGATACTGAAAGAAGCCAACCGTCGACAGGCGCAGCCGGGCACAGGCTGCGGCAAAGAACATCAGCGGAATGGTGGTCACAATACCTGCGGCGATCAGCAACAGATTCAGGCTGGCGGGATTGGCGGTAAGATGGCTGGTACTGCTGTCTGCAAAACCAAATAAATACAGCGCGGCCAGCGGAAACAGCCACAGCGTTTCAATCAGCATACCGCTCTGGGCATCGACCTGAATTTTCTTCCTCATGAGGCCGTAAAACGCAAAGCTGAAGGCCAGGCCTAATGCAATCACCGGCACCGAACCAAACTGCCATAGCTGCAAAAGGACGCCAGCGGTAGCGAGCGCCACAGCCAGCCACTGCAGGCGACGAAAACGTTCGCGCAGGAAAACCATACCAAACACAACGTTAATCAAAGGGTTAATAAAATAGCCCAGACTGGCTTCTAGCATATGCTGGTTATTCACCGCCCAGATAAACAGCAGCCAGTTACCGCCCACCGTGACGGCGGTCAGCGCCAGTAGCAAGACCTTTTTGGGTTGGCGCACGACGCTTCTGACCTGCCCCCAACTGCGGCTAAGCGTAATCAACAGCAGCATAAACAAGGCTGACCAGATTACCCGGTGCGTCATGATTTCAGTCGCAGGGACGGCTTTAACTAATTTGAAGTAGGCAGGTGCAATGCCCCATATGAAATAAGCGCCAAGCGCAAAACCTATTCCCTGACGGGTTTGCTGGGTATCCATAAATCATCCTGAAAGTTCGTTCTGTACCAAAAGTCACTGAGAGAAAGCGGCGTGACAGAGGGCCGCAATGTTACCGCAGTCCCCGTCATGTCTGTAGCCCGATCTGGCAACAGGCAGGGTCAGGCTTTGTCCTGCTCACGGGCACGCTGGCGGGAAAGACAAATGGCCTGATGATTGTCATCCGCCCACGCAATCAGTTGCTGCATCGGTTTAAGAAAAGAACGACCTAACTCTGTCAGACTGTACTCAACCCGTGGCGGCACTTCCGGATGAAGAGTCCGCAGGATATAGCCGTCCACCTCCAGCCGTTTCAGCGTTCGTGACAGCACCTGACGAGCGACATCGCCAATATGGCGGTGCAGCTCATTGAAGCGCAGCGTGCGCTCGGCCAGCGCCTCAAGAATCAGCAAACTCCATTTATCGCCAATCCGGTCAAGTACATCCCGAATGGGGCAAGGCTGTTCATAACTGAATGTGTTAGGGGATGACACAGACATGGAAAGGGTTCCTGCACGTAGTAATAGTCACTTTCATGTGACTGAGTCAGCACAAAGTGACGTCTTGTTATCCATTTTGCGCGAATGTACCATCCGCAGCGACAACAGTCTATTTTTGTGACCTGGTGTGATATCAAAACCTGATGGCGCGTCCGGGCCATGCCCGGCACCCTGTATGAAGTAATCCTCTGGCGCGGAGCGGTTAGCGCTGTAACGAATGAGCAAGGAGAAAAATGATGGCAACCTTTCTGAAAACCCTGCTGCTGACGGCAGGTATCCTGACAGCGAGCGCTGGGTACGCCGTGCAACCGAAAGAAGGCCGCGATCTTAACGTGGAAGAGGCCAATCGTGCGCTGGTGATCAACTTTTATAATCAATTTTTCAATCAGCACAAGGTGACAGAAGCGGCCCGGGTCGTGGCGGACGATTACCGCCAGCACAATCCCGGGGTGCCGAATGGCAAGGCACCGCTGGTTAACTTTTTCAGTGATTTTTTCAGCAAAAACCCACAGTCAAAAGCGCGCATCGTTCGCAGTGCAACCGACGGTGATCTGGTATGGCTGCATGTTCACTCGACCAATGGTGAACACGATCGTGGTCAGGCTGTTACGGATATTTTCCGCGTGAAAAACGGCAAAATTGTCGAGCACTGGGATGTGATTCAGGCCGTACCGGCGACCTCAGCGAATACCAATACGATGTTCTGAGGCAGGCAGGATACTGCGTGGCAGGGCCTGAACGGTGCTACGCGTCGATTCGCTTAACCGGTCAGGTAGGTCGCGGTTGCGGTGGCAATGTAAAGGCCCTGCTCATTATGTAATTCTACCCGCGCCACAGAGACTTTATTGCCGGCACGCAGTAAACGGCTGCTGGCAATAAAGCGCTCGCCCCGTCCGGGACGGAGATAATCCACCCGCATATCAATCGTCCCCATACGGGACAGTCGCTGGCGCAGCACGTCTTCACTTATCTGCTCATCACGTGTCAAGGCATGGCTCACGCACACCATGCCCGCGGCGACATCCAGTACCGCTGCTGTTACACCACCATGAAGAATGTGCTGGGCGGCATTGCCCACCAGCATGGTTTTGTTGGCAAAACTGATTTCTGCGTAATCGGGTTCCAGACGATCCAGTTCCAGACCCAGCGCCTGATTAAACGGCATGTGATAAATAAAAATTTCACCGACGAGGCGGCGAGCGTCCTGCTGAGTCAATAGCACGGATGACATGGTGTTTAGTCCTGAACAGCTGGTAATTGAACTGTAGATGTTAATAAGATGTTTATTCTATGCTTCGCTCGACAGGGTTTCCAGTTTAGGAAATCAGCGCTGATGTTCACCCACTTTTGTGTGTAGAATGTCCTGCTTTTTACAACACCCATTCGCTTTTATGAATACGCAGTTTTCATCGGAGAATCCTATGCGTAAGCATCGCGCCTTGCTGGCGGCAATGTTACTTCCTGCTTTGGCGCAGGCGGACGAAGCCACAATTAAACATGTTCACGATGCACCGCAGGTGCGAGGCAGCATCATTGCCAACCTGCTGGAGCAGCACGACAACCCGTTTGTGCTTTATCCTTACGAAAATAATTATCTGCTTTACACCTATACCAGCGACATAAATAAAGAGGCGATTTCCTCTTACAACTGGGCAAAAAACGCACGTAAAGATGAAGTGAAATTCCAGCTCAGCCTGGCATTTCCGTTGTGGCGTGGCATTGTCGGTGACAACTCCGTATTAGCGGCGTCTTATACTCAGCGCTCATGGTGGCAGTTATCCAATAAAAAAGAGTCGTCGCCTTTCCGTGAGACGAACTATGAGCCACAGATTTTCCTGGGCTGGGCGACCGATTACTCGTTTGCCGGCTGGACACTGCGTGACGTTGAGGTCGGTGTGAATCATCAGTCTAACGGCCGCAGCGATCCGACCTCACGCAGCTGGAATCGTGTTTATACTCGTCTGATGGCGCAGAACGGTAACTTCCTGGCCGAGATCAAGCCCTGGTTCCGTATTTCAGAAAGCGCGAATAATGACGACAACCCCGATATCACCAAATACATGGGTTATTATCGTGCGAAGTTAGGTTACGCCATGGGCGACAGTATTTTCAGCGTTGAAGGCAACTATAACTGGAATAGCGGCTACGGCGGCGCTACGCTGGGCTGGAGTTATCCGATCACCCAACACGTTCGTTTCTATACGCAACTGTTTAGCGGCTATGGCGAATCCCTTATTGACTACAACCATCGTCAGACACGCGTCGGTGTGGGCGTGACACTCAACGATTTATTTTAATTAACCATCAAGTCAGGATCACAGTGGCAACCTCGGCAGTTCTTAATCAGGAAGCGTTGGCGCAGCAGGTATTACAGGATACCTTCGGCTACCAGCAGTTTCGTCCCGGTCAGCAGGCCATTATCAATGAAGCGCTGAATGGGCGAGACTGCCTGGTGGTGATGCCAACCGGCGGCGGGAAATCACTCTGCTATCAGATCCCCGCGCTGGTGCGTGAAGGGCTGACACTGGTCGTCTCGCCCTTGATCTCGCTGATGAAAGATCAGGTGGATCAGCTGCTGGCAAATGGTGTTGCGGCGGCGTGTCTCAATTCGACCATGACCCGCGAGCAACAGCAAAACGTCATGGCGGACTGCCGAAACGGAAGCGTAAAGTTGCTCTATATTGCGCCCGAACGCCTGATGATGGATAACTTCCTGGAAAGCCTGGCACACTGGCAGCCTGCGATGCTGGCGGTGGATGAGGCGCACTGCATTTCTCAGTGGGGACACGATTTCCGGCCCGAGTACGGCGCACTGGGGCAGATGCGTCAGCGCTTTCCCGATCTGCCGGTTATGGCGCTCACGGCGACCGCCGATGAAACCACCCGCCTTGATATCGTCAACCTGCTGCATATGCAGGACCCGCTGATTCAAATCAGCAGTTTTGATCGACCCAATATCCGCTATACGCTGGTGGAAAAATTCAAACCCACCGAACAGTTACTGCGTTACGTACAGGATCAGCGGGGCAAGTGCGGCATCATTTACTGCAACAGCCGGGCAAAAGTTGAGGACACGGCCGCGCGCCTGCAGAGCCGCGGTCTCAGCGTGGGTGCCTATCATGCCGGTATCGACAGCGCGCAGCGCGCCCGCGTGCAGGAAGCGTTTCAGCGCGACGATCTGCAAATTGTGGTCGCCACCGTGGCGTTTGGCATGGGCATTAACAAACCCAATGTGCGGTTTGTGGTCCATTTCGACATTCCCCGCAATATCGAATCCTACTATCAGGAAACCGGCCGTGCGGGTCGTGATGGCCTGCCTGCGGAAGCGATGATGCTTTATGATCCTGCAGATATGGCCTGGTTACGTAAATGTCTCGAAGAGAAACAGCCCGGCCCGCTGCAGGACATAGAGCGGCATAAATTGAATGCCATGAACGCCTTTGCTGAAGCGCAGACCTGTCGCCGTCTGGTGCTGCTGAACTACTTTGGTGAAGGGCGGCAGCAACCTTGTGGTAACTGCGATATCTGTCTCGATCCGCCTAAGCGCTATGACGGTCTGGTTGAAGCCCAGAAAGCGCTTTCGAGTATTTACCGTGTCGGCCAGCGCTTTGGCATGGGTTACATCGTTGAAGTTTTGCGCGGCGCGAACAATCATCGTATCCGTGAACAGGGTCACGACAAGCTGCCGGTTTATGGGCTGGGTAAAGAGAACAGCCATGAGCATTGGGTGAGTGTGCTGCGTCAGCTGATTCATCTGGGGTTAGTCACCCAAAATATTGCCATGCATTCTGCACTGCAACTTACCGAAGCGGCCCGACCGGTGCTGCGCGGTGAAGTCCCGCTGATGCTGGCGGTACCACGGCTCATTACAACCAGACCGAAAAGCAGCAGTTCGGCAAAAGTCTACGGGGGTAACTATGACCGTAAGCTGTTTGCCAAACTCCGCAAGCTGCGTAAGGCGATAGCGGATGAAGAGAACATTCCACCCTATGTGGTCTTTAACGACGCCACATTGCTGGAGATGGCGGAACAGATGCCGGTCAGTGCGTCAGACATGTTGAGCGTGAATGGGGTCGGTCACCGTAAACTCGAACGTTTCGGTAAGCCCTTTTTGCTGATGATTAAAGAGCATCTTGATGAAGAGTAAAGAGGCATTACCATGTTGATATTGTTTGGCACGATTGCGTTGGTCCACCTTGTTGCGCTCATGAGCCCCGGCCCGGATTTCTTTTTCGTTTCGCAAACGGCGGCCAGCCGTTCGCGCAAAGAAGCGATGTTGGGTGTGTTGGGCATTACGCTGGCGGTCATGATCTGGGCAGCGGTGGCGTTAATGGGCCTGCATTTGATCCTGCAAAAAATGGCCTGGCTGCATCAAATCATCATGGTCGGTGGCGGGCTTTACCTGTTATGGATGGGATGGCAGCTGATCCGTTCCGCGCGTCAACGTCATAAGCAGCCGGTACAGCAGGAGCCTGTCGTCGATCTGCCAAAGAAAGGCATGAGCTTTATCAAAGGGTTGTTAACCAATCTCTCTAACCCCAAAGCGGTGATCTATTTTGGTAGCGTCTTCTCATTATTTATCGGTAACGATGTCGGTGGGCTGGAGCGCTGGGGATTGTTTGTGTTGATTAGCGTCGAAACCTTTGCATGGTTTTCTCTGGTCGCCGCAATTTTTGCTTTGCCATGGATGCGGGATAAATATCAGCGTGCCGCGAAGTGGGTGGATGGCATGGCGGGCGTACTGTTCGCCGGATTTGGCATTCATCTTATCCTGTCACGCTAAGGTCGCCAGACCGGCTTTATGCGGCCGCCGACAGTATGCTCTGTCGTGCGGCTGCAGGTGTACATCAGGCCATTCGCCTTGCGCTGGCCAGCAGTCCGCCAATCGCAATAAATAATCCCCCGAAAATACGGTTCATCAGCTTCATCTGTTTAGGGCCTTTGATCCAGCCCGCAATGCGCGTCGCTAAGGTGGCGTAACCAATCATCACCACGATATCCACCAGTACGGTGGTTATGCCCAGAACCAGATACTGCAGCATAAGGGGTTGATGAGGAAGGATAAACTGCGGAAACAGCGCGGCCAGAAACACAATACTTTTGGGATTGGTGAGGTTCACCATGACAGCCCGTTTAAACAGGCGACGACGCGGCATCGCTTTTGACATCGCGTTGAGATCAATGGCGCCGGCAGCCCGCCACTGTTGAATACCCAGCCAGACCAGATAGCCGGCACCGGCCCATTTCAGAATCTCAAACGCCAGCAGCGACTGAGAAAACAGCGCGCCAAGACCCACCCCTACCAGGGCGATATGCAGCGCGAGCCCTACCTGCAGCCCGGAGATGGAGGCGACGGCACCACGATAACCGTGGCTGATGCCGGTGCTCATGGTGTTAATCGCGCCTGAGCCGGGTGAGAGGCTCAGAATTGTGGTGGTAAGAAGGTAGGTCAGCCACCATTCGATGGTCATGGGTTGTACTCCCGGTCTCGTCTGAAGTGTGACACAATACGCCAGAATGCTGCGCAGAGCCATGGACATCATGCGGCCGTTCAGACTCTTTTTTTCCGGCAATCAGGAGGGCGGATGAAGCAACACAGGGCAAGCTGGCTGCGACGCGAAAAGGCCTTTGCCGCCTTTGCTACTGGTCCACTGCTTGATTTCTGGCACAGCCGTGAAGAGTGTGAATTCACTGGCGTTGGAAACCTGACATTGCGCTATGTCCGGTTCATTTCACCGCAACATAAACGCGTCATCCTTATCGTGCCGGGGCGCATCGAAAGCTACGTTAAGTATCCCGAACTGGCTTACGATCTTTTTCACTGCGGCTTTGATGTGATCGTGCTCGATCATCGCGGTCAGGGGCGATCGGATCGTCTGCTGGATGACTCTCACCGCGGGCATGTGGTGGAGTTCAGCCATTATGTTGATGACCTCGAAACGCTTTATCTCAAAGAGATTGTGAGCCGTCATTATCAGCAGCGCTATGCACTGGCTCATTCGATGGGCGGCGCGATTTTGACGCTCTTCCTGGCGCGTCAGCCCGGTGCATTTCATGCCGCCGCGCTGGTGGCTCCCATGTTTGGGATTGCGTTGCCGTTACCCGCTTTTCTGGCGCATAAGATTCTTGACTGGGCGGAAAAGCGCCCCGCTGTGCGTGAGGGTTATGCATTAGGCACAGGGCGCTGGCGGGCGCACCCTTTCGGCATCAACCGGTTAACGCACAGCCATGAGCGCTACCGCCGCAGTCTGCGTTTTTATGCGGATGATCCGGCTATTCGCGTGGGCGGACCTACGTATCACTGGGTCAGAGAAGGGATTCATGCCGGGCGCAATATTCTGAGCCAGGTGGATAACATTACGACTCCGTTGCTGGTGCTGCAGGCCAGTGAAGACAGCGTGGTGGATAATCGCTCGCAGGATCTGTTTTGTGACGCGATGGCGGCAGCCGGTCACCCCTGTCAGGGCCGGACACCGCAGGTTATCAGCGGCGCGCGCCACGAGATCCTGTTTGAAAAGGACAGCATGCGCGCCGAAGCGCTCAATACCATCGTCGATTTCTTTTTATCGCAGCATTAGTTCGCAATTTACATTACCGGCTACGGCCAACCGACACCGATACCCGAGGTTTTCATGTACCACATTGTTGTGTCCGATCTGGATGGCACACTGCTTTCTCCCGAACATCGCCTGACCGCCAATGCGCGCGAAACGCTTCAGCAACTGGTCGCGCAGGGCATTCACTTTATTTTTGCCACAGGCCGTCATCACATCGATGTCGGGCAAATGCGTGACAAGCTGGGGATTCCGGCTTACATGATTACGTCAAACGGCGCGCGCGTTCACAATCCGGCAGGGGAGCTGGTTTTTAGCCACAATCTGGACGCGGACATCGCCCACGATCTGTTTGGTCTGCAGTATCATCATCCGGACGTGCTGACGCATGTTTATCGCGACGATGAGTGGTTTGTCAGCCGCTGCAGTCCGGCGGAGAAGGATTATTTTCGCGAGTCCGATTTTCACTATCAGGTTTATGAGCCGGGCATGCTGCCGACGGATGGCATCAGCAAAGTCTTTTTTACCTGTGAAGAACCGGAACACCTTGTCCCTATGGAGCAGGCCATCGAAGCACGCTGGGGCGACAGGGTTAACGTGAGTTTTTCGCTGCCGACCTGCCTCGAAGTGATGGCAGGCGGCGTGTCAAAAGGCCATGCCCTGGAAGCGGTGGCAAAACAGTTAGGCTTTACGCTTAAAGACTGTATTGCGTTTGGTGATGGTATGAATGATGTCGAAATGCTGAGTATGGCAGGCAAAGGCTGCATTATGGCTAACGCCCATCAGCGTCTGAAAGACACCTTACCTGAACTGGAAGTGATTGGCAGTAATGCCCAGGATGCCGTCCCGGAGACGCTGAGAACACTCTATCTGTCGTAATCCGAAAAGAAGGCCGGTAAGCCGGCCTTCTGGCAAAGCCGTTATGCCCTTTTTTGCTTATGCCGGTGCTCGCTGACCATGGTTAACAGCAACAGCACTACCGCCATAACGGCGCCGGCAATCATCACGATGAATCCGCCATCCCAGCCGAAGTAATCGACGGTATAGCCTACAATGGCGCTGGCCGCGACTGAGCCACCCAGATAACCGAACAGCCCCGTAAACCCGGCAGCCGTGCCAGCCGCTTTTTTGGGTGCCAGCTCCAGCGCATGCAGACCAATGAGCATTACCGGTCCATAAATCAGAAAGCCAATCGCGATCATGCAGGCCATGTCCACACCGGGATTGCCCGGCGGATTTAGCCAGTAGATGACGGTAGCAGCGGTAACCAGCGTCATAAAAAACACCCCTGTCGCACCACGGTTGCCGCGAAAGACCTTGTCTGACATCCAGCCGCACAACAGCGTACCGGGAATGCCCGCATACTCATAAAAGAAGTAGGTCCAGGAGGACTTATCAAGCGTGAAATGCTTTACTTCTTTCAGGTAGGTTGGTGACCAGTCGAGGATGCCGTAACGCAGCAGGTAGACAAACACATTTGCCAGAGCGATATACCACAGCAGTTTGTTGGGCAGGACATACTTCATAAAGATTTGTCTGGCAGTGAACTCTTCCTCATGACTTTCGTTGTAATCCACCGGATAGTCGTTTTTATAGGCCTCAATCGGCGGTAATCCACAAGATTGCGGCGTATCGCGCATCAGGGCAAAGGCCAGAATCGCAATGGCGATCGCCCCGAAGGCGGGCATATATAGCGCGGCTTTCCAGTCGTTGAACCACGCCATCCCCAGCAGAAACAGCAGGGGCGGAATCCCGCCGCCGACGTTATGCGCACAGTTCCACACAGAAACGATGCCGCCGCGCTCCTTTTGTGACCACCAGTGGACCATAGTGCGTCCGCAGGGCGGCCAGCCCATTCCCTGAAACCAGCCACAGATGAACAGCAGTACGAACATCACCATAATGCTGGAGGTTGCCCAGGGCACAAACCCCATAATCAGCATTACGGCAGCCGCCAGCGTTAAGCCGGCAGGTAAGAAGACCCGTGGATTCGACCGGTCTGACACCGAACCCATAATAAATTTGGAAAAGCCATAGGCGATGGAGATGCCTGAAAGCGCAAAACCCAGATCGCCGCGTGAGAAGCCTTGTTCAACCAGGTAGGGCATCGCCAGGGCGAAATTCTTTCGAACCAGATAGTAGGCCGCATAGCCAACGAAAATTCCGATAAAGATTTGCCAGCGCAGGCGACGGTAGCGTGGATCGATACGATGATCTTCGACCCGGGGCTGGTGTGGTGCAGGTTTAAAAATACGCAACATAGCGGTGGCCCTCCAGGGCGCATTATGATTTTGATTCCCGGCAGGTTGGGCAAAACTCAAGAAAACGGCGATCAGGATGCGCCATTTCGCGCAGAGAATAGACAGAGATACGTGGCTTTACTGTGATGAATGACAAATCTGTTACAGATTTATGACAATCTGGCGCGAAAAGCTCAGGCCGATGCGCTGATGCGCACATTTTTCTGCTGACAGGATATGCCCGATGAGAAGATAAAAAGTCTGACCGGGAAATTAATGCGTAACTGCCTGGTTAATGCACAGATGTCAACCAGATAAATCTCCCTGCTGTGCGGACATTGTTTACACTGTCGCTCTGTTTATTTCGGGGTTGTTACCGTGCTTTTATTGATTGTTACTACCATTCTGTGGGCTTTTTCATTCAGCCTGATTGGCGAGTATCTTGCCGGTCAGGTTGACAGCTGGTTTTCGGTGCTGATGCGCCTGGCGCTGGCGGCCGTGGTATTTTTGCCTTTCCTGCGCTGGCGCGGCTATCGCCCCTCTACGCTCCTGCTGTATATGCTGGTAGGTATGCTGCAACTGGGCATCATGTATTTACTGAGTTTCGAAGCCTATCTCTATCTGAGCGTGTCTGAATTCCTGCTGTTTACCGTGATGACGCCGCTGTACGTCACGTTGATCTACGACGTGATCAGTCGACGGCCTCTGCGCGCAGGGTACATTTTCAGTGCGTTGCTGGCTGTGGCGGGCGCGGCAATCATTCGTTATGACAAAGTCAGCGATAACTTCTGGTTCGGCCTGTTGCTGGTACAGTTAGCCAATATTTGCTTTGCAGCAGGTATGGTGGGCTACAAACGTTTGCAGGAAACCCGTCCTGTGCCGCAGCACACAGCCTTTTCGTGGTTCTATCTGGGCGCGGTGCTGATTGCGGTGGTGGCCTGGGCCGTCTGGGGCAACCCGCATAAACTCCCGACCACCTCACTGCAGTGGGGCATTCTGGTCTGGCTGGGCGTGGTGGCGTCCGGACTGGGTTACTTTATGTGGAACTACGGTGCTACACAGGTCGATGCTGGCACGTTAGGCATCATGAACAACATGCATGTGCCGGCAGGCTTGCTGGTCAACCTGGCGATATGGCAGCAAAAGCCACACTGGCCAAGCTTTATTGCCGGTGCGCTCGTGATAGTAGCGTCCTTGTGGGTCCATAAGCGCTGGGTGGTCGGTAAGAACAATCAACAGTGAAGAAACAAGGCATCGCCGCGCATCGACGTCAAAAGTAGCAGGCCGCTCAGTCTGTTGCGATCCCATGGCGGACGGGGGGCGCGTCGGCAGAAGGCGAGCAAGACGACGTCTGCTCGCCCGGCAGAGCGGACCGCATTGTTATCCCGGTGCGCTTTCTCCGGCGGGACGAGCGTAAGTCGGCGGCTGGTTTAAGCGGGCTTAACTGGCGCAGGGCGATGAATCATCGTCAGCCCCTTGAGGAAATTACGCAGAATCTGGTCACCGCATTCACGATAGTTTTTGTGATCCGGTTTACGGAAGATCGCGCCAATCTCCGCCTGAGAGACGGTGAAGTTGGCTTTTTTCAGGATATCAGGGATGTCGGTCGTTTTCAGATCAAATGCAATACGCAGCTTTTTCATGAAAATGTTGTTATTCATCTTACGCTCGATGGAAGGCGCAGGGGCATCCTCACTTTTCCCACGGCGATGAAAGATTAAGCCATTCAGGAAATAGCCCATCAGGACATCGGGGCAGGGGCGAAATGCCGCATCCTCATCTTTTTTCAGCCAACTGGTGATATCGGCCTGAGGAACCTCGCACTCCGCTAAGGCAAAAATCGCCACCATTTTGGCATCGTTCAGATCGAGCATATAGCGCACGCTGCGCAAAATATCGTTGTTAGTCATGGTGAGATCGTCTCAAGGTCAGTCAACAGGCTGCGCATTATAGGGGATTTTGCCCGCCGCCGCGCAGCTTTGTCGCTCATGCGGCTAAACGGCTGCAGGATGCGCGGCATTCCTGACAAAAGGCAAATGTTCACAGGCATGCTGACGGGCAAAATGGATAAAGGCTTCCAGCACAGGCTGACGCTGCTCGCCGTCACGCACGGCGGCATAAAGCCGACTCCATAATCCCTCTCCCAGTGTTTTCGTGATCACTAACCCCTGTTTTTCAAAGCTCTCCACTACCCAGTGTGGCAGTGCGGCAATGCCCATGCGCGCCGACACCATCTGAATCATCAACAGCGTGTTATCCACATTTTTCAGTGCAGGACTGATGCCCGCGGGCTGAAGGAAATGACGCCAGATATCCAGCCGCTGACGCTGCACCGGGTAAATCATCAACACTTCGTCGGCCAGTGCGTCAGGGGATATATGTTCGACCTGAGCCAGAGGATGATCGGGTGCCAGCACCAGGCGCACTTCGAAATCGAACATCGGTGAATAGAACAGGCCCGAGCGCGGCAGAATATCGGACGTTAAAACGATATCCAGCTCACCCTGTTGCAGTGCAGGTTGCGGATCGAAGGTCACACCTGATTTAAAATCCATCACCACCTGTGGCCAGCTCTGACGAAACTTATCCAGTGCCGGCGTAAGCCACTGAATGCAGCTATGACATTCAATGGCAACACGAAGCGTAGTCTGTTGCGGCTCATGGCAGGCCTGAAGCGCCTGCTGAATTTGCGGCAGAATCTGTTCCGCCAGCTGCAACAGAATTTCGCCCTGCGGCGTGAAGCGCAATGGCTGGCTTTTGCGTACAAACAGGCGGAATCCCAGCCGCTGTTCCAGATCGCTGAACTGATGTGACAACGCCGACTGCGTCTGGTGAAGCTGGGCGGCCGCGGCGGCCAGCGAGCCGGTATTCCGCAGAGCCTGAAGCGTCCGGAGATGTTTGAATTCGATCATGAGGGTCCTTCACATCGAAACTGAATAATTTGCGCTTGAGAGACATACAGTACCCGCAGAATATAGCGGTGTAAACATCTGGACGGCTAAACGTGACTGGCGATCAGACTGACCCAGGCATTTCTGGAGAATAGCAAATACCAATCCATAACCCTACTCCTGGCTTTTCACGTACAGGTGTGCGGCGCGAGCTGAAAAATGAGTATTTGCTTATCCAAACGGAACGGACCGGAGGGTGACGACATTCACTCAAGAAATAGCAGAAAAAATGAGGCGCGTTATGTTGCTGCAGAACGGCTATGGGACACTCCGCAATCCAGCCTGAAAACCCACCAGGCTTGTGAGCAGGGTTAACGCGGAAAAGCTCTCAGATTTGCGGGTGTTGGATGGCGACGTCGGGAGTTTGGGCGCTTACGCGCCCTTTTTTATCACTCAGTGGATGCGACACCGTACTGCTTAAACCAGACTAACATACGTGCCCAGCCGTCTTTTGCCGATTCGGCATGGTAGCTCGGACGATAGTCGGCATTAAAAGCATGCCCGGCATCGGGATACACAATGATCTCTGCCTTTGCGTTTGCAGCATGTAAGGCCTGGCGCATCTGCTCCACGCTTTCCAGCGGAATGCCGTCATCCTGACCACCATACAAACCCAGCACAGGCGCGTTCAGATCCACAGCAATATCGATAGGATGTTTTTGCTGCTTCATGGTTTTTTCCCCTACCAGGCGACCATACCAGGCCACGGCAGCGCGAAGTTGCGGGTTGTGTGCCGCATAGAGCCAACTGATGCGTCCGCCCCAACAGAAACCGGTAATTCCCATCCGCCGGATATCGCCACCGTTGCGGGCCGCCCAGTTAGCGGCATGATCGAGATCCGCCAGTACCTGGCTGTCAGGCACCTTGCTGACCAGTTCTTTAAACAGCGTAGGAATATCGTTGTAGTCGTTGGGGTCGCCTTCGCGGAAGTAAAGCTCTGGCGCGACAGCCAGATAGCCTTCCAGCGCCAGACGACGACAAATGTCGCGAATGTGTTCATGAACGCCGAAAATTTCCTGCACGACCAGCACAACAGGCAACGGCCCGTCTGCTGACTGCGGTTTCGCGTAAAAAGCCGGAAGATTTTCACCCTGACTCGGAATAGACGTCTCACCGGCGTGGATGGCCGGGCTGTCGGTAATAATGGTGGTCGAAGCCGTGGGCTGAACTGCCGGAGCAAACGCGCCTGCGGCTGATTTTTGTGTCATATTATCGTCGGTTTTCATCGTTATCTCCGTGCAAGCGTATGCGCAATCACGTAACTATAGCCTGGGCATTTATTACTGGTTCCGGGCAATGCGTAACAGAGCTTATAACCTTTAAAATACACTTCTCTTTAACATTCTCATGCTGCCTTCCACATCACCATATGTAGCATTACGGAAGGTCTGAGATAAATGTGTGATATTAATCACTAAAAATTTCACCGAAAATGTAACTTTCATTTTCTTGAGTGAAACCAGTCACACATTTAACCCGTCGGGTAACGTAAAGTGGCGTACTGTTTTTCCTTAACCCGGAGTCTGATATGACACAGTCTGACGTTTTCCATCTTGGCCTGACGAAAGCCGACCTGCAGGGGGCGACACTGGCCATTGTTCCTGGCGATCCGGAACGTGTAAAAAAAATTGCCGGACTGATGGACGATCCCCGGCACCTGGCTTCCCATCGTGAGTTCACCAGCTGGCTGGCTAAGCTTGACGGTAAACCCGTCGTGGTCTGTTCTACCGGGATTGGCGGACCTTCCACCTCCATTGCCGTCGAGGAGCTTGCTCAGCTTGGCGTGCGCACTTTCCTGCGTGTAGGGACAACGGGCGCCATCCAGCCGCATATCAATGTTGGCGACGTACTGGTCACGACGGCGTCTGTACGCCTGGACGGTGCCAGCCTGCACTTCGCACCAATGGAATTTCCGGCCGTCGCCGACTTTACCTGCACAACGGCCTTAGTGGCTGCGGCAGAAGCCTGCGGTGCCAAAACCCATATCGGGATTACCGCCTCATCTGATACCTTCTACCCCGGCCAGGAGCGCTACGACACCTTCTCGGGGCGCGTCGTGAACCGTTTTCAGGGCTCTATGCAGGAGTGGCAGCAGATGGGCGTCCTGAACTATGAGATGGAATCGGCGACGCTGTTAACCATGTGCGCCAGTCAGGGCCTGCGCGCAGGCATGGTGGCGGGCGTGATTGTTAACCGCACGCAAAAAGAGATTCCCGATGCAGTGACGATGAAGCAGACCGAAAGCGATGCCGTCAAAATAGTAGTTGAAGCGGCGCGTCGCTTACTCTAGCCCTTCGTTTGACAGACAGGCCGGCTGTCCGGCCTGTCATGGCCTTGTCTTTACGTCTCGTCTTCCCCCTTCAGTAAATATATCTGGACATTCATACAGTGCGAATTTACCTTTTTCCTCAATAGCCTGACCAGCGGGGAGAATATGGATCAGCACATCATTATCAGCATCTGCCTTGGGCTCGCCGGCCTGGGTGTTGGCTGGATACTGGCGCAAATGCGTGTCAGTCATCAGTTAGCCAGCTTTACCACAGAGCGCCGTCTGCTTAACGAAGCACAACAACGTCAGCAACAGCACATCGAGCAGCTCCAGCAGCAGCTGCAACAGCGCGAACAGGAGTTGAGACAGCTTCATGGATCATTAAGCGGAGCCAATGAGCGCCTGCAACAGCTGGATTACTGGCGTAATGAGAGCGAGCAACTGACACGAGAGCTGCGCAATCAGCTGGAGGTGAACAGCGCGCAGGAAGCCGAGCTGCGTGAAGTGACCATCCGTCTTGAGGAAACCCGTTTTGCAGCGGAAGAGAAGCAGCGCCTGTTGACCAACAGCGAGCAGCGGCTTAGCGCGCAGTTTGAAAACCTGGCTAACCGAATTTTTGAAAACAGCGGTCGCCGCGTTGATGAGCAAAACCGTCAAAGTCTGAACAGCCTGATTGGGCCGTTGCGTGAACAGCTCGATGGCTTTCGGCGGCAGGTTAATGAGAGCTTTGGCGCGGAAGCGCGTGAACGCCATACACTGACCCACGAGATTCGTCAGCTACAGCAACTGAACGCGCAGATGGCCCAGGAAGCGCTCAACCTGACCAAAGCGCTCAAAGGCGACAACAAAATCCAGGGCAACTGGGGCGAGGTGGTGCTGAGCCGGGTACTGGAAGCGTCAGGGTTGCGTGAAGGCTATGAATACGATATCCAGGTCAGCATGCAGAACGAGCAGCAAAGCCGCATGCAGCCCGATGTCATCGTCCGGCTTCCCCAGGGGAAAGATGTGGTGATCGACGCCAAAATGACGCTGGTTGCCTACGAGCGGTATTTCAACGCGGATGACGACATTGAACGTGAACAGGCCATTCAGGCGCATATCAGTGCCGTACGCGGCCATATCCGTTTGCTGGGCCGTAAAGATTATCAACAATTGCCCGGTTTACGCTCACTGGATTATGTGTTGATGTTTATCCCGGTTGAACCGGCGTTTTTACTGGCAATCGATCGGCAGCCAGAATTAATCGGCGAAGCGCTCCAGCAAAATATTATGCTGGTCAGTCCGACCACGCTGCTGGTCGCACTGCGTACCATCAACAATCTCTGGCGCTACGAGCATCAAAGCCGCAATGCGCAGCGAATTGCCGAGCGCGCAGCCAGGCTTTACGACAAAATGCGCCTGTTTGTTGATGATATGAGCGGTATTGGTCACAGCCTTGATAAGGCCCAAAACAGCTATCGTGAAGCGATGAAGAAGCTGGCAGAAGGGCGGGGGAATTTGATCGCACAAACGGAAGGCTTCCGTGACTTAGGTGTAGAGGTTAAACGCGCTATCAATCCCCATCTGGTCGAACGCGCGATGCCCGAAAATGAGCACGACAGTATGCCCGGTAACGACCAAAACGCAGACGAAAGTTGTGAGCGGGTTCGGCACCTCCACGAATAAGCAGGTCGCCAACGTGCCTGACCTCCGTGACTCTGATACACTTCCATAAGTATTGTTTGTGGAGCAGGTAAAACCGATGGCAGATGAATCACAGCAGGAAACTACCCATTTTGGCTTTCAGACCGTCGCCAAGAGCGAGAAAGCCGACAAAGTCGCGGACGTGTTTCATTCCGTAGCGGCGAAATATGACCTGATGAACGACTTAATGTCGTTTGGCGTCCATCGCGTCTGGAAGCGTTTTACCATCGACAGCAGCGGTGTGCGTCGCGGTCAGCGTGTCCTGGATCTGGCCGGTGGAACCGGCGATTTAACCGCAAAATTTTCACGGCTGGTGGGCGAGACCGGGCAGGTTGTTCTGGCTGACATTAACAGCTCTATGCTGAAAATGGGCCGGGAGAAGCTACGAAACCTCGGTATCGTCGGCAATGTCAGTTATGTTCAGGCCAACGCCGAAGCGCTGCCGTTTCCTGACAACTACTTCGACTGCATTACGATCTCTTTTGGCCTGCGTAACGTCACGGAAAAAGAGAAGGCGCTGGCGTCGATGTTCCGCGTGCTGAAACCGGGTGGACGCTTGCTGGTGCTGGAGTTCTCGAAACCTGTTATTGAGCCGCTGAGCAAAGCCTACGATGCCTACTCGTTCCATATTCTGCCGCGCATCGGCCAACTGGTTGCTCAGGATGCAGAAAGTTATCGCTATCTGGCCGAGTCCATCCGCATGCATCCCGACCAGGAAACCCTGAAAGCGATGATGAACGATGTGGGATTTGAAAACACCACCTATTCAAATATGACGGGCGGCATCGTGGCACTTCATCGTGGGTTTAAATTTTAACCATTATGGCCATGACCTTAACCCCCGTCATCACTGCCGGTATTGAAACGGCGCTAAACCGTATTCTCTACCGCGATCGTGGTCTGAAAAGCGCACGTCAGCGTTTAGCAGGCAAGGTACTGATGTTGCGTTTGAGTGAGCTATCCTGGCCGCTGGTGCTGGTGTTCAGTGAGCAACAGCTGGATGTCCTTAGTGACTGGCAGGACAGCAGCGACTGCACGGTCATTACGCAGCTTAAGTCGCTGCCGAAGCTACGCGATCGCCAGCAACTGACGACGCTGATTCGCAGCGGTGAGTTACAGGTCGAAGGGGATTTGCAGGTGGTGCAGCAATTCTCTGCGTTGATGGATCTGGCTGAGCTGGATCCTGCCGAATACCTGGCCCCCTGGATCGGTGATATCGCCGCGCAAGGGATCAGCCAGGGTGCGCAGCGCGCATTTCGCTTGTTTAAAGCAGAAACGCAGCGACGTCAGGATTATCTCGGTCAGGCGTTGACGGAAGAGTGGCGCGTTGCGCCAGGTGCGCTGGAATTTGCCTGGTTCGCTGAGGAAGTTAGCGCGATGGAACGTTCGCTTGAGGCGCTTAATGCGCGTCTGGCACAGCTGGAGGCGAAATGAGTTTTGGAGAGATCCGCCGGTTATATTTCATTATCAAGGTGTTTCTGACATACGGACTTGATGAACTGATTCCCCAAATGCGCATTACTCTGCCGCTTCGGCTGTGGCGGCGGTGCGTGTTTTGGATTCCTAACCAGCACAAACACGAACAGATGGGCATTCGGCTGCGTCTGGCGATGGAACAGCTGGGCCCCGTCTGGATCAAGTTTGGTCAGATGCTGTCCACGCGGCGTGACCTGTTTCCCCCGCAGATCGCCGATGAACTGGCTATTTTGCAGGACCGGGTTGCGCCCTTCGACGGCGTGAAAGCCAAAGCACAAATCGAAGCTTCCATGGGGGCACCGATTGAGTCCTGGTTTGATGACTTCGATATCACCCCACTGGCTTCTGCCTCTATTGCGCAGGTTCACACGGCAACACTGAAATCCAACGGCAAAAAGGTTGTCATTAAGGTCATCCGCCCGGATATTCTGCCGGTGATCAAAGCCGATATGAAGCTGATCTACCGCATCGCCCGTTGGGTACCGCGCCTGCTGCCGGATGGTCGCCGTCTGCGTCCGGTTGAGGTGGTGCGCGATTATGAAAAAACGCTGATCGACGAATTAAACCTGCTGCGCGAAGCGGCCAATGCCATCCAGCTGCGGCGTAACTTCGAAAACAGCCGCATGCTGTATGTTCCCGAGGTTTACTCCGACTACTGCAGCGAAACCATGATGGTGATGGAACGCATCTACGGTATTCCTATCTCCGATGTGGCGACGCTGGAGCAGCATGGCGTTAACATGAAACTGTTAGCCGAACGCGGCGTACAGGTGTTCTTCACACAGGTTTTCCGCGACAGCTTCTTCCATGCAGACATGCACCCTGGCAACATCTTTGTCAGCTATGAGCATCCAGAAGACCCGCAATATATCGGCATCGACTGCGGGATTGTCGGCTCGTTGAACAAGGAAGATAAGCGCTATCTGGCCGAAAACTTTATCGCCTTCTTTAACCGGGATTACCGCAAAGTGGCAGAGCTGCATGTTGACTCTGGCTGGGTACCGGCAGATACCAACGTGGAAGACTTCGAGTTTGCCATTCGTACGGTGTGCGAACCCATCTTTGAAAAACCGCTGGCTGAAATTTCATTTGGTCATGTGCTGCTAAACCTATTTAACACGGCGCGACGTTTCAATATGGAAGTGCAGCCACAGTTGGTGCTGTTGCAAAAAACGTTGCTCTATATCGAAGGGATTGGCCGGCAGCTCTATCCGCAACTGGACTTATGGAAAACGGCGAAACCGTTCCTTGAAGACTGGATTAAAGATCAGATTGGTATTCCGGCGATCATTCGCGCAGTGAAAGAAAAAGCGCCCTACTGGGCAGAGAAACTGCCCGAGCTGCCCGAGTTGTTCTATGACAGCATGCAGCAGCATAAGCAGTTACGTCTTAGCGTCGATAAACTCGTGAACGATTTGAGTGTCCAACGTACACGTCAGCATCAGGCGCGTTTCCTGTTTGGCGTCGGTGCCACGCTGCTGATTAGCGGTACAGCGGTACTCCTCAGCAGGCCTGAGTGGGACCTGTTTCCGGCGGCATTAATGGCGGCAGGTTTTGTCAGTTGGTTAATCGGCTGGCGCAAGACAAACTGATTGTCACTCGCGGCTGAAACGCGGTAATGTCGCTGACTGAGACCCGAATTAACAAGGGTTTAGGTTGTGCTTCATTCCGCAGTTTTTAACAAAAAAATCGAGGCTATCTCATGGGCGGTATCAGTATTTGGCAGTTATTAATTATTGCCGTGATTGTGGTGCTTTTGTTCGGTACCAATAAGTTACGTAATCTGGGGTCGGATTTGGGTTCGTCTATCCGTGGTTTCAAGAAAGCCATGAGTGATGAAGACGACAAAAAAGATCAGCCAAAAGAGCAGGACGCGGATTTCCATGCGAAAACGCTGGCGGACAAACAGCCAATGTCTGCTCAGAAAGACGACATTAAGAACGACAAGCAGGTGTAAACCGTGTTCGATATTGGTTTTGGTGAGTTGCTATTAGTCTTCGTGATCGGGCTGATTGTCCTGGGTCCGCAACGTTTGCCGCATGCGGTTAAAACGGTTGTCGGATGGATTCGGGCGGTCCGTTCACTGGCGGCCAATGTTCAGAGTGAGCTGGCGCAAGAGCTGAAACTGCAGGAACTGCAGGACAGCCTGAAAAAGGTGGAGGAAGCCAGCCACGGCACATTGTCGCCTGAGCTGAAAGAATCCATGGAAGCGTTGCGTAAAACCGCGGATTCAATGAAACGCTCGGTTCAACAGAGCATTGATATCGAAAGAGAAGAAGACGAAGCAAACACCATCCATTCCCCGTTACACCAGACGGGGAGTGACTCGCCGAAACCGGTGACGCCTGTGGCCAGTGAGCAGCAGGCACAGTCACCCGCACACGCACCTTTTGAACCCCATGTCGACGCTGCGGTTGCACCGGCACAGGACAGCAACACGGCGACCACGCCGGTCCCGCCGCGGCCTGCGTCCGGCTATGCCAGTGCTCCGCCGCAATCGCCGGGTCGGACAGACGCACCGCCTGCGGAAAAACCGGGCAACGCCGCGCCGTCGCTCAACCCAGCTTCTCCTCCTTCTGCAAGTGATGAACGATAATGGCCGTTGAAGATACCCAACCACTTATCAGCCATCTGATTGAGCTGCGTAAACGTCTGCTGAACTGCATAATTGCTGTGTTAGTTATTTTTCTGGCACTGATCTACTTTGCTAATGACATCTACCATGCCGTGGCGTCGCCACTGATCAATCAGATGCCAGCGGGTGCCAGCATGATCGCGACGGATGTCGCCTCACCTTTCTTCACGCCGATAAAGCTGACGATGATCGTGTCGGTGTTCCTTGCCGTGCCGGTTATTCTTTATCAGGTCTGGGCGTTTATTGCGCCAGCGCTTTATCGCCACGAACGTAAGCTGGTCATGCCGCTGCTGTTTTCCAGTACGCTACTGTTTTATGTTGGCGTGGCCTTTGCCTATTTCATTGTTTTTCCGCTAGCTTTCGGCTTTTTTGCGAAAACCGCGCCGCAGGGCGTCACTATCGCGACAGATATCACCAACTATCTCGATTTTGTCATGACCTTGTTTATGGCGTTTGGTGTGGCGTTTGAAGTGCCGGTAGCCATAGTGCTGCTGTGCTGGACCGGTATTACCAGCCCTGAGGATTTAAAAAAGAAGCGTCCTTACATCCTGGTCGGCGCGTTTGTTGTCGGGATGCTGCTCACACCACCGGACGTTTTTTCTCAAACTTTGCTCGCTATTCCGATGTACTGCCTGTTTGAAGTCGGCGTATTCTTTTCACGGTACTATGTGGGAAAAGGCCGTCAGACAGAGGATGAGGAACAGAACACCGAATCCTGATGTCGTATTCAGTACACCCGCAGAAGCGGGAAACACAAGCCAAAAACCGCCGTCAGGCGGTTTTTTGTTTAGGATGTTTTTGACAGAGAGTAAAAATATGTTTGATATCGGTGTAAACCTGACCAGCACGCAGTTCGCCTCCGATCGGAAAAAGGTGATTACGCGCGCCCGTGACGCGGGCGTCACCGGCATGTTGATTACCGGTACCAATGCGCTGGAAAGTCAGCAGGCGCAGCGGCTGGCCGAGGCTCATCCGGGTTACTGCTGGTCCACCGCGGGCGTGCATCCCCATCATGCCAGTGAGTGGTCACAAGAGGTCGCGAATACGCTGCGCCGGCTGGCGGAAAAAGCCCAGGTTGTGGCGATAGGTGAATGCGGGCTGGATTTCAATCGTAACCTGTCCGCACATCAGCAGCAGGAATATGCGTTTGACGCGCAACTGGCATTAGCTGCGGAACTGAATATGCCCGTGTTTCTTCACTGTCGGGAAGCGCATGAACGCTTTGCTGCGGTACTTGAGCCCTGGTTGCCCAAATTACCCGCCGCCGTGATTCACTGTTTTACCGGTACCCGGGAAGAGTTAGCGGCCTGCCTGGAAATGGGCTTATCGGTAGGCATTACCGGTTGGGTATGCGATGAACGCCGGGGAATTGCCCTGCGTGAGATGTTGCCGTTGATTCCCGCCGAACGGTTGCTACTGGAAACGGATGCGCCCTATCTGTTACCGCGGGATATGCGCCCACGGCCAACTTCCCGGCGCAATGAACCCTGTTTTTTACCGCATATCCTGCAGCAGGTCGCGAACTGGCGAGGCGAGGAACCAGAGGCGCTGGCAGCCCAGGTGGATCATAATGCGCGCACGCTGTTCGGGCTGCGTTAGGCTTTACGGAATTGTCGGTTATCCACGCTCCGGACAACCTGTTTGTTTAGCAGATTCAGCAACAGGATGGAGCGTGCTTCGCCATCGGGCTCTGAGAAGATAGCCCGCAGACCTTCAAACGTCCCTTCGGTGATGATGACTTCATCGCCGTTTTGCGGCGTTTCAGGATCGATCAGCGTTTGTGGCACATCAGTCTGCAGTGCATCAATAACGACAGCAGGTACGGTGGCCGGCGTCGCGCCAAAGCGCACGAAATGGCTGACGCCACGTGTACTGCTGATGGTTGTGGTGTGAATGGCTTCGGGGTCAAACTCAATGAACAGGTAGTTTGGGAACAGCGGTTCACTTACGGTAGTTCGCTTGCCACGCACAATTTTCTCAAGCGCGATCATGGGGCTCAGGCAATTTACGGCTTGCCGCTCAAGATGCTCTTTCGCACGCAATAGCTGCCCACGTTTGCAATAGAGTAAGTACCAGGATTCCATAACTGCTCCCAATGAATGGACGCTAAGAATAGCAAACCTCCACTCAGAGTTATAGCGCATTGGGGTCTGTTACGCGGCGTTGCCTGGAAAATAAACTAAGATTGTTCTGAATGACGAATGCCATCGCATAAAATGAAAAAATAGCCATTATGCGGTAAGGTTCAGCACGAAAACTAAGCGACATTATTCGTCTGATGGTTGCCCGTGACGGGCAAGATAAGCCATGCGGTGCATAAAGCTCCACACATTCATGTAATCAGCCCTATAATGGCAAATTCACTCTGGCCGGAAAGTTGAAGCCGCATGAAATATCAGGATTTAAGAGACTTTATTGCGCTGCTTGAACAGCGTGGTGAACTCAAGCGTATCTCGCACGTGATCGACCCCGAACTGGAAATGACCGAAATTGCCGATCGCACCCTGCGTGCAGGCGGTCCGGCATTGCTGTTTGAGAACCCAAAAGGTTACGACATGCCTGTACTGTGTAACCTGTTCGGTACGCCAAAACGCGTGGCCATGGGCATGGGCCAGGAAGAGGTCAGTGCACTGCGTGAAGTGGGTGAGTTGCTGGCCTTTTTAAAAGAACCTGAGCCACCGAGAGGTTTCCGCGATCTGTTCAGTAAAATGCCGCAGTTTAAGCAAGTACTGAATATGCCGACCAAAAGGTTGCGCAATGCGCCCTGTCAGGAGGTGGTTTTCAGTGGTGATGAGGTCGACCTGACCCGAATCCCGGTCATGAAATGCTGGCCCGGCGACGCTGCCCCGCTGATTACATGGGGATTAACCGTAACGCGCGGCCCGCATAAAGAGCGACAAAATTTAGGCATCTATCGTCAGCAGGTGATTGGCAAAAATCGCCTGATCATGCGCTGGCTTTCTCATCGTGGTGGTGCCCTGGATTATCTTGAATGGTGCAAGGCACATTCTGGCGAACGTTTCCCGGTGTCCGTTGCACTGGGCGCCGATCCGGCGACCATTCTGGGTGCGGTCACGCCCGTCCCTGACACGTTGTCAGAGTATGCGTTTGCCGGTCTGCTGCGCGGCAACAAGACCGAAGTCGTCAAGTGCCTCTCAAACGATCTGGAAGTGCCTGCGAGCGCCGAAATTGTGCTGGAAGGCTATATCGAACCCGGTGACATGGCACCTGAAGGTCCCTATGGCGATCACACCGGTTACTATAATGAAGTCGACAGTTTCCCGGTGTTTACCGTTACGCACATCACGCAGCGTCATCAGGCGATCTACCATTCTACCTATACCGGAAGGCCACCGGATGAACCCGCCGTCCTGGGCGTGGCGCTGAATGAAGTGCTTGTACCCATTCTGATTAAACAGTTCCCGGAAATCGTCGATTTCTATTTGCCACCAGAAGGATGCTCTTACCGACTGGCGGTCGTGACGATTAAAAAACAGTACGCGGGACATGCCAAGCGCGTGATGTTTGGCGTCTGGTCATTTTTACGGCAGTTCATGTACACCAAATTTGTTATTGTGTGTGATGATGATGTTAATGCCCGCGACTGGAACGACGTCATCTGGGCAATCACGACGCGTATGGACCCGGCACGCGATACGGTATTGGTAGAAAACACGCCAATCGATTATCTTGATTTTGCGTCTCCGGTTTCCGGACTAGGGTCAAAGATGGGCCTCGACGCCACGAATAAATGGCCAGGTGAGACGCAACGAGAGTGGGGCACGCCGATTGTTAAAGATCCGGCCGTTACCGCACGTATCGACGCTATCTGGGATGACCTCGGTATTTTTGATCAACCATCACAGCGTTGATGGTGAGCAATAACCATAAAGACGACCCGACAGAGGGACCGCATGACAACGTTAAGCTGTAAAGTAACTTCAGTTGAGGCGATTACCGACACGGTGTATCGCGTTCGCCTGATTCCGGAAGCAGATTTTAGTTTTCGCGCAGGGCAGTACCTGATGGTCGTAATGGATGAGCGTGACAAGCGCCCGTTTTCATTAGCCTCCACGCCAATGGAAACTGAAATCATTGAACTGCATATCGGTGCCTCAGAGCTGAATCTCTACGCCATGGCGGTGATGGATCGTATTCAGCAGGAAGGGCAAATTGTGGTGGACATCCCACATGGTGATGCCTGGTTGCGTGAAGAGAGTGACAAGCCGTTAATCCTGATCGCGGGTGGCACAGGCTTTTCCTATGTGCGTTCCATTTTACTCACCGCGCTTGCCGAACAACCCAACCGTGATATTGCGGTTTACTGGGGCGGGCGCGAACTGAAGCATTTGTATGATTTGGACGAGCTGGAAGCACTGGCGATTAAGCATCCGAATCTGAAAGTGATTCCGGTTGTCGAACAGCCTGAAGCAGGCTGGCCGGGCCGTTCTGGTACGGTGCTGACAGCCGTCATGCAGGACTTTGCGACCCTGAGTGAGCATGAGATTTATATTGCCGGCCGCTTCGAAATGGCGAAAATCGCCCGTGAACGCTTTTGTTCAGAACGAGGTGCCGTTGAAGCACAAATGTATGGCGATGCGTTTGCTTTTATCTGACGTGACAGCACAAGAAAAAACCCGCCCCTGACAGGCGGGTAAATCTCACACTATAACGTTCCAACGTATTAAACGCGTTCAATAACGGTAGCGATGCCCTGACCCAGGCCAATACACATGGAGGCCAGGCCGAACTGCGCATCGCGACGTTCCATAATGTTCAGCAACGTCGTGCTGATGCGTGCGCCTGAGCAGCCTAACGGATGACCCAACGCGATGGCGCCGCCATTGAGGTTGACCTTGTCATCGAGCCTGTCTGACAGGCCGAGATCGTTGATGCAGGGCAGAACCTGCGCGGCAAAAGCCTCGTTAAGTTCAAAAACATCAATGTCATTTACGCTCAGCCCGGCGCGCTTCAGTGCCAGCTTGCTGGCCGGGACCGGGCCGTATCCCATAATGGAAGGATCGCATCCCACTACTGCCATACTTTTAATGCGTGCACGGGGTTTCAGGCCCTGCTCTCGTGCGTGGCTTTCACTCATGATCAACATGCCCGCCGCCCCGTCTGATAACGCTGACGAACTGCCCGCAGTGACTGTTCCGTTCACCGGATCGAAGGCAGGCCGCAGTGCTGCCAGTCCTTCCAGGCTGGTATCTTCACGGATGACTTCGTCAACGTCATAGCGTTTCAGGACGCCATCGGCATCGTGACCATGCAGCGCAACAATTTCATTGACAAAATCGCCACGCTGCGTGGCCTGCCAGGCACGCTGATGAGAGCGCAAAGCAAAAGCGTCCTGCTGCTCGCGGCTGATATGGTGCATGCGCGCCAGCATCTCTGCCGTTAGCCCCATCATCCCTGCGGCTTTCGCAACGGTACGGCCTAAACCCGGATGAAAATCGACGCCATGGTTCATGGGGACATGCCCCATATGTTCGACACCGCCAATTAAACAGGTCTGAGCATCGCCGACCATGATTGCGCGTGCGGCGTCATGTAAGGCCTGCATTGAAGAACCGCAAAGACGGTTAACCGTTGTCGCCGGAACGCGGTGCGGGATTTCAGCCAGCAGCGCGGCGTTGCGGGCAATGTTGAAGCCTTGCTCCAGCGTTTGCTGCACGCAACCCCAGATAATGTCGTCCAGCGTGGCGGCATTCACCCCCGGATTGCGGTTCAACAGAGCACGCATGACATGCGCGGACAGGTCCTCGGCGCGTACATGGCGAAATGCCCCACCTTTTGAACGGCCCATCGGCGTACGCACCGCGTCAATAATTACCACATTTTCCATTTTGATTACCTCAGGCGCTTCTGAACGCGGCTTCATCGATCGGTTTGACGGCGGGATACCAGCTTTCGTGTTGGCGCGCTTTCTCAAGCAGCAGGGCAGGGAGCGCATACAGCCCACCCAATGACGAATAACGTTTCGCCTGATCCACCACGTTGCCGTTACCCAAAGTGTCGAGATAACGGAAAGCGCCGCCACGGAAAGGCGGGAATCCCAGACCATAGACCAGCGCCATGTCTGCTTCAGCAGGTGAGGCGATAATCTTCTCTTCCAGGCAGCGAACCACTTCATTCAACATCGGCAGCATCATGCGATTCAGAATCTCTTCATCGCTGAATATCCGTTTAGGCTGGCAGGCGGGTTCGAGTAAGGCATCGACCTCTGCATCGGGCACTTTTTTCGGTTTCCCTTTTTTGTCTTCTTCCCAGCGCCAGAAACCCAGACCATTTTTCTGACCAAAACGCTTCGCCTCAAACAGAATATCGATCGCATCGCGATAGTCTTTTTTCATCCGTTCAGGAAAACCGTCCGCCATGACGCTTTGCGCATGATGCGCGGTATCAATGCCCACAACATCCAGCAGCCATGAAGGCCCCATCGGCCAGCCAAACTGTTTTTCCATTACCTTGTCGATCTGGCGGAAGTCCGCACCATCACGCAGCAGCATGCCGAAGGCAGCGAAGTAGGGGAACAAAACGCGGTTAACAAAGAAACCCCGACAGTCATTCACCACCACCGGGGTTTTACCCATTTTACTGGCCCAGGCGACAACTTTACCCAGCGTGGCCTCACTGGTTTTCTCTCCACGGATCACCTCTACCAGCGGCATACGTGGAACCGGGTTAAAGAAGTGCATGCCACAAAAATTTTCAGGACGCTGCAATGCCTGCGCCAGATGGCTGATGGGGATGGTTGAGGTGTTTGACGCCAGAATGGCATCAGCGCGCATATGGGTTTCGGTTTCAGCCAGAACGCTGGCCTTGATTTTCGGATTTTCGACGACGGCTTCTACCACGATGTCGGCCTGGTCGAAACCGGCATAATCGAGAGTAGGCTGAATAGTGGCAATGACGCTGGCCAGCTTGTTTCCGTCTATTTTACCGCGTTCCAGTTGCTTATTCAGAAGCTTACTGGCTTCATTCATGCCCAGCGTCAGCGCCTGCGGATTGATATCCTTCATTTTAACCGGCACGCCTTTCCATGCCGATTGATAGCTGATTCCACCGCCCATAATACCGGCGCCCAGCACGGCGGCCTGTCTGGGCGTGCCGCTTTCACTGCTGCGTTTTTTGGCCAGACTTTTGATGTACTGATCGTTGAGAAAAATACCGACGAGCGCGCGGGCCACATCTGACTGTGCCAGCGGAACAAACGCTGCGGTTTCCAGCTTTAGCGCATCATCGCGGCCCAGCGCTGCTGCCGCTTCAATGGTTCTAACGGCAGTGACTGGCGCAGGGTAGTGTTTCCCCGCCGTTTGCATCACCATGCCTTTGGCTATCGTAAAGCTCATCGCGGCTTCAACGGGGCTGAGTTTCAACGGAGCCAGTTTAGGGGCGCGACGGGCACGCCAGCTGCCGTCGTGGGCGGCCGCTTTTAGCATGGTTAACGCAGCATCACGCAGCTTATCGTTGCTGACAACCGCATCCACCAGACCCAGTTTCAGCGCTTCAACACCGTCAACATCTTTGCCTGCGGCAATGATTTCCATTGCACTGTCGGCACCTAACAGACGAGGAAGACGCACGCTGCCACCAAAACCCGGCATGATGCCCAGCTTCGTTTCCGGTAACCCCAGGCGGGCCGTCGGTGTGGCAACGCGCAAATCCGTGGCCAGTACACATTCACAGCCACCGCCCAGCGCATAGCCCTCAATCGCCGAGATCGTGGGCACCGGCAAATCTTCCAGACGATTGAAGATACTGTTGGCGAAGGTCAGCCACTGGCTCAGTTTCTCTGTCGGCGCATCAAAGAGCGCCAGGAATTCAGTAATGTCCGCACCCACGATAAAGGCGGGTTTTGCTGATCGCAGAAGCACACCGCGCAGGCCGGCATGTTTTTCCAGCACCGTTACCGCATCGCCAAGACTGGCCACGGTTTGCGTATCCAGCTTGTTAACGGAGCCGGGGGCATCAAATACCAGCTCGACAATACCATCGTCCAGCTGGTGAAGAGTGAGGTTAGCGCCTTGGTAGAGCATGTACGTCTCCTGAAACCGCGAAAGGTGATCTGGTCATACCAGATGATCGTGAGTTTGGGAGGGATGTTAATTTTTTGCAAACAGCTCTTTGTTTATTTGCTAACAAGATCACAGCCACGGGGAACCCGGCATCCGGATTTTGCCTGTGATAAACTGCGGCTTTTCCGGACACTGGAGAGGCGGCAATGGATTCACTTAAGAGCTTGTATCACGCGCATATTACGACCTTGCAACAACGTGCTCAGCAGGTATTGGCACGTCATAAACTGGACGCCATGCTGATCCATTCCGGCGAGCTACTCACCGTATTTCTGGACGACCACACGTATCCGTTTAAGGTCAACCCGCAGTTCAAGTCCTGGGTGCCGGTAACACAGGTACCTAACTGTTGGCTGTGGATCGATGGCGTGAACAAGCCGAAATTGTGGTTCTATTCGCCGGTGGATTACTGGCACAACGTTGAACCGCTTCCGCACAGTTTCTGGACCGACGACATTGAGATTATCGGGCTGGCAAACGCGAATGCCATTGGCGATCTCCTGCCTGCTCAGCGCGAAAATGTTGCCTATATTGGCCCGGTCGTCGAACGCGCTGCGCAGTTAGGCATTACGGCAGGCAACATCAATCCTAAAGCGGTGATCGATTTCCTGCATTATCACCGCAGTATTAAAACTGACTACGAACTGACCTGTATGCGTCAGGCGCAGAAAATTGCCGTGGCAGGACATCGCGCTGCCAAAGAAGCGTTTGCGGCAGGTCTGAGTGAATTCGATATTAATCAGGCGTACCTGACCGCGACTGGTCATCGCGATACGGATGTCCCTTACGGCAACATTATTGCATTGAACGAACATGCTGCCGTGTTGCATTACACCAAACTGGATCATCAGCCACCGGCTAAGCGCTACAGTTTCCTGATTGATGCCGGGGCGGAATATCAGGGATATGCCGCTGACCTGACCCGCAGCTATGCCGCACAAAGCGGATCGCTGTATGCCAAAATGGTGGAGGCGATGAATGCGGAAGAGCTGGCCTTGATTGCGACGTTGAAAGCGGGCGTGCGCTACACCGATTACCATCTGCAAATGCATCAGCGCATTGCAAAATTGCTGGTGAAGTTTGATTTGGTCCACGGCATCAGTGAAGAGGCGTTGGTGGCCGAAGACCTGACCGGTCCGTTTATGCCACACGGTTTAGGTCATCCGCTGGGCCTGCAGGTTCATGATGTCGCCGGATTTATGCAGGATGAAAGCGGGACGCACCTGGCTGCGCCAGCGCAATATCCTTACCTGCGTTGCACCCGTGTCATCCAGCCGGGGATGGTGTTAACCATCGAGCCAGGCTTCTACATTATTGATTCACTGCTGGCACCGCTGCGCGCTGGCAAATTCAGTGCGCATTTTAACTGGCAGGCACTGGATGCGCTTAAGCCTTACGGCGGCATTCGCATTGAAGATAACGTGGTTATTCATGCTAATCGCGTTGAAAACATGACGCGCGACCTGCACCTCGCCTGATGGAGGCTTACGATATTCCTGCGCAAGCGCTAAGCGTGAGCGAGGAGACCATCAAAAAGAGCCGGTTTATTACGTTACTGGCGCACACGGACGGTGTCGAAGCCGCGCGGGCTTTTGTCCAGCAGGTAAAACAGGATCATCCGACGGCCCGGCATCATTGCTGGGCCTGGGTGGCGGGCGCGCCGGATGATTCGCAGCAGTTGGGGTTTTCCGATGACGGCGAACCTTCGGGAACGGCGGGGAAACCTATGCTGGCGCAGTTGATGGGGGCGGGCATAGGGGAAATCACCGCCGTCGTCGTGCGTTACTACGGCGGCATCATGCTGGGGACGGGCGGTCTGGTAAAGGCTTATGGCGGCGGTGTCCAGCAAGGGCTGAAACAGCTTGAGCGCCAGCGAAAAGTCCCGGTAAGGTTGTTCACGTTGCAGTGTGACTACGCCCAGTTGAGCGACATTGAGCGTCTGGTGCAGCGCTACGACGGCAGCATTACTGAAAGTCATTATTGCGACCGTATCGCGATGACGCTGGCTTTGCCTTATGGACAAATTGAGGGATTTAAGCAAAATCTGTCAGACTTCAGCCGGGGTGCGTTAACGCTTCTTCCGCTTATACCATGATGTTCTTCTCTTTAACTAAAGGAACGGCTTAATGCATTTTCGCGCCATTACCCGCATTGTCGGTCTGCTGGTGATCCTCTTCTCGGTGACGATGATTGTACCCGGCCTCGTTGCGCTGATTTATCGGGATGGTGCCGGCCGCGCCTTCAGCCAGACTTTTATGATGGCTCTGGTGATTGGTTCATTATTGTGGTGGCCAAACCGTAAGAAGAAAACGGAGCTTAAGCCGCGCGAAGGGTTTCTGATCGTGGTGCTGTTCTGGACCGTGCTGGGCAGCGTCGGGGCCATGCCGTTTATCTTTGCCGAACAGCCGCATCTGTCGGTTACCGATGCCTTTTTTGAATCCTTTTCCGGGTTAACCACCACCGGTGCGACGACGCTGGTGGGGCTGGACTCTTTGCCTAAAGCGATTCTGTTCTATCGCCAGATGCTGCAGTGGCTTGGCGGTATGGGAATCATTGTGCTCGCGGTGGCGATTCTGCCCATTCTGGGCGTCGGTGGGATGCAGCTTTACCGTGCCGAAATGCCCGGTCCGTTGAAAGACAATAAGATGCGTCCGCGTATTGCCGAAACGGCCAAGACGCTATGGCTTATCTATGTATTACTGACGGTGGCCTGCGCACTGGCATTATGGTTTGCCGGAATGCCCGCCTTCGATGCCATTGGGCACAGCTTTTCGACGATTGCTATTGGGGGATTTTCAACCCACGATGCCAGTATCGGCTATTTCCAGAGCGGCACCATTAATACGATTGTGGCCGTGTTCCTGCTCATCTCCGGCTGTAACTACGGCCTGCACTTCTCTTTACTGAGTAACCGCAATCTTCGGGTGTACTTACGCGATCCCGAATTTCGTATGTTTATCGGTGTGCAACTGACGCTGGTACTGATCTGTACGGTGGTACTGTGGTTCCATAATGTTTATGACAGTGGCTGGCAAACGTTGAATCAGGCGTTTTTCCAGGTTGTCTCGATGGCGACGACAGCGGGATTTACCACAGACAGTATTGCGCGCTGGCCGCTGTTCCTGCCGGTTTTGCTGCTGTGCTCTGCGTTCATTGGCGGCTGTGCCGGTTCGACGGGCGGTGGCCTGAAAGTGATCCGCATCCTGCTGCTGTGTAAACAGGGGAATCGCGAACTCAAACGCCTTGTCCATCCCAATGCGGTTTACACCATTAAGCTGGGTAATCGCGCGTTGCCAGAACGCATCCTGGAAGCGGTCTGGGGATTCTTCTCTGCGTATGCGCTGGTCTTCCTGATCAGTATGCTGGCCATTATTGCCACCGGCGTGGATGATTTTTCTGCGTTTGCCGCGGTCGCCGCAACGTTAAACAACCTGGGGCCCGGTCTGGGTGTTGTAGCGGATAACTTCACCTCAATGAATGATGTGGCAAAGTGGATTTTAATTTCGACTATGCTGTTTGGTCGCCTTGAGGTATTCACGTTGCTGGTGTTATTCACGCCAACCTTCTGGCGAGAATAACTAATAAGGATGCAGATGATGAAAGCATTAATTCTCTTTTCGACTCGTGACGGTCAGACGCAAAAAATCGCTTCCGCTATGGCGGAGGCGATTAAGGGCGAGCAAGCGTGCGATGTGATGAATATTCAGGATGCAAACGCGATTGACTGGCAGCAATATGATCGGGTGCTGATTGGGGCTTCAATCCGTTATGGTCACTTTCAGCCCGCTGTAAACGAATTTGTTAAGCAGAACCTGGCCGCATTGCAGCAGCGCGTCAGCGGCTTCTTCTCCGTGAATCTTACGGCGCGAAAGCCAGAGAAGCGGACGCCGGAAACCAATGCCTATACCGTTAAGTTTTTAGCGCAGTCTCCCTGGAAGCCCGATTGCTGTGCGGTTTTTGCTGGTGCACTGTATTATCCCCGCTATCGTTGGTTTGATCGGATCATGATTAAGTTGATTATGCGCATGACCGGCGGCGAAACAGATACGACGAAGGAAGTTGAGTATACGGACTGGGAGCAGGTGCGCGGTTTCGCCAGAGATTTTGCACAGTTACCAGGCAAATCGTACTGAAATAACGCGATCTGGCGAAATTTGAGACGAACAGTAATATTTTTGCAATTAACCCTTGTCAGGCCGCGCGAACTCCCTATAATGCGCCTCCATCGACACGGCACAACGGCTTACGGAATGCGGTGTTGAGAGGGTCAGGCAACTGAGCCGCCGGAGAAAAACTTCTGAAAAAGAGGTTGACTCTGAAGGAGGAAAGCGTAATATACGCCACCTCGCAACAGACGGTTAACCCGCTGGTTGCACTGCTCTTTAACAATTTATCAGACAATCTGTGTGGGCACTCGCAGGATTGATATCCGCGTCTCCGGACGCAAAAAATATCAAGTCTTAAGAGTGAACACGTAGTGAAATTCATTACGACGTTTTCCTTGAGCATCGCTGCACTGGTTGCAGCAAATCAAACTTTAAATTGAAGAGTTTGATCATGGCTCAGATTGAACGCTGGCGGCAGGCCTAACACATGCAAGTCGGACGGTAGCACAGAGGAGCTTGCTCCTCGGGTGACGAGTGGCGGACGGGTGAGTAATGTCTGGGAAACTGCCCGATGGAGGGGGATAACTACTGGAAACGGTAGCTAATACCGCATAACGTCGCAAGACCAAAGTGGGGGACCTCCGGGCCTCACACCATCGGATGTGCCCAGATGGGATTAGCTTGTAGGCGGGGTAACGGCCCACCTAGGCGACGATCCCTAGCTGGTCTGAGAGGATGACCAGCCACACTGGAACTGAGACACGGTCCAGACTCCTACGGGAGGCAGCAGTGGGGAATATTGCACAATGGGCGCAAGCCTGATGCAGCCATGCCGCGTGTATGAAGAAGGCCTTCGGGTTGTAAAGTACTTTCAGCGGGGAGGAAGGTGGTGAGGTTAATAAGCTCATCAATTGACGTTACCCGCAGAAGAAGCACCGGCTAACTCCGTGCCAGCAGCCGCGGTAATACGGAGGGTGCAAGCGTTAATCGGAATTACTGGGCGTAAAGCGCA
Source organism: Pantoea sp. JZ29 (assembly GCF_035190385.1). Lineage (NCBI taxonomy): Bacteria > Pseudomonadati > Pseudomonadota > Gammaproteobacteria > Enterobacterales > Erwiniaceae > Pantoea > Pantoea sp. JZ29. The sequence continues at coordinate 4,169,991 of NZ_CP045241.1, read as the reverse complement.
CGCAGGCGGTCTGTTAAGTCAGATGTGAAATCCCCGGGCTTAACCTGGGAACTGCATTTGAAACTGGCAGGCTTGAGTCTCGTAGAGGGGGGTAGAATTCCAGGTGTAGCGGTGAAATGCGTAGAGATCTGGAGGAATACCGGTGGCGAAGGCGGCCCCCTGGACGAAGACTGACGCTCAGGTGCGAAAGCGTGGGGAGCAAACAGGATTAGATACCCTGGTAGTCCACGCCGTAAACGATGTCGACTTGGAGGTTGTTCCCTTGAGGAGTGGCTTCCGGAGCTAACGCGTTAAGTCGACCGCCTGGGGAGTACGGCCGCAAGGTTAAAACTCAAATGAATTGACGGGGGCCCGCACAAGCGGTGGAGCATGTGGTTTAATTCGATGCAACGCGAAGAACCTTACCTACTCTTGACATCCAGCGAACTTTCCAGAGATGGATTGGTGCCTTCGGGAACGCTGAGACAGGTGCTGCATGGCTGTCGTCAGCTCGTGTTGTGAAATGTTGGGTTAAGTCCCGCAACGAGCGCAACCCTTATCCTTTGTTGCCAGCGATTCGGTCGGGAACTCAAAGGAGACTGCCGGTGATAAACCGGAGGAAGGTGGGGATGACGTCAAGTCATCATGGCCCTTACGAGTAGGGCTACACACGTGCTACAATGGCGCATACAAAGAGAAGCGACCTCGCGAGAGCAAGCGGACCTCATAAAGTGCGTCGTAGTCCGGATCGGAGTCTGCAACTCGACTCCGTGAAGTCGGAATCGCTAGTAATCGTGGATCAGAATGCCACGGTGAATACGTTCCCGGGCCTTGTACACACCGCCCGTCACACCATGGGAGTGGGTTGCAAAAGAAGTAGGTAGCTTAACCCTCGGGAGGGCGCTTACCACTTTGTGATTCATGACTGGGGTGAAGTCGTAACAAGGTAACCGTAGGGGAACCTGCGGTTGGATCACCTCCTTACCTGAAGATACCTTCGTGCGAAGTGCTCACACAGATTGTCTGATAGAAAGTCACGAGCAGAAAAAACCTCTACAGGCTTGTAGCTCAGGTGGTTAGAGCGCACCCCTGATAAGGGTGAGGTCGGTGGTTCAAGTCCACTCAGGCCTACCAACTTCGCACTCATGCTGCGTTATGTCTCCGGCTCGCATAGTTCACTATGCTTCGCGGACACACGCCTTGCCTGAGCACGAAGTGCATTTCTCATGAAGTGCACGCAGTTGAGTGGTGGTAGTGGTCTCTGCAGTAACTGTATGGGGCTATAGCTCAGCTGGGAGAGCGCCTGCCTTGCACGCAGGAGGTCAGCGGTTCGATCCCGCTTAGCTCCACCATACTTGCTGTTTTTTCTGACAATACTTCAGAGCGTACCGGCGACGGTGTGCTGCGAAGTATTATGCTCTTTAACAATCCGGAACAAGCTGAAAATTTGAAACGACGCACGTCGTGTTCCTCCGTAATAAGGAACACAGCACGATGCGTTCGGGTCTCTCAAAAGCTCACGACACGCAAGCGCAAAACGCCTGTGGGTTGTGAGGTTAAGCGACCAAGCGTACACGGTGGATGCCCTGGCAGTCAGAGGCGATGAAGGGCGTGCTAATCTGCGATAAGCGCCGGTAAGGTGATATGAACCGCTACAACCGGCGATACCCGAATGGGGAAACCCAGTGTGACTCGTCACACTATCATGCAGTGAATCCATAGCGGCATGAGGCGAACCGGGGGAACTGAAACATCTAAGTACCCCGAGGAAAAGAAATCAACCGAGATTCCCCCAGTAGCGGCGAGCGAACGGGGAGGAGCCCAGAACCTGCATCAGCTTGTGCATCAGTGGAAGCGTCTGGAAAGTCGCAGGGTACAGGGTGATACTCCCGTACACAAAGGTGCATGAGCTGTGAGTTCGATGAGTAAGGCGGGACACGTGGTATCCTGTCTGAATATGGGGGGACCATCCTCCAAGGCTAAATACTCCTGACTGACCGATAGTGAACCAGTACCGTGAGGGAAAGGCGAAAAGAACCCCGGCGAGGGGAGTGAAACAGAACCTGAAACCGTGTACGTACAAGCAGTGGGAGCACCTTCGTGGTGTGACTGCGTACCTTTTGTATAATGGGTCAGCGACTTATATTCTGTAGCAAGGTTAACCGTATAGGGGAGCCGCAGGGAAACCGAGTCTTAACTGGGCGTTAAGTTGCAGGGTATAGACCCGAAACCCGGTGATCTAGCCATGGGCAGGTTGAAGGTTGGGTAACACTAACTGGAGGACCGAACCGACTAATGTTGAAAAATTAGCGGATGACCTGTGGCTGGGGGTGAAAGGCCAATCAAACCGGGAGATAGCTGGTTCTCCCCGAAAGCTATTTAGGTAGCGCCTCGTGAACTCATCTCCGGGGGTAGAGCACTGTTTCGGCTAGGGGGCCATCCCGGCTTACCAACCCGATGCAAACTGCGAATACCGGAGAATGTTATCACGGGAGACACACGGCGGGTGCTAACGTCCGTCGTGAAGAGGGAAACAACCCAGACCGCCAGCTAAGGTCCCAAAGTCATGGTTAAGTGGGAAACGATGTGGGAAGGCACAGACAGCCAGGATGTTGGCTTAGAAGCAGCCATCATTTAAAGAAAGCGTAATAGCTCACTGGTCGAGTCGGCCTGCGCGGAAGATGTAACGGGGCTAAACCATGCACCGAAGCTGCGGCAGCGACGCGTAAGCGTTGCTGGGTAGGGGAGCGTTCTGTAAGCCGTTGAAGGTGTGCTGTGAGGCATGCTGGAGGTATCAGAAGTGCGAATGCTGACATAAGTAACGATAAACAAGGTGAAAAACCTTGTCGCCGGAAGACCAAGGGTTCCTGTTCAACGTTAATCGGAGCAGGGTGAGTCGACCCCTAAGGCGAGGCCGAAAGGCGTAGTCGATGGGAAACAGGTTAATATTCCTGTACTTGGTGTTACTGCGAAGGGGGGACGGAGAAGGCTATATCGGCCGGGCGACGGTTGTCCCGGTTTAAGCGTGTAGGTGTGTGCGCCAGGCAAATCCGGTGCACTTTACACTGAGGCGTGACGACGAGGCACTACGGTGCTGAAGTGATAAATGCCCTGCTTCCAGGAAAAGCCTCTAAGCATCAGGTAACACGAAATCGTACCCCAAACCGACACAGGTGGTCAGGTAGAGAATACCCAGGCGCTTGAGAGAACTCGGGTGAAGGAACTAGGCAAAATGGTGCCGTAACTTCGGGAGAAGGCACGCTGGCGCGTAGGTGAAGGGACTTGCTCCCGGAGCCGAGGCCAGTCGAAGATACCAGCTGGCTGCAACTGTTTATTAAAAACACAGCACTGTGCAAACACGAAAGTGGACGTATACGGTGTGACGCCTGCCCGGTGCCGGAAGGTTAATTGATGGGGTTATCCGTAAGGAGAAGCTCTTGATCGAAGCCCCGGTAAACGGCGGCCGTAACTATAACGGTCCTAAGGTAGCGAAATTCCTTGTCGGGTAAGTTCCGACCTGCACGAATGGCGTAATGATGGCCAGGCTGTCTCCACCCGAGACTCAGTGAAATTGAAATCGCTGTGAAGATGCAGTGTACCCGCGGCAAGACGGAAAGACCCCGTGAACCTTTACTACAGCTTGACACTGAACACTGAGCCTTGATGTGTAGGATAGGTGGGAGGCTTTGAAGCGTGGACGCCAGTCTGCGTGGAGCCGTCCTTGAAATACCACCCTTTAATGTTTGGTGTTCTAACGTGGGCCCGTGATCCGGGCTGCGGACAGTGTCTGGTGGGTAGTTTGACTGGGGCGGTCTCCTCCCAAAGCGTAACGGAGGAGCACGAAGGTTGGCTAATCCTGGTCGGACATCAGGAGGTTAGTGCAATGGCATAAGCCAGCTTGACTGCGAGAGTGACGGCTCGAGCAGGTGCGAAAGCAGGTCATAGTGATCCGGTGGTTCTGAATGGAAGGGCCATCGCTCAACGGATAAAAGGTACTCCGGGGATAACAGGCTGATACCGCCCAAGAGTTCATATCGACGGCGGTGTTTGGCACCTCGATGTCGGCTCATCACATCCTGGGGCTGAAGTAGGTCCCAAGGGTACGGCTGTTCGCCGTTTAAAGTGGTACGCGAGCTGGGTTTAGAACGTCGTGAGACAGTTCGGTCCCTATCTGCCGTGGGCGCTGGAGAATTGAGGGGGGTTGCTCCTAGTACGAGAGGACCGGAGTGAACGCACCGCTGGTGTCCGGGTTGTCACGCCAGTGGCACTGCCCGGTAGCTAAGTGCGGAAAAGATAAGTGCTGAAAGCATCTAAGCACGAAACTTGCCCCGAGATGAGTTCTCCCTGAGGCTCCGAGCCTCCTGAAGGGACGTTGAAGACGACGACGTTGATAGGCCGGGTGTGTAAGCGCAGCGATGCGTTGAGCTTACCGGTACTAATGACCCGTGAGGCTTAACCTTACAACGCCAGAGGCGTTTTGGTTTGAGAGACAGAAGAATTTTCAGCCTTGTTTACCGGATAACGCCGTGCGGCCCGAGGGGGCGGTGCGGCAGACAGAATCTGCCTGGCGGCTGTAGCGCGGTGGTCCCACCTGACCCCATGCCGAACTCAGAAGTGAAACGCCGTAGCGCCGATGGTAGTGTGGGGTCTCCCCATGCGAGAGTAGGGAACTGCCAGGCATCAATCAGGTGAAGAAGCCCCGTACGGAAGTACGGGGCTTTTTTACGTCCGTCGTCCGGGGAGGGCGGGGGCTGCCGGGCCTCTGCGGGCTTCATGGCAGATCTCTGCCGTCGCCTGCCGGTCATCCTCCCTGGTCCGTTTACCTTGCCTCTGCATGTAAAAGGAAAGAATATGTCGTCAGCGGCCCTTTCCTGTCTATGCCTTTTAGCCCATGCTTTGCATCAATCTCTCCAGTGAATAGCTAAACAGACTGCGATCAAACCGCGCTGTTTAAACGTGCGGTTGGCAAAACGGCCTGGATGAAACGGATGCCCACCTCTACAAAGTTCTGCTGATACTTCACAATTGTTCCGCCTGTGTTTTTAGCTGCTTTAAACAACTCACATTCCATCAGCTTCCCCTGTCGTCATGCCCGCGACGGTTTCTGTACACGATTTCTTTCTACCCGTTCAGCGTTCTGAGTGGCTGATATGCAGCGAAAAACGTCTTCGCACGCAAATTCCCTCTCAATCCGTTCATGATGCGGTAAACTACGGCCTGATTAACCCCGTGAAGGCCTTATCATGTCCAGCTCGTATACCTCCTTAAAAGCCGACAATACGCTCGGTCTTGATGTCAGCACACAAATTCGTATTGTCGCCGAAACGCCTGAAGCCATACTTGCGGCATGGCAGATGAGCCAGCGTAACCAGCAACCCTTTTTGATCCTGGGTGAAGGCAGCAATGTACTGTTTCTTGAGGACTTCGCGGGCATTGTGGTGCTCAACCGCATCGCTGGAGTTGAAATACGCGACGAGAATGAGCGCTGGAAGCTGCATGTTGGCGCGGGTGAAAACTGGCATCAACTGGTAAAAATGACGCTGGAAAAAGGGATTTCCGGACTAGAGAACCTGGCACTTATTCCCGGTATGGTCGGCTCTGCACCCATCCAGAATATCGGCGCCTATGGCGTTGAACTGAAAGATGTCTGTGAATATGTAGACGTGCTGAATTTGCAAACCGGCGTCACTGAGCGTTTAAGCCGTGACGATTGCCAGTTTGGCTATCGCGACAGCATTTTTAAACATCAGTACCAGTCGGGCTATACGATTGTTGCCGTCGGGTTTTCATTAACCAAACAGTGGCAACCGGTGCTGACGTATGGCGATTTAAAGACGCTTAATCCGGCGACTGCGAATGCCTGGGATGTGTTTCATGCCGTTTGCCATATGCGACAGAGCAAATTACCTGACCCCAAAATAACAGGCAATGTTGGCAGTTTTTTCAAAAATCCAGTGATTAGTCGGCAGCAGGCCGAAGTATTGCTTAATCACTATCCTGCGATGCCAAATTATCCCCAACCAGAGGGTACGGTAAAACTTGCCGCAGGCTGGTTAATCGATCAGTGTCAGCTTAAAGGCTGTCGGGTTGGCGGCGCGGAAGTTCATCAGCAGCAGGCATTAGTGCTGATTAATGCCGCCAATGCCACGCCAGGCGATATCGTTGCGCTGGCAAAAAAGGTGCGCGCACGCGTAGGTGAGAAATTTGATGTCTGGCTTGAGCCTGAGGTCCGTTTTATCCGGGCACAAGGTGAATGCAATGCGGTTGAGGTGATTGCATGAAAGACCACAGCGTACCGCTAAAGCTTATTGATATCCTGTCAGATGGCGAATTTCATTCTGGTGAGCAATTAGGTGAAACGCTCGGCATGAGCCGCGCAGCAATTAATAAACATATTCAGACGTTAAAAAGCTGGGGCCTTGAAGTGTATACGGTTACCGGGAAAGGCTACAGCTTCCCTGCACCGCTTCAGTTGCTCAATGAAGAGGCGATTCTTGGTCAGCTTTCTCAGCCTGATGTCGCCGTGATACCGGTTATCGATTCGACGAACCAGTATTTACTTGAGCGTATGGATTCACTGCCTTCAGGTGCCGTTTGTGTGGCGGAATATCAGCAAGCGGGACGCGGACGACGCGGGCGGCATTGGTTTTCTCCCTTCGGTGCTAATCTTTATATGTCTATGTACTGGCGTCTGGAGCAAGGGCCTGCTGCAGCGATGGGGCTCAGCCTGGTGATTGGTATAGTGATGGCAGAGACGCTTCAGTCATTAGGTGCGGAGGATGTTCGCGTAAAATGGCCGAATGATATTTACCTCCATGACAGAAAATTAGCAGGCATCTTAGTGGAGTTAACCGGTAAAACCGGCGATGCTGCGCAGATCGTAATGGGAGCGGGCATCAATTTAGCGATGCGAAATGCCGACGCGGCGCAAATCAATCAGGGCTGGATTAATCTGCAGGAAGCGGGCGTAACGCTTGATCGTAATGACCTGGCTGCAACGTTAATCAATCGCCTGCGTGAGGCACTACCTGTTTTTGAACAGGAAGGTCTGGCACCTTTTGTCGCACGCTGGGCAGGCTTAGACAACTTTATCAACCGTCCGGTCAGGTTACTGATGGGCGAGCGGGAAGTTCACGGCATTGCACGCGGCATTGATAATCAGGGTGGTTTGCTGCTGGAACAAGAGGGCGAAATTAAATCCTGGATGGGTGGGGAAATATCGCTGCGTCCCCTTTAAAAGTCTGTAAAGCCTGCTTTTAAGGCAGGCTTTATTGTCGTAACTTATTTTCTCAGGCGGACTTTTTCAACCGCATGATTACCACTTTTGGTCATAATCAAGCTGGCTCTTTCACGTGTAGGAAGAATATTCTCTTTCAGGTTCAGCCAGTTGATCTCTTTCCACAGCGATCCCGCGATCTTGATGGCCTCATCTTCAGGTAACTGTGCATAATGATGAAAATAAGAGTCGGGATCGGTGAAAGCGCCCTGGCGAAATTTCAGAAAGCGATTGATATACCAGTGCTGTAAAAGATCTTCTTCCGCATCGACATAGATAGAAAAATCGACAAAATCAGAAACAAATACGTGGTGCGGATCGTGAGGATAATCCATTCCACTTTGAAGAACGTTTAAGCCTTCCAGAATTAAAATATCGGGTTGTTGCACCACTTTATCCCCATCCGGAATAACGTCATAAATGAGATGGGAATAAACGGGCGCCGTCACCTGCTGGGCGCCAGACTTAAGGTCTGACACAAACTTAACTAACCGATGCATATCATAAGATTGAGGAAACCCTTTTTTCTTCATGAGACCGCGCTCTTTTAGTACCGAGTTCGGATGAAGGAAGCCATCAGTTGTAATTAACTCAACCTTACGGTGCTCAGGCCAGCGGCTGAGAAGCGCCTGTAAAACGCGAGCAGTCGTACTTTTCCCCACCGCAACGCTACCAGCAATACTGATAATGTAAGGGATCTTTTGCCCGTCTGTGCCCAGAAATTGTTCCAGAACAGCCTGGCGACGCACATTCGAACTTATATAGAAATTCAGCAAGCGTGAGAGCGGCAGATAGATTTCGGCCACCTCTTCAATAGAAAGGTCTTCGTTTATCCCTTTTAACTGAGCAATTTCATCCTCTGCCAGCGTCATGGGAACGGAGTCGCGTAATGACGCCCATTGTTCACGGGTGAACTGTAAATAAGGCGTGGTGAGTGATGTCGTTTTATCCATAAGTATACATTTGACTGCAGATTCAAACCAATCTGTACATTTTCACCGAAGATTACTCGGGCACGGTAGCGTAATGAATTGCGGGTCACAGAGTTATTAACGAGAACAATGGGCTGGAGGGTACCACCAGTATAGCTTTTAAAAGAAGTAAAAAATAAACGGGGATAAGCTTTCGTCGGCGCCTCCGCAATTTTAACAAATCCTTGATCAAGAGGCTTGATCTCTGTAATTACAGCATGCGATGTGACAGGTAAATCTTTAGCCCGGTGGGTAGCACTGATCAGGGCACGTGAACGGGCCTCCGCTCATTATCGTATGGTTCACTTAGCCAGCAGCCGGTTAACGAGCGGGTCTTTCATGATCGCGCGTGCAACGAATCCGTGGCTGTCTGTTACTTTATGCCGGACGTTAAGCCGCAAATAAGGTGCGTGTCAGGCGCGTCACTGTTTTGGGGCGTGCTTTCATTCCCCAGATCATTTGTCTGAACATCCACACCGCACTTTATTGCCTTCAGAGACCAGTCTGCCCCAGGCACGGATACCTTCTGTACTCTCTTTCCCGTGACGAATAACCCTTACCACGACCCTTTCTCTGCCCTCGCATGGCGTGTGCATCAAATACCGTTGCTGCCAACATAAGGCCGCCACAGGCTTTGTGGTGTGCTTAAGCTGTCTGAGGGCCGAAGGAGAGAAGAAGCGCTTCAATCCGCCTGACCGGGTTTCTATGCAGGTTGAACCGGGAGGCACAGCGCGTTCTGACAACAGAAGGGACAAACATAATGACTTTCGGCGGCGTTCCAGTTGGTCGCAGCCGTCATCGGTGCGGACAGGGTGGAATCTGCACATCAAGCATCGGGCCGTTCTCATGTGTCATGTGACTTCTCTGTTGTACGTAGGCAGTACCTGTTCATATGCAACCTCGCTCATCTTCACCGCGTCGACATCAATACACATGCACTCGCGCGCCTGTCAGGCCAGTAACCGAACAGAGCAGCGCTGTCGGCCACAGAAAGCATACAAGCAATGCCTGATTCACGCGTATTGAAAGCGATTATTGTGCCAGTGTCCATTCCCACCTCTTTAGGTGCCAGTACGTTTTCTCTGCAACCCTGTCAACTTAACATCACTCATCGCTTACCCTGTGGTGACGTTTTTGCACAAACAAACCGATATCCACAAACAAAAACCGGCTGTCGATGGAAAACACCGGGCAATAAATAAGCAATCGAGACGAATTTTGCAGGATCAGCAAAAAAAGGGGGCGTGAAAAAAGCCATCCACCAAAGAATGAAATCGTGAAGACCCAATCCAGGGACAGAAGATGACGCGAAAATTTGACCAATAATTGGATGTTATTTCTGCAGAATAGGGGTAAATTGCGATGCTTTGCACAAATAGTAAGCGATAGAACAAAAACAGTGATTTTTTTGTTGCATCCTTCAGCCGACCTTCCTAGAATGCGCGTCACTTGATGCCGGCTTAGCTCAGTTGGTAGAGCAACTGACTTGTAATCAGTAGGTCACCAGTTCGATTCCGGTAGCCGGCACCATCAAGTAGGTGGGATTCCCGAGCGGCCAAAGGGAGCAGACTGTAAATCTGCCGTCACAGACTTCGAAGGTTCGAATCCTTCTCCCACCACCATCTCGACCCTCGGGTTGAGAACAGATAAACAACCTGTTTATCTGGCAGGTGAGTCACTTCTTCTCACCCTGAATTCAGATTGGGTGTAAGCTCAGTCAAAGTCAGCCAGCTTCGCTGGCAGGCTAAGAGTAATGGGGGACTTCCCCTGTTATTCACAAGCTACAGAAAGAACAGGTAGCCGAGTTCCAGGATGCGGGCATCGTATAATGGCTATTACCTCAGCCTTCCAAGCTGATGATGCGGGTTCGATTCCCGCTGCCCGCTCCAGATGTGCTGATATGGCTCAGTTGGTAGAGCGCACCCTTGGTAAGGGTGAGGTCCCCAGTTCGACTCTGGGTATCAGCACCACTTCCTTTATCTCCCTCCTGATTTTCTCTGTAACTCCTTGCAGTCAGGCAATGCCTGGTTAATGTGACGATATCTTTGATATATCCGTGTCTTAGAGGGACAAGCGATGGCTAAAGAGCAATTTCAACGTAACAAACTGCACGTAAACGTGGGCACCATCGGTCACGTTGACCACGGTAAAACCACCCTGACTGCAGCAATCACCACCGTTCTGGCTAAAACCAACGGCGGCCAGGCGCGTGCGTTCGACCAGATCGACAGCACCCCTGAAGAAAAAGCACGTGGTATCACCATCAACACTGCACACGTTGAGTATGAAACCCCGTCTCGCCACTATGCACACGTTGACTGCCCGGGCCACGCCGACTATGTGAAAAACATGATCACCGGTGCTGCGCAGATGGACGGCGCGATCCTGGTTGTTGCTGCGACTGACGGCCCAATGCCGCAGACCCGTGAGCACATCCTGCTGGGTCGTCAGGTAGGCGTTCCTTACATCATCGTGTTCCTGAACAAGTGTGACATGGTTGATGACGAAGAGCTGCTGGAACTGGTTGAGATGGAAGTCCGTGACCTGCTGTCACAGTACGACTTCCCGGGCGACGACACTCCAATCGTTCGCGGTTCAGCACTGAAAGCGCTGGAAGGCAACCCAGAGTGGGAAGAGAAGATCGTTGAGCTGGCTAACCACCTGGACAACTACATCCCGGATCCGGTTCGTGCTATCGACATGCCGTTCCTGCTGCCAATCGAAGACGTATTCTCAATCTCTGGCCGTGGTACTGTAGTAACCGGTCGTGTTGAGCGCGGTGTTGTTAAAGTCGGCGACGAAGTTGAAATCGTGGGTATCAAAGATACGGCGAAATCAACCTGTACCGGTGTTGAAATGTTCCGCAAACTGCTGGACCAGGGTCAGGCAGGCGAAAACTGTGGTGTTCTGCTGCGCGGTATCAAGCGTGAAGACATCCAGCGTGGTCAGGTTCTGGCGAAGCCAGGCACCATCAAGCCGCACACCAAGTTCGAGTCAGAAGTTTACGTTCTGTCTAAAGACGAAGGTGGCCGCCATACTCCGTTCTTCAAGGGCTACCGTCCACAGTTCTACTTCCGTACCACTGACGTGACCGGTTCAGTAGAGCTGCCAGAAGGCGTTGAAATGGTTATGCCAGGCGACAACATCAAAATGGTTGTTACCCTGATCCACCCAATCGCAATGGACGAAGGTCTGCGCTTCGCAATCCGCGAAGGTGGCCGTACCGTTGGCGCGGGCGTTGTTGCCAAAGTTATCGCTTAATTACCGATAATATTTGACGCAATGCACATGGAAAGGGCATCATTTGATGCCCTTTTTGTACGCTGTTTTATAGAACCTGACTCATCAGTGATTTTGCACCATAATCATTGCTGAGACAGGCTCTGTTATGCGGCGCTGGATACCGAGTTACGCCCCAAAAGCTCATTCGGTTTGGATGCCTCGCGATGCGGGGCAGAATAGTTTCTGAATTATTGTGGCAGGTTGGTTTATGAGTGCGAATACCGAAGCTCAAGGGAGCGGGCGCGGCCTCGAAGCGCTGAAATGGGTAGTGGTAGTCTTATTACTGCTTGCGGCGATCGTAGGTAACTACCTCTATCGTGATGTGACGTTACCTCTGCGTGCGTTGGCTGTTGTTATTTTGATTGCAGCAGCAGGCGGCATTGCGCTTTTAACGACCAAAGGCAAAGCGACCGTAGCCTTTGCACGTGAAGCAAGAACCGAAATGCGCAAGGTTATCTGGCCAACCCGCCAGGAGACACTGCATACCACGTTAATCGTTGCCGCGGTCACTGCCGTGATGTCACTGATTTTGTGGGGGCTGGATGGCATTCTGGTCCGTCTGGTATCGTTTATCACTGGCCTGAGGTTCTGAGATGTCTGAAGCTCCAAAAAAACGCTGGTACGTCGTGCAGGCGTTTTCCGGTTTTGAAGGCCGCGTAGCACAGTCGCTGCGTGAGCACATCAAATTGCACAACATGGAAGAGCTGTTTGGCGACGTCATGGTGCCGACTGAAGAAGTGGTCGAGATCCGTGGTGGTCAACGCCGTAAAAGCGAACGTAAATTCTTCCCAGGCTACGTTCTGGTTCAGATGGTAATGAATGATGCCAGCTGGCACCTCGTTCGCAGCGTGCCACGCGTAATGGGTTTCATCGGTGGTACTTCTGACCGCCCTGCGCCAATCAGCGATAAAGAAGTTGATGCGATCATGAACCGCCTGCAGCAGGTAGGTGACAAGCCACGTCCGAAAACGCTGTTCGAACCGGGCGAAATGGTACGCGTCAACGATGGTCCGTTTGCCGACTTTAACGGCGTGGTCGAAGATGTCGATTATGAGAAGAGTCGTCTGACTGTTTCGGTCTCCATCTTTGGACGTGCAACACCTGTCGAACTCGATTTCGGTCAGGTGGAGAAAGGCTAACCTTTCTTTCACTATTTGGCTGTTGCAGCAGGCGCGAAATTAAACTATAATTTCGCGCCTTTTGTTTTTATGCGCTGGCAACAGCGTGTAAATCGTTACCACGGGGAGCCTTTTAAAGGCGCTATAACCCAATTGAGGAATTATCATGGCTAAGAAAGTACAAGCCTACGTCAAGCTGCAGGTTGCAGCTGGTATGGCGAACCCAAGTCCACCAGTTGGTCCAGCTCTGGGTCAGCAGGGTGTTAACATCATGGAATTCTGTAAAGCGTTTAACGCCAAAACAGAATCACTGGAAAAAGGCCTGCCTACTCCAGTTGTTATCACCGTATACAGCGACCGTTCTTTCACCTTCATTACCAAAACGCCTCCGGCTGCCGTTCTGCTGAAAAAAGCAGCGGGCATCAAGTCTGGTTCTGGTAAGCCGAACAAAGATAAAGTCGGTAAAGTGACTCGTGCTCAGGTACGTGAAATCGCAGAAACTAAAGCTGCGGACATGACTGGTTCTGACGTTGAAGCGATGACTCGCTCAATCGAAGGTACTGCTCGTTCCATGGGCCTGGTAGTAGAGGACTAAGAAATGGCAAAGCTGACCAAGCGCATGAGCGTTATTCGCGACAAAGTTGACGCGACTAAGCAGTACGATATTGCTGAAGCAATCGCATTACTGAAAGAGCTGGCTACCGCTAAGTTCGTAGAAAGCGTAGACGTTGCTGTTAACCTCGGCATCGACGCTCGTAAATCTGACCAGAACGTGCGCGGCGCGACCGTTCTGCCACACGGTACAGGTCGCTCTGTACGTGTAGCCGTCTTCACCCAGGGCGCAAACGCTGAAGCTGCTAAAGCAGCTGGCGCTGAGCTGGTAGGTATGGAAGATCTGGCTGAGCAGATCAAGAAAGGCGAAATGAACTTTGACGTTGTTATTGCATCTCCAGATGCAATGCGCGTTGTTGGCCAGTTAGGCCAGGTTCTGGGTCCACGTGGCCTGATGCCAAACCCGAAAGTCGGTACTGTAACCCCGAACGTTGCTGAAGCGGTTAAGAACGCTAAAGCAGGTCAGGTTCGTTATCGTAACGACAAAAACGGCATCATCCACACTACCATCGGTAAAGTGGACTTCGATGCTGACAAACTGAAAGAAAACCTGGAATCTCTGCTGGTTGCGCTGAAAAAAGCAAAACCTGCTCAGGCGAAAGGCGTGTACATCAAGAAAGTCAGCATCTCTACCACCATGGGCGCCGGCGTTGCCGTTGACCAGGCTGGTCTGAGCGCAGCGGCAAACTAATTGCTGCTTGAAACGGGCGAAAAATTCACCTAGAATCTTACGCCCGTTGTTCTGCATTCATGCAGATGTCATCGTGAGTAAGTCAGATTGTGCGAACGCAGCGACTGAGTCAGTCGCCTGAAACACAGTAAAGTGTTCAGCAGGCCTTATAAAGGCTGTCAGTGCAGGGCAATCTGAGCCACGATGTACAGCCGAATTTTAGGTTGGAGCCAGGCCTTATCCTGGCCTCCGTCCAAGACCGCAGGAGCTGCACATCTTTGGATGTAATGCTTAATACCCTGCGTAGACGGTGACAGAACCAAAAGAATTTTTCTTTACTGGATTCTGCTCACCGTGTAATAGCGCTTATTTTCCTTCGGGCGAATAAGTGAAGTGAGTTCCGGGGAAATCCATCCCCGGTCAAATCCAGGAGCTAAAGCTAATGGCATTAAATCTTCAAGACAAACAAGCGATTGTTGCTGAAGTCAGCGAAGTAGCCAAAGGTGCGCTTTCAGCGGTTGTTGCGGATTCTCGTGGCGTTACCGTTGATAAAATGACCGAACTGCGTAAAGCAGGCCGTGAAGCTGGCGTTTACATGCGTGTTGTTCGTAACACCCTGCTGCGCCGCGTCGTTGAAGGTACTCAGTTCGAGTGCCTGAAAGACACGTTTGTTGGTCCGACCCTGATTGCATATTCTATGGAACACCCGGGCGCTGCTGCTCGTCTGTTCAAAGATTTCGCGAAAGCGAATGCAAAATTTGAGGTCAAAGCTGCAGCCTTTGAAGGTGAGCTGATCACGGCGGCCAATATTGACCGTCTGGCAACGCTGCCGACCTACGAAGAAGCACTGGCACGTCTGATGTCGACCATGAAAGAAGCCGCTGCCGGCAAACTGGTTCGCACTCTGGCTGCTGTTCGCGATGCAAAAGAAGCGGCTTAAGGCCTCTCTTTTCTTCGTACTTGCTAACGTATAAACTTTTTCTGATTCTTAGGAACAATTGTTATGTCTATCACTAAAGACCAAATTCTGGAAGCCGTTGCCGCTATGTCCGTAATGGAAGTAGTTGAGCTGGTTTCTGCTATGGAAGAAAAATTCGGCGTTTCTGCTGCTGCTGCTGTAGCTGTTGCTGCTGGCCCAGCTGAAGCTGTTGAAGAGAAAACTGAATTCGACGTTATCCTGAAAGCTGTTGGCGCGAACAAAGTTGCAGTAATCAAAGCCGTTCGTACCGCAACTGGTCTGGGCCTGAAAGAAGCCAAAGATCTGGTTGAAGCAACTGGCGTGATCAAAGAAGGCATCAGCAAAGATGACGCAGCTGCACTTGAAGCTGCTCTGAAAGAAGCTGGCGCTGAAGTTGAAGTTAAGTAAGACAACCCTCGGGTTGCAGTCTGAGTAATATCAGACTGATGGCTGGTGACTTTTTGGTCACCAGCCTTTTTGCGCTCCAGGGCCTCAATGGGGTTTCGCACTGTTTGTCCATTGTTGCTCTTCAATATCTTTCTCTATCGACGACTTAATATACTGCTTTCCTGTGCGGGTTCCCTGCCCACGCTGAAGCAATGAAATGATTTAAGCGTGATAGAAAGAGGTATTGCACACACTGCCGGGCAGTGCGTGAATCAAACAAAATCGTGTTGCATGAACTGTCCTGTCAGGACGGACAGCGTGGGTCGACTTGTCAGCTAGCTGAGGAACCCTATGGTTTACTCCTATACCGAGAAAAAACGTATTCGTAAGGATTTTGGTAAACGTCCACAAGTTTTGGACATACCTTATCTCCTTTCTATCCAGCTTGATTCGTTTCAGAAGTTTATCGAGCAAGATCCAGAAGGTCAGTACGGACTGGAAGCTGCCTTCCGCTCTGTATTCCCTATCGCGAGCTACAGCGGCAACTCTGAGTTGCAGTATGTCAGCTATCGCTTAGGTGAACCTGTCTTTGACGTGAAAGAATGTCAGATCCGTGGCGTGACCTACTCGGCACCGCTGCGCGTCAAACTGCGTCTGGTGATCTATGAGCGCGAAGCGCCAGAAGGCACAGTAAAAGACATTAAAGAACAAGAAGTCTACATGGGTGAAATTCCACTCATGACAGACAACGGTACCTTTGTTATCAACGGTACTGAGCGTGTTATCGTTTCTCAGCTGCATCGTAGTCCTGGCGTATTCTTTGACAGCGATAAGGGTAAAACCCACTCATCGGGTAAAGTGCTGTATAACGCACGTATCATTCCTTACCGTGGTTCATGGCTGGACTTCGAGTTTGACCCGAAAGACAACCTTTTCGTCCGTATTGACCGTCGTCGTAAGCTGCCGGCCAGTATCATCCTGCGCGCACTGCATTACACCACTGCTGAAATCCTCGATATCTTCTTCGAGAAAGTGGTGTATGAAATCCGTGACAACAAGCTGCAGATGGAACTGGTGCCAGAGCGCCTGCGTGGTGAAACCGCGACCTTCGATATCGAATCGAACGGCACGGTCTACGTTGAGAAAGGGCGTCGCATCACTGCGCGTCACATTCGTCAGCTCGAAAAAGACGGTATCCAGCACATTGAAGTGCCTGTTGAATATATTGCAGGCAAAGTGGTCTCTAAAGATTATATCGATGAGAACACCGGTGAACTGATTATCGCAGCGAACATGGAGCTGTCGCTGGATCTGCTGGCCAAGCTGAGCCAGGCGGGTCACAAGCGTATCGAAACGCTGTTCACCAACGATCTGGATCACGGCCCTTATATCTCCGAGACCCTGCGCGTCGACCCAACCAACGATCGCCTGAGCGCGCTGGTTGAGATTTACCGCATGATGCGTCCTGGTGAGCCACCTACGCGTGAAGCAGCAGAGAACCTGTTCGAGAACCTGTTCTTCTCTGAAGATCGTTACGATCTTTCTGCTGTCGGCCGCATGAAGTTCAACCGTTCATTGCTGCGTGATGAAATCGAAGGTTCAGGTATCCTGAGCAAAGAAGACATCATCGAAGTGATGAAAAAGCTGATCGACATCCGTAACGGTAAAGGCGAAGTGGACGATATCGACCACCTCGGTAACCGTCGTATTCGTTCAGTGGGTGAAATGGCGGAAAACCAGTTCCGCGTCGGCCTGGTCCGTGTTGAGCGTGCAGTGAAAGAGCGTCTTTCTCTGGGCGACCTCGACACATTGATGCCTCAGGACATGATTAACGCCAAGCCTATTTCGGCGGCGGTGAAAGAGTTCTTTGGTTCAAGCCAGCTGTCCCAGTTTATGGATCAGAACAACCCGTTGTCAGAGATTACGCACAAGCGTCGTATCTCTGCTCTCGGCCCGGGTGGTTTAACCCGTGAGCGTGCCGGCTTCGAAGTGCGTGACGTACACCCAACGCACTACGGTCGTGTCTGCCCAATCGAAACCCCTGAAGGTCCGAACATCGGTCTGATCAACTCCTTGTCTGTATATGCGCAGACGAACGAGTACGGTTTCCTGGAAACCCCTTATCGTCGCGTGATCGACGGTGTGGTTTCTGATGAAATTCATTACCTGTCTGCCATTGAAGAAGGTAACTATGTCATCGCTCAGGCGAACACCAATCTGTCAGAAGAAGGTGCGTTCGTTGATGACCTGGTGACCTGCCGTAGCAAAGGTGAATCGAGCCTGTTCAGCCGCGATCAGGTTGACTACATGGACGTTTCGACCCAACAGGTCGTTTCCGTCGGTGCGTCACTGATCCCGTTCCTGGAACACGATGATGCTAACCGCGCCCTGATGGGTGCGAACATGCAACGTCAGGCCGTTCCTACACTGCGTGCCGATAAGCCGCTGGTAGGGACCGGTATGGAGCGCGCGGTTGCCGTTGACTCCGGTGTTACCGCTGTGGCGAAACGTGGCGGTACCGTTCAGTACGTTGATGCATCACGTATCGTTATCAAAGTTAACGAAGACGAAATGTATCCGGGCGAAGCGGGCATCGACATCTACAACCTGACCAAATACACCCGTTCTAACCAGAACACCTGTATCAACCAGATGCCATGTGTATCTCTGGGCGAGCCAGTTGAGCGTGGTGATGTGCTGGCTGATGGCCCGTCTACCGATCTCGGTGAACTGGCGCTGGGTCAGAACATGCGCGTCGCGTTCATGCCGTGGAACGGTTACAACTTCGAAGACTCCATCTTAGTCTCCGAGCGCGTGGTGCAGGAAGATCGCTTCACGACCATCCACATTCAGGAACTGGCCTGTGTGTCTCGCGACACCAAGCTGGGGCCAGAAGAGATTACCGCTGACATCCCGAACGTGGGTGAGGCTGCACTCTCTAAACTGGATGAATCCGGTATCGTTTACATCGGTGCGGAAGTGACCGGTGGCGACATTCTGGTTGGTAAAGTGACGCCAAAAGGCGAAACCCAGCTGACACCAGAAGAGAAACTGCTGCGTGCGATCTTCGGTGAGAAAGCGTCTGACGTGAAAGACTCTTCTCTGCGCGTGCCTAACGGTGTTTCGGGTACGGTTATCGACGTTCAGGTCTTCACCCGCGATGGCGTGGAAAAAGACAAACGTGCGCTGGAAATCGAAGAGATGCAGCTGAAGCAGGCGAAGAAAGACCTGTCTGAAGAGCTGCAGATTCTGGAAGCGGGCCTGTTCAGCCGTATCCAGTCTGTCCTGATTTCTGGTGGCGTCGAAGCAGACAAACTGGACAAGCTGCCGCGTGAGCGTTGGCTGGAACTGGGTCTGACTGACGAAGCCAAGCAAAACCAGCTGGAACAGCTGGCAGAGCAGTACGACGAACTGAAGCACGAGTTTGAGAAAAAACTCGAAGGCAAGCGTCGTAAAATCACACAAGGCGATGATCTGGCACCAGGCGTGCTGAAAATCGTTAAGGTTTATCTGGCCGTTAAACGTCAGATTCAGCCTGGTGATAAGATGGCAGGTCGTCACGGTAACAAAGGTGTTATCTCGAAGATCAACCCAATCGAAGACATGCCTTACGATGAGAACGGTACGCCGGTCGATATCGTACTGAACCCGCTGGGCGTACCTTCACGTATGAACATCGGTCAGATCCTTGAGACGCACTTAGGGATGGCAGCGAAAGGTATCGGCGAGAAAATTAACGCGATGCTGAAGAAGCAGGAAGAAGTCGCCAAACTGCGCGAATTCATCCAGCGTGCTTACGATCTGGGCACAGATGTGCGTCAGAAAGTTGACCTGAATACCTTTAGTGATGACGAAGTTCTGCGTCTGGCTGAAAACCTGAAAAAAGGTATGCCGATCGCCACGCCGGTGTTTGATGGTGCGAAAGAGAGCGAAATCAAAGAGCTGTTAGAGCTCGGCGGTCTGCCTTCTTCCGGTCAGATTACCCTGTTTGATGGTCGCACTGGTGAGCAGTTCGAACGTCAGGTAACCGTTGGTTATATGTACATGCTGAAACTCAACCACCTGGTTGATGACAAGATGCACGCACGTTCTACCGGTTCCTACAGCCTCGTTACTCAGCAGCCGCTGGGTGGTAAGGCACAGTTCGGTGGTCAGCGCTTCGGTGAGATGGAAGTATGGGCACTGGAAGCATACGGTGCGGCATATACCCTCCAGGAAATGCTTACCGTTAAGTCTGATGACGTTAACGGCCGAACCAAGATGTATAAGAACATCGTGGATGGCAACCATCAGATGGAACCTGGCATGCCAGAATCGTTCAACGTACTGTTGAAAGAGATTCGCTCGCTGGGTATCAACATCGAGCTGGAAGACGAGTAACCCTCAGTAGCAGGCTTCGGCCTGTAAGCGCAGGGTTAACGCGCTCGCATTTGTACTGGTTATGGGGCGTTCAATTTCGGTTGGACGCCCCTGAGTCTCACTCCGACGGGAGCTAATCCGTGAAAGACTTACTTAAGTTTCTGAAAGCGCAAACTAAGACCGAAGAGTTTGATGCGATCAAAATTGCGCTGGCTTCGCCAGACATGATCCGTTCATGGTCTTTTGGTGAAGTTAAAAAGCCGGAAACCATTAACTACCGTACCTTCAAGCCAGAGCGTGACGGTCTTTTCTGTGCCCGTATTTTTGGACCGGTAAAAGATTACGAATGCCTGTGCGGTAAGTACAAGCGTTTAAAACATCGTGGCGTAATCTGCGAGAAGTGTGGCGTAGAAGTTACACAGACCAAAGTACGTCGTGAGCGCATGGGCCACATTGAGCTGGCATCACCGACTGCGCACATTTGGTTCCTGAAATCACTGCCATCGCGTATCGGCTTGCTGCTGGATATGCCGCTGCGTGATATCGAGCGCGTGTTGTACTTCGAATCTTATGTTGTGATCGAAGGCGGCATGACTAACCTGGAAAAACGTCAGATTCTGACGGAAGAGCAGTACCTTGACGCGCTGGAAGAGTTCGGTGACGAATTCGACGCGAAGATGGGTGCAGAAGCTATCCAGGCGCTGCTGAAAAATATGGATCTGGAGCAAGAGTGCGAGCAGCTGCGTGAAGAGCTGAACGAAACCAACTCCGAGACCAAGCGTAAAAAACTGACCAAGCGTATCAAGCTGCTGGAAGCGTTCGTTCAGTCTGGTAATAAGCCAGAGTGGATGATCCTGACCGTTCTGCCGGTTCTGCCGCCTGATCTGCGTCCGCTGGTACCGCTGGATGGTGGTCGTTTCGCTACGTCGGATCTGAACGATCTGTATCGTCGCGTGATCAACCGTAACAACCGTCTGAAACGCCTGCTGGATCTGGCTGCGCCAGATATCATCGTACGTAACGAAAAACGTATGCTGCAGGAAGCGGTTGATGCCCTGCTGGATAACGGTCGTCGCGGTCGTGCGATCACCGGTTCTAACAAGCGTCCTCTGAAATCTTTGGCCGATATGATCAAAGGTAAGCAGGGTCGTTTCCGTCAGAACCTGCTCGGTAAGCGTGTCGACTACTCCGGTCGTTCTGTTATTACCGTTGGTCCATACCTGCGTCTGCATCAGTGCGGTCTGCCGAAGAAAATGGCACTGGAGCTGTTCAAACCGTTCATCTACGGCAAGCTGGAACTGCGTGGCCTGGCCACCACCATCAAAGCCGCGAAGAAGATGGTTGAGCGTGAAGAAGCTGTCGTTTGGGATATCCTGGACGAAGTCATCCGCGAACACCCGGTCCTGCTGAACCGTGCACCAACGCTGCACCGTTTAGGTATCCAGGCCTTTGAACCGGTTCTGATCGAAGGTAAAGCCATCCAGCTTCACCCGCTGGTTTGTGCGGCCTATAACGCCGACTTCGATGGTGACCAGATGGCTGTTCACGTACCGCTGACGCTGGAAGCCCAGCTGGAAGCGCGTGCGCTGATGATGTCGACCAACAACATTCTGTCACCGGCGAACGGCGAGCCAATCATCGTTCCTTCACAGGACGTTGTACTGGGTCTGTACTACATGACCCGCGACAAAGTGAATGCCAAAGGTGAAGGCATGGTGCTGACCGGCCCGAAAGAAGCTGAGCGTGTTTATCGCGCTGGCCTGGCCGAGCTGCATGCGCGCGTTAAAGTGCGTATCACTGAGTACAGCAAAAACGAGCAGGATGAGTTCGTTGCGAAAACCAGCTTGATCGACACCACCATTGGTCGTTCGATTCTGTGGATGATCGTACCGAAAGGTCTGCCTTTCTCCATCGTCAACCAGGCGCTGGGTAAAAAGGCTATCTCTAAAATGCTGAACACCTGTTATCGCATTTTGGGCCTGAAGCCGACCGTTATCTTTGCTGACCAGACCATGTACACCGGTTTCGCCTACGCCGCCCGTTCAGGTGCGTCTGTTGGTATCGACGACATGGTTATCCCAGCCAAGAAAGTGGAAATCATCTCTGAAGCCGAAGCCGAAGTGGCCGAAATTCAGGAACAGTTCCAGTCTGGTCTGGTTACCGCCGGCGAACGTTACAACAAAGTCATCGATATCTGGGCTGCCGCGAACGAGCGCGTAGCGAAGGCGATGATGGAAAACCTCTCAACCGAGACCGTGATTAACCGTGACGGCGAAGAAGAGAAACAGGTTTCCTTTAACAGCATCTTTATGATGGCCGACTCCGGTGCGCGTGGTTCTGCTGCACAGATTCGTCAGCTGGCCGGTATGCGTGGTCTGATGGCTAAGCCAGATGGCTCCATCATTGAAACGCCTATCACCGCGAACTTCCGTGAAGGTCTGAACGTACTTCAGTACTTCATCTCGACGCACGGTGCACGTAAAGGTCTGGCAGATACCGCACTGAAAACCGCGAACTCCGGTTATCTGACGCGTCGTCTGGTTGACGTTGCGCAGGATCTGGTTGTTACCGAAGACGACTGTGGTACACACGAAGGCATCATGATGACGCCAGTCATCGAAGGTGGCGACGTGAAAGAGCCACTGCGTGAGCGCGTTCTGGGCCGTGTAACGGCAGAAGACGTTCTGAAGCCTGGCACGGCTGACATTCTGGTTCCACGTAACACACTGCTCGATGAGCACTGGTGTGACGTGCTGGAACTGAACTCAGTCGACAGCGTGAAGGTGCGTTCGGTCGTAGGTTGTGAAACCGACTTTGGTGTGTGTGCGCATTGCTATGGTCGCGACCTGGCACGTGGTCACATCATCAACAAAGGCGAAGCAATCGGTGTTATCGCGGCACAGTCAATCGGTGAGCCGGGTACACAGCTGACGATGCGTACGTTCCACATCGGTGGTGCGGCATCTCGTGCGGCAGCTGAATCCAGCATTCAGGTGAAGAACAAAGGTACCATCAAGCTGACCAATGCTAAGTCGGTAACGAACTCAGCAGGCAAGCTGGTGATCACCTCGCGTAACGTTGAACTGAAAATGATCGACGAATTTGGCCGTACGAAAGAGAGCTATAAAGTTCCTTACGGTGCGACCATGGCGAAAGGTGATGGTGAGCAGGTTGCTGCGGGTGAAACCGTTGCAAACTGGGATCCGCATACCATGCCAGTTATCACAGAAGTGGGCGGTTTCATTCGCTTCACCGACATGATCGACGGTCAGACCATTACGCGTCAGACTGATGACTTAACAGGTCTGTCATCGCTGGTGGTTCTGGACTCTGCAGAACGTACCTCAGGTGGTAAAGATCTGCGTCCGGCACTGAAAATCGTTGATGCCAACGGCAATGATGTTCTGATCCCAGGTACCGATATGCCTGCTCAGTACTTCCTGCCAGGTAAAGCGATTGTACAGCTGGAAGATGGCGTGAAGATCAGCTCGGGTGATACCCTGGCGCGTGTTCCGCAGGAATCTGGCGGTACCAAGGATATTACCGGTGGTCTGCCACGCGTTGCTGACCTGTTCGAAGCGCGTCGTCCGAAAGAGCCAGCAATCCTGGCGGAGATCAGCGGCATCATCTCCTTCGGTAAAGAAACCAAAGGTAAGCGTCGTCTGGTGATTACACCGCTGGATGGTAGCGATCCGTACGAAGAGATGATTCCGAAATGGCGTCAGCTGAACGTGTTCGAAGGTGAACGTGTTGAGCGCGGTGACGTGGTTTCCGATGGTCCAGAGTCACCACATGACATCCTGCGTTTACGTGGCGTGCATGCGGTTACCCGTTACATCACTAACGAAGTGCAGGAAGTTTACCGTCTGCAAGGCGTTAAGATTAACGATAAGCACATCGAAGTCATCGTTCGTCAGATGCTGCGTAAAGCTACTATCATGAGCGCGGGCAGCACCGAGTTCCTGGAAGGTGAGCAGGCTGAATTCTCTCGCATCAAGATCTCTAACCGTGAACTTGAAGCGAACGGAAAAGTTGGCGCAACCTTCGTACGTGACCTGCTGGGTATCACTAAAGCGTCACTGGCAACCGAATCGTTCATCTCTGCAGCATCGTTCCAGGAAACTACACGTGTCCTGACCGAAGCGGCAGTAGCAGGCAAGCGCGACGAACTGCGCGGTCTGAAAGAGAACGTGATCGTGGGTCGTTTGATCCCGGCCGGTACCGGTTACGCTTATCACCAGGATCGTATGCGTCGTCGTGCGGCAGGCGAAGTGCCAGCTGCACCGCAGGTGACTGCTGACGAAGCATCCGCAAGCCTGGCGGAGTTACTGAACGCGGGTCTTGGCGGTAACAACGACGAGTAATCGTCAAACGCCTGATAAAAAACCCTGCTCCGGCAGGGTTTTTTTTTGCCTGCTAGATCAGGCTGTCTTATACAGGCGGCACCGGCATTCATAACGCGTGCTGTCGTGAAGAGTGTTTTTCGAAGTCCGTCCTGTTAACGAATTCGATTCACGCCTATTTGCAGGCGAGCCGTAATTAAAAGCGTTTGTTGATATCGCTTCTCTTTAACCCGATATCTTTCAGCGCACTGTCGCTCAGTCTGCATAAAATCATGCGGGTTTCGCGCCGACACTGCCAGCGACGAAAATGATGCCAGATAAAGCGAAACAGGCTGAGTGAAACTGCAAAGGGTTTAGCGCTACGATTTTCCTCATATCCCATGATCCTGCCCTCAGTAAGTAACCTGAGAAATATTTTCATGCAGATACAATTTCCAATACAGATGCACCCGAAGCAATTATTTAACATACAGATTGCCGTCAGCGTGGACTGAATGGTAGAAATACAGGCTGTCTGTACTGTTTTGTCGGGTCATCAACCTGGCTGAGGTCAATCATGACGCGCTATCAACATTTAGCCACATTGCTGGAAAAACGTATTGAACAGGGGTTGTACCAAAGTGGCGAGCGCCTGCCCTCCGTTCGGAGTTTGAGCGTCGAACATGGTGTCAGCATCAGCACGGTACAGCAGGCCTATTATCTGCTGGAGCAGAAACAGCTGATTATTCCGCAGGCGCGTTCCGGGTATTTTGTGGCACCGCATAAGGCGATGCCACCCGTTCCGGCCTTAACGCGTCCGGCGCAATATCCGGTGGAAATTACCCAGTGGGATGCGGTGCTTGACCTGCTTAACAGCCGCCGGGAACAGGATGTACTGCAACTGGGCAGCGGTATGCCGGATTTAACGCAGTCCACACTGAAACCTCTGTGGAAGGCGTTTAGCCGTCAGGCGCAGCAGCAGGAAAGCACGCTGCTGAATTACGACAACCTTTACGGTGTCGCCCGGCTGAGAGAACAAATTGCCCGGTTGATGATCGACAGCGGCTGCCAGCTGACCTCAGAAGATATTGTGATTACCACAGGCTGCCACGAAGCGCTGTCAGTGTCCGTGCGCGCAGTATGCCAGCCCGGCGATATCATTGCGGTCGAATCGCCGTCATTTCACGGCATCATGCAGACATTACGTGGATTCGGCATTCGGGCCATTGAGATTCCGACCGATTCTGTAACGGGAATCAGCCTTGAAGCGCTGGAACTGGCCTTTGATCAGTGGCCGATCAAAGCGGTCGTCGTCGTCCCTAACTGCAACAATCCTCTTGGCTTTATCATGCCCGAAAAGCGCAAGCGCGCACTGCTGAGTCTGGTACAGCGTTTTGATGCGGCGATCATTGAAGACGATGTTTATGGTGAGCTGGCCTGGGAGTACCCGCGGCCTTCATCCATTAAATCTCTGGATACAGAAGGACGCGTATTGCTGTGCAGCTCGTTTTCCAAAACGCTGGCACCGGGTTTACGTGTGGGCTGGGTGGCGCCCGGACGCTTCCGCGATCGTGTTTTGCATATGAAATACATTGTGACAGGTTCTACCGCCACTCAGCCTCAGCATGCCGTAGCTGACTTTATCCAGCAGGGCCATTACCAGACGCATCTTCGGCGGATGCGCCAGGTTTACCAGCGCAATTACGACACCTTTTCCTGCTGGGTAAGGCATTACTTCCCTTGCGGTATCTGCGTCACGCGGCCTCAGGGCGGTTTTTTGATGTGGATTGAATTGCCTGAGGCATTTGATGCGGTGCAGCTCAACCACGAATTACGCAAATCAGGGATCCAGATTGCCGTAGGCTCGCTGTTTTCGGCCTCCGGAAAGTACCGTAACTGTCTGCGCCTGAATTACGCCTTGCCCGCAAGCGGTAAGATTGAACAGGCACTGGCCTTGACCGGTAAGGCTGTCGAGCGGGCGATGGCCGCCTGTGCGCATCAGCCGTCGGCTGATCTATCCGCCGTTATCGATATCATCGCTTCAGGTAGTGAGAAGCAGGGCCAGAAAGAGGAGGGAACTGGCCCTGGTCAGGCCATCCCGGCTGGACGTCAGTGAATTTAAAGGACAGAAAAAAGCCGCGCCAGTCGCAATGTTCATTGCCGTGCGCGGCTTTCCAGTTTTTATCTGCCTGTTGCGCAAAGTGTGCGTTTATCTGCGCGACACGGCGATTAATGCCCGGATTCGGGCTCAACAAGCCGTAACAGCTCGCGCGTGGCCGCCCGCCAGTCCTCTGCCTGCGTAATGGCGCTCACCACGGCGATACTGCCGACACCGGTTTCCAGTACCGCCGGAACGCGATCAATGCTGATGCCGCCAATCGCCACGGTAGAGATCCCCTGCAACCGACTCAGATGGCGTTTAAGTTCAGACAAACCCTGCGGAGAAGAGGGCATCACCTTCGTCTGAGTCGGAAAGATATGTCCCAGCGCAATGTAGGAAGGACGCAGCGCCAGCGCCCGATCCAGCTCAGCATCATCGTGCGTGGAAATGCCCAGGCGCAAGCCTGCGTCCAGAATGCGCTGCACATTGGCCACGGCCAGATCTTCCTGCCCCAGATGAACGCCATAAGCCTTATGCTTAATCGCCAGCTGCCAGTAGTCATTAATAAACAGGCGCGCCTGGTAACGCTGACCTGTTGCGATAGCCTGGATGATGGTGGGTTCAACGATCTCATCTGGCAGATCCTTAATCCGCAGCTGAATCGTGCGCACCCCGGCATCCAGTAAGCGTTCGATCCATTCGACGCTGTCGACCACCGCATACAGCCCTAATCGCGGCGCGGTAGCGGGAAAGGCGTTCATTTACTCCTCCTTAATCGCTGTGGCGGGATGATAGAGTTCACCGCCCCGTTCACGGAAATGATCAGACATCTGCGCCATGCCAACCTCAATAGTCTGCGCTTCCGCTTCCTGTCTGGCAGCATAGTCACGCACTTCCTGCGTGATCTTCATTGAGCAAAACTTAGGGCCGCACATTGAACAGAAGTGGGCGACTTTACCCGATTCCTGTGGCAACGTTTCATCGTGATAGGCCCGGGCTGTATGAGGATCCAGCGCCAGATTGAACTGATCTTCCCAGCGAAATTCGAAGCGCGCTTTCGACATGGCGTTGTCGCGGATCTGCGCCCCCGGATGGCCTTTGGCCAGATCGGCAGCATGCGCGGCGATCTTGTAGGTGATTAATCCCTGTTTCACATCCTCTTTGTTTGGCAGGCCAAGATGCTCCTTCGGCGTGACGTAACACAACATCGCGCAGCCAAACCAGCCAATCATGGCGGCACCGATGCCAGAGGTAAAATGATCGTAGCCCGGCGCAATGTCGGTCGTCAGTGGGCCCAGAGTATAAAACGGCGCTTCATGGCAATGTTCCAGCTGCTCTGTCATGTTGCGACGGATCATCTGCATCGGGATATGGCCGGGGCCTTCGATCATCACCTGTACGTCATATTCCCAGGCTATTTTTGTCAGTTCACCCAGCGTGTGCAGCTCAGCGAACTGTGCTTCGTCGTTGGCGTCCTGAATCGATCCGGGGCGTAATCCGTCGCCCAGTGACAAAGCGATATCGTAGGCTGCGCAAATTTCACAGATGTCGCGGAAGTGTTCATAGAGAAAGCTCTCTTTGTGATGAGACAGGCACCACTTCGCCATAATGGAGCCACCACGGGACACAATACCGGTCAGGCGTTTTGCAGTCATGGGAACGTAGCGCAGCAGCACACCCGCATGGATAGTAAAATAATCCACGCCCTGTTCGGCCTGCTCCAGTAACGTATCGCGGAAAATGTCCCAGTTCAGGTTTTCAGCCACACCGTTGACCTTCTCCAGTGCCTGATAAATCGGAACAGTGCCGATGGGAACAGGACTGTTACGCAGAATCCATTCACGGGTTTCATGAATATAGCGTCCGGTCGACAGATCCATGACCGTGTCCGCGCCCCAGCGTGTGGACCAGACCAGCTTTTCTACTTCTTCTTCAATAGACGAGGTCACCGCTGAGTTACCAATGTTGGCATTCACCTTCACCAGAAAGTTGCGTCCAATGATCATCGGTTCGGATTCGGGATGGTTGATATTGGCCGGAATAATGGCGCGGCCAGCGGCCACTTCCTGGCGTACAAACTCGGGGGTAATGTTTTCGGGCAGATGGGCACCAAAGCTGTGGCCCGGATGCTGTTGCAGCAGTACCTCACCACGAATGCGCTCACGGCCCATGTTCTCCCTGATGGCGATGAACTCCATCTCTGGCGTGATGATTCCCCGACGCGCGTAATGTAACTGGGTCACACAGCGGCCGGCTTTAGCACGGCGCGGCGTTGGCAGATGTTCAAAGCGCAGGTGATCCAGTCCGTCATCAGCCAGTCGCTGCTGCGTATACGCCGAGCTAATCTGCGTCAGTTTTTCGCTGTCGTCGCGCTCTTCAATCCAGCGAGCACGCAGTTTATCCAGTCCGCGATGCACGTCGATTTTTGCTGCCGGATCGCCATAGGCACCGGCGGTGTCATAAACCGGCACAGGCTCATTTTCCTGGTAAACGGGCTCATCTTTACTGCCGCCGGTCAATGTAGGGCTAAGCTGGATTTCGCGCATGGGGACACGAATGTCGTCACGACTGCCGGTCAGCCAGATACGTTTTGAGTTGGGAAAGGCACTGCCACCCTGCAGGGAATCAATGAATTCCTGTGCCTGAGCACGTTGTTCGCGACGGGTCGTTTTCGTAGTAGACATAGCAATATTCCAGTAAGTGGGAAGGTTGCTTGTCCGGAGTTCGGAAGGAGTAACGGCACAGCGGGCACCCTGAGTGCGGCGTACCGTAAAAATTTACTCTTGTTCCCTTCGCAGGTTCTAACCTGATCAGGTTCCGCGGATCCCGAATTAACGGTCTCAGCCCAATGGGCACTCCGACAAGATTTGGTTTAACGGTTAATCAGGTCCCGCAAGGACGTGCAACCGTCAAACCCTGACTAACATAAAACAGATGTTTTAAAGCCCACTCAGCATAAGGGGGCTTTTTATGAATCACAAGTTATTTACATTTGCGGCCCTGTTAAGCAGGGCGGGCAATTTCACTGTCGTTCGCCACAGGCGGAGTCAGGTGATTGTCCCATGCCATTTGGATAAGCTTGTCTTCAAGGGTAAAGCGCGCTTCAAGAGCTTCGCCGACTTCTGACAAGGCGTGCTGAAACGTCACATAGTTGTCGTCGTCGATGGCCTGTTGCAGGTGGCCGTCATACAGCTGCATCAACTGCTCGGTATTGGCTTCCAGCGATGGGTAAATCTGCGCGGCAGCCAGCAGCGGACTGGTGCCGTCCATCTCTGCAATCAAACGCTGGTAAAGACTAAAGTGACCAGATGAAAGATAATCGACCAGCGTGTGACAAAAGTTATCCAGTGCCTGCTCGTCCAGGCGAGTCAGCGCTTCTTTTTTCGGCTTGATGCCGACCAAATGGTAATAAGAAACCAACAGCTGGCGGCGAGCTGCCAGCCATGAATCTACCAGTTCATTACTGCCACCTACGCGTTGGGTCAGAACGTCTAACTGGTTAAGCATAGTTAACTCCGTATGCGTTATGCACCTTCATATTTCAGATTAGCGATGCGCCAATTGCGCTTGTTTTCCGCGAACCTGTCGGGATAAATAAGCGTGCTGTCGTCTTGCAACCAGAATTATTTGGGTATAGTTGTTCATCTACACACTTAACATCGGGACTTCAGCGTGCGGGTTGACGCTAAGGATGACGAAATAAATGCAATGCGAAATTTCAAGCGTAGACGCTGGATGGTGGATTGTCAGTAGTGAACAGAAAATTTGGTTACCGCAAGGCGATTTACCTCACGGAAACGCACAGCAGTTTGGCCTGACCGGGCACCAGGGGCGCGTGATTGGCGAATGGCAGGGAGAGAAGGTCTGGCTGATTTGTGAAACGCGTTCGTCAGATATGTTGTCGTTGCGCCAGTTACTCAACGAAGATCCGGGCCTGTTTCAGCTGGCCGGGCGCGGGGTGCAGTTAGCGGAGTTTTACCGATCCCATCGCTGGTGCGGCTATTGTGGTCATGAGATGCACGCCAGTAAACGCGAATTTGCCTGCCTGTGTAGCCATTGCCGTGAACGTTATTACCCACAAATTGCGCCCTGTATTATCGTTGCTATCCGCCGTGGAGATGAGA
The DNA here is from genome assembly GCF_035190385.1 of Pantoea sp. JZ29. Classification (NCBI taxonomy): domain Bacteria; kingdom Pseudomonadati; phylum Pseudomonadota; class Gammaproteobacteria; order Enterobacterales; family Erwiniaceae; genus Pantoea; species Pantoea sp. JZ29. Next base: position 4,139,832 of record NZ_CP045241.1, on the reverse strand, counting down.
TCCTGCTAGCCAACCATGCGCGTCATCGTAATAACATTTACACTGTGCTGGCCGGGTTCGTTGAAGTCGGTGAGACCATTGAACAGGCGGTTGCACGCGAAGTGATGGAAGAGAGCAACGTGCGCGTGAAGAATGTCCGTTATGTCACTTCCCAGCCCTGGCCTTTCCCGCAGTCCTTAATGATGGCCTTTATGGCGGAGTATGATGGCGGCGACTTACAGCACGACGGTAAAGAGCTGTTGGATGCCGGATGGTTCCGTTTTGATGCGCTGCCTTTACTGCCTCCACCTGGCACCGTTGCCCGTCGATTAATTGAAGATACCGTTGCCCTCTGCCGCGCTGAGGCGTGAGAGTGCTACACTACTCGCTTGATACCGAGAGAGTCCTGACATGAGTGAACTGAAGAACGACCGTTATTTGCGCGCCCTGTTACGCCAGCCTGTCGATGTTACCCCCGTATGGATGATGCGCCAGGCCGGACGATATTTGCCGGAATATAAAGCCACGCGTGCCCAGGCGGGCGACTTTATGTCGCTGTGTAAGAATGCCGAGCTGGCCTGCGAAGTCACCCTGCAACCATTGCGTCGCTACAAGCTCGATGCGGCCATCCTCTTCAGTGATATTCTCACCATTCCTGATGCGATGGGATTAGGGCTGTACTTCGAAACGGGGGAAGGTCCATGCTTTTCAAACCCCGTAACCTGCCGTGCCGATGTCGATCGCCTGCCTGTTCCCGATCCTGAACAGGAACTGGGTTACGTGATGAATGCCGTACGGACCATCCGTAAGAACCTTAATGGTGAGGTGCCCTTAATTGGTTTTTCAGGCAGTCCGTGGACGCTGGCAACCTATATGGTAGAAGGCGGCAGTAGCAAGGCCTTCACCAAAATTAAAAAAATGATGTACGCCGAACCTGCCACATTGCATGCCATGCTGGATAAGCTAGCCGACAGCGTTATTCTCTATCTCAACGCTCAGATCCGCGCCGGGGCGCAGTCAGTCATGGTGTTTGACACCTGGGGCGGCGCATTGAGTGGCCGCGATTATCGCGAATTCTCGCTGTATTACATGCATAAAATCGTCGACAGCGTACTGCACGAAAACGAAGGCCGTCGTGTGCCGATCACGCTGTTTACTAAAGGCGGCGGTCAGTGGCTTGAGGCCATGGCTGAAACAGGCTGCGATGCACTGGGCCTGGACTGGACTATCGACATCAGTGAGGCCCGCCGTCGTGTGGGGCATAAAGTCGCCTTACAGGGCAATATGGATCCCTCCATGCTGTACGCACCACCGGCCCGTATCGAGCAGGAAGTGGCCAGTATTCTGGACGGTTTCGGCAAAGGTGAAGGCCACGTATTCAATCTGGGACATGGTATCCATCAGGATGTACCGCCAGAGCATGCCGGCGTCTTCGTTGAGGCGGTGCACCGCCTTTCCCGCCAGTATCATCAGGAGTCATAATGGATATTGCTGCACTTCGTGCGGAGCAACAACAGCGTGCCGCAGACGTCGTGCGGCAGGACGATTTTGATGTGCTGCCGCCACGCTTTATTGGTGGCGCAGACGTCGGGTTTGAACAGGAAGGTGCGGTCACGCGCGCGGCGCTGGTTATTCTCGAATACCCGTCGCTGAAGCTGGTGGAGCATCGTATCGCGCGCATCGAGACGACTATGCCGTACATTCCTGGCTTTCTCTCTTTCCGGGAATATCCCGCCTTGCTGGCGGCATGGAATATGCTGGAGCAGAAGCCTGACCTGTTGTTTGTCGACGGTCACGGCATTTCGCATCCGCGTCGGCTCGGTGTGGCGTCACACTTTGGACTGATGGTCGATGTTCCCACCATCGGTGTCGCCAAAAAGCGTTTGTGCGGACGGTTTGAGCCGCTGGACGAGACTCCCGGCAGTCGCCAGCCGTTAATGGATAAAGGGGAGCAAATTGGCTGGGTATGGCGCAGCAAGGTACGCTGTAATCCGCTGTTTGTGGCCACCGGGCATCGCGTCAGCCTGGACAGTGCCCTCGATTGGGTTGAAAAGTGTACTCAGGGCTACCGTTTACCGGAACCGACGCGCTGGGCAGATGCTGTCGCATCACGCCGACCTGCATTTCTGCGCTGGCAAAACGCGCTTTAGCACTGTTTGTAGGGCGCTTTTGCGTTACACTGCGGCCAGCGAAACGAATAAGAGCTCTGTGTATGTTACAAAACCCTGTGCATTTGCGTCTGGCAAAGCTGGAAAGCTGGCAACATCTGACGTTTATGGCTTGCCTGTGCGAGCGCATGTATCCTAATTACATGGCCTTTTGCCAGCAAACTGCGTTTGCCGATCCTGCGCTTTACCGCCGAATTCTCGATCTGATTTGGGAAACGCTGACGGTGAAAGATGCAAAGATCAACTTCGACAGTCAACTGGAAAAGCTCGAAGCTGCGATTCCGGATGGCGATGATTTTGAGGTCTACGGCGTGTATCCGGCCATCGATGCCTGTGTGGCATTAAGTGAAGTGCTGCACGCCCTGTTAAGTGGCGAAACGCTTGAACATGCGATTGAAGTCAGCAAGACCTCCATCACCACCGTGGCCATTCTGGAAATGACTCAGGCAGGTCGCGAAATGACCGATGAAGAGCTGCGGGAAAACCCGGCTGTCATCGACGAATGGGACCTGCAATGGGAGATTTTTCGCCTGCTCGCAGACTGTGAAGAGCGAGACCTTGAATTGATAAAAGGTCTGCGATCCGACCTGCGCGAGGCGGGAATTAGTAACATCGGTATAAAAATTCAGCAATAAGGCGAGAAAACGTGACTTCAGGCCTTAATTAGCGCGCCTGGAGGCTTCACATCAGCCCCCTGTCTGGTCTACATTTGGGGGGCTGAAAATTGTGGCTATCGGTGCGTGCAGGCTGAAGAGTGCCCGAAGTTGGCTTTTCCCTCGCACTCGTTGCTTAGCAAGCGATAAATACACTTTAAGGATAACTTATGAACAAGACTCAACTGATTGATGTGATCGCAGAAAAAGCTGACCTGTCTAAAACCCAGGCCAAGGCAGCGCTGGAATCTACTCTGGCTGCAATCACTGAGTCTCTGAAAGAGGGTGATGCTGTACAACTGGTTGGTTTTGGTACTTTTAAAGTGAACCACCGCGCTGAGCGTACCGGTCGTAACCCACAGACTGGCAAAGAAATCAAAATCGCTGCGGCAAACGTACCTGCATTCGTGTCTGGTAAAGCTCTGAAAGACGCCGTCAAGTAAGACGTCGCATAGCGGTAAAGTTTTAAACAGGGGCGATTTCGCCCCTTTTGTTTAAGGGCCAGCCACCATGACTACGCTGCTTCAGCGCTTTTCCGCCCTGCTTCTCTCCTCACTGATTATCGGGTGCAGTTCCACCCCCGACATTCCCGCCTTTTCCGCCAGTGGTTACCTGGCCGACCGTGGCAGTGTGCGTATCTGGCGTAAGAATACGGATCATCAGTCTGTGCATATTCGTACGCTGTACAACCCGTTTAACAGCGAAAAAAGCGAAACGACAGACTACCGCTGGCTGGGCGATCATCTGGTCAGCGTTGAGCGTCAGGTGAAAGGCGCGCCTCCCGACGATGTCACCCTGCGATTTGACCAGAATGGCAGTCTTAACTTTATGCAGCGCCAGCTTGCTACTCAACGTGAAGCGGTCAGCCCTGATACGGTGGAACTTTATAAGTTTGACGCGCAACGTATGCGGGACGTCAGCGATGCGCTCTTAAGCGGTCGGGTGTTTCTGAAGCAGGGGCACTGGGCAGGGGGCAATGTCGTGGAGACCTGTGACGGTCAAAAGGTGACGCCAGCGTTTGACAGTGAGGCATGGCAGACGCTCACGCATTACCGCCGTCATTCCGCTGGTCCCTTGATGGTTTCATGGCTGGAAGCGCCGGAAGGCGTTCAACTGTTGCGGGTCAGCCACAAAGATGAATGTGCAGATGAGCCGAAAGAGGCGGATTTCTGAGACATGAAAAAGGGGCACAACGTGTGCCCCTGTCATCGTTACTGGCGACCAATGGCGCGATAGCCGATATCGCGGCGGCAGAAACTGCCTTGCCAGGAAATCGGCTGAGCAAGCGCATAAGCGCGCTTCTGCGCAGCGGCAACGTCATCGCCTAACGCGGTGACGCACAACACACGTCCACCGTTAGTCAGTACGCGGTCGCCTTCCAGGCGTGTACCGGCATGGAAAACTTTGCCGTCAGCCGCTTCTTCCTGCGGCAAACCGTGAATCTGTTCGCCGTTCGCGTAGGGGCCAGGGTAGCCGCCAGCCGCCAGCACCACACCCAGCGAAGGGCGGGGATCCCATTTTGAGTCTTTTTGATCGAGCTTGCCTTCACAGGCAGCCAGACAGAGATCCACCAGATCCGATTGCAGGCGCAGCATAATGGGCTGCGTTTCCGGATCGCCGAAACGGCAGTTGAATTCGATCACTTTTGGCTGACCGGTCTTATCGATCATCAGCCCGGCATATAAGAAGCCTGTGTAGACATTCCCTTCTGCTGCCATGCCACGTACGGTTGGCCAGATGACCTGGTCCATGACGCGCTGGTGGATTTCATCCGTCACCACTGGTGCAGGAGAGTAAGCGCCCATACCGCCGGTGTTTGGCCCTGTATCCCCATCGCCGACGCGTTTGTGATCCTGACTGGTGGCCATCGGCAGGACATTCTCGCCATCGACCATCACGATAAAACTGGCTTCTTCACCGTCCAGGAACTCTTCGATCACAATACGGTGCCCGGCGTCACCAAAGGCGTTGCCCGCCAGCATATCCTGCACCGCGTTTTCGGCTTCCTGCAACGTCATGGCCACAATGACACCTTTACCGGCAGCCAGGCCATCGGCTTTGATGACAATGGGCGCCCCTTTTTCACGCAGGTAGGCCAGCGCAGGGGCGACCTCGGTGAAATTATGGTATTCGGCAGTGGGGATGTTGTGACGTGCAAGGAAGTCTTTCGTGAACGCTTTCGAACCTTCCAGCTGTGCGGCAGACTGAGTCGGACCAAAGATTTTTAAGCCGGCGGCACGGAATGCATCCACCACGCCAATCACCAGCGGCGCTTCGGGTCCAACGATAGTGAGATCGATCTGTTCACGTTGCGCAAAGGCAAGTAATGCCGGGATATCTGTTGGAGAAATATCGACGTTCTGTAAAGCCCGTTCCAGCGCCGTACCTGCATTACCAGGGGCGACAAAAACGGCCGTTGCCAGCGGCGACTGGGCGGCTTTCCAGGCCAGGGCATGTTCACGTCCGCCGTTACCGATGATTAAAATTTTCATAAAACGCTCCACAGAATTAATGACGGAAGTGACGCATATCAGTAAAGATCATGGCAATACCGTGTTCATCGGCAGCTGCAATCACTTCGTCGTCGCGGATAGAGCCGCCTGGCTGAATGACACAGCTCACGCCCACGGCTGCAGCGGCATCAATACCATCACGGAATGGGAAGAACGCATCGGAAGCCATCGCAGAACCTTTAACTTCGAGACCTTCATCACCCGCTTTGATGCCCGCAATTTTGGCAGAATAGACGCGGCTCATCTGGCCCGCACCTATGCCAATAGTCATATTGTCGCGTGCATAGACAATGGCGTTGGACTTAACGAATTTAGCCACTTTCCAGCAGAACAGAGCATCACGCAGTTCCTGTTCAGAAGGCTGACGCTTGCTGACGACACGCAACTGGCTGGCATCGACCATCCCGAGATCGCGATCCTGAACCAGCAGACCACCATTCACCCGTTTGAAATCCAGCGCGGCGACACGGCCCTGCCATTCACCACATACCAGTACACGAACGTTTTGTTTCGCCGCCGTGATTTTCAGGGCCGCTTCGGTCGCCGAAGGGGCGATGATCACTTCAACAAACTGCCGGCTGATAATGGCCTGTGCGGTCGCCTCGTCCAGTTCACGGTTAAACGCAATAATACCGCCAAATGCAGAGGTAGGATCGGTCTGGTAAGCGCGCTCGTAAGCCGCCAGAATGGACTCGCCGACGGCCACGCCGCAAGGATTAGCATGCTTTACAATGACGCACGCGGGCTCAGCGAATTCTTTTACGCACTCCAGTGCTGCATCGGTATCCGCAATGTTGTTATAAGACAGTGCTTTGCCCTGCACCTGCTCGGCGGTAGCGACAGAGGCCTCCTGTACATTTTCTTCTATATAGAAGGCGGCATCCTGATGGCTGTTCTCGCCATAACGCATATCCTGCTTTTTAACGAAGTTAAGATTGAGGGTGCGTGGGAAGCGTCCTGCCGGCTGCTCAGTTTCACCATGGTAGGCGGGAACCATGCTACCGAAGTAGTTGGCGATCATGCTGTCGTACGCAGCGGTGTGTTCAAACGCTTTGATTGCCAGGTCAAAACGGGTTTCCAGCGTCAGTGAGTTTTGGTTAGCGTCCAGCTCGGCGATGATGGCCGGGTAGTCGCTGCTCTTTACCACAATCGCCACATCTTTGTGGTTCTTGGCCGCCGAGCGCACCATGGTTGGGCCACCAATATCAATGTTCTCTACGGCATCTTCCAGTGAGCAGTCTGGCTTCGCGACGGTTTGTGCAAAGGGATAAAGGTTAACGACCACCATATCGATAGGGTTGATAGCGTGCTGCGCCATTACCGCATCATCTTGTCCGCGACGTCCCAGAATGCCGCCATGGACCTTCGGGTGCAGTGTTTTAACGCGTCCATCCATCATTTCCGGGAAACCGGTGTAGTCAGACACTTCGATGACGGGGAGCCCTGCCTCTGCCAGCAGACGTGCGGTGCCGCCTGTAGAGAGCAGCTCAACACCACGTTGGGAGAGTGCCTGAGCAAATTCGAGGATGCCGGCTTTATCAGAAACACTGAGCAGGGCGCGGCGTAAAGGACGAGGTTGTTGCATGGTGGTTTTATCCCTTGGCTTTGATTCGCGTAAATAAGAGCGTTACATCAAGTTTGCGAGCTTTCTTCCTCTTTATAGAGAAGTGAAAACGCGAAAACTTCAGGTAACGCCCCGAAAAGGGGCATCCATAGCGTTGCGGGGGCATTGTAGCGAAAACGTTTGCGTGATGCTCGTCTAAATTTGTACGTAACAGGAATGTGGATAACTTTGTGTGTAACTGCGTATAAGGCGGGCTTTTGCTGTGGAATGCAGCGAACAGTCATTTTTATTGAATTTAGCCCTTGTCAGCCTGCGAGAACTCCCTATAATGCGCCTCCATCGACACGGCACAACGGCTTACGGAATGCGGTGTTGAGAGGGTCAGGCAACTGAGCCGCCGGAGAAAAACTTCTGAAAAAGAAGTTGACTCTGAAGGAGGAAAGCGTAATATACGCCACCTCGCAACAGACGGTTAACCCGCTGGTTGCACTGCTCTTTAACAATTTATCAGACAATCTGTGTGTGCACTCGCAGGATTGATATCCGCGTCTCCGGACGCAAAAAAAATATCAAGTCTTAAGAGTGAACACGTAGTGAAATTCATTACGACGTTTTCCTTGAGCATCGCTGCACTGGTTGCAGCAAATCAAACTTTAAATTGAAGAGTTTGATCATGGCTCAGATTGAACGCTGGCGGCAGGCCTAACACATGCAAGTCGGACGGTAGCACAGAGGAGCTTGCTCCTCGGGTGACGAGTGGCGGACGGGTGAGTAATGTCTGGGAAACTGCCCGATGGAGGGGGATAACTACTGGAAACGGTAGCTAATACCGCATAACGTCGCAAGACCAAAGTGGGGGACCTCCGGGCCTCACACCATCGGATGTGCCCAGGTGGGATTAGCTGGTAGGCGGGGTAACGGCCCACCTAGGCGACGATCCCTAGCTGGTCTGAGAGGATGACCAGCCACACTGGAACTGAGACACGGTCCAGACTCCTACGGGAGGCAGCAGTGGGGAATATTGCACAATGGGCGCAAGCCTGATGCAGCCATGCCGCGTGTATGAAGAAGGCCTTCGGGTTGTAAAGTACTTTCAGCGGGGAGGAAGGTGGTGAGGTTAATAAGCTCATCAATTGACGTTACCCGCAGAAGAAGCACCGGCTAACTCCGTGCCAGCAGCCGCGGTAATACGGAGGGTGCAAGCGTTAATCGGAATTACTGGGCGTAAAGCGCACGCAGGCGGTCTGTTAAGTCAGATGTGAAATCCCCGGGCTTAACCTGGGAACTGCATTTGAAACTGGCAGGCTTGAGTCTCGTAGAGGGGGGTAGAATTCCAGGTGTAGCGGTGAAATGCGTAGAGATCTGGAGGAATACCGGTGGCGAAGGCGGCCCCCTGGACGAAGACTGACGCTCAGGTGCGAAAGCGTGGGGAGCAAACAGGATTAGATACCCTGGTAGTCCACGCCGTAAACGATGTCGACTTGGAGGTTGTTCCCTTGAGGAGTGGCTTCCGGAGCTAACGCGTTAAGTCGACCGCCTGGGGAGTACGGCCGCAAGGTTAAAACTCAAATGAATTGACGGGGGCCCGCACAAGCGGTGGAGCATGTGGTTTAATTCGATGCAACGCGAAGAACCTTACCTACTCTTGACATCCAGCGAACTTTCCAGAGATGGATTGGTGCCTTCGGGAACGCTGAGACAGGTGCTGCATGGCTGTCGTCAGCTCGTGTTGTGAAATGTTGGGTTAAGTCCCGCAACGAGCGCAACCCTTATCCTTTGTTGCCAGCGATTCGGTCGGGAACTCAAAGGAGACTGCCGGTGATAAACCGGAGGAAGGTGGGGATGACGTCAAGTCATCATGGCCCTTACGAGTAGGGCTACACACGTGCTACAATGGCGCATACAAAGAGAAGCGACCTCGCGAGAGCAAGCGGACCTCATAAAGTGCGTCGTAGTCCGGATCGGAGTCTGCAACTCGACTCCGTGAAGTCGGAATCGCTAGTAATCGTGGATCAGAATGCCACGGTGAATACGTTCCCGGGCCTTGTACACACCGCCCGTCACACCATGGGAGTGGGTTGCAAAAGAAGTAGGTAGCTTAACCTCCGGGAGGGCGCTTACCACTTTGTGATTCATGACTGGGGTGAAGTCGTAACAAGGTAACCGTAGGGGAACCTGCGGTTGGATCACCTCCTTACCTGAAGATACCTTCGTGCGCAGTGCTCACACAGATTGTCTGATAGAAAGCTGAAGAAGCAAGACGGCTGCGAAGCCGAGACACACGTACGTGTCCCCTTCGTCTAGCGGTTAGGACTCCGCCCTTTCACGGCGGCAACAGGGGTTCGAATCCCCTAGGGGACGCCACTTGCTTGGTGACAGGTGAAAGGTGTCTCCACGAAGTATCTCAAAACTGGCCTCAGGGTCACGTTTGAGATATTTGCTCTTTAACAATCCGGAACAAGCTGAAAATTTGAAACGACGCACGTCGTGTTCCTCCGTAATAAGGAACACAGCACGATGCGTTCGGGTCTCTCAAAAGCTCACGACACGCAAGCGCAAAACGCCTGTGGGTTGTGAGGTTAAGCGACCAAGCGTACACGGTGGATGCCCTGGCAGTCAGAGGCGATGAAGGGCGTGCTAATCTGCGATAAGCGCCGGTAAGGTGATATGAACCGCTACAACCGGCGATACCCGAATGGGGAAACCCAGTGTGACTCGTCACACTATCATGCAGTGAATACATAGCGGCATGAGGCGAACCGGGGGAACTGAAACATCTAAGTACCCCGAGGAAAAGAAATCAACCGAGATTCCCCCAGTAGCGGCGAGCGAACGGGGAGGAGCCCAGAACCTGCATCAGCTTGTGCATCAGTGGAAGCGTCTGGAAAGTCGCAGGGTACAGGGTGATACTCCCGTACACAAAGGTGCATGAGTTGTGAGTTCGATGAGTAAGGCGGGACACGTGGTATCCTGTCTGAATATGGGGGGACCATCCTCCAAGGCTAAATACTCCTGACTGACCGATAGTGAACCAGTACCGTGAGGGAAAGGCGAAAAGAACCCCGGCGAGGGGAGTGAAACAGAACCTGAAACCGTGTACGTACAAGCAGTGGGAGCACCTTCGTGGTGTGACTGCGTACCTTTTGTATAATGGGTCAGCGACTTATATTCTGTAGCAAGGTTAACCGTATAGGGGAGCCGCAGGGAAACCGAGTCTTAACTGGGCGTTAAGTTGCAGGGTATAGACCCGAAACCCGGTGATCTAGCCATGGGCAGGTTGAAGGTTGGGTAACACTAACTGGAGGACCGAACCGACTAATGTTGAAAAATTAGCGGATGACCTGTGGCTGGGGGTGAAAGGCCAATCAAACCGGGAGATAGCTGGTTCTCCCCGAAAGCTATTTAGGTAGCGCCTCGTGAACTCATCTCCGGGGGTAGAGCACTGTTTCGGCTAGGGGGCCATCCCGGCTTACCAACCCGATGCAAACTGCGAATACCGGAGAATGTTATCACGGGAGACACACGGCGGGTGCTAACGTCCGTCGTGAAGAGGGAAACAACCCAGACCGCCAGCTAAGGTCCCAAAGTCATGGTTAAGTGGGAAACGATGTGGGAAGGCACAGACAGCCAGGATGTTGGCTTAGAAGCAGCCATCATTTAAAGAAAGCGTAATAGCTCACTGGTCGAGTCGGCCTGCGCGGAAGATGTAACGGGGCTAAACCATGCACCGAAGCTGCGGCAGCGACGCGTAAGCGTTGCTGGGTAGGGGAGCGTTCTGTAAGCCGTTGAAGGTGTGCTGTGAGGCATGCTGGAGGTATCAGAAGTGCGAATGCTGACATAAGTAACGATAAACAAGGTGAAAAACCTTGTCGCCGGAAGACCAAGGGTTCCTGTTCAACGTTAATCGGAGCAGGGTGAGTCGACCCCTAAGGCGAGGCCGAAAGGCGTAGTCGATGGGAAACAGGTTAATATTCCTGTACTTGGTGTTACTGCGAAGGGGGGACGGAGAAGGCTATATCGGCCGGGCGACGGTTGTCCCGGTTTAAGCGTGTAGGTGTGTGCGCCAGGCAAATCCGGTGCACTTTACACTGAGGCGTGACGACGAGGCACCACGGTGCTGAAGTGATAAATGCCCTGCTTCCAGGAAAAGCCTCTAAGCATCAGGTAACACGAAATCGTACCCCAAACCGACACAGGTGGTCAGGTAGAGAATACCCAGGCGCTTGAGAGAACTCGGGTGAAGGAACTAGGCAAAATGGTGCCGTAACTTCGGGAGAAGGCACGCTGGCGCGTAGGTGAAGGGACTTGCTCCCGGAGCCGAGGCCAGTCGAAGATACCAGCTGGCTGCAACTGTTTATTAAAAACACAGCACTGTGCAAACACGAAAGTGGACGTATACGGTGTGACGCCTGCCCGGTGCCGGAAGGTTAATTGATGGGGTTATCCGTAAGGAGAAGCTCTTGATCGAAGCCCCGGTAAACGGCGGCCGTAACTATAACGGTCCTAAGGTAGCGAAATTCCTTGTCGGGTAAGTTCCGACCTGCACGAATGGCGTAATGATGGCCAGGCTGTCTCCACCCGAGACTCAGTGAAATTGAAATCGCTGTGAAGATGCAGTGTACCCGCGGCAAGACGGAAAGACCCCGTGAACCTTTACTACAGCTTGACACTGAACACTGAGCCTTGATGTGTAGGATAGGTGGGAGGCTTTGAAGCGTGGACGCCAGTCTGCGTGGAGCCGTCCTTGAAATACCACCCTTTAATGTTTGGTGTTCTAACGTGGGCCCGTGATCCGGGCTGCGGACAGTGTCTGGTGGGTAGTTTGACTGGGGCGGTCTCCTCCCAAAGCGTAACGGAGGAGCACGAAGGTTGGCTAATCCTGGTCGGACATCAGGAGGTTAGTGCAATGGCATAAGCCAGCTTGACTGCGAGAGTGACGGCTCGAGCAGGTGCGAAAGCAGGTCATAGTGATCCGGTGGTTCTGAATGGAAGGGCCATCGCTCAACGGATAAAAGGTACTCCGGGGATAACAGGCTGATACCGCCCAAGAGTTCATATCGACGGCGGTGTTTGGCACCTCGATGTCGGCTCATCACATCCTGGGGCTGAAGTAGGTCCCAAGGGTACGGCTGTTCGCCGTTTAAAGTGGTACGCGAGCTGGGTTTAGAACGTCGTGAGACAGTTCGGTCCCTATCTGCCGTGGGCGCTGGAGAATTGAGGGGGGTTGCTCCTAGTACGAGAGGACCGGAGTGAACGCACCGCTGGTGTCCGGGTTGTCACGCCAGTGGCACTGCCCGGTAGCTAAGTGCGGAAAAGATAAGTGCTGAAAGCATCTAAGCACGAAACTTGCCCCGAGATGAGTTCTCCCTGAGGCTTCGAGCCTCCTGAAGGGACGTTGAAGACGACGACGTTGATAGGCCGGGTGTGTAAGCGCAGCGATGCGTTGAGCTTACCGGTACTAATGACCCGTGAGGCTTAACCTTACAACGCCAGAGGCGTTTTGGTTTGAGAGACAGAAGAATTTTCAGCCTTGTTTACCGGATAACGCCGTGCGGCCCGAGGGGGCGGTGCGGCAGACAGAATCTGCCTGGCGGCTGTAGCGCGGTGGTCCCACCTGACCCCATGCCGAACTCAGAAGTGAAACGCCGTAGCGCCGATGGTAGTGTGGGGTCTCCCCATGCGAGAGTAGGGAACTGCCAGGCATCAATCAGGTGAAGAAGCCCCGTACGGAAGTACGGGGCTTTTTTACGTCCGTCGTCCGGGGAGGGCGGGGGCTGCCGGACCTCTGCGGGCTTCACAGATCTCTGTTGCTGCCTGACCGGGCGCGCGGAACCGTTATGCCGGAACCCTCCGTCGACTGTCAGCCCATTCTCATCCCGTTTATAGCAACGCGATGAAACGATGGCTTATGACGTATTTCCGCCTCCTTTCCTGAATTTAAATATTGTCGTGAAACAGGGTAAGCCTGCCATCATCCCGACGTTATGACATCCGATCTCTTTCAATATCAAAACCAGTAAATCAAACGAACGCGTCACCCCTGCCGTGATCCAAGAAACGGTTATGTCTGTGCTTAACGTGACTTTGGGCGCATTCGTTTTACTGGAAGAAAAGATGGGACGTACAGGGGCTAAATACTGGTGATTTAATTATGTGTTAATGCAGGGAAATATACGTCGGCACGGTAAGATATGAATAAAAAAGTTTGAAAAGCCGGTAATTAAAGCGCCGGGAGGCGTTTTAAAACCGGCTTTTTATTTCACTTACTGACATTATTTATATAATTCAGCGGTGACGTGTGCGTAGTTATTCGTGTCAGCACTAATCACTTTAAAATGCTCGCCCTGCTGTTTAGCCTGTCTGGCGATTTTAGAAACCGCGCCATCCAGCGTTAACGAGGTGGCAGAGACCGTTTCTGCGGCGAAACAACCAAAAGACATCAGTGTCAATGCTACAGCCGCAGCGGCTGATGATACTTTATTGATTTTCATAACATTACCCCTTGATTCCGGTTGATGAAGGAGTCTGTCTGGCTCCGTTAAAATCAAATTAGCAAAAGGAACGCGATCTAAAATTAACGTCGTGTGCTCTAATTAATATCAAGCTGATAAGATTAATTGCAGTGTGTAAAAGTGAATATCATCAGGTTAACTGTGTAGGGATTTAATACGGAAATAACATATTTCAACAATCGGGACGTTATTTTGAAATGACATTTCCAGGCCCTAATCATGAGTAAACAGGTTAAATGCACCAGGATAAAGCGTATTTGCTGAGTACGCACCAATTTACCGATTTATTCTCATCTTTTGTAGTTTGTCTCAGCTAAAAACATGACCTCTTAAGTGGATATCAGCATGCAGAGCGATGTCAGGGCATACGCGCATTTCAGGGTCAGCAAACCGAACCAATGGGCTGGCGCTGTCTGTCAGGCGCGCCCTGCATCGAAAACGCCACGACACCGACAGTCATCCCTGCCACGCAAACCCGCGACAACGACAGGCGCATCCACTGTTTACCTTGTCGCGGTGCATCGCTATATAATCAAATACATTACGATACAGGGGACCCTCATTGAAAATCAGACCGAATCACCTCGTCTTTACAGGCTTACTTATCTTTACCGCATGGAACAGCTACGCCAGCCGCATCGTGACCGATCAGCTTGGTCGTAACGTTACAATCCCGGATCGGGTTGATCGCGTAGTTGTGCTTCAGCACCAGACGCTGAATCTTCTGGTGCAGTTAAATGCGACAGATAAAATCGTAGGGATACTGGCTAACTGGAAACAGCAGTTAGGGGACAATTACGCAACGCTGGTGCCTGAGCTGACGCATAAAGCAATGCTGGGTGATTTGACCCATGTTGATCTGGAAAAGCTAATTGCACTGCATCCACAGGTGGTATTCGTCACCAACTATGCGCCGAAAGAGATGATTGACCAGATCTCCGCACTGGGCATTCCTGTACTGGCGATTTCACTGCGTCACGATGACGCCGGGCAGCAGGGCGAAATTAATCCCAGTATGCAAAATGAAGATAAGGCCTACGATCTCGGGATAAAGGAAGGCATCACCCTGATAGGTGAGGTGGTGAACAGGCAGCAGCAGGCCAAAGCTCTCATCTCAGCAGCCTTTGCGGGGCGTAAAGAGGTGACTGATCGTCTCCACGATCTCCCTGAACAGCAGCGTGTACGCGCCTATATGGCCAATCCCAGTCTGACGACATACGGTGCCGGGAAATATACGGGGCTGATGATGGCCCATGCTGGCGCACTGAACGTGGCAGCATCGACTATTCAGGGTTTCAGGCAGGTCAGCATGGAACAGGTGGTGGTCTGGAATCCGCAGGTAATTTTTGTGCAGAACCGCTATCCGCAGGTTGTTCAGGCGATTCAGCACGATCCGCTCTGGCAGACCATTGATGCTGTCAAACATCACCGTGTCTGGTTGATGCCTGACTATGCCAAGGCATGGGGCTATCCGATGCCAGAAGCCATAGGGTTAGGTGAACTGTGGATGGCGAAAAAACTCTATCCTGACAAATTCCGCGATGTGGATATGCAGCAGCGGGCCGACCGCTGGTATCGCCGCTTTTACCGGACCGCCTATCATGAAACCTCTCCAGATTCTGGCGGCCGGTAGTCTGCGCGATGTGTGGCCGGTGCTGGTTGCCGCGTTCAGCGCGGAATACGGCATAACGACACAAACACATTATGGCCCGGCTGGTTTACTGCGTCAGCGCATCGAACAGGGTGAAGTCGGTGACATATTTGTTTCGGCCAACCTGCAGCATCCCACAAGCCTGTCGCGACAAGGTCTGGCAGAGGACACCGGTCATTTCATCGATAACAGGCTGTGTCTGACTGCCAGGCGGGAGGATGTCTCTGCAGAAGACGACTGGCTGTCATTACTGCAACGTGATGATTTACGGCTGGCAACCTCAACGCCTCTGTACGATCCCTCAGGGGATTACACGTGGCAGTTATTCGAAAACATTGAACAGCGATATCCCGGTCAGGGCAGCCGAATCCGGAACAAAGCAAATGCCCTGGTTGGTGGCCCGGACAGTCTGCCTGTTCCTGTTGGCAGACTGGCAGCCCAGTGGCTCATTGATGAAGGCTACGCTGAACTCTTTATTGGCTATGCCAGTTATGCGCCCCGCCTGAGACATCACCAGTCCCTTCTGGTGCTTAATATTCCCCCTGCTTACAACGTACGGGCGCAATACGGCTGGGCCACTCTTTCACCCTCCGCCATACCGCTTGCCGCCTTCCTCCATACAGATGAGGCACAGCGTATTTTGCGGCGTTACGGTTTTTTGCCACCGTATGGTTCCAGAAAGCCCGCACAAGGTAAAGCCTGTCTCTGACCCACCAGTGCGGGCTGTAACAGTGCCTTGAAACTTTTTCACCTGTCGATATGCAGACTCGACATTTAGCAAAAGAGCCGTTATCTTTGGCTGTCTGGATGTCTAAACGTATATATGGTTACAAGAGGTGATTAAGTCATGCCAATCAGGGTTCCCGATGAATTACCGGCAGTGAATTTTTTACGTAACGAAAATGTCTTCGTGATGACGTCGTCGCGCGCCAGTGTTCAGGAGATCCGCCCACTTAAAGTTCTGGTACTTAATCTGATGCCTAAAAAGATTGAGACCGAAAACCAGTTCCTGCGCTTGCTCTCTAACTCACCTTTGCAGATTGATGTCCAGTTGCTGCGTATCGACAGCCGTGAATCGCGTAACACACCCAGCGATCACCTTAATAATTTCTACCGTAACTTTGAGGACATCCAGCACGATAACTATGATGGCTTAATCGTTACAGGTGCGCCGCTGGGCCTGGTTGAATTTAACGATGTCGCCTACTGGCCCCAGATACAGCAGGTGCTGGCGTGGGCGAAAGATCATGTTACCTCGACCCTGTTTGTCTGTTGGGCTGTACAGGCAGCACTGAATATTTTGTATGGTATTCCTAAACAAACCCGACAGACGAAACTTGCAGGCGTATTTGAACATCAGATTCTTCATCCCCATGCCTTACTGACGCGGGGATTCGATGATAATTTTCTCGCTCCGCATTCGCGTTATGCGGATTTCCCCACTCAGCTGATCACCGATTACACCGATCTGGAATTATTTGCTGAATCGGAACAAACCGGTGCCTACCTGATGGCAAGCAAGGACAAGAGGCTGGTGTTCGTTACGGGTCACCCGGAATATGATGCGTTAACACTGGCGGGAGAGTTTCAGCGCGACTATGACGCAGGGCTGAACCCTGACGTGCCGTACAATTACTTCCCCCACGATGATCCGCAGCGTCATCCACGCGCCACATGGCGTAGCCATGGAAACCTGTTGTTTTCAAACTGGCTGAACTATTACGTCTATCAAATTACGCCGTTTGATCTGCGCCATATGAATCCGACGCTGGAATAAGCGCACTTTCATTACAACTGAACCGTGTTAGCTGGCTGGCAACACGGTTTTTTTTCGTCCTTAAAAAGCTTTGAAAGGCATTACCTAAAGGAAAGTAAAAATAAAACCATAAATTTCAATGATATAAATATAATATTTAATTAAAATGGAAATAGTTTTTGATTTTAAATTTAAAATACATATGCTCTGATCCTGTAGCTCACTAATCACCCTATTTGTGGATCGACCATGTTGATCTGCCTGTAAACAGGAGAGAGCAAGCATGACAGACTCAGTTATTACCCACGAATTACACTTCCAGAAGCCCTTTTATCATCTTGAAAAACAGCTACTTACTGAAGAGGTCGTCGCGTTTTTACAGGATCTGGTTATCCGTTTTGCCCCCCAACGCGATACGTTATTAGCGGCGCGACAGGCACGACAAGAAAAGTACGATGCCGGGTCGTTACCTGATTTCGAAATGGAAACGGCTTCCATCAGAGAGCGAGAATGGACGATTCGCGGTATTCCCTCGGATTTACGGGATCGTCGCGTGGAGATTACCGGACCGCCGGATCGCAAAATGGTAATTAATGCCCTGAATGCGAACGTAAAAGTATTTATGGCTGACTTTGAGGACTCCCTGGCACCGAACTGGGAAAAGCTGATGGAAGGGCAGCAAACCCTGCGTGAAGCCGTGGCTGGCACATTGTCTCATACCAGCGAGACAGGCAAGATCTACCAGCTTCGCGCCGATCCGGCTGTCCTGATGTGTCGGGTACGCGGACTGCATCTGTCAGAGAAACATGTCAGCTGGCAGGGCAATGCCATTCCTGGCGGACTGTTTGATTTTGCACTCTACTTTTTTCATAACGTCACGAATTTCCTGGCGAAAGGTAGCGGTCCCTATTTTTATCTGCCTAAAACGGAAAGCTGGCAGGAAGCGGCCTGGTGGCGAGAGATCTTTAGCTTCGCTGAGGATCGTTTTGATCTGGCGCGAGGCACAATTAAAGCCACAGTCTTAATTGAAACGCTGCCCGCCGTGTTTCAGATGGACGAGATTCTGTGGAATCTGCGCGATCATATCGTAGGCCTGAACTGCGGGCGCTGGGATTACATTTTCAGCTACATCAAAACATTACGGGAACATGAAGATCGGGTTCTCCCTGATCGTCAGTCCGTGACCATGGCTCAGCCTTTTCTGGATGCTTACTCGCGGTTGCTGGTTAAAACGTGTCATCGCCGCGGTGCCTTTGCTATGGGCGGTATGTCAGCGCTTATTCCCAGTAAAGACAGCGCACGTAATCAGTGGGTGTTGCAGCGCGTCAGGGAAGACAAGCAGCGCGAAGCCAGTAACGGACATGATGGCACCTGGATCGCACATCCAGGCCTGGCCGATACCGCAATGGCGGTGTTTAACCAGGCGCTGGGCGATCACCCCAATCAGCTTCATGTTCTGCGCCACGAAGACGCTCCGGTGCAGGCCGAACAGCTTCTGGCGCCCTGCGAAGGCGATCGAACGGAAGCAGGGATGCGCGCCAATATCCGTGTGGCATTGCAATACCTCGAAGCCTGGATTAGCGGCAACGGCTGCGTTCCTATTGACGGCCTGATGGAAGATGCCGCCACCGCCGAAATCGCCCGTACCTCTATCTGGCAATGGATCCATCACAAGAAAACCCTGCGCGATGGGCAGCAGGTCACGGCGTCGCTGTTTCAGCAGTTGCTCAACGATGAGTTGCACACGCTGCAGATGAATCTGGGTGATAAGACGTTCAGTTCAGGTCGTTATGAGGAAGCAGCGCGATTAATGGCGCAAATCACTACCGAAAACGAACTGGTTCCTTTTCTTACTCTGCCGGGCTATCGCCTGCTTCCCTGACATAAGGAGTGGTTGCCATGACACGTACACAACAGATTCAGCAACTCGAACAAGACTGGCAGGAAGCACGCTGGCAGGGAATTACCCGCCCTTACAGCGCACAAGATGTTATCTCGCTGCGCGGTTCAGTTCTGCCAGCCTGTACGCTGGCCGAGCGGGGTGCCGGTAAACTCTGGTCATTACTTAATGGCAGCGCGCGCAAAGGTTACGTCAATAGCCTCGGCGCTTTAACCGGCGGTCAGGCATTGCAGCAGGCCAAAGCCGGAATAGAAGCCATATACCTCTCTGGCTGGCAGGTAGCCGCCGATGCCAATCTGGCGGGGCAAATGTATCCCGATCAGTCGCTGTATCCGGTGAACTCGGTGCCTGAGGTTGTCACCCGGATTAATCAGACCTTTCAACGTGCCGATCAGATTCAATGGGCCAACGGCATTGAACCGGGCGACAGCCGCTTTATCGACTATTTTCTGCCCATCGTGGCGGATGCCGAAGCGGGCTTTGGTGGCGTGCTGAATGCCTTTGAACTGATGAAGGCGATGATCAGCGCAGGGGCCGCAGCGGTCCACTTTGAAGATCAACTTGCGGCCGTGAAGAAATGCGGCCACATGGGAGGCAAGGTACTTGTACCTACCCAGGAGGCCGTACAGAAACTGGTTGCTGCACGCCTGGCCGCCGATGTGATGGGTGTTCCCACCATTCTGCTGGCGCGAACGGATGCCGATGCCGCTGACCTGATCACCTCTGACTGCGATGACTATGACCGTCCGTTTATCCGTGGCGATCGTACCGCGGAAGGCTTCTACCGCACTCATGCCGGCATTGAGCAGGCTATCAGCCGCGGTCTGGCTTATGCGCCTTATGCTGACGTGCTGTGGTGTGAAACGTCGACGCCCGACCTGGCGATGGCGCAGCGCTTCGCCGAAGCCATCCATGCCCGCTTTCCCGGTAAACTGCTGGCTTACAACTGTTCGCCTTCGTTTAACTGGAAAAAGAACCTCGACGACAGCACCATCGCGGCCTTTCAGCAGGCGCTCAGTGAGATGGGCTATCGCTTCCAGTTCATTACCCTGGCCGGTATTCACAGCATGTGGTTCAACATGTTCGACCTGGCACAGGCTTATGCTCAGGGCGAAGGCATGCGTCACTATGTTGAAAAAGTCCAGCAACCAGAGTTCGCTGCCCGGGAGCGGGGGTACAGTTTTTCCTCGCATCAGCAGGAAGTGGGCACCGGCTATTTCGATCAGGTCACCACGATTATTCAGGGCGGTCAGTCCTCCGTTACGGCCCTGACCGGATCGACCGAAGAGCATCAGTTTTGAGTGAAGTCTGTGTCTTTCCCGCCCGGTAACTGTGGGCGGGCTTTTTCAGGAGTGGATTATGCCGCCACGTGAATCCCTAATCGCGCACACCATTCTGCAGGGCTTCGATGCGCAGTATGGCCGTTTTCTTGATATTACGGCGGGTGCTCAGCAGCGTTTTGAACAGGCTGAGTGGCTGGCCGTACAGCAGGCTATGAAGGCACGAATTCATCTTTATGACCACCATGTGGCGCTGGTTGCCGATCAACTGCGCGCACTGAACGGGGCGGCGCACTGGGACGATGCTTTTTGGCTGAAGATCAAAAACCACTATGAAACCCTGTTACCCGGTTATCCGCGTTATGAAATTGCTGAAAGCTTTTTCAATTCCGTTTACTGCCGGCTGCATGGTCACCATGCATTACAGCCGGAACGGTTATTTATCTTCAGCTCGCAACCGCCTGCGCCACAACGTCAGGTTTCGCGTCCACTGGCGCGAACCTATCGGCCCGATCGGGGCTGGCAAACACTGCTGCATGAGGTGCTACGCGATGTGCCTTTGACGCTGCCCTGGCAGGATCAGGCGCGCGATGAAGCCTGGATCGTGCGCCATTTGCATGAGGCGTTCTCTTCCGCGCAACTGGCACAGGGCTGGCTGGACGTCTGTTGTGAGCTGTTTTACCGCAACAAAACCGCCTGGATCGTGGCTCGCCTGCATCTGCCCGACGCTATCCTGCCATGCCTGTTGCCGGTTCAGCGCAGCGAGCAAGGTGAATTGTGGATCGATACCTGCCTGACGGATGTGAACGAGGCCAGCATCGTGTTCGGCTTTGCCCGCTCGTACTTCATGGTTTATGCCCCATTACCCGGCGCGCTGGTCGCATGGCTGAAGCCTGTCTTACCGGGTAAAACGCTGGCAGAACGTTATATGGCCATCGGCTGCCAGAAACATGGCAAAACGGAAAGCTACCGGGAATATCTGCAGGCGCTGGAGCAAACGGATGCCGCCTTTGAGATTGCGCCAGGCATCCCTGGCATGGTGATGCTGGTCTTTACGCTGCCGGGCTTTGATCGGGTGTTCAAAGTCATCAAAGATCGCTTTGCTCCGCAAAAAGAGGTCACGGAAGAGCAGGTAAGGGCCTGCTATCAGCAGGTTAAAGAACATGACCGTGTGGGACGCATGGCTGACACGCAGGCCTTTGAACAGTTTGCGCTGCCGCTCGCACGTATTACGCCGGCACTGCTGGTGGCATTCCAGAATACGATTGCCGGAAAAATGCGTATTGAAGGCGATCGCCTGATCATCAGTCATCTGTGGCTGGAACGTCGTATGCAGCCGCTTAACCTTTTTCTGGCTGAGGCCAGCGACAGCCCGCGTGCTCAGGCCATTGAAGAATATGGCAACGCGATCAAACAACTGGCTGCCGCTAATATCTTTCCCGGTGATATGCTGTTTAAAAATTTTGGCATCACCCGTCATGGACGCGTGGTGTTTTATGACTACGATGAGATTCGCCCGATGCAGGAACTCCATTTCCGTGACGTGCCTGCGGCGCGTTACGAGGAGGACGAGTTAAGCGCCGAGCCCTGGTACAGCGTTGGGCCAGATGATGTTTTTCCTGAAACCTTTCGTTATGCCCTGTGCAGTGAGCCGAAAGTCGGTGCGCTGCTCCAGCAACGGCATCCGGAACTTTTTGACGCGGGCTGGTGGCGCGCCCAGCAGCGGCGCATTGCGCAGGGGCATATTGAGGATGTTATTGCCTGGCAGCCCGCCCAGCGCTTCTGTGTGCGCTATGGCAGCAGGCTTGCATCGCGGCATAAAATCCCAGAGCACCCCGACCAGGAACGGGAACCGCTTCAGCCGTCACTCTTTGCCAGCGGCCAGGAGTCAAACAGATAACCATCAAAGTCGAGATCGTCCACGTTGGAAAATTCCAGTAAACGCTGCTTCACATTTTCCAGATGCTGCCACATAGCCAGCTTAGCGGCGCGGGCATCTTTTTTGATCAGCGCGGCAAGAATTTGCCGGTGATCGACCAGCCACGCTTTACGATATTGGGTATCGCCAAGATGGCTGTGCAGCTGAATCCACATAGGGTTGTTTTCGCGCCACTGCCATGACTGGCGAAATACGTCGACCAGCATACTGTTATGCGTGGCTTCAGCGATGGCCAGATGAAAGTGCATATCACCTTTTTCCGGGTTTCCCAGCGAACACGAGGTCAGCTCGCGTTCTTCCAGCAGCAAAGCCTGACGCATTTTGATGATGTCCGCCCGTGTCGCCTGCAGGGCGGCAAACTCCGCGATATTGCTTTCCAGCAACTGTCGCGCCTGAAGCTGCTCAAACGGGCCGGCATCGTTGTGAAAGGAGGGATTTGCCTCACTAATACGGCATGGAGAGTTGTGCGCTGTGACGTAAATACCGGCTCCCCGTCTGACTTCGATCAGCCCTTCGATTTCCAGCATAATGAGCGCCTCGCGAACGACGGTGCGGCTGACGTTAAGCATGCCAGCCATTTCACGCTCGGGTGGCAGGCGCCCGCCCGGGCGATAGGGCGTTTCCACAATGCGCTGCCGGATTTTTGCGGCGACTTGCTGATAAGGACGTTGCTGAGAGACAGATCTCATAGTGATGCTCCCGTCAGATACCGTTGCGGCAAAAATTTTACCACCTCACGATCGGGATAACAGGGTTCAGCGCACGTTAAGATAAGCAGGCTGACGCGTTGGCACGCTGTTTTATTCTTTATTTAACAATAAATTGCGAGAATAATTAAAAGCGGCATCAAGAGATGCCACTTTGGAAACATACAGACTACTTCATCTGATGATTTGTTACTTCAGCATGAAGTCATATTGCATACCGGCTTTCACATCCCAGTAATTGAGCCGGTCACCCAGTGAGCTACCGGGGCGCTTCTCCCTGGCTCTGTCGGCGGCAATATACATGTTCAGGCCTTTAAACGGGCCCTCTGCAACGTTGTACAGGATCGCGCCCATCAGGCCCACTCCGTTGATTCTGGTATGGCGCTGTTTGTCTTCATAACCGTGAGTAAGAATCGGGCCCAGCATAACGCCGACGTTCGGGGTGAAGAAATATTGCCCGCCAAGCTGAACAGACAGCATGCCTTCTTTATTGCGATCAATACTCAGCGAGTCGGGATAGCCAATATCCGTATAGATAATGCGACCATCAATATCATGGGTAAGCTTACCCACGGCACCAAATAACCGGGCATTCGCAAACGAATAGGTTAATCGCCCGGAAATCAACGCCGTCTCGTGGTGATAACTGAGAGGCTTACTCATCCCCTCAACCTGACCATAAAAACCCATCAGCTCCCATTTGAGTGCGCGATCGTCAGCAAAGGCATAGGTTTTTTCGACGATGCTTTGCACCTGAGTCGATACATCTTGTTGATAAGAGGCACCCAGTGAATACCGCGAAGAAGCATCGTGCCAGGATCCCACCAGATAGCCGCGGCTCCGATGGGGATGGTATTTCCCTGTTGTGCTGTTAATCACGCCTTCATCACGCACGCCCGTGGCAGAGTCGACATAATAGAACGCGCGCTTACGCCACATTGACCAGAATTCCAGATTCTCTGTCGCCTCAAAGTGGGCCAGCGCACCTTCAGAAATTGTCTGTATCGTGCGTGACGAATTATCGGCG
Organism: Pantoea sp. JZ29; assembly: GCF_035190385.1. Classification (NCBI taxonomy): domain Bacteria; kingdom Pseudomonadati; phylum Pseudomonadota; class Gammaproteobacteria; order Enterobacterales; family Erwiniaceae; genus Pantoea; species Pantoea sp. JZ29. The sequence goes on along the minus strand of NZ_CP045241.1, from coordinate 4,116,183 downwards.
ATCAACGGGATGCGCCAGGGCAGGCTGCCGTAACCATAATCCGTCCCAAACCGCCCGAGCGTCAGGCGAAGATTCTCTGCCGGTTTAAGTTTGACCGCGCCAATGGCCACACCAAAGCTGTCGTGGCCGTCCAGATAATAGCGGGTGCTCCAGCCGGCGTTTGCACCCAGCTTGTACACATAATACGCTCCCGCGCTCACGCCGATGACGTCATTGTAATAGCGCGTATTCACATCAATCAGCCCACCCTGTACCCAGGCGTAAATATGACGATCTGAACCCGCGCTGGGTTTGTCGGCCCGCCGAAAATCGTTTTTCAGACGAATGCGCAGGCTGTCCTCATCGTCATTAATCGCGGCAGCATAAAGCGGAGAGGACGGGAAAAACAGGCTGACAAGCAGAATGCAAAATAGGGCAATTTTCATCACGTATCCATACCGTATGTGAACAGAGCCGGATGACGTCGGGCCGGGCGGTTATCTGCATGCCTTGCGTTTTACCTTTCCTGACCCGCGTCAACCCGACCAGATTAAGGCCGGGTGCATTTATCCTGTTGCCAGACCTGCTCGTAGTCGTAGCCCGTCAGGGCTTTCACGACCTCTTTGGTTTCGGGTGTGCAGTCGGCTTTATCGCCGCCTGCCTTGAGGCGATCAATTTCATTCACCAATACCCGATGCGTTTCGCGTGTCAGTTTAAATTTGAAGGTCATATATAAACTGATCAGTAACAGACCGCCGGTGCCGAAGACCAGGAGCCCGGTAATCGCATTGAGCGCACTTTCCGGTTGAATTAACTGGCCTTTAACAAAATGATTGTGTTCCAGTACCGCACCCACCACCATAATGGCGACGGCCACGGTACTTTTTCGCATCAACGTCATGACGCCAGCAAAAACGCCTTCGCGCCGCTGACGCGTGACCATTTCATCCACATCGGGAATAAAGCTGTAAATATTCCAGGGGATAAAGTAAAGCCCCGCACGGCCAAAACCCAGCAGGACAAAAATGAGCGTGGTCAACCACCATGACGACACTGCCGAATGGCCGATAAACATTAAAATCAGATAACCCAGCACACCTAAAATACACAGGTAGGAAATACGCATGGCGTAGGCGGGCCTGACATTCAGTTTATCCAGCATAAACATGAAAAGCAGCGTGGAAGGAATGGAGACGGACGTCGCAATGGAAAGATAGGCCGACGCGTTGGCCGCATCCAGATTTAAACCGTAGACAACAAAGTAAACGAAGACAGCAATAAAAATATCCAGTGCAGTAAATGAAGAGATATAGATAATTAAATGTTGTCTGAATATTTTTATTTTGAAGGTTGTCATTAACTCGACAAACATATTTTTCAGGTGGCTCAATAATCCGAGGCTGGGACCCGTATTGCGCCGTTCAAACTCTTCCGGGTTCATATCTTTTGACTCCCAGGTACAATACCAGGTAATCAACACCACAATAAAGAACAGGCAGGAAAACATAATACCGGTGTAGGTATAGGTCAGCGCCGAATCCTGGCCAAAATACTGAATCACAATGCCCGGCACCGAAGCGGTCAGGAAGGTTCCTACCTGAGAAAATGTCAGGCGGATGGCGGCCATCCGTGTTCTTTCACCAAAATCATTGGTCATCTCTGCCGCCAGGGTTTCCCACGGTACCAGCACCATGGCAACCAGCAGTTCTACCGCCAGGTAGGTGCCAAGGTAGTACCAGTAGTTCATGTCGCTGACCCAGACCAGCGCGTAAACAAACATCATTGGCGCGCTGATGAGCAGGAAGAAGCGACGGCGACCAAAGCGCTTACCGAGCCGGGTACTGCCGAATTTATCGGTGATATATCCCATCACCGGACTCAGAATGGCATCAATAATACGGGCAATAGCAAAAATTGAGCTGGCTTCCAACATTGAAAGCCCACAAAACGTCGTATAAAAAAACAGTAACCATGTACCGATTAAAGCCATGGACCCACCGCCAAAAATATCGGTAATGCCATAGCCAATGGCGGTGCCTGTCCCCACTTTTCTGCGCACGGGCTGTGCTAACGTTGTCATAATATTCCCTTAATAAAATCGGAGTGGCGCTCAGACGCATTCAGGTGTCGTATAAGCGTGAAAAAGTAATGCGAACTTTTAAATAAAGCCCTAAAGAATAAACAACGCGGGTGTGTGTTTGCGTTGTCAGTCTTTAATGCAGGTGAGTATTTTTTGTTAAATAAATAGTGATTTTTAACGCCGTTATTTAGCATGGTAAATTTTGGTTGACCAGAATAATGCCCCGCTCTGTGTTCTCTAAAAGGCGCGCTGTTATTTGTACTGATGCGTTAATACGCGTATTTTCGGCGTAGAGCATGGTAATCATTCTGCCCTTTTAAAAAAAAGAGGTCGGTCACAAATACTATGGATGCCGATAAGGTAGACTCAAATTCCCTATTGGTTGACCAGTTGAAAATGGGAGGGAGTTATTATGTAAGGCGTGTGTTATTTAATGATGAGATGTTATCTAGTTTAACTATTGTGGTTTGGTTTTTATTTTTCATTATTAAATTATCTAAGTGAATACATTCTTTAAAGATTAAATATTGCCTGAGATTGGATGTTTTATCTTTCTCATTACTTCTGATTAAAAAAGGACTTCATTATGTTTTATTTTACCTCTGGACTCTCTCCTGCCCCGGCAAAGTTCGAAGCCGCAATGGATGCGGTTATTGATCATGCGATTAATAGCCAGCGTGTTGTGGGTACCACAGTGATGGTGGCTCAGGCGGGAAAACTGATTTATCAACGGGCGGCGGGGTGGGCGGACAGAGAGCAAAATAAAGCCATGTCTGTGGATGCGATATACCGTCTTGCGTCACTCACCAAACCCATTGTCAGCCTGACCGCCATGCGCCTGATCGAGCAAGGGGATATCACACTGGACGACGATATCACCCGCTGGCTTCCGGATTTCCGTCCCTGCCTTGAGAACGGTGAGCCAGCCACTATCCGGGTGCGGCATTTGCTGAGCCATATGTCAGGTTTACGCTATCGTTATTCCGCCCCGGCGGATTCGCTTTATCACTCACGCAATGTGTCAGACGGCATCGACTATCAGCCCGGACTCACCCTGGAAGAGAATCTGCAGCGCCTTGCGGGCACCCGGTTACAGTTCCGTCCCGGCACCGGCTGGCGTTATTCTCTGGGCATCGATGTCCTCGGTGAAATCATGGTGCGGGCGACCGGTAAAAGCCTGCCAGAACTGGTGAATCACCATATAACGAGCCCACTGGGGATGGCAGACACGCTGTTTAGCGTCAGAGACGCGTCGCGATTAACCACGGTCTACACGGACGACAACCCGGTGCCTTCAGTCATGCGTGATAATCAGCAGATCCCTTTCGGTGAAGGCACCGCGATTTTTAGCCCCGGCCGTATTCTCAAACCCGATGCCTGGCCGTGCGGCGGCGGCGGTATGGCAGGAACGGCCCTCGATTTTATGCAAGTGCTGGAAACCGTCCGGCGTGAAGGCGCGCCGCTAATCACGCGTGAAAGTTTTGACTACATGACGCAGGAACACGTGACGGCAAACTGGGCTACGCAGGGGCCGGGATGGGGATTTGGTGTGGGCTGGGCACTGCTGGTGGATCCGGATGCTGCCCTGTCGCCTCAGTCAGCCGGTACGCTGTCGTGGAGTGGAGCGTATGGACACACCTGGTTCGTGGATCGTCAAAACGCGCTGTGCGTGGTCGCCATGACCAATACCACACCGGAGGGGGTGAATGGGCAGTTTCCTGTGATGGTGCGTGATGCCGTCTATAAAGGTTTACTAAGCGCCTGATATGACAGGCCATCAGCCACTGGCGCGCTGGATCGCGCCAGTGATCTACGCGTCGATTTCCGGACTCGCGCACGGCGCGAAGCCCGTTCCTTAACGACCGCTGTAAGCCTGGGTAACCTGGCGCGCTTCCCGAATGACCAGCGCGCCCAGTTCGGTAATGCGATCGTCAGTCATGCGGGCAATTGGACCCGAAATCGACAGCGCAGCAAAAGGCTCGCCGTGTTCGTCATAAATGGGTGCCGCCACGCAACGCAAGCCGAGCGCATGCTCTTCGTCATCGAAAGAAAATCCACGGGTACGTATTTGTGCCAGGTTAGTTTTCAGGCTCTGCGGAGACATCAGCGTATTGGGTGTGTAGTAATGCAGGCCCTTCTGGTGCAGCAGCGCGGTCACTTTGTCGTCGCTGAGATGGGCAAGAAAGGCTTTGCCCGCTCCGGAAGCATGCATGGGCAGCTTGCCGCCGATCGGTGCGGACATGCGCATGAGCTGCGTGCACTGTACCTGGTCAATAATGACCGCCTGGAAGTCGCTCAGGTCCAGCACCGCCAGATTGACCGTTTCGCCCGAACTCTCCATCAGTGAACGTAACACCGGATGCACCAGCGCCAGCAGGTTGCGGCTCTGCAAAAAACTGCTTCCAACCACAAACGCATGCGCGCCGATTGTCCAGAAACCCAGATCGCCCACCTGGCGTACAAAGCCCTGCTGCTGCATTGTGGTCAGCAGACGATGGGTGGTCGAGTTTGGTAAACCCGCCTGTTGTGCCAGTTCGGTAAGTGCCACGCTACCCTGTGAACTGGCGATCAACTCCAGCAACGTCAGCCCCCGTGTCAGTGACTGAACCTGACCGCCAGCCGGAGCGGGAGGTGCCGACGTGCTGCGAGGTTTTTTACCGCGTTTGGCGGCAACAGGCGTAGCCATAGAGTCTCTCCTTTCACATAGTGGAAACCATTTTCGTTTTAATCACCGTAAATGCAAACGCTGGTGCGCTGGTCAGACCTGCTCTCCGTCTCCGCAATCCGCCGGGCCTGGCCGGATGTGAAGGCACACGCTGGAATGAAACCTGTGGGGGTAATTTGCGATGTGGTCAGGCGCGTCAAGGTGAGGCAGATATTTTAGTCATCCTGCCAGCCGCTATGTTGCGGTGGCGCAAAGCCAGCGCGATCGGGTGGAAGATTATGCGGCTGTAAAAACACGTTGGTGAGCGGCGTGGCGCGCGGGCCTTTCAGCTGAGGACGACGCAGACAAAAAAGAAGGCAGCCCGCAGGCTGCCCTCTTTATCAGTTGAACCGCGCATCGCGATCCGAGGTCATGTCATACAGCTGGTACTTGCGTCCCAGCATCTGACCGCCATCGCGGGTGAGCGGAACCCAGTTAATCTGCGCACGGCCACGCGTTGGCGTCACGGTAAACAGATCCATTGGGATGGAAATGTAGAAACCTTTCGTAAAGTCGCCTTCGCCGTACTGCTGAGAGGAGACATTGGTTTTGGTCGCATAGACGCCGACCATGACGCCGCTGTCGAAGCGTTTAGAGACATCCAGCGTGACGCCTTTATCCTTCGCCAGATACTGGCCGATACTGGCCTTAACCAACACATCTTCCGCAAACCACGGCCGCCAGTAACCTGTCAGGTTGCCGGTCGGGGCTTCGTAATGCGTAAACCGCATCATGTCGTTCCAGTCACGCTGGCGCACATAGTTGGCGTATACGCCCACCGCCCAGTTGCTGTCCACCGGACGATAAAGCACTTCGCCCCCGACACCACCGTACATGGTTTCCAGATAGCCGCCATAGACCTGGCCGTAGAAACCATTGCCCAGATAATCCATGTAGTTAGCCTGCAGATCGTTGACGTAAACGTTGTTCTCAACGTAGTCACGAATATGCGTACGCACGCGGGGCAGGGTGGAATCGGCGGGGGCACCGTTGTAATTGAATTTGTTATAGTTATTTGCCACGTTAGCAAACAGGCTGCCACTGACCAGCAGATGATTGGTCAGCCAGTAATCGACGTTGCCCATGACGCCGACCTGATACAGATAAAAGCTCTCCGGGCCGCCGACAGACTGATTGAGTACCGGAGACAGACCGTAATCCAGGCGATCTTTGCGAATAAACATCCCCTGCTCGGTCTGACCCGGATCGACCGGATTTTTGCGTACCTGCTGCAGAGATTGCTCATGTCCTAACGGGTAGCCAGTCAAATCATTACGCAGGCTGGCAACGGACGTTTCTGTCGTCACCTGCGGCATATTGAAGCGCGACTCTGTGACGTTAATCGTATCGATGCCGTCCGGCAGGTTGTTCATGATGATACGATTGGCGCGGTCGACCCCTTCGCGGGTATCGCGATATTTGGTCTGCTCGCCCGATACATACAGCGTATTGCCTTTGGTCTGGATTTTCGGGCCCGCCAGGCCTGCGTCGTACTTCAGCGCAGACAGCTGATTGCCTGTCACCGTGGTCTCCAGCAATTTCGGCTGCGGATGCGGATCATAGGCCGGTTTAGGGCTGTCGATATGATCCTGATGCATATCGTTAAAGTTAGTCCGGATGGTAAAGCCGAACATAAAGGTATTGCCGCGCTCATAGCTGGCATTGATATCCGCCCAGTCAGTTACGCGGTAGATCGCACCGACGTTAACTTTACTGCGCTGCGGCAGGCGTCCGGCAAAATCATCTTTATAATCATTGCCTTCATATTCCACTTTCAGGCGCAGCGGCTGCCACGGCGTTTGGTATTCAATACCGCCGAACAGGGCAGAAGGGCCGTGAAACATCTGAGAACCGTTAATCGAGCCAGCCTGTCCTACGCCCGGGCGCTGACAGAAGCTGTCGCTGTAAGAGCAGAAGGGGTTGGAAACGGTTCCGCTGTTACCCAGATAGCCCCAGCCAAAGCCCAGCGTAAAGTCAAAGGGCCCCCAGGCTTTGGTGGCGACCAGATATTCACTGTCAAATAAGCCGGTACCGCCAAGATCGCGCGTACCGAACGAGACTTCAGGTAACCAGTATCCTTCCTGCCACAACCGCAGTTTCAGATCGAAGGCTTTATCTTTATAGCTTTGATTACCACTGAAACTCTCTACCGCACTGTAACGTCGTGTCCGCACATCCGTGTAGCGCACAGTCGTTTCCAGCCAGGGGAAAAGCTGTAATGAGGCGGAATAGTAGCGATACTGGTCATTATCGCGGAAGTTAAGGCTGAATTCGCCTTCTCTTGCCATTCGCGCAGTCGGTACCTGCATCAGCCCTACGCCGCCGAAATCAGACTGCGACGGCGTGACGGGCGCCTCATACATTTCCGCCTGCGCCTGGCAGGCGCTTGCTACTGAAACAGCCAACAGGCTGAGAAGATAACGTTTTTTCATCAGTCTGGTATCCGGTGAGTCAGAACAGAAACAAGGCGGCTATTCAGATCGTCAAAGGCGCCTGGCAGGGTCCATGAGGAAAAGCCCACAAAAATAATGCTGCCAGGTTCAGGTTCGACATGGCGATGGTTCCAGTAAGCAATCGGGACGTTCTGCGTCGTTCCGTCTGGCGCAATCACAACCGCGAAATTGCGTTCTGCGCCGGCCAGCCGTGGATGGTCACGCAGGTATTCCCGCACGGACTTGCCCGGTTGCCAGGCTTCGCGTCCGGCTCCGGCAATCGCGCCCAGCAGCAGCACATGATGACTGGGCTGAGTGAGATAGAGATCATAACGCCCGTCCAGGCGGCGGTTGTCTGCTGAATGCAGCCGGATGCGATCAGGATCCAGCGTGACGAACTGACGGCCCGTCACCTTCATGTTGCTGAACTGCCGAATCACCGCGTCAATGGCGGCGGCTTGTTCACCACTGCTGTCGGCCCGCCAGGTACGCAGCGCGGCCAGGGCCTGCTGATACTGCTGCCGGGCCTGGGCTGTCGCTTCCTGCTCAGCAATCACGGCCCGTCGCCAGTCGGTTTGGGCCATTAATGCGGGCTGCGTCACCAACTGCGCCAGATTTTCGACCTGATTGAGCTGCACGCTGGCGGTGTCCTGCGGGGCATGAACGGTAACCTGACCTGCGGCACGGGCACCCAGACTGGTAAGCAGACTCACGCCTGCCAACAATAGCGTTATTTTTTTCATGATTTCGCCGGCTTCAGAATGGTGATTTCAACAGGGAAGGTATCGGCAGCAAGCATCTGTCGGGATTGCACGACCTGACCGCTGCTGTTATCGATCCAGAACGTGTTTTGCCACTCATGGCCAAGGCTGTCGATACGTAACGCCTCATGCCAGACGCGGCAGGGGATGCGGTTTCCGGCAATCGTCAGAACTTCATCATCGCCACGCTCGAAAGTGGAACTGACGGTGGCGCTCTGGAATTTGCCCTGCCCGGTCCACTGCACAATCCGCGTCCAGTGCTGGCCGTTGGTCAGCGACAGGCCTTTCGCCAGCGGATCCTGTTGCAGGTTACTGACGTTCATCAGGTTGTCGGGCAGGCCCAGCGTTTTAATCAGCCTGCCGTGGGCCGTTACCAGCATGGACTGGTCACGCGTAATCCATTTTTGCTGGCCGTTTTCGTTGTAACCCAGCACGACAAAAATGCGTGGGCCGTCATTAATGCGTGCATACAGGCTGGCGTAGGGCAGCGCATCAATTTCCTGAGGCGTGACAGTGACATCTTTTGGCCCTTCGATGGCCATTATCACCGTCTGTTCGAGTCCTTTTTGCGTTTGTGTACAGGCCTGCAGCAGCAGGCAAACGAGCAGCAGCGGAAGTTGGCGCACAATGTGTCCCTGATAAATGATGCCAAAGTAAAAATAACCACACGAATGTGTGGTTATGATTAATGCTCCCATACCTCTGTTCTTTCAGCTGCCGACACGCTGGCGTCCTCGTCGCAACACACTCACCTGCGTAAATGCATCACGACTCACACGTTCGCGGCCTTGCTGCAGCCTAAAGAATCAGGGTACCCATCAACGTGTGGTGCCCGTTGTGGTCGTGGTAGTTGTACCCGTATTTGCCCCGTCACCACCGCCAGAAGCGGCAACGCCGAGTCCTACTAACGCGCCGAGCACGCCGATACCTACAGCGGTAGTCGTACCTGCGGAGATTGTCCCCGCCTGTGCGCCTGCTGCGGCACCAGCTTCTTCCGGTGCCGCATAAGCGCTGGAAGAGACGGCGACGAGTAATGCCAGACCGGCAATCATGCGTTTTTTCATAACAACACCTACATTGGTTGAATGAAGGATTGCTATCCAACACATTCGCGAAACAGAATAAACGGTTATCGCAAACCGAAGGACAGACCCATTATGGGCGCGTCCAGTATAGGGCAACAAAATACCAGAGTTGAGTAGTCTTAAAACCTGGTAAATGACGCGTAAAAAAACGGGGCAAATTAAGCGGATTCAGCGTTAACTTATTTTAAATTGGTGGATTTACCGTGAAAGGCCGGATATTTGTCTGTGAGTAAGAGGAAAGCAAAGCGGTTTCTACTTATTTAGTATCTTTTGGTACGGAATGAGAATAATCGGAATTACCTGAATAAGCGTAAAATCCAATCACCTTATAAAACAAGAGGTAAGAAGCATTGGCTTACCGTTTTAGATCCGGTTTTTAGTAGGGTGATGCGCTCTGCGCAGCGCGAGGTTCAGAATTGCCGCAGTGCATTTTAAGAATTTTCCAGTCTGCCAGCAGGCTTTTCAGATAAAAAGCAGCGTGCCCGATCGTGATGACAAAAAAAAGGCGGCCGGCAGGCCGCCTCTGTCACTATACGATTAGCGCCATTTCTTGTAGCAGTTAATTAAGGCGTTAGTCGAACTGTCATGACTGGTAATATTACTGTCATCTTCCAGCTCCGGCAGAATACGGTTAGCCAGCTGTTTGCCTAATTCCACGCCCCACTGGTCAAAAGTGAAGATATTCAGAATTGCCCCCTGGGTGAAGATCTTATGCTCGTAGAGCGCAATCAGCGCGCCCAGGCTGAATGGCGTGATTTCGCGCAACAGAATTGAGTTGGTCGGGCGGTTCCCTTCAAACACTTTAAACGGCACGATGTGCGCGACAGATTCCGCCGATTTACCCGCATCAGTAAATTCTTTCTGCACCACTTCGCGTGACTTACCAAATGCCAGCGCTTCGGTCTGAGCAAAGAAATTCGACAGCAGCTTAGGATGGTGATCGGCCAGGGCATTGTGGCTGATGGCAGGTGCAATAAAATCGCAAGGTACCAGTTTGGTGCCCTGGTGAATCAACTGATAGAACGCATGCTGGCCGTTGGTGCCGGGTTCACCCCAGATAATCGGGCCCGTCTGATAGGTCACCGGCTGGCCTGCGCGATCAACGTACTTCCCGTTCGACTCCATATTTCCCTGTTGGAAATAGGCTGCAAAACGGTGCATGTACTGATCGTAAGGCAGGATAGCTTCGGTTTCCGCGCCAAAGAAGTTGTTATACCAGATACCAATCAGCGCCAGCAGAACGGGGATATTCTTTTCGGCTGGCGTGGTAGAGAAGTGCTTATCCATGGCATGCGCGCCACTCAGCAACTGCTCAAAGTTCTCAAAACCAATCGACAGAATAATGGACAGGCCAATGGCCGACCACAGCGAATAGCGGCCGCCGACCCAGTCCCAGAACTCGAACATATTGTCGGTATCGATACCAAATTCGCCCACGGCTTTAGCATTGGTAGAGAGCGCAGCAAAGTGCTTCGCAACGTGTTGTTGATCGCCGGCTGTTTTCAGGAACCAGTCGCGTGCGCTGTGCGCATTGGTCATGGTTTCCTGGGTGGTAAAGGTTTTTGACGCCACCAGAAACAGCGTGGTTTCGGGGCTGAGGTCTTTCAGCGTTTCGGCGATGTGCGTGCCGTCAACGTTGGACACAAAATGCATGTTCAGGTGGTTTTTGTACGGGCGCAATGCCTCAGTCACCATAAACGGCCCCAGATCGGAACCGCCGATACCAATGTTTACCACATCGGTGATCGGTTTGCCGGTGTAACCTTTCCAGTCACCGCCAATAATGCGCTCGGAGAAGCTTTTCATTTTCGCCAGCACCGCGTTGACTTCAGGCATCACATCTTTGCCATCCACCTTGATTGGCGTATTGCTGCGGTTGCGCAGGGCGACGTGCAGGACGGCGCGATCCTCCGTCCGGTTAATCTTTTCGCCCGAGAACATGGACGCAATCGCGCCGCTTAAATCGGTTTCTTTTGCCAGGGCCAGCAGTTTATCGAGCGTCTCCTGCGTGATGCGGTTTTTCGAAAAATCTACCAGCATCTGGTCGTCAAAGGTGGCTGAGAATTTAGCAAAACGATCGGCATCCTGGGCAAACAGGTCGGCGATTTTCGCCGTTTTCATCTGTTCATAATGCTCTTGCAGCGCTTTCCAGGCTGCGGTTTGGGTCGGATTGATATTTTTCATGGCAACACTCTTGTTGATATTAAGAACCGTCATTCCATCGGGGTCGCATCGTACCCGGTTAGCATTTCAGTATGACCACAGTTGCAACTGAAAGGAAAAACTTTGTCAGTGCGATGGTGTCAGCGCACGAATACAGCCCGTTTCGCAGTGGATGATGCGGCAATCATTCGGACTGTTTCCATGGGCGAAAGGCTGAAAAGTATGGCGCAACGGCAGCCCACGAACATTGTGCCGCATCAGAATGTGACGACGTTGCTGAAGCCATTTAGCACTGTAGTCGCAGAGATTAGGCAAAATTTGTTATCCGGTGCGCTCTGCATGAAAAATTGTCCCGTGACGGTCATTGACAGCAGGGCCAGAAATCGCTAAATCTATGCGCGCTACTTGCGCACCTGTGCGCAAGCCAGAAGAGGCGCGTCGACCAGGCAGTGTGTTGGAGGAACCGTATCCAGAGATAACACATCAGGGGGAGCGACGCCGAGGTGGTCAACATCACGGTGTGTTGGCTGTCGGCTACAGGGGCTGAATCCCCTGGGTTGTCACCAGAAACGTCCACAGTCGGACGTTTCGCAAGGTGGAGCGCTTCTGGGTGACTCGTCTATTCGATTTTACCCGTTTCTGCTCTTTCCTTGTGCTTAGGCTGAATTACTGTTTCTCATCTCTTAACGGGTGAGGGCAACGTATCCTGACACGAGGTCATACAATGTCTCTGAATCTGAATGTAGCGAAATTTGGCGGTACCAGCGTTGCCGATTTCGATGCCATGAACCGTAGCGCCGATGTGGTGTTGCAGGACAGCAATACCCGGCTGGTGGTGCTTTCTGCCTCTGCAGGCATCACCAATCTGCTGGTCTCCCTTGCCGAAGGTCAGGAGACATCGCAACGCGCGGCGCAGCTCGATGATATCCGCCGCATTCAATATGCCATCATCGATCGCCTGAACAATCCAGACGTTATCCGCGATGAAATCGACCGCATTATCGACAATATCGGCATGCTGTCTGACGCCGCCGCTCTCGCCACCTCCAGCGCCTTAACCGACGAACTGGTCAGCCACGGCGAACTCATGTCGACTCTGCTGTTTGTCGAGATCCTGCGAGAGCGCGGGGTCAATGCGGAATGGTTTGACGTGCGTAAAGTCATGCGCACGAACGATCGCTTTGGCCGTGCGGAGCCTGATGTCGCCGTACTGGCCGAGCAGGTCAGTGTGCAGTTGCAGCCGCGCATTGCCGCCGCTCTGGTGGTCACGCAGGGCTTTATCGGCAGCGAAGAAAAAGGACGCACCACGACGCTGGGCCGCGGCGGCAGTGATTACACGGCCGCACTGCTGGGTGAAGCATTAAACGCTGCGCGCGTGGATATCTGGACAGACGTGCCGGGCATTTACACCACCGATCCGCGTGTAGTCCCTGCGGCTAAACGTATTGATGAAATCACTTTTGAAGAAGCGGCTGAAATGGCCACTTTTGGTGCCAAAGTTCTGCATCCTGCCACGCTGCTGCCCGCTGTCCGTAGCGACATTCCGGTGTTCGTCGGCTCCAGTAAAGATCCTGCAGCAGGCGGTACGCGCGTGTGCAATGAGACGGCGAATCCGCCGCTGTTCAGAGCGCTGGCGCTACGTCGCAAGCAAACCCTGGTCACGTTGCACAGCCTGAATATGTTGCATACGCCGGGCTTCCTGTCTGAAGTGTTCAATATCCTGGTGCGTCACAACGTGTCAGTGGATCTGATTACCACCTCGGAAGTCAGCGTCGCGTTGACGCTGGATACGACCGGCTCGACTTCAACCGGCGACCATCTGCTGAGCCAGGCGTTGTTAACCGAGCTCTCATCCCTGTGTCGGGTGGAAGTAGAGGAAAACCTGGCGCTGGTGGCCATAATCGGCAATGAACTGTCGAAAGCCTGTGGGGTAGGTAAAGAGGTGTTTGGCGTACTTGAGCCCTTTAACCTGCGCATGATTTGCTACGGAGCCAGCAGCTATAACCTCTGCTTCCTGGTGCCAGGTGACGATGCGGAAAGTGTGGTGCGTACGCTGCACCACAACTTGTTTGAATAAGCGCCGCTGACATCAAAAGAAAGCCGGACCCTGTCCGGCTTTTTACTGACCGGCTGTGATGCCGCCGGACATCATTCCACGCACGTCGCTGATTTTGCTAAAAGGATGTTTGTTGATGCTTGCCACCTTAACCCGTCTGTTCCCCCTGTGGGCCGTCCTGTTGTCTGTCGCGGCTTACTACTCGCCCACCACCTTTCTGGGTATTGGCCCGTGGGTCGCGTATCTGCTGATGCTGATTATGTTCGGTATGGGCGTCACGCTGAATATCAATGATTTCAAACGCGTCTTAACCCGTCCGGCGCCGGTGCTTGCAGGTACATTCCTGCACTATCTGGTGATGCCCCTGGCGGCATGGGCGCTGGCAAAACTGTTTAACATGCCGCCCGATCTGGCTGCCGGGATGATTCTGGTGGGCAGCGTTGCCAGTGGAACCGCCTCGAACGTGATGATTTATCTGGCAAAAGGCGATGTGGCGCTCTCGGTGACCATCTCCTCGGTGTCCGCGCTGGTTGGTGTGTTTGCCACGCCGCTGCTGACCCGTTTTTATGTGGATACGCATATTCAGGTTGATGTTGCCGGTATGCTGCTGAGCATCATCAGGATCGTCGTGATCCCTATCGGGTTAGGGTTGATCATTCACCACACGTTTAACGGACTGGTTCGTCGGGTAGAACCTTATCTTCCCGCTTTTTCAATGGTGTGTATTCTGCTGATCATCAGTGCTGTGGTCGCCGGTAGCCAGAGCTTTATTGCCTCGGTTGGCGTGATGGTGATCGCCGCCGTCATGTTACATAACGCCATTGGTCTGCTCGGCGGTTACTGGGGCGGCAAGCTGTTTGGCTTTGATGAATCTACCTGCCGCACGCTGGCGCTGGAAGTGGGCATGCAGAATTCAGGGCTGGCGGCGACGCTGGGTAAACTGTATTTCTCGCCACTGGCTGCACTGCCGGGGGCGTTGTTTTCCGTCTGGCACAACCTTTCCGGTTCCCTGCTGGCGGGCTACTGGTCCGGTAAGCCCACAGATAAAAAGCCGTCATCCCGTCCCTGAGAGACACAGTGCGAAGGCCAAACGGCCTTCGCACTTTCTTTAGTCATAATCCCGCTCATCGTCAGGCTGCTCCAGAACCGTGTAAGCGACCGCGCAAAACAGCGAGTTCAGACGCTTCATATCGCCCAGCAAGCCCAGGTGCAGCGAACTGGTTTCAATGCTCTGAATGTTCTGCTGATGTAACCGATCAACATGCGAGTGTGAATAGCGGCGTATTTTCAGGCGAAAGCGGTGTTTGGCGCGGCGTAGCCGCTTAGCGCTGGTAACATCGTGAGATAAAAATACCGACAGGCTCAGCCGTAGATTCGCGATAAGCTGCTCATGCAAGGCTTCCAGCTCTTTCAGGCCCTCGGGCGAAAAGGTTCGCCGGGCAGCCAGAGATTTATCGGCGACGTCCCCGCTCATGCGCTCGATAATGTCACCGGCCTGCTCCAGATTCAGCGACATTTCTATGATTTGCCCCCAGCGGCGGGAATCCTCCTCTGATAAATCCTCTTTCGGCATGCGCGCCAGATAGAGTTTGATGGCGGTATACAGGACATCCACATCATCATCCAGCCGCCGTACCGTGCGTTCTGCCCGCGACTCGCCGCGCACCACCTGCAGAAACGTATCCAGCATCTGCTCCAGCACGTCGCCCATACGCAACGCTTCGCGCGCAGCATTCACCAGCGCCAGAGCGGGCGTATCCAGCGCGCTGCTGTCAAGGTGTCTGGGTTTTAGCGTGACGTCACTTTCGGCATCGTCCGCTATCAGTCGACGGCACAGGCGTGCCATCGCATCGGCAAAGGGCACCATGATAATGCAGCGAAACAGGTTGTAGAAAACGTGAAAGAAGATCACCAGCTCTTCGTCATTAACGGGCAGTTTATCCAGCCAGCCCGCTACGGTTTCAACAAAGGGCAGAATTATTACACAACCCGTCAGCTTAAACAGAAAGCTGCCCATTGCAACGCGTTTACCGGCCGCATTGGATCCGCTGCCGTTAATAACCGCCAGTAAGCCGCTGCCCAGGTTCGCGCCGATTACCAGGCACAGGGCCACCTTGAAGGCGATCACGCCTGTGGCGGTCAGTGTGGCGGTAATCAGCACAGCGGCGAGACTGGAGTAGCTGATAATGGCAAAGACCGCTCCGAGCAGAGCGTCCAGCATTACGTCACCGGTTAAACTGGAAAACAGAACCTGCACGCCAGCCGCCTGGGTAATCGGTCGGGCGGCTTCAACAATCAGCTGTAGCGCCAGCAGAATTAACCCCAGACCTATGCTGGTCCGGCCAAGCTGACCTGCCCGGCTTTGTTTGCGACTCAGGAAGAAAACCACGCCAAAAAAGATAAACAGCGGGGAAAGCCAGGAGAGATCGAATGTCAGGACGCGCGCCATAATGGCCGTACCGACGTCAGCGCCCAGTATCACTACCAGAGCGGGTGTCAGGCTGACAAGATTTTGAGCCACAAACGAGGTCACCAGCAGCGTGGTGGCATTACTGCTTTGCACCAGCATCGTTACGCCGATACCGGCAAGAAACGCCATCGGCTTCTTTTCCACGCTGCGACTGAGCACCCGGCGCAAATCGGCCCCGTAGACGCGCATAATGCCGGAGCGCGTAATGTGCGTGCCCCAGACCAGAAGCGCAACGGCAGACAGTAAGTTAAGCAGGGTTAACACGTAACGTTGCTCCTCAACCATCAGGCTTACGGCATGACAGATTGCCAGCCTGATGGAGAGCGCAATCTGCGAACATGGCTGCCGGACGTTGCGAACTTTTTTCCAGTGTTTTAAATGACCTGCGCAGCGTCGGCCCCTTTAAATGTAGACCACTCTGCGGATACCTCACGACAAATCCGGCTGGCCTCAGGCGGACCTTTCCCGCCGCGCGCGGCCGGTGCGCTTTTTTCTGTGGTCAGTGAAGGGCATGGCGACAAAGTCAGTACGGCAGGTGATCAGCGGAATAACGGCAACAGAAGGACGGGTTGTGCCGTTCGTCCAACCCGCCAGACCCGGGGCGGCGGTTTACTGTATTCCTGCCGCCAGAAACGGGAAGAGGGTCAGAGCGAAACCTGTGCCAGCAGATCGTGATGCACCGGCTTATCATGAGGAACGCCGAGCAGTGTACACAGCGTGCCGCAGAGATCGGTTTGTTGCAGTTCCAGCCCAGGCTTTAGCGAGAATCCGTCACCAAAGACAAACAGGGGAACGGTCGTTTCCTCCGGCAGCATGCCACCATGTGAGCGGTCGTCGTTCATGCCGTGGTCGGCGGTCACCATTACCTGATAGCCTTCTGCCAGCCAGCCAGGCATCCATTGCGACAGGTAACCATCCGCCATGCGTGCCCGGTTACGATACTGGGGCGAGGACAAGCCATGTTGATGACCGGCATAATCGATATTCATCGGATGGATGAGGAGGAAGTCCGGGTTGTGCCGCAACCTCAGGCTCTCGGCATCTTCAAACAGGTGCGAATCGGGGTAACTGTCGTCAACGTAAAAGTGCCCGAACTGGACAGGCAGGGCCGGCGCTTCGGTATGACGATCGCGCGCGGGCTCGAAAGGGCTGCGGTTGTAAAGTTCACTGATCCAGTGATAAGCCGCTGCGGCGGTGGTCAGGCCCGCATCACGCGCATAGTGAAATACGCTCTGTTCGTGACTCAGGCGGTTTACCCCGTTGTGGATGATTCCACTTTGTACAGGCGCAACACCGGTCAGAATGCATTCATACAGCGGACGCGACAGAGAAGGCAGTGCACAGGTGAGATGATAATAATGCCCTTTACCTTGCGCACATTCTGCGTGCAGATAACCCATCGCATGATGGGCAACGTGATGGCTCAGGCCGTCCAGAATCACCAGAATTGTTTTCATGTTGTCCTCTCTTGCTGCGGCGTCTTCACGCCACAGGGGGCGTTTGTCTGCGTCTCTGACGTCGGGCTGTTTTAACGCCGCCAGCGCAACGCCGTCCGGCCGCATCTTAATAGTTGAGTAAGTGCACACTAACCTGACGTAATCCCGTAACCGTTAATGCGGAACAGATTAAGCCTGGCCGGGCATGAACGCCGCTGTTGGCTGCGCGGAGGCCAACGCAACGTGCCGCCTCAGGACGCTTATCCATTGAGTCGGGTATGGAAGCGGGCGCTAGCTGACTGCCGGGGTTGAAAAACCGAGCCAATGTAAATGTCGGATGTGAAAACCGTATGACAGGACGGCACGACGGAGTGGGTCTGCCAGCCGATATGATCGGTCTGTCCGGTTGGCTTTCATCAAAAGACAGGTTCGTACGGTCCCGGCGGTATAACCCAGGATGCCGGGGCTGGCATTCCATCGCGCAGTCTGGTGATTTGAAAGACGCTGTTAAGTAAGCCTGACGGCTATATTGTGATTTACGTCACACTAAAGCATGATAATGCCAGAAAACATCCCTTTATTTTCGAGGCGTGAAATGAGTGATAAAAACCCGATAGCACAAAAGATAGCGCGCCTGATGCAATGGGTGCTGAATGCAGGATTGCTGATTCTGGCGTTCATTTTAATGGTCTTCCTGGGCAAAGAGACGGTCCATTTAGCCAATGTCCTGTTCAGCACGGGCGAGCAGGCGTCCTCCTATCTTCTAATCGAAGGCATCGTGATTTACTTCCTTTACTTTGAGTTTATTGCCCTCATCGTGAAGTACTTCCAGTCGGGTTACCATTTCCCGTTACGCTACTTCGTCTATATCGGCATCACGGCTATCATCAGGCTGATTATCGTCGACCACAAAAATCCCTTTGATACGCTGTGCTACTCGGCTGCTATTCTGCTGCTGGTTATCACCCTGTGGCTGGCAAACAGTAACCGGCTTAAGCGCGAATAACCTCGCGTTTGCATGACGGACGGGTGTGCCGTGAATCGCTCTGCGCTAAACTACCTGCCTGAAAATTTTTGGGGGAAAGTGTCATGACGCAAGACCCGCTCCGTTTATTACGTTCACTCAACTGGCTGGCGCTGGACGGTGCTGCTCTGTCGCCATCACTTCGTGACTGGCTGATGGAGGAGGACTCTATGACCAGGCGCTTCGAACAGCATTGCCAGAAGGTCAGGGTGGAGCCCGTTCGTGAAGGGTTTATCCACGCTGACGAATTAGGTGACGAAGGTGCGCTGTTACCCGCTGATCAGCGCTTCTGGCTGCGTGAAGTGATCCTGTATGGCGACGAACAACCCTGGCTGGCGGGACGCACGCTGGTGCCTGAAAGCACCCTGAACGGTCCCGAAGCGATGTTGCAGCAGCTCGGAACGCGACCGCTGGGACGTTACCTGTTCTCCTCTTCAACCCTGACCCGCGATTTTATCGAGCCCGGTAACGTTGAATCGCTGTGGGGACGTCGGTCGCGCCTGCGTTTATCGGGGAAGCCCCTGCTGCTAACCGAATTATTTTTACCGGCGTCGCCGGTTTACCGTTACCAGGGTTAAGGATTTGACCTGTGCAAAACAGACAACAAATGACCAAATGGCAGGCTTACAGCCGCCTCATGCGAATTGATAAACCTATTGGCACACTGCTGCTGCTGTGGCCGACGTTGTGGGCGCTGTGGCTGGCTAACAGGGCGATGCCGCCGTTACCGGTACTGATCGTGTTTGTCGCGGGCGTATTTGTCATGCGTGCAGCTGGCTGTGTGATCAACGATTATGCTGACCGCAAAGTCGACGGCCATGTGGAACGCACAAAGCTCCGGCCACTGGCCAGCGGTGCCGTTACGGCGAAAGAGGCTAAAATGCTGTTTGTGGTACTGGGGCTGATCGCGTTTGGCCTGGTACTGAGCATGAACCTGATGACGATTATGCTTTCTGTTGTCGGGCTGGCGCTCGCCTGGGTTTATCCTTTTATGAAGCGCTATACGCATTTGCCGCAGGTGGTCCTGGGCGCCGCATTTGGCTGGGCAATTCCCATGGCCTGGGCTGCTGTTAGTGAGTCCTTACCTCTGGTTTGCTGGCTGGTATTTCTCGCCAACATTTGCTGGACGGTGGCCTACGATACGCAATATGCCATGGTGGATCGCGAGGACGACCTGAAGATTGGCGTGAAGTCCACAGCCATTCTGTTTGGCCAGTACGACAAATTGATTATCGGCCTGCTGCAACTGGCGACGCTGGGGCTGATGGCGCTGGTAGGGACACGGCTGCATCTGAATGGGGCGTTTTACTGGACGCTGTTACTGGCGGGCGGTTTATTTGTTTATCAGCAAAAACTGATCGCAAAGCGCGCGCGTCAGGCCTGTTTCCAGGCGTTTCTGAATAACAATTATGTAGGGCTGGTGCTGTTTCTCGGCGTGTTAATGAATACTCCGCCGTTCTCAAACCTGTTGTAGGGCAGGCACCGAACGTAGCGCCAGTGCGATGCACAGTGTGAGGTTCAGTAAGCAATAAAAAAGGCGACCAGTCAGGTCGCCTTTTTTTGTCATGCCAGCACGTTAGCTGTGTGCAACGGCGCTCTCGATGGTCATACGGACATCGCTGGTGACCAGTTCTGCCAGAATGTGCCAGGTCGCCAGCGTCTGCGCCACATCCGCATCGCCACTGTCGCTGATATAGCCTTCATCGCGCAGGGTCAGTACCAGTGTAGAGAACACCGCTTTATCGAAAAACTCAGGCGCATTGATGCCATGCAGTACGCTCAGACGCTGGGCCAGCGTACGGCTCTCTTTTTCCAGCGTGCCGCGGTTGATGGTGGGCTTGGCGCTGAGAATCGAGAAGGTGATGGCGTAACGTTGCAGCGTTTCACGCACACCGGCAGCCAGCAACTGCAGCGTACGGTAACGCGCCGTGTTGAACGACAGCAGACCTGCCTCAACGGTAATCAGTCCCTGGCGCGCCAGCTCCTGGCATAAGTCAGCCAGCAGCTGCGGCAGCTGATCGTTGCCCCAGCGCAGGAACAGCTCGCTCTTCAGCATGGGGTAAATCAGGCTGACCTGGCGCAGCAGTTCAGCTTCGCTCAGGTTACGGTGCTGCTGGATGATGGCCGCAATCAGAGAGGGCATCACCAACATATGGTGGATGTTATTCCGGTAATAGGTCATCAGTACCGCCTGCTCGCGCGGCAGAATAATGATGTCGCCAATGCTGTCCTTCTCACTCTCAAACTTGTTCATACTCAGCGCGTGATCCAGCAACGCTTCCGCAGACATGTCAGGCAAAGTGGCATCCGGCGAGTAGGGCACATTACGTAATAACTGGGTATAGCACTCCAGCTGCTCAATCAGCTGTTCACGGGTCAGTGAACGCTGGCGGGAAGCGAGCAGTGCCGTTACGCACAGGTTCATGGCGTTCGCGGCACCGGCTTCATTAATACGTACCATGATGGTGGCGGCGATATCATTGGCCGTTGGCGTTAACCAGCCCGGACGTTGCGCTTCAATGGGATCGATAGACTCACGCCATTCCGGTACGCGCTTGTTCAGATAGTTGATCAGCGGCAACGGCTCACCAAAGTTCACATAACCCTGGCCCAGGTTGCGCAGCTTACGCAGGCCGCGCACCATCTGCATAAAGCCTTCTTTCTCTTTTGCCGCACCGCGTAGCTCTTTAGCGTAAGTACCAACTTCCATTACATGTTCATAACCGATGTAAATGGGCACTAACGTGATAGGTCGCGTGCCGCCGCGCAGCATGGCCTGCAGCGTCATAGAGAGGGTGCCGGTTTTCGGATCCAGCAGTCGGCCGGTACGTGAGCGTCCACCTTCCACGAAATACTCGACGGAATAGCCGCGGGTAAAGAGCTCGCCAAGGTATTCACGGAACACGGTTGAATAGAGCTTGTTGCCTTTAAAGGTACGACGAATAAAGAAGGCACCCAGACGACGGAAAATCGGCCCGGCAGGCCAGAAGTTCAGGTTAATCCCTGCGGCAATATGCGGCGGAACCAGGCCCTGGTGATATAGCACATAAGACAGTAGCAGGTAGTCCATATGGCTGCGGTGGCAAGGCACATAAACAATTTCATGGCCGTCCTGCGCCAGCTGACGTACCCGCTCACCGCCGTTAACGTTGATCCCCTGATAGAGTCGGCTCCAGAGCCAGCCCATCACGCGGTCGGTGATACGAATCGCTTCGTAGGAAAAGTTGGCCGCAATTTCTTCCATCATTTCAATGGCGTTTTGCTGCGCTTTCTCATGGGAGATTTTCTTGCTACGCGCCTCGTCTTCCACAGCTTTTTCAATCGCCTTCGACTGCAACAGGCGATTGAATAAATCCTGGCGAGCCGGCAGGCGCGGTCCCACCGCAGCCAGGCGCTGACGGGCAAAATGGATGCGCGCTACGCGAGCCAGCTTCTGCGCAATCGACTTGTCGGTACCGTGTTCGGTCGCCATACGACGCAGGGAGACCGTGGGCGAAAAACGCACAAAACTGTCGCGGCCATGCCAGAGAACGGCAAAGAATTTTTGAATGCCGTTAAGGAGCCGCAAATGAGGCGGATGATCGTCGCCCTGGACTTCCCGACCTGGCGCACGGCCAAACATGACTGAAACCGGTAACATCTGAACATCAAGTTCAGGATTGCTGCGGTGCAGATCAAGATACTCGTGGAAGATTTTGACCGATTCAAGGCTGGGCACGAAATAGGGGAACACACGCGGACCGTCATTAATAAAGACATGACGCGGCAACAGGGCGCCGTCTATCTCCAGCGGAATAAGCGGATCAGGCAGATCGTGCCGGATACACTGCGCGCGTAAAGTCAGGAGATCGGCCTTTGAATCATAAGGCAGGACATACATAATAGGCCGGGTAGGATCCAGCCCATGTTCGGAGACGGGATCAGCCGGAATGGCCTTACTCTTTACCAGAAATGAAAGGGGTAAGTTCAGCAATTTATAGAAAATTTTACGCCAACCTGACATAGACAACATGAAGCCTCTTGTTAGCAAAGCGGCGCAAGCATATCAGAACGCGCAGCAAAAATCTGTGACAGCGACAATTGTGCGCTGCCCGGTATTGACGTCAATCCTTTGAAAAGAGTTCCTTTATCATGACAAATAATGTCACCGGCATTACCCGGATTGTGAAAGCGGCTGGCTACTCATGGCAAGGTCTTCGCGCCGCCTGGCAGCATGAAGCTGCCTTCCGCCAGGAAGCCGTAATTTCACTGGCGGCAATTATCCTGGCCTGCTGGCTGGATGTCGATACTATTTCGCGCATCCTGATGATTGGCGCGGTCATGCTGGTGATGATTGTTGAAGTTCTGAACAGCGCCATCGAAGCGGTGGTGGACCGCACAGGGCAGGAACGTCATCCTCTTGCCGGCCGAGCCAAAGATATGGGATCGGCCGCTGTTTTGCTGGCAATAGTACTGGCCCTGTTCGTTTGGGGAACGCTACTTTGGTCGCATTTGCGATAAGCATTCCATCTCCCGTCAAATTACTGATTTTGGCCTGACTTTTGGTTTCCATTTCACCAATACCTGTATATACTCACAGCGACTGTATAAACAACCAGGGGGCGGGATGAAAGCATTAACCAGCAGGCAGCAACAGGTCTACGACTTGATTCGCGACCACATTAATCAAACGGGCATGCCGCCTACGCGTGCAGAAATTGCTGCGCAACTGGGCTTCCGCTCACCTAACGCGGCAGAAGAGCATCTGAAAGCGCTGTCGCGTAAAGGCGTGATTGAAATCGTCTCTGGTGCGTCCCGCGGTATCCGTTTGTTAATGGAAGAAGAACCTTCAGATGGCCTGCCACTCATTGGGCGCGTTGCGGCGGGTGAGCCGTTGCTGGCCCAGGAACATATCGAAACCCACTACAAAGTGGATCCAGACATGTTCAAGCCCTCTGCCGATTTCCTGCTGCGCGTTAGCGGCATGTCAATGAAAGACATTGGCATCATGGATGGTGATTTGCTGGCCGTGCATAAAACGCAGGAAGTGCGTAATGGTCAGGTGGTGGTAGCGCGCATTGACGACGAAGTCACTGTGAAGCGCTGGAAAAAACAGGGATCAGTGGTGCATCTGTTACCTGAAAATACGGATTTTGAGCCTATCATTGTCGATACGCGTGCGCAGTCGCTGACGGTTGAAGGTCTGGCGGTTGGCATCGTACGTAACGGTGAGTGGTTATAAATCCTCTTAAGGTTGGCTCTTTACGTCAACCTTGACGTTACCCAGTCTGCCCCTGTTTTGCCGCTGTGGGTTCATTTGCAACACCAGCGGCGCATTGCACGGACGTTACATGCGCTTCCTGACAGCTACCGATAAAAAACTGTGGCGGCTGGCGCTGCCCATGATCCTGTCAAATATCACCGTTCCTCTGCTCGGCTTAGTCGATACAGCCGTTATTGGCCATCTCGACAGCCCGGTTTATCTGGGCGGCGTTGCGGTCGGGACGACCGTTACCAGTTTCATCTTCATGCTGCTGCTTTTTCTGCGTATGAGCACGACAGGCCTGACGGCTCAGGCGTTTGGCGCGGGCGATAAAACGGCGCTGGCGCGCGCATTGGCACAGCCCCTGATCATTGCCTTACTGGCCGGCAGCCTGTTTATTGCCCTGCGTCATCCCGTGACGGCATTAACAACCCGCTTTATCGGCGGAGAGGCCGCCGTGCTTGAGCAGGCTGCGCTGTTTATCCATATTCGCTGGCTCAGTGCGCCCGCCATGCTGGCTAACCTGGTGATTCTGGGCTGGCTGCTGGGCGTACAGTATGCCAGAGCGCCGGTTATCCTGCTGGTGGTGGGCAACGTTATCAATATTCTGCTGGACCTCTGGCTGGTGCTGGGGCTGCACTGGGGCGTCGCCGGGGCTGCAGCCGCGACGGCTATCGCGGAATATGCGACGTTGCTGGTCGGGGCACTTATGGTCTGGCGCGTGCTGGCGCTGCGTGGTATCACGCTGCACAGTCTGGTCCATAGCTGGCGTGGCGATATCCACCGCCTGCTGCGCCTGAATCGCGATATCCTGCTGCGTACCTTACTGTTACAGCTTTGCTTTGCCTCTCTGACCGTGCTGGGAACGCGTATCGGACCTGATGTGGTGGCGGTAAATGCCATCCTGCTGATGTTCATGACGTTTACCGCCTATGCGCTGGATGGCTTTGCTTACGCCGTCGAAGCCTTTGCTGGTGAGGCACACGGCGCAAAAGACGGCAGCAGGTTGCAACTGGTATGGATTGCTGCCTGCCGTCAGGCCCTGTCAGTCGCGCTGTTTTTCTCCCTGGTCTATGCTGTTTGTGGCTATCAGATCGTGGCTCTCCTGACATCGATTCCCGCACTTCAACAGGCGGCTGACCGCTTTCTGCCGTGGCAGGTTGTCATGCCGCTGGTTGGCGTCTGGTGCTATCTGCTGGATGGCATGTTTATTGGTGCGACCCGCGGAAGAGAAATGCGCAACAGTATGGCGATTGCCGCACTGGGCTATTTCCTGACGCTGTTAACCGTGCCTTTTATCGGTAATCACGGTCTATGGCTGGCGATAGCCGTTTTTCTGGCGCTTCGCGGCCTGTCACTTTGGCTGGTCTGGCGCAGGCACTGGCGCAATGGCACCTGGTTTAGCGCCTGAGCAACTTGCCTGAAATATGACGCAGGCTACATAAAATTTTCATTTTTTCCGGCAAAACTGAAATTAGCTACTACAATTATCTTTGAATGGCGCTATTAAACAGCGCTTTATATCGTAATTTTGCCTGATGGCAAAATAAAACGAAATCGAAGGATGACGTGGAGGTCTGCAATGAATAAAGACGAAGCGAGTGGTAACTGGAAACAGTTCAAAGGAAAAATGAAAGAGAAATGGGGCAAGCTGACCGATGATGACATGCAAGTCATTGAAGGTAAACGCGATCAGCTGGTCGGCAAAATTCAGGAACGTTACGGCTACGCGAAAGATCAGGCGGAGAAAGAAGTAACGGACTGGGAAGGTCACAACAAGGATTACCGCTGGTAATCACGTTATTCAGGGATGCTCCTACCCGGGCCGGTACGCTCATGCCGGCCAGACCGCACAAGGATGTGCAATTAACTTCGTTTACTGCGTTTCTTCCCGTCAGCCTGATGGTCATGATCACAATGTTCATGCTGTTCACAGGCTTCAACTTCCGCACAGTTTTCACATAACCCGTGCGCCTCTATCACGCTATGCCGTAGGACAAAGCTTGCCTCTTGCGCCAGCGATGCGATGATTTTTTCTGCGCCCTGCGCCTGCTTTTCCGTGACCACTGCACAGCGATCGCAGACCAGCATCACCGATGTATGGGCGGGTGCGTCGAAATGGTGACACATCACATAGCTGTTATTGGACTCGACGCGGTGGATAAAACCCTGCTCAAGAAGAAAATCCAGCGCACGGTAGACGGTAGGAGGCTTGGCCTGGGGCTCACTGACACGCAACTGATCAAGCAGGTCATAAGCACTGATCGATCCTGGCTGTCCGGCCATCAACCGCAGGACCTCTGCGCGCTGGGTCGTCAGGCGTACACCGCGCTGTAAACACAGTTTCTCAGCCTGGGTCATGATTTGCTCTGGCGTCATGGTTGACATGGAATTTCTCCGTTTGACAGGTGATGTTATCTTATCACATTAATGATACGTACGATGCACCTTGCCTGTCTGCACCTCCTCCCTTTATCCGTGCTTATCTGTTCCTTACGACTTTGCGCCCGTCTGCGATGCCAATATATGTCAGAATGTTTGTAAATATTTTTTCCTTTTGCTTTACATCTCACTGAGTTAAGAACTAATGTTTAAAAGTTCTTAATAAAGTGCTGGTCCCGGCCTCCTTCTTTTAACGCTTTTTGGACGGTAACCAGACATAACGGATCGAAAAATAATCAATCAATGGAATTGCGCCACTATTTACTCTGAATTCACAGCAATAAAGCGTTAGCCATCCTCCACAATGGGGCTAACAAACTATTCGGTCGTTAATGTTTTAACGGCAATTTTTCAGGTGATGATAAGCAAATGGCAAAATTAACCGTCCCACGTTCCGTTCTGGTTTTCCCTGCAGTGTTTAATGCTCTGGTTTTTTCATCATCCGCGCTGGCCGCGGGAACCTGGTACGATGCCCGTAACGATGCAATGGGGGGAACGGGCGTGGCGTCCTCTACCTACGGGTCTGCCGTTTTAGCTAACCCGGCGTTAATGACCAAAGCAAAACCCGATGACAACGTCAGCATCATTTTTCCCAGTGCGGGCGCGCAAATTACTGATAAAGACAAGATGGTCGATAAGATCGATAACATTACTGACACGGTAAATCGCTATCAGGATCTGTTTGATAATGCCTCGACGTTAGAGCTGCTGCGCCGTATTCCTGAGATACAGGCTGCGTCAGGGGATCTGGCTAATACGCTCAGAGATTTACGCGGTAACAAAGCCAACGCGACAGCAGGTGTCGCGATTGCAGTCACCGTTCCGAATGAAACGCTGCCTTTTGCCTTTGTCACCAAAGCCTATGGTACGGCGCATGTCCGCGCGAATGTAAAAGAAGGCGATATCGTTATTTTACAAGGCGTGGCTGACGGAACGTTTGCCGGTATTCCTGGCGGTGTATTTGGTCTGCCTAATGTACAAAACTTGCTGGGCTCCAGCGCGAACGGGCTGGCTGCGCTGAATACCGATTATGGTATCGCCGTTGCCCATGAGTTCACGATTGCCGGCCATCCGGTGTCGATTGGTGTGACGCCTAAGCTGCAAAAGACCTGGCTGTATAACTATTCCGCCAGCGTTTATAACTACGATAAAAACGATTTACGGGATGGCCGCTACCGCAGCACCGAAAGCGGGTTCAACGTTGACGCCGGCCTGGCGACGGTATTCGCAGAAAACTGGACATTAGGCGTGACCGGACAGAACCTGGTATCACGTGACCTGCAAACCAAAGAGGTGAATGGCTATCAGGATACCTATGAAATCCGTCCATTAGTGACGGCGGGTTTAGCCTGGGATAAAGGGCCGGTAACGCTGACAGGCGATGTTGACCTGACCGAAACGCACCGTTTCAAATCTCAGGAAAACAGTCAGTATGCAGGCGTGGGCGCGGAATATCGCGTACTGGACTGGTTACAGTTACGCGCCGGTTATCGCGCAGATATGCGTTCCAACGACGAAAATGTGGCGACCGCAGGTTTTGGGCTGTCACCATTCAACAATTCTGTGCATCTGGATCTGGCAGGCTCGGTGGGGCAAAACAATACCTGGGGTGCCATGGCGCAACTCGGATTTAACTTCTGATTCCGTGCCATTAACGGGCGGGCGATACCTTGTCGCCCGCCCTTATGCTATCCTTGCGCAGAATATCATCACTGTTAACCACCGGATCGACTGCGCTTCATGACCGACACTTTTTCCTCCCAACGCTTCTCTGTTGCTCCCATGCTCGACTGGACAGATCGTCACTGTCGCTATTTCCATCGTCTGCTGACCGGCGATACGCTTCTGTATACCGAAATGGTCACCACGGGAGCCATTATTCACGGTAAAGGCGATTATCTGGCCTTTAATGAAGAGGAGCACCCGGTCGCGTTACAACTGGGCGGCAGCGATCCGGCTGCACTGGCGCAGTGTGCGGCGCTGGCTGAACAGCGCGGTTACGATGAAGTTAACCTCAATGTGGGTTGCCCGTCAGATCGTGTTCAGAATGGCCGCTTTGGTGCCTGCCTGATGGCGGAAGCCGGGCTGGTCGCTGACGGCATTAAAGCGATGCGTGATGTGGTGGATATTCCGGTCACGGTCAAAACCCGTATCGGTATCGATGAACAGGACAGCTATGCCTTCCTGACCGATTTTATCGGCACTGTGGCAGAGCGCGGTGGCTGCGACACCTTTATCATTCATGCGCGCAAGGCATGGCTTTCGGGTCTGAGTCCGAAAGAAAACCGCGAGATTCCACCGCTTGATTACCCCCGGGTTTATCAGTTAAAGCGTGATTTTCCACAACTGACGATTGCCATTAACGGCGGCGTGAAAACGCTGGAAGAGGCTAAAACGCATCTTCAGCACCTGGATGGTGTCATGATGGGCCGCGAGGCCTATCAAAACCCCGGCATCCTGGCGCATGTCGATCGGGAAGTGTTTGGCCGGGAACAGCCTGCCGCTGATCCGGTGGCGGTGGTGCGCGCCATGTACCCTTATATTGAAGCCGAGCTGGCAAAAGGCACGTACCTTGGCCATGTGACGCGCCATATGCTGGGGCTGTTCCAGGGGATCCCTGGCGCGCGCCAGTGGCGTCGTCACCTTAGCGAGAATGCCCATAAGCCCGGTGCCGATGTGCGGGTACTGGAGGCTGCATTAGCGCTGGTCGCCGATAAGATCCCTCAGGAAGCCTGATACAGTTAAACCAGCCAGCCGGCTGGTTTTTTTTCACCATAATCTGGTGAATCTCGCCACGTTGATTTTGCATACTTCATACTTAACTCATCACTATCAACAGGTTACTTGTTGGCATGGTTCTTGTAATACGTAACGTATTCATCGTGAGGAGTGAACAAATGGACATTATTTTTGTATTCGGTTTCTTCCTGATGCTGTTGCTGACTGGCGTGTCCTTAATCGGCGTCATTGCTGCCCTGGTCGTGGCCACGATCGTGATGTTTGTCGGCGGTATGGTGATGCTGATTGTGAAGGTGCTGCCCTGGCTACTGCTGGCCGTGGCCGCAGTATGGCTCTATCGGCGCTTTTTCACTGACGAAGACACTCGCCAGCGCGTCCTGTACAGGCGCAGGATCCGCAGGCTGGAGCGGAATGGCAGGGGATAAATGTGTGCGTGATCACACAGTGAAAAATTGGTGCTCAGAATATTAACAACAATCATACTTTTTACTTATGTTTTCTGTCAGGATAGCTGTCGTTGATTCATAACATATTCATCGCTTCTGCCCCTACATCAGTGCGAATGAAAAATAAAAGAAGGGCTTCCTGCGGGAAGCCCTTTTTACATCAGGGAATCAGCAGGCTCGATCCCTGCGTCGCGCGGCTCTCCAGTAACTGGTGAGCGCGGCTGGCCTCTTTCAGTGCAAATTTTTGCTGCTCGGGCACATCGACCTTAATGGCGCCACTTGCCAGTAAAGAGAATAATTCTGCACTGGCCGTTTCCAGCTCCTGACGATTGGTGATGTAGCCGAACAGGGAAGGACGGGTAACAAACAGCGAGCCTTTCTTATTTAAAATGCTGAGATCAACATTGGTCACCGGCCCTGAAGCATTCCCGAAGCTCACCATCAGTCCCTGACGACGCAGGCAGTCCAGCGAGGCTTCCCAGGTCGCTTTCCCCACAGAGTCGTACACCACGCCAACCTTGTTGCCGCCGGTCAGCTCACTGACCCGTTGTGCAATGTCCTCTTGCTGATAATTAATGGTGGCCCAGGCTCCCGCGTTTTTGGCCAGTGTCGCCTTTTCGGCGGAGCCGACGGTGCCGATCAGATGGGCGCCGAGCGCTTTTGCCCACTGGCAGGCAATCAACCCCACGCCACCCGCCGCGGCATGAAACAGAAAAATTTCGTCGGCTTTGAGCTTATAGGTCTGTCGTAACAGGTACTGCGTCGTCAGGCCTTTCAAAAAACTGGCGGCAGCCTGCTCGAAACTGATGGCGTCGGGTAACAGCATCAGACGGTCTTCCGTCACGTTATGCAGCTCGCTGTAAGCCCCGAGTGCGGCCTGGCAGTACACGACGCGATCGCCGGGTTTGAAACGCGTGACCGCCGATCCCACGCGGGTGACCACACCCGCCGCCTCGGTGCCCAGACCAGAGGGAAAATGACCTGTCGGATACAGCCCGCTGCGCACGTAAGTATCAATATAGTTAATGCCAATCGCGCGGTTTTCGACCTGGATTTCATTATCGGCGGGATCGGCAGGCTCAAAATCAATCCAGGTCAGGACATCCGGGCCGCCGTGTGCGTTGAACTGAATACGCTTTGCCATGCTTACTCCTGTGATTGTTTCATCATGAAGGTGAGGCACGCCCCTTAACTGAGGTATACTTGCGCGTCCCCACAGAAGATCGGTAATGCATTCACTATGGCAGGAAATAAACCCACCAACAAATCGAACGAAACGCAGGATCGCCAGTTAGAAGGCGTGAAAATGCCCCCGCATTCGCTGGAAGCGGAGCAGTCGGTGCTGGGTGGGTTAATGCTGGATAACGAGCGCTGGGACAACGTGTCCGAACGCGTCGTGGCAAATGATTTTTTCAATCGCTCGCACCGTCTTATTTTCTCTGAGATGCAGCGCCTGCTGGAAAACAGCAAACCTATCGACCTGATTACGCTGTCAGAATCGCTGGAAACGCGCGGCGAACTGGAGATGGCCGGCGGATTTGCTTACCTGGCTGAGCTGGCGAAAAACACGCCCAGTGCGGCGAACATCGGCGCTTACGCGGATATCGTGCGTGAACGTGCGGTCGTGCGCGAAATGATCGCCGTGGCGAATCAGATAGCCGATGCCGGTTATGATCCCCAGGGGCGCAGCAGTGAAGACCTGCTGGATTTTGCCGAGTCGAACGTATTTAAAATCGCTGAGGCGCGGGCTAACAAAGACGATGGCCCCAAAAACATCGAACAAATTCTGGAAGCGACGGTTTCACGGATTGAGTCGCTGTTTCAGACGCCGCACGATGGCGTCACGGGCATCGATACCGGTTATCAGGATCTGAATAAGAAAACGGCCGGGCTGCAACGCTCAGACTTAATTATCGTGGCCGCACGTCCCTCAATGGGTAAAACCACGTTCGCCATGAACCTGTGTGAAAATGCGGCGATGCTGCAGGACAAACCGGTACTGATTTTCAGTCTGGAGATGCCCAGCGAACAGATCATGATGCGTATGCTGGCCTCCTTGTCGCGGGTTGACCAAACCCGTATTCGTACCGGTCAACTTGACGATGAAGACTGGGCGCGCATTTCCGGCACGATGGGCATTTTGCTGGAAAAGAAGAATATGTATATCGATGATTCTTCTGGCCTGACGCCGACCGAGGTCCGTTCCCGCGCGCGTCGCATCTATCGTGAAAACGGTGGCCTCAGTCTGATCATGATCGACTACCTGCAGTTGATGCGCGTGCCCGCATTGTCAGATAACCGTACGCTGGAAATCGCCGAGATTTCCCGTTCATTAAAAGCGCTGGCAAAAGAGCTTAACGTGCCCGTGGTGGCGTTATCTCAGCTGAACCGCTCACTGGAGCAACGTGCCGATAAACGTCCCGTAAACTCGGATCTGCGTGAATCGGGTTCGATCGAGCAGGATGCTGACCTGATCATGTTTATTTACCGTGACGAGGTTTATCACGAAAACAGCGACCTGAAAGGGATCGCAGAGATCATTCTGGGTAAGCAGCGTAACGGCCCGATCGGTACCGTACGCCTGACATTTAACGGTCAGTGGTCACGCTTTGATAACTATGCAGGCCCGCAGTACGACGACGAATAATCCGTCACTGACCTGCCATGCACGATCTGTGCATGGCAGGCAGGACCGTGCAAAATAGTGTTGGACAACGTCGCAGTGAATCGGGTTATCTGTAGCAAAGCGACACTGACACGCGACGGAAACAGCATGACGCACGTAGACGATTACGATCTAAAAATCCTTACTCTGCTCCAGTCTAATGGCCGTTTGACCAATCAGGAACTCAGCGATTTGGTCGGTCTTTCTGCTTCACAATGTTCACGTCGGCGTATCAATCTTGAACAGGCCAACCTGATTCTTGGCTATCACGCACGGCTGTCGCCGGACGCGGTGGGACTGGGCATTGTCGGACTCATTGAAGTGCGGCTCATTAACCATACCGCTGACTATGTCGACAGCTTCCATCGCATGGTGGAACAGGAAGACGCAATTATTGATGCCTATAAAACCACCGGTGATGCCGACTACCTGCTGAAAGTCGCCGTGGCCGATTTGGCCTCACTGAGCGCGGTAATCAGCCAGCTTTTAGCCGGTCACCAGAGCGTTTCCCATGTCAAAACATCGGTGGTACTGGGCAGACTCAAAGAGAACGGATTAATGATGGGCGAGCAGCAGGCTGTGCGCCAAAAAAGAGCATAATGCGCGCAGGTGGTGCATGATGTGGCGGAATGATGCGTTTTTTATGCGTATTTGAGTCGGGCAATGCACAATCGACCTCCCCGGCGGGGCAGTAAACCCGGTAAGACGCTTATGCCTGAGCGCCTGCACAGGCTGGCGCAGTTATTGCATTGGTGCTGCATCATTCGCACTGAGACTGCTTTATGGACAACATTGTACAACCCGCCGATATTCCTCACTCTCGCCTTGAAGATGCGCTGGCTATCCTGCTCGGCACCTTAATGGTCTCGTTTGGTGTGCTCATGCTGAAGCAGGCAGGCGCATTGACCGGCAGCACGGCTGGGCTGGCATTCCTCATCAGCTATCTTTCGCCCCTGTCATTTGGCAGCGTTTTCTTTGTAATCAACCTGCCGTTCTACTGGCTGGCTGTGAAGCGAATGGGCTGGGAATTTACGCTAAAAACCTTTTGTGCCGTGGGGCTGGTGTCGCTTTTTACCCATCTTCATCCCCTGTTTATGCATTTTTCCACACTGAATCCTTTTTATGCGGCATTGTTCGGTAACGTCATCATGGGGATTGGGTTTATAGTGTTGTTTCGCCATAAAGCCAGCCTGGGCGGGATCAATATCCTGGCGCTCTGGCTGCAAGACCGTTTCGGCATTCGCGCCGGTAAACTGCAAATGGCGGTCGATACCTGCGTGGTGCTGGCCTCGCTGTTTGTCGTCAGCCTGCCGATGTTGCTTGCGTCCATTGCGGGCGCGGTGGTACTGAATATGATCATCGCAATGAACCATCGTCCCGGGCGGTACAGGGTTTAATCGCCCTTTTTTATTTCAAGAACAATCATGGAGATCTGCACCGTGTTCCAGAACGTTGATGCCTATGCTGGCGACCCGATTTTGTCGCTAATGGAAGCCTTTAAACAGGATCCGCGCGAGCATAAAGTGAACCTGAGTATTGGGCTTTATTACAACGAGCAAGGCATCATCCCTCAGCTGCAGGCGGTGGCTGATGCTGAAGAGCAGTTACGTGCCGAACCGCAGCAGGCTTCGCTCTATCTGCCTATGGAAGGATTAAATACCTACCGCAACGCGATAGCGCCACTGCTGTTCGGGGCCGATCATCCCGTATTAAAAGCGGGCCAGATCGCCTCGATTCAGACCCTGGGCGGCTCAGGTGCGTTGAAAGTCGGTGCGGATTTCCTGAAGCGTTATTTCCCGCAGTCCAACGTCTGGGTCAGCGATCCGACCTGGGAAAACCATATCGCCATCTTTAACGGTGCCGGTTTCGAGGTGAAGACCTATCCGTGGTATGACCCGGAAACCAACGGCGTACGTTTTGATGCCTTCCTGAGCACGCTTAAAACCCTGCCAAAGCAAAGCATCGTGCTGCTGCATCCGTGCTGTCATAACCCAACCGGGGCCGACCTGACCAATGCGCAGTGGGACGAAACTGTTGCCGTGCTGAAAGCACAGGAGCTGATCCCGTTCCTGGATATCGCTTATCAGGGCTTTGGTGCTGGCATGGAAGAGGATGCGTACGCGATGCGTGCGGTTGCTGCGGCAGGTCTGCCTGCGCTGGTCAGCAACTCCTTTTCAAAAATCTTCTCGCTGTATGGCGAGCGCGTCGGTGGCCTGTCTGTGGTATGTGACAGCGCTGAAGAGGCCAGCCGCGTATTAGGTCAGCTCAAAGCGACCGTCCGCCGTAACTATTCCAGCCCGCCAAACTTCGGCGCACAGGTTGTGGCCCGCGTGTTAAACGACGCTACGCTGAAAGCTAACTGGCTGGCCGAGGTCGAAGCCATGCGGTTGCGCATTATCGACATGCGCCAGGCGCTGGTACAGGTGATGAGTACGGCGCTACCCGGTAAGAACGTCGACTACCTGTTGAAGCAGCGCGGGATGTTCAGCTACACCGGCCTGAGTGCGCAGCAGGTGGACCGCCTGCGTGAAGAGTTTGGGATCTACCTCGTCGGCAGCGGCCGTATGTGTGTGGCAGGTCTGAACAGCAAAAACGTGCATCAGGTCGCGGAAGCCTTTGCGGCAGTAATGTAATTCCGCACACAATCTTCCCCGGGCCGCCAACCTTGTTGGCGGCTTTTTTATTTTTACGGATCGGGTTTACCTTTGCGCCACATTCTGCACACTTAACTGTGTCTCACAGATTCAGGAAAAAAGTATGTGGTATCAACAAACGTTGACCTTAAGCGCAAAATCGCGAGGTTTTCACCTCGTAACGGAAGAGATTGTGCAACAGTTGCCCGCACTCCGTGATATCCACACCGGATTACTCCATTTGCTGTTGCAGCATACGTCGGCCTCATTGACGCTGAATGAAAACTGCGATCCGACAGTGCGGAGCGACATGGAACAACACTTTATGCGCCATGTCCCGGAAGCGGCTCCTTATCAACACGATTACGAAGGCCGTGACGACATGCCCGCCCACATTAAGTCGTCCACGCTGGGCGTTTCACTGATGCTACCGGTGCAGCGTGGACAGCTGGTACTGGGCACCTGGCAGGGCATTTGGCTGGGGGAACATCGTATTCATGGCGGAGCCCGACGTATTGTGGCGACCTTACAAGGGGAATGAGTATGAATAATTCGGACTTACTGACGTACTGCATGAGCAAACCCGGCGCAGAGCAGAGCGTTCACAGCGACTGGAAAGCTACGCAGATCAAGAGCAACGGCGTGCTGTTTGCCATGGTGCATGAAGTCAAAGGGCGTCCGGCGGTGTCGCTCAAATCCTCGCCCGCGCTGGCTGAACTGATGCGGGATGAGCACAGCGATGTGTTTCCCAGTGAACATCTGAATAAATCACACTGGAACACGCTGTTTTTAGACGGCACGCTGAAAGATTCGCAAATTTACTATCTGGTGGATGCCTCTTTTCAGCAGGCAGATACCGGGCGGTAACGGCCCTTTCCCGGCGTGGGAAAGGGCACAGGACAGGATTACGCCGCCGCGTTTTTACGCAGCGTATCGATATCAATGACAAAGCGATATTTTACATCGCTCTTCAGCATACGTTCGTAAGCCTCGTTGATCTGATCCATGGCGATCAGCTCAATATCTGACGTGATGCCGTGTTTGCCACAGAAATCCAGCATCTCCTGGGTTTCAGCGATACCGCCAATCAGCGAGCCAGCGATGCTGCGGCGTTTAAAGATCAAATTGAAAACCTGTGGCGCGGGATGATCGTGTTCAGGCGCGCCGACCAGAGTCATATTGCCGTCACGCTTCAGCAAGGTGATAAACGGATTAAGGTCGTGTTGCGCCGCCACTGTGTTAAGAATGAAGTCAAAACTGTTGGCATGTTGCGCCATCTGGTCGGCATCTTTCGAAATGACCACTTCGTCTGCGCCCAGACGTTTTCCGTCTTCGATTTTTGACGGCGAGGTGGTGAATAACACGACATGCGCGCCCATCGCGTGAGCAATTTTTACACCCATGTGGCCCAGGCCACCCAGCCCCACGATCCCGACTTTTTTACCCGGGCCGACATTCCAGTGACGCAGCGGTGAATAGGTGGTGATACCGGCACACAGCAGCGGTGCCACACCGGCCAGCTCCAGGTTTTCTGGAACACGCAGCACAAAGCTTTCATCCACTACCATAGAGGTGGAGTAACCACCGTAGGTGATAGCCCCTGTCTGGCGATCCTGACCGTTATACGTGCCGACAAAGCCATTTTCACAGTACTGCTCCAGACCTTCCTGACAACTTGGGCAGCTGCGGCAGGAATCAACCATACAGCCAACGCCGACCAGGTCGCCGACTTTGTACTTCTGCGTCTCGGGGCCGACTGCGGTCACGCGGCCAACAATCTCGTGTCCCGGAACCACAGGAAAAATGGTGTTTTTCCACTCATTGCGCGCCTGATGCAAGTCAGAATGACAAACGCCACAAAACAGCACGTCAAGCTGTACGTCATGAGCACGAAGCTCACGCGGTTTGAAATCAAACGGTGCCAGTTTGGACTTTGCATCCTGAGCAGCATACGCATGGGTAATGTTCATGGTGTCTCCAGTTAAAGTGTGTCGTGATTTTTCGAACAACGCCGCAGCATAACGCGCGCAGCAAGAAGGTGACGCCAGGGGCGTACCAAAGGGGAACGAATTAAGGATAGTCAGGGGAGGGAAAAGCGTATATGCCTATATGTGTCTGAATCTTGCCTGATCCTGCATTTTTCAGGGTAAATTGTGCAATCCCTGTAAGAAGGCCCGCGTGATGCGGGCCTGCAATTTTATTTTTTCAACAAGGGCTTAAGGAAGCGGGCCGTATGTGATTTTTCACATTCGGACACGGTTTCTGGCGTGCCTGCCACCAGAATTTCACCGCCGCCACTGCCGCCTTCCGGCCCCAGGTCGACAATCCAGTCCGCCGTTTTCACGACGTCGAGGTTGTGCTCAATGACCACGATGGTGTTGCCCTGATCGCGCAGTTGATGCAGCACTTCGAGCAGTTGCTGGATATCGGCAAAATGTAACCCGGTGGTGGGCTCATCCAGAATATACAACGTCTGTCCCGTGCCGCGCTTCGACAGCTCACGCGCCAGCTTGACGCGCTGCGCTTCACCACCGGACAGGGTGGTGGCCGACTGACCCAGGCGGATATAGGACAATCCAACGTCCATCAGCGTTTGCAGCTTACGCGCCAGGGCAGGAACGGCATCAAAGAACTCACGCGCTTCCTCGATCGTCATTTCCAGCACTTCGTGAATGCTTTTGCCTTTGTATTTAATCTCCAGCGTTTCACGGTTATAGCGTTTGCCTTTGCACTGATCGCACGGCACATAAATATCCGGCAGGAAGTGCATTTCCACTTTCAGCACGCCGTCGCCCTGACAGGCCTCACAACGTCCGCCACGCACGTTAAAGCTGAAACGGCCTGGGTTATAACCACGTGAACGTGATTCAGGCACGCCGGCAAACAGTTCACGAACCGGCGTAAAAATACCGGTGTAGGTGGCCGGGTTAGAGCGCGGCGTGCGGCCGATGGGGCTCTGGTCGATATCGATGACTTTATCGAAGTGCTCCAGACCGGCGACATCGCGATACGGTGCTGGCTCAGCAATGGTGGCCCCGTTCAGCGCGCGCTGGGCAATCGGGAACAGCGTATCGTTGATCAGCGTCGACTTCCCTGACCCGGAGACGCCGGTGATGCAGGTAAACAGGCCAACAGGCAGCGTTAAGGTGACGTCCTTCAGGTTGTTACCGCGCGCGCCCGTAATTTTCAGGACCTTCGAGGGATCGCCTTTCACACGCGTTTCAGGCACGGCGATTGCGCGTTTGCCGCTGAGGAACTGACCGGTCAGCGAAGCCTCTTCCGCCATAATCTGCTCAACCGTACCTTCCGCGACGATAGCGCCGCCGTGCACGCCCGCGCCGGGACCGATATCGATCACGTGGTCGGCGGCGCGAATCGCGTCTTCATCGTGCTCGACCACAATCACGGTATTACCCAGGT
Organism: Pantoea sp. JZ29; assembly: GCF_035190385.1. Taxonomy (NCBI): domain Bacteria; kingdom Pseudomonadati; phylum Pseudomonadota; class Gammaproteobacteria; order Enterobacterales; family Erwiniaceae; genus Pantoea; species Pantoea sp. JZ29. The sequence goes on along the minus strand of NZ_CP045241.1, from coordinate 4,078,406 downwards.
CGCGCAGGTGAATCAGCGTGCCCAGCAGGCGCTCGTTATCGCGCTGGTGCAGGCCGATTGACGGTTCATCCAGTACGTACATCACGCCGACCAGACCGGCGCCAATCTGGCTTGCCAGACGGATGCGCTGGGCTTCACCGCCCGACAGTGTTTCTGCAGAACGCGACATCGACAGGTAGTTCAGGCCGACATTGACCAGAAAACTCAGGCGATCGCCGATCTCTTTCAGCACTTTTTCCGCGATTTTAGCCCGCTGACCACTGAGTTTCAGATTTTCAAAAAACGCCATGGCATGACCGATGCTCATGTCTGAAATGGTCGGCAGCGTGGTGTTTTCGACATAGACGTGGCGCGCTTCACGACGCAGACGCGTGCCTTCACAGCTGGCGCAGGCGCGATTGCTGATAAATTTCGCCAGTTCTTCGCGTACCGCTGAGGATTCCGTCTCTTTATAACGGCGCTCCATATTGTTCAGCACGCCTTCGAACGGATGGCGACGCACGGAGGTGTCGCCACGGTCATTAATATATTTAAATTCAATCGTTTCTTTGCCGGAACCGTACAGAATGACTTTCTGCACGCTGTCCTTGAGGCTGTTAAACGGCGCTTCTATATCGAAGTCGAGATGATCGGCGAGTGAGCGCAGCATCTGGAAGTAATAGAAGTTACGACGGTCCCAGCCACGGATGGCGCCGCCTGCCAGCGACAGCTCTGCATTTTGCACTACGCGATCGGGATCGAAATATTGCTGCACACCCAGACCGTCACAGGTCGGGCAGGCACCGGCGGGGTTGTTAAACGAAAACAGGCGCGGTTCCAGCTCACTCATGCTGTATCCGCAAACCGGACAGGCAAAGTTCGCGGAGAAGAGCAACTCTTCTGCCGCGCTGTCGTCCATATCGGCCACAATCGCGGTACCGCCAGAGAGTTCCAGCGCCGTTTCAAAGGATTCCGCCAGGCGTGTCGCCAGATCATCGCGGACTTTAAAGCGATCGATAACCACTTCAATGGTGTGTTTTTTCTGCAGTTCCAGCTTAGGGGGATCGGAAAGATCGCACACTTCGCCGTCGATCCGGGCGCGGATGTAACCCTGCGTCGCCAGGTTTTCCAGCGTTTTGGTATGTTCACCTTTGCGATCTTTCACGACCGGTGCCAGCAGCATCAGACGGCGACCTTCGGGCTGTTCAAGCACCTGATCGACCATCTGGCTCACTGTCTGAGCAGCCAGCGGGACATCATGATCCGGGCAGCGCGGTTCACCCACACGGGCAAACAGCAGGCGCAGATAATCGTGAATCTCCGTAATCGTGCCTACCGTCGATCGCGGGTTATGCGAGGTCGACTTTTGCTCAATGGAGATGGCCGGCGACAAACCCTCAATATGATCGACGTCCGGCTTCTCCATTAAAGACAGAAACTGGCGCGCATAGGCAGAGAGCGACTCCACATAGCGGCGTTGACCTTCCGCATACAGCGTATCAAACGCCAAAGAGGATTTACCGGACCCGGAAAGGCCAGTAACCACAATGAGTTTGTCGCGAGGGATGGTCAGGTTGATGTTTTTCAAATTATGGGTGCGGGCACCACGAACTTCGATCTTATCCATTCACCTTTCCCGGATTAGCTGCACTCACCGCGCCCTGTGACACGGCCAGAATAAACGCATCATTATGGCACAAAAAATAGACTGAATAAATATCCAGTAGTTTTTTGCTTTTTTCCGGCGAATGATTAAAAATGGAACACCGCTCGAAACTGGGAAACCAGGCGCGGGACGTGTTAGAATTGATCGTTTAGAGTTGACGTAATCATTCATCGGGAGACAGCAACATGGCCAGTCGTGGCGTTAACAAAGTGATTCTTGTCGGGAATCTGGGTCAGGATCCGGAAGTACGTTACATGCCAAATGGTGGCGCTGTCGCCAACATTACGCTGGCTACCTCTGAGAGCTGGCGCGACAAGCAGACCGGTGAAAATAAAGAGATCACCGAATGGCACCGTGTCGTGCTGTTTGGCAAACTGGCGGAAGTGGCGGGCGAATACCTGCGTAAAGGTTCTCAGGTGTATATTGAAGGCCAGCTGCGCACCCGTAAATGGCAGGATCAGGGCGGTCAGGAACGTTACACCACGGAGGTGGTTGTCAACGTGGGCGGCACTATGCAGATGCTGGGTGGACGTCAGCAGGGCGGTAACGCGCCAGCAGGCGGCGGTCAGGGCAACAACAACGGTTGGGGCCAGCCTCAGCAACCGCAGCAGGGCAATAACAACCAGTTCAGCGGCGGCGCACAGTCTCGTCCGCAGCAGCAGCCCAGCGCTCCGGCCAGCAACAATAACGAACCGCCGATGGATTTTGACGACGACATTCCGTTCTAAGCCGTCTGTCAGTCTCTGTTGCAGAAAGCCCCATCACCGGGGCTTTTTTGTTTTGTTGGGGATGTCTGGTTTAACTCTGCACCACTTCCCGCCTTTCACGCACATCCTGGCGTGGTTTATCCAGCGCCGGCACTGGAGGCGCGATGACCCGGCATGACCTGGCCGAAATAGATGGCCTGTATCCTGAAAGCCCGGGCAAGATCGGGCACGGGCGACAAAAAACATGTCATCACATCTCTGGACGACGCGCCCGCCGTTAACTTAAATCATGCAGTGCTTTATCCAGCGGCGGCGTCAGAAGCATGTCGCGGAAGGTGACCGCCAGACCGGCACGCTCCGGCGTGCAACACATAGCACCTATCCTGAGCGGACCGGGTGGAAAATAGCTCAGACGTAATAAAGGCCACGTCTGTCCGTCTGCCGAATACTGCAGTCTCAGGCTGTCACCTTTGCGCGTCAGCCGGAGCCAGAACGCTCGCGGATCGCCAGGAAATATCCCCGTTGCCCAGTCGGAATGGCCGAGCGTCAGCACGCTGCCAATGGCGGGCGCACCATCGTTATATTCAATTCCTGCTTTTAGCCAGTGCTGTGCGTCGCGTATCAGCATCAGTCCGGCCTGATCGTACAGCGTGGTAAAGTCTGCGCAGATTTTGAGCTGAAAAGTCATGTCGCCGTCCACCTCCGTGGCAAAGACATGGCCGGAAAAGCGCTCAAACCCGTACCAGGTCTTGTGCCAGAAATCGGTCTTATCATCGGTGGTGACCTGTAGCGTACCGTTCTGGCACTGCCACGTTGCAGGCTCATTGATCCAGGCAAACGACTCAAACATAGCGCCTCCAAAATCGGCCATAACTGGCCGGGCTGATGCGACTCAGGATGAAGAAAGAGTCAGATGGTCTGATACGGATGAAAGTGTGATCGCTTAACGCCACCCGGCCAGCACGGTATCGGTATCGATCACGCGTGGTACGTTACCCGGAAGACTTAAGCCCGCCCAGACTTCATTATGCTGGCCAATTAACTGTTCCGCACTGGCACAGGTCCGGTCGGCGGTGGTATGGGCGTCAGCGGCGACGGTGATGCGATAGCCCAATCCTGCGCCGACCTTGATGGTGGTGTCGACGCAGTAATCGGTGGCACACCCACAAATAACAAACTCATGAATAGCCAGCTCACTCAGCAGTGAGGCCAGGGACGTCCGCCAGAAACTGTCGCAGGCTGTCTTGGTAATAAAGTGCGCATTCCGGGGTTGAGCCATCTCGGGTAACAGCGCAAAGGCCTGGCTGCCTGGCACCATGTCGCCTTCGCTGTGCTGAATAAACAGCGTAAGATCAGCCTGTTCGATGAGGCGGTTAATCTGCCTGACCCGGCCAGCCCGATCGAAACGCGGCGTGGTGAATACGCCATTTTGCATATCAACTACCATTACAACACGCTGCATGATGTTTCCTCGTCAGTACACCTGTTAAGCAGTGTCATGTATTCAACCGGGGATGACAATCTTTGCATTTCATCCCCTTTTAACGGCATGCTTGCAGATTCTGCCAACCGGATAAGGAGCGATAACGTGGAAGGCGTTCCAGCTGTTTTTCCCTGTGAAAAAGATCGTGCGCTGTTTCGGCAGTTGCCTGAACTGCCGGGCGTGGAACTTTACCAGGCGCATATTTCCCGTTATGCCTTTGCTCCGCATACGCACGAAGCCTTTGGCATCGGCACCATCGAGGCCGGGGCACAGCGCTTCCGTTACCGCGGTACGCACTACACTGCCCCTGTCCATTCTCTGGTCATGATGAATCCTGATGAGCTGCACACCGGGGAGTCGGCCTGCGAAACGGGCTGGCGTTATCAAATGATCTACATCCAGCCTGACTGTATGGATGAGCTGAGTGGCGACCGTGGCTGGTGGTTTGGGGATGCGCTGCGAACGGACGTGCGACTTGCGCAGCCTGTGTCGCAGTGTCTGGCGGCGCTGTGGCAGGCCGATACGGCCCTGGCGCGTTATAGTCTGCTGTCAGACCTGCTGGTGCGCATCCGTCCACAGGCCCGTATGGCCTCAGCGCGTAAAGTCGATGCCAGACACCGTTTTGATGATGTGCGCGACTACCTGCGCGCCCATCTTGGAGAGCCGGTCAGGCTGGACACGCTGGCGGCATTAGCGTCGTTATCACCGTGGCATTTTTTACGCGCCTTCCGCGATCATTTCCATGTCACGCCCCAGCAAATGTTAATGGCTTACCGGCTTTATGAAGCCAAACAGATGCTCGCCAGGGGTGAGGCCATAGCCAGCGTCGCGGCAGCGGTAGGCTTGACCGATCAGGCGCATCTGACCCGTGCGTTTACCCAACGTTACGGCATTACACCGGGCCGCTATCAAAAGCAGATCGCGCCACACAGGTCCTGACCGCAATTTGCTACAAGGCATGCTTACCTGTTTGGTTCACACTGAAGCAAAAAGACAGACAGGAAAAAGCCATGTTGACAGGAATAATGTTTGCCCTTGCCGCAGGCATGATGTGGGGGCTGATTTTTGTTGGACCGGTCATCGTCCCGGATTATCCGGGCGCGTTGCAGTCAGCCGGGCGCTATGTCGCGTTTGGCCTGGTTGCGTTGCCGCTTGCCTGGCACGATCGTTTCCGACTGCGCCAACTGAGCGCCGCCCACTGGCGGGAAGCATTAAAGCTGTCGCTGGTTGGCAATCTCTTCTATTACGCGTTTCTCGCCAATGCGATTCAGCGAACGGGGGCTCCGGTCTCCACGATGATCATTGGTACCTTACCGATCGTCATCGCTGTCACTGCAAACCTCTGTTATGACCATCTTGAAGGACGGCTCTCATGGCGACGGCTTATCCCGGCACTGCTGGTGACGGGCGCAGGCCTGGTTTGCGTTAATGCGGCGGAATGGCAACTCCAGGGGGCAACGCTCAACGGCCAGCGTTATCTGACCGGCATTGCCCTGGCGGTGATGGCGGTGGTGTGCTGGACCTGGTATCCGTTGCGCAATGCGCGCTGGTTACGCAACCATCCTCAGCTCAAGGCCGCGACCTGGGCCACCGCGCAGGGCATTGTGACCTTACCGCTGGCACTCATCATGTATGCGCTGGTCAGCATACAGCTGGCGTGGCAACAGCCTGATTTTGCGCTGCCTTTCGGCCCCCGGCCTTTGGTGTTTATTGCATTAATGCTGACGATTGGCCTGCTGTGCTCATGGGCCGGAACGTTATGCTGGAATGCGGCCAGCCAGCGACTGCCTACCGTATTGATGGGGCCACTCATCGTCTTTGAGATTCTCTTTGGCTTGCTATGGACGTTTATCTGGTATCAACACTGGCCACCTGTTCTGACAATGATCGGTATTGTTTGCCTGATCGTTGGCGTGATTTGGGCGATGCGCATCAAGCCACAACCCCGCGTGACCGCCCTGAACAGGAAATCATCTGAACGTCCCGGATAATGAATAATTACTGGGAGTGATATTCACGCTTTTTCGGATTATACCGAGGTGTAAAACGGCGAAATAAAGCCGCCTCGGTAATCTGCCGGGTTTAAATCTTCCTCAAAACCGCCACTCAGCCATGCCGTATTTATCCACACAGGCGGCTTCCGCCCCATTAACAGCAAGACAATCGCACATATTGTTCAATAAATAGCCAGGAAATGGCTGAGTAAAGCGCGTTTATTCCTCAAAAAGCGGACAGATGAAGGTGAAGCGCTAACCCGCACCCAGCTTTTATGTTTAAAAAACGGGGAAAACATACCGTTTGGCTAAGAGAAATCCTTATCAGAAACCACCTTTTACTTCAGGCAGCCTTAATTTCAGCAGAATCAGACTGCGCTTCGCTTATATTTACTGTTTAACAGCAGACATCAATAGCAGGCAGAAATAGTTATCAATTGTGTGCTACCGGATGAAAGTGTTAAGTATCAATAAACTGTTAATCTGAGATTATTCTGGGCCATTTTTATCTTTTTATGCGATTACGCATAATCCGACGATCGGCAAAACATTTCTCAGGACCAGTCGGTGCTAAGGAAATGTACGGAGAAATCAAAATATGATTACTGGGATTAAACGAAAAAGTGGAACAGCGGCAGTTTCTTTTAGACGAGCTAATGAAAAAAAAGGAAGTCCAGTCTCACCGAAATGAGACTGGGGGGATAAAAGTGGTGTAGATTGAGAGACTTTTGCTGTTGTAAATCAATTTTACCGCAAAAAAGGAAGCGTAACCGCAAATCCATTCATTAATTACGGACTGGGCGAGGCGCGCCATCCTAATGTCCTGTTAAATGCTCTTCATCTCTTCTGGTAAGAACAAATCTCAGCGAGGTAGCTATCAAAAGCAATGCTCTCAGTATTAACGGTTTTCTGATCCCGTTGGGTAATGGTAAACACTACGGCTAATATCCAGCAAACGGCAGCTGCGGCGGGTGCCGACATCGAATGTGTCCTGCAGGAAGTTGACGGCCTGACGCTTCTCGTGCGTAGTAAAGAAGTTCTTCAGAACGCTTTGCAGCATCTCCTTGTCGGAATGAAGTGCGTGCAGTTCGCGCGTCAGTAACTGAACCTTTTCTTCCAGCTCCTTGATTTTTCTGCCTTCTTCCGAGGCTAACCCAGAAAACTTCTTCTTCCAGCTATAGAAGGTTGCCTCAGAGATGCCAAGCTCTTCACAAATCTCTTTAACCTTAACGCCCGATTCAGAAGCTTTAATGGCATTTGTGATTTGATCTTCGCTATATCGTGACTTTCTCATAAATGCTCTTACCTTTCTTATCAATTAATGGATGAGGATTACTTTATTAACCTTTGGTACTGTAAAAGTGTGTGGAATGCCGTGTTTAAATACGGACGTTAAATTACGTGGGTTAAATTAAGATATTTAGAATAAATATCATCATGGGATAAATCTTATTTTATTCTGATCGGGATGCCGCGCCTTCCTGGTATGGGTTTTTTGATATAAATTCATCGCACCCCAAAGATAAAAAATGACTGTAATTTGGCTGGTTGACGCCTCCGCATCCGTTTTATTCAGGAATGACGGTTTTTGTTAACATTAATGATTTCATTTTGAAATCGTTTCCAGTAGTCGGCATTCGTGCCAGATATAATCAGAATTCTCCTGAATTCTTTCATTAAAATATAATCGGATTCTCATTTTCGAGCCGGGTTGGCTTGATGATTATCATTTCGCTTTGAAATTTAAGCGCTTATTAATTCGCCCACGGATGGGCGTGCCGAAGCGGTAGATGTTGAGTATTACTAAGGAACAGTCGATGAAATTTAGCGTAATGTCTAATGCCGCCTGGATGATGTCTGAAAAGATTATCTCCGTCTTTGGCGTCATTTTCGTGACGTCTTACGTGGCTAAGTCCTTTGGCCCAACCCTATTTGGGCAGATGGCGTTTTCAACATCGTTATTTGCCATGGTGCAAACCATAGCCCTATTTGGCACTGAAACTATTTTGTTTAAACGTGTCAGCAAAAATGCCACCAAAGGTTTGCGCTTAATGCGTATTGCACGTACTTTGCGTATGGTTTTATTACTTATTACCTCGGCACCAGTGTTAATTTGGGTCTGGTACAACATGCAGGAAAATTTCCTGGCATTTGCGCTGGCTTCATTTGTTGCCTCTGTTTTTGTCACGCAGGATACGTTTAGCGTTTATAACAATGCACGTCTGGCATCAAAGCTGAATACCGTGGCGAATGCCGTCGGCATGCTGGTGAGTTTTGCGTTGAGTTTCACTATTGCCTGGCTACGCCTGAATCCGCTGTGGCTGACATTGTCAGTTATCACGGTAACGCTGGTGCCGTATGTCATTAAACGCTACTGCTTTTACCAACAGCATCAGGAGCAATTTCCCCCGCGGGAAACACGCACCCTGTATTTGCGTTATCTGCTGTATACGGGCTTGCCATTGGCCATTTCCAGCATTTTTATTTCTGTCCAGGTCAAAACCGCGCAGATGTTTTTGGCCGGCATCGCCTCGGCGCGCGAGCTGGGTTTATTCGCTGCTGCCAATACGATTGCAGCGTCCTGGATTTTTATTCCCGTGGCGCTGATTACCTCCTATTTCAGCGAGATTTTTCGTGCGCGTGGAGACGAAGCCGTCAGGCTGACGGCCCGACTCAATGGCTACGTGATGGCCGTGTCGCTGTTGATGTTGTTTATCGTCGCGTTGTGGGGTGAGCACATTATTGTGGCGTTATATGGCCCGGCCTACAGGCAGTCAGGCAACCTCATCACGCTGTTATCCCTGGCGACCAGTTTTTCGGCAATGGGAACCGTCGCGTACCGTTTTATGGTGAAAGAAGGGGGCTTTGATTATTTACTGAAGAAAATCATTTGTCTGGTGCTCATCAGCATCCCGCTTTCCTGGTGGCTAATTCAGGGCTACGGCATCATGGGGGCCGCCTGGAGCGTTTTTCTGTCTGAGCTCCTGTCCCTCACCGTCATGAATTACTTCTTTAAACGCGGCGTGATTCAAAAAATTCAGGTTTCCTCACTTAACTACAAAACCTACAAATGAGGTCAAATATGCTCAGGTTGAAGCAAGAGCTCAGAAGAAGTTTGCAGTACTTTATTAAGAAGATGCCCTGGACTTATCAGGATCGTATTTATTACTTCCGCAAGTTCAGAAAGCTCCCGAATCTGCGTGAGCCCAAGGTCTTCAACGAAAAAGTGCTGTATCGCAAGTTTATCCATGGTGATTACCAGCTGTATGCGCGCCTGTCCGATAAGTATTCGGTGCGCGACTATATTGCGGAAAAGATCGGTAATGACTATCTGATTCCGTTGCTCCACGACACCACCGATCCCACCACGTTGAATGATCTTACGCGCTGGCAGGGCACGGTTATCAAACCGAATCATGCTTCAAACATGGTAGAGATCGTGCTGGAAGAACCGGATGCGCTTCGTAAGCAGCAAATCATTCATAACTGCTATTCGTGGTTAAAAACCGATTTCGCCAACGAAGCGCGTGAGATCCACTATCGCTATATCAAGCCACGTATTCTGGTTGAGCAGTATATTGGTGACGGTAAAAGCGCGCCGGTTGATTACAAGTTTCATATGTTCAATAAGCGCGATGGCAATTTTGAGTATGTTCTTCAGGTCATCTACAACCGCTGTCAGCCTCAGCTTTCGATGAATTTTTACGTTAATAACCTCTCCGAGGCTTACCATAAAATTCGCGATACCGGCCTGGATGTTTCCCCGATCATGCCCTCACTGGAGCGGGCACTTGCCCTGAGCAAAACGCTGGCCAGTGACTTTGACTACGTGCGAGTCGATTGGTATATCCACGACCAGCACATCTATTTTGGTGAACTGACGTTTACGCCTGGCGCAGGCATGGTAACCGGACTGGATCGTGGCTTAGACAAGATGATGGGTGAAATGTGGATTCAGGAACGTCGCGGAACGCAGAGACCGGACGTTGACGTACAGGATGTCGCCATTCCTGTCATGTTGAAGAAAATTTGACTTTACACAGCAATATAAAAAACCCCGCTTTGCGGGGTTTTTTATTGGTCATTCAGGGCATTGGCCAGTTCGCAGGCGCACGGCTCATCATGTCAATGAACACTTCTTTAGAGACGCTCAAAAAATGGTGCACGTTTTCCATGCTTAGCGTGATGCCCATTAAACCGGTCACAAACCAGCACGACAGACCAACGCCCACGCCGCCACAGAGAAAGGCCATGACATGATGGCTGTCCTGGCGAAGGCGGGTTTTCAGTGTACTGGCGAAAAACATCATTACAGCGCTCAGCAATTCCCAGCGCATAACAAGAAAACTGGTGGTTAGGGTAGCCATCAATTTTGACCTCAAAATCGGAAAGGACGCCTGACTGTCTGCGAACATCACGTCGGCGGAAAAGTCTGTCAGGTGGGGCTCTTTCGTCGGCAACAAACGTCATAATGTGATGTGGGTCACATTATATCATCTGGTTCTCAATTTTTGTACAGAATTTGTTTGATTTGTCAGCGCAGTGTCAAGCCAGCGGAAGGGTAAAAAAGAGGGGATAAAGCCGTGCGCCCGATCGGGCGCACGCGGGCTGTTAATTAAGCGGACAACATTCACCCGTTGTACGCTGCGTAAAGCTGCTCATCGTTTCCCCACAGTCAAAGCTCAGCAGGCGTGGACGCTGAACCGCCTGGCGACGCATATAGTGACGATACGCCGTAGGCGTCTGGGAAAACTGGCGGCGAAAGACCCGTGAGAAGGTCTGCTGCGAATCGTAGCCATACTGCATCGCAATATCGAATACCGGACGCTGCGTCTGACGCAGCGCTTCTGCGGCCAGCGTCAGCCGGCGTTCGCGGATATAACCACCCAACGTCTGTTTCGTTACGCTACGGAACATACGTTGCAGGTGCCATTTCGAATAACCGGACTTCGCGGCCACCTCATCGATTGACAGGCTTTTATCCAGGTTCTGGTCAATCCAGTGGGTCAGTGAATGAATGATCTCTTCTTGTATCATGGCCTCATCCTTCTGGTGAATGTCCCCGTCACCGTGCATGCCGCAGTTTGTGAGGCTGATAATCAGCCTGCAGGGGGCGTGACGTCGTCAGGGCGGGTGTTGTTCTGATGGGAAAGGAGTATAATTCCTCAAGTTAACTTGAGGTAAAGTGCCAGATGAAAAAAGATCGCAATTATCCAAAACCGGTGCTGACACCTGGGGAAGTCGCGCGGCGAAGCGGCGTGGCCGTGTCAGCGCTGCATTTTTATGAAAGCAAAGGGCTGATTTCCAGCACGCGCAATCCCGGTAATCAGCGGCGCTACAGCCGTGATGTCCTGCGCCGTGTGGCGATCATTAAAATTGCCCAGCGCATCGGCATTCCGCTCGCCAGCGTCAGCGACAGTCTGGAAAACATGCCTGCGGATAAACGCATGTCTGCGCAGGACTGGAGCAATCTGACGCAGCACTGGCGGGATGAACTGGATAAGCGCATCGAAACCCTGACGCGCCTGCGTAACGACCTGGATGGCTGCATTGGCTGCGGCTGTTTATCCATGCGTGACTGTCCGCTCCGTAACCCCGGTGATCGGCTGGGACAGCAGGGATCAGGTGCGGTCCTGCTGGATCCCGAGCAGGATGGTTCTCTGCACAAGGTGAAGTGACGTCTATACTGTCTGCATATTCACTCGCAGGGAATCATGATGATTACTGTTCACCATCTGGAACAATCTCGTTCGCACCGCGTGCTGTGGATGCTGGAAGAGCTGGAAGTGCCTTATCAGGTTAAACGTTACCAGCGTGAAGCCTCCATGCTGGCACCGGAAGCACTGAAAAAAGTGCATCCCTTAGGCAAATCGCCGGTTATCACAGATGGCAATCGGGTGGTGGCGGAGTCCGGGGCCATACTGGAATACCTCGAAGAAAAGTACGACAGCGAGAAGCGATTACAGCTTACCGACGAAGAGGCGCGCCTCCAGGCGCGTTACTGGTTACATTACGCTGAAGGTTCCCTGATGCCGCTGCTGGTCATGAAGCTGGTGTTTGGCCGGCTGGGCAGCGCGCCCGTGCCCTGGTTGCTGCGTCCCGTGGGTGCCGCGCTGGGGAAAGGCGTACAAAAAGCCTGGCTGGACAAACAGCTCCACGTCCACAGGCAAATGATCGAAGATCATCTCTCGGCCAATCCCTGGTTTGCCGGTCAACGATTCAGCATCGCCGATGTGCAAATGAGCTTTCCTGTTCTGGCGCTGAGCCAGCGCGCCGGCTTGCACAATGCGCCCGCCACGCAAAAATGGTTAACCACCGTTCAGCAGCGCGCCGCATGGCAACGGGCCATCCAGCAGGGCGGTGAACTCACTCTGCCGGGCTGAGGCGATGCGCTCTGATGACGCCGTCCGGCGTCATCTCTCTTCCACCAACATCCTCTTTCATCGACCGGCCACGCTGCCTGCAAGAATGTTACTGGCAGGTTTCCAGCACGTTCCTGATGTTACTAACCTGATCTTTATACGCAGTAATTCCCTCTGAACGGTTGAAAAGCGGCGGTTAAAGACCGGATAATCTGCCCCCTTCAGTCTGGTGGTGCTTGTTACACCCGTTCTGCGTGGCGAAGTAAACGTTTGCCTTTTGTCGGTTGCCCGTGGGTAAAGACATATTCAGGGAATGCAGAACGGTGACCGCGTGAATTACACAATAAAAATTTTTGAGGCTTAACTATGTCAATTGAATCACGCCCGACCAGTGGAAGACTGGATGCCTGGTTCGCCATTTCGGCCCGTGGCAGCAGCGTGCGACAGGAAATCCTGGCCGGGCTGACGACCTTTCTTGCCATGGTCTATTCGGTGATCGTGGTCCCCGGTATGCTGGGTAAAGCGGGGTTCTCTCCTACGGCGGTGTTTGTTGCCACCTGCCTGGTGGCAAGCTTCGGGTCAATCCTGATAGGGCTGTGGGCCAATTTACCCATGGCGATTGGCTGTGCAATCTCGTTGACGGCCTTTACAGCGTTCAGTCTTGTACTGGGTCAGCACATCAGCGTGCCGGTCGCGCTTGGCGCTGTGTTCCTCATGGGGCTGCTGTTTACGCTGATTTCCACCACCGGGATTCGCGCCTGGATCTTACGCAATTTGCCCATGGGCGTCGCACACGGTACGGGCATCGGGATTGGCCTGTTTTTACTGCTGATTGCCGCTGACAATGTGGGGCTGGTGGTCAGAAACCCTGGCTCAGGTTTACCGGTGGCGTTGGGGCACTTTACCTCCTTCCCCGTCCTCATGTCTTTGCTGGGGCTGGCGGCGATTTTTGGTCTGGAGAAGCGCCGGGTGCCTGGCGGTATTTTGCTGACGGTCATCGTGATCTCTGCTCTCGGCCTGGCCTTCGATCCCGCCGTCCGCTGGCAAGGGCTGTTTGCGCTGCCGAGCCTGCGTGATGCGCAGGGGACATCGCTGTTTTTCAGCCTCGACATTATGGGCGCGTTGCAGCCTGCCGTCTTGCCCACCGTACTGGCGTTAGTGATGACGGCGGTATTTGATGCGACCGGCACGATTCGCGCCGTGGCCGGGCAGGCCAATTTACTCGATAAAGACGGGCAGATTATTAACGGCGGACGGGCACTGACCACGGATTCGCTGAGCAGCCTGTTTGCCGGACTGGTGGGCGCATCGCCTGCCGCGGTATATATTGAATCGGCGGCCGGTACGGCGGCAGGCGGTAAAACCGGCCTGACGGCAATCGTCGTGGGTCTGCTGTTTCTGGTGATTCTGTTTATGTCTCCGCTGGCTTATCTGGTACCAACCTATGCGACGGCACCCGCCCTGATGTATGTCGGCCTGCTGATGCTGAGCAACGTCGCTAAAATCGACTTCGCCGACTTTGTCGATGCGATGTCGGGCCTGCTCACCGCAGTCATTATTGTCCTGACCTGTAACATTGTTACCGGCATCATGATCGGTTTTGCCACCCTGGTAGTTGGCCGACTGTTTGCCGGTGAATGGCGTAAGTTAAATATTGGCACGGTCGTGATTGCCGTTGCGCTGGTGGCTTTTTATGCCGGAGGCTGGGCGATCTGACTGTCTGACCGGACGTGCAGCCGTGCGTCCGGAATTTTCCGCTTTTTCCTCACCGAAGCACACGTAGCTTTTTCCGCGCTTGCCAGTTTGTTTTACACTTTATCTTCACGTTGATTCAAAGATAACAACCCGCCTAAGGAAAGCATGGAAATCTTTTTTACTATTTTGATCATGACGCTGGTGGTGTCGCTCTCTGGGGTCGCCGCGCGTATCTTGCCTTTTCAAATCCCGCTGCCGCTGGTGCAAATTGCCGTTGGTGCGCTGCTGGCCTGGCCCACGTTTGGGCTGCATGTGGATTTTGACCCGGAATTATTCCTCGTCCTGTTTATTCCGCCGCTGCTCTTTGCCGACGGCTGGAAAACACCGGTCAGCGAGTTTCTGCACTATGGCCGGGAAATCCTTGGCCTGGCGCTGGTACTGGTGTTGATCACCGTCGTCGGTATCGGCTACCTGATTTACTGGACCGTGCCGGGCATTCCGCTTATCCCTGCGTTTGCGCTGGCCGCCGTGCTCTCACCCACCGATGCCGTGGCCCTTTCTGGTATCGTCGGTGAAGGCCGCATTCCTAAGAAAATCATGGCGATTCTGCAGGGCGAAGCCTTGATGAACGATGCCTCTGGCCTGGTTTCACTGAAGTTCGCCGTCGCGGTCGCGATGGGCACCATGGTATTTAGCTGGGGCGGTGCCAGCGTAGAGTTCCTCAAGGTGGCGCTGGGCGGCCTAGTGGCTGGGGTTGCGGTCTGCTGGCTTTACGGGAAGTCGCTACGTGTGCTGAACCGCTGGAGCGGCAGTGATGACGCAGCCACACAAATTGTTTTGCTGTTACTGCTGCCTTTCGCCTCTTATCTGATTGCTGAGCACCTCGGCGTATCCGGGATCTTAGCCGCCGTCGCGGCCGGGATGACGATTACGCGCTCTGGCATTATTCGTCAGGCACCGCTGACGATGCGCCTGCGCGCCAACAGCGTCTGGCATATGCTGGAATTTGTGTTTAACGGCATGGTGTTCCTGATGCTGGGTCTGCAACTGCCCTCTATCCTGCAAAAATCCATCGCCGAGGCCAATGCGGATCCCAATGTGGATATCTGGATGATTTTTGCCGATATCGTGCTGGTCTATGCGGCGTTAATGGTGGTGCGCTTCGGCTGGTTGTGGATTATGCAGCGCTTCAGTAAACGGTTGCTGAAAAACAAGCCGTTAGTGTTCTCCTCGTACTCACTGCGTGAACTGTTAATCGCCTCCTTTGCGGGCGTGCGCGGTGCGATTACGCTGGCCGGTGTGCTGTCGATCCCGCTGTTTCTGAGCAACGGCAATCCTTTCCCGGCCCGTTACGAACTGGTGTTTATCGCGACCGGGGTGATTCTGTTCTCCCTGCTGGTCGGCGTCATTATCCTGCCCGTCCTGCTGCGCGGCGTCGAAACACTGGATAAAAATGCGCATCGCCATGAAATACAGCATGCGAAGGCGGTAATGGCGGGGGCGGCGATTGAGAGTCTGCAAAAAATGGAAGCCAGGCTCGAAAAAGAAACCGATGAAAACATCGATCCAGAGCTGCTAAAAGAGGTAAGCCTGCGCGTGACCGGGAATCTGCGCCGTCGCGCCGAGGGCAAAAATGACCTTGAACATGCCCTGTTTGCCGAAAATCTGGAGCGCCGTTTCCGTCTGACCGCGCTCCGTGCCGAGCGCGCGGAGGTCTATCACCTGCGTGCCACCAAGGCGATTTCGAACGAGACCATGCAAAAATTGCTGCACGATCTGGATCTGCTGGAAGCGCTGTTAATCGAGAAAGAGGCGTAACTCGCCGCCGCTTTCGGGCCCAGCCTGCTTCGCCGTGCGGCGGTGAGCAGGCGGGGCATCAGACAGACAGGCGGGGTGCATCATCGGGCCAGTGGGCCCGGCAACAGGCGATCCACGCCTGCGCACTGCGCGACAGATAACTTCCTTCCCGCCAAATCAGCCCCAGATGCCACTGAAGTTCAGACGCCAGCGGCAGCCACAGTAACGACTGCTTATCTAAACGCTGACAAATGGGTTCCGGCAGAATGGCCAGGCCCATCTCTGCCTGAACCATGGCGGCCAGAAAATCCCACTGCCCGCTTCGGACGGCAATCGTGGGCGTTATTCCCTGACGCTGAAACGCCTGCATCAACTGCCGGTTCAGTGAAAATTCTTCGTTAAAGATAAGCAGCGGATGCGCCGCCAGCTCAGAGAGTGAAAGCCGGGTGCGACGTAGCCAGGGCGCCTTACGCGGCAGCAACACACAGAGCGGATGGCGCATAAGGGATAAGGTGGCGAGGGGCAGTTCGGGATCGACCGGGAGCGCCGTCAGGGCGATATCCAGTGTTCCGGCCAGCACGGCTTCCTGCACCGTCAGCCCGCCAAATTCAGCAATGTTGAGTTCCACGCCCGGATAGCGGCGGCGAAACGCGGAGACGGAACCGGCAATCTGCATGCCCACCATTGGGGGAATACCGAGGCGCAACTGGCCGGTTTTCAGATCGTTAATATCGCCTATCTCTGCCTCAAGCTGATGAAACTCTTGCAGAATCGCCAGACCGCGTTGGTAGACCGCCTGACCGCTGTCCGTCAGATGCAGGCGGCGACCATCACGCAGAAGTAAGGCACAGCCCAGTTCCTCTTCTAACTGGCGCACCATTTTGCTGATTGTCGGCTGCGTCACGAACAACGCCTGTGCAGCCCGGGTAAAGCTTTGTTGGCGGACGACCTCGGTAAAGTAACGCAGGGCGCGAACGTCCATAACTATTCCCTTTTGGCATGATTTGGATAATTTTAATTCATTTCTTTCACCCCATGCAGCAAATCTATACTGGACGCATTCATTCCAGAGGGGAAAGACAAATGGCACTGGCCTTGCGTCGCCTGAACGTCAGCCACATAAACCGGCTGAGCGTGCCGGTACAACTGGCGCTCTACATCTCGCTGTTTATCGCCAGCGAACAGTTGGTGAACTGGCTGCACTTGCCGCTGCCAGCCAACGTGGTAGGCATGCTCCTGCTGCTGTTGCTTATCGCGCTGCGTATTTTACCCCTGCGCTGGGTAAAGGCCGGGGCAAGCTGGTTGCTGGCAGAGATGCTACTGTTTTTTATCCCGGCGGTGGTTGCGGTCATCAACTACGCGGACCTGCTGCAGGTGGACGGCTGGCGAATTTTTCTGGTGATTGCGGTCAGTACCACGCTGGTGCTGGCGGCAACGGCGCTGGTTGTGGACCGGCTTTATCGGTTTGAAGTGGCGCGCGCGGCGCGTAAGAAGAACAACGATGCCTGATTTGCCGATCAGCCTCCTGTGCGCGGCCGCCACGTTAGTGATCTACTACGTGAATAAACGGCTGTATCGCCGCTGGCCAACGCTGCTGCTGATGCCGTTGATCATGACGCCCATGATTCTGGTGCTGCTGTTGCTGGTCACCCATATCAGCTGGCAAAACTACATTGCCGAAAGTCACTGGTTGCTATGGCTGTTGGGGCCCGCCACGCTGGCGTTTGCAGTGCCCGTGTACGAAAACATGGACGTGATAAAACGCCACTGGTTATCGCTCAGCGCCGGTGTACTGACCGCCACCACGGTATCGGTGTGCAGCTCGGTGTGGCTGGCGCGTTTGCTGAGTTTGCCCGAAAGCCTGCAACGCAGCCTGGCGGTGCGCTCCATTACCACGCCTTTTGCCCTGGCGGCCGCTAAACCCATGGGCGCACAGCCCGATCTGGTGGCGCTGTTTGTGGTCATTACTGGCGTATTTGGCATGGCGGTCGGCGACGTCCTGTTTTTACGCATTGCTATCCAGCAAAGCGTGGCGAAAGGGGCTGGATTTGGGGCCGCCTCCCACGGTGCGGGCACCGCGCGGGCTTACCAGCTGGGCCAACAGGAAGGCGTCGTGTCCAGCCTGGTGATGATGTTATCCGGCGTGGTTACGGTGATTCTGGCACCGTTAATCGGGCACATTATGTGGGCACAGTAAGGCGGCAGACGGCACAGCGGTGCCCGCCGTCACTGGCCAGCTGACGGACATGATTGTCATGAATGACATCACTTTTTACGTAAAGCTTTCCAAATAAAGTTGTCACCTCGTTTCAGGCTGCTACCCTTGAGGCGGAATTATTGGACCCCTCATGGAGTAGAATCATGTTTAAACAACTTGTCACAGGAAGCGCGCTGAGCGTTATGTTGCTGAGCGGCGCTGCGCAGGCTATCGAAGGCAGCGTGGATGTGGGCGAGCACAGTACGAATCTCAATCTCGGACTGGGCACCACGTCACCGGGCCTGTTCCTGAATGGCAACTGGTTACGTAGCGATCATGACGGAAGCACCTACGGTGCAGGACTGGGTTACAACGTTGATGTTGGCGATTTGCGCCTGGCGCCAACCGCAAAGGCGATTTTTACCCATCCTGAAGACGGGAAAGACGGATTTGCGGTGGCGCTGGGCGGCAGCGCGCAGTACAACATCAACAGCATGTGGGGCTTATTCGGTCAGTACTATTACGCACCAGAAGGCCTGACTGACCACCTGGACAGCTATCAGGAGGCAAGCGGTGGTGTGAGCTTCACGCCTGTTTCTCTGCTTAACCTGCGCGTCGGTTATCAGTATATCGAGCTGAATAACAAAGGTGGCCGTAAAGATAACGTACTGGTCGACGGTCCGTACGTCGGCGCGTCACTGCGTTTCTGACAGCGGTCTGAGAAAAAGGGCAGCGACCTGGCGGTGGCT
Source organism: Pantoea sp. JZ29 (assembly GCF_035190385.1). Lineage (NCBI taxonomy): Bacteria > Pseudomonadati > Pseudomonadota > Gammaproteobacteria > Enterobacterales > Erwiniaceae > Pantoea > Pantoea sp. JZ29. The sequence continues at coordinate 4,059,777 of NZ_CP045241.1, read as the reverse complement.
GCCCTTTTTTTATTGCAGGCACTACAGATTAGTGTGCTTTACCCTGCTCAATACCTGAACCCGTCTGGGAACGAATAAACTGTGCCCGGAAACGGGAGCGTTCTTCTGCGCCCTGCGGTGAATGGTCGGTAATGGAAAACAGCCAGGTGCCAATAAAGGCGATGGCAATGGAGAACAGCGCCGGATATTCATAAGGGTAAATGGGGGAAGCATGTCCCAGCACCTGTACCCAGACCGTGGGGCCCAGGATCATCAGCACCACTGCCGTGATCAGCCCCAGCCAGCCGCCCACCATCGCACCTCGTGTGGTGAGCTTTGACCAGTACATGGACAGCAGGATAATCGGGAAGTTACAGCTGGCCGCGATCGAGAAGGCCAGCCCCACCATAAACGCGATGTTCTGCTTCTCAAACAGAATGCCCAGCGCGATGGCTACTGCGCCCAGCACCAGCACCGTAATTTTCGATACCCGCAGTTCGTCGCGCTCGCTGGCCTGGCCTTTACGGTAAACGCTGGCGTACAAATCATGCGACACCGCCGACGCGCCAGCCAGGGTCAGGCCCGCCACCACCGCCAGAATCGTGGCGAAAGCGACGGCGGAAATAAAGCCCAGGAAGGTACTGCCGCCCACGGCGTTAGCCAGATGCACTGCCGCCATATTGGTGCCGCCAATCAGCGCACCCGAAGCATCTTTAAAGGCCGGGTTAGCTCCGACCAGTAAAATGGCACCGAATCCGATGATAAAGGTCAGGAAATAGAAGTAACCCATAAAGCCGGTGGCCCAGAAAACGCTTTTACGCGCCTCTTTCGCATCGGCGACGGTAAAGAAACGCATCAGGATATGCGGTAAGCCCGCCGTTCCAAACATCAGCCCCAGCCCCAGCGACAGGGCAGAGATCGGGTCTTTAACCAGCCCGCCAGGCTGCATAATGGCCGCCCCTTTTGGATGCACTGCCATCGCCTCAGTGAACAACGTATTAAAGCTGAAGCCGGTACTTTTCATCACCATAATCGCCATAAATGAGGCACCGAACAGCAGCAGAACGGCTTTGATGATCTGGACCCAGGTCGTCGCCAGCATCCCGCCAAACAGCACGTACAGCACCATCAAAATGCCCACCAGAATGACGGCGATATGATAGTTCAGACCAAACAGTAACTGAATCAGCTTACCGGCACCGACCATCTGCGCAATCAGGTAAAGCGCAACCACCACCAGTGAGCCGCAGGCGGACAGGGTGCGAATGGGCTTTTGTTTGAGGCGGTAAGAGGCAACATCGGCAAAGGTATACCGGCCTAGGTTACGCAGACGTTCAGCAATCAGGAACAGGATCATCGGCCAGCCGACCAGAAAACCGAGCGAATAGATTAAGCCGTCATAACCCGAGGTATAAACCAGCGCAGAAATCCCCAGAAAGGAGGCGGCAGACATAAAGTCACCGGCCATCGCCAGCCCATTCTGGAAGCCGGTAATATTGCCGCCCGCCGTATAATAATCGCTACGCGAGCGGGTTCGCTTTGACGCCCAGTAAGTAATACTCAGCGTCGCACCGACAAAAATGACAAACATCACAATGGCCTGATAATTAACGGCCTGCTTCTGCACCGCCCCGGTAATCGCATCGGCGGCCAGGGCGGAAAAGGGCAGGAGGGCGGCCAGCATCCACAGCATAAGACGCATCATGGTTTTACCTCGCGGAGGATAGCTTTTGTCAGGCGATCAAACTCGCCATTGGCGCGCCAGACATACACGCCGGTCAGTAAAAAGGAGATAACGATCAGTCCCACGCCAATCGGAATACCGCGCGTCACGTTGGTACCGGCATGCAGCGGCGTACCTAACCAGCCGGGAGCAAACGCAATCAGCAGAATAAAGCCGACATAGAGCACCAGCATGATTAGCGACAGCAGCAGGGCAAAGGACTGGCGCTTATGGACCAACTCCTGAAAGCGCGGATTTTTTTCAATTTGTTGGTAGATTCTTTCCTGTTCGGGCAGGGCATCGTTCATCACATTATCTCCAGAAGCTTGCAGGCGTGGACCTCACGCAACGGCGTGAATGCGTTATATTTTTTGTGACTACAGAAACACACTACGTAGGGAAGCGGTGGCGGAAAGCCTGATGCTTTCCGCCGGCGTGGTATTACGGCAGGGTGATGGATTGTTTCTCTTCAAGCAGTTTCTCAACGACGCCAGGATCGGCCAGCGTGGAGGTATCGCCTAAATTACTGGTATCGCCTGCGGCAATCTTGCGCAGAATACGGCGCATGATTTTGCCGGAACGGGTTTTTGGCAGCGAATCCGTCCAGTGCAGCACATCGGGCGTGGCAATCGGGCCAATCTCTTTACGCACCCAGTTACGGACCTCGGTGTAAAGCTCCGGTGAGGGCTCTTCCCCGTGATTCAGGGTGATATAGGCATAAATAGCCTGGCCCTTAATGCTGTGCGGAATACCTACCACGGCCGCTTCGGCAATTTTCGGATGCGACACCAGCGCGGATTCGATCTCGGCGGTGCCCAGGCGGTGCCCTGACACGTTCAGTACGTCATCCACACGGCCGGTAATCCAGTAGTAGCCGTCCTCATCACGTCGCGCGCCATCGCCGCTGAAATAGGCGTTTTTAAAGGTCGAGAAGTAGGTCTGCTCGAAACGTTCATGATCGCCAAACAGCGTACGCGCCTGACCTGGCCAGGAATCCGTGATCACCAGATTACCTTCACAGGCGCCGTCCTGAGGATTGCCTTCGTTATCCACCAGGGCAGGCTGGACGCCGAAGAACGGCGTGGTCGCCGAGCCGGGTTTCAGCACGGTGGCACCCGGCAACGGCGTAATCATGAAACCGCCGGTCTCTGTCTGCCACCAGGTATCGACAATCGGACACCGGCTGTTGCCGATTTTTTTGTGATACCACTCCCAGGCTTCCGGGTTAATGGGCTCGCCCACTGAACCCATGATACGCAGGCTGCTACGGTCGGTGCCCTCAATCGCTTTATCCCCTTCCGCCATCAGCGCGCGGATAGCGGTAGGCGCGGTATACAACAGGGTCACCTTGTGCTTATCAATCACCTGGCCCAGGCGGGCTGGCGTCGGCCAGTTTGGCACGCCTTCAAACATCAGCGTCGTGGCCCCACAGGCCAGGGGACCATAGAGCAGATAGCTGTGGCCGGTGACCCAGCCCACGTCCGCCGTACACCAGTAAACGTCATCCTGATGATAATCAAAGACAAATTTAAAGGTCGTGGCGGCGTAAACCAGATAGCCCCCCGTGGTATGCAGTACGCCTTTAGGCTTACCGGTTGAACCGGAGGTGTAGAGAATAAACAGTGGATCTTCGGCCTGCATTTCGGCGGCAGAGTGGTTGGTGCTGGCGTTCTGCATCAGCTCATGCCAGTGCCGATCGCGTCCTTCAACCCAGCCGACATCTTTGCCGGTACGTTGAAAGACCACCACGTTTTTCACGCTGTTCACATTGGGATTTTTTAATGCATCATCCACATTTTTCTTCAGTGGAATCGTGCGGCCCGCACGTACGCCTTCGTCGGCTGTCACAATCAATGATGCGCTGGAGTCGATCACCCGGCCCGCGACGGCTTCCGGTGAGAAGCCGCCGAAAATGACGGAGTGCACCGCCCCGATGCGAGCACAGGCCAGCATCGCGACGGCGGCCTCGGGCACCATGGGCATATAAATCGCCACGACGTCGCCTTTTTTGACGCCAAGCAGTTCCAGCACATTGGCAAAGCGGCATACATCAGCATGAAGCTGACGGAAGGTCAGGGTTTTGCTTTCACTGGCATCGTCGCCTTCCCAGATAATGGCGGGATGATCGCCCCGGGTAGCCAGATGGCGATCCAGGCAGTTGGCGGCCAGATTGAGCGTGCCGTCTTCATACCAACGAATTGAAATATTGCCTGGCGCAAATGAGGTGTTTTTGACTTTGCTGTAAGGTTTTATCCAGTCGAGGATTTTACCTTGTTCCCCCAGAAGGTTTCTGGATCGGTAACAGACTGCTGGTACATCGCCTGATACTGTTCGGCCGTAATCAGCGCGGTTGCTGCGATATTTTCTGGAACAGGATAGTTATGATTTTGGCTCATGGCGATTCTCCTTGAAGATGTTAATCATATGTCAATCAATAGTTAAGTGAAGCAGAGCAACAAGATTTGTTTCTTTTTTGCGCCATAGATCACGCGTTAACCTTGTTGACATAAAAACGTCGCAAAAGAATGAAAAACGCGCTAACGCCATGCAAAAGATAGGGATTTAGATTGCAACATTTTGTGTCTTGCGCTGTTTAAAAAAGCAGCGAACGAACCGCGTAGCGTTTGCCCACAATCTGAATAGCTATGCGAAAACTTATCGAAAGTTTACTTTTCATAACAGCAGGTTAGGAATAAATAGCCGCATCAGCATTTTATGCTTAAGAGATGGTTAAGTTTTAATCGAAGCCACCAAGGGTTGCATTTACTGCAGCGAAAATGGTACTTATCTCGCCCCTGATAATCAGGTATCAACTCAGACCGCGTCTGAAATGGGTTTAGAAATCATCGCATCGCAATGCGGGACGCTGTCTAAAACACCCTCTACTTTACCGGGCTTTTTGCTCACTTCCCTGTGTGTATTGTCTTCTGCACCTTCGCAGTAGAGAGAAACGGGTTTTGACTGAGGAAATTACGCGTTATGAAAGGTTTTAAAATCAGCCTTGCGTGGCAGATTCTGATAGCACTGGCGCTCGGCATCATCGTGGGTGCCGTATTGCATAATCAGCCAGATGATCGTGAATGGTTAGTCAATAATATTCTCAGCCCGGCGGGCGATATCTTTATTCACCTGATAAAGATGATTGTCGTGCCTATCGTGATTTCATCCCTGATTGTCGGTATAGCCGGTGTTGGTGATGCGAAAAAGCTGGGTCGTATTGGCCTCAAAACCATTGTGTACTTTGAAGTGATTACCACCGTTGCCATTGTGGTCGGGATTACCCTGGCAAATGTGTTTAAGCCCGGCACTGGCATTGATATGTCTACGCTGGCAACGGTGGACATCTCTAAATATGAAGCCACGACGGCGCAGGTACAGGAAGGGACGCACAGTCTGGTTGCGACCATCCTTTCTTTGATCCCGCAGAACATCTTTGCCGCGATGGCGAAGGGTGAAATGCTGCCGATTATTTTCTTCTCGGTCCTGTTTGGTCTGGGGCTGTCGGCCCTGCCCTCCGAACAGCGCGATCCGCTGGTCAACCTGTTCCGCGGCGTGTCTGAAACCATGTTTAAAGTGACGCATATGATCATGCGCTACGCGCCAGTGGGCGTGTTTGCTTTGATCGCCGTGACGATTGCTAACTTTGGTTTTGCCTCGCTGTGGCCACTCGCGAAGCTGGTGTTGCTGGTCTATGTCGCTATCCTGTTCTTTGCGTTTGTGGTGCTGGGGGCGGTAGCACGCTTCTGCAAACTGCGCATTACTACGCTGATGCGCATTTTAAAAGACGAGCTGATCCTGTCCTACTCGACCTCCAGTTCTGAAACCGTGCTGCCACGCATCATGGAGAAGATGGAAGCTTACGGTGCACCAAAAGCCATCACCAGCTTCGTCGTGCCCACCGGCTACTCGTTTAACCTGGATGGTTCAACGTTATACCAAAGTATCGCCGCGATTTTCATCGCGCAGCTGTACGGTATCGACCTGTCACTGACTGATGAAATCATCCTGGTGCTGACGCTGATGGTGACCTCTAAAGGGATTGCAGGCGTGCCAGGCGTTTCGTTTGTCGTCCTGCTGGCGACGCTTGGCAGCGTCGGTATTCCGCTGGAAGGACTGGCGTTTATTGCTGGCGTTGACCGCATCATGGATATGGCCCGTACCGCGCTGAATGTCGTGGGTAACGCCCTGGCGGTGCTGGTGATTGCCCGCTGGGAAAACCAGTTCGATGCAGAGCAGGCGAAAGCGTATGAATTGCAGTTACGGACGCAAACCGCGCCTTAATGCGGATTAGCAAATCAAAGGCTCAACGATGGTTGGGCCTTTTTTTTATTCTGTCTGGCTGCACCGCTCACGGCGCCACAAAAAAGCAGCTGGAAAGGATGAATTTTTCATTCGCTGTGTTAAAAATATCAAGAATAAATTATTCCTGTGGAGAACAAGCGTGAAAATCGATCTCAGTCAGATGGTCACGGAAGGGCGCAATCCGGCCAGCCTGAATATTGACGAAATGAGCACGGAAGCGATGCTTCGCGTCATTAATGATGAAGATAAAAAAGTCGCGCTGGCCGTTGAGGCTATTGTGCCGGCTATCGCCCGCGCTGTGGATATTATCTGCGCCGCCTTTCAGGCCGGTGGGCGACTGATATACGTGGGCGCGGGCACCTCCGGCCGCCTGGGGATCCTGGATGCAAGTGAATGCCCACCAACTTTTGGCACACCGCGTGAGCAGGTGACTGGCCTGATTGCCGGGGGCCATCAGGCCATTTTGCAGGCGGTGGAAAACGCTGAAGATAATGTGGCGCAAGGCGCGCAGGATCTGAAAGACATCCACTTCAGCCAGCAGGACGTGCTGGTGGGCATCGCCGCCAGTGGACGCACGCCTTATGTTCTGGGCGCGCTCGAGTACGCCCGGCAATGTGGAGCGACGACGGTTGCGCTGACCTGTAATCCGCACAGCAAAATGGCCGACGTCGCCGATATTGCCCTGACGCCCGTGGTCGGGCCTGAAGTGGTGACGGGCTCATCACGCATGAAGGCGGGGACCGCACAGAAGCTGGTCCTGAATATGCTGACGACCGGCGCGATGATTCGTACAGGCAAAGTCTTCGGCAATCTGATGGTGGACGTTGAAGCCACGAACCAGAAGCTGGTACAGCGCCAGGTCAATATTGTGATGCAGGCTACTGATTGTGACGAAGCCTGCGCCAGTGCCGCCCTGGCGGCCTGCGGCGGGCACTGCAAAACCGCCATTCTCATGGTGCTGGCGGAACTGAGTGCTGATGAGGCAAAAACGTTGCTGACCCAACATCAGGGCTTTATTCGTCGGGCGCTACAGGCTGCGGGAGCACGCTGATGGCGGACGTGACCGATGCACTTCTGCACGCTATCGTGCAGGCAGCAGGCGGCGCAGACAATATTGCCGTTTGCGGCCATTGTATGACCCGTTTACGCCTGACGCTGAAGCAGAATCAGGCTGACATCGCCCGGCTGAAAGGTTTGCCTGGCGTGCTGGGTGTCATCAAGGGTGACGATCAACTGCAGATCGTGCTCGGTCCCGGCAAGGCGCAAACGGCGGCGGAACGGATGCATTTGCTGCTTTCACAGGGGGCACCGAATCTGCAACAGGTGGCTGCGCAACAAAAACAGCAGATAAAGGCCAGACAGACCCGCGCGGTGCATCAGTTTCTGGCACGTTTCGCCACCCTTTTCACACCGCTCATCCCCGGCTTTATCGCCGCAGGTTTACTGCTGGGATTCGCCACGCTGATTGAGCAAAGCCTGCACCTCAGCACGCCGGGCGCACATCCTGCAGGCTTACTGCACACCGTGGCCTATATGAAAGTGTTCAGTAAAGGGTTATTCACCTTTCTCAGCATCCTGATTGGCTATAACGCGCAAAAAGCCTTTGGCGGCACCGGCGTAAACGGGGCCATTATCGCCTCGCTGTTTCTTCTGGGCTATGTGCCCGATGCGAAGGTCGGCTATTACAGCGGCATGGACAGCTTTTTTGGTCTGGCTATCGATCCGCGTGGCAACATTATCGGTGTGCTGCTGGCCGCGATGTTTGGTGGCTGGCTTGAAAGGCAGTTGCGCAAGGTCATCCCGGATAACCTGGATATGATTCTTACCGCCCTGTTAACCTTATTAATCACGGGCGCGCTGACTTATCTGCTCATCATGCCGCTCGGCGGCGAGCTGTTTAAGGGAATGTCGTGGTTGTTTATCCACCTCAATAACAACCCCTTCGGCTGCGCCCTGCTGGCTGGGCTGTTTTTGATCGCCGTGATGTTTGGCATTCATCAGGGGTTTATTCCGGTCTATTTTGCGCTGATGGAAACCCAGGGATTTAATTCACTGTTCCCTGTTCTGGCTATGGCCGGTGCCGGTCAGGTGGGGGCCGCACTGGCGCTCTGGTGTAAAGCGGAAAAAGGCGCGTTGTTGCGCACCCAGATAAAAGGCGCCATCGTGCCCGGCTTGCTGGGCGTGGGTGAACCGCTGATTTATGGCGTCACGCTACCGCGGCTCAAACCCTTTATTACGGCCTGCGGCGGCGGGGCAGTGGGCGGATTTTTTATCGGTCTGGTGGCCTGGCTGGGGCTGCCGGTCGGCATGAATACGGTGTTTGGTCCTTCGGGTCTGGTCACGCTTCCGTTAATGACCTCGCATCAGGGCATTTTTGCTGGCATGGCCGTGTACCTGGGCGGTTTGATCGTGGCCTGGGTCAGTGGCTTTGTACTGACGTGGTGGTTTGGCTTACGGGATGTCGATTTAAGCTGAATCCATAAGGAATGCGCTATTAACCCGTCAAGCGGTACGGTAAGACGTTAGTCTCACTGCGGATGTCACGCGCCGGGCGCGGGTGGGATGGTGCTGCGCGCTAATCAGTTGCGTTAAAGTAAATCGTTAAAATGTAATGGGTTAAAAATCCCCGTGAGTAAACGAAGCCGCTACTGAGCGGCTTTTTTAATGCAATAAATTAACGCGTAGCACTAAAGTGTAAATGCGCCACTGCCGAAAACATAAAAAAAGGTAAAGCTTACCTTTCACGTGCTTTCATCCATGCTTCTGGTGCAAGTCTGACTGGTACTATCAAGGACTCCTATGCGCAACAACCAACCTGTTTCTCAGCGTGAATATGTGTATGACGATCATGCCACACTGATGACAACGACCGATCTCAACAGCTATATCACCTATGCCAATGATGCATTCGTTGAAGCCAGTGGCTTTTCATCTGATGAGGTCAAAGGGCAGCCGCACAATATGGTGCGTCACCCGGATATGCCACCCGAAGCTTTTGCCGATATGTGGGCGACGTTAAAACAGGGCGAACCCTGGACAGCGCTGGTGAAAAACCGCCGCAAAAACGGGGATCACTACTGGGTGCGGGCGAACGCGATTCCGGTGGTGCGCAACGGTCAGGTGCAGGGTTATATGTCGGTGCGGACGAAGCCATCCGCACAGGACGTGAAAGCCAGTGAAGCACTCTACCGTGATTTTCGTGAAGGTCGCGCGCAAGGCCGCCGTTTTCACAAAGGATTAATTGTCCGCAGCGGCTGGCGCCGCCTCGGCTCGATCTTAAAAACGCTGCCACTGCGCTGGCGCATCCGTACGGCGCTGCTGGCTTTACTGCCGCTGTCCGTCGCAGGCGTCTGGGCGCTGGGAATGGCACCGCTGGCGTTGAGCGGATTTGCGGGCGGCATGGCCGTTCTGTTGCTGCTTGCCAGCCTGTGGCTGGAGCAGCAAATTTCCCGTCCTGTTGAGCGCATGTGCAAACAGGCACTGCGCGTGGCCACCGGGGCCAGTCACCAGGTGGAGCAGATGGACCGCATTGACGAGGTGGGGCTGACGTTGCGCGCCATTGGACAGCTAGGGCTGATGTTCCGCTGGCTGGTGGACGATGTGAGTGGCCAGGCGATTAACGTGCTGAGCGCCAGTGACGCCATCGCCCGCAGTAACAATGAACTGAGCCGCCGGACCGAACAGGCCGCAGCGAACGTGCAGCAAACGGCCGCGACCATGAACGAAATGACCGCCACCGTGAAGAGTAATACGCAAACGGCCCAGGAGGTGAATTCGCTCTCCGTCAATACCAGCGATGCGGCAAGCAAAGGTGGCGAGGTGATGAAAGAGATGATGAGTATGATGGCGGATATCGCCGACAGCTCAGAACGCATTGCCAGCATCACCAGCGTAATCGACAGCATCGCGTTCCAGACCAATATTCTGGCGCTGAACGCCGCCGTTGAGGCGGCACGCGCGGGTGAGCAGGGTAAAGGCTTCGCCGTTGTGGCTGGCGAAGTACGCAGCCTTGCACAGCGCAGCGCAAAAGCCGCCAGCGAGATTAAAGCGCTGGTGGAAACCAGCGCCAGCCGGGTCAGTTCAGGCAACGAGCACGCCGGTGCTGCGGGACATACCATGCAGGATATTGTGCAGCAGGTGCAGAACGTCACTTCGCTCGTTGCCCAAATCAGCGCGGCCACGGCGGAACAGGCGACCGCGCTCAGTGAAGTCAGCACGGCGGTAGAAGATCTGGACGATATTACCCATCAAAACGCCGCCCGCGTTCAGGAAAGCGCAGAAGCGTCGGGCCGTATGACCCATCAGGCTAACCGTCTGGTGGAAGCGATCAGCGTGTTCCGCTAAGTTTTGACCGGCCTGCCACCGGATGGTGTTGTGCCATTCGGCGTGATCACGCTCTTCGCGCGCAGGGTGCGAACCGTGATCATGCCGTCTGGTACGGCATGATCGCTAAGAGGCTTTCCCGTCCTAATCGTCTCTTCTGCTGCCCAATTGCTTACCCTCAGCCAATATCCCATCACGGCCTGACTCGTCTCAGAGCATCACGGCGTAACGCCTGTCTTTGCCGTCTTGTGACATAACAGCATAGCGCTGGGCGAAAGTCGTCAGGCGCACAGGTAGTCATTAATACTGCCTGCTATGCAAGGTGTAGTCATTTAACCTTTCGTGTTTAAACAGCGCTAAACGTGCTTTTCATTTTCAGTTTTATTGAATGATATGAGCAAAACCCTCTGCTTTTTCTTGTGCGATATTCGTCCTATTATGCTTTCACACAAGGCATGTAGCCTTATCTAAACGAAAAAGACCGAGGAATTGACCATGAAAACTATCAAAACTTTTGCTGCTTTAATCGCCCTGACTATTCTGCCTGTTGCGGCTTTTGCACAAACTGTGACGGCGACCGGCTCAACACTGGACAGCGCAGAAGCGAAAATTGCTGCTCAGGCGCAGGATGCTGGTGCTTCCTATAAGATCACCGAAGCGAACACCAACAACGGTGTGCACATGACGGCTGAGCTGTATAAATAAGCCTTGAACGTCTGTGCTGACAGGACGCCTGATGGCGTCCTGGCTCCGTTTTTAGCGAAACAGAACCTGTCACTTTACCGCCTCTACTCCGCTTTCCTGCATCATTCTGTCCCATCCGGCCTGTCTCTTTGACCAACAGATCGTTCGCTTAACCGTTCAGCCTTTGCCAGAAAAGCCCCTTGTATGCGCGCCATCATCCCTCAATGCTGCGCGTACCGGCGATAACCCGGGCGCGGATGTCGTCCTGAACGGACAACACCGCGGCATCATGCGCAATGAATGGCAGGAGAAGGAAAAGGAAAGTGGGGGAGACAATGCGGAATCGACCGCTGGTCGCCTGCGGCAACTACCCCAGGCGACCAGAAAGGTTATGACACCTCTTCAGAAGCGTCGTGCATCATTTCATCGTGCGGCACATCGTCCAGAATCTGTTCAAAACTGCGCAGACGTTTATAGATCGACATTAACTCGACCAGGGTGGACCACGAGGTAATGAGGTACTGGAACGATCCCCGAACCTGGTCAAACACGTTGGTGATCTGGTTCAGCAGGCCCAGCGTAATGGCACCGGCCACAATAGACGGGAACAACAGGAACAGCCCGAACACGTTATCCACCTGCAGATAAAGGATGCGGCTGATATTGAAGTAAAGATAGTGAAAATAGAGACGGAAATAGTTAATCCGCACATTGTGGAACAGCACTTTTACGGTCGGCGGCGTGGCGCGATCGGCGTGATCTTCGCCGTAAACCAGCTCTTTACGATAAGCCGCTTCAACGCGCTGGTTACGGAACTCCAGGCCGGGAAGCTTAATGCCCACCAGCGCCAGCAGCGCCGTACCAAAGAGTGACCACAACACCGCCGCGATCACCAGCGCATAGGGGATGCTGCCCAGAATCGGGATACTTTTTACATGATGTGAAAGCGCCACCAGAACGGGTAAAAACGCCACCAGGGTCATAATGGCCTGAATGAAACTCACGCCCCAGCCTTCCAGCGTGGTAGCAAAGCGCATGGTATCTTCCTGCACACGCTGTGCCGCGCCTTCAACGTGGCGCAGGCGCTGCCAGTGATGCATATAGTAATTATTCATCGCAGTGCGCCAGCGGAATACCCAGTGGCTGATGAAAAAAGCATTCATCACGCCAATGACCACCGCAATCAACGCGATACCCAGGAAGGCGATGACCTGAGCATAAAATTCGGCAATCTGTACCGAACCGGCTTTCGTCAGCGCTTTTTGAATTAAATCGTAGAACGGGCCATACCAGGCATTGACGGCCACGCCAACCTGGACGCCAAACCAGGTCACAAAAATAATCAGCGCGGAGCCCCAGACCGACCAGCGCTGCCAGGGATGGTTATCAATGATGCGCCACGCAAGAGCGAACAGGGCAACCATCAGCCAGTAATAGCCATAGAACCATAACTCACCCGGCGCAATAAAGCGCATCACCGTCGTGGGCAGGGGCTGCCTGATGGCGGCCTGAAACGCAGGCCAGAAATGGGCCGGTAAATCGCTGGCAAAGCCAAACCAGGCAAAAATCGCCAGTAAACTCCAGATGGCGGCCGAACTGAAAAACGGCCCAGGTCGTGGAAAGAAAGACTTAAACATAGGTACTCCGCTGTTGTGTAATCGCTTTTATAACGTCTTAACGGCCATCTGTCTGTAGCCTGTTGTTTCTGAACATGACATTGACAACTTATATGTTAATGAAATTGTGCTTTTTTGTTTCCTTAAACTAAGTATTTGTCGGTAATGGTGTTACACTTAGCGCCACTGTTACCGGTAACAGCTTGTTGTACCCGAAATCCGCAAATAAAAACCACTACAACGCGCATTCACTTCTCTTTTTCGTACCGCAGTTGATGCGGTGATGAGGCAATGTCATGTCAGACCAGAAAAAGGGTCATTCACGCAGGGATTTTTTGCTGAAGACCATCACCCTGGCGCCCGCAGTGGCGGTAGGCAGCAGCGCATTGGGTGCCTTTTCTGCACCCGCTCAGGCACAGGCCGCAACGCCTGCCGAAAGCCAGGTCGCCCGAGACTATCAACCCAGTTGGTTTACTGCCGAGGAATTTGCGTTTATCAACGCTGCCGTGGCGCGGCTGATCCCCGCCGATGAACGCGGTCCGGGCGCGCTGGAAGCGGGCGTGCCGGAGTTTATCGATCGCCAGATGAATACGCCTTATGCCACCGGGGCCAACTGGTATATGCAGGGCCCCTTTAACCCGGATCTCCCCAAAGAAATGGGCTATCAGTTGCCGCTGGTACCGCAGCAGATTTACCGTCTCGGCCTGGCCGACGCCGACCAGTATAGCCGGCAGCAGTACGGTAAGGTCTTTGCCCAACTGAACGCTGAACAGCAGGATGCGGCGCTTCAGGCGATGGAGAGCGGCAAGGCCCATTTCAGCCAGCTCCCCGCCAACGTGTTTTTCTCTTATCTCCTGCAAAACACTCGTGAAGGCTTCTTTAGCGATCCGATCCACGGTGGCAATCAGGGCATGGTGGGCTGGAAGCTCATCAACTTCCCTGGCGCCCGCGCCGATTTTATGGACTGGGTAGAGCGCGGTGAACGGTATCCGTTCCCGTCAGTGTCGATTCGTGGAGAGAGAAGCTGAGCATGGCAAATGAATTAAAGAAAGTGGATGCCGTGATTGTCGGCTTTGGCTGGGCAGGGGCCATTATGGCCAAAGAGCTGACCGAGGCCGGTCTGAATGTGCTGGCACTGGAACGCGGTCCGCATCGTGATACCTATCCCGATGGATCCTATCCACAGTCGATTGATGAACTGACCTATAACATCCGAAAAAAGCTGTTCCAGGATCTGTCCAAAAGCACCGTCACTATCCGTCATGATGCGTCACAGACTGCCGTGCCGTATCGCCAGTTAGCAGCTTTCCTGCCGGGCACCGGCACCGGTGGCGCAGGACTGCACTGGTCAGGTGTACATTTTCGGGTCGATCCGGTTGAGCTAAAACTTCGCAGCCACTATGAGGCGCGCTACGGTAAAAAGTTTATTCCTGAAGGGATGACCATTCAGGATTTCGGCGTGGACTATCAGGAGCTGGAGCCATTTTTTGATAAAGCAGAAAAAGTGTTTGGCACCTCCGGTAGTGCCTGGAGTATTCAGGGTAAGGTTGTCGGCAAAGACAAAGGCGGTAACCCGTTTGCGCCCGATCGCTCTGACAACTTTCCGTTGCCCGCGCAAAAGCGCACCTGGTCAGCACAGCTGTTTGCCCAGGCCGCCGAGTCAGTAGGCTATCATCCTTACGATCTGCCCTCGGCGAATACCTCAGGTCCTTATACCAACACCTATGGCGCGCAGATGGGACCATGCAACTTCTGCGGCTACTGCAGCGGTTACGCCTGCTATATGTATTCCAAGGCCTCACCCAATGTGAATATCCTGCCTGCGCTGCGTCAGGAGCCAAAGTTTGAGCTGCGCAATAATGCTTATGTGCTGCGCGTCAACCTCACGGACGATAAGAAACGCGCTACCGGCGTCACCTATGTAGACGCGCAGGGGCGTGAACATGTGCAACCGGCAGATCTGGTCATCCTGTCAGCCTTCCAGTTCCACAATGTCCACTTAATGCTGCTGTCCGGCATTGGCCAGCCTTACAACCCGATCACTAACGAAGGCACGGTCGGACGCAACTTTGCCTACCAGAACCTGTCGACGCTGAAAGCGCTGTTCGACAAAAACACCACCACCAACCCGTTTATTGGGGCAGGCGGTGCCGGTGTCGGCGTGGATGATTTCAACGCCGATAACTTTGACCACGGGCCGCACGGTTTTGTCGGTGGATCGCCATTCTGGGTCAATCAGGCGGGCACCAAACCCATCTCGGGTCTGCCCACCCCGCCGGGAACACCTAACTGGGGTAGCCAGTGGAAGGCCGCCGTTGCCGATACGTACACGCACCACCTTTCTATGGATGCCCATGGTGCGCACCAGTCTTACCGCGTGAACTATCTGGATCTGGACCCGAATTATAAAGACGCCTACGGTCAGCCACTGCTGCGTATGACGTTTGACTGGCAGGAAAATGACATCAAGATGGCGCAGTTTATGGTGGGGAAAATGCATAAAATCGCCGAAGCCATGAACCCGAAAATGATCATTGGCGGGGCTAAAAAACCCGGCACACATTTCGACACCACCGTCTACCAGACCACCCACATCAGCGGCGGGGCGATTATGGGTGAGGATCCTAAAACCAGCGCGGTTAACCGCTATCTGCAAAGCTGGGATGTGCCTAACGTCTTTGTGCCTGGCGCATCGGCGTTTCCTCAGGGACTCGGCTATAACCCCACCGGTATGGTGGCGGCATTGACTTACTGGTCAGCGAAAGCGATTCGCGAGCAGTATCTGAAAAACCCAGGCCCTCTGGTGCAGGCATAAGGATGATGGCGATGAAAAACGGCATTTTAGCCCTGATTCTGGGCGGTATTTCCTTTGTTGCCCTGGCCGATGAGAGCACTAGCGAACTGATAAAACGCGGCGAGTATCTGGCCCGCGCGGGCGACTGTGTCGCCTGCCACAGCAGTGAAGGCGGCAAGCCCTTCGCAGGTGGCTTGCCGATGGCCACGCCGATTGGCACGATCTACTCAACGAACATCACGCCGGATAAATCGACCGGGATTGGTGATTACAGCTACGATGACTTTCAGAAAGCCGTGCGGCACGGTATTGCGAAAAATGGCGATACGCTCTATCCCGCCATGCCTTATCCCTCTTATGCGGTGGTCAGCGATGAGGACATGAAGGCGCTGTATGCCTACTTCATGCATGGCGTCGCCCCTGTCAGTCAGGCCAACAAAGCGAGCGATATCCCCTGGCCTCTGTCGATGCGCTGGCCGCTGGCGATCTGGCGCAACCTGTTCGCACCGGATGTAAAAGCGTTCCAGCCTGCCGCGCAGGAGGATCCGACGCTGGCGCGAGGCCGTTATCTGGTAGAAGGGCTGGGTCACTGCGGTGCCTGCCATACGCCGCGTAGCGTGACCATGCAGGAGAAAGCGTTAACCAACGCCGACAGTAACGATTATCTGGCGGGCAGCAGTGCGCCGATTGATGGCTGGACCGCCAGCAACCTGCGCGGGGACAACCGTGACGGCCTGGGCCGCTGGAGTGAGGATGACCTGCGCCAGTTCCTGCGCTATGGCCGTAACGATCACACCTCAGCCTTTGGCGGCATGGTGGATGTGGTTGATCACAGCCTGCAGCACCTGACGGATGACGACATCACGGCGATTGCCCGTTACCTGAAGTCGCTGGGTGCGAAAGATCCGCATCAGGTGGCTTTTAGCGTGGATGACGCGACCGCGAAGGCCTTATGGAAAGGCGATGACAGCCAGACAGGCGCTGCGGCCTATGTCGACAGCTGTGCGGCCTGCCATAAAACGGACGGCAGCGGTTATACACGCTTTTATCCCGCGCTGCGCGGCAACCCGGTGGTGATGGCGGACGATCCGACCTCGCTGATTCACATTGTGCTGGTCGGAGGCGAGCTGCGTGGGGTGAAGGGCGCGCCGTCAACGATTACCATGCCTGCCTTTGGCTGGCGTCTGAACGATCAACAGGTCGCGGACGTGGTGAACTTCATCCGTCACAGCTGGGGCAATAACGTACCGGGAACGGTCACCGCGAAGCAGGTGGCTGACCTGTGCAAGGATGTGAAAGATCGTCAGGGCAGTGCAGATATCAAGGTGTTAGAAGGCAAGTAACACGTACGTTGCAGCCTTCCCCCACCGGGGAAGGCTGCACGATCAAATATTTTCCAGCGTCACACCGCGCGTCTTAGGACCAAAAACGCCCACCGACAGCATCACCATCAGCATGCTCAATACAATAAAGGCGATGACGCCATGCGTACCGGTGTGCTGCAAAATCACGCCGATCAGAAGACTGCTAAAGGCGGTCGATAACCGACTAAAGGAGTAGCAAAAACCTACTGCTCGGGCGCGGATAGCGGTCGGGAAAATCTCGGTCTGGTAAGCATGATAACTGCAGGTCAGCCAGGCATTAGAGAAGGTGATCAAAAATCCGCATATCACCAGCAACACCGGGTTCGTCTGCAGGGCAAACAGCGTACCAAACACCACTGTCATCAGCGAAGAAAGGACGATTTGCCATTTATTCTCAAGCTGGCTGGTAAAGCTGCCACAAATCAACGAGCCGATGGGATAGGCCAGCGTGATAAAAAAGGCATACAGCAGGCTATGGGTAATGGACGTACCCTGCCCGGACAGCAGCGCAGGCAGCCAGTTACC
Source organism: Pantoea sp. JZ29 (assembly GCF_035190385.1). Taxonomy (NCBI): domain Bacteria; kingdom Pseudomonadati; phylum Pseudomonadota; class Gammaproteobacteria; order Enterobacterales; family Erwiniaceae; genus Pantoea; species Pantoea sp. JZ29. The sequence continues at coordinate 4,042,467 of NZ_CP045241.1, read as the reverse complement.
AAAGCCGTAGAAGCCAATCGCCTGGAAGAAGTTCATTATCACCAGCATCAGGGTGCGGTTACGGTAGCGCGGAGCCCAGATGTCGCGGAAGCGGCTTTTCGTGTCAGAGGCTGCCGCAGGCTGTGAGTGCGTCAGGTGTTGGCCGGGCACGATGCCGCAGCGTTTTTCCATGGCCGACATCACGGCATGGGCGTCTTCATGCCGTCCCTGCTGGGCCAGCCAGCGGGCGGATTCCGGCAGGTTTTTACGCACCAGCCAGATAATCAGCGAGCAGACAGCGCCCGCGATGACCACCCAACGCCAGCCCTCCAGGCCCAGAATATGTTGCGGCATCAGCCACCATGACATGAGCGCCACTGTTGGCACCGATAAAAACTGAATAAAAAAGGAGAAGGCAAACGCCCGGTTACGCAGATGCGTGGGCACCCATTCGCTCAGGTAGGTGTCGATGGTTACCAGTTCTACGCCCAACCCAATACCGACCAAAAAGCGACACAGAATCACCATCTCTGCGCTGTGCTGAAACGCCATCAGTAACGAGAAAAATCCGTACCAGGCTAACGCACAGATAAAGGTCAGCCGACGGCCAAACCGATCGGCAAAAGGCGTAAGCAAACTGGCCCCCACAAATAAGCCCAGAAAGGTCGCCGACGCAAATGCGGCCTGATCGGTAATGCCCAGAATACCGGCGCTGCCCGCATGGAAAATGCCGGCGGCCAGTAACCCTGTGCTGATATAGCCGGTTTCAAACAGATCGTAGAGTTCAAAAAAGCCGCCTAACGCCAGTAGCGAGATGAATCGCCACAAACCGCCAGAAGAGGGCAGCGCGTCAATGCGCCCGGCTAAGCTGGTATGGGCAGTCGACGAGGCAGACGTCGGTGCCATCCCTGAAGTCAAGGCTGGTGTCATTTAGAGTAAACCTCATGTAAGGATGATGGCCATTCTCACTACAGGCAATAATCGCTTTGAAACAGGTGCCCGTTCGCGAGCAGGAAGCAGCAGAATAATCAATTCTCTGATTCTTGCCGATAGGAATAGTGGTGAATTTTTAACAGGGCAGAGTCCAGTTATGGCTGGATCGGATGGGCGGTCAGCGTTCTGACGCGGTGCAGAGAGAAATAAGGTCAAGTCAGATGCGATAACAGCCAGTCAGGTGTCGATACCACCTGACAGACTTCCCTGCCCGCCCCGCTTTTTTTCCGGGGCGGGCAGGCGATTAGGCGTCAGCCAGACGGAACGCCGACACGGAATGCGTCAGGTACTGCGCCTGCTCCTCCAGCGACGCGGCCGCGGCGGCCGATTCCTGCACCAGTGCGGCGTTTTGCTGGGTCACGCTGTCCATTTCGGTCACCGCCTTTTCAATCTGGCTAATACCATGATGCTGCTCATTGGAGGCCGTCGAAATGTGATCCATCAGAACGTTGACCCGGCCGACCGAGGCAATAATCGCATTCATCGCTTCACCGGTCTGGCTGACCTGATCGGAGCCGACCCGGATTGTCGCCACCGATTCTGCAATCAGTCCTTCAATTTCTTTTGCCGCCACCGCACTGCGCTGGGCGAGATTGCGTACTTCGCCCGCTACCACGGCAAATCCGCGACCTTGCTCACCGGCTCGCGCGGCTTCAACGGCCGCGTTCAACGCCAGAATATTGGTCTGGAACGCTATGCCGTTAATGACGTTGGTGATGTCTTCGATTTTTTTCGAACTCTCGTTAATTTTTGACATGGAAACGATGACCTGCTGGGACACGTGTTCGCCGCTCTCCGCATTCTTCACGGCTTCGCTGGCCAGACGGCAGGCTTCAAAGACATTGTCCGTATTCTGTTTCACGGTCGCGCCCAGCTGCTCCATACTGGCGGCCGTTTCGGTCAGGGCTGCGGCCTGCTGTTCCGTGCGCGAGGCCAGGTCAACGTTGCCGCTGGCAATTTCCTGCGAGGCGAAAGAGACCGCCTGGGTTGCCTGGCGGACGCGGGTAATAATGCCGGTCAGCGCGGTACGCATGCTTTCCATAGAGGTCATTAACTGCTGAATCTCGCTCTTTGAACCGGTGTTGACCGGCACCGGTTTGTCCAGAATTCCTGCGGCAATCTGGCTGCAGTGGGCTTTGGCGTGATCAAGCGGCGATAAAATATAGCGTCTGACAAAGACCAGTATGGCCACGATAATGGCAAGAAACAGCACACCAAATACGACTAACAACAGGATCCCAGAGGAAAAGTTGCTCTGGGCATCCGTATTGAGCTTCTTCGCAAAGGCTTCATGTTGTGCCAGCACCTTGTCCAGGACAATTTCATACTGGCGATCCAGGCGCACGACGTTTGCGATCTGGTTTTTAAAGCGCTGCTGGTCCCCGGCCTCGGCCGCTGCGATTAAAGGCTGAATGCCCTGATCGCGGTAGGCCAGGTAAGCCTGACGATAGCGTTCTGCTTCCGCTTCTTCTCCCGGAATACGTGGCGCGTTCAGATAAGCCTGGAAAGCGGCATCGGCTTTAGCGGCAACGCTTTTTACGCTGTCCAGTGAAGCGGCGCCCTGCGGGCCACCATTCTCCGTCTCTTTCATGTACTCCATCAGACGGACGCGTAAGGTACGACTGTGGTTGATCGGGTCAATCACCGACAGCACCACACGAATTTCTTTATTCACGGCATTAAGTGACGCGTTGCTGCGGGCCAGTAACCAGATGCTGACGGAAATACTGATAAGAAAAAGAATTAACAGAAAAGACAACACCAACAGTGATGATTTTTTTAACGACATAACACAGTCCTGAACAGGGGGGATTATGGACAGATATATCGGCATCCTGGGGCTAAATATTTAGCTGGAACGCACCGAAATAAGCACAGAATTAAGTGCATAAAACATAAGCGAAATAATGAACCAACTGATTCACTATTATCAGGTTGACGTTTCGCTTGCCGCTTCGGTTATTTCATGCGTTAACGCCGGCGGTATGGTTTTCAGGTCCACTAATAGGTTGAGTCAACGAGGAAGTGCAAAGCAGGAAAGTGCGCTTGTCAGCATTTGTCTGAACATTTCATTTATTATTTATTTTAAGTTATTGTAATTTAAGGTTTAATTTTAATCCTTGCAGTAGTAAATAAAGGTGACTATTGCCTGTGAGATAATATGGTTATTAACACGTAAACATTATTAGCGTACCAGGCATTGATTTAATTGAAAAAACGGGGGAGACGTCTCAGGCGATTGGGTAAATCCTCTGAAAGGAGATTCTTTGCGCCGTTATGAATCCTCTTCTCTGCGCTGTCGTCTACACTTATTACTTCTTTATAAGGAAGTTTCTACTCACCTGTATCGAGGTAATAATGCAAGTATGTCCTTATTTGTTTCTCTATGGTCGCTGTGAAGAGGCGATGGAATTCTATTTGCAGGCAACAGGTGGACAGCTGCTGCAAAAAATGACGTTTGGTGATATGCCGGAGCAGGGTGAACAGATTGGCGACCAGTCTGCACCCCCGTTGCCACCTGAAAAAATTATGCATGCGCATCTGCGTATCGGGCAGGGCGAACTGATGATGAGTGACGGTAATCCTGACCAGCCACCGGCGTCAGAGCACGCAGGCTATGCCGTCAGTCTGGCGACCACGGATGCAGAACAGGGTAAAGCCTGGTTTGAAAAGCTGTCGGCAGGCGGGAAAGTGACCACACCGTGGCAAAAAACTTTCTGGTCTGATGGCTTCGCCATGTTTATTGATAAATTCAATATTCCGTGGCGCATTAACGTTGTTAAATCAGACGAGTAATTTGTCGGTGATGCCGTTCAACGGCGTTGGATGGCGCATACAACAGCGGCCTTCCCAGGGGGAAGGCCGCCGTCAATTACCGTGCCTGTCTTGCAACAAACTGATCAGAAGTTATAGCCAGCCACCAGATAGTAACCCCAGCCCGTTGATTTAATTTCAGACGCGCTGCTGCCAAAACCTAACTCCTGACCGTCTCCCCACTGACCGCCGTTATGGAAGTAACGCGCCACAGCAGAGAAGTGCCAGTGCTCGTAGCCCAGTGACAGGATATGACTGGAGGCGATGGAATTACTGGTACGGATCGGCCCGGTCTTATCACGCAAGTCTGAGCCCCAGTCGAAGTTGGTAAAGCCTACATAGCCCAGGTTACCACCCCACAGTGTGGTGATTGGCACGAAATACTTCACCTTAAAGCGATAGCCGTCCCAGCTGTCTTCGTTCGCAGCACCGTAGTTTTCCCACTGGTACTTGGCATAGACGTTCAGTGACAGACCGATATCGCTGTGCGTATCGATGTCGGTGCCCAGGCCCATGTACCAGGTGTTCTGGCGGTTTGCGCTGTTACGGCCCATATCGTAGATATAGTTGTTGGCAAAATACCACTCTTTAAACGGACCGAAAGCCAGGCTGGTGCCGGTCAGTTTATCAATAGAGAAACGCGGTTCGATTTCCATGAACAGCGGTGAACCGTGGTCGAAAATACCGTTGGCGTTGTTGTTACCTACGCCAAAGAAGTTTGGCAGGTCAACGTAGCCGTAAAAATCAAACCAGTCTTTTTTGGCGAACGCTTCGTATTCCAGATAGACATCGTTATTGAACTGGGGCCCGAAGCGGGTGTGGTAACTGCCCACCACGTTGACGCTCTGATGCCACCAGTCGGAAAGGTACTGGGGATCGTTTTCTGCAGCCTGCACTGCACCGTTCAGGGAGCCTGCCAGCAGGGCACCTGCAACTAACGTTTTAAATTTCATTATATTTGACCACTGGTTTTCATACGCAAGACAATCGTTTGCGTGCTGTTTGGAAATCAATCCCAAAGGTTGGGCAGTAATGTACTCAGGCCGCCTGTTTTAGTTAGCGTAGCGTGCCTGTAACAGAGAGATAGAAAATAGCTTTTGATCACATTTGTCAAAATGTGTTGCATAACAATTCATCATAATTGTGATGATTGTCACAATATAGGGTTGTGGCGAACGGAACCGGGCAACCGTTTACGTTGTCGGGTTCCGAATCGATCGGCAGGAATCAGGGAAAGGTAACGCGCACCTGAAAACCGCAGCGCAGGCCTTGTGCGTCCCGACAGTTGGCAAGGGCAACGTCGATATGGTGTTTCTGGGCGACGCTGCGCACGATAGACAGACCTAAACCGCTGCCCTGCGCTTTAACGTCGGGTGAACGGGCAAAGCGATCGAATGCGCGTTCAAGAAAGGATTCCGGTACACCCGGACCGTTATCAACGATGTCGACAACGGTTTGTCCCGCCACACGATGCAGCAGCACATCGACCATGCTGCCTTCAGGCGTATGTAACATCGCGTTGCCAATCAGATTATCAAACAGGCTGCGAAGTTCGGAACGCCCGGCCTGCAGTCGATAGTGCGTGGTGCCGCTAAAGCCAATGTCGATACCGCGTTTATCCGCCACAACCATGAGCTGTTCAATACTCTCTTTCAGCACATCTTCCAGATCGATATTTTCGAGGTGCGCGACGACTGACTGATCTTCCCAGCGCGACATATTCAGCAGTTGAGTGACCAGATGGCGCGTGCGGGTCACACCTGATTCCAGTTGAGCGAACTGACGGCTGGCCTCGCCGGGTTGAATGTGCTGACGCAGATTTTCCAGTTGCAGCGTGACGGCGGTGACTGGCGTCCGCAGTTCATGAGCGGCATCTTCCATAAACTGACGTTGTGAAGACCAGGCGGCACGCAGTTTATCCAGTAAGGAGTTGTAGGCCTCAACCAGGGGCTGAATTTCGTCGGGCAGCCGTTCCGGCGATACGCTGTGGGGATGGTGCGCATCCTGGGCGGCGATTTCTCGCGAGGCAACGCGCAAATCCCGGGTGATCTTGCGCACGACCAGCCAGATGACCAGCAGCGACAGCGGCATCATCAAAATCAGCGGAATAATCGCCGACAGCGCCCGTCGCACCATCATCTCTTTCATGTAGCTCAGGTTCAGCATGACCTGAATAGTTTTAATCTCACTGCCTGGCTGACCGGAACGGGTGTAAATACGCCATTCACAGTCGCGGCAGTCACCTATCTGCACGTCTTTGTAGCCATTTTCCGGCTGTAAGGGCGCATGCAGCTCTGGCCATGAGCTGGATCGTAACCGGCCCTGCGCATCCCACAGCTGAATGACAAAGGCACTTTTGATCTTATGCGCAGGCGCAATCACCGGCATCAACGGGGGGATTTCACGGTTAACGGACCATGCATCGGCCAGCTTGGCGAGTTGTTCGTCCTTAATGACGCCAACCATTTCGCCGTAGCAGTTAAAAAAATACCAGGCGACGCCACCAATCATCAGTAAATGAATCAACAGCAGGGTACTGAGTAATTTATTTCGTAATGAACGCATAAAGATTTTCATATTGCCGGTACTCGCCAGCCCAGCCCACGCACGTTGCGAATCACATCATTATCCAGCTTGCGCCGCATCCCGTGGATAAGAACGTCCACGGCATTGCTGCTGACTTCTTCGCCCCAGCCGTAGATACGGTTTTCCAGCTGTTCACGTGACAGAATGGCACCGGGCCGCTCCAGCAGAGCATAAAGCAGGGCATATTCCCGGGCGGTGAGCTGTTCACGCTGCCCTTTGTACAGGACTTCGCGGGTCAACATATCCAGTTGAACATCGCCGCTGCCCAGCACCGAATCGGCAGAACCATGGTGGCGTCGGGTGATCGCGCGCATACGGGCCATGACTTCCTGCAGATCAAAGGGTTTGAGCAAATAGTCATCTGCCCCGTAATCCAGGCCCTGCACCCGCTGAGCGACCGTGTCGCGTGCGGTCAGAATTAATACCGGTGTGGCATCACCGCGCCCACGTGCGCGTCTGAGCACCTGCAACCCGTCGTCGCGAGGCAGACCGAGGTCAAGCAGCACGCAACTGTAACCGCCTTCGCTCCAGGCATTGTGCGCATACACGCCATCGCGTACCCAGTCGACAGACCAGCCCGCGGCTTCCAGCGCCTGCTGTAAATTGGCACCGATCATTTCATCATCTTCAACCAGCAACACGCGCATGGATGACGTCCCCCAGAAAAATGATCCCAGTGTAGCGCTGGATTATTAGCGCAGAATTATTGCTGTTACCAGCCTCAGCACTCTTACCGCACTGGCCGGGAAGGCGACAAAACCTGGCGTCGGTGCAGGCATGGATCGCTTTGCTAATTCTGCGCTAATTTTCCGCTAATTAAGGGATAAATTTAGCGCGCTAAAGTGTGTTCCTGCACATCTGCTTTAACCAGGAGAACACCATGAATCAGCGCGAGTTTATTCGTAGTTTGCTGGAATGGATAGAAAGCAATTTAGGACACGATCTGCATCTGGACGAAGTCGCCCGCCGGGCGGGCTATTCCCGTTGGCACTTACAGCGTTTGTTTCGCCAGCACACCGGTTTCTCACTTGCCGAGTACATCCGCCAGCGCCGCCTGACCGAATCGGCCCTGACGCTGCTCAACAGCAATGAAGCGATCCTGCAGGTGGCGATGAACTACGGCTTTGATACGCAACAGGCCTACACGCGCACCTTTAAAAACTATTTTATGATGACGCCCGGCCAGTTACGACGCCAGCGCCGTGTTGAACCGGATCGCTTGTTGTTTCCTCTCGCCATGGCCAGTTAGTCTCTGTATGGACATTGCCATCCTGATCGCTTGTGGCAATGTCCATACATCGCCCGCGCGATGTTCTGCCTCCTTTCCGTCGTAATGTTGTCAGCTTTCCTGACGTTCCTTTATGCTTAACGCCTGATACATGGCGCGCCTGCCATGTTGCACCCGGCGGCAGCGTGCCGCGATGTCCGCAGGAAGCCCATGAATAACAGCGATAACCTCATCGCCATGATGGTGTTTGCACGCGTGGTTGAATTAAAAAGCTTCACAGAAGCCGCGCGCGTACTCGGCGTGTCAAAATCCCACATCAGTCGGGAGATCGCCGGACTGGAACAACGGTTGGGGATCCGTTTACTGCAGCGCACCACCCGCAGGATGACCCTGACCGAATTAGGCCAGGCTTACTATCCCTATTGCGTGCGCATGCTGGATGAAATGCAGCGGGCAGAGGCGTTTGTTCAGGAGACGCATCAACATCCCGTTGGACATGTGCGCCTGCAGGCTCCCGTTACCTTCGGCTGTCAGTGCATCGTTCCCATCCTCAATCGCTTTCTGCGCGGTCATCTGCACATCAACGTCGACCTCAGCCTGACGGATAACAACGACGAGACGATGGGCGAAGGCGTGGATGTCGCGGTTATCATCCGCGCTCATGCGCCACGTCAGGGCAATTTCCGGGTACTGAACGATATCCACTGGGGGCTGTATGCCGCCCCGGCTTATCTGGCGCAGCATCCTGCTATCTCGCATCCTCGCCTGTTACCGCGCCATGATTTATTGATGTTCCACGGTCCGGCACATACGGCTGCGCTGCCTTTTCGCCGTGATAAACAGCGCCTGGCGGTGGATGTCCGCAGCCGCTTTCGCGCTAACAACAGCATGGCTTTGCTGAATGCCGCGCTGGCAGGCACGGGTATTGCCTATTTGCCTTCGTACATGGTGCAGGAAGCCTTGGCGCAGGGCACGATTGTGCAGGTGCTGTCAGAGTGGCAGATGGATCGCTTGCAGAGTTACCTGCTGGTGCATCAGGACAGTCTGGCGGTTTCCGCGGTCAATCTGCTCTGTGATGTGCTTATCAGCCAGCTCAGTGGTCGCTGATTGTTGCAATACAGCAACAAACTATGCCAGCAGACAAATATCCCGCCCTCACTGTTGTTGTCTCGTGACCATTGGTAGCCTGAATCCCTGAACATAAGGGGGATATCGCATGGCAACCGCGTCGGAAGCACCTGACTCTGAACACTGGCAACGCAACTTGTGGGTTTGCGTATTCGGCTCCTTTACCACACTGGTAGCGATGACGCTTCTGCTGCCGTTTTTGCCGTTGTATGTGCAACAGCTTGGCGTCAACACGCCCGCTGCAATTGCGCGCTGGTCGGGCATCGCCTATGGTGCCACCTTCTTCAGTGCGGCCTTAACCGCGCCGCTGTGGGGGAAACTGGCCGATCGCTACGGACGTAAGCTGATGCTCATCCGCGCCAGTCTGGGTATGGCAGTAGCCATGGCGCTGACGGGCATGGCGACGGCGGCCTGGCAACTGGTGGCGCTGCGTTTACTGGCGGGATTACTGGGCGGTTATGCCTCCGGTTCGACCATTTTGATTGCGGCACAAACGCCCAAAGCGCACACCGGATGGGCTCTGGGTGTGCTGGCATCCGGCATGATGGCCGGTAACATTGTTGGTCCGCTGCTGGGTGGCGTCCTGCCGCCGCTGATAGGGATCAGAGCGACCTTCTGGCTGATGGGGGCGATCATCTTTGTGGCCTTTCTGGCGACGACCTTTTTACTGAAAGCGCGGCCGCCGGTGCGAAAAACCGACCAGGAGCTGTCTCAGCCGGTTGACGACCCGTCGCCGCACAAGCTTGTTAACGTCAGGCTGATGTGGCTCTCAGGCATGCTGCTGATTTTTGCCAACATGTCGATTGAGCCGATCATTACCCTGTATATCGGCCAGTTTTTACATGAGCAGCATGCCATAACGCTGATGTCGGGTGTGGTCATGGCGGCAGCCGCGCTGGGCAGCATTCTTTCCGCGCCTTATGCCGGCAGGCTGGCCGACCGTATCGGCCACTGGCGCGTACTGAGTGGCGGATTGCTGAGCTGTGCGCTGTTACTCATTCCGCAGGCGTTTATTACCGACGCCTGGCAACTTCTGCCTCTGCGCTTTTTGATGGGGCTGGCGCTGGGCGGATTGATGCCCTGTATTACCGCCATTATTCGTCACACTGTTCCGGCCACGCAGGTGGGGCGGATGCTGGGCTATTCCACCTCGGCGCAGTATATCGGGCAGGTAACGGGGCCGGTGTTCGGCGGGTTTATTGGCGGCGCATGGGGCATGCGGCCCGTCTTTCTGGCGACCAGCCTCGTGGTGGGCGTGTGCGCCTGGCTAAACTGGCGGCAGGGCAGAAAGGGCGGAAGGTCGGCATAAAAAAGGCGGACCGGAGTCCGCCTTGTTTTTACAGGTTCAGGTTATTTCTGGTCCGGCAGTGCATAGGCAATGACATAATCGCCCAGTTTGGTACCAAATGAACCATGGCCACCGGCAGCAATCACGACGTACTGCTTACCGTTAACTTCATAAGTCATTGGTGTCGCCTGACCGCCTGCTGGCAGACGCGCCTGCCACAGCAGCTCACCGGTATCGGTGCTGTAAGCACGCAGGTAGTTATCGGCCGTTGCGCCAATAAAGAACACTTTACCGGCTGTGGCGACCGGGCCACCCAGCATTGGCATACCCATTTTGAATGGCAGCGGCACTGGCGCACTGTCACGAACGGTACCAATACGTTGCTTCCAGACGACCTTATTGGTTTTCAGGTCAACCGCCGATACATAACCCCATGCAGGCTGTTTACAGGGCAGACCAAACGGTGACAGGAACGGATTCAGTTCCACGCCATACGGCACGCCGTACTGCGGCTGAATACCGGTTTCGGTACCGGAACCGCCTGTTGCGCCGGCTGGTGGCTCTTCCGGGTTACCCGGTCCGCGCGGAATCAGCTTGGACACAAACGGCAGTGCCATTGGGTTGGCAATCGCAATCTGACGATGCGGATCGACCGAAATCCCGCCCCACTCAAACATGCCCAGGTTACCCGGGAACACCAGCGTACCTTGCTCAGAAGGCGGGGTGAACGGACCTTCATAGCGCAGGCGTTTGAAGATCACGCGGCACACCAGTTGGTCGTACATCGTGGCGCCCCACATGTCCTTGTCCGTCAGATTCTGTTTTGGACGGAAGGTCAGTTCAGAGTAAGGCTGAGTCGGAGAGACGTGGTCGCCTTTTGCGGCACCCTGCGGAACCGGGGTTTCGGGGGCCGGTACAACGGTTTTACCGGTACGGCGGTCCAGGACGAAAATGTTCCCGGTTTTCGCTGGCGCATAAATCACCGGCACGGTGTTACCGTCTTTATCGGTAATATCGGCCAGCGTCGGCTGCGACGGCAGATCCATGTCCCACAGATCGTGATGCACGGTCTGATAAGACCACACCAGCTTACCGGTGGTGGCATTCAGGGCCAGGACGCTGCTCGCATAACGCTCCTGCTCTGGGGTGCGGTTACCGCCCCAGATATCAGGCGTTGTCACGCCCATAGGCAGATAAACGATATCCAGTTTCGGATCGTAGACCGCAGGTGCCCAGGAGTTCGGCGAGTTCATGGTGAACGTGTGTTCATCCGCCGGAATCGCGTTGGGATCTTTCGCACCCGGATCAAATACCCACAGCAGTTTGCCTGTATTAACGTCAAAACCACGGATAACGCCGGATGGCTCACGGGTTGAGAAGTTATCGGTCACCGCACCCGCCATCACGATGGTGGTGTCGGTAATCACTGGCGGAGAGGTCGGCTCATACATGCCAGGCGTAGTGACCGGCTGTTTGTGCTGAAGATCCAGCTCACCGTTATTACCAAAGGCCGGGCAACGTTCACCGGTTTCCGCATCCAGTGCAAACAGGCGACCATCGTTCACAGGCAGGTAGATACGACGCGAGCACAGCGCAGGCTGCGTATTCGCGGCATCTTTAGCTGCCGGGAACTCGTGGTAGGACACACCACGGCAGGTAACATGCTGGAAGGTTGGGTCAGTTTTCAAACCGGGATCAAATTTCCATTTCTGCTTACCCGTTGCCGCATCCAGGGCGAACAAAATCTGGTGAGGTGAGCAGAGATACAGCGTGTCGCGGATTTTAATCGGCGTCACTTCATCGGTGATTTCACCGGGATCGCTCGGCTTTTTCATATCGCCGGTCTGGAACTGCCAGGCAACCTGCAGCTCTTTCACGTTATCGTGATTGATCTGCTTCAGCGGTGAATAGCGTGTACCTTGCTGATCGCGTGCATAAGCTGGCCAGTCAGCATCGGCAACATTGCTCAACGGCTGAGCCTGCGTCGCCGTATCTGCTGTGGCAGGCACGGCGCCGTTAACAACCTGCGGATCGTTAAAGACGGCATAGGCTAATACGACTGCACTGGCCACCAGGGCAACCGCCATCGCACTCAATGGGCCTTTGCCTGGACGATAAAAGACCCGGTAAACAAAAGGCAACACCAGCCAGACGCCAAAAATGACCAGGACATCGGTGCGAGGTGCCAGCGCCCAGAAGTCAGTACCGACTTCCCAAACGCCCCATGCCAGGGTCGCCAGCAGCAGTAATGCATAGACCAGCAGCGCAGCACTGTTTCGACGCCAGAGCAGAAAAGCGGTAAGCAGCATAGCTGCACCACCAATGATGTAGTACCAGGAACCACCAATCGTGGCTAACCAGATACCACCAATTAACATGAACGCACCCGTTAGCACGGCGAACAGCACCGTTAAAAAACGGACCACGCTAAAGGATGAGGAGTTTTTCCCCATAATGTTGACCTCGTTTCGTTGCCATAAAACACAAGAAAACAATCAGATAGATTGTTTTCAGTCATAAAGTACAAAAGTTAAAGGCATTCTTAATTAGGCTCTTCCGTTAAGCTCGATGATCCAGATGTGTTAAATGTTATAGCAAAATTGGTATGAGTTTTGATTTTTTTGGCTTAAAACTCTTAACAACGCACCTAAGGCAACACTTTAGAAGGGGTTAATGGTTCATCTCGATATGATCCATTACTAATCGAACGCAGGAAAGGTTAAAGCGTAAAAGGAATGAGATCGCCCGATAAACGCTGTAATTGCCAGCCGCTGATGTTCACGGCTGCGAGTTGTTCTGCGCTTAACGTTGGATCATAACCGCGGACGAATATCTCGGCCCCTTTTTCCCTTAACGATTCAATTAAGAAAGGAAAACTAAATTTCCGATAGTTGTCATTAAAGAAGGTTTCACTCAGGACAATTGCGGAAAAGGGAAAAGATTCGACTAAATGCCACTCTGCGCCAGGCGGTGCGAAATCAAAAAGCCAGAAAGCATAGGTGTTAATTAATTCCAGTAATCTTTCCCGGTAAAGCAAAAGACTGTGATAATTAATACCAATACGCACCCGTGAATCCTGCAAAGGTAAATAACGCGCAGGCTGATTCATCCATTCCTTTAACTGGCGATCGCACAGCGGAATAATCATTAATGCTGCTTCAGTTGCAAGGTGATTGTGTAATGAAATAATGTTGTCGTCATTAAGTATCATTTTCTCAGGACGTGCAAAGTCCGCATTGGGAAGATGATAGCAAATACCGGCCACCTGGCTCGTGACGTGATGAATAGGCTCAGTAATATAAGGGTTATATAAGCTATTTTTCATTATCTCTTCGAAACGTTTTTTATGTTTGCTGTGCGTTATATTTTTTCATTAACAAAGTGAAGTACGGCAATGAATATACGCTATTCTGTTGGCAAACACATTATCTCACTCTTCTTATTAGGCATTCATTTAACTTTATATGACATCTAATTATAACGTTGAATGGTTTTTCCAGACGTGATTACTGCACGCATGTTAATTTAGCAACACGCGATAACTTTACGAAATCGGGAAAGTCCGCAGTTAAGATTCACAGAATAAACTGTCGTGTTTTTGCCTGACTTACCGCTTCGGTTATGGCTTTATTTTCTCCTGGCTAAAGTTAGCAGCAGAGTTATCGGTTTTTTTTATCGTTCGCACGTAATTATGATTGTGATAATCGTGACAGAAAACGCGACCAGATTGCTAAATAGCGGGACGAATTGAGGGGCGTACGAAACGGTATGGCACGCCGGACAGGGCGGGTACAGGCATTGTCCTCAACGCCCGAAGAAACCGGGCTGTGGCTGACTGGTCCCTGACGCCGCAAGGCGCGTGCAGCGCCGAATGGCCTGCTTACAGGAGCCACTCTGAATGTGGCTCCTGTAAGCAGGCAGCCACACTGGCGCGCCTCAGCGTGAACCTGATGAAGGCGTCGCAGGTGCGGAGCGTCGTTCACGCACAGGCTGTCAGCAACCTTTCGTGTCGGCGGGCAGGCTGGTAAGAAACGGTACGTTTCCCTTTGCCCTAAAAAAAAACCGGCCCAGAGGGCCGGTTTGAGTGAGGTACCAGTCAGTGATGCTAGCGATCAACCTGATGCTCTCGGGGGAGAAAAGATCAGGAGGGAACTAAGGCGTTCCCGTTTTTCCCAGGTTGGCGTCAAAATTTTTCCAGCTTTCGGTCAGATCGATGACGCTGCGGGTTTTGCGCGCTTCGTCAATCTTAATGGCCGTCAGGCCCGCTTCCAGTGCATCGATCACAGAAACTTTTAGCGGCGTGCCCTGCTTAATATGTTTCACGATCTCTTCAGCCATCAAGGCATCAGCCCCGTAGTGGCCATCATAGGCATTACCGTTGTAAATGGTTTCAACCTCTTTTTCGCCGGTACGTGCGTTGTGTACGCGGAAATAGTTACGGACAAAATCGCCCTCGGCCATGCCGTCAGTCCCGATCACGCAGAAGCGACGGAACTCGTCCGGGACATTCAGGTTGGCGTGAAAGGCGAGCGTCGCGCCACTGGCATATTCAATCAGGGCCGTCTGGTAATCGACGATGTCCGCATCGCTGTCAAAGACCGCGTCGGTACTCGCCCAGCCACTCGGTTTAGTATGGTAAATCTCAGACTGCGCATTCACTGCGCCCTGCGGCGCATGTTGCGGTGTAAAGGATTTGCGTCCACCAAAGCTGGCAACCCGCACAGGACGTTCCTGCATTAATCCCTGATAGAGATCGATGTCGTGACAGCATTTTTCCAGAATATAGGGGCCGGCATATTTTTCCAGCCTGCGCCAGTCGCGCTGAAAGAACGCGCCATGGTAAGGCTTGATATGCTCAGTGGCTTCAATTGAGGTAATTTCACCCAGTCGACGATCGTCCCGTGCGGCCAACAGATCGTGGTACAGCGGCGAATAACGCAGCACCAGCCCAACCAGGATTCGGTCTTCACCGTACTGGCGCACCAGTCTTGCCATCGCCATCGTCTGTTCTTCATTGATCACGACAGGCTTTTCCGTAAATACGGTATAACCTGCTGCCAGCGCCTGCGTGACATGCTCAAGATGCATAAAGTTTGGCGAGCCCACCAGCAACAAATCAAAGCCGCCGTGCTGCAGCAGCGCGTCAATGGAGTCAAACGCCTTGCCGGGATCGATACCAAAACTGTGCAGATTCGGCAGCCCGGCAGGTGCGGGATCGCAATAGCCTACCAGCGAAAATGCGGGATCGGCTTTGTGAAACTCTTTAACCACGTGAGAAAGGCGAAAGCCGAGACCAATAATGCCTACTTTCATGGGAAACCCCTGATCCTGAGTTCTGACAACGGTAATCACGCCGCTGACCGGACGTTATGGTTGAGATGCTGACCACCAACTTATTACGATGGAAAAAGTAATGTCAATAACGGGTTGTGTGATTTGCGTACGTATTTTTTGTTATTTAACTGATTTTAAATAAAAAATAGTTATTGTTTTTTCCCTATATTTATTTGTTATTGCGATTTAAGTTTTTTTCACCTATCGTTCGCAGATTACAGAATAGAGATGAGTTAAGGCGGGAGGAAGCGCGTGCAATCACACTATCTCCTTGGTATTGATGGCGGCGGCACCCAGTGTCGCGCACGGTTAACCGACAGCGAGGGCACGCTCCTGGCCCAGGCTGTGGGCGGTCCCGCTAACGTCTGGTCCCAGTTCGATGCCGCACTGAACAGCGTTGAACAGTTAATCGCGGCGGTGCTGTCTCAGGCCGGCCTGGCCCCCGAGGCGCTGTCTCACACGTCGCTGGTAGCCGGTTTAGCAGGGGCCAATGTGGCCTCCGTTCAGGCACGTCTGGCACAATGGCAGCCCGACTGTGCGGCCCTGCAGGTCGTCAGTGATGTGGAAATCGCCTGCGCCGGTGCGCATGCTGCGGCACCGGGCGCGGTCTTTATTACCGGCACCGGGAGCCAGGGCGCGGCATGGGATGGCGAACGCTTTACGCTGCTGGGCGGCTGGGGATTTGCGCTTTCCGACCAGGGATCGGGCGCTGAGCTTGGTCGACGGGCACTGCGACTGGCGCTGCTGGCGCATGAAGCCATTGTTGAACGTACCGCATTGACGCACAGCCTGATGGCGCGTTTTGATCACAGCCCGGAATCCATGCTGCTGTGGACGCGCGATGCCATGCCGGCCGACTGGGCGCGCGTGGTGCCCGAGGTTTTCGCCGCGGCACATGCAGACGATCCTCATGCGACCGTCTTACTGCGGCAAACCGCTCACGATATTGGTTTGATGGTGAATCGTCTTTCCGCCATCAGTCAGGGGCAGGTTGCGTTAATGGGCGGGCTGGCAACCCCGATTTTGCCCTGGCTGGCAAGCGATGTGCAGGCTCGCCTGGTCGCTGCGCAATACGATGCGCTGGACGGCGCATTAATGATGGCACGATCAAATCTGAGGACTTTATGATCGCTCCCAACGTCACCGCGCGCATTCTGCGACTGATTGTGGAACATGCGCCCATCAGTCAGTCTGACCTGAAGGTTCGCAGTGGACTCAGTATGTCGACCGTTTCTCAGGCGACCAACCGCCTGCTCGCCCAGGGAATTGTGCAGGAGCTTGGCCTGCGGCGGGTGTCAATGGGGCGGCCTAAAACTTTGCTGGGGCTGAATCCCGATCGCGCCAGCGTCATCGGAATCCAGCTGAATGCCGAACGTAACCTGATCGTCATGACGGATCTCAGCGGCAATTTGCTGGGGGAACAGCAGATGCCTGCGGGCGCGATCACGCCGCGTCAGTTAGGCGACGCGCTGGCCAGGTTTTTACGCGGTGTTGAAGAAAAACACGTCGGCGCGATTGGCCTGGCCCTGTCCGGCTTAGTCGATGCCGAAAACGGCTACTGCATTCGGTCTAAAGTTCTCGACTGGGAAAATGTCCCCATTGCGCAGCTACTGGAAACGCGCTTTTCTCTGCCGGTCTTTATCGAAAACGATGCCAACGCGATGGCGATGGCAACGATGGTCTTTGGGCAACTGGGTCATGCACAGTCTGCCGTTATCGCCACGTACGGCAAAGGCATCGGTGCGGGCATCATTCTCAACCGGCGACTGTACCGTGGACGGCACGGCAAAGCGGGCGAAATTGGCAATGGCCTGGTCGGTGATGGCTCGATGCGCCTGCTGGAGGATGTGGCCTCGTCCCGCGCCATTCTGCAACGTGTGGCGCAGGATGAGGAGGGCGGTCCGTTAACGCTGCAGGCGCTTGATCAGCGTCCGACGGCCGATGTGTTGGCGGCGCTGGAAGAGGCCGGTCGTGAGCTGGGAATTTCACTGGCAAACCTGTCGGTCGCCTACGATCCGGATATCGTTTATCTGGCTATGGAGCCGCATATGGCCTCGCGTATTCTTTTAGACCATATCACCCAAAGCTTTCAGGCCTATCGTCTGAAGCTTACGCCTCATATGACACCGCTGCAGTTTCTCACCGAATCCAACCGGATGTGGGCCCTGGGCGCGGCGGGTTTCGCCGTGAACATGCTGCTCGACCTGCTGGCTGCACAGGCAGACGAAGAACCGGTGACCTGACGAGGGGCGCGCAGGCCGCTGGTATGATGATGCGGCCTGCACTGGTGAAGCTGGAAAAGTCATCTGACGGCGCCGGGGCGCCATCCGGTTTAGCGCAGACGCTGCCCCTGCTCATCAAACAGAAGGCAGTGATCGGTTGACAGTCCCAGCCTGACCGCCGTCCCCAACTCACGTGGCTGAGCCTCACGTTCTTCTACCACCAGCATCTGTTCAATGCCCACATCCAGATAAAGGTAGCTGGTATGGCCCAGCATTTCGGCAAAGGACAGCGTTCCGCTAAATTGCTGTGCAGATGGTGTGGCGGCAGCGGGCTGAATATGTTCAGGGCGAATGCCCAGCGTTACGCGCTGACCTTCATGGCAGGGCGCCTCAATCTTCAGTACCAGCTGCGTGATGGCCAGATCAGGGACGGTTAACTGCACTTCGCCCTGACGCGTCGCCGTAATCTCAGCTCGCAGGAAATTCATCTTCGGTGAGCCAATAAATCCGGCCACAAACAGGTTGTCGGGATCGCTGTACAGGCTCAGCGGCGCGCCCACCTGCTCAATCTTGCCTTTACGCAGCACGACGATGCGATCGGCCAGCGTCATTGCCTCAGACTGATCGTGAGTAACATAGATCATGGTATTGCCCAGTGAGGCATGCAGACGGGCGATTTCAATGCGCATCTGCAGACGCAGTTCGGCATCCAGGTTGGACAGCGGCTCATCAAACAGGAAAATGCGGGGATGACGAATGATGGCCCGGCCAATGGCGACGCGCTGGCGCTGACCACCGGACAGTGCGCGCGGCAGGCGGTCTAACAGTTCTGTCAGGTGTAAGCGCGCGGCGGTCTGTTCAATGGCCTGGGCAATCTCCGCTTTTGATTTCTTCATGACCTCTAACGGATACGCCAGATTGCCGCGCACGGTCATATTGGGATAGAGCGCGTAAGACTGAAAGACCATGGCAATGCCGCGTTCGGTGGCAGGCTGGCGGGTCATGTCTTTGTCGTCGATGAGCAGCTTTCCGTCCGTAATCTCTTCCAGTCCGGCGATCATGCGTAGCAGGGTGGATTTGCCACAGCCGGAAGGTCCGACAAACACAACAAACTCGCCGCTGTTTATGGTGAGATCGACCCCGTGAATCACCCCGATGTTGTCATAGGACTTCTTAACGTTCTGTAAGCGCAGGCTGGTCATAAGCTTCCCCTGATCAAAGTAACTGGCCCATATAGATGGCGTTGCTGCGCAGGATATGGCTGAATCCCAGGCATTGATAAAACGCGCAAACCTGCTCATTTTGCAGGCTGACGCCCAGATGGACACCGCGCACATCCGCGTTGCGCAGGGCTGCCAGTTCATGTTCGATCATCCTGCGTCCCCAGCCGCCCGCCTGAACGGGCGGCAGAAGATTGATATGCAGATGGGCAGGCCACTGCGTCACCAGCGCCTGTGCGGCAGGCTCAGGCTGACGGATACTGTCAAGGATCTTGCTGTCGTAAGGGGCGACAGGTGTGCGATCGCGGTATTTCTCCTGCAGCCGGGGCCACCAGTCGCGTGCAAGCTGCGCTTCAAAGGCGACGGTATCCGGTGTGGCAACGACATATCCCATCACCTCACCGTCAACCTCCAGCACAAAGGCAAAATCCGGGGCAAAGCGTGCATAGGGCACCGCAAAGCGCTGCCCGGGATACTCAGGGTCGGAATAGCAGTGACTGGCATCTTTTCCAGCATTGGCCGTTTCCAGACAAATACGGTAGAGCGCGGGATAATCCGACGCGGTCGCCGGACGAATGACACCTTGATTCACCATCGTCATTTCTCACAGGTCAGTCATTGAACAATCTCACGTTAATGAAAGCTGACTTAGTTTTCAAGATGGAATAATTACCGTGCTGTCAGTGGGCTTCCCGTTATGCCCGCGCTCTGCCTGACCAGACCAGTCTCCGTGCGCCCTTGTGGCGCGCTACCGCAAGGCCTGCGCGGATTACCCGTTTAAATTAAAAGTTAAAAATGTGAGCGTCATAGGATTTTCATATTTTTTATCAGCAGGTTATTACGTCATTTTGGCGGTGGATTATTGTGCTGCTGCGGAAAAGATCAGCATGAATATTACGCTGCATTTCTTTTTATCACCCCGCGCTTATTCGGATAAGCGGTCTGCCAGGTTGATTTTTTGCGCAGGCTCACAACCTGGCAATTCCGCCGGCCCGGTGTTTGACTTTATTTTTTTATTAAAGTAACTATGGATGAGAAGGTGAGTTATGCGGCTTCAGTCTGCGGGAGTGCAGACCGTGTGAAGAAAGGATGCCCGTCCTCTATTGGAGAAAGTGAGCATGATGTCTGATTCCTCAGTTCGTTCGTTCCGTTTTCGCACGTCGGTTCGTAGCCTCCTGGCGGCGGGCTTGCTGATGGGCAGCGTTGCGCATGCCGACAGCAAAGTCACGCTGAATGAGTGGGATATCTATACGTATCCTCAGCAAACGGCGGCAGTCGATGAAGGCATTAAAGAATTCACTCAACAAAACCCCGGCATCGTCATTAATCGCTCCGTGCACTCTTTCGAAGATACCCGAATTCCCCTGAAGCTGGCGTTAACCGCAGGTGAAGGGCCGCAGATCGCACAGGTGAACCAGGGCGGCGGCGATATGGGATCGCTGGTAAAAGACAAACTGCTGCTGCCGCTGGACAGCTATGCGGCCGAGTACGGCTGGACCAAACGCTTCCCGGACTCCATTCTGAAGCGTAACCGCTGGTCTGACAGTGGTCAGTTTGGCAGCGGTAAGCTGTACGGTGTTGCCAGCCTCGGTGAAATGGTCGGCCTGTATTACAACAAAGCGCTACTGGATAAAGCCGGTATTGCGGTGCCGAAAACCCTGAGCGAGCTGGAAGCCGCCATGGCAAAACTGAAGCAGCAGGGCACGCCGCCAATGATGTTAGGTCTGCTGGACGGCAATATGGGTCAGCAACTGCTCAGCACCTTGTGGGAAGCGCAGATTGAAAGTCACGATCGTAAAGCGCTGGATGACCTGATTTATGACGTGGGCGGCACGTTCAAAGATGAAAAGCTGATTAAGGCCGCCACGATGATGAAAGGCTGGGCCGATAAAGGTTACCTGTTCCCTGGCTATCAGGGCATTGGCCACGATGATGCCGCCACGCTGTTCCAGAACGGTCAGGCGGCTTTTCTGGTCAGCGGCACCTGGTATCTGGGCCAGTTTAAAGACAATAAAGATATTCACTTTGCCGCGATGCCGGCGGGTGAGGGTGTGAAGCAGCCGTTGATGGTCGGCGGGACTGACCTGGCCTTCTCGATGACCAGCATGGCAAAAACCAAAGCGCAGCAGGATGCCTCAGCCAAATTTATCAACTATATGGTGTCAGACAGCATGGCAAACCGCTGGCTGAGTGTGGGCTTCCTGCCCGCCAGCACCAGTAAAGACGCAAAAATCCCGGCCGACAATCCGCTCTTAGGCGAGGCCTATCAGGTCTGGCTGACGCTCAATGCCTATGACGGACTGGGTCACTATGTGGACTGGGCCACCCCGACGATGAACGCCGAACTCAATCAAAACGTACAGCTGCTGCTGGCGGGACGACTCACGGCGAATCAGATGGTCACTAACTTCGATAACAACTATCAGCGTTATATAAAAACCCTGAAACACTAAGCCGGGTGCCCGGCAGCATATCTGCCGGGCCTGAATGTCGATCTCACTACGACGAGTACGGTTATGTTGAATCAAAGCAGTTGGCGCAATTTTCTCTATCTTCTTCCAGCCGTGCTGGTTTATGGACTGTTTCTGTTATTGCCGCTGCTGGCGTCACTGGGAATCAGTTTTACCGAATGGGATGGCATATCCATGCCGGTTTTTGCCGGCGTCGCTAACTACCTGCGCATGTTCAGCGATCCGGTGTTCTGGATTGCGCTGGGCAACAACGCCATCCTGATGCTGTTTTATACGCTGCTGCCGATCAGCGTCGGACTCCTGCTATGCAGCTTTTTGTATGAAACCCGCAACAATACCGAGCGCAGCGTGCTGCGGATTCTGTTCTTCCTGCCCTATATCATGCCGATGGCGGTGCTGGGCGTGGTCTGGCGCTGGCTTTATAACCCGGCATTTGGCCCGATCGATCAGTTCCTGCGTGCTGTCGGTTTACCGCAGCTGGCAATGTCGTGGCTGGGGGATTTTACCTGGGCACTGCCTGCCGTGGGCATGGTGGCCACCTGGTACTTCTTTGGCTTCTGTCTGGTGCTGTTTATGGCGGGTCTACAGCGTATGGACCCGTCCCTGCTGGAAGCGGCCGATCTGGATGGCTCGTCGCGGCGGCGTAAGTTTATGCGCATCACGCTGCCGGGCCTGCGCCCGGAGTTGCGTATCGCGCTGCTCCTGACAGTGATTGCCAGCTTAAAAGCCTTTGATCTGGTTTATGTGATGACCCAGGGCGGGCCGGGCACTTCCACGATGGTCACCAATATCTTTATGTATAAGCAGGGTTTTGATCTGCACTACTTCGGCTATGCCTCATCGGTCGCCGTATTCAGCATGGTGATTGTGCTAGGGATTAACTACCTGATTCATCTGGCCCTGAAGGAGCGTTACTGATGAAAAGCACTCCGGTTATTTCTCGTGCGCTCATCTGGGTCGTGGCGTTGCTGACCATCATGCCGTTTCTGATGGCGTTTATGACCTCATTTAAGACTCAGACAGAGCTGTTTCAGGGCGTGTTTACGCTGCCCGCATCCCTGAATATCAAAAATTACGTGACCGCCTGGCAACAGGGGCATTTTAACGTTTACTTTATGAACTCCGTGCTGGTCGTGATTCCGGTGGTGCTGTGCAGTATTTTGCTGGGTATTCTGGCCGGATTTGGCTTTGCCATGCTGAAAATTCCCGGTAAAAAGCTGGTGGCGGCGATGCTGGCGCTGGGCATGGTATTACCAAGTGAAGCCTTTATCATTCCGCTGTATCACGAACTGCACTGGATGGGATTAACTAATACCACTCTGGCCCTGATCCTGCCGCAGATTGCGCTCTCGTTGCCCTTTACGACGCTGATGATTGCCAGCGCCTTCCAGCAGGTTCCGAAAGAGCTGGTTGAAGCGGCCGTGATGGATGGTGCGTCGCGCGTCAAAATCCTGTGGGGCATTTTAGTCCCGGCTATCTGGCCGACGATCTCCACGCTGGCCTTGCTGCTATTTATCTGGACGTGGAACGAATTTCTTATCCCGTTAATTCTGGTGAATAAAGACGAACTGCGTACCCTGCCGATTGGCATGATGTTTTTTCAGAATAAAAACACCATCGATATCCCGGTACTGATGGCAGGGGCGATGATCGTCATTATGCCGCTCATTCTGGTGTTCCTGTTCTTCCAGCGCAAATTCATCAGTGGCGTGACCGAAGGCGCGGTGAAATAACCCCACCAGGTCACACTTCACGACGGAGGCCGAAAAATGGATCTTTCTCTTGCTGATTTTCATCCGGCAGCGGACGGTGAAACGCCGGACACGCAGGCACTGCAACGCGCGATCGATCAGATTGCTGAAGCGGGCGGCGGTCGGCTGACGTTGCCACCGGGGCGTTATCGCAGTGGCAGCCTGAATCTGCCTTCCAATTTTGAGCTGCATCTGGCCGCCGGGGCGGTGCTGATTGCCAGCCGGCACCTGGCAGATTATCAGCAATGGAAGACGCTGAGCAGTGCTGAGAAATCGCATAACGTCCTGCTGTATGCGTTGGGGCAGCGCAATCTGACGATCAGTGGCAAAGGCCGTATAGAAGGCGACGCCGAAGCCTGGTTTGCGGCAGAGGCCGACGAACAGGGCTATCGCATGCCCAGGGCAGACAGACCGCGCATGATCGTCTTTGAGGACTGCGAGCAGGTGACGCTCAAGGACTTTACCCTGTTCCAGGCCCCAATGTGGACGGTGCACCTTGTCAGCTGCCGCCATGTACACATTGACCATCTGACCATTGATAACGCCATGACGCTGCCCAACACGGACGCGCTGGATATCGACAGCTGCGAGGCCGTGTTGATTAGCAACAGCTATTTCAGCGCCGCTGACGATGCGATTTGCATTAAAACGACCTTGAAGCCTGGCAGCCTGCGCCGTCCGGCCCGGCGCATCGCGATCAGCAACTGCCTGCTGCGCAGCGACAGCTGCGCGATTAAAATCGGCACGGAAACCTGGGATGACGTCGAAGATATTACCGTGACCGGCTGCAGCCTATTTGATTCCAACCGCGGCATTGGCATCGTCTCGCGGGACGGCGGTGCGATACGGCGCGTCCTGTTCAGTCACATCACCTTTCACTGTCACCATGTTGCCGCCTGCCACTGGGGCAAAGCCGATCCCCTGTTTATTTCTGTGCGCACGCGCGATCCGCAGGTGCCACCAGGGATCGTTGAACAGGTTCAGTTCAGCCATCTCAGCGGTGTGGCAGAAGGGGCGATCAACCTGCATGCGGCGCAGCCGGGTTGGATCCGCGACATCGTCATCAGCCAGCTACAGCTGCGTCAGACAGTCGCGCAGGGCGTACAGGGTCAGTTCGATGTTCGGCCGCCCTGTAATCCGGACTCACCGACCGGGATGGGGCTGGACAACGCGTACCGGGTCGATGTGACCACGGGCGAGGCGTACGGCGTGGAGCGCTATCCGGGCGGGCTGCCGGGCCTGTTCGCGCGCGGCGTTGAACATTTGCACCTGCATCACCTGGCGATTCAGCGGCCTGAGCCACTGCCTCCAGGCTGGCATCCGGACAGCGTAGTGCTGCTGGCGGAGTAACTTACAGCGCCGCTGCGATAGCGTCGCCCAGTTGCTGTGTATTGGCGCTGCCGCCCAGGTCGCGGGTTAAGTGCTCGCCTGCGGCCAGCGTGCGTTCGATGGCATCCAGCACGGCATCTCCTGCCGCCTTGTAGCCCAGATGCTCCAGCATCATCGCACCACACCAAATCTGACCAATCGGGTTCGCGATGTTTTTACCGGCGATATCGGGCGCGGAACCGTGTACCGGTTCAAACAGGCTGGGGAAGTTGCCTTCCGGGTTAATATTGGCGGACGGCGCGATGCCGATGGTGCCGGTACAGGCAGGGCCCAGATCTGACAAAATGTCGCCGAACAGATTGCTGGCCACCACGACATCAAACCAGTCGGGATGCAGAACAAAATTCGCGGTCAGAATATCAATATGATACTTGTCGACCTTAACGTCAGGATAATGCGCCTGCATTGCCTGAACGCGGTTGTCCCAGTAAGGCATGGTGATGGCGATGCCGTTTGATTTGGTGGCAGAGGTCAGGTGTTTTTTAGGCCGACGCTGCGCCAGGTCAAAGGCAAACTTCAGGATGCGGTCAACGCCCACCCGGGTCATCACGGTTTCCTGAATGACCACTTCTCGTTCTGTGCCGGGGAACATCGTGCCGCCGACGCTGGAGTACTCACCTTCCGTGTTTTCGCGCACGACGTAAAAGTCGATATCACCGGGATGCCGGTTGGCTAACGGCGCTTTCACGCCGGGCATCAGGCGGACCGGACGCAGGTTAACATACTGATCGAACTCACGACGGAACTGCAGTAACGACCCCCACAGAGAAACGTGATCCGGCACGATATCGGGCCAGCCGACCGCGCCAAAATAGATCGCATCAAAGGTTTTCAGCTCAGCAAACCAGTTATCAGGCAGCATTTTGCCATGCTGTTGCCAGTATTCCGCGCTGGCATAATCGAACCACGTCCACTGCAGCGGAATATTAAATTTCTCTGCTGCGGCATTCATCACGCGAATACCTTCTGGCATCACTTCCTTACCAATGCCGTCACCGGGAATCACGGCGATACGATGAATTTTCTCTGTCACAGGGTACCTCTGAGGTTGATGTTGTAGGGGCCCGTCAGTGGGTGAAGGCTGTCGATATGCAGCTTGATTAATGATCGGGCATCGGCGCAGTATAACTCTCCACCTGAGGTAAATAATTAGCCTGGAAGTTAATCCCATGTTGAGTCAAAGTAGAGAATCACGCACATCCAGTGATGACTTAGTGTTCTTTCTGCGCGTCGCTTCTCTGGACAGCTTAACGGCGGCGGCGCGCGAGCTGGGATTATCGCTGGCGGCCGTCAGCAAACGATTAAGCCAGCTGGAGCAGCGGCTGGGCGTACAGTTACTGCGCCGCACCACGCGCAGGCTGGAGCTGACGCCGGAAGGGCGGCGCTATCTGGACGGTGCACGTCCGCTGCTGGAGCAACTGGCGGCACTGGAAGAGGCGGTCAGTGGTGAAACGACGCAGTTACGCGGCACGCTGAACATCAACGCCTCCTTCGGCTTTGGCCGTCGCCATATTGCACCCTGCGTGTCAGCTTTTGCCGCCCTCCATCCTCATCTGGCCCTCTCCCTGCAGCTCAGCAGCCAGCCGCTGAATTTTCTTGATGCGCATGTGGATATTGATATTCGCGTAGGCGAGCCGCCGGATTCGCGGCTGATCGCCCGTAAGCTGGTCCAGAATCCGCGTGTGCTGTGCTGCTCGCCAGGCTATGCGGCGAAGCACGGCCTGCCAGACAGTATCCGTGCGCTGGCGCAACATAACTGCATTTTACTCAGGCAACATGACAGCGACTTCGCTCTGTGGCGCTTAGTCAGCGGCGCTGAGAGCCTGAGCCAGAAGGTGCGCGGTAATCTGGTGACCAACGACGGGGAAGTGGCGATGCGCATGGCGCTGGATGGTCATGGTATTTTGCTGCGCTCATGGTGGGACGCAAAACACAGCATTGCGGCGGGGGAATTGCTGCATGTTCTGCCTGCCTGGCATGCGCCCGATGGCGATATTTTTGCCGTCTGGCAGGCGCAGCGGCAGCCGCCAGCACGCATCTCGGCGTTTGTGACTTTTCTGCAGGAAAATTTGCAGATGGATGCATCGTTAACGAATCTGTGAGGTTTTGAAAAATCGCCCTCAGTTATGCATTACCCGCCATAAAGTATTTACGGTACGCGTCGATACCAATCTTAGGTGTCTGCGCCCGTTGCGCCGACCAACTCTGGGCACGCCTCAGGTCTGAGGCGCGGTGCAACCTCTGGTGGATGCGTACCTATGAATACAGATTTAACCCGCGTCGGGGAGGGGGTTTCCCCTCAGCGTATTGCGAAGCAGGCCGACAGGCTGATTGTTATGCTGTGCTGGGCCCTGGTAGTGATTTCCGCTATCGTCGGCAGTCTGTATCAGTCAACGTGGCTGGCCATAACCGTGGGTACCGCGCTGGCGCTGGTCGCCACGCTGGTGGGATGGCTGGCAAACGGAACGCTGTTTTCCCGACTCTGGCTGGCCTTCACGCTGATTGGGTTTGCGGGGCTGCTGATTCAGTTGGGCCGGGGCGAAACCGAGTTTCACTTTTCGGTGTTTGTTTTACTGTCGGTCTTGCTGGTTTACCGCGACAGCCGACCGCTTCTGATGGCAGCCGCGACGGGCGCGGTGCATCACCTGGTATTCAACTATCTGCAGGAGCACGATCGGTTTGGCATCGTGGTCTTTCACCATCCAGGTCTGGAGATGGTGCTGTTTCATTCACTGTTTGTGGTGGCGCAAACCGCGATGCTGGTGCTTATTGCCCGGCAGATGGCTGCGGATTTGCGCGCCTCCAGCGAAGTGGCGCAACTGGCTGCCCGCATTAACCGCGAGCCTGGTTGCCTGACGCTGTTTGCGGACAGTCAGCAGAGCGAAACGCCCTTTGCCCGCACCTTTAGTCAGACGCTGGGGACGATGCGCGGTACGTTAAATCAGGTCAGCCACGGCGTTGCGGAACTGCTGCAGGAATCAGACAGTATGCTGTCTCGTAATGCCGCGCTGTCACAGCGCACTGACGAGCAGGCGCAGGCGCTGGATGTTGCGACCAGTGCAATGTCACAAATCAGCGTGGCGGCAAGTCTTGCGCGGGACAAAGCGCAAACGGCCTGCGATCTGGCCCGGGAAACCCGCCAGGTCGCCAGTAAAGGCCAGGAGAATATTCAGCAGGCCATGCACTCAATGGCCCAGATTAATGTCGAGTCGGGGCGGGTAAAAACCATTCTTGAACTGATTGACGGCATTGCCTTCCAGACCAACATCCTGTCGCTGAACGCCTCGGTGGAAGCCGCACGAGCCGGTCAGGAAGGACGCGGATTCGCAGTCGTTGCCAGTGAGGTGCGTACCCTGGCGTTACGCTGTGAGAATGCGGCACGGGAAATCCGGCAACTGATGGATGCCTCCAGCTCCAGCGCCGGTCAGGGCACCGTTCAGGTTGACCAGGCCGCGCAAACCATGCAGGCCATTCACGTAAGTATCGACAGCCTGTCACAGCTGGTAAGTGAACTCTCTGAGATGAGTGTCCAGCAGAATCAGAGCATTGCGCAGATTCAGCAAAGTATTAGCAGTATCGATCACAGCGTGCAGCATAACGTCAAACATGTGACCGAAACGCTTCAGGTTGCGCAGCAGCAACGGCAGCAGGCAGGCGCGTTGCAGCAGGCGATTTCGCTGTTTCGTTTTAGCTGATTAAAGACAGGGGAACCATCCCGGGATGAGGTTCACAAGGGCAGGGGTTACGTTGGCTGGCTAAGTGGGCAGCCGCCGGCCTGCGGGTCCGTCAGGATGACGTCGTGATCCGCAGGACGACAGCGGCCCCTGGCCGTTAGCTGTCCACGCCTTTCACTAACAGTACACGGTAGTTGGCGCCTTTCAGGCGATGCTGTTTCGCCGCCTGATATTCCGGACTGTCATACCAGGCATGCGCCGCCTCAGTCGTCGGGAACTCAATAATCACAACGCCTTCGGCTTCAGGCCCTTCCAGCGTTTCCAGTTCGCCATAGAACGCCAGCGGTTTGATGGGATGGTCACCCCGTGCTTTGCCCGCTTTTTCCGCGTAGGCAGCCATTTCATCCTGATTCAGGGTGTTATCACGAATAAATACGACATATGCACTCACTGTCTTTCTCCTCAGGCCTGCTTGTCTTGGGTTTGGGTATCAAAGTCCGATGCATCATGGCGTTCACGCAGCTGGTCGGCGGGATCGCCCATCACGCGGTTAACTTTGCGACCACGCATTACAGCCGGACGTTGGGCGATCTCTTTGGCCCAGCGCACCACATTTTTATAGGACTGAAGATCCAGGAATTCGGCCGCGTTGTACTGGTTGTACAGCACCATGCTGCCGTACCACGGCCAGGTGGCGATATCAGCAATGGTGTAGTCATCACCGGCCAGATAGCGGTTATTGGCCAGCTGACGATCCAGAACGTCAAACTGACGTTTGGCTTCCAGTGAGAAGCGGTTAATGGCGTACTCAATTTTCTCTGGCGCGTAGTGATAGAAGTGACCAAAACCGCCGCCCAGATAAGGGGCAGAGCCTTGCAGCCAGAACAGCCAGTTCAGCGTCTCGGTGCGCTTCGCAATGTCTTTTGGCAGAAAATAACCGTATTTCTCTGCCAGATAGAGCAGGATATTACCGGATTCAAACACCCGAATCGGCGGCGTGGCAGAGTGGTCACTCAGGGCCGGGATTTTGGAATTCGGGTTGATATCAACAAAGCCGCTGGTGAACTGGTCGCCTTCGCCAATGTTAATCAGCCAGGCATCGTACTCCGCATCATTTACGTTCAGCGCCAGCAGCTCCTCCAGCAGAATGGTGACTTTCTGGCCGTTTGGCGTACCAAGGGAGTAAAGCTGCAAAGGATGTTTACCGACCGGCAGGGCTTTTTCATGCGTTGGGCCTGCGGTTGGGCGATTTGTTTTGGCGCCGTTACCTTTGGCTTCCGGGTCCCACTTCCAGACTTTAGCGGGCTGATAGTGTTGTTCAGACATGATGAGGTTCGCCTTTTTGTGTTTGGAGTGTCATGAGTGTAGCAGTTGCCAGCACGCCGGTTTAACCCTGGTGGCGGTGACTTTGTATCGCTTTACTACAATGCTTAAGGCAATTGACCGTCAGCCCTGTGTCTGTTTTCTCTGCCTAAATCACATTGATGACGGCTGAGCATTGCTATGCTAAAACGGTTTAGTAAAATTTAGCTATAGCTGAGCAGGAGAGAACGATGACAGCGCGAGTCTGGTGTCTGGGTGACGCCGTGGTGGACCTGCTTCCGGACGGACCGGGGCATTTAATTCAGTGTGCAGGCGGCGCGCCCGCCAATGTGGCCGTCGGCATTGCCCGCTTGCAGGGCAAGAGCGGATTTATCGGCCGGGTCGGGGACGATCCCTTTGGCCATTTTATGCAGCAAACGCTGGCCAGTGAGCAGGTTGAGACGGCGTATATGACGCTGGACAGCGCGCATCGCACGTCAACGGTCGTGGTCGCGCTCGACCATGAGGGCGAACGCTCTTTTACCTTCATGGTCCGGCCCAGCGCAGACCTGTTTCTTGAACAAGGCGATCTGCCGCCGTTTCAGCCGGGCGAGTGGCTTCACTGCTGTTCCATTGCGCTGGCCGCCGAACCGTCCCGTTCCACGACCTTTACGGCGATGCAGCGGATAAGCGAAGCCGGGGGATATGTCAGCTTTGATCCCAACATTCGTCACGACCTGTGGCGCGATGACGCGCAGTTACGTGACTGTGTGAACCGCGCGCTGCAACGGGCAGATGTGGTCAAGCTGTCGGAGGAAGAGCTGGCCTTTCTGACCGAAGAGACGCAGGGCGGTGACAGCCTGCAGATGCTGGCAGAACGCTATGCGATCAGTCTGCTGATGGTCACCCAGGGCAAAGCCGGCGTAAAAGTCTGGCACCAGGGTCAGCATTATCACTATCCCACGTTGCCCGTGGTGAGCGTGGACACCACCGGTGCCGGTGACGCTTTTGTCGCGGGGTTATTGTGGGGACTGGCAGAAAAAGGCCTGCCCACCAATGAAACGGAGCTGGCGGCATGCTTAACCAGCGCTCAGCAATGTGGCGCACTGGCGACGACCGCCAAAGGCGCGATGACGGCGCTGCCCTATCGTCATCAGATTGCGGGCTAATGCCCACTGTCGCCGCGCGCAGGCCCGCCCGGCGGGCAGCAGAACCCATACGGGGCAGGTGACCGTTGGCGGAACGCCCAGATGCGCGCGTTCCGTCACCCTGGCGACCACGACGGATTACGCACCCGAACCTGCCCCCCTTCTCCTGCCGTATCATTTCACCGCGTTGTGCTGGCCTTATCAGGTTTCCGGCTGATTTCACTGACCTGTGACGGCTTCGACGTTGCCTGACCGCGCCCGCTTTGTCCTGCTTCGCCAGGCCCCCGACGCTACGTTATGCCCGAATGCGCTTTGCTGTGAGGCAGTTCACTCATTCGCCTTTCCCTGCTTTACAAGCGCTGACCTGGCTCGTAATGTCATTTTTATGTGAGCGGATAACAATTTTACGCAGGAGAGTAACATGGCCCTGGAGAGAGATTCACTGGCTGCCGTACTGGCCCGGCGCGACTGGGAAAACCCTGGCATCAGCGAACGTAACCGGCTGGAAGCCCATCCCCCTTTTTGCAGCTGGCGCAGTGCAGAAGCAGCGCGTGAGAAGCATCAGTCAGCGCATGTTAAATGTCTGAATGGCGAGTGGCAATTTGCTTATTTCACCGCGCCCGAGGCCGTACCGGAGAGCTGGCGGACGCAGGATCTGGCCGAAGCCGCGCCGATAGCCGTGCCGTCGGTATGGCAGATGCAGGGTTATGATGTTCCCATCTATACCAATGTCACCTATCCCATCCCGGTAAATCCCCCCTTCGTTCCCACTGAAAACCCCACAGCATGTTATTCGCTCACATTTAATGTGGATGCCGGGTGGCTGGTGTCAGGACAAACCCGAGTGGTATTCGACGGTGTGAATTCAGCGTTTAATGTGTGGTGCAATGGCCACTGGGTTGGCTATGGTCAGGACAGTCGTCTGCCCTCGGAATATGATCTGACGGAGTACCTGGTCAGGGGTGAAAACCGTCTTGCCGTCATGGTGTTACGCTGGAGCGATGGCAGCTACCTGGAAGATCAGGACATGTGGCGCATGAGCGGCATTTTCCGCGATGTCACCCTGCTGCACAAACCGGCCACCCATATCCGCGATCTGCGTATCCGCACACATTTCAATGACGATTTCAGCCGTGCCCGGCTGGACGCCGAGGTGCGCGTCGCCGGCACGCTGGATGACGACTTACAGGTGAGCATACAGCTCTTTGCAGGCACTGAATTGGTGGGGGACGCGACATCGCCACTGGGCAGTGCGATCGTTGACGAGCGCGGCGCCTGGAACGATCGGACAACGCTGTCCCTCCGCGTGAACAATCCTGCGCTCTGGAGCACGGAAACGCCGCATCTCTATCGGGCGGTGGTGCAGTTGCACCGGGCGGACGGTACGCTGATTGAAGCGGAAGCCTGCGATGTGGGATTCCGTCACGTCAGTATTGAGAACGGCCTGTTGTTACTCAATGGCCAGCCACTGCTTATCCGCGGCACCAACCGTCATGAGCACCATCCTGTCCACGGCCAGGTGATGGATCGCGATACGATGGTGCAGGACATTCTGCTGATGAAGCAGAATAACTTTAATGCCGTGCGCTGCTCCCATTATCCCAATCATCCTCTGTGGTACAGCCTGTGTGATTATTACGGGCTGTATGTGGTGGATGAAGCCAATATCGAAACCCACGGCATGGTGCCGATGAATCGCCTGAGTGACGATCCGGCCTGGCTGCCCGCGATGAGCCAGCGCGTTACGCGCATGGTGCAGCGTGACCGCAATCACCCCTGCATTATTATCTGGTCTCTGGGCAATGAATCAGGCCATGGGGCCAACCATGATGCGCTCTATCGCTGGCTGAAAAGCGAAGATCCGTCCCGTCCGGTGCAGTATGAGGGCGGCGGCGCCAACACGGCGGCCACTGACATTATTTGCCCGATGTATGCGCGCGTCGATCAGGACCAGCCGTTCCCGGCGGTGCCAAAATGGTCGATTAAGAAATGGCTGTCGATGCCGGGCGAGCAGCGGCCGCTGATTCTGTGTGAATACGCCCATGCGATGGGCAACAGCCTGGGCGGCTATGCGAAGTACTGGCAGGCCTTCCGTCAGTATCCCCGCCTGCAGGGCGGTTTTGTCTGGGACTGGGTCGATC
The DNA here is from genome assembly GCF_035190385.1 of Pantoea sp. JZ29. Classification (NCBI taxonomy): domain Bacteria; kingdom Pseudomonadati; phylum Pseudomonadota; class Gammaproteobacteria; order Enterobacterales; family Erwiniaceae; genus Pantoea; species Pantoea sp. JZ29. Next base: position 4,009,799 of record NZ_CP045241.1, on the reverse strand, counting down.
AGTCTTTAATTCGGTACGATGAGAACGGCGAAGCCTGGTCCGCTTATGGCGGTGACTTTGGCGATACGCCCAACGACCGTCAGTTCTGCATGAACGGGCTGGTTTTTGCCGACCGGACGCCGCATCCGTCGCTGTATGAAGCGCGCCACGCACAGCAGTTCTTCCAGTTCAGCCTGCTGCCCGGCAGTGAGCGCACGCTGGAGGTCACCAGCGAATACCTGTTCCGCCATAGTGACAATGAAATTCTGCACTGGTCCGTGGCCCAGGACGGTAATCTGCTGGCGACAGGTGAGGTCACGCTCGACATCGCACCGCAGGGCCGTCAGCGTATTACCCTGCCCGCCATGCCACTGCCAGAATCCGCAGGGCAATTGTGGTTAACGGTGCGCGTAGAGCAGCCGCAACCTACCGCCTGGTCCGAAGCCGGACACATCAGTGCCTGGCAGCAGTGGCCGCTGGAGACGATTCTTGATATCGCGCCTGCGTCTGTGGCCGCCAGCGCCCCGGTGCTTGAGCGCAGCGAAGACCGCTTTAGCGTAGTGGTGAATAACCAGCGCTGGGCGTTCAGTCGGGAGCAGGGCGTACTGACGCAGTACTGGATTGATGAAAAAGCACAGTTACTGTCGCCGCTGACGGACCAGTTCACCCGCGCGCCACTGGATAACGATATCGGTGTCAGCGAGGCCACCCGTATCGATCCCAACGCCTGGGTTGAGCGCTGGAAAGCGGCGGGGCATTACCAGGCGGACGTTATCACCCTGCAGTGCAGCGCGGAAACGCTCACCGATGCCGTACTGATTACCACCGCGCATGCCTGGCAGTTCCAGGGCAAGACCCTGTTTGTCAGCCGCAAAACATACCGTATCGATGGCTTTGGTGAGATGCAGGTGACGGTCAATGTCGAGGTCGCCCGCGATACGCCGTATCCGGCCCGCATCGGGATGTGTTGCCAGTTAGCGGAGGTGGCTGATCGGGTGAACTGGTTAGGTCTGGGTCCCCATGAAAACTACCCGGATCGCCTGACCGCGGCCTGTTTTGATCGCTGGGATTTATCGCTGGACGACATGTACACGCCGTATGTCTTCCCCACCGAGAACGGCCTGCGCTGTGGCACGCGTGAACTGCGGTACGGTGTCCATCAGTGGCGCGGTGACTTTCAGTTCAACATCAGCCGCTACAGCCAGAAACAGCTGATGGACACCAGCCATCGTCACCTTTTGCAGCCTGAAGCAGGCACCTGGCTCAACATTGATGGCTTCCATATGGGCGTCGGCGGCGATGACTCCTGGAGTCCGTCGGTGTCCCCTGAATTCCTGCTTAGTGCCGGACGTTATGGCTACCAGTTTACCTGGGGGCAACAAAAGTAACTTAGCGGGCAGGCTCCGGCCTGCCTGACTCTCGCATAAGGAAGTCCGCTATGTACTATTTAAAAAATACTAACTTTTGGTTGTTTGGCCTTTTCTTCTTCTTTTACTTTTTCATCATGGGTGCCTATTTCCCGTTCTTCCCCATCTGGCTGCATGATATTAATCACATCAGCAAAGGGGACACCGGCATTATCTTCGCCAGTATTTCGTTGTTTTCGTTACTGTTCCAGCCGCTGTTTGGGCTGCTGTCCGACAAACTCGGGCTGCGCAAACACCTGTTATGGGTGATCACCGGCATGCTGGTGATGTTCGCCCCTTTCTTTATTTATGTATTTGGCCCGCTCCTGCAGGTGAATATTCTGGCGGGTTCGGTTGTGGGCGGTATTTATCTGGGCTTTATCTACAATGCGGGGGCACCTGCAATTGAAGCTTATATTGAGAAAGTCAGTCGCCGCAGCCATTTTGAATTTGGCCGGGCCCGTATGTTTGGCTGCGTTGGCTGGGCACTGTGCGCCTCTATCGTCGGCATCATGTTCACCATTAATAACCAGTTTGTTTTCTGGTTAGGCTCTGGCTGTGCCGTGATCCTGGCGCTGCTGCTGTTCTTTTCACGCACCAGCAATTCCTCATCTGCCACGGTGGCGCAGGCCGTGGGGGCGAACCAGTCCGCGTTCAGTCTGAAGCTGGCACTGGAGCTGTTTAAGCAACCCAAACTGTGGTTTTTGTCGCTATATGTTGTGGGCGTTTCCTGTACGTACGATGTATTTGATCAGCAGTTTGCCAACTTCTTTACCTCGTTTTTTACGTCGGGTGAGCAGGGCACGCGCGTCTTTGGTTACGTCACCACGCTGGGCGAATTGCTGAACGCCTGCATCATGTTTTTTGCGCCGCTCATCGTTAACCGTATCGGCGGCAAAAATGCCTTGTTGCTGGCGGGCATGATCATGTCTGTGCGCATTATGGGCTCCTCTTTTGCCACCACGGCGGTGGAGGTGGTGATCCTGAAAACATTACATATGTTTGAGATCCCTTTCCTGATCGTCGGCTGTTTTAAATACATCACCAGCCAGTTTGAGGTGCGCTTCTCCGCCACGATTTATCTGGTGTGCTTCTGCTTCTTTAAGCAGTTAGCGATGATTTTTATGTCGGTACTGGCGGGCAATATGTACGAAAGCATTGGCTTCCAGGGCGCGTATCTGGTGCTGGGCTGTATCGCACTGGCCTTCACGCTGCTTTCCGTCTTCACGCTCAGCGGGCCAGGGCCGCTGACAGCGTTACGTCGGCAGCCTGTCTGACGCACAATTATCCCCTTAACACTGGGCAGGAGACTGCCCATTGCTTTGTCCGCGCTCCCGCTTTTTGCCGCTTCCTTTCCCACCACATCGTGTCGTTTTGCGAACTGACTCACAATCATAAAAACGGTTTAGCAAATTGCTTTGCCTGGAAATCCGGCGATCAATATTATCCAAAACCTAAACCGGTTTAGCAAAATGACAACACCACGACCTGAACCTTTCTGGAATGGCAAAACGATGAGAAAAAAGAGACTTGCTGCAACCGTTGGATTGTTGCTCTGCGCAGGCCCGGCTCTGGCTGCGGAACCGAGCATGAGCAGTATCGAAGCCCGGCTGGCTGCGCTGGAAAAGCGCCTGCAGGCGGCTGAGCAGCGTGCTGACGCCGCCGAACGTCGCGCAAACGCCGCAGAAAAACAGGCCGCTTCAGCAGAAAAACAGGCCCAGCAGCTTGCCAGCGCACAACAGCAAACCCAGGCCACTGCCACCCAGGTGGAACAGCGCACGGCGAAACTGGAACAGAAGGCGAGTGATGACGGGGGCTTTGAATTTCACGGCTATGCGCGTTCTGGCTTATTAATGAACAGCTCGGCGGCCAAAACGCAGGGCGGCCCGACCGTGACGCCGGCAGGGGAAACCGGTGGGCATGTCGGGCGCTTAGGCAACGAACCGGATACCTATGTCGAACTGAATCTGGAACATAAACAAACGCTGGAAAACGGGGCGACCACCCGCTTTAAAGCCATGCTGGCCGACGGTCAGCGGACCTATAACGACTGGACGGCCGCCAGTAGCGATCTCAACCTGCGGCAGGCGTTTGTGGAACTCGGTCAACTGCCCACCTTTACGGGCGCGTTCAAAGACACCACCGTCTGGGCGGGGAAACGCTTTGACCGCGACAATTTCGATATTCACTGGATCGACTCCGACGTCGTGTTCCTCGCCGGGACCGGTGCCGGTATTTACGACATGAAGTGGAGCGATCAGGCTCACAGCAACCTGTCGCTCTACGGGCGCACCTTTGGTGATATCGAAAACAACGATAACACCGCACAGAACTACATTCTGACAGCCAACAACTATTACGGCCCGTTCCAGCTGATGCTCAGCGGTATGCGCGCCAAAGACAATGACGATCGGCTGGACGTGAATGGCCTGAAAGTGAAAGGCGATGCTGCGAATACCGGTCTGCATGCCCTGGTGGGGCTGCACAACGACAGCTTTTATGGTCTGCGTGAAGGAACGGCGAAAACCGCGCTCTTGTATGGTCACGGCTTAGGTGCAGAGGTCAAAGCCATTGGGTCCGACGGCGCATTGCTGCCGGATGCGGATACCTGGCGTCTGGCCAGCTACGGGATCACCCCACTGGGCGGCGGCTGGCATATCGCTCCGGCGGTGCTGGCGCAGAGCAGTAAAGATCGTTACGTCAAAGGCGACAGCTATCAGTGGGCGACCGCCAACATGCGCCTGATTCAGGGGCTGACGGAGAATTTCGAAATGCAGTACGAAGCCACCTATCAATATATGGATCTGCGTCCGGAAGGCTTCAATCAGCGTAGCGCAATAAGTGGTAACTTCTACAAACTGACCGTTGCGCCTACGTTGAAAGCCAGCAACGTAGGGGAATTCCTGAAACGTCCGGAAATTCGCCTTTTCGCCACCTGGATGGACTGGGATCACCGACTGGACAACTATGCGCGCGGCGATGCGTTTGGCGGCAGCGGCTTTGAAGCCGGCGGTGAATGGAACTTCGGCGTACAAATGGAAACCTGGTTCTGATCGGGCGGCCCTGTAGGGCCGTTTCAACCGGGTTGACAACATTACACGACAACACAGAGGTTTTTTATGGATTTTGTACAAATCTCCCGCGCATTACTGCCGCTGCTGGGAGGCAAAGAAAATATTGCCAGCGCAGCCCACTGCGCAACCCGACTCCGGTTGGTGCTGGTCGAGGATGCCAAAGCGGATACCGCCGCGATCGGTAAAATCGACGGTGTGAAGGGCTGTTTCCGCAACGCGGGCCAGCTGCAGGTCATTTTTGGGACTGGCGTGGTCAACAAAGTCTATGCGGCGTTTGTGGCGGAAGCGGGCATCAGCGAGTCCAGTAAATCGGAAGCGGCCGACATTGCGGCCCGTAAGCTCAATCCCTTCCAGCGTATCGCCCGGTTGCTGTCGAATATTTTTGTCCCAATTATTCCGGCGATCGTTGCCTCCGGCCTGCTGATGGGCCTGCTGGGCGTGGTCAAAACCTATGGCTGGGTTAACCCGGAAAACGCCCTGTATATCATGCTGGATATGTGCAGTTCGGCGGCGTTTATCATTCTGCCGATTCTGATTGGCTTTACGGCGGCCCGTGAGTTTGGTGGTAACCCGTTCTTAGGCGCTACGCTGGGCGGTATTCTGACGCATCCTGCGCTGACTAATGCCTGGGGCGTGGCGGCCGGTTTCCATACCATGAACTTCTTTGGTATCGAAGTGGCGATGATTGGCTACCAGGGCACGGTCTTTCCGGTCCTGCTGGCCGTGTGGTTTATGAGTCTGCTGGAAAAACAGCTGCGCCGCATCATCCCGGATGCGCTCGATCTGATCCTGACGCCCTTCCTGACAGTGATCATCTCTGGCTTTGTGGCACTGCTCATCATTGGCCCGGCCGGGCGCGCATTGGGGGATGGTATCTCCTTTGTGCTCAGCACCCTGATTGCCCATGCAGGCTGGCTGGCCGGATTGCTGTTTGGCGGGCTGTATTCCGTTATCGTGATTACTGGTGTGCATCACAGTTTCCACGCGATTGAAGCTGGCTTGCTGGGTAACCCGTCTATCGGCGTCAATTTCCTGTTGCCGATATGGGCGATGGCTAACGTGGCACAGGGCGGCGCATGTCTGGCCGTGTGGTTCAAAACGCAGGATGCCAAAATCAAGGCGATTACTTTACCCTCTGCGTTTTCTGCCTTGCTGGGCATTACCGAAGCGGCCATCTTTGGTATTAACCTGCGCTTCATGAAGCCCTTCATCGCCGGCCTGATCGGGGGAGCCATCGGCGGTGCCTGGGTGGTGTCGATGAAAGTGTATATGACGGCGGTGGGCCTGACGGGCTTACCCGGTATGGCGATCGTTCAGGCCAGTTCGCTGCTGAATTATATTATTGGTATGGTTATCGCCTTTAGCGTCGCCTTTGTGATCGCCTTCCTGCTGAAATACAAAACGGACTCTGAATGATGGCTAACAACACTCTGCTGCCCGCCATGCTGAAGGCGGTAATGAAAGGCCAGCCTAAAGCACGCGAGGACAGCCACTATCCGGGCTGGCACCTGGCGCCGGTCACCGGGCTGCTTAACGATCCCAATGGGTTTATCCATTTCGACGGGCACTATCACCTGTTCTACCAGTGGAACGCCCTGGGCTGTGAGCATAAGCATAAATGCTGGGGCCACTGGCGCTCTGCGGATTTGCTGCACTGGTCGCATGAACCTGTCGCGTTGCTGCCAGACGAAGAGTACGACCGGAGCGGCTGCTATTCAGGCAGCGCGGTAGACGATAATGGCACCTTAACCCTGTGTTATACCGGCAACGTTAAGTTTGCCGACGGCTCCCGTACCGCCTGGCAGTGCCTGGCGGTGCAGAACCCTGACGGGGGATTCGATAAGCTGGGGCCGGTGCTTCCCCTGCCGGCGGGCTACACCGGCCATGTTCGTGATCCGAAAGTCTGGCGTCATGGCGCACACTGGTACATGGTGCTGGGCGCGCAGGACAAGCAGCTCAAGGGCAAAGTCCTGCTACTGCGCGGAAGCGATCTGCGCCACTGGGAAAACCTCGGCGAAATTGCCGGTAGCGGTCTGGGTGGACTGGGTGAAGCCGGTTATATGTGGGAATGCCCGGACATGTTCACCCTGGGAGAATCGACGTTTTTGATCTGCTGTCCTCAGGGCATTGAACGGGAAGAGAAACGCTTTCTGAACAGCCATCCCTGCGCCTGTCTCAGCGGCACGCTGGATTATGAAAACGCCCGCTATACGCACGGGGGGTTCACTGAGCTGGATGCGGGGTTTGAATTCTATGCGCCGCAGACCACGCTGACCGAGGATGGTCGTCGGCTGCTGGTGGGCTGGATGGGCGTCCCGGACGGGGAGGAGATGCATCAGCCTACCGTGAAATTCGGCTGGATTCATCAAATGACCTGTATCCGGGAACTGAGCGCGCGCGACGGTAAACTGTACCAGCAACCGGTGGCGGAACTGCAGGCGTTGCGCGGCGAGACGCAGCGCTATCACGGCAACGCCAGTCAGGCTCCGTTACTCGCTGCACAACGGCTTGAGCTGATGCTGGAATCAGGCGGCGGGATCACGCTGGATTTCGCCGGTTCACTGCTGCTGACCTGGCATGCGGATGCATTGTGCCTGGCGCGCCGCAGTCTGGAAACCGGCGAATGGCTTTACCGCCACTGGAACGGGCGGGCGCACAAACTGCATATTTTGTGTGACCACTCCAGCGTAGAGATTTTTATCAATGACGGAGAAGGCGTGATGAGTAGCCGTTACTTTCCCACGCATCCGGCGGAGTTACGCCTGCGCGGTAGCGCAGAAGTCACGGCCTGCTACTGGTCGTTACGATCCTGCATGGTAGAATAAGCCCTTGTTTCCTTAACCGAAGCACCGTCGTGAAAAAAACAAAGCGCGTTACCATCAGTGATATCGCTGCGCTGGCCGGGGTGTCAAAAGCCACGGCCAGCCTGGTGCTTAACGGACGCGGTAAAGAACTGCGCGTGGCGCAGGAAACGCGTGAACGCGTCATGGCCCTTGCTCAGCAACATCACTATCAGCCCAGCATCCACGCGCGTCTGCTGCGTGAAAATCGCAGCCATACGTTGGGGCTGGTGGTGCCTGAAATCACCAACTATGGTTTCGCCGTGTTTTCTCACGCGCTGGAAAACCTGTGCCGTGAAGCGGGTCTGCAACTGCTGATCTCCTGCACCGATGAAAATGCCAGTCAGGAAACCCTGGTGGTCAACAATCTGGTCTCGCGTCAGGTGGATGGTTTGATCGTCGCCTCCAGTCAGCAGAGCGACAGCGACTACCTGAAGCTGAGCGAGCAACTGCCGGTCGTGCTGTTTGACCGCCACGTAAATAACAGCAGTTTGCCGCTGGTGATAACGGATTCACTAACGCCAACTGCCGAGCTGGTAGAACGTCTGGCGCGCGCGCATCCTGATGAGGTTTATTTTCTGGGTGGGCAGCCGCGCCTGTCACCGACGAAAGATCGGCTGGCTGGCTTTATGCAGGGCCTGGCGCGGGCGGGCGTCACGCCGCGACCGGAATGGATTATCCAGGGCAACTACCACCCCAGCAGCGGCTATGAGATGTTTGCCGCGCTCTGTGCGCGGTTAGGCAGGCCGCCGAAAGCCGTGTTTACCGCCGCCTGTGGCTTACTGGAAGGGGTTTTGCGCTACATGAGCCAGCACCATTTGCTGGAGAGTGATATCCATATCGCCAGTTTCGACGATCACTATTTATATGACTCGCTGTCACTGCATATCGATACCGTAGAGCAGGATGTGCCGCGCCTGGCGCAGGAGTGCTTTTCGGTCATCACGCAAATGATTCAGGGGCAGGACCTGGCGGAGCGGCAGATCGTTTTGCCCGCCAGGCTGCGCTACCGCTCCTCGCTGGCGGGGTGATCCGGTTCAGCGGCAGGCCACAAGCGTGGTTCAGGTAACCGATCCCGTGCTGCCGCCACTCCGTTTCTCCATCAGGGCAAGATTACGGACAGGGCTCACGAAACGGGGACGGTATCAGGCCGTGCTTCGCCATGTGGCCATCTGAACGTTTTCATGATGGCCAGTTGGGATTACTGACCACGCGATAACGTGCGGCTGTCGAGCCACTCAAAAAGCAGCATACCTGCCAGCATCGCCAGGACAAAGACAATGCCTTTGAGCACGCCGCCGCCGAGCAGGACCAGCGCCGGGCCGGGGCAGATGCCCGCCAGTCCCCAGCCGATGCCAAACAGGGCCGCGCCGCTGATGAGCCGTTTATCCAGTGTGCGGTTGCCAGGCAGATAAAACGTTTCCTCAAAGACGGGCCGCTTGCGTCGGGAAGCCAGCCAGAACGTTACCAGCCCGGCGATAACCGCGCCGCCCATCACCAGCGCCAGAGAGGGATCCCAGGCGCGGGTAATGTCCAGAAAACCCAAAACCTTCGCCGGATTCGCCATGCCGCTGACGAGCAAACCCGTGCCAAACAACAGTCCACTAAGCAGAGAAAATAAAACGACCATCGTGCCTCCTGATGTTTACCCGTGACCCATCATGCCGACGGTAAGCATGGCGGTTAACATAAAGACCAGTGTCGCCACCAGTGAGCGCGGCGACAGTCGCGATAAACCACAGACGCCGTGACCGCTGGTACAGCCCGAGCCCAGGCGCGCGCCCAGGCCCACCAGTAAGCCGGCCAGCACCAGGCGTACCCATGAGGCGTCAATGTCGATAGCGGGCAGCGCGCTGAATAACTGAAACACCAGCGGTGACAACACCAGGCCCGCAATGAACGCGAACCGCCACGGCTTGTCAGCCGACTGACGTTTCAGCAGGCCGCCCAGAATGCCGCTGATACCGGCGATGCGGCCACAAAATAGCACTAACAGACCCGCCGCTGCCCCAATCAGCAGGCCACCTGCCAGACTCTGAATCGGCGTAAAATGGTCCAGATCGATATGCATTACCGTTGACTCCTTGTGCTCTGCCAATGCGTGCTTTAAACACGCCCTGTTCCAGCTAGCGTTCACCGTCGCTCTCAGGTGAACGACCGCGATTGCGCTTTACCTGCAACGCCATGCGCCTCAGCGCAAATAACGTGGTCGCGCTGCGGTGGCCGGGCAATATCTTCTGCTGACGACTGTCACAGGCTATTTTCACACAGCTGACGAACTGTGCTTACCGGCTTTTAAAGCAGGATGACGGCATCTGCCGTCTTTATCAATCGGCTTCGTGTGAGGCACATAAAAGTTCTGTGCACAGATCTGTTTTGCGCCAGGTGTACGGGGAGAGGGTACGGACAGAGGTGGGTGTCCGGACAGGATAAAAGAGGCGTGATAAGGGAAAGGAACCGGTCAGGGATAACCGCCAGTAAAGATCAACCGGGCCGTTTTGCATTGGCGGAATTGTATTGCTGTGTGCGTCTTGGTGAACAAAAAGGGGCTTAGCCCCTTTCCTGCCTGGTGACTATTTTAAGTTTTCAGGGAAATTCGCCGGCAGCTCGCTTGCCGCGCAGGCAATCACGTCTTCGTTATTTTTTCCGGCATCCCGTACAAAGGTAATCGTGGCAAACTCATCGATCACTTCAATTGGGTAGGTTGGGCCCGCATCGCGGTATTTCGCCATTTCGTCAAGATGGTCGTTCTGGAAACAGACGGTACGTTCAGGATTATTGATGACCCAGCGTGGGAAGAAAATGGTGCCGTGGAACAGCTTGTCGCTCATGTTGGCAATCAGGCTGACGCTGGTGCCGGTAGGTTCGGTCCAGGACACTTTATAGCTATTTTCCGCGACTCTGACGATATAAACGTGTTGGTCTTTGACCCAACGATTACCCACCATCCCGCTGTGGATACGATAATCAATGGTGTCTTCGTTTTTAATGTACAGCTCATAATTCCAGCCGTTGTCGTAGGTATAAACCAGATGTTTACCTGTGAAACCGTCAAGATTGTGTTTGTCGAAGCTGCTCATCTTTCGTTCTCCTCTGTTGGTGAACCCAGCTTAGTCATTCACTTTATGAATTAAAAACGCTAATTTATGATGAAAACCATTCAAAAAATGGATTGATGATGCATAAAACCACGCTGGAACAATGGAGCCTGCTGGATAAAGTTATGAAAGAAGGCAGCTTTGCAAAAGCCGCCGACCTGACCAACCGCAGCCAGTCCTCAGTCAGTTACAATCTTGCCATGCTGCAACAGCGTATTGGCATCACCTTACTGCACATTGAGGGGCGCAAAGCGGTACTTACGCCCGCCGGTGAATTGCTGCTGGCGCAGGTGCGGCCGCTTCTTAAGGCGTTTCATTCGCTGGAGGCGTATGCGGGCGCCATACGCAGCGGCGTCAGAACCAAACTGGATCTGGTGGTGGACAGCATCTTTCCGCGCCGCCGCCTGTTCGCTGTCCTGAAAACCTTTCAGCAACGCCACCCACACACGCAAATTAATCTCACCGAAGTGCTCGAAACCGATACCGATTATGCTGAGGCCGATGTGATGGTGGTAACCCAGCGTCAGGATATGGCCGGGCGGGGCGAGTGGTTGATGAACGTGGATTTTGTCGCGGTGGCGCACCGCGATCACCCCTTGCATCAATGCGGCGTAGACCTGGATGAGGAACAACTGGCGCGGTATCCGCTGATTCGCATTGCGGATCGCGAACATTTTACAGTGCAGAATGAAAGCAGCAGTGGCGATTACTGGTCTTTCTCAACCATTGACGCGGCGGTAGAAGCGGTAATGCATCAGGTGGGCTATGGCTGGATTCCGCAGGAGCGCATCCGTCACGAACTGGCACAGGGCATCCTGAAGATATTGCCGCTTCGGCATGGGGTGCGCCGCGCCACCACGCTGCATCTGCTGATTAAAAAAGACATTATCATGCTGGATCCGCCCATCGCGACCTTGCTTGACCTGTTGAAAACGGCACCGCAAACGGACGTACTGTAACGGGCGCCACGGGCCGGGCAGACGATCCGCCACGGCACAGCTTTCGTGCGCCAGTTACGCGGCGGACTGGATTTACGGTGTGACGTGCAGGGCGTGAAGCAGGGCATCCAGCGAGTCAGGAGCCTGCTGATGGCGGTTTTCAACCGGATGACCGCTCCACGACAGGGCATCGTCCAGGCAATAGTCGCCGGCGCAATGCAGATCAAGATCGTCATCCAGCAGGCCAATCGGCAGCCAGATCAGCGGCCGGTCACGTAAGTCGTTCGGCACGGTGGATCCACAGTTCCTGCAGAAGTCATTGCGGTATCCCTGCGGGCGACGCCAGCTGGCGATAAAGGTTTCACCGGCCAACCAGCGAAAGTGGTCTGCATTAACGATCGTCGCCAGATTATGGCCCGTGCCGGTCTGGCGACGACACAGCGAACAGTGGCAGCGGTAAAAATGACTGGGCTTTTGTGTCAGCCTGAATACCACCGTTCCGCATAAACAACGTCCTGAAATCATGCTGGCTTCCCTGAATAAAATGCGCTTAAGAAGACGCTTAGTGTGCCCGCTTTTTGGCCCAGTACGCCATAAAGTTAATCGCTTCGCGATCAACGCCGCGCTCGCCAATCAGATGGCGACGCAGCAGTTTCACGACGGTCGATTCGGCGGCCACCCAGCCGTAAAATTCATTGTTGCGCGCCTGCGCACGATCCCACAGTAACTCACCGTCTTCCTCTTCCTGCACGGCCTGCTGCTGGCCGCCATCGGGTACGCTGACCTGGGACTGAATTGCCGCGATCAGGCATTCACCATGTGAAGCAAACGCAGGTTTGCGGGGCAACCACACAATGTCGGCAAACGCGTACGCCTGTAAATCGACGCAATCCTCAGCATCCGGCACCTCAAAAAAAGCCTGAACCCGGGGCGGATGGGGCTGGCGGGCCAGCGATTCCAGAATGCCTTTCGCGGCAGGCAAGGCGGTTTCATCGGCAATCAGCAGCGCATTGCGCAGGCCGTCTGGCGGCGTCCATTCATAGCCACCGCTGTCGGCCTCAAAAGCCGCATTCGGCGCAACGATTACCAGGCTGTCGCCCGGTTTCGCGTTGATGGCCCAGGCCGAGGCCGGACCTTCTGTACCGTGGCTGACAAACTCAATGGTCAGCTCCTCACGTTGGACATCCAGGTGGCGCAGCGTATAGGTGCGCAGCAGCGGCCGCTGCGCTTTGGGCAGCGACAGAATCGTCTGGTACCACTCATCGTTATTGGGCAGGTCGGGCAGGCTGCCATCTTCGGCAGGCAGCAAAATCTTAATCCGCTGGTCGGGCGCATCCGATTTCATCTGTGCCACGTCGGGCCCGTTAAACACCAGGCTCAGCATCGAAGGTGAAAGGTGATGTTTGCGGGCCAGTTTGACCTCAAAAAGGCGGTAAGCAGGGACGTCAGCCATCGTCGTTCCTTGTGGTTAATGAGCCGATAAGGCTGATCGTGAACGCCAGATCAGCCCCGACAGGGCAATAAAGAGCATGGCGGCAGTGAGTGCGGCGGCAATCAGCGCGGCTTCGCCGTGCGAGTGCGTGATCACTGGCACCAGAAGGGCACACAAGCCATAGCCCAGCGTATGGCTGGTGGCGATCCAGCCAGCTCCGGCGCCGTCTGCCAGCGTGTCGTTGAGCAGCAACTGATAGGCGGGTGTGCCGAGCGCTGCACCGAACGACATCACGGCACAGCCGACATAAAACAGCCAGAGCGGCGTGGTCAGCATCATGCCCAGGCCCAGCGCCATCAGGATCCCGGCGCTGATTAGCAGTGAAAGCGGCGTCAGTAACTGCGGACGCAACACCAGAAACTGCGCACTCAGCGACGCGATGGCGGCAACGCTCAGCAGCCAGGCAACCTGATGGCTTATCGCCGCCGTCTGCCCGGCAAATTGTCGGGCCAGCGCCGGAGACAGCCCCAGTTGCATCAGGCAGACGGTGGCCGCCAGCAGCAGGGCGCATAACAGGTAGGGCAGGCAATGAGGGCGCAGGCGGGCGTTTTTACGCGTCACCGCTGGCTGCGGGGCCGAACGTTGTAACGGCAGCAACAGCGCCAGCGCCAGCAGCGGCGCCACCACCAACAGCGCCAGCGGGGCCAGCGGATGAATCACCAGCATTCCGGCTGCGCAGAGGGGGCCAAAAAGTCGGCCACAGCTCAGGCCGGAGCTGATGGTCGCCAGCGCCGTCATGCGCTTCTCTTCGCCCGCCCGGTGCAGCGCCCATACCTGACAGGCGGGCACCATGGCCGATACCATCAAACCATAAAAAACCCGGGCAATAATTAATATGCCTAATCCAATCGGTGCGCTGACGGCCTGCACAGACAGCAGCGCACAGCCCAGACCGAGCAGCAAAAAGCTGGTGCCGTAACCGGCCAGCGACCACAGGACCACCGGTTTACTTCCCTGACGGGCAATCTGCTTTCCCCACCACGGCGACGCGGGCAAAAACAACATGGAGCCGAGCGTTAACAGTCCTGCCCACACCGACAGGCTCAGGCTGGTCTGAGCAACCAGCACCGGAATCGCGACCAGCAGGCCATTTTGTCCCACACCCAGCAACCCGGCGCTGATGGCTAAAGGCCAGTTTGCTAACGCTTTTTTTTGCGTCATGGCCAGTTCAGGAGATGTCACGATGTTGCTAACCCGTATCTTTGTTGTATGTATTTGTAAAATTTATTCTGCCAATTCTAACAATTGTCGTTGATAATGAGAACTGTTATCGGCAGAATTCGCATTATCATAACGACTGGAAATTGTTTGATAATGATACAATCAACGCATGACGGGGCCTGGGACGTGGCGGCACAATGCTTCCTGAACGCCCTGATCCGTGAAACCAGGGACTGGCAGTTGAGCCAGGGTGACCCCGCCGAACTGACGATCCCGTTGGATGAACAGCAGACCTTACACTTTAAGGTGGCTTACTTTTCTCCGACGCAGCACCACCGTTTTGTCTTTCCGGCCCGGCTGGTGACGCAGCGTGGCAGCCAGCCGGTGGCGTTTGAAACCGTCGCCAGGCTGATTGTCGATAAGTTACAACACCAGCACGCGCTGCCCGTCGCAGGCTGCGAGGCGTTTTACCAGCGCGTAATGCAAAGTCATGCCCACACCCGCGAAGCGGCGGCGTCCCGTCATGACTGGTGCGGCCTGCGCGAAAACGCACTCAATTTTGCCGAGGCCGAACAGGCGCTGCTGGTCGGGCACGCTTTCCATCCTGCCCCCAAATCGCACGAACCTTTCACGCCGCAGCAGGCCAGACGCTACCTGCCCGATTTTGCCCCGCATTTTCCGCTGCGCTGGTTCGCGGTGGATAAAGACTACCTGGCGGGCGACAGCCTGAAACTGAACTTACAGCAGCGCCTGACGCGTTTTGCGGCCGAGAACGCACCGCAGCTGCTGCATGCGCTGACGGACCAGCGGTGGTTATTCCCGCTGCATCCCTGGCAGGCGGACTATTTGCTGCAGCAGAGCTGGTGTCAGCAACTGATGGAGAAAGGAGTGCTACAGGATCTGGGTGAGGCGGGAACATCCTGGCTGCCCACCACGTCATCACGCTCGCTCTATTGCGCGACCAGTCGTGACATGATCAAGTTCTCGCTGAGCGTGCGACTCACTAACTCCGTCCGCACTTTATCGGTGAAAGAAGTCAAACGCGGCATGCGGCTGGCGCGGCTGGCGCAGACCGCGCGCTGGCAGGCGATGCAGGCGCGTTTCCCGACGTTTCGTGTGATGCAGGAAGACGGCTGGGCCGGGCTGCGTGATATGCAGGGCACGATCAGGGAAGAGAGCCTGTTCGCCCTGCGTGAAAACCTGATTGTCGACCAGCCGCAGAGTCAGACCAACGTGCTGGTTTCCCTGACGCAGTCCGCGCCGGACGGCGGCGACGCACTGCTGACGGCGGCGGTTAAGCGCCTGAGCCAGCGCCTGCGTATCAGCGAACAACAGGCCGCCCATGCCTGGGTGGACGCATACTGCCAGCAGGTGCTGAAACCGCTGTTTACGGCCGAAGCCGATTACGGACTGGTGCTGTTAGCGCATCAGCAAAATATCCTGGTGGAAATGGCACAAGACCTGCCGGTTGGCCTGATCTATCGCGATTGCCAGGGCAGCGCCTTTATGCCGCACGCCGCAGGCTGGCTGGATGAGATTAGCGAAGCGCAGGCAGAAAACGTCTTTAGCCGCGAACAGCTGCTGCGCTATTTCCCCTATTACCTGTTAGTGAATTCCACGTTCGCGGTCACGGCGGCACTGGGCGCGGCGGGCATGGACAGCGAAACGCACCTGATGGCGCGCGTACGTGATGCGCTGTCTGCGCTGCGTTGCGAGGTCACGCACACGGACTGTCTCGATTACGTGCTGGAAAGTCCGCACTGGAATGTGAAAGGCAACTTCTTCTGTTACCTGCACGATCACAACGAAAACACCATCGTCGATCCGTCGGTAATCTACTTCAACTTCACCAATCCTCTTCTGTCCCAGGTGCGCTAAATGTCTCAGGCAACGATTGTTCACAGCGGCCACGGTTTGCGCTGCGAGAAGTCTGGTAAGGCCCTGAATCTGGGCTGGGGACAGGACAACAGTGCAGTCCTGCATTATACCGGCCCGCTTGCCGAAGGCTGGTTGCGTGATGCGCTGGATCAGATGTTTATCGCGGCTCCGTCGCTTTCCGCCATTGTGTTGCCCTATGCCGAATGGCGGGAAGAGCCGCAGGCGCTGGCCCTGTTTGCCGCGCTGAAAAGCGATATCGTGCACCGCGAGGCGTTCTGGCAACTGCCGCTGTGGCTGTCCACGCCGCGTCAGCAGGCGTCCGGCGAGATGGTCTTTGATGCCGAACGTGAGATTTACTTCCCCCAGCGTCCGCCGCGTCCTCAAGGCGAAGTCTATCGCCGTTACGATCCGCGCGTGCGCCGGACGCTGAGTTTCCGCGTGGCCGATCCTGCGCGGGATGCCGAGATGTTCACCCGCTGGATGAACGATCCGCGCGTGGATTATTTTTGGGAGCAGAGCGGATCGCTGGCGGTGCAGACCGCCTACCTGCAACGCCAGCTCACCAGCAGCTATGCCTTTCCGCTGATTGGCTGCTTTGATGATGCGCCTTTCAGCTACTTTGAAATCTACTGGGCCGCCGAAGACCGTATCGGACGCCACTACAGCTGGCAGCCGTATGACCGCGGCCTGCACCTGCTGGTGGGCGAATCGCAGTGGCGCGGACCGCACTATGTACAGAGCTGGCTGCGCGGTATCAGCCACTACCTGTTCCTGGATAACCCGCACACCCAGCGGCTGGTGCTGGAGCCACGCGCTGATAATCAGCGCCTGTTCCGTCATCTGGCACCTGCGGGCTATGCCACCGTTAAAGAGTTCGACTTCCCTCACAAGCGCTCTCGCCTGGTGATGACCCGGCGTGCCCGCTTCTTCAGCGAGGTGGGCCTGTGATGAATCCGCACGCATGGGAAACCGTGAACCGTCAGCTGGTGGCGAAAATGCTGGCCGAGCTGGAGTACGAGCAGGTCTTTCAGGCCCAGGCGCAGGGCGATAACCGTTACTGCATCAGCCTGCCGGGCGCTGAGTGGCACTTTACCGCCGAACGCGGCATCTGGGGCTGGCTATGGATCGATGCGCAAAGCCTGCGCTGTGCGGATACGCCGGTACTGGCCCAGACCCTGCTCTGCCAGTTACAGCCGGTGCTGTCGATGAGCGATGCCACGGTAGCGGAGCATATGCAGGATCTCTACGCCACCTTGCGCGGCGATCTTCAGCTTATGCAGGCGCGTCAGGGAATGAGCGCGGACGCGCTTATCGATCTGGATGCCGACCGCCTGCAGTGCCTGCTCAGCGGCCATCCCAAATTTGTTTTCAACAAAGGCCGACGCGGCTGGGGACTGGCGGCACTGGCGCGCTACGCCCCGGAATACCTGAACACGTTCCGCCTGCACTGGCTGGCGGTTCAGCGTGAGCATCTGGTCTGGCGCTGCGACAGCGCGCTGGACATCCAGCAACTGCTGCATGCCGCGATGGATGACGGCGAATACGCCCGGTTCACCGAGGCCTGGCAGGCACAGGGACTGGACGACAGCTGGCTGCCGTTACCGGTTCATCCCTGGCAATGGCAGCAAAAAATCGCACTCGATTTTGTCGCGGATCTGGCCACTGGCAAAATGGTCTCGCTGGGCGAGTTTGGCGATCGGTGGCTGGCACAGCAGTCACTGCGCACGCTGACCAATGCCAGCCGTCAGGGCGGACTGGATATCAAACTGCCGCTGACGATCTACAACACCTCCTGCTATCGCGGCATTCCTGGCAAATACATCGCGGCGGGCCCGCTGGCCTCGCGCTGGTTACAAAATGTCTTCGCCACTGATGCAACGTTGCAGCAAAGCGGGGCGGTGATTTTGGGCGAACCGGCCGCAGGCTATGTCGCTCATCAAGGTTACGCCGCGCTGGCCGAAGCCCCCTATCGCTACCAGGAAATGCTGGGCGTGATTTGGCGCGAAAATCCTGCGCGCTGGCTGCATCAGGACGAAACGCCGATTCTGATGGCGACGTTGATGGAGTGCGATGAGCAGGGACAGCCGCTTATCGGTGCCTACATTGCCCGCTCGGGCCTGAGCGCCGAGGCCTGGCTCAGTCAGATGTTTCGCGTGGTCGTCGTGCCGCTGTATCACCTGCTGTGCCGTTACGGCGTGGCGCTGATCGCGCACGGACAAAATATTACTCTGGCGATGAAAGACAGTATTCCGCAGCGCGTCCTGCTGAAGGATTTTCAGGGCGACATGCGGCTGGTGAAGGACGATTTTCCCGAGATGGCCTCTCTGCCTCAGGCGGTCCGTGACGTCACGGCCCGCCTGAGCGCGGACTATTTGATTCATGACCTGCAAACCGGACATTTTGTCACGGTTCTGCGTTTTATTTCGCCGTTGATGGCGCGCCTTGGCGTACCCGAGCGGCGCTTTTACCAACTGCTTGCCGCAGTGTTGAGCGATTACATGCAGGCGCACCCGCAGCTGTCGGCGCGCTTTGCGCTTTTCTCCCTCTTCAAGCCACAAATCATTCGCGTCGTGCTGAACCCGGTAAAGCTCACCTGGCCCGATCAGGATGGCGGGAGCCGTATGTTGCCCACTTACCTGGAAAATCTGCAAAACCCGCTGTGGCTGGTCACCAAGGACTGAATCATGACAAACACTGTTGATTTTATTGGCATCGGTATTGGCCCGTTCAACCTGAGTATCGCGGCGCTGGCACACGAAGCCGAGGGTTTTACCAGTGCGTTTTTAGACAGTCGGCCGGATTTTGCCTGGCATCCCGGCATGCTGGTGCCGGACTGCCATATGCAGACCTCGTTCTTAAAAGATCTGGTCTCGGCAGTTGCGCCCACCAGCCCGTTCAGCTTTGTGAACTATCTTGTGAAGCGTAAGAAATTCTACCGCTTTATGACGGCAGAGCTGCGAACCGTATCGCGGGATGAGTTTTCTGACTATCTGCGCTGGGCCGCCGAGGGCATGGATAATCTGCACTTTAATCACACGGTGGAGCGCATCGAGTTTGACGACACGAAACAGCGTTTCGTGATTCACAGCCATGACGGTGAGCGCTACGCACGCAATATTTGTCTTGGTATTGGTAAACAACCCTATCTGCCGCCGTGCGTCAACCGCATCAGTGCGACCTGTTTCCACGCCAGTGAGATGAGCCTGCGCAAGCCCGATCTGCGCGGCAAACGCGTTGCCGTAATCGGCGGAGGGCAGAGCGGTGCCGATCTGTTCCTGAACGCCTTCCGGGGAGAGTGGGGTGAACCGGCGAATGTCAGTTGGGTGTCGCGCCGCAATAACTTTAACGCGCTGGATGAAGCGGCCTTTGCCAATGAATATTTCACCCCTGAGTACGTATCCAGCTTTGTCGGCCTGAGTGAGAAGGCGCGCCAGACCATGCTGGATGAGCAAAAGATGACTTCGGATGGCATTACGGCAGCGTCGCTGCTGACGATTTATCGCGAGCTGTATCATCGCTTTGAGGTGCTGGGGCAGCCGCGCAATGCGCATCTGCTTCCCAGCCGCTCGGTGGTGGAACTGACCCGCCATCAGCAATGCTGGCAGTTGCAGTTACAGCATCAGCTCGATCAGGGTTATGACCTGATTGAGTGCGATGTGGTGATTTTTGCCACCGGTTATCGCCCGGCGTTGCCCGAGCTACTGTCACCGCTGATGAGCCGCCTGACCATGAAAGACGAGTGCACGTTCAGCGTGCGCGAAGATTTCACGCTGGAGTGGAACGGACCCAGGGACACTAACATCTTTGCGGTCAACGCCAGTATGCAAACGCACGGCATCGCTGAACCGCAACTCAGCCTGATGGCCTGGCGTTCCGCCCGTATTCTGAATCGCGCGCTGGGGCGTGATTTATTCGATCTCAGCACGCCGCCTGCCCTGATTCAGTGGCGCAGCGCGAGCCGGGAAAAACCGCAGCAGGGTGCTGCATCCACTCAAAACTATACCGAGTCCTTGGGGTAAACCTTAACCTCGCATGCAGGAACGACGATGAAGACTAAAAACAAAAATATCTGGCTGCTTAATCCGCTGTTATTAGCCATGATGGCACCGGCGGTGGCACAGCAAACCAGTGAGAATGAAATGGTTATCTCCGCCAGCCGTACGCACCGCACCGTGGCGGAAATGGCACAGACCACCTGGGTGATTGAAGGGGCCGAACTGGAGCAACAGGTCCAGGGCGGAAAAGAGTTTAAAGATGCGCTGGCACAACTGGTACCGGGCCTGGACGTCAGTAGCCAGGGCCGCACCAACTACGGTATGAACATGCGTGGCCGCGCAATTGTGGTGCTGGTGGATGGCGTACGTCTTAACTCCTCGCGTACCGACAGCCGTCAGCTGGATTCCATCGATCCGTTTAATATCGATCATATTGAAGTGATCTCCGGTTCCACCTCGCTATACGGCGGCGGCAGTACCGGTGGCCTGATCAATATCGTGACCAAAAAAGGCCAGCCAGGGACCCAGTTCGAGTTTGAAACCGGCACCAAAACCGGATTCAACAGTAGCAAAGACCATGATGAACGCGTGGCGGCTGCCCTCTCCGGCGGCACCGATCGTGCCTCCGGACGCCTGTCCGTTGCCTACCAAAAGTTTGGCGGCTGGTATGATGGCAAGGGCGATTCACTGCTGATGGACAATACCCAGACGGGCCTGCAGTATTCCGATCGTCTGGATATTATGGGCACCGGCACGCTGGAGATTGATGACCACCAGCAACTGCAGCTGGTCACGCAGTACTACAAAAGTCAGGGCGATGACGATTATGGCCTCTATCTTGGGCGTAACTTCTCCGCAGTAACGGGCGGAGGCACCGCGTACACCCGCAAAGGGCTGAACTCCGACCGCCTTCCCGGCACCGAACGCCATCTGGTCAGCCTGCAGTACTCCAATACTGATTTTCTTGGTCAGGAGCTGGTGGGGCAGGTTTACTACCGGGACGAGTCACTGGCGTTTTATCCGTTCCCCACGGTGTCCGGCGGACGCGTCACCAGTTTGTCCTCCTCAGAGCAAAACACCGATCAGTACGGCGGTAAGCTGGCGATCACCAGTAAGCCGGTCGATGGGCTGCAGCTGACCTACGGCGTAGACGCCGATCATGAGCGTTTCAGTTCCAACCAGATGTTCTTTGATCTGGGCCAGTCGGCCGCCTCGGGCGGGCTGAACAACCAGAGCATCTACACCACGGGCCGTTATCCGGGTTATGACATTACTAATCTGGCGACCTTCCTGCAGTCCAGCTACGACATCAATGAGACGTTTACGCTGAGTGGCGGTGTGCGCTATCAGTACACCGAAAACAAGGTGGATGATTTCGTCGGTTACGCTCAGCAGCAGGCGATTGCCAACGGTACCGCGCGCTCCGCCGATGCGATTCCAGGCGGCTCTACCGATTACGATAACTTCCTGTATAACGCCGGTATCCTGATGCATATCACGGCGCGGCAGCAGGCCTGGTTTAACTTCTCGCAGGGCGTTGAGCTGCCCGATCCAGGCAAATATTACGGGCGCGGCACCTATGGCCGGGCGGTTAACGGCAATCTCCCGCTGACCAACAGCGTTAATGTGGATGCCAGCAAGTTGCAGGGCATCAAAGTCGATTCATGGGAACTGGGCTGGCGCTATACCGGCGATAATCTGCGTACGCAACTCAGCGCCTATTACTCGCTGTCAGACAAGAATGTGCAGCAGAATCAGGACCTGACGATCAGCGTGGTTGACGATAAGCGCCGCATTTACGGGGTGGAAGGGGCCGTGGATTACTTTATCCCGGACACCGACTGGAGCACCGGAGCGAACTTCAACGTGCTCAAAACCGAGTCCAAAGTGGATGGCAGCTGGCGAAAATATGACGTGAAAGTGGCCAGCCCGTCGAAAGCGACCGCCTATGTTGGCTGGTCGCCGGATCCGTGGAGCCTGAAGGTGCAGAGCACTACCTCGTTTAATCTCAGCGACGACGCGGGCTACAACATCAACGGCTACACCACTGTTGATTTCATTGGCAGCTATGAACTGCCTGTCGGCAAGCTGAGCTTCAGCGTGGAAAACCTGCTGGATCGTGATTACACCACGGTATGGGGCCAGCGCGCGCCGCTGTACTACAGCCCGACCTATGGTTCACCGTCGCTGTATCAGTACAAAGGCCGGGGACGGACGTTTGGTCTGAACTACTCCGTGCTGTTCTGAGTCGGTATTCTTGCCCGGTGTTGCGCCGGGCAAGCCTCACGCCCGCGTGCCCGTTTTCCTGGCAGCGTCTTGAGTACAACAAACACAGTGACCGGTTCAGGCCACTGTGTTTACCGGATTACGAACTGCGATGCAGCGTCAGCGGGGCAGACAACCAGCGGGCGACGCGCTTACCTGCTTTGATGGCGGGCTTTTCAATGTAGAAAAACATTACCGACGCCAGCGCCACGCTGGCGCTGACCGACAGTACGAAAATCATAAGGTTATCTGTCCAGGCTTTATCTGCCAGGCTGTTCATCAGCAGTACCATGAGCGGATAGTGGATGAGATACAGCGAATATGAGATATCCCCCAGGAAAATCAGCGTACGGTTGTGACCGGTGTCGGCACGGTAGCTCAGCATCACCGTCATGATCATGATGGCGGCGGCCAGCCAGAAACCGCCGTGCAGGCCAAAGGGCTGAGGTCCTGTAATCAGGGCGGTAATGACCGCCAGCACCAGCCCTGCCTGAAGCAGTCGGCGCATTCTGTTATCCAGTTCCGGTAGCTTACGCTTCACCAGCAATTCTGCCAGCAGCATCCCCAGGATGAACTCCATACAGATAGTGTTACTGATTAACTTAATCCACGCCTGCCACCAGTGCGTCACCGTCAGATGCGGCGAAACCTGGGAGGAAAAGTTAAAGCTGCCGTTGTAGTAAAGCTGAAATCCCACACTGGAGACGATGAAAATCAGTGCACAAAGGTAGCTGCGATAGCGGTAGTTGATGCACATCGCTACGGTGAAAACGGCGTAAAACAGGATCTCGTAAGACAGCGTCCAGGGCGGCCCTAACGCGCTGAATCCAAACGTCGGTCCGGCGCTGCTGTAATCCTGCAGACAGAAATAGAGCGCACAGGACATATCATGAAGAGAGCGATCGTGATACACCACCGCGAAAGACAACAGCCAGACGACAAAGAAGACCGGCCAGATGCGGAAAAAGCGTTTCACCATGAATGAGGTCGGGGCTTCGTTAAACTGATGGGTAATGAAGGTCATGATGAAGCCGCTGATAATAAAGAACACGTCCACGCCCAGCGCGCCTGGAATGTGTCGGGTCCAGTGACCCTCTAACAGCGATGAGTTGTGCGCCAGTACCACAAGTAACGCAGCAAGGCCGCGCAGATACTGGATTGAGACGATTTTCATGAATGTTACAGCCTGTCGGTTGACTCATTAGCGGCAGTCGCGCGGGCGAGCCGATACGGTTAAGCGTAGGCCGTATTGTAAAAATGACTTAACAATGGTCAACCGCCGTTTATCGGGCAGAAAAATACATTTCAAAACGATAGCGTATTTTTGCTGAATAAAGCGCGGCGATCGAGGCTGTTAGGCGCACAAGGAGAAAAGTGCGCCATCAGGATTTCAGAGGGTTCTTAACCAATATTGATAACTTACATGCGCAACAGACTCATGCAGCACGGCGCGGCGATACGTGTCCACCCAGGGCGCGCCGAAAGATTTCTATCGTCCACATCCACAGAATATGTCCCAGCGTTTCCGAGGCAATTTCCGCCAGCGGCAGGTGCCATAAGGGTGGTGCCCAGCCGTTTATGGGCAGGATCACGGCGTGAAATGCCACGGTAATGATCAGGGCGAACGCCACGCCCTGACCCAGCGTAATGATCGGGATAATCTCGGCCAGGGCGCAGTAGAGCAGGGCAAAGAAAATCGAGAACAGATGATGAACACCGGCCACGCCCCAGTTCACCACATGACCGGAATAGTGATAGACCAGGTTGCTGACGTTGATTCCCATATCCTGGAACATCTCCGCGGGGGGAATTGCCCTGTCCGGCGTTCTGGGCGGAAACGGATTCTCCGTGCCCCATTTGACAAAACTGGCGACGTTACCGCCCCAAAACCCTGCCCACAGCGCCGCACCGTAATGCCGATCGGCCGGGGACGTCAGATAAAACCCTGTTTTCATTTTTCACCGCTCCCGCTGAGTAAAAAGAAGAGAATTACTGGCCGTAATAGGCGTTTGCTCCATGCTTTCTGAGAAAGTGTTTATCCAGTAACGGCTGCTGCATTCGGGTGATATCAGGCGTCAGCTGGCGGGAAAAAATCCCCATATAGGCGATTTCCTCCAGCACGACTGCGTTATGCACGGCATTATCTGCGTCTTTCCCCCAGGCAAACGGCCCGTGAGCATTAACCAGCACGGCGGGAATGGCCGTCGGGCTGATGCCGCGTGAGCGGAAGGTTTCGATAATCACTTCGCCGGTATTGTGCTCGTAATCGTGAGTAATTTCGGCCTCCGTCATCAGTCGGGTGCAGGGAATGGCACCATAGAAGTAGTCAGCGTGCGTGGTGCCCCAGGCTGGCAGGTCCTGGCCCGCCTGCGCCCAGATGGTGGCATGACGCGAATGCGTGTGCACAATGCCGCCGATGTCCTCAAAGGCCCGATAGAGCGCCAGATGGGTGGCCGTGTCCGATGAGGGCTTTTTCGTGCCCTCCACCACGCGGCCGCTTGCCAGTTCCAGTACCACAATATCGTCCACCGTCATGCCGTCGTATTCCACGCCGGAGGGCTTAATCGCCATCAGCCCTTGCGCACGATCGACGGCGCTGACGTTGCCCCAGGTAAACGTCACCAGATGGTGGCGCGGCAGCGCCAGGTTTGCCGCCAGCACCTGCTCTTTCATCATGGCAATGCTCATAGTAAGCCTCCTTCCTGCATTTTCTGTTCAATCCAGCGCCGTGCCTGTACGATCTCGGCAACCGGCTCCTCGGCTTTCTCGGTCCACATCTCAATCAGGAACGATCCGCGATAATTCAGCGCTTTGAGCGTGCGAAACACGCCAACGAAATCCACGCAGCCTTCACCAAAGGGCACATCGCGGAACTGCCCCGGTGAATGGGCGGTGACCGGTTGGGTATCTTTCAAATGAATGGCGGCGATGCGATCAATGCCCAGCGTCAGTTCGGCAGTCACGTCATTGCCCCAGGCGCTGAGATTGCCCACATCCGGATAAACGGAAAACCACGGAGAAGCCTGCTGCTGTTCCCAGGCTTTCCACTTGCTGATGGCGTTCATGAATTCGGTATCCATGATCTCTACCGCCAGCATCACCTGCGCCGCTGCTGCGCGCTGCACTGCGCGTGACAAGCCCTCGGCAAACCGCGCGACCGTGCCTGCATCATGCGGTTCGTAGTAGACGTCATAGCCCGCCAGTTGAATCGTGCGGATCCCCACATCTTTCGCCAGCTGGATGGCCTGATCGATCAGATCGTCTGCGCGCTGGCGGATCGCCGGATCGTGGCTGCCAAAGGGAAAGCGGCGATGGCCGGACAGGCACAGGGAAGGAATGGTGACGCCGGTTTCGATGGTCGCGTTGACCAGCGACAGGCGCTGCTCTTTGCTCCAGTTCAGCCGGTCCAGCCGTTCATCGGTTTCATCGACCGACATTTCCACAAAATCAAACCCGCAGGCTTTGGCCAGCGCGAGACGTTCTGGCCAGGTGAGATTCGCAGGCAGGGCTTTTTCGTAAATCCCTAACGGGTGCAGGCGTTTCATACTGTCCCCCAATGGCGGCCAATGGCCCGGTGAAATGCGGTGGCGCATGCAATGCCGTTCTCGCCATCGCTCAGGGCGCGGCCGGCAATAAACGCCTTCACATCGATATCGCGAAACTGAGAAAGGTCATCCGGGGTGATACCGCCCGTGACGGACAGGGCAAAACCCAGGTCTGATAAGGCTTTCATGGTATCCAGATCGTGCTGATTCCACTGTTGCCCGCTGGCCTGTGCGTCCCGTCCACGGTGATAAATAGCCTGGGTCAGACCCAGCTTTCGCCACTGCCGGGCATCATCCAGCGTCCAGTTGCCAAACAGTTCGATCTGAATATCCCCCTGGTACTGCTGCGCCACCGCCAGCGCGCTGGCAAAGGTTGCCAGCGGCGCGGCACAGATCACCGTCATCCAGTTAGCCCCTGCCGCAAAAGCCATCTCCGCCAGGGTGCCGCCGGCATCCGCCACTTTGTAATCCGCGACCAGCGTTTTTTCCGGATGCTGCTGGCGCAGATGACGTACGGCCTCAACACCGCAGCTCAGGCACAAAAGCGTACCGGCTTCGATAATGTCGACATGCGGATGCAGTTGCCGGGCGGTACTGAGCGCGGCATCCAGCGTGGTGTGATCCAGCGCCAGCTGGAGTAAGGGCAGGCTCATGGCAGGTCTCCCTGGGCGTCACGCAGGACGCGAATCAGATGTTGATAACGCTGATACTTTTGCTGGTAGCGGTCATAGCACGTGCTGTCCGGTTGCCAGCACACGATGTCAGGGGCCAGGGCCTGCTGGGCCGCCTGCAGTGAGGCATAAGCCCCGGTGCCGGTTAACGCCACCAGCGCCGCGCCCAGACAGCCGCTCTCACTGATCTGCGGAACCTCAACCGTCAGGCCGCTGGCATCGGCAAACATCTGCATCCAGGGCGCAGAGCGCGTGGGCCCACCGCTCAGACGCAGGGCGGTAACCTGAGGAAAACGTTGCAGAATACGGTTGAGGTGCGTCAGATGTGAGAACACCACGCCTTCGTAGATGGCCTGAACCAGATGGGCGCGCGTGTGACCTGCCTGCAGGCCAAAAAAGCTGCCGTGCAGATCGGCACCGGCATTGGTGCCATACAGGAAAGGCAGAAACAGCACACTGCTGCTGGCGGGCGCCAGCGCTGCTACCCACGCATTAAGCTGGCTGTAGTCCTTAATGCCCCACTGGTCACAAAACCATTCCAGATTGGCCGCCGACGTCGGGCTGGCCTCATGGATAAGGTACTGGCCCTCAATGGCATAACGACCATAAACGTAGGGATAGTCTGCTTCATCGCTGATGCAGTTGGTAATGCCGCTGGTCACTGACCAGGTTCCCATCACCGCGTTCAGGCGCGTCGCATCATTCAGGCCCGCGCACAGCGCTGTTGACATCACATCGAACAGGCCGCCCACGACGGGCGTACCGGGCAGCAGACCGCATTCGGCAGCGGCCCCGTCGGTGACATAGCCCGCAATCTGCGTCGGGCCGATAATCGGCGGCAGTGCCGATATTATCTCCGGGATACCTGACATCTCTGCCAGTACAGGCGACCAGTCGGCTGCCTGCATGTCATACAGATTGGACTCAGAGATATTGGTTTCTTCGCATGCCCGCTCGCCGGTCAGACAGAAACGCAGATAGTCATGGGCCATCATGACGCTGCCAATCGCCGCATAGCGCTGTGGCTGATGCAGCTTGATCCAGCGCAGCAGCGATACCGGGTGGCCGGTCCACAGCGTTTGTCGGGTCAGCGGATAGAGTTTCTGTGGCAAGCCTTCCCGTTGCCACTGTTGCACAAGGCTCAGGGCGCGGCGGTCGGAGGAGAGGATGCCGTTGCCCAGCGGGCGGTGCTGTTTGTCCAGCAGAAACAGCCCCTTACCCTGTGCGGAAATGCCCATACCGGCGACCGACGCCGCATCCTCGCCGCTGGTGGTCAGCACCTCACGGATGACGGCTGCCGCCTGTTGCCACAGCAGCGTCATATCGCGTTCGGCATAACCCGGTTCCGGTACAACAACCGGCAGGTTTTGCCGGGCGACGGCCAGCTCGCGGCCCTGTATATCGTACAGCCCGGCTTTAATAAAGGTGCCGCCACAGTCCAGTCCCAGCCAGCGTTTCATAATGCCTCCTGTTGAGGGGAATCGCAGCGTGCGGGCAACGTCATCGCCAGCAGGGCGGCAATCGCCAGTGAAATGGCAAGGCTGTAAACCCCGGTATCCCGGCTGTAAAACGCCATCAGAATGCCCACCATGTAGGGACCGCAGAAGCCGCCCAGGTTGCCCAGCGCGTTGATCAGGCCGCGCGCGCCGCCAGCCACCTCGGCATTAAACAGGCGCGGCGGAATACTCCAGAACACGCCCGCCGCAGACTGGATAAAGACGCCACAGCCCACCAGCGCCGCGTAGGACCACCAGATATGCGCTTTCAGTAACACCGACAGCGCCATGCACAGCGCAAAGCCGGCCAGCGGCAGCGCCACGAACAGCCTGCGCCGTCCGGTCGCGTCCGACAGAACAGAAAACAAAAACATGCCGACGATCGCCCCGACGTAGGGCAGAATGGCCAGAAAGCCCACCTGCTCCACATTACCGTGCGTCAGTCCTTTCAGGATGGTGGGCAGCCACAGCGTGTAGCCGTAAATGCCGGTCTGATAGAAGAAATTGACCAGAATCAGCCGCCACATAACCGGTTCGCGCATCACGCGCATCAGCGAGGCGTTGCGCACGTTCTGCCCTTTGATCATCAGCTGTTCGTTATGCAGCGTGGTGATGAGATAGTGTTTTTCGGCTGGCGAAATCCATCTCGCTTCCTGCGGGCGGTTACTGATCGTGAAATGCCACAGGGCCATCACGACCAGAGATAACGCGCCTTCCACGTAGAACAGCATGCGCCAGTCCCAGCCGGTAATGATCCAGCCTGAGAGCGGAGCCGTGATGATCCCGGCGATCGGCACAAACATGATCACGATGGCATTTGCGCGACCGCGCTCCGCATCCGGGAACCAGTTGCCGATCATCGTCAGCACCACCGGTAACATGCCGCCTTCGGCGATCCCCAGCGCAAAGCGCAGCGCCAGCAGCTGATACTGGCTGGTGGCCATGCCGGTCAGTATGGAAATCACCGCCCAGGCCAGCAGCGACCAGCCAATAAAGCGTTTACCGTTGCCGTAAACGGCCAGCCTGCCGCCGGGCACCTGCAGGAACAGGTAGCCAATGAAGAAAATGCCGCCTGCCAGTCCGGCCATCGAGGCGCTGATGCCCAGTTCAGCATCCATGCCGCCCGGCATCGCAAAGGCGATGTTGACCCGATCCATATACGAAATGATGCAGGTAATCAGAATCGGCGGAATGATCCGCAGCCAGCGCAGTGCAGGGACCTTTTCATGATTGACAGCGCTTGTAGTGATGCTCATCGTGACTCCCTGCCTTACACCAGATCGCGCGTGGGGATCTTCACCACGACTTTGCGGATCGGACCGGGCTGACTGACCGCGCAGTTAGGACGATGAATATCCTGAGGAAAAAATACGGCGAACGTGCCGGGCAGCATCCGTACCCGGGTTTCATCGGGGGCATGTTGATAAAAAACGATGTCGCGTTCGCTGTCATAAGGCTGATGCACCGCCAGATCCAGCGGTTGTGTGGCGACGCCGATCACTTCTTCGCCTGCCACCAGATACTGCACGTCGATGTGATAGCGGTGCGCCTCCGGGTAATTCTCTGCGGCGGGAACCGTGTGAAGATCTAACACCTGTACGACCCAGCCGGTTTCTTCGTCCTGATAACGGCCGGCGGCCATGTTTGCCAGATCATGACCGGCGAGGTAGGCCAGGGCATGAGCAATCGCGGCGGGATAGTGACGGGGATCGGTATTGGCAAGGTGTCCGGTAATCATGATGCCTTCTCCTGTAGCGCCTGAATGCGCGCCCAGACGCGCTCATCAACCGGAATACCCAGGCGTTCGTTTTCTTCACGCAGTGGCGGGAATTTGTCACCCGGCAGGCGAATCGCCTGTGTGCTGTCAGCCGGTTCCGCACCGGTGATGGATGCGCGAATACGATCGAGTTTTTGCTGGCGGGTTTCGCCCGGAATGAGCCGATCGACGTCGATGGCGATAAACACCTGAGAAATGCCAAATTCATCGCCGTTGTCGTGAGTGACTTCAGTCACGGAGGCGCCGTTAGAGAGCAGGGTGGCCAGCATATCCAGCACCACAGACAGCGCTGAGCCTTTCCAGTAACCCATTGGTAAAATGCGGCGGTTTTTTTCCAGCGTGGCCGGATCGCGGGTGTAGTTGCCCTCATCATCAAAGCCGCCATCGACCGGCAGGCTTTTCCCCGCCAGGCGATTCACTTCCAGCATGCCGTAGGAGAACATCGACATGGACATATCCACCATCGTAACCGGCTCGCCCGGTACCGCGATAATCAGCGGATTGGTGCCGATCGCGCAGCTTTTTGCGCCCCAGGGCGGCATTACGGCAATGGAGTTGGTCCAGCAGATGCCGACAAAGCCCTTTTCCGCCGCCTGCCAGCCATAGCTGCCACCGCGCATCCAGTGATTGGCATTGCGTAAGGCCACCAGCCCAATGCCGTGTTCCGTGGCCAGCGCCATCGCGCGCTCCATCATGCTATGGGCGGTGATATTGCCAATGGCGCGTTGCGCATCCCACTGCTCAATCGCACCCAGCGACAGGACTTTTTGCGCATCCGCATCGGGAATAATGTGGCCGGCATCCAGTTGCTGAATAAAACGCGGGAAGCGGTTAACGCCATGGGAATAGACGCCGTTAAGACTGGTTTCAGTAAACATGCGCGCGCAGGCCTCGGCTTTGGCCTGAGGCACGTTGCGGCTGAGGAGTACGCGAAGAAACTCCTGATACAACTGCTGATAGCTGATTCTCATCTGACTGATACTCCCCGCGTCTTATTTCATAATGTGGAATGTCATTTCAACTAAATGCTATGGGGAAAAATGCAGCGAGTCAAAGAAATGACTCAAAAATTATTTCATTTAAATCAACAGGATGTAATTAATTCTGACTTCTGTGATCTTGGGCTTTTTTGCCCGATTCCGGCCACAGTCAGGCCGGTCAGCTGAGAGACAGCTGACCTGTTTTGCTCTGCTTTTCGCCCTGCCTGTGCAGGGGCGTTAGCGCAGCGTTACCCGGTAGAGTGAAGTGTTGGCTGTGATATAAAGTTCATCATTATTCGGTCCGCCAAAGGTGCAGTTGGATACCGTTTCAGGAATCGGGATTTTGCCTTTACGGTTTCCGCTGCTGTCGAAAATAATCACGCCGTCAGCGCAACTACAGTAAATATCGCCGTTGGCATCCACACAAAATCCGTCCGGGAAACCGGGTGAGACATCGGCAAAAAATTGCCCTGCAGACAACGTGCGACCGTCCACCTTATAGGTGCGCAGCTCATGGCGGCCGAGCGTCGGGAAATCCACCACCGACATGTCCGCCACGTACAGCACGCTTTCATCAGGCGAGAACGCCAGCCCGTTTGGCCGCTGCAGATCGCTGGCGGCAATGCTGAGCTGCCCGCTTTCCGGATCAAAACAGTAGAGATAGCAACCGATCACCTGGCTGGGAGCCAGGTAACCCTCGTGATCGCTGACGATCCCGTAAGGCGGATCGGTAAACCAGATGGTGCCGTCGGAGCGGATCGCCAGATCGTTAGGCGAGTTAAACCGCTTGCCCTCGACTTTATCCACCAGCACGTTCACCGTACCGTCTGTTTCTGTCCGGCTGATAGCCCGGCGACCGTGTTCGCAACTGACCACGCGTCCCTGATGGTCGCGGGCATTGCCATTGGCATAGTGAGAATGATGACGCCAGATACTCAGCTCGCCATTGCGCTGCCAGCAGTACATACGGTTGCCTTTGACATCGCTAAATACCACCCCATCCAGCGCCGGTAACCAGACTGGGCCTTCGGCCCAGGTGGCAGGGGAGCACAGTTTTTCTACCTGCATGATGCTGGCCTCCGTTACTTCACGCCCCAGATAGCTTTGTAATGGTCCTGATAGCCGTTTTCCGGATCGTAGTGGTTCTGCGGTCCGCCATCCCGGCTGATATTTTCCGGTGTAATCAGGTGCGCAGGCGTGACATAGCCTGACGGGGGCTGTCCGGCGAAGGCGCGGTTGAACTCATCCAGCAGTTGCCAGCCATGCAGTTTCAGCGGTTCAGCGACGGTCGCGACCTGGCTTTCACCATTGCGAATGCGCTGGAAGGCCGACACCGAGCCGTCGCCTGCCGAGATGTTATATGGCGCGTTTTTGCCACCTTTCCCTGCGGTTTTCAGCGCGGGTGCCATAAAGTCAAAATAAAGGTCATTAATCGCCAGCGAGTACTGCCAGCGGTCACCGTACTTCTGTAACAGGCTAAAGGTCAGCGACGGCATACGGTTAGAGGTATCGGCCAGCGGCGTGTCAATAAAGTCGATGACTTTACACTCGCTGCACTTCTCAATTTCCTGCTTCATCGCATTGGCTTTATCCAGCGCGATTTTGTACAGCGAGTCGGTGAAGATAATCACCTGCGCTTTGCCGCCTGACTTCACAATGGCGTACTGCGCCGCCAGACGGGCAACCTCATTAGAATCGGACGTAATGTTATCGGTGATCCCGTACTGCTTAATCGGGCCCGGCTGAGGCTCTGCGTGCCAGGCCATCAGCACGATTTTTTGCTGCAGGGCTTTTTTCAGCGGCATTTTGGCGACGTTCGGGTTCCAGCCGCCGATAACGATACCGTCAGGGCGCTGGGCAATCGCCTGATTCAGCGCCGCCAGTTGATCTTTGACAGAGCCTGCGCCGTCCAGCGTATCCAGCGTCCAGCCAGCCACTTTCGCCGCTTCGCTCAGGCCTTGCTGAACGCCCTGCACACCGCCGTTTTTCATATCCGAGGCGATAAAGATCAGTTTCTTTTTAGGCTGTAGCGTTGGCCCGGTCGTCGGACCGTCCCAGGTCGTGGCGCTGGCCGTCGCTTTGGCCACGGCCGCTGTCGCCTGATCGAGATAGCTGTCTGCATGGGCTGGTAAGGTGGCGACCAGTATGGCGATGAGAGAAAGACCAAATACCGGATTTTTCATAATGAGTTCCCTGGTGTGATGGTTTTTTGCTGTGAGTCAGGTGTGGTCGCCGGCGTGCTCTGACTACGCACGACGGCTTTTTGATTCAACATACGGCGGCGCTGAGCGTAGCCGGCCAGCGTAATCGACAGCAGCAACGTGGCACCGTTAAACAGCGGTTCCACCCAGAACGCGCCGCCAAACTGCTGAATACCGGCAATCCCGATAGCCAGGATAGCGATGCCGACCACGGTGCCCCAGACGTTTACCCGTCCCGGACGAATGGTGGTACTGCCCAGAAAAGCCCCGACCAGCGCAGGCAGCAGGTAATCCATCCCGACGCTGGCCTGGCCGACGCCCTGTTCCGCCGCAATCAGCACCCCACTGAAGCCGGTGATCACACTGGAGGCGATAAACGCGCCGATCACGTATTTATTCACGGCAATACCGTTGAGGCGCGCGGCGACGGGGTTACCGCCCACGGCATACATGCACCTTCCCAGTGGCGTGTGCTCAGTGATCAGCCACAATACCAGCGCCAGGCCCAGCACATAGAAGGCACCAATCGGAATGCCAAACACTTCGGTACTGTGCAGCGCACTAAAGGCATCCGGTAAGTCACCAACAATTTGGCGACCGCCGGAGTGCCACAACGCAATGGCATACAGCACCGTGCCGGAACCGAGCGTGGCGACGAAGCTGTCGATATCCGCCAGCGCCACCAGAATGCCGTTCAGCAGGCCATACAGCGCCGACAAGACCAGCACTGTCAGCACCGCCATCTGCCAGGAAAAGCCGTATTCCACCTGAAGCGTAATGGCCAGGATGTGCCACAGCACGATCCCGAAACCGACGTTCAGGTCGATTTTGCCCACAATCATCGGCAAGGTGGCGGCCAGCGCCAGCAGGGCGATTTTGGCCTTACTGGACAGAATGGCCTGCACGGTGAGCAGGGATGCGAAAGTCGGGGACAGTACCGAAAACAGTAACGCCAGCAGCACACATAACAACAGTAATCCGTAGCGGGTGACGACCTGCATCGACCACGGCGCAAAACCATGCTGAGCAAGGCTGACCCGTTGTTCAAGTGCAGTAGATTTCACCGAGGTTTTAGACATAGCGTTTCTCCTGACTGCCTTTTCAGACGGTAGCGAAGGGGGCAGCAGAGCTGGCTGAGGCCAGCTCCAGTAAATTAGCAAAAGTGACCTGTTCGTTTTTCAGTTCACCCACTACCTGGCCCCGGTTAAACACCAGCGCGCGGTTACAGATATGCGCGATTTCCTCCAGGTCATTCGAGATCACCAGCACTGCCACGCCGTCTGCCAGCGCTTTGTTGAGCAGGTGATAAATTTCTTCGCGCGCGCCCACGTCGACGCCCGCAGTGGGATCTTCAAGAATCAGCAACGGGGCATTGAGGTGCATCCAGCGTGCCATCACCACTTTTTGCTGGTTGCCACCGGACAGGGCGCTGATATCCAGATCCACGTTTTTAGGGCGCACGTCGAAAAGCTGCACTTTCCACCAGCTGGCACCCACCTCCGCGCGGCGACCATAATGGGACATCACCCGGTGCCCGCTCGCGCAGGGGTTGAGAAACAGGTTTTCACGCACGCTCATCGACATAACCAGACTTTCACCGGTGCGATCGCCTGCCACAAACGAGATGCCTGCCGCCATAGCCTCGCGAGGCGATCGGGAATGGCAGGGCTTGTCGCGAAAAATGACCTGGCCCTGGGTAGCCTGTTTCAGGCCAAACAGCATCCGGCCAATCTCTTCCTGACCGGCACCACGCAGGCCGGCCAGCGCCAGCATTTCGCCGGGTTGCAGACTGAACGAGACCGGGCCCACTTCATCGATGCAGAGCTGATCCAGTGACAGCACGGGCGGACGCCCCTCAGGCAGCACAAGGCGCTGATTGCTTTCCAGCGCTTCGCCGACAATCATTTCAACCAGATCGTGCAACCTGTAGTCTGCCGTGTTGCCCTCTGCGACGCGTTTACCGTCCCGCATCACACAAATGCGATCGGCAATTTCAATCACCTCATCCAGACGGTGAGTCACGTAAATCATGCCGACGTTGCGACTTTTCAGGCGTTCTATCACGCTAAACAGATGCCGTACGTCATTGGCGGGTAACGAGGCGGTCGGTTCGTCCAGTACCAGTACTTGCGCGTTGACGGCCACCGCGCGGGCAATGGCCAGCAGCGATTTCTCCGTGCGTGACAGTTCAAATACGCGGGCATCGGGATCGAGCTGAATACCGACGTCTTCCAGCGCTAAACGTGCCCGTTCACGCACGGCCCGCCAGTTAATCAGGCCCAGGCGACGGTTGAAGCCCATGATCAGCGCCATATTTTCCGCCACCGTCATCCACTCGATCAGCCCCAGATCCTGATGAATAAAGGCGACAGGTTGGCTGGTGGCGGTTTTTAGCGCGGCCGCTGAGGGGATGGGGTTGCCATTAAAGGTTATCTGGCCTTCGTCGCTGGTATAAACGCCGGCCAGTACCTTGATCAGCGTCGATTTACCCGCACCGTTTTCACCTAACAGCGCGACCACTTCGCCCGGAAAGACATCCAGGCTTACGTCATTGACGGCAGGGTTCCCCCGAAACGTTTGGTGATATGGCTTAGTGTCAGGACCGGTTTATCCGGGTTAGTTTGCATTCCAGCCTCCCGTGACGCCTGGTGAGTAGTGGCAGCAAGCGTGGTGACGCGCTCTTGCTGATTTCAACATGTGAAATACTATTCCAAAAAATACTATCCCTGAAAATGCGGAAAAGCAAAGAAGCGAGGCGACTATTTCCTCATTAGAAACATAGGGTTAAAATATTGTTTTGAAATTGTGATGAACAGCGCAATTCCTGCCAGGCGGAATGCGATCGCCAGGCCACACTAAAAAAGCGAAAGATTCCCAGTTGTTATGCCATGAGTTAACATCATGCGATAGTGCGCTCAGGAAGTCAGAAACGGAGAGGATCGGCGGATGGTGGGTAAAGTGGATAAAGCGAAGGAAAATAAAAACGATAAGCCGTTGGGAACACAGAGTCTGTTTCGTGGCCTTCAGTTAATTGAGTTACTGAGCAATTTCCCGAACGGTTGCCCGCTGGCCCATCTCGCTGAGCTGTCCGGCATGAATAAAAGCACCGTCCACCGCCTGTTACAAGGGCTGCACAGCAGTGGCTATGTCACCCAGGCCCCGTCGCCTGGCAGCTATCGCCTGACGACCAAATTTATTTCGGTCGGTCAGAAAGCGCTGTCATCGCTCAATATCATCCACGTAGCCGGACCGCATCTGGAAAAGCTCAACCTGGACGTGGGCGAAACGGTTAACTTTTCCAGCCGTGAAGACGATCATGTTGTATTGATCAATAAACTGGAACCCACCACCGGCATGATGCGCACACGCGCCTACATCGGGCAGCATATGCCGCTCTATTGCTCGGCGATGGGCAAAATTTTTCTGGCCTGGGGCAGTGAAGAGTACCTGCTGCACTACTGGCAAAGCCATCAGGACAGCATTGAGCAACTGACAAAAAACACCATCACCACCTTGCCCGAGATGCAGCAGGAACTGAGAGATATTCTGCAGCAGCGCACCGCGATGGATCGCGAAGAGAACGAGCTGGGCGTGACCTGTATCGCCGCGCCGGTATTTGATATTCAGCAGCGCGTTCCCTATGCGGTGTCGGTCTCGCTGCCAACGGCCAAGCTGCAACAGATTGGGGCAAAAAACCTGATGGCGAAGGTGGTAGCGACCGCCCAGGCGATCTCACACGAGCTGGGCGCTTCCGCCTGAGCCCTGGGCAGCGGCCCGCCTGGCACGCATCCTGCGTTATCCGTTTTCAGGCGGGATACTGTCGCCCGCGCCAAGTGTCCGCTGCATCAATACCGTGTCCAGCCAGCGCCCGTGTTTGTAGCCTACGGAGGTTAGCGTACCGGCCACGGTGAAGCCCGCCGATCGGTGCAGAGCGATGGAGGCCGCGTTGGCGCTGTCGCCCACATTCCCGACCATCTGACGAAAGCCCCGGCTTTCTGCCCAGTCAATCGCGTGCGCCAGCAGGCGTTTACCCACACCTTTCCCCTGAAAAGCCGGATGGATGTAAAGGGAATCTTCCAGGGTAAAACGATAAGCCGGGCGCGGACGATAAAAGCCCAGATAACAGTAACCGCAAACCTGGCCGTCTTCGATGGCCACAAACCAGGGCAGTCCGGCGGCACGGATTTTTTCTAACCGGCTGGCGAGTTCGGCTTCATCAGGCGGATCCAGTTCAAAACTGCCCGTGCCATGCACAACATGGTGAGCATAAATCTGTTGCAGGGCGGGAATGTGGTCATCCTGCGCGAGCGTGATGTGCATTCTGCGATCCCGGAGTGAGCCAGTAAGGATCATGACAATACAAAAGACAGGCAGGAAAGGCTACCGGCCTGTTTTGCCGGGTAAGATCCCTGTCGCAGGACGGGGCGTCAGGCACCACTCCTGCCAGGCGCGGTTTATCGCTTTTGCACCTACCAGACGGCACCTGGGCAGGCTAAGTCCCTGATACAGGAGGTGATAGCGACGGCGATTGCCCGGCGTCACCCAGGTGATATGCCTGAGCATGGCGAGATTGATGTGATCGGTGCTGCCTTGCAGCGCCCCGGCACGCGGCGTGGTGGCACAGCAGCGCCGGATATAACGCAGTAAACTGACAGGCATCGCGAGATCCAGCAGGATATAGCCCGTTGCGCGCGCCAGTCTTTCGGGCAGGCAGCGCGTATAATTGCCTTCGATAACCCAGCGTTCTGCACTTATTGCCTCGCGGTGAAGCTGTAAAAACACGGCGTGCTCTCTGGGCTGCCAGTCGGTATTGGGCTGGTGATAAAGCTGATCGAGATGAATAACGGGCAGCGACTGCTTTTCCGCAATCGCCACGGCCAGGGTAGATTTACCGCTGTTTGAGGGGCCCATGATACAAATGCGCGGACCCAGATGTGCAAGCGGCGGCAACGGTGTCATCAGGCGAAACCTCCGTCAAGGCTGTGTTTGCGCCTCAGTATACGCGGAAAATGTGCGCCAGCCATCGTGCCTCAGGGCCGGTTGGGGTCAGACCGATCCCGCTTTCTCGATCACCAGTACGCGCGCTTCGCCCTGTGGATGGGCAACATGTTCCGTGCCCACGCTGGCATAAAAAATATCCCCTGTCTGCAAGCGCACTGTCCTGATGTATCCGTTTTCCTTGTAGTGCATCTCTACACAGCCATCCATCACCGCAAAAACTTCCTGACCGTCATTGATGTGCCACTTGTAGGGTTGATCCGTCCAGTGAAGCCGTACGGTTGTGCCATCAAAGTTAGCGATGTCGAGTGCACCCCAGGCCCGGTCGGCTGAGAACGCTTTGCTGATATAGGTTTTCATGGTTTTTCCGTTATGCGCAGTGGTAAGACATGGATGAGGTTATACCGCGTGAAGTGGGGCAGGGCTTGCAAAAAATTGCGGAAAACTGAGGCGAATCAACAAAGCAGGTACGGGATGAAAGCGTCAGGGCCGGCGGGAAAGCAGACCTGCCCTGCGGGCAGGTCTGAAGGGCGGATCAGAAATTTACGTTAGCGCTGATTCCGCCGACAAAGGCATCTTTCACGTCGCTAACGGCACCCGGCGCAACAACGTATTGCAGGTTAGGACGCAGTTGCAGCCATTTGGTCAGCTGCGCGTTGTAATAGATTTCGTAGTTGTACTCCGAACCGTCCTGAACAGGCAGATAGGTCGGGCTGTTAAAATCGGTCTGCCCGCTGGCGTCGTTCTGTTCACGCAGCGAACGCGTGTAGGCGCTGTTGACGTGAATACGCGCCGCGCCGATGCCAATCTCATCCTGCGGACGGGCATCGAACGGTCCTTTCCAGGTGAAGCTGACGGACTGATAGTTATCGGTTTTCGAGGTTTTATGGTCGTTCATCACCGCCTGAACCGTCACGCCCAGACCCCGGCTGGCATCGCCGCCCTGCGCCGTCAACTGCTGCTGCAACAGGACATAGCCGCCGTAAGCATGATTTTTGCGCTGGTAAGCGCCGTCACGCCAGCTGCCATAGTTGTCGCCATTTGCGGACGAGTAGTAATAGCCGATACGATAGTTACCCGGCAACTTGTCGGGGCCTAACGTCGGTTTCCAGCCTAACTCGACCGGCACCAGATTCCCCTCTGAGTTGCTGGTATCCAGCCGGAAACCATCGCCACGGTCGTAATTCGCACGGTTTTGATTGTAGAAACCGACCTGGAAAAACACCTCTGGCGTAACGTTGACTTTTAGCCTGCCGCCCCACTGCGAAACCGGCCAGTTAAACCAGCGATCGCCGCGCCAGTTACCGGCCTGGCCGCTGCCAAACGCCAGGTTCTGGAACTTGCTGTCGAAGTTATCGAAATCTTCGCCGACGGTAACGCGTCCGGCTTTCAGATTGACCGTGTTATCGAACAGGCCTTTGCTTAACCAGAACTGCGTCAGGCGCCACGTCTGGCCACGACCGTACACCTCCTGGGTAGAAGAGAGCATCCCGGTGCGGCGATCGGCCACCTGATCGGAGATGTTGCGGCCATTGCGATCGGTAATGGTGACCTGGAACTGCGTATCCTGCCAGTCGAGGAGTTTTTGCAGATCGAAATTGGCACCAAACGCCCACTGGTCGCTGTAGCGCATCGAGGTATGGCTGTCGGCTCCGCCACCCAGATTGGCGGCACTTTCCATGGTGTAGTTAACATCTAACTTAATGCCGTCGTTTTCTAACTGCGTTCGGTTACCGCCCCAGTCGCCAAACAGGTAAGGTGAGTCATAGCTAAAGGCATCGGCGGCCAGCGCGGAGGCGCTCAGCATCGCAAACATCAGGCTGCCCGCGGCCAGGCGAGGCATAAACTGCACTGCTTTTTTTGTATTCATTAGCGTTATTCTTTATGAAATGACAGGAAAAGACAGGGCAGAGAATAATGCTGACTAAATGTCAATTTTTGCAAATCTGTGCGTATGTAACTGCAAAGTGGTAAGGAATTAACGCAATTGTGACAGTTATCGCTGAATGAATATTTTTATAACTAAAAAGGCATTTATTGCGAGGCAAAGTGAAAGGGATGCCGCGGCATCCCCGGGGGATTTATGGCTTGCTGGCCTGGGACAGCTCTTCAATTTCTTGTTTGCTCAGCGTCAACTCAGTGGCTTTGACCAGTTCATCAAGCTGCGACAAGGAGGTCGCGCTGACGATAGGGGACGTAATACTCGGGCGCGCGATGAGCCAGGCCAGCGCCACCTGTGTGGCTGACGCATCATGTGACGCCGCCACGTCTTCCAGCGCTTCAACAATGCGTTTACCGCGTTCATTCAGGTACTTATCTACAATACCCTGACCGCGCGCGCTCTTGCTGGCATCCTGCGGTTTTTTATATTTGCCGCTGAGAAAGCCGCTGGCCAGCGCGTAGTAGTTGATCACGCCAAGCTGATTCTCACGCGCTACCTGCTCCAGCTCGCTTTCATATTCTTCACGGTCGTAAAGGTTGTAGAGCGGTTGCAGGGTTTCGTAACGCGCCAGCCCATGCTGTTTGCTGATGTCCAGCGCCTCCTGCAGTCGCGCGGCGCTGTAGTTGGAGGCCCCAATAGCCCGGACTTTGCCGGCTTTGATCAGGGCGTCAAAGGCGGTTAACGTGTCGGTCAGTGGCGTGGTTTCATCATCGCGATGCGCCTGATAGAGGTCGATCACGTCGGTTTGCAGACGGCGCAGCGAGTCCTCGACGGCCTGGCGAATATACCCAGGTTTCAGTCCCTGCTTCTCCGGTGACATTTCGATGCCGACTTTGGTCGCCAGCACTATCCTGTCGCGTTTACCGCTTTTCTTCAGCCATTTGCCGATGATGGTTTCGGATTCGCCCCCCTGATTGCCGGGCGCCCAGCGTGAATAGACATCGGCGGTATCGATAAAGAACAGGCCTTTTTCCACCAGCGCGTCGAGCAGAGAAAACGAGGTTTTCTCGTCTACCGTCCAGCCAAAGACATTGCCGCCAAAGGTCAGAAGCGGCACAGAGAGGCCGCTGTTGCCGAGGGGGCGGGTTTTAGGCTGCGTCATAGCATTCTCCTTTATTAAACGTATCAGGTGTACTTATCAGCTTAGCAAAGGTAAATCGACAGCTTTTCATTCGGTTTGTCCGCCAGTGCGGCATAACAAGGTAGCAAAGGTCACTTTTACCGCTGGCACGGCAGCGCCCGTCCTGAAACGTGCAGGCACACAGCCCCGCGAATGCCAGAAAACCCGATACCGTAAAGCGAGGGATTTTACATTCAGAAATCTGGCTTTACCGACGTGGACAAAATCGTTGCTGACGGGCCTTAGGGCTTGGGGTTATAAGAATACCGAGCTGGTGTGATGCGACCTTCACGATGATCGGGCAAAACGTCACAGGAGACGTGGCACTGATGAAACCTCATAATCTGTCTGGCTTCACATCCACGCCGCGACGTCGGTTCATAAAACGCAGCGCGGCGCTGTTGCTGGGTTCCGCATTGCCGATACCGGCCTTCGCGGCCGAACCGGCTTTCCCCCCCTTAAAGCGCATAGCTGCGCAGCGTCATCTTCTGTTTGGGTTCGCGGTCCGGCCCGAGCGTTTGCGGTCCGATGCGCATTACCGGCAGTTTGTGGCCAGCCAGGCCAATATTATTGTTCCGGAAAACGCGCTGAAGTGGGTGGTCGTTCAGCCTGAGCAGAATCACTACGATTTTTCTGGCCCGGATACGCTTGCCGCCTTTGCCAGAGCGCAGGGCCTGCTGCTACGCGGGCATACCTTTTGCTGGCACCGCGCGGTGCCGGACTGGCTGCTGGCGATTCGCGATGCCGCGCTGCTGGAAAAAGTGTTGAGAGACCATATTCATACCGTCGCGGGGCGCTATCGGGGACAGATACAGAGCTGGGACGTGGCGAACGAGATTATCAACCTGTCTGACGGTTTGCCTGGCGGATGGCGCAACAGTTTCTGGTATCAACGTCTGGGAACGCGTTATCTGGATATCGCCTGTGACGCGCTGCATCAGACCGATCCTCACACCGTCATTTGCTATAACGATTACGGGCTGGAAAGCGACCATGACAACGCACAACGAAAACGCGACGCTGTGCTGGCGCTGCTGCGCAATTTGCAGGACAGACAGATCCCCATTGGTGCGCTGGGCATTCAGTCTCATCTCAAGGCCGGTCCGCAGTACGCGTCTGGTCCGGGACTGGCGACATTTATTCGTGAAGTGAAAGCGCTGGGCCTGGCCGTGTATATCACCGAGCTGGATGTTGATGACAGCCGCCTGCCGATGGCGCGCCGCGCCATGGCGGTCGCCAGCACCTATAAGCGCTATCTTTCGCTTGTGCTGGAAGCCGGTGTCGACGCAGTGCTCACGTGGGGTGTCTGGGACACGCCCCACCGGACGGCGGCGACGCCGAAGGCAAGCGATGGGCTGGCCACCGGACCGTTGCTGTTTGCTAAAGACGGCCAAATCAAAGACGCCAGCTGGGCAGCGCTGCATGCGCTACGCTGATTAACGCGTTGCGGGTGCCGCTCTGGCGGCAATCCACTGTCGATAACGCGCGGGTGTCATCGCCATCACCTGATTAAACGCTTTGCGAAAGCTGCTTTCGTCAGAATAGCCACAATCGGCGGCCACCTTACGGATGCTTACGGTGGGGTTTTCCAGGAGAAGACAGGCACCTTCAATGCGGACCCGGGTAATAAACGCCTTAGGACTTTCGCCGGTCAGCATTTTCATTTTACGGTGCAACGTACGTTCGCTGGTATGTAACGCAGAGGCCAGCCGTTCTGCCGTGATGCCTGGCTGTTGATAGCGAATAATCTCTTCCGCCCGCATCAGCAACGGGTGCTGAGTGTTAATAAACCCGGGCGGCGCATACAAACGTTGCGACACGGGCTGGGCATCGGCAACGGCCATATCAGCAACCTGTCTGGACACGTCCGCCCCCAGTATCCTGTGCAGCAAATGCAACGTGAGCGCGCTCCACGAGAGTGGGCCACCCGTAGTAATGATATTTTCCTGTTGTTCGAGCGTTTGTCCCCATACCGGACGCGCATCCGGATAGCGCTCCCGCAGGGTCGGAAACAGCCACCAGGTGGTGGTACAACGCCGACGACTGAGCAGCCCCGCTTCGCCCAGCACCAGACAGCCCGCGCAGGCGGCACCGACGATGGCACCCTGATGGTACATTTTTTTTATCCAGGTCCCCGCCTGTATGACCGCTTCCGGATGGTGCGGAAACCGATCGCGGCCCAAGGCCATTCCCCCGACCAGGACGATATCTGACGCCTCTGCCTGGCTGAAATCAGCATCGACATGTAGCCATCGTCCCTGCGCATCGCGCACGGGCTGGCCATCAGCACTTACGATTTGGACCTCCAGCGGCGCGCGGGTCAGTTGCGCCGCAGTATCGGGGCGAGACGCAATCACCTGGCGCGCAATCCATAAGGTGTCACAAAAGCCGTTGACGGCAGAAGGCAGGCTGCCTTCCAGCGCCACAATCGCTATGCGCATAGCCAGTCACTCCTTATGGCGAGTTTTGCCTGTTAGTTGTCTTATTCGCCATCTTACACGCTCTTTTCGCCCGATCTACCATGGTCAGCATGAAAACGGCCACAGGAACAGGCGAGATGCGGCGAAAGAGCAGTAAGGCGAAAAGATTAAAGCATGCGGTGCTGCTGGGGCTGACGTTATTGAATGTGCCGCTCGCTGCGCAGGCGACGGTGAAAAACATCGTCTTAGTCCACGGGGCGTTTACTGACGGCTCAGGCTGGCGGGCGGTGATTTCACGCCTTCAGCACAAAGGTTATCACGTCACCGCCGTTCAGAATCCATTGACCTCATTGCAGGATGACGTAAAGGCGACGGAGGCGGTCATTGCGCGTCAGCAAGGCCCGGTGCTGCTGGTTGGGCATTCCTGGGGCGGTGTGGTGGTGGCTGA
The DNA here is from genome assembly GCF_035190385.1 of Pantoea sp. JZ29. Taxonomy (NCBI): domain Bacteria; kingdom Pseudomonadati; phylum Pseudomonadota; class Gammaproteobacteria; order Enterobacterales; family Erwiniaceae; genus Pantoea; species Pantoea sp. JZ29. The sequence continues at coordinate 3,966,075 of NZ_CP045241.1, read as the reverse complement.
TGCTGGCAACGATTCGCGCGTAAGGGGCATGGTTTTTCTCTCTGCGCTGGTGCCCGACAGTAATGAATCTGCTGCCGGGCTGTTGCAACGACTTCATGCCCCGATGACGGCAATGAGGCCGGATAAACACGGGATGATCTGGCTGGATAATGCCCAACAGTTTGGTGAAATGCTGGCCGGCGACGTGCCTGATGCGCGGGTGCGCGAACTGGCTGCGGTACAACAACCTGTTGCGGCGAGCGCTTTCACTGACAAGGTGACGCGAGCGGCATGGAAAAGCAAACCCACCTGGTATTTGTTGACCACGCAAGACCGGGCGCTGCCGCCCCGTGTCCAGTCTGACATTGCTGCGCATATTGGCGCACGCGTTCAGCGTCTCGCATCTAGTCATTTATCGCTGGTTTCACATCCTGAACAGGTGGCTGCGTTTATCGATCGCGCGGCCAGAACCCTTCCATCCTCATAGCACCATCACTCTCAGGGGAATCCCATGAACAGATTACTTCATATTGACGCCAGTATTTTCCAGACGCCGTCGGTTACCCGGCAGCTTACCGCGGACATCGTCAGAAAACTGTTGGCAAAGTACCCCGCTGCTCAGGCGACTTACCGTGATGTCGTGGCCGAGGAAATCCGTCCTCTTAACGCGGCCATCGCGGCAGGTTTCAGGGCGGGAAACGACGACAACGTCAGTGAGTACATAGCAGAACAGCATCGCTTATCTGACCTGCTGGTGGCGGAGTTTCTTGCCAGTGATGTGATTGTCATCGGTGCGCCGATGTACAACTTTTCGGTGCCTGCCCAACTAAAATCCTGGCTGGACCGGATCGCGCAGGCAGGCAAAACATTCAGTTATACGGCACAAGGCCCGGTGGGATTGTCAGGTGGGCGAACCGTAATCGTGGCGTCGGCGCGGGGCGGCTTTTATCACGGCGGTTCCCTTGAAGAGTGGGATTTTCAGGAACGGTATCTGGCCGCTTTTTTTCGGTTTTTAGGCGTTGAGCATATTCATGTTATCCGTGCAGAAGGGGCTTCAAAAGGGGAAGCCATTCAACAGCGTGAAATCGGCAACGCGTTTAATGCCGCCAGCACGCTCATCCAGTCACTTGCGTTGTAATCCACAGGAGAACCTTATGCTTTACATTGTTACGCTGAGTTATCGTGGTGCCGCCGCCGAACGTGAAAAACACAGCGCGGGTCATAAAAGCTGGCTGGTGGAGCACATCAAGACGGGCGAGGTGGTTTTGGCCGGACCGCTGGAAAATCAGCAGGGCGGCGTTGTGTTGTTTCTTGCCTCTGATGAGCAGGCTGTTCGCGACAGGTTGACCGAGGATCCCTTTGTGGCGTTGGGACTGGTTGATGTGGCTGTCACGGGCGTTCATCCAGCCCTGGTTTCTTCTGTGTTTGACGCCGACTGGGGCAGTGAAACGAAGGTCGTTGATATGGCCCACCGTGCCTGAAGCCGTTTGCCGCGGAGCAGGGCATCGCTCCGCGGCAGGTCGATCAGAATGACTGCCAGTTATCCGCTGACGGTGCGGTAGACACAGGCGTCATAACGGGTTTTTTCAAAGCTGTGCTGCGGGACGTCGCCAGACCTGTGGTCGGCTTTCTGCCCGTGTTAAACACGGAGACCGACTGACGTAACTGCGTAGCCTGATCTTCCAGTGAGGCTGCCGCACTGGCCGATTCCTCTACCAGCGCCGCGTTTTGTTGCGTGACGCCGTCCATTTCCGATACCGCTTTCGTCACCTGTTCAATACCGCGTGTCTGCTCGGCCGAGGCCGAGGCAATCTCAGCCATCAACTGGGTCACGCTGTTAACGGAATGCACAATGCTTCCCATGACATCACCCGCTTCGGAGGCATGAGTCGAACCGCTGTTGACACGCTGCGTCGATTGTTCAATCAGCGTGCGGATCTCCTGCGCCGCGCTTGCACTGCGTCCCGCCAGTGAACGCACCTCACCGGCGACTACAGCAAAACCGCGCCCCTGTTCGCCTGCGCGTGCGGCTTCGACCGCAGCGTTAAGCGCCAGGATATTCGTCTGGAACGCAATGCTGTCGATAATGCCGATGATGCTGGCAATCTGTTTAGAACTTTCACTGATCTGCTCAATATTGGAAATCACCTTCGCCACAATCTGGCCACCCTGCGACGCCATCACCGCGGCATCGTTCGCCATCGCGGTGGCCTGCTGTGCATTTTCCGCGTTCAGTTTTACTGTCGAGGTCAGTTGCTCCATGCTGGCTGCCGTCTCTTCCAGTGCGGCTGCCTGTTGCTCTGTGCGGGCAGAGAGGTCGATGCTGCCGGCCGATACTTCTGCTGCGCCGGTGAAAATGGACTGTGTTGCATCATCGACAGAACGAATCGTCACCACCAGCGCGCTGCGCATCTCTTCCAGTTGGCTGAGGAGCCGTCCGGTTTCATTGTGACTGTCGCTGGCGATCTCACGGGTCAGATCCCCGGCAGAGATCGCGCGCATGTAGTCGGTTGCCAGAGTCAGAGGTTTCAGCAGCAGTGTCCGCAGGCCAGCCCATACGCTGGCAACGGTCACCAGAGCAATAACTGCGATAATCAACAAGGTCCACAGCATATTGGTGTAGTTGTGATCGTTTTCTGCGGCGATTTCCTTCATCAGCTGATAGTTAGCGCTCCGCCAGGCCTGATAAGCCTTATCCAGCTGATCCTGCGCTTCCTGTGCATCAAGATTGCCGTAAGCCTGATAGTTGTTATTTCGCAGGAACTCGACCGACGCGAGCATGGTATCGTGCATTTTGCTGTAAGCCGTCTGAACGTTTTGGGTCAGTTCCGCATGCTGTCCGGGTAAGGGCGGGGCGGCTTTGTAGGCTGAAAAATACTCATCGGCTTTTTCAGCAGATTGTTTCGCTGTGTCCAGCAGTGTGGCAATTGAGGCCAGAGATGCCGGATCCTTCTGGTTTTTCAGAAAACGAATAGCCACCCGGCTGACGGTGACACGCGTCTTTATCAGCGTCTGCACACTGTCGCTCAGTTGCTGTTGTTGTAGCGTCAGTTGTTCAGTGTGAGAAAAGTTGCGTCCCGCCTGGCTGACAGACGAATAAAAAAGCGACCCGGTAAGCATTAACAGCGCACTGAACAAAAACAATACGGCAATAATGCCCGTTGTAATTTTAAGGTTTTTAAACATGGCGGCGATACCTGATAAACGTGGATACAGGTATATCGGTATTTAACGGATTACCTTAATAGTGACGCCATAAATAATGTGATCTATAACGATTAGTTTAAAAATAAAATGACGCTTTCAGGAAAAGCGTGTTTTTTTAATAGCTTGGCATAGTCACAAAAACGGGGGTGATCAAGGGTCCGTTTATGCAGAAATGTACCGGGAGTTACGTTTTTTTCGCGCAATAATAAGATGAAGGCTTGTATGAGACATTTGCGCGTTATTATTTTTCGCTGCCCTCATACGTGACCGCAATCTGACGTTGTGTCCGTCTTCGCTGTATAAGCCGTGCTTCACAGACAGGGGGCTGAAAATAGGTATGGCAACACCATCTGTTATTTGCCCACCGCTGAGGCCGCTCAGCCTGTTTGCCGCTGAGGGACGTTTCTGACAATCTTCCGCAATGCTTCTTTCCGGATGGCCCTTAACCCGAGCGGGCCGTCAGGGTGAAATGGCATATCAGCGTGTTTTTGTCGTTATCCTGCGCATCACCCCCATCCAGATCAAGAAACAAGAATAGTTATCATTTGTATAATTCCTGCCTTAGTTGTTAACGGTTGGGATATATCTGTGAAAATCAAAACACACACCACCTATCGTGTCAGAGGCTACCAGCCTTCTGTTGATCCCGCCTGGCGGCAAAAATTACTAACCATGGGCGTGCTGCCCGGCACGCTGATTGACGTTATCCGTACTGCACCACTGGGCGATCCCGTTCATATCCGTACGCGTCGCCTCAGTCTGGCGGTGCGGCAACGCGATCTGGCTTCGGTTCTGCTGGAAGAAGTCCGCTGATGAAAACATTAACCCTGGGTCTGATCGGCAACCCGAATACCGGTAAAACCACGTTATTTAATCAGCTTACCGGGGCCCGCCAGCGCGTAGGGAACTGGGCGGGCGTGACGGTAGAACGCAAGGAAGGGCAGTTCTTTACGGCTGAAACGGATGTACGGCTGGTTGATCTGCCAGGCACGCGCTCGCTTACAACGCTTTCGGCGGACAGCGCCATCGATGAAAGTATCGCCTGTGGGTATCTGTTTGAGGATCACGCCGACCTGGTGATTAATGTGGTAGACAGCTCAAACCTGGAGAGTCATCTTTTCCTGACTTTTCAGCTACTGGAGCTGGGCATGCCCTGTATCGTGGCGTTAAACATGCAGGATATCGCGCTCAGCCAGAATATCATCATCGACAGGGCAGCGCTGTCAGCCCGGCTGGGGTGCCCGGTCGTGGCGCTGACGTCAACACGTGGCGAAGGCATCGCCTCGCTTAAACGCGCCATTGACGACTGGCAGGGAGAAAGACCGCCACAACCTCTGGTTTATCCTCGTGAAATTGAGACGGCCATCGCGCGCCTGCAAACGATGATGCCTGCGGACATCGCCAGGCAAAAGCAGCGCTGGCTGGCGCTACAGCTGCTGGCGGGTGACATTAACAGTCAGCGCATCTGTCCCACAGTCGTCCCCCAACTGCCGGCGATCAGGCAGGCGGCGGGCGGCGATCCGGCAATGCATGTGGTGAACTGTCGTTATCAGGCTATCAACGCGCTCTGCGCCGCGGTCTGTAACCTCAATAAAGCCGCACCCGCTGCGCTGACTGAGTGGCTGGACAACCTTGTGCTGAACCGGTTCCTGGGAATACCGGTTTTTCTGGGCGTGATGTATCTGATGTTTGTGCTGTCAATTAACATCGGTGCAGCCTTCCAGCCTTTGTTCGACAGCGGATCGGTGGCGCTGTTTATTCATGGCGCGCAGTGGCTGGGCTATACCTGCCACTTTCCCGACTGGGTAACGGTCTTCCTTGCGCAGGGCATAGGGGCCGGGATTAACACGGTGTTGCCGATTCTGCCCCAGATCGGCCTGATGTACCTGTTTCTGTCTTTTCTTGAAGACTCGGGGTATATGGCGCGTGCAGCGTTCGTAATTGATCGCCTGATGCAGTCGCTGGGTTTGCCGGGGAAATCCTTTGTACCGCTTATCGTCGGGTTTGGCTGCAACGTGCCTTCAGTAATGGGCACGCGCACGCTGGATACACCCCGTGAGCGCTTACTTACCGTGCTAATTGCGCCCTTTATGTCCTGCGGTGCGCGGCTGGCGATTTTTGCGGTTTTCGCCGCCACCTTTTTTGGCGCCTGGCGCGCCAGCCTGGTTTTCTCTCTGTACGTGCTGGGCATTATCGTGGCCATCGTCACTGGGCTTATCCTGAAAAATACGCTGCTGCGCGGCGAAGCGTCACCTTTTCTTATGGAGCTGCCGGTCTACCATCGCCCCCATGTGAAAAGCCTGCTGATCCAGACCTGGCAACGTTTAAAGATGTTTATCGTGCGCGCAGGTCGCGTCATTATTGTGGTCAGCATGGTGATCGGATTACTCAGCAACTTTTCGTTTAGTGGGGCAACCGTAGACCATATCAATGATTCTGCGCTGGCTACTGTGAGTAAAGTCGTCACGCCAGCCCTGCGACCAGTCGGCGTGACATCAGACAACTGGCAGGCCACGGTCGGGCTGGTGACAGGCATCATGGCGAAAGAAGTCGTGGTCGGTACGCTGAACAGTCTTTATGTCGGCGAAGATGTTCAAAGCGGCGCGTTTCGCCCGCAGGACTTTTCGCTGTCGGGTGAGTTAGGTGACGCGCTGAAAGAAACCGGTGACAGCCTGAAGAGCGCATTCAGCCTGCGTGCGCTGGCCAACCCTATTGAAGCGAGTAAAGGTGACAGTACAATCAATGCGACGCAAATGGGCGTGATGAGTGCGAAATTCGGCAACGGCTTCGCAGCGTACAGCTATTTGCTGTTTGTGTTGCTCTACGTTCCCTGCGTATCGGTGATGGGCGCAATAGCCCGGGAAGCCGGGAAAAACTGGATGTTGTTTTCCTTTTTCTGGGGCCTGAACGTTGCGTACTCCGTTGCTACGCTGTTTTATCAGAGTGTCAGTTTTCGCCTGCATCCGGGGTTTAGCGCGCTGTGCCTGATGAGTGTGGTCGTGCTTAACGGTCTGGTCATTAGCCTGCTGCGCCACGCAGGTGGACGTGTGCGCACGAAGCCGGTTTCCGCACCGCTCACCTCATCGCGTAAGACAGGATGTGGCGGCTGTACGGGATGTGCTGAGCACCGGCACGCCAGCGACTGAGGACGACGGGGATGCGTGCGTCTGCCCATGATAACCGTGGACAGACGGAGCCGCCGGAAAGCAATGACGATAAGGTTACCAGTCTGATCGCACGGCTTCCTCGGTCGCCGTTGAACGAAGAGGCAATGCCGGAAGCATATTTAGCGATTCTCTCCGCGACCCGGGCGGAATCAATCTCACCGCAGAAAGCCAGTCCATGCAGCCCCGGGGTGTGCCAGTCCACGCATATTTTCAGGCGCTGAGATTTTTTATATGCCCCAAAAAGTTAAACGTTAATTAAACACTTCTGTTTCTTCTGGCATATTTATTTATTTTTACTGGACACGCGTTGTTTTTTATTAATGTGTCATCTGAGATATGTCGATTTTTATAAGGAAGTTCTTATTAATTTTTTCCGGGAAAAGTGTCTTCCATTTTTCACTTTACTGGCTATTGTCTGAATGTTCTCTTTACGCTTTACATTGCGAAGGTGGCTTATTGCGGAAACGGTCCGCGCCTGAGTAGAGTATCATAGACAGGATCTCTGTATTTCCGCAGGGTTCAGTAACGCCATTTTAAATTACAGAATACTCTTAGTTTTGATGTCATCCTCATGTTTATGCTGTCTTTTATTTCCTGGTTTCATGCTATACATATTTTGATACAAAAATTGGCGATGTGCATACAGATGACTGATTTAGAGTAGCGAAAAATTTTTACGAATAAAAATAGCTGGAACTAACCGACACTTTCCCTGCGCTACACTTTAATAAATATGTCACACCAGAGGTTATATGTTTAATGATCAACACGCCCCTTTAGTGTCATTTATCGTGCCTGTTTATAACGGCGCGATGTTTATTGAACGTTGCGTCGAGAGTATTCTTCAGCAACCTCATGCTGAGCATTGCCAGCTTATTTTAGTCAATGATGGTTCAAGTGATAATTCACTTGAGCTAATGAGAAAATACCAGAATTATCCTGGCGTAGAGATTATAGATAAGCCCAATGGCGGCGTTTCATCGGCACGTAACTGCGGTCTGGATGCTGCGCGTGGCACATTCCTCTCTTTCATCGATGCCGACGACTTTCTGCCTTCAGGTGTGCTGGATACCTGGCTGGGGCTGATGAATGAAGACGTCATTCTGGCCGTAGGCGAATCCCGCACCTTTTCTCATGACGGCGAGCCGCTGTCCGGGGAGCCTGAAGAGACCGCACTGCGCAGTCTGCGCGCTGATAAGGCGATCGGTGAACTGCTCTACCACACGCCGAAACACGGTATCTGTGACAAGTTTTTCCGCCGGACGATCGTGCAACAGCAGCAGTTACGCTTTCGGGAAGATATCTTCAACTTTGAAGATCTGCTGTTTGTGATCAGCTACCTGTCCGGTGCCCCGCAGGGACAGGTCGTGTTCAGCCCTCGGGTCGTCTACCACTATGTTGAGTCACACGATTCCGCAACGCGCTCGGCGCTCAAAGAAAAACACTTCACTTACGTCCGGGCTTTTACAGGGATTAAACGCGTCTTGCTACGGCCGCAGGAACGTTATTACTACTTCTTATTTCTGAAGGTTACGGCCTCGCACATCTATAAAGCCCTGTATAGTGGGACGTTCAGCGCGGCATTCGTCAGGCAGTATATTGAACTTTACCGGCAAAACTATCGTGCCTATATTGCCGCGGGCGTGCTCCCAGACGCCTGGAGCCTTTATTTTACGCTTTTCTACCTGTCTCCACGCCTGGTGTCCGGGCTGCGTCATGCCGTACAGACTCTGTTGAGGGCGCGTTCGTGAAACAAAAGCTGCAAAACTCGTTATGGATGATCATTGAGAAGCTGGTTGCGGTATTTGGCCTGATGTTTGTAACGTCCTTCGTCGCTAAGTACGTCGGGCCTGTCACGTTTGGTGTGATCGCCATTTCCATGCTGATATTTCAGTTTATCCAGTCTGTGGCGATGATGGGCTGCGACGTCATCCTGCTCAAGCGCATTGCCCAGAATCACCGTTCTGGCATCCGCCTTATGGTGCCGGCTGTCATTTTGGTGTTTAGCCTTTACTGTGTGCTCTCTACCATTGGCATTGTGGTGATGCGGGAAGAGATGAACTCGCAAGCGTTTGTCTTTATCTGCGCGGCGGCACTGGCTTGTCTGTTCTCGGCTATCGATCTGGTTAATATCTACAATGAAGCGGTGTTGAATGCGAAGCTGAACGTGATGGCTAACCTTACCGGTCTCCTGATCAGTCTGGCTATCCGTTATGGGATTTCCTGGTTCCAGCTCAAACCGGAATTGCTGGCCATTCCCATTGTGCTGGCTACCTTCATTCCTTTCCTGATCAAACTCTGTGTGTTTAGCTGGCACCAACGACGTACGCATGAGAAGCCGCCGCTTCCCCGACTCACTCATATCCGACGTTACAGCGGGTATATTTTGCAGGCCGGACGATCCCTGGTGCTGTCGGTGATTGCGATTACGATTTATACCCGGCTTAACCAGCTCAGCGTTTCATGGTTCTTAGGGTTAAAAGAGGCGGGCATCTTTTCTGTCGCGATGACGCTGTCGGTGGCCTGGGTCTTTTTACCCAACGCTTTACTTGCCTCGTTTTATCCCGCGTTGTTTGCCGAACGTGATCCTGATGTGGCGATTGTCCGCGCGCAGAAGTTACAGCTAATGGTCATTGCCGTGTCGGGGGCCGTTATCGGCGGTATCGCCCTGATCGGCCCCTGGTTTATCCGGCATTTCTACGGCGCAGCTTACACCGAAGCGATTGCCCCGATGGTGTTATTAAGCATCGGCGCCATGTTTGGTGTACTAAGCAGCGTCATGGATCGCTTCATTATTAAATACAATGGCTATCGCTACCTGATCAAAAAAACGTTCTGTGTGCTGGCGGTATGTCTGATCACGACGGTGACACTGGTGCCAGCCTTCGGCATTACTGGTGGCGCCATAAGTGTGGTGATTACTGAGTTTATGGCCTTTACGCTGTTAAACTATTTTTTCCGTGGGCAGCCGATGATGAAGATTCACAAAATATTCATTCAACCCGGAAAACTGTGGTTTCTTATTAATCGCTCGCTCTTTTCTGGGCGGTGACGCAGATATTTCTTAAAGATATGCGTTGTAAGACGTTTAAATAAAACGTCTTGAACGGCATCTTTAATATAACGCGTTTTTTATCTGCGCGTGAGTAACGTTAATATCCTGCCATGTGGCGGGAGGATGTACCCTGCCTGTTCGTTTTTTTTTAATTGTCGCTTAATAAAAATGAAAGCGTATCTTCATGATCCGAATAATGCCCGTTTACGGTCAGTTTAATTTCGCGCTTTTATAATCTTAGAGTGGGTTAATAAATAATTAGATGCTTATTTTCTTTTCGGTTATCAGGAAAAGGAAAGGCTTTTATTTTCATTATCTTTTTCGCCTTTTTAAGGGCGGCAGGCATTAGGGCTGGTTACGAGGTTTTGAAATGAATGATAAATATTTATTCAGTATAATAATACCTGTTTATAATGCTGAAAAGACGATTATGCGTACCCTGCAAAGTCTTCTCCTTCAGACATGCAAAGATTATGAAGTTATCCTGGTGAATGATGGCAGCAAAGATAACTGCGCCTCTGTTCTTGATGAATTTAAACACTATAAAAATTTTAATGTTATCTCGCAGAGTAATGCCGGCGTCAGCGCAGCGCGAAATGCAGGCCTGGAAGTGGCTACGGGAGAATACGTTATTTTTGTTGATGCTGATGACTGGGTTGATGATGACTTTCTGGCTATGTTTCATCAGCACCTTTCTCAGAGCGTTTCACAACCTGTTGATTTACTGGTGGGGAACCTCAGGTGCTCGCGCGTGGGTAGCCTTTCCACCTATGGCCATTTCGGCCATCAGTCTATTCCTGCTGTGCTGGATGAGCTTGAGTTAAGTGATAACATTGGCTATCTCCATAACAAGTGCTACAGAAGAAAGTTGCTTGAGGATCACCAGCTCCGCTTCACTAAAGGAATATCGATGAGTGAAGACCTGCTGTTTAATCTCAACTGTCTTTACTATGTCGATGATCTGTTTATTTTTGACAGTGCATCTTATCACTATGATGATGTGGAAAACTCGCTGTCGAAAAGACGCGTCCCGTATGAAGAATTGCTGGATCGTAAGCGTTACCTGACTGATCTGTATGAAAGGTTATTTGTTAAATATAAAAACGAGGATTTGTCGCTTTTCTCTACTGGTGTCACCAAACGTAAGCTCACCCTCGATATGCAAATCGTTACCGCCATGTATTACACCACGCTTAACATTAATGAAATCCGGAAAAGTATCAAACGGATCAAAGAGAAACGCTATCCGGCAAACGTACTGGCATTATTAAACAGAAGCGAGAAAGTGAAGTACCACGTCATGAATGTGAATGCCAGAGTGGCTTATCTGGTGTTGTATATGCTATTCAGATTACGGTTTTTTTAACTTCCGGCTTTGTCATTCAGTGTCGGGCCCTCGACGGAAATGGCGCATATTTTGGCGAGGTGAATTTCCGTAGGGGGCTCTGTCATCGCGTCAGTATTTTGCTATTCAACGTTGGGTCAAATGCCGCAATGCTGAAAAGGGGCCGCGTTTTCACTGTCGCGTCGGTCCCCGATGCAGGGCAGGCATTGCATTCATTCCGCAGCCTGATCGTGAACGTCATAACGAAGATGACCGCGCGCAAACGCAAGGCGAGGCTGGAGATGGCGTTATGCATTGACCTTCAGGCCCTGAATAGCCGACTCAACCTGCTGAGTCGCTGCGTGAAAGCGCTTCCTTTAATGTGCACTATTCCCTGCGCGTCACAGCACTGGCAGGCCCAGGTGTGACTTCTCAGCACGTCTGAGAGAGAGTTATGGCCACGCGCCCGAGCCGTGCTGACGACCTCGGAAAATATCTGCTGTCCATAACGCTTATCCGTCTCGTCGGCCGCTCCGTTTCTGCCACGTATCAGATAACGCCAGCATCCTGAAGGTCACGCCCAGGTGTCTTTGCATGTTCGCCATGAAAAAACGCATTTAGTTCAGCTCTGGATTGCCAGAGGCATCCGAAATGCTCGACGTAGAGACGCGCCTTCAACGTGCTGAGCAGCACGATGTCAGCCCGACATGCTACTCTGAGTGTAAGTAACATGGGGCATGTTCTTTTCATTCTTACCGATGCCCGTGCGTCACGAAGCGGTGAGCAGGGGGGAAATCAACGACATGCAGGTCAGGTGACAGGTGGCTTTCTGGTTGCGGCAGTGACAGCGTTTGTTGTCGCACAGTTGAAAGCCATCGCTTACGCCAATCGGTTATCACCCAGCCAGGCCGCCGCTTTTTGTGTCGTCAGGCGTCTTTGCGGGGAACAGCAGCAGGCCGATGTTGATGCTGGTCGAAGCGTTCATGGCGAATCCTGAACAGTGAAAAATGTATCATCGCTTTTTCTTGTTAAAAGGCAATGCCTCTGAATCCAATACAGGAAAGGGCGCATGACTACAGAGGAGGAGATGGCGAATGCAACCGCTATCACAGGCAGGCTGTCATGCAGAAAGGGCGACTGGTCATGATGAACGTAGAAAATTCACTTTCTTGCGGTGCTAAGGCGCATTATGAGTGCTAAAACGTAAAAACCCCCGCCGAAGCGAGGGTTTCAAATTTGTGGTGCCCGAACCCGGAATCGAACCAGGGACACGGGGATTTTCAATCCCCTGCTCTACCGACTGAGCTATTCGGGCAACGGGGCGCATTAAACCGTAAAGGCCGCAGGCCGTCAACGGCTTTCATGAAAAAACCCTGTAAAACGTGACTGATTGCCTGAATTTCAGTCAAAGGCGTTGAAACTCACGCCAGTGCACCATTTTTACGGCACAGGGCAATGCTTAATATATCTTCCGCCAGACGTTTAGCGACATCCACATCCTGCGCATTGCGCTTGATCAGTAGCTTGCTTAAGCAGCCTTCCAGCACCAGCTCCATTTGATCGGCCACCATACTCGGGTTATCCAGACCCAGCGCATTTAAAATAGTGTGGGTAAATTCCCAGGAGGCGCGCTTCTGTTTTTCTGCCAGTTGATGAATGGGTTGATCGGGATGCGGATAGAAGCTGCAGGCGGCGATAAACAGGCAGCCGGGAAAGCGTCCCTTGGTGACATGCTCATTTAACCCTTCGTAGCGCGCCATTAACTTCTGTTCGGGTCGCAGTGCGCTGTTTTGTAATACCTCTTGTCGCCAGCTGTCGATTTGCTGGGCATGAAACTGCAATGCGTCGTAGAGCAGTGCGTCGCGGTCAGCCCAGAACTGCTCAAGTTGCTGCTCGCTGAGTCGCATCTCTTCGGCCAGGATTTTCAGCGACGAAGTGGACGCTAAGCCATTTTGTTCAAGCACGTTTAATGCATGGTCAAGTATCTGTTCACGTTGCAAACCGTTCTCCTCTGCGATGCAGGCCCGTTCAGGTCAACGGGCTGTGTCCAGGTTCCAGTGTTGTTTACTCACGCAGTTTCTGCAAATGTTCGTCAAAATCCTTTGGCTTCAGGAAACCGGTGATACGTGAACCGGGAATTTCTTTTCCCTGAGCATCAAAGAATAAAATCGTGGGCAGCCCCAGCACGTGAAGATGTTGCAACAGCGCATTGTCGGTGGCCGTGTTCGCTGTGACGTTAGCCTGTAACAACTGGACATCTTTAAGACTGGCACGTACCGCACTGTCGCTAAAGGTATACTTCTCAAACTCTTTACAGGCCACGCACCAGTCCGCGTACAAATCCACCATCGTCATGCGGCCCTGTGTGTGTTGCAGCGCCTGATCTAACTGGCTAACCGTTTGAACAGACTGAAAGGGAAGGTGCGCGACAGTTTGCTGTGGCGCGTCATTGCCAAACGCCCAGTCCTGCAAAGGGCGAGCGCTGATCAGGGCGGCGATCAGCATGAGCATTTGCACGATGCGCCATTTGCCGCCGCTGGCGCGCAGGCTGGCACTGAAGGCCCACGCAAAAAAGGCGACGCCCAGCAGGCTCCATAAGCGCACGCCCCACAGCTCACCCAGCACCCGTTCCAGCAGGAAAACCGGCAGCGCGAGAATAACGAACCCAAACCCTTCCTTGACGGTCTGCATCCAGGGGCCGCTTTTAGGCAGGAAGCGGCTACCGAACAGCGTCACGGCAATCAGCGGTAAGCCCATGCCGATGGCATACAGCCACAATGTACCGGCACCCGCCAGCAGGTTACCGCTCTGTGCGATATAGAGCAGGATGGCACTGAGCGGCGCGGTGGTGCAGGGGGAACAAATTAAACCTGCCAGCGCGCCCATCAGGAAAACGCCGGGCAGTGAGCCGCCCTGCTGACGGTTGCTCCACAGCGTCAGACGGGTTTGTACGCTGGCGGGTAACTGTAGCGAAAACAGGCCAAACATCGACATGGCCAGCACTACAAACAGCACGGATAAACCGATCAGGACATAGGGATGCTGTAAGGCCGCCTGAAAACGCAGGCCAGCCGCGGCGACTGTCACGCCGAGCAAGGTATAGGTAAGCGCCATTCCTTGCACATAAACCAGGGCCAGCGCGAACAGGCGACCCAGCGAGTTGTTACGCTTACCGCCAAGGATAATGCCCGAAATCAGGGGATACATCGGTAAGACGCAGGGCGTAAATGCCACACCGATACCAATCAGCAACGCCCACAATGGCGAAAAGGGGAGCGGGCTGGCGGTGGCGGGCGGGCGCTCCCCTGAGTCTGCATCCGCGCTGGCGACAACGGACGTGAGTGGAATGCTGCGCGTTTCAGGTGGATAACAGAAGCCAGCGGCAGCACAGCCCTGATACGTCACGCTCAGCGTACTGCCCCTGGCGGCCTGTTGCAGCGTGACGGGCACGTTCAGGTTCTGCGGATAAATCTCGCTCTTACCAAAAAATTCATCTTCGTGTGGCTGACCCGCTGGCAAGGCCACAGGCGCGATACGCGCATTGTTGGCGACGACCCTGATTTGCTGGCGGTAGAGATAGTAGCCGTCTTTAACCTTCCAGTGCAGATTGAGCTGTGCGCCCTGTTGGTCGAAATCAAAAGCAAAAGCCTGGTCGACGGGCAAAAAGCGGCTGGTGGTTTTGGGGGCAAACAGGTCAGCCTGCGCCTGCAGGCAGATAAACAGGGCCAGTATCAGGGTAATTAAGCGAGCGATGCGTGCAGCCATGACAAGTATTCACTGTCTCCATGTTGAACCGGAAGCACCAGCAGTTCTGGTACGTCATAAGGATGTGAGCGCTTAAGCAGATCGAGCAATGCCTGCTGATGAGCTGTATCGCATTTGAGTAACATCTGAACTTCGCTGGCCTGCTCCAACTGGCCCTGCCAGACGTAGTACGAGGTGGCACCCGGTAAAAGGGTGACACAGGCGGCCAGTCTGGCCTTCAGCGCCTGGGTGGCAAGCTGCTGCGCGCACGCCTGGTCAGGGGCGGTGCAGAGGATGACAACGGCATTCATCATGAGGCTCCTGTTGAAAATCGCGTCGATGATAGCACGTTCACTGTGCGGCCGGGACTACAGCAGAAGCCCACCAAAAATAAAGCCGAACACGACAGACAGGGTGATGGCCAGCACGCCGGGAATGATAAAGGCATGGTTGAACACGAACTTACCGATTCGGGTCGAGCCAGTGTCATCCATCTCAACGGCGGCTAACAGTGTGGGATAGGTCGGTAACACAAACAGCGCTGACACGGCGGCAAAAGAAGCGATAGCTGTCAAAGGGGTGACGCCAAGGGCTAACGCCGCAGGCAGCAGGGCTTTCGCGGTTGCTGCCTGAGAATAGAGCAGCATCGAAGAAAAGAACAATACCAGCGCCAGCATCCACGGATAGGTTTTTAAGGTATCCCCCGCCAGCATCTGGATATCCGCCAGATGGGCTTTGACGAAGGTATCGCCGAGCCAGGCTACGCCCATGACGCAGACGCAGGCACTCATACCGGATTTAAACGTACTGGCGCTCAGAATCGCGCCGCTGTCAATATTACAGGTCAGACTAATCAACGTGGCAATAGTGAGCATAAATACCACAATCGCTTCGTTGCGCGGCAGGGGCGGATTGACGATCAGGTTTACGCTTTCGCTGGTAATGGTCGCATAGATCACCACGGCAGCAATCCCGACCAGGAACAGCAGGACAGACTTTCTGGCGCCAGGTCTGGCGTGATAGACGGTTTCCCCACGCAGGGCCACGTCGCCTTTCGCCAGGCGAGCCTGATAAACGGCGTCATCTTTCAGCTCTTTTCCCAGAAAGTTAGTGACCAGCGCGGCAAGAAACAGCCCAATCATGGTAGCCGGAATGGCGATGGCCAGCAGCATGATATAGCTGACGCCGCGCGGTTCGAGCAGCGTGGCAAAGAAGACGACCGCCGCCGAGATTGGCGAGGCGGTAATGGCAACCTGAGATGCGACAACCGCCATCGACAGCGGACGAGAAGGACGCACGCCTTGCTCTTTCGCCACCTCGGCGATGACCGGCAGGGTAGAGAAGGCGGTATGACCGGTGCCCGCCAGTAGCGTCATCACATAGGTGACCAGCGGGGCAAGAAAGGTGACATAACGGGGATGACGACGCAGCAGGCGTTCGGCAAGGCTGACCAGGTAGTCCATGCCGCCAGCAACCTGCATGGCCGCAATCGCCGCGATGACCGCCATGATGATTTCAATCACATCAAACGGAATGGCGCCTGGCTTCATACCAAAGCCAAGCGTCAGGATGAGCACGCCCATGCCGCCCGCAAAGCCAATACCGATCCCGCCAAGACGCGCGCCCAGCCAGATCGCCAGTACCACGATAAACAGTTCAACCAGGAACATGTGCCACTCCCGAAATGATGATGAGCCGAAAAGCAAACCCATCCTTTTAACAAACAAAAAGGCACATCGTTTTGATTACGATGTGCCTTTTACACCAGTAAGCGCAATTACGCCTTACTGTTCGTTTTCATCGGTATAGCGTTTCGCCTTGTAAACCGGATACATCAGGTTTTGCACAGAGAAAATATCATCCAGCTCGCTTTCGGTCAGCAGGCCGCGCTCCAGCACCACCTCGCGCACGCTTTTGCCGGTTTCGGCGCAAATTTTACCCACGATGTCACCATTATGGTGGCCGATATAGGGGTTCAGATAGGTCACAATCCCAATGGAGTTAAACACGTAGGCTTCGCAGACCGCTTTGTTCGCCGTGATACCGTTGACGCATTTTTCCAGCAGGTTATAGCAGGCGTTGGTCAGAATGCTGATCGATTCAAACAGCGCCTGACCGATGACCGGCTCCATGACGTTGAGCTGAAGCTGGCCGGCTTCCGACGCCATCGTGACCGTCGTATCGTTACCAATCACCTTGAAGCACACCTGATTGACGACTTCAGGCACCACCGGATTCACTTTAGCAGGCATGATGGAGGAACCGGCTTGCAGCTCCGGCAGGTTAATCTCGTTCAGGCCCGCGCGTGGGCCGGAAGAAAGCAGGCGCAGGTCATTACAGATCTTCGACAGTTTGACAGCCAGGCGTTTAAGCGATGAATGCACCATGACATAGGCACCGCAGTCTGAAGTGGCTTCGATCAGGTCTTCGGCGGGCACTACCGCGAGGTTGCTGACTTCCGCCAGTTTCTGCACCGCCAGCTGCTGGTAACCGTCCGGCGTGTTCAGGCGCGTACCGATAGCGGTTGCGCCCAGGTTCACTTCCAGCAGCAGTTCGCCAGTGCGCAAAATGCTTTTCGTCTCTTCATTCAGCAGAACGCTGTAGGCATGGAACTCCTGGCCCAGCGTCATCGGCACCGCATCCTGTAGCTGGGTACGACCCATTTTTAAAATGGTCTGGAATTCATCCGCTTTACGCTGAAACCCGTCCGCTAACTGACTGATACCGTCGAGCAGTTTCAGCAGTGAGCTGTACACGGCAATACGAAAACCCGTCGGATAGGCATCGTTAGTGGACTGGCATTTATTTACGTGGTCGTTCGGGTTCAGGTACTGATATTCGCCTTTTTGATGCCCCATTAGCTCCAGACCAATATTCGCCAGTACCTCATTGGTATTCATATTCACCGAGGTGCCTGCGCCGCCCTGATAAACATCAACCGGAAACTGATCCATGCAGCGACCGTTGTTCAGCACTTCATCGCAGGCCTGAATAATGGTGTTGGCGATATCACGCGGTAAGGTTTGTAGCTCTTTGTTTGCCATCGCCGCGGCTTTTTTCACCATCACCATGCCGCGAACAAACTCAGGAATGTCACTGATTTTGCTGTTGCTGATGTAAAAGTTTTCAATCGCACGCAAAGTATGAACGCCATAGTAAGCATCCGCCGGAACTTCACGCATGCCTAACAGGTCTTCTTCGATACGAATGTTGTTCGCCATGATAACCTTCTTGTTGTCACTGCTAACCATCGCAGATGATGTGTTTGTTTTGTGGGGAAGCGCCAGAACCGCTATTTTATCCGTATTCAGGCAGGTGAGCACGATCCTATTCTGACAGAGACGCAAAGCGCGAACAGAGATCACCTGTCTGGCCGCGTTACGTTAACAATATGTGAAATTGCTCACAAAAATAACCCGTAAGCAAAAATTTGCCGGTTGCGGTTGAAATTGACGATCAGAATAACCATCTCTGTTTTTTACCTTTTTCACATTCATATTCCACGCTGTCGGGTTAACGACCGGGCAGCCTGACTCACAGGAGAATCCGGTGCGCTGGTTACCGTTAGTGATCTTTTTCGTACTGGCCTGGATTGAGATCTCACTTTTCATTCAGGTTGCACACGTCCTGGGCGTGCTGCTCACCATGCTGCTGGTGGTTTTCACCTCCTGCATTGGCGTGTCTTTAGTCAAAAATCAGGGCATGAAAAACTTTATGCTGATGCAGGAGAAGCTGGCACGTAATGAAAGCCCGGCACAGGAGATGATCAAAAGCGTTTCGCTGATCATTGCCGGTTTCCTGCTGCTGCTGCCTGGTTTCTTTACCGATATGCTGGGGCTGCTTCTGCTGCTGCCACCGGTGCAAAAGCACCTCACGCTGAAGCTGATGCCGCATTTGCGCGTCTGGCGCGGGCCGGGAGCGGGCCCGGACAGTGGCTATACCATGGATGGCGAGTACGAACGTAAAGATACCGATCGTCTTGAACACCATGACGATCCTAAGGATCGTTAATCCCTACCCTGCGCGACGTCGGGTCGCGCTTTTTGTTTGTTCGCCCGCCCGTTTGCCACCTTTGTTCAAAAAGTCATCAGTCGCATCATCAGGCAAAAAAAATTTGTAGGTTCCCCCCTTGAAAGAGGGAAAGCGCGGCCCTATCTCTCTGGTCACGAGGCCGGAAGCCACACAGCCCGGTATTCAACCCAAAAATGAATGATTGGACTTCTCAAAGGAGAGCTATCAAATGAAAATTCGTCCATTACACGATCGCGTAATCGTGAAGCGTAAAGAAGTGGAAGCTAAGTCAGCGGGTGGCATCGTGCTGACCGGTTCTGCTGCAGGCAAATCCACGCGCGGTGAAGTGCTGGCTGTGGGTAAAGGCCGTATTCTTGAAAGTGGCGAAGTGAAGCCGCTGGATGTGAAAGTGGGTGACGTTGTGATTTTCAGCGAAGGCTACGGTGCCAAAACGGAGAAAATCGACAATGAAGAAGTCCTGATCATCTCTGAAAGCGACATTCTGGCGATTGTTGAAGCGTAAGTTTTACGCGTAATTCACTGAACGAAACGAATTTAAGGGAAATTTGAAATGGCAGCTAAAGACGTAAAATTCGGTAATGACGCACGCGTAAAAATGTTGCGTGGCGTAAACGTACTGGCAGATGCAGTAAAAGTTACCCTGGGTCCTAAAGGCCGTAACGTAGTTCTGGATAAATCTTTTGGTGCACCGACCATCACGAAAGATGGCGTTTCTGTTGCGCGTGAAATCGAGCTGGAAGACAAGTTCGAAAACATGGGTGCGCAGATGGTGAAAGAAGTTGCCTCTAAAGCCAACGATGCGGCGGGCGACGGTACCACCACGGCAACCGTACTGGCGCAGTCCATCATCACCGAAGGCCTGAAGGCCGTTGCGGCAGGCATGAACCCGATGGATCTGAAGCGCGGTATCGACCAGGCGGTTGTTAGTGCAGTTGAAGAACTGAAAAAACTGTCTGTGCCTTGCTCAGACTCTAAAGCGATTGCGCAGGTGGGTACCATCTCTGCAAACTCTGATGAAACCGTCGGTACCCTGATCGCACAGGCGATGGAAAAAGTGGGTAAAGAGGGCGTTATCACCGTTGAAGAAGGCACCGGTCTGCAAGACGAGCTGGACGTGGTTGAAGGTATGCAGTTCGACCGCGGTTACCTGTCTCCGTACTTCATCAACAAGCCAGAAACAGGCGCAGTAGAACTGGAATCCCCGTTCATCCTGCTGGCTGACAAGAAAATTTCTAACATTCGCGAAATGCTGCCAGTGCTGGAAGCTGTTGCGAAAGCAGGCAAACCGCTGCTGATCATCGCGGAAGACGTAGAAGGCGAAGCGCTGGCTACTCTGGTGGTGAACACCATGCGTGGTATCGTGAAAGTGGCTGCGGTTAAAGCACCTGGCTTCGGCGATCGTCGTAAAGCGATGCTGCAGGATATCGCTATCCTGACTGGCGGTACCGTTATCTCTGAAGAGATCGGTATGGAGCTGGAAAAAGCTGCGCTGGAAGATCTGGGTCAGGCGAAGCGTGTGGTTATCAACAAAGACACCACCACTATCATCGATGGCGTGGGTGAAGAAAGCACCATCCAGGGCCGCGTTACCCAGATTCGTCAGCAGATCGAAGAAGCGACCTCTGACTACGACAAAGAAAAACTGCAGGAGCGTGTGGCTAAACTGGCAGGCGGCGTAGCCGTACTGAAAGTAGGCGCAGCGACTGAAGTTGAAATGAAAGAGAAGAAAGCGCGCGTTGAAGATGCCCTGCACGCAACCCGTGCTGCGGTTGAGGAAGGCGTGGTTGCTGGTGGTGGTGTGGCGCTGGTTCGTGTGGCAGCACAGCTGTCAGAACTGCGTGGCCAGAACGAAGACCAGAACGTGGGTATCAAAGTTGCGCTGCGCGCAATGGAAGCTCCGCTGCGTCAAATCGTTTCTAACGCCGGTGAAGAGCCTTCTGTTGTTGCCAACAACGTGAAAGCGGGCGACGGTAACTACGGTTACAACGCGCAGACTGAAGAATACGGCAACATGATCGACTTCGGTATTCTGGACCCAACCAAAGTGACCCGTTCTGCACTGCAGTACGCGGCGTCGGTTGCTGGCCTGATGATCACCACCGAATGTATGGTCACTGACCTGCCGAAAAGCGATGCGCCAGATTTAGGTGCAGGCGCTGGCGGTATGGGTGGCATGGGCGGAATGGGCGGCATGATGTAATTGCCCCCTGACCCTTGCGTCACAGGAACCCCCGATCGGAAACGGTCGGGGGTTTTTCTTTTGCTGAGGAAAAGGTATAAGTAGTGGCGCAACGGTTACGTTGGCACGGATTAGGGCAATGAATGTGCA
This sequence comes from Pantoea sp. JZ29, assembly GCF_035190385.1. NCBI lineage: Bacteria > Pseudomonadati > Pseudomonadota > Gammaproteobacteria > Enterobacterales > Erwiniaceae > Pantoea > Pantoea sp. JZ29. The sequence goes on along the minus strand of NZ_CP045241.1, from coordinate 3,945,238 downwards.
GAAAAAATGCGTGTTTTTCTGCTACGCTGCCATCCGACTCTGATGATAATAAATGGGGATTATAATGCGGATTAACCTCTTGCTCGGTCTGACGGCTGGCGCGTTATTGCTTGCGGGCTGCAGCAGCTCAACCGAACTCTCTTCTGCAGGTCAGCGCGTCACCTTTACCGATCAGCAGCCTGGCAAACAGTGTCAGCTTCTGGGCACCCTGACCGGCTCACAAAGTAACTGGTTAAGCGGAGCCGGTGGTGAAACCAGCGCACTGCGTGGTGCGGCTAACGATCTGCGTAACCGTGCAGCAGAAATGGGCGGTAACGTGATTTACGGTGCGACCAGCCCGACACAAAACCTGCTTTCAGCGTTTGCACCACTCGACAGTAAAATGACCGGCCAGGTTTATAAGTGCCCTAACTGATCGGGCAATGAACTGGCAAGATTTCTGAGACGACCGGCCCGCGTGCCGGTCGTTTTTTTATGCGTGGATGAAATGTAAGAGGCTGTATTTGCTTGAAGTGCAACCGTTCCGCGAGGCTTTGCTTCAGTGCCGAAACAGGGCTTGTCGGGGCCGGATTATTCCTGCCGAAGTTGCAGATCCAGGGGGGTTTTACTGGGCTCACCCCCGATTTCGCGCGCCAGCTTCGGTACCAGATAACCGGAGACCAAAGGCAGCAGATCGCGCATCAGGGCACGCGCGTCCTGATCCGAAACATAGAAATGCGCCGCGCCCTGCACTTTATCCAGTACGTGCAGGTAGTAGGGCAGAATGCCCGCATCAAACAGTGCGTTGCTCAATGCCGCAAGGCATTGCGCCCGATCGTTCACGCCGCGCAGCAACACGCTCTGATTGAGTAGCGTTACGCCAGCGCGCTTAAGGCGCGTCATGGCGTCGCAGAGGGCGTCATCGATCTCGTTGGCATGATTGATGTGGGTGACCATCAGAACCTGCAGGCGCGTTTCCGCCAGCGTCTGACAGAGCGCCTGCGTAATGCGCGCAGGGATCACCACCGGCAGTCGGCTGTGAATGCGTAACCGTTTCAGATGGGGAATGGCAGCCAGCGCCTCAATCAGCCAGGCGAGCTCATGATCTTTCGCCATTAACGGATCGCCGCCAGAAAAGATGATCTCATCCAGTTCAGGGTGATCGGCAATATAATCAAGCGCTGCCTGCCAGTTACGCTTATTGCCCTGATTATCCTGATAAGGAAAATGACGGCGGAAGCAGTAACGGCAATTCACGGCGCAGCCACCTTTGACCAGCAGCAGGGCCCGGTTTTGGTATTTGTGCAGTAATCCCGGCACCACGCTGTTTTGCTCATCTAACGGATCGGTGCTATAACCTGGCGCTTCAATGAATTCCTGGCGGCTGGTCAATACCTGAAGCAAAAGGGGATCCTGCGCATCGCCTTTTTTCATCCGCTGGATAAATGCGCGCGGCACGCGCAGGGCAAAAAGCCGACGTGCATCGCTGCCAGCAGCCAGATCCGGAAGATGATCGAGCGCTAAAAGTTGCAGTAATTCATGAGGATCAGTGACAACATCAGCAAGTTGCTGCAACCAATCTTCTCTGGAAGGGGAATTTAGGGTTACAATGTGTGCCATTTTTTTGGCTATTACCAGTTAATATCTACAGAGGGCCTTTATGGCGACTTATCTTAGCAACGATTTCCGTACCGGTCTTAAAATCATGTTCGAAGGCGAGCCTTATGCCATCGAATCAAGCGAATTTGTTAAGCCGGGTAAAGGTCAGGCGTTTGCACGTGTAAAAATGCGTCGTCTGCTGACCGGTTCACGCGTTGAGAAAACCTTCAAATCAACCGATTCTGCCGAAGGCGCAGACGTGAAGGATATGACGCTGCAGTACTCTTACAACGACGGCGATTTCTACTACTTCATGCACCCGGAAAGCTTTGAGCAGTACCAGGTTGAAGCTAAAGTGCTGGATGAAGTACAGAAGTGGTTGCAGGACAATGCGGAGTGTATCGTAACCTTGTGGAACGATAAACCGATTGCAGTTCAGCCACCGAACTTTATCGAAGCGGAAGTGATTGAAACTGACCCAGGCCTGAAAGGCGATACCGCGGGTACAGGCGGCAAGCCTGCCACGCTGTCTACCGGCGCCGTCATTAAAGTGCCTTTATTCGTTCAGATTGGCGAGGTGGTGAAAGTGGACACCCGCTCTGGCGAATACGTTTCACGCGTAAAATAATCCTGAGAGGCGCATCCTGTGATGCGCCTTTTTTATGTGAGTTTCAACAATGAAAAAACTGGCAAAACTTATCGCGATGGCGTTGCTGGTCTCTTCTGGACTGAGCGCCTGTAATACCTTTCACGGTTTTGGCGAGGATGTCTCTCACCTGGGTGGGGCTATTTCTCGCGCCGCGAAGTAACACGGCAGAATTTCCTTTTTTCAGCGGGTTAGGCTCGCAGCGTGGCGTAATCGGTCTATGCTTTAAAAGCTGTACTTTTAATGCAACGTAAAAAAGGAACTGGCTTATGTTAAAGAAAAGTATTGTTGCGATTTTTTCTGTGGTGATGTTATCAGCATTGTTGTCAGGCTGTAATACCACGCGTGGCGTTGGCGAAGACGTTGAAGCAGGCGGTCAGGCGATTCAACGTAGCGCGCAGTAAGCTCCAAAAACCGGTACGAACGTCTTTCGTACCGGCTTTATTTTCTCTTCTATCCCTGTTTAACCCAAATCAACTCATCCACCGGGAAACCGGCCTGACGTGCCTGCTGTACCAGTTTTTGCTTCACGTCGTTGTCCAGCTGTGGCGTGCGGGACAGAATCCATAAATAGTGGCGGTTAGGTCCGCAGACCAGCGCATAGCGGTAGTCGGGATCCAGCGCAATAACGTTATAGCCACCGTAAAAGGGGCCAAAGAAAGAAACTTTGAGCGCGGCGCGTTGTTTGTCGCCGGTAAAGTAAGCTTTGCCCACGCTCTCCTGCCAGCGCTGCTTTTTCGGGTTATAGCCGCGGTTAACCACCTTGAGGCCGCCGTCTTCCCGAGGACTGTAGTTTGCCGTCACCTGTTCAAGACCGCGTTCAAAGCCGTGATTCAGCCGGGCAATCTCATACCATTGACCGAGATAACGCTCACTGTCGAAGTGTTCAACGACGGTAACATTCTTCGGCGGTGTGGTTGAGCAGGCAACGGACAAGAAGGTACTCAGGCTGGCGACCAGTGTTTTCCATGGAGACATAAAAAGATTCCTTTGTTATTTAACCTGTTAATTATAGGACCCGGCCAGTTTATTGGACAGTTTTGCGCCATGATTGTCTGGCACCGCCATTGCGAGTAGACTTCCCACCCTTATTTGTATCAGGAGTCATCACCATGAGTGAAACGGCAAGCTGGCAACCGGGCGCGTCCATTGCCAATTTAATTAAACGCGCAGGCATTGTGGCTGAAGTGCGTCGTTTCTTTGCCGATCGTGGCGTACTTGAAGTGGATACGCCAGCCATGAGTCAGGCGACCGTCACCGATATCCATCTGGTGCCTTTCCAGACGCGGTTTGTCGGCCCCGGCATGTCCGACGGATGCGACCTCTGGCTGATGACCAGCCCGGAATACCATATGAAACGCCTGCTGGCAGCCGGTAGCGGGCCGATTTATCAGATGGGACGTTGTTTCCGCAATGAAGAGGCCGGACGGCATCACAATCCTGAATTCACCATGCTGGAGTGGTATCGCCCCCATTATGATATGTACCGGCTGATGAACGAAGTGGACGATTTGCTTCAGCAGGTGCTGGAGTGCGACAGCGCGGAATCCCTCTCATATCAGCAGGCGTTTATTCGTCATCTTGATCTGGACCCGCTTTCTGCGGATAAAACGCAATTGCGGGAGGCCGCAGAAAAGCTGGGTGAGGGCGAGCTGGCGAATCGGGAAGAGGATCGCGATACCTTGCTGATGCTGCTGTTTATGTTGGGCGTGGAACCCAAAATTGGTCAGGATAAGCCCTGTTTTGTCTATCACTTTCCGGCCAGCCAGGCGGCACTGGCGGAGATCAGCACAGAAGACCATCGCGTTGCCGAACGCTTTGAGGTTTATTACAAGGGCATTGAACTGGCGAACGGCTTCCGTGAACTGACGGACAGCCGTGAACAGCGTCAGCGTTTTGAACAGGATAATCGCCGCCGTGCAGCACGCGGGCTGCCGCAGCACCCGATTGATCATTACCTGCTGGCGGCGCTGGAACATGGCATGCCAGCCTGTTCAGGCGTAGCGCTGGGCATAGATCGGTTGATTATGCTGGCACTGAAGGCCGACTCGCTGAGTGAGGTTATCGCCTTTCCGGTAGACCGCTGCTAGTCAAGGCTTCGCGCCAGCTTACGCTGAGAAGCCTACTGACCTGAGCCAGAAACAGACAAGGCCGCGCATTGCGCGGCCTTGTCTGTTTTTTCCGCGGGCGTTCCCGTCAAAATGTTTTGCCTACTGACTGTTGTCCGGAAACTCCTGAATCGTCACCGGCAGGGTCAGCTTCTTATCATTACGCAGCACCTGGACATCAATCACTGAGCCGGGACGGATTTCGGCAACCTGGTCCATGGTTTCCTGTGCCGATATAGCCGGTTTTCCGTTCACACTCAGCAACACATCGTTAGGCTCAATACCGGCTTTATCTGCCGGGCCGCCGGGCGTAACGACGCTGACGATAATCCCCTGAACTCTGTCCAGACTGTTTCCCTGACCGTGCAGCGGGGGCACTTCGCGCCCTGTGATACCGATGTAGCCACGTATAACCCGGCCATCGCGAATCAGCTTATCCATGATTTTCGACGCAAGTGCGGTGGGAATGGCAAAACCGATTCCCTCGGGCGTTTCACCGTCGCTGCTTTTGTCGAAGGTCAGGGTGTTAATTCCCATCAGCTCGCCCAGCGAATTGATTAACGCGCCACCGGAGTTGCCCTGGTTAATGGAGGCATCGGTCTGCAGGAAATTCTGGCGGCCTGACGAGCTCAGTCCGACCCGACCCGTTGCGCTGATAATGCCCTGCGTGACCGTTTGCCCAAGGTTATAGGGGTTACCAATGGCCATCACGACATCGCCAATGTGTGCGACACGTTTGGGATTAATGGGGATCACCGGCAGATTCGGCGCGGTGATTTTCAGCACCGCTAAATCGGTCATCGCATCCGACCCAACCAGCGTCGCCTCAAAGAAGCGGCCATCCTGCAGGGCGACGATGATTTGATCGGCATTATTAATGACGTGCTTGTTGGTCAGAATATAGCCTTTGGCATTCATGATCACGCCGGAACCCAGCGTGGTGATACCACGGTTATTGTTCCCTTGCGTACTGCGGTTATAAACGTTGACCACGGCAGGCACAGCGCGGCGCACCCCTTGATTGAAGCCAAAGGGCGTTTCATCGTTACTGTCATTTTGACTATAGAGGGCAGCACCGCCCAAACGCAGTGCGGGCAACGCTGCGAGCAAGATGCCCGCAACAATCAGTCCCAACACCACTGAACGCAAAAGTTTAAGAAACATGGTGTTAAATCACGTCAGGGGAGAACGTTGGGGAGAATACCATGCGCGGGGCGGACACACACGTGCTTGTGTCCGCCAATATGCGTGGTTTATCTCAATAACAGATAGATGCTTTCCTGACCGCGCACGACATTCAGCGCCAGCACAGGTGGTTTGGCTTCCAGCACCTTGCGCATTTCGGCAATATTCTGGACGCGCGTGCGGTTAACGCCAATGATGACATCATCTTTTTGCAGGCCCACTTGTTCAGCCGGCGTGCCTTTTTCGATGCCGTCAATCTTCACGCCTTTATCACCGGTTTTCGTCTGACCATCGCTCAGCGTGGCACCCTGAAGAGCCGGTGACAGCAGTTGTGCGCTGGCGGTTGTCTGAGCACTCTGCTCAAGAGTGACCTCAACGCTGACGGGTTTGCCTTCACGCAGCAGGCCCAGCTTCACTTTCTCGCCGGGTGCCGTGGTGCCGATTTTTACGCGTAACTCAGCAAAACTTGTGATGGGTTTATCATTCACAGAAACAATGATATCTCCCGACTTAATACCGGCTTTCTGTGCCGCCGACTGCGGCAGAACTTCAGACACGAAAGCACCGCGCTGGGCATCGACGTTAAACGCCTTGGCCATATCCGCCGTCATTTCCGTGCCTTTAATGCCAAGCTGACCGCGTTTCACTTCGCCATACTTAATCAACTGATCGGCCAGGTTGATTGCCATATCGCTTGGAATCGCAAAGCCAATGCCGATATTACCGCCGCTCGAGGCGAGGATGGCGGTGTTAATACCAATCAGTTCGCCGTTTAAATTCACCAGCGCACCGCCGGAGTTACCGCGGTTGATGGCGGCATCCGTCTGGATAAAGTTCTCCAGCCCCTCAAGATTCAGTCCGCTGCGGCCCAGTGCCGAAATAATCCCGGAGGTAGCCGTCTGGCCCAGCCCAAAGGGATTACCAATAGCGACGGCAAAATCGCCCACCTTAAGTTGGTCGGAATCCGCGACTTTAATCTGCGTCAGGTTCTTAGCGCCCTGGATCTGAATCAGGGCAATATCCGTTTGTTCATCGTGACCGATGAGTTTGGCGTCATATTCACTGCCGTCGCCCAACTGGACATTGATTTTATCGGCGCCGTTGACCACGTGGTTGTTCGTTAACACGTAGCCCTTCGCGGCGTCGATAATGACGCCGGAACCCAGTCCTTCAAACGGTTGCGGCTGAGACTGACCGCCGCCAGGCAGTTGGCCAAAGAAACGCTTTAAGGGTTCAGGAATATCCTGGGCCTGTGAATCCGACTGCGTGCCTTCAACATGCACACTGACCACGGCAGGTAACACTTTTTCCAGCATCGGTGCCAGGCTGGGCAGTGGCTGCCCCTGAATCTGTGCAGGTAGCGTCGCCATTGCGCCGGGCGCAGCGGCAAGACTCATTCCAATACTCAAGGCTAACGCGCTTAACAGTCGTGCTTGTTTTTTCATTGCTACAACGCTCTCGCTGCAAAAAGTGGGGGGGAATAAATCAGTGAGACAGCCGTTTGCGGCCGGGGTTCGCAAAAACAGCGGGCACAGCGTGGCTGTGCCCGATGCGCTTAGTCGCGCACGGCGCGTTCACCGCGCAGTAAACCGGAAGCGCCTTCTGAGTAATCGCGTGGCATCTGAACCGGTGCCTGATCGTTATCGGCTTCCGCTTCGGTCAGTTGCCAGGCAAAGGGATTTTTGTCGCCAGGCATGTTTGGCAGCAGGTCATTAGATCCTTTCGCCATATGCTGGTAAAGCTGACGGTAATCGCGTGCCATGTTGTCAAGCAGCTCGGCGCTTTGCGCAAAGTGGTTGGTCAGCTCTTCACGATAATCAGCCAGTTCGGCTTTCGTTTTATCCAGCTCATACTGCATGCTGCGCTGCTCGCGCAGTTTCCTGTTGCCAAAACGCATAGCTACTGCGCCGACAATGATACCTACCACTAAACCAATTAGCCCGTATTCCCAGGTCATAATGACTCCCGTGTTATTTCCGTTGTTCCGTAGGGCGTTGCACCACTTAATAATAGTCACTATACCCGTTAATCTTATGGATGTGGAACTCTGGAGCGCCATGCCTTAGTGTAGAGCGGCCTTTTTTTCGACAAACGATGTGTGAATAAGACAACATTCAGGGACACTGAGCGAACCATGCAAACCTCATCTCCGCTTGCCCGCTATGAGCAGGCGCTATCGCAGGGCGATTTTAAGCCCGACGATGTACAACGTGAAGCGATCACCCGCTTAGATGCTATCCAGCAAGGGCTCATCGCCCGCCAGCAGACGACTGAACCTGCCTCGCAGGGGTTGTTTGGTCGTCTGTCGAAGCTGATGGGTAAAGAGAAATCCCAGGTCAAAACGCCGGTACGTGGCTTGTATATGTGGGGCGGCGTGGGGCGCGGGAAAACCTGGGTCATGGATCTGTTTTTTCAGTCTATTCCTGGCAACCGCAAGCTGCGCTTACACTTTCACCGCTTTATGCTGCGCGTGCACGAAGAGCTGACCGAACTGCAGGGGCACAGCGATCCGCTGCTGATCATCGCCGATCGCTTCAAAGCCGAAACCGATATTTTGTGCTTTGACGAATTTTTTGTGTCCGATATTACGGATGCCATGTTGCTGGGCACGTTAATGGAAGCGTTGTTCGAACGGGGCATCAGCCTGGTCGCCACCTCGAATATTCCGCCCGATAACCTCTATAAAAACGGTTTACAGCGCGCGCGTTTCCTGCCGGCCATTGAGCAGATCAAGCAACATTGTGACGTCATGAACGTTGATGCGGGCATTGATTACCGTCTGCGCACGCTGACGTCGGCGCATCTGTGGAAGTTTCCTTTAGGGCCAGAAACCTACGCCGAGATGGACCGCATGTTCCAGGCGCTGTCAGGGGAAAAACGCGACAGCGCACCGGTGCTGGAGATCAACCATCGCAAAATGCCCACGCTGGGTGTCAGTGAAGGCGTGGTGGCAATCGACTTCAAAACCCTGTGTGGGGAAGGGCGCAGCCAGCACGATTACATCGAACTGTCGCGCCGCTTTCACAGCGTGCTGCTGTTTGATGTGCCGGTCATGATTTATAAAACGGAAGATCAGGCGCGGCGTTTTCTGGCGCTGGTGGATGAGTTTTACGAGCGCCATGTCAAACTGGTCGTCGCCGCGGAAACCTCGTTGTTCGAAATTTATCAGGGCACGCGCCTGAAATTTGAATACCAGCGCTGCCTGTCGCGTTTGCAGGAAATGCAGAGCGAAGAGTATCTGCGGCTGGCGCATTTACCCTGAGATTCCGGGTAATAAATGAAAATAGAGTTCGATTTTTGTAATCGACTTCTCTATAATCTTGCGACCCCACGTTACGGCACTGGATTTTTTTCCCAAATCCTCTGCGCGCCGGTAACGCTATCCGAAGGGGTGGCTTGCTGGTCAAAATGGTCGTGTGAGCCTCATTCGTTTACTTAAGCGTTTGGGATTTCACCAACGTGTAACTTAATTTGGGTAAGCTTTTCGATGAAAACTTTTACAGCTAAACCAGAAACCGTCCAACGTGACTGGTATGTTGTTGACGCAACTGGCAAAACCTTGGGTCGCCTGGCGACTGAACTGGCACGCCGTCTGCGTGGTAAGCATAAAGCGGAATACACTCCGCACGTTGATACAGGTGATTACATCATCGTTCTGAACGCTGAGAAAGTTGCTGTCACCGGCAACAAGCGTTCTGACAAGATTTACTATCACCACACTGGTCACATCGGTGGTATCAAACAGGCGACCTTTGAAGAGATGATTGCTCGCCGTCCTGAGCGCGTGATTGAGATCGCGGTTAAAGGCATGCTGCCGAAGGGCCCGCTGGGTCGTGCTATGTACCGTAAACTGAAAGTTTACGCAGGTAACGAGCACAACCATGCGGCACAGCAACCGCAAGTTCTTGACATTTAATCGGGATTAAAGGCAATGGCTGAAACTCAAAACTACGGCACTGGTCGCCGCAAAAGCTCATCCGCACGCGTCTTCATCAAGCCGGGTAGCGGTAACATCGTCATCAACCAACGCTCTCTGGAGCAGTATTTCGGTCGTGAGACTGCACGCATGGTCGTGCGTCAGCCTCTGGAACTGGTTGATATGGTTGGCAAACTGGACCTGTACATCACCGTTAAAGGTGGTGGTATCTCTGGTCAGGCAGGCGCGATCCGTCACGGTATCACCCGCGCTCTGATGGAGTATGATGAGTCACTGCGTGGCGAACTGCGTAAAGCAGGCTTCGTTACTCGCGATGCTCGTCAGGTTGAACGTAAGAAAGTCGGCCTGCGTAAAGCACGTCGTCGTCCTCAGTTCTCCAAACGTTAATTGTTGCTGCTTCGGCAGTCACAGTTGGCACAAAAAACCCGCTTCGGCGGGTTTTTTGCTTTTCATGCCAGGCGGCGCAGTCACAGAAAACAACAATGCTGTTCGCATTTTACCCGCAAAAATGCATTCCCCGCCCACAAGCTGCCTAAAATCTGGTAAACTCCCTGTCACTTTGCGCCCGCAAGCTGGCGCGTTATGCGCCTGGCATCAGTCGGGAGTGGTTAGCGCGGATTGCGAGCGAGTTCTATGAGCAGGTGAGTCGCCGTGTGGTTGGCCATTCGCAGTAACTTTTTGTGAACAAACTGGGAGGTTTTCATGGCTGTCGCTGCCAACAAACGTTCGGTAATGACGCTGTTTTCTGGTCCTACTGACATTTTTAGCCATCAGGTGCGTATTGTGCTGGCCGAGAAAGGTGTCAGCGTAGAGATCGAGCAGGTCGAAATGGATAACCTGCCGCAGGATCTGATTGACCTCAATCCGTACCGTACTGTGCCGACGCTGGTGGATCGCGAACTGACACTGTATGAATCACGCATCATCATGGAATACCTTGATGAGCGTTTCCCACACCCGCCTTTGATGCCGGTTTATCCGGTTGCGCGTGGCGAAAGCCGTTTGATGATGCACCGTATCGAGCAAGACTGGTACAGCCTGATGAGAAAGGTCGAGAACAGCAGCGGTCAGGAAGCCGAAGCGGCGCGTAAGCAGCTGCGTGAAGAGTTACTGGCGATTGCCCCCCTGTTTGGACGTTCACCTTTCTTTATGAGCGACGAGTTCAGCCTGGTTGACTGCTACCTGGCACCGCTGCTGTGGCGCTTACCGTCAATGGGCATCGATCTGCTGGGATCGGGCTCAAAAGAGCTGAAAGGCTATATGAACCGCGTATTTGAACGTGACTCCTTCCTTGCTTCACTGACTGAAGCTGAACGTGAAATGCGCCTGCAAGCCCGGGGCTGATTTATGGAAATGTCGCAACTTACGGCCCGTCGCCCCTATTTGCTGCGGGCTTTTTATGACTGGCTCCTGGATAACCAGCTGACGCCGCATCTGGTGGTCGATATCAACCTGCCGGGCGTTCAGGTTCCGCTGGAATATGCCCGGGACGGTCAGATTGTCCTCAACATTGCGCCGCGCGCTGTAGGCAATCTTGAGCTGGGTAACGAGGAAGTCTCGTTTAATGCCCGCTTTGGTGGCGTGCCGCGCCAGGTGAACGTGCCGATGGCGGCCATTCTGGCCATCTATGCGCGTGAAAACGGTGCGGGGACCATGTTTGAGCCTGAACCGGCTTATGAAGGGGCATCCCAGACGTTCCCGGAAAATCAGGAAGAGACGGTCATGTCAGTGATTGATGGCGATCGCCCTGACGATGCCAGCGATGACGACAACTCACCTGATGACGATCCGCCACCGCGCGGCGGTCGTCCCGCACTGCGTGTGGTGAAATAACTCAGAATGCCTGTCAGCCGACAGGCATTTTTTTTGATCGTCAGAATGATGAGCGAAAAAAATCCGGGCGCACAGCGTACCCGGATTTTTGCTTTCTGCGGCTGAGATTAGTACACGTCGCGCAGGTAGCGTTTTTCTTTCTTCAACTGATCGATGTAGTCCGCCGCGCGCTCGCTGGACAGACCACCAAACTGGCGTACGATTTCATACAGCGCATTATCCACGTCTTTCGCCATGCGTGAGGCATCACCACAGACGTAGAAATACCCACCTTCCTGCAACCAGGCGTACAGTTCTGCGCCCTGTTCCAGCATGCGGTTTTGCACGTAGACCTTTTTGTCCTGGTCGCGTGAGAACGCCAGATCGAGACGCGTCAGCAAACCGCTCTCATGCCAGGCCGTCAGTTCTTCACGGTAAATGAAGTCATGCTCCTGATGCTGATCGCCAAAGAACAGCCAGTTTTTGCCTTGCGCACCGGTCACCTGACGTTCCTGCAGGAACGCACGGAAAGGGGCGATGCCGGTACCCGGGCCGACCATGATCATGGGCGCATTGCCGTTGGCCGGAACCCGGAAGGATTTATTCGGCGAGATAAAGATCGCCGGCTTTTCGCCACGACGCACGCGCTCGGCCAGGTAGGTTGAACAGACTCCGCTACGGTTGCGGCCGCCACTGTGATAGCGCACAGCCGCAATCGTCAGGTGAACCTGGTTAGGATGCGCTTTGGAACTGGACGAAATGGAGTAGGCACGGTGCTGCAGCGGACGCAGCAGGGCGACGAACTCAGGCACGCTCAGGCTGCGGGTCAGCTCAAGTTGCAGCAGGTCCAGCGTATCTTTGCCCCACAGCCAGACACCCAGGGCATCTTTATCATCGTGCTGAAGTACGTGACGCAGTTCCTGGTTCGTGGTGTTCTGTCCAACCCACTCAATCAGCTTGCGTGAAGGCTCAGAAATTTCAAACTGGTAGGTCAGCAGATCGCCAAGACTTCTGTCGAAGCCGGGGACGGGCGTCTGATAATCGGCGTTCAGTTGTGTCAGCAGCAGGCTGACCAGCGACGGTTCGTTCACCGGGATCACACCCAGCGCATCGCCCGCTTCGTACTTCAGACCGCTGTCAGTCAGATCAAATTCGAAATGGCGAATGTCTTTCGCAGACTGCTCACTCGACAGGCGCTTGTTGGTGATGAGGGCTGCGGCATAGGGATTAGATTTGTTGCTGCCGGGGATGACCGGGGCTTCCGGTGCGCTCTCCAGAACCGTGCCGCTGCTGCCTGCGCTGCTGGCGAACTGTGGCATCGTGCTGTTCAGCCATGCATGCGAAGGCTCTTCATAATCAATATCGCAGTCAATACGATCAACAACACGTTTGGCACCGAGCTGTTCCAGGCGCATATCCAGGAATTTACCGGCCTGGCAGAAACCGTCATAGCCGGTGTCGCCGATAGCCAGAACGGCAAAGTGCATCTGCTCCAGACGCGGTGCGGTACTGGCGGAGATGGCGTCCCAGAATAGCTGGGCATTGTCCGGCATTTCACCTTCACCGTAGGTCGAGGTGACGATCAGCACGTGGCGCATTGTGGCAAACACGTCGAGATCCACATCGCCCAGCGCCTGAACGACAGGCACCAGGCCTTTAGCACGGGCAGATTTGGCCGCAGACTGGGCCAGAGCTTCAGCGTTACCGGTCTGCGAACCATAAAGAATGTGCAGTTGGGTCGTTGCAGCGGCGGCGTTGCCCGCGGCAGGTTGCTGTTTGTCTTCTAACACCAGCAAACGGGAGTGCAGGCCAGCCAGAAAGCCCGCCAGCCAGTATTTCTGATCACCATTGAAAGGTGCATCTTCAGGAATGTATGGAATTTTCATGGATACCTTTACTCAATCCCGCTCTTAACCGTCATGTTTCGCACCGCCGTGAGTGTGGCGAAACCCGTCCTTTCAGCGGCCGTCTGCCACAGAGAGGCTCGGGATTGACCTCCGCCCGGTACCGCGAAACCCTCCGGGTAATCATGATTAAACACAGTTCAGTTTACAGACGCGGCTGTCAGGCCAGTTTCCCTACCGCCGCCGCAATTTCAGGTAATGCCGCACGTGCAAACAACTCTTCAAAATCAGGCAGACGACCAAGGATTTCACGGTTGCAGGCATCCTGATACATGATCCAGCCATAGGTGGCCAGGCTGTCCATGGAACGGATGTTGCGTTGCGTCAGTGCCGCTTTGTAATCGGACATGCGTTTTGAACCGATCAGGCTGGCTAATTCGCTGTCGCTGTAGTTCTCAATGGCTGCCCGCGCATGGCGCTGCAGTTTACTGACCAGCGAAAAGTCCTCTGTCATCAGTAAATTACGAACCGCTTTCTCGACCGCCGGATCCTCAACGTGGGTGCCTTTCGGTAACTTGCCGAGAGCCAGCTGCTGCGCGAAGCTCAATACGGTGTAGTTATTGAGCAATACAAACATCTCGACCGTATCTGTCGCGCCATAAGCCGGTACGGCACCGTCTGCAATGGTTTTGCCCTCACGCCACGCGGCTTTGAATTTTGCCACCTGATGCGCTGCCAGCGCGGTTGAGAGTTCTTCCAGCAAATCCTTACGGGATTTCGCCTTCAGGATTTCACCGCCATCCTGATACAGCAGCAGAGAGCGCGGCATTACATACACGAAGTGCTGACATTCGGTTTCCCAGTGCTCCAGCAGCCAGGCCGCACGTGGTGACTGCGTGGCGTCCAGATGCCAGTTCAGCATGGTCAGCACGGCCTGCTTATGAATCTGTGCCAGCTCATCGGCATCGGCAATGGAACCAAACAGAACGGAATCGCCCGCTGCATGGTTAGCCAGGGAGCCGTACGGATCGTACTGGTAAGCAAAGCCGCCGCTCATGCCGTTACCGAAGCCTTTACCAAAGGTGCCCAGGTTCAACACGGCACCGTTGGTCATGTATTCGCAACAGAAGTCACCGACGCCTTCCACTACCGCAGTGGCGCCAGAGTTACGCACTGCGAAGCGGTCACCGGCCTGGCCCTGCACGAACAGGCGGCCGCCCGTTGCGCCGAACAGAGCAAAGTTACCGATCAGGACGTTGCCATCGCTGTCCTGTGCGCCGCCGCCCGGTGATAACACCACCAGCTCGCCGCCGCACTGGCCTTTGCCCACGCCATCGTTGCAGGTGCCACGATGTTGCATCAGCATGCCATCATTGCAGAAGGCACCGAAGGACTGACCGGCTGAGCCGGTGGTCGTAATATGCACCGTGGCCGGCGCCAGATAGCGACGACCGCGATCGTCCTGCAGCACAGAGGGCATCGCCTGCAGTTGCTCTGCTGTCAGGGTATGATTCAGCATGCGCTCGATATCGATCGCCAACTGACCGCCCACGCTTTTATTGCGGTTGTTCAGGACGACATCGTGACCTAACTGCAGCGATGTCTTGCCCGCTGTCACCAGTTGCTGGTTGAGTTCTTCCACCCAGCCATCATCCAGCTCAAAATCTTTTTCCAGATAAACCGGCTTGTCGATTTTCAGCTCTGGCACCACGGTGAGCATGGCGCGCAGATCCAGCTTGCCGACTTCCAGCGGGTGATCCATCAAATGGAGCAGGTCAGCGCGCCCACGGGCCTCACGCAGCGAGCGCAGGCCCATACGCGCCAGTATTTCGCGGACTTCGTGCGCCACATTCAGGAAATACTGTGCGAGCTGACGCGGATCGCCATCAAAGGCTTCAGCATTCGTGGTTAACCCTGCGGGGCATTTGACGTTACAGTTCTTCGCCATCACGCATTTCAGCATCATCAGCGCAGTCGTACCGAATTCAAAGCTGTCACCGCCCAGCAGCGCGGATTTCACCACGTCGCTGCCCGTCTGCTGTGCACCTGAACAGCGCAGCAGGACTTTGTCGCGCAGGCCGTTCGCACACAGCGCCTGATGGACTTCGGCAATGCCGATTTCCGCGACACGACCGGTATATTTCAGACTGGTCACCGAGGCGGCGCCCGTACCGCCCGTGTTACCGGCGACGTTAATAACGTCAGCACCGGCTTTCGCTACGCCCACGGCAATGGTGCCAATCCCTTCAGAGGACACCAGCTTCACAATGACGCGAACACGCGCCGCTTTGCAGTCGTGAATCAGCTGGGCCAAATCTTCGATAGAGTAGGTGTCGTGGTGCGGTGGTGGCGAGACCAGCTCAACGCCCGGTGTGCCGCCACGTGCCGCCGCGATTTCGACGGTGACTTTCGCCGCAGGCAACTGGCCACCTTCGCCAGGTTTTGCACCCTGACCAATTTTGATCTCCAGCTCTTCCAGCATCGGATCGGCCAGGTACGCCGCCCAGACGCCGAAACGACCTGACGCCAGCTGCTTGATACGGGACGCACGGATAGTGCCATGACGGGAATAGTGCTCGCCGCCTTCCCCGCAGTTGCTCATGCCGCCGACCATGTTGGTGCCATGTGCGACAGCTTCATGTGCCGGAGCCACCAGCGCGCCGTGACTCATCGCCCCGGAGGCGAAAGTACGAGTGATTTCACAGGCAGGCTGAATTTCGCTTAACGGCAGTGAGGGCAGCGCAGTAAAAATGCGCGACAGATAGTCGGCAGCTTTACCTACGGCGGTGATTTTCAGGCCGCCTGCGACCACGTCCGCCGATTCGATTTCGTCACTGAAGCGGGCTTTCAGAGCCCGTGACAGATTCAGCAGACGTTCGCTTTCCGGCTTCAGCCCAGCGATGGCATCGGTCAGCCGCAGCATAAAGGTGTTCGGGCTGCCTTCGATGGCCTCGCATTCCAGGCCGCGAGTAGCAAATCCGTTGTTGGTCAGCGAATAACGGCCCAGTTTACGGCGGAATTCCGCTTCGCTGTCGATGTGCGTCAGATCGGCCGGGAAGGCCAGAATGTCACGCAGCGCAGCAGGGCGGCGTTTACGCTCTTCATACATCAGGCTGGAGAACTGACGGTAATCGGCTGTGATGGCAAAGTTATTCATCACGTCATCAGGAATGCGCTCAAAGCTGCTGTCCTTGAACGTGTCAGGCTTGATGCCAAACGCATTATCCAGACGGGCCAGCGTCATCAGACGAATGAAATTGTCCTCTTCGCGCGCTTTGTCCGCAAAGCGAATCGGCTCTTCCGTCATATCAATAAAGGTACGCACGGCAATGGTGCCGTAGGAGTGGCCTGCGCCCTCTGCGCGCTCTTTAAACAGCCCCAGTAATGGCACTTCTGATTCGCCCTGAATTT
The DNA here is from genome assembly GCF_035190385.1 of Pantoea sp. JZ29. Taxonomy (NCBI): domain Bacteria; kingdom Pseudomonadati; phylum Pseudomonadota; class Gammaproteobacteria; order Enterobacterales; family Erwiniaceae; genus Pantoea; species Pantoea sp. JZ29. The sequence continues at coordinate 3,928,717 of NZ_CP045241.1, read as the reverse complement.
TCAGCGCGCTTTGATGCCAGTCCACTGCCATTTGCGCGATGGTGGCAAAGCCCGCGCCACCAACAGGCGTTTTGATATTCGGGAAATACTTCTTCAGTACCGGATCGTCAGTGTTAAGGAAGTTAGGTTCAAAGAACTCACCGCTACTGTAGCTTTCAACGGTACACAGGCCTACTTTACCCATGGTCTTCATCAGGGCCTTTTCGGCGGCTTTGGCATAGCGTTTAAAGGCTTTATTGCCTTCTTCACCTTCACCGAATTTCTCTTCGGCACGCATCTGTACGCCGAGCGGATAGACAGCAGAGGCACCAAAGCCCAGCGTCGCGGCAATGTGATGCGACGAGATAATCTGCCCACTCTCCACCACCAGGGACACGTCAAGACGTAATCCTTCCTGGACCAGGCGCTGGTTCACCGCAGAAACCACCAACAGCATGGGCAGGGCGGCATGGGTGGACGAGATGTGGCGGTCGGTCAGGACGGCGATCCCGCCCTGGGAACGCGCGAAATCCACGACCTGCTGAGCCAGATCGTCAATCGCCTTCTCCAGCGCAGTGGCGTTGGCCGTACGGCTGAGCAGGTCTTTGCCGGTGACAGGTTCGTACAACATGTCAAAACGGGCATAAGGTGCGACGTTCTGTTCGCGCAGCTGTAGCATGTCCAGGTGCGTCAGAATAGGCGTCGGCACAACAATCTGACGGCCTTTACTGCGCCCCAGGTGCGGTTTGGCTCCCAGTGCCACGCGCAGCGTCATACCGTCCGCTTCACGGATGGAGTCCAGCGGTGGGTTAGTGACCTGTGCAAAACGCTGCGAAAAGTAGTGCGCCATGCCGCCTTCGTGATCGGACAGACCATTGATCGCGTTGCCGTAACCCATAGCAGAGATTTTCTCGGCCCCGGTGTTCAGCATCGGGTCCATCATGAATTTGAAGCTTTCCTGGTTATAGTAGTAAGCCACAAAGCGCTGATAGGTTTTCAGATCGCCGCGATAGCGCAGAGGCGACCCTTGTTTCTCAGCAGGGATGACAGGCAACTCCTTGAGATCGACGCGAGATTTGCCGAGCAGTGCAGCGTAATCTTTTTCCGCAGCCAGCTTTTCCAGCGCTTCATGCGTGGTATAGCTGCGTTTTTCGCGATGATCAAAATAGAGCATGCCGCCGGCTTCGATACGACCACGGCGCAGTACGCTTTCCGGGGGAAAGGCAATCTGGCCGGCTTCCGACATGGCACCAATATACTCGGCGGTTTCTACCGAACGCAGTGGACGAAGACCCAGACGGTCAAGACGTGCGCCAATCACTTCCCCATTACCAAAGATCAACGCCGCAGGGCCGTCGTTCTTCTCTTCATAGAGTGAGAAATATTCCAGCATGTCACGCACCGCCGGAGAGAGCGCGGTGTCATTTTCCCATGCAGGTGGCATCATCGACACTACGGCGGTGATTAAGTCGAGATCGTCTTCCATCAGGCGGCTGTGAATGCTCTGGTCAAGACGGGAACTGTCTGACTGACCTTTCGGGCGAACGATAGTTTTTCCACGCGCAGAGGCCAGCGCGGATTCAGCAATCCGGTTTTTACGATCGGTATTCAGCTCACCGTTATGGGCCATTAACCGGAAAGGTTGCGCCATAGTGGTGTGCGGATCGGTATTGGTTGAGAAGCGGGTATGGAAAAACAGCCCACGGACCTGATGATCGGGATCGGTCAGATCTTTGAAATAAGGAATGACCTCATTGGAATTCAGACGGGCTTTGAATACCTGGGTACGGGACGAAAGCGACAGCGGATACAAACCGCCAAACTCACTTTTCGTAAAGGCCTCTGCCTCAATCGCCAGCAGGGCGCGATAAATCCGTTTTTCAAAATCGTTCTGGTGGCTGACATCCTGAGGCGCAGCAAAAATCCATTGCACGATGGGCAACTGAAACTGGACAGCGGCTGGACGCGTCACGCTGTTATCCAGCGGCATTTCGCGTTTCATGATCACCGTCAGATTAAAATGACGCAGCGTCTCTTCTACCAGGCGCTCCGCATTGGCACGCAGTTCAGCATCTTTAGGAACGAAGAAGTTACCCACGCCAAAGCGACCGGCTTCCAGCGCCTGACCGGTAATTTTACGGAAAAAGTGCAGTGAAAGATCGACGTTGACACCCGCGCCATCACCCACGCCTTCAGCGGACATGCCACCACGGTGCGGAACCGTGCAGAGTGCACTGTGCGCCATACGCAGAATGTCGTGGGTCTGCTCGCCGTCCTTACGGGTAATGAAACCTACACCACAGCTGTCACTTCCTGCTGCTGGGTTATATAAGCCATAGGATTCAGGTTTTTTAGTGGACATTGAGGGTCTCCTTAAACTGCTTTTGACATTACCTGCATTGTTTCAGGCACTGAGCTTTGTTAAACACTCTTCCCAGCGCGCATTCTTTTATTCCCGCGCCTGACAGCCTGCGCGATTTCGTTTTACGCACTTTTCATCGGCAGGAGGATAAGTCCGTGGATGTGTAGCGCGTGGTGTTTCCGTTCTCGAAAGGAGATGACTCAAACCATGCGGGCGTCATGTTGCATAGATATGCCGTGACGCTTGCCCATCATGAAAGCTTTCAGCGGAATTCCAACTTATCGGGAAAGCGAATCAAGGTCAAATAGCGAGCCTGACACAGTTTAATCACGTCTTTATGTCGATAACCAAATGAATTTATTATGCTTTTGTGTCTAAATTGTGTCAGTTTTTCATTAAGCGGCAGAGAGGGAAATGTGAACTCTATCACTGTGCCAGTGGCGTGAAATCGCTGAAGTATGCTGGCGACAGGGTACTAAACAGCATCAAATGCTGCTACAGGCAGTGGAAGCGCAGGATGTATCTGTTTTTCTTATAGCAGCAAATTTGAATCAATAAGGGGCATGTGATTAGTAAAATTAATCAGGTCGCGTTGCTTAAAACTTCGAATAATGTGAATGGCTATGCATGAAAAACAGGGCGTCGTGACAATAAAGCCTTGTCAGACGGAAAAGAAGAGGTTGTATACGCGCGCCTGTTTAGCAGACGGCCCTACAGATTCATTGAGTTAGCACAATTAGTCAAGGGTTTTAGCAATAATGGGGCAAACGTCGGCGAAGCAACGGCGTTTTGCACCATATAAGTGCATGACGGTCGCGATCTCGCCGGATGCACTAAGACGACGGTGACGTAAATACGCTATCATGTGGCTGTTCTCACCCAGGGAGTGTTTATGAAACAGATTCGCCTGCTGGCGCAATATTATGTTGATTTAATGGTCAAGCTTGGCCTGATCCGTTTTTCGCTGCTGCTGGCGTCTGCACTGGTCGTGCTGGCCATGATTGTGCAGATGGCGGTGACCATGGTACTGCGTGGCCATGTCGAAAGTATCGATATGGTGCGATCGGTCTTTTTCGGTCTGTTGATCACGCCCTGGGCGGTTTATTTTCTTTCCGTGGTGGTCGATCAGCTGGAAGAGTCACGCCAGCGTCTTGCCAGGCTGGTGGATAAGCTGGAAGAAATGCGTACGCGCGATCTTGAGCTGAATCAGCAGATGAAAGAGACCATTTCCCGACTCAATCAGGAAATTGCCGATCGTAAAAAAGCGGAGCAGGCACGTGAGCAGGTCATGGCTAAGCTACGCGAAGAGGTGGCGCGGCGCGAGCAGGCGCAAATAGAGCTGGAACAACAGTCGTCTTTCCTGCGCTCTTTTCTGGATGCATCACCAGATCTGGTCTTTTATCGCAATATCGACAAGCAGTTCTCAGGCTGTAACCGCGCCATGGAGCTGCTGACTGGTAAAAGTGAAAAACAGCTTATCGGGCTCACGCCACATGATATTTATGACAATGACACGGCGACTAAAGTGTTGGAAACCGATGAAAAAGTCTTTCGTCATAACGTCTCGCTCACCTATGAGCAGTGGCTGCAGTATCCCGATGGGCGGAAAGCCTGTTTTGAAATTCGTAAAGTGCCCTATTACGACCGGGTCGGTAAGCGCAGCGGCCTGATGGGTTTTGGCCGCGATATAACCGAACGTAAACGCTATCAGGACGCGCTGGAGAACGCGAGCCGGGAAAAGACCACCTTTATCTCTACGATCAGCCACGAGCTTCGTACGCCGCTTAACGGCATTGTCGGACTGAGCCGCATTTTGCTGGATACCGATCTGAATCAGGAGCAGCTCAAATACCTGAAAACCATCCATGTCTCTGCTATCACCCTGGGCAATATCTTTAACGACGTCATCGAAGTGGACAAAATCGAGCGACGCAAGGTACAGCTGGACAACCAGCCGCTGGATTTCACCAGTTTCCTGGCCGATCTGGAGAATCTCTCTGGCTTGCTGGCGCAGCCAAAAGGCCTGAAGTTTGTCATGGCCCCGCAGTTACCGCTGCCCCATAAAATCTCAACGGATGGTACACGACTACGGCAGATCCTGTGGAACCTGATCGGCAATGCCGTGAAGTTTACTCAGCAGGGTGAAATCATCGTACGTATTGCCTATGAACAGGATGAAACGCTGCGCTTTGAGGTACAGGATTCCGGGCAGGGCATTCGCGAGGAAGAGCAGGACAAAATTTTTGCCATGTATTATCAGGTTACCGATCAGCATGGCGGCAAACCGGCAACCGGAACCGGTATCGGCCTGGCGGTCTCCCGCCGTCTGGCGCAGGCGATGGGCGGGGATATCAGCGTCAGTAGTGCACCGGGCCAGGGCTCCTGTTTTACCGTGGTGATTAAAGCGCCGCGTATTGCCGAGGAAGTAGAAGATGAAGGCGTTGACGATACGCTGCCGCTTCCGGCCCTGCACGTGCTGTTGGTGGAAGACATTGAGCTGAACGTCATTGTGGCACGCTCGGTTCTGGAAAAACTGGGATGCAGCGTGGACGTTGCCATGACGGGGCAAGCAGCGCTTGAGATGTTTGACCCGCTGGAGTTCGATTTGGTGCTACTGGATATTCAGTTACCGGATATGACCGGCATGGACGTGTCGCGTGCCATTCGTCAACGGTATCCTGATGCGCATTTGCCGCCGCTGGTTGCCTTAACCGCCAACGTATTGAAAGACAAAAAAGAGTATTTTGATGCGGGCATGGACGATGTGCTCAGTAAACCGCTTGCCGTACCTGCGTTAACGGCCATCATCAAAAAGTTTTGGGATGACCAACCCGGAAACGATGATCAGGCCGTTATGACGCCGGGCAGTCGTCAGTCCGATACCTTGCTGGACATTCCAATGCTTGAACAGTATCTGGAGCTGGTGGGACCCGGTCTGATTACGCAAAGCCTGACCATCTTCGAACAGATGATGCCGGGCTACCTGGAGGTACTGGACTCCAACCTGATGGCACGCGACGAAAAAGGCATTGCTGAAGAGGGCCATAAAATCAAAGGTGCCGCAGGGTCCGTTGGCTTACAGCATCTTCAACAGATCGCGAAACAAATTCAAAGCCCAGAATTACCGGCCTGGTGGGATAACGTGGGCGAATGGGTGGAAGAGCTGAAGCGTGAATGGCGGCACGATGTGCAGATATTGCGCGAGTGGGTGGCTGAGAAACAGCGGTGATCCAAAAAAATGACCCCAGCCGAGGCCGGGGTGCGCTAATACTGCGCCAACACCAGGGAAAAAGTCGCTGCTGCTATGCTTAGTGTTTTTCAAGGCAACAACGGGTATTGGTTAACACATGCAACACCTTATCAAATTCGAATTAGCTTGTGACAAGATTCATTAAAATTTGTGATGTTGAACAGCGTTTAAATACAGGAAACATTAATTTGCCAACATAGTCAAGAAAGGAATCAATTTTACCGTTACATTGGTTGTTTTTTGAACAAAAGTTCTGTTTTTTGTACGGGTTTAACCCAAATTTGTTAACAAAGCCTGTGTTAAGCCTCTTAACACAAATGATTCGTCACTGATGCGAACTAAATTGGCTATAAGCTTATGATAATAAAGAATAATGAAAGGATCGGGTCAGGAAGGTCCAAAACGTTTCGGAAAACGTCATCCGCCCTGGTGCTTAAAAGGTTTTATCAATAGAAAAGTTTGTAATGTTTGGGGAAACGTATTAATAAAAAAACATGTATTGCGGTGAAGAAATGCCATAAGTACGTTAATGCCTGCCGCATTGCTGCAGCCTGTGTTCAGACGCGCCCGAAATAAAATATAAGTTTTATGAAACATTGATGGCTGCAATTATCACGAATTAGTCTCATCGCCCTACAAGGAATGGTGTGAGACTTCGCAAATGGAACCGATTCCTTTTTAAGGGAACTTATTGAACTCATTCATACTATTGTTGCATCGCAGATGCATTTTCTTTGCCATATCATAAAGGTGACAGGTCCGGACGGCGAATTTTTCAGGAATGCTTTTTATCATCAGGGGTGATTACACCTGAAATTAATTAAAAAACGACATAATGATGAGACGATTGTATGAGTAAGCATAAAGGGAAGCTTTGGCAGGGTGTAAAGCGCATTGTGCTGCGCATTCTGCTGATTTGGGCAGGGCTGTGGCTGGCAGGTATTTTACTTTTTTCCTTTCTCCCGGTGCCTTTCTCTGCCGTGATGGCTGAACGCCAGATCGGTGCCTGGCTGCGTGGCGATTTCAGCTACATCTCACACTCGGATTGGGTGGGGACACAGGCGATGTCGCCCTGGATAAGGCTGGCCGTTATCGCGTCGGAAGATCAAAACTTTCCTCACCACTGGGGCTTTGATGTGGCAGCCATTCAGTCTGTACTGGACAGCGATGATAACCGGATGCGCGGTGCGTCAACGCTGTCACAGCAAACGGCTAAAAATCTGTTTTTGTGGGATGGACGTAGCTGGATGCGTAAAGGACTGGAAGCGGGTCTGACGGTCGGCCTGGAAACCGTTTGGACTAAACGCCGGATCTTAACGGTTTACCTGAATATCGCGGAGTTTGGTAAAGGGACCTTTGGTGTTGAGGCGGCGTCCCGGCGTTTTTTCAACAAGCCTGCCAGTCGCTTAACCATGTCAGAAGCGGCGTTACTGGCGGCCGTTTTACCTAACCCGCTGCGCTTTCGTGCCGACGCGCCGTCAGGCTATGTGCGTCAGCGCCAGCAATGGATACTCCGACAGATGCGCCAACTGGGAGGAGAGGGCTTCCTGCAGCGCAATCATCTGGACTGACGTTACTCTTCGTCGAAACCGGCTTCGAAGAGTTCAATGACGGCGGCCAGCGCGTCAGTTTCCTGGGGGCCGCTGGCTTCGATCTCAATATGGCCGCCCTTGGCGGAATCCAGCATCAGCAACGCGATAACGCTGCTGGCTTCGGCTTCTGTGCCGGCCTCGTTGCGTAACAGCACTTCGGCATCGAAACTTTGCACCAGTTCAAACAGCTTCATGGCGGGGCGTGCATGCATGCCCAGCTTGTTTCTGATTTCCACGGTTTGCTTAACGGTCATGATTTACGTTTTTCCAGTGTGCGATGACGGGACTGTACATTTTTACCCCGTGAGCGGAAATAATCAGCGAGCTGTTCTGCAATATACACCGAGCGGTGTTTGCCACCGGTGCAACCAATCGCCACGGTGAGATAGCTGCGGTTGTTCGTTTCCAGCATGGGCAGCCAGAGTTCCAGATAACTGCGTGTCTGATAAATGAAGTTATGGACTTCGGTATGACGATCCAGAAAAGCCGCGACGGGACGATCCAGCCCCGTCATCGGGCGCAGTTTGGGATCCCAGTGTGGATTGGGCAGGAAACGCACGTCAAAGACGTAGTCCGCATCAATGGGAATACCATGTTTGAAGCCAAACGACTCAAACACCATAGTCAGCTCCCGCTCGCGTTTACCCAGTAAGCGGGTACGCAACATCTCAGCCAGTTCATGCACCGACATCTCTGACGTATCAATGATCAAATCGGCACGCGAGCGCAGCGGCTCGAGCAGGTCACTCTCTTCATCAATCGCGCTTTCCAGCGACAGATTTTTGCTGGACAGGGGATGGAGGCGACGCGTATCACTGTAACGGCGGATCAGCGTATTGCGGTCGGCATCAAGAAACAGCAACTGGGGCGAGAATCCGGAAGGCAGATTATTGAGCGCGGTTTCAAAAATTTCAGGCGACTCAGGCATGTTACGCACATCGATACTCACCGCCGCTGAGATATTGCGCTCAACCAGTGATTCTGCCAGCTGAGGCAACAACACGACCGGCAGGTTATCCACGCAGTAAAAACCCATGTCTTCCAGCGCGCGCAGCGCCACTGATTTTCCTGAGCCTGACCGACCGCTGACGATCATCAGCACCATGACCTTCTCTCCCGTTTTAAAGCCGGCTCACGCCGGTAAATCACGCGCTTTATTGCTCTGTTTGTTCTTCGGTAATGATGGCATACAGCTCTTCATCGCTCTGCGCAGCACGCAGACGGCGGCAAACCGTTTTATCCGCCAGCCGTTTGGCGACTAACGACAGTGTATGTAAGTGAGTTTTACACTGGTCCGCGGGCACGAGGAGCGCAAAAAGGAGATCGACAGGCTGATTATCCACGGCATCAAATGCGATGGGTTGCTCAAGGCTGATAAAGACGCCGACGGCACGTAACGTATCCTCCTCCAGCTTGCCATGCGGGATGGCAATACCGTTGCCAATACCGGTACTTCCCATGCGCTCGCGGGTCAGTATCGCTTCAAACAGCGTTTGATGCGGCAGGTTGAGCTGCTTAGCGGCCAGTTCACTGATAATTTCCAGCGCCCGTTTTTTGCTTTGGCAGTGTACGCTGCTGCGGGTGCAGTCTGGCGAAAGCACTGTGCTCAGTTCCAGTGTTAAATCATTGTTCATTTTCGTTTCACTTGCGAGTTCACTTAGCCAGTAAACCGGTACGCGGTAATCACGTAGCGGAATCATGGCGCTGGCACAGATGACAAAACGGGGCGGTTAATCCGCCCCATCCTTTCAGCTCTGCGCGCCCGGCGCGCCTGCCAGCGTGAAGGTTAGTGTTTTTTTAACTTGTCTTTATATTTGGTCAGTTGACGGGCCAGCTTGTCAATCAGCCCGTCAATTGCCGCATACATATCTTCCGCTTCCGATGTGGCGTGCAGCTCGCCCCCGTTAACGTGCAATGTGGCATCAGCAACCTGTGTCACCTTCTCAACGTTCAGGACAACATATACCTGGTTGATATGATCAAAGTAGTGTTCCAGTTTGGCAAATTTCGCCGTGACGAATTCACGCAGTGGCTCGGTGATTTCAACATTTTGCCCGGTAAGGTTCAGCTGCATAGGTCTTCCTTCTCTCTGTTAAACCAACTGCTTACGTTGGTTTGAAGGCGGTATGGACAAAGACTCTCGATATTTTGCAACGGTACGACGTGCCACTATGATCCCTTGATCAGATAACATGGAGGTCAGTTTACTGTCACTCAAGGGCTTAGCGGGATTTTCCGCCGAGATTAATTTTTTTACCAGTGCCCGTATCGCAGTAGATGAGGCTTCGCCTCCTCCTTCAGTATTAACATGACTGGAGAAAAAATACTTCAGTTCAAAAATGCCACGCGGGCTGTGAAGATATTTTTGCGTGGTGACGCGGGAAATCGTGGATTCATGCATATCCACCGCCTGGGCAATATCGGCCAGCACCATCGGACGCATAAACTCTTCGCCCTGCTCAAAAAAGGCCTGTTGCTGTTCAACAATGCAGCGTGAGACTTTTAACAGCGTCTCATTGCGGCTTTCCAGACTTTTGATCAGCCAGCGCGCCTCCTGCAAATTACTGCGGATAAACTGACTGTCACTGTCATTACGCGCAGCACCGCCCATGGCGGCATAGTGCTGGTTGATTTTAAGCCGCGGCAGACTGTCGGTATTGAGTTCTACCGTCCAGCGCGTCGCAACTTTACGGACCAACACATCAGGAATAACGTATTCAGGTTCGCCAGTATTGATCGACTGGCCCGGACGTGGATCGAGCGACTGAATCAGCAGCATTGCCTCTTTCAGTACGTCTTCCTTTAAACGCGTGACGCGCATCAGGCTGCGGAAATCATGGTTGGCCAGCAGATCAAGATGATGGCTGACGATCAGGCGGGCTTCAGAGAGCGTTGGCGTTTCAGGCGCATACTGCGACAACTGTACCAGCAGGCAATCACGCAAATCACGTGCACCTACGCCGATCGGATCAAAATGTTGAATGCGCTTTAAAACGGCTTCAACTTCGTCCATTTCCAGCTCATCGTCGCCGATACTGTCGAGAATGTCTTCAAGCGAAACGGTAAGATAACCCGTATCGTCAATGGCATCGACGATAGACGTCGCGATCGCCCGATCGGTATCGCTAAACGGCGTCAGCTCAACCTGCCACATCAGATAATCTTGCAGCGACTGGGTGGTTTCGCCCTGGTAGATGGGCAGTTCGTCATCCTGATAGTCCGTACCGGTTCCTGATGGCGTTCCCGCGGTATAGATTTCATCCCAGGTCGCGTCGAGCGGCAGCTCTTCGGGCATATCCTTTTGTTCCAGCGCTTCACGCGTATCAAGTCCCGCTTCGCCTTCCTGATACTCTTTTGCGTCTATTTCTTCATGCTGTTCAGTCTGTTCAAGCAGGGGATTACTTTCCAGGGCCAGCTGTAGCTCTTGCTGAAGTTCAAGCGTAGAAAGCTGCAACAGACGTATCGCCTGTTGCAGTTGTGGGGTCATCGCCAGTTGCTGGCTGAGCCGGAGTTGTAAACCTTGCTTCATAGACAGGATGAATATTCCCGGGTAACCATCAGTATTAACGACACCTTATCAGAGTCTGAACTCTTCACCCAAATAAACACGTTTAACCTGCTCATCTGCAAGGACTTCATTCGGCGCACCGTGAGCAATCAGGTTGCCCTGGCTGACAATATAGGCCCGTTCACAGACCGCCAGCGTTTCACGCACGTTGTGGTCAGTGATTAACACGCCAAGCCCACTGTCGCGCAGATGTTCAATAATCTTTTTGATATCAATAACGGAAATCGGGTCAACACCGGCAAAAGGCTCATCCAGCAGAATGAATTTGGGATTTGCGGCCAGCGCACGGGCAATTTCCACACGGCGACGTTCACCGCCCGACAGTGACTGTCCCATATTGTCGCGCAGATGTGCAATATGGAACTCATCCATGAGCTCATTCGCCCGATCCTGTCGCTGTTCTTCGGTTAAATCATCACGAATTTGCAGCACGGCCATCAGGTTGTCGTAAACGCTCAGACGCCGGAAGATTGACGCTTCCTGGGGCAGGTAGCCGATACCGCGACGCGCACGCGCGTGGAGCGGCAGAATACTGATGTCTTCATCGTCGATGACAATGCGGCCCGCATCGCGCGGAACAATCCCGACCACCATATAGAAGGTGGTGGTTTTACCGGCACCGTTTGGGCCGAGCAGGCCGACGATTTCACCGGATTTTACCTGCAGACTGACGTCTTCAACCACGCGACGGCCTTTGTACGCCTTCGCCAGGTTTTCTGCGATTAATGTGGCCATAGTGATCAGTTACTCTTTTTTTCGCTATTGGTTGACGCGGGCTTGTCCTGCAACTGCGACGGCACCAGAACTGTGGTCACGCGCTTGCTCTGGCCCTGGCTGTAAGCCTGCATTTTTTGCTCTTTGACCAGGTAAGTAATGCGGTCGCCTTTAATATTGCTGTCCAACTGCTCAATGTACGCATTGCCCGTCAGCTCAACAAAGTCATTAGCAAGCTCGTAATGCAGTTTGGACGCGTGTCCCTGTACCGGTTTACCGTTGTCCTGCATCTGATAGAAGGTCGCCGGATTGCCGTAAGCATCAACGATAGTTTTTTTGCTGTCGCCGCCCGGACGGGTCACCACGACTTTATCTGCCGTAATCTTGATCGACCCCTGAGTCACGACCACATTACCGGTAAAGGTCGCGACGTTGCCTTGCAGGTCCAGCGACTGATTTTCAGAGTCGATATTAACGGGTTTGTCCGAGTCACCGGTCAGCGCCAGCGCCGGCAGGCTGGCTGCAAGCAGCAGGCTGGCCAGTAAAAACTTAATGCTGTTTTTGTTCATTTTGAATTTCATAAGAGGTTTTGACCTTTTCGAGTAACTCGGCTTGCTTTGTCCGTAAATTTCCACGCATTTTCATGCCGGTAGAGTTAAAACTGCGGCCATATAACGTCACCTGATCGTCCGAGGCGACGTCCTGAGTGACAAGATTGACCTGAGCGTTATCCGTTTTGATGCGCTCCAGTTCAGAATCTGGCGCCAGCGCATTCAGCTCAACATGACCATATAAATACAGCATACGATCTTTAGTGAGCTTTGCTTTATCTGAACGTACCGTCCAGGTCGGCATTTTATTCTCGTCGTAGGTTGTCATGACCGGATTATCAAACCAGCTGGTTCCCGTATTTTCGAAATACGTAACTTTGTCCGAGATCAGCTTATAAGCCAGGCCACCCTGAGGGTTGTAGACTAAGGTATGCGAATTGGCACTGGTGTAGGTTGGCGTTTGATCATTATTCATTACCGGTGCGCCATCGTCGCTGTCCCGGTTAGTGAAATTCCAGCCAATGAGCACCAGCGCAATCAAGGCCAGCCCCAACGTTATCCAACGCCTGCTTTTACTCATACTGATTGCCCTTTGGCATCCTCAAATTTATTTTGCGCCATCAAAATGAGATCGCACAGTTCACGCACTGCGCCGCGCCCACCGGCGATACGTGTGACGTAACGCGCTCGCGCTAACAGCAGCGGGTGCGCATCGGCCACCGCTACGCTGAGCCCTACTTTTGCCATAACTGGCCAGTCGATCAGATCGTCACCAATATAAGCCACCTGCTCGTCAGAGAGCGACAGTGTATCCAGAAGTTCGCGATAGGCCAAAAGCTTATCTGATTGCCCCTGATAAAGATGGCGAATCCCCAGCGTTTTGCAGCGGTCTTCCAGTAACCGGGCCGTGCGGCCGGTAATAATAGCCACTTCAATGTCCGAGGTCAGCAGGCAACGAATGCCGTAACCGTCGCGCACATTAAAGGTTTTCAGTTCTTCTCCACTGTTACCCATGTAGATCAGGCCATCAGACATCACGCCGTCCACATCGCAAATCAGCAGGCGAATGTGCCCGGCACGGGCCATAATGTCGGCACTGACCGGGCCGTAACATGTTTCTATAGCGGCAATCTCAGACTGCATTGTGTCTTCCTGTTTACACTACGCCTGCGCGCAGCATGTCATGCATATGTACCACACCCAGCAGATGGTCGTCATCGGCTACCAGCAGGGAGGTAATGTTTTTGGTTTGCATTAAATTCAGCGCATCGACGGCCAGCACGTTCGGACGTACGCGGATGCCGCCACGCGTCATGACTTCTGCAATGGTCGCTTTTTGAAAATCGATGCCCATGTCAAAGATGCGGCGCAGGTCACCATCGGTAAAAACGCCTTCAATCTTCATCAAATCGTCAACAATCACGGTCAGGCCCAGATTTTTACGGGTTATCTCCAGCAACGCATCCCGCAATGATGCATCCCGCGTGACGTGCGGTAACTCATCACCGCTGTGCATGATATCGCTCACGTGCAGCAGCAGTTTACGGCCCAGCGCACCGCCCGGATGCGACAGCGCGAAATCTTCAGGCGTGAAGCCGCGAGCCTCCAGCAGGGAGACCGCCAGTGCATCGCCCATCACCAGGGCTGCGGTGGTACTGGTTGTAGGTGCCAGGCCCATCGGACAGGCTTCCTGCGGCACCTTGACGCAAAGATGAATATCGGCGGCCCGAGCCATGGCGCTTTCAGGTCGACTGGTCAGGCAGATCAGTTTAATCTGCTGGCGTTTAACCACCGGAATCAGCGCCAGAATCTCGCTGGATTCACCGCTATTCGAAATGGCAAGCACCACGTCGTCTTTACCCACCATTCCCAGGTCGCCGTGGCTGGCTTCCGCTGGATGCACAAAGAAAGCCGGCGTGCCGGTGCTGGCAAAAGTCGCCGCCATTTTTTTACCAATATGACCTGACTTGCCCATGCCCATAACCACCACTTTGCCCTTACAGGCATAAATCATGGCGCAGGCGTCGGAAAAGGCCTCGTTGATATACTGGTCAAGCTGCTCAAGGCCTTCGCGCTCAATGCGCAGAACCGTTTTACCGGCTCGCTGAAAATCAAACTCTACCGTTGGTTGCTGATGTGACATGGCAAATCTGTCCTTTTTAGCCGCCCATAAACGCTGGCTGTAGCCACAGCAACGTTACCCAGACGAAGAAACCACAGAGTAAAAGCGTCCCCGCCGTACGGCCAATGCGGCGGTGGCGCAACAGACAAAGCATGGCGAACAGTACGCTTACGCCAAGCATTATCCAGTAATCGCGTGCAAAAGCGTGATAATCGACGCTGCCGGGGTGAATCAGTGCCGGCAGGCCCAACACGATAGCGAGGTTATAAATATTGGCCCCAATCAGGTTGCCAATCGCAATATCATCTTCGCCTTTCAACGCACCGGCGATGACCGTAGCCAGCTCCGGCAGACTGGTGCCGACGGCGATAAGCGTCAGCCCCATAACCAGTTCACTCACGCCAAAGTAGTCGGCAAAGACCGTCGCATTATCAATCACCATGTGTGTTGACATGGGCAGGATAATCAGGGCGACAGCCAGCCAGAGAAAGGCCACGGTGTTACCCGTTTCTTCGCGTGGCAGCTCAGCCAGTTGTTCACGCGTCAGCGTATCGTTATTGTCATTTTCTGCTTTACGCGCGATGTGAATAGTCACAATCAGATAAATCGCGGCGATGGCAATCAGGGCGATACCGTCCAGTCGACTAAGATAGTTATCAAACAGCGTAATACCGCTCAGTAATGAGACCAGCACCATCAGCGGCAGTTCACGGCGAATTAAGTTGGAATGGATGCTGAGCGGATGCAACAGCGCCGCGCCGCCGAGAATCAAAAGTATATTGGTGATGTTCGAACCAAGCGCGGTGCCCACCGCCAGATCCATTTGGCCATACTGCGCAGCGGAGAAGGAAAGGATGATCTCCGGAAGCGAGGTACCGATACTGACGACGGTCATGCCGATGATTAACGGTGGGATCCCGAACGATCGGCAAAGTATTGCAGCACTAAACACCAGACGATCGGCACCATAAGCCAGTAAAAGCAGTCCGATAATCAGCAGTGCGGTTGCGACGAACATGAAAAATCCTTGCTTAAAACCCCTGTTGGCTTGCCTTCAGGTTCGATGTGACAAAACAGGCGCTGATTTTGACCGTCCGAGCGACAAAAGTAAATTTTATGACCGTTTTCGCCAAATCTTTGCATTAAGTTTCTGTAAAGCTATCGTGCGTTTAACCTTAACAGGCTACCATCGTACCCTATGTTTACGCCCGATCCGTAATAGAGGTGATAATGATCCAACAAAAAACGAACCTGGTTGAGGTTCGTGGCGTGAGTTTCTCACGTGGCGATCGCAAAATTTTCGACGATATTTCCCTTACGGTACCCAAAGGCAAAGTGACGGCGATCATGGGGCCGTCAGGGATCGGGAAAACAACGCTGCTGCGCTTGATTGGCGGGCAACTTCAGCCTGACAGCGGCGAGATCTGGTTCCGGGACGAGAACATTCCGACATTGTCGCGCACCCGATTGTATGAAGCGCGTAAAAAGATGAGCATGCTGTTTCAGTCCGGTGCACTTTTTACCGATTTAACCGTCTACGAAAATGTGGCCTGGCCGCTTCGTGAACACACACGGTTGCCGGCGGCGCTTCTGCACAGCACAGTCATGATGAAGCTGGAAGCCGTGGGGTTACGGGGTGCCGCGCAGTTGAAACCTGCGGAGCTTTCGGGCGGAATGGCGCGCAGGGTGGCCCTGGCTCGGGCTATTGCTCTGGAGCCTGAGTTAATTATGTTCGATGAGCCGTTTGTAGGTCAGGATCCTATTACGATGGGCGTACTGGTTAAACTGATTGATGAGCTTAACCATGCACTGGGACTGACATGCATTGTGGTGTCGCATGACGTGCCTGAAGTGTTAAGTATTGCCGATTATGCTTATATCGTGGCGGGACAAAAAATTATCGCGCACGGGACCACGCCTGATTTGCGTGCCAACAATGACCCACGCGTGCGCCAGTTTATCGACGGCATTGCGGACGGGCCCGTACCGTTTCGTTTTCCGGCGGGCGATTATTTGGCCGATTTAACCGGGTCAGGGAGAAGCTAAGCTGATGTTGTTAAAAGCACTGGCGTCATTAGGACGTCGGGGGATTGGAACCTGCGCCAGCTTTGGGCGTGCCGGATTGATGCTTTTTCATGCGCTGGTCGGTAAACCCGCGTTTCGCAAACACTTCCCGCTGTTAGTCAAACAACTCTACAGCATTGGCGTCCTGTCTTTGGTGATCATTGTGGTCTCCGGGTTATTTATCGGCATGGTGCTGGGGTTGCAGGGCTATCTGGTATTAAACACCTATGGTGCAGAAACCAGCCTGGGCATGTTGGTGGCACTGTCATTGCTACGTGAACTGGGGCCGGTTGTCACAGCCCTGCTGTTTGCCGGTCGGGCAGGGTCGGCGTTAACGGCTGAGATTGGGCTGATGAAGGCCACGGAACAGCTGTCCAGCATGGAGATGATGGCGGTCGATCCTCTGCGCCGTGTTGTCTCACCACGTTTTTGGGCAGGCTTTATCAGCATGCCGCTGCTGGCACTCATCTTCACCGCCGTAGGGATTACCGGCGGCGCGCTGGTGGGCGTGAGCTGGAAAGGTATTGACCCTGGCTTCTTCTGGTCGGCGATGCAAAATGCCGTCGATTTTCGTAGCGATGTGGTTAACTGCATTATTAAAAGCGCCGTTTTTGCCGTCACGGTTACCTGGATCGCGCTGTTTAATGGTTACGATGCGATTCCGACCTCTGAAGGTATTAGTCGCGCCACGACGCGCACCGTGGTGCATGCATCACTGGCGGTCCTCGGTTTAGATTTTGTGCTGACAGCACTGATGTTTGGGAATTGATGCGATGCAAAGCAAAAAAAGCGAAATTTGGGTTGGCGTTTTTATGATCATGGCACTGTTAGCGGTGCTGTTCCTTTGCCTGCGCGTGGCGGATCTTAAATCGCTGGGGACAGAACCCACCTGGAAGCTGTATGCCACCTTCGATAATATCGGCGGCCTGAAAGTCAGTTCGCCTGTTAAAATTGGTGGTGTCGTGATTGGTCGGGTGACAGATATTTCACTTGAACCGAAAACATTACTGCCACGCGTCACGATGGATATCAGCGACAAGTATGCCAACCAGATTCCGGACACCAGTTCGCTGGCCATCCGTACTCAGGGCTTGCTGGGCGAGCAATTTCTGTCGTTAAACGTTGGCTTTGACGATCCTGAGCTGGGCTCGGCGATGTTAAACGATGGTGGCACGATACGTGATACCAAGTCGGCGATGGTACTGGAGGACCTGATAGGCCAGTTCCTGTATAAAAGCGGCGACAACAAAGGTAACAAGCAAACCGGTGACAGTAAGGATGCGCAGGGTGGCGATACTGCCGCTCCCGCAGCCGCTCAACCTTAACAGAGGGATAACATGATGTTTAAACGTTTTCTGATGATTGCCATGCTGGCGATCGCGCCATTGGCGGCGACAGCAGCCGATCAAAGCAATCCTTACACGTTGATGAATGAAGCGGCTAATAAAACTTTTACCCGCCTGAAAAGCAAGCAGGCGAAAATCAAGCAGGATCCCAACTACCTGCGTGATATTGTCCGCCAGGAGCTGCTGCCTTATGTGCAGATTAAATATGCGGGGGCGTTAGTCCTGGGCCGTTTCTATCGGGAAGCCACACCGGCACAGCGCGAAGCCTATTTTAAGGCTTTTGGTGATTATCTGGCTCAGGCCTATGGCCAGGCGTTAGCGCTTTATCACGGTCAGACTTACCAGATCGAACCTGCGAAACCGCTGGGCAATGCCAATATTGTCGCCATCCGCGTGACGATCATCGATCCTCAGGGCCGTCCGCCAGTGCGCCTGGATTTCCAGTGGCGTAAAAACAGCCAGACCGGTAACTGGCAGGCGTTCGATATGATCGCAGAAGGGGTCAGCATGATCACCACGAAACAAAATGAGTGGGGCGATCTGTTACGTACGAAAGGGATTGATGCATTGACTGCGCAACTTGAAGCGTCAGCGAAACAGCCAATCACACTGGATCAAAACAAATAATGCAGCCCTCACTGCACTGGAGCCGCGAGGCGAACACGCTACGGCTGGAAGGTGAGCTGGATCGTGACACGCTGCTGGATCTCTGGGAGCAGCGTGAAACGTTGATTAGCGGGGCGACGCTGATCGACGTTTCAGCTCTGGAACGTGTGGATACCTCAGGCCTGGCGCTGTTGGTCCACCTGCGGGAAATCGTCTCGCAGCAGGGCGGCGCGCTGCAGTTTGTTGGCATCGGTGACAAACTGCAGTCGTTGATCACCCTTTACAACCTGCAACAAATTATTGTTTCTGCGGATTAAAGCGCCTGTATTCGCCTTCTCAGCCTTAGCCCCGGTCGCCGACAGGGGCTTTTGCGTATTTAAGAATCAGGCACTTTCCTCTACTATGTCAGCCTTATTATTATTAAGTGAAGTTAAGAGCAATGGAAAACAGTGAAATTCAGGCTGTGCTGATGGCAGCACTGCCTTTAGAAGAAGTTCATGTCATGAGCAACGATGGCAGCCATTTCCAGGTGATCGCCGTGGGCGAACTGTTTGGTGAGTTAAGCCGCGTTAAGAAACAGCAGGCTGTTTATGCGCCGCTGATGGAATTCATTGCGGATAACCGCATTCATGCGGTATCCATCAAAACCTACACGCCTGCAGAGTGGGCGCGTGACCGTAAACTGAACGGTTTCTGATCCCCGCAAGGGCTGCGCCACCTGCGCGACCGTTTAATAGCCAGTTAATTGAGAACCGTGTTAATGGATAAATTTCGTGTGCAAGGCCCCACCCGTTTAAGTGGTGAAGTCACCATTTCCGGGGCGAAGAACGCCGCACTGCCAATTCTGTTTGCAGCTTTACTGGCCGAAGAGCCGGTTGAGATTACGAATGTGCCGAAGCTGCGTGACATCGACACCACTATGAAGCTGTTAACCCAGTTAGGTGCGAAGGTTGAGCGCAACGGTTCCGTTCACGTCGATGCCAGCGGCGTAGACGTTTTTTGTGCACCCTATGACCTTGTGAAAACCATGCGTGCCTCTATTTGGGCGCTTGGTCCGTTAGTGGCCCGTTTCGGTCAGGGCGAAGTCTCACTGCCCGGCGGTTGCGCCATCGGTGCGCGTCCGGTAGACCTGCATATCTCAGGTCTTGAGCAGTTGGGTGCCGAGATTAAGCTGGAAGAAGGCTATGTAAAAGCCTCAGTTAACGGTCGCCTGAAAGGGGCGCTGATCGTGATGGATAAAGTCAGCGTAGGCGCGACGGTGACCATTATGAGTGCCGCGACGCTGGCAACCGGGACCACGGTGATTGAGAACGCGGCGCGTGAACCTGAAATCGTGGATACCGCCAATTTCCTTAATACGCTGGGTGCAAAAATTTCGGGCGCAGGCACGGATAAAATCACCATTGAAGGCGTTGAGCGTCTGGGCGGTGGGGTTTATCGCGTCCTGCCAGACCGTATTGAGACCGGCACCTTCCTGGTGGCGGCTGCTATTTCGGGGGGGAAAGTGCTGTGCCGCAATGCGCAGCCTGACACTCTGGACGCAGTGCTGGCGAAACTGCGTGATGCCGGTGCAGACATTGAAACCGGTGAAGACTGGATCAGCCTGGATATGCACGGTAAGCGCCCTAAAGCGGTCAACGTGCGTACCGCTCCTCATCCGGGTTTCCCGACCGATATGCAGGCGCAGTTCACCCTGCTGAATTTGGTCGCGGAAGGCACGGGGCTAATCACCGAAACCATTTTTGAAAACCGTTTTATGCACATCCCTGAACTGATTCGTATGGGTGCTCACGCAGAAATTGAGAGCAATACCGCAATCTGTCACGGTGTGGAAACCTTGTCGGGCGCGCAGGTGATGGCGACGGATCTCCGTGCATCGGCAAGCCTGGTGCTGGCAGGGTGTATTGCGGAAGGCACAACGCTGGTCGATCGCATTTACCACATCGATCGGGGTTATGAGCATATCGAAGATAAGCTAAAAGCGATGGGCGCAAACATCGAGCGCGTCAGCGGCGAATAATGTTTCGGACAGGCCTGTAAAAAACCAGCCTGGCATACGGGCTGGTTTTTTTTCGTCTGGCACTAACCCGATGTTAGTTTTTGGTCGTCTGATCGGACGATCGCACACGTTTTTTTCGATCCAGTAGGCTGTTCGTTTCAGGATCGTAATAGCGGCTTGGCCATATCTCTGATGGGTGGACATTGATCGCATCAGCAATCAGCCATTCCCCTTTTGGCCATGGCCGTGAAAGGGCGTTAGCCAGTGTTGATGAGCTTAATCCTGCCTGGCGGGACAATGCCGCCAGCGTTGTACCACGTTTGCGCAGTGCGGCAATAATATCGGCAGGATGCCAGTCCTCTGTCCTTTTTTGCATTACTGTTTTCTCCTTGTCAGTGCGAAGCGCGCGGGGGATTCTGACGTGCTTTAAAATACATCTGGAAACTTATGGTGGTTTATATCAGAAAGTTTCCATAAGGTTCCAGTAATATTTCCGTAAGCAGACAGAACTGCGCGGCCTGACGCAAAAGGATGGTAATGACTGCAACAGCGGCGGGGGAAAGAAAGAAGACGAGGCCGTCAGGCCCCGTCAGCGATTAGAAATCGCGTTGAACCGACATGTGAGCCAGAGATTCCAGCGCTGTGCGCCATGGGGTTTCAGGCAGGATTTGTAATGCCGCGATGGCCTTATCCGCTTCCTGCTCAGCACGCTTGCGCGTCCATTCCAGAGAGCCGCACTGGTTCATTGCTTCCAGAACGGGAGCCAGTAAATGGCGGCCGTTCCCCTGTTCAATCGCCTCACGGATCATTTTAGCCTGTTCAGGCGATCCGTTGTTCATAGCATGAAGCAGAGGCAGCGTGGGTTTACCTTCGCTGAGATCGTCACCGGTATTTTTGCCCAGGGTTTCACCATCGGCACTGTAGTCCAGTAAGTCATCGATTAACTGGAAAGCCGTTCCCAAATAACGTCCGTAATCCTGCAGCGCTTTTTCCTGCGCTGGCGTCGCTTCCGCCAGGATCGCCGAGGCCTGAGAGGCGGCTTCAAATAAGCGCGCGGTTTTGCTGTATATCACCCGCATATAGCTCTCTTCGGTGATGTCGGGATCGTTGACGTTCATCAGCTGGAGCACTTCTCCTTCAGCGATCACGTTCACCGCCTCGGACATCAGCGCCAGAATGCGCAACGAGCCCATGCTGGTCATCATCTGGAAAGCGCGGGTATAAATAAAATCACCGACCAGTACGCTGGCCGCGTTACCAAATGCGGCGTTCGCGGTGGCTTTTCCACGGCGCATATCGGATTCATCCACGACATCGTCATGCAACAGCGTGGCGGTGTGGATAAATTCGATTAGCGCCGCGTTGGTCACGTGTAAATCGCCCTGGTAACCCATGGCGCGAGCAGACAGCACGGCAATCATGGGCCGGATGCGTTTACCGCCGCCACTGATGATGTAATAACCCAGCTGGTTGATGAGCGAGACATCTGAATTCAGCTGGTCGAGTATGGTCTGGTTAACGGCAGCCATGTCCTGTGCGGTTAATTCGTTAATCTGTTCTAAGTTCATTCGTCTTTTCAGCTATGACTCGTTTCTCTGCCATGGTAAGCGGTTTTACCCAGCCAGCGTTCAGTAATCTGTTACTGATTGTACTTGAATTTTCAGGTTGAGAAACGTTTGCATTGAGCCTGTGTTTTTTTTCTGCAAGAGTGTGCAAAGTGCTCTTGTCTTCTGTTTGAGTTTTGCGTAGAATTCGCGCCCTATTGTGAATATTTAGCGCGCCGCCTGATGAACTAAAAGGCAAGCGCAGAAGCGGAGTTTTATATGTACGCGGTTTTCCAAAGTGGTGGTAAACAACACCGAGTAAGCGAAGGTCAGACCGTTCGCCTGGAAAAGCTGGACATCGCAACCGGTGAAACCATCGAGTTTGACCAGGTTCTGATGATTGCAAATGGCGAAGACGTGAAAATCGGCGCGCCACTGGTTTCAGGCGGTGTGATCAAGGCAGAAGTTGTTGCTCATGGTCGTGGCGAGAAAGTTAAAATCGTTAAGTTTCGTCGTCGTAAGCACTACCGTAAGCAAGCTGGCCATCGCCAGTGGTTCACTGATGTGAAAATCACTGGTATCACGGCGTAAGAGGAGATCTGACAAATGGCACATAAAAAGGCTGGTGGTTCGACTCGAAATGGTCGTGACTCCAATGCAAAACGTCTGGGTGTAAAACGTTTCGGTGGTGAATCTGTTCTGGCAGGTAGCATCATCGTTCGTCAGCGTGGTACCAAATTCCACGCCGGTAACAACGTAGGTTGTGGTCGTGACCACACTCTGTTTGCTACCGCAGACGGCAAAGTAAAATTCGAAGTTAAAGGTCCGAACAACCGTAAATACATCAGCATCGTTGCTGAGTAAGGTTGTCGTGACGCAGACGGCTACCGTCTGAACGCACGAATTGAAGGCCCCGCAACTCTTGCGGGGCTTTTTACATTCTGCGACCTGTCGCCAGACAGGCGACATAGCCTGGCTGCGTGTTGTACACTTTATGTACATGCTGGCGAGAGCCAGTTTTGATTTATCCGCCGCTGGTCAGCGCAGAACGACCCTGGCGGACCCGTTTGCAGCCTGTTGCAGACGATTGTGTGACGGAGAAAGAAAATGAAGTTTGTTGATGAAGCGACAATTTTGGTCGTCGCAGGTGATGGCGGTAATGGCTGTGTCAGTTTCCGCCGTGAAAAATATATCCCAAAAGGCGGCCCGGACGGCGGTGATGGTGGTGACGGCGGTGACGTATATTTAGTCGCTGACGAAAACCTTAACACCCTGATCGATTATCGTTTCGAAAAATCTTTCCGCGCTGAGCGTGGTCAGAATGGTCAGAGTCGCGACTGTACGGGTAAACGCGGCAAAGATATTACGATTAAAGTCCCCGTCGGAACCCGCGTTATTGACCAGGGAACGGGCGAGACACTGGGCGATATGACGCGTCACCAGCAGACGCTGATGGTGGCAAAAGGCGGCTGGCACGGTCTGGGTAACACCCGTTTTAAATCCTCGGTCAACCGTACCCCACGGCAGAAAACCATGGGCACCGCAGGCGAGAAACGTGACCTGCAACTGGAGCTGATGCTGCTGGCTGACGTGGGCATGCTGGGCTTACCGAATGCCGGTAAATCCACCTTTATCCGTGCGGTTTCCGCTGCCAAGCCGAAAGTGGCTGATTATCCTTTTACCACCCTGGTACCCAGCCTGGGCGTTGTACGTATGGACAGCGAGCAGAGCTTCGTCGTCGCCGATATTCCGGGGCTGATTGAAGGTGCTGCAGAAGGCGCCGGTCTGGGGATTCGCTTCCTGAAACATCTGGAACGCTGCCGTGTTCTGTTGCACCTGATTGACATCGCCCCGATTGACGAGAGCGATCCGGTTGAGAACGCCCGTATTATTCTGGGTGAGCTGGAAAAATACAGCGATAAGTTATTCAACAAGCCGCGCTGGCTGGTGTTTAACAAAGTCGATCTGATTGATGAAGAAGAAGCACAGGCGCGCGCAAAAGCCATTGCTGAGGCGCTGGGCTGGGAAGAGAAGTACTACCTTATCTCGGCGGCCAGCCGTCAGGGCGTGACCGACCTGTGCTGGGATGTGATGAGCTTTATCAACGCCAATCCGAAAGAAGCGGACGTTGAAGAAAAACAGCCTGAGAAAGTGGAATTCATGTGGGACGACTACCACAAAGAAGCCCTCGAGAACGCGGCTGTTGAAGACGATGAAGAGTGGGATGACGACTGGGATGAAGATGACGACGAAGGCGTCGAAATCATTTATCAGCGTTAACACACTTTGCTGCCCCCTTCTGCCGGAATGGGGGCAGTTTTCTTTCCGGCCTGTCTTTGCCCGCTATCACGCCTTGCCGTTGATAACTCAAATGCCGCAGGCAGGGAACAAACCTCCTGCTACCCGCTTCGACGTATACGCCGAAATCCAGCGGGCAGGCGCTGGGTTCACCCGCGCAGCCCTGGCGTATGTCTGCCAGTTTCTTCATACAGCCTATATCTCACTATGCTTTCCCTCCTTCGCATAAAAGCCTGAGGTTCACTTACGTGGCTAACGTGTCGCGGCTCACGGCGTGTTTAATGGCCCGTGGCGTCAGCCCGAGGAACGTCACTAACGCGATGGCAGTAAGAATAAAACAGTGAGGCAAAGGGGAAGGGCGAACGCCTGTCAGGGCAATAAAAAAGCGCAGCGGCGTTGATCCCACTGCGCTTTTATCGACATCAGTTAGTAGTTCTTGTTGATATCGCGATAGAGCCGACTTTCGAACCGCACCAGTGGAATACGGCGCGTGCGCTGATCTTCCGGCGGTACCGCATAGCCGGACAGGAACTGCACAAACGCGACGCGCGCCCCGCTGGACGTGGTGATAAAACCGGCAAGGTTGTAAACGCCCTGCAGTGAACCCGTTTTGGCAGAGACTTTGCCATCCAGACCGGCTTCATGCAGGCCGCCGCGATATTGCAGCGTGCCGTCATGACCCGCCAGGGGCAGCATGGAAATATAATCCAGCTTGCTGTCATTTTGCGCAATGTACTGCAGCACCTGCATCATGGTGGCAGGAGAGATGAGATCGTGGCGCGACAAGCCGGAACCATCAACCTGAATACTGTTACCCAAATCGATATTCGCTTTTTCACGCAGGATACGGCGCACCGCGTCTGACCCGGCGCGGAAGGTGCCCGGCACATTAAAGTAATGATGGCCAATGGTGCGGAACACCGTGTCGGCGATCATATTGTCGGACTTCTTCAGCATCATATGCAGCAGCGTATGCAGCGGCGCAGACTGGGTTGAGGCCAGCACGGTGCCCGGCTCAGTGACCTGTGTCTGGCGCAGCAGATGTCCGCTGTAATCAATACCGGCGGAACGCAGTTCAGATTTCAGAATCTCGCCGGCCCAGGCGGCACCATCCTGAACGGCAAAGGCCAGCGGAAGGGGATCGCTACGCTGACGCAGACAGCCGGTCAGGGTATAGCGGTTCAGCTCACCTGGCACCACATCCAGTTCGCAATACTGACCCTCGCCACTGTTGCGCCCAATGGTGCGCACCTGGCTCAGCATGTGCGCCGGATAATAAGAGGCGATGCGCACGAAGGCGTTTTCGCCGGGCTTATCCGCACTGTAGAGCGACACGGAGAAACAGTTTTTATCGACGATAGCCGCAGCGGGCGGTGCGCTAAAGCACTGCGTCATATCGTTCCACGGCCAACCCGGCGCCGCATCATGGCTGGCAAACACCGAGGTATCAATGACCAGATTGCCTTTGATATGCGTGATGCCTTGTTTTTTTAAGGCTGCGACCATATTACGCAGATCCTGGCGGCCCAGCGTGGGATCGCCAGCGAAACGGGCAACAAGATCGCCATTCAGTGTGCCATCGATCAGCGCACCTTTGGTCTCAAAGGTCGTTTGAAAACGATAATCACCGCCCAGTTCCAGTAATGCCGCCAGCGCGGTGATGACTTTCATGGTACTGGCGGGAAGCGCCATCTGTTTCCCGTGGTAATCAATGATCGGCGTAGTTGCGCCCACTTTTTGCACCAGTAAAGCCAGGTTGGCACCATCTGGCAGATACTGCATGTATTCATCAACGGGTGCTGCTTGTGCCTGCAGCATAAACGCACAGGTTAATCCGGTAACAAGTCGTGAAAATCGCATAATCTCGCGGCAACTGACAGGTGAAGGCGACAATACTACGTCCCTGGACGGTGCAAAGTAAACGATGACCCGCAGGGAACTCTGGGGTAAAATACGTATCAAATTGCAAAACCTTTTCTGGCCTGGAACATTTCCGGGTCAGTCTTCTTTTATTTGCAAAATGAGGCATGGCGCCGCAGAACGCTTTTTTCTGCAGTCACCGGTCAGGATGCACCGTGAAACAGGATTGATGACGAGGAGCTAAAATGAACCAGATTCCGATGACGTTAAGAGGCGCTGAAAGGCTGCGCGAAGAGCTGCATGAGCTGAAAACGGTGAAACGCCCGCG
This sequence comes from Pantoea sp. JZ29, assembly GCF_035190385.1. Classification (NCBI taxonomy): domain Bacteria; kingdom Pseudomonadati; phylum Pseudomonadota; class Gammaproteobacteria; order Enterobacterales; family Erwiniaceae; genus Pantoea; species Pantoea sp. JZ29. Next base: position 3,902,534 of record NZ_CP045241.1, on the reverse strand, counting down.
CATTATTGCCTCCATCGCGGAGGCCCGCGAGCACGGCGATTTGAAAGAGAATGCCGAATACCACGCTGCGCGTGAAGAACAGGGGTTCTGTGAGGGACGTATTCAGGAGATTGAGGCCAAACTCTCTAATGCGCAGGTTATCGACGTCACCCAAATGCCTAAAACCGGCCGCGTCATTTTTGGCGCGACGGTGACGGTCCTGAATGTGGATACGGATGAAGAGTTTACGTACCGCATCGTAGGTGACGATGAAGCAGACTTTAAGCAAAATCTGATTTCTGTTAACTCGCCAATGGCGCGTGGCCTGGTGGGGAAAGAAGCCGATGACGTGGCGATTATTAAAACGCCGGGCGGCGATGTGGAGTACGAAATCCTGAAGGTGGAATACATCTGACAGGTGGCAACCTTTTGTAACGGGTTGCAGTACAATGTAAAGAAAGGAAAAAGGCCGCGCTGCGGCCTTTTATCCCATGTAAGAGCATGGCACTTTCTTTGCCCACTTAACGTGGCAGAGAAATCTTGCTCTCTTTAGCGGGGCGATACAGCACCAGCGTTTTACCTATCAACTGAACGTTGACGGCGCCAGTTTCACGTACGATAGCGTCGACGATCAGCTGCCGGGTCTCACGATCTTCAGAGGCGACTTTCACCTTGATTAACTCGTGGTGTCCCAGCGCGTGTTCGATCTCTGCCAGCACACCTTCGGTCAGGCCATTGCCTCCGAGCATGACGACTGGCTTGAGCGGATGGGCGAGGCTTTTCAGGTGCTGTTTTTGTTTGGTACTTAGATTCATCGTATTATTTACTTACTCGGGGATTGAAAACGGTTCATTCTACCGCCATCTCGGGTATATCGCCAAATCGACGCAACCTACTGCGTGCAGATTTATCGCTACGATGACGATTTAGTTGGAAATTTTATGACCGGTAAAAAGCGTTCAGCCAGCTCCAGCCGCTGGCTACAGGAACACTTTAGCGATAAATACGTGCTCCAGGCACAGAAAAAAGGGTTGCGTTCGCGCGCCTGGTTTAAACTTGATGAAATACAACAGGGTGACAAGCTTTTCAAACCCGGTATGACCGTGGTAGATCTGGGTGCTGCACCCGGTGGCTGGTCGCAATATGTGGTACAGCAAATTGGGTCCAAAGGGCGTGTCATTGCATGTGATATCCTGCCTATGGATCCTATTGTTGGTGTCGATTTTCTTCAAGGCGATTTTCGTGAAGAATCGGTGATTAACGCGTTGCTTGAGCGTGTGGGCGATCAGAAAGTCCAGGTCGTCATGTCTGATATGGCACCGAATATGAGTGGTACACCTGCCGTAGATATTCCCCGGTCGATGTATTTGGTTGAGCTGGCGTTAGAGATGTGTCGTGACATTTTGGCTCCCGGCGGGAGTTTTGTAGTGAAAGTGTTCCAGGGGGATGGCTTTGATGAATACCTGCGGGAAATTCGATCCCTGTTCACGAAAGTGAAAATACGTAAGCCTGACGCTTCACGTTCACGTTCACGTGAAGTTTATATTGTGGCGACTGGGCGCAAGCTGTAGCCAACGTGGTGGATCATCCAGCCTTCCCGCTGCGATTCCATGTACGAAGGATCTATAGTACCCTACGCTATCTGTTAACACCGTTGTAATATGAGGTTAATCCCTTGAGTGACATGGCGAAAAACCTGATTCTCTGGCTAGTCATCGCGGTTGTACTGATGTCAGTCTTCCAGAGCTTTGGGCCCAGCGAGTCAAATGGCCGTAGGGTTGATTATTCAACCTTCCTGTCGGAAGTGAACCAGGATCAGGTCCGCGAGGCACGTATTAACGGGCGTGAAATTAACGTAACCAAAAAAGACAGTAATAAATACACCACCTACATTCCTGTCAATGATCCCAAGTTACTCGATAACCTGTTGACCAAGAACGTTAAAGTGGTTGGTGAGCCGCCTGAAGAGCCAAGCCTGCTGGCGTCGATCTTCATTTCCTGGTTCCCAATGTTACTGCTGATTGGTGTGTGGATTTTCTTCATGCGGCAAATGCAGGGCGGTGGCGGCAAAGGCGCAATGTCCTTTGGTAAGAGCAAAGCCCGCATGCTAACGGAAGATCAGATTAAAACCACTTTTGCTGACGTAGCAGGCTGTGACGAAGCGAAAGAGGAAGTCGGTGAGCTGGTCGAATACCTGCGTGAACCGAGCCGTTTCCAGAAGCTGGGGGGTAAAATCCCGAAAGGCGTTCTGATGGTCGGCCCGCCGGGTACCGGTAAAACCCTGCTGGCGAAAGCCATTGCCGGTGAAGCGAAAGTACCGTTCTTTACCATTTCAGGTTCTGACTTTGTTGAAATGTTCGTCGGTGTGGGTGCGTCTCGCGTCCGTGACATGTTTGAACAGGCTAAGAAAGCGGCACCGTGCATTATCTTCATCGATGAGATCGATGCCGTTGGTCGCCAGCGTGGTGCCGGTTTAGGGGGAGGGCACGATGAGCGTGAACAAACCCTGAACCAGATGCTGGTTGAAATGGATGGCTTTGAAGGTAACGAAGGCATCATCGTGATTGCCGCGACCAACCGTCCAGACGTACTTGACCCTGCGCTGCTGCGTCCGGGCCGCTTTGACCGTCAGGTTGTCGTGGGCTTGCCAGACGTACGTGGTCGTGAGCAGATTCTGAAAGTGCATATGCGTCGTGTACCCTTGGCAACCGACATTGATGCGGCCATCATTGCGCGCGGTACGCCAGGCTTCTCCGGTGCCGATCTGGCGAACCTGGTGAACGAAGCGGCGCTGTTTGCTGCACGCAGCAATAAACGCGTTGTGTCGATGGTGGAATTCGAAAAAGCCAAAGACAAAATCATGATGGGTGCAGAGCGCCGTTCCATGGTGATGACCGAAGCACAGAAAGAGTCTACGGCTTACCATGAGGCCGGCCACGCGATTATTGGTCGTCTGGTACCGGAACACGATCCGGTGCACAAAGTGACCATTATTCCGCGCGGTCGTGCATTAGGTGTGACCTTCTTCCTGCCTGAAGGTGATGCGATTAGCGCAAGCCGTCAGAAGCTGGAAAGTCAGATTTCGACCCTGTACGGCGGTCGTCTGGCGGAAGAGATCATCTACGGTGCAGAACATGTCTCTACCGGTGCCTCTAACGATATCAAAGTGGCAACCAACCTGGCCCGTAACATGGTAACCCAGTGGGGCTTCTCTGAGAAACTGGGCCCGCTGCTGTATGCTGAAGAAGACGGTGAAGTGTTCCTGGGCCGTTCAGTGGCAAAAGCCAAGCATATGTCAGATGAAACTGCCCGTATTATCGACCAGGAAGTTAAACACTTGATCGATACGAACTATCAGCGCGCTCGCCAGATCCTGGGCGAAAACATGGACATTCTTCACGCGATGAAAGATGCGCTGATGAAGTATGAAACCATTGATGCACCGCAGATTGACGACCTGATGGCACGCCGTGAAGTGCGTCCGCCAGCAGGCTGGGAAGATCCGGGCAGCAGCAATTCAGACAGTAACGGTACGCCAAAGGCCCCGCGTCCGGTCGATGAACCGCGTACGCCGAATCCAGGCAATACCATGTCAGAACAGTTCGACAAATAAGACGTCAGGTCTTTTAATAAAACCCCGGCTGGTCCGGGGTTTTTTACATCTATACATTGAGCCACAAGGAGTTTTTCACCATGAAACTGTTCGCCCGTGATTCCCATCTCGATTTGTCATTTCCACATGTGATGGGCATTCTCAACGTCACGCCGGACTCTTTTTCCGATGGTGGTAAACACAATGCGCTGGTCGATGCGTTAACGCACACTAACGAGATGGTGAACGCTGGCGCAACAATCATTGACGTGGGGGGTGAGTCCACGCGTCCGGGCGCTGACGAAGTGAGCGTTGAGGAGGAGCTTGAACGGGTGATTCCGGTGGTCGAAGCTATCGCTCAACGCTTTGAGGTATGGATATCAGTCGATACGTCCAAAGCCGACGTGATTCGTGAAGCCGCCAGCGCAGGGGCTCACATTATCAATGATGTGCGCTCGCTGTCTGAGCCTGGCGCGTTGGCAGCGGCAGCGGCAACGGGCTTACCGGTTTGTCTGATGCATATGCAGGGCGAACCGCGTACGATGCAGCAGGCACCCGCCTATAAGGATATTGTAAGCGAAGTGGACACTTACTTCGTTGAACAACTGGCCCGCTGCGAAGCCGCAGGCATAAAAAAAGAGAATCTGTTACTCGACCCGGGCTTCGGTTTCGGTAAGAATCTCAGCCACAATTATGAACTGCTGGCCCACCTCAGTAAATTTCACCGTTTTGCGCTGCCGCTGTTGGTTGGCATGTCACGCAAATCAATGATTGGACAACTGCTGAATGTGGGGCCTTCCCAGCGCCTGACGGGCAGCCTGGCCTGTGCGGTTATTGCCGCCATGCAGGGCGCGCACATTATTCGCGCCCACGATGTAAAAGAAACCGTCGAAGCGATGCGGGTGGTTGAAGCGACACAAAGAGCGAAAGGATGAAGAGCATGAGCGAACGTAAATATTTCGGTACCGATGGGATTCGCGGCAAAGTCGGTGAGTCACCGATTACCCCTGACTTTGTATTAAAGCTCGGCTGGGCGGCGGGTAAAGTACTGGCCCGTCACGGCTCCAAAAAAATTATCATTGGTAAAGACACGCGCATTTCAGGCTATATGCTGGAATCCGCGCTGGAAGCCGGTCTCGCAGCCGCAGGGCTGTCCGCGGCCTTTACCGGCCCAATGCCCACGCCCGCTATTGCCTATCTGACCCGCACGTTCCGTGCCGAAGCCGGCATCGTGATTTCCGCGTCGCACAATCCGTTTGATGATAACGGCATTAAGTTTTTCTCCGCCGAAGGGACGAAACTGCCCGATGACGTGGAAGAGGCGATCGAACTGGAAATGGAAAAACCGCTTACCTGCGTGGAATCCGCCCAGCTGGGGCGTGCCAGCCGTATTGTTGACGCGGCCGGGCGTTACATTGAATTTTGTAAAGGTACGTTCCCCAGCGAACTCAGCCTCAGTGGCCTGAAAATTGTCGTCGACTGTGCAAACGGTGCCACTTATCACATTGCGCCTAATGTCCTGCGTGAACTCGGTGCGACGGTGATTGCAGTTGGCGTCCAGCCTGATGGCATGAACATTAATAAAGCATGCGGCGCGACCGATCTCAGGATGCTGCAGGAACGCGTACTGGCTGAAAAAGCGGACATCGGTCTGGCCTATGACGGTGACGGCGATCGCATCATGATGGTCGACCACCTTGGCAAGAAAGTGGATGGGGACCAGATTCTGTATATCATCGCCCGCGAAGGTCTGCGTCAGGGACAGTTGCGCGGTGGTGTGGTCGGCACGCTGATGAGCAACATGGGGCTGGAGCTGGCGCTGAAACAGCTGGGTATTCCGTTTGTTCGTGCAAAAGTGGGCGACCGCTATGTACTGGAAAAAATGCAGGAAAAAGGCTGGCGCCTGGGAGCGGAAAACTCCGGTCATGTGATCCTGCTGGATAAGATCGCTACGGGTGACGGCATCGTTGCAAGTTTGCAAGTACTTACAGCTATGGTTCGTAACCATATGAGCCTGCACGATCTCTGCACCGGCATGAAAATGCTGCCTCAGGTGCTGGTAAATGTCCGCTTCGCCGGCGAGCACGATCCGCTGGAAAGCGATGCCGTTAAAGCGGTAGCCGAGGACGTGGAAAAAGCCCTGGCCGGAAAAGGACGCGTGCTGCTGCGTAAATCAGGCACGGAACCGCTAATCCGCGTAATGGTAGAGGGTGAGGATGAAACCCAGGTGACGGCGCTGGCGAATCGAATTGCCGATGCGGTTAAAGCCGTCTGAGGCAGCTGGCAGGCGGGGACATCGCAGTGAACCTGCCTGCAAAATCATCGCACTGGCGCTTTTTTCTGCAATCAGCGTGCCGCATGTAAATTGCACTTGCAGAGGTATGCGCCATTGGTTAGTATTCACACCCGCTTCTGATGGGTGATGAAGAAACTCCCCGTCAAATTGGTTGAAGCTTTAACTGTGCGGATTACGCGCAAGGAAACAGGTTGATTATGTACGAAGCTCTGTTAGTTGTTTTCCTTATTGTAGCAATTGGCCTGGTAGGTCTTATCATGCTGCAGCAAGGCAAAGGCGCTGATATGGGTGCATCATTCGGTGCAGGCGCGTCAGGTACGCTGTTCGGTTCAACAGGGTCAGGTAATTTCATGACTCGTATGACCGCCGTACTGGCTACGCTGTTTTTCGTCATCAGCTTGATTCTGGGTAACCTGAACAGTAATAAAACAGCCAAAGGAAGTGAGTGGGATAACCTCACTGCGCCAGCTCAGTCTCAACAGCAGACTCAGCCAGCTAAACCGGCTACGCCGGGCAACGATATCCCGCATTAATAGCGTTAAGCGTCATAAGCGGCAGTTCAGCGTCGCAGTCAGTGCAGTACCGAGGTGGTGAAATTGGTAGACACGCTACCTTGAGGTGGTAGTGCTCGAAAGGGCTTACGGGTTCAAGTCCCGTCCTCGGTACCAAATCTTAGTTAGACTTGCATTTTATGCATGATCGGCGTAACATTCGCCACGTTTTCGGACGCGGGGTGGAGCAGCCTGGTAGCTCGTCGGGCTCATAACCCGAAGGTCGTCGGTTCAAATCCGGCCCCCGCAACCACTTTCCCTTAGAGTTCTTTTTCAAATATACTGTATGCATCGACGGGCGCATTAGCAGCGAATTTTGAAAAAAATTCTTTTGGATGGGCGTCCGGGCCGCAATGCGGCATACAGGGTCCAGTGATAAAAAGCCCCGACTATTCGGGGTTTTTTGTTATTAGCGAATCGTAATACTGGGCTATAGGCCCTTTTTTTATGTCTTGGGGGTGGGCTTGTCCACATTAGAGCAAAAATTGACAGAGTTGGTATCTGCTCCGGTAGAAGCGCTCGGCTACGAACTGGTCGGAATTGAATTCGTTCGTGGTCGCACATCAACCCTGCGCATCTATATTGACAGTGAAGATGGCATCAATGTTGACGATTGCGCGGACGTCAGCCACCAGGTGAGTGCCGTGATGGATGTGGAAGATCCCATCACCGTCCCTTACCACCTTGAAGTGTCCTCACCGGGGCTCGACCGTCCTCTGTTCACTGCAGAACATTATGCACGCTTTACCGGCGATGAGGTGAGCCTGGTGCTGCGTATGGCCGTTCAAAACCGCCGTAAATGGCAGGGAATCATCAAGTCTGTAGAAGGCGAGATGATAACGGTAAACGTTGAGGGTAATGACGAGGTGTTCGCGCTGAGTAATATTCAGAAAGCGAACCTGGTCCCCCACTTTTAAAAGTCCGGATTGAGGCTAACCAGGATGAACAAAGAGATCTTAGCTGTTGTAGAAGCCGTTTCTAACGAAAAAGCCCTGCCGCGTGAGAAAATCTTCGAAGCGCTGGAGAGCGCGCTGGCGACTGCGACCAAGAAAAAGTACGAGCAGGAAATTGACGTCCGCGTCAGCATCGACCGCAGAAGTGGCGACTTTGATACGTTCCGCCGTTGGGAAATCGTAGAGCAGGTCACTCAGCCAACGCGTGAGATCACGCTGGATGCGGCTCGCTACGAAGATGAGTCCCTCAATCTGGGCGACTACGTTGAAGATCAGATTGAATCTGTCACCTTTGACCGCATTACTACCCAGACCGCAAAACAGGTTATCGTGCAAAAAGTACGTGAAGCCGAGCGCGCAATGGTCGTGGATCAGTTCCGTGAGCAGGAAGGCGAAATCATCACCGGCGTGGTGAAAAAAGTTAACCGTGACAACATTTCACTGGATCTGGGCAACAATGCTGAAGCGGTAATCCTGCGTGAGGATATGCTGCCGCGTGAAAACTTCCGCCCTGGTGACCGTATTCGCGGTGTTCTGTATGCCGTTCGCCCGGAAGCGCGTGGTGCACAGCTGTTTGTGACCCGCTCAAAGCCAGAAATGCTGATCGAATTGTTCCGCATTGAAGTACCAGAAATTGGCGAAGAAGTGCTTGAAATTAAAGCCGCAGCCCGCGATCCGGGTTCACGCGCTAAAATTGCAGTAAAAACGAACGACAAACGTATTGATCCGGTGGGTGCCTGCGTCGGTATGCGCGGTGCGCGTGTTCAGGCCGTGTCCAGTGAACTGGGCGGCGAGCGTATCGATATCGTGCTGTGGGACGACAACCCGGCACAGTTTGTTATTAACGCCATGGCTCCGGCTGATGTGGCGTCAATCGTGGTTGATGAAGACAACCACACGATGGATATCGCCGTTGAGGCTGGCAATCTGGCCCAGGCGATCGGCCGTAATGGCCAAAACGTGCGTCTGGCTTCACAGCTGAGTGGCTGGGAGCTGAACGTGATGACCGTCGATGATCTGCAGGCGAAGCATCAGGCTGAAGCCCATGCAGCGATCGATATGTTCACTAAACATCTCGACATCGACGAAGAGTTCGCCACCATTCTGGTGGAAGAGGGCTTCTCATCGTTGGAAGAACTGGCCTATGTGCCAATTAACGAGCTGTTGGAAATCGACGGCCTCGACGAAGAGACCATTGAAGCCCTGCGTGAACGAGCAAAAAATGCGTTAACCACCCTGGCACTGGCTAAAGAAGAGAGCCTGGGGAATCAGGAACCTGCAGAAGACCTCTTGAATCTTGAGGGTCTGGATCGTGCACTGGCTTTCCGCCTGGCATCCAAAGGCGTTTGCACGCTGGAAGACCTTGCTGAGCAAGGTGTTGACGATCTGACTGATATTGAAGGGCTGACTGATGAGCAAGCTGGCGCGCTGATTATGGCCGCACGCAATATCTGCTGGTTCGGCGATGACGCGTAATAACAGGAAGGAACAGCATGACAGATGTAACCGTAAAATCGCTGGCAGCAGAAATTCAGACTTCGGTCGATCGCCTGGTACAGCAGTTTGCTGATGCGGGGATCCCAAAGTCTGAAAATGATGCGGTGACCCAGCATGAGAAAGAAACCTTACTGTCTCACCTGAAGCATGGTCAGGCCGGTTCAGGCAAACTGACCCTGCAGCGCAAAACGCGTAGTACCTTGAATATTCCTGGCACCGGGGGTAAAAGTAAATCGGTGCAAATCGAAGTCCGCAAAAAGCGCACGTATGTAAAAGGTGATGCAGAGTCTGAGCAAGCTCAGGCAGAAGCAGAAGCCGAGGCGCAGCGTGAAGCGGAAGAGCAGGCGCAACGCGAGGCCGCTGAACAGGCGCGTCGTGAAGCGGAACAAAAAGCGCAACGTGAAGCCGAAGAGAAAGCCAGGCGCGAAGCCGCTGAAAAGGCTAAGCGTGCAGCAGCGGAAAATGAGAAAGTGACTAATCAACCTACCGACGAAGTGACCAAGGCCGCCCAGTCCGATAAAGCACGTCGTGAAGCTGAAGCCGCTGAACTGAAGCGTAAAGCGGAAGAAGAAGCGCGTCGTAAGCTGGAAGAGGCTGCCCGCCTCGCCGCGGAAGAAGCCCGCCGTTTAGCCGAAGAAAAAGCGGCTGAATGGGAAAAGCCTGAAGAAGAGGATAAGGGCGACTATCACGTCACCACCTCAACACATGCCCGTCAGGCCGAAGACGAGAACGATCGTCAGGTCGAAGCGGGTCGTGCCCGCACGCGCAGTGCTAAAGCCGCGCGTCCGGTGAAAAAAGGCAACAAGCATTCAGAAGCCAAAACCGACCGCGAAGAAGCCCGTGCGCAGGTTCGTGGTGGTAAAGGTGGTAAGCATCGTAAGCCAAGCGCTCTGCAGCAGGGCTTCAACAAGCCAGCACAGGCGGTTAACCGCGATGTGGTGATTGGCGAAACCATCACCGTTGCTGAACTGGCTAACAAAATGGCCGTTAAAGGTTCACTGGTCATCAAAGCGATGATGAAAATGGGCGCTATGGCGACCATCAACCAGGTTATCGACCAGGAAACCGCACAGCTGGTTGCCGAAGAAATGGGCCACAAGGTGACCCTTCGTCGTGAAAACGAGCTGGAAGAAGCGGTAATGGACGATCGTGATACCGATGCAGCGCAGGAAGCGCGTGCGCCGGTTGTGACCATTATGGGCCACGTTGACCACGGTAAAACCTCACTGCTGGATTACATCCGCTCGACCAAAATCGCCTCTGGCGAAGCGGGCGGGATTACACAGCACATCGGTGCATACCACGTCGAAACCGACAACGGTATGATCACCTTCCTGGATACCCCGGGCCACGCCGCGTTTACCGCGATGCGTGCACGTGGTGCGCAGGCAACGGATATCGTTATCCTCGTGGTGGCGGCAGATGATGGTGTGATGCCACAAACCATCGAAGCGATTCAGCACGCCAAAGCCGCGAAAGTGCCGGTTGTGGTTGCTGTCAACAAGTGCGATAAGCCAGAAGCCGATCCGGATCGTGTTAAAAATGAACTGACACAGTACGGCATCATTCCGGAAGAGTGGGGCGGCGAAAACATGTTCGTCAACGTCTCTGCGAAAGCGGGTACCGGTATTGACGATCTGCTGAACGCGATTCTGCTGCAGGCAGAAGTGCTTGAGCTGACGGCCATTCGTGCCGGTATGGCCAGCGGCGTTGTGATCGAATCGTTCCTCGACAAAGGTCGTGGTCCGGTTGCGACCGTTCTGGTACGCGAAGGTACGCTGAACAAAGGCGATATCGTTCTGTGTGGCTTCGAATACGGCCGTGTTCGTGCAATGCGTGACGAACTGGGACGTGAAGTCATGGAAGCGGGCCCGTCTATCCCGGTTGAGATCCTCGGCTTGTCCGGTGTTCCGGCGGCAGGTGATGAAGCGACCGTGGTGCGTGACGAGAAGAAAGCCCGTGAAGTGGCACTGTATCGTCAGGGCAAATTCCGCGAAGTGAAACTGGCACGTCAGCAGAAATCTAAGCTGGAAAACATGTTTGCTAACATGACCGAAGGCGAAGTATCTGAACTGAACATCGTGCTGAAAGCCGACGTTCAGGGCTCTGTGGAAGCGATCTCCGACTCCCTGCTCAAACTCTCCACCGACGAAGTGAAGGTGAAGATTGTGGGTTCAGGCGTAGGTGGTATCACCGAAACCGACGCGACGCTGGCAGCCGCATCTAACGCGATTATCCTTGGCTTTAACGTCCGTGCGGACGCATCTGCGCGTCGCGTCATCGACGCTGAAAGCCTGGATCTGCGTTACTACTCCGTCATCTATAACCTGATTGACGAAGTGAAAGCCGCAATGAGCGGTATGCTGGCACCAGAGTACAAACAGCAGATCATCGGTCTGGCTGAAGTGCGTGACGTGTTCAAATCACCGAAATTTGGTGCTATCGCAGGTTGTATGGTGACGGAAGGTAACATCAAGCGTCACAACCCAATCCGCGTCCTGCGCGATAACGTGGTGATCTACGAAGGTGAGCTTGAATCACTGCGTCGCTTTAAAGATGACGTTAACGAAGTGCGTAACGGCATGGAGTGCGGTATCGGCGTGAAGAACTATAATGACGTTCGTGTCGGCGATATGATCGAAGTCTTCGAAGTGATTGAAGTTAAACGCACCATCGCTTAAGTCCTGGCGTTGATGATGCAATTTGGGAGGCCGCTGGCCTCCCGAATTATTTGGGAGAAATAAAAATGGCGAAAGAATTTGGCCGTCCGCAGCGTGTATCACAGGAGCTGCAAAAAGAGATTGCGATGATTCTGCAGCGTGAGATTAAAGATCCACGCCTTGGCATGATGGTGACCGTTTCGGGTGTTGAGGTATCACGTGACCTCGCTTACGCCAAAGTGTTTGTGACATTCCTCAACGATCAAGATGAAGAAGCCGTAAAAAATGGCCTGAAAGCGTTGAAAGAAGCCTCGGGTTATATCCGTACGCTGCTGGGTAAAGCCATGCGCCTGCGTATCGTGCCTGAACTGACCTTCTTCTACGATAACTCGTTGATTGAAGGGATGCGCATGTCCAACCTCGTGACTAACGTGGTGAAAAAAGACGTTGAGCGTCGTGGTCCAGAAACCACGGATGATGACGAGGAGGCGTAATGAGTCGTCCTCGTCGTCGCGGTCGCGACGTCCATGGCGTTTTGTTGCTGGATAAGCCACAAGGCATGTCGTCTAACGATGTTCTGCAGAAGGTGAAGCGCATTTTTAACGCTAACCGTGCAGGACACACCGGTGCACTTGATCCGCTGGCAACCGGCATGTTGCCGATCTGTCTGGGTGAAGCCACCAAGTTCTCGCAGTATCTGCTGGATTCCGATAAGCGTTATCGCGTGATTGCCCGGTTAGGTGAACGTACCGATACCTCCGATGCGGACGGGAACCGGGTACAAACGCGTCCCGTGACCTTTACCCAGGCCGATCTGGATACCGCACTGGACAGTTTTCGTGGTGACATTATGCAGGTACCGTCGATGTTTTCAGCATTGAAACATCAGGGCCGGAAACTGTATGAATATGCCCGCGAAGGCATCACTATCGAACGTGAGCCCCGGCCGATCACCGTGTATGACTTGCAGTTTATTCGCTGGCAGGGCAGTGAGCTTGAGCTGGAAATTCACTGCTCTAAAGGTACGTACATCCGTACCATTATTGACGATTTGGGTGAAAAGCTGGGCTGCGGTGCGCATGTCATCATGCTGCGTCGTTTGCAGGTAGCACGCTATCCCTTCGAAAGAATGGTCACGCTGGAGCAGCTTCAGGCGTTGCAGGCAGAGGCGAACGCCTCAGGCGACGATCTGGCGTTACAGCTCGATCCTCTGCTGCTGCCCATGGACAGTCCGGCTGCGGATTTTCCTGCGGTCAACCTGTCAGCGGATGTGGCGGCCTACTTTAAACAGGGCCAGCCGGTGCATGCAAGTCAGGCACCTGACCAGGGGCTGGTTCGGGTCACCGAAGGTGAAACACGCAAGTTTATCGGTATGGCAGAAGTGGCCGACGATGGCCGGATTGCTCCACGCCGTTTAGTGGTTGAGTATCAGAATTAAGTTGTGCGCTTTTCATTAAGGGCATTTGCGTTGCCTTCTGGCGAAGAGTAGAATAGCGCGGCTTTAAAGCGGGATGCTGAATTAGAGATCGGCGCCCATACATTCATTTAACTGGAGTTTATTATGTCTCTAAGCGTAGAAGCTAAAGCAGAGATCGTTGCTAAATATGGTCGTGGTGCTAACGACAGCGGTTCAACTGAAGTTCAGGTTGCACTGTTGACCGCGCAGATCAGCCATCTGCAGGGCCACTTCTCTGAGCACAAAAAAGACCACCACAGCCGCCGCGGTCTGCTGCGCATGGTATCTCAGCGTCGTAAGCTGCTGGACTACCTGAAGCGTAAAGACGTTGCACGCTACAGCAGCCTGATCGAAAGCCTCGGTCTGCGTCGCTAAGTCTTAAAATCGGATCGTCTGGGATGCCACAAATGTGTGCTAAAACCCCTTTGGCGATCAGATTTGTGCGAGTTTCATGAAAAGGGGGCCTTTATGGCCCCTTTTTTCGAGCAATGCGCAGCAATCCTGAGCAAACTCATGTATTGTTGTTGGGTGTGATCTTTGTTTGCAGAGGTTCGCGCGGCTAATGAGAGGCTTTACCGCAGGGGCGGTTAAGGGTTGTCATTAGTCGCGAGGATGCAACGGAGATCGGTAATTAATGGCAGGCTCAAGATAGCACTGCCCCGATGTTAAGGACTTTGATTTTGCTTAATCCGATCGTACGCAAATTCCAATATGGTCAACATACCGTCACGCTGGAAACCGGCATGATGGCTCGCCAGGCGACTGCCGCCGTTATGGTGAGCATGGATGACACCGCTGTTTTTGTCACCGTTGTTGGCCAGAAAAAAACCAAACCAGGCCAGGACTTCTTCCCACTGACCGTTAACTATCAGGAGCGTACTTACGCTGCTGGTCGTATCCCGGGCAGCTTCTTCCGTCGCGAAGGTCGTCCAAGCGAAGGTGAAACGCTGATTTCACGTCTGATTGACCGTCCGGTGCGTCCTCTGTTCCCGGAAGGGTTCGTTAACGAAGTTCAGGTGATTGCGACCGTTGTTTCGGTCAACCCACAGGTTCACCCAGACATCGTTGCGATGATCGGTGCCTCTGCCGCGCTGGCGCTGTCGGGTCTGCCTTTCAATGGCCCAATCGGTGCGGCGCGTGTGGGTTATATCAATGACCAGTACGTACTGAACCCAACGGCTGACGAACTGAAAACGTCACGTCTGGATCTGGTGGTTGCAGGTACGCAGAACGCCGTTCTGATGGTGGAATCTGAAGCAGAAATCCTGTCTGAAGAACAAATGCTGGGTGCTGTGGTGTTCGGCCACGATCAGCAGCAGGTGGTGATTGAAAACATTAATGCACTGGTCGCTGAAGCGGGCAAACCGCGTTGGGACTGGCAGCCAGAAGCGGCCAATACCGCACTGATTTCACGTGTCGCGGCCCTGGCTGAAGCGCGTATCAGCGATGCGTACCGTATCACTGACAAGCAAGCGCGTTATGCCCAGGTTGACGCCATCAAAGACGAAACCATCGCAGCGCTGCTGGCGGAAGACGAATCCCTGGATGCGGCTGAAATCGGTGATATCGTGCACAGCCTGGAGAAGACGGTTGTTCGTACCCGTATTCTGAACGGCGAGCCGCGTATCGATGGCCGTGAAAAAGACATGATTCGTGGTCTGGACGTGCGGACCGGCGTACTGCCGCGTACCCATGGTTCAGCCCTGTTCACCCGTGGTGAAACACAGGCGCTGGTGACCGCAACGCTGGGTACCACCCGCGATGCGCAGAACCTGGATGAACTGATGGGTGAGCGTACCGACAGCTTCCTGTTCCACTACAACTTCCCTCCCTACTCAGTAGGTGAAACCGGTATGGTGGGCTCGCCTAAGCGTCGTGAAATTGGTCACGGTCGTCTGGCGAAGCGCGGCGTGTTGGCCGTAATGCCAAAAGTGGAAGATTTCCCTTACACCGTTCGTGTCGTGTCTGAAATCACTGAATCAAACGGTTCATCTTCTATGGCTTCCGTCTGTGGTGCTTCTCTGGCGCTGATGGACGCGGGCGTACCTATTAAAGCGTCTGTTGCCGGTATCGCGATGGGCCTGGTAAAAGAAGACGACAAATTTGTTGTTCTGTCTGACATTCTGGGTGATGAAGATCACCTGGGTGATATGGACTTCAAAGTGGCGGGTAGCCGTGACGGTATCACCGCGCTGCAGATGGACATCAAAATTGAAGGCATCACTCGCGAGATCATGCAGGTAGCGCTGAATCAGGCCAAAGGTGCACGTCTGCACATTCTGGGCGTGATGGAGCAGGCTATCAGCACGCCGCGTCAGGAAATCTCTGAGTTCGCACCGCGCATTTACACCTTCAAAATCAGTTCAGATAAGATCAAAGATGTGATCGGTAAAGGCGGTTCTGTTATCCGTGCGCTGACCGAAGAAACCGGCACCACCATCGAAATCGAAGATGACGGTACGGTGAAAATCGCGGCAACTGATGGCCTGAAAGCGAAAGAAGCGATTCGTCGCATCGAAGAGATCACCGCTGAAATCGAAGTGGGCCGCATTTACAGCGGTAAAGTCACGCGCATTGTCGATTTCGGTGCTTTCGTTGCTATCGGCGGCGGTAAAGAAGGCCTGGTGCACATTTCACAAATCGCTGATAAGCGCGTTGAGAAAGTGACGGATTATCTGCAGATGGGTCAGGAAGTACCGGTGAAGGTGATGGAAGTGGATCGCCAGGGCCGTGTTCGTCTGAGCATCAAAGAAGCGACAGAAACCAAGCCTGAGGCTGTTGCAGCTGAGAGCGCACCTGACGCTGAATAAGTCTTTCCTGATTTGCCTCTCCTTGCCTGGCAGGGGGAGGCTTTTGTGTCATCGCGAGGGCAGGAATCCTTGTGCACAGCAGGCGGATAACAGGACGGTTGTCCCAATGTTTGTATTCGGGAGTGGGAAATGAAGCCTTTTTTGCGCTGGTGTTTTGTTGCGACAGCTTTGACGCTGGCAGGATGCAGCAACTCCAATTGGCGTAAGAACGAAGTTCTTGCAGTACCTTTACAGCCCACACTGCAGCAGGAAGTGATTCTGGCTCGCATGGAACAAATTCTTGCCAGTCGAGCCCTTACCGATGATGAACGCGCACAGCTGTTATATGAGCGCGGAGTGTTGTATGATAGTTTGGGTCTGAGGGCATTAGCGCGGAACGATTTTTCGCAAGCGCTGTCTATAAGACCTGATATGCCAGAAGTGTTTAACTATCTTGGTATATACTTAACGCAGGCGGGCAACTATGATGCCGCCTATGAAGCGTTTGATTCTGTACTTGAGCTTGATCCAACTTACAACTATGCGCATTTAAATCGTGGTATCGCCCTCTATTACGGTGGTCGATACAAGTTAGCGCAAGATGATCTGCTGGCGTTTTATCAAGACGATCCTAACGATCCTTTCCGTAGCTTGTGGCTCTATCTTGTTGAAAGCAAGATGGACGCAGCCAAAGCAAAAGTGGCGCTTAAACAGCGTTACGATAAAGCGGTTAAGGACCAATGGGGATGGAATATTGTCGAGTTCTACCTGGGCGACATCAGCGAAGCAACACTGATGGAACGTCTCAAGGCGGACGCAACGGATAACACCTCGCTCGCTGAACATCTCAGTGAAACCAACTTCTATTTAGGTAAGTATTACCTAAGTCTGGGGGAGAAGGACAACGCAGAAGCGTTGTTCAAACTGGCGGTCGCCAACAACGTGAATAACTTTGTTGAACACCGATACGCATTGTTGGAACTGGCGCTACTCGGCCAGGCACAAGACGATTTATCAGAATCTGACCAGCAATAGCTGACGAACTTTTTTGCCTGTAAACCTGTCAAGTCATCATCTTCAGGGATGAGGGCTTTTCTGTTCGTCAAAACTTCTAATTTGAGCCGGTTCACACTTTTTGATGAAAATGACTGAAAGTTTTCACGACGAGTTATGTAGACTGGCCGCCGCAATCAACGAGGCACGTGTACTACATGACTGATATTCAAACCACTTTTGCAGACCTTGGCCTGAACGCCGACATCCTTGAATCACTGAACGGTATGGGCTACGTAAAGCCATCCCCAATCCAGGCTGAGTGTATTCCTCACCTGTTGGCGGGCCGTGACGTGTTAGGCATGGCGCAGACCGGGAGTGGTAAAACGGCAGCGTTCTCTCTGCCGCTGTTAAACAACATTGATCCGACTATTAAAGCACCGCAAATTTTGGTGCTGGCTCCGACCCGCGAACTGGCGGTTCAGGTTGCTGAAGCGATGACCGAATTCTCTAAGCACATGCGCGGTCTGAACGTAGTTGCCCTTTACGGCGGCCAGCGTTATGACGTGCAGCTGCGTGCTCTGCGCCAGGGACCCCAGGTTGTTGTGGGAACCCCAGGTCGTCTGCTGGATCACCTGAAGCGTGGCACGTTAGATCTGTCTAATCTGCGTGGTCTGGTGCTGGACGAAGCAGATGAAATGTTACGTATGGGCTTCATCGAAGACGTTGAAACCATCATGGCGCAGATCCCGGAAGGTCATCAGACCGCGCTGTTCTCTGCCACCATGCCAGAAGCGATTCGTCGCATCACCAAGCGTTTCATGAAAGATCCGCAGGAAGTGCGTATTCAGTCGAGCCTGACAACGCGTCCTGACATCAGCCAGAGCTACTGGACGGCTTACGGCCGTAAAACCGATGCACTGGTTCGCTTCCTGGAAGCAGAAGATTTTGATGCGGCGATCATCTTCGTTCGTACCAAAAATGCCACTCTGGAAGTCGCTGAAGCGCTGGAGCGTAGCGGTTACAACAGCGCGGCCCTGAACGGTGATATGAACCAGGCCCTGCGTGAGCAGACGCTGGAGCGTTTGAAAGATGGTCGTCTGGACATCCTGATCGCGACTGACGTTGCGGCTCGTGGCCTGGACGTTGAGCGTATCAGCCTGGTTGTTAACTACGATATCCCGATGGACGCCGAATCTTACGTTCACCGCATTGGCCGTACGGGTCGTGCGGGTCGTGCGGGTCGCGCACTGCTGTTCGTTGAGAACCGCGAGCGTCGTCTGCTGCGCAACATCGAACGCACCATGAAGCTGACTATTCCGGAAGTTGAGCTGCCAAACGCAGAGCTGCTGGGTCAGCGTCGTCTGGCTAAGTTTGCCGCGAAAGTTCAGCAGCAGCTGGAAAGCAGCGATCTGGAACAGTACCGTGCACTGCTGACCAAAATGCAGCCTGAAGAAGAGCTGGATATCGAAACGCTGGCTGCCGCCCTGCTGAAAATGGCACAGGGTGAGCGTCCGCTGATCGTACCTGCTGACGCACCGCGTCCTCCGCGCCGCGAATTCCGTGAGCGTGATGATCGTCGCGACAGCCGTGGTCCACGTGACAGCCGTGATGGCGATCGTCCACGTCGTGAGCGTCGCGATGTTGGCGACATGCAGCTGTATCGCATTGAAGTGGGCCGTGATGACGGTGTTGAAGTTCGTCACATCGTTGGCGCGATTGCTAACGAAGGCGACATCAGCAGCCGTTACATCGGTAACATCAAACTGTTTGGTACGCACTCGACGATCGAACTGCCGAAAGGCATGCCGGGCGATGTCCTGCAGCACTTTACCCGTACGCGTATTCTCAACAAGCCGATGAATATGCAATTGCTGGGTGATGCACAGCCGCATGAAGGTGGCCGTGGTGAGCGTCGTTCAGGTTCTGGCGAGCGTCGTGGTCCTCGTCCTGAAGGTCAGGGCCGTCGTTTCTCTTCTGAGCGCCGTGAAGGTGGTCGTGAAGGTGGACGCAGCTTTAACCGTGAAGGCGGTCGTGGTCCACGTCGTGAAGACGGTGCTGCTGCACCTCGTCGTCGTGACGCATAAGCGAGACGATTTCGCATGATAAAAAGGGAAGCCTGCGGGCTTCCCTTTTTTTTGCCCTTGCGGTAAATCCCTGTCAGGGCAGACCGGCTGAGACAGCGGGGAAGCAAGATAAGTAAAGGGAAGCCAGCAGGCTTCCCTTTTTGTCTTTGCCTTTTACCTGGCGCGAAACAGAACGAGGCGTTTACAGCCCGCGTGCCGCCTCCATCGCCAGCTTAAAGGAGTGCAGACGTGCATCGGTATCGTAAATCTGACCGTTGACCATGATCTCATCGGCCTGCGTTTCACGCAGCAGCGAGGCCAGACCGTGACGCACTTTATCCACGTCCCCGACCAGCGACATGCTCAGAGCCTGCTGGACGCCATACTGTTCTGACGGCGACCAGAGGCTGTCCATGTTCTGCACCGGGGCAGGTAACGGACCGGGCTTGCCGCGACGCAAATTAATAAACTGCTGCTGCATTGAGGTAAACAGAAAACGGGCGTCGCTTTCCGTGTCCGCCGCCACGATGTTAATGCAGACGGTAGCATAAGGTTCAGCAAGGCGGGCTGACGGTGTAAAGTTTTCACGATAAACATGCAGAGCCTGGAACAGCTGGTCCGGTGCGAAATGCGAGGCAAACGCAAACGGCAGCCCCATTTTGGCCGAGAGCTGGGCGCTGTACAGGCTGGAACCCAGTAACCAGACGGGAATTTTCATCCCTAAACCAGGTACCGGCTGAACAGGCGGCTGCGCGCCAGCTTCTGCATCAAACCAGTGAATCAGCTCGGCCACATCATCCGGAAACGTATCGGCCTGCATGCCTGACAGGTTGCGACGTAAAGCCAGCATCGTGCGCTGATCCGATCCTGGCGCACGGCCTAATCCCAGATCGAGGCGATCGGGATACAGCGATGCCAGGGTGCCGAACTGTTCTGCGATCACCAGCGGCGCGTGATTGGGCAACATAATGCCGCCAGAGCCCAGACGCAGCGTCGTGGTGTTTGCGGCCAGATAGCCGATTAACACGGCTGTGGCGGCGCTGGCGATGCCGGTCATATTATGGTGCTCAGCTAACCAGTAACGTTCAAATCCCAGAGCTTCGGCCTGACGTGCCAGCGCAAGTGAATTCTGAAACGCATCACGTGGCGTAGCGCCCTGAGCAACAGGGGCAAGATCGAGTACAGAGAGGCGAACGTTTTTTTTCTCAGACATGGGTACTCCAGAGGTTATAGCGCAGGTTTCATACCCTGCACTATTAAGTATTGCGCAACATTCGCTATATTAAAACGCTTTACGCCCACTCTCTGTTGCCTGTATGTGCGTTTCAGTCGGTGGTCTGTAAAACCATCCCCGGCAGTTTACGCCAGTAGCCATTGCAGTCCCGGTTTTTCTCGATCGCTAACGGGGCCTGGCCCGCTTCGTTGTCGCGAAAACGGTCAACAAGGCTTAAGGTTTCCTCGCTTTGTGGTGAAAGTCGCACGATATCGACACAGTTGTGCATGCTTACCAGATCGTTGCCCAGGTTGTAACAGTAGCCACTCAGCGTCTGAATACCGTTCAGAACGAAAACCTGTTGTTGCTCCTGCGAAAGCACCCTGCGTCCGTTCGGATAATGACGGCAGCAGGTTTCGCAGTCATCTTTAGCGCGATTCTCCGAGCGGGCCGTAAAGCATCGCGCTGACAGAGCCAGCGGTAAATGCCCATAGGCCAGCACCTCGACTTCAAACTGTTCGCGAATACCGCGTGTTTCGCACTGCGCCAGCAGAGGTAACAGCCAGTCTCGTGGCATTTCAACGGGCAGGCACCAGCGCGTCATACCTTCTTTCACCAGCAGATGTAATGTGTCAGCGTTATAAACGTTCAGGGTAGGACCGGCGACAAAGGGCAGCTTGCGCTCCGCCGCCATGTTGACCGTCCCCATGTCGTTGGCCTCGATAAGAAACTCGCCATTTTCGACATAACGCTGTAACTCTTTCAGTTCGGATGGGGATTGCAGCAGCGCCAGCGTGCTCACGACAACCTGCTTGCCGCTGGCAGCCAGCTCACGCGCTAAATCCATCCAGGCGGCAAACGAGGTTGCGCGGCGCTTGCTGCATACGGTTTCGCCCAGGTAAATGATGTCGGCACTGCTTTGGGCGGCGAGGTGGTAAAAGTGTTGCAGTGTGTCGCCAGGCCAGTACCACAGCACCGGGCCAAGGGAATATTTCATTCTGTCTCCTTATTGCCAGTCACGATGGTAAGCACCTAACGTGGTTTGCGTTCCTTCAGACAGCGCCCCTAATGTCTGCATCCATTTCTCGCTGACGTCAAAGCTATCCGGCGCGGCCTGACAGCGATTGATCGCCTGACGCCAGACGCGCGCCACCTCAGAAATATAGGCGGGGCTGCGTTGACGGCCTTCAATCTTCACTGAGGCAATGCCCGCCCGCAGCAGCTCAGGCAGCAGTTCCAGGGTATTCAGGCTGGTGGGCTCTTCCAGCACGTGGTAGCGCTGTTCGTCAATCTCGTAACGCCCTTTACACAGGGTGGGATAACCCGCGCTTTCATCCGCACCGTAACGGTCAACCAATACGTCATTCAGGCGCACCTCCATCCCGGCAGGCGTTTGCTGCCAGCGCACAAACTTCGCCGGCGAGCAGGCGCCTTTGCTGTTTGGCGATTCCCCTGTGAGCCAGGAGGACAGGTAGCAGCGACCTTCGGCCATAATACACAGGCTGCCAAAGGCAAATACTTCCAGCGGGACTGGCGTACTGCGCGCCAGTTGTTTTACCTGATGGAGGGATAAAACACGGGGCAGCACTACGCGATGCAAAGTGAAATGACGGTGATAAAAACGGATGGCTTCCAGATTGGTGGCCGAGGCCTGAACGGACAAGTGTCGCGCTATGTGTGGATAGCGTTCGCGGGCATAGGCCAGCGTGGCGATATCGGCCAGTATCAGCGCATCCGCTCCACAGTCCGCCGCCACATCAATGGCCCGCTGCCAGCGATGCACGCTATCAGGGTGTGCAAAGGTATTAATGGCAACGTGCAGTTTGCGACGATGCTGATGTAAGTAACAGGCTGCTTCACGTAATTTCTTATCCGTAAAGTTTAGCCCGGCAAAATGACGCGCATTGGTATCGTCTTTTAGCCCGACATAGACCGCATCGGCCCCATTCTCAACGGCGGCGCGCAGGGCTGGCAGGCTCCCGGCCGGACACAGCAACTCCATACCCAATCCTCTCGACATACAGATGGAGCCCGAGTCTAGTCATGCCGCGTTGCGCAAATCTTGATTTGGGGCAGGGAAAGCCGTTTTGATGCGTGAGGCTGACGTATTTTTAATCGGTCAGCTGTTGGTTTTATTGATCTCACCGACGGCGATAACCGGTGTCTGTGGCAATATAGCTAAAATTTTTTTAACAGGAGTGACGAGCGTGCTTCAGCGGTTTTCAGCCAGTTTAGTGAAAAATGGTCCTAAAATTATTGGTTTACCGGCGAAGATTGCCCCGTTTACCTTGAAGAAGCCCCTCTTGCAGCAACTCTTAAACTGGCAATTTCGTCATGTTTTGGCTGAAGGTGAGTTAGACTTCCTTCAGGGACGCTTTTTAGGCATTGAGATCCTTGATATGCATCTCACCTGGATGACCACGCTAGAGGATGGCCGACTGAAGGTGTTGCAGCATGCCGAAGCAGATGTCTGGTTCCGGGGCAATGCCAATGATTTGTTGCTGGTAGCCGCGCGTAAAGCGGATCCTGATATGCTTTTCTTTCAGCGTCGATTGCTGATTGAAGGGGATACTGAACTGGGACTGGAGGTTAAGAACGTAATGGATGCAATAGAACTCGACACCATGCCCGTAGGGTTACGTACCGCCATTCAGCACATGGCTGCGATTGTGGAAACAACGATGCAACAGGACGCGAACGCCGCACAGGCACGCGCAGGTGTTTCATGTTAATACGAACGGAAATTGGCGTTGACGCCGCCGGAATCGATGCACTGCTCCGACGTTGTTTCCCTACATCGGCCGAGGCGGAACTGACACAGGCACTGCGCGAAGATGGCCTGTTAACGCTTGGCGTCGTGGCAACCGATGATGAAGGACAAGTGCTGGGTTATGCTGCCTTTAGTCCGGTCACGATGCAGGGCGAGGATCGCGGCTGGGTCGGCCTTGCGCCGCTGGCCGTTGATGAACCTTTACGGGGACAGGGCATTGCGAAACGCCTCATTTACGAAGGTCTGGATACGCTCAATGAGTTTGGTTACAGCGCGGTAGTCGTACTTGGCGAGCCAGCGCTGTTTCATCCGCTGGGATTTGAACCTGCGGCGCGCCGGGGATTGCACTGTCGCTGGCCGGACAGTGAAGCCGCTTTCCAGGTTTACCGTCTGGCCGATAATGCCTTCGACGACGCGGAAGGGCGCATTGAGTATTCAGCCCCCTTTAACGCACTGCGCTAAGCCAGGTTTCGAGACTCTGCGGTTGCTCGGCAACCAGTTGCAGTTTGCGTTGCCGGGGAAGTTGCTTGACCTGATATTCCAGCCTGGATGCCTGCGCGCGGTCACCTGCCGCGCAGGCATAAACCAGCGCCAGTGGGCCTTTTCCGCGCAGGGCCCGGGCTCCACGACCACACTCATGTTGCGCAAGGCGGCGCGTGACGTCGGTCGTGATGCCGGTATATAACAGACCGGCGGCCGTTTGTATCAGGTAAAGTTGCCAGTGCTGACTCATAATCTGTCCCAGAAATGCCTGCCCGGCAGTGTAACGCGCTTCCCCATCGTGCGCTATCCGTTGCCCTTATCCGGAGTTGATTGTGTCTGATCTTTCCCATCTTATTCGCTACCTGAAGAAGCAACATGTCCTGTCACTGTGCTGCAGTGCCGGAAATGAACTGTGGTGTGCAAACTGTTACTACGTGTTTGATGAGGCACGTATGGCATTCTGGTTGATGACGGAACCGGATACACGTCATGGCCTTCTGGCCAGCAAAAATCCTCACGTGGCCGGAACGATCAATGGTCAGCCTAAAACGGTCTTACTGATAAAAGGGGTGCAGTATCGTGGACGCATCAGGCAACTGCGTGAGGAGGAGGCGGTTGAAGCTCGCCATGCCTATCAGCGACGTTTCCCGATGTCACGCAGCGTGTCTGCACCGCTGTGGGAAATCACGCTCGATGAGCTGAAAATGACCGATAATGCGCTGGGATTTGGCAAAAAGATTGCCTGGCTGCGGGAAGAGTAGTGCGCCCTGATCCCTGACGGAAAAGGGCGCCAACGCGTTACAGCGCTTCCAGAATGCGCAGGGACTCACGGTTAAAAGCAGGCAGGTCAGCCGGGGTGCGGCTGGTTACCAGCTTGTCACTGTCCACCACCACTTCTTCATCGCGGAAATCAGCCCCGGCATTAATCAGGTCGACCGCAATGGCTTTTACGCTGGTCATTTTTCGGCCGCGGACGCCATTGGCACTGATCAGCAACTGTGGCCCGTGGCAGATCGCAAACACCGGTTTGCCGCTTGCCACGAAGTCTTTGGTGAAAGCGACGAAGCGGTCGTCGCCGCGCAGGGCGTCAGGTGAATGGCCGCCAGGCAGCAGCAGCGCGTCAAACTCAGCCGCACTGACATCGTCGATGCTGCGGTCAATCTTCACTTCCGCATCACCCTGTTTGCCTTTAACGGTTTTACCCGCCTGCTCCTCAATGGTCACCACCTCGTAGCCAGCACGTTTATACACTTCCGCTGGCGAGGTAAACTCAGAGTCTTCAAATTCATCGGTGATCAATACCGCAATTTTGGTGCTCATCTTTACCCTCCTGTAGGCATGTTAGGCGCTTAATGCGCTATCCTGATACGCATTAAGCCTGGCTGCCGACATCAGGAAAGCAAGCCAGACGGCGCACATTGACCAGATTTTGCACGGCTGGTGATGAAACAGGGACAATTCTGAGATGAATCGTGTTTTAGTGACCGGCGCAACCGGGTTAGTCGGGTCATATCTGCTGCGTTTACTGGTTGATGATCCTCGCATCGATGAGATCATCGCCCCGACGCGCCGTGCGTTGCCTGTTATGAACAAGGTGATCAATCCGGTTGAGGACGATCTGACCGATGTGCTTCAGCCCCTGGATGGGCCACTGACCACGGTATTTTGCTGTCTGGGCACCACGCGCAAACAGGCAGGCAGTAAAGCGGCCTTTATCCATGTGGATTACACGCTGGTGGTGGACACCGCGTTGAATGGCTTACGACTGGATGCCACGCAGATGCTGGTGGTGAGCGCGCACGGCGCGCATCGCCATTCGCCCTTTTTATACAGCCGCGTAAAAGGTGAGATGGAGAATACGCTGCGCCACCAGAACTGGGCACGCCTGGTTTTCGTCCGGCCATCTTTATTGCTCGGTGAAAGAAAAGAGAAACGCCGCGGAGAAAGCCTGATGGCACCGTTGTTTTCCTGGTTGCCCGGCAACTGGCGTGCAGTGTCAGCACAGGATGTGGCCCGCTGTCTGCATCAGCAGGCCTTCATGGATAAAGCCGGCGTCACCCTCATTGAATCCGGGGCGATTCCCCGCTCTTCAGCGTAAATACCAGATGTGCTGATTACGACTGCCGCGCCATAAGAGGGTGGCGTCTTTTTCGGCCTCTTCAAAGCGCCCGTCGATCAGAACGTCAATCCAGGGCAGCACTTCACGCTGCGCGGACGTCAGTGACGCCATTTCATAGCCGGTCCATAGCCAGATATCTTTGCCCGGGCAGGTCTGTTTGACGCGTTTCACCAGACGACGAATATGCGGCACATTCTGTGGATGCAGGGGATCGCCGCCGCTTAACGATAAGCCCTGTCGTGGGATGCGCGTGTCGTTCAGATCGGCCAGCAGTTGTTCTTCCATCGCCAGGGTAAACGGCACCCCGGAATCCAGCCGCCAGGTACGTTGATTGTAACAGCCGCGGCACTGGTGCTCGCAGCCAGAGACAAACAGCGTACAGCGGGTGCCGGGGCCGTTCACGATATCGACATCGTAGTAACGATGGATGCGCATCATTCCAGCTGGCCGCTATTAAGATGTTTCACCCGACGCTGCACTTCCTGTTGTTTTCCCGCATTAAACGGGCGCGCGTCCGGACTGCCCAGATAGCCACAAACCCGCCGTGTGACTGAAACCCGTGCAGGATCGTGATTGCCGCAGTTCGGGCAGGTAAATCCGCGGCTGGTACAGGTGAATTCCCCGTTGAAGCCACAGTCGTAACATTCGTCAATTGGCGTGTTGGTGCCGTAGTAAGGCACGCGGTCGTAGCTGTAATCCCAGACGTCTTCCAGCGCCTTAAGGTTGTGCTGCACATTGGGATATTCGCCGTAACAGATAAAACCGCCATTGGAGAGTGGCGGATAGGGGGCTTCAAAATCGATTTTTTCGTAAGGATTTACCTTCTTCTCAACGTCCAGATGGAAGCTGTTGGTGTAATAACCTTTGTCGGTCACGCCTTTTACCACACCAAATTCAGCCGCATCCAGACGGCAGAAACGGTCACATAAGTTTTCGCTGGGGGTACTGTAGAGGCTAAAGCCATAGCCCGTTTCCGCTTTCCAGGCGTCGGTCGCCGCGCGCAGACGTGCCACGATGGCCACGCCTTTGGCGCGCAGGGTTGCATCATCAAAAGGATGGACTGAGGCGCCGCTCAGCGCATTCAGTGTTTCGTGCAAGCCGATGAAACCGAGAGACAAGGAGGCGCGGCCATTGCGGAAAATCGAACCCACCTCATCGTCTGCCTGCAAACGCACGCCGCAGGCACCTTCCATATAAAGAATGGGCGCAACCCGGGCTTTGGTTTTTTCCAGCCGGGCAACACGCGTCATCAATGCCCGTTTCGCCAGCATCAGCCTGTCATCCAGTAACGCCCAGAAACGCGCCTCATCACCCCGTGCTTCCAGCGCGATACGTGGCAGATTCAGACTGATGACGCCGATATTGTTGCGCCCTTCATGAATCTGCTCGCCATTTTCTTCGTAAACGCCCAGAAAACTGCGACAGCCCATCGGCGTTTTAAAGGAGCCGGTAACCTTAACGACCTGATCATAATTGAGAATATCGGGATACATTCGTTTGCTGGCACAGGCCAGCGCCAGTTGCTTAATGTCATAGTTCACATCGCCCGGACGACGGTTAACGCCTTCCCGAATCGCAAACACCAGCTTCGGGAAGACGGCCGTTTTGCGATTTTTACCCAGTCCTGCCAGACGGTTACGCAAGATGGATGTCTGCACCAGACGGGCGGCCCAGCTTGTCCCCAACCCGAACCCAAACGTGACAAACGGTGTCTGACCATTTGCCGTATGCAGCGTGTTCACCTCATATTCCAGCGACTGAAAGGCGTCATAACACTCTTTTTCGGTACGCTGGCGGGCATAGGCTTCCGCCTGCGGGATATCCCAGTGCTGCGCTACCTCTTTATGCCGGGCAAAACTTTTTTCAACATAGGGTGCCAGCACCTCGTCAATTCGATTCAGCGTGGTTCCGCCATAGATATGGCTGGCAACCTGGGCAATGATTTGCGCGGTCACCGCAGTGGCGGTAGCAATCGACCTGGGCGGCTCGATCTCCGCGTTACCCATTTTAAAACCGTTGGTCAGCATGCCTTTCAAATCGATCAGCATGCAGTTAAACATGGGGAAGAAAGGCGAGTAATCGAGATCGTGATAATGGATCTCGCCGCGCTCATGCGCCTGAACCACATCACGAGGCAGGATTTGCTGCTGGGCGTAATGTTTCGCCACAATCCCGGCCAGCAAATCGCGTTGGGTCGGGATCACTTTGCTGTCTTTATTGGCATTTTCATGAAGCAGGGCGGCATTGGTCTGATCGACCAGGCCACGGATGGCATGATGCAGCTGGCTGCGGCGTTCGCGCTCGACGTCACGATCGTGACGATAGGCAATATAAGCCCGTGCCAGTTGTGGATAAGGTCCGGCCATCAGCGTCTCTTCCACCGCACACTGAATATCCTGAATGTCGACGTCCTGACGATCAACCAGTTGTGCGCTAACCTGTCCGGCCACCGCGTCGCACCATGCGGCATCGTCGACGTTCGCTGCCCGCGCAGCCGCCATAACGGCCGCTGCGATACGTTGTGCATCAAAGCTTACGCGGCATCCGTCGCGCTTTATCACCACCGTTGCCATGCTCTCTCCGTTAACTACATATAGGTGTTGTTTCGGATTTTAGGCTCAACATGTAGTGACTGCAGCGAATTAATTCGTCTCGTTTTGACCTGAAACAAAGAAGCCGTAAACACGCGCAGAAAATCAGCACGACAAAAAAATCGCCCCGGGGTCGCCTTTTCGGACGGACTGATTTGATCAGCCACGCAAAATGACATTACTCTGGTGACTGACCTTTTTTGCCATCGACTTGCAGGGTACCGTGCCAATGTCGCTACGCCGAAATGTGCTTATCTGTTGTTGTGCTTTGTCCTTTTCTG
The DNA here is from genome assembly GCF_035190385.1 of Pantoea sp. JZ29. NCBI lineage: Bacteria > Pseudomonadati > Pseudomonadota > Gammaproteobacteria > Enterobacterales > Erwiniaceae > Pantoea > Pantoea sp. JZ29. The sequence continues at coordinate 3,874,245 of NZ_CP045241.1, read as the reverse complement.
CCGTAGCGGACACGTTGCCGTTAATGCCATGGCCACAGCAGGTAGAGCAACCTGCCAACGCAGGCTGGCTGACGTTGACGCCACAGCTCACCTTGCGCATCGAGGGGGACAGGTTACCCGGTGCCGAAACGCGCTGGTTGTCACGCATTGCCCGACAAACCGGCTGGCCTTTACTGCCCACCGATCAGGCCGTGACCCCGCCTACGATTCGCGTGCAGATTGCAACGGTCACCGATCCCATTCCGCAGCCAGACAGCGATGAAAGCTACCAGCTTAACGTCAACAGTGATGGCGTTCTGCTACGGGCCACTACCCGTTTTGGCGCGATGCGCGGCATGGAAACACTGCTGCAACTGATTGAAAACACGCCCGAAGGCACCCGCATTCCCTGGGTGACGATACAGGATAAACCGCGCTTTGCGTGGCGCGGCATCCTGATCGACAGTGCCCGCCATTTCATGCCGATCAGAACGATTAAGCGGCAGATTGATGGCATTGCGGCGGCACGGATGAACGTGCTGCACTGGCATCTGACGGACGATCAGGGCTGGCGTTTCGCCTCCAGCCGCTATCCTCAGCTACAACAAAACGCCAGCGACGGCCTTTTCTATACCCAGGAAGAGATGCGCGACGTGGTGCAGTATGCGGCGGAACGTGGCGTGCGCGTAGTGCCGGAACTCGATTTTCCCGGACATGCCTCTGCGCTGGCAGTGGCGATGCCGGAACTGATCAGCGCCCCCGGTCCTTATCGGATGGAGCGCGGCTGGGGCGTCTTTAAGCCGCTGCTGGATCCCAGCAATGAGCAGGTTTACCAGGTCATTGATGCGCTAATCGGGGAGGTCGCCGCCATTTTTCCCGATCCGTATGTGCATATTGGCGGCGATGAGGTCGATCCCAGCCAGTGGCAGGCATCATCCCGCATTCAGCAATTTATGCACGATCGTGGTCTTGCCGACAGTCACGCGCTTCAGGCGTACTTTAATCAGCGCCTTGAAAAAATTCTCGAAAAACATCAACGACACATGGTGGGCTGGGATGAGATCGCCCATCCGGATCTGCCTCACAGCATTCTGATCCAGTCCTGGCAGGGCCAGGATGCGCTGGGTACCGTCGCCAAAAATGGCTATCGCGGCATTCTCTCCACCGGGTTCTATCTGGATCAGCCGCAACCGGCCAGCTATCACTATCGCAATGAAATCTATCCCCAGGGGCTTGAGGGCAAAGATGTCATTCAGCCGGGTGACCAGGCGCAGAGCTGGTCGTTCTCTATGCCGCGGTTAAAAGGCAGTCCGGTGACGGGCAGCTTTACGCTGATTAAAGGTCGTGACGGCTGGCGCGGGTTTATTGATTTCGCGGGTAAGTCGCGCCGTCTGGTGAAAGGGATTGCGTGGCTGGCACCCGATCGTCTGACGTTCGAGGTCGATACGTGGATGGGACCGTTCCAGCCCGTGGTGACGCTGACCGGTAACCAGCTCAGCGGGTATATGCGGGTAGGGAACGTACGCTATGCCACCGAAGGCCGACGCCTTGATGCCGTGCCAGCCGGTATTCAGCCGGTGCTGCCCGATGCGCGGCAGAAGCAGCAAAACCTGCTGGGCGGCGAGGCCGCGCTGTGGGCTGAAAACGTCAACAGCACGATCATTGATACCAAACTCTGGCCGCGCGCTTTTGTGGTGGCCGAACGGTTATGGTCAGCGCAGAACGTGACCGATCCAGACAGCATGTACCAACGGCTGGCGGCGATGGATCGCTGGACAACGATCTCCGTCGGCCTGCAACAGCACGATCAGGCGGAACGACAGATGATGCGGCTGGCCAACAGTACCCATATCGAGCCGCTGCGCGTGCTGGCCCAGGCGCTGGAACCGGCACAGTACTATACGCGTCAGCATCTCAAGTTTCAGGCCGGGCATTACAACTACTTTGAACCGCTGAATCGCCTGGCGGACGTCTTACCGGCTGAAAGTGATACCGTCCGGGCGCTGGATAAGCAGGTTGCCCTGCTGATTGAAGACCGGACCGATCCTGCCGCCGCGACGGCGATTCGTGCACAGTTACAACGCTGGCACGAAAATTATTCGCAGGTTCAGCCGCTACTGAATGCCACCCAGCCGCTCCATGCGCTGGCGGGCAGCGCCAGGCAGGTTGATGCACTGAGCGTGATGGGCATGGCGATGGTGGATGCCTATGTACGTAACCAGGCCTTTGGGGCGGGCGAGGTGGCGCAGATGCAGGCGAAGCTGGATGCAGCGGCACAGGTGCAGGATGAGACGGTCATTGCACTCGTACGGCCGCTTGAACGCCTCCTCCATGCTTTCAAATAAGCTGGCGACCTGCGCACAGCAGGCGCATTGTCAGCGGTTCGCCATCACGGTCACTGACAACAGTAAGTTCCCGGGGATGGCTCATCTTGCCGCCTTCCTGCAGCGCGAAGGCCCGGCTTATTTCGCAGAACAGGCAGAGAGAGAAAAGATGCAAAAAATGGTGGGTATCATCCTGCACCATCAACATATGCCGCGCCAAAGCAGGAACTCAGGAGGAGGTGGCCGGGCCGCTGACCGAGTGGCGGCGGACTAACGTCGGGCTGAACATATTGGTCACTTCAGGAACGGGCTGGTGGTGAGCCAGCGCCAGCGCCAGTTCGGCGGCTTGCTGCGCCATAGTGACGATGGGATAACGCACCGTCGTCAGGCGCGGGCGAACGTAGCGGGAAACCAGCACGTCATCAAAACCGATCAGGGACATCGCTTCGGGAACCTGTACGCCATTATCGCTTAAGACCGCCAGCGCCCCGGCGGCCATGGAGTCGTTATAGCAGGCTACGGCAGTAAAGTTTCTGCCGCGTCCCAGTAATTCCGTCATCGCCTGCTCGCCGCCGACTTCATCCGGTTCGCCCCAGGCGACCAGCCTGTCATTGCAGGGCAGGCCGTGCTCTTCCAGGGCATCGTAATAGCCCTGCAGGCGGTCTTCCGCATCCGAAATGGTGTGAGTGGAACAGATAAACGCGATATTTTGATGGCCCAGTTGAATCAGATGGCGCGTGGCCAGCCAGGCACCGTAGCGGTCATCAAGCGCAATACAGCGTTGTTCAAACCCCTTTAGCAGGCGATTCACTAATACCATGCCGGGCATCTGCTTCATCAACACTTCCAACTCGCTGTCGGGGATTTTCTTGGCGTGAACCACCAGCGCCGCGCAGCGATGACGCATCAGTTGTTCGATAGCCTGGCGCTCTTTTTGCTCATTATGGTAACCGTTACCAATCAGCAAAAAGTTGCCTGTCTGGCCTGCCACTTCATCTACTGCTTTCACCATCGCGCCAAAGAACGGGTCGGATACATCGCCCACCACCAGCCCCAGGGTTTCGGTTGACTGCTGTGCCAGCGCCCGTGCATTGGCGTTTGGATGGTACTGGAGCGATTCCATGGCCTGATTCACCGCCTGGCGCGAACTGTCACTGGCCTTAGGCGAATTGTTGATCACGCGGGAAACCGTGGCGACAGAAACACCCGCCAGCCGGGCAACATCCTTAATGGTAGCCATGGGTTTACCTGATTTTGGGGAAACGTTTACACATCGCTCCAGTGTTACGGAAAAGCGCACGTACATCAAGCCAACAGAATGCCAGCAAGGTCGCAAACAGGGCAAAATCAGACGATGGGTGATGCCTTCTGCTACGGTCACAGCCCGTGATATGCTGCTTATCCCAACACCTGCCGAAGCGATGACCATGAAAATAAAAGTGCCACATCTGGCGCACTGGGGCGCCTTTACCGCGGTAAGCGAAAACGACCGTCTCATCGGTTGCGAACCTTTTTTTGCCGACGCCGATCCGTCGCCCATGCTCAACACCATTCCTGAACTGGTCTACTCGGATAAACGCATCCGCCAACCTATGGTGCGGCGTTCGTGGTTAACCTCCCGCGAGAACAGCGATCGCACCTTGCGTGGACGCGAAGATTTTGTCGCCGTTGACTGGGATACGGCGCTGGATCTGGTGGCTGAGGAAAATCGCCGCATTCGTGAACGCTACGGTGCCTCCGGCATTTTTAATGGCTCTTACGGCTGGTCATCGGCAGGGCGCGTCAACCATGCGCGCACGCTGGTACGGCGTTTCTATTTTCAGGGCGGCGGCGGGGTCGATCAGCAAGGCAACTACAGCTGGGGCGCAGCGCAGTTTTTCCTCCCTTATGTTATGGGCACCTACATGCCGCTCACCGGGCGCGTCACCGACTGGCCGCAGGTGGTGGAACACGCCGAGATTTTTGTCGCCTTTGGCGGACTGGCGCTAAAAAATGCCCAGGTGGCTTCCGGCGGCGCAGGTCAGCACAGCCTGAAACCGGCGCTGGAACAGCTGGCCGCGAAAGGCACGCCCGTCATCAACATCAGCCCCATGCGCGACGACTGCCCTGAATTTGTTCGCGCGGACTGGATCCCGATCCGGCCGAATACCGATGTGGCGCTGATGCTGGCGCTCGGGTATGAAATTTATCAGCGCGGTGCGACCGACGAGGATTTCCTTGCCCGTCACTGCACCGGCTGGCCGCAGCTGCGTGCTTATCTGCTGGGCGAAAGCGATGGCATCGCCAAAACGGCGGGCTGGGCGAGCCGGATCACCGCGGTCCCGGCGGAGCGCATTGTGCAACTGGCGCAGCAGTTGATCGGCAAACGCAGTTTTATCACCTGCTCCTACTCTGTCCAGCGTGCTCATCGCGGCGAACAGCCCTACTGGATGATGATCGCGCTGTCCTCCATGCTCGGACAGCCAGGCCTGCCGGGCGCGGGCTTCTCATTTGGTCACGGCTCCATGAACAGCGTGGGCAATCCGCGCCAGGAAGGGCCCGCGCCGATGATGAGTACCGGACCCAATCCGTCGGGCCTCTCTATTCCCGTGGCGCGCATCAGTGACATGTTGCTTAACCCCGGCCAGCCCTATAGCTTCCAGGGCGAAACCCTGCACTACCCGGACATTCACATGGTGCACTGGGCGGGCGGCAACCCGTTCCACCATCATCAGCAGTTGAACCGGCTGGTGGAAGGCTGGCAAAAGCCGGATACCGTCGTGGTGCAGGATATCGTCTGGACACCGGCTGCACAGATGGCCGATATCGTACTGCCGGCAACCACCACGCTGGAGCGCAATGATATCGGGGGCTCGTCGCGCGATCGCTTTGTGCTGGCGATGCATCAGGCGATTAAACCCCAGCATCAGGCACGTAACGACTTTGATATCTTTGCGGATCTGGCCGAGCGACTGGGCTATCGGGATACCTTCACGGAAGGGCGCAACGAGATGCAGTGGATCGCGCATCTTTACCAACAATGCGCCGTCGCCCATGGTCGTCGCGGCATTGCTTTCCCCGAATTTGAGGCGTTCTGGCAGCGCGGCTTCGTTGAAATCCCCGAAGGCGGTAAACCCTACGTCTTTATGGCGGACTTCCGCGCCGATCCCCTCGCGCATCCGATCCAGACCGCCAGCGGCAAAATTGAGCTGTTCTGCCAGACCATTGCGGATTATCAGCTGGAGGATATGGCCGGTCACCCGGAATGGCGTGAGCCGCGGGAATGGCTGGGAGCGCCGGCAAGTCAGGACTATCCACTGCATATGATCTCCATTCAGCCCTCGGATCGCTTGCACAGTCAGCTGGATGCCACCGCCACCGTGCAGGGCAATAAAACCGCCGGCCATGAAACGCTGTACATGCATCCTGAGGATGCGAACGCGCGCGGCATTGTCGATGGTGACGAGATTGAAGTCAGCAATGCGCGCGGCAGGATTCTGGCTGGGGTGCGTTTAACCGACGGCCTGAAGCAGGGCGTGGTGATCATCTCTACCGGTGCCTGGTTTGATCCCGGCTTTGGCAACGCCTGGCAGCCGTTTGATCGGGCGGGCAATCCGAATGTCTTAACGCTGGATATCGGCACCTCGTCACTGACCCAGGGGCCGAACGCCATGAGTTGCCTCGTGGACATCAAAAAACATGTCGTTTGCACAAATACGTAAGGATCACACGGCTGGTTACATTTTGCAGGTAACTGTTGCGTTTCTGTCGTGGCAGAACGGGATCGCCGCTTGCTACAGTCAGGATCCCAGAGGTATTGATGGGTGAACATCAACTGATTTTTTTGATTACACCAACCTGCGTAGATACGCAGGTTTTTTTTGCCCCGAGGAAAACGATCAATAACGAACTGATACACAGTTTTCCTGTGTTTTCACCCGCGCTTTGATTATAACTGCTGGATTGACCTCTTTTTTTTAAGCGCAGCGGATTGCTATGCCCCGGATAAAAAAATTACTGGGTAAAGACCAGATAAAAGCCCCGTTTAACCCGTTTCGTTTTCGCCTGATTTGTCTGGGCGTATTTGCCTGCATGGTCGTTTTGCTGGCGCGCGTGGCCGATTTGCAGTTCCTGAATCAGCCGATGCTGGAGCATGAGGCTGATCAGCGCTCCCTGCGCACCGTGACGCTGCCCACCAGCCGGGGCACCTTACTGGATCGCAATGGTGAGGCACTGGCACTCAGCGTGCCCTCGCGTGACGTGATCGCCGATCCGCAGCGCGTACTGGAAAGTAACCCCGACTTTACCAGCGCCAAATGGGCCTATCTGGCGGCGGCGCTGGGCATGCGGCCCGAAGAGGTCGCGTCACAGATTACCGCCAATCCTAAACGTCGTTTTCTCTATCTGGGACGTAAGGTGGAGCTGGGGATCGCCAAAGACATCAAAGATCTCAAGCTGAAAGGCATCAGTGAGGTCTATGACGACAGCCGCTTCTATCCGATGAGTGAAGCCTCGGCACCGCTTATCGGCATCGTCGGTGCTGACAATACCGGTCTGAATGGCCTGGAAAAAGGCTTCGATAAAGTGCTGCAGGGTCAGCCGGGCAAAGAAGTGTATCGCCAGGATGCGGCCGGCAATATCATTTCGATGATTAGCTATCAGCCGCCAACGCAGCCGCCGACGGTACAGCTCAGCATTGATAAATTCAGCCAGTACACGCTGTACAGCAAACTGCGTGACGGCGTATTGCTCAACAAGGCCGACTCCGGTGCGGCGGTGCTGGTCAAAATTGATACCGGCGAGATTCTGGCGATGGCCTCTTATCCGTCGTTCAACCCCAACAACTACCAGGGTGCCACACCGGCACAGATGCGCAATACCGCCATCAACGACAGTTATGAACCGGGTTCGACAGTGAAACCGCTGGTAGTGATGGAAGGGCTGGAGCGCCACCTGGTGCGACCGGATTCTGTACTGGATACCACGCCTTATCGCGTGAACGGCCACCTGATCCGTGACGTCGGGCACTGGCCGCGTCTGACGATGACCGGCATCCTGCAAAAATCGAGCGATATCGGCGTCTCGCATATTGCCCTGGCAATGCCTGCGGAAGCCCTGGTGAACACCTACTATGCCTTTGGCCTCGGTAAACCCACCGGACTGGGCTTAACCGGCGAAAGCGTCGGCTACTTCCCGCTGCACCGCACGCGCTGGGCCGATATCGAACGCGCGACCTTCTCCTTCGGCTATGGTTTACGCGTGACGCCGCTACAGATTGCCCGGGAATATGCCACGCTGGGTTCCTATGGGGTTTATCGTCCGCTGTCGATCACCAAGGTCACGCCACCCGTGCTGGGCAAGCAGGTGGCCAATCCTGAAACGGTGAAAGAAGTGGTGCATATGCTGGAAAGTGACGTCTTACCGGGCGGGACCGGGGTGAAGGCGGCGGTACCCGGCTATCGTCTGGCTACCAAAACCGGGACAGCGGAGAAAATGGGCAGCAGCGGTAAATATGACGGCGGCTATGTGAACTACACCGCTGGCATTGCTCCCGCCAGCCATCCTGAAGTGGCGCTGGTCGTCATGATTAACCACCCGACCGCTGGCGATCACTTTGGTGGCTCCGTGGCCGCGCCGGTATTCGGCAACATCATGGGGCCGGTGCTGAAGCACATGAATATCGCCCCCGATGCTATCTACAGTAAGCCTGTGGATAACGGTTCAGATAAATCCTAATCAAATCAAACTGTAAGCGAGGTGTGGATGTTTTTACACCTCGTTTCATTTCGGCGAATTCATTTTCTTTTTTCATCTGTCTCTGATCGACTAAAGGGTGAGAGGATAGAAATCCCAGAGGTATTGATGGGTGTGAAAACGGGCACTGCTCCGGCAAGGCCAGTCGTTATTACACCGACCCACGCAGATGCGTGGGTTTTTTTTGCCTGAAATCTGGCCTGGTCTTGTCATGATCTGCGTCAGCTTTCTCCGGCGCATCCGCCAATAATCAGTTGTCGATTACCGCTAAATCCTGCATCGTGAGTGGCTGTTTTCACCATGCTAAGGAGCCGGCATGTTATTCACTTTTTTCCGTCTGCTTTTTCGCCTGCTGTGGCGGGTTGAACTGCGGGGCGATACCGCTGAGCTGCGCAAGCAGAAAGTGTTGATTACGCCCAATCACACCTCATTCCTGGATGGCGCGCTACTGGCGCTGTTTCTGCCCGTTAAGCCAGTATTTGCAATCTACTCGTCTATTAGCGAACACTGGTTTTTACGCCTGATAAAACCCTATGCGGATTTCGTGCCGCTCGATCCTATGAAGCCGATGGCGCTGAAGCAGCTGGTGCGGCTCATCGACAGCGGCCGCCCGGTGGTTATTTTCCCCGAAGGCCGCATTACCGTGACCGGATCGCTGATGAAGATTTACAGCGGCGCGGGCTTTGTCGCAGCAAAATCTGGCGCGACCGTGGTGCCGATGCGCATTGAAGGGGCAGAATTTACGCCGTTCGGTCGCCTGGCGGGCGTTTTCAAGCGTCGCCTGTTTCCCCGTATTACCCTGAGCATTTTACCCGGCACACACATTCCGATGCCCGAGGCGAAGCGCGCCCGCGACCGTCGCGTGCTGGCCGGTGAGCACCTGCACCATATTATGATGGAAGCACGCATGGCGGTGCGACCCAGGGAAACCCTGTATGAGGCTTTTCTGAGTGCCCGTCAGCGCTATGGCGCGTTTAAGCGGTGCATCGAAGACGTGAATTTCAAACCCGACAGCTATACCGGCCTGCTGAAAAAAGCGCTGGGCGTTGGACGCATTCTGGAACGGTACAGCCAGCCTGGCGATTACGTCGGGTTGCTGCTGCCCAACGCCACGGTCACGGCGGCGGCGATCCTGGGCGCATCATTACGTGGGCGCGTGCCCGCCATGCTGAACTACTCTGCGGGCGTAACGGGCCTGCGTGCGGCGCTGACTGCGTCACAGGTAAAGACCGTGTTCACGTCGCGGCAGTTCCTGGATAAAGGCAACCTGTGGCATCTGCCGCAGGCGCTGACCGAGGTGCGGTGGATCTATCTGGAAGATCTGAAAGATACCGTCACGTTGCAGGATAAGCTCTGGATACTGGCGCATTTGCTGGTGCCGCGTCAGGCGCAGGTGACGCAACAGCCGGAAGATGCCGCGATGGTGCTGTTTACCTCTGGCTCCGAAGGGCATCCGAAAGGCGTGGTGCATTCTCATAAAAGCCTGCTGGCGAACGTTGAGCAGATTCGCACGGTGGCCGACTTTACGCCACGCGATCGCTTTATGTCAGCGTTGCCGCTGTTCCATGCCTTCGGCTTGACTGTGGGGCTGTTTACGCCGCTGATGACCGGGGCGCAGGTCTTTCTGTATCCCAGTCCGCTGCACTACCGCGTGGTGCCTGAGTTGGTGTACGACCGCAACTGTACCGTGCTGTTTGGCACTTCAACCTTCCTGGGGAATTACGCCCGTTTTGCGCAGCCTTATGACTTTGCCCGTCTGCGCTATGTGGTCGCGGGGGCAGAAAAACTGCAGGAGAACACGCGCCAGCTGTACATGGAAAAATACGGCATCCGGATTCTGGAAGGCTATGGCGTCACCGAATGCGCGCCTGTTGTCGCCATCAACGTGCCCATGGCCGCCAAAGCGCACACGGTAGGTCGTATTCTGCCGGGAATGGATTCGCGCCTGATGTCCGTGCCGGGCATTGAACAGGGCGGGCGGCTGCAACTGCGTGGTCCAAATATCATGAAAGGCTACCTGCGGGTGGAGAATCCCGGCGTACTGGAAACCCCGGCGGCGGACAACGGGGAAGGGCAGATGGAAGCGGGCTGGTACGATACCGGCGATATCGTCAGCTTTGATGACGGCGGTTTCTGCCAGATCCAGGGCCGGGCGAAGCGCTTTGCCAAAATTGCCGGGGAAATGGTCTCGCTGGAAGTGGTCGAGCAGATCGCCCTGAGCGCGTCGCCGGATAAACAGCACGCGGCCTCGCTGCGGCCCGACGGTAATCGGGGTGAAGCATTAGTGCTGTTTACTACCGACAGCGCCTTAGCGCGTGAGGATTTGCAAAAGGCGGCCCGGGCGCTGGGTGCCGCGGAGCTGGCCGTACCGCGCGATATCCGCGTGGTAAAACAGCTGCCGCTGCTGGGCAGTGGCAAGCCTGACTATGTCACCCTGAAGAAAATGGCGGAAGAGGACCAGGCATGATCCCAGAACGTGATGCGCCGTTACTGTCGCGCGGCATGATAGCGGTAATCGTGGCGCAGTTTTTCTCCGCGTTCGGCGATAACGCCCTGCTGTTTGCCACGCTGGCGTTGCTGAAAAACCAGTTCTATCCCGACTGGAGCCAGCCGGTACTGCAGATGCTGTTTGTTGCCACTTATATTCTGCTTGCGCCCTTTGTCGGCCAGATGGCAGACAGCATTGCCAAAGGCCGGGCCATGATGTTTGCCAACAGCCTGAAGTTGCTCGGTGCGATGGTGATCTGCTTTGGTTTTAATCCTTTCCTGGGTTACACCCTGGTGGGAATCGGGGCTGCCGCGTACTCCCCGGCGAAGTATGGCATTCTGGTTGAAATTGCGCATGGCGAAAAGCTGGTTAAAGCCAACGGGCTGATGGAAGCCTCCACCATTGCGGCTATCCTGCTGGGCTCGGTGGCGGGCGGCATCCTGTCGGACTGGCATCTGGTTGCCGCACTGGCCGCCTGTGCTCTGACCTATGCGGTGGCGGTGGTGGCGAACCTGTTTATTCCCAGACTGCGCGCCGCGCGTCCGGGGCAGAGCTGGAATGTGGCGGCCATGCTGGGCCGTTTTCTCCGCGCGACGCGCCTGCTGTGGAACAATGCCGAAACCCGATTCTCTCTGCTCGGTACCAGTCTGTTTTGGGGCGCAGGTGTAACGCTGCGTTTTCTGCTGGTGCTGTGGGTACCCGTGGCGCTGGGCATCAGCGATAACAAAACGCCGACCATGCTGAATGCTATGGTCGCGGTAGGGATTGTGGTGGGCGCGGCACTGGCGGCAAAGCTGGTGACGCTGGAAACCGTGCGCCGCTGTATGCCCGCGGGCGTTCTGATCGGCGTGATGGTGGTGATTTTCGCCCTGCAACATGCCCTGCTGAATGCTTACCTGTTGCTGATGATCATCGGCGTGCTGGGCGGTTTCTTTGTTGTACCCCTCAACGCGCTGCTTCAGGAACGCGGTCAACAGAGCGTCGGCGCGGGCAATGCGATTGCAGTGCAGAACCTGATTGAAAACACCGCCATGCTCATCATGTTGGGGCTGTATACGCTGGCTATTCGCGCCGGTGCCCCCGCCGTGGCGACCGGCATTGGCTTTGGCGCCTTATTCGCGCTGGCGATTACCCTCCTGTGGCTGTGGCGTCCGTCCTCCCGCGCCTGATGCAACAACCGCGGGGCGCGCTGTCCCCGCGGTTCCGCTTTTCTCCTTTATGCTGGCCCCGAGGGTATTACGTCTCTTTTTGACGTATCACCAAAAATTTACTATTCAAAAAAATATAGTTTATTTTGTTATTGTTTTCATCCGGTCATTTATTTAATTCCGATAAGTTTTTGCAATGAATAATTAATTTAAACTTGAAATCGAATTCAGGTTTAAAAAAATTGAAATAAATTTTTATTTATTATTGCCGATTAATTTCTGGCTTCCTTCGGGAATAGGCTCGGAGGAAAGAAAGGAGCTCGGTTTAATGAATATGACGCAAAGACTTTCTCTGGCTTTTTCGCTTTTAGCAGGTTCGTTGATTATTCTGGGGATCGTAACACTTTCACTTCTTGCCGGTTTTCAGGCGCGATTTGAATATGTGCAGGTAAACACGATTGATTCGCTCAAGGTATTAAACCGGCTGGTGGATGAAAGTAATCGCCTCTCTGTGGCGTTATATCGTCATCAGACAGAGGATGAGAGCGGCAAGCTGGCCAGTCTCGAAGCGGTTATTCAAAAACGCATTGAGGACATTTCGACACTGACGAAATATTATTTCGATAACGACATTACCAACGATGACGATCGGGTGATGACAGAAAAGTCATTCCGGTTAATCGATGCCGTTAAACAAAATCTTCCGGCATTTCTCACGGCTTCCCGGGCACATCAGAATGAACGCAGCCTGGCGCTGTTAAGTGATGATGAAGGTATTGGCGGCGCCATCACCCAGCTAAAAAACAGTTACCGCGATCAGTTTGAATTTAACAGCAAAATGGGTGAAGCGTTACGCCTGCAAAACCAACATATTTATCGGCTGGCCAAATGGGGCATGGCCGCCGGTATTGCCCTGGCGATTACTGGCCTGGGGATGCTGACGATACTGACCATCTTGCGCGTCCGCCGCAGCCTGAATGCCATGGGCGGGCTGATGGAACGCGCCAGCAATACGCTTGATCTTTCCCTGAAGGCCGATGACAGCCGCCGTGATGAAGTCGGTATCATGGCACGCTCTTATAATCGTCTGATGACAAGCATTTCGTCCGCTATGCATGCGGTCAGGAGTGCCTCGCAGTCCGTCAGCAGTGCGTCGGCACAGATTGCGGCAGGGAATGAGGATTTGTCTGCCCGTACAGAAGAGCAGGCTGCCTCGCTGGAGCAAACGGCTGCCAGCATGACGCAAATCAGCGAAACCGTCAGACAGACCGCCGACAACACGCGCCAGGCGAGCAATCTGGCCGAAAACACGCGCAACCTCTCCGAAACCAGCTCTGCGGCGCTCACTACCATGCTGGATACCATGACGTCGATCCGTGACAGCGCGGGCAAGGTGGGCGACATTATCACCCTGATTGAAGGCATTGCGTTTCAGACCAATATTCTGGCGCTGAACGCGGCGGTTGAAGCGGCGCGAGCCGGCGAACACGGGCGCGGCTTTGCGGTCGTGGCAGGGGAAGTGCGCAATTTGTCGCAGCGTTCCACCACCGCCGCCCGTGAAATCAAAACGCTGATTCAGTCGTCGAATGCGTTGATTGAATCGGGAACGTCCCAGGCGGATAACGTGAATCAGAATATGGAGACGATGCGCGGTGCGGTCAGTCAGGTTACCGATCTGGTTAACGAAATCGCCGCTGCGGCCACAGAGCAGAGCCAGGGGATCGCGCAGGTGCATCAGGCGGTCAATCAGATGGACGACGTGACCCAGCAGAATGCGGCCCTGGTGGAAGAAGCCTCGGCTGCATCGCTCTCACTACAGGAGCAGGCCGACGGCCTGGCTGCGCTGGTGCGCAGGTTTACGCTCGCGGGCCAGCAGGCGGCTGATGTGGCGCCTCAGCGTCAACCCGCAGCTGTTATTTCGCCCAAACCCGTAATGGCTCTGGCGACAGGCGGACAGGATAACTGGCAAAGCTTTTAAGGCTGATCACACCGTGAACGGTCGGCGGTAAGCAGGGCAAATTCCTGGCTTGATGGCAGACCGAAAGCCGCGTGCGCACCCGGTGCGCACGCGTTTTATCAGCGACGCAGTGCAATCGCTTCGATTTCAATCTTCACATCTTTTGGCAGACGGGCGACTTCCACGCACGAGCGCGCCGGGAAGTTTGCCTTGTGCTCAGTAAAGAACGCTTCGTAGGTGGCGTTTACGGTCGCAAAGTCATTCAGATCTTTCACGAACACGGTGGTTTTAACGATATCGCCTACCGTCAGTCCCGCCGCTTCCACGATTGCCTTCACGTTTTCCAGCGACTGACGTGCCTGCGCAGACACATCATCGGCGACCTCACCGGTGGCCGGGTTCACGGGAATCTGACCCGAGGTGATGATCATGTTGCCGAGATCAACGCCCTGTACGTAAGGGCCAATGGCCGCAGGGGCTTTTTCCGTACTGATTTCACGAGACATCATTTCTCCTTAAAGTAAGGCCGGGGCAGCAACGATGCCGCCCGCAACAGAACGCGTTCCATTATAGGCGCGCCCGGGACGATTAAAAGTGGCCCAGCACGACATGGCGGGCGAACTCTTTCTCACAGTATTTGCACTTCAGGTGCACCTCATCGGCGCGGTGCTTGACGGCGAAGCTGGAGAACACCGGCTCGCTGCGGCTGATGCAGTTGCTGTTCGGGCAGGTAAGCACCCGATCGATGTGATCCGGCAGCGCCGGGGCGATCTTGGCCACCACTTCATAGTCGTCGATGCGATTGACCGTCGCATGCGGCGCATAGAACGCCAGTTGATTGATCTGATCGTCGGTCAGGTAGGTGTTTTCGATCTTGATCAGGTCCTTACGGCCCATTTCACCTGACGGCAGGTTCAGACCAATAGTGATGCGCTGGTCAGTTTCGGTCAGGCGAAACAGCGACAGGAGCTTAAAGCCCACCTGCGCCGGGATATGATCGATAACCGTGCCGTTTTTGATGGCTTCGACCTGCAGTTTGTTATCGTGGCTCATTGTTCACTCCTTACAGGGCGATGTCGCTGTTCAGTACCAGCGCCAGCAGGGCCTGGCGCGCATAAATACCGTTACCTGCCTGCTGGAAATACCAGGCGTACGGCGTGGTGTCCACGTCAGGGGTAATTTCATCAATACGGGGCAGCGGATGCAGCACTTTCATGTTATCGCGGGCTCCGGCCAGATCGGCTGCCCGTAAAATAAACTGGGCTTTGACGTTGGCATATTCTGAGGGATCGAGCCGCTCTTTTTGCACGCGGGTCATATAGAGAATATCCAGCTCAGGCATCACCTCTTCAAAGCTGTCATGGCGCGACCAGGCAATATTCTGCTCGTCCAGCATATCGGTGATATAGGCAGGCATTGCCAGCGCATCCGGCGCGATAAAGAAGAAGCGGTTGCCGTCGAACTTGGCCAGCGCCTGGGTCAGCGAGTGAACGGTACGGCCATATTTCAGATCGCCCACCATGGCCACGTTCAGATTGCTGAGACGACCCTGGGTTTCGTGGAGAGTAAACAGGTCCAGCAGCGTTTGTGTCGGGTGCTGATTCGCGCCGTCGCCCGCGTTCAGAATGGGAATGCCGTTGGAGAACTCCGTGGCCAGTCGGGCTGCCCCTTCCTGCGGATGACGCATCACAATCGCGTCCACATAGGTGCTGATGACGGAAATGGTATCCGCCAGGGTTTCCCCCTTCTTGCCCAGCGAGGTGTTACTGCCATCGGCAAAGCCAACGGCGGAGGCACCCAGGCGATGAATGGCGGTTTCAAACGACAGCCGGGTGCGGGTGGAGGCTTCAAAGAAGCAACTGGCGATCACGTTGTGTTTCAGCAGTTCCGGCTGAGGGTTGGCTTTGAGCCGGGCGGCGGTATGCAGCACCAGCTCCAGCTCGTCGCGGCTGAGATCGTTAATTGAAATGATGTGCTTGCGATATAGCGGGTTAGCCATAGCTCTCTCCTCTGCGCGGCCGGATTGCGGACAAAAAAAAGCCCCTTAGAAAGGGGCTTTTTTGAGATCGGTTCGATGACGGAAAGAAACAGCGGTGCCGCCTGCGGTCAGGCGAGATAGCGCGTCACATTGTCCACGATGCTGTTGCATGTTTCCTCCGGCAAATTGTGGCGCATTATACGCCATCGCGGGTTGGCATCAAGGAAAAATCGCGTAACAGGTAACCGTTTGCGTCTGTCTGATTAACGCTGTCCCAGCGTGGCGACCATTACCGCTTTGATGGTGTGCATCCGGTTTTCAGCCTGGTCAAACACGATGCTGTGTGCCGACTCAAAGACCTCATTGCTGACTTCCATGCCGTCTTTAAGGCCATACTGTTCTGCCATCTGGCGGCCCAGCGTGGTCTGATCGTCATGGAAAGCCGGTAAGCAGTGCAGGAATTTCACCGCCGGGTTGCCTGTCAGCGCCAGCATCGCACGGTTCACCTGATAGTCGCGCAGCAGGGCAATCCGTTCTTCCCACACCGCTTTGGCTTCGCCCATGGAAACCCAGACGTCGGTATAGATAAAATCGGCACCTTTTACGCCCTCGGCAATATCCGCCGTCAGGGTGATTTTACCGCCGGTCTTTTCGGCGACCTGACGGCATTCTGCGACCAGCCCGGCTTCCGGCCAGCAGCTTTGCGGCGCAACCATGCGCAGATCCAGCCCGACCAGCGCAGCGGCTTCCAGCATGCTGTTGCCCATGTTATTGCGGGCATCGCCAACGTATACCAGCGTCATCTTATTCAGCGGTGTAGCGGGCAGATGCTCCTGCATGGTCAGCAGGTCAGCCAGCAACTGGGTGGGGTGAAACTCGGTGGTCAGGCCGTTCCAGACCGGCACGCCCGCGTGCTCGGCCAGCGTTTCCACCAGTGCCTGACCGTAACCCCGATACTGAATGCCGTCGTACATGCGGCCCAGCACGCGCGCGGTGTCTTTCATCGACTCTTTATGGCCGATCTGGCTGCCGCTCGGGCCAAGATACGTGACGTTAGCTCCCTGATCGTAGGCGGCAACTTCGAAAGAGCATCGGGTACGGGTCGAGTCTTTTTCGAAGATGAGCGCGATGTTTTTGCCTTTCAGGTATTGGGTTTCGCTGGCGGTTTTTTTGGCGTGTTTTAATTCGGCAGACAGGGCAAGCAGGTAATCGATCTCGGCCGGGGTAAAATCCAGCAGCCTGAGAAAATGACGGTGATACAACTGACTCATACAGCACTCCGGTACGGGTTTCGTAATGAATTAAAATTCAATTTAACCGTATGAATATGCATTTTCAACCCTGGCGAGAATAATCTTTTCTGTTTTGTGTAGTGGCGCGACAGGCAGTATGGGAAAATAATGACTTATTGCCGAACTCAGAGAGGATATCGCCATGGCATTTGAAGCATTGTTGGAAGAGCAGCGTGAAGAGACGCGGCTGATCATCGAAGAACTGTTAGAGGATGGCAGCGATCCCGATGCGCTCTATACCATTGAGCACCATCTCTCCTGTAATAACTTTGACTCGCTGGAAAAAGCGGCGGTGGACGCGTTTAAGCTGGGCTATGAAGTCACCGAGCCGGAAGAGCTGGAGCTGGAAGACGGCACCACCGTCATGTGCGTGGACATTCTCAGCGAAGGCGCGTTGAAAGCGGAGCTGATCGACGCGCAGGTAGAGCAGCTGGTGAATCTGGTGGCAAAATATAACGTCGACTACGACGGCTGGGGCACCTACTTTGAAGATCCGAATGCCCAGGATGACGATGAAGACGATGGCGATGTCATCGACGAAGACGATAACGGCATTCGCCACTAATCTGACGAGGGCGGAGTCTGCTCCGCCTTTTCTGTTTTCCGGCCCTGTCTGACATTCATGAATTACGCACCCTTACTTGAACCGATACAGCAATTTTTACACTGCCGCACGCCGCAGGCCTGGATTGATGAAGCGCGCAAACCTGAAAACCTCACACTGCTCCTGACCGACCATCTGGTGTGTGAACTGAAAGCCGCACAGACCGCCGTCTGGCTGATTCGCAAATATGTCGCCGACAAGCCAAGTGGAGACCGGATTCTGGCGTGGCTGCGGCCTTACGAGAATTTTATCTTTCGCGAAGACGGCGACAGCGATTTTATCAACGCCCATAAAAATCTGACTAAAACGATCATCGTACGCAATGCGCTACCGTGGGCGGACGATCTGGTAGAGAAAATGGTGCTGCTGATTAAAGAAGAGCTGCATCACTTTTACCAGGTGTGGGAAATTATGCAGTCGCGTGGTCTGGTGTACGAGAAAATCACCTCAAGTCGTTACGCCAAAGGGCTGCTGCGCGAAGTGACCACGCACGAACCCGATACGCTGGTGGATAAGCTGATTTGCGGTGCCTATATCGAAGCGCGCTCCTGCGAACGGTTTGCCAGCCTGGCGCCTTTCCTGGACAGTGAACTCGAGAAGTTTTATATCTCGCTGCTGCGTTCTGAAGCCCGCCATTACCAGGATTACCTGGCGCTGGCGGCACAGATATCACCCAAAGACATTACGGCGCGCGTACGGGCGATTGGTGAAGCGGAGGCCAGGCTGATTAGTGAGCCGGACACGGAGCTGCGCTTTCACAGCGGCGTCCCGGCTTTTTGACGGCGTTACAGCGTTTTCAGCATCCTGAACTCGCAGTCGCCATGGCCGGTGCAGCCCAGCGCATGGTCGATACGCGCAAAGCCCAGCGATTCATAAAGCTTAATGGCGCGCGTCAGGCTGCCGGTGGTTTCCAGATAGCAACGACGAAAGCCCCGCTGGCGCGCATGATCCATGGCTAACAGCGCCAGTTCGCGCGCCACGCCGAAGCCGCGGATAGCGGGCAGGAAATACATCTTTTGCAGTTCACAGATATCCGGCGCGCTGCAGGCGAGCGGGGCAATGCCGCCGCCGCCCATCACCTTCCCCTGATGTTCCACCACCCAGTAAGCGCTGTGTTCAGCGCTGTACAGCTCAAACAACTGGTCCAGATTAGGATCGGCAACGGTGTAGCCTTTATCCGCCGTCAGGCCAAATTCCGCAGAGACGTCGCGGATGACCCGGGCGATATGGAGATTGTCGGCGGCAGTAATGGGCCGCAGCTGAATATCGGCAGTGGTTCTCATCAGGATTCCGGTACAAAGTCAGCGCAATAAAAAAGCCGGGCAAAGCCCGGCTTCAGGTTCAAGCTATCGGACTACGACGCATTACAATGCCGCAATCACCGCCTGCTGTTCAATCAGTTTTGCTTTGGACTGTTCCATGTCGGCAACGCGTTCACGCTCTTTGGCGACGACCGCTTCCGGGGCACGGGACACAAAGCCTTCGTTGGCCAGCTTGGTCTGAATCTTCTCGATTTCAACATCGAGTTTCACCAGCTCTTTCGCCAGACGTTCCAGCTCGGCGGCCTTATCCACCAGATCCGCCATCGGGATCAGGAGCTCGGCGCCTTCGACAATTTTGGTCACCGAAACCGGCCCTTTCTCGCCCGCAGGCAGAATGGTCAGGCTTTCCAGACGCGCCAGGCGTGACAGGAAGTTACGGTTGGCCTCAACGCGGCGCTGGGCCGCCGGCGAGCAGTCACGCAGCAGCACATCCAGCAGCTTGCTCGGCGCGATGTTCATTTCCGCACGGATGTTACGCACCGCGATGATCGCCTGCTTCATCCACTCAATGTCGGCTTTGGCGTCGGCATCTTCTTTCGCCGCATCAAACTGCGGGAACGGCTGCAGCATGATGGTGTCATCGCTGATATTTTTCAGGCCTTTCACGCGCTGCCAGATGGTTTCCGTGATGAACGGAATGATCGGGTGCGCCAGGCGCAGCAGCGCTTCCAGTACATAAACCAGCGTATGGCGCGTACCGCGCAGTTCTGCTTCGCTGCCGCTGTTCATCACCGGCTTGGTCAGCTCCAGGTACCAGTCACAGAACTGGTTCCAGGTGAAGTCATACAGAATGTTGGCGGCGATATCGAAGCGATAGCTGTCCAGGGCTTCACGGTAAGCTTTCACCGTATGGTTGAACTCGGTCAGAATCCAGCGATCGGCCAGCGACAGCGTCATCTCGCCACCGTTCTGACCACAATCCTGATCTTCGGTGTTCATCAGCACAAAGCGGCTGGCGTTCCACAGCTTATTACAGAAGTTGCGATAACCTTCCAGGCGCTTCATGTCCCAGTTGATATCACGACCGGTTGATGCCAGCGCGGCCAGCGTAAAGCGCAGCGCATCGGTACCGGATGGCTCAATACCGTTCGGGAACTGTTTCTCGGTGCGCTTACGGATTTTCTCGGCCAGCTGCGGCTGCATCATGTTACCGGTGCGTTTTTCCAGCAGATCTTCCAGCGAAATGCCGTCAACCATATCCAGCGGGTCAATCACGTTGCCCTTGGATTTGGACATCTTCTGGCCTTCTTCATCGCGGATCAAACCGGTCATATAGACGGTTTTAAACGGCACCTGCGGTTTGCCGTTTTCATCTTTGATGAAGTGCATGGTCAGCATGATCATGCGGGCAATCCAGAAGAAGATAATGTCAAAGCCACTGACCAGCACGCTGGTCGGGTGGAAGGTCCGCAGGGCCTCGGTGTTTTCCGGCCAGCCCAGCGTTGAGAACGTCCACAGACCTGAAGAGAACCAGGTATCCAGTACGTCATCGTCCTGGCGCAGCGCCACATCGGCGGCCAGGTTGTTTTCGCTGCGCACTTCGTCTTCGGTGCGACCAACGTATACATTGCCGTCGTTATCGTACCAGGCCGGAATGCGGTGGCCCCACCACAGCTGACGGGAAATACACCAGTCCTGAATGTCACGCATCCAGGAGAAGTACATGTTCTCGTACTGTTTTGGTACAAACTGAATATCGCCGTTCTCAACGGCTTCAACGGCCACTTTTGCCAGCGGTGCCGTGCGGACGTACCACTGGTCGGTCAGCATCGGCTCGATGACCACACCGCCGCGGTCGCCGTAAGGAACGGTCAGATCGTGTGGTTTGATCTCTTCCAGCAGGCCCAGTTCGTCCACCGCGGCCACGATGGCTTTACGCGCCGCAAACCGTTCCATCTTCTGGAACGCAGTCGGGATCGCGTCACTGTAGACAGTGCTGGCTTCGCCGTTGGTATCGTAAACCTGCGCGCTTTCACGGATATCCCCGTCAAAGGTCAGGATGTTGATCATCGGCAGCTTATGACGACGGCCCACTTCATAGTCGTTGAAGTCGTGCGCCGGGGTGATTTTCACGCAGCCGGTGCCTTTTTCCATGTCCGCGTGCTCGTCACCCACGATCGGGATCAGGCGATCAACCAGCGGCAGCATGACAAACTTGCCGATCAGATCTTTATAACGCGGATCGTCCGGGTTCACGGCTACGCCGGTATCGCCCAGCAGCGTTTCCGGACGCGTAGTGGCGACAACCAGATAATCTTTCCCATCGGCGGTTTTGGCGCCGTTGGCCAGCGGATAGCGGATGTGCCACATGGAGCCTTTGCTCTCACGGTTTTCCACTTCCAGGTCAGAGATCGCGGTGCGCAGTTTCGGATCCCAGTTCACCAGGCGCTTGCCGCGGTAAATCAGGTTCTCTTTGTACAGGCGCACAAACACTTCTTTTACAGCATTGGACAGGCCTTCATCCATGGTGAAGCGTTCACGCTCCCAGTCCACAGAGTTGCCCAGGCGGCGCATCTGGCGGGTAATGGTGCCGCCGGATTCGGCTTTCCACTGCCAGATTTTGTCGATAAAGGCATCACGACCGTAATCCTGACGGGTTTTGCCTTCTTCTGCGGCGATCTTACGCTCAACTACCATCTGCGTGGCGATGCCCGCATGGTCGGTACCGGCCTGCCACAGGGTGTTTTTGCCCTGCATGCGCTGGTAGCGAATCATGGTATCCATGATGGTTTGCTGGAAGGCGTGACCCATGTGCAAGCTACCGGTGACGTTCGGCGGCGGGATCATGATGCAAAAGCTTTCCTGGCTGGTGTCGCCATTCGGTTTGAAGTAGCCCTGCTTTTCCCAGTGCTCGTAAAGCGGCTGCTCGATATCTTGCGGGTTATATGTCTTATCCATTTCTGCTATGTCGTTTGCGGCTGTGGTGGCGTTGCCGTATTCAATTGGAAGCCAACGCTGCGATAGGCTTTATAGCGATCGCGCGCTAACTGTTTGAGCGATTCTTCATAAGGAACGAAGTCTATCACTTCATGGAAAGCAGTAGCAAAATCTGCAAACTGCGGCAGCAGGCTGATCAGCAGGTCGCGCGGTGAATTGCCCCGACGCTGCGGCCAGGCCAGCTCGACCGGTGCGCCGTAGCGCGGGCCTTCGCCAGCCAGGTTATGTGGCACAAAGGCATTGGCAGGGCGCTGCCAGAGCGCCTCATCCAGCCGAATGGCTTGCTGCTCATCTTCACAGGCGATGAGCACTCGCTTACCGGCCCGCCAGCGTGTTTCCGCCAGATCGCACACCAGCGCTTCCACAGCGGTTAAGCCGTCGCGGGATGCATCGGTTTCCAGCACGTAGAAGGTTGCGTTTTTCATCGAATTGCCTGCTAAAAGAAAAGCGGGGCGACATGGCGTCCACCCCGGTTGGTTCGGTTGCCCGGACGTTTAGTCGTCGCCGTTCAGACCTGCACGGTTCAGCAGGAACTGTGACAGCATCGGCACCGGACGGCCGGTGGCCCCTTTGGCCTTGCCGGAGCGCCACGCGGTGCCGGCGATGTCCAGGTGCGCCCAGTTATATTTGCGCGCAAAACGCGCCAGGAAGCAAGCGGCGGTAATCGCGCCGCCCGGACGGCCACCGATGTTGGCCATATCGGCAAAATTGGATTCCAGCTGTTCCTGGTACTCATCGGCCATCGGCAGGCGCCAGGCGCGGTCGCCCGACTGTTCTGACGCGCTGATTAGCTCATGGGCCAGCGGGTTGTGGTTCGACAGCAGGCCGCTGACGTGATGGCCCAGCGCGATCACGCAGGCGCCGGTCAGCGTCGCCACGTCGATGACCACTTCCGGATCAAAACGCTCGACGTAGGTCAGGGCATCGCACAGCACCAGGCGACCTTCGGCATCGGTATTCAGCACTTCAACGGTCTGGCCAGACATGGTGGTCAGCACATCGCCCGGGCGCATGGATTTGCCGTCCGGCATGTTTTCACAGCCGACCAGTACGCCCACGACGTTCAGCGGCAGGTTCAGCTCGGCGACCATGCGCATCACGCCATAAACGGATGCCGCACCGCACATGTCGTACTTCATTTCATCCATGCTGTCCGCAGGCTTAATAGAAATACCGCCGGAGTCGAAGGTCAGCCCTTTACCGACCAGCACGATGGGGCGTGCATCGGTATCCGGGTTGCCTTTGTACTCAATCACCGACATCAGGGATTCATTGTGCGAACCGGCCCCGACGGCAAGATAGGCGTTCATGCCCAGCTCTTTCATCTGCTGCTCGCCAATCACGCGGGTTGAGATGTGTTTGCTGTAGGCATCCGCCAGCTGACGCGCCTGAGAAGCCAGGTAAGCCGGATTACAGATATTTGGCGGCATGTTGCCCAGATCTTTGGCCGCTTTCACGCCCGCCGCAACGGCCAGGCCGTGCTGAATCGCCCGTTCTCCGCTGGTTAACTCACGGCGGGTCGGCACGTTAAACACCAGCTTGCGCAAAGGACGGCGCGGTTCGGCTTTGTTGCTCTTCAACTGGTCGAAGTTATACAGCGCCTCTTTAGAGGTTTCGACAGCCTGACGCACTTTCCAGTAGGTGTTGCGCCCTTTGACGTGCAGTTCGGTCAGGAAGCACACGGCTTCCATCGAGCCGGTGTCATTCAGCGTGTTAATGGTTTTCTGAATCACCTGCTTGTACTGACGCTCATCCAGCTCGCGTTCTTTGCCGCAGCCAATCAGCAAAATACGTTCTGACAGGATATTCGGCACATGATGCAGCAGCAGCGTCTGACCCACTTTACCTTCCAGCTCACCGCGGCGCAGCAGGGCGCTGATATAGCCATCGCTGATTTTATCCAGCTGCTCGGCAATCGGTGACAGACGGCGCGGTTCGAAAACACCAACTACAATGCATGCACTGCGCTGTTTTTCCGGACTACCGCTTTTTACACTGAACTCCATGCACTCTCCTGAATCTTAAAGACAACAGCCGTAGCTGCCGCTAGAATGTAGCGCATTCATGACTCATTTATTAATCGGTGCAACATGCTAGCATGCTGTCGACGGTCGTAATGAATCAGGGTGACAACGTGTTGTTTTTTCACCACCCACATGCAATTCGTATACATTTTTAGCGCTGGCTTCGGCCATTTATGAAGAAAAATGGCTAATAAGCGTTGAAATTAGCGATTTTCCTGCAAAAAGACAAGTTTTCACAGGCGTATTAAGCGTGATCATTATTAGATATCTGGTTCGGGAAACGCTCAAAAGCCAGCTGGCTATCCTGTTTATCCTGTTGTTGATCTTCTTCTGCCAGAAGTTGGTCAGGATTTTAGGGGCTGCGGTGGATGGCGAAGTGCCGACAAACCTTGTTCTGACGCTGTTAGGACTCGGTGTGCCTGAAATGGCGCAACTTATTCTGCCCCTTAGCCTGTTTCTGGCGATTTTAATGACGCTGGGAAGGCTGTATACGGAAAGTGAAATCACCGTGATGCACGCCTGCGGGCTGAGCAAAGCGGTGCTGGTCAAAGCGGCGATGATTCTGATGCTGTTCACGTCGATTGTGGCCGCGATTAACGTCATCTGGCTCGGCCCCTGGTCGTCACGTTATCAGGATCAGGTTACGCAAAACGCCAAGGCCAACCCCGGCGCAGCGGCCATGGCGGCCGGGCAGTTCCAGACCTCCAGCGACGGCAATAATGTGCTATTCGTGGAAGACGTAAAAGGCAACCATTTCGGCCATGTCTTCCTGGCGCAGCTACGGCCAAAAGGCAATGCCCGCCCGTCCGTCGTGCTGGCCGACAGCGGCCATATGCAACAGGAAAAAGACGGTTCGCAGATCGTCACCCTGGATAAAGGTACTCGCTTTGAGGGCACAGCGTTGTTACGTGATTTCCGTATTACGGATTTCACCAACTACCAGGCCTATATAGGCTATAAACAGGCGACGCTGGATCCTAACGATGTGGATCAGGCTCCCCTGAGTACGCTCTACGCTAACAACACGCCGGAATTTAAGGCCGAGTTTCACTGGCGTCTGACGCTGGTGTTCTCTGTGCTGGTTATGGCCCTGATGGTGGTACCACTCAGCGTGGTCAATCCACGTCAGGGGCGCGTACTGTCCATGCTGCCCGCCATGCTGCTGTACCTGATTTTCTTCCTGCTGCAGAGTTCGTTGCGTTCAAGTGGAGCCAAAGGCCGCCTGGATCCGGCCATCTGGATGTGGGTGGTTAACCTCAGCTACCTGGCGTTAGCGATTGTGCTCAACCTGTGGGATACGGTGCCTGCGCGCCGGATTCGCGCGCGCTTTTCACGCGGAGGATCGATCTGATGTTTCGCGTTCTTGATCGCTACATTGGTAAAACCATCTTTAATACCATTCTGCTCACGCTGTTTATGCTGGTCTCGCTGTCCGGCATCATCAAGTTCGTCGATCAGTTGCGTAAGACCGGCCAGGGTGCATACAGCGCGCTGGATGCGGGCTATTACACCTTGCTGAGCGTGCCAAAAGATATCGAAATCTTCTTCCCGATGGCCGCTCTGTTAGGCGCATTGCTGGGACTGGGAACGCTGGCGCAGCGCAGTGAGCTGGTCGTGATGCAGGCGGCGGGTTTTACCCGCATGCAGGTGGCGCTGTCGGTAATGAAAACGGCGATTCCGCTGGTCCTGTTGACCATGGCTATCGGCGAGTTTGTTGCCCCGCAGGGCGAGCAGATGGCGCGTAATTTCCGCGCGCAGCAGCTCTACGGCGGCGCGCTGGTTTCAACACAAAACGGCCTGTGGGCAAAAGACGGCAACAGCTTCATCTACATTGAGCGCATTAAAGGCGACGATGAGATCGATGGCGTCAGTATTTATAACTTCAACGACGCGCGCCGCTTAGAGAATGTTCGCTACGCGGCCTCGGCCAAATGGGATAAAGACAAAAAACTGTGGGTGCTGTCGCAGGTGGATGAATCGAACCTCACCGATCCCAAACAAATTACCGGCTCACAAAGCCTGGGCGGCGAATGGAAAACAAATCTGACACCTGACAAGCTGGGCGTGGTGGCGCTGGATCCGGATGCGCTCTCGATTACCGGCCTTTACGATTACAGTAAATACCTGAAGCAGAGCGGCCAGGAATCCGGTCGTTACCGCCTGAACATGTGGAGCAAGATCTTCCAGCCGCTGTCGGTTGCGGTGATGATGCTGATGGCGCTGTCGTTTATCTTCGGCCCCCTGCGCAGCGTTTCAATGGGCGTTCGCGTGGTGACCGGCATCAGCTTCGGCTTTCTGTTCTATGTGCTGGACCAGATTTTCGGCCCGCTCAGCCTGGTCTACGGCCTGCCGCCGATTTTCGGCGCGATACTGCCAAGCTTCGTCTTCTTTGCCATCAGTCTGTTTATGCTGGTAAAACGGCGTTAAGCGCCTGCCGTGAAAAAGGCCGCCTTTCGGGGAGTGACCCCGAGCCCATAGACAAATCTGCTCTATATGTTGAGCACAGGAGGAGTCTATGGGCACAACATGATTTACCCTGCGTTTAAAGAAGCTGTCCGCCAGATCACCTGACGGTGCTATTCCGTCGCCGATATTTCTGAACCACTGGGCTCTCGCCACAGCCTCTAAAAGTGGGTCCGCTCCATAAAACCTGATGCTAACGGGCACCAGGTGCAGGATCAACTGGATGCCTGGACGGAGATCCTCCGACTGAAAACGCAGCTCAAGCGGACCGAGGACAACGAATGTCCACGGGAAAGGAGGCACTACAATTCCGTCAGCTTCTCCTGTGCCAGTTATGAGCAAGCAGAACGCATTACAGGGGTTCGATACGAAAGGAACTGAAGCCAGATGGACAGTCAGAGAATCATGTTCATCGACTTGCTTCGTAACCGACTAATAAAATTGGCAAATTTACCCACTGGTCAATAAACATCAAACCAGCCCCTTTAAGCACGCAACCATAAAGTGCTAATCATCCGGATGTTATAAAAGCAGGAAGTCCTGTAGACGATTAAATATTGGAAAGGATCACATAGAGATCATTTTTATAAACGTTGATATTCTGGACCGGCCTCATGGACTGGAGACGTTATACATGCCTGAATATACCTTGCAGGACTGCAACATTACGGTGCCTGACGTATTTCGCGATCGCACCATGAACCTCTTTACCCTCAGCCATACGAATGCCAATGAATTCACCTTTGTGATTTCACGTGCAACTGCTGCTGCAGAAGACACGCTTCAGTCAGTATCCCAGAGACTGTCATCCGAACTGCAGGCGACTTTGCAGGATCTCTCACTCAATCATGCCCGGCTCACTGAACTGAATGGCAGGCAGGCCCTGGAACTGTTTTACAGTTTCAAATCTGGCGAAAGAATCATCTTTCAGAAGCAGAGGGTGGTACTGACATCTGAAAATAGTACGGGAAAAAAGTTGCTCTGTTTCATTGGCACCTGCCCGGATGCGTTTGACGATTACCATGGCCGGATCTATGACAACATCACGGACAGCATTACCTTTCCGGACGATGCACCAGATTCTCCCGCAAGGGGTAGCCAGATCCCCGCCGACAGCCAGGAACTCTTCTTCAGCTTTGACCGTGACAGCCGCGAACTGAATGTGTTCCCTTCAATTTCTGACCTCTACTCGTCGATTGATCTTAGTCGGGCCAGGAACGGCAGCTATCTGTTCTTTGACGCTGCCGGCGAACCGCTAATGCTGTCTCCGATACCTGATGGCGAGCATGCTGGCCGCTTTGCGCTGTGGGAGATAACAGATGCCAGGATACCTGGACTGATATCAAGTTTGCTTCTGGCCAGAAGTGTCCGGGGCATTGACGGCCTGGATACCTGTGAAGCCGTTGAGGCTTACCTTAGCCAGCGGATAAATGAAAAATGAGTGGTGCCGCTGAAGCTTTTTCCGCTGCACGCGTGGGGGACGGCATAGAACACTCTGCCTCTGAAGGCTGGCTGGTGCTCGGTCTGATAGGCGGGGCCATTGCTGGTGCGGCGTTCACGCTGGCCACGGGGGGCGTCGGAACAGTAGTCCTGGCCGCGACGGTCGCAGGCGCAGCTGGCGGCGGCGGACTGGGAGAAGTTCTGGGCAGTATGTCATGGGCACCCCACCACGAAACCGGCCATCTGGTTACTGGTTCATCAAACGTATTCATCAACGGAAGACCGGCGGTGATGTCGCATATGTCTGTAGGTGACTGTGACGAGCACGGCCCGGCCCTACAGCGGGTGGCAGAAGGATCTTCACGCGTCTATATCAACGGACTGCCCGCTGCCAGGATGGGGGACCGCCTGACTTGTAGTGGTGTCATCAGCGGCGGATCTCCTAACGTCATTATTGGTGGCAGTAAAGAGCAGACTGATGTAATCAGCCCTGAAATTCCGGACTGGGTGGACAGAGTACTGCTGGGCGTGGGCCTTGCGGCTACGACCGTTCTGGCAGGACCGGCGATAGCCCTGCTGGGTTTTGCGGGAGGTCTTGGTGGGGGTTATGGCGGCGCTTACATAGGCAAAAAATTATGGGGAGAAGGCTCTGACGGTCAGAAGTGGCT
The DNA here is from genome assembly GCF_035190385.1 of Pantoea sp. JZ29. Lineage (NCBI taxonomy): Bacteria > Pseudomonadati > Pseudomonadota > Gammaproteobacteria > Enterobacterales > Erwiniaceae > Pantoea > Pantoea sp. JZ29. The sequence continues at coordinate 3,845,888 of NZ_CP045241.1, read as the reverse complement.
TTCATTAGGCGGTGCGTTTGCAGGCGGCCTTGCCGGTGCAAAAGGAGGCGCGGCCTTTAATGCGTGGCGCAACACGCCTAAGAGCCTCATCAACCTTAAAGAAATAGAACCCCAACTGGCCACTGATCCGGACAGTGCCTTTTTCTGGTCAGGACGCACTGAAGGTGTCGGCGGTCCTGACGTCGCAGAAGCCATCGCGAAGTCCCGAGGCGGTGTCACGCTCGAATCCACAATCAAAGATAAAAATATTAAAATGCCTGAATGGGATTTCGATAACCCGCAGAGCATCAAGGCTTGGGAGGATGTCTCCGCGTCTTATGCAAAACAGGTATCTGGAGAAGTCAGAGCCGTAGTGGGGCAGTCGCTGCGTGAAGGTAATATATGGGAAAACGTTGAGTTACCGCGCCTGATGGGCAATGATAATGTCACGAAAATCACCACAATCGATCCGGTATCACAGACGGAAAAAGTCATTTTTGTAAGGGATAACTGATATGAAAATTACAGGCACAAGTTCGTATGTGATGCTTGATATCGACGGCAAAAAAATCAGGGCAGAAGGTGAAATGGTCGTGGGTGGTTTTGTGGCTGAAAAAAGCACCATGAAACAGTTTGAACCCCCCTATGAAAGTGAACCTGTGACTGATGCCGTTCGCCAGCATTATATTGATGAAGCAGTCAAAAAAACCCAAGGATCTCATATGATCCTGAAATTCGTTTAAATCTGTACCCTGTAGGTAACCTGCTCATTACCTTCACCTCACACCGGGACTGACCGTCAGTTCCTGCGCACTGTAGGTTTGCCGACAGATAACCTGATTTGGACTACGTAGCGAAAAGTATTGCTGAGGTGCCCAGCCTGCTTTTCCACCGGGCAAAATTATCCACAGCCAGCCTCGCCATGCCAGATCACAGTGGCTGACCACCGCAACGTCGCCTGCCTCCACGAAAAGGGGATCGGGATATGCAGACACATAACGCTTTATCACGCATGCTCGCCGTCTCATCATGTTCTCTCTGGCCTGAAACACCGCAATCATTATAGAGGGGAAATTCCTGATGGCTTTTACGTCGATATCAGGCCGTGTCGGCGCAGCGTAAAGGCGGAAAGGTTTGAAGTGAAAAAGCCCGCCGTGCAGGAAAAGATTAAGCCTCAGGAAAACGGGGCTGACACCGCTCCGCGCATGCATCATCTCTTCATCACGTCATCCAGTCGTGAATCAACGCACCATACAGCACCTCCGCTTCCGCTAACCGGCTCAGCAGACAGTATTCATCGGTCTGGTGCGCCATCGACGGCTCGCCGGGGCCGAGGATAATACAGGGCGGATTGCCCAGCGCGGGCAGCAGCAAGGACGCATCGGTGAAGTAGGGCACAATGCGCGGTGTCAGCGGTGCATCATTTAACGGCTGGCAGTGCTGATAAACCGACTGAATCCAGGCCTGATTGTCTTGGCTCAGCACCGCGGGCAGATCCACCAGCGTGGTCACCGTTACGCTGTCGCCCAGTAACGTCGTGAGCTGCTGACGAATGGTGGCGTGCTGCAGATTGGGGGCGCTGCGGATATCCACGTCAAACTGCGTGTGATCGGGCACGGAGTTAATGTTCAGGCCGCCCACGATGCGGCCGACGTTGAGGGTCGGCTGCTTCATCAGCGGATGCGGCGCGCCGGGTGAGAAATGCTGAATTTTGCCCAGCGCGTCCGCCGCCAGATAAATGGCATTGATACCCAGCTCCGGCATCGCGCCGTGGGCCGTTTTGCCCCGGGTTTCACAGCGCAGCCAGAGTGCGCCTTTATGGCCGATAACCGGATAGTTGGCGGTGGGCTCGCCGACGATCAACGCGCCCACTTCGGGCAGGTCAGCGCTGTCGATCAGCGCCCGCGCACCATCGCAGCCTGTTTCTTCGCCGCCGGTAATTAACATCACCACGCCGGAACCCTGTCGAATCGCCTGCTGGTGCGTAACGCAGGCGACGGCAAAGGCCGCAACGGCGGCCTTCATATCACTCGAACCGCGCCCATACAGTTTATCCCCGACGATTTCACCGAACGGATCGTGCTGCCAGTCGGCATTGCCGAGCGGAACCGTATCCAGATGGCCGGTAAATCCCAGTTGCGGTCCGGGCTGGCTGCCAGGCAGGCTGGCAATCAGGTTCAGGCGGTTTTCGCCGAAGGTGGACAGGGTGACGTCAAAGCTCCGTTCCGCCAGCCAGTCCGCCAGAAAGTGCATGCAGGCTGCTTCGTTGCCCGGCGGATTAATGGTGTCAAAGCGCAACAGCTGCTGCGCCAGCCTCTGGCTCTCGCTCATCAGCCGCGCACCGTTAACCAGTCCAGGCAGTTGATCCACAGCTGGCGATAACCCGGCCATTGAGCAAATTCCTGCGGCAGCCAGTGGGCAGACATATCGCTGGTCCAGACCAGCGAGCGGCCCTGTTGATATTCGCGCACCGCCAGCAACGGATGTGACGTTCCGGCAATGGTCGCCAGCAGTTTACCTTCCGGGTGCATTTCCACTTCGTTATAGCCCAGTAACCATGGCCAGTCGCCCGGCATATCGGTAAACAGCGCGTGAGATTCGGTCACGCTGGGATAGGCCCCTTCGGGCGTTTCGATGCGGTCATCCCAGGCCAGGCAGCGCACCGGCAGCACCTTCTCGACCGCCGTGTTGCGATAGCGCGCGCCGCCGTTGATGCCCTGAAAACTAAAATAGCCGCCAATCATCATCAGCGCGCCGCCCGCCGCCACGTAGTCGTGGATCAGCGTCAGGCGGTTTGCCGTGCGCTGGCTCTTCAGCCAGGTATCCGGGTGCAGCAGCAACGTATTGGCGCCGATGTCGGACAGAATAATCGCATCCCACTGCTGAAGCCCGGCAGGCGTCAGCGGAAACTCGGTCGCGGCGGCATGAGCGGGCATGTAGGTAATGGCATAATCACTGTCGGCCAGCGCCGCCATAAAGTCGGTCGCGCCATTGTGCCAGGTGGCGGTGGCAAACTGATCGAAGCCTTTGACGTGAACGGATGTGCTGGTCCAGGATTCCCCGACCAGTAAAATTTTCTTCTGCATTACGCTTCTCCCTTACCCACCAAAAACGCGCTGTGGGTTAGCAATCAGTAAGGTTTCAAGTTGTTCGCCGCTGACGCCGTGGCGTTTCAGGCGCGGGACAAAATGTTTAAGGATGTAGCCATAGCCGTGACCGCCGTAGCGGGTCAGCATGGTTTTCAGGAACACGTCCTGCGATAACAAAATCTGTTCGATAAAGCCGTCATCGATCAGCTCGCGAATGGCGCGGGCATTCTCTTCATCGGACGGTGACTGCGCGGACTCATCGGCGTAGTAATAGCTCATGCCGATCATGTCGTATTCCAGAAAGGCCCCGCGCTGAGCCAGGTCGCGCTGGTAGCGCTTATCGGCAAAGCTGGGGTTCATGTGGCACAGCACCACGTGACGCAGGTCAGCGCCTTCTTCTTCCAGAATATCCAGCACCCGATGGCCTAATCGCTCCCAGCCGGGCAGATGCACCTCAACCGGCACCCGTGTCGCGGCACTGGCACGGCCCGCCGCTCGCAGGGATTTCTCCTCGTTGGGAGTAAAGCGGCTGGAGACGCCGATTTCGCCGATCAAACCGGCCAGCACCTCGGGTTTCTCTTCCCGGCCGCCCAGGTCGTAAATCAGCTTGTCAGCAAGCGCTTCGATGCTGATCGTTTTGACCCAGTCCGGATGAGATGGCTCCAGATACAGCCCGGTGCTCATAATGATGTTCAGCCCGGTCAGGCGCGCGATGCGCTGCAGCGCTTTCGGGTCACGGCCAATGCCGATATTGGTGGGATCCACCACCGTCTCGCCGCCCAGTGCCCGAAACTTCATCAGCTCTTCAATCGCCAAATCCACATCAAACAGCTGACAGTTATCGCGACTGATCAGCGGGTTAAGCGACAGCTCACCCAGGTTTTCGATGCTGACCGGCATTTCTGCCAGGTGACGATCGCCACAGCAGCAGGGCGGCACCCATTTGCCGGAGGCATCCAGCAGAATATGTTCGTGCATCAGCGTCACGCCCATTTCACTCACCGGCAGCGGACCGAGTACGGTCATCACATAGCCGCTGTTGATGCCCAGCGGCAGCGGATCGGGATGGCGAAAAATAGAATGTTTCATCAGCTATCCTTTCGCCGCCGATCGCGTCGGGTTGAGAATGCGGGTGTTCAGCCAGATGGCCAGCAAAATAATCGTACCGGTGGCGATCTGCGTATAAAACGGGGAGATGTGCGACAAAATCAGGCCGTTCTGGATGATGGCAATCGACAGCGCGCCGAGCAGCGTGCCGATAACGGTACCGAAACCACCAAACAGGCTGGTACTGCCCAGCACCACCGCCGCGATAACCTGTAACTCGAAGCCTTCGCCCTGGTTAGAGGAGCCGCTGCCCAGACGCGCAGTGATGATCATGCCCGCCAGCGCCGCCGCCATGCCGCTGATGATGTAGACCTTCATGGTCACGGCTTTGGTGTTAATGCCGCTCCGGCGCGCGCCTTCCGCATTCGCGCCGATCGCCGTGACATAGCGACCAAAGCGCATATGATTCAGCACGATATGGCCGACGATCAGCACCACGATGCCGATCAGCGCGGGCATCGGCACGCCCAGCACCCAGGCGCGGCCCATAAAGGCGAACGGGCTGTCGGCAGGGATGGGAATGGAATAGCCCTGCGTAATCAGCAGCGCCACGCCGCGCACTACCGCCAGCGTCGCCAGCGTGACGATAAAGGCCGGAATGCCTTCATAGGCGATAAAGAAGCCGTTGATGGCTCCTACCAGCGCGCCCAGCAGCAGGCCACCCAGCAATACCACCGGCCAGGGCAGGCCCCAGTTATTCAGCGCGATAGCCGACAACGCGCCGACCAGCGCCAGCGTCGATCCTACGGAAAGGTCGATGCCGCCCGTGGTGATCACCAGCGTCATCGCCGTGGCGACGATCAGCAGCGGCGCGCTCTGGCGAATGATATTCAGCCAGTTAGCACTGCTGAGAAAGTTGCCGGTGATCAGGGAGAACACCACGCAGCAGAACACAAAAAACAGCGCGATGCTCACCACGCCAGAGTGGTTGTGCAGCAGGCGGCGCGGCAACGAGTGTTGCGCCATACGGGAACTGCTCAGATTCATAATAGTCATCCTGTTACCTCGCTCAGTGCGCGGCGGCCGAGCGGGCGACAAACTTCTCACCCACGATCAAATTGACGATCTCGGTCAGATCCGTGTCGGCCACGCGGCGCTCCGCTACGTTGGTGCCCTCGTACATCACCATGATGCGATCGCACACCAGGAACAGATCCTGTAAGCGATGGGTGATCAGGATGACGCTCACGCCACGCGCCGAGACCCGACGGATCAACTCCAGCACCGCCTCGACTTCGGCGACGGCCAGCGCGGCGGTGGGTTCATCCATAATCAGCACTTTGGGATCGAAGGCGGCGGCGCGCGCAATGGCAATCGCCTGGCGCTGACCGCCGGAGAGATTGCGCACCAGTAAGCGCGTGTCGGGGATTGAAATGCCCAGGCCTTTCAGCATTTCCCGCGCATCTGCGTGCATTTTTTCTTCGTCCAGAAACGGAATGCCGAGAATCGACTTCATCGGCTCACGTCCCATAAACAGGTTGCCCGCCACATCGACGGTGTCGCACAGCGACAGGTCCTGATACACCATCTCGATATGGCAGCGGCGGGAATCCGCCGGGTTACTGAAATGCTGGTCTTCACCATCGATACGAATCGTGCCGCTGGTAGGCACGACTGCGCCTGACAGCACTTTGGTCAGCGTGGATTTACCCGCGCCGTTGTCGCCCACCAGGCCCAGCACTTCGCCCGGGGCCAGTTGCAGATTGACGCCGCGCAGGGACCGTATCGCGCCATAAGTCTTGGTAATATTCACCATTTCTACCCTTGCCGGGGCAGGTTGTATTTGCTGCATGTGATCACTCCCATCACCGCTAACGGGAAAGTTGTTCTGCGGGTAAAAAGAGGTTATCCGGCACGGTTTACGCCCTTGTAAACCGGTTTACCTGCAAGATAAACCCTTTTTCATTACATACAGAACAACGCGCTACAACGATATTTGTTTGCCGGGTACGACATTGCAGCTTCCGTGCCAGCCTGGGAACAGGCGCGACATTCACGGTCTAACCTTTTGTAATGCAAAACATTTAAATGTTAATTTCAGGTAAACCGGTTTACCCACTATAACGCTGTGAAATTAAAAAGCGCGTTATTTGCGCTAAAACTGTGCACTTTTGCGCCATTTTGGGATGTTGTTAACACATTTGTATCGAATCGCGCGCCACCCATTCCACCGGCAGGCGGGTTTCGGCGGGCACGGCGAGGTCGTCATTCAGAATGCGCAACATGATGTGAACCGCCGTGCGGCCCAGTTCCCGCGCGGGCTGGCGGATGGTAGAAATGCGCGGTTGGGTAAAGTCGGCATAGGTCGCGTCATCAAAGCCCACCAGCGACAGCGCCTCAGGGGCTGTGAGTCCGCGTGCGCGCAGGCCATCCAGCAGTCCCAGCACCAGATAATCACTGGCGGCAAAGACAGCGGTAGGGCGCTCATCGCGGCTGAACAGCCTTTCCAGCGCCTGCTCACCGAATTCACGCTGGTATTCGCCGTACATCACCCATTCGGGCGGCACGTGCAGGCCCGCCTGCGTCATCGCGGTGCAAAAGCCCTGATAGCGTTCGCGCACACTCATCAGCTCATCCGGCCCGCCGACAAAGGCGATATGGCGGTGACCGGCGGCGATCAGGTTTTCGGTGGCAATCCGGCCGCCCTGTACGTTATCGGCAAAGACCTTGGGCACCATGCTGCCGGGAATGTCTTCATCCAGCAGTACGATGCGCTGGTGGCGGTTAATTTCTTTGCGTAACAGGCCGTTATCAGGATGGTTAGTGGTAAACAGCAGGCCATCCACCTGGCAGGTATCCAGCCAGCGAATAAACTGGCTCTCTTTGTCAGGATGGTTGCGGGTGAGGCACAGTACCAGGCTGTAGCCGTGGGTCGAGGCGGCTTCTTCGGCGGCATCGGCCAGTTCGGCAAAGAAGGGGTTGGTAATATCGGGCAAGACCAGCCCTAAGGTTTCGCTGCCGCCCTTGCTCAGACGGCGTGCCAGGCTGTTGCCGCGATAATCCAGTTGACGAATCGCCGCTTCAATCCGGTCGATGGTTTCCTGCGGCAGCATAATGCTTTGATTCATATAGCGGGATACGGTCGCTTTTGACAGCCCGGCCAGCGCTGCGACGTCGGATAACAACACCCGTTTTTTACTCATATCATCTGCCATCTTGCCCGCAATCGGCTATCAGTAACACAGTTACGCGCAGCGAATACAGTATTTTCCCTGACCGCTGACGATAAAATAATCGCTTGACAAAATTTTGCCGGAAGCGAATGGTAGAGACAGTTTACCGCATGACCCGGGAGTCACTCCCAAACCCGATTAATCCCTTTCACAAGTTCACCATAATGGACGGCGAACAGAAAGTCGGTTATTCAGGTCCTGGCTGAATCAGCCATTCAGACGATATTTGCCCGCCAACAATAATCCCTCTGCATTACGATGCGGAGATCGACTGGTTATCGCACATTCCCGACGAGGAATTTTATGATGATGGCATTTAACACCAGAAAACTGCGCGCGGTTGCGCTGGCTACCGGCTTACTGTCTGCGGGTTCGTTATTTTCACTGGCGCACGCCGCCACGACGTATGCGCTGGTTCAGATTAATCAGCAGGCCCTGTTTTTTAATCAGATGAATCAGGGCGCACAGGAAGCCGCGAAAGCCAGCGGTAAAAATTTAGTGATCTTTAACGCCAACGATAATCCCGTATCGCAAAACGACGCGATCGAAAATTATATTCAGCAGGGCGTGAAGGGCATTATGGTGGACGCGATTGACGTCAACGGCATTATGCCGGCCATTAAAGAAGCGGCCGCCGCCAAAATACCGGTCATTGCGATTGATGCGGTATTACCGGCGGGCCCACAGGCGGCACAGGTGGGCGTGGATAACCTGGAAGGCGGCAAAATTATTGGTAAATATTTTGTCGACTACGTGGCGAAAAATATGGGCGGCAAAGCGCGACTGGGCATTGTGGGCGCGCTGAATTCAGCCGTGCAGAACCAGCGTCAAAAAGGGTTTGAAGAAACCATTAAAAGTCATCCAGGCATCACCGTCGCGGATGTGGTTGATGGCCAGAACGTGCAGGATACGGCGATGACGGCGGCAGAAAACCTGATCACCGGCAACCCGGATTTAACCGCCATCTACGCGACCGGCGAACCGGCCCTGCTGGGCGCGATTGCGGCGGTGGAAAACCAGGGCCGCCAGAAAGACATCAAAGTCTTTGGCTGGGATCTGACCTCCAAAGCTATCAGCGGCATCGATGGCGGGTATGTCACGGCTGTCCTGCAACAGGACCCGAAAAAGATGGGTGAAGAGGCGGTGAGGGCCCTGAACGCGATTACCGCAGGCAAAACCGTGTCGAAAACCATTCTGGTGCCGGCCACGGTAGTGACCAAAGCCAACGTGGACAGCTATCGCGCGATGTTTAAATAACCGCTGACTCGCCGCCTGCCTGGAGCAGCGCGGCGAGTTCCTCTGCGGTGGGAAAGGCCTGACGTGTGCCATGCCGACTGACGGTCAGCGCGGCAGCCTTACTGGCGTGAGTAAGTGCTAACTTATCAATCTCGCCCCCACGGAGGAGTGCGGATGCCAGCATCACGGCAAGAAAGGTATCGCCTGCACCGGTGGTATCCACGGCATGAGCGGGCTGAGCCGGGCAAAACGTCCGCTGCTCGCCCTGAATCAGCCAGGCCCCGGCGCTGCCGTGAGTAATCACTAATGTTTTAACGGCGCCGGGCGCGAACTGTTGGGCTTCATGCTGATTCACTACCGCGATATCCACCTGCGGCCAGCACGCGTGAAAACCGGCGTTCACTGGCGAGGGGTTAAAGACGGTGATCAGACCAAGGGATTTCGCCAGGCTGAACAGCGCGTGGGTTTTCCCGGGCGAGAAATTACCCTGCTGGACCAGCAGATCGCCCGGACGCGCGCCGGCAAGATGGTGACTGAGCGTCGCGATATCCAGCGCCTCAGCCGCCGCTGTACTGGTAATAATGGCGTTATCGCCGTCGGCGCTGTTTAAAATAAGTGAGGTATCGCTCAGGGCCGCAACAGGCTGTGCAGGCAGTAACGTCACCGGCTCGTTTATAAGCTGCTGACGGATCCAGTTTCCTTTGCTGTCATGACCGGTCGCGGCAAGTAAATAAGTTTCGATGCCGCAGCGGGATAATACGATCGCCTGATTCGCACCTTTACCGCCGATATCCTGCGAACGGTGATAACCATGCACAGAGGCGCCCTTAGCCGGAATATCCGTGACAGACCAGGTTTCATCGACAGTAATATTACCAGCCACATAAACACGCATAGTGTTTTCCTGAACAGGATAAAGACGCGATGGTTGCTATATCAGCAGAAAAAAATGACGCAATACAAGCGATATTTTCCCGCCCCAAAGCCGTTATTGGCGTGATTCACTGTGACCCGTTTCCGGGCTCGCCAAAATATCGCGGCAAATCCGTCAGCGCGATCATTGAGCGCGCCTTACGCGATGCCGAAAACTATATTCTCGGCGGTGTTCACGGCCTGATCGTGGAAAATCATGGCGATATTCCCTTTTCAAAACCCGAGGATATCGGCCCGGAAACGCCGGCATTAATGGCGGTAATTACGGAAAAAGTGCGCGAACGTTTTGGCGTACCGCTGGGTATTAACGTGCTGGCGAATGCCGCGCTGCCTGCCTTTGCCACCGCGCTGGCGGGCGGGGCGGATTTTATCCGCGTCAACCAGTGGGCGAATGCGTATATTGCCAACGAAGGCTTTATTGAAGGGGCCGCCGCCAAAGCGCTGCGCTACCGCAGCCAGCTACGTGCCGAACATATTCGGGTGTTTGCCGACAGCCACGTTAAACACGGCAGCCATGCGATAGTCGCCGATCGCTCCATTCAGGAACTAACCCGCGACGTTGATTTCTTTGAAGCCGATGCGGTTATCGCCACCGGACAGCGTACCGGCGACAGCGCCACGCTGGACGAAATCGACGAGATCCGCGCCGCCACCGCCTTACCGCTGCTGGTGGGTTCGGGCGTCACGCCCGCCAATGTCTGCCAGATTCTGGGGCGCACCCAGGGCGTGATTGTGGCCAGCGCGCTCAAGGTGGACGGCGTCTGGTGGAACGACGTGGACCGGGACAGGGTAAAACAGTTTATGGCCGTGGCGCAGGCGGCGCTGGATCAGGCATAACCGCCGTTTATTCTCTGGCGCAGACAACAAAAAACCCCGCGGGTGAGGCGAGGTTTTTTGTTTACGTCAGCACGATTGCGTGCGGTGCACATCATGCATTATCAACGTTTTGAACTATACGAATTAATCCGGCATGGTGCAAGCAGGTGATGCTTTATTGTACGCTCTGACTGGATTGGTTTGAGGCTTCGCTCGCAATCATTGTATTTTTCTGTTTATTTATACAGTGTTTTTGTTATGCTTTTCCAGGTTGATGTTGATGTGCTCTGAGGCCGCACCGTGCTGTGAAAGATGCGTTTCATGACCGACAAGTCCTGGCTGCAACGGGTGGTGCCGTCAGTGCCTTAACCTCCAGGGGCACATCATGCATTATCAACCTAATCAGCCTGTTACAGGCAGCGGAAAGGTACGCAGGCTGTAAGTGCTCCTGACCACAGGAGCCAGCGTATGAGATGGATAGAAATCGCTCGCGTATTTCTGAAGCTCATGGTTGCACTACTGCAACTGCTTGAAATTATCGTGAAGTCCTTCAGGTAAATCACGTTCAGGCCGCACCTAAGGGAGGTGATGTTTACCTCCCTTTAATCATGTCGTTGAATTAAGCAGAACAGGGCAGTGTTAAATCAGGCCAGCCAGCCTTTCACCACCGGCAGCAGCGCCGGAATCTGCGATAGCAGATACAGCACCAGCCCGATGGTGCCGCCCACCAGCGTGCCGTTGATGCGGATAAACTGCAGGTCCTTACCGATGTTCAGCTCGATCTGCTGCGACATATCGCGCGCATCCCAGCTTTTCACCGTGTCGCTGATATGGCGCGTCAGGAACGCCGCGAACTCCGGCGCAACGCTACGGGCAGCGTCTTCCAGATGCTGATTCATCGAGCTGCGCAGCCCTTCATCGGCGGCGAGGGTTTCGCCCAGCCACAGCGACGCCTGACGAACCTTGTCCTGCACTTTTGACGCCTCGCTGTTGAGATCCGCTTTCAGCCAGTCGCGCAGATCGCCCCACAGCTCGCCGATATAGCGGTTCAGCGTAGGATCGTCTTTCAGCCAGCCTTTAATTACCTCGGCGCGTTCCGCCATTTCCGGATCGTTTTTCAGCTTCTCAATCAGGCGATCTACCGCGCGGTTAAAGCCCAGCCGCAGTTCATGGCCCTGATCCAGCGCCACATCATCCAGCAGCGAATCCACCGCATTCGCCACCAGTTCTGCGCTGTGCTCGCCCAGCCACTCAGTCGGTAACATTTTGGCCTTGATGGGATGCTCGCGCTTCAGCCAGCGCACCAGCTGGTTAGCGATAAATTCCCGGGTACTGGGTTTATCCAGCAGCCGCAGCAGCTGATCGATCGCGGCATCCAGCAGCTCCTGATGGCGGTTATTTTTGGTCAGGCTTTCCAGCATCAGCGCGCCGGTCTGGCTGAGATCCACCTTGCCGATCGCCTTGTGCACCGCCTGGCGCATAAAGTGCTGGATGCGTGCGTCATCCGTCAGATCGAGAAAGCCGCGCATCACCTGCAAAAGATGGCGACCGACCCGATCGGCATTACCGGGCGCGCTCAGCCATGTCGCCAGCATGTGCGACGGATCGTGGCGGCGGATCAGATTCAGCAGCGAATCGGTATCCAGAAATTTTTCCTGCACAAAGCGGCCCAGATTCTCACCGATGCGATCTTTATTGCGCGGAATGATGGCCGTATGACGGGCAATAAACGGCACCGGCACGCGGCGAAACAGCGCCACCACCGCAAACCAGTCGGCCAGCGCCCCGACCATCGCGGCTTCGGCAATGGCTTTGATACCGCTGACGTAGAAGTTGGGCGGCAGAAACAGCGTGACAACAAAAGTGATGGCGGCCAGCAGCAGCAGCGAGAGCGCCAGGCGTTTGGTCCGTTTTAATTCGCGTTGTTTATCCATATCCTGATCTTAGCAGCTTGCCTGCTGAGTAAGTCAACGTTGCCCGATCCAGGCCGAAAAGCGCAGTTAAGTCTGGCACTAAACCGGCCTGTCTTAACATGTCGGGCGATGTGCTCATCAGACTGTTCCTAAAAACTAATAACATTAAAAATTACCACTCTTATAAACAGTTACAGCAGTGTACATTTCGGGAGCAGTCTCCGTACGTTGACGCACCCTATCCATGGAACCAGACCAGGAGAATTCACGTGAAAGCAATCGCAACGGCAACCGCAAGTCTGTTGATGTTAATGAGTGGCATCGGCGCGCACGCAGAAGGGCTGACCACCTCTGCCGATGGAAAAAATCTGACCGTCAGCTTCGGAAAGCCCACCATTAAGCAGGTTCTGCATTACCGTAAAATGTACGACAAAAAACCCTTCCCCGATGCCGAAATTTATTACTACGACAACGGCACCTATAAAATCATCTCGCAGGGGGAAAACCATTACGGCGTGTACGTGATGCAGGGCAAGTTCGATGATGAGACCTTCACGGTGCGCTTTATCTCGCTGCCGTCCACCGACTGGGGCAACAAGACCGCCTTCCATCAGCTGACCTTTGTGCGCGGCGATAAGCAGAACGTGTTTATCCAGAACGCGATTGTCGATACCGGCGAGGCGATTGCCCAGCAGAACGGCACCTACACGCAGGAAAAGAACACCGTCACCAACCCGGTGTCTACCAGCTGGAAACACAAGTAGCGTTAAGGTGGCAGCCAGGCTGCCACCGACCTTTAGCGACGGCGACCGCCAAACAGGCTGCCCAGCACGCCGCGAATAATCTGGTTAGTAATCTGTCGTCCCGCGCTTTTTGCCATGGTTTGCACCACGCCATCCCGCTTGCCGCCACGCGGACCGGTGCTGCCAAACAGGATCTCTTTTAATCCCCCCAGAATACCGTCGTCGACCGCTATGGCATTGCCTTTGGCTTCGGGCGCATTGGCCTTGTCACTGGCGGCCTGCACGCCCTGTTGCAGACGTTCGTAAGCCGATTCCCGATCGATTTCCGTGTCGTATTTGCCCGACAGCGGAGAATGGTTGATTAGCCCGTTGCGCTCGTCCGTATTCACCGGCCCCATGCGCGAGCCGGGAGCGATCACCATCGCCCGTTCCACCACCGACGGGCTGCCTTTGGCATCCAGAAAGGAGATCAGCGCTTCGCCGGTGCCCAGCGCCTGGATCGCCTCTGCGGTCGTAAAGGCCGGATTGGCGCGCAGGGTTTCGGCGGCGGTTTTCACCGCTTTCTGATCGCGCGGCGTAAAAGCGCGCAGCGCATGCTGCACCCGGTTGCCTAACTGGCCCAGCACCGTATCCGGAATGTCCGCCGGATTCTGCGTCACGAACCAGATCCCTACGCCTTTGGATCGGATCAGGCGGATCACCTGCTCGATCTTCTCCAGCAGCACCGGCGGCGCATCGTTAAACAGCAGGTGCGCCTCGTCAAAGAAGAACACCAGCTTCGGTTTGTCCAGATCGCCCGCTTCCGGCAGGTATTCATACAGCTCTGACAGCATCCACAGCAGGCTGGTCGCATATAGCTTTGGCATCTGATACAGCTTCTCGGCCGACAGGATGTTAATGATGCCCTTGCCGTCGCTGTCGACGCGCATCCAGTCGCTAATTTCCAGCATCGGCTCGCCAAAGAAGTGCTCCGCGCCTTGTTCTTCCAGCGCCAGCAGCCCGCGCTGGATCGCACCCACCGAGGCGCTGTTGATATTGCCGTACTGCGTCTGAAAGCTTTTCGCGTTATCGCCGATGTACTGCGTCATGGCGCGCAGGTCTTTAAAATCCAGCAGCAGCAGGCCCTGATCGTCGGCGATGCGGAAGATGATCTGCAGCACGCCGCTCTGCACCTCGTTCAGGTTCAGCAGCCGCGCCAGCATCAGCGGGCCCAGATCCGACACGGTTGCGCGCACCGGATGGCCTTTCTCCGCAAAAATGTCCCACAGCACCACCGGATTGCGCTGCGGTTGCCAGTCGGTCACGCCGATGCTGGCCAGCCGCGCCTGTAGCTTTTCACTGCTCTGGCCTGCCATCGCCACACCGGTTAGATCGCCTTTCACATCCGCCATAAATACCGGCACGCCAATCGACGAAAAGGATTCCGCCAGCTTTTGCAGCGTCACAGTTTTTCCCGTGCCGGTCGCACCGGTGATCAGGCCGTGGCGGTTTGCCATCTGCGGCAGCAAATGCAGTTGAACGTCAGGGGTTTGGGCGATAAGCAGGGGATCGGTCATAGCGCAGTACTCACAAATAGTCAGTCATGCGTCAAGCATAGCCAGCGGGGCGGCAGCCGTCAGTAAAGTTTGCGTGCTGCCGCCCGGAAATTTACTTTTGCACCTCTTCAAAATTCAGCAGCGTCACGCCAATGCCCTGCTGCGCATGCGTCACGTTCTTACGCAGCGCGACCTGCACCTCGCCCTGCAGCATCACCACGTAAGGCGAGTTCTGCTGAAGCTGCTGTTGCAGCGAGACGTAATCGGCCCGGCGCTTCGCGGCATCGCTTTCTCCGGCGGCTTTACGGGTCAGGGCGCTCAGCTCCGGAATATCCCAGCCCACGCGCCAGGCCAGCGTTTTGCTGCCGTTTGGCACGTTATAGGCGAAGGTACTGGCGTTAGTGTTCGGGTCGATATAGTCCGCGCCCCAGTAGGTAAAGATGGATTCGAACTGACGGCTGCGCATCTTGCTCCACAGCTCGGATTCCGCCACCGGCTGGATATCCAGATTCACGTCCGCCTTGGCAAAGCTCGACTGCAGCGCCTGGGCAATATCGATATACGGCGGCTGATTCACCACCGTCAGCGCGATATGCGCGCCAGGCTTAATGCCGCCTTTGGCTAAGATCGCTTTGGCCTTCTCGACATCGTAGTGGAACGGTTTGGTCTCCAGCGCGCCGTCAAAGCCCTGCGGCAGGAAGCTCTGGTGCACGCGATATTGCCCCTTCAGCAGTTGATTCGCCAGGCTGTCGTAGTCCACCAGCCAGCGCGCCGCCTGCCATAAGGCCGGATTACCCAGCGCAGGCTGCTGCGTGCTTTTGGTATTAAAGCCCAGGTAGTAGATCAGGCTGGAAGGAAAGGCCGCGATGTGCACATTGGGATCGCTTTTCAGCGAGGCCAGCTGATCCGGCCCCAACTGGTAGGCCGCATCCACATCGCCCTGCTGGATCAACAGACGACGGGTGCCCGGATCGGCTACGCCTTTCAGCAGCACCCGTTTCAGGTGCGCTTTCTGCGTGCTGTTGGGATTGGCTTCCAGCACCAGCGCCTGCAGGGGCACGAACTGTTTGATCGCATAGGCCGCACTGCCCGCTGAGTGCGTTTTCAGCCAGCTGTTGCCGTAGTCATTACTGACGGCATGCGACTGCGCCAGCTTGCTGTCGACAATGGAGGAGACCGGCGCGGTCAACAGGCGCAAGGCCAGATCCTGCCCGATTTGTGCCGGCCAGCGCAGTTCCAGTTGATGATCGTTGATCACGGTGAACTGCTGGTCGATGTTCTCCGGTGTCCAGCCAAATTCACTCAGGATAAATGAGGGCGCTTTGTTCAGCTTCACCGCGCGGGTAAAGGAGAACACCACATCCTGCGCCGTTAACGGATTGCCGCTGGCAAAACGCGCCTGCGGATTCAGGTCGAACACCAGACTGTGTGGGGTTTTACCCGGCTGCCAGCGCAGCGCCGCCAGCGGGGACAGCTTCTGCGGATCCTGATGGTCCGGCTCCAGTAACGTCTGGTAGATGTTGCGCAGGCTGCTGTTGCTGACGGTTTCAAAGCTTTCCGCCGGGTCAAAACTGATAATGCCGTCCAGCGGCACGGCGACCACGAACGTATCTTTCGGCGTTGCCGCGTGGGCGGCAGAGGAGAGAGCAAGGGCGGTAAGCAGGAGCAGCGGTTTGCGCATGGCGGTTATCCTTAATGATTGATAACCCTACTGTAACCCGCGGCAGAGCAGGTCAAAATGCCGGTTTGTTCTGAGCTATGCCAGTTTCGTCTTAGCTGATAAGCCGCCCGTTAAGGGCGGCTCAGATCGTCAGTGGAAGTTGTGAATCACTTCCAGCACGCCGTTGATAATGAACTGCACGCCCATGCACACCAGCAGAAAGCCCATCAGACGCGAGATCGCCTCGATGCCGCCTTTGCCCACCAGGCGCATAATCGCCCCTGAACTGCGCAGGGAAATCCATAAAATCACGCTCACCACCAGGAACGTCAACACCGGCGCGACGTTAATGACCCAGGCCGGAAAATCCACCCCGCTGCGCACGGTAGAGGCCGAGGAGATGATCATCGCGATCGTCCCCGGCCCGGCGGTGCTGGGCATCGCCAGCGGCACAAAGGCGATGTTCACCGGCTCCTGCGCGGTTTCCAGCTCATCGTGCTTGTGTTTGGCTTCAATCGAATGGCCCACCGGCTTCGCCGGAAACAGCATCCGAAAACCAATAAATGCCACAATCAGTCCGCCCGCGATGCGCAGCCCCGGAATGGAGATGCCGAACGTATGCAGCACCGCGCTGCCCGCATACCAGGCCACCATCATGATGGCGAAAACATAGATGCTCGCCTGCAGGGCCTGACGGTTGCGCTCCCGAAAATTCATCTCACCGGCCAGGCCCAAAAACAGCGCCACGGTGGTGAGCGGGTTGGCGAGCGGCAGGATTACTACCAGTCCCAACCCGACAGCTTTGATTAACTCCAGCATGCCTTATTCCGCTTAGTGTTTAGGCCGTTCCAGCGCTTCCAGCAGCTCCGGGAAGAAGTCTTGCAGAATTTCCGGCGTCATCAGCTCCGGGTACTGCATCAGGTGCTCGCGGATGCGTTCGTTCACGTCCGGGATCAGGCGCTGTGCCGCATCGCTGGCGCTGATTTTATGCTTCTTCATGCTGCGCAGCAGGTCGGCGGGCAGGTTGTCTTCGTCTTCGTTGTCTTCCACCATCTCCAGCGCATCCAGCTCGTCGAACATCTCCATTAACGCTTCGGTTTGCGGCGTGCGGGATTCATATTCGCGCGGATGCTCTTCTGCCATGTAGCGCAGCATCAGGCGCATCGGCGTGCCATCCGGGGACTTGGGTGGTTCGGCGGCGAACCAGGTCAGCAGCTGGTGGATAGTGACCTGATGGACGTGATAACCGTTATCCACCAGTTCGTCGGCCAGCAGCTCAGCGCTTTCGTTTTCAATCAGGCAGATATGCGTGCGGTTGGGATCGTACTCTTCGAGCCACTGGTAGATCTCTTCGATCACCCCATCGTCGTACTCGAACTTTTTGTTTACATAGCTCCCTTCTGACGCATTTACGCAGGCTGTGATCAGGTCTGGATCAAAGTAAATTGCGATGTTGATACCTTTCATGCGTGCCGTCCTGTTCAAATCCAAAACATCACTATAACGCTCAACGCATTAGGAAGGAAAACTTATGACTTAACGTGTTGCGATACAAGATGATACAGACAGCGGGCGGGGTGCTGACAGGCGGTAAACAGGCGGAAGGGAAGGGCGATAAACCTGCCAGCGCGGGGCTGGCAGGCGACGGTCAGGAGATAAAGTTTTTACCCTGCTTCAGCACCACGTCACAGGCTTTGGTTTTGAGCTTCTCGCCCATCGGCGAGTTGCTGAGGCTTTGCAGGTTCAGCTGCTGGCCATTGCCGGTGTTCAGCAGCCCGGCTACGCCCTGGGTGTAATCCGGTTTCTGCGCCTGTGCCGCCGTGGTGTTCAGGCCCAGTTTGCTCAGCACCTGGTCTTTTACCGACTGCACGTTGTTTTTCACCACGTTGTGCTCCACGCAGTACTGCATCACGCCGGCGGCATTGGTCATGCTGTTGGCGCTCATGGCTTTGTCGTTGCTGTTCAGCAGGCTGGTAATGGAGGACATCGACAGCCCGCCGTTCTGCTGACCTGCTGCACCGTTGTTTTGCTGGCTGAGCTGGTTGGCGGCACTGCTCAGTTGATCCTGCCAGCTTGCGGCTGACGCATTGCCCGCCAGCAGCAGGGCTGCCAGGGCGCAGGCGATATGGCGCTTTTTCATTTCGACCTCGATTGGGTTTAGTGCTTCGTGTTGCTAAGAGGCGGTGCGGATGAGAAAGTTCCGACGAAATGGCGAGGGGAAGGCGGTTTGGGAGGATTCTGGCGGTGGTAAAGTGCGGGTTTATCCGGTTCCGTGTGTTTTTTCGCCGCTTAGCGCACAACACAGCGGAATAGAGTTGCGCGCCGGGCACGTAACGGTATAATCGCCAACGTTTTCCGCATCCTCTTCAGTGCCGAAGTGGCGAAATCGGTAGACGCAGTTGATTCAAAATCAACCATCGAAAGATGTGCCGGTTCGAGTCCGGCCTTCGGCACCATTATCCTGTACATTCTCGTCCTAGGAAATCCAAAAAACCTTTAAAATCAAAGTTAATACTGATTTTGTTATCCGGTATCGTCCGAGCACATCCGTTGCAATCCAGACCCCGCTGGGGGCATCCCCACTTCGATAAGAAATGTGCCCCCAAAATGAAGCTGAATGCCCGTCAGGTCGATACTGCTAAACCTAAAGAAAAACCTATAAAATGGCTGATGGTGGCGGTTTGTACCTTGAGGTCACGACCAAAGGATCAAAGTACTGGCTTATGAAGTACCGACGGCCAGCCGAAAAAAAAGAAGACCGGCTTGCCTTTGGCGTCTGGCCGACAGTGACGCTTGCTGAGGCACGTGCTAAGTGTGACGAAGCTAGAAAGATGCTAGGGCAGGGTATTGACCTCCAAGGCTGAACAGAAAGAAGCTTAGGCTGAGAACGCCGGAGCTTATACTTTTGAAACGATCGCCCGCGAATGGCATGCGAGTAACAAGCGCTGGAGTGATGACCATCGTTTACGGGTCATTCGCTATCTTGAGCTATATATTTCCCCTCATATCGGTTTGGCAGATGTTCGTAAACTGAAAACCAGCCAGCTTTTAGCACCTATTAAGACCGTTGATGCCAGTGGCAGGCATGATGTAGCTCAGCGTCTTCAGCAGCGTGTTACATCTGTAATGCGCTATGCCGTGCAGAACCATTACATTGAATCTAACCCTGCTGTTGACATGGCCAGAGCACTTTCTACGGTCAAGGCCCGACATTATCCTGATTTGCCCTTCAGCCGCTTTCCTGAGTTTCTTGCGCGCCTTGCCGCATATCGTGGACGAATTATGACGCGCATTGCTGTAGAGCTTTCATTATTAACTTTTGTTCGTTCGAGTGAGCTGCGCTTTGCCCGGTGGGATGAGTTTGATTTTGAAAGAGCCTTGTGGCGGATACCAGCACAGCGAAAAGAAATAGAAGGGGTTCGTTATTCCCACCGAGGCACGAAGATGAAAGAGGAGCATCTAGTACCACTAAGCCGGCAGGTTTTAGTCTTATTGGAAAAGCTAAAGCAATTAAGCGGTGACAATGAGAGGCTCTTTCCAAGCAATCACGATCCCAAAAAAGTTATGAGCGAAAATACTGTTAATAATGCTTTACGTGCGATGGGTTATGACACGAGAACTGAAGTTTGTGGTCATGGTTTCAGGACGATGGCACGTGGTGCTTTGGAAGAGTCAGGTTTATGGAGTGATGACTCAATAAAACGCCAGTTAAGTCACTCAGAACGTAACAATGTTCGCGCTGTATATATCCATACTTCAGAGTATTTAGATGAACGCAGATTAATGATCCAATGGTGGGCTGATTATTTGGATGAGTATGGAAAAAAACCAAATTAGCCTCTATGATCACTCAAAACTAAAAGCTATAAATATTTAATATTATAAATAGCCTTATAATACTTTAACTCAAGGGTTGTTTAGATTAAATACAATCTGGTCTCTTCGTTATCCATGCACCATTTGTCGGCATATATTCTATTTATGGTTTCTAAATCCATTTTTATTTTACCTATACTATCTTTATCGAAAAATGAATTATCAATAAGCTTCGTCCAGCCTTTAGGATAGAATGTGGAAATTATGAAAGTAGTAAATGCATATACATTGAGAACCCTTTTCACTGGCATTCTAGACTCATTTTCGTAACCGATGTGTAAATGATGTGCTGGATGATCATGCTTGTTATACTGGTGGGGATGTTTGTCTAATCTTACTGGGGTAGAGCTTTTGTAATCTGATGTTGTTTCAAGAAATTTTTCATATTCAGAAGTAAATGATGTTGAACTCCGATAGATTAACTTTTCATCATCAGTAAAAGAGTCCCATACATCGCCTAACTCCCCATATATATACTGTTCCTCGGTGGGAACTGATATGGGTGACATTATAAAGCGATAACTTGATTCTTCATAAAGAAATAAACTGTTGTCTTTAAGCATGCAATGATAGTAAAAATTTTCCATATGGAAATTCCAATAATCTTTATAAGTCAGCCCTCTGACTCTTTTAGCATATCCACTATCATAAACCAAACTCTCGTTTGGATGCGCTAATAACTCTGCTGCATTAAGTATATTAATAGCGGCCTTTAAAGAACTATAATCCTTAGTTAAACTCATTTCTTTTTCCCTTTTCTAGCATTTTGTTCCTCAAAAAATGCTTTCATATTATCAAAGCTACCGAATCTCTCTATAATATTTTCAAGCTCTGTGAGATCCTTTGAGTCTATATTTTCGGCATGCTTTATGTCATGCTCAATTTGCATTGCCTCTTCTTTTGATGGGTATTTGAATCTTATGTTAGGGACGTTATCAAGCGCTTTGTTTAATTCTGCTTCCAATCCTTTTGTACCTTCACCTATGCCAGATATATACAGCCATCCTTTAGTTCTTGTCATCGCAGTGAATAGCAGGTTCCTATTTCTAATATTTAGGTTATGACTCAAAAAATCAGCGCCAACAACATAAACAGAGTACGCCTCATTACCCTTAGCTTTGTGTATTGTACTTAAAGTGACACGGCCTTTAACTCGGAAATCCCTAATGCTAATTTTATCCGCGTGAACATTATTTGTTGGGATCGAATGATCGTTTAGAAGGCTACTTAAGTTATTAAAGTAACTATTACAGTTATAATCATCGGCACATATTACCAGAATATCTTCGGGTAATAGGCCTTCACTTTTTATATCATTAATAATAGATGCGCATATCGTATTTACTTCAGCAGTTAAATCCTTAGAATTAAAGTTATAAGTTAGAATCTCTCGTGCTTCTTCATCAGACAATGTTGGAGATTTTTGCACTGTTCTGACTACATCTACATCTTCTAACTCCTCAAACTCACCTTCAGAACGCGATAGTACATTATAACCAAGATCCTTCCAGTATCTTACGGTCTCAATTTTTTGAGCCTGCTTTCCATACACACCCAGACCTATTGCATGGGCGCATACCAATATGGAAAGTGGCGTTCTATAACATACTTCAAGAAACTTATCGCTTAAGAATTGCGTTCCATCATCAAATATATCTGCTGCTGTTGGTGTTCTTTTTTGGAATATATTTTGGAAAACATCCGCACCAAATATTACTTGTTTATTTCTTGCTAGTTTCGTACATAGTCTCAAAAAATATATATTATAATCTTGCGCCTCATCAACAAAAACATAGTCGTAAAGCGGTTCTATATTAACTTTGTCAAGTAAATCCTTACATGCATATTCGAAAGCATCCATACCAAGAGGTCGCATCGATTGGGCTGCGGGAAATGTTAGAAAGGGGTGATTAAAAGCTTGGCATGCTTCATAGTATACACCTGCATTGGATCTGCCTCCCCATGAATGCATAACAGTAACTCGGTCTAAATGCGTTGAGTCATCATGAAATTCTCTATAAAACCTTTGAATTAGTCTTTGTACATGTTGATAGAGACTTTTGGTACTGAAGGTGTACAATATTGTTGCTTTATCATCTCTCAAAAGAGTTTGTGCTGTTTTCATTGCAAGAATTACTGTCTTTCCTGAGCCTGCAAGTCCACGTATTCGTTGCGGGCCGTTGAGAGCAGGAATATAACCATCCTGTTGATCTCGGTCGAAGAGAAGTATCTTGGATTCGACCTTGCTTATTTTTACAGCTTTAGAATCGTCAGAAAGGTTTTCTAAGTTTCTATCTTCAGGTCGTAATAAACCTTTAGCACCTTGAATCGTGGATATAGATTCCAAGAAAAGCTGTCGGCTAAATTTCTTATAACTACTATTAATAGTCTCTATAAAGGATGCTTCTGTACAAACAACTTCATTACTTGATTCAAAATCATTTATATCATCATCTGCCAATAAAGGGGCGTATAGCACAGTTTTAATAGGGATATTAAAGCCCATATAACCGTTTCTTAATTTGTCGTTTTTAATTAACCTTGAAACTATATAGCTGGCAACTCGATCCAATGACTTATTGTCATCTTTAAGCGTTTTAATACTATAAGATGTTGCTTCTGAGATGTAAAATATTACCACTCCATAAATAGGGCTTATCATCAACAACTGAGATACAACTAAATTATCGTCGTCACCTTTGTACAAAGGAAATTCGAAGAATATTTCAGCTTCTTCTAAATTTAATGGTGAGCCATCTAAGATCCTGATCGCATCTGAAATTATTTTATTTTTCTGATATTGAATGTTGCTGGGATTGATGTTCACGGCGATTCCTTTGTTCTCAATAACGTTAAAAACACAGTCTCATGCTATCGTTTTCTAAGCTCTCAAGACAGCATTTTAATGCGTTGCGCGCACTCGTAGCCCCGCCACGCCTGCGCACTTCATGTAGCGGTTTTCATGCACCTGCATGAGTGGCTCCGGGCCGCGCCGCCACTGGTCTTTGCTGCCGCTTTTGGGTGCCTGAGACTCATGAGTTTTCATGCAGCATAAACATGCACTCACGCAGCAGACGTAAAAAAGCCCGGCAGGTGCCGGGCTGAGGCGTTATTTCTGGCCGGGGAACCGCCTGCGCTGACGCCGGTCAGTTCCGGCACCCCTGAAGGGGTAGGGACCAGCAAGGCTGATAACATCATCACGAAACATCAGCGGCAGCTTTGTATTCGTCCAGCTCATCATCAGTTTCATAATATATCCACGGTACAGCGTGTCTGCATCGTTTGCCCCTTCAAGTACGCCCGGCGCATGGGGGGAGCCATACCGTTCAAACTGGCTATATTTCATTCTGAGCAGGCTGGTCAGCTCAATGGCGTGGAAGAGAAAGAATTCATCAATGAGCGCATCGATGCGCTCGTCCATGATGCGCTCATGGCAGGTGATGTAAGCGTGAGCCTTTTGCCCGGTCACGTCGGCCAGCCCCGGCAGCTGCTTTTATCTCTGGGTAATCAGCCCGGCCAGCCCGGTCGCCGTTTCCTGCTGCTCCAGATACTCCGCACGCAGCGCCTTCATCTCCGGCGTGACGGTGCCGCCGTTCTGCTCCAGCAGCTATCGGAAGCGTGTCCGGTTGACGGCGCGGGCATCAAGGCGATTACCGGCGGCGATGCGGTGTCCGTTGGCCCCAAGTAACGCGACGCCTACTCAACCCACATTCCGGCGGTGATTCTGGCCGTGAACAACAACCCCATGCGCTTCACCGACCGCAGCGGGGGCGTGTCACGCTGTCGCGTCATCCTGCATTTCGCGGAAATTATCCCGGCAAACGAGCGCGACCCGCAGCTGAAGGAGAAGATACAGGCGGTGCTGGCCCCGTCATCGTGCGCCAGCTGATGCAGCGCTTCAGCAACCCGCAGGACGCCCGCGCGCTGCTTCAGCAGCAGCAGAACTCCGGCGAGGCCATGCGCATCAAGCGCGACGCCGACCCGATGGTGGACTTCTGCGGCTATCTGTTCGCGACCGCCGAGCCGAACGGCCTGCACATGGGTAACGCCAGCATCCGGCCCTTACAGCCGAAGCGCTACCTGTATCACGCCTATCTGGCGTACATGGAGGCCAATGGCTATCGTAACCCGCTCAGCATGAAGACCTTCAGCCAGGCGCTGGAGAGCATCATGCGCGAGTACGGGAAAAGCTATCTGAAGCGGCGCACGAAGCTCGGGATGCAGACCAACCTCGGGCTGACGGACGAAAGCAGCTCCGACTAGCTGCCAAAGTGCGACGATCTGAACGCAGCATGACAACCAGAACCGGCGAAAGCCGGTTTTTTTAAGCTTATAAAATTTGAATATGCAATGGTGTAACTATAATGTAACACTTAATAATTATGTTTATGAAAGCGGGTAGCTCATGGATCTCAATGGTAGAGAATATGCAGTACTTACATGGATGTTAATAGGTTTTTTATTGTGTCTTTTTTACAAACCTACTCGTATGTCAATTTTAGATATATTATTGATAATAAAAAATAAAGCCGTTGTCAAGGTGTTTCTTATATTAGTTCTGTGGGTGTTTTTAGAGGTTGTATTGCTTCATCAGTTAGGGGTGTGGAGTATTTTAAATTTAAAATCAACATTGGTATGGTTTGTCAGTTATGCTTTATTGACAATATTCGAGGTTGTTAATGTAAGTTACGCAAAAAAATACTTCAGGGATAAGTTTAAAGATAATTTAAAACTAAGTGTTTTGCTGACTTTTTTGCTTGAATTGCAAAGTTTTTCTTTTTTTACTGAATTTTTATTTTTTCCCGTTATTTTTATATTGAGCGGTATGGTGATCGTAGGTCGGGAAAAAGAAGAAACAAAAAGGGTAAGCACTTTCTTATGTTCAGTCATTAGTCTTTTTGTGGTTTTTTATTTTGCTCACTCAATATATATTTCTATTCTTTCATATAAAGAGACTTTTACGTGGTTTAACTTTACTGAGCTTTTAATCCCCATGATGTTATCTGTAATATACATGCCATTTTTGTATTTTCTTCATCTTTATGTTAATTATGAAAGGAATTTGGTGTCATTAAAGTTATGTACAAATAATCATTTTTTGTACAAAGAAGCCACTAAACTTGCAATTATTTATTTTCGCAATGATATTGATGCGTTAAATATATTCGTACGTGATGTGGGTCAAAACCCTTTTAAGAGTGAAGGTGAGATTAAGCTGCGCATTAAAAAAATCCTTCAGAGAAAGAAATTAGAGGCTAACCCTCCATTGGTGTTGCCAAGCGAAGGTTGGTCACCATTTCTAGCAAAGGACTTTCTCTTAGAGAAAAACATAACGATGAATGACTATCATCTCAGTTTTGATACATGGGTATCTAGCAGTAAAATGATAGAAATTGGCGAAAATAAATTAATTAAAGATAATGTTGATTTTTCTATTAACGGGACGGAAAATGTAGCAAGGTCTCTTAAAGTTAGAGCTCATATTAATAACATGCCTCTTTCTAATGAAACCCGAGAAACCATTCATGAAATCGCCGATATCTTAATTTTAAAATCACTTGGTTCCGAAATTTCACTTAAATTTTCCTTATTTGATGATTTTCCAAATTTAATAAAATATAAAAATTACAAAATAACCACAAGAAAAGAGTTTTTTGTAAAAAAAGAAAAAGGATTTACATTTGAATTGGTAATTTCAATAGTTTGAGAATATTGATTCTAGCTATAAATAAATGATATCTATTAAGGACCTAATAGGTTTCATGATGATGTTCATCCGTGGTGTACATCGGTGGTTATTATTCATCATTGCTTCATCGCTTAATTTGATGACTTTAAGAATAAAATTCAAGGGTGTAGGGTGTGAAGGGTTTCCAGTAAATCTTTTTTACTTGATTGGTCCAGATATGTTCAGCATTACTAGCCACAAAATGGCGTAAAAACTATTGCCTTCGGCACCATTTCGTAGGGGATTTTGCATCTGGATCTGTCACTGCGATTTTCTTTAGCCTGCCTTTGTGGACCAGCGGAGGACCGTTCTGGAGGCAATCATGGTGAAAAATGCAGCGGCAACCAAACGCAACAACCGTAAAATCGATGCTCGTCAATTTCTGTCGACACCAGAGGGCAAAACGTGGCTCGAACGGAAGAAAGCAGAAGAGGCTGAGTTGAAAATTGTCGCATAGGTCAGGAAATTTAACTGAGTTGAGCTAACTACAAAGGGGTGATGATGTCCCTTCTCCTGCCATACGATTCTGATCTGCTGCGATTGGACGCGATGCCATTTGCAGATTTTAAAAAAATGGAGCCAGCGTCAGGCTCCTTAAATGCTCGTTCTTTTTACTTTACGTATTATGTGGACCCAGGAATCGATCACCATTCAGATGGATCATATGAGTTGGTGCATCAGCCACCCAAACCTCTGTTTCCCAAGATAAATCCATAAGGTATTTAGCCATTACTTTACGGTCTGGAAACGCCGTAACATAAACCAACCCCGGTTTTGCATTCGCAAATAATTTCGCTAATTCACCGCGGCGTTTTCCATCAACTGGGCCATGAGAAGTGACTGATTCGATTAACAGTAACCAATTACGTTTTTCCCAATAGAGAACAACATCAGGCAGTTTTCCTTTGCGGTTAACTGTTACCCCCAGCTCTGCAAGTCGCTCCTTGCGAAAATGATCCTCCTTCGCTCCAGTGTCACCGATGTATATAACTTCGGCTTCTGGAGCGAAGCGAGGGCCAAACTCAACAATGATATTCTTGATTAACTGACTGTGGGCACCTGGGCTTAAAATGAGCTCCGTTCCATCGTTCAGCTTCAAAGGGATCATTTCCATTTTTCTTGCCATTGCATACTGTTCAACCAAGGTAGATATGCTTCCCATGTGCTCTTTGAGTGATTCATCCCATTTAGGTGTACCATACGTTAGCAGCACGGTATGCAATTCAGGTGCTATTTGATAGCAGGCTTTGGGAGAGTTTACTGCGCGGTTGGGTTCATCAGGGTTGTATAGGGCAATTCCACCATCACAAAATTGATGCAGTGTTTGTCTGCGGAAAGTCTCACGCGTGTTCGGCGCATATTCCTTACCATATACATCTCTACACCAATCCATGATCGGAGTGACACCCATCATAGGTCGTAATATATTTGACCAGTCTCCATCAGGATGAAGGTCAAGTAGAGCGAGTAAGGTCAGTGCTGAACGTTCATTTATCTGAGCGCGTGGCATCCCAAGCAAACGCAATATCTCAAGAGATTGTTCTATTTTTTCTTGAGCTTTCAGTGGATCAGTCGTTTTTCCTTCTGTCATCAGATCTAATTCCCTATTAATTATTTCATCTATTTGATTCTGACTAAGTACTTCACTGTCTAATACACTGCCCATTTTCCGCAAAATTTCCAGTGGCGGATAGTGGATCGATCTTAGGTCTGAGGCATTTATTTGAGTGTGCCCACCGAACTGGCGATAGTATTTGTCCAATAAAGTACAGTTCAAATAAACATAAAGCCCACGGGCAAGATCTGCGTCCATACCAGCTTTTTTAATATGAAAGACATTGGTTTTATTTTCAAAACCTATCAACTCACCTGGAAGGGATGAGTCATACAAAGTTGCTACAATTCGACGTTTTTCTTCTTTACTGCTAAATCTTTTAATGATCAGAAAGTAGCCCTCATTTTTCCAGAGCCATGGGCGTGATGAATCTGACACCCTTATAGCATTTGGTTTTTTTCCGTCGAGGGGCCAATGAACTTTCCCGTTTAAATGCTGGGGGAAAAGAAGCGGGACGGATTCTGCATCTAAATTTTCGCGCAGATCGTCTCGAAGTCGAAAGTTAACAACAGGTCCTGTACTGACCTGAATTTTTAGATCGTCTAATGTTGATGTGAATGGTGACAATCTTTCAATTATGTCCTGCTCACGCGGGCTTGCTGCGATATGTATGAACTTCTGTTTATCCGTAGGGTTTACAATTTTATCGATTGAAACCTTACGTTGTGTCATGTCAGTAGCTGTTATTTGCCCAGTTTCTTCATCAAGATGAAAATCAGACGTTGGGCTTGAAGTGATCGTAACTTCACCCTGAGGTACACCTTTGACGCAATGAATGATGATATTTTCTTGAAGAACTTCATCTTCTGCAAATGCAGTATTCCGTGTGTCAAAAATGTGAATATGCTTGATGGATGTTTCCGAAAGCAACTGTTCCCGGAAAGGTTGATAGTACGGGCCATTACAGAAAGATCGAGGAATGATTGCCACTAATTCCCCACCGGATTTTAACTGTTTTAACGCTAAAGCAACAAATCCTGAATATAAATTGACTGTTTCTATGCCTGCATTGCTCATCGAGATGCGGTGAGGGCTGGAGGATAGAATTTTTTTGTATGGGGGATTCATGATGACATGGCTGTACGTTTCAATCTCTTCCGGGTTGAAAAGGTTTTCTATGCGCAGACTTGTCTCGATTATGAAGTCTTTCTTGTTGATTTTAAATGAGAATTTTTTTCCAAACTCATTTGCACATGATTTTAGTGTGTTATCCAGGAATGGCAACATCACCTCTTCAATGTCATAGACCTCGAGCTCTAACCTTTCAACCCCCAAGGACAAGGCTCGATCTACGAATGAAGCGGAAAGTGATCCCACCCCACATCCAGGGTCAAGTAACTTAACCTCGCTTTCGATGTTGTCGAAAAGACTTGCCATGAACAGACAAATCGGGGCTGGAGTCATAAACTGACCGAGTGCTGATTTGGTCTTGGGGTTGAGTAGTTTGTTCGCTTCTTTTCTATTCTGTTCAGCCAATTCCAAAAGACGCATCGTTTTTCCACTAATTTGCTAAAAATTCAAAACTGCGTTTTGTCCTTTTCATCAAAGCCAGGCCTGAGAATCAAAACGCCTCACAAGGGGGACAATATTACTACAAATGGCTCAGAGAAGCAGGTAGAGCGAAAACGGAACGATTCACCAAACGGGCAAGCGGAGCTACTTTTTTCATTAGTCTGAATCATCCGTGTCGAAGGTTTTCACGCTGGGCAATGCAAACATCTCTTTCATATAGCTGACGAACTCACGCTTTATCGCTGGTTTTAACGCTTTTTTCAATGACATCTTTAAACGCGCGGTTTTCCAGACTCAGGTCGGCAAACATCTGTTTGAGACGGCGGTTTTTGTCCTCATGATCCTTCATCTTTTTGACATCAGAGGCTTCAATGCCGCCATACTTTATAGTATGAAGCCTCATATATTCCCGCTTCGCAGCAGACATCTTTGACGATGCGTCCGGCTTCAACAGACTTCAGAACGGTGATGATCTGATGCTCTATAAATCGGGCTTTACGCATTGTGATCTCCTCAGTGACATAATCAGTATGTCGGAAGACCTCTAAAAGTGAGTGGGCCGTTTTGACGGGATGCTCACAGTATGGGCTATACCACCGGACTGAATTAGTGAATAATAAAATAATTTTTTTGCAAAAATGGTGGGATTAATAGGAGGTAAGTTGGTCATGAACTACATATTTCGTTAGATACCTTTGAGAACTGATGTTTAACCACTCTTAACGAAATCTTAGGGAGTTATTTTGCATATTAGCATTGGTAATATTTATGAATGGATCTACCAAAGGCGTGAGGCACTTATAGGCTTAGTCTTTTATTCTTTGGCTGCTTTGTTTTTATTCAAGGGTCATATTTTTTTCGCTTACCTGTTAATCTATGTTGTGAGTTTATGGAAAATTAATGATGTCAAAGATGTTGTTTTGCGATTTGGCAAAAGCACGATCGCCGTCAAGTTTTACAATATTGCTATCTGGTATGTTTCATATCTTCTTTCAACTAAGCTATTGAGCTATTTTTTCTCCTTAAACGAAAGTGAACTGAAGTTTTCTCCTGGGATTTTAGCTGTTCCGGTTTCCATTATCCTTATATATATACTGGTTTTGGTTTGCGCATTATTTCCAATAGTAATTATGCAATCCATCTCTTTTCTTTCAATATTTATTAGTCGAAGAATAATTAATAGGGTTTCAGAATCAACGTTCTACAAAGTATGTAAAAACTACTACCACTTGATAATCGTGCTCTCCCCCTTGTACATTCTTGTTGCCTTCGCAATTCCATACGTTGTGAAAGTATCTCTTTTAGCGGATGCGCAGTTTGTTTCTGATTGTGGGCCAAAGCAACATGACAAAATGTACCTTACTGTTAACGAAAAAGAGTGTTATGAGCTAACACTAGACAGGAACTACCTGTTTTCGAATCCCCAGCTCGTACCTAAGCCCGTAAAGAAAGATATGTAAATTATCCGTTTTCATGTTGTTAAGTGATCTGCTCGATTAATTTCGTTAGGTCTTTCAGCGATCGCAGCGGAGACATATCGCGGTGCCGAGACATTTTTAACTTTTCACGGGCTATTCCGGAGAACGAACGTGACCCACTGATGACGATAAAAATTGAGGCTGAGTTACAGGTCATCATCCGCCACCTTAATACTCCCTTTGCTGACCAGCAGGGGCTCATCAGTTGCTGTCTGAACAGCAGACTGACGAGTAGGCTCTTGCCATCAGGCGCGAGTGTGATTCGCTGGTGGATTACTGTGGTTACCTGATGGTTTCACAGCAGTGTGACGGCATGCTTATTGGCAACGCAGAAGTGATTTGACCTGCTCGCCGTTGATTAATACACCAAGATGTTAGTCATATCTTCATCAGGATTATGGACTGGGCGCAAAATCCTGAATCATTCAAAGCAAAATACTTGTCGCAAAAAATTGAGGTTAAGTATGTTATTTTTTCATCAAACTGCCAAAAAATTAGTAGATCAAACCAAATCCAAGGCGTGATGGGGATTGGACGACTAACTATCATTGATGAGCTGATGCATAAGGAGGATTGATTATGAGCACTCAAGCTGAAGAAGGGACACAACGCCGTATGACGTTAGGTGAGATTGCGATGGCTCGCCGGATTTTTGGTGATTCAGTAGCCTATAATCGCATCTGGATTCATTGTGACAGCTATTTACCGTTTGGTTTGCAGAAGCAAAACTATGCTATGACGCCAAATGGAGAGTTGTGGTACAGAAAACCAATGTATAAAGAGGATTTTTCTTCAAACGCTGTTCTTATTGAAGATAAATACGTTTTTATCCATGAACTTGGGCATGTCTGGCAGCATCAAAACGGGCAGTGGGTCAGACTACGAGGCGCTTTTAGCTGGGCTGCTGACTATACCTATGAACTTGATAAAAATAAGCTCACTGATTATTCTCTTGAACAACAAGCATCCATTTTAGCTGATTACTGGCTGCTACTAGTATATGGTGCTGATAAATGGCGCTACTATCAGAGACTAGGGCGAATGGGGATGTACAGGGGAAACGACAGGATTCAGGATGTATCGTCGCTTTATCAGAAAATCGTTACGGGAAAAGGATGATAACCATGAAGGGTAAAATTTTATTGGCTTCAGTATTTATTTTATCCGGGTGCCCTGGTCCGGGTGACAGAATGACTGAGCGAGAATCAACCTCAGTGATTATTAAAGATAATCAGGTTTGTGTAGTGTCGCCGCTAAAATCAGAGGAACGGGTTACCGCTATTCAAATAAACAGCGATAAAAACGATACGCTACATAAAGTCTTTGATGATAAACCTGTTTATGTAGATAAAGGGGAATGCCTGCCACTATTCGGATTTAAATTCTCACCGGGTGAAAGATATTCAATCGCTTATGACGTCATGAATCAGAAATCACAATCGCATTTGGTAACGGCTGAGTTTTCTACTCAATTCGACAAAGGCGTCATCAAGATCTTTTAACACGATGATCTTACAAGCGCGCATATTCTTATAAGACCAGTGGCATTTTTATACAAATCTATATCCGATCGAATATGTGCTGGAAGGGGTTTAGCGAGGCGCGGAAAACCATAGTGATATTAGTTCTAATCTTGCGAAACTGGTTCCGTTCCTCGGTGCTATAGGTAGCGTTGAGGACGAAACCATCAGAGTGACCGCGTTTATTCATTAAGTCAACTGTCAATATTTGAATTTCATATGAGTTACATCTGGTTCTGTGCCATTGGTACTCTCTTATCAGGGCAGCCCACTCTGGTCAGATCTGCCGCAACGAACCTAATACTGGATTTAAAGTCATCATCGTCGAGGTAGGATAAGTAATAAATATTATCAATATTTATTACAACTGAAAGCTCGACAATATTGCCTTCCTCCCGTTTTAGCACTTTTGGGATTGAGGTTTTATCTATTTCTTTTTTTAAATAGCAACGATGCTCTAACCCAAGCCCGACACTTCTGACTAACTTATTAACTGGATAGTTGGAGATTTCACCTGGCAGTAATAAGAAGAGAAACGATATGGAAGTTAACATTAAGGTTGTTGTCGGAATTTCCTCTTTTCTCTTCTCAATCGTTGGGATATATAATGAAAGAAAGTTAACTATAGTTAATACTAATGAGAGATAAATTATACCCATGTAGTCAGATGTATTGTTTTTTTTGATGAGGACATCAAATGTCAAATAAAAAAACAGTACGGCATACATTGAGAATAATGGTATTAATACTAATGCTGCTACTTTTGTTCTGCTAATTATTTTATTTTTAGGTGAGTTGCTGCCACCAATAAATGATGTTGTTAAGCAGTTATGATAGAAAACTAGTATTATTGCTAAAGATAATAAATAGCAGAGGAAATTTACCCATAAATTTTTACTGTCGGAATAAATTAGAAAGACAAAAGGCCAGCTGCCAAGCATTAAACTGACAAGAGATAATGAAATTTTAGGATGGGCTTTTAAAAAATCGAATTTTGATTTCCCTATAAGTTCTTTATTAACAACCTTGTTAAGGGAATGGTTGAGTAATGTTACTGATGAAGCGATGAGGATTAAGGTGATAATCATAACTAGATACATTGCTCCAAATGACATCAACATGCTGACTTTAAGTAAGTCTGTAAAGGAAATGCCATGTGCAATGGAAAAAGTAAATAGCTGAGCCGAACCAAAACAAATAAGCAAAAAAGGAATGACTGTAACTGCTTTTGTTGACAGGTTCAATGTTTCATCAAGACTGTATTTTTTGTTCCTTTTTTTATTAAACTTATATTTTCTAATTATATTTAAGCTGTTTTTTTTCATTGTGGCTCTAGTCCTTTAAGTAATCATATCTTTTTTTTGGGGCTTTAATATAAACATGAGTCAACCTTTGTTTAGTTGATGTTATGGTATGATTTTTTTAGAGGCTTGGCTATATCATTGGTAATGAAAATAATGGGTGGCTGATTTGTTTTTTAGTAATCTAATTTCGTGGTTTTTTATATTGATTGTGGTTACCTTAAGCGTTTTTTATTCTTCCTGTTAGTCTGTCGGTGGGTAGATCTGATGCAAAAGGTTGAGGTAACTCTACGGCTTCTGATGAAAATTATCTGAAAATAAAGGTTGTTAAAAATGAGATGTTGATTAAGTAGGGCGTGCACAATGATTTTGTTAATAAATTCCTACGGAATTAATTCAACAATGTATGACTTATTTTCTCACAAATTGAAAATGAACCTAAAACCCCACTTGCCCCCACCTCCGCAGGAGCAAGCCCCCTCAACCTCTTACCACTCAGTCAGCCCAATCGCCTTCATCACCCGCTTTCTCTGCTGCACGGACAGCGAAGCCAGATCCTTAATCGATCCCACCCGCGTCCCGTTTATCACGTCCCTGGGTTTGAAGCTGATAATAATCTGGCACCAGGTGACCTTCACATCCAGTTGCACACCAATCGGAAAACCCGCTTCTTTTAACCAGCAGCCCTTCAGGGTAATCGCTGGAACGCGGCGATAATTTGGAGTGCGGGTCACATAACCCACGGTCGCATAGCGCTGGGTGAAGTTTGATGCTTTAGGTTCTGTATGGCCTGAAATACAATTGAAGGCAGTCATGATTACTATTCCTTATAAATAGTGATTGTGATCAGCGATGCGGATGTGGGGCAACACATTCGTATCGCGCTAAATGACCGGAATATTTAATCAGGCAGGAGAAAACGCAGCGAGAGTGAAAATAGCAAACTGCGAAAACGTACGCAGAAATTTCACGCAATTCGCAACGTAATCCATCATTTTTAGTGGCAGATCTAAATTCTGATAGTGGCGAAAAGAAGGGGGAAATACCCGACCATTTCACGCTTTCTCAGCGTCAAGCCGTTGTCCTGTTGTCCTGACCTAAACCGCCTCCGGGACTTTCACCGCGTCACCAAACCCTGACCCCGAAATCCTTCATCAGCCACTCGCACTCTCCTGGGAGCTGCATAACAATTTCCACATCGGCACCGTCAACGCCTTTAGCCATCCACAGGATCAGCAGCTTCTGCTGGTGAAGCGTAATCTGATCGCCGAGCCGTTCGTGACCGTTGCCTCACCGCAATACTTACTGATGCCAGCTTGCTGACCGGCAGCAACGACTGGGCTTATGAGAACAATAAGGAACGTCCCTTTTTCAACATTCCCAAATCGCTTGAAGACAGGTGCTGAAACACAACCCGAAACGGCGCTTTATATCATGTTATAAGATTGTATAAATTTTTTACTGGAAACCAACTATCTAAAGGAAAGCCGAATGATTGAGGGTGAATGCTGGCCTTGAGCTTCCGCGTTAGGGCTAAAACATTCTGGCGGTTTTCAGATAAAAACAGACGAGCATTCGACGAAACCAAAAGGATGTAGTGCTCGTGATAACCGAAGATAAACCAAAACCAACCATCAAGGCCTCCTCACGATGAAAGTCATTCTGGTCAGACACGCGGAAACGGAGTGGAATGTACGGGGCATCATTCAGGGGCATTGCGACAGCGCAGTGAGCGAACGTGGCAGACGTGAAACGGCTGCATTAGTGGTCGCACTGGCAAAAGAAGATCATGTCGTTGAGCGTGTTTATGCCTCTCCACTAGGGCGAGCATGGCAAATGGCTCAAACTCTGGCTCAACGCTTCGCCTGTCCAGTGATTGCGGAGTCTGCACTCAAGGAACAGGCATTTGGTATGTTTGAGGAAATGAACATAGCCTTACTCGCGTCTGACTATCCTGATGAAGCTAAGGCGTTATTTTCATCACATGCTGATTATTGCCCTCCGGGTGGCGAATCGCTGGCGCAGGCAACGCACAGAATGCTGCGGTTTTTACATTGTCTTGCGGACGAGCAAAAACGCCAGACTGTTTGCCTCGTTTCCCATGGGCACATCATTCAGGGAACGCTTGCCATGCTTAACGAGGGAAACCTTGTTAATTTTGCCCGCTATGCTCAACCCAACGCGAGTTACTCCACATTTAAGTTGATTGATGGGCGCTGTACTGCGCTTAAATGGGGCATCGCCTCACAT
Source organism: Pantoea sp. JZ29 (assembly GCF_035190385.1). Taxonomy (NCBI): domain Bacteria; kingdom Pseudomonadati; phylum Pseudomonadota; class Gammaproteobacteria; order Enterobacterales; family Erwiniaceae; genus Pantoea; species Pantoea sp. JZ29. The sequence goes on along the minus strand of NZ_CP045241.1, from coordinate 3,810,424 downwards.
TTGCTTCAGTGTTAACTCCGCGGTTTCTGCTATCGCTACGTGGCGGATTCTGTGTCCGCGAGGATGAATGAGTTCTCTGAACGCACTTATCGCAGCGACACCAAAAACCCCACCGCCACCAACGCATAAAACCCCGCACAAATCACATCAAAACTGCGCCGCGCCCGATTGAGATACGTCTCCGCCGTTTGCGAAGCAAAAATCAGCGCATACAGGCTAAATATCATCACCCCGGTCAGTGCGCAGGTGGCAACCAGAACATAGCTCTGCCACTGCGGGGCACCGCGGGTCAGGCCTACGCTGGTGACGGTGAACCAGGTCAGCGCGGCTTTGGGATTCGTAAGGTGCAATCCCAGCCCTTGCAGATAGTAGCCGCGTAAACACGTGTGAGATCGGGCGGGACGTGCCGCCAGTTCGCCAGGGCGAAAGGCACTACGCAGGGCTTTTGACGCCAGCCAGAGCAAATAGGCCGCGCCGAGCAGTTTTAGCCAGACGATAAAACCGTGGAAGGAAACCAAAATGGCAGAGACACCAAAGGCGGTTAACAGGCCCCAGCACAGGGAGCCGGAGATGACACCGGTTGCCAGCACCAGTCCGGCCTGACGGCCATCATTCATGGCCGCATTCGCAATAGACAGATTGCCCGGTCCGGGCGAGGCGGTGCCAATGGTGTAAACCAGTAAGGCAGCTAAAAACGAAGACGCATCCCACATATCGCATCCCTGACCTGATAAGAGAATGTATTAACATAACTTCTGTAATTCGCCCAGGCCACTATTATCTGTCGTCGTTCGCACGTCTTAATCTCTCCGTACAGGATGAAGGACTTTTCCATAATTTAGTCAGTTTTTTGAAGCCCATTTTCACGGGATGGATTCAGTATTCTCTGCGCTTAGAAAATGAGAAAAGCGGCACGCCATGCAGCGTGCCTTCAGTAATACAAAAGAAGTTTTAATGCGATGCCGCCAGCCCGGCCTCTCCCTCATCGGCCTCCTTCCGCTCCCGAATCAATCCCCACAGTGCCGCCGCACCAATAAGGTCAAATACCGCCAGCGCAACGAAGAACGGACCAAAGCCGATAATGCTGACGAAGGCGCCAATAAACAGATTAAAAATCAACTGACCGGACCAGGCGCAGGCACCCGCCATACCGACCGCGGTGGCCACCTCGTTTTTTCTGAACAGATCGGCACCCAGGGTAGAAGCGACGGTCGAGAGCAACTGATGGGAGAAACCGCCGATGCTGATCAGCAGGACGGCAACATAGGGGTTTTCAACCACGCTGACCAGGCCGATAGTGGTCATCAGAACGGCACCAATCGTAAAAGTAATACGGCGGGAATTAATCAGGCTGATGCCGCGATCGTTCAGGAACTTCGCGACAAAGCCGCTGGCCAGACAACCCAGATCGGCCATCAGGAAGGGCAGCCAGACAAACATCGCAATCTCTTTCAGGCTAAAGTGCAGGGTTTCAACAAAGAAGATCGGCACCCAGAAATTGATCGTGCCCCAGGCCGGATCGGCCAGAAACCGTGAGATCCCGATGCCCCAGAAATTACGCTGCTTCAGGATACGCACAAGCGAGGTTTTCTCCTTCCTCGTAGTATGCAGGTGTTTTTCCTGTCCGCTTTCAATATAGTCGCGTTCCTCTGCCGACAGCCGTTTGGCCTCTTTGGGATCTTTATAAAAGAAGAGCCACACGAAGGCTGCCAGAATCGCCAGTATGCCTGCCACAATGAACGCAAACTGCCAGCTGTGAAACAGGATGCACCAGGCAATCAGCGGCGGTGCCAGCATTGCTCCGAACGAGGTGCCCATATTAAATACGCCGGTAGCTATGCCGCGTTCCTTCGCCGGAAACCAGGTGGAGGCGGTTTTGACGCCAGCCGGAATCGCAGAGGCTTCACTGAAGCCCATAATCGCGCGCATCGCCGCCAGGCCCTGCCAGGATCCCATCAGCGAATGCATCAGCGTGGCCACGCCCCATATCATGGCGCAGAGAAAAAAGCCCAGTTTGAGGCCAATGGTGTCAATGACATAGCCCACGATGGGTTGACCAATCGTATAAGCCAGTTGAAAGGCACTGACCACCCAGGAGTAATGCTCTTTGCTGATATCCAGCTCTTTCATAATGGTCGGTGCAGCCACACCTAACGCCGTACGATCAAGGTAATTAATGATCGTAATAAAGCACACCAGTAAGATCATATGCCATCTGTAATGCCTGATCGTTTTCATCATGAATCCTGTTAAAAATTTCCCAAATTATTAGCGAAAGGGATAAGGTGAAACTTAAATTAAAAAAGCTGGTTTAATTCGTAAAAATCCCCATGTATTCGTAAAGGCGAGCGATTCTGTCTCGAAAGCGGGAAGAGGATATGTGAGCTGGCACAATAATTATCGTTATCGCTTTAACGATATTCCAAAAATGTGAACGGGTTAACCCATGCGGTTAACCAACGTGTGCGTAAAGATAATGTTATAGCAAGGTGATGTTTTTAATTAAAATTAGGCGGTTTTTTTACATCATGGTTTTTCGTAGTGCGTTTCATGATGGTGGTGCTTTTTATTCTTTTCAGACCAGCGGATTTATACCGATGTCTCAAAATATAAGAGCAAGTAGAGTGATGAGGTAAGGAGAAAATACAGGGCACATAAATTGAGGAAGCCAAATTGAGCCTGGGTTTTAGCTTTTTTGGGGAAAATAAACCGGGATTTTAGGTTATGCAGATACCGTACCGAAAAGGTAAGCACCTGCTTTAATAAACGATCGTCTATTAAAGCAGGCACGGTTAAATACCGTTGTGTGAATCTGAACGTCTCCTGTTACAGGATGCCTGTAAGGCTCATCAGCGCATATCGCGCAAAAAGACTTCAGGGTCCGGAGCGAAGGTCTCTGTGACAGCAATAAGGAAGCATGAAAAAATGCGATTTAGCTTCTCCCGGAATCCTGCTGACGTCTCCTTTGCGGATAATATCGCTGGTCATCGTCCCGCACCGCGCCAAATCCCGGCCAACCTGATGCGATGAACCCGGCACCACGTCGCGGTGAACGTGCAACGTGCCTGGCGTCAAATCGTGAATGTGGCAGGATCGGCGCGCCAGCCCGGGGGAAATAACCTTGCTGGAACGCATCACATAACGTAAATGTTATCCGTCTGATGAGCGGTGCTTTAATAACGCGGCTTATGCTGAGGTGGCTAAATTATCCCCTCGGCCTGTGATAACAGCATGGCCACAATACGGCTGTTCCACTTGTTAATTAATTTTGTTGAAGTAAAAGAGTAAATATAAGACCATTGCGGCCGCTTATCGGGCCATCAGCCCACACTGGTTGCGTTTAATTTAACGCAAATAAGTCCTGCATGGTAATAATGATAATTATTTTCACGCTAATGATTTTGTTCTTATTAACTTCACACAGACAGGTATGTTGAATGAAAAAGTATATGAAGTGGTTCGCCGCGATAGCGGTTGTGAGTGCGTTATCAGGCTGTGCCCGTACGGCACCAATTGCCCAGATTCACACCACTCTGGCGGCAGGCTACACGCAGGAACAGGTTAAAACCGCGATTTTGAAAGCGGGCGCACTGCGCCAGTGGACCATGACGCAGGCCGGTCCGGACGTTATCAACGCGAGTCACCAGAGCCGTGATCACAGAGCCGAAGTGCGCATTAACTACTCGGCGGGTGGCTATGACATTACCTACGCGCGCAGCAATAACCTGATGGCATCAGGCGGCGAGATCCATAAAACCTATAACCGCTGGGTACAAACCCTGGATAACGACATCAAGGCTACGTTGTCTGCAGGCGCAAAACCGTAATTATTTTTAAAGTCGGGCCCGTCATGGCCCGATAAACCTATTTTGACTCAGCAGGTTTTCCCGCTTATGTACGAAACGGATACGCTCAGTGCCCTGGATGCCATTACGGAAGCGCAACGCATTGCGTTTGCGCCCATGCTTTTTCAGGCGGCGCTGTGTCTGCGTAATACCGGTGTACTTGCGTATCTGGATAAACAGGGGAAAACCGGCGCTACGCTGGACGCCATTGCGGAAAACAGCAGCATCAATGTCTATGCCGTGGGCGTGCTGCTGGATATGGGGTTGAGTGGGCGCATCGTCACCCAGCAGGACGGGCGCTATGTTCTGGCGAAAGTGGGGCATTATCTGCTGCATGACGCGATGACGCGCGTGAATATGGATTTCACCCAGGACGTTTGTTATCAGGGGCTGTTCCATCTTCAGGCGTCGCTGGAAACCGGCAAACCCGCGGGGTTACAGGTGTTTGGCGACTGGTCAACGATTTATCCGGGGTTGTCACAGCTCCCTGACGCCGCGCGGAACAGTTGGTTTGCCTTCGACCATTATTACTCGGACAGCGCGTTTCACGCCGCACTTCCGTATGTGTTCGCCAGCCGTCCTGCCGCCATCAACGATGTGGGCGGCAATACGGGGAAATGGGCAATACGGTGCTGTGAATACAACCGTGACGTCGCGGTCACCCTGATTGATTTGCCACAACAAATTGCGCTGGCCCGTGAAAATATCGAAAATGCAGGCTTTTCTCATCGCATCGCTTTCCATGAAGCAGATATGCTTGCCGACGCGTCGTTACCGGCAGAGGCGGATATCTGGTGGATGAGTCAGTTTCTGGACTGTTTTTCACCGGCGCAGATCGTCGCCGTACTGAGCAAGGTTGCCCGCGTCATGAAACCCGGCGCAACGCTGTTCATCATGGAACTGTTTTGGGATGCACAGAAGTTTGAAGCGGCCTCATTTAGTCTCAATGCGTCTTCGCTTTATTTCACCTGTATGGCAAACGGCAACAGCCGGTTCTACAGCGTAGAAACGTTTTATGACTGCCTGGAGAAGGCAGGGTTCCAGGTGGATGAACGTCATGACAACCTGGGCGTTGGGCATACGTTGTTGCAGTGTCAAAAAAATAACAAAGCGGCGTAAAGCGCCCTGAGTATCACCTGAATATCGCGGACGCGCGTTGATGAAATTTGCATTAAACATTATTGACTGGCAGGCCAGGGCCCCAGGATTAAGCGAAACACCACAGTGGCTCGACTGGGCACGGCTGTCGCTCGCCATCGATCCGGCCGCGCCGCAGGCGAAGCTGAGAGAACTGCCGATGATGACCGCGCGTCGCCTCAGTTCGGGCAGCAAGCTGGCTGTAGAATGTGGATTAGCCATGCTGCGACAGCATGAGATTGATGCCGTGCTGTATACCAGCCGTCACGGTGAGCTGGAACGCAACTTCCGAATTTTGCAGGCCCTGGCGACAGGACAGGCGCTGTCGCCCACCGATTTTGCCCTGTCCGTTCATAACTCCGCCGTGGGCAGCCTGACCATTGCCGCCCGGAAACCTGTTGTTTCCTCTTCGCTCTCTGCGGGAAAAGACACGTTTCAGCAGGGGCTGTGTGAGGTGATCTGTCTGCTGCAGGCAGGCTATCAGCGCGTGCTGATGGTGGATTTCGACGGCACCATGCCTGAATTTTATCTTCCGCAACTGCCGAACCCCATGGCGACATGGCCCTTTGCCGTGGCGCTGGTGATTGAAGCCGGCCAGGCCCTGCAGTGCGAAACGCGGCCACAGCAGACAGGGCAGGACAGCGCCTTGCCGCAGAGTCTGCAGTTTTTACAGCATTACCTGAACGATGACGCCACCTTTGCCTTAGCGGGCGAGCGCATGCAGTGGCAGTGGAGACGGGCATGAGCAGGCTGTTCGCGGTGGTAAACCGGGCATGGCGGCTGGTGATGACCGGCTTCTGTTTTGCTCTGTTCGGACTGGGTGGACTGCTGCTTTCTGTGGTGTGGTTTAACCTGCTGCTGCTGGTGGTATGGGACAAAGGCCGTCGCCGCCGTATCGCCCGATGCAGTATTGCCGCCAGCTTTCGTTTCTTTTTATGGGTGGCAAAAGGCGTCGGCGTACTGGATTACCGCATGCGCGGGCTGGAGCATCTGCGCCAGGATCGCGGCTGCCTGGTGGTGGCGAACCATCCGACGCTGATCGACTACGTGCTGCTGGCCTCGGTCATGCCGGAAACCGACTGTCTGGTCAAGAGCGCGCTGCTGAAAAACCCGTTTGTGGGCGGCGTGATTCGGGCGGCGGATTATTTGATCAACAGTCAGGCGGATGCCCTGTTGCCTGCCTGTCGGCAGCGCCTGGCGCAGGGCGACACGATTTTGATCTTCCCCGAAGGTACGCGGACCAGCCCCGATAAACCGATGACGTTACAGCGAGGCGCGGCCAATATTGCCGTGCGCTGCGGCAGCGATTTACGTGTGGTGATCATTCACTGCAGCGAGCATCTGCTGGATAAGCAGAGCAAATGGTATAACGTGCCGCCCGCCAAACCGCTGTTTAGCGTTGAGGTGCGGGAGCGGATAGCAATCGACTCATTTTACACAGCAAACTCACAAGAACCGGCACTGGCGGCAAGGCAGTTGAACCGGCATCTTTTGCTTCAATTACAACCAGGTTCTCCACCCTTTTCAGGAATGAATGATGCAAGCGCTTTACCTTGAAATCAAAAATCTCATTATCAACACGCTGAATCTCGACGAGCTGACTGCCGATGATATCGATGCAGAGGCACCGCTCTTTGGTGATGGCTTAGGCCTGGATTCCATCGATGCACTCGAACTGGGCCTGGCGGTAAAAAATGCGTACGGCGTGGTGCTGTCGGCTGAAAGTGAAGAGATGCGTCAGCACTTTTTCTCCGTTGCCACGCTGGCAGCGTTCATCGACGCGCAACGTGCCTGAGGAGCCGCCAGAATGACAGAACAAAACGCTATTTATGAAGAAGTTTCCGCCCTGTTGGTGAAGCTGTTTGAAACGGATCCGGAGGCGATTACGCCCCAGGCGCGGCTGTACGAAGATCTGGAGCTGGACAGCATCGACGCGGTCGACATGATCGTCCATCTGCAAAAGAAAACCGGTAAGAAAATCAAACCGGAAGAGTTTAAAGCCGTGCGTACCGTGCAGGATGTGGTTGACGCGGTAGAACGCCTGCTAAAAGAAGCCTGAGTCGCGATGGCCAGCAAACGCACGCTGCCCGTCGTCACGTTGCTGACAGGCTTACTGCTGGTAGCGTGGCCTTTTTTGATCAGCGTAGGGCTGGCGCATCACAGCCTGCACTGGCTGTTGCCCCTGATGGCGCTGCTGCTGCTTTCACGGCTGTATCAGAGCCGCCGTCGCGCGGGGCCGATGCGTGCGATCACCCAGACTGTCGCGGTGGCAGGCATTGCCCTGTGTGCGGCCAGCTATCTGCTGAAAACGCACCAGCTCCTGCTTTTTTACCCGGTGGTGGTGAACGGCGTCATGCTGGCGGTGTTTGGCGGATCGCTCTGGTCAGCCATGCCGCTGGTCGAGCGACTCGCCAGGGTAACGGAGCCGAATCTGCCTGAAAAGGGCGTGCGTTATACCCGGCGCGTGACGCAAATCTGGTGCCTCTTTTTTATCCTCAACGGCAGCATTGCGCTGTGGACCGCGCTGCACGGGGATGTGCGGTTATGGACGGCCTGGAACGGTATGATCGCCTATCTGCTGATGGGCACGCTGATGGCGGGCGAGTGGCTGGTACGCCGTAAGTTGATGAAACGAGAACGATAATGACGCAGACTCTTTCCCTGTCTCAGTGGCTCAGCGCCCCGCGCCCGTCTGATCTGCCCGTCGCCTGGCTGGACGACCGTACCTGGACGCTCGGCCATCTGCGCCAGGACGTTGCCCGCCTGGTTCATTTACTGCAGCAGCAGGAAGGTGACCGCTGGGCGCTGTGCTTTGAGGACAGCTATCTGTTTATTGTTGCCCTGCTGGCGACCCTGCACGCAGGCAAAACGCCGGTCATACCCGGCCACTGTCGGGCGGCGTTGCTTGACGAGCAACGTGCGTTGTTTGATGGCGTGCTGAGTGAAAAAACGTTGGGCTGGCAGGGACCGTTGCTGGTGATCAGCGCGTCCATGGCCGCCACCACAGCGACAGAGACGTTGCCGCCAATCCGCGACGATGCCGCCGTTGAACTGTTTACCTCCGGCTCCACCGGACAGCCCAAACGGGTGCGTAAGGCGGTGAAACGCCTTGATGACGAAGCGGCCTTGCTGGCGGCGCAGTTTGGTGAACGCCTGGCCGGTTGCCGGATCGTGGCTTCTGTTGTCCCGCAGCATCAGTACGGCCTGTCATTTCGTATCATGCTGCCGATGGCGCTCGGGCTGCCGCTGCATGCGGCAATGCTCTGGTACGCCGAGCAGTTAAGCGCGCTGAGTCATGATTATCGCTATGCTTTTATCAGCAGCCCGGCCTTCCTGAAACGGCTGGATCCTCAGTTGACGCCGCCACCGGTGGCGATGGTGCTGTCCGCGGGCGGCATGTTACCCTGGCAGGATGTCGTGCAGGCCGCCGAGTGGCTACAGATCTGGCCCGACGAGATCTATGGCAGTACCGAAACCGGCATTCTGGCCTGGCGTTACCGCCAGCAGGAGGCGGTGCGCTGGCAACCCTTTCAAGGCGTGCGCTTTCATCAGCAGGACGAGACATTACGTGTGTTTTCGCCGCTGATTGCGGAAGAAGAGGGCATAACGCTCGACGATATTCTGCGTTTCGAGGAAGACGGTCAGTTCAGCCTGACGGGCCGTCGTGGCCGGGTCGTGAAAATTGAAGAGAAGCGGATTTCACTCAGTGAGGTCGAACAGCGCCTGCTGAGTCTGCCGGGAGTCCGCGAGGCGGCGGCGGTGCCGGTGTTACGGCATGGACGGCAGGCCATTGGGGCGCTGCTGGTACTGGATGCAGCGGCGCGCCAGCACTGGCAGCGTGAGCCGTCGAAGCAGCAGGAGCTGGCCTGGCGGCGGGCGCTGCAGCCCTGGCTGGAGCCGGTTGCCGTGCCGCGTTACTGGCGCGTCATTGACGCGATCCCGGTTAACAGTATGAACAAGCGTGTTTATGCGCAGCTACAGGAGTGGTTTCATGAAACCCCATGAAATTGAGCGCCATCAGTCGCAGCCCGATGAGGCTGAGATTGTGTTACACCTTGATCCGTCACTGTTCTGGTTCAAAGGACATTTTGCCGTGCAGCCGCTGTTGCCCGGCGTGGCACAGATGGACTGGGTCATGCATTACGCCACCACGCTGCTGGTGCCCGGCTGGCGTTTTCACAGCATTCAGAACGTGAAGTTTCAGTCGCCGCTGCTGCCGGACAGCACCGTGACGCTCGCGCTTAGCTGGCAGGACGCGCGCCAGATGCTGAGTTTCAGCTATCAGCGTCACGCCGGTGACGCGCGCCATACCGCCAGCAGCGGTAAGATCCGGTTATGTCGCTGACCTTTTCCCCCTGCATCCTGATTCCCTGCTATAACCACGGTGCGATGATCGCCACGGTGCTGACGCGCCTGGCACCGTTCGGCCTGCCGTGCATCCTGGTCGACGACGGCAGCGATGCCGCAACCCAGACGGTGCTGGATCGGCTGGCGGCTGAAAACAGCACGCTGACGCTGGTGCGCCTGGCGGAAAACGCCGGTAAAGGGGCAGCGGTTATGCACGGGATGCAGGTCGCGGCGCAGGCCGGTTTTACCCATGCCGTGCAGGTGGATGCGGACGGGCAGCATGCGATTGAGGATATTCCTGCGCTGCTGGCGCTGGCGCAACAGCATCCCGAGGCGCTGATTTCCGGGCAGCCCGTCTATGATGCGTCAATTCCGCGCTCGCGCCTGTATGGTCGCTGGATTACCCACGTCTGGGTATGGATCGAAACGCTGTCCCTGCAGTTAAAAGACAGTATGTGCGGCTTTCGCGTGTATCCCATCGCGCCCACCTTACAGTTGGCACAGCATGCCACCCTCGGCAGGCGCATGGATTTCGATACCGAAGTGATGGTGCGGCTCTACTGGCAGGGCCATCCCAGCTACTTTGTGCCCACCCGCGTGACTTATCCTCAGGACGGCCTGTCGCATTTCGATGCCTTCAAAGATAACGTGCGCATTTCCCTGATGCACACGCGGCTGTTTTTCGGCATGTTGCCGCGGATTCCTTCCCTGTTGGGCCGCCGTTCTCCGCAGCACTGGGCGCGGCAGAAAGAGGTCAAAGGGCTGTGGGGGATGCGACTGATGCTGCTGGTCTGGCGCGTACTGGGCCGCAGGGCGTTTACGCTGTTGCTGTATCCGGTCGTCGGTGTGTACTGGCTGACAGCCACCACCGCGCGTCACGCCTCACAGCACTGGCTCGCGCGTGTGCGTGAGCAACTGCGCGTGCGGCAGAAACCGGTGCCCGCCAACCTGACCAGCTACCAACACTTCCTGCGTTTTGGTCAGGTGATGCTGGATAAGATTGCCAGCTGGCGCGGCGAGCTGCACGTTGGGCGCGATATTACCTTTGCCCCCGGCGCTGAAGCGTTGCTCGATCTGCGTAATCCGCAGGGCAAACTTCTGCTGGCCTCGCATCTGGGCGATGTGGAAGCCTGTCGGGCGCTGGCGCAACTGAACAGCAGTAAAGTCATTAATGCGCTGGTGTTCAGCGACAACGCAAAGCGTTTTAAGCAAATCATGGAAGAGATGGCCCCGCAGGCAGGCCTGAACCTGATGCCGGTGACCGATATCGGCCCGGATACCGCGATATTGCTGAAAGAAAAGCTGGATCGCGGCGAGTGGATCGCGATTGTGGGCGACCGCATTGCGGTCAACCCGCAGCGCGGCGGGGAATGGCGCATTTGCTGGAGCCGGTTTATGGGCCAACCCGCACCGTTCCCGCAGGGGCCATTTATTCTGGCGTCGATTCTGCGCTGTCCGGTCGATCTGATTTTCGCGCTGCGTCAGCAGGGCAAACTGCATATTCACTGCGAGCCGTTCGCCGATCCGCTGTTGCTGCCGCGCGACGACCGGCAAAATGCGCTGCAGCAGACTATCGATCGCTATGCTGAACGTCTTGAGCATTACGCACTCCAGTCGCCGCTCGACTGGTTTAACTTTTTCGATTTCTGGCAACTGCCGGATAGCAAAGACAAGGAGTGAAGGGTGCTTAACGATCCCCGTTTTACTGTCGATGTTGAGCTGACCATTCCCTTTCATGATGTCGATGTGATGGGCGTGGTCTGGCATGGCAACTATTTTCGCTATTTCGAGATTGCCCGTGAGGCGCTGCTAAATCAGTTTGACTATGGCTATCGCCAGATGAAAGCGTCCGGCTACGTCTGGCCGGTGGTGGATACGCGAGTGAAATACCGCCATGCCGTCACCTTTGAACAGCGTATTCGCGTGCGGGCGCGCATAGAGGAATTCGAAAACCGTCTGCGCATTGGTTATGAAATTTTCGATGCCGACAGCGGCAAACGCACCACGACGGGCTACACCATTCAGGTCGCGGTACACGAGCAAAGTCGTGAGATGTGCTTTGTCTGCCCGGCTATTCTGTTTGAACGTATGGGAGTTACGCCATGAGAGGGCTGTTGTTACTGGCGCTGTTGATCAGTCCGTTTGTCAGCGCCCTGACGCTTGATGATCTGCAGCAGCGCTTTACCGCGCAGCCGGTGATCCGCGCCCACTTTGATCAGGTGCGCACGATCAAAGATATGCCGCAGCCGCTGCGATCCGAGGGGACGATGTTGATCGCCCGCGACAAGGGCTTGCTGTGGGATCAAACCCGCCCGTTCCCGATGCAACTGTTGCTGGATGATAAACGTATGGTGCAGGTGATTAATGGTCAGCCGCCGCAGACTATCACCGCCGAGAACAATCCGCAGATGTTCCAGTTTAATCACCTGCTGCGCGCGCTGTTCCAGGCGGATCGTAAGGTGCTGGAGCAGAACTTCCGCGTCGCGTTTGCCGACAAAGGCGAGGGCCGCTGGACGCTGCGCCTGACGCCGATCACGACGCCGCTGGACAAGATTTTCACCCGCATCGATCTGGCCGGAAAAACCTTTCTGGAGCAGATCCAACTGAATGATAAGCAGGGCGATCGCACCGACATCACGCTTTCGCACCACCAACTGACACCCGCACAACTGACCGATGATGAACGCCAACGCTTTGCCGCCCAGTAAACGGCCCGCGCTGTTATGGGGCTTCGTCTGTCTGGTGATGGTGACGCTGCTCCTGACGCTACTGCCCAAAGCGCAACTGAACAGCAGTGTGCTGGCGATGCTGCCAAAGCAGGCGCTGGGCACGATTCCGCCTGCGTTGAACGACGGCTTTATGCAGCGTCTCGACAGGCAACTGGTCTGGCTGGTCAGCCCCGGTAAGCAGGCCGATCCCCAGGTTGCCCGCGACTGGCTGACGCTGTTGCAGCAATCCGGCATGCTGGCCGGGGTGAAAGGTCCGATGGATGCCGACAGTCAGCAGGCCTGGGGATCGTTTTTCTGGCAGCACCGTAACGGCATGATCGACAGCGAAACCCGTCAGCGGCTGCAAAACGGCGGCGAGGCACAGGCGCAGTGGATCCTCTCTCAGCTTTACTCCGCTTTTTCCGGCGTCAGCGGCAAAGAGTTACAAAACGATCCGCTGATGCTGATGCGCGGATCGCAGCTGGCGATGGCGAAAAATGGCCAACGGCTGCGCCTGATGGATGGCTGGCTGGTGACGCAGGACAGCCAGGGTAATTACTGGTATTTGCTGCATGGTGAGCTGGCTGGCTCATCATTTGATATGCAGCGCACGCATCAGCTGGTGCGTACGCTCGGCGCGCTGGAAAAAACGCTCAAGGCCGGGCATCCACAGGCTCAACTGTTATCGCGCGGCACGGTGTTTTACAGCGATTATGCCAGTCAGCAGGCGAAGCACGATGTCTCGACGCTGGGGCTGGCTACCGTGCTTGGCGTGCTGCTGCTCATCATGGCTGTGTTTCGCTCGCTACGGCCGATTCTGTTGTGCCTGCTCTCGATTGGTGTGGGCGCGCTGGCAGGCACCGTTGTCACGCTGCTGGTGTTTGGCGAACTGCATCTGATGACGCTGGTGATGAGCATGAGCATTATTGGTATCTCTGCCGATTACACGCTCTATTATCTCACCGAGCGCATGGTGCACGGAGCCGATGCCTCGCCCTGGCAGAGCCTGGCGAAAGTACGTAACGCACTGTTGCTGGCTCTGCTGACGACAGTAGCCGCCTATCTGATTATGATGCTCGCGCCGTTCCCGGGCATCCGCCAGATGGCGCTTTTTGCCGCAGCGGGCCTGAGTGCCGCCTGCCTGACGGTAGTGTTCTGGCATCCGTGGCTGTGCCGCGGGCTGCCTGTACGTCCGGTGCCCGCCATGGTGCTGATGCTGCGCTGGCTGGCGGCCTGGCGGCGCAACAAAAAGCTGTCGCTCGGCCTGCCGCTGGCGCTGGCACTCTTTTCGTTGGTGGGCGCTGCCCGGCTGCACGTAGATGATGATATTGCGCAGTTGCAGGCATTACCGGCTACGGTGCTGGCGCAGGAAAAAGCGATTACCGCGCTGACGGGCCAGAGCGTGGATCAAAAATGGTTTGTGATTTACGGCCAGAACGCCCAGCAAACGCTGACGCGGCTGGAAGCCTTTACGCCGGTGCTGGAGAAGGCGAAAGCGCAGGGGCTGCTGAAGGGTTACCGCACCGTGCCGCTGAATTCTCTGGCCCGTCAGGCACAGGACAGGGTGCTGTTAACCGAAGCTGCGCCGACGGTGCTCCGCGCGCTGAAGGCGGCCGGGATAACCACGGTCAATCCGGACCTGAATGCGATGCCGGTGACCGTCGCGGACTGGCTGGCCAGCCCGGCCAGCGAAGGCTGGCGGTTGCTGTGGCTGACGCTGCAGAACGGCGAGAGCGGCGTGCTGGTGCCGGTTGACGGCGTGAAAGACAGCGCGGCGCTGAATGCGCTCAGCCAGGGGACGCCCGGCGTGGCCTGGGTGGACCGCAAAAGCACCTTTGATGCGATGTTTGCTCTGTATCGCCATATCCTGACGGGATTACTGTTGGTGGCGCTGGCGGTCATCGCCTGCGGAGCCATCGCGCGCCTGGGTTGGCGCAAAGGGGCGATAAGCCTGGTGCCGTCCGTATTATCGTTGAGCTGTGGCCTGGCCGTGCTGGCGTTGAGCGGCCACGCGGTGAACCTGTTTTCGCTGCTGGCACTGGTGCTGGTGCTGGGTATTGGCATCAATTACACGCTGTTTTTCAGTAATCCACGCGGCACGCCACTGACCTCTATGCTGGCCATCACGCTGGCGATGATGACGACGTTGCTGACGCTTGGCATGCTGGTTTTCAGCGCCACCCAGGCCATCAGCAGTTTCGGGATCGTACTGGTCAGCGGGATTTTCACCGCCTGGCTGCTTGCGCCCCTGGCGATGCCGACAAAAAAAGAGAAGAAAAGACGATGAGAAACCTGACTGTGCGTTTACTGAAAACATGCGGGTCGCGTCTGATGCACACGACGCGGCCAGCACGGCCGCGCGGGGCGATCAGAAGCGGCCTGTTAGTGGCGGCCGCCCTGATTCTGGCCGGCTGCAGCCATGTCCACAAGCCGCAGGCATCGCGCCCGCAGGCCTGGCTGGCACCGGGCGCGCGCGTTACGCTGCCTGCGCCGGGGATTTCGCCGTCGGTCAGTTCGCAGCAGCTTCTCACCGGCAGTTTCAACGGTAAAACCCAGTCGCTGCTTGTAATGCTCAACGCAGATGATAAAAAGCTGACGCTGGCGGGGCTGTCATCAGTCGGCATTCGCCTGTTCCTGGTGACCTATGACCAGCAGGGCGTGCACACTGAGCAGTCGATCGTGGTGCCGCAGTTGCCGCCCGCCAGTCAGGTGCTGGCCGACGTCATGCTCAGCCACTGGCCTGTGAGCGCCTGGCTGCCGCAGTTACCTGAAGGCTGGACGCTGGTGGATAAGGGCGATAAGCGCGAACTGCGCGATGCCAGCGGCAAGTTGGTGACGGAGATTACCTATCTGAACCGGCACGGCAGGCGCGAGCCGATCAGCATCCAGCAGCATGTTTTTCACTACCACATCACCATTCAATACCTGGATGACTGACATGATCTTCATTTCGGCCGTCGGCATGATTAACGCGCTGGGCAACGATAACGACACGATCGCGGCGAACCTGACACGCGGCGTGGCGCCCGGTATGCGGGCGCGTACCGGCTGGCTGCATGACCATCCGCAGGCAGTGCTGGCGGGAGTGGAGGGCGAACTGCCCGCCATCCCGGCGGCCTTCAGCGCACACCGATCGCGCAATAATCAGCTGCTGCTGGCTGCACTGGCGCAGATTCAGCCGCAGGTGGATGACGCGATAGCCCGCTATGGCCGCGACCGGGTGGCGGTGGTGCTGGGTACCAGCACCTCCGGCCTGGATGAAGGGGACACGCACGTCAGCCGGCGGCTTAACCAGCAGCCGAGCACGGCCTGGCACTATCCACAGCAGGAACTGGGCGATCCATCGCGCTTTCTCAGCCACTGGCTGGCGCTGGATGGTCCGGCCTTTACGCTCTCGACCGCCTGCTCCTCCAGCGCCCGGGCAATGATTAGCGGGCGTCGCCTGATTGACGCGGGGCTGGCCGATGTGGCCATTGTCGGCGGCGCGGACACGCTCAGCCGGATGCCGGTTAACGGCTTTCATAGCCTGGAATCGCTGTCGCCTACGCTGTGTCAGCCCTTTGGCCGTGATCGCAGTGGCATCACGATTGGCGAAGGCGCGGCGCTGATGCTGTTAACCCGTGAACCTCAGCCGATTGCGCTGCTGGGCGTGGGCGAATCCAGCGATGCCTACCATATTTCTGCGCCGCATCCGCAGGGCGAAGGCGCTATTCGCGCCATCATGCAGGCGCTGAACGAAGCCGGTCTCACGCCAGAGCAGGTGGGCTATATCAACCTGCACGGTACCGCCACGACGCTTAACGATCAGATTGAGTCCGGCGTTGTGAATGCCTTGTTCGGCACGGCGGTACCGTGCAGTTCAACCAAACATCTGACCGGGCACACCTTAGGCGCGGCGGGCATTACGGAAGCGGCGCTCAGCATGCTGATTCTGCAGCGCGATCTGCCGCTGCCGGCCCAGGATTTCAGCCAGTCGCCGCACGATCCTGATCTGCCACTGTGCGGCATTCTCTCCCGGCCTCAGCCGCTGGAACGCCCGGTAATCCTGTCTAATTCGTTTGCTTTCGGCGGTAATAACGCCAGTATCCTGCTTGGGAAGATTTCATGAGCCATTACTTATCCCCCGCTGAGTATTTGCCACACGATGCGCCGATGCTGTTACTTGAAACGGTCAGCAGCGTGACGGCTGACAGCGCGACCTGTTGCGTCACGGTGTCGCCCCGGAGCGTACTGGCACCGTTTCTGGATGCGAACGGCCATCTGCCCGGCTGGTATGCGCTGGAGTTAATGGCCCAGACGGTGGGCGTCTGGTCGGGCTGGCATCGCCATCAGCAGGGGCAGAGCAGCATCGCCCTGGGAATGGTGCTGGGCGCACGGGAGTTAGTCTGCGCTACAGGCCGGTTGCCCGCCGATGCAGCACTGCACGTGCAGGTCAGACTGTTAATGCAGGATGCGCGCTTTGGCAGTTTCGAATGCACGATTACGGCGGATGAAGTGGTCCTGGCCACGGGCCGCGTGAACACCTTTCAACCCACCGCCGACGAACTTCATTCTTTATTTCAACAAGGAGCGTCCACATGAGTCGTTCAGTATTGGTTACCGGTGCCAGCAAAGGTATTGGTCGTGCCATCGCCTGCCAGCTGGCGGCGGACGGCTTTGTGATTGGCGTCCACTATCATCATGATGCCAGCGGCGCGCAGCAGACACTGGATGCCATTCTCGCGGCCGGTGGCGCAGGCCGTCTGCTGCAGTTTGATGTCGCGCAGCGTCAACAGTGCCGCGACGTGCTGGAGCAGGATATTGAGGCACATGGCGCCTGGTATGGCGTGGTCAGCAATGCCGGTATTGCCCGCGATGCCGCCTTCCCGGCCTTAAGCGACGATGACTGGGACAGCGTGATTCACACCAACCTGGACAGTTTTTACAACGTGATCCAGCCATGCATCATGCCGATGATCAGCGCCCGGCAGGGCGGACGCATTATTACGCTCTCCTCGGTGTCGGGCCTGATGGGCAACCGCGGTCAGGTGAACTACAGCGCCGCGAAAGCGGGCATAATTGGGGCCACTAAAGCCCTGGCGATTGAGCTGGCAAAACGCAAAATCACCGTTAACTGCATCGCGCCGGGGCTGATCGATACCGGCATGCTCGACATGGAAGAGACCGCACTGAAAGAAGCCATGTCCCTGATCCCAATGAAACGCATGGGGCAGGCGGAGGAAGTGGCCGGTCTTGCCCGCTACCTGATGTCCGATATTGCGGGCTATGTAACGCGGCAGGTGATTTCCATCAACGGAGGGATGTTATGACACGGCGTGTCGTGATTACAGGTATGGGCGGGGTCACCGCCTTTGGTGAAAACTGGCAGGACGTGTCCGCCAGGCTGCTGGCATACGAAAACGCCGTGCGCAGGATGCCGGAATGGCAGGTCTATGACGGGCTGCATACGTTGCTGGGCGCGCCCATCGACGACTTCCGGTTGCCCGAGCACTACACGCGCAAACGCATCCGCTCCATGGGCCGCGTGTCTCTGATGTCCACCCGCGCCAGCGAGCTGGCGCTGGAAGATGCAGGCCTGATCGGCGATCCCGTGCTGACCAACGGTGAAACCGGCATTGCTTATGGCTCCTCAACCGGCAGCACCGGCCCGGTGAGTGAATTCGCCACCATGCTGACGGAAAAGCACACCAACAACATTACCGGTACCACCTACGTCCAGATGATGCCGCATACCACCGCCGTGAATACCGGGCTGTTTTTCGGTTTGCGCGGTCGCGTTATCCCGACATCCAGCGCCTGTACTTCCGGCAGCCAGGCCATCGGCTATGCCTGGGAAGCGATTCGTCATGGTTACCAGACGGTGATGGTGGCCGGTGGCGCAGAAGAGCTGTGCCCTTCGGAAGCGGCGGTGTTTGATACGCTTTTTGCCACCAGTCAGCGCAACGATGCGCCGACCACCACGCCATCGCCTTTCGATGAAAAACGTGACGGCCTGGTGATTGGCGAGGGTGCGGGTACGCTGATTCTGGAAGAGCTGGAACATGCGAAAGCGCGCGGCGCGACAATCTATGGCGAGATTGTCAGCTTCACCACTAACTGTGATGCAGCCCATATAACCCAGCCGCAGCGCGAGACGATGCAAATCTGCATGGAAAAAGCGCTCGCCATGGCAGGCTTAAGTCCGCAGAACATCGGCTATATTTCCGCACACGGCACCGCCACCGATCGCGGCGATCTGGCTGAAAGTCAGGCCACCGCCGCGATTTATGGCAATCAGGTCCCGATCTCATCACTGAAAAGCTATTTCGGTCACACGCTGGGTGCCTGTGGCGCGCTGGAAGCCTGGATGAGCCTGCAAATGATGCGCGAGGGCTGGTTTGCGCCTACGCTGAATCTGACCAAACCGGACGCGAACTGCGGCGAACTGGATTATATCATGGGGCAATCCCGCAAAATTGACTGCGAGTTTTTCCAGAGCAATAACTTTGCGTTTGGTGGGATCAATACGTCCCTCATCATCAAGCGCGTTGCCTGATATGTACCAAATCTTTCTGGGCAAGATTTCTCAACTCAGTGTGGCACCGCTTGCACCCGAGCTGACCGATCAGGCACCCACAGGCGCGCGCCGTGCCAGCTGGCTTGCCGGGCGCGCGCTGCTCTCTGCGGCAATAACGCCGGTTCCCGCGATGCGGTATGGGGTGAATGGCAAACCCGCATTTGCCCCAGAGGTACAACGGGGATTCAGCCTGAGTCACAGCGGGGATGCGATTGCTCTGCTGTTCAGTGATGAAGGGGAGGTGGGCTGTGATATTGAAGTCATACGACCGCGACCTCACTGGCCGCGCCTGGCTGAAAATCTCTTCAGTCCGGGTGAGCGGGCGCAGATTGCGGCCAAACCGGTATCCCAGCAGTTAGCGGCCTTCTGGCGCATCTGGACGATCAAAGAGGCTATCATCAAGCAGCGCGGCGGGAGTGCCTGGCAGATGGCCAGCATCGACAGCACCGCACCGTCAGCGCTGTCGGTCAGCGCGCTGCAGACAGGCGAGCTGAGTCTGGCGGTCTGCACGCCAACGCCGTTTGAGTTGACGCCTGAGACAATTAAGGTGACAGGAACATTGTGACGCCTGCGTGATGCACATCGAAAAGGTCAACAGGCTTTATGCAGTTCTTTTCCCTGACAGGGAAAACGGTGCCCCGGCGCGATAAGCATGGCTGTAAGAGGGAGATACTGTTGTGAATCACAGGGCTGCTCCGTCAGCCCTGTCGCCGCTTTTAATGGCTCTGCTTACTCTCTTCGTCTTTATGCTTCTTCGCCAGGTAATGTCCTGCCGCGCAGCCCGCCACGGCACCGGCAACCGCATGGTGTTTAAGGTGCCCGGCTACGCCGCCGACCAGCGCGCCTTTCAGGCAGCCTTCTGCCTGTGCCTGAGAGGCAACCGACATTAACAGGCCAAGCGTGACCACAAAAAGGGGAAGTTTACGCATCGTTTCTTAATCCTTATCGGGAGTGCTGTGTTTACGCTGCGACAATAACCGTAATGAAGCATGAGTGGGCAAAAAAGTGCAGGGCTGTTGTACGACGGTTGTAAAAAAAGTGGATAGACCCGATGGCAAAGGTCTGGCACAACGTGTGCCTGCGATAACTGGGGTTTGCGCAGGCAACACCGGGTTCAGGGCTTGCGCATAATCCGTTGGCCATATTCATCAGTCCCCGCCGCGCGCCAGCCGTGTTTTTCATAAAAACGTTCAGCAGGGGAACCTGTGTCGGTGGTCAACATCATCGACCGGGCCTGTTGTTGTCTGAACCAGTCGGTGATGTTTTCAAGCAGTTGGCTACCTATCCCGAGCCGCTGAAACGCGGGCTTGATAAACAGGCCACCGATTAACGGATCGGGCGCATAAATACCCAGCCCGTAACCGACGTACTCGTCATCGACGTTGGCGATCCAGCCACCGCCCTGGCGGATATCGTCAAGCGCCTGCTCACGCTGCAGATAGCGGATCTGGTGAGCATGCAGCCGGTTTTCCGTCACCGAGAAGCGGATTTCATACATCTCTTTCAGATGCCGATCGGCCAGTTTTTCGTAGGTAATATGCATAGTGCCTCGCAAATCATCATTGAACCGTTGATGTCATGACCTTACCGGTTTACGCCTGAACAGCATCTCAACGCGCCGGGGCGATCGCGTACCGGTGAGGCTGACGGCAGGTTAACGCCATTCTTTGACGTTCGTCACAGCCTGCGCTTTTTGCGACGCTATCACCTCGCTTCCCGGAGAAAAAATGTAATAAATACCGCGTGATCAATTCAATTATCGGGACGCAAAATGAAGAAAAAATTAACCTGTTTATCCCTGGTGGCCGGAAGCCTGCTGATGGGATATGGATCCGCACTGCTTGCCGCACCGTTACCGCAAACCCCGGATACTCACATCCCCGTGAGCCGCTATATCACCGCGCTGAATCCCGATCACTCCATTACCTTTCGCCTGTTTGCGCCCGCCGCGAAGCAGGTTGCTGTGGTCACGGGGGCCACGCCGCTGAGTCAGCAATCCCATGATATGAAAAAGGACAGTGCCGGCATCTGGTCGTGGACCAGCGAGCCGCTGAAGCCCGATTTATATGAGTACTATTTTGATGTGGATGGTTTCCGCACGCCGGATACCGGCAGCCGCTTTACCAAACCGCAGCGCCAGGTGAACACCAGTATGATTCTGGTGCCGGGCAGCATTCTGGATGAGCGTAACGTGGCGCACGGCGATGTGCTGACGCTGACGTATCATTCCACCGCACTGAAATCCGAACGTCAGGTCTTTGTCTGGGCACCGCCGGGCTATAAGGCAGACGGTAAACCGTTACCGGTGCTCTACTTCTATCACGGTTTTGGCGATACCGGGCTGTCCGCCATCTCGCAGCTCCGCCTGCCGCAGATTATGGACAACCTGCTGGCCGAAGGCAAAATCACGCCGATGCTGGTTGTGGTGCCCGATACCGAAACGGACATCGTGCAGGCCATTCCTGAAAACTTTCCCCCAGCCGACCGTCGCAAAGACTTTTATCCCCTCAATGCCGCCGCCGCCGATAAGGAACTGATGCAGGACATTATCCCGCTGGTGGAAAAGCGCTTTACCGTCAGTCGCAAACCGGCAGACCGGGCGATAGCCGGACTGTCTCAGGGCGGCTATCAGGCGCTGGTGTCAGGCATGACGCACCTGAACGACTTTGGCTGGCTGGCCAGCTTTAGCGGCGTGACCACCAGTACGGTGCCGAATGAGGCTGTGACACGCCAGCTGAGTCAGGCGCAGGCGGTGAATAAGCAGCTGAAAAACATTACGCTGGCGGTGGGCGATAAAGACATCGTGACCGGCAAAGACATTGCCGGACTCAAAGCCGAGCTGGAAAAGCAGGGCGTAAAATTCCATTACACTCAATATCCGGGGTTGGGGCATGAGATGGATGTCTGGCGACCTGCGTATATCGAATTTGTGCAGCAGGTGTTTAAACCGCAGCAGCCATAGTCAGGCCCGATCCCTTCCTGTGACGGTGATTCAGGGCAGCATTTACGGAATCACCGTTATTCACAGCATTCTTCCCCGGCGACGCTAAACAACGTCGCTGAAATACCCTGCACATTCTTTAAAAAGCGTTTTTATTTATTTCTTCAGCTTGCCGTGTCAGGTAAGTAAAAAATCACTGCCCATGTCGATAGTAAATGCTGCAAACGCCGTATGGGAAAAATCTGCGTCAGCCATTTTTCAAAATGATCGGTATTGATGTATTTAAGTTACCCGTTAACCGGATGCGGCAATATTATCCTTTTTATTTTTTCTCACTGTCTCCATTTTTCACTGGTCTGCAATGCTTAATTCTTAGCACGCGAAGGATACAGGCGCGTTGAGCTGCGGGCAGGAAATGGGGTCAATACCTTGTGCAGCAGGCGTTGTAAAAGGCTTCGCAATCCGGGCCAGCATAAAATAAAGATTTTAATTCCTGAAACCTTATTAAATAACAAGGGATTAACGATCAATCTTTTAATTTTGATAGGTTAAATCATAGCTTAACCCGATAAATAACATTTGATTGATAGTCTGTAGCGATCAATAATCACGCTACTTCATCGCGTTGAATCAGAGCATGGGAATGGAAATCCACAATCTCGATAATAACAACCGTGCCTGGTGGTTCATTGCTGAACCTGTCGTTAACAACGCGTCGACATTAATTGCCGTAGAAGTTCTGACGCGATTCGCCGCACCGGGAACCCCCTGTTTTCATATTGCGAAATTAAATAAACAACAGAAAATAAAGCTGTTACGAGAACAACTTTCCTTAATCGATAAGAAGCGTCATTTTTTTGAAGAAAACCAGTTGCTGTGTTCTGTAAATGTCGATCTGGAAATGGCTTTTGCGCTGCTGGAAGAACGGGATATTGTTGAGCTCGCCACAGCGCACTCTTTTCTTCGCATTGAAGTCGCGGAACACTTTCCCGATCTTGCGCAGGGATTAAATAATCCCTTACTCCGGGAATTACATAATAAATACACGTTATGGCTGGATGATTTTGGCAGTGCGGCTTCCCACTTTCCCTGTTTACAGCGTGGAATGTATGAAGCCGTGAAAATGGATAAGCATTTTTTCTGGCGGCATCAAAACAGCCCCGTCTGGCAAGCCACGCTGGCGGAAATTAAACACTATTGTGAATTTATTATTGTAGAAGGCGTCGAAACGGCGCAACACTTCGAATTCGCCAGACCGCACGCTGCGGCATTTCAGGGCTATTTGTTTGAGGCGTTTTTATTCGATACGCTCGCGTAACCGCTCAGCGATAATTCATACCGGGTTTTCTTTCTTTAATAAGAAAGGCCCGCATAATGCGTTGGCCAGACAGCCTGATGCTGTCAAAGAAAAACCGTGCCCTGCGATTTACGGCAGTCGCGTGGGCTACAACCGAACCAGCGGCGAAAGGCGCGTGAGAAGGCGCTGACTTCAGAATAGCCTAACAGCAAGGCCATTTCAGAGACCGACAGATGGTGTTGTTTCAGGTAATGCGTCGCCATCTCTTTACGGACGCTGTCGACCAGGGCGGAAAAACTGGTTTGCTCATCGCGCAGTCGCCGCTGTAACGACCAGGCAGACAGTCCCTGTTTTTCGGCGATAATGTCCAGTGAGGGTTCGCCATTGAGTAGCTGAAGGTGAATGTCGGTGCGGGTTTGATTAACGGTATCCTGAATGATGACGGGCGGGCTGAGCCGACGGATCGCATCCTGCATCACCAGCAGCAGCATGGGATCGTGATCCGGCATTTTGCGGCCCAGATCCGTTTTGGCGATGATCATCGAGTTAAAGGGCTGATCGAAATAGACCGGCGCATCAAAGACTTTACAGTGTTCGTGCCAGTGCTCAGGGCGCGGATGCTCGAAATGCACTTCACGCGGTGCCCAGTGGCGTCCTGCCGCGTGGCGAATCAGGTTAAGAAACATGCCTAACGTCAGTTCCGCATCCTGACGGCGCTGCAGAATCGCGCCGTGACGCACCTGATAATCCAGCTGCCAGCAGTCGCTGCGCTCCGTCAGACGAATACAGGTGTTGTGTTGATGGTAGGGAAAGGCATTGACCACGTTTTGCAGCGCCTGTTCCAGCGTGGCCGAGCACAGACCAATATAGCCAATCAGACCCAGAGACTGTGGCCGGAACTGATGACCATACTGTAAACCGAAGTTGTCCACGCCCGCCTGGCTGGCCGCTTCTTCCAGCACCCGACAGTAATTGACCAGGTCCAGGCTCAGCGTCGGGCAGGCGAGCGTATCCGGATCGATCCCGCTGATGCCGAAAATACGATCCACATCGCCACCCTGGGCGTTAATGAAATCACCCAGTCCCGTCGCGGCGGCCGACAGGACGCCACGGTGACTGCTACCCGCGCTGGACATGGCCGTTATGGCGGCCTCTGGAAATCTGCTGGTCATGATGTTTTCCGCCTGCAACTGAACATTGTTAGCTTCTGCAAGAAACATACCAGCCGTCAGGCACCAGTTAACAGGCACTTAGCATCGCCCCCGTGAAGATTGCACCGCGATCTGTCATTCAGGCACCGCCAGAGTGCGCTAGACGCCAATCGGCAATCGGGCCCCTTCGAGATAGCGGTGGCACAGGCGTACCGTGTCGTTCGCCCAACCGTCGCCCAGGCTGCGCGCCATTTCTGTTTCGCGATGGGAAGCGACCCAGGCGGTCAGCTGAATGCGGCGCTGAATCAGCATAGACGGGATCATCGCCAGCTCCTCATCGCTGACGTGCGCCACCTGTTCGTAGCCGTTTAGCCAGTTTTCCACCCACTGTGGGGCGCTGGGATGATGTTCGACAAAGCTGATCGCGGCGGCAAGATCGTGCAGATACCAGCCCATTCCGCAGTCATCAAAATCAATGACCCGCGTTTCGCCTTTGTGTACCAGCAGATTGGTCAGGCGCAGGTCGGCGTGAATCAGACCATAGCGGTCGGGCGACTGGCCAAACGCTGCCATCTCACGGCCGACATGCGACAGCGTTTCTTCGATCACGCCATGTTGTGATGGCGCTAAACCGGCCACATCGCGCCAGTCACCCCAGTGACCTGTGGGGGAAACCATCGTGTGATGATCCCAGACGATACGGCGAAAGGTTTGTGGCTTTTGCCAGCGCCGACTGTGGTGGTGGAGCTGCGCGGTGATGCGGCCTAACTGGCGAAAGGCGGCCGGATCGACCGCATCGGTGAGCATCTCGCCCTCGATCCAGTGAAACAGCACAGCATAGCGTTCACTGCCGTCCGGCAGCGGCAGCGTCTGAATGCGGTTATCGTGCCCGTCGCGCACCGCCACCGGCACGCAGATGTCTGCGGCCTGAAGCGCATCCAGCCAGTGCAGCTCGCTTTCAATATCCTGCTTAGCGTGGTAATCGCCGCGGTGAATACGTAACGCGTACCGGCCCTGCGGCGTGCTGACAGACAGGGTGGCGTTCTCGGAACGGCACAGAAGTTTGACCTCTGCGTGCAAACAGGCCGGATACGCCTGCAACGCCTGGTGGGCAAGCTGAAGAATGCTGTCGTTCGTTAAGGTGTCATATTGCTTAATGCTCATGTCTGTCTCCCTTTCTCTGCGTGTGGAGGCAGCATGGCGCTGAACCGGCCCGGCGCGCTTGACCTGAGAGCAGGCAAAAATTGACTTCGGCAGAGGCGTCACAACCCGACCCGGGTCAACTTGACCCCAGCCGACGTGTTTCTGTTTTCTGCGGTCAAGTTTTTCTGTTGCGGCTGTGTCCATCATCTACTCGTCAGCTTTTTAGGCATCGCCTTTTCACTTTACACAGACGGGGAACGCAGTGATGAAAGAGAAACTGAAACCCACCCTTGGTACCCTGCAACTCTGGGGCATCGCTGTGGGACTGGTTATATCGGGAGAATATTTCGGCTGGAGCTATGGCTGGGGAGCCGCGGGTACGCTGGGTTTTCTGGTCACGACGTTTTTTGTCGCCGCCATGTACACCTGTTTTATCTTCAGCTTTACCGAACTGACGACCGCCATTCCGCAGGCCGGAGGACCGTTTGCCTACAGTCGCCGTGCTTTCGGTGATACCGGCGGGCTGATTGCGGGCATTGCCACCTTAATCGAGTTTGTGTTTGCGCCCCCGGCCATTGCTATGGCGATAGGCGCCTACCTCAATGTGCAGTTTCCGGAAGTGAATCCTAAGCTCATTGCGGTCTGTGCCTACCTGATCTTTATGGGACTGAACATCATCGGCGTCAGCATTGCGGCAACCTTTGAGCTGCTGGTGACGCTGCTGGCGGTGATTGAACTGCTGGTGTTTATGGGCGTGGTCGCGCCGGGCTTCAGCCTGACGAATTTTGTCGCCCATGGCTGGGCAGGGCAGGATACGTTCTCTCTGGCCTCGGTATCCGGGATGTTTGCCGCCATTCCTTTTGCCATCTGGTTTTTCCTTGCCATTGAAGGCGTTGCCATGGCAGCCGAAGAGGCAAAAGACCCACGCCGGACCATTCCCCGCGCCTACATCAGCGGTATTTTAACGCTGGTGGTGCTGGCGATGGGTGTCATGGTGTTTGCCGGAGGGGCTGGTGACTGGCGTACGCTGTCAGGCATTAACGATCCGCTGCCGCAGGCCATGAAAATGCTGGTCGGTAACGATTCACGCTGGATGCACATGCTGGTGTGGATTGGCCTGTTCGGCCTGATTGCCAGTTTCCACGGCATTATCATGGGCTATTCGCGTCAGTTCTTTGCGCTGGCGCGGGAAGGTTATCTGCCGCCTTCACTGGCAAAACTGTCGCGCTTTAATACGCCGCACCGGGCGATCCTGGCGGGCGGTGTGGTCGGCATTGTTGCCATTTTCTCTGACGGCATCAGCTTTCAGGGAATGAGTCTGACCGCCGCGATGATCACCATGTCGGTGTTTGGGGCGATCGTCATGTACATCATGAGTATGCTGAGCCTGTTTAAACTGCGTCGCACGGATCCGACACTGGCACGTAGCTACCGTGCACCGGGTTATCCGGTGATCCCCGCCATCGCCCTGTGTGGCTCGGTGATCTGCCTGATCGCGATGCTGTGGTTTAACCCGCAGATCGGCGCGCTGTTCGTGGGCTTTATGGTGGCGGGCTATCTCTACTTCCTGACCACGCACTCCCGCCGCGGTGCTGTCGCGCAGCGCTCTGTTGCCGCAGAAACCGATTAACGTTTATACCCGCCTGGCGGTGCGTAACGCGCCGCCGGGCAGCACAAAGACCAAGGAGTCACGATGACGGTACGTTCAACCATAATGGATACCAACAGCTTTCGTGCTGAAAACGCGGAAACGCTGGCACCGGACATTCGACAGCTGACCGATAAGCGCAGTCAGGTACTGGGCGAGTCCTATCGGCTGTTTTACCGCAATCCGGTGCATCTGGTGCGCGGAAAGGGCCAGTATCTGTGGGATAAGGCGGGCAATCAGTATCTGGATATGTATAACAACGTTGCCAGTATTGGTCACTGTCATCCGGCGGTCGTGGATGCCGTACATAAACAGATGATGCAGTTAAACACCCATACGCGCTATTTGCATGAGTCGATCCTTGCGTACAGCGATCGCATTCTGGCCACGATGCCGGCCGAGATCGATCGGGCCATGTATATGTGTACCGGATCCGAGGCAAACGATCTGGCGATCCGCATTGCCCAGTGCTGGAGCGGTGGTACGGGCATCATCGTGTCCAAAGAAGCCTATCACGGCACCAGTGCGCTTACCTCCGGCGTTTCGCCCGCGCTGGGCAGCGGTCAGCCGTTATCACCGCATACACGGCTGGTGGCCCCGCCTGACTTTTATCGCATTCAGACGGCGGATCAGGGTGCCTGGTTTGCGCAGGAAATTCAGAAGCAAATCGATGATATGGCTGCGCACGGCATTAAATTTGCGGGGTTCCTGGCCGACTCGATTTTCTCGTCAGACGGCGTTTTACCCGGTCAGCCCGGCTTTTTAAAACCGGCGATTGATGTGGTGCATCAGAATGGCGGCATTTTTATTGCCGATGAAGTGCAGCCTGGCTTTGCCCGCACCGGCGAGGCGTTCTGGGGCTTTGCCCGACACGGCGTGGTTCCGGATGTCGTGACTACCGGCAAACCGATGGGGAACGGCATTCCGGTCTCGGGGCTGATGGCGAAAGCGCCGGTCATGGCGGCGTTTAGCGATGCGCTACCTTACTTTAATACCTTTGGTGGTAACCCGGTCTCCATGGCGGCGGCGCACGCGGTGATGGATGTCATTGAACAGGAAGCACTTCAGGCGCACAGCCTGAAAACCGGCGCTGCACTGCTGGCGGCGCTGCAATCCCTGCAGGCAACGTATCCGTGCATCGGTGAAGTCCGTGGGGCAGGGCTGTTTATCGGCTTTGAGCTGGTGAAGGACAGAGAAAGCAAAGCGCCTGACAAACGTCTGGCACTCGATCTGGTGGAGGCGTTACGTGAGGCCTTTGTGCTGACCTCCGTTGCCGGACCATACGGTAACGTGCTGAAAATCCGCCCACCGCTCTGTTTCCAGACGCACGATATCGACTGGGTGGTCAGTGCCATGGATCGCTGCCTGAGGAAATTACAGAGCTGAACGCCATCCCAAAAAACAGGGACCACGCAGACGGAACGCAACCTGTCTGCGGCATACAGGCCCATCCGTTTGCAGCGCCAGAGAAAAATCTTCTGGCGCTGAGCTTCCTGTCCTTTACGTGGCCGCGCAGGCCTGGCAGCCGCCGGGCCTGCGCATTCTCAGCTTAAGCGTGGGCGCCCGAAGGCAACTCCAGTTCATGGCTTTCCCCCGCAAGGGTCCAGCTGTCAGGATCCAGCAACCGGCCCTGGCCAAAGACACAACCATTCGGCTGGAAGAACACGTCGCCGTAAAGGGGATCGTTCACGCAAATCGTGCCGTCCTCACGCTGTTCGACACTAATCTGGGCGAAGCGCGAGTCAAATTCTTCCAACGTGCTGAGTTGCGGATCGTCATTCAGACGAATCAGCCAGAAGGTCTCTTTTCCCGCTAAGCGGGCTTCACAGTGCTGCGCGGGACCGCGGGTTGTCAGCCGGAAAGGCTGGTTGCCCGAGATTTGCACCATGCCGTTACCGCTGCGGAGCAAAATGCGTTGCTCACAGACGCGCATCTCATCGAAATAGCGCTGCGGCAGCCAGGCATGGGTAAAATCGGGCTGATCGTCATGAACGTTGAACATCACGATGGCCAGGCCACGATATTGCTGAACGCGCGGCAATGTGCCACATCCTCCCCAGTACGAAGGGCGACCAAAACCGCCGTGCAGCTTTTCGCCCGGATGATTGATCCAGATTTGCGCCTCAGGCACGTCGCCAATCCTTAAATGAATCGGGGTTTCCTGATAACCCCACTCGCCCCAGCGGTAACCGGCAAGCGAACCCATAGCCGCGTGGCGGGTTTTATAGTGATAAAGGCGGGCAATGCGGTTTTTCCCCTGAGCAAAATACCATTCCTGCGCGGTGTCACCCTGCCAGCAGGCGACCTTTGCCTGGCCGGGCGGAAGGGGTAATTTTTTCTGCTGCAACAGCAGGGCCAGCTGCGGCAGGGCATGGAAGCGGCAGCCGTAGTAACCTTTTCCCCACAGCAGGCGAGAGATCGCCGACAGCTCCAGCGAGCGGCCTGCGCACAGCGTGTGCTCATAGGAACGTCCCTGCGAGGCGGTCAGCATGCCCTGATGTGATGAGCGGGCGAGCTGCTCCAGCAGGCGCAATATGGCCCGCTGGCTGCGCGTCACGATGTCCGCATCTTCTGCCAGGGCGGCAAGGGCGCTCAGACCTTTCAGGTCTATCGGGAAGTACGGTGCCGAATTCCACTCGGCCATCTCGCACTGCTCGAAATGATCGAGCCAGGCCCGCACGCGCGCCAGACCGGCTGCGGCCTGCTCACGGCCCGTTCGCCCAGATCGGATAAACGTCGCGTCAGGAAAGGCGCTGCCTGCCAGGTATGCGGCGGTATGAAACAGCAGGGCATGATTTTCTGAGAAGTACCACTGCACGTCATTACCCGGTTCATCCATCCAGTAGCGGAAGCCTAAAATGGCCCGATCGATTTTTTCCCGTGTGGCGCTGGCCAGGCGATCGGCCCACTGGATCCGACACCAGAGCAGCGGCACCAGGGTAAAGTCGGCGCAGTCGTGACAGGCTTCAACGGAAGGCAGAACGCCTTCCAGCATCGACTGGGTTTCCGCGTCATCCATCCCGCAGGCTAAGCGTGCCAGCGCTTTTACACTGCTGTACTCGCCGTGCAGCGCAACGTGCCTCAGGGCTTCTTCTGCCCTGGCTGCCAAAGTGTCAGGCACCTGCGCCTGGCGTTCAGCGTGGCAGATTTCGACGCCCAGCGTGCGGGTGATGTGGAAAGCGCCTTTTTTCAGGCTGACAGCAAAACGGCGAAAATCGGCGGGCAATGTGTCGCTCTCGGCGAGCGTGACGGCCCCTTCGCCTTTCTCCAGAACGGTACGAAGCCGCACCGGCTCATCCAGCGAAATAAAATCGCCGGAAACCAAAACGTTCAGATCGAAAGTGTCTGGCGCAGGGGACGGGAAACACAGGCGAACCGGCCCCTGCGTATAAGTCGGTTGTTCAAATGCCATCCCTTCCAGCATCGACTCCATATGCCGCACCTGTTCTGCCTCCGCCGGCACCGCCAGCGCAACCTGCAGCGGATCCCCCTCGACGTAATCCAGCTGGAAAAAGAAGCGGACATCGCGTTCGGCCAGATCGTCAAACCAGATGCGAAGCGTATTTAACCCGGCCTGAAGGTTAAGCGTAAATTCAACCTGGCTTTCCAGGTTGCGCTGATAATCGGCCAGCCAGGCAACCTCCTCGCCGTTCAGGGTGACCAGTGCTGCGCCACAGGTGGTCAGGCGAAAACGACGGCTGCCGGGCGCGGCTGCGACCAGAGCGGTTTCGGCCTGTGCGCCAATGCGGGTGGCGCGAAACCAAAACCCCGACAAATCGACCCGATCGGACCCAAAAGGAAACCACCAGTTTGTCAGCGTGCGGTCGCCAAACGGACAGGGTTTTTTGCCGGCGAACTGTTTTTGAAATTCAGTACGGCAGGGATAGGTATGCGGAATAAAGTTTTTATGTTTGCTCAGAAAGAAAAAAGGATCCATCTCGCCCGACATGGGAACATCATCCACGTCATAGGGTTGTGAAGCCACTGCCGAGAGCTGCCAGTAGCGCACAGCATCTCGTTGTTGCAGCGGAAAGTGACAATAGGTTGTCTGCGTCATAATTCGATTCTCCTGGTGTCAGCGTTATTATTATTTTTGGATGTGCCTTAACCCTTCGGTCAGGCATAAGATGGCCAGCGCCTGACCGTAGCCGGTCGGCTGAAGCGGAATGTCTTTATAAAATTGCAGGGTTCTTCCCATGCGGGTGCCATAAGACACATTGTGCACGGTGCCCTCGTCATCAATATTTCGCTGCACGGCTTCCAGCGCGCGCAACCCTGCCTGTAACCAACGGTCATCGCCATAGCCCAGACGCGCGCCTTTTAACAGCCCATAGCCAAACCCGGCCGTGGCCGAGATTTCTTCGTAGCTGTCGGGATGATCGAGTAGGGTGTGCCACGCGCCCTGCGGGGATTGCAGATCGATGAGGGTATTCACCTGCGTTTTCAGGCACGCCAGCAGATAGTCACGTACGCCACCGCGAAGCGCGGTCAGTTCCAGAAATTCAATAATGCCAACGGTGATCCAGGCATTGCCGCGCGCCCAGCGGGCGTGAGCAAAATTATTCTTCTCGGCGAAGCTCCAGCCGTGAAACCATAAACCGGTTTGCGGATCGTTAAGATAGCGGGCATGCAGTAAAAACTGACGCACGGCTTCATCCACCAGTTCCTGCCGCCCGGCGACCATGCCGTAGTGGCCAAGAAACAGCACCACCATAAACAGCGTATCATCCCAGATTTCCATGGGATTAATGCCGTCGGATACGACGTGCTGAAACCCGTCCTCCGGCGTACGCGGCAGCGCGGTCATTACCCTGTTGGCCCAGTGATCCAGCACCGCTTGATACTGAGGATCACGATTGTGAGCCCACAGCAGCGACAGCGGCAGCATCGGTGCCGTGGTATTAATATTTAAGGGCGGCAGGCCTTTCTGAATATTATTCTGGAACCAGGTCTCAATAAGCTGGTAAATATCTTTGCGTTGCGTGAGTTCCCATAACCGGACGAGGCCAAATAATCCCACGCCCTGCGGCCATTCCCAGTTGGCGAAGGAAATATAATCTCCCGCGGTGCCATCAATATTGGGTTCGTTAAATCGTCCTTCGTCTTTTAGCTGAGTAAAACCCGTCAGTAACAGATTGAGTTGATGCTCAATAGATTGCGTAGTCATTGTTATTCCTGTGTTTTATCATTATTCCATGGTGATTATTTTTCATGCCTGGCCCTCGCGGTTTACGCGATAATCGTCAGCTTCAAATGGCTGTGTTTAATGCTGTCCGCCCAAAAGGCGTAAACGTTTCATGTAAAAAACAGCGTCCTCTTTTATTGATGCCATTATTACGTGGTGCGAACCTTACCCGTTTTTACGCGCGACGATTTAACACCGATATAAACTGTGTTGTTTAATCCTTGACATTTAAATACGCGTAACAAGGGCCCGAATATAATTTCCGCGCTGAGTATCAGTGATGCGTAATAACACCGCCACACAGATGGCGATGAGCGTATGCTGGTTAACGTGCCAGCCAGCCGCCATCCACGGCCAGGGTATAACCATTGATATAGTCGGATGCTGGCGAGGCGAGAAACACCACTGGCCCCATGACATCGTCCGGCTGTCCCCAGCGCCCGGCCGGAATGCGATTCAGAATGTCAGCATTACGCTGCGCATCGGCCCGGAGTTGCTGCGTGTTATCGGTAGCCATATAGCCCGGTGCGATAGCATTCACGTTAATCCGGTATTTGGCCCACTCGTTTGCCAGTAACCGCGTGATGCCCATGACGCCGCTCTTTGATGCTGTATAGGACGGAACACGGATCCCACCCTGAAACGACAGCATTGAGGCAATATTGATGATTTTGCCGCCGCTGCCCTGTGCGATAAAGTGTCGGGCCACGGCCTGAGACATAAAGAACAGACTCTTAATATTCAGGTCCATCACATCATCCCAGTCTTGTTCACTGAAGTTGATGGCATCCTCACGGCGAATCAGTCCGGCGTTGTTGACCAGGATATCGATACGACCAAAGTGGGCAACCGCGCTGTCCAGCAAGGCAGGGATCGCGTCAATCTTGCGCAGGTCGGCTTTCAGGCTCAGGAAACGTCGCCCCAGTGCGGTAACACGCGCCTGGGTTTCATCGGGCTCAACCTGGTTAATGCCTACGATGTCGCAGCCTGCCTCCGCCAGACCTATCGCCATTCCCTGGCCCAGGCCGGTGTTGCAACCCGTGACCACCGCGACGTTACCGTGTAGAGAAAATGTGTTCAGTATCATAATGATTCCTTTCAGGCGTATCGCCTTGTGCTTACTGCATCATGCCGCCATGGGTTAGCGCAGATCGTTGACTGCGACGTGGTCCATGTCATCAAACACCTGATTTTCACCAACGGTGCCCCAGATAAAGCTGTAAGCACGCGTCCCCACACCTGAGTGAACAGACCAGTTGGGTGAGATCACCGCCTGTTCGTTATGGATCACGATATGACGCGTTTCCTGGGGTTCTCCCATCATATGGAACACGCAGGCGTCATCGGCTATAGCAAAGTAGAGGTAGACTTCCATGCGGCGCGCGTGGGTATGACAGGGCATAGTGTTCCAGAGATTGCCGGGTTCGAGCTGGGTCAGCCCCATGCTGAGCTGGCAGGTTTCCACTACCTCGGGGACAAGGTACTTGTGGATAGTTCGGCGATTGCTGGACAGCGGATCGCCCAGCGTGACCGAGGCCGCATCCGCTGCCGTGACTTTACGAATGGGTAAGGTTTTATGGGCTGGCGCGCAGTTAAAATAAAACTTTGCAGGCTGGTGTGGATCCAGACTGGCGTACACGACCGTTTTGCTGCCTTTGCCGATATACAGCGCCTCGCGATGACCAATCTCATAGTCGTCGCCATCCACGGTAACTTTACCGGGACCGCCAATATTAATCATGCCCAGTTCACGGCGTTCCAGGAAGTCACTGACGCCCAGTTGCTTCGCCACCTCATTGTTAATCGAGACAGCCCGTGTGACAGGCATAATCCCGCCGACAATAATGCGATCGATATGACTGTAAGTCAGGGTGTAATCGTCCGGGACAAAGATTGTCTCGATTAAGAACTCATCGCGAAGGCCTTGTGTATCCAGCGTGTTGGCGTGCGCGCTGTGAATGCTTTGTCTGATATCCACGTTTATCTCCCGTTAAATAGAATAGTAAATGCAATACGTAATAAATGGCTTATTGATTCCAGTTGCACGCATCCTATTCGGCACACCAATGACTTTCAATTAAAAATGAAACGTTGTTTTGATTTTTTATTTTAAAGGGTGAGGTATGTCTGATTTTTATGCGTGTCCGGGCTTGTATGAGCAACATTAATTACGAGTTCTGTTACAAAAAAAACGGGCCTGTTGCGATGAGTTGTATAAAACAGGCTTGAGAATTTCTGTCTGATGTAAAATGGGCATTATCGTTAAAAGCGTGTGCGAAAGGATTTAGTGGCTCAATTAAATAAAATAAATAACTTTCTTTATCTTCTACAAGGAAACGTCATTCAAACGATGTGGATGTGACAGTTTTGTCAGAACCGTCTGGATAATCGCTGTGGGAAATTCTGTAAGATGATAAAACCCATGGTTACCACGGGTTTTTATTGAGGTTTTAAAAGACTATTTTGAATGCGTTTTATTTCTGAGCTTGAGTTGCTTTCGCCAGACGCGGTTGTGCAAATAAAACGCATTACTTTTGAAAAAAAGATGACTGTTAAGGCACGATAACGCAACAAGAACAAATACCATGCCGATACAGGATGAAATTAAAGTAAAGGTTGTAACAGAACCGCCGAATAGCGCGGAAATTAGCGTTTTTAAGAAATAGATTGCCACTACCGCTAATGTGAAATATATGAGGTTAATGTATGTTTTTAGGGCGGTATGGTTTCCACGAGCGATTAATGTTAATGAGGGGAACATGACTAAGCAATAGATAAAACCAGTAACAATGACGCCTCCTGACAACGCTTTATCAGGCCATGCCATAAGAGAAAAAACAGTTTCCCATATAGAGGTTTGAGGGACAGTAAAAGCCAGAAGAGAGAGAACAAAACTGATCAGCAATGGGATGCCCATAGTATGCCATCCTATAGGCGAGACCATCAAATCCTTCATGTTATCTTTGAGCTGTTCGAGTTCATCGGCGTCATCCGTAGACATTTTTTCATTAACCATTTTACTAAGTTCAAGCGTTCTTTTAAGTTGCATTAGCATGATTTAATTAACTAATTAATTTACTGAAAAAGACTGAACGACGCCAGTCAAATACTTCCCGGACTGCGGGATAGTGTGAGGGTTCCTTATTGTACCTGTAAGCGCACTCCCCATAAACGCAGAGCTGTTAACAAACGCTGTGGCCAACTCCCGCTGAAGTGATTTTTGCAAGGCATCAGAAGGATATCGTTTAGGATAAATCCCTGCTTTTATAGCCGCTTTAATACCGCTGTTTGAGATGCCAGGATTTTGTTGCCGTATTGTTTCCTCAGTAATACGTCTGCGTTCAGCTCTACTTAGTGTTTTAAGCCAGTTAATCAGGTTTTCAGAAGACGTCGTTGCCTTCAGAACCTTATGCGTTTTATCAACGCTTTTTAAACCCGCTCCTGAACCAGATGATATCAAGTGCGGCGATTGTAGTGGTGCACCGACCTTATGAGCCGAACCAGGCCACTTTTTTAGTCTATTTAAAAGAGGTTGTTTTCCTTTTTAGTTCCAGTTGCTTTCGCCAGGCCCGATTATGAAGCATAAAAGCGCAGGACTTATAAAACATTTGACTGTTAAGGTACTTGAGAGCGGTCAGACTTAACGCAGTGCTTAATAATGCACCTGCAAAAGATAGCGAATAATTATTATTGCCACTCATTGATGAAACCATGGTGAGAAAGAGAAACACTAAAGCAGTCATTAATACCAAAAACAGGATGGAAATATAAGCTCTTAGTGCCAAATATATTCCGCGTGAAACCAGCATCATTGTTGTAAACAAGACCAGGGCATAGATAAATGCTGCGGCAATTATACCGATAAAGACAGCGTGTTTTTGCCACCCCATCAGGTCATAGATGAATAACCATAATGAAAACTGAGGCAGGGAGAAGCTGATCAACGTCAGCACCATACTGATGACTAAGGGGGCGCCAAAAGTATGTAATCCGATTGGCATACCCATTTTTTCTTTCATGTCATCTTTAATATGCTCCAGCTCATCAACGCCACTAATATTTATTTCTTTGTTCGTTTTTTCGCTGAGCTTGATTGTTTTATTAATGTATTTCATTTTGACAACTTATGTAGAGGGAAGTGACTGAATGACGCCGATGATATACTTCCCGGACTGGACAATGTTTTGTGGATTTTTTAACGTGCCTGTCAATGCGCTACCAGCAAACGCCGATGAATTCACCAGTGCAGACGTTAATTCACGCTGAAGAGATTTTTGTATAGCCTCGGCCGGATAACGTTTAGGGTACACACCTGCTTTCATGGCTGCCCTGATACCGCCATTTGAAATACCGGGGTTTTGCGCGCGGATGATTTCCTCTGTAATTCTTTTTCGCTCAGCGCGACTTAACGTTTTAAGCCAGTTGATGGCCTTTGCAGAAGAGGACGCTTTTATCACCTTATACGTTTCGATCGCGCTTTTTAGACCGGCACCCGCTCCGGCAAGCGATATAACATCCAGCGCGGTCGTTGTTGCAACATACCATGACTGTGAATCAATCCACGCGACATAGTCTTCCTGACCTTCGTAGATAGCATATAATCGTGCGCTACCGATGGCGCACTGCATACCTGTCGCTAAACCCCCTGCGATAATCATGCCTGCTACAATACCCGATGCTCCTGCTGTCAAAGGTACGGCAACGGCATAACCTATCGCAAGAAATCCCGTAATAATTAAGCACCACATGAAAATATTGTCGATATCATCTCGCCAGCCAGCGAAGGCTTACTAAGTGTTTCCGTCAGCGCCTTAATGGCAACCTGAGGATTTATAGCATTGACCTTCGTTATTACTACATGGCTAACACGACTTTTGCTGGCTTGAGCGTCATAACGCGAAGGCCGGACCAGCCATTGCTGTGGGCCGTCAGAATAGATGATACCGACCTGGCTAAAGTCCCGCAGGCAATCCAGACGATTCGCCAGTGCGTTAAAATCAATGTCATCAGCTGACACCAGCCCCATCCGTCGGCCCACGCCGTAATCCGGAAGAGAATTTGAATACGGTTGTGGTAAGGCCATTCGATCACTCCCTGATAATGAAAGGCAGGTTAGTGCCGTTAAAGAGTAAAGCGCAGCGAAAGGTGAGAGATTAAGAACAGTCTTAATAATCGATTCGTTAAGTAAATGGATTATCAAGACAGAGATGGCTTGCTGCCAGAACCTGTCGCATGCGCCTGTACAAAAAATATTAAAAAGGTTTATATTTTAAACCCTCAGTCTCAGCAACCACTGGCATCAAAAAACAGAGCAAACTGTGATTATGTCGTGGGTTTTACGCGCCGAGGATGCCTTTGTCGCGTAAGGCATGGGCGTAAATTGTTGGGGCCTTTGCCACATCATTCAGTCTGTTTGTATTAAGAAAAGGACAGCATTGCGCGTGCCAGCAAAAACCGGGACTGGGCTTTCATAAAAAATTAATAAAAACCCCGCTATCAGGTGAGCATACGTTTAATAATCCTGACTGATAATCCCTCACCTGAAATACTTCAGTCGCTCCGTGATGAAAAGAAGAGAGGGCTCATGAACTTCCGATTCACCATGCTGGCGGCTAACAGACGGTTGCTGCCAAACGTCTGGGATGCCGTGGCATTTCCCCTGATTATTTGCCTGATTGCAATGGTGGCGGTGGGCTTTCATCAAACGCTGATGCCGATTGACAGCCTGAAAACCCAGGCCATCTCCCTTGATCCGACTAATCTGCCGGAATATGCCATGCGCACCACGCTGCGGATGTTGGTGGCGATGCTGGCTTCACTGGTGTTCAGCCTGATCTACGGCACGCTGGCGGCCAAAAGTCGCCGGGCAGAAAAGGTGTTAGTGCCCATTCTGGATATCCTGCAGTCCGTGCCGGTGCTGGGTTATATCTCTTTTACCGTGACCTTTTTTATTGCCCTGTTTCCCGGGCAGGTGCTGGGTGTAGAACTGGCGGCGATATTTGCCCTGTTTACCAGTCAGGCCTGGAACATGACCTTTAGCTTTTACCAGTCGCTACGTACCGTACCGGCCGATTTGGTGGAAGTCTCACGTGGCTTTCATCTGACCGGCTGGCAACGTTTCTGGAAGCTGGATGCGCCTTTCGCCGTGCCGGGACTGGTGTGGAATATGATGATGTCGATGTCGGGGGGCTGGTTCTTTATTGTCGCCTCAGAGGCGATCACGGTGGGTAACAACACCTTTACCTTACCGGGCGTGGGCGGCTATCTGGCACAGGCGATTCTGCATAAAGATATCCATGCGGTGGGCTGGGTACTGCTTACGATGGTGATCGTGATTCTGGCTTACGATCAACTGTTGTTCAGGCCGCTGGTGGCCTGGGCGGATAAGTTCCGCATGGAAAACACACGTTCGGGGAGTGCGCCGACCTCATGGGTGCGTGATCTGATGCGCCGTACGCACCTGATTCACCAGATCTTTACGCCGCTGCGCCTGCTGCTGTCTGCGCTGGCGCGTATCTCGTGGCGCTGGCCTGCCTCCAGGTCGGTCCGGGCCGAAAGCAGCACGGAATCCCGCTCGCGTCTGGGTGACTTTATCTGGGGCGCCTTCGTCATTTTACTGACCCTGTATGTGGTCTGGCGGGTTATTACCTATGTGCAAATCGGTGTCACGCTGGCGGACGTGAAACACGTCTTCGGCCTGGGGCTGATTACGCTTCTGCGCGTCACCGTGTTGATTCTAATTTCATCGCTGATTTGGGTGCCGCTGGGCGTGATGATTGGCCTGCGTCCTGCACTGGCCGGAAAAATTCAGCCGGTTGCCCAGTTCCTGGCGGCGTTCCCGGCCAACCTGATGTTTCCGGTGTTCGTCATTATGATTGTGCACTTCAGGCTGAATCCGGATATCTGGCTGTCTCCGCTTATTGTGCTTGGTACGCAGTGGTACATCCTGTTTAACGTCGTGGCGGGCACCACCGCCTTTCCCAATGATTACAAAGAGGCTGCCGCAAACTTTCATATTCGCGGCTGGCAGTGGTGGCGTCAGGTGATGCTGCCCGGCATTTTCCCCTACTACATTACCGGTGCCATTACCGCTTCCGGCGGAGCCTGGAACGCCAGCATCGTGTCCGAATTTGTACAATGGGGAAATACGCAGGTCACCGCCCACGGCCTGGGGGCGTATATCGCGCAAACCACGGCCGCTGGGGACTTCCCGAGGATTATTCTTGGTATCGCCGTGATGTCGTTGTTTGTCACCTTGTTCAACCGTCTGCTGTGGCGGCCGCTGTACGTCTACGCTGAATCAAAATTCCGTGCTAATTAAGGGACCCGAGATGTTAAACAATCAACCCACACACCATGCAGACGTGTCGACCAAAAAAACGGACGGTCGCCAGGCGGTCCTGACGGTAAAAGACATTAAGCACGGTTACGATAAAGCGCACGGTGAAGTGCTGATTCTGGATGACGTCAATCTGACTCTGCAGGAAGGCGAGATAGTGGGGCTGCTGGGCCGTTCTGGTTCGGGAAAATCGACACTGCTGCGCATTATTTCTGGTCTGATTACGCCCGGCTCGGGTTCCGTTGACTACCTGGGCGCACCGCTGAACGGCCCCGCCAAAGGCGTGGCGATGGTGTTCCAGACCTTTGCGCTGTTTCCCTGGTTAACGGTGCTACAGAACGTAGAAGCCGGGCTTGAAGCGCTGGGCGTGGAAAAAGCGGAACGCAGAAAGCGTGCGCTGGCGGCCATTGACCTTATCGGCCTGGACGGTTTCGAAAACGCCTATCCGCGTGAATTATCGGGCGGCATGCGTCAGCGTGTGGGCTTTGCACGCGCTCTGGTCGTCGATCCCACCTTATTGTTAATGGATGAGCCGTTTTCCGCGCTGGATGTGTTAACCGCCGAAACGCTGCGTACCGATTTACTCGATCTGTGGAATGAGGGACAGATGCCGATGAAATCGGTGCTTATCGTCACCCACAATATCGAAGAAGCCGTCTTTATGTGTGACCGCATTCTGGTGCTGTCCTCTAACCCCGGGCGCGTAGTGGCAGAAATCAAAGTGCCCTTTGGCCATCCGCGTAACCGGTTGGATCCGGCTTTTCGTCGGCTGGTCGATGATGTTTATACCCAAATGACCGCACGGCCTACCAGCGATAATGTGAAAAAGAGCCTCAGACTGGGAACGCGGCTGCCGCATGTGTCAACCAACCTGATGGCCGGGTTGATCGAAACCCTGGCAGCAGCACCGTACCACGGCCGCGCCGACATGCCAGAGGTGGCCCGTTCGCTACATCTGGAAGTCGATGAACTGTTCCCGATAGCCGAAGTGCTTCAGTCGCTGGGCTTTGCGGACGTGCGGGAAGGGGACATCTTCCTGACGCCGCCCGCCCGGGTGTTTGCCGAGTCAGACACGCAGCAGCGTAAGGTGATGTTTGCCGATCATCTGCTGCGTTACGTGCCGCTGGCCGCCCTGATCAAAACGGTACTGGATGAGCGTCCGGGACATCGTGCACCGCGCGTGCGTTTTGAACAGGAACTGGAAGATTCGCTTTCCGACAGTGCGGCTAAAGAGACGCTGGATAGTGTGATTAACTGGGGCCGTTATGCGGAGATCTTCTCTTATAACGACCAGACCGAGTACTTTAGCCTGGAAGACGTCGAATTCTGATTGGGGTGGATGAACCGGGAGCGACTCGGGGGCACTGACCCGGCCCCTGGTCAGAACGCGAGCTCGTTTCGTTTACAGGACCGGGAAGAATAAAGCAAAGGCACCCTGTTGCGCCTTTGCTTCCCGTTAACGGATTCAGGGACGCCAGACCGTGCCATCGGGCGTACGGGCCATCGTCCAGGTGGGGTTACCGCCTTCGCAGGGGAATTTCGCCGCCAGCGTTTCATTAATGTCGATACCCAATCCCGGCCTGTCATTAACGTACGCATAGCCTTGCTCGACGTCCGGGCAGCCGGGAAACACTTCACGCAGAGCATCGTTCATCGGCGTGTATTCCTGAACGCCAAAATTTGGTGAGCTCAGGTCCAGATGCATATTCGCACACACGCCGACCGGTGAAATATCGCCGGGGCTGTGCCAGGCCGTGCGGACACCGTTTAATTCACTGTAAACAGCAATTTTCTTCGCCGGCGTAATTCCGCCAATGGAACTGATATGGCAGCGAATATAGTCAATCAGCTTATTGTCGATCAGCGGCTTCCATTCGTTCACATTCACGAACAGCTCGCCCATTGAGATCGGCGTAGAGGACTGCTGGCGCAGCATCTTCAGCCACTCCGTGTTCTCTGGCGCAACCGGATCTTCCAGGAAAAACAGCTGGTACGGCTCCAGGGCTTTAGCCATATGAATGGCGTTAATCGGCGTAATGCGCTCATGCGCATCGTGCAGAAGCTCAACGCCAAAACCCAGCTTGTTGCGCAGATGATCAAACAGGCGTGGAATGCTTTTCGCATAGGCTTCCGGATCAAAGTACATGCCCGCTGTTTTGCTGCGCGGTGAACGCTTAGGCTGGATATTTTTCGCTTTGACCATGCGGTTTGCGATGAGCCTGAGATCGTCAGTACCGGCACCGCCATACATGCCCATCTGGCAGCGGATATACTGATAACCTTCCTCCATTTTTGCCCGGGCACTGTCTTCCACTTCGACTTCGTCTGCGCCATCGGTGTGCACATAGAGTGCAATGCCATCGCGACACTTGCCGCCCAGCAGTTCATAAACCGGCAATCCGGCCAGTTTGCCTTTAATGTCCCACAGCGCCATATCGACACCGGACAGGGCGTTATTCATGACCGGACCATTGCGCCAGTAGCCACTGACGGCGGCAGACTGCCAGATATCTTCGATTCTTGCCGGATCCTTGCCCGTCAGAAATGGCGCCAGGTAATCATCAATGGCGCTTTGTACCGCATAGATGCGTTGGGTAAAGGTGGCGCAGCCAAGGCCATACAGGCCCGGCTCGTTGGTTTCGATTTTAACCACGACCAGATCGATGCCGCCGGGCGCAGTCAGAATGGTTTTAACATTCGTGATGGACAGATTACTCACAATCGCTCCTCTTTTATCAGGCCACTTACCGCCACCGTCGTGCTCGTTGCTGCTCATGGCTAACAGGTATGTTGTCATACAACATGACTGTTTTATCACAAAGCCGGGTCGTTGCCCTTATTAGCTTTCGATTCTGTGATGGGGATCTAATGACTGAACTTTATGCACGTGGTTAAGATTTATTTTCTTAAAATACAGCATCCTAATCAATTTCAGAGTGAGGGCTTTGTGATAGACGCCTCATAACGCATCATTATGTATTGATTTAATCTGCGCGTAAATTCACCTTAATAAGATAGTTGTCATACATATTTAAGGGTGGAATATGACTGCACTGTTCGATCTGACCGGGAAAACGGCGTTAATCACCGGTTCATCTCGTGGGCTGGGTTATGCCTATGCTGAAGCCCTGGCGGCGGCCGGGGCACAGGTGATTTTGAACGGCACGCGTAAAGCGGGGCTGGATGAGGCGGTTGAACAACTCGTGGCGAAAGGCTATCACGCCACGGGGCGGGTATTCGATGTGACAGATGAAGGCGAAATTGAACAGGCATTTGCCGCGCTGGATGAGCAGGCGATTGCGGTGGATATCCTTATCAATAATGCCGGTATTCAGTACCGTAAACCGATGCTGGAACTGGCGCTTGAACAGTGGCAAAAAGTCATTGATACCAACCTGACCAGCGCCTTCCTGGTTTCACGCGCGGCGGCAAAGCGCATGATCGCCCGTCACCAGGGCGGGAAAATCATCAATGTCGGTTCGTTAACC
Source organism: Pantoea sp. JZ29 (assembly GCF_035190385.1). Classification (NCBI taxonomy): domain Bacteria; kingdom Pseudomonadati; phylum Pseudomonadota; class Gammaproteobacteria; order Enterobacterales; family Erwiniaceae; genus Pantoea; species Pantoea sp. JZ29. The sequence goes on along the minus strand of NZ_CP045241.1, from coordinate 3,767,639 downwards.
AGTCAGGCCGCGCGCCCGACGGTTGCCCCTTATACGGCGGCCAAGGGCGGAATCAAGATGTTGACCTGCTCAATGGCGGCCGAATGGGCGCAGTTTAATATCCAGACCAACGCGATTGGGCCGGGTTATATCTTAACCGACATGAACCGTGCGCTGGTGGACGACGCCCGGTTTGATAGCTGGGTGAAAAGCAGCAATCCCTCTCAACGTTGGGGCCGGCCAGACGAAGTGGCCGGTACCGCCGTTTTCCTCGCTTCGCGCGCGTCAGATTATATCAACGGGCAGATGATTTACGTTGATGGCGGCTGGCTGGCCGTGTTGTGAGCCTTATTGACCTGCAAAGGGGAACCCATCGTGCATAGCTTAATGACCCAGGCCTGTGTGGCAAAGGGTAAAAAAGACATTGTGGTAGAAGAGCGCGAGCTGCATTACGCAGAAGATGACGTCGTGATAAAAGTGGAGTGCGGCGGCATTTGCGGATCCGATATTCATTATTATCACGAAGGGCGGGCCGGGTTATCCGTCATTCAGCATCCTTTTATTATCGGACATGAATTTGTGGGGCGGATTTATCATGCGCCGGAATCTTCTGCCCTCAAACCCGGACAGAAAGTGGCGGTTAACCCGTCGCAGCCCTGCGGGCGATGTGAATATTGTCAGGCCGGGAAACAAAATGCCTGCCCAACCATGCGCTTCATGGGCAGTGCGCAGTTCACGCCGCATGTGGAAGGCGGGTTTGCACAGTATGTCGTGGTGTCCGCGCAGCAGTGTGTGCCTTACGACGAGCAGGTTCCGGCCAGCGTGATGGCGGTTGCCGAACCCACCGCAGTCGTCATTCATGCGCTTAATGTGGCAGGCAGTATCGTGGGCAAAAAGGTGCTGGTAATGGGCGTAGGCCCCATAGGCGCGTTAGCCATTGCCGCAGCAAAAGCATCGGGCGCAGCGGAAATTGTGGCCTGTGATCTCAGCGAGCGGTGTCGTCGTATTGCGTGTGAAATGGGTGCCGATGTCGCCGTGGACGCGGCCGATACGGCGGCCATGGCCCGCTATTGTGAACACCGGGGCTACTTTGACGTCACACTGGAGGCCAGCGGGGCAGAGGCAGCCATCAGCACCAGTATCCTGGCGACGCGGCCAGGTGGCACGGTGGTTCAAATTGGCATGGGAAAAAGCCCGCTTCATTTTCCTGTCGCGCAGATGCTGGTAAAAGAAATTAGCTGGAAAGGTTCCTTTCGTTTTATTGATGAATTTGCGGTTGCAGTGAAATGGCTGGAAAAAGGCATTATCGATCCGCGACCGATTCTGTCCGGTCAGTATGCGCATCAGGATATTGAAGTGGCTTTGCAGGCCGCCAGTGATAAAACGCAGCATTCAAAAGTGTTAGTCGTCTTTTAAGTTCATTCACAACAACGCTGTTATTCAGCGTGCAAATAACTTTAATGATCAGGGCGAGTGAAATGCTCTCACGTCTCGCGTGGACTGCGCTCGCCTGTCTTTTATTCACCTGTCAACGCCGGGTTGGCCTCGGGGTAAAACATGAGTCATTCACATACGCGTACAAAAGAACGTAATACGTCTGATCTTGTCAGGGCCTCTGTTTCAGGATGGTTGGGTACCACGCTGGAGTTTATGGATTTCCAGTTATATTCCCTCGGTGCGGCTCTGGTTTTTCATGAAGTCTTTTTTCCCGGGCAATCAGGCGCAATGGCGTTAATTCTGGCCATGGGCACCTACGGCGCAGGTTATATCGCGCGTATTGTGGGCGCCGTCTTTTTTGGCAAAATGGGCGACCGCGTGGGCCGAAAAAAAGTGCTGTTTATGACCATCGCATTAATGGGCATATGCACCACATTAATTGGTGTGTTACCGACCTATCAGCAGGTCGGTATTCTGGCGCCTTTATTGCTGGTCGCGTTGCGCGTAATACAGGGATTAGGGGCAGGGGCAGAAATCGCCGGGGCCAGTACGATGCTGGCGGAATATGCGCCCAAAGGGAAAAAAGGCCTTATCGCTTCCCTGGTTGCCATGGGCACTAACTGCGGCACCTTGAGTGCCACCGCTATCTGGGCCGTCATGTTCTTGTTTTTCACTAACGAAGAGGTCGTCGCCTGGGCATGGCGTATTCCTTTTCTGGCCAGTTTTGTTGTGATGGGGTTTGCGCTCTGGCTGCGCTTTAATTTGAAAGAAAGCCCGGTGTTTGAAAATGTGGCAGCATCCGCAACCGTTACGCTCCGGTCGAAGGAAAGTCAGTCCATTTTTCAGTTAATTCAGGGGAAAGCGTTCTGGATAGCAACCGGCCTGCGGTTTGGCCAGGCCGGAAATTCGGGGATTATTCAGACCTTCCTCGCAGGCTATATGGTGCAAACGCTGTTATTTAATAAAGCGATTCCCACCGATGCCATCATGGTCAGTTCCGTGATTGGTTTTCTGACGATTCCCCTGCTCGGCTGGCTCTCAGACAGGGTCGGGCGGCGCATTCCTTATCGCATACTGACCGTCGGCTCGATCCTCCTGGCCTACCCGATGATTTCACTGATCGTCGACAAGTCCCAGGCTGTCAGCACCATTATGGTGTGCCTGATCGTGATTCATAACATCGCGGTGCTGGGCCAGGCCGCTATTGAAGGGATCACCATGGCAGAGATGTTTGGTTCGCAAAACCGCTTCGCACAAATGGCGATTTCAAAAGAAATTGGCGGGTTGTTTGCCACCGGATTAGGTCCCCTGCTGGCGGGGATATTTTGCCAACTTACCGGCTCCTGGCACCCGATTGCGGTGATGTTAATCTGTTATTCCTGCATCGGTCTGCTGGCGTCACTGATCATGCCTGAGGTGGCCGATCGCGATCTGACCGCAGAAGCCGATGCGGTGGAGGCACAGTCTGCCATCAGTCAGCACAGGGTGTCCGCGCTCAGCCCGCGTCGCGGCGAATAATGACCTGTTTTCGAACGGCGTGCTTTACGGTGTCAACACAGGACTTTGTCTGAAAGGATGAGATAGAATGGCATCATGTAGGACATCATATGAGAAGGTGTTGTGAGCATAAAATCCATTCAGAAACAGAACGTTGTTAACGAAGTGTTCGAGCAAATCAAGGCCCGGCTACTGGACGGTAGCTGGCCCGCTGGCGCTCGCTTGCCTTCTGAAGCGGAGCTGACACACTCTTTCAATGTCAGCCGGGTGAGTGTGCGCAGTGCGGTGCAGCGGTTGCGTGATCTTGGCATTATCATCACCCGTCAGGGCAGCGGCAGCTATGTGTGCGAAGATTTCACGCCGCAGATGCTGAACAGCAGTGCCAGACCGCTGATGCACCTGAGTCGGGAAGCGTTTAATGACATGATGGTGTTTCGTCAGACCGTCGAGTTTAAATGTGTCGAGCTGGCAGTTGAACACGCGACGGAAGACGACATTACCCTGCTTGAGCAGGCCCTGAATAACATGCTCATCAACAAAGGGGATTACAAGAAATACTCGGAGGCCGATTATGAATTTCATCTGGCGATTATCCGGGCTTCCCATAACAGCGTGTTTTACAACGTGATGAAGTCAATTAAGGACATTTACTACTATTACCTGGAAGAGCTGAATCGCTCGCTGGGTATCACCCTTGAGAGCGTGGAAGCGCATATTAAGGTGTTTATGGCGATTAAAAACCGCGATGCGTCTTCGGCAGTGCAGGTGCTGAATGACGCGATGAAGCACAACGTGGTGGCTATCGACAGGATTAAGAACGGCGAAGGTCTGTCACCTGCGCAGCCCGTTCCCGCGCCGCGTTAATGTCATGTACCTGTAACAGTGAATAGGGCCGGTTACCGGCCCCGAGTGGCTTAGTGCAGACAGCACTGCTTGTATTTTTTACCGCTGCCACACGGGCAGGGATCGTTGCGACCAGGCTGCTTTGCTGCCGTGACAGGCTGTTGAACCTGAGGAATCGCCTCAGGCTGCGCAATCCAGTAATCGTGCAGCGCAAGAGCGGCAGGACGTATGGCATCCATGCTGCTTTCCATCTCTTCCGGCGTTAACGCATCGACTTTTTCGAGGTTTTCTTCCTTGCCATGCAGCGCGATGACGTCCAGTGATTCGTGCAGTTCGGCAGGCAGCGCAGACCAGTCCGTCAGCGCTACGCCGCGCATATAGCCATAGCACCACTCTTCCACCACGGTGAATTCCAGACCTTCCATTTCACGCACGCCAAACAGCGGCTCAAATTGCTCCGGAAACTCGGACAGGCGGTCAGCGATATCATTCATATGCTGAAAGCAGAGCTCCATAAAGCGCGTCATTTCGCGCTCATTGCTCCATTTAGGGATATGCTTTTCGCCGCCCCAGAGCGCAACCAGCCAGCGGCTGGGTTCAACCGTTGTCGGGCCTGACAGTACGGCGGTGAGCAGGCCATCCAGTTCGGACACATCAAGAATAGATGCTTCGCTACCGTATTTTTCCAGCATATCATCAAGCCACTGCAGCTCTTTCTCGCTTAATGGACCTTCTTTCATGGTTCTCTCCGGGCGTTTCTGGTTCAGCAGAAAATTGACTGCGTGTAAAAGCGCGCAGTGTACACGCTTATGCATCTGATGGCAGCGCCATCAGATGCACAACGCAATAAGGAACACGACAGAGGCATTCTCTCTGTCGCTATGTTACTCTCCCGGCCCCGCAAGGCCTGATGCCAGAGGGAACGACAGGCGGAACGCCGCCTGGCAACCGGATAAAGATTTAGCTGACTGTGCCGATATAAGCACAGCGGTATCATCTTGCAGGATCGCGATGAAGCTTTTCGTCAGCGCCCTGATACGACAATAAGACGGGCGCGAGGACGTGACCAGAAAAAAGACGCTCATCCGGACGTTATCCGGCCTGCTGACCGGATGCTGCGGTATGTTGACACGGTTCGGCATAGTGACGATCGGTGCGGTAGGGTTAACCGCCTGCGGCACACTGTCGCAAACGTCCGCCCCCACGGGCGACAGGCTTTATCTGACTCACAGCGCCTTCCACGATAATCTGGATGACCTGGTGCGCCATTACATGCAGCGCAAACAGGTCTCCGGCATCAGCATTGCCATTATCCACAAAAACGCGCCCACGTTGTTCTACAGCGCCGGCGTGACGGACGATGTCCATCGTTATCCAATTACGCCTGATACCTTGTTTGCGCTGGGCTCCTTGAGTAAAGGCGTAACCGCAGAGGTGATCACGCAACAAGTCGATGAGGGGCAACTGCGCTGGGAAGATACGCTGGCAACCCTGCTACCCGCAACAGTGGCATTGAGCCCGGATGCCCGTCGTATCACGCTGTTACAACTGGTGACGCACACGTCAGGATTGCCGCGCCAGGACATGGACCTGGCGATGTTTATGCAGTTCATGACTTATCTTCGCACGGGGCAGAATTTTTACGGCAATCTCGACGATGACCGGGTGCTCAGCTATCTGGCCGACTTTAGGGCACCCCGTCACCGCGTTCCTCAGTATTCAAATCTGGGTTATGCGCTGTTGGGCTATATCTTACGCACCCGATGCCACAGTGATATTGACAGCCTGGCCCGTCAGCGAATTTTTCGTCCACTGGGAATGACGCAAACGAGTTTTGTGCCTGAGCGCCTTAGCGGTTTCCCCATGCGGGCGCTGGGCCATGCTGGCGATCAGCCAAAGTTTATTCCGCGCGGCGATATTACGCCGGACTGGCGCTTCAGACGTAATATGATGGCTGCAGGCAGTCTGTACAGCAATGCCCGCGATCTCAGCGTCTATCTGCGGGCACATTTGACGCCCGGTCCGTATCCTGAAATCAATCGCGCGTTCGCCGGGGTGAATAAACGCGTATACCAACAGGGCAACCAGACGCAGAATATCGCCTGGGTAACGGACCGGCTGGAAGGGCGAAACATCACTTATCAGGTAGGCTATATTGGTGGTTATTCGGCATTTATCGGTTTTGACAGAGAGGCTGGCAATGCGATTGTGGTGCTGCAAAACGCGTTTAACTGGAGTAACTACCTGGGTATCACATTGCTGCTTAACCTGGCAGAAAAAGACAGGTAAGGTGTAAGCAGGAGCCTGAATACGTTGCGATTCCTTACACTTACCTTTATGAGTGATGGAACGGTAATCCTGTTCAGATTGTCTTCAGAGTGGTCTACTGTTATTAAAATCAATTCAATGTGGAAATTATTATGCGCAGGACTCAAATTGCTTTAATTTCAGCGGGTTTACTGTTCGGCTCGCTGAGCCTTATCCCTGCTGTTCAGGCCGCAGGCGAAACCACCGACAACGTGCCGCCGCCGCCGCAGGTTCAACCTGCTGCGCCTGCCAGCCCGTCTGGCGAGTCGAATGTACAGCCAGGCAGTAATGCGGCTCAACCCGAAACGGCACCCGTTCAGTCCCAGGCACCTGCGAGTTCTGACTCAAACGACGGTATTACGCCAACCACGCCATCGCATGCGGAGGGTAATCCCGGTAAGCCGAACTACGATCTCAGCACCATCATCATCGATTACAAAGAGCATAAAATCGGTGATACCGTGCCAGATAAATACCGCAGCAAGACCTATACCATCACGGAGTGGCAGAAACGTAACCTGCCTGCGCCTCAGCCCGGTACGCACTGGGCTTATATCAATGCCAATTACATCCTGATCACCGATGACACCGGTAAGATCGTCATGGGTAAATCAGGCGATATCTTCTTCCGCGGATAACCCCGTCGCCGGACGTCGGCACAACGCAACCGGAGAATGTGAAATAACGGCCTCGTCACGGGGCCGTTTTTTTTCGTTTTATCAGAGTAAGACTTCTCAACCTCTGCGTAACGTGGCAACGTGTTTTGATTAACCGAAACGCAGGAGGCACGATGGCACAGCACCTCAATCAGTATGGTCAACCGGTAGGGCAATCAATGCCCGACTGGCAGTCACGCCCTTTACCACAACGCGAGATTTTTCAGGGACAGGTCTGTCGGCTTGAACCCTTTAGCGTTGCTGCGCATGGGGCGGCACTCTGGCAGGCCTGGTCACTGGCGGAAGATGGTCGTGACTGGACTTACCTTTCAGATGGCCCTTTTGATGATGAGGCCGCATGGTTAGCTCATGCCAGAACCATGGAGGCGAGTCGGGATCCGCTGCATTTCAGTGTGGTTGATCGAAAAACCGACAGGGCTGTGGGGACGCTATCGCTGATGCGTATTGACGCGGCGAATGGTGTGATGGAGGTGGGATTCGTCACCTTCTCCCGCTTACTTCGGCAGACAAGAATGGCGACAGAGGCACATTTTCTGCTAATGCGTTACGCCTTTGAACAGCTTGGCTACCGACGTTATGAATGGAAATGCGACAGCTGCAATCTGCCTTCTCGCCGGGCCGCGTTACGTCTGGGGTTCCAGTTTGAAGGGGATTTTCGCCAGGCCCGCATCTATAAAGGTCGCACGCGCGATACCAGTTGGTTTTCGATCATTGACAGCGAATGGCCGCAGGTGAAAGCGGGTTTTGAACGCTGGCTGGCAGAGACCAACTTCACCCGTGAAGGCCAGCAACGAGAAAAGCTGGAAACGCTTCGGGGCTGAGATCTGCCCCTGCCTGGTCGTTCAGACAAGCATGTATTTCATGGCCGCCATAAGCAGAGTGGTGGTCATGACCATAAGCAGACGTTTAACCCAGCACATATCGTTTTTTAACCCGCCGACATCCGTCCTGATTTCATCCACATCGGTTCTCAGCGTACTGACATCCATAGTCAGCCTGTTCACATCGGTTTTCAGGCTATTAACGTCTGTTCTCAGCACGCTGACATCACTCTTCAGGCTGTCAACGTCCGTTCTCAGTACGCTGACATCACTCTTCAGGCTGTCGACGTCCGTTCTCAGTACGCTGACATCACTCTTCAGGGTGTCGACGTCCGTTCTCAGTACGCTGACATCACTCTTCAGGCTGTCAACGTCTGTTCTCAGCACGCTGACATCACTCTTCAGGCTGTCAACGTCCGTTCTCAGCACGCTGACATCACTCTTCAGGGTGTCGACGTCCGTTCTCAGTACGCTGACATCACTCTTCAGGGTGTCGAAGTCCGTTCTCAGTATGCTGACATCACTCTTCAGGCTATCGAAGTCCGTTCTCAGTATGCTGACATCACTCTTCAGGCTATCGAAGTCCGTTCTCAGTATGCTGACATCACTCTTCAGGCTACCGAAGTCGGTTCTTAACACGCTGACATCACTCTTCAGGCTACCGAAGTCCGTTCTCAACACGCTGAGATCGGTCTCCATATTCTCAGACTGCTTACTCAGCCTGAGAATATGCTGGTTATGACGCGTAAAAGCCTGCATGACATCAGCGCGCGAGAGTGCGTTGTCCTGCTGTATCTGCGCAAAAATATCGACCATCACTTCGGCCTGACGGTCATTGATGCCTGCCCGTTGCAGACGTTTAAACGCTTTATGTGTATTCATCATTGCGGTCGCCATTCATGCCTCTTCCCGTTTCATCACACCGTGATGGCATCATGACAGGCAAGCCGAAACAGTCACAGTACAGAGGCAATATCTTGCGGATTAAATCCAAAAATATCAATTAGTTAAACAGGTAATAATCATTTTTTTGCGTGGCGCTTCGCAAAAAGATGAGCGCTTTGCTGCTGCCGACATCGCCATTTCAATGCCGGCAGCCAACGCCAGTGGCATGACCACTCAGGGAAGGGGAACGACCTTGAGCTCGACCAGACCAATACCGAGTTTACGCGGATCTTGTCCGGCGATATTGTTGAGGTTACTGAGTTGCGGCTCGGGCGGCGAGAGCGTTAACCGGTGGCTTCCTTCAGGATTGTCAAAACGTAGCGTATGGGTAGAGGGAATCTCCCCCAGCGTCAGCAACTGCTCAGTATCGCCCACCCTGACCGGTATTGGCCGGTGGATGTTCGGACCGTAGGCACGAGCGGTGATCACCAGATCAAAGTGCGCGGGCAACGGATCGACAAAATCAATCGTCACGTCGGGGGCAAGACGGGCATTCGACCAGCGTCCCCAACTTTCCTGGCGCGAAATGCCGCTAAACTGCTTCACACTGGCTGGCGCGCCGGGGATCGCAAACAGAAAGCTTTCAGCGTCATAACGAATCGCATTATCTTCGATGCGCAGCTGTGCCACAGCAAGTTGGTAGCGGGCATTGCTGAGGGTGTCTGCCGGGAACCGGGCCTGACCTTTCCACTGAGGCGTATCAACGCGTGTGACGGTGGGCTGACCCGCAGGTTGCCCCATCGCAACGCACCAGTCACCGGACAGTGACAGAGAAGGTTGCCAGATGCGGCCCATTTTGAAACAGCGATCGACCCAGATAAACTTCTCATCTGCTTTGAAATCGGCCAGCTGGAAACGCAACGGCGCGGAGTATTCCCCTTCCGGCAGCGGCTCTATATGTTTATCTGTTACGCGCAACAGAATCGGCAATTTAAAGCTGGTTCCGGAAAAGCTGAAAGTATTTTTGGCCTGATTGATAATAAAATTGTCGATTTTGCTGGGAAAATTCCAGAGCTGAATAATATCGGGCTTCCAGCTCAAAACTTTGGTTTTCATGTCCCCAAACTGACTGGATAACGACACCGCTGACAGACTGCTGCGGCCCAGGCCAATCGCATTATCCCCGCCCAGGATATCCAGCAACGTGGCGCCGTTATCCAGCGTACTGCGTTTCATATCAATCACGTCGGTCTCAGGCCGATCGCCGCGAATCACCATAAACAAATCGTGGCGGGGATGCGTTATCAGAAAAGGGTGCGCGGTATTGTTCATCGCCAGATGATCGGAGGCAACCACAATCACCGTGTCAGCGAACCACGGGGACGCTTTGATACGGGCGATCAGTCGGGCGATATGTTCCTGTGAGCAGGATACCGCGCTGAATGACTGGTTGGGTTTGCCCGCATAGCTATAGCTTTTGCGCTGGCAACCGCGAGAAATAAAACCGTCGGGATGGTGCGTGTCGACGGTGAGCGCAAACAGCGCAAACCGTTTTTGCTGGCGTGACAGCGAGGCATAAGTGTCGTAAACCTTATCCAGCACCGTGTCGTCATAATATCCCCAGTTATTGCGGTACGTGGGATCGCGCACCTGATCTTTTAGCTCCTGTGCACCGTACATATGTGCGGCATCGAAACCGTGGGAATGCAAAAAGACATCTTTGCCTGCAAAGCGTAAATCGGCCCCCTGAATAAACCAGTTCTCATAGCCCGAGTTCTTCAGGATATCGCCCAGGCAGATATTTTGTGGATAAAAGCTGGAAAGGGAAGCGGAGGCATTGCCGTCGAAAGGGGCAAAAAGGGGAATGCCGCATTGCGATGCGACCATACCGGCAATGGTGTAATCCGTGCCGGGCAGTTGTTCGGTCTGACTGAAGTCCAGGCTTTGCTCTTTCTCGCGATTCAATTCGGGGGCCAGACCCGGAAAGGCCATCTGGTCGAAATAGGTGCGCTCCAGGCTTTCAGCGTAGATATACACGACATTAAGCGCAGGCCGCTCAATGCGGTTCTTCGGCACCTTATAAACGGTGTCGAAGTCAGAGTCGTCCCGCAGTGAGTAAGAGGTGATCAGTGTGCTGACCTGATGAAAAGCCGGCGTGGTCTGCACCGCACCGGCGGCGCAGATAAATGCGACCAGGCTCCAGCCAGGGTGAAAAGGACGCTTACGGCGTCGGAGCAGCCATGATAAGGCGCAAAAGAGTAAAAACAGCACGATAAGCAGGCCAAGGCCGGGTACAACATATTTGCTCAGGCCCGCACCGGTCAGGCTGTTTGTCAGTGTATACACCACGGCATCGGTAATGCCCTCGCCCGTAAAATAATTGCTGGCAAACAGCGTGGCATTCAGCACGACAAACAGCATGAGCAACACCAGGACGAGGCAAAACCAGATTCTGTTTCGGCCTGCTTTACAGGAATAAACAGCAATCGCGGTCAGAAAAAGGAGCACTGACACGAATTCGGGCAACGTCACATCCTCTTATTATGTGAACCTGTCTCTTCTGAGGGGGACATTTTCATTAAATTGCGGCTCAATCTAGCTTGGCTGTCATCGGGCTGCAACCTGTCTGCCGCCATTTTGGCGGCAGATTCACATTGCCAACAGATAAAAACACGCCATCGCGAATGCTGAAGAACCCGTGACGGATTACGCGCGTTGCTCCTGGGGGGCCAGCAGTCTGGCGGGCGACGACAGAGTTTGATGCATGACTTCACCTATCAGGCTGGAGCGATTGTAAAAGCGCAGCTTAAGGTTGAAATCAAGATGTGTGCGTTCGCGGGCACTCAGTTTGATCACCGGAGGAGGCGTCAGAGGACGTTGCTGGAATAAAACACAGCGGACAAACGCCGTGCTGTTACCGGCATCAACCCTGTGATAATACCCGGCGCTCGCTTCGGCTTTACGCAAAAGGAAATTGACCCGACGATGTTCGTCCATCGCCAACTGGTGGGCCAGCGACGGCAGCTCACTGTCAGGATGGCTGAGGTTTTGTCTCAGCGCAGGGAAGTCACTGCGTTTCTTTAACTCCAGCAGATAGTTATGCATACCGACATATTTTACCGGTGCCAGTTGTTTGAGCCATTCCCGGATAAACGGGTTTTGGACGGGCGCGGCGAGAACGCTGGTATCAATCACCGGCCTGAGTGAATGACAGGTGGATTCCTGGCGGTAATAGCCGATCAAATCCCTGGGGCTGAGGCTGTGGGCCTGATGTATCCACGTCAGATCTTCAAACAGTAAGGTATGACAATCAATGCTGATGCCGCCATAACGGAGCAGCAGTTCCAGCCGGATGATGTCGTTTTTCAGCGCCTGCGTCAGATCTGAAGAGATGAACTGCAACTCAGGCAGCCAATGACTCAGCGTTTGCGGAGTCACCAGATGAACATCATGATCCGGATTATCGCGACGAAGTTTGCGAATTGTTAAGGCGACAGAGGCAGGTAACCGTTCGCCAGGCCAATAGAGCCAGACCGTTCTGGCAATGGCAGGCAGTGACTTAGGCACCGCGGTCAGTTCCACATCGTGTTCAAGGCCAGGATCATATTCTGGCGCACTGAGGGCACGGTGCTGTTTCATCGTCAGCAGCATACGGCTGGTGAAGGCGAGTTTTTCCCAATGGCGCCAAAGCGGAAGCAAAGAACGGCGATGCGAAGTCATATTTCACCTGTTATTTTGGTTATTGTGTTTTATGCCGGTCGTCGAAATAACGTGCTTAACTGCCAGCCTGTATCTGAACCGCTATAAAAGCAGACATCGCTGTACTGCAATGCTTATTCGTCTTGCCGGGTGATGTGACGATGGCACGTGGCAACGACGTTTTGAACAGGCGAAATCAACCACGCCAGATTATTTAATAGAACACAATGTAGTCATTCGCTATGCCTGATAAACACTTTAGGATAAAACGGAAATAACGCTCAGCCGGAAACAAAAATAAATATTTATTCACGCTAATGGTTTATTTGTTTATGACAAACTGAGTCTGTCGTCATGCTGAACATTTAACTTCAAAAAAAACCGATACACTGTGAAGCTGTCAAAGGGATACAGGCTAAATCGGGATAAAAAAATTATTTAGCATATTTTATCAATTCTCAGGTGTACGCAGCCCGATAACCCTTGTCTACGCTTTAAGCTTACCGATGATAAAGGAGATGCCATGTCGTTTGACTCTCGAGGATTACTGGCGATCGACAGACAAACCCGCCGTGCGCTGTTTCTCGATCCCGACACGTTTGCCGTCAGCCAGGCCGTGGACGTGATTCCGACGCGGCTGCATGAACTGCTGATGCTTGCGCCCTGGGGAAAAGCTTTTTTGCCCTTGTACGGCGATGCGATGCGAAGTGAACTCCCGCATCCCGGGCACAAAGTCGCCGTAATTGATCTTCGACGGCGGGAAATTACCGACTACATTGATCTGTCGCCGTCTAAAGCGCCCCACAGCGGTCAGTTAGGGCGGGATGGCAAAGTCTATTTGTGTTGCGAGAATCCAACGGCCGTCGTGGTGATCGACCCGCAGACGCATCGTGTTGAAAAGACCATTCCCATTCCGCTGGATAATACCCATCGCCTGACGCTCTCTCCGAGCGGCCGCAAATTATTTACCGACAACGAGCAGGACGCCACTATCACCGTGGTGGATCTCTGTGAGGCGGAAGGGCGCGTCATTGATACGGTGCTTATGCCGGGCCCCGTTTCGGGTCTGACAGCTTCACCCAAACATCCCTACCTGATCGCCAGCGCCGCCGATGCGCCCTTGCTGTATGTGGTGGATCGCCAGAGTCATCGTATCCGCCAGAGGCTGGCTTTGCCCGATCATCAGCATCCCTGCCAGAAAGTGCGCTTTAGTCCGGACGGGGACTACCTTATGGCAATGGGTGATCAGGAGCCGACTGTGACACTGTTTGACGAGTTGCTTAATCCGCTGGGGCGAATCACGCTGGCTGGACAACCGCTCGATGGCTGTTTCAGCCCGGACAAAAAAAAGCTGCTGATCACGCATGATGACAATAAGACGTTAAGCGTGATTGATTTGATGCGCCAGACCGTGGTGGTGACCGCAGAAGTGGGCGCGGGTTATGAAACGCTGAGCTACTTCCAAATCGATTAAATAAACGGGCGATGATAAATCGCGGAACTCCAGTGACGGCTGCTGGCATGCTTTTCGGCCTGCCAGCCACGCTTACGCAGTTCGCGGGCAATCATTTTGTTCATAATGCCGTGACCAAGCAATAAAACCGTGCCTTTCTCCGATAAGGCGATCAGCCTTTCTGCGGCGCGCGACGCCCGTGCGCGCGCATGTTGCAGTGATTCGGTCTCGCCCGCGTAACCACACAACCACATCGCACGCAGAATGGCCTGCCAGACAAAGGTGGGTAACTGAAGGCGATCGGCCCGCAGCAGCGGAATGCCGACTTCACTGAACAGCGCATCGACATGATGGGGGCGCAGCCCCAGGTGCGCCAGCGATGAGTGGGCGCGGGGTAACGGACTGCAGACGACAACCGCGGCGTTGCGCGCGATATTGATGCTGCGCTCAGGCGGCCCATCGCTGACCAGCGAAAGATCATAGGCTTCGCACCAGTCCGCCATGCCCTGCGCACTCAAACGGCGGGCAAAAGGGTGGGCGGGTTTGCCGTGTCGCATCAGGATAATGGTCATAACGTGTAAACAGCGTCCTCCAGGTCAGGTGCGGACAGGGCTCTGCGCGACTGTACGCGATACAAACGTGGTGCGTTGTCATTTTGCAGTCACACCAGTATGCGACAACAGCATCTGATGAAAGGTTCTGACGGCCAGTTTGGCTTAATGATAAAAGAAAAGTGAACCGGGTCTAGCGTTATGCTGTTTTTTTGCGCGTCAGGTTACAATTAACCCTCTGATTTTGCGTTAAAAATAGCATCTGATGCAGCTTGATACTAAAGAAAATCTAACAAATTTTCTCAAGTGCTATTGATTTATCTACGCGCGTAGATAAACTAGCTTCCAGTGATTGCTCTCGGTGCCCGATGCACGGTAGGCCGATCGAGGAACAAGTTACATTCGCCAGACTTATACGACCGCTGAAAAATACAGCGGCGAAGCTCGCGATACTGCGGATTCCAACACCAGGGAATCTTTTAACTTTCCTTTCATCATGGTTAGCCAACTGAATGTCGCCACCAGAGCGATTCTTCTGCTTACAGTCAGGGAATTGTCTCTCGGAATGGCATTTATCTATCTGCATATTTTCAAGGGACAGCGTTTATGACGGCACAGCACTCCGTTACGACACAGGCATCACTGCCTTCTACCTCCGCCGCAGATGAGCGGTTTAACACCTCAGCCGGCCGCAAAGATTTTTGGCGCGCTACGGTTTCCTGTTGGTTAGGCACGGCAATGGAGTATGCAGATTTTGCGCTCTATGGCCTGGCTGCGGGCATCATTTTTGGTGATGTCTTTTTCCCCGAACAAACGCCCGCGATGGCACTGCTTGCCAGTTTTGCCACCTGGTCCGTTGGGTTTATTGCCCGTCCGATCGGTGCCCTGTTTTTCGGCTGGCTGGGCGATCGTAAAGGCCGCAAGGTCGTCATGGTCACCACCATTATCCTGATGGGCGCCTCCACCACGTTGATTGGGCTGATTCCCAGCTATGCTTCGATTGGCATCTGGGCGCCGGCCTGCCTGGTGCTGTTACGCTTCAGTCAGGGCTTTGGGGCGGGCGCCGAACTCTCAGGCGGAACCGTTATGCTGGGTGAATATGCACCGGTCAGGCGCCGTGGCCTGGTGTCATCGGTCATTGCACTCGGCTCTAACAGCGGCACGTTGCTGGCCTCGCTGGTCTGGCTGTTGGTGGTACAAATGGACAAGCAGAGTCTGCTGGAGTGGGGATGGCGCATTCCGTTCCTGAGCAGTGCGGTGATCGCTCTGGTGGCCTTGTGGATCCGTCGTAATCTGCGTGAAACACCGGTATTCGAGCGTAAGAAAGCAGAGCTTGCCGAAACGCGCGCCCAGGTGATTGCCGCGCATCGTTCTGAAGCGGATACACGCCCATTCTTTCAGCGCACACGGGCCTTCTGGACAATGGTCGGGCTGCGCATCGGTGAAAACGGCCCCTCTTATCTGGCCCAGGGCTTTATTGTGGGCTATGTCGCCAAGGTGCTGATGGTAGATAAATCCGTGCCCACCACGGCGGTGTTTATCGCCTCATTGCTGGGGTTCCTGATTATTCCGTTTGCAGGCTGGCTGTCTGACCGTTTTGGTCGCCGTGTGGTTTATCGCATGTTCTGCCTGCTGCTGATGATCTATGCCTGGCCTGCTTTTACCCTGCTGGATACGCGTGAACCGGCCATCGTGATTCCGGTGATTGTGGTCGGCATGGCGCTGGCTTCTCTGGGCATCTTTGGCGTACAGGCGGCCTGGGGCGTGGAGATGTTTGGCGTGAATCACCGTTATACCAAGATGGCGGTCGCGAAAGAGCTGGGTTCTATTATTTCAGGCGGCACCGCCCCGTTAGTAGCGGCGGCCATGCTCTCTTATACCGGACACTGGTGGTCTATCGCCGTCTATTTTTCCGTGATGGCCACGATTGGTTTCCTGACTACGTTTGTGGCACCGGAAACACGTGGGCGCGACCTTAACCTGCCAGAGGACGCTATCTGAAACAGGCTATGCTAAAGGCAGTGCACGTTAAGTGAGGAAGGGGAAGTGGCGAAACAGGTGAAAACCGCCGTGACGCGGAGTGACGTTGCTAAAGCTGCCGGGACCTCCGTCGCTGTGGTGAGTTATGTCATCAATAATGGCCCGCGTCCGGTCGCGGACGCGACCCGGCAACGGGTACTGGCGGCAATAGAGCAGACCGGCTATCGCCCGAATGCCGCCGCGCGTGCCCTGGCGTCAGGGAATACCAAAACGTTTGGGCTGGTGGTGCCCAATATCAGTAACCCCTTCGTCGCCTCCATGGCGCATATGCTGCTTCAGGAGTCGCTCAACCACGGCCATGTGATGCTGCTGGGTGATGCCGGCGACGATCGCAAGCGTGAACTGGAGCTGATTCAGGGGCTGCTGAACCGTCAGGTCGACGGTCTGTTTTACACCAGTGTCGATCGCCATCCTTTCATCGATATCATCAAAGCCAGCGGGACACCGCTGGTCATGCTGGATCGGGTCGACCCACAACCCGGTGTCAGCATGCTGCGGGTAGATGAGCGTGACGCGGCGTTTCAGGTGACGTCGCATTTACTCAGCCATGGCTATCAGCAGGTCGGGATGATCAGCGGTCCCCGGGACATGCTGAATGCGCAGGATCGTATTCAGGGCTGGCGCGATGCGCTGCGGGCGTATGGTTTGCCAGCCGATGATGCCAATATTTTCCCCGCAACCTATACACGTGAGGGCGGCTATCAGGCTGCTTTACGTATGATTGCCAGTAAACGGGTGCCGCGCGCCCTGTTTGCCAGCAACGAAGGTCAGGCGATTGGCTGCATTCGCGCCTTCAGCCAGCATGGCCTTCGTGTGCCGGACGATGTGGCCCTGGTCTGTTTTAACGGAACCGATCAATCCGCCTACCATGTTCCGGCATTAACCACCGTGCGCCAGCCGGTTAAAGAGATGGCACGCTGTGCGATTCATATGCTGAAAGCGTGGAATGGCGAGGCACGGATTGAAGCATTCCCACACCAACTTGAGATTGGTGAATCTTGTGGCTGTCGGCCATCAGAACAAAACAAATAAAGCGACCTAATGAAAAGACTGATTATTGATTGCGATCCGGGGAACGGGATTGCCGGGGCCAATACTGATGATGGCCTGGCCCTTTCCCTGGCGTTAGCCTCACCAGGGCTCTCGCTGGAGTTAATTACGACGGTCGCCGGGAATACCCCGAGTGATGTCGGTGCACGAGTCGCTAAAGACTTAATGGCGCGGCTGGGCTGTGCGGTTCCTGTCGTACAGGGGGCAACGCGGGCGTTGTGCGAAGATCCTGCGCCCTGGCGCGCGCTGCTGGATAAGCGGGTCGAACAACTCGACCTGATGGCGTTATGGCAGGGCGTTCCTCAGCCTGCGGCATTACCGGCTGACGGAAACGATGCTGCTGAGGCGATGGGGCAGCTCATCTGTGATAATCCCGGCGAGATCACCCTGATTGCGATTGGCCCGTTGACCAATGTGGCGCTGGCCATGCAGCGTTTTCCCGCAATGGCCGAAGCGGTAGCCGAGATTGTGATTATGGGGGGTGTCTTTGCGCTGGAAGACTACATCAAAGACACGAATTTCGGTGTGGATCCCGAGGCGGCTCATCAGGTGTTGCACAGCGGTGCCGCCATTACCCTGGTGCCGATGGATGTGACAACACAAACCATGCTGACCCAGGCCGATCTCAAACGTCTTACCCGGCATGCTCATCCGCTGACCCGTTTCGTGCGGGAGACGTTGCAGCCCTGGATAGATTATTCAATGCAGACCCGGCATCTGCCAGGTTGCTGGATTCATGACGCGCTGGTTGTCGCCTGGTTGCTTAATCAGCGTGTCGCCTGGGGCACGGATTACCGGGTCGATATTGAGCTCCGTCCGGGAGCCACACGAGGGAAAAGCTGGCGTTATCGTCAACCCCTGCGGCTGGATGTCGGTATCCCACCGGACAGCGGTGCGCTGGTACATGTGCTGCACAGTGTGGATAACGCTCTTTTGCTGTCCATCATTGAGTCGGCATTTCAACATCTTCCTGAATAACGTACAGGCGATTCGTCGCCTGACCTGCTGGCAGAAAGTCAGACACGCTTTCTTACAGCCTGATCCACTGCCTCACAATTACGCAATACGCTCTCCTCCTAAACATGATGTATACATTTGATTAACAATCACATCACTCTTCGTTAGCCACCAGAAAATTTTTGGGCGGAGCGCCAGAGTGTCTCAGAGAGGAGACTTGTATGCTTGACTGGACATCGACCCAGCGCAATGTGGCTTTCGCCTGTTTTGCCAGTTGGACGCTGGACGCTTTCGACTTTTTTATTCTGGTGTTTGTCCTGAGTAATCTTGCTCAGTACTTCCATAATTCCGTCACCGACGTGTCGGTCGCTATCATGCTGACGCTGGCGGTGCGCCCGCTGGGTGCCTTACTGTTTGGCCGGATGGCGGAAAAATATGGCCGCAAGCCCATCCTGATGCTGAATATCGTCTTTTTCTCGGCGTTTGAGCTGTTGTCCGCCTGGTCACCCACCTTCACCGCATTTCTGGCCTTTCGTGTTTTCTACGGTATTGCCATGGGCGGAATCTGGGGCGTGGCATCCTCGCTGGCGATGGAGACGATACCCGATCGTTCACGCGGTCTGATGTCGGGACTGTTCCAGGCGGGTTATCCCTGTGGCTATTTGCTGGCGTCCATTGTATTCGGTCTGGTTTTCGACATGGTAGGCTGGCGCGGCATGTTTCTTATCGGCGCTGTCCCGATTCTGTTGTTGCCGTTCATCTACTTTAAAGTCCCGGAATCCCCGGTCTGGCTGGCCGCGCGTGAACGTAAAGAAAGCAGTGCCCTGATGCCCGTCCTGCGCCAGCACTGGAAAATATGTATTTACATGGTGCTGCTGATGGCCTGTTTTAACTTTTTCAGCCACGGCACGCAGGATCTGTATCCGACTTTCCTCAAAGTGCAGCATCAGTTTGATGCGCACACGGTCAGTATTATTGCTATCGCCTACAACATCGCTGCGATGCTGGGGGGCATTTTCTTCGGTACGCTGTCAGAACGCATTGGGCGCAAGCGAGCCATTATTATCGCGGCGCTGCTGACGCTGCCTGTGTTGCCGTTGTGGGCCTTTTCCAGCGGTTCCTGGACGATTGGTCTTGGTGCCTTCCTGATGCAGTTTATGGTGCAGGGCGCCTGGGGCGTGATCCCGACTTACCTGAACGAACTGGTTCCTGGAAACGCAAGAGCAGTGTTGCCCGGCTTTGTTTATCAGTTGGGGAATCTCATTGCGTCCGTCAACGCGACGCTACAGTCGCGCATTGCTGAAGCGCATGGCGGCAATTACGGTCTCGGTATGGCCATTGTAGCCGGGACGGTGGCAGTATTGATTTGCCTGTTTGTCGCCTTTGGCCGGGAAACGCGCGGCATGACAATTTCGGGAACGGTGGCAAAGCAGACGCACTAGCGCGTTTCACAGACATCTACCCATTTTGCCGCAGTGAGTTCAGCCATTTGCTGCGGCGAAATGCGGACAGCGCTGTGAATCGATCCTGCGGCAGGCAACACTTCATCAAAGCTTCTTAACGAGATATCGCAATACACGGTCACCGGGTTTTCCAGGCCAAAAGGGCAGACGCCGCCCACAGGATGCCCGGTCCAGTTAATCACTTCGTCCACACTCAGCATGCGCGCTTTCGCACCCATCACCGCTTTCAGCTTACGATTATCTAACCGTGCATCACCGCGTGTGACCACCAGGATCACCTCATTTTTCACTTTGAGTGACAGCGTTTTCGCAATTTGTCCCGGTTCAACACCGTGAACACGTGCCGCCATTTCTACCGTTGCCGTACTGTATGGCATCTCAATGATGTCTATTTCCGGCGCACGCTCGGCAAAAAACTGGCGTACAGACTCCAGGCTCATTTTTTACTCCCGACTAATCGAAGGCGTAGAAATTGCCATAAGCCCGCGGTGGTGTAAACGGCAGAGCGAAAGAATAGGTAACAGAATGCATAACGGTACGTTAACAGAGAGCTATGGCCGTCAGGCCGGGGACAGACAGCCCCCGGTGATGTACGTGCCGACGGCTGGTGGTCCTGCGACCCGGCACGGCGGTTAGCCGATCTCGCTGACGGTGTTGTGAAGTACGGGGAGATCTTCCCAGGCGAGGATGGTATTGCGCCCCTGATTTTTTGCCACGTAAAGCGCACGGTCGGCGTTCGCAACCGCCTGATCAAATTCATCATCGTAAATAGGGGCAATGCCTGCGCTGATAGTCACATGCGTAGAAACGCGCTCATTAAACATATGCGGTATTTCCAGGTTGACGACATATTGCCGAATACGTTCAGCCAGTTTCATGGCAATCGAGGCATTCACATTGGTCATCAGCACAAGAAATTCTTCGCCGCCATAACGGGTTACCACATCACGTGACCGAACGGCGTCACGAATAGCGACGGAAACGCGGGCCAGCGCCTGATCGCCCATCGCGTGGCCGTAATTATCGTTGTAGGCCTTAAAATGGTCGATATCAAGCAATAACACATAATGGCTACCCGCATGATTATCCAGAATGTTATCAAGGCGGTTCTTCAGCCCGCGGCGGTTATATAAACCGGTTAACGGATCGAGCATACTGAGATCGCTAAACGATTCTTTCTCTTCATATAATTGATACATTAAGCGCAGTGTAAAATCTTCCGAACGTCGGCGCATTAAATGTTGTAAAGAAAACCCGATCAGCGGCAGGGCAATGGTCAATAAAATCAAGGGCAAATGCTGTCCGTGATCCAGCATCAGCACGGTGAGCATTGCGGGCGTGATGTGCAAACAAAACGCCACTAAATAATCGCTTAAGGCAATCGCACTGATAAAAAAAACGCACAGCAGACTGACAATCAGAAATCCACCATCCGTCAAAGAAACAAACTGGTAGCGGTGCTGAATATGCCACGCCCATAACCCGCCTAAAATCAACGCCACAGGATTTAACAGGGGTAATTTTAGTTTTGCCTTTATTAAACACGTGGCCAGCATCGTCATACTGAAGAAAGCCACCATAATCACCGGTAAAGTAACTTGTGTTTCATTGTTTTCTGCTAAAGGGAGCAGACAAAATAGTGAAACGGCAGCGTTTAAAAACAAAAAGAGCATGAAAGAAAGGCGGTATTTGCTGTGTTTCAATTCATCATAAGATTCTATTTTCATTATTGATACTCGTGACGGCCCTGAAATAACAAAGCAAAAGCCGGCAAATGATTTCAGCCGATCGACAGATTTAATATTGCTGTTATAAATTGTGTAATCAGCCGCAATTTAGCATTTTCTTGTTTCTCTGTCATCTTCCCGCCGGGCCACAAAAAACAAGCTGCGCATTGAGAATAGTTATCATATGATAATGGGAATGGTTATCATCCATGTGATCAGGTACTGTCCTGACAGTGATGACAGATGAGGAGACAATGATGCGCGGGATAAAACTGGACAGTGCATGGGCGGGCGTACTGGCCTGTGCGGTAATACCAGCCATGACGCTATGGCAACCCAGCTTCGGGCAGTGGCGTATGATGATGTTGGTGGCGTTACTGCTGACAGTGCTGATGCTGTTTAATCAGCGGATGCGGCATTATGTGTTACTGCCTTCCTGTCTGGCGCTGGCGAGCGTGCTGGCCGCGATTAGCGTGAGATTAACCGGATAGTAACAGTAAAAAGGGAGCAGAAGAAAAAGAGAGGGAGGACAACGTTGGTGCGAAGAGAGGGACTTGAACCCTCACGTCCGTTAAGACACTAACACCTGAAGCTAGCGCGTCTACCAATTCCGCCACCTTCGCATCCTGTTGTCTTTTCATATCACCGCATTGGTGCGAAGAGAGGGACTTGAACCCTCACGTCCGTTAAGACACTAACACCTGAAGCTAGCGCGTCTACCAATTCCGCCACCTTCGCGCAGTGCTCGCGATATGAAATCTGTGATTTTGGTGCGAAGAGAGGGACTTGAACCCTCACGTCCGTTAAGACACTAACACCTGAAGCTAGCGCGTCTACCAATTCCGCCACCTTCGCATACCCGTAATACGTTACCGTATTACAACCACGGAGGCGCATTTTAGAGATTTTACTCAATGCGTCAACACATATTTCGCCAGACGGAAACGATCGCTGCAAAAAGCAACGTTTTCAGCCTGGCAACACGCAAAAAGGGCGAAAAAGGCAGAAAAAAGATTAGCGGGCTTTCGCACCGCGACCGTAAACGGCACGGTAAACTTTGAAGCGACCGGTCTGCGCCAGCACTTCATGATTGCCAAAGGTTTCGTCCAGCACCTGGGGATAAGGCAGGAAGGCATTCGCCACAATGCGCAGTTCTCCGCCGCTGTTAAGGTGCTTAACGGCACCACGAATCAGCGTTTGTGCTGCATCCAGGCTGGTCTGTGTGCCTTCATGAAACGGCGGGTTGGAGATAATCATGTCAAAGCGCCCGGTGACATCGGAAAAGACGTTACTGGCAAATACTTCGCCTTCCAGACCGTTAGCGGCCAGGGTGGCTTTGCTGGCCTCGATTGCGGCGGCATGGACATCGCATAACCACAGGCGCACTTTGGGCGAATGCGCCGGTAACGACGCCGCAATCACGCCTGCACCACAGCCGATATCCAGCACTTTGCCTTTGGTATGGGGCGTGAATGTTGAAAGCAGTAACGCGCTGCCGGCATCCAGGCCGTCGCGGCTGAAAACGCCAGGTAAGGTATGGATGGTCAGGTCATCCAGCTGATAGCGGTTGCCAAAGGCCGAAGCATCAAAGGCGGGCTGCTTCTCCAGACGTCCGTGATAAAGACCGCAGCGCCGCGCACTGTCGATTTTTTCCAGGGTCACCCACTGCTCCAGCATGCCTTCTGCGCTGCGCACGCCGCTGCGGTTCTCACCGACGACAAACACATCACAGCCGACGGGCAGTAACGACAGCAGGTTCTGCAACTGAAACTGCACTTCAGGTTTGTTTTTGGTCCAGAAGTAAACCAGCGTATCGCAACCCTGCACATCGTCGGCCTGCGCAACCAGTCCATAACGCGCCTGGTCGCCCAGGCGGCGGCTCAGGTTTTGCCAGTGATGATATTGTTGGGTATGCACACGGGAAGAGGCGGTCTCCAGCTGTGCAGGCAGGTCATCCTGCAGGTCGCCAGCAAATAAAACGTGGCGGGTGGAAAATTCATCACTGTGGCGCAGAATGACTTCACTGGCCGGGGTAAAAGCAGACATGTCGGGCTCCTGTAAGATCTGAGCGGAGATTATAGTGGTTTGTTGGCGCATGTTCGATGGGTTTGCTAGCATAGCGTCGCATTCCGCGAGCAAAGCAGGTATACCATGACGTCCAGGCGCGACTGGCTTTTACAGCAAATGGGGATAACGCAGTATCAACTGCGCCGCCCGCGCGTGCTCCAGGGCGAAATCGCCGTGCGGCTTTTGCCGGATACCCAACTGATTATCGTGGCGGAAAATCCGCCCGGTTTGCAGGAGCCTTTCCTGCGTGATGTTCTGCACACGCTCGGTCTGAAACCCACGCAGGTCATGACCGTTACGCCGGATCAGCTGCAAATGCTGCCGGAAACGTTGAACTGTGCAGGGTGGTTGCTGGGCGTTGAGAGCGAGCAATCCTTTAACGGCGTGGCGTTATCGAGCGCCTCTTTCAATGAACTCCTGAGTAGCGGTGCCGCCCGGCGCGCGCTCTGGCAACAAATGTGTGAACATGACAGCCATTTCTTTTCTCACGCCTGACGCGATTCCCCAGGCTTTCGCGATTGAGTGCCGTAGCCATGCGTTTCCATGGCGCGAAGAGACCTTTATCAGCAACCAGGGCGAGCGGTTTCTCAACCTGCGGCTGGATGTCGAGGGCCAGATGGCCGCCTTTGCCATTACCCAGGTGGTGCTGGATGAAGCTTCGCTGTTTAATATCGCTGTCGATCCGGCGTATCAACGGCGCGGCTTCGGGCGGGCGCTGCTGCAGCATTTAATCGATCAACTGCTTGCACGCGATGTGATGACGCTGTGGCTGGAGGTGCGTGCGTCCAATGCACCGGCCATCGCGCTGTACGAACAGCTGGATTTCAACCAGGTCAGCCGCCGTCCCAACTATTACCCTTGCGCCAGTGGCCGTGAAGATGCCTTGATCATGGCGCTGACGCTGTAGCCGCTTGTAAGGAATGTCGATGTTAGATAACTGGGATTGCATTCTGTTTGATGCAGATGACACGCTGTTTCACTTTGATTCGTATGCCGGCCTGCAACGCCTGTTTGCCGGGTACGATGTCCGGTTTACCGACCAGGATTTTGCAGATTACCAGGCGGTCAACAAGCCGTTATGGGTGGAATACCAGAATGGCCAGTTATCCGCACTGGAGCTTCAGACTCGCCGCTTTGCCGGCTGGGGGCAAAAACTGAGCGTGGCGCCCGCCATTCTTAACGATGGCTTTCTGTCAGCGATGGCGGAAATTTGCCTGCCGCTGGAGGGCGCAGACAGCCTGATGACGCTGCTGCACGGCCGCGTCAAAATGGGCATCATTACCAACGGTTTTACCGCCCTGCAGCAGCGCCGTCTGGAGCGTACCGGCTTTCTTGATTACTTCTCTGCGCTGGTGGTGTCAGAAGAAGTGGGCGTGCCTAAGCCTGACGCCAGAATCTTTGACTATGCGCTCGCGCAGCTGGGAAACCCACCGCGCGATCGGGTGCTGATGGTCGGCGATACGCCGGAATCCGATATCCTCGGCGGCATGAATGCCGGTATTAAAACCTGTTGGGTTGACCATGGGACGCGCCCCTTGCCTGACGCAATTAAACCCGACTGGCGGGTGAACACGTTATCAGAGCTGGAAGCGCTGCTCAGAAGCTGACTCTCGCCCGAAGTGCAACGTCAGTAAGGCCCGTGAAACGGGCCTTTTACATTGGGCTAAGCGTTAAGCAAGGCAGGAGAGGGCTGTCAGACGTTGACCTGTAAACCCTTCCGTCACGCGGAGGGTTTCGCGGCGTCGTCTTTTTTCTCGTCCTCTTCGTCATCCTCTTTCACAGGCGTACTGGCCGTGAGCAGAAACGGAGACTGCTGCCAGCGCGTGCGACGGTCGCGCAGTAACGTGCGACTCAGGATGATGCCAATGGCCAGCGCCAGCAGCATCATCAGGCGCAGAATATTGGTGGTGTTATCCACCTGGCGTGATTCGGTGACCAGCACGTGCGTATCCAGCGTAACGCGCAGAAAGCCAGCAGGGCCATTGCTGCCGCTGAGCGGCTGGACAATTTGATGATTAAAGTAACTGCCCGCGCGCTTGCCATCCAGCGCCAGCCGATCGCGCACGTTGATATTTTCGCCGCTGTGCGCCACCAGGCTGCCATCGCCTGCATAGACAGACGCATCCAGAATACGGCTGTTGTCGGTCATCTGACTGATGATGGCCTCAATCTGGCTACGATTGTCTTCGCTGTTATCCATCAAGGGTTTCAGACTGAAAGCCACTTGCCGGGTCAGCGTCTGGGCCAGCTCTTCTGCCTGTTCAGAACGGGCCATTTGATGGCCAAGGCTAAACCAGGATGCGCCTTGCATAAGCACCACTAACAGCGCCAGTGAAATCAAAACAATCACCGTGCGATGTAAGCGAAATTTCAGTGCGGTTTTAGCCATTAATTATCCGAATCACGTGACGACAGAAAGCCTGGATATTATGTTGCCAGAAGCAGCGCAGACAAGGTAGCCTCTTGCGTGGTTTTGTTGTTCCTACAGGAGCCCTGATGTCAAATCATCTTACCTGGTGCGATCTGCCTGCTGATGTCTCTCTCTGGCCGGGGTTGCCCCTTTCACTGAGCGGTGATGAAGTCATGCCGCTGGATTACCGTGCTGGCCGAACCGGCTGGTTACTCTATGGTCGCGGTCTGGATAAACAGCGTCTGACCGATTACCAGCATCAGCTTGGAGCCGCCATGGTGATCGTCAGCGCCTGGAACGTTGACGACTATCAGGTCATCCGCCTGGCGGGCTCCCTGACGCCGTTTGCCAGCAAACTGGCGCACGAGCTGGCGCTGGACGTAGCGCCGCTGGGGAAAATCCCCCACCTGAAAACGCCGGGCCTGCTGGTTATGGACATGGATTCCACCGCCATCCAAATCGAATGTATTGATGAGATAGCCAAACTGGCGGGCTGCGGCGAGCAGGTGGCAGAAGTCACCGAGCGGGCGATGCGCGGCGAGCTGGATTTTACCGCCAGCCTGCGCCAGCGCGTGGCGACGCTGAAAGGGGCGGATGCCAATATTCTTAAGCAGGTGCGCGACGAACTGCCCTTAATGCCGGGTCTGACCACGCTGACCAAAAAATTACAGGCGCTGGGCTGGCAGGTCGCGATTGCCTCAGGTGGCTTCACCTATTTTGCCGAGTTCCTGCGCGATAAGCTGCATCTGGCGGCAATAGCCGCTAATGAACTGGAAATCCGGGACGGAAAACTCACCGGCGAGGTGCTGGGTCCTGTCGTTGACGCACAGTACAAAGCAGAGACGTTGAAAAAGCTGGCGAAGCGTTTTGAGATTGCGCCAGAGCAGACCGTGGCGATCGGCGACGGTGCCAATGATTTGCTGATGATAAAAGCGTCGGCGCTGGGCATTGCTTACCATGCCAAACCGAAAGTCAATGAGCAAACCGCCGTCACGATTCGCCATGCCGATTTGATGGGCGTGTTTTGCATCCTGACCGGTAGCCTGATTCACGAAGAGCGTTAACTGAGGAGTTGTTTTGGCCAAAGCGGCAAAACGCGCATTTGTCTGTAACGAGTGCGGCGCAGATTATCCACGCTGGCAGGGGCAGTGCAGCGCCTGTCACGCCTGGAACACGATTACCGAGGTCCGTATTGCGGCCTCACCGGCGGCGGCGCGCAATGAGCGCCTCAGCGGTTATGCAGGCAATGCCGGAACCAGTCGGGTGCAAAAGCTGTCCGAAATCAGTCTGGAAGCCTTGCCCCGTTTTTCGACCAGTTTTAAAGAGTTTGACCGCGTGCTGGGTGGCGGTGTGGTACCGGGCAGTGCCATTCTGATTGGCGGTAACCCCGGCGCCGGGAAATCGACGCTGCTGTTGCAGGTGATGTGCCGTTTAGCCGAGAGCATGAAAACCCTTTACGTCACCGGGGAGGAGTCATTACAGCAGGTCGCTATGCGCGCCCATCGTCTGGGATTGCCGAGTGACAATCTGAACATGCTGTCGGAAACCAGCATTGAGCAGATCTGCCTTATTGCGGAGCAGGAGCAGCCGCAAATCATGGTGATCGACTCGATTCAGGTGATGCACATGGCGGATATCCAGTCGTCGCCGGGCAGCGTGGCGCAGGTGCGTGAAACGGCCGCCTATCTGACGCGTTTCGCTAAAACCCGTGGCGTGGCAATTATCATGGTGGGCCATGTGACCAAAGACGGATCGCTGGCCGGGCCAAAAGTTCTGGAGCACTGCATTGACTGCTCCGTCCTGCTGGACGGCGATGCCGATTCCCGCTTCCGGACGTTACGTAGCCATAAAAACCGCTTTGGTGCCGTCAATGAACTTGGCGTATTTGCCATGACCGAGCAGGGCATGCGTGAGGTGAGCAACCCGTCCGCCATTTTCCTGTCGCGTGGTGAAGAGATCACGTCCGGCAGTTCGGTCATGGTGTTATGGGAAGGCACCCGTCCTTTACTGGTTGAGATTCAGGCGCTGGTGGATCATTCGATGATGGGCAATCCGCGTCGGGTTGCGGTCGGTCTGGAACAGAACCGCCTGGCCATTCTGCTGGCAGTGCTGCATCGTCATGGCGGTTTGCAAATGGCGGATCAGGATGTGTTCGTCAACGTGGTCGGCGGCGTGAAAGTCACGGAAACCAGTGCTGACCTGGCCCTGATGCTGTCGATGGTGTCCAGCCTGCGCGATCGCCCTTTGCCGCAGGATCTGGTTATCTTTGGCGAGGTCGGACTGGCCGGAGAGATTCGTCCGGTGCCCAGCGGACAGGAGCGCATTGCTGAAGCGGCTAAACATGGCTTTAAGCGGGCGATCGTGCCGGCGGGTAACGCACCGAAAAAGCCGATTGAGGGCATGCGCGTATACAGCGCGAAGAAGCTGGCGGATGCGTTGGCTATCCTTGATGATCTCTAAGCGAGTCCGTTTGTCCGGTGGCCGTATGGTCACCGGGCAGACGACAGGCTACGCTCTTCCCCTCGTTGAACATTGCTTGCAGGAGGCACCACATGTCGGCGTTTGATTATTTAAAAACGGCGATTCGCCAGCAGGGCCACACGCTTCAACAGGTGGCCGATGCCAGTGGCATGACCAAAGGGTATTTAAGCCAACTGCTTAACGCGAAAATTAAAAGCCCCAGCGCGCAAAAGCTGGAGGCACTGCACCGTTTTCTCGGCCTGGAATTCCCCCGTCGCGATAAAAAAATAGGGGTGATTTTTGGCAAGTTTTATCCGCTCCATACTGGCCATATCTATCTGATTCAGCGCGCCTGTAGTCAGGTCGATGAGCTGCATATCATCATGGGCTACGACGAGCCGCGCGATCTGAGCCTGTTTGAAAACAGCGCCATGTCGCAGCAGCCCACCGTCAGTGATCGTCTGCGTTGGTTACTGCAAACCTTTAAGTACCAGAAAAATATTCGCATTCACGCCTTCGATGAAGAGGGGATTGAGCCCTATCCTCATGGCTGGGATGTGTGGAGCGCAGGGGTAAAGATCTTTCTGGAAGAGCAGGGGATTGCGGCAGACTGCGTCTATACCAGTGAGGCACCTGATGCTGAGATGTATCAACAGCATCTGGGCATTCAAACCATACTGATCGATCCGAACCGATCGTTTATGAATATCAGCGGCGCGCAGATTCGTCAGGATCCTTTCCGCTTCTGGGATTACATCCCCACCGAAGTGAAGCCCTTCTTTGTGCGCACCGTGGCCATTCTGGGCGGTGAGTCGAGTGGGAAATCGATGCTGGTGAATAAGCTGGCGAACATCTTTAACACGTCCAGCGCCTGGGAATATGGCCGCGACTATGTCTTTTCACATCTGGGCGGCGATGAGATGGCGCTTCAGTATTCAGACTACGACAAGATCGCGCTGGGCCATGCACAGTACATCGATTTTGCGGTGAAATATGCTAATAAAGTGGCATTTATTGATACCGATTTCGTCACGACCCAGGCATTTTGTAAAAAGTATGAAGGCCGTGAGCATCCGTTTGTTCAGGCCATGATTGACGAGTATCGCTTCGATCTGGTGATCCTGCTGGAAAACAACGTACCCTGGGTAGCGGACGGGTTACGCAGCCTGGGCAGCTCTGTCGATCGCCGCGAGTTCCAGAGCATGTTGATAGCGATGTTAGGTGAAAACAACATCGACTTCGTTCATGTGCAGGAAGAAGATTATGACGCGCGCTTCCTGCGCTGTATTGAACTGGTGAAAGGTATGCTGGGCGAACAAAGCGCCCTTTGAGGTTTTTGCCTGCACGCCGGGGCGGTGAGGGGACACCCTGCCGCTCCTCACGTCCTGTTTTCTGCGCCTGTTATTTTCCCGCCTTTTTGATTACAAAAAATAATGCTTTGCGAAATACCGCGCCCTCCAAATAAGGTACGTAACATACACAAACAAAATAAAGAATTTTGAATTCCTGAGTAACATTATTTCGTATTTAAAGTCTGAAATTATTTTATTTCTTCTGTTTGTTTATGTTAAATGTAAGTTCAATATTATTTACTGGCTTATATTAAGGGAGCATTCATAAGACAGAAATAAGGATATATCCGGATTTAATAATATGAAAAAGATAAGTATTGGTAATGAAGTGGTTTTTTATCCTGGGAAAAGGGAAATTGTTGGTAATAATCAGGTGCTGAAGCTGCATTCTTCAGTCTCATATTGTTTTGAATTGCTGATCGCGCGGCAGGGCGAAATTGTCGATCATGAGGCGTTTTATCAGTATGCCTGGCGACGGTTTGGGATGGAGGTCAGTGCCAATGCGTTATATCAAAGTATTTCGCTCATCAGAAAAGCGCTGTTGGCATGCAATATCCGTCAGGATGTGATCAGGACCATTCCACGCCGTGGCTTCATGCTGGCAAATGCGATTCTTATTGAGGAGTCGACAATTGCGCCTGCTGATGAGGACGCTGGGGCAGGAAAAAACGACCAGAAAGACGAACAGAATATTCCGCCCTTCGCTACGTCCGGTGAAGAGACGAGTGCGTGCGATACAACGGAATCCGTTATTCAGGATGATGAGGATATTTCAGAAAACCTTATTAAGAACGCACCGTATTCTGAGCCAGAATCTCAACAGCCCATCAGCCGTCCTGATCCTGCTGAATTCACTGTCAGCAAAGGCGCTTATCGCTATGCTATTTCGACACGGCATCTTTTTATCACGGGACTGGCGGTGATGACGATACTGGTTTGTGGTTTTGCCATCATGACCTTTTCACTTCACCGCAACGAGATGATTTTTATTAAACGGTTTGATATGAATGGATGTGAAATATACGCCAATGAAAAAGCCGGTAATGGCCTGGTCGCGCGCATCGCCGTTGACAGTAAAGTCAGTTGTACAGAACGACGAAAGATTTATATCACGGCATTTACCAATGGTGAACGCATTTCGGTACTGCAATGTAAAAATGCACTCTCGTTTTTCGGTTCCCCCGACTGTATTTCGTATTATTATATAAGGAGTAAGTAGTGAAGTTAACCTTTCTGTTGGCTGTAATCGTGATGACAGCAGCAGGCATTGTCGTGTTTTTATTCAGACAGGATTCTGTCCATTGTATTGCAAACAGTAATTACATCAGAAATGGTGAGACATTTTCCGTCATCACCTCTCATGATATGCGAGAGGGTCACGGTGTTATCGCCATCACCGGTCGACTCACCGATCACGATAATAACGTTACCCGTCTGAGCAAAATTATCCGGTTTACTTATCAGCGCGAGGGCGATCTGTACCTTGCCCGGTCAACATTAATCGAATCGTCCCCGGATAATCAAATGTCCCAGCAGGAACAGCAAAAGTGGCTGCCGGCATTTTTTATTAACGTGGGGGCGACGTTTCCCTTTGTCATCAAAAGGACGGGTATTGACACCTGGACATTTTATTCGGGCCCTGTTCCGCTTTACCTCTGCGAAAAATAAGCCATAAAACGTGGCGATCGTTAATGTTCTTTGTGGGTTCCCGGCCTGTGGTTATCTTAAGGGGACTCTCATTTCAGTAACAGAGGATTAACACCATCTAATTGAATTTAAATATCTTTCTATTTGATGGTGCATTCCTTCACATAAGCTCAGAACACTTCACACACCGTTCCCCTGCCGTGCGCCTTATGATCCTCGCCGCCAATGCGCATCTTTATTCATCAAAAATCATAAGAGGGAATCAATGAAAGCCAGCTCTTTTTCACGCTGCATGACGCTTGTTGTTTGTAGTGCGAGTTTAATGTCTTGCCATGTTTTTGCAGCCTCAGAAAATACAATTCGCTTTCAGGGCGAGGTCAATGCACAAACCTGTAACGTTAATGTTAATGATGCAACCGGCAGCCCGATTATTTTGCTGCCGACCGTTTCAACGGCCGAGCTGAGTACAGCAAAATCAACCGCCGGTAAAACACCTTTTACGATTAACTTAACCGGTTGCGTCGCACCGGACGCCGGATCAACACAGGCAATGGCAATTAATCTGGCTGGCAATAATATTTCACCCACCGGCGATTTACTCAATACCGGCACCGCCGAAAACGTGGCGCTGCGTTTACTGGACAGTAATGACAACGCGATAGATTTGTCGGGTGGGACGGCCAGGGTCACCGGTATGACGCTGGAAAGCGGAAGCACCAGCGCATCGCAAAACTTTTCAGTCGTCTATTACAGCGACTCTGGAAAGGCGGGCGCCGGTACGGTTTTAAGTAGCGTTCAATATTCTGTCAGCTATCCCTAATCATCAGGCCCCCTTATTTTAAGGGGGCAGGAGAACCCTGTGTTGAAGTCTCTTGTTCTTCTTTTTCTGGCCTTTTCAGCCATGTTTTGTCAGGCAAGCGTCGTATTAAATGGCACGCGCGTCATTGTAGAGGGTGCGAAAAAAGAAAAAACGCTTCAGTTTACGAATACTGGCGATCAGCCAGCGCTGATTCAGATTCAGGCGATCAATCTCAATAATCATTCTGTCCCCCTTTTGTGGCGTTGCCGCAAATATTCAGGATTGCTCCTGAAGCCGGCCAAACGGTAAAGCTCAACGTGACGGAGAATAATCTTCCTCAGGACAGAGAGTCACTGTTTTATATGGATTACACCGAGATCCCCTCGTTAAAAAAAGGGCTGGAGGATAAGAATAAACTCTATTTGATTATTAAGAACAGAGTAAAGGTTATCGTTCGCCCAAATGGACTGAATTTTTCCATGGATAACCTGAAGAATGCGCTCTCATACCATATTCAGGGACATGACATCATCTTCCGCAATGCCTCGCCCTTTTACGCCAATATTCGATCTTTTGCGTTGGTTAAAGGAAATAACCGTGTTCCCTGGCATGAAGCCGTGACGCTGGCACCGTTTAGTGAGCAGCGTATTACGTTAAAAGGCCAGTCATCCCTTCAGGGATATACGCTTAACGCCGTTCTTATTAATGATTTTGGTGCCGACGAAAGAATAAACGTGAACGAAAAGTAACAGAAATGAATATAGTCTCATTATTCTTATTGTTCGCTTTGAGTCTGCTTTTCCTCCGGGGCGGTCAGGCGGCTGAAGGTCAGGATGACTATCTGTTTGATCCTGCTTTAGTGCGCGAAATGCTGCCTGGACAGATTGCGATGCCTGACAATGTGCAGGACGCCTGGTTCCAGCCCGGCCGCTATGATGTCGATCTTTATCTCAACGGTAAATTTCAACAGTCCACGTCGGTTGATATCGTTCGTGCGGGCAGAGCGCTTTCGGTATGCCTGCCGTTGTCCTTTTATCAGGCCTTTGGCGTCAAAGCCCACTATCTCACTGCGCTCAAGGCGAAAGACTGTGCCAGGCCCGATGCGCTTTTGACGGGCGCGTCAGTTAACGTGAATACGGGCAGCCTGCGTGTAGACGTTACCGTCCCACAGGCGATGCGGGTTCAGCGGCCCGTCGGCTATATCGCGCCCGAAAACCTGACGGCGGGCACGACCATGGGGTTCGTGAATTACAATCTGAACCAGTTCTATTCCGATTATAAAAATGCGCAGCGTTTCGAATCCACGTATCTGGGTATTAACAGTGGCATCAATGTCGGCATGTGGCGTTTTCGTCAACAGGGAAACTTTACGCATGACGAGGTCGGCAATCGCTGGCAAAGCGCCAGGGCCTGGGTACAACGTGCGCTGCCGTCATTACGAAGTGAGGCGGGCATAGGCGAGCTTTTCAGTAACGGCGATCTGTTTACGGCGGTCAGTTTCAACGGGGTCAGTCTGGACTCTGATGACCGTATGTTGCCGGATTCTGTTCGGGGTTATGCACCGCTGGTGCGCGGCGTGGCAAACAGCAATGCCCGCGTGACGGTCTGGCAGGGCAAGCAACGGATATATCAGACAACCGTGCCGCCAGGGCCGTTTACGATCAATGACCTGAGCCCGGTGAGCTATGGCGGCGATCTCAGCGTGGAGGTTCAGGAGTCTGACGGCAGCCTGCATCGTTTTAGCGTGCCGTATGCGGTCTTACCGCAGTCGCTGCGTCCAGGCCGGACAGACTACAACTTTGCCGCCGGTAAAGTCAGGGATTACAGCAAAGCCAACACCTTTACTGAGTTAACCGTCAGGCACGGCCTGAGCAATGCCATTACGCTGAACGGCGGCGTCAGGCTGGGCGAACGCTATCATGCCGTGCTGGCTGGCGGCGTCTGGGCTTCAGACATAGGGGCCGTGGGATTTAACAGCGCGTATTCCAGCGCGGTTCTGAACGGCGGTGAGTCGACCCAGGGATGGCGTTACGCACTGAGTTACAGCCGAACCTTTCAGCCCACGAATACCACTCTGACGTTTGCGGGCTACCAGTATTCCACCCAGGGTTACCGCGATCTCAACGACGTGATTGCACTGAATAATGCGGAAACACCGGGCCGCAACAGTATTACCAGCGAATATATGCAGCGTACCCGCCTGCAGATGACCCTGAATCAGACGCTGGGGCAGTGGGGCAACATCTATCTCTCCGGCTCGAAGCAAAATTACTATGACGGTCGCTCGCGGACGACACAGTTTCAGGTCGGTTATGGCACGGTGCTGCCCAAAAACATCGCACTGAATATTTCCCTGTCCCGCCAGTATTCGCGTAGAGCCTATGCCACCGATCCGCGCAGAGCTGTCATGGCTCAGTACGCAGACGAGACGTTTTATAAAGATACCCAGTTACAGGTCAGCGTCTCTGTGCCGCTGGGCACGGACGCCACTTCACCTTACCTGGCTCTGGGGGGATCCCGTGGAAGCCAGAACGGCAGTAATTACACAGCGTCGCTCAGCGGGCTGAGTGGTGAGAGCGGCACCAGCTACAGCCTGAATGTGAATCGCGATCAGCAGCAGCGTGACACGACAGTAAGCGGCAGCCTGGGCAAAACCTTTTCTGAGGCCAGCGTGACCGGTACTGCCTCGACCTCTTCACGGTTTAATCAGATGTCCGTTAACGCCATGGGGGCGGCGGTGCTCCACAGCGGTGGCGTGACGTTAGGCCATTATCTGGGCGATACCTTCGCTCTCGTCGAGGCGAAAGGGGCCAGGGGCGCACGCATCCTGAACAGCCAGGGCAGTGAAATCGATCGCTTTGGCTATGCGCTGGTTCCTTCGCTCAACCCGTATCACTACAACACCATTACGCTGGGTGCCAGCGGCAGCGACGGTCATGTGGAAATTCAGGACAGCGAAAAAAGTGTCGCGCCTTATGCCGGTGCGATGGTGAAGGTGTCGTTCAGAACCTTACGCGGTTATCCCCTGATGCTGAAAACCCGCACGAATCGCGATGCTATGGTGCCTGTGGGCTCGGATCTGCTGGATGAGACGGGCAAGCGCGTGGGCACGTTTGGCCAGGGCGGCAATGCCTGGTTACGTGTGGCGAAAACCCAGGGCCGACTGAAAGCCGTCTGGGGTGACGATGCGCAATCGTCCTGTGTGATGGATTACCACATTCCTCAACCTGAACCTGACGCGGTGATGACCTACGCGGATGCCGTCTGTCGTTTTTAGATTCTAAGGTGTTAATGATGAAACGCGTTTTAGCGGTAATGACATTCTTTTTTTTGACCGCATGGCTCCCGGCTTACGCGACCTGCACCCGGGTAAACCCGGTCGATCAGGGCTGTGATGCCTGCGGTGCGCCACTTAACTTCGGCAATATCGCATTAATGAATCTGCGTTATCAGCCGGCCGGCACGGTGCTGGCCCGCTCGGTGTTTCGGGTCGTACCGGCTGTCAATAACAGCAATCCCGACCGTGTGTTGTACCAGTGTGATCTTGCCGATAAAGATCAGCTGTATGAGGTCTTCGCCACCAATGGCGACAGTAACGTTGGCGGCGCCTGGGACATGGGGAACAGTTATTTCCAGACCTACTTTCCCTATACCGCGTTAAAACTGGTTCATGTGCGCAGTGGCAGGCCCTTTACCCGTATCTGGCAAAAAGTACCGCTCACCCAGTATGAAATACAGGGAAATAAAATCCTGATCCGGGGACGCGACTTCAGCCCCATCAGTGCGGAGCTCATTCGTACCGACAGAAACAACCGCACGCCGGGTTACGCGTCGTGGGGCTGCCTCTGGGCGGCGGCTGATAATTACACTGGCTCCTACAGTTGCAACCAGCCCAATGGCTATGTGGTGTTTATGGGGCCGGGGATGAATGTGCCCGAAGCGGGTCAGGACAGCTGGAACCATTTTGAAACCTGGGGAACCGGACGGTACATGGCCTTTGGGATGAATACCGCGCCGGTCGCCACTCTGACGCAAAATATGACCCAGGGCTGCCGGGTGGAGAATTATACCGCAAACGTCCTTTTCCCCGGCATCAGCATCAATGCGCTCAATGAGGGCCAGGCGGTGACGGCGCCGCTCAGCATTACGCTGGCCTGTGCGAACGGAACCGAAAACCTCTCTGGCGTTCAGTCGGGTCAGCTGTCTCTGGGGTTTCAACCGAGCTACGCCGCGTGGCTGCAGGCGCAGCAGTTGGGACTGACGACGGGAGACGGTCTTTCGCGCTACCTGGTGTCCGATCATTACGACAGTTTACCGTCGCTGGCGAAAGGCGTGGGCATTCAGCTGGAAACGTCAGGTGGCCAGCCCGTCTCCTTTTTAAGCTGGAGTAGCTTCAGCGGGAGTGCGGGCTGGCGACCGGTGCTGGAGGACGCGCAGGTGATCAGCGGCAGTCAGCAGAATGACGAGAAACTGTATCAGCGTACTTTCAACGCCCGTCTGGCAAAGCTCCCGGGTAAAACGGTGACGGCGGGCCATGTTGATGCAACCGCATCTATCCTCATTCGGCTGCAATAAGATGAAAACGTTTCTTTGGTTATGGATGTGTATCGTGATTAACGCCCAGGCCGCGGTAATTCCGCAGCAAAGCCGACTGATCTTCCATCCCGGCGAGGTGCAAATCCCGTTACTGCTGGTTAACAGCGGCGACACACCCGTGTTGATCCAGACCTGGGTCGACAGCGGCGCACCGGAAAAATCGCCGGGCAGTAAAGCCTTTCCTTTTGTCGCGCTTCCCGGCGTTTTTACGCTGAACAAAGATGAAAAAAAACAGATTACCGTTTTGCGCACTGAGCTGGCCGCAACGCTGCCACAGGATCGGGAATCCCTTTACTGGCTCAATCTGTACGAAATCAGCGCCGTAAAAAAAGGAACGATACAGCCGGGCAGCGATAAGATCAGCATGGCGCTGAATACCCAACTTAAAGTGATCAACAGACCGTTTAAGAAGGCGATACCGTTTACGGCACGGGTGAACGCCGTCACCTTTCAGGTCAGGAAAATGCAGGGGCAGGTTTTCATTCGTGCCACCAACCGTAGTGGCTACTTTTTCACGCCGGGCAAAATGACCGTGCGGGCAGGCGGAAAAGGCTACACCGTTTATCTGGACGGGGATAAAACGCTCGCGCCTTTTTCCAGCAAAGAGTATCCCCTGATGGGAAACGCGTCGCCTTCCGCGGCGAGCCAGATCCTTGTTGATTACACGGCGCTGGACGATGAGGGGAACCCGCAGGCTTTTACCGCGCCTGTGGCTCCCTCCGAGGAAGCCCCGTGAAACGGGGCGAGCGGATGCCGCACGGACCGGCATCCGCAGGTGATCAGTAAACCATGACCACTTTGCCGCGCATATGGCCTTCCAGTACACGCTGGTGGGCCGCTTCCAGGGTTTCCACACTTAACCCGTGCAGGGTTTCACTCAGGGTGGTTTGCAGCTTTCCGTCATCTAACAGGCGGGCAACGCTGTTCAGAATCTCACCCTGTTGCGCCATATCCGGCGTGGTGAACATGCTGCGAGTGTACATAAACTCAAAGTGCAGCGAGGCGCTCTTAAGCTTCAGTTGATCCATTGACAGCGGATGTTCGTTCTCGACGATGGTGCAGATATGACCCTGGGGCGCGATGAGCTGGCTCATGGTTTCCCAGTGGCCGTCAGTGTCGTTAAGGCAGAAAATGTAGTCGACCTGCTTAATGCCGTGCTTTTCCAGCTCAGCGGGCATGTCTTTATAGTTGATCACCAGGTCGGCCCCGCGATCGCGGCACCACTGGGCAGAGTCTTCCCGTGACGCGGTGGCAATCACTTTCGCCTTGCTGCGCATTTTCGCCAGCGGAATCGCCAGAGAGCCTACACCGCCAGCGCCGCCAACGATCAAAAGCGTTTGATCGTCACGCGCGGCTGCCATATCCAGTCGCTCGAACAAACCTTCCCAGGCGGTAAGCGCCGTTAAAGGAATCGCCGCAGAGGCCGCCCAGTCGAGCGTTTTCGGCTTATGGCCAGTGATACGGGAATCGACTAACTGTTCGGTGCTGTTACTGCCCGGGCGGGTAATATCACCCGCATAGTACACTTCATCCCCGGGCTTGAAGCCCGTGACTTTGCTGCCGGTTTCCAGCACCACGCCGCTGGCATCCCAGCCGAGGATACGCGGCACCTGCAAACCATTTTTGATCGCGCCTTTATGCACCTTGGTATCCACCGGGTTGACCGAGGCGGCTTTTACCTGGACACGCAGGTCATACTCGCCGGGTACAGGCGTTTCCGGGAAAATTTCGGTGAAGTTTTTTGGGTTTTCGGGATCAACAGCAATCGCGCGGACAGACATAATTTATTCTCCTGTAGTGTTTCTTCAAGTGTAGAACCCCACCGCCAGGCTGATAAGATGGACAATAGTTATTAGAGTGTTCGTCTGAGGTGAACAATGGCGTTTCGTGAGTGGCAGGATATGGCGCTGTTTGCGCTGGTGGCGGAGTGCGGCAGCTTTACCGCTGCGGCAGAGCGGGCAGGTTTGCCCAAATCCAGCGTCAGTCAACGTATCAGCCAGCTTGAGCAGCGGCTGGGCATCCGGCTGTTAAACCGGACGACGCGCCAGCTTAACCTGACCTTTGCCGGGGAGCGTTATCTGCTGCACTGTCAGGAGATGATGCAGGCCAGCGAACGCGCCGAACAGGCGATTGCCAACCTGCGGGAAAATCCCAGCGGTCGCCTGCGCATCACCAGTCCGGCGGGCATTGGGGCAACCCTACTGGCGCGCTGTAACGCCGCGTTTTTACGGCGTTATCCTGATGTCACGCTGGACATTTCCGTTTCAGACGAGATTCGCGACCTGGTACAGGATGGCTTTGATCTTGCCTTACGCACCGGCCAGCCACAGGAATCGTCTCTGATTGGGCGGCGTGTCGGCTACTGCGAGCGATTGCTGGTGGCCTCGCAGACTTATCTCGATCAGCATCCGCCGGTTACTCATCCGCAGCAGCTGGCTGAACATCGCTG
The DNA here is from genome assembly GCF_035190385.1 of Pantoea sp. JZ29. NCBI lineage: Bacteria > Pseudomonadati > Pseudomonadota > Gammaproteobacteria > Enterobacterales > Erwiniaceae > Pantoea > Pantoea sp. JZ29. The sequence continues at coordinate 3,728,473 of NZ_CP045241.1, read as the reverse complement.
TATCGCGCACCGCGCCTGGAACGAGTGGGTGCTTAAACGCGACAGTCAGTATCATCGCTGGCTGCTGCCGCCCGCGCACCTGACCGACAATTTGCTCTATGCCCGCGAATCGGCGCTGGGGCATGCCGGCATTACGCTACTGCCGCGTTTCTTAACGGACGGGGAGATGCGCGATGCGCGCCTGGTGCAGGTGTTACCCGAATGGACGGTTGAGGGAAACGAGCTGTGGCTGGTCTATCCCAGTCGTAAACTGAATTCGCCCGCGCTGATGAGGTTTATTGAATTTGCGTTGCAGTCGCCGGTGTTTCGCGACTTTTACCGCTGAGGAAAAGAAAAGGGCGGCATTGCTGCCGCCCCTGAATCATTTGGCAATACGCTTGTACTTGATGCGCTTCGGCTCCAGCGCATCCGCGCCCAGCGTGCGTTTCTTGTACTCTTCGTATTCGGTAAAGTTACCTTCGAAGAACTCGATCTTCCCTTCATCCTGGTAGTCCAGAATGTGCGTCGCGATGCGGTCAAGGAACCAACGGTCATGCGAGATCACCATGGCACAGCCAGGGAATTCAAGCAGGGCGTTTTCCAGCGCGCGCAGGGTTTCAATGTCCAGGTCGTTGGTCGGTTCATCGAGCAGCAGCATGTTGCCGCCAACCTGCAGCAGTTTTGCCAGATGCAGACGGCCCCGCTCACCACCGGATAACTCACCGACGCGTTTGCCCTGATCGACGCCTTTAAAGTTAAAGCGTCCGACATAGGCGCGGCTTGGCATTTCCGTGTTGCCGATACGCATGATGTCCTGGCCGCCGGAGACTTCTTCCCACACGGTTTTGGCGTTATCCATGCTGTCACGGAACTGATCGACAGAGGCCAGCTTCACGGTTTCACCCAGCACGATCTCACCGGAATCCGGTTGTTCCTGACCGGACATCATGCGGAACAGCGTGGATTTACCGGCCCCGTTCGGACCGATAATGCCGACGATGGCACCTTTCGGTACCGAGAACGACAGATCGTCAATCAGCACGCGGTCACCGTAGGATTTACGCAGGTGGCTGACTTCCAGCACCTTATCACCCAGGCGGGCACCCGGCGGAATAAACAGTTCGTTGGTTTCGTTACGTTTCTGGTAGTCGGTATTGTTCAGCTCTTCAAAGCGTGCCAGACGGGCTTTGCCTTTAGACTGCTGGCCTTTTGGCCCTTTACGTACCCACTCCAGCTCTTTCTCGATAGATTTACGACGGGCCGCTTCAGTCGAGGCTTCCTGTGCCAGACGGGCATCTTTCTGCTCCAGCCATGAAGAGTAGTTACCTTCCCACGGAATCCCCTCACCACGGTCGAGTTCCAGGATCCAGCCGGCAACGTTATCCAGGAAGTAACGGTCGTGGGTAATCGCGACCACGGTGCCTTCGAAGTCATGCAGGAAGCGCTCCAGCCAGGCGACCGATTCGGCGTCCAGGTGGTTCGTCGGTTCGTCCAGCAGCAGCATGTCTGGCTTTTCCAGCAGCAGGCGGCACAGCGCAACACGGCGGCGTTCACCACCGGACAGGTTCGCGATTTTGGCGTCCCAGTCTGGCAGGCGCAGCGCATCGGCTGCACGTTCCAGCTGTGTGTTCAGGTTATGACCATCGTGGGCCTGAATGATCTCTTCCAGACGTCCCTGCTCAGCTGCCAGCTTGTCAAAATCCGCATCTTCTTCGGCGTAAAGCGCATAAACCTCATCAAGGCGTTTCAGCGCGCCAACCACTTCCGACAGCGCTTCTTCAACGGATTCACGCACGGTGTGCTCAAGGTTGAGCTGCGGTTCCTGCGGCAGGTAACCAATTTTGATACCGGGCTGTGGACGGGCTTCCCCTTCGATGTCTTTATCGATGCCTGCCATGATGCGCAGCAGCGTCGATTTACCGGCACCGTTCAGGCCGAGTACGCCAATTTTCGCACCGGGGAAGAAGCTGAGGGAGATGTTTTTCAGAATATGACGCTTTGGCGGTACCACTTTGCCAACGCGATGCATGCTATAGACGAATTGAGCCACGTTGTATTGAGCCTCTGGGTCTGTTTGTCGTTTGGATGATGTCGAAGTTTAGCCTTTTTCGCCGCCTAATCACAGCCGAGGGGACGGGATTATTCGATGGCGGCCGCGGGTTCAGAATAACTGTTTGATTTATGTCCGTTGTCAGACCGACCCGGCACAGGGCAACGCGCATCAGAACGCCGGTGGACAGGCTGAAGTCAGGGCAGCCGCACGGGAATAGACTGTTGCGCTAACCACTGACTCAGCGTGGCATCTGGCGCGCTGTCGCTGACCAGCAGGTCGAAGCGTGAAAGTGCGCCAATCCGGGCCGGTAACACTTTCCCATATTTGCTGCTGTCCGCCACCAGAACTCGCTGGCGCGCGCGCCGCATGGCATGGTGTTTCATGGGCAGTTCATTAAGGTTATAACAGGTCGCGCCCTGATCGTGGCTGACGCCTGCCGCAGAAATAAAGGCCAGGTCAGGGCACAGGTCATCCAGAATGCACTGTCCGCCCACCGGCGTGAATAAGGCGTTATCCGCATGGAATTCACCGCCGCTCAGGATGACATGGCAGGCGGGCTTTTCTTTTAACGCCAGAAAAGTATTCATGGCACAGCAGATGGCGGTGAAGGGCAGGGCATCCGGAATGGCATCCACCACATAGGGCAAGGTCGTCCCGCAGTCGAAAAAGACGGTATCGTTCTCCCCGATCAGACCTGCCGCCGCCTGCGCCAGCTGCTGTTTGCGGGTGGCGTTTTGCCCGTGCTGATCGGAGACAAAATAGTGACCGGGCTGGCTTCTGGGATCGCTGACGATATAGCCGCCGAGCAGGACGACGCTGGACGTGGGTTCGCTCAGATCCCGGCGAATCGTCATCTCTGAGACGTCCAGCAACCGGGCGGCATCCTTCAGGTGAAGTTTATCGGTGCGCTTCAGTGCCAGAGCGAGTTTGCGCAGACGTTCGTCGCGGCGGGTTTCCATTGTCATCTCTGAACCTGTATTCCTTGAGGAGGACGTTATGCGTTTGAGCCTGTCACCGTATTATCGTACAGGAGGGAGAGTCTTAAACCGCAGCGTTTTTACCCGGGCCAGGACAAATTACAACAGAGTTAAGGCGTTGGAGGCTTCCTGAACACGATTTTTATCTTAACCCGCCTTGCTGTCATCCCGCAAACGTTGGCAGAGCGGCTGCCCGGGCGTTCATGATGTTGAGCCTGACCCGTATCATCTGACCTTTCCTGCCCCTTTACTTTGCCAATGCTGAACGGCTCAGACGTTTTTTTTGTGACAAGTATCACATTTTTGTTCATTAGCCTCATTTATGAGATGTATTACCATTCCATTGTTTGAATGATAATGATTATTATTAATAATCACATTATCGTTATAAGATGCTAACTAAAGCCTTATAAACCACACTAAATGTAATTTTTAACCTTTTAGGGGTCATAAGTTCTTAACCTTATTGATCACATGGGATAGCGGTCCTGCTGAAGGGTTAGTCAATCTGAACTGACACGTGCGGTCTGGCACGATCTGCTGCCCTTTTACCGGGGCGGCCAGGCGACTTACGTCTTAAACAAAGGAACAGGATATGGTGTTACGTAAGCAAACTTTGTCGGTCCCTCGCCGACATCTGTCTGAAGATATTCCTGCGGCTCAGGACGTCATCTTTAACGAGGCGCAGATTACGGCGTGGCAGCAGCAAACGCACGCGGCGCTGGCGCTGATCAGCAGCACGGTGCAGCGCGTGGAGAAGCCGTTCAGCGGAATCCTGCCCCATGAGCTGGCCCCGGCGTTCAGCGCCGTCGACCTTGATCAGCCTCTGGGCAGCAACGAAGCCGCGTTGGAAGAGCTGCGGTCACTTTACCTGCGCGATGCCGTCTGGTTCCACCACCCCAAATATGTCGCCCATCTTAACTGCCCGGTTGTGCTGCCCTCGCTGCTGGCAGAGCAGATCATGGCGGCGGTAAACAGCTCCGTCGATACCTGGGACCAAAGCGCGGGCGGCACGCTGATTGAGCAGAAGGTCATTGACTGGACGCTGGGCCGTATCGGCCTGCCTGCGAGCGCAGACGGCATCTTTACCAGTGGCGGTACGCAGTCCAATCTGATGGCGATGCTGCTGGCGCGGGACAGCTGGTGCGCCACGCACCATCCGGGTCACCTGATCAAGCATAAGGGGTTGCCGACGGAGGCCGCGAAATGGCGCGTGCTGACCTCCCGACTGAGTCATTTCAGTATTCAGAAGTCGATGGCGATTCTTGGCCTGGGCTACGATGCGGTGATTTCCGTGGATTACGACGAACACTACCGCATGGACAGCGTACAGCTTGAGCGCGAAATTGAGCACTGCCATGCGCAGGGCCTGATTCCCATCGCCGTCGTGGCCACCAGTGGCACCACCGATTTTGGCAGTATCGATCCGCTGAACGCTATCGCGGATCTGTGTCAGCAGCACGGCATCTGGATGCACGTCGATGCGGCTTACGGCTGTGGCCTGCTGGTATCTGAAACGCAGCGGCAGCGCCTCAGTGGTATCGAAAAAGCGGACTCGGTGACGGTGGATTATCACAAGTCATTCTTCCAGACCGTCAGTTGCGGGGCGTTTTTCGTGCGCGATAAACAGCACCTCAGCCATGTAACGCACCATGCCGATTACCTCAATCCGCTCAGCGCCCAGCAGGAAGGGACGCCAAACCTGGTCAACAAAAGTATTCAGACGACGCGCCGGTTTGACGCGCTGAAAATGTGGCTGACGTTGCGCATCATGGGCCCGGCGGCGCTGGGGGAAGCATTCGATACCATCCTGACGTTGACCGAGGCAACCCATCAGTTGCTGAAAGCCCATCCGTCCATTGAGGTGCTGCATGCGCCTGAACTGACCACACAAATCTTCCGTTTCGTACCCCGGCCTGACATGCGGGCCGCACAGCTGGATGCCATCAATGCCGGTATCCGCAAGGCGTTGTTCCGCTCGGGTAACGCGGTGATCGCCGGTACGAAAGTCGAGGGTCACCAGTACCTCAAATTTACCCTGCTGAATCCCACCACTACGGTGGCTGACATGGAAGACGTCATTGCCCTGATTGTCCATTACGGCCGGGAGCAGGCACGTGACCTGACTTTGCAAGCCGCTAACCAGTGAGAACGGTACGATGAACGACAACATTTATGACTTTATCGGAATTGGCATCGGTCCTTTCAATCTCAGCCTGGCCTGTCTGAGTGAACCTGTTGAAGGGCTGAATGGCCTCTTTCTGGATCAGAATCCGGGCTTTGACTGGCATACCGGCATGATGCTGGAAAGTGCGCATCTGCAAACGCCGTTTATGGCCGATTTGGTGACGCTGGCCGATCCCACCAGTCCTTACAGTCTGCTGAATTATATGAAGCAGAAAGGAAAACTGTATTCGTTCTATATCCGCGAAGACTTTTTCCTGATGCGTAAAGAGTACAACCAGTACTGTCAGTGGGCCTGTTCAAAGCTGAGTAACCTGCGCTGGAACACGCGCGTGGACTATGTGAGCTACGACGAAGCGTTGCAGTGCTACCGCGTGCGGGCAGTCGATACGGTCAGTGGGCAGCAGCAGGACTGGCTGACCCGCAGGCTGGTGTTGGGCACCGGTCCTGAAGCCTGGCTGCCTGCCTGCAGCCATCCATACCGGTCGCGTTTTACGCACTCCAGTCAGTATCTGGCGAATAAGGCGGATTTGCAGAAAAAACCGTCCATTACCGTACTGGGTAGCGGGCAGAGCGCGGCAGAGATCTATTACGATCTGCTTACGGAGATCGATCGGTTTGGCTATCAGCTGAACTGGATAACCCGTGCGCCACGCTTTTATCCGCTGGAATATACCAAACTGACGCTGGAGATGACTTCGCCAGAATGGGTGGACTATTTCCACGCGCTGCCGGGTGAGAAACGCGATGCGCTGAATGCGCGCCACAAAAATCTCTATAAAGGCATCAACAGCACGCTGATCAACGCTATCTACGACCTGATGTACGTTAAGCAACTGGATGGCGCGCTGAACGTTAACCTGTTCACCCATTCAGAACTGACCGGAATGCGCGCGTTACCCAACGGAGAGTTCGAGCTCGCGCTGCATCAGCAGGAGCAGGATTGTGCCTTTACCCGCCGTACGCACGGTCTGGTGATGGCAACGGGCTATCAGTATCGTCCGCCGATGTTTATTGAAGGCATCAGCCAGCGTCTGCGCTGGGACGAGAAGGGCCGTTACGACGTTCAGCGTAACTACAGCATTGATCGCCACAACCAGATCTTCGTGCAGAACGCGGAGCTGCACACGCACGGCTTCGTTACACCGGATCTGGGCATGGCCTGCTATCGCAATTCGGTGCTGCTGCGTGAAATCACCGGCAAAGAGATCTATCCCGTCGAACGGCAGATTGCCTTCCAGACTTTCCCGGCTCAATCGGAATCGTAATATGTCACAGTTAACGCTTTTCACTGCCGCCCGCCCGGCAGGCCAGTTTACCCTCCGCCCTATGCAGGCCGCTGACGCCACGCTGATTCATCGCTGGGTGACGCGCGACTATGCCCGCTTCTGGGGAATGCAGAATGACACACCAGAGCAGGTCGCCGACTTTTACCACCAGCTGACGGCCAGGGATCCGCATGCGGCGTTGATCGGCTGCTGCAATGGTGAACCGGCCTTCCTTGTCGAATGCTATCGCGCCCGCGAGGATGAAGTAGGTAAATACTATCCCGCTCAGCCGGACGACTACGGCATGCATATTCTGATCGCGCCCGCGGAAACCCCGGTCAGGGAATTTAGCTGGCAGGTCTTCAGCACCGTTATGGACTACCTGTTCAGCCGCCCCGAGGTCAGTCGCGTGGTGGTCGAACCGGATGTGCGCAACGACAAAATTCATCGCCTGAACAAACGTGCGGGTTTTCGCTACCAGCACACCATTGATATGGGCCACAAAACCGCCTGGCTCGCCTTCTGTCAGCGCGACGATTATCAACAGGCATTACTGCAGGACTCACGAATGAATCACGCCACCTCACTGTTAACCGGTGCCCATCTCACCGGACCTCACTGGCTGCAGGCTAACCGTTTACTGATTCGTAAAGCGATTGCCGAATTCGCGCATGAAAAGCTGATCGTCCCCGACGAAATGCACCCAGGACGTTATCGCCTGGCCGTGCCGGGTGCCGAGGCAGAGTACCATTTTTCCGCTCAGCGTCTGGCGCTGGACCACTGGGATATCGACGTTGCCTCACTGGAAAAGCAGGAGAATGGTCGGGCGTTACCGCTGGATGCGCTGCAGTTTATTGAGGAGTTTAATGCGCAGATCGGCATTCCTCAGGCGCTGTTAGCCACCTACATGGAAGAGATCAGCAGCACCTTATGCAGCAGCGTATTTAAGTTGCAGAAGCAGAATCCAGACAGCCAGGCGCTGGTAAAAGCGGACTTCCAGACCGTGGAATCCTCCATGACGGAAGGGCATCCCTGCTTCGTCGCCAATAACGGCCGCATCGGCTTCGATGCGCGGGATTACCTGGCTTATGCTCCAGAGGCCGCCGCGCCGGTAAATCTCATCTGGGTAGCCGTGCATCGTCGTCATGCCCATTTCTCCAGCCTCAGCGCGCTGAGCTATACGCAGTTGCTGCAGGAGGAGCTAGGGCAGTCCATTCTGGATCGGTTCGCGGCTCAGCTGACAAGCCACGGGGTGGAACCCGAGGACTATATCTTTATGCCCGTGCATCCGTGGCAGTGGCAGAACAAGCTGCTGACGGTGTTTGCGGCGGATATTGCCAGTCGGGACATTATTTATCTGGGCATCGGTGATGACCAGTATCAGGCGCAGCAGTCGATTCGTACCTTCTTTAACCGCAGCCAGCCCCACAAGCGTTATGTGAAAACTGCCCTGTCGGTGCTCAACATGGGCTTTATGCGCGGCTTGTCGCCGTACTATATGGCGACCACGCCTGCGATTAATGAATGGCTGGAAACGCTGGTGGCAAACGACAGCTGGCTTCAGCGCTGCAACTTCCGCATCCTGCGCGAGGTGGCCGCCGTGGGCTATCACAACCGCCATTACGAACGTGCCATTAAGGGCGATTCCGCCTATAAGAAAATGTTTGCGGCCCTGTGGCGCGATAATCCGGTTCCTGATTTGCAGCCCGGCCAGCGCTTGATGACCATGGCGGCGTTCCTGCATGTTGATCATCATCAGCAGCCGTTACTGCCCGCACTGATCGCCGACTCAGGCCTGCCCGCGGCACAGTGGGTTGAACGTTACCTTAACTGTTACCTCAGTCCGCTGCTGCACTGCTTCTATCAACACGATCTGGTGTTTATGCCCCACGGCGAAAATCTGATCCTGCTGCTGGAAAACAATGTGCCGGTCAGCGCCTACATGAAAGACATTGGCGAAGAAATCGCCGTCATGAACCCGGAGGCGGTACTGCCGGAGAACGTCCAGCGTCTGGCGGTAGACGTGCCTGAAGAACTGAAGCTGTTGTCGATTTTTACCGACGTCTTTGACTGTATCTTCCGCTTTATCAGCGCGATTTTGCACCAGTCAGGTACGCTGCCCGAGAGTCAGTTCTGGCAGTTGGTGGCACAGTGCGTGAAGGATTATCAGCAGGCGCATCCGCAGCTGGCCAGTAAATTTGCCCGCTACGATATGTTTGCGCCCACCTTTACCCGCTCCTGTCTGAACCGCCTGCAGCTGGCCAATAATCAGCAGATGATCAACCTGTCCGATCCTGCCGAAAACCTCAAGTTTGCCGGCACGCTGGAGAATCCTGTCGCCCGGTGGCGTTAACGGGATCATCATCGCCTTTCCCATCAGCGCGGTCGCCCTGGCGGCCGCGTTTTTCTCGTTTTACTGGATAATACTGACGATGGCTCGTTTTCAACCTGTCTCGCGCCTGACGCGACGACATCTGTTATTTCCTTTATCGCTGGTGCTGTTTGAGTTTGCCACCTATCTCGCGCATGACATGATTCAGCCCGGCATGCTGCGGGTCACACAGGCTTTTCACGTGGGCCCGGAGTGGGTGGCCACCTCGTTGACCGCCTATCTGATGGGCGGGATGCTGTTACAGTGGCTCCTGGGGCCGCTGTCCGACAAGATGGGCCGCCGTCCGGTCCTGCTGACCGGTGTTGCGTTTTTTATGCTGACCTGTCTGGCGACGCACTGGGTGCAGGGCATCGGGCCCTTTATCCTGCTGCGCTTTCTGCAGGGCATCAGCCTGTGCTTTATCGGTGCGGTGGGCTATGCCGCCATTCAGGAGGCTTTTGACGAGGCACTCAGCGTAAAGATGATGGCGCTGATGGCGAACGTTGCGCTGCTGGCTCCGCTGGCCGGGCCGCTGGCGGGTACGGCGTTTCTGGCCGTCGCAGACTGGCGCACACTGTTTCTGTTTTTCGCTGCTCTGGCCGCGCTGTCGCTCATTGGCCTGGGCCTGTCGATGCCGGAAACCGCAGGTGACAGACGCACCTCCGTATCGCTGCCGTCGCTGGCGGCGGGCTATTATGCGTTGCTAAAAGACCGCCAGGTGATGTGCGGTTCGCTGGCTATTGGCCTGGTGACGATTCCCTGCCTGACATGGGTCGCGCTTTCGCCTGTTATCCTGATTCACGGTCTGGGCCTGAGCCGACTGGATTACGCACTGCTTCAACTGCCGGTCTTTATGGCAATGATTGCCGGGAATCTCACGCTGGGACGACTGGCCAGCCGTCTCTCCGTCGAGCAGCCGTTACGGTTGGGGGCCTGGCCTGTGGTTACAGGGCTTTTGATCGCTGTGCTGAGCACGTTATGGCAGGCGGACAGCTACATTGGGCTCACGGCTGGCCTCAGCCTTTACGGCTTCGGCAGCGGAATGGTCAATGCCGGACTGTACCGACTGACGTTATTTTCCAGTCAGGCAGGGAAGGGCAGCGTGGCAGCGATGCTGGGCATGGTCAGTATGGTGGTCTTTGCTTTTGGGATTGAGGCAGGCAAAGCGGCCTATTTTCATGGCGGTACCGCAGGCTTCAGCCTGTTGAACCTGATCTGTGGTGTGCTGTGGCTGTGGTTAGTACGTGTTTTTCTGCGAGAAAAACAGCGGCGACATTACGCCGCTGTGGCATAAGCGGTGACAGGCGGCACGGATTGCCGCCCTGGCAGGGATCAGAAATCGTAGCCGACGGTCGCCACCACGGTGCGCTCTGCGCCCCAGTAGCAGAAGCCCGTGCCGTAGCAGGCAGAAACGTAGTCGCGATCGGTCAGGTTATTGGCATTAAGCTGCACAAACGCGCCTTTGAGGCTGCTGTTCCAGGCACCTAAATCAGCGCGGACCGAGGCGTCAAACAGCGTAGCGGAAGGCAGACGTGTGGTGTTCTCATTGTCTGCCCACTGCCGACCAATGTAACGCACGCCAGCACCGACGCTGATTCCCGCATCAAACTGGTATTTCGCCCAGGCAGACGCCATCGAGTCAGGCGTCACGTAAGGCGTGTGGCCGTTATTGCCGTCGATGGAATCTTTGAAGCGCACATGGTTCACCGTCACGCTCGCCAGCGTGCTCAGTCGCGGGGTGAGCTGATTATGCGCTTCCAGTTCGAGGCCCTGAGAGTGCACTTTGCCAGCCGGTTCATAATAGGAGCCCACTACCACGCGGTTACCGACATCATTCTGTGTCAGGTCGTAGATCGCGGCGGAGTAGAGATCGGACGTGCCCACGGGCTGGTACTTAATGCCGGTCTCATACTGCTCCGAGGTCGTTGGCTTCAGCAGGTTGCCATCCCGTCCGGAAAGGGATTGTGGCGTAATCGCCTGGCTATAGCTGACGTAGGGCGAAATCCCGTTATCGAAGGCATACAGCAGCGCCGCCCGGCCACTGACGTGATCATCCTGACGACGATATTGGGTATCGGTGCTGTACTGGCGGTTTTCAGACACGATGCGATCGTAGCGGCCTGAGAGATCCAGATGCCATTTGTCCCATTTCAGCTCATCCTGCAGGTACACGCCGGTTTGATAGTAACGACGCTGTGAATTTGTAAACACGTAAGCCGGATTCACGCCCATGGCCTGACCTGTCAGCGCATTGAGTGAACTGGCCGGGCCGCTGGCACCCCGTAAATCGTTCGTGTACTGATGGTATTCCGCACCCAGCACCACCTTGTGATCCACCGGACCGGTATCAAAGTCGGCTTCCAGCTGGTTATCAATCGCGTACGCCTGCAGCGACGAACGCGAGCCGGAATAGTTGCGATTGAGCAGTTCTGACTGCGGTGATGCCCAGCCAATCTGATAAACCTGATCCAGATCGACATTGGAATGGGAGTAGCTGGCATTCGAGCGAAACGCCCAGGTTTCATTAAAGCGGTGAGCGAATTCCGCGCTGTAAATTTGCTCCCGCCGCTTAAACTGATCCAGCGCGCTGTCGCCATCATAGAAACCGGTGCTGAGCTTACGCCCGTTATGTTCGGTGATGCTGCCGTCCCCTGGCACGGCACTGTGATAGCCGCCGGACGGATCTTTTTGCAGATAAGCGCGCAGCAGGAGTGACGTATCCTCATCAGGTTGCCACAGCAGTGAAGGCGAAATCGCATATTTTTCTTCGCGTGTGTGATCGTACTGTGTATCACTGTTGCGCGTTATGCCGGTCAGACGAAACGCCCACTGATCGTTGATGGCATTGGTGTAATCAAACGCAGCGCTGTTGGTGTTATGGTTGCCGGTAGACAAACGGAAATGTCCCTCAGGCGCATACTGCGGACGTCTGGAGCTTTCCATCACTAAGCCACCCGGCACCGTCTGTCCATACAGGGCAGAAGAGGGGCCTTTGATCACATCAATACGGTCGAGGAACCAGGGATCGACCTGCAGCACGTTATAGCTGCCGGGATCGCTCATCAGGCGCAGACCGTCCAGGAAAATGTTATCGACATCGCCGCCGTGGAAGCCGCGCAGAGAGACCGTGTCGTAGCGGGTGGCTGCGCCAGCGAAGTTCGTGAAGGCACCGGCGGTGTAGTTAAGCGCCTGATTCACATCCATTGCGCCCTGATCGGCCATTTGCTGGCGCGTCACGACCGAAACGGACTGACCGGTGGTGATCAAAGGACGATCGGTTTTGGTTGCCCCTTTACTGACGGTCGACGTGTAGCCTTCAGTGGGCGTGGTCGATGTTTCTTCCGGCTTTGCTGTCACCACCAGCGTATCGGCGGCAAAGGAGACCGCAGGGGCGGCAATGGCGATGGAACACAGTAGCGCTAACCGTTTCGGGCCAAAAGGCATTCTCATTGTTTATCCCTTACAAAGGCAAATACAACGCGCCCGGCAGAAGAAAGGCGCAGAAAGTCATGTGACAAAGGTGTTATGCACATTGAATGCAAATGAGAATTATTATACTTACTGTTATTTATTACAAGATGTCTTGTGCGTTATTACACAAGAATTTAACGACGGAAAAGAAACGGGCCGGTCACGGATGCGTACCGTGGGCGTGCATGGCTCAGGTGGGAAGAAAGCGCAGGGTGCCGCGATCCAGGCAGGTCAGCCTGCGCGCCGACCTGCCTGACAGGAGGAGAATCAGATGGCGACCAGGCTCCGCACGTTATCCGTTTCCATCTCTTCACCGCGCCCGCGCTGGATAATTTCACCGCGCGACATGACCAGATAGCGGTCGGCCAGGTCCGCGGCAAAATCATAAAACTGCTCGACCAGCAGAATCGCCATGTCGCCGCGCTGTGCCAGTTGGCGGATCACCAGGCCAATCTCTTTGATCACTGAAGGCTGAATCCCTTCGGTAGGCTCGTCGAGGATCAGCAACTGTGGACGGCTGGCCAGCGCCCGGCCAATGGCCAACTGCTGTTGCTGGCCGCCGGACAGATCGCCGCCCCGGCGGGATTTCATATCGAACAATACCGGAAACAGCTGGTAAATCTCTTCAGGCACCTGCTTTGCCTGCGAGGATGAAAAGCGTGACAGGCCCATCAGCAGATTTTCTTCAACCGTCAGACGCGGAAAAATCTCCCGCCCCTGCGGCACGTAAGCCATGCCGGCCTGCACGCGCTGGTGGGGCTTTCGCCCGTTGATAATATTGTCCTGCCAGCGCACCTCGCCCGATTTAGCCGGTATTAAGCCCATCAGGCATTTCAGCAGCGTGGTTTTCCCCACACCGTTGCGGCCGAGCAGGCAGGTGACTTCACCCTGTTTAACCTCAAAAGACAGGCCACGCAGAATGTGGCTGCCGCCATAATACTGATGCAGTTCAGATACCTGTAACATTTAGCGCCCCAAATAAACGTCAATGACCTGCTCGTTGGCCTGTACCTCGCGCAGGGAACCTTCTGCCAGTACGGCTCCCTGATGCAAAACGGTGACGTGATCGGCAATGGTTTCCACGAAGCCCATATCGTGCTCAACCACCATAAGTGAATGCTTGCCTGCCAGACTGCGAAACAGTTCGGCAGTGTAGTCAGTTTCCGCATCGGTCATGCCCGCAGCGGGCTCATCAAGCAGCAGCAGGTGCGGTTCCTGCACCAGCAGCATGCCGATTTCAAGAAATTGCTTTTGGCCATGCGACAGCAGACCTGCCGGTCGCTGGCGGGCGGCGCTAAGCCGCAGCAGCGTCAGGATCTCATCGATCCGATCCCGTTGCGCGCTGTCAAGGCGCGCACGCAGGCTGGCCCAGACGGTTTTGGTGGTTTTCAGAGCAATCTCCAGATTCTCAAATACCGTCAGCGCTTCAAACACTGTCGGCTTCTGAAATTTGCGCCCAATTCCGCTACGGGCAATCTCGACCGGCGACAGGGCGATGAGGTTTTTATCCTGATCGTAAATGACCTGCCCTGTGTCGGGACGCGTTTTGCCGGTAATAACGTCCATCAGCGTAGTTTTACCTGCGCCATTAGGGCCAATGATGCAGCGCAGTTCACCGACGCCAATCTGTAAAGAGAGATTGTTAAGCGCACGAAAGCCCTCAAAGGTTACGGTGATGTTAGCCAACTGCAGGACCGGATCGCGCCGGGCACGATAACGATCGGCTGGCAGAGTTTGGGTGAACAGGGTCTCAGTCATCTTTTCTCCGGCGCAGTAAACCCATCACGCCACGCGGCAGAAACAGCGTGACCAAAATAAACATCATCCCCAGGAAAAACAGCCAGTACTCCGGAAAAGCCACGGTGAAGACGCTCTTCGCGCCGTTGACGATGGCGGCCCCGAGCAGCGGACCGATAAGCGTACCGCGCCCGCCAAGTGCGACCCAGATAGCGGCTTCAATGGAGTTGGTCGGGGACATTTCACTGGGGTTAATAATGCCAACCTGGGGCACATAGAGCGCGCCTGCCAGGCCACATAACATGGCCGAGAGGGTCCAGATGAACAGCTTAAAACCCCGGGGATCGTAACCGCAGAACATCAGGCGGTTTTCGGCATCCCGAACAGCGGTCAGCACCCGGCCAAATTTACTGCGGGCCAGCGCGAAGCCCAGCACCAGGCTTGCTAACAGCAGCATGACGGTAGCAATAAACAAGCCGATGCGCGTGTTGGTTGAGGTCACACTAAAGCCCAGCAGGGTCGTAAAACCGGTAAAGCCGTTGTTACCGCCAAAACCGGTTTCGTTGCGAAAGAACAGCAGCATGCCGGCATAGGTCAGCGCCTGGGTCATGATTGAGAAATACACGCCTTTGATTTTCGAGCGGAAGGCAAAGAAACCAAACATCAGCGCCAGCAGGCCCGGCACGAGGACAATCAGACACAGCGCCCAGGCGAAATGCTGCGTGCCTGCCCAAAACCACGGCAGCCGATCCCAGGACAGGAAGGTCATAAACGCGGGCAGGCTGTCCCCGGAGGCCTGGCGCATCAGGTACATGCCCATCGCATAGCCGCCCAGCGCAAAAAACAGGCCATGCCCCAGAGAAAGTAAGCCCGCATAACCCCACACCAGATCCAGCGCCACCGCGACCACGGCGTAGCACAGAATTTTACCGACCAGCGTTAAGGTATAGGTGGAGATCGCCAGCGGATGCGAGGCGGGCAGCAGTGCCAGGAACGGCATGATCAGCAGCAGCAGCGTAACGACTGCGCCAATGCCCAGCGTCAGGCGCGGTGCCTGACGCGTCAGACGTAAGGTGAGAGGTTGCGTCATCAGTCAGTCACCCTTCCTTTCACGGCAAACAGTCCCTGCGGACGTTTTTGAATAAACAGCACGATCAACACCAGAATAAGGATTTTCCCCAATACGGCCCCCATCTGCGGCTCCAGCACTTTGTTGAGAATGCCCAGTCCCAGTGCGGCGACCACGGTTCCGGCAAGCTGGCCGACGCCGCCCAGCACCACCACCAGGAAAGAGTCGATGATGTAGCCCTGGCCCAGTTCTGGCCCGACATTGCCTAACTGCGACAGGGCGACGCCGCCCAGCCCCGCGATACCGGAACCCAGACCAAATGCCAGCATGTCCACGCGGCCCGTCGGCACGCCACAGCAGTCGGCCATGGCCCGGTTTTGGGTGACGGCGCGCACGTTCATCCCCAGCCGCGTACGGTTGAGGAGCAGCCAGGTTAGTATCAGCACAAACACCACGAACAGGATGACTGCAATGCGGTTCCAGGGCAGAACCAGATTGGGCAGCACCTGCAATCCGCCCGACAGCCAGGCGGGATTGGCGACCTCCAGGTTCTGCGCACCAAACAGCATACGCACCAGCTGAATCAGCATCAGGCTGATGCCCCAGGTCGCGAGCAGGGTTTCCAGCGGGCGGCCATACAAATGGCGAATGATAGTGCGCTCCAGCGCCATTCCAATGGCTGCCGTCATCAGAAACGCGACCGGCAGCGCCAGCAGCGGATACCAGGCGATATACTGCGGAGCAAACTGCTGAAACAGGTTTTGTACCAGCCAGGTGGCGTACGCGCCCAGCATCAGCATTTCACCGTGCGCCATATTGATCACCCCCAGCAGACCGTAGGTGATGGCCAGGCCCAGCGCGGCCAGCAGCAGGATCGATCCCAGCGAGAGCCCGCTGAATGCCTGTCCCAGCAGATCGCCCCACATCAGGCGACTTTTCATCTGCTTCAGGCTGTCTGCCGCTGCCTCGCGTACCGTTTCATCGGGCTCGGCTGCGGGCTGCGTCAGGCGCTGCAGGCTGGCCTGAGTATTAGGATCGCTGGATTCGCCCAGCAGTTTGACCGCTCTAAGCCGCACTATCGGCTGCGGGCTGGTCAGCTGCAGACTGGCCGCCGTCATGGCCAGCGCAGCATGAACCTGAGGATCCGTTTCAACACTGAGGCGTTTCTCTATGAGCGGAAGCAGGTCAGCGGCCGCGTCGTTTTGTAACTGTTGCGCCGCACGCAGGCGCACGCCGGCATCAGGGCTTACCAGCTGATGGGCGGCGAGAGCACTGGCGACCAGTACACGCAGACGGTTGTTCATAAACAGCTTTTTAACGTCGCCGTTGGGCTGTGCGGCGTCATCCAGGGGCTGAAGCGTATTCCCGGTTTTACTAAAGGGATGGTGGTCCTGATCCGTCACGACGGTTTCGGCTTTTAACGCTTCCAGCAAGGGTAAACGGCGGGCATCTGGCGCAGCGGCCCACTGTTGCAGCAGATCGGCCTGCTGAGTTCGGCTGGCGGCGGCAAAGTCCGTAGCGGGTCCGGCGCTGGCAAACAGCGGCAGAAGCAGCAATAACGCTAAAAAATTCAGGCGAAGCATCATGGTGAGCCTCATCAAAAGGGCGAGCATAGGATGTCCTGACGGCCGCCCTCACAGCCAGCGCGAGGGCAGTCTGAGTTTTACTGCGTCGTTTTCACGGGATGATCCGGTTTTTTATCATTGCCGGGAATATACGGGCTCCAGGGCTGGGCGCGTACCGGTTTGTCCGTCTGCCAGACCACGTTAAACTGACCGTTTTCTTCAACTTCGCCAATCATCACGGGTTTGTGCAGATGGTGGTTGGTCTGATCCATCGTCAGGGTAAACCCGTCCGGGGCCTTAAAGGTCTGACCGGCCATGGCCGCACGCACTTTATCCACATTGGTCGTACCGGCTTTCTCGACGGCCTGCGCCCACATATGAATGCCTACGTAGGTGGCTTCCATCGGGTCATTGGTTACCACGGTGCTGGCATTCGGCAGATTGTGCGCTTTTGCATAAGCCCGATAGTCGGCAACAAATTTCGCGTTGGTCGGATTATCTAAGGATTCAAAATAGTTCCAGGCTGCCAACTGACCGACCAGCGGTTTAGTATCAATCCCACGAAGTTCCTCTTCACCCACCGAGAAGGCTACGACCGGGATATCGGTGGCTTTGATGCCCTGGTTAGCCAGTTCCTTGTAGAACGGTACGTTGGAATCGCCATTGATGGTGGAGACCACCGCGGTTTTGCCGCCAGCGGCGAACGTCTTGATATTAGAGACGATGGTCTGGTAATCGCTGTAGCCAAACGGGGTGTACACTTCCTCGATATCTTTATCCTGCACGCCTTTTGAATGCAGGAAGGCGCGTAAAATCTTGTTGGTGGTGCGGGGATAAACATAATCTGTTCCCAGCAGGAAGAAACGTTTGGCCCCGCCGCCATCCTGGCTCATCAGGTATTCCACCGCCGGAATCGCCTGCTGGTTTGGTGCTGCACCGGTATAAAAGACGTTCGGCGACATCTCTTCACCTTCGTACTGCACCGGATAGAAGAGCAGACCATTCAGTTCTTCAAAGACCGGCAGCACGGATTTGCGCGATACCGAGGTCCAGCAACCAAACACCACAGCCACTTTGTCCTGGGTCAGCAGTTGCCGGGCTTTCTCGGCGAACAGCGGCCAGTTTGAGGCCGGATCCACCACTACGGGCTCCAGTTTTTTCCCCAGCACGCCGCCTTTGGCGTTAATTTCATCGATGGTCATCAGGGCGACATCTTTAAGTGGCGTTTCAGAAATGGCCATGGTGCCGGAAAGGGAGTGCATGATGCCTACTTTGATGGTGTCAGCCGCCTGAGCGCTCCAGGCGAACCCCATGCCCGCGACGGTAGCTGAGAGAGCAAAAGCTTTAAGCAATGAACGTCTTTTCATCGATGGTAAACCCCTAATGGTATGGATACGTTATTCAATGGGTTGAAGCCGGGCCTGCTGGAGCATGTGTAGCGTGATTTTTCTGACCTCCGCTTTACTGACGGCAATGTGCCCGGTCAGGATCTGGCGGGCGTCGCGGGTCTCTTGCAATAAAATGGCCCGCAAAATCTGTGCGTGTTCGCGATAGGTCGCCGCGATACGATCTTCCCGGGTAAAATCAAGCCGCCGGATAATGCGGATTTTTTCTGTCAGCTCGGCATGGATCCGCGCCATTTCCGCATTGCCCGCAGCGGCGACCAGCGTCATATGAAACGCCTCATCATGCTGTGAAACCCGCTTGCCATCTTCCACCTGCGCGGCTTCGCACCAGAACTGATACAGCTCGCGTAGCCGGTCGGCGCACTGGGTCGGCGGCAACGCACACAGGCGCGTGACCGCCTCGCACTCCAGGACGGTACGCAAATCGTACAGATCTTCGAAGTAGGCAAAATCAAAGGCTTTCACCTGCCAGCCGCTGCGAAACCACACGTCGACATAGCCTTCACGCTCCAGCCAGAACAGGGCCTGGCGAACCGGAGTGCGGCTGACCGCCATGCGCTCTGCAATCTCACTTTCGCTGAAGCGATCGCCGGGCATCAGGCGGAACTCAAAAATGTCGTTTTTCAGTGCCAGGTAAACCCGTTCTGCCAATGCTTCCGGGCGGGCTTTGCTTCGTGTTGATCGGGTCGTCATCGGCGCTCCTTATTCCAGCCACAGCAGCGTGTCGCCAGGGCTGACAGGGCGGCCGGCCTGGCAGGCCACACGTTTCACCCGTCCCGCGCAGGGAGCCGTAATGGCCAGTTCCATTTTCATTGCCTCAACAATCACCAGCGTTTGTCCGGCGCTCACCGTCTCGCCCGCCTGCACCAGCACTTTCCAGATATTGCCGTTCATATCTGCCTGTACAGCCTGCGCGCTGTTATCCTCAGCGGGCGCGTCTGACTCGGCCTCAGTGGAAGCGGGGGCTTCCGGCTCCTCCTGCGACCAGAGCCGGACCTCCTGCTCAAATGCCGCGGCCTGGCGATGGCGAAACGCCGCAATGTCGTCGGCGTTCGCCGCCAGAAACGCCTGGTGAGCGGCAAAATCGAATTCCGTTTCTTCGATACGCAGCGCAGCACGGCCCTCGCGGAAATCATCACGAAGTTGCGCCAGTTCCTCTTCGCTCACCGGATAGAAGCGCACCTGATCGAAGAAGCGCAGGAGCCAGGGCTCACCGGCACCGAACTGCGGGTTTTTCAGGAAGGTGTTCCAGATGGGTAACGTACGGCCGACCAGCTGGTAACCGCCGGGAGAGTCCATGCCGTAAATGCACATGTACATGCCGCCGATGCCGACGGTGCCCTCTGCGGTAAAGGTACGGGCCGGACTGTACTTGGAGCTGAGCAGGCGATGGCGAGGATCAATCGGCACCGCGCAGGGTGCACCAAGATAAACATCGCCCAGGCCCAAAATCAGGTAGCTGGCATTGAACAGCGTATCGCGGACCTGTTCACGATCGGATAATCCATTGATACGTTGAATAAAATCGACGTTATTGGGTAGCCAGGGCGCGCTGGCGCGCACGGTTTCTTTATAACGTTCGACGGCACCGAGCGTGGCGCTGTCTTCAAACGCCATCGGCATCCAGACAATGCGAGAGGGCACTTTCAGCGTGCTGACATCACCGAGCATGGCTTCCCGGGCCAGCAGCTCGGACATTAACTGGGGCTGCGACAGGGTAAGGCTGTCATAGCGAATTTGCAGTGAACGCACGCCGGGGGAGAGCTCTTTGATGCCGTCAACCGGTCGCTCACGCAGCGACGCCATCAGCAGATGAACACGGAGGCGGAGCGCCAGATCCAGCACGTTGTCGCCATATTCGATCAGAATGTATTTATCGCCGGCCTGACGATACACCGCCTGCGGTGTGGTGTCGGTGGCTGCAACGGCGGCGAGCACGGTAGCGGAGCCAAAGCGGTTGTCGGCCAGCGACGGCACGTCAAACATCTGCGCCGTGTGCGGACGCAACGTGGCGATGACCTGCAACCGGGCATTTTCCAGCGCGACGGCTTCTTCGACGCTGATGGGATGGAAGCGAATTTTATCGCCCGGTTTGACCTGGCCGACCTTCCACAGTTCGGCTTTGGCTATCGTCACCGGGCAGACAAAGCCGCCGAGGCTGGGACCGTCGTGGGTCAGGATGACCGGAAAGTCACCGGTGAAGTTGATTGCGCCAATCGCGTATTCACAGTCGTGCACGTTGGACGGATGCAGGCCCGCTTCACCGCCGTTAGCGCGCGTCCAGGTCGGTTTAGGCCCGACCAGACGTACACCAAGGCGGTTGGAGTTGTAGTGAACCTGCCAGTCGCTGGCAAAGAATTCATCGATGGCGGCCTGGGTGAAAAAGTCAGGTGCGCCGTGCGGTCCGTACAGGACACCAATGTGCCATTCGCTGGTGTACGTTGGGATCAGCGCCGGGCTGAGTGCCTGCGGAGCGCTGACCGGCGCGGGCGTGGTGCAGGCTGCCAGTGACGGTTGCGAGACAGGCAGCATATCGGCAACCCGAAGCGTGCGACCGGCGTGCCCGCCAAACTGGCCCAGAGAAAAGGTGGAACGACTGCCAAGGTATTCCGGGACATCAAAGCCGTTACGGATAGCCAGATAACAGCGGCAACCGCGCTGGGCGCGACCCAGTGTCAGCGTTTGGCCAGCATTGACCGTTATCGGCTGCCAGTTGCTGACAGGGATGCCATCCAGCGTGGCACCGCAGTCTGCCCCTGTGAGAGCAAGGGTCGCCGCGCAATGAAAGCGCAGCGTTGGGCCCTGCAGGGTAAATTCCAGCCCGGCCGCCGACTCGTGATTCCCGACGATGCGGTTGGCAAGGCGGAAGGCATAATCATCCATTGGACCTGACGGCGGTACGCCGATATTCCAGTAACCCAGACGGCCCGGCACGTCCTGGATGGAGCTGAACGTGCCCGCCTGCAGCACTTCGACTACGGCTGCCGCGGGCGTAAAGCTGTCCAGAAAACGTGTCCAGACCTTGCCGCTACGGAACGCCTCGGTGGCCACGACCTGCCGCAGATAATCAAGATTGGTGGCGATACCGTGCAGTTGTGTGGCGTTCAGTGCGCATTGCAGTTTTTCCAGCGCCGCCTCTCGCGTGTCCGCATGGACGATGAGCTTGGCGATCATCGGATCGTAATAGCTGGAAACCTCGCTGCCGGTCGTCACCCAACTGTCCACACGGACATCGTCAGGAAAACTGACATGCGTGAGCACGCCGGGGCTGGGCTGGAAGTTTTTTAACGGATCTTCGGCGTACAAACGGACTTCAATCGACGCGCCCTGCGGTGCCTGCTGCAGGCGCGGCCAGTCGATCGCTTCGTCAGCGGCGACGCGCAACATGCATTCCACCAGGTCGAGGCCGGTGACGCATTCGGTGACCGGATGCTCAACCTGCAGGCGGGTATTCACTTCCAGGAAATAGAAGGCGTCCTGCTGTGCATCATAAATGTATTCCACGGTCCCCGCGCTGCGGTAATTGACTACCTCACCCAGCCGAACGGCCGAGGCGAGCAACGCCGCGCGCGTGGCCGCGGGCAGGCAGGGCGCGGGGGTTTCCTCCACCACTTTCTGGTTGCGGCGTTGCAGCGAACAGTCGCGCTCACCCAGCGCCACCACGGTGCCCTTGCCATCACCGAAGATCTGCACTTCCACGTGGCGGGCATGATCGATACAGCGTTCGAGGAAAACGCCGGCATCACTAAAGAATTGTTCGCCCAGTCGACGGACGCTCTCCCAGGCATTGCGCAGTGCCCCGGCGTCGGCACAGCGCGTCAGCCCAATGCCTCCGCCGCCTGCCGTGCTTTTTAACATCACCGGATAACCGATGGATTCGGCTGCGCTGAGGGCGTCATCAAGTGTGTTGAGCAGCGGCGTGCCTGGCGTCATCGGTACTCCGGCCTGCGCGGCTAACTCACGCGCGCGATGTTTCAGCCCAAACTCGCCAATCTGCGCAGCCGTGGGACCGACAAACACGATACCGGCCTCTTCACAGGCGGCAGCAAAGGGCAGACTCTCTGACAGAAAACCATAGCCGGGCCAGACCGCCTGGGCGCCCGTTTCCTGCGCCGCCGCCAGAATTTTGTCGATGCGCAGATAGCTGTCACTGGATTTGTCGCCGCCCAGACCCACGGCGATATCCGCCTCTTTCACATGCTGCGCGTTGCGGTCGGCATCGGAAAACACGGCCACGCTTTTAATGCCCAGACGTTTCAGCGTGCGGATGGCGCGACAGGCAATTTCACCCCGGTTAGCAATCAGGACTGTGCTGAACATAATTAGTTACTCCCAGGCGAGGCAAGCCAGTTACGCCAGCCGCCAAATTCAGTGATTTCCAGCGCGCCGGTTAGCGCTGCACCTTCACAAATAAAGCCTTTCACCACACGTCCATCGGCAAGCGTCAGATTGCCAATGCCCAGTGGGGCAGGGATTTCCGCCACAAACTCACCGAAGCGCGCCAGCGGGATATCCCAGAGTTCAACGGTAATGGCCGCCCCCTGTTCTGTGCGCATCAGGCCGGGTTTCTTAATCGGACCCTCTAATAAGGCAAACAGACGATACTGGCTGGCGGTCTGCGTCTCTTCCACCAGAACGGCCTGACGCGTGGTGAGCTGGAAATTAAGGGCCATCCCGGTCAGGTGTGCGCCGACGACGGCCACACGAACATGATCGTGGGATGGAGGAAGCGCCATCGGGGAGGGCGGCAGTGGCAGGCCGGTTGCGCCGAGAGGCAGGGCCAGAGCCTGCTGCCAGCGCAGTCCAAACTGCGCCAGCGCGCGGTCATGCCAGGCGGGAGCGATGAGCGTAATGCCCGCCGGCAGGTCGTCGTTTCTGAACGGGGCGGGCAGGGCCAGTGCAGCAAGATCGGCCAGATTAGTGAAGTTGGTATAAGTGCCAAAATGCGCGTTATACGGCACCGGCTCCTGCTGCATTTCGTCCAGCGTGTAAATGGTGGGCGAGGTGGGCACCACCAGCGCATCAAACGAGGCCAGAACCTGCTGAATGTGCCGGGCCAGTTCGGCACGCTGGTATTCGGCCTGCCAGGCATCCACGGCGCTGTACTTCAGGCCATTCGCCACAATGCCGTGGACCACCGGATCCATGTTCTCTGGCTGGTTAAGCATCTCGCCTACGGCGACGGTGCGCTCGGCGACCCACGGACCCTGATAAAGCTGCTCGGCGAGCTGGCGGAAAGGGGTAAAGTCAATGGGATGCAGCGTCGCGCCGGTCGCCTTCAGTGCGCTGAGCGCGGCATCCCAGGCGGCTTCGGCGGCGGCATCATCGTAAAATTCCGGTGTAGCCGGAATGGCGAAATCAGGACGGGCTTTCATGCCTGCCGGTGCCGTACGGGGATTTACGCGCGAATAGGCGTCTTTCTCGTCGTAGCCACCGGCCAGGCTGGCCACGGTAAAGGCGTCTTCAACCGTCAGCGCAAACACCGAAATCGTATCGTTCAGGCGACAGGCCGGGACCACACCACGGGCAGAGAACCAGCCCTTTGTCGGTTTCAGGCCGACAATATTGTTAAACCCTGCCGGCACCCGACCTGACCCGGCGGTGTCAGTGCCGAGTGAGAAAGCCACCAGGCCACGCGCCAGTACCGAGGCCGATCCGGAACTGGATCCGCCACTGACAAAATCCGGATCAAAGGTATTACACACCGCGCCATAAGGTGACCGTGTGCCCACCAGGCCGGTTGCAAACTGATCAAGGTTGGTTTTGCCGATGACCACCGCACCTGCTGCTTTCAGACGCGCCACCACAAAGGCATCCTCTTCAGCGGTGTAGCTAAACGCCGGGCAGGCGGCGGTGGTCGGCCAGCCTGCGACATCAATATTGTCTTTGACCGCGAACGGCACACCGAACAAAGGAAGCGCGTCGGGATCCTGCTGATAGCGTGCCAGAAGCGGCGTGATTTGTGCTTCGAGCTGCGCCGGACTGGCAAGACAGATCCAGGCATTATCACTGGGTTCCTGTTCCGCCAGGTGGGTTGCCAGCAACGTGTGAAGCTGCTGTGGGTGCTGCCGGGCGCGTTGCTGCCATTCGCTAAGGGTCAAGCCAGATGTTGAAGCCATGCAATAAATTCCAACTGGTATACAAGATGGCATTCAACAGAGCAAAGGCTGTGCCAGATTTTTAACTTGATGAATCAAAGAGATAAAGCGGCATGCCATAAGTTTATGTGATGATAAAATGCACAGCCGTAGCGCAGAACGTGTGACATCGCGGTGCGCCACGCCTGCGCAAAGGTAAATTTTGTGAAGAACATGGCAAGAGTGGCTTCCCCTGGTTAGCATGAATAACGTCTGGCACCCTGCCAGGGCCCAGCAACAGAGGAGATTTACGTGGAGAAGTGGCGTAACGGGATGATAGGGTTCTGCCTGGTGAGCATGGCCGGCAGCGCATGGGCTGATTCGCTTGATCAACAACGGCAACGATATCAACAGATTAAACAGGCGTGGGACAGTAACCAGATGGCGACAGTCGATCAACTGTTACCGACGCTGCAGGATTATCCGCTTTATCCCTACTTAGAATACCGTTTGCTGGCGCAGGATCTGGATCAGGAAACCAGCCTGGCGGTGCAGAACTTCATTCAAAAGTACCCCACCTTGCCCCCGGCACGGTCGCTGAAAACACGGTTTGTGAACGTGCTGGCCCATCGTCAGGACTGGCAAGGCGTACTGAATTTCAGTCCGGATGAACCGACGCCGGTGCAGGCGCGCTGCAACTGGTATTACGCAAAATGGTCTACCGGTCAGCAGCAGGCGGCCTTTGCGGGCGCAAAAGCGATTTGGCTGCGCGGCACCGCCTTGCCGAATGACTGTGACAAGCTGTTTTCAGTCTGGCAGGCCTCAGGGCAGCTCTCGCCTATTACGGTGCTGGAACGCATTCGTCTGGCGATGAAAGCGGGCAATGACAGCCTGGTCAGCTATCTGGCGAAGATGCTGCCCGCTGATTATAAGACGATGTCGGATGCCTTACTGACGCTGCAGAAAGATCCCCAGTCCGTAACGACTTTTGCCAACAGCGTTGGCGCCACCGACTTTACGCGCCAGGCCACTATCTTTGCCTTCGCCCGTGTGGCGCGTGCCGATATGGAAAATGCCCGCAGCATGATTCCCGAACTGGTCCGGGCGCAAAAAATGGGGCCGGAGGATGAACAGGCGCTGAAGGAGATTGTGGTCTGGCGCATGATGGGCAGCGATCTGACTTCTGAGCAAGCGCGCTGGCGCGATGCGGTGGTGATGAACAGCGAATCAACTGCCTTGCTGGAGCGGCGCGTCCGCCTGGCGCTGAGTGAAAATGACCGTCGTGGCCTGAATACCTGGATTGCCCGTCTGCCGGTAGAAGCGAAAGAGAAAGACGAATGGCAATACTGGCAGGCCGATCTGCTCTATTCCAAAGATCGCAAAGAAGAAGCCGATGAGATTCTGCGCAAACTGATGACGTCACGCGGCTTTTACCCGATGGTGGCTGCACAGCGTCTGGGCGTGAATTATCCTCTGCAGGTAGATGCCGCACCGAAACCCGACAGCGCCACGATACAGGGGCCCGAGCTGGCCCGGGTACGCGAGCTGATGTACTGGGGGCTGGATAATCTGGCGCGAAGCGAATGGGCCAACCTGATTAACAGCAAAACCCATGTCCAGCAGCAGATGCTGGCGCGTTACGCAAGCGAGCAGGACTGGTGGGATCTCAGCGTACAGGCCACCATCACCGCAAAAATGTGGGACAGCCTGAAAGAACGTTTCCCGCTGGCATGGCAGGATCTGTATAAGCAGAACACACAGGGGAAAACCATTCCGCAGAGCTATGCGATGGCGATTTCCCGTCAGGAAAGTGCGTGGAACCCGAAAGCGCGTTCCCCGGTCGGTGCGAGTGGCCTGATGCAAATTATGCCCGCCACCGCCACGCATACCGTGAAGATGTTTAGCATTCCTGGCTATGTGAATCCGTCTCAGCTGTTCGATCCGCAAACCAATATCCAGATTGGCACGCAGTATCTGGATTATGTCTAT
The DNA here is from genome assembly GCF_035190385.1 of Pantoea sp. JZ29. Taxonomy (NCBI): domain Bacteria; kingdom Pseudomonadati; phylum Pseudomonadota; class Gammaproteobacteria; order Enterobacterales; family Erwiniaceae; genus Pantoea; species Pantoea sp. JZ29. Next base: position 3,702,327 of record NZ_CP045241.1, on the reverse strand, counting down.
CAGCAGTTTGATAAGAACCGGATCTTCGCCTCGGCGGCCTACAACGCCGGGCCCGGTCGCGTACGGACCTGGCAAAACAGCACCGCGGGCAATCTGAGTGCCGTCGCCTTCATCGAAACCATTCCGTTTTCCGAAACGCGGGGTTACGTGAAGAATGTGCTGGCTTATGATGCCTACTATCGCTACTTCCTGGGCCAGCCTGACAAGATCCTGTCAGATGCTGAGTGGAATCGCCGTTACTAGCTGTGTTAAGCTTCCGTACTCTTTAGTGAGTACGGAAGCCCTCTCATGAACCAACCTGCTGTGCCACCCGAAACTGAACAGGCTGCGGAGTCGAACTGGCTACGTTTTGTTGATCTGATTCAGCAGGCGTTTGCCGACCAGCATGCGTTACCGCTCCTGCAACTCATGATGACGCCCGATGAGCGAGAAGCCTTTGGCACACGTCTGCGTATCATCGAATCGCTGCTGAACGGCGACATGAGCCAGCGTGAGTTGAAAAATGAGCTTGGCGTCGGCATCGCGACCATCACCCGGGGATCGAACAGCCTGAAAGAGGCGCCTCCCGCACTCAAGCGCTGGCTGGAGGCCCAATTGCGCCACCCGGAGTCGATTACGCGTAATAAGGATGTGTAAACGGGCAGAGCGCCAGAATTAACGCCTGATGATACACACTGGAGCGGCTGAGCAGACCATGGGTTAACGTGCCTATCGCACCGCCTTTGTGTTTAATGTTTTCTATGCCGGTCAGGCGCGCCATCTCGTCGCCCAGTTCACGGCCTTCACGTAAACCCGCCATCACGGGCGGCGGCAGCGTAAAGCTGGCTGAACGTGATTCACCCCGCTGCTTGTGGTTTTCCACCACTATCCAGGCAAACGCACTCTCTTCTTCAATGCCTGCTTCAATCGCGACCCAAAAATCGGCTTCCGGGCGAACCTGACGGGCATTCATGACGCGCTGACGTGCGCCGGTGCGGGTTTCAAGATTAGAGAGGGGCTGTGCTGCCACGCCGCTCTCGACCTCCACCCCTTCTGTATGGCAGGATCCCTCGCCGAAAACGTCGTTGAATGCCTGAGCAATCGCACGAATCTTCGCTGGATTGGTGGTAGCTGCGACGACATGGTACATAATTAATTGAACCCTCAGGTAATAAAGGCGATTTTGGTCGCAGTATAACGGAAACTACGCATGCTACAGGTCTATCTTGTTCGTCACGGTGAAACGGTATGGAATGCAGAACGCCGCATTCAAGGGCACTCCGACAGTCCGCTGACGGCAAAAGGCGAGCACCAGGCCCGTCAGGTCGGTGAACGGATTAAACACGCAGGTATCACCCATATCATTTCCAGCGACTTAGGACGTACCCGACGTACGGCAGAAATCATTGCCGATGCCTGCGGCTGCGATGTCACCTTTGACGCCCGCCTGCGCGAACTGAATATGGGCGTGCTGGAAAAACGCCTGCTGGACGAGTTGAGTGCGGAAGAAGAGGGCTGGCGCGCGTCGCTGGTTAACGGCACTGAGGGTGGCCGTATTCCGCAGGGCGAATCCATGACAGAACTGGCGCAGCGTATGCAGGATGCCCTGAATGCCTGCCTGGCGTTACCGGCTGGCAGCCGCCCCTTGATTGTCAGCCATGGTATGGCGCTGGGCGTGCTGGTGAGCACCATTCTGGGATTGCCTGCGTATGCGGAACGTCGTCTTCGTCTGCGTAACTGTTCGATTTCCCGCGTTGATCATCAACAAAGCGCCTGGCTGGCAGCGGGCTGGGTGGTCGAAACCGCGGGAGATATTTCGCATCTTGACGAGCCCGCGCTGGACGAACTCCAGCGGTAAGTTGACAGATTATGCCGTCATCGCGACGGCATAATCACAAACGCGATTAACGGCGAATCGGGATCAGATACTCGCACTTAATATCTGCTGGGGGTTCGGTCCGTTTCTTTCCGCCATGGGTAATAAAACGTTCAATATCCTGGCCCTGACGGCGAGTCAGTCCCAGTGTCGGCATGCAGGTGCCATACAGTAACAGGATAAATTCCTGCAAATCTACGCGGGGACCTGCATAGTTGAACTGCACATAGTCGCCTGCTTCCAGGCTGACGTTCTGCCCGGAGTGCATATTCGTTGCGCTGTCCACAGGCACCGCCGTGGTATACAGAATCTCCTGCTCATCATCCTTTTCATGACTGGCACGGACCTGGTGCAGACCGTAAAGCACTGGCGGCACCGTATCCGTTTCCAGCAGAAACTGCCGCCAGAAGTGGAGGCGCATTTCATCACGATATTTGGAAATTTGTTCCAGCGTGCAGGTGTAGCTCTGTGTCTGACCAAACAGTACGGTTTCCGGCAGCGTAACGAACTGGTGTTCCGGCAGCGTGTCATTGCCCAGGCGAATCGGTGGGCGAATGCCGAAGGAGTTCCAGTCAGATGAACGGCGATACCATGCAGGGGTTTGATTAAACTGCTTTTTAAAGGCACGCGTAAAGGTCTGCTGGGAATCGAACCGATACTGTAAGGCGATATCAAGAATCGGGCGACTGGTCAGGCGAAGCGCGACGGCGGCTTTAGAAAGACGCCGTGCCCGGATGTAAGCGCCGATGGCGTGCCCGGTGACATCTTTGAACATCCGTTGTAGATGCCATTTAGAATAACCTGCCTTAATGGAAACGTTATCCAGTGAAAGGGGTTGATCCAAATGGCTCTCCAGCCAGGCAAGCAAATCGCGAATGATACCGGCTTGGTCCATAAAACATCCTCATACTCTGGTGGCGCAGCTAAATGAAGTCGACGAATAATAGTACTTATAGCGTAAAGACGTGATCGGCTTTGATTGGGGTAGTTGTACTATTCACTAACGCGGGAGTTTATACCCTTTTTGCATTGGTTATTGTATCAATTGACAGTACATTACATGCTCATCTATTACATTTGCAATGGTAACTCATGACAATAACTCGTCTTGCGATCGCCACCTTCGCCGGTCTGCTATTTTCCAGTTCGCTGCTGGCCGAAGAGATCGGCTCGGTCGATACCGTATTTAAGATGTTTGGGCCGGACCACAAAATTGTGGTGGAAGCGTTCGATGATCCTGATGTTAAAAATGTAACCTGCTATATCAGTCGGGCGAAAACGGGCGGGATTAAGGGCGGACTGGGACTCGCAGAGGACACGTCTGACGCCGCTATTTCCTGTCAGCAAACCGGACCGATTGAGTTAAGTGATAAGATCGCCAAAGGAAAAGCGCAGGGTGACGTTGTGTTTCGCCAGCGTACTTCCCTGATTTTTAAGAAGTTGCAGGTTGTTCGCTTCTTTGACAGCAAGCGCAATGCGCTGGTCTACCTGGCGTATTCGGATAAGGTGGTGGATGGTTCGCCGAAAAATGCGCTGAGTGCCGTGCCGATTATGCCCTGGCATTAACGCATAAAAAAACGCCCGAAAGGGCGTTTTTCTGAAGCAGTTACTCTTGCAGGTCACCGCAGAAACGATAGCCTTCACCGTGAATGGTAGCGATGATTTCTGGCGTATCCGGTGTGGATTCGAAATGTTTACGAATACGGCGGATGGTGACGTCAACGGTACGATCGTGAGGTTTCAGGTCGCGTCCGGTCATTTTTTTCAGCAAATCAGCACGGGTCTGAATTTTGCCGGGATTTTCGCAGAAGTGCAGCATGGCGCGGAACTCACTGCGCGGCAGTTTGTACTGCTCACCGTTGGGATTGATCAATGAACGGCTGTTGATATCCAGCTCCCAGCCGTTGAACTTATAGCTCTCGACCTGACGACGCTCTTCATTAGGCAGCGGTAAGTTCATGGTGCGTAACAGCAGATTACGTGCACGAATAGTTAACTCACGCGGATTAAATGGCTTCGTGATGTAGTCGTCTGCGCCAATTTCCAGTCCAAGGATCTTATCAACTTCGTTATCGCGTCCTGTCAGGAACATTAATGCCACATTAGCTTGCTCACGCAGTTCACGCGCCAGTAACAGGCCGTTTTTGCCCGGCAGGTTGATGTCCATGATAACCAGGTTGACATCATTGTCGGTCAATACCTGATGCATTTCTGCACCATCGGTCGCTTCATACACGACATAACCTTCCGCCTCAAAAATACTTTTGAGGGTATTACGCGTGACCAGTTCGTCTTCAACGATGAGAATGTGCGGGGTCTGCATGTTTAGCTACCTAATTTTGCCAACTAAATTGAAAACAGGGCGTACAGCGGTTAGGTGCTCTCCAGTGCGGAGAACGGCAAGCTTTGCTGAACCGTTGTACGAAAGTCATTGTGATAAGCTTTTATCAAGGTCAACAACCGTGTTCGCTCAGCCAGCCGTAACGACAATTCCATGCCCTGCGGAATAATAAATTGAAACATATACTAACTGTCTTAACAGCAACCTAACAGCAATAACAACAACTGCTAAGCATAAAAACAACGCTTCGTTGACTTATATCAAATGCAATTGTAGCACGTTAACATTTCTGTGAAAAACATCCCGAAAAATTGACGCAGAAGGCGATTACACGTCATTTTTGTACCGACAGGCACAGCACAGCACAAAACGGGATGTTAGAAACTTACTATCACAGGGGGCTGAATTGAAAGGCTTTTATTTTGAAGTTTCTGATAATGTGCACTTTATGGTAAAAAAGGACGCAATGGCTTTTTTTAACGTGTTTTAACATGTATTTCAGGGTGTTAACCTCAAAGCTTATACCTCTTAATATCACGCTACATGTTACACTGCACCGTCTACATTTACTGATGGAATGATCATGCTTTTTCCTCTTATCCTCGTCTCGCCCGCCCGGCCGGAAAATATCGGCGCAGCAGCCCGTGCCATGAAAACCATGGGTTTTAGTGAACTGCGCATTGTCGCCAGCGATGCCTGGCAGGACCCGGCTGCACGCCGTGTGGCGCACGGCGCGGGGGACATCCTGGATAACGTGAAAACATTTGCTACGCTGGCTGATGCGCTGGCGGATATCGATTTTTCCGTCGCCACCACCGCGCGCAGTCGCGCCAGGTTCCGTTACTACGCCACGCCCCAGCAGGTTGAAGCCCGGTTGCTTGAAAAGCGGCAGTGGGTAAACAGCATGGCGCTGGTGTTTGGTCGCGAAGACAGTGGGCTGACCAACGAGGAACTGGATCAGGTTGACCTGCTCACCGGGATCCCTATGGCGCAGGACTATCCTTCATTAAACCTGGGGCAGGCGGTGATGGTGTACTGTTATCAGTTAGCGGCCCTTAACCAGGTCACAGCACCCGTTACGCCGCTTGCCGATGCGCAGCAATTGCATGCGTTGCGCCAGCGTCTGACGCAGCTACTCCAGCAACTGGATGTCAGCGACGACATCAAAATGTCAGACTGGATTAATCAGCGTATTGGTTTGCTGGAACAGCGCGACAGTGCAATGCTGCATCGCCTGTTACATGATGTGGAAAAAAAGCTCGCAGAGAAATCCTCGGGGAATGCGTAACTATTTAGTGACAGATGTTAATTAAGCGCACGATACCAAACGATTCGCCAGGTTTTTTTCCTGCAATCACACGCTAAGCATGGCGAGTTTTTTTTGCACAAAGGATAAAACCGTTGACTTGATGTGCGCTTTGATTTACTTCTTAGAACCAGACGGACAATCAATGACAGACAGAAAATAAATCTGAATGCGTAATCACAGCCTGAACACCACAATTATTACCACCACCATTACCATGGGTAACGGGGCGGGCTGACGCATCCAGGAAAAACAAAAAAAGAAGCCCGCACCTCACGAGTGCGGGTTTTTTTTTGACTCAAAATCAGGAGAGTTGACATCATGCGAGTGCTGAAATTCGGTGGGACCTCGGTGGCCAATGCAGAGCGTTTTCTGCGCGTCGCCGATATTCTGGAAAGTAATGCGCAACAGGGACAGGTTGCTACCGTGCTTTCTGCACCTGCAAAGATTACCAACCACCTGGTTGCGATGATTGAAAAAACCATCAGCGGTCAGGATGCGTTGCCCAATTTGAGTGATGCGACGCGCATCTTCGCAGAACTGCTGCAGGGGCTGGCCGAGGCACAACCCGGTTTCGACTATGAGGGGCTGAAGAGCCGTGTTGACAGCGAATTTGCGCAACTTAAACAGGTTCTGCACGGCATCAGCCTGTTAGGACAGTGCCCTGACAGCGTCAATGCGGCCATTATCTGTCGGGGCGAGAAGCTCTCCATTGCCATTATGGAAAAGCTGTTAGAAGCCCGTGGCTATGGCGTCAGCGTGATCGACCCGGTCGAAAAACTGCTGGCCATCGGTCATTATCTGGAATCAACCGTGGATATCGCCGAGTCAACCCGCCGCATTGAAGCCAGTCAGATCCCAACAGAAAACATGATCTTGATGGCCGGTTTCACCGCCGGTAACGAACGCGGTGAACTTGTGGTGCTGGGCCGCAACGGTTCTGACTATTCAGCGGCGGTGCTGGCGGCCTGCCTGCGGGCCGATTGCTGTGAGATCTGGACCGATGTGGACGGGGTTTATACCTGCGATCCCCGCCAGGTTCCGGACGCGCGCCTGCTCAAATCCATGTCTTACCAGGAAGCAATGGAGCTGTCCTATTTCGGGGCCAAAGTTCTGCATCCTCGCACTATCGCACCTATCGCGCAGTTTCAAATCCCTTGCCTGATCAAAAACACGGCCAATCCCCAGGCGCCAGGTACGCTGATTAGCGGCAACGGCGAGCAGGATGAGTATCCGGTCAAAGGCATCACCAACCTGAACAATATGGCGATGTTTAACGTCTCCGGCCCGGGCATGAAAGGCATGGTGGGCATGGCGGCCCGCGTCTTTGCCACCATGTCGCGCACCGGCATTTCTGTGGTGCTCATTACCCAGTCTTCGTCTGAATACAGCATCAGCTTCTGCGTTCCTCAGAGCGAGCAGGCCCGCGCCCGTCGCGTGCTGGAGGACGAATTCTATCTTGAACTGAAAGATGGTCTGCTGGATGCGCTGGACGTTATCGAAAATCTGGCGGTGATCTCGGTCGTGGGTGACGGAATGCGTACCCTGCGCGGGATTTCAGCCAAGTTCTTCTCTGCGCTGGCGCGGGCCAATATCAATATCATTGCGATTGCTCAGGGTTCGTCTGAACGATCGATTTCCGTCGTGGTAAACAATGACGACGCCACCACCGGTGTTCGCGTGGTGCACCAGATGCTGTTTGCCACCGATCAGGTGATTGAAGTCTTCGTGGTGGGCGTTGGCGGTGTGGGCGGCGCGCTGCTGGATCAGTTGCATCGCCAGCAGGCCTGGCTCAAACAGAAGCATATCGACTTGCGCGTATGCGGTATCGCCAATTCCCGTGCGCTGTTAACCAATGTACACGGTATTGATCTCAGTAACTGGAAAGGCGAGATGGAGCAGGCCAAAGAGCCGTTCAATCTGGGACGCTTAATTCGTCTGGTAAAAGAGTATCATTTGCTCAATCCGGTCATTGTGGACTGCACATCAAGTCAGGCGGTGGCCGACCAGTACGCGGATTTCCTGGCTGAGGGCTTCCACGTAGTGACGCCGAATAAAAAGGCGAATACCGCGTCATGGGAATATTACCAAAAGATGCGCGCCGCCGCTGCCGGATCGCGCCGTAAGTTCCTGTACGACACTAACGTGGGCGCCGGTTTGCCCGTCATTGAAAATTTGCAAAATTTGCTGAATGCAGGCGATGAATTGATCCGCTTCTCCGGTATTCTGTCGGGATCGCTGTCGTATATTTTTGGCAAACTGGATGAAGGTGTCTCGCTGTCGGAGGCCACGCGCATGGCGCGCGAAATGGGATTCACTGAGCCGGATCCGCGTGACGATTTATCCGGCACGGATGTCGCGCGTAAGCTGCTCATTCTGGCCCGCGAAGCCGGCTATCAACACGAAATGCACGACATTGAGATTGAGCCGTTGCTGCCAGCGCACCTGACCGCCATCGCCGATGTTGAGCAGTTTATGCAGCAACTGCCCGACGTCGATGCGGCGATTGCCGCCCGAGTGGCGCAGGCGCGTGAGGCGGGCAAAGTGTTGCGTCTGGTCGGCGTGATCGAAGAAGGTGGGGCGTGCAAAGTCAAGATCGAGGCAGTAGACAGTAACGATCCGCTTTTTAAAGTGAAAAACGGTGAGAATGCACTGGCTTTTTACAGCCGCTATTATCAGCCCATTCCGTTGGTGTTGCGCGGATACGGTGCAGGAAATGACGTGACAGCAGCGGGCGTGTTCGCCGATCTGCTGCGCACACTGTCGTGGAAGTTGGGAGTGTAATGATGGTAAAAATTCATGCGCCGGCCTCAATAGGCAATGTCAGCGTGGGCTTTGATGTGCTGGGCGCGGCGGTCTCGCCAGTGGATGGTTCATTGCTGGGAGATTGCGTCTCGGTCGAGGCGGCCGACAGCTTTAGCCTGAGCAATACTGGCCGCTTTGTCAGTAAACTGCCCAGCGATCCTAAAGAGAATATCGTTTATCAGTGCTGGGAGCGGTTCTGCGAAGCCATTGGCAAAAGCGTGCCGGTGGCGATCACGCTGGAAAAAAACATGCCTATAGGCTCGGGGCTGGGCTCCAGCGCCTGTTCCGTGGTTGCGGGTCTGATGGCCATGAACGAATTTTGTGGCAAACCGCTGGATGACAACCAGCTCCTGACGTTAATGGGGGAGCTGGAAGGGCGCATTTCCGGTAGCGTACATTACGATAATGTCGCGCCGTGCTTCCTTGGCGGTATTCAACTGATGATCGAGGAAAATGGGATCATTACCCAGGCGGTGCCAGGCTTTGACGACTGGCTGTGGGTGATGGCCTATCCGGGCATCAAAGTGTCAACAGCGGAGGCGCGGGCGATTTTACCGGCGCAGTACGCGAAGCAGGACTGCATCAAGCACGGCCGACTGCTGGCCGGATTCATTCATGCCTGCCATACGCGCCAACCCGCGCTGGCGGCTAAACTGATGCAGGATGTGATTGCTGAGCCGTACCGGACTCAGCTGTTACCGGGCTTTGCCCAGGCACGTCAGGCTGCTCAGGATATCGGGGCGCTGGCCTGCGGTATTTCGGGCTCTGGCCCCACGCTCTTTGCCATTTGCAACCAGATGGAAACGGCACAGCAGATGGCCGACTGGCTGAGCCAGCACTATCTGCAGAACGATGAAGGCTTCGTCCATATCTGCCGTCTTGATACGGCTGGCGCACGTAAACTGGGATAACGCATGAAACTCTACAATCTTAAGGATCATAACGAGCAGGTCAGCTTCGCCCAGGCGGTGAAACAAGGTCTGGGTTCACAGCAAGGGCTGTTTTTCCCGCTTGAGCTGCCTGAATTTGAACTGACCGACATCGATGCCATGCTGGAGATGGATTTTGTTACACGCAGCAGCAAAATCCTCTCTGCCTATATTGGCGACGAAGTGCCGGCGGCGCACCTGACTGAACGCCTGAAAACGGCCTTTACCTTTCCGGCACCGATCAAAGCGGTGACCGATGATGTCGCCTGTCTTGAACTGTTCCACGGCCCAACCCTGGCGTTCAAAGACTTTGGCGGCCGTTTTATGGCGCAGATGCTGTCCTATGTAAGTGGTTCAGATGAGCAGATCACGATTCTGACGGCAACCTCTGGCGATACCGGTGCCGCCGTCGCCCATGCGTTTTACGGCATGGAAAATGTGCGCGTCGTGATCCTGTATCCGCAGGGGAAAATCAGCCCGTTGCAGGAGAAATTGTTCTGTACGCTGGGCGGCAACATTGAAACCATTGCGATTGACGGCGATTTTGATGCCTGCCAGGCATTGGTCAAACAGGCCTTTGATGATCAGGAACTGAAGAAAGCTATCGGCCTGAACTCAGCCAACTCCATCAACATCAGCCGTCTGCTGGCGCAGATTTGTTATTACTTTGAAGCCGTCGCGCAGCTGCCGCAGGAAAAACGTAATCAACTGGTCGTCTCTGTACCAAGTGGCAACTTTGGTGATTTGACGGCAGGTCTGCTGGCGAAGTCACTTGGGCTGCCGATCAAGCGGTTTATTGCGGCAACGAATGCCAATGACACGGTGCCGCGCTTTCTTGGCAACGGCGAATGGCAGCCTAACGCGACCGTCGCGACATTGTCGAACGCCATGGATGTGAGCCAGCCGAATAACTGGCCGCGCGTTGAGGAGCTGTTCCGTCGCAAAACCTGGCGCCTGAGTGATTTAGCCTACGGCGCGGTATCCGACGCGGTGACGGGCGAAGCGATGCGTGATCTGGCGAAACTGGGTTACGTATCAGAGCCGCACGCGGCGATTGCCTGGCGCTTGCTGCGTGACCAGTTACAGGACGGCGAGTACGGCTTATTCCTTGGCACGGCGCACCCGGCGAAGTTCCTGGAGAGCGTGGAAAGTATTCTGGAGCAGAAGCTGGCGCTGCCGACTGAACTGGCAGAGCGTGCCGATCTGCCGTTGCTGTCGCATACCATGAAGGCAGATTTTGCCTCACTGCGTGCCTTTTTGCTGAAATAAAAGAAAGGTGGCTCGTGCCACCTTCCTGCATTCCGTCGCGCGTCGGGCAGGTTTACTGTTCGGCGCGTTTAAACACCAGTTCGTTGTCTCTGCTTTCCTCTGCTGCAAACCGATAACCCTCAAGGTCAAACCGGGTTAACTGCTCAGGTTGGGTCAGGCGCTGCTGAATAATAAAGCGGCTCATCAATCCCCGGGCCTTCTTCGCATAGAAACTGATGACTTTATATTTGCCGTTTTTCTCATCCAGAAACACCGGCTTGATCAGGCGCGCCTGCAGCTTTTTCGGTTTGATCGCTTTGAAGTATTCGTCTGACGCCAGATTAATCAATACGTCATCGCCCTGGCGGGCAAGGGCTTCATTCAGTTTTTCAGTGAGCAGGTCGCCCCAGAAGCTGTAAAGATCCTGGCCTGCCGGATTCGCCAGCTTGATGCCCATCTCCAGGCGATACGGCTGCATCAGATCCAGCGGACGCAGTAAACCGTATAAGCCCGACAGCATCCGCAGATGTTGCTGCGCAAAGTCGAAATCGTGTTCGCTAAAGGTTTCAGCCTGCAAACCGGTGTAGACATCGCCTTTGAACGCCAGAATAGCCTGACGGGCATTGTCCAGGCTGAAGTCGGGATGCCAGCTGTTGAAACGTTCGGCGTTCAGATGGGCCAGTTTATCGCTGATACTCATTAATGACGCGATCTGCGCAGGCGACAGCGTACGCGCAATCTGAATCAACTGTTGTGACTTTTCTAACAGGGCAGGTTGGGTAAAGTGCTGCGTGGCCAGGGGGCTTTCATAATCCAGCGTTTTGGCGGGCGAGATCACCATCAACATCGTCGCGTCCTCAGTAAGTCCCTTTCAGAAAGGGGAGAGCCAGTCATTGTTGCTGCGAGTGTAGCAAAAAAGCCGCAAGGATCGGCAAATCACTCCCATTCGTTCGCGCTATCGTAAACGGCATTCCCCGACCTTGCACCGCCGTTGCCGCGTGATATTATCCCAACAGCCTTTTATCACCCTGACAGTTAACTAAGAGAAAAGAACATGACGGACAAACTGACCTCCCTGCGTCAACTGACCACCGTAGTGGCCGACACCGGTGATATCGCAGCGATGAAGCTGTATCAACCCCAGGATGCCACCACCAACCCTTCTCTGATTCTTAACGCTGCTCAAATCCCTGAATACCGTAAACTGATTGATGAAGCGATCGCGTGGGCACGTCAGCAGAGCAACGATAAAGAGCAACAACTGCAACTGGTCTCTGACAAACTGGCCGTAAACATTGGTCTGGAAATCCTTAAACTGGTCCCGGGCCGCATTTCGACCGAAGTGGATGCGCGTCTTTCTTACGACACAGAAGCCAGCATTGCCAAGGCACGCAGCCTGATCAAACTCTATAACGATGCCGGTATCAGCAACGATCGTATCCTGATCAAACTGGCGTCAACCTGGCAGGGTATTCGTGCAGCAGAACAGCTGGAAAAAGAAGGCATCAACTGTAACCTGACGCTGCTGTTCTCCTTCGCCCAGGCGCGTGCCTGTGCGGAAGCGGGCGTGTATCTGATTTCGCCTTTTGTAGGCCGTATCCTCGACTGGTACAAAGCGAACACCGACAAAAAAGAGTACGCGCCACACGAAGATCCAGGCGTGGTATCCGTCTCTGAAATCTATAACTACTACAAGCAACACGGTTATGAAACGGTGGTTATGGGGGCAAGCTTCCGTAACGTCGGTGAAATCATTGAGCTGGCTGGCTGTGACCGTCTGACCATTTCACCTGCGCTGCTGAAGGAGCTGGCTGAAAGCGAGGGCACGCTGGAGCGTAAGCTGAGCTACAGCGGTGAAGTGAAAGCGCGTCCGGAGAAAATGACCGAGTCAGAGTTCCTGTGGCAGCACAACCAGGATCCGATGGCGGTGACCAAGCTGGCGGAAGGTATCCGCAACTTTGCCATCGACCAGGGCAAACTTGAGAAGATGCTGGCAGAAATGCTGTAATCGTTCACCGTGGCGGCACCGTCGCCACGGTTTTCCCTTTCCGTCACGGTTTGTTATTCTTTTCACTACGTCCTTTCCTTATCACCGCACTGCGGTAAACCACAGCGAACAACATCATGAACACATTACGTATCGGATTGATCTCGGTTTCCGATCGCGCAGCGAACGGCATTTATCAGGATCAGGGCATTCCGGCTCTGGAAGCCTGGCTGAGCGGTGCGATCAGCACGCCTTTTGAACTGGAAACGCGACTGGTCCCGGATGAGCAGCCCATGATTGAGCAGGCCATTTGCGAGCTGGTGGACGAACGCTTCTGTCATCTGGTGCTGACCACCGGTGGAACCGGTCCGGCACGTCGTGATGTGACGCCGGATGCGACGTTAGCGGTGGCCGATCGCGAGATGCCAGGATTTGGCGAGCAGATGCGGCAAATCAGCCTGAAGTTTGTGCCGACCGCGATTTTATCGCGCCAGGTGGGCGTGATTCGTAAACAATCCCTGATCCTTAACCTGCCCGGTCAGCCGAAATCCATTAAAGAAACGCTGGAGGGGCTGAAAGACGCGCAGGGCAACGTCCTGGTCCCAGGTATTTTTGCAGCTGTACCTTATTGTTTACAGTTGCTCGACGGACCTTATGTCGAAACCCACGCGGAATGTGTAGCAGCTTTTCGCCCAAAAAGCGCCATACGTGAGATAAATAACTAAATATTCTGCTTTTCAGGAATAAGCTACAGCCTGGCTGGTGTGGTGATAAATTGACGGTATAGTAAGCACAGCTTTACAACCGTTCTCTTTATCTCTGGACGCCTATGACCACACTTGAGACGCCGCGCCTGAAACCTCAGGACTATAAAACGCTGGCACTGGCTGCGCTGGGTGGCGCGCTGGAATTTTACGACTTTATCATCTTCGTTTTTTTCGCCGCCGTTATCGGTGAACTCTTCTTTCCCGCCGATATCCCCGACTGGCTTCGCCAGTTACAGACGTTCGCCATTTTTGCCGCGGGTTATCTGGCGCGTCCGCTTGGTGGCATCATCATGGCGCACTTTGGCGACAAAGTGGGCCGTAAAAAAATGTTCAGCCTGAGCATATTGCTGATGGCCTTACCCACCCTGGCAATGGGCGCGTTGCCCACCTGGTCGTCGATTGGTCTTGCCGCGCCGCTGTTGATGCTGCTTCTGCGCATGCTGCAGGGGGCGGCTATCGGTGGTGAAGTGCCTGGTGCATGGGTGTTTGTGGCGGAGCATGTACCTTACAAACGCATTGGTATTGCCTGCGGCACGCTGACCGCCGGACTGACGATTGGCATCCTGTTGGGATCGGTGGTGGCAACCTTAATTAATACAACGCTGACGCAACAGGCGATTCACGATGGCGGCTGGCGCATTCCTTTCTTTCTGGGCGGGGCGTTTGGCTTAGGCGCCATGTATTTACGCCGCTGGCTGCATGAAACGCCGGTTTTCGTGGAGATGCAGCAGCGCAAAACGCTGGCGCAGGAACTGCCGCTGAAAACCGTGGTCATGAAACATCGAAAATCGGTAGCGATTTCAATTCTGCTGACCTGGATGCTGTCGGCCTGTATCGTTGTGGTGATTTTGATGGCACCGGTCTGGTTGCAGAAACAGCATGGAATGGCGCCGGCGCTGACCTTAAAAGCCAACAGCATTGCGATTATTATGCTGTGTGTGGGCTGTATCGTATCCGGACTGCTGGTGGACCGCTTCGGTACCAGCCGGACATTAAGCACAGGAAGCGTATTGCTCGCACTGTGCAGCGGGCTGTTCTATTCGCTGGCACCGCAGCATCCTGATTACCTGTTTTTGCTTTACGGGCTGGCAGGTCTTAGCGTGGGTGTTGTCGGGATTGTGCCCTTTGTCATGGTGCGCGCGTTCCCCGCCGAGGTTCGCTTCACCGGCCTGTCTTTTTCCTACAACCTTTCCTATGCGGTGTTTGGCGGGCTGACGCCGATTTGCGTAACATTGCTAATGAATGTGTCTCCCCTGGCGCCTGGCTGGTATGTCATGGCGCTGGCGCTGGTGGGACTGATCGTCAGCGTCTGGCTGAGACAGGATATCAGCCACGAGCCTTGCCTGAGTAAAGGCATCAAGCAGGCCTGAACCCTGTACGCGGAGCCCGGCTCCGCGCTTTCTTTTTCTCTGCCAGCCGCGGCGTGCAGTCTGATGCTCGCCGCCGCGCCCTGCGCCAGATAAAAGCGTACCGTACCCGGACTGCCCATTGTATGGATGAACAGAACCGAAACGTGGACTGTTTCGAGGCGGCATTTTGCCGCACTCTCATCAGGGAGCGCGTCAGTTTATTATCTTGGTTAAGGCAGCCTGAGCGGCCGTTGAAAATTTTTTTTCATTTAACCCTTGATGCGCTTCTAAGCGACCCCATTTACTTGTCATCGAGCGTTGTGGACGTTGGAAAAAAAAGCATGTGAGGTCGGGTTGAATGTCATCAACCTGCCCACATAAAAGGTTCACAACCCAAACTGGCAACGAATTTAAGTGGGAGATGTTTAGATGGGTAAGATTATTGGTATTGACCTGGGTACAACCAACTC
This sequence comes from Pantoea sp. JZ29, assembly GCF_035190385.1. NCBI lineage: Bacteria > Pseudomonadati > Pseudomonadota > Gammaproteobacteria > Enterobacterales > Erwiniaceae > Pantoea > Pantoea sp. JZ29. Next base: position 3,687,270 of record NZ_CP045241.1, on the reverse strand, counting down.
TTGTGTTGCGGTCATGGACGGCACCAAAGCGCGTGTGCTTGAGAACGCCGAAGGCGATCGCACCACGCCTTCGATCATCGCTTACACACAGGATGGTGAAACTCTGGTCGGACAACCGGCTAAACGTCAGGCTGTGACCAACCCGCAGAATACCCTGTTTGCGATCAAGCGTCTGATTGGCCGTCGCTTCCAGGACGAAGAAGTACAGCGTGATATCAAAATCATGCCTTACAAAATTGTGGGTGCTGATAACGGCGACGCATGGCTGGAAGTGAAAGGCCAGAAAATGGCACCGCCGCAGATTTCTGCGGAAGTGCTGAAAAAAATGAAGAAAACGGCTGAAGATTTCCTGGGTGAGCCCGTAACTGAAGCGGTTATCACCGTTCCGGCTTACTTCAACGATGCTCAGCGTCAGGCAACCAAAGATGCTGGCCGTATCGCAGGTCTGGAAGTCAAACGTATCATCAACGAACCGACGGCAGCGGCGCTGGCGTATGGCCTGGATAAAGGCCAGGGCAACCGCACCATCGCAGTTTATGACCTGGGTGGCGGCACCTTCGATATCTCTATCATCGAAATCGACGACGTTGATGGCGAAAAGACCTTTGAAGTTCTGGCAACCAACGGTGATACGCACCTGGGTGGTGAAGACTTCGACAGCCGCCTGATCAACTATCTGGTGGCAGAATTTAAGAAAGACCAGGGCATCGATCTGCACAACGATCCACTGGCGATGCAGCGCCTGAAAGAAGCGGCCGAGAAAGCCAAGATCGAGCTGTCTTCTGCGCAGCAGACCGATGTTAACCTGCCGTACATTACGGCGGATGCTACCGGTCCTAAACACCTGAACATCAAAGTGACCCGTTCTAAACTGGAGTCGCTGGTTGAAGATCTGGTTGCGCGCTCTATCGAGCCGCTGAAAGTCGCACTGCAGGATGCAGGCCTGTCCGTTTCGGACATCAACGACGTTATCCTGGTGGGTGGTCAGACACGTATGCCACTGGTTCAGGCTAAAGTGACTGAGTTCTTTGGCAAAGAGCCACGTAAAGACGTGAACCCGGATGAAGCGGTGGCGGTCGGTGCTGCGGTACAGGGCGGTGTGTTAGGTGGCGACGTGAAAGACGTTCTGCTGCTGGACGTGACTCCGCTGTCACTGGGTATCGAAACCATGGGCGGCGTGATGACTTCGCTGATCAGCAAGAACACCACCATCCCAACCAAGCACAGCCAGGTGTTCTCGACGGCAGAAGACAACCAGTCTGCGGTGACGATTCACGTGCTGCAGGGTGAGCGTAAGCGTGCCAGCGACAACAAGTCACTGGGCCAGTTTAACCTGGACGGCATTCAGCCTGCGCCACGCGGTATGCCGCAGATCGAAGTGACCTTCGACATTGATGCGGATGGTATTCTGCACGTATCAGCGAAGGACAAAAACAGCGGTAAAGAGCAGAAGATCACCATTAAAGCGTCTTCCGGCCTGAACGAGGACGAGATTGCGAAAATGGTGCGTGATGCTGAAGCGAACGCGGAATCTGACCGTAAGTTCGAAGAGCTGGTGCAGACCCGCAACCAGGGTGACCAGATCGCTCACAGCACACGTAAGCAGCTGGATGAAGTGGGAGACAAACTGTCAGCGGATGACAAAGCCCCAATCGAAGCGGCGCTGAGCGCGCTGGAAACGGCGCTGAAAGGCGAAGATAAAGCAGAGATCGATGCCAAAATGCAGGCGCTGATGGAAGTTTCCAGCAAACTGATGGAAGCCGCACAGCAGTCTCAGGCGGGTGCAGCGGATGCCCACGATGCGTCAGCGAAGAAAGATGACGATGTGGTCGATGCTGAATTCGAAGAAGTAAAAGACAATAAGAAATAATTGCCCCTGACCGGGCGCGACGGTTGCCCTGACAGCCGTTGAAACCAGCACGGGCGTAGGAGTTTTCTCCACGCCCGTGCGATCATGTTAAGGGCTAAATAAATGGCGAAGAGTGATTACTACGAGATTTTAGGCGTCGCCAAATCTGCAGACGAGCGTGAAATCAAAAAGGCGTACAAACGCCTGGCGATGAAATATCACCCGGACCGTAATCCAGGCGATAAAGACGCCGAAACCAAGTTTAAAGAAGCAAAAGAAGCCTACGAAATCTTAACGGACGCCCAGAAGCGCGCGGCCTACGATCAGTACGGTCATGCCGCCTTTGAACAAGGCGGTATGGGCGGAGGTGGATTCGGCGGCGGCTTTGGCGGCGGCGGTGCAGATTTCAGCGATATCTTTGGCGACGTTTTCGGTGACATCTTTGGTGGTGGCCGCCGTCAGCGCGCAGCCCGTGGTTCAGATTTGCGCTACAACATGGAGCTGACGCTGGAAGAAGCGGTTCGCGGCGTGACCAAAGAGATCCGTATTCCGACGTTAGAAGAGTGCGATGTCTGCCACGGCAGCGGTGCCAAAGCGGGGACCAAACCGCAAACCTGTTCGACCTGTCATGGCGCAGGCCAGGTGCAAATGCGTCAGGGCTTCTTCACCGTGCAGCAGGCCTGTCCAACCTGTCATGGCCGGGGTTCGGTGATCAAAGATCCGTGCAACGCCTGTCATGGTCATGGCCGCGTCGAGAAATCCAAAACGCTGTCGGTGAAAATTCCGGCGGGCGTCGACACGGGCGACCGTATTCGGTTGAGCGGTGAAGGTGAAGCCGGTGAGCAGGGCGCACCCGCGGGCGATCTGTACGTTCAGGTGACGGTGAAAAAACACCCGATCTTTGAACGTGAAGAGAACAACCTCTACTGCGAAGTGCCGATCAACTTTGCCATGGCGGCGCTGGGCGGTGAGATTGAAGTGCCTACCCTGGACGGACGCGTGAAGCTGAAGGTACCGGCAGAAACCCAGACCGGTAAGCTGTTCCGCATGCGCGGTCGCGGTGTGAAATCGGTGCGCGGTGGTGCGGTAGGTGACCTGCTGTGCCGTGTCGTGGTGGAAACCCCAGTCAGCCTGAATGACAAGCAAAAAGCGCTGCTGCGTGAACTGGAAGAGAGCTTTGGTGGACCCAGCGGCGAGCACAACAGCCCGCGTTCCAAAAGCTTCTTTGACGGCGTGAAAAAGTTTTTTGACGATTTAACCCGCTAATCGCACGGACGTATGTCACTAAAGCGGAGAGGACATTCTCCGCTTTTTTTATGCCAGCACCAGGGCGGAGGTACGCCGTTACTTAGGGCCCTGTCTTCTCTTGCCTGCTTTCCTTCTTCTCTTTGCTGTCGCCAAAATGTCGACATTACGTAAAAGCGGATAAATTAGCTTTTTATCAGGTTCAGTGAATCGTTACACTGCTCAGCATTGTGTTTTCCGCTCAGGAGGAGTGCATTTTGTCAAAACCTCGTCGTATCAGGCATTTAATTAAAAGTTTTATTGAGAGTGATGCCAGCAACGGTATGGTGTTAATTCTGGCTGCCGTGGTGGCGATGGTTCTCGCGAACAGTGCGTCTACCGCTCAGGGCTACCAGGCGCTGCTGGAGACACCGGTGCAGATTCGCTTCGGTGAGCTGGATATCAGCAAAAATCTGTTGTTATGGATCAATGACGCCCTGATGGCGCTGTTCTTCCTGCTGATTGGTCTGGAGGTGAAGCGTGAACTCATCTCGGGTGAACTGGCCAGCCGCGATCGGGCCGTCTTCCCGGTTATTGCCGCCTTAGGGGGAATGGCGGCGCCTGCCATCCTGTTTTTACTGTTTAATCACGGTGATGAGATCGCCCGCAATGGCTGGGCCATTCCCACCGCGACGGATATCGCTTTTGCGCTGGGCGTGCTGGCCCTGCTGGGCAGCCGTGTCCCGACGGCCCTGAAAGTTTTTTTGATGGCGCTGGCAATTATCGATGACCTGGGGGCGATTATCATTATCGCGCTGTTCTATACCAGCGATCTCTCAGTCACGTCCCTCAGCGTGGCGGTAGGAGCCATTGTCGTGCTGGCCATCCTGAACCGGTGTAATGTGCGTAATATCGCCGTTTATATGCTGGTCGGGCTGGTGCTGTGGACTGCGGTACTGAAGTCCGGCGTCCATGCAACGCTTGCGGGCGTCGTCGTCGGCTTCTTTGTCCCGCTGGAAGAGAAAGACGGTCACTCGCCGGCTGAACATCTGGCGCATGGCTTGATGCCTTGGGTGAACTGGCTGATTCTGCCGCTGTTTGCCTTCGCCAACGCCGGGATTTCCCTGACAGGGATTACCTTTGGCGATGTGCTGTCACCCGAGCCGCTGGGCATCATCCTTGGCCTGCTGATCGGTAAGCCATTAGGGATTACCCTGTTCTGTTGGCTGGCGGTAACGCTGAGGCTGGCGGTGCTGCCCAATGGCACGACGTTGCGCGATATCATGGCGATTGGCGTGCTGTGCGGCATTGGTTTTACGATGTCGATCTTTATCAGCTCGCTGGCTTTTGATGCGGCTCATGAAAAGCTGGTGACATTCTCGAAGCTGGGGATTCTGAGCGGTTCACTGCTCTCGGCCGTGCTGGGTTACACGTTATTGCGATATAAACTGCGGTAAACGAAAGGAGGCGTAAGCCTCCTTTTTGCCTTCCCCGACGCGGTTATGCAGCCAGGGCGAATATAACAGATTACCTTTTTGCGTAAGGGGATAACGCGAAAAGGGCAGATATCGGATCGGGACGGCACAGGCTGAATTATGGGCACCTACCGCTTATGCCTGATAGCGTTTTCCCGTCGTCCGTGGGCTATCCGTTGTCACAGAAAGGCGAGCTTTGAAGCGGTTCGCCATCTGCGCGGGCTGTCCGGCAAGGAAGCGGGAAAGAGGAAGGTCAGCGGTGAATCGCAGACATAAAAAAACCGGCTCAGAGCCGGTTCTTTCAACAAAGCGATAAACAAAAGGCGATTAAGCCAGTTTGTTGATCTGTGCAGTCAGGTTTGCTTTATAACGTGCAGCTTTGTTTTTGTGGATCAGACCTTTAGCAGCCTGACGGTCCACGATTGGTTGCATTTCATTAAATGCATTCTGCGCAGCAGCTTTGTCGCCTGAAGCGATCGCCGCGTATACTTTCTTAACGAAGGTACGCATCATAGAGCGACGGCTTGCGTTATGCTTGCGACGTTTCTCAGATGTTACGGCACGTTTCTTAGCTGATTTGATATTAGCCAAGGTCCAACTCCCAAATATGTTCGATAGAGACAAATCAAAGGCCGAGGACTATGCCTTTTGGACCTTCTGTTGTCAATGGATTTGTGCAAATAAGCGTCGTTCACAAGTGATAACCTGCACGACACTCGGTTACGTATTTGATGGCGCAAGATTCTACCAGCTTCTGTGTCCTGAATACAGTATTTCGCAACAAAATTCTCTTTGTGGCTCTGCGTGCCGGTAAATACGGCCTGTTACGCATGAAAGGCGTGTTCACGGGTTAACCTCGGCGGCTTTCGAGGGTATAATCCGCCGATTTCCACCGGTTTGAGTCAGCCATGAAGTTTATCCGCGGTATTCATAATCTTAATGCGCAGCATCACGGCTGCGTTCTGACCATTGGTAATTTCGATGGTGTGCACCGCGGCCATCAGGCGCTGATGGGGCGGTTGATGGAAGAAGGCCGGAAGCGTCAATTGCCGGTCATGGTGATGGTGTTTGAACCTCAGCCGCTGGAACTGTTTGCCGGTGGCAATGCCCCTGCCAGACTGACCCGCCTGCGCGAAAAACTCAGGTACCTGGCAGAAATCGGCGTGGATTATGTGCTGTGCGTGCGGTTCGATCATCGCTTCGCCGCACTCTCGGCGCAAAGTTTTATCAGCGAATTGCTGGTGAGCAAACTGGGCGTGAACTACCTGGCCGTTGGGGATGATTTCCGCTTTGGCGCTGGTCGGCAGGGGGATTTCCTGCTATTACAGAAAGCCGGAGTAGAATACGGTTTCGACGTCGTCAGCACAGAAACGTTTTGCGACGGCGGTAAACGCATCAGCAGCACGGCGGTGCGTCAGGCGCTGGCTGAGGACAATCTGGCGCTGGCGCAGTCGCTGTTGGGCCATCCTTTCAGTATCTCAGGGCGCGTGGTGCACGGTGATGCACTGGGACGCACGCTGGGATTCCCTACTGCCAATCTCCCTTTACGCCGCTGCGTCTCGCCGGTCAAAGGCGTGTATGCGGTAGAAGTCGAGGGCCTGGGGCCGAAACCCCTGCCCGGCGTCGCCAACATTGGCACGCGCCCGACAGTAAAAGGTTTACGCCAACAGCTTGAAGTTCACCTGTTGGACATCAATATGGATCTCTATGGTCGCCACATTGATGTGGTATTGAAGCAGAAAATACGAAACGAGCAGCGCTTTGCTTCACTGGACGCGTTGAAAGAGCAAATTGCGAAAGACACGGTAACGGCCCGACAATTTTTTGGCCTGTAACCTGAGCAAAAAACGGAATCGAGAATCTGATGAGTGACTATAAATCTACCCTGAATTTGCCGGAAACGGGGTTCCCCATGCGTGGCGATCTGGCCAAACGCGAACCGGGAATGCTGCAGCGTTGGTATGATGACAATCTTTACGGCATCATCCGCGAAGCCAAAAAAGGGAAAAAAACCTTTATCCTGCATGATGGCCCTCCTTATGCGAACGGCAGCATTCATATTGGTCACTCTGTTAACAAGATTCTGAAAGACATTATCGTCAAGTCGAAAGGCATGGCGGGCTACGATTCACCGTATGTGCCGGGCTGGGACTGTCACGGTTTGCCTATCGAGCACAAAGTTGAGCAGATGATCGGTAAGCCGGGCGAGAAAGTCACCGCCGCCGAATTCCGCGAAGCCTGCCGTAAATACGCGGCCGAACAGGTTGAAGGACAGAAAGCCGACTTCATTCGTCTGGGCGTGCTGGGCGACTGGGATCGTCCTTACCTGACGATGGATTTCACGACCGAAGCGAATATCATTCGTGCGCTGGGCAAAATCATCGGTAATGGCCACCTGCACAAAGGCGCCAAGCCGGTGCACTGGTGCATGGATTGCCGCTCTGCGCTGGCGGAAGCGGAAGTTGAGTATTATGACAAAACGTCGCCTTCCATCGATGTCATGTTTAATGCCGTGGATGCGGATGCCGTGCGTGCGGCATTTGGGGTAACGGCCTCAGAAGGCCCCGTTTCGCTGGTCATCTGGACAACCACGCCGTGGACCATGCCTGCTAACCGCGGCATCTCTCTGCACCCCGAATTTGACTATCAGCTGTTGCAGATTGAGGGCCGCAGCCTAATCCTGGCGAAGGATCTGGTTGAGAGCGTCATGAAACGCGCGGGCGTCAGCCACTGGACTGTGCTGGGCACCTGCCAGGGCGCAGCACTGGAGCTTCAACTGTTCCAGCACCCTTTCCTGGCGCAGATCCAGTCGAAGGTGGTTCTGGGCGATCACGTGACGCTGGATGCCGGTACCGGTGCGGTTCACACAGCACCGGGTCACGGTCCGGATGACTATGTGATCGGTCAGAAATACGGTCTGGAAACGGCGAATCCGGTTGGGCCTGATGGCGCTTACCTGCCCGGTACCTATCCCGGGCTTGACGGCATTAACGTCTTTAAAGCTAACGAGTTGATCGTTGAACTGCTGAAAGAGAAGGGCGCGTTGCTGCATGTTGAAAAACTGCTGCACAGCTACCCGCACTGCTGGCGCCATAAAACCCCGATCATCTTCCGTGCTACCCCGCAGTGGTTTATCAGCATGGATCAGAAAGGCCTGCGCGCGCAGTCCCTGAAAGAGATTAAAGGCGTTCAGTGGATCCCGGACTGGGGCCAGGCGCGTATTGAATCCATGGTCGCCAACCGTCCTGACTGGTGTATTTCCCGTCAGCGTACCTGGGGCGTCCCAATGGCGCTGTTCGTCCATAAAGAGACCGAAGAACTGCACCCGGACACTCTGTCGTTGATGGAAAAAGTGGCGCAGCGCGTTGAGCAGGACGGTATTCAGGCATGGTGGGATCTCGATCCCCGCGATCTGATGGGCGATGATGCCGACAACTATGTGAAGGTGCCGGATACGCTGGACGTCTGGTTCGATTCAGGATCGACCAGCTATTCCGTCGTGGATGCGCGCCCGGAATTTGGCGGTAATACGCCGGATATGTATCTGGAAGGATCGGATCAGCACCGTGGCTGGTTTATGTCCTCGCTCATGATCTCGACAGCGATGAAAGGCAAAGCGCCTTATCGTCAGGTGCTGACGCATGGCTTTACCGTTGATGGTCAGGGCCGCAAAATGTCCAAATCCATTGGTAATACCGTTGCGCCGCAGGATGTGATGGATAAGCTCGGGGCAGACATTCTGCGCCTGTGGGTTGCTTCGACCGATTACTCGGGCGAAATGGCCGTTTCTGACGAAATCCTGAAGCGCTCTGCCGATGCCTATCGTCGTATCCGTAACACGGCGCGTTTCCTGTTAGCGAACCTGAGCGGCTTCAATCCGGCCACCGCTCTGGTTAAACCGGAAGAGATGGTGGTGGTCGATCGCTGGGCGGTAGGACGTGCGCAGGCGGCGCAGGCGGATATCGTGGCTTCCTACGAGCACTACGATTTTCACGAAGTGATTCAGCGCCTGATGCAGTTCTGCTCCATTGAGATGGGCTCCTTCTATCTGGATATCATCAAAGACCGTCAGTACACCGCGAAAGGTGACAGTCTGGCGCGCCGTAGCTGTCAGTCTGCGCTGTGGCACATTGTGGAAGCACTGGTGCGCTGGATGGCGCCGATCATGTCTTTCACAGCCGATGAGATCTGGGGCTATTTGCCGGGCGAGCGCGCGAAGTATGTGTTCACTGAAGAGTGGTACACCGGCCTGTTTGGTTTGCCTGAAAACGAAGCGCTGAACGATGCGTACTGGGCTGAACTGCTTAAAGTGCGCGGTGAAGTGAACAAGGTGATTGAGCAGGCACGTAGCGATAAACGCATTGGTGGCGCGCTGGAAGCCTCTGTCACGCTGTATGCTGATGCCGAGCTGGCGGCGAAGCTGAAGGCGCTGGGTAATGAGCTGCGCTTTGTGCTGCTGACCTCCGGTGCTGAGGTTGCCGACTATGCTCAGGCCGACGCTGATGCGCAGCAGAGTGAACTGGTAAAAGGTCTGAAAATCGGCCTGCACAAAGCAGAAGGCGAGAAATGTCCGCGCTGCTGGCACTACACTACTGACGTCGGTCAGAACCCTGAGCACGCTGCGGTGTGCGGTCGCTGTTACACTAACGTAGCCGGAAACGGTGAAGAGCGTAAGTTTGCCTGATGAGTAGACCTGTTTTCTCCACCGGATTGCGCTGGCTGTGGCTGGTGCTGGTTGTTATCGTTGTTGATTTTGTCAGCAAGCAGTGGGTAATGAACAACATGATGCTGCATGAAACGCAGCCGCTGATGCCGTTCCTTAACCTGTTTTACGCGCACAATTACGGCGCGGCGTTCAGTTTCCTCGCGGATAAAGGCGGCTGGCAGCGCTGGTTCTTCGCCGGTATTGCGCTGGCGATTGTGGTGTCGCTGCTGGTGATGATGTATCGCAACAGCGCTCAACAGAAGATCGCCAACAGTGCTTATGCGCTCATTATCGGCGGCGCTGTCGGTAATCTGTTTGATCGTGCGTATCATGGCTTCGTGGTGGATTTTATCGATTTCTATATCGGTAACTGGCACTTTGCTACATTTAATATCGCTGACTGCGGCATCTGTATCGGTGCGGCGTTGGTGGTGCTGGAGGGATTTTTTAATCCGTCCAGCAAGCAGGTTAAAAAAGGGTAAACCATGACTGAGTCTGTACAGCGCGACAGCGCGGTGTTGTTGCATTTCGTTCTGAAGCTGGAAGATGGCTCAGTGGCGGAATCCACCCGCGCCAGCGGTAAACCTGCGCTGTTTCGTCTGGGTGACGGTAGCCTGTCCGGCGCGCTGGAACAGGCACTGCTGGGCTTAAAAGCCGGGGATAAACATCAGTTCTCACTGGCACCGGAAGAGGCGTTTGGCGGTGTCAGTCCTGATCTGATCCAGTACTTTTCGCGTCGCGACTTTAATGAAGCGGGCGAGCCTGAGATTGGGGCTATTATGCTGTTTACCGGCATGGGCGGCAGTGAAATGCCGGGCGTGATTCGCGAAATCAATGGTGATTCAATCACCGTTGATTTTAACCATCCGCTGGCAGGCCATCGCGTTCAGTTTGACATTGAGGTGCTGGAAATCGATCCGGTACTGGAGGCGAACCATGCAAATTCTGCTGGCTAATCCACGTGGTTTTTGTGCTGGCGTCGATCGCGCCATCAGCATTGTTGAAAACGCACTGACGCTGTTTGGTGCGCCGGTCTATGTGCGTCATGAAGTGGTACATAACCGCTACGTGGTGGACAGCCTGCGCCAGCGCGGCGCAATTTTTATTGAGCAAATCAGCGAAGTGCCGGATGGTGCTATCCTGATTTTCTCTGCCCATGGCGTTTCTCAGGCGGTACGTAACGAAGCGAAAAGCCGTGATCTCACGGTCTTTGATGCGACCTGCCCCCTGGTGACCAAGGTGCACATGGAAGTCGCGCGCGCCAGCCGCCGGGGCGAAGAGTCGGTGCTGATTGGTCACGCCGGGCACCCGGAAGTCGAAGGCACCATGGGGCAGTACAATAACCCCAAGGGCGGCATGTATCTGGTGGAGTCCCCGGATGACGTCTGGAAACTGGACGTTAAAGATCATGACCGGCTGTCTTTCATGACGCAAACCACGCTGTCGGTCGATGATACCTCTGAAGTGATTGATGCGTTGCGTGCCCGTTTCCCGAAAATTGTCGGCCCACGTAAAGATGATATCTGCTATGCCACGACAAACCGGCAGGAAGCGGTAAGGGCACTCGCTGAAGAGGCGGATGTCGTGCTGGTAGTCGGATCTAAAAACTCGTCAAACTCTAACCGTCTGGCCGAACTGGCGCAGCGCATGGGTAAAGCGGCTTATCTGATCGACGATGCAGAGGATATCCAGCCCGAATGGATCGCCGCGGCCTGCTGTGTTGGCGTCACCGCGGGTGCATCGGCACCGGATATTCTGGTGCAGAATGTTATCAGCCGTCTGCAGGCGTTAGGTGGCGGCGAAGCCAGAGTCCTGGAAGGGCGGGAAGAAAATATCGTGTTTGAAGTCCCCAAAGAGTTGCGGGTTGATGTCCGCAACGTGCAGTGACAACAAACCTGTAGTAGCAAAAAGGCCGACTCTGTTCGGCCTTTTTGCTATCCGCCGCCCGGCCAACGACGAGGTGAAATTGCTTTTACTGATAATCGCCTTCGCCTGGCATAAAAATTCTTATTATCCCCGAGAAAAAGTGGCGCAGTTGTTATCTCATGGTTAACCTGATTGCGCTTGCATGCATAGTTTTGTTTTAGGAATGAATAAATATGAAGAATATCCGCATTGCCATCGTGGGTGCGCCGGGACGCATGGGCCGTAACCTGATTCAGGCGGTCGTTCATGCCAACGGCGTGGATCTGGGCGCGGCACTGGCACGTCCGGGCTCGTCATTAATCGGCACCGATGCTGGTGAACTGGCGGGCGTGGGCAAACTGGACGTTCCCGTTGTCGATGATCTGCGTGCTGTGATGGATGATTTTGACGTCTTAATCGATTTCACCCGTCCCGAAGGGACGCTGGCCTACCTGGCACTGTGCCGTGAACACCGCAAGGCAATGATTATTGGTACGACCGGATTTGACGAAGCCGGTAAGGCGGCGATTCGTGATGCGGCAACAGAGACGGGGATTGTCTTTGCGGCGAACTTCAGCGTTGGCGTCAATCTGGTTCTGAAGCTGCTGGAGAAAGCCGCTACCGTGATGGGCGATTATGCGGATATTGAGATTATCGAAGCGCATCATCGTCACAAAGTGGACGCTCCTTCAGGAACGGCGCTGGCCATGGGGGAAGCCATTGCCGACGCCATGGACTGGAAACTGGCTGATCATGCCGTTTACAGTCGCGAAGGGCACACCGGCGAACGTAAGGCTCAAACCATTGGTTTTGCAACAGTGCGAGCCGGTGACATTGTCGGCGAACACACGGCCATGTTTGCAGACGAGGGAGAGCGTGTAGAGATTACTCATAAGGCGTCAAGCCGTATGACGTTTGCTAATGGCGCGGTTAAGGCGGCATTATGGGTAAGTGCGAAGAAAAAAGGGCTTTACGATATGCGTGATGTCCTTGATTTAGCCAGTTTGTAATGGGTTTTACCTGTGTGATGTGGTGATTTCAATCGCTAATTCATTGATTGAAAAAGGGCAATAATATTATTGCCCTTAATTTTGTAAAAAAATAAGCCTCTTGTTTATTTTTTCTATATAAATGCTCATAAACTTATTTCTTCTCTCTTCATCTTAACGGTAAACCTGTTAATTTTGACCATTTGGTCAAAATTCATAGCCTTCTAAGGCAGAATAATGCTTCTCCACGATGAGCAAACGATTATTCGATGATGTTTGTCCCTGTTTTTGTCCCTTATCCTCTTTTTTTCCGCTCTGAGCCTGAAAAGATGTTAAAAAAGTGGCTTCAGGGTGGACAAGTAGCAGAGCGATCATTAGAATGCGCGCAATTTGCCAAAAATTGACCACTCAGGCCGTTTTTGCATTGATTCAGATCATCATTATGAATTAATATGCAGATATTGTGACTGTTTATTCCCTGGAGGATGTTTTGATTAAGTCAGCGCTCTTGGTTCTGGAAGACGGAACCCAATTCCACGGTCGGGCCATCGGGGCTACAGGGTCGGCAGTGGGGGAAGTCGTTTTCAATACGTCAATGACTGGTTATCAAGAAATCCTCACTGATCCTTCCTATTCTCGTCAAATCGTTACTCTCACTTATCCCCATATCGGCAACGTTGGTGCCAACCCCGCCGATGAAGAATCCAGTCAGATTCACGCTCAGGGGCTTGTCATTCGCGACCTGCCACTTATTGCCAGCAACTACCGCAGCGAAGAGAGCCTGTCAGCCTATCTGCAGCGCAATAACATTGTTGCTATTGCCGATATTGATACACGTAAGCTGACGCGTCTGCTGCGCGAGAAAGGCGCACAGAATGGCTGCATTATCGCGGGCGACAATCCGGATGCCGCTCTGGCCTTACAGAAAGCGCAGGCCTTCCCGGGGTTGAAAGGGATGGATCTGGCGAAGGAAGTGACGACGGCAGAAACCTATACCTGGTTGCAGGGGAGCTGGACGCTGGAAGGGGATTTACCTGCGCAGACGTCAGCAGAAGCGCTGCCCTACCATGTTGTGGCTTACGATTATGGTGCTAAGCGCAATATTCTGCGCATGCTGGTCGACCGCGGCTGCCGTCTGACGGTTGTCCCGGCTAAAACGCCCGCCGAAACCGTTCTGGCGATGAATCCGGATGGTATCTTCCTGTCAAACGGTCCGGGTGATCCGGAGCCCTGCGATTACGCCATCGAGGCGATTGAAGCCTTTCTGAAAACCGACATTCCGGTGTTTGGCATTTGCCTTGGCCACCAGTTGCTGGCACTGGCCAGCGGCGCAAAAACCGTAAAAATGAAGCTGGGTCACCACGGTGGTAACCACCCGGTGAAAGATCTCGATAACAATCGCGTCATGATTACGGCACAGAACCACGGCTTTGCGGTGGATGAAACCCATCTGCCCGCCAGTCTGCGGGTAACGCATATTTCGCTGTTTGATAAAACCGTGCAGGGTATCCATCGCACCGACAAGCCTGCGTTCAGCTTCCAGGGCCATCCTGAAGCCAGCCCGGGGCCGGGTGATGCCGCACCGTTATTTGACCACTTTATCGAGTTGATTGACGCATTCCGTTCGAAAGCAAAGTAATCAGGAGCTAATCATGCCAAAACGTACAGATATAAAATCCATCCTGATTCTTGGTGCCGGTCCGATTGTGATCGGTCAGGCCTGCGAATTCGACTATTCCGGTGCCCAGGCCTGTAAAGCCCTGCGCGAAGAGGGTTACCGCGTCATTCTGGTGAACTCGAACCCGGCGACCATTATGACCGACCCGGAAATGGCCGATGCAACCTACATCGAGCCGATTCACTGGGAAGTAGTACGTAAGATTATTGAGAAAGAGCGCCCGGATGCGGTGTTGCCAACCATGGGCGGCCAGACGGCGCTGAACTGTGCGCTGGAGCTGGAACGTCAGGGCGTTCTTGACGAGTTTGGCGTAACCATGATCGGTGCCACGGCCGATGCGATTGATAAAGCGGAAGACCGCCGCCGCTTCGACGTGGCGATGAAAAGCATTGGTCTGGATACGGCGCGCTCCGGTATCGCACATACGATGGAAGAAGCGCTGGCGGTGGCTGCCGATGTCGGCTTCCCCTGCATTATTCGTCCGTCGTTCACTATGGGCGGCACCGGTGGCGGTATCGCGTATAACCGCGAAGAGTTTGAAGAGATCTGCGAACGCGGACTCGATCTTTCGCCCACCAACGAGCTGTTAATCGACGAATCGCTGATTGGCTGGAAAGAGTATGAGATGGAAGTTGTGCGTGACAAAAACGACAACTGCATCATTGTCTGCTCTATCGAAAACTTTGACGCCATGGGCATTCACACCGGTGACTCCATTACGGTGGCGCCCGCACAGACGCTGACCGACAAAGAGTACCAGATCATGCGTAACGCCTCGCTGGCGGTACTGCGTGAGATCGGCGTGGAAACCGGTGGCTCCAACGTCCAGTTCGCGGTGAACCCGAAAAATGGCCGTCTGATCGTCATCGAGATGAACCCGCGTGTGTCACGCTCTTCAGCGCTGGCATCGAAGGCCACCGGATTCCCGATTGCCAAAGTGGCCGCGAAACTGGCGGTAGGCTTTACGCTGGATGAGCTGATGAACGATATCACTGGGGGACGCACACCAGCCTCGTTCGAGCCGTCTATCGATTATGTCGTGACAAAAATTCCTCGCTTCAACTTTGAAAAATTTGCCGGTGCGAATGACCGTCTGACCACCCAGATGAAATCGGTGGGTGAAGTCATGGCGATTGGCCGTACTTTCCAGGAGTCGGTGCAGAAAGCACTGCGTGGTCTGGAAGTGGGAGCTAATGGTTTTGACCCGAAAGTGCATCTGGATGATGCGGAAGCGTTGACCCGCATTCGTCGTGAGCTGAAAGATGCCGGTTCGGATCGTATCTGGTACATCGCGGACGCGTTCCGTGCAGGCATGTCGGTCGATGGCGTATTTAATCTTACCAATATTGATCGCTGGTTCCTGGTGCAGATTGAAGAGCTGGTTCGCCTGGAAGAGCAGGTAGCGCGTGAAGGCATCAATGGCCTTAACGCGGATTTCCTGCGCGCGCTGAAGCGCAAAGGTTTTGCCGACGCACGTCTGGCAGCCCTGGCGGGCGTCGCGGAAGGCGAGATTCGTAAACTGCGTCAGCAGCATCATCTTCACCCAGTCTATAAGCGCGTGGATACCTGTGCGGCGGAATTTGCAACAGACACCGCTTATATGTACTCCACCTATGAAGAAGAGTGCGAAGCTCATCCTAATCAGGATCGCGACAAGATTATGGTGCTGGGTGGCGGACCAAACCGTATTGGTCAGGGCATTGAGTTTGACTACTGCTGTGTCCACGCAGCACTGGCGCTGCGTGAAGATGGCTATGAAACCATCATGGTCAACTGTAACCCGGAAACCGTGTCCACCGATTACGACACTTCTGACCGCCTCTACTTTGAACCTGTCACGCTGGAAGACGTGCTGGAAATCGTGCGCATCGAAAAACCGAAAGGCGTTATCGTGCAGTACGGTGGACAAACGCCACTGAAACTGGCTCGCGCGCTGGAAGCGGCAGGTGTGCCGGTCATTGGCACCAGCCCGGATGCCATCGATCGCGCAGAAGACCGTGAACGTTTTCAGCAGGCGGTTGACCGTCTGAGTCTGAAGCAGCCAGCTAACGCCACCGTCACCACGCTGGAGCAGGCGGTTGAAAAAGCGGCGGGCATTGGTTATCCGCTGGTGGTCCGCCCGTCTTATGTCCTGGGCGGACGCGCCATGGAAATTGTCTACGACGAAATCGACCTGAAACGCTATTTCCAGACGGCGGTGTCAGTGTCCAACGATGCGCCGGTCTTGCTGGATCGCTTCCTGGATGATGCCGTCGAAGTCGATGTGGATGCTATCTGCGACGGTGAGCGCGTGCTGATCGGCGGTATCATGGAACATATCGAGCAGGCTGGCGTTCACTCGGGTGACTCGGCCTGTTCTCTGCCGGCCTACACTTTGAGTCAGGATATTCAGAATGTCATGCGTCAGCAGGTTGAAAAACTGGCGTTTGAGCTGAATGTGCGTGGCCTGATGAACGTACAGTTTGCGGTCAAAGACAACGAAGTTTACCTGATTGAAGTTAACCCGCGTGCGGCGCGTACCGTCCCGTTCGTGTCAAAAGCAACCGGCGTTCCGCTGGCAAAAGTGGCAGCCCGCGTAATGGCAGGCAAAACGCTGGCGGAGCAGGGCGTCACCAAAGAGGTGATTCCACCTTACTACTCTGTCAAAGAAGTGGTGCTGCCGTTTAACAAATTCCAGGGCGTTGACCCGATTCTGGGACCTGAAATGCGTTCAACCGGGGAAGTCATGGGCGTGGGCCGTACCTTTGCCGAGGCGTTTGCCAAGGCGATGCTGGGTGCGCAAAGCAACATGAAGAAAACCGGACGTGCGCTGCTGTCCGTTCGTGAAGGCGACAAGAAACGTATCGTTGACCTCGCGGCGAAGTTGCAGAAGTTTGGTTTTGAACTGGATGCGACGCACGGTACGGCTGTGGTACTGGGCGAGGCCGGTATTAACCCGCGTTTGGTGAATAAGGTTCACGAAGGCCGCCCGCACATTCAGGACCGCCTGAAAAACGGTGAGTACGCCTATATCGTAAATACCACAGCAGGTCGTCAGGCGATTGAAGACTCCAAGCTGATTCGTCGCAGCGCACTGCAATATAAGGTGCATTACGACACGACGCTGAACGGTGGCTTCGCAACGGCAATGGCGCTAAATGCCGATCCAACCGAAAAAGTCATTTCGGTGCAGGAGATGCATGCGCAAATCCTTGCGCATAAATAGCGCAGACTGAGCGCTCAGGCCCCTGTCGGGAGCATCTGCCATAAGCAGAGCACTTCTGGCAGGGGCTTTTTTTTGCAGTACGTCCAGTTCACATCGCATGTGTTTACACGATGTGCCTGTAAAGCTGATGCAGAGAGTGTTGTATTGCAACAGCCTGACCAGCGCGCCTTTTCTGTCTCACGCCACCATTCGCACCCCGTCTAAATGCGGCTGTGGCTCTCGGCCATGCGTCATCACAGCCCACAGGTTTAAACGGCGCTGTAATATTCCAGATCTGCTCTGAATCAGATGAAAAGTTTATTTTATAAAAAATAAGAATGCTGTGTTGCCAATGGATCATCCATTTAAAAAAGATTAATTATAAGTTAATTTGTTTTTCATATTTAATTGGTTTTAGCTAGCTATTCATCAAATTGTTTATTTTTCTCGTTACTCTTGTTTTTAATATTACTCGTCAGGTTTCGCCCTGTTATTTTAAACCATTGCTAAAAAATCAACGAAATCTAAACGGGAGGCCATTATTATATAAAGTCGCGAATAACAAACTGTTCTGTTGTTGTGCTTAACATTACAATGCGGAATTGGTTAAGGCCATGCTGTTCCGGCGTGCCGACAGGTACTGTGAACCTTTTTCGCTAATATAAGTGCGTATTTGCCATGTTGATCCCCAAATTTTTCAAATGGGAGCAGTGCTCTTTTAACGACTATCAAAAAGCGTGTGATGATTTTGGGTACAACTGTGAGTCAGCGCCGGAATTTATCGCTTTCCGGATGCGCCATCAGCAGCCTTTCACGTTTTATGCCTATAAGGTGAAAGGGACTGTGGCAGGGAGCGTTTGCGTTGAAAAAGGCTGGCTCGCTAACGATGGTAAAAACCCTCAGCGTTCGCTTCCTGCGCTACTGACTCCATCAACATCCGTTTATATACCCTTTTGTCGCGACACCAAAACAAAGGTCCTTTTGCCTTTTCGTTGTAAGTCGTTGCATCATCTGCACGGTAATACGTTTCTTAATGCGTCTTATCGTTTGTTGAGCAAGAATAAAGCAGCATTGACGAAAAATCCTGCTGTCGACTTCTCACGAAAAACTGTCTCAACCCGCGAACGCGAATTAAGAAAATTCCTCGCTGATGGCGGAAGTTTGCTTAATGTAAATCATCTTGAGGGTGAGCATATTTTTGAGGTTTTCGAAGCGTTATATCGCGCGAGACGGGAGCAGCCAATTGCTGAAAGAGACATCAATAAAGCCTTTTTCCGTGAGTTCCAGCACTGCTTCAAAGGGCATATGATGTTCCTGAACAATGAGCCAATCGGGCTGCAATTACTGGTCTCTGTAAATAGCCAGGTTGGCATGTTTGTGGACTTTATCAATATTGGCTACCGGATGGACAGCAATGCGGGCGCAGTGGGGACGATGCTGATGTGGAAGAATCTTACCTCTTTGCATCAGGAGGCGTCTGATAAACAGGTTCCTCTCTATTATTCCTATGGTTCGATGTCAGGAGAGTACAAAAACAGATGGTGCCATGCTGTGCCTAATGGACGCGTCATTATCTGAAGTCAGTGCGTTATGAGAACGCGTCTTATCTTCAATAACAGTTACCAGGCGTGCCTGTTTCTCTTACCGTTTTTCAGGAAATGACTGAAGCAAAAAAGCCGTACGATGTCTGATACGATTCCGGCAAAAGAGAGAGGTGGGTAAACAATTTAAGAAATTTGATTTAAATATTATCAAATCATGCCTGATTCGCTTTTTCGCACAAATTTATAATACAAAGTACTACCAAGTCATGCATGGCCAATGTAATATCCTGCCCGCTCATGAAGAGAGCGTAAACAGGATATTCATAACAATGAAAGCGCGTAATTTTGCACTGAGTGCAGTGGCTGCACTGTTGGCTCTGGTCACGTTTTCCAGCCAGGCTGAAATCACTCTTCTTAAACAAGACCCACAAGCAGGCGATCCCCTTAGCCGTCTCGATTTCAAATTTGGTGGCAGCATTCGCCCCCAGTTTAATCATCAAACCGGCGTCAACGATAAATCTTACAAGCGTAATGGCTTTGACGGCGGATCCCGTTTCCGTTTCAGCGCCGACTACTACCTGTTCGATGATATTAGCTGGACCAGCTACTATGAACTGGGCGTTAATATTCCGGCCGTGTTCAACTGGGATAATCACTACGCTAAAGGTGCGCACGAGACTACTCGCCGCCAGCTTTATACCGGCCTGAAAAGTAAGACCTGGGGCCAGTTAACCTTTGGTCAGCAGAACAGCGTTTATTACGATGTTGTGGGTGCCAAGACGGATATCTGGGATTACGACATGCTGGCCCAGGCACCGGTCAACGGCATTAACGGTGATTACGATGGTTCCTACCGTTCTCGTAAGCAGCTGAAATACAAAAACAGTTATGGGGCAGTCGATCTTTACGCCTCTTACCTGTTTAGCGATAACGAGTATCTGCCGGGCAACGGGCTGCGCTATAAGCGCCAGGGCGGTGGCTCGCTGGGTGTGAATTACAATATTACGCCTACCCTGGCATGGGGCACGGCCTGGAACTACACCCGCGCCAGCATGCGTAATCCTGCTACTGGCAACAGTAAAGATTACGACCAAAATATTTTTGGAACAGCATTGAGCTGGACGCCAGGTAACTGGACCCTGTCAGCAGGGGGGGGCTGGTACCAAAACTTCATGACCACCAAACAGCGCAACGTGAATAACTATTTTGCGGATGATGCCTGGGGCATCGAATATTACGCCGGATATAAAATCCCGGTGGCGCAATATGGTGTCAAAGCCGTTCAGCCTTATGTCATGGGTGACCGTTTAGAATATGCGAATGGCCGTAACTACCAGCGCATCGACAATGGTCTGGGCGTAACGCTGTTCCTTGACTATGGTTTCCGTGTGGATTACGAACATGTCTTCACGTCCAGCACGGATAATCAGGGCGACATGAATCTGGTTCGCTTCCGCTACGATTTCTGATAATCCCAACGGCTCCGTCTGGAGCCGTTTTATTCTCTGTGTTTATCACGCACTCGCGTCATTATCTGGCGATTTAAGGGTTATAACCGCGATTTTTGCGGAGTAAAACCCTGTACAAACTCTGAAAGGCGGTGTCTATGCCGCTTTATTTAAGAAGCCCGTTCCTGCTATCGACGAAGGTTTAACCTTTACGTATCATGGCGCCTGTTTTTTTTCAGCGAGCTTTTTAACATGATTAGTCTTATCGCGGCATTAGCAGCAGATCGCATTATTGGAATGGAAAACGCCATGCCGTGGGACCTGCCTGCAGATCTGGCGTGGTTTAAGCGCAACACACTAAAAAAGCCCGTCATTATGGGCAGGCTGACTTTTGAATCGATCGGCCGGCCTTTACCGGGCCGGTTGAATATTGTGGTCAGCAGTAAACCCGGTCACGCAGAAGGCGTTACCTGGGTAACGTCGCTGGATGACGCAGTAAATGCTGCGGGTGAAGCTGAAGAGATCATGGTCATTGGCGGCGGCCGCATTTATGAACAGATGTTAGCCCGCGCTGACCGCCTTTATCTGACGCATATTGATGCTGAAGTAGAAGGGGATACCCAGTTCCCGGACTACGAACCGGATGAATGGCATTCTACCTTTAGCGAATTCCATGACGCTGACGAGCAGAATTCGCACAGCTACTGCTTCGAGATCCTCGAACGACGTCGTTAATGGGGGATCGAAAAATGCCTTGTTGTTGGGACAAGGCGTTTTTATGGCGGTGGATCAGCTGGCTGACTGTTGGGGTGACAGATCGTCTGGTACAGAAAGCTGGCGGTTGGAAGGCTGAACATAATAACGCTGCGTTTCCCAGTGCAGCAGGGTCAGATTCCCACCCCAGCAGCAACCGGTATCCAGACCGATAATGCCCTCTGGTGTCCCTTTGCCTTCCAGTGATGCCCAGTGCCCAAACACAATGGTGTGATCGCGGGCAACGGGCCCTTCAATCGTAAACCAGGGTTTAAGCGGTGGCGGCGCTGATTCAGGCGCATCCTTACAAATCATATCGAGCTGTCCGTTTGGGAAGCAAAAACGCATACGGGTCAGCGCGTTAGTAGAGAAACGTAGCCGCGCCAGGCCGGACAGGGATTCGCTCCAGTTATTCGGCATGTCGCCATACATGGCATCAAGGAACAGCGGATAGCTGTCACTGGCCAGGACGGCTTCGACTTCACGCGCGCAGCGTTGCGCCGTCTCCAGATCCCACTGCGGCGTAATGCCCGCATGGCCCATCACCAGCTTCTTTTCTTCATCAACCTGCAGCAGAGGCTGCCGACGTAGCCAGTTGATCAATTCATCTGCGTCTTCCGCTTCCAGCAGTGGCGTCAGGCGATCTTTAGGTTTATTGCGGCTGATGCCGGCATAAACGGCCAGCAAATGCAGATCGTGATTGCCCAGAACCAGGCGAACGCTGTCTCCCAGCGATTTGACGTAGCGTAGTACCTCCAGCGAGCCGGGCCCACGTGCGACCAGATCACCTGTCAGCCACAAGGTATCCTGACCAGGATCATAGTTCACCTGGTTTAGCAGAGCACGTAATTCATCATAACAACCGTGAACGTCGCCAATCAGGTAAGTATTCATTGTGAATTATCCAACTAAAAACAGTCGCCCGTTAGTCGGGCGAAAGGCATCAGGTTCAGTGAATATGGCTTTCAACAGCCAGGCGGAAAACGGGGATGTCGACGTGAAACGTATCGCCTTGCTCATCCACCATCACATAGTGGCCCTGCATCGTGCCCATAGGCGTTTCAAGCACCGCGCCACTGGTATATTGGTATTCACTACCGGACGCAATGTGTGGTTGTTCACCGATTACGCCTTCACCCTGAACTTCTGTTTCACGTCCATTGCCGTTGGTGATCAACCAGTAGCGCCCGAGCAGTTGCACAGAGGAGCGGCCTAAATTGCGGATCGTAACGGTATAAGCAAAAACATAACGCTCTTCTTCCGGTGAGGATTGCGAGGCGACATAAAGGCTTTGGACGTGGATCGATACGCGGGCCGGTTCACTCATAGGTTACTCCTGCGGTTTATCCAGATGGTCTGCCAACCAGTTTGCTAACTGACAATATTGCGCAACCGACACGTTTTCTGCACGCAGGCCCGTATCGATCGACAAGTCTTCCAGCGCACCCGCAGTCACCATATGGCTCAGGCTGTTACGCAGCGTTTTACGACGTTGGCCGAACGCTTCCGTGGTAATACGGCTTAAAATACGCACGTCTTTTACCGGATGCGGTGGCGTCATAAAAGGCACCAAACGTACTACCGCTGAATCCACCTTAGGAGGCGGCGTAAAAGCGTGCGGTGGCACTTCCAGCACCGGGATGACCTGGCAGTAATACTGCGCCATGACGCTCAGGCGACCATATGCTTTGCTGCCCGGACCGGCCACCAGGCGATTAACCACTTCTTTCTGCAGCATGAAGTGCATATCTTTAATCGAACCAGTATAGCTGAACAGATGAAACATCAGCGGGGTCGAAATGTTGTAGGGCAGATTACCAAAGACGCGTAGCGGCTGGCCTTTCTCTTTAGCCAGCGCGGCAAAATCAAAAGTCATGGCATCCTGCTGATAAATCGTCAGCTTAGGACCTAAAAACGGATGTGTCTGCAGGCGGGCTGCCAGATCGCGGTCAAGCTCCACAACCGTTAAGCTGTCGAGACGTTCGCCGACCGGTTCTGTCAGGGCACCGAGGCCCGGCCCAATCTCGACTAACGCTTCGTCGCGTTGCGGATGAATGGCGGAGACAATGCTGTCGATAATGTATTGATCGTTCAGGAAGTTCTGCCCGAAACGTTTACGGGCGAAGTGCCCCTGATGGACGCGATTATTCATTACTGCTCTTGATCATAGTGATGGCGAGATTAAGCGCCGTGATAAAGCTGCCCGCGTCAGCCTGACCCAGCCCGGCTAGTTCAAGCGCGGTGCCGTGATCGACTGAGGTACGGATAAACGGCAGGCCGAGGGTAATATTCACCGCGCGACCAAATCCCTGAAATTTGAGGACCGGTAAGCCCTGATCGTGATACATCGCCAGCACCGCATCGGCATGTTGCAGATATTTGGGCTGGAAAAGTGTGTCCGCGGGCAATGGGCCAGTCAGCTGAATACCCTGCTGGCGGAGTTCATTCAGTGCCGGGATAATCGTGTCTATCTCTTCCCGACCCATGTGGCCGCCTTCACCCGCATGAGGATTCAGCCCACAGACAAAAATATGCGGCTGGGCGATCGCGAATTTCTCTTTGAGATCCTGATGCAGGATCGTGATCACTTCATGCAGGCAATCCCGGGTGACGGCGTCAGCGACCGCTTTTAACGGCAGGTGCGTGGTCGCAAGCGCGACGCGTAACTGCTCTGTTGCCAGCATCATGACCACGCGGTGCGCGCCTGCACGCTCGGCAAAGAATTCGGTATGGCCTGTAAACGGTATCCCCGCGTCATTGATCACGCCCTTATGCACAGGGCCGGTAATCAATGCAGCAAACTCACCGGACAAGCAGCCGTCGCAGGCGCGAGCCAGCGTTTCCAGTACATAGTGACCGTTGTCGACACAAAGCGTACCGGGTGTGACGGGCTGCGGGAGTTCAACGGGAAGGACGGTGAGTGTACCGGCCTGCTGGGGCACTGGAGGCTCGGCAGAATCGTAAAGACGAAGGGTCAGAGGCAAACCCAGCAATGCGGCGCGCTGCAGCAAGAGCTGGGGAGACGCACAAACGACCAGCTCAACAGGCCAGGCCTGTTGAGCCAGTTGCACAGCCAGATCGGGACCAATCCCGGCGGGTTCGCCGGGCGTAATCACCACACGACAATCACTGCGCATTGTTATCCAAAATTTTCACGTAAGCCCCTGCACGTTGCTCCTGCATCCAGGTCTGCGCTTCTTCCGCGAACTTGCGGTTGAACAGCATGCGGTAAGCACGCTCTTTCTGGGCTGCATCCGTTTTATCAACCTGACGCGTGTCCAGCAACTGAATCAAATGCCAGCCGAAAGAGGAATGAACGGGCTGGCTAATTTCCCCTTTTTTCAGGCGTAGTAGCGCATCGCGGAACGCCGGGTCAAAGACTTCAGGCGAGGTCCATCCCAGATCGCCGCCCTGGTTAGCCGAGCCCGGATCGTCAGAGAATTGTTTTGCGGCGGCCGCAAAAGTGGTTTTACCGCTGCGGATATCGGCGGCAATTTGTTCCAGCTTCGCGCGGGCCTGATCGTCAGTCATGATCGGTGACGGCTTCAGCAGAATATGGCGTGCATGCACCTCGGTGACAGAGATGTTTTTGCTTTCGCCACGCAAATCGTTCACTTTCAGAATATGGAAGCCCACACCGGAACGAATCGGACCAACGATATCGCCTTTTTTCGCCGTGGCCAGAGCCTGAGCAAACAGCGTCGGCAGCTCTTCAATTTTTGACCAGCCCATATTGCCGCCTTTCAGGGCCTGGGAGTCAGCGGAGTAGGTAACGGCCAGTTTGCCGAAATCAGCACCGCCCTTCAGTTCGCTCACCAGCTGTTTTGCCAGTTTTTCCTGGTCGTCAACCTGCTGTTGTGTCGGGTTTTCAGGCAGCGGCAGAAGAATGGTGCTGATATTCATCTCAGTCCCTTGAGTATTCTGCGCACCCACCTGTTTTGCCAGCGTATCCACTTCCTGCGGCAGGATGGTGACGCGACGGCGGACTTCGTTATTACGGACTTCAGAGATCAGCATCTCTTTACGAATCTGCGACCGATACGTGTTGTAGTCCATACCGTCATAGGCCAGACGACTGCGCAGTTGATCGAGGGTCATGTGGTTTTGTGCGGCAATATTCTGAATGGCCTGATCCAGCTGCTGATCGCTGATTTGCAAACCGGCTTTATCGCCTAACTGCAGAATGATCGCGTCCATAATCTCACGCTCAAGGATCTGATGGCGTAAGGTTTTATCGTCCGGTAGCTGCTGGCCGGCCTGTTTCGCCTGAGATTTAACGGTGTTCATCATGCTGTCCACGTCACTCTCAAGGACCACGCCGTTATTAACCACAGCTGCAACTTTATCAACCACTTGTGGTGCTGCGAACACGGTGTTGGCACTGATCGCCACACCAAGAATCAGCATTCTCCAGTTCTTCATACTTTATCCATTATTGGTTCCGCACTGCGGGATTGCCTGTCAAACATCACAACATCAGAATGCACGCTGGTAAGGGATGATCCCCTGACTCAGCATCTGGCCAGTGCCCAGGCCATAATTCGAGCTCAGGCCACGTAACTCAATGTTGAATGAGATTTGGTTGTCGTACTTACTGTCGTTGTTTTCCCAACCGTTGATTTTACGTTCATATCCCAGACGAATCGCGTAGCAACACGAGCTGTACTGCAGGCCAACCAGCTGTGATGCCGGGCGATTATTGCGCGTATCGTAGTAATACGCGCCAACCACCGACCAGGCATCATGAATTGGCCAACTTGCCGTGGTGCCAACCTGTGAAATCCCGTTTTTATAAATCGGGTTATTCACCAGTGAGCTGTCGTTAAGCGCAGAAGCAACATACTCCGGGCTGCTGTAACGGTAGCTCAACTGCACCATACGGTCAGCATCACGACGGTATTCCAGCACGGTATTGCCCTGCGCCACGTTATTCAGGCGGGTATCGTATTGCAGCCCGCCACGCACGCCCCAGCGTTCGCTGATCTTCCAGTACGTATCCCCGGCCCAAAGAAGACTGCCGGTATCGTCATCTTTATTGGTCTGGTTAACGCCTGTACGCGAAGGCGTGAACGAATAGATTTGACCCACAGAAACGTTAAAACGTTCAACCAGATCATTATCATAAATTCGTGTAGTCACACCGGTCGCGACCTGGTTCGCTGAGGCGATGCGATCCAGACCGCTGTAAGAGCGATCGCGGAACAGGCCGGTGTAGTCCGTTTGCAGCAGCGTGGAGTCGTAAGGATAGATGTCGCTCTGGTCCCGATACGGGATATACAGGTACTGAACCCTTGGCTCCAGCGTTTGGGTGTAACCCTGCGCCCAGTCCATATCACGATCAAATACCATGCGCCCATCGACTTTAAACTGCGGTAATGTGCGGTTGACGGAGTCTTTCAGGACACCGCTGGTAGTGCTGGTGGGGGCAAAGTTAGCGTTGTAGTAATCAACATCTTTTTGCTGATAGTGCGTGGCCAGAAATTTGGCTTCAGTATCCAGGCTGGCCCAGCTGTTTGATAACGGCAGATCGAGCGTAGGTTCAACATGTAAACGCGTGGTTTCAGGGAACTTGCTGTTTACATTGACAAATTTCACAGCCTGAGCATAGACCCGCGTGTCGAACGGACCGACATCGTTCTGGTACCAGTTCAGGTCAAGTTGCGGGAAGGCACGATAGACATTGCTGTTACTGGTATTACCAAAAATCTGGAAATCTTTGGTCGACAGGGTTGCGTCCCAGTTAGTATCCGCATAACCGACGCTAAATTTCTGTGAGGCATAGCCGTCGGTGGACGTGTAATAGGGTGACGTCAAATCGTTGAAATAGAACGGATCGCTGACTTTGGTATAGTCGGCGTTAAAGCGCCAGTGCTGGTCATATACACCGGCATGACGCCAGTAAAACAACCAGCGATCAGAACTGTCGTTCTGCGCGATTTGACGTAACGCTTTATCATTGTCGTACTGCTTGTCTGAGGCCAGATAGTCAAATTCGACCAGGCCTGCGCCCGCTTCTGTGAGGTAACGGAATTCGTTCTGCAATTGCAGACCACGTTTACTCATATAGTGCGGCGTAATGGTGGCATCGGCCTGAGGCGCGATGTTCCAGTAGTAAGGCAGAATAAACTCGAAACCGTTACTGCTGCCGTATTTGGCATTAGGGATCAGGAAGCCTGAGCGGCGCCGATCGCCCAGCGGCAACTGCAGATACGGGCTGTAAAACACCGGAACCGGGCCAAGCTTAAAGCGCGCGTTCCAGATCTCTGCCACTTCTTCCTGGCGATCCTGAATGATTTCGGACCCCGCCACGCTCCAGCTGTTACTGCCGGGCAGACAGGACGTGAAGGTGCCGTTTTCCATGATGGTGTAACGGTTTTGTCCACGCAGCTTCATTTGATCGCCTGTACCCCGCCCCTGGCGGCCGACCATCTGATAATCACCGTCCCAGACGTTAGTATCTTTGGTGTTAAGATTCGACCAGGCTTTCGGACCTTTCAGGATGACCTGATTATCGTCGTAGTGCACATTACCTAGCGCATCGACGGTCCGGACGGGCGTCGTCTGACCTTCTGGCTGGCGTTGGTGAAGTTGCACCTCATCAGCCAGCATGCGGCTGTTGCCCTGGCTGACGTCTACATCACCTTTGAAAATGGCATCATCAGGATAGTTGCCTTTCACGGAATCCGAGTGAATAGTAACGGGCAACTGATTGGGATCGCCATTGACCAGAGGGCGATTATAACTCGGCACGCCTAACATACACTGCGACATTAAATCGTCGGCGAAGGCTTGCTGGCTAATGGCTGCGCCGATCAGGGTGGCCAGCAGAGTAGGTATACGTTTTTTCATACGCGGTATCGAGAATTCCATGAAAACTGGCATCATGCCGACAATCGGGTCAGAGACTAACGCACTGCCTGGCGTTGCGCCAGTGTTAATCCTTTTCTGTCCGCGCTGCCGTTAGGCGCTGAGATAAATGACAGGTATGATAATGCAATTTTCAGCCGTAAGCATGGCGAATTGAGGAGTTTATGCGCTACTGGGGAAAAGTTATAGGTCTGGTGCTGGGATTATTGTCTGGCGCGGGCTTTTGGGGAATTGTAATCGGCCTGATCATTGGGCATGGATTTGACAAGGTTCGCGGCGCACAAAGCAAGGCGTACTTTTCAAACACCCAGACCCGACAGTCACTGTTTTTCAGCACCACGTTTCAGGTGATGGGGCATTTAACCAAATCGAAAGGGCGCGTAACGGAAGCGGACATCCAGATTGCGTCTCTGTTTATGGACCGCATGCAGCTTCACGGTGAGGCGCGTACTGCCGCACAACGTGCTTTTCGTGAGGGCAAACAGGGCGAATATCCGTTGCGGACCAAACTGCGCGAATTACGCAGTGCCTGCTTTGGTCGTTTTGACCTGATTCGGATGTTTCTGGAAATTCAGATTCAGGCCGCGTTTGCCGACGGCACACTGCATCCCAACGAACGTCAGGTCCTGTACGTTATTGGTGAAGAGTTGGGCATTTCACACAGCCAGTTCGATCAGTTTCTGCGCATGATGGAAGGCGGCCAGCAGTTTGGCGGCGGCCGCAGTTATTCTCAAGGCGGTTTCCAGCAGGCACAACGCGGTCCTACGCTGGACGATGCCTGTAATGTGCTGGGCGTGAAAAGCAGTGATGATGCCACTACCATCAAGCGAGCCTATCGCAAACTGATGAGTGAGCACCATCCCGATAAGCTGGTGGCAAAAGGATTACCGCCAGAAATGATGGAAATGGCCAAACAGAAAGCGCAGGACATTCAGTCGGCTTACGATCTGATTCGCAAAGAAAAAGGCTTTAAGTAAGCGGCGGCGCCCCGGTGATTCATCCGCGGGGCGCGAGTCATAAACGGGCCGGTCAGAAATCGGCGGGCTGCTTGAAGGTCATCGCACTGCCAAAAGCAGGATGCGTGATGGTCAGCGATTCGGCATGCAGCAGAAGCCGGCTTGCCATTGCCCTGGCTTCTGGGTGAGCATAAAACCCGTCCCCAAGTATCGGATGGCCCAGCGCCAGCATATGCACGCGCAACTGGTGCGAACGGCCGGTAATGGGCTTCAACGTGACGCGTGCGCTGTTATCGTCCCGATATTCCACCACCTGATACTCGGTTTGTGCCGACTTACCCGTCTCAAAACACACTTTCTGTTTTGGCCGGTTGGGCCAGTCACAAATCAAGGGCAAATCCACCAGGCCTTTTTCCTCTGCCAGATGTCCCCAGACCTGAGCGACATAGGTTTTGGCGGGCTCGCGCTCGCGAAACTGACGTTTTAGTTCACGCTCAGCGGCTTTCGTCAGTGCGACGACAATCACGCCGCTGGTGGCCATATCCAGCCGATGCACCGATTCGGCTTCAGGATAATCCCGCTGGATCCGCGTCATCACGCTGTCTTTGTGCGCCTCAAGTCGACCCGGCACGGAAAGCAGGCCGCTGGGCTTATTCACCACCATGATGTGCGCATCCTGATAGAGAATGTGCAGCCAGGGCTCAAGCGGCGGATTATAGGGTTCCATACATTATTCCAAAAAAGAGGGCCTTGCGGCCCTGAACTTACTGATGCGTAACCACAATCAGACGCAGCGCATCCAGGCGCCAGGTGGCTTCATCCAGACTTTCCAGCACCTGCTCACGATTGCTTTCCAGCGCGTCAACTTCATCGTCACGAATATTGGGGTTGACGGCTTTCAGGGCTTCCAGACGCGATAACTCGGCCCCCAGCTTTTCACTCGCTTCACGCCGTGCCGTATCGATTATGGCACGTGCTTCACTGACGACTTCTTTTTCCGCCAGGGTAAGAATAGCGTGAACATCCTGCTGGACGGCGTTCACCAGCTTACTGCCTGTGTGGCGGTTGACCGCATTCAACTGACGGTTGAAGCTCTCGAACTCCACTTTACCTGCCAGGTTAGTGCCCTTGCGATCTAACAGCAAACGCACAGGCGTTGGCGGCAGGAAACGGGTTAACTGCAGATGCTTAGGTGCCTGAGATTCCACCACGTAAATCAGTTCTACCAGCAGCGTGCCGACAGGCAATGCCTTATTCTTCAGCAGCGACAGCGCACAACTGCCCGTGTCGCCCGACAGGATCAGATCCAGGCCGTTACGGATCAGCGGATGTTCCCAGGTAATAAACTGGGTATCTTCACGCGACAGGGCCTGATCGCGGTTGAACGTGATGGTGCAACCGTCTTCAGGTAAGCCCGGGAAATCCGGGACTAGCATATGATCTGACGGCGTCAGCACAATCAGGTTATCGCTACGATCTTCCTGATTGATGCCCACGATATCAAACAGATTCAGGGCAAAGTTGACCAGCTCGGTGTCGTTATCCTGCTCGGCAATGGTATTCGCCAGCATCTGCGCGGCGTCGCCGCCGTTCGAGTTCAACTC
Organism: Pantoea sp. JZ29; assembly: GCF_035190385.1. Taxonomy (NCBI): domain Bacteria; kingdom Pseudomonadati; phylum Pseudomonadota; class Gammaproteobacteria; order Enterobacterales; family Erwiniaceae; genus Pantoea; species Pantoea sp. JZ29. The sequence continues at coordinate 3,657,089 of NZ_CP045241.1, read as the reverse complement.
CAGTAACCGATCCCGACCTTGTTCAAGCTGAGATTTCAGCGCGTCATGCTGTTTACGGCAGGCGTCGATAAAGTCATCAAAGCCTTCACTGTTTTCCGGCGCAGCCAGATAATTAATCAGTTCAGCGTGCACGCTGTCATAGAGGGTTCTGCCGGTCGGACAGGTGTGCTCAAAGGCATCCAGCCCTTCGTGATACCAGCGCAGCAGGACCGCCTGAGCGGTTTTTTCCAGCCATGGCACCAGAATCTGAATGTCATGCGCCTGACCGATACGATCCAGACGACCGATGCGCTGCTCCAGCAGATCCGGGTTAAACGGCAGATCGAACATAACCAGGCGGCTGGCGAACTGGAAGTTACGGCCTTCAGAGCCGATTTCTGAACACAGCAGAACCTGTGCGCCGTTTTCTTCTGAGGCAAACCAGGCCGCAGCCCGATCGCGTTCAATAATCGACAGCCCTTCGTGGAACACGGCGGCACGGATACCTTCACGCTCGCGTAATACCTGCTCCAGTTGCAGAGCGGTTGCGGCCTGCGCGCAAATCACCAGCACCTTCTCTTTACGGTTGCTGGTCAGATAGCCCATAAGCCATTCTACACGTGGATCGAAGTTCCACCAGGTGCCGGTGTCGCCTTCAAACTCTTGATAAATCTGCTCCGGATAGAGCAGGTCGCGCGCGCGTTCTTCGGCGCTTTTACGCGCGCCCATGATGCTGGAAACTTTGATGGCCGTCTGGTACTGAGCTGGCAACGGCAGGCGAATGGTATGCAATTCCCGTTTCGGGAAGCCCTTCACGCCGTTACGGGTGTTACGGAACAACACGCGGCTGGTGCCGTGGCGATCCATCAGCATGGAAATGAGTTCCTGGCGCGCCTCTTGTTTGCCCTCGCGGTCACTGTTGGCGACCTGTAGCAGCGGTTCGATATCCTGCTCGCCAACCAGCTCATTGATCATATTCATCTCGTCTTGCGAGATGGGATTATCCGCCAGCAGGGAGGTGACCGCATCGGCAATCGGACGGAAATGCTGTTGCTCTTCGACGAAGGCGGCGAAGTCGTGGAAACGATCGGGATCGAGCAGGCGCAGGCGTGCGAAGTGGCTTTCCATGCCCAGTTGTTCTGGCGTGGCGGTCAGTAGCAGGACGCCTGGTGTGTTTTCGGCGAGCTTTTCAATGACCTGGTATTCACGACTTGGCTCACCTTCAGACCAGGCCAGGTGATGCGCTTCATCGACCACCAGGAGATCCCAGTCCGCGTCGGCCAGCTTATCAAGACGCAGCTTATTGCGACGAACAAAGTCCAGCGAACAGATAATCAGTTGTTCCGTATCGAAGGCATTGTCGCTGTCGTGCTGGGCTTCGGCGTAACGATCGTCATCGAACAGCGCAAAGCGCAGGTTGAAGCGGCGCAGCATTTCAACCAGCCACTGATGTTGCAGCGTTTCTGGTACCACAATCAGTACGCGCTCAGCGCGGCCAGCCAACAGCTGCTGCTGAATGATCATACCGGCTTCGATGGTTTTACCCAGACCCACTTCATCCGCCAGCAGAACGCGCGGTGCATGGCGACGGCCCACATCATGGGCGATATGCAACTGGTGGGGAATCAGGTTGGTACGCATCCCACGCAGGCCACTGACGGGCAGGCGGTACTGTTCACTTTGATATTTACGCGCACGAAAACGCAGGGCGAAGCGATCCATGCGATCGAGCTGGCCAGCGAACAGACGATCCTGGGGCTTGCTGAACACCAGTTTGCTGTCGAGCATGACTTCACGCAGCATCACGTTGGTTTCTTCAGTATCCAGGCGCGTACCGATATAGGTTATCAGGTCATTGTCATTACGGACTTCATCCACCCGCATTTGCCAGCCCTCATGGCTGGTCACGGTATCGCCCGGGTTAAAAATCACGCGGGTGACGGGCGAGTCGCTGCGAGCGTAGAGGCGATTTTCCCCTGTGGCCGGGAAGAGCAGCGTGATCATGCGAGTATCGATCGCCACCACGGTACCTAATCCCAGTTCACTTTCTGTATCACTAATCCAACGCTGACCTAATGTAAAAACCATATAATTTTTGCTCGAATTTTTAACGTTTTTGAAGGTGTTCCCCATTCTCAGGCAATAGCATGTCAACCAGGCAAAAGGGGCCTGGTGCGTATGTCAGAGCAGTGAGTTTTGAGGAAGGGCGTTATGGTACTGGATGGCAGGGCATTCGTCACCTGTCAAAAAAGCCCCAGTTGCCCGGTAATCAGTGTAGCAAAGTCACCCTCGACGAAAGGCAAAATGCCTTCGGCAACAGGTTGCAGCTGTTTCGTGACGTAGTGATCGTAGTCGAGCGGCGTGGTCCGGGCTTCAACGGGTTCGGGGCCGCCCGTCGCTATCACATAGCGAATGCGGCCACCGGTCTGATATTGCAGCGGCCGACCCAGTTTACGGTTGTGTTCATCCGCCAGACGGGCGGCGCGCACGTGAGGCGGCACATTGCGTTCATACTCCTTCAGCGGACGACGCAGGCGTTTCTTATAAATGAGCTGATCGTCCAGTTCGCCCGCCAGCAGCTGTGTTACGGTTGTGCGGACGTACTCTTCCCAGGGCTGACGATGAAATATCCGGCTGTAGAGTTCCTGCTGAAACTGCTGCGCCAGTGGCGTCCAGTCGGTCCGGACGGACTCCAGCCCTTTAAACACCATACGTTCACTGTCGCCTTCACGAATTAATCCCGCGTAGCGTTTCTTACTGCCCTGTTCCGCACCGCGAATGGTTGGCATCAGGAAACGGCAAAAGTGATTTTCATATTCCAGTTCGAGTGCGCTCATCAGGCCATATTGCTGCTGGAGATGTTCACGCCACCAGTCATTGACCTTCGCGGCCAGTGCGCGGCCTGTTGCTTCCGCCTCGGCTTCATCCCGGGCGGACTTCAGCCAGACAAAGGTAGAATCCGTATCGCCATAAATCACATCATAGCCTTCTGCTTCAATAAGCTCGCGGGTTTGCTGCATGATGGCATGACCGCGCAGCGTAATCGACGAGGCCAGGCGAGGATCAAAAAAGCGGCAGGCGCTGGTGCCCAGCACGCCATAAAACGCATTCATAATGATTTTCAGGGCCTGCGACAGGGGCTTATTGCCCTGTTTTTTCGCGGTTTCGCGTCCCTGCCAAATCTGTTCCACAATCGCGGGCAGGCAATGCGTTTCGCGTGAGAAGCGCGCCTCACGAAAGCCGGGCACCGAATCCGCATCCGTTGGGTGCGCCAGCCCTTCGATGAGGCCGACGGGATCGATCAGAAAGGTGCGGATAATCGAGGGATAAAGACTTTTGTAATCCAGCACCAAAACGGAATCATACAGGCCTGGCCGGGAATCCATCACATAGCCGCCGGGGCTGGCTTCCGGCGCAACATCGCCGAGATTGGGGGCGACAAAACCGACCCGATGCATGCGGGGAATATACAGATGGCTGAAGGCCGCCACAGAGCCGCCGTGGCGATCGACCGCCAGCCCGTTAACGGCGGCGCGCTCCAGCAAAAACGGCATGATCTCGGTTTTATGGAAGATGCGTGTGACCAGCTCGCAGTCCTTCAGGTTATAGCGTGCCAGCGCCGGTTTATCGTTGGCAAAACGCCAGTTTATCTCTTCCATGCGCTGCCACGGGTTATCAATAGCTTTGCCTTCGCCGAGCAGTTGTTGTGAAACCGACTCCAGACTAAAAGAGGGGAAATCCCAGAAGGCGGATTTCAGCGCATCAATACCGTCAATGATCAGCCGACCTGTCGCCTGGGCAAAAAACACGCCGGGTTTAAAACCGTGCTCACGCCATTCTAGTACAGCCTGCTGGCGGCCCAGGCGTAACGGAATGCCATAGCGGTCGGCATGTTTCTGCAGAACGCGCAGGTCAAACTGCACCACGTTCCAGCCGATCACCACATCGGGGTCGTGGTCGGCAAACCAGCGATTGAGCGCCTCCAGCAGTTGAGGGCGGGTTTCCAGGTAAATGAGTTCGAAATCCAGTGCGCTGGCATCGCCGTTAGGCGGTCCCAGCATGTAAACCTGACGCTGGCCGCAGCCTTCAAGGCCAATGCAGTAAAGCTCGCCATGCTGGGTGGTTTCGATATCCAGTGAGACCCATTTCAGCGGTGGGCGGTAGTCAGGATGCGGTTTGAGCCGGGCGTTAACCAGCGCATCGCCCTGCGCGTCACCATCGAACCACACGGGCGCGGTGATAAACCGTTCCATCAGATAGCGTTCAGGCGGACGAATATCGGATTCGTAAAGGGGAATGCCGTTTTCGCGCAGTTTCTTTTCAATCCACTGAAGCTGGCGATGCTGGCGGCAGTAAAGGCCAAATACCGGCCGGCGGCGAAAATCGGTTAACTGGAGAGGCTGCATGCGCACCTGGCGCTCGTCCTGTAGCAGCGTTTCGACCTGCGCCTGGTACTCGCAGGGAATAAACGTCACCGATTCCTGCACGGGCAGCACGACGCGCTGAGCACCGTCATCGGTGGCCAGCCAGAGCGTAATTTCGGTGCCTTGCGGCGTATCGCGCCAGTGACGGCTCAGCAGAAACCCTGCGCGGGGCTTATTCACGTATTCTCCAGGCTGATAGCGAATCGGACATGCGGTTAAAAAGTATAACATGGATATTTATACAGTGTCTCCCGGTGCGTTTTGTCAATATTGGCCTACAATTCTTGCCTTGACGCTGTGATGTCTGCTCTGGACAATCCAGCCTTCTGCTTTTTCTGAGGATTGATATGGAAGCCTGGGTTCAACACCTGATTACACAGTCGCTGGAGTGGGCGCTGTTTGCCGTGGCGCTGGTGACGTTTCTGGAGTCACTGGCGTTTGTGGGGCTGCTGCTCCCCGGCACCGTGATGATGGCGAGCCTTGGCGCGCTGGTGGGCAGTGGGCAGATCGGTTTGTATCCCGCATGGGCCGCTGGCTTCGTCGGTTGTCTGCTTGGCGACTGGGTTTCTTACGGGATTGGCTGGAAATTTCAGGGGCCGCTTCATCGCTGGAAATACCTGCAAAAATACAATGGGCTGCTGGATAAAACCGAACATGCGCTGTATCAGCACAGCATGTTTACCATTCTGGTCGGCCGTTTTGTGGGACCCACTCGCCCGCTGATCCCGCTGGCGGCAGGTATGCTGGAATTGCCGGTACGCAAGTTTCTGCCCCCCAATCTGATCGGCTGTATTTTATGGCCCCCGCTTTATCTGTTGCCGGGGATTCTGGCAGGCGTGGCGATTGATGTCCCGAAAGAAGCCCAGGGCGGTCACTTTATCTGGCTGCTGGTTGCCGTTGCCCTTGTGGTGTGGCTGGGATGCTGGCTGTGCTGGCGCTGGTGGCGCGGTGAAAAGACCCGCGACTGGGCCACCGCGTATTTGCCGCCTGAACGACTGCGCTGGCTCGCGCCACTGGGCCTGGTCGTGGCCGTTGCGGCCTTCGTCGGTATTCAGTTTCACCCGATGATGCCAGTTTTCCGCCACCTGCTGTGGCAGGTCTTTATCGGTTAACGACGTGGGATGCCGAGCACATCGGCTTCCCGCACGTCCCCTGACAGCAGCCGGTCCGTTGCGCCATCCCAGTAAACCCGTCCATCTACCACCACCACGCTGCGTGGCGCAATCTGCTGCGCATCTTCAAGACTGTGCGACACCATAAGTAATGTGATTTCACGGGCTTCGCAGACGGTACGCACCAGGTTGAGCATCTCGCCACGCAGTGCCGGATCAAGCGCCGAGAAAGGTTCATCCAGCAGTAATACCGGCCGCTCGCGCAGCAGGCAGCGTGCCAGCGCTACGCGCTGACGTTGTCCACCTGAGAGCTGGCCTGGCAGGCGCGACAGCATCTCACTGAGCCCGACCTGCTGTGCAATGGTGGCGACCTGCTGACGCTGGTCCGCAGTCAGCCTGAGCCCGGGATGTAAGCCCAGCCCCAGATTCTGTTCCACGCTGAGATGCGGAAACAGGTTGTTTTCCTGAAACAGCATCGATACCGGGCGCTGAGCGGGCACGCTTTGGGTATGATCGACGCCATCCATCATCAGACTGCCCTGGCTGACGGGCAGAAAGCCGGCAATCAGATTTAACAACGTACTCTTACCCGCGCCGCTTGGACCAAGAATCGCCAGCCGTTCGCCGCGCCCGGCGTGAAGGCAAAAACGCATCGGCAAATGCTGATACAGGTAAGTCAGATTATTCAGTGTCAGCATGGCGACCCGGTAATTTTTCCATCAGAGTAAACAGAGACAGGCAGAGCACCAGCAACAGTAATGCGGTAACGGCTCCGTCGGCCCCGCGATAGGCACCAATCTGCTGATAGAGGTAGAACGGCAGCGTACGGAAATCGGCGTTACCGAACAGCGCCACGACGCCAAAGTCTCCAATTGACAGTACGCAGGCAAACGCCAGCGCCTGTGCCAGTGGCCGCTTCAGTGCACGGAGTTCTATCAGCGTCAGGCGGTTCCAGCCGCTGATCCCTAATGCACCGCACAGGTGGTTGTAGCGTTCTGCGATATCCCGCATCGGGTTTTCCAGCACTTTCAGGGCATAGGGAATGGCGATCAGTGCATTGGCGAACATCACTATGCCATCTGCCGCATCGGGCAGCCCTGTAGTGGCATTCAGCAGCAGGAAAAAGCCGGTTGCCAGCACGATACCCGGCATGGCCAGAATCAGCATGCCGCTGGTGTCCATAAATTGTGCGGCAAGTTTACGCTGGCGCAGGCGCAGTTCGCGGCTGCTCCAGAGCAGCATGGTCGTCAGTAACACGCACAGCACGCCAGCGCCCAGGGCGATGCGCAGTGAGGTGAATGTTGCCTGCCACAACGCCGGTTGTTGCAAGGCGCCGCGCAGTCCGCCGTCCAGGCCATTAATAATCACTGCGATCAGGGGCGGTAGCAGTAACAGCAAGGCTAAACCGATGAGAGCAATGTCGCTGATGCGCGCCAGCACGGAATCCTGCGGATCGCGCCAGCCCTGGCGCTGCGTGTTGCCAGCGGGAATGGCGTGACTGAAGCGCTGACTGAGAAGCACCAGCACCAGGCAGCAGCAAAGCTGAATCAACGCCAGGAGTGCGGCGCGTCCCGGATCGTAGTCATAACTTAAAGCCTGAAAAATGGCCAGTTCGATAGTGGTGGCCCGCGGCCCGCCACCCAGTGAAAGAACCGTGGCAAAACTGGCGAAGCAGAGCATGAAAATCAACGCACCGGTAGGCAGTAACTGGCGACGTAGCCACGGCCATTCAAGGAGCCGAAAGTGATGCCAGCCACGGATATTCAGCTGTGCAGCAAGCTGACGCTGTTCGGCCGGAATGCTTTCCAGCGCCTGCAGCATCAGGCGCGTGGCCAGCGGCAGGTTGAAAAAAACATGGGCCAGCAAAATGCCCTGAAGCCCGTAAGGCGAGAAGTGATAGTCCACGCCAAGCCAGGCGCAAAGCCGGGCCAGCCAGCCCATCCGACCATAGACAGTGAGCAGACCAAATACCGCGACCAGCACCGGCAAGACCAGCGTCATGGCGCACAGGCGTAATAATCCCTGACGGCCAGGAAAACGGCGTCGATAGAGAGCTCGGGACAGCGGAATGGCCGGCAGCAAAGAGAGCAGGGCGGAGAGCAGCGCCTGCGTAAATGAAAAGCCAATCACATGATGCAGATAGGTATCCTGCAGAACCGCGCGCCAGTCGATCGCCGGGGCCGCCATCCACAGTGCAGCAAAAGCTGACAACGCCACGCTGCAAAGCAGCAACGTGGCGAGTGAACCCGGAATCAGCCAGAAGGGGATCAGCGACTCACGGCGCGTTGCCATTGGCTGACCCATTGTGAACGGTGGCTGGCGACGGCTTCAGGCGAAAACTGTAATGCCGTCTTCGGCACGCTGAGTGAAGCAAAGCCTGCAGGCAGGTCGGTTTTGATCACCGGGTACATCCAGTTGCCGGTTGGAATCGTATTCTGGAAAGCGGGCGTGACCATGAACTGCATAAACTGCTCTGCCAGTTTTGGTTGTTTGCTGTTAGCCAGGCGGGCTGCCACTTCCACCTGCAGATAGTTGCCTTCGGCAAACGGTGCCGCGGCATAGTTATCCTTCTTCTCTTCAATAATGTGATAAGCCGGCGACGTGGTATAGCTCAACACCAGATCGCTCTCGCCTTTCAGAAACAGACCGTAGGCTTCACTCCACCCTTTGGTCACCGTGACGGTTTTCTTTGCCAGCTTTTGCCAGGCTTCAGGCGCCTTGTCCCCGTAGACTTTTTGCATCCACAGCAGCAGGCCAAGGCCCGGCGTGCTGGTGCGGGGATCTTCATAAATCACGCGCCATTTTTCGGGGCTTTCGACCAGTTCTTTCAGGCTCTTTGGTGGGTTTTTCAGCGTGTTTTTGTTATAGACGAACGCGAAGTAGCCGTAATCGAAGGGCACAAAGGTGGTGTCCTTCCAGCCGCCGGGAACCTGCAATTTACCGGTATCAACGTCGCTTTTGGCAAACAGCCCGGTTTGTTGCGCGGCCTGCAGGAGGTTGTTATCCAGCCCTAAGACCACATCGGCCTTGCTGTTCTTGCCTTCCAGACGGACGCGATTCAGCAGCGAACCCCCGTCTTCCAGGGCCACATATTTCAGTTCGCAACCGCACTGGGTTTCAAAGGCTTTTTTAACGGCCGGACCGGGTCCCCAGTCAGCGGAAAACGAATCATAGGTGTAAACCGTCAGGACAGGTTTGGCCGCGAAGACCGGGGCAGAGAGTAACAGCAGCACGGGCAGGACGTTTTTTAACACTTTGCGCTCCTATAGCGGCAGGGTTGAGTCGCAAAGGATCTGAGCAAAGTTGCCTCTCAAATCCCTACGTCGGCATTAACCGATTCAGGTTCGACGGGTATATCTCAGCGCTCTGACATGATGGAAAGAGGCACCCCGTTGAGAACGTCACATTCTAGTCACTTAATGCCCGCCGGGAAAGGATCACAGCGTGGGCGGTGCAAACCAGGCGGATTTAAAGTCAAACCACCCCAGCGTATTCATCCGTACCCCGCGCATACTGCGCTGGCCTTCCAGCAGCAGCCAGTGATGAAACAACGGATGAAGCCAGTTGCTTTCAACCAGCTGTTTCGCCCATTCAGCAAGGGGGAGCGTTTTCTCACGCCAGCGCGCAGCATCCTGCTGCCAGTTCACCGGCAGGCAGTGCTGCAACAACGGGACTTCGTATAACAGCGCAAACAGAGAATAGTCCAGGGGCAGGGTAAAGTTGACGCTGCCGAGCCAGATATCGCTTTCACCTGTGCCCTGATGCCAGGATTCATAACTGACCTCACGCACGTCCAGCGTCACGTCGTGTTGCGCCAGTAGTGGACGCAAGGCATCGGTGATACTGACGTGCTCAATGTGCTGGTTATAAACGGTCAGCGTCAGGTGTGTCAGGCCTGCGGGTTTTTCTACCGGTGTCAAATCACGCCGGTGGTGCCAGCGGGGCAGCAGGCCGTAAGCAGGAAACCAGTAACGCTGGTAGCCCAGATCCGCATTGTTCAGTAAGGCAATGGGGTTAAGCAGGAAGCTAAGCCAGCGTCGAATGCCCGGTTCGCCTGCCTTCGCGGAGCGCTGGTCAAACAGTAAAAAGTAGCAGCCCTCTTCAAGCCGACTCTCTTCCTGTTTCTCATCGGCCTGTTCGCCCTGCAGGCGAACACCGGCATAAACCACTTCGTCACTGATTTCGGGCAGCACCCATACCGACACGTCATCGATCAAGGCGCGATAGCCAAAGTAGTCGTCGAAGGCTTCGATCTTCAGCTGACTTTGCTGATTGCGGATGACCCGATAGGGCCCTGTCCCTATGGGCTGACGGGCAAAATCGCGCATATCGGGCCACTCGCGCGGCAGAATCATGGCGCTGACGCTGCCCAACAGCCAGGGTAGCCAGCGGTCGGGCTGATCTAAATAGATATCCAGCGTCCAGGGGGCAGGGGAGTCAAGTCGCTGAAGATGGCAAAACAGCGGATGCTGGCGCAGGCGCTCAAGGCTGGCAATCACATCGTCCATGTCGAGTTCCCGGCCATGATGGAAACGGATAGCCGGACGTAAATAAAAGCGCCAGTGTCGATCCGAATGTTGCTGCCAGTGATGAGCGATATCGGCTTCGATTTCCCCCTTTTCCTCATTTATGCGTGTCAGACCGCTAAAAATCTGGCGAGCGATATGGGTTTCTGACCGACGCAGGGGCGATCCAGGCAGCAGATTGAGCAGAGGGCGATAGTAGAGAACGCGCAGAATATGTTTTCCCTGCCGGAAACTGCGGCCCAGATGCGCGCTGATCATCTGTCTGACCTGATCTTTATCGCCGACAAGCTGCACCAGTTGATCAATACGATCCTGTTCCAGCAGGTCTTTAGCGCGCTGCTGCTGCAGGGTTAGTCCGGTGTAGCAGAAGGTGAGCACGGATCGCTTGCCCCGTCCGGCCTCCGCCTGCCAGGTGAGCCAGCCGGCTTCCTGCATCCTGTTAAGCAGGTTCCGCATATGGCGACGTGAACAGTGCAGGGCGTCGGCCAGTTCACCCAGGGTGGTTTCCTGCGATTGCCCCTGACAGCTCTGCCACAGACGAATGAACTGCTGCTTCAGACGTGATGACGACATAAAAGAGGAACTCCCTCTGAAACCTGCTCTGTTTTTCCTGCCCTATTTTAGAGGCAAACTTTCTCGCATTGGAAGAGCGGGAGGCATTCAGCGATGGATGGCGCTCTGACATGGACGGCAGCGATGCCCGTCCCTTCTGAGTAGTGTGCTACGATTTTGCCAGCAGAGTTATTCTGCTGGTTTTTTTTACGTTGCAGGTTATGGTCGGGGGACACGCTTCCCGTTTCTATTGTTGTTCTGTCAGGGATAAGGCATGAAATCTTTATTAGCATTCTCGCGCCGTTTCAATCCAGTGTTTTTCGCTTTTATGGTGACCGCCTTTATCCTCGGCGTAGCGGGCGCGCTTCAGGCACCGACGCTGAGCCTGTTTTTATCGCGAGAAGTGCAGGTGCCGCCGCTGTGGGTTGGGCTGTTTTTTACCCTCAATGCCGTTGCCGGGATTGTGGTGAGCATGATGATCGCAAAACGTTCCGACCGGGTCGGCGATCGCCGCAATATCATCTTGCTGTGCTGCATGCTGGCATTGGCAAACGCACTCCTGTTCGCCTTTACCCGCCATTATCTGACGCTGATAACGCTGGGCGTACTGCTGTCGTCGCTGGCGAATGTCGCCATGCCGCAGCTTTTTGCCCTGGCGCGTGAATATGCCGACAGTGCTTCGCGCGAAGTGGTGATGTTCAGCTCTGTCATGCGTGCTCAGGTCTCGCTGGCCTGGGTGATTGGCCCGCCATTGTCATTTGCGCTGGCGCTGAATTTTGGCTTTGTCACGTTGTTCAGCGTGGCCGCCGGGCTGTTTTTTCTCTGTTTTCTGCTGATCTGGTTCACGGTGCCCTCGGTGCCGCGCACCGCGTCCCTGATGCAGTCAGGCGGAATTCCGCTGAGTGGCTGGCGTATTCGTGATGTGCGTATTTTGTTTGCCGCATCGACGCTGATGTGGACCTGCAACACCATGTATATCATCGACATGCCGTTATGGATCAGTACGGATCTGGGCTTACCTGAAAATCTGGCCGGAATCTTAATGGGCACGGCTGCCGGGCTGGAGATCCCGGTCATGATCGTGGCGGGCTTTTACGCCAAACGATGGGGCAAGCGGAATATGATGGCCGCCGCCGTGGCTGCTGCCGTCGTGTTCTACAGCGGCCTTATCCTGTTTCACAGCCATCTGGCGCTGCTGATCCTGCAGGTGTTTAACGCCCTGTTTATCGGCGTGGTCGCAGGCATTGGCATGTTGTGGTTTCAGGATCTGATGCCTGGACGGGCGGGCGCGGCCACCACCCTGTTTACTAACAGCATTTCGACCGGGATTATCCTGGCGGGGCTATGTCAGGGTGCGCTGGTTGAACATTTTGGGCACGGCAGTGTGTACTGGGTGATTGCAGCGATTTCGCTGGTTACGTTGGTGATGATCAGAAGAGTCAAAGAGGCGTGATCCGCGCCTGTGAGATGCGCAGGGCAAAAAAAAGCCCGGTCAGCAGACCGGGCCGTACGGTGATAACGAAGCTTAGCGCATAAAGGCAGGCTGGTTATTTTCGTAAGCTGAAATCGCGCTTTCGTGCTGCAGCGTCAGGCCGATGCTGTCCAGTCCGTTCAGCATGCAGTGGCGACGGAAATCATCAATCTTAAAGCTGAAGGTCTTGTCGCCGGCTTTAACCACCTGCGCTTCCAGATCCACTTCGAAGCGGATGCCCGGACGGGCTTTTACCAGGGTAAACAATTCGTCTACCTGCTCCTCAGTCAACGTGACCGGCAGCAGTTGGTTATTAAAGCTGTTGCCATAAAAAATATCGGCAAAGCTCGGCGCGATGACGACTTTAAAACCGTAATCGGTCAGTGCCCATGGCGCATGCTCACGTGACGAACCACAGCCAAAGTTTTCACGTGCCAGCAGGATGGATGCCCCTTTGTACTCCGGGAAGTTGAGCACGAAATCCGGATTAGGCTCCAGGCCGTGATCGTCCAGGAAACGCCAGTCGTTAAACAGATGCGCACCGAAACCAACACGCGTCACTTTCTGCAAAAACTGCTTTGGAATGATGGCGTCGGTGTCGACGTTAGCGGCATCCAGTGGCACCACCAAACCCGTATGTTGCGTAAATTTTTCTGCCATGATGGCGTCCTTATGTCAGGCTGCGAATATCAGCGAAATGGCCATTAACGGCAGCAGCAGCGGCCATCGCCGGGCTGACTAAATGTGTCCGTCCGCCACGGCCCTGGCGGCCTTCGAAGTTACGGTTACTGGTTGAAGCACAACGCTCGCCGGGATTCAGGCGGTCGTTATTCATCGCCAGACACATGGAGCAGCCAGGCAGGCGCCATTCAAATCCGGCCTCAATAAAGATCTTATCCAGCCCTTCGGCTTCGGCCTGGGCTTTAACCGGGCCTGAACCTGGCACCACCAGAGCCTGAACGCCCGGCGCAACTTTACGCCCTTTGGCAATCGCGGCGGCGGCGCGCAGATCTTCAATGCGCGAGTTAGTGCAGGAACCAATAAAGACTTTATCGATGCTGACGTCGGTCAGTTTGATACCGGGTTGCAGGTTCATATAAGCCAGCGCCTTCTCTGCGGATGCCCGCTCCACGGGATCCGCAAACGAGGCCGGGTCGGGAATCTGCGCATCCACCGCGATAACCTGCCCAGGGTTCGTTCCCCAGGTAACCTGCGGGGCGATCTCTTCTGCACGCAGCGTCACGACGCGGTCAAATTTCGCGTCCGGATCGGATTTCAGCGTGCGCCAGTATTCAACGGCCTGCGCCCATTTCTCACCTTCCGGTGAAAACTGACGTCCTTTCAGGTAGGCGAAGGTGGTTTCATCGGGGGCCACCAGACCGGCTTTTGCGCCCATCTCGATAGCCATGTTACACAGCGTCATGCGGCCTTCCATGCTCAGCGCTTCGATCGCGGAACCACAGAATTCGACAACATGGCCGGTACCGCCCGCGCTGCCGGTTTTGCCGATAATGGCCAGCACGATATCTTTCGCCGTAATGCCCGGGGCAACCGTACCTGTCACTTCAATCTTCATGGTTTTAGCACGGCCCTGTTTCAGGGTTTGGGTGGCAAAAACATGCTCGACTTCAGAGGTACCGATACCGAAGGCCAGCGAGCCAAAAGCGCCGTGTGTAGCCGTGTGCGAGTCACCGCAGACAATGGTCATGCCCGGTAAGGTCATGCCTTGTTCCGGACCGATGACGTGCACGATGCCCTGGAACGGGTGATTCAGGTCATATAACTGCACGCCAAATTCCGCACAGTTCTTGATCAGCTCCTGCATCTGAATACGGGCCATTTCACCCGAGGCATGAATATCTTTGGTCTGGGTAGAAACGTTGTGATCCATGGTGGCGAAGGTTTTCGACGGCTGGCGCACTTTACGACCGTGCGCCCGCAAGCCATCAAACGCCTGCGGTGAGGTCACCTCATGAATCAGGTGACGGTCAATATAGAGCAGCGGCGTTTCATTCGGCGCTTCGTGAACGACATGTGCATCAAATAACTTCTGGTATAAAGTTTTCATTTTATTATTTTTCCTCGGCGACAAAGCGAGCAATGATGCTGCCCATCTCATCGGTGCTAATCGCAGGGCCATCACCGGCTAAATCTTTGGTGCGGTAACCTTCGGCTAACGCACGGCTGATGGCGCGTTCAATACTGGCAGCGGCCTCATCGGCGTTCAGGCTGTAGCGCAGCAGCAGTGACAGCGACAAAATCTGAGCAATCGGGTTGGCAATGTTCTGCCCGGCGATATCCGGTGCGGAGCCGCCAGCCGGTTCGTAGAGGCCAAAGCCGTCTTCGCTCAGGCTGGCTGAGGGCAGCATGCCCATAGAACCGGTGATCATCGCGCACTCGTCTGACAGAATGTCGCCAAACAGGTTTGAGCACAGCAGCACGTCGAACTGAGAAGGATCTTTAATCAGCTGCATGGTGGCATTGTCGATGTACATATGGCTCAACTGCACATCGGGATAATCTTTCGCAATCTCGTTGACGATCTCGCGCCACATGACCGAGGTTTGCAGTACGTTGGCTTTATCCACGGAGGTCACTTTGTTGCGGCGCTTGCGGGCGGACTCGAAAGCCTGACGTGCAATACGTTCGATTTCAAAGCGATGGTAGACTTCGGTATCAAACGCGCGTTCATGCGGACCGCTGCCTTCACGTCCTTTCGGCTGACCAAAATAGATGCCGCCGGTCAGTTCACGGACACACAGAATGTCGAAACCGCGTGCCGCGATATCGCTGCGCAGTGGACAAAACGCTTCAAGACCGCTGTACAGCGCCGCTGGGCGCAGGTTACTGAACAGTTTAAAATGCTTACGCAGGGGAAGCAGCGCGCCACGTTCGGGCTGGGAAGCCGGGGGCAGGTGCTCCCATTTTGGCCCGCCCACGGAACCGAACAGAATCGCATTAGCCTGCTCACAACCGGCTACAGTGGCCGGGGGGAGCGGTTCACCATGGCGGTCAATGGCGATGCCACCCACATCGTATTCGCTGGTGGTAATACGCAGATTAAAGCGCTGACGAACGGCATCTAATACCTTGATAGCCTGCGCCATCACTTCCGGGCCGATACCGTCGCCCGCCAGTACTGCGATATGTGAAGAGTTTGACATGATTACACCGTTTCCTTCTGATCTTTAGACTTGCGCTGTAACTCTTTCTCGACCTGTTTGGCTCGCCAGATGTTGTTTAAGGCGTTCACCATCGCTTTGGCAGACGATTCGACGATATCTGTCGCCAGACCAACGCCGTGGAATTTGCGGTTGTTGTAGCTCACCACAATATCGACCTGGCCCAGGGCATTTTCGCCGTGGCCTTTTGCCGTCAGCTTGTAATTAACCAGCTCGGCATTGAACTGGGTAATTCGGTTAATGGCCTGATAAACCGCATCAACCGGACCGTTCCCGGTCGCCGCTTCTGATTTCGTCTGTTCGCCACAACCCAGATTGACCGACGCGGTCGCCGTAATACTGGAGCCTGACTGCACAGTGAAATCATTCAGTTGGAAAAATTCAGGCTCTTCGTTTTGTTTGTCGATGAAAGCCAGCGCTTCCAGGTCGTAGTCAAAAACCTGACCTTTCTTGTCCGCCAGTTTCAGGAAAGCGTCATACAGGGAATCCAGATTGTATTCGCTCTCTGTATAGCCCATCTCTTCCATGCGATGTTTTACCGCTGCACGACCGGAACGGGATGTCAGATTAAGCTGAATTTTATGCAGGCCAATGGATTCTGGCGTCAGGATTTCATAGTTTTCACGATTCTTAATCACGCCGTCCTGATGAATGCCCGACGAGTGGGCAAACGCGTTCGATCCGACAACCGCTTTGTTGGCCGGAATCGGCATATTGCAGATCTGGCTAATCATCTGGCTGGTACGATAAATTTCATGATGGTGAATGTTGGTATGAACATTCATGATCTGCTGGCGGGTTTTAATCGCCATGATCACTTCTTCCAGCGCACAGTTACCGGCACGTTCGCCCAGGCCGTTCAATGTCCCTTCCACCTGACGCGCCCCGGCCTGCACCGCTGCAATCGCATTACCGGTGGCCATGCCTAAATCGTCGTGCGTGTGCACAGACAGAATCGCTTTGTCGATATTCGGTACGCGGTTGATTAACTGGCTGATAATGTTGGCGTATTCATTCGGCAGGGTATAGCCAACGGTATCAGGGATATTGATGGTGGTTGCGCCCGCATTTATGGCGGCTTCGACCATGCGGCACAGGTCGTCAATGGGCGTACGACCACCGTCTTCACAGGAGAATTCAACATCGTCCGTATAGTTACGGGCACGTTTTACCATGCGCACCGCCCGCTCAATTACCTCGGGTAAGGTGCTGCGCAGTTTCGTGGCGATATGCATCGGCGAGGTGGCAATAAAGGTATGGATTCGGAAGGCCTCGGCAACCCGCAATGATTCGTAGGCGGCATCAATGTCCTGCTCAACGCAGCGCGCCAGGCCGCAAACCCGACTGTTTTTAATAGTACGCGCAATGGTTTGTACGGATTCAAAATCACCTGGTGACGAGACGGGGAAGCCGACTTCCATCACATCAACGCCCATACGTTCCAGCGCTAACGCAATCTGCAGTTTTTCTTTCACACTCAGGCTGGCCTGTAAGGCCTGTTCACCATCACGCAGAGTGGTATCGAAAATAATAACTTGCTGGCTCATCGTGTTCATCCTTTTGCGTTTCTTGCCTTGCAACGAGCATAAAAAAACCCGCGACAGGCGCGGGTTTTTAACTTTTAGCAGGTTCGAATCAGTGTTTGATTTCGCCCACAAGTCTACCGCGCAGAGAATTTGCGATAAGTAGTAGACCTGATAGACGAAAAGAACGTGACATGTTTCAAACCCCGTGAATTTTTTGCTGCATCTATTGGTACTGGAATCAACAATCGATGTCAACCATAAGCGAAGGGTTATTTTCAGCCGCCACAAAGAAAAATGTTCTGACATTTTTGACGCTCACAGAGTATTAAACGAGGCGGACAGAACCCATGACGTTCATTACTGCTGATACGGGGTTACAGAAGAAAGGCTGCTTTTTAAGGTGATGAAATATAATGATAAATTAATATTCCAGTATCGCTTTATCCATAATCAGGCCATCTCAGGCAGCATAATCTCATGCGCTTTAAATTTTTATAAGATAATTACGCCATAAAAACGCATGAGGAAAAGATGGCTGGCTGAGTCCGTTCGTAATAGTTTTTTTTTATTTCTTAGATATGGCTACAAAAAATATCATTCACAGCATTTTCCTCTGCCATTATTGAACGTATTTAGTTTAATAATCGCAGGCAAAAGTTGGCGGGCAGAGGCTTTGAATCCCGCCGCCTTTCATCAAATGCGTTTGGCGTTTGCCAGCCCGTTTTTCTACGGTTATGGTAATCGACCTACTCTTAGAAAAATTAACCCAGCAGAATTCTCTGTATCTGGATCGCAGAAATGAGTTCTGCGGTCTTAGCAAAAACATAAGGTTTTGATTTTAATTGGCGAAACAGGGCAGGATGCATATGGCTAGCGGAAAAGCCGTCGCCAGTGGATTCAGTTCCTCAAGCCGGGAGGCAGAAAATGGAGATGTTGTCAGGAGCCGAAATGGTCGTCCGGTCGTTGATCGACCAGGGCGTGAAGCAAGTGTTCGGTTATCCGGGTGGCGCAGTACTCGATATCTATGATGCACTGCAAACTGTGGGGGGCATCGACCATGTTCTGGTCCGCCACGAGCAGGGTGCGGTCCACATGGCCGATGGTCTGGCACGCGCAACCGGTGAAGTCGGTGTGGTGCTGGTGACGTCCGGGCCGGGTGCAACCAATGCGATCACCGGTATCGCGACCGCCTATATGGATTCTATTCCATTAGTCATTCTGTCGGGTCAGGTGCCGTCTTCGCTGATTGGTTATGATGCCTTCCAGGAATGTGACATGGTGGGGATTTCCCGCCCGGTGGTGAAACACAGTTTTCTGGTGAAAAACACCGAAGAGATCCCGACGGTACTGAAAAAAGCTTTCTGGCTGGCATCCAGCGGTCGCCCGGGACCGGTGGTTATCGATCTGCCAAAAGATATCCTTAATCCTGCGAATAAGCTGCCTTATCACTATCCGCAGGAAGTGAGCATGCGCTCGTATAATCCGACAATTCAGGGCCATAAAGGCCAGATTAAGCGTGCGTTACAAACCTTACTGGCGGCGCATAAGCCGGTTATCTATGCCGGCGGCGGTGCCATTACGTCGTCGTGTGAAGCCGAGCTGTTGCAGCTGGCTGAGCGCCTGAATATTCCGGTCACGACTTCACTGATGGGGCTGGGCGCGTTCCCTGGCAGCCATCGCCAGTGCGTAGGTATGCTCGGTATGCACGGCACCTACGAAGCGAATATGACGATGCACAATGCCGATTTGATCTTCGGCGTTGGTGTACGTTTTGACGATCGCACCACCAACAATCTGGCAAAATACTGCCCGAACGCCACCGTGATGCATATTGATATCGATCCGACGTCGATTTCCAAAACGGTCTCCGCGGATATTCCGATTGTGGGCGATGCAAAACAGACGTTACAGCAGATGCTGGAACTGCTTGATCACACGGAGGCGAAGCAGCAGTTAGACAGTCTGCGTGACTGGTGGCAGTCGATTGAGACCTGGCGCGGACGTCAGTGCCTTGCCTACGATCGTACCAGTGACAAAATCAAACCCCAGGCCGTGATCGAAACCATCTGCCGTCTTACTAATGGTGATGCTTACGTGACATCGGACGTAGGGCAGCATCAGATGTTTGCCGCGCTCTACTACACCTTTGATAAACCCCGTCGCTGGATTAACTCTGGTGGCCTCGGCACCATGGGCTTCGGCCTGCCTGCCGCGCTGGGTGTCAAAATGGCGCTGCCTGACGAAACGGTGATTTGCGTGACGGGCGATGGCAGTATTCAGATGAACATTCAGGAGCTTTCGACCGCGCTCCAGTATGATCTGCCGGTATTAGTGCTGAACCTGAACAACCGCTTCCTGGGCATGGTGAAACAGTGGCAGGACATGATTTACTCTGGCCGCCATTCTCAGTCTTATATGGAATCATTGCCTGATTTCGTTCGCCTGGCGGAGGCCTATGGTCACGTAGGCATTGCCATCAGTCATCCTGCGGAGCTGGAAGAGAAGCTGACGCTGGCACTGGAAACTCTGGCAAAAGGACGACTGGTGTTTGTTGATGTTAACGTTGACGGCAGTGAGCATGTTTACCCGATGCAGATTCGCGGTGGCAGTATGGATGAGATGTGGTTGAGCAAAACGGAGAGGACTTAATTATGCGTCGCATTTTATCGGTTTTGCTGGAAAACGAATCCGGCGCATTGTCTCGTGTTGTTGGCCTGTTTTCACAGCGTGGCTACAACATTGAGAGCCTGACGGTTGCACCCACGGACGATCCTACGCTGTCACGCATGACGATTCAGACTGTTGGCGACCAGAAAGTCCTGGAGCAGATTGAGAAACAGCTGCACAAGCTGGTCGATGTTTTGCGTGTGACCGAGTTAGGGCAGGGCGCTTACGTCGAACGTGAAATTATGCTGGTGAAAATTCAGGCGACAGGTTATGGCCGCGAAGAGGTAAAGCGCAGCGCAGAAATTTTCCGGGGCCAGATTATTGATGTGACGCCTTCGCTTTACACGGTTCAGCTGGCAGGCACCAGTGATAAGCTGGATGCATTCTTAAGCACGGTACGCGAAGTGGCTGAAATTGTAGAAGTCGCGCGCTCCGGCATCGTTGGTGTTTCACGTGGCGAACGGATAATGCGTTAATCACGCGCCGTAACGATCTAAAACGAATGTAACCCGGCGAAATGCCGGGTTTTTTCTTTTTTGTGCAGAACAAGGTTCACCATCAGAAAAGCGGTTGCTCCGCGCACTTTTCTGCTGTTAGATGTGATAAAAGAATGTCCATAGCTTATCTGCGGGTTATCAGACCCGCTTAACGGTGGGGTTACAGTGAAACTGGATGAAATTGCGCGCCTGGCGGGTGTATCGCGCACCACGGCCAGTTACGTCATTAATGGAAAGGCACGGCAGTATCGTGTCAGCGATAAAACTGTTGAGAAAGTCATGGCGGTGGTCCGCGAGCATAACTATCATCCTAATGCTGTGGCGGCAGGGCTGCGCGCCGGGCGCACGCGCTCGATCGGTCTGGTGATTCCCGATCTGGAAAACACCAGTTATACACGTATTGCTAACTATCTTGAGCGTCAGGCCCGCCAGCGTGGCTACCAGTTATTGATCGCCTGTTCTGAAGATCAGCCTGACAATGAAATGCGCTGTATTGAGCATCTGCTGCAACGCCAGGTGGACGCCATTATCGTATCCACTTCACTTCCTCCTGAGCATCCTTTTTATCAGCGCTGGATTAACAATCCCCTGCCCATTATCGCACTGGACCGCGCGCTGGATCGTGAACACTTTACCAGCGTGGTCGGTGCTGACCAGGACGATGCTTATGCCCTGGCGGCTGAACTGCGTCAGCTTAAGGTCAGCAACGTTCTGTTCATGGGCGCGTTACCAGAATTATCGGTCAGCTTTCTGCGTGAACTGGGATTCAGAGAAGCCTGGAAAGGGGATGAGCGTCCCATCGACTTCCTCTATTGCAATAGTTTTGAGCGTACGGCGTCGGCCGCCGTGTTCGAAAAGTATTTGCAGGATCACTCAATGCCAGACGCGCTGTTCACCACGTCATTCGGCCTGTTACAGGGTGTGATGGATGTGACTCTGAAGCGTAACGGCCGCCTGCCGTCCAATCTGGCGATCGCCACCTTTGGCGATCATGAACTGCTGGACTTCCTGGAGTGCCCGGTGTTATCGGTAGGTCAGCGTCATCGTGATGTAGCCGAACGGGTACTGGAATTAGTATTAGCGTCTCTCGATGAACCGCGTAAACCCAAGCCTGGATTAACGCGTATTCGCCGCAATTTATTACGTCGCGGACAATTAAGCAGAATTTCTAATTAATAATACGGGCAGCGATTTGTCTGCCCCGATGTTTAAATGCTGTTTTTAAACTCTTTCTTATCCAAAGTAAAAAAGCGTAAGCGTTTAACATTCATTCTAACAAATTAAGTTAACAGACCATTCTTGTTTACTTACAACTTAACGCTGGTTTAGCCCCTTAACATCAGGCGAGTGGCTAGGCTTCCGTTAAGAAATCCCCTAAAATGCGTCCCCTGTCTCAAAACGGCATCGGGTTATTCAACCGTAATAAACGTGTTAATTTTCGCCGTTTTTTTTCAGAGCTGAATTTTTTATTCAATTATTCATTAGTTTAATTTTGATTAATCATCTTCCGGCGTTTTGAAACCTTTTCAGTGTTAATTCCCGCCTCGGTAAATAATCATATTCTACTGCCGCTCCGGCTTGACAATGATTTCCTACGATCCTTAAACTCGTTTTGTGGTAAAAAGTGGGATAAAGTGGTGCAAATGGGTAACTGAGGGGTGAGACTGACATGTTCCGTGGAGCAACGTTAGTCAATCTCGACAGCAAAGGACGACTGGCGGTACCAACCCGTTACCGTAATTTGCTGAACGAGGAATCGCAGGGGCAGATGGTTTGTACCATCGACCTCCATCAGCCATGCCTGTTGCTTTACACCTTACCCGCATGGGAAATCATTGAGAAAAAACTGGCGAGTCTGTCCAGCATGAATCCGATGGAGCGCCGCGTGCAGCGTTTACTGTTGGGACATGCCAGTGAGTGTCAGATGGATAATGCGGGCCGCTTATTGCTGGCGAATACCCTTCGCCAGCATGCAAATTTAAGCAAAGAAGTGATGCTGGTTGGGCAGTTCAACAAGTTTGAACTGTGGGATGAACAGACCTGGTATCAACAAGTCAGGGATGATATTGACGCAGAACAGTCAGCTCAGTCGCCTTTATCTGAGCGGTTGCAGGATTTATCGCTATAGCTATGCAGGAAAATTATAAACACACCACCGTGCTGTTGGATGAGGCAGTGAATGGCCTCAACATCAAGGAAGACGGAATCTATATTGACGGCACCTTTGGTCGTGGCGGTCACTCACGCTTGATTCTGGCGCAGCTTGGCGCCAACGGAAAGCTCATCGCCATTGACCGTGATCCGCAAGCTATCGCCGCGGCCGCTGAAATAAAGGATCCGCGTTTTTCCATTGTTCATGGCCCCTTTTCCGCGCTGGCGGAGTATGTGGCAGAGCGTGAACTGGCAGGTCAGATTGACGGCATATTACTGGATCTGGGCGTGTCGTCCCCGCAGTTGGATGATGCCGAACGCGGGTTTTCATTTATGCGCGACGGGCCGCTGGATATGCGCATGGACCCCACGCGCGGCCACTCTGCCGCCGAATGGTTGATGCAGGCAGAAGAGGCCGATATCGCCTTTGTGCTGAAAACCTATGGTGAAGAACGATTTGCGAAGCGGATTGCGCGGGCGATTGTGGAACGCAACCGGGATGAACCGATGACGCGCACGAAAGAACTGGCAGAGGTGATTGCCGCAGCAACACCGGTTAAAGACAAGTTCAAACACCCGGCGACCCGTAGTTTCCAGGCCATTCGCATCTGGATCAACAGCGAACTGGAAGAGATCGACACCGCATTAAAAGGTGCAGTCGATGTGCTGGCTCCGCAAGGGCGTTTGTCTGTCATCAGCTTCCATTCGCTGGAAGACCGGTTGGTGAAGCGGTTTATGCGCGATCAGAGCCGCGGGCCGCAGGTGCCTCATGGCTTACCCATGACCGAGCAGCAACTGAATGCACTGGGTGGGCGTCAGTTGAAGCTGCTGGGCAAAATGGTACCTGGCGACACGGAGGTGAAAGAGAATCCCCGTGCGCGCAGTTCCGTTTTACGAATTGCGGAGCGAACTGACGCATGATTGGCAACGAACGGCACAGCTTACCCGCTGTCATCGCGGGCGACATTATGCGTAAAGGGAAACTCCCTTTTCTGTTGCTGATTGCTGTGCTGGTTTCTGCCGTGCTGGTCGTGACAACGACGCACAAAACACGCTTGCTGACTGCCCAGCGAGAGCAACTGGTGCTTGAGCGTGATGCGCTGGACATTGAGTGGCGCAACTTAATTCTGGAAGAGAATGCCCTTGGCGATCACAGCCGCGTTGAGCGGATCGCCACCGAGAAGCTGCAGATGCAGCACGTTGATCCTTCGCAGGAAAACATCGTGGTGCAAAAATAAGGACCTGTTACTGCTAATGAGCGGCGTAAAAAGAACGCTGAAGTTAAAAAAACCAGAAGATAAAGCCAGCTTTGTAAGCTGGCGTTTTGCGTTGTTATGCGGTTGCATTTTACTGGCCTTAGGTGGGCTGTTATCACGCGTGGCCTGGCTGCAGGTGATTAATCCGGACAAACTGGTTAAAGAGGGCGATTTACGTTCACTGCGCGTTCAGGCCGTGCCCACCTCGCGGGGGATGATCAGCGACCGCGGCGGGCGTCCGCTGGCGGTCAGCGTGCCGGTTAACGCTATCTGGGCCGATCCCAAAGAGCTGCATGATGCGGGCGGTGTCACGCTCGACAGTCGCTGGCGTGCGCTCTCAGATGCGCTTTCTGTTCCCATTGATCAACTGGCCGCCCGCGTGAATGCCAATCCTAAAGGCCGGTTCATCTATCTGGCCCGCCAGGTCAATCCCGCCATTGGTGAATACGTCAAAAAACTCAAGCTGCCCGGTATCCATCTGCGCGAAGAATCACGCCGTTATTACCCTGCCGGACAGGTCACCTCACATCTGATTGGCTTCACCAATATCGATGGTCAGGGAATCGAAGGCATCGAAAAGAGCTTTGACAAATGGCTGACGGGTGAACCCGGCGAGCGTACCGTGCGTAAAGATCGCTATGGGCGCGTTATCGAAGACATTTCATCGGTGGACAGTCGTGCGGCACATAACCTCACTCTGAGTATTGACGAGCGTTTACAGGCGCTGGTGTACCGTGAGCTGAATAATGCG
Organism: Pantoea sp. JZ29; assembly: GCF_035190385.1. NCBI lineage: Bacteria > Pseudomonadati > Pseudomonadota > Gammaproteobacteria > Enterobacterales > Erwiniaceae > Pantoea > Pantoea sp. JZ29. Next base: position 3,632,995 of record NZ_CP045241.1, on the reverse strand, counting down.
GTCGCCTTTAACAAAGCCGAATCGGGAACGGCGGTTCTGGTGGATGTGAATACCGGTGAGGTCCTGGCGATGGCGAACAGCCCTGCCTATAACCCCAATAACCTCAGCGACACGCCAAAAGATCTGATGCGCAACCGGGCCATCACCGACATTTTCGAACCCGGCTCGACGGTAAAACCGATGGTGGTGATGACCGCGCTGCAACGCGGCGTGGTGAAAGAGAACAGCGTTTTGAACACCGTGCCGTATCGCGTAAATGGTCATGAGATTAAAGACGTAGCGCGCTATAACGAACTCACGCTGACTGGCGTACTACAGAAATCGAGTAACGTCGGTGTTTCCCGACTGGCGTTAGCGATGCCCTCCTCAGCGCTGGTAGAAACTTACTCGCGCTTTGGTCTGGGTAAACCGACCAATTTGGGGCTGGTCGGGGAAAGCAGTGGCTTATACCCTAAAAAACAACGGTGGTCTGACATAGAGAGGGCCACCTTCTCTTTCGGCTACGGGCTAATGGTAACGCCGTTACAGTTAGCGCGAGTCTACGCAACGATTGGCAGCTTTGGTATCGCCCGCCCGCTCTCAATTACCAAAGTGGATCCGCCGGTGGGCGGTGAGCGTGTATTTCCTGAAGCTCTGGTGAAAACCGTGGTGCATATGATGGAAAGCGTTGCATTGCCGGGCGGGGGCGGCGTGAAAGCCGCCATTAAAGGTTATCGCGTCGCCATTAAAACCGGTACGGCGAAAAAAGTCGGACCGGACGGGCGTTATGTGAACAAATACATCGCCTATACCGCAGGCGTGGCACCTGCCAGCCGTCCTCGTTTTGCGCTTGTTGTGGTCATCAACGATCCTCAGGCCGGTAAATATTATGGTGGTGCGGTTTCTGCACCGGTGTTTGGTGCCATCATGGGCGGCGTACTGCGCACCATGAACATCGAGCCGGATGCGCTGCCGACCAATGACAAGAACGAGTTGGTGACAAACAGAAGTGAGGAAACAAGTGACAGATCGTAACCTGCGCGACTTACTCGGACCGTGGGTGCCCGGTGCACCTGCGCGCCCGTTGCGTGACATGACGCTGGACAGTCGCGTGGCGGCTGCGGGTGATCTGTTTGTCGCTATCGCCGGCCATCAGGTTGATGGACGCCGCTTCATTCCTCAGGCCATTGCCCAGGGCGTGGCTGCCGTGATTGCGGAAGCCGAAGGGGAAGCGAGCGACGGTGAAATACGCGAAATGCACGGCGTGCCGGTTATCTATCTTGCACAGTTACCCCAGCGTCTTTCCGCTCTGGCGGGGCGTTTTTACCAACAGCCGGGCGAAAGACAAAAACTGATTGGCATCACCGGCACTAATGGCAAAACGACCACGAGTCAGCTGCTGGCCCAGTGGGCTGAGCTGATGGGTGAAACCAGCGCGGTGATGGGGACGGTGGGAAATGGTCTGGTCGGCCAGCTCGTGCCTGCCGAAAACACCACCGGCTCCGCTGTGGACGTCCAGCATACTCTGGATGAACTGGCCAGGAAGGGCGCGTCGCTGACCGCCATGGAAATCTCCTCCCACGGTCTGGTGCAGCATCGTGTTGCAGCCTTGCCGTTCTCTGCCGCTGTCTTTACCAACCTCAGTCGTGATCACCTGGATTATCACGGCGATATGCAACAGTACGAGTCAGCTAAATGGCTGCTCTTCTCTGAACATCAGGTGGGCGTGGCCATCCTGAATGCCGACGATGAAGTCGGACGCCGCTGGCTGGCAAACCTGCCTGATGCGGTTGCTGTCTCGATGGAAAATAACCTGCAGCCTGGCTGCCACGGTCGCTGGCTTCGCGCAACCGAGGTGAACTATCACGACAATGGTGCCCACATTCGTTTCCGCTCCAGTTGGGGCGATGGTGAACTGGACAGTCGTCTGATGGGGGCTTTTAACGTCAGTAACGTGTTGCTGGCGCTGGCCACACTGCTGGCGCTGGGTTATGCACTGGATGATTTACTGCGCGTTGCCGCAAAACTGCAGCCGGTTACCGGGCGTATGGAAGTCTTCTCCGCGCCGGGCAAACCCACTGTCGTGGTGGATTATGCCCACACGCCCGACGCATTAGAGAAAGCACTGGCCGCCGCCCGCCTGCATTGTAAAGGTAAACTATGGTGTCTGTTCGGCTGTGGCGGCGATCGCGATAAAGGTAAGCGCCCACTTATGGGTGCCATTGCGGAACAGTTTGCCGATGTGGTCGTGATTACTGACGATAATCCGCGCAGCGAAGATCCTGCGGCAATTGTGCAGGACATTCTGAGCGGCCTCCTTGATCCGGGCCGCGCTCGCGTTGTCGCGGGCCGTGCACAGGCAGTCACCAGCACTATTATGCAGGCTCAGCCCGACGACATTGTGTTAGTCGCCGGTAAAGGCCATGAAGATTATCAAATTATTGGTCATCAGCGGCTGGACTACTCCGATCGTGCTACGGTCGCCACGCTGTTAGGAGGCATTGCATGATTCCGGTTTCATTACGCACCTTAGCGCAGGTCACCAGCGGTACGCTGCACGGCGACGATTTGACGTTCAACACCGTCACGACAGACACCCGCAAGGTCACCGCAGACAGTCTGTTTGTTGCCATTGTGGGTGAGCGCTTCGATGCACATGACTTTGCCGAGGATGCGATTGCCAAGGGCGCGAAAGCCTTGCTGGTAAGTAAGCATTTACCTGTGTCGGTGCCGCAGGTCGTTGTCAAAGACACGCGCATCGCCTTTGGTAAGCTGGCGTCCTGGGTGCGTCAGCAGGTCAGTGCCCGCGTTGTTGCGCTGACCGGCTCATCCGGTAAAACGTCAGTGAAAGAAATGACCGCGGCGATTTTACGCCAGTGCGGCGAAACGCTGCATACCGCCGGTAACCTGAATAACGATTTTGGCGTGCCCATGACCCTGCTGCGTCTCACGCCAGAACATCAGTATGCCGTGATTGAGCTTGGCGCTAATCATCAGGGTGAAATCGCCTATACCACCGACCTGGTTCGTCCGGAAGCGGCGCTGGTCAATAATCTGGCTGCCGCGCACCTTGAGGGTTTCGGATCGCTTGAAGGTGTCGCAAAAGCGAAGGGTGAAATTTTTTATGGCCTGCCCGCAAAGGGAACGGCGATTTTAAATGCTGACAGCAATGACTGGCCACGCTGGCAGGAGAACCTGCACGGTAAAACGGTATGGCGCTTCTCGCCGCAGGCCGCAGACTGCGACTTTGGTGCGCGCGATATCCGTATTCGCCAGGATGGCACCCATTTTGTCATGCATACGCCCCGTGGTGACATCGACATCATTCTGCCTCTGCCCGGTCGGCACAATATCGCCAATGCTCTGGCGGCGGCGGCGCTTGCGTTGTCAGTCGATGCACCGCTTAGCGCGGTGCAGACCGGGCTGAAAAGCCTGCAGTCCGTTCCTGGTCGCTTATTTCCTGTCCGGCTCTCAGATCATCAACTGCTCCTGGATGACAGCTATAACGCCAATGTAGGATCGATGGTTGCGGCGGCACAGGTGCTGTCTGAAATGCCTGGCTACCGTGTGATGGTGGTGGGCGATATGGCTGAATTAGGGGATGAAAGTGAACAACTTCATCGCGAAGTTGGTCTGGCGGCCAAAGCTGCGGGCGTTGACCGGGTATTAAGCACCGGGCAGTTCAGCCACTTTATGAGTGAAAGTAGCGAAGTTGGCGAACATTTCAGCGATAAAACGGCGCTGACTGAACGATTACGCCAGTTGCTGTCCGAACACAAAGAAATGACCGTATTGATTAAAGGTTCGCGTAGTGCCGCCATGGAGCAGGTAGTACAGAGCTTACAGGAGAAAGGAACATGTTAGTTTGGCTGGCCGAGCATCTGGTCGCATTTTATTCCGGTTTTAACGTCTTTTCGTATTTGACGTTTCGCGCCATTGTCAGCCTGCTGACCGCACTGTTTATTTCGCTGTGGATGGGGCCGCGTCTGATTGCCTGGCTGCAAAAGCTGCAGATCGGGCAGGTTGTCCGTAATGATGGTCCCGAATCGCACTTCAGCAAGCGGGGAACGCCGACGATGGGCGGCATCATGATTCTGACGTCGATTACGTTGTCGGTGCTGATGTGGGCTTATCCTTCTAATCCCTACGTCTGGTGCGTGCTGGTGGTGCTGGTGGGCTTTGGCGTCATTGGCTTTGTTGATGATTACCGTAAAGTGGTTCGCAAGGATACCAGGGGGCTGATTGCCCGCTGGAAATACTTCTGGATGTCGGTGATTTCGCTCGGTGTCGCCTTTGCGCTCTATCTGGCTGGTAAAGATACGCCTGCGACGGAACTCGTGGTGCCGTTTTTCAAAGATGTGATGCCACAGCTTGGCCTGTTTTACATTGTGCTGGCCTATTTCGTCATCGTCGGTACCGGCAATGCCGTCAACCTGACTGATGGGCTGGATGGTCTGGCCATTATGCCGACAGTGTTTGTTGCGGCCGGTTTCGCCCTGGTCGCCTGGGCGACCGGTAACGTGAAGTTCGCCGATTACCTGCACATTCCTTATCTGCGTCACGCAGGTGAGCTGGTTATCGTCTGTACGGCGATTGTTGGGGCTGGATTAGGTTTCCTCTGGTTTAACACTTATCCGGCTCAGGTCTTTATGGGCGATGTCGGCTCGCTGGCACTGGGCGGCGCGCTCGGTACTATCGCTGTCCTGCTGCGCCAGGAATTTTTATTAGTGATTATGGGCGGCGTGTTTGTGGTTGAAACGCTGTCGGTGATCCTGCAGGTGGGATCGTTCAAGCTGCGTGGCCAGCGTATTTTCCGCATGGCACCGATCCATCACCATTACGAACTGAAAGGCTGGCCAGAGCCGCGCGTGATTGTGCGCTTCTGGATTATTTCGCTCATGCTGGTGCTGATTGGCCTGGCGACGCTGAAGGTACGTTAATCATGGCTGATTACCGCGGGAGAAAAGTCGTCATCATCGGATTAGGCCTGACCGGCCTGTCCTGTGTTGATTTCTTTATAGCGCAGGGCGTAACGCCCCGCGTGATGGATACCCGTGTATCACCGCCCGGGCTGGATAAACTGCCTGAGCAGGTGGAACGTTATGTGGGCGGTCTCAATCGCGACTGGCTGCTGGCTGCGGATCTCATCGTGGCCAGCCCCGGCATTGCCCTGGCCCATCCCGCATTGTGTGAAGCGGCAGACGCGGGCATTGAAATCGTCGGCGACATTGAGCTGTTTTGCCGGGAAGCACAGGCACCGATCGTGGCGATCACCGGTTCAAACGGAAAGAGTACGGTCACTACGTTAGTCGGCGAAATGGCGAAAGCCGCCGGTTGGCAGGTAGGCGTCGGCGGTAACATTGGGTTGCCCGCGCTGAGCCTGCTGAAAGCGCCCGCTCAGCTCTATGTTCTGGAGCTTTCCAGCTTCCAGTTAGAAACCACCTACAGCCTGAAGGCCGCAGCGGCCACGATCCTGAACGTGACCGAAGATCATATGGATCGCTATCCGTTAGGTATGCAGCAGTATCGCGCGGCAAAACTGCGGATTTACGAGAACGCTCAGGTTTGCGTGGTGAATGCCGACGATGGCATGACCATGCCGGTACGCGGTGCCGACGCACGCTGTGTCAGTTTCGGTATTGATATCGGCGATTATCACCTGAACAAACAGCAGGGCAGCGTCTGGCTGCGGGCGAAAGGCGAAAAAGTCCTGAACACAGACGAGATGACGCTGGTCGGACAGCATAACTACACCAATGCGCTCGCCGCGCTGGCGCTGGCCGATGCGGTTGGTCTGCCACGCTCGACCAGTCTGTCCGCACTGGCGGCTTATTCAGGTCTGGCGCACCGTTTCCAGCTGGTTCATGAAAGCCGCGGTGTGCGCTGGATCAATGATTCAAAAGCAACCAATGTGGGCAGTACGGAAGCGGCTCTGAAGGGATTACAGGTTGACGGTACGCTCTGGTTACTGCTGGGAGGCGATGGCAAATCTGCGGATTTCTCTCCATTGCAGCCGTATCTGCAGGGCGATCGTATCCGGCTGTTTTGCTTTGGGCGCGATGGTGATGCACTGGCCGCGCTCCGCCCTGACGTGGCGGTCAGGACCGAAACGCTGCAGGAGGCGATGGCGCAGATTGCAAAACAGGTACAGCCAGGCGACATGGTCCTGCTTTCCCCGGCCTGCGCCAGCCTTGACCAGTTCCGCAATTTTGAACAGCGCGGCGATGTCTTCGCGCAACTGGCCAGGGAGTTAAGCTGATGCGTATTCCCGGAGCGGGCATTGTGAATTATCTGTCAGGTCGCCTGAGTAACTGGGTGATGGGGGCGCGTGAGAGCGACGATACCTCGCAGGTGCTCTATGACCGGACTTTGCTCTGGCTGACCCTGGGGCTGGCTGCAATCGGGTTTGTGATGGTGACATCGGCTTCAATGCCGGTGGGACAGCGTCTGAATGACGATCCGTTCTACTTTGCCAAGCGTGATGCGTTCTATATTGCGCTGGCGTTTGGTATCGCCCTGGTCACGCTGCGCGTACCCATGGATTTCTGGCAGCGCTACAGCAACGTGATGCTGATGGCGTCGGTCGTCATGCTGCTGATTGTGCTGGTCGTAGGAAGCTCCGTAAACGGGGCATCACGCTGGATTGCACTGGGTCCACTGCGTATTCAGCCAGCGGAACTGTCTAAGCTCACGCTCTTCTGTTATCTCGCCAGTTATCTGGTGCGTAAGGTTGAGGAAGTCCGCAATAACTTCTGGGGCTTCTGTAAGCCGATGGGGGTGATGGTCGTGCTGGCGGTGCTGCTGCTCGCTCAGCCCGATCTGGGTACGGTGGTGGTGCTGTTTGTCACGACGCTCGCGATGCTCTTCCTTGCGGGGGCAAAGCTGTGGCAGTTCCTGGCGATTATCGGTTCCGGCATCTTCGCGGTGGTGTTGTTAATCATCGCCGAGCCTTATCGTATGCGCCGTGTGACCTCTTTCTGGAATCCGTGGGAAGATCCGTTCGGCAGCGGCTACCAGCTTACTCAGTCACTTATGGCGTTTGGCCGCGGCGAATTCTGGGGCCAGGGACTGGGCAATTCGGTACAGAAACTGGAATACCTGCCGGAAGCACATACCGACTTTATTTTCTCGATTATCGGAGAAGAACTGGGTTACATCGGTGTGGTTTTAGCCCTGTTAATGGTATTCTTCGTGGCTTTTCGCGCCATGTCGATTGGCCGCCGCGCACTTGAACTTGACCAACGTTTCTCCGGCTTTCTGGCCTGCTCAATCGGCGTCTGGTTCAGCTTTCAGGCGCTGGTCAACGTGGGTGCGGCGGCGGGGATGTTGCCGACAAAAGGTCTGACATTACCGCTGATTAGTTACGGTGGCTCGAGCCTGCTCATTATGTCGACGGCCATCGTATTTTTGTTACGTATTGATTATGAAACGCGTCTGGCTAAAGCGCAGGCGTTTACCCGGGGTGGTCGATGAGCGGTAAACGATTGATGGTCATGGCAGGAGGAACCGGCGGGCATGTTTTCCCGGGGCTGGCTGTGGCCCATCATCTTGAGGCGCAGGGCTGGCAGGTGCGCTGGTTAGGCACGGCCGATCGTATGGAAGCCGACCTGGTACCGAAGCACGGTATCGACATTGATTTTATCCGCATCAGTGGATTACGCGGTAAAGGCAGTAAAGCGCTGTTGTTAGCGCCGGTACGCATCTTCAACGCCTGGCGTCAGGCGCGCAAGATTATCAAAGCCTGGAAGCCCGATGTGGTGCTGGGCATGGGCGGTTATGTATCGGGGCCCGGTGGTCTGGCCGCCTGGAGTTGCGGGGTGCCAGTGGTACTCCATGAGCAGAACGGTATTGCCGGGCTCACCAATAAATGGCTGGCTAAAATTGCCACCAAGGTCATGCAGGCCTTCCCGGGTGCCTTTCCGCACGCGGACGTTGTGGGTAATCCGGTGCGTACCGATGTGCTGGCGCTGCCGTCACCGGCGCAACGGCTGGCTGGCCGCAGTGGACCGATTCGTATTCTGGTTATCGGGGGCAGTCAGGGCGCGCGCATTCTGAACCAGACGTTGCCTCAGATTGCCGCCAGGCTGGGCGAGACCATTACCCTCTGGCATCAGACGGGTAAGGGCGCCTTGCAAGAAGTCCAACAGGCCTATCAGCAAGCCGGTCAGCCGCAGCATAAAGTGACCGAGTTTATTGATGATATGGCCGCTGCGTATGCCTGGGCCGACGTGGTGATTTGCCGCTCTGGCGCATTAACGGTAAGCGAAATCGCTGCCGCAGGCTTACCGGCGATTTTCGTGCCGTTTCAGCACAAAGATCGCCAGCAGTACTGGAATGCCCTGCCGCTTGAAGGCGCAGGGGCAGCCAAAATTTTTGAGCAGCCGCAGTTTACTGCGGAGGCGGTAGCGGAAACGTTGCGTCACTGGGACCGTCCAACATTACTCGCGATGGCAGAAAAGGCCCACGCGGTAGCGGTACCTGATGCCACCGAACGGGTTGCACAGGAAGTGGCTCGCGCCGCACGTTAAAAGAATCAGGTCAGCCTGGCTGGCCCGTGCTCAACAACCTGAGCACAAACTGAATGAGTAGGTATAAGAAAGCGTAATGAATACACAACAACTGGCAAAACTGCGTTCAATCGTGCCCGAGATGCGTCGCGTCCGGCACATTCACTTTGTCGGCATCGGCGGTGCTGGCATGGGCGGTATTGCCGAAGTGTTAGCGAATGAAGGCTACCATATTAGCGGTTCTGATCTGGCGCCTAACCCGGTAACCCAAAATCTGATCAATCTGGGCGCAACGATTTACTTCAACCACCGCCCGGAAAACGTGACGGATGCCAGTGTCGTCGTGGTCTCCAGTGCGGTTTCTCAGGATAACCCTGAGCTGGTTGCGGCACGCGAGCAACGTATCCCGGTGATTCGTCGCGCTGAGATGCTGGCAGAACTGATGCGCTTTCGTCATGGCATTGCGATCGCCGGAACGCACGGCAAAACTACGACAACGGCGATGGTCTCCAGCATTTATGCCGAAGGTGGCCTGGATCCGACCTTCGTTAACGGTGGATTGGTGAAAGCGGCGGGCACGCATGCGCGTCTGGGCAGCAGCCGTTATCTGATCGCCGAGGCGGATGAGAGCGATGCGTCCTTCCTGCATCTGCAGCCGATGGTTGCCGTCGTGACCAATATCGAAGCCGATCATATGGACACGTATCAGGGTGATTTCGAAAACCTGAAGCAGACGTTTATCAATTTTCTGCACAACCTGCCCTTCTATGGCCGTGCGGTGATGTGCGTTGATGATGCGGTGATTCGCGACTTGTTACCGCGTGTAGGACGTCAGATTACGACCTATGGTTTCAGCGAGGATGCGGACTTCCGCATTGAAGATTTTGAACAGCGTGGCGCTCAGGTGCATTTCAACCTGATTCGTCAGGACAAGGCACCACTCGCGATCACGCTGAATGCGCCGGGACGGCATAACGCGTTGAATGCGGCGGCAGCGGTTGCGGTTGCCAGCGAAGAAGGCATTGAAGACAGCGCGATTCTGGCGGCGCTGGAGAGCTTCCAGGGGACCGGCCGTCGTTTCGATCAGTTGGGCGAGTTTGCTACCGAACCGGTCAACGGCACGCCTGGCACGGCTATGCTGGTTGATGATTATGGCCATCACCCAACGGAAGTGGATGCCACCATTAAAGCGGCGCGCGCAGGCTGGCCGGATAAAAAACTGGCGATGGTCTTTCAGCCGCACCGGTATACCCGCACGCGCGACCTGTTTGACGATTTTGCCAACGTGCTGTCACAGGTCGACGTTTTACTGATGCTGGATGTGTATGCCGCCGGCGAAACGCCGATTCCGGGTGCTGACAGCCGTGCGCTGTGTCGTGCAATCCGCAACCGCGGTAAAGTCGACCCCATTCTGGTGCCGGAGCATGATGCGTTAGTCGAGATGCTGGCGCCGTTATTATCAGGTAACGATCTGATTCTGGTTCAGGGCGCAGGCAACGTCGGGAAAGTGGCGCGTAAACTGGCGGAATGCAAACTGCAGCCAGAGCGCAAAGTGGAGGGCCGTCATGTCTAAAGTGGCTGTTTTGATGGGTGGCACCTCAGCCGAACGCGAGGTCTCCCTGATGTCCGGGGCTGCCGTACTGGCCGGTTTACGTGAAGCGGGCATTGATGCGCACGGTATTGATACACGCGAGCAGTCTGTGCTGGATCTGAAAGCGCAGGGCTTCGACAAAGTCTTTATCGCGCTGCATGGTCGCGGTGGCGAAGACGGCACGCTTCAGGCCGTGCTTGAATTCCTGCAACTGCCTTATACCGGCAGCGGGGTCATGGCGTCGGCGGTGACCATGGATAAGCTGCGTACCAAATTACTGTGGCAGGGCAGGGGACTGCCGGCAGGTAAGTTTGTCTGGATGACCCGTGCACAGATGCAGTCGGGTCTGGACGCCGCGACAGCGGCGGCGATTGCCGCACTGGGCTTCCCTCTGTTTGTTAAACCGAGCAGTGAAGGATCCAGCGTTGGCATCAGCCGGGTTAATCAGCAGGGTGATCTGCTGGCCGCGCTGGAAGAGGCATTTCGTCACGACGACAACGTGCTTATCGAGGCGTTTCTGAGTGGTGAAGAATATACCGTGGGGATTCTGGGCGATCAGATTCTGCCAGCGATAAAAATAAAGACTGCCAGCGAGTTCTATGACTATGAAGCTAAATACATTTCTGACGATACTCAGTACTTCTGTCCCGCAGGGCTGAGTGCAGAGCGTGAAGCAGAATTACAACAGCTGGTGTGGTCTGCCTGGCAGGCGCTGGGATGTCAGGGTTGGGGTCGTGTCGATGTGATGACCGATGGTGAGGGCCGCTTTCAGTTACTGGAAGCCAATACTTCCCCGGGCATGACCAGCCACAGCTTAGTGCCGATGGCAGCAAAGCAGGCGGGACTGACCTTTTCTCAACTGGTCGTACGCATTCTGGAACTGGCCGACTGATATGTCACAGGCGGCGATGAATGTACGCAATCGTGAGGCGCAGGAGCGGGCACGCACCGGCCGCAGTAACGGTGCCCGGCTGTTTGGCATCGTCTTTCTGCTGATGGTAATGGGCATAATGATTGCGGGTGGATTAGTGGTGCTGAAGTGGATGAATGATGCATCCCGCTTACCCCTGTCGAAACTGGTGGTCACCGGTGAGTTGCATTACACCACCCACGACGACATCCGCCAGGCGATTTTATCCCTGGGGCCACCCGGCACCTTTATGTCGCAGGATGTGAACATTATCCAGCAGCAGATTGAACGGTTGCCGTGGATTAAACAGGTCAGTGTGCGCAAACAGTGGCCTGATGAACTGAAGATTCATCTGGTTGAGTACACGCCGGTGGCACGCTGGAACGACGCGCATATGGTGGACAGCGACGGCGTGTCATTTAGCGTACCGGCCAATCATATGGGCAAAGAAACGTTGCCCATGTTGTATGGGCCAGAAGGCAGTGAAAAAGAGGTCCTGGCGGGCTATCACAGTATGGATGATGTGCTGAAGGCCAGGAAGTTTACCCTGAAGGTGGCGTCGATGACGGCACGACGTTCATGGCAGCTGGTGACCAGTGACGATGTACGTATCGAACTGGGCCGTACCGATACCATGAAGCGTCTGAATCGTTTTATTGAGCTTTATCCGGTGTTGCAGCAACAAGGCGAGAATGAACACAAGCGCATCAACTCCGTTGATTTACGCTATGACTCTGGCGCCTCCGTTGGCTGGACACCGATAGTGATGGAGCCACAGGACAGTAATCAGCAACAAAACCAGGCACAGGCTAAACAACAATGATCAAGGCAACGGACAGAAAACTGGTAGTTGGACTCGAAATCGGCACTGCGAAAGTCGCCGCCCTGGTTGGGGAAATTCTGCCCGATGGTATGGTCAATATTATTGGGGTCGGCAGTTGTCCGTCCCGCGGTATGGATAAAGGTGGCGTTAACGATCTTGAGTCGGTGGTGAAATGCGTACAGCGCGCCATTGATCAGGCTGAGTTGATGGCGGATTGCCAGATTTCCTCCGTCTACCTTGCATTATCGGGCAAACATATCAGCTGCCAGAACGAAATCGGGATGGTTCCGATTTCAGAAGAGGAAGTGACTCAGGATGATGTAGAGAATGTGGTGCACACGGCAAAGTCTGTGCGCGTTCGTGACGAGCATCGCATTCTGCACGTTATTCCTCAGGAATATGCCATCGATTACCAGGAAGGCATTAAGAACCCGGTCGGCCTTTCCGGTGTACGTATGCAGGCGAAAGTCCATTTGATCACCTGTCACAATGATATGGCGAAAAATATTGTTAAAGCCGTTGAACGTTGTGGCCTCAAAGTTGACCAACTGATTTTTGCCGGTCTGGCGTCCAGCTTTGCTGTACTGACCGAAGACGAACGCGAACTGGGCGTTTGCGTGGTGGATATCGGGGGCGGCACAATGGATATCGCCGTCTATACTGGCGGTGCACTGCGCCACACGAAGGTCATTCCCTATGCGGGCAATGTAGTTACCAGCGATATTGCGTACGCCTTTGGCACGCCGCCTACCGATGCGGAAGCGATTAAAGTCCGGCATGGTTGCGCGCTGGGATCGATTGTTGGAAAAGATGAGAACGTTGAAGTGCCGAGCGTTGGCGGACGTCCGCCACGGAGCTTACAGCGCCAGACGCTGGCTGAGGTAATTGAGCCGCGTTACACCGAACTTTTAAATCTGGTCAATGACGAGATTTTGCAGTTGCAAGAGCAGCTTCGCCAGCAGGGAGTGAAACACCATCTTGCTGCGGGGATTGTATTAACCGGCGGCGCGGCGCAGATTGAAGGTCTGGCCGCCTGCGCGCAGCGCGTATTCCATACGCAGGTGCGCATTGGACAGCCGCTGAACATTACTGGCCTGACGGACTACGCGCAGGAGTCTTACTATTCCACGGCGGTAGGGCTGTTGCATTACGGCAAAGAGTCACACATGAACGGTGACGCAGAGGCGGAAAAGCGGGTTTCAGTCGGCAACTGGTTTAAACGTATCAATAGTTGGTTAAAAAAAGAGTTTTAATTTTTGTAAAAGGGGATCATGCTGTTTTCTTTTGTGATCTCCAGGCGACAGGCACATAACGGAGAGAAATCATGTTTGAACCTATGGAATTAACCAATGACGCGGTGATTAAAGTCATCGGCGTCGGCGGTGGCGGCGGCAACGCCGTAGAGCACATGGTACGCGAGCGTATCGAAGGTGTGGAATTCTTCGCTGTTAACACCGACGCCCAGGCGTTGCGTAAAACAGCGGTCGGCCAGACCATCCAGATCGGTAATAACATTACCAAAGGGCTGGGTGCGGGTGCGAACCCGGAAGTGGGCCGTAACTCTGCAGAGGAAGATCGCGAAGCACTGCGTTCTGCGCTGGAAGGGGCAGACATGGTGTTCATCGCAGCGGGAATGGGTGGCGGTACCGGTACCGGTGCAGCGCCTGTTGTAGCTGAAGTGGCGAAAGATTTAGGTATTCTGACCGTTGCGGTCGTGACCAAGCCTTTCAACTTCGAAGGCAAGAAGCGCATGGCGTTTGCCGAGCAGGGGATCGCAGAGCTGTCTAAGCATGTCGATTCACTGATCACCATTCCTAACGACAAGCTGTTAAAAGTGCTTGGGCGCGGCATTTCGCTGCTCGATGCTTTTGGCGCAGCCAACGACGTACTGAAAGGCGCAGTGCAGGGTATCGCTGAACTGATTACCCGCCCTGGCCTGATGAACGTCGACTTTGCTGACGTGCGTACCGTCATGTCAGAAATGGGTTATGCCATGATGGGCTCTGGCGTGGCATGCGGTGAAGATCGTGCGGAAGAAGCTGCTGAGATGGCGATTTCCAGCCCACTGCTGGAAGATATCGACCTGTCTGGTGCGCGTGGCGTGCTGGTCAACATCACGGCGGGCTTTGACCTGCGTCTGGATGAGTTCGAAACCGTGGGTAATACCATCCGCGCCTTCGCCTCAGACAACGCCACCGTGGTTATCGGTACCTCTCTGGATCCAGAAATGAACGATGAACTGCGCGTCACCGTGGTGGCAACCGGTATTGGTATGGACAAGCGTCCTGAAATCACGCTGGTCACCAACAAACCGGCCAGCCAGCCAGTGATGGATCACCGTTACCAGCAGCACGGTATGTCGCCGCTGCCGCAGGAGCAGAAACCTGCAGCGAAAGTGGTGAACGATCAGAATGCGCAATCGAACAAAGAGCCAGATTACCTTGATATCCCGGCGTTTTTGCGTAAGCAGGCCGACTAGGAATAACCTTATAATTGGGTTTTCCCGCTCTTTGTGCTAAAGTGTTCGCCCGCTGGTAACGTATACTGGCGGTCGGAAAGTAATATTGCGAGATAATTACGATGATCAAACAAAGGACATTAAAACGTATTGTTCAGGCGACAGGTGTCGGTTTACATACCGGCAAGAAAGTCAGCCTGACGTTGCGCCCTGCACCGGCTAATACCGGGGTCATCTATCGTCGCACCGACTTGAATCCCCCGGTTGATTTTCCGGCTGATGCAAAATACGTGCGCGACACCATGCTGAGTACCTGCCTGGTGAATGATGAAGGCGTGCGTATTTCGACAGTTGAACACTTAAATGCCGCACTGGCGGGCCTTGGCATCGACAACATTATTGTGGAAGTCGATGCACCTGAAATCCCGATTATGGATGGCAGCGCAGCGCCTTTTATCTATCTGCTGATGGATGCAGGTATTGAGCAGCTCAGCAGCGCCAAGAAGTTTGTGCGCGTTAAGCAAACCGTGCGTGTTGAAGATGGTGATAAATGGGCGGAAATTAAACCGTATAACGGTTTTTCGCTTGATTTCACTATTGATTTCAAACACCCGGCTATCGATGCCAGCTCTCAGCGTTACCAGATGAAATTCTCTGCCGAAGCGTTTGTTCGTCAGATTAGCCGTGCACGCACCTTTGGCTTCATGCATGAAATCGAATATCTGCAGTCTAAAGGCCTGTGCCTGGGCGGTAGTTTAGATTGTGCGATAGGCCTTGATGATTTCCGCGTGCTTAATGAAGAAGGTCTGCGTTTTGAAGACGAGTTTGTCCGTCACAAAATGCTGGACGCTATCGGCGATCTGTTTATGTGTGGCCATAACATTATCGGCGCGTTTACCGCGTACAAATCGGGCCATGCATTGAACAACAAACTGCTGCAGGCCGTTTTGGCTAAGCAGGAAGCCTGGGAATGGGCGACCTTCGAAGACGAAGCTGAATTGCCACTGGCGTTTAAAGCACCAAATCTGGTTCTGGCTTAATTCCTGATCAGAACGTAAAAACGGCTGGTTGCGCTGACACTCTCTCCGGTCAGTCGCGCCGGCCGTTTTTTATTGCCCCGCCCTCGCTCTCTGTGTGTTGCGACACTCTTCACATGCTAAAGCAAACAATTGCTGAATTGCTGCACAATCAGGTGCGATTTCTTCCGTTGTCGCTTTAAACGCAGGTGTCGGCACGCCACATTAGTGTTACTATCTCTGGCGCTTTTACAGGCTGCATGCTGCTGAAAACAGCAGTGAATAATGAAATTGTTATGCGCAATGGAACAATTGTGATCGGAATCCTTCTACGCTGGCGACAAATAGGTAGACGCTATTTCTGGCCTCATTTCCTGCTGGGAATGGTGGCGGCCAGTCTCGGCTTGCCGGCGTGTGCGCAAACAGCGGAACTTAACACCGGATCCGAATCCTCAGCCAGCAGCCTGTTCATCGGCAATGCCGTTCGTTTCGATCATCTTATTCGTCTTCAGGAAGCCTCGCGACGTCCCAGTTTTACGGTTGACTACTGGCACCAGCATGCCATTCGCACGGTTATCCGCCACCTCTCTTTCACGCTGACGCCGCAGTCTCAGGCGGAAGAGCAGGTACATCCGCTGGCCGCGCAAAAGCTGGCGTTAATCGATTCACTTCATGCCTTATTGACCTCCCAGACAGCACAGACATACGACGCCTTTGGTTTGTCTCTGCTGCCTGTGTCTGACGCGCCTGCCCTGACGCGAGCAGCCTGGCATGGCAAAGTGCACGGTATCCGTGCTGGCCCCGCTTCATTGTTCTGCTAATCACTTTCATTACACCCTTTTAGATTTCGCAGTCCGACGATTCGGCTGAATTGAGAATATATTTATTATGTTAATCAAAATGTTAACCAAGGTTTTTGGTAGCAGCAATGATCGTACTTTGCGCCGCATGCGTAAAACCGTTGATATCATCAACAAGATGGAACCGGATTTTGAAAAGCTCTCTGATGAAGAACTGAAAGCGAAAACGGAACTGTTCCGTGAGCGCCTGAAAAAAGGCGAGTCGCTGGAGAGTTTACTTCCGGAAGCCTTTGCAACCGTGCGTGAAGCCAGTAAACGCGTCTTTGGCATGCGTCACTTTGATGTCCAGCTGATTGGCGGTATGGTACTCAACAACCGCTGTATTGCTGAGATGCGTACCGGTGAAGGTAAAACGCTTACGGCAACGCTGCCAGCCTACCTGAATGCCCTGACCGGTAAAGGCGTTCATGTTGTTACCGTCAACGATTACCTGGCCCAGCGTGATGCGGAAAATAACCGCCCGTTGTTTGAATTTCTTGGTCTGAGTGTCGGTATCAACATGTCAGGTCTGCCTTCCGTTGCCAAACGTGAAGCCTATGCAGCGGACATCACTTACGGTACGAACAACGAATATGGCTTCGACTATCTGCGCGACAACATGGCGTTCAGCCCTGAAGAGCGCGTACAGCGTAAACTGCACTATGCGCTGGTGGATGAGGTCGACTCCATCCTCATTGACGAAGCGCGAACGCCACTGATCATCTCAGGTCCGGCAGAAGACAGCTCTGAACTCTATACCAAAGTGAACAAAATCATTCCTCACCTGATCCGTCAGGAAAAAGAAGATTCTGACCACTTCCAGGGTGAAGGCGATTTCTGGGTTGACGAGAAAGCGCGTCAGGCGCACATGACCGAGCGCGGCCTGGTGAAAGTCGAAGAGCTGCTGGTGAGCCAGGGCATTATGGTGGAAGGTGAATCCCTCTATTCACCGACGAATATCATGCTGATGCATCACGTGACGGCTGCGCTGCGTGCACATGCGCTGTTCACGCGCGATGTTGATTACATCGTTAAAGATGGCGAAGTCATCATTGTCGATGAGCATACCGGTCGTACCATGCAAGGACGTCGCTGGTCTGATGGTCTGCATCAGGCCGTTGAAGCCAAAGAAGGCGTTGAAATCCAGAACGAAAACCAGACGCTGGCATCGATCACCTTCCAGAACTACTTCCGCCTCTATGAAAAGCTTGCCGGTATGACGGGTACGGCTGATACCGAAGCGTTTGAGTTCAGCTCCATCTACAAGCTCGATACCATCGTTGTGCCAACCAACCGTCCGATGGTGCGTAAAGATCTGGCCGATCTGGTCTACATGACAGAGAAAGAGAAGATCGATGCCATTATTGAGGATATTCGCGAACGTACCGCGAAAGGGCAACCGGTGCTGGTAGGTACGATTTCGATCGAGAAGTCAGAAGTTGTATCAAACGAGCTGACACGCGCAGGCATTAAGCACAATGTTCTGAACGCCAAATTCCACGCCCGCGAAGCGGATATTGTTGCTCAGGCTGGTCAGCCGGGTGCCGTAACCATCGCCACCAACATGGCGGGCCGTGGTACCGATATTATGCTGGGCGGTAGCTGGCATGCCGAAGTCGCTGAGCTGCAGGATCCGACTGAAGAGCAGATCGAGGCGATTAAAGCGGCCTGGCAGGTTCGCCATGATGCCGTGCTGGCGTCAGGTGGTTTACATATCGTCGGTACGGAACGCCATGAATCGCGTCGTATTGACAACCAGCTGCGCGGTCGTGCGGGTCGTCAGGGGGACGCGGGTTCTTCACGTTTCTACCTGTCAATGGAAGATGCGCTGATGCGTATTTTTGCCTCTGATCGTGTTTCTAACATGATGCGCAAGCTGGGAATGAAACCGGGCGAGGCCATTGAGCACCCGTGGGTAACCAAAGCGATTGCCAACGCACAGCGTAAAGTGGAAAGCCGTAACTTCGATATTCGTAAGCAACTGCTGGAATACGATGATGTGGCGAATGACCAACGCCGCGCGATCTATAGCCAGCGTAATGAGCTGCTGGATGTTTCTGATGTCTCCGATACCATCAACAGTATTCGCGAAGACGTCTATAAATCGATTATCGACAGCTACATTCCACCGCAGTCACTGGAAGAAATGTGGGACGTACCGGGACTGGAAGAGCGCCTGCGTAACGATTTCGATCTGGATCTGCCAATCAGTGAATGGCTGGATAAAGAACCGGACCTGCATGAAGAGACGCTGCGTGAGCGCATTATGAAACACGCTGCCGATAGCTATGCGGCGAAAGAAGAGATCGTGGGCGCGGAGATGATGCGTAACTTTGAGAAAGGCGTGATGCTGCAAACGCTGGACTCCCTGTGGAAAGAGCACCTGGCGGCAATGGATTATCTGCGTCAGGGCATCCACTTACGTGGCTACGCGCAGAAAGATCCGAAGCAGGAATATAAACGTGAATCGTTTGCCATGTTTGCCGCCATGCTTGAAACGCTGAAGTATGAAGTAATCAGCACACTGAGCAAGGTGCAGGTGCGAATGCCAGAAGAAGTGGAAGCGATGGAGCAGCAACGTCGCGAAGAGGCAGAGCGTCTGGCGCAGCAGCAGCATCTCAGCCATGTCAGCGAAGATGTGCTGGCGGCCGAGTCGCTTGCCCAGCAGGGCGGCGAGCGTAAAGTCGGACGTAACGATCCTTGCCCATGCGGTTCAGGTAAGAAATACAAACAGTGTCATGGTCGCCTGGCCTGATAACGTGTTGACTGAAAAGGAGCCTCTGGCTCCTTTTTTTGGCTTTTTGTCCGCTGAACGATGGCGCGGTTAACAACCCGCTTAACATGTTTTAGAATCAGCGCTCATTCACCTACTCTTCAGGATACCTTCATGAAGCACCTGCAGGTTGCCGTCGGCATTATCCGCAATGCTGATAAACACATTTTTCTTGCCCAGCGTGCGGCTTCCTCCTACATGGCCAATAAGTGGGAATTTCCCGGCGGTAAAATTGAAGCGGGTGAAAGCCCTGAGCAGGGTTTAGTGCGCGAACTGCTCGAAGAGACCGGCATTGAGGTGACTGATGCCCGCGCCATTGGCATCAAAGATCATACCTATGACGATCTGCGTGTGACGCTGCATTTTTTCCTGGTCGAAGGCTGGAAAGGTGAACCCTGGGGCAAAGAAGGTCAGCCACAGCGTTGGGTCGAACAGCGGGCGCTGATCGCTGAAGAATTTCCGGCGGCAAATCATGAACTGATAGCGCGTCTGGTGGCAGGCGAACTGTAACAGGGTGGGGCATTATGCCCCACCGCGTGACTTAGCGTTCTTCTTCACTCCAGTTGTCACTGTCGTTCAACTCATCGCTGCTGGGTATGCGCTTTTCTTCCGCAGCCCATTCGCCAAGGTCAATTAACTGACAACGTTTGCTGCAAAACGGCCGCCACGGGCTCAGTTCATCCCAGATAACCGTTTTACCGCACTGCGGACAGTTAACGGTCATAATTTCTTCCTGCATGTTCACCTCTAACAACAGGCCAGTTGGAAGTTGAGGCGCGCAGGGACTTCACCGCGCTCACTGTCCAGTGGCATAAAACGTATCGCAAAACGGCTCTTATGACCGGATACCTGAGGATAAAGTGCGTCCTCTATGTCCAGTTGCAGACGCAGAAGATCGGCGCCTTCGGCATTATCCTGATAAAAACCGTTCAGACTGGTTTGTAAACGGTAAGTGCCCGACTGACGGATTAAATCGAGCAACATGGCCAGTGTGCTGTGCAGCGGTATCAGGGTTTCCATCCAGCTTGTCACCTGCGCATCACGTGTTGTCTGCGGCAGATGCAGCCAGATGTGCAGACCAGGCAGATCGAAACTGCAGCACCCGCCCGGAATACTGAGCCGCTGACGAACCAGAGCAATCAGACGATCTTCCCTCAGTTGCTGCCCCATACGCGGCGCACTGTTAAGCAGAACAGATTGTGCTTTTAGTTTGTCGCGCAATGCATCCACCACGGACATATCGACGCCGGGCACATCCGCCCACGCGCGCAGTTTGGTTTGCTGACGCTCAAGCTCTTTCAGCAACTCGGTGCGCATGTCGCCGCGTTCAAAGATATCCAGCAGTTCGCCGATCAGACGAAAAAAAGTCAGTGCCGTGGCGGTATTTTCCAATGGCGTAACCTGATGCAACTGATCGATCAGGAATTCGACACGCAGCCAGGTGCGCATTTTTTCATTCAGTGGATGTTCAAACAGAACGACTGTACTCATGGATTAATCCTGTTTCGCTGCCGCAAGCTTCAGATAACGCTGATGAAGTCTGGCAACCTGGGGTAGCGCATTTTCAGGCGCGCCACTGTTATCAATAATATCATCGGCACAGGCGAGGCGCTGTTGGCGCGTCGCCTGTGCCGCAAGAATGCGTTTAGCCTGCTCAGGAGAAACGTTGTCGCGTGCGAGCGTACGTTTCAGCTGTGTTTCTTCATCGGTGTCGATAACCAAAACCCGATCGGCCTGATGCTGGAGCTGGTTTTCAACCAGCAACGGCACGACCCACAGGACATAAGGTGAGGTCGCCTGCGCTTTAAGCTGCTGTGTGCGGGCGTTAATCAGGGGATGAAGCAGCGCGTTTAGCCAGTTTTTTTCATCAGGTGCCGCAAAAATAATCTCTCTTAAGCGCGCACGTTGCAGTGTTCCCTGATCGGTCAGAATACTGTCACCATAGCGTGCAACAATCGCCTGCAGAGCAGGCGTGCCCGGCTCGACGACCTCGCGGGCAATGACATCAGCGTCAATGATCGTCACGCCTTCTGCAGCAAAGTACGCGGCAATAGTGCTCTTGCCGCTGCCAATGCCACCGGTCAGCGCCACCGTGTAGGGCGTATCTCTCACTCTCACTCTCTTAGTCGTTCAGTCACAGGTAAGCCAAAGCGTTACGACACGATCATGTTGCGCGTCCGATTTCGTTAGAAAGACGCCGTCGAATCTGATGGATTGTAGCGTAAATAAAGTGAAATTCGCACTCTTGTTGCGGTGCAAATGGCGCGTATCATGAGGTGACTGGCTTTGTGATAACGCCCTTCATGGCGATGAATAACCTCTTACCAGGACACTATGTATGCGCATTGAAGAAGATTTGAAACTGGGCTTTAAAGACGTACTGATTCGTCCAAAGCGCTCCACGCTGAAAAGCCGATCTCAGGTCGAACTGGATCGCAGCTTTACGTTCAAACACTCCGGCCTGGACTGGCGCGGCGTACCTGTTATCGCGGCCAACATGGATACGGTGGGGACTTTTTCAATGGCCGAGGCGCTGGCCAGTTTCAATGTCTTAACAGCCGTACACAAACACTACAGTGTGGAAGACTGGCGGACGTTTGTTCAACGCGTACCGGCATCAGTACTGAAATATGTGATGGTATCTACCGGCACCTCAGACGCCGATCTCACCAAACTTATCGCGGTCATGGCCATTTGCGATGACCTGCAGTTCATCTGTATTGACGTTGCCAATGGTTATTCTGAGCACTTTGTCGATTTCCTGAAGCGTGCGCGTGAGATCTTCCCGGGCAAAACGATTTGTGCGGGTAACGTCGTCACGGGGGAAATGGTCGAAGAGCTAATCCTGTCCGGAGCCGATATCGTGAAGGTGGGGATTGGACCGGGCTCAGTCTGCACCACGCGCGTCAAAACCGGCGTGGGATATCCGCAGCTCTCTGCCGTGATTGAGTGCGCCGATGCGGCGCACGGCCTGAGTGGGCAAATCGTCAGCGATGGCGGATGCGCTGTGCCGGGTGATATCGCCAAAGCGTTTGGTGGCGGCGCGGATTTTGTCATGCTGGGCGGTATGCTGGCGGCACATGATGAGTGCGAAGGCCGAATTACAGAAGAAAACGGCGAGCGGTTTATGCTGTTTTACGGCATGAGCTCAGAATCCGCAATGAAACGTCATGCGGGAAGCGTGGCGGAATATCGTGCGGCAGAAGGGAAAACAGTGAAACTCCCCTTGCGCGGACCAGTAGAAGAAACCCTTCGCGATATTCTCGGCGGGCTTCGTTCTGCCTGCACCTATGTGGGAGCTGAGCGGCTAAAAGAGTTAACCAAGCGCACCACGTTTATTCGGGTGGCCGAGCAGGAAAACCGCATCTTTTCCCGTTAACCCCGCCTGCTCAGCATGCAGTAAAGGAACGGAGTACCTTTACTGCATGGCCTCACCTAGCCCAAACACAGGCAGATACATGGCGATCACCAGTGTGCCGACAATGCCGCCAATCACCACCATCATCACTGGTTCCAGCGAGGCGGCCAGATTATCAGCCCGCGTCAGCGTTTCTCTTTCATGCCATTCAGCCAGACGCGCCAGCATCGCATCCAGTGCGCCTGACTCTTCACCCACACGAATCAACTGACGACAAAGTGGCGTAAACAGGGGATGCGAGTGCAACGCCTGGTGCAGAGGATTGCCTTGCGCAATGTGCTGCTGAATAGCCCTGATGGCATCCTGCCACAGCCGCGATGACAACGTGACACAGGCCGCATCAAGTCCCTGGAGCAGGGTTAATCCTGCCTGCTGGGTCAGTTGCAACACACTGTAGATTTGCGTCAGTTGACTACCCTGCCATAGCCCGGCGATAACCGGCACACGCAGCAGGGCGCGTTGCTCACAGCGCTGCCAGTTTTCAGAGCGCCGCCGCGCGTGGTACCAGCCCGTCGCCAGCAGGGCAATGCCCCCGATTAGCGGCAATCCGCCCGCCTGTAATGCGTCGGACAGGGTGATAACGGCGGCGGTGAAGGCGGGTAAAGGCGCGTCAAACGAGGCATAGACGGAAACAAACTCCGGCAAGACAAACAGCAACATACCGCAGGTGACGGCCAACGCCACGAACAGAATAAACAGGGGATAACGCAGGGCTTTCAGAACCTTGGCGCGCAAATGCTGCTGGCGTGTTTGTTGCTGCGCCAGTTGTTCGCAGCAGATATCCAACTGACCGGTCAGCTCGCCGACCGCCATTAGCGCAGCGAAAAGTGGCGGAAAAACCTCTGGCCACTGGCGTAATGCCTGCGAAAATGGCTCGCCACGCAAGACGTGATGCTGTAAGGCCTGCATCAACGCCCGCCAGGCGGCATGCGGGTGACCTGATGCCAGCAGATCAAGGCTTTGCGATAAAGGAAGGCCCGCCTTTAGCAGGGTGGCGAGCTGGCGAATGAAATCAATTTTATGCTGTGACCGCCAGTCACGTCGGCGCATCATTTTTTCCCGTTTCTCGCTCACCGGCACTAAGTGCCGGCGCGAAAGATCGTCAGACAGCGTCTCACTGTCGGGGGCCAGATGATAACCCGTTTGCAGTCTGCCCTGTGTATCTACGGCATACCAGCGATAAAGAAAAAGGTGCGTCATGATTCGAGCCCAATAACGCGCTGCATCTCCTCCAGAGAGGTTTCGCCGCGGCTGACAGCGTCCAGCCCCGAAGCCTGTAGCGTGCGCATCCCTTGCTGTTTTGCCAGCGCCAATACCTCCTCCAGAGGCATTTCGGCGGCGATAGCATTTTGCAGTTTGGCTGTAACGGGCAGGAGTTCGAATAAAGCCAGACGGCCAAAATAACCCGAAAAGCAGTGATCGCAACCCGGTGCCCGCCAGGTTTGTAACGTGCCTGGCCAGACTGACGCCGGGAGATGTGCCACGGCCTGTCCAGGTTCACGACAGTGCGGACACAGGCGTCTGACCAGGCGCTGAGCAATAATCAGGCGCAACGCTGAGCCCAGTAAATAACCAGGAATGCCCATCTGGCGTAAGCGCGTTAGCGTTTCAGCCGTTGAGTTAGTGTGCAAAGTCGAGAGGACAAGATGACCGGTTTGCGCGGCTTTTACGGCAATTTCAGCGGTCTCGCCGTCACGTATTTCGCCTATCATGATGACATCCGGATCCTGGCGAAGCAGCGCGCGTAACACGCGATTAAAATCGAGCCCATACTTTGGATTAATTTGCGTCTGATTGATGCCCGGCAAAGGGATCTCAATGGGATCTTCCACACTGCAAATGTTCTTTCCGGGCTGATTAATCGCGCTCAGTCCGCTGTAAAGGGTAGACGTTTTTCCACTGCCGGTTGGGCCCGTGACCAGAATCAGGCCCTGGGGCTGTGCCAGCGCAGCCTTGAGCAGGCGCAGCGGAGCCGCGGGTAAGCCCAGCGAGTCCAGGGACAGTGTAGCGCCTTCCCGCTGCAGCAAACGTACGACGGCTTTCTCTCCGCCCTGCGTCAGCAACGTTGAGAGCCGAAAGGAAGCGACCTGACCGTCAATCTCATGGCTGAACTGACCGTCCTGTGGCAGACGACGTTCGGCAATATCCAGTCCGGCCAAAATTTTAAGCCGCGCCAGCAGAGCCGCTGGCTGTATGTCCCGTTGCAGGGGCAGGGGATGCAACACGCCGTCAATGCGCAGACGAATACGCAGGCTGTGCTGATAAGGCTCAATATGGATGTCTGAGGCCCGCCGCTGTGCGGCCTGATGCAGAAGCTGGCTGGCGGTATCGATTGCCGATTCTGTGGCGGCACCCTCTTTAGCACACAAGGGGCTATGCATCGCTTCAGCCTGTTCGAGCCGGGCCTGCGGCCAGCACTCAATAGCGATCTGACACGGGCTGGCAAATTGCAGGGCTTCGGCCAGTCCTGGCGGAACCTGCTCAGCGACAGCAAGACGTAAATGCGTCGCGTTGTGGTCGAGGATGATGGCGCGGTAGCGCTGACAGATCAGCGCGACCGCATCGTCGGGTTTACTCATTTGTGCCCCCACGACTGTCAAAGCGGAATTGTTCCTGACAGTTGTCGCGTAACGTGGTGTTAGTGCTGGTACAGGTACGCTGCCAGACGAGCGTGCCTTCGTTACTGTCCCAGACGGGCAGCATTTCTACGCTTAATCCATTCAGGCTCTCCTGCCCGGTCAGGGTAATCATGCCGTTGACCACGGTGATCGCCGACACGTAACGTGATGTTGTGCCCTGCGGAATACCGCGTTGCCCGGCCTGACACTGTTCAGGCCCGCCGCGTTCAATCGCGCAAAGCTCAACGGCCGTCTTAAAGGGCACCATGGTTTGCAGCATGTCGGTCAGCGCGGCGCGCTGCAGATAATTTTGATAGGCAGGCAGCCCGATAGCGCTGAGGATCGCCACGATGCCGACCACAATCATTAATTCAACTAACGTGAATCCTTGTTGATAGTGCATATGTGCCTCCTGAGTAAGAAGGCCGCAGTCTAGGAAGACGCTGTCGGTAATAACAGCAGGAAACCCGGAGAGTGGAAAAGGGCAGGCAATAAATCTGGTGGGTTACAGGAACAGGACTACGTCACTGGACGCTGGTGCACAAAACAGGCCGTGCCGGCGGCACGGCAACAGGGATTATTGCGCCTGAAAGCGCATCGACAGATCCAGAGCACGCACATGCTTGGTCAGCGCGCCGACAGAGACATAATCCACACCGGTCTCGGCGATGTCCCGAATCGTCGTTTCGGTGACGTTGCCTGACACCTCCAGTAGCGCACGACCAGCCGTGATCTTCACCGCCTCGCGCATCGCCTGAAGGGAAAAATTGTCCAGCATGATGATGTCGGCCGCCGCAGCCAGTGCCTCTTCCAGCTCTTTCAGCGATTCAACTTCGACTTCCACAGGGACATCCGGATAAAGCCAAAAGGCTTTTTCGACGGCCTGACGAATTGAGCCGCTGGCAATAATATGGTTTTCTTTAATCAGAAACGCATCGGACAGGCCGAGGCGATGATTAGTGCCGCCACCGCACAGTACGGCGTATTTCAGCGCTGTTCGCAGGCCTGGCAATGTTTTGCGTGTATCCAGAAGCTGTGTCTGTGTGCCTTCCAGCAGCGCGACATAGCGGCTGACTTCCGTGGCGACGCCGGACAAGGTTTGCACAAAATTCAATGCGGTGCGTTCGGCCGTCAGCAACAGGCGGGCTGGCCCGTCAACCTCAAACAGGGGTTGATCCGGGATAACATGTTGTCCATCTTTCACATGCCATGTCAGGGCGGTGTGCGCGCCTAGCTGGTTAAACACCTCTTCGACCCAGCGTTTACCACAAAAAACACCGGCTTCACGGGTAATAACCTGAGCATGTGCCCGACTGTCGGCTGGCAGGAGCTGCGCGGTAATGTCGCGGTCGCTCTCTGTCTCACCGCCGAGATCTTCCTTTAATGCGCGTTCAACGGCCTCGGGGATATCATTTTCAATACGTTCAAGCAGCGCCTGATGGCGACTGTCAGGATCATAGCGACGCACAGACATACGCGTTCCGCTCCAGTAAATGTCAGGTAACAGAGGCGATTACCATAGCCTGAATAGCGCGAAGGCACCAGTCCTTAGTCACTTTTTGTTTAGTATACTTAACATGTGCGTTTATCAGCCCGATAGTGCAACGCATTTTGACGCAATAATCCCTTAAAATTCATGCTATTCTCAAACCGGTCCTGCGAAGAGAATCCAGCATGAAAGTAGAAAAAGGTTGGCTGTCCGGTGTGCGACAGGTGCCGTCCCCCCATTGTAATGATCGGCCGCATAATGAAGCGCCATCCCTTCTGGTCATTCACAATATCAGCCTGCCGCCCGGCGAATTCGGCGGCCCGTGGATTGATAAACTGTTCACCGGCACGCTGCCTGCCGACGCGCATCCCTACTTTGCTGAGATTGCTCATCTGCGCGTTGCGGCGCACTGCCTTATCCGACGTGATGGCGAAATCGTGCAATATGTCCCCTTTGATAAACGTGCCTGGCACGCTGGCATCTCGCAGTTTGAGGGGCGGGAAAACTGCAACGACTTTTCAATTGGCATTGAACTGGAGGGCACGGATATTGAACCTTATACCGAGGCACAATACGCCGCTCTGCATCAGGTCACGCAGACGTTGTTAGCCCATTATCCGTTAACGCCTGCGCGCATTACCGGCCACAGTGATATTGCACCGGGACGGAAAACCGATCCCGGCCCGGCGTTTGACTGGGACGATTTTAAACAGCGGTTACAGCAACAAAAATTGGAGTAACTATGACGTTATTTACCTTGTTACTGGTTTTAGGTTGGGAACGGCTGTTTAAGCTGGGGGAACACTGGCAACTGGATCACCGGCTGGAGCCTGTGTTTCGTCGCCGTCAGCATTTTTCGGTGATGCGCACACTGCTGATGCTGATTATCGCGATGGGCCTGACCGCGCTGGTGGTCGGGAGCCTGAAAGGCATTTTGTTTGGTATTCCTCAGCTTCTGTTCTGGATCGTGGTGGGGTTACTGTGCATCGGAGCGGGTGTGGTGCGTCAGCACTATCATACGTATTTGCAGGCGGCGAGTCGTGATGACGCCGCGGCACATCAGGCCATGGCGGCAGAGTTAACCCTGATCCACGGTGTGCCTGTTGAGTGCAGCGAACGCGAATTCCTTCGTGAGCTTCAGAATGCGCTCATCTGGATTAACTTCCGTTTCTATCTGGCACCGATGTTTTGGTTCGTGGTGGGCGGTGCCTGGGGACCGGTGTTACTCGTGGGGTATGCGTTTTTACGCGCCTGGCAAAGCTGGCTGGCAAAACACTGCACGCCCATGGCCCGCTCTCAGTCTGGCGTGGACAGCATTCTGCATGTGGTTGACTGGCTCCCGGTGCGGCTGGCGGGCGTTGCCTATGCGCTGCTGGGGCACGGTGAGAAAGCCTTGCCTGCCTGGTTTGCCTCGCTGACGGACAGGCACCACTCGCAGTACCAGGTTTTAACCACGCTGGCGCAGTTTTCGCTGGCTCGCGATCCGCACAGCGATAAGGTCGCAACGCCACGTGTCGCCGTGGCGCTGGCGAAGCGCATTTCGCTGGTGCTGGTGGTGGTTGTGGCGTTGCTGACCATTTACGGCACGTTGGTGTAGTCGGCAGGGGGAATCCCGAAGTCGGGTGTGCCATCCTCACGCCAGTGAAAATATTTCAGACGCGTATGGCGATTACCGTCCCAAAGGGGATCGCCCTCAATTTCTGTATAATTGCGTGCGTGATAGACCAGCAGATCGCGCCCGTCCTCATCCTGAGTAAAACAACTGTGTCCCGGTCCATACTGGCGGTTTTCCCAACTGGTTGCAAAGACCGGACGCGCTGATTTCTGCCAGGCCATCGCGTTCAGCGGATCGGCATCACGCGGAATGGAAAGCAGGCCCATGCAGTAGTTTTCATCCGTTGCGCTGGCAGAATAGGTAATAAACAGCCAGTCACCATGCACTATCGCGGCCGCGCCTTCGTTGACGCTAAACCCCGCGCACTCCCATTCATATTCCGGACGGCTCAGCATCACCGGTTTACCTTTGAGCGTCCATGGATTACGCAATTCAGCCAGATAGAGGTTGGAATTCCCTGGAATTGCAGGATCTTTCTGCGCCCATAAGTACCAGTTTTTCTCCTGGTGAACAAAGTGGGTGGCATCCAGCGCAAAACTGTCGAGATGACTTAACACCTGGCGCGGGGGCTGCCAGTGGCCACTGAGCGGGTCGTCATCGTTGCACACCAGCGCGTACATCCGGTGCTGAAACAAGCCATCTTTGATATCGCGCGAAGGCGCTGCGGCAAAATAGATAACCCAGTGTTCCTCAATACGATGCAACTCCGGTGCCCAGATCAGCTCACTGAACGGCCCAATATCGGGTTTACGCCAGACCACGACCGGTGTCGCGGTGCGTAAGGCCGTTAGCGTGCTGGCACGACGTAGCTCAAGACGATCATATTCCGGTACGGAAGCAATAAAGTAATAGTGTTCTCCGTGGCGCAGGATAAACGGATCGGCGCGCCGTTCAATAAAGGGGTTGGGCCAGTTTTCGCTCATTTCAACTCTCCAGTCGGAAGCTCGGTAGGGTGTTTTTCGTGCGCCTGAATCTGGCGGAGGGCAAGATCGCGTTGAATGGTTTGCATTAATGTGCGATCCACTTTCATCAGTCGCACCACGCCCGCGGTAATCAAATAGCCAGCCCCGGGGATAACGGTAAACAGCAGGACAATGCCGTTGAGCGCGTGAGCCGATTGCTGTTTCGCACCCGCATCATAACCGTAAGCCGAGAGCAGAAAGCCGACCATCGCCCCCGCGACGGCCAGTCCGACCTTGAGAAAGAACAGATTGCCTGAAAAGCTGATGCCGGTAATACGCTTACCGGTTTTCCATTCACCGTAATCGTCCACATCCGCCATCAAAGACCAGTGTAAAGGGGAGGGAATTTGATGAAGGACATTAAGCAGAAAGTAAGCGATAACGACTGTCACGGTGGCGTGGGGATCAAGCCAGTAGAAACCGCAGGAGAACAGGGCAAGGGCGATATTGGTCCAGAAAAAGACTTTCAACTTACACCAGCGGTCGGTAAGGACTTTTGCCAGCGTGCTACCCAGCATCATGCCAACCACGCCCAGGCTGATAAACAGCGTGGCAAAGTGCGCCGTTTGTCCCATGACCCAGGTCACGTAATACAGGGTTGCTGCCATACGAATAAAACCCGGGCAGACATTGCAAAGTGTCAACAGCAAGATGCGCACCCACTGATCGTTCTTCCACACATCACGCAAATCGTTTTTCAGCTCATCATGAGTAGGGACGGCAGGCTGAATACGTTCCCGCACGGTGGCGAAGCAGAACAGAAACATTGCCAGTCCCACCAGGGCCAGCACAGCCATCGCCATCTGATAACCCCGCGCCTTGTTCTCACCGCCAAACCATTCCGCCATCGGCAGCAACGACAGTGACAGAATCAGGGTGGCAATGCCGACCATGACAAACCGGTACGACTGGCAGGAGACACGCTCACCGGGATCGTTAGTCATGACGCCACCCAGCGAGCAGTAGGGGATATTAATGGCGGTATAGGCCAGGGACATGAAAAAGTAGGTGGTAAAGGCCCAGATGACCTTGCTGGGATAGCTCCAGTCTGGCGTGGTAAACATCAGTACACTGAATATAACGTAGGGCACTGACACCCACAGTAACCAGGGACGGAAACGTCCCCAGCGGCTTTTGGTACGGTCAGCTATCGCGCCCATTATCGGGTCGGTGATGGCGTCCAGAATGCGCACCGAGAGTAACAGCACGCCCACTAAGGCCGGTGCTAAGCCAAAAACGTCGGTATAGAAATAGCTGAGGAACAGCATGACAGCGCCACCGATCATGTTGCACCCCGCATCACCCATGCCATAGCCCAGCTTTTCTCTGAATGAGAGGGGGTTATCTGTCATTGTTGTAACCTGCAGAGAAATTAAACATAAAAGGATTATTAATGTTTAATCCACAGGCGGCGCGGCACGAAATTGTTGGGATGATGGACAAAACAGCCGTGCAGGGAGAAGTGTGAGCAGGGTCGGGTTTACCGAGCCTGCCCGCCGTTTTCTGTCGGCGGGCAGGCAATGCCGTCAGGCTTTTTGCGTCTTATTCTTGATGAAATAGCCAATAGCCAGGATGATCAGCCAGACAGGAATGAGCCATACGGAAATGGCCATGCCTGGCGTCATCGCCATCAGGACCAGGATGCCAGCCAGGAAGATCAGGCAAACCCAGTTACCCACAGGGTACAGTACCGCTTTGAAACGGGTGGTAACGCCCTGCTGGTTTTTCTTTTTACGGAATTTCAGGTGCGCCAGGCTAATCATCGCCCAGTTGATGACCAGCGCAGACACGACCAGCGACATCAGCAGACCAAACGCCTCGCCCGGCATCAGGAAGTTCAGCAGCACGCACAGCGCGGTGGCGACGGCTGACACCAGAATACTCATCACGGGCACACCGCGGCGGTCCACGTTCAGCAGCGCTTTTGGCGCATTCCCCTGCTGGGCCAGACCAAACAACATGCGGCTGTTACAGTAAACGCAGCTGTTATAGACCGACAGTGCGGCGGTGAGGATCACCACGTTTAGTGCATTGGCAACCATGGCATCGCCCAGTTCGTGGAAGATAAACACAAAGGGGCTGGTATCTTCAGTCACGCGCGTCCACGGCATTAATGACAGCAGCACTGCCAGCGAGCCGATATAGAAAATCAGGATACGCCACAGCACCTGGTTGGTGGCTTTTGGAATCGTGGTTTCAGGATTGTCCGCTTCTGCCGCCGTAATCCCGACCAGTTCCAGACCGCCAAAGGAGAACATGATAATCGCCATAACCATCACCAGCCCACCGAGGCCATTCGGCATAAAGCCGCCGTGTTCCCACAGGTTACGCACGGTTGCCTGCGGCCCACCGGTACCACTGAACAGTAACCAGCCGCCAAACAGGATCATCGCAATCACCGCGATAACTTTAATAATGGCAAACCAGAACTCCATTTCACCAAACACTTTAACGTTCGTCAGGTTAATGGCATTAATCAGCACGAAGAAGATAGCGGCTGATGCCCAGGTGGGAAAATCGGGCGCCCAGAACTGAATGTATTTACCGACGGCACTCAGCTCCGCCATGGCGACCAGCACATACAGCACCCAGTAGTTCCAGCCAGAGGCGAAACCGGCAAAATTTCCCCAGTATTTATAGGCAAAGTGGCTGAAGCTCCCGGCAACGGGCTCCTCGACCACCATTTCACCCAACTGACGCATGATAAGAAAGGCGATAAACCCGGCAATCGCATAGCCTAAAATAACGGCGGGACCTGCGGATTTGATGACCGACGCGCTGCCCAGAAACAGGCCGGTTCCCACTGCACCGCCCAAGGCGATCAACTGTATATGGCGATTTTTTAAACCGCGCTTCAGCGATTCACCGTGCTGTTGTTCCATACACACCTCATGATGTTGTTATTCTTCGCTTCAGAATGTGCTGACTGTAAAGAATTAAATACACTTAAGACTGATGTTTTTAAGGTGTCAGACTTGCGTAATGCCGCCAGCTGTAACCTGACCAACAGAATAGTGATAAGCGCAGGGCTTTGCACCTGCTTTCGCCAGCCCCGGTACGAGTTGGCTTAAAAAGAATCAAACGGTCTGCCGTCTTATTAACCCCCGATGAGAAAAACGGCAGCAAACCGCGCTGACCAGGCGCTGATGGCTAAATCGGTTTAGTCATACATGCTGTGTAATTTTTGGTAAAGGTTAAAAAAATTAACGTCCAGGTATGGCCTGATTCTCCACTTTTATCTCTGGATTTAACGCGCGCATCCCGCATTCCTTCACTGAAGTGTCACAGATGCCGTATAGACACAAGGTGAATACTTTGTTACTTTACGGGCACCTTTTTTGAATTGGTATTACCAATTTACTTTGTTTGACCGGCATACTTTAAGAAGGGAAGATGGCTTATAGCAAGATTCGTCAACCCAAACTCTCCGATGCGATTGAGCAGCAACTGGAATCCCTCATTATGGAAGGGACGCTGCAGCCGGGAGAGAAGTTGCTCCCCGAGCGCGAACTCGCCAAACAATTCGATGTTTCACGTCCGTCTCTCCGTGAGGCAATCCAGCGATTAGAAGCGAAAGGATTGTTACTACGCCGTCAGGGCGGCGGAACATTCGTACAAAAACATCTCTGGCAGAGCATGAGCGATCCACTCGTAGAGCTACTCGCCGAACATCCGGAATCTCAGTTTGATCTGCTGGAAACGCGCCACGCTTTAGAAGGCATTGCGGCTTACTATGCGGCACTGCGTGGCACAGAAGAAGATTTGCAGCGTATTCGCGACTGTCATCTTCATATCCAACAGGCGCAGGACAGCGGCGATCTCGACGCTGAAGCAGACGCAGTGATGAAGTATCAGATCGCTGTCACAGAAGCGGCCCATAATGTCGTGCTTTTGCATTTGCTACGATCAATGGGCCCTATGCTGGAACAGAATGTCCGACAGAATTTTGAATTGCTCTACTCTCGCCGGGAAATGCTGGCGAAAGTGAGCGGTCACCGCGCCAGAATTTTTGAGGCGATTGTGGCTCGTGAGCCAGAACAAGCACGCGAGGCATCACACCGTCACCTGGCGTTCATTGAGGAAATCTTGCTGGACAGAAGTCGGGAGCAGAGCCGTCGAGAACGCTCCCTACGTCGTTTACAGCAACGTAAGGAATAACGCGCGGCAAAGATCGTGCGGACATGTGCGACGAGCCTGTCTCCCTGACGTTAACAGGCTCCCAATTTTTCAACGTATTAGACACAGATAAGGAATACCCCCATGTCAGAACGTTTACACAATGACGTGGATCCGATTGAAACTCGTGACTGGCTACAGGCGATCGAATCGGTCATCCGTGAAGAAGGTGTTGAACGTGCACAGTATCTGATTGATCAGGTGCTGAGTGCAGCCCGTAAAGGCGGTGTGAAAGTTGCTGGCGGTGCTGCCGCTATCAGTAACTATATCAACTCTATTGCCGTTGAAGATGAACCGGAATATCCGGGCAACACCTCACTTGAACGTCGTATCCGATCCGCTATCCGCTGGAATGCCATCATGTCGGTGTTGCGCGCATCGAAGAAAGATCTGGAGCTTGGCGGCCACATGTCCTCCTTCCAGTCTTCTGCCACTATCTATGAAGTGTGTTTTAACCACTTCTTCCGCGCGCGCAGTGAGAAAGATGGCGGCGATCTGGTGTACTTCCAGGGCCACATTTCTCCGGGTATCTATGCCCGTGCTTTCCTGGAAGGCCGTCTGACCGAAGAGCAGATGAATAACTTCCGTCAGGAAGTCGATGGCAAAGGCCTGTCTTCTTATCCGCATCCAAAACTGATGCCGGAGTTCTGGCAGTTCCCGACCGTTTCAATGGGCCTGGGCCCACTCAACGCTATCTATCAGGCTAAGTTCCTGAAGTACCTGGAACACCGTGGTCTGAAAGACACCTCTGGCCAGACCGTTTACGCGTTCCTGGGCGACGGCGAGATGGATGAACCAGAATCCAAAGGTGCGATCACTATCGCGACCCGTGAAAAACTGGATAACCTGGTCTTTATCATCAACTGTAACCTGCAGCGTCTGGATGGACCGGTCACCGGTAACGGTAAGATCATCAACGAGCTGGAAGGCATTTTTGCCGGTGCTGGCTGGGAAGTGATCAAGGTTATCTGGGGCGGTCGTTGGGATGAACTGCTGCGCAATGACACCAGCGGTAAACTGATCCAACTGATGAACGAAACCGTCGACGGCGACTACCAGACGTTTAAATCGCGTGATGGTGCCTACGTGCGTGAGCACTTCTTCGGTAAATATCCGGAAACCGCTGCGCTGGTGAAAGACTGGTCAGACGATGAGATTTGGTCACTGAACCGTGGTGGTCACGATCCGAAGAAAATTTACGCGGCACTGAAAAAAGCGCAGGACACCAAAGGCAAGCCGGTTCTGATTCTGGCTCATACCATCAAAGGTTACGGTATGGGTGACACCGCAGAAGGCAAGAACATCGCGCACCAGGTGAAGAAGATGAACATGGATGGCGTACGCTATATCCGTGATCGTTTCAACGTGCCGGTCGAAGACGACAAAATTGAGTCGCTGCCTTACATCACCTTTGAGAAAGGCTCCGAAGAGTACAACTACCTGCATGGTCAGCGCGAGAAGTTAGGCGGTTACCTGCCTTCACGTCAGCCTAACTTCACGGAAAAGCTGGAAATGCCGGCGCTGGAAGAGTTCAGTGCGCTGCTGGAAGAGCAGAACAAAGAGATCTCTACCACCATCGCGTTTGTGCGTGCGCTGAATGTGATGCTGAAGAACAAGTCGATTAAAGATCGTCTGGTGCCGATTCTTGCCGATGAAGCCCGTACCTTTGGTATGGAAGGCCTGTTCCGTCAGATTGGTATCTACAGCCCGAACGGTCAGCAGTACACGCCGCAGGACCGCGAGCAGGTGGCTTACTATAAAGAAGACGAGAAAGGTCAGATTCTGCAGGAAGGGATCAACGAGCTGGGCGCAGGATCGTCCTGGCTGGCGGCGGCGACCTCTTACAGCACTAACAACCTGCCGATGATTCCGTTCTACATTTATTATTCGATGTTTGGCTTCCAGCGCATTGGTGATTTGATGTGGCTGGCGGGTGACCAGCAGGCGCGCGGCTTCCTGGTCGGCGGTACCTCAGGCCGTACTACGCTAAATGGTGAAGGTCTGCAGCATGAAGATGGTCACAGCCATATTCAGTCACTGACCATTCCAAACTGTATCTCCTACGATCCAGCGTATGCCTACGAAGTGGCTGTCATCATGCACGACGGTCTGGTACGCATGTACGGTGAAGCGCAGGAAAACATTTATTACTACATCACTACGCTGAACGAAAACTACCACATGCCAGCGATGCCGAAAGGTGCCGAAGAAGGTATCCGTAAAGGTATCTACAAGCTGGAAACCGTAGACGGTAGCAAAGGTAAAGTTCAGCTGTTGGGTTCAGGTTCTATCCTGCGCCATGTGCGTGAAGCCGCGCAGATCCTGTCGGCTGATTACGGCATCGGTTCGGACGTTTACAGCGTCACCTCGTTCACCGAACTGGCCCGCGATGGTCAGGATTGTGAGCGCTGGAACATGCTGCATCCGACAGAAGCGCCGCGTGTGCCTTACATCGCTCAGGTGATGAACGAAGCACCCGCTGTCGCATCAACCGACTACATGAAGCTGTTTGCTGAGCAGGTTCGCAGCTACGTGCCTTCAAGCGATTACCGTGTGCTGGGCACCGACGGCTTTGGCCGCTCTGACAGCCGTGAAAATCTGCGTCACCACTTTGAAGTGGATGCAGCATACGTTGTGGTAGCCGCGCTGGGTGAACTGGCTAAACGTGGCGAAATCGATAAGAAAGTCGTGGCGGATGCGATCGTGAAGTTCAAGATCGATGCCGATAAAGTTAACCCGCGTCTGGCTTAAGAGGTAACAGAGTAATGGCTATTGAAATCAAGGTACCGGATATCGGGTCAGACGAAGTTGAAGTCACCGAAATTCTGGTCAAGGTTGGCGATAAGGTGGAAGCCGAGCAGTCGCTGATCACTGTAGAAGGCGATAAAGCCTCTATGGAAGTGCCTTCGCCGCAGGCCGGCGTAGTAAAAGAGATCAAAATCGCAACCGGTGACAAAGTGGAAACCGGCTCGCTGATCATGATGTTTGACGCAGAAGGTGCTGCTGAAGCGGCACCGGCGCCAGCTCAAGAGAAAAAAGCTGAGGCCGCCCCTGCCGCCGCTGCGTCTGCCAGCGCCAGCAAAGACGTTAACGTACCGGATATCGGTGGTGACGAAGTCGAAGTCACCGAAATTCTGGTGAAAGTGGGCGACAAAGTTGAAGCTGAACAATCGCTGATCGTCGTTGAAGGCGACAAAGCCTCAATGGAAGTCCCGGCACCGTTCGCGGGCGTGGTGAAAGCGATTAAAATCGCCACCGGCGATAAAGTGAATACCGGCTCTCACATCATGGTCTTTGAAACAGAGGGTGCTGCACCGGCTGCTGATGCGAAGCCAGAAGTGAAAGAAGAGGCTGCGACGGCACCCGCTGCGGCCGCAGGGGCAAAAGACGTTAACGTACCTGACATCGGCGGCGACGAAGTTGAAGTCACCGAAGTGCTGGTGAAGGTCGGCGATAAAGTCGAGGCTGAGCAGTCACTGATTGTAGTGGAAGGCGATAAGGCGTCGATGGAAGTTCCGGCACCGTTCGCGGGCACCGTCAAAGAACTGAAAGTCGCGACGGGCGATAAAGTCAGCACCGGTTCGCTGATCATGGTGTTTGAAGTGGAAGGCGCTGCCCCTGCCGCGGCACCGGCGGCTAAGAAAGAGTCGGCCCCTGCACCTGCGGCGGCGGAATCTAAGCCTGCCGCTGCCCCTGCACCAAAAGCAGACAGCAAAGGCGAGTTTGCTGAGAATGAAGCCTATGTGCACGCCACGCCGGTGATTCGTCGCCTGGCGCGTGAATTTGGCGTTAACCTGGCGAAGGTGAAAGGCACAGGACGCAAAGGCCGTATCCTGAAAGAAGACGTTCAGGCTTACGTGAAAGATGCAGTGAAACGCGCAGAGGCTGCGCCAGCCGCAGCCAGCGGTGGCGGATTGCCGGGCATGCTGCCATGGCCGAAAGTTGACTTCAGTAAGTTCGGTGAAGTTGAAGAAGTGGAACTGGGCCGTATCCAGAAAATCTCGGGTGCCAACCTGAGCCGTAACTGGGTGATGATCCCACACGTAACCCACTTTGATAAAACCGATATTACCGATCTGGAAGCTTTCCGTAAGCAGCAGAACGCCGAAGCTGAGAAGCGCAAACTGGACGTGAAATACACGCCAGTGGTTTTCATCATGAAAGCTGTCGCTGCAGCGCTTGAGCAGATGCCACGTTTCAACAGTTCCCTGTCTGAAGACGCGCAGAAGCTGACGTTGAAAAAATACATCAACATCGGCGTGGCGGTCGATACGCCAAATGGTCTGGTCGTTCCGGTCTTTAAAGACGTGAACAAGAAGGGCATCACCGAGCTGTCTCGTGAGCTGATGGCGGTCTCTAAAAAGGCGCGCGATGGCAAACTGACCGCAGGCGATATGCAGGGAGGTTGTTTCACCATCTCCAGCCTGGGCGGCCTGGGCACCACGCACTTTGCGCCGATTGTTAACGCGCCGGAAGTGGCCATCCTTGGCGTGTCCAAATCCGCAATGGAGCCTGTATGGAACGGTAAAGAGTTTGCACCACGTCTGATGATGCCGATCTCTCTGTCCTTCGATCACCGTGTTATCGACGGTGCGGATGGTGCACGTTTCATTACTATTATTGGCAATATGCTGTCAGACATTCGTCGTCTGGTTATGTAAAAAGCGCAAAAGGCCGGCAAATGCCGGCCTTTTTGTAACATTCAGGGCACCGCTGTTGGCAGTTTATTAACAATTCTGTAAACTCTTGCGGTGAACATGTCCCGGTGGAATAAGGACATTATGAGCCTATTCCATTAGGCATAATTGGCGCAGTCAGATTGAGTCACGGCAGGCAAATCCGATAGGGGAATGTTTGCAGCAGCAGACGCAATATGGCCAGTTAACTAGCCTAATGGGATAGGCTCAGCGTCTGACCCGCCGGAAATCCAATAAGAGGTCATGATGAGTACAGAGATTAAAACTCAGGTCGTGGTACTTGGGGCAGGTCCTGCAGGTTACTCTGCAGCTTTTCGTTGCGCTGACTTAGGTCTGGAAACCGTACTGGTTGAGCGCTACAGCACCCTCGGTGGTGTCTGTCTTAACGTAGGCTGTATCCCGTCTAAAGCGCTGCTGCACGTTGCTAAAGTGATTGAAGAAGCGAAAGCGCTCGAAGAACACGGCATTGTGTTTGGTCAGCCGCAAACGGATATCAACAAAATCCGTAGCTGGAAAGAGAAGGTGATTAACCAACTGACCGGCGGCCTGTCTGGCATGGCGAAAGGGCGTAAAGTGAAAGTGGTTAATGGCCTGGGCAAATTTACCGGTGCCAATACGCTGGTGGTCGAAGGTGAAGGTGGCGCAACCACTATTAACTTCGATAACGCCATTATCGCTGCAGGTTCACGTCCTATCGAACTGCCGTTCATTCCTCATGAAGATCCTCGTGTATGGGATTCCACTGACGCGCTGGAACTGAAAGAAGTGCCTAAGCGTCTGCTGGTTATGGGTGGCGGAATCATCGGTCTGGAAATGGCTACCGTTTACCATGCGCTGGGTTCAGAGATCGATGTGGTCGAGATGTTTGACCAGGTTATCCCGGCGGCCGATAAAGACGTGGTTAAAGTCTTTACCAAACGTATCAGCAAGAAATTTAACCTGATGCTGGAAACCAAGGTTACCGCCGTAGAAGCCAAGGACGACGGTATCTATGTTTCGATGGAAGGCAAAAAAGCGCCGGGCGAAGCTCAGCGTTATGATGCGGTTCTGGTTGCGATTGGTCGTGTACCGAACGGTAAAGGCCTGGATGCTGACAAAGCCGGAGTCGAAGTTGACGATCGCGGCTTCATCCGCGTTGACAAGCAGATGCGCACCAATGTGCCACACATTTATGCGATCGGCGACATTGTAGGTCAGCCAATGCTGGCACACAAAGGCGTGCATGAAGGCCATGTTGCGGCAGAAGTCATTTCAGGTCTGAAACACTACTTCGATCCGAAAGTGATTCCTTCCATTGCCTATACTGAGCCAGAAGTTGCCTGGGTCGGTCTGACTGAGAAAGAAGCGAAAGAGAAAGGCATCAGCTATGAAACCGCCACATTCCCGTGGGCGGCATCAGGCCGTGCGATTGCTTCTGACTGTGCAGATGGCATCACCAAACTGATTTTCGACAAAGAGACCCATCGTGTTATCGGTGGTGCCATTGTCGGAACGAACGGCGGTGAACTGCTGGGTGAAATCGGTCTGGCCATTGAAATGGGCTGTGACGCAGAAGATATTGCGCTGACCATTCATGCGCACCCAACCCTGCATGAATCCGTAGGACTGGCGGCTGAAATTTTTGAAGGCAGCATCACCGATCTGCCTAACGCGAAAGCGAAGAAGAAATAAGTCTCAGGACAGTCATAGCGGCCCCTTATGGGGCCGTTTTTTTATGCTGATTATTATCGAATAAGAAAATCAATAAAGGAAAGGGCGCCTGCGCTAACACATTTACACTGGCATATAGGGCGGAGTAAACTCCGCCACTAACGAAGTTTTACTGCCTGGTTTCGTAATTCAAGACAGCCGAAAGTTCAGCACTCATTATTCTGAGGCGAAGCTCACATAATGAACCTCGGTTTGATAAACTCAATCCTAAGAGAATTAACCCGCTAATAACAAGTAAACCGTATTTCGACTTCATGGTGGCACCTCTCTTGATTTTCATCGAGCGAGGGGCTACCCTGACAGTGTTGAGGTGTTAGGGTAGTGACCTCCGCTCGCATTAGTTGACTGATTAATGTGAGCGGTTCCTTCCTCTTTCCACCTCAGGTTCTTACCCAAAGCAGAAAGCTTCAGGCGCCCAACCGCAGTCTACGCATTTATTATTTTACTGTCCCCTGGTTTTTTATTTTTTCATAATGCTAATTAATAAAAAATTCTGTCTTTTATATTTTAAATGTTATTTATGCTGATTCCTTCATGACTATTTTAAAATAATTATTACTCGGTTCTTATATTGCTGTTAATTTTGATGGTTGATCACTTCGTTATTATTAACACGTAACCAGTCAATAAAATGACGTAATGGTGCAGAGACATAACGCCTGCCGGGATAGTAGAGCCAGAAGCCATCGGCATTCTCCGTATAGTGACTTAACAGCTCAACGAGTGCGCCACTTCGCAGACTGGCACTGACCACGGCCTCCTGCAGAAAAGCAATCCCTGCTCCCGCAAGGGCGGCCTGCAATATTCGTTCGTTGTTGTCCAGCACCAGAGAGCCACTGACGGCGACTTCCCGCTTTTTCCCTGCGTGCATGAATTCCCAGCGATAGCGTTGCCCGCTCGGGAAACGCCGCTCAATGCAGGGAAACTGCAGCAGATCGTCCGGTGTTTGCGGGACACCATGACGTTCGATAAACGCCGGGCTTGCGACAACCAGTGTACGCATTGCCGGGCCAAAGGGCAGGGCGATCATATCCTGCGCCAGCACATCACCGTAGCGAATGCCTGCATCAAAACCGGCTTCAAGGATATCCACCAGCGCATCGTTGCTGTCAATTTCCAGCGTAATGTCCGGATAGCGCTGGAGGAATGGCAGGATCAGGCTGTCAAAAAACAGCGCTTCTGCAGAGCGGGGCATATTGAGTTTCAGCGTACCGTGAGGCCGGGCTCGCCAGTCGTTAAGTTCATCCACGGCCTGCGATAAATCGAGTAAGGCAGGCTGAATGCGCTGCAGAAAATGTTGTCCAGCCTGGGTCAGTGAGACACTGCGCGTCGTGCGGTTGAGTAATCTCACTCCTAGCCGTTGTTCGAAATGACGCATGGCGTGGCTCAGCGCAGACGGCGTCACGTTGCGTGCCTGTGCGGCTTTGCGGAAGCTCCGGTGGTGCGCAATGGCGCTGAACATTTCCAGTTCCTGCAGGGTGGCCCGCGAAAGTGTCATTGATGAATTTTCCTCACTGAATGGGCAAGAATAGCGCAATTGTTGTTGGTATTGATGAGGATTATAACAATAACACCGCAACAAAGAGGAAAACATCATGCAACAACGTCAATTGGGTAATCAGGGATTACGCGTTTCAGCACTGGGACTCGGCTGTATGGGCATGACCTTCGCCTATGGCAATCATGATGAGCAGCAGGCATTAAATACGCTGTCGCGCGCGTTTGAACTGGGCATCAACTTTCTGGATACCGCCGAAATCTACGGTCCCTTTACCAACGAGGTGCTCATCGCTAAAGCCCTTAAAGGCCGCCGCGACAATATCACGGTTGCCACAAAATTTGGTTTTGCGATTACTGGCGAAGGTCAGGGCTGGGAAAAGATGACGGGCGTTAACAGCCAGCCTCAGCATATTCGCCGTGCAGTCGAAGGATCGTTAACCCGTTTGGGGACCGATCATATCGATCTGCTTTACCA
Organism: Pantoea sp. JZ29; assembly: GCF_035190385.1. NCBI lineage: Bacteria > Pseudomonadati > Pseudomonadota > Gammaproteobacteria > Enterobacterales > Erwiniaceae > Pantoea > Pantoea sp. JZ29. The sequence goes on along the minus strand of NZ_CP045241.1, from coordinate 3,591,439 downwards.
GCACCGTTTTGATCCGAGCGTACCGATTGAAGACGTGATTGGCACGATGGCGGATCTGATTAAAGAGGGAAAAGCCCGCTATATTGGGTTGTCTGAAGTCTCATCTGCTACGCTGCGGCGCGCCTGTGCCGTCCATCCCGTTTCTGCCTTACAAAGCGAATACTCACTCTGGACCCGCGATCCCGAGCAGGACATTCTGGCGACCTGTCGTGAACTGAATGTCGGTTTTGTGCCTTACAGTCCGTTGGGCCGGGGCTTCCTGACGGGCAAACTGACGTCCGTGGACGCGCTGGATCCGCATGACTTCCGCCGCAGTTTGCCGCGTTTTCAGGAGCAGGCACAGGAACATAACCAAAAGTTAGTCGCGCAGCTCACTGGGATGGCACACAGTTATGGTATTACTGCGGCACAACTGGCGCTGGCATGGGTCATGGCGAAGGGGGAAGATATTGTGCCGATTCCGGGAGCGAGCAAGGTCCATCATCTGGAAGAAAACTGTGCCGCAGCGAATGTCGTCCTGACAGGGGCGGACAGTGACACGCTGGACAGGCTCTTTGCGCCGCAAAACGTGCGGGGTGAACGCTATGCGGATGCAGAATATGGCATGATCGATCGTTAAGCTTACAGCGAAATGACTGGGTTAACCGGCAGGGCATTAAGCCCTGCGTTTTTTTCGTTTATCTCTGTTCAGGTAGCGCATTCTGCTGCAGAAAACCGCAATGTTGCTTTTTTGTAAACAGATTAACAAGCTGTTGAAATCCTGCTATGCTGCCCCACGCGGAACCGGGCACCTTACCCTACTCATGGAATGCGTTGTCATCAGGGTGCACCGGAAACCCATACAATGAGAGCGAGGAGAACGTCGTGCTAGAAGAATACCGTAAGCACGTTGCCGAGCGTGCTGCCCAAGGGATCGTACCTAAGCCATTAGATGCTTCCCAGATGGCCGCGCTGGTTGAACTGCTAAAAAATCCACCTGCGGGTGAAGAAGAATTTTTGACCGATTTGTTGGTCAACCGCGTACCACCCGGCGTCGATGAAGCGGCGTATGTTAAAGCAGGTTTCCTGGCTGCTGTCGCCAAAGGCGAAACAACCTCTCCTCTGGTATCTCCTGAAAAAGCCGTTGAACTGCTCGGTACCATGCAGGGCGGTTACAACATCCATCCTCTGATTGAAGCATTAGATGATGCGAAACTCGCGCCGATTGCGGCAAAAGCGCTTTCCCACACGTTGCTGATGTTTGACAGCTTTTACGACGTTGAAGAAAAAGCCAAAGCAGGCAACGCGCATGCGAAACAGGTGATGCAGTCATGGGCGGATGCCGAATGGTATCTGTCACGTCCAGAGCTGGCTGAAAAAATTACCGTAACGGTTTTCAAAGTCACTGGCGAAACCAATACAGACGATCTGTCTCCGGCACCGGATGCCTGGTCACGTCCTGATATCCCTCTGCATGCGCTGGCAATGCTGAAAAATGCCCGCGAAGGCATTGAGCCAGATGAGCCAGGCAACATCGGACCGATCAAACAAATTGAAGCGCTGCAGGCCAAAGGTTTTCCGCTGGCCTACGTCGGTGACGTTGTAGGCACCGGTTCATCACGTAAATCGGCGACCAACTCGGTGCTGTGGTTTATGGGCGATGACATTCCGAACGTGCCAAACAAAAAAGGCGGTGGCGTTGTGCTGGGTGGCAAAATTGCCCCTATCTTCTTCAACACCATGGAAGATGCAGGCGCGCTGCCGATTGAAGTGGATGTGAACAACCTGAATATGGGCGATGTCATTGATATCTACCCCTTCAAAGGTGAAGTCCGCAACCACGAAACCGGCGACCTGCTGGCCAGTTTTGAACTGAAAACCGACGTCCTGATCGATGAAGTCCGTGCTGGTGGACGTATTCCCCTGATCATTGGCCGTGGCCTGACGACCAAAGCGCGCGAATCGCTGGGGCTGCCTGCCAGTACCGTGTTCCGTATCGCGAAAGACGTGGCTGAAAGCACACGTGGCTACTCGCTGGCACAGAAAATGGTGGGCCGTGCCTGTGGTGTTGACGGCATCCGTCCTGGTGCGTACTGCGAACCTAAGATGACCTCTGTGGGCTCACAGGATACTACCGGTCCAATGACCCGAGACGAATTGAAAGACCTGGCCTGCCTGGGCTTTTCGGCTGACCTGGTCATGCAGTCGTTCTGTCACACGGCGGCTTATCCTAAGCCGGTGGATGTGAACACGCACCATACGTTACCTGACTTCATCATGAACCGCGGCGGGGTTTCTCTGCGTCCGGGTGACGGGGTTATTCACTCCTGGCTGAACCGTATGCTGCTGCCGGATACCGTCGGAACAGGTGGCGATTCTCATACGCGTTTCCCTATCGGGATTTCGTTCCCGGCAGGCTCGGGCCTGGTCGCCTTTGCTGCGGCAACGGGCGTTATGCCGCTCGATATGCCGGAATCGGTGCTGGTACGTTTCAAAGGCAAAATGCAGCCTGGCATTACGCTGCGCGATCTGGTTCACGCCATTCCGCTGTATGCCATTAAGCAGGGCCTGCTGACCGTCGAGAAGAAAGGCAAGAAGAACATCTTCTCTGGCCGCATCCTTGAAATTGAAGGTCTGCCCGATCTGAAAGTTGAGCAGGCGTTCGAACTGACCGATGCGTCTGCAGAACGTTCTGCTGCGGGCTGTACCATTAAGCTGGATCAGGCGCCGATCAAAGAGTACCTGACCTCTAACATTGTCCTCTTGAAATGGATGATCTCGGAAGGCTACGGCGATCGTCGTACGCTGGAGCGCCGTATCGAAGGCATGGAGAAATGGCTGGCGGATCCACAGTTGCTTGAAGCCGACGCCGATGCGGAATATGCCGCGGTGATTGACATCGATCTGGCTGAGATCAAAGAGCCGATTCTGTGTGCGCCAAACGATCCGGACGATGCGCGTCTGCTGTCTGATGTGCAGGGCGAGAAAATTGATGAAGTCTTTATCGGCTCGTGCATGACCAATATCGGTCACTTCCGTGCGGCAGGTAAGTTGCTGGACAGCCATAAAGGCCAGTTACCAACCCGTCTGTGGGTCGCACCACCGACCAAAATGGACGCGGCTCAGCTGACAGAAGAAGGTTACTACAGCGTATTTGGTAAGAGCGGTGCGCGTATTGAGATCCCGGGCTGTTCACTGTGCATGGGTAACCAGGCACGTGTGGCTGACGGCGCAACGGTGGTCTCGACGTCAACCCGTAACTTCCCGAACCGTCTGGGTACAGGGGCTAATGTCTATCTGGCCTCTGCGGAGCTGGCTGCCGTCTCATCGCTGTTAGGTAAACTGCCTACGCCAGATGAGTATCAGCAGTTCATGGCACAGGTTGATAAAACAGCCACTGACACCTATCGCTATCTCAACTTTGACCAGTTGAGTCAGTACACGGAAAAAGCAGACGGCGTGATTTTCCAGACTGCCGTCTGACAGGTGACGATCGTTCTGTATGAGAGGAGCGCCCCGGCGCTCCTCTTTTTTTATGCCTCAAAAGGGGCGTCCAGGGAATCTGGATAGGCGCGCTAAGCAGGTGCACGGCAATAAAAATAGCGGTATAACAGCGCGAGTAACTGACAAAGAGATAAGATCATGGAGTATGAATTTTTACGCGACATCACGGGCAAGGTAAAAGTGCGCATGTCGATGGGCCATGAAGCATTAGGCCACTGGTTTAATGAAGAAGTCGGGCATGACGCCAGCGTGCTGGATGAGGTTGAAGCCGAAGCCCAAAAACTTACAGGCAGTGAGCGCCAGTGGCAGCGCATCGGGCGCGAATATACGCTCTGGATGGATGATGAAGAGGTCATTGTCCGCGCGAATACATTGAATTTCGAAGGCGATGAGATGGAAGAGGGCATGAATTACTACGATGAAGAAAGCCTGTGCTTCTGCGGTAAGGAAGATTTCCTGGCCGTGATTGCCGCCTGGCGGCGATTTATGTCGGGCAAATGATTGAAAGCTTGCACACCGATCGCCATTTACCTCCTTTGTTGATTGATAATGCTCAATTATCAGCGTTTTAATCTGAGATTCCCGCCGCATATTTTATTTTTGTGATTTAATATCATCATTGTGATTATAATTAATCATCAAGGTGGTGGTATGAAGATTAAGGAAACAATCGAAAAAGTGCCTGGCGGAATGATGATTATCCCGTTGGTGCTGGGGGCCGCCGCTAACACGCTGGCTCCCGACGCCTCAGGGACAGGGGGCTTTACGCCGGCACCGTTTAAAGAGGACGTGCCTGCGCTTATCGGTGTTTTTTTGTTATGCATGAGATCGGTTAAAGCGCTGCCCCAGGCGCGGGTTACGGGCGGCGGTATCACCGTGACGAAGTGTCCTGCTGCTGTCGCGCTGGGTCTGTCTGTCGATACGTTGTCTGGCCCTGAAGGCCGGTGGGGATTGTCATCCGTTGCGGTCATTGCGGCGATGGACAACAGCAACGGCGGTCTTCATACGGTCCCGGCAGGGGCCGCCGCCAGGACAACTGCCGTCACGCCGGCTGCGCTGGCGCAGGCCGATCCGGCTCTGTCTTGTGTGGTCGCCGCGGCAACGCCGCTGATTGCGACATCGGTGATTGTCACCGCCCTTTTAACGCCGATGCTGACCTTCCTGGGTGGCAAAAGGTAATCAGCGACGGGCTGTCGCTTTATCTACGGAAAAATCACGATGAAAATGATCGTTATTGCCGACGACTTTACCGGTGCGAATGATACGGGCGTGCAACTGGCTAAAAAAGGGGCACGTACGGAAGTGATGCTGACGTCACAGCAAAAGCCCTCACGTCGCGCTGATGTGCTGGTGATTAACACAGACAGCCGGGCACTCAGCGCTGAGCAGGCGGCGGTTGCGGTGAAACAGGCGCTGTCTCCCTGGGTGCGCCCTGGGCAAAACAGCGTGCTGATCTATAAAAAAATCGACTCTACCTTTCGTGGCAATCCCGGCGCAGAGATTGCTGCGGCTATGGCCGCCAGCGGAACCACGCTGGCGATTGTCGCCGCAGCCATTCCGTCTGCGGGGCGCATGACGCGCAATGGTGAATGCTGGGTTCACCAGCGCCCGTTGCTGGAAACCGAGTTTGCCAGCGATCCGCGCACACCGATTATCTCCTCGCGTATCCGCACGCTGATCGGCTTACAGACCGATCTGCCTGTCAGGGAGATGACGCTGGACGACGTCAGGCGTGGCGACCTCGCAGACCGGCTTGAAAACCTGCGCCAACAGCCCGCCAGCATCGTCATTATTGATGCAGAAAGCGATAACGATCTGGCCCTGATTGCCCGGGCTGCTCTCTCAATGGCTGCGCGCCCATTGCTGGTTGGGGCGGCGGGACTGGCCAACGCGCTTCCGACCGACAGCTATATGGACAGCGATCAAACGCTTCCGGTTCTGGTGGTGGCGGGCTCGATGAGTGAAATGACCCGGCGTCAGGTAGCCCAGGCGCAACGTCTGGGGCGGGCTGACGTGGTCAGAATCGCGGTTGAAACCCTGCTTGCACCTGAGAAAGAGCAAAAAGAGATCGTAGAGCAGGCGTGCCAGATCCTTGCACAGAACAGGCACTGTATTCTGCAGACCAGCAGCCACGGGGACGACCGTAACCAGATTGCAGCGCTGACCGGAAAATATGCATTGAGTCGCGAGGCGTTGGGCGAAACGCTGAGTCGGCGAATGGGGGATATCACCTTAGCGATCCTGGATCGTGCCCGTACGGGTGGGCTGTTCCTGACGGGCGGCGACATCGCGATCGCGGTGGCGAATGCTCTCGGCGCCGAAGGTTACCGTATCCACGGCGAAGTGGCGCCCTGTATCCCGTGTGGCACCTTCGTAAACAGTGACATCGATGATTTACCCGTTATCACTAAAGCAGGGGGATTCGGGACGGATGATACGCTCTGTGATGCGCTGCATTATATTGAGGAGCTGTATCTGAATGAGTAAACCTGAGCCTGCAGATGTGCAGGCCAGAATCGCGTTTCGACAGGATAAGTCAGGGGAAATTAGGAGGAATGATGAGAATAGCTGTGCCCTGTTTAATAAAGGGCGCGATATTCTCCATTATTAAAATATAATAAATCCTTACGTTCCCTGTTCGATGTGTAATGCTGTACTCCCCAAGGGTGCTGTTACATTTCGTTACCTGAATGCAACTACTCGCTTAAGTCAAATTTATTGTTCGGTAAAACGAAACAGGCTTCACTGTCCTTTTTGAATGCTTAATCTGTTTGATTTTTCAGTTTTTTATGGCCACGCGCACCGTGAAAACAGGGCGATAACAGGGATTATCCTCCTCCCTGTTTTCTCGTTATTTCCGCTAACGCTAATTTAAATTGTAACGCAGTGGAAATTTCCGCGAGAGCGCTAATAATCAACTTAACATTGATGCGTTCACTTCTACGTCACTCACCGTTCGGTTGAGTGGTCAGGCTTTTCATTAAATTTATATGCCTGATTTATTAATGTGCCTTGCCATTATTCTCGTGAATTAATGGAATTTAATTATTCTCTTTCCACTCGCGGAGATATTATGCTCAGCAATACATCTATCAGAACCCGCCTTTATATGGCGTTTGGTGCCATGACGCTTGTCATGATTGTGGTATGCAGTCTGTTTTATATGGGGTTTAATCGCGTCACGCAGGCCAGCAAACTTAACGTTCATACCTATCAGGTGGTTGAAGGCCTGAATAAGGTGACAGAGAGTCTGCTGAATATGGAAACCGGCCTTCGGGGTTATGCTCTTAGCGGTCAGACACAAATGCTGGCACCCTTTAATCAGGGTAAACAGGCCTTTAGCGACTACACCGCGAGTACACATCAGCTGACGCAGGACAATCCGGTGCAGCAGCAACGCTTAGTCGATCTGGAAAGCAGACAGAAGAACTGGCTGGAAAGCTATGCCCGTAACGTAATGGCGGCGCGTGAGCGTCTGAATCAGGGGAACCTCGACCAGCAACACTTTTTAGACATCTTTGCGACTGATGAAGGTAAAGTGCAAATGGATGCGATGCGTAACGTGATTGAATCCATGATTGTCACGGAGAAATCATTACTCAAATCGCGTGAAGATGAACTGACTAGCGAGCGGACCAAAACGCGCGTGATCCTGGTGGCCGGACTGCTACTGTCAGCGGGAATTTCCCTGATTCTGGGCCTGCTGATTTCCCGCAGTATTTCTCGTCCTCTGGCTGTCGCGGTGCACACGGCCGATACCATTGCCCGGGGCGATCTGACCTCTGTGATTACCGTAAACCGTCAGGATGAAACCGGAAAGCTGCTGACGGCCCTGGCGAACATGCAAAATCATTTGCGGAACCTGGTGACCCAGATCAAAGATTCTGCGGCATCGGTTGAACTGGCGGCCAGTGAAATTGCGCAGGGCAATACCGAGCTGTCCTCCCGTACGGAAGAGCAGGCTGCGGCATTGCAACAGACGGCGGCAAGCATGGAACAAATTACTGCGACGGTTCGCAATAACACCTCTGTCGCTGAATCTACAGCGTCTTCGGCCCGGGAGACGGAATCACTGACGCGCGCCAGCGAAAAAGCCGTCAATGAAATGAGCCACACGATGCACAGCATTTCGGTGAGCGCGGCGAAAGTGAAAGAGATTACCGCGGTTATTCAAAGTATCGCTTTTCAGACCAACATTCTGGCGCTGAATGCGGCGGTAGAAGCGGCAAGAGCGGGTGAGCACGGTCGTGGCTTTGCCGTTGTCGCAACGGAAGTCCGTACGCTGGCACAGCGCAGCGCATCATCGTCGCGTGAAATCGGTAACCTGATTGAAGAAGCGGTCACCGGCGTGGCGAAAGGTGTACAGGCGGCCGATCATACCGCCCAGAGTATTCTCAAAGCGGCAAGTGAAGTCGCGTCACTGGCACAGTATATGGATGGTCTGGCGCTGGCATCAGTGGAACAAATGCAGGGCGTTTCGCAGGTCAGCATTGCCGTCACGCAGATGGACAGCGTCACACAAAGCAATGCCGCGCTGGTGGAGCAGTCGGCTTCGGCATCGCAGTCCTTAACTGAACAGGCGCGCAGTCTGCGCATGTTAACCGCGGCGTTCCAGGTCTGATGCCTTCAGGCCAGGCATGCACCCCGATGCCTGGCCTGAAGACGCGTTTAACGGGTCAGAAAGCGTTCCAGCTCAAGACCTCTTTGGGTTTGATTAGCCAGTTGCACAGCATAAAAGTCGCAGTTGTGTTTCTTCTGACGTGCAAGTGCCGCCATTTTTCTGATTTCCCTGATCCCTTTTCCCTTGAGGCCGCAGGCCAGTCGTTCAAGGGCGCGGGCATTTTCAAACTGATCAAATGCGCGAGGATAAATCAGCTGAGGCACCCCGTTCTTGAGCAACTGCGCGGTGGTGCCAATACCGCCATGATGAATGGCAAATAAGCAGGTTTCAGTCAGGGCAATATTGAGATGCGGCAGCGTCATCACATCATCGTTTACCGCTAACGCGGCTGCGGTTGGCGTAACAAGCACGCACTTCAGTCCTTCTGTTTTTAAGTCCTGTAAAACGCGTGTCACGGATGATTGTTCAGCCAGGGCCCAACTGGTAAAAAAGACCACCGTACGGGAGTCAATAAAATCGGTAATACGATCGTCATCCAGCGACGCCCGGCTCTTGTTCAGTAAAAAACCGGCATAAAATCCCTCGCGCGCTTTCTTTTGATAAAACCAGGGTTCGTATAACACAATCGACTGCGGTTCGTTATTGACCCAGTCAGCGTAAATATTGCGAGAGGCGGGCAGATTATGGTCGCGTCGCAGCGTGTCGATGGTACGCTGGAGTGCAGGCGAAACCAGGGCCCGTTGAAATAAAGCCAGTTTCCAGTTCAGACTGACACGCAGGCTTTTTTCCAGCGCATGGATAATACGCCCGGGCTGCAATTTTAAATTTGAATTGGTCAGGCTGATAGCATATTTCTTTAACCGGTATTTCTCGCTGACGGCTTTCGCCGCAAAACACCATAAAGAGTGAATGATGATGGCGTCATCTTCGACAAGAGCGCTCATGGCATCGAACATCGCCTCCTGCTGTTCCGCCATATAATGTGAAATCCGTTTCAGGGCGTGCTTTTTGTCCCATAACGCCCGATCCTGGACGGCTTTCACATAAGTCTCTTTGTCGCCGACCGCCACAAAGGACAGGCCGCGATCTACTGCCTCAGATCTGAAATAGTCGTTAGCGAGCAGGTAAACATCATGATTCTTTTCTTTTAACAGCGAGCCAATCTCAATACAGGGAAAGACATCGCCTGCTGAGCCCAGTGCGCCAATAATCACTTTCATCTCAGACACCAATCTGACTAAAAATAGTGTTGAAGGCGGCAGCGGTCCTTTCCCGGCTGCGCTTGCCTTCCAGATCCAGAAAATGTCCCGCATCCCTGATTTGATAAAAGCGCGTTTTATCCGACTCGCCGCATATCTCTTCGATGTTTTTTTGCGGCGTATGAATATCCAGGTCGCCGTTGATAAAGTGAAACTGGCAGGCCGAGTTATCAATAATGTTTTTGTAGTCGTGGTTGCGCAGCGTGGCAATCTGCTCAAGATGGAAACGCCCCTGACGGTATTCAATCTCATCCAGCGACGTCAGATGCCTGAAGTTGCAGAACTTCATTTTATTCGGCAGATATGCACCCACTTCGTCATTCATCAAATGCGCAAGCTCGACAAAGTTCTTCTCTTTTGAAAACAGATTGGCTTGCTTCACGTAAGTCCGCATACGGTCATTAAATTCAAAGGAATAGGACGCGATGATGGCATGTTCCAGGCCCTCTTCACCGTGATTCAAGAGCTTGAGAGTCGATGCACCGCCCCAGGAGGCTGAGGCAATAATATTGGGCTTATAAATTGAAATCAGCTCGCGAATAATCGTGACTTCATCATCAAGCGTGACGATATGGCAGCCCTGTTCGTTGAAGGGTTTTGATTTGCCTGAGAACGGAAGATCAAACGTAATGACATCTGATTTATCCGCCAGGAAGCGTTTCCAGTTGCGGAAAGAAGACGAGGTTGCCAGTGCACCGTTAATCAGGATGGTCCTGTTACGGGTCGGGACACTGCATTTTGTTAACTCCACATAAATGTTAAGTTCATTTATGTTTACTACAGAATAACCGTGACTCATATCACTCTCCCCACCAAGAAACATCATCAAATATTAAAGTTTTCTAATGTATATCACAGCAAATGGTAATCATTAAGTTATTTTTATGTTTTATCGCTGTTTTTAATCCGCAATCTTTCATCTTATTGATTTAAAGGTATTTATAAATTAAATGCTCCTGGTTTTTCTCCATCACCTTAGTTTTCATGGAAAATTAAGTAACTTAACAGGCTGTTAAAGTGTGATTTTCCTCATAAAATCCAGGCGAGGAAAGGGAGGCTGGTCTTTTTTATAGTGTCATAAAACTTTATTATCCTTACTGTATTCATGGTAAATTTAATTAATGTTTTATCATGGGGCGAATGGCTCGGCAGGGATTACTGTGGTGAGTTTGTGTTAGTGCCACACTGTGGCCTGTTACTGGCAGGCGTTACGGGACGATCTCGGAAGTAGCGTCTGCACAACAGAACGCAGGGGGCGGCTGATTTATTTCACGGAAGAACGTCGTAACGGGTCTGCCAGTCTCACCATCGCAAGATGACATGCCGCGAAAGAAAGGCAGCCGGGGCTACCCTGGTTCGCAGGGCGCAATAAGTGGCCCTGAACGGGCTGTGACAGATAACAGGCAGACGAAAGAGAGAATGCCCCGCAAAGGGGGCATAACTTAGTAGGTTTTTAATCCCACAGACGGAATATTGCGACCGTAATAAATCTCACGCATCTCTTTCCACAGCAGGTCAGTAATGTGTTTGTGCTCCTGCGGTGTCAGATCTTCCGGGCGGGTATTAAAGAGATAATGTTTTAAATCGAATTCTTTCAGCAACATCTTGGTATGGAAGATGTTTTCCTGGTAAACATTCACATCAACCATATCGTACATCCGCTTCATATCGTCGGACATGAAGTTTTGGATGGAGTTAATTTCATGGTCGATAAAGTGTTTAACGCCGTTCACATCACGTGTAAAACCCCGTACGCGGTAATCCACAGTGACAATGTCAGATTCCAGCTGGTGAATCAGGTAATTGAGCGCCTTAAGCGGTGAGATCACGCCGCAGGTTGAGACCTCAATGTCTGCACGGAAGGTACAGAGGCCGCCTTCAGGATGGCTTTCCGGATACGTGTGCACACAAATATGGCTTTTATCAAGATGCGCGACCACGGAATTAGGCAACGGGCCGGGATGCTCAGACGTATCAATATCTTTAGGATCAACAGGTTCTTCACTGACCAAAATCGTGACGCTGGCACCCTGTGGCTCATAATCCTGGCGCGCAATGTTCAGCACATTCGCACCAATAATCGAACAGGTTTCGGTCAAAATTTCCGTCAGGCGATTTGCATTGTATTGCTCATCGATATAAGCAATATAACCATCGCGCTCGGCTTCGGTATTCGCATAGCAAATATCGTAGATACAAAAACTCAGGCTTTTGGTCAGATTATTGAAGCCATGCAGTTTTAGCTTTTGCAATTTTATTCACCCCCTTATAAATGATCGATCAGCGCGTCTCTGACAGAGCATTCAACAGATATTGTGGCAGAGCAAAGCTGCCCGTGTGGATTGCCGGTGTGTAGTAACGGCAGTTCAGGCCCGAGGCCGCAAAGCGCGCCTGCAGAAGGGCGGGATCAAGCTGGCGCAGGGCCGGATTATCGCTTGCCCAGGCAAAGGTCATGATGCCGCCGTAGTAGGTTGGGATGGCCGCCTGGTAAAAACTGACATCGGCAAAGTAATGGCTGAGTTTACGATGGCTGTTAACCGCTTCATCCTGCTGCAGGAAGCAAACGCCGTTCTGGGCAACAAAGATCCCATTTTCATTCAGCGCATTTTTACAGCCCGCATAAAAGTCGGACGTAAACAGGCTTTCGCCAGGCCCAATGGGATCGGTACAGTCAGAGATGATAACGTCAAACTTTTCGGTGGTGCGGTTGACGAAATTCACACCATCATCGATGACCAGATTAAAACGCGGATCGTCGTACGCACCAGCGCTGTGGTTCGGCAGATACTGACGACAGAAGGTCACCACGCCGGCGTCGATCTCGACCATGGTGATTTTCTCAATGCCGGTATGGCGGGACACTTCGCGCAACATCGCGCCATCGCCCCCTCCAATAATCAGTACGCTTTTGGCGGCACCATGCGCCAGCAACGGCACATGCGTCATCATTTCGTGATAGATAAATTCATCACGTTCGGTCGTTTGCACCACGCCATCCAGCGCCATAACGCGGCCCATCGCCGCATTTTCAAAGATGATTAAATCCTGGTGGGCCGTTTTATCACGATAAAGCTCTTTATCGACGGTAAAATACTGGCCAAAGCCGGTATGAAGTGTTTCATACCACATCTCGTTTTGGGCCATGATGGGGCTCTCCTTCGTGACATTGCCATAAAAATCGGCGAAACATCATAGCTAACTATGATAGTCGTTGCACGGTCAAATGTCTGACAGGAGAGCGGGCTGGGGCGCTACTTTACATAGGCAAGCAGGCTGAGAGAATCTCTGGCCAGCGACTTACATTTTTTGTCGTTGGCAATCGCGATACCGCTTAAATCACGGTAACTGTCTTCACCCAGGGCTTTCATGTTGTAGTTGTTGTAATTGCTTAAATCCCAGCGGTTTTGCTGGGCAAAAAACACCAACGCCTTGCGGATCTGCGCATCGGGCAAATCCTGATAGCCACAGTCGTTCTTAAGATAAACGAATACCGCAGTCAGATCGGCAAGATCTTCTGCTTCGGATTCGCTCAGGGCAAAACTGGTGGAGGAGAAGCCGAAGAGTCCTGCCAGTAGCAGGATCCTGATGCTCTTCTTCATAGATATTCTCATGTAATAGTCGTCTGAAAGACGTTAGCACAGTTGTGTAAAGATTTTCGATCAATTTACGATTTTTGGGGCATTCTGCCTGCTGATGCTTGACCTTGCCATAAGGGCAGGGTTTAGGCTTGAGGTCATTTCGTTACAAGGATGCGGATTATGCAACGTCGTCACTTTCTGAAACTGAGCGCGGCACTGGGTGCTGCAGGGGCGCTGCCGCTCTGGAGCCGATCCCTGATGGCGGCCAGTCGGCCACTGCTGCCGGTTCCTTCCCTGCTGGACGCGGATGCGAAAGGAGAGTACAGCCTGACGGCGATGCCGGGCATCAGCCAGTGGCAGGGCAAAGACGTACCCACCTGGGGCTACAATGGCAGCCTGTTGGGGCCCGCAATTCGGCTCCAGCGTGGCAAGGCGGCCACCATCAATATTCATAACCGGCTTCGTGAAGCGACGACCCTGCACTGGCACGGTCTGGAAATCCCCGGCGAGGTGGACGGTGGACCGCAGGGAATCATTGCGCCGGGCGCCACGCGTCAGGTGACGTTTACGCCGGACCAGCCTGCCGCCACCTGCTGGTATCATCCTCATCTGCATGGCAAAACGGGTCATCAGGTTGCCCAGGGGCTGGCCGGCATGATTGTGTTAGAGGATCAGCCGTCAGGGACGCTTCGTCTGCCTAATCAATGGGGCACCGACGATGTTCCACTGATTTTTCAGGACAAACAGCTCACCTCATCCGGTGACCGCATCGATTATGAGCTTGATATTATGCGGGCCGCAGTGGGCTGGTTCGGCGACATGATGCTGACCAACGGTGCACAGTATCCTCAGCATGCCGTACCGCGTGGATGGTTACGTCTGCGTTTGCTTAATGGCTGCAATGCCCGTTCGCTGCATCTGACTGCCAGCGATAAACGCCCACTGTATGTGATTGCCAGTGACGGCGGTCTGCTGCCTGAGCCGGTAAAGGTCGACTCCCTTCCGCTCCTGCCGGGCGAGCGCTTTGAAGTCATGGTCGATACGTCCGATGGCAAGGCTTTTGATATCGTGACGCTACCTGTTTCGCAAATGGGCATGACGCTGGCTCCCTTCGATCGGCCCCTGCCGCTGGTCAATATCATTCCGCTGCGGATCATGGCCAGCGCGACTTTACCGGATCAGCTAGCCACATTACCGGCCATACCGAAAACGGACGGTCTGTCATCGCGCTGGTTACAACTCAGTATGGATCCCCAACTGGATCAGCAAGGTATGCAGGCGCTGATGGCACGCTATGGCGCGAAAGCGATGGGGAACGGTGCGCACCATGATATGGCTATGGGCGGTAATGATCATGCGATGCAGCACGACAGCGCGTCCCAGGGAATGGATCATCAGAAGATGGACCATGACGGGATGGCCGCGACTGCCTACGATTTTCACAATGGCAATAAAATCAATGGCCAGCCATTTGATATGACGCGGCCAGCCTTTGATGTGAAGCAGGGCACCGTTGAAAAATGGACCATTTCCGGTGAAGGCGACAGCATGCTGCATCCTTTCCATATTCACGGCACCCAGTTCCGTATTCTTTCTGAAAATGGCAAGCCACCTGCGCCACACCGTCAGGGCTGGAAAGACATGGTCAATGTCGACGGCTGGCGTAGCGAAGTGCTGGTGCGCTTCAACCACCTTGCCGCCGCCGATCATGCGTATATGGCGCATTGCCATTTACTGGAGCATGAAGACACCGGCATGATGCTGGGCTTCACCGTGACCTGATATCAGGCCTGCGCCAGCGCCAGACGGATATCCTCCACCAGATCCCCGGCGTTCTCGATACCGATGGATAAGCGTATCGTCGCGTCGGTGATCCCGATGCGCTGACGCACTGTATCCGGCACGCCAGAATGGGTGGTGGTGGCAGGATGGCTGGCAAGCGATTCTGTCCCGCCCAGACTGACGGCCTGTTTAAACAGCGTCAGGGCATTCAGGAAACGAAACGCTGCAGGTTGTCCGCCGACAATGTCAAAAGAGAAGGTTGAACCGGCCCCGGTGCATTGTTCCCGATAGGTTCTGCCTGCCGGGCTGTCTGCATCCAGATACGGTAACCAGTGCAGGGCGGCGACATCAGGATGTGTACGTAAAAAGGCGGCGACGGTTTCAGCGTTGTGGCAGGCTTTTTCCATGCGCAGCGACAGCGTTTCCAGCGAACGGCCAATCATCCAGCTTGAATGCGGATCAAGCTGAGTGCCAATAGCGCTACGCAGAGCGCGGATCGGTGACATAAGTGTTTTGTTTCCCATCACCGCACCCGCAATCAGGTCAGAGTGACCGCCCACATATTTCGTCAGGGAATACAGCGATAAATCCGCGCCCAACGTGAGCGGTTGCTGAAAAATCGGCCCCAGTAAGGTGTTATCACAGGCGACGACCGGGCGTGAACCCTGCTGACGATCGATCTCGTCCGCAATACGGGCCATCAGCGCGATATTCACAAGGCTGTTCGTCGGGTTTGCCGGCGTTTCCACCAGGATCATGGCGACGCGTCCCTGCGCCATTGCACGCTGGGCGGCCTCGCGCACTTTGGCTTCATCATGCCCGTCAGTGAAACCCACCGCACGAATATCAAGGTTGTGCAGGGTTTTACTGAGCAGCGTTTCCGTACCGCCGTACAGGGGCTGGGAATGCAAAATCACTTCCCCTGGTCGCGTAAAGGTCAGCAACGCCGTCGAAATGGCCGCCATGCCGGAGGCAAACAGCGCGCAACTTTCTGCCTGTTCGTAGAGAGCGAGGCGGTCCTCAACAATCTCACTGTTGGGATGATTAAAGCGGGAATACACCAGTCCGCCACTTTTACCTTCGGGAGGCTGACGGCGGCCGGAAACATAATCAAAAAAATCGCGGCCTTCTTCTGCACTGTTAAACACAAAGGTGGAGGTCAAAAAGACGGGCGGTTTCACGGCCCCTTCAGACAGGCGCGGATCATAACCGTAGTTCAGCATTTGTGTTTCGGGATGCAGTGGGCGGTCGCCAACGTGCGTTTTTTTACTTGAGGGTGAAGTCATTAAGATCTCCCAATAAGGTCGCTAACTGCATAACGATATGTCGATAAAATCGTATCATGCAGCTATTAATGCGGCTAAATGCCGGGTTGTTCTAAGGTAATGCTGTTTGTGCAACTGCCTGCGCGCAGGTGAAGATTTTTAGTGCACGTAAACGTTTGCGTTCTCTGCGCGGCGTCAGTAGGGACTTCTGTTATGGTAGACTGCGTGGCTTTGTGAGAGACCGGGCTGAAGGCAATGAAACACACTGTTGACGTAATGATCCCTGAGCAGGCAATCGCCGCGCGCATCGCGGAACTGGGCAAAGAAATTACCGACCACTACCGCGACAGCGGCAGCGATATGGTGCTGGTAGGGCTACTTCGTGGCTCATTTATGTTTATGGCGGATTTATGCCGCGTGATTGACGTTCCGCACGAAGTGGATTTTATGACCGCCTCCAGTTACGGCAGCGGGATGTCCAGCAGTCGCGATGTCAAAATCCTCAAAGATCTGGATGAGGATATCCGCGGTAAAGACGTGTTAATCGTTGAAGACATCATTGACTCAGGCAATACGCTCAGCAAAGTGCGGGAAATCCTGCGTCTGCGGGAGCCAAAATCTCTGGCCATCTGTACGCTGCTGGATAAGCCTGAACGCCGTGAAGTCGACGTTCAGGTTGAATTCGTGGGCTTTGCTATCCCTGATGAATTCGTGGTGGGCTTTGGCATCGATTATGCGCAGCGTTATCGCCATCTGCCTTACATTGGCAAAGTGGTTCCCCTCGAATCCTCAGGCGAGTGACCGCACATTCTTCCAAGGCTCTGACCTCTGGATTCGTGTAGGCTTGTCGCGCGCGTGCGTCAGGGGCGGTGAAAATCGCCACTGACTAACAGGTTAGCCATGCCGTGACGATAGCGTTGCTCCAGGTTTTCGCGGCTGTTCGCGGTAACATTCAGGTTACGCAGGCAGCCATCCTGAATACCGTAGACCCAGCCATGTAGCGAGACTTTACGTCCACGCTTCCAGGCCGATTGCAAGATGGTGGAATGCCCCAGATTGTAGACCTGCTCAACAACGTTGATTTCGCAGAGTTTATCCAGACGTTTATCGGGCGGCAGTTCACCCAGCAACACGCTATGCTTGTACCAGAGATCGCGAATGTGCAGCAGCCAGTTATCAATGAGCCCTAACTCCGGGTTATCCATGGCAGCCTGCACGCCACCGCAGCCATAGTGGCCGCACACGATGATGTGTTCAACTTCCAGCACTTCAACCGCGTACTGCACCACAGAAAGGCAGTTAAGATCGGTATGGATAACCAGGTTGGCAACGTTACGGTGGACAAACAGTTCACCTGGCTCAAGACCGGTCAGACGTTCTGCGGGGACGCGACTGTCTGAACAGCCAATCCAAAGGAAACGTGGTTTTTGCGCCTGAGCCAGTCGCTCAAAAAAACCAGGATCTTCTTTGACCAGTAATCTGGACCACTCGCGGTTATTACTGATCAGGGTATCAATGTCTGTCATGGCGTTAAGCAACCTGTTACTGCGCATTTGCGTGCGCGTACTATAGGCGAAGGCTTCCTAAATTCAAACGGCATTACAATGCCATAAAACAGGGTATGTATTCAGAATGACCTATGCACTGGAACTTTCCCGGCTGACCAAGACCTATCCCGGCGGCGTACAGGCGCTCAAGGGCATCGATCTTAACGTCGAAGCCGGTGATTTTTATGCGCTACTGGGACCCAACGGCGCGGGCAAATCGACCACCATCGGGATTATCAGTTCGCTGGTGAATAAGTCGGAAGGCAGCGTCCGCGTCTTTGGTTACGATCTGGAAAAAGATGTCGTCAATGCCAAACGCCAGCTGGGCCTGGTGCCGCAGGAGTTCAATTTCAACCCGTTCGAGACGGTCATGCAGATCGTGGTGAACCAGGCCGGTTACTATGGTGTTGAGCGCCGTGAGGCCCTTCAGCGGGCCGAAAAGTACCTTAAACAGCTCGACCTGTGGGAGAAACGTCACGAAAGGGCGCGCATGTTGTCTGGCGGGATGAAGCGCCGTCTGATGATCGCCCGTGCTCTGATGCACGCGCCCAAACTGCTGATTCTGGATGAACCTACCGCCGGGGTGGATATTGAACTGCGTCGGTCGATGTGGGTTTTCCTGAAAGATTTGAATGCGCAGGGGACGACCATCATTTTGACGACTCACTATCTTGAAGAAGCGGAAATGCTGTGCCGCAATATCGGCATTATTCAAAATGGTGAACTGGTTGAAAACACCTCAATGAAATCCCTGCTGTCGAAGCTCAAATCCGAAACCTTCATTCTGGATCTGGCCCCGCGCAGCCCGTTACCGTCGCTGGAAGGTTTCCAGTACCGGTTAGTGGATACCTCGACGCTCGAAGTTGAAGTCCTGCGCGAGCAGGGGCTGAACAGCGTGTTTAGCCAGCTCAGCGCACAGGGCGTTCAGGTTCTCAGTATGCGTAATAAAGCGAATCGTCTGGAAGAGCTGTTCGTCGGCCTGACGCAAGGAAAAACAGGAGCAAAAGCATGACACATTTGTACTGGGTGGCGTTAAAAAGCATCTGGGCCAAAGAGGTGAACCGGTTCGCCCGCATCTGGATCCAGACGCTGGTGCCGCCCGTGATCACCATGACGCTGTATTTTATCATCTTCGGTAACCTCATCGGTGCGCGCATCGGCGATATGAACGGCTTCAGCTATATGCAGTTCATTGTGCCAGGGCTCATTATGATGTCGGTGATCACCAATGCGTATGCCAACGTGGCATCGTCGTTCTTTAGCGCCAAGTTTCAGCGCAATATTGAAGAGTTGCTGGTGGCACCGGTACCGACGCACATTATTATCGCTGGCTATGTCGGCGGCGGCGTTGCGCGCGGGATCTGTGTCGGTGTGCTGGTGACCGCCGTTTCGCTGTTCTTTGTGCCGTTTCATGTGCATTCATGGCTGATGGTGGCCATTACGCTGCTGCTAACCGCGGTACTGTTCTCGCTGGCGGGACTGATTAATGCGGTGTTTGCCCGCACGTTTGACGATATCAGCCTGATCCCCACGTTTGTGCTGACGCCGCTAACGTATCTGGGCGGCGTGTTTTATTCGCTGACGCTGTTACCGCCCTTCTGGCAGGCAGTATCAAAACTTAATCCGGTGGTTTATATGATCAGCGGTTTCCGCTTTGGCTTTCTGGGCATTCACGATGTTCCTCTGACCTTGACCATGTCGGTACTGATTGCCTTTATCGTGGTGTTTTATATCGCCGTGTATTTTCTGATTCAGCGGGGCCGCGGATTGCGGACCTGATACCGGCGAAAAAAAAGCAGCGTTAGCGCTGCTTTTTTTTATGCGACCAGACTCAGGCCAGCTGCACCGGCAGCGCTTTCGCCAGACGCTTCATCTGGTTATCACCTTCAAAGTAGGCCACTTTAGGCTGCCACTGGCGCGCTTCTGCATCATCGACCTGGACATACGAGCAGATAATCAGGATGTCGCCTTCACAGGCACAGCGCGCGGCCGCACCGTTGACCGAAATGATTTTCGATCCGCGTTCAGCGGCAATGGCATAAGTAGAGAAACGCTGACCGTTGGTCACGTTATAAATATCGATAGCTTCATATTGCAGGATGCCAGAAGCATCAAGGAAATCCTGATCGATGGCGCAGGAGCCTTCATAGTTGAGGTCCGCCTGCGTGACTTTAACGCGATGCAGTTTGCCTTGTAAAACCGTGCGAATCATAGTCAGAAACCTTGTTATACAGCCAAAAAGAGTGACCCTCAGCCTGCAAGACTACTGCGTGAGGTCTACCTGTTGATTATCGATCAGCCGTGCATTCCCCAGCCAGGCGGCCATTAACACGACGGCTCGCTGACTGTCCACCGTCAGAGGCTGCAGCGTTTCCGCATCACAGATGGCCAGGCCATCCGGACGCAATCCTTTTTCCTGCAGCGACCGCGTTGCGTCTTCAATAATATCGTCAATCTGCCGTTCACCATTAGCCAGTCGGGCGGCCATCGCATTCATCACCTGGCTGAGGCCAGGTGCCAGCTTACGCTCATCTTCAGTGAGGTAGCCGTTACGTGAACTCAGGGCCAGACCGTCCCTGGCTCGCACCGTAGGCACGCCGACAATCTCGATATCGAACCCCATGTCTGCCACCATTTTACGAATGATGGCTAACTGCTGGAAATCTTTCTCGCCGAAGCAGGCGATATCGGGCTGAACCAGATTAAACAACTTGCTGACGATGGTCGCCACGCCGCGAAAATGGCCGGGACGACTGGCGCCTTCCAGTAAAGATGAAAGCACCGGCACTTCGACAAAGGTCTGATTAGCCAGCCCGTGTGGATACACCTCAGCAGGCGAGGGCGCAAAGACGACATCCACCGCATGGCGGTTCAGTTTCTCACAGTCTTCCTGCAGCGTGCGCGGGTAGCGCGCCAGATCGTCAGGCCGATCAAACTGCATCGGGTTAACGAAAACCGACACGATCACAATATCGGCCCGCTCACGCGCTTCATCTACCAGCGTTAAATGCCCTTCGTGCAGATTGCCCATCGTGGGCACTAACGCAATACGTTTACCTTGCTGACGCCAGCGGCGCACTTCACGGCGCAGCATGGGCAGAGTGTCGATGATCAGCACTGCCATTCTCCTGAATTACTGGAAACTGTGTTCCGCTGCGGGGTAGCTTCCTGCTTCAACCTCAGCAATATAGCGGCGAATGGCGGCACGGATGTCGCCTGTCTCCGCCAGGAAATTTTTTGCAAATTTAGGGATATGTCCACCGGTAATGCCAAACGCATCGTGCATCACCAGAATTTGTCCATCGGTCACGTTGCCTGCGCCAATACCAATCACCGGAATCGCCAGTGCCTGCGTTACGCGCTGGGCCAGGGCCACCGGTACGCATTCCAGCACCATCAGCTGTGCGCCTGCGGCCTCAAGCGCCAGCGCGTCAGCCATAAGCTGCTCTGCACCGGCTTCATCACGTCCCTGCACTTTATAGCCGCCAAAAATATTTACGGACTGTGGCGTTAAGCCCAGATGACCACACACGGGCACGGCGCGTTCGGTCAGCATGCGCACGCTGTCGGCCAGCCATGCGCCGCCTTCCAGCTTCACCATATTGGCCCCGGCGCGCATGAGCTGCGCCGCGTTATCAAAAGTTTGCTGTGGTGTGGCATAACTCATGAAAGGCAAATCGGCTAACAGGAGCGCGTGAGGCGCACCACGACGGACGGCGGCGGTATGGTAAGCAATATCACTTACCGTGACGGGCAGCGTGGAATCATGACCCTGCACCGTCATGCCAAGCGAGTCACCAACCAGCAGAACCTGAATGCCTTCGTCAGCAAACAGGCGGGCAAAACTAAAATCGTAAGCGGTCAGCGTCGCGAATTTTTTACCGCTCGCTTTGCACTGACGCAGATGAGAAAGGGTGGTGGGTTTCATGACGATCTCAGCTCAGAAATTCAGATGGACGCATTTTACTGTATCGCGTTGCTGAGCGGAATCTGTGACGCGCGAATAGATGGTCAGCTGTGCCAGGGACGGATGCTGGCGCAGTCAAGCGTTGCCATAAGCGGCTGGAGCGGACGGCCATCAGGCAGGCGCAGATCGGGCGCAATTTCCAGCAGCGGCACCAGCATAAACGCACGGTTCAGCATATCGTAATGGGGGACGATCAGGCGTTCGCTGTGAATCTGCTCTGAACCAAACAGCATAATATCAATATCCAGCGTGCGTGGCCCCCAGCGCTCGGCTTTACGCACCCGGCCATGTTCCCGCTCGATGCGCTGCGTCTCATCCAGTAAGGCCTCAGCCGACAACGTGGTCTCGAGGGCCACCGCCGCATTGAGATAATCGGGCTGATCGGGTGGGCCATAAGGTGGCGTGCGGTAAAAGGACGAGGTGGCGATGCGCTGAACACCGGTGAGCGCATCCAGCGCTGACAACGCTGCATCAATCTGATGCAGCGGATCGGCAAGGTTACTGCCTAATGCCAGATAAACGCGCGTCATGACGCGTTAGAGTTATCACGACGGGGCGCGGAAGAACGACGACGCGGGCGGCGCGTACGGCTGCGCGGTGCCGGATCGTCTCCCAGCGTGTTGAGCATGGTTTTCTGCTGCGGCGGCGCAGCGACCTGGAACTCTCCCCACCACTTACTCAGGCGCAGCAGCTCCGGGTTATTTTCCACTTCAGCCCGCAGGGCCAGCAGATCATAAGCCGCACGGAACTTCGGATGCTCCATCAGCTTCCAGGCGCGTTTACCGTGACGACGGGACATGCGTAACTGCAACTGCCAGATATCACGAATCAGCGACGTAATGCGCTTAGGGATGGCCAGCGCGCGGCAGGCTTCATCCAGCGTATCATTCATCGCCAGGGCAAACGCATCGTAATAAGTCAGGCCGCTTTCCTGCGCAATGCGCTCGGCGGCTTCAAGCTGCGGATACCAGAACATGGCCGCGAACAGAAACGCCGGATTGACGCGCATATCATTTTGAATGCGGTTATCCGTATTCTTTAGCACCTGGGCGAGCATGCGCTCCATATGGCTGTCGCCCTGTTCGGTAAAGTTGCGTGCCAGCGTAGGGAACAGCGGCTGGAATAACTGATATTCACACAGTTTTAGCCAGGTACTGTAGCCATAACCGGCCTGAAGCAGCTTTAGCGACTCTTCAAACAGGCGCGCAGCAGGTACATCGCGTAACAGCGATGCCAGGCGGGGAATGGGCTCTGCCGTTTCAGGAGCAATGCGCATATTCAGTTTGGCCGCGAAGCGCGCGACGCGCAGCATGCGCACCGGATCTTCGCGATAGCGTGTTTCCGGATCGCCGATCAACCGAATGATGCCTTGTTGCAGATCGTTCAGGCCGCCAACATAATCCCGCACCGAAAAATCGGCCACGCTGTAATACAGGCTGTTAATGGTTAAATCACGCCGCTGGGCATCATCTTCAATACTGCCGAAAATATTGTCCCGTAGCAGCATACCGCTCTGGGCACGCTGGGAATTGTTGTGATCTTCGCTGTTCTCTTCAATCTGATGATGACCGCGGAACGTAGCCACTTCGATCACTTCCGGACCAAACATCACATGTGCCAGACGAAAACGGCGGCCAACCAGACGGCAGTTGCGGAACAGTTTACGCATCTGCTCCGGCGTGGCGTTTGTGGTCACGTCGAAGTCTTTAGGCTTCTGCCCCAGCAGTAAATCGCGAACGCCACCGCCCACCAGGTAGGCCTCATAACCGGCTTTATTCAGACGATACAGCACCTTGAGGGCATTTTCGCTGATGTCTTTACGTGAGATGGTGTGGCTTTCACGAGGAATGATGGTCATATGACTCTCAGGTTCAACCTCTGCTGGTGCTTCCTCGTCATCACGCTTCAGGACTTTCCGGCAAAAATTAGCGACTCGGGTAAAAATGGGACACCTCGACAGTGACAATTAGGGTGTAGGTAAAATCAGCGGCTAATCATAGCCTGTTGTGAATCATTTGAGAATGCTGTTGTCTATGCATCCGCTCTCAGGGCGTTATCATGCGGTATCAAAGCGATATTCCACTGCTTCACAGCATCAGACAGCAGTTTCTCCTGAGAATCGTCCTGCCAGCCTTCGCTGACCGGCTGTCCCAGAAACCGTAAGGCCTGCACCAGGCACGGGCGCGGATCGCCATCCGGCAGCGTGGGCGCATGATTTTGCTTAGAAAGTTTGTGTCCGTCAGCAGTGATGGCCAACGGCAAATGCAGATAATCCGGAACGGCCCAGCCAAACTGTCGATAAAGGGCAATCTGCCGCACCGTCGGCTCGATTAAGTCTGCGCCACGCACGATCTCGGTGACGCCCTGATGATGGTCATCAACCACCACGGCCAGATTGTAGGCAAACAGGCCGTCGCGACGATGAATAATAAAATCCTCTTCAGCCAGCCGCCGATCGGCCACAAGCGTGCCCCGTAACCGGTCTTCAAACTGGAAAACCGGCGCATGCTGACGCAACCGCAGTGCCGCATTCTCCGGACCTGAACCTGCATCCCGGCAGTGCCCGTCGTAAAAACCACCCAGTTGCTGAATGCGGCTTCGGCTGCAGGTGCAGTAATAACTCTGCCGGTGCGCTCTTAACCACTGCAGGGCGTCCCGATAAGCGTCATGGCGCTGTGACTGCCACATGACTTCACCGTCCCAGTGCAAACCGTACTGTTCTAGCTGACGCAGAATACGCGTGGCGGCCCCTGCGACTTCACGGGGAGGATCAATATCCTCAATGCGCACCAGCCAGCGGCCATGCTGCGCGCGTGCGCTAAGGTAACTGCCTAAGGCAGCGATCAGCGATCCAAAGTGGAGTTCACCAGAGGGAGACGGCGCAAAGCGCCCGATACAGGATGAGAATGCCATAGGTTTCATGAACCAGACGGCGGAAAAAGAGGGTCTTTTCCCGCCGCATGGCTGCAGTCAGACGGCAACATTAGCCCGCCATTTGCTTCTCACGAATTTCTGCCAGTGTCTTACAGTCGATGCACAGATCGGCCGTCGGACGCGCTTCAAGACGGCGGATACCGATCTCAACGCCACAGGAATCGCAATAGCCAAAGTCGTCATCTTCAACTTTCTTCAGCGTTTTTTCGATCTTTTTAATGAGCTTGCGCTCGCGATCGCGGTTACGCAGTTCCAGGCTGAATTCCTCTTCCTGAGCGGCACGGTCAACCGGGTCCGGAAAGTTAGCGGCTTCATCCTGCATGTGTGTAACGGTGCGATCAACTTCGTCCCGCAATTGATTACGCCAGGCTTCCAGAATCTTGCGAAAATGGTCCAGTTGCGCGTCATTCATATACTCTTCGCCCGGCTTCTCCTGATAAGGCTCCACCCCAGCGATGGCGAGAATACTCAGGGACGATGTTTTACGGTTTTGCCCTTCTTGCATGTTGTTTCTCCTGGATAACACGCACTATACCCTTCGATTGCCATCGGCCAGTATATTCACACTAACCTTCATTGATGACGCACTCTTGGGTACATCGATCCCCCAACGGGGAAAAACAGGCCGCTATAAATAACAGAAGCTGTCAAGGTTGGCAATTATTCCTGCGCCCATCTTGACAAGCCTGTGAGGAACAGCGTAGTTGGCCCCTGACAGAAGATAGTCCTATCACAGAAGGATGCCACTGATATTACAACGTTACGTCAACAGCCGTTGTAATAAACATGCCTTCTGATGACAGTTCTGCCCGGTACGCCAAAATTTCCACGCCACTCAGCCGCGCCTGTACCAGTTGTTCTGCGTAAGCCGCATCGATGTGACGCGCCGGGGAAACGTCCTCAATCCCCGAGTGCAGAACGGCAAACAACAAAACGGCCCGATGACCTTCTGCCGCAGCCTGACTCAGCTCGCGCAGGTGTTTTTGTCCTCGAATCGTCACCGCATCCGGAAAATAGCCTTTACCTTCCTGTAAAAGCGTTACGGATTTCACCTCAATATAGCACTCAGGTCGGTCCTGTGCTGTAAGCAGGAAATCAATTCGACTTTTTTCGCTGCCGTATTTTACTTCAGCCCGACACGCTTCGTAGCCCGACAGCGGCAGAATTCGGTTTTCGCTTAACGCCTCCTTTACCAGTTGATTCGCGCGCAACGTATTCACGCAAATCCAGTGGCCTTGCTGCGTCTCGGTCATCTCCCAGCTGTGCGGGTACTTGCGTGTCAGGCTGTCGGACGTGGAGTACCACACGGTATCACCCGGCGTAGCACAGCCGGTCATGGCGCCGGTGTTGGCACAATGGATGGTGAGCGTCTCGCCTTCCGGCGTAATGACATCCGCCAGAAAGCGTTTGTAACGGGTAATCAGACGTGCCGGTTTGAGGGCGGGGGAAAAAAGCATAGGGCTCCTGATTATGACTGTAACGGCCAGGTGGCCAGTGTCCGGTAGCGCGTCCGCCCTTTTACGTACTCTGAGGCAAAAAGCGAAAACTGACTGGCCGTAAAGCGCCAGAGAAAGCCGCGAGGGGGCAGGGCAACGGGTTGCGTTGCCGAGCGCAGCAGGGTGATGTGTGGATGAAAAGGCTGAGCGGGCTGCTCACAGCCGTGCCGGGCGGCCTGGGCGCGCAGCAGACTTGCCAGCTGCAGCAATCCCCGGGGCGGGCGCTGACAGCCCAGCCAGACCACGCCGGGGCGCGGCCAGTGCCCCGCATCATCTAACGTCACATCAAAAGCAGGCTGATGGATGCGCGAGGCCAGGGTTTGCAGCTGTTTTGAGGTCTCCGCTGAGACCTCGCCCAAAAAAGCCAGCGTCAGATGAAGGTTCGCGGCCGCAATCGGGCGACCTGCCTCCTCACTGAAGGTCTCAGCTCGCCACTGCACCAGTTGCTGTTGCAGGTCTTCGGGTGGGGCAATAGCAAAAAATAAGCGCTGTAACGCCATGGCGGTCTCCGGTAATCCTCACGGATGAGTGCTACAATGCGCGCCATCTTAACACAGCCATTAGCGGAGTTTTTGGTGAGTGATCTCCCCGTCAGCGCGGTGTTGCCTGACCTGCTGAGCGCCCTTGATCAGGCCTCGAACGTCCTGCTGGCTGCGCCTACCGGCGCAGGTAAATCCACCTGGTTACCCCTTCAGCTGTTACAGCACAAGGCGCTGTCAGGGCGCATTATCATGCTGGAGCCACGCCGACTGGCCGCGCGCAACGTGGCGCAACGGCTGGCTGAGCTACTGGGCGAACAGCCCGGCGCCACGGTGGGTTACCGCATGCGCGGCGAAAACTGCAGCGGACCCATGACCCGGCTTGAGGTAGTGACCGAAGGTATTCTGACGCGCATGTTGCAGCAGGATCCGATGCTGGATGGCGTGTCGCTGGTGATTCTGGATGAATTTCATGAGCGCAGCCTGCAGGCGGATCTGGCGCTGGCGCTGTTACTGGATGTTCAGCAGGGATTGCGTGACGATCTGAAAATTTTGCTGATGTCAGCCACGCTCGATAATACTCGCCTGGCGACGCTGCTACCGGACGCGCCGCTGATTGCCTCAGAAGGTCGCAGCTATCCGGTCGAACGGCGTTATGCTCCGTTGAGTCCGAGCCTGCGTTTTGACGAGGCGGTAGCGCGTGAAGTCGCGCAGTTGCTTCGACAGGAAAGCGGCTCGCTGCTGCTTTTTCTGCCCGGCGTGGCAGAGATAGCGCGCGTAAAACGCGAGCTGGAAACCCGTGTCGATGAGGATGTCGATTTAACGCCGCTTTATGGCGCGCTTCCGCTGGCCGCTCAGCAGCAGGCTATTTTGCCTGCCGCCCCCGGACGCCGCAAAGTGGTGCTGGCGACCAATATTGCCGAAACCAGCTTAACGATCGAAGGTATTCGCCTGGTCGTGGACAGTGCCCAGGAGCGACGCGCGCTGTTTGATGCACGCAGCGGCGTAACGCGGTTGCAGACTCAGCGCATCAGTCAGGCGTCGATGACGCAGCGCGCCGGACGTGCCGGACGACTGATGCCGGGCATCTGCCTGCACCTGACTTCACAGGAGCAGGCGGAACGGGCGCCTGCACAGGGCGAAGCCGAAATCCTGCACAGCGATCTCGCGTCGTTGTGGCTGGAACTGCTGCAGTGGGGCTGTACGGATATTGACCAGCTACAGTGGATCGATCGGCCACCCGAAAAGCACTTACGGGCAGCGCAGCAGCAGCTGATGCGCCTTGGAGCGCTGGATGAATCAGGACGACTGAACACACAGGGCAGACGCATGGCGCAGCTCGGCAGTGATGCCAGGCTGAGCGCGATGTTATGTGCCGCAGGGCGTGATACCGATGCGGTGGCCAGCGCGGCACTACTCGTCGCCGTGCTGGAGGATCCGCCCCGCGCGGGCAGTGTTGATCTACGTGATGTTCTCTGTCGGCCTTTACCGCACTGGTTGCGGCGCGCGCAGCACTGGCAAAAACGCCTTGGCGTCACAGGCGGACGGGTCAATGACGCGCATTTTCCCGCGTTGTTAACGGCGGGATTTCGCGATCGTCTGGCGCGCCGACGCGATAACAGCGGACGCTATCAGTTAGCCAACGGACTGGGGGCAGGGCTGGACGAACAGCAGGCGCTCACGCGTTACGAATGGCTCATTGCGCCTGTCTTATTACAGGGCAGCAGCGCCCCCGATGCACGTATCCTGCTGGCCCTTCCCGTCGAGCTTGCGGCATTGACGCAGGCCTGTCCACAGCTAGTCGAGCAGCGTACCGACGTGGAATGGGATGACGAGAAGGGCACGTTGCGCACCTTACGCCGTGAGCAGATTGGCGAACTGATACTGAAGACTCAGCCGCTTGCCCGACCGGATGCCGAGGCGTTACAGGCCGCGCTGCTACGCTGGGTCGCTAAAAAGGGGTTATCGGTACTGGGATGGACGCCGGAGGCTGAGCAACTGCGGTTACGTATCCAGTGTGCTGCCCAGTGGCTGCCCGAAGAGAACTGGCCCGCCGTCGATGAGGCCAGCCTGCTTGACTCGCTGGATCGCTGGCTGCAACCGCAGATGAGCGCCGTGCGGGATCTGAAGAGTCTGCAGTCGGTCAATCTGGTCACTGCGCTCTTACATTTGCTCACATGGTCACAACGTCAGCGGCTGGATACTGTGCTGCCAACTCATTACACTGTGCCCACCGGAAGTCGGCTGCCGATTCGCTATGATGCAGATAAACCGCCTGCGCTGGCGGTGCGTATTCAGGAAATGTTTGGCGAAGCCAGTAATCCTGCCGTCGCAGAAGGTCGCGTGCCGCTGGTGCTGGAACTGTTATCGCCCGCCCAGCGTCCCTTACAGATCACCCGCGATCTGGCGGCGTTCTGGCGCGGTGCCTATAAAGATGTGCAAAAAGAAATGAAAGGGCGTTATCCCAAACATCCCTGGCCCGACGATCCGGCCTCCGCAATACCGACCCGGCGGACGAAAAAGAATACGTCACAGGGCGGGCCCGCTGTTTAATTCAGAGGGTTCTGCCATGCGACAGTGAAGAAAGCAGTTAGAGTAGCGGCGCAGCCGTAAGCTATGCCTGGAGAATGAAACCAATGTCTGGGAACGATCGCGAACCTATTGGGCGCAAAGGAAAACCGTTGCCACCGCGCAACAGCGCCCGCCGTGGGCGGCGCAGAGACATCGATAGTGATGTCGCTCAGGACGATTTTGATGATGATTACGAGGAGGAAGCGCCGGTGCCACGTAAAGGTAAAGGTGGAAAACCGCCGCGCGGCAAACGCCGTTGGCTGGGATGGTTTATTAAGCTGTTCCTGGTATTTGTAGTGGTCATGGCCGCGTGGGGCGTATACCTCGATTCGGAAATTCGCAGCCGCATTGACGGTAAAGTGTGGCAACTGCCCGCTGCTGTCTACGGTCGTATGGTCAGCCTCGAACCTGGCATGGCCTACAATAAAAGCGAAATGATTGCCCTGCTGGAAGGCACGCAGTACCGCGAAGTCTCGCGCATTACGCGTCCGGGAGAATTCTCGGTCAAAGGTAACACCATTGAACTGCTGCGTCGTCCGTTTGATTTCCCGGACAGCAAAGAAGGGCAGATTCATGCCCGAATGACATTCAGCAAAGATGAGCTGAGTGAGATTAAGAACGTCGAAACCGGGCGTGATTTTGGTTTCTTCCGGCTTGATCCTCGTCTGATTACGATGCTGCAGTCACCCAATGGTGAACAGCGCTTGTTCGTTCCCCGTGCCGGTTTCCCTGATCTGTTGGTGGATACCTTAATCGCAACGGAAGATCGCCACTTTTATGAGCACGACGGCATCAGCCCGTACTCCATTGGCCGTGCCTTCCTGGCGAACATCACTGCCGGAAAAGCGGTGCAGGGCGGCAGTACGCTTACCCAGCAACTGGTCAAAAACCTG
Source organism: Pantoea sp. JZ29 (assembly GCF_035190385.1). Taxonomy (NCBI): domain Bacteria; kingdom Pseudomonadati; phylum Pseudomonadota; class Gammaproteobacteria; order Enterobacterales; family Erwiniaceae; genus Pantoea; species Pantoea sp. JZ29. The sequence continues at coordinate 3,561,564 of NZ_CP045241.1, read as the reverse complement.
TTCCTGACTAATGAGCGTTCGCTGTGGCGTAAAGCCCGTGAAGCCTATATGGCCGTGATCATGGATGCCCGTTACAGCAAAGATCGTATTCTGGAGCTTTACCTGAACGAGGTGTATCTCGGTCAGGCAGGTAACGATCAGATCCGCGGTTTCCCTCTGGCCAGCCTCTACTATTTTGGCCGCCCGGTTGACGAGCTGAGTCTCGATCAGCAGGCGATGCTGGTGGGCATGGTGAAAGGGGCATCGCTCTATAACCCATGGCGTAACCCGAAACTGGCCCTGGAACGACGTAATCTGGTGCTGCGCCTGCTGCAGCAGCAGAAAGTGATCGATCAGGAACTGTACGACATGCTGTCGGCCCGTCCGCTGGGCGTGCAGCCGAAAGGCGGTGTGATTACGCCACAGCCTGCCTTTATGCAGATGGTGCGTAATGAGCTTCAGGCAAAACTGGGCGACAAAGTCAAAGATCTGTCGGGCGTGAAAATTTTCACCACCCTGGATCCGGTTTCTCAGGATGCGGCCGAAAAAGCCGTTGTAGACGGTATTCCCACCCTGAAAAAACAGCGCGGTCTGAAAGATCTGGAAACCGCAATGGTGGTCGTTGACCGCTTTACGGGTGAAGTTCGCGCGATGGTCGGTGGGGCCGATCCGCAGTTTGCCGGGTATAACCGCGCGTTGCAGGCGCGCCGATCCATCGGCTCGCTGGCGAAACCGGCCACCTATCTGACCGCGCTGAGCCAACCCAACACTTACCGCCTGAACAGCTGGATTGCGGATGAGCCTATTGCGCTGAAACAGCCGAATGGCAGCATCTGGAAACCCATGAACGACGACCGGCGGTTTAGTGGCAAAGTGATGCTGGTCGATGCGCTGACGAACTCTATGAACGTGCCAACGGTTAACCTGGGCATGACGCTGGGACTGAATGCGGTGGTGGACACCTGGACGAAGCTGGGTGTGCCTAAAGATCAGCTGAATCCGGTTCCGGCGATGTTACTGGGCGCACTCAACCTGACGCCTGTGGAAGTGGCTCAGGCCTTCCAGTCCATTGCCAGCGGCGGGAATCATGCAGAACTGTCAGCCGTGCGTTCGGTCATCGCGGAAGACGGTACCGTGCTGTACCAGAGCTTCCCGCAGGCGCAGCGCGTAGAACCGGCACAGGCGGCTTACTTAACGCTGTATACCATGCAACAGGTCGTCGATCGCGGTACCGCCCGGGCGCTGGGGGCACGTTTCCCGAATGCGCATCTGGCAGGGAAAACCGGCACCACGAACGATCTGGTCGACAGCTGGTTTGCCGGGATTGATGGTAAAGAAGTGGCGATCACCTGGGTTGGCCGTGATAACAACCAGCCGACCAAACTCTATGGTGCCAGCGGGGCGATGCAGATTTACCGCCGCTACCTGGACAATCAGGCTCCGATGCCGCTGCAGCTTACGCCGCCGGAAGATGTGACGATGATGAACATCGATACTGCGGGTAACTTTGTTTGCGGTTCAGGAAGCAGCACATGGCGCACGCTGCCTGTCTGGACGCTGGATCCAAATGCGCTCTGCCAGCAGCAGCAACAGCAGGTTCAGCAAATGCAGCAACAGCAGCAGATGCAGGACCAGCAACAGCAGCAGTTACAGCAGCAGCAACAGCAGGAACAAAAAGACAGCAACGGCGTTGCCGGCTGGATAAAAGATATGTTCGGTAAATAACCCGTCAAACGCGGATGAAAAAGGCACTTCGGTGCCTTTTTTTATTCCACATCAAAACCCCTTGTTATCGCCCGTGAAACGACGCCACGCCGGGGAATTCTGCTTGCAGAAATTGCGAGACTTCGCATATTATCCAATCGTTATAATAATCATTATCGTTTCGATTCGCTTAATCATCCCCATTTGAGAGACACCTTCATGACAGCGCGTTCTATCCCTTTTGCTTCTCCATCCGGCGTATTTACGCGTCGGCCTCTGGCTTTGATCATTGCCCTGGTGACCAGCGGCGCAAGCGTAATGGCTTACGCTGAACAAACGGTGGTGGTATCTGCAAATGGCGGTGGTGCGGTGGCGCAGGAAAACGCGTGGGGCCCGGCGCCCACCATCGCCGCAAAACACAGCGCCACCGGCACCAAAACGGACACGCCGATTGAAAAGAATCCGCAGTCGGTTTCTGTGGTGACGCGGGAAGAGATGGAGATGCGCAGCGTCACCAGCGTGAAGCAGGCCTTTAATTACACGCCGGGTGTGCTTACCGGTAACCGCGGCAGTTCAGGCGTCTATGATGCGTTGTCAATTCGCGGTTTTAGCGAAACCAACACCAACCAGTATCTCGATGGGTTAAAGCTGCAGGGCGACAACTACTCGGAATTCGCTATTGATCCCTATTTCCTGGAGCGGGCTGAGCTGCTGCGCGGGCCGGTGTCGGTGCTGTACGGTAAGAGCAACCCGGGCGGTGTGGTCGCGCTGGTCAGTAAACGTCCCACCCAGGAAACGCTGCGTGAAGTGCAGTTCCAGATGGGCAATCACAATCTTTACTCCACCGGCTTTGATTTTGGCGGTGCGATCGATGACGCAGGCGTTTACAGCTACCGTCTGACAGGCCTGGCGAGCAGCCAGGATGCCCAGCAGGCGAACAACAAGCAAAAGCGCTACACCATCGCGCCGTCCTTCAGCTGGCGACCAGACGAAAACACCCGTCTGGATCTGCTGACCTACTTCCAGAATGAACCGGACACGGGTTATTACGGCTGGTTACCGCGTGAAGGCACTGTCGTGCCCATTACGCGTCCTGATGGCAGTCAGTACAAACTGCCCACCAACTTTGATGAAGGGGAGAAGAGCAATCGCATCTCCCGTAACACCAAAATGGTCGGCTACAGCTTTGAACACCGTTTTGATGAGACCTGGACGGTACGCCAGAACCTGCGTTATGCCGAGTTAACGACGGATTACCGCAGCATTTATGGCAATGGATTTAACGCCGCCACACAGGAAATCACGCGAGGTTATGCCACTTCAGACGAAAAACTGAATGAGTTCGCCGTCGATAACCAGGCACAGGCAAAATTTGCAACCGGTCAACTCGGCCATACGCTTTTGCTTGGGGTGGATTATCAACGCATGCGTAATGATATCAAAGCAGCGTTTGGTTCAGCATTTCCTTTGAATGCGGTTGCTCCTCAGTACGGTAATGATTCGCTTAACGGCACGCCTTTCCCCTATCGTTATCTGAACAAACAGGAACAAACCGGCCTTTACGCGCAGGATCAAATGGCGTGGGATCGTTGGGTGCTGACGTTAGGCAGCCGTTATGATTACGCGATGACATCTGCGTTAAATCGCGACACCAATACCGAAGTCAAAAATCATGATCAGGCCTTCACCTGGCGTGGCGGCGTAAACTACGTTTTCGATAACGGTATCGCGCCTTATTTCAGTTATAGCGAATCCTTTATCCCAACGGCCGGGACGACAGTGAGCGGGCAACCTTTCGACCCATCGCGCGCTAAGCAGTACGAAACGGGGGTGAAATATGTGCCGAAAGATCGTCCTGTCGTGGTTACGGCTGCGATTTATGAACTGACTAAGTCTAAAAATTTAACAGCCGATCCTGACCATACCCTTTTCAGCATCCAGAGCGGCGAAATCCGTTCTCGCGGTGTCGAACTGGAAGCCAAGGCGGCCCTCAATGCCAACGTCAACCTGACCGCGTCTTACACCTACACCGATGCTGAATATACGGAAGATACACAGCTCAAAGGCAAAACCCCGGTGCAGGTGCCTAAGCACATGGCCTCGCTGTGGAGCGACTATACCTTCCATGAAACGGCGCTGTCCGGCGTAACGGTGGGCGCGGGCGTCCGTTATGTGGGCGAAACACAGGGGTTATACAGTGCGGGTCCCGACGTGAACCAAAACTTCACCGTCGCGGGTTACACTACCGTCGATGCCGCGTTGAAATATGATTTAGGCCGTTTTGGTTTGCCTGGCTCAACGGTTGGCGTTAACGTTAACAACCTGTTTAACCGTGACTACGTTGCCAGTTGCTACCGTGAATACGCGTGCTACTGGGGCGCAGAGCGACAAATTGTCGGCACCGCCACGTTCCGGTTCTGATCGATGAGGGCGCTTCGGCGCCCGTTTACAGGGATAACCATGCAGCTTCCGCAGTACCAACAGACCGCCTTCCGACTGGATAACGCCAGCTTTCGCGTACCGGGCCGTACGCTCCTTCATCCCGTTTCTCTCGCTTTTACGCCAGGTAAAGTCACCGCGCTGATTGGGCACAATGGTTCAGGGAAATCCACGCTGTTAAAAATGCTGGGGCGGCATCACGCGGCCAGCGAAGGGCGGGTTCTGCTCAACGAACAGCCTGTTGATCGCTGGAGCAGCAAAGCGTTTGCCCGTGAGGTCGCCTATTTGCCGCAGCAGTTACCGGCTGCGGAAGGCATGACGGTACGTGAGTTGGTGGCCATTGGGCGTTATCCCTGGCATGGTGCGCTGGGGCGCTTTACGCAGGACGATCGCGAGCGGGTCGCGCAGGCAATCGCGCGGGTTGGACTAACGCCATTCGCCTCGCGGCTGGTCGACAGCCTCTCCGGTGGTGAGCGCCAGCGTGCATGGCTGGCAATGATGGTCGCTCAGAACAGCCGCTGCCTGTTGCTGGATGAACCTACCTCTGCGCTGGATATTGCCCACCAGGTGGATGTGCTGGCGCTGATTCAGACGCTGAGCCATGAACATGGCTTAACGGTCATTACCGTCTTACACGATATTAATATGGCGGCTCGCTATTGTGACCATCTGGTCGCCTTGCGCGGCGGCGAACTGATTGCAGAAGGTGGACCAGAACACATTATGCAGGCAGATGTGTTGCAGGCGATTTACGGTATCCCAATGGGCATCTTCCCCCATCCTGGCGGCGGCGCGCCGGTGAGTTTTGTGTGTTAAGGATACGATAATGCCGGATTTATATCGCCGTCGCCTGCTGATGGCAATGGCGTTGTCGCCTCTCATCCCGTCTTTCCCATCGCCTGCGGCACAGCCTGACAGCGACCGCGTTATTGCGCTGGAGTGGCTGCCCACCGAGTTACTCCTGGCGCTGGGCGTGAACCCGTTGGGTGTGGCGGACGTGCATAACTACAACGTCTGGGTCGGACAGCCGCCATTGCCTGCGGGCGTGGTGGATGTCGGGTTACGTACCGAGCCAAATCTTGAGCTGATGACCCAGATGCATCCCTCGCTGATTCTCTGCTCGAACGGTTACGGTCCACCGAAAGATAAGCTGCGGCGCATTGCGCCGATCATGGGGTTTGACCTGCACAATGGCGATGGCAAACCGCTGAGTCGCGCACGGGCCTCATTGCGGGCGTTGGCGGCCCGACTGGGACGGGAGGCGCAGGCTGAGGCGCATCTGCAACAGGTGGATGCGGAGATTGCGGCGGCGCGTCAGCGTCTGGCGCCGCACGCCGGTCGGGCCATTTTGCTGATGTCGCTACTCGACAGCCGCCACGCTATTACCTTCGGTAAAAACAGCTTATTCCTGGAAGTGATGGCGCTTTTGAATCTGAAAAATGCCTGGCAGGGCGAAACCAGTTTTTGGGGCAGCGCCGTGATTGGACTGGAACGGCTGGCCGTTTTCCATGACGTAGAGGCCATCTGCTTCGATCATGACAATGATGCTGTGATGCAGCAACTGTCGCGAAGTCCGTTATGGCAGTCCATGCCGTTTGTTCACAGCGGCCATTTCCAGCGCGTTCCGGCGGTGTGGTACTACGGTGCGACCTTGTCAGCCCTGCACTTTATTCGCGTGCTGGAACGTGCGCTGGAGAAATCGTAATGCGTCATCGTTTTTTCCCGTTAGCCGTGACAGGTACGCTGTTCTTCCTGGCGTTGATGTTAACCGCGATCAATCTGCAACAGGCGCTGCCCACGAACCAGTGGTTGCAGGCGCTGTGGACACCGGACAGCAGCAACATTGAGCAAATGGTCTTTCACTACAGCTTACTGCCGCGCTGGTCACTGGCGCTGCTGGTGGGGGCAGGGCTGGGGTTAGCCGGATTACTGTTTCAGCAGGTGTTGCGCAATCCGCTGGCCGAACCGGGCACGTTAGGCGTTTCATCCGGCGCGCAGTTAGGAATGACCGTCGCGACCTTATGGCACCTGCCGGGTGGGGCGCTGGCTCATCAGTTCGCCGCGTCGGGTGGCGCGCTGTTGGTCGGTGCGCTGGTGTTCAGCGTGGCCTGGCGCAAACGTCTGTCGCCCGTTACGCTGATTCTGGCAGGGCTGGTTCTCAGCCTGTACAGCGGCGCAGTGAACCAAATATTTGCCATCTTTAACCACGATCAACTGCAGAATATGTTTCTGTGGAGCACCGGCACGTTGAATCAGATGAGCTGGGACAGCATTACCCAACTCTGGCCACGTCTGGTGCTGGCGCTGGTGCTGTCTCTGGCACTACTGAGACCGCTTACGCTGATGGGGCTGGACGATGGCGTCGCCAAAAATCTTGGGTTAGCGCTGTCTGCTACGCGGCTGGCCGTCCTGGTTCTGGCCATCTTGCTGAGCGCTCAGTTGGTGAGCGTAGCGGGGATCATTGGCTTTATTGGTTTATTTGCACCGCTGCTGGCAAGGCTGCTGGGTGGACGGCGGTTACTGAGCCGCATGCTGCTGGCCCCCCTGATTGGTGCACTGCTGCTCTGGCTGGCGGATGCCTGCGTACTCTGGCTCACGGCGCACTGGCGCGAGGTCTCCACCGGAACCGTGACGGCGCTGCTGGGCGTGCCCATTCTGTTGGCGCTGTTACCTCGCCTGCGAACCGGATCCGTTCCGCCTGCGCTGGATCAGGGGGACAACGTGCCGGTCGAGCGATACCGTTACGGGCGCTGGACGCTGGTGGGATTGCTGATGCTGGGCGGACTGACATGGCTTTGCCTGGCCTTTGGGCGCGATGCGCATGGCTGGGTTTGGACGTCTGGCGACATGCTGCAACAGTTGTTACCCTGGCGCGCGCCGCGAGTGCTGGCGGCACTGGAGGTCGGCCTGATGCTCGGTGTGGCGGGCAGCCTGATCCAGCGCCTCACCGGTAATCCCATGGCCAGTCCTGAAGTGCTGGGCATCAGTTCCGGCGCGGCCTGCGGTGTGGTCATGATGCTGTTCTTTGTTCCCGGCAACGCGCTGGCATTTCTGTTGCCGGCAGGTGCGCTGGGGGCGGCGATAACGCTGGCGGTTATCATGCTGGTCGCCAGTCGTGGTGGTTTCTCACCGGAACGTATGCTACTGGCGGGTATGGCACTCAACAGCGCCTTTGTCACCATTCTGATGCTGTTGATGGCAAGTGGCGATCCGCGTATGGCGGGGTTACTGACCTGGATATCCGGATCAACTTACAACATCAGTGCTACGCAGGCGCTGCAAAGTGCAGGCTTTGCGGCTGTTTTAGTGGCATTAGCGCCACTGGCCAGCCGCTGGTTAACCATTCTGCCACTTGGCAGCATGACCGCACGGTCTGTCGGTATGGCACTGAGGGGTTCACGACTCGCCCTGTTGCTGTTAGCGGCGGCCTTAACGGCTTGCGCCACGCTGACGATTGGGCCGCTGAGCTTTGTCGGCTTAATGGCACCCCATATGGCCCGTATGTTGGGCTTTCGCCGCGCGCTGCCACAGGTGTTACTGTCTGGCGTGCTGGGGGCCGGGTTAATGGTGGCCGCAGACTGGTGCGGGCGCATGCTGGCCTTTCCCAGTCAGATTCCGGCGGGCCTGATGGCGACCTTTTTGGGCGCACCCTATTTTATCTGGCTACTGCGCCGTTCACGTTAAAAAAAGACCGGCTCAGCCGGTCTTTTCTCATCAGAGCTTCGCGAAACAGCGCCGGGCCGCCTCGACGGTGTGCTGAATATCCTCATCAGTGTGTGCCAGCGACATAAACCCGGCCTCAAAGGCGGACGGCGCAAAATACACGCCTTCTTCGAGCATCAGGTGGAAGAAGCGCTTGAAGCGTTCCACGTCGCACTGTGTCACGTCCTGATAGCAGGTGACGCTGTCGGCATCGGTAAAGAACAGGCCAAACATGCCGCCAACCTGATTTACCACCACGGGAATATTTTCCTGTTTGGCTGCCTCAACCAGCCCCTGAGCCAGTTGTTCAGTCAGACGGTTCAGCCTGTCATGCATACCTGGCTGCGCAATCTGTGTCAGGCAGGCATAACCCGCGGCCATAGCTACGGGATTACCGGACAACGTACCGGCCTGGTAAACCGGCCCGGTCGGTGCCAGCGCGGACATGACCTCGCGACGGCCACCGAACGCACCCACTGGCATGCCACCGCCGATGATTTTGCCCAGGCAGGTGAGATCCGGCTTCACGTTATAGTGCGCCTGTGCGCCGCCCAGCGCCACACGGAAGCCTGTCATCACTTCATCAATAATCAGCAGCGCACCGAACTCATCGCACAGGGCACGCAGGCCCGGCAGGAAGTCAGGCTGCGGAGGGATACAGTTCATATTGCCGGCAACAGGCTCAACGATAATGGCAGCGACAGCCGTGGGATACTGTTCAAAGGCCGCACGAACAGAGTCCAGATCGTTATAGGTGCAGGTCAGCGTATGCTTAGCAAAATCGGCGGGTACGCCCGGCGAGTTGGGTTGGCCCAGCGTCAGCGCACCTGATCCGGCTTTCACCAGCAGGTGGTCGGCATGGCCGTGATAGCACCCTTCGAACTTGATGATCTTATCGCGTCCGGTAAACCCGCGCGCCAGACGAATCGCACTCATGGTCGCTTCGGTGCCGGAGTTGACCATGCGCACCATTTCCATACTCGGTACCAGGTCACATACCAGCTGCGCCATGGTGACTTCCATCTCGGTCGGCGCACCAAAGCTCAGGCCGCGCTGGGCTGCCTCAATCACAGCCTGACGAATGCCTTCGTTGTTATGTCCCAGTACCATTGGCCCCCATGAGCCAACATAGTCGATATAGGCTTTGCCATCGGCGTCATACAGACAGGCGCCATCAGCATGCTCAATGAACAGCGGAACGCCGCCGACACCGGTAAACGCACGGACCGGCGAGTTCACACCGCCGGGGATCAGGCGTTGTGCTTCGGCGAACAGTTTTTCAGACTTACTCATTTTCGGCTCCAGCAGTTCATATAATTTCGGGCTATTCTACGGAAGAGGGGCGGCCGACGAAAGCCAGATATCCCTGCGTACGACTTCTCCGCGTCAATCCGGCACAGAGTGCGAAGCTGAGCGCTTGATTGCGGCGGGTCGCTGGCAGATAATAGCAACATTGAGGTCGTTTTCTGACCCGGACGTTTACGGAGTAACTCATGAGTGATGAAGTAGTAGCACTGCCGTTGCAGTTTACCGACGCAGCAGCCAACAAAGTGAAAAATCTGATTGCTGACGAAGATAACCCGGCGCTGAAGCTGCGTGTGTATATCACTGGTGGTGGTTGCAGCGGCTTTCAGTATGGTTTCACCTTCGACGATCAAATGAACGACGGTGATATGACCATTGAAAAGCAGGGCGTTTCGCTGGTGGTGGATCCAATGAGTCTGCAGTATCTGGTAGGCGGTTCGGTGGATTACACCGAAGGTCTGGAAGGGTCGCGCTTTATCGTAACCAACCCGAACGCCAAAACCACCTGCGGTTGCGGGTCTTCCTTCAGCATCTGATCATCAGGCCGCTCTCTCCGGGCGGCCTCTTACCATTCTATTGTCACCAGTCTGTCGTTCGTCGTGCGGCTTCCCTGACGCTTCAGCACCGTTTGCGTCACGCGCGGCTGTGCGCTGCTCTGGCGACCGCAGTCAACCTGTGGCGAAGACGGGCTTCGCACGCTGTTGACTTCGCAACGTGAATAGATAACAAGTCTGGCATTGATAGAGCCGGTCGTGGATCCCGCGCACGCCTGCTGCGCGATCACAAGCCCTATGGCCAGAAGCAGGGCTTTAGTCATAGTGAATTCCTGGTGTAGTCAAAAGCGCATCGCGCAGAAGGACGGCGGGCTTACATGGCACGCGTCTCTTAAATAACGTTAACGGCAGTGAAAATGATTACTTTAATCGGCAGGGCAATATTCAGTGGCCTGAAGATGCCTTTGGGGCGGGATGCAGTGCCTCACAGAGCTGCTCTGCGGCTAACAGGATACGCGGGCCCGGACGGCTGAGCCAGTCCTCGTTAATGGCAATGATGCGTACGTTGAGCTGTGGCCGCCAGAACTGCGCAAGCGTTTCAGCCTGTTGCGAACCGCCCGTTGTCACAATGACCTGAGGGTGGCGCATCAGGACCTGCTCCCGGCTCACCTGAGGCCAGCTCACCGGACTTGCGGCAAAAATATTTTGCCCTCCACACAGGCCGATAATGTCATTTTGCAGCGTCGCTTTAGCCGCCGTATACATGGGGGAAAGACCAAACTGCACAAAAACGCGTACGGGGGGGTGCGGACGGTAGCGTTGGCGCAAGGCTGCGACCTGCTGGCGTAGTTGCGTAGCGGCCTGTGTAGCACGCTGGGGGGACGGGCTCCATCGGGCTAATCCAGCCAGCGAATGAATCATGTCATCCAGTGTCGAGGTGGCGACCCATTCCACATGAATCCCTGAGTGCACTAACTGCGCCACCTGACGGGATGAGGTGCCGCCGGGCCATGCCAGCACAACATCGGGCTTAAGCTGTAAAATGCGCTCAAGATTCATCCCCTGCCAGGTCGCGACCTGCTCAATCTTTTGTGCTTCAGCGGGATAACCCGACCAGGCACTGACCGCAACCGGCGTGATGCCGGCGGCAAAAGCCAGTTCAGTCAGGTGAGGAGCCAGGGTGATGACGCGGGGCGGTGCAGCAGGCAGGCTGCTGCAAAACAGCAGCAGCCAGCAAAACAGCAGGGATTTAGCCATGTGCCAGGCGGGCCAGCAGATTTTCCACCATCAGGGAGGACTGCTTAGCGGCAACGCTCAGGAACTCATCGAAACTCAGGTGCGATTCCTGATCGGCCACATCGGAGATCGCGCGGACGACCACAAACGGCACGTTAAACTGGTGGCAGACATGGCCGATAGCGGTGGCTTCCATCTCAACGGCAATCGCCTGTGGGAACGTGGCGCGAATGCGGGCCAGAGGGGCTGCGCCATTGATAAACGCGTCACCGCTGACCACCAGGCCGCGAACCGCGTTGAGATTCAACTGCTGAATACAGGCTTCTGCGGCGGCGATCAGCTTACTGTCTGCGGTAAAGGCCGCAGGGCAGCCCGCCATCTGGCCCGGTTCATAACCAAAGGCTGTGACATCGGCATCGTGATAGCGCACTTCATCGGACACCACAATATCGCCTACCTTTAACGAAGAGGCTAAGCCGCCCGCTGAGCCGGTGTTAATCACCAAATCGGGTTTGCACAATTGCAGTAACAATGTGGTGCCCATAGCGGCCGAGGTCTTACCAATGCCGGATTTCAGCAACGCAACGTCCACACCATTCAGTGTGCCAGTGTAAATTTCACAACCAGCCAGAGACAGGGTCTGGCGATTTTCAATTTTGTCTCGCAGCAGGGTAACTTCCTGCTCCATTGCGCCAATGATGCCTGCTTTCATTTTACGTCTCGCTAATGTAATGGATGTCAATATCAGGCATAGTCTATCATGGCAGTGACGGGATTATTTCACGAAAAAATAAGGGGACAGCTATGGCGACGATCAATTTCAGGAAGAAGATCAGCTTCACTCGCCCTTATAGCAACCGTAAAGATCCACAGGGGGAATATTTTATTACCCGCCATTTCGAAAGCGATCGTGGGCGGATCATTAATTCAGCGGCAATTCGTCGACTGCAACAAAAAACCCAGGTATTCCCGCTTGAGCGCAACGCCGCCGTACGTTCCCGTCTGACGCATTCGCTTGAAGTGCAACAAACCGGCCGGTATATCAGCAAAGAAATTCTGCAGACGCTAAAGATGCAGGGTGGACTGGCAAAATATGGTCTGGATGACATGGAAGGGGCGTTCGAAAGCCTCGTCGAAATGGCCTGCCTGTTACATGATGTAGGTAACCCACCGTTTGGGCATTTTGGCGAAGCCGCCATTAATGACTGGTTTGAAGATAACCTGCCCGCTGAACTGGTCGATCCGCTGGTTGCGGGTGTTGAAAACGAGGCGCAGCGCGCGGACTTTGATCGCATGAACGCCATGATTCGTCAGGATTTGTGCCACTTCGAAGGGAATGCTCAGGCTATTCGCATGGTGCATTCGCTGCTGCAACTCAACCTGAGCTATTCTCAGGTAGCCTGTATCCTGAAATATACCGCGCCCGCATGGTGGCAGGGGGAAAAACCGGCTCAGTTTAGCGTATTAATGAAAAAGCCGGGCTTCTATTTATCTGAGCGGGAATATATCGATGAGCTTCGCACCGCCACAAATTTGACGGAACACCATCGCTTTCCGCTGACCTATATCATGGAAGCCGCTGACGACATCTCCTATTGTATTGCCGATTTAGACGATGCCGTTGAAAAAGCCATATTTAACGTGGACAGTCTGTATGAATATCTCAGCAAGGCCTGGGGAACAATAAATAATAACGATGCCTTCAGTCGTACAGTGGGGGAAGCGTGGCGCGAAGCGGGCAGTAAAAAACGCCGTAGCCGTAGCGATCAGTTTTTTATGTCGCTGCGGGTCAATGTTCAGAATGTTTTGGTCACCTACGCGGTGAAACGTTTTATTGATAATCTGCCTGCCATATTCGAGGGGCACTTCAACCATGCTTTATTAGAAGACGAAGGTGAAGAGGGCCGTTTATTACAGATTTTTAAAACCGTGGCGCGCCAGCAGGTGTTTAATCATTCCGAAGTTGAGCAACTGGAACTGCAGGGTTATCGGGTAATTAAGGGCTTGCTGGAAATATATCAGCCGCTGATGTCGCTCAATTATGAAGCGTTTACCACACTGATAAATGAAGACTTTTTACGCCATCATCCCATAGAGACCCGACTGTTCCATAAACTGTCTGGCAAACACCGAAAAGCCTATTTGTATAAAATGCGTACATTGGTTGTTGAGCATAAATATGAGCGTTTGTTATGGGAACGTTATTATCGTTTTCGCCTGATTCAGGATTACATTAGTGGCATGACGGATCTCTATGCCTGGGATGAGTATCGTCGCTTAATGGCGGTGGAATAACCCGAGAATTGTAAAGAGCGCGAATAAATTTTTACTTTTGCCTAAAACTTTTAGAGGAACTTCGCGCTAAAACATTTATCTCAACATTCGACCACAGCAATGGTCAGTATATCCATCATTGTGAGATACCAAAATGAAAAAAACCTCGTTAATGTTAAGCGCCCTGGCGCTTAGTCTTGGCATGGCACTGACCCCTGTGAGTGCTTTCGCTGCGGAAACATCCTCTTCCGTGTCATCCACCAACAGCCAGCAGTTGCCGAGCCTTGCGCCAATGCTGGAAAAGGTTATGCCTTCAGTCGTGAGTATCAGCGTTGAAGGAAGTACGACGGTCAAAACGCCACGGATGCCGCAGCAGTTTCAGCAATTTTTTGGCGATAATTCGCCTTTCTGCCAGGACGGTTCGCCGTTCATGGGCTCACCGCTTTGCCAGGGCGGTGACGGTGGCGGTGCCCCTGCCGCGCCAGATACGCAGCAGCAAAAATTTAGAGCGCTGGGCTCTGGTGTCATCATTAACGCTGAAAAAGGCTATGTGGTCACCAATAACCATGTGGTAAACGACGCGACGAAAATTCAGGTAAAACTGAGCGATGGTCGCAGTTACGATGCCAAAGTGATTGGTAAAGATCCCAGCTCGGATATCGCATTAATTCAGCTGGAAGGTGCTAAAAATCTTACCGCGATTAAGATGGCCGACTCTGACAATTTACGGGTGGGCGATTACGCCGTGGCGATTGGTAACCCGTATGGTCTGGGTGAAACCGTTACGTCTGGTATCGTGTCCGCGCTGGGACGCAGTGGCCTGAATGTTGAAAACTATGAGAACTTTATTCAAACCGATGCGGCCATCAACCGGGGTAACTCGGGTGGCGCTCTGGTAAATCTCAACGGCGAGCTGATTGGCATCAACACCGCTATCCTGGCACCGGACGGCGGCAATATTGGTATTGGCTTCGCCATCCCGAGCAACATGGTGAAAAACCTGACGGCACAAATGGTGGAATACGGTCAGGTTAAACGCGGCGAGCTGGGCATTATGGGGACCGAGCTTAACTCTGAGCTGGCGAAGGCGATGAAAGTCGATGCGCAACGCGGTGCATTCGTCAGTCAGGTCGTACCGAACTCCGCGGCGGCGAAGGGCGGTATTAAAGCGGGTGACGTCATTGTGTCGATGAACGGTAAGCCGTTAACCAGCTTTGCTTCACTGCGTGCCGAAGTCGGCTCGTTGCCGGTAGGAACCACGCTGAAACTTGGCATACTGCGTGACGGTAAACCGCTGGATGTGACGGTTCAGCTGCAGCAGAGCACGCAGGACAAGGTGCAGTCCGCCACCATTTACACCGGTATTGAAGGCGCGGATCTGAGCAATAATTCAGGTAAAGAGAAAGGCGTTCGGGTTGACAGCGTGAAAGCGGGCAGCGCGGCGGCCAGAATTGGCCTGAAAAAAGGCGACCTGATTCTTGGCGTCAACCAGCAGGCCGTCAGCAATCTGGGCGAACTGCGTAAAATCCTCGATACCAAACCACCGGTACTGGCGTTGAACGTGCAGCGCGGAGACAGTTCACTGTATCTGCTGGCGCAGTAATCACAGGCAGGGGTTTATCAGGCGGACTTCGGTCCGCCTTTTTTATGGCGACGCGCACAAATGTGATGGTCGCCGCATTTCTGTTAATGCCTGCCAGGCCTTGTGCAGATGCACAATGTTCTCCCGGTATCGCGCGTCTATGCTGTTTTCCCCCTCTTTATGACTCAGGAGTACAGGATGGCAACCTGTCATCTCGACGCACGACTGGCGCAGGAAATTGTCGCGCGCACTATGAAAATCATTGATGGCAATGTCAACGTTATGGATGCACGAGGACGGATTATTGGCAGCGGTGACCGGGAGCGCATCGGCGAATTACATGAGGGTGCATTGTTAGTGCTGTCTCAGGGACGTATTGTGGATATTGACGATGCGGTGGCCCGGCATCTGCATGGAGTCAGGCCGGGAATTAATCTGCCGTTGCGTATCGACGGGATGATTGTTGGAGTGATTGGTCTGACGGGCGAGCCGGGTGCGCTGCGTCACTATGGTGAATTAGTCTGTATGGCCGCAGAGATGATGCTGGAGCAGGCGCGGCTGTTGCACATGCTGGCGCAGGACAGCCGTCTGCGGGAAGAGTTGGTGCTCAATCTCATTCGCAGTGACGCGCTCTCCCCGCAACTCACCGAATGGGCGCAGCGCCTCGGCATCGATCTTAATCAGCCCCGAATCGTGGCGGTGATCGAAGTGGACAGCGGGCAGCTTGGCGTTGACAGTGCGATGTCAGAATTACAGCAGTTGCAGACGTTATTGACGACACCGGCGCGGGATAACCTGATTGCCATCGTCTCACTAACCGAAATGGTCGTGCTGAAACCGGCATTAAATGCACACGGACGTTATGATCAACATGATCACCGCAGGCGGGTCGAACAGCTTATGCAGCGCATGAAGGAAAGTGGTCATCTGCGCATGCGTATCGCGCTGGGCAATTTTTTTACGGGCATGGGCAGCATTGCACGTTCATATCGTACTGCGCGAACAACGATGGCGGTGGGAAAGCAGCGTATGCCCGAGGTTCGCAGCTATTTTTATCAGGATTTGATGCTGCCGGTCCTGCTCGACAGCTTACGGGGTGGCTGGCAGTCAAATGAACTGGCGCGTCCGCTGGAAAAGCTAAAAAGCATGGACAGCAACGGTTTGCTGCGACGCACGCTGAGTGCCTGGTTCAGCAACAACGTGCAGCCCGGCGCGACGTCGCGTGCGCTTTTTATTCATCGAAATACCCTGGAATACCGTTTAAATCGTATCGCTGAATTGACGGGACTCAACCTGGGCAAGGTCGACGATCGCCTGCTGTTGTACATCGCGATCCAACTGGATGAGCAGGGCTGAAAGGGCCCGAAAAAACGAAGAGGACAGACTGATGCGCGCACTGAGTTGGGGATGTGGCTTACTGATACTTGCGTTCACCTGCCAGGCGGCGGCGGCGGACACGCTGATTTTTCTCTCGACAAAGGCTTTGCTCACCACACCACAGGCCATCCAGAATCAGCAGGCAAGCCCACGTACGCAGCAAGCCTGGCAACAGCTGAAACAGCAGGCGGATAAGGCGCTTAAGCAGCCCGATCCCAGCGTCATGGACAAAGGTCTGGTGCCCCCCAGCGGCTCGCGACACGATTATCTCAGCCTGAGCGCGTACTGGTGGCCGGACGCCCGGCAGAAAACGGGGCTTCCGTGGAGCCGTCGGGATGGCGAGGTGAATCCCGACACAAAAAACAACCAAACAGACGGGCTGCGTTTTGCGCGTTTTAGTGCCGATGTGCAGGCACTGACGCTGGCCTGGTTCTTTTCGGGCGATGTACGCTATGCCAGTAAAGCTCAATCGATGATCCGTCACTGGTTTATCGATCCTGCCAGCCGCATGAACCCCAACCTTAACTTTGCGCAAGGCGTGCCGGGCATCAGCACGGGCCGGCATGATGGCGTACTGGATGGGCGTTATTTTGCCACCCGCATTGTTGATGCGTTGATATTGCTGCGTCAGTCACCTGGCTGGCGTGCAGGCGACGAGGCCGCGCTACAGCGCTGGTTCCACGACTACCTTACCTGGCTGCAAACCAGTAAGCTGGCGCGCCAGGAGCGGCATGCGGCCAACAATCACGGTAGCTGGTATTGTGTTCAGGTGGCCGGGATTGCCGCTTACCTGCATAACGATGCCGTTATGAGGGACATGATGGCGCTGGCTAAAACGAAGATCGGTGGGCAGATAGCGCGTGATGGCACGCAGCCGCTTGAACTGGCCCGCACCCGCTCTTTTCACTACAGTTTTTTTAATTTACAGGCGCTGACTGCGATAGCGGCCTTGTCGTCTCAGCGCGGTGGGGACGATCTCTGGCACTACTCTGGCAAACAGGGCGGCTCGCTGCTGGCTGCGTTGGATTATATGGCACCGTTTAGTGATTCTGCGCGCCGCTGGCCATGGAAGACGCGCGACCGTAACAGCGGACGCGTCATTCCCCTGCTTATGCTGGCGGATAATGCGCTGGGTTCTGCACGCTATCAATCCTGGATTGACCGGTTTGACTGGCGTGAGGCGACTGAAGATGTCTTGCGTGAAGGGGCGTTGCTGCGGCAGGAGTAGCAGGGCATAAAAAAGGCCCGCCGCACAAAGTGACGCTCACTCAGGACGGCAGGCTATAGTGCGTTTGAAGGGATTAACGACCGCTGCGGGTCAGTTTTTCCAGATCGGATTCAATTTCCGCGATCTTGTGTGACACCACGCCTTCCAGATGACGCAGATCGTCCAGAATTTTACGTTTCAGATCGACTTCAACCTGATCGCGCTGACAAATTTGATCCAGCTCATCAATGACATAGCGCAGGTTAGGGCTGATTTCCTGCACTTCACGGTAGCCCTGCGACGCATTATCGGCGACGACCGTTTTACGCTGACGAGGATATTTAAATTTCACGCTTTTAGCGAAAAATTCGCCTTTATCTTTGCGGAAATAAATTTTCAAAATATCGTTATTCGCTTCCTGACGCAGGCTGTAGCGATCGATATCGTCGGGGTTACTAATGCCTAAGCTCTTAATATTGTCATACATAACGTTTTTTCCACCAAATGATAAGCGCGCAGAATTGTTCATGACTTAATGACTGTAGACATAAATAACATGAATCAGTGCGCAACAGGATTTAACTGGCGCGAATTATGACCTGGATGAAAAGTAAACGCACCCGTTGGTTCGCGTTGAAAAACAACATTACCCGTAACAGCTGTAAACAAAAGATGACGGGCTGTCAGGCAGCCCGTCCACAAGCTTAGTCGATCGTGCGCAGCAATTCATTAATGCCGGTTTTGGCCAGTGTTTTGGCATCCACTTTTTTCACGATAACCGCGCAATACAGACTGTAGCTGCCATCTTTTGACGGCAGATTACCCGAGACGACGACCGATCCGGCAGGTACGCGTCCGTAATGAATTTCACCGGTTTCGCGGTCATAAATTTTGGTGCTTTGACCAATATAAACGCCCATTGAAATAACGGAACCTTCTTCAACAATCACGCCTTCAACAATTTCAGAACGTGCGCCGATGAAGCAGTTATCTTCAATAATGGTCGGATTAGCCTGCAGAGGCTCAAGCACCCCACCGATGCCTACGCCACCAGATAAGTGGACATTTTTACCAATTTGCGCACAGGAGCCCACGGTGGCCCAGGTGTCCACCATCGTTCCTTCGTCAACAAAGGCACCGATGTTCACATAGGAAGGCATCAACACGGTATTACGTGCAATAAAGGCACCTTTACGCACGGCGGCGGGCGGTACGACGCGGAAACCGGCGGCTTTAAAGCGCGCATCGTCCCAGTCAGCGAATTTCATTGGCACTTTGTCGTAAAAGCGTGTTTCTGCGCCTTCCATGACCTGATTGTCATTGATGCGGAAAGAGAGCAGAACGGCTTTTTTCAGCCACTGATGCGTTACCCATTCACCGTCGATTTTTTCAGAAACGCGCAGCTCACCACTGTCCAGTTTGGCGATAACCTGATTAATCGCGTCGCGGGTTTCAGTATCCACACTGGTCGGGGTGATATCAGCGCGACGTTCGAAGGCAGATTCAATAACACTCTGTAACTGTTGCATATTTTTTCCTGATCTGTCATTTGTGGTGCCGGTCAGCGACCAGCACAGGTAAAAAGTGAAAGTTCACAAATTGAAGCGGGTCACACTTTATCGTTTGGATTAAGGGCCTCTGTCAACCGTTGTTGCAGGGTCTGGCGCATTTCCTCATCCAGTGCCCGGCGTTCGCTATTGGCCAGAATAAACAAATCTTCGACACGTTCTCCAATGGTACTGATGCGCGCGCCATGCAGTGATACGCCGAGATCGGCAAACACCTCGCCGACGCGCGCCAGCAAGCCCGGCTGATCGAGCGCCACCAGTTCCAGATAACTCCGGCGATCGGTATGCGTCGGCAGAAAGTTTACTTCGGTATCCACGCTGAAATGGCGGAGTCGGGCAGCCTGACGGCGGGTACGTGGCGGCACCCAGTCTGACTGCGTAATCGCCTGTTCCAGCGCCTGAATGATCAGCGCATGACGATCGGGAGCCAGCGGGCTGCCATCCGGCTCCAGCACGATAAACGTATCCATCGCCATACCATCGCGGCTGGTAAAAATCTGCGCATCATGCACGCTGAGATTGCGGCGATCCAGCTCACCGGCCACGGCGGCAAACAGGTGGGGCCGGTCCGGGCTCCAGATAAAAATTTCTGTACCGCCTCGTGTAGCCTGTGGGCTTACCAGCACCAACGGTTTACGCAGATCGTGTTCCAGTAAATGGCGCGCATGCCAGGCGATCTGATTCGGCGTATGACGCAGGAAATAGTCGGCACGGCACCGGTTCCAGATGTGGTGCAGGCGGGCTTCATCGATGTTGTCCATGCGCAACAGTGCCAGCGCCTGTAAACGGTGATGACGGACACGCTCACGGAGATCCGGGCTGTTCTCCATGCCGCGGCGCAGCTGTTTTTCAGTGGCAAAGAACAGTTCTCGCAGCAGGCTTTGCTTCCAGCTGTTCCACAAGCTTTCATTAGTGGCGCAGATGTCGGCAACGGTCAGGCAAACCAGATAACGCAGCCGGTTCTCGTTCTGCATGACTTCGGCGAACTGTTGAATGACCGTAGGATCCTGAATGTCGCGGCGCTGCGCGGTAACTGACATCAGCAGATGATGACGAACCAGCCAGGCCACTAACTGGGTTTCACGTGAGTTAAGACCGTGCATCTCCGCAAACGCCAGCGCGTCCTGCGCACCCAGCACGGAGTGATCGCCGTTACGCCCTTTCGCGATGTCGTGTAACAGCGCAGCCATTAACAGTAATTCCTGTTGTGGCAGGCGAGGCCAGAGTTCAACGCACAACGGATGTTGCGGGCGCGTTGCTTCATTGGCAAAGCTCTCCAGTTTCTGCAACACCCGGATAGTGTGCTCATCGACGGTATAAGCATGAAATAAATCAAACTGCATCTGCCCGACAATGTGGCCCCAGAGCGGCGTATAGGCCCAGAGCACGCTGTGGCGATGCATCGGTACCAGCGCGCGACTGACCGCACCGGGATGACGCAGAATCGACATAAACAGGCGACGCGCTTCAGGCAACTGGCATAAGGGTTGCTCAAGATGACGTCGTGTATGACGCAGGCGGCGCAGTGTAGTGGAGTAGATCCCTTTGATGTTTTCATTGCGTACCATGACATAGAACATACGCAAGATCGCCTGGGGTTCCCGATCAAACAGGGTTTCATCACGCAGATCGATCAGGTTACCGCGCAGCTGGAAATCGTCATCAATGGCATAAGGTTTTTCATTGGTGGAGAGCGCCAGAATGGCCTCATCGAACAGTTGCAACAGCATCTGGTTAAGCTCACCGATGCGCCGCGTGACGCGGTAAAAATCTTTCATCATGCGTTCGACCGGTTCGTTGCCTTCTCCCTCATAATTCAGGCGCCGGGCAACGCTGAGCTGGCGGTCAAACAGCAGGCGGTTATCGTACCGTGGCAGAGACAGGTGCAGGGCAAAGCGAATGCGCCAGAGAAACGCCTGGCACTCATTCAGCTCGCTGCGCTCTGCGTCCGTCAGGAAACCAAAGCCTGACATCTCATCCAGCGTGGTCGCGCCAAAGTGGCGACGGGCAACCCATTGTAAGGTATGAATGTCACGTAACCCGCCGGGGCTGCTTTTGATATCCGGTTCCAGGTTATAGCTGGTACCGTGATAACGTGTATGGCGTTCCTGCTGCTCGTCGATTTTGGCGGCAAAAAAGCGGGATGATGGCCAGAAGCCATCGCTGAAGACATTTTTTTGTAATTCCAGAAACAGCGCGACATCGCCGGTCAGCATTCGGGCTTCAATCAGATTGGTCGCCACGGTCAGATCGGACAGCCCTTCCAGCAGGCACTCTTCGAGGCTACGTACACTGTGGCCGACCTCCAGCTTGAGATCCCACATCAGCGTCAGTAGCGCGCTGGCGCTCTGCGCCGCCTGCTCATCCAGCGGTTGACGGCTGAGAATTAAGATATCAATATCGGAAAGGGGATGCAGTTCACCGCGGCCGTAACCGCCGACGGCGACAAGCGTGATGGCTTTCATGCTGTCGAAGCCAAAAAAACGCCACAAACGGCGCAGCAGGCGATCGATAAACAGCGTTCGGGCGTGAATCAGATCTTCGACAGGCTCACCGGCATCAAACGCCGCCGCCAGGTGCTGCTGGAAGCCCTCCAGACGTTGCTTTAAGACGTCGCGTGTCAGCGTATCGTCTTGCCACTCGCCAGGGGAATCATTCAGGCCGTTTTTCACTTCTTGCGACAGGCTCATGCAACGCTCTCATCATTAACCATAAAAAAACCGGCAGAGCGCCGGCTTTTTTATTCGTGGTGGAATTACTCCTGGTTAACTAACACCGCAGGCAGGGTGTCGTCTTTTCGCAGGGTTAAAATCTCACAGCCGTTATCCGTCACCACAATAGTATGCTCGTACTGCGCCGACAAGCTGCGATCTTTGGTTTTCACCGTCCAGCCGTCTTTCATGGTACGAATGCGGTAATCACCGGCGTTCACCATCGGTTCAACGGTAAAGGTCATTCCTGCCTGCAGGACCACTCCGCCGTCATCCGCGTCGTAATGCAGCACCTGAGGCTCTTCATGGAAGCCTTTGCCAATGCCGTGACCGCAGTATTCCCGCACGACAGAGAAGTCATTCGCTTCGACGTATTTTTGAATCGCGCGGCCCAGCTCGCGCAGCCGAATGCCCGGCTTAACTAAACGCAGTGACAGATAAAGGCTTTCCTGCGTCACGCGGCACAGACGTTCGCCCTGAATGGTGGGTTTACCCACGATAAACATTTTGGACGTATCGCCATGGTAATCGTCTTTAATCACGGTCACGTCAATGTTAACGATATCCCCGTCTTTTAACGGGCGATCGTCACTGGGAATGCCATGGCAAACCACTTCATTCACTGAGATACAGACAGATTTAGGGAAACCGTGGTAACCCAGGCAGGCAGACACCGCCTGCTGCTTCTCGGTAATGTGCGCATGACAAAGGCGATCCAGTTCGCCCGTCGTCACGCCAGGCTGCACGTGCGGTTCGATCATTTCAAGCACTTCCGCAGCCAGCCGACCTGCGACGCGCATTTTTTCGACTTCTTCAGGAGTTTTTATTGAGATTGCCATTAAATTATTCCGCTGTTGCTGAAATTTTCAGCAATAATGAACGCTGTGCTGTCATGTTAACAGCAAGCCAAAAGGGCTGCCAAACGGAGAACGCATCGCGCGCCATAAGCGAACAATTATTGGCGTCCAGAGCCTGATTGTGGTATAAAGCGCGCCGACGATTCTCTGTGGGCTGCAAGGTCAACGGGAACCGCAATAATCTCACTATGTGTACTAAAACACACATGTATCGACACATACGCCGGGGTGCCTTGAAAGAGGTCGGTTGTATGGGATACATGGAGGCCCAACCCCAATTAAACTAGAGGTAGTAATCATGGCAACTGTTTCCATGCGCGATATGCTCAAGGCTGGTGTTCACTTCGGTCACCAGACCCGTTACTGGTGCCCAAAAATGAAGCCATTCATTTTCGGTGCGCGTAACAAAGTTCACATCATCAACCTTGAGAAAACCGTACCAATGTTCAACGAAGCTCTGGCTGAGTTGACCAAAATCTCTTCCCGTAAAGGTAAGATTCTGTTCGTTGGTACCAAGCGCGCTGCTGCCGAAGCGGTAAAAGAGTCTGCACTGAGCTGCGACCAGTTCTTCGTAAACCACCGCTGGTTGGGTGGTATGCTGACTAACTGGAAAACCGTTCGTCAGTCTATCAAACGTCTGAAAGAGCTTGAGACCCAGTCTCAGGACGGCACTTTCGACAAACTGACCAAGAAAGAAGCGCTGATGCGCGCTCGTGAGCTGGCCAAGCTGGAAAACAGCCTGGGCGGTATCAAAGACATGGGCGGTTTGCCGGATGCACTGTTTGTTGTCGATGCTGACCACGAACACATCGCAATCAAAGAAGCAAACAACCTGGGCATCCCAGTATTTGCTATCGTTGATACTAACTCTGATCCGGATGGCGTTGATTACGTTATCCCAGGTAACGACGATGCGATCCGTGCTATCAACCTGTACCTGACTGCCGTTGCGACTACCGTTCGCGAAGGCCGTTCTCAGGATCTGGCTGAGCAGGCTGAAGAAGCGTCTTTAGAAAACGCTTAATTAAGGTTTGCTCTGTAGAAGAGCCCTTAGCATTCAGATGTGATCTGTAAGGGGCCAAACATGGCCCCTTTATTTTATCCAAGTCTGTAACGCCCCTGTTCAGGTCGGCGGGACAGAGTAAATTTTCCGCAAATAAGTACCTGTTGATGCACCCGTGCTCAGGTACGAACCGAGGATTCTGGAATGGCTGAAATTACCGCTGCACTGGTAAAAGAACTGCGTGAGCGTACTGGCGCAGGCATGATGGACTGCAAAAAAGCGCTGACTGAAGCGAGCGGCGACATCGAGCTGGCGATTGAAAACATGCGTAAGTCTGGCGCAATCAAAGCAGCGAAAAAAGCAGGTAACGTTGCTGCTGACGGCGTGATCAAAACCAAAATCGTTGGTAACTACGGTGTGATTCTGGAAGTAAACTGCCAGACTGACTTCGTTGCAAAAGATGGCGGCTTCCAGGCATTTGCTGACAAAGTGCTGGACGCGGCTGCGGCTAACCGCATCACCGACGTTGAAGCGCTGAAAGCACAGTTTGAAGAAGAGCGCGTTGCACTGGTTGCCAAAATCGGTGAAAACATCAACATTCGTCGCGTTGCAGTGCTGGAAGGCGAAGAGCTGGGCAGCTACCTGCACGGCGCACGTATCGGCGTTCTGGTTTCAGCGAAAGGCGCTAACGAAGATCTGATCAAACAGATCGCGATGCACGTTGCGGCAAGCAAGCCTGAGTTTGTTAAGCCAGAAGACGTTTCTGCCGAAGTGGTTGAGAAAGAGTACCAGGTTCAGCTGGATATCGCGATGCAGTCTGGCAAGCCAAAAGAAATCGCAGAGAAAATGGTTGAAGGCCGCATGAAGAAATTCACCGGTGAAGTTTCTCTGACCGGTCAGGCATTCGTTATCGATCCAGCCAAAACCGTTGGCCAGGCGCTGAAAGAGCAGGGCGCTGACGTGATCAACTTCATCCGCTTCGAAGTGGGCGAAGGCATCGAGAAAGTTGAGACTGATTTTGCTGCTGAAGTTGCAGCGATGTCCAAACAGTCTTAATGATCTGAAAGAACCGCCAGATGGCGGTTCTTTTTTGTCTGCCACAGGCAAAAGATACGTTTTCAGTTTCATCCCAATAGCAATTCTTTTGCTGTAAGCGGATGATTGATCGGAATTACTTCTCACTCATCATATCTTCCAGGAAGAACTGACCATGGCGACCAACGCAAAACCTGTTTATCAACGTATCCTGCTAAAACTCAGCGGTGAAGCACTGCAAGGTGCAGAAGGTTTTGGTATCGACGCGAGTGTGCTTGACCGCATGGCTCAGGAAGTTAAAGAGCTGGTCGAACTGGGTATCCAGGTGGGCGTTGTGATTGGCGGGGGCAACCTGTTCCGTGGAGCGGGGCTGGCACAGGCGGGCATGAACCGCGTTGTCGGCGACCACATGGGGATGCTGGCCACCGTAATGAATGGCCTGGCAATGCGTGATGCGCTGCATCGTGCCTATGTTAACGCCCGTCTGATGTCGGCGATTCCCCTGAACGGCGTGTGCGACAACTACAGCTGGGCAGAAGCCATCAGCCTGTTGCGCAATAACCGCGTTGTCATCTTCTCCGCAGGTACCGGTAACCCCTTCTTTACGACGGATTCTGCCGCCTGTCTGCGCGGTATCGAAATCGAAGCCGATGTGGTGTTGAAAGCCACCAAAGTTGACGGCGTTTATTCTGCGGACCCCGTGAAGCACCCCGATGCAACACTGTACGAAAAACTGACCTATGCGGAAGTGCTGGATCAAGAGCTAAAAGTGATGGATCTCGCCGCGTTTACGCTGGCGCGCGATCACAAACTGCCTATCCGCGTTTTCAACATGAACAAGCCTGGCGCATTGCGTCGCGTAGTGATGGGTGAAAAAGAAGGCACCCTGATTACGCATTAATACCCGAGGCGAGATAAAATAGGGTATATTCTGTCAGTGCGGCGCGGTATTGCCGCACGCCATTCAGGATTATCGATGCTTATCGATCCCGCTTCCGGTAATGCCGGAACTGGCCAGGTCAAACCGAATCCAAGGGTTTTAACGTGATTAACGACATTAAAAAAGATGCTGATACGCGCATGGATAAATGCGTGGAAGCATTCAAAACCACTATCAGCAAGGTGCGCACAGGTCGTGCTTCACCTTCACTGCTCGACGGCATCATCGTTGAATATTACGGCACGCCGACGCCACTGCGTCAGCTGGCTTCCGTCACTGTTGAAGATTCCCGCACGCTGAAAATCAACGTGTTTGATCGCTCTCTCGGCCCGGCCGTTGAAAAAGCGATTATGGCGTCTGATCTTGGGCTGAATCCCAGCTCTGCCGGTTCGGACATTCGTGTTCCGCTGCCTGCACTGACCGAAGAACGTCGTAAAGACCTGATTAAAATCGTGCGCGGCGAAGCCGAGCAGGGCCGTGTGTCGGTACGTAACGTCCGTCGCGATGCCAACGATAAGATCAAAGCGCTGCTGAAAGATAAAGAGATCAGCGAAGACGACGAACGTCGCGCGCAGGATGAAATCCAGAAAATGACCGATGCGCACATCAAGAAAGTCGATGCAGCATTGGCCGAAAAAGAAACGGAGCTGATGGATTTCTAATTCCATCTTCGCCGACGAAAACGCCGTACAGGGAGGCCTTCTGACTGAATGCCATCTCTGGCGGCGTTTTACGTTGTGCCCCACGCTTTTACCGATACAGGGACAGCATTATGAAGCGATTAACTCTGCTGGGTTCGACCGGATCAATCGGCACCAGCACGCTGGCCGTTGTTAAAGCCAATCCGGCGCTTTACCAGGTCACGGCGCTGGTGGCGGGCAAAAATGTAGCCCTGATGGCAGAACAGTGTGCACAGTTTCAACCGCGCTACGCCGCCATGGCAGATGAAGACGCTGCCGCCGCGCTACGTGAGCGACTGAGAGCATTGAAGATCAGGACTGAAGTGCTCTCCGGCGTTCAGGCAGCCTG
Organism: Pantoea sp. JZ29; assembly: GCF_035190385.1. Taxonomy (NCBI): domain Bacteria; kingdom Pseudomonadati; phylum Pseudomonadota; class Gammaproteobacteria; order Enterobacterales; family Erwiniaceae; genus Pantoea; species Pantoea sp. JZ29. The sequence goes on along the minus strand of NZ_CP045241.1, from coordinate 3,535,122 downwards.
TGAACTGGCCGCGCTGGATGAGGTTGACCAGGTGATGGCCGCAATTGTGGGTGCATCGGGGTTATTACCCACGCTGGCCGCCATTCGCGCCGGCAAAACGGTCTTGCTGGCGAACAAAGAATCGCTGGTCACCTGCGGCCGTTTATTTATGGAGGCGGTACGTCAACATAACGCGCAGTTGTTGCCGGTCGATAGCGAGCACAATGCCATTTTTCAGAGTTTGCCCGCTTCCATCCAGCATCAGTTAGGTTACGCTGACCTGCAGAATAACGGCATTGAGTCGATTATTCTTACGGGATCGGGTGGCCCTTTTCGTGACACAAATTTAGCGGATCTGAGCAATATGTCGCCAGATCAGGCTTGTGCACATCCGAACTGGACAATGGGGCGTAAAATCTCTGTTGATTCGGCCACCATGATGAATAAAGGTCTTGAATACATTGAAGCGCGCTGGCTGTTTAATGCCAGCGCAGCGCAGATGGAAGTGATTTTGCACCCACAATCGGTGATCCACTCCATGGTGCGGTATTGCGATGGCAGCGTGCTGGCCCAGTTAGGTTCGCCTGACATGCGGACACCAATCGCCCACAGTATGGCCTGGCCCGCACGTATTGAGGCTGGGGTCACACCGCTGGACTTTACCCGCATGTCGGCACTGACCTTCTCGGCACCTGATTTTGGTCGTTACCCCTGTCTCAAACTCGCGATTGATGCCTGCGAAGCCGGACAGGCAGCGACCACCACGCTCAATGCGGCCAATGAGATTGCCGTGGCGGCTTTCCTGGATAAGCAGATCCGTTTTACGGATATTGCCGCGTTGAACAGCGCAGTGCTGTCGGCGCATCACTGTCAGGAGCCGGACTCCGTGGATGCGGTCATTGACATTGACCGAAGCGCACGCGCGGCGGCAACAGAAATGTTGTCCCATTTCACGTCGTAATAACGATTACGCTGAGGCTATTTGTTCGCTTCGGGTGAAAATGTTATAGTCGCTGGCTCGCGTTTAACGGTCTGTCACCGAATTCGGTGTGGCCCGGCAGGCAATGTCGGGATTTGTACCGGGCGCAATGTATTCAGAAACCACAGCATTTCTGATGAAAGGAATTGATTACGCGTTATGTCGTCTGAAAATCACAACAACACCGATGACCAACAGGGTACCGGTCCGCGCCACGTCGCTATCATCATGGATGGCAATGGCCGCTGGGCTAAAAACCAGGGAAAACTGCGTATTTCCGGCCATAAAGCGGGCGTGAAATCAGTACGCCGCGCCGTTAGCTTTGCTGTCAATAATAATCTGGAAGCGTTAACGCTTTACGCCTTTAGCAGCGAAAACTGGAGCCGTCCTGCGCAGGAAGTGACAGCCTTAATGGAACTGTTTGTCTGGGCGCTGGATAGCGAAGTGAAGAGCCTGCATAAACACAATGTCCGCTTACGCATTATTGGCGATATCAGTCGATTCAGCCCGCGTATTCAGGAACGTGTCCGTCGGGCCGAGGCGCTGACGGAAAATAACGATCGCCTGACGTTAAACATCGCCGCTAACTACGGCGGACGTTGGGATATCATCGAAGGTGTTAAAAAGTTGGCTGAACAGGTACAGGAAGGCTTGTTACGCCCTGATCAGATAACCGAAGAGAGTCTGACGTCGCAGCTGTGTATGAACCAGCTGGCGCCAGTGGATTTAGTGATAAGGACCGGGGGAGAGCATCGGATTAGCAACTTCCTGTTGTGGCAGATTGCCTATGCGGAATTCTATTTTACTGATGTGCTCTGGCCGGATTTTGATGAACACGTTTTTGAAGGTGCACTGAATGCATTCTCTCTGCGGGAGCGACGCTTTGGCGGCGCTGCACCAGGCGGCGCCTGAGCAATCTGGGGGTAACCTTTGCTGAAGTCTCGTCTGATCACCGCGCTGATCCTTATTCCGCTGGTGATCGCTGCATTGTTCTGGTTACCGCCTGTTGGCTTTGCAATTGTTACGATTATCATCTGCATGCTTGCCGCCTGGGAATGGGGGCAGCTGTCCGGTATGGCATCGCGTCAGCAACGTATCTGGCTGGCCGTGATCTGTGGCCTTGTGCTGACGCTTATGCTCCTTACCCTTCCCCCTTACGAACATAACGCCTATCTGCCGCAGGTTACAGGCTGGCTGTGGGCTTCGCTGGCCTGGTGGACGGGCGCGCTGCTGTTGGTTCTTTTTTATCCGGCCTCTGCGACACTCTGGCGTCATTCCCGGCTTCTCCGCCTGCTGTTCGGTGTCTTAACCATTATTCCTTTCTTCTGGGGCATGATGGCGCTCCGCCAGTATCACTACGAATCTGATCATTTTGCCGGTGCATGGTGGCTGTTATTTGTCATGTTTCTGGTCTGGGGGGCCGATTCAGGTGCCTATATGTTCGGTAAGCTGTTTGGCAGGCATAAGCTGGCCCCCAAAGTGTCACCCGGTAAAACCTGGGAAGGATTTTTGGGCGGACTGGTCTCTTCCGCGCTTATTGCTGTGCTGTTTGCCAGCTTTGCGCCGCTGACCATCCCGACGGGCACGCTGGTCATGTGTGCGGTGATGTCGACGCTCGCATCAGTCCTGGGCGATCTCACGGAAAGCATGTTTAAACGTGAAGCCGGTATCAAAGACAGCGGTAACCTGATCCCGGGACATGGCGGCATCCTCGACCGCATTGACAGCCTGACAGCAGCCGTACCGGTCTTTGCCTGCCTGTTACTGTTGGTGTTTCAGAAACTCTAAGGGCAAACGACGATGTTAAGCGTAATCTGGAGTTTTGCCGCATTCATCATTGCACTGGGCATATTAATTACGGTGCATGAATTTGGCCATTTTTGGGTGGCGCGGCGCTGCGGGGTCAGAGTCGAACGTTTTTCAATCGGTTTTGGTAAAGCGTTATGGCAACGCCGTGACCGCCATGGGACCGAATTTGTTCTTGCCCTCATTCCACTTGGCGGTTACGTCAAAATGTTGGATGAGCGGGTCGAAAGCGTCCCTGCGGAACTCCGGCACCAGGCGTTTAACAATAAAGCCATCTGGCAGCGCGCCTCCATTATCGCTGCTGGTCCTGTCGCCAATTTCCTGTTCGCCATCTTTGCCTACTGGGTCGTCTTCATTCATGGCGTGCCGGGTGTGAAACCTGTGGTTGGTGAAATTCTGAACGGTTCGGTAGCGGCGGAAGCGCAAATTACACCCGGAACGGAACTTAAGGCCGTCGACGGTATCGAAACGCCTGACTGGGAAGCTGTGCGCATGGCGCTGGTCGGTAAAATCGGTGACAGCAGCACGACGCTGACAGTGGGTCGCTTTGGCGAACAAGGGACGCAGCAAAAGCACGTTGATTTGCGGAACTGGCAGTTTGAGCCTGATAAGCAGGATCCGGTGGTGGCGCTGGGGATACGTCCTCGCGGTCCACAGATCGAAACGACACTGGCTGAAGTGCAAAAGAATTCACCCGCCAGTGAAGCCGGTTTGCAAGCGGGCGACAGGATCGTTAAAGTCGATGGTCAGTTATTAACGCAATGGCAGCTTTTTGCGACTCAGGTTCGGGATAACCCCGGAAAAAGTATGGCCCTTGAGGTCGATCGCAACGGTGAAGCGGTGAAGTTGACCCTGACGCCGGAAGCGAAACCTGGAAATAAAGCGGAAGGGTTTGCGGGCGTCATTCCGCGAGTTGTTCCTCTGCCAGACGAGTACAAAACGGTAAGACAATATGGCGCGTTCCCGGCCATTGGTGAGGCCAGTGTAAAAACCTGGCAACTGATGAAACTGACCGTCTCCATGTTGGGCAAGTTAATAACCGGTGATGTGAAGTTGAACAACCTGAGCGGCCCAATCTCGATTGCGCAAGGTGCAGGTTTGTCAGCCGAGTACGGAATGATTTACTACCTGATGTTCCTGGCGTTGATTAGCGTCAACTTAGGAATCATCAATCTGTTCCCGCTGCCGGTTTTAGATGGTGGGCACTTGCTCTTCCTGGCGATCGAAAAGATCAAAGGGGGACCGGTGTCCGATCGAGTTCAAGACTTTAGTTATCGCATCGGCTCAATACTGCTGGTGATGTTAATGGGGCTTGCACTTTTCAATGATTTCTCACGCCTGTAACCGCTGGAACGCGAGCTTGCGTGGGATGTGTTAGGAAAACGCATAATAACGATGGCGATGAAAAAGTTGCTCATAGCGTCGCTGCTGTTTAGCAGCGCCACCGTTTACGGTGCAGACGATTTCGTGGTGAAGGACATTCATTTCGAAGGGCTGCAGCGAGTCGCCGTCGGCGCGGCTCTGCTGAGCATGCCAGTTCGGGTTGGCGATACGGTGAATGACGATGACGTCAGAAATACCATTCGCTCCCTGTTCGCGACTGGCAACTTTGAGGATGTTCAGGTCCTGCGAGATGGTAATACGCTGATTGTTCAGGTTAAAGAACGTCCTACCATCGCCAGCATTACCTTCAGCGGTAACAAAGCGGTTAAGGACGATCAGCTCAAACAGAACCTTGAAGCCTCAGGTGTGCGCGTCGGCGAAGCGCTGGACCGCACCACAATCTCTTCAATCGAGAAGGGACTGGAAGACTTCTACTACAGCGTGGGTAAATATACCGCCAGCGTAAAAGCCGTTGTCACACCGCTGCCGCGTAACCGCGTCGATCTGAAACTGGTCTTTACCGAAGGTGTTTCTGCCAAAATTCAGCAGATCAACATTGTAGGTAATAAAGCCTTCAGTTCAGACGAACTCATTTCCCGTTTCCAACTGCGTGACGAAGTGCCGTGGTGGAACGTGGTGGCTGACCGTAAATACCAGAAACAGAAACTGGCGGGTGACCTTGAAACCCTGCGCAGCTTCTATCTGGATCGCGGTTATGCCCGTTTCAATATTGATTCGACGCAGGTGAGCCTGACGCCGGATAAAAAAGGCATCTACATCACCGTTAACATCACCGAAGGCGATCAGTACAAGATTGCCGGCGTTATTGTTAACGGCAGCATGGCCGGCCATTCGGCGGAAATCGAACACCTGACCAAAATCCCGGCGGGCGAGCTGTATAACGGCGCAAAAGTCACGTCGATGGAAGATGATATCAAGAAGCTGTTAGGCCGCTACGGTTATGCCTATCCGCGCGTCGTGACGCAGCCTGAAATTAACGATGCCGATAAAACCGTTAAGTTGCATATCAACGTGGATGCGGGCAACCGCTACTACGTGCGTAAAGTGCGCTTTGAAGGTAACGATACCTCGAAAGATGCCGTACTGCGTCGCGAAATGCGCCAGATGGAAGGGGCCTGGCTGGGCAGCGATCTGGTCGATCAGGGTAAAGAGCGCCTGAATCGTACAGGTTACTTCGAAACCGTTGACGTGGATACGCAGCGTGTACCGGGCTCACCGGATCAGGTTGACGTGGTTTACAAAGTTAAAGAGCGTAACACCGGTACCTTTAACTTCGGCGTCGGCTACGGTACGGAAAGTGGCGTCAGCTTCCAGGTCGGCGTGACCCAGGATAACTGGCTGGGTACCGGGAATACCGTCGGTATCAGCGGAACCAAAAACGACTACCAGACCTATGCAGAGTTCTCCCTGACCGATCCTTACTTTACCGTTGATGGTGTGAGTCTGGGCGGCCGGGTGTTCTACAACAACTTTAAGGCCAGCGACGCCGATCTCTCCGGCTATACCAACAGAAGTTACGGTACAGACGGGACATTGGGCTTCCCAATCAATGAGAACAACTCGCTGCGCGTCGGTCTGGGTTATGTACACAACGACCTGTCGGATATGCGTCCTCAGGTTGCGATGTGGCGCTATCTGGACTCGGTTGGTAAGCCACAGCAGTTAAACCGCAATGGCGATTTCTCGGCTGACGACTTCACCTTTAACTATGGCTGGACGTATAACACGCTGGACCGCGGTTTCTTCGCGACCTCGGGTAACCGTACCAACCTGAACGGTAAGGTGACGATCCCGGGTTCGGATAATGAATTCTACAAAGTCACCCTGGACAGCCAACAGTATGTGCCGATCAATAAAGATCACACCTGGGTTGTGCTGGGCCGTGGCCGTGTCGGCTATGGTGACGGGCTGGGCGGCAAAGAGATGCCGTTCTATGAGAACTTCTACGCCGGTGGTTCCAGTACTGTGCGTGGCTTCCAGTCCAACACCATCGGTCCGAAAGCGGCCTACCTGAATGATGGCTCATCGTACTGTAACCTGAGCGATCCTAACGGTATCTGTAAATCGAGTGATGCGGTGGGCGGTAACGCGATGGCGATTGCCAGCCTTGAGTTGATTACGCCCACGCCGTTCCTGAGTGAGAAATATTCGAACTCGGTGCGTACATCGCTGTTTGTCGACGCCGGTACCGTCTGGGATACCAAATGGCAGAACACCGCTGAAACGCGCGCTGCCGGTATTCCTGACTACAGCGATCCAAACAACATTCGCGTCTCGACCGGTGTGTCTTTACAGTGGATGTCGCCGCTGGGGCCGTTAGTGTTCTCCTACGCCCAGCCGGTTAAGAAAGTGGATGGAGATAAGTCAGAGCAGTTCCAGTTTAACATTGGTAAAACCTGGTAACGTTCTGTACAGGGATGTGAAAAAAATAGCTTGCAGCTGTGGAGCATTGTTATGCTCCGCACTGCAAACATACATGTTGAGGGTAAGGAGTTTATAGTGAAAAAGTTGTTATGTGCAGTTACTCTGGGTGTTGCATTGGCTGCTTCTGCTGGCGCACAGGCGGCCGATAAAGTCGCAACTGTTGATCTGAGCCAGGTTTTCCAGAAATCACCTCAGCGCGCTGCTATCTCCAAACAGCTTGAGAGTGAGTTCCAGGGCCGCGCCACTGAACTCCGTTCTCAGCACGACAAAATTCAGCAGGAAATGCAGGATCTGCAGCGCAATGCGCCGACCATGAAGGCGAGCGAGCGCAACAAGAAAGAGAAGCAGATCGAATCTGAGCGCAATGCCTTCCAGGCGAAAGCAGACGCGTTTGAGAAAGACAACCAGACTCGTCAGGTTCAGGAACGTAACAAGCTGCTGGAAAAAATCCAGACTGCCGTTCAGTCAGTTGCCAAAAGCGGCGGATATGACCTGGTCCTGAATTCTCAGGCTGTGCTTTATTCTGGTTCTGATGTGAAAGACATCACTGATGAAGTTGCGAAGCAGGTTAAATAATCGATGTCATCAATTCGACTGGCTGATTTAGCCCAGCAGTTGGATGCAGAATTGCACGGAGATGGCGATATCGCCATCTCCGGCATTGCTTCTATGCAATCCGCCACAACTGGTCAAATCACATTTCTTGCCAACAGCCGCTACCGCGAGCAGCTCGCGCTGGTCCAGGCATCAGCCGTGGTGCTGACGGAAGCGGATCTGGAATGGTGTAAAACCGCCGCGCTGGTGGTGAAAAATCCTTATCTCACCTATGCGAGAATGGCGCAGCTGCTCGACACTACGCCACAGCCCGCGCAGGATATTGCGCCAAGTGCTGTGATTGATCCCAGCGCGAGACTCGGTGCCAATGTCTCTGTCGGGGCCAATGCGGTTATTGAATCTGACGTTGAGCTCGGTGATAACGTTGTCATTGGCGCAGGCTGTTTTGTGGGTAAAAAAACCCGTATCGGCAGCGGTACGCGTTTGTGGGCTAACGTCTCGGTTTACCATGAAGTAGTCATTGGTCAGCATTGCCTGATTCAGTCCGGCACCGTCATCGGTTCTGATGGCTTCGGCTACGCGAACGATCGGGGTAACTGGGTGAAAATACCGCAGTTGGGCTCGGTGATTATTGGCGATCGGGTAGAAATTGGTGCCTGTACGACCATTGATCGTGGTGCGCTGGATAACACTCTGATCGGCAATGGTGTTATCATAGATAACCAATGTCAGATTGCCCACAACGTAGTGATTGGCGACAATACTGCGGTTGCTGGCGGTGTGATCATGGCGGGTAGTTTAAAAATTGGTCGTTATTGTATGATTGGCGGTGCCAGCGTCATCAACGGCCATATGGAAATCTGTGACAAAGTAACCGTAACCGGTATGGGCATGGTTATGCGTCCGATAACAGAACCTGGTGTATACTCCTCAGGAATTCCATTACAGCCCAACAAAACCTGGCGCAAAACTGCAGCGTTGGTGATGAATATCGACGACATGAGCAAACGCTTAAAAGCAATCGAGCGCAAAGTCGGCAAAGACGACTAAACGCCATCCCATGACTGACCGGCTTTCATAATAACAGTGTAAGCAGGGAAGCCAGGCGCCACGGAAACTATTTGCGGCCTGCCAACGATCATGATGATCGGTGCAGGCCGTGTTATTGATGTCATCAGATTTTTAGGACAGGAAGAGTATTTTGACTACTGAAACTCATACTCTGCAAATTGAAGAGATTTTAGAGCTGCTGCCGCACCGTTATCCGTTTCTGCTGGTAGACCGCGTGCTGGATTTTGAAGAAAACAAATATCTGCGCGCGGTAAAGAACGTCTCCTTTAACGAACCGTTTTTCCAGGGGCATTTCCCTGGTAAACCGATTTTTCCCGGCGTTCTGATTCTGGAAGCGATGGCGCAGGCCACCGGTATTCTGGCATTCAAAAGCGTGGGTAAACTGGAGCCAGGCGAGCTCTATTATTTTGCAGGCATTGATAATGCCCGTTTCAAGCGTCCGGTCGTACCGGGCGATCAAATGATTATGGAAGTGACTTTCGAGAAAACCCGCCGTGGTCTGACGCGCTTTAACGGCGTAGCGACCGTGGACGGTAAAATCGTTTGTGAAGCGACCATGATGTGTGCCCGTAGCCGGGAGGCATAATTCGTGATTGATCCAACCGCCAACATCCATCCCAGTTCTGTCATTGAAGACGGGGCCATCATCGGCCCTGGCGTTCATATCGGCCCGTTCTGCTTTATCGGGGCGAATGTTGAAATTGGTGAAGGAACCGTACTCAAGTCACACGTTGTGGTGAATGGCCATACACGTATCGGTAAAGACAATCAGATCTATCAGTTCGCCTCCATTGGTGAAGTGAATCAGGATTTAAAATACGCGGGCGAACCTACCCGGGTTGAGATTGGCGATCGTAACCGAATCCGTGAAAGCGTCACCATTCATCGCGGCACGACGCAGGGCACGAATGTCACGGTTGTCGGCAGCGACAACCTGCTGATGGTTAACGTCCACATCGCCCATGACTGTGTGATCGGCAACCGCTGCATCATGGCCAACAACGCCACGCTGGGCGGCCATGTCACGGTGGATGATTTCGCCATCATTGGCGGTATGACCGCTGTGCACCAGTGGTGCACCATTGGCGCGCATGTGATGGTTGGCGGGTGTTCAGGCGTTGCTCAGGATGTGCCGCCCTATGTTATTGCACAGGGGAATCACGCGACGCCATTCGGAATCAATATTGAAGGCCTGAAACGTCGCGGCTTCAGCAAAGAGTCACTGCACGCGATTCGTAATGCCTATAAGTTGCTTTACCGCAGCGGCAGAACGCTGGATGAGGTTAAGCCAGAAATCGAAGCGATTGCTCAGCAACACAGTGAAGTGCAGCCTTTCTATGACTTTTTTGCCCGTTCAACTCGTGGATTAATTCGCTAATTCATGTCAGCGCGTCCCCTTACGATAGCCGTCGTCGCCGGAGAAACCTCTGGCGACATCCTTGGTGCAGGCCTGATTCGTGCCTTAAAAACGCGTCATCCTGATGCCCGGTTTGTTGGCGTCGCAGGCCCATTGATGCAGGCCGAAGGCTGTGAAGCCTGGTACGAAATGGAAGAACTGGCGGTGATGGGCATTGTGGAAGTGCTGGGACGATTGCGCCGCTTGCTGGCTATTCGTCGCGATCTGACACAGCGCTTTATCTCGCTGAAACCCGATGTGTTTGTCGGTATTGACGCACCGGATTTCAATATCACGCTGGAAGGTAATCTTAAGCGCGCAGGCATTCGCACGATTCATTACGTCAGTCCCTCTGTCTGGGCCTGGCGGCAAAAACGGGTGTTCAAAATCGGTCGCAACACCGATCTGGTGCTGGCATTTCTGCCGTTTGAAAAAGCCTTTTACGATCGTTTCGGTGTTCCGTGCCGTTTTATCGGCCACACCATGGCGGATGCTATGCCGCTACAGCCCGACAAAGCCGCCGCCCGTCGCCATCTGGGCATTGACGACAATGCCCAGTGTCTGGCGTTATTGCCCGGCAGTCGCGGTGCCGAAGTTGACATGCTGAGTGCTGACTTTCTTAAAACGGCGCAGATACTGCGTAAGCGCTATCCGGCGCTGGAAATTGTGGTACCGCTGGTTAACCCGAAGCGCCGCGAGCAGTTTGAGCAAATCAAAGCGCAGGTTGCGCCGGAGCTGCCCGTGCATCTGCTGGACGGGCAGGGCCGTGAAGCAATGGTGGCCAGTGATGCTGCGCTGCTGGCGTCCGGCACCGCGGCGCTTGAATGCATGCTGGCGAAATGCCCCATGGTCGTGGGCTACCGCATGAAGCCGTTTACCTTCTGGCTGGCAAAACGCCTGGTCAAAACCGACTACGTTTCGTTGCCTAACCTGCTGGCCGGGCGAGAGCTGGTCAAAGAGCTGCTGCAGGATGAGTGCCAACCTGAAGCGCTGGCTGCTGCGCTGGATCCGCTGTTACATGCCAGTCATGAACGCGAAACGTTATTGCAGACCTTCCACGAACTGCACCAGCAGATTCGCTGGAATGCGGACGAACAAGCCGCAAATGCGGTACTGGAGCTCGCCAATGGCTGATTTTATCTATCCCAACGCCCGACTGATTGCCGGTGTGGATGAAGTGGGGCGCGGCCCGCTGGTTGGTGCGGTGGTGACTGCGGCGGTAATTCTCGATCCGGCGAAACCCATTCCGGGCCTGGCCGATTCGAAAAAGCTCTCAGAGAAACGTCGCCTGGCGCTGTTTGATCAGATTAAAGAGCATGCGCTGGCCTGGAGTCTGGGCCGTGCCGAACCGGAAGAGATCGACAGCCTGAATATTCTGCATGCCACGATGCTGGCGATGCAGCGCGCGGTGGCCGGCCTGGCGATCACGCCTGATTATGTGCTGATTGACGGCAATCGCTGTCCGGCCTTGCCTGTGCCATCACTGGCCGTAGTAAAAGGCGACAGCCTGGTTGCTGAAATCAGTGCGGCCTCGATCATCGCCAAAGTCACGCGCGATCGTGAAATGGCAGAGCTGGATTTGTTGTTTCCGCAGTATGGTTTTGCGCAACATAAAGGTTATCCTACGGCGTTACATATGGAAAAGTTAACGCAGTATGGCGCAACACCACATCACCGCCGCAGCTTTGCGCCGGTGCGTAATGCGCTCATCGATGCCGAAGTGCTGGCGAGCAGCGCCTCCACGCTGCGCTAATCCGACCCTGTTTTAACCGGAAACTGATATGGCCGAACCCCGTTTTATACATCTGCATGTTCACAGCGACTATTCCATGATCGACGGCCTGGCGAAAACCGGCCCGCTGATTAAGAAAGCGGCTGCGTTAGGCATGCCAGCCATGGCGATTACCGACTTCACCAACCTGTGTGGTCTGGTGAAATTTTACGGTGGTGCGCATGGGGCGGGGATCAAACCGATTATCGGGGCGGATTTTAACGTTGCCAGTGAGCTGATGGGGGATGAACTGACCCAGATTACGGTGCTGGCGGCCAACAACACCGGCTATCAAAACCTCACGTTACTTATTTCCCGCGCGTATCAACGCGGTTACGGTGTGGCCGGTCCGATAATCGATCGTGACTGGCTGGCTGAATTACAGGAAGGTCTGATCCTGTTGTCAGGTGGCCGTCGTGGAGATGTGGGGCGCAGTCTGCTGCGCGGTAACAGCGCACTGGTTTCAGAGTGCCTGGCATTTTATCAGCAACATTTTGCCGATCGCTATTACCTGGAACTGGTACGTACCGGACGACCCGACGAAGAGACCTATCTGCACGCCGCCGTTGAGCTGGCGATTGCCGAAGGCATCCCGGTTGTGGCCACGAACGAGGTCTGCTTCCTGAATGAAGAGGACTTTGATGCGCATGAAATTCGCGTCGCCATTCATGATGGTTATACGCTGGACGATCCTAAACGGCCCCGTAATTACAGTCCTCAGCAATATATGCGCAGCGAAGACGAGATGTGCGAGTTGTTCGCAGACATCCCTGAAGCGCTCGAAAACAGCGTAGAGATTGCTAAGCGTTGTAACGTCACCGTCAGACTGGGTGAGTACTTTCTGCCGCAGTTCCCGACGGGCGACATGACCACCGAGGATTTCCTGGTAATGAAATCCCGTGAGGGGCTGGAAGAACGTCTGGCGATGCTGTTCCCGGATGAAGCCGTGCGGGCGGAAAAACGGCCGGAATACGATGAACGTCTGGACGTTGAACTGAACGTAATCAACCAGATGGGATTCCCCGGCTACTTCCTGATCGTAATGGAGTTTATACAGTGGTCGAAAGATAACGGCGTACCGGTAGGGCCGGGACGCGGTTCGGGGGCCGGTTCGCTGGTGGCCTATGCGCTCAAAATTACCGATCTCGATCCCCTTGAGTTCGACCTGCTGTTCGAACGTTTTCTTAACCCTGAACGCGTTTCCATGCCCGATTTCGACGTCGATTTCTGTATGGAAAAACGTGACCAGGTGATTGAACACGTGGCCGATATGTACGGCCGCGAAGCGGTATCCCAGATTATTACCTTCGGTACGATGGCGGCCAAGGCGGTCATTCGTGACGTGGGTCGCGTGCTGGGCCATCCCTATGGTTTTGTCGATCGTATTTCAAAACTGGTGCCGCCCGATCCGGGCATGACGCTGGACAAAGCCTTTGCCGCGGAACCGCAGCTGCCTGAAATTTATGAGGCGGATGAAGAGGTTAAAGCGCTTATCGATATGGCGCGGAAGCTGGAAGGGGTAACCCGAAACGCCGGTAAACATGCGGGTGGCGTGGTGATCGCGCCAACGAAGATCACCGATTTTGCACCGCTGTATTGTGATGAAAACGGTCAGTATCCGGTAACCCAGTTCGATAAAAATGATGTGGAATATGCGGGCCTGGTGAAGTTTGACTTCCTGGGGCTGCGAACGCTCACCATCATTGACTGGGCGCTGAAAATGATTAACCCGCGCCGCGAAAAGCAGGGCTTACCGCCGATCGATATCGCAACCATTCCGCTTGAAGACAAAAAGAGCTTCGACATGCTGCAGCGCGCGGAAACCACCGCGGTTTTCCAGCTTGAATCGCGCGGCATGAAAGATCTGATTAAGCGCCTGAAGCCTGACTGTTTTGAAGATATGATCGCGCTTGTGGCCCTGTTCCGTCCGGGGCCCTTACAGTCGGGCATGGTTGATAACTTCATTGACCGTAAGCACGGTCGGGAAGCCATTTCTTACCCGGATATTCAGTGGCAACACGAAAGCCTGAAGCCGGTACTGGAGCCGACCTACGGTATTATCCTCTACCAGGAACAGGTCATGCAGATTGCCCAGGTCCTGTCCGGCTACACGCTGGGCGGGGCGGACATGCTGCGTCGCGCCATGGGTAAGAAGAAGCCTGAAGAGATGGCCAAACAGCGCTCTGTTTTTAAAGAGGGCGCGGAGAAGATGGGCATCGATGGAGAACTGTCGATGAAAATCTTCGATCTGGTGGAGAAATTCGCGGGTTATGGCTTCAACAAGTCGCACTCCGCCGCTTACGCGCTGGTGTCTTATCAGACCTTATGGCTGAAAGCGCACTATCCAGCGGAATTCATGGCGGCTGTGATGACGGCGGATATGGACAACACAGAAAAAGTGGTGGGTCTGGTAGATGAATGCTGGCGCATGGGCCTGAAAGTCCTGCCGCCGGACATTAACTCAGGTCTGTATCAGTTCCACGTTAATGATGAGGGCGAGATCGTTTACGGTATCGGCGCCATCAAAGGTGTGGGGGAAGGGCCGATCGAAGCGATCATCGATGCGCGTAACGAAGGCGGTTACTTCCGCGAACTGTTCGATCTCTGCGCGCGAACGGATACCAAAAAGATCAATCGCCGCGTGATGGAAAAGTTGATCATGTCCGGCGCCTTTGATCGTCTGGGCCCACATCGTGCCGCCCTGATGAGCGCACTGAACGATGCGCTGAAAGCGGCAGATCAGCATGCTAAAGCGGAAGCGATCGGTCAGGCCGACATGTTTGGCGTGCTGGCCGATGAGCCTGAGCAGGTCGAACAGTCTTACGCCAGCGTCACGCCATGGCCGGAACAGGTGCAACTGGACGGTGAACGGGAAACCCTGGGTTTGTATCTGACCGGCCACCCGATTAACCAGTATCTGAAAGAAATTGAGCGTTACGTGGGTGGGATGCGTTTGAAAGATATGCATCCGACCGATCGTGGTAAGATTACCGTCGCGGCAGGCCTGGTGATTGCTGCGCGTGTAATGGTGACCAAACGCGGCAACCGAATTGGTATTTGTACACTGGACGACCGCTCTGGCCGTCTTGAAGTCATGTTATTTACCGATGCGTTAGATAAATACCAGCAACTGCTGGAGAAAGACCGTATCCTGATCGTCAGCGGACAGGTCAGCTTTGATGACTTTAGTGGTGGCCTTAAAATGACCGCCCGTGAAGTCATGGACATAGATGAAGCGCGTGAAAAATACGCGCGCGGACTTGCTATCTCGCTGACAGACAGGCAAATTGATGACCAGCTATTAAACCGACTCCGTCAGTCCCTTGAGCCTCATCGTTCAGGGACAATTCCGGTGCATCTCTACTATCAGAGAGCCGACGCGCGAGCGAAGCTACGCTTTGGTGCAGCGTGGCGAATATCGCCCAGCGATCGTTTACTCAACGATTTGCGGTCGTTAATTGGATCGGAGCAGGTAGAACTGGAGTTTGACTAAAACAGGAACATTATGAGTCTTAATTACCTGGATTTTGAACAGCCAATCGCAGAACTGGAAGCAAAAATTGATTCGCTTACCTCGATTGGTCGTCAGGACGATAAACACGTCAATCTCGACGAAGAAGTTAAGCGTCTGCGCGAGAAAAGCGTTGAGCTGACACGTAAAATCTTCGCCGATTTGGGCGCATGGCAAATCGCCCAACTGGCGCGACATCCATTACGTCCTTATACCTTTGATTATGTGCGCAATGCGTTTGACGATTTCGATGAGCTTGCGGGTGACCGCGCTTATGCGGATGACAAAGCGATTGTCGGCGGGATTGCCCGCCTCGACGGCCGTCCTGTGATGATCATCGGTCACCAGAAAGGGCGCGAAACCAAAGAGAAGATTCGCCGTAATTTTGGTATGCCGGCACCGGAAGGCTATCGCAAAGCGTTGCGCCTGATGGAAATGGCCGAACGCTTTAAGATGCCTATCATCACCTTTATCGACACGCCGGGTGCGTATCCGGGCGTGGGCGCGGAAGAGCGCGGTCAGTCTGAAGCTATCGCACGCAACCTGCGCGAAATGTCAGGCCTGAAAGTACCGGTTATCTGTACCGTTATCGGTGAGGGCGGTTCGGGTGGCGCACTGGCTATCGGCGTGGGCGACAAAGTGAACATGCTGCAGTACAGCACCTATTCGGTCATTTCACCGGAAGGCTGTGCCTCTATTCTGTGGAAAAGCGCCGATAAAGCGCCGCTGGCCGCAGAAGCGATGGGCATTACCGCGCCGCGTCTGAAAGAGCTTAAGCTGATTGATTCGGTCATCCCTGAGCCACTGGGCGGCGCGCATCGCCATCCGGTAGAAATGGCGCAGACGCTAAAACAGCAACTGCTGGCCGATCTGGCTGACCTGGAAGGGTTAAGCACCGAAGAATTATTAGATCGCCGTTATCAGCGTCTGATGAGTTATGGCTACGCCTGATTCAGTGCTGTGACGTAAAAGCGGACTCCGGTCCGCTTTTTTTATGCCACGAATCTGACTGCGGTTTCGTGGCGTAATTCGCTATGCTTACTCAATGCCTCAACAATCAGGGAGATGTGCATTGAATATTCTGGCGATCATGGGCGCGCATGGCGTGTTTTACAAAGATGAACCGTTACGCGAGTTGGATGTAGCACTGAGTCAGCAAGGTTTTCAGCTCATACGGCCTAAAAACACAGATGATCTTCTCAAACTGATTGAACACAATCCCCGTATCAGCGGTGTGATTTTTGACTGGGATGAGCACAACAGCCCTGAGCTGTGCGGTGAAATTAATCAGCTCAATGAATACCTGCCCCTGTATGCCTTTATTAATACCCACTCGCAAATGGATATCAGCATCAATGAGATGCGGCTACCGCTGCATTTTTTTGAGTACGCGCTGAATGCGGCCGACGATATCGCCTTGCACATCCGCCAGTACACGGATGATTACCTCGACCACATTACACCACCGTTAACCAAAGCGTTGTTCACCTATGTGAAAGAGGGAAAGTACACGTTCTGCACTCCGGGCCATATGGCCGGGACGGCCTTCCAGAAAAGCCCGGTGGGCTGTTTGTTCTATGACTTCTTTGGCGCGAATACGCTTAAGTCGGATATTTCGATTTCGGTGACTGAGCTGGGCTCGCTGCTGGATCATACCGGACCACATCTTGAGGCCGAAGAGTACATCGCCCGCACGTTCGGTGCGGAACAGAGCTATATGGTGACTAACGGCACCTCGACTTCGAACAAGATCGTGGGCATGTATGCCGCGCCGGCAGGCAGCACGATTCTGGTTGACCGCAACTGCCACAAGTCGCTTACCCACTTGCTGATGATGAGCGATCTGATTCCTGTCTGGCTAAAACCCACACGCAATGCCTTAGGCATTCTGGGCGGCATTCCGCAAAAAGAATTTACCCGTGCCAGCATTGAACAGAAAGTGGCTGCCACGCCGCGCGCCAGCTGGCCCGTTCATGCAGTAATTACTAACTCGACCTACGACGGTTTGCTTTATAACACGCAGTACATCAAGCAAACGCTCGACGTCCCCTCGATTCACTTTGATTCGGCCTGGGTGCCTTACACCAATTTTCACCCTATCTATGAGGGGAAAAGCGGCATGAGCGGTGAGCGGATACCGGGCAAGGTGATTTATGAAACCCAGTCCACGCATAAACTGCTGGCTGCCTTTTCGCAGGCCTCATTAATTCACATCAAAGGCGAGTACGACGAACAAACCTTTAATGAAGCCTACATGATGCACACCACCACATCGCCCAATTACGCGATTGTTTCCTCTATTGAAACAGCCGCCGCCATGCTGCGGGGGAATCCGGGGAAAAGGCTCATCAATCGGTCAGTCGAGCGCGCGTTACATTTTCGTCGTGAAATACAGCGGTTGCGCGAAGAGTCGGACAGCTGGTTCTTTGATATCTGGCAACCAGAGCATGTGGATGAAGCGCAGTGCTGGCCGATCCAGCCGGGAGACGAAGCGTGGCATGGTTTCACCCAGGCCGATCGCGATCATATGTATCTCGATCCGATCAAAGTCACCATTCTTACACCGGGCATGAGCGAGTTAGGTGAAATGGCCGAAGAGGGGATCCCCGCTGCGCTGGTGGCGAAATTCCTTGATGAGCGTGGGATTGTGGTGGAAAAGACCGGTCCGTATAACCTGTTGTTCCTGTTCAGTATTGGCATCGACAAGACCAAGGCGATGAGCGTGCTGCGTGGATTAACCGAATTTAAGCGCGCCTACGACCTGAATCTGCGCGTAAAAAACATGCTGCCGGATCTGTATGCGGAAGATCCCGACTTTTACCGCACGATGCGCATCCAGACGCTGGCGCAGGGGATTCATCGCCTGATTCAGCAACATGACCTGCCGCGTCTGATGCTGAAAGCCTTTGATGTCTTACCTGAGATGAAAATGACGCCGCATCAGGCGTTCCAGCAGCAGGTGAAAGGCAATATTGAGACCGTAAACATGAATGAGCTGGTGGGCCGTATCTCTGCCAACATGATATTGCCTTATCCTCCCGGTGTACCGCTGGTGATGCCTGGCGAAATGATCACAGAACAAAGCCGCGCCGTGCTCGACTTCCTGCTCATGCTGTGTAGCATTGGGCGCCACTATCCTGGCTTTGAGACAGATATTCACGGCGCGACGCTAACCGATGAAGGTGAATATCGGGTACGTGTGCTGAAACAGAGCGGGGAACAGGAATGAAGGACCAACAGGGAGCAAACATGCTACAGCTAACGCACATTCACCATATCGCCATCATTGCGTCAGATTATCATCGCAGTAAAGCCTTTTACTGCGACATACTGGGATTTGAACTGCAAAGTGAGCACTACCGCGAAGCGCGCGATTCGTGGAAAGGCGATCTGGCGTTAAACGGTCAGTACACCATTGAGCTGTTTTCCTTTCCACACCCGCCCGCCCGGGTCAGTCAGCCGGAAGCCTGTGGCCTTCGCCATCTGGCTTTCAGCGTGCCGGACGTGGAAGCCGCGGTGCGCTATCTGGACACGCAGGGCGTGACATGCGAACCCATTCGCATTGACGCGCTTACCGGGAAACCCTGTACCTTTTTTGCTGACCCGGATGGTTTGCCGCTTGAATTGTATCAGGCGTAAACTGGCGGCTTTATGGCTCGTCCCACTGCCTGAGTTATGGAATTATCATGTCTGATTTTGACGCACTGCTGAATGAAAACGACGCGCTGGTAGTGGCGTTTAGCGGTGGCCTGGATTCTACCGTCCTGCTGCATAAGCTGCGGGACTGGCAACAGCACCATCCGGCCTCGCGGTTGCGTGCGCTGCATGTCCATCATGGCCTCAGTGCTAATGCCGACCACTGGGCGGCGCATTGCCAGACCCTGTGCGCAACATGGCAGATCCCCTGCGAAATCCTGCGCGTGCAGGTTACCGATCAGGGCGACGGCATTGAAGCGGCGGCGCGGCAGGCGCGTTATCGGGCATTGCACCAGGCGCTCCATACTGATGAGAAACTCCTTACCGCACAGCACCTGGACGATCAGTGTGAAACCGTCCTGCTGGCCCTGAAACGCGGCAGTGGCCCGGCCGGTCTGGCGGCCATGCCGGTGGCGGGCTCTCTGGGTAAAAACCCTCTGCTTCGCCCGCTGTTAAGCTGTTCCCGGCAGTCATTAGAGCAGTATGCCCAAACGCATCAGTTGCAATGGGTTGAAGATGAGAGCAATCAGGATGTGCGTTACGACCGCAATTTTCTTCGTCAGCAACTCTTACCGGCCGTCGTGGCACGCTGGCCCCATTTCGCCAGTGCGACGGCGCGCAGTGCGGCACTCTGTGCTGAGCAGGAGCAACTGCTGGATGAGTTGCTGGCGGAACAACTCGCTGCGCTGATTCAGCCGGACGGTAGCCTGTGTTTCTCCGCGTTACTGACGATGAGTGAGGTACGCAGTAATGCTTTGCTGCGTCGCTGGCTGGCCGGACAGGGCGCGCAAATGCCCTCGCGCGATGCGTTGCGCCGCATTCGTCAGGAAGTGATGCTGAGTCGTGAAGATGCCCAGCCACGGCTACGGTTAGGCCACAGCGAAATTCGCCGTTATCGCCAGCGGCTTTATATTTTGCCGATCAGAGACTCGTTACGTGACTGCGAAATCGCCTGGAAGAATCTCAACCAGACATTGCCCCTGCCGCAGCATATCGGCACGCTTCAGCCCGACTATACAATGCCTTCACTACGACGACCGACGCCGGAGGAACAGGTATTTGTGCGTTTTCATGCGACAGGGTACGTGCATATAGTGGATCGCGCGGGCGGGCGCGAGATGAAGAAAATCTGGCAGGCGTTGAATATCCCGTCATGGCAGCGGGAACGTATTCCGCTCATTTATTACAATCAAACGCTTATTTGTGCGCCCGGCCTGTTCGTGACCCGTGAAGGCGCAGCAGGGGAGGCACAGGGCTGGCAGATTCACTGGCACAAACCTACAGGAGTATCGTTGTGAGGCAATGGATAGTGGCATTAACGTTTTTTACGTTGTTTCCGGCCTGTGCCGCAGGCGATATTCACGCGGGCGAACAGCGTTCGGCGGCCTGTACGGCCTGCCATGGTCCGAAAGGCATTGCGACGGTTCCCCTTTATCCCAGCCTGGCGGGCCAAAACGCCGCTTATCTCGCGCACGCGCTACAGGCCTATAAGAAGGGAGAGCGCAACGGTGGTCAGGCAGAGGTGATGAAAGCGTTTGTTGCGGGGCTCAGCGATGAGGAGATAACAGATTTAGCGGCGTACTACAGTTCGTTAAAGCCCTGATGAGATGGGCGGGAATGCATCCCGCCCGACGGGAAGTAAATTACTCTTCGCTGACCACGACGGTGCCGAGTTCAGGATGGCTAAAACTGGCAATATGATCGAGACGTAACTCGCGCGTTTCACCGGACAGTTCAATGGCCAGATACTCCACGTTTTTACGTGAAAGGATGTCCCTGGCCTTTGCCTTTAGCTGCTCGCCATCTTTTAACGCCAGCGACAGCATCCAGTTTTTTTGGCAGGCGAGTTCCAGATTATCGTAGTCATCGCAATTGATGGGTTTATAAGCTTCATTCATCAACATAGTCGCTCACCAATAAGTTTGCGGCGGCATAAGCCGCCTGTTCCCTGAGAGAAGAGTTTAGCGCAGCATTCGCGGCAATAGCATCAAGCGCGTTAAGCGCGCAGCCGATGGCATCGGGAATATAGCCCAGATCTCCGCTGCCAATTTCGGCATATTTTTGGCGAACTAACTCACAATATTTTTGCACGGGCACCTCCTCAGCAGAGCATAAATACTCTGGTTGATTTGCGACTATATCACAGGCATTTCAAGAAAATCAGCCAGGCGAAAGCAGGAACAGCGAGCAAATCACTGCTAAAGTAGCGGACTACGCCGTATCAGACGTTTCAGGATAAAGCACGAAAGGTTAAGTTGATGAACAGGTCAGAGCGAAAAAACGGGAACCGGACAAAGGCGGGTGGACGATGATTGCGCTGTCACGGAATGTCGAGCTGCCAGACAATGAAATTGAACTGACGGCCATTCGGGCGCAGGGGGCAGGGGGCCAGCACGTCAACAAAACCAGCACCGCTATTCATCTGCGTTTTGATATCGCCGCGTCTTCCCTGCCGCCGTTTTATAAAGAGCGGTTGCTCAGTGCCAGCCATCATTTAATTACCGGCGACGGGACGATTATCATCAAGGCGCAGGAATACCGCAGCCAGGAGATGAACCGCGAAGCGGCGCTGCAACGGCTGGTGAATTTGATTCAGGAGCTCACGAAGGTAGAGAAAGTCCGGCGCTCAACACGACCGACACGCGCGTCGAAAGCGCGCAGGCTGGAAGGGAAATCACGGCGCAGCCAGACCAAAGCATTGCGCGGTAAAGTGCTGTAAGACGTGGCCAGAGAATTACCTGTGGTCGTCAGGAGAACAGAGTCGACCATGCGTTAAAAAAAACGCCCCATGAAGGGGCGTTATGGCAGGCTTACTTGTTCAGTGCCTTGAGCAGGAAATCGACAATCTCATCCTGCTTAATCATCTGCTTTTCACCGGCACGACGGGCTTTGTATTCGATCTCCTGGTTATCAAGATTGCGATCGCCAATCACGATGGTATGCGGGACGCCAATCAGTTCCATATCGGCGAACATAACGCCTGGACGTTCTTTACGGTCATCCAGAATCACCTCGACGCCTTTCGCGCGCAGCGTGTTGTACAGTTCTTCCGCTAACTCTTTTACGCGGAATGATTTCTGCATGTTCATTGGCAGAATCGCTACGTCGAACGGGGCCAGTGCCGCAGGCCAGATGATACCGCGATCGTCATGGTTCTGCTCGATCGCCGCCGCCACTACACGGGTAATACCGATGCCGTAGCACCCCATCGTCATGACCTGATTACGACCATCTTCACCCTGAACGGCCGCTTTCATCGCTTCGGAGTATTTGGTGCCCAACTGGAAAATATGGCCTACTTCGATACCACGTTTGATCTGCAATGTGCCTTTGCCGTCCGGGCTCAGATCGCCTTCTACCACATTACGGATATCAGCAACCTCGGCCATGGGCAGATCGCGTTCCCAGTTAATGCCAACGTAGTGCTTACCGTCCACATTTGCACCGGCGCAGAAATCACTCATCTTCGCCACGGTACGGTCTGCGATAATCGGCATCGTCAACCCGACCGGCCCCAGCGAACCAAAGCCAGCACCCACCACGGCACGAATCTCTTCTTCGGTCGCGAAAACCAGCGGTGACGCAACCAGCGGCGATTTTTCAGCCTTAATTTCGTTCAGTTCGTGATCGCCGCGGACCAGGAAGGCAACCAGAGCATGACCGCTTCCCTCTGCACCCTTGACCATCAGCGTCTTCACGGTTTTCTCAATCGGCATCTGGAACTGATTCACCAGATCGGCGATGGTTTTGGCATTCGGTGTATCGATCTGACGCATTGTTTCCTGAGGCGCAGGGCGTTCGCCCGCCGGTGCCACGGCTTCGGCCAGTTCAATGTTCGCCGCATAGTCAGAGTCGGTTGAGAAGATCACATCATCTTCGCCGCTCTGTGCCAGCACCTGGAACTCATGTGAGGCACTGCCACCAATCGAGCCGGTGTCCGCCTGCACGGCACGGAAATCCAGACCCATACGGCTGAAGATCTGACTATAAGCGCGGTACATCGCGTCATAGGTTTCCTGCAATGATTCCTGCGTGGTATGGAAGGAGTAGGCGTCTTTCATGATGAACTCGCGCGAACGCATCACGCCAAAACGTGGGCGCACTTCATCACGGAATTTGGTCTGAATTTGATACAGATTCAGCGGCAGCTGTTTATAAGAGCTCAGCTCATTACGAATCAGATCGGTAATCACTTCTTCATGCGTTGGGCCGAGCACAAACGGACGTTCATGACGATCGGCAACACGCAGTAATTCTGGACCGTACTGCTCCCAGCGGCCGCTCTCCTGCCACAGGTCTGCGGGTTGGACCACAGGCATTGAAATCTCAATGGCACCGGCGTTGTTCATTTCTTCGCGAACGATGTTTTCGACTTTTTTTAATACGCGCAGTCCGGTTGGCAGCCAGGTATATAACCCTGAGGCCAGTTTACGGATCATGCCAGCACGCAGCATCAGCTGGTGGCTGATCACTTCCGCGTCAGACGGTGTCTCTTTCTGAGTAGAGAGCAGATATTGAGTAGTACGCATTGATTACAATTCCAGTTGATCGGAAATTCACGGACAAAAATAGGCTGGCGGCTAGTGTACCAGTGAGATCACCGGCTAAAAAGCGGGTTTTAACGCGGATCGATGGCCACGACTTCCGTGCCTGCGTGATCAACGCGCCAGCGCACAGTAAACTCAAGCAGCGAGGCGGCATAAATGCGATCCTTTTCCTCACCTTTACGGTAAGCGGGGCGCGGATCCTGCGCAAGAACCTCACGGATAAAGCGGGCAAGATAGGGATAGCGCGCATACTGCTGCAACTGCTGCCCGGCCAGCGGCGAAAACCGCACAGGCATGCTGCTTTCCGGCGCGGACTGCGCAAAACCCGCTCTCGCCTCAGGCAGGGCTTCGGCGAAGGGCAGATAGGGCTTGATATCGACCACCGGCGTGCCGTCCACCAGATCCAGACTGCCCAGCTCCAGAATGACCTGTTGCTTCGCGCAGCGGATGCCTTTGAGCTCAATCAGCGACATCCCAATCGGATTAGGGCGAAAGGTCGATCGCGTAGCAAAAACGCCCATGCGCGCGTTACCGCCCAGGCGGGGCGGGCGAACGGTCGGACGCCAGCCGCCTTCCAGGGTCTGATGAAAAACAAACAGCACCCAGAGATGGCTGAAGTCTTCCAGGCCGCGCACGGCCTCTGCCTGATTATAAGGCGGCAAAAGATGCAGTTCGCCGCCGCCGTCCTGAACCAGACCAGGCTGACGCGGGACAGCGAACTTCTCTTTCCACGGCGAACGGATTACGCCGATCTGCGCAAAGGCAAAATCACTCATTGACTGGTGACTTTCAGCGCCGAACCCTGGCAGACAGCCTGACGGTAGCAGCCCGGGGTGCTGCTCACGATTTCACATTTGTGAAGCAGTACCGCATTAGCTTTCATCTGCGCGGCTTTAATCTGCATACGTTTACGCGCGGTAGCGATGTTGGGCGGTGAACTCTGATTGCTCATCTGGCAATCCTCTGCGGAGACTTCACCCAGATCGCGGAAGGGCTTGCTCACCAGATCGGCAGCATCGGTGTACACCTTAACGGGGGCGGGACGATACGTTGGCTTACGTGTCGGTTCGCTGGATTGCTGCGGATGAGAAGGTGCGCTGCTTATTGGGTGGTATTCCCGAACACACCCTGTCAGCATCAATGCTAACAAGCAGAGCGGTAAAAAACGCATAGCAACATCCTCAAGTGTCAAAAAGTGGCGTTATTGAAACAAGGACACGGATAAATAACAAGTCAGCAAATGGCAATAACAGAAAGGGCGGCTAAAAGCCGCCCTGAGGGAAGAGATCAGACGACCTTACCAGCCTTTAACGGCACCACCGTTAAACACTTTGTTGGCCGCGTCAGCCACTTCGTCAGACTGATAAGCCTGCACGAATTTCTTCACATTTTCCGCGTCTTTGTTGTCTTCACGCGCCACAATCAGGTTCACGTAAGGGGAGTCTTTATCTTCCACAAAGATGCCATCTTTCGCCGGCGTCAGGCCAATCTGGCTGGCGTAAGTGGTGTTGATCACGGCCAGGGCGATTTGCTGATCGTCCAGTGAACGTGGCAGCTGTGGCGCCTCCAGCTCAACAATCTTCAGGTGTTTTGGATTCTCAACAATATCCAGCGAGGTTGGCAGCAGGCCAACACCGTCTTTCAGCTTGATCAGGCCCACTTTCTGCAGCAGCAGCAGCGAACGGCCCAGGTTGGTTGGGTCGTTAGGAATGGCAACCTGTGCGCCATCCTGCAGTTGATCCAGCGATTTGATTTTTTTCGAATAGCCCGCAATCGGATAAACAAAAGAGTTACCTACAGAAACCAGCTTGTAACCGCGATCTTTGATCTGTTGATCCAGATACGGTTTGTGCTGGAACGCATTCACATCGATATCGCCTTTGCTCAGTGCTTCGTTCGGCAGCACATAGTCATTAAAGGTCACCAGCTCAACATCCAGACCATACTTATCTTTCGCCACTTTGGCCGCCGCTTCGGCAACCTGCTGTTCAGCGCCGACGATCACGCCCACTTTGATATGGTTGGGATCTTTGGCTTTTTGATCGCATCCTGCCAGCGCAATCGCGCCAATTAATGCACCCACAGCGGCAATGTTTTTAAATTTGAAAGACATATCCTTTCCTTAATAGTGATATTGCTTGCTTATTTATGGGACACAGCACGCACGATGCGGTCGCCACAGAATTGTATGAGATACACCAAAACGACTAATAACACTAATACCGTATTCATCACCGTCGCGTTATATCCGATATAACCATACTGGTAGCCAATTTGTCCGAGGCCGCCCGCGCCGACTGCGCCGCCCATCGCCGAGTAACCTACCAGGGTAATCAACGTAATGGTGGCCGCGTTAACAAGACCGGGCAGGGCTTCAGGCAGCAGGACTTTGCGCACGATTTGCATCGGCGTGGCACCCATCGCGCGTGATGCTTCAATTAACCCGGTCGGGAGTTCCAGCAGGGCATTTTCAACCATGCGGGCAATAAACGGTGCCGCACCGACAGTCAGGGGCACGATGGCCGCCTGTAAGCCAATAGAGGTTCCAACAATGACGCGGGTAAACGGAATCATCCACACAAGGAGGATAATGAAAGGGATCGAGCGGAAAACGTTAACCAGGGCGGACAGCACACGGTACAGCCCTTTGTTTTCAAGAATCTGTCCCGGACGGGTAACATACAGCAGTACGCCGACCGGTAAACCCAGAACGAAGCCGAAAAAGCCAGAGACAAAGGTCATCATCAACGTTTCCCAGACGCCGCGCCCCAGCAGCGCAATCATCGCTTCAGACATAACCTAATACCTCGACTTTGACATGATGTTCCTGCAGCCACTGAATGGCGGCTTGTGTATCGCTTTCGCTACCGTGAATTTCCGCCAGCATGATGCCAAACTTCACACCGCCGGCGTAATCCATCTGCGCACTGATAATGTTGTTATTGATATTGAAACGCCGCGCTGCTTCAGACAGCAATGGAGCATCGACGGACTGGCCGGTAAATTCCATACGCAGTAATGGCATGCTGTCAGGGCCCGCTTCGGGCGACAGGCGCTGCTGGTAGTCGTCTGGAATATCCAGATGCAGGGTTGACTGGATGAACTGTTGCGCCAGCGGGGTTTTGGGGTGCGAGAAGACTTCACTTACGCTGTCTTTCTCGATCAGCTCACCCTGGCTGATGACCGCAACCTGATCGCAGATGCGTTTCACCACATCCATCTCATGGGTAATTAACAGAATAGTCAGGCCCAGACGGCGGTTAATATCTTTCAGTAATTCCAGAATTGAGCGCGTGGTCGCTGGATCTAATGCGCTGGTGGCTTCATCACACAGCAGAACTTTCGGGTTACTGGCCAGAGCGCGGGCAATGGCAACACGCTGTTTTTGCCCGCCGGAGAGATTGGCTGGCCAGGCATCGTGCTTATCCGCCAGGCCGACCAGCTCCAGGAGCTCAGAGACGCGCTTTTTAATTTCATCACGAGAAAGGCTACCCAATTCTAATGGCAGCGCAACATTGCCGGCGACGGTGCGGGAGTTCATCAGGTTGAAGTGCTGAAAAATCATACCAATCTGGCGGCGGGCCTGCGTCAGCTGTCGTTCGCTCAGCGCCGTTAAATCCGCGCCATCAACCAACACACGACCTGAAGAAGGGCGTTCGAGCAGATTCACGCAACGAATCAGCGTACTTTTTCCGGCACCGGATGCGCCGATGACGCCATAGATCTGTCCGGCCGGGACATGCAGGCTGACGTTAGATAACGCCTTTATCGTTCGCGAACCTTGCTGGAACACTTTGGTTATATTTTCTAATTTAATCATTACGTTATTTATTGCCGTCTTGCATTATCCGTGGTCTGGTGTGCTGCCATAAAGGACAGCATGCATAAGCTGGATGGATGTTAAGGCATCCAGACGTCTAAATCAATCGAAGTCATGTAAACGGGCATTCTCCCTTTTATGACAATCGTGCGATACTGAGCGGCAATTTTTATAGCAGGAGTTTCTACGTGGCGAATAAAGTCCCGGCCATTTTTCTCGATCGCGATGGCACCCTCAATGTTGATCACGGCTATGTCCACGAAATCGATCATTTCCAGTTTATCGATGGTGTAATTGAAGCGTTGCAGCAACTCAAAAAGATGGGCTTTGCGCTGGTTATCGTGACAAACCAGTCTGGCATCGCACGTGGCATGTTTAGTGAAGATCAGTTTATGCAGCTTACCGAGTGGATGGACTGGTCGCTGGCCGATCGCGATGTCGACCTTGATGGGATCTATTTCTGTCCACATCACCCGGATGCGACGGTAGAAGCGTATCGCCAGCAGTGCGACTGCCGTAAACCGCAACCCGGCATGCTGCTGGCGGCGCAAGAAGAGCTGCATATCGATATGGCTGCGTCTTATATGGTAGGGGATAAGCTGGAAGATATGCAGGCTGCCCAGGCCGCCGGTGTCGGTAAGAAAGTGTTAGTGCGCAGTGGGAAGCCGGTTACGCCGGAAGGCGAGGCATTGGCTGACTGGGTAATAGAGAGTCTTGCGGCGCTCCCTTCCCGTATTAAAAAGGGTTAAAACAGCGCTTTTGTGCAAATTTCAGACGAACAGCAAAAAAGTTTAAATTTGCACTTGCGCTCTGCGAAAGCTTCCCTATAATGCGCCTCCACTGACACGGCACAACGACTTACGGAATGCGGTGTTCAGCAGAGAACTCCCCGGAGTTTTCGCCGGAGAAAAACTTCTGAAAAAGAGGTTGACTCTGAAGGAGGAAAGCGTAATATACGCCACCTCGCAACAGACGGTTAACCCGCTGGTTGCACTGCTCTTTAACAATTTATCAGACAATCTGTGTGGGCACTCGCAGGATTGATATCCGCGTCTCCGGACGCAAAAAAAATATCAAGTCTTAAGAGTGAACACGTATTGAAATTCATTACGACGTTTTCCTTGAGCATCGCTGCACTGGTTGCAGCAAATCAAACTTTAAATTGAAGAGTTTGATCATGGCTCAGATTGAACGCTGGCGGCAGGCCTAACACATGCAAGTCGGACGGTAGCACAGAGGAGCTTGCTCCTCGGGTGACGAGTGGCGGACGGGTGAGTAATGTCTGGGAAACTGCCCGATGGAGGGGGATAACTACTGGAAACGGTAGCTAATACCGCATAACGTCGCAAGACCAAAGTGGGGGACCTTCGGGCCTCACACCATCGGATGTGCCCAGATGGGATTAGCTTGTAGGCGGGGTAACGGCCCACCTAGGCGACGATCCCTAGCTGGTCTGAGAGGATGACCAGCCACACTGGAACTGAGACACGGTCCAGACTCCTACGGGAGGCAGCAGTGGGGAATATTGCACAATGGGCGCAAGCCTGATGCAGCCATGCCGCGTGTATGAAGAAGGCCTTCGGGTTGTAAAGTACTTTCAGCGGGGAGGAAGGTGGTGAGGTTAATAACCTCAGCAATTGACGTTACCCGCAGAAGAAGCACCGGCTAACTCCGTGCCAGCAGCCGCGGTAATACGGAGGGTGCAAGCGTTAATCGGAATTACTGGGCGTAAAGCGCACGCAGGCGGTCTGTTAAGTCAGATGTGAAATCCCCGGGCTTAACCTGGGAACTGCATTTGAAACTGGCAGGCTTGAGTCTCGTAGAGGGGGGTAGAATTCCAGGTGTAGCGGTGAAATGCGTAGAGATCTGGAGGAATACCGGTGGCGAAGGCGGCCCCCTGGACGAAGACTGACGCTCAGGTGCGAAAGCGTGGGGAGCAAACAGGATTAGATACCCTGGTAGTCCACGCCGTAAACGATGTCGACTTGGAGGTTGTTCCCTTGAGGAGTGGCTTCCGGAGCTAACGCGTTAAGTCGACCGCCTGGGGAGTACGGCCGCAAGGTTAAAACTCAAATGAATTGACGGGGGCCCGCACAAGCGGTGGAGCATGTGGTTTAATTCGATGCAACGCGAAGAACCTTACCTACTCTTGACATCCAGCGAACTTTCCAGAGATGGATTGGTGCCTTCGGGAACGCTGAGACAGGTGCTGCATGGCTGTCGTCAGCTCGTGTTGTGAAATGTTGGGTTAAGTCCCGCAACGAGCGCAACCCTTATCCTTTGTTGCCAGCGATTCGGTCGGGAACTCAAAGGAGACTGCCGGTGATAAACCGGAGGAAGGTGGGGATGACGTCAAGTCATCATGGCCCTTACGAGTAGGGCTACACACGTGCTACAATGGCGCATACAAAGAGAAGCGACCTCGCGAGAGCAAGCGGACCTCATAAAGTGCGTCGTAGTCCGGATCGGAGTCTGCAACTCGACTCCGTGAAGTCGGAATCGCTAGTAATCGTGGATCAGAATGCCACGGTGAATACGTTCCCGGGCCTTGTACACACCGCCCGTCACACCATGGGAGTGGGTTGCAAAAGAAGTAGGTAGCTTAACCCTCGGGAGGGCGCTTACCACTTTGTGATTCATGACTGGGGTGAAGTCGTAACAAGGTAACCGTAGGGGAACCTGCGGTTGGATCACCTCCTTACCTGAAGATACCTTCGTGCGCAGTGCTCACACAGATTGTCTGATAGAAAGCTGAAGAAGCAAGACGGCTGCGAAGCCGAGACACACGTACGTGTCCCCTTCGTCTAGCGGTTAGGACTCCGCCCTTTCACGGCGGCAACAGGGGTTCGAATCCCCTAGGGGACGCCACTTGCTTGGTGACAGGTGAAAGGTGTCTCCACGAAGTATCTCAAAACTGGCCTCAGGGTCACGTTTGAGATATTTGCTCTTTAACAATCCGGAACAAGCTGAAAATTTGAAACGACGCACGTCGTGTTCCTCCGTAATAAGGAACACAGCACGATGCGTTCGGGTCTCTCAAAAGCTCACGACACGCAAGCGCAAAACGCCTGTGGGTTGTGAGGTTAAGCGACCAAGCGTACACGGTGGATGCCCTGGCAGTCAGAGGCGATGAAGGGCGTGCTAATCTGCGATAAGCGCCGGTAAGGTGATATGAACCGCTATAACCGGCGATACCCGAATGGGGAAACCCAGTGTGACTCGTCACACTATCATGCAGTGAATACATAGCTGTATGAGGCGAACCGGGGGAACTGAAACATCTAAGTACCCCGAGGAAAAGAAATCAACCGAGATTCCCCCAGTAGCGGCGAGCGAACGGGGAGGAGCCCAGAACCTGCATCAGCTTGTGCATCAGTGGAAGCGTCTGGAAAGTCGCAGGGTACAGGGTGATACTCCCGTACACAAAGGTGCACAGGCTGTGAGTTCGATGAGTAAGGCGGGACACGTGGTATCCTGTCTGAATATGGGGGGACCATCCTCCAAGGCTAAATACTCCTGACTGACCGATAGTGAACCAGTACCGTGAGGGAAAGGCGAAAAGAACCCCGGCGAGGGGAGTGAAACAGAACCTGAAACCGTGTACGTACAAGCAGTGGGAGCACCTTCGTGGTGTGACTGCGTACCTTTTGTATAATGGGTCAGCGACTTATATTCTGTAGCAAGGTTAACCGTATAGGGGAGCCGCAGGGAAACCGAGTCTTAACTGGGCGTTAAGTTGCAGGGTATAGACCCGAAACCCGGTGATCTAGCCATGGGCAGGTTGAAGGTTGGGTAACACTAACTGGAGGACCGAACCGACTAATGTTGAAAAATTAGCGGATGACCTGTGGCTGGGGGTGAAAGGCCAATCAAACCGGGAGATAGCTGGTTCTCCCCGAAAGCTATTTAGGTAGCGCCTCGTGAACTCATCTCCGGGGGTAGAGCACTGTTTCGGCTAGGGGGCCATCCCGGCTTACCAACCCGATGCAAACTGCGAATACCGGAGAATGTTATCACGGGAGACACACGGCGGGTGCTAACGTCCGTCGTGAAGAGGGAAACAACCCAGACCGCCAGCTAAGGTCCCAAAGTCATGGTTAAGTGGGAAACGATGTGGGAAGGCACAGACAGCCAGGATGTTGGCTTAGAAGCAGCCATCATTTAAAGAAAGCGTAATAGCTCACTGGTCGAGTCGGCCTGCGCGGAAGATGTAACGGGGCTAAACCATGCACCGAAGCTGCGGCAGCGACGCGTAAGCGTTGCTGGGTAGGGGAGCGTTCTGTAAGCCGTTGAAGGTGTGCTGTGAGGCATGCTGGAGGTATCAGAAGTGCGAATGCTGACATAAGTAACGATAAACAAGGTGAAAAACCTTGTCGCCGGAAGACCAAGGGTTCCTGTTCAACGTTAATCGGAGCAGGGTGAGTCGACCCCTAAGGCGAGGCCGAAAGGCGTAGTCGATGGGAAACAGGTTAATATTCCTGTACTTGGTGTTACTGCGAAGGGGGGACGGAGAAGGCTATATCGGCCGGGCGACGGTTGTCCCGGTTTAAGCGTGTAGGTGTGTGCGCCAGGCAAATCCGGTGCACTTTACACTGAGGCGTGACGACGAGGCACCACGGTGCTGAAGTGATAAATGCCCTGCTTCCAGGAAAAGCCTCTAAGCATCAGGTAACACGAAATCGTACCCCAAACCGACACAGGTGGTCAGGTAGAGAATACCCAGGCGCTTGAGAGAACTCGGGTGAAGGAACTAGGCAAAATGGTGCCGTAACTTCGGGAGAAGGCACGCTGGCGCGTAGGTGAAGGGACTTGCTCCCGGAGCCGAGGCCAGTCGAAGATACCAGCTGGCTGCAACTGTTTATTAAAAACACAGCACTGTGCAAACACGAAAGTGGACGTATACGGTGTGACGCCTGCCCGGTGCCGGAAGGTTAATTGATGGGGTTATCCGCAAGGAGAAGCTCTTGATCGAAGCCCCGGTAAACGGCGGCCGTAACTATAACGGTCCTAAGGTAGCGAAATTCCTTGTCGGGTAAGTTCCGACCTGCACGAATGGCGTAATGATGGCCAGGCTGTCTCCACCCGAGACTCAGTGAAATTGAAATCGCTGTGAAGATGCAGTGTACCCGCGGCAAGACGGAAAGACCCCGTGAACCTTTACTACAGCTTGACACTGAACACTGAGCCTTGATGTGTAGGATAGGTGGGAGGCTTTGAAGCGTGGACGCCAGTCTGCGTGGAGCCGTCCTTGAAATACCACCCTTTAATGTTTGGTGTTCTAACGTGGGCCCGTGATCCGGGCTGCGGACAGTGTCTGGTGGGTAGTTTGACTGGGGCGGTCTCCTCCCAAAGCGTAACGGAGGAGCACGAAGGTTGGCTAATCCTGGTCGGACATCAGGAGGTTAGTGCAATGGCATAAGCCAGCTTGACTGCGAGAGTGACGGCTCGAGCAGGTGCGAAAGCAGGTCATAGTGATCCGGTGGTTCTGAATGGAAGGGCCATCGCTCAACGGATAAAAGGTACTCCGGGGATAACAGGCTGATACCGCCCAAGAGTTCATATCGACGGCGGTGTTTGGCACCTCGATGTCGGCTCATCACATCCTGGGGCTGAAGTAGGTCCCAAGGGTACGGCTGTTCGCCGTTTAAAGTGGTACGCGAGCTGGGTTTAGAACGTCGTGAGACAGTTCGGTCCCTATCTGCCGTGGGCGCTGGAGAATTGAGGGGGGTTGCTCCTAGTACGAGAGGACCGGAGTGAACGCACCGCTGGTGTCCGGGTTGTCACGCCAGTGGCACTGCCCGGTAGCTAAGTGCGGAAAAGATAAGTGCTGAAAGCATCTAAGCACGAAACTTGCCCCGAGATGAGTTCTCCCTGAGGCTTCGAGCCTCCTGAAGGGACGTTGAAGACGACGACGTTGATAGGCCGGGTGTGTAAGCGCAGCGATGCGTTGAGCTTACCGGTACTAATGACCCGTGAGGCTTAACCTTACAACGCCAGAGGCGTTTTGGGTTGAGAGACAGAAGAATTTTCAGCCTTGTTTACCGGATAACGCCGTGCGGCCTGAGAGGGCGGTGCGGCAGACAGAATCTGCCTGGCGGCTGTAGCGCGGTGGTCCCACCTGACCCCATGCCGAACTCAGAAGTGAAACGCCGTAGCGCCGATGGTAGTGTGGGGTCTCCCCATGCGAGAGTAGGGAACTGCCAGGCATTAAATTAAAAAACCTGCACGTAACTTCGGGCAGTTCGCTACTCAACAGAGAGTAGGACAAAAGCGAACGCTTTTGAACGCTGCAACGCAGCGGCCCGAAGGGTGAATCACAGCGTGATTCATAAACTGCCAGGCATTAATTTAAGACCAGCACGCTGGTCATGACCTTACCGGTGACGCGGAAGGGCGAAACACCTGACAGCAGAACGTTTTTCTGCGATCAGTACAGAATCGGTGGAGCGGTAGTTCAGTTGGTTAGAATACCTGCCTGTCACGCAGGGGGTCGCGGGTTCGAGCCCCGTCCGTTCCGCCACTTAATTGGAAAGCCCTGACTTAACGGTCAGGGCTTTTTCCATTTCTACGGCAATCAGCCCAGGGAAATCACTTCACAACTTATTGATCGCGCATTGGCGTGCTACTCAGTCCTTTCCTTAATATAAAAGACATTACCTCCGCGCACTCTCCCGGCTGCACAATCTTCCTGCTGACATTCCGGTCTGTCCTCGACTGGCGCTCAAAACAGGCGTATTGAAGGTCCGGCTTCACCTCACCCTCTTTGCACTACACTGTCAGGCGGTCATTCTCACGACGCCGTATTCGCTTACGCCCTCCTGCGCTTTCAGGGACGCAGAACGGCTGCAAACGCGGCTGGATTTGCGCTGTAAACGTCATCAGAAGATGATGTTTAAACAGTTTGGGGGAGGGAAGTTACTGCTTTCAGGTGTGGGTGTACGGCTGTAACTGAGCCTGTATATGCCAGGGTTGCTCTACTACCCATTCGCTTAAAAAATCAATAAAGGCACGCACGCGCTGGCTTACGCCAAGATCGCTGTAATAGACAGCATTGAACGGCATCTCTACCGGTAAACGTTGATCGGCCAGGATCTCAACCAGACTTCCGTCAGCGATCTCTTTATGCACCATATAATCAGAAAGGCAGGCAATCCCATTACCGTCCAGACAAAGCTGCTTGATGGTTTCTCCGCTGTTAGAATCCAGTTCCGAACGGATGGTATAAAGTTCCCCATCGTCACAGGCGATTGGCCAGCGGTTAAGACGTGGCGCATCAATAAAACCGAGACACTGATGATTATCCAGATCGGCTGCGCACACAGGAATACCATATTTCTCCAGATACCCGGGAGAGGCAATAAAGCGGCGATAGCTGGTGAACAGCAGTCGTGCCCGCAGGCCTGAATCGGTAAGGCTGCCTGCCCGAATCGCCACATCGACTTTACGCTCGATGAGATTAATAAAGTTTTCAGATGAAATCAGTGAAAGGGCAATCTCGGGATAGCGCTCCCGAAAGGCTTTTATCATGGGCATCAGGAGATGCAGTATGACCGGAGTGGCGGCATCAATACGTAACAACCCCTTGGGCGCATGACGGCTCTCTATCAACGCGTCTTCTGCGGCCGTCATCACCTGAAGAAAATGCTGAACCTGCTGGAAATAACGTTCTCCTTCCTGCGTTAACGCAAGATTGCGTGTGGTGCGCGTCAGTAAAGCCAGTCCGAGTTTATTTTCCAGTTTTTTGATGGTGCGGCTGACGGCGGAATTGGCCATCTGCAAGGCGTCTGCCGCGCGGCTAAAGCTCCCGTTTTCAACCACGCTGACAAATACTTTGAGTTCTTCAGAAGATGCCTTCATTGTTTCCTTCATGTGAAATAGCGCCTGAGGCCATATACCGCTAATTAAAGCACAGCCTGCCGTTTACCCCCTTGGCGCGGATGGCTTTTTGGTAAAGCGGGCTAAAGAAGACGAAAGCGCCTTTCCGTCAGGCCGGTTATCTTTTTAGTGGAAGAAACGGTCTGCACAGGCCGGATTACGCCATTCGTGACGACAATAAAGTGGGAGGGCGGTCTCGAACAATCGTCGGCATCGATTGAAACTGCGTACTAAAATCCCTATAACAGATAAGTGACATGAATTTCTGAATGATTAGCCAGGCGGGACAGTGCGCAAAAAAACCTATGCGATGAGATATGTAGCCGGACAGCCAGCGGAAAGGATCTTTCCTCCGGGTGCCATGTTTCATCTCGGCCAGGCACTGCCACCGGGTGAGCCACTGCCCGCCGATCCCACTTTGAAAGTATTAGTATGGAATATCTTTAAGCAGCAGCGCGCTGACTGGATGTCCGTGCTGGAAGGGTTTGGTAAGGATGCCCATCTGGTTCTGCTTCAGGAAGCGCAGACGACGCCCGAGCTAATCCGCTTTGCGACCAGTAACTATCTGGCGGCCGATCAGGTTCCGGCTTTAGTACTGCCTCAGCACCCCTCTGGCGTCATGACGTTAGCTTCTGCTCACCCTGTTTATTGTTGCCCCCTGCGCGAGCGAGAACCCCTGTTAAGGCTCTCAAAATCCGCCTTAGTCACGGCGTATCCGCTTCCCACGGGCGAGATGCTGATGGTTGTGAACATCCACGCGGTAAATTTTAGCCTGGGCGTGGATGTTTACAGCAAGCAGCTCGGCCCCATTGGCGAACAGATTATCCATCATCGCGGGCCTGTCATTATGGCGGGCGACTTCAACGCCTGGAGCCGCCAGCGCATTAACGCCCTCTATCGCTTTGCGCATCAGATGAAACTGGAAGAGGTGATGTTTACCGCTGATCACCGGCGTAAAGCCTTTGGCAGACCTTTAGATTTCGTTTTTTATCGCGATATACACGTCAGTGAAGCCTCGGTTCTGGTGACGCAGGCATCCGACCATAACCCGCTTTTGGTTGAGTTCAGTACCAGACGATAAAGGTGACATCAGGCAGGAAAGGGCAGAGAGAACGTGGTCACGGGCAGGATGTAGAATCAAACAAGAAAAAAGGCTGACAAATGTCAGCCTTTTCAACGTATCAGGTATCTGGTGTTGCGTTATTCTTAACGAACAACGTGAGCTCGTCACCAGGCTGAATATCTTTTGCGTTACTCACAACCCTGTTCCAGCGCATCACGTCTTTGATGTTAACGCCGTGACGACGGGCGATACTGTCAAGAGAATCACCCTTACGAACGCGATAGGTGATGCTGTTGCTATTATCCGCCAGGCTCGTGCCATTCGAACCCACAGTCAGTAACTGACCGGGACGAATACTGGCACTGCGCAGGTTATTTTGCTGCTTCAGTGCGGCCACGCTGACGCCTAACTTATTCGCAATACCGGATAAGGTATCGCCGCTTCGCACTTTGTAGCCCCCCTCATTGCTGGCTTTCGCCAGTTGTGTGGGCTGCACGGCAGAGATATCACCGGAAGCCAGTGAATCACGCAGCTTTGCGACGTTAGACTTCGGCACCAGAATGTAATGTGGCCCATTGGGTGCTGTTGCGCCGCCTTTATAACCGGTATTGAAGCTCTTCAACTTGGTGAGCGACATCCCCGCCATTTCTGCGGCCTGCGTCAGTTTTATCTGCTGACCCACTTCAACGCGTGCCAGAGCACGGTTTTCGTCAGGCGTCGGCAGTTTGATACCGTAACGCTTGTTGTGCTTAAGCAACTCGCTCAAGGCCAACATTTTTGGTACATAAACCGTGGTTTCACGTGGAAGCGAAAGATGCCAGAAGTCGGTAGGCTTACCGCGCGCCTTGTTCTGTTTAATCGCTTTGAGTACCCGTCCTTCTCCGCTGTTGTAAGCCGCCACTGTCAAAAGCCAGTCACCACCAAACATCGTATTAAGACGCTGCATCATATCCAGTGCTACTTTCGTTGAGGCGACAACATCGCGACGACCATCGTAGTAACGGTTCTGTTTTAAACCATAGTTTCGACCCGTACTCCCAACGATCTGCCAGATGCCAGCGGCATTTGCAGATGACGTTGCGTGAGGATCAAAAGCGCTCTCCACTATGGGTAGCAGTACCAGTTCCATCGGCATATTACGTTTCTTAATCTGCTCGACTATCCAGTACATGTACGGCTCTGCCCGTAATGTTACATCGTGGAGATAGCTCTTATTTTTTAAAAACTTTAATTTCTGTTCGCGGATCCGGGCGTTTTCCGGAATCCCCATCTTCAACTCGTCACTAATGAAACGCCAGAGATCATTATCTTCTGCGAGGCCAGTTCCATCTTCCTGCCATCGCGGCGATAAAAGTCGATCACCGTATTTTCCATTTTCACTTTGACCAGCTGAAGACAGACTCTGGGCATGCTGTTCGGGGATATTGGCGTCATTCCGTGATGCCTGACATCCTACCAGCAAGACCGAGGCGAATAATATCGCTTTAGCCTTCATGTGTGTGTCAATAGTTCGCTTAAAAGACGAGCAACTATACGTGACGGTCCTTCACAACACAACCCGAAAAATCAAAAAGCGTCTTTCTTCTCGCGTAGAACAGCAAATGTTTGCCATACGGGCCCAACCCCAGCATCAACGTTTAAAGCGCGTTGTAAATCAGCATCTTGCGTTCGGAGAAATAAATTTATTACACGCTCATGGGCCAGTTTTGTAGGTAAAGTAATGCGGTTTTCGGCCCGTAAGTCCTTAATTTTATGGTATTCAGCCGTTATTTGCGGATCGTGGGGTAAAATTGCGGCAGCAAACTTCAAATTGGATAAAGTATATTCATGCGCACAGCACACCAATGTGTCTTCCGGGAGCGAGTTAAGCTTTTGAAAGGATTGGTACATTTGCTCGGGGGTGCCTTCGAAAAGCCGTCCGCAACCACCTGAGAACATCGTATCTCCACAAAAAAGATAAGGTGCACTGTAATATGAGATATGTCCTAAAGTGTGCCCCGGCGTAGCGATGACCGCGAATGACAGGCCCAAAACGTCAACGTTATCTCCTTCACGCACGCATGTTTTTGCCCCTTTATCTGCCGTTTCCTGCGGACCGTAAACGGCAATCTCGGGAAAATGTTCACAGAGCGTTTTCACGCCACCGACATGATCGTTGTGATGATGCGTCAGCAAAATGGCGACAGGCTGCCAGCCATTGGCCTGAATTTTCTCCAGAACCGGCTGGGCTTCACCCGGGTCAACAATCAGGCATTTTCCTTCGTCATCTGTTAACGTCCAGATGTAGTTATCTTGCAGTGCAGGAATGCTGGTAAGATTCATAAATACCTCTCGCTGGTCGTTAAAAGGAAAATGGTAAAGCATGAAGCCCGCCAAGACACGCCAAATCCTGAACGCCCCACGCTCATGGCACGATATGCCATGGGGCATTTACTTTCGCGATGCCCTGACGCAGCAACTTCAGCCTTACCTCGGAAAGCTTTATGGCTTTCATATGCTTAAGCTTGGCAACCTCAGCGCAGAAATCAATACGGAACAGTGCGCGATTTCCCATCAGGTCAGCGTAGGTGTCGAAGGTGAAGGCTTACAGGTCCTGGCGCATCCCACCCAGCTCCCGTTCGAAGCCAAGTCTGTCGATGCCTGTTTACTGGCCCATACGTTATCCTGGAGTCAGGATCCCCACCGGGTATTGCGGGAAGTGGACCGGGTATTGATCGATGATGGCTGGATGATAATCAGCGGCTTCAATCCGTTCAGTCTGCTGGGTATCAGTAAAATAGTACCCGGAATACAGCGTAAAGCGCCCTGGAGCGGGCGCATGTTCAGCCAGATGCGATTACTGGACTGGCTGGGATTGCTGAATTATGAAGTGGTCTTTCGTACGCGTTTTCAGGTGTTGCCCTGGCACCGGCAGGGCGGCAGAATGATCAGCGCTCACTTACCTGCTTTAGGGTGCCTGAATATCGTCGTTGCGCGTAAGCGCAGTTTCCCCCTCACGCCGACCAAGGCAAGGATGAGTCTGAGCAAAAGGCCCCTGCCGCAGCCTGTGAATGCGACACGGCAGTTCAGACACGTCAACGATCAGGATTCTGGTTGATAGCCGATATCATCAAAAGCCGGATGGTTTGCGGCATGGCGTGCCAGTTCATCGCAGCGTTCATTCTCCGGGTGGCCCGCATGGCCTTTAACCCACTCCCATTGAATCTGATGGGTGCTGAGCGCAGTATCAAGCCGTTGCCACAGATCGACGTTTTTAACCGGCTTCTTATCGGCTGTTTTCCAGCCGCGTTTTTTCCAGTTATGAATCCATTGCGTAATGCCCTGGCGCACATACTGACTGTCGGTACTCAATACCACGTCACAGGGTTGTTTCAGGGCTTCCAGCGAGACGATAGCCGCCATCAGTTCCATGCGATTATTGGTCGTCAGGCGGTAACCGGCGCTAAATGTTTTTTCATGTTGCCCATAACGCAAAATTGCGCCATAACCCCCCGGGCCCGGGTTGCCGAGGCAGGAACCATCGGTATAAATTTCTACCTGTTTGCGCATCTCTGGTAGACTTCCTTCTGACAAAACGCCAAGTCTGACATAAAACGAGCCCTATGAGCACTGCAAATAACCGCCAAATCGTTCTCGATACTGAAACCACCGGTATGAATATGATCGGGGTGCATTATGAAGGTCACCGCATCATTGAGATCGGTGCCGTTGAAGTGGTGAACCGTCGCCTGACAGGGAACAACTTCCACATGTATCTCAAGCCCGATCGGCTGGTCGACCCGGAAGCGTTTGGCGTTCACGGTATTGCCGATGAGTTTCTGCTGGATAAACCGACCTTCAGTGAGATTGCCGATGAGTTTCTTGACTACATCCGTGGTGCAGAACTTGTTATTCATAATGCCTCGTTTGATATCGGCTTTATGGATTATGAGTTCAGCAAGCTTGAGCGCGGCATCGAAAAAACGGAAACCTTCTGCAAGATTACTGACAGCCTGGCGATGGCGCGCCGTATGTTCCCCGGTAAGCGCAACAGCCTCGACGCGCTGTGTTCACGTTACGAGATAGACAACAGTAAGCGTACGTTGCACGGCGCACTGCTCGATGCCGAGATCCTGGCCGAAGTCTTTTTAACCATGACGGGCGGACAAACGTCCTTGTCTTTCTCGTCGGAAGAGGATCGCTCGCGTCAGCAGCAGAGCGAAGGCATTCAGCGCATCGTTCGGCCCATATCAGGATTGCGCGTGGTCACCGCCAGTGATGAGGAAATCAGTCATCACGAATCACGGCTGGATCTGATCATGAAGAAGGGGGGCAGTTGCCTCTGGCGCGCCTGAGTCGCAAAGATTTGTGTGTAAAATCAACATCGGGGCGAAAATAGCAGCAAACGGAAGCGGGCAGGGGGAAAACCGTTGACGGCGAGTAATGATGTGATTAATATGCGCCTCGTTCCCGACGGGGAACAAAGCGCGGAGCGGTAGTTCAGTTGGTTAGAATACCTGCCTGTCACGCAGGGGGTCGCGGGTTCGAGCCCCGTCCGTTCCGCCAAATTTTGACGCCATGCTGGTTATCAGCATGGCGTTTTTGCTTTCTGGCTCTGGACGTTTCTCGTCTTCCTCTCAACAGCCGGTTTGCCCGTCACGCTCAGTGCTATCCCGTATTTTCGATCTGATGCCCGTCGCACCCAATAAATGCCCCATAAAGGCAGGGTAAGAACGACGTTCCCACAGCCAGTCCTCACAGAAACGGACTGACTGAGAGTAAGCGTGAATCAGTCTTTCTGCATCGCGACGGCACCCGACGGGATTGTCGTATGTTTTCCTGCAACCTGTTTTTCCCGCGCCACCAGCCAGTAGCAGCTCGCCGCCAGCGCCACGCCGATAAACCAGCTAAAGTTGGCGACCTGATGCAGAGAAGGGATAAAGCTAATCACCAGACAAATAGCGACCGAGGGCAGCAGGGCAACAATGGCTTTTGGGTTAAATCCACCGCGATACCAGTAGCGCCCCTGCGGTGTGGCATCGAACAGATCGTCCACAGAAATACGACCGCCTTTGATCAGGTAAAAATCGGCTAACAGAATGCCAAACAAAGGCCCGATAAACGAACCCAGTACGTCCAGCGTATAGTGAATCAGTTCAGGCGACTGGAACAAATTCCACGGCGTGAGCAGGACCGAACCCACCGCTGCAATCATCCCCCCGGTACGAAAACTGATTTTCTGAGGCGAGCAGTTAGAAAAATCGAAAGCAGGAGACACGAAGTTCGCCACAATGTTGATGCCAATCGTCGCGGTGATCATGGTCAGTAAGCCAATCGCCACGGCTAAATCGCTGCCAACCATGCTCACGGTTTCGATAGGATCGGTGATCATTTTACCAAACAAGGACTGCGTACCCGATACAATCACAACGGTCACGATGGAGAACAGCAGGAAATTGAACGGCAGTCCCCAGCGGTTACCCCGGCGAACCTCACTCATGCTTTTGCCGTAGCGAGAAAAGTCACCAAAGTTCAGCAGCGGGCCTGAGAAGTAAGACACGACCAGTGCCGTTGCCGTAATCATCTGCCAGGTTTGTTCACCGACGGACAGCGATTTGCTGGCCAGCGTAAACGAAATACCGTCGAATCCGGTTTTGTATACAATCCAGCCCGCCAGTGCCAGCATGACGACGTAAACGGCGGGACCAGCGATATCAATAAAGCGCTTAATCGCACTCATGCCGTGCCAGAACACCATCGCCTGCAGAACCCACATCACGCCAAAGCAGTACCAGCCCAGTTGCGATAAGCCAAGCCAGTGGCTGTGCGTCAGGCTTTCCAGCGACGGATAAAACTTCAGCAGCACCAGCATCAGCGCATTCGCCGCCAGCCAGGTCTGAATACCGTACCAGGCAAACGCAATCAGGCCGCGGATCACCGCCGGAATATTGGCGCCAAAGACACCGAATGCCTGGCGGCAAATGACCGCATAAGGCACGCCGGCCATCTGGCTGGGTTTAGCGACCAGGTTGGCGCAGAGCTGAACAATACAGATCCCCGCCAGCAAACACAGCAGCACCTGCCAGCTGGCCAGCCCTAATGTGAAGAAGCTTGCCGCGACCACGTAGCCGCCCATGCTGTGCACATCCGACATCCAGAAGGAAAAGATGTTGTACCACGACCAGTTTTGATGACGGGTAGGCGCCAGGTCAGCATTACATAGCTTCGGACTGTATGCTTTTCCGGCTTCAGAGGCCGATGTGTTACCCACCGTTGAATGATTTGGCATGAAACCTGCTCCTCTCAAAGACATGAATAAAATAACCTTGTGAAATCACATTGCAGGATCCAGGCCAGATTTGTTTTTTGTATACAAAATTTATTTTTAACGTATACGATAAGTGACGCAATGATGTTTACCGGAGCGGGTGATGAAGAGTGAAACAGGCCAGAGAACGGCGGCCGAGCTGCATGATAAAGATGAACCTATCTATCAGGCGTTAATGAACGCCATTGTCGAACATCAACTGCCGCCCGGCAGCAAATTGCCGGAAGAAGCGCTTTCAGAGGTCTTTGGCGTGAGCCGCACGGGCATCCGTAAGGTCTTGCAGCGCCTTGCTGCGGTGCAAATGATCACGCTCACGCCCAAACGTGGTGCACATGTCGCCACACCGGGCGTGGAGGAAGCGCGGGATATTTTCCGCACCCGAAGCCTGCTTGAGTGCGGCAATCTTTCTGCGGTGCTGGAACATCTGCAGGCACCCCACCTGGCCGGGCTCACGGCCCTGGTTGAGCAGGAAAAAGAAGCGATTGCCCGGCATGACGGGCCGGCGGCGATTCGTCTGTCCGCGGCCTTTCATATCCAGTTGCAGGCGATTTCGGGCAATCAGGTATTAACGGATTTGGTGACGCAACTGGCCCAGCGATCGTCGCTGGTGATTGCCACCTGGGGCGCGCCCTGGCAGCGCGGTTGTCGCTGTGACGATCACGGCCAGTTACTCCAGCGACTCCGGGAAAAAGACCTGGTATCACTGACCGCCTCGCTGCAGCACCATTTTGAACACATCGTTGCCAGCCTCCATTTTGAGCGCGGAGGCGAAACACTACCGGATTTTTCCCGACTGTTTGCCGGGCATAAAGGAGCTGTATCATGAGCCTGATTCAGGTTATCAATCCCAATACCAGCCAGGCGATGACCGAAACCATCGGTCAGGCGGCCCGCGCGGTGGCCGCACCTGGAACGGACATTATTGCCGTTTGCCCTTCGCAAGGCGTGCCGTCGATTGAAGGGCATTTTGATGAGGCGATAGCGGCGATCGGCGTGCTGGAACAGGTGAAGCTCGGCAAAGCGCAGGGCGTTAGTGGCCATGTGATTGCCTGTTTTGGCGATCCTGGCTTGCTGGCGGCACGCGAACTGGCCAGCGGGCCGGTCATCGGTATCGCGGAGGCGGCCATGCATACCGCCACATTGGTGGCAACGCGTTTTTCAATTGTCACGACGTTGCCCCGCACGCTGGTCATCGCACGCCATTTACTTCAGCAGTACGGTTTTACGCACCATTGTGCCGCTTTACATGCTATTGA
This sequence comes from Pantoea sp. JZ29, assembly GCF_035190385.1. Classification (NCBI taxonomy): domain Bacteria; kingdom Pseudomonadati; phylum Pseudomonadota; class Gammaproteobacteria; order Enterobacterales; family Erwiniaceae; genus Pantoea; species Pantoea sp. JZ29. The sequence continues at coordinate 3,491,662 of NZ_CP045241.1, read as the reverse complement.
TTTACCCGTGCTGGCGCTGGAAGACGGCAGCGGCGTGGCGCAGGAGAAAGTGCGCCAGCGCTGTATCCAGGCAAAGCGGGAAGATGGCTGTGGCGCCATTGTTTTAGGCTGTGGGGGCATGGCAACGCTGGCCGCGTCGCTGACAAAAGAGCTGGAGATGCCGGTGATTGATGGCGTCAGCGCCGCCGTCAAGATGGTGGAATCGCTGGTGGCGCTGGGTTTTGGCACCAGTAAACAAGGCGATTTAGCTTATCCGCTACATAAACCGCTCTCAGGTGTCTTTCAGCACCTAAACTAAGCAGATGTTCCCGTTCAACGACAGGATGCAAGTGATGACTGAAAGCCAGGATAAAAAAACCTACAGCTTCAATAAGAATTACCCGCGTGACCTGATCGGTTACGGTGGAAAGCCTCCACATGCGCGCTGGCCAAAGAAAGCGCGCGTCGCGGTGCAGTTTGTACTCAACTATGAGGAAGGGGCAGAAAACAACGTTTTGCACGGCGACACGGGTTCAGAACAGTTCCTGTCTGACATCATTGGGGCGGCCAGTTATCCGGATCGGCATATGTCGATGGAATCCCTGTACGAGTATGGATCCCGTGCCGGTTTCTGGCGCATTCACAATGAGTTTCAGAAGCGCGGACTGCCCCTGACCGTGTTTGGCGTCGCGATGGCGTTGGCGCGCCACCCGGACATCGTGGACGCCATCAAACAGGCGCAGTATGACGTGGTCAGCCACGGCTGGCGCTGGATCCACTATCAGGGCATTGATGCTAAAACCGAACGTCAGCACATGCAGCAGGCGGTGGATGTGTTAACGGACCTGTTTGGCAAAGCGCCCACAGGCTGGTACACCGGACGCGACAGCCCCAATACGCGGCGGCTGGTGGTGGAACAGGGCGGCTTCAGTTATGACAGCGACTATTATGGTGATGATTTGCCATTCTGGACTCAGGTCACCTGTCAGGACGGTACGGTAAAACCCCATCTGATCATTCCTTACACGCTGGAATGCAACGATATGCGCTTTGCCTCGCCCCAGGGTTTCAATACCGCAGAGCAGTTCTTCACCTATCTGCGCGATACGTTCGACGTGCTGTATGAAGAAGGCGAAACCGCGCCCAAAATGATGTCGGTGGGGATGCACTGCCGCCTGTTAGGTCGCCCGGGAAAATTCCGCGCCTTGCAAAATTTCCTCGACCACATTCAGCAGCATAAAGATGTGTGGATTTGCACCCGGCAGCAGATTGCCGATCACTGGATAAAAACCTACCCCGCGCCAGAGGCGTAATCTCCCGGCGGCAAGCGCTTGACGGCAAAAGGATGTCGCCACGCGCTGCCCCGGTTTCCGGCATTGTCGTCCGCACGGCCCCACTCAGTCACATAACGTGGGATCGGCCTCAATCATCAACTGCTTCATCTCTTCGAAATGCCGCAGAGAGAAGTCGGGGATGCCTTCCCAGTCACGGGCCGTTTTTTCCGCGACCTCGTCGCTCAGCACCTTCAACGGTTGCCCGGTAGACCAGGCGGTGACCAGAATCTGGCAGGCCCGCTCCAGTGTCCAGATATCATCATAGGCCTCGCCCACCGTCTGGGCGGTAACCATAACGCCGTGATTACCCATCAACAGACGACGCTTATCGGTCAGCAGGCTGGCCAGTCGGGCGCCTTCCTCCTGAGTGTCTGCCATGCCCCCGTACAGGGTATCCACCGCGATACGGTTGAAGTAGCGCGCACTGTTTTGATCGACAGGCGGAATGTGTGGCTGCGCCAGACAGGCGACGCTGGTGGTGTAAACCGGATGCAGATGCATCACGACCCGGGTTTCTGGCAGCCGCTGATGAATTTGCCCATGGATCGACCAGGCGGTGGCGTCTACATCGTCCCGCTCTCCACAGGCGGTATCTTCTGCATTGAGCAGCAGCAGGTCGCTGGCGCGAAGCCGTGAAAAGTGTTTCCACTTTGGGTTCATCAGAAACTGCTTACCATCCGGTGAAACGGCGGCACTGAAATGGTTCGCTACCGCCTCATGCATGCCCAGATGGGCAATAATGCGAAAGGCCGCCGCCAGATCGATACGGGTCTGCTCTTCAAAAGAAAGCGCCATATTCCCTCCTGAAAATGAACGCGTGACGGGCACGCGTTTGAGATTAAGGTTTTGGCATCAGGGTGTTGAGATCGTCGGCTGTTGGCGCTTCAAAATGGTATTTTTTGAGCAGCGCGGCATATTCGGGCGTTTTACTGAAGGTAGCCAGCGCAGCGACCAGGGCTTTTTTCACCTCCGTATTGTCCTTCTTCACGCCAAAACCGTTTAACACCGGATAGATAAGTGTCGTGGAGGAAATCTGAATACGGTCGCCCAGCTTTTGCACCACGCCACGCGCCACGGCGGCATCGGTAATCTGTGCTTCGACCGCATGGGAGAGCATCGCCTGCGTTGTCTGCGGATCGGTCGAATATTCGCTAATCGCGATGGGGGGTTTACCGTTTTTCACACAGTAATCTTCAGACAGTTTGTGTAACTGCTGCAACCACGACGTGGCGCCCATCGAACCGATTTTATGGCCGCAGAAATCTTCAGGCGTTTTGGGTTGGTAATCGCTTCCCTTCAACGACAGGATAGCTTCGCCGCTTTTCAGATAGGGAATCATGTCGATCACTTTCATGCGATCGGCGGTGATGTACATCGACGAATTAGTCATATCAAACCGGTTACTCTGCAAGCCGGTAATCAGGTTAGGGAAACGGGTATCAATGTTAACGGCCTGACGGCCCATCACTTTGGCCAGACCATCAAGAAACTCAATGTCAAAGCCGGCGGGTTTATTATCCTTCATGTACTCATACGGAAAGAAGGTCATATCCGATCCGGCGATAATTTTGCCGGGTTGTAAAAAGGCTGAGGCGTTAAAGGACGCCAGTACAGCGCCTGCGACAAGCAGACTTAACACGTAGGTTTTCATCATTATTCTCTCTCTGAAAAATGCCATCAGACGTTGGCAAGATCTTTACCGGCCTGTTGAACAAAAAACGAAGCACCGCGCGGTTTCTGCGGCAGGCGGAAGGCGTTTGCGGTGCTGCGGATCATGCCGCTCTCCTGACCGTAAACCAGCGTGCCCGCATCCGGGCTGGGTAACGGGTTTTCACCGAACGGCAGTGCATCTTCAGCGGCGTACACGGCGATAAACAGTGTGCGCGGCCATTCGGTTTCATTGGGACTGGAGGCGTGCAGCAGTCGGGTATGCATAAAGCACACAGAACCCGAGGGACCAAAACAGGCGGTAGGTTGTTGGCACTGTTCTTTCACCACTGCGGGATCAACGGCACCGGTAAAGCGGCCACCCTGCCAGTGTGAATAAAGCGGCCCCTGATGGCTGCCCGGCACCACGTTCAGCGGACCATTTTCCTGCGTGACCTCACTGACCATCAGCAGCGCGGTCACGATATCGTCGTTGCTGTGCGGGGTGAACAGGAAATCCTGGTGCCACTCCACTTTCGTTGCGGTATGGGGCAGTTTCGAGTTGATCTTACTGTGATGATAGCGTGCACCGCTGCCCCCGATTAACTGTCCGGCAATCTGCGCCATACGTGAATGCAGTGCCGCATGGCGATAGGCGGCAGAGATATCGTTCGGTGAGCTGACGCGGCGCAAAGAAGGATGATCGGCACGGTGATCGCTCTCAATATCGAAACGCGGACGCCCATCCTGCGTATCGCCCCAGGGCGCATTCTGGCTGCGGCTTTCCTCAACCCACTGGTCAAAGTCGTGTTGTAGCGCTGCGATTTCATCGCTTGTCAGGACATTTTCAACTACCAGAAATCCCTGCTGGTGATACTGATCTACCTGCCACTGTTCAATCATGGTCGTGCCCTCGTGATTAATACATCGTTACGCCAGCGAGACATCCTTCAGAAAAGCTTCCACGCGCGGATGCTGGCCATCGCGTAGAGCCTGCGGCGCGTCGTCACAGACCACGCGTCCTTTTTCCATAAAGACAATCCGGTCAGACACCTTGAAGGCGAAGTTCATCTCATGAGTCACGATCACCATGGTGATGCCCTCGCTTGCCAGGGCTTCAATGACCTGAAGCACTTCATTCACTTTTTCGGGATCCAGTGCAGAGGTGGGTTCATCGAACAGCATGATTTGCGGACGCATCATCAAGGCACGTGCGATAGCCACGCGTTGCTGCTGACCGCCGGAGAGCTGATGAGGGTACTTCCACGCATGGTCGAGCATGCCGACTTTAAAAAGCAGCGCAGCAGCCTGCTGTTTTAATACCGCGGCAGGCGCGAGCTTGTGATAGCGAGGCGCCAGCAACAGGTTGTCCATAACGCTGAGATGACTGAACAAATTAAAGCTCTGAAAGACCATCCCGATATTAAGACGATGCTCTGCATGCTCAACGAAGCGTGGCTTGCGTTGCTCTCCCTGCTGACTGAGATGAATAAAGGGTTTTCCGTTAATACGAATTTCACCGTTATCGATCTGCTCCAGACCATTAAGCAGGCGAATCAGCGTAGTTTTTCCTGAACCTGAAGGCCCGATTACGGAAACCACTTCGCCAGGATGGATCTGCAGGTTAACGGCGCCCAGCACTTCAACATTGTTGTAAGCCTTGTGCAGACGCAGGGCCTGCAACGCTGGTCCGCTGGCGTGAAACGCCTGACGGACAGGATTCACCGCTGCGCGTTGTGCGAGTTCGAAAAGATGTGCATCAGGTTTGCCGGACGGTTGGCGTTGTGTCACGTCCAGATAGCGCTCCAGCTGTTTCAGCAGGAAGTCAAAGACGGTAACGATCAGCACGTAATAGAAGGCCACCGCCGCCATGGTTTCCATGACCAGAAAGTTTTGCGAGTAGAGTCGCTGGCCGACCATCAAAATTTCGGTAAGCGAGATAACAGAGACCAGTGACGTCAGCTTCACGATCGCGATGTATTCATTCGCCAGTGCCGGTAAGGCCACACGCAGTGCCTGCGGGATAATGATGCGCCACTGAATGCCTGCATAGCGTAATCCCAGTGCCCGGGCAGCCTCGCTCTGGCCTTTGGGAATCGCCAGCAGCCCGCCACGGTGAATCTCTGCGATATAGGCGCTTTCACACATGGTCAGCGCAATAAATCCTGCCCAGAATGGATCGCTCAGTACCGTCGACGTGGCGGGCAATGCCTGAGGCAGGTTATAAACAAAGATCAGCAGCACCAGCAAAGGCAGGCTGCGAAAGAGCCAGATATAAAACCGGGCCGGCAGCGTCAATAAGGGATGGCGCGACTGCTTGGCCAGCGCCAGGATAAATCCCGCAATAATGCTCGTTCCCCAGGTCAGCAGGCTCAGTTTGATGACAGTCCATGTCGCCAGCCAAAAATTAGCGTCGCTAAACAGACTGAACATATAGTTCCAGTTAAATGTCATGGGCTTGCTCACATTAAACAGAAGGGGTGAATAATTCTGTAATTCACTATGGCGGCAGGACGGGAACGATAGCAATTAGTAATTTGCTGGCTTCTGATTTTAAAAAAACTATCCAACTGTTATATCCCTTTTTAAACGGTGTCTTTTTAACAGGGCCGGGCAATAATTAACGTATTCTTTCCCTGTTTGCGCTTATTTAGGGCAGCACGCTGATCATTGCGACGCAGGGTGAGAGTTATTGGTGCAATTTCTTTTTGATGATTACGTTTCTGCCAGACGTAAAAAAACAGGTGGAATGGCGTTAATACATAAACGGCGTTCAGGTGGAACGGGCAGGTAAGTGGCACAGCATTTGCAGTGCTGCTTAGGCCGGAACGAAGCAAGGTGTCTTGCTGACCATAAAAAACAGAGGTAACGCCATGAGTCGCTTTACACTTAAACAGCTCAGATATTTCGTCGCCGTGGTGGAGACGGAAAGCATTGCGGAAGCCTCGCGTCAGTTGCATATCGCCCAGCCCTCCATTTCCGTTTCCATCAAAAACCTGGAGGACGCCTTCGATCAGCAACTGCTCATCCGCCATCACGCACAGGGTGTTTCGCTGACGCCTGGCGGCCGCCGTTTTTACGAAAAGGCGCAGGAGCTGCTACGTCTGACACACGAGTTTGAGCAAAACTCACGTGCAGATAACACCCTGATTTCAGGCACGATTGCGGTGGGATGTTTTGAATCTGCGGCGCCGCTGTATATGCCCAAACTGATAGCCGGGTTTAAAAAACACTATCCGGATATTACCATTGAACTGTACGACGGCGAGCAGCATGAACTGATGCATGGACTCCATCGCGGACGTTTTGATCTGGCTTTTCTCTACGATCTCGAGCTGGATAACACCATTCAAAAAACCACGTTAAACGCCCCGCATAAACCTTACGCACTCCTGCCGGTAAACCATCCACTGGCACAAAAATCCCTGGTCACGCTGCGTGAGCTGAGTCAGGAACCTATGATTTTGCTGGATGCGGTACCCAGCAGGAATTACTTCATCAATATTTTCAAAAGCAAAGGGTACCACCCGCAGGTAGCCTACAGTTCGCCCTCCATTGAAATGGTGCGTTGCATGGTAGGACAGGGGCTGGGGTTTTCAGTTCTGGTCACACGCCCCTGCACTGATGTGACTTATGACGGTGAAAAGCTGGCGCAGATTGATATTGAAGATGATATGGAAGCCTCGACGTTAATCATGGCCTGGTTAAGTCATAATGAACCGACGCGACCGACAAAACTTTTTATGGACTATTGCCAGAATAGTGCGTTGGGGCCCACCGTGTAAAAAGTGCCGCGCAATTACCGTGCTGTTTGGTAAGAAAAAGAAATGTATTTGCGGTAAATCTCATCGGCTAATTTCGCGCTTTATTCGCTGAGTGGCTTTAATAACCGGGCACGTATCTTCTGCTTATTAATTTCTTATTCAGATATTAGCTTTATAATATTTTACCCATTCATCTGCCTCAAATAGTCTTGGCGCTGGCGCGTGTCAGGAACACGTCATTAAAACGTCGGGCTTGAGGATGATGGAATGACAATATCAGAGCAAGAAACAGATACCCTGGTGATTGGGGCAGGGCAGGCCGGCATCGCCATGAGCGAGCATCTGGGGCGGCTCGGCATTCCGCATTGCGTGCTGGAAAAAAATCGTATTGCCGAAGCGTGGCGGACCCGGCGCTGGGACTCGCTGGTCGCCAACGGCCCGGCCTGGCACGATCGGTTTCCCGGCATGACTTTTCCGGGGCAGGATCCTGACAGCTTTGTGCCTAAAGAACAGATTGCTGACTATTTTGAAGCGTATGTGCAGCAGATCGAGGCGCCTGTCAAAACGGGCGTCGAAGTCATCAGCGTGGTACCGCGTGTCGGGCGCAGCGGGTTCGACGTCTCAACCTCCGCTGGTCCGATCGTTGCCCGGCGCGTAGTCGTCGCCACAGGGCCTTTTCAGAAGCCTGTGATTCCCGCCATTGCGCCCACGGATACACGGTTCACCCAGTTACATTCGGCGGACTACCGTAACCCGCAACAACTGCCTGAAGGTGGTGTGCTGGTTATCGGCGCGGGCTCGTCAGGGGTGCAGATTGCCGATGAGCTTCAGCGTGCAGGAAAAGACGTGTGGCTCTCCGTTGGTCCCCACGATCGTCCGCCTCGCCGCTATCGCAACCGGGACTTTTGCTGGTGGTTAGGAGTCCTTGGCCTGTGGGATGCGGCAGCCAGCCAACCGGGGAAAGAACACGTCACCATCGCGGTCAGCGGCGCGCGCGGCGGGCATACCGTCGACTTTCGCAAACTGGCGGAGCAGGGCATCAACCTGGTCGGATTGACGGAGCGCTTTTCCGGCGAGGTCGTGACCTTTAAGCCCGATCTGGCGCAAAACATTGCCGCAGGCGATGAAAACTATTTATCCCTGCTGGATGCGGCCGATGCCTGGGTTGAACGCCATGGCCTGAATTTACCTGAGGATCCGGCCGCACGCACCTTTCTGCCCGATCCGGAAAGCGTCTCGCATCCTGTGCAGTCGCTCAATCTGGTCCGCGCAGGGATCACGACGCTCATCTGGGCGACAGGCTATGCCACGGATTATACCTGGCTGAAGGTTAACGCCTTTGACGAGAAAAACAGACCTCTCCATCAACGCGGCGTCTCCCCGGAGTCCGGACTCTATTTCCTCGGGCTGCCCTGGCAGTCGCGCCGCGGCTCCTCGTTTATCTGGGGCGTGTGGCATGACGCAAAGTATGTTGCCGACCATATTGCTATCCAGCGCCAATATCAGGATTACCGTGCCGCGTCAGAAAACTGAACCAGGAGACTGCTGTTATGCCAACCCATACTCGTATTCGGATGTTTAACACCAAAGAAACGTACCCTAATCAAACGCTGGACAACGATCTTTGCCAGGCCGTACGTGCAGGTAACACGGTGTACCTGCGCGGCCAGGTCGGCACTGACTTCGACGGTAATCTGATTGGCCTGGGCGATCCGGCCGCGCAGGCGGCGCAGGCGATGAAAAATGTGAAGCAACTGCTGGAAGAGGCGGGGAGCGATCTGTCGCATATTGTTAAAACCACCACATATATTGTCGACCCGCGTTATCGCGAACCGGTCTACCGGGAAGTCGGAAAGTGGCTAAAAGGTGTTTTCCCCGTCTCAACAGGGCTGGTGATTTCGGCTCTGGCACAGCCGCAGTGGCTGATGGAAATTGATGTCATTGCGGTGATTCCGGATGACTGGAAACGTGGAGCAGACCAATGACCTTATCAGTGACGGCACGGTGTGAAGAAACCGGTCAGCTCGGCATCGCTATCAGTTCATCCAGCATTGCGGTAGGCGCGCGCTGTCCCTGGCTCCAGGCCGGCGTGGGTGCCGTATCCAGCCAGAATATTACGTTGCCCTCTCTGGGGCAGCAGATTCTGTTGCATCTGGATCAGGGCAGCGATCTGAACGTGGCGCTAAAGCGGGCGCTGGCTGGCGACAGATTCAGTGATTACCGCCAGGTCGCCGCGATTGATATTCAGGGTAACACGGCGTTTTTCAGTGGCAGCAAGACGCTGGGTATCTGGAGCATGGCCGAAGGAAAAAACTGTATCGCCGCAGGCAATATGCTGGCGAACAAGGGCGTAACGGCATCCATGTGCGCGGCCTTTGAAGCGGCCTCCGGTGAACTGGCCAGTCGGCTACTTGCCGCCCTTCAGGCCGGCGTGGCGGCAGGCGGAGAAGCCGGGCCGTTACATTCTGCTGCGCTCAAACTCGTGGATGATTATCCCTGGCCGCTGGTGGATCTGCGCATCGACTGGACCGGGCACGACCCTGTCGGGCAGTTGACACAACTGTGGCTTGCCTATGAACCTCAGATGGAAGCCTATGTCACGCGCGCGCTGGATCCGCGTGAGGCACCGGCCTATGGTGTGCCCGGCGATGAATGAGACGTTACGGGCGCTTCTGGCCTCCCTGCTGGCCTTTGACACAACCAGTCGGGTGTCAAACCTGGCCCTGATCCAGTTTATTGACGACTACCTGACTGACAGAGGCATAACGACGCAGTGGCTGTATGACGACAGCGGTAAAAAAGCCAATCTGTATGCGCGTCTGGGGCCGGAGGGCGAAGGCGGCGTTATGCTGTCAGGGCATACGGACGTGGTGCCGGTTGAGGGGCAAAACTGGTCCGTGCCGCCTTTCGCCCTGACGGAACGTGACGGACGATATTACGGTCGGGGAAGCGCCGATATGAAAGGCTTTATTGCCTGCGTGCTGGCCATGCTGGATGCGTTTCTTCAGCAGCCTCTGCGCATGCCTTTGCATCTGGCGTTTTCCTGTGACGAAGAGGTGGGGTGCCTGGGCGTGCGCTCGCTGGTGGCGATGCTCAATGCCTCACCGGCAAAACCGGCGATGTGTATTGTGGGTGAGCCGACCGCCATGCAGCCGGTTTACGGACATAAGGGAAAACGGGCGGTGCGCTGTCGGGTGCAGGGCCACGCCTGCCACTCTGCCTATACGCATCAGGGCGTGAATGCGGTTCACTACGCCGCCCGGTTAATTGCGCATCTTTTGCAGCAGGAAGAAGCGTTAAAGCTGCAACGTGACGAACGGTTTGAACCGCCTTACAGCACGCTGCAGATTGGCACGATTCAGGGCGGGACAGCACTGAATATTGTTCCTGAGACCTGCCAGTTTGATATGGAGTGGCGAACGCTGCCCGGTACGGATGCTCAGGCGCTGTATGACAGCGTACGCCACTTCGCCGAAGCAGAACTGGTGCCTGAAATGCAGCGCACTGAACCGTTGTGCAACATTACCTTTCAACCACTGAGCGACTACCCCGGCTTATTGACCGATCCGCAGACCGACTTTGCCCGCTGGCTGGCGCAGTGGAGCGGACATAACGACTTCGCTACGGTCGCCTTTGGCACCGAAGGGGGATTATTTGACGAGATTGGGGTAGCCACGTTGGTCTGCGGGCCGGGAAGCATGGAACAGGGACACAAAGCAGATGAGTTTGTCAGTCTTGAACAGCTTGAACGCTGTATGGCAATGCTACAAAACCTGCGTCAGTGGATGGCGGTAACGTCCACCAATAAAGCCACGCAGGGTGGAGCGCGCCGCGCGGCCAGATGATCGGCAAAAACGTTTGCGGGTGCGGTTTACAACCGGCCGTAAAACGTCAGGCGGGCCGTTTCCGACAGGGCGATGCCGGGCGCGGTATTGTAGGCCAGCACCGCCAGCATGCGCGTGACGTCGCCTTCTGTGGGCGTCACGCGATGCAGTGAATTTCGCCCACGAAACAGTACCAGGTCACCGGCATCCATAGCCAGTTCATCGACGGCGTGCTGTTCATCGAGCACGGCGGCCACGCCCGCGTAATTCATTTCGCCTGCATCAGCATCCCGCAGGTCTTTCACATACTGAAACCGTCCACCGCCCAGCGGTTTCTGCACCAGCAACGTGATGGCAAACGAGGAGTTGTCAAAATGCCATCCCAGCTCTTTACCCTGTGGCGCATAGTGCAGGTTAATCGAAGACAACGGGTCGGCGTAGGGATACAGCGCCTCTTCGTCCAGCACTTCGCATAAGAAAGACTGAAACAGCGCATCGTCATACAGCTGACGCAGCGGGGAATCCGCTGCAATCATATCGTCCGTAATGCACCCTTTGGTGCTGTTTACTTCGCGGTTGCGTGGATGGCTGTCGCTGAAGCCGGCCTCCGTTTTCATCAGGTAAACGTTGTGCTGACTGACAGTGTAATAAGCCCGATCGCGCTGCGCATTGCCTTCTGCGACGATGGCCTGCAGGGCGGCAGGCTGCAAAAAATGCCGCAACACCAGCGCGCCGTGTTGATTAAGTTGCCTGCGACAGTCTTGACGCCAGGCGTGGTCGGTCAGAGGATGTAAGTCAGTACGTACCAGGGCTTTGGGCATCGTCGCGGTCTCATAATGAAGGGATGAATTGTCACACTAGCCTGCCCGGCATCAGCTGAATACCAATAAATCGTTAATACCCTGATAAGGAATGCTTAATGCCCAACCCGTCATCGCGCTTGCCTAAAATCAACGTGATTCAGTCATTTAAAGTGGCTGCGGAAACCGGCAGCCTGACCAGGGCCGCGGCACAGCTGGCCTTAACCCCTGCGGCGGTGAGCCAGCAAATTCGCCAGCTTGAAGATCATCTTGGCTGCGTCCTGTTTTTACGTACGCAACAGGGCGTGATGCTGACGGAGACGGGCAAGCAGTATCTTCGCTATGTCACGGAAGCCTTTGCGGTTCTCCAGCTTGGTCAGCGTAACATAGGACGCACTGAGACCGCCGCACAGCTTACGCTTTACACGCTGCCGGCGCTGGCGTCGAAATGGCTGTTGCCACATCTGTGCCGCTGGCGTGAACGCTGTCCGGATGTCAGTCTTTCCTTACATGGCACGCACGCGGAGGTGGATTTTGCTCAAACGCCAGCCGACTTTGTGATGTGTTTCGGCGAGGAGGCGTATCCCAGACTGAATAAAGCGTATCTGTTTCATGATGAGGTGCTCCCGGTCGCCAGCCCGCGGCTGATCGACGCCTTTTCCCGCGAGGATCTGTTACGGCATGCGCCGCTGATTCATCTCGACTGGGGCAAAGAAGGGCGCTTTTTGCCAGACTGGTCGGGCTGGTTTGAGGCGAAAGGAATGGCTGTGCCAGCAGCTCGTCCAGCCATGACCTTTAACCTGACCTCGCTGGCGATTGATGCCGCCGTGGCCGGCGCTGGTGTGCTGCTGGGACAGCGCCGGATGATCGCCCAGGTGCTGGACCGGGGCGAACTGGTCATTGTAGATGCGCTCGCGTTGCCGCTCAGCAAGCCCTATTATCTGGCCTGGCCGAATCGCACGCTGAACCAGCCTGGCGCAGAGGCAATGATCGCCTGGTTAGGCGAGCTCGCCGCCCTGTAGGGCGGCGTAGGGGTTGCAGTTGAGCGCTTTCGCGACGTGAAGCGTTAGACTCAGGCCTCCCGGCCTTAACATATGACTGCTCCGCCGGGCTTAGCTCATCAGACTGACCTGCGCTGCTACGATGCGCCAGCCCTGCGGAAACTTCACCCAGGTCTGTTGCTGACGGCCAATTTTCTCCGTGCCCGCCCGGGTAAATTCGGTGCTGCACACCGCATACGCGTCACCAAACGTGGTGATCACCGTATTGCGCAGCATGCGGTCCAGCCCCGCTGACGGTCTTGCCGCGCGAAACGCGCGGATTTCATCAATGCCGTACAGGTTCTCGCCAGCGCCTAAGCGCACGGTCCGCGGATCGTGCCAGAACAGCTCATCCAGGACGGCAATGTCGTTGCCCGTCAGCGCCTTTTCATAACGGTAGAACGCGGCGGTAACGGCGTTCAGCACCTCGGGAAGATTAATCGCGTCAGTATTCATTGTGCTCCTGCCCTGCGGGTGGGCGAAAATGTCAGTCCTTGTTGTTCAAGGGCACAGGCTGCGCGTAAGACAGCCTGTTCGTTAAAGGGGGCGCCAATTAACTGTACGCCAATCGGTAAACCGCTCGCCGTCGTCATCGGCACAGTACAGACGGGAAGTCCAAGGAAGGAGATCGGCTGCGTCAGCATGCCCATGCTGGCCTTCGTCGGCAGATTCTGCCCGTTAATGGCAATCGTTTCCTGACCAATTAACGGCGCGCTACATGGCGTGGCAGGGGCGATAAGCACATCGTACTGCGCAAACAGCGGGACGACCTGCTGCTGAAAGTGGCGGCGGAAGCGCTGGGCCTGAACATACCATGCCGCGGGCAGCATCGCACCAGCCAGCAGGCGTTCACGCGAATGGGGCTCAAACAGGTCGGGCTGCTGACGCAGCGCAGGCAGGTAATGATTGCCGCCTTCAGAGGCGGTCATAATAAAGGCGGCCGAGCGCGCTAACTCAGCCTCCGCGATTACCACGTCGTCCTGAGCCTGTAACGCCTGCGCCACCTGTAATTGCGCCGCGCGGGCATCATCATTACACCAGGTCGAAAAGAAGCCGCCCAGTACGGCGCAGCGCAAATCCTGTGCACCATTTTTCAGCTGCGGTAAGGTGGCTGCCAGCGGGCGATCGGCCTGGAAGGCATCCGTGCTGTCGTGCCCTTGCAGCAGATCGTAAACCAGGGCCAGATCGTCCACCCGACGGGCAAAGGGACCGATATGATCCAGACTGGCGACAAACGGATGGCTGCCGCTGCGGGATAAACGGCCAAAAGTCGGTTTCAGGCCAAAAATCCCACACAGGGAAGCCGGAACGCGGATTGAGCCGTTGGTGTCCGTCCCCAGCGAGAAAGGCACCAGCCCCGCTGCCACGGCGGCGGCCGAACCGCCGGATGAGCCGCCCGCAATGCGCGCCAGATCATGCGGGTTGTGCGTCGCCCCGTAGTGGGTATTTTCGGTGGTAAAACCGTAGGCATAGGCATCCATGTTGACCATGCCGGAAAGCAGGGCACCGGCCTGCTGAAGTTGGGTGATGGCAAAGGCATCCCGGGTTGCGGCCGGACGCTGACGAAACAGTCTGGCCCCCGCCAGGGTAGTGTACCCCTGCACGTCAAACAGGTTTTTTACCGCATAGGGAATGCCTGCCAGCGGCGGCAAGTTCTCGCCGCGCAGGCGTTGCTTGTCTATCGCATCCGCTTCCTGCACCATCCGCGTTGCGGTGATATCCGTCCAGGCATTAAGCTGCGGATTCTGTTTCTCAATCGCGGTCAGTGTCTGCTCCGCCACTTCACGGGCGCTGATATCACCGTGCTGAATCGCCTGCTGAAGTGCCTGAATGGAAACCTCGTCTGGTCTCATGCTTTGTACACTCCTGCGACTTCGAGCCGGTCGTCCAGCGGATAAGCCATCAACGGGGCCGCCATATCGGCAATGCGCGTCATCTGTTGTAGCAGGGCGACACGGCGATCTTCGTCCAGTTCCACGTTCAGGATTTGCTCCATTTGGGCAATATAGGCTGCCCAGTCACTCTGATTCATGATTTACTCCTGTCAGAAACCGGCGGCGCTGCCGTTGCTGCGCGGATCGCTTGCGCCTTCAAACATACCGTTGTTGTGACGAACAATGGCACCTGCATGGCCGACGGCCTCACTGTAGGCCGGCAGCGACTCCACGTCATGTCCTAACGCACGTAGCGCCTCCAGGGTGTCGGGCGCGAAGCGACTTTCCAGTTTGAGCGAGTCCGACAGCTGGCCCCAGGTCCGCCCCAGCAGCCAGCGAGGTGCGCTAACGGCCTGCTGCAGCGGCAGGCGCTGAATAACATGGCGGGTAAAAATGGCTGCCTGAGTTTGCGGCTGGCCATCGCCGCCCATGGAGCCGTATACCATGGTGCGACCATCCTTCAGGCGTGCGGCGGCAGGATTCAGCGTATGGAAGGGTTGTTTACCGGGCGCCAGCGCCAGCATATGGTCGGGATCGAGGCTAAAAGCCGCGCCCCGGTTTTGCCAGACAAGTCCGGTGCCGGGCACCACTACACCGCTGCCAAACTCATGATAAATACTTTGGATAAAGGAAACGGAAAGCCCGCTGCTGTCCATCACGCCCATCCAGACGGTATCGCCAGGCCCGCGACCGGTTCCCCAGGGCGCAGCGCGATCATCCTGAATCTGGCTGGCGAGGGTGGCGAGGGTTTCGCCGTCAAGCAGTGCCTGCAGATCCTCAACCACATGGCGGGGATCGGTAATATGCTGATCCCGAAGGGCAAACGCTTTTTTGGTGGCTTCGACGATACGGTGGATCGTCTGCACCTCATCTGCGTTCGCCATGTCCAGATGATCCGTGATGCCCAGTATGGCCAGCGACACCATACCTTGTGTCGGTGGCGTGATATTCCAGATATCGCCTTCGCTGTGGCGAATATGGAGCGGCGTGACGCGGCGAGCCCGTTGCTGCTGTAAATCCGCCAGGGTGATGGGAATGCCCAGATTGACCATTTCTTCCGCAAGGTGCTGTGCCAGCGTGCCGCGATAAAAACTGTCCAGACCTTCTTCGCTCAGCAGGCTCAATGTACGGGCTAAATCAGGCTGGGTGAAACGGCTGCCTTCCGCTGGCACATCGCCGTCCGGTAAAAACGTGGCGGCAAAGCCAGGCAGATGCTGTAGCTCGTCGCGCTTCGTCCGCGTCGCCGCGGCTTGTGAGGCGGTGACGGGAATGCCATCGGCAGCATAGCGAACAGCATCGCGGAGTAAGCGCGGTAAAGGCAGGGTGGTTCCCCCCAGTTCTGCGGACAGGTCCAGTGCCGCCTGCCAGCCGCTCACCGTGCCCGCCACCGTCAGGGCCGCTTTAGGCCCACGATGAGGGATATGGGTTTCCCCCTTATAGAAGTCAAAATTCGCCAGCGAACCCGCTCTGCCACTGCCATCAATGCCAACCGGATCGCCTTTGCCTGGCATGATCAGCCAGAATCCGTCACCGCCCAGCCCATTCATGTGCGGATAGACCACCGCAATCGTCGCCGCGGCGGCCACCATGGCCTCAATCGCGTTCCCCCCTTCCCGCAGTACCGCCAGCGCACTTTCACTGGCCAGATGATGCGGCGTCACGGCCATGCCTAACGGGGCCAAATTGCTCTGAATCATGCTCTTCTCATTCTGTTTTTCAGGGTACAAAGCAAAAGGTTAAGCAAGAGCCGTTCCAGTTTTTAAGAAGACAACGTCTCTGGACAGGTTTATCTGGCCCAAATTATGCTAGCTTCTGTGGCAATCCCGCGATTGAAACAAAAGTTACAGGACCTGAATGAAACAGCTTGATGAGCGACTCAGAACGCATTACCCCCAGCTTTCGCCGCAGGAGCAGCGTATAGCCGACTTTATTTTTGACCACTTTGATGACCTGATTAGCTATAACAGTGCCGAGCTGGCACGCCTGAGCGGTGTCTCAAAAGCCACGGTGAGCCGACTGTTTAAGCGCCTGGGCTATGACAAATATAAAGACATGCGCGATGAGCTCCGTACCCTGCGCCAGAGCGGTATGCCGTTAACGGATAACCGGGATGCGGTGCAGGGAAATACCCTGCTGTCGCGGCATTACAAGCAGGAAATGGCCAATCTGACACAATGGGTTAACAGCATTGATCCCCAGCAATTCGCCGATGTGATCGCCCAGCTGGCGCAGGCAAAACGTATCTATATTGTTGGCATGCGTAATGCCTATCCGGTGGCGCTGCATCTGCGTCAGCAGCTCATTCAGACGCGTGCTCAGGTGCATATTCTGCCCCAGCCGGGCCAGACGCTGGCAGAGGATTTGGTGGACATCACGCCGGAGGACATGGTGGTCGTGATTGCGTTTCGCCGCCGCACCCGCATTATTCAGCCGTTAATGCAGCAGCTGCAAAGCGCAAGGATTCCGGTACTGGCGCTGTGTGAGCCCCAGGCGCAGAACGTGATTTCACTGGCGCGCTGGCAGTTTTGCGCCCCGCTGGACAGCGTCTCCGCCTTCGACAGCTACGCCTCGGCCATGAGCCTGGTGAACCTGCTCGCCAACGCCCTGCTGCATGAATTACTGGCGCTGGGGCGGCCGCGTATTCATCAGATTGCCGATCTTTATCAGCACCTTGATGAGCTGGAGCACCGTTAGCAGGCACCATTTTGGTGCTTTGCCCCTTTTTGGACCGTCTCCCGGGGTGACTCGGGAATCGTATCGAGCTTAGTAAAAGCCGCCATTTCAGCGTTAATCCGCATTTATCTCCCTCCCGTTGCGTTGGCACATTAGTTGCAGAATGCCAATCATAAGAATCTTTTGTTTCACATAATCTCACCGGGGTGCATAATGAAAAAAGTATTAATGGCCGTTGTCGCGGCAGCCGTACTGATGGCACAGGCTGGCAGCGTGCTGGCGGATCAACTGCAGGACATCCAGAAACGCGGCGTACTGCGGGTGGCAGTGCCGCAGGATTTCCCACCGTTTGGCTCCGTAGGAACCGATCTGCAACCGCAGGGCTATGACATCGACATGGCAAAGTATCTGGCCAAACAGATGAAACTTAAGTTGCAACTGGTGCCGGTCAGCAGTGCCAACCGTGTGCCTTATCTGCAGACGGACAAGGTGGATCTGGTGATCTCCAGCATGGGGAAAAATCCTGAGCGTGAAAAGGTAATTGATTTCAGCCGGGCTTACGCGCCGTTCTTTCTGGGCGTTTTTGGACCTAAAGGCGATCATCTGAAAGATCCCGCGGCGCTGAGCGGCAAGTCGGTGGGTGTCACCCGTGGTGCGGTGGAAGATATGGTGCTGAGCGAGGTGGCACCGAAAGACGCGCAGGTGAAACGTTATGAAGATAACAACACCACGTTATCAGCCTATCTCTCCGGACAGGTGCAGTATGTCGCTACCGGCAACCTGGTCGTCGCAGCCATTACGCGTCAGAACCCGGCTAAAGCCCCTGTTGCGCAGTTCATGCTGAAAGACTCGCCGTGCTATATCGGACTGAAAAAAGACGAGCCGGCACTGAAAGAGAAAGTGAATGCGCTGATCGACCAGGGCATTAAAGACGGCACGCTGAACAAAATGTCCGAAGAGTGGCTGAAAGCGCCGCTGCCAGCCAACCTGGGCGCATAAGGACGGGGCAATGACCGGGCAACTTAATTTCCCTGCATTGTTGCCGTACTGGCCGGAGTTGCTCTCCGGCCTGTGGGTAACGATCCAGTTAACGGTGCTGGCGACGGTCGGCGGCGTCAGTATCGGCATTATCGGCGCGGCGCTGCGCAGCGGTAAACCCAGTTGGTTAAGCCGCCTGTGGGGCATCTATGTCGAACTGATTCGTAATACGCCGTTTGTGGTGCAGCTGTTCTTTATTGTGTTCGGTTTACCCAACCTGGGGCTGAAACTCACCGCAGGGGAAGCCGCACTGCTGGCGATGCTGGTTAATCTGGGTGCCTACAGCACGGAAATTATCCGGGCGGGCATTCAGGTCACGCCAAAAGGGCAGTGGGAAGCCGGTCGGGTGCTGGGATTAACGCGCAGCCAGACCTTTCTGCGCGTGGTGTTGCCACCGTCGCTGCAACGGATTTATCCGGCGCTGGTGAGTCAGTGCATCATTGTGATGCTGGGATCGTCGGTCGTCTCGCAGGTCTCCTACGAGGAGCTGACCTTTGCCGCCAACCTGATTCAGTCACGCACGTTTTTGAGTTTCGAAGTCTACTCGGTGACCACGTTGATCTACCTGGCGTTGTCGATAGTAATGCGTCAGCTGCTGCTGGCGATTGGCCGCAAGTGGCTGGGGGTGCAGGCATGATGACAACCTTTACCGACTGGGACATCGTGCGCAACCTGCTGCTGGCCGCGCGCTGGACGATTGCCCTGTCGCTGGTGGCCTTTTTAGGCGGTACGCTCGTGACGTTACCTCTGCTGTTTTTACGTCTGTTAAAGCGTAAATGGCTGACGCGAATCATTCGCGCGTACACCGAGCTGTTCCAGGGCACACCGCTGCTGATGCAGCTGTTTCTGGCTTTCTTTGGCGTCGGGCTGTTTGGCATCGACGTTGCGCCCTGGACCGCTGCGTCGCTGGCGCTGACCTTTTATACCAGCGCCTATTTGCTGGATATCTGGCACGGCAGTATTCAGGCGCTGCCAAAAGGGCAGTGGGAAGCGTCACGCTGCCTCGGCCTGAACTTTGGTCAGACGCTCACGCGGGTGATTGCGCCTCAGGCGATTCGCATTGCGATTGCCCCGACAGTGGGGTTTGCCGTGCAGGTGATTAAAGGCACCGCGCTGGCCTCCATTATCGGATTTGTCGAGCTGACCAAAGCCGGCACCATTTTGAATAACGTGACCTACCAGCCGTTTAAAGTCTTTGGGCTGGTGGCACTGGGCTACTTCCTGATGTGTTATCCGCTGTCGCGTTACAGCCAGTATCTGGAGAAAAAATTCAATGCCGCTCATCACCATTAATCAGGTCCAGAAGTATTACGGCACCAACCATGTTTTGAAGGGCGTGGATCTGGATATCGATATGGGAGAAGTGATCTCGATTATCGGTCGCAGCGGTTCCGGCAAAAGTACACTGTTGCGCTGCATGAACGGGCTGGAAGGCTATCAGGATGGCAGCATTAAACTCGGCGGCATGACCATCACCGACCGCGACTCACAGGCGCGCGAAATCAGCCGCTCCGTAGGGATGGTATTTCAGAACTTCAACCTGTTCCCACATATGACGGCGCTGGAAAACGTCATGCTGGCACCGCGTCGGGTTCTGAAAAAAAGTCAGGCCGAGTGCCGCGAACTGGCAGCCCGTATGCTGGAAAAAGTGGGGCTGGGCGAGCGGCTGGATTATTACCCGTCCAGCCTGTCAGGCGGACAGCAACAGCGCGTAGCCATTGCCCGCGCACTGGCCATGGAACCCCGGGTATTACTGTGTGATGAGATCACCTCAGCCCTGGACCCGGAGCTGGTCGGCGAAGTGCTGAAAGTGCTGGAGCAACTTGCCGCCGAAGGCATGACGTTAATTCTCGTCACCCATGAAATGAACTTCGCCCGCGATGTGGGCGATCGTGTGGTCTTTATGCATCAGGGGCGCGTCTGGGAACAGGGGGACAGCAAAACACTGTTTGCCCATCCGCAGACGGCGGAGCTAAAGCAGTTTATTTCCTCTGTGCGTCTGTGAGTGCTTAACAAGGAATTCACTATGGATATCTCTCAATTTTCGCAAATTAATCCGCCTCAGCGCCTGTTAATGGGCCCCGGTCCGATCAACGCCGATCCGCGTGTGCTGCGCGCGATGTCGAGCCAGTTGCTCGGACAATATGATCCGGCGATGACCCATTACATGAATGAAGTGATGGCGCTCTATCGCGGCGTGTTCCGCACCGAAAACCGCTGGACGCTGCTGATCGACGGTACCTCACGCGCCGGTATTGAAGCGATCCTGCTGTCGGCGATTCGCCCTGGCGATAAGGTGCTGGTGCCGGTCTATGGCCGTTTTGGTCATCTGCTGTGTGAAATCGCCCGTCGCTGCCGGGCCGATGTGCACACCATTGCGGTGCCGTGGGGAGAGGTGTTTACGCCCGATCAGATCGAAGATGCGATTAAAAAAGTAAAACCGCGTTTGCTGTTGACCGTACAGGGCGATACCTCAACCACTATGCTGCAGCCGCTGGCGGAGCTGGGGGCGATCTGCAAAAAATATGGTGTGCTGTTTTACACCGATGCCACGGCGTCGCTGGCGGGCAATGCGCTGGAAACCGATGCATGGGGCCTGGACGCGGTGTCCGCCGGCATGCAGAAATGCCTGGGTGGCCCGTCCGGAACTTCGCCGATCACGCTGAGCGATGAGATGGCAGCGGTGATCCGCCAGCGCAAATGCGTAGAGCAGGGGATCCGCACGGATGCGCACCAGGATGGCGATGACGAGATGATCTACTCCAACTATTTCGATCTCGGCATGATCATGGATTACTGGGGCCCGGAACGCCTCAATCACCACACTGAAGCGACCAGCGCCCTGTTCGGCGCGCGTGAATGCGCGCGTCTGATTCTGCAGGAAGGGCTGGATAACGGGATTGCGCGCCACAAGCTGCACGGCGAAGCGATGTTAAAAGGCATTCAGGGGATGGGGCTGGAAACCTTTGGCGATCTCAGCAACAAAATGAGTAACGTGCTGGGCGTAGTGATCCCTCAGGGCGTCAATGGCGATGAGGTCCGTAAGCTGATGCTGGAAGATTTCGGCATTGAAATCGGCACGTCGTTTGGTCCGCTGCATGGCAAAGTCTGGCGCATCGGCACGATGGGTTACAACGCGCGCAAAGACTGCGTGATGCAAACCCTGGCCGCGCTGGAAATGGTGTTGTCGCATGTCGGTTACCGCACGCCACAGGGCGCGGGCTCGCAGGCGGCATGGAACCACTACGGGAGCCATGCATGATGATGAATGCCAGCGAGGCTCAGGTTGCCGCCCGGCGCGTGATGGCGCGCTGTGATGCGCTGGCTGAGATCAGTGAAAGCGAACAAGGGCTGACACGGGTTTATCTGTCGCCGGAACACCTGCGTGCCAACGCGCGCGTCGGTGAGTGGATGCAGGCCGCCGGTATGACGGTCTGGCAGGATGAAGTCGGCAATATCTGCGGCCGCTACGACGCGGCCCAGCCTGGCGCACCTGCGCTGCTGCTGGGCTCGCATCTGGACACGGTTCGTAATGCGGGCCGCTATGACGGCATGCTGGGCGTGCTGAGCGCGATTGAAACCGTGCAGTGGCTCCACGATCGCCAGCGTCGCCTGCCCCTGGCCATTGAAATCATCGGCTTTGGTGATGAAGAAGGCACGCGTTTTGGCATTACCCTGCTGGGCAGTCGCGGCATTACCGGCACCTGGCCTGACAGCTGGCCGACCCATCCTGACGGCAATGGCATTACGGTGGCAGAGGCGATGCAGGATGTCGGCCTGGACGCCAGCCAGATCTCACGCGCCGCGCGTAACGTCAGCGACATCGTGGCCTATCTTGAACTGCACATAGAGCAGGGGCCTTGCCTGGAGCAGGAAGATCTCGCGTTGGGTGTGGTTACCGCGATCAACGGTGCCCGTCGCCTCAATTGCTGTTTCACCGGTGAGGCCGGTCATGCCGGAACCGTACCCATGGCGCATCGTAAAGACGCGCTGGCCGCTGCCGCAGAGTGGATGGTATTCATCGAGCATACCACGCGCGAGCAGACTTCACCGCTGGTCGCCACGGTGGGCACGCTGAACTGCGCGCCGGGCGCGGTGAACGTCATTCCGGGGGAGGTGCATCTGTCGCTGGATGTGCGTGGACCCGAGGACGCGCCGCTTGAATCGTTGCTGTCCTCGTTGCTGACCCAGGCGGAAGCCATTGCACTGCGTCGCGGTTTAACCTTTAGCGCGCAGGAGTATTACCGTATCGCGGCAACGGCCTGCGATGCCGGATTGCAACAGGCGCTGAGCCACGCGGTAGAAACCGTTCAGGGACGCTGCCTGGCGCTGCCCAGCGGGGCGGGTCATGATGCTATTGCCATTGCAGAGCGCTGGCCGGTGGGGATGCTGTTCGTGCGTAACCACCGCGGCATCAGCCACCATCCGGCAGAATCGGTGAATGAAGCCGATGTCGCGCCAGCGGTTCAGGCCTATTTGCAGACGATTTGCCACCTTGCGGAGCAGCATTAATATGGATCTGGATACCTTTAACCAGTTACCGGAAGCCGCTGCACAGCTTGCCCTGTCCCACTGCGTTGCGCTGCCGCACTGGCAGCTGGCGCTGGTGGCGGCCCGCCCGTTTCACAGCCTTGATGCCCTGCTGGCTGAAGCACAACGGCTGACACAGGACTGGCAGGAGGACGATCTGAATCAGGCGCTCTCCGCTCATCCACGTATCGGGGAAAAGGCGCAGGGCAGCGAGAAGGAAAAACAGTTGTCGCGTAGCGAACAGGCGGCCATGCAACACGCAGACGACGCGTTACATCAGGCCATGGTGCGGGGCAATCAGGCATATGAGGCGCGCTTTAACCGGGTATTTTTGATTCGGGCCAAAGGACGCAGCGCACAGACGCTGCTTGATGAACTCACGCGGCGGCTGGACAACAGCCCGGAAACCGAGCAACAGGAAGCCCTGTCGCAGTTGCGGGAAATCACCCTGCTGCGCTTAAAGGAGAGTTTTTCATGAGCACCATCAGCACTCACATCCTGGATACGGCGCTGGGAAAACCCGCGCCGGGCGTTGCCATGTTGCTGGAACAGCACACGGCACAAGGCTGGACTCCCTGTGCACAAGGCGTCACAGATAACGATGGTCGTCTGAAGGATCTGACACCTGAGCCACTTGCGCCTGGGCAGTACCGCCTCACGGCAGATATTGGCGCCTACTTTCGCGCGGACGGACGGGAAACCTTATACGTCAGCGCACAAATTGATTTTGTCCTCACGGAAAGCGGCAGCCATTACCACTTGCCCTTTTTGATATCCCCCTGGAGCTGGTCCACCTATCGCGGCAGCTGACGGGTCCATCGGGCGCAGCTTTTTTTTCGCTGCGCTTGAAAGCTAATGGCTATCAATACCTTCGGCCCATCCGACTATATTCCTGCTAACGCCAGGGTTATCTTAGCGATGACAATGTGAAGGCAACGGAGCCGATAATGAGCACGCCAAAAGATAATGATGTAGCCGCTTCAGGTAAATGTCCCTTTCATCACGGTAAATCGGAAGAAGAAAGCGTTCTGGCTCGTGGAGCCGGTAGTGGCACCAGCAATCGCGACTGGTGGCCAAATATGCTGCGCGTGGATCTGCTGAACCAGCACTCCAACCGCTCTAATCCCCTCGGCGAAAACTTCAACTACCGCGAAGAGTTCAGCAAACTGGACTATTCCGCACTGAAAGCCGATATCCGGGCGTTGCTCACCGACTCCCAGTCATGGTGGCCTGCCGACTGGGGCAGCTACATTGGTCTGTTCATCCGCATGGCGTGGCACAGTGCCGGCACATACCGCACTATCGATGGCCGTGGCGGCTCCGGTCGTGGTCAGCAGCGTTTCGCGCCGCTGAACTCCTGGCCTGACAACGTCAGCCTGGACAAAGCCCGTCGCCTGCTGTGGCCGGTCAAACAGAAATACGGCCAGAAAATTTCCTGGGCCGACCTCTATATTCTCGCGGGTAACGTTTCGCTGGAAAACTCAGGTTTCCGTACCTTTGGTTTTGGTGCCGGTCGTGAAGACGTCTGGGAACCGGATATGGACGTGGACTGGGGTAACGAAACCGAGTGGCTGGCCCACCGTCATCCCGAAAGTCTGGCTAACGCCCCGCTGGGCGCAACCGAAATGGGGCTGATCTACGTGAACCCAGAGGGGCCTGAAGCCAGCGGCGATCCGGCATCTGCCGCGCCAGCGATTCGCGCCACCTTTGGCAACATGGGCATGAACGATGAAGAGATCGTCGCGTTGATCGCAGGCGGGCATACGCTGGGTAAAACCCACGGTGCGGCGGCGGCCAGCCATGTTGGCGTCGATCCGGAAGCGTCACCCATCGAAGCTCAGGGCTTTGGCTGGAACAACAGCTACGGCAGCGGTGTCGGTGCCGATGCGATTACGTCGGGTCTGGAAGTCGTCTGGACGCAGACGCCAACGCAGTGGAGTAACTACTTCTTTGAGAACCTGTTTAAATATGAGTGGGTGAAAACCCATAGCCCGGCAGGGGCCATTCAGTATGAAGCCGTTAACGCAGAAGCCATTATTCCGGACCCGTTCGATCCTGAGAAAAAGCGTAAACCCACCATGCTGGTTACGGACCTGACGCTGCGTTTTGATCCGGAGTTCGAGAAAATCTCTCGTCGTTTCCTTAACGATCCGCAGGCCTTTAACGAAGCCTTCGCCCGCGCCTGGTTTAAACTGACGCACCGCGATATGGGGCCAAAAGCACGTTACATCGGGCCAGAAGTGCCGAAAGAAGATTTACTGTGGCAGGATCCGTTACCGCAGCCGACTCATCAGCCCACGCCAGCGGATATCAGTGAGCTGAAGGCGAAAATCGCGGCGTCAGGTCTGAGCGTGAGCCAGCTGGTTTCAGCGGCCTGGGCATCGGCATCAACCTTCCGGGGTGGCGACAAACGTGGCGGAGCGAACGGTGCCCGTCTGGCCCTGGCACCGCAGAAAAGCTGGGCTGTGAACGCCAGCGTGATTAACGACGTGTTACCGAAACTGCAGCAGATTCAGCAGGAATCCGGCAAGGCCTCGCTGGCTGACGTCATCGTCCTTGCGGGCAGCGTCGGTATCGAAATGGCCGCCGCCGCTGCGGGCGTGGCCGCGCAGGTCCCCTTTACGCCAGGTCGTGTGGATGCTCGTCAGGATCAAACCGATGTCGAATCCTTTAACGTGCTTCAGCCGCTGGCGGACGGGTTCCGTAACTACCGTCGCGTGAAAGGCGGCTCGTCAACCGAAACCCTGCTGCTGGACAAAGCACAGCAGCTGACGCTGAGCGCGCCGGAACTGACGGTGTTACTGGGTGGTCTGCGTGTGCTGGGGACCAACTTTGACGGCAGCCATCATGGCGTCTTTACTGACCGCGTCGGCGTCCTGAGTAACGACTTCTTCGTAAACTTGCTGGATATGCGCACCGCCTGGCGTGCGACCGACAGCAGTGAAGAGATCTTTGAAGGCCGTGACCGTCAGAGTGGCGAAGTCAGGTTCAGCGCCACGCGTGCCGATCTGGTGTTCGGTTCCAACGCCATCCTGCGCGCCCTGGCGGAAGTCTATGCCAGCAGCGATGCGAAACAGAAGTTTGTTGCTGACTTCGTGGCGGCCTGGACAAAAGTAATGAATCTGGACCGTTTCGACCTGCAATAACTGACTGAAGCGCCCCCGGCCTTGGCCGGGGGCGCTTTTATTCTGCCAGCGTAAAGCCATCCGCATCGCGCCACGCCGGAAACCGCTCGCGATAAGCCTGCAGATCGGCAAGCGACAGCGACGTCTCAACCTTACCTGCCGTAAAGGGCTCACCTGCAGCCAGCACCTCGCCTTGCGGTGAAATAATTCGGCTGTCCCCACTGTACTGATGTTGGTTGCCATCGCTGCCCACGCGATTGCAGCCCGCGACAAACGCCTGATTCTCAATCGCCCGGGCCAGCAGTAGCGCCTGCCAGTGCAGCGCGCGCGGCGCAGGCCAGTTGGCCACATACAACGCCAGATCGTAGTCATTTTGGTTGCGCGAAAAGACCGGAAAGCGCAGGTCGTAACAGATTTGCGGCAAAATGCGCCAGCCGCGCCACTGAATCACCGTGCGCGCCGTGCCCGCGACGTAATGCTGCTGTTCATCCGCCATGCGAAACAGGTGTCGCTTGTCATAGTGATGCAGCGTGCCATTCGGCTCAACCAGCAAAAAACGGTTCACGGCACCTGCTGGCGTTTGTATCGCGGCACTGCCGCCCACCAGCGCATTCGCGCGCTTCGCATGGCGGTGTAACCATGTCACGACCTGCTGTTGCGGCAGGGCCTGCTGTGCAGCCTCCATCGCAAAACCGGTGGTGAACATCTCCGGCAGAATAATCACATCCCGGTCTGTCATGTCAGCCAGCAGATTATCGAAATGGCGCAGGTTAGCCTCGCCATCCATCCACGTCAGCGGCGCTTGCAACAACGTAATGGCTAGAGACGACATAAGCGCTCCGCTGCGGCGTCGAGCGTCGCTTCCTGTTTTGCAAAGCACAGCCGGATCAGTTTGTGTGGGAAAGGCGCTTCACAGAAGACCGACAGCGGGATCGCGGCCACGCCCACTTCGCGCGTCAGCCACTGGCAAAACTGCACGTCATCCAGCGCCGATATAGCGCTGTAGTCCGCCAGCAGGAAGTAGGTGCCTTCGCACGGTAAAATGCGGAAACGGCTACGGCTCAGTGCCTGTATCAGCCGGTCTCGGCGCGCGCGATAGAAGTCGGGCAGCTCACGATAATGTTCAGGATGCTGGCGCAGCATATCGGCAATCGCCAGCTGAGCGGGTGTGTTGACGGAAAAAGTGAGGTACTGATGGATCTTGCGGATTTCTGCGCTGATCGCCGCGGGGGCGACGCAGTAACCCACTTTCCAGCCGGTCATGTGAAAGGTTTTGCCAAACGAGGAAACCGCCACCGCACGTTGACGCAGTTCGGGGTGCGCCAGCACGCTGGCATGACCGTCCTGGGCAAAACAGATGTGCTCATAAACCTCATCGCTCAGCACATAGATTTCCCGGTCAGCAATCGCCTGCCATAAGGCCGCATAGTCCGCCTGGTGCCAGACGCTGGCCGAGGGATTATGTGGCGTATTTAAGATAACCAGTCGGGTTTTATCGCTTAACAGCGCGGAGAACGCTGGCCAGTCAACTGCAAACGTGGGCGGCTGCAGGGTGAGGCGTTTCAGTACGCCGCCCGCCAGTTGCACCGCGGGCGCATAGCTGTCGTAACTGGGATCGAAGCAGATCACCTCGTCACCCGGGCGAACCAGGGCAGTGATCGCGGCATACAGCGCTTCGGTTGCGCCTGCGGTCACGGTGATATCGCTGTTCACATCGGGACGATAGTCGTACAACGCAGCGGTCTTTTCGGCAATGGCTTCGCGTAACGGTTGTGCGCCGGTCATGGGGGCATACTGATTGGCACCCTGACTGACATGATAAGCCAGCCTGTCCTGCAGGTAGCGCGGACCATCAAAATCCGGAAAACCCTGGGAAAGATTGATGGCGTTATGCTGCTGTGCCAGCGCGCTCATCTGCGTGAATATCGTGGTGCCGAGGGCGGGTAACTTGCTCTCAGGCGTGAGGATGGATTGCGTCATGATTAGGTTGCCTTACGCGCAAAAACGGTTACGGAGAAACGCTGAGTTGCTGCCACTATAAACAGGATGCTAGTATTTGGCAATCAAGACGCTTAGACGGCTAAAAGGAAGAGTAATGTCCGATTCTCATGCTTTAGATCAGCTGGTTGCCGCCTGTCACTGGATAGGTGCGAAGGGCTGGGCGCCCGCCACCGGCGGCAATATGTCGGTGCGCCAGGATGCGCATTTCTGCCTGCTCAGCGAGTCAGGCAAAGATAAAGGCAGCCTGACGCGGGATGACTTTATTCAGGTCGACATTGCCACCAGCCAGGCCCCCTCGGGTCGCAGGCCTTCTGCCGAGACCGCACTGCACACGCTGATCTACCGCCTGTTTCCGGAGGCGGGCGCAGTACTGCATACGCACACGGTCAATTCCACCGTTCTGTCGCGCGTAGAGCAGGGCGCGGCGCTACTGCTGTACGGCTATGAGATGCAAAAGTCGCTGAGCGGTCAGTCCACGCATGAGGATACCGTGGCGATTCCGGTGTTTGATAACCGCCAGGATGTTGCCGCGCTGGCGTCAGAAATTGAAGATTATGCAGCCCGTTTTCCGCTGCGTTACGGCTTTCTGCTGCGTGGTCATGGCCTGACCTGCTGGGGCAACGATGTGGCAGAAGCGCGCCGCCATCTGGAAGGGCTGGAGTTTTTATTTGAATGCGAACGTCAACGTCGCTTGCTGGAGAAGGCATGATTAAGGCCATTGTTACCGATATTGAAGGCACCACCAGCGATATCCGTTTTGTACATAACGTCCTGTTTCCCTATGCCCGTGCCCATCTGGCCGACTATGTGCGCCAGCATCAGGCGCAGCCCGCCGTTCAGGACGCGCTCAATGCCGTGCGTACGGAGGCCGGACAGCCCGATGCCGACGTCGACAGCGTGATCGCCATCCTGTTTTCTTACATGGATGAGGACCGCAAATCGACCGGCCTGAAAGCGCTGCAGGGGATGATTTGGCGCGAGGGCTATCTGAGCGGGCGTTTTACGGGGCACCTTTATCCGGATGTCCTGCCTGCGCTCACGGCCTGGCACGCGCAAGGCATTAAACTTTATATATATTCCTCTGGCTCGGTTGCCGCGCAGAAATTGTTATTTGGCTACAGCGATGAAGGTGATATTACTGGTTTGTTTAGCGGTTACTTTGATACCCACGTGGGCGCCAAGCGCGAGGTAACGTCGTATCAAAACATCGCGGCGCAAACGGGCTTGCCGGCCGGACAATTGCTGTTCCTCTCTGATATTCATCAGGAGCTGGACGCCGCCAGACAGGCTGGCTGGCACACGTTGCAGCTGATTCGTGACGCGGCGGATGATGACAGCCATCATCGTCAGGTCGCTGATTTTTCCCAGATTAACCCGGAGTCGATTTGAAATGAGTGCACTGACCATTTTTAGCGATAGCGATCCGAGCCAGCCGTTGTGGCACAGCACCGATCCCGAGGCGATCCGTGAGCGTCTGAACGCCAAAGACGTTCGCTTCGAGCGCTGGCAGGCAGACCGCGATCTGGGCGAGAATCCCGATGCGGAAACGGTGATCAACGCCTATCAGCACGCCATTGACCGCCTGGTCGCCGAAAAAGGCTATCAGAGCTGGGACGTCATCAGTATGCGGGCAGACAATCCGCAAAAAGACGTGCTGCGCCAGAAATTCCTCTCAGAACATACGCACGGTGAAGACGAAGTGCGGTTCTTTGTCGAAGGCGCCGGGCTGTTCTGCCTGCATCTGGACGGTGAAATCCTGCAGATCCTGTGCGAAAAGAACGATCTGATCTCGGTGCCCGCAGGCACGCCGCACTGGTTTGATATGGGCTCATCCCCGCATTTCACGGCGATACGTATTTTTGATAATCAGGAAGGCTGGATCGCCAACTTCACAGGCGACAGGATCGCCGATGCCTATCCGCGCCTGGCGTAATTATGACGGTGCGTTCTGCGGGCGGCTGAATCAGCCGCCCGTTTTGTTTAGTGTGGCTGAAAAACGCCAGCAGCCACCTGCGCCGGTGTGATCACGCCGGTATCCAGTACCCAACCACTGATGAGCGCCGCAGGCGTGACATCAAAGGCCGGATTAGAAACCTGCGCATCCGCGGGCGCCCACTGCACGCTGCCGAAGCTTCCCGACACACCGGTAACTTCACTGGCGGCACGCTGCTCAATCGGGATGGCATCCCCCGTCGGGCATTGACGATCCAGCGTGGTATGCGGCGCGGCAACATAAAACGGAATACCATGATAGTGCGCCAGTACCGCCAGGCTGTAGGTGCCGATTTTATTCGCCACGTCACCATTGGCGGCAATGCGATCCGCGCCGACCCAGACAGCATCAACCTTGCCCGCCGCCATCAGGCTGGCGGCCATCGAATCCGTGATCAACTGGTAAGGCACACCCAGCTCGCCCAGTTCCCAGGCGGTTAAGCGTCCTCCCTGCAACAGCGGGCGCGTTTCATCAACCCAGACATTGTGAACGTGGCCTTGTTGATGCGCACGCGCGATAACGCCCAGTGCCGTACCCACACCCGCAGTCGCCAGACCGCCGGTGTTGCAGTGGGTTAACAACTGACTGCCGGGTTTGACCAGCGCACTGCCGGCATCGGCGATGCGATCGCACAGCTGTTTATCCTCATGCACCAGACGCAACGCTTCTTCCACCAGGCTCGTTGCCATTTCTGGCTGCGCCAGCGCCTGTTTCATACGATCAAGGTTATTCATCAGGTTTACGGCAGTAGGGCGGGCGGCCCGCAGGGTGTCCAGCGATTGCGCCAGTTGCTCGCGTGATTCCCCCTGTTCTGCCAGCAGGGCCAGCAGCAGTGATGCAGATAAACCAATTAACGGCGCGCCGCGCACCCGCAGGGCATGAATATGGTCAACCAACTGCGCCACAGTATGGGCGGGCAGCCAGTTCTTTTGCTGAGGCAGGGCCTGCTGATCCAGTATCCAGAGCTGGTTGTTGCGAACCTGTAAGCTTGTGGTTTGGAATGTCTGCATTGTCGGTGAAATCCATGTTGCGTTGATGACGGATATTGTGCCAACATGCGTAACGGATGTATAGACGTCTGAACGGCTTGTTACGAAAGATTAATCAGCTCCGGCGCACACCGGCGTTTGTTGATGAGGAAAGGTCAATGTCGCAATACCGTACGTTCACCGCTGCTGATGCGGTTGAATATGCCAAACAGTTTGGTGGGCTGGAAGATCCCTCGGTTTTACGCAGTGCGGAAGAGATTGGTGATGGTAACCTCAACCTGGTGTTCAAAATTTACGACGGCCAGGGCAACAGCCGCATTGTGGTCAAGCAGGCGTTGCCCTATGTGCGCTGTGTGGGCGAATCCTGGCCGTTAACTCTTGATCGTGCGCGTATTGAAGCGCAGACGCTGGTCGAGCATTACAAATATTGCCCGCAGCACACGGTCAACGTCACGCATTACGATGCAGACCTGGCGGTGATGATCATGGAAGATCTGTCCAGTCACCGTATCTGGCGCAGCGAGCTGGTGAAGGGCGCTTACTATCCGGAGGCGCCGCGTCAGCTTGGCGAATATCTGGCCCAGACGTTGTTCCATACCTCAGACTTCATCCTGCATCCGCATGTGAAAAAAGCCGAAGTGGCGCGCTTTATCAATCCCGAACTGTGTGAAATCACAGAAGATCTTTTTTTCAACGATCCCTATACCGACCATGTGCGTAACAGCTATCCCGAGGCGCTGGAACCCCTGGTGGCATCGCTTCGTACCGATGAGGCGCTGCGCATTGCTGTCGCCGGGCTGAAGCACCGTTTCTTCAGTCATGCAGAAGCCTTACTGCATGGCGATATCCACAGCGGCTCCATTTTTGTGGCTGACGGTAGCTTAAAAGCGATCGACGCAGAGTTTGGCTATTTTGGACCGATGGGATTTGATGTCGGTACGGCATTGGGCAATCTGCTGATTAACTACTGTGGCTTACCAGGGCTGCTGCCGCCCCGTGAAGCCGCGGATGCGCGCGAGCAGCGCCTGAGCGACGTGCATGATGTCTGGCAGACCTTTGAAACGCGTTTTCTGGCGCTGGCGGAGAGCAAGACGCAGGATGTGGCCATGGCTTATCCCGGCTATGAGCAGGCGTTTCTGCGTAAAGTGTGGGCAGATACCATTGGCTATTGTGGCACCGAACTGATTCGCAGAACCGTTGGCATGTCGCATGTGGCGGACATGAAACTGATTCGGGATGAGGAGATGCGGACTGACTGCATTCGCAATGCGATTACCTTGGGCCGCACCCTGATTCTGGCGGCCGGGCATGTGGACGATGTGGATGCACTGATTGCCCGCATCCGTCAGGCGGGATAAAAAAAGGCCGACGTGATGTCGGCCTGATGGGTTATGCCGCCTCGCTGGGGCGCGCGGGCTTAGTCACATCCTGTCTGACCGGCACGGCCAGCGCATCGGGCTCAAACTCGTCCACGTTGATTGAACGCAGACGGCTCTCTTCGGCACGCTTCAGCACCTCTGCCTCTTTCTGATCGATCCAGCCCTGTTCCAGCGCCTGTTTAGCCAGCGCATCCAGGCGCGTAAACGAGAGGTGTTTGTTCTGCTGCTTGCACAGGCGATCGTGAATCACCTCAGCCGCCATCACATCCTGTAGCGCCTGCTCTAACTGGCCCGCCGGATTATGCTCGCTGGGAGCCAGATACTGACCACGACCTAAGCGCGTACGCGTCGCCGACGGCACCTGCAGCATTTTTGCCAGCTTATGATCCAGGCGATCGGACGGTGCCGGGCAGTGCTGACCACCGGCAAAGACCACCAGGCGCATGACGCCAGCGACCAGACGGTTCGGGAAGTTGCTCAGCAGATCGTCCATAGCTTTCTCGGCTTTGTGCAAGGCATCCTGCACGCCCCAGTGCACCAGCGGCAGATCGGCTTCATGACGGCCTTCATCCTCATAACGTTTCAGCGTCGCCGAGGCCAGATACAGCTGGCTCAGCACATCGCCCAGGCGCGCTGACATACGTTCGCGACGTTTCAGGCTACCGCCTAACACCGCCATGGACACGTCCGACAGTAACGCCAGATTGGCACTGATACGGTTCAGGTGCTGATAATAGCGACGGGTGGCATCACGCGTTGGCGCGGCGCTGGTGCGTCCGCCCAGAAGGCCCAGCCACAGGCTGCGCATCGCATTGCTGCCAACGTGGCCAATATGGCTAAACAGCGCCTTATCAAAGCCCGCCACATCATTGCTGGCGGCGGCCGCCATTTCCTGCAACACATACGGATGGCAGCGGATAGCACCCTGGCCAAAGATGATCATACTGCGGGTCAGGATATTCGCGCCTTCCACGGTAATGGCGATAGGGGCACCCTGATAAGCCCGGGCCAGGAAGTTGCTGTCGCCCAGCATGATACCTTTACCCCCGGCAATATCCATTGCATCGATAATTGACTGTTGGGCGCGGTGGGTACAGTGATATTTCACAATCGCAGACAGCACCGCAGGTTTCTCGCCCTGCATAATGCCGGTGGTAATCAGCGTCGCGGCAGCGTCCATCACGTAGGCATTACCGGCAATGCGCGCCAGGGGTTCTTCAATCCCTTCCATTTTACCGATAGACAGTTTGAACTGACGGCGGATATGCGCATAGGCGCCTGTGGCCAGCGCTACGCTTTTCAGGCTGCCGGTTGAGTTAGACGGCAGGGTGATTCCACGGCCCACCGACAGACATTCCACCAGCATCCGCCAGCCCTGTCCGGCCATTTCCGGGCCACCGATAATGAAATCGATCGGCACGAAAATATCTTTACCGCGGGTTGGGCCATTCTGGAACGGTACGTTAAGCGGGAAATGGCGATGGCCGATTTCCACGCCCGGTGTGCTGGTGGGGATCAGGGCGCAGGTAATGCCCAGTTCGTCTTTGTCGCCCAGCAGATGGTCGGGATCGGAAAGTTTAAACGCCAGGCCCAGCACAGTGGCAATCGGGGCCAGCGTAATATAGCGCTTGTTCCAGGTAAGGCGCATGCCCAGCACCTGCTGGCCCTGCCACTCGCCCATGCACACAACGCCCGTATCCGGAATCGCTCCCGCATCTGAACCGGCTTCCGGGCTCGTCAGGGCGAAACAGGGGATTTCATCGCCACGCGCCAGACGCGGCAGATAGTGGTCTTTCTGTTTTTCCGTTCCGTAATGTTGCAGCAGTTCGCCAGGGCCCAGTGAGTTAGGCACGCCCACGGTAATCGCCAGAATGCCTGAGACGCCGGCCAGTTTCTGCAACACGCGCGCCTGTGCATAGGCAGAGAACTCCAGGCCGCCGTACTCTTTCTTGATGATCATGGCAAAGAAGCGATGGGCTTTCAGATGCGCCCACAGTTCTGGCGGCATATCGGCCAGTTCATGGGTAATCTGGAAATCATTTGCCAGACGACAGGCTTCTTCTACCGGCCCGTCAAGAAACGCCTGTTCTTCCGGCGTCAGTCGCGGTTGCGGGTAGTTATGCAGTTTCTGCCAGTCGGGTTTGCCCTGAAACAGGTCGCCTTCCCACCAGGTAGTGCCCGCATCGATCGCCTCTTTTTCCGTACGAGACATCGGCGGCATCACCTGCTGAAAGCGGTGCAGCATTGGTTTGGAAAACAGGCTGCGGCGCAGGCTGGTGAGATTCAGCGGTAACAGGATAATCGCCAGCGGCACAAGCAGCCACGGCGTCCAGAGATGGACCACCGCCATTGCTGCGGTCCACAGCAACAGGATGACGCTGCTGAGCAGCAGCGAGATGCGGTGATAGAACAGTGCGCCAGTCAGCAGCACTGTCGCAAGAATCGAGACAACCATCATAATGAAGTGCTCCGTAAGTAGTAAGAGGTCTGACCTGTTATGATGAAGGTGTAATTCAGATGAGGGCATTTATCAATTTGTTTACATCGCAATTACAACCTGACTCACAAAATCAGCGAAAGCGCGAGCAACGCCCAGGCTGTGGTCGCGAAAAAGCGCGGCGCGAAAAGGATCCGGCGGCGTGATGCTATGCGTGCGTCAGCCATTCCGTTAAACTTGCTGCGATTACCCTCTCCTACAAAGGACAAGTCTATGTATCAGGACATTATTCGTTCAGAGCTCAACGAAGCTGCAGAAACGTTGAATAACTTTCTGAGTGACGACGCGAACATTCATACCATCCAGCGTGCAGCGGTGATGTTGGCGGACAGCTTCAAAGCGGGCGGCAAAGTGCTCTCCTGTGGCAACGGCGGATCACACTGTGATGCGATGCATTTTGCGGAGGAACTGACGGGCCGTTACCGTGAAAATCGTCCGGGCTACCCGGCGATTGCCATTTCAGACGTCAGCCACCTTTCCTGTGTGAGTAATGATTTTGGTTATGACCATGTCTTTTCCCGTTATGTAGAAGCGGTAGGGCGCCCGGGCGACGTGTTGCTGGGGATTTCAACCTCAGGTAACTCGGCTAATATCATCAAAGCCGTAGAAGCGGCGCGCGCCCAGGGGATGAAAGTGATCACGCTGACCGGTAAAGATGGCGGTAAAATGGCCGGCAGCGCGGACATTGAAATTCGTGTGCCCCATTTCGGTTATGCTGACCGTATTCAGGAGATCCACATCAAAGTGATTCATATCCTGATGCTGCTGATTGAAAAAGAGATGGTCAGGTAACAGCGTGTGTCGCCTCCTGACCGACAGGAGGCTTTTACTCTAAGGCGGTTGCTATGTGCGAATTGCTCGGGATGAGCGCTAACGTTCCCACCGATATTTGTTTTAGTTTCACCGGACTGGTGCAGCGCGGCGGCGGAACAGGGCCGCATAAAGACGGCTGGGGCATTACGTTTTATGAAGATAAAGGGTGCCGCACCTTTAAAGATCCCTTGCCGAGTTTTAATTCCCCCATTGCGCGCCTGGTGCAGGAATATCCCATCAAATCCCACTCCGTCGTGGCGCACATTCGCCAGGCGAATCGCGGCCCGGTTTCGCTGGAAAATACGCACCCGTTTACCCGGGAGTTATGGGGACGCAACTGGACCTATGCCCACAACGGACAACTGAAAGGTTACCGGCAACTGGAAACCGGCACGTTTCGGCCAGTGGGCGAAACCGACAGCGAAAAGGCCTTTTGCTGGATTCTGCATAAGCTGGCCACGCGCTATCCGCGCACGCCGGGAAACTGGCCTGCGGTCTTCCGCTACATCGGCGAGCTGGCGAGCGAGCTGCGGCAAAAGGGCGTGTTCAACATGTTGCTGTCGGACGGGCGCTATCTGATGGCCTTCTGCTCGACCAATCTGTTCTGGATCACCCGCCGTGCCCCTTTTGGCCGGGCACAGTTGCTCGATCAGGATGTGGAAATTGATTTCCAGAAACATACCGGGGCGAACGACGTGGTCACGGTCATTGCCACACAGCCGCTGACGGGGAATGAAACCTGGCACCGGATCGTGCCAGGCGAGTGGGCCTTATTTTACCTTGGAGAGCGCCAGGAACGACTGTGATGCCGCTTCGGGTTGGGTTATGACCGGGCTGCTGTTCATCACATATCTGCCGCTGGCGACATTGACTGTCGGCGGTTGATGATACTTCGCAAAGTAGACATAACCCGGCTGAAGCTGCTTCCAGAAATCCGCGTAGGTCGAATAACGATGGCGCTGCATGTTGCTGTCCGTCATGCGGAACGGATAAATTGCAATGTTCACTTCCTGCTGACCATTACGCAATGCCGCGTTCACATACGTGAAAATCTGATCCATATAGGCATTGGTCATGGCGTAGCAGCCAATCGACTTACAGTCGCCGTGAATCATCAGGTAGTTGCCGCTGTAGCCCTGGTCACGGTCGTATTGATTCGGAAAGCCAATATTAATCGCGCGATAGAAACGGCTGTCCGGTTTAAGCTGATTCAGTTTTACGCTGTAGAAACCTTCCGGGCTTTTAAAATCGCCTTCACGGCGTTTTGGACCCAGACCGCCCGAAAAATTGCAGATGCGGTAAGTATCCAGCAAGCGGTATTCGTTACCAATCTTGCCGTACAGCTCAAGTGTCCGCTCTTCCTTAAAGATCTGAATATAAACCGGCGTGCCGATTAGCTGTTTCTTTAACTCTTTACTCACAGGGGCCAGTTGCTGAACCGGCTCGGGAGTCATTGCCATGCTGAGGGCTGGCAGTAAAAGCATCGCAAACAGAAGTGCGATTTTGCCCATGCTGTGTATACCTTGAAGTGAAGAAGAACAATGGCGCGTTATGTGCGCCTCTGTTTGCATTATCGGAACTTTCCGCTACCGCAGCGCAACATTAAACATTGTCTGTTTTTTTAGCAATACAGCACGGCGCAAAATGTCTATTTCTTTGGCGGAATGACGCCAAAAATTTGTAAACTTTGTTTGTTATTGCAAGAAATATTGCACAAGCCTTTCCGGACTGTATACTTATCCAGTACTGGAGGGGCGATGCGTAAGATCATTCATGTTGATATGGACTGCTTTTTTGCGGCGGTGGAAATGCGTGACGATCCCTCATTACGCGATATTCCCATGGCCATCGGCGGCAGCCGCGATCGACGTGGCGTTATCAGTACCGCTAATTATCCGGCCCGCAAATATGGCGTACGCAGCGCGATGCCGACCGGTATGGCCTTAAAGCTTTGTCCGCATCTGCGTCTACTGCCCGGACGGTATGACGTCTATAAAGAAGCCTCCAGTCAGATCCGCGCCATCTTTTCGCGTTATACCTCGCTCATTGAGCCACTCTCACTGGACGAAGCCTATCTGGATGTCACCGACAGCCAGCACTGTCAGGGATCGGCCACGCTTATCGCGCAGGACATCCGCGCCACCATTTTTCGCGAAACGCAGCTCACTGCCTCTGCGGGCATCGCGCCCATAAAATTCCTTGCCAAGATCGCCTCCGATTTAAACAAGCCTGATGGTCAGTATGTGATTACACCGACCCAGATGTCCGATTTCTTGCTGGCCTTACCGCTGGCAAAAATTCCCGGTGTAGGAAAAGTTTCAGCAAAAAAGCTCGAAGAGCTGGGTCTGCACACCTGCGCGGACGTGCAAAAAGCCGATTTGGCGCTGCTGCTTAAGCGTTTTGGCAAGTTTGGCAGAGTGTTATGGGAGCGCAGTCACGGCATTGACGAACGGGGCGTGGTGGTTGAACGCGA
The DNA here is from genome assembly GCF_035190385.1 of Pantoea sp. JZ29. Taxonomy (NCBI): domain Bacteria; kingdom Pseudomonadati; phylum Pseudomonadota; class Gammaproteobacteria; order Enterobacterales; family Erwiniaceae; genus Pantoea; species Pantoea sp. JZ29. The sequence continues at coordinate 3,453,829 of NZ_CP045241.1, read as the reverse complement.
ACGAAAATCGCTGGGTGTAGAGCGGACGCTGGCTGACGATATCGACAGTTGGGAGCGCTGTCTGGAAATTATTGATTACCTCTATGCCGAGCTTGATCGTCGCCTGACGCAGATTCGACCCGATAAGCACATTGCTCGCCAGGGCGTGAAGCTGAAGTTTAGTGATTTCCAGCAGACCACTCAGGAACATGTCTGGCCCGTGCTCAATAAAGAGGACATGATTGCCGTGGCCCGTAAGACCTGGGACGAGCGCCGCGCCGGACGTGGCGTCCGGCTGGTGGGGCTGCATGTGACGCTGGTGGATCCGCAGCTGGAGAGACAGTTGCTGCTGGGATTATAGAGGGGGCGCTTTCGTGTTGAGTGGGGGGATTACGGTCGTACACCGGGAGTTTTCCGCCCGCCAGGCGATGGGGAGTTTCAGCCCGGCCGCCGTTCTTTTCTTAGCGAGCCGGATGCCATCAGAAAACCCCTGTCTGTGGGATCGTGTTACTGATTTAGTATGGTGTTGTCTGAGGATTTGTCTGTTTGCCCAAGGGGCGGGGGTGATTACGGTCGTACACCGGGAGTTTTCCGCCCGCCAGGCGACAGGGAGTTTCAGCCTGTCCGTGCAGGCGGCCGGGTTAAGGGGCTCGCGCCAGCCCCTTAACAATCCCGGCGGCCGCTCTTTCTTTAGCGCGCCGGATGCCGCCAGGAAACCCTTGCCAGTGTGATCGTGTTACTGATTTGGTTTGGTGTTATCTGAGGATTTTTCTTTTTGCCCGCGGGGCGGGGGAGATTACGGTCGTGCAGCGGGAATTTTCCGCCCGCCAGGCGATGGCAGTTTCAGCCTGTTCGTGCAGGCGGCCGGGTTAAGGGACTCGCGCCAGCCCCTTAACAATCCCGGCGGCCGTCAGCCGTCGCTGTTCCTTCGTCACTCACTGCGGCCTGACGGACCGTCCGGATGCGCCGTCCCTGGCGCAGCCGTCCTCTGCGCGGTATCCCTGCCGCTCCGTCCTGGCCTCCGTTCCCTCCTCAGCGCGCCGGATGCCGGCAGGAAACCCCTGCCTGTGGGATCGTGTTACTGATGTGGTGTTGTCTGAGGATTTGTCTGTTTGCCCAAGGGGCGGGGGTGATTACGGTCGTACACCGGGAGTTTTCCGCCCGCCAGGCGACAGGGAGTTTCAGCCTGTCCGTGCAGGCGGCCGGGTTAAGGGGCTCGCGCCAGCCCCTTAACAATCCCGGCGGCCGCTCTTTCTTTAGCGCGCCGGATGCCGCCAGGAAACCCCTGCCTGTGTGATCGTGTTACTGATGTGGTGTTGTCTGAGGATTTGTCTGTTTGTCCAAGGGGCGGGGGTGATTACGGTCGTACACCGGGAATTTTCCGCCCGCCAGGCGACAGGGAGTTTCAGCCTGTCCGTGCAGGCGGCCGGGTTAAGGGGCTCGCGCCAGCCCCTTAACAATCCCGGCGGCCGTCAGCCGTCGCTGTTCCTTCGTCACTCACTGCGGCCTGACGGACCGTCCGGATGCGCCGTCCCTGGCGCAGCCGTCCTCTGCGCGGCATCCCTGCCGCTCCGTCCTGGCCTCCGTTCCCTCCTCAGCGCGCCGGATGCCGGCAGAAAACCCCCGGCCTGTCAGTCCTGGTTTCTTTTAAAAGCGGGTGTTGTCTGTTTGAATGTGTTCAGTGAGGCTTAAAAAGAGCAGACTTGATAAACGGGGAGTGCTTCAGAACCCACAAGAGCAGGTTTTGCGATTACTTACAGCGGCACCGGAAGTGGCTTTAACACAGAGATAGTGAAGCGGGTGTTTGGGGCGGCCTTCCCACCCGCTGAGCGGATGAGGGATTTCCGGATGAGCCGACAGGACGTCGGCGAGAGCCGGGCCGCGCCACGGATGGCGCGTCCTGGCGGTCCGCAGAAATCCTGAAGCAGCGAAGGCACCGCGAAGCGGCGGGTGGGCAGGACGGGAGCCCGGGGTCAAGGGGCCGCGGCGGCTGGCGGCCCCTTGTCGGTCGCCCGCACCGGGCTGGCTGAAACTCCAGGCCGCCTGGCGAGCGAAACCCCCTCAGCGCTTTATAAGCTGTCAGCGACTCAAACCTTCTCAACGCCTGCTCGCGCAAGCATCACTGCAACTCATTATCGGTATCCAAAGGAATAAAAACGCCTGAGCAGGCGAAAATCTCAAAGCGGGGGAGTTGGGCGGCCTTCCCACCCGCTGAGCGGATGAGGGATTTCCGGATGAGCCGACAGGACGTCGGCGAGAGCCGGGCCGCGCCACGGATGGCGCGTCCTGGCGGTCCGCAGAAATCCTGAAGGAGCGAAGGCACCGCGAAGCGGCGGGTGGGCAGGACGGGAGCCCGGGGTCAAGGGGCCGCGGCGGCTGGCGGCCCCTTGTCGGTCGCCCGCACCGGGCAGACTGAAACTCCAGGCCGCCTGGCGAGCGAAACCCCCTCAGCGCTTCATAAGCTGTCAGCGACTCAAACCTTCTCAACGCCTGCTCGCGCAAGCATCACTGCAACTCATTATCTGTATCCAAAGCAATAAAAACGCCTGAACAGACGCAAATCTCAAAGCGGGGGAGTTGGGCAAGACGGGAGCCCGGGGTCAAGGGGCCGCGGCGGCTGGCGGCCCCTCGTCGGTCGCCCGCACCGGGCAGGCTGAAACTCCAGGCCGCCTGGCGGGCGAAACCCTCTCAGCGCTTCACAAGCCGTCAGCGACACAAACCAGCCACCTCGCGCAGCGAATTAACCGCCCCGCGTAAGCGCCACCAACACCCCATTACTTCTTATATTTTGCTTCCAGCGTCGCAAACCACGGCTGGACAAAATCGTTATTGCTGCCCCAGCCCGGAATGATCTTGTTAAGCGACGCGACATTCACAGCGCCAGGATGACTGTCGAGCGCCTGTTGTGAAATCGACGACGCTTTAAATTCATACGTTGCAGGCGTGGTTTCACCGGCGATCTTGTTCGCCACCAGGCGCATATTCACGGCACCGATAGTTTTCGGATCGACCGCGACGGTCTGCACCCACGGGCTGCCTTTCTGGCGCATCAGCTGCAAATCCTGATTGGAAACATCAATGCTGTACAGCTTGATCTCGGTGCGGCCATTTTCCTGCAACGCTTTATACGCGCCCTGGCTGAAGGCATCCCATGCGCCCCAGATGGCGTCAATCTTGCCTTTCGGGTATTTCGCCAGAATCGCGCCCACTTTGTTGGCCGTGTCGCCCTGGACATCCGTTGATACGGCACCAATGGACTCTAGCTGATGAATGCCTGGGTTTTCTTTTAATAATTTTTCATACACCACCTGACGGCGTTCCATCGGCGGGAAACCGGCGACCCATAACTTCACGATGTTAGCTTTGCCGTTGAAGTCTTTGATCAACTGCCCCAGGGAGAGCTGCGCCAGCGAGGCGTCATCCTGGGCGGTCACCGTCACGCCGGGAATCGGGTTGTCTACCGGTGTGTCAAATACCGACACTTTAATGCCCGCGTCAGCGATGCGTTTTACCAGTGCGCTGGCATAGGGCGCTTTGCCGTGTGACAGCACAATACCGTCGTATTTTTGGCTGATCGCCTGATTAACAAAATCCTGAAAACGCGCGTCATCACCGTTGCTGAGGAAGGTGCTGACTTTGAAGCCCAACTGGCGACCCTGCTGAATCGCGCCTGCCACAAACTGAGTCGTATTGTCGTCGGAACCGAGGTTACGGATGACGGCAATACGAATCGGCCCTGCATGATTGGCGATGGCGGCAGGGACAGGCGTTATGGTGTCGGCAAACGCGGCACTGGCGTTTAACAGGCTCAGGGCCAGCAGCGAGAGTGTTATCTTTTTCATTATTCTTAACTCCAGTAGAAGAACGCGTCTTAACGACGCTGTACATAAGTGATGGCCAGCGCTAAGGCCAGCACTAATCCTTTGATAATGTCCATGGCGTAATAGGGCACGGATAACATTACCAGGCCGTTTTGCAGAACCCCTAAAATGACGGCCCCGACCAGCGTACCCAGCGCATTTGGCTTACCGGAGCCGGCCAGTGAAAAGCCGATCCAGGCGGCGGCCACGGCGTCCATCAGATAACCGCTACCGGCATTAACCTGGGACGATCCAATGCGTGAGGCCAGCAGAATACCGCCCAGTCCGGCCAGTAGTGAGGCAATCACATAGGCCAGAACGCGATAACGCGTGGTGCGAATACCGGAAAGTCGGGCGGCTTCGGGGTTTCCGCCCAGCGCATACATGCGGCGGCCGTGTTTGGTCAGCGACAGCGCCAGCTGTGCCACCACGGTCACCACCAGCATGATAATCACGATCGTAGGTACCTGACCCAACAGGTTAAAGGCAGCAGGAATGGTGCCTTCCGCCATATCGCCGCTGGGCAGCACCATGTTTTCCGTAATCGAGCCGCCAAAGCTGTAGGTCATGGCAACGCCCTGAATCACAAACAGGGTGGCTAGCGTGGCCAGCATGTCGGGAATGCGCAGCACGACGATCAGAAAGGCGTTAAACAGTCCCACCAGCGTGCACAGCGCCAGAGTGATGGCGATCGCCGCCGTGGTGTCGAAGCCGTACCAGACAAACAGCGAAATGACCAGGGCGTTTGCCAGTGACGCGGTAGAGCCCACCGAAAGGTCGAAGCCGCCAACGGTCAGGGATACAGAAACGCCCACGGCAATCACGGTTACGATGGCAATAGACCGCAAAATATTGATGATATTGTTCGGCTCCAGAAAGCTGTCGGAAGCCAGGCCAAAGGCAGCGATCAATATCACCACCGTCAGCAACATGCCCCACTTATAGAGGAAATCGAACAGCTGATGGCGCAGCGATGGCGATGCGGAATTCAGGGCTAACTCTTTACTGCTCACGCAGGGGTTCCTCCGGTGGAATAGAGCAAAAGTGTCTCCTCCGTGGCGCGTTGTCCGTCTAATTCCGCCACAATACGTCCGTCCCAGAGCACACAAATACGGTCGCATAAGCCGACCAGTTCAGAAAATTCGCCAGAGGCGTAAATAATCCCTTTGCCTTCATGGGCAAGGTTGCTGATTAGCGTGAACAGTTCCGTTTTGGCTTTTACGTCCACGCCTTTGGTCGGTTCGTCGAAAATCAGGACATCGGCGTTATTGCGTAACCATTTGCCAATCGCCACCTTTTGTTGATTGCCGCCGGAAAGCCGACGTAACGGTTGGGCGGGGCCAGTCGTACGCACGTTAAGACGACGAATCACCGCTTCCGCCCAGCGCCAGGCCTGACGATGGCCGAACAGGCTCCAGCGGGAAAAACTGTCGTCTGCGCTGATACTGAGGTTCATCGCCACCGATTCGTCAATGAAGATGCCCTCTTTGCGGCGCTCTTCCGGCACCAGTGCCATGCGCTGACTCACGGAATCGTGTGGCGATCGCGGTTTCCAGCGTTTACCGTGCAGTTCACCGCGGGCAACCCGGCTTTTACTGGCACCAAATAACGCTTTGCAGAGTTCGGTTTTGCCAGCCCCGGCCAGCCCGGCAATACCCAGAATCTCGCCCTTGTGTAAACGCAGTGAGATATCCTGAAGCAGGTGTTCATCATGTAATCCTTCCACCGCCATGAGTACGGATGAGGACTGCAATGGCCGGCGCGGAGGATAGATATCGGTCAACGGATGACCCAGCATTTTTTCAACGATTTGCTCACCGCTCAGGGAAGCCATTGGGCTACTTTCCACCAGGCGGCCATCGCGCAGTACCGTCAGGCGATCGCAGATGGCTTTCAGTTCGTGAATACGATGAGAGATAAATATCACGCCAATACCGCTGGTCTGCAGGCGACGAACTACGGCGAACAGGCGCTCGCTTTCGTGTTGGTCGAGTGGGGCAGTGGGTTCATCGAGAATCAGAAAGCGGCAGTGGTGCGACAGGGCTCTGGCCAGCAGGATTTGCTGCTTTTCCGCCAGCGAACAACGTTCGACCGGGCGTCTGACATCAATCGTGGCATCCAGCTGCGCCAGCAGGTCCCGCGCCTGACGACGCATATCGCCCCAGCGAAAGCCATGGCCCGGTTCGGCCAGCTGATCCAGCAGAATGTTCTCGGCCACGCTTAACTGGGGCACCAGCGCAACATCCACTTCCTGCTGCACCAGGTGAATGCCGAGCTTTTTGGCGTCACTCGGGCTGCGAATCGACACGGGCTGGCCGTCCAGCAGAATCTCACCGTGATAGTGGCTGTGGGCACCGGAGAGTACCGCCATCAGGGTGGATTTACCCGCGCCATTGGCCCCGGTCAGGGCATGAACCGAGTGACCTTCCGTCAGAAAATCCACTGAGGTTAACGCGGCAAATCCGCCGAAATCGATAGAGATGTTACGCATCTCAAGGCGATTGACTGCACGCATCACGGAGCTCTCCATTAAAGTCACTGATCGCATTTTTTCCCGAAGCTACCGGTGCGGCAACTAACGAAAGCGCATAAGTTAGCACAGAAATTTATTAGCCATCCAGACATCTGGACATAATGGCGGCTAAAGCTGACTAAGCGCAGCAAGTTGGTGATTTAACGGTAAGAAGTCGCCTTAACCCAGCGGATTATGCTGCGCCTGGGCGTCAGTCTTTTTTAAACGGATGCGCTTTTATCTCAGGATCGGAAAATGCGACGTGGTTTTGTCGCAGACTTCACCACGTGAAGAACGCATCGCATCCGTCGCGGTTACTTCACGGCATAGATTTCGGCGAGGTCGGCCAGATCCCAGTTACCGCCTGTTAACAGTACGCAGACTTTCTCAGCGGGCTTCAGGCTGACCGATCCCGCCAGCAACGCGCCAAGGCCGATGGAGGCCGCAGGCTCGGCAATCAATTTTGCCTCACTGGCCAGCACCCGCATGCCCTGAGCAATATGCTCGTCGTCAACCAGCACAATCTCATCTACGTACTTTTCAATAATCGGGTAGGGGTTGCGGCCCGGCACGCTGAGTCTTAAGCCATCCGCAATAGTATTGAGCAGCGGCAGTGACGTTGGCTGTTTGTTGATCCGACTTTGGTAATATTTCGGGGTCAGAGCGGGTTCCGCGCCAATCACTCTGACGGCAGGGCGGGTTTCTTTGATTGCGGTGGCCACACCGGAGAGAAGTCCGCCACCGCCCAGCGGCACAATCACGGTATCCACATCCGGCAAATCATGCAGGATTTCGCAGCCGATCGTTCCCTGGCCCGCCATGACCATCGGATCTTCAAAGCCATGCACTACCGCATAATTGTTGAGCTCGGCAATTTCATACACCTTCTTCCAGCGGGACGCATTGTCGCCATCGAAGAGAATCACCTCTGCGCCCAGGGCGCGCGTATTGTCGATTTTGATTTGCGGCGTTGTGACCGGCAGCACCAGAATGACCTTTACGCCCAGCATTCTGCCTGCATAAGACAGGCCCTGGGCATGATTGCCTGATGAACTGGAAATCATGCCGTTGGCAAACGCTTCAACGGGCAGAGAAAGGACCTTATTCAGTGCGCCCCGTATTTTAAACGCGCCGGTAATCTGCAACGTCTCCGGCTTGAGGTAAAGCTCACAGCCGACCCGTTTTTCAATTTTTTCAGCGCGGAGTAACGGCGTATGACGAATATGGGCAGCGATGCGCTGCTGTGCGTCATGAATGTCCTGCAGGGTGGGGTACGAACGCGTCATATACATTACCTTCGTCTGAACGAAACGTTATTCAAAAAATGCAAATCCGGTTCCGTAGCCTTTTTCAAGGGCCTTGCGGTAAATGCGCCCGGCTGTCGTGTTGTCCTGAATGGCAAGCCCGGTGGAGTCAAAGAAGGTAATTTCCCGATCGTTTTCCCGGCCCGGTTTCATCCCGGACAAAATTTCCCCGATTTCGGCATGGATCGCGTTTTCACTGATGATATTTCTGTCCAGCGCATGCCAGGTTTCTCCTTTCTGCGTGCACTGGGGCAGGGAATCCACGATCACTTTTGCCCGACCAAAAATCTGCGGGTCAAACTCCTGTTTACCGCGCTGATCGGTGCCAATAGCGATGATATGCGTGCCGGGCAGAATCCAGTCGGCCTCAATCAGCGGACCTTTGCCCCGGGTGGTGGTGATAAGAATATCGGCTTGCCCGACCGCCGCCTGACAGCTGTCCGCGATAATGACCGGAATACCTGTGGTGTTTTCAATGTCCGCTTTGAAAGCCTGACGGGTGGCTGGCGTTCGGCTCCAGGCATGGATTTCCTCAATATCCATTACCCGGGCGATCGCCTGGATTTGCATTCTCGCCTGATTGCCAGTGCCAATCGCGGCGATTTTTTTGGCATTTTTACGTGCCAGTGCTCGGACGGAAACAGCGCCCGACGCACCGGTTCGCAGACCGGTAATCAGGCTACCGTCCATCACACAGCACAGGGCGCCGCTTTGGGCATCAAACAGGATGATCGTGCCCATACCGCCCGGCAGACCAGGACGGGACGGGTTTTCTGAAAAACCGCCGGAGGAGGCTTTCATCGAAATCAGTTCGTTGGTGCGGTAATAGCAGGTTTTAAAATCAATCTCGCCACGGGGGGCGGGCAGGTGCAGGCCGATATAGTCAGGCTGTTCCACCAGGCCGCCGTTAAAGGCCCTGTAGGCTTCGTCGACGGCTTCAATGACATCATCAATGCTGATGAGCTGTCGTACATCTTCTTTGGTGAGTAATAAGGTCTTCATGCGTCCTCGGGTCGTGTCAGACGAACGATTCCCGACTAGCGCAATGGTGTTAAAACGCGGTCGGGAAAAGAGGGATTCCCGACATTATTACACTGGCGTTGCAACAGAAAATGCCAATCTGCACCCCGGAGAAACGCTTTAAACTGTTTTAGCGACGGGTGACGAAAGCTAATGCTCGGGCAAGTGCGACGGCGGAAAGGCGAGCGAGGCGCAAAAAAAAAAGGGCTTATGCAGAACATAAGCCCTTAATCTTATGGCGTACGGATTTTATTTCTCCGGCACCACATTCAGCAGTGTAGTCAGCAGCTTCCAGTACAGGCCAACGCTTTCGATATGGACCTGCTCATCGGGGGAGTGCGGACCTGTGATGGTCGGGCCGATCGAGACCATATCCATGTTGGGATAGGGCTTTTTAAACAAGCCACATTCCAGACCCGCGTGGATCACCTGAATATTGGGTGTTTTGCCAAACAGGGCGACATAGGTTTCACGCGTCAGGGCCATGATGGGCGAGTCGGCATCGGGCTGCCAGCCAGGATAGCCGCCTTTTGGTTTGGTCTGCGCGCCCGCCAGCTGGCCGAGTGAGGTCAGCATCTGCACCACATAATCACGTCCCGTGTCGATCAGCGAACGAATCAGACAGTTAATTTCCGCTTTGTCGGCATCCATCGTCACAACGCCCACATTAAGTGAGGTTTCCACAACGCCTTTGGCGACATCAGAGTTGCGGATCACGCCGTTCGGGGTGCTGTTTAACAAATTCAGGAAGCGATCGCGGCTTTCACGGCTCAGCGCCTCGTCCTGATGGGCAACCGGCTCGCTGACAAAAGCAATATTCTTCTCTTTCACACCGTGCTCATTCTGTACCGCAGCCAGGAAGCTGGCGGCGGCCGATTTGAGGTTATCCACTTTGCTGCTGTCGACAGAAACGGTTGCAAAGGCTTCGCGAGGAATCGCGTTGCGCAGTGTACCGCCGGTGAACGCAATCAGGCGAAGATCCAGCTCTGCCGCATGCGCGGTCAGAAAACGGGCCAGCAACTTATTGGCATTCCCCAGGCCCATATGAATATCCGCACCCGAGTGACCGCCACGCAGCCCTTTCAGGGTAAACTTCAGGGTTTCAAAACCGGCAGGAACCGCTTCGCGCGTCAGGGGCAGGGTTGTGATGAAATCGATGCCGCCTGCGCAACCCATGTAGATCTCACCTTCTTCTTCCGAATCGGTGTTGATCAAAATGTCAGCCTGCAGCCAGCCTGGCTGTAAACCAAAAGCACCGTCCATACCGGTTTCTTCGGTCATGGTGAGCAGGACTTCCAGCGGGCCATGGGTCAGGCTGTTGTCCGCCAGTACCGCAAGGGCCGACGCCATACCAATCCCGTTATCGGCGCCCAGCGTCGTCCCGCGCGCTTTCACCCATTCGCCATCAACATACGGCTGAATAGGATCTTTGGTGAAGTCGTGAACGGTATCGTTATTTTTCTGCGGCACCATATCAAGGTGTGCCTGCAGGGCCACGGGCGTGCGTTTTTCCATACCGGCGGTCGCAGGTTTACGAATCAGGATATTGCCGACCTGATCGCGCTCACACCAGAAGCCTTGTTCTTTGGCCCAGTTAACAATGTAGTTAGCCAGCGCTTCTTCATGAAAAGAGGGATGAGGAATCGAGCAGATTTTGGCGAAAAAATCCCACAGCGGCTGTGGAGAGAGTTGAGACAATTCAGACACGACAAGTCTCCTGTGTCAGTGCGCCGGCTTTGCCGGACAGTGCGAAGTTCCAGTGAAAGATCGCCGTCAGTGAACTGACGAGATAGGGCGAGAATATCACTGTTTTTCGTTCTGTGTGTCATTCACCGCGCTAAAAAACCGCAACCAGCCGCCAGGTGCTGGTTTTTAGCGCGTCATGTCCTTATAATCTCGCGCAACCTTTTCCCCGTTGCACATTTTTTAAGCCACACTGACTGGCTGGGATTCCTATTTATGAGCGAAAAATACGTCGTTACCTGGGACATGCTGCAGATTCATGCCCGTAAACTGGCTCAACGCCTGCTGCCTGTTGAACAGTGGAAAGGCATTATTGCAGTGAGTCGCGGCGGTCTGGTACCGGCTTCGCTGCTGGCACGTGAACTGGGTATTCGCTATGTCGATACCGTGTGTATTTCCAGCTATGACCACGATCATCAGCGTGAAATGAAAGTCCTGAAACGCGCCGAAGGCGATGGTGAAGGCTTTATCGTGATTGACGACCTGGTGGATACCGGCGGTACCGCACAAGCCATCCGTGAGATGTATCCGAAAGCGCGCTTCTGCACCATCTTTGCAAAGCCTGCCGGACGTGCGCTGGTTGACGACTATATCGTTGATATTCCGCAGAACACCTGGATCGAACAGCCATGGGACATGGGCGTGGTTTATATTCCACCGATTGTCAAAGGCTGATTGACGCAACACAAACAACGCCCGGTTTTCCGGGCGTTGTGCTTTCTGCGCCTCGCGACTTGCCGTGCAGTACAGTAAACTTAACTGCTGCTGTCTGTGTTGTTAGAGAGGTGATATGTCTGGCAAAAACCTGAGCGTTGAGCTGTTTAAACCTCGCTTTAAACATCCCGAAACGTCGTCGCTGGTACGCCTGCGTCGGCATGCCACGCATGAAGTGCATTCTGCCCTGGATGGCGACAGCCGGCGCGGCTGGTATCGGATGCTTAATAAGCTGATGTGGACATGGCGGGGCGTGCCCGCGCAGGAGATCAGCGAGGTACTGGCACGTATTGCAATCAGCGATGTTGAGCACACCAACCCTGCGCTACTGGATACGGTAATAGGTTATCGCAACGGTAACTGGAACTACGAGTGGAGCAGACAGGCAGGTCGCTGGCAACAACGTGCACTGGACGCGAAAGAGGACGCCCACGACCAGGCCGGGCATGACTGGCTGCACGCGTCTCATCTCTACAGTGTGGCCGCGTACCCCTATATTAAAGGCGATGAACTGGCGGATCAGGCGCAGGCCCTGGCCAGCCGCGCTTATGAAGAAGCGACCCGCCGCTTACCCGGGGAACTCAAAACGCTGACCTTCCACATTGAAGGGGGCAGCCCCGTCAGCGGCTTTTTGCATATGCCGCCTGGCGTGGAAGCCCCTTATCCGACCGTGATGTTTTGCGGTGCGCTGGACTCGCTGCAAACTGACCACTATCGTCTCTTCCACGATTATCTTGCGCCGCGCGGCATCGCTATGCTGACGCTGGATATGCCGTCCGTCGGGAACACCATTAAGTGTAAGCTCAGCCAGGATACCAGCTTTCTGCATCAGCAGGTGCTGCGCGATCTGGCTTCTGTTCCGTGGATCGATCACACGCGTGTAGCGGCGCTGGGTTTTCGCTTCGGTGCTAATGTCGCCGTTCGTCTTGCCTATCTGGAAGCGCCGCGTCTGCGAGCCGTAGCCTGTCTCGGGCCCATCGTGCACAGCCTGCTGACACAAAATACCTTGCAAAACAAAGTACCGGATATGTATATGGACATGCTGGCCAGCCGACTTGGCATGGCAGGCAGTACAGACAGCGCCTTGCGGGCGGAACTGCTCAGCTACTCGCTGAAAAATCAGGGGCTACTGGGACGTCGAACTGCCACGCCCATGCTGTCAGCATACTGGTCCAACGATCTCTTCAGCCCTGAGGAGGAAAGCAAACTGATTGCCAGCTCTTCAGCACAAGGTAAAGCGTTGTTAATTCCGGTAAAACCGGTAGCGGCCAGTTTCGATAGCGCCCTGAATGAAATCTGCGACTGGCTGGCACAACGTTTAAAAAGATAGCTGGCAAAATTGACAGTGTTTGCTACAACTACTAGCTGGAATCATTCGGATCGTTGCAAGACAATGCAGCATGGCTGCTGCGGTTCGAGATATAAAGCCTGTCCTAATGGAGAATTAGCATGACGTTACCGAGTGGTCATCCCCGCAGTCGCCTGCTTAAACGCTTCACGGAACTGGGACCTTACATACGCGATGGAAAATGTAGTGAAAATCGCTTCTTCTTCGACTGCCTGGCTGCCTGCGTAAATGTTAAACCTGCGCCTGAGCTGCGAGAGTTCTGGGGCTGGTGGATGGAGCTGGAAGCGCAAGCCGATCACGTTACCTATGTGTATCATATTGGCCTGTTTGATAAAGAGGGCGACTGGTCTGTCGCCACGATCAAGGGCAAAGATAATTCAGCCCGCGTGGAAGAAACGCTGCGTAATTTCCATGGCCGTTTAAAAGAGACGTTGAAAGAGTTTGAACTGGATCTGGTGCCCGCCAGTGACTTCGATGAAAAACCGATAAAACTCAGCGCCTGAAACTGAAGCCCCTGCGGGGGCTTTGTTGTCAGGATCGATCCCGCTCAGATTGCCCTACAGGAAAGGGCGAGTGATGGTCACTCGCCCTTTTAACAGACACATTCACATTGAGGGTAAAGCACTAAACCTCTCCATCACGCGGGCCGTCATTCCTTCGACAGCCTCTCTCGTCAGGCGAAGCTCAGATTCATCAGAACTGGTAGGTCAGGCCGACAGCAACGATGTCATCGTTGTTAAGCGCCAGCTTGTTGTCTTTATCCAGTTGGTTAATTTTGTAATCAACAAACGTCGACATGTTTTTGTTGAAGTAGTAGGTGGCGCCCACGTCGATATATTTAACCAGGTCTTCGTTGCCGATACCGTTTTCGATATCTTTGCCCTTGGTCTGCACGTAGCCAATAGAAGGACGCAGGCCGAAGTCAAACTGATACTGCGCAACCAGCTCCAGGTTTTCTGCTTTGTTGGCTGAGCCCGAAACGGAGCCGCCAGCGACACGGTTTGTTCCACTGATAGGCGTCATGTTGCGGGTTTCGGTATAAATCGCGGCCAGATAAATACTGTTGGCATCATATTTCAGGCCCGTGCCCCATGATGTCGCTTTATCGCCATGACCATAGGTGCCAGCCTGTTGAGCATTGGTACGGTCGGAAGAGGTAATGGCACCTAAAATGCTCACGCCAGAATCAGCAATGGTATAGCCTAGTGACGCGCCGTAACCGTCGCCATTCTGGCTTCTCGTATCAATGGTTGATGTTCCAACACCGCGCGCGTTAACGCTCTTGTCATCGTTTTTACCCTGATACTGCAGGGCAAACTTCAAACCGTCGACCAGCCCAAAGAAGTTGGTGTTGCGGTAGGTTGCTACACCCGTTGCGCGTTGCGCCATAAAGTTATCCGCACGGGCTGTACCGTCACCACCGAATTCCGGGAAGACGTCAGTCAGCGATTCAACGTCATACAGCACGCCATAGTTACGACCGTAATCAAATGAACCGTACTGAGAAAATTTCAGACCGGCAAAGCCCAGACGGGTCTTGTTACCACTGTTCGCGTCGGAACCTTCGGAGTTATTAACGTTATACTGATATTCCCACTGACCGTAACCGGTCATCATATCGTTAATCTGTGTCTGGCCTTTAAAGCCAATACGGACATAAGATGTATCGCCATTCGCACCGGCATTATCACTAAAATAATGCTTAGCCTTTACTTTGCCGTAGAAATCCAGCTTGTTACCGTCTTTGTTATAAACTTCAGCGGCCTGAGCGGCAGAGGTCAGCGCCAGAGCAGAGATAACGATTGCCAGTGTACTTTTCTTCATTTGCTATCAATCCCAATGAGTAAAATGCTTATATCCTCACTATTTTCTTGCTGCAGGCAGGGCTGCCTTATTCTCTGATGGCTCAGTGAACGCACCAGGGGGCATTCATTTGCCGCCTTGTTACATCAAGAAAACTTTTGAGGCATTAGTGAAAATATTTGTAAAACACCGACTTTTTACCGATGAATGGTGAAGTTTTTATGACAACTTTTATGTTTTGTTGTTAAAGGGGAACTTTTGGTCTACTCCGCACTCTGCAAAATTTGCAGCTTTTCCCTTACTGGCTGTTGGCTTCCCTCACCGCACCTGTTAAAAAGTCGGTTCACAGAAATTTTTTACGGCAGGACAACATGAGTGGCAGTCAGACCCTTGTGGTCAAATTGGGTACCAGCGTGCTTACCGGCGGTTCGCGTCGGTTAAACCGGGCACATATGGTGGAATTAGTGCGTCAGTGCGCGCAGCAGCACGCCGCCGGCCATCGTATTGTGATTGTGACCTCCGGCGCGATGGCGGCCGGTCGTGAACATCTGGGTTACCCCGAACTGCCGCCTACCATCGCCTCAAAGCAGCTGTTAGCTGCGGTGGGGCAAAGTCGTCTGATCCAGTTGTGGGAACAGCTGTTTTCTATTTACGGTATTCATATCGGGCAGATGTTACTGACCCGTGCTGATATGGAAGATCGCGAACGCTTCCTCAATGCCCGCGATACCTTACGGGCATTGCTGGACAACCACATTGTGCCGGTCATCAATGAAAATGACGCCGTTGCCACGGCGGAAATTAAAGTGGGCGATAATGACAACCTCTCTGCGCTGGCGGCAATGCTGGGCGGGGCAGACAAACTGTTGTTACTGACCGATCAGCAGGGATTGTTTACCGCCGATCCGCGCAGTAATCCGGATGCCCAGTTAATCAGCGATGTGCATATCATTGACGACGCACTGCGCGCACTGGCGGGCGGAAGCGTATCCGGGTTGGGCACGGGCGGCATGTCGACGAAGCTGCAGGCTGCCGATGTCGCCTGCCGGGCCGGTATTGATGTCATTATTGCGGCCGGAAGTCGTCATGGCGTGATCAACGATGTGATTGAGGGCAAGCCCGTCGGTACACTGTTTCATGCTCAGCAGACGCCGCTGGAAAACCGTAAACGCTGGATTTTCGGTGCGCCGCCCGCCGGAGAGATCACCGTGGATGACGGTGCGCTTGCTGCGATTATTGCGCGCGGCAGTTCGCTGCTGCCAAAAGGGATCCGCGAGATTCAGGGGAATTTTTCCCGTGGTGAAGTGATCCGTATCCGCAGTTTGCAGGGGCGCGATATTGCGCACGGCGTCTCGCGCTATAACAGTGATGCGATGCGCATGATTGCGGGTCACCATAGTCAACAGATAAGCGAGATTCTGGGCTACGAATACGGGCCGGTTGCCGTGCATCGCGACGACATGATCGTCAGTTAAGGAGTAGACATGCTTGAAGAAATGGGAAAGGCGGCGCGCGCCGCGGCCTGGAAACTGGCGGATCTGTCTGCGGCAGAAAAAAATCAGGTTTTGCTGACTATCGCCGATCGGCTTGAGGCAGAAAGCGAGGGGATCCTGGCGGCAAACGAGCAGGATCTGGCTGAGGCGCGGCAGAACGGCATGAGCGCCGCATTGCTCGATCGCCTGACGTTGACGCCCGCGCGCCTCAGTGCGATTGCCCACGATGTTCGCCAGGTTTGTCGGCTCGGCGATCCGGTAGGGCAGGTGATCGATGGTGGTTTACTGGACAGCGGCTTGCGCATTGAGCGCCGCCGGGTGCCGTTAGGGGTGATCGGCGTCATTTATGAAGCGCGTCCGAACGTCACGGTGGATGTGGCGAGCCTGTGCCTGAAAACCGGCAATGCGGCCATCCTGCGTGGAGGGAAAGAGACATGGCGGACGAACGCGGCTACCGTCCGGGTAATACAAAACGCTTTGCAGCAGCACGGCTTGCCATCAGCTGCCATTCAGGCGATTGAGAATCCGGATCGGGAACTGGTCAATCAACTGCTAAAACTGGACCGCTATGTGGATATGTTGATTCCGCGAGGGGGCGCCGGACTACACAAACTCTGTCGCGAACACTCCACTATTCCGGTGATTACTGGCGGCATTGGCGTTTGCCATATGTATATCGACGACACGATGGATATCGACGCCGCGCTGGATATCATCGTAAATGCCAAGAAGCAGCGTCCGAGTGCCTGTAACTCCCTCGAAACGCTGCTGATCGACGCGGCCATGGCGGCGCGCTTTCTGCCCGCTTTTATGGCCCGCATGGCAGAGGAGAACATTCCGCTGCATGCTGATGCCAGTATCCTGAGTGAACTGCAGCAGGGACCGGCCAGCGTTACCGCCATCCAACAGGGCGATTACGACGATGAATGGCTGTCGCTTGATCTCAACGTTAAACGGGTTGCCGATATGGATGAAGCTATCGCGCATATTCGCGAGCACGGCACGCAGCACTCAGACGCTATCCTGACACGCAGCACACAAAATGCCGCGCGCTTTGTTAAGCAGGTTGACTCGTCTGCTGTTTACGTCAACGCCAGCACGCGCTTTACCGACGGGGCACAGTTTGGTCTGGGCGCGGAAGTCGCGGTCAGTACGCAAAAACTGCATGCCCGTGGTCCAATGGGCCTGGAGGCGCTGACGACCTATAAATGGATTGGCTGGGGAGACGACAGCCTGCGTGCATAACCGCATTTTAGTGAATAAAACGGGAGCCTGTGCAGGCTCCCGTTTTTTTTAGATGGCTTTTTTCGCACCACTCAATGGTAGAGTTTTTCGCCTGTTGGCCGCTTTTTAGTCAGTAAGAGGGAGGTTGTTCATCAGAAACGATGAAGGTAGGGCGCAATTTTTTACACAAGATTACTGAAAGGTGAGGTCAGACGCGGCTTAGCGCCTGATTTTATGCTTCGCTTGGCATAATAACGGTTAACAATAATCAAAAATGCCTGGCAATGCCGTTAGGTAGTCAACGGGCGGTAATATAAAATGAACTGGTAGCAATAACGAAAATAACATTCAGCACCTCTTTCATGGTTGATTATTAACTGATGGTTAAAAAAGAGAGTATCAAACAAGCGTTCACTGCCAGGCTGATCGCCGCGTGTGAAAGTGCGGGCATCACCGGTCATGGCCGAAATAAGCAGGTCGCCTGTGCGCTGCAACAGCAGGGTTGTCAGATTTCCGCACCCGGCGTGTGGAAATGGTTTAACGCGCAGTCCGTGCCCGATAACGGCAATCTTCTGGCGCTCAGCCAGTTACTGGGTGTCAGAGTAGAATGGTTGCAATATGGCATGGAGCAGACCCCGGAACCGTATTTACTGCAGGATATGCCGTGCCAAAAAAGCACGTTTCGCGTTAACAGTTTTGACCTGGGGCAAACGTCAGCAATGGGGGTTCCCGTCGGGGATGACTTCGTTGAAACGATTAAGGCTATCGAATACGGGCAGGAGGAAGCCCGCATCTTGTTCAGCGGCCGCCCGGCCGATCATATTCGGTTAATCGCAATGAACAGCGATGCCATGTCAGACACATTTGCCCCACGGGATCAGCTGTTTGTGGACATTAGCGTGCAGACATTCGACGGAGATGGCATCTACATCTTTACGCTGGACGACAGACTTTACCTCAAACGCCTGCAACTGCAGCATAAAAGAATTGCTGTTATCTCAGATAATAAACGTTACGAAACCTGGTATCTGGACCGGAATGATGCGGGCAGTTTAACCGTTCTGGCAAAGGTGATCATGAGCCAGGCCAGGCAGTATCATATTCTGGGTTAGGCAATTCAGTCAGACTGATGATCCTTAAGTGAAAAAAATAATCGGTCTAAATTCAAAAAGTTAACTTATGGTAAAAAATAAATTAACCAGTGGTGTTTGATAAAGCATAAGAACCTGTTAATAATTTGAGCAGGGACGAAGAAAGTTGTTACCTCCAGGATGAAACGCTCTTAAACAATTGAGGCGCTGCACAAGCGCGAATCAACCCCCCAACGCTAATGAGCTTTGGGATGGGGTGGATGCGTACCGTGCAGTGTCATCAGATGCCGCCCGAACCCTTTGCTTACCCTTCCACCTGACTGATTATTCAGCCGGGAGGAGTGCCTGTGAACAGCATTCCGCGACGTTCAGGCGTGTTCAACGGAGCGAAAATGCTTGCCTGCCACCCTATCGCCAAAGACTCATTCACAGGAGGAGTTATGGCGATAATCCAGTATGGCAAAAGCGTTTTTACAGGCAATGCACGAACTCGCCGTCATCAGCGGCGTCAACCTCTTAACCGTCTCAAACACAGTATTGACGAAGCACTTAACTGTCCACCCGAAACCCGCACGCTTCGCCGCGCAGAGCAAATCTGTCAGCGGCAAGTGATATCGGCTGTTGATCGCGCGATTGCCGCACCGCGCCTGAGAAGCCAGGAGATATCAGGATTTGATAATTGCTGCCTGCCACATGTTCATCTCTATGCGGTCCGTTGAACGAATTTTTCGTCACTGATTTTACGCCTGTCGCAGACATCTCCATCCTTTCTGACCTTTTGTAAATGCTTCAATGCTGCTGCATGTTCACCCGACATCGCCGCTGCGTTTATCCCTGCACTAATCAGTTTGTTTTATGTTTTGTCAGTCCGGTCGGTTATGTCTGCATCGTCTATGAGGAGTTTTTATGAGCCAGATTATTGCAATTCTGAATTTTGAAGAGGGTTACGCAGAAATGCCGTATCTCGATACGCTGGGGTTTCCTACCGTTGCAGGCGGCATCCGTATTGGCCCGAAAGGCGCATCGCTAAGTAACTATGTCATGCGGGTTCCCCGGCGGGTCGGGGATGTCTGGAAGCAATGCATTCTGGAAAACAAGATCACAGATATGCAAAGCCGTGCGCCCATTAAGCTGGCGCTGGAGAAATGTAATGAGGCGCGTACCGATGTTCTGATGAGTATGGCCTATCAGCTTGGCGTAGATGGCATTTTGCAGTTTAAAAACATGCTCAACGCGATTGCTCAGGAAAACTTTGTTGAGGCCGGTGAGGCCATGCTCAACAGCCTGTGGGCGCGGCAGACACCGGGCCGTGTCCGGCGTCATGCCGAAGTGATGCGCAGCGGAAACTATGACGTCTACCGGGGGTTACTATGAGATGGTTACTTTTCATTATCGCGGTGTTAAGCGTCATTATTATTTTGCTGTTAATGCAGCGCTTCACCACGCTTCAGTTTGTTTCTCACGCCAAATTGTTGTTTAAAACCTGGTCTGTATGGCTTGCCTCGCTGGGATCGATGCTCAGTGCCTGGGTTCAGTCGTTTCCGTCTTCTGCGCTCAATGCCTGGCAAACGCTACCGGAGGACGTAAAAAGCATTCTTCCCCACAACTATCTGGGTCTTATCGGTGCCTTCATGGTGGCGATGGGCGTGATTGCGCAGTTTGTTCGCCAGAAAACCCTGCTCAATGAAAAACGGCAAAGTAAGGAGATGGAGTCATGACGTTTTTTTCTCTGTTAACCAACGGCGGCTGGCACTGGTTGGCTGCGTTGGGTGCGCTGATGGCGGCTTTGGGAGCCAGTTACTTTGGTGGCAAAAAAATTGGCAAGGTGCAACAGCAGGCGCAGTCAGAAGCCGAGGGGGCCAGGCAAGAGGCAGACCGCCTGACGAAGATTACTCATCAACAGCAACACAATAGTGAGGAGGCGAAGCGTGTGGCGACTGATAACCTCAATCTTGATGATGCTGCTGCTCGCGACAAGTTGCAGCAGTCCAAATATAACCAGCCCTGAACCCATCATCTCTAACGATTCAGCCTGCATTCTCTTTTCCCCTATTTACACCCATGGCGATGACGCGCAGAAGGCAGACATTCGCACTGTGCGCGCCATCAATGCCCATAACGATCTCTGGGATGCGCTCTGTGGGCACCCCTCATCGTCAAAATAGTTAACTAATTGATTTATAAACCCTTATCCTGAGGAGGATATCATGATTGAAGTCAACTCATTTGCTGAGCTGCGTACTACCATGCCGTCAAAAGCAGGTGAAATTGCCGTGTTAAAACGCTACTACGACAAAGACTCCAGTTTCCGGGGCGGCGGTGATTTTGTGGGATTCACCGGCACCACCACGTTAAAAGACGATGGCGGTACAGTCGCCGTTGGCAATAACTTTTACTGGAAGCGTTCGATTAACGATCCACGTGAAGTTAACATCCTGCATTTTGGCGCGAAAGGCGATGGCGTAACCGATGACACCGATGCGTTTAAACGTATTCTTGGCTGGTCACAAACTTACAGCCAAAATATGAAAGGTTTACCGGTCCGTTTTCCCGGCGGACGTTTCCTGATCATGCCAATGGACCTGAGTGATACAGAAATGCCGTTCTTTGGTCTGGCCGGCGATGACCTGGCGCTGGGTTCTCTGCCTGGCACAACCCTTATCTCCGACAAAAGCGCCAATACGCTGTTTAAGGTTAAAGCCCGCAGGACGACGATCCGCGGTATCACCTGGGACGGGCAAGCCAGCGCGGATATTGTTGCCAATAAAGCCACCATCACCCCTGAGATGTGCAGCAACACTCAGCCTTTCTTTGAAAATATCTGTGTGGAAGGGCAAATCGTCAATATTAGCTGTTTTCGCGGCCAGCGCAGTGGCGGCACGATTTTTAAACTGCAGGACACGCTCGACAGTAAGTTTGAGCAAATCTACACCAATACCACCTACTCACGGGTGTTTGATATTGGCTGGTCAAATTCGCCCAATGGCGTGTGGGATCACTCCACGGCGGTTGAATTGTGCAACGCGAATTTCCAGACAGGCTATGGCGATGCCACGCTTTATATGCCGCGCATGACACAGGCGATTATGCGCAACGTGTGGATTGAACATACGCGTAATCCCGGCGATCTGTCTGATGGCGGCTGGACAATTGATACGCTCAACGTCGAAGACTGTAGTGCACCTTTAATCCTCAATAATGCGCGCGTGGTAATGCGCCATATTAACCTGCAGGCGGGCGCAAAGCTCAGCCAGGATCTGGTCACGGGCAAATGGCTTTCTACTTTCGAGTATGGCTATCGCCGCGACGAGAACTACGGCACGTTTATGAGTGGATCGCTACGGGCAGGGTACTTCAGTGGCTATAAAGTCGTGAATAATACTGCGACGGATAACTGGTATCGCCTGGGCCAGGTGTTTTTCCCTTCCCCCAATCAGCAATGGGTTATTGAGTTGATTGGCAAAGCGGATAACACCACGCCTTCGGGGACTGCTACGTCACCCGTTAACATGCCGGGTACAGGGAAAACGTGGATCAACCTACAACGGCTGGATACCGTCTGGGCGGATGCCTGCCACATGGGTCAACCTGCTGTTATGGATATTCGCTACAACCGGGTGGGCACCACCTATGCTGGCGTGTGGGTCAAGCTGCGCGCTAACAGCGGTGAGACCATGTTTAACCTGAAAACCACCGGGCCGACGCGCTTTGACACCGGATCCTGCTCACTTTTCCAGAGTGATATGTCTCAGGTTGATGACGTCACAAAAGTCGGGACGCTAAAACCCGCTGCGCGCTTTGGTCTTCACAATGGTGTAGCGGGGCTGGGTGCCAATGAAAAAGGGGTGGTAACCCTGGCGACCGCAGAAGGCTCGCCGACAAATAAAACAACGCCGACCGGATTTGTGCTGATGAATATAAACGGCGTCGATCGCAAGGTAGCGTATTACGATTAGCATGCATACACATTCGCGAGGCTTCGGCCTCGCGACATTTATTTACATGCTGGCAGATGTTGAAGTGTTATTGCGATGATCTGACGCGCTGTTCGGACAGATCGCTTCCTTTTTATAAACCTTTACTAAACAACCTGCCGTTATTCGCCATGAGTGATAACGCAAAGCGCACTGCATGACAAAAATTTTTACGTTTCAATACTAAAAATTAAAGTCCCAATAACTCTTCGCAAGAAACACTCCATTCTTGCAACACAAGGAACACGTTGTATGGTGGCTGCCATTATCATTGGTATTTTTATTATTAGCGTTATCTATGCGCACTCACGCGGTGTAGAAAAGCAAAAGTTTTCACGTCAGTTATTTGATCACTCGACCTTTATGGCGCCCATCAATATGTTTATGACGGGCTTCTCCAGGTTGCCGGCAAAACAGCCTTATTTCCCAACGGATGATTTTCCTGAACTTCGTCAGCTTACCGATAACTGGGAGGTTATCCGTGAGGAGGCGATACGGCTTCAGGATCACATCAAAGCGGCACAAAGCCATAATGATGCAGGTTTTAACACCTTCTTTAAACGTGGCTGGAAACGTTTTTACCTTAAGTGGTATAGCGATGTGCACCCTTCAGCACAGCAGCTGTGTCCTGTGACCACGGCACTGGTGAGTCAGATCCCGTCCATCAAAGCAGCCATGTTTGCAGAACTGCCTGCAGGCAGTCATTTAGGTAAACACCGCGATCCCTACGCGGGATCGGTGCGTTATCACCTTGGCCTGGTGACGCCCAATGACGACCGTTGTTTCATCGAAGTGGATCGCCAGCGCCATAGCTGGCGCGATGGTCAGGCGGTGATTTTTGACGAAACGTATGTGCACTGGGCGCAGAATGAAAGCGAGCAAACGCGCATTATTCTGTTCTGCGATATTGAGCGGCCGATGAAATGGCGCTGGGCACAGGCGGTTAATCACTGGGTTGGCAATACATTAATGTCGGCAGCCGCCTCGCCCAATGATGAGAATGACAAAACGGGATTCATTAACCGGATTTTTAAATACGTTAATGCTGTTCGCGATGCCGGACAGAAGCTGAAAAAGCGTAACCGGACCCTTTATTACTGGGTAAAACATAGCTTAATTGCCCTGATCTTTTTGGCGATCATTGTCCCGGGTATGATGTAGCAAAATAACAAGGCGGTCAGGCGCAGACTGACCGCCTCATTGGCTGGCGAATATAACCGACAGCCCTTACTTTAGTTTGAACTCACTGGCATCAATCGCATAGTGTTTCATTTTTCGCCATAAGGTGGTGCGTCCAATATTCAGCATCGCCGACATAGCCTGTACCTTGCCGTGCGTCATTCGGGCTGCCTGAAGAATCGCTTCTTTTTCAATGGCGCGAAAAGACAAATCATCCGGCAACAACGCCGTGCCGGCAGTATTATCAGCCTGTTCAGAAAACAGTGATTCAGGCAGGTTGCTTAGCCGGATATGGCCATTTTCACTGCGGATCGCAATATTCTCGATTACGCTGTTGAGCTCAAAGTCATTGCCTGGCCATCCATACTGCATTAACTGCGTGATAACCTCGTCATCCACTTTAAAACGTGATGAAAACCGCTTTTCCAGCCTGCGCAACCGGTTGTTAATGAGACAGGGAATGCTGTGACGGCGCGCCCGCAGAGGCGGTATGGCAATTTCAAAGGAATGTAAGGCGTAATAAAGCTGACGGCTAAAACGATTCTGTCCCACAAGATGGGCCAGATTAGTGGTCGTCGTGGCAATCACTTTGATATCAACAGGAATAAGCCGCCGGGCATCCAGCCGGGTCAGTACGCCCTGTTTAATGACCTGAAGCAGCACAGACTGCTGAGCGGGAGTCAGATATTCAATCTTTTCCAGAAACAACGTGCCGCCGCTGGCCAGCGCCAGTCGGCTTAACCGGCCATCTTCATCCTCGCCAGGCGCACTGCCTGTAAAATCCTCTCCCAGGGAATTGTCGGCATAAAGTTGACAGTTAACCGCAATGTAGGGACCACTCGCCCGGTCGCTTTCATTATGAATCGCCTGGCTGAGTAGCTCTTTCCCCACGCCTTCTTCCCCACACAGTAAGACCGGAAAGCGGCCTTTTGCGGCCTGACGGCCGAAACAAACCAAACGTCGTGTTTCCGCATCTTCTTCAGGCATTTGTTCAAACGTATGGCTGACTTTGCCTAACTGACTGGTCATCAGCTGGCGCATCTGCTCAACCGGATGAAGCAGCAAAATAAAACTGTTGCCCTGGGGTTCAACAATCGGTTTCAACGTAATGACGGCATCCACAAACTGGTGCTGGCTTTCAAACGTGACTTCTACATGCTTCAGCGCCTGAACCTGGGTGATGGCCCGACGCAACAGGGCAGGCAGGATCACCAAATCCGCCAGCATTTTTCCCTGACTGGTCAGCGCATTCAGATGCAACATCCGTGCGGCCCGGGCGTTGAGAAACTGCAACACGCCTTGCTCGTTCCAGGCCATCACGCCGTCATCCATGCTTTCCAGCAGGCCATTGAGTTGATTCAGATGGCGGTTGGACTCGGTAAGCAAAGTGTCCGTCAGTAACGAGTTGCCCACTTCACGGGCAATGGCTAACGTCAGAGAAAGATCTGACGATGCCTGCGTCTTGTCCTGGCAGGCCAGAGAAATGGAGCCAAATAAGCGACCATGATTATCAAATATTGGGGTTGAGCAGAAAAACCAGGGATGAAGGGCCCGTTTGAAGTGCTGTTCGCCGTGGGTCTTAATGGGCTGACCTTCAAGCGCCGCCAGCGATAAGGCACAGGTACCGATAATGCTTTCCGCACAATAGCTGCCATCCCGCATGCCTAATGCGTCAAGCTGCATCAGCGTTTCAGGCGCGCCGCAGCGGGTCAGAATACAGGCTGATTCGTCCAGAATGAGCAGCGCACAGGCACGGTTTTCCATGTATTCCCATGCATCCTCCAGCGTCGCCTGACCGAGGGTTATCAACGCGGCTTTACGTCGACATATGGATTCATAGGTCAGGCCCTGCGCCTGGTGTGGCGTCTGCCAGTTATCGCGTTGCATATATTTACTGCAGCGCTGCCATGACTGCGTAATCACCACTGAACCGTCATTATTGCTATGGGGAGGTAAACCCGTCATCACGTTTTCCGCCAGAAAACCATAGAAAATCCCTCTGACAGATCCGGTCAGAGGGACGCCAGGTGCCCGTGATACCCGGGCCAGCGGTTACCGGCAGTCGGCTAACGTGACAGCCACTGCTGCCCCAGCAGATCCGCAGTCACAATGGCTGCGTACACGCTGTCCGGTGTAACCGGGAACGGCATATTGTGGATGGTTTCGCCTTCCACGCAGGCCGCATGGGCAACCGCGCTTATTTTCTCTTCAATGCCGTGTTTCACTCCCATCTGTGCCAGCGTGACAGGCAGGCCCACTTTCTGGCAGAAGTTCAGCACGGTTTCGATCTCATCTGTCGGGCTGTTTTGCAGTACCAACTGCGCGAGCGTACCAAACGCCACTTTTTCGCCATGATAAAGATGATGGCACTCTTCCAGCACGGTAAATGCGTTGTGAATCGCATGAGCGGCAGCCAGACCGCTGCTCTCAAAACCAATACCACTCAGATAGGTGTTGGCTTCCACAATACGTTCCAGGGCTTCCGTGACGACGCCCGCCTGGGCGGCACAGCGCGCTTTTTCGCCCTCAGCCAGAAGCGTCTCGTAGCACAGACGCGCCAGGCTTAACGCGGCCGCGGTCGATTTCCCTCCCGCCATGCTGGTTGCGCCCGAGTCATAACAGGCTTTTGCTTCAAACCAGGTCGACAGGGCATCACCCATACCGGCGACCAGTAAGCGAACCGGGGCTTTGGCAATGATTGTAGTATCCATGACCACCATGTCAGGGTTTTTGGGATAGATCAGGTACTCAGCAAACTCACCGGATTCGGTATAAATGACCGACAGCGCGCTGGTGGGCGCATCCGTCGACGCGATGGTCGGGATCACCACCACCGGCAGTTTCAGATACCAGGCGACGGCTTTAGCGGTGTCCAGCGTTTTCCCCCCACCCAGTCCGATCACGCCCCGGCAGCCATGCTGTTCGACAAGGGCCATCAGGCGTTCTATTTCCGTCCGGCAACACTCCCCGTTAAAGCGTTCGGCATGGCAGGTCACACTGTGGCTGGCAAGGCCGGACAGGACCTGATCGCCCGCCAGTTTCATCACAACGTCATCGGCAATCACAAAAAAATGATTTGCCAGGTTTTTGGCATATTCCCCAAAGGACAACAAGGCATCGGGGCCCTGAATATATTTCGCTGGAGACTGAATAATTTTTGGCATTCCTTTCACCCTCAAGTAAGAACATGTTCGCAAGATGAACGCGCGCATCTTTCTGGCTCAGTTGGCGATGTGAGCCGGATGATGACCGGCGTACGCGATTCACTTTACGATCAACGGTGAGGGGAAATATTTTTGACGCCAACGTTCTTATATGGAACGCCATACGGCCAGTTATGTTCCATCCTGAAACAATAAACGCGCTCGAAAAGCCATGTTGCGATCGCGATCGCCTCTTAGCGGTTAAGAGACTACCGGGAACCCATGTGAGAGGAAGGACGCGACTGCGCGCCAGCCTGAGGGGATAAAACGCTTATCGCTCAGACAGATTGATCACATGCAACGTTCCCGATTTCTTGCTTTGCCTCTCATTTTTTGCCGTAAGTGCGATAAAACGTTTCATAACGAAACATAATAACGCAGCAAAACGTTCCCTTATGGAACGCTGAAGAGGGGCATTTTTTTTCCTGTCGACTCCGTAAGAATCACTCCACCGACGCGCTGCTTTTCGCCGTCTCGCTCTCCTGATAATGCTGTCCCTTTTGCTGAGGCAAGAGCGGCGGCAAACCGATGCTAACGGAGCATACCCATGAAAAAGCTGATTAATCGTGTGGAAGATGTATTGAGTGAACAACTTGCAGGCTTCGCTCGTGCCCATCCTGAACTGACGCTGCATCAGGATCCAGTTTGTATGACGCGCGCCGATGCGCCTGTCGCCGGAAAGGTTGCCTTACTGTCGGGCGGCGGAAGCGGCCATGAACCGATGCACTGCGGATTTATTGGTCCGGGCATGCTTTCGGGTGCCTGCCCGGGTGAGATTTTCACCTCGCCAACGCCGGATAAAATGTATGAATGCGCCATGAAAATTGACGGTGGTGAAGGCGTACTGATGATAATCAAAAATTACACCGGTGATATTCTCAACTTCGAAACCGCCACCGAGCTGCTGCACGAAAGCGGTGTAAAAGTCACCACAGTGGTGGTTGACGATGACGTGGCCGTAAAAGACAGTCTCTACACGACAGGACGACGTGGTGTGGCGAATACGGTACTGATTGAAAAACTGCTTGGAGCCGCAGCGGAGCGGGGCGATTCACTGGAAGCCTGTGCGGCGCTGGGACGTAAACTCAATAACCTGGGCCACTCGATCGGTATTGCGTTAGGCGCTTGTACGGTACCCGCCGCCGGCAAACGCTCGTTCGAACTTCAGGACAACGAAATGGAGTTCGGTGTAGGGATTCATGGCGAACCCGGCATCGACCGCCGTACTTTTACCTCGCTGGATAAGACGGTCGATGAGATGTTCGACACGCTGCTGGAGAATGGCAACTACAGCCGTACCCTACGTCACTGGGATCAAAACAGCGGAAGCTGGCAAGAGGTTAAACACAGTAAGCAGGCATTAACCCGCGGCGATCGTGTGATTGCGCTGGTTAATAATCTGGGCGCTACGCCACTGTCAGAACTGTATGGTGTTTATAACCGCCTGGCTCAGCGTTGCGACGAAAGCGGCATCACTATCGCGCGAAATCTGGTGGGCAGCTACTGCACATCGCTGGATATGGTGGGCTTTTCCATCACGCTGTTAAGCGTGGATGATGAGGCCCTTTCACTGTGGGATGCCCCGGTACACACACCTGCCCTGAACTGGGGCTGTTAAGGAGTTCGACATGTCACTTACCCGCGCCCAAATTGTGAACTGGCTTTACCGCTGTGGTGAAGTTTTTACCCGTGAAAGTGATTTTCTCACCGGCCTGGATCGCGAAATTGGCGACGCCGATCACGGCTTAAATATGCACCGGGGTTTCAGTAAGGTGGTCGAGAAGCTGCCCGCGATTGCCGATAAGGATATTGGCTTTATCCTCAAAAATACCGGCATGACGCTGCTTTCCAATGTGGGCGGTGCCAGCGGGCCGTTGTTTGGCACTTTCTTTATCCGGGCGGCGCAGGTCACACAGGCACATCAGAGCCTGACGCTGGAAGAGCTGTATCAAATGATACGCGAAGGGGCCGAAGGCGTGGTGAATCGAGGAAAAGCGGAACCCGGCGATAAAACGATGTGTGATGTCTGGCTTGCGGTGGTGGCGTCACTGCGGCACGCCAGTGAGCAAAATATGTCGGTCATCGCCGCGCTGGATGCCGCCTGCGAGCAGGCAGAAACGGCCGCTCACGCCACCATTACAATGCAGGCCCGCAAAGGCCGCGCCAGTTACCTGGGAGAGCGCAGTATTGGTCATCAGGATCCGGGGGCAACATCGGTGATGTTTATGATGCAGATGCTGGCTGCCGCCGCCAAAGCTTAAGGAGAAGCACATGGTAAATCTGGTGATCGTGTCACACAGTGCGTTGCTGGGTAACGGCGTGGAGATGCTGGCGCGACAAATGTTAACCGGCGATCGCTGCAAGCTGGCGGTCGCTGCCGGCATTGACGATCCTGATCATCCGATTGGCACGGATCCCGTGAAAGTGATGGCGGCGATCGAATCGGTGGCAGATGCGGATCATGTTCTGGTCATGATGGACATGGGAAGTGCGCTGTTAAGTGCAGAAACGGCGCTTGAGCTGCTTGATCCTGCCATTGCGGCCAAAGTGCGTTTGTGTGCCGCACCGCTGGTGGAAGGTACGCTGGCGGCAACCGTCAGTGCGGCGGCGGGTGCCGATATCGAAAAGGTGATGACGGTGGCCATGAAGGCGCTGGAGGCGAAGCAGGCACAACTGGGTATTGCATCTGATAGTGCCGTGGCCAGCGTCGCCACCGTTAACCCACACGAGGACGCACAATCGGTCACGGTGACCGTAAAAAATCACCATGGCCTGCACGTCCGTCCTGCTTCACGGCTTGTGACCACGCTGGCTGGTTTTGATGCGGAGTTGGTACTGAAAAAAGATAACCAGTGTGTCACGCCAGACAGTCTCAACCAGATTGCTCTGCTGCAGGTGCGCTGTAACGATCAGATTACCTTGTCGGCACGTGGCCCCGAAGCGGGCGCTGCGCTGGAAGCGTTCACCTCTCTGGCGGCGGAAAATTTTGGCGAGCAACCTGAAACGATGTCGCTCAGGACAACGGTACCGGACACGGGACAGGTGCAGGGTAAAGCGGTGTTTTATCCCTTGCCGCTGGCGCAGCCTGACCGGCGTCCATGTGCCGATGAGCAGCAGGAATGCCGACGGCTGAAGCAGGCAATCGCTGACACTCTCTGTGATCTGGATGCGCTGCATAAACGGGCAGAAGCGAATTATGGCGAGGCGGTAGCCGCTATTTTCGCCGGGCATCACACGTTGCTGGATGATGCAGATATGTTTAATGAAGCCTGCGAGAAGATTCGCGCGGCACGGTGCTGTGCCGAATCCGCCTGGTATGAGGTGCTCATGGCGCTAAGTCAGCAATACCGGCAACTGGATGATGCTTACCTGCAGGCGAGATTTATCGATATTCAAGACATCCTGCACCGCACCCTGTGTCACCTTAGCGGTCGTGAGATTACGCTTCCAACACCGGATGTCCCCGCGATTCTGATTGCCGATGACATCTTTCCCTCTGCGGTCGCCAGTCTGGATGTGAAGCAGATAAAAGGCATTTGCCTGCGGGAGGGCAGTGCGCTCTCTCACGCTGCCATTATTGCCCGCGAAGCCGGTGTTGCTTTTCTCTGTCAGCAGGGTGATATGCTGGATATCATTCAGCCAGAGGACAGGCTGATGATAGATGTCGCCGGGCAACAGATCAGAAGTCTTTAGCGCTTTTCATTCGCCCCTGATGAGGTCTTCGGGGGCTTTATTTCGCGCTAAAATAACCCAACTTTCCAGAGCATCCTGTTTTCTCACGCCTTTCCCTTTTCAAACGACGCATTTTTTTCGCACGAAATGTGGGCTAAAAAATGCTTACATTTCAAACCAGAAACTTAAGTTAATGCGTCTGAAAAGCGCCAGATAAAAGCAAATCTGCCTGAAAACTTCATACTTACCTGACGGAAAAATAAAGCTGCAGGATTGCGTTTTATTTAAGTCACGGTTTTTATTTTTTAATTTGCATTAAGTCGCCCGCGCTTCGCTTAGTAAATTAAATATGCAATACATTGTCGTTTTTTCTTTTTATCAGGAATTTTCCAATAGTTCAGGTGATATTATGCTTTCGCTTGCTTACAAAAAACTTACATTTCTTTTCATTAGGCAATCCAATGAGAATAAAAGCAGGGACGTGGCTGGCGTTAAGCGCTTTACTGATCTCCGCAACGGCGTGGGCTGATCCCTTAACGCCGGGCGATCGCGATTATCTCCAGAATCAGCAACAGCAACGCCTGCAACAGGACCAGCAGCAGCGTGATGCACTCTGGCAGGCGCTGTCCCCTCAGCCTGCGCCTGCGCCGCGCACCGGTGCGACCGGCCGCTGCTTTCCTGTCCATCAGATTGTGATTCGCAACGCCACCTTACTTTCCGCGCATCAGCAACAGTCGCTCACGTCGGGTTATCTCGGTCACTGCCTGAACTTAACGCAAATTAATGCGCTGGTGCATGCCATTTCCGACTGGTATATGCAAAGGGGCTATATTACCAGCCGCGCCTTTTTAACAGAACAGGATCTTACCTCCGGCCAGCTTATTATTCCTGTGCTCGAAGGCAAACTGGACACCATTATTCTGGACGGTAAACATCCACGTATATTGCGTATGGTTTTTCCGGGAATGGAGGGAAAAATACTTAACCTGCGCGATATAGAACAGGGCATGGAACAGATTAACCGTGTCAGAACGGTGCCTGTGCAGATTGAAATTCAGCCCTCGCCCAGACCGGGTTATTCCATTGTTAACTTAACGGCAAAGCCTGAATTTCCGCTCAGCATGACGCTGGGTTTTGATAACAGCGGGCAGAGAACGACCGGCGTCGGGCAGCTTACGGCTTCACTGACGGGAAACAACCTGCTGGGGCTGGCGGATCGCTGGTTTGTGAGCGGCGGACGCAGCAGTGCCTTCAGCCGCTGGCGTGACGCCCAGAATCTGCAGGCCGGCGTCAGCGTGCCTTATGGTTATGGCCTGCTGGATTACAGCTACAGCTGGAGCAACTACCACAGCCACTTTATCAACAACGGTTTTACCTGGTTCAGCAACGGCGACAATATCGCGCACCGTCTCAATGGATCGTGGGTGCTGTTTCGCAACGGCGATATTAAAACCGGCGTACAGGCAGGCCTGAATCATTATTCCAGCCATAACTGGCTCAATGACGCGCCGTTAGTGAGCAGCAGCCGTAAATTAACCAGCCTACAGTTTGGCCTGAATCATACGCAGAAAATTGCCGGTGGCGTCGCCACGCTGAATCCCACCTTCAGCCGCGGTATGCCGTGGTTTGATGCCGAGAGCGATGCGGGCAAAAACGGCAGCCTGCCGAAAGCGGAATTTCGCAAATGGAGCATCAGTGCCAGCTACCAGAAACCGCTCACCCAAAAACTGTGGTGGCTCAGCAGCCTTTACGGGCAGTGGTCACCGGACACGCTCTACGGCAGTGAACGCCTGACGATCGGCGGCGAAAGTTCCGTGCGCGGTTTCAAAGAGCAGTATCTGTCGGGTGATGTCGGCGGTTATTTACGTAATGAGCTTGATTACAGCCTGTTTACCTTACCGGGACTGGGTGACGTCACCGCACTGGCGGCGGTCGACGGGGGCTGGCTGAGAAGCGATCCGCTGAACCCTCAGTTTACGGGCACGATATGGGGCAGCGCCGTCGGCCTGGGGACCCGTAACCAGTATTTCTACACCCAGTACACCGTGGGCATTCCGCTCAGCTATCCCGGCTATCTCCAGCCGGATCACGTCAGCATCTACGCCCGCGTCGGGCTGGTTTTCTAAAAAGAGGAACTGATTATGGATGATCGTCAGCCCGTTTCCCTTGCCCGCCGCGCACTCAGCTATCTCATCTGCTATCTGGTGGCGGTACAACCGATGCTGCCGGTGATGGCCGCGGAAATCACACCGGTAACTCCGGGCACGAAAATGGATGCGGCGGGCAATGGCGTGCCCGTGGTCAATATTGCCACGCCGAATCAGGCGGGCATTTCTCATAACCAGTACGATCAATATAACGTGGGGCAGCAGGGACTGATCCTGAACAATGCCACGGGTCAGCTGACGCAGACCCAGCTTGGCGGGCTGATTCAGAACAACCCCAACCTCCGCGCCGGTCAGGAAGCGCGGGCCATCATCAACGAAGTGGTGGGCGCGAACCGCACCCAGCTACAGGGGTACACGGAAGTTGCCGGCAGGGCGGCGAACGTCATGGTCGCAAACCCCTATGGCATTACCTGTAACGGCTGTGGATTTATCAACACGCCGAACGTCACGCTGACCACCGGTAAACCGCAGTTCGATGCCAGTGGTAATCTGGCTGCGCTGGAAGTCAGTAAAGGCACCATTACCATTGAGGGCCAGGGGCTGGACGGCAGCAAGGCCGATGCGGTGTCGATTGTGGCACGCGCAACGGAAATCAATGCCGGCATTCACGCTAAAGATCTCACCGTGACGCTGGGTGCCAATCGCGTCGGGCAGGACGGGTCCGTTACGCCCATCCGCGGAGAAGGGCCTGCGCCGGGCGTGGCGGTGGATACCAGCGCGCTGGGCGGTATGTACGCCAACCGTATTCATCTGGTGTCCAGCGAGAAAGGCGTTGGCGTCAACCTGGGTAATTTACTGGCCAGACAGGGCGATATCACCCTGGACGCGAACGGCAAACTGGCGGTGCATGACAGCCTCAGCAGCGGGGCACTGACCGTCAGCGCGCAAAGCGTTGAGCTGAGCGGGGAACATAAATCCGCTGGCCCGGCGGCGATAACCGCACAAAACGGTATCAGTCTGAATAACGGGAGCCTGGGAAGCGATCGTGCCGTTTCATTGCAGGGCGGCAGTCGCCTGCAGGTCAGCGGCGGCAAGATAATGGCCGGTGACAGCATCAACCTTGCCGCAACCAGCTTGTCGCTGGACAGCGGCAGTGCGCTCAATGCAACAAACAATATCTCGTTAAACGCGCAACCAGACTTCACCGGCGGCTCAGGCCTGGACCCGGCCGGTCAGTTTGATAATGCCGGACAACTGACCGCAGGTAACAACCTTTCCCTGAATGCGTTCACAGCCGCGAACACAGGATCGTTGTCAGCAAAGGGGCAACTGTCCGCGATCGGCAACAAGGTTACGAATCAGGGTGCCTTGCAGGGCAACAGGATCCGGCTGAAAAGTGAAGTGTTAACTAACAGCGGTACGGTGCAGGGTGCTGATGCACTTGCGCTGGAGACGATCACGCTGAATAACAGCGGCTCGCTGACGGCACCACAGTTGGTCCTCAACAGCGACGCCATCACCAACAGCGGTCTGTTGCAGGGCACGCAGAATCTGACGTTATTAAGCCAGCATCTGACTAACTTAAAAAAAGGCAGTATTGCGACGGCGGGCGATTTGACGCTTAACCTGCCTGACTTCAGCAACAGCGGGCTGCTGAGCGCGGAGGGTGCACTGAACCTGAGCGGCAACAGTCTTGTCAACGATGGCGAAATCAACGCCAGCACGCTTCATTCTGACAACGGTCAACTGTCAAATCTCGCGGGCGGTAAGCTGCTGGCGACAGGCACGCTGCAACTGACAAACAACCAGTTTGCTAACGGCGGGCAGATTGCTGCTAATCAGTCTGAACTTACCGCCGACAGCCTGAATAACGCGGGCAGAATTCAGGGCACTGACAGCCTGACTTTGAATGCTGGCACCCTAAATAACCGTCCGGGTAGCGAACTACTGACCTCAGGGCAACTGACGCTTAACGGCGGTGACCTGAATAACGCGGGATTAATTCAGGGAGAAAAACTGGCCCTGACGGCGGACAACTGGGTAAACAGCGGCAGTGCGCTCAGTGCCGGTGATGCCACGTTGAAGGCGAAAACCCTGACCAACAGCGGAAAGATACTGGGTCAGCAAAGCGTCGCGCTGCAGGGTAACACAACCGACAACAGTGGCTGGCTACTGGCAAAAGTGCTGGCGTTTCAGGGGGATTTAACCAACAGCGGCCTGATTCAGGGCGACACGGCGCTGACTCTGAAGGGCGGCAGCCTGAGCAATCAGGCGACGGGCCAGTTGCAGACGGCGGGCAACGCTGACATTACGGCCTCCTCTCTGAACAACCAGGGACAGCTGCAGGGCGATAATCTGGCTGTCACAGCACAAAGCTGGCAAAACAGCGGCAGTGCGCGTGCCATGAAAAACGTCACTGCTTCTGTGGCTGGCGAGCTTAATAATG
Organism: Pantoea sp. JZ29; assembly: GCF_035190385.1. NCBI lineage: Bacteria > Pseudomonadati > Pseudomonadota > Gammaproteobacteria > Enterobacterales > Erwiniaceae > Pantoea > Pantoea sp. JZ29. The sequence goes on along the minus strand of NZ_CP045241.1, from coordinate 3,419,156 downwards.
GCGGCACCCTGACAGGCCAGCAGGCAATGAACCTGCAGGCTGGCAAGGTGATCAATGGCGGCACGCTTGCTGCCGATCAGTTATCTCTTCAGGCCCCCCTGCTCAGCAATGCCGGCCTGTTACAGGGCAACAGTGCACTGGCGATGACCAGCGCACAGATTGCAAATCTGGCAAACGGCCGGCTTGTCAGCGGCAGCGGCCTGAGCCTGGCGCCCGTTAAGCTCATCAACGATGGGGCAGTACAGGTAGCGGGCACCTTCAGCGTTAACGGGGGTGATTTTACCAACAACGGTCAGGTGAATGCGGACGCGCTGAACGCCACGCTGACCGGCACGCTGAATAATGGCGGAAACGGCAAGCTGCTGGCACGCCAGCTGGCGCAGGTACAGGCGCAGTCACTGACTAACGCCGGGATCGTTGCCGGGCAGCAACTGCAAATCACGGGCGATACCTTACAAAATCAGGGGCTGCTGCAGGGCGACAACGCGCTGACGGCAGGGTTCCGTCAGCTGGATAACCAGGCCAGTGGTCAACTGATTACCGGTGGCGCGCTGACGTTACAGGGTACGGATGCCCGTAACGCCGGCACCTGGCAGGGCAGCCAGCTCAGATACCGTTTCGGCAGCTTAAAAAACACCGGCACCCTCAACGGCACCGGCATACTGGACGGGCAAACCACAGGGCTGCTGGATAACAGCGGCAACCTGATTGCGGGCGGCAACGCCAGCCTGAATACCGACAGCCTGGTTAACAGCGGCAAAATCATGGCGGGCGGCCTGACGCTGCGCGCCGCATCGCTCAGCAACAGCGGCCTCTGGCAGGGCAGCACGTCACTTGATGCGGTCAGCACCGGCGATCTCACCCAGTCTTCAACAGGCAGAGCGTTAAGCGGTGGCGATCTGCTACTGGGCGCCGCGACGTTAAATACCGCCGGCACCCTGCAGGGCGGGAATAGCCAGATCACTGCCGGGAGCTGGCAAAACCAGGGATCGCTGTTGAGCACCGGCGATCTCACCGCCGCGATTGATAACGACCTCTATAACGGGGGCTCACTCCTCAGTCAGGGCGGTGCGCAACTCAGTGCGCAAAATCTGGTGAATACCGGCGCTGTCCTCGCCGAAAAAACCATGATGCTCAGCGGCGGTACGCTGAACAACAGTGGCGCTATTCAGGGCGACACGCTGTCGGTCACACCGGCCAGCGTGACCAACCAGGGCAACCTTATCGGCCTGAAATCCCTGACGCTCGGACCGGCCCCGCAGCGGTTCAGCATGCTGCTGGCGCAGTCCGCGCCGGCGCGTGAACTCGTCAACAACGCGGGGGGACAGCTCCTGACACAGGGGACGCTGAACATTACGGCCGGTAACGTCACCAACAACGGCACCTGGCAGGGGCAACAGATCCTGCTGAGTGCAGCAAAACTGGCAAACGGCGGGGCGATACAGAGCGCTGATGGCCTGCAGCTGACATTAACCGACAGGCTGGATGCCGCCGCAGGCAGCAAAATATCAGCCAACGGTACAGCTGCCCTACAGGCGCTGACGCTGGCGAATCAGGGACAGTGGGTTGCCAAAAACCTCATGCTGAAAGGCGACACGCTCAGCAACAACGGTAATATTGCCGGTACAGACGGCCTGACGGTTCAGCTCAACGGCGCACTGACGCAGCAGCAGGATAAAACGTTGCTCAGCGCCGGGAAGCTCAGCCTGCAGGCTGCCTCGCTCAGCAATGCGGGCCGTATTCAGGGCAGCGACCTGGTAATCAATACCGGAACGGTAGACAACACTGGCCGCCTGCAGGGTGATAACAGCCTGCAACTCAGCACCAGCGGCCATCTGACCAACGCCACCAGTGGAACGGTGCTTTCGCAGAATGCACTGAGCCTGACCACGCCGGATTTGTATAACGACGGTCTGATTCAGGGGGCCGGCGGCACAGTCAGCGCCACAAATTCTGCCACCAACAACGGCAGACTGCTGACGGGCGGCGTGCTGACCTTCACCACGCCGCAGCTGGTGAACAACGGCTGGCTGCAGACGGGGCAGCTCACGCTGAATGCGTCCGGCCTGACCAACAACGGCACGCTGCTTGCCGATCAACAGGGTACCCTTAACGGCACCAATTTCCAGAACCAGGGCACAGCGCAGGCCGGCAACCTTGCCGTGAATTATCAGACCCTGAATAACAGCGGCACGCTACTCGGCACAGGACAGCTGAGCGTGAATGCCGCGCAGGTAAATCTGGCCGGATCGGGACGGCTGTTCAGCGGTGGTGGTTTGACGCTGGTAAGTAACGGTTTTGACCAGTTCGGCCAGGTCGTTGCGCTGGGCGATGCAGTGCTGAATCTGGCGAACAGCTTCGTCAGTCATAATACGCTGGCGGCGGGTAACCGGCTGACTCTTAACAGCAACGGCTCGCTGGAAAACCAGAGCACGATGCAGGGGCAGGGCGTGACCCTCAATGCGGGCGGCGATCTGACCAATAATGGCCAGATTACCACCGGCAGCGCCGACAGCAGTCTGACGGGCAACCGCATCGCCATGAACGGTGCCGGCAGCCTGCAGGGCGGTGGCAACGTCACCCTGAACAGCCGCAGCGACGTCACGCTGGACGGTTTTACCGGCACGCTCGGTAACCTGACCATCAGCACGCCGGGCAGGCTGGTCAACACGGCGCTGCTCTACGCCGGACAGAATCTCTATTTATTTGCCAACAGCATCCGTAACCAGCGCGGCGATATTCTGGCGGGCAACAGCCTGTGGATGCAGCGCGATGGCGCGGGCAATGCCAACGGGGAAGTGATCAACACGTCGGGGACGATTGAGACGCAGGGCGGGGATATCAATATCAATACCGGGCATTTGCTGAATACGCGGGATGGTTACCGGGTTACAGATACATCGCATCAATATGAAAATGGAAGCAGCGATCACATTCAGCGAAACATGTCTGATTTTAGTTCAAAAGATTATGTTACATGGGTGGATTCTTATACACATGGCGATAGTCAACTTATAGATAACTATTACTGGTGGGCACTTAATAAAGACCAGTGGCAGCAAAAGGTTCTTATAGGAGATAGAACAACAAACATAACAGCCAGTGGAGGAGCGGCTAGGCTCGCTTCAGGCCATAACCTTAATGTCTATGGAAATAATCTAGAAAATATCGCTAGTAATCTTCTGGCTGAAGTTAATATGACCCTTTCTGGACAAAGCCTCAATAATAGCTCAGCTAATAGTGGAAGCTATCAGATTTGGCAGACATATAATTGCTCTGTGTCAAGTAATCCTACATGCAATAATATGTCCCAAGAAGGTTTTCAAGAAATGCCACCGTTATATTTTTATATAACCGGTCAGCCAGAATACATCGAAACTAATAAGGGTATTGATTATCGTGCTGTCATTCAAGCTGGTGGTAATGTCAGTGTGAATTTTAGCAGCAACATCAGTAACACCAATACAACCTCCAACGCAGGTTGGTCTGGGAATACGATTTCAGCGCCAGGCATAAGAGGACTGGCCTCACTGAGCCAGGCGGGCGGGCAACAGCGTCAGCAAATCGCAGGAACCGACAAGGTAACCGTTAACTCACCGCAGTGGCGCGATCAGCTTCAGGGTGTCCTGCAGCAGGTCAACAGTGATAGTTCACTGGATAACAGCACACCTGATAAGGCTTCGCTTGTTACTCATGCATCAGGCAGCTTCAGCCGCGCCGATTTAAGTCAGTCAGGTAGACTGATTTCTGATCCTTCAGTCAGCTCAGCTAATCTACGCAGTTATAAGCCAGCCACAGTGGATACCAGTGCCTATCCGATTCCGTCTGGCGATAATGGCTATTTTGTTTTTGGTAACAGTAAAAGTCCCTATTTAATCACTCTCAATCCAAAACTTAACGGTCTGGGACAACTGGATAACAGCCTGTTTGGCGATCTTAACGCCCTGCTTGGCCGGCAGCCCGGCCAGGCACCGCAGGAAACGCGTCAGCTTTATACTGATAAAACCACGTTCCTGGGGTCGTCTTATCTGCTTGATCGTCTCAACCTCAAGCCAAATTACGACTACCGTTTCCTTGGCGATGCGGCCTTTGATACGCGCTACGTCAGTAACGTGGTGCTAAACCAGACCGGCAGCCGTTACCTGAACGGCATTGGTTCCGAACTGGATCAGATGCGCTATCTCATGGATAACGCTGCTTCTGCGCAACGCGCGCTGGGATTACAGTTTGGTGTTTCACTGTCCGCTCAGCAGGTAGCCTCACTTGATAAAAGTATTGTCTGGTGGGAAGCCGCGACGATAAATGGCGAGACGGTAATGGTGCCCAAAGTCTATTTATCATCCAAAGATGTGGAAATGCATGACGGCAGTGTGATTGCAGGGAATAACGTGACACTTTCCGGCGGTGATATTACCAACAGCGGCAGTACTGTTACCGCGAAAAATAACCTGGCTGTGAGTAGTCAGAACAGCGTAAATAATCTTAGTGCCGGTATGATTTATGCTGGCGAAAACTTACAGCTGACAGCGATAAATAATATTAACAACGTCAGTTCAAGCATCAGCGGTAAAAGGGTCGCCCTTGAGAGTATTAATGGCGATATCAACAATACGACGGCGACAAAGTTGTGGGAATTAAAGGGTACTGGCGATAAAAGTAACACCGTTTCAGCAAGCCAGACCTTCGTCGGTCCTACGGCGAGCATTAAATCGCTAGACAGCATGAGCCTTAAAGCCGGCAACGACATTAATGTTAAGGGGGCCAACGTTAATGCTGGCGGCGATCTGCTTATGAATGCCTGGCACGATATTGCCATAGCAAATAACCAGGAAACATCGGGCTATCAGATTAATGGCTTCGATTTTCAAAACAGCAGTACGCAAAAAATTACCAACACAGCCAGCCAAATTTCGGCAGGCCATAATCTGGCGATCCAGTCAGGCCATGATTTAAATGTGATGGCCAGTAATCTTAACGCTGCAAATGATGCTTCGCTACAAGCGGGCAATGATCTGAACCTCAGCAGTGCTACCAACAGCCAGAACAGCAGAAATGGCAACCAGGAATCCCATTCCACCGGACTGGATCGCACGGCTGTCAGCAGCGGCGGCAGTCTCAGCCTGGCTGCGGGTCAGGACATCAACAGTCAGGCCGCCGCCATCGCTGCCACCGGCAACGCCGCGCTGAAAGCGGGCCGGGATATCAACCTGAATGCCGACGCTACCGGTTCCGGTTACAGCGAAAGGGGCGACAAAAAAACCGTTATCAGTGAAACCGTGCGCCAGCAGGGCACGGAAATCGCCAGTGGTGGCAGTACGACCATGGCTGCCGGACGCGATATCAACACTCAGGCGACAGACGTGACGGCACAGCGGGATATCGCGCTGCAGGCCGGGCGCGACGTTAACCTGAATACCGCGACCGAAAGCGACTATTACTACAAAGAAGAAACCAAAACTAAAAAGGGCTTCCTGAGTAAAAAGACCACGCACACCATTCAGGAAGACAGTGCAACGAATGAAAAAGGCACCCTGCTGAGCGGCAACAATGTCTCGGTTAAAGCAGGCAATGATCTGCTGGTAAAAGGTTCCCAGGTCGTCGGTGACGGCAACGTGGCACTGGATGCCGGTAACAACGTCAGCATCGCCGCAGCGACCAATACTGACTCCACCTGGCGTTTTTCAGAAACGAAAAAGAGCGGCCTGATGGGAACGGGCGGCATTGGGTTCAGCATCGGCAGCAGTAAATCTCTCCAGGAGATGCGCGATAAGGGAACGACGCAAAGCCAGAGCATCAGTACGGTCGGCAGCACGAAAGGCAATGTTTCAGTCACTGCCGGCAGGCAACTGCAGGTTAATGGCGCCGATCTGGTTGCGGGCGGCAGCATGGCCCTTCAGGGCGACAGCGTAGCCATTACGCCGGGACATGACCTGCGCACGCATGACGAGAGAACGGAGCAACGGACCAGTGGTTTAACGCTGGCACTGTCTGGTGCAGTGGCCGAAGCCGTGAACAGTGCCGTGGCGGCAGCCCAGTCAGCCAAACAGCAGAGCGACGGGCGCATGGCTGCGCTTCAGGCGACGAAAGCCGTTTTATCGGGTGTACAGGCCGGGCAGGCCAGTCAGCTTGCCCAGCTTAAGGGGGACCCGAACAACGGCATTGGCATCAGTATTTCACTGTCTACCCAGCAATCAAAATCCGAGCAGCATCAGCAGTCCGATACGGTTAATGGTTCAACCATTAATGCTGGCCGGGATCTCAGTATCAACGCGACCGGGAAGGGGCAGGGACCTGACAGCGGTAACCTGCTTATTGCTGGCAGCCAGTTAAAAGCCGCCGGTGACACCAGTCTGCATGCCGCAAATGATATTACGCTCGCCGGCGCAGCAAACACCCGGCAGACCACAGGTAAAAACAGCAGCAGCGGTGGGGGCATTGGCGTCAGCTTTGGCGTGGGTTCGGGAAGCGCGGGCTTGAGCGTGTTCGCCAGCGTCAATGGCGCTAAGGGCAGTGAGAAAGGCAACGGTACGGTCTGGAGTGAAACCACACTGGACAGTGGCGGCAGGGTCTCTATCAGTAGCGGTCGGGATACGACGCTCAGTGGCGCTCAGGTCAACGGGAACAGTGTGAAAGCGGATGTGGGCCGCGATCTGACTCTTACCAGTCTGCAGGACAGCGATAAATACGACTCGAAGCAGTCCAGTTTTGGTGCAGGTGGCAGCTTTACCGTTATTGGCACCATAGGTGGCTCCGGCTACATCAACGCCAGCCAGGACAAGATGCACAGTACCTTTGACAGCGTGAAGGAGCAGAGTGGCCTGTTCGCGGGTCAGGGCGGCTTTGATGTCACGGTGGGTAACCACACGCAGCTCAATGGTGCGGTCATCGCCAGTCAGGCCGGGGCGGATAAAAACCGTCTGGATACGGGAACGCTGGGTTTTACCGATCTGCATAACGCGGCCGACTACAAAACGGAACACCAGGGCATCGGCATGAATACGGGTGCCAGCCTGGCGGGCCAGTTCGCCGGGAATATGGCTAACACCATGCTGGCAGGCGCTGGCGGAAAAGGGCATGCTGAAGGAACTACCCGGTCAGCGGTGGCTGACGGGACGATAGTGGTGCGTAATCAGGCTGACCAGAAGCAGGATACCGCCACGCTGAGTCGCGACACGGCACACGCTAACGACAGCATCAGCCCGATCTTTAACAAAGAGAAAGAACAGCAGCGACTGCAGACCGCGCAGATGATTGGCGAGATTGGCAGTCAGGTGGGCGATATTGTCGAAACGCAGGGCGCAATTGAAGCGGCGCGCGCTGCAAATAATGACATGAAGCAGGCCAGTCCGGAAAAACTGCAGCAGGCTAAAACGGACTGGGAAAAAGCGAATCCGGGCAAGACGCCGACCAGTGAGCAAATCAGCAAGCAGGCCTGGCAGAGCTATTACGATAGTGCGCTCAGTGCCTCGCCTTTCGCTGTGGGTGGCAGCGTACAGCGCATTGTCACAGCCGCAACGGCTGCCGTACAGGGACTGGCTTCGGGTGACATCCGCGCCGCTGCCGCCGGTGGCGCAGCCCCCTATATTGCCAACCTCATCGGACATTCAGATTTAGACCCGGCCGGCCGGTTAATGGCGCATGCGGTTGTCAATGCGGCGCTTGCGGCCGCTCAGGACAAAAATATCGCAGCAGGGGCCGCAGGGGCGGTGACAGGCGAGCTGACCGGCATGCTGGCGAGCGAAATCTACGGCAAGCAGCCGTACGAAATGAACGACAGGGAGAAAGAAACCGTATCGGCGCTGGCAACACTGGCAGCGGGTCTGTCTGGCGGTCTGGCGGGGAGCGGGGCTGCAGATATGGTTACCGCTGCTCAGGCCGGGAAGGTTACGGTTGAGAATAATTATCTGAGCAGCACGGAGAAGAGCCGCCAGACGGAGTTGAACCACAAGCAGAGCCTGACGCCGCAGGAGCAGAAAGAGAAAGACATGCTTAACCGCAAGGATGCGGAAACCAGTAAGGCGTTGGTTGATGCCTGTATGAGTGGCAGCGCAGAGGCCTGTAGCGCCGCCCGGCAGGATGCGCTGGAGAAGCAGGGCACCTATCAGAATCTGGGTTACCAGAATCAGAAGGAAGCGCAGGAAGGCTATCAGCAGATACAGCAGTTGCTGAATGGCACCAGTGCGGAGGCGAAGCAGACGCAGGCGCTATTTAACGGCATGGTGGCGGCGTACATACGCACTGGTATGAGTGAAGAGGCGGCCCGGGCTGCGGTGGGCTACCAGCTTGGAGCCATGTATATTGCCGGAGGGATAGCGGGTGCGGCAGCAACATTATATCCATCTAAAAATAGTATGATATCTAATGTTAAGGCCATAAGTGCAGACGAAGCAAATGCTCCTTTCATCAATAGAGGCTGGAATGCTCCTTATGATTCAGCGACACAGGTCAGAACATTCACGACGACATCAGATTTGACTTTTGTGCGTGTTTCTACATCAAATAACCCTATAGGTGCATTTCTGGTTCGGGCGGATGAAATTGCAGGAATGACACCTGAGCAAATTCAACAACATCTGGCATTACCAAACGTACCAACACAAGTTGCGGAGGTTACTGTACCAGCTGGTACTAGAATGCAAGTTGGTAAGGTCGCCGCTCAACCTGAATTTGGAGCTTCCGAAAGCGGAGGTGTGCAATATCAACTTTTAGATCAAATTCCAGATACTAGCTTTGGTGTTCCTAGACCGATAAAGTGAGAGTGTGATAATGAATGATAATGTTTTGAGCGAAGTTCTGCTTGATGATGGAAAAAAAATTGTAGTTATTAATCGATTAGGCATGCAGGATCTATATGGGAAAGTTGAGTGCGCACGGAATATTTATTATCTAAATGGAGATGGTGAGATGATTTGGAGGGTTTTTAGCAACTATGATGATGAGGGTAATCCCTTTACAAATATTAGATTAATATGTAATGAGATTGAAGCTTATAGATGGGATGGAGGGTGTTATTCCATAGATAAAGAATGTGGGTTTGCTACTCCTAAACAATTACTGAAATGATGATAAGATCCTTTTTTGGGATGTAAATCTTTATTTTCAGCAAGGTGTCCTTAACCGATGCTGTCCATCTTGTCATTCATGTGGGAGAAAGTTTATCGATGAATCAAGATGTGTTTTATTGTAAATCATGGTTTAGAGTAAAGGAAAAATTAGATATGTGGTTGGAAAAAATCGCATAAAAATATATCGCTGTTGAGCCTATCACAGCACTTATTGGTTCAGGCTAACACCATTTTTTATCGAAGTAATGAAAATAAAAGGATTTCTCAGGGGGCTTTTTCTTAATGGAGATATGAAAGATTTTTTTATATGCAATTTTAAAGGATAGTGGTGCGCGATCAGGCTGACCAGAAGCAGGATACCAGCCACGCTGAGTCGTGAAACGGCCATGCCAACGACAGCATCCGCCCCTTAGCTCGCCGAACTAATCCACAAAAATATCCCCACAACAGGCCCTCACTGCAAGGAAGTAGTGAATACCGCACATATCTTATGGCACATGCTGTTGTAGGCGCAGCCATTGTGCAGGCTCAAGGCAAAACAGTGCGCTATCCGGTGCCAGTGGTGCAGCGCTGGGCGAATTTATCGCTCAGGAGATGTATCCGGGTATCGCGCGGACGGATTTGAGTGAAGAGCAGAAGCAAACCATCAGCCCACTCGGAACGCTGGCAGCGGGGCTTGCAGGTTGTTTGGCAGGTGGCAGTGCGTCAGGGGCGATAGCGGGCGTTCAGGCGGGGAAAAATGCATTAGAGAATAACGCTCTTGGTTCAGCGGATGGCTACTCACTTGGTGATAAGCATGACGAACATGAACAAGAAATGGGTGATAGGCCAATTCATTTGTTCACTCTTAAACCGGGGCTTGAGCCGAAACGAGATGAACAGGGGCGTCCTCTCACTTATGCTTCAGGATTAGTTGTTCCGATAAAACCTGATAGCTTACCTGCCGGCTACAATCCTACTTCGTCTGGTGAAGTTGTCGGACCCAAAGGAGGAGTCTACACAAGTACTGGTAAGTTAGATTCAAATGGTAATACTATTTATAGCAATAGCGGTGGATACTATGTCTTTGACGGAAAGACGAAAACATCAGTTGAATCACCCAACGCATCTAATCAAATAAGGAATAATTATGAGCAGGGCAAAGCATTCGAAGATGAAATATACAATAAATACTCAAGAGGCCTGCCAGAATCAGCTCGCGAGATTACAATCAAAACAGACAATGGTACAAACGTCAGAGTTGATATAATGACAAGGGATGATAATGGTGGGGTTTCTTGCATCGAATGTAAGTCTTCATCAACAGCACCATTAACACAGAATCAAAAGATAGGTTATCCTGAGCTTGAAAAAATGGTGGTACTATAGTCGGTGCGGGAAAACCTGGTTTTGAGGGGGGCACTAAAATTCCGCCAACCCAAGTGATTATTATTAGGCCGGAAAGTAAAAGAGAGTAACTATGTCAATTGAAGAAGTAAATAAGGTCGATTTTATCAATGCATCGGATGAAGATGATGAGCTTGTACTTTTGGGTATTACAGATCATTTATCATGGGAGGATGATATTAATGGGCATTTGCTTTTGCTTCAAGATAAAGTAAATGCTTACTTAAACTTCATTCTTAGTGATCAAATGAGAGAGTTATCTCCCGCTTTATGTGGGAAAAGTAAATTCTGCATTCAGGTTTTTTTTAAATTTTTACCGCCGAAAGAAGTTGATGATTTTGTTTCTAAATTTCAAGTGGCATTAAAAGAGTACAATATTGATTTGATTAGTCACCATGTTGGTTGATTTTTAAAAAAAGATTTTTATAAAATTGCATGCTATCGTTTTTATTTGAAGCTATGGGGCATTAAGCCATCTTATAATTTTTTTTGATGCTTAAGTTGAGTTTTTTGATGGAAATGATTAAGAGATTAAAGAGACTTGCTTGCTTTTTAGAATGTTTGTCTGCTTGGCGAATTGATAGCTTTCAGATGTTTTGGATGAAAATATACATAATTATATTTTTTGAACGTTGATTTTGTTATGAACATAATTGTACAGAAGATTTTATATATTTAAGTTGAAATTTTTAGCGACAGAGCAATCTGTTACGTCTTTTATATGCGCCTTTACGAAAGAATGGCAAAGCGGCTTTTTTTTAAAGTTCAACACTATATAGGTTCAGCATTATTGCATAACCTCACCATTCCAACGCCCATCCTGAAACCTCCCCACCACCCGTTCCCTCAACCACCTGTGCCCCAAATCCCGGTGCGATCGCGCATGCCATAGCATCACCAGCTCAAAGCCCGGGATCGCCATCGGGGGCGGCACGGTCATCAATCCCGGCATCATCGCCCCCACTCTCTCCGGCATCAAGGCGACCAGGTCAGTCGTGCTCAGCACGCTGCCCATCAACAGAAAGTGGGGTACAGAGAGTACCACTTTCCGGCTCAATCCTCTGGCTTCCAGCACCGTATCCGTCACCCCACGAAAGCCGCCGCCGTCTGGCGACACCACCACATGCTCCAGCGCGCAGAGCGCTTCGGCGGTGATAGCAGAATGCAGGGCGGGATGACCCTGACGGCCTGCTACCACATAGCGCTCCTGAAACAGTGGGCGGACATGCAGCCCGTCAGGCACGCCGTCACGCAGATGAAGCACCAGATCGACCGTGCCTTTTTCTAACTGCTGTGCAATCAACGCCGGTTTCATATCCAGAATGGCAAGCCGGGTGCCCGGTGCTTCCTGACGTAAGGTATTCATCAACGGCATCAGCGCGGTCTGCGCACCATAATCCGTGGCGGCAATGCGCCAGGTGATGTCTGCTTCTGCGGGCACAAAGGGTCCCGGCTCGGCTACGACTTCATCGATTCTGGCAACCAGTTCTTCAAGCGAAGGGCGTAATCCTTCTGCTCGTGCCGTAGGGCGCATACCATGAGAAACCGGAATCAGTAGCGGATCGTTAAATAAAGTACGCAGGCGTTCCAGCCGGGCACTGACGGAAGGCTGGGAAAGGTTTAACCGTTCAGCGGCACGGCTGACGCTGTTTTCCTGTAGCAGGACGTTTAACGTGATCAACAAATTCAGATCGGGCTTCATGGTATCAGTCCTGTCTATAGCGACTATCTGTTCCTTTACTTTTACTGATAGCACAATCAGGCGCAGGCTACCTGTCTCTTTTATCAACACGGGATAGTTTATGAATGTGTTAATCGTTGTTGCTCACCCTGAACCCCGCTCGCTTAACGGTGCGCTGGCGCGTTTTTCCGTCAGTCATCTGGAACGGCTGGGCCATCAGGTGTGCGTTTCCGATCTCTATGCCATGAACTGGGAGGCACGCGTATCGCCTGCCGACACACAACATCGCCAACATGCCGAACGGTTTACTCCCTCACTGGAATCCACTCAGGCTTTTGAAGGTGGTTTTCAAAGCGAAGACATCCAGCAGGAACAGGAAAAACTACTGTGGGCCGATGCGGTGATTTTGCAGTTCCCGTTATGGTGGTTTTCGATGCCCGCCATCTTGAAAGGCTGGATCGATCGTGTTTATGCCTGCGGGTTTGCCTACGGCGTAGGCGAACATTCAGATACGCACTGGGGCGATCGCTACGGTGAAGGTACGCTGGCAGGGAAGCGCGCCATGCTGGTGGTCACGATGGGCGGATGGGCGTCGCATTACAGTCCGCGCGGCATCAATGGGCATATTGATGACATCTTGTTTCCCATTCAGCATGGCATTCTGTTTTACCCCGGCTTTGACGTGCTGCCGCCGTTCACGGTTTACCGTACCGGCCGGATCGATAGTGTACGTTTTGATGCGCTCTGTCAGGAACTGAGTAAGCGGCTCGATAACCTGTTTATTACTGCACCTGTTGGCTATTATCGGCAAAACGGCGGGGATTACGCGATCCCCGAGTTAACCTTGCGTGACGATCTGGCAGCCAGTGAGCAGGGCCACAGAATCCACATTCGCCAAGGCTGAGGGCAGAACAGGGCAGAGGCACCGCGTCTGGCTTATCTGCCCTGTTTGCATCGATTTCAAAATAACCCTTGCATGCAACGCGAGGATGTGACCTAATGAATCGTCGGTTTGATTAACAGACGCTATCAAAGTAAGTATCTACAGCAGTTCTCATCTCTAAGCCTGTCGCGAGACATTCCTTCTTTTTGAGTCTTCTCTTACGTTCTGATTGAAATCTGTTCTCAGGCCATTACGCCGGAAGGCTCAATTATTTAAGGAATTAAACATGTCTAACAAAATCCGCGGTACCGTTAAATGGTTCAACGCTGAGAAAGGCTTCGGTTTCATCTCTCCTCAGGACGGCAGCAAAGATGTATTCGTACACTTCTCTGCAATCCAGGGTACTGATTTCCGTACTTTAGATGAAGGTCAACAAGTTGAATTTACAGTAGAAAATGGTGCTAAAGGCCCAGCTGCTGCAAACGTTGTTGGTCTCTAAGGACTGAAAATTACGCGTTTCAAGTGTCCTCACTGTAATGGCTCGCAGTACCGTACATCACATTTCGATGTGACAAGAGCCAACCCGCATGGAGCAAAATGCATTTTTTGCAAAACGGTCGTTGTTCAGATTAACGCGACAAGGATTGCAACTCAGAGTCAGCCACAGGCGCTCTGAAAAGGCTAAAGAGCGTTATAGCGTTGTGCATTTACCGTAATCAAAAAGGCTGCCAGTGGCAGCCTTTTTTCATTCCCTTTTCGCGAAATGTAGAAGCCGGTTTCCAGGCTGCGCTTATACCATCAGCACAAGAACGCCGGCCCAGAACGCCAGACAGGCTATCACCATTGCAATCCAGCTCAGCTGACGTAAACGCCCGCGGAACAGGGGCTTACGTACGACAGGAAGCGCTTCACTCTGCATTTTCATAGTCTCATGTATTGAACGTTAGGTGACAGCAGGGCAGGGTTGTGCTGCCCGCTACGTTTTAGCTTGCGGCTTCCAGCGCTTTGAAAATGACATCCGACAGTTCGTTTAATTCGAACTTGGCAACATAGCCATCAGCCCCGACTTTGCGAACGTGATCTTCGTTAGCACTGCCCGAAAGTGAGGAGTGGATCACGACGGGAATATGACGCAACGTGGTGTCGCGCTTGATATTGCGCGTGAGCGTAAAGCCGTCCATTTCCGGCATTTCCAGGTCGGTTAACACCAGCGCGATCTTGTCGTGAATGGATTCACCCTGCGACTGAGCCTGCTGGTGGATCGCTTTGATTTTTTCCCACGCTTCCAGGCCGGTGTTACACATGACGGCAGGAATGCCCATGCTCTTCAGACCCTGCTCCAGCAACTGGCGGGCAACTTTGGAGTCTTCAGCCACAATCGCGACGGAACCGGGCTTCATTTTATACTGACGCTCTTTCGGCGCTTCAGGCTCCACGCCACGAACGGACGGGATGATGTCATAGAGAATCTGTTCGACATCCAGCACCATGGCCAGATTGCTTTTTTGTTCGTCGTCATCCAGGCACGCGATACTGGTGATGTTACGTCCACCGATACCGGCTTCAGCGGTATGAACCTGGCTCCAGTTAAGACGCACGATGTTTTCAACGGATTCGACGGCAAACGCCTGCGTATTACGCGCGTATTCGGTCACCAGCAGCAGGTTCAGGCCCGTTTCAGGCACGCAACCGGCTACCGCAGGCAGGTCAATAACAGGAATAAACTGTCCACGAATGCTCGCCATGCCCAGCAACGGCGAACGCATGCCCGCAGCTTTCGTAATCGGCGGCATCGGAACAATTTCACGCAGTTTAAATACGTTTATCCCAAACAGCTCTGATTTACCTTTTAACTGGTCAGAGCCAAGGCGAAACAGCAGCAGCTCAAACTTATTCGATAAGGCGAGATTCGCTCTCTCATCGATCTCTTTCTGAAAATTATCCATCGTTGCCTCAGCGTCAGCGCAGCAGGTGAAAAAGGGTGTGATGAAGTTATCGGCAGCCTTCGGAAAAAGGTGAGAGGGGAAAACGCACGTTAAGAGATTATTGTGCCAGGCTTAACAGTGAGAACGCAGCATGGATACTTTTCCCTATAAAGGAGTAAGCGATGAAAAAATTAGTACTGGCGACCTTACTGGCGGTAGCGACCACAGGGGCTTACGCGGAAGAAGGTGGCTTCAAGGCAGGTGATACGCCGCCGCCACAGCATAAACAGGATGCAGGCTACAAAGGGTCAGAAGACACAGGACAGACGCACATCGATCAGATTCGTGACTTTCGGCAGGGCGGTTACGTCACGCTGGAAGGTTATATCGTAAAAAAAGTCGCGGACAATAATTATCAGTTTCGTGACAGCACCGGCACTTTAACCATTATTGCGCCGAAGAAAACGTTCGATGGCAAAACCTATTCCGCTGACGACAAAGTTCGCGTCAGTGGTAAAGTGCACGGGAAAGGTGACAAAACCACGCTGCACGTTATGCGGATCGATGAGCCATAATCGGCAGGGCGAGAATGATTCTCGCCCTTTCTTTTAGTCTTTCAGCAGTACAGCCCGGCAGGTTTTGCCTTTGATTTTGCCCTGCTTAAGTTTGACCAGCGCAGATTTTGCCTGGGCCGCTTCAATCGCTACATAAGCGTGCGTCGGGGTGAGATCAATCTTACCGATCTGATCGGCGCGATAGCCTGCTTCTCCTGTCAGCGCACCCAGAATATCGCCGGGCCGAATCTTGGCCTTACGCCCACCATCAATGCAAATCGTCATCATGGCTGCCGGCAACGGCTTACTACTTTTCCTGAGCGCACTGGCGGCAACCCATGGCAGCTTCTGCTGCAGGAAATCTTCTAACGCATGCGCGCGCGCCATTTCATCGGCCGCGACAAAACTCACGGCAGCGCCTTCTTCGCCCGCCCGCGCGGTACGGCCGATACGATGCAGATGCACTTCGGGATCCCACGCCAGCTGGTAGTTCACCACCAGCGACAGCGACTTGATGTCCAGGCCGCGGGCCGCGACGTCCGTCGCCACCAGCACGCGACCACTGCCGTTAGCAAACCGGATCAGCACACGTTCGCGATCGCGTTGTTCCAGATCGCCATGCAGGGGCAGGGCGCTGATATCGCGGGCGTTAAGCGCGGCGGCAATATCATCACATTCGCGTTTGGTGTTGCAGAACACCACACAGGACGATGGCTGGCGTTCGCTGAGCAGGCTAATCAGCAGCGACAATTTTTCGCCGTGCGTCGCTTCAATAAATTGTTGTTCGATTGCCGGCAGTTCGCTGACCTCTTCCGTCACGACGCTCAGCGCATCACGTTGAAAGCGCTGGCTCAGTGTTGCAATGCCGTCTGGCCAGGTGGCAGAGAACAGCAGCGTCTGACGCGCGGCGGGCGTGGCGGCGATAATGGTTTCCATATCGTCACGAAAGCCCATTTCCAGCATCCGATCGGCTTCGTCCAGCACCAGCGTGCGCAGACTGTCGAGCTGCAGCGTTTCGCGCTTGAGGTGGTCAAGAATACGGCCCGGCGTACCGACCACAATCTGCGGCGGATGCACCAGCGAATCGCGCTGCGCACTCATGGGCTGGCCGCCGCATAAGGTCAGAATTTTGATATTGCGCGTGAAGCGCGCTAACTGCCGCAGAACGTTGCTGACCTGATCGGCCAGTTCTCGCGTCGGACATAAAATCAGCGCCTGAGTCTGAAAACGCGCACTGTCGATATGATGCAACAGGCCAATACCAAATGCGGCCGTTTTGCCGCTGCCGGTTTTTGCCTGCGCACGAACGTCGCGTCCGGCTAAGATAGCGGGCAGTGAGGCGGCCTGGACCGGCGTCATGCTGGTATAGCCCATCTCGCGCAGGTTATCGAGCTGACTATCGGGAAGAGAATTAAGCGAGGAAAAAGCGGTCACGGGTGCGGCCTCTGCGGCTGTAAGTTGGGGCATCATTGCGAGCGCAAGTCTGTCAGAAAGCGTACACAACAGCAATGTTAACCTGCAAACCCTGCGCCGGGCGGCGCTTTTATCTAAGAATAAACTGAAGATGAAAAAGATTAGTTGGGAAATTTTAATCAATTAAAGCGTCAGGTGTGAAACCGCTTACATAGACTAAGCCATTAAGATTAAGAATGTTTTTTCTAATATTTTCTTTGTAATACACAATTTAAAGTTAATCAGATTATTCCGCATTTGCGACGGAATTAACGCATTAATAATGCAAAAGTATCGCCAGAAGAGAAGATGAAAACGACTTGTAAACGCCTTTATATTGAGGAGGATACATCGATATCACTACTGGCAGAGGATTTTTTCATTGAATAATATCCCGCAGATCTTGCATGAAGACGTACTTAAAATCGTAGGTCGTGCAGTCCTGACATTGCATCTCTATGGGGAAAGCTTATCGGCAGATAAAGTGGCCTCTATGATTGGATGTTATGCCGAAGACGATCCGGTGGCTTCTGATGGCGCCCATCTCTATACGCTTGCGATGGCGTTAATGTCACAGACGAGGGAGGCTCGGGTTTAGCGTCGCCTTCATTCGGCTGTCCGCGCCCCATGCCAGCTCTCTGACAGGGGGCGCGTCCGCATCTGCACGCGGTTTCTGGTTTTACAGCGTCCTTTACCACTGCCTGTCAGTGAAAAACTCACTGCCAGTGCAGATCGGCAAATGTCACCAGTGCCTCTGCCAGCTGGCGCTGAAGCGCCTCATCCGGCTGGCGACAAAACAGCGCCAGCTCAAAAGTGTTAATCACCGGCAAGCCCTGCTGGTCGCCCAGCACACGATGTGCAGGCAGGCGACAGCTGGCAGGCAACAGCGTAACGCCCAGGCCCTGGGCACTGGCGGCAGACAGGGCCACAAGGCTGGCACTGCTGTAACCGATGCGCCAGCTGCGGCCCAACCCATCCAGCGTCTGGCAGATCTCCTCGCGATAAAGTCCCTGTTGAGGAAACAGGACCAGCGGCACCGGCGAATGCTCAAAGCAGGGATATGCGGCGCTGTCCAGCCATAACAGCGGCTCGGGTCGGGAAGCCAGCGGGCGTTCACCGTAAGGTTGCTTAATCAGCATGATATCCAGTTCCTCCCGCTGCCAGGCCCGACGTAGTTCTACCTGCATCCCGCTCATCACATCCAGCCGCATATGGGGATGTTCGCGACTGAACTGCGCCAGCAGGGCAGCCGTGGGGGCCGCAAAATCTTCCGGAACGCCAAGCCGCAGCACACCATCGCGCCACTTATCGCTTAACACATCGAGTGCTTCGCCATTCAGGGCAATGATACGGCGGGCATAACCCAACAGCTTCTCGCCTTCCTCCGTGACGGTTACCTGATGTGATGAGCGGGCCAGCAGTGCTTTTCCCACCCTCTCTTCCAGTCGCCGCACCTGCTGGCTCACTGTTGATTGCGACAGGTGCACGCGATCGGCGGCACGGGTGAAGCTGGCGGTTTCGCAGACCGCAACAAAGCTCAGAAGCTGCTGGGGCGTGAACATAGGCTGGCGATTCATTTTTCCACTGCCTGTCATGATGATATTCCATTTCCAAATAGTAACCACAGCTGTCAGGCTGACAAGGTTTACTTCCAGGATGGCCCATGAAAAAAGAGAATATTGTGATCGTTACCGCCCTTGTGCTGGCGGGACTGAATATGCGTCCACTGATGACCTCCGTCAGTCCGTTGCTGGATCAGTTACGCGAAAGCATTGGACTCTCCGCCTTGGCAGCGTCACTGCTGCCTGCGATTCCCATGATGATGATGGGAGCGATAGCGTTAATCAGCGCACCACTTATGCAGCGTGTTCAACTGCGCGGACTGCTGTGTGGCGGACTGGCGCTGTTAGTGTTGGCGCTCCTCAGCCGCCTTTTTGTGGCGCAAGGCGAATCGCTGGTAGGGAGCACGCTACCGGGCGGCATTGGTATCGGGATAGTGCAAATGGCGATGCCGGGCTTTATCCGCCAACGCTTTCCACAACGCAGTGCGATGATGACCGGGCTGTGGTCTGCGGCCCTGATGGGCGGGGGCGGACTGGGTGCCGCATTAACACCGTGGTTAAGTGCTCATCTGAGCTGGCAGATGGCCCTCAGCAGCTGGGCCGTGCCTGCGCTGCTGGCCATCCTGCTTTGGGCATGGATGCCCGGGGTGACGTCGCCAGCGCGCGCGTCGGTCGTGATGCCTTCACTATGGCGCAACGCGCGCGCCTGGATGCTGGCGCTCAGCTTTGGTTTAGTGAATGGCGGTTATGCCATTTGCGTGGCCTGGTTGCCTGATTTCTACCATCAGCTCGGCTGGAGCGCGCAAGCGGGCGGAAGCCTGTTGGGCGTGATGATTACCTGCCAGGTCGGCGGAGCGATGGTGTTTCCGCTGTTGACGCGCGGCCCGGATCGGCGGCCGCTGTTGCTGTTAACGCTGATTTTTCAGCTAAGCGGTATGCTTGGCCTCCTGTTTGCACCGCTTTACCATCCATGGCTGTGGGTGGGAATGGCGGGCGTGGGGCTGGGTGGTGCCTTTCCCCTGGCGCTGGTGCTGGCGCTGGACCATCTGGCGCATCCGCAGGCGGGCGGACGACTGGTGGCGTTCATGCAAGGGATTGGCTTTATTATTGCTGGCATTATGCCGTTTATCGCCGGTCAGTTGCATGCACTGACCGGCGATTTCTCCACGATCTGGTGGCTCCAGTGCGGCGTTACGATTGGACTGGTCGGGTTAAATCTGCGTTTTCATCCGCAAAGTTACAAATACGCCTTTACACAACCGTGATTGGTCCGACCAAAACAGCTAAACCTTTTCAGTGCTTCACATAACGTTAAAATTAAAGCCGTAACTGTTGCCTTGGGTTAACAGCGGGTTAAGTATCTGTAACGGATAAGCCCCAACTGGCAAAATTGGTAGGACCAATAAGCAGAGCGGGCGTGACAGATGCGCCCTGTGTTTATGCCCGTCGCGCATCGCTCTCATCACCTTTCTGGAGATAACGGCATGCAGGTCTGGCAGCAAAATTATGATCCGCTCAATAACATCTGGCTCTCCAGCCTGATTGCGTTACTGCCTGTTCTGTTTTTCTTTTTTGCGTTGATTAAGCTAAAGATGAAAGGCCATCAGGCTGCCACCATCACTGTCATGCTGGCGCTGGGAGTTGCGCTGCTGCTGTATCATATGCCGTGGCAGCAGGCGCTGGCCTCAGCGGCCTACGGCTTCCTGTACGGTCTGTGGCCCATTGCCTGGATTATCGTGGCCGCGGTCTTTGTCTATAAAATCTCGGTCAGGACCGGGCAGTTCGATATCATTCGCGCGTCCATCTTGTCGATCACGCCGGATCAGCGCTTACAGATGCTGATTGTCGGTTTTTCCTTTGGTGCCTTTTTAGAGGGCGCGGCAGGCTTTGGTGCGCCGGTGGCGATCACGGCTGCGTTGCTGGTAGGGCTGGGTTTTAATCCGCTTTATGCCGCAGGGTTATGCCTGATCGTGAATACCGCGCCGGTGGCGTTTGGTGCGATGGGTATTCCCATTATTGTGGCGGGGCAGGTTACCGGTCTGGACAGCTTTGCCATCGGTCAGATGGCCGGACGCCAGCTGCCTTTTTTAACCGTCATCGTGCTGTTCTGGATCATGGCGATCATGGATGGCTGGCGCGGGGTGAAAGAAACCTGGCCGGCGGTGATGGTTGCGGGTGGGTCGTTCGCGATAGCACAATTCCTGAGTTCAAATTTCCTGGGCCCGGCGTTACCCGATATTATCTCTTCGCTGGCATCACTCGTTTCCCTGACTCTGTTTCTGCGCGTCTGGCAGCCGGTTCGCATCTTTCGCTTCAGCGATGCCGAAAATCAGACGGCGACGCAACCCGCACGTCAGCAGACGTATACGACAAAGCAGGTCATTCGCGCCTGGATGCCCTTCCTGTTTCTCACCGCAACGGTAACGCTGTGGAGTATCCCGCCCTTTAAAGCGCTGTTTGCCAAAGGGGGTGCACTGGCCAACTGGGTGATGAGCATTCCCGTCCCTGGCCTGCATGACTGGATTACCCGGATACCGCCGGTTGTGGCACAGCCCAGCGCCTGGCCCGCCATTTTTAAACTGGATCTGCTGTCTGCAACCGGCACTGCCATTCTGATTGCGGCAATTGTGGCGATTATCTTTCTGAAAATGAAACCCAGAGCGGCAGTCGGGACATTTGTCGAAACACTGAAATCCCTGATGTTGCCCATCTACTCCATTGGTATGGTGCTGGCCTTTGCCTTTATCTCGAACTACTCGGGTTTATCAGCCACGCTGGCGCTGGCCTTAGCGCACACGGGCCATGCCTTTACCTTTTTCTCCCCCTTTCTGGGCTGGCTTGGCGTGTTTCTTACCGGTTCGGATACCTCCTCCAACGCGCTGTTTGCCGCGTTGCAGGCCACCACGGCGCAGCAGATTGGCGTTTCCGATATCCTGCTGGTGGCAGCGAATACCACGGGTGGCGTCACCGGTAAAATGATCTCTCCCCAGTCGATCGCTATTGCCTGTGCAGCGGTCGGTCTGGTCGGCAAAGAGTCCGATCTGTTCCGCTTCACCGTAAAGCACAGCCTGATCTTTACCGGCCTGGTTGGGGTGATGACCACGCTGCAGGCTTACGTTTTTCCCTGGATGATCCCATGACACCAAACGATCCCTTACCGATGCGGCTTAAGCACTATATCCGCGATCATCAGCTTGAGCCGGGCATGCGTTTGCCCGCCGAGCGTCAGCTGGCGGCCGCGCTGGGCGTTTCCCGTTCGTCGCTGCGTGAAGCTATTCAGCAACTGATCAGCAGCGGCGTTTTGATGAGTCGGCGCGGTGACGGTACCTGGCTGCGTCAGCCGCAGGAGCCCTGGTCTGAGCAGCGCATCGTCGAGCCCATTCGTCAGCTTCTCGCCAACGATCCGGACTACCGTTACGACATTCTTGAAGCGCGCCATGCGATAGAGGGAAGCACGGCCTGGCATGCGGCGCTACGGGCTACCGAGTCAGATAAAGAGCGTCTGCGGTACGCCTTTGATGCCACGCTGGCGATGAAAGAGAGTGACGATCCCCATCTGGCCGGGCAGGCCGATCTGCGCTTTCATCTGGCCATCGCAGAAGCCTCACATAACATCGTGCTGCTGCAAACCATGCGGGGATTATTCGATTTACTGCATTCGTCCATGCTGCACAGTCGTAAGCTGATGTACATCAGACCCGTGATTTTTGACCGCCTGACCGATCAGCACCAGGCGATGCTCGACGCGATTTTACTGGGCGATGCCGAGGCTGCCCGGTCAGCCGCTATGGATCATCTGGGTTTTGTTCACACCACAATGAAAACACTTGATGAAGACGAAGCCAGGCAGGCGCGAATTACGCGTTTGCCGGGTCATGACCTGCACAATCACAAGGAAAACCGCTGATGATCATCTCTGCCGCCAGTGACTATCGCGCCGCCGCGCAGCGCATTTTACCGCCTTTTCTGTTTCATTATCTGGATGGCGGTGCCTATGCAGAGCATACGCTACGGCGGAATGTTGCCGATCTGTCAGACGTGGCGTTGCGCCAGCGCATTCTCCGGAACATGTCGGCGCTCAGCCTGGAAACCACGCTGTTCAGTGAAACGCTGTCCATGCCCGTCGCGCTGGCACCGGTTGGGCTGTGTGGCATGTACGCGCGTCGGGGGGAAGTGCAGGCCGCGCGCGCTGCGGCGGGCAAAGGGATTCCGTTTACCTTATCGACCGTCTCCGTTTGCCCGATTGAGGAAGTGGCACCGCAAATCAGTCGGCCCATGTGGTTTCAACTGTATGTGCTGCGCGATCGCGGCTTTATGCGTAACGCCCTTGAGCGGGCAAAAGCGGCGGGCTGTACCACATTAGTATTTACCGTTGATATGCCAACGCCGGGCGCACGCTATCGCGATGCGCACTCGGGCATGAGCGGCAAGCACGCGGCCCTGCGCCGCTACTGGCAGGCTGTCACGCACCCACGCTGGGCACTGGATGTTGGGCTACAGGGCCGACCACACGATCTGGGCAATATTTCCACCTATCTGGGCAAACCGACCGGGCTGGAAGACTATATTGGCTGGCTGGCAAAGAATTTCGATCCGTCGATTTCCTGGAAAGATCTGGAATGGATCCGTGAGTTCTGGGACGGGCCAATGGTGATTAAAGGCATTCTGGATCCGGAAGATGCCCGCGATGCGGTGCGGTTTGGTGCCGATGGCATTGTGGTCTCAAACCATGGCGGACGCCAGCTGGACGGCGTGTTGTCTTCGGCTCGTGCCTTACCGGCCATCGCGGATGCGGTTAAGGGGGATATGACGATTCTTGCCGACAGCGGCATCCGTAATGGGCTTGATGTGGTGCGCATGATTGCGTTGGGCGCAGATACTGTTCTGCTGGGACGGGCCTTTGTTTACGCGCTGGCCACACATGGCCAACGTGGCGTCGAACATCTGCTGACGCTGATTGAAAACGAAATGAAAGTCGCGATGACCTTAACAGGCGCGAAGTGTATAGCCGATATCAACCAGACGTCGCTGGTGCAGGCGAATGCGTTGCTGGGCGAAGTGGCCCTGCATCCGGCCTCATGCCCGGCAAACTGAGCGACGTTGTCTATACTTACCTTCTTTACCAACAGGAGGAATGATATGACCATTCATAAGAAAGGTTCGGCGCATTGGGAAGGCGATATCAAAGGCAAAGGCACAGTCAGCACAGAAAGTGGTGTACTGAACCAGCAACCTTACGGCTTTAACACCCGTTTCGAAGGGCAGAAAGGCACCAATCCGGAAGAGCTTATCGGCGCAGCACATGCCGCCTGTTTTTCAATGGCACTGTCGCTCATGTTAGGTAACGCAGGCCATAAACCTGAAAGCATTGATACCAGTGCCGATGTGTCGCTGGACAAAAAAGGTGAAGGCTTCGCGATTACGAAAGTGGCGCTGACCAGCACCATCTCGCTGCCGGGCATTGATAACGACACCTTTGATGAAATCATCAATAAAGCTAAAGCCGGCTGTCCGGTTTCGCAGGTGCTTAATGCAGAGATCACACTCGATTACACGCTGAACAACTGATTGCGTACCTGAGTCGCCTTCTGGCGGCTCTAGCGGTAATCTTGCAGCATCCGGATGCGCCTCAGGGCGCATTTTCGCTTTATTCAGACGGACACTGAAATGGCAAAAAAGACGGAAAAGGGGGGCGGGTTTTGCTGAGCATGGGGGGCGGACTGCTGCTGATCCACAGGGCCGCAATGCTATGGGGCTGAAATCCTGGCTGTCGCGCCACAAACTCGGCGTGTTGCTGATGGTGGTACTGCTGCTGGAGGTAATCTGTTTCCTTCTTACCGCCTCGTGGCTGCCATGCAATGCATGACAGCAATCAGGCGTAAATCTCTTCACTCCGCTTCACACGTACATCCGTGCGCGCAATACGGTACGCCTTGCCGGGATCGCCCGCGACAAACTCAAACGTAGGTGAGTAGTAAAACGGCAGCCAGCCACCGTATCCGCTTTCCCATTCCCAGCGAACCGGACAGGGCCACAGAATGCCTTCATACAAAATGTAATAAACCCAACGCCCGGTAGGACGGCGGGGACGACTACTTTTCATGGGATTCACAACTGTGTTGGTGTAGAACAGCTTATATTTTGAACGTTAAGCGGCAACCTTGCAATGTCATCGGCTACTTTTTGTGCCATTCGCCCTGTACCGCTTTCTTAACGATGCACTTCGCCACATATCAGCACGACGTTAGGACGCACTTTATGGATACGATTTGCCATGACTTCACAGGCGGTTTTCGTCGGATAAATGCGTTCTGACACCGGTAAAGCTTCACAGGCATCGTGTCCACACGCGCTGACCAATAACACAAAACCAATTAACATAACCGACTCCTTATCCCGGTCCGCGTACTGCGAGAAGGGTGAGTGTTCCTTTATATATCACCAGTATAGCTAATTGCCGCCGGACGCCCGTGTTACGGCAGTCGGTATCGGATTGCTCTGAGCAATTATACGCGTTACCCGCTTATCAGGCAGTGAATTCTTACCCATCACTGCGATGGACAGCGCCGACGATATGGCTGAGTGAACCGCCGTTTTATTGCCTCAGCATGACGAGAAACGGGCTTCCTGATAAGGCTTATTCAGGTGTTTATTCGCCCCGAACCTCTTTAATGCTCGCGTTTTGATACTTCTCACACTTCTGATACGCAAATCTGAAACCGGTTGCAGAAAATTTTCACCCTGTGTATTCGTTAATCATTCACCACAAAGAGGAATACACCATGACGAAGATTTTACTGTGCTGTGCTGCGGGCATGTCCACCAGTATGGTGGTGCAGAAAATGGAAAAGGCGGCGCAACAGCAAGGGCTGGACGTCGAGATAAAAGCTGTGGGGATTGAAGAGTTTAGAGACGATATCGCCGATTACGACTGCTGCCTGCTCGGGCCACAAATCAAATACAAGCTGGCCGATTTTCAACCGATCGCCCAGCAATACAGCAAGCCGGTTGCGGTCATCAACAGTATGGATTACGGCATGATGAATGGTGAAAAAATATTAAGCGACGCACTAAAGCTTATTCATACCTGACACCAGGGAGGTCCGGGATATATCACGCGAAACCCGCACTGCGTCAGGCAGGTTATTCTCTTTTGCCTCAGCAAGGAGTCAGGCAATGAGCCACTTCAGTGAATCTCTATTCGGCGTCATCGAAAACCGTATTAGCCCACTGGCGGGCCGTCTTTCCAGCCAGCGTCATGTCATCGCTATCCGGGACGGATTTATTGCCTCCATGCCGTTTCTGATCGTGGGCTCGTTTATGCTGTTGTTTGCTCATCCGCCTTTTTCGGCAGACAGCAGTTGGGCGTTCGCACAGTGGTGGCTGGGCATGGTAAAGGCGCATGAAGAACAAATCATGATGCCGTACAACATGACGATGGGCATTATGGCGCTCTATATCGCCAGTGCCATCGCCTATAACCTGGCGAACAGTTATAAGATGAATGGCTTTATGGCGGCCAGTCTGTCGCTGATGGCGTTTCTGGTGGTGGCGGCACCGCAGAGCGGCAAAACGTTGCCGGTTGGTTCGCTGGGCGGGGAGGGCATTTTTACCGCGATTCTGGTCGCGCTCTTTGCGACGGAGCTGATGCACGTTCTGCAGAAATACAACATCGGTTTCAAACTGCCCGAGCAGGTGCCGCCGAAGATCCGTCAGTCGTTCGATCTGCTCATCCCGATTATCACGATTTTTATCACGTTGTTTCCCCTGAGCCTGTGGGTACAGGCGCAGTTCGGCATGTTGCTGCCTCAGGCCATCATGGCCATTTTCTCGCCCATCATCTCTGCCTCTGATTCACTGCCTGCCGTGCTGGTGGCGGTACTGCTGTGCCATCTGCTGTGGTTTGCAGGCATTCATGGGGCGGTGATTGTCGGGGGCATATTGCAGGCTTTCTGGCTGACCAATCTCGGTCTGAATCAGCAGGCGCTGAACGCGGGAGAACCCATCAGCCACGTGTTTATTGAACCCTTCTGGCAGTTTTTTATTGTTATCGGTGGCTCCGGTTCGACGATGGGGTTGGTGTTGCTTTACTTGCGCAGTCAGTCAGCACATCTGCGATCGATTGGAAAACTGAGTGTGGTGCCCAGCATGTTCAACATCAACGAACCGGTGATTTTTGGTTCACCGGTCGTGATGAACCCCATTCTGTTTATCCCTTTTATTCTTGCCCCGTTAGTCAACGCCGTCATTGCCTGGATCGCCACCAAAACGAACCTGATTAATCACGTGATCTCACTGGCTCCTTGGACGACGCCTGCCCCCATTGGGGCCGCCTGGTCAACCGGCTGGGACTGGCGCGTCATTGTGTTGATTGCCGTGCTGGTCACTATTGCCACGCTGATCTACTACCCGTTTTTCAAAATGTACGAGCGTCAACTACTGCAGCAAGAGCAACCCTCTGCCGCAGCGCAACCGGTTAAGGAGTAACCCATGGAAATTGATGAAAGCACGGTAATCGAACTGATTATCCAGGCAGGCGAAGCTCGCTCCTGTTCAATGGAGGCGTTGCGGGCGGCGCGGCAGCAAAACTGGGCGCAGGCGGACAGTATGCTCAGTGCCGCAACCGCGGCGGCCAAAGCAGCCCATCAAACGCAGACGCAGCTCATTGGCGCTGATGAGGGCAGCGGAAAGATTCCGGTCAGTCTGATTATGGTCCATGCTCAGGACCACCTGATGAACGCAATGCTCTGTCGCGAACTGGCTGAGGAGATCATTCAACTGCGCCGGGAGTTAGCCGCACGTTAAACAGGAGGTTATATGCAACATTCGACATTGCCCGCGTTTCCCAGGGACTTTCTCTGGGGCGCGTCCACCTCAGCTTATCAGGTTGAAGGGGCCTGGAATGAAGAGGGCAAAGGGCCTTCCGTCATTGACCAGGCAACCTTCCATCAGGACTTTACCGATTTTACCGTTTGCAGCGATCACTATCATCGTTTCAGAGAGGACATCGCGCTGCTGGCGGAGATGGGATTAAAAACCTACCGCTTTTCCATTGCCTGGAGCCGTCTTTATCCCGAGGGCGATGGTGCGTTGAACCCGGCGGGCGTGGCCTTTTATCAGCAGGTGATCGATGAACTCTGTCGGTACGGCATTACGCCGCTGGTCACCCTTTATCATTTTGATTTACCCTGGGCGTTGCAGCAGGCGGGCGGCTGGTCTTCACGGCGTACAGTGGCGGCCTTTGAGCGTTTTGCCATCACCTGCTTTGAGCACTATGGTCGTCAGGTTAAGTACTGGCTGACCATCAACGAACAGAACATGATGATCCTTAAGGGCGATGTGATTGGTACGTTGCCACCCGGCACCGCCGATCCGCAGAAAACGCTGTATCAGCAGAATCATCATATGATGCTGGCACAGGCGAAAGCGATGATCGCCTGCCATGAACGGTTGCCGGATGCCAAAATCGGCCCGGCACCCAATATCTCCTGCGTCTATGCCGCCAGTGCGCGGCCGGAAGATGTGCTGGCAGCCGATAATTTCTCTGCAATTCGCAACTGGCTCTATCTGGATCTGGCGGTCCATGGTCGCTATAACGCCGTGGTCTGGGCTTTCCTGAAACAGCGCGGCTGGTTACCGACGATCGAAGACGATGACATGGCTATCATCGCCGCAGGCAAGCCGGATTTTATCGCCTTTAATTATTATGCGTCCGCGACGGTGGGAGCCGAAGGCGAGGGTGAGCAAAGCGAAAATAAACCTCGGCCCGATCAGCAA
Source organism: Pantoea sp. JZ29 (assembly GCF_035190385.1). Classification (NCBI taxonomy): domain Bacteria; kingdom Pseudomonadati; phylum Pseudomonadota; class Gammaproteobacteria; order Enterobacterales; family Erwiniaceae; genus Pantoea; species Pantoea sp. JZ29. Next base: position 3,390,871 of record NZ_CP045241.1, on the reverse strand, counting down.
ATGGCGGGCATTGATCGGTCGGTTTATGTGGGATGTGACAATCCGCATCTCCGGCAAAATCAGTTCGGCTGGTATATCGATCCGGTGGGTTTTCGCATTACGGCGCGCCAGATTTATGCCCGCTATGCTTTGCCGCTTATCGTGACCGAAAACGGGTTGGGTGCCTTTGATCGGCTGGAGGCCGATAATAAGGTACATGATGATTACCGTATTGCGTATCTGCGCGAACACATTGCGCAACTGCAGCTGGCACTTGCCGATGGTGTGGAACTGTTTGGCTATTGTCCCTGGTCGGCAATAGATTTGGTAAGTACGCATCAGGGCATCAACAAGCGTTACGGCTTTATTTACGTCAACCGCGATGAAAAAGATTTAAAGGATCTGGCACGTTACCGTAAGAAGAGTTTTTTCTGGTACCAGAAACTGATTCGCAGTAATGGGGCAACGCTGAACGATTCTGTCGACTACTGATGGTGCGCGGCAGGGATGCCGCGCCTTACTGTTTATAAGGCCCGTCAGTGACCGAGGCCCGTTCGATCAGGTGACCGCTAAACGGCGGCAAGGCCGTGACCGCTTCCCCTTCCAGCATCGCCACCAGCTGCGCCAGCGTGTGCTGAATCATCTCTGCGACCGGCACATGTACCGTGGTGAGCGGCGGCAGAAAAAATTCCGCCATACGAATATCATCAAAGCCCAGCAGGGAGACATCCTCCGGCAGCCGTTTGCCCGCAGCGTTCAGCGCCAGCGCGGCCCCAATAGCCATATCGTCATTACTGGCCATCAGTGCACTAAATGGCATGTCCGATTCAAGCAGCGTTTTTGCCGCCGCCATGCCGCTGGCGGGCGTCCATGCACCCTGCACGATCAGCGCACGGTCCGCTAAGCCATGCTCGTCAAGCGCCTGCTGATAACCGGCCAGGCGGGCCGCAGCGGTCGGTGAGCCTGCCAGACCCGTAATGAAAGCGATGTCGTAATGGCCGCGCGTAATCAAATAGCGGGTGGCCTGAAAGGTATTCTGCTGATGGGTGGCCCAGACGCAGTGTGCCGGATGACGCTGCAGCTGACGATTCACCACCATAACGGGAATGGCGTGTTGCTCAATAATGGCATCCAGCGCCGCGGTATCCAGAAAACGGGGGTAGATAATGATGGCGTCACAGCGCAGGTCGAGCAAAAACTCAATGGCGGCACGTTCATCGTCAGCGCTGGTTTTTCCATCCGCCAGAATAAGCTGCCGGCCATAGTTATTTGTCAACGTAGCAGCCTGAAACAGCAATTCGCTGAAGTAAGGCCCATTGAATAAAGAGTGGGTAACGATAAGCCCGATATTCTGGGATTTCTGCGTCGCCAGGCTACGTGCCAGCAGGTTAGGGCGATAACCGGTTTCCGCCACAGCCTGAAAGACCTTCTGTTGCGTACTCTTACTGACGTAGCGATTTCCCGCCAGCACGCGCGAGACGGTGGCTTTAGAGACGCCGGCCTTGCGGGCCACATCCAGCATGGTAATCATGGGCTTTCTGACCATCCTTCCCTGTTAGTAAAAGATACACGCTGATTTTACGCAGGTTAGTGATGACCCGGTAACAAAAAGGGTAGCGGGATCAGGCGAAATACCAGGCAGGCAGAATCGCAATCAGATTATTCAGCGTATGCAGAAAGACCGGCAGGGCCAGCGTATTGCTGCGCAGACGGGCGTAGCAAAGCAGCATAGAAAACAGCGTCAGCGCCACCACCGTTTCCCAGTGGACATATTGCGTATGCATGAGCGCGAACAGTAACGAGGTCAGTAATACACAGGCAAAACGGCTGTTAGGTGCCCACAACAGAAATCCCTGTAATAAAAAGCCGCGAAACAACACTTCCTCAAACACAGGAGCCAGTAAGACGGCGGTCAACAGCAGGATAAGCATCGAACTGGGCCCCTGCTGAGTTTGTGCGACCAGCCAGCCTTCCGGCTGCAAATACTGCGTTTGTGCCACCATTAAAATAAACAGCGCGCCAATAAACAGTAAAGTCTGACCGGAACGCAAAAAGCCCAGAGGAATATCGGTACGACGCTGGCAATAAAAGCGATACAGCGGATAGATAACGGCAAATTCAAACAGGCAAAGCACAGGCACCAGTAAACCGTCATTACGCAGAATACCGTAATTAGGAAACAGGGTAATCAACATGGTAACGAGGTAATAAACAACAAAGCTGCCGACATAAAACAGTGTCAACGTCACTCTGTCGGAATTGGTGTTCATAGGCGACCCAGCCAGCGAAGATAAGCGCATAGTAGCAATGCCTCAAATCGCTGTCGAGAGAGCCGATCACACAATGTTAGCTGTTTATTACCTTACGTAAATGAGTCTGGGTTAATCAATTAAAAATCAGTGCTTTGCCTACGATACACTCTGTCGCCTGTCAGGTCGCCCAGCCTGTCAGACGTGAAACCGCACCCGCAAACGGGCCGCTTATCGCACCCGAACCGCAATCAGTGTCATCACGACGGCAAAGCAGATAAAAATCACAAGTTCCATAGTAGCCTCCTAAGATAATTCTTAGTAAGGTTAGCGTCTTGTATTTGAAATTCTGAACGGTAAGTGCCTTTACACTGGTTATCTGGCAATAAGGCAGCATTTAATGCTTAATAATGTGTGAATCGCTTGATTTTAATGATTCAACCCGGTGGTGGGGCTTGTTACGCTTCAGGTCAGGGTTTAACACGATTACAGGAGAACATACGTGAATCATTACGGAAAAGTGCTGGTGGCAACCGGCTTCTTACTGCTGACGGCCTGTCAGTCCACCAGGCAGCCTGATACGGCAGCCGTCCCGCCCGGCAAGGAAGCGGACAGCTGCGGTGCCTCTCATTACCAAAACTTTGTCGGCAAACCGCTGTCCGCCCTTGAGCAACAGCGTTTCAGTCAGAAGGTGCGCGCCATTCCGTGGAATTCTGCCGTCACGATGGATTTTAATTTCGCCCGCCTGAACTTTCTGGCAGACAAAAGCGGTACTATCACCCAGGTCTATTGTGGTTAAGCGTTAAATAAACCGCGCATTGTCATTGAGGTGTCATGGGGACAGGGGAAGATAAGGCCGGTATTCTGCTGTCTTCAGCCTGTGGTCGCCTGGTCGCACTGAGCCAGCAGGATCGGGATTTCCTCGTCACATCAATTTGCAATGCTCGTCTTGTTTATTCCCGCTCTGGCGGGAATTTTTTTCTGGCTCAGTCTGGAAGGAGCAACGCATGTACTCTCGTCCACGCCTCTCACTGTCATTACTGTTGCTGATCAGTCCGGTCGCACTGGCTTCCAGCCCGACGGCATGGCAGGAAAACCAACAGGTCATGCGGCAGGCCTGTATTAATGCCAGTACGCTAAGTAAGGTAAAAATCGTGGGACAGCCCATCGACTATGATGACAGCGTGGGTTACAGCGCCTTGTTACTTGAGGGGCATTACCCACAGAAGCAAATGAAAAACCGGCGTGGGCGTGAACTCTGCCTGTTTCAACGCAGCAGCGGCCGTGCCAGTGTAAGTGAAGCCCGTCAGCTCCGTTGGGTGAAATAGCATAAAGGCGGCCTACTCACGTGGCCGCGCTTCCATCAACTGGGCCAGTAAACCCCGGTAACGCTGCAGGCGCTGCTCATCCCCTTCAAACTCCAGTTTATTAATGACGCGTGCGATTATTGCCTTATTCGTTGTCGGCTGGCCTGCTTCCATCAGTTCACGCAGGATAACGGCCAGCAGATCGGACTCCGGCAGCACGTTCCAGTCCGGGCTGTTGAAGTAATCAGTGATAGCACGACTGGCACTATTAGATTGGACGCTCATTCCCCGTCTCCGCAAACAGACCCTTTGCCCGGTGCGCAACGGCGCAGCAGGCAGAAGCTACTGAATGATGGGCTCCCGGAAAGAACGGCAAGGGTTTTATCGGGAGCGTTTCGTTGGTCAGAACAGCCAACGTCCCGCCCGTACCTGGCGGTTTTTTAAACATAGGTGGGCCAGAGAGGATTGTCAGTAACAGCCTGAAATATTTTTCAGATGTGATGAGTGAAAATCGAATAGTGCCAATATGAAATAAGGCATTTTTTCAGATTATCTTGATGAAAGACAAGCTGTTGCACTGAATCAGGTGCGTTTTTGGCGCAGCCAAAGGGCTGAGTAGCCCGTCATTATCGGGCCGGGAGGCATCCTGTTGTCCAGGTGGAAGGTTAAGGAACAGGGGGACCGACTGCCCGCAATCGCGGGGAGATTTTTCTCACGTTAACGGGAATGAAAACGGCCGTTATCGCTTGTAAGAAAAGAATCTCTGCTAAAAAAAGCCAGCCGGGAATCTTTATTTTATTTCGACTGAGTGAGTCAGCGTGTTATTTCATTGCGATAACAACGTTTCGTTTTCCGGCAAAATAAATGCAATAAAACCGTAGCGACAAAATGGCCTGAGTCGGGCGCAAAGCGGGCTGAAAAATCACTTTGTTTTTTAATCTGACGAATGCTAATTTTTATTTGTCTTACACGAAGGGGCCCCGGCATGAAAAACCTGATTGCTGAGTTGCTAATCACCCTGGCAGAAAAAGAAGAGGCGTCAAAAGAGCAGGTTGCACAGATCGAAGCGCTGGAAATCGTGGTTACCGCGATGCTGCGTTTGCTTCCACCCGAGCAGCATCACGCTATCGTCAGCAGTATTGAAACCGCCATGATGAATGCCGATGTAGATCATAATGATAAAAATACGGTCCTGCTAAAACGTTATGTCACGCGCTTACTTAATCGTCCGCGTATCTGAAAAGTGCCACCGACAATTCAGATTTGCGATCTCTGCCTTATTCCCTGATAAACGTATTCCGTATAGCGTGTAACGTGCCAGAATTAATCTGTTTTCATCAAGAGGGAGTGAATACAATGAAACGCGGTTTAATGACGCTAGTGTTAGCAGGCTTACTGGTGGGCGGCAGCGCCAGTGCGGCTGAAAAAACGCCACAACAGCAAAAAATGGCCATGTGTAATGAACATGCCACGTCACAAGCGTTGAAAGGCGATGTGCGAAAGAAATTTATGAGCGATTGCCTGAAAAAGGACAGTAAGGTCGCCGACATGTCGCCGCAGCAGGTAAAAATGAAAACCTGTAATCTGCAGGCCGGTGATAAAAAGCTGACGGGGGAAGCACGCAAAACCTTCATGAGTCAGTGTCTGAAGAAAAGTTAACGTTCGGTCGGCCATTTCGGTGGCCGCTTTAGTTTTCTCCTGCCTGCGCTGTCACATCCTCACGTATTTTTAATTTCCGCTTAAACAAACAGTTAGGAAAAAATCCTGACGTTAAAACCGGAGTCTGGCCGATCCTTTGCCACACTTACTGTTTACAGGCATTTGCGCAGAAGCCCTGTTGATCTGCGCGTTCAGCCGTGACAGTCGGAGAAGGAGCTATGTCGTGAACTATCAATTTGTGGTCGCTCTGAAGGATTTACCGCACCGCCAGCCGGTTAAAAAAAAGCTCGGGGAAACAGAGCTGCTGTTAATTCGTGATGGCGACAACGTACACGCTTACCAGGCGAAGTGTCCCCATGCCGGCGCACCCCTTGAGCAGGGTGCCATTTGTGAAAACCGGCTGATCTGTCCCTGGCATAAAGCCACTTTTGAACTGGACAGTGGCAAAATGTGTGAGCCGCTCGCGCTGGCCGATCTCAAACAGTATCCCGTGCGCATTGAAAACGAGGCGGTTCTGGTGAATCCCAAAGCCATGTCGCCTGCGACTGCGATAGGCAGTGGAGCCGCTGCGCCGGTCTTTGTCGTGCTGGGTGGTGGCGCAGCCGGGAGTGCGGCGCTATGGCGGTTACGTCACGAGGGGTTTAAAGGGCGGCTGATCCTGATTGAGCAGGAGCCTGATGCACCCTATGATCGCACGGCGTTAACCAAATTTGTCCCCTCGGGCAAAATGGACATCGATGAGGTGCCCTCACTGCTGGGTGAGGACATCATGGCGCACGTAGAACGCCTGCAAAAGCGCGTGGAGCGGATTGATAACCATCAGCACCGGATAATATTTGCTGACGGTACGACGCTGCAATTCGATAAGCTCCTGATTGCCACAGGTGGCGCGCCCGTCAAACCTGCGCTGTCCGGGCGCGATCTTGCTGGCGTTCATATCCTGCGCAGTAAACAGCACACCGCAGACTTACTGCAGGCGGTCGATGACACTCAACAGATTGTCATTATCGGCAACAGCTTTATCGGCATGGAACTGGCCTCCTCACTGCGTAATCGCGACATTGATGTCACCGTCATTGCGCGTCATCCGCTGCCGTTTGCGAAACAGTTTGGCGAAGCCGTTGGTCGCTATTTTTATCAGCTCCATCAGGCGAACGGCGTAAAGTTTATCGAAGGCGAGATCGATGCCCTGCTGGGCGAAGACCATGTTAACGCGGTACGACTAAAAACGGGCAAGCATATTGCCGCCGATGTGGTGCTGTTTGCGACCGGCGTTAAACCCGCCACACACTTTATTCATGATTTGCCGCTGCTGGAGGATGGCAGTCTGCAAACGGACGAACAACTCCGGGTGGCCGAGAATGTCTGGGTGGCAGGCGATATCGCCACGTATCCTTCTCCCCAGGGGCCGTTGCGAATCGAACACTTTCGTGTTGCCGAACAACAGGGACAGACAGCGGCCATCAATATGCTGGGCAATATCCGTCACTTTGATCGGGTGCCGTTTTTCTGGACCGCGCACTATGGTACGCGCTATGAATATCTTGGCCATGCGGCGGACTGGGATGACTACCAGTCGGTGGGCTCGCTGGAAGAAAAGGAATTCATGGCGTTTTATGGCAAAGAAGGGCAACTGGCGGCGGTTTTCTCCTGTGGCCTTTACACTCTGACCGCCGCGCTGGTTGACAACATGCAGCAACCCATGACGGTGAAGCAGGCGCTGGCGCTTTATCAGGACTACCGTTCCGCCGGCTAGTGGGGATGCGCCTGGCAACGCGCACTGCCGTTGCCAGACGCCGCGGGTTAACTGCGGCTCAGCTTCTCTGATTTCGCCATGCACTGCTGCATCGCCTCAATCACGGCGGAGCGAAAACCTTTTTCTTCCAGAACTTTTACCGCTTCTATCGTGGTGCCGCCCGGCGAGCAGACCATATCTTTTAACTCGCCCGGGTGTTTGCCGGTCTCCAGTACCATCTGTGCCGAACCTTTTACGGCCTGTGCCGCAAACTGGTAGGCCTGCGCCCGCGGCATGCCACCTGCCACCGCAGCATCGGCCATGGCTTCAATGAACATAAACACGTAAGCCGGTGCCGAACCACTCACGCCCACCACGGAATGAATCAGGTATTCATCCACTACCGCGGCCTGGCCAAAGCTTTTAAACATTGCAACGACCTCATCGAGTTCGCTCTGTTCAACCAGCGCATTGGGCGTGACCGAGGTCATCCCTTCTCCCACCAGAGACGGGGTATTCGGCATGGCCCGAATGATTTTTCGATCGTGTCCCAGTACGGAGGCCAGATTGTCCAGGGTAACGCCTGCCGCAATGGAGACAACCAGCGTCTCTTTTTTCATGCAGGTGGCGAGATCATTCAGAACTCTGAGGATGACATTCGGTTTTACCGCCCCAAACAGGACATCAACATGCTGCGCCAGCGCTTCTGCGCTCTCAGCCGCATGGATACCGTACTGTTCGGCCATTTCCTGATTAGTGCTGGCTTTACGGTCATAAATCCAGATCGCTGACGGTGCAACTTGCCCGCTGTTTATCAGGCCGCCAATGATGGCTTTGGCCATGTTGCCTCCGCCAATAAATCCGATTTTCTTTTCCTGCATCACCGTCTCCTTCGCTGTTTACACATATCAACGATGTAGCTTACTGCAGACAGGATTAATAACAAGTTAGCCCTGTGCTGAACGACCTGCTGTCACCCCGCTGACCGGAGGCGTTTAACCGTGCCAGGACATGGCGCGGTGCGCATTAAGGCGCAGTGGCGGTGCAGCCAGATCGGATAAAGCAGGTTCTGCGTTAAAGAGGGCTGTGTTTTTCACTCAACCCGGTCAGCAAAACAGGTTACCATCGTCACTCTTTTGCAGAACAAGGAATAACGATGGCTATCTGGGTTGATGCTGATGCCTGTCCTAACGTGATTAAGGACGTGCTGTACCGGGCAGCGGACAGAACGCAAACCGTGGTGACCTTTGTGGCTAACCAGTCCCTGCGGGTGCCACCTTCGCCCTGGCTGCGAACACTGCAGGTGCCTGCGGGATTTGATGTGGCGGACAATGAGATTGTTAAGCGCGTAAACGTCGGCGATCTGGTGATTACGGCCGATATTCCGTTGGCCGCGGAAGTGATTGAGAAGGGCGCGGCAGCCTTGAATCCACGCGGGGAGCGCTATTCACCAGCAACCATTCGCGAACGACTGACCATGCGCGATTTTATGGACACCATGCGCGCCAGCGGTGTTCAGACAGGCGGCCCCGCCGCATTAAGCCCACGGGACCGCCAGCAGTTTGCCAATGAACTAGACAGCTGGCTCCGACAACGCCAGCGCTAAATCAGACGAAGTTGTCGTCGTCGTCGAAGTCATTGCCGCCAAAATCATTCAGGTCGCCGTTGTCGGCGTAGGAATCACTCCAGCCGTTACTTTGATCCAGGAAAGACTGATTATCCGCCCCGTTCTGGTCAAGGAACGACTGATCGTTGCCACCGTTGAAGGTATTCAGACTGTCGTCCACCTGCGGCAACGGCTGCTCGTTGATGATGTTAACGATCTCCTGCGGCTGAGAATGATGGAACATGCTGGTCAGCATATCGGCCATGACCACACCACCTGCCACCCCAACGGCGGTTTGCAGGGCACCGCCCAGGAAGCCGCTGCCACGTGGCGCCGGGGCGCTGGCATAAGGTTGCTGCGGTTGCGGTGCCTGTTGCGGCGCACTGTTCCACTGCGGCTGAGCTGGCTGCGGTTGGGCGCTGCCGCCGCCAAACAGGCTGGATAAAAATCCACCGCTGCTCTTCGGCTGCTGCTGCGCCTGTTGTTGCGCCAGCTGGTTTTCCAGTTCCTTAATACGTTCATTAAGTTTTTTAAGGGCCGCTTCCTGAATCAGAATGGCCTGCGCCATGTAGTAGGGCGCGCCTGGTTGTTCCTGCAGGTGTTGTTTGATGAGTTGTTCGGCAGCAGCATCGCGCGCCGCTGTCTGGCTTTCCGCTTGTTTCAAACGGCTGAACAGATTTTCAATCAGTTGTTGTTCTTCGCGTTGCATGATTACTCTCCCGTTGCGACTGTAAACAGTATATGGGGGCGATGAGCAGCAATGTAAATTCGTGGCGGTAAGCAAATGTTGCAGAGACAAAAATACGGTGTTCATGCACAAAATGTGCATGGTTAATTCATTGTTTATAAAAAGCTTAATGCAATGGGTTGTCTGACTGTGCGTAAAATACGCTCAATGGGTAGAGGCCGCCATCATTTCCCGCTATGATGCGCGTATTATTTAAGCCAGACCTGCAGCTGTTATGGGCTGTACGGCGGAGGAAGTGCCCAGATGTCCTTGTCCATTTTTTTGATTGGTGCGCGCGGCTGCGGAAAAACCACCATCGGTGAAGCCCTGTCTCATGCGCTGGGTTATGCCTTCCGCGATACCGATCACCACCTGCAATTCACGACCCAGCGTACCGTGGCTGAAATTGTCGCGGCGGAAGGCTGGGAAAGCTTTCGTGCGCGGGAGACCGAGTCGCTGAAAGCCGTGACGGCGCCCTCAACCATCATCGCGACCGGTGGTGGCATGGTGCTGGCAGAGGTCAACCGCCGCTATATGCGCGAACATGGTCAGGTTATCTGGTTAAGTGCGCCTTCTGAGGTGCTTGCCCGGCGTCTGGAAAGCCAGCCTGAAGCTGCGCAGCGCCCGACGCTGACCGGACGGCCCATCGCAGAAGAGATGACAGAGGTGCTGCGCGCCCGTGCCCACCTGTACCGTATGGCCGCTCATCATGAAGTGGACGCGATGCAGCCGCCGGAACGCGTTGTTGAGCAAATTCTGCAGTCGTTATCGCTGGCACGCGCCAGCTAACCGTCAGATTTATCTCCTTCCCGCCGCGATTTACGCCTTTTTGACTATACTTATTCCATGACGGGCAACCGCCTGTCGTGTGGAATGTCATTCAGCCAAGAGGGACAAATGATGCCGTCAAGACCTCCTTACCCCAGAGAAGCGCGCGTTGTGACCGTGGAAAAAGGCCCCGAAGGTAAAAAAGTCACGTCCTGGCAACTGCGAGCCGATCATCCGAAGCCGGATTCACTCATCAGTGAGCACGATTCAGAGCAGGAAGCGCATGATGCGAAACAACGTTACGAAGATGTAGAAAAAGAGTAAGCCGTCGCGCTGGCAAGGATGCCGTCGATGCGCGCCCGTCTTATCCCCGCCCCTTGTCACCGCCAGCGATCACATTCGCTCATTATTTCGCGTGACAGATCAGCAAGTTCGCTTCTACACTGCCAGTCACCCTAATGTGCTGTGAGGAAGATTTATGCTCAACGTAAGTGAGTATTTTGACGGAAAAGTTAAATCCATCGGTTTTGACAGTGCGAGCACCGGTCGTGCCAGCGTTGGTGTGATGGCAGAAGGCGAATATACCTTTGGCACTGCCCAGCCGGAAGAGATGACCGTGGTCAGTGGATCAATGAAAGTGTTGCTGCCGGGGGAAACAGAGTGGAAATGGTTCGAGGCGGGATCGGTATTTAACGTGCCGGGTCACAGCGAGTTTCATCTGCAGGTAGGCGAGCCCAGCTCTTATCTTTGCCGCTATCTGAAAGACTGAAAAAAACGGCCGCATCTTTTGCGGCCGCCTGTTTTACCGCTGAGCCTCACCACCCAACGCTTCAATCAGATTACTGGTCAGGGCGGCCAGTTCGCTGGTCATCAGGATAAAGTCGGCATCGAAGCGCTGAGCAAAATCCTCCCGATCGATATCGTCGTTCTGATCACGCAGCGTATCGCTGAATTTCAGGCGCTTCACGGAACCATCATCCGACAGCACGAACTGAATCCGTTCCTGCCAGTCGAGCGCCAGTTTTGTCACCAGCTTGCCGGCCTCGATATGGTTGGCGATTTCGTCGCATACCAGGTCCTGTTTTTTACAGCGAATCACGCCGCCGTCTTCCAGAATCGCTTTCAGCTCGGCTTCATCCATCAGGGCAAAGCCTGCGGGCAGATCGCCGGAACGTACCCATTCGGTCAGCGTCAGTTCAATCGGGCTTTCGAGCGTCAGAGGTACGACCGGCAGTGAACCCAGGCTTTTACGCAGCAGGGCCAGCGTATCTTCGGCTTTTTTCGCGCTGGCGCAGTCCACCATGATCAGATTGTTAACGGTATCGATCCACATAAACGTCTGGCTGAAACGGCTGAAGGCACGCGGCAACAGGCTGTGCAGCACTTCATCCTTAAGCGAATCTTTTTCGGTTTTTTTCAGCTTACGGCTCTGCTCTGCCTCAAGCTTGTCAATTTTGGCTTCCAGCGCCTGCTTCACCACCGGTGAAGGCAAAATTTTCTCTTCTTTGCGCGCGCAGATGACAATCTGACCGTTATTCACATGGGTCAGCGCATCGCTGCGGTTTCCCATCGGTGACACCCAACCGGTCTTGCTCATGTCCTGGCTGCCACAAGGCGAGAAGGTGAATGCCTCAAGCTGTTTTTCCATGTCGTCTGCGGACAACGGAATGTCACGATTCAGACGATAAACCATCATATTTTTAAACCACAACATCAGGATTCCTTACCGTGGCGCGATCGGGCGCACAAATCTCACTAAGTGTGCGCATGATAGCGAAACATCGATGCGGTTTCATTGCCTTTAAGGGCATCGCCTTTTAGTGTAAGAATCCCCTAACGAATAATGAGGAATAAACCGTGCGCATCGGCATTGATTTGGGCGGCACCAAAACAGAAGTGATTGCGTTGTCCAGCGAGGGAAGCGAGCTGTTTCGCCATCGGGTTTCCACGCCCCGAAACGACTATGCCGCTACGGTACAGGCTATTGTCGATCTGGTGCGTCTGGCGGAAGAAAAGACCGGACAGACGGGCACGGTAGGCCTCGGTATTCCCGGCACGCTTTCGCCCTACACGCAGCGGGTAAAAAACGCGAACTCAACCTGGCTTAACGGACAGCCGCTGGACAAGGATCTGGCGCACGCGCTGAATCGTGACGTCCGCATTGCCAACGACGCGAACTGTCTGGCCGTATCCGAAGCCGTTGACGGCGCGGGTGCCGGTAAGCCGCTGGTCTTTGGAGTGATTATTGGCACCGGTTCGGGGGCGGGCGTGGCGATAAACGGCGAATCCCGTATCGGTGGCAATGGTAATGCGGGCGAATGGGGCCACAATCCGCTGCCGTGGATGGACGAAGATGAACTGCGCTATCGCGCTGAAGTGCCCTGTTATTGCGGGCTACAGGGCTGTATTGAAACCTTTGTCTCGGGCACCGGCTTTGCCACTGATTATCAGCGTTTGAGCGGCGTTACACGCAAAGGTGCCGAGATTGTTCACCTGCTGGCACAGCAGGATCCGGTGGCGGAACTGGCTATGAGCCGCTACGAAATGCGCCTGGCCAAATCGCTGGCCCAGGTGGTTAACCTGATCGATCCGGATGTGATTGTTCTGGGCGGCGGTATGAGCAACGTGGATCGTCTGTACCAGACCGTCCCCACACTGATGAAAAAATGGGTATTTGGCGGCGAATGTGAAACGCCGGTACTGAAAGCCGTACACGGGGATTCGAGCGGTGTTCGCGGAGCCGCCTGGCTCTGGCCTGAGTAATCCGTTGTGGACGGTGAACCGCCAGTTTTCAGGCTTGATCACCGTCAGGCTGCACCGCCGGTTCAGGACTTTCCGAAAGGGCGCATCTGCATTTACGTTCAGCCCGCGATGACGCGTGCTGCCGCGTTATGGTTACGGGGCAAAAGCAAATACCCATTGCCGGGGCGCGCCCTGAGGCGGAAGGGGCATATCACGCGCGCTACTCACGCTCTGCCAGGCGCTCAGGCATAACGATTCATTTCCTTCTGTGCGCATGACGCTATAGCGGCCGTCCGCGCGGCGTTGTGCCGTCACCAGGCAGCGCTGGCCTGCGTAACGTTGCGCGTGATGAAAATTGCGCATCACCACGGCATTCACCTGCGCGATATAGTGGTCGACGGCCTGGCACTGAGTCTGCGTCATGTTCGGCGCGCAGTGCCTGGCATCAGCGCCGTGCGGCTGGCTGCAGCCTGCTAAAAGCAGCAGGGCAACCGCGAAAATACCGGTCCATCTCAACATGGTTAACCTCTTACTGGCCGGGGATGTCAAGGGTGCTGTAACCCAGGCCATTCATTTTGCGTACCTTAATCTGAACGGGAATGCGCTCTTTCATGGCTTCAACATGGCTGATGACGCCAATAGTTTTGCCACTGGCGTTAAGCGCATCCAGGGCATCCAGAGCGGTGTCCAGCGTTTCGGCATCCAGCGTACCAAAGCCCTCATCCAGAAATAACGACTCAATGCGGGTTTTATGGCTGACGAGGTCAGACAGTGCCAGCGCCAGCGCCAGGCTCACCAGGAAACTTTCTCCGCCGGACAGCGTGCGCGTATCGCGGGCGCTGTCGGCCTGCCAGGTATCCACCACATCCAGTTCCAGCACATCGCTGGCACGTCGCTGTAAAAGGTAGCGACCGTGCAGGCGATCTAACTGACGGTTGGCCAGGGCCACCAGGTGATCGAGCGTAAGCCCCTGGGCAAAGCGCCGGAATTTATCGCCCGTTGCCGAGCCAATAAGATCGTTAAGCAGGGTCCATTGCGCTAACGCCGTCTCATCCTGCGCAATACGCGCCAGCAGCGTTTGCTGCTGGTTTCGCAGGCTGGCATCGCTGTCTAACTGCTGCTGTACCTGGCCCTGCTGGTTTGCATTTTCACGCAGGGACAGCTGTAAGCGCGCCAGTTCTGCCGCCAGCACGTCCGGTGAATCCGGCATCAAAGCCGGTTTTTGCTGCTGATGTGCCGCCAGCCGCTGCTGCAGTTCTGCCAGGCGTGCCTGCTGGTGCAGACGGTGCTGGTCAATCTGCTGAAGCTGCTGACGCAGTTGCTGCGCCGCCTGTTCATCCAGCAATGCCGCGCGCAGGTGCGTTTCATCAGCGAATTCGGCTGCCGCCAGCGCGGCGCTGAAGCGTTGTTCTGCTTCCGTGACGCGCCCGGACAGGCTCTGCAGTTGGCTTTCCAGCAGCGTCAACTGGCCATTAAGACGGCTGACCTCTGCCTGTGACTGATGCAGTGCATTGCGCTGCTGGGTAAGTTGCGCCTCGTGCTGATCGACGAGCGCCTGCATCTGCTGGCGCGCCTGAGCCACATCGCGATCGTCAAACAGGGCCTGACGCTGCTGCTGTTTTTCATGTGCCTGCTGCTGTAACGCGGTGAGCTGCTGCCGCTGCTGATCCAGGCGTTGCTGCTCAAGCTGTAACTGCTGTTGCAGCGCGTCAGCCTGTGTTTCCGCCCGTGCAAGTTGCGGCTGCAGGTTAGCAAGCAACCGCTCACTCTCTTGCCAGCGCTGCCAGCGCTCTTGTTGGGTTGCCAGCCAGCTGTTGCGCGCCGTACGTTCAGGTAAAGACAACGCCACGTCGCTGAACTGCTGTGCCAGCGCGGCTTCCAGCTGCTGGCCGTTTTCTGCGGCCTGACGCTGCTGTTGCTGTAACGCCTGAAGCGCCTGGTGCTGGCTTTCCAGTTGCTGCTGAGTCAACAGTAGCGTTTGCTGATGCTGTTGTAATGTCTGGTGCTGCCGCAGGTGGTGATCTTTGGCCGCCAGCACCGCGCGCTCGGCTTGCTCCAGTGCGTCAAGCCGGGCCGTAAGCGTCTGCTCGTGGCGATTTTGCGCCTGCTGCCACGCGATTCTTGCATCCGTATCTGTCAGCGGGAAGGTGAGCGCCAGCTCACTGCTCAGTTCCTGCCATTGTTGAGAAAGGGCATCAAGTTGTTGGGTCAGACCCGTGATTTCTTCACGCAGGGATTGCTGTTGAGCCTGTAGCTGCTTTATCTGCTCCTTCTTTGCCGTCCCGGTTTCACTCAACGCGTCTACCTGTTTTTGCAGCTCGGCTTTACGTTGTTGGTTAGCACTAACTTCCAGAGCACGATAGGTTTCGACCGCAGGATGCTCGCAGGCGCCGCACAACGGGCAGGGCTGCCCGGCTTCAAGCCGGGCGCGGTACTGTTCCAGGTCAGCAATCTGGCTTTCGAGCTGGCAAATTTTCTCTACGTCGCTGAGCTGCTGTTTTTCCCGTCGCCAGGTTTCTCTTAACGTCAGCAAAGCGCTTTCAGCCTGCTGCTGAGCCGTCTCAAGCTCATGCAGGCGTTTTTCGTACTGCGTGCGCTGCTGATGCAGGGGTTGCCATTGCGCGGCCACTATCGTCAGCGTATGGCGCGCCTCGCGCTGTTGCTGATGCTGGCTCAGTGCCTGACGTAAGGCTTCAGGTGGATGCGCGTTCTGAAGGGAAGTTAGTGCTTGCTCAGCCTGAGACAAGGACTGCTGCGCCTGCTGTGCGGCCTGATCCAGTGGCGTGAGTTGCTGTGCCAGCTGCTCAATATCCCCCTGGCGCTGATGAATGTGGCGCTGTTGCTGCTGTATCTGCTGATCCAGCTCAGCCTGTGCCGCTTCATAGCGGGTCAGTTGGGCAAAACGCTCTTTCCAGATCGGAAGGTGTTCACCCCATTGCGGCATGTCAGCTAACTGCTCACGTAGGGCATGCTGTTGGGCAATCGTCTCTTGCAGGTGGCGCACCTGGCGGGCTTCGCTGTGTAACGCGGCTTCGCGCTGAGCGCAGTGTTGCTGTTGCCGTTCGGCATCCTGCTGTAGCTGCTGAATGTGCTCGTATAAGGCAGAGAGAGACTGATCAAGCGGAATGACCTGCCCGGTCAACAGCGTTTCCTGCTGCTGCTGTTGCTGTCGGCACTGTTCGTGCGCCGTGTCCGTTTCCGCATAGCGTTGCTGCAACACATGATGCGCCTGTGTGGCCGTGTGCATCTGTTGGCTGAGCTGCTGCTGACGTTCCCGCATCGCGTTGCGTTCGGCCAGCAGACTGTCACGTTGCTGCAACGGACCGCGCAGTTTCTCCGCCGGTTCACTGCGCGCCAGACGTTGACGATCCGGCTCTGCCGCCTGACTGGCGTGCTCTGCCGCTGCGAGGGCCGCGGTTGCCTGCTCTGTATCCGCAATAGCCTGCTGATGCTGTTGCTGCCACTGTTGCTGCGCCTGCGCCACGGCAAGCGCGGCAGTCAGCTGGTGTTCAGCGTCGCTGAGGGCCTTTTTTTGCTGGTACAGTGCAGTACGGGTTGCCTCATCAAGCAGCGCCATGCCGCCTGCCCGACTGCGTAACAGTTCCAGCGCCGTTTTGGCCGCTTTGTGGCGTTCGAACACGGCCATGGACAGACGACCATAAATTTCGGTTCCGGTCAGTTCTTCCAGCAGTTCTGCCCGCTCATTGGCTTTGGCGTTAAGAAACGCCGCAAACTGGCCTTGTGACAGCATCATTGAGCGGGTGAAGCGCGCAAAATCCAGCCCGCTCAGCGTTTCCGTAAGTTTGAGCTTATCGCTCACTTTATCTGCCACAATCTGATTATCGGCGCAGCGTGCCAGCTCAACGCGGGGAGCCTGCAGTTTACCGTCAACGGTGCCGCGCGCGCGGTTCTGGCTCCAGAATGCCCGCCAGGCTTCCCCTTTAATTTCAAACTCGACCTCCGCCAGGCACTCGGCACAGTCGCGTGTCATCAGGGGGTTATGCCCCTGAGAGATGCCGCCCAGGCGCGGCGTCTGGTGATACAGTGCCAGACAGATGGCGTCCAGCAGCGTGGTTTTACCGGCGCCCGTCGCGCCGGTAATCGCAAACAGCCCGTTGCTGGCAAACGGCTCGGTGCGAAAATCAATAAACCACTCACCTTTGAGCGCGTTAAGATTTTTGAAGCGCAGCGTCAGAATTTTCATGGCTGTTCCTCCAGATCCGCCAGCGTCTGTTTAAACCGCAGGGTGGTCTGGGCAATCTGATCCGCGTCCAGCGCGTCATCCAGCGCCAGTCGTCGGGCAAACACTTCTTCCACATTCAGTTCGCTCAGGGTTTCTTTATCCAGCTGTGCCAGACTGTACTGGCGCTGTTCACGGCTGCGGCGCAGCAGCAAAACGTCTACGGGCAGGGAAGCTGTCAGCGCTTCTACCTGACGCTGCAAATCACTTAAATATTCCTGCGTGGTCACTTCAATATCCAGCCAGACAGGTTTGGTCCCGTCGGGCGCAGAAAACTGGCTGAGCTGCCGGGTGATTTGCGCCAGCGAGCCTTTCAGGACCTGCATTGGCTGGAACAGGGGAATGGTCAGGGGCGTGACCGTCAGGCCTGACGGGCTGAAATCCAGCAGGAACACACTTTTTTCGCTGCCCAGTTCATCGAAGCTGAGCGGAATCGGCGAACCGCTGTAGCGAATATGATCGCTGTCGGCCACGCGCTGCGCACGATGAATATGCCCCAGCGCGATATAGTCCGCAGGCGGAAAGGCCGAGGCCGGAAAGGCATCCAGTGTACCAATATAGATATCGCGCACTGAGTCGCTTTTGCTGACGCCGAGGGCGGTGAGGTGGCCGGTCGCGACGATGGGAAGCGCCAGATTCAGCGCCTGCGCGGCAGCAAAACTGCGCTGATAATGGGCGGTAATGGCCTCCAGCAGGCTGCGCTGTTTATCGCGTCCTGACTGGCCGGCCTGGCTGCGCATAATATCGCGTGGCCGCAGATAAGGAATGGCGCACAGCAGCGCGCCCGGTTCGCCCTGACGCGTCGTTAACACCAGCACATCGTTACCGTCCTGCGGCGTGGTAATCACGCGGGTATTCAGGCAGGCGAGCAGTTCACGCGACTCGTTCAGCGTCGCCACCGAATCGTGATTTCCGGCCAGCACCACCAGCTGACAGCCGCTGGGTTGTAACGCCACCACAAAGCGGTTGAACATTTCACGTGCATAGCTGGGCGGTGTGCCGGTATCGAATAAATCACCCGCCACAATCAGCGCATCCACCTGATGCTCTTCAATCCCGGCCAGCAGCCAGTCCAGAAAGGCCTGATGCTCAGCGGCCCGGCTTTTGTTGTAAAAGAACTGCCCCAGGTGCCAGTCCGCGGTATGGATAATGCGCATAACACTCCCTGCCATAACAAATCGCCCGGCGATTATACTGGCTCCATCACTAAAGCCACAAAACATGTCGTCATGTTGTCATAAATGGTTGTTGCAGGCCGGTTTTTATGGCTAACTTTTTCATAAAAGTGTCACAAAACTGACGCATAATGGCGCCGCAAATATCAGTGAAAGCCGTCCTACCTGCAGGAGTCATAATGGCTAAGCGCATTTTAGTTGTGGAAGATGAAGCTCCAATCCGTGAGATGTTATGTTTCGTTCTGGAACAAAATGATTATCAGCCGATTGAGGCAGAAGATTATGACAGCGCCGTCAGTAAGCTGATTGAACCCTGGCCTGACCTTATCCTGCTGGACTGGATGTTACCTGGCGGCAGCGGCATT
The DNA here is from genome assembly GCF_035190385.1 of Pantoea sp. JZ29. Taxonomy (NCBI): domain Bacteria; kingdom Pseudomonadati; phylum Pseudomonadota; class Gammaproteobacteria; order Enterobacterales; family Erwiniaceae; genus Pantoea; species Pantoea sp. JZ29. Next base: position 3,372,319 of record NZ_CP045241.1, on the reverse strand, counting down.
CAGTTTATCAAACACCTTAAACGTGAAGCGATGACGCGTGATATTCCGGTCATGATGCTGACTGCACGTGGCGAAGAGGAAGATCGCGTGCGTGGCCTGGAAGTCGGGGCCGACGACTACATTACCAAACCGTTTTCCCCGAAAGAGCTGATGGCCCGTATCAAAGCTGTGATGCGTCGCATTTCGCCGATGGCGGTCGAAGATGTAATTGAAATGCAGGGCCTGAGCCTGGATCCCTCCTCGCACCGGGTGATGTCGGAAACCACGCCGCTGGAGATGGGGCCGACAGAGTACAAGCTGCTCCACTTCTTTATGACCCACCCTGAACGTGTTTACAGCCGTGAACAGCTACTGAATCACGTCTGGGGCACCAACGTCTATGTTGAAGATCGTACAGTTGACGTGCATATTCGCCGTCTGCGCAAAGCGCTGGAACTGACCGGTCACGATCGCATGGTACAAACCGTCCGCGGAACAGGTTATCGTTTCTCTGCCCGCTTTTAAACGGAGCTTTAACCGTGCTGGAACGCCTCTCCTGGAAGCGATTATTGTCCGAACTGGTGCTGGCGTGTTTGCCTGCGCTGGTACTCGGCCTGTTGTTCGGCTATCTGCCGTGGCTGTTGTTACTCAGCGTAGTCGGTATTTTACTGTGGCATTTTTATAACCTGATGCGGCTGTCGCACTGGCTGTGGCTGGATCGCACGATGACCCCGCCTTCCGGTCAGGCAAGCTGGGAACCGCTGTTTTACGGTCTGTATCAAATGCAGCTGCGCAACCGACGTCGGCGGCGTGAGCTGGGTCATCTGATCAAACGGTTTCGCAGTGGTGCAGAGTCGCTGCCGGATGCCGTTATCCTGACAACGGAAGAGGGCACCATCTTCTGGTGCAATGGCCTGGCACAGCAGCACCTCGGGCTGCGCTGGCCCGAAGATAACGGGCAAAATATCCTTAATCTGCTGCGCTATCCTGAATTTTCACGTTATCTGCGCCAGCGCGATTTCGACAAGCCGCTGACGCTGGTGCTGAATAACCAGCATCACATGGAATTTCGTGTTATGCCCTACAGCGAAGGCCAGTGGTTGATGGTGGCCCGCGACGTGACGCAAATGCACCAGCTGGAAGGTGCACGACGCAACTTCTTCGCCAACGTCAGTCACGAACTTCGCACGCCGCTGACGGTGCTTCAGGGTTATCTGGAGATGATGAATGACTCGGTCATGAATCAACGTTCGCGTGACAAAGCGTTGCACACCATGTCAGAACAAACCCGCCGAATGGACAGCCTGGTGAAGCAGCTTCTGACGCTGTCGCGTATTGAGGCGGCCCCGGTCATCAATATGAAAGAAAAAGTCGATGTGCCGGTCATGTTGAAACTGCTGCAACATGAAGCGGAAACGCTGAGCGGCGGGCGACATCAAATCCATTTTCACACCGATCCGCATCTGAAAGTATTTGGCAATGACGAGCAATTGCGCAGTGCCATCTCTAACCTGGTCTACAACGCGGTCAACCATACGCCAGACGGCACACGAATTGATATCAGTTGGTTACGCAGCAAGCAGGGCGCGGTATTTAAGGTCTGCGATAACGGTCCCGGTATTCCCGCTGAGCATATTCCGCGCCTGACTGAACGCTTTTATCGTGTAGACAAAGCGCGTTCACGTGCGACCGGCGGCAGCGGGCTGGGGCTGGCTATCGTCAAACATGCGTTGAGTCACCATAATGCCCGGCTGGAGATCACCAGCATCCCGCATCAGGAAACCTGTTTTACATTTACCCTGGCGCCAAGGTTGATTGTCAGTAACGGGATGCAGGAGAATGCCGTTCATCAATCGTGAACGGACCGGAACGATGCGCGCTTTTCTTTTGGTGTTCTTTTCGCTGTTGCCAGCCCTCGGGCAGGCGCAGCCCGTCATGCTGTCCGGAAATCTCAGTAGCGCCGGCTCCGACACGCTCGGCTACCTGATGACGTTATGGGGAGATGACTTTAGCCGTCAGGCGCCTGGCGTGAACGTTCAGGTTCAGGCTTCGGGGTCGTCTACCGCGCCCACTGCGTTGACCGCCGGGGCCGTTCAACTGGGCGCGATGAGTCGTCCGATGCAGGCTGATGAGCGCCAGGCCTTTGAGGCGCGCTATGGCTATCCGCCGCTGGCCGTGCCGGTGGCAATGGATGCGCTGGTCGTGGTGGTCAATCAACGTAACCCGCTGCGTGAAATCGATCCGCGTCAGCTCGATGCGGTTTTTTCCATCACCCGGCTTTGCGGCGCGCATCAGGTTCCACAACGCTGGGGTGACCTGGGACTGCGCCAGACAGAATGGCAGCAGCGTCCCATCCAGCGCTATGGCCGTAACTCCGCTTCGGGAACATGGGGCTTTTTCAAACAGCAGGCGCTGTGTCAGGGCGATTTCCGCAATGACGTGGCCGAGTTTCCCGGCTCTGCCGCCGTGGTACAGGCCGTAGCCGGTAATCCCCGCAGCATCGGCTATGCCAGTTTTGGTTTCCATCTGAGCGGCGTCAGGTTGCTGCCCGTGGTGACCAAAAACGGCGACGCGGTGGCACCGGATCCAGAGACTATCCGTACCGGCCGCTATCCATGGTCGCGTCCGCTTTATCTCTATGTGAATAAAGCGCCAGGTAAACCTTTACCGCCACTGGTCGATGCCTTTTTACGACAGGTGCTTTCCAGTCAGGGGCAACAGCGCGTCAGCGAGGCCGGGTATTTGCCGCTCTCTGCGGCGCAGATTGCTCAGGCCCGCGCTTCGCTCGAATAACGTCCACCTGCCCGTCAACAAACGCCGGTAGCGTCACCGTGAAACAGCCTGCCTCCGGACCCGTAAGCCCGATCAGGCTGTCTGTCCTGCGGTCGCTGACAGAAAAGCCGACGGCGACAATGCAACATGAATTTTTTTCAGGCGACGTGAATTTTATTCGTTTGCCGCTGAGAGAACAGCATGTCACTCTGCATTTAGACGTTTAGCCATCCAGAAGGCTAAAATAACATTATGTAACTATTCCCGGCCGAAATTATCTGGCCGTGACGAGGAGTGATCATGCAAAGACAAACCGCCCCGTTTCGTGCCGACACCGTTGGCAGCTTTCTTCGTCCTGCCGCGATCAAACAGGCTCGCGAGAAATACCAGGCGGGGGAAATCAGCGCTGACGAGTTGCGTGAGGTTGAAAACGAAGCCATCCGTGATGTGGTGGCAAAACAGCGTGAAAACGGCCTCAAAGTGGTCACGGATGGGGAATTCCGTCGCGGCTGGTGGCATTTTGACTTTTTCTACGGCCTGAAAGGCGTGGAACATTTTGAAGCCGATCAGGGCATTCAGTTCAACGGCGTACAGACCAAAGCGCACGGTGTCAAAGTGACCGGCAAACTGGGGTTTGACGGGCATCCGATGCTGGATCATTTCCGCTTTTTGCAAGGCATCGCAGGGGATGCCGTGGCGAAAATGACGATTCCCAGTCCCAGCGTGCTGCATTTCCGTGGCGGACGTAAAGTGATCGACGCGGAGGTGTATCCCGATCTTGATGTGTACTTTGACGATCTGGCACAGACTTACAAAGACGCAATCGCCGCCTTTTATGCGGCAGGCTGCCGCTATCTGCAACTGGATGATACGGTGTGGGCGTACCTGTGCTCGGACGAGCAAAAGCGTGAGATCCGCGAGCGCGGTGACGATCCCGAGCAGCTGGCCCGAACCTACGCCCGCGTGCTGAATAAAGCGCTGGAGGATAAACCGGCCGATCTGACCGTCGGTCTGCATGTCTGCCGCGGCAATTTCCGTTCGACCTGGATTTCAGAAGGCGGCTATGAACCTGTGGCCGAAATCCTGTTTGGCACTGTTAATGTCGATGCGTTTTTCCTGGAATATGATAACCACCGTTCCGGCGGTTTCGAACCGCTGCGTTTTATCCGGCCGGGTCATCAGCAGGCGGTGCTTGGTTTAATTACCACCAAGGTCGGCGAACTCGAAGACGTGGATCAGGTAAAAGCACGTTTACAGGAGGCGACGCAGTATCTCAGCCTTGACCAGATCTGCCTTAGTCCACAGTGTGGCTTTGCCTCAACGGAAGAGGGGAACAGCCTGACCGAAGCGGAACAGTGGCAGAAGATTCGTCTGGTTGTGGATGTGGCGAATCAGGTCTGGTAAGCGTCAAAAGTGCGCAGTGTGGCGCAATGTATGCGCCACTTGTGCATAAAAAGACGTCAGTATGCTGGTATTTCCCATGGCCTGTTTATTATTAAGGCACATCATCTGATGTGCTTGCTGCTAATATTGATGTGATCCACTAATTTTGACTTAAATCACGAAATAAGCCTCTGGTTTTCCGATCTCGTATTGCCTTTCTTCGCTATAAACGTTTTACTTACGGCCGTTGTCGATTTATCCCTCTGTGAACAGAAAAAAAGCAGCTCAAATCACCTGCGCTAAACCGGACGCTGCGCATAATGCGCTGCTGTCGTCTGATCAGCCGTTGTCATAGCGCAGCGAGGGGGCAACGCAAACTTATCTTTCATCGCAACATCAGTGACAGGCCGTATGACACATCGTTTAACCGTTAAAGACATTCTCGCGCTGGGCTTTATGACGTTTGCCCTGTTTGTTGGTGCGGGTAACATTATCTTTCCTCCTATGGTCGGTATTCAGTCAGGCGAACATGTCTGGGTGGCCGCTTTAGGGTTTCTGCTTACCGCTGTGGGATTACCCGTCATCACCGTCATTGCGCTGGCGCGCGTCGGCGGCGGGATTGACGCGCTGAGTACACCGATTGGTAAAATTGCCGGGGTGGTTCTGGCCACTGTCTGCTATCTGGCGGTGGGGCCGCTCTTTGCCACACCGCGCACCGCCACGGTGTCGTTTGAAGTCGGGATCGCGCCGATCACCGGCGACGGTGCATTGCCGTTGTTCATCTACAGCCTGATCTACTTTGTGCTGGTGATGGGCATTTCGCTCTATCCCGGCAAACTGCTGGATACGGTCGGGCATATTCTGGCACCGCTGAAAATTGCCGCCCTGACGCTGCTCGGCGTTGCCGCCCTGCTGTGGCCCGCAGGCGGCACCATTCCGGCCACCGCCGACTACCAGCGCGCTGCGTTTTCCAGCGGTTTCGTGAACGGCTATCTCACGATGGATACGCTGGGTGCCCTGGTATTCGGGATTGTGATTGTGAATGCGGCCCGTTCACGCGGTATTGATAACGCGGCACTGTTAACCCGTTATACGGTACTGGCGGGGATTATCGCGGGTGTAGGGCTGACGCTGGTCTACCTGAGCCTGTTTAAACTGGGCGCAGGAAGCGGGGCGCTGGTTGATCAAAATGCTAACGGCGCCGCGATTCTGCATGCCTACGTACAGCACACCTTTGGCGATATGGGCAGCTTCTTCCTTGCCGCGCTGATTTTTATTGCCTGTATGGTGACAGCCGTGGGCCTGACCTGTGCCTGCGCCGAGTTTTTTGCCCAGTATCTGCCGTTGTCATACAAAACGCTGGTGTTTGTGCTGGGGCTGTTCTCCATGGTGGTTTCCAACCTGGGGCTGAGTCATCTGATCCAGATCTCGATTCCGGTGCTGACCGCCATTTATCCGCCGTGCATCGTACTGGTTGTGCTGAGTTTTACCCAGAATATCTGGAACAAAAGCAGCCGAATCATTGCTCCGACTATGCTTGTCAGCCTGCTGTTTGGTATCCTTGACGCAATCAAAACCACCGGGTTTAAAGAGGCGTTACCCGCATTCAGCCAGCATCTGCCATTAGCCGACCAGGGGCTTGCCTGGTTGCCGCCCTCACTGGTGATGTTGCTGCTTGTGGCGTTGGTTGATCGGTTAAAAGGGCCGGAACAGGTGACAGTTCACTCGTAACGGCTAAGATTGATTCTTCTTTAACCACGGGCTTGCCCGTGGTTTTTTCATTTCACAGGTACAGGTTGTTATGCAAGAAACCAACAAGCTCAAACGCGGACTGAGCACGCGCCACATCCGTTTTATGGCGCTGGGATCGGCGATTGGCACCGGGCTGTTTTATGGCTCGGCGGACGCCATCAGGATGGCAGGACCGAGCGTTCTGCTCGCCTATATTATCGGCGGCGCGGTGGCGTACATTATCATGCGCGCGCTGGGAGAAATGTCCGTTAATAATCCCCAGGCCAGCTCGTTTTCTCGTTACGCGCAGGATTATCTTGGACCAATGGCTGGGTATATCACCGGCTGGACGTACTGCTTTGAAATTCTGATTGTGGCCATCGCCGACGTCACGGCATTTGGTATTTATATGGGTGTCTGGTTCCCGGAGGTGCCGCACTGGATCTGGGTACTGAGCGTCGTGCTGATCATCGGTGCGGTCAATCTGATGAGCGTGAAGGTGTTCGGCGAAGTGGAGTTCTGGTTCTCCTTCTTCAAAGTCGCCACCATTATTGTGATGATTCTGGCCGGATTTGGCATGATCATCTGGGGCATCGGTAACGGTGGCCAGCCGACCGGCATTCACAACCTGTGGACCAACGGCGGCTTTTTTGCCCACGGGATCGTTGGCATGCTGCTGTCACTTCAGATGGTAATGTTTGCTTACGGCGGGATAGAAATTATTGGCATCACGGCCGGTGAAGCTAAGGATCCGGCGACCTCCATCCCACGCGCCATTAATTCCGTGCCGATGCGTATTCTGGTGTTTTACGTTGGTACGCTGTTTGTCATCATGTCCCTCTATCCATGGAATCAGGTGGGCACCAACGGTAGCCCGTTTGTGCTGACCTTCCAGCATCTGGGTATTGCCGCTGCCGCTTCTATCCTCAACTTTGTGGTACTGACGGCCTCCCTGTCCGCGATTAACAGCGATGTGTTCGGTGTCGGGCGTATGCTGCACGGTATGGCGCAGCAGGGCCATGCGCCTAAAGTGTTTATGAAGGTGTCAGCACGCGGGATTCCGTGGGTCACGGTAGTAGTTATGATGTTTGCCATGCTGATTGCGGTCTGGCTCAACTACCTGATGCCCGAGAAAGTGTTCCTGGTCATTGCCTCTCTGGCCACCTTTGCCACCGTCTGGGTCTGGATTATGATTCTGCTGTCCCAGATTGCGTTTCGCCGCAAAATTGGTAAAGCGGCAGCCCGTCAGCTGACATTTGCCCTCCCGGGCGGAAGCTGGACAGCCAGTTTCGGCGTAGCCTTTTTATGCTTTATCATCGGCCTGATCGGCTACTTTCCGGATACGCGCATCTCACTTTACGTGGGCATGGTGTGGATTGTGCTGTTGCTGCTGGGTTATAAGCTGGTGCGCAAGCCGTCCTGATTCCCGGCCGCGAAGGCGACTGACACGACGAAATAAAATCGGCGAAAGGATTCGCCGAAAACGTCACATAGCAAATGAAACAAACAGAGGGATGATTGACGAAACGATGCTAATGCAAAAGCGTACGTCGTTAAATAAGTTGCCGAAAAATAAGAGAAAGCCCACCGTTAACCCGACACGGACGCTAATGCGTTCTGCGCGGGTAATATAAGGGATTCCGGAACGATCGCGCTGCGGTCCAGCTGTTGACCCAACGCGGCAATCGCATCCTGTAACGGGCACAGTGTACCCACGTCGGTGATATGGCAGCCGGCTTGCTGCCACTCCTGACGCAACAAAGGATGACGGTCATTAATGGGTTGTAACTGACGTAGCCCGTCCAGACTTTGTGCCTGAAAATAGACGCGCAGGTAGCGCTGATTGCTTTGCGTATCCCGCCAGCGCTCCATCACCAGGCTGCTTCCCGGCGGAATATTACCGCGCGTATACCCCGGCAGTTGCCATTCAAATCCCATCAGGCGGCGAACCATCGCGATATTCGTGTCATGGGCCACCAGCAGTACCCATCGTACATCGGGATCGTTCCCCTGAATGGCGTCGAGCATCCGCTGTAACAGAAGCGAGCCACGACGTTGCGCCATATAGAGCACATCATTGCTGAGATCATAACTGGCCGTCAGCAGGGGGAGCAGGGCGGTGATCTGTTGAGCGGAAGTGATGTGGCCCCACGCCAGCCTCGCGAACGGTAAGTTTTCGCTGTAACCCAGGCGCAACGTCTCGACCATGGCGGCCAGCGTGCTTAAGCCTTCAACATAGACGCTGCCGCTTTTAGTCTGCTTTAACTGCCAGGGGCGATCAAAAAACGGGCACGCGCGGTTAGCCGGACAGACCGCCTGTTTAAGCGCCTGAATGGCGGGCTGGAGCTGCTGCTGTCGCTGTGCTAAATCGCCCGCCACACGCCGCTTTTCTTCCATCTCTCGCTGCGGATCGATGCGGGCAAAGGGCAGTTTTTCCGTCTGAAAAAGCGGATCGACGTCGCCCGTGACGGTATGCACCGCCACGCCGCAGCCGGGAAATGCGCCATCCACCAACGCTTCGGCAGTGGCGCGCGTTCGCTGAAGGGGGCTGGCGCGTACGTAGAGTGCTGTCGCGTCCGGACAACCCGCGGTAAGTAATCCCAACTGGCGATAGTGATCGCCTTCCCAGCGCGCTTTATTCACCACCGCACTGTAGCCATGGCCCGTCAGCTCGCCGTCCGCTGTACTCCACCGGGGCCAGGGCTGTCCGGTTGCTGCCTCGGTCTCCTGGCGGTTGCCCGGCGTCGGCGGGCGCACCCCGTGTCGGCTGAGTTCGACCACTTTCTCTAACTGGTATTCTGGCGCCGCGTAAAGCGACCCCGCCGCGAACCATAACGCACAGAGCGCGACTACGCGCAGGGGGCTACAGGCAGACATTATTCATCCTCCAGTTCCTGGGGCGCGAGAAGGGCTTTAATCTGTGGATAGATTACGGCATTCGCCAGCAAAACGGGATTGCCGTTTTTCAGGCCATCATTGCGCATATAGTCATTGGTGACGCCGCCCGCTTCCCGCATTAACACGATGCCCGGCAGGCTGTCCCAGGGATGCATATGGGCTTCGTAATAGCCAATCAGGCGACCGGCAGCGGCCCAGGCGCTGGTTAAGGCACCGGAGCCGATGCGAATGAACATCCCGCCTTGTTTGAGTAGCCCATCGATAAGCTGCGTAACCTTTTCTCCCGGCACCCGGCTGGAATTACTGATGCCCAACAGCCCTTCGTTGAGGTGACGGGCCTGATGAACCTCAAGCCGGGTCTCATTAAGCCAGGCGCCCTGGCCTTTGCGGGCGTGAAACAGCTCCTGATGATTGGGATCGCAAACCACGCCCACCACCGGTTCACCTTCGCAGACGATGGCCAGCGAAACGCACCAGTTATGCAGACCATTGACGAAGCAGGCGGTGCCATCAATCGGATCGATGACCCATAAAATGCGGGCCTCGCCTGTTTCTCCACCGCTCTCTTCACCTAATACCGCATCCTCGGGATAGCGTTCTGCAATCAGTGATTTAATTAATTCTTCAACGTTACGGTCAGCTTCACTGACCACGTCCTGAAGGTCCCTTTTATATTCCACCACCAGTTTTTGACGCTGTTGATACCATGACAAGGCGCGGCTTGCGGCGGCACGGGCGATTTCGCAGGCGTAGCGATAGCGCGCGTCAATTTCAGAATGCGAAGCGGATGACATGTTTCCCTCTTATGATTTTAAAACACATCGAATACAGGAAGCGCCTGAACAGGCGGTCTGACAGTGAGAGTAGCGCAAAGCATAGTTAAGCAAGGCTTATTAAGCCGTAGTGCGCCAGTAATGGCAATATCGTCGGTGTACTGTTTGCGTGCTTTTTCAGCGTTATCAGGTAAGCCGCGTCTTACCTGATAAAGAGGGTGAATCACAGCTGCCGGCTGGCGGCCAACTGCATCAGGCGGGGATAAAACTGAAAGAAACAGGCTTCAAAGGCCGGATAATGGGCGGTGAAGTCCTGGTAAGAGTCGCTGAGTGCTGCCAGCCTTGGCCGACGTCGGGCCATGCCATTCAGCACGCGTTCAAGGCGCAGGGGATCGGCGTAGTGTTCGAACCAGCGTTCTCGCCACATCACCGCATTCAGTTCTTTAAATTCCTCGGGCGTGGCGGCCAGTTGCGGGACGATTTCGCGCTCGGCACGGGCCGTAAACGCTTGCAGCGTTTGTGACGGATGAACGCGATCCCAGTGGCGCGCCAGAAAATGGTCCCAGATGACATCCAGCGTGATGGGGGCGACGCGATAGGTCTCTGCCCGGAAAAGCTGGCGTGCCGCGCGCACTTCCGGCAGGGCATCGGTCATTACGTCCAGGCGACGATGCATCAGAATGCCGTCGGCCACCGGTTCAGGCCAGTGTTGGTGCGGCGCGCCGCGAACGAAATCTGCCATCAGATTGCCCAGCAAAGAGCTGTTGGCAAGATGGGCTAAGTGAAGATGCGCAAGAAAATTCATGCGGCATTATAAGCGCAACTCCGTTTACGCAGCCAGTTGTTCAGAATTGTTCGGTTTTCCGCTAAACTGTGCCGCCTGTTTTTCTGAGTAAGAAGTCTGTCATGCGTGTCGCCGATTTTGCTTTTGATTTGCCTGAATCTCTTATCGCCCATTATCCCCAGGCGCAACGAAGTGGTTGCCGCCTGCTGTCGCTGGATGGCCCAACCGGCGCGCTCACTCACGGCGTGTTTACGGATGTGCTGGGTAAGCTCCAGCCCGGAGATCTGCTGGTGTTTAACAACACGCGCGTTATCCCGGCCAGGGTGTTCGGACGCAAGGCAAGCGGCGGCAAAATTGAGATGCTGGTCGAGCGCATGCTTGATGACAAGCGCGTGCTGGCGCATGTTCGCGCATCGAAAGCGCCGAAGCCTGGCGCAGCGCTGCTGCTGGGTGACGACGAGAGCGTGAAAGCCATTATGGTGGCGCGGCACGATGCGTTGTTCGAGATCGCCTTTGACGATGACCGTGACGTACTGGACATTCTTAACCGCGTCGGCCATATGCCGCTGCCGCCGTACATTGACCGCCCGGATGAAGAGGCGGATCGTGAGCTTTATCAAACGGTTTACAGCGCCCGACCCGGTGCCGTCGCCGCGCCCACGGCGGGGCTGCATTTTGATGAGCCGCTGTTGCAGGCGCTCAAAGATAAAGGCGTGGAAATGGCCTTTGTCACGTTGCACGTTGGGGCGGGCACCTTCCAACCGGTGCGCGTCGAGACGATTGAAGATCACCACATGCACGCGGAGTACGCGGAAGTCCCGCAGGATGTGGTAGACGCGGTGCTGGCGTGTAAGGCGCGGGGGAATAAAGTGGTCGCCGTTGGCACCACCTCGGTACGTTCGCTGGAAAGCGCCGCCAAAGCCAGTCAGGATGCCCTGATTGCGCCATTCTTCGACGATACCCAAATTTTTATCTATCCGGGCTACGAGTACCAGGTGATCGATGCGTTAATCACCAACTTCCATTTGCCGGAATCAACCCTGATTATGCTGGTCTCGGCCTTCGCCGGTTACCAGCACACCATGGCTGCTTATCGCGCTGCGGTGGCAGAAGAATACCGTTTCTTCAGCTACGGCGACGCGATGTTTATCAGCAAAAACCCCCAGGCGCCGCTGGAAAAAGTGGGCGCCTGATCTGTTTACTTTGAACATCGGACTGTTTCTCCGATGGAGGTCTTGTGAAATTTGAGCTTGATACCACAGACGGTCGCGCGCGTCGCGGGCGTCTGATTTTTGATCGTGGCGTGGTCGAAACCCCGGCGTTTATGCCCGTGGGCACCTATGGCACCGTAAAAGGCATGACGCCGGAAGAAGTGCAGGATACCGGCGCGCAAATTATTCTGGGCAATACTTTCCACCTCTGGCTGCGTCCCGGTCAGGAAATCATGAAGCTGCATGGCGATCTGCATGATTTTATGCAGTGGAAAGGCCCTATCCTGACGGACTCCGGCGGTTTCCAGGTCTTCAGCCTGGGCGACATTCGTAAAATCACCGAAGCGGGCGTTCACTTCCGTAACCCGATCAATGGCGATCAGATTTTCCTCGATCCAGAAAAATCCATGGAAATTCAGTACGATCTGGGCTCCGATATCGTCATGATCTTCGATGAGTGCACGCCGTATCCGGCCGACTGGGATTATGCGAAACGCTCAATGGAGATGTCGTTGCGCTGGGCGCAGCGCAGCCGTGACCGCTTTGACAGCCTGGGCAACAAGAACGCGCTGTTCGGTATTATTCAGGGCTCGGTTTACGAAGATTTACGTGATGTGTCTGTGAAAGGTCTGGTAGAGATTGGCTTTGATGGGTACGCTGTGGGCGGCCTGGCGGTCGGTGAGCCGAAAGAGGACATGCACCGCATCCTGGAGCATGTTTGCCCGCAGATCCCTGAGGACAAACCGCGTTATTTAATGGGCGTGGGCAAACCTGAAGATCTGGTCGAAGGTGTGCGTCGTGGCGTGGACATGTTTGACTGTGTGATGCCAACGCGTAATGCACGTAATGGTCACTTATTTGTGACGGACGGCGTGGTAAAAATCCGCAATGCGAAGCATAAAGACGATGTGTCGCCGCTGGATGCCGAGTGTGATTGTTACACCTGTCGCAATTACAGCCGTGCTTACTTGCATCATCTTGATCGCTGTAACGAAATACTGGGCGCGCGTCTGAACACGATTCATAACCTGCGCTACTACCAGCGCCTGATGGCAGGTTTACGCCAGGCTATTGAAGAGGGTAAATTAGAGCGCTTTGTTACCGAGTTCTACCAACGGACGGGCAAAGCGGTTCCGCCTTTAACGTCTGATAATTCATCAATGAGGGAAATTTAATGAGCTTTTTCATTTCTGACGCTGTGGCTGCAGCAGGCGCACCGTCTCAGGGAAGTCCGTATTCTCTGGTGATCATGCTGGTCGTCTTTGGCCTGATTTTTTACTTCATGATCCTGCGCCCTCAGCAGAAACGCGCAAAAGAGCACAAGAAGCTGATGGATTCTATCTCCAAAGGTGATGAAGTGCTGACGAATGGTGGCCTGGTGGGTCGCGTAACCAAAGTGGCAGAAACCGGCTACATTGCGATTGCGCTGAACGACACTACCGAAGTGGTTATTAAACGTGATTTCGTGGCTGCCGTCCTGCCGAAAGGTTCTATGAAGGCGCTGTAATTTTTACTTCCCTAAGGGAACTGCCGTGTTAAATCGTTATCCTTTGTGGAAGTACATAATGCTGGTCGTGGTGCTTGTCATTGGCCTGGTATATGCACTTCCCAACCTTTATGGTGAGGATCCGGCTGTTCAAATCACTGGCGCGCGCGGAAGCGCCGCCAGTGAGCAAACGTTGGATCAAATTCAGAACGTATTAAAACAAGATAATATTCAGGCGAAGTCTGTTGCCCTGGAAAACGGGGCGATTACGGCGCGTTTTTCTAACACGGATGTGCAGTTGCGCGCCCGTGAAGCGATCATGAAAGCGCTGGGCGAAAACTATGTTGTGGCGCTGAATCTGGCTCCCGCAACGCCGCGCTGGCTTACCCTGCTGGCGGCGCAGCCAATGAAACTTGGCCTCGATCTGCGCGGTGGCGTGCACTTCCTGATGGAAGTGGATATGGACACTGCCCTGAGCAAACTGCAAGAGCAGAATGCGGACAGCCTGCGCAGCGACCTGCGCGAAAAGAATATCCCTTATACCAACGTCAGCAAGATTGCTAACTACGGCGTGGAAATCCGTTTCCGTGACGCAGCCAGCCGTGACGCTGCCGTGAAGTGGCTGTCATCCCGTCATCAGGATCTGGTGATCAGCAACAGCGGTAACGATGCTCTGCGAGCCACCATGACCGATGCTCGCCTTAGCGAAGCGCGCGAATATGCCGTTCAGCAGAACATCACTATCCTGCGTAATCGTGTGAACCAACTGGGTGTCGCGGAGCCGCTGGTGCAACGTCAGGGTTCTGACCGCATCGTGGTAGAACTGCCAGGTATTCAGGACACGGCGCGCGCCAAAGAAATTCTGGGCGCAACCGCGACGCTGGAGTTCCGTCTGGTTAATACCAGCGTTGATCCGACCGCCGCCGCCAATGGTCGCGTGCCGGGGGATTCCGAGGTCAAAGACATGCGTGACGGCCAGCCTGTCGTGCTGTACAAACGCGTGATTCTGACCGGTGACCACATTACCGATTCGACCTCCAGCATGGACGAATACAACCAGCCTCAGGTGAATATTTCACTCGATGGCGCGGGCGGTAATATCATGTCGAACTTCACCAAGGACAACATCGGTAAACCGATGGCGACCCTGTTTGTGGAGTACAAAGACAGCGGTAAGAAAGATGCGAATGGTCGCGCCATTCTGGTGAAACAGGAAGAGGTGATTAACGTCGCCAACATCCAGTCACGCCTGGGCAACAGCTTCCGCATCACCGGTATCAGCAACCCGAACGAAGCACGTCAGCTGTCACTGCTGCTGCGCGCCGGGGCCTTGATTGCGCCTATCCAGATTGTGGAAGAGCGGACAATCGGTCCGACAATGGGTCAGCAGAACATTACTCAGGGGCTGGAAGCCTGCCTGTGGGGCCTGGTCGCCTCCATCCTGTTTATGGTGCTGTACTACAAGAAAGTGGGCCTGATTGCGACCAGCGCACTGCTGGCAAACCTGGTGCTGATTGTCGGCATTATGTCGCTGTTACCGGGGGCCACGCTGACCATGCCAGGCATCGCCGGTATTGTGCTGACGCTGGCGGTGGCAGTCGATGCAAACGTCCTGATCAATGAACGTATCAAAGAAGAACTGCGCAACGGGCGTTCCGTACAGCAGGCAATTCATGAGGGCTACAAAGGTGCCTTCTCCAGTATTGTCGATGCGAACGTGACGACCCTGATTAAGGTGGTGATTCTGTATGCAATTGGTACGGGCTCCATTAAGGGCTTTGCGATTACAACGGCTATCGGTATTGCGACCTCCATGTTCACATCGATCGTCGGAACCCGCGCCATTATCAACCTGATGTACGGTGGCAAGCGCGTTAAGAAGCTGTCTATCTGAGGAGTGCGTTGTGGCACAGGAATATAACATTGAGCAGTTAAACCACGGCCGTAAAGTCGTTGACTTTATGCGCTGGGATACGCTGGCATTCATCATTTCGGGACTGTTAATCATCATCTCGATTGCCATTGTTGGCGTACGCGGTTTTAACTGGGGGCTCGATTTCACCGGCGGTACGGTCATTGAGATCAATCTGGAGAAACCGGCCGATCTCGACGCCATCCGCGGTGCGCTGGTGAAGTCCGGGTTCCAGGAACCGTTGATCCAGAATTTCGGTAGCAGCCGCGATGTGATGGTGCGCATGCCGCCGGTCACCGGGCCTGCGGGAACCGAGCTGGGTAATAAAGTGGTAACGGTTATCAACCAGACGACGCAGCAAAACGCGACGGTCAAACGTATCGAGTTTGTCGGACCGAGCGTGGGCAGCGATCTGGCGCAGGCCGGGGCGTTAGCCCTGCTGTCGGCACTGATTGCGATTCTGATTTATATCGGTATTCGATTTGAGTGGCGTCTGGCACTGGGTACGGTTTTGGCGCTGGCGCATGACGTCATTATCACCTGTGGACTGCTGTCGCTGTTCCGGGTCGAGATTGACCTTACGATTGTGGCCTCGCTGATGTCGGTCATCGGTTACTCGCTGAACGATAAAATCGTGGTCTCGGACCGTATTCGTGAGAACTTCCGCAAGATCCGTCGCGGCTCCTCTTATGACATTACGAACGTGTCCCTGACGCAGACGTTAAGCCGTACCCTGATCACCTCGCTGACTACGCTGGCGATGATCCTGATCCTGTTCATCTTTGGTGGTGCGCTGCTGAAAGGCTTCTCACTGACCATGCTGATTGGTGTCACCATCGGTACCGTTTCGTCGATCTACGTTTCTTCAGCGCTGGCGCTGAAGCTGGGCATGAAACGCGAACATATGCTGGTACAGAAAGTGGAGAAAGAGGGCGCCGATCAGCCTTCGATCCTGCCGTAGTATTGGTACGATAAAAAAAGCCGCCAGCGTAATCTGGCGGCTTTTTTGTTTTCAGGGCCTGGACGTATCCGCGATCACCTGGTGAATTCGAACATAACCCAGTTGCTCCGGCGTCACACCCTTTAACCGTAATGGTACGGTGACCGAACTGCGTGGCGTCAGTGAAGCGGGAACGCTGAGGGTTTGCGTCAGGCTGTCGGCCTCAAGTGGCTTACCGGTTGCGGGATCGAGCTGGCCCCAGACTACTGTCGCATGCATCCCGGGCAGCGGTGAATTGTCTTGTGTGCGAAGCGTCAGGTCAGCATGCGTACCGCCGGCATCGGCCTCAATGCGTGCGAGCGACAGGCGCAGCGTGCCAACCTGCGTTTGAAGTGCCACGGGCGTGTTTGCCTGCGGCAACAGCCATGCGCCCTGCTGTGAATGGGCGTTCAGCTGTCCCTGAATTTCAACCGCACTTGCCTGGCTGGTGAGTTGCTGCATCTGCTGATTAAGCTGACTGACTTCCCGGTGCAGTTGTTTCACCTGCGGCTGGGCTGGGGTGCTGCAACCACTTAGCAGAACCAGTGACAGGGCCGCGGGTGCCCAAACCATCCTGTTCATCATGTTTTTTTATCCTTTATTCAAATGACGTAATAACTGCCCCTTGTCGCGGGACGCATCAGCATCCGCTTATGGCGTTGAAGCCTGAACTGAAATCACGCCGATTACCTTAAGTGTGCTCTGAAATTGCCTTTCCCTGAGCGATAAAATGCCGTAGCCGCTGGCGTGCCGATTTCACCTCGCGTTACGCGTAATGATGCAAGGTGAAACAGGTTGATATCGGGCATCCGGCCAGCGCGGTGGCGCAGGTATCCGGTGATGCAGTACCCCGGATCGGCACGAACGTGGCTACGTTCTCCGCTTTTTGCCCTGAGCGCTTTAAGCGTAGCGGGTTTTACGCGGGCGGGCATTTCCCATCCGGTCTGTGAGGGGTAAAACACGGGAATCGATTTTGTTGACTTGCAGTTCGCGCTACACTGTACGGCCCATTTATCTCGTGTCAGGAAACGTCATGCATTGCCCATTCTGCTCCGCTGTAGACACAAAAGTGATTGATTCTCGTCTGGTCAGTGAGGGTTCGTCAGTGCGGCGCCGTCGTCAGTGTCTGGTGTGCCATGAGCGATTTACTACGTTTGAAGTCGCTGAGCTGGTCATGCCACGCGTGGTGAAAAGCAACGATGTGCGTGAACCTTTCAATGAAGACAAACTTGCCAGCGGCATGATGAAAGCGCTGGAGAAACGTCCGGTCAGTGCGGATGCCGTAGAGAGTGCGGTAAGCCATATCAAAACGCAGTTGCGTGCGACGGGTGAACGTGAAATTCCCAGCAAGCTGATCGGTAACCTGGTCATGGACGAGCTAAAAAAACTCGATAAAGTGGCCTATATTCGCTTTGCATCTGTTTATCGCAGCTTTGAGGACGTGCGTGATTTTGGCGAAGAGATTGCCAGATTACAGGATTAAATCATGACCGATGAACGTTATATGGCGCGCGCGCTGGAACTGGCGCGGCGCGGACGTTTTACTACCATGCCAAACCCCAATGTCGGTTGCGTCATTGTACGCGATGGTGACATTGTTGGCGAAGGCTGGCACCAGCGCGCCGGAGAACCGCATGCGGAAGTGCATGCCCTGCGCATGGCCGGTGCGCGTGCGCGTGGGGCGACAGCCTATGTGACGCTGGAGCCATGCAGTCATCACGGGCGCACGCCGCCGTGTTGCGACGCGCTTATTGAGGCCGGTGTAAAACGCGTCGTGGCCGCGATGCAGGACCCCAATCCGCAGGTCGCCGGACGAGGATTACATCGACTGCAGCAGGCGGGCATTGAAGTCAGCCACGGACTGATGATGCAGGAAGCGGAAGCCCTGAACCGGGGATTCCTGAAACGCATGCGGACCGGCTTCCCCTGGATACAGCTTAAACTGGGGGCATCACTGGATGGCCGCACCGCCATGGCGAGTGGCGAAAGCCAGTGGATCACCTCGCCGGCTGCCCGACGCGATGTCCAGCGTTTGCGAGCGCAGAGCGCCGCCATTCTCAGCAGCAGCGCAACGGTGCTGGCCGACGATCCTTCCCTGACCGTACGCTGGGCTGAACTGGACAGCGACAGTCAGCGCCTGGTTGATGCGCAGACCTTACGCCAGCCGGTACGCGTCATCGTCGACAGCCAGAATCGCGTAACACCGCAGCACAAACTTATAGAACAATTGGGCGAAACCTGGCTGATGCGACAGCAGGCCGACACTCAGCGCTGGCCTGACTCGGTGACGCAAATTCCGGTTCCTTTACGCGACAGCCAACTGGATTTAGTGGCGCTGATGATGGTGCTGGGCCAGCGCCAGATTAACAGCGTCTGGGTTGAAGCCGGTGCCACGCTGGCAGGGGCATTGCTTCAGGCCGGTCTGGTTGACGAACTCATTATGTATGTGGCACCGAAATTACTGGGTAATGACGCGCGCGGTTTGTGTCAGCTTACGGGGCTGACGCAGTTGGCTGACGCGCCGGTTTTTGCCTTCAGCGACGTGCGCCAGGTCGGCAGCGATCTCCGTCTGACCCTGATACCGCAATAACAGAGGCGGAAAAGCGAGAGCACGCCGCCAAAGAGTATGTTAGAATCCGCCCCCCTGCGCGGGGCTAAACAAACCCCTGAAAGGATATGTATGAAAGTTATCGAAGCTGCCGTTGCAACGCCAGAGGCAAAAATTGCCATCGTTATCGCGCGTTTTAACAACTTTATCAACGAGAGCCTGTTAGACGGCGCTGTGGATGCCCTGAAGCGTATCGGCCAGGTCAACGATGACAATATCACTGTCGTCTGGGTACCGGGTGCTTACGAACTGCCGCTGGCCGCGCGTGCGCTGGCTAAAACCGGCAAACACGATGCCGTGATTGCGCTGGGTACCGTGATTCGCGGTGGCACGGCGCACTTCGAATACGTCGCGGGTGAAGCCAGCTCGGGCATTGCCAGTGTTGCCATGGACAGCGATATTCCTGTGGCATTCGGCGTACTGACAACCGAAAATATCGAGCAGGCCATTGAGCGTGCTGGAACCAAAGCGGGTAACAAAGGTGCCGAAGCGGCCCTGACCGCACTTGAAATGATCAACGTATTGAAAGCCATTAAAGCCTGATTTTTGTAAGGGGAATTTTGTGAAACCTGCTGCTCGTCGTCGCGCCCGTGAGTGCGCTGTCCAGGCGCTTTACTCCTGGCAGTTGTCTAACAACGACATTGCCGATGTGGAATACCAGTTTCTGGCGGAACAGGACGTTAAAGACGTCGATATTACTTATTTCCGCGAACTGCTGGCCGGTGTGGCGACCAACAGCGCGTACCTGGATGGATTGATGCAACCCTATCTGTCGCGCCAGTTAGAAGAACTGGGGCAGGTGGAAAAAGCCATTCTGCGTGTGTCGCTGTATGAACTGAGCAAGCGTTCTGATGTGCCTTATAAAGTGGCCATCAACGAAGGTATCGAACTGGCGAAAGTATTTGGCGCTGAAGACAGCCATAAATTTGTCAACGGTGTGCTGGATAAAGCCGGTCCGCAAATTCGACCCCAACGCAAATAATCAATAAGGCCGGCTTGCCGGCCTTTTTCATTAATGGTTAAGCGGAACGCAATTATGTCATGTGGTGAATTTGAACTCATCGCACGCTACTTCAATCGCAGAACGCGTAGCCGCCGTGATGTCGAACTCGGCATCGGCGACGATTGCGCGCTGCTGAGCGTGCCCGAAAAGCAAACGCTGGCGGTCAGCACCGATACGCTGGTTTCCGGTATCCACTTTCTGCCCACGATCCATCCTGCAGATTTAGCCTATAAATCACTGGCGGTGAATCTGAGCGATTTGGCCGCGATGGGTGCCGATCCTGCCTGGCTAACCCTGGCGCTGACCTTGCCGGATGTGAATGAAAGCTGGCTGAGCAGCTTCAGCGAAAGCCTGTTTGACCTGCTGGAATATTACGATATGCAGCTGGTGGGGGGAGACACGACGCGGGGGCCTCTCAGCCTGACGCTGGGTATTCATGGGCTGATTCCTCACGGCAAAGCGTTAAAGCGTTCGGGCGCAAAACCCGGCGACTGGATCTATGTCACCGGTACATTGGGCGACAGCGCGGCCGGGCTGGCGTTGCTGCAGCATCACTGCCGCATTGACGATCCGGCCATTCATGAAGCCCTGATTAAACGTCACCTGCGGCCTATGCCGCGCGTGTTACAGGGGCAGTCACTGCGTTCGCTGGCCTCTTCCGCTATCGATATCTCAGACGGGCTGATTTCTGATATAGGTCATGTGCTGAAAGCCAGCGGCTGCGGGGCACGTATCAACCTTGACGCGCTTCCGCTGTCCCCGGCACTGCGTGACAATTTTGACGCGTCACAGGTGCTGCGCTGGGCGCTCAGCGGCGGCGAAGACTATGAGCTGTGCTTCAGTGTGCCGGAAGTGAATCGGGGTGCACTGGACGTGGCGCTGGGACATCTTGGCGTGCCTTATACCTGTATTGGGCAGATGGCACCCGAGTCAGAAGGGCTGTCACTGCTCGAAAACGGCAAACCGGCAGATGTGCGTTTTAAAGGATTCGACCATTTTGACATCAGATAAACATATCGCCAAAGGTCGTCTGCGGATGCGTAATCCCTGGCATTTACTGGCGACCGGTTTTGGCAGTGGGCTCAGCCCGGTTATGCCCGGTACAGTGGGATCGCTGGCCGCCATTCCTTTTTGGTGTCTGCTGACCTTGCTTCCGCACGATCTGTATTCGCTGGTCGTGCTGCTAGGCATCAGCGTGGGCGTGTACCTTTGCCATCGCACCGCCAAAGACATGGGCGTTCACGATCACGGCAGCATTGTCTGGGATGAGTTTATCGGGATGTGGATTACGCTGATGGCCATTCCGGTGAACAGCTGGCAGTGGGTGGTGGCCGGTTTTGTGCTGTTCCGCGTGCTGGATATCTGGAAGCCCTGGCCGATTCGCTGGTTCGACCGTAACGTGCATGGCGGCATGGGCATTATGGTCGATGACATTATTGCGGGCATTATTGCTGCAGCCATCCTTTATGGTGCCGGGGTTTATCTCGCCGGTTAAGCGTTTGTACTGCGGTCCTTATCATCACCGTTTTGCAACCGTAGCCGAAATACCGGCGTACGGTTGTCTCATCCTTATCTCTCTCCCGGCCGGGCCGAATGAGCGCGTCACGCCTGTGAACACGCTGCGTTGGTATCACTGATAGCCGGTTGCCGGGTGAGGCTGATATTCACTTTCCAGGGCCGCAATATCCTGCGTTGTCAGGTCAACGTTCACGGCTTCCACCAGCTCAGCAAACTGCTCTGCACGGGAGGCGCCAATGATGGGCGCTGTCACCACCGGTTTGCTCAGTAACCACGCCAGTGCGACCTGCGCTCGTGTTACGCCTTTGTCGGCTGCAACCTGCGCCAGGCGCGCCGCAATCGCCGCATCGTTTTCCTCCGTTGAAGCATAGAGCGTGCTCATCACCTCATCAGAAACGGAGCGGGCGGTGGTTTCGCCCCATGGCCGGGTGAGCTTACCGCGTGCCAGTGGACTCCATGGCAGGACCGCAACATTTTCACGCTGGCACAGCGGGTGCATCTCACGTTCTTCTTCGCGCTGAATCAGGTTGTACTGATCCTGCATGCTGACGAAGCGTGCCCAGCCCTGTTCTGCCTGCATGGTTAAGGCCTGTGCAAACTGACTGGCGTGCATGGACGAGGCGCCGATATAACGTGCTTTGCCGGATTTCACCACCTCATCAAGTGCCGACAGGGTTTCTTCGAGCGGCGTGTCATAGTCCCAGCGGTGAATCTGCAGCAGATCGACATACTCCATGCCCAGCCGTTGCAGGCTGTCATCAATGGATTGCAGAATGTTTTTACGGGACAGGCCTTGTGACAGATTACTCAGCGGGAAATAGACTTTGGTGGCGACCACGACCTCCTCGCGGCGGGCGAAATCCCTGAGCGCTCGCCCCAGAATCTCCTCACTACTGCCGTCTGAATAGCTGTTAGCGGTGTCGAAGAAGTTAATCCCGGCCTCCAGCGCCTGCCTGATAAGCGGTCGGCTGCTTTCTTCAGGAAGTGTCCAGGCATGTTTACCGCGGGTGGGCTCACCAAATGTCATACAGCCCAGGCAGAGCTGGGAAACTTTTAAATCAGTATTCGCGAGTGGAACGGTTTTCATCATGACTCCTGCTATGTCCTTCCAGGGGAATTAAGCATAGCAGGAATACCGCTCTCCGCAGAGAGCGGGGGAGGGGAACTACTGCGCCAGCCAGTGACTGATTTGCTGCTGAATACCGTCTGCGTCCAGGTGGTAGTCGTGACGCATCTCTTCCTGCGTGCCCGGGGGAATGAACTCGTCAGGCAGGCCAATATTGAGAACGGGAATGCCCAGACGTTTCGCCATCACGAACTCGTTGACGCCGCTGCCTGCGCCGCCCTTAATCGCGCCTTCTTCCAGCGTAATCAACGACTCATGCTGTGCGGCCAGTTCGGTAATTAACGCTTCATCCAGCGGTTTAACAAAACGCATATCCACCAGGGTGGCGTTCAGCGCTTCGGCAACGTGGCTGGCTTCAGGCAGCAGTGTACCGAAGTTAAGGATCGCCAGCTTTTCGCCCCGACGTTTAACCACACCTTTGCCCAGCGGCAGGCTTTGCAGTGGCGTCAGAGCAACGCCAGTGCCGGTTCCGCGTGGATAACGCACGGCAGCCGGACCCGCCTGATAGTGATAGCCGGTATAAAGCATCTGGCGGCATTCGTCCTCATCGCTCGGCGTCATGATGACCATATCCGGAATGCAGCGCAGATAGGCGAGATCAAAGGCACCCTGATGCGTCTGGCCGTCGGCCCCAACGATGCCGCCACGGTCAATCGCGAACAGGACCGGAAGCTTCTGAATCGCGACATCGTGAATAACCTGATCGTAGGCGCGCTGCAGGAAGGTCGAGTAAATCGCAACAACCGGTTTATAGCCCCCAATGGCCAGGCCCGCCGCAAAGGTCACGGCGTGCTGTTCGGCAATGGCAACGTCAAAATACTGGTTGGGATACTTGCGGGAGAATCCTACCATACCCGACCCTTCGCGCATGGCGGGCGTAATCGCCATCAGCTTCGCGTCGTCAGCCGCCGTTTCGCACAGCCAGTTACCGAAGATCTTCGAATAACTCGGCAATCCTTCGGCGCTCTTAGGCAGTTCGCCGCTGGCGACATCAAATTTGGGCACCGCATGCCAGGCGATCGGATCCTGCTCTGCCGGGGCATAACCTTTACCCTTTTTCGTCATAATATGCAGGAACTGCGGGCCTTTCAGGCTACGCATATTCGTCAGCGTATTCACCAGCGTCAGGACATCATGACCATCGACCGGCCCGATATAATTGAACCCCAGTTCTTCAAACAGGGTGCCCGGCACCACCATGCCTTTCAGGTGTTCTTCGGTGCGTTTTACCAACTCTTTAATCGGCGGCAGGCCGGTCAGTACGCGCTTGCCTCCTTCGCGCAGACGCGCGTAGGTCTTACCCGATAAAATCTGTGCCAGGCGGTTATTCAGCGCCCCGACGTTTTCAGAAATCGACATTTCGTTGTCGTTCAGGATAACCAGCATATCGGGTTTAATATCGCCCGCGTGGTTCATGGCCTCAAAGGCCATGCCTGCGGTGATGGCACCGTCGCCGATAATACAGGCGGTACGGCGCCCTTTACCTTCCCGTTCGGCCGCAGCAGCCATGCCCAGCCCGGCACTGATGGAGGTTGAGGAGTGACCGACGCTCAGGACGTCGTATTCACTTTCTCCCCGCCACGGAAAGGGGTGCACGCCATTCTTTTGCCGAATCGATCCAATGCGATCGCGGCGGCCGGTTAAAATTTTATGCGGATAAGCCTGATGACCGACGTCCCACACGAGGTGGTCGAACGGTGTGTTATAGACGTAATGCAGCGCCACCGTCAGCTCGACCACGCCCAGGCCCGACGCAAAATGGCCGCTTGAGCGGCTCACGCTGTCTAATAAATACTGGCGCAGCTCATTGCAGAGCGCAGGCAATTTTTCTTTAGGCAGGGCACGCAGTGCCTGTACCGTTTCTGCCTGCGCCAGTGTCGGGTATTTTGTAGTATCAAAACTCATCAGTGACTCATCATGGAAGTTATTTATCGCGTTCAATTACGAAGCTCGCCAGCGCCTTCAGGGCAGAGGTATCATAGGATTTTGCAGAGAGCATGTGCAAAGCATCCACGGCTTCCTGGTATAAATCCAGTGCCTTAATCCGGGCATTATCCAGACCCATCAATGAAGGATAGGTGCTTTTTCCAAGATCTTGATCGGCACCTTGACGTTTTCCGATAACGGCTGTGTCGCCCGTCACATCCAGGATGTCATCCTGCACCTGAAAGGCCAGGCCGATGGCATCCGCATAGCGGTCAAGATACGGCAGCGCTTCACGGCCCGCGTCGCCGGCAGCAAAGGCACCGAGACGCACGGCTGAGCGAATCAACGCCCCCGTTTTGTGACGATGGATCTGTTCCAGTTGATGAAGATCGACAGACTGACCTTCTGCCGCCAGATCCAGCGCCTGCCCGCCGCACATACCCGCTACGCCGCTGGCCCTGGCCAGCTCTGACAGCATAGCGAGGCGGTATTCTGCACTCACGCCCGGCATGGGCTGGTCGGCCAGAATAGAAAAGGCCAGCGTTTGTAGCGCATCACCGGCAAGAATGGCGGTATCTTCACCATATTTGATATGGCAGGTTGGTTGCCCACGACGTAACGCATCATCGTCCATTGCCGGCAAATCGTCATGAATCAGTGAATAGGCGTGAATACATTCGACAGCCGCTGCAGGCACATCGAGACTGGCTTTATTCGCATTGAGCATGGTGCCGGTTGCGTAAACCAGAAACGGGCGCATGCGTTTGCCACCTAATAGTGCCCCATACTGCATGGCATTCACCAGAGGAGAACTCTGAAAAGGGAGGGCATCCAGGTAGCCCATCAACGCGTGATTCACCTGCTGGTGATACGCATTGAGCAGTTCAGGAAAATCCATTAGTTGTTTTCCGGCGTGAAAGAGGAGAGATCGGCATCGTTATCGTCGCTGAGGAGAATGCGCACGCGCTGCTCGGCTTGCTGCAACGTTTGCTGGCCATTGCGCGCTAACTGCACGCCGCGCTCAAATTCATTCAGGGCGTCTTCCAACGGCAGTTCACCACTTTCCAGACGATTAACAATCTGCTCCAGCTGCTGCAATGACGTTTCAAAGCTGGCTGGCTGTTCGGCTTTTTTCGGCATATTTCGTGTCGACTCACGGTTGGAACGTTATCTTGCAATCGGTCATGGTAGCTGAGAGAGAATGATTAGCAAAATAATCAATGTGCATGCTGTTGCAGAAGCAGTCACCGGGTAAAGGTGATATACTCTCGCGCCTCGGATGCGGATGCGCCTGTCACCCCGCAATTTTATGATCTTACCAGCTAAGTGCAGCCTGTTTTAGCACTTATTTGCCCAACGAAGCTGTATTGCCATGAAGTTTATCGTCAAGTTATTTCCTGAAATCACCATCAAGAGTCAGTCGGTGCGTCTGCGCTTTATTAAGATTCTTGCCAGTAATATCCGCAACGTGCTCAAAACGGTCAGCGATGAGATCGCGGTGGTGCGTTTTTGGGATCATATTGAAGTGCGCTGCAAAGATGAAGCCATGCGGCAGATTATTCCCGATGAGCTGATGCGCATCCCGGGTATTCATCATGTCCTTGCGGTTGAAGAGCGCGAATATACCGACATCCACGATATTTTCGAGCAGACGCTGGCACAGTATCGCGACAGCCTGGAAAACAAAACCTTTTGCGTGCGGGTTAAGCGCCGTGGCAAACACAGCTTCAGTTCGCAGGACGTCGAGCGCTATGTTGGCGGCGGGCTAAATCAGCACATCGCCAGCGCCACCGTTCAGCTTAAGAAACCTGAGGTGACGGTTAACCTCGAAGTGGAAGAAAACCGCTTAACGCTGGTCACCGCACGCTATGAAGGGCTGGGCGGCTTCCCGATTGGTACCCAGGAAGATGTGCTGTCGCTCATCTCAGGTGGATTTGACTCCGGCGTTTCCAGCTACATGCTGATGCGTCGTGGCAGCCGCGTTCACTACTGCTTCTTTAACCTGGGCGGCGCGGCACATGAAATCGGCGTACGTCAGGTCGCCCATTATCTGTGGAACCGCTTTGGCCGTTCGCACCGTGTACGTTTTGTGGCAATCAACTTTGAGCCAGTTGTCGGCGAAATTTTAGAAAAAATCGACGACGGTCAAATGGGCGTGGTGCTGAAACGTATGATGGTCCGTGCAGCCTCAATGGTGGCGGAACGTTATGGCGTACAGGCCCTGGTCACAGGCGAAGCGGTGGGGCAGGTCTCCAGCCAGACGCTGACCAATCTGCGACTGATCGACAATGCCTCCGATACGTTGATTTTGCGCCCGCTGATTTCCCACGACAAAGAGCACATTATTAAAGTAGCGCGTGAAATCGGCACCGAAGACTTTGCCAGCACCATGCCGGAATATTGTGGCGTGATTTCGAAAAGCCCGACGGTCAAAGCGGTAAAAGGCAAAATCGAAGCCGAAGAAAGCCAGTTTGATTTCGCAATTCTGGAACGTATGGTGGCCGAGGCGACCAATGTGGATATTCGCGAAATCGCGGAGCAGACGCAGGAAGAGGTGGTTGAGGTTGAGACGGTCGGCTTGCTGAACGAAAACGACAGCGTGCTGGATATCCGCTCCGTGGATGAGCAGGAAGACAAACCGCTACAGCTGGCGGGAACGGAGGTGAAGTCGATGCCTTTCTACAAACTCAGTACGCAGTTTGGCGACCTTGATCAGAACAAAACCTGGCTGTTGTACTGCGATCGCGGTGTGATGAGTAAATTACAGGCGCTCTATCTGCATGAGCAGGGGTTTAAAAACGTGAAGGTATATCGTCCGTAATCCGCATAGCGGTCACTGACCGCTTCCCCCTGTGCTCGCCTTGCGTACCAGGGCAAGACGAGCACAGAGCGTCCGGCAGGCGTCTGAACCGGCGACTTAACTGGCCTGATAGTCGTAAATACCCGGCGCCAGCACCAGTTGTGCCGCGACTTCACGTGCTTTATCACTGCCTGCTAGCAAATCAATTAATTTCAGCGCAAAATCCATCGCCGTGCCCGGTCCCTGACTGGTGAGCAAATTGACTCGCGGATCCCAGACGACACGACGTTCCATCCATTTCTCTTCCGGTATGGTGGACTTTAAACCGGGAAAGCCTGTCATATTGCCGACCGGAAACAGGTTATGCGGCACCAGTACCGTGCCAGCGGCTGCGCAGATGGCCGCAACAATACGTCCTGACAAATGAAACTGGCGTACGGTTTCAACCAACAGCGGACTGTCACGAAATGTCTCGGCTCCTTTTAGTCCGCCGGGCAGGACAATAGCATCGTAGGCGTTGTCCGCCACCTCGACCAGCGGGACGTCGGCCAGCAGGCGAACGCCGCGCGAACAGACGATTTCACGGCAGCCATCGCTTTCCACGCTGGCGGTCACCGTCTTTATCCCGCCACGGACCAGCAGATCGAGTGTGGTAACGGCTTCCGTCTCTTCACTGCCATGAGCCAGACAGACCAGTACCGAGGCGTTCGCGCCCATAATAAGACTCCTTGCGTTTAATCATGTCGTACAGCCGGGTGTTTTCAGGTAACACTAAGCCGTGAGTGCGTGCGCGACGCAGCAGAAAGCCGGTGATGTATTCAATTTCCGTCAGTCGCTGAGCGCGTATATCCTGCAGCATTGATGAGGTGTTGGCGGCGGTCGTCTCAATCACATTCAGCACCTGATCCTGCAGGCTCTGGCTGGCCACGGACTGGCCTTCACGCTCCATAACCCAACTGATTTCGTCACATAAGGTGATGATGTCGGCCTGATGCTGACGCAGTGCGCCATTCTGACAGTCGTAAACCACGCTGAGTGGGTTGATCACACAGTTTACCGCCAGCTTACGCCAGCAGGCCGCCCGGATATTGTCATGCCAGGCGACATCGGGCAGCGCTTCGTGCAGTACATCGGCGACCTCACTCCAATGCTCGCTTTTGCGGTTGCCGGGACCAATATGGGTGACGCCCGTGGCGACGTGCTTAATGACCGTGCCATCCCGCATTGCGGCGTGCGTGGTAATACCGCGTAACAGCGGCTGCGTCAGACCTTTTAATTCGCCAAGCGTGCCCATGCCATTGTGCAACAGCAAAACCGGGCAGTTTTCTGACATCACGCTTTCCAGATTTTTTACGGCCGTTGATACCTGCGGGGCTTTCAGCGTCACCAACAGCAGCTGGCTCTGCGCCAAAAACAGCGGATCGTTGGCAATGAAGGTCCGGTTCGTCACGCGCCCCAGCGGATCGATTACATTTGCTGAGCAGTAGGGCTGAGGTACGCGTAACCAGCCCTGGACATCGTGCCCGCAATGGGCAAGAGCGGTGAGCCACACCTGGCCCAATGCGCCACATCCTAATACGGTTATTTTCATGCTGCCTCCCGCTCGCGGGCTTATTATTTATGCGCTGTGGCAATGAGTTAAGTATAGCGCTACACAGTGCGATTTTATTTAGTGCCGTAAGACGCGTATTATGCATGCCAGTTTAGCCTCAGGAGAAGAAGAGATGCCATCTTTCGATATCGTTTCAGAAGTCGACATGCAGGAAGTTCGCAACGCAGTAGAGAATGCTAACCGTGAACTGTCGACACGTTTTGATTTTCGCAACGTCACTGCCAGTTACGAACTCAATGAAAAAAATGAAACCATTAAGGTCATCAGTGAATCGGATTTTCAGGTAAAGCAGCTGGTGGATATCCTGCGCGAGAAAATGCTCAAGCGCGGTATTGAAGGCGCGGCGCTGGAAGTACCAGAAGAGATTGAACACAGCGGCAAAAGCTGGAGCGTGGATGCCAAAATGAAAAAAGGCATTGAAAGCGACGTCGCGAAAAAGCTGGTGAAGCTGATTAAAGACAGCAAGCTGAAAGTGCAGACGCAGATTCAGGGCGAATCTCTGCGCGTAACGGGTAAGTCTCGTGATGATTTACAGGGCGCAATGGCGCTGGTGCGTAATGGCAACCTGGGCCAGCCTTTCCAGTTCAAAAACTTCCGCGATTAATCCCTCCGTTCAGCACGTGAGCACAGGATGCCCTCTGAGGCATCCTGTCGGGTTGGCAGCCTGACTGTGACACCAGTCTGGCTGTCACTGATCCCCTTCCGCGACAGCAACGCTTTTGCCCTGCAAGGTGCTGACGTCCGTGACGGAATCTGCGTGACCAGAGGGACGCATTTTGCGCGGGGATAAACGGGAGAAACCGGGTTTGTCAAAGACGACAAACCCGGAGAGGGCAGGGGATTAGCCACCGCCGATAAGGGCTTCAAGCTCCGGTCGGCTGGTGATCTTACTGTCTATCTTAATGTAAGCGCTTTTTTCTTCCGGTACGATCAGCACCGCGTTCACTCCAGGCTGGGCCTTCAGGCGCTTCTCCAGGTTCGGTACTGCCAGCGCCGCATCACTCAGCACAATGCGCAGACTGCTGACGTAGGGCGGTTCCTGCATGGTCATACTGACGAACAGCCAGATTGCCGCCACAATCGCTCCCACCATAAACACAGTTTGCGCATCAAAATGACCGAACACCCAACCGCCCAGGCTTCCGCCGATCGCAACGCCCAGAAACTGGCTGGTGGAGTAAAGCCCCATTGCTGTCCCTTTGTAACCGGCAGGCGATTCCTTACTGACCAGGGAAGGCAGGATGGCTTCCATCAGGTTAAAGGCAAGGAAGAAGAGCTGTACGCCGAGCACCAGCGTCCAGAAATGGCCCTGTGCGCCCCATAAAACAATTTCTGCGATGACCATCATGCCGACACAGCCGACAAAGACGCGCTTCATTTTGCGCTTCACTTCCGCATAAATGATAAAAGGCACGACGCCCGCAAAGGCGATCAGCATGGTCGTTAAATAGACCTTCCAGTGTTCTGATGGCGGTAATCCCGCCTGCTCAAACTGGTCGGGCAGCGCAACAAAGCTCGACATCAACAGGATATGCAAAAAGAAGATGCCAAGATTCAGTTTTACCAGGCGCGGGTTGGCCAGCACTTTTTTAAAGCTGCCGCGCACCATGCCCGACTCACGGTTCAGGACATGCTGAGTGGAGGAGGGGACCACCCAAAGCGTAATGAGAATACCCAGCGTCGCCAGCGTTGCGATCATCCAGAACAGCGCATGCAGGCCCAGCGCGTGGGTCACAATCGGTCCCACCACCATCGCAATCGCAAAGGTAACGCCAAAACTGATGCCAATAAACGCCATCGCCTTGGTGCGGTTCTGTTCACGCGTTAAATCCGACAGCAGCGCCATCACGGCGGCCGCAATCGCGCCCGAACCCTGCAACGCCCGGCCAAGGATGATGCCCCAAATGGATTCCGTGCTGGCGGCAATCACGCTGCCAAGGACAAACAGCAGCAGGCCGCCCACAATCAGAGGCTTGCGTCCAATACGATCGGACAGCAGGCCAAAGGGGATCTGGAAAATGGCCTGAGCCAGGCCATAAATGCCAATGGCCAGACCGATTAAGGTTTCACTCGCTCCCTGGAGCGCCATGCCATAGGTGGTCAATACCGGCAGGACCATAAACATTCCCAGCATACGCAGGGAAAAGACCGTGCCAAGGCCCCATGTGGCGCGCAGCTCCACCGGAGTCATTTTGTTATCGTTCATTCCTACCTCTGTTGATGTGCTGCATTTATTTTAGGGAGGGAGAGTGGAAGGGTAAAACAATAGTTCTTAAGCAGTCGTAACAAAAAGAAAGGGCGCGAAAATCGCGCCCGTTTCATGCTGTTTTGGTACACATCAGCGCACGTAAGTCAGCAAATCTTTTGACGCTGGCGTCATGAAATCCACTGACATCATCACGCTCAGCGCGGTGATGGCGACGATGGAGAAGACAAACAGCTTACGTGCCCAAACCCGATCGTTTGAGGTTTTATAACCTGACAGCGCCATGCCGAGCCACCAGACGCTGACGGCAGCGGCAACGACCAGATACTTATAGCCTGCATAGCCACCCAGCGTCAGCATCAGCGTGGCAATCATAAACGCCAGGATATAGAGCGTAATATGATTTTTTGCCACAGAGATGCCTTTCACAACCGGTAAGACCGGGATGTTGGCAGCCTGGTAATCCTTAAAGCGGAAGATAGCAATCGCATAGGAGTGCGGCATCTGCCACAGGCTAAAAATCGCCAGCAGAATCAGTGCGCCCGCATCGAACTCATTGGTCACGGCACAGTAGCCAATCACCGGCGGCGCAGCGCCAGACAAGCTACCAATCAGCGTACCGTAAACCGAATGACGCTTCATATACAGGCTGTAAACGCCAACGTATACCACGAAGCCCATCACCGCCAGCCACATGGCCAGCGGGTTAGCACCGAAATACAGCAGTGCAAAGCCAGCAATACCCAACACAGTGGCATACACCAGGCTTACTTTCGCGGAGATAAGGCCTTTAACCAGCACCCGATTCCTGGTTCTCTCCATCTTGATGTCGATATCGCGGTCAATCACGTTGTTGAAGACACAACCTGACGCAACCACCAGCGACACGCCAACCAGTGAGGTGAGAAACAGGGCGTAATCAATGCTGCCCTTAGAGGCCAGCAAAAATCCGCCAATCACAGAAATTAAATTCCCGAAAATAATTCCTGGCTTTGTAACTTGCAGGTATTGCTTAAACATTACACAGACTCTTTAGTGGGGCATCATGTTGTAGTTGAGGTTCCACATGATCCACAGTGAGCCAACCACAACAATCAGGATAATGATTGCTGAGAAGACAATGGCCACCATGTTCCAGCCGCCCTCAGATTTGCTGTCCAGATGCAGGAAGTAAACCAGGTGAACCAGCACCTGAACGACTGCACAGACCAGCACAACGCCGAGGATGGTTCCATGAGAAGCACTACCATCCATTACCATCCAGAACGGGATTGCCGTCAGGATGATAGAGAGGATGAAGCCGATCATGTAAGACTTCACGCTACCGTGTGATGCACCATGTTCGTTAACAGAATGACTCATTACATGGCTCCCATCAGATAAACAACGGTAAACACGCAGATCCAAACCACGTCCAGGAAGTGCCAGAACAGGCTCAGACACATGATACGGGTACGGTTAGTGGCGTTCAGACCGCGTTTCGCGATCTGGAACATCAGCACGGCCATCCAGATCAGACCCGAGGTCACGTGCAGACCGTGCGTACCGACCAGTGTAAAGAAGCCGGACAGGAAGCCACTACGGTTTGGACCGAAGCCTTCAGCAATCAGGTGATGGAATTCATAGATTTCCATCCCGATAAAGCCCGCACCAAACAGGAAGGTCAACGCCAGCCAGCCGATAACGGCGCCTTTGTTTTCCTTGTTCATGGCGATAACAGCCATGCCGTAGGTGATGGAGCTTAATAACAGCAGGGCGGTTTCAACCAGCACGAACGGCAGTTCAAAGATATCTTTGCCTGCCGGGCCGCCGGCGGTGTTGTTAACCATAACTGCATAGGTCGCAAACAGGGTTGCAAAGATAATGCAGTCACTCATCAGGTAGATCCAGAAGCCAAAGACTTTATTGGCTCCTGCATCGTGATGCCCATGCTCCGCATGGGCGTCGTGGTGGTGTTTTACGGTAGTTGACATTATTTCAGACCTGCTTTGCTGATTTCGTCAAAGTGCTGCTTTTCAATCTTCTCTACTTCGGCAACAGGGACGTAGTAGTCCACGTCTTCGTCGAAGCTCTTCACGATCCAGCTTACGATCATGCCGAGGAAAGTAAGACCTGCCAGCCACCAGATATGCCAGATCATCGCAAAACCGAAGATGGTCGCAAACGCGGCAATAACAATCGCAGCACCGCTGTTTTTCGGCATATGAATTTCTTCATATTTAGCCGGCTGCTTGTACGCTTCGCCTTTCTCTTTCATTTCCCAGAAAGCGTCACGCTCATGCACATGCGGGATAACAGCAAAGTTATAGAACGGCGGTGGTGAAGAGGTTGCCCACTCCAGCGTACGGCCACCCCACGGATCGCCAGTCAGGTCACGGTTCTGGTCGCGGTCACGTACAGACACGTAGAACATGATCAGCTGACAAATAATACCGCAGGCAATCAGACCCGCACCTACCGCTGCAACAACCAGCAGAGAGTGGAACTGAGGATCGATATCCTGGCTCAGACGACGGGTCATTCCCATGAAGCCCAGTGCGTACAGCGGCATAAAGGCAACGAAGAAGCCGATGATCCAGAACCAGAAAGCACGTTTGCCCCAGGTTTCGTTCAGGGTAAAGCCGAAGGCTTTCGGGAACCAGTAGGTCACACCCGCCATACAACCGAATACCACACCACCGATAATCACGTTATGGAAGTGCGCAATCAGGAACAGACTGTTGTGCAGGACAAAGTCAGCGCCCGGAACGGCCAGCAGAACACCGGTCATACCACCCACAGAGAAGGTGACCAGGAAGCCTACGGTCCACAGCATCGCAGAGTGCATCTGAATGCGACCCTGATACATGGTGAACAGCCAGTTAAAGATTTTAACCCCGGTCGGAATCGCGATGATCATCGTCATGATACCGAAGAAGGCGTTAACGTTGGCACCGGCACCCATGGTGAAGAAGTGGTGCAGCCAGACGATGAACGACAACACGGTAATGGCGATGGTCGCCCAGACCAGTGAGGTATAACCAAACAGACGTTTTTTCGAGAAGGTGGCCGTGACTTCAGAGAAGACACCAAACACCGGCAGAACAAGAATGTACACCTCTGGGTGACCCCAGACCCAGATCAGGTTGACGTACATCATCATGTTACCGCCCATATCATTAGTAAAGAAATGGAAGTCGAGGTAACGATCAAGTGTCAACAGCGCCAGAGTCACGGTCAGAACCGGGAACGCAGCGATGATCAGGACGTTGGTGCACAGCGCAGCCCAGGTAAAGACGGGCATTTTGAACAGGTCCATGCCCGGCGCACGCATCTTCAGAATGGTCACGAAGAAGTTAATACCGGTCAGGGTTGTACCAATACCGGAAAGCTGGAGACTCCAGATCCAGTAATCCACCCCCACGCCGGGACTGTATTCTGCCCCCGACAGCGGTGGATAGGCCAGCCAGCCAGTTTGCGCGAATTCGCCGACACCCAGAGACAGGTTAACCAGAATCACACCGATTGCGGTAAACCAGAAGCTCAGGTTGTTCAGGAACGGGAAGGCAACGTCACGCGCACCGATTTGCAACGGTACGGCAATGTTCATCAGGCCCACCACGAATGGCATCGCCACGAAGAAGATCATGATTACGCCGTGAGCGGTAAAGATCTGGTCGTAGTGATGAGGGGGCAATATGCCTGCTTCCCCGGAGGAAGCCAGAACCTGTTGGGTACGCATCATCACGGCGTCAGCAAAGCCGCGCAGCAGCATGACGAACGCCATGATGATATACATGATACCCAGTTTTTTATGGTCGATTGACGTCAGCCATTCAGACCACAGATATTTCCACTTACCAAAGTAGGTGATGGCAGAGACGATCGCCAGACCTGCAATGATGATGCCGGCAACCGTAACCATGATAATCGGTTCATGGTAGGGCACTGCATCCAGAGTTAATTTTCCGAACATCGTATTATTCCTCGGCTCCCGCGGTAGCGGTGTGACTCATGTCCATGCCTTTGTGTTCAGACATGTCCATTTTCCCGTGGCTATTCATGAACTTGTTAATGACCTGCAAGAACAGTTCAGGATTAGCTGAAGAGAAATATTCCACCGGGTGATTTTCGCTTGGCACAGCCACTTTCTCGAAATCATCCATCGTCATCAGCGTGTTAGGTGCCGCTTTTACTTTGGCAACCCACTGCTGGAACTCCGCATCGTCTTTGGTTGCAATGGCTTTGAACTTCATGCCAGAGAAACCGCGACCACTGAAGTTGGCGGAAATACCGTCGAAAGTTCCTGGCTCGTTGGCAATCAGGTGCAGTTTGGTCTGCATGCCCGCCATCGCGTAGATCTGGCTACCGAGCGTAGGAATAAAGAAGGAGTTCATGACGGAGTTGGAGGTGATTTTGAAGTTAACCGGGGTGTTTGCCGGGAAGGCAATCTGGTTAACTGTCGCAATACCTTGTTCTGGATAAATGAATAACCATTTCCAGTCCAGAGCAACGACGTCAATTTCAACCGGTTTCACGTCAGAGGCCAGGGGTTTGCTTGGCTCCAGCGCATGGGTTGATTTCCAGGTCAGTACTCCAAGGAAAACGATGATCAGGATCGGAATGGTCCAGACCACAGCTTCCACTTTATTGGAGTGTGACCAGTTAGGACTGTACTTAGCATTCGTGTTCGACGCCCGATATTTCCAGGCAAACACGACGGCCATTAAGACTGCAGGAATCACGACGATCATCATCAGACCAAAAGCGGTCAGTATCAGCGAACGTTGCTCCAGCGCAATCTGTCCTTTGGGATTTAACAATGCATTATCGCAGCCACTCATTAATAAAGTGCCTGCGATTAATGACAAAATCCCCAAACTTTTATTGTATTTACTGAGTCTCATTTAACGACCTCAATGACAAAGGGCTCTATTGTCGTTTAAGTGTGCGCGCATTTTACGGGAAGGTTTATGCAGTGTAAACCAGCTTAAGGATGTGTCAGAACCATGTTGACACCTTTTGCTAAGGGTGTCACAGATGTTGTTCTCGGTGACAAATTATTAACGTGGACAAGCAGTTGGCAGTAATATAACAAAAAGAGATGGATGCGGGGTTAAACAAAAGTAGGAAAGGAATAACCCTGACTTTTAATACCCAATTATTTAACAATATTGCATCATTTTTTCTCTAATTTTTAACTTAATTAATTGCGTACCGGATTTAAATATCTTGCCCGAAGCGCGCACATGATAAAAATATTTTTTGTAAATTGACACGCAAAGACAAATTAGGTTCGCTTAACCAATTGGCTGAAATGGCACCTGCGACTGTGTGATTATGAGGCAAAAGGTCAATTCCCGGCCTTTCTCAATGCGCGATAATCCAGCACCACACCGGACAGCACACCGCAAAGCGCCAGCGCCATACCGGCTTCAAACAGCGGAGCCAGCCACGCCGAAAGCGTGAGCATACCCGTTGCATTCAGCGCCAGCGACAGCAGCCATAGCGCCAGTAACCCGCATCCGCCTGCAAACAGCCGTTTCGTCCAGAGGTAGCCTGCGGAAAAATGGCGACGCGGCAAAAACTGGCCGGTTTTTTGGGTAAAGTCCAGTGTACCGCGACAAAAAGCCAGCAGGGCCAGGCCCGGCAGACCGGCGAAAACGGTAAAGGCGTAGAACGTTGGCCAGCCCCAGATCTCGACCAGATAACCGGCTGCAGGTCCCACGTAAACCCGGCCTACCGCTGAAAGCGCAGACAGCAGGGCGAACTGCGTCGCCGAGAAGGACTTATTACACAGCGTCATCAGCAGCGCGACAAACGCAGCGGTTCCCATTCCGCCACACAGGTTCTCAATAAAGACCGCGCTCGCCATGCTCCAGAGGTGTTTGTCGGTGACCGCCAGCAGCCAGTAGCCGAAATTCGACACCGCCTGGAGCAGGCCAAAAATCATTAACGCGCGAAACAGGCTCAGGCGCTGCATCAGCATGCCGCCATAAAGCGCGCCAATGATGGTCGCCAGCAAGCCCAGCGTTTTGTTTACCAGCCCGACGTCGCCAGGATTAAATCCCACGCCGCGAATCAAAAAGGTGGTGGTGAGAGAGGCGGCAAATGCATCGCCGAGCTTGTAAAGAATGATGAGCGTGATCAGCAGCCAGGCGTTGTTGCGATTAAAAAAATCGTGCAGAGGATCGACAACCGCCTGACGTAGCGTACGCGGCGCGGCCTGCGCGTTGTCCGGCTCTTTGGCAAGACAGGTTGCGATAAGACAGGGCAGCAGGAGCAGGGCCATGAGCCAGTAAGTCGCCTCCCAGCCGAGATAGCGATCGGCCAGCCACAGGGCCAGACCGCCCGATATCAACATTGCCAGGCGATAGCCTAACACCGTAATGGCAGCGCCACTTCCGCGTTCTTCCGGTGGCAACACATCCGTTTTCCAGGCATCGAAGACGATATCCTGTGACGCAGAACAGAATGCAATCAGTACCGCCAGTGCCGCCATCAGGGTTAAATCCCGGCTGGGCTGCAAAAAGCCCATTGCCACAATGCTGGCCACCAGTGCCAGTTGCGTAATGAGCAACCAGCCTCTGCGCCGACCGAGAAGCGGCGGCGTGAAGCGATCCATCATGGGGGACCAGAGAAACTTAAACACATAGGCCTGGCCCACCAGTGAAAAGAATCCGATGGTTTTCAAATCGATATTATCAACCGTCATCCACGCCTGCAGCGTCCCGCTGGTTAAGGCCAGAGGCAAACCTGATGCGAATCCCAGAAGGAGTAAAATGGCTGCATTTTTTTGGCGGAAGACACGGAAGTAGTGATTCATACTGACCTTGAAAAGTGCCCGGCCGGGTGCCGGGCAAAAGACCTGATTAACGGGCGTTTTGTTTGATGAAGTCGTTGACGCTGGTGTCCTGCGCCATATCGGCGATCACGTCGCTCAGCGTAGAATTCACCGCATTGGTGATTTTCTGATTGGTGGCGCTGAAAGCCCCTTCTACGCTGTAGGTCTGGCGGTAATTTTTAATCTGTTTATTGCCATTTTTCGCGGTCGCCACGATAGAGATATCCGCCTTGGTGGTAATGCTGTAACGCACATCACCCTGGGTGACGTCGGCATACAGATTATTGACGATGATTTGCAGATCAACCGCGCCATTAGGACCGACCATATAGCCGCGCGCTGTCATTTGTTTCTCCAGCACTTCCTGGAGTAAGAAACGCAGATCGCGCGACGGGGTCAGGCTGACCAGTTGTCCATCGCGATTAACTTTTGCCAGCGCCTGATCGCGACGCTGATCGGCGCCGTTGATACTCACCGTAATGCCCATCAGGCTCGGATCGCGCTGTGGCAGCTGAATCTTAGGTTGAATGGTCAATGTGTTGTTGCTGGAAGCGCAACCGGCCAGGATAAAAGCAGCCAGCAGCGGGAATAACAGTTTTTTCAACATACGCTTTCTCGTTAGTGTCATGGGTTGGTGTGCAAAAACTGCGGCCATCATAGCAAAGCGGTGCAGTGAATAAAGCCCTTTGCCACAAGGTAAACCGCGCAAGGCGCTTTTTCTTGCTCTCTACCTTTTCATATTCCCCGCCTGACAAGGCACAAGCGAAGAGGGCGACGGAGTGATAATATTGCGTCCGCTGTCGCGTTGCGCAGCCAAAAACGGACTAATATTTAAACAGATGGGGCACAGCGCTCGCCATT
Source organism: Pantoea sp. JZ29 (assembly GCF_035190385.1). Lineage (NCBI taxonomy): Bacteria > Pseudomonadati > Pseudomonadota > Gammaproteobacteria > Enterobacterales > Erwiniaceae > Pantoea > Pantoea sp. JZ29. The sequence continues at coordinate 3,333,928 of NZ_CP045241.1, read as the reverse complement.
GAGGGTAAAACCATGATTCGAGAACAGATAGAAGAGAAGCTGCGCCTGGCTTTTGAGCCGGCTCATCTGGAAGTGCATGATGAAAGCTACCGACACAATGTGCCTGCCGGTTCTGAAAGCCATTTCAAAGTGGTGATTGTCAGCGACGTTTTTACCGGTCAGCGTTTTCTCGCCCGTCATCGCGCAATTTATGGTGAACTCAGTGCTGAGCTGGCGGGAAGTGTTCACGCACTGGCCTTGCATACTTATACCCTGAAAGAGTGGGAAGGATTGCAGGATACGGTACTCGCTTCGCCGAACTGTCGCGGCGCGGGCACACTCGCATAACACCCTCTCTTTTTAAACGGCCTGTGGGCCGTTTTTGTGTTTTTATCCTTGCTAAACGCGTTACCTGGCTCAAAAAAGCAGCAAACTCCCTGAAAAGTGGTGACTTAGCGTCCTCGACTCATCTCAGTGATGCCGCTATAATGCTGCGTCTATTTTTCCGGAATGTCTTCGGGACGCTTCTGGTAACAGGGATCAGGTTCTCTTCACGGAAGCCGTCCCGGTTGTTAGATACGGCGCATTAATTAATGTGTGGTGTCTGAAGTTGACCGAGCACGTGATTTTTTGAGGTAACAAGATGCAAGTTTCTGTAGAAACCACTCAGGGCCTGGGCCGTCGCATTACGATTACTGTCGCAGCTGACAGCATCGAAAGCGCCGTTAAAAAAGAACTGGTGGATGTGGCGAAGAAAGTCCGTATCGATGGTTTCCGTAAAGGCAAAGTGCCCATGAACATCGTCGCGCAGCGCTACGGTGCTTCTGTGCGCCAGGACGTGCTGGGCGATCTGATGACGCGTAACTTTGTTGACGCCATCATCAAAGAGAAGATCAATCCGGCTGGCGCGCCTAACTATGTGCCAGGCGAATACAAAGAAGGTCAGGACTTCACCTATGCGGTTGAGTTCGAAGTGTATCCAGAAGTTGAGCTGAAAGGCCTGGAAAACATCGAAGTTGAAAAGCCTCAGGTCGAAGTGACCGATGCCGATGTCGATACCATGCTGGAAACGCTGCGCAAGCAGCAGGCTAACTGGATTGAAACCGACGCTGCAGCGGGTGCTGAAGACCGCGCTACCCTCGATTTCACCGGTTCTGTTGACGGCGAAGAATTCGAAGGCGGTAAAGCATCTGACTTCGTTCTGGCCATGGGCCAGGGCCGTATGATCCCAGGCTTTGAAGAAGGCGTTGTGGGTCACAAAGCAGGCGAAACCTTCACTATCGACGTGAAATTCCCTGACGACTACCACGCGGAAAACCTGAAAGGGAAAGACGCGAAGTTCGAGATCGTGCTGAAGAAAGTGGAAACGCGCGAACTGCCAGAACTGACCGAAGAATTCATCAAGCGTTTCGGCGTGGAAGATGGTTCGGTTGCGGGCCTGCGTGCGGAAGTGCGTAAGAACATGGAACGTGAGCTGAAAGGCGCGATTCGTAACCGCGTGAAGACACAGGCTATCGACGGTCTGGTTGAAGCGAACCCTATTGATGTGCCTGCTGCGCTGATCGACAGCGAAATCGACGTTCTGCGTCGTCAGGCTGCACAACGCTTTGGTGGTAACGAGAAGCAAGCGCTGGAACTGCCACGCGAACTGTTTGAAGAGCAGGCGAAGCGTCGCGTTGTGGTCGGTCTGCTGCTGGGCGAAGTGATTCGCACGCACGAACTGAAAGCCGATGAAGATCGCGTTAAAGTGTTGATCGAAGAAATGGCGTCTGCTTACGAAGATCCGCAGGAAGTGATCGAGTTCTACAGCAAAAATAACGAGCTGATGAACAACATGCGCAATGTGGCGCTGGAAGAGCAGGCGGTTGAAGCTGTGCTGGCGAAAGCCAAAGTTTCTGAAAAAGAAACTAACTTCCAGGAACTGATGAATCAGACCGCTCAGGCCTGATCGTCCGTTTAACCCCTTGTGCTAAAGCCCGCGCCTGAAAAGTCGCGGGCTTTTTTCTGTAATACGCTTTCTGGCAACGGGTCTGTCGCTATTTGATTAATTTTTAGGCGAATTGTTCACGCATCGCTTTTTCCGGGTTAGCGATTGATGAAAAGGTTGTTATGCTTGAAACAACTGAGCACTATCCCAAGATAGAGGGAGTATGCAAAAAACAGTTCGGCTGACTGATTAACCGTCCTGATGTTGTCGGTAAGAGGCAGAGCATAGTTTTTGTTGCTCGTCTTACGTAAAATCGGTACAGAATGTTGCCAATGAAATTTATCCAGGAGACGGTAATGTCATACAGTGGCGATCGTGAGTTTACTGCACCGCACAATGCGTTGGTGCCAATGGTGGTCGAGCAAACCTCGCGCGGCGAGCGTTCATACGACATCTATTCCCGTCTGCTTAAAGAGCGCGTTATCTTCTTAACCGGCCAGGTAGAAGATCACATGGCTAACCTGATTGTGGCCCAGATGCTGTTTCTGGAAGCGGAGAACCCGGAAAAAGATATTTACCTTTATATCAACTCACCGGGTGGCGTCATTACGGCTGGCATGTCAATTTATGACACCATGAAGTTTATCAAGCCTGACGTCAGCACCATTTGTATGGGCCAGGCCTGCTCAATGGGGGCTTTCCTGCTGACAGCCGGGACGAAAGGCAAGCGTTTCTGCCTGCCAAACTCACGCGTGATGATTCACCAACCGCTGGGTGGCTATCAGGGACAGGCGACCGACATTGAGATTCATGCGCGTGAAATTTTGAAAGTGAAGCAGCGCATGAACGAGCTCATGGCGGAACATACCGGTAAGTCACTGGAAGAAATTGAGCGTGACACTGAGCGTGACCGTTTCCTCTCCGCCAGCGAAGCGGTAGAGTATGGATTGGTCGATTCAATCCTGACGCATCGCCAATAAGCCCTAACTTCACCTTGTCTCTGGTCTATAGTTAACAGGACAAGATAATGACGGGTTGAATGAACATCGGCCGTGTACCCACGGCCAGTGCTGTACGGCTGGTACGGCCTGAGAACAAGAAGAGGTTAACTGATGACAGATAAGCGCAAAGACGGTTCAGGAAAGTTGCTGTACTGCTCTTTTTGCGGCAAAAGCCAGCATGAAGTGCGTAAGCTGATTGCCGGGCCGTCAGTGTATATCTGCGATGAGTGCGTTGATCTGTGTAACGACATTATTCGCGAAGAGATTAAAGAGGTTGCCCCGCATCGCGAACGTAGTGCGCTGCCTACGCCGCATGAGATCCGCCATCACCTCGACGATTACGTTATTGGTCAGGAACGGGCCAAAAAAGTCCTGGCCGTGGCGGTGTACAACCACTACAAACGTTTACGCAACGGGGATACCAGCAACGGTATCGAACTGGGCAAAAGTAACATTCTGCTGATCGGTCCGACCGGTAGCGGTAAAACGTTGCTGGCTGAAACCCTGGCCCGTTTATTGGATGTGCCGTTTACCATGGCGGATGCAACCACGCTGACCGAAGCCGGTTATGTGGGGGAAGACGTCGAAAATATCATCCAGAAGCTGCTGCAAAAATGTGACTACGATGTGCAGAAAGCCCAACGTGGTATCGTCTATATCGATGAAATCGATAAAATTTCACGTAAATCAGACAACCCATCGATCACCCGTGACGTATCGGGTGAGGGTGTGCAACAGGCGTTACTGAAGTTGATTGAAGGCACCGTCGCCGCTGTGCCGCCGCAGGGTGGCCGTAAGCATCCGCAGCAGGAGTTTTTGCAGGTCGATACCTCTAAGATTCTGTTTATCTGTGGTGGCGCCTTCGCCGGTCTGGATAAGGTTATCTCGCAGCGCGTTGAAACCGGTTCAGGCATTGGCTTTGGCGCAACGGTGAAAGGTAAATCACAGAAGGCAACAGAAGGCGAGTTACTGGCGCAATGTGAGCCGGAAGATCTGATCAAATTTGGCCTGATCCCAGAATTCATTGGCCGTCTGCCTGTGGTAGCCACGCTCAATGAACTGAGTGAGGAAGCGCTGATTCAGATTCTGCGTGAGCCGAAAAACGCACTCACCAAGCAGTATCAGGCGTTGTTTAACCTGGAAGGCGTTGAGCTGGAGTTCCGTGACGAAGCCCTGACGGCGATTGCTAAAAAGGCGATGTCACGTAAAACCGGTGCGCGCGGTCTGCGTTCTATCGTGGAAGGCGCGCTGCTCGAAACCATGTACGATCTGCCGTCCATGGAAGATGTCGAGAAAGTGGTGATTGATGAGTCGGTGATTGAAGGTCAGTCTGAACCCATGCTGATTTATGGCAAGCACGAAGCTCAGGCTTCTGGCGAATAAATAAACAAATCGTCCACATTGTGCCATCTATAAAGGGGAAAATCTTTCCCCTTTTGCATTTCTCACCGTTGTGACATTGAATGTCTGACAATCATCCCCATATACTCAGACACCTGTGGGTTTGACCGCACACCTGCCTGATGCGGTACCCATCACCTTGCGGACACTAAACTAAGAGAGAGCTCTATGAATCCTGAGCGTTCTGAACGCATTGAAATCCCCGTCCTGCCGTTGCGCGACGTGGTAGTTTATCCGCACATGGTAATTCCGTTGTTTGTTGGCCGGGAAAAATCAATTCGGTGCCTCGAAGCCGCAATGGATCATGATAAAAAGATCATGCTGGTCGCACAGAAAGAGGCTTCAACGGATGAACCTGGCATAAACGATCTTTTTTCAGTGGGTACCATTGCCTCCGTACTGCAGATGTTAAAACTGCCAGACGGAACGGTAAAAGTGCTGGTTGAAGGTTTACAGCGTGCCAATATCACTACGCTGGCTGACAACGGTGACCATTTTGTCGCCCAGGCGGAATATCTGGTCTCTCCGGAGATTGAAGAGCGCGAGCAGGAAGTGCTGGTGCGCACGGCGATCAATCAGTTTGAAGGCTATATCAAACTGAATAAAAAGATCCCGCCTGAGGTCTTAACGTCACTGAACAATATTGATGATGCGGCGCGCCTGGCGGATACGGTGGCGGCGCACATGCCATTAAAACTCGCGGATAAACAGTCAGTGCTGGAGATGTCAGACGTCAATGAACGTCTGGAATATCTGATGGCCATGATGGAATCTGAAATCGATCTGCTGCAGGTTGAGAAACGCATTCGCAATCGCGTCAAAAAGCAGATGGAAAAGAGCCAGCGTGAGTACTACCTGAATGAGCAGATGAAGGCCATTCAGAAAGAGCTGGGCGAGATGGATGATACGCCTGACGAGTACGAAGCGTTAAAACGTAAAATCGATGCGGCCAAAATGCCGCAGGAAGCGCGTGAGAAAGCTGAAGCAGAACTGCAGAAGCTAAAAATGATGTCGCCGATGTCTGCCGAGGCGACCGTGGTGCGCGGCTATATCGACTGGATGGTTCAGGTTCCGTGGAATGCGCGCAGCAAAGTGAAGAAAGATCTGCGCAAAGCCCAGGAAACGCTGGATACCGACCATTATGGCCTGGAACGCGTCAAAGACCGCATCCTTGAGTACCTTGCGGTGCAAAGTCGCGTCAGCAAAATTAAAGGGCCGATTCTGTGTCTGGTGGGACCGCCGGGCGTGGGTAAAACCTCGCTGGGTCAGTCTATTGCGAAAGCAACCGGGCGTAAGTATGTACGCATGGCCCTCGGCGGCGTGCGGGATGAAGCGGAAATTCGCGGTCATCGCCGTACCTATATTGGCTCTATGCCGGGCAAGTTGATTCAGAAGATGGCGAAAGTCGGCGTGAAAAACCCGCTGTTCCTGTTGGATGAAATCGACAAAATGTCGTCGGATATGCGCGGCGATCCGGCCTCAGCGCTGCTGGAAGTGCTGGATCCTGAACAGAACATCGCCTTTAACGATCACTATCTGGAAGTCGATTACGATCTGTCTGATGTGATGTTTGTGGCGACGTCGAACTCCATGAACATTCCGGCTCCACTGCTGGATCGTATGGAAGTGATTCGTCTGTCTGGCTATACCGAGGACGAAAAACTCAATATCGCCAAGCAGCATTTACTGCCGAAGCAGATTGAGCGTAACGCCCTGAAATCGTCTGAGATCACCGTCGAAGACAGCGCCATCATCGGCATCATTCGTTACTACACGCGTGAAGCCGGTGTGCGTAGCCTGGAACGTGAACTGTCCAAGCTGTGCCGTAAAGCAGTGAAAACGCTGCTGATGGACAAAACCAAAAAGCATATCACCATTAATGGTGAAAACCTGAAGGATTTCCTTGGGGTGCAGCGTTTTGACTATGGCCGCGCCGACAGCGAAAACCGCGTGGGTCAGGTAACAGGTCTGGCATGGACGGAAGTGGGTGGCGATTTGCTGACCATTGAAACCGCCTGTGTACCGGGCAAAGGCAAGCTGACTTATACCGGTTCGCTGGGCGAAGTCATGCAGGAATCCATTCAGGCCGCGCTGACTGTCGTCCGCGCCCGGGCGGAAAAACTGGGTATCAATGGCGATTTCTATGAAAAACGCGATATCCATGTGCACGTACCGGAAGGCGCGACGCCGAAAGATGGTCCCAGTGCCGGTATTGCCATGTGTACTGCCCTGGTGTCCTGCCTGACCGGTAACCCGGTGCGTTCAAACGTCGCGATGACCGGTGAGATCACCCTGCGTGGTCAGGTCCTGCCTATCGGCGGGCTGAAAGAGAAGCTGCTGGCGGCACACCGCGGTGGTATTAAAGTGGTGCTGATCCCGGACGAAAACAAACGCGATCTGGAAGAAATTCCTCAGAACGTGATTGCCGATCTGGAAATTCATCCGGTCAAACGTATTGAGGAAGTGCTGAACCTGGCACTGGAAAACGCGCCTTACGGTATGCAGGTAGCTACCGCAAAATAGTGATTAATGGCATAAAGCGTTAAAAAGCCGCGCTGGCAACACCAATTGGTGCTTGCCAGCTTTTTTTTGTCCCGCTAATTTAGGTGGCTGCTGAAGCGATGTTATAAGAGGATTACCGTTGTTTCGGCATATAAGGCTTGATATAACTTGCTGCGCGTTCGTGCCCGACAGGAAGCGTGGGTACGATGTGAAATAATAAAGAGGGGATGAATAGAGTGAATAAGTCACAACTGATCGATAAAATTGCTGCCGATGCCGACATTTCTAAAGCAGCAGCAGGACGTGTTTTAGATGCATTTATGGGCTCTGTTTCTGACGCGCTGAAAAGCGGAGATGAAGTGGCGCTGGTAGGTTTCGGCACTTTCTCAGTACGTGAGCGTGCAGCGCGCACCGGCCGTAACCCACAAACCGGTAAAGAGATTACTATCCCGGCAGGTAAAGTACCGGGTTTCCGTGCAGGTAAAGCACTGAAAGACGCTGTCAACTAATAACAACGCCACCACTCAATAACACATTTTCTTGAGTGGATTAGAGGACGGTTAACGCGTTCTCATGTAACATACGGGCACATCAATAAGATGTGCCTTTTTTACATCCGGAGAGGCGGTTTAAGGTTGCGAGACTTGTCTCAACAGGATGCATGCTGCCAGCCAGACTTGCAGCGGAGTAATGCGTCGGGAAGATGGCGTTATTGCGGCAGGGCTTTACATTCACACTACAGCGGAGTGTTGTCATACCATGATGGACAATTTACGCGCGGCGTCGAACCATGTCGTGCTCAAGATTATTTTGGGGTTGATCATTCTCTCCTTTGTGCTGACCGGCGTTGGCAACTATCTGATTGGCGGTAACAACGATTATGCGGCCAAAGTTAATGGCCAGGAGATCAGCCGTGCGCAGTTAGAGCAGGCGTTCAACAACGAGCGCAATCGTCAGCAGCAGATGCTGGGTGATCAGTTCTCGCAGCTTGCGGGCAACGAAGGTTACATGCAGCAGATGCGCCAGCAGGCGCTGTCTCAGCTGATTGACCAGGCATTACTGGATACCTACATAAAAGATCTGCATATTGCCATCAGTGACGATCAGGTCAAACAGGCTATCTTCAGCCAGTCTGCGTTTCAGACCAACGGCAAGTTCGATAATGCTAAATACAATGCGATGATCCGCAATATGGGATTCACGCCGGATCAGTATGCCGAAGCGTTGCGTAAACAACTGGCCACCCAACAGCTGATCAATGCGGTCGCGAATACCGATTTTATGCTGAAAAATGAAACCACTAAGCTGGTGGATTTGGTGGCGCAAAAGCGTGATATTCAGACGGCTACCCTCGATGTGAATGCTCTGGCTGCAAAGCAAACCGTCAATGACGACGAAATCAACCAGTATTATCAGCAGCACAAAAGCAGCTTTATGGCCCCTGAGCAGTTCCGCGTAAGCTATATCAAACTGGATGCCGCCAGCATGCAGGAAAATGCCAGCGATGCGGATATTCAGGCCTGGTACGATCAACATAAAGCGGACTACACGCAGCCCCAGCGCGATCGTTACAGCGTGATTCAGACCAAAACCGAAGCCGATGCCGACGCTATTCTGGCGCAGCTGAAAGGCGGCGCGGATTTCGCGGAACTGGCAAAAACCAAATCCATTGACCCAATCTCTTCCCGTAAAGGCGGCGATATGGGCTGGCTTGAGCCGTCAACGACGCCAGACGAGCTGAAGAATGCGGGACTGAAAGAAAAGGGTCAGCTTTCCGGTGTAATCAAGTCTTCTGTGGGTTTCCTGATTGCCCGTCTTGACGACATCAAGCCTGAGCAGGTTAAACCGCTGGCGGAAGTACGTGATGAGATCGCGGACGCGGTCAAACAGGATAAAGCACAGGCGGAATTCTACAAACTGCAGCAGAAAGTCAGTGAAGCCGCGAGCAATGATAATGAGTCGCTGGCTGGTGCAGAGCAGGCGTCAGGTATGAAGGCCACAGAAACAGGCTGGTTCAGCCGTGACGATGTGCCTAAAGATCTCGACTTTGATGCCGTTAAGCAGGCCATCTTCAATGGTGGGTTAGTGGGACAAAACGGTGCGCCCGGAAATAACTCTGACATCATCAATGTCGATGGCGATCGTGCCTTTGTACTGCGTATCAGTGCGCATAAACCCGAAGCGGTGGAACCCCTCGACAAGGTAAAAGCGCAAATCACCGAGACGATCAAGCATGATAAAGCGACGCAACAGGCAAAAGCCCAGGCTGATAAACTGTTAGCCGAGCTGAAAGCCGGTAAACCGGATGTGCTGAAAGCCGCAGGTCTGACGTTAAGCGCCAGCAAAACGGTTGACCGTAACACGCAGGATCCCGTTGCTCAGGCTGCCTTCAACCTGCCAGAGCCAGCGGATAACAAACCGTCATGGGGCGTGGGTGAGGACATGCAAGGCAATGTGGTGCTGATCGCGGTGAATAAGGTTACGACCGGTAGCCTGCCTCAGGCGCAGATTGACGAGATGGTCAAAGGCGTCACGCAAAACAACGCGCAACTGACCTTTGAAGCCTTACTGCAAAACCTGCGTAAAGCGGCCAAAATCAAATACGGTGCCGCTGCTCAAATGCAGTAATCCTCGCAAATTTCAGGTAACAGCTGAAATGACGAAAGGCCGCTTATGCGGCCTTTTCCATTTTAGAACGTTGCCCTTTGAGTCTGTTTAGCGGACATGACACGCTGAGCCTGCTGTTTAACACAAGGAGAAACACAGCATGGCTAAAACCCACTTACATGCCTTTTATCTTTCCCTCGCCCTGTGTGGCGCCCTCGTTCAAACGCCACTGGCAGCGGCGGAAACCCCCAGTGAGACACAGGCTGCACAGGTTTCAATGCCGCATCAGGAGCAGGTCAGTATCAATGAAGCCACGGCGGAGCAACTCTCGGCGGTGATGAATGGCGTTGGTCTGAAAAAGGCGCAGTCTATCGTCAGCTATCGTGAAGAATACGGGCCGTTCACGGCGGTGGATCAACTGAAAGACGTGCCTGGCTTTGGTCACGCGCTGGTGGAGCGAAATGCCTCACGGTTAAAATTGTGAAATGAAGCGCAACTCTGATGCTTAACCTGCTGTCAGGGCGGGACTCTGCTAGAGTGAACAGGTCCAACCAGTCAATAAGCAGCAGGAGAAGGATCATGCAGACCACGATAAAAGTGCGCGGCTACCATCTGGATGTTTACCAGCATGTTAACAATGCGCGTTATCTGGAGTTTTTAGAGGAAGCGCGCTGGCAATGGCTGGAAGAAGCAGAGGCCTTTACCTGGCTGCTTGAGCAAAAACTGGCTTTTGTGGTGGTAAACATCAATATCAATTATCGTCGCCCGGCCGTATTGGGCGACGTACTGGAGGTCAGCAGTGATATTAAGCAACTCAATGGGAAAAGTGGCATCATCACTCAACACATTTTGTTAGCGGGCAGTGAAACGGTGGTCGCGGATGCTGCACTGACGTTTGTGTGCATTGATCTTCGCACGCAAAAAGCCGTTCCGCTCGAAGGAGAACTGCGGCAGCGACTGGAAAGATTAATGAAGCCGGCCTGATTGAGGCGGCGACATGCCATCGTCGCCGCAAAAGTATTATTCCAGACCGGTTTTGGCCTTCATGGCGGCCATAATGCCAGCGCGATCCTGCTGATAGGCCTTCAGACCATTGGCCCGCAGATGGCAGGCGGCACAGTCGCCGCAACCATCGCCTTTAATGCCGTTGTAGCAGGTGAGGGTGTCTTCGCGGATTAAGGTGAGCTGCTGCCAGTAATCGGCCAGCGCCCAGGTTTCGGCTTTATTAAGCCACATCAGCGGTGTTTCAAAACGAATGTTACGCGCCATGCCCAGGCTGACGGCATGGTTGAGCGCCTTGACAAACTCATCGCGGCAGTCGGGGTAGCCCGAGAAGTCGGTCTCGCAAACGCCTGTGATGACCGCTTCCGCTTCAACCTGATAGGCATAAACCGATGCCAGGGTCAGAAACAGGATATTGCGGCCGGGGACAAAGGTGCTGGGCAGGCCGGTTGCAGTCGGGTCATACGATGGCACCGGGATGCTGTCACGCGTCAGGCTGCTCACCGCCAGCGCATTCAGCATCGTCACATCCAGCACTTTATGAGCACGGGCACCCAGCTTCAGGGCCAGGTCGCGGGCAACGTCAATCTCTTCACGATGACGCTGACCGTAATCAAAGGTCACACAGTGCACTTCATCATAACGTTGCAAAGCCTGAACCAGACAGGTGGTGGAGTCTTGCCCACCGCTAAACACCACAACAGCGCGTTTCATGAGATATCCCAGTTTAAACATTTGCGCTTATGGTAATACCTGAGTGCGCCGCTGAACAGCTGCAGGCGGCGATCACATCAGGTTATATCTGCCTGGCGGGGGGAAATATTATTCCAGTTCGCGCTGCCAGGGCGTGATATCACCAATATGTTGTGCGACCCAGTCAGGCTGGTAGTAAGTGTCAGGATAGCGCTCGCCGCTGTCGCACAGCAGGGTAACCAGTGAACCCTGTTGGTTATTGTCGCGCAGGCGTTTGGCCACCTGCATCATGCCCCAGAAGTTTGTGCCGGTAGACGGGCCCGGTTTACGCCCCAGCAGGGTTTCCAGCTTAAGCATGGCGGCAATCGAGGCTGCATCCGGGACTTTGATCATTTCATCAATAACGTCGGGCATAAACGACGGCTCCACGCGCGGACGTCCAATGCCTTCAATCATGCTGCCGCGCTGACCGGTGAGCGAGGCATCACGGTTTCGCCAGTAGTCGTAAAACACGGAATGCTCTGGATCAACAACCAGCAAACGGGTATCGCATCCCTGATAGCGAATGTAGCGGCCAAGCGTTGCGGAGGTCCCACCGGTTCCCGCACTCATAATCAGCGTATGAGGAACAGGAAAAGGCTCATTCGCCATCTGGCGGAAAATACTCTCGGCAATATTGTTATTGCCGCGCCAGTCAGTTGCCCGCTCTGCATAGGTGAACTGATCCATGAAGTGGCCATTCAGTTCCCGCGCCAGCCGTTCTGATTCGGCATAAAGCTGACAGGGATCGCTCACAAAATGACACTGGCCGCCATAGAACGTGATTTGTTCGATTTTACGTCGGGCCGTACTGGCTGGCATCACGGCGATAAAGGGCAGGCCCAGCAGGCGGGCAAAATACGCCTCTGAGACGGCGGTGCTGCCCGATGACGCTTCAATCACGGGCGTACCCTGTTTGATCCAGCCATTAGCGAGAGCATAAAGAAACAATGACCGCGCCAGACGGTGTTTCAGGCTGCCGCTGGGATGCGTACTTTCGTCTTTCAGATAGAACCCGATTCCCGGGAAATCGGGCAATGCAAAGCGGATCAGATGCGTATCCGCAGAGCGTTGAAAGTCAGCATTGATTTCGTTTATCGCGTGGCGTATCCAGCATGAAGACATAAGGGTTATTTCCGACCGGGTGAAAGCCCCTATTTTAAGGCACGTGCAGGAAAAAGAGCTTGCAGCTTTTGCAGTAAGATCGGCGTAATGGAGAAAAAATTTCTACCGGAGTGCGCATGTTAGATAAAATCGACCTTAAACTGCTGGCGATGCTGCAGCAGGATTGCACAGTTTCGCTCCAGGTACTGGCGGATGCGGTTAACCTCACCACCACGCCCTGCTGGAAGCGCCTGAAAAAGCTGGAAGAAGATGGCTTCATCCGCGCACGCGTTGCCCTACTTGATAATGAAAAACTCGGCCTGTCACTTACCGCCTTTATGTTTGTGAAAACCACCCAGCACAGCAAAGACTGGTATCAGGAATTTGTGTCGGTAGTGCAAAGCATGCCTGAAGTGATGGGCTTCTATCGCATGGCCGGGGAGTATGATTATCTGCTGCGTATTCAGGTTGCCGACATGAAAAGTTATGATGCCTTCTATAAGCGTTTAGTTAATGGTGTAACAGGCCTGATCGATGTGACCTCCAGCTTTGCGATGGAAGAGATCAAATACACTACAGCCCTGCCGGTTGCCCCCTGATTACCTGAGATTGAGAGCTGCCTTGTGCGATTATTCAGCCAGTTAAGTTGGTATTTTATCCGTGAGTGGCGGCGTTATCTGGGCGCCGTCACTTTATTAATCATCATTGCCGTGCTGCAACTTCTGCCGCCGTGGGTGGTTGGCGTGGTGGTTGACGGCGTAACGCATCACAGCATGAGCGCCAGCCGCATTATGATGTGGATTGGGGTGATGCTGCTGACTGCCGTCGTGGTTTATCTGCTGCGTTATGTCTGGCGCGTGCTGTTGTTTGGCGCGTCCTATCAACTCGCCGTCGAATTACGCGAGGACTTTTACCGTCAGCTCAGCCGACAGCAGCCCGCCTTTTACCTGCGCCATCGCACCGGCGATCTCATTGCCCGTGCCACGAACGATGTGGATCGCGTGGTTTTTGCTGCCGGGGAAGGCGTGCTCACGCTGGTGGATTCGCTGGTGATGGGATGTGTTGTGCTGATTGCCATGAGTACCCAAATCAGCTGGCAGTTAACGCTGATTTCGCTTATTCCGATGCCGTTTATGGCACTGGTGATTCACCGCTATGGCGAGCAACTCCATAACCGTTTCAAACTGGCTCAGGCTGCCTTTTCCAGCCTGAACGATCAAACGCAGGAGAGCCTGACCAGTATCCGTATGATCAAAGCATTTGGACTTGAGCAGCATCAGTCCCAGCAGTTTGCCGATATTGCACGCGATACCGGCGAAAAAAATCTGCGCGTCGCCCGGGTGGATGCGCGTTTCGATCCCACCATCTATATTGCCATTGGTTTTGCCAACCTGCTGGCGATAGGCGGCGGAAGCTGGCTGGTGTGGCACGGAGACATGACGCTGGGCCAGCTCACCAGCTTTGTAATGTATCTTGGCCTGATGATTTGGCCGATGCTGGCGCTGGCATGGATGTTTAACATCGTTGAACGAGGCAGTGCAGCCTGGAGCCGCATCCGCGCATTATTATCCGAAGCGCCAGTGGTGGAAGACGGTGATCACACCTTGCCTGAGCCGGCGGGAACGCTGCAGGTGGCTATCCGCGAATTTCATTATCCCGCCAGTGCCGGTGCGGTATTAAGCAATGTCACCTTCCAGTTAAAACCGGGCGATATGCTGGGGCTGTGTGGCCCGACCGGCAGTGGTAAAACCACGTTACTGAGTCTGATTCAGCGTCATTTCGACATTCAGCAAGGTGATATTCGCTACCATGCCATCCCGCTGCCGTCGCTGCGTCTGGACAGCTGGCGCAGTCGCCTGGCCGTGGTGAGCCAAACTCCGTTCCTGTTCTCGGACAGCGTGGCCCGTAATATTGCGTTAGGTAAGCCCAACGCCACGCAGGACGAGATTGAGCAGGCGGCGAAAATGGCCTGCGTGCACGAGGATATTCTGCGTCTGCCGCAGGGCTATGAAACCGAGGTGGGCGAGCGCGGCGTCATGCTGTCGGGTGGTCAAAAACAACGTATTTCCATCGCCCGTGCCTTGCTGATGAATGCGGAAATTCTGGTGCTTGATGATGCACTCTCGGCGGTTGATGGTCGCACTGAACACGACATCCTGCATAATCTGCGGCAGTGGGGCAGAGGGCGAACGATCATTATCAGTGCGCATCGTTTGTCGGCGCTGACAGAGGCCAGCGAAATTCTGGTGCTGCAAAAAGGCACGGTGGCACAACGTGGCGATCATGCCGGGCTGGCGAATATGCCTGGCTGGTATCGCGATATGTACCGTTACCAACAGCTGGAAGCGGCACTGGACGACGATGAGAGGGAAGAAGAGGTGGCACATGGCTAAATCACAACGTATGTGGCCAACGCTCAAACGCCTGCTCAGTTATGGCAGCCCGTGGCGCAAGTCATTGTCTTTGGCCGTGTTGATGCTGTGGATTGCGGCCGCGGCAGAAGTGACCGGTCCGGTTCTGGTGAGCTATTTTATTGATAATCTGGTCGCAAAGCATCAGATGCCGTGGGGCACGGTGGCGGGACTGGTCGTAAGTTTTATCCTGTTGCAGCTTCTGGCTGCCGCTTTGCATTACTGGCAGGCCTTACTGTTTAACCGGGCCGCCATTGGCGTGGTACAGCGCCTGCGTACCGACGCCATGAATGCGGCACTGCGCCAGCCGCTCGGCGCCTTTGATACGCAGCCGGTCGGGCAAATTATTTCCCGGGTCACGAATGATACCGAAGTTGTTCGGGATCTGTACGTCACGGTGGTGGCAACGGTGCTGCGTAGCGCCGCGCTGGTCGGTGCCATGATGGTGGCGATGTTTAGTCTGGACTGGCGCATGGCGCTGGTGGCGATGTTAATTTTCCCGATGGTGCTCATTGTGATGCTGATTTATCAGCGCTACAGCACGCCGATAGCCCGTCGTGTACGCAGCTACCTGGCAGACATTAATAATGGCTTCAATGAAGTCATCAGCGGAATGAGCGTGATACAACAGTTTCGCCAGCAGGCGCGCTTTGGTGAACGCATGCTGGAGGCCAGCCGTTCACATTATCTGGCGCGCATGGAAACGCTCAGGCTGGATGGTTTCCTGCTACGACCGCTGCTGAGCCTGTTCTCCGCGCTGATACTCTGCGGATTACTGTTGCTGTTCAGCTTTTCGGTGCCGGGTGTGTTTGAAGTTGGGGTACTTTACGCCTTTATTACCTATCTGGGGCGCCTCAATGAACCGCTGATCGAACTGACCACCCAGCAGTCGATGCTGCAACAGGCGGTCGTGGCGGGCGAACGTATTTTTGAACTCATGGATGCGCCACAGCAGCATTACGGTCATGACGATCGGCCTCTGCAATCGGGACGCATTACGCTGGAGAACCTGAGCTTTGCCTACCGGGACGATCGTGAGGTGCTGAGTAATATTGATCTCGACGTGCCTTCGCGGGGCTTTGTCGCCCTGGTGGGACATACCGGCAGCGGCAAGAGCACACTGGCAAATTTGCTGATGGGCTATTACCCCGCCACGCGCGGCGAGGTGCGCCTGGACGATCGTCCGCTTAACCAGTATTCCCATGAGGCACTGCGTCGCGGTATCGCGATGGTACAGCAGGATCCGGTGGTGCTGGCCGACACGCTGTTAGCGAATGTACGGCTGGGTCGGGATATCAGTGAAGAGGCGGTCTGGTCGGTACTTGAACAGGTACAGCTGGCCCCGCTGGCGCGCGCCTTGCCTGACGGTATCCATACCCGACTGGGAGAGCAGGGTAATAATCTCTCGGTAGGGCAGAAACAGTTACTGGCCCTGGCTCGGGTGCTGGTGCAACTGCCGCAGATTTTAATACTGGATGAAGCTACCGCGAATATTGACTCCGGCACGGAGCAGGCGATCCAACACACGCTGCGCACCTTACGTCAATATACGACCCTGGTAGTGATCGCTCACCGTCTTTCCACTATCACCGAGGCCGATACGATTCTGGTTTTGCACCGTGGCCGCGTTGTCGAGCAGGGGAATCATCAGCAGCTGCTGGCCTTACAAGGACGTTACTGGCAAATGTACCAGTTGCAGCAGGCAGGTGATCAGCTCGAATCGGATGAGGCGCTAACCAGCGCCGGATGATCTGCACCTTTTTTGCGCATTTTTTCCTTGTTGACCCGTTTGGATGCACGTCTTTGTGCTTAACAGCACCAAAAGCGTGCATCCGCTTCGCTTAGTCATCCCGTCACTGCGTCCTGCTTATTTATTCTGCGTTTCCTAACCCTGATTCTATCGCAGCCTGAATAGTGATTTTGCCCACTGATTATATCTGGCACAGGCTTTGCTTAAGTCTCTCCGTGTCCATGAGACCGACCTATTTTAATCCTTAAGGAGAGGCTATGAAGCTGGTTACCGTCGTGATTAAGCCGTTCAAGCTGGAAGATGTGCGAGAAGCATTGTCTTCAATTGGTATTCAGGGACTGACCGTCTCCGAAGTTAAAGGTTTTGGGCGTCAGAAAGGACATGCTGAACTCTATCGCGGGGCGGAATACAGCGTAAATTTTCTGCCGAAAGTAAAAATTGATATCGCCATTGCCGATGACCAACTGGACGAAGTAGTGGACGTAATCAGTAAAGCGGCTTACACCGGAAAAATTGGCGACGGCAAGATTTTCGTTGCTGAACTGCAGCGCGTGATTCGCATACGTACCGGCGAAACCGACGAAGCCGCACTGTAAACAAGACTCAGTAATGTGATGGGATGGAAAAAAATGAATAAAATGCTGACCAAGTTGGGCCTGACCAGCCTGGCACTGTTACCGTCGCTGGCGATGGCGGCACCTGCCGTAGCGGACAAAGCCGACAACGCCTTTATGATGATTTGCACCGCACTGGTGCTGTTTATGTCAATTCCTGGGATTGCACTGTTTTACGGCGGCCTGATCCGCAGTAAAAACGTGCTGTCGATGCTCACACAGGTTGCGGTGACCTTCTCGCTGGTGTGCGTACTGTGGGTGGTTTATGGCTACTCACTGGCCTTCAGCGAAGGCAATGCCTTCTTTGGCAGCTTCAACTGGTCCATGCTGAAAAACATTGCACTGACCGCCGTCATGGGCACCTTTTATCAGTATATTCACGTCGCGTTCCAGGCATCCTTTGCCTGTATCACGGTCGGTCTGGTCGTCGGTGCGCTGGCGGAACGTATCCGTTTCTCCGCGGTGCTGATTTTTGTCGGTGTCTGGCTGACCCTGGCTTATCTTCCCATTGCGCATATGGTCTGGGCGGGCGGCTTACTGGCTCAGGATGGCGCACTGGACTTCGCGGGCGGCACGGTGGTGCACATTAACGCTGCGGTAGCCGGTCTGGTTGGTGCTTACCTGGTGGGCAAACGTGCCGGTTTTGGCAAAGAAGCATTCAAACCACACAACCTGCCGATGGTGTTCACCGGTACTGCGATTCTGTATGTTGGCTGGTTTGGTTTTAACGCCGGTTCAGCTTCCGCTGCGAATGAAATTGCTGCTCTGGCCTTCCTGAATACCGTGGTTGCGACGGCGGGTGCGGTGCTGGCCTGGACTTTTGGCGAGTGGGCGCTGCGTGGTAAACCGTCTTTGTTAGGTGCCTGTTCTGGCTTTATTGCTGGTCTGGTTGCCATCACGCCGGCTTGTGGTTATGTCGGTGTTGGCGGCGCGCTGATCATCGGTATCGTGGGTGGTCTGGCAGGTATCTGGGGCGTGACAACGCTGAAAAAATGGCTGCGCGTTGACGATCCCTGCGATGTGTTCGGTGTCCACGGTGTCTGTGGCATCATCGGTTGTATCCTGACCGGCGTGTTTGCTTCATCTTCACTTGGCGGCGTGGGTTATGCGCCTGGCGTGACCATGGGCCATCAGGTTGCGATTCAGTTGCTGAGCGTGGGCGTTACCATTGTCTGGTCTGCCGTCGTTGCCTTTATTGGCTTTAAACTGGCCGATATGATCGTCGGTCTGCGCGTACCGGAAGAGCAGGAGCGCGAAGGTCTGGACGTCAACAGCCATGGCGAGAACGCTTACAACCAGTAACTTGTCAGTCTGAATAAATAAAAAGGGGCGATGATTCGCCCCTTTTTGCTATTCGCTGCGCTGACGCATAACGCCTTCCTGCACGGTAGACGCGACCAGCTCACCCTGTTGATTGTAAAACTCCCCGCGAACAAAGCCGCGTGCACCCGATGCTGAGGTGCTTTCCACGCTGTAAAGCAGCCAGTCATTGAAGTTCAGTGGCCGATGGAACCACATAGAGTGATCAATGGTCGCCACCTGCATATCGGCTTCAAGAAAACCTTTACCATGCGGTTGTAAGGCCACAGGCAGAAAGTTGAGATCGGACGCATAGCCAAGGAGATACTGATGGATACGCACATCGTCGGGCAGGGTGCCATTGGCCCGAATCCACACCTGACGCTGCGGTTTATCGACATGGCCTCTTAACGGGTTGTGGATCTGTACCGGGCGGATTTCCAGCGGGCGTTCAGCGACAAATTTTTCGCGTAATTTTTCCGGCAGCATATGCGCCATTTTTTGCGCCATTTGCTGCTCGTTGGCCAGGTTTTCCGGTCCTTTAACCTGCGGCATCGGTTTTTGATGTTCAAACCCGCTTTCCGGAGACTGGAAGGATGCCGTCATATAAAAGATCGGCTGACCATTTTGGATGGCACTGACGCGGCGCGCGCTAAAACTTTTGCCGTCGCGCAGACTTTCAACATCGTAAATAATCGCCTTTTGGCTGTCGCCGGGGCGAAGAAAATAGCTGTGAAAGGAGTGAACGCCCCGATCCTCGGGAACGGTCTGTTTGGCCGCAAAGAGAGCCTGTCCAACGACCTGACCGCCAAAGACCTGACGCAGGCCCAAATCTTCGCTCTGGCCGCGAAATAACCCCTCGTCGAGTTTTTCCAGATGAATAAGATTAAGCAGATTTTCGAGTGCCTGACTCATGGCGCTATCCTGAGAAAATGTATTTTGTTAAGTGTGAAAGATCCGACCAGTTTCCGTCAACCACACTTTTGGACTTTCATCCAACCAGGCAAACTTTTGATTTTGTGCCAACATTAAAGCTATACGGCGAGTGAAACGCTGTAATAAAGATTCACTGCTAAAAATCATTCTGATCAAAAGGAGACGACATCGATGAAATTCTGGCATGTGTTAAGTGGCGTCGCGATGGCCATGGCTCTCGCAGGTTGTGCCCATAAAGGAAAACCAGTACCGACACCGACATTGGGCTCTGCGGTCGCAGGACAAACGGCGACCATCGCTCAGCCTAATGTAAGCGGGGCGGTTTATATTCGTCAGCGTATCGCGTTACCGCCTGATGCAGCCCTGACAGTGACCCTGTCTGATGCATCGGTGGCAGATGCACCGTCCAAAGTGTTGGCACAGCGCGTGGTTCGCACCGACGGAAAACAGGCGCCATTCCATTTCATACTGCCGTTTAACCCAGCGGATGTTCAGCCAAATGCACGCATTCTGTTGAGCGCAGCTATTACGGTTAATGGCAAGCTGGCCTTTGTCACGGAAGAAGTGAAACCGGTCGTGAATCAGGGCGGCACCAAAGCCGATCTGGTGTTAGTGCCCGTGCCTTCTGTACCGATGAAGACTCAGCCTGGCGCCGTCACCACTGTGCCACCGACATCGCCCACGCAGGTTACGCCGTCCGCCGCCGTGCCGGCATCGACAACGATGTAAGGCTCTGAGGCAGGGCGGCGCGCTGTGCCGCCCTGCAGTATTAAAACTGCCAGCGAAACTTGGCCAGATCGATCTGACCTGCCTCTGTAACTTCCACGCCTTCCGCTTCCAGCGCTTCACGCTGACGAAAAAAACGTTCGCCCTGGAGCGAAAGCGTACCGTGACGGTTAATCACCCGATGCCAGGGAAGCGTACTGCCTTCCGGTAAGCGGCTCAGAACGCCGCCCACCTGGCGCGCCGCACGGGGTGAGCCTGCCAGTAATGCCACATCGCCATAGGTGGTAACCTTGCCGGGCGGAATGGCGGCCACAATTTGCCAGATACGTTGTTTAAAGCCGTCAGTGGTTGAGTCCATAGGCTTACCTGCCAGTAAAAGAACCATAATGCTAACATAAAGGGGGTAATTTACAGGGATCGTACAAGAAACCAACGGTCATCCATGCCAGGCTTGCAATTGCCATAGGCTTCCCCGATAATGCCTGCGCTCTCGATATGAGGGCTTGTCAATGGGGGCCCTGTTGGTTCTCCCGCAATGCTAGCTTGTGAACTCGGTCAGGTCCGGAAGGAAGCAGCCGCAGCAGGTGACGCGTGTGCCGGGATGTAGCTGGCAGGGCCTCCACCATTTTGTCTCCACCCGATTCCTCTCTTGTCACTCGCTTTTTTTGACACGCCTCTTTCTTCGCAGGCAGGCAAAGCTCGCCTGGGCCGATCCATTGCCGGCAGGCGAGTCGAACAGAAACGGGCGGGTTAAATCAGATTAAACGTAACGCAAAAATTAACTTAGCGTACAAATTTCCATACTGACACGGGGACTTTGTCATACAGTTTGTTCATCGTCAGTTCAGCCAGGCGGTGATCGGCTGCGGAGTAAAATACGGCTAATTCATCATCGGACAATTCATACTTATTTTTCTCAATCACTCTTTCGAGCGTGTCAATTGAGCGACAACGTCTCAGTCGCATCAAATAATCAGTTTTAGTCAGGGTTTTGTTCATAAATAAACCGTTCTCACGTCAGTACTATAATGAATGGCTTGGCTGTTGAAGATAAGCGCACTCTTCTTGAAACAGATTAAATAAACGTTTTGCTGAACGTTGCCAGCGCTGCAGATCCTGAGTGTTAACGCTATAGTTGCTAAATAGCATAAAAGTATCATCAAGATATTCATCGATTTGGGTAATCAGCGCTTCGTCTTCTGCATGCTTAATTTTGTAATTCATGGTGAAAGAGGCGATATGCTCTATCAGATCGTTCAGCTGTAAATTACCATCGGCAGTAGGGTCATTTACCCAGCCATGATGGCTGTCGGTTAATGTTGCCATACTGGCGTCAAACAAACTCTCACACACGTATTTAAGCTGGGCAATATCATGCCGTTTCGGTGAGTATTCGTCCATCTTTTTCCCCTCCGTAGCTAGCAAAGTTACCGCAATGCGGCCAGGTTCGGTGAAGCGGCCAGGAAGTGGTGGTTGGGCTTATAATTAACGGACTGCATTAAGGATAGTGTAAAATCATTAGTTCTGCTCACCTCCATTACTAAATATTACAATTCATCTCCGGGTGAGGGACGGTGATTCTCAATGGGCTCAAACACAAGCGCGGCAGGGCCGATATGAAAACTGACTTGTTCATTTTGCGTAATGGTTTCATTTAAATCCAGACAAGGATTAAATAAATTCCACTGGAAATCGTAAAGTAACTTAAATCTATTCGGTCCGGTCATCTGAACATCAATAACTTTTAAACTGTCTGGTACTAACTGAGCGTTTGCGGAATACCATTGCAAATCGCCAACCAGAGATTCTGTTATTTTGAGAATATTCCGTTTAATGATTGTAGCTAATTTTACGCAATCCGTTTCATTCTGCGCAACATCACATTCAATGCTTACTGACATAGCGTACTCATAATAAATGTCTTCAGACCCATCATTGATGTTCTTTTGTCGCTTTGCAAGTCCCCCTCTTCAGCAATATTGCGCTGTGATGCTCTCATTTAAGCAAGTGATTGATTCACTGTTGCTTCTTATTGGGCCTTATACGGGCAATTTGTGCCCTGGTTTATTTTTTGAAACACATTGCCGTGCCAGTGGGCGGACAACATCGGGTATGATGGTTGTTATGTTATAACATTTTTGGTGTAGTGATGAATCAAAGTGGACTGTTGATGTCACTCGGTGGACGGCTGTTGGTGGCATTGATGTTAATCGCCGTACTGGCGCTGGCGCTGTGGTGGGGAATGCAGCCGTGATAACGTTCAGGCATTTGCAGGCAGGTTATCAGGGACGCGCGGTCACGCCCGTTGTGACAACAGAACTGGCGCAGGGCAGTATGACCGCCTTAATCGGTGCCAACGGCAGCGGTAAATCTACCCTGATAAAGACGATCGCCGGATTATTACCCCCGGTAAGCGGGCAGTGTGATGTGCGGATCTCGCGCCGTGAAGTGGGCTGGTTGCCGCAACGTAGCGAACTGGAAACGCGTTTCCCGCTCACCGTGTTTGAGCTGGTTTCTATTGGCTGCTGGCCGCGCTGTGGCTGGTTTGGCGGCATTAACCGGGCACTGCGCAATGAGATAAACGCCGCGCTGGATGCGGTGCAGATGCGTGATTATGCGGATGCTCAGCCCGCGACATTGTCTGGCGGCCAGCTACAGCGTGTCCTGTTTGCCCGGCTCATGCTGCAACGTAGTCGCTTGTGGCTGCTGGATGAGCCTTTTAACGGCATTGACAGCAAAACGGTGGCGTTACTGATGTCAATTCTGCAGCAGCAGCAGCAGGCGGGCACGACGCTGCTGGTCGTGTTGCATGACCGTCCGTTAGTTGAACGTTATTTTACGGATGTGCTGTCAATGGATGAGGGATCGCATCAGCGCAGTGCGGTTGCTATGACGCCGTTACGGAGCATTGCCCCGTGACGCTTATTCAACCTTTTATTGAATTCAGCTTTATGCGCAGGGCGCTGGTGGCCTGTATTGCTCTGGCATTCAGTGCCACCCCGCTGGGCGTCTTTCTCTCCTTACGGCGTATGAGCCTGATCGGTGATGCGTTATCCCATGCCGTACTGCCCGGTGCCGCCATTGGCTATTTAATCTCAGGCTTATCCCTTGTTGCGATGGGCGTGGGTGGGCTGATAGCGGGGCTGGCGGTGGCGTTATTGTCCGGTGCGGTCAGCCGTTATACGCCACTAAAAGAAGATGCGAGTTTTGCCGGCTTCTATCTGGGTTCGCTGGCGCTGGGCGTGACGTTAGTGTCACTGCGTGGCTCCAGCGTGGATCTGCTTCACGTCCTGTTCGGTTCATTGCTGGCGGTGGACAACCCGGCCCTGATCGTGGTGGGCAGCATCGCCGCGTTTACCCTCTTGATGCTGGCGGTGATCTATCGCCCTCTGGTTATTGACGCTTTTGACGCGGATTTTCTGCGTGCGCAAGGTAAATGGAGCGCACCGCTGGTGCACGGTATTTTCCTGACGCTGGTGGTGCTTAACCTGGTGGCGGGTTTTCAGGTGCTGGGCACGCTGATGTCGGTCGGGCTGATGATGTTGCCTGCCGCCAGCGCGCGATTCTGGAGCCGTCATCTGGTACTGATGCTGGGCGCGGCCATGTTGATGGCTGTCCTGTCGGCATTTACGGGGTTAGTCCTTTCCTGGCACTTTTCACTGCCGGCCGGACCGGCGGTGGTGTTGAGTGCCGCAATGTTGTTTTTTCTCTCCATCTTAACAGGGCCGTGCGGTGGCATTCTGCGCCGCCATTAATCAGAGGTAGCGATGAAGATATTACCCATTAGTCTGGCAATCGGTGCATTAGTCGTCAGCCCCTTCACCATGGCGAAAACGATCGATGCGGTGGCGAGTTTTACCGTGCTGGCCGATATCGTCAAACAAATTGGCGGCGATCATGTTCATGTTAAAAGCCTGGTCGGGCCCAATGGCGATCCCCATACTTTTGAACCGACGCCGCAGGACAGCGAAGCGCTGGCAAAAGCCGATGTGGTGTTTGTCAGCGGACTTGGTCTGGAGGGCTGGATGAACCGTCTGGTGACGGCCTCAGGTTATAAAGGGGAGCCCGTAGTGGCCTCGACAGGGATTGAAACCCGCACGATGGAAGAGGATGGCAAAACCATTACCGATCCCCATGCGTGGAACAGCATGTATAACGGCACCATTTATGCCAAAAACGTAATGAATGCGTTAATCAAGGCCGATCCCCAGGACGCTGAAGATATCCGTCAGCGCGGCGAAAAATATATTCAGCAACTGCAAAAGCTGGACGCCTGGGCCAAAACCTCTTTTGCCGCCATTCCGCAGCAAAAACGTAAGGTGCTGACCAGCCATGATGCTTTCGGTTACTTTGGGCAACGCTATGGCGTCACGTTCCTTGCGCCGGTTGGTTTCTCCACCGAAGCGGAAGCCAGCGCCAGCGATGTAGCCAGTTTGATCACCCAACTTAAGCAGGAGCATATCAAAACCTACTTTATGGAAAATCAGACCGATCCCCGTCTGGTGAAACAGATTGCCAGCGCGACAGGCGCGAAGCCGGGTGGTGAGCTTTATCCGGAAGCGCTGTCCAACGCGTCCGGACCGGCGCCGACCTATGAAGCCGCGTTTAAACACAACGTTGACGTGATGCTCAAGAGCATGCGCTAAGCATAAAAAAAGCCGGAATGGCTCGAAAGAGACAGTCCGGCTAAGATTCACGACACATCAACGTTTTTTCTTTCTTCCCTGCACGGCTTTAAAGCGCGGATTCGTTTTGCAGATGACATAGATACGGCCTTTACGCCGAACGACTTTGCAATCCCGATGGCGACGCTTTGCGCAACGGAGTGAGCTGAGTACCTGCATGTTGCCCTCGCTTATTTCCGACCCAGAAAACGCCCAAAACGCTGATTAAAGCGCGCGGTACTGCCTTCTTTGGCAAAGTCTTTCTGCTTACCGGTGTAAAACACATGAGAGGCCGAGGAGACATCAAGCGTCACATACGGCAGGGTTTCGCCTTCAAACTCAACGGTACGGTCGGTTTTGATTGTTGAACCGATTTTGAAAAAGACATCAGCCGAGGTGTCATGGAACACCACGGCACGATAGGAGGGATGAATATTCGCTTTCATACTTCTCACCAGTGTAATGTTATAATATAACGATATTATGCGCCGTGGCCGATATGAATGCAACCCTGTAAAACCCAGGGGAAACAGCGGGGCGGCGATGGCGGGCAAACCGTGCAACGGATAGCACGCTGTCGCTGACTGAGAACAGGCGCAGGGCAGACCGTGCTTCAGGCAGACAGGAAAGAACAGATTTGCGCTGCCATAAAGACAAAGTGGCTTCAGACATGCTTGTCAGCCGCGTGACACGTCAGCGCAGTCTGACGAGAGGGTAAGAAGCCGGGCAGAGACAAGAGAAAGAAGCGGGTGTGAAATCAGCGTGAACCGGTTAAGACCGAAAAGAAGCAAAGCGACTCGTCAGGTCATCCGGGAGCGCGCCGGGCGTGACCAGCCTGAATGTAAAAGAGGGTGAGGAAGGCAGCGTTCACCCCGAGTGGACAGGAAGTTATCGCGATAATACAAGCCAGCGTCATCGTATCCCTGCGGCTGTCAAAAAAGAGACGGCGTGAGGCATTAAAAAAGGCCGCTGATGCGGCCTTTTAGTTTACAGATTAATGCGAGTGGTCAGGATGATCGACGGGATGACCCTTTTCGATCTCGGCTTTGTTTTTACCAAAGCGACGACGCACCACCACAAAGAATACCGGTACGAAGAAGATGGCCAGCGCGGTCGCGGTCACCATCCCGCCCATGACGCCCGTACCGACCGCATTCTGTGCACCAGAGCCGGCACCGGTACTGATGGCCAGCGGCAGTACGCCCAGAATAAACGCCAGTGAGGTCATCAGGATAGGACGCAGACGCATACGGCAGGCTTCAAGCGTGGCTTCCACCAGCCCTTTGCCTTCTTTCTCCATCAGGTCCTTCGCAAATTCCACAATCAGGATGGCGTTCTTCGCCGAGAGGCCAATAGTGGTCAGTAACCCCACGACAAAGTAAACGTCATTGCTCAGTCCGCGCAAGGTCGTAAAGATCAATGCACCGACCACGCCCAGCGGAACCACCAGCATGACCGAGAACGGAATGGACCAGCTCTCATAGAGGGCCGCGAGGCACAGGAACACGACGATCAGTGAAATGGCATACAAGGCAGGTGCCTGGTTACCCGACAGACGTTCCTGATAGGACATCCCGGTCCAGTCAAAGCCAATGCCCGACGGCAGTTTCGAAGCCAGTTCTTCCATCAGGTTCATGGCATCACCGGAGCTCTTGCCAGGGGCTGCCTGCCCCAGGATTTCCATAGACGGTAAACCGTTGTAACGTTCCAGACGCGGTGAACCATACTGCCAGCGTGCTGATGAGAAGGCAGAGAAGGGCACCATCTCGCCGTTGCTGTTTCGGACATACCACTTATTGATGTCGTCAGGCAGCATACGCGCATCAGCTTTACCCATCACGTAGACTTTCTTCACACGACCGCGGTCAATGAAGTCATTAACGTAAGAGCCGCCCCAGGATGCGCCCAGCGTGGTATTGATATCACTGAGTGAGACACCCAGTGCCTGGGCTTTCTCCTGATCGATATCCAGTTTGAACTGCGGCGTATCTTCCAGACCGTTGGGACGCACACCGACCAGCGTATCCGGATGTTGTGCGATCATGCCAAACAGCTGGTTACGCGCCTGCGTCAGCTTTTCATGTCCCAGGTTACCCTGATCGATAAGTTCAAAGTCAAAGCCGGTCGCGTTACCTAACTCGATAATGGCAGGCAGGTTAAACGCAAAGACCATACCGTCTTTAATTCGCGCCAGCGCTTGCATTGCACGTCCCTGGATCGCAGGCACTTTCATGTCGCTGCTGGTACGCTCATCCCACGGCTTGAGGCTGACGAAGGCAATACCGGTATTCTGTCCACGGCCCGCAAAGCCAAAGCCCGCAACGGTAAAGACAGATTTCACCGAGTCTTTTTCTTTCGTCAGGAAGTAATCAGAAACCTGATCCAGCACTTTCTGCGTGCGCTCTTGTGTAGCACCGGCAGGGAGCTGAGCCTGAGCCAGTAACAGGCCCTGATCTTCTTCCGGCAGGAACGATGAAGGCAGACGCAGGAACAGAAACGCCATTCCCAGCACAATCAGCAGATAAAGCAGCAGATAGCGACCCGTACCGCGAACGATGTGACCTACGCTGTCAACATAGTGATGCGTACTCTTGTCAAACAGGCGGTTGAACCAGCCAAAGAAGCCTTTGGTGGCACCGTGATCGCCTTTTTTCACCGGCTTGAGCATAGTGGCGCAGAGTGCGGGCGTCAGAATCAACGCAACCAGTACTGACAGCGCCATGGCCGACACGATGGTGATGGAGAACTGACGATAAATCACGCCGGTCGATCCACCAAAGAAAGCCATGGGAATAAAGACCGCTGACAGCACCAGGGCAATACCGACCAGTGCGCCCTGAATCTGCTCCATCGAGCGCTTGGTCGCTTCTTTCGGTGGCAGTCCTTCCTCCACCATGACGCGCTCGACGTTTTCGACCACCACGATGGCGTCATCCACCAACAGGCCGATGGCCAGCACCATCCCGAACATCGTCAGGGTGTTTATCGAGTAACCAAAGGCGCCGATAATGGCGAAGGTCCCCAGCAACACAACCGGGACGGCAATAGTCGGAATCAGCGTGGCTCGGAAGTTTTGCAGGAACAGATACATCACCAGGAACACCAACAGAATCGCTTCCATCAGTGTTTTCACCACTTCGAAAATAGAAATTTTAACGAACGGTGTGGTGTCGTAAGGATAAACGACCTTCATTCCCGCCGGGAACGTTGGCTGCAGCTTAGCCAGTTCGGCTTTAACGGCTTCGGCGGTATTCAGGGCGTTAGCGCCAGTCGCCAGTTTGATACCGATACCGGACGCAGGCTTACCGTTATAGCGCGCAATGATCTCGTAGTTTTCACCACCCAGTTCGATCTGTGCCACATCGCGCAGACGCACCTGAGAGCCATCGTTATTCACTTTCAGCAGAATGTTGCCGAACTCTTTGGTGGAGGTCAGACGCGTTTGCGCAATAATTGAGGCGTTCAGCTGCTGTCCCGGCACCGGCGGTGTTCCGCCTAACTGACCGGCAGCCACCTGGGCGTTCTGGGTTTTAAGCGCATTGATCACATCAACCGGCGTCAGCTGATAGTTATTTAACTTACTCGGATCCATCCAGATGCGCATCGCGTACTGCGCACCAAAGACCTGGGTATCACCCACGCCAGGCGTACGGCTGATGGGATCTTTGATGTTAGAGGCAACATAGTCAGCAATATCGTTCTGCGTCATGCTGCCATCATCGCTGATGAAACCCGCTACCATCAGGAAGCTACTGGAGGATTTTTTAACCTGAATCCCCTGTTGTTGCACTTCCTGAGGCAGCAGTGGCATTGCCAGCTGCAGTTTGTTCTGTACCTGAACCTGCGCGATATCCGCGTCAGTCCCTGACTGGAAGGAGATAGTCAGCGTCAGAGCACCCGAGGAATCACTGCTTGATGACATATACATCAGGCCATCAATGCCGTTCATGTTTTGTTCGATGACCTGCGTCACCGAGTCTTGCAACGTTTTCGCGTCAGCACCAGGGTAGTTGGCCTGAATCTCAATGGCCGGTGGCGCAACATTGGGATATTGCTCAATCGGTAATTTAATAATCGATAACGCGCCCGCCAGCATGACGATAATAGCCAGCACCCACGCAAAGATTGGGCGATCGATAAAGAACTTAGCCATGTATCAACGGCTCCTGTTAGGACGATGTTTTAGCAGACTGGGCCTGAGAGGGATCACCTTTTGCGGCTTTTGCATCGTCTGTGACTTCTTTAGGTGTAACTTGTGCACCCGGTTTTGCACGCTGCAGACCTGTAAAGATCACACGCTCGCCCGCTTTCAAACCTTCTGTTACCAGCCATTTATCGCCAATAGCCTGGGCTGCTTTGATCTTACGTGCTTCAACTTTGTTGTCCGCGCCGACCACCATGACAGAGGCGTCACCGGTTGGTGTGCGCGTTACCGCCTGCTGAGGAACGAGCAGGGCGTTTGGATTGGTGCCTTCATCCAGACGGGCACGTACAAACATCCCTGGCAGCAAGGCTTTATCAGGGTTAGGGAAGATCGCGCGCAGGGTGATCGAGCCGGTGGTTTGATCAACGGTCACATCCGAGAACTCCAGCGTACCCGGCTGAGCATAGTTTTTACCATTCTGCATCAGCAGGGTAACGTTGGCTTTGCCATCGTTCTGTTTCAGCTGACCGGACTCCAGTTCTGAACGCAGACGCAGGAAATCTTCACTCGACTGGGTAACATCGACATACATTGGATCCAACTGCTGCACCGTGGCCAGCGCTGTGGTTTGCCCGCTTTGTACCAGCGCACCTTCTGTAACGGATGACTTACCAATGCGGCCACTGATAGGCGAAGAGACTTTTGTGTACGCCAGGTTAATGCGTGCGGTTTCTACGTTAGCCTTCGCGGCCTGAACGGCCGCATTGTTTTGTGCCGCGGTGGCGACGGCATTATCGTAGTCCTGCTGACTGATATATTTGGTGCCAAGCAGCGGCTTATAACGATTGACCGTCAGTTGCGCTATACGTGCATTAGCCTCTGCTTTCGCTAAATCGGCTTTGGCGCTGTCATAGGACGCCTGATAGGTCGCGGGATCGATCTGATAGAGCGATTCACCGGCTTTAATCTCACTGCCTTCAATAAAGTTACGCTTCAGAATGATACCGGAAACCTGCGGACGCACTTCGGCAATACGGTAAGCCAGGGTACGGCCAGGCAGTTCGGTCGAAATTTTTAGGGGTTCACTTTTAACGGTGACAACACCGACTTCCGGCGGCTGTTGTTGGGCGGCCTGGTCGGATTTATTTCCGTCACATCCTGTTAACACAAAGCTGCCTGAGAGCATCAGGACGGCCGCCAGAGGCGTTAACCCTCTGAATTTGTTCATAAATAAACCTCTAGAGTCCGATATCAAATGATCAATGGATCACAAAGCCATGAACCCATTGCTGCGTATTATTTTAGCTCGTGCTATGGTACATACATTCACAAATGTATGTAAACTTACCTGTTTGTAAAAAAAGTCCCCTATGGCACGAAAAACCAAAGCGCAAGCTCTTGAAACCCGGCATCAAATTCTGGACGCCGCCCTTGCTCTGTTTTCGAAAGAGGGGGTTTCAGCCACCTCCCTGGCGGACATCGCTTCTGCAGCCAGCGTAACCCGTGGCGCTATCTACTGGCATTTCAAAAACAAAGCCGATTTGTTGAACGAAATATGGCTTCGCTGCGATGCCGGGCTTAATGAAGTGAAACTTGAGTATCAAACAAAATACCCCGGTGATCCACTCTCCATTTTACGGGCGATGCTGGTCTATATCTTTCAGGCGACTGCGCGCGATCCGCAGCGCCGTGCGTTGATGGAAATCATCTTTCATAAATGCGAATTTGTCGGGGAAATGGCTGCCGTAAAAAGTATCCAGCAAAGTCTGTTGCTTGAGCGTTACAACGAAATTGAAGACGTACTGCGTCAGTGCATTGATGCCGGGCAACTTCCAGAAACGTTCCAGACCCGACAGGCGGCGTTAATCATGCGCAGCTATGTCAATGGCATGATGGAAAGCTGGCTTTTTACGCCTGGCAAATTCGATCTGGTTGCCGATGCGCCCGAACTGGTGGATGCCCTGATTGATATGTTGCGCTTAAGTCCGACGCTGGCAAAAAAGGCTTAGTCTTTGCGCTGTTCGTCGCGTTTCTTTTCGTAATCGCGCTGAACAATGGCCAGGGCGGACAACACCGTTTCCACCGACAGTTGGTGTTCTTCAAACAGCTGAATCAAATCTACCGCCAGTTTGACCTCTTCGGGGGCCGTTTCCAGGGACATCATTCCTCCTGCGACGTTGTATCATGGGCCTGATAAGCGTGCCATCCTGCGATGGCGGTCTTGCAAAGATAGCGCATTAACTGCTAAACGGGCTGTCTGACAGTGACATTGCCCACTCCACCGAGCGGATCGCCTGCCGGCAGCGTGCCATACGGCCTTCCAGTACCTCCAGGTCTTTTTTCAACTGCTGCTGAACGGCAAAGGTTTCTGCCAGCGCCAGCCGTTGCTCCCGCTGGTCGATCATCGCCTGTAGTCGACGCTCATATTCCCGGTATTCCAGATATTTTTGCTGACGGGCGGAAGGCCGGGCACGTTCTGCGCGGCTACGAAGTTGCTGGGTACTGGCTTCACGCTGCAGGGCGGCGATTTGGTCCACCAGATGACCCGCCAGCCACTGGCTACGTTCCACATCCTCGCCGGCCTGACAAAGGCGCTGATAGTTGTGCTCAATTTCCTGCAGATAATCGGCCAGTCGGGTCCCTTTCGTCGTAAAGAGTTGGTTGTCAAAACGCGGCGAGCGACACTCGCCGTCGGGATGGCTGTGGATGGCCTGGCGCAAGGTGAGAAGGCAGTGATGCAGCCTTTGCCGCGTCGGATGCTTACTCATTGCGCCCAACGCAGGTATGCTAAAGTCATGCAACGGAAAACGCACTGGGTGGCAGGTATGCAACGCATTGTCTTATTAACCCTGGGTTGGCTGGCGATAGTGCTTGGCATACTGGGCATTGTATTACCTTTATTACCTACAACGCCATTCATGCTGCTGGCAGCGTGGTGTTTTGCCCGTTCTTCACCACGTTTTCATCACTGGCTGCTCTGGAAATCGCCCTTTGGTCGCTATATTCGCCACTGGCAACAGCATCGTGGCATGCCGCCAGGGGCAAAAAGCCGCGCCATCGTACTGATTGTGGCGACATTTGCGTTATCCTTGTGGCTGGTGCCAGTGCTGTGGGTACGGATCATGCTGGGCATCATGTTGTGCCTTCTGTTGCTGTTTATGTGGCGGATGCCGGTGGTGGCAGAAACACCAGACGACAGTTTACCTCCGCGATAAAGTTGCAATTAGCCGGCCATTTGCTTAGATTTGGGCCTCTTCGTGTGCGGCTTCCCATTATGAATGTATTTCCGCTGAACCTTTAATCAGGTATTGGCGCTATTGAAGCTGCGCAAAACAGAATTTTTTTACCAGGCTTAAGATTATGACCGACACTGCGCAGCAGCTTGAACTGATTAAAAACAGTATCAAAAGTATTCCTGATTACCCGAAGCCGGGTATTCTTTTCCGTGACGTCACCAGCCTGTTGGAAGACCCGAACGCCTATGCAGCGTCCATCGCCCTGCTGGTTGAGCGCTACCGTAATAAAGGCATCACCAAAGTTGTCGGCACAGAAGCGCGTGGCTTCCTCTTTGGTGCGCCGGTTGCCCTGGGGCTGGGGCTGGGTTTTGTCCCGGTGCGTAAACCGGGCAAACTGCCACGTGAAACTTACAGCGAATCCTACGAGCTGGAATACGGTACCGACCAACTGGAATTGCACAAAGATGCGATCCAGCCGGGCGACGTCGTGCTGGTGGTCGACGATCTGCTGGCGACCGGCGGAACGCTGGAAGCCACGATCAAACTGATCCGTCGTGCAGGCGGTGAAGTGAAAGATGCTGCTTTTATTATTAACCTGTTCGATTTGGCAGGGGAAGCCCGCCTCAAGGCGCTGGGCGTTGACAGCTACAGCCTGGTCAATTTCCCCGGCCACTAAGCCTCGCTTCTGGCCTCGCGCACCTGTGGGGCCATTCCGCTTTACCGCTTCAAGATAACGAGTGATAGGTGAAAGCGTAGCTGTTAGACTACTGCAATCATATACAGGGGTTGCAGTGCGTCTGCGCTCACATTTCCATCCAAATTCGTCGAAACCACATGAGCTATCAGGTACTTGCCCGAAAATGGCGTCCACAGGCGTTTGCTGATGTTGTCGGTCAGGAACATGTTCTGACGGCGCTGGCGAATGGATTGTCTCTGGGACGCATCCATCATGCTTATCTCTTCTCCGGCACACGGGGCGTAGGGAAAACCACGATTGCCCGTCTGCTGGCAAAAGGCCTTAACTGCGAAACCGGGATCACCGCCACGCCCTGTGGTCAGTGCGATAACTGCCGTGAGATCGAACACGGCCGTTTTGTCGATCTCATCGAAATTGATGCCGCCTCGCGCACCAAAGTGGAAGACACGCGCGATCTGCTTGATAACGTGCAGTATGCGCCCGCCCGCGGCCGCTTTAAAGTTTACCTTATTGATGAAGTGCACATGCTGTCGCGTCACAGCTTCAATGCGCTGCTGAAAACGCTTGAAGAACCGCCTTCACACGTTAAATTCCTGCTGGCGACGACCGATCCGCAGAAGCTGCCGGTGACAATCCTGTCCCGTTGTCTGCAGTTTCACCTTAAAGCGCTGGATGTTGACCAGATCCGTCAGCAGCTCGACAACGTATTAGAACAGGAGCAGATCGCCCGGGAACCGCGGGCGCTGCAACTGCTGGCCCGAGCTGCCGATGGCAGTATGCGCGATGCGCTGAGCCTTACCGACCAGGCCATTGCGATGGGCGAGGGCAGCGTGACCAGCGCGACCGTCGGGGCGATGCTCGGGACGCTTGACGATGAGCAACCCCTGGGGCTGCTTGAAGCCGTAGTCGACGGCAACGGAGAACAGGTGATGGCGTTGCTGGCGCAGGCAGCTTCGCGCGGGGTTGACTGGGAGGCATTGCTCGTTGAGATGCTGCGCCTGCTGCACCGCATTGCCATGGTACAGTTACTGCCTGCCTCTCTTAACGACGATGAAGAAAGCAATGCGTTGCGCCTGCGGGAACTGGCGCGCGTCGTGCCGCCTGCCGATCTGCAGCTTTATTATCAAACCCTGCTGATGGGGCGCAAAGATTTACCCCTTGCGCCCGATCGTCGTATGGGCATTGAGATGGCCTTATTGCGCGCGCTGGCGTTTCATCCCAAAGCGGCCGTCGCGGAGCCGATCGCGCGGCCCACGCTGACCGCTCAGTCAGCGCCGGTGCCGGTACAGAACGTACCGCCGTCGCCAACCGAATCGGCGCCCGCTGCCCGGCCACAAATGGCGGCACCCGAACCCGCTTCGGCACCAACCGCGCAGTCTGTCTCGCCTGCGGCACCCGAACCGTCACTGTCCAGTTCCACCAGCCAGCTCCTGCAGGCGCGCACCCAACTGCTGCGCCAGGGAGCAAACAAAGTAAAAAAGAGTGAGCCGGCAGCGCCAGGTGCGCGGCCGGCCAGTTCTGCCCTTGAGCGACTGGCCTCGGTGACCGAGCGCAGTCAGCAGCGTGTGCGTGAGCGCGCCCCTGAAGCGCCGGTAAAAAAAGAGGCGTACCGCTGGAAAGCGCTGACGCCCGTAACCGAAGCGGCCGCGCCCGTCGCCACGCCAAAAGCCTTGCGTTCTGCGCTGGAGCATGAGAAAAATCCTGAGCTGGCCGCACGGCTGGCTGAAGAAGCCCAGCAGCGTGATGCCTGGGCGGCTGAGGTGGCCGGTTTGCCGCTGCCTAAACTGGTGCAACAGCTGGCGTTGAATGCCTGGAAAGAGACCACCGATCAGGGTATTTGCCTGCATTTACGTTCCAGCCAGCGCCACCTGAATTCGGCCTCCGCGCAGCAGGCCCTGACCGCCGCATTGAGTCAGGTTGCCGGACATCAGGTTGAACTGTCGGTTATTGAAGACGATAATCCTACGGTATTGACGCCACTGGAGTGGCGTCAGGCCATTTATGAAGAGAAGCTGGCGCAGGCGCGTCAGTCCATCTTGAGTGACAGCCACATTCAAACCCTTCGTCGCTTTTTCGATGCCGATTTGGATGAGGAAAGCATTCGACCCGTTTGAACACGCTGCAACGTTATGAATAAACCGCGTTGTAGCCTCAGCAGAGAGAGAAAACTATGTTTGGTAAAGGCGGATTGGGCAACCTGATGAAACAGGCCCAGCAGATGCAAGACAAAATGGCCCAGGTTCAGGAAGAAATTGCCGCCCTGGAAGTCACGGGTGAATCAGGCGCAGGCATGGTCAAAGTGACCATCAATGGTGCCCACAACTGCCGCCGTGTGGAAGTCGATCCCAGCCTGCTGGAAGATGACAAAGACATGCTGGAAGATTTGATCGCTGCCGCCTTCAACGACGCGGCGCGTCGCATTGATGAAGCGCAGAAAGAGAAAATGGCGTCTGTCTCTTCAGGCATGCAGTTGCCACCAGGCTTCAAGATGCCGTTCTGATGCAAACCAGCCCACTGCTAGAGTCCTTAATGGAGTCATTGCGCTGTTTGCCGGGCGTTGGGCCGAAGTCGGCGCAACGGATGGCGTTCCAACTGCTACAGCGCGATCGTAGTGGGGGAATGCGGCTGGCACAGGCGCTGACCCGGGCAATGTCGGAAATCGGTCACTGTGCCGATTGCCGCACCTTCACCGAGCAGGAAATCTGCACTATCTGCGCCAATCCCCGGCGTCAGCAAAACGGTCAGATCTGCGTGGTGGAAAGTCCGGCAGATATCCATGCTATTGAGCAAACCGGGCAATTTGCCGGCCGTTATTTCGTTCTGATGGGCCATCTTTCACCCCTGGATGGCATTGGCCCGGCAGATATCGGTCTCGATCGGCTGGAACAGCGTCTGGAGAAGGAAGCGATTCAGGAAGTGATCCTGGCGACCAACCCCACCGTGGAAGGCGAAGCGACCGCGAACTACATTGCAGAATTATGTGGCCAGTATGGCGTTGAAGCCAGCCGCATTGCGCATGGCGTTCCGATGGGCGGCGAACTGGAAATGGTGGATGGCACCACGCTATCCCACTCACTGGCAGGCCGCCAGAAGATTAAATTTTAAACGCTTGCCGGCGTTGTGAAAAACGCCGGCTTGAAAATCCTGCATGTACCCCCACATCCTCCTCAACGTTCGTTAAATCTGATTCTGTTGAGGTAGCAATGACCATGAAAGGACAAGAGACTCGTGGCTTTCAGTCAGAGGTAAAACAACTTCTGCACCTGATGATCCATTCTCTCTATTCAAACAAAGAGATTTTCCTGCGTGAACTGATTTCCAACGCCTCGGATGCGGCGGATAAACTGCGCTTCCGCGCGCTGTCTGATGCCAGCCTGTACGAAGGCGATGGTGACCTGCGCGTGCGTCTCTCTGTCGATAAGGATAACCGCACCATCACGCTGAGCGATAACGGTATCGGCATGCGCCGTGATGAAGTGATTGAAAACCTTGGCACTATTGCGAAATCCGGCACCAAAGCCTTTCTGGAATCCCTGGGCTCCGATCAGGCCAAAGACAGTCAGCTGATCGGTCAGTTCGGTGTGGGTTTCTACTCGGCCTTTATCGTTGCCGACAAAGTCTCGGTGCGCACGCGCGCAGCGGGTGCCGCCGAAGACGAAGGCGTGTTCTGGGAATCGGCAGGTGAAGGTGAGTATACCATCGCTGACATCAGCAAAGCCGATCGCGGTACGGAAATCACCTTGCACCTGCGTGAAGGCGAAGATGAATTCCTCGACAGCTGGCGCGTCCGCAACATCATTGGTAAATACTCCGATCACATTGCGTTGCCGGTTGAAATCGAAACCAAAGATGAAGAAAGCGGCACCACGACCTGGGAGAAAATCAACAAAGCTCAGGCGCTGTGGACCCGCAGCAAGTCAGAGATCAGCGACGAAGAGTACAAAGAGTTCTACAAACATATTGCCCATGATTTCAGCGATCCGGCGACATGGAGCCACAACCGCGTAGAAGGGAAACAGGAGTACACCAGCCTGCTATATATCCCGGCTCGCGCACCGTTCGACATGTGGAACCGCGACCATAAACATGGTCTGAAACTCTACGTGCAGCGCGTGTTTATCATGGATGACGCCGAGCAGTTTATGCCGAACTACCTGCGCTTTGTGCGCGGCCTGATTGACTCTAACGATCTGCCGCTCAACGTATCGCGTGAGATTCTGCAGGACAGCCGTGTTACCCAGAATCTGCGCGGCGCGTTGACCAAACGTGTTCTGCAGATGCTGGAGAAGCTGGCGAAAGAGGACAGCGAAAAGTACCAGACCTTCTGGAAAGAGTTTGGTCTGGTCCTGAAAGAGGGCCCCGCTGAAGATCACGCCAACAAAGAGACGATTGCCAAACTGCTGCGTTTTGCCACCACACAAAGCGAGAGCGCGGCGCAAACCGTGTCGCTGGAAGATTACGTCAGCCGTATGGTCGAGGGTCAGGAGAAGATCTACTACATTACCGCCGACAGCTATGCTGCAGCGAAAAGCAGTCCGCATCTGGAGCTGTTCCGTAAAAAAGGCATTGAGGTCCTGCTGCTGTCCGATCGTATCGATGAATGGATGATGAGCTATCTGACCGAATTCGACGGTAAGGCCTTCCAGTCCGTCAGCAAAGCGGATGAAGCGCTGGATAAGCTGGCTGACGAAGAAACGGAAGCGCAGAAAGAAGCGGAAAAAGCGCTGGAACCTTTTGTTGAGCGCGTGAAAACGCTGCTGGGCGAACGTGTGAAAGAAGTCCGTCTGACGCACCGTCTGACCGATACGCCTGCGATTGTGACCACCGATGCAAACGAGATGACCACGCAAATGGCCAAACTGTTCGCGGCGGCAGGACAGGACGTGCCGGAAGTGAAATATATCTTCGAGATCAACCCCGATCACCAACTGGTGAAGCGCGTGGCAGATACCCAGGATGAAGCCCGCTTCGGTGAGTGGATTGAGCTGTTACTGGATCAGGCCCTGCTGGCAGAGCGCGGCACGCTGGACGATCCTAACCAGTTTATCCGTCGGATGAACCAACTGCTGACGGCGTAAGACGACGAAACCGGTGAGATCCTCACCGGTTTTTTTTGGCTGCAGCCTTCCTGCCTGCTTTCCTGCACCCATATTTGTTGCGCAACCGCCTTAAAAGCCGCATTGCACCCGCCACCAGTCCGAAAATGCCTTTTCACTGACATCGCGCACTGCGATCGCTGGCTAAAGTCAGTACACTGATCTGCGTTGATCCGCCCCTTCCTTGTGGTGTGCGGATCATAATGGTATGTTCTTCCGCTTCTCAGATTCATCAATGCGATTCGCAAGGGGATTTACGCAATGCGTATTATTCTGCTCGGAGCTCCGGGCGCAGGTAAGGGGACTCAAGCCCAATTCATCATGGAGAAATACGGCATTCCGCAGATCTCCACTGGCGACATGTTGCGTGCAGCGGTTAAAGCGGGCACCGAACTGGGCAACCAGGCGAAAGCCATTATGGATGCCGGCAAGCTGGTTACTGATGAGCTGGTGATTGCGCTGGTTAAAGAGCGTATCGCCCAGGAAGATTGCAAAAACGGTTTCCTGCTTGATGGTTTCCCACGCACCATTCCTCAGGCTGACGCAATGAAAGAAGCCGGTATCAAAGTGGACTATGTGCTGGAGTTCGCTGTGCCGGATGAACTGATCGTTGAACGCATCGTCGGTCGCCGTGTTCATGCGCCATCAGGCCGTGTTTACCATGTCAAATTCAATCCACCGAAGGTGGAAGGCAAGGATGACGTGACCGGTGAAGAGCTGACCACGCGTAAAGACGATCAGGAAGAAACGGTGCGCAAACGTCTGGTGGAATACCATCAGCTAACCGCACCGCTGATTGCTTACTACAGCAAAGAAGCCGAAGCGGGTAACACTGAGTACCACAAAATCGACGGCACACGTAATGTGTCCGACGTGAGTGCAGAGCTGGCTAAAATTCTGGGCTAAGCAGAGAGGGGCCGGCACGACTGGCCCCTTTTGCTGTAGTGAATCTATCCATACTTTCCTGCGTTCTCCTTCTTCGTTGTCCTCTGAACGCCAGCCGCGCTTGTCGCAGACCGTTTTCTGGCCCTTGCTGCCTGACAGGTACGGAACCGCATTACTGTCGTGCTGCATCCTCCTACAGGCTGTCATGAACCTGCAGGCGCCACGTCCCGGCGTTCATCAGATGGCCTGCCAGGAATATACGCTGATACGTCAGATGCGCCGGAGTCTGGCAGGGCGGGATGGGCGTGCTACGGATTCGCGCGCAGCGTTAAAGTCGTCGCAGAGAATATGATATGCTTCTCTGCCTGTTTTTCCTCACGGCAGTCACCATGAAATTTCCCGGCAAACGTAAATCCAAACACTATTTTCCCGTCAGCGCGCGCGATCCCCTTCTCCAGTCCTCGTCATTCGATAACGAAGACGGCAGTTGGGTAGTGGGCATCGATCAGACGTTGGTCGATATCGAAGCGAAAGTCGATGACGCCTTTCTGGTCCGCTATGGTCTGAGTGCCGGCCATTCGCTGGTCATTGACGATGCCGTGGCAGAAGCGCTGTACGCTGAACTGATGCGTGATGAACTGATTACTCACCAGTTCGCAGGCGGCACGATTGGCAACACGCTGCACAATTTCTCCGTGCTGGCGGACGACCGTTCCGTATTGCTGGGCGTGATGTGCAATAACATTCAGATTGGCGGTTATGCGTATCGTTACCTTTGTAATACTTCGAGCCGCATGGATCTTAACTATCTTCAGGGTGTGGACGGAGCGATTGGCCGCTGTTTCACCCTGATCGGCGATCAGGGCGATCGGACCTTTGCGATTAGCCCTGGCCAGATGAACCAGCTCAAAGCGGAAAGTGTGCCTGAGGACGTAATTGCGGGCGCTTCCGCGCTGGTTCTGACCTCGTATCTGGTGCGTTGCAAAGACGGTGAACCGATGCCACAGGCGACGCTGCAGGCTATCGAGTATGCAAAGCGCCACAACGTGCCGGTGGTGCTGACGTTAGGCACGAAACACGTGATAGGTGACAATCCTCAGTTCTGGCGTGATTTCCTGCGTGACCACGTGTCGATTGTGGCGATGAACGAAGAAGAGGCGCTGGCGCTGACGGGCGAGGCCGACCCGCTACTGGCCTCGGACAGGGCGCTGGAGTGGGTGGATCTGGTGCTGTGCACGGCAGGGCCGACCGGTTTATATATGGCGGGCTATACCGAAGACGAATTTAAGCGTAAAACCAACCATCCTTTGTTACCGGGCGCGATTGCTGAATTCAACCAGTACGAATTCAGTCGCGCAATGCGTAAACAGGATTGTCAGCAGCCGTTACGCATTTTCTCGCACATCGCGCCCTACATGGGCGGCCCGGAGAAGATCATGAATACCAATGGAGCAGGGGACGGCGCGCTGGCAGCGTTGCTGCATGACATTACGGCGAATAACTACCATCGCCGCAACGTACCTAACTCCAGTAAACATGCGCGTGCTTATCTGACCTATTCGTCGCTGGCGCAGGTCTGCAAATATGCTAACCGGGTCAGCTATCAGGTCCTGAATCAGCATTCGCCCCGACTGACGCGCGGTTTGCCTGAGCGTGAAGACAGCCTGGAAGAGTCCTACTGGGATCGTTAAGGCCGACAAGTCAGACGCCCCGCTGAATCTCTGAGAGTTCAGCGGGGCGACAGCCGTTTGGGATGGATTAGTGCTGGCCTTCGCTGACGGTTTTTTCTTCCTGCAGCGTTAGCTTTTCCTGTAACTTCTGAATAATACTGGCGGCAATTTCCCGCTCACCCATAACGACGTGGTTTGCACCGCGCTCCAGAATATACTCCACTTCATCGTCATAATGGGCATGCACGATAATATCAATATCAGCCTGCTTCTGTCGTGCTGCCGTCACAATTTCGCCTACCTCGTAGCCGTTAGGGATAGTGACTAACAGCCAACTGGCACAGTCCACCCGGGCCAGC
Organism: Pantoea sp. JZ29; assembly: GCF_035190385.1. Taxonomy (NCBI): domain Bacteria; kingdom Pseudomonadati; phylum Pseudomonadota; class Gammaproteobacteria; order Enterobacterales; family Erwiniaceae; genus Pantoea; species Pantoea sp. JZ29. The sequence goes on along the minus strand of NZ_CP045241.1, from coordinate 3,293,186 downwards.
GCCAGGGTATTGGCGCGGGCGGCATTCGCCAGCACCGCTCTGATCCCCTGATCCCGTAAGGCTTTTACGCGCGGGATGGAGCTTTCTACCACCACCACCGGAATATTCAGTTTGATCAGTTGCTCACACAGCAGGTTGCCGACGCGACCATAGCCAACGATGACCGCATGGTTGCAGACATCCACAGGAATCTCTTGTTCTTCTTCCAGCGCTTCTTCCAGCGTCTGCTGCTCCATCGTTTCATTTTTGGCGAGGTAACGCCCCAGCAGCGTAAACAGAACCGGATTGAGCATGATAGAAAGGATAGCGGCCGCCAGGACCAGATTTCGGCCTTCTTCATCAAGCAGGCCAAGTGAAATGCCCAGGCCGGCAAGAATAAAGGCAAACTCGCCGATTTGCGCCAGACTCACCGAGATGGTCATCGCTGTCCGACGCGAATGACCCAGCAGCGAAACCAGCAGCCAGGCGGCGGCGGATTTGCCGATGACGACAATCACCAACGCACCCAACACGGCCAGCGGCTCTTTCACCAGGATCATGGGATCAAATAACATGCCGACAGAGACAAAGAACAGCACTGCAAAAGCATCCCGTAACGGCAACGTGTCACGGGCAGCGCGCTGGCTTAACTCCGATTCATTCAGCACCATTCCGGCAAAGAACGCACCCAGCGCAAAAGACACGTCGAAGAACTCGACGGCGCCAAATGCGATGCCCAGCGCCAGCGCCAGGACAGACAGCGTAAACAGCTCGCGTGAACCCGTGGCCGCACTTTTCGCCAGAATCCAGGGGACCGCACGTCGGCCTACCACCATCATCAGCACCATAAAGGCGGCAACTTTGCCGATGGTCCAGAGCAGATCCCAGATTACCAGGCTGGCGCTGGCGTTGCCCTGTTCCATCATGCCCGCAATGGCGGGCAGCAAGACCAGCGTAAGCACCATCACCAGGTCTTCGACAATTAACCAGCCGATAGCAATTTGACCGCGCTGGCTTTCAATCAGCTGCCGTTCTTCTAACGCACGCAGCAACACCACGGTACTGGCGGTAGAAAGACACAAGCCAAACACCAGGCCGGTCATCCACGACCAACCCATCGCCCACGACATCAGCATTCCCAGCAAGGTGGCTACCGCGATCTGTGCAATCGCGCCGGGAATGGCTATCCGCTTTACCGACATCAGGTCCTTCAGTGAAAAGTGCAGACCGACGCCAAACATCAGCAGAATCACGCCCAGTTCGGCCAGTTCCGGTGCCAGATTCGTGTCTGCCACAAAGCCGGGTGTAAAAGGGCCGGCCATAACGCCAGCAACAAGGTAACCCACCAGCGGAGAAATTCGTAACCGGTTAGCCAGCATACCAAGGAGGAAAGCCAGAACCAGTGCCCCGACAATAGTGGTGATCAGCGGTGTGGTGTGATGCATGCCTGTCTCCTTGGATGTAAATGTATCCGGTTGTAACAAATGAGTTTAATGCATATCAGGCGGCATCGCTGAATAATTTGTGGGATTATCAAAAGAAATTAGGGAAATAGGCGAAAAGTGCAAGATGAAGGCTGTTTTTCTCACTTATCGCGGTTATGGGTCGATACAACGGTCTGTTGCGTACGGTCAGGAAGGAGTTTATTCATTCTAAATGACACAAGCGTGACGATAATGAGGTGAAAATGTGTTGGTAACAGCCTACAACCGCACTCAGGCAGCGATTTGCCTGCTCCCTTTGCTTCGTTGGCCTCTGTGCGTCGGGGCGGCCGGATAGGCGGCTGACCTGATGGCATGAAAGCGGATGATAAAACAGCAAACAAAACAGTCTGTTATTTAGCATTGGCTCAGCCAGCCTTGTCTGCGCGCGCGAAGGCCATCTTGACGAAATGCACTGTTAAAAAACAGAGTAATACATAAATTTAACACAGGGCGAATCACACCAGCGAAAGTAGCTAAAAATTAACAAACTGATTGTTCCTTCTGCTTAACATTGCGCCTTCATGCATAACAGTGATGACAAAATCAGTCCCTGTCCTGCGCTGAACAACCTGCGATAATGACCGGACGACGCGCGATAAACTTGAGTTAACACAGGGAATGTGCGACACAAAAGGGCGCTGACGATCGGCAAGAATCATTATTCAAAGGAGAGAGGCTGTGGTGTTATCTCGATGGGCGGGTGCGGGTCTGACCGGGGCGATGTTGCTCTCATCACTGTTTACTCAGGCCGCCGAGCCTGACCGGAGTTACCGTTTCAGTATTTTGCACACCAACGATCTGCACGGTCATTTCTGGTTTGATGAGCAGGGCGAGTACGGTCTGGCGGCACAAAAAACATTAATAGATACCGCACGCTACGATATTCAGGCCAAAGGCGGTGGTGCACTGATTTTGTCGGCCGGAGATGTCAACACTGGCGTGCCGGAATCGGATGCCCTGGATGCCGAACCTGATATTCGTGGCATGAACCTGATTGGTTACGATGCCATGACGCTGGGCAACCATGAATTCGATAAACCCCTCGCCGTGCTGCGGAAACAGGAAAAATGGGCCAAATTTCCTTTTCTGGCCGCGAATGTTTATCAAAAAAGCACAGGTAAACGTCTGTTTAAGCCCTGGGCGATGTTCCGGCGCATGGGGCTGAAGATTGCGGTTATCGGGTTAATCACGCCGGATACCGCCCGCCTGACCAACCCTGAACAGTTAACGGATATCGAATTCCGTGACCCGGTAGCCGAAGCCGTAAAGGTTGTGTCTGAACTACGCGCCAAAGAAAAACCGGATGTGATCGTGGCGCTGACCCATCTTGGTCATTATGACGACGGCAAACACGGCAGTAACGGGATTGATGATGTGACGCTGGCGCGCAGGTTGCCTGCGGGCACCCTCAATATGATCGTAGGGGGGCATTCGCATGACGCGGTCTGTATGGAAAAAGAGAATGTGAGCCGCAAAGATTACCAGCCGGGTCAGCCCTGTCAGCCTGACCGGCAAAATGGCGTCTGGATTATGCAGGCGGAAAAGTGGGGAAAATATGTCGGACGTGGCGATTTTACCTACCGCAATGGCGAGGTTACCCTGGCGTCGTATCAGCTCATCCCGGTTAACCTCAAACATAAAATCAAAAATCTCGATGGCAGCGAATCCTGGCTGACCTGGCAGGAAGAGATCCCCAAAAACACGGCTATGATGAAATTACTGACGCCGTTTCAAAAACGCGCTGAAGCGACGTTGCAGGTGAATGTCGGGCGCGTCAACGGGGTGTTTTCCGGCGAAAAAGAAACCGTGCGCGTTCGGCAAAGCAGCCTCGGGCAGCTCATCCTGCGGGCGCAGATGGCCTCGACCCAGGCCGACTTCGCCGTGATGAGCGGCGGCGGAATTCGGGCCTCGCTCAAACCAGGGCCCGTAGCGTGGCGCGATTTGCTCCAGGTCCAACCCTTTGCCAATCAGGTCGTTTCCGTCACGCTGAGTGGGGCGGAAATTAAACGCTATCTGGCGGTGGTGGCGAATATCGAACCGGGTTCAGGCGGTTATGCCCAGTTTGCAAATGTCAGTCTGACCGCGAATGGCAGCGGCGTGAGTAAAGTCACGATCAACGGACAGCCGCTGGATGACACCAAAACTTATCGGATGGCGACTAACAGCTTCAATGCGGCGGGCGGCGATGGCTATCCCCGTATTGATTCACATCCGGGTTATGTCAATAGTGGCAACGTTGACGCCGTGGTGCTGCGTGACTGGGTCAGTAAACATTCGCCGCTGAATGCCAGCGACTACGTGCCTCGCGATAAGGTGATTTACCAGACGGCAACGACCCAGGATACATTGAAAGACGCGAAAGAAACGGTGCCCGCGCGTCGTTATCCCAAAATAATTTTGGCATGGATACAACACTGGAACGGGGAACGCGCAGCACCGCGTTAAATCACCGGGGAGGCGCTTCGTCTCCCCGGTGCCTTGTCAGGCGCGGCAGGCCTTACGGTTGAACCAGTGTGACCGCAGTTTATCCCACACCAGGTTATAGACGAAGGTGTAGGGCAGAAAGAACAGAAAAAACGCCACTTCGATCATAAAGGCCTGCCATAACGAAATCTCCAGCATCCAGGCGGCCAGCGGAAGCCCTATCAGGATAAAGCCGCCCTCAAATCCCAGAGCATGCAGCACACGAACCCACGCACTGCGTTTCTGACGAGGCGGATACCAGCGATCAAACACGCTGTTGTACATCATATTCCAGAGCATCGCGACCGTGGACAACATGATGGCCAGTGCGCCCATCTGAAACAGCGGTTTATCCATCATCCAGGCTGCCAGCGGGGCAATGGTGAGGATGGCCAGGCCTTCAAACAGGCTGGCATGTAAGATACGTTCGGTGAGTGAACGGGTTTGCATGTCAGTCTCCTTAGTTCAGGTGCCTATTTTCCCATGGCATCATGCTAAGATAAAATGATCATCTATCGATAAAAGCGATGGTTCACATGCGTTACTCTCCTGAATCCCTGGAAGCCTTTGTGCAAACGGTAGCCAGTGGCTCGTTTTCTGCCGCCGCACGCGCCTTAAACAAAAGCCAGTCCACCATCAGCGTGGCTGTGGTTAACCTGGAAGACGATCTGGGTTTTGCCTTATTTGACCGGCGCGGTCGTCAGCCGCAACTGACCGAACAAGGGCGACGCGTCTTACCTCAGGTTCAGCAGATTCTTGCCGCCAGTGAGCGACTGGATGCGCTGGCAACGCGCCTGTCCGAGGGAATCGAACCGCGGCTCAGCGTGGCGGTATCTGACTTCTGGCAAACGCACTACCATCAGCGCCTGCTCAGGCAATTTGACAGGCGCTATCCGGAGGTGGAGCTGGAAGGCATTGCCGCAGAAGATGACGATGTCGTCGAACTGTTGCAAACCGGGCGCGCGCAGATCGGCGTGATTCGTGCCCAGCCGACGCTCCCGGCTGACATCGCGGTCGCCCGCCTGCAGGTCGATGCTGAGTTAGGGATTTACCTGCACCGGGATCATCCTCTGGCGCAGGAAGCGACGGTGAATGAAAGCCAGCTTGAACCCCTTCGTCACCTTCGTCTCAATACCTGGACCGAACGCCGCGCCCCCACTTTTAAGGGCAGGGCCTGGTCTGCTCAGACATATTATGTGCTGCTTGAGATGGCGGAACAGGGCTTTGGCTGGAGCATTTTGCCGCGCTGGCTGGTGAAACAGTTTGGACATGGTGTCTTAAAGGAATTGCCTGTCGCCGGGTGGCCGCAGCGCATCGCCGTAGAAGTGGTCTGGTCGCGCCGCCATCCGCCCGGCCCGGCCGGGCGCTGGATGATTGATGAACTCTGCGCTCTGCAACCGGCTTAATCGCGTCGGGCAATGTCTGCCAGCGGGGCATTCAGAAGACGGGACAAATCCTGCGGGCTGAGTTCAATATCCAGTCCGCGTTTACCGCCAGAAATGAACAGCGTGGCAAAGTCGTTGGCTGAGTGGTCAATCACCGTCGGCAGACGCTTTTTTTGCCCCAGCGGACTGATGCCGCCGATCAGATAACCCGTAATCCGCTGCGCCAGCAGGGGATCGGCCATCTCCGCTTTTTTTGCCCCGAGAGCCTTAGCCACCTTTTTGAGATCAAGCTGCGTTGCCACGGGCGTCACCGCCACGGCCAGCTGCTTTGCATCGCCGTTCAGCGCTACAAGCAACGTTTTATAGACCTGGCGGGCGTCCAGGTTAAGCTTACGTACCGCTTCATCGCCAAAATGCGTTTCGCTTGCGTCATGCTCATAAGGGTGCAGTGTGAAGCTGACTTTTTGTTTTTCCAACAGTTTTACCGCAGGCGTCATAATGGCCTCTGATTCAGAAAAATCTTATTACGTTTTATTGAAAGATAAATGTGGCGAAATAATGTGCTTTAGGCGAGAATTGCCACGCGCCAGCAACTGGGTTGTTGAGCGATAACTAAAATCATTAACACATTCCTCTTTGAAGAGCCGATATGACTGTCGGCTCTCTTTTTTTTTATCCCTGATTACTCCGCCCGTAGCAGGGCTGGCAGATTGTTCTCACCATATAAATGCAGTGCGCCGACGGCCACCACATAACGTCCCGCGGGCAACGTTTGTAATCGCCCGCGCCACTCACGGTTGCGCTGGCTAATCAGCGTGTCATTGAGCGTCTGACTGAACGTCGCCGGTAAGGCGATTTGCGGTTCGCGGGGCGGGCTTTCCAGCCACCAGCTCACCATCGTCTGCAACATGCGCGCGTTGGTGTGCCAGTGCGTCAGCGTATCCTGCAGCAGCGCCATACCGTTATCGGGCAGCGACTTTAACAGGGTGATTTGCGCGTCTGCGCCCTCCAGCTCAATCACGGGTTTTTGCAGTGAACGTGCCGCCTGAAGCAACTGATAATCAATGCCGTAATCCGGGCGCAATCCCAGCCGCTGGGCCTGACGGGCCTGCAGCATCAACGCAATTTGCCAGGCTGGTGACGTATCAAACTGCGTCAGGGACAAACCGGTCTCATTGCATAACGCGTCCAGCTTCGCCAGCGTGCCTTCATCCATACGCACCGACAGCGGCGGGCATACTTCGGTGTCATCAAATGGCGAACCGCCCTGGGTAATATCCGCTTCCACTACCAGGGCATCGGCATTTTGCAACTGTTGTAGCAGCCGCACTGGCAGAGGCTGCATATCGCGCGTGCCCATATGAATGCTTCCCACCAGATGAAACTGGCATGCTCCCGACCGGATATCGACGGCCGGCCACCGGTAGCTGGTGGGAAAAAGGGGCGCCATCCAGTTACGCAAACGTTGCCAAAGGCTCGCAGTCATTCCCTGTCCTTACTGTGTTAAAGACACCATGCTAGCGGGATCCGGCGGCGAAAAACAGAGGCGGCCGTTAAGGCTTCTTGCGCGGTGTGAAGCGCAGTAGCCGGTTAGCATTGCTGACGACGGTAATCGATGAGAGTGCCATCGCCGCGCCGGCAACAATCGGGCTGAGTAACAACCCCGTGAAGGGATAGAGCACGCCCGCAGCCAGCGGAATACCGATAATGTTGTAGATAAAGGCACCAAACAGGTTCTGACGGATATTCCTGAGTGTGGCGGATGCAATCGCTAAGGCATCTGCCACGCCATGCAGGTCGTCACGTAGCAACGTTATCGATGCGCTTTCCACCGCCACATCACTGCCGCCGCCCATGGCTATGCCGACATCCGCCTGGGCCAGCGCGGGTGCATCATTAATCCCATCGCCGATCATGGCGACCTGACGGCCTTGCTGCTGCAACTGGCTGATCGCATCGGCTTTACCTTCCGGCAAAACACCCGCAATCACTTCATCCATGCCCACGTCATCAGCAATAGCGCGGGCGGTATTCTCATGGTCCCCGGTCAGCATAATCAACCGGTAACCTGCCTGATGCAGCCGTTGCAGCGCTTCACCCGCCTCCGGCCGCAGAGTATCACGCAGGCTAATCAGGCCAGTAAGCTTCCCGTCTTCAGCCAGTAAAACCGGCGTTGCGCCCTGGCGGGTTAGTCTCTCCGTTTCTTCCTGTGCCGCCTGGCAATCCACACCGTGCTCGCTTAACAGGCTGACATTACCCAGGACAAGTTGTCTGCCGTTAAGAATGCCACTCACCCCTTTGCCGCGTATTGTACGAAATTGCGAAATCTCAGGCTTCTCGCCAGCGCCGGCCTCTGCCACGATAGCTTTCGCCAGTGGATGCCCTGACGCCTGTTCCAGTGCCGCAGCGGCAGAGAGCACGGCATCGCGGGTGCTGCCCTGCCAGGTGATAACCTCGGTGACCTGCGGGGCACCTTGGGTAAGCGTGCCCGTTTTATCAAACACCAGCGTGTCGATATGACTTGCGCGTTGCAATGCATCGGCATCCCGCACCAGCACACCGTATTCAGCAGCGCGTCCGGTGCCCGCGATAATCGACATCGGTGTTGCCAGACCCAGCGCACAGGGACAGGCAATGATCATGACGGTGGTGGCCACAACCAGCGCATAGGCCAGTTGGGGCTGTGGACCCACCAGGTACCAAATCAGCGCACTCAGCAAGGCAATAATCACGACCACCGGTACGAAGACCGCAGAGATACGATCCGCAAGACGGCCAACCTCAGGTTTGCTGCTCTGCGCTTTACGTACCAGCTGAATAATTCGTGCCAGCGCGGTATTGCCGCCAGTCGCCTGCGCAATAAAGCGAACGGTCCCGTCCTGCACCAGCGTACCGGCAAACAGGCGATCGCCCTGTGTTTTGGATTGGGGAACCGCTTCGCCAGTCAGCATTGCTTCGTCACACCAGGCTTCGCCTGACTGTACCTCGCCGTCTACGGGGATACGATCGCCTGCGACCAGTCGCAGGATCATACCGGGCTCTACCGCGCTGACGGGCATAAGCGTCTCACCTTGTTCCGTGATGACATTGGCCTGTGCGGGCGTAAGATCCAGCAGCCGCTCCAGGGCGCGTGAGGCACGCTGGCGCGCGCGTTGTTCAAGCGCATGGCCCAGATTGATCAGGCCCAGAATCATCACGCTGGCTTCAAAATAGAGATGACGCGCCTGCGGCGGGAAAAAGTCAGGCCAGACGACCACGCTGAAGGAGTAACTCCAGGCGGCCGCCGTTCCCAGCGCCACCAGCGTATCCATGGTGGCGCTGCGGTTAAGGAGACTGCGCCAGGCGCTGCGGTAGAAATGGCCACCCGCCCCGATCATTACCAGCAGGGTGAGCATCCCGAGGACCAGCCAGGTGGTTCTGTTCGCGGCAGTGAGCATCATATTGTCGCCCATCATGCCCCATACCATCAGCGGCACGCCCAGCAGCAGCGCGACGCCCGCCTGCCAGCTAAAGCGACGCAGGGCGCGTCGGGCGCTGATTTGCTGCTTTTCACGCCGTTGCTGCTCGTCGTCAACCACTTCCGCACCGTAACCGGCCGCATCCACGGCAGCGACCAGCTGCTGTGGCTCAACATGGCCCATGACCAGCGCGCTTCGCTCGGCAAGGTTAACGCGTGCCTGCTGTACACCGGCAACCTGTTCAAGGGCTTTTTCAACCCGGCTGACGCAACTGGCACAGCTCATGCCGTCAATAAGCAGGACGTGAGCAGGCAATGCTTCGGTTGCCGGCAGAGAAGAGGACTCCGTTGTCAGCGCCTCCGGCGGCGGCTCTGATGCTGTCAACGGCTCAGGCTTTGGGCGCGCGCCTTCAGGTTTCAGCGTTGCATGATAGCCCGCCTGTTCGACAGTGGCGATGAGCGAAGTGACCTCGGCGCTGCCAGAAATGCTGGCTTCCTGTTGGGTGACCTCGGCCTGTTCAACATCGTCGCGCTGCTCAAGCGCCTCTTTTACGCGTTTAACGCAATGGCCGCAGGATAATCCTTCCAGTGCCAGAATAACCGTATTTGACATCGTTGACTCCTTGGTTGGTGTGGCGGAGTGAGTAGTCAGAAGTGACTGTGACTAAGGATAAACCTTCCATCAAGGGGAAGGTCAAATACAGGCTGTTAAAAGGGACAGAATGCCAGAATGGGTGGGTAAAAAATGTGCAGCCTGTGTCGCGGGTGGGGGTGGAAAAGCAAAAGCCCCGGGTTATCCGCGGGGCTTTTATGCATCGTTTCGGCGTCAGACGAGCTGTGTGACAACTAACCCGAATCGGATTATCTGAGCGGCGAGCCTTAGCCGGAATTACGCAGCAGGGCGCCTTCAGGGCCTGTCCGCTTCACTGTCAGACTTAATCGTTAATGATGGTCACGATACAGGGTTTTTTACGCGTTATCGCGGGGTGACGCACTGGCGCATTTAACGCAAAAATACTCTACAACACCGCTGTGACGTCCATCATCCCTTCGGTCTTGTGAAGAGGACCAGTATGCCCAGAATAATGTCGCCAATCACCCAAATGCCGCCAATAGCCATGACACCTAAACCGGCACCGATCGCAGCACCCGCTCTTTCCGCATCAGAAGCCGCGTTGTTGACCACCTCGCCGCTTCCACTTAATCCGGCAACAAGGCAGTAGATCATGAGAATGTTGAACAGGATGAAAGCCCATTTGATGACTTTGCCAAAGAACGAACGGCGTGGTTTTCTGAGCTGTTTGGCACATGACGGACAACGTAATGCTGAATCACTTACTTCCTTATGACACTCCGGGCAGCTGACTAAAGCCATAATCACTCCTTAATTTATGTGATTAACAGTTACAAATGGGCGGCATTTTATAAGATTTATACGCATTGACAAGATTTATGTGGCTGTTTTTTATGGCGTTGCTTTGAGAGCCGTGTTTGTGCACGGTCGGTCTGGAGCAGGGGAAGTGCTGCCAACGTAAGCAACATAAGGGAAACAGGAATCAACGCGCGGTCTCTGAAGCCTGATGATGAGCAGGCTCAGACCTCAGAAACGGGGTGATGTGCGCTATAGTTTCTCAGGAAAGCGGGTCAACATAGTGAAATGAAACCAGGGTGATAAGGCAGAGGCTAAACAGGTAAACTGAGCATTAAGCCAGCAGCGTGCGAACGTTGTTTTCATCATCCCGCTAACTGTTAAGGGGAAGGGCAGGGAATCCATTATGAATATTAGTGCCGTAGCGAAAAAGACCGGACTGACCAGCAAGGCTATTCGTTTTTATGAGGAGAAGGGCGTCGTGACGCCCCCGTTGCGCGGGGATAATGGTTACCGGCATTACAATACGCATCATCTTGATGAGCTGAATCTACTGCGCCAGGCGCGCCAGGTTGGCTTTACGCTGGATGAATGCCGCGAACTGGTTGCGCTGTTTAACGATCCTGAGCGTCACAGCGCCGATGTGAAGGCGCGTACGCTGCAAAAAGCCGATGAGATTGCTGCGCATATTGAAGAGTTGCACGCCATGCGCGCACGTTTGCTGGCGCTGGCGGCAGCCTGTCCGGGCAACGACAGTGCAGACTGCCCCATCATTAATGACCTGGCAGGTTGCTGCCGTCAGGCTGACGGCAAACGTGGCTGAATACGTAGCGTGATGCTTTCAACGGCCACGATGACCACTTCGGTTCCGGCAGGCAAATTGTGTTCGGCCTGAACGCGCCAGCTGCTGTCACCGATGCGCACATGTCCGATACCGTTTTGCAGCGTCTGTTCCAGCGTCAGGTGTAAACCAATCATCTGACTGCCGCGCTGATTCAGTGAACTGGGCTGCTGCTGACGTTCGCGGTAGCGCAGCCAGCGAGACCATAAAAATACGCTGACCAGTGTGAACAGGGCAAACAGCATCCCTTGTGCGGCCCAGTTCATGGGGAGAAACCAGACTACAAGGCCAACCAGCATGGCGGCCAGCCCGCTCCAGAGCAGATAACCACTGGTACCCAGCATCTCAGCCGCCAGCAGTAAGCCGCCCAGCGTCAGCCAGAATCCGTGCGGATGCGCCACAATTTCGCTGAGCATCAGCGCGTTGACTCGCTACGGGTTTCTTTTAACAACTCACTGATACCGCCAACGGCGCCCATCAGGCTGCTGGCATCCAGCGGCATCATCACCACTTTACTGTTGCTGGATTCGCCAATTTTTTGCAGCGCGTCGGTATATTTCTGCGCCACAAAGTAGTTCACGGCCTGGATATTGCCTGAGGCAATGGCGTCCGACACCATTTTTGTCGCACGGGCTTCCGCTTCGGCCTGGCGCTCACGCGCTTCTGCCTGAAGGAAAGCTGACGTTCTTTCCCCTTCCGCTTTCAAAATCTGGGCCTGTTTTTCTCCCTCCGCGCGCAAAATCTCTGCCTGACGCACGCCCTCCGCCGTTAAAATATCGGCACGTTTGGTGCGTTCGGCCTTCATTTGCGCATTCATAGCACCGATCAGCTCCTGCGGCGGCCGGACATCGCGGATTTCGATACGGGTGATTTTTACGCCCCAGGGATTGGTGGCTTCGTCCAGAATATGCAGCAGGCGCGTATTAATGCTGTCACGCTGGGACAGCATCTCGTCAAGTTCCATGCTGCCCAGCACGGTGCGCATATTGGTCATAGTGAGATTGAGGATAGCCAGTTCAAGATTACTGACTTCATAGGCAGCCCGCGCCGGATCGATAGCCTGAACAAAACAGACGGCGTCGATGGTCACGTTCGCATTATCTTTGGAGATGATCTCCTGGGAGGGAATATCCAGCACCCGTTCCATCATGTTGATCTTATGCCCGATACGATCCATGAAAGGCACGACCAGACTCAGGCCGGGCTGCAGTGTACGGGTATAACGACCAAAGCGTTCAACTGTCCACTGGTAACCTTGCGGCACAATTTTCACGCCGGACCAGACAATGACCAGTGCGACCAGAATAAGAACGGGAATAACCGTGAACATATAACCTCCGGGTTGTCAGCGTGACGGGCCAAGTCGTTCGGCCCGTTTTCTGCTTACCTCAGTAAAGCAGGGAGTAAAGCTGGCGGCGGTAGCGTGCAGCGAGGGCGTCGCCGGTGCCTAATGCAGCCAGAATCTCCTGCAACATTTTACGCGCCTGGCCATCTGCAGCATTCAGATCGCGTTTGATAAAACTAAATAACAGTTCCAGCGCTTCTTCATTGCGTCCGACCTGATGCAGCTGAAGCGACAGTTTGGTTGCCAGTTCGGCGTTGTCCGGATCACTTTCCAGCTGCGACTGCAACTGCTGAATTTCTGGCGTGTCAGCGGCCTGTTTCAGCAGGTCGATCTGCGCGACCAGGCTTTGATAACGGGTGTCCTGATCCTGCAGGGGAACGGCCTTTAATACGGTTTCAGCTTCGTCGCTACGATTTAACGTAATCAGCACTTCTGCCAGCAGAAAGCCGATTTCGCTGTCTTTATTACTGAGCTGCCAGGCGTCTTTCAGCAGCGGCAGCGCGTCCAGCGGTTTGCCTTCCTGCACCAGCGCCATCGCCTGTTGGGCTTTTAGCTCTTCTTCGCGCGGCAGCACTTTTTCCAGCAGGGCGCGCACGGCCTCTTCTGGCTGCGGCCCCTGGAAGCCATCGACGGGCTGGCCATTCTGGAACAGGTAAACCGTGGGAATGGAGCGTAACCCAAACTGTGAGGCAACCCGTTGTTCCTTGTCACAATCCAGTCTGGCAAGAATAAACTGGCCTGCATATTCCTGCGCCAGGCGTTCCAGCAGTGGCGTCAGTTCCTGACAGTGTTGGCTGCGATCCGACCAAAAGTAGAACAGCACCGGAATCTGCATTGACTGCTCAAGGGTCTGATGCAGGTTGGATTCGTTAATGTCGATAATCGAAGCGTGTGGTGACATGACTAAGTCTCTTTGCAGAAAATGTTTAAAGAATATGGGGCCGACCGACCCGGCTTCAAGTTGTATTCGCGGATTCGCCTCACTGACTGCGAATTATGCGATCCAGTATCCAGCCAGGCAGCAGACGTTTCAACAGGCTCATGATATGCGCGACCAGCGTCACCGGATAACGCAGGCGAGGATGGTTGCTCTCCAGTGCGTGGCGCAGTTTGGGTAAAATGGCCTCAGGTGGTAATGTAAAACGTGCCGCAAGGCCCGGATTTTGCACCGGATTATCCTGCTCACCCTGAGTAACATTATCCGTGAAGCGGGTATGAATGGGGCCCGGTTCGATTAAACTGACACGCACGCCACTGGTATGCAGTTCCATACGTAACGCGTCGCTCCAGGCTTCCAGCGCGTATTTACTGGCCGCATAAGCGCCACGGCCCGGCGTCGAAATAATGCCCAGCACCGAGCTGGTATTAATGATTCGGGCATTGCCCCAGGCCTTTAAGGCCGGGAGCAGGCGCAGGGTGAGCTGATGAGTGCCGAACACATTGCTGGAAAACTGCTTTTCCAGTTGCTGGCGCGTCAGGGTATTTAAGGGACCATAGGTGCCAAATCCCGCATTGTTAAACAGCGCAAACAGTCGGCCATGCGTCAGCGCCAGTACCCTGTCGGCAGCGCGATCAACGCTGTCAGGATCGTCCAGATCCAGCTGCAGCCCTGTGAATCCCAGGCTGTCCATCCGTGCAACATCGTCGGCTTTACGACAGGCTGCGATGACGTGATAGCCGCGTGCCAGCAGATCTTTGGCGGCGACCAGACCAATCCCGCTGGAGCAGCCCGTTATCAAAATGGTTTTTTGCATGCATTACCTTTTTTGCACAACTACTGCTTAACTAAGGGAGCCAGCTCTTTTGCCATCAGGTCGGCGATAAACGGTTGGGCATCAGGATTGGGGTGAATCCCATCCTGCTGCATCCATTCCGGTTTCAAATAAACCTGCTCCATAAAAAAGGGCACTAAAGCAATGTCGTACTGTTTTGCCAGTTGCGGATAAATATCGCGGAAGGCATCAGTATAACGGCGGCCATAGTTCGCGGGTAAACGTATCTGCATCAGAATCGGTTTTGCCTTTGCGGCTTTCACCTGATCGATGATGGTGCCCAGCGTTTGCGCCACGTCTTTGGGAGGAAAGCCGCGCAGACCGTCATTACCGCCCAGTTCGATTAACACCCACTGCGGCTGATGTTGTTTTAATAGGGCAGGTAAGCGTGCCAGCCCTTGTGCGGCGGTATCACCGCTGATACTGGCATTCACGACGCTGGGCTGCTGCTGCCACTGTTTATTCAGCAGGCTGGGCCAGGCCTGACTGGCTGACATTTGATAGCCTGCGCTCAGGCTGTCACCCAGCACCAGCAACGTATCGGCCGCAGCAAGACGGGACACCAACAGACAGCACAATAACAGGAAAGGATAATGCCAGCGGAAAACATTCTTGAAGTTCATCATCTTACTAAGTCCGTGGGTCAGGGAGAGCATCAGTTAACCATCCTTACCGGAGTTGAGTTAGTTGTCAAACCAGCAGAAACGATAGCCCTGATTGGCGAGTCAGGATCCGGTAAATCTACCTTGCTGGGCATTCTGGCCGGGCTGGATGACGGCAGCGAAGGTGAAGTGCATCTGTTGGGGCAGCCGTTACATCACATGAACGAAGAACAGCGTGCCGCGTTGCGCGCGAAGCAGGTCGGGTTCGTGTTCCAGTCATTTATGCTGGTGCCCACGCTCAACGCGCTGGAAAACGTCCAGTTACCTGCACTGCTGCGCGGTGAGAGCGATCGGCAGAGTCGCGACCAGGCGCGCGATCTCCTGACGCAGTTAGGCCTGGCCGGGCGTTTGCAGCATCTTCCTGCGCAGTTATCCGGCGGCGAACAACAACGCGTTGCGCTGGCGCGGGCGTTCAGCGGCCGTCCGGGGCTGCTGTTTGCCGATGAACCCACAGGCAATCTGGATCGCCACACCGGCCATCGCATTGCCGACCTGTTATTTTCCCTCAATCGCGATTTTGCCACGACGTTAATTCTGGTTACCCACGATGCGCAGCTGGCGGCGCGTTGTGACCGCCGTTTGCGTCTGCGCGAGGGAAAATTATGGGAGGAAAAATGATCTGGCGGTGGTTCTGGCGTGAGTGGCGCTCGCCCTCATTATTGATCGTCTGGCTGGCGTTAACGCTGGCTGTCGCCTGTGTGCTGGCGCTGGGATCGATTAGCGATCGCATGGAAAAGGGGCTGAGCCAGCAGAGCCGGGATTTTATGGCGGGCGATCGCACGTTGCGCAGCAGCACGGCTGCGCCGGCGGCATGGCTGGATAAAGCCCGCGAAACGGGGTTGTCAGTCAGCCGACAGTTAAGCTTTATGACCATGACTTTTGCCGGTCAGACACCGCAGTTGGCTGCGGTGAAAGCCGTAGAAAACACTTATCCGATGTTTGGTGAGCTGAAAACGCAGCCGCCAGGCCTGAAGCCCCAGCCCGGTACCGCGCTGGCCGCGCCGCGTTTAATGGCACTGCTTAATCTGCACGTCGGCGATGAACTGGATGTGGGCGATACCACGCTACGTATTACGGGTGAGATTATCCAGGAGCCAGATGGCGGTTTTAATCCGTTTGAGATGGCCCCGCGTTTACTGATTAACCTGGCTGACGCGGATAAAACCGGTGCCATCCAGCCCGGCAGTCGCCTCACCTGGCGCTATAAATTCGCAGGCAAGCCTCAGCAACTGGACACGTATGACCGCTGGATAACGCCACAGATTAAAACCGGGCAGCGCTGGATCAGTATTGAAAATTCGGAAGACGCGCTGGGCCGCTCCATGCAGCGTGCCCAGCAGTTTTTGCTGTTATCTGCTCTGTTAACGCTGATGCTCGCCATTGCCGCGGTGGCGGTCGCCATGAGTCACTACTGCCGCAGCCGCTACGATCTGGTGGCCGTGCTGAAAACGCTGGGTGCCACGCGCGGCGCGTTACAACGATTGATCATCGGTCAGTGGCTGGCGGTGTTGCTGCTGGCCGCCCTGGCCGGTGGCGCAGTCGGTCAGGTGGTTGAAGCCATCCTGATGGCGATGTTGAAACCGGTGCTGCCGGCGTCTCTGCCAGCGGCCAGCCTGTGGCCGTGGGTGTGGGCGATCGGTTCGCTGTTTATGATTTCCCTGCTGGTGGGATTACGTCCTTACCGCTTGCTGCTGGCGACACAGCCGTTACGCGTGTTGCGACGCGATGCCGTTGCCGCCGTCTGGCCGCTGAAAATCTATCTGCCCGCGATGGGCTTACTGGTGGTGGCGCTGCTGGCGGTACTGGTCGGCGGCAGCAAAATGCTCTGGGCACTGCTGGCGGGCGTAATGGTGCTGGCAGGGCTGCTGGCCCTGCTCGGCTGGGGCACATTACTGCTTCTGCGTCGTTTGTCCGTACGTAATCTGGCGCTGCGGCTTGCCATTAATCGTTTACTGCGTCAGCCTGCTATGACGCTGAGTCAGCTTGCCGCCTTTTCCCTGTCGTTTATGTTACTGGCGTTGCTGCTGGTGATGCGGGGTGATCTGCTGGATCGCTGGCAGCAGCAGTTGCCCGCAGACAGCCCGAACTTTTTCCTGCTCAACATCACGGCGGAGCAGATTCCGCAGGTGCGTGAGTTTCTGCAGTCGCATCAGGTTAAACCTGAAACCTTTTACCCGATTGCGCGCATGCGCCTGAGTGAGATTAACGGTCAGCCTGCCGATCCCGCACGGGACAACGCGCTGAACCGCGAACTGAATCTGACTGCGCTGGCAACGCTTCCCGATCATAATCCGCTTGTCGCGGGGAGCTGGCCGCCGAAAGCCGGAGAAGTGTCCATGGAGGTGGCGCTGGCCGATCGCCTGGGGGTAAAACCGGGCGACAGTTTGACCTTTGAGGGCGATACGCAGCGGTTCAGCGCCAAAATCACCAGTCTGCGAAAAGTGGACTGGGAAAGCCTGCGCCCCAATTTCTTCTTTATTTTTCCCCCCGGCGCGCTGGACAGCCAGCCGCTGACCTGGCTGACCAGTTTCCGTCTGGACAACCGTGCCGCATTACTGGCGCAGCTTAACCGCACATTTCCCACGCTGAGTCTGCTGGATATCGGCAGTATCCTGCGTCAGATTGGACAGGTTCTGACCCAGGTCAGCCAGGCACTGGAAATCATGGTGGTGCTGGTCACGGCCTGCGGTGTATTACTGCTCATGGCGCAGATTCAGGTGGGGATGCGCCAGCGCCGACAGGAGCTGGTCGTCTATCGCACGCTGGGCGCGGGCAAACGTCTGCTGCGCACTACGTTGTGGTGTGAATTTGCGCTGATTGGCGTCGTCTCGGGCATTGCGGCGGCGCTCGGTGCTGAGGCCGCACTCTGGGCATTGCAGCGTAAAATCTTTGATTTTCCGTGGCAACCCGACTGGACATTGTGGCTGGCCTTACCGCTGGGCGGCGCGCTCTTACTGTCGCTCTGTGGTGGCTGGCTGGGCGTGCGTTTGTTGAAAGGCAATGCGTTGTTCAGGACGTTTGACGCGACGTAAAACCGACCGGGCGCGATGATACTGCGCCCGGTCGTGAACAGATTTACAGCTTGGCTGCTGCCCAGCGAATACCGCTGGCATACCCGGCAGGTAACAGCGGCAACAAGGCCTGCAAGGCGGCAGCGAGACGGCTCTGGTCGCTGTCGGTCAGGTTGAGGTGACCGACTTTGCGTCCTTCACGCACCGCTTTGTCGTACCAGTGCAAATGCACCAGCGGCTGCTGGAGCCAGTCAGTATTTAACGCTGTGCCAATCAGGTTAACCATCACTGAGGGCGCAATGACCACGGGCTGTGGCAGAGCCAGACCCAGAATAGCGCGCAGGTGAAGTTCAAACTGACTGATTGAGGCCCCGTTCTGAGTCCAGTGCCCGCTGTTGTGAACGCGAGGTGCCAGTTCGTTAATCAGCAATCCCTGCGGCGTGACAAAGCATTCCATGGCCATGACGCCGACGTAGTTCAGCTCGTGCAGGATGGCGCTTAACATCGCCTCAGCCTGCTGTTGCTGCGCGGCATCTGCCTGCGGGAACGCAACGCTGGTACGCAGAATGCCTTCTTCATGCAGATTATGTGTCAGCGGATAAAATACGGTGCTGCCATCATGGCCGCGCGCGCCGACCAGCGACACTTCCCCGAGAAGTTAATGCCTTGTTCGACAATGCATTCACCATAACAGTCGTCGGGTAACGTATCGGTTTCACCGGCACGTAACCGCCATTGACCACGACCGTCATAACCGCCCGTGCGGCGCTTAACAATAGCCAGTTCGCCCAACGTTTTGAAAACGTGCGGCCATTCACCTTTATCCGCCAGCAGTTGCCAGGGGGCAGTCGCCAGACTGAGCTGATCCAGCAGCTGTTTTTGCGTCAGACGGTCGGCCAGCCGCGGGAAAATATCGCGATTCACAAAGGCCGGGTGGCTCGCGAGTTCGCGCGTCAGTGCCGTCTCGGGCCAGCGTTCGATCTCAGCCGTAATCACGCTCCCGGCGATAGGCAGGGCAGCAGGGTCGGCATCCAGGCCAACCGGATGCACGGCAATGCCCATAGGCTCGCCCGCCTGACGTAACATACGGCCAAGCTGTCCGTTACCCAGTACGCAAACCGGCTTCATGCTTCCTCCCGCGGGTCCGGATTGTCCAGTACCTCATCGGTCTGTGACTGACGCCAGGCGGCCAGACGTGACGCCAGCGCGCTGTCATGAATCGCCAGAATCTGCGCCGCCAGCAGGGCTGCGTTAGCGGCGCCCGCTTTGCCAATGGCCAGCGTGCCGACCGGAATGCCGCGTGGCATTTGCACAATCGAGTAGAGGCTGTCGACGCCGCTCAGCGCGGCGCTCTGTACCGGCACACCGAGTACCGGCAGCAGGGTCTTGGCAGCCAGCATCCCTGGCAAATGCGCCGCGCCACCGGCACCGGCAATAATCACCTGAAAACCGTTGTCCGCTGCGGTTTCCGCAAAGCTAAACAGTTTATCCGGGGTACGGTGCGCTGACACCACTTCCACATGGAAGGGCACGTCCAGGCTGGTAAGGATTTCCGCAGCGAACTGCATGGTGGACCAGTCACTTTTGGAACCCATAACAACTGCGATGCGGGCCGGGGCGGCATTCGACGACATGCGGTCAACTCCTGTGAATAAAAACACACCTGACCAGGCGGACAGGTTTTGAAGGGCACAGAGAATACCATGAGAAAGGCGGAAGGAAAACGGTTGCGTCGGGCGGGTTAGCGTCAGACGATAAGCTTATCGCATCAGGAATGCATACGGCCTGAGTGAGACAACTCAGCTCACCGCAGGGCGGGGAAGGCAGGCGGCAGGGCGTGAACGCGTTTCACTATGCTGGCCTGCCGCCCGTTCGCACAGTCCCCGGGTACCTTGCGCCGCTCGACGGGCCTCAGCGCAGGTGTGCAACGCGATGTCACCGGACGACTAAAAATCGAAGTCGATGAGCTGGATGCCGTTTGCATCCAGTTGGATCATTGATCCCCGGCTGTGCCAGGCACCCAATACCGCGCGCTGTGCGGGGGCTCCGTTCAGCGACACATCATGGATGGCGGGGCGGTGCGTATGACCATGAATCAGTAAAGGCACCTGCTGACGTACCATCGCATCGACCACGGCCTGTTGATTGACATCCATAATCTCCAGCGACTTATGCTGGTTGGCCTGTTTACTGTTGGCGCGCATCCGTGCCGCAATCCGTTTACGAATAAACAGCGGCAGCGTCAGGAACAGACGTTGAATCCAGAGATTATGCACTTTCGCCCGGAACTGCAGATAACCCGCATCGTCGGTGCACAACGTATCGCCATGCATAATCAGAAGTCGGTGACCATAAAGCGTCAGAACCTGCTCCTCGGGCAATAAGGTCATGCCGCTGGCGCGGGCAAAGCGTTTGCCGATCAGAAAATCGCGGTTGCCGTGAATAAAAAAGACCGGCACGGGCAGGGCATGAAGGGCGCTGGCAACCTGTTGATGCAGCGGATTCGGATCGTCATCACCGATCCAGGCTTCGAACAGATCGCCCAGAATATAAAGCGCGTCGCAGTGAGGCGCTTCGCGCTGCAAAAAATGCAGAAAACCGGCGGTAATCGCCGGTTCTTCCTGACACAGATGGAGATCTGCGATAAACAGCGTGCGCGACATTACTCGCTAACGGTCACTTTCTGAATGATGACGTCATCTTTCGGTACGTCCTGATGCATACCGCTGCGACCAGTTGAAACCGCTTTGATTTTCTCTACCACGTCCATCCCTTCAACTACTTCAGCAAATACACAGTAACCCCAGCCCTGCAGGCTTTCGTCACGGAAGTTCAGGAAGTCGTTGTCTGCCACGTTGATGAAGAACTGTGCGGTCGCAGAGTGCGGCGCAGAGGTACGGGCCATGGCCAGCGTGCCTTTGGTGTTTTTCAGACCGTTGTTGGCTTCGTTACGGATCTCTTCTTTGGTGGCTTTCTGCTTCATGCCAGGCTCAAAACCGCCGCCCTGAATCATAAAGCCGTTAATCACACGGTGGAAAATGGTGTTGTCGTAGAAACCTTCACGGCAGTAATCCAGGAAGTTCTTTACGGTTGCGGGCGCTTTGTCATCGAAGGTCTTGATCACGATATCGCCATGGTTAGTCTGGAAAGTTACCATTTTTTTCGTCCTGTAAAGGTTGTCGTCAGTAGCATAGGGTGTGCTTTTAAGCGCACACGCCTTTTTCTCGAACGTTCTTATATCATAATTTCCGATAATACGTCAGCCAGGCAGCGCAGTTGGCTTGCTTTGCGTCGCGTGACAGATAAAAATACGGCACAATAACAGGATACTCAAAACGGTGCGTTACGCACGCCTCACTACGGAAACCCCCAATGCTGAAGATTTACAACACCCTGAGTCGACAAAAAGAGGAATTCACCCCTATTCATGCTGGCAAAATCGGCATGTATGTCTGCGGCATCACGGTGTATGACCTCTGTCACATTGGGCACGGGCGCACGTTTGTGGCCTTCGACGTGGTTTCGCGCTATCTGCGCTACGTCGGTTATGACGTCAATTATGTGCGCAACATTACCGACATTGATGACAAAATCATCAAACGAGCCAATGAGAACGGCGAGAGCATCGAAACGCTGACCAACCGTATGATCGGCGAAATGCACAGCGACTTCGATGCGCTGGGGATTTTACCGCCGGATGTGGAGCCGCGTGCCACGCGCCATATTCCTGACATCATTGCGCTGGTGGAAACGCTGATTGCCCGCGGTCACGCCTATGTCGCGGATAACGGCGATGTCATGTTTGATGTCCTGAGCGATGTTGATTATGGCGCACTGTCGCGTCAGGATCTGGAGCAGCTACAGGCAGGTGCGCGTGTAGAGGTTGCCGACGTGAAACGTAACCCGATGGATTTCGTGCTGTGGAAAATGTCCAAAGCGGACGAACCTTCATGGCCATCGCCGTGGGGCAACGGTCGTCCGGGCTGGCACATTGAATGTTCGGCGATGAACTGCAAACAGCTGGGTGCGCACTTTGATATTCACGGTGGCGGTTCTGATCTGATGTTTCCCCATCATGAAAACGAAATCGCCCAGTCGACCTGTGCCCACGATGGTCCGTATGTGAATTACTGGATGCATTCCGGCATGGTGATGATTGACCGTGAAAAGATGTCGAAGTCACTGAACAACTTTTTCACCGTGCGCGATGTGCTACAGCATTATGATGCCGAAACCGTGCGTTACTTTCTGATGTCGGGCCACTATCGCAGCCAGCTAAATTATGGTGAAGATAACCTGAACCAGGCACGCGCCGCGCTGGAACGCCTTTACACCGCGCTGCGTCATACTGACCGCACCGTAGCAGCCAGCGGTGGCGAGGCGTTCGAAGCCCGTTTCCGCGAAGCAATGAACGACGATTTCAACACGCCAGAAGCCTATTCGGTGCTGTTTGATATGGCGCGTGAAGTGAATCGTCTGAAAAGTGAAGACATGACGGCCGCCAGTGCGCTGGCAGCAAAACTGCGTGAAATCGCCAATGTATTGGGGATTCTGCAACAGGAGCCGGAAGTGTTTTTGCAAAGCAGTGCCCAAGGCAATGACGATGAAGTGGCTGAAATTGAACACTGGGTCAAAGCCCGCGCCGATGCGCGTGCGGCGAAAGACTGGGCGCAGGCGGATGTGGCACGCGATAAGCTTAATGCGCTGGGCGTGATTGTGGAAGACGGCCCGCAGGGTTCCACCTGGCGACGTAAATAACACGCAACACAGGAGAGGGCGAGCAATCGCCCTTTTTTGTCGATGACGATAAAGCAGATTCACATTCGCGGTTTCCGTTCGGTACGCGATCTCATGCTTCCGCTGCACCCGCTCAACGTGGTGAGCGGTCCCAACGGCTGTGGTAAATCCAATCTTTATAAAGCGGTGCGGCTGCTACACGAGGCGGCTAACGGACGGCTTGCGCTGGCGCTGGCCGAAGAGGGCGGGGTGCAAAAAGTGATGTGGGCGGGCGGATTGCGCCGTGGCGACCGCCGACATGATCCTAAGCGGCTCATCCTGGCCGTGACGATGGATGATATGGATTACCAGCTGGAAACCGGTTTTCCTGAACCGCTATCAACCAGCCTGTTTAACCTGGATCCGCTGGTTAAAGAAGAACGCATCTGGCTGAGTGGCCAGCAGCGCCGACCGTCTTCCTGCATTATGCAGCGCACTAATCAGACCGCCTTTCTGCATAACATCGACGGAGAGCGCGTCAGTTATGCTGGCGTACTGCATCCTGAAGAATCCCTGTTTGGACAGCTGGGTGAGCCGCACCGCTATCCCGAACTTTCCCGGATGCGTGAACGCCTGAAAGCATGGCGCTTTTATCATGAGTTTGCCGTCTGGCCAGGTTCACCGATTCGTTCGCCGCAGATTGGCGTGCGCGCACCCGTTCTGGCCCATGATGGCAGTAATCTTGCCGCAGCATGGGCAACGATAGTGGAACGTGGGCATCATGAACTGTTGTATAAAGTGATGAAAACAGCCTTCCCGGACACTGAGTTTCAGGTGGATGTGCAGAACGGACGTTTTCAGATGCTGATGCAGCGCCAGGGCATTTTGCGCCCGCTGGAAAGCGCCGAATTTTCCGATGGTACGCTGCGCTTCCTGTGCCTGGTCGTGGCGCTGCTCAGCCCGCGCCCGCCTGCCTTTATGGCGCTGAACGAGCCTGAAAACAGCCTGCATGAGGATTTACTGCCTGCCCTTGCCGCCCTGATTGCCGAGGCCAGTCAGTTCAGTCAGTTATGGATCACCAGCCATTCACCCCGGCTGGCAACGCTGATTGCACAACATGCAGAGGTCAGTCACATTGCGCTGGAGCTGGTTAACGGTGAGACGCGGATAGTGGGAGAGGCGCGGATTTAAGGTGCCCCGCCAGGGGCACCAGCGGATCAGGCAACAACGGTAACGCGCTGCCCGGCAAACTCGACCGTTTGCCCCTGAAAGATTTTGCAGCGCTTACGGGTTTCGACTTCGCCATCGACCCGCACGTCGCCGTCACCGATCGCCACTTTAGCCTGTGCACCGCTTTCTACCCAGCCTTCAAGTTTCAGCAGATCGCAGAGATCAACGTGGGGAAATTTCCCCAAAGAAAACGTAGCCATTATGCCTGCTCCCCATCATGAAACGCTTCGCATGCCTGCAAGGTATTTTGAATAAGTGTCGCCACGGTCATTGGCCCTACGCCACCCGGAACCGGGGTGATATAAGAAGCACGTTCAAAGGCAGCCTCATAATCCACATCCCCGACCACTTTGCCGCTTTCAAGACGGTTAATACCGACATCGATGACGATTGCGCCCGGTTTAATCCAGTCGCCCGGAATAAAATGGGGTTTACCGACCGCGACAATCAGCAGATCGGCGTGTTCAACATGGTGGCGCAGATCGCGGGTAAAACGGTGCGTGACGGTGGTTGTGCAGCCGGCTAACAGCAGTTCCATGCTCATGGGACGGCCCACAATGTTTGATGCACCGACAACCACCGCATTGAGCCCGTAAGCATCAATGTTGTAGCGCTCCAGCAGTGTCACAATGCCGCGCGGGGTGCACGGGCGCAGTTTTGGCGCACGCTGGCACAGGCGACCAACGTTATAGGGATGGAAACCATCAACATCTTTATCGGGCGTGATGCGCTCAAGCACTTTGACGTTATCAATGCCGGCTGGCAAAGGCAGCTGCACCAGAATGCCATCGATCGTGTTGTCGCTGTTCAGAGTATCAATCAGCTGCAGCAATTCCGCTTCACTGGTGGTGTCGGGCAGATCGTAAGAGCGGGAGATAAAGCCGACTTCTTCACAGGCGCGGCGTTTGCTGCCGACATAAATCTGTGAGGCAGGATTCTCACCTACCAAAACTACGGCCAGACCCGGTGCACGTTTACCGGCGGCCAGGCGTTGTTTCACTTTTTCTGCAACCTCAAGCCGTACCTGCTGCGCAATCGTTTTACCGTCAATAATTTTTGCTGCCATCAGAGCGTAAATCCACTGTGTTGAGTTTGAATCGGGAATGGCGCCTATTTTGTCAGAAGCACGTCCGGCTGTCAGGTAGAGATTCTGACCACAGTGTGGTTACCGACATTTCGCCGTGACGAAAGTATGGGTTAACGCTTATGATGCCAGACAGAGAAATGAAGGGAAGACGTAATGATTTGGTTAATAATCGCCACTTTAGTTGTCGTGTTTGTTATAGGCTTCCAGCTGCTGACCGCCGGTTCGCGCCATGCCGCGCAGGCGCTCAGTAAGCGTCTACAACTCCCGCCGGTTCATATCGAATCCATGCTTTCCCTGATGGGAAAGGAGGCGGCAAAAGAGTTTACCGACTACATCAGCGGTGATAATGAAGCACATCTGAATAATGGTGCGGCAGTGCTGGTAATCTGGCAGGTGATGATTGTCGATGGCAGCGATGAAAATCTCTGGCGCTGGCACGGCGCACTCAGCCGGGCAGGCTTTACCGCGACGATTTCCCGCCAGCAGTTGTTGCTGGCGTTGGGCTTTTTGCGCCAGCTGGAACCGGATAGTCATGAGCTTAATGCGCTACGCGAGCAATATAATACGCGCGTGACTCAGCAAGGCGTTGAGCTGGAAGGTGAAACCGCCGAGGTGAGTAACCTGGTGTCGCTGAGCGCCTGGCGAGACAAACATTAGCGAAAATTGGTCATTACCTGGGCACTCACCGCGTCGGCGCGGCAAAAACGTTGACGTAACAGCGTTCAACCGTATAATTCGACCCAACCTCTCCGCGCCCTTAGCTCAGCTGGATAGAGCACCGGCCTTCTAAGCCGTAGGTCACAGGTTCGAATCCTGTAGGGCGCGCCACTTTCTCTTCTATTCACATCCCTTAAAGTCTATTTTTCCCTTAAAAATCAGAACATAAATCTCTTAACTGGTCCATTTCGGTCCAGGGTCACCTATTGCGTTCTTAACCAATATGGGGGCACGATAGGGGGCATCGACAGGTTCAATGGAAATGATGCCCCCAAATGAAGCTAACAGCCCGCCAAATCGACTCTGCGAAGCCCAGGGAAAAGTCATACAAACTTTCCGATGGTGGAGGTATGTATCTTGATATATCTCTAAACGGAGCCAAAAGCTAAAGACTGCAAGCGGTTATGGTCCGAACTTCTTACTGAAAATTCAGACGGACAAGCGCATCTTTGGTATATAACTTTGACATGCATGGAGCAAAATTAACTAAATGACTGGTCTAAAGGCTTGCCATACGTAGAAAAGTAATTTGATTTTCTTTTCCTGTTCCCGTAATTGTTCATAACAATACCTTTCTTTAACCATGGTTAACAGGTCTTAAAGTAACCTGAGTCTATCAAGAAAAAAGCCCTATCGAAACAGATAGCGGGTAAGGAACGTCTGGAATCGAGGTGATAAAAATTGAGTGGTAATGGCTCTCATTTTGCCCTTTGTATCAAGTGATTTAGGACACCTATTACTCCTTTCAAATTATTTATTCAGCATTCTGGTTTATATAAAAAAAGATCAATGTCAGATGCTGGAGCATATTTTCAGTATCGAAAATTGGTTATGTAACCAATTTATTCTCACTTTAAAGTTGCTGATATAAAATTTTAATGAGTCTACATCAGATTTCGTAAAATAATTGAATTTTATTATTCTGAGTTGACGGTTTGATGACGCATAAAAGCTTCAGGCTAAAATTTTAGGCCCCAAAAGGTGTTTTGTTGTGTAGTTCACCAGTAAAGTTTATACCCTTAACAACTGAGTCAGATACCGATATATATAAGAGGCTGGTTGACTCACTTAAGGAAATTAAACCATGATGAAAACGTTGAAAGCCTCTATCTTAACTGCTTCTGTAATAGCATCTTTTTCAGCTATGGCAGATTGGCAACCCTATAAAACTGTTTCTTTAGATGGATATAATAATACGGTTCCCGGTGGGAGTCTTTATTACGAAACTAATGTGGCTTCTGGAGTCTATCGTTTCCGTATTGATTCGGCTTCGGTAGGGATTGATTATGCCACTGGACAAACAGGAAATACAAACTCAAAATCTGCCGCATTAAGAACTTACGATCGTACAACAACTGCAGATAAAACCGCCTCTGTAAGCTATTATGGTTTAAACAATGATGGGCTTCAATCTTCATCTCTTATCCATGCTTTTTCCCAGGGCGGCGGGTTTGACTTGTATTTAGAAGACTGGCAACGTGCGGATGATTCTGGCTCTGTTAATGTGATTATTGAAAAGTGGCAGAATTAATTTTTCGGTAAATTTTTATTAAAATCAAGCGCTCTTTATTTTTCTATAACTTATATAGGGCGCTGTTTTTTTCAACTCACGTTAATGTAAAAATCGTATCGAAGATATGTCTGATAGCCTCGTAAGTGTAAATATTCAAAGAAAATTACAGAAAGAGGCTGGAATGGATTTTTTTTCTCAAGATATAACTGAGAATTTATTGAATCGCCATAGGTTTTTACAGACATCTTAGTGTTATTTAATATGAGTTAAGATATATGTCCATGAATGGTAAGTGTTATCCTAAAATGTTTGAAATTTAAGCGGACAAACAGGTCGTTGATTGCACTCATTCTGTTTCCATGGTAGCAGCATGTCTCTATATCGTCACGCATACTTTTAATGCCTGGATAAAGAAGCACGGTCTTGATTCTTCGTTTAATAATGTACAGCAAGAAGCTAAGGCCGAGAGCCCCTGACTCCAGAAGTAACGGAAATGGGTTATCGATAAACGGTACATGATAAAGTTATGCAGTGTACTTCGTGAATTTGCCCGACAGAGAATTAGCTCCTGTCCATGACAATACGCTTTACTGGGCTGTTCGTCTTTTCTGTCAGATAATGGATGCTCATCGCAGTGACTTTTAAATCTTCCTTCACTATATAACGGGAGTCTATACCCAGAGAGAATTTTAAAAGCGCAGGCTTTTTATTTACGAAGGTTTAACTTCACATCTGATTTTTGTATGTTAATTTATCTATCGATAAATAATTGATTTGAATGTTATTTTTTAATAATTAATGACGGTTTGAAGGTTGCGCATTGAAAAAGGCTGGCTGTTGCATTTGATGCGATTTGCTACAGACATACTGTCTTCGCCATCATTTTGTCATATTTTTAAGTTCATACTCACTAGTGCGGTGTTGAACTACCAATACTGCTGAAAAAATGGCTTCGTTGGCAAGGAATGACAGCTGATTGCTATCCACAGCACCCTGGAAGAGCATTTTTAGCGCCTGATGCAAAGCAAAATGGTGCTGTCTAATAAGCGTTTTACACTTACCACACCATACTTAACGATAATGTTAGTCTTTTTTCAGCTTTTTAAGCGCTGCGCTAAGAAAAAGACATGCATTAATTATGCTTTATAAGCTGACATGCAGTACCCTTGGAATTAATCACGTAACGTTCATAGTGAAATTGATTAAGCTTGTTGCCGTATTTAGCACTGGAAACACTATTGCGCTGGTTCACGATTTTTTTCTTATTGCTACAAGGTATACCCATTCAGAACTCGCTAGCGGATATAGGGTTATCGGGGTTGTGACAGATGTCAGTGAGCCACCTCGCAGTTAAACTCGATGACGGAGAAAAACATAATGCAGCCATTAAAGAGTGAGAACCGGCCAAAGCTGACCCCCGCAATGCTGTTACTGCCATTCGACATTTTAATGCTGTCTCAGCGTTTCGCTAAAACGGGTCACAATAAGCACGTATCAAAAGACCGTAATTTACTCGCTTCAATCAGAATGTCTCCGCGAGTGATAAACGTGGTGCTTTGTGTCGTTCTGCTACTGCTTACGGGCTGTACCGGCACGCTGAACTGAGATGTATAAGGATTTTGACGGGTCAGGCAGCACTATACCCGGTTTTACTGGAGGGATTTCCAGCGCTATTCAAAAAGCAAGCCGGGAAAAAACACCTACTGACTGTCGTTGCGTGTATAAAAACGCGGTTAGCGTCTCGATCGTTAAGACCGCAGTCAGCAGGCAAAGAACAGAATTACTCTGGGTCGGAGACCGAAGCGGAAGGCTTCAGTTTAACGACAAAGTGTTCTTTTTTTAGAATTTTTGCCCCTTTATCACACCAGTGATCGGTGAATCTGAAAAACTCATCCGTGGTCAATTCAAAACACAACTCAACATTCTTCGCCAGTCCTTTGGACAGTAATTCATTAGCCTGTTCTAAAGAGTGGGCTTTTGTCGTTTTCATGTAACAACTCCAGTGCGTTTAAGAAGAGCGTGTATAACCCCTCAGAGAACCTATCACAGGATGATGACAATTATACGACGATATGAAACATACATGGGTCCGGCGAAAGAGGATTCAGTGAAACCAGGATAAGGGGTGAACTGGCACCAAGTGCTGTACGTGGGAGAGCAGAACGGGTCAGTTTGCAGCGCAGTAAACTCGGTTAATATCAATTTTTCTGATGATTTTATTCTTTCCGGGGGCATGGAGTCAGTCTGAAGGCGCTTGGAAACGACGTGCTGGCAGAGCATAATGCTGCTCAGGCGTTTGTGTGGTTAATTAAAGGTGATGAACAAAAAACTCAAGCGCAAGCCGAAGTTAGCTCGAGATAGTTATCGCTTATGTAACTGATTGCAAAGTGATAATGCTTCGTTAACTATACTTTAGTTTAGTTTTTTTTAATCTAAAGTCTAGTTGTTATGAAGGGGGTTAAGGTTCAATATAATTTATGATTTAAAAAAGAAACCCTCACACCACCAGTGGTCTCGGAAACCTCAAAGGTTGATGTGAGGGTGGCTAACACAGCCAACACCAGGGAATACTCCGCGCTCATCATACACTTTTTATAAGAAATAGATAAATTTTTTTGAATGGTTATCAGCCCTGCTCGTTACAGGGCTTTTTTCGTTTAGGGGAGTTTAAAAAAATGTATGCAAATCGCTCAGCACTTTCCAGTCCATAATGAATTTCCGCTATCTTCCGGCATTCCGGGGGGCCAGTCTCTCATGCCGAAACCTTCGTTTAAGCATAAAAGACGCTGGTTCAATTTTTTAGCAGGTTAAATGCCCTGTACTCTGATTTAACATATCCTGCCTGAATACCGCACAATCATATCAGCGTTGTCGTAATCTTTCCCAGTCTTTTTATTTTAAAGGAAAATAATGCCTGAAGAGAAATCTAACTTTTAAGTTGGTCTGTATGAAATGCTTTGAGGACAAATAGTTATGAGTGTTTATAATGTAACATGTAAAGCATGGATGCTCTCTTCATAACACAATATATTATGAAGAGAGCAATGAGATATCAGAAATCAATATCGGAACTTCCCAGTTTTACAAGGGCGGTGTTTTTTTCGATATAAAGAGAATAAGCCGAATTAGACACAACAGGTATTATCCCCTCTTTAAGCATTTTCTGGAGTTGCTGGCGATTATCGTTTTCCTCGCCATACCCATGCTTAGTCTGAGGCAGCCCCTTATTAATTAGCTGGAATGATGCTAAAAACTCGGACGCAGGGCTGAGAAAGTAGCGTATAAGTGGTTTGTTTTTTTCTAATAATTTTGCTCTTTCATCAATATTGACCTGGCCAACCGTGCGTACAGTATCGATATCTTTATAGCTTATAATTTTCTGAGCAACCATATTGAAAACGAATTCTTCATATTCCCGCTGAGATTTCAGGGCGCTACTTAATTGAGCGCTGAAAGCGAAGCAGGTGATCACTGGTATTAGCGAGATATATTTCATCCGAGGTAAGAAATATACGACAGGAATAGCAATCACGATTAAAATAGCTGAGAAAGATGTTATAGCCCGAGGTGCTACCGGAGCATCCTTAAGCAAAATTGTAGGACCCATTAACGAAGCAAGAAAGATCAATGCTGCAATGAAAAAGTACCCTGCTAAAGGAAGGATTTTGTTTTTATTTTGGCAATGTCTAAAAAAAATAACGAAGAGTGTTATTACGACTGGAATCAGGAAGTAAATATAAACGGGGCCGTGAAAATAGGAAGTGACGAGATCTTTAAGTGAAGATATTGTATTGAAAAGATGATTCATTCCTTCTCTGTTTGGTGGAATAAGTTCTCCGCGCGAGTTGTTCTTAGATGAGAAAAAAAGCATATACAAAATAACAAAGGAAATAAATAATATTGCTTTATTAAATATAAGCTTGGTTAATTTAGCTAAGTTTAATTCGTTTTTAACAGCTAATATGACAATATCAACGGCAAGAAGCGCGATAAAAATATTAACGCAGGGTTGATATAAGGTCAGCGACAGCACACCTGATATGACTTTAACGGAGCGTCCACGAATACTGCTAACAGTAGTGTAAGTGTAGGCTGTAACCGCAAGAAAAAAGGCGATTGCCATTCCCAAACAATCATACCTGTAGGCCATATTTTGTAAAAAAAAGGGATTGAAAATCAGAAGTGCAGCAACCAGATTTACATGAGGAACATCGTATCGTAACAGGTGCTTAGCCAGCATCAGTGATGCACCTCCAATGAATACTGATGATGCAATCATCGTAAATGGAAAAAGATCGAGGTTAGAATGGCCGCTCGCAGACAAAATTTTCATGATTATATCGGCCATCGGGCGACCTAATCCACGCCAACCGTATTGCCCGGTGATAGCTCTGTCTAAATCATCTCTGTAAAAAACACCTGCCTGTATTAAAGGGTAAATAAAAATAAACGCTAAAGCGGAATAGATTGCCAGCATTTTTTTATCATCTCTAAACATCATTTAAAATTCCATTTACTTTTTTAGTATATAACGCGGTCGGTTCTTACATTCAATGTATATTCTGCCAATATATTCACCCAGAACGCCAATACCGATTAACTGAACGCCGCCGAGGAAGAGTATTGATACCAGAATTGAAGGATAGCCTGGTACATTATTGCCAAACAGCATTTTATCCAGAATCATCCAGGCACCATAAAAGAAGGATAATCCAGCAACGATCAAACCGATGTAGGTCCACATACGGAGTGGAAATGTTGAAAAGCTGGTTATGCCTTCGAGAGCCAGATTCCAGAGTTTCCAGCTATTAAACTTCGAACCGCCAGCAACGCGTTCTGCACGAACATACTCTACAACGTCGGTTTTACCCCCCACCCACGAAAGAATCCCTTTCATAAATAGATTTCTTTCGGGCATCTTTTTTATATTTTCTACAACATGTCGTGACATCAGACGAAAATCGCCTACATTTTCCTCAATCTTAGGGTTGCTGATTTTATTGTGTAGACTGTAAAACCATTCGGCGGTCTTTCTTTTTAGTCTTCCATCTGTCGACCGGTCGGCGCGCTTTGCCAATACAATATCAGCACCATCCTGCCATTTCGCGATCAATAAAGGGATGACACTGACAGGATCTTGTAAATCTACATCAATCGGGATAACTGCATCCCCTGTAGCATGCTCAAGTCCCGCGAAAAGTGCGGGCTCTTTTCCAAAATTCCGGGTAAAAGTGAGCGGGACGACGAGGGGATCGGAAACCGCAAGCGCATTGATAATAGCTTCTGTTGCATCCTTACTACCATCATTGATAAAAACAATTTCAACTGTATGTTTTTTTAATGACTCAAAATCACGAACAGTTTTATAAAAAACAGGAATAGCGTCTTCTTCATTATAAACAGGGACAACCAACGATATCTTCATTTTGAATCTCTGAACACGATATATTTAGAATAAAAGAAACCACAGATCAGGCTAATCATAGAGAATATTACTAATGTGTATAAAGGTGGAAGCATACTTTTATCAGATATCCAACCGACAAGAGAGGCGATTGAACCCATAAATAACACGTAGATCATGTAGCGAATCGTCGATGCCTCAGAACTGAATGTCCATTTTGCATTAACAAAAAATGAAAAAGTGACTGCAACACAGAAACCCCCAAAGTTAGCGAGGGTTTGTGACGAACCTGTAGCATAGAGGCTTGAAAAAACCACCCAATGAATCAAGGTGTTAAGAATGCCTACTGAGAAATATTTTGAAAAAAGCGTTATCATCATCACCACCATTTGAAGTTAGCCGATCTTATCCATCCTGAGCCACAAGGCAACAAATCTCTGGTGAAAAAAAGATAAAGGCGTGAAAATCAGCTGGATCTCCATAAACCCCGGACTTTCAGACAAATGTGCATTATAGAGAGAACCTTCCAAAGATCAGCTTTTTTGCCTTTCTGACAACCGCTCCTCTTGCTTAAGCCATCCTTATGGTCTTACGTGCCAGCCTTAAAGGAGCTGATGATGCCGTGAGATATAACCTGATCTGTACAGGATGCTTGTGAGTGAGACAACTGAGTAGTTTTACAAGCACCGACGTATTGAACGCAATTGTAAACAGAATGAAATGATGAATTATCGACCATGTGGCATTAGATACGTGGCATAAAGGATTTTTTGCGAAAGTGTAAAGTGTTGATTTGTCGTTTATCTCGCCTTCTTTATCTTATTTAATGTCGAATTCTTATCCGAAAACTCATTATTCAATCTCCGTACTTCGCCCGGACCGTTTTGAGTTGAGTTTTGTTACCTGAGCGGTACTGTAGGCGCTGACATAACGATAGTAATGAGACTGCTGTATTAGGTTGGAAATGTGCATGAACTATTAAAGGCTAACGGGCTGAAGAAAGCATTCTCTCAACCTGAAAGTAGTCAGAACAAGCGAGTAACGCGTGAACACAAAACATTTTCAGGTTATTTTTCCTGCTACACGGGCCGCTGCCCCGGATGCATTTATACCTCTGACATCCACAAACAGCAGCGACACTCGCACGCAGCGTATTCCGATCCTCTTTCCTCTTGCGCAGCAAATTCCCTTATTTTTATGCTTTATTATTTTTAGCTGCTGGTTATTACCAGGATTGGTAGGACATGAACCCTGGAAGCCTGACGAAGCTTATACCTTTGGGTTAATTCGCCACATCGCGCAGACCGGTGACTGGGTAGTGCCTACGCTGGCAGGTGAGCCTTTTATGGAAAAGCCGCCGCTCTATTTTGTGGTGGCGTCGTTTTTCCTTCGGTTGTTCAGTCCGTTATTAGGCGAGCCGGATGCAGCGCGTCTGACTACGGGCTTCTTCATCCTGATCGCCTGTTACGCTATTGCACTATCTGCCAGAGAGTTACTGGGTAAGGGCGCCGGACGCTGGGCTGTTCTTATTCTCTTTGCCTGTGTCGGCTTTCCCATTCGGGCGCACCAGATGATTACCGATACGGCTTTGCTGGCGGGCGGCGCCATCGGCATTTATGGTTTCGTGTTGGGGATTCGACGCCATGTTGCTGGCGGCATTGTACTGGGCGTGGGCGCTGCCGTTATGTTTCTCTCAAAGGGGCTACTGGGTCCCGGGATTCTGGGAGTAACGGCAATGGGGTTACCGTTGCTCAATACTGAATTTCGCAACAGGCGCTACGTCATCTTTTGTGCCATTGCTTTTTTGGTTTTTTGCCCGCTGGTCGCGCCCTGGCTTTACGCGCTCTGGATGCGTTCAGAAAAGCTGTTTTCAACCTGGCTTATGGTGAATAACTTTGGCCGATTTGACGGTACCGCCAGACTGGGTCCGAAAGCGAAGCCGTTCTTTTATCTTAAATTGCTTCCGTGGTATGCATTTCCAGCGCTTCCTATGGCGGTATGGTGGTTATGGCGCAGCGGGGCAAACGGCATTAGCCCGGCAGTCAAAGTCCTGTTGACGTTTTTTGTGGCAGGGTTTGCTACATTGTCTGCCGCCGCAGATGCACGCGAACTCTATGCCATGCCGTTGTTGCTGCCACTGGCAATATTAGCGGCGGGGGCGTGTCAACGAAAAGCAGAGTGGGCTGAAAAATTGCGGCCCTGGTCTCTGGGCCTGTTTTGTCTGCTTCCTGCGGTGATGTGGGGCGCGGGGATCATACTGATAACCGGTTGGCCTGTCCCGTTATGGAATAAGTGGGTGGCGCCAGGCGCACCTGGATTTATGCCTGAGTTCCATCCGCTTATGTTTAGCGTGGCACTGCTGGTTACCCTGATGATGAGTGGCATCGTATTTTTCCATCGGGCAGCGCGACAAAGCCCCTTATATATCTTCACCAGTTGTATAACCCTGTGCTGGGTGTTGGCCATGACGCTTGGCATGCCTTATCTGGATTATACGAAGCGTTATTCAGACGTCTTTATCCCGATGCGAGCCTGGCTGCCTAAAGATGAGTGCGTAGCCAGTCGGCACCTTGGCGAGCCGCAGCGCGCGTTACTGGAGTATTACGACGGCTTAGTCACGCTAAGGGAAGGAAAGCACAGAGGTGCGTTTCGCTGTCACTGGCTTCTGGTACAGCACGATAAAAAGCATCCGCAGGAATTTGTGGATGGCACGCTTGTCTGGCAGGGGGAAAGACCAGCAGATAAAGAAGAAAGTTACCAACTTTATCGGCTTGATGGCCAGGACATTTTTTCTTTAGCGCCAACTGTGCCTGGGATAGTCTCACAGGCACAGTGATATCACCTACGGCATCCTGTTACGTTTGTCTCAGGGAAGGGACAGATGTACCTCGTTTTCCTTAGGTGCCCAGTCTCTGTCTGAAAACTCATCAAGGGGATAAGAGACATTTCGCAGTCCCTGCGTGCCCAGAAAGTTTCTGACGCCCTCCTGTAGATTGCCATCGCGAAACAGTTCTGCGATAACAAAAAGTGCATCAGAAAGTGAAAGGGTTCTGATTTGTGCCGGTAACCAGTTCGTGCGCGTAAAGATCAAATGATAAAGCGCTTCTTCGCCGGATAACGGGAAATAACGCGTGCCAAATTGTTTACGATGTTTATCCAAAATGATTTCAAGAATAAATATCTGCGCGGTGCGTTGTTTCACCTGGTTAACCATCAGATTATCGGAATGGCTCATATCCAGCGTTGAGGCATCATTGTTCTGCTTAACGCGCGTTTCGATAGCATTCCAGAGGTTGTCATACTGATTCATAGCTTGCCTTGTCTGAAGTTAACGTTTTCATAACAAAGTTAGCAGAAGTCAGACGCAGGGCAAAGAGCGCTGACCTGAACATCGCAGACCTTCCGTTAAAATTTTCATGTCGTTGCACGTTCAGATACCGCTTAGCGCTGTGACTCTGCAACGAAGAGATAAGGCAGAGCAGGTAGAGGGCGTTATAATATTGACCAAAATGGCCACAAATGGCCATATCGTGGATTTCCCGCGCAGCTAATGGATGACACCGGATGTCGTCAGGCAAAGGGCACAAAAAGCAACGCTGAATGCAGCAAAACCAACCAGACCTATTACGACGAAACCGAAATTTCTCATATCGACCTCCACCGTGTCCACATGGCACCTTACAATCATAAGTCTGGTGGGAAAATAAGTATATACTGTAAAAAAAGACATAGGAAATATTGCTGTGATATTCAATAAATAGTCACTTTCAGCGCTGGCAGACTGTTTTCAAATTAATCATGAGTGCCATTTTTTTGCTATGATTTTTTTGGGCGATTTCGCATTAAAAATTTCATGTTCGTTCATAAATTGGCTTTGCCTGTTTAAAAATAATAGTTACCGTATATGCTTTGACGCTTTCTTACCGACGGATAAATATTTTCACCGTGATTTCATCTCTTTCCCGGAACTAGTTAAAATGTAAAAACGGCAATCGGGATATCATTTTTTCATAATTTTTTAGTAAAAAAGCGATATAAGTAGTGTCATTTCCTTTACTCCCAATAGTCATCCCCTCCAGATATAATTAGCGCTTTGAAGATTAACACAATAACGATGTAGCAAAACCTGTGCTGCCAAGGTTAATTCTACCCCTGTTTAATCATCACTCGCTGTCGTGATAATGATTAACGCATCTGGGGCACAATTTTTATCGTCGATAAAACTGACTTAAGACAGTTTTTCATTCTGTTTTACTGCAGATGGTAGCCTGGCTCGTCGTTTTTAGTTTCGGCAAAAATTGTCATTTGATGCCCAACTCTAAAACTGTGCTTATCTTTCATTAGTATTTGAAATTATTTAATTGCCTGTTATTTAAGGTCTTTTCTGGATATGGGGTTGCGGAAGCTTTTTGTTACAAATCCATACAGAACCCAGCAAACGCTTGAATAGTTTTTCTTCACTCATCAGGAACCCTTAAGTCATATCTTGTTTTTTTTAAGACTAACGTTAATAATGCGCATCTTTGTTACATATTATTACTATTTATAAAATGAACGTTAAGGTTAAAAGGACTTTTCTTATTGTGCCAGGGGTAGGGGCAGGGTTGGCGAGTAAGTGGTTTTCATCTTTACTATTCTCCCTGATGTTCTTACCTGCGCTTGTTTATGCAGCAGAGGATGGCGCATTAATCGCGGCCTCCGACATAAGCGCAAATGAACAACTTCGCCAGCAGGCGCGTGAGCGTGCTCAGCTTGAGCAAAATACACCGCATGCAGATATCCGGCTTGAGCGTCCGGATGCCGTTTTG
Organism: Pantoea sp. JZ29; assembly: GCF_035190385.1. Taxonomy (NCBI): domain Bacteria; kingdom Pseudomonadati; phylum Pseudomonadota; class Gammaproteobacteria; order Enterobacterales; family Erwiniaceae; genus Pantoea; species Pantoea sp. JZ29. Next base: position 3,255,943 of record NZ_CP045241.1, on the reverse strand, counting down.
CCTGATTATCCCCCTAATGAAAAACCTTGCTTTGTTATAGATACCATCGCGTTGCAGGGTGAGGCTTTACAACAATTTCAGTGGGCGTTGAAATCCGTAGCCGATACCAGAGGCCGTTGCCTGGGCGGTCAGGGCATCATGTTGATTATTAAAAAAGTCCAGAATGCGATTCTGGCAAAAGGCTACGTTACAACGCGGGTCATGGCTCAGGAACAAGACCTGACAAAAGGCCTGCTAGTGCTTACGGTACAGCCGGGCAGAGTGGCAAAAATTCGTTTTGGCAATGATGTCTCCTGGCGTGGCAGGCTCTGGAATGCTGTGCCTGCCTCGTCTGGCGATATTCTTAATCTGCGTGATGTTGAACAAGGCCTTGAAAACTTTAAACGTGTTCCCAGTGCAACAGCAGATATCAAGATTGTTCCCGGAGAGCGGGAAGCAACCAGTGATTTAGTGGTGAACTGGCAGGAAACACGACCTGTCAGATTAAATATTGGTCTTGATGACAGCGGTTCCCAAAGTACCGGTCGCTATCTTGGGACGGCAACGCTTGCTGTGGATTCTCCCCTGGCGCAAAACGATTTATTTTATGCCAGCATCGGGAAAAACATGTTTGAGCAGGGGCCATTTGGCAACCGTTCCCATGCCTTGAATTACTTCTTTCCTGTAGGTTACTGGGCGTTCTCTGCGAACTATAACGACTACACCTACCACCAGAACATTCCCAACGCGAATGAGATCCTGAGTTACGACGGAAGAAGTGAAAACGTTGTCCTGACGGTTTCCAGGCTGCTTTATCGCGATCAGTCCAATAAAACTACCCTCAACATGCGTACGTATCGCCGTCGTTCCTCAAACTCGGTTAATGATATTGAAATAGATCAGCAGAGACGACGCACGGCAGGTTGGGAGTTGGGTGTAAGTCAGCGCAGTTATCTGGGGAGCACTACCCTGGATGCCAGTATTAACTGGCGCCGTGGTACGGGTGCCTGGGGGGCAACGCCAGCCCCTGAAGAATCAACCAATAGCGGCAGTGCACGTGCGGGCATGTTGTTCGGTGATGTTGGTCTCAATCATCCCTTTTCTTTGGCGGAACAACCTTTCCGCTATTACACAACGATACGGACTCAGTGGAGCAGCAGCGCGCTCACGCCTCAGGAACGGCTGGCGATTGCCGGGCGTTATACCGTTCGGGGCTTTGACGGCGAACAGATGTTGTCAGGAGAAAAAGGCCTGATCTGGCGCAATGAATTAGGCTGGAACGTTTTCGCAAGTGGGCATGAATTTTATATTGCTGCCGACTATGGACGGGTCGATGGCCCGGGAACGCGTTACCTGGTTGGTCATCAGTTGGCAGGAGCGGCAGCAGGTATCAGAGGCACCCTGATTCAGCGCGTCAGTTATGACCTGTTTACGGGCATTCCTTTAATGAAACCCGACGATTTTCACACATCAGGCGTAACAGCAGGATTCAGCATTAACGTCGAAATTTGAGTCGATGCCTGTACTGACACCAATGACATCCTCATGGATTTGAGAAGCTAAAACATGAACAAACACTGCTACCGCATCATTTTCAGCCGTACTCACGGCGAACTCCGTGTTGTCTCTGAAATTGCCCGCAGTTGCAGTAGTGAGCCTGGACAGACGCGTGGAACCGGCACTGCTCGCGTTTGGGTTACTGTCCGCCGACTGGGCTGGCTGATGAGTCTGGTGCTGTTCAATCAGCAGGCATTAGCTGAAGGCATTGTTGCCGACACTAACGCAGCAACTGGCATGCGTCCTGAAGTCATTAATACGCAAAATGGCCTGCCGCAGGTCAATATTACGACACCTAACCAGGCGGGTGTTTCGCATAATCAGTACAGCCAGTTCGATGTTGATCAAAAAGGCGCCATTCTCAATAACTCACCAGTCATGACCTCCACTCAAATGGCAGGGATGATTCAGGGGAACCCCAACCTCAATCCTGGAAATGCAACTGCCCGGGTGATTCTGAACGAGGTTAACAGCACCAATCCCAGTCAGCTTCGTGGCTATATGGAAGTGGCGGGAGGACGTGCGCAGGTTATTGTCGCGAACCCTTCCGGTATTGTTTGTAATGGCTGCGGAACGATCAACGCAGGCAGAATGACACTCACGACAGGTAAACCACAGTTGAATGCTGATGGCAATATTGCGGGCTACCAGGTCGAGCGAGGTGTAGTAAGCATTGAAGGTGGTGGGCTTAATGGCGATCCCCGTCATGATACTGAATATGTTGATGTTCTGGCGCGAGCCGTTAATGTGAATGCCGGTGTCTGGGCGAAAAAAAAGATCAATGTTGTCGCCGGAAAAAATACGGTTAGTGAAGATGGAAATACCGTGACGCCTTCCAGCGCGCCAGACGGCACCAAGCCTGAACTGGCAATTGATATGGGTGACATGGGCGGCATGTACAGCGGTCAGATTCGTATGATTGGCACCGAGGCCGGGGTCGGTGTACGTAATCAGGGCGGGCAATTGCAGGCTGGCCAAACCCTGACTGTCAGTAGCGAAGGCCGATTGGTATGGCAATCCGGTAGGCAGGAAGCTGTTACCCAGGCGGGTGAGTCAGTCACTCTTGTCGCAAGAGACACGATTGAACACGCCGGAAAACTTCATAGTGACGGTACACTTACAGTGCAAAGCCGCACGGGCGCAATTAAACAGTCAGGGACGATGGCCGCCACAGGCGATGTTCACCTGACCGCAGCGGACAGCATTGAAAACACGGGCCATCTGCTGGCGGGCAGTGACGTCAACAGCACGCTGACCCGGGAAGCCAACCTCACCTTAAGCAGCGAGGGCACTATACAGTCCAGCGGTAGTCTGCTGACGAAAAAAAATCTTAACCTGTCAGGTAACCGCGTCGATCTCGGGCAAGGACAACTTGTCGCAAAACAGACGACGGTGAGTGCTAAAAAAGGCGGTGTTGGCTTAAAACAGGCACAGGTCGACAGCCAAAAACTCGATATTAGCACTACAGGTGATATTGATGCCCGCCAGGCACAGATTAAGGCAGGGCGCTGGGACGTCAATGCAGACAATCTGTTTAATCAAAAGGCGGTCTGGTCACAAGTGGATGCCGGAGAAAGCCGTTTTACACTTCAACATCAACTCGACAATACGGGCGGTGCGGTTGAAGCACAGAGCCTCCTTCTTGATGCAGGTGGATTAACGAATCAGGCAGGAAGACTGGTTTCGCTTGACGGTAGCAATCAGCAGTGGCGCATATCAGGCGTGCTGGATAACACGGCAGGTGAACTGGGCAGCAATGGCAACCTGTCGGTAAGCACGGGAAGTCTGATTAACCATGATGGAACAGTAAAAAGTCTGCTTTCGTTGCAGGTTGATGCTCAGAACAGGCTTGATAACAGTGAAGGTAAGCTTCTGGCCGCGAATAATGTGACGCTGCGGGCAGAAAAACTGATTAACCAGGCCGGTATAATTACTGGTGATGCAGTAAAAATGACCGCCCGGCAAGTGGATAACGTGCACGGTCAGATTGCCAGCCAGCAAGGTCTGGAAATGAACGCACAACAAAGCCTCGACAATCAGCAGGGCGTTATTGCTGCCGGTAAGAATGCCGACATTCATACGGAAGGAGCCTGGAACAATCAGGGAGGAACTGTACAGAGCGAGACGCAGTTAAACCTGTCTGCAGGCGATTTTAATAACGATCAGGGCAAGACATTGTCAGGTAACCTCCTCACCTTTGATGCCGGTGAAATCAACAACCATTCAGGTGAGATAAGCGGTAACGCGGTGCAGTTGAGCGCGCTGAATCTGTTAAATGATAAAGGTAAAGTTATTGGTACCCATTCAGTCGACCTGAATGCGAAAACGGCCCTGGATAATTCACAAGGGTTGATTGCCGCAGGCCAGACAGTGACCCTTTCCACCGAAGGCATGCTGAGCAATCTGAACGGCGGCATCAGCGCAGCCGATATCGATCTCACCGCAGGTCAACTCGACAACACGCAAGGAAAAATCATTGCGGAAAAAGGCCTGAACGTGTGGGCTCAGCGCGCTCTGGATAACACTCTCGGTTTGCTTGAAGCGGGTGAAACGCTTGAGGTCAGTACCCAAGGTAACTGGAAAAACCAGCAGGGCACGGCGCAAGGCGGCAAGGCCGTTATCGCTGCCGCGCACGATTTTGATAACACGGGCGGCAGGCTTCAGTCTGGTGGGACGCTGCAGTTTGACAGTGTCGGCGATGTCATCAATCAGGGTGGGAAGCTGACGGCACAGAAAGACCTGACGTGGCGTGGCACAGCCAACAGCCTGTTCAATAACGATGACGGTTCGTTGCAGAGTGGGAACAGCCTGTCCGTAACGGGAGGCCGGTTGACTAATCGCCAGCAGGGCATTGTGCTGGGGCAGGACGCCCTCTCATTTGATTTAGCGGCCGCTCTTGATAATCAGGACGGTCAACTGACAGGCGGTGGTCAAACGTTACTGCGAGCAGGCAGTCTTACGAATGCTGGCGGCAAGATCAATTCTCTTGGCAGTCTGGAGATGCAGTTCAGTGGTCAGTTGGACAACAGCAACGGTCGTATTTTCAGCCAGCTATCCCAGAAGCTGACTGCCGGTAATATTGCCAACGAGCAAGGCTGGATAGGAAGCCAGGGAGAATGGCGCGCCACTACAGGTCATTTCGCTAATACGCTGGGCAGTGTGCAAAGCGAACAATCGGCATGGCTTAATGCGACCGCGTTGAATAACCAGCAGGGGCTGGTGCAGTCTGCTGCTGCGTTGACGATGAGAGTGACACAGGGAATAGACAATCGCGCGGGTAAAATCAGCGCCCAAACGCAGCTGGATGCACGCGGTGATGATAACGGGGCGAGCACGGGTGCCATTAATAATGCCGGTGGTCAGTGGCTGGCGGGCGAAGTGTTAAACCTTGCGGCACAGATGCTGGACAATACCCAGAATGGCCTGCTGTATAGCCAGAAACAGCTTCATCTTCTTTTCAGTGACACGCTGAGTAATCAGCAGGGAAAAGTGCAGAGCGGAGAAAGCCTGACACTCACTGCACAGTCATTGCAAAACGATGCTGGATCGATTGCCAGCCAAAAGCAGTTAACGCTCAATGTGACGGGTGAGCTAAGCAACCAGGGCGGCACGTTACGCAGCAATGGTGTCCAGCAGGTCAGCGCAAATCATATCAACAATCAACAGGGCACAATCAGTAGCCTTGACGATCTTGGCGTCAACGCCACGCAACTTGATAACGCAGTGGGCACCCTGATAAGCCGGGGCACAGGCATTTATCGTATTGATACGCTGAATAACCAACAGGGCAAAATTCATAGCGGCAGCGGCATGACGCTGAACGGTAACGTGGTCAGTAACCAAGGCGGCCAGTTAGTTTCGACCCAGGATATGATCATCACGGCGGCGCAAATCACCAATGCCAGCCGGGGAACAATCAGCAGCCAGGGGGCGCTGGATGTGCAGGGCAGCACACTGGATAACCACGACGGCGGCCTGATTCTGGGCACCACGCGCACGGGCATCTCGGCCAGCGAGGTGAATAACAGCACAGGCCGACTGCAAAGTGCGGGGGCCATGACGCTGGCAGGGCTGTCACTGCTGGATAACCGCCAGGGCAGCATCGTAGCAAATGGACCACTCAATATTAATAATGGCAGTAATGCGCGTTTTGCCCGACTCGCTTTCTCCGCGCCTTCATTAGCTGTACTGAACCAGAACGGCGTTGTGCAGAGTGGCGCAACGATGGCGGTTAATGCGCGTACCCTGGACAACCAGGGCGGAAAACTGCAAAGCCAGCAGGATCTTACGTTGGGCGTACAGCAGGATTATGTGCAGCGGGCGGGTGATATTTTAACCAGTAATGGCACGCTCACGATGTCGGTTGCGGGCATATTTACCAACCTGAACGACTGGCTGCTGCCTGGGAACCTGAACCTTACCAGTGCGCATTTTACTAACCCGGGCACGCTGGTCAGTAAAATCATGCAGATTACAACAGGACAGTTCACCAACCGTGGCCGTGTTGAAGCTGATACGATGACGCTTAACGTCGACATGCTGGACAACCCCACGGCGGTGATGGGCGACAACATCACCGTTAACGCACGCATTATTGATAACTACGGCGCGGGTGGGGTTATCGCGGCGACCCAGTTGCTTAACCTGCGCGGCAACGAGCGGCTGACGAACCGTGACGGGGCGTTGCTGTTCAGCAGTGGCAATATGCAACTGGGCAGTAACGACCTGATTGAAAACCGGGCAAGCGCCCTTGAGGCAAGTGGCGATCTCACGGTAAACGCACAACGTTTAATCAATCAGCGCATCGGGTTAAATATCGCCCGTGATGCAGAGTCTGAATCGTATAAATGGCATCGTTATAACTATTACTGGCGCTCCTATGACTCGCCTGTAAATAATGATAAAAATACGATGGCACCCGTTAAAACCTCCTTAACTTTCCAAAATGAATCAGCGGCGAGCAGCAATATTTACGGCACCATTATGGCCATTGATGCGAGTAGTAGCCGTGCTCAGGTACGAGTGAAGGACGCAAGAGGGCAGCTCACAGACTTGTGGGTCAACTATCTGGCCCTGACGCCAAATGCTGATGGCAGTTATGCCATGACTTTTTATGCTACACGAGGTTTCAGACAAAATTATGTGCCAACGCCATATCAGAACACGGTGTGGCGTGAAGTTGACCAAGGCCGTCTGGAACAGTGGGATCCGACAAAACACATCGATATCTACGCGGCGCCTAACGTCAACGATTATAACAATTTACGTGAGCGTACAGTGACTGGATCACTGACGCGTGACCGGCTCTTGTCTGAAGGTACAGGGGCACGCATGCTGGCTGGGGGCAATATGGCTCTGCATGTTGGCGGTCAGTTGCTCAACGACGCGAGCGTCATTACAGCAAATGGCAATCTGGGGATTGACGGTGGCGGTAGTGTCGATAACCGAGGCTATTCGGTCAACGAGTACCGAAGCGAAGTTATTGTGGACCACTATGACAGAGACACAAATCACTGGTACCCCACGTCTCATTACGATGGAACTACAGCGATTCAGACCATTGATGGCATCATCTCTGGCAATGGACAGGTAAGCATCACAGGAACGAGCATCTCGAATACCACTGTCAATCAGGCACAAATCAGCAGCGTTGAGGCGGCGCTTAAGGCCGTGGATGCAGAGCGGGCAGAATGGGAGCGCAATCCACTGGCGTTTAGCGTGAGTGGCGCAGGTGGACAGCATGCAGATACTCAGCTGTTACCTGCCGGTCAGGTAAATGCAGGTCAACCTTCCTCGTTTGGGCGCCCGTTGCTTCCGGCGGAACTGGCCTTCACGGCCAGGCAACACCTGGCAAGCGTGGCAACGAACATTCCTAATAATGGCCTGTTCCGCCAGTTTCCGGCAAGCGGTAGCCCTTATCTGGTGGTTACCGATGCGCGCTTTACCAGCCGCACCCGGTTTATCAGCAGCGATTATCTGCTTTCACGCGTGGGTTATGACCCGGCGGCCGTGCATAAGCGTTTAGGGGACGGGTTTTATGAGCAAAAACTGGTACGAGATCAGGTGTTGAGCCTGACCGGACGCCAGTCAGTGCACGGTGAAGACGCAATGGCGCAATATCAGGCGCTGATGAATAACGGCGCGAAAGTGGCGCAGGACTTCAGTCTGGTACCCGGCATAGCCTTAACGCCCGAGCAGATAGCTTCTCTGCAGCAGGATATTGTCTGGCTGGTGAGCGAAACGGTCAATACAGAGAATGGCCCGCAAACGGTATGGGTGCCAAAGGTCTATCTGGCCCAGTCCACATTGCGTCTCACCGGAGAAGGGGCACTGATTGCGGGTGGCGGTTTGCAGCTTTCTGCTAACAGCGTCACGAATGCCGGTAATCTGCTGGCAGACAAGGCACTGAGCATTGATGCTGCAGCGTTTTCTCACCAGAGTGGTGATATCAAAGCAGAAAGTATTAATGTGCATGCGGACAGTCTGAGCATGAGCACCAATCTGCAGGATGCATTGCGCCAGGCCACAATGAGTGCAGGCGATATCAACCTGAGCGGTAATGATATTCGCCTGCAAGGCGCGAAGGTGACTGCAACCAATAACCTGGCGCTTAGCGCACGTGACAACCTGGAAATCAGTGCTGCGAAAAGCAGTTACAAAGCGGATGTTAAGGTCATTTCCGGTGCAATGGGTAACCGAAGCAGTGCAGGAATGGAAGCAGCAGGAAACCGCATGGCGCAAGTCAGCGGTGAATGGCAGCTAGCCCAGGGAAGCGAACTGAATGCGGGCGGCAATCTGGTGATGAAAGCCGGTAAAGACATCACGCTCCAGGGCAGTCAGGCACAGGCTGGCGGGAAAACGGCGCTTCAGGCGGGTGGCAATGTTCATATACAGGCCGATAAAACTACTAACAGTACCCATCTTGAGGCGAACAGCCGTGTTTCTTCTGTCAGCAACAGCCGTGAAGAAGATAAGCTTTACCTCAGTACGCTGAGTGGCGATAAGGGCGTGACGATTATTGCGGGCAAGGATTTGCTTGCCGAAGGTGCGCAGATTGACAGTAAAGCAGGGGCCATTGGGATTGGTGCGAAAAATATCACCATCGAAGATGCCCGACGCTCAACACATGCCTACGATAATGAGCAGTCGAGTAACAAAAAACATACGCGTATAGAAGAGACTTCAAAAGAAGACGTGATCGGCAGTACGCTCAGTGCACAGCATGGTATTACAACGATTGCTCGCACGGGTGACATCACGGTGACTGGCAGTACCCTGCATAGCGAGGAGGGGGCAATCGCTATGCAGGCGAAACACGACATCACGCTCAATAGCGCGACGGAGCGTGAATCACGTTATCTGGATGAACGTTCTCAGAAGAAAGGTTTTCTGAGCAAGAAAAGCAGTCATACGGTGCAGGACGATCGCGTGACGCGTGAAAAAGGCACGCTGATAAGCGGCAATAGCGTCAAGATTGATGCTGGAAACGATCTTAATGTGCGGGGTTCAGCAATTGCCTCCGACCAGAATGTGGATTTACAGGCGGGTAATAACGTCGATATTTCTGCCGCAACGGAAACCGGTTATCACTATCTGCTTGAAGAGAAGAAAAAGAGCGGCCTGATGGGCAGCGGGGGGATTGGCTTTACGGTGGGCAAGCAGTCCACACGTCATGAAGTGAATGAAGACGAGATCGTTCAGAGCCAGAGCTTCAGCACCATCGGCAGCAGCCAGGGGAACGTTAACATCACCGCAGGTAATAAACTGCATATTGGTGGCGCGGATCTGATTGCCGGTAAAGACCTCAACCTGAGCGGCGACAGTGTGGATATTGACTCTGGTTTCGACCGCACCAACCGCACGGAAACCTTTGAGTCTAAGCAGAGCGGCTTTACGCTGGCGCTGTCAGGAACCGTGGGCAGTGCCCTGAACACGGCCGTCAGCGTGGCACAAGAGGCACGAAAAGAGGGGGATGGCCGACTTCGCGCACTGCAGGGAACCAAAGCCGCGCTGAGCGGCGCACAGGCCGCGGCGGCTTATGAGAACGACAGCGCTATTACCGAGGCGGCAAACGCCAAAAATGCAGCGGCAGGTATCGATCCCAGTTCTAAGGATGCGGCTCAGGGCGCGACAAATACCGTCGGCATCACGCTTTCATATGGTAGCCAGTCGTCGAAAAGCGAGTCTCACAGCCAGAGTAGTCAGGCGCAGGGAAGTACGCTCAACGCAGGCAGAAATATCGCCATCACAGCGACCGGTAAAAACAAAGGCGAACAGAGCGGTGACATTACGCTTGCCGGTACCCAGATGAAAGCAGGCGGGGAGATGACGCTGGATGCGGCCCGCGATATCAACCTGCTGTCATCGCAGAATACGCAGCAGACCGACAATAAAAACAGCAGTAAAGGCGGATCGGTCGGCATCGGCATCGGTGTGGGATCGGGCGGCTATGGCATCACTGTCTCTGCCAGCGTGAACAGCAGCAAGGGGCGTGAAAACGGCAACGCGCTGACGCACAATGAAACCACACTGGATGCAGGTGGCGGCATCAGTCTGAGCAGTGGCCGCGATACCACCCTGAAAGGGGCGCAGGTTAACGGTGAAACGATCAAAGCGGATGTCGGACGGAATCTGACGCTTACCAGTGAGCAGGACAGCGACCGCTATGATTCCAGACAGCAGAGTGCCAGCGCAGGCGGCAGTTTCACGTTTGGTTCCATGACGGGCTCGGCGAACGTCAACGTTTCCAAAGACAAAGTCCACAGCAATTTCGACTCGGTTAAAGAGCAGACGGGCCTGTTTGCCGGTAAGGGCGGCTATCAGATAACCGTCGGTAACCACACGCAGCTCGACGGGGCTGTCATTGCCAGCACGGCGGATAAAGACCTCAACGTTCTTGATACCGGCACCCTGGGCTGGAGTGATATTCAGAATCAGGCCGACTATAAATCCGAACACCAGAGTGCCGGTTTTAACAGTGGTGCACCTGTTGGCGCTAATATGATAAGCAATATGAACGCGCTGCCGATCTCGGCGGCGGGCAGCAGCGGCCATGCGGAAGGCAGTACGAACGCGGCTGTCAGTGCGGGGAGCGTCATCATACGCAACAGGGATGTGCAGCAGCAGGATCTGTCGGGCCTGAGCCGCGATACGGAACACGCCAACGACGGCAGTATCAGTCCGATTTTCGACAAAGAGAAAGAGCAGCGCCGCCTGAAACAGGCGCAACTGGTTAATGATGTTGCCACTCAGGCCCTTGACGTTTACAACACCTACGAAGCCACCCGCGCCACCCGGGCCGCCACGGCCAGTCTGGCAAACACTGATTCGCGCACTGTGCTGGAAGCGCAGGCAAAGGCAATGCTGGATAAAGCGCATGAGCGTGATCCGAAAGTCGACAACGGCAGACAGGCGGTGGTCAGTAAGGCATGGCAGATGGCCTACGATCAGGCGATTGTTCAGCAGGGGGCGGACATGGGCGGAAGCGTCCGCACCGGCGTGAATGCGGTGGTTAATGCTCTGCAGGCACTGGCGGGGGGCGACATCAGGGCGGCACTGGCGCAGGGCGCCGCACCTTATCTGGCCGCGAAGGTCAAGGAACTTACCACGGATAATGCGCCTTACAGCGAACTGACAAATACACAGAAACTGAATAACCTGATGGCGCACGCGCTGCTGGGCGGCGTGGTGGCAGAGCTGAGCGGCGGCAGTGCCGCAGCAGGCGCCACCGGCGCGGTAACGGGGGAACTGGCGGCCCCGGCCATCGCGCTGGCGCTTTACGGCACGGCAGACAGCAGTAAACTGAATTCTGACCAGAAAGCGAACCTGAGCGCGTTGGCGACGCTTGCCTCGGGAATAGCAGCAGGCGTGAGCAGCGGGAACACGGCGGGTGCGGCAACGGGCGCGCTGGCGGGTAAGAATGCGGTGGAGAATAATTCCTTCAGTGATGGCTGGAATAATATATTGCCATCAGGAGGTATGGATTACGGTAAGGCAGTAAAATCCTGGAACCAGTATGCGGAAGCGAATGATCTGACGCCGGAGCAGAAACAGGCGGGTCTGAATCGTATTGCTGTTGGCGAAGGGCCTTCTTGGGGTACTGAATATAAGGTTAAACCTAATGGAAAAATTGAGGTTTCAGGTGGTGTGGGACTTGCTTTGAAAGGAGGATTTGAGATTAATAATGATTACTTCTCTATTTCTACAGGATACACTAAAGAATTTGGTATTAAGGCTGGAGCTTCAATCGGTATTGACTTTGGCCCATATTTTCCAGGATTATTTGGAGGCTTAAATCGTGATTATTCAACTAGCGTAGGTTTTGGTCCCGGTTCTGTAGGAATGTCTGGCGGAAAAGATGGCATTGGTATCTCATTTTCTATTGGACCAAGTATCGGTTTTACAGGTTCTACTACTGGTTCTCATGACGAAAAAATAGATCTGAACGGTGATTCCACTAAGGAAATATATCACTATGATTTCAACTGATATTATTTTTAATGCATCATCATTTATGTTATTGCTTTTTTTAATTTTATGGGGAGGGTGTTTTTTCATTTTTGTTTATAAGAATCTTGGTGGCGCTAAGATAGGTAAGGATTCCTTACTCTATTTCAATTACATGTTTTTTAAACGAGATTTTTTATCAAATTGCGCATTGGTTTTTCTGGTTCTTGGATATATTTCGGCAGCGATAGCTGAATATAGAAGGAGTAGCGATAGCTTATTGTTGATATCTAATTTGTGTGGAGGGAATTCATTTCTTCTCTTTGCACTCTATGGAAAGTATTTTCACCAAGGATTAACTGATGATGAAAGGCCATTTTATTTTATTAAGGTTTTTTTGACAAAGTCAGACCTGTCTTTTGGCTCAATTTTTCTTTGGCTGTCAAGGCTGGCGTATATAACATGGCTGATTGTATTTATTAGCAATTAAACAATGTAGCGGAGAAAATTTTCTCAGTTCTAAAGAAGTTCGTCAGTTCGATAAGGAAATGCAGGCCTGCAAAGCATCCGGAGAAGACTGTACTAAGGTTGCTGAGTACATTGAAATTAGCAATAAAAACAGTAAAGAAATTCAGGGAGCCTTTACGGGCGGAGGTATTACCTGCATTACCAGGAAGGAATTAATAAAGGATTCGAGCAAAGTTGCAAATGATGCCAACCCTCCCGGCAGTACGTTGGCGGCGGCAACGGGCGCGCTGGCGGGAAAGAATGTGGTTGAGAATAATGCGCTGAGCGATATTGCGCAGGCATAGTCTGAAGGCAAGACGCTGGAGCAGAAGGCGAGTGAGTACGTTGAGGCCGAAAACGAGCGCTACAAGAAGGCAAACTGCGGCGGAATGAGCGCCGAAGCCTGCTCTGTGAAGATGTACACAGAGCGGCGCGAGGTACTGAAAGAAATGGCCTCAACTGGTGTGAATTTTGTGCCGGTTGTGGGTGATATAAAGAGCTTTGCGGAAGCGCAGTCGGCTCTTGATTACCTTGCCGCTGCAATCGGTTTAATCCCTGGCGCAGGTGATGTGGCTGATGTATCGAAGCTGATTAATAAGGCAAGCGATGAAGTATCTGCAACACTCCCTATGGGAAGTAAACGCAATCCGATGAATAAACCAAACAATCTATCTTATCAACCTGTAAGAAATCAACCAGAAACGATTAGTAATCGAGAATATTCAGGACATGCTTTAGATAAAATGCAGGATCGAGGAATAACTCCTTCTGTGGTCGAAAATGCGATTAAAAATGGTAAATCAATGCTCAGCCGTGGTGGGATAACAGGACATTTTTATCCTGAAAGTAAAGTGTCTGTGGTAACGAATGAATCTGGAAAGATGGTAACGGTTAAATATGGCGACAAGTAAAAAGAATGCTATTTGCGAATGTGCGTTTAGTTCGTTAAATGACGTTATTAACTTTGCAAAGTTTGTCAGTTATGCGGAAGATCTATCTCAGTTGAACGAGCTGTTTGAAGATGAAAAAAGCATAGATGATTACCAGCAAATATGGTTTTAATTGGAAATCGTCAATGCACTTGCTTTTTCAGAATGGGAAAACGAAGGACGTCCTGTGGACTGGAAATCTCGCTGGGAATCAGAATATAAACAAGACGCTTCCGAGCTAATTGCTGAGTTACTAAGATCATTGAAGTAAAAACCCCAGCCAGTAAGGGCTGAGGTTTTTACTTCAGAAGCAACCGCTTAGCCCAAGCTGTGCCACTCAGTTACCCCATCAAGGATCTGGCGTGGCCGCTTCTGCTTGCGGGTCTGGAGCTTTTTACAGGCCTTACGCAGTGTGGTCACCACTTTCGGCTCGGCGGGAAGCTCCGGCTGCGGCTCCTGACGGGTCATAATCAGGCATTTCTGCATCACCCGGACGTTAACCGAAGTCCCTGTCCCAATCCGACCTCTTCCAGCCAGTGGCACTTCAGCATGATGGATGGCAGTTGCTGATACTTCGCATCACTGACATAACCCACAGTATCACAACGGGGTATGGACGTGGCGGCCGCTGGCTTATGATGTGTCTCAGCCATCATCAACTCCTCGTTAGTAGGTTGTGGTCAGCGCGTTGTTAGTGTTAGCGCACCTTCAGCCCGCGCTCATATCAATCCTTCTATTCAGCCGTACCTCTGCCAACACGTTCAACAGCCTGAGTAATCTGGCTTCTGACGATGATCGCATCCAGCGCCGCCTTAGCGACTTCCCGATCTTCTGCTGTCATTGCCAGCACGGCGGACAATTACCGCAACGTTCTTGATACCGGCACCGTGGGCTGGAGCGATATTCAGTATCAGGCAGACTATAAATCCGAACATCAGAGCGCGGGTTTCAACACCGGCGGCCCTATAGGTTCTAATCTGTTAAGCAACGTCGGCGCACTGCCCATCAGTGCTGCCGGTGGTAGCGGACACGCTGAAGGCAGCACAAAAGCGGCGGTCAGCGACGGCAATATCATTATCCGCAACCGGGATGCGCAGCAGCAGGATCTGTCAGGCCTGAGCCGCGACACGGAGCATGCTAACGACTGCAGCATCAGCCCGATTTTCGACAAAGAGAAGGAGCAGCGTTGACTGTAGCAGGCGCAGATGGTCAACAAGGTTGCCATCCAGGCGCTTGACGTTTACAACACCCATGAAACCGCACGCGCCACGCGTGCCGCCACGGCGAGCCTGTCGGATACGGATACGCGTACTCCGCTGGAGGCGCAGGCGAAGGCAGTACTGGATAAAGCGCATGAGCGTGATCCGAACGTCGACAAAGGCAAACAGGCGATGGTCAGTAAAGCATGGCAGCTGGCCTACGATCAGGCGATTGTCCGGCAGGGCGCGGACATGGGCGGAAGCGTGCGCACCGGGGGCAGCGCTGTCGTTAATGCCCTGCAGGCGCTGGCGGGCGGTGACATCAGGGCGGCACTGGCGCAGGGCGCGGCCCCTTATCTGGCCGCGAAGAACAAGGAGCTTACTACGAATTTTGGGTAGTAATATGTGGGTATTTTCATTTGGGTGCCTTGCTTTATTTTTTCACAAAGAATTAATAGTATTTTTTGTCATTAATCTAAGCGTCAGAGCGTAATGTAACAAAGCGGCGTATTATTTCTGAAAGCAATAACCTCTAATGACTGGAAAACAGCCTCTTTAAGAGGCCGTTTTACATTACTCAGCCGTGCGGGCTACCGCCCGGACCACCACCGGGTCCGCCGCCCGGTCCCATATGCCCTGGGCCGCCACCGCCCGGTCCCCAGAACGGCCAGACACAGCCCGACAGCGCCGAGACGCTGGCTAACGCAATCACTAACAGGATGACTTTTTTCATACAGGCTCCAGATTGATATCCTATTACTCTATCAATTTGGCTGTGTCGAGGTGTGAAGCGGGTGAAAAAGGGTTGCTGGCATAGCGTAAAAGTTCTGTTAATCGCAACGGGGCAGACGGCACAGCCCGTTTGTCATTTTGCATCAAAACTGTGCAGTGATAACGCTTTTTACCACCTGACCTTTGGCAGACTGGCGCAGTACAGCGCCTCGCCTCTGGCCCATAAATTGCAACATTGCTGGCGCGAAGTCACATAATAATTTATCCAACAGGAGTCAGACGAATGCCAGTAAGCCGTTCATATGCTATCCGTTTATGTGGGCCGGTTATTTTTACAGGGCTGCTATCTTCCTTTCCCGCCATAGGGGCAAACGTGCCAGCCGGGGTGACGCTGGCTCCCTTACAGGAAATCGTGCGCGGTAACGGTGACGAACCTCCCACTCTGGATGTTGAAAAAGCGGAAACGAATGACGCCTTTGCGATCCTTTATGACCTGTTTGAAGGACTGGTGCAGACTATGCCCGACGGTAAGGTGGTGCCCGGGCTGGCAGCCTCATGGGAAACGGCGGATAACAAAGTCTGGACCTTTCACCTTCGCCCGGATCTGACCTGGTCCGATGGTTCGCCGCTGACCGCACAGGACGTCGTATTTAGCTGGCGTCGTCTCACCGATCCCAAAACGGCTTCGCCTTATGCCTCTTTTGCCAGCTATGCCCACATCCTCAATGCGGATGCGGTGACGAGCGGAAAAAGCCCGACTGACAGTTTGGGAGTTAAGGCACTGGACGACCATACCGTTCAGGTCACACTCGATCAGCCGGTGTCGTATTTTTTGCAGTTTGTCGCTCATCCTTCCCTGTTTCCTATTAGCGCAAATAATGTCAAAAAGTTTGGAGAGGCCTGGTCACGACCCGGCAATATGGTCAGCAGCGGAGCGTTTAAGCTGGACCAGTGGGTGGTAAATGAAAAAATTACGCTTGTCCGTAACGATCGCTATTGGGATAACGCACATACGGTAATTAACAAGGTCACTTTTTTACCCATCCACGATCTGTCTGCGGAGCTTAATCGCTATCTTGCGGGCGGCATTACCATCACGGACAACATTCCAGCCGTTGACTTTTCTCGTATGAAAAAAGAACGGCCAAAAGAGGTGCGCAGTACACCGATATACAGCGTGTTCTATTTCCAAATCAATAACCGCAAGCCGCCCTTTACGGATGTGCGTGTGCGGCAGGCGCTCAACCTGGCGCTGGATAAAACCATTATCGCTGATAAAGTCATCGGTATGGGCCAGCAACCGGCCTGGGCTATGCTGCCCTTATCTATGGGGGAGGTGACGCTCAAGGCACCAGCATGGGCGGGCTGGACGCAGGAACAACGGGTGAAAAAAGCCCAAGCGCTGCTCAGTGAAGCCGGTTATTCCGCCAGCCATCCTTTAACTTTTACTCTGCTCTACAACACCAATCAGGATAATCAACGTATCGCGATCGCTGCCGCGTCGATGTGGGGGAAAGTGCTGGGCGCCCGGGTCACTCTGCAAAACCAGGAGTGGAAAACCATGGTGGATAATATGCATCAGGGGCAGTTTGATCTGGTGCGCTATACCTGGGGCGCCGATTACAGCGAACCGTCTACTTTCCTTAACACCTATCGTACCGGCGACAGTCAAAATACGACGGGTTATGCCAGCCCGGCCTTTGATGCCGCTGTAAAAGCCGCAGGCATGGATACCAGCCCGGATGCCGTGACCCGGGATTATCAAAAAGCCAGTGATATTATTGCTAATGATACACCAGTCATTCCGGTCTTTTACGGCGCTCTGAATCAGATGGTCAGTCCAAAAGTAGGCGGCTACGCGCCATCGCATCTGCGTTTCTACTATACCAAAGACCTGTATCTGGTTAAGTAACGTAGTCTTTGCGTGTGATGTTCTCAGCACAACGAAAATGTCCGGGGTCGCTCATCGGCCCCGGCGAATGTAAGCGACATGAAGGTAGCGAACGTGGCTGCCCGGTCCCGCACTTACTTAAAACCATAACAGCATGTCCGATATTCACTGTTGGTCAGTGCGATGTTTATACAAATGAAAAAAAGCCCGGCATCCGGGCTGGTGGTGATACGATAAAGAGGGCGGATTGCTGCCCTCAGGCGAATAACCGTCTCGCCGCGTCATGATAATCAGACCCGGAAGGTTTCCACCATGCCCCGAAGCGCATGGGCCTGAACTGACAGGGACTGTGACGCGGAAGAAGACTCTTCTACCAGTGCTGCGTTATTCTGCGTCACGCTGTCCATCTGGCTGACCGCCACGCTGACCTGAGAAATACCCTGCATTTGTTCTGAAGAGGCCAGCGACAGGTTGTCCATTGCGCTGGCAAGCTCTCCGACCATGCCGACAATCTTCATGATGCTTTCGCCCGTGCCTGACGCCACTGCAACACCGCTTTCAACCTGGCTTACGGCCTGTTCAATTAACGTTTTGATATCGCGGGCTGCGGTAGCGCTGCGCTGCGCCAGCGTTCGGACTTCGCCCGCCACCACGGCAAAACCGCGTCCGCCTTCTCCGGCGCGTGCCGCTTCCACTGCCGCGTTGAGCGCCAGAATATTGGTCTGAAAAGCGATGCTTTCGATTACCGCGGTGATGTCCCGCACTTTGGTCGCGCTGATGGCAATCGCGTTCATGGTATCCGACATGCGATTCATATCCGTTTCGCCGGAACGGGCAAGTCGGGCGGTTTCGCGCGCGGATTCAGCCGTCTGCTGCGCACCAGCGCTGTTGCTTTTCACCGTGGCTGTGAGTTGCTCCATGCTGGCGGCAGTTTCCTGCAGCGCGGCGGCCTGCTGCTCGGTGCGTGAGGACAGTTCGGTATTGCCCTGGGAAATTTCATCGGCGGCCTGAGCAACAGTAGTAGAGGCATGTTTAATCTGCGACACCAGGCCGCGCAGATTTGCCTGCATGGTATCCAGAGAAGCGAGCAGACTGCTCCTGTCGTGGCGGCGTAACGTAACGGACGTAGTCAGATCACCCGCCGCAATCGCGGCGGCCAGCTGCTGGGCCTGAGCCGGCTCTCCACCCAACTGCGCCATCAGTTTCCTGCTCATTAACACACAGATCACGGCGCCAGAAATCAGGGACGCCAGAACCAGAAAAATAAAGATCTTAATGATGCGGCTGACAGAGTCATTGCTCTTCTCTGCCGTTTGCTCTGCAAAGGCCCGCTGCATCTCGGTCAGTTCATTAAGGCTGCCAATAAGGATTTGCTGGGGCGGGCGGACAACATTGGTCAGATAGTCCGCCAGTCCGGTCAGTTGCCGCTGTCTGCCCATTGTGGCCGCTGCCGCCAGGGTGGTAAGTGCGGCGTTTTCATTTTCCTGCACTTTTTTAAGCAGGCCGAGCTCTTCGGGGTTTTTGTTGATTTCAATCAGCGAGGCCAGTTCAGCGCGTTTTTGTGTATAAACGGCCTTCTGACCTTCGAAACGGCCCCATTCATTCTCAATGGCTTTGGGATCAGAAAACAGGGCCATGTTCCTGACTTCGACCAGCATATTTCGCAGAGCCGTTCCCGCATCATTCGCCAGCGTGACTTTTTTCAGATTAGTGTTGACGATTTCGTTGATATTTTTTCGGGCTTCAAGCAGATGATTCAGTGCAACCCCAGAGCTAATGACGAAAAACAACATTAAAAAAGCAAATCCAGCAGATAATCGCGTCGATACTTTCATTTTTCACCCCAGTTAAGATTTTATATGGCCCATGATGTTTTCGGCAAAAGCCTTCCGGGCATAAGCGGTAAATGGCGTGAAATTTGTTGCAGAATGAAACTTCATCGCACGCGCGTGCGACATGGGTAGCCAGCACAGGAATACAACGTCTGTCCGGCGCAGCAGGGTAAAGAGACATAAAATTTTAACAGTCTTTGCGCGCCCCTTTCCGCTGCTGATATGCAGCCACCTTGCACGACGGCGCTCGTTGCCTGCTTCGGGCAGCGCAATAAAAACGGTCATGTTTCGGCATTATTGTCATAAGCCCGTGAGGCCACACTTTTCAGGCGTGGACGATCATGTTGTGCGGCGCTGTCTTTTGTTGTGCGAAGCACGCGCGCCTCAAACGCAGGCATTTATCCATTGATTAGGGCAGAAGCTATGTCAGAAGTGCTTGAGTACGACGGCTGGAAAGAGAATGCTATCGGTGAAAAATTTGCGGCTGATGGTGCATATTTGCCTTTCAGAGGTAACACGCTCATTTGCCAGCTGGATCAGGGAAGCGAAATCGTTAGCGTGATCTCTGAGATGGTGGAGGCCATGAAGGCGGAAGGACTGGTACGGTGTTATACCTTTCTGCCGTCGGCGAGCTACCACATGACCGTCTTTAATGGTGCGAATGACAGGGCGCGTTATTTGCCGGCCTGGCCCGCAGACCTGAGCCTCGATGCGCCCATGTCGGCGTGCGATCGGTTATTTGCCCAAAAGCTGACCGACTTTAGCGTAACTGAATTTCCCGTAAAAATGCGGATTGGGGCTGTTGTATTAAAGCGCGGCGTCTCGATCTCGTTGGCACCAATGAATCAGGCGGAAGAAACAAAAATTCGCGGGCTGAGAGATCGTCTCAGTCATGTCCTGCGCTGCAGACGACATAATCATGATGTTTACGAGTTTCATATCAGTGTGTCATATCTGATTAACCCGCCGGTCGCCGAGGAGTGCCGCCTCCTTCAGAGGTTAAGAGCGGTTTATCTGGAAAAGCTTATGCGGGTTTCTCCGATCATTGAACTGAATGCACCGGCGTTTTGCGTGTTTGAGGATATGACGGAATACAGACCGGTTTTCCGGCTGTCGTCGTCCATTCAGTAGGGCAGGAGAGGTTGACGTTAAAGCGGACTGCCATGGGGGTTGTCAGTCCGTTGCGCGTTACTGAAATAATCATGTATTGAGATACCGTGTTCGCGCCAGGTCTTATATTGCCTGAAAATGCTTTCGTTATCGTGTGCCACAGATATGACGGGGATTATATCCCGTATCCGGTGTGACGATACCTTTAAACGCGGTGTGAACCCACATTGTGCAATTGTTACAGCACGCAGCAATATGACCATTGCCGTTAAATACTACGCAGGAGTAATGTCGCGGATGATGGTTACGTGCATAAAGTTCAAGCCACAGGTGGGCTTCTGCGCAGGCATAAAAAAACCGGCACATGGCCGGATTTTTTATGCCTGCGGCTGGCCAACCGGCCCTTTACCCAGTGGACCGCCAGGCACTGACTGACCGCTTGGCGCATGCGGGCGACCATCGTTGCCGACGGCGCTGCTGTCCTGCTGACAACCCGACATCATTAAAAGGCTGGAAACAATTAACAGACCGCTCAAAATGCTTTTCATCTCTTTCCCTCGTGATTAACACACTTAAAAAACAGCTCGCCTGATAAGTCTGGTCGGTATTTTCGCTAAGTCAATGTAGCGCAAAAAAAGCGCGTGATATCAATGCTTTTATGAAAACGGATACGTGCAGCGCCATCCCACGAGGGGAAGCCGCTGTGCTTACCCGCTTTTTGTGAACCAGACTTAGTGTTCGGTTTGCTAACCAGAGAGGCCTGTATGACAGAAAGACCAGTAGAGGGTGACCATCCGGATTATCAACCGGGGAAAAAAAGCCCGTCACAAGGCGGCACCGACGGCGCGGAAGATGATGTAACCCACGCGCCTGAATCCGGCGATAAACAGCCAGATTAAGTCTGCCGGCCCACCTGCGTGAAGTGGGCCGGAATATATCCGCTGTAGAAAGTGCTGTATTTCCCCGCTCGTCTGGCTATGCTGTGGACACATCGTTCAGGGACATTCAGGAGAGAAGGTGAAAAAGGCGGCTTATTTTGACGCTCTCTATGCAGACCGAAACAGTGAAACCCTGCGGCTGTGGCAACAGGAAAACAGGCAAGCGCATCACCATGCTGAAAAATTCTTTTACCCTGACGGGCTTAAAGCGCTGAGCTGTGGCATTTTGCCTGATCTGAATCCCGACATCCTTGCTCTTCTTGACGACATCCGCCGTTTAACCCGCGATGACCCACTTGCAGATGTTATGCAGGCAAAAAACTTTCATGTCACCTTCCTGCCGCTTACGCCAGCCCGTTATCACGAGCGCCAGCAAATCCCGATGATAAGCGAAGTGACTGGCACCTTCCGCCAGTGCGTAACGGATTCATCACTCAGGGTAGAGGGATTGCGTTTGCTCGCGCTTCCCGATCAGCTGTTGCTGGCAGGTTTTCCTGACGGCAGCGCAGTCGCGCAAAGAGCTGCGTTCTGGAATGCGTTGATGTCATCAGCGACGTGGCGGGATTTACTGCTCGAAAGGCACGGTGGAAAAACGACCCCGCCTGAATTCTGGCATACGACGTTGCTTCGCTATCGCGCTGCCAGCTTGCCCGACTCGCTTAAATCGTATTTTATTGACAATATGCACCGTAGGTATGGGAGCGTAGCTGGCGATATCCGGCTGGTCTTTGCGGTTTATAACTGGGCTGATCCAGAAACGATAACGGTGTAAACAGGTC
Source organism: Pantoea sp. JZ29 (assembly GCF_035190385.1). Classification (NCBI taxonomy): domain Bacteria; kingdom Pseudomonadati; phylum Pseudomonadota; class Gammaproteobacteria; order Enterobacterales; family Erwiniaceae; genus Pantoea; species Pantoea sp. JZ29. The sequence goes on along the minus strand of NZ_CP045241.1, from coordinate 3,234,044 downwards.
GGGTGGTCATGAACGATTATAAGCGTTCAGGTTGAAAGCCATGACAGAAATACGAAAATTTAATCGTAATCCTCACTTTCATAATGAGGTGAATAACGCTCATCAAGCACTTCCTGAATCAGAAGCAAGATGAGAATGAGCAGTAATAATAAAATGATGCCGGTCATGACTAATTTCCTGTGTTCACTTTTCTCCGCAACTGAAGCATGTATTCACGGCAGCCCGTTCTGGCAACGGTTTAAACGATCATTCAGTAGATCAGGTTATGCTCAGGGCTCCAACAGCACAGTCATTAAAACAGGTTGAACCAAAACGGCGCACACCATTTCCTTCGTCCTGTCATATCCTGATAAACGTTATGCATTTTGCTGAGCAGTATTGTATTTCCGTAGTGCGGCGAATAAACCCTCGACAACGAAATAAGCCCGGAACGAGATTCAAGCGGGCGAGTCGTGGCTGGCTTTCATTATAAAGGGGGATTCTGTTATGAAGGGTGTCTGGGCGATACATCATATCGTCAGACCGGTTGCGGCCAGGGCAGATTTTTAGCGATGTTGACAGCGCTTTAATTCATATACTGCGTCAGTGGTGAAGTATTGCAGAGTGTCTGCCGGACCTGAACAGTCCGCCGCATTAAGCGGCCCATCAATGGATTGTTTTACACATTATCGCCAGAAAAGACGTGTAGCAATATTACGTCATAAAACGAAAAACAGACGCTCACTCTGTCGATGAGATCTCCATCACACTTAGAGTGAGATCAGTAAAATCGTCCATATCCAGACCTTATTTGCCCTCATCGCCCGCTGTCTCTGCTTTATATGCTGCATGGACACTACATGTTGTGTGAGCGGAGCTTAATGATGTCTCATGTAAATACTTTCAATCTTCAAAGCGAACATAAGCAAAAAGTTCGCCGTATGAACCTGTTTATCTCTGTTTCCGCTGCGTTAGCAGGACTGCTGTTTGGACTGGATATTGGCGTGATTTCAGGGGCACTGCCGTTTCTCACCCATCACTTTAATCTGAGCAGCCATGAGCAGGAATGGGTGGTGAGCATCATGATGCTGGGTGCCGCAATAGGGGCAGTATGTAATGGCTGGGTATCACATCGTCTTGGCCGCAAATACAGTCTGATGGCGGGCGCAGTGCTGTTTGCTATTGGATCGCTGGGTTCAGCCGGTGCAACCAGCGTTGAAATGCTCTTGATCTTTCGCCTCCTGCTGGGCCTGGCTGTGGGCGTAGCCTCCTATACCGCACCGCTTTATCTGTCTGAAATGGCAACCGAAAACGTCCGTGGCAAAATGATCAGTCTGTATCAACTGATGATTACATTGGGCATTGTACTGGCTTTTGTATCGGATACGGCTTTTAGCTACAGCGGTAACTGGCGAGCCATGCTGGGCGTCCTGGCTATCCCCGCCGTCGTACTGTTTGTCATGGTTATTTTCTTGCCGAACAGCCCGCGCTGGCTGGCAGCAAAAGGCATGCATGTTGAAGCAGAAGATGTCTTGCGGATGCTGCGCGATACGTCTGAAAAAGCCCGTCAGGAACTGAACGAGATTCGGGAAAGTCTGCGCATGAAGCAGGGGGGCTTTTCGCTGTTTAAAAGTAACAGGAACGTCAGGCGTGCGGTCTTTCTGGGCATGTTATTACAGGGCATGCAGCAGTTTACCGGGATGAACATCATTATGTATTACGCGCCGCAGATTTTTAAAATGGCGGGTTTTAAAAGCACACAGGAGCAGATGATCGCCACGGTCATTGTTGGCCTGACCTTTATGTTTGCCACTTTTATTGCTGTTTTTACCGTAGATAAAGCGGGCAGAAAACCGATTCTGAAAATTGGTTTCTCAGTCATGGCGTTTGCTACGCTGGTGCTGGGCTATTGCCTGATGAAAGCGGGACAGGGAGAGATCAGCCATGGGTTATCCTGGGTTTCTGTGGGCATGACCATGTTGTGTATCGGTGGATATGCGATGAGCGCAGCGCCTGTCGTCTGGATCCTGTGCTCTGAGATTCAGCCGCTTAAATGCCGCGACTTTGGTATCACCTGTTCGACGACCACTAACTGGGTGGCAAACATGATTATCGGTGCCACCTTCCTGTCCCTGCTGGGCAGCATTGGCGCGGCGGGCACGTTCTGGCTTTATACCGGCTTTAATCTGGTGTTTATCGTAATAACGGTTTATCTGGTGCCGGAAACCAAGAATGTCACGCTGGAGCGGATTGAGAAGAATTTGATGGCGGGTGAGAAGTTGCGGGATTTGGGAAATAACGTGACAGTTTAATTATATTAAGAAATGGCATCGATATAATACGATGCCATTTTTAGCCAATATCTTGTGCTTTCAGATATGCAACGCTGTTAAGGACTGAGAGTTGGTATTGCTTACGTACCTTATCCACAAAATATCAGAGCCAAACGCTTTTTGTCTAAGCTCAATATTTACCCGAAAAAAATCGATATGTTTCGCTCACCCCAAATTAAGCACAGGGATTGTCTGTCACTCACGGTGTATTAAAATTTTTAGTTTGATGCTATGAGCTTTCTGTAAGACAGCATACCTGTTGATTATTTCTGACGATGTGTCATTCTTTTTTTTAGTGTGAATTGTGTCATATTTTTGCTTTTTATGCTGTTTTTGATACTTTTGTAGAGTAAAAATGTCGTTTTTTGTTTTTTCCCTCCCTCTTTCTCTAAATTCAATTCGATTTATAGATAATTCTACTCGCCAATTATGGGGTGGGTAGAATTGTCCTTTACCCGACAATAAAAACGTCTCCCACCAGAAAAGAACTTCTTATAGAGAATCTCTACCATTTTTGGGACTGAAATTTTAGCAAACTGTTAAAACATGGGATTGAATGTAATGAAAATGAATAAGATCGCGTCTGTTCTGGCTATCGCCCTGGGTATGGCTGCCGCTGCAAACGTTTATGCCGCTGATGAAGTTGCTAACCAAGGCCAGGGTCGGATTACTTTTACTGGTTCAATTATTGACTCAGCATGCTCTATCAGCCCTGAAACGTCCGATCAGGAAGTCTCTCTGGGCCAGATCGCGGCTTCTCAACTGGCAGACAGTGGCGTTTCGACACCTGTCAATTTCGAGATTGGTCTGCAGCACTGCACCATGAGCAGCACCACATCAAAAGATAAAGATGGCAACGACGTTACCACCAGCACTGCACCGTCAGTGAAAGTCACCTTTGGTGGTACCCCTGCGGTTGCAGGTGACAACACCTGGTTCGGCATCACCGGCACCGCTTCTGGTGCAGGCGTTGTCATCACCGATGGTTCAAGCAATATCATTCCAGTCGGCGGCACTTCATCTTCACGCGAACTGATTGAAGGTGAAAACACCTTAGGTTTCTCAGCATATCTGCAGGGTTTGGGTGACAAAGTCACGACAGGTGAATTTACCTCTATTGCAGACTTCACACTGGCCTACGAATAAGTCATAGCCATAGCTGATAAAACACCCCTGAGCATTGACCAGGGGTGTTCCGACGGAGGCTGTTATGTTCCTGCGCATATTTTTTCTGATGACTTTTTCAATGATATGGGCTTCTGCTCAGGCCGCAAAATGGGTCGATCACGGTCATGGGCGCGTGCATGTAAACGGTCAGATTCAGGAGTCGGCCTGCAGTATTCATACTGATGATGTCTGGCAGGAGGTTACTTTTCCACCCTTTTCTTCAGCGTCATTAGAAAGCAGTGGACTGGCATTGCAATTACCGTTTTCGCTAAGGCTGGTTAACTGCGATCTGAAACGTGACAGCGGTGGGGAATGGAAGAGCGTTTCGGTTACCTTTGATGGCGACAGAGTAGAGAGCCACCCTGAGTTATTTGCGGTTTCAGGTGAAGCCCAGGGATTCGCGCTCACGGTGTCGGATACTGTCGGTCATATTGCCTATCCGGGCGAAATGATGGAAGAGGTGCCACTTAATAAAGACGGCACGGAATTACGCTATCGCTTAGCCGTGGTTCCGACGGGCGATGATTATGAAGAGGGGAAATGGTCGGGAACCGTACGCTTTATGGTTACCTACCAGTAAAAAAATTTATTTTATTTCTATTCAGCTTTTGACTAAATGCTGCAAGTTAAGAAGATTATATAAATGGGTAAATCACTGTTATTACCGCGTAATAGGCTGGGAGCGTGTATTCTTCTGGCGTTATCGGGTTACATTTTTCCAGCTTTTTCCGTTGAGTTTAATATGGATATTCTGGACGCTGAAGACCGTAATAATATTGACTTATCTCATTTTTCTGAAGCCGGTTATATTATGCCGGGGAAGTATCTGCTTACGTTAAAAATAAATGGCAGCACTGTTGGTGACCAGGAGATTTCCTTTAAAGAAGCCGCCTTTCAGGGAGATGAAAAATCGCTTATCAGAGCCTGTTTAAGTCGTGAACAGGTCGCCATGCTGGGGTTACGGCCCGATGCATTAGCCAAAATCATTTTCAATGACGAGGGGACCTGTGCAAATTTCGACGGCCTTGACGGGGTAATACTTAAAGGCGATCTGTCGCAATCGACGCTGGACGTTTCAGTTCCTCAGGCATGGATGGAATACCAGGATGCAACCTGGCTCCCGCCTTCGCGTTGGGAGAATGGTATCCCTGGAGTGATGCTGGATTACAGCCTGAATGGAACGGTAACCAAAACCGCGCAGGGAGCACGTTCGCAGACGGCCAGCGGCAGCGGTACGGCTGGCGTAAATCTGGGAGCGTGGCGTTTTCGCGGTGACTGGCAGGGCAACTACAGCGAAAGTGGTGGTCGCAGCGGCTCGGCAACCAAAAGCTTTAGCTGGGGGCGATTTTATGCCTATCGGGCACTGCCTTCTGTCATGGCAAAACTGACGCTGGGTGAGGATTACCTTTCATCCGATCTGTTTGATTCCTGGCGCTTCACTGGTGTTTCACTGGTGAGTGATGAAAGCCAGCTTCCACCTAAATTACGCGGCTATGCACCGGAAGTCAGTGGAATTGCGCGCACCAATGCCAAAGTCACTATCAGTCAACAGGGGCGGATTATTTATGAAACCACAGTGGCGGCGGGGCCGTTCCGCATTCAGGAGTTAAACAGTGCAGTCAGTGGCGAGCTGGATGTGCAAGTCACGGAGCAGGACGGTAGCGTTCAGCATTTTCAGGTAACCACTGCAACCATTCCTTATCTGACCCGGCCCGGGCAGATTCGTTATAAGTTTGCCACCGGTCGATCATCAAATTACAGCCACAATGTGGAAGGACCGCTATTTGGTACGGCAGAGGCATCATGGGGCATAAGTAATAGCTGGTCTTTATATGGTGGTGGGATATTCTCACCAGATTACAAAAGTCTGGCAGTGGGCCTGGGCCGTGATTTATTTCAGTTCGGCGCGCTCTCGGCAGATATTACCCAGTCTATGGCAAATTTACCGAATGAAGGGGAGTTGCAGGGACGTTCTTACCGGATCAGTTATTCTAAACGATTCGATTCAATTAACAGTGATATTACATTCGCGGGTTATCGTTTCGCCGAGCGTAACTATATGACCATGCCGGAATATCTCGACAGCCGTTATCACGGCAGCACCCGAGGTAACAGTAAAGAACTTTACACTGTCACCGCCAGTAAAAGCTTTACCGATCTTCGTTTATCGGCCTACTTGAGCTGGTCGCATCAGACTTACTGGAATAAGCCTGAAACGGATCGCTACAGCCTGTCATTAAGTCGTTATTTCGATGTGGGTGACTGGCACAATATTTCTGCATCACTCTCTGCGTCGCGCAGCGATTACAACGGTAAAAAGGATGATGCGCTGTGGCTTAGCCTGAGCATGCCTTTAGGCTCTGGAACAGCAAGCTATAACGGTAACTATGGCGGTAAAGCGTTCAGCCAGACGGCGGGCTGGTATCAGTCGCTGGAAAACGGTGACAGCTACCGTTTGACGGCAGGAACACGCAGCAACAGAGATGGCAGCGACACCACCACGCAGGCCAGCGGTATGTATAACCATAATGGCGATCATGCTGACATGACGGCGAATGTGAGCTGGCAGGAAAAAAGTTATACCTCTGCCAGCCTTTCGGTCAGTGGGGGCATGACGGCAACGCTGGAAGGCGCGGCGCTTCATGGCGCCAGCAATCGTGGCGGTACGCGAATGATGATCAGTGCCGATGGTGTAGCGGATGTACCTATTGGACATGATGGCAATACGAATATGTTTGGTATAGCAGTGATGCCTTCCGTACCAAGTTATTACCGCTCTTCGGTCAGCGTGGATGTGAATCGACTGCCGGACGATGTTGAGATGGGGGATTCACCGGTTGTAGAAGCTGCACTGACCGAGGGCGCAATTGGGTTTCGCCATATCGATGTGCTGAAAGGCGCCAAAGTGGTGGCCATTTTGAGTATGGCGAACGGCGAGCATCCGCCCTTTGGGGTCTCAATATTGAATGCGAAAAAGCGTGAAGTAGGAATGGTGAGCGATGGTGGATTAGCCTGGATCACGGGTGTTAATCCGGACGAAAAACTCACTCTGCAATGGAGCGAGAACAGGCAGTGCACGGCGACATTACCGCATATTATTCCAGCCAGCCAGTTATTACTGCCGTGCGAATGATTAATATCTTTAAATGAACTTTGCTAGTCAATATTATCTGGATAAGAGAGCCATGAACATTAATAAACGATTGATATCAACCCTGTTGGTAACCGGTTCTATGTGTCTTAGTTTTAGTCACCAGGCTTTTTCTGCCGTTTCACTGGACCGGACTCGTGCGGTATTCAACGGTACTGAAAAAAACCTGATAGTGAATATAGCAAATGACAGTACCAAAAAACCCTATCTGGCGCAGGCATGGCTTGAAGATGCGCACGGGAAAAAGCTCACAGATTATTTGATGGTTACACCGCCGATGCAAAGGCTGGAGCCATCCCAAAAAAGTGTTATTCGTATCACGTCGTTGCCTGCAGTAAAGAGTCTGCCACAAGACCGTGAAAGCTTGTTTTATTTTAGTGTGAGAGAAGTACCACCAAAAAGCGACCATCCGAATGTGTTACAGCTGGCGCTGCAAACAAAAATTAAACTTTTTTACCGCCCGGTAGCCATCGTGGCTGAACGTTTCAGCGAGCATGATGACCAGCTTGTCCTGCATAAAATGAGCGGCGGATATAAAATCGTTAATCCCTCACCTTATTACATGACCGTGCTTGGTATCACCGGTAAACCGGGTCAGGCGGTGGCAAAAGATTTTAAACCCGTCATGATTGCACCCAAATCCAGTGAAATGGTGCGATCGGCCGTTTTCTCTGAGCCGCATGTGATTACAATTAATGATTTTGGCGGCAAACCCGTGGTGCCTTACAGTTGTCACGGTGATATTTGTCAGGCCAAAGCGAAACAGGCTTAAACTCAGGATGGATGTATGAACGTCTTTAGTCATATCGTGTTGCTATTTGCCACGATTATGTCTGTTAACGCCATAGCTTCAGGCACGATCGGTAAAAAGAGCGATAACTGGGATGTAGATGGTTTAAATGGCGCTATCGTGGCTAATGGCATGCTGGTAAGTTCACCGTGTGTGTTGTCTGATGACTCACTTGAGCAGGAGCTGGATTTAGGCGCGATATCGCAAAAAGAATTAGAACAAACGGATGATGTTACCGTTCCGGTAGCGATACATATCGTCATGGATGACTGCCCGGGAGGTGTACATCAGTTGAATGATAAACAGGATATGCGCCGTAATCTATGGCTCGCGGATCAAAGCGTCGCCAGCATGACGATCATGGGGGACGAAGAACCCTCAGATCCACGCTTTTTCCGCCTAAAAGGCACCACATCAGGTTATTCGTTGCGCATTGAAGATGCCGGCGGTGAACAGCTTATGCCCTCGGTTGCTGAGCATCCCATTGCCTTAAGTCAGGGGCGAAACGATCTGGTCTTCAAGGCCCAACTGCGTCGCAATGATCAGCCCGTTTCAACCGGTGAATGGACGGCCGTTATCCGGGTTGGTATGGAGTATGACTGATGAGACATATCATTCCCTATTTTACGCGCTTAAAGATAATCATTTCAGTTGTGATGGTTTCGTTGATGCTGTTTTTTTTGTGCTTATCGGTGAGAGCAGATACCGACGTTGAATTCAGCGGCGCATTAATCGCTGAACCCTGTCAGATTGATTCAGATTCAGAAGATATGACGATTGAGTTTGGTGCAATCGCAGCGAAAACCTTTATTGACCATACGGAATCAGCCCCAAAGCGATTTTCTGTTTGGCTTCGCGAATGCGATCTGGAGTTAGGTTCGCAAGTTATCGTGACGTTCAATGGTAATAAAAGCAGTGATAACGCCGATTATTTCACTGTTACTGGCCTCTCTAAAGACATTGCCCTAAAAATCGTGGATGGTGCGGGGGATATCGTTAAACCCGGCAAGCAGCAAGCAAAACATGAACTGGATAAAGGTGATACAGAGCTTCAGTGGCAGGCCAGTATCATACATACCTCAAGTAATGACGTTATCCCCGGGGATTTTTATTCAACTGTTAACTTTTTACTTGAATATCCCTAGCATTCACCACATTTACAGTATGCGCTAATGTTAAAAAAGATAAATGGCATTCGACTGCAACCGATCGTACGGCTGGAAGATAACACGGTGGCAGGGTACGAAGTGCTGTCAAAAATAACGTCCGATGACAATGTCGAACGTTTCTTTAACGCGTTGCCAGAGAAGGACTATGTCACCTTGTTAATGAGGCAGTTGGAAATTATTCATGGCGGTGGGATGAATGAAACGCTCTTTGTTAATTTGCCATTAAGGATTTTCTTAAACAGATGTGAGTTAGATTTTTTCGTGCAGAGAGAGGCGGCGGGCGAGAAAAAGATAAATATTGAAGTTCAGGATGCCTTTTTACTGGAAAAAGTGAGTTCCCTGCAAAAGCGTAATGTAATAAAAGCCATGGACTGGTGTAGAAGCCACGGCTATGACATCTGGCTGGACGATTACACAGCCGGAATGGGCAGGTGGCTAAATAACACAGCAATGACGTTCGACGGTATTAAAACAGACTACCGGGAAATACGCAGGTTTAAAACAAAGGCTCTAGCAATGAAGCCATTGGTTGATGAAGCGAAACAGTTTACGAAGCGCATTTTGATAGAGGGAATTGAGACAGGGAGCGATTTGCGCTATGCACGCGCCAGTGGTGCGACCCTGGGACAGGGATATCTGTGGCCCGAGCGGGTGATTCTGACGACAGTTGTTTAGTGAATGGCGCATCACGCTTAAAACAAATCAGGCTATTCATGGCTTCTTGATATAAAAATATTAATAATCAAAAGGTTATCGCTTGTTTTTTCTGACAAGATATTTTTTGTGCGGAAGCCACCGAAACGACATGATCATCTGATAACGCTTTTTTATCCGTTTTAAATGAGCGGGTTTCACTACGCAGATGCTAATTAAAAGATTTGTTGTCGTAGAGTTTCTCTTTAGTCTGGGTATGAAAATATTGATTGTTTTATCGGTAAAATAACACCTGTCTTAACTTTATGACTAATTCTCTAAGGTGATTGGGGAAGCTTCAGACGCAGGAGCGAATACGTTTAGCAGGGAGTTTAAAGTTAAAAATCCGGATTATCAGTTAGGGGCAAGTATGAAAATTGCATTGTTAATCACTATATTACTCTCTGCTATGTCAGGCTGTTTGCATACTGCTCAGGCAGCCTTGACGGTAGATCGTTCACGCTTAGTGTTTAATGAAGATGAAAAATCAATTAGCGTTAACGTGACCAACAGAAATACAAAAGATCCTTACCTGGCACAGGGATGGATTGAAGACAGTAATGAGAAAAAAATTACTGGGTTGATGATGGTGCTTCCTCCGGTTCAGCGTGTCGAAGCCGGCGCAAAAACATTGGTCAGAATTCAGGGGCTGCCGGATATCAAGACGCTGCCAGAAGATCGTGAAAGCGTGTTCTATTTTAATTTGCGTGAAATTCCGCCAAAGTCAGATAAAGCGAATACGTTAATGCTGGCTATGCAAACCAGAATGAAAGTGTTTTATCGGCCAAAAACTATTAAGGTTGATCGCATGGCAGATGTGGTGCCGGGAACTGAAACGTTGACGCTTAACAGACAAGGGGATGGTTATGTTCTGACTAACCCTACACCCTATCATTTTACCTTCGTTGAAGGCCGACCTTCAATAAATGCAAAAGGTATCAGTGATTTTGAGCCTGTCATGGTCTCACCAAAGAATAAAATAAAACTACCTGTCCAGGCGGCTAAACTGGGTTCGACGCCTGTTCTCATGTTTGTTAATGATTATGGTAGTCAACGTCTTTTATCTTTTACCTGCAATGGAACAGCGTGTAAAGCAGGTAAAGTATCAATCCCTGATGAGAAAAATGCAGCCTGAAGTGCTGAAAAATTAGGCTGTTAGGTTGATTTATGAAAAATTTTCTCAATAAAATTTTATTTTTCTTTTGCTTAATTAGCAGCTTACCGGCTAGCGCGGTGAGTGAAGGAGATATAACTACTGTAAATATTTCAGGTACGATTGTTGAAGATGTCACCTGTACCGTTAATCATGGAAATGCGATCCAGGTTTTTCTGGGTGATGATATATTTATTGATAAAATCGACGGTAAAACCTATAAAAAAACCGCTGTCCCCATTAATCTGGATTGTACTGAAGCAACGAAAGGCATTGTGCAGACGTTATCATTTAAAGCAAGTGGCGTTGGAGTAGGTTGTGATAAATATCTTTGTACAGATTATGAGGGATTGATGTTAAAGATTTATCATAATAATGATGTTCTGAACCTTGAAGATAAAGTTTCATATGTCACCCTGGCTAATGGCACCGCTATGGTTTTGGATGGAGGATCTCTTGATTTCTATGTTGTGCCTCTAAAAAAAGAGGGAGTTAAAATCAAGTCGGGTACTTTTTCAAGCGTTGCAACGCTTGTTGTTGATATGCAGTAGAAACAGAGTTTAGGGAAAATGAAAAAAAATTATTCTTCATGGGGTTTTATTTTTATTGTCTTTTTCCCTGTGCTGTTGATGCTTATTTTTATTCGGCCGGGGCAGGCATCATCTACATCCGTCTTTTTTTCAGGCACCCTGTTAGACTCACCGCCTTGTGTCATTAATGACGGTGGAAACATCATAGTTGATTTTGGCGATGAATTGATGACAACACGTATTGATAGTGAACATTATCGGAAGAAGATCGAATTTACACTCGATTGTTCTTCTGCCACCAATTCAAAACAGAGGGTACGCATTAGTGGCGATACCTCTGCCTCGGGTTTCAATGGTGAAGTATTAGCCACACCAAAGGCTGGATTAGGTATTGCAATTTATCATGATAATGTCCGCTATTCTCCTGGTGAATGGATAGATTTTAATGCACCTTCTTTACCCACTTTTTACGCTGTTCCGCAGAAGCAAGATAATATCAAACTTACTGGGGGGGAATTTCATGTGACCGCTTCTCTGGTTATAGATTACCAGTAATAACAAACAGGATTTATTCCATGATAACGCTCAAAAAAAAACGTATTTATCAATACCTCTCTGAGCAATACGATTTCAGGCCGTTCAGCGTCAGGAAAATAGTTAAAACTATTTTACCTGCTTTATGCATTGTAATGGGAAATGGATATGCATCGGATGCTGATAATCTGGAGTTCAGAGGAACGTTAATTGAACCGCCCCCTTGTAATCTGAGCGCGGAAGGTACGATTAAAGTTAATTTTGGTGACAAAGTAGGGATAAAGAAAGTCGCTTCAGGGAGATATCGTCAACCTGTCCCTGTAACATTGCATTGTGAACAGGACAGCGTTCATTCGGCGTGGCAGCTAATGATGACTGTTAGCGGTACGCCAGCCAGCTTTGACACCGATAATGCCACAGTTGTTACGCCGGAGCGTGAGGCGTTGGGGGTGAAACTGTATGCCGATGGCAAACCGTTAGTGCTGGATTCGCCTGTCAAGGTCAACGGCACGACAATGCCTGCTCTTGAAGCGGTGTTGGTTCAGAAAGAAGGTGAAATGCTTGAAGAAGGTGCGTTTACCGCTCATGCCACCTTGCGGGTAGCCTATGAATGATAAACGGCCTCTGGCTACAGGCATGGCGCTGGCTATGCTATCAGCGCAGGCGTGCGCCCGATAATGCCGATATCTGGCATCTGCGGCATCATGCCAACACACTGCTCCCGTTAATCAGGCGGCAGGTAGAACGCGGGGTATATCGGCTTTCACCTATGCAAACCGTTCACAGCTATGGCGTCGGTCGCGAATGCGACACGGTGATAATGTGGTCGGCTGCCGATGCACTGGTGCTCAAATGGGCGGCGCTGACCCTTTCTCCCAGCCTGTCCGTTCACCCTCACTGTCTACATTTTCAAGGCGGTACGCATTATGCCGTACGCAGAGTGGCGCAGCAACTGACGACCGGAGAATAGCAGTATGTTTATCGCACCGATTTTCGCGGTTATTACCGCCACATTTAGAAGACTATGGCCTGGCGGATTTGGCAGAGCATTACCCAGGACCCTGCCTGCCTGAATTTGCTGGACCAGTATCTTTATTACAGTGTGGAGGATGGCGGGGAAATACGTGCGCCAGAAACCGATATTCCCCGTGGCTGCGCACTCAGCCCCCTGACAGGGGCGGTTTTACTCTGGCATATGGACCGCACCTTCGGTTGCCAGACAGGACAGTATTACCTTCGCTATATGGACAATTTCTTGCTACAGGCTCGTCATCGCTGGCGCGTTAAAACGCGCGGTGCGTAACTGTAATCAGTTTTTGCAGATGGCAGGGTTTACCTCTCATCCCGATAAAACACAGATCGGCCGACTGAGCCGGGGTTTTGACGGGTGCGGTATTGAATTTAGCCCACCGGATCCACCCCGCATCAGTGAACGGTCAATGATAAAACACCGTGAACGGTGCCAGCGGCTTGATGAGCAGCTCAGAGCACGCGGTCTTTCTGATAGGGAGCGTTCCGCGCGGGTGCAGGCATACCGGGCGCGCTGGACAATTTGGGCTGAGAGCTTGCTGAAGACCGCAAATAAGCGGAAAGCCTGAAACACAGGAGGATGCATGATACACCGTCGCAAAGGTCACGGGCGGGTAGACGACAACGGCGAACACGCGGTGCACGGGAACTTGTGGATCGTGCGCTCAGACAACATCGACAACGAAAATGCGCGTGAGGGCGGAACAAGATGAACAAACTGATGATGGGGCTGATGCTCATCATGTCGACGGGAGTGTCCGCCACCGTGACATACCCCTTCCCTCTGGTAACGGGGACGGAAATGGAGCCACACGATGGAAGGGATACCATAACAATACATGTGAAAATGAGTAGAGTGCAAGTAACTGATGAGCGGATACCGGAGGGAGCCACCGTGATGGAAGCATTAGAAATCCTGACCGGACAACCACCCGTAAAGGATTTTGTAGCAGGGGAAACAAAGCACCGACACGGACGGATGCTATCGGGGATGTCGAACTGGTACAGCTATGAAATGCAGGGCGCCAACCAGAAATTTACTGATTTCATGGAGGCGTGGACCGCGAAGGCACTGGGGAATGCCTCAAATGATGCGTGGATACATACCACAGATAGGACAGATTGCGTGACTAACCGGGTGCGCTTTGCCAACAACGTAAACGACTCATTCGAACGTTACTACGACGTGTCGTGGGGGCTGGATAGCGTCGCCACCTGTGTTACGCCTCATCCTGCAATGGAGTCGTGTTCGTTGAACACGCCAATCGTAGATTTGATTACGGGGTAATAAATGCCGGGAAAGCGGATGGGACCTCCCTTGAGGCACTTGTACATGTGCAATGTAGCAACAACATGAAATACGAATTGAACGTGATGGGAGGGCCTGAGATCGCAATAGACAACGGCATGACCGCCGCCATCATGACAGACGGCGCGTTAGCCGGCGAAACGCTTAATGGATCATCTGGTGACAACCCAGTCGCGCTGCGTTCAACTTTGCATGGAAAACCAACGAAAACGGGGGCATTCGCTGGTAGCGGAATCATGATAATTTCCTATCCGTGACGTGGAGAAGGACCGTGGCGCACACGCTCCGAAAGGGACAAAGCTTTTGGGCCACGGAGGGGTAGTCGGCAAGGCTCACACTCGCATCAGTTTCACAGTCAATGTCTTAAAAAATCAAAAAAGTCTTCAAAATTAATGATGTATGTAGAAGCCGAATTTAACGGAATCGCGACAACTTACGTCACCCATACGTTGAACATGGTATTTAAGAGCAGGACAATGAAGTTGACTGTGATGCCTGCCACCCGCGGCCGCTTATGACACGGCGCGCAGCTGCTGGTGACTCAAGGTCAGTGGTTCTGACAGACGAAAAGAAACTGCGGGGAATTCTACCTGATGTATTCCTCTTACAGTGGGAAAAGTAGGGTATGTCAACGTACAATCAATAAATCTTGTGTAGTTTGTGCTGCTTAAGCGTTGATCCTCAGTAGACATACTATGCAACTTTAAAAAGCGCTTTCAAAAAACATCACAAAAACTTACCATTGCGAAGAACTTTTTTAGGATAAAGACGATATGAAAAAAGCAGTGGCAGTCATTTTATTAGCTTTCGCGTTAACAGGATGTGGAGAGCCTAAGATCGATGGTTCTTCCGAAGAGGCTTTTCAGACATCGCTTCAAAAAGTTCGGGAGTCACTTGCAGAGGATAAGCGCGCCGCGTTTAACGATGCTATTCAGGTTGTCGCCTTCAGCCAGGTCAGCATGAAAGAGCTGATGCAGGCGGGCAGCGGTGATGAAGGTGGACGCGCGCTGATTGATAAAAAGATCAAAGGCGCACTGGCCGGTAAGACCGGCGAAGAAGTTATTGAGTACGCAGATAAGATTAAAAAAGAGCGCGCAGCCAACTAATCTCAGCATGTTTGTTTCTCAGCCCGGCTTATTTACGGTCTGATTAACCTGTTACTACACTAAGAGGCATGCTTTGTATGCCTCTTTTTTTACGCCATCTTTACAGGAATCTTGATGCCGACGGTCTACAGGCGTTTTGTTGGCATTGAACTGTCAACCGCGTCGGGCAAAAAGCGGTAAGTATTCGGGTAAGGGCAATCCGCACCAATACGATGACGGGCTGCACTAACTGGAAGCCTTGTGGCACACAAGCGTTGCATGATCCCACCACGAATTCTGATTAACTGAAAAATAACGGATGTTAAAACCGGCTGCTGTGATTTCTGCGGTCAGGTCGTCCAGCGGTTTCAGCGTGCGCCAGGGAATGCCGTCTTTCAGTAACAGGTGCTGTCCAGGGGCATAACGCAGAGATTCGCTTATTTGTTTAGGCGAACCACACATGCTGCTGATAATTAACGCGCCGTCACAGGCCAGTACACGGCGCACGGCTTTAAGGCAATGTGTACGTTGTGTTCCCACCAGACAATGAAAGCAGCTGCCGTCAACGATGACATCGAACTGAGCATCGTTATAGAGAGAAAGGTCGCATACGTTGCCTTGGTTAAAATGAGCGACCAGACCTGCTTCCCTGAAGCGTTCCCGGGCCCAGCAAATCGCCACGTCTGAGATATCGACCCCGTAAACGACGAATGATTGTCGGGCAAAATAATGTGATGCCATGGCACCATTGCCACATCCGAGCTCAAGAACAGTCCCTTTGTCAGGAAGCCATGCTGCTTCTTCAAGCTCATAAAGCACCTCGCTGAGCCGCTGACGGGCTCGCGAAAAGCCGCTTCCTGTCCAGGCTTCATAGCCCTCATTTTTGAGGCGCCGATAGATATCGTCATAGCTTTCCACGACCGCCCATCTCCTCCTGCCGTCACTGAATCCTCTTCTGACGCATTTTATACAGGTTATGCGTGATCCGTATCTGACTTTTCGGTCCTTGTGTCGTTTCTCACATGATGAAATGCCGCCATGGCCAGGTACGGATTAAACGGGTTTCATTTCTCAGCAGGAATAATCGAAATCTGCCCGTTACTTTCCAGAATGGCATAGCGAATTTCATCGAGTTCGCACAGCCCATGATTTTGTCGCGCGACCAGCAAAATATCATCCTCGCTGACGTTCACTTTTTTCATCTTATCGGGAAAAGGCTGGCCGTTTTCAACCAGGATGGCCGGGCTGCCATCAATCAGTTGTTCAAACCCTTTGTGTTTCCTCTTGATGTAACCAAACAGCATATCCATCACTATCAGTGTGATAATGGTGATCATTGCGCCGGTGACGGAGAAATCGCTTCCCAGCAGCGCCTGTTGGGTTGCCTCACTGATGATGAGGAGCAGGATCAGATCAAAACTGGTCATCTGAAGCAGGGCTCTTCGCCCGGCAATTTTGAACACAAGGAGGAGGATCAGGTATATCGCAGCGGCTCTGAGGACCATTTCCATAAAGGTTACCTACGGATAAATAAACTGGCTGAAATGGATTTCGGGTTCATTGTTGACCTGCAGGGTATTACTAAAAGCGCCCGGCTTCCTTGGGGTAAGGGCCAGCCAGACTGAGAAGGTCGGCTGTCTGTCGGCGTGGTTATAGACCAGGTAGACATAACCCTTTTCGCTGTACATCCGGTCAGGCTGAGGTTTAATGCTGCCAATCTGAAATTCGTCCAGAAACGTTTTTCCAAAGCTGAGAATATAGTCCGGTGCGTTGAGCTCTTTGATGGAGACTTTGATTTCGTTTTCGCTGGTCAGGCGGCCAAACCGATCGTAATCGAGACGTAAGGTGTGCGTTTTATTCTGCAGGTGCTGCTCGCTAAACAGGCCGTTAGAAAATAACCCCAGCACTGCCGCCACAACAATACTTGTCAGTAAAATAAACCCTGCACGACTAAACTGATATTCAAAATTAAGGTTTTTTATATTTTCCTTAATACGGGGTTTTCTGAGCATCATGCATCAATACCTCAGCGTTTAATGGCCGCCCGGCCTCGCGAAGGCTGCCAAAAATCAGTCGGTTATATGACAAGAAGCGTAGCACTGGCCCTGGTGCTGTCAAACCCATCCCTTGGGCGAATAAAGGTCAAAATCCTCTGTATCCAGGCTGTGGACGGCGGCATTTCAAAGGGGAAAACGAAGCCATCCCGCTTTTATTTCGCTGACCCCTGCGCATCAATTTAACATTTTGACCACTTCCGGCGACGGGCTCATTTTTCTGCTTTACCTGCCAGGAAGGACTTGCGTATTGTGAAGGCCTGTCCCTCTGTCGCCCCTTTCACTATGACTGACCCGATTGTGACGATGTATCGCTCTCCCTTTGTTCTGTTAGCCATGATTGTTGGCCTGGCGATCAGTTTTACTGCTCAGGCACAAATGGGTGATCGACGAACGGTAACACAACCGGTTTATCCGCCGGTCTGCCAGCGTATCCCGGCCATGGATCAATATAATGTCAGTCAGACTATTCAACAGGCGCTGGATAGCTGCCCGCCCGGCAAAATGGTGCTGTTAGTACCCTCAACCCGTGCGAAGGTATTTTATAGCGGGCCACTGTCTTTGCCTTCGGGTGTCAGTCTGGGCATCGATAAGGGAGCGGTGTTGCGCGCACTTCCGGATCCACGATTGTATGATAACGGGCGCGGAAGCTGTGGCACGCTGGATTCGCAGGGCAACGGTTGCAGGGCGTTTATTACCCTCAGTCATGTCCGCGGTAGCGGGATATACGGGCAGGGCATGATCGACGGGCAGGGCGGAGCCTCTGTCACCGGTAAGACGCAAACCTGGTGGCAACTGGCGGCCAGCGCCAAGAGTGATGACGCAAAGCAAAATGCGCCGCGGCTGATCCAGGTTGATCACGCCCGGGATATCACGCTGTATCAGATCACCCTGAAGAATGCGCCAAACTTTCACGTGGCTGTCAGTGACAGTGAGGGCATTACGCTATGGGGCATCACCATCGACACGCCCGCGACGGCACGAAACACCGACGGGGTGGATCCCATGGGGTCCAGCGATGTTACGTTAATCAACAGTCGGATCAGTACCGGTGATGACAATGTGGCGATTAAAGCCGGAAACGCACCGGCCTCGCATATTTCCATCGTGAATAACCAGTTTGGCTCTGGTCATGGTATGTCGATTGGCAGTGAAATAAACCGAGGCGTCAGCGATGTGCTGGTGAACGGGCTGACGTTAACCGGCACGACCAATGGCCTGCGCATCAAAAGCGACCGCTCGCGCGGTGGGCAGGTGCGGGCGGTTCGCTACCAAAACATTTGTATGCAGGATGTGGACAATCCCGTGGTCATTGATACGCATTATGATCCGCACGCCAGCGGCACGATGATCCCCGATTACCGGGATATCACCTTCGACAACGTCAGGACAGGCAACGGAAAAATTACGCTGGACGGGTACAGCGAGACGTTTCCGCTTGAGATGACGATAAAAAATGTCTCTATCGCTGAGCAGGCCACGGTAGTACAACGCTTTGCCATTATTCATGGTCAATTTACGCGGGCGCCTCAGACTGCGTGCCGTTAAACAGGTCGAGGGTTGCGCTATTCCCTGAGCGCTTTTTTCTCTGCCGCAGTGCCAGCATCGCTGCTATCCGGCTCACCGTACAACTGGTTTGCCGTATCATTCGGCCAGGACTCAATGGCACCGCAGGAATAGGTGTAACTGCCTAACGCCAGTGTATAGCGCAGCACGTTCTTATCGTCTTTTGCTGCGCCCCAGATCACCTCCAGCACAGCGTTATGCGTTTCGATAAAGTGCTTCGACAACTGATCGAACTTCACGGGCACGAAGCGGGAATAGCTATTGTCTGCAGTAAACGGGCTGCTGGACATGAACAGATCGGTTTCGCCACTTTCCCGGTTTTTCAGGCCCATAAGCATGATGTTATCGGTCGTTTTCAGCAGTTGCAGTGTGATGTCCTGTCCACAGCGCTGGTGTGCGCTGGCCTGCAAATTTCCCAGCAGCGGTGCGCGTAACGGCTGAGCGAGCACATTGCCAGCCAGCCATCCTGTCGCTGTTAACGTCAGTAATGCTTTAGAAATCGGTTTCATACTCTTAATAAATGAGTCGGTGGACAAAGCGCAAAGCATGAAGCGTTGCGCAGCGTGGTACCTTGATCTGCCACAGAGTAGGGTGCAACGGGCTGAAAAGTGAGGCGATTACTGTTTTAGCGAGGGGTTTTATCGCGGCGTTCGGATCTGACGAGATAACATATGCTCTCCTGACGATGTGCCCTGATGCTGTTGCTATGAACAGCGTGAAGCGGGGCAGCAGAGGCCAACACAACAGACGCGAACACAGCCTGATAAGGTGCGGCATTGTTGTCGAAACAGTCTCTCTATGGCGGTAAGTAGCAGAAAAGAGGGAGACCGGCCACGCCAGCCGAAAAGGCCATCCGGCTTCGCGCCGAATGACACAGTAATAGCTTCTACCGTCTCGTGAAACAGAGTCAGGCAGACGGAGGTCTACGTCGCTGAATTAGCGCTTGTTTCCTTAACGAACTCAGCGAATGATAGAGCCAATCGCATCGTATCTGAGTGAACATTATGTTGATCAGCACGGAAACCGAACGGACGCATATCGCGGACAGCCGTCTTGCCTGCACGCTTGCCGCTGTCGCCGGCGCGTTAAACACGGCTGCCTTTGAGATAGTCGGTTTCTTCTCGGCCAATATGACAGGCAACGTATCCTCACTGTCGGATTATCTGGCCAAAGCCAATGTGCATCAGGGCATCTTTTTCCTGCTGATTGTCTGCATGTTTATTTTTGGCGCGATGGTATCGACGCTGATTATTAATGCCGGACGCCGACGGCAGATTCGCACAATCTACGCTGTGAATATTCTGCTGGAAGGTGCGGCGCTGGTGGCGCTGGGCATAACCGAAGCCCATTACACGCTGGCGTCGTCCGGCGCGCTGTTGATTCTGAGCCTGAGTTTTTTGATGGGACTGCAAAATGCGGTGGTGACCCGCATCTCCAATGCGCGCGTCAGAACGACACATGTCTCCGGCACCTCCACCGACATTGGAATCGAACTGGCGATGCTGTTTGATGTGCTTCGGCGTAAGGCGTCGCCAAAAGACGCGCCGCTGTATGTTGAGCGCCTGCGGCTGCATACCTACACGATCCTCTCTTTCCTGGCGGGCGGGATCGCCGGCATCGGGCTCTGGCATTTACTCAATTACTACTTCCTGGTGCTGATTGGGCTGGGGCTGGTCATCCTGGCGCTGAGCGCTATGCGCAAGCGCCCCGCACTACCTGTAAGCTCTTAAGGCTTTTCCCTGCCGGAGGGGGCGGGAGCCAGCACCCTCAACGCATCATTAAGCAGGCGGAAATGGGCTGGCGTTTGCCCGATGATCTCACCATCTGCATTAATAAAGTGTGGCCGACGCGTTTGCAGTGTCAGAGCGGTAGTGCTGAACGTGCGGACATTACGCCAGCGGCCATGAGTGCCGCGTCGCAGCGAAGGAAACAGCAACAGCAGTTGCCAGCTGCGTTTGATTTCGAGGCTGTAGACGTCCAGCAAGCCATCGTCAGGCGCGGCGCTTTGCTGTACGGTCATTCCGCCGCCATAAAAGCGCCCATTGCCAACCGACACCTGCACGGTTTTAATGGCGGTTGCCGTGCCGCCATGAATCAGCGTGGCGCGGAAAGGTCGACTTTGCCGCAGAATGCGCAACGCGGCAAAGGCATAACCCAGCACGCCCCAGCGCTTTTTCGCCTGTGCCGTAAGATTACGAGCCAGCTCAGCCGAGAAACCAATACTGGAGACGTTGAGAAACAGGTGACCATTGACCTCACCGAGATCCACAGAGCGCGTATGGCCCTGGCAAATGACACTGACCGCCTGTTCCAGTTGAGTTGGAATTCCCAGCGTTCGCGCAAAATCATTGGCGGTGCCCAGCGGGAGAATCCCCAGCGGCAGCCCGGTGCGCATCAGTCCCGGCGCTGCCGCATTGAGCGTGCCGTCGCCGCCGCCCACAATCACCCAATCAATATGGTGGGCGTAAGCAGAAATAAGATCGGGGTAACTACGTCGATCGCCCGGGGCGGGCAGGATTAGATCAATGCCCGCCTGCTGCAGCAGTTCTGTGGCGCGGGCGGCATCAATGCGGCCCTTGCATGAACGTTGATTGATCAATAACAGCGCAGTCTTTACCCTGTGCGGCATGCTTAATCCGTTTAAGAGATGACGTGTTAACGAGACGATTAGCAGAAAGTACACATGCGGGATTCTCTGTTACAACCTTGCTTGCGCTACTTTACGTAACGGCAAAAAAGCACGCGAGTGACTACACTGCCAGTAAACCCAATGACAGACGAGGATGCCGATGACAGAACATCAATTCAGAACGCTGCTGGCTGAGAAAGGCTTTGCAGAACCGGTCATTGTCGAACGTGAAGCCCACAGTGAACTGGACCAGCACGATCATCCTTTTGAGGCGATGGCGCTGATTCTTGAAGGGGATATCACCCTGTTTACCGAAGACGGTGTCCGTACCTACCAGGTAGGAGACATTTTTCATTTGCAGGCCGGGCAACCGCACCGCGAGA
Source organism: Pantoea sp. JZ29 (assembly GCF_035190385.1). NCBI lineage: Bacteria > Pseudomonadati > Pseudomonadota > Gammaproteobacteria > Enterobacterales > Erwiniaceae > Pantoea > Pantoea sp. JZ29. The sequence goes on along the minus strand of NZ_CP045241.1, from coordinate 3,212,490 downwards.
CGTTTGGCGCGCAGGGCGTACGTTATCTGGCAGGAAGAAAGTTGTCGTGATCGTTAAGACAGAGAAGAACAATGTTTGAGGACCTGTTTGCGCGCCTGTCGCGCTCGCCTTTTCGCCAGCGTTTTCGTCTGGGTCGTAAAGAATACGATTACTGTCTTGCGAAAGGGCAGGCCGGGGTGCAACAGCACGCCGCCGGGTTTATCCACCAGCGTCTGTCCGCCGCCCATCCGGTGAATGACGGCAAGCAAACGCCGATGCGCGGTCATCCGGTCTTTATTGCTCAGCATGCGACGGCGACCTGCTGTCGCGGATGCCTGGCAAAGTGGCACGGTATTGCGCAACATCAGACGCTGACTGATAACCAGCAGGCTTATGTGGTAGCCGTGATCATGGACTGGATTCACCAGGCTATGCAGCAACCCCCTCCTCCACGTCGCGTTCGCAAGCCTGCGGCACCGGACCCGTCGCCTCAGCAACTCGATTTGTTATAGGCAACGATTATACCTCTGGTGTCCTTTTAACCAGTCAGGTTCGCTATATTTCATTTCAGGTCTATTCTTAAATCGTTCTTTGGTCTCCTGTGCCAGGATAATTACGCAAGACGACAAATTTCACACAAGAGGGAATTACGATGAAGAAAGCAATTATTGCACTGTCTGCTGTTTTACTGGCCTCGCCAGTTTTCGCTGCTACCACAACGGATGAAACTGTCGCTGAAGCGCATAAAGGCGCAGATACCGCTAAAGAAAAACTGCATCAGACGCAGCACAAAGGCCAGGAGCTGAAGCTGAAGTCTGAGCATGCAGCGGAAGGTAAGAGCAACGCCACCTCAAGCAAAATCTCTGAAGGTGCGCAGAAAGGCTGGCACAAAACCAAAGAAGGCACCGAGAAAGGCTGGGATAAAACCAAGCAGGGTGCCGAAGACCTGAAAAACAAAGCGACCAACTAAGCCGCTTTTGTGTAGAAAAAACCCACCGCTGGTGGGTTTTTTTATTCCCTATTTCTGTTCGGAGTCGGCCGGAACGGTCTTAGCCTGTAAGGCTTCGGCCTTTGCCGCCTCTGCTTCTGCGGCATCCTGCTGCGCCGTATCAGACTGTTTTTTCCCCTCTTCGATAAACTCTTCATCGATTTCCTCGATGTTTTCGCGGTTATCGCGTCCGGACAGTAAATTCCAGCAGGCAATGAACAGGGCAGCAATCACCGGGCCGATGACGAAACCGTTGATGCCGTAGATTTCCATTCCGCCCAGGGTGGCGATCAGGATCAGGTAATCAGGCATTTTGGTGTCTTTGCCGACCAGCAGTGGGCGCAGGATGTTATCCACCAGCCCGACGATGACCACAAAGAAGCCCACAAGAAACAGCCCTTTCCACAACGCCCCGGTTGCGAAGAAGAAAATCGCAGCGGGCACCCAGATAATAGCGGAGCCGACGGCAGGAATAAGCGACAGGAAACCCATCAAGGCCCCCCAGAGCAGGCTGCCATCAATATCGGTAATCCAGAAGGCGAGCCCACCTAAAATCCCCTGTACCACACCGACCACGACCGTGCCTTTTACCGTCGCGCGCGACACGGCGGCAAACTTCTTAAACAGATGGTGTTTTACATAGGTAGACAGCGGCAGCGCTTCCAGAATCAGATGGACCAGGTACGACCCATCTTTCAACAGGAAGAACAGCAGATAGAGCATGATGCCGAAGCCGACGGTGAAGCTGAATGTCCCCTTACCGATGATAAAGGCGCTACCGGCCAGGTACTGGCCGCCTTTGAGGGCAAAGGCCGACAGCTTTTGCTGAATCTGCGTAGCATTGTCCAGGTTGTTTTCTGCAAGGTAATGTTTGGCCCAGCCTGGCAGATGTTGCAGCAGATCGGCGAAAACGACCGGGAACTGGGCCGAGTTGGTTTGCAGCTTGTGGTAAACCGTATTCACTTCGACCACCAGCGATGACGCAATAATCGCTAAAGGCGTAAAGACGATCAGACAGATGCATAACAGCGTCAGCAGGGCGGCAAGCCCGTTACGATCGCCCAGCTTGCCTCGCAAATACGTTTTCAGCGGATGGAAGATCACGGCCAGCACGGCAGCCCAGAGAATCGGCGAGAAGTAGGGCGCTAATACCTCGAAAAAAGCCACCGTCGCGATGGCCAGTATCAGCAGGAAAAACCCGATAGTAAGTCCTTTAAAGCGCATAGGATAACCTCATGTAAACATCCCTTGATAAGCACGTATGCCGATGCGGGCATTGGCCACCCGAAAGTGTATGAATGTGGCATCGGGAATCAACGATCAATTCTGTTTTTATTTTCTCCTCACGCTGCGTTCGCCAGCGCATTCTTCAGTCGCAGACAACCGACGAGAGACAGGCCATGTCGCGACCCCGGCCGCGGACGCGAACGATGCCTACCTTAGCGTAGCGGGTTCGGGCGGTTTTGCTGGCGCAGCGCGACAGATTTCTGAGATAAGCCTGCCACTGACGGCTGACGCGCGGCCCAGGCTTGCGAAATAAAACTGTCATACAGCAATGCTAGCGTGACAACCGGCAAGGTCAGAGAAAAAAGGAATAATAATGAAAATGCACATTACCCTGATTGCGGCGGCGCTGTTCGTGACGCAACAGGCGCAGGCAATCCCGTTGTCTGAAGCCAGTGCGCTGGCGAACAAAACGTCTCAGGGCTCATCCAGTCCGGTATTCAATGCGCTTGAACTGCAGGCGCTGGCGGCAGAGCGCACGGCCATCCAGAACGGTGCACCTACGCTCAGCCGTGACCAGCTAAAACAGGCGAAACAAAGTGACAAATTTGCCGACTATCGCTGGCTGAAAGCCAGTGGCTACAATTTCCAGACCCAACCCCTGCAACAGGCGGGCATTGCGCTGTTATCGGGATTCAGTACGCTGCCGGATAACGTGATGAACGCTAACCGGGCCACAGTGACATCAATTAATCTTAATGCCACGCAGGGCGAACGCCGTCAGGCGCTGGCGGACGCCGAAGGGATTAGCTATCTGTATTTCCTTGCCGATGCCCTGGGACCGCGCTTAGGTAAAGCTTTTCTTGCGGCCTATGAAAAAGGCGAGCTGAGTAAAGCTGCCGCGCTGATAAAAGCCAGCGAAGTCAGCACCAGCGCGGCAAAAAAACACTTCGACTATCCACGTCCTTTCCTGCACAAAGGCAATACGATTCATCTGGTGCCGGATGACACGGTGATCAAAGATAACCAGCCTTATACGGCCGATGGGGGTTCTTTTCCCAGCGGACATACCAATACCGGCTACACCGATGCGTTATTGCTGGCTGAGATGATCCCGGAACGTTTTGATGCGTTGCTGCAACGGGGCGCGCGTTACGGGTATTCGCGGCTGGTTCTGGGCGTACATTATCCGCTGGACGTGATGGGATCGCGCATGGTGGCCCAATATAACGTTGCACATTATCTGAATGATGCTGCTTACCGGACGTTATTCGCAGAGGCTCGCCAGCAACTGCGCAGTGCGCTGGAAAAAGAGTGTGGTACCACATTAGCGGTGTGCGCAAAACCTGCGGGACAGGATGATCCCTATGGCACTGGCAGCATGAAGCCGTTTTACCGTTTCACCATGAGCTATAACCTGCCGAAGGTGGCAGGCAATAAGGCCAGGTTAACGGTTCCCGACGGCGCAGAGGTGTTGCTGGAAACCGCCTTGCCTCAACTGTCGGCGAAGCAGCGCCGTGCGCTGATGGTGAAAAGCGCGTTACCCGCCGGTTACCCACTGGGTGGGCCGGGCGCGGATCAGGCATTCTGGCAGCGGCTGGATTTAGATGCGGCCTACGCCCAGGCGAAGCACCGTTAACCTGTAACGGGCGGGAAACCCCGCCCGTGTTTGCTACAGCGTCGCCTGGGTTGGCGTCATGCCCGGCACCAGAATTACTTTTCGGCACGCTTCTTCCCGTTTTTCAAAGATGGCATAGCCCCGTGCCGCATCCTCCAGTGGCATATGGTGCGTCACAATCTCTTCCGGGGTTAAATGCCCTTTTTCGATGAGGCTGAGCAGGTCGGGCAGATAAGCATGAACATGCGTCTGGCCCATTTTGAAGGTCAGGCCCTTGTCAAACGCATCGCCGAACAGGAAGCCGTGAATAAAGCCAGCGTACACACCGGGCACGCTGACAATCCCGCCCCGACGAACGGCCGCAATACACTGACGTAACGCTTTCCCGCTGCTGCCTTCCAGTTTCAGGTTAGTTAATACCGTTTCTGTCAGGCTGCCCTTGGCTTCAAAACCAACGGCGTCAATGACCGCATCCACGCCGCGATGGCCCGCACTGTGCTCAATGATCCAGGCGGCGGGATCGTCAGTTTTATCGAAATTAATCGGGATCACACCATAACGTTCCCGGGCAAAGTCCAGCCGGTAGTCATTATGATCGATCATATAGATCTGTTCTGCGCCCTCCAGGCGGGCGCAGGCGGCGCTGAGTAAGCCGACGGGGCCAGCACCAAAGATCGCGACGCTTGAACCCGGCTTGATTTCAGCGTTTTTGACCGCCTGCCAGGCGGTCGGCAGGATATCAGACAGAAACAGCACTTTCTCGTCCGGGAGCGTTGCAGGCACTTTAAACGGACCGGTATTCGCTTTGGGAACACGGACATATTCCGCCTGACCGCCGGGGATACCGCCGTACAGTTTGCTGTAGCCAAACAGGGCCGCGGGTGGCGTAATTTTTTTGCGGTTTAAGATCGCGCCTCTTCCGCTGTTGGTGTTTTCGCACGCGGCGTACTGATGCAGATGACAAAAAAAGCAGTCGCCGCAGGCAATCACAAACGGAATCACCACCCGATCACCTTTTGCCACGGCGGTCACTGCGCGACCTGCTTCCACCACTTCGCCCATGAACTCGTGGCCAAAAATGTCGCCATGATCCGTACCCGGGATTTTTCCCCGGTACAGGTGCAGATCTGAGCCACAAATAGCCGTGGCGGTAACGCGAAGAATAATATCATCGGCCGCTTCCAGACCGGGATCGGCAACATTATCAACGCTGACTTTATGCGGACCATGCCAGGTTAAGGCTTTCATGTAGTTGACTCCTGTAAACCGGTGAAGGACAGCAACGGCGCGGTCGGCGATACCCGCCCGACAACAGTCGTCGCCAAAATTTGTAAGGGTGCTTGAAGTGTAGTGAGGGAAAAACGGGTAAGCAGAGCGGTGGGGTGAAACCAGGAAACAACCACGGCCTGTAAAGCCTTTCCTGTAGGGGATGATGCGCATAACCCGCCCGGAATCTGCACGATATGACGCATTACTTGAACTCAGGTCGTCAGATAGTGTAAAAAAACGCACGCGCAATCGATTACGCAGCGGCAGCCTGAGGCATTCCTGTCGCCCGCGTTTACCTGTTCCCTCTGAGAACGGCCACACTTTTATCCGCAACTGGCCGCCTTTGCGGCTGATGCATACTCTGGAAAAGCTAATGAAAACCTCGCACACCCGCCCCCTGGAATCTGCCCGCATTACAGAAGAAACGGGCTGGCGTAAAACGGATACCGTCTGGATGCTGGGGCTGTACGGCACCGCCATCGGCGCAGGCGTCCTGTTTCTGCCCATCAATGCGGGGATGGGCGGTCTGTTGCCGCTGATAATTATGGCGCTGCTGGCTTTTCCGCTGACATTTTTTGCCCATCGCGCCTTAACGCGTTTCGTGCTGTCAGGCAGTCATCCGGCGGGCGACATCACGGATGTGGTGGAGGAGCATTTTGGGGCTGGCGCAGGCAGGTTGATCACGCTGCTCTATTTCTTTGCTATCTACCCCATTTTGCTGATGTACAGCGTGGCGATGACGAATACGGTCGAAAGCCTGATGGTCAATCAACTTGGGTTGACTGCGCCCCCGCGCGCCTTACTGGCGCTGCTGTTAATTGTCGGCATGATGACGGTGGTGCGCTTCGGCCAGACCATGATTGTCAAGGCGATGAGCGTGCTGGTATATCCCTTCGTCGCGGTGCTGATGTTGATGGCCGTCTGCCTGATTCCTCACTGGCACGGCGCCGCACTACAAACGTTGCACAGCGGCGGCGGCAACCTGTGGAGCACGTTGTGGCTGGCCCTGCCGGTGATGGTCTTTTCTTTTAATCACTCGCCGATTATCTCATCATTTGCGGTTGCCAAACGTCAGGAATACGGCGCCCAGGCTGAGCAAAAATGCTCACGGATTCTGGCCTGTGCGCACCTGTTAATGGTGCTGACCGTCATGTTCTTTGTGTTCAGCTGTGTGCTGAGCCTGTCCCCTGATGACCTGCGGTCAGCGAAAGCTCAGAACATTACGATATTGTCCTATCTGGCGAACCATTTTAATGCGCCGCTGATCGCCTGGACGGGGCCGGTAATCGCCATGGTCGCAATCGCTAAATCCTTTCTCGGGCACTACTTAGGGGCACGCGAAGGGTTTAACGGCATCGTTAACAAAGCGCTGCGTAGCCGGGGCAAGACGATTGCGCCTCAGCGGCTGAATCGCCTGACGGCAGGCTTTATGCTGCTGACGACCTGGCTGGTGGCGACGCTCGATCCCAATATTCTGAGCATGATTGAAACCCTGGGCGGCCCGGTGATTGCGGTCATTCTGTTTTTAATGCCGATGTACGCTATTCATCGTGTTCCTGCCATGCGCCAATACAGCGGCAAGCTCAGTAATGTCTTTGTGGTGGCCAGTGGGCTGATTGCCATTTCCGCTATTTTCTATTCGCTTTTGCAGGCGTGACTGACGGGCGGCTGGCAACGCCGCCCTGTGTTTCTGCCGGACAGCGATCCTCCGTTCACGGCTTCAGACGTATTCGTTAAAAAAAGTTTTAAATTTTTTACGAATTTGCATGTTAAAGTTAACGAGAATAATTCTTATTCCTTAACAGGGTTACTAAACATGAAATTCGGTATTTTTGCAGCAACATTGTTGGCCTCAACCGTCTGTTCGGCAACGACGTATCCTGTCACCGTCACCGACATGGATGGCCAGCCTATCACGCTGCAGAAAGAGCCCCGGCACATCATTTTGCAGGACGGGCGCGACATTATGGCGCTGGCGTTGCTGGATCGTGATAATCCGTTCAAACGCGTCGTGGCCTGGAACAATCTGCCCAAAAAGCAGGACACGCAAACGTGGGCGCTACTGGAGAAAACCTGGCCGCAGGCTGCCAGTATTGTGGATATGGGATTCAACGATCAGGGACAGGTAAACCTTGAAAGCGTGCTGGCGCAGAAGCCGGATCTGATGATTGCGCAACTGCGTGCCAAACCGGCGCTGATGCAATCTGGCGTACTGACCACGCTGAAAAGCCTGAATATCCCGGTCGTGTTTGTCGATGACGAACTGCATCCTAAGCAAAACACGGTGCCAGGGATAACGTTGCTGGGCAGCGTGCTGAACCGTGAAGCGGAGGCGAAAGCCTATACAGATTTTTATCAACAGCGCTGGCATGCGCTGCAAACGAAAATCGATCAGGTCAAAAACAAGCCTACCGTCTTTATTGAACCTATCGCCGGTAACAGCGACAGCTGCTGTTTTACCCACGCTCACAGCGGCTGGGGCGGGCTGGTTGAGGCGGTCGGCGGCAAAAATATTGGCTCGTCACTGCTGCCCGGTAATGCCGGTTTTGTGTCGCTGGAGAAGATCATCGCCATGAAGCCGGACGTTTACATTATGACCGGCTCGAAACGGTCCAACAGCAACGTGTTGCCGCTGGGCTACGGGGCGAATAAACAGGATGTCGCTACCACTTTTACCACATTACTAAAACGCACAGGGCTGGCGCAGATTGAGCCGGTGAAACAGGGAAAGACCTACGGGATTTATCACCACTTTTATAACCATCCCTACAACATTATTGGTATGGAAATTCTGGCAAAAGATCTTTATCCAAAGCAGTTTAGTGACCTGGATCCTACCGCGGATTACCACAACATTATCCGCCAGTTTACTAAATTACCGGATGCGCCCGTCATGCTGAGTTATCCCTGATACCTTTCCCTGAGGCGCGAACCTGTTGACCGCCGCGTGCAGGCTGAATTATGTGTTGAGTCAGCCTGCATAACGCGCTGCGGTTGAGGCTGATCCGCTTATCGGAAAGGATTCCGTTACGTTGCCGATGACCGCGCGCCTCTGGCTGACGCGCTTTCGTGCCGTTTAACATCATGGTCGGGCTGACCCTGCTCGCCTGATTACGCGTGAGTCTCTGCTGTCACCCTGTTGTTCTTCCACCTGCGGCGTCGTTCAGCGCGTCCTGAGACACGGCGCTTTCATCTGCTGACTTTTAAGAGTTTTGGCGATACTTATTGTGACGCCTCATGCCGATAGTAGTCATAACGGCGCGTCGTCGCCGTTACACTGGAGGCAGTACCATGAAAAAAATAAAATCAGTTTTAGTGAGTGTCCTTTTAGCATACAGCACCCTGTACAGCCTGCCGGGACTGGCGGATGGCCCCGGTGGTCCTGGTGGCCCATGGCATCATCCGGGACGCGGTCCTGATGGTTTCGGCCCGCCGGGCCTGCGACACGAAGGACCGCCGGGACCGGGTGGACCGCCACCGCCTGATGCGCGTCGTGACTACGACCACGATCGGTTTGCGTGGGAAGGGCATGAATTCCGGCGCGGCCGACCCGTTCCACGGGAATATTGCGGCGACAGATACCGGATCGATGACTGGCGTGAGCGCGGGTTGAGAGAGCCACCGGAAGGGCAGCACTGGGCGGATATCGATGGTAACTATGTGCTGATTGCAGCGGCCACCGGCATTATCACCTCACTCATCCTCAACAACGCGTTTCATTGATCACCATAAAGGGATGGCAGATGCCATCCCTTTTTTATGCCACATACGCTGCATTATCAGGCTATTCTGACAGTGAATCCTGAACGTTTCCCTGCTAAGGAGTTCTGATGACCACGGTAAAAATGGTTGCCGTTGATATGGACGGCACCTTTCTGGATGACAAAAAGCAGTACAACCGCGCCCGTTTTCTTGCCTGTTACCACCAGCTAAGCCAGCGAAACATCAGGTTTGTGGTCGCCAGTGGCAATCAATACCACCAACTGCGGTCGTTTTTTCCTGAGATCGCCAGCGAGATCGCCTTCGTCGCTGAAAATGGCGCACTGATTATCGACAGGGATGAAGAGCTGTTCTGTGGCGCGTTCTCACGCAGCGACATTGATGCCGTGCTCGATACGTTGAAAAACGGACACTATCCCGACCTGCGTTATCTGCTTTGTGGACGAAACAGCGCCTATTATTTTGAGGGAATGGATGAAACGTGGCTGGTGAAGATGCGTCACTACTGTCACCGGCTTAAGCCAATACGTACGCTTGATGAGGTGGCTGACGATCGGATACTGAAATTTGCGCTGAATCTGTCAGACGATTACGTCGAGCCTTTAATGGCGGATATTGGTCGCCTGCACGCAGGATCGGCAGCAGCCACATCCAGCGGTCACGGCTCGGTAGATTTAATCGTGCCCGGTCAGCATAAAGCCAATGGCCTGAACCTGCTGGCACAGCGCTGGGACATTTCCCACGATCAGGTGCTGGCCTTTGGTGATGGCGGTAACGATCTGGAAATGCTCCAGCAGTCCGGGTACAGCTTCGCCATGCGCAATGCGCCGCAACGGGTAAAGCAAACGGCGCGTTTTTTGGCTCCCGGAAACAATGAGGAAGGTGTCCTGCAGGTGATTGAACAGATGCTGGCAGGGGAAGCGCCGTTCAATACAGCAGCGGCGTAGCAGAGGTAGTGGCCTGATGCGGGCGGGCAAAACGCCCGCCCGTGGGCTACGTGGTGACGGTCCAGGCACGAACAAGCATGTCGTGCATCTCATCTTTACTGTAGCTGATCAGACTGTTTTTACTGTTCGCGCGGGCCAGAATCCAGGCCACGTCCGCTTCGCTCAGCGTCGGGCCATCCAGCCAGAATGCGGTAATCGCGGTACGTTGCAGCCAGGCTTTCAGGTCACGTGCCGGAGAGTCCGTGTGCGTGCCAAACAGCTGCTGATGCATGTCGGCCATCAACTGACGTTGTTCAGGATGCTGGCTCACGGCCAGGTGGTCCAGAAACGTGAATAACAGCCTGCCGCAGACTTCGCCATGATGGAAAGGCTTTATCGCCCCCAACTCGCCCGCAATACCGTGAATCACGCCCAGACCGGCAGTGCTCAGGCTGACACCGCCCAGCCAGGAAGCCATCATCATCGCCTCACGCGCCCGATCGCCTGTTTCATCCAACTGGTTCAAGGCCGGCCAGGCCTGGATAAACTGACGCAGCCCACTCAAGGCTATCTGACGGGTAAAGTGGTTGCCCTTGCCAGACAGGTAGGCTTCAAACAGATGTGTGAAGGCATCGATCCCGCAGGTCGCCAGCACAGTATCGGGGGCGCCTTTGAGTAAGTCGGGATCCAGGATGGCGACCTGCGGCACAAATACCGGATGACGCAGCGACGCTTTGATCTGGATATCCTGCTGGTCGGTCACCACCGCGTTTTGGGTAACTTCGCTGCCGGTGCCCGCCGTGGTCGGAACGGCGATGAGGGGAAGGGTAACCGGGTTGACCGCCGTATCGCCGACTTTTTCCAGATAACGTGCCGTGGAGAGTGGATGCTGAATCATGGCGCTAAAGGCTTTAGCCGCATCCAGTACGCTTCCGCCGCCTATCGCGACGACCCGATCAACATGCCCTCGCCAGCGGGTGACCCAGCCATCAATATCCGCCGGGGAAGCCTCATGGCTGACAATTTCATAACCCACAATATGATCGTTCAGGGTGGTTTTGATACGTGCATAAGCTTCCCCCTGCAAAAATGACCGGCCGCAAAAGAGCAGAGTGGCCTGGGGTTGGGCAGCCAGCAGAGGAATCAGCTTGCTGAGGCTTCCCCGGCCAAAAAGGGTATGTTGATTGCTGTACAGCTCACTCAGATTGTCACTCACCCGCGCATCCTTTTGTCTCTTCGCTAAGCTTTGAGTGTAACGAAAACCCAACGTCAGGCCTCAAGAAACTTTCTGATAGCGGTCGGTTAAAAAGTTGATCATCTTCGCAAAACGTAAATTCATCCACGGCGGGGTGGTGCGCGAGTCGGGATGTTACCCTTAACATGTTATCGGTAACAGGGTGTGTCAAAACATAAATGTCACGACATTTCCCTGATTTTAAGCGTCCTCCGGGACCACGATAACCAAGCGGCACTGACATCATTCAGGGCATCAGGTGGAGAAAAATTATGCCATTACTCTATGTGGCGATTGGCGTGGCATTACTGTTACTGCTGATGATTCGCTTTAAACTTAATGGTTTTATCGCGTTGATTCTGGTTGCGCTGGCGGTGGGCGTGATGCAGGGCATGCCGGTCAACAAAGTGATTATTTCAATTAAAAATGGCGTGGGCGGCACGCTGGGCGGTCTGGCGCTGATTATGGGTTTTGGCGCGATGCTCGGTAAACTGCTGGCCGACTGCGGCGGTGCGCAGCGTATTGCCACCACGTTGATTGCGAAGTTTGGCACGCGGCATATTCAGTGGGCGCTCGTGCTGACCGGCTTCATCGTGGGGTTTGCGCTGTTTTATGAAGTCGGTTTTGTCTTAATGCTGCCGCTGGTGTTTAGCGTCGCCGCATCAGCACGTGTCCCGCTGCTGTTTGTGGGCGTGCCGATGGCCGCGGCACTGTCCGTAACCCACGGTTTTCTGCCTCCCCATCCGGGCCCGACCGCCATTGCGACGCTGTTCAACGCAGATATGGGGAAAACGCTGCTGTTTGGCACCTTACTGGGCATTCCAACGGTGATCCTTGCGGGGCCGGTTTATGCCCGTTTCCTGAAAGGCATTGATAAACCGATTCCGGAAGGCCTGTACAACCCCAAAACATTCACGGAAGCGGAAATGCCGGGCTTTGGGGTCAGCGTCTGGACATCGCTTGTGCCTGTAATACTGATGGCGCTGCGCGCGGTGGCCGAAATGGTTCTGCCTAAAGGGCATGCCTTGCTCCCTTATGCTGAGTTCTTTGGCGATCCCATCATGGCGACACTGATTGCTGTGCTGATTGCTATCTTCACCTTCGGTCTGAATCGTGGTCGCAGTATGGAACAGGTCATGGATACCCTGAGCGACTCCATCAAGATTATCGCCATGATGCTGCTCATCATTGGCGGCGGCGGTGCCTTTAAACAGGTCCTGGTGGACAGCGGCGTGGATAAATACATCGCCGGTATGATGCATGCAACCAGTCTGTCGCCTCTCTTCATGGCATGGTCAATCGCTGCTGTGTTACGTATTGCACTCGGATCCGCTACCGTTGCGGCCATTACGGCAGGCGGCATTGTGGCACCACTGATTGCGACCAGCGGTGCCAGCCCTGAACTGATGGTCATTGCGGTGGGCTCGGGCAGTGTGATTTTTTCACACGTTAACGATCCGGGGTTCTGGTTATTTAAAGAGTATTTTAACCTGACGATAGGCGAGACGCTTCGCTCCTGGTCTGCGCTGGAAACCATTATTTCGGTGTGTGGGCTGGTGGGCTGTTTGTTGCTCTCTTACGTGGTATAGAAATCAGAGTGTAGAAAACAAAAGGGCCGCACAGAACGGGCGGCCCAAAAGGTTAATCTGCATCTTCAAAACCCGCTTTCACCATTTCTTCTCGCAGTGCGCGGGCAATCTCACGGTTACCGCCTGTAACCGGATAAATCACATTGTTGACCACATCATCAAGGTAATGCTCCGCAAACTCTTGTCGGGTCAGTTGCGTGCCGCCTTCATCATTGATGGCGAAAAAACCTTTGATTTTGTCGCCGCTGTACTTTGCCTTAAGGCTGTAGCGGCCCATACTGGTATTAATACTGCTCATAAGGTCTCTCCCTGCTCTGCATTTGGACTGTCAACATTCTCGGGCTTTCCTGTCGGCATAAATTTTAGCCAGGAATAATCTGCAAAACGAAACGGCAGGGCGCACTAAAGCCACGCGATGCGATACTTCTCACAGAAAGAAACCGCTAAAACCGATTATTGCCTTCCGGTATGCGATCACGGCTGGCAAAAAGCAAACGGCAAAATCTCGCCTATACTGTCAGGGGATTGTTTTATTAGGTAAGGGATATGAAATGAAAATAATTTTGTGGATCATCGCCATCATTTTTATCGTCGGACTGCTGACGCTGACAGGCGTGTTTAAGCTCATCTTCTGATCGTGTTTTTTCGGGCATCCAGACGGGTGCCCGATGCCTAAAATTTTCCTGTGTGTTGTTTCTCTCCCCTTCGTATTTCAGCCTGCATCTCTGCGTCATCCCGACCGGCTGTGCCGTCCCCAGGTACGTTTGGCCGCAATCGCTGTTCTTCTCATCAAGGCCCTCGTACGCCCGCACAAGCAGGATCAGCGCCCGGTTTCATAGAGGAGTAGGACAGGGACACACCATATTTTAGCGGGCTTCTCAGTAAGCCCGGTTGCCTGTAAGTTGCTGTTTCGCTGGCTGAAGGGCAGGTAAGCGACTATTTGCCCTTGCCGTTTGGGATGTGTTCAGATTTTTTACGTTAAAATTTCCCCACTTTTCCGTAACATGAATGATAATTACATGCTGAAAATACCCGGAGAGGGACACGTATCCGGGATTGAGGCGTTTTTCCGTTACTGAGTTTCAGTGTGGAATACTGAATTTAATCGAAACGATACAGGTAGCATTGACGTGAATAAATCTCTTTTTTCAGGCCCTTTTTTGGCCCTGTTTGTCTCTTTTTCCCTCCAGGCCGCCACATTTACCCAGCAAATCAAATCCGGCTGGAACACCTTTAGCGATAATGTTCAGCAAACCTGGGAACAACCGCAGAGCATCGATCTTTATGTGCCTGCCATCACCTGGCACAACCGTTGGACCTATGACAGAGAGCATATTGATCGCTACAACGAACGTCCCTGGGGAGCGGGCGTTGGCGTTTCCCGTTACGACGAAAAAGGGAACTGGCATGGTCTTTATGCGATGGCGTTCAAAGACTCCTTTAATCATTGGGAACCCTTTACAGGCTATGGCTGGGAAGCGACCTGGCGCCCGCTCACTAATCAGGCATTTCATTATGGACTGGGCTATACGGTTGGGGTAACGGCAAGGGATAACTGGGGATATTATCCCATCCCGGCTATATTACCTCTGGCATCAGTAGGTTACGGCCCGGTGAACTTTCAAATGACTTATATTCCAGGGACTTATAACAACGGGAACGTGTATTTTGCCTGGGTGCGCTGGCAGTTTTAACTGTCCGCGCCAGTGAATAAGTCACCAAAGGGTAAATAAAATGGATATTTATCACTTTTTCATCAAATCAGGCTGGACAAAACCTTCAGCAATTGCTGTACTAGATGACGACACAGTTTAGTGTCCATTTTTCATGTAAAGGTAATATAGATGTCTAAGATTAAAGGTAACGTTAAGTGGTTTAATGAATCTAAAGGATTCGGTTTCATTACTCCTGAAGATGGCAGCAAAGATGTATTCGTACACTTCTCTGCGATCCAGAGCAATGGCTTCAAAACTCTGGCTGAAGGTCAGCGTGTAGAGTTTGAAATCACTGACGGCGCAAAAGGCCCATCTGCTGCTAACGTTATCAGTCTGTAAGTTAACAGTCAGAATTCTAAAAACCCGCCTTCTGGCGGGTTTTTTTATGCCTGCGTTAATCTGATTTTTGCGGCGGCGAGAACCCTGCTTGCGGTGCTGCTCACTTTAACCTCACGAACGGCTGCTTTCCTGCTACCTTTCTTAATCCGGCCAGCCGCTTATCCGCCGTCAGGACGGTATTTCAGCGCATAAATTGCGCTACCAGTCACAGATAGCTCCTGTAACATAATTATAACAACCTCCCGAGGCAGCATTTTCGGGCTGATCGGGTTATAACTACCTTTCTACATCGCAGAGGAAGAGGTGACAGGATGAATATTCGCCCCGCCCAGGCCAGGGACAGTTTCGTGTTGAGCGCGCTGTTAAGTGAATTAGGTTATGGCGGCACAGAGTCGTTTATTGAACAGCGCCTTGCCCAGTTGATAACCGATCCCAGTGAAACGCTGCTGGTGGCCGAACACGGTAATCAGGTGCTGGGTTTTCTCTCTATGCACTTCATCCCACAACTGGCCCTGGCCGGTGATTTTGCCCGTATCAGCTATTTTTGTATTGCCGATGGTGAGCGCAGCAAAGGGGTGGGCCAGACGCTGCTTAAGCAGGCTGAAGCGCTGGCGGCGCAACATGGCTGTGATCGCATGGAAGTACATTGTCATGCGTCACGCCTTAAAGCCAACCAGTTTTATGGCCGCGAAGGGTATGTTGAATCACCACGCTACCATGTGAAAGCCTTACAGCCATTATAAGCGCCACAGCAGGGCTGCTGTCGGCAGGGAGGATGACGAATGAAAGTCGCGCTGGGTCAGTTTGTCGTTAAACGGGAATGGCAGGAGAATGCGCAAGCCTGTATAAACATGATGGCACAAGCCCGGGAAGCCAGCGCCGATCTGCTGGTGCTACCGGAGGCCGTGCTGGCCACAGATATGACCAACCCTGACTGGATACGGGAAGCGGCCCAACCGCTGAACGGCCCGTTTCTGACCCAGTTACTGACCGCCAGCCAGGGGCAGGCGCTGACGACCGTGTTCGGGATGCATGTGCCGGGCGACAGCCATAAAGTCTTTAACGTTCTGGTGGCCATTCGCGACGGCAAGATTCTGGCGGAATACCGCAAGCTGCATCTGTACGACGCCTTTTCAATGCAGGAATCGGCGCGGGTTGAGGCCGGTCAGGACGTGCCGCCGTTGGTGCCCGTGGCGGGCATGAACGTTGGGCTGATGACCTGCTATGACGTGCGGTTTCCGGAAATGGCACGACGTCTGGTGCTGGATGGTGCTGACGTGCTGGTCGTGCCATCAGCGTGGGTCAGAGGACCGCTAAAAGAGATGCACTGGGATTTACTCACCCGAACGCGAGCGCTGGAAAATACCTGTTATGTATTGGCGGTGGGCGAGTGCGGCGCACGTAATATTGGCAACAGTATGGTGATCGATCCGCTGGGCGTACCCATAAGTCGCGCCGCGGAGTCGCCTGCTTTGATCGTTGCCGATCTGGACCCACAGCGCATTGCGGCGGCGCGGGCTCTGCTGCCGGTGCTGGAGAACCGTCGCTTTGCCCGGCCAGAGCTGGATCCGGCGCGTTGATCCCCGAGGCGCGGGGGGAACGGGCAAAGCGTAGCGCATAAAATGCGTCGGACGTTTTCTTACTCTGTTACAGATTCCGCTTGAGGTTGCCCCTAAACTGCGCCTAAATAGTCATTACCGTTATTCGTCAGATTATAAGGTTAAATATGGAAGGTATCAGTATTGCCAAGCTGCTGATTATCGGTGCGCTTATCGTACTGCTTTTTGGCACCAACAAGTTACGCTCTCTGGGTGGCGATCTGGGCTCCGCAATCAAAGGCTTTAAAAAGGCTATGAAAGACGAAGATTCCAGTGCAGCACGTACCTCAGCGGAAGAAACCCCTGCAGAACGCGTTTCTCATAAAGAGTAAGACCGCGTCAGAATGACAGAAGTGTTACTTTTTATTTCTGACTGCAGAAAAAAACCAGATTGCGGACAATCTGGTTTTTGTTTTTTCTGCACCTGACACAACGGCGAATGCTTATTTCACTTCCAGCCCTTTTGCCTGCATATCCGCGTGATAAGAAGAACGCACAAAGGGTCCACAGGCTGCGTGGGTAAAGCCCATCGCCAGCGCTTCTTCTTTCATTTCATCGAACTCCGCCGGGCTGACATAACGCTGAACAGGTAAATGGTGACGGCTGGGCTGCAAGTACTGTCCCAGAGTAAGCATTGTCACACCGTGACGACGCAGATCGCGCATGACCTCAATGATTTCAGCATTGGTTTCACCCAGACCAACCATTAAACCGGATTTCGTCGGTACATCAGGATGCGCCTCTTTAAAACGCTCCAGCAGCTTCAGCGACCATTCATAGTTGGCACCCGGACGCACCTGACGGTATACACGCGGCACGTTCTCAAGGTTGTGGTTGAACACATCCGGTGGGGTGGCGGTCAGAATCTCGAGCGCACGATCCATGCGACCACGGAAGTCGGGTACCAGCGTTTCGATCTTGATATTAGGGCTTTTTTCGCGGATGGCGGTAATACAGTCCGCAAAGTGCTGAGCACCGCCGTCGCGCAGATCGTCGCGGTCCACGGAGGTGATTACCACATAGCGCAATGCCATGTCGGCAATGGTCTGTGCCAGCTTACCGGGTTCATTCGCGTCGGGCGCGTTGGGGCGACCGTGTGCCACATCGCAGAACGGGCAACGTCGGGTACAAATTGCACCCAGAATCATAAAGGTGGCGGTACCGTGGTTAAAGCATTCGGCAAGGTTAGGGCAGGAGGCTTCTTCACAAACAGAGTGCAGACCGTTTTTACGCATCGCCGCTTTAATGCCCTGAATACGACTGGAGTCCGCAGGCAGTTTGATTTTCATCCACTCCGGCTTGCGTAAGATTTCTTGCCGGTCAACGGCCACGGTTTTCACCGGGATCAGCGCCATTTTGTCTGCGTCACGGTATTTGACGCCGCGTTCCATCTGAATTGGTTTACTCATAAATCAGCAGGTTCCGGTCGGATTGCGATTTGAAAGCTGTCTCACTCAACCCGAGAAGGCGGCTTTCAACTTTATTTGAAAAAAGTGCAAAAATTATATCATCTCAGCGGCCAGGAAGCAGCCACAGACGTGCGTGATAAGTTACATATTTGTAAATACGCACGCACCGTCAAGGTAAGGCCGGTTCCGTCTCATGCCATTCCACCTGCTGATAACCTAACTGGCGGGCGAAGGTCTCGGCAAGCCGTGGGCGGACATCCGCCAGCGTGACCTCCGGGCAAAAATGTTTTAACTGCGTCATGTGCATGCCCGCGTAACCGCAGGGGTTGATACGCAAAAACGGGCTGAGATCCATATCGACATTGAGAGCCAGCCCATGAAACGAGCATCCTTTGCGAATGCGCAGGCCCAGCGAGCAGATTTTTTCTTCTCCGACATAAACGCCGGGTGCATCGGCGCGCGCCCGAGCCGCCACACCAAAGCTGTCCAGTACGGCGATCACCGTTTCTTCTAACGCGGTGACAAGCTGACGCACGCCGGTTTTGCGACGTTTAACATCGATCAGCACATACATGATCTGCTGGCCCGGACCGTGATAGGTCACCTGGCCGCCGCGATCGCTCTGTACCACCGGAATCGAGCCGGGCATCAACAGGTGCTCGGCTTTGCCTGCCTGGCCCTGGGTAAAGACCGGCGGGTGTTCAACCAGCCAGACTTCATCACGGCTTTCGGCGTCGCGCTGGTCGGTGTAGCGATGCATCGCGTCTGAGGTTAACTGCCAGTCACATAAACCAGGCTGGCGAATAAGGAGCGTTTCAGCTGACAAAACGAATATCCGTTAAGAGGGCAGAGGCTGAGTATAACGCCGGCCGCGCGGAAGTGAAATGATGAGCGTAAAAGGAAGGCTGAGACGTTTTCCGCCGCACCGGCGCGGTCAGCAAACAAAAACGGGCCAGCCGGTAACACCGACATGGCCCGTTGGCAGTATGACTGACAGTGTTACAACACCATGCGCACGATTTCAATTTTGCCCAGTTCTTCATACAGGGTTTCAACCTGTTCGATATGTGTCGCATTAATGGTGACGTTGACCGAGTGATAGTTACCCTTGCTGCTCGGTTTCACTTCAGGGCTGTAATCGCCGGGAGCATGGCGCTGCACCACTTCAAGCACCAAATCAACCAGCTCCGGTTGTGCCAGCCCCATCACTTTATAGGTAAACGGGGTCGGGAATTCGAGCAGTTCATTCAGTTTGGTTTTCATAATCACTCCGGTACTTAAAAAACAGGCTCCCGCCGAAGCGGGAGCATCATATTAACCTGTAATGGGGGCGAGGTGGCGGTTTTTCAACCGCCGCCATGCACCTTTAACCAAACCAGTGATGGAACATCAGTTTGATGTAGTCAACGATACGGCTAAAGAAGCCGCCTTCAGAGACTTCGTTCAGCACCACCAGAGGGCGTTGATCGATGGTTTTGCCATCTAACTGGAAGTTGATGCTGCCCACAACCTGATTTTTCTTCAACGGTGCATGCAGTTCAGTATTGCTCAGCACATAGCTGGCTTTCAGGTCTTTCATACGGCCACGAGGAATGGTCAGATACGCATCTTTTTCCACGCCCAGCTGTACGCGATCGCTGTTACCAAACCACACGGGCTCAGAGGCAAACTCTTTGCCGGCTTTCAACGGTGCAACCGTTTCAAAGAAGCGGAAGCCCCAGGTCAGCAGCTTTTTGCTTTCGGTTTCACGGCCCTTAAAGGTATGTCCACCCATTACGGCGGAAATCAGGCGCATCTGACCTTCTGTCGCAGAGGCAACCAGGTTATAGCCCGCCGCTGCGGTGTGGCCGGTTTTGATCCCGTCGACCGACAGACTGGTATCCCACAGCAGACCATTACGGTTCATCTGGCGAATGTTGTTGAAGGTAAACTCTTTTTCTTTGTAAACCGCATACTCTTCCGGCACATCACGGATAAGCGCCTGACCAATCAACGCCATATCACGGGCGGAGCTGTATTGGCCTTCGGCGTCCAGGCCATGGACGGTCTGGAAGTGCGTGTTCTGCAGACCCAGCGCTTTCACGTAGTTGTTCATCAGCCCTACGAAAGCATCCTGGCTGCCGGCAACATAGTCCGCCATCGCGACGCAGGCATCATTGCCGGACTGCAGGACGATACCGCGCGTTAACTGAGAAACCGGTACGCGATCGCCGGGTTTCAGGAACATCAGTGATGATCCTTTAAAGACCGGATTGCCCGTTGCCCAGGCATCCTGACCAACAGTCACCATGTCGTCCTGATGAATTTTCCCGGCTTTCACTGCCTGACCGATCACGTAGCTGGTCATCATCTTCGTCAGACTGGCAGGATCGCGGCGTGCATCGGCGTTCTTTTCAGCCAGCACTTTGCCTGAGTTGTAGTCGATTAGAACGTAGGCTTCCGCATCAATATCCGGAACGCCCGGAATCATGGTCTTAAGATTGACATCATCAGCAATGGCGGCATGGCTGAGAGAGAAAGCGATCAGTGATCCCACTGTCAGGCGTTTTAACAAACGAGAAGGTTTCAGCGTGTTCATGTGTGGGACGACAACATCCATGGGTTTAGGGTTAAAAAAAGTCATTCATCATAACAAATGCCTGATTAACAGGCATCCGGCTTGATAACTGGGTTGTTAACAGACGTTACCAGTCATGAGTAAAGCTGTTGTTTAACGACCTGCGGTGGTCACAAAAGCCGCGCTCTGACCCTCACGGCTCAGGCGCTGCTGTAGCGCCACAGCTTCGGCACGGGTTTTGTAACCGCCGAGCTGTACGCGATAGACGTTGTTCCCGGCGTTTTCCACTGCGCCGGGTACGCCGAAGCGCTGGCGCAGACTGCTGAGCAGCTGGCGCGCACGTGCTGCATCATTGATAGCGCTGACCTGGACGACATAGCCGGACAGCGAAGCGCTGCTGCTCTGGCTGGATGAAGCGGCGTGAGGCGCGGCGGCGCTGGCAACCACCGGTGCGGCAGCGGCAGTGGCGGGGGCCGCCTCTGGCTCACTGCCTTCCAGAACACCGCTCGGTAAGGGCTGAGGGGCCCCCAGGAAACCACTGCTCTGAACGGGCGCGCCCATGGCATTGTCCGTTTTCAGCGTCGCATTACTGATGGGCGACACGTCCTGTGCGGCAGGTGTCGTTTCCATTGCCGGTGCCGTTTGCGTCTGACCGCCGCCGTTCATGACGGAGGGCGAACTCATGACGGGGCCGTTCAGATCGGGACGCGCTGGCAGGGCGTAACTCTGTTTTGCCACAACAGTGCCGATAGTACCCGGACCCGAGAGCGTGCCATCTGGCGCGACGCTGATGTAATCCACGCGGACGCGGGTGTTATTGGAGATGTTCAGACGATCGCCGGCCGCACGCGACAGATCGATAATGCGTCCTGGCGTGTAAGGGCCACGATCGTTAACGCGCACGACAATCTGACGTCCGTTGGCCAGATTCGTGACGCGCACATAACTTGGCAGCGGCAGTGTCGGATGCGCGGCGGTCAGGGCATCCGGATCAAAAGGCTCGCCGATGGCGGTACGGCTGCCCTGGGCTTCGTCGCCATACCAGGCTGCTAATCCGACTTCACTGTAGTTAGCCGGATTTTTGATGATGTGATAAGTCTTGCCATTGACGCTGTAGTCCTGACTGGTCGACGGATTGACCGGCTCATAACGCGGCTCAACGCCAGGAATTTCCACCACCGGGCCATTGTAGGCGGGCTGGGGTGGAGCACTCTGCTGTTGCGGTTCCTGGGTAGAACATGCAGCCAACACCATTGAAGCCAATACAACGCCAAGCCAGTCCTTACGCATCTGCGACCTCTTAAACACTTTTAGATAACATTTTTCGGTGTGTGTGGATCGACATTACGATGCCAAATCCCGCCATAAGCACAATAAGCGCCGAGCCGCCATAGCTGACCAGCGGCAGCGGAACGCCAACCACCGGTAAGATACCACTAACCATGCCAATGTTAACGAAAACATAGACGAATAAAATCAACATTAATCCGCCCGCCATGACGCGCCCAAAGGTGGTCTGTGCCCGGGCGGCGACGATCAGGCCGCGCATGATTAACAGCAGGTAGAGCACCAGCAGTAACAACACGCCGACCAGACCCAGCTCTTCGGCCAGCACGGCAAAAATAAAGTCCGTATGACGTTCCGGCAAGAATTCCAGCTGTGACTGAGTACCGTGCAGCCAGCCTTTACCGCGCAAGCCGCCGGAGCCAATGGCGATTTTTGACTGAATGATGTGATAGCCCGCGCCCAATGGGTCGCTTTCCGGATCAAGCAGCATCATCACGCGGTCTCGCTGATAATCATGCATCAGGAAGAACCACAGGATAGGAATAAAGGCTGCGACCAGCAGGACGGCAATGCCAATCAGTTTCCAGCTCATGCCCGACAGAAACAGCACAAACAGCCCGGACGCGGCGATGAGAATCGAGGTGCCGAGGTCAGGCTGTGCGGCCACCAGCAGTGTGGGAAGAAAAATCAGCACCAGCGCAATTGCGGTATTCTTCAGGGTAGGTGGACAGACATCGCGGTTAATAAAACGCGCCACCATTAACGGCACCGCAATTTTGGCGATCTCGGAAGGCTGAAAGCGGACAAACCCCAAATCCAGCCAGCGCTGTGCGCCTTTACTGATTTGCCCAAAAGCATCCACCGCGATCAGCAGAATGACGCAGATAATATACAGATAAGGTGCCCAGCCTTCATACACTCGCGGCGGGACCTGCGCCAGCACCAGCATCACCACTAATCCCATGGCGATCTGGCCCAGTTTACGTTCCATCATGCCGGGATCCTGGCCGCTGGCACTCCAGATAACAATGGCGCTGTAGGTCAGTAGCGCAAGGATGATCAGCATAAACAGCGGATCAATGTGCATGCGCATCCAGATCGTCCGCTTCTGCGGGCTGTCATTCATCGACATGATTATTCACCTTCATAGCCAGGTGGTGTAGGCGCAGCATCCGGCAGGACAGTATTGTTATCGCCTAACATAATGTGATCCAGAATCTGGCGCATGACCGTACCCACTGCCGGACCGGCCCCGCCGTTTTCCAGAATCATGGTGACGGCAACGCGTGGTTTATCGTAAGGCGCGAAAGCGGTCATCAGCTTATGGTCACGTAAGCGTTCAGCGATTTTATGCGCATTATACGTTTCGTTCTCTTTCAGACCGAAGACCTGTGCGGTACCAGACTTCGCGGCAATTTTGTAAGGCGCATCGGCAAAGCTTTTGTGGGCCGTGCCGTTTGGCCGGTTGGCGACGCCGTACATGCCGTCTTTGGCAATTTCCCAGTAGCCAGAGTGGATATCGCCAATCGGCTGGGAAGGCGGCTGACGATAAGGCACCAGCGTACGGCCTTCACGGGTCGCGCGCAGCAAATGCGGCACTTTGATGATGCCGTCGTTGATAAGAATCATCATCGCTTTGTTCATCTGCAACGGTGTCGCTGTCCAGTAACCCTGACCGATGCCGACTGGAATGGTATCGCCTTGATACCAGGGCTTTTTAAAGCGACGCATTTTCCAGTCACGCGTCGGCATGTTGCCAGCGCTTTCCTGAGGCAGGTCAACGCCGGTGCGCATGCCATAGCCAAATTTCGTCATCCACTCCGACAGGCGATCGATGCCCATGTCATAGGCAACCTGATAAAAGAAGGTATCAGCGGACTCTTCCAGCGATTTGGTGACATTCAGGCGACCATGTCCCCATTTTTTCCAGTCACGGTAGCGTTTCTCGGAGCCGGGGAGTTGCCACCAGCCAGGATCGAACAGGCTGGTATTACGGTTAATCACCCCCGCACTCAGGGCGGAGACGGCAACATAGGGTTTAACGGTAGAAGCAGGCGGATAAGCGGCCTGAATCGCACGGTTATAGAGTGGGCGATTTTCATCGTTCAGCAAGCCGCGATAGTCTTTGCTGGAAATGCCGTCAACGAACAGGTTGGGATCGTAGCTGGGGGTCGACACCATCGCCAGAATCTCACCGGTGCGCGGATCGCTGACCACGACCGCTGCGCGACTACCGGCCAGCAGCGTCTCGATATACTGCTGCAGTTTGAGATCGATAGTCAGATAAATATCGCGACCGGCCTGGGGCGACTGCTCGTGCAACTGCCGTATGACCCGGCCACGGTTGTTAACTTCGACCTCTTCATAGCCGGTTTTGCCATGCAGCAGGTCTTCGTAATAGGCTTCGATACCGAGTTTGCCGATATCATGCGTCGCCGCATAGTTGGGCCATTTTCCCTCTTTATCCAGACGGGCTACGTCGCGGTCGTTAATTTTCGACACATAGCCCACAACATGAGTCAGTGTCTGGCCATAGGGATAGTAGCGGCGCTGGTAGCCTTTCACTTCTACGCCAGGAAAGCGATACTGATTTACCGCAAAGCGCGCCACCTGCACCTCATTCAACCCGGTTTTAACCGGAATCGACGTGAAGCGGCGTGAACGTTTACGCTCTTTTTCAAACGCCTCGATATCCTCATCGGTGAGTTCGAGGACCGGACGCAAATTTTGCAGGGTTTGTTTCAGGTCATCGACCTTTTCCGGCACCAGTTCTGCCTGGTAAATGGTCCGGTTCAGGGCCAGCGGCGTACCCGTGCGGTCATAGATGATGCCGCGGCTGGGCGCGACCGGCACCAGTTTGATTCGGTTTTCGTTGGAGCGGGTACTGTAATCGTCGAAACGTAAAATCTGCAGGTGATAGAGATTAACCACCAGCACGGAGGAGAGCAGTAAGACGCCGACAAAAGCAATAAAAGCCCTGCGGACAAAGACTTTTTGTTCGGCGCTGTAATCGCGAAAGGCGTTGCTTTGTAATTTCATCCGCTACTTGTAATGTCTGGAGTGAGCTTATCGGTTATTCACGATGATAAGGATGATTTGTCGTAATGCTCCATGCGCGATAGAGGCTTTCGGCAACCAGCACGCGCACCAGCGGATGAGGCAACGTTAAGGCCGAAAGCGACCAGCTCTGTTCCGCCGCCGCTTTGCAGGCTGGCGCTAACCCTTCCGGGCCGCCAATCAGCAGGCTGACATCGCGGCCATCCTGTTTCCAGCGTTCCAGCTGTTGGGCCAACTGTGGGGTTTCCCAGGGCTGTCCGGGAATATCCAGCGTGACAATCCGGTTGCCTTTACCTGTGGCGGCCAGCATCGCTTCACCTTCCTTTTCCAGGATGCGTTTGATGTCGGCATTTTTACCCCGTTTGCCCGCCGGAACTTCCGTCAGTTCAAACGGCATGTCTTTGGGAAAACGACGCAGGTATTCCATAAAACCGGTCTGCACCCAGTCAGGCATTTTGGTGCCGACGGCAACAAGCTGCAATTTCACCGCTTAACCCCAGAGCTTTTCCAGTTCATATAACTGACGGCTCTCTTCCTGCATCACATGCACGATGACTTCACCGAGGTCGACCACAACCCAGTCAGCGGCCGTCTTGCCTTCAACGCCCAGCGGCATCAGGCCGGCGGCGCGGGATTCCTGCTCAACGTGTTCAGCGATTGAGGTAACGTGGCGCGTCGAGGTGCCGGTGCAGATGATCATGAAATCAGTAATGCTTGATTTACCCTGAACGTCGAGGGTGACGATGTTCTGACCTTTCAAATCATCAATCTTATCAACAACGAACTCTTGGAGTGCTTTACCTTGCAAAAGGTTCCCCTTTAAAAACTGGTGAGAGCGGGCTGGCTGACGCCCGGGATACAGCCGAAAAATTTAGCGGCGTAGTATATCACGCCCATATCAGTCGCGATATAAGCCGGCGCGGTCGATATAGTCGATTACCGAGGCGGGCAGTAAATCGTCACAGGCGAGATGCTGATGACGACGCTTGCGAATTTCGGTAGCTGAAATGGCATAGCGCGGGGTTTCTGCCAGCCAGATGCCGCCGGCCGGACGCTGCTGCAGTTCCTGAGGATCGTGGATCACGTGTCTGTCCAGCCAGTCCTGCATGTCCGGCGTCGCCATCTCAGTCGGATAGCCTGGTCGCTGGCACACCAGCAGATGACACAGGCTCAGTAAATCCTGCCAGCGATGCCATTTTGCAAGCGTCAGTAATGAGTCCTGACCGATAATAAACCCTAACGGCTGATCGCCACGTTCAGCCCGTATGGCTTCTAACGTATCGACAGTCCATGAGGGCGTGTCCCGTTGCAGTTCGCGCGTATCGATATCAAAAAGCGGCCGATCGCGAATAGCGCACCGCAGCATCGCCAGGCGCTGTTGCGGACTGGCTTCCGGCTGCGGCCGGTGCGGCGGCACATTGTTGGGCAACAGGGTAACCCGGGCCAGGCCAGTTTGCTGCGCCAGCGCTTCTGCCGGGCGTAAATGGCCGAAATGGATCGGGTCGAAGGTGCCGCCAAACAGGGCGTGTAAATCAGACATGTGCAAAACTCGCGGGAAAAGCACGGTTGGCAATCAGCATCGACAGCGTTTGCAACTGTGGCCAGACCGATTGTCCATAATCCTGTTTCAGCGTAATTTCGATTTGCGTCAACAGATGGATTGCCTGTTGTAAGCGCGCTGCATCAAGGCGCTGCAACGCCTCAGTAAAGAGAGGACGGCGATTTTGCCAGATGCGCTGTTGATCCATCAGTGTACGCAGAGGTTGCTGTGTCTGATGACGTTGCAGGTGCAGCAGAGTCATCAGATCGCGCTGCAGCGTCCGCAGCAATATCGTCACTTCGCTGTCTTCACTTTCCAACTGTTGCAGGATATGCAGTGCGCGACGGCTCTTGCCTGCCAGTAGCGCGTCGACCCAGTGATAAGGCGTAAAGTGCGCGGCATCACTGACTGCGGCTTCAACGCGCGGTAGCGTGAGCTTGCCATCGGGCCACTGAAGAGACAGACGTTCAAGTGCCTGCGCCAGCGCCAGCAGGTTACCTTCGTAGCAGTAACAGAGTAGCTGGACCGCCGCATCGTCGATCGCGAGCCTCATCGCTTTGGCCCGGCTGGTGACCCAGCGCGGCAGTTGCGCCTGCTCCGGCGTCTGGCAGGGGACCAGCACCGCATGGGCTGACAGCGCTTTAAACCAGGCGCTGTTTTCCTGCGCTTTGCTGAGTTTCGCCATCCGGCAAATCAGCAAAATATCCTCATGAAGCAGCGAGGCGAGCGTGATCAGATGTTCGGCGATGGCGGCATTGGGACCATTTTCAGGAAACTGCAATGTAAGCGTCTGTCGCTGAGTAAACAGGCTCATTGACTGGCAACTGACAAACAGGCTGTCCCAGTCTGTTTGTGCATCCAGGGTAAAACTCACATGTTCTTCAAAGCCCTGCGCCACGGCGCTGGCGCGAATGGCATCCGCACTTTCCTGCAACAACAGAGGTTCATTGCCGGTTAATAAATAACAGGCGCGCAGCCCCTCACGGAGCTGCGCGCTGAGTTGTTCCGGATAAATCCTGATCATTGCGTCAGGGGTGCCGCGGAAGAGGCCGTTCCCGCAGCAGAGTGAACCGGTTTTGCCACCGTTGACGAAGAGGATGTCTGCGGGCTGTCCATCTGGGCCGCATGTACCGCCAACAGCTTACGAACCAGTTGTTCGGCTGCACGTTGACGCATCTCCTGGGTGATCATGTCCTGTTCCGCATCTTTCGCCAGGGCCGCGTTCGGGTTATCAAAGAACGAGCGATAAACGGTCGTGCTGATAGGGTAGATCCCTTTGTTGGGAATCAAGACCTGAGCCGTAACCACCATCGCCATCTGATATTCAGCGGTGGTGCCGCTGATGAAGACGGATGCGGTGCTTCGGCCCTGAGATTCCCCGCCCAGACGCAGGGTCGGTACGACCATGCTGTTTTTCTGCGTCGCTTCAACGATGTTAACGTTGTTGATTCGCAACTGCTGACGCACCACGCGCGTCAGCGGCCCGTAAGGATCGCCCGTTTCTAAGACCAGCGTTCGCAGTTCCGTCGGCACCTGAGTGGTGCCGCGCGGGTGAAAACCACAGCCAGCGGTGATCACCGCCGCCAGCATGACAAACAACCTGATAATCGGATGTCGCACAGTTCCTCCTGAACTTAACCCACAACCAGGTTAAGCAGTTTGCCCGGTACATAAATGACTTTACGAATGCTCACACCATCAAGGTATTTCGCCACCAGGGGCTCCTCAGCAGCGCGCGCCTGAACCTGCTCCTGTGTAGCCTCGGCTGCCACAGTAATTTTACCCCGCACTTTACCGTTGACCTGCACCACGACCAGCAGAGAATCTTCGACCATTGCGGCGTCATCCGCCACTGGCCATTCCGCATTGTCGATAGTGCCTTCGCCGCCCAGCGTCTGCCACAGCACGTAGCTGGCATGCGGGGTGAACGGATACAGCAAACGCGTCACGGCCAGTAAGGCCTCCTGCATCAACGCACGATCCTGCTCGCTGTCCTGCGGCGCACGCGCCAGCTTGTTCATCAGCTCCATGACCGCCGCAATCGCGGTGTTAAAGGTCTGGCGACGACCAATATCATCCGACACTTTGGCAATGGTTTTGTGCAGGTCGCGGCGCAACGCTTTCTGATCGTCATTCAGGCTGGCGACGTCCAGGGCAACCGTTGCACCTTTCTGTGAATGATCGTAGACCAGTTTCCAGACACGTTTCAGGAAGCGGTTTGCCCCTTCCACACCGGATTCCTGCCACTCCAGCGTCATATCCGCAGGCGAGGCAAACATCATGAACAGACGGACGGTATCGGCACCATAGCGCTCAACCATCAGTTGGGGATCGATGCCGTTGTTTTTCGACTTGGACATTTTGCTCATGCCCGCGTAAATCACCTCGCGGCCCTGAGTATCTACGGCTTTAACAATGCGGCCTTTCTCATCGCGCTCGACGGTCACGTCAACCGGCGAAACCCAGTTACGTTCGCCGTTAACGCCCAGATAATAGAACGCATCCGCTAACACCATGCCCTGGCACAGCAGACGTTTGGCTGGCTCATTCGAATTCACCAGGCCTGCATCACGCAGCAGTTTATGGAAGAAGCGGAAATACATCAGGTGCATGATGGCGTGTTCGATACCGCCGACATACTGATCTACCGGCAGCCAGTAGTTTGCTGCAGCCGGGTCCAGCATACCGTCCTTGTAGTCTGCACAGGTATAACGCGCGTAGTACCAAGACGATTCCATAAAGGTATCAAAGGTATCGGTTTCGCGCAGCGCAGGCTGACCGTTCACGGTGGTTTTTGCCCAGTCCGGAT
This sequence comes from Pantoea sp. JZ29, assembly GCF_035190385.1. Lineage (NCBI taxonomy): Bacteria > Pseudomonadati > Pseudomonadota > Gammaproteobacteria > Enterobacterales > Erwiniaceae > Pantoea > Pantoea sp. JZ29. Next base: position 3,183,632 of record NZ_CP045241.1, on the reverse strand, counting down.
CGGCTTTAATCGGACTGGTAATGCCGTCCATGACCACGTCTTCCGGCAGAATCACCGGTAACTGGTCTTCTGGTGTCGGCATGACGGTGCCATCTTCCAGGGTTACCATCGGAATCGGCGCGCCCCAGTAACGCTGACGAGAAACGCCCCAGTCGCGCAGGCGATAGTTAACTTTACGCTCGCCAACGCCTTTTGCCGCCAGCGCATCTGCAATGGCGTTAAAACCGGCACTGTGATCCAGGCCGCTGCACTCGGCAGAGTTAAACAGCGTACCTTTGTCGGTCATCGCGGCGGCGCTGACGTCAGGCTCGCTGCCGTCCAGATTGAGGATAACCGGTTTGATCGGCAGATCGTATTTGGTCGCAAATTCCCAGTCGCGCTGGTCATGCGCCGGCACGGCCATGACCGCACCCGTACCGTATTCCATCAGGACGAAGTTCGCGACCCACACAGGAAGACGTTCACCCGTTAACGGATGCACGACAGACAGGCCTGTCGCCATGCCTTTCTTTTCCATGGTGGCCATATCGGCTTCGGCTACCTTGGTATTGCGGCATTCTGCGATAAAATCAGCCAGAGCAGGGTTGCTGGCCGCCGCCTGTGCCGCCAGCGGATGACCGGCGGCGACAGCGACATAGGTCGCGCCGTAGAAGGTGTCCGGACGCGTGGTATAAACTGTCACTTTTTCGCTGCTGTCTGCCACGTCAAAGGTGATTTCCACCCCTTCAGAACGGCCGATCCAGTTACGCTGCATGGTTTTGACCTGCTCAGGCCACTCTTCCAGCGTATCCAGATCGTTTAACAGCTCTTCGGCGTAATCAGTGATTTTAATGAACCACTGTGGGATCTCTTTGCGCTCGACTTTGGTGTCACAGCGCCAGCAGCAGCCATCGATAACCTGCTCGTTAGCCAGTACGGTCTGATCGTTCGGGCACCAGTTCACCGCCGAGGTTTTTTTGTACACCAGGCCTTTTTCATACAGTTTGGTGAAGAACCACTGTTCCCAGCGGTAATACTCCGGTTGACAGGTCGCCAGCTCGCGGCTCCAGTCATAGCCAAATCCCAGCAGCTTAAGCTGGTTTTTCATGTACGCGATGTTGTCATAAGTCCAGGGCGCCGGCGCGGTATTGTTTTTGACCGCCGCGCCTTCCGCAGGCAGACCGAAGGCGTCCCAGCCAATTGGCTGCAGCACGTTTTTGCCGAGCATGCGCTGATAACGCGCAATGACGTCGCCGATGGTGTAGTTACGAACGTGGCCCATGTGCAGGCGGCCAGAAGGATAGGGCAGCATAGACAGGCAGTAGTACTTCTCTTTGCCTTCCTGCTCAGTCACTTTAAACGTTTCGTTTTCATCCCACTGCTGCTGAACGCGGGATTCAATCTCTTCCGGGCGGTATTGCTCTTGCATGGCTGCCTGTGGTCCTTAATAGATGACACTTTGCTGACTTTACGATCCGCATAGCATACCCATAAGGCCGCACATCAACAACACTTCCCACTTTTACGGGGGCGATTTATCGTCAACGCATCCCTGCTTTCACTCTTTTACGCTTCCTTACCCAGCGAGCCGGGCAAATGTGACAAAGTAGCTAAACTTAGTACAGGTACTGAGCGCAAAAAGGAGAATAAAATGAATAAAGTGGCCCAGGAATATCACGCCTCACTGGCGGTATTAACCGAACGTCTTCGCCACGGCGATCGCGATCTGGATACATTAGTCGACGATCGGCGCCGTCATTTACAAGCGCACTCCGATCTGACGCCGGACGAAATCGATCGGGCGCTGACGTCGGTGCGTCGCGATCTGGCAGAGTTTGGCCGTAACTATGCAGAGGCGGAAGAGCCGGTCGCCGACTCCGTTTTTATGCGCGTGATTCGGGAAAGCATCTGGAAGGAGCTGGCAGATATTACGGATAAAAGTCAGTTAGAGTGGCGTGAGGTTTTTCAGGATTTGCAACATCACGGTGTGTACCAAAGTGGTGAGGTGGTGGGCCTGGGCAATCTGGTCTGCGAAAAATGCCACTTCACTCGCGCCATTTATACGCCGGAAACGCTGTCACGTTGCCCCGAATGCAATCACGATCAGTTTTATCGTCAGCCTTTTGAGCCGTAGAAGAAGCAGGCGGGCTTTGTGCCCGCCTGACGTTTAGTGCAGAATTTTTGCCAGGAAATCCTTTGCCCGCTCAGACTGTGGATTATTAAAGAAGTCATCTTTATGGGTGTCTTCGATAATTTTTCCTTCGTCCATAAAGATCACCCGATTGGCCACCTTACGGGCGAAGCCCATTTCATGTGTCACGACCATCATGGTCATGCCTTCCTGGGCCAGTTCGACCATAACGTCCAGCACTTCATTGATCATTTCGGGATCGAGTGCGGAGGTCGGCTCATCAAACAGCATGGCAATCGGATCCATACAGAGTGCCCGCGCAATCGCGACACGCTGCTGCTGACCGCCCGAGAGCTGGCCGGGAAATTTATCCGCATGCGCTGACAGGCCCACGCGAGTCAGCAATTTGAGGCCTTTCTCGCGGGCGGCGGTTTTGTCGCGCTTTAAGACTTTGACCTGCGCCAGCACCAGGTTATCAATAATGCTCAGGTGAGGGAACAGTTCGAAGTGCTGAAACACCATGCCGACCTTACTGCGCAGTTTAGCCAGATTGGTTTTTTTATTGTTCACTTCAGTACCGTTTACCGTAATGCTGCCCTGTTGCACAGGTTCCAGGCCATTCACGGTTTTGATCAGGGTCGATTTGCCCGAGCCTGACGGCCCGCATACCACAACCACTTCACCGGTCTTGACTTCGGTAGAGCAGTCGGTCAGCACCTGAAATTGACCATACCACTTAGAAACGTTTTTCAGGCTAATCATTTAAACCGTCCTTTTTCTTTTTAGATAGCTGACCAACAGTGACGCGCTCAGGCTGATCACGAAGTAGACCAGACCGGCAAACAACACCATCTCAACCTGGGTACCGTCACGCTCACCGATGGTGGAGGCGGTGCGGAAGAAGTCCGCCAGGCTCAGCACATACACTAACGAGGTATCCTGGAACAGGACGATGCCCTGGGTCAGTAACAGCGGAACCATGGCACGAAACGCCTGAGGCAGAATCACCAGGCGCATGGACTGCCACTGCGTCATGCCCAGCGCCAGCGCCGCGCTGGATTGCCCACGCGCAATACTGATGATGCCGGCGCGAATGATTTCCGAATAATACGCCGCTTCGAACAGCGAAAAGGCGACCATTGCCGAAATCAAACGAATGTCGGTTTTAGGGGAAATACCCAGCACCTGCTGCAGGAAACTCGGCACCACCAGATAAAACCACAGCAGGACCATAACCAGCGGTACCGAACGGAACAGGTTAACGTACAGTTTGGCAAACCAGCTGATGGGCCTGAAGGTCGACAAACGCATCACCGCCAGCAGCGTGCCCCACAGGATGCCGAAGACCACCGCCGTAAGCGTGATTTTAAAGGTAATGACCAGACCATTAAGCAGGTAAGGCAGGCTGGGAGGAATGGAACTCCAGTCAAACGCGTACATCACTTGCCTCCCATATTGCCGGGCAGACGCACTTTGCGCTCAACCAGGCTCATCAAAAACATAATCACCAGGTTGATGGCAATGTAGGCCAGCGTAATGGCCGTAAACGATTCATAGGCGTGTGCGGAATAGTCCAGCAGCTTGCCCGCCTGCGCAGCCATGTCCACCAGGCCGATCGTCGACGCAATCGCCGAGTTTTTAACCAGGTTAAGCATTTCTGACGTCATTGGCGGCACAATCACGCGGTAAGCATTAGGAAGCAACACATAGCGATAGGTTTGCGGCAGCGTCAGGCCCATTGCCAGCCCGGCATTCTTTTGTCCCCGCGGCAAAGACTGAATCGCCGCGCGCACCTGCTCGCAGACGCGTGCGGCGGTAAACAGGCCCAGACAGATCACCGACGAGATAAAGAACTGCAGGTTGGGATCCAGCTCCGACTTAAACCACATGCCAAGCTTCTGACCAACCAGCTCTGGCGCCACCAGATACCAGAAGAAGAACTGCACGATCAGGGGGATGTTACGAAACAATTCCACATAGCAGGTGCCAATCGTTGCCAGCAGGCGATTAGGCACGGTACGCAGAATGCCAAAGAATGAACCTACGCAGAAAGCGATAATCCAGGCACAGCAGGAGACAGCAATTGTCACCTGAAAACCGGACCACAACCAGCCGAGATAGGTGGTATTTCCGAACGGGGCCTGTTCGAGAAAAATGCCCCAGTTCCAATCGATACCCATAACGAACTCCGGTAAAAAAGGGTAGCAGAGCTACCCTGAAGATTGATGAACGGCTTAATGCGCCTGAGTCAGGGGAACGACCCGATCAGGCGGTCTGTCCACGCCGCGGTTTCAGCAATCGAGAGGGCGACAGCGCCGCCCTTGTTATCGTTGTTAATTCAGCGCTTTATCATTCGGCGTTTTGAACAGGGCTTTCATGTCATCAGACAATTCAAAGTTCATGTTCAGGTTTTTAGGAGGAATAGGCTGTTTAAACCAGGTGTCGAACCATTTTTCTGCCTGGCCGGAGGTCTGGGCTTTTGCAATGGTGTCATCAACCAGCTTTTTGAACTGCGGATCGTCTTTGCGCAGCATACAGCCATAAGCTTCTTTAGACTGTGGCGTACCGATAATGACCCAGTCATCCGGTTTTTTCGCTTTAGCGCGTTCGCCAGCCAGCAGGGCGTCATCCATCATAAAGGCCACGGCACGACCGGTTTCCAGCGTACGGAACGAATCACCATGGTCTTTGGCGCTGATGATGCGCATATCCATCTTTTTCTCGTCGTTCAGTTTATGCAGCAGCACTTCTGACGTCGTACCTGAGGTCACCACGACAGTTTTGCCTTTCAGATCGTCAAAATCCTTAATTGGGCTGCCTTTTTTAACCAGCAAGCGGGTACCGATAACAAAAATGGTGTCGGAAAAGGCCGCCTGTTTCTGGCGCTCAAGGTTGTTGGTCGTTGAGCCACATTCGTAGTCATAGGTGCCGTTTTGCAGCAGCGGAATACGGTTCTGTGAAGTAATCGGGATCATTTTGATCTGCAGATCAGGTTTATTCAGCTTCGCTTTAATGGCATCAGCAATCGCGTTTGAATAAGCCTGTGAATAGCCAACGACTTTCTGTTGGTTGTCGTAATATGAAAAGGGAACTGACGATTCGCGATGCCCGATAACAATGACGCCACTGTCATTAATTTTTTTCAGGGTACCGCTGAGATCTTCCGCCTGGGCCGCTCCCGCTGCTGCGCTCAACAGCAAAAGAGATAATGCCACTTTGCGTAATTGCATGTTCCAACTCCTTCGTGTGGAAATTGCACAGGATCAACCCTGTACTGAGTGTGATGTTGTGTGTATTTTGCACTGCTTTTCTTATTATTCCCTCGCGCTTCTGCGCTTAAGAATATTCACTAACATAGCGGATTGTTAACCTAATGAAACAAAAAAGTTTCTTTTTTGCGATGGCATTCGCACCAAAAAAAGGCAATCGCGCGTCCATGCACGCGGAAGGTGCGCAGATTGAGCGTTAATGGTGCATTACGCCCATGCCATCGCGGGTAACAAGCCCCGCATTGCAGGAATACAGAAACATTTAGCAATCATCGTGCCAGAATAAAATGACAGTGGGGTGAACGGGCGGTTTGACTGAAGAAGCAGAAGCAGAAGCAGAAGCAGAAGCAGAAGCAGAAGCAGAAGCAGAAGCAGAAGCAGAAACAAAAGCAGTAAAAGGGGGAAGGGAAACAGCGTGCGGATTAAGACACCGCGAAAGGCTGTGGCGAAGCAGCGCTTCACCACAGCGTGTCAGCGCTGACGTCGGATGAAGGCCAGTAACCCGGCCAGCACTGTCGCTATCCATACCGGCCAGAGCCCGGCTTTCGAGTATGGCGTTTCGCCGCGGGTAGGCGTTACCTTATCCACGAGTACGCCGCGCGAGAACTGCGGCAGAACCTTTTCCACATCGCCATTGGCATTCACCACGGCGGTTACGCCATTGTTGGTGCCGCGCAGCAGCGGTCTGCCCAGCTCAAGTGCGCGCATACGCGCCATCTGGAAGTGTTGCCAGGGACCAATCGAGTGACCAAACCAGGCATCATTAGAGACGGTCAGCAGAAAGTCGGTGTCCGGACGGAAGTTCGCCCGCACCTGCTCACCCAACACGATCTCGTAGCAAATCGCCGTCGTAAGGTGATAATTCGCCACATTGAGCTGAGGCTGCAAATAGGCACCGCGGCTGAAGGCAGACATCGGCAAATCGAAGAAGGGGGCAAGCGGGCGCAGCAAATCCGCCATGGGAACAAACTCACCAAACGGCACCAGATGGTTTTTCTGATAGCGGTTAGTGCTGAAGTAGTTGTAGGGCTTCGGCCCGCCCAGCACAATAACCGTGTTGTAATCATGATAACGATTCTGCTCCAGGCGCGAATCCACGATACCGGTCACCAGTGCGCTACCGCGCGCGCGGAGTTCGGCATCCAGCGAACGCAGGAACGGTTGCTGGTTACTTTCCAGATCGGTAATTGCCGACTCCGGCCAGATAATAATGGGGGCTTTTCCCATCAGCGGCTGGCTTAAATCGTTATAAATGCGCAGCGTATTCAGCAACTGCTGCGGGTCCCACTTCATCGACTGGGGAATATCGCCCTGCACCAGCGCGACATCGACCGCCTGCTGGGGTAAAGGTTGATACCAGTGCAGATAACGCAACGGCCAGCATATTGCCAGTACCGCGAGCGCGCCCACCAGGCTTTTCACCTGACGTCGCTGCTGCGCATAAACCAGCAAACCCGCAATGACCATCAGCAGGAAGGTAATACTTTCCACGCCAGCCAGCGGCGCAATCCCCTTTAGCGGGCCATCAATCTGACTGTAGCCAAACTGCAACCACGGAAAGCCGGTTAAAATCCAGCCGCGCAAAAACTCCGTCACCTGCCATAACGCGGGAGCGGCCAGCGCCAGTCGCCACAGTGTGGGACGTGGCCAAATCCGGTTCAGGATGCCGGTAAACAGCGCCGGATAAACCGCGAGGTAAGCCGCCAGCAGGACCACCAGAAAAACGTTCACCGGGCCAGGCATGCCGCCAAAAGTGGCAATGCTGACATAAACCCAGTTAATACCGCAGCCAAACAGGCCAAATCCCCAACTGAAACCAATGGCGCTGGCCTGAGGGCTGGTGCGGTTCAGCGTCAGAAGTTGCAGGCCGAACAGCGAAAGCAGGGCGGCAGGCCAGAAATCATAAGGGGAAAAGGCGAGCGTGCCACAGGCGCCGCTCAGTAAAGCCAGCAGCAGACGGACCCGCTGCTGCTGGTAAAAGGAGGCTAATGCCATAGCGTTATTCGTCATCCAGTTGAGGTAGCGCCGAATTTTCCGGGATTTTTACGTGAACCTGAATGATACGGCGGCTGTCGGCCATGGCAACTTTGAACTGGTAACCATCAATGTCGATGCTTTCACCGCGCGCCGGCAGATGACCAAAGCCCTGCATTACCAGTCCACCAATGGTATCCACTTCGTCATCGCTGAACTGGGTGCCGAACACCTCATTGAAATCCTCAATGGGGGTTAACGTACGCACCGTGTAGGTCTGGCGGTTGAGCTGGCGGATATCCCGATCTTCCTCATCGTCATATTCGTCTTCAATTTCGCCAACAATCAGTTCGAGAATATCTTCAATCGTAACCAGTCCGGACACGCCACCAAACTCATCGATCACAATCGCCATATGATAGCGCTGGGAACGAAACTCTTTTAGCATACGGTCAACGCGCTTGCTCTCAGGCACAACCACCGCAGGACGCAGCACTTTTTCGACGCTGAAGGCTTCTGATTCGCTGCTCATAAACGGCAGCAGATCTTTCGCCATCAGGATGCCTTCAACATGGTCCTTGTCTTCGCTGATCACCGGAAAGCGGGAGTGTGCGGAGTCAATGATCACATCCAGGCACTCTTCGAGGTTCTGGTTGCGTTTCAGGGTGATCATCTGAGAGCGCGGAATCATGATGTCGCGTACGCGCTGTTCTGCAATATCCAGCACGCCTTCCAGCATGTCGCGGGTATCCTGATCAATCAGGTCCTTTTGATTGGAATCACGGATAAGGCTCAGGAGCTCGTCACGGTTTTTGGGTTCACCGTGAAACAGTTGGTTGAGCAGTAGGGAAAAAAATCCCTTTTTACTACTGGGTGCATCGCTGTTTTGAGAATGGTCGTCGCTCATGGCGGTTTTTAAAGATCTCTCTGGTCAGTAAGTGATGCTGCCGGTCGGGTTACCAGCAGCAGGATGGCCTGAGTCCACAACTCAGGCGTTTTCTTTCTCCGAAATGTACGGATCAGGATAACCAAGAGCAAGCATTATCTCGGTCTCCAGACCTTCCATCTCTTCGGCTTCGCTGTCTTCAATGTGATCATAACCCAACAGATGCAGCGTACCGTGAACCACCATGTGCGCCCAGTGGGCTTCGACGCTTTTCCCTTGTTCCTGCGCTTCCTGTTCCACGACCTGACGGCAGATGATCAAATCGCCCAGCAGGGGCAATTCAATACCGGGTGGCGCTTCAAAAGGAAATGACAACACATTGGTGGGTTTATCTTTACCACGGTAGGTCAGGTTAAGCTCATGGCTTTCCTGTTCATCCACCAGACGAATAGTCACTTCGCTCTCCGTCTGAAACGGCGTCACCGCAGCTTCCAGCCAGCGCTGAAACTGGCTTTCCGTGGGGAGATTTTCTGTTTGTTCACAGGCCAGTTGCAGGTCGAGAATCACGTCGCTCATGGTTTCTCCTGAACGCTATGTTGGGCGGCAAGGGCTTCACGCTTACGCTCTTCAGCCTGCTGATCGCGACGTTTCTGATCGGCTTCTTCCCAGGCTTCATAAGCGGTCACGATGCGTGCCACGACCGGATGACGCACAACGTCTTCACTGTGAAAGAAGTTAAAGCTGATTTCTTCCACTTCAGACAGGACCTCAATCGCGTGACGTAAACCCGATTTTGTGTGGCGGGGCAGGTCAATCTGCGTGACGTCGCCGGTGATGACCGCTTTCGAGTTAAAGCCGATACGGGTCAGAAACATCTTCATCTGCTCGATAGTGGTGTTCTGGCTTTCATCAAGAATGATAAACGCGTCATTCAGCGTACGGCCGCGCATATAGGCCAGCGGCGCGACTTCGATAACGTTGCGTTCCATCAGCTTCTCGACTTTTTCAAAGCCCAGCATCTCAAACAGGGCGTCGTAAAGCGGACGCAGGTAGGGGTCCACTTTCTGGCTCAAATCGCCCGGCAGGAAGCCCAGTTTTTCACCGGCCTCGACGGCGGGGCGCGTGAGCAGGATGCGACGAATCTCCTGGCGTTCGAGCGCATCGACCGCGGCAGCGACGGCCAGGTAGGTTTTACCGGTACCCGCCGGGCCCACGCCAAAGGTGATGTCGTGGTCGAGGATATTGGCAATATACTGTGCCTGATTTGGGGTGCGCGGCTTGATGACGCCACGCTTGGTCTTGATATTGACCGCTTTACCGTAGTCGGGCACGCTTTCTGCCGTTTGTTCCAGCACCCGGCTCTCTTTGATCGCCAGATGAATCTGCTCGGGTTCGATATCCGGAATTTCGCCGCGCACGGGCGCGGTATCGACATAAAGTGTTTTCAGGATCTCGACCGCGGCATTCACGCACAGCACCCGACCAACCAGTTTAAACTGATTGTCCCGGCGGTTTATCTCAATGCCAAGACGACGCTCCAGCTGTTTTACATTGTCATCAAATGGACCGCACAGGCTCATCAGACGGCGGTTATCAGCCGGTTCAAGGGCGATTTCACGGGTTTCAATATTCAAACGAATCCTTTGGGTCACTCAGGGCCAGTTGAAAGGGATTGCGGGTGCATCAGATGTGTTAAGCGGATGCATCATAACGAAATTATTTATGCGGTCACGCCGGGGCGCAAGCTTACGAGGTGATATTTGGGCGGCACCGGCAGAAACCAAGTGCAAAACAGCAGAATGTGCGGCAGCCGACGGTGAGCTGCCGCACATAACGGAAGATCAGGGCTGGAAGACGCCAACGCCGATATCATTTTCTTTGCGGGTACGGGCGATAACGGAGGCCGGGCTCTCAACCACACGTAAGCCCATTTCCTCTTCAGTCCGCACCAGCTTGCCGCGCAAAGAGTTGGTATACACATCGACAATTTCAACGTCGACAAACTTACCGATCATCTCTACCGGACCTTCGAAATTCACCACTCGGTTGTTTTCGGTCCGGCCGGTCAGCTCCATCACGTTTTTACGTGAAATGCCTTCTACCAGAATCCGCTGCACGCTGCCCAGCATACGGCGGCTGATCGCCATGGCCTGCTGGTTGATGCGATCCTGCAGAATATACAGACGCTGTTTTTTCTCTTCGTCGCTGACGTCGTCAGGCAAGTCTGCCGCAGGTGTGCCCGGCCGCGCTGAGTAGATAAAGCTGTAGCTCATATCAAAGTTGATATCACCAATCAGCTTCATCGTTTGCTCAAAGTCCTGCTGTGTTTCACCCGGGAAACCTACGATAAAGTCAGAACTGATCTCAATGTCAGGGCGTGCAGCGCGCAGTTTGCGAATGATAGCCTTGTACTCCAGCGCGGTGTGCGCACGCTTCATCAGCGTCAGAATTCGGTCGGCGCCGCTCTGCACAGGCAGGTGGAGGAAGCTCACCAGCTCTGGCGTATCGCGATAGACATCAATGATGTCATCGGTGAACTCAATCGGATGGCTGGTGGTGAAGCGAATACGGTCAATGCCGTCAATCGCCGCCACCAGACGCAGCAGTTCAGCAAAGGTGCACACGTCGCCGTCAAAGGTTTCGCCGCGATAAGCGTTCACGTTCTGCCCTAACAGGTTCACTTCGCGTACGCCCTGCGCAGCCAACTGCGCGATCTCCAGCAGAATATCGTCTGACGGACGGCTGACTTCTTCACCGCGCGTATAAGGCACCACGCAGAACGTACAATATTTGTTGCAGCCTTCCATGATGGAGACAAACGCGGTGGGGCCTTCGGCCCGCGGTTCAGGCAGGCGGTCGAATTTTTCAATTTCCGGGAAGCTGATGTCCACAACCGGACTTTTGCTGCCGCGCACGGTATTAATCATTTCAGGCAGGCGATGCAGGGTTTGCGGACCAAAGACAATGTCCACGCAAGGCGCACGCTGGCGAATATGATCCCCTTCCTGAGACGCGACGCAGCCGCCAACACCGATGATCAAATCCGGGTTGCGCTCTTTGAGTTTTTTCCAGCGCCCCAACTGGTGGAAAACCTTCTCCTGCGCTTTCTCGCGGATTGAGCAGGTGTTGAGCAGCAGAATATCCGCCTCTTCGGCTTCCTCTGTCAGGGTATAGCCGTGCGTGCTGTTCAGCAGGTCAGACATCTTAGATGAATCGTACTCATTCATCTGACATCCCCAGGTTTTGATATGCAGTTTTTTTGTCATCGAGCTAGCCATTAAATCAGTGCAGTGAAGTGCTGGGCGCGTATTGTAATGCTTTGCTGCGGATGTGACCAGCCTGAGGGCTTTTCTGATCGTGCCTCATTTTTCCGGTACACTTTGCAGGAATACCACCGCGCTGAAAAGTGGCGGCCTAAGAGAGGGATACAAGTGATGCAGGATAACCAGTTTGATGTGGTGATTGTCGGCGGCGGCATGGTCGGAGCGGCGCTGGCCTGTGGTTTAGCGCAGCACCGCTTTCGGGTGGCGGTGATTGAGCGGGCAACCCCGCCACCTTTCGATCCCGACAGCCTGCCGGACGTGCGCATTTCCGCTGTCGGCTCCTCGTCGGTGGCGCTCCTGAAACAACTGAACGTCTGGCAACGCGTAGAGGCGATGCGCTGTGCGCCTTACCGCAAACTGGAAACCTGGGAGTGGCAGACGGCGCAGGTCAGTTTCGATGCGGAGTCGCTGGGTTTGCCTGAACTGGGTTATATGGTGGAGAACTCGGTGCTGCAACGTGCGCTGTGGGAAGAGATGACGCAGCGAGGTATCACCTTGCTGTGCCCGGCGACGATGGAGGCTCTTCAGCCCTGTAATGCGGGCTGGACGCTGTCATTAAGCAATGGCACGACCGTAACCGCAAAATTAGTGGTGGGGGCAGACGGCGCAAGTTCACAGGTGCGACAGATGGCGGGTATTGGGATTCATGGCTGGAGTTACGCACAGTCCTGCTTACTGATCAGCGTCACCTGCGAGCATCCGGCTGGCGATGCGACCTGGCAGCACTTTACGCCCGACGGTCCACGCGCTTTCCTGCCGCTGTTCGGTCATCATGCCTCGCTGGTATGGTATGACGCCGCCGCCCGTATCCGACAGTTACAGGCCATGCCTGTCGCGCAGCTGGAGAAAGAGATCGCCCATCACTTTCCGGCCCGACTGGGCCGTTTTCATGTGCATGCAGCCGGTGGCTTTCCCCTGGTGCGTCGTCATGCCGCGCGTTATGTCCTGCCGGGGCTGGCGCTGGTCGGCGATGCGGCGCACACCATTAATCCTCTGGCAGGGCAGGGCGTGAATCTGGGATATCGTGACATCGATGCGTTAATGGATGTATTAATTGCTGCGCGTGACAACGCTGAAACCTGGTCGTCGGAACGGGTGCTGTTACGTTACCAGCGCCAGCGCCGCCACGATAATCTGCTGATGCAGAGCGGGATGGATCTGTTCTATTTTACGTTTAGCAACCGCGTCGGCCCGTTAAAGCTGGTACGCAATCTGGGATTGATCGCCGCTGAGCATTCCGGCGTGCTGAAACGTCAGGTCTTGCGCTATGCGTTAGGCTTGTAAGCCTCAGCCACGCGTCGCACGGATGTGACGTGTGGTCATGAGCCGGAAGCCAGAAACAAAAAAGCCCGCTATTGCGGGCTTTTTTGCTTAATTTGGCTGGGGTGCAGGGATTCGAACCCCGGAATGCTGGTATCAGAAACCAGTGCCTTACCGCTTGGCGACACCCCAATGGTGTCAAATCAAATTGTCTAAAATGGCTGGGGTGCAGGGATTCGAACCCCGGAATGCTGGTATCAGAAACCAGTGCCTTACCGCTTGGCGACACCCCAAGAAAATGGTGGCTACGACGGGAATCGAACCTGTGACCCCAGCATTATGAGTGCTGTGCTCTAACCAGCTGAGCTACGTAGCCAAATTGTATTGCCTTTCGATGATGGCTGGGATACCTGGATTCGAACCAGGGAATGCCGGTATCAAAAACCGGTGCCTTACCGCTTGGCGATATCCCATTCGTCCACTCGCAGCCGCGAGATACATCGAAATTGGCTGGGGTACCTGGATTCGAACCAGGGAATGCCGGTATCAAAAACCGGTGCCTTACCGCTTGGCGATACCCCATCCATGCTGCCGACTCGTGAAATGGTGCGGGAGGCGAGACTTGAACTCGCACACCTTGCGGCGCCAGAACCTAAATCTGGTGCGTCTACCAATTTCGCCACTCCCGCAAAAAAAAGATGGTGGCTACGACGGGAATCGAACCTGTGACCCCAGCATTATGAGTGCTGTGCTCTAACCAGCTGAGCTACGTAGCCATCTTTTTTCGCGCAACCTTCATCGGCGTTGCGGGGCGCATTATGCGGAGTTGACTACACAGCGTCAACAAGTTTTTTGCCGTTTTTTGCCTTCAAACGCCTGTTTGTCTGGCTTATAACCAGGGTGGTGCTTTATTCGGCAATTTTTCAGTGAATACAACGGCAACTCCACAAAAAATGGGCCATTACTGGCCCATCTGTTCACTCAGTATAGCACTTATTTGTAAGCGGACTGGTGCACGCCCACGGCACGTCCTGAAGGATCGTCCATGTTTTTGAAGGCTTCATCCCACTCAATCGCTTTTGCCGACGAACAGGCAACAGACGGCCCACCTGGCACGCACTCGGCAGCACTTGGCAGTGGGAACAGTTCTTCGAAAATTTCGCGATAGAGATACGCTTCTTTCGAACCCGGCGTGTTATACGGGAAGCGGAAATGCGCCGTCGCCAGTTGCTGATCGCTAATCTGCTTAGCCGCCACTTCTTTCAGCGTGTCAATCCAGCTGTAACCTACGCCGTCAGAGAACTGCTCTTTCTGACGCCAGGCAACGCTTTCAGGCAGATAGGAAGAGAAACATTCGCGCAGAATGTGTTTTTCCATTTTACCGTTGCTGCCGCACATCTTGTCCTGTGGGTTGATACGCATGGCGACATCCAGGAATTTCTTATCCAGGAACGGCACGCGCGCTTCTACGCCCCAGGCGGACATCGCTTTGTTGGCGCGAGCACAGTCAAACATGTGCAGAGCCAGCAGCTTACGCACGTTCTCTTCATGGAATTCTTTGGCATCAGGCGCTTTATGGAAATAGAGGTAGCCACCGAAGACTTCATCTGCGCCTTCGCCTGACAGCACCATTTTAATGCCCATCGCTTTGATCTTACGCGACATCAGGTACATCGGCGTGGAGGCACGAATGGTGGTCACATCGTAGGTTTCAATGTGGTAGATCACGTCACGAATAGCATCCAGACCTTCCTGCACCGTGAAGTGGATTTCATGGTGAACCGTACCCAGGTGCTCGGCAACCAGTTTGGCTGCTTTCAGATCCGGTGAGCCTTCCAGACCGACGGCAAAAGAGTGCAGCTGTGGCCACCAGGCATCGCTTTTGTCCTGATCTTCAACGCGCTTAGCGGCAAAACGCTTGGTCACGGCTGAAATAATAGAAGAATCCAGACCGCCAGACAGCAGCACGCCATAAGGAACGTCTGACATCAGATGACTTTTTACCGACTCTTCCAGCGCATGTTTCAGGCCAGCCGCGTCAGTCACGTTGTTTTCAACGTTTTTGTATTCCATCCAGTCACGCTGCCAGTAACGACGAATTTCACCGTCAGTACTGGAAAGGTAGCTTCCCGGTGGGAATTCTTTAATGGTGCGGCAAACCGGCACCAGTGCCTTCATTTCAGACGCCACAAACAGGTTGCCGTGCTCATCGTTGCCCATATACAGCGGAATGATACCGATATGGTCGCGACCAATCAGATACGTTTGCTTCACGGTGTCGTACAGGATAAAGGCAAACATGCCCTGCAACTCGTCCAGGAAATCGACGCCTTTTTCCTGATACAGCGCCAGAATGACTTCGCAGTCCGAACCGGTCTGGAAACTATAACGATCGCTTAACTCTGCGCGCAGGGCTTGATGGTTGTAGATTTCACCGTTGACGGCCAGAACGTGAGTGTGATCGGCGTTATACAGTGGCTGTGCACCGTTGTTGACGTCGACAATTGAGAGACGTTCGTGAGCAAGGATCGCGTGGTCGTCAGCATACACACCTGACCAGTCCGGCCCACGGTGACGCATTAAGCGTGAGCTTTCCAATGCTTTTTTACGTAACTCAACGGGATCGCTTTTCAGATCCAGCACACCAAAAATAGAACACATATCTGACTCCTGAACTCACCTGCGGCGATGTAATTTTACGTTTGTCCGGCAGCCGTTCGCTGCGTGATGTATAAGAAAATGCGTTATTTCAGGTGCACAATGCAAGAGGAATCGTGTTTCACTGATAAAAAGGTTGTTGAATAACCCTGGATATTGAATTTTATCTAATGAAATTGTCTTTTTATTGATGAATCGGCAATGAAAAGTGATTTTGGGGTGTTTTTTGAACGATCTCAAGCCAGCAGAGAGGGGCAAGGAAGGGGAATGCACTGCCTGAGGCGGCAGTGCGTCATAAGCTGAACGTTTAGAAGAGATCGATATCGGCCACGGAAGGGAAAATCCAGTCAGGACGGAAAGGCATCGCGTCAATATCGCTCAGGGTTGACACCCCAGACAGGACAAGAATGGTTTCCAGTCCGGCCTGAAAACCGGCCAGAATATCGGTGCGAAGGTTGTCACCCACGATCACCGTGTCCTCTGAGTGCGCCTGCATTTTATTCAGCGCGGCACGCATGATATACGGGCTGGGTTTGCCGACATAAAACGGCCTGCGACCGGAGATCTTTTCAATACCGGCACACAAGGCACCGCAGGCGGGCACGAATCCCCTGGCGTGCGTGTCGGGGTTGGTGGCAATGAAACGCGCCCCGTTTGCCACAAAGAAAGCCGCCTTATGCATCATGTCCCAGTTAAACGACCGGGTTTCGCCCACGATGACAAAGTCCGGGTTAACGTCAGTGATGGTAAAGCCCGCTTTGTAGAGTTCGTGCACCAGCGCACCCTCACCAATGACATAGGCTTTTTTGCCTTCCTGACGACGCAGAAAGTCAGCGGTCGCCATGGCTGAGGTGTAAAACACCGAATCCGGTATGTCGATGCCCGCGGAGGAGAAGCGATTGGCTAAGTCCCGCGCCGTCTGGGAAGGGTAGTTGGTCAGCACCACTAATGGCATATCTTTAGCCAGAATGCGCTGCAAAAACTCTTTTGCACCGGGCACCGCGGTATTGTCGTGCATCAGCACGCCATCAATGTCACAAATTACATTTTTAATCGTCATAAATGTGTTCCGATGCGCGCTGTCAGAAAACAGGCTGCGCTTAGTCTTCCAAAAGATGTTGCAGCAGGATGCCGTTTAACATCGCTCGTTTCGCCAGCGCAAAGGCGCCGATCGCCGAGCGATGATCGAGTTGTGAACGCACCACAGGCAGATTTTTACGAAAGGCCGCCAGTGTCTGCGTATTAATGCAACTTTCAATCGCGGGTAGCAAGACACGTTCTGCTTCGGTGATCTCGCCTGCCAGCACGATTTTTTGCGGGTTAAACAGGTTGATCGCAATCGCAATCGCCTTACCCAGATAACGCCCCACATGCTCGACAACTTCGCAGGCTAACGCATCGCCCTGATTGGCGGCCTGGCAGATATGCTGCATCTGGCACGCCGCCTGAGTCAGGATGCTCGGGTAGCCTTTATTCAGTAGCTCGCTTACACGATGTTCAATGGCGCTGTTTGCCGCAATGGTTTCAAGACAGCCAAAGTTGCCACAGTGGCAGCGTTCCCCCAGGGGATCGACCTGAATATGACCGATTTCACCGACATTGCCATTACTGCCCAAAAAAATCTGCCCGTTGGCGATAATGCCTGCGCCGGTTCCCCGATGCAGGCGCACTAATATCGAGTCGGCACAATCGCGCGTTGCGCCAAAATAGTGCTCAGCCAGCGCCAGGCTGCGAATATCATGGCCCACAAAACTGGTGACGTTAAACCGGTGCTTTAGATTAGCAACCAGCGGCCACTGATTCACATGAATATGCGGCATGTAGCGGATTACGCCATTAAGCGGATCAACGAGGCCGGGCAAAATCACGGAAATCGCGATTAGCTCGCGAATTTTCGCTTCACTCTGCTGGATAAAATGCGCAATGGCATCGAACAACGCCTGTTCGAGTGCTTCCTGCGTGCGCTGGGGCAGGGGATAATCCTGCTGAGCCAGGGATTTACCGCTTAAATCGAACAGGGTTAGCGTGGCATCATTGCGGCCAAGGCGCACACCGATGGTGTGAAAGTGGCGGGTTTCCGTCACGATAGAAATGGCGCGGCGACCGCCAGTGGACGCCTGCTGGTCCACTTCTTTAATCAAACCGCGCTCAATAAGCTGACGTGTAATTTTGGTGACACTGGCGGGAGCAAGTTGGCTTAAATCCGCAATCTGAATACGTGAAATCGGCCCTTGCTGGTCGATTAACCGGTAGACGGCCGCGCTATTCAGTTGTTTGACAAGATCGACATTTCCAATTTGAGTCTGGCCGCCAGTGGTCATTCAGTGCTTACTCGCTCAGGACGTTATCTCCATTGACTAACGTCTTAATAATTTTAAAGTCGCGTGTAAAAACCGTCAGGTTGGCGAGTTTCCCTGCCTGAATCGTACCTGACTGTTTTTCAACGCCCATTGCCTGTGCGGGATAAAGTGATGCCATGCGCAGGGCTTCATCCAACGCAATGCCCGCATGCTCAACGCAGTTTTGTACGGCTTCAATCATTGTCAGTGCTGAACCGCTTAGCGTGCCCTGCTCATCCACGCACAACCCGTTACGATAATAGATTGTTTTACCAGCAAAAATAAACTTATCGATAGCAGCGCCCGCCGGTGCTGTCGCGTCGGTGACCAACACCAGTTTGTCACCTTTGATGCGTTTAGCATTGCGGACGTTAGCGTAATGGACATGTAAACCATCTGCAATAATGCCGCAGTATACATCAGGCGCATCAAACAGCGCACCGATGAGGCCGGGCTCACGTCCGGCAAAGGCAGGCATCGCATTATAGAGGTGCGTGGCGAACGTAATGCCCGCCGCAAACCCCGCTTTTGCCTCTTCATAAGTGGCACTGGAATGTCCGGCTGAGACCACGATACCCGCTTCGCTCAGTTGGCGAATCACCGCGCTGCCCACCACTTCGGGTGCCAGCGTAACTTTGCTGATCACGTCTGCGTTGTCGCAAAGGAATTGCACCATCTGCGCATCGGGCTCACGGATCAGGGCAGGGTTATGTGTGCCCTTTTTCGCCACACTCAGCCAGGGGCCTTCCAGATGTAAGCCCAGCATAACGTGAGGATACTTCTGCAAAAAGGCGCGCATTGTTTCCACCGCGCGCACCATCAGTGCGTCACTGCTGGTAATCAGCGTAGGCAGAAAGCTGGTACAGCCCGATTTCACATTGGCGCGATGCATGGTTTCCAGCGTTTCCACGCTGATGGCGTCTATATCGTCATTAAACTGGACGCCGCCACAGCCGTTAAGCTGCAGGTCGATAAAGCCGGGCGCGATAATGGCGCCGCTTACGTCCTGCTGTTCAATGCCTGACGGCAAGGCAGTAACAGGGCAAACCCGTTCAATGCGTCCGTCAGCGATCACCACGGCATGGTGATCCAGAATTTCGTAGCCGCTGTAGATTCGGCCATTGACTAATGCGTACATCTTCTTCTCCCGGCTTACCTGCCGCTCGTGCATCTGACAGCAGGTGACGTAATAACGGTATTAAACGCCCTGCATATTTTCCGCTTCCATTTCACGGAAGTACTTCACCGTTTTAACTTTCAACTCCATGGTCGCGGGCTCGTCGCAGACCACCACGGATTTAGGATGGAGTTGCAGGCAACTGATTGTCCACATGTGGTTCACGTTTCCTTCCACGGCAGCCTGCAACGCCTGTGCTTTAACGTGACCAGTAACCAGAATCATCACTTCTTCAGCGTCCAGCAGCGTGCCCACGCCAACGGTCAGGGCATATTTCGGCACCTGATCAACATCACCGTTAAAAAAGCGTGAATTTGCCACACGTGTGTCGTGAGTCAGCGTTTTGATACGAGTGCGTGAAGATAATGACGACGCGGGTTCGTTAAAGGCGATATGGCCATCATTACCGACGCCGCCCATGAACAGGTGGATTTTGCCCAGAGACCGAATTTTATCTTCATAACGGCGACATTCTGCGTCAATATCGGGCGCATTACCATTCAGCAAATTGATGTTTTCGGGTTGAATATCAACGTGGTCAAAGAAATTACGATGCATAAAGCTGTGGTAGCTTTCCGGATGCTCTTTCGGCAGCCCGACATATTCATCCATGTTGAAGGTAATGACATGTCTGAAGCTAACCTGGCCCGCTTTGTGCATATCGATCAGGTGCTTGTACGCTTCCAGAGGCGTACCGCCCGTAGGCAGTCCCAGAATAAAGGGCTTGTCAGCGCTGGGATTAAACGCATTAATACGGTTCACAATATGGCGCGCTGCCCATTTGCCGACCTGAGTGGGAGTAGATAAAGGAATCAGTCTCATGTTGCACCTCAAATGTGAGTGAAGGATTCGACGCGCAGCAAAGCCATGCTGCCGGTGAGGACAGGCGAATGGGAAGGAAACGCGCGTCTTGATATTTCGCATCATAAAATAAGTGGGCGTTCATAGCCAGTCATGTCGACGTTAAAAATCAATTTTTGGTGATTTTTGTCACAAATGGCTGCTATTAATTTGTAGAGCGAATTAATTTGTTATTACACTCCTCAGCACTGAGTGTAATGCCGTCAGAAGCGGGCTGCTGACATAACAACATTAAGCGGCAGCCATGCAATAAGTCAGTTTCAATGGGGGAAAAGGTCAATGTTAAGTTACTTACAACGTGTGGGGCGGGCCCTGATGGTGCCGGTCGCTACGCTGCCCGCAGCAGCAATTTTAATGGGAATAGGGTACTGGATCGATCCTGACAGCTGGGGTGCAGGCAATGCCTTTGCCGCGTTGTTAATTAAATCCGGTGGCGCGATCATCGAAAATATGTCGGTGCTGTTCGCCATTGGCGTTGCATACGGCATGTCAAAAGATAAAGACGGTGCGGCTGCACTGACCGGCTTTGTGGGCTTCCTGGTCGTCACTACGCTGTGTTCACCGGCTGCTGTAGCCATGATCCAGAAAATCCCGGTGGCGGACGTGCCGGCAGCGTTTGGAAAAATCAGCAACCAGTTTGTCGGTATTCTGGTAGGCGTGCTGTCCGCAGAAGTCTATAACCGTTTTAGCCATGTAGAACTGCCCAAAGCGTTCTCATTCTTTAGCGGGCGTCGGCTGGTGCCTATTCTGGTGTCCTTCCTGATGATTCTGGTGGCATTTATCCTGATGTACATCTGGCCTGTCATCTTTAATGGTCTGGTGAGCTTCGGTGAGCATATTCAGAAACTGGGATCGGTTGGTGCGGGTGTTTACGCCTTCTTTAACCGTTTGCTTATTCCGGTTGGCTTACATCATGCGCTGAACTCCGTTTTCTGGTTCGACGTAGCAGGCATTAACGATATCCCTAAATTCCTCGGCGGTGCGCAGTCGCTGGCAAATGGCACTGCTATCCCGGGCATCACTGGCCGCTATCAGGCGGGTTTCTTCCCAATTATGATGTTCGGTTTGCCGGGTGCGGCGCTGGCAATTTACCATTGCGCTCGCCCTGAAAACCGGGCAAAAGTGGGCGGTATCATGCTGGCGGCCGCTTTCGCAGCATTCTTTACCGGTATCACCGAACCGCTGGAATTCTCCTTTATGTTCGTGGCACCGGTACTGTATGTCATCCATGCTGTACTGACCGGCATCTCGGTCTTTATCGCTGCCAGCATGCACTGGATTGCCGGCTTTGGCTTCAGTGCGGGATTAGTGGATATGGTGCTCTCTACCCGTAATCCCCTGGCGACGCACTGGTACATGCTGATTCCGCAGGGCCTGGTGTTCTTCGTGATTTATTATCTGGTCTTCCGCTTTACCATCAAAAAATTCAACCTGATGACCCCAGGTCGTGAACTGGCGGTAGCGGGGGATGAAGCGGACGGTTATGACGTGAACGTTGATACCACTGATAATGGTGAAAGCGCCACGGAGTCACTGGCACGCCGCTACATCGGCGCGGTGGGCGGTTCAGACAACCTTACCGCCATTGATGCCTGTATTACCCGTTTACGTCTGAACGTGAAAGATGCGGGCCAGGTTAACGAAGGTGTGGCAAAACGGCTGGGCGCGTCGGGTGTGATTCGCCTCAACAAGCAAAGTGTCCAGATTATCGTGGGTACCCAGGCGGAAAGTATCGCCACGGCCATGAAAAAAGTGCTGGTGAAAGGCCCGGTTGCTGGCGCAGCCAGCAGTGGCAGTGCGCCAGCCCCCGCTAACGAGGCCAAACCCCAGGCCGTCCTGAACAGTGAAAAACGCGTTATCGCAACGCTGGTGGCCCCAGTGAGCGGTGAGGTTATCGCACTGGATGCGGTGCCGGATGAGGCTTTCGCCAGTAAAGCCGTGGGTGATGGCGTGGCGATTAAGCCGAGCGACAAGCGCGTCGTTGCGCCTGTTGCCGGTACGGTGGTGAAAATTTTCAACACGAACCATGCTTTCTGTCTGGAAAGTGAAAACGGGATAGAGATCGTCGTGCACATGGGGCTGGATACCGTGGCGCTGGACGGTCAGGGCTTTACCCGTTTAGTGGAAGAGGGTGCACAGGTCACAGCAGGCCAGCCGGTGCTGGAGATGGATCTGGACTATCTTAACGCCCATGCCCGCTCAATGATCAGTCCGGTGGTGGTGAGCAATATTGAAGACTTCGCCGGTTTAACGCTGCTGACGCAGGGCCAGGTCATCGCCGGTGAAACCCCGCTGTATGAAGTAAAAGGCTAATTCCCTGTATCCTCAACAAAAGGCAGGAAGCGATTCCTGCCTTTTTTATTTTAATCGCCCAACAAACGGTTGTTTCTCTGCAACGCTTTGTGGATCATACCCGGATATTACGTGGTATAAACCACCCATTCTATGCGTTGAGGATTTTGAGATGAGTGAGGCTGAAGCCCGCCCAACGAACTTTATTCGTCAGATTATTGACGAGGATTTGGCGAGCGGTAAGCACAGCAGTGTGCATACCCGTTTTCCGCCAGAGCCAAATGGTTATCTGCATATCGGCCATGCTAAATCAATCTGCCTGAATTTCGGTATTGCACAAGATTATCAGGGCGAGTGCAATCTGCGTTTTGACGATACCAATCCGGTCAAAGAAGATATGGAGTTCGTCGAATCCATTAAGCGTGACGTGCAGTGGCTGGGTTTTACCTGGAGCGGCGAGGTTCGTTATTCATCTGACTATTTCGACCAGCTTTATCACTATGCCGTTGAACTGATCAACAAAGGCCTGGCCTACGTTGATGAACTGACGCCAGACGAAATTCGTGAATACCGCGGTACCTTAACGGCACCGGGTAAAAACAGCCCTTACCGCGACCGCAGTGTGGAAGAGAACCTCGCGCTGTTTGAAAAAATGCGCAATGGCGAGTTCGCAGAGGGCAAAGCCTGTCTGCGCGCGAAAATCGACATGGCTTCCAGCTTTATCGTCATGCGCGATCCGGTGCTGTACCGCATCAAGTTTGCCGAGCATCATCAAACCGGCAATAAGTGGTGCATCTACCCGATGTACGATTTCACCCACTGCATTTCGGATGCGCTGGAAGGCATTACGCACTCCCTTTGCACGCTGGAATTCCAGGACAACCGCCGCCTGTATGACTGGGTGCTGGATAACATTACTATTCCTGTTCATCCGCGTCAGTATGAGTTTTCGCGCCTGAATCTGGAGTATGCGGTGATGTCAAAACGCAAACTGACGCAGCTGGTCAGCGAGAAGCATGTTGAAGGCTGGGACGATCCGCGCATGTTAACCGTGTCGGGTTTGCGTCGTCGTGGTTACACCGCGGCCTCCATTCGTGAGTTCTGCCGCCGCATTGGTATCACGAAGCAGGACAACATCGTTGAAATGGCTTCGCTGGAATCCTGTATCCGCGACGATCTCAACGAAAATGCGCCGCGGGCGATGGCGGTGCTGGATCCGGTGAAAATTGTGCTGGAAAACCTGCCTGCCGGGCACAATGAAGTGCTCAGCATGCCAAATCATCCTAACAAACCGGAAATGGGCACACGCGATGTTCCCTTTAGCCGCGAGATCTGGATCGATCGTGCCGACTTCCGCGAAGAGGCGAATAAGCAATATAAGCGCCTGGTGCTGGGTAAAGAAGTGCGTCTGCGTAATGCCTATGTCATCCGTGCGGAACGGACCGCGAAAGATGAAGAAGGCAATATCACCTGCATCTACTGCACCTGTGACGTCGATACGCTGAGTAAAGATCCCGCTGATGGCCGTAAAGTCAAAGGGGTTATCCACTGGGTCTCAGCTGAACATGCACTACCGGCAGAATTCCGTCTGTATGACCGTCTGTTCAGCGTCCCGAATCCGGGTGCGGCGGATGATTTTCTGACGACAATCAATCCGGATTCGCTGGCGATTAAACACGGCTTCGTTGAACCCGGTCTGCGTGACGCAGAAGCCAGTGCGCCTTATCAGTTCGAACGTGAAGGCTATTTCTGCGCTGACAGTGTGTATTCAACACCGTCGCAGTTAGTGTTTAACCGTACTGTTGGTCTGCGCGATACCTGGGCGAAAAACGGCGAATAATTTACGCCGCATGGTCATCAGATGATCGGTAAAGGGCGAGCAATCGCCCTTTTTTATTGGGTGGATTTTTTTTAGCGCCGACATTTGTCCTGAACCCGTTTAATTCGATTAATTTTCCTTCTGTGGAATCGCTCTCAGTTTAATTTTTTTAATAACTTTCCCGGTGTGAATTATTTTTTTTCAGGTACGCTAACCCTCTGTAGTCTTTGTTTGCGGGTTAAAAAGGAAAAAAATGACAGTTTTCGCACAGGAAGCCAAACACAGCGTTGTCGTCCTACATCAACTCATTGAACATATTTTTAACCACAGCCGTGACAGTGGTGACAGCTTTCATCTGCTGCTTTCTCATTTTCATCCTGACTTCCAGATGGTCACGCCACAGGGCAAGATGCTGAACCTCAATGAGGTTGAAGAACTCTTTCGCCGCTTACAGGGCGCACGGGAAGGGATGCGCATCGCGACCAGCGAACATGTGATCCTGTCAGAGCACGCTAACGAGGTCACCATTCAGTATCGGGAAGTGCAGATGATGAATGGGGAAAATAAAAGCCGCATTTCCGTTGCGATTCTGGACTGCTCCACCTCGGTGCCCCGCTGGCGCTACCTGCAGGAAACGCTGGTGGCGTGACTGACAGGCACAAAAAAGCCGATGCAGGCATCGGCTTTTTCTTTACCGTCTGACAAACGTTACTTGTCGTGCAGTGTTTCGTCTTCGCGGCAATCGCCCAGGGCACAGTGACCATACAGGTACAGGCTGTGGTTGGTGAGCTTAATACCGTGACGGGTCGCGATATCACGCTGACGCGTTTCAATAGACTCATCACTAAATTCAATGACTTTACCGCAATCCAGACAGATCAGGTGATCGTGATGGTGCTGCTGCGTCAGCTCAAACACCGATTTACCGCCTTCAAAGTTGTGGCGGGTCACAATGCCGGCATCGTCGAACTGGTTCAGTACACGGTAAACCGTGGCCAGTCCAATCTCTTCGCCCATATCAATCAGGCGTTTATACAGATCTTCCGCGCTGACGTGATGGCATGCAGGTTCCTGAAGCACTTCCAGAATTTTGAGTCTGGGCAGGGTGACTTTCAGGCCAGCCTTCTTTAATGCGGTGTTGTTGTCAGTCATGCGGATATTGTCCTGTTACTTTGGTCACTCTTGTGGCATGTAGCCTGTATGTCGATCGACCGCCATTCTCATTTGCGTCTCATTATAGAACTGATGCGCTGAAATGAAAACCGATGCTGCCTGCGATGAAACCGTGGCGATGTTCGCGGTACAAAGCATGGAGGGCGGGCTGGCTACCATTTCGCGTTGTGTCATCTCAATTCCAGGGAAATAAGCAGATGATCGATGCGGGTATTCTACAGACTAAATGCGGAAAGTTACAAAAATGTAGCTATTATTTTTATAGGAAAAGCCATTGATGCAGTGTGGACCAGCGCCCACACTGCGCTCACGGCTATCAGGCTTCGATAATTTCTTTGAGTTGCAGTTCATCGAAGATCTGCTTAACCCACTTGTCGACGCGTTCGTTCGTCAGTTCTGGCTGGCGATCTTCATCAATCGCCAGGCCCAGGAAGTGGTTATCGTCTGCCAGACCTTTTGAGGCCTCGAAGTGGTAACCCTCGGTTGGCCAGTGGCCCACGATAATGGCACCGTTAGGTTCGATGATGTCACGAATGGTGCCCATCGCGTCACAGAAGTACTCGGCGTAGTCTTCCTGATCGCCACAACCGAACAGCGCCACCAGCTTACCGTTGAAGTCGATCTCTTCCAGCGTCGGGAAAAAGTCATCCCAGTCGCACTGTGCTTCACCATAGTACCAGGTCGGAATACCCAGCAGCAGGATGTCAAAGGCTTCCAGATCTTCTTTAGTGCTTTTCGCGATGTCGTGAACCTCTGCAACGTCTTTGCCCAGTTGTTTCTGGATCATTTTTGCAATGTTTTCGGTGTTACCGGTATCGCTGCCAAAGAAGATGCCTACGATTGCCATGGGTAAAATAACCTCTTAAATCCTGATGATAGAATGAATGCCTGAGCATATTCAGCAAATGATAGCAGACCACGCAAAAGGGCGGAACTTGTAAAGCCGCGACATTTGTTTCTGTGTGCGGTTTGCGTGCGTTAGTCCAGTTTGAGTTGCGCCAGCAGCATTTGTTCAATTAATTCACTGCGGCTGAGATTACGCTGTTCAGCCAGCGTATTAAGCGCTTCTACCGCCTGGCTGTTCATTTTGAGTTCGACACGGCGAAGCCCGCGCCCTTTGTCACGTTTCAGTTGATTGCGTTTATTGATACGCAGTTGTTCATCACGCGTAAGCGGACTGGTTTTAGGGCGACCAGGGCGACGCTCGTTAGCGAACAGATCGAGCGTCGTGCGGTCAGTGTTTTCTTTTGCCATGGCTTAGTACAACTGAATGGGCGCAAACGGATCGTGCCGCTGCGCAGATTAAATTACTGGCTTTTACCGTGGATACGCGCCCACGGCAAAAATTTAGCGCGCCATCATACTCCAGGCTAACCATGGACGCCAATCCTAAACTTTTACAGCCAGTTAAGCGGGTTTATTGTGCAAAAAACCGGCGAATGCTGCGTAAAACAGCATCAGGTTTTTCGGCGTGGACCCAGTGACCTGCACCGCCAATCACGTGCGCCTGCGCGGCGGGAAACTGTTGCAGTATCGCGTCACGGTACTGATTGTCCAGATAAGGGGAGTCACCACCGCGAATGAACAACGCCGGGTGCGGCCACGCGGGCACCGTTTCCCAGCCGGTGATATGCGCATAGTTGTCCCAGAGCGCTGGAACGTTAAAGCGCCATTCACCGCTACTGAACGATTTCAGGATGAACTGAATCACACCTTCTTCATTAAGATGCTGACGCATAATTTCGGCCGCCTCACTGCGCAGCGTCACGCCCGCGTCGGTGACAGCTCGGATCGCGGCAAAAATTTCGTCGTGGCGGCGCGTCTGATAGTCGACGGGCGCAATGTCGATCATCACCATCTGTTCTATCCGCTCAGGGGCCAGGGCGCTCATCGTCATGGCAATTTTACCGCCCATGGAGTGACCAATGACGGAAAGGCGCGCAATGCCCTGCGCATCAAGCGTGTCCAGCATATCCTGGGCC
Source organism: Pantoea sp. JZ29 (assembly GCF_035190385.1). Lineage (NCBI taxonomy): Bacteria > Pseudomonadati > Pseudomonadota > Gammaproteobacteria > Enterobacterales > Erwiniaceae > Pantoea > Pantoea sp. JZ29. Next base: position 3,156,509 of record NZ_CP045241.1, on the reverse strand, counting down.
ATAACCTGATAGGTCATCTCGTCAGCGCGCGGAGATAAGCCATGATTACGCACATCAACCTGGATAAGCGGATGGTCATCTTTCAGACCGCGCGCCAGAACGCCGAGGTTATCAAGACTGCCAAACAAACCGTGAATGAGCAGAACGGGTGTGGAATCAGCAGAAGATTGTTCAGTTTGCAGACGGGCATTCAAAATCATAGCAAAGTTCTTAAGTGTGAGACCTGCGCTTAGGTTATCATGGTTTCACCTTTTCAGGTGCGCTGCTTCCGGTGGCATTAGGACATATTCTGACTTTTGCCCCTAAACCGTTTGAATGCTATCAGCCTGTCTGAATTTAACTTTATAATCTTCATGTTAGAACCTGCACACGGCCTGAAACCCCGGTGTTTACCTCTGGATTTTCAGAAAATCGCGGGTTCTGTCGTGAGTCAAAACCGTACGGAATAAGATGAAAACGATCGAAGTTGACGAAGAGCTCTACCGTTATATTGCCAGCCACACGCAACATATTGGCGAAAGCGCATCCGATATTCTGCGCCGTATGCTGAAGTTTACTGCGGGTCAGACAGCCACCGCGACCGAAACACAGCCTGTTGCCGCCTCGCAGCCGTCTAAAACGGCACAGTCGGCAGGGAATGAGTCACGCCCTCAGGATCGTGTTCGTGCGGTGCGCGAGTTGCTGCTTTCTGATGAATATGCAGAGCAGAAGCGGGCGGTAAATCGCTTTATGCTAATCTTGTCAACGCTCTATCGTCTGGATACGGCCGCGTTTGCTGAGGCGACCACCTCCATGCAGGGCCGTACGCGCATCTATTTTGCAGGCGATGAGCACACGCTGCTGCAAAGCGGCACCCATACCAAGCCGAAGCATGTGCCCGGCACGCCGTACTGGGTCATTACGAATACCAATACCGGTCGTAAACGCAGCATGATCGAACACATTATGCTGTCGATGCAGTTCCCATCGGAACTGGCTGAGAAAGTTTGCGGCACCATTTAAACTGAAGCGTCAGGGAGAAGCGCCAATGGCCAATCACCCCCGTGCCGGGCAGCCTGCCCAGCAGAGCGATTTGATTAACGTTGCACAATTAACTTCACAATATTATGTCCTGCAGCCCGATGTGGCGAATCCAGAACATGCGGTGAAATTTGGCACATCAGGCCATCGCGGTAGCGCAGGACGTCACAGCTTTAACGAAAAGCACATTCTGGCGATTGCGCAGGCGATTGCGGAAGAGCGTAAAAAGAACGGTATTACCGGCCCGTGCTATGTGGGTAAAGATACGCACGCGCTGTCTGAGCCCGCGCTGCTGTCCGTGCTGTCCGTGCTGACCGCAAACGGGGTTGATGTGATCGTTCAGCAGGATAACGGTTATACGCCAACGCCTGCGATTTCGAACGCTATCCTTGAACACAACAAATCCGGCGGCCCACTGGCGGATGGCATTGTGATTACGCCGTCGCACAATCCCCCGGAAGATGGCGGCATTAAATACAATCCGCCAAACGGTGGGCCGGCAGATACCAACGTCACCAAAGTGGTGGAAGACCGCGCGAATCAGCTGTTGAAAGACGGCCTTAAAGACGTTAAACGTCTGTCACTGGATCAGGCCTGGGCCAGCGGCCACATCCATGAAAAAGATCTGATTCAGCCTTACGTGGAAGGTCTGTCACAGATCATCGACATTCCTGCGATTCAGAAAGCGGGCCTGAAGATTGGTGTCGATCCGCTTGGCGGTTCCGGGATCGCTTACTGGCAGCGTATCGCTGAGCACTACAAGCTGGATCTGACGCTGGTGAATGACGCTGTCGACCAGACTTTCCGCTTTATGCACCTGGATAAAGATGGTGTGGTGCGCATGGACTGTTCGTCCGAATGCGCCATGGCGGGGCTGCTGGCCTACAAAGATAAATTCGATCTGGCCTTCGGAAACGATCCAGATTATGACCGTCACGGCATTGTTACCCCTGCCGGGCTCATGAATCCAAACCATTATCTGGCCGTTGCGATCAACTATTTGTTCCAGCACCGTCCGCAGTGGGGTCAGGACGTTGCCGTGGGTAAAACCCTCGTGTCCAGTGCGATGATCGACCGGGTCGTAGACGATATTGGTCGCAAGCTGGTAGAAGTCCCGGTGGGCTTTAAATGGTTCGTGGATGGCCTGTTTGATGGCAGCTTTGGTTTTGGCGGCGAAGAAAGTGCGGGCGCGTCATTCCTGCGCTTCGACGGCACACCCTGGTCAACCGATAAAGACGGGATCATCCTGTGTCTGCTGGCGGCAGAAATTACGGCCGTAACGGGCAAGAACCCGCAGCAGCACTATGACGAACTGGCTGCACGCTTCGGTGCGCCAAGCTACAACCGTCTGCAGGCACCGGCAACATCGGCGCAGAAAGCCGCATTGTCGAAGCTGTCACCTGAAATGGTCAGTGCAGATACGCTGGCGGGCGATCCGATTACCGCGCGCTTAACGGCCGCTCCCGGTAACGGCGCGTCTATCGGTGGACTGAAAGTCATGACGGAAAACGGCTGGTTCGCCGCGCGTCCATCGGGCACCGAAGACGCGTATAAGATCTACTGTGAAAGCTTCCTGGGCGCAGAGCACCGTGCGCAGATCGAGAAAGAAGCCGTCGAGATTGTCAGTGAAGTGCTGAAAAACGCCTGATAAATCTGTTAAATAAAAAAAGCGCCGCTGGCGCTTTTTTTATGGCATGAACCGGTAGCCGATACCGGTTTCCGTCAGCAGGTGAACGGGTTGGGTCGGATTGGCTTCAAGCTTTTGACGCAGATGGCCCATATAAATGCGTAGATAATGGCTGTGTTCGACAGCGTTGGGTCCCCAGACCTGATTCAGCAGCTGACGCTGCGTCAGAACTTTCCCCGCGTTATTCAGTAATGTGGTCAGCAAACGAAACTCGATGGGCGTAAGGTGAACTTCTTCGCCCGCGCGCAGCACACGCCGTGCGGCAATATCGACGACCACGTCGGCGAAGCTGACCTTCGGATCGGGGTGCTTCCCGGCATGACGCCGCAGGGCGACCCGAACACGCGCCAGCAGTTCACCAATCCCAAAAGGTTTAGTCAGGTAATCATCGGCACCAGCATCCAGTGCGTCAATTTTGTCCTGCTCGTCAGTACGGGCAGAGAGAACAATAACCGGCAGCGTGCTCCACTGGCGGAGTTCACCAATAAACGTCTTGCCGTCGCCATCAGGTAAACCCAGATCAAGGATGACTAAATCGGGCTTTCGCGTGGCGGCTTCGATCAGTCCACGTTGCAGCGTCTCAGCATCGAAAACCTTCAGGCCTTCACTTTCCAGCGCGAGGCGCACGAAGCGGCGAATTTCTTTCTCATCTTCAATGATTAAAACCGTGGTCACACCAATCCTGCCATTGCCTGAAAAGGGAAAACACACTGTATCAACTTTTCTGGCGTTCGTCCGTGTTGCCATGAAATCCGTTGAAGGATCACCTCTGTAACTCATAATTAACCTGGGTATAACGGCCAGGTAAACTTACCCGTGCATAACAAAAAAGACGCAAATTTAGTGGTCAGATGAGTAGTAAAATCATCCAACCCGGCGTAATATTAGACACAGATCACATTTATGACGTTTTTTTACTCAGGAGGCTGCTATGTACCGCACCTATTCACTTCCCAAAATTATTTTGCGCCGTACACTGGTCATCCTGTCAGGTCTGCTCGCTCTGCCGGTTATGCTGTTTCGTCAGGATCGGGCGCGCTTCTACAGCTACCTGCATCGGATGTGGTGCAAAACCAGCGCCAAACCGGTCTGGCTGGCGCAGTCTGAAGCAGCGGCGGGTATTTTCTGGTAAGTCCCTGCTGTGCGGTTGATTTTACGCCGCGTAGGCCTGGGGACACATCCCTACAGCGGGGATTGCCAGCGTTTTCTCAGACGTGCTTATCTGTTTCCACCTGCAGTGTGCTGTGGCACGGTGTTAAGGGCGACACAGCGCCTCTTTTTTCCCTGTTCGTTCCGTCACGCAGCTTAGTTGCGCCTTAGCTTTGCGCCAGTGAAGCAGGAAACCTTCTCAGTGTCCGGGCAAGCCGCCCCGTCCGCCAGTGCCCGTTCACGGGCAACCCTTCCTTATTATCTGACCGGCGGCCCCGACGGGCAGCGCACTTTACGCGCTTCAGAACCCGCTGCAATATCGCCCACAGGCAGAAGCACTGACGGCAGACCGCTAGCGTTTAGGCACCGGTGGGGCAAACTGCAGCGCGCCTGCGATACGGTTCCAGGCATTGATCGCGGCAACAGCCGAGGTAAGAAACGCGATTTCCTGTTTATCGAAGACGCGGCTGACCTCAGCATACACCGCATCAGAAACCGGCTGCTGAGCCATTAAGGTCAGGGCCTCTGTCCAGGCCAGCGCAGCACATTCCCGCTCCGAATAGATACCGGTTTCGCGCCATACGGCGACCAGATCCATTTTTACCGGGCTCAAATCGGTCTTACGCGCCAGATTGAGATGGTACTGGAGGCAAAAAGCGCACGCATTCAGCTGTGAAGCGCGCAGTTTGATCAGCTCAGTGAGCGATTTTTCCAGCCCGGAATCGTCAACGGCTTTGCCCAGCATCGCTAAGGCTGCCACCACATCGGGTGCGGTATGTTCGAACGAAGACCAGTCGCTGCGACGGTGATTAAGCGATGTCACGATATACCTCATCTGCTAATATAAGAGTTCGAATAACAATATACGAACTCTTATATTATGCGCAAGTCAGATCTGCAGAGCACCACCATCCCTGAACCCGGTGAAGGAAAACGCGGTGAGTCAGGCCATATTGGTTATCTGCTGCGGCAGGCCCATGCGGCTCATAAAATCAGAATGGAAAATGCGCTGAAGGATAAAGGCGTCACGTTGCCGCAATTTTCGGTGCTGACCATGCTTGCGGCCTATCCCGGCGCATCGGGTGCCGACCTTGCGCGTCTGTCGCTGCTGACGCCACAGACGATGAGCGTCATTGTGGCGAATCTGGAGCGGGCCGGAATGATTCGTCGTCGTCCGCACGCGGTGCACGGCAGAATTCAGGTGATTGAGATTGCTGACGCCGGGCGTGACGTTCTCGCGCAGTGCAAAGTAGCGGTTCAGTCGGTTGAGGCCAGCCTGCTTTCGGGGGTCACGCCTGAGGATGAAAAGGTGATTCGGCGCTGGCTGGTCAGCGTGGCAGTGGGAGAATAAACCGTTAAAAAAGACCACGGGCTGGTCATCTGAAAGGCTTCGCGGCGTTCACTTTTGCTACACAGAATCTGTACCATCCCGGTCGTTTTACGCTACACTTAAACCTCTACAAGTTTTCGGAGGTTGTACAAGTATGAGCGAAAAAATTCCCGTTGGGATCAGCGCTTGCCTGCTTGGTGAGAGCGTCAGATTTGATGGCGGCCACAAGCGGCTCGCGTTCGCCACTGAGCAACTGACGCCTTTTGTTCGCTTCGAACCCGTTTGCCCTGAAATGGCGATTGGGCTGCCCACGCCGCGCCCGGCGCTGCGCTTAGTTAAGCAGAGCGACGACGATGAACTGCACCTTTGCTTCAGCAAAGAGGGCGGCGATGACATCACCGATAAGATGCGCGACTGGTCCGAAAAACGCGTGAAATCGCTGCATCACCTGTGCGGCTACATACTGTGTGCAAAATCACCCAGTTGCGGGATGGAGCGCGTGCGTATCTACGAGCCCGCCACCAATAATAACCGTAAAGCGGGAACCGGTATATTTACCCGTTTTCTGCAACGTGAAATGCCCTGGTTACCGCTCGAAGAAGACGGGCGTCTGAACGATCCGACATTACGTGAAAACTTTATCGGCCGGATTTGCGCGCTGCACGAGTTTCATGAAATGTGGAAAAAGGGGCTGACCCGTCATGGCCTGATTGCCTTCCACAGCCAGTATAAATTGTTACTGCTGGCGCATTCGCAAAAAAAATACCGTGAACTGGGCCCCTTTGTTGCCTCGATGAACCAGTGGGAGTCACTGGAGGCGTTTGCCTTCGAGTACCGCAACCGCCTTATGGATCTGATGTCACAACCGGCCTCGCGCACTAACCACACCAATGTGTTGATGCATGTTCAGGGTTATTTCCGCAGTCAACTGAGTTCGCCGCAACGTAGAGAACTGACGTCACTGATTGATTGTTACCGTCAGGGCACGCAACCGTTACTGGCGCCGATTACGATTCTTAAGCACTACATGGCTGAATATCCTCATCCGTGGCTGACGCAGCAGCGCTACTTCGATCCTTACCCGGAAGCGCTGCGCCTGCGCTACGGACAATGAGTCGGGAGCATGATGACGACCCATCTTGTCTGGTTCCGTAATGACCTGCGCATCAATGATAACCTTGCGCTGCATGCCGCCTGCAGCAAGTCAGATGCCCGTGTCATAGCACTGTTTATTGCCACGCCGGGACAGTGGCAGCAACACGATATGGCCCCCCGGCAGGCCGCGTTTATTCACCAGAATCTCTGCAGCCTGCAGGCATCACTGGCCGAAAAAGGCATCCCGCTGCATGTTCATCAGTGTGATGATTTCGCTGCCAGCGTGGATTTTCTCGTCACGTTTTGTGAACAGCAAAACGTTGATCAACTGTTTTATAACTACCAGTATGAATTTAACGAACGTCAGCGCGATGCGCAGGCGGAAAAGCGGTTAGATGAAGCGGACGTGATCTGTCAGGGGTTTGATGACAGCGTACTTTTCTCGCCCGGCAGTATCCAGACCGGCGATGGTGAGATGTACAAAGTGTTTACCCCGTTCAGCAAAGCCTTTATTCGTCGCCTGCAGCAGGGGTTGCCTGAGTGTGTCCCGGCGCCTAAAGCCCGGGATGGCGCGCCCCTGAACACACCAAAAGCGATTTCGCCGTTTGATTACGACCATGCTGAGGTTGATGATGCGCTGTTTCCGGCCGGTGAACAGGCGGCGATTAAGCGGCTACGTGCGTTTGCGCAGCATGCCGTGCTGGATTATCCAAAGCAGCGTGACCTGCCTGCGCGCGACAGCACCAGCCGGTTATCGGCTTACCTAACCATCGGCGTGCTTTCACCGCGCCAGTGTCTGCATCGGGTGTTGCATGAACATCCCGGGGCGCTGGAAGGCAGCCCGGCGGCCGTCTGGATCAATGAACTCATCTGGCGTGAGTTCTATCGCCATCTCATCGTTGCGTTTCCCCGACTGTGTAAGCATCAGCCTTTTGTCCACTGGACGCGTCATGTCGCGTGGCAACGAAACGAGGCGCATTTTGACGCCTGGAAAGCCGGGAAAACCGGTTATCCCATCGTCGATGCGGCCATGCGACAGATGTTGCAGACCGGCTGGATGCATAACCGGCTTCGCATGATCACGGCCAGTTTTCTGGTAAAGGATCTGTTAATCGACTGGCGCCAAGGCGAGCGCTATTTCATGCAGCAGCTTATCGATGGCGACCTGGCCGCCAATAACGGCGGCTGGCAGTGGGCGGCGTCCACGGGGACCGATGCCGCACCTTATTTCCGCATTTTTAACCCTACGACGCAAAGTGAGCGTTTCGATGAACAGGGTGATTTTATTCGTCACTACCTGCCCGAACTGAAAGACGTGCCGGACAGTGCGATTCATCAGCCGCACGAATGGGCGCGGAAAAACAACAAGACACTCGATTATCCAACACCGATCGTGGAACATAAGGACGCACGTAAAAAGACACTCGACGCCTTCGAGCGCGCAAAAAATGCGGCCTGAGGTGGCAAGGAGCAGAAATGAATCACTATGCGTTAGAAAAAATCGTTAACGATCAGCTGGCAACCCATACCTTCAGCGATTATGCGCCAAACGGGCTACAGGTCGAAGGCCGACCTGAAGTGAAAACGATCGTTACCGGCGTGACCGCCTGCCAGGCGCTGCTGGATGAAGCGGTGGCGCGCAAAGCCGATGCGGTGCTGGTACATCACGGTTATTTCTGGAAAAGTGAACCGGCGGTGATTAAAGGCATGAAACGCCAGCGTCTGCGCACGCTACTGGCAAACGATATTAACCTCTACGGCTGGCACCTGCCGCTGGATGCGCACCCTGAGCTGGGCAATAACGCGCAGTTGGCTAAGCTGCTGGGTATTAACGTGATGGGCGAGATTATGCCGCTGGTACCCTGGGGCGAACTGACTCAGCCTGTGAGCGGCCATGCGTTGGCACAGCGTATTACTGAGGTGCTGGGACGGGAGCCGCTTCACTGTGGTGATAATGCGCCAGCAGCGATCCGTCGTGTTGCCTGGTGCAGTGGCGGCGGTCAGGGATTTATTGATAATGCGGCCGCCTTTGGCGTAGATGCCTTTATTACGGGCGAGGTCTCTGAGCAAACCATTCACAGCGCCCGTGAACAAGGCCTGCACTTTTTCGCCGCAGGCCACCATGCCACCGAACGCGAGGGTATTCGGGCGTTGGGTGAATGGCTGGCGGAGCATCATGGCCTGGATGTCACGTTTATTGATATTCCCAATCCCGCCTGATCCCCCTGGGTTCTGCCATCTGCGCAGAACCCAAACCTGTTGACACATTACCGTCACTTTCGCATAACTACCTTCCTGGGTTGTAAAACACATTTGGCTTTTGCGCGCCAGAATCCTGTCTGAGTGCCGCAAAGCTGTTTACCAGGAGGTACGTGTTGCAAAAAACACGATGCTATATGCTCGGCGAGCGCGCGGTGGTACTGGAGTTGTCTCCGCCCGTTTCGCTGGCCAGTCAGCAGCGAATCTGGCATCTGTGCCAGCGTTTGCAGTCACACGACGCGACCCGGGAAGTGATTCCCGGCATGAACAACCTGACGCTGCTGTTACGGGAGCCGCCCAGAGATGCCCGACAGGCGACAGCGCAACTTGAACAGTGGTGGCAGGAAAGTGAGGCGCAGGACACAGAGTCGCGCCTTGTGACTATACCGGTCATCTATGGGGGCGAGGCGGGGCCGGACTTGCGTCAGGTGGCCGACCACGCCGGCATGACGGAAAAGCAGGTCGTCGCGTTACACAGCAGCACGGATTACGCGGTTTTCTTTATTGGTTTTCAGCCCGGCTTTCCTTACCTGGCCGGCCTGGATGCGCGCCTGCATATGCCGCGCCGCGCCGAACCGCGCGTTGCGGTTCCGGCTGGATCGGTGGGCATCGGCGGCAGCCAGACCGGTGTTTATCCGCTGGTCTCACCAGGCGGCTGGCAGTTGATTGGCAGGACGCAGGTCGCGCTTTTCACACCCAGCCAGCAGTCGCCAACCTTACTTCGTCCGGGTGACAATGTCCGGTTTGTGCCGCAAAAGGAAGGGATATGTTAAACATTCTTCGCGCGGGTCTGGCAACCAGCATTCAGGATTTCGGACGCTATCACTGGCGACAGTATGGCATCGGCGTCAGTGGTGTTCTGGATCAACCCGCCATGATCACAGCCAATCTGCTGGCAGGCAATCCGCCGGGCAGCGCCGTGCTGGAGATTGTCCTCGGACAGTTTAAAGCGGAATTCCGTCGGGATGGGTGGTTTGCACTAACGGGAGCGGGTTGTCAGGCCGAACTGGATGGCAAGCCTGTCTGGACAGGCTGGCGTTTACCGGTAAAAAAAGGGCAGCTCCTGGTGTTGAAGAAACCGATTCACGGCATGCGCAGCTACCTGGCTGTGCACGGTGGATTCGCTATTCCGCCAGTGCTGGGCTCATGCAGCACCGACATTAAGGCCGGTTTTGGCGGCTTTGAGGGGCGGACGCTGCAGGACGGCGACGTCATTCCGCTTGGCAAACCGCAACAGCACTTCACGAGCAAAAAAGGCGTGCGCCAGTTGCTCTGGGGTAACCGTATTCGGGCGTTACCCGGACCGGAATACCATGAATTCAGCGAAGCGTCACAACAGGCGTTCTGGCGAGCAGCCTGGAAGCTGAACCCTCAAAGTAATCGCATGGGCTACCGTTTGCAGGGCCCTGCTTTGCAACGCGACGTGCCGCGCGAGTTGTTATCGCATGGTCTGGTGCCCGGCGTCATTCAGGTGCCTGGAAACGGTCAGCCGATCGTCCTGCTGGCGGATGCACAGACCACCGGCGGCTATCCACGTATCGCCTGCGTCATTGAATGCGATCTTTATCATCTGGCGCAGATTCGTCTGGGCGAGCCGATTCATTTTATGCCCTGTACGCCCGAAGAGGCGCTGGCGGCAACGCGACAGCAGCAGCACGTATTGGGGCAAATGGCCTGGGGACTGGCAAATGAAAATTGATTTAAACGCCGATCTGGGCGAGGGGAGCAGCAGTGATCGTGCGCTGTTGCAGCTGGTGAGTTCCGCCAACATCGCCTGCGGCTTTCACGCAGGCGACGCGCAGATGATGTTGCAGGCCATTCGCTGGGCCAGCGAATTTGGCGTGGCGATTGGCGCGCATCCCAGCTTTCCCGATCGTGAAAACTTTGGCCGCAGTGCGATGCAACTGCCGCCGGAAACTGTCTATGCGCAAATCATCTATCAGGTTGGTGCGCTCAAAAGTCTGGCGGAGAGTGAAGGGCAGTCGCTTGTTCATGTTAAGCCTCACGGTATGTTGTATAACCAGGCGGCGGAGGATGCCACGCTGGCCGAGGCGATTGCGCGAGCCGTCAAAGCCGTCGATGCCCGGCTGATCATGGTGGGGCTGGCTAACAGTGAGTTGATTCGCGCGGCGGCCCATCACGGCCTGAAAACCCGGGAGGAGGTGTTTGCCGATCGCGGCTATCTCAGCAGCGGCGCGCTGGTGCCCCGTGGCCAGCCCGGCGCATTGATTGAAGAGGAAGACCAGGCGATTCAGCAAACCCTGATGATGGTGCGACAGGGGCAGGTCATCAGTGTGACCGGTGAGGCGGTTCAGGTGAACGCAGAAACCGTCTGCCTGCATGGTGACGGGGCGCATGCACTGACGTTTGCGCAACGTCTGCGTGCCAGCTTTGCCAGCCATGCTATCACCGTCACCAGTCAATAAAAAAACGGCATAACCAGCCTGAACGTCTCGGGCTTACTATTTCACGAGGGGAAAAGTATGGACAGCGTAGTAAATCTCTGGCCGCTGCTGGGCATTGCTGCCATCGTCGTTGGCTTCGTTTTGCGTTTTAACCCGGTGCTGGTGGTCATTGTTTCAGGCTTCGTCACCGGGATCGCTGCCCTGATGCCGCTGGGCGATATTTTACAAAAGCTGGGTGAGGGATTTCTGAATACCCGCAACCTGCCGTTGATCCTGCTGCTGCCGCTGGCGGTTATTGGCTTACTGGAACGCCATGGTCTGAAACAGCGCGCGCAGGCGTGGATTGCCCAGATCAAAACGGCGACGGCGGGACGGTTGCTCATTGTCTATCTGTTTGTGCGTGAGGTGACTGCGGCCCTCGGGCTGACCAGTCTCGGCGGTCATCCGCAAATGGTGCGCCCGCTACTTGCGCCGATGGCCGAGGGGGCCAGCGAAAACCGCTACGGGGCCCTACCGCCCGAGGTCCGTCATCGCCTGCGTGCCATGTCCGCTGCCACCGACAACGTCGGGCTGTTCTTTGGTGAGGATATCTTTGTCGCCTTTGGCGCCATTATTTTTATGCATAATTTTATGCAGGAGTCCGCCGGTATCCAGACTGAGCCACTGCATATTGCCCTGTGGGGCATTCCCACGGCGCTCTCAGCCTTTCTGATTCATTCCGCCCGCCTGATCAGGCTGGACCGCCAGCTGGCACGAGAACTGCGCGTCATCAACAGCGAGGCCATGAAAGCCAAAGGAGAGCCGTCATGATTCAGCAACAGTATCTGATGTGGCTGGCTGGCCTGATTCTGCTGGTTGTCGCGGTTTTATCCTGGCGCGACAGCGCAAATCCGCGCCGTTTCACCACTGGCTTATTTTGGGGACTCTATGGCCTGATTTTTCTGGTGGGTGACTGGACAACCGCTCTGATGACCCAAATGATGGGCTCTGCCGAAAGCGGCACACGTACGTTGCAAATTAGCGTGGGCGTAGCGGTGGTTATCATGGGGATCCTTGCCGGTTGTGGTGGGGTAAAAATGGGCCGCTATCACCAGCGCAGTGAGGCGGAAAAACAGGCCAGTGCCCAGCGTCTGGGCAACAAACTTTTCCTGCCAGCCCTGGCGATCCCCGTCGTGACAGTGATCGGTGTGTTAGCGTTTAATAACCTTCCCGGTCTGCAAACGTGGGTGTTCGGCGCGGGCAACCATTCCACCCTGATTACGCTGTTCTCCATGGCCACAGGCTGTCTGCTGGGCTGGCTGATCGCCATGAAAATGACGCGTGAAACCCCAGTGCAGTCGATGCAGGAAACCCGACGTTTGCTGGACTGCATCGGCTGGGCGTTTCTCCTGCCGCAAATCCTGGCAACCCTGGGGCTACTGTTTACGGCCGCGGGCGTCGGTGGTGCGATCTCCCATCTCACCGAACATTATCTTGCCGTGGATAACCGTTTCATTGCGGTCACGGTTTACGCGGCAGGGATGGCACTGCTCACCATGGTGATGGGGAATGCGTTCGCGGCGTTCCCGATTATTACCGCGGGCATCGGCATTCCCATTCTGGTGTTACAGCATGGCGGCAACCCGGCGGTCATGGCGGCAATCGGGATGTTTTCCGGCTACTGCGGTACGTTAATGACGCCGATGGCAGCAAACTTCAACATTGTGCCTGCTGCCTTGCTGGAGTTACCGGATCGCAACGCGGTCATCAAAGCTCAGGTGCCAACCGGTGTGCTACTGTTAATTGTTAACATTTTCTTACTCTACTTCCTGATGTTTTTGTGAGGCAGCATGAAAACGGTATTAATGACGGCATTTGAGCCCTTTGGCGGCGAATCCATTAATCCCTCCTGGCAGGCGGTCAGTGCCCTTGAAGGCCAGACTATTGCCGGCGCACGCATCGTGACGCGCCAGTTGCCCGTCGTATTCAGCGAGGTGCTGGACGTGCTGTATCAGGCGCTGGAAACGATCAGGCCCGATGCCGTTATCGCTGTCGGGCAGGCAGGCGGTCGCAGCGATATCACGGTAGAGCGAATTGGTATTAATGTGGATGATGCGCGCATCCCGGATAATGCGGGCAGGCAACCCGTGGACGAACCCATCGTTCAGGATGGCCCGGCCGGATATTTTTCACGCCTGCCGATCAAAGCCATTGTGGCCGCGGTGCGGGAAGCGGGCATTCCGGCATCGGTGTCGCAAACCGCAGGAACCTTTACCTGTAACCGGGTGATGTATGGTCTGTTGCACTGGCTTGAAAGCAACGGCAGCCCGGCATGGGGCGGTTTCATTCATATTCCCTACCTGCCTGAACAGGCGGTGCATCACCCGGGTGCACCCAGTATGCCCGCCGCAACCGTTATTGAGGCGCTGAAAATTGCCGTACAAACGACCCTGACCACCGCTCAGGATGTGAAGGAAGTGGGTGGCGCAACGCATTAAGAGGACGAGTGATGCCTGAAGGACCGGAGATTCGCCGCGTGGCGGATCAGCTTGAAGTGGCCATCGTCGGCCAGCCCCTGACCGACGTCTGGTTTGCGTTTCCCGAATTAAAAACCTATGAGCCCGCATTGCTGGGAGAACAGGTGGCGTCGATAGAGACGCGCGGTAAAGCGTTGCTGACCCATTTCAGTAACGGCCTGACGCTGTATTCGCACAATCAGCTGTACGGCGTCTGGCGCATCGTCCCGCCAGACATGCAGCCCGAGACAAAACGGCAGTTACGTGTGCGTCTCGCGACGGCTAATCAGGCGATATTGCTTTACAGCGCGTCGGATATTGAACTCCTGAATGCGGAAACGCTTGCCCGTCATCCGTTTCTCAATCGCATCGGGCCGGATGTACTGAATGCGGAGTTGACCGTAGAGGCGGTCAGGGAACGGCTGTGCTCGCCGCGTTTCTGTCGTCGCCGGTTCAGCGGACTGTTACTGGATCAGGCTTTTCTGGCCGGACTGGGCAACTATTTACGTGCTGAGATCCTCTGGCTGGCCCAGTTGCTTCCCCGGCATAACGCACAGTCGCTGAGTGAGGCGCAACTGACGGCTTTCTGCGAAGCGCTGTTGTCCGTGCCGCGTCATGCCTATCGCATGCGCGGCACCATGAAAAAATACCACAGCGAAGCGGCATTTCGGTTTGAAGTGTTCCACCGCCAGGGCAAGACATGTCGCCGCTGCGGCGAAGTGATCGAAAAGGGCGTCCTGTCCGCCCGACCGTTTTACTGGTGCCCTGGCTGTCAGAGATAAAAACGCTGGCCTGTCCCGCCGTTGCACGCGGGCAATGTCACTCGTCAGCGAAGGATATCGTCACCCGGTTTTCTTCACAGCATAAGGAATCATCATGACACCTGAGATTGTGACGGAAAGGCTGCGCTTAAAACCCCTGTCGCTGGAGGATGCCGATGCCATGCAGATCGCGTTTCCGCGCTGGGAAATTGTACGCTACCTGATCGATTCGGTGCCCTGGCCTTATCCCGAGGGCGGGGCACGAGACTATATTGCCAATGTCGCCTTACCGGCGGTCGCGGCCGGGACGGGCTGGTACTGGACATTGCGGCCTAAAACGGCGGAACAGCAACTGATTGGCGTTATTTGCCTGATGGAGACGCCGGATAATAACCGGGGCTTCTGGTTGGTACCGGAGTGGCAGGGGCAGGGCTATATGACAGAAGCCTGCCTGGCCGTGACGGATTACTGGTTTACCGATCTGAAAAAACCGCTGCTGAGAACGCCAAAAGCGGCACTGAATCAGCGATCTGTGAACATTTCTGTCAACAGTGGTATGCGCTGTATCCGCACAGAGAAAAAACAGTACGTTTCAGGCACACATGACTCGCAATTATGGGAAGTGACGCGAGAAGAATGGCAGGCCTTTCGGGCATCTCAAACGTCCGCCGTTCATCCTCTCACTAAGATTCGCTCACGCTGACCGGCGGCGTCAGTAAAAAAAAGCGGCGGTGCCCGTAAGGACACCACCGCTTTTCGCCTTACCGCCCGTTGCCGGACAGCTTATTTATCCAGCTTCGAGCTGAACTCGCGTTCGGTGTAACCGGTATACAGCTGACGCGGACGGGCAATTTTCATGCCTTCGTCGTGCATTTCTTTCCAGTGCGCGATCCAGCCAACGGTACGCGCCATGGCGAAAATCACGGTAAACATGGACGAAGGGATGCCCATGGCTTTCAGGATGATACCGGAGTAGAAATCCACGTTTGGATAGAGTTTGCGCTCGATGAAGTACGGGTCGTTCAGCGCAATGTGTTCCAGTTCCAGCGCCACTTCCAGCAGATCGTCTTTCATGCCCAGTTCGTTCAGCACTTCATGGCAGGTTTCACGCATAACGGTCGCGCGCGGGTCATAGTTTTTATAAACACGGTGACCAAAGCCCATCAGGCGGAAAGAGTCATTTTTGTCTTTGGCACGGCGCACAAACTCAGGAATGTGCTCGACGGTGCTGATCTCTTCAAGCATACGCAGACAGGCTTCGTTCGCGCCGCCGTGTGCGGGTCCCCACAGGGAGGCAATACCGGCCGCGATACAGGCAAACGGGTTAGCGCCTGACGAGCCAGCGGTACGTACGGTAGAGGTCGAGGCGTTCTGTTCATGATCGGCGTGCAGAATCAGAATGCGATCCATGGCGCGTTCAAGCACAGGGTTAACCTTGTATTCTTCACACGGTGTTGCAAACATCATGTGCAGGAAGTTACCGGCATAGGAGAGGTCGTTACGGGGATAGACGAACGGCTGACCGATTGAATACTTGTAACACATCGCTGCCATGGTAGGCATTTTCGACAGCAGACGGAAAGCGGCGATTTCACGGTGGCGCTCGATGTTTACATCCAGCGAATCGTGATAAAACGCAGCCAGTGCGCCGGTCACGCCGCACATCACCGCCATCGGGTGTGAATCACGACGGAAACCGTGGAACAGACGGGTAATCTGCTCATGAATCATCGTGTGGCGCGTAACCGTTTGTTTAAACTCTTCAAACTGGGCTTTCGTGGGGGCTTCACCATTTAACAGGATGTAGCACACTTCCAGGTAGTTAGAGTGGGTAGCCAGTTGGTCAATAGGGAAGCCGCGGTGAAGCAGAATGCCTTCATCACCATCGATAAAGGTGATTTTTGATTCGCAGGACGCTGTAGACGTGAAACCAGGATCGAAGGTAAACAGGCCGTTGGAACCCAGTTGACGGACATCGACGACATCCTGGCCCAGCGTGCCTTGCAGTACACCCAGTTCAATGGACGTTTCATCTGATAGGGTTAGCGTCACTTTTTTATCTGTCATTTTCGTCTCCATAGCGCCTTAGGCAGGTAAGGATCTTTCGACACCTGAAACGCGTGCATGTTGCAATTTGGCAGTACTTCACGGTGTCACTCTGCATTATAAGCAGTGAAGGGTACAGAGTGAGAGGCGCGTTCCACTGGAAATGTAAAGCCGTGACATGTGCATATCGCGGTTGTTAAAGATCCGGTCAGGACATAACTTCTTTGTAACCAATAACCTGATGGTATTTAAAGCGGTTACCGACAATGTTACATAACTTCAGCTTAGGAGAAAGTGTATCCCCATAACTTTTGTGCATCATAGGATTTTATCGGACTAGTTTGTAACTGAATTGTTGAACTATTGTCAAATCAGATAATTAAATTTGTATGAATTGTGAAAAACGTGAGTGGGATCACTGTTCCATCGAAAATTCTCCAAAGAGTTTGTAGGGGAATTGTAATCAGAATGTGATCGTCCTATACTTCCGGCCAGGTCTCCGGAACACCCTGACACCAGGAGCCACCCAGCGTTTGTACCACGTCATTTAACACTGGATGTTGCTATTTTGGTGACGGATTAAGACTGAACCTTTTTTTCGGGTTTGGGCCTGTCTTCCGGAGGAAGCAAAATAAAAAAGAGCTGTGTGGGCAAAACCGTGAAAAAACAAAGACCTGTCAACTTGGATCTCTCGACGATCCGGTTTCCCGTTACTGCAATATCGTCCATTCTCCACCGTGTCTCCGGCGTCATCACTCTGGTTGCTCTCGGCATCCTGTTGTGGCTTCTCGGTCTTTCTCTCTCCTCTCCTGAAGGTTTTCAGCACGCGGCATCTATCATGAGCGGCTTCTTTGTGAAGTTTATCATGTGGGGCATTCTGACCGCGTTGGCCTATCATACGGTGGGCGGGATACGTCATATGTTAATGGATTTTGGTTATCTGGCGGAAACGCTCGAAGCAGGTAAGCGTTCTGCGCAGGTGACATTTGGTATTACTGTCGTGCTTTCAATCTTAGCAGGAGTCCTCGTATGGTAAGCAATGCATCCGCGTTGGGTCGCAATGGCATTCAGGACTGGCTGTTGCTGCGCGCGTCGGCAATCCTTATTACGCTTTACATCATCTACATGCTCGGTTTCGTGGTGATGACAGACACGCTGACGTATGACATCTGGCGTGGCTTCTTTGCCTCAGCATTTACAAAAGTGTTCACGCTCCTGACGCTGTTTTCCATCCTGATCCACGGCTGGATTGGTATGTGGCAGGTCTTAACGGACTACGTGAAATCGCTGGCGGCGCGTTTGCTGTTACAGCTGGTTATCGTGGTGGCACTGTTGTCATATGCAATTTATGGGTTTGTTGTGGTGTGGGGTGTGTAAATGAAGTTACCAGTCAGAGAATTTGATGCCGTGGTGATCGGCGCAGGTGGCGCGGGTATGCGCGCGGCACTGCAAATCTCCCAGTCGGGCCAGACGTGCGCCCTGCTGTCCAAAGTGTTCCCAACCCGTTCTCATACGGTATCCGCGCAGGGCGGTATTACCGTTGCGCTAGGCAATACCCATGACGATAACTGGGAATGGCATATGTATGACACCGTCAAAGGCTCCGACTATATCGGCGACCAGGACGCGATTGAATACATGTGCCACGTCGGTCCGGAAGCGATTCTGGAACTGGAACACATGGGCTTACCTTTCTCCCGTCTTGATGACGGCCGCGTTTATCAGCGTCCGTTTGGTGGTCAGTCAAAAAACTTCGGTGGTGAGCAGGCGGCGCGTACTGCCGCGGCAGCTGACCGTACTGGCCACGCCCTGCTGCATACGCTGTATCAGCAGAACCTGAAAAACAAAACCACCATCTTCTCCGAATGGTATGCACTGGATCTGGTCAAGAATGACGACGATGCGATTGTGGGTTGTACTGCTATCTGCATGGAAACCGGTGAAACCGTCTACTTCAAAGCCAAGGCGACCATTCTGGCGACCGGTGGTGCAGGACGTATCTATCAGTCGACGACCAATGCCCACATTAACACTGGCGACGGTGTTGGCATGGCGCTGCGCGCAGGTGTACCGGTGCAGGACATGGAAATGTGGCAGTTCCACCCAACCGGTATCGCAGGTGCGGGTGTGCTGGTCACCGAGGGCTGTCGCGGTGAAGGCGGCTATCTGCTGAACAAACACGGTGAGCGCTTCATGGAGCGCTATGCGCCAAACGCCAAAGACCTGGCAGGTCGTGACGTGGTGGCCCGTTCTATGATGGTGGAAATTCGTGAAGGCCGGGGCTGTGATGGTCCATGGGGCCCGCACATCAAGTTGAAACTTGACCATCTGGGTGCCGAAGTGCTGGAGTCACGTCTGCCGGGAATCCTGGAACTGTCCCGTACCTTTGCGCACGTTGACCCGATTAAAGAGCCGATTCCTGTTATCCCAACCTGTCACTACATGATGGGCGGCGTACCGACCAAAGTGACCGGCCAGGCGCTGCGCGTCAATGCGCAGGGCGAAGATGAAGTGATTCCGGGCCTGTTCGCTGTGGGTGAAATCGCCTGCGTATCTGTTCACGGCGCGAACCGTCTGGGCGGAAACTCACTGCTGGACCTGGTGGTCTTTGGTCGCGCGGCGGGTGTTCATCTGCTTGAATGTCTGGAAGAGCAGGGCGAACTGCGCGAAGCCAGTCAGGAAAACATCGATGCTGCCATGGCGCGCTTCAATCGCTGGGAGAACAACACCACGGGTGAAGATCCGGTTGAAATCCGTAAAGCGTTGCAACGCTGCATGCAGAACAACTTCTCGGTTTTCCGCGAAGGTGATGCCATGCGTGAAGGTCTTGAAGAGCTGAAAGTGATTCGTGAGCGCCTGAAGTCTGCGCGTCTGGATGACCGTTCACCCGACTTCAATACACAGCGTATCGAGTGCCTTGAGCTGGATAACCTGATGGAAACCGCCTATGCCACAGCGGTTGCGGCTAACTTCCGTACAGAAAGCCGTGGTGCACACAGCCGCTTCGACTATCCGGAACGTGATGATGCGAACTGGCTGTGCCATAGCCTCTATGTTCCGCAAACGGAAAGCATGACGCGCCGTGAGGTGAACATGCAACCGAAACTGCGTGCGGCCTTCCCGCCAAAAGCGCGTACCTACTAATTGCGGAGATCATCATGAGACTAGAATTTTCGATCTATCGTTATAACCCGGACGTCGATGATAAACCGCGCATGCAGGATTACAGCCTGGAAGCGGAAGATGGCCGTGACATGATGCTGCTGGACGCGTTGATCCGTTTAAAAGAAAAGGATCCTACGCTGGCTTTCCGTCGCTCGTGCCGTGAAGGCGTGTGCGGATCAGATGGCCTGAACATGAACGGTAAAAACGGCCTGGCCTGCATTACGCCGGTTTCCGCCTTAGGCAACGGTAAGCAGAAGATTGTGATTCGTCCTCTGCCTGGCCTGCCTGTGGTGCGCGACCTCGTGGTAGACATGAGTCAGTTTTATACTCAGTATGAGAAAATTAAGCCTTTCTTGTTGAACAACGGTGAAAACCCACCTGCGCGTGAGCATCTGCAGACGCCGGGCGAGCGTGAGCATCTGGACGGCCTGTATGAGTGTATTCTCTGCGCCTGTTGCTCAACCTCATGCCCGTCGTTCTGGTGGAATCCCGATAAATTCATCGGGCCTGCGGGTCTGCTGGCGGCATACCGCTTCATTATTGACAGTCGCGACACCGAAACCGATGCGCGTCTGGATAATCTGAGCGATGCATTCAGCGTGTTCCGCTGCCACAGCATCATGAACTGTGTCAGCGTGTGTCCTAAAGGTCTTAACCCCACGCGCGCCATCGGCCATATCAAGTCGATGCTGCTGCAACGCGGGGCATAGTGATACAGCCGGGAACCTCAGGTTCCCGGTGTTTTACGGAAGCCTCTTTAAACGCGGTTTCGACCACGTTTACAAAGGTTCCCTTACGGGCCGGGCGCGCGCTGCGCACAGTGCTCGTATCGCTGAACTCACTACGGCAAACCGCGAAAGCGGCAACAAATGAAACCTCAATAAAGCATAACATTGCTTAAGGGATCACAATGCAGAACAGCGCGATGAAGCCCTGGCTGGACTCCTCCTGGCTGGCCGGCGCGAATCAGTCTTACATAGAGCAACTCTATGAGGATTTCCTGACCGATCCTGACTCTGTGGATGCAGTGTGGCGCTCGATGTTCCAACAGTTACCAGGCACGGGAGTGAAACCTGAGCAGTTCCACTCCGCGACCCGCGAATATTTCCGTCGCCTGGCGAAAGACGCATCTCGTTACACCTCCTCAGTCACCGATCCGGCAACCAACTCCAAGCAAGTGAAAGTGCTGCAACTGATCAACGCGTTTCGTTTTCGCGGCCATCAGGAAGCAAACCTGGATCCGCTTGGCCTGTGGAAACAGGACCGTGTTGCCGATCTCGACCCTGCTTTTCACGATCTGACCGACGCCGATTTTCAGGAAAGCTTTAACGTAGGTTCTTTTGCTATTGGCAAAGAAACCATGAAGCTGGCCGATCTGTTCGAGGCGCTGAAGCAGACTTACTGTGGTTCGATTGGTGCAGAGTACATGCACATCAACAACACCGAAGAGAAACGCTGGATTCAGCAGCGTCTCGAATCCGGTGCTGGCCACTGTTCGTTCAGCGGTGAAGAGAAAAAAGGTTTCCTGAAAGAGCTGACTGCGGCAGAAGGCCTTGAAAAATATCTGGGCGCAAAATTCCCGGGTGCCAAACGCTTCTCGCTGGAAGGCGGTGATGCACTGGTGCCTATGCTGCGTGAGATGATTCGTCATGCAGGTAAAAGCGGCACCCGCGAAGTGGTGCTGGGGATGGCGCACCGTGGCCGTCTCAACGTCCTGATTAACGTGCTGGGTAAAAAGCCACAGGATCTGTTCGACGAGTTCTCAGGCAAACATAAAGAACACCTGGGCACCGGTGATGTGAAATATCACATGGGCTTCTCATCGGATATCGAAACCGAAGGCGGTCTGGTACACCTGGCGCTGGCCTTTAACCCGTCTCACCTGGAAATTGTCAGCCCGGTGGTCATGGGGTCGGTGCGTGCCCGTCTGGATCGTCTGGCTGAGCCGGTCAGCAACAAAGTGCTGCCCATCACTATTCACGGTGATGCGGCGGTCATTGGTCAGGGCGTGGTGCAGGAAACCCTGAACATGTCTCAGGCCCGCGGCTATGAAGTCGGTGGCACCGTG
Source organism: Pantoea sp. JZ29 (assembly GCF_035190385.1). Taxonomy (NCBI): domain Bacteria; kingdom Pseudomonadati; phylum Pseudomonadota; class Gammaproteobacteria; order Enterobacterales; family Erwiniaceae; genus Pantoea; species Pantoea sp. JZ29. The sequence continues at coordinate 3,135,029 of NZ_CP045241.1, read as the reverse complement.
CGTATCGTGATCAACAACCAGGTGGGTTTCACCACCTCGAATCCGAAAGACGCGCGTTCTACACCGTACTGTACTGACATTGGTAAAATGGTGCTGGCACCGATTTTCCACGTCAATGCGGACGATCCGGAAGCGGTGGCCTTTGTGACCCGACTGGCGCTGGACTATCGCAATACCTTTAAACGCGATGTGTTTATCGATTTGGTGTGCTATCGCCGCCATGGTCACAACGAAGCGGATGAGCCAAGCGCCACGCAGCCGTTGATGTACCAGAAAATCAAAAAGCATCCCACCCCGCGTAAAATCTACGCCGATCGTCTGGAAAGCGAAGGTGTCGCGTCACAGGAAGATGCCACCGAGATGGTCAATCTGTACCGTGATGCGCTGGATGCCGGCGAATGCGTGGTGCCAGAATGGCGTCCGATGAGCCTGCACTCCTTCACGTGGTCACCGTATCTGAATCACGAGTGGGATGAACCCTATCCGGCTCAGGTGGACATGAAGCGTCTGAAGGAGCTGGCGCTGCGTATCAGCCAGATCCCTGAAGAGATTGAAGTCCAGTCTCGCGTCGCCAAGATCTATAACGATCGTAAGCTGATGGCCGAAGGCGAGAAAGCGTTTGACTGGGGCGGCGCTGAAAACCTGGCGTACGCCACGCTGGTCGATGAAGGCATTCCGGTACGTTTGTCGGGTGAAGACTCCGGCCGTGGCACCTTCTTCCACCGTCATGCCGTGATCCACAATCAGACCAACGGTTCAACCTACACGCCACTACACCATATTCATAACAGTCAGGGTGAATTCAAAGTCTGGGACTCCGTCCTGTCTGAAGAAGCCGTGCTGGCCTTTGAATACGGTTATGCCACCGCAGAGCCGCGCGTGCTGACCATTTGGGAAGCGCAGTTCGGCGATTTTGCTAACGGTGCGCAGGTGGTGATTGACCAGTTCATCAGCTCCGGCGAGCAAAAATGGGGCCGTATGTGTGGCCTGGTGATGCTGCTGCCACACGGCTATGAAGGTCAGGGCCCTGAGCACTCCTCCGCCCGTCTGGAACGTTATCTGCAGCTCTGCGCTGAGCAGAACATGCAGGTCTGCGTACCCTCAACACCGGCTCAGGTTTACCACATGCTGCGTCGTCAGGCGCTGCGCGGTATGCGCCGTCCGCTGGTGGTGATGTCACCGAAGTCGCTGTTGCGTCATCCTCTGGCGATTTCCTCGCTGGATGAACTGGCAAACGGCAGCTTCCAGCCAGCGATCGGCGAAATTGACGATCTGGATCCGCAAGGCATCAAGCGCGTCGTGCTGTGCTCCGGTAAGGTCTACTACGATCTGCTGGAACAGCGTCGTAAAGACGAAAAAACCGATGTCGCTATCGTGCGTATCGAACAACTTTACCCGTTCCCGCATCAGGCGGTACAGGAAGCGTTAAAAGCGTATTCCCACGTACAGGATTTTGTCTGGTGTCAGGAAGAGCCACTGAACCAGGGTGCCTGGTACTGTAGCCAGCACCATTTCCGTGATGTGGTACCGTTTGGTGCAACGCTGCGTTATGCAGGTCGCCCGGCATCGGCTTCACCGGCCGTGGGTTATATGTCCGTACATCAACAACAGCAGCAAGACCTGGTTAATGACGCACTGAACGTCAATTAATTAAAAGGAAAGATAATGAGTAGCGTAGATATTCTCGTTCCCGACCTGCCTGAATCGGTTGCAGATGCCACAGTAGCAACCTGGCACAAGAAACCAGGCGATGCAGTCAGTCGCGATGAAGTCATCGTCGAAATTGAAACCGACAAAGTGGTTCTGGAAGTGCCGGCGTCTGCGGACGGCGTGCTGGAAGCCGTACTGGAAGAGGAAGGGGCAACCGTTACCTCTCGTCAGATTCTCGGCCGCCTGAAAGAAGGCAACAGCGCTGGCAAAGAAAGCAGTGCGAAAGTCGACAGCAACGAATCCACACCAGCCCAGCGTCAGACCGCTTCTCTGGAAGAAGAGAGCAACGATGCGCTGAGCCCGGCGATTCGTCGTCTGATTGCCGAACACAACCTTGATGCCTCACAGATCAAAGGCACCGGCGTGGGTGGACGTTTAACGCGCGAAGATGTTGAAAAACATCTGGCGAACAAACCGCAGGCAGACAAAGCCGCGGCACCGGCATCTGACGCGCAGCCTGCCCAGCAGCCTGTGGCTAACCGCAGCGAAAAACGTGTGCCAATGACGCGCCTGCGCAAGCGCGTCGCGGAACGTCTGCTGGAAGCCAAGAACAGCACCGCCATGTTGACAACCTTCAACGAAATCAACATGAAGCCGATTATGGATCTGCGTAAGCAGTACGGCGAAGCGTTCGAGAAGCGTCACGGTGTGCGTCTGGGCTTTATGTCGTTCTACATTAAAGCCGTGGTGGAAGCGCTGAAGCGTTACCCTGAAGTCAACGCCTCAATTGATGGCGAAGACGTGGTTTACCACAACTACTTTGATGTCAGCATCGCCGTTTCTACCCCACGCGGCCTGGTGACCCCTGTTCTGCGTGATGTGGATGCGCTGAGCATGGCTGACATCGAGAAGAAAATTAAAGAACTGGCAGTAAAAGGCCGTGACGGCAAGCTGACGGTTGACGATCTGACGGGCGGTAACTTCACCATCACCAACGGTGGTGTGTTTGGTTCACTGATGTCAACGCCAATCATCAACCCGCCACAGAGCGCAATCCTGGGCATGCACGCCATTAAAGATCGTCCTATGGCGGTGAATGGTCAGGTTGTGATCCTGCCAATGATGTACCTGGCGCTCTCTTATGATCACCGTTTGATCGATGGTCGTGAATCTGTCGGCTATCTGGTCGCAGTGAAAGAGATGCTGGAAGATCCGGCGCGTCTGCTGCTGGATGTCTGATTCATCACTGGGCACGCGTTGCGTGCCCAACCTCAATACTCTTTTCAGATCTGAATGGATAGAACATCATGAACTTACACGAATACCAGGCTAAACAGCTGTTTGCACGGTATGGCATGCCAGCACCGACCGGCTACGCCTGTACTACACCACGTGAAGCAGAAGAAGCGGCATCGAAAATCGGTGCAGGCCCGTGGGTAGTTAAATGTCAGGTTCATGCCGGTGGCCGCGGTAAAGCGGGCGGTGTGAAGGTAGTTAACAGTAAAGAAGACATCCGTGCTTTCGCTGAAAACTGGCTGGGTAAACGTCTGGTGACCTACCAAACTGACGCCAATGGCCAGCCGGTAAACCAGATTCTGGTTGAAGCGGCGACCGACATCGATCAGGAGCTGTATCTGGGTGCCGTGGTCGACCGTGCAACGCGTCGCGTGATCTTCATGGCGTCAACCGAAGGTGGCGTGGAAATCGAGAAAGTGGCGGAAGAAACTCCGCACCTGATCCACAAAATGGCGCTCGATCCGCTGACCGGTCCTCAGCCTTATCAGGGCCGTGAGTTGGCGTTCAAACTGGGCCTGACCGGCAAGCAAGTCAGCCAGTTCACCAAAATTTTCATGGGTCTGGCGACCATGTTCCTGGAACGTGACCTGGCGATGGTTGAGATCAACCCGCTGGTCATCACCAAACAGGGCGACCTGATCTGTCTGGATGGCAAACTGGGTGCCGATGGCAATGCCCTGTTCCGTCAGCCAGAGCTGCGTGAAATGCGCGATCCAAGCCAGGAAGACCCACGTGAAGCACACGCAACGCAGTGGGAACTGAACTATGTTGCGCTGGAAGGCAACATCGGTTGTATGGTTAACGGCGCAGGCCTGGCGATGGGCACCATGGACATCGTTAAGCACCACGGCGGTCAGCCAGCAAACTTCCTGGATGTCGGCGGTGGCGCGACCAAAGAGCGCGTAACGGAAGCCTTCAAAATCATCCTGTCTGACGACGCCGTGAAAGCGGTTTTCGTTAACATCTTCGGCGGCATCGTGCGTTGCGACCTGATCGCAGACGGCATCATCGGTGCAGTGGCAGAAGTGGGTGTGAACGTACCGGTTGTGGTACGTCTGGAAGGTAACAACGCTGAGCTGGGCGCTAAGAAACTGGCGGACAGTGGTCTGAACATCATTGCAGCAACCAGTCTGACAGACGCGGCACAGCGTGTTGTTGCTGCTGCGGAGGGTAAATAATGTCCATTTTGATCGACAAAAACACCAAAGTCATTTGCCAGGGTTTCACCGGCGGACAAGGGACGTTCCACTCTGAGCAGGCGCTGGCTTACGGCACGCAGCTGGTCGGCGGTGTGACGCCAGGCAAAGGCGGCACCACTCATCTGGGCCTGCCGGTGTTTAACACCGTGCGTGAAGCGGTTGAAGCCACTGGCGCAACGGCTACCGTCATCTACGTTCCGGCTCCGTTCTGTAAAGACGGTATCCTGGAAGCGATCGATGCCGGCATCAAGCTGATCATCACCATCACCGAAGGCATCCCGACGCTGGATATGCTGACCGTGAAAATGAAGCTGGATGAAGCGGGCGTTCGCATGATCGGGCCAAACTGCCCGGGTGTGATCACCCCAGGCGAATGTAAGATCGGTATCATGCCGGGCCACATTCATCAGCCAGGCCGCGTCGGTATCGTATCGCGTTCAGGTACGCTGACGTATGAAGCCGTTAAGCAGACTACCGATATCGGTTACGGCCAGTCTACCTGTGTTGGTATTGGTGGTGACCCGATCCCGGGTTCTAACTTCATCGACATCCTGAAAATGTTCCAGGACGATCCACAGACTGAAGCGATCGTCATGATCGGTGAAATCGGGGGCAGCGCGGAAGAAGAAGCGGCTGCCTTTATCAAAGATCACGTGACCAAGCCGGTTGTGGGCTACATCGCAGGCGTGACCGCGCCGAAAGGCAAACGTATGGGCCATGCAGGCGCCATCATCGCCGGCGGTAAAGGTACGGCAGACGAGAAGTTTGCTGCACTGGAAGCGGCGGGCGTGAAAACCGTACGCAGCCTGGCTGACATCGGTGATGCTGTTAAAGCCGTTCTGCCAGCGAAGTAATCGCATCCACTGAAAAAGCCACCTTCGGGTGGCTTTTTTTATGGCTGGCAAAACATTGCCGCACAGCCACAAGGCCGGTCACGAACGTGGGTAGTGAAAAAAGGGCGCTGGCCGGACGGGCAGGGCGAATTGCAGGCAGGATGATTGCCTGTCACTCACTTAAAAAATACGCTGCCCTCAGGCCCGTTTTTAGATATTGAATAAGAACGTGAAATAACCATTAAATTAATTTAAGTATTGCCCCGTTTATTTGCTATGATGAATTCAGCCCACCGCATCGTCGTCGCGGATCGTTAAGTTATTAAACAGGGATCAAAGTTAAATTTCTTTATAATTAAAAATTAATAAGAGACAATTTTTTAACAAAGAACGCTTAAGAACATATTTTTATCTTTGCTTCATTATTCCAGATCAACTTCCCCTTATATATAACAAACTTTACCGCTAGCAAAGCCTACCGTTAAGCGCTTAAATTGCGCTGCATCAATCCAGCCTTTTAAAAAAATAAACAAACGTTTGTTCAAATACGGGAAAGCATCAATTTTTATTTATCCCCCGTTAAGCGTTTGAACTACGCCGCTGCGTTGATGTTTAACCAGGTTAGATTAACCGCTACTCCCTCATCTCAGGCCGCACAGCGTTATGACCTGCCGATGATAAAACTGGAATCAATAATCAGTCGTTCCTGACGCTTATTCGGCCCACACGGCTCAGGCGTTCATGCGAGGAGCAAGGAGTTTTTATGCTAGATATCGTCGAACTGTCGCGTTTACAGTTTGCCTTAACGGCGATGTACCATTTTCTGTTTGTGCCATTAACGCTCGGTATGGCGTTTTTACTGGCCATCATGGAAACGGTATACGTCCTGAGTGGTAAACAAATCTATAAAGATATGACCAAGTTCTGGGGCAAGTTGTTTGGTATTAACTTTGCCCTGGGCGTGGCCACCGGACTGACAATGGAATTTCAGTTCGGCACCAACTGGTCTTATTATTCTCATTATGTTGGCGATATTTTTGGTGCGCCGCTCGCGATTGAAGGCTTAATGGCTTTCTTCCTGGAATCCACCTTTGTGGGCCTGTTCTTTTTCGGCTGGGATCGCCTGGGTAAAGTACAGCATCTGGCGGTGACCTGGCTGGTCGCAATCGGTTCGAATATGTCGGCACTGTGGATTCTGGTAGCGAATGGCTGGATGCAAAACCCCATCGCCTCTGAGTTTAACTTTGAAACCATGCGCATGGAGATGGTGAGCTTCTCTGAGCTGGTATTAAACCCGGTTGCGCAGGTGAAATTCGTGCATACCGTGGCGGCAGGCTATACCACAGGAGCCATGTTTATTTTAGGCATCAGCGCCTGGTATTTACTGAAAGGCCGTGACATGGCGTTTGCAAAACGCTCTTTTGCTATCGCGGCCAGTTTCGGCATGGCGGCGGTGCTGTCGGTGATTGTGCTGGGTGACGAATCCGGTTACGAGATGGGCGACGTACAGAAAACCAAGCTGGCCGCTATTGAAGCGGAATGGGAAACCCAACCGGCACCGGCCGCCTTTACGCTCTTTGGCGTGCCCGATCAGTCAGCACAGCACAACAAGTATGCGATCCAGATCCCTTATCTCTTAGGGCTCATTGCCACGCGGTCGACCGATACGCCGGTGACCGGACTAAAAGAACTGCTGGCGCAACACGAAGTGCGAATTCGTAACGGTATGAAGGCTTACGCGCTGCTGGATGAACTGCGACAGGGCAATACCGATCCGGCCGTCCGCGATGCCTTTAACCACAGCAAAAAAGACCTGGGTTATGGTCTGCTGTTAAAACGCTATACCGCGAACGTGTCGGATGCCAGTGAAGCGCAGATTAAACAGGCCACGCAGGATTCGATTCCTCGCGTCGCACCGCTCTACTTTGCGTTCCGTATCATGGTGCTTTGCGGCGTGCTGCTGCTCGGCGTCATTGCACTGTCATTCTGGAGTGTGATTCGAAATCGCATTGGTCAACAGCGCTGGTTACTCAAAGCCGCACTGTACGGCATTCCGCTGCCGTGGATTGCGGTAGAAGCGGGCTGGTTTGTGGCGGAGTACGGTCGTCAGCCCTGGGCGATTGGGGAAGTCCTGCCCACCGCGATTGCGAACTCCACGCTGACCGTGGGCGATGTCCTGTTCTCAATGATACTGATTTGCGGACTGTATACCCTGTTTCTGGTGGCCGAGATGTACCTGATGTTTAAGTTCGCGCGTCTGGGGCCCAGCAGCCTGAAAACAGGGCGCTATCACCATGAACAGATCGTTAAAAACGCTCAGCCGGTGCGTGGATAAGGAGAAGCCCCATGTTTGATTATGAAGTTCTGCGCTTTGTCTGGTGGCTGCTAATCGGCATTCTGCTGGTGGGCTTTGCCGTCACCGATGGTTTCGATATGGGCGTCGGGATGCTGACGCGCGTATTAGGCCGGACCGATACCGAGCGTCGTGTGATGATCAATTCTATCGCGCCGCACTGGGACGGCAATCAGGTCTGGTTGATCACCGCCGGTGGCGCACTGTTTGCCGCCTGGCCGATGGTGTACGCCGCCGCGTTTTCCGGCTTCTACGTGGCGATGATTCTGGTGCTGGCCTCGTTGTACTTCCGTCCGGTAGGCTTTGACTATCGCTCAAAAATCGAAGATGCACACTGGCGCGGTGCCTGGGACTGGGGCATTTTTATCGGCAGCTTTGTCCCGCCGCTGGTGATCGGCGTCGCCTTTGGCAATCTGCTGCAGGGCGTGCCTTTTCATGCCGACGAGTACATGCGGCTGTATTACACCGGAAACTTTTTCCAGCTGCTGAACCCCTTTGCACTGCTGGCCGGTGTGGTGAGCGTTGCCATGATACTGACGCAGGGTGCGACCTATCTGCAAATGCGCACCACGGGCGAACTGCACCTGCGTTCACGCATCACGGCGCAGATTGCCGCGCTGGTGATGATGGCGTGTTTCGCGCTGGCTGGCGTCTGGGTAAGGTACGGTATTGACGGCTATGTGGTGACCAGCACGCTTGATCACTTCGCTGCTTCTAATCCCCTGGGGAAAACCGTGGTGCGCGAAGCGGGGGCCTGGATGGTGAATTTCCAGCAGCATCCTGTGTTGTGTTTATTCCCGCTTCTGGGCGTGGTGTTGCCCTTACTGACCGTAATGTGTTCGCGCGGAGAGAAGGGCGGCTGGGCGTTTCTCTGCTCATCGCTGACGCTGGCCTGCGTCATCATGACCGCCGGCATCGCGATGTTTCCGTTCATTATGCCGTCCAGTACCGTTCCCGGCACCAGCCTGACCATGTGGGACGCCACCTCCAGTTTGCTGACGCTGGAAATAATGACCTTCGCGGCGATAATTTTTGTGCCGGTTATTCTGCTCTATACCAGTTGGTGTTACTGGAAAATGTTTGGTCGTATCACTAAAGAACATGTTGAGCGCAACAGTAACGCACTCTATTAATAAAGGAGACGACATATGTGGTATTTTGCCTGGATTCTCGGCACCCTGCTGGCCTGTGCCTTTGGCATCATCACCGCGCTGGCGATAGAACATATCGAAGACAGCGCCGACGCGGAACGCCAGTCGTAATGCGCACAGGCATTCAGACAGGTTATCGCCTGATGGATAAGGGCCCGCTCCGGGCCCTTTCTCTGATACTCGCCTTATGGCTGGCCGGCTGCCTGTTATGGGACCCCGCGCGCTATGCAACCCGCCCGGAAGGCATCCTGCTATGGCAGGGCATCGTACTGATTTGGGCGGTCTGCACGGGGGTTATTCACGGCAGCGGATTCCGTCCGCGCCGTTTACGCTGGCGTGCGTTCTTTGCGCCATTGCCCGCCTTACTGGTACTCTTCTGGGCGCTGAGTCACTTTTATCGCTGACGACCTGTCACCCTTCACCCCAGGCGCGTGAGTTTACTTCAGCGTCTGGTCAAGAAACCTCCATTAATGACGTCCGGTTGTAACCAACTGATAATTATTTTCTCCTGGCTCTGACAGCCCATTCCCAACCCTAATTGTCTTGCGTATAGTAGCAACGTTTAAAACGAGGCCGGGATGTAGAGTGAGTACAACGCTGTTTCGCTGGCCGGTTCGGGTCTACTATGAAGATACCGATGCCGGTGGTGTGGTTTATCACGCCAGCTATATCGCTTTTTATGAACGAGCACGTACCGAAATGCTGCGTCAGCACCATTTCAATCAGCAGGCGCTGTTAGAACAGCAGGTTGCTTTTGTGGTACGGCGCATGACGGTGGACTATCTTTCGGCGGCACGTCTTGATGACCTTCTGGAGATCCAGAGCGAAGTGACATCAATGACGCGGGCGACGATGACATTCTCCCAGCGTATCGTGAACGCAGAAGGCAAAGTGCTCAATGAGGCAGAGGTCCTGATTGCCTGCATCAACCCACACCTAATGAAGCCGATTGCGCTTCCCAAGTCTATTGTCGCGGAGTTCAAGCAGTGACTGACATGAACGTTCTTGATTTGTTCCTGAAGGCGAGCCTTCTGGTCAAACTTATCATGTTGATTTTGATCGGCTTTTCGATTGCTTCCTGGGCAATCATCATCCAGCGCACGCGAATTCTGAATGCGGCGGGAAGGGAAGCTGAAGCCTTTGAAGACAAATTCTGGTCCGGCGTTGAACTGTCTCGCCTCTATCAGGAAAGTCAGGGACGTCGTGAAGAGCTGGCGGGTGCCGAGCAAATCTTCTACGCCGGCTTCAAAGAGTTTGCCCGTTTACATCGCGCGAATAATCATGCGCCTGAAGCGGCTGTTGAAGGCGCGAGCAGGGCCATGCGCATTTCCATGAATCGCGAACTCGAAGCGCTGGAAACCCACATTCCTTTCCTGGGCACGGTTGGCTCAATCAGTCCTTATATCGGTCTGTTTGGTACGGTCTGGGGGATTATGCATGCGTTTATTGCCCTGGGGGCGGTCAAACAGGCCACCCTGCAGATGGTGGCACCGGGGATTGCAGAAGCATTGATCGCCACCGCGATCGGTCTGTTTGCTGCGATTCCTGCCGTAATGGCGTACAACCGACTGAACCAGCGCGTCAATAAACTGGAGCAGGGCTACGACAACTTTATGGAAGAGTTTACGGCTATCCTGCATCGTCAGGCTTTCTCCAGCGACAGCGCTAAGTAAACAGAGGTAAATGATGGCCCGAGTGCGTGGTCGCGGTCGCCGCGAGCTAAAGTCGGAAATTAACATCGTTCCACTGCTGGACGTTTTGCTGGTGCTGCTGCTGATCTTTATGGCAACGGCCCCCATCATCACGCAAAGCGTGGAAGTGGATTTGCCCGATGCAACAGATTCTAAGACGGTTTCCAGTGATGATAACCCACCCGTGATTGTTGAAGTTTCCGGCGTGGGACAATACAGCATGGTCGTCGATCACGATCGTTTGCCGCAGTTGCCGCCAGAACAGGTGATTAGCGAAGCGCAACGTCGTCTGGAAGCCAATCCGAAAACCGTCTTTTTGATCGGTGGTGCCAAAGAGGTACCTTATGATGAAATCATCAAGGCGCTGAACCTGCTGCATCAGGCAGGGGTTAAATCTGTCGGTTTGATGACGCAGCCGATTTAAAGTCGAACCGTTTTTGGGAACCGAGTGTGTCGAAGGCAACCGAGCAAAACGAAAAGTTAAAGCGCGCGATAATCATTTCGGTGATTCTGCATATCGTGCTGATCGCCCTGCTGATATGGAGCTCGTTTAATGAGCACATTGAGGCCAGCGGCGGCGGTGGCGGTAGCGATATAGAAGCGGTCATGGTCGATCCCGGTGCGGTGGTTGAACAGTATAACCGTCAGCAGAATCAGCAAAGCGACAGTCAGCGTGCGGAGCAGCAGCGCCAGAAACAGGCCCAGCAGCAGGCCGAAGAGCTTCAGCAGAAACAAGCGGCTGAACAGCAGCGGCTGAAAGAGCTGGAAAAAGAGCGACTGCAGGCACAGGAAGACGCGAAACAGCAGGCGAAAGCGCAGGCTGAACAGCAGAAGGCCGCCGAAGCCGCAGCGAAACAGGCCGAGGCGCAACAGAAAGCCGCCGAAGCGGCCGCGGCGAAAGCGAAAGCCGATGCGAAAGCGGAAGCGGATGCACAGGCGAAAGCCGCGGCAGACGCAAAGATGAAGGCGCAGGAAGAGGCGAAGAAGGCCGCAGCAGAGGCGAAGAAGCAGGCTGAGCAAGAGGCGAAAGCCGCAGCCGCAGAAGCGAAGAAGCAGGCCGAGCAGCAGGCGAAAGCTGAGGCTGCCGAAGCCGCAAAACAAGCTAAGGCCGAAGCGGCGAAACAGGCTAAAGCGGAAGCCGCGAAAGAAGCGAAAGCGGCTGAAGCCAAAGCCGCAGCGGAAGCGAAAGCCGCAGCCGCCCAGGAAGCGAAAGAGAAAGCGGCCGCCGCAGCGAAAGAAAAGGCCGCCAAAGAAAAAGCGGACGCCGCCGCCAAAGCGAAAGCGGAGGCTGCTGCCAAAGCAAAAGCGGATGCGAAGGCAAAAGCCGAGGCGAAAGCGAAAGCGGCCGCTGATGCCGCCAATGACAGCGACGTCGATGACCTGCTGGGCGGCTTAGCGTCCGGTAAGAATGCACCGAAAAGCGGCGCGTCGGGTGGAGCAGCAGGGCAGGGTAATCAGAAGAAGGCGGGTGCTTCTGGCGCAGATGTGAATGCGTATCTTGGGCAGATCACCAGCGCAATTCAGAGCCGTTTCTACGATGCGGACCTGTATAGCGGCAAAAGCTGTGACTTACGTATTAAACTTGCTCCTGATGGCATGCTGATTGATGTTAAATCAGAAGGCGGCGATCCGGCGCTGTGCCAGGCCGCTATCGCGGCGGCGAAGCAGGCACATATTCCGAAACCGCCTTCACAAGCGGTGTACGAAGTGTTTAAAAACGCCCCGATGCGTTTCAGACCGCAATAATGCAGTAACCTGCGGCAGGTTGATCTATGGTTAGCTTGCCGTACTCTAGTTGTACTCGTGGTTTTCAGGAACAGTGCCAATTATCGCGGACTCAGGTTCAGATAAGGGAGATAAAATGAAGCAAGCTCTTCGCGTAACGTTAGGCTTTTTTATCCTGCTGTGGGCAGCGGTGCTGCATGCAGAGGTTCGCATTGAAATCACCCAGGGCGTCAACAGCGCGCGCCCTATCGGTGTGGTTCCGTTTAAATGGTCTGGCCCAGGCGCGGCACCGGAAGATATCGGTGGTATCGTCGCAGCTGACCTGCGTAACAGCGGTAAATTTAACCCGCTTGATCGTTCACGTCTGCCGCAGCAGCCGACCAGTGCTCAGGAAGTGCAGCCAGCTGCATGGAGCGCACTGGGTATTGATGCCGTGGTTGTTGGACAGATTCAGCCGAATGCTGATGGCAGCTATCAGGTGTCCTACCAGCTGGTGGATACCGCAGGTGCGCCAGGTACCGTGCTGGCGCAAAACTCCTATAAAATTACGAAACAGTGGCTGCGCTATGCGGCGCACACCGTCAGTGATGAGGCGTTCCAGAAACTGACCGGCATTAAAGGGGCGTTCCGCACCCGTATCGCCTATGTGGTACAGACCAACGGCGGTCAGTTCCCGTATGAACTGCGCGTTGCCGATTACGACGGTTACAACCAGTTTGTCGTGCACCGTTCACCGCAACCGCTGATGTCGCCTGCCTGGTCGCCCGATGGCAGCAAACTGGCATATGTAACCTTTGAAAGCGGCAAGTCAGCGCTGGTGATTCAGACCTTGTCTAACGGCTCTGTCCGTCAGGTCGCTTCATTCCCGCGTCACAATGGTGCGCCAGCCTTCTCACCGGACGGCACCAAGCTGGCCTTCGCCCTGTCTAAAACCGGTAGTCTGAATCTCTATGTTATGGACCTGGCCTCCGGGCAGATTCGTCAGATTACAGATGGTCGCTATAACAGCACTGAACCAACCTGGTTCCCGGACAGCCAGACGCTGGCGTATACCTCTGACCAGGCCGGTGCGCCGCAGATCTACAAAATCAGCATCAATGGTGGTGCATCACAGCGCATTACCTGGGAAGGCGCTCAGAACCAGGATGCGGATGTAGCCAGTGATGGAAAATCAATGGTGATGATTAGCACCAGTGGCGGTGCTCAACACGTCGCCAAACAGGATCTGGTAACGGGAGCCGTTCAAACGTTAACGGACACGTTCCTGGATGAAACGCCGAGCCTGGCTCCAAACGGCACCATGGTAATCTACAGCTCGACTCAGGGCATGGGTTCTGTGTTGCAGTTGGTTTCAACCGACGGTCGTTTCAAAGCGCGTCTTCCGGCAACTGATGGACAGGTCAAATTTCCTGCCTGGTCGCCGTACCTGTAATGTCTGAGCTTTCTGACATTACAAAAAAATAAACAATAATGGGAATTTTCAAATGCAACTGAACAAAGTACTGAAGGGTTTAATGCTGGCTCTGCCAATCATGGCAGTTGCGGCGTGTAGCTCACACAAAAATAACAACAACGACCAGTCTGGCGCAGGTGCTGACGGCGCTTACGGTGCTAACTCTGGTATGAACAACGGCAACATGTCTTCTGATGAGCAGGCGCGTCTGCAGATGCAACAGCTGCAACAGAACAACATCGTTTACTTCGGTCTGGACAAATACGATGTTCAGCCTGACTACGCTCAGATGCTGGATCAGCACGCTAACTTCCTGCGTAGCAACCCGTCTTACAAAGTGACCATTGAAGGTCATGCGGATGAGCGCGGTACGCCAGAGTACAACATCGCCCTGGGCGAGCGTCGTGCTAACGCCGTTAAGATGTACCTGCAAGGTAAAGGCGTGTCTGCGGATCAGATGTCTATCGTATCTTACGGTAAAGAGAAACCAGCTGTTCTGGGCCACGACGAAGCGGCTTACGCTAAAAACCGTCGTGCCGTACTGGTCTACTAAGAGAATCACATGGTTAGTAACTTCAGACATCACCTGTTGAGTCTGTCGTTACTGATTGGCGTAGCGGCCCCCTGGGCCGCTCATGCCCAAGCGTCAATCAGTAGCGTTGGCTCCGGCTCGGTCGAAGACCGTGTCACCAGTCTCGAAAGAATCTCCAATGCCCAGGCACAGCTGATGCAGCAACTGCAGCAGCAGATGAGTGATAACCAGCGGGATATCGACTCATTGCGTGGGGAAATCCAGCAAAATACCTATCAGCTGAATCAGGTTATTGAGCGCCAGAAGCAGATCTATCAACAGATCGACAGTCTGAGCAGCAATAACAGCAGCAATGCCAGTCAGCCTGCCGCGGGTGCCGGTGACAATGCGGCTGCGGGCGCTGCGACAGCGGGCAACGATGCAGGTGCGGCCGCAGCCGGCAGCAGTGCGCCTGTTCAGAGTGGCGATGCTAACAGCGATTACAATGCTGCTGTTGCGCTCATTCTGGAGAAAAAACAGTACGATCAGGCCATCACTGCGCTGCAGGCGTGGGTGAAGCGTTACCCGGACTCGACGTATCAGCCGAATGCCAATTACTGGCTGGGGCAGCTGTTTTATAACAAAGGTAAAAAAGACGACGCAGCGTATTATTACGCCACGGTGGTGAAGCAGTATCCAAAATCCCCCAAGGCGGCTGAAGCGTTGTTTAAGGTTGGCGTGATCATGCAAGAGAAAAACGACACGGCAAAAGCCAAAGCCGTTTATCAGCAGGTGATCAAACTTTACCCGAACACCGAATCTGCTAAGCAGGCACAAAAACGCTTGTCTGGTATGTAATTTGTGCAGGTTTGACCGGATATCGATGGATTTCTGGTCTTGCCGCATGAAAGGTAGGCAATTGAACCCCTTAACAGAAAATAAGGGTTGCGCTACCTCGGTAAATCAGTAATATATGCCGCCGTTGCCGGGACACATTGCAAATGTGTCTGGCAAGCCTGAAGATGGGTCGTTAGCTCAGTTGGTAGAGCAGTTGACTTTTAATCAATTGGTCGCAGGTTCGAATCCTGCACGACCCACCATCTCCCGCAGGACGCTGTTCCCCAAGAGAACCTTCAGTATTGCTTCACAACCATTAAGATGGGTCGTTAGCTCAGTTGGTAGAGCAGTTGACTTTTAATCAATTGGTCGCAGGTTCGAATCCTGCACGACCCACCATCTTATTCTCAGGCAGCATGCAGACATGTGTTTGAGCGGTTGTAAGCCCCGAGCGGGTCGTTAGCTCAGTTGGTAGAGCAGTTGACTTTTAATCAATTGGTCGCAGGTTCGAATCCTGCACGACCCACCAATACAGAAAAGCGCGCCCACGGGCGCGCTTTTCGTTTATGGGGCATTACAGTCAAACGTGCATGATGAGAACCTGCAGCAGGTTCGACTGAATCGCGGTGCGATTAAGGCTGATGCGTCAGCATCACCCGCAGGGCGAGGCCCACGGGGCCGAAGGCCATCCTGCACGACCCACCAATACAGAAAAGCGCGCCCACGGGCGCGCTTTTCGTTTATGGAGCAGTACAGTCAAACGTGCATGATGAGAACCTGCAGCAGGTTCGACTGAATCGCGGTGCGATTCAGGCTGATGCGTCAGCATCCACCCGCAGGGCGAGGCCCACGGGGCCGAAGGCCATCCTGCACTACCCACCAATACAGAAAAGCGCGCCCACGGGCGCGCTTTTCGTTTATGGGGCATTACAGTCAAACGTGCATGATGAGAACCTGCAGCAGGTTCGACTGAATCGCGTTGCGATTCAGGCTGATGCGTCAGCATCACCCGCAGGGCGAGGCCCACGGGGCCGCAAAATCTGTCGTACTCCCGTCAGGGCACAACACCCCGCGTCCGCACTGTTCCTGTCCGGCAGCGTGCCGTCGAGCGGGCGTCACGCAGGCGGATCTAATCATCTGCCATAAAAAAAGCGCCCGACAGGCGCTTATAGGGCGTAATACGTCAGCCGGATTAGCGTGCGGCTGTCTGACCGGGTTCCAGGCTAAACTGTTTGACCAGCGTTTCAAGTCGGCGCGCCTGATCTTCCAGCGCGGTGGCTGAAAGGGCAGAGGCAGAGACCAGCGAGGCGTTTTGCTGGGTGGTGCTGTCCAGTTCTGAGACCGCACGCGCAATCTGCTCAATGCCACGGCTTTGCTCATCCGAGGCGGAAGAGATCTCACCCACGATGTCATTCACACGGGAAATCGCCTGAACTACCTGTCCCATTCTCTCGCCCGCGCGCGCAACGCGGTTATTGCCTTCCGCGATTTGACTGACCGATGCGCTGATCAGCTGATCGATATCCTTCGCCGCCTGCGCACTGCGCTGCGAAAGGTTACGTACTTCGCTGGCGACGACCGCAAACCCCCGGCCATGCTCGCCAGCGCGTGCCGCTTCCACGGCGGCATTCAGAGCCAGGATATTGGTCTGGAAAGCAATACTGTCGATAACGGCCGTGATCTCGGCGATTTTCTTCGAGCTGGCAGAAATATCGCCCATGGTTTGCACGACTTCCGTGACGGCGGCACCGCCTTGCTCCGCCGTTTTAGACGCTTCAGCAGCAATCTGGCTGGCGTGGCGCGCGTTATCTGCGTTGTGCTTCACCGTAACGGTTAACTGTTCCATGCTGGCAGCCGTCTGCACCACGGCGGCGGACTGCTGTTCTGTGCGGGACGAGAGCGTGTGGTTGTCGCTGTTAATACTGCTCGCCGCCTGCGACAGCGTGAGCACGCTGTCGCGGACCTCCAGAATCATTGTCCGCAGACGCTGATTCATCGCGCCCATCGCGCCAGCCAGTTTGCCCAGCTCATCACGGCCCGCCGGTTTGATATCGGCGCTTAAATCGCCCTTAGCAATGCGCTCCGCCAGCCATAAATTCTTTCTGACGGGATGAGTAATCTGTCGGCCAATCAGCCAGGCAATCAACATGCCCAGCAGCACAGCAAGGCCAACCGTCAACAGCGTCAGGTTAACAGAACTCCTGGTCAGGTCGCTGTTTTCTACCTTCATCTGCTGCAGAAGCGTTTTGAGGATAGCACTGCTCTTATCGCCATCGACCTTCACCGCGTTCTCCGCCTGACTGAGGGCCAGAAAGCCTTCCGCGTAACGTTCACTGAGTTGCTTAACCTCAAGGGTTGCATTCCACAGCGCGTTGAGCTGAGCCTGAGCATCGGGAGGTAATTGCGGTAGCAGGGTGGTGAGGGCGGTCTGGATGGCGTTGACCTGCGGTGTGAGCTGCGACTGAATCGCGCTGGCATGAGCGGGATCATAACGGAGTAACTGAAGCTGATCGCGCAGCTGGCTGATTGCAAGCAGTTGCTGAAACAGTGCACTGGCATCGGTCATCTGGGTTTTAATCAACGCTTCGTACAGCGTTGACTGGCTCTGCATGTTGCGCTGATCGAGCTGCTTACCCGTTTCTGCCAGAGACTGCATGGCCTGGGTCATTGCGCTGATGCTGGCCTGAAAGTGGCTGAGCTGGCTGGCGATATCCTGGAGCTGTGTTTCCTCCTCGGGCAGCCATTGGTACTGTTGGGCATCATGCGTCAGCTGAGCGGCATGGGCGATATAATCCGCCATCACTTTCCCCGCTTTCTCATCGCCATACAGCAGTTTCAGCCGGTTAACCTTAGCCTGAAACACGTCAATGTTAATGTCGTAAATCAGGTTGCTCTGTTCATAAACGTCATGGATAGTTTTAAAACGCGCGATGCTTACCGCGCCCGATCCCACCACCAACAGCAAAACGAGTCCAAATCCTAAACTGAGTTTGTGCGAAATTTTTGTATTTTCTAACCGCAACCCCATGACCTCTGCCTCCTGCCCATGTCAACGATGTTAAGCCAAATTGGTTATCGGTTGAGCAGGCCAGGAGTTTAGAGGCGAGGCGTGATATTTCTTTTCAGGACAACGGGCTGCTTACTTCGCACTGGCCGGTGACAGGCTTTTCCAGATATGCATCACGGCGTAGCTGCGCCAGGGACGCCATACCTGTGAGCGCGCGTCTGCCGCTTTGGGTGTTAATCCCCCCAGATTATTGCGCACGGCGATATCCTCTTTCGGGAAGGCATCCGGCCAGCGCAGCGCCCGCATGGCAATGTAGTGGGCGGTCCAGGGGCCAATGCCCGGTAAGGCCACCAGGCGCGCCATGATGTCGTCAGGCGAAAGCGTCGCATTGAAACGCAGGCTGCCCTCGTTACAGGCGGCCGCAAAGGCCAGAATCGCTCTGGCGCGCGCACTGACAATGCCCAGGCGGGCAATCTCATCGACCGTAGCCTGGGCAATGCGCTGGGGTTGCGCAGAATAGCGCGACAGATCAGGGAACGGCGTGGTGCAGGGTTCACCAAATGCCTGAGCAAAGCGGCTGCTGAGCGTCGTGGCGGCTTTAACGGTGACCTGCTGGCCCAGGATGGCGCGTACGCCCATTTCGACACTGTCAAATGCTCCGGGGACACGCAGGCCGGGGTAATCCTGAATACTTTGCGCCAGCAGGGGATCCTGTTGCAGGTGTTCGGCAATGCGCTGCGGCTGAGCATTCAGGTCAAACAGGTCGCGCAGCCGACGCAGCAGGGCAGGCAGCACAGGCGTGAGAGAGCGGGTGAATTCAACCTGAAGCGCCTGCTTTGCCGGGAGATGCGAAATGCTGACCCAACCCCGGTATTCGCCCAGCGCCACCGTCCGGCGGTAGGTTTCACCATCAACGGCTTCAATGTCGTTCATTAACCGCAGGCGTAAAAAGTCCAGCATCGCCTGCCAGTCGTAAGGCGGACGATAGCTGAGGCGTAACCGCATTGTGTCCGTTGCAGGTTGCGGCGACAGGTTGCCGCTTTTGCGCAGTGCGCCCGGCGTCATGCGATAGCGCGCCTGAAACACGTCATTGAAGCGCCGTAAGCTGCCAAATCCACTGGCGTAAGCGATCTCGGTTACCGGCAGCGTGGTTTCGGTCAGAAGCTGCTTAGCCAGCAGCATACGACGTGTCTGTTTAAGCTCCAGTGGCGTGACGCCCAGCTCCTGCTGCACAATGCGCCGCAGCTGACGGGCGCTGATGCCAAACTCTGCAGCAATCGCATCCAGGCCGCTGTGGGCTTCCAGCAAGCCCTCTTCAATGCGCTGCACCAGTCGGTCGGCCACGCGGTGGGCGTTGTCCACGGGGGCGTTGCCGGGTGCCAGCTCCGGACGACAGCGCAGACAAGGGCGAAAATGCGCTTTCTCTGCCGCCTCAGCGCTGTTGAAGAACAGACAGTTTTTCTGCATTGGCGCTTTCACCGGGCAAATCGGGCGACAGTAAATGCCGGTTGAGGTCACGCCGACAAAAAACACGCCATCGAAGCGCGTATCACGCGAGGTCAGTGCCTGGTAAGCGGTATCTGAATCAAACATGGTTTTTCTCCGGCAAAGAGCGACAGCGTAGCGCGGGCATTGGATATTGACTGGCTGTTTTCGGACAGCACAACAGTTTATTGTAATGACCGAAAACAGCCAGTTTCGCGTGGCGAAAATGCGATAATGCCAGACAGCAATGTGATGGAGGGAACAGCATGTATTACTGCAAACCTGTGATAACGCCGGTGGGCGAACTAACGCTGATCGCCAGCGATCGCGGTCTGGCGGCCATTTTATGGCAGGACGAAGTGCGCAGACATCCCCGGTTGTCGCCGCGTGAGCGCGACGATAATCATCCTGTTTTACGCGAAACCGAAACGCAGTTACGTGAGTACTTTGCCGGCACTCGCCGCGTTTTTGACTTACCGCTGGATATGGACGGCACAGCATTTCAGAAAAAAGTCTGGCAGGCGCTACTTTCTATTCCGTTTGGCGAAACCCGCAGTTACCGCCAGATCGCCGAGCAGATTGGGCATCCGGCAGCGGTACGTGCCGTCGGTGCTGCTAACGGCAGAAATCCGTTGTCCATTGTGGCACCGTGTCATCGGGTCATTGGGGCCAATGGAAAACTGACGGGATTTGCCGGTGGCCTGACGGTCAAAGCCTTTTTGCTTCAACTGGAAGCCCCTCAGCCCGGTCTGGTGGGGCTTTCTGCATCGTCATGACCAAATAAAACGCGACAGGCTGCTGCTTTTTCGCTATCGTGTTTAGCATATGAAACACGATGGCGGTATTTACGTCCTGTTAAGCCAGAAACGGCTATTTTCGTTAATTTTACAGAACGAGAGCGGTGTCATGAGCGCAATCTTTGATCCTGAACATGCGGTGTATCCTTTTCCTCCTAAACCCGCCCGGCTGAGTGACGAGCAAAAAACGCTTTACCGGGAAAAAATTAAAGCCCTGCTGAAAGCCCGTAACGCCGTGATGGTGGCGCACTATTACACGGATCCTGACATCCAGGCCTTAGCCGAAGAAACCGGCGGTTGCGTCTCTGACTCGCTCGAAATGGCGCGTTTTGGCAGCCAGCATCCCGCCACTACGCTGCTGGTGGCCGGCGTGCGCTTTATGGGCGAAACCGCCAAAATTCTCAGCCCGGAGAAAACCGTGTTGATGCCGACGCTGGAGGCCGAATGCTCGCTGGATCTGGGCTGCCCGATTGAGGCGTTTACGGCCTTCTGTGATGCGCATCCTGACCGGACGGTGGTGGTATACGCCAATACTTCTGCAGCGGTAAAAGCGCGCGCCGACTGGGTTGTCACCTCCAGCATTGCCGTCGAACTGATTGAACATCTGGACAGCCTGGGGGAAAAAATCATCTGGGCACCGGATCGGCATCTCGGGCGCTATGTTACGCAAAAAAGCGGGGCCGACGTGTTATGCTGGCAGGGCGCCTGCATCGTCCACGACGAATTCAAAACTCAGGCGCTGCAGCGGATGAAAGCGCTGTATCCGGATGCGGCAGTGCTGGTTCATCCCGAATCGCCGCAGGCGATTGTGGATCTGGCCGATGCGGTAGGCTCAACCAGCCAGCTGATTCAGGCGGCAAAAACCTTGCCACATCCGCAGATGATCGTCGCCACCGATCGCGGCATCTTTTACAAGATGCAGCAGGCGGTTCCTGACAAAATATTGCTGGAAGCGCCCACCGCCGGTGAGGGCGCAACCTGCCGAAGCTGTGCGCACTGTCCCTGGATGGCGATGAACGGACTGCAGGCCATTGCCGAGGCGCTGACGTCGGGTGGGCGTGCTCATGAGATCCACGTAGACGCGGCGCTGCGCGAGGCCGCGCTGGGGCCGCTAAACCGTATGCTATCCTTTGCAGCAGACCTCAAACATAACGTGAAAGGAAACGCGTAATCCGCGTCGTTGACAGGTGCCTGATATGGATTTTTTTAGCACGCAAAACATTTTAGTTCACATCCCGTTGGGCGCGACCGGGTACGATCTGTCCTGGATTGAAGCCGTTGGCACCCTGGCGGGCCTGTTATGTATCTGGCTGGCCAGCCTGGAGAAAATCGCTAACTACGCGTTCGGCCTGATAAACGTGACGCTGTTTGCGGTGATATTTTTTCAGATTCAGCTCTATGCCAGCCTGCTGTTACAGCTGTTCTTTTTTGCGGCTAACGTTTATGGCTGGTACGCCTGGAGCCGACAAACCATTGATAACCAGGCGGCGTTAACGATTCGCTGGCTCCCGCTGCCCAAGGCCATTGGCTGGGCGGCGGTTTGCGTTATAGCGGTGGGGCTGATGACGATCTACATCGATCCGGTGTTTGCCTTTCTCACCCGTACCGCGGTGGCCCTGATGAATGCACTGGGTTTTACGGTGGCGATGCCGACGTTGCAGCCGGACGCCTTCCCTTTCTGGGATGCCTGCCTGATGGTGCTGTCGATTGTGGCAATGGTGCTGATGACGCGGAAGTATGTTGAAAACTGGCTTTTGTGGGTGGTCATCAACGTGATCAGTGTGATGGTGTTTGCCCGTCAGGGGGTGTATGCGATGTCGCTGGAGTACGCCATTCTGACGTTAATTGCGCTGAACGGCTCACGCATGTGGATCATCAGCGCACGCAAACAGGGTTCGCGTGCGCTCTCGGCTTAGTGATGATGGCTGTGATGATGAACGTGGTCACTGTGGTGAGGTGAATGATCACTGTGCTGATGGGACGTTTCAGCAGCATGATCCGAATGCCCGCCATGATGATGGCCCTCTTCAATGACCTGTCCGTTCAGCTCACAGTCAGGGCCCACGCAGGGCTGAAACTCCATCTGTACCGTAGCATGCTCAATCTGATAATGGTCATGCAGGTACGTGTGGATGCGGCGCAGCAGGCCATCATGATCGCGCGGTGGAATGACCTGGACGTGCAGCGTTAAGATCGGTTGCTCGCCCACCTGCCAGACATGTACATGATGGACATCGCGCACCTCGGGAATGTTCCGCTTCAGATCGCGCCGCAGTTTCTTCACATCCAGCGACGCAGGCGCGCCTTCCAGCAACTCATGTAAACTTTCCCGCAGCAGCGACCAGGCGCTACGCAGCACCAGCATCGACACGACGATGGATAAGATGGGGTCAATGGGCGTCCAGTTGGTAAACAGAATAATCACCGCGGCGACAATCGCGCCCACCGAGCCAAGCAAATCCCCCATGACGTGCAGCGCAGCCGCCCGCACATTCAGGTTCTTTTCTTCACTGCCGTGATGCAGCAACCAGAAAGACAGAATATTCGCCAGCAAGCCGGCAATCGCAATGCCGAGCATCAGGCCGCCTGTGACGGGTTGCGGATGGGTAAACCGTTCCACCGCTTCCCAGACAATCAAAATGGTGATGCCGATTAAGGCGAGGGCGTTTACAAACGCGGCCAGCGTGGTCAGACGTAGCAGGCCAAAGGTATGACGTTCATTGGGTTTGCGTTTGGCAAACTGAACCGCCAGTAAGGCCATTAACAGGGCGGCGGTATCGGTCAGCATGTGACCGGCATCGGCCAGCAGCGCCAGCGAGCCCGACAGCCAGCCGCCAATCACTTCTGCCACCATAAAGAGTGCCGTCACGGCAAACGCGGCCATCAGCCGCGTACGGTTAGTGTCCTGACCGCTATGAGAGTGGGTGTGTGCCATACGTGTCCAGTTTATGTAGTAATCTTTCGGTCAATGATATCAGCAATTGCCACTCTGCTGAGATGTTGTGATGCTGTCTGGCGCGATCGGTCAACTTCTGACAAAGCGCTACGCCCTCATCAATGCCAATCAGCAGCCAGCTTCCTTTCAGGCGATGCGCGGACTCGGCTAACTGTCTTTCGTCACCGCTGGCAATGGCCGCGCGCAGTTGTGCCATGTCTTTCTCCACGGTATCACGTAAGGTTTTGCCCAGTCGGCTAAGATAGTTCTCGTTTTGCTGCGCCAGTGTCCACAGGTTGTTATCCAGCGCGGCCAGCGGATCGTCATGGAAGGCGGTCAGCAGGTCGCTGATATCCTGTAGCTGTACCGGTTTAATCAGCACCCGTTCATGCGGCTCAGTCTGTACATTCAGTAACTGCGCATCAGCAGAGCACAGCACCCGCAACGGCCTTCCGCCTCGCTGACGCTGGCGACGACGCAACACGCGCAGCAGGAGCATACCGTCCGGGCGCGGCATCATCTGATCGATAAACAGCAGGTCGTAAGGGCGCCGGGCATCGGCCAGCAACAGGTCGCGGCCCTGCTCAAAACAGTCCGCCTGAATCGCAAAGCGCGCCAGCTGCTGCTGCATCACGATCAGGTTTGTCGGATGATCATCCACTACGGCCACGCGCAGTTGCGGAAAACCTGGCAGCGTGGCCGGATCACCCTCAGTGACGCTATCGCAGGGAATCAGCGGCAGGATAAGTGTGACCTCGGTGCCTTTGCCGGGCTGAGAATGCAGGTGAATCTCACCGCCCATGCGCTGCACCATTTCCCGACAAATAAACAGCCCCAGGCCACTGCCCTGAACGGAAAGCGCTTTGCCCGACGGGGCCTGGTACCAGGGATCGAACAGTCTGGGCTGTTCTTCAGGGGGAATCCCGCTGCCGTTGTCGCTGACGGTTAACTGCAATTTGTCTGTAGCCGACAGCGTCAGGCGGATCAGGCCGTGCCGGGTGAATTTAAAGGCATTGGTCACTAAGTTGTTGACGATCTGCTGCAGGCGGTCCGCATCCAGCATCACCGCGTCAGGCAGCGGCGTCAGGGCCTCTACCTGTAAATGCGGGCCATCCGGCCGCATCAGCGGATGATAGAAATGGCGCTGCTGCGCCAGCCAGGGTGCCAGTGCCAGTGAGCGGGGCGACAGGGTGAAACTGTTGTTTTCAATGCGCGCGTGATCCTGCAAATCATTCAGCAACGTCATCAGGGACTGCGCGCTCTGGTACAGAAGCTGCAGGTTTTCACGGCTGCTTTGCTGTTTTTCCAGCTCCAGTAGCCCCAGGATCGCCTGCATCGGCGTTCGCAGCTCATGGCTGACCGTCGCTAAAAACTGGCTCTTCATGGCATTCGCGTGTTCCGCCTGTTCGCGCTGTTGGCGATCCCGCCGTTGCTGCCAGTAACGCCGGGCCAGTAACAGCAGTAACACGACAATAGCAACGCCTGCCGCCGCCAACACCGCGACGGGCAGCACGCGCATCGCGCCCACGCTGCCGGGCTGGGGCGGCATTGACCAGCGATCGCGCATCTGGTTTTGCGTATCGACGGGAATCTGCTGTAACGCGCGATCCAGCAGCCCACGCAGAACAGGCTCATCAGGTGCCACTCCGATGGCCACAGGCCAGGCGATATCGCTGGCCGCGAAAGCCAGATGAATGTGGGGATCGTTACGGCTGGCAATGCGCCAGCGCGCAGACAGGACGTTATCGACCAGCGCGTCAATCTGACCGGTAGCCAGCGCGTCGTACAGGCTGTTGCGATCCGCAAAGCGCTGAACCGGGATGGTGTCAGGGACGAGGCGCTGGGCCAGATCATCCTGCAGGATACCAATACGTTTGCCTGCCAGATCGCTCCAGTGAGAGCCGGCTGCGGGCTGGCGGCTGTAAATACCCCAGAGTGCCCGCCAGACGGGCAGGCTGGTGCTTTGGGTTTCACCGTTGAGCGGTTGCATCAGCTGTAACATCACCTGATGCTGTGCCAGCAGCGTGGCCGCCTGTTGCGGATTACTGACCCAGTGCGGCGTAAAACGTAAACCGGTGCTCTGTGCGACCGCATTGAGCAGATCGATACCGTAACCGCGGGGCGTGCCGTTGCTGTCGCGATAGCTCCAGGGATAGTTATCGGCTTCAGCGGCGTAGGTAACCTGGGGATGGGCTGCTATCCATTCCCGCTCGCTGGCGCTCAGCATCAGCGTTTGTGTGTCCTGATACCGCGGCAGGCTGCTGCTCCAGCGCGCCTGTAACGTGCTCATCAACTCTGCGGGTAACTGGCGCAGGCTCTGATTCAGCCACGCAATCAGCGCGGGATCGCGGGAAACCGCGCGCAGAGTCAGTTGCCCGGCATCAATCCCCGACGCGATTTGGTAAATTTGTCCCTGCTGTAGCTGACTCAGCAAAAAGCCCGCGCTGGTTTCATCGGCGACCACATAGTCGTTTTGCTGATTGAGCAGCGTGTAGAGCGCCTGAAGATCGCTGCCGTAGGTGCGCCAGTGGTGGCGGGCAGCCAGCGCAGGCGGAAGCTGTGCCAGGGTTTGCTCGCTGATCGCCAGTTGTGCATTATCACTGTTAAACATGACGGCACGCTGGTTCTGCTGATTACGGTAAATACGTAACGGGCTGCTAAACCAGCTGTCGCTGGCAACGGCGCCCGCAGGAAAGGGCGGGGCCAGCATGCCTAACGCAAAATCAATCTGCCCCGCCTGCAGGGCGCTCAGCAGAGCCGGCTGGGTGGCATAGAGGTGAAGGGAGAACTGCGCCCCGGTTAACTGGTGCAGCGCCGCCAGATAATCGGCGTCAATCCCGTACAGATCGTTGCCCACATGCATGGCCCAGGGCGCCGTATTCTCATCCAGCAGGCCCACACGCACCACTTTGCCCTGCATCAGCTCTGCACCTTTTACCGGCATCATCATAGGCAGATTGATACTGCTGACCGGACGCACGTCGGCCTGGGCCAGCGGCGCCAGCAGGAGCAGGAGAAGTAACCAGCGTATCACTGCTGTGCTTTCCACAGATCGGCCAGCTCGACAACAGAACGCGCGCCGGTTTTTTCCAGAATATTCTTTTTATGCGTACTGACGGTTTTATTACTGATATGCAACTGTTCGGCAATTTGCAGGTTGGACAGGCCGCTGGCCAGCAACGCCAGCACCTGGCGCTCTTTACTGGTTAACGGTAATTCGGGTTCGCTGCTGTGGCCTTCAGGAAAGGCTGACTGGCCGCCCAGTACGGCAAGAATGGCACTGAGTAAATGCGCCATCCGCTGGCTTTTCACCACATAACCCGCCGCCCCCAGCGCCTGCGCACGCCGGATGTAGTGGCTGCTTTGCTGGGCAGAATAGATCAGTACAGGACAATCGGGTAAGTGCACTTTCAGGCGGCGCAGAATCTCCAGTCCGTCGCCATCGGGCAGGCCGATATCCAGCACAATGATATCCGGAGGAAGCTGGAGATAAGGGCGAGCGGCGTGCTCGCTGCTGGCCGAAATAAGCTGAATGGGGACAGGCGATTGCGAGAGTGCCGCGTCCAGCGCCACTTCAACCAGTGGATGATCGTCAATCAGAAGCAGTGAGGCCATGAACATTTCCCTGTAAATTTCACAGGCTCAGCATAGCGGAAGTCGCAGCGGGATAAAATAAAGGAGAGCCGCGGCTCTCCTCATTCCTCATAATGCACACAGTATACTTTACTGCGTCGTGCCGTCAGTTTTGGTATTGACGTGGCCGCCACCTTTTTTGGTGTGCACTTTTTTGTTGATATCAGGACATTTGCCATCTTTACACTGGCTGTTCTGATCAATTTCGTTCGCGGTCATATGCTTGCTGCTGGAGGTGCTGTCTCGGGTTGGAGACGACATCTCAGTACCGGTATTGTTAATTTTGCTGTTATCGACTTTATTCGGTGGCAGGTTCTCATTCGCCCCGCCCGCAACGGCACCTGCTGCTGCAGCCTGGTTAGAGTTTCCGTTGGCAGCCATTGCTGCGCCGCTGCCCAGAGTCATCGCTGCCGTCAGAAAAATTAGTGCAAACTTATTCATCATTATGCTCCCGTTAATCAATGATATTTGCTGTCTCTAACCCGCTGTCAGGTTTCAGACAAAAAGCGACCTGAGCGAAATAAAATTTCGCTGGTTAGCTTAAAGACAGGTATTAATAAACGTAAGCCACCGATCCTCAGTAGTTACCCTTAAAAGTCTAGACGCATAACCCATTTATGCAAATTTTACACATGCATTTTACATGGATTCAGAATTTACACCCTGTGCGCTTCCGGCTACATTGGCTGGGTTGAGCCCGGCGCGCGCCGGGCCAGAAATTATATGGAATCAGTATGAATTACCAGAATGATGATTTACGCATTAAAGAGATAAAAGAGCTGTTGCCCCCCGTTGCCCTGCTGGAAAAATTTCCTGCAACCGAACGTGCCGCGCAAACCGTTTCTCAGGCACGTCAGGCCATTCACCAGATCCTGAACGGGGCCGATGATCGGCTGCTGGTGGTAATTGGACCCTGCTCTATCCACGATACCGAGGCCGCAAAAGAGTATGCCGCACGTCTGTTAAACCTGCGTGAGCAACTGAAGGGCGAGCTGGAAGTGGTAATGCGCGTTTACTTTGAAAAACCGCGTACCACCGTTGGCTGGAAAGGGCTGATCAACGATCCCTATATGGATGGCACCTTCCAGCTAAATGATGGCCTGCGCCTGGCGCGTAAGCTGCTGCTGGAGATTAACGATTCTGGCCTGCCTGCGGCGGGTGAGTTCCTGGACATGATTACCCCGCAGTATGTCGCTGACCTGATGAGCTGGGGCGCTATTGGTGCCAGGACGACAGAGTCGCAGGTGCACCGTGAACTGGCTTCCGGTCTTTCCTGCCCGGTCGGTTTTAAAAACGGGACCGATGGCACCATTAAAGTGGCGATTGATGCGATCAACGCAGCCGGTTCACCGCACTGTTTCTTGTCCGTGACCAAATATGGTCACTCTGCAATTGTGGAAACGCGCGGCAACTGCGACTGTCATATCATCCTGCGCGGCGGAAAAGAACCTAACTACAGCGCCAGCCACGTCAGTGCCGTGAAGGCCGGACTGGAGAAGGCTGGCTTACCGCAGCAGGTGATGATCGATTTCAGTCACGCAAACAGCAGCAAGCAGTTCCAGAAGCAGATGCAGGTGGCTGATGATGTGGCACAGCAGATGATCAATGGCGAGCGCGGCATCATTGGCGTGATGATTGAAAGCCATCTGGTGGAAGGCAATCAGAGCCTGGAAAGCGGTGAACCGCTGGTTTACGGTAAGAGCGTGACCGATGCCTGTATCGGCTGGGAAGATACCGAAAAGGTATTACGTCAGCTGGCCGATGCGGTCAAACAGCGTCGCGGTTAACCGTGAGGCCATAAAAAAGGGCCAGACATCGCAGTCTGGCCCTTTTTACAGGTCAGTACATTACTTCGCTTTACCCTGATTTGCCACGGCCGCCGCTTTCGCTGCGATCTCATCGGCGTCCCCCAGGTAGTAGTGTTTGACGGGCTTGAAGTTCTCGTCGAATTCGTAAACCAGCGGAACGCCGGTTGGGATATTCAGCTCAAGAATTTCGTCTTCGCTCATGTTATCCAGGTATTTCACCAGCGCGCGCAGTGAGTTGCCGTGTGCGGCGATAATCACTTTCTCACCACTTTTAATGCGTGGCAGGATGCTTTCGTTCCAGTAAGGAATAACGCGATCGATGGTCAGTGCCAGACTTTCCGTGGTGGGCAGTTGCTCAGGGGACAATGACGCATAGCGCGGATCGTGTCCCGGGAAACGCTCATCACTGCGATCCAGCTCCGGCGGGGTCACGGCGAAGCCACGACGCCACTGTTTGACCTGCTCGTCACCATATTTAGCGGCGGTTTCAGCTTTATCCAGCCCCTGTAACGCACCATAGTGACGCTCGTTCAGACGCCAGGATTTTTCAACGGGCAGCCAGGCCTGATCCAGCTCATCCAGAATATTCCACAGGGTATGGATGGCGCGTTTCAGCACGGAGGTGTAGGCGAAATCGAACACGAAACCTTCTTTCTTCAGCAGCTGTCCGGCTGCTTTAGCTTCGGTACGGCCTTTGTCAGAAAGGTCTACATCATACCATCCGGTGAAGCGGTTTTCGTTGTTCCACTGGCTTTCGCCGTGTCGCACCAGAACCAGCTTAGTTACAGCCATAGCTTAACTCCTTAATACTTGATGTTTCTGAGATAATGGAAACCTGTTGTCGCCAGCCCGCTGGCCGACCATTGCGCTCTACCATAGCGGAAAACAGCGCACTGCGTAAGTCTGTCTGTGACGCACTGCGCGTTTTTCACCCGGCGGCTCAGTGTGAGGTAAAACGATAGCGCGTAACGGATTCCCAACGATCCCCCGGCTGCAGCCAGCAATCATCCTGTGGCCACTCGGGATGATTGGGCGAATCCGGTAAAAACTCACTCTCCAGCGCAATCCCCTGGTAAGCAGTATAGCTTTCCTGCTCCCGGGCGCGCGTGCCAGCCAGATAGTTGCCGCTGTACAGCTGCAGGGCAGGGGCCGACGTCGTTACACTTAACTGCAGCTTGCCGTCCTGCGACCATAACGCTGCTGCGGGCTGGCTTGCATCGCCCGCGCTGTTAAGTAGAAAGGCATGATCGTAGCCTTTAACCGCCTGTTGATCGGCATCGGCAAGGAAATCCTGTGCCAGGCTTTTGGCCTGACGGAAGTCAAAGCTGGTGCCGTCCACGGCTTTCAGCGGGCCGTTGGGAATACCCTCGCTATCGACGGGCAGATAACGATCGGCGTGCAGTTGTAAGCGATGCTGGCGCGCATCGCCATGATGCGCATCAAGATTAAAGTAAGCATGGTTAGTGAGATTCACCGGACAGGGTTGATCGCACCGGGCTTCATAGTGGATGGACAGGCAGTTATCGTCATCCAGCACATAGCGCAAATCCGCGATCAGATTTCCCGGATAGCCCTGATCGCCGTCAGGCGAATCCAGACGATAATGCACTTCGTTTTCTGACTGGCTGATAATCTGCCAGCGGCGTTTATCGAACCCGTCCGGACCACCGTGTAACTGATGCTCACCCTGGTTGGCGAGCAGTTGTCGGTTGAGGGTATTGAGTTTTGCCCCGGCGATACGGTTAGCATAACGGCCAACGGTCGCCCCCAGATAGGCGTCCTGATGCAGATAATCGGACGGCGTGGCACAGCCTAAGAGGGCCTCGCGCACGCTGCCGTCCTGAAGTGGCACGCGCGCCGACAGCCAGGTTGCTCCCCAGTCCATAAAGGTGGCCACCATTCCGTGCGCATTACGCAGCACGGTGATGCGCCATGGTTGACCATCCGGC
The DNA here is from genome assembly GCF_035190385.1 of Pantoea sp. JZ29. Classification (NCBI taxonomy): domain Bacteria; kingdom Pseudomonadati; phylum Pseudomonadota; class Gammaproteobacteria; order Enterobacterales; family Erwiniaceae; genus Pantoea; species Pantoea sp. JZ29. The sequence goes on along the minus strand of NZ_CP045241.1, from coordinate 3,104,716 downwards.
GCATGGGAATTGACATCGCTTAACATTGACCTGCTCCTTCTGAAGCTTTACACACGTAGAAGGTCTCCTTGATGCCCGTTTTAGCTTCGTACTGGCTGGCGACGGCGGCCTGCACCTGATCAACCAGCTCAAGCGGCATCAGCGCAACGATACAGCCCCCGAAGCCGCCACCGGTCATACGGACACCACCACGATTGCCGATCTCGGCTTTAACAATTTCAACCAGCGTGTCGACAGGCGGCACGGTGATTTCAAAGTCATCACGCATTGAGGCATGCGATTCCGCCATCAGTTCCCCCATGCGCGTTAAATCGCCACGCGAAAGCACCTCTGCGGCTTCCAGCGTACGGGCATTTTCGGTAATGACATGGCGCACGCGCTTCGCGACGTCAGGATCTAACTGCGCGACCGCCGCCTCAAATTCCGCCAGGCCGACATCGCGTAGTGCTTTCTTATTAAAGAAGCGCGCACCGGTTTCACACTGCTGGCGGCGGGTATTGTATTCGCTGCCCACCAGGTTTCGGCGGAAATTAGAGTTAATGATCACCACGGCCACGTCTTCCGGCAGGGAAACCGGTTTGGTGCCGAGTGAGCGGCAATCCAGCAGCATGGCATGATCTTTTTGCCCCAGCGCGGAAATCAGCTGATCCATAATGCCGCAGTTACAGCCCACGAACTGGTTCTCCGCCTCCTGACCGTTTACCGCAATGGCGGCGCCATCCAGCGGCAGGTTGAACAACTGCTGAAAAACGGTCCCGACGGCCACTTCCAGCGAGGCAGAGGAGCTGAGGCCCGCGCCCTGAGGCACGTTACCGCTAATCACCATATCCACGCCGTTAAAATCAGGCGCGCGCTTCTGCAAATGCTTCACCACGCCGCGCACATAGTTTGCCCACATCGGTTCGCTCACGCTGGTAATGGGATCGTCCAGTGAGAAGCTGTCCTGCGCCTGATCGTAATCCACGGCCACAACGCGTACCTGACGATCGTCGCGTCTGGCACAGGCGATAACGGTTTGGTAGTCAATGGCACAAGGCAAAACGAAACCATCGTTATAATCCGTATGCTCGCCAATCAGGTTGACGCGGCCGGGTGCCTGAATCGTGTGAGTGGGCGCATAGCCAAAGGTGTCGGTAAAGACCTGCTGCGTGATGGTTTTTAAGCTCATTGTTGTGCCTCACGGAAATGAATGTCACTCACGGCGCGCAGACGTTCTGCTGCCTGCTCCGCGGTTAAATCGCGTTGGGTTTCAGCCAGCATCTCGTAGCCGACCATAAATTTGCGCACCGTGGCTGAACGCAGCAGCGGCGGATAAAAATGGGCATGAAGTTGCCAGTGGGCGTTTTCCTCGCCGTTAAACGGCGCACCGTGCCAGCCCATGGAGTAAGGGAAGGCGCACTGGAACAGGTTGTCATAGCGGCTGGTCAGCAGCTTAAGGGCTTTCGCCAGATCGTTGCGTTGCGCCTCGCTCAAATCGGTCATGCGTTTCACGTGCGCTTTGGGCAGTAGCAGGGTTTCAAAGGGCCAGGCGGCCCACCACGGCACCACGGCGATCCAGTGCTCGGTTTCCACTACGGTGCGGCTGCCGTCTTGTTGTTCACGCGCACAGTAATCCACCAGCAGTGGCGAGCCGGTTTTTGCAAAGTACTGACGTTGATGGTCATCTTCGCGCTGGGCCTCGTTAGGCAGGAAGCTGTTGGCCCAGACCTGGCCATGCGGATGCGGATTCGAACAGCCCATGGCAGCGCCTTTGTTCTCAAACACCTGCACCCACGGATAATGCTGACCCAGCTCTGCGGTCTGTTCCTGCCAGGTGCGCACGACCTCTTCCAGCGCGCTCAGGGACATTTCAGGCAACGTTTTACTGTGATCGGGCGAAAAGCAAATCACGCGGCTGGTGCCGCGCGCGCTTTCGCAACGCATCAGGAGATCATCGCTTTCGGGCGCATCCGGCGTATCCGTCATCAGCGCAGCAAAGTCATTGGTGAAAACGTACGTACCTTTGTAATCCGGGTTCACATCGCCGGTAATGCGCGTATTTCCTGCACACAGAAAACAGTCTGGATCGTGTGACGGCAGGGCATTTACCGCGGGCGTTTCCTGCGCACCCTGCCAGGGACGTTTGGCCCGGTGAGGTGAAACCAGAATCCATTGGTCGGTCAGGGGATTGTAACGGCGATGGGGATGATCGGCCGGGTTAAATTTTTGCATGTCGCATCCTGGTCAGCGTCAAAATAAAAAAATCATCGCTAAAAAATAGCACATCAAACGGCATGAAAGCGTGATCGAGTCTGAATAAATGGTATCGTTTACACAAGATGACTATTCTTATTTAAAGGCGAAAAGGCACATTATGGTCATGGAATGGGGTTTTAAATGGTAACGTTTACATTGCAGGTGATATCCCCGCCGTTTGCACGGCAGGGTTGTGTCAGATCACATCTTGCTGATAACGGTAGCCGCCTGTGCCATCAGGGAGAAAATGCAGGCGATGCGTAATACAGTGCGGGGCATCTTCGGCATGATGCGAAACAAACAGCAGCTGGGTCCGGCCTTCCCCAATCAAAATATCCACAAAGCGGCGCACCAGTTGCCGGTTAAGCGGATCCAGCCCCTGCAAGGGCTCGTCAAGGATCAATAACGTGGGATGCTTAACCAGCGCGCGGGCGATTAAGACCAGCCGTTGTTGCCCCCAGGACAAACTGTGGAACGGCGCATTCGCCATCGCATTATCCATCCCTGTCAGCGCCAGCCACTGTTGCGCCAGCGCCATCTGGCGGTCAGATACAGCCTGATAGAGACCAATCGAATCGAAAAAGCCCGATAAAATCACGGTGCGCACATTCACGCTGACCCGGTAGTCCAGATGCAGGCTGCTGCTGACATAGCCGATATGCTGCTTGATGTCCCAGATGGTCTCGCCGCTGCCGCGGCGAATGCCGAACAGGGTCAAATCATTGCTGTAACCCTGCGGATGCTCGCCCGTCACCAGGCTCAGTAAGGTGGATTTACCCGCGCCATTGGGGCCAATGATGTGCCAGTGCTCACCGGGATTCACCTGCCAGTTCAGGCCGTTGATCACGGGCTGATCGTTATAGGACACCATCGCGTTGCGCAGGATCACGCGCGGCGCATCATCCGCCAACGCGGGCAACTGATCGGGCACATCGGCCTCCGGCAACGCCATACCGTCCAGCTGTTCACTGCGAGCCAGCTGGGCGACCAGGGTCTGGGCCAGAATGGTCTCGCGTGGCCCGACCTGCGTCAGGCTGCATTCGGCCAGAACGCCCACCTGATCGACATAATCCGGAATATCGTCAAAGCGGTTCAGCACCAGCACCAGCGTGACGTCAGCCTCATGCAGCGTTGCTAAGGTAGCCGTCAGATTCGCGCGGGAATCCACATCCAGGCCGTCAAAAGGTTCATCCAGAATCAGCAGATCAGGCTGTGCCATCAGCGCCTGGCACAGCAGCGTTTTTCGCGTCTCGCCTGTCGACAGGTATTTAAAGCGGCGACTGAGCAGACTACTGATGCCAAACTGCGCCGCCAGACGTTCACAGCGTGCGGCATCTTTCACCGCATCCTGAATAATTTCCGCCGTGGTGCGGCCGCTGTCGTCCTCACCTTCGCTGAGTAAATCGGTATTGTTACGTTGCCATTCCTCGGCGACCAGCTTCTGTAGCTGCTCCAGCGACAGGCGCCACGGGCGCTGAAAATCGTGCGTCACCTTACCCGATAACGCGTGAAGCTCACCTGAAAGCGCGCGTGCCAGCGAGGACTTGCCGCTGCCGTTTGCGCCAACAAACGCCCAGCGCTCACCCCGGCGAAGATGCACATCGGCCAGGGACAGCACCCGGGTATCATTAAGGTGAAATATGCCTTGCGAAATTTGCAATGAAGCCATGATTTGTTCCATTTTATGCAGCGTTAACTGACGTTTTAGCGACTGCAAACAGGGATGTCAAACCGGCCGGTGAAAATCACCGCAGTGAGGCAACAATCGCATGACTGGCGCTGAAGCTGGCGATAACATTCATGCCGATGTGAAGCTGACGCTGTTCCGTTTCACGGTTATCCAGCGTGGCACACAACGTTTCGCCACTGGGTAAGGTCATCAGCACTTCACTCACCTGCTGGCCTTTTTCGATAGCGGTCAGCGTTGCGGCAAGCTGATTCTCGGCATCAGTGGGCGCGGTATGCACACTGACCCACGGGGCCTTGATTAATACCAGCACCTCTTTTCCGGCGTGCAAATTCAGCCGTTCTGCGCTGCGCTCGGTCAGGGCAATGTTGAGCCGCGTCACGCCATCGGCAAGCAGAATCGTCAGATGCTGTATCACCTGCTGAGCATCATTGTGCACGACGGTACCAAACAGTTGATTACGTGCACTGGTTTGCAGGGAGGAGCGGGCGATAGCCGCGAGTAAGCTGTCGAGCGGCAGGGTATCCTGCTGCAGCGCATCGAAGGCATGTTGCTGAATCTTTTCCATCAGGCCAAACAGCTGTACCAGTCGTTCACCGTAGCGGGTTAACTGCGCGCCGCCACCACCTTTGCCCCCGGTCGCGCGTGCCACGACTTCCTGCCCGGCCAGGTGGTTCATGTCGCTGATGGCATCCCAGGCGCTTTTGTAACTGATGCCCGCCAGTTTAGCGCCCTGACTGATGGAGCCGGTTTGCTGCACGCGTTGCAGCAAGGCAATGCGGCGGGGATCGGCAAACAGTTTCTGCTGCAGGCGAATATGAAGGGTGAGGTCGGCTTGCATGGTGGCTCCTGCAAAGGGTAAGTCGCGTGATCGGGCTGATGATAACGAGCTTTGCGCCTCAAAGTAAAAGCACGAAAAGGTCTGCGCAAATTTTTACTGAGCCGTTACAATCTCTTTTTTATCCGCAAAGTGGGACTTTCCATGCTGGAACTCATTAAAAGCCTCGCCGTGGCAGTGATTATGGTACCTGTGGTTATGGCGATTATGTTAGGCCTGATTTACGGTCTGGGTGAAGTGTTTAACCTCATCTCTAAAACGGGTCGCCGCGACAACACTAACGCCCGCTCTCAGCATTAATCCTCCTGCAACGTCCGTCTCAGCACGGACGTTGCTGTTTTACGTCCACGCTTTTCTTCCTCTTTTAATCATTTTGTCTGGCTGTCAGGCCGTTCGCTGTATTATTTTATATATAACGATCACTGGAGAAAAATCATGCGTTTAACCTTACTACGTTCCGCAACTGCCGCCGTAATTGCCCTGTCACTGACCGTCCCGGCGCTGGCAGCCGATAAAATCACCGTCTTTGCGGCGGCCTCACTGACCAATGCGCTTAACGAGATTGCGGCACACTATAAGAAAACACATGGGACAGAGGTGGTGTCGTCATTTGCCTCGTCGTCAGTCCTGGCCCGTCAGATTGAGCAGGGCGCGCCCGCCGATCTGTTTATCTCAGCCGATCAGCAGTGGATGGATGATGCGGTCGCGAAAAAAAGCATGATCGACACAACCCGCTATACCCTGTTGGGCAACGATCTGGTTCTGATAGCGCCACGCAGTGAGAACGCCAGGCCGGTAACGATTAACGATAAAACCGACTGGAAACGTCTGTTGAAAGGCGAACGTCTGGCGGTCGGCGATCCCGATCATGTGCCGGCGGGCATCTATGCCAAAGAGGCACTTGAGAAGCTGGGTGCCTGGTCTTCACTGTCACCTGTGCTGGCGCGCGCCAACAATGTGCGTGCCGCCCTGGCCCTGGTGGAACGTAATGAAACGCCTTACGGCATTGTGTACGGCTCTGATGCGGTCGCCAGCCAAAAAGTCCAGGTGGTCGGCACCTTTCCGGAAGACAGCCATAAACCGGTCGAATATCCTGTCGCGATTGTTAAAGATCACGACAACGCGGCCGTTAAGGCTTTTTATAACTACCTGAAAGGGCCGGAAGCGGCCGCAGTGTTTACCCAATACGGATTCACGCCTAAAAAATGATACTCAGTGATGTTGAATGGCAGGCCGTGATGCTCAGCCTGCAGGTCTCCGGCATTGCCGTCCTGTGCAGTCTGCCCTTCGGCATCCTTATGGCATGGGTTCTGGTCCGCTGCCAGTTTCCGGGTAAAGCGCTTCTGGACGGTGTGATTCACCTGCCGCTGGTGCTGCCGCCGGTGGTGGTCGGTTATCTGTTACTGATTGGCTTGGGCCGACGCGGCTTTATTGGTGAAAAGCTGTATGAATGGTTCGGCTTTAGCTTCGCGTTTAGCTGGCGCGGTGCGGCACTGGCGTCGGCGGTGATTGCCTTTCCGCTCATGGTGCGGGCCATTCGCCTGGCGCTGGACGCCGTGGATATCCGGCTGGAACAGGCGGCCCGGACGCTGGGCGCGGGCCGCTGGCGGGTCTTTTTTACCATTACGCTGCCGTTAACGCTGCCCGGTATTATCGTCGGTACGGTGCTGGCCTTTGCCCGCTCGCTGGGGGAATTCGGTGCCACTATTACATTTGTTTCCAACATTCCTGGCGAAACGCGCACGCTGCCGCTGGCGATGTATACGCTGATTGAAACGCCCGGGGCCGAAGGGGCCGCTGCGCGTCTGTGCGTTATCGCGGTGGTGCTGGCACTGGCCTCCTTGCTGGTGTCTGAATGGCTGGCGCAATGGGGCCGGAAACGGATGGGGGCCGGATGCTGACGCTCGATTTCACACAACGGCTGGGCGAACACGAGCTGGAAATCAACGTGACGGTTCCCGCCAACGGCATCACGGCAATATTTGGCGTGTCGGGTGCGGGTAAAACCTCGTTAATCAACGCGATTGGCGGGCTGACCCGGCCGCAGCGCGGGCGCATTCAGCTGCATGACCGTGTGTTGTTTGACGCCGAACAGCAGATTGCCTTGCCGCCTGAAAAGCGCAACGTGGGTTACGTTTTCCAGGAGGCGCGACTGTTTCCGCACTATCGTGTCCGGGGTAACTTACGCTATGGCCTGGCAGCCAGTATGAAAGGGCAGTTTGACACGCTGGTGGACTTACTGGGACTCGAACCCTTACTGGACCGCTTTCCGCTTTCACTCTCGGGCGGCGAAAAGCAGCGGGTGGCCATCGGGCGGGCGTTGCTCAGCGCCCCTGATATCCTGTTAATGGATGAACCCCTGGCCTCGCTGGATTTGCCGCGCAAGCGTGAGCTGATGCCATATCTGCAAAAACTGGCAAAGCAGGTGGATATCCCGGTGCTGTACGTTTCTCACAGCCTCGACGAAATTCTGCAACTGGCCGAGATGGTGCTGGTTCTGGATCACGGCAAGGTGAAGGCCTTTGGCCCGCTGGAGCGGGTCTGGAGCAGCAGTGCGATGCGCCCCTGGCTGCCGGTCAGCGACCTGACCAGCGTACTGCGCGTTCAGGTGCTAGAGCATCATCCAGATTACCCGATGACGGCGTTATCGTTGGGCGATCAGCATATCTGGGTCAGTCGGGTAAATCAGCCGGTCAAAACGCCATTACGGATACGGATTGCGTCGGCCGATGTTTCGCTGACGCTGCAACCGGCAAAACACAGCTCTGTTCGCAATGTGCTGCCGGCACAGGTGGTGGAGTTAATTGAGGTGGGCGATCAGGTGGAGGTTAAGCTGCGCATCGGTATCAGCGAACTCTGGGCGCGCATTTCTCCCTGGGCCCGGGACGAACTTAACATTCGCCCGGAGCAGTGGCTGTACGCACAGATTAAAAGCGTCTCTGTCACACCGGAATGACCCGCTGAAACCGTGCTCATTGGGTCAGTGAAACTTACAGAACGAGCTGATAAAGCGTCTCGGCAATGCCGGTTTCCAGATTCGTACCGATGACCCTCTTCGCCCGGGCTTTAATGGCGTCATCCGCATTGCCCATGGCCACGCCCAGCCCCACCGTTTCCAGCATACTCAGATCGTTGTAGTTGTCGCCGAAGGCAATGACGTCCTGCATTGTCAGCCCGACAGATTCGACCCACTGCGCCAGGCGCTTGCCTTTGCTGTTGCCGCCGCGGGCAACGTCGACCTGATCGTGCCAGGACCATTCGCAGGCCAGACCCAGCTCGTCTTGCGCACGCTGCGCAAACTGCTGCAACGCTGCTGTGTTGTCGTGAGACAGGGCAAACTTCCAGATCGACTGCGCCTCTCTGGCGGCCTGCGCCAGGCTGTCCACCTGTCTGAACACCGGACGCTGATGTGGAGGTAATGACTCACTCCATTTCAGCGTACGAATCACATGGCCGGTCGGCGTTTGATAGAGCATCGCATCGTCCACATACAGCAGACCGTGAATATGATGTTCATCCAGCATCTCGATCACACGTACCGCAACGTCGGTATCCAGCGGATCGGCAGCCAGGACTTTTTTCGCCGGATAATCGTACAGGTAGGTCCCGTTACAACAGATGGCGGGCGTATCCAGATTGAGCGTCTGGTAGAAAGGATGAATGGCACAGTGATGGCGTCCGGTCACGATAATCACCTTGATGCCCGCTTTGCGCGCCTGGGTAATCGCTTCTGTGGATTGGGGCAGAATGGTTTTCGTCGGGGTCAACAGCGTGCCGTCAAGGTCGAGGGCGATTACACGATAGCTCATTAATCCTCTCATCTGGATAGGTTAGCGAAACAGCAAGTCTACACCTGACTGTGGCCCGGAAACAAAAATCAGGGCACAAATCATTCCAGCGAGACAGAAAAAAACGCGCTACAGTGACCTGCAGAACAACATGAGTCAGCGAAAAAGGAGAATACATGAAGCAGGTTGTCTACACCGCCAGTCCCGAGAGTCAACAAATCCATGTCTGGCAGTTGAACGATGAGGGCACCTTGACGCTACTGCAGGTAACGGATATCGCCGGTCAGGTTCAGCCTATGGTGGTCAGTCCGAAAAAAGATTTCTTGTATGTGGGCGTGCGTCCGGATTTCCGCGTGCTGGCCTTTCGTATTGCGCAGGATGGCACCTTAACGGAAGCGGGTCAGGCGCCGTTGCCGGGCAGCCCCACCCACATCTCCACCGATCACGCTGGCCGTTTCCTGTTTTGTGGCTCCTACAATGATGCCTGCGTCAGCATCAGCCCCATCGGCGCTGACGGTGTGCCCCAGGCTCCGAGCCAGGTGATCGACGGTCTGGCAGGTTGTCACTCTGCGAACATCGATAATGCCGACAGCACGTTATATGTGCCCGCGCTCAAACAGGATCGCATCTGCCTGTTTAACCTCGGGGCGGACGGTCAGTTAACGCCGCATTCCCAGCAACAGGTCACTACGGCAGAGGGCGCAGGCCCGCGTCATATGGCGTTTCATGCCAACGGCCAGTACGCCTACAGCGTTAATGAACTTAACAGCACGGTCGAAGTCTGGTCACTGAAGAATGCACACGGCAAAATGGAATCGGTGCAAACGCTCGATATGATGCCGCCTGATTTTACCGGCACGCGCTGGGCCGCCGATATTCACCTGACGCCGGACGGACGTTTCCTGTACGCCTGCGATCGCACCAGCAGCACCATTACGGTGTTCAGCGTGAGTAAAGATGGCGCGCTACTGACGGTGGAGGGCTTCCAGCCGACCGAAACGCAGCCGCGGGGCTTCAATATCGACCACACGGGCCAGTATCTGGTGGCGGCAGGACAGAAGTCGCATCACATTGAGGTATACCGCATTACTCAACCGCAAGGGCAACTTGAACCTGTCGGCCGTTATGCCGTTGGACAGGGCCCAATGTGGGTTGTGGTACATCAGCTGGCTTAACGTTCAGCGTTGCCGCTCCCGGGCGGGAGCGGCAGAAGAGCACGCGCAATCAGACGTAATGAACGGTCAATGACGCGCTGGCTAATACGTGAAAATGCACGTTGAAGCCCACCATCGCGCCGCTGGCGCCTGCATCGACCTCAATGCTCTCCACATCCAGCGCATGGACGCTAAAAATGTAGCGGTGCGTTTCACCCGCCGGTGGCGCGGCCCCGCCGTACCCGGCCTGGCCGAAATCTGTGCGGGTTTGCACGGCACCTGCAGGTAAGGCGGCTTTACCGGAACCCGCACCCTGCGGCAGCGATGTGGTATCGGCCGGAAGATTGGCGACCACCCAGTGCCACCAGCCTGAGCCGGTCGGGGCATCAGGATCGAAACAGGTCACGACAAAACTTTTTGTGCCTTCCGGCGCGTCTTCCCAGGCAAGATGCGGTGACACATTTTCGCCCTGATAGCCCATCCCGTTGAAAACATGCTTTTCCGGCATTTTGTCGCCGTCGTGTAAATCCTGACTATAAACTCGCATCACATCTCCTTGGGTTTATGGTGACTGCGTCTTCATCTTAACCAAAACCGCCTGGACGTCCAGCCTTCAGGGCTCAACGCAGAAAATGGCCGGGGTTCGCCAGGGCTGCGGCCATGGCCTGGATCAGCGTATCCAGTGCTTCAGGCGTGATGATATAGGGCGGCATCAGGTAGATCAGACGACCAAAGGGCCGAATCCAGACGCCCTGACTGACGAAAAACTGCTGCAGGGCGGCCATATTCACTGGACGGTGAGTTTCTACCACGCCAATCGCGCCCAGCACACGAACATCGGCTACCGCTGGCGACTGGCGCAGTGGCGTCAGTCCCGCCTGAAGCTGACGCTCGATAGCGCTGACCTGCCCGCGCCAGTGGCCTTCCTGTACCATTTTCAGGCTCTCCGTCGCGACGGCGCACGCCAGCGGATTGCCCATAAAGGTTGGGCCATGCATAAAGCAGCCCGCCGGACTGCGGCTGATGGTATCGGCGACATCACGTGTGGTCAGCGTGGCGGCCAGGCTCATCGTGCCGCCGGTCAGGGCTTTGCCGACGCACAGGATGTCCGGTGTGATCGCCGCATGTTCGCAGGCAAACAGCGTGCCGGTGCGGCCAAAGCCCGTGGCGATTTCATCAGCGATCAGCAGGATGCCGTAACGATCGCACCACTCGCGCACCTTCTGCAGGTAGCGCGGATGGTAAAAACGCATGCCGCCCGCGCCCTGTACGATGGGCTCCAGAATCACCGCGGCCAACTGATGCTGATGCTGTTCGATCCGCCGGGCGAAATCCTGAAAATCTTCTTCATTCCAGGCCGCGTCAAAACCACATTGCGGCGCCTCGGCAAAGTGGTGCTCGGGCAGATAGCCGCGCCACAGGCTGTGCATGGAATTATCCGGATCGCACACCGACATCGCCGCAAACGTATCACCGTGATAGCCACGCTTGAGGGTTAAGAACTGCTGACGCGTTTCTCCCCGACCCAGCCAGTACTGCAACGCCATCTTCATTGCCACTTCGACGGCAACGGAGCCGGAGTCTGCAAGGAATACGCACGCCAGCGCGTCAGGTGTCATCGCCACTAACTGACGACACAGCGCCACCGCGGCGGGATGCGTAATCCCGCCGAACATCACGTGGGACATCTGGGCCATCTGCTGCTGCAGGGCCTGGTTCAGGCGTGGATGGTTGTAACCATGAATCGCCGCCCACCAGGAGGACATCCCGTCTACCAGTGTGCGCCCATCCGCCAGCTGCAGCGTGTAACCCTGTGCCGCGACGACCGGGTAACAGGGCAACGGTTGCTGCATGGAGGTGTAAGGATGCCAGATATGCTGGCGATCGAATTCGGCGTCCTGAAGCGTAAACATCGTAGTTGTAAACCAAAATAAAAAGATTTAGTTTACAAGTATAACCACGTTAACTGTCGGGATGACACCTTTTTTGGAGTACGTAATGTCACAACGTTGGACGCTAGCCCAGGCACAGGCCCTGTTTGAACGCCCGTTTCTTGAACTGATGTTTGAAGCACAGCAGGTACATCGCCAGCACTTCGATCCGCGTCAGGTTCAGGTCAGCACGCTGCTGTCGATTAAAACGGGTGCCTGCCCGGAAGACTGCAAATACTGTCCACAAAGTGCCCGCTACAAGACCGGGCTGGAATCAGAGCGCCTGATGGAGGTGGATGAGGTCCTGCGTTCGGCGCAAAAAGCGAAAGCGGCCGGATCCAGCCGCTTCTGCATGGGCGCGGCGTGGAAAAACCCCAGCGATCGCGATATGCCTTATCTGGAAAAAATGGTCGAAGGCGTGAAAGCAATGGGCATGGAAACCTGCATGACGCTGGGAACGCTGAGCGACAGCCAGGCCCAGCGTTTAGGTCGCGCCGGGCTGGACTTTTATAACCACAATCTGGATACCTCGCCCGAGTTTTACGGCAACATCATTACCACGCGCAGCTATCAGGAACGACTGGATACGCTGGGCAAGGTGCGCGAGGCTGGTATCAAGGTCTGCTCGGGCGGGATTGTTGGCCTGGGCGAAACGGTTAATGATCGCGCCGGGTTGCTGGTGCAGCTGGCCAACTTACCGACGCCGCCGGAAAGCGTGCCGATCAACATGCTGGTCAAGGTGAAAGGCACCCCGCTGGCAGACAATGACGATGTCGAACCTTTCGATTTTATCCGCACGATCGCCGTCGCCCGCATCATGATGCCTGCCTCGCACGTGCGTCTGTCGGCGGGCCGCGAACAGATGAATGAACAAACCCAGGCGATGTGTTTTATGGCCGGGGCTAACTCGATTTTTTACGGCTGCAAGCTGCTGACCACGCCAAACCCGGAAGAAGACAAAGATATGCTGCTGTTCCGCAAGCTCGGACTGAATCCGGAACATACCCAGACCGCCCATGGCGATAATGCGCAACAGCAGCAGCTCAGTGAGCAACTGCTCAATGCCGACACAGAAAAATTCTATAACGCGGCGCTGTAATGGGCTGGCCGCAACGCATACAGCAGGCGCTCGCGCAGCGCCGTGCTGAAGAGGGCTGGCGCGAACGGCGCGTAGTTGACGCCAGTCAGACGCGCCTGATCCGCTATGCAGGCCGGGATTATCGTCACTTTTCCAGTAATGATTATCTTGGGTTAAGCCAGCACCCGGCGGTGATTGCCGGATGGCAACAGGGCGCGGCACTGGCCGGGGCGGGGGCAGGCGCATCCAGCCATGTCACCGGTTTCCAGGCTCTTCATGCCACCCTGGAAGCGCAACTGGCCGGGTGGCTGGGTTATCCCCGGGCATTACTGTTTATTTCCGGCTTTGCCGCCAACCAGGCGGTCATTCACCTGCTCGCCGGGAAAAACGATCGCATTCTTGCTGACAAGCTGAGCCATGCCTCGTTGCTGGATGCTGCAAGTCACAGCCCTGCGCAACTGCGTCGTTTCGCCCATAACGATCCGGACAGTCTGGCTGTGCGGCTGAGTGCGCCCTGTGAAGGGCAAACGCTGGTGGTCACGGAAGGGATTTTCAGCATGGATGGTGACAGCGCGCCGTTACAGACGCTGGCGGCGCAGTCGCGTGAGGCCGGGGCCTGGTTACTGGTTGACGATGCGCACGGCATTGGCGTCACAGGTGAGCAGGGGCGCGGCAGCTGTTGGCAACAGGGCATTAAGCCCGAACTGCTGGTGGTCACCTTCGGTAAAGCCTTTGGCGTCAGCGGCGCGGCATTGCTGTGTGATGACGCGACGGCCGACTATTTTGTGCAGTTTTCGCGCCACCTCATCTACTCAACCGCCATGCCGCCAGCACAGGCCAGCGCGTTACTGGCCGCCCTGAAACAGGTGCAGGCAGGCGATGGACTGCGCCAGCGCCTGAGCCGCAACATTGCCCATTTCCGCCGGGGCGCCTCCTCCTTGCCCTGGTCGCTTATGCCGTCATCCAGCGCCATCCAACCGTTACTTGTTGGCGATAACGCCCAGGCGATGGCCTTGTCGGCCCGTTTAGCCGAAGCCGGTTGCTGGGTCAGCGCGATTCGTCCGCCTACCGTACCGCCGGGCACGGCACGTTTGCGCATCACGCTGACCGCCGCGCATCAGCCAGACGATATTGATGTCCTGCTGGAGGCACTTCATGACGCTGCACATTGATAAACGTGCCGTAGCCAGAGCCTTTGGGCGCGCGGCGTCGTGTTACGACAGGCATGCCGAACTGCAACGGATCAGCGGGGATGCGCTGCTGGCATGGGTGCCTGCTCAAACCGGTCCACAGGTGCTGGATGCGGGCTGTGGCACCGGCTGGTACAGCCGGCTATGGCGCGACCGGGGGAAACAGGTCATGGCGCTGGATCTGTCGCCGCAGATGTTGCATCAGGCCCGGCAAAACGCGGTGGCGCATCATTATCTGGCGGGCGACATCGACGCACTGCCGTTAGCCGATCAGAGCATTGACCTGTTATGGAGCAATCTGGTGGTGCAATGGAGCGACGATTTGCCGGCCGCGCTCAGGCAGTTTACGCGGGTACTAAAACCCGGCGGCTGTATGCTGTTTTCAACGCTGAGCGCGGGATCGCTGCATGAGGTTCACGAGGCCTGGTCGCATCTTGACGCGCATGTGCACGCCAATCGCTTTCTGCCGGCGCAGGCGATCGCCGCAGCCTGTGCCGCACAACGGCTGCGCTGTCACGCGCAAACCGTCACCCTGCATTTTCCCGATGCGCTCAGCGCCATGCGCTCTCTGAAGGGCATTGGCGCAACGCATCTGCATGCCGGACGGGCCGATTATGTGCTGACGCGTCGCCGTCTGGCACAGCTTGAAGCCCACTGGCCACGGGACGAACAGGGTTTCCGCCTCAGTTATCATTTGATGTATGGAGTAAGTGAATCATGACACGCTGGTTTATCACCGGTACCGATACAGAAGTCGGTAAAACCGTTGCCAGTAGCGCCCTGCTGCAGGCGGCGAGCGCAGCAGGCTACCGCTGTGCGGGCTACAAACCGGTGGCCTCGGGCTGTACGTTAACCGCAGAAGGCATCCGTAACAGCGATGCGCTGGCGCTGCAACGTTACAGCAATGTGCCGCTCTGCTATGAGCAGGTGAATCCGCTGGCCTTTATGGAGCCGACATCGCCGCATATCGTCAGCGCAGAGGAGGGCAGGCCAATTACCTTTTCAACGCTATCGGCAGGGCTTCGCGAGCTGGAGCCGCTGGCTGACTGGATTCTGATTGAAGGCGCGGGCGGCTGGTATACGCCGCTGTCTGAGACGCAAACCTATGCCGACTGGGTTGAGACTGAACGGCTACCGGTGATTTTGGTGGTGGGTGTAAAACTGGGCTGTATTAATCATGCCATGCTGACCGCCGAGGCGGTAAGGGCGCGTGGACTGCGACTGGCTGGCTGGATTGCCAACACGGTTCAGCCGCCCGGCCAGCGTTATCAGGCATACCTTACGGCCCTGAAGGAGCGCCTGCCCGCGCCTTGTCTGGGTGTCATTCCCTGGTTAGCGGATGACAGCCAGCAGGCGGACTGTGGTCACTATCTGACGCTACCGGATTAATCACGCCATCGTCAGCCATTTATCGAGCGTACCGTCATCCAGCAGGGTGACGTTACCCTGCGCCACATTACGCCCGCGATGCAACAGCAAAAAGCTGTCAGCGACGCGCCGAATCAGGGAAACCCGCTGCTCCAGCAGCAGAATCGTCAGGCCGTAATCCCGGTTAAGACGCCGAATCAGGTTACCCATCTCTTCTTCCAGCCAGGGCGCCATGCCATCGGCGGGCTCATCCAGAATCAGCAGGCGTGGCTGTAATACCAGCGCGCGGGCAAGGGCCAGTTGCTGCTGCTGATAAACCGGTAAATCCCCGCTGCGCTGTTGACGCAGTGAATAGAGAGCCGGCAGAAGATCAAAAATCATTTCCGGAATAGGCCGGTGATTTTCGCGCGATTCAGCGCCTGCCAGCAGGGCAATCAGTAAGTTATCTTCTACGCTCATCTGCGTGAAAATATGTCGTCCCTGTGGCACGTAACCAATGCCCTGGCGTGCACGTTGATCGGCAGGCTGCGACAGCAGGTCCTCTGGCGGCGAGCCATCCTGCTGCCAGCTAATCGTGCCGCTGTTGATGGGAAGCTTACCCATGATGCAGTTCACCAGCGTGGTTTTTCCCATGCCGGGACGTCCCAGTATGCCGGTACAGGTGCCGGGGGGCAGGTCAAGGTCCACATTCCAGAGAATATGATTTTTTCCGTAAAACTGATTCACCGACCGTAAACTTAGCATCTGACGCGCTCCTTCCAGATAATTAACCTGAATGTTTTGCTGCTCATAACGGGTAAATCGCACTACCAGAATAGCAGGGCTATGACTGCTGCTGTGGCGCATGACATCCTGATCACAAAGCATGCAATTACCGGGCCAGAGTCGGAGTGAACGAAGTTTGCGCGCTTAACATGCGGAATTTTGACGGTTTAAATATAAGTAAAAGTGAACAATTGACGGGCGGGACGACTGTGCAGCGCGATGAGGGTGCAGGAAAAATGAGCGTCAGGTGCAGTTGCCCATAAATGGCGCAGGCAGTCTGCTGTAAAAAACAGCAACCTGAAAAGCCAGACGATCAACGTTGAATGCGCGCCATGCATCGCGCTAAAACAACGCTATTGGCGTTAAAAATTTCGCTAAAAAAAATTTTTTTTCATCAAAACGCGGCGGCAGAAAAAATTATGCACAGCCGATATTCCAAGGCCTCTCATCAGTTATCCACTATTCCTGTGGATAACCTTGTGCATTAGATAATGAAAACAGGTTAGAAGCGAGGAAATACGCGGCCTGGTCACGTAATGATGACAATCTGGGCTTTTTTTACTTACTATTAAAAATCAGTGTGTTAGTAAAAAACAAGCCTGCCGGATTGGACGCGATTCATCAAACTGCAATTTTATGACACAGGCTTGACAAATGTTAAATCAATACGTGGCTTGGGGATAACCTTGCGCAACAAAAACGGGTGTTTGCCTGGGCAAAAGTGCCAGAGTCAAGTAAAACCTGGCGACAATACTGTGCATCATTACTGGTATTATATCCAGTATTTTTTTCTGGCAAAATTGCCATAGCAGAGTAAAATAATGGGCTGCCCGCCGTCTTTCTTCTGCAGGAACCGCATTCATGAGTAAAGATTTTAAACTGAACTCCGCTTTCAAGCCTTCTGGCGATCAGCCGGAAGCGATCCGCCGTCTGGAAGCCGGACTGGAAGACGGCCTGGCGCACCAGACGCTGTTAGGCGTAACCGGATCGGGTAAAACCTTTACCGTTGCTAACGTTATTGCCGACCTGAATCGTCCTACCATGGTGCTGGCTCCTAATAAGACGCTGGCGGCGCAACTGTATGGCGAGATGAAGGAGTTCTTTCCCGAAAACGCCGTAGAGTTTTTTGTCTCGTACTATGACTACTACCAGCCCGAAGCTTACGTGCCCAGTTCGGATACCTTTATCGAAAAGGATGCGTCGGTGAACGAACATATCGAGCAAATGCGCCTCTCCGCGACGAAAGCGTTGCTGGAACGGCGCGACGTGATTGTCGTGGCCTCCGTGTCTGCCATCTACGGCCTGGGCGATCCCGATCTGTATCTGAAAATGATGCTGCACTTAACGCGCGGCATGATCATCGATCAGCGCAGCATCCTGCGTCGCCTGTCGGAGTTGCAGTACACGCGTAACGATCAGGCGTTTCAGCGCGGGACGTTCCGGGTCCGGGGCGAAGTCATTGATATCTTCCCGGCCGAATCTGACGATATGGCCCTGCGGGTTGAATTATTCGATGAAGAGGTGGAGCGGCTGTCCCTGTTTGACCCGCTTACCGGTCAGGTCGAATCGGTGGTGCCGCGCTTTACCATTTACCCTAAAACGCACTACGTCACGCCGCGTGAGCGTATCCTGCAGGCCATGGAAGACATCAAGGTTGAACTGGCCGAACGGCGCAAGATCCTGCTGGAAAACAACAAACTGCTGGAAGAGCAGCGTATTACCCAACGGACGCAGTTTGACCTCGAAATGATGGGGGAGCTGGGATACTGCTCAGGTATCGAAAACTACTCCCGCTATCTGTCTGGCCGCGGACCGGGGGAAGCGCCGCCGACCTTATTTGACTATCTGCCGGCGGATGGCCTGCTGGTCGTCGATGAGTCGCACGTAACCATTCCGCAGATTGGCGGCATGTACCGCGGGGACAGGGCGCGTAAAGAGACGTTAGTCGAATATGGCTTCCGCCTGCCTTCGGCGCTGGATAACCGCCCCATGAAGTTTGAAGAGTTCGAGGCGCTGGCCCCTCAGACCATTTATGTCTCCGCCACGCCAGGCAAATACGAGCTGGAAAAATCGGGCGATGAGGTGATCGATCAGGTGGTGCGTCCGACGGGGCTGCTGGATCCGATCCTTGAGGTGCGGCCCGTGGCGACTCAGGTGGACGATTTGCTGTCAGAGATCCGCCAGCGCGTTAACGTCAATGAACGCGTACTGGTCACGGTACTCACCAAACGTATGGCCGAAGACCTGACGGAGTACCTGGAAGAACACGGTGAAAAGGTGCGCTATCTGCACTCTGACATCGATACCGTCGAGCGCATGGAAATTATTCGCGACCTGCGCCTGGGCAAATTTGATGTGCTGGTGGGCATCAACCTGCTGCGTGAAGGGCTGGATATGCCGGAAGTCTCGCTGGTGGCCATTCTGGATGCCGATAAAGAGGGCTTCCTGCGTTCCGAGCGCTCCCTGATCCAGACCATCGGGCGCGCTGCACGTAACATCAATGGTAAAGCGATCCTCTACGGCGATAAGATCACGCCTTCCATGGCGCGCGCCATTGAAGAAACTGAGCGCCGTCGTGAGAAGCAGCAGCGCTACAACGAAGAGAATGGCATCGTACCGCAGGGCCTGAATAAGAAAATCACCGATATTCTGGAACTGGGCAATAACGTGGTGAAAACGCGGGGTAAAGCCAAACCCGGCAAGCGCAACGCCGCCGAGACAGAGACGGATTACCTGGCGTTGTCACCGCAGGCGTTGCAGAAAAAGATTCACGAACTGGAAGGGCAGATGCAGCAGCATGCGCAAAACCTGGAGTTCGAACAGGCTGCTGGCCTGCGCGATCAGCTCCAGGAACTGCGCACCTTGTTTATCGCGGTGTCCTGAGTCAGTTAAACCGCTGGATGGCGTGCTCCAGCGCGCCGCGCAGCAGCTGGCGGTCGTGACGATATTTAATATCTGCGGCCTCCAGCGGCTCCTGGATGATCAGGCGGTTGTCGATCAGACTGACGTCCGTGGCCGGTCCGACAACCACGGCGTCGATGACCCGTTTACCAATCGCCTCTTCCATTATTCTCAGCTTATCCGCCACGGTCAGCGCCGCCGCCGCCGGACTGAGTTCACGGCCCAGGTTGCCGATAAACACCATGTTCGCGGGCGTGCGGCGCAGCGCCTGCGCCATCTCTTTCATTAACAGAATGGGCATCAGGCTGGTGTAGAAGCTGCCTGGCCCAATCAGAATCAAATCGGCTTCTGCAACGGCATCGAGCGCTTCGCGCGTCGGTTGCACCACAGGATGCAGCATTAACGCCTGTGGTGGTGCGCGCATCTCATCAATGGCGGTTTCACCATAAACGGCATTGCCTTCGTCATCTGTTGCCATCAAATCCACCGGATGTTCGGACATCGGGATTAAAAACGCGTCAACTTTTAGCAGATTTCGGATGATATTGACCACTTCCAGCGGACGCACGCTCAGATGATCCAGCGCTTTCAGTATTAAATTGCCCAGATTGTGCCCGGCCAGTTCGCCATTGCCGGTAAAGCGGTATTCGAACATCGCGGACGCGACGCTGGGCTCGGTAATCAACTGGTTAATGCAGTTGCGCAAATCGCCCCAGGCGATACCGCCTTCAGCCCGACGGATGCGGCCGGTGGAGCCACCGTTATCAGTGGTGGTAACGATGCCGGTCAGGCGCGAACCCAGTGGTGACAAGGCCGACATCACGCGACCTAATCCATGTCCGCCGCCCAGTGCCACGACGCGATCCAGGTCCGCCAGTGTTCGATTCATATTTCTCCTTTTTCGCGTCTGCAGAGGCGTGAAACGCGCAGGGTGCAGACGAGGATGATGTGTGTCAGTTTATGACCGGCAGTTTACCGTATCCCGGGCGCGAAATACGGTGAAAGTTAACGTTACTGCGCACACAGAGTAAAAGCCGTGGATGGCGCATTTACCCTAATCGCGCTACCATCTGTATACCGCGTTAATCAGCCGGTTAACGTACACTCAAGCCTGAATGCCTACGTCTGCGGATAGGGGATTCAGGCCGTAGCCTACGCGCTGCCAGGGTGCAGGAAGAAATGACTGCATCTCCCGAACTGGAAAGGTGTTCTCTGGTGTCACAATTTACTGATGCATTTGCGCGTAAGTTTTATTACTTGCGCCTCTCGGTCACGGATGTCTGTAATTTCCGTTGTACCTATTGCCTGCCGGAGGGTTATCAGCCAAACGGTATCCGCAATAAAAGCTTTCTCTCACTGGATGAAATTCGCCGTGTCACGCGCGCCTTTGCGGCGGCGGGCACTGAAAAAGTGCGTCTGACCGGCGGTGAGCCCTCTTTACGTCGTGATTTCACCGACATTATCGCCGCGGTTAACGAAAATGCTGCGATTCGCCAGATTGCGGTCACCACCAACGGCTACCGACTGGCGCGCGATGTTAAGCAGTGGCGCGACGCGGGACTGACCGCGCTGAACGTCAGCGTGGACAGCCTTGATGCACGTCAGTTTCATGCGATTACCGGTCAGGACAAGTTCCACCAGGTGATGGCCGGGATTGACGCGGCTTTTGAGGCGGGTTTTAGCCAGGTCAAAGTCAACAGCGTGCTGATGCGCGATGTCAACAGCCACCATCTGGCGACCTTTCTTGACTGGATCCGTACGCGTCCCATCCAGCTGCGTTTTATCGAACTGATGGAAACCGGCGAGGGCGGTGCGCTGTTTCGCCAGCAGCATGTCTCGGGCGAAGTTATCCGCGATCAACTGATTGCTCAGGGCTGGCAGCGTCGTATCAGCGGCCGCAGTGATGGCCCGGCCCAGGTGTTTTATCATCCGGATTACGTCGGTGAAATCGGGCTTATCATGCCGTATTCCAAAGATTTCTGCGCCAGCTGCAACCGTCTGCGGGTTTCCGCACAGGGAAATTTGCATCTCTGCCTGTTTGGCGATGGCGGGATTCCTTTACGCGATCTGCTGGCCTCTGACGACCAGCAAGATGAACTTCAGGCACGCATTGCCAGCAGCCTGGGCCAGAAGAAGCAGACGCATTTCCTGTTACAGGGAAATACCGGTATTACACAAAATCTTTCTTATATTGGCGGTTAACTGCAGGAGCAGACATGGGCAAATCAGCCAGCACGTTTCAACCGTTACAGCTCGCTATGCTGACGGTCTCTGACAGCCGTGATGTCAGCAGCGATACCTCCGGCGATTATCTGCGTGAAGCGGCAGCCGAGGCGGGCCACAGCGTGATCGATCACGCCATTGTTCCCGACAATGTTTACCGTATTCGCGCGATTGTGTCGCGCTGGATCGCCAGTGAAGATGTCCAGGTGGTCATTATTAATGGCGGCACCGGCTTCAATGCGAAAAACAGCACGCCTGAGGCGCTGCTGCCGTTGTTCGATCGGGAGATTGACGGCTTTGGCGAGCTGTTCCGCATGGTGTCTTACGAAGACATTGGCGGCTCGACATTGCAGTCCCGTGCGGTGGCCGGTCTGGCTAACCAGACGTTGATCTTTGCGGTCCCGGGCTCAACGTCAGCCTGTACCACCGCGTGGGAACGCATCATCGCTGACCAACTGGATGCGCGTACGCGTCCCTGCAATTTTGTCACTCATTTAAAGAAGCTTTAAGCATGTCACAACTTACCCACATCAACGCCGCGGGCGAAGCCCATATGGTGGATGTTTCCACCAAAGACGATACGGTACGCGAAGCGCAGGCCGACGTGCTGGTACTGATGAAGCCAGAAACGTTACAGATGATCATGGAAGGCCGTCACCACAAGGGTGATGTGTTCGCCACAGCGCGCATTGCCGGTATTCAGGCGGCAAAACGCACCTGGGAACTGATCCCACTCTGTCATCCGCTTATGCTGAGCAAAGTGGAGATCAACCTGGTCGCGGAACCCGCATTGAACCGGGTTCGCATCACCTCGCTGTGTCGGCTGACGGGGAAAACCGGGGTAGAAATGGAAGCCCTGACGGCGGCTTCCGTGGCGGCGCTGACCATCTATGACATGTGCAAAGCCGTCCAGAAAGATATCGTGATTGATCGGCTGCGCCTGCTGCATAAAAGCGGCGGCAAAAGCGGCGATTTTCAGGCGGCAGCCCATGATTAAGGTGCTGTTTTTTGCGCAGGTGCGGGAGCTGGTGGGCACGGACTCGCTGACGCTGGCCGCCGACTATCCCGACGTCGCGGCGCTGCGGACAGCGTTGTCTCAGCAGGGCGAACGCTGGGCGCTGGCGCTCGACAGCGAACGATTACTGGCGGCGGTTAACCAGACACTACGCCCCATGACGCACCCTTTACGGGACGGCGATGAAGTCGCCTTTTTCCCACCCGTTACCGGAGGATAAATGGACACGCAAATTCGGGTCGGTCCCGCGCCCTTTGCGATGGCGCAGGAATACCAGTGGCTGGCAGGGTGCAACGAAGACGGCGCGGTTGTCACGTTCACGGGCAAAGTGCGCAATCACAACCTGGGCGATGATGTTGCGGCCCTGACGCTGGAACATTATCCCGGTATGACCGAGAAGGCGCTGCAGGAAATTACTGACGAGGCGCGCCAGCGCTGGCCGCTTCAGCGCGTCTCTGTCATCCACCGCATTGGTGAACTGTTTCCCGGCGATGAGATTGTCTTTGTCGGCGTCACCAGTGCGCACCGCAGCAGCGCCTTTGCCGCTGCGGAATTCATCATGGATTACCTGAAAAACCGCGCCCCGTTCTGGAAACGGGAAACCACCGGGCAGGGCGATCGCTGGGTCGATGCACGCAGCAGCGATCACGAGGCTGCGCAGCGCTGGGATTAAGGCGTACCACGCTGTTCGGCGGGAGCAAACTGCGTGTTGCCGTGCGCGTGTTCACCGCCGCCTTGTCCTCGCCGAAGCTGAATAACGTCACCGTCCTGCCAGGCATTGGCGCCGGGCACTACGGGATGTGCGACGATATCCGCCCGTTCAGCACGAATTTTTTGACTGTCGATGTCAAAACGGCGGTCGCGATCGGCCAGCAAGCGCGCATCCATTTGCCCGTCGGCGGTAAAGCCCATCATCAGCGCCGGAATGCCAATGGGCAGTTGCTTGTCGCGGTCGGTGTGCCAGGTATGCCAGGTTTTCCCGTACGTGTTGACGATGCGCGTCATCAGCGCTTTTTCTGCGACGGCCGGCAGGCCGGGCGCGACCAGTGAACCGGATTTCACCTCGTACTGATGACTGTGCCACAGTTTTTTCTCTTCGGCGGGCAGGGTGCGGTACAGGCGCTCACTGATAATATATTCCACGCCCATCAGGCGCGCATCGCGCGTATTACCGTCATAAATCACCGCCTGCATCACATCATCATTCAGGACCGTCACATAGTGATGGGCTTCCATCTGGCCGTTCTTGTCGCCGTTATAGAAATGAAAACCATCCAGATAGGCATTGATCGCATCAATGGGCGGCCGGGACTGCAGCACGGCCGCGCCGCTGTCCAGCGCTTTTAGCGTCGGTGAAGTGGGGGCGCCTGGCGAACTGACCTGAGCCGGTGTGTTATTGCCACCGCAGCCGGCCAGCAGCAGGCTCAGTGCGATAAGTGTCCAGCGTTTTGACATAAAACATCCCTTTTTCGTGAAAAGAGATAACCTTAGTTCATATCATCGCATCTGCCCTGCGAAGCGGCGCAGTGTTAAGCTACTCTTTTTGCCTCAGAGGACAGGTATGTCATTCATTTCATTCCCCAAACGCCTGACGTTGCTCGCTATCCTGATACTGGCGGGCTGTAGCAGCAAAAAAACACCAGAAGCGCCCGCCAGGCAACCTGAGGATGTCAAAGCGCAGATTCAGCGCCTGCTGCCCGCCGGTGTCAGCGATAAATCAGGCTGGGCTGACGATATCTATACGTCGTTCCGTACCCAGGGCCTGACCGCCAGCGACAGTAATTTGTGCGCAGTTATTGCGGTGGCGGGCCAGGAGTCAGGATTTGACGCCAACGGCACCGTACCCGGTATGGCAAAGATCGCCTGGGAGGAGATCGACCGCCGGGCGGCGAAGGTGCATGTTCCGGCGTTTTTAGTGCGCACCGCGCTGTTAATCAAGTCCAGTAATGGCGAAAGCTACGCTGCGCGGCTGGATAAGGCGAAAAGTGAAAAAGATCTGAGCGCCATTTTCGACGACTTTATTGAGATGGTGCCCATGGGGCAGAAGCTGTTTGGCAACCTCAATCCTGTTCATACCGGCGGACCGATGCAGGTGAGTATTGCGTTTGCAGAAGCCCATGCCAAAGGCTATCCATGGCCGGTTGACGGTTCCATTCGCCGTGAAGTTTTCACGCGTCATGGCGGCGTCTATTTCGGCACAATGCACCTGCTGGGCTATCCGGCTGACTACAGCAAGCCGCTTTACCGGTTCGCGGACTACAATGCGGGCTGGTACGCCAGCCGCAATGCGGCGTTCCAGGCGGCGGTAGCCCGCGCGACAGGGATGAAGCTGGCGCTGGATGGCGATCTGATTCAGTATGGTTCGGACACGCCAGGATCGACGGAGCTGGCGGTGCGGACGCTGGCGAAACGCATTGATATGAGCAACCGCGAAATCCGCCACGATCTGGAGCGGGGCGAAAAGGCGGACTTCAGCGACAGCGATCTGTGGAAGCAGGTTTTTACGCTGGCAGACAAGATGGCCGGAAAGCCATTGCCACGGGAAATGTTGCCGGGCATCAGACTTGAAAGTCCTAAAATTACCCGCAATTTAACCACGGCGTGGTTTGCTCAACGCGTCGACAGTCGTTATCAGCAGTGCCTGTCACGTCGATAAGTACGGCGTTGTGGCACAGTTGAACAGAGCTGTGCCACACTTACTCAGACAGCCCGTTTTGGGGCACAACACATTTGTTTAACAAGAGGTGCATCATGGACCGATATCCACAGAATGATTCAATAGTTCAGCCTGCATCTCGTGGGTTGCAGGCTTATATGGCGCAGGTTTATGGCTGGATGACCTGTGGTTTGTTACTCACTGCCTTCGTCTCCTGGTTTGCCGCGCGCACACCGGCGGTGATGGAGCTGGTGTTTGCAAATCGCATCACCTTCTTCGGCCTGATCATTGTGCAACTGGCGCTGGTGTTCTTCCTCTCGGGTATGGTGCATCGCCTGAGCGGGGCCGTGGCGACGGGGTTATTCATGCTCTATTCGGCCCTGACCGGGCTGACCATGGCCAGTATCTTTCTGGTGTACACCTATTCGTCCATTGCCAGCACGTTCTTCGTCACGGCCGGGATGTTTGGTGCCATGACGTTCTACGGCTACACCACAAAACGTGATTTAAGCCGCCTGGGCAGTCTGCTGTTTATGGCGCTGATTGGTATTCTGCTGGCCTCGCTGGTGAACTTCTGGCTGAAAAGCCCGGCATTGATGTGGGCCATTACCTACATCGGTGTGGTGGTGTTTGTTGGCCTGACCGCGTATGACACGCAGAAGCTGAAAAATATCGGTGAGCAGATTGATGCGCGTGACACGGAAAACCTGCGCCGCTACTCAATCATGGGCGCGCTGACGCTCTATCTTGATTTCATCAACCTGTTCCTGATGCTGCTGCGTATTTTGGGTAACCGCCGTTAAAAAACAGGCTGCTCTGGTGAACCAGAGCAGCCGTTTACTACGATTTTTGTAGCTTCTGCTCGTTCTTATGGCGCATATGTTTCGCACGGCTCTCCAGCCCCAGATACAGCACCAGTGCCAGGAGCAACGGCAAAATAAAGTACAGCACGCGGTAAGCCAGCAGCGCGGCGATGATGGTCCCGTGTGAAAGGTTCTGGCCGCCCAGCAGCGCCACGAATACCGCTTCAAGCACCCCAATCCCCGCCGGAATATGAATAATTACGCCTGCGATACTACTGATTAACAGTACGCCCAGCACCATGGGATAACCGGCATCCCGGCCCAGCAACAGCCAGATAATCGTGCCCATAACCAGCCAGTTGGCGCAGGAGACGGCAAACTGAAACAGCGCCATGCGCAGGGAAGGCAACTGCAGGGTTTGCCCTTTCACTTTCCAGCGACGACGTTTAGAAAACGCGCAGGCCCAGAGATAAAACACAACGAGCACCAGCAGCGCGGCACCAATAAGCCGTAGTGTGGTTTCGCCGATAAACCAGCCGCCGGGAATCGGAACCAGGCCTGCACTGAAGATCACGCCCGCCAGCAGGATGTAGCCCAGCCAGTTAGTGGCGATGCTGAGGGAGAAAATGCGCGTAATCGTCGCACTGTCCAGGCCGAGCCGCGAATAGAGCCGGTAGCGCATAGCGACACCGCCAACCCAGGTACTCAGCGTCAGATTAAAGGCGTAGCAGATAAATGACACCAGCATCACCTGACGTTTGGCCAGCTTATGACCACAGTAGGCCCGACCAATCAGGTCGTAGCAGCCGTAAACCAGATAACTGACGATAACCAGTGCCGCCGCGGTCAGCACCACAAAGCGGTTGTAGTTAACAATGACCTTATAGACGTCATCCCAGTTCACTTTGCGTGCATAGATCACCAGCAGCACAATGACGGCGACGAAGAAGAGCCCGGTCAGGATTTTTTTTGCCAGTTTCCAGCGTGGGTGCGTGTTTGCCATCAGGAATTGGCTCCTTCATTGTTGGCTTCGACGCGATCTTGCGTCTCCATTTCGGGCTGAACCGGCGGATCCACCTGAGCCAGCTTTGGCGTATGCGCCGGTAACCAGCCGGCGATAGCCGGGAAGTGACGCAGAAAGTGGAACACGACAACGCCTTTCGTCAGCTGCCACCAGGTGCGTGGTGGCAACTTATCCTCTTCCACGCGCTGACAGTCTTCAGCCAGTAAATGCTCAAGATTATCGCGTAATGTCTGGTTAAAGTTGCGATCGTGAATGATCAGGTTGGCTTCAAGATTGAGGGACAAACTCAAGGGGTCGAGATTGCTTGAGCCAACGGTAGCCCACTGCTGATCTTTCACCGCCACTTTGCCATGCAGCGGTCGGCGGCAATATTCATAGACTTCCACGCCCGCATCCACCAGATAGTTATAAAGCAGCTCAGCGCCCACTTTCACAATCGGCATATCCGGCTCACCCTGCACGATCAGTCGCACGCGTACGCCGCGCTGTGCCGCATTGCGCATCTCCTTAAGCAAACGGTAGCCAGGGAAAAAGTAGGCGTTGGCGATAATGACGTCCTGTTTGGCGGTGCGCAGCATGTCCAGATAATGCTGCTCAATATCATCCCGGTGCTGATCGTTGTCGCGATAGACAAACAGGACCTGCGCGTCGCCGGGCAGGGTGTTTTTGGCCGGACGATGTGAACGCTGTCCCCACCAGCGGCGAGTGGTGGCCTGACTGCCAATCGCCTCTTGCAGGTAGCGGGTAATGTCGGCGACCACCGGACCTTTGACCTCCACGGTATAATCCTGTTTGGCTTCCGGGCCAAAATCCGTGTAGTGCTCGGCGGAAAAGTTGATGCCGCCGACAAAGGCGATAACGCCGTCCACGACCACGGTTTTACGGTGCAGACGGCGAAAGACGTTAGTCCGCATGCCCATGATCAGCGGACGCGGATCGTAATAGATAAAGCGCACGCCCGCCTGCGTCAGACTGTTGACATAACTCTGGGACAGCTCGGAGGAGCCGTAGCCATCGACCATCATTTCGACCTTGACGCCGCGCTGCGCCGCCGCCAGAAGCACCTTGTGCAGGGCGTTGCCCACATCGTCTTCGAACAGGATGAAGGTTTCCAGCAGTACGCTGTGTTCGGCACGTGCAATCGCGCCAAACACCCGGGGGAAAAATGCGTCCCCGTTTTCCAGCAGGCGCAGTTTGTTGCCGTCTTGCCACTCAAAATTCATAGATGGATCTCCACCGCCAGCGGCGCGTGATCGGAAAGGTGTGACCAGGGTTTACGCGGCAATGCCCAGGGTTGACTGATCGTCGCATTGCGCACGTAAATACGATCCAGTCGCAGAAGGGGAAAGCGTGCCGGAAACGTCCGCGCAG
The DNA here is from genome assembly GCF_035190385.1 of Pantoea sp. JZ29. Classification (NCBI taxonomy): domain Bacteria; kingdom Pseudomonadati; phylum Pseudomonadota; class Gammaproteobacteria; order Enterobacterales; family Erwiniaceae; genus Pantoea; species Pantoea sp. JZ29. Next base: position 3,076,689 of record NZ_CP045241.1, on the reverse strand, counting down.
GTCGTCCGCTTTTCAGGCTAAAGACCTCTTTTAGTCCCGCCCCTTTTTGCAGTATGTTGTTGGCTCGCCCCTGCCAGTCGTTAAAGTCACCGGCGACGACGACAGGTGCGTCAGCGGGTAACGCCATCACCATGTCGTTTAACATCGCCAACTGGGCACGACGGTGCGCCTCTTTCAGCCCCAGGTGCACACAGATGACATGCAGCGTGCCCCGGCCATCGGGCAGGGTAAGCTGGCAATGCAACATGCCGCGATTTTCGCTCCCGGCAATTGAAACATCGCGATTGTCGTACTCAGCAATGGGAAAACGCGACAGCACGGCGTTGCCATGATGTCCTTCCGGGTAAACCGCATTGCGCCCATAGGCAAAATCGTTCCACATCGTGTCGGCCAGAAACTCGTAGTGGGAGGTATCAGGCCAGTTTTCATGTTGCAGAGGGTGAATGTCATGGGTTCCCATCACCTCCTGCAAAAAGACGATATCTGCTGACGTTGCGCGCACCGCTTCACGCAATTCGGGCAAGATGAAGCGTCGGTTAAACGGGGCAAAACCTTTATGGGTATTAATCGTCAGGACTTTAAATGAAAATCCTTGCTTGATTTGTGGCATACTCGCGACGCGCTCCTTTTCATCTTCATCAACAACAAAGTGTAGTCTTTGTCACAAATGGAGGGTGAAGAAGAGGAATAATTAGGGCGTTATCTGAAATTTGCTTTACATTGAGAAACCGTCCCTGGCCGGTTACGGTTGCATTTGTGCAACGTGCCAGGTCTGCAGGAGAGAGAAATGAAATTGTCGAATCGCTTTCAAATTATTACCGGTCAAACCTGGGCCCACATCGCGATGCACCTGCTGGTGATTGCCGCACTGGTCTGGGGCTGGAAACATAAAGCACTGGTCGAAGTGTGCAGTACCCTGGTGGTGGCCTATGCAGCGGTGTTTATCGCCATGCTGATCACGCAGCGTAGTGCCCGTTTACGTACCCTGGGTGATTACCTGGAAGAAGCGACCACCACGTACTATTTCGGTGCCGCGATGATGACGCTGTTCCTGGTGTCGCGCATTTTCCACAACAACTTACTGTTAGCCAGCCTTGGCGTGGTGATGTTGTTGGGGCCCGCGCTGGTGTCGTTGCTGGCGAAAGAGCCGGCAGGACGCATTGAGAAAAAACGCAGCTGAATCAGGCTGTCGCGCTAAAAAAGCCACCGCAAGGTGGCTTTTGTCGTTGGGAGATATGTAATCAATTGTGAGCTATCTCGCACAGGGGCGGTAAAGCTGTTACACTCCGCCGCTTATGCATCGTAGTTTGCACCCTTTTCACGCGTCAGCCTCAGCTGGCGTCACTATCCCTCTGAAAACTACACCGCCAAACGCGGTCAGAGTGGACCGGAGTAATACTCGTCATGTCTTTTGACTCTCTCGGCCTGAGTGCCGATATTCTGCGTGCGGTAGCTGAGCAGGGCTACAGCGAACCGACGCCTGTTCAGCGCCAGGCGATTCCTGTTGTGCTGTCCGGCCGCGATCTGCTGGCAAGCGCCCAGACCGGCACCGGCAAAACCGCCGGGTTTACCTTACCTTTATTACAGAAACTGTCCGCGAATACCGGAACAGTGCGCGGCCGTCGTCCGGTGCGCGCGCTGATTCTGACACCGACCCGTGAACTGGCCGCTCAGGTCGGTGAAAACGTCAGCGACTACAGCAAATATCTTCCGCTGCGTTCGCTGGTGGTGTTTGGCGGCGTCAGCATCAACCCACAGATGATGAAGCTGCGCGGCGGCGTCGATATTCTGGTGGCCACGCCGGGCCGTTTACTGGATCTGGCTCATCAAAACGCCGTTGACCTGTCTCAGGTTGAAGTGCTGGTACTGGATGAAGCGGATCGCATGCTCGATATGGGCTTTATCCACGATATCCGCCGCGTACTGGCCAAACTGCCAGCTAAACGTCAGAACCTGCTGTTCTCGGCGACGTTCTCAGATGAGATCAAAACCCTGGCAGAAAAACTGCTGCACAACCCGGAGCAGGTTGAAGTCGCGCGCCGCAATACCGCGTCTGAGCAGGTTTCTCAGCAGGTGCATTTTGTTGACAAAAAGCGCAAGCGGGAACTGCTGTCTCAGCTGATTGGCGAAGGTAACTGGCAGCAGGTGCTGGTCTTTACCCGCACCAAGCACGGTGCCAATCACCTTGCCGAACAACTGGGCAAAGACGGCATTACGGCCGCCGCCATCCACGGTAACAAGAGTCAGGGCGCACGTACCCGTGCACTGGCCGACTTCAAATCCGGCGCGATTCGTGTGCTGGTTGCGACGGATATCGCGGCCCGCGGTCTGGATATCGAAGAACTGCCGCACGTCGTGAACTATGAATTGCCAAACGTGCCTGAAGACTATGTACACCGCATTGGGCGTACCGGTCGTGCCGCCGCAACGGGTGCGGCGCTGTCGCTGGTTTGCGTCGACGAACACAAACTGTTGCGTGATATTGAGCGCTTGCTGAAGCGTGAAATTCCACGACTGGCTGTGCCGGGCTATGAGCCGGATCCCAGCATCAAAGCGGAACCGATTGTGAACGGCCGCCAGTCACCGTCTTCACGCGGCCGTGGTCGGGGGCAGGGCGGACAAGGTGCCGGCGCGGCGCGTCCTCAAGGGGACAAGCGTGCGCAGCCGCGTCGTCAGGGACCCGCAGCGGGCCAGTCTGACAAGCCTGCGTCTCGTCCACGTCGGCCCGCGCCTAAACGCAGCGGAAACGTCTGATCATGCGGGTTTTACTGGCACCCATGGAGGGCGTACTGGATTCTCTGGTGCGCCAGCTGTTGACGGACGTCAACGACTACGATTTGTGCATCACGGAATTTTTGCGCGTCGTTGACCAACTGCTGCCGGTAAAATCCTTCTATCGCCTTTGTCCCGAACTGCATCATGCCAGCCGGACGCCGTCGGGTACGCTGGTTCGTCTGCAACTGCTGGGGCAGCATCCCGAGTGGCTGGCGGAAAACGCGGCCCGCGCGGTTGAGCTGGGCTCGTGGGGCGTGGATCTGAACTGCGGTTGCCCGTCGAAGCTGGTCAACGGCAGCGGCGGTGGGGCGACGCTGTTAAAAGATCCCGACTTAATCTACCGCGCGGCCAAAGCCATGCGGGCAGCCGTACCTGACTCCTTGCCCGTTACGGTTAAGGTGCGCCTGGGCTGGGATTCCAGCGCCCGCAGCATGGAAATTGCGGATGCGGTAGCGCAGGCCGGTGCCAGCGAACTGGTCGTGCACGGCCGTACCAAAGAAGACGGCTACCGTGCTGAGGCTATTAACTGGCAGGCGATTGGCGAGATTCGTCGGCGACTGTCTATTCCGGTTATCGCGAATGGCGAAATCTGGGACTGGCAAAGCGCCCAGGATTGTCTGCGAATCACAGGCTGTGATGCGGTGATGATTGGGCGTGGTGCGCTTAACGTGCCTAACCTGAGCCGGGTCGTCAAATACAATGATGCGCCCATGGCCTGGCCGGAGGTGGTGGTGCTCCTGCAACAATATACCCGGCTTGAAAAACAGGGTGATACGGGCATGTACCATGTCGCACGTATCAAACAGTGGCTGGGCTATTTGCGTAAAGCCTACGTCGAAGCGGGTGAGCTGTTCGCTGAGATTCGCGTCTTAAAAACCTCAGCCGATATTGCTACGGCGATTGACCGCTATGCGGCATTACAGCGGCAGACCTGTCAGTTCTCTTCAGCCTCACCGGAAGTGAGAGCGTGACAGCGCGGCGCTTAGCCGCGCACGCGATCAATACTTTTCTGGCACGATCATATTTTCCGGCACCTCGTTGCGGTGGTAGTCCTGTGAGCGTTCACGCGGCGGCAGAATGATTTCGTCGTGTGGGGCGGCTTCATAAGGCACCTGCTGCAAAAGGTGGCTGATGCAGTTAAGGCGCGCCCGTTTCTTGTCTACGCCCTGAACAACCCACCAGGGGGCTTCCTGAATATGGGTGCGGCTCAGCATCTCTTCTTTTGCTTCCGTGTAATCTTCCCAACGGCGGCGGCTTTCCAGATCCATTGGGCTGAGCTTCCACTGCTTGAGGGGATCGTGGATACGGCTCATGAAGCGCAGTTCCTGCTCCTCGTCCGTGATCGAAAACCAGTACTTAATGATTTGAATCCCGCTGCGGGTCAGCATTTTTTCAAACTCGGGCACGCTGCGATAAAACTCCGCCACGTCGGCATCACTGCAAAATCCCATGACGCGCTCCACGCCTGCCCGGTTGTACCAGCTGCGGTCGAACAGCACCATCTCGCCCGCGGCGGGGAGATGCGCGATATAACGCTGAAAGTACCACTGGGTTTTTTCACGATCGTTGGGCGCGGGCAGCGCAGCCACCCGGCAGGTGCGCGGATTAAGGCGTTGCGTAATGCGCTTAATCACGCCTCCTTTACCGGCCGCATCGCGGCCCTCAAACAGAATGACCAGCCGATGGCCGGTGCGCATTACCCAGTCCTGTAGCTTCACCAGCTCACCCTGCAACTGCAGCAGCTCGCGAAAATAACGACGGCGCCAGGCTTTTTCATCGCTGCCCGTGGGCGCGGCCTCGCTAAAGCGCAGATCGTCGAGCTCCAGCTCCAGCTCTTCGTCGTAGCTGTCATAGAACTCCTGCATTAAACGCTGATTAAAAGCGTCGCGATTGAAACTGTTGTCGTGTGTTGCCATGACAATTCACCTGGTCAGATATGAATGAACAGCCCGTAGAGCAGGGCAGAAAGTAAAATCGAGACCGGCAGCGTCAATATCCAGGCGACGGCAAGATTGCGCAGGGTGGACATCTGCAGGCCAGAGCGGTTCGCCGCCATGGTGCCCGCCACGCCGGATGAGAGCACATGCGTCGTGGAGACCGGCAGACCAAAGGCATCGGCCGCGCCGATGGTCGCCATCGCCACCAGTTCGGCGCTGGCCCCTTGCGCATAGGTCAGATGGGTTTTGCCGATGCGCTCACCCACGGTGACCACAATACGTCGCCAGCCCACCATGGTGCCCAGCCCCAACGCGATTGCCACCACCACCTTCACCCACATCGGAATAAAGCGTGTGGCGCTGTCCAGCTCTGTTTTCACCGCCTTCAGGTTACGTGCCGTCTCATCGGGGAGCGAGACATGGGCGGTTTGCAGGTGCTTGATCGATTCTGCGGCCAGGTACATTTGATTGCGGGTATTGGTCACGGACTGGGCCGGAATATTGTCCATCGAGCCGTAGCGGCGAATCTGGTCGCTGATATCCCGTAACGTCATGCCAAGCGCGGGCAAGACGTTCGGATTGACCGTGTCAGTGCTGACAAAGGCCGTCAACACATTGCGTGAATCCGGGGCGGGCGTGGCGGCCGGTTGAATATGCAGTAACTGGCGCGCCGTCACGTCACTCAGTGCGGCAACGCGCGGGATTTGCTCGGGCGGAAGTGAACGGTTCAGTGCATAGGCGATGGGCATGGTGCCGACCAGGATCAGCATGATGAGTCCCATCCCTTTCTGCCCGTCATTCGACCCGTGAGCAAAGGAGACGCCGGTGCAGGTCAGAATCAGCAGGCCACGAATCCAGACCGGCGGCGGCTCGTTGCTGTGCGGGGCTTCGTACAACTGGCGGTTACGAATCAACAGCTTCATGGCCCACAGCAGCAGGGCGGCGCAGACGAAGCCCACGACGGGCGAGAGCAGTAAGGCATAGCCGACCTTCAGCGCCTGATCCCAGTCAACGCCACTCAGGCCACTGCGACCATGCAACATCGCATTCGCCACACCCACGCCAATAATCGAGCCAATTAAAGTATGTGACGACGACGAGGGCAGGCCAAAGTACCAGGTGCCCAGATTCCAGATAATCGCCGAGAACAGCAGGGCGTAAATCATGGCAAAGCCGTTGCCGCTGCTGGCCTGCAGGATGAGTTCGACGGGCAGAAGCGAAATAATGCCAAACGCGACCACGCCGCTGGAAAGCATCACGCCAAGAAAGTTGCACAGCCCTGACCAGACGACGGCCGCACCGGGCGTCAGCGAATGCGTGTAGATCACCGTAGCGACCGCGTTGGCGGTATCGTGAAACCCGTTAACGAATTCAAAGCCCAGCGCAATCAGCAGCGCCAGGCCGAGCAGAAAGAAAGGCACATAACTGGTGACGGGCGTGTTAGTTTTTTCCACATCGTGAAACAGATTAAATCCGGCAAAGGCCAGACCGGCTATTAACAGGACATAAAAAGCCGTTTTGGTTGCGCGGCTGCCTTTGCCGTTGAAATCGGGACGTCCCTGCGTCGTGCCTGAAGAGGATAAACTGTTTTCGCTCATGCCGTACCTCTTAGCGGATGCAGATGCGGAGTTACATCTGGTTAACGCTGTGTGATACCCGCTTTTTATGACAAAAAAATGATCCAGGCGGCACAGGTCATTTTGCTGTAACAAAACTTCAGCAGGCTGTGGATCTTAATTGATGATGCTGACAGGATTGCCATGGCGACAGACGTTGTTCTCACCCCACAAAAACGTGATTTTGATGATGATGTGGCCGGACTCATCCATGGTTATCGCTTTTCTCCTGATGCCCTCCCTCAACGCCTGAATGCCCGTGAAGCGGTAAAACTCGGTGAACACCCTCCTGAAGAAGGCTTTCTCTGGTTACATATCAATCTGAATCACGCGCGGGCACAGCACTGGGTGCAGGGCCACTTTCAGGTTGATGATGATTTTTTTGACGAGATCCATTCCGCCTCGCCGCGCACCCGGTTAGCGGAACAAAGCAATGCCCTGCTGGCGGTACTGAACGACGTCACGCTGAGCCAGGAAAATCGCAGTACGCAAAATGCGACCCTGTGGATCTGGTGCCGTCATAATCTGGTCGTGAGCGCACGTTATCGCTCGTCAGTGATGATCGAAAAGATGCAGCAGGGGCTGGCGAAGCATAATTTTCCCAGTGCGGAGGCCCTGTTACTTTACCTGCTCGGTGAACAGGAGTTGCAGCTGGAACTGGTGGTGCGTCGCATCAGCCAGGTAGTCGATAACATTGAAGAGCGTTTATTAAGTCCGGCAATCAAGGCCAACCGCAGTGAGCTGGGGCATTACCGGCGCATGCTGCTGCGCATTCAGCGCCTGCTGGCACCCGAACCGGCGGCGCTGTTCCGGTTGCTTAACCGCCCTCCCGCCTGGCTCAACCGCGACACGCTCCGCGAGCTGCGGGCGTTCACGGAAGAATTTAGCGTGGTGCTGAACGACCTGGCCAGCCTGATGGAGCGCATCCGTCTGCTGCAGGAGGAAATTGCAGCACGGTTGATGGAGCAGAGTAACCGGACACTTTATCTGCTGACCGTGATTACGGTGCTTGCACTGCCGATTAACATTGTGGCGGGATTTTTTGGTATGAACGTGGGCGGCATTCCGCTGGCGTCGAACCCGCACGGGTTTTTACTGCTGGTTCTGATCGTCCTGGCCTTCACGCTGCTGGCCGGCTGGCTGAGTTTTCGCCGTCCGTCCAGATAGTGGTGTTGACAGTGGAGCCCGTGACCAATAAAAAAGCCAGCGTGGCTATCGCCAACGCTGGCTTTTCACTGACCTGACGACCGGGCCTGAATGGCTGGCCCGTAACAGGCGAATGTTACTGCGCCGGCTGTGGCTGGGCAGGTTGCGACTGCTGTGGTTGCTCTGGCTGCGGCTGCGAAGGCTGCACAGGTTGAGCCTGTTGCGGCGCGGGCTCTGACTGGACCGCGACCGGGTTAGCAGGCTGCGACATCACTGGCGTCATGGGCTCTTCTTTCGGCTCAGCATCTTCACCTTCGTTGAAGGGAACAGGCGCAGGGGCCACGCTGTTTTCTGGCGCATTAACCTGTACAGGCATACCAGAGCGGTTCTGGATGGCCTTATCAACCTGAGACTGATTCACGCTACCGTCTACCAGTACTTTGCCAACCGCCTGAGTCAGCGTAATCGGCACCAGTTCACGAGAGTTAAACTGCTCTTCCGTGGTCGACAGCGGATTATGCACTTCCATCCAGCGTGAACCGTCTGGCTCAACAGACGCTTTCACCGGCTGGTTGATAAACTGCACGCGCGTGCCAACTGGCACGTGATCGAACAGCCATTTGATATCATCGGCACGCAGGCGGACACAGCCGTGGCTGACGCGCAGGCCGATACCAAAGTTGGCGTTGGTGCCGTGAATGGCGTACAGACGCCCGATGTAGAGCGCATACAGCCCCATTGGGTTATCCGGGCCTGCCGGGAACACAGCCGGCAGATTTTCGCCACGTGATGCATATTCAGCGTGCATCGCTTTGGTGGGCGTCCAGGTCGGGCCATCTTTTTTACGTTGGACGGTTGTGGTCCAGTTCAGCGGCGTATCTTTACCCAGCTCACCAATACCGATAGGCAGAACGACTACGGTTTTCGTGCCTTTCGGGTAGTAATAAAGACGCATTTCAGCACTGTTAATCACGATGCCTTCACGCGGGGCGTCAGGCAGGAGTAACTGCTGAGGGATAATCAGTTTGCTGCCAGGCTTAGGCAGATAAACGTCAACACCCGGATTGGCTTCCAGCATATTGCTGAGGCCCATCTGGAACTGTGCTGCAAAAGCTTCCAGAGGCAGTTTACTGTCCTGAGGAATCGTAATCTCAATGTTTTGCCCGGTCAGACGGCTGTTCGCCGGCGGTAAGGGATAAACAACCGCAAGGGCTGACTGACTGAATGCCGCCAAAGCCAATGCAAGTGAAGCGAACGCGCGAATGCTTTTTTTCATATTTTACAAGTCTTTATCGCCATGTTTCAGGCTTGTCAATGTATCGAACCCATGCTGGTCACTATGACCTGCTGCGCATTATATGTTCATTAAACTGATGTTGTGAATCAGGATTTTTACCGCATCGAAATACTTTACCTGACTTACCTGCGTTATCCGCCTTTGTTCATTAACATTTTGGGCGAAAACCGCCCTCTACGGCTGCCATAACGTGACATCTCCGTTTAGCTTGCGGTTCAGGAAAAAGGCGGCGCTAATCAGGGCGAGATGCGTCAGCGCCTGCGGCATATTGCCTAGTGCCTGGCCGTGGCTGTCGAACTCTTCGGCATATAACCCCAACGGATTAGCGTAGCTCAGTAATTTCTCGAACTCAAAATGGGCTTCGCGTACGCGTCCGGCACGTGCCAGACATTCGACGTACCAGAACGAGCAGGCACCAAATGAACCTTCTCCGCCAGTGAGCCCGTCCGCCGGGGTTTCATGGATGTTATAGCGGCGCACCATCCCATCGCTGACCAGATTCGCCTTGATGGCATCCAGCGTGGCAATCCAGTCAGGATCGGTTGCGCCGACAAAACGCACCAGTGGCATCAGCAGCATGGAGGCATCCAGGTAGTCGCCATGGCGGGTCGAAACAAAATGGCCGCGTTCGCTGTTCCAGAAGTTTTTCCAGATATCGTCGCGAATCTCGCGCCGGGTACGGTCCCACCGCTCATAAGGCATCGGCAGGGAACGTTTCATGCCAAGACGCAGCCCGCGATCCATGGCCACCCAGCACATCAAACGGGAATGCAGGAAGTGCTCCGGTTCACCGCGCATTTCCCAGATGCCCGCATCCGGCTGATGCCAGTTATCACAGAGCCAGTCCAGCATCTCTGAGACATGGTTCCAGCCCCGTTGAGAGATGGCTTCACCATATTTATTGGCAAGGTAAATGGCGTCCATCAGTTCGCCATAGATATCCAGTTGTTTCTGTTGCCAGGCATCGTTGCCTATCCTGACCGGGCAGGAATCGGCATAGCCGGACAGGTTGAGCAGCGACATTTCCTGCAGTTCCGTGCTGCTGTCCAGGCGATACATCACCTGTAAACGCATCTCGTCATGATGGCTGTTTTCCACACAGCGACCAACCCATTCGGTGAAGTGCTTGGCCTCATCCACGTAGCCCAGGCGCATCAGCGCGTACATGCTGAAGGACGCATCGCGTATCCAGGAGGCACGGTAATCCCAGTTACGTTCGCCCCCCAGCTCCTCCGGCAGGCCAAAGGTTGCGGCGGCGGCAATGGAGCCGTGCTGCCAGGAAGTCAGCAGCTTCAGCACCAACGCTGAGCGCTGGACCATTTCCTGCCAGCGGCCACGATAGGTGCTGTGGCAACTCCACTCACGCCAGTAGCTCAGCGTCTCTTCGAAACAGTTCGCGGTCGCCAGTTTTTCAACGTGTGCGTCATTTACGCTGCCGAATTCAAATTCGGCGTGTTCACCCGCTTTTAACTCGAAACTGGCGGTGGCGTTATTACCTTCCAGGGTCATCACGACCGTGGCGGCCAGCCGAAGCGAGGGCTGATCCGTCGCATGAAAATCGATACAACCGCGCTGAATCTCGGCGCGGGTTTCCGCGCGGGCGTAATCATGGCGAGGCGAACAGACCATGTTAAACCGGGCCTGACCCCGCACCATTTTCACCCGGCGGATAATGCGTGGCAGTTTGTCCTGACGATCGCAGATGGGCATGTAGTCAGTAATTTCGGCCACGCCTTCTTCGGCCAGCCAGCGCGTTTGCAGAATATTGGTATCCGGCAGGTAAATTTGTTGCCGACGGGCGTTTTGCCACTCGGGTGCGATTGAAAACAGGCCCGCTTCGTCACTGTCCAGTAAAGCCGAAAACACCGACGGGCTGTCCAGCTCCGGCCAGCAGAGATAGTCGATCGTGCCATCGTTTGCGACCAGTGCACAGGTGCGGAGATCACCTATGACACCATGATCGTCGATCTTGCGTTTAACCTTACTCATCGCGTTCTCCCTGTCAGTGTCTGACTTAACTATAGCCAGGTACCTGCATACCGCTTCGTTCGGGCACAGATCGTTAACCTGGCGAGCCCGTTGTCTGCGTCCGGCACAATTTTCAGCCCGGTATATACTTTTCATACACTTCCAGAGGAGACCGTTATGACAGCACCCCAACGAAAAGTGGCCATTGTGACCGCATCGGATTCGGGCATCGGCAGCCGTTGTGCTGAGATGTTAGCCGAACAGGGCTTTGATATTGGCATCACCTGGCGTTCAGACGAGGAAGGCGCACAGCGGACCGCCCGTCGGGTAGAAGAGACCGGACAACGGGCAGAGACGATTCAGCTCGATCTGGCCGATCCGCCAGAAGGCGGCAAGGTATTGCAGCAGTTGATCGACAAACTGGGCCGTATCGATGTGCTGGTCAACAATGCCGGGGCAAATTTTAAAGCCGACTTTATGGACGTGACCTGGGAAGACTGGCGTAAAACCTTCAGCGTGGATGTCGATGGCGTCTTTATCTGTGGGCAGGTGGCGGCACGTAACATGATCAAACAAGGGCAGGGCGGACGCATCATCAACATCACCTCTGTGCACGAGCATACGCCCCTGCCGGGCTCAGTGGCCTATACCGCGGCAAAACATGCGGCAGGCGGCCTGACCAAATCGATGGCGCTGAGTCTGCTGCCCCACAATATTCTGGTCAATGCGGTCGCCCCGGGGGCGATTGCGACGCCGATGAACAAGATGTCCGACGCGGATGCGCACAACGTAAAAATGCCGGAAATTCCTGCCGGCCGCCCTGGCGATACGCACGAAATTGCCAGTATGGTAGCCTGGCTAAGTTCCGAGTGGGCGACCTATACCACCGGTCAGTCGTTTATTATCGACGGCGGCTTTATGCTGGCCAACCCGCAGTTTAAAGGCTACTGATCGGCCCGGTGATGATTCCAGCGGCGAATCGCCCAGCGCAGCACAAACGCAAAGACCACCGCCGCGCCCAGCCATAGCAGGTGTTTAAAGTGTTGGTCGAGTTTATGCAGCCAGGGGGCGATAATGCCGCCTGCAAAATAGCCGAGCGTAACAAACAGCAGTGCCCAGACAGCCGCCCCGGTGACGTTGAGGAGAAAAAACTTCAGCGGCTTCAGGCGGCTTGCGCCAATAATGATCGGCCCAATAATACGAAAGCCATACATAAAACGTGCGCCAATCACGAACAGGCTGGGACGACGCTTAATCAGGCGGTTCGCCTTCACCACTTTATCCTGATGTTTTTTAAAGCGTCGCAAAATGCGGGTACCAAAACGCCGGCCAATCCAGTAGAGCATCTGATCGCCCACCACGCCGCCCGCCATCGCCGCCAGTACGACGCCACTGTAGTGCAGTAGCCCTTCGTGAGCGGCAACCCCGCCCAGCAGCAAAAACGTTTCGCCCTCGGCAATACAGCCAATAAACAGCGCAAGATAGCCGTACTGCGTAATTAACCCATTGATATCCAAATGCAAGGCTGAACTCCCTGTGTGAAGATTTTTCTTTCAGTCTATACCCGATTTGCCAGGACAGCGGATTAAGACCCCGTAAGCGATCTTTTTTGCCGTTTTTTTGCGCAGAGGCCCCAGAAATTATCCTGCCGATTATACTCAAATGACTGCTGCCCCCTTGTGGAAATGTTAACAGATCGGGTGGCCCAATCGGTCAGAGGAGTAAGCGTATGAACCATGTCTGGGGTTTGTTAGCGCATCCGAACCAGGAAATGCGCACTATCAAGCAAGAGAACGAAACGGTTTCGCACCATTACACTCACCACGTGCTGCTGATGGCCGCTGTGCCGGTGATCTGCGCCATGATTGGCACCACTCAGTCAGGCTGGAACCTGGGAGAAGGGCAATATGTGCAGCTTAATTTGCTGACGGCGTTGGGCCTGGGGATTCTGTTCTATCTGGTGATCCTGGGCGGCGTCGCCGTTATGGGGCGGGTGATTCACTGGATGGCGCGTGACTATCCCCATCGTCCCAGCATGGGGCGCTGCACCGTATTTGCGGGCTATGTCGCTACGCCCCTGTTTTTGAGCGGCCTTGTCGCGCTTTATCCGCTGGTCTGGCTATGTGTGCTGGCGGCAGCGCTGGCGCTCCTGTATACCGGGTATCTGCTGTATGTCGGCATTCCGCTGTTTCTGAATATCGACCGTGACGAAAGTCTGCGTTTTTCCAGTTCAACACTCGCTATTGGTGTGCTGGTCTTCGAAGTGCTACTGGCTCTGACCGTGGTGTTATGGGGCTATGGCCCGCGTCTGTTTTAACCTGCCGTTGCCGCCTACAGGGCGGCAACCTTTTTTTAACGCTCAGAAACAATCTCACCAGGAAAATTCCCTGACTTCAGCGTATGATGCTGCGGCCAGCCCGCGCTCTGCCTGTTCAGGCGTTGGCGGCCTGTGTTTACACAGCGCACAATCTTAACCGGGTCTTTTTTCCACGATGCCTGCAAAAATTCGCTTTTCACTGTTGTCGCTGGCGCTGCTCGTTTCCGGGCAGGTTTTTACCCTTCCAGCACAGGCGACCACCACGTTGTCGCAGATGGCCCCGATTGCTCAGCCGCAAATCGCCTCAGGGAGCGCCCTGATTGTCGATCTGACCAATGGTAAAGTCCTGTTCTCCAGTCACCCGGATCGGGTGCGCCCCATCGCGTCCATCACGAAGTTAATGACGGCCATGGTGGTACTGGATGCGCACCAGCCGATGAACGAGATGGTGAAGGTCGATATCAGCCAGACCCCCGAAATGCGTGGTGTGTTTTCGCGCGTCAAACTGAACAGCGAAATTAGTCGCCGCAGTATGCTGATGCTGGCGCTGATGTCCTCGGAAAACCGCGCGGCAGCCAGTCTGGCTCACGCTTATCCGGGCGGGTACGATGCTTTTATCCGGGCAATGAATGCCAAGGCGCGCGCGCTCGGCATGATGCACACGCATTACGTTGAACCCACGGGCCTCTCTATCAAAAACGTGTCCAGCGCCCAGGATCTGGTGAAGCTGCTGAAAGCGACGCGTGAATATCCGCTTCTGGGTGAGCTCAGCACGACCAAAGAAGAAACCGCCGTGTTTGCCCATCCGAGTTATGCGCTGCCGTTCCGCAATACCAATCACCTGGTGTATAAAAATGGCTGGCATATCCAGTTAACGAAAACGGGTTACACCGATCAGGCGGGGCACTGTCTGGTCATGCGGACGATGATTAAGAACCGCCCGGTCGCGCTGGTGGTACTCGATGCGTTTGGCAAATATACCCATTTCGCTGATGCGAATCGTCTGCGCGACTGGCTTGAAACCGGCAAGGCTGCGCCGGTTCCGGCGGCTGCACTGGCCTATAAAAAACAAAAAGCGGATGAGGTTGCCAGCAACGCAGCCAGTGGGGCCGCTGTAGAGTAATCCTCTGCCGGGGCGCTACGGTTCCCCGGCTGAGATTGATCTGTATTCCTATAGTTTCATGGCAGACGAAAATCTAAACTACCCGCAAATGGCGAGGGTGATTCGCCTGATTACTGTGCCGGAATCTCATTGATATGCTCAAGTTACGTTCATTTAGTGTTCTGATTTTTTTCGCGTTGATGACGCTCGCACCTGCGCTGAGTTTTGCCGACGATGCGACGCAAGCCACGCAGCAAACCGACGACAAACCCAAGGTGGATGCCTCTGTCGAGCTGCCGAAAATGCAGAAGATCCTCGATAAAATTAAAAGCCAGGTCTCCGTTGAAAGCGACGAAAATAAGCTCAGTCGTCTGAATGAGATGGCGCTGGAGTTATCAGGCAATACGGATACGCTTGCGCAGGCGTTACAGCCCGATCGTCAACAACTGGAAGCGCAGCTGGCCGTGCTCGGTCCGGCACCCAAACCGGAAAGCGGCGTCAAAGAGACACCGGACGTGACGCGCAAACGCAGCGCGCTGGAAAGTCAGAAGAGCAAGCTTGACGATCAAATCAAGCAGGCGGAAGGCATTAAAAACAGTGCACTGATGCTCTCCTCACAAATCGTCAATCTGCGCCGCGACCAGCTAAAAAATAAACTCGCCCTGAATTCAGGCAGTATTCTGGGGCCGCGCTTCTGGGCGCCCGTGTTAAGTAGTCAGGATCTGGACGCGGAAAAAATTGGCGATTTTCTCAATGAGCTGAAAGACACGGCCGCACTCTCCTGGGAGCCGGGCTGGCGCATTGGCACGGTTGGCTGGTTGCTGGCCGCGGTGCTGGTGATGACGCTCGGTCGTCGCTATGGTGAAGAGTTCCTGGCCTGGGTCAGTATCAATAAATTGCCTGAAGGGCGTTTGCGCCGTAGTTTTCTGGCAACTGCCGTGGCGCTGACCAGCCTGGCGGCCGTTGTCCTGACCTTCGTCTTTATTTCGCAGGCCTTTACGCGCCGCGATGAAGTCTCCAGCGATGTGCAGGACTTTATTTACCGTCTGGTCGAACTCAGCGTCTACTGCGGCCTGATTGCCGGGCTGGGTCGTGCCTTTTTATCTACGCGTCGTCCCAGCTGGCGTCTGCCGACGATTTCGAACGAAGTCGCCATCGCGCTTAAACCGTTCCCGCCGATTACGGCCCTGCTGGTGTTTATCTTTCAGATGGTCGAGTCCTTTAACTACACCGTCGGCACCAGCCTGAATACCAGTATTTTTGCCAACGGCCTGACGGCATTACTTATCGGCACTACGGCACTGGCGATCAGCATGCGCACCAAGCGCGTTCGTCGTCGCCTGGCGCAGTCGGGTACGCCGCCGGAAGCGCGTTCTACCCTGGTTGGATTGATTCAGATGGCGCTGACGATCACCGCGCTGACCATCCTGGCCTCGCTGGTGATCGGCTACGTCACGCTGGCGCGTTTTCTCAGCTATGAGCTGGTGTGGTGCGGCATTTTGTTTGGCTCATTTTATATTCTCAGTCATCTGGTCAACGACGGCTGTGAGAGTCTGTTCTCGATCAGTAACACGACAGGTAAACGCATCCAGAGTTCACTGAACATTGATGAACGTCATCTGCAGCAGGTGGCGACCATTCTGGCGGCGATAGGTAAAACGTTCCTGGTGCTGTTTGTGGCGCTGGCGCTGCTCAACGGCACCTTTGCCTCGTCCACGCCGATTGAGTTGTTGCAGAAGGCCATCGAATTCTGGGGCGGTAAAGGCCTGGAGTCGCTGAATATCGTTCCGGCGCACCTGGTTAATGCATTGCTGTGCCTGATTGTCGGGATTTACGTCTTGCGTTCAGTGCGGCGCTGGCTGGACAACGACTTCCTGCCCAAAACCACCATGGACAGCGGGATGCGGGTGTCCCTGGTGACGCTGTTCAGTAACGTGGGCTATGTGCTGATTATCCTGCTGACCCTGTCGATTATGGGGCTGCAATGGAACAAGCTGGCCTGGATCGTCAGTGCATTATCCGTCGGTATCGGTTTCGGCTTACAGGAGATCGTTAAGAACTTTATTTCGGGTCTGATTCTGCTGACTGAGCGCCCGGTGAAAGTGGGCGATCTGGTAACGATCAGCGGCGTGGAAGGGGATATTCGTCGTATCAACGTGCGTGCGACGGAAATTCAGCTGGGCGATAAATCTACGGTGATCGTGCCTAACTCGCAGTTTATTTCTCAGAACGTCCGTAACGCGACCATGGGTAACGCGCAGGGCGTGGTGACGATTACCCTGACGTTCCCGCTCAATATTGACCCCGTGCAGGTACGTGAAATTCTGCTTAAGGTGTATGAAGAGAATGAGCGCATTCTGGAGACGCCGGAACCGTCAGTGTCGTTTAAAGATCTTACCGCGCAGGGCATAGTACTCAGCGTAACCGGTAACGTGGCCAGCCAGCGCCAGATTGCAGGCGCAAAAAGCGATCTGCTGTTTGATATTCTGACGCGATTACGTAAAGAAGGGATCGTCCTGTCGACGCCGCAGACCATGATTATCGAACGTCGCCAGCTGCTGGCCTCGGATGTCAGCGATGACGTAACGGTCACAGAGCAACCGCGTTAATGAAACAGGCAGCCCTATGGCTGCCTGTTTTTTCATGGCCTTTTGAGGCGTCAGGGCTGCCTGACCGCCCAGCCTTTCAGCTTACTGGTTTTGCCAATACCCGGGTTAAAGCTGTTGGTCGGATCGAGCTGACGATAGAACGCGGCCAGCTGCGGCTGGGCCTGATAGAGATGGCCGACGTTATGCTCTGCCGGATACTCCGCGCCGCGCGTCTTCAGAATCGCCAGCATTTGCGCTTTCAGGGCATGGACATCCACCCCTTTTTTAACGATGTAGTCCTGATGGAAGACATGGCAGAAAAAATGGCCGTAATACAGCTGATGACTGAGTGACTGCGTTATCCCGGCAGGCAGGGTTTCGAACCAGTCTCTGTCATTGCGGCGCAGCGCAATATCCAGCGCCAGAATATCTTCCACCTCTGTGGCGTGAACGGCGTGATAACGCACTGCCGCACCGGCAGCGGCAAAGCGGTGCAGGAAAGCGTGCGCGCCTTCTTTGCCTTCGCACTCAAAAAACTCTCCGCCACCTTCACGGAAAAACTCCCGCAGGTAGTTGCGCGCCTCTTCGACGCCGTCACCCGACATTTTCAGCATTAAATGATGCTGGTATTTATCGCGATACTGCTTCATGCGTTTCGGCAGATGCGCCGGAAACAGGCGACTCAGCCGTTGCAGCAGCCGGTCAGTCAGATGCGGTTTTATGAAAGACAGTTTATTAAGCCAGCCGTCAACCCGACCTTTAAGCGTAAAAAACAGGGGCATCTTGTCGGTGCCCAGCTTGTCAATCATCAGGAATGTATCTTTGCCGTACACTTCGGCGATATCGTAGATATCCCGGTGCATATATTCCGCGGCAACGGGCAGGTTTTTAAAATGGGCCAGCATATGGCAGCGCAGGTCGCTGAGCACGGCGGCATCGTTAGTGCCGATATAGAACACCTGCTGCTGCGGTTCCTGCTCAAATGTGTCCAGGCGTACCGCGAAAACCGCCAGCTTGCCTGCGCAGCCGGACGCTTCAAACAGACGACGGGCATCCGCGTTAAAACGGGCGGGCGTATCGGCATTCACATCGCGCACGCGGTCAGCATAATCATGATCGGACGCGTGACGGCCATCATGCAGGACATCGTCCGGCTGCCAGCGATCGTCATCCAGGCGTCCCAGAATCTCTTCCGGCGAGGTGCCCAGGTCAATGCCCAGATGATTGACCAGCTTCAGTTGCCCCTGGGCATCAATCTGAGCAAACAGCGCCATTTCACTGTAGGCCGGGCCGCGTTTGATCAGCGAGCCGCCAGAGTTATTACAGATGCCACCCAGCACCGACGCACCAATACAGGAAGATCCAATCACCGAGTGCGGCTCACGGCCCAGCGGCTTCAGGACCTTTTCCAGTTGATACAGGGTACTGCCCGGAAAGGCCAGGACCTGTCGGCCCTTATCGATGAGCTGTAGCTTATCCAGCTTCAGTGTGCTGATAATCACCAACGGACGATCGTAGTCGTCGCCCTGTGGCGTCGAGCCTTCGGTCAGGCCGGTATTGGCCGCCTGCATCAAAATGATTGCATCCGCAGCGACCAGCGTTTGCAGTACGCGCCACAGCTCCAGCAGCGTAGCCGGAAACACCACGGCCAGCGCCTCGCCTTCACCAGAACGAAAGCCTTTACGATAGCGAGCCGTGTGCGCGGCCTCAGTCAGAACGTTACTTGTGCCAACCAGACGGCGCAGATCGGCAATCAGGACAGACGATGTCATCATGGGCAATTCCCTTGTCGTATGCATGCGTCCTTACTGTAGCACGTCAGTTGCGTCGGGCGCAGTGTGATAGCCGCAGGCGACATGCTATGCTCTGATGATGCCATCCTGCATTTAGTCGATATTGCGCAGTTACTTAAGAGAACCCAACCCGATGAAATGGATTTGCGCTGTTAGCCTCGCTGTTTCCCTTGCGCTGCAACCTGCACTGGCCGGGGAGCCCACCGTTCAGCATCCGATGACCGAAAAGGCGCGTGATGCCTACGTCAATAATCTGCTTAAAAAGATGACGCTGGATGAGAAAATTGGCCAGTTGCGTTTAATTAGCGTGGGACCGGATACGCCAAAAGAAGCCGTGCGTGAGATGATCCACAAGGGGCAGGTGGGCGCGATTTTTAATACAGTTACGCGCCCGGATATCCGGGCGATGCAGGATCAGGTGATGCAGCTCAGCCGGCTGAAAATTCCGCTGTTTTTCGCCTATGACGTCGTGCACGGTCAGCGGACGATTTTCCCGATTCCGCTGGCGTTAGCCTCCAGCTGGGATCTGGATGCCGTTAAAGAGGTTGGGCGCATTTCAGCTTATGAAGCGGCAGACGATGGGTTAAATATGACCTGGGCGCCGATGGTTGACGTCAGCCGGGAGCCGCGCTGGGGACGCGTGTCCGAAGGCTTCGGCGAGGACACCTATTTAACGTCCGAAATGGGGCGCACCATGGTGAAGGCGATGCAGGGCAAAAGCCCGGCAGACCGCTACAACATTATGACCAGCGTAAAGCACTTTGCGCTGTACGGCGCGGTTGAAGGCGGACGGGATTACAACACCGTGGACATGAGTCCGCAACGCATGTTCCAGGACTATCTGCCGCCGTATAAAGCCTCTCTGGATGCCGGCAGCGGCGGCGTCATGGTGGCACTCAACTCCATTAATGGTGTGCCCGCCACGGCCGACAGCTGGCTGCTGAAAGATCTGCTGCGTCGTGACTGGAAATTTAAAGGGATCACCATCAGCGACCACGGTGCGATCAAAGAGTTGATTAAACATGGCGTGGCGAGCGATCCTCAGGATGCGGTGCGTATTGCCCTCAAATCCGGTGTCGATATGAGTATGAGCGATGAATATTACAGCAAATACTTACCGGACCTGGTGAAACGCGGCATTGTCAGTCGGGCGGAAATCGACGATGCGGCGCGCCACGTGCTTAACGTGAAATACGACATGGGGCTGTTTAACGATCCCTATAGTCATCTGGGGCCGAAAGAGAGCGATCCCCAGGACACCAATGCGGAAAGCCGCCTGCATCGTCCCGAAGCCCGGGATGTGGCACGCAAAAGTATGGTGCTGCTGAAAAACCGCCTGAATACGTTACCGCTGAAAAAATCCGGCACCATTGCCTTGATCGGGCCGCTGGCAGACAGCCAGCGCGATATCATGGGCAGCTGGTCAGCGGCAGGTGTCGCGAAACAGTCTGTTTCGCTGTTGCAGGGGATGCAAAATGCGACGCAGGGTAAAGCGACGCTGCTGTATGCCAAAGGATCCAATGTGTCAGACAACAAAGGTATTCAGGACTTCCTGAATATGTATGAACCTGCCATCGTCGTCGATCCGCGCTCCGCACAGGCCATGATCGATGAGGCGGTAGAGAAGGCAAAACAGGCAGATGTCGTCGTGGCCGCCGTGGGGGAAGCGCAGGGCATGGCGCACGAAGCGTCCAGCCGTAGCGATCTGATGATTCCACCTGCGCAGCAAAAATTACTGGCTGCGCTGAAGGCAACAGGCAAGCCGCTGGTCATCGTACTGATGAACGGTCGTCCATTGGCGCTGGTCAACGAAGATCGTATGGCCGATGCCATGCTGGAAACCTGGTTCAGCGGGACAGAAGGGGGCAATGCCATTGCGGATGTGCTGTTTGGCGATTACAACCCGTCCGGCAAGCTGCCGATGTCCTTCCCGCGTTCCGTGGGACAAATTCCCATCTATTACAACCATCTGCCGACCGGCCGGCCTTATAACTTTGCCAAGCCAAACAAGTACACGTCCCATTATTACGATGCGGAAAATGGCCCGCTCTATCCGTTTGGTTACGGCCTGAGCTATACCACGTTTACCGTGTCGCCGGTGACGCTGTCCGCTGAAACCATGCCGCATAACGGCAGTGTTGAAGCCAGCGTGACCGTAACAAACAGCGGTAAAGTTGACGGGGCCACGGTCGTCCAGCTGTACCTGAACGATCCGGTAGCCAGCATGAGCCGGCCGGTAAAAGAGCTGCACGGGTTCAAACGGATCATGCTTAAAGCCGGGGAGTCGCAGAAAGTGACCTTCAGGATTGACGTTGATGCACTGAAATTCTGGAATCAGCAGATGAAACACGTTGCTGAACCGGGCAAATTTAACGTCATGATTGGTCTGGACTCAGTACGCACCCAGAACGCCCAGTTTACCTATCAGTAAGCCCCGGCACGAACCGCGCGTCCGGTTCGTGCTGATTAACGCTTCCCCGTTCCGGGGAAGCGCATCCCGTTTCTGCTTCAGCCATCCTGCCCGGACCTCACCACTTTGAGAGTTTTACCCTTGTCTGACATGGCGACAGGCATGATCCTGCTCTATCCTCGGGGAAAATGGATTCCTCAAGCACGAATGAGGCGCTATGACGTACCAAACACTGATTGCCGAAGCCCACAATCAGCAGCGCACCCTGACGGCCATTGTCGAACAGGATGCGCGTACTGCTTATTTCTATATCTGGCCCACTGACCTGTTTCGTAGCCAGTTTGCGGTGCGGGGCTGCTGGTTACGTAACCTCCTGCCCGCGCCGGTTGAGGACGATCACCAGGCGATGGCGCAGGGCATTGCCCCCCTGTTAAGTGCCGAATACTGTCGTAACCTGGAAGCGGAGCCGCCGCTGGATCCGGCCGGGCTGCAAATACTCTGGGAACCGGGCGACGCGGGCGCAGCACTCTGGTACTACGGTCAGCTTCTTGCCGTGATCCCGGGCTGGAGTCTTTATCAGGATAAGCAGGTCAGTTTTTCTGCAGGCTGTATTAAAAAGAACCGGCTGACCGCACCCCTGGGTTCGGCGTCCACTAACCATTATTACGCCCTGGCCGAACAGCAACGGCAGTTCTGGCGTGAATGGCATGACGGCAGCGAATGGGACAAGGTACAGCAGGATCTGATGACCTGTTATCAGGCGCAGTTTGGCGAGTCGGTAAAATACTACGCGATCGATCAAGGCAACTGGCCGCCAATGGCGCTGTCGCAGCATTATCACAACGGCATCTGGTATTTTCTGACGCTGGGGATGAGTATTCGTCCCATGCCGCAGGTGGATTTTCTGTTTGATGAACTGGCACCGCACTATCGCCGGGCAGAGCTGGGGATGGCTGTTGATGGCGAGGTGATGACGGAGAGCAATGCGGTGCAAATGGCCAGTGCGCTGGCAGAATTTGTGCATTTACCATGGGCGCGCCTCACCTGGCTCGGCGAAGGCCATACGCTGGCTTCGGAAGTGGCTCCTGTGGGATTTGAAAGCTATCTGTTAGCCAACGAGCTGGCACCGGAAAGCGCGCAGTTTGTCCTGCCGAGGCGCGATGGCGACAGGCCAACGTTACTGTGGGCCACGCCGGTAACCGAAGCGGAGCGTCAGTTTGCACAGGGTGAACCCCAGGGCGGGCAACAACTGCGTGAACGCCTTTCCGCTGGCGGAAATACCCATATTTTCCGGCCACGCGAGCAGGTCGTCGAGGCGGGATAAGCCGCGCAATCGGGTGCGCCTGCCGCCAGGGGTAAGAAAGTTACGCACCTGGCGCAATTAAATATCTTTGTTGTTAAATGACTTGTTAAATTTGTGATCTAGTCTACTCAAGTTCCCCTTTGCTGTGCCGTTAACCCGGATCAGGCAATGGCGCCACAAAAGGTCAGGGGAACAATGATGTTAAAGACCACGCAATCCCGCTTCACCGCAACACTTATCGGCTTCTTTGTTGCGTTAATGTTGGTCACTATCTGGGTAATTAATCAGTTTGTTGCGCCTCAACTGGTGGAAAATGAAAGCCGCCTGATTCGTTATCAGGTGGATTCACTGGCTACCGGCATTGTTGAGCAAATGAACCGTGTGCAGGCACAGCAACGCGCCATCACCGAGGCTGCGGCCGTCATCGACAGCGCGGCGATCGACACCTTATTACCGGCGCTGGTCAACCAGTATCAGGACAGCAACGTCTTTGGCGGCGGTATCTGGCCCTTACCTAATCGTCGCGAAGCCGGAAAAGAGAAAGACAGCAGCTTTTTCGCGCGCGATGCCAGCAATAAGCTGCAGGTGAATACCTACTGGAACTCTGAGGCGGCTGACAAATACTGGGAGCAGCCCTGGTACAAAGACGGGATGGCTGCACCAAAAGGGCAGTGCGCCTGGGCTAAGGCTTATCAGGATGCCGCCAGCCCACAGCCGCGTACCAACTGTGCGATGGCCATCTACCGCGACGGTTCCATCTGGGGCGTCTCAACCATCGACGTTACGTTGGGTTTTTTCAACCAACTGGCTAAAAAAATGGGCGAGGCGATTCATGGAGACGTACTGATCGTTGAGTCTGACGGCAAAGTGGTCGGCAACGCAGCGCTGGCGAACGGTACGCCGAAACTTGAGAACCTGAGCGATCTGCAGAATCCAATGGCTGGGCCATTGAAAACCCTGCTGGCTCACGCAGGCACCCAGCCGACAGAAACCACTTACAATAGTCATGACGGTGAACAGACGCTGTTTTTACAGGCTATTCCGGGCAGCCCGTGGTATCTGGCCAGTAGCGTTCCGAGCAGCCTCCTGAAAGCACAGTCCCACAACATGCTGATGCGTCTGGGCCTGGTACAGATCCCGCTGGCAGTTATTCTGTTACTGGTGCTGTTAGGCTTTGTCCGCGCGATGATGAAGCGCCTGAGAATGCTGAATCAAAATATTGAAGCCTTGTCGACAGGCGGTGCGGATTTGACCCAGCGCCTGCCGGCCAGCAACAGCCCGGAATTCAACGCGGTGGCACAGAGCTTCAATAATTTTATCAGCTACCTGCAAGGGTTAATGCAGCAGGTTGGCAGCAGCGCCCTGGCCATTTCAGCCGCATCACGTGAAATTGCCAGCGGTAATACGAATCTGTCGTCACGGACGGAAGATCAGGCCAGCTCGATTGTTGAGACGGCGGCCTCAATGGAACAGCTGACCGGCACCGTGCGTCAGAACGCCGATAACGCCACACATGCGAACCAGCTGGCCGGTGAGGCGTCACAGGTGGCGGCACGTGGCACAGAGGTGGTTCGGCAGGTCGTCAGCACCATGGGTGAAATCCATCACTCTTCACGTAAAGTCGTGGATATCATTAGCGTGATCGACAGCATTGCCTTCCAGACCAATATCCTGGCGCTGAACGCCGCCGTTGAAGCGGCGCGTGCCGGAGAACAGGGCCGGGGCTTTGCCGTGGTGGCATCAGAAGTCCGTAACCTGGCGCAACGTTCCGCTAACTCCGCCCGTGAGATCAAAAAACTCATCGAAGAGTCCGTAGCCAATATCGATGCGGGTAGCCAGTTGGTCGAGCAGGCCGGGCAGACGATGGACGAACTGGTGCAGGGCGTCAGCAGCGTGACCACCCTGATGAGCGAGATTATGGCGGCCAGCCGTGAGCAGAGCATGGGCATTGAGCAGGTTAATGTGGCCATCAACCAGCTAGACAGCACCACACAGCAAAACGCCGTGCTGGTTGAAGAAGTCTCTTCAGCCGCCCAGGCGATGGAAGCGCAAAGTCTGCAACTGGAACAGGTTGTGAAAAGCTTTAAACTGTAACGCCCATCGGGCCAGCCTCCGCTGGCCCGATATTTTTGCCGATCGGCTTCACCCTCTGACAGATTTGTGCATAAACAGCACAATTTTATCCCCTCAACCTCGCCGATCTTGTGCCAGAATGATGAGGAACACATTCAAGGAATCCTCATGTCTGCTATTGAAGTCATCCTCGTCGACCATCTTGATCGCCCCACTGGCAAAATGGAAAAGCTGGAAGTACATGAAAAAGGATTACTGCACCGTGCCGTGACGGTGTATGTTTTTAACGCCCGTCAGGAATTGCTGCTTCAGCGTCGCGCCAGCGATAAATACCATTGCGGCGGCCTCTGGAGTAATACCTGCTGCGGCCATCCTTATCCTCATGAGTCGACTAAAGACGCGGCTGAACGTCGGTTACGTGAAGAAATGGGCATGACCTTGTCGCTGACGCCGATCTTCGAACTGAGCTACAACCTGCCCCTGAGTAATGGTCTGACAGAGCATGAATACGGCCATGTGTTTTTTGCGGTCAGCGATGAGCTGCCTCAGCTTAATCCGCAGGAGGCCGACGCTTTCGACTACCGTTCGATGCAGGATATCGCCCGGCAAATGCAGCAGCAGCCGCAGCAGTTTACGCCCTGGTTTCTTCATACGTTCCCGCGTATTCCTGCCTACCTTGAGCATTTCACTGTCCCGGCATAACGATCTCGCCCTGGCTGATGTGGTCAGGGCCGGTTTCGTCACAAAACCCATCGCGCAACGCTGTTGCCAGGCTACGCTTTTATTGCAATGAATAAAAACGGTGGGGTGCCCGTGCGCGTTTCGCAGTGCTGACAACCAACGGCGACTCCAGGTGAATAACGTGATAAGGAAAGCAACATGGCAACTATTCGCGGTTGGGCGGGCATCGGTGCAGTAGTGTTTAGTCTCGGGATGGCGCATGCGGCCGAACCGGTTCGTGTCGGTTCCAAGATTGATACCGAAGGCTCACTGTTGGGAAATGTGATTCTGCTGGTGCTGGAAAAGCATGGTGTCAAAACCGTGAATAAAATCCAGTTGGGCGCCACCCAGGTGGTACGCGGTGCCATTACGGCGGGGGAACTGGATATCTACCCGGAATACACCGGTAATGGCGCGTTCTTTTTTAACGACGAAAAAGACAGTGCCTGGAAGAATGCCCGTCAGGGTTATGAGAAGGTCAAAAAGCTGGATGCAGAGAAAAATCACCTGATCTGGCTGACGCCCGCGCCCGCCAATAACACCTGGACCATTGCGGTGCGCAATGATGTGGCCGAAAAAAATCAGCTTAATTCACTACAGGACCTGAGCGCTTACCTCAAAAAAGGCGGTACGTTTAAGCTGGCTGCCTCGGCGGAATTTATTGAACGCAGCGATGCGTTGCCGGCCTTTGAAAAAGCCTATGACTTTACGCTTAAGCAGGATCAACTGTTGTCGCTGGCAGGCGGCGATACGGCGGTAACTATCGGTGCGGCCGCCCAGCAAACCTCCGGGGTAAATGCGGCCATGGCCTACGGCACGGATGGCCCGGTTGCCGCGCTGGGCCTGAAAACCCTGAGCGATCCCAAAGGCGTGCAGCCCATCTATGCGCCCACACCCGTTGTACGTGAAGCGGTGCTCAAAGCCTATCCGCAAATGGATGCCTGGCTAAAACCGGCGTTCAGTGCACTTGACGAAAAAACATTGCAACAGCTCAACGCCAAAATTGCTGTGGAAGGGCAGGATGCCAGCAGTGTGGCAAAAGCGTGGCTGCAACAGCAAAAGCTGCTGTAACGGTGTCGCTTACGCGGTCGGTCATCAACTGGCCCTGGCGACAGCCTGTGGCTCTGGTCCTTGTTTTGCTCCTGAGTCTGGTGCTGGGCGGGCTGCCGTTTGTCATTGTGGCGGCCAACCGGCTGGTCAGCGGCCAGTCCCTGATGCTCTGGCAAACCGCACACGGCAGCCTGGTGCTCCCGCTGTGGCTGATGCTGGTGGCACTGTTATGGATACGATCGTCTTCCCTGCGCAGCGCCCTGCAATTCCTCACCGCCGCCCTGCTGTTGGCGGCGCTGACTGGCGTGTGCGGCGATCAGGCAACATGGGTGGCGGAGCAGGGTAGCCGGCTCGCGCGTACCCGGTTTGCCAGCGGCATGTGGTGTGCAAGTGCCATTACGCTACTGCTCATCACGGATACGGTGCGTCAGTTAACCAAACATAAGCGCTGGCAGCTCGTGCTGAATCTGTCGGTCTGGATCATCCCTCTGTTTCTGCTGTTCAGCGGTCAACTTTCACAGCTGTCTCTGCTTAAAGAATATGCCAGTCGTGAGGCGGTGTTCGATGCCGCTTTACTGCGCCATCTGACGTTATTAGTCGGCACCGTTCTGCCTGCCTTACTCATCGCGTTGCCGCTTGGCATAGCGCTCTACCGACGGCCTGGCTGGCAAAGCAGTGTGTTTGGCGTACTGAATGTCGTTCAGACAGTGCCCTCAGTGGCGTTGTTTGGTTTACTGATTGCCCCGCTGGCGGCGCTGGCAAAACGTGTTCCCCTGGCAGGTGAATGGGGCATCAGCGGCATTGGGATGGCGCCCGCGATCATCGCCCTGGTGCTCTATGCGCTGTTGCCGCTTGTGCGCAATGTGGTGACCGGTCTGCAACAGGTGCCTCCGGACGTGCGCGAAACTGCGCGCGGCATGGGACTGAGTCGCCGCCAGCAGTTCCTTGCCGTTGACGTCCCCCTGGCGTTGCCAGTGTGGCTGGCAGGATTACGTGTGGTGGTGGTGCAGACGCTGGGCATGGCGGTGATCGCGGCGCTGATTGGCGCAGGCGGATTCGGCGCCATTATTTTCCAGGGATTGCTGAGCAATGCGCTGGATCTGGTGCTGTTAGGCGTGATCCCGGTCATTGCGCTGGCGGTCATGCTGGATGCGTTATTTCGGGTAGTGATAGCCCTGCTGGAGCGAAGCGATGATTGAGTTTGAGCGCGTCACAAAATACTTTGCGGGCCAGGCGGCGGTGAAAAATCTTTCTCTGACGCTTGCCGAGGGAAGCTTTAGCGTTCTGTTGGGTACGTCGGGTTCCGGCAAGTCGACCACGCTGAAAATGATTAACCGCCTGGTGGAGTACGATCAGGGCGATATTCGCTTTCGGGGGACGTCGATTCGTCAGCTGGATGCGCAGGCCCTGCGCCGACAAATGGGCTATGCGATTCAGTCGACGGGGTTATTTCCCCACTGGACGATCGAAAAGAATATTGCCACCGTGCCCGCCTTGCTTGGCTGGCCGAATGCACGCCGCCAGGCACGAATTGCGGAACTCATGACGCTACTGAATCTGGATCCGGCCTTATTGCGTCGCTATCCGCATCAGCTTTCCGGCGGGCAGCAGCAGCGCGTCGGGGTTGCCCGGGCGCTGGCAGCCGATCCCCAGGTGTTACTGATGGATGAACCGTTTGGTGCACTGGATCCGGTAACGCGCAGCGCGCTACAACAGGAAATGTTACGTATCCATCAGGTCTCCGGCTGCACGATTGTGTTGGTGACGCATGATATTGATGAAGCCCTGACGCTGGCCGACAACATCGTGCTGCTCCATGACGGTGAGATCGTTCAGCAGGGGAAACCGCTGACGTTGCTGACCCGGCCAGGCAACGATTTTGTCCGGGATTTTTTTGGCCGCAGTGAAAGAGGACTGCGGCTACTGGCGCTCGGCCAGGTCGGCAGCGTGGTGCGTCATGGCGAATGGCTGGAAGCTGAACCGCTCAGGGCAGATCTGACGTTACGTGAGGCGCTGTCGCAGTTTATCAGTCGCGGCACCGATAAATTGCCGGTAGTCGATGGCGATCACCGCCCGCTTGGTGTGCTTCACTTCGCTGACCTGCTGCATCATGCGGAGACGGGCCGATGCGACGGTTAGCCGATCCGCTGCTGTGGCTGGTGCTGCTCTATCTGGGACTGCTCTGGGCGATGCCCTACAGTGGCCCGCTGTTTGCCGCCTGGTTTCCTGAACTTGCGCGCCCACTCTACCAGCAGGACAGTTTCTGGCAACTCACCCTGGCGCACCTGTTTTTAGTGGTCGTAGCCAGTCTGCTGGCAACCGTTATCGGCGTCGGCTGTGGCGTACTGGCGACGCGTCGCAGTGGTCGCGCTTTCCGCCCTCTGCTGGAAACCATTGCGGCAGCCGGTCAGACCAGCCCGCCTGTGGCCGTGCTGGCCATTGCGATACCGGTGATGGGATTTGGCGCCTGGCCCGCGATCGTGGCATTACTGCTCTATGGTTTGCTGCCCATCCTTCAGGGCACCTTAGCAGGGCTGGACAACGTGCCTGCCAGCAGCCGGGAGATTGCCGTAGGGGTGGGAATGAGCCGTTGGCAGCGCTTATGGCAGGTGGAGCTCGCCCTGGCCGCGCCGGTGATTATTGCGGGAATGCGCACGTCGGTGATTATCAATATCGGTACGGCAGCCATCGCCTCTACCGTAGGGGCAAAAAGCCTGGGATCGCCCATCATTATTGGATTAAGCGGCTTTAATACCGCCTATGTGCTGCAGGGCGCTTTACTGGTCGCACTGTTGGCGATTGTCTGCGATCGCCTGTTTGAACGGCTACAGCGCAGATTTAGCGTGAATGGACGATGAGCGAATAGCCAACCAGCATCAGCCCACTGGTTCCGCCAAGCGCCAGAATAGCAAACAGCGTGGCGAAAAAGGTTTTTTTCCAGTTCATAAATAACCTGAAGGTGTTGATGTGAAGGCGGGGATGATAGCGCGCGCAAGGCAGCCGTCATAGTGCCGAGCGTGCGTTTTTGTGTCAGTGAGCCTCATGCAAAAGAACAGAGAATCCCTGCTCCTGCCAGTGCGACAGTTGTTCCTGCTGACGACGCGTCAGTTTTTTCCCCGTAAAAACAAACATATTCAGCCCGGGAAACAGCTCCGGTCGCGGAACATCCAGCGGTTCTGACAGCACATCAATCCGCCAGCCGTGCTGGGATAACCGCCAGCCTTCCAGCCAGATGCGGGTTCGATCCTCAATGCCCCAGCCAATGATCAGCGCTTCCTTGCCTGCCTTTTTGCGATTACTGGCAAGACAGAACGCCACATAGTCGATCAGAATGCCGTCCAGCAGGCTGCACATCGTGCGGGCCGTATTCTGATCAAGGCTGAGTTTTTGCCTTACGGGCATAAAAACATGATCGATCAACGAATCGACTGCATATTCGCGGCCAATTAAGGCGATTTTATTGCGTAGCTTTGCCGGTCTTACATGGCGCAGTATGCTGATAAGCTCGTCCTGCATGGTCGTCCAGCCATCATGCGTATCAACATCGCCGCCTTCCAGTAGGGCTTTTACCTTGCCTACCGGGACTCCACTCTCAATCCAGCGCATAATTTCCTGGATGCGCTGAACATCTTCTTCATCGAACTGTCGATGACCGCCTTCAGTACGTTGTGGTTTCAATAATCCATAACGTCGTTGCCAGGCGCGTAAGGTAACCGGATTTATGCCACAGCGCTCGGCGACGTCGCCGATACTGTATAAGGTCATATTTACCTCTTTCACTGACCTGAATGAAACCACCATAGCGAAGCCTGTTAAGTTGTACAACCAATTTTTAAATGTACAACTTGACGGCTGCGCTTAAATGGTGTCCTATCTCAATTGTGAGAATTAAATTTCATAATAGAGATAAAAATGGCTGCTGATAATACTGAACAACGCCTCGCGGCTCGCCTGGCAGAACTGCGCATAAAACAGGGCTGGTCACTGGATGAGTTATCCACCGCAACAGGCATTAGCCGGGCAACATTATCGCGTATTGAGCGCGCTGAAACCAGTCCAACGGCTGCTCTCCTGAACCGCTTATGCGTCGCTTACAGTTTAACAATGTCACGCCTGTTGAGCGAAGTTGAAGAAGGTAACGATCTGCTGATTCCACGCGATCGCCAACCGGTCTGGCAGGACGAAGCCAGCGGTTTTATTCGCCGTAACGTATCGCCGCCTGCGGCCACCTTCCGATGTGAGCTTATTGAGGGAACGCTGCGACCGGGTGCCCGTATTGATTATAATGCGCCGCCCGTGCAGGGCATGGAGCAGCATATCTGGCTGCGACAAGGGCAACTGACGGTAACGATGGGCGCGCAGAGCTGGACACTCGGTGCGGGCGACAGCCTGCGTTTCCATCTTACGGGCGCATCCGGCTTTCAGGCGCATCTGACTGAGGGTGCGCGTTACCTGCTGGTGGTATGTAAACCATGACACTCTATGAATCACTCAGCGCCGGTGCGGCGCACCAGGCGTTAAGCGAGCTGGTCGAGGTTTTACAGGCCTGTGTCGCCGACGGGGCCAGCGTCGGGTTTATCGATCCCGATGACCGGGCGGCCATTCATCAGTTCTGGCAACGTCAGCTTGCCGGACTGGAACAGGGCCAAAGTGAGCTGCTGGTCGCCCGTCAGCATGGCACGGTTGTCGCGACGGTTATGCTGAACGCGAGCGCAATGCCGAATGGCCGACACCGGGCCGAGATCAGTAAATTATTAGTGCATCCCCGCGCGCGGCGGCAGGGCATTGCACGCCAGTTAATGCAGCAGGCAGAGCAGCGGGCACGCCAGCAGGGGAAACGCTTACTGGTGCTGGACACGCGGCGTGGCGATGTCGCCAGCGAGCTTTACCTGGCGCTGAACTGGCAGGTGGCCGGATTTATTCCTCTCTATGCGGAATCCATTCACG
This sequence comes from Pantoea sp. JZ29, assembly GCF_035190385.1. Taxonomy (NCBI): domain Bacteria; kingdom Pseudomonadati; phylum Pseudomonadota; class Gammaproteobacteria; order Enterobacterales; family Erwiniaceae; genus Pantoea; species Pantoea sp. JZ29. The sequence goes on along the minus strand of NZ_CP045241.1, from coordinate 3,045,647 downwards.
GTGAGATGGACGCGACCACGGTGATGTTTAAGCTGCTGACGTAGCGGATGTGCTGCGAGAGTGCGCCGGGTCAACGGGATCGGCAATCAAACATGCACTGCGCCGCGCGGTTTGTCCGGTGCTCAGCCCGCTCGCCTCGCCGCCCGTTTCTGAAGCGGGCACGAAAAAACAGACCTGAAAGCTGACGACACCGCAATACTGTGTAAAAATACAGGCCAATGAGTAACACGGTAATCTGAACATGGCCCTGACAGCAGCAATAAAAAGCCAGATAGCACAGTGGTACAAAGCGCTGCAGCAACAGGTGCCCGATTTTATTCCTCGCCCGGCCCAGCGTCAGATGATTGCTGAGGTGGCAAAATGCCTGTCGGGTGATGACGGTCGTCACCTGGCCGTGGAAGCGCCTACGGGCGTGGGCAAAACTCTTTCTTATCTGATCCCCGGTATCGCCGTCAGCCGTGCCGAAGAGAAACGGCTGGTGATCAGCACGGCCAACGTGGCCTTGCAGGATCAAATCTTCAGCAAAGACTTGCCGTTGCTGAAAAAAATCATTCCGGATTTAACCTTTACGGCGGCCTTTGGGCGGGGACGTTACGTCTGCCCGCGTAACCTGGCTGCGCTGGTGGCGGATGATCATCAGCAGGCTGATTTGCTGTTCTACCTGGATGATGACGCGGTCAGCAGCACCAAAGACGAGCAGATCCTGTGCGGACGGCTGCAAAAGTCACTCGATCGCCATCAGTGGGATGGCCTGCGCGATCATAGCGATGAAAACGTCAGCGACAGCCTGTGGCAGCGCCTGTCGACGGATAAAGCCAGTTGTCTGGGCGTGCATTGTCGCTGGTATCGGGAGTGTCCGTTTTTTATCGCGCGACGTGAAATCGAGCAGGTCGATGTGGTGGTCGCCAACCACGCGCTGGTGATGGCGGCAATGGAAAATGAATCGGTATTGCCGCCCGCCAAAAACCTGATGCTGGTGGTGGATGAAGGCCACCATCTGCCCGACGTGGCGCGGGATGCGCTGGAGATGAGCGCGGATATCACGCCGGGCTGGACCAGCCTGCAGCTCGATCTGTTTGTCAAACTGGTCGAGGCGATAATGAGCCAGATGCGGCCCAAATCGCCGCCTCCGCTGGCCAGTTCTGAACGCCTGAAAGCGCACTGTGATGAACTGCGCGAGTTACTGACCGTGATAAGCGATGCATTGAGCCCGCTGTTACCCGCGCATAATCAGCCCGGCGAGTTTCGCTTTGTACTGGGCGCGTTGCCTGAGGATGTGCTGGCGCTGTGCGCGCGTCTGTTTAAGCTGAGCGATGCGCTGCGCGGGCTGGCAGAGGGACTGATCAACGCGCTGAGTGAACAAACCGGCAGCGTTGATCTGGTCCGTCTGCATCGCAATTTATTGCAGCTTAACCGCCACTTTGGCTGGTTTGAATCGGTCAGCAAACTGTGGCGGCTGGCCGCGATGGAGAAAGCCTCTGGCGCACCCGTCTCCAAATGGATTACCCGCGAGCTGCGTGAGGGGCAGGCACATCTCTTGTTTCACTGCGCAGGCATTCGCGTCTGCGATCAACTGGAAAAAATGCTGTGGCGAAAGATCCCGCATGTGGTGGTGACCTCTGCGACGCTGCGCTCATTAAACAGTTTTACCCGCCTGCAGGAGATGTCCGGGCTGAATGAAAAGGCCGGGGACCGCTTCGTGGCGCTGGACTCGCCGTTCAGCCACGTCGACCAGGGTAAGCTCGTCATCCCGCAGATGCGCTACGAGCCGCTGATGGCGAATGAAGCAGCCCATATCGCCGAGATGGCGGCCTTTTTTCGCCAGCAAATGCAGACCGATAAACACAAAGGCATTCTGGTCCTCTTTGCCAGCGGTCGGGCCATGCAGCAATTTGTCGAGGCGTTGCCCGAGTTGCGCCTGATGATGCTGGTGCAGGGCGATCAACCGCGTAGCCGGCTGATCGCCCTGCACCGTAAGCGGATAGAACAGGGCGAAACCAGCATTCTGATTGGTTTACAGTCCTTTGCCGAGGGGCTGGATTTAAAAGGCGAGCTGCTCAGCCAGGTGCACATTCATAAAATCGCTTTCCCGCCCATAGACAGTCCGGTAATTTTAACCGAGGGAGAGTGGCTAAAAAGTCTCAAACGCTATCCGTTTGAAGTGCAAAGCCTGCCCAGCGCCTCCTTTACGTTAATTCAGCAGGTCGGGCGCTTAATTCGCAGCCACCAGTGCTATGGCGAAATCGTGATTTACGATCGCCGTCTGCTGAGCAAAGCTTACGGTGCCCGGCTGTTAGCCGCGTTGCCCGTGTTCGCCATTGAACAACCGGTGACGCCTGAGCCTGAAGCCCTGAAGGCCCGATCCAAACCTGGCGCGCGCAAACCGCGTGCGACGCGGCGTTAAGTCGGTACCACTGAACGGAAACGAGTGATGGAACTGAATAAAATTATCAAAGAAGTCGGGCGTGGTAAGAACCATGCACGTGATATTGATTTCGACAGTGCCGTTGCACTTTACGGCGCTATGCTGGACGGCAGCGTACCGGATCTTGAAATGGGCAGTATTTTAATTGCCCTGCGTATCAAGGGCGAGGGCGAGGCGGAGATGCGCGGATTTTATCAGGCGATGCAGGCGCGTATGCTGCGCCTGCAGGCACCCGCAGGCCGTCCGATGCCCGTGGTCATTCCCAGCTATAACGGTGCGCGTCGTCAGGGCAATCTGACGCCCCTGCTGGCGCTGGTGCTGAACCGGCTGGGTTTGCCGGTGCTGGTTCACGGCGTCAGCGACGATGCGACGCGCATCACCAGCGAAGCGGTGTTTGCGGCGCTGGGCATCATGCCGGTCACCACTGCAGAGCAGGCACAGACGTTGCTCGACAAGGGCGAACTGGTGTTTATCACCATTGATCACCTCTGTCCGGCAATGGCAAAACAGCTGTCGCTGCGCTGGCGCATGGGCGTCCGCAACAGCGCCCATACGCTGGCAAAACTGGCCACCCCGTTTGGCGAACGCGAGGCGCTACGCCTGTCGAGCGTCTCGCATCCCGAATATGTGCCGCGGGTGGCAACGTTTTTTAATGATATCGATGCCCCGGCTATTTTGCTGAATGGTACAGAGGGCGAGGTTTACGCCAATCCGCAGCGCTGCCCGTCCATCAGCTACGTGGGCGGTGCTGGACAGCAGGCCGAGGTCTGGGTGGAGAGGCAGCCGGAAATCAGTGTAGCGCTGCCCGCGGACAAATCGGCAGAGGAGACCGCGCGCTGGACGCAGGAGGTGCTGAATCAGCAACGTCCACTGCCCGCCTCGCTGCGTCTGCAGATTGCCTGCTGCCTGCGTGCCAGCGGTGAGGCGGCGACGCTGCAGGCCGGTCTGGACAGGCTCGCGGCAGCGGGTTTTTAAGCGCGCGTCTGTGGCAGAGCCTGTTCCACCAGGTTCTGCCAGAACTGGATTCCGGTCGGAATCAGCGCATCATTGAAGTCATAATGGGCATTGTGCAGCGGTGCGGAGGGCGTTGCGCCATCGGCACCCAGCCAGAAGTAGGCGCCAGGGCAGGCTTCCAGCATACAGGCAAAGTCTTCCGAGGCCATGGACGGATTCACCTGCCAGCGCACCTGGCCTTCGCCGAAGGTACTAACGGCAACGTCATGCACCTGCTGAGCCGGGCCAGCATGATTCGCCGTTACCGGATAGCCGGGCAGCCAGTGAATGGCCCCACATACGCCAAAAGGTTTCGGCAGCGTCGTCACAAAATCATCAACAAGGGCATGAACCCGTTTGCGCACGTCGTCCTGCAGACAGCGCACCGTTCCGCGCAGAACAATCTGTTCCGGAATCACGTTAATCGCCTCACCGCCCTGAATCTGGGTGACGCTGACAACCGCAGATGACAGCGGCGACAGGCGACGTGAGGGAATAGTTTGCAGCGCCAGGATCAGTTCGGCGGCGACCACCATCGGATCGGCACCGCTCTCCGGCATGGCCGCATGGCAACTCTTACCGCTCAGGGTGATTTCAAAGGCGTCCAGCGAGGCCATCATTGCGCCGGGATTGACGGCCAGCGATCCCAGCGGTAAGCCCGGCCAGTTATGCATCGCGTAAACGGCATCCATCGGGAAGCGCGTAAATAAGCCCTCTTCAACCATTTTGCGTGCACCGCCCAGATTCTCTTCCGCCGGCTGAAAAATGAAATGCACAGTGCCGCTGAAGCGACGCGTAGCCGCCAGATGTTTTGCTGCCGCCAGCAAAATTGCCGTGTGACCATCATGGCCGCAGGCATGCATCACGCCGGGCCTGGCAGAGCGCCAGGCCGCATCACCTTTCTCGTTGATCGGCAGCGCATCCATATCCGCGCGCAGGCCGATAACCGGTCCGGCGCCATTTTCCAGCGTGCCCACCACGCCGGTGCCAGCCAGACCGCGAAACACCTGCAGGCCTGCAAGTTCCAGCTCCTGAGCGACCTTATCGCTGGTCTGATGTTCCTGATAACCCAGTTCAGGTTCGCGATGAAACTGATGGCGCCAGCGCAGCGCTTCGTCAAGCAGGGCAGGGGAAAGAGTCATGCAGTATCGCGCTCCATATCATTCAGGAAGCTTCACTTTAGAGATCTGACAGCGGTACGTCTATTACCGAAAAGGCGAAATGGGATGACAGGCTAAATCAAAATGGAATAAGTAATAAGCAAGTGTACAAAAATGCAGTCGTTTATGCCGGTTCTCGTTTCACGCACAGAAAGCCAATACCGATAAGGCTGTCTTCGCAGGACGGATCGGCCAGCAGGGGCACGGCACAGGCTCCCGGTAAGATCCATCGTACTCTGGCATTCGATGACGCCGTGGGTTCAACACGGTTTATGGGCGTATCATCCGGATTGTCCTAGGTTCATTACCGTCTGACGTGGCTCGATGTGACAGCAGGCTGGGGCTGTGCGGTTCCGGCATGGTGCTCGCCGGAACCGCGCGTTTTGATACCGTTATTGCATCGGTAAGTTCAGTCCGTGCTTTTGGGCACAGGTCTGCGCCAGTTCATAGCCGGCATCGGCATGGCGCATCACGCCAGTGGCGGGATCGTTCCACAGCACGCGGCCCAGACGCGCATCTGCCGCTTCACTGCCGTCACACACAATCACCACGCCGGCGTGCTGAGAGAAGCCCATGCCCACACCGCCGCCGTGGTGCAGACTGACCCAGGTCGCACCGCCCGCCGTGTTAAGCAGGGCGTTCAGTAATGGCCAGTCAGAGACCGCGTCCGAACCGTCTTTCATCGCTTCGGTTTCACGGTTGGGCGAAGCGACGGAACCGCAGTCGAGATGATCGCGGCCAATGACTATCGGCGCTTTCAACTCGCCGGTGCGCACCATGTCATTAAAGGCCAGCGCCGCAAGATGGCGTTCGCCCAGCCCCAGCCAGCAGATACGTGCCGGTAACCCCTGGAAAGCGATGCGTTCCTGCGCCATATCCAGCCAGCGATGCAGCGTTTTATGTTCAGGGAAGAGCGCTTTGAGTTTAGCGTCCGTTTTATAGATATCCTCCGGATCGCCAGACAGGGCCACCCAGCGAAACGGTCCTTTGCCCTCGCAAAACAGGGGACGGATATAGGCGGGCACAAAACCGGGGAAATCAAACGCGTTGCTGACACCTTCATCCAGCGCGACCTGGCGGATATTGTTGCCATAATCCACAGTAGGGATGCCCATGTGACAAAAGTCGAGCATCGCCTGCACATGCACCGCCATGGAGGCGCGGGCGGCTTTTTCTACGGCTTTAGGATTCGCCTTACGTTCCTGCTCCCAGCGCGACACATCCCAGTCAATCGGCAGATAGCCGTTGACGGGATCGTGCGCCGAGGTTTGATCGGTCACGATGTCCGGCTTCGGCCCACCGGCTTTGGCGCGTTTCACCAGCTCCGGCAGGATTTCTGCCGCGTTGCCTAACAGACCCACGGAGATTGCCTTTTTCGCCTGCGTGGCCGTGTGGATTAACGTCAGGGCTTCATCCAGCGAGGTGGCTTTGTGATCGACATAGCGGGTGCGTAAACGGAAATCGATACGCGATTCCTGACATTCAATGGCCAGCACGCAGGCCCCGGCCAGCACGCCGGCCAGCGGTTGGGCACCGCCCATGCCGCCTAATCCGGCCGTCAGGATCCAGCGTCCACTTAAATCATTGTTGTAATGCTGACGTCCGGCCTCGACAAACGTCTCGTAGGTGCCCTGTACAATCCCCTGCGCACCGATGTAAATCCAGGAACCGGCGGTCATCTGGCCGTACATCATCAGCCCGGCCTTATCGAGTTCATGGAAGTGATCCCAGTTGGCCCAGTGCGGCACCAGATTGGAATTAGCCAGCAGTACGCGTGGCGCATCCGCATGGGTGCGAAACACGCCAACCGGCTTGCCCGACTGGATCAGCAGGGTTTCGTCGGGTTGCAGCACCTGTAGCGAACGTAAAATTTGCTCAAAGCATGCCCAGTTCCGCGCGGCTTTACCAATCCCGCCATAGACCACCAGATCCTCCGGGCGCTCTGCCACATCGGGATCGAGGTTGTTCTGAATCATGCGGTAGGCCGCTTCAATCAACCAGTTTGCGCAGTGCAGTGTATTTCCACGCGGCGCACGAATCTCGCGTGCTACCACTTTTGCCAGGGTTTCGCTCATGACGGATTCCTTATTCAACTGAATGGGTGCCTATGCTGGGTAACAATGCGGTGAGTGCCTGCGGCCAGTCGCAGCGGCTTGCCCACTGGCGCATCGCTTCGATGTCCGGTGCCAGCAGGCGGTCTTCCTCAAGGAAGGCGACGCGTTCGCGGATCGTGCCAATGGCCTGTTCTATCAGTGCAGAACTTTGCAGGGGACGATGAAACTCAATGCCCTGGGCCGCTGCCATGGCTTCAATGCCGACTACCGCCGCGCTGTTAAAGCACATGTCGCCCAGTCGGCGGGCGGCATAGGTGGCCATCGACACGTGATCTTCCTGGTTAGCCGAGGTAGGTAAACTGTCGACGCTGCCGGGATGCGCCAGCGATTTATTTTCGGAGGCGAGCGCCGCCGCGGTGACCTGAGCAATCATAAAACCGGAGTTCACGCCGCCGTCGCGGACCAGGAAAGGGGGCAGACCGGACAAACCGGTATCCAGCAGCAGGGCCAGTCGACGTTCAGAGATGGCGCCCACTTCGGCGACGGCCAGGGCAATAATGTCTGCGGCAAAAGCCACGGGTTCAGCATGGAAGTTGCCACCGGAGATCACATCACCGGTTTCGGTGAACACCAGCGGGTTATCGGACGCGGCGTTGGCTTCAATCTGCAGGATGCGGGCGGCATGGCTGAGGTTATCCAGACACGCTCCCATGACCTGGGGGACGCAGCGGACAGAGTAGGGGTCCTGCACGCGCCCACAATGGGTATGAGAACCCAGGATCTCGCTGCCTTCAATCAGGGCGGTGACGGCGGCCGCCACGGCAATCTGGCCATGCTGGCCACGCGCCTGATGAATACGCGCGTCGAACGGTTTTAATGAGCCTTTAATCGCTTCCAGCGACAGCGCGCCCGCCATTAAGCCTGCGGCAAACAGATTTTCCGCTTCGAACAGGCCGCGCAGGGCCAGCGCAGTCGATACCTGGGTACCGTTGAGTAAGGCCAGCCCTTCTTTGGGACCCAGCACAAACGGCGTCAGGCCCACTTTTGCCAGACCTTCCGTCGCCGGAATGCGTTCACCGTTGACCCGTACTTCACCTTCACCCAGCAGCATCAGCGACATGTGCGCCAGTGGGGCCAGATCGCCAGAGGCCCCCACCGATCCTTTGGCGGGAATGCACGGCATCACGCCCGCATTGAACAGGGCCAGCAACGCCTCCACCAGTTCAATCCGCACGCCAGAATGACCACGGGAAAGGCTGATGATTTTGCTGGCGACCACCAGGCGCGTCACGTTATCGGGCAGAAGTTCCCCCAGGCCGACGCTGTGAGACAGCACCAGGTTTCGCTGTAGATCGGCAAGACGGCTGGCGGGGATTTGAGTCTGCGCCAGTTTACCGAAACCGGTATTGATGCCGTACACCACGCTACCGGAGGCCACAATCGCTTCAACGGTTTGTTGCGCTTCAGTGATGGCGCGGCGAGCGCCGTCATCAAGGCTGAGTGTGACGTTACCTTGATATATTGCGCGCAACATCGCGAGATCGACCTTGCCTGGCACCAGACGTAATCCCTGAGACGAACCTGACATACTTTGCTCCTGTCTATACAAGGGTTGGCTTATTCGCTGGCCGTTCTGTTGACCCGAATAGCGGAATAACGCGAGTGAAACATAACTGTCTATTCTTGTCTATACAAGTTGCAATCAGCATGCCAGACCGATCACAAAATTGATCAGGCATTAACAGAGGGCTAACGCGGGCAGCAGGCGGGTTTCCTGCACCGCTGTAAGGCAGCAGGTGCACGGTTTACGTGCCGATCTCAGGCTGGAATGTATATACATCCAGCCCGTCAGGCAGTAAACTTTGGGCATTATCAGCTTAAGGAATACGATATGGCCGAGCACACGGCAATTGCACAACTGGCAGCGGCCATGAGTGACGAACCCGCACCCATCTATCAACGGGTTAAACAGGCGATCATCAGCCAGATTCGTGAAGGCCACTGGAAAGCTAACCAACGGGTGCCTTCAGAAAGCGAGCTGGTGAATGAGCTTGGCGTAAGTCGTATGACGATTAACCGGGCATTGCGGGAATTAACCAGCGAAGGATTTCTGGTACGTATGCAAGGGGTTGGTACGTTTGTCGCGGAGATGAAAGGCTACACAGCCATGCTTGAGGTGCACAACATCGCGGATGAAATTGCGCAGCGGGGTCATCAGCACAGCTGCAAAATTCTCACCATTGGTCAGAATAAAGCCGATCCGGAACAGGCTTCCGTTCTGGGCCTGACAACCGGACAAACGCTGTTTCATTCTCTGATTGTGCATTATGAAAATGACATGCCGGTGCAACTGGAAGATCGGCTGGTGAATCCACAACTGGCCCCGGATTACCTGGCCCAGGATTACCACACGCTCACGCCTTATACGTACCTGATGCGCGCGGCACCGTTGACGGCAGGTGAACATATCGTTGAGGCGGTGATGCCGGATGCGCGACAGCGTAAACATCTGGCGATTGATGAGCACGAACCTTGTCTGCTTATCCGTCGCCAGACCTGGAGCGATAGCAAGATTGTGACCTATGCGCGTTTACTCTATCCCGGCTCGCGTTACAAGCTGCTGGGGCGCTTTAAAGGGCACGGGTAAGACGAATAAACAGTAACCTCGCATCCTGGCTGTCCGGCTGCAGTCGGGTGGGATGATCGACCCACCAGACGCCCTGCTGCTCCGCTAATGGCGCATCGTGAACGATGCGCCATTCTCCTGCCAGCACCCATGCCACACCGTGCTCGCTGCTGACGGCGTCGGTGACGACGTCAGCCTGTGCCCGCCATTCGCCTCGTCGTGTCATGATGTTAAAATCCTGACTGGGCGCTTTACCCTGCAACTGAGCCTCAAGTGCCTGCTCCCCCGCAAAAGCCCAGGGCTTTTCCGGCAACAGGCGATGCGCGACGTTCTCGCCACGCAGCAGAACAGGGCTGCCGTTTAGCAGAGTGATAATGCGATCGACACCGGTAAACGCCGAGAAGGGGCCGTCGCTGGCGATGGTGGCAATACTGGCGCGCCAGGCGAAGTCGTTTGCCCCGGGCGGATAGCCGATAATTACACGTGTTTCGCCACCGCCGTTGCGCCAGCGACTGACGGGTAAGCTGTCTAAAGAAAAAACGCTTCTCATCGCAACGCTGCCATTGCCTGCGCGAAACGGGCTGCACAGGCTTCTTCTTCTGCATGATGGCCATCGCTGATCACCCGGTTACCCGCCACATACACGTCGCGAATCTGCTCGCGCTGGCCAGCAAACAGCCAGCGATTGAGCAGGGCAGACTCATCCACACTGCCCAGCCAGGCGTCATCGCGTAATACCAGCCAGTCGGCGCGTTGCCCGACGGCCAGCGCCCCACTCTTTATTCCGCAGGCCTGGGCACCGCCCGCCGCGGCCTGTTGCCACAGCAGATCGCCGACTGAGGGCTGGTCGGGCAGCGTGATGCGATTGCGACGACGGTCGCGCAGGCGTTGGGCATATTCAAGCCAGCGCAACTCCTCCTGAACACTGAGCGAGACATGACTGTCAGAGCCAATGCCCCAGCGTCCGCCCTGGGCGATATAGTCCACGGCGGGAAAAATACCGTCACCGAGGTTGGCTTCCGTGGTCGGGCAGAGCCCGGCAACCGCACCGCTGGCGGCAAGGCGCGTCACTTCGCTGTCATCAAGATGCGTTGCATGAATCAGGCACCAGCGTGCATCGACATCGAAACGCGTCATCAGCCAGCTCACCGGACGCTCGCCGCTCCAGGCCAGACTGTCATTGACTTCCTTCTCCTGCTCGGCGATGTGAATATGGATGGGTAACGTGGTCTCGCTGGCGCTGAGCACGGCATGCATTTGCGCTTCACTGACGGCGCGCAGTGAGTGAAAGCAGAGGCCTGCGTTGTGCAGGGGTTTATCTTTTATCCATGTCTGAAGACGTACCTGCTGTTGCAGATAGCTGTCGGTCTGCTGAATAAAGCGCTTTTGTCCCGGCACCGGCGGCTGAGCGCCAAAACCGCTGTAGCTGTAAAGCACCGGTAGCAACGTCTGACCTATGCCTGCCGTCTCTGCCGCCGCAATAAGCTGGCGCAGCATGGCATCGTCCGCATAAGGTTTACCGTCAATATCGTGATGCAGATAATGAAATTCTGCGACCTGGCAATAGCCGCCTTTTAGCATATCGATATACAGCAGGGCGGCGATATCACCTACCTGCCCGGGCGTCAGACGCTGCACCATGCGATACATCCGATCGCGCCAGGTCCAGAAGCTGTCCTGCGGATCGCCCGCCACTTCAGCCAGACCGGCCATGGCACGTTGAAAAGCATGTGAATGCAAATTCGCAATAGCGGGAATCACGTTACCGGCTAAACGTGTCGCTTCCCTGTCATCACCGTCGGGCGTAATCGCATCAATCATGCCCGCCGCGTTGACGCTGATACGCACCTGTTTATGCCAGCCTCCGGCCAGCCATGCGCGTGGCGCAAAAAAAGTTGCCATGGTTGATCCTCAAGGGATGTGGTTGTATATACATATACATACTTTAAAGTTTGCTGTAAACGGCAAGCGCATTGTGAGGCGGGAATGGCAGAAAAACTCCAGGTAGACAGCGTGTGGAGCGGGGCAGATGTGGTAACCATGCAAAGCGGCCACTATCATCTTATCGAACAGGGTGCGCTGGCAGTAAAGGCGGGCAGGCTGGTATGGGTTGGGCCCGCCGCCGCGATGCCGGCTTTTGAGGCGCGTGAACATCATCGTCTGCCGGGCGGGATCATCACGCCGGGTTTAGTGGACTGCCACACGCATCTGGTTTTTGGTGGCGATCGCAGTCAGGAGTTTGAGCAGCGCCTCAACGGCGTGAGCTATGCCGATATTGCGGCCCAGGGCGGCGGCATCCTTTCTACCGTTCGGGCCACCCGTGACGCCAGTGAACAAACGTTAGTGGAGACAGCCCGCTGGCGGTTGAATCGCTTGCTGGCCGAGGGCGTGACCACCGTCGAGATTAAATCCGGCTACGGTCTGGATGAAGAAAGTGAATTACGTATGCTGCGTGCAATTCGACAGCTCAGTCAGGAGGTGGCTGCGGATGTGCAGGCCACCTGCCTGGCCGCTCATGCGGTTCCGCCCGAATTTAAACAGGATCCCGATGGCTGGATCACGATCATCTGTGACCGCCTGTTACCTCAGATCAGCGCCGAAGGCCTGGCGGATGCGGTGGATGCATTTTGCGAACATCTGGCGTTTACCCCGCAGCAGGTCGCCCGGGTATTTGACCGGGCAACGGCGCTGGGCATGCCGGTGAAACTGCATGCCGAGCAGCTTTCCTCTTTGGGCGGAGCGGCGCTGGCCGCCCGTTATGGCGCGCTGTCCGCCGATCATCTGGAATATGCAACGGAAACGGATGTTCAGGCAATGGCAGAACAGGGTACGGTAGCCGTGTTATTGCCCGGCGCGTTTTATCTGCTGCGGGAAACGCAGCGCCCGCCGGTAGCGTTGTTCCGACGCTATGGTGTGCCCATGGCACTGGCGAGTGATGCCAACCCCGGCACATCGCCCGCGCTGTCGCTGCGCCTGATGCTGAATATGGGCTGCACCCTGTTCGGCATGACACCGGAAGAAGCGCTGGCAGGCGTGACCCTGTGGGGGGCAAAGGCGCTGGGGCTGGAGGCAAGTCACGGTTCGCTGGAGGCGGGAAAAGTGGCCAGTTTTGTTCACTGGCCGCTGGCCCGCCCGGCGGAACTGGTTTACTGGCTGGGCGGTGAACTGCCCTGTACCGTTATCTACCGCGGAGAAGTACAATGACACCTTTTCATTTTACCCAAGGGACTATCCCGCTGCTGGTCAGTATTCCCCATGCCGGCACGATGTTAACACCGGAAGTTGAAGCCGGGCTCAGCGATGCCGCCCGTGACTTACCGGATACGGACTGGCACATTCCACAACTATATGATTTTGTGCGTGATATGGGAGCCAGTCTGGTCATTGGCCGCTACTCACGCTTTGTTGTCGATCTCAATCGTCCCTCAGACAATCAACCGCTTTATACGACCTCCACCACCGGCCTGTTTCCGGAAACCCTGTTTGACGGCACGCCGACGTTTGTTGCGGGCAAAGCCCCCACGGATGCACAGCGACAGGGATATATTCAGACAATCTGGCAGCCTTATCATCAGCAGATCCAGCAGACGCTGGCGCAGATGAAAGCGGAATTTGGCTATGCGCTGCTGTTTGACGCCCATTCGATTGCCAGTGAAATTCCACGACTGTTTGACGGTCGCCTGCCGGATCTCAATATTGGTACCAATGACGGGGCCAGTTGCAGCAAACGCGTCATCGACGGGCTGACATCGGTATGCAGCGCGCAGGATCGCTATAGCTGGGTCGTCAATGGCCGTTTCAAAGGCGGCTACATTACGCGCGCTTACGGTCAACCCGACCGGCAGATCCAGGCGGTGCAACTGGAGCTGTCACAAATCAATTATATGGACGAGACACCGCCCTTTACCTGGCATGAAGCCCGCGCGGCAGAACTGAAAAAAGTCCTGAAGCCGCTGTTACACAGCTTTGTGGCGCAGGGCAAGGGCTGACGGCGACGTTCGTGATGCGTAGCGCCCGCCTGTCAGACGCAGGAATGTCACAGTAAAGCGCACTGGTCCGCGACGCGCCTGGCGGCAACGGCGCGAAGTCGTTACCCGCTGGCAGGACGATCGCTGGCTGGCACCTGAGATCGCCCGTGCGGTCAAAACGTTACGAACGCATTCGGCAGAACTGCTCTGACTTAGCTGCGGCGCGCATCGGGCCGCACCAGGTCAAAGCGCTGTGCTTCACTAATGCCGTAATACGCGCTGGGCCCACCGGCGCGTAAAATCGGTTCCGCTTTCGCCGTCTGATAAATACCGTTTTCCAGCAGGCTTTCGTCAATATGGATGGCAACGGCTTCGCCCAGCACCAGCCAGCTGTCGATGGCGCGCCCGCCGGCATCCTGTAACTGAATCAGTTGTGTCAGCCTGCATTCAAAATTCACCGGACTTTCCTGTACCAGACAGGCCTTGACCTGCGAGGCGGCCAGAGGGGTCAAGCCTGCCAGGGCAAACTCGTCCTGATCGGCTGGGGCAGAAATTGAGCTTTCATTCATGGCCTCCGCCAGCGGTCGGGTCGCCAGATTCCAGACAAATTCTTTTGTTTCAGCGATGTTTTGCACACTGTCTTTCCAGCCGCTGCTGGCGAAGCCAATAATGGGCGGCTGGTAATTGAAACAGTTAAAAAAACTGTAGGGCGCAAGGTTGCGCACGCCTTTTGCGCTGGTGCTGCTGATCCAGCCTATTGGACGTGGGCCAATGATGGCATTCAGTGGATCGTGAGGCAAACCGTGTCCGGCGCGGGGCTGATAGGAATAGCGTTTATGCATCGTCATCTCCTGGATAAAAACAGAGTCTAGCCTGGCCTGTCCGCCATGCGTTAAACCGTCAGAGCCGCACCGCTTTTTTGCGCATTGTTAACCAGATTAGTCTGGTTCAGCGACAGGAGGGAATGTTCTGTACTACAGCGTTAATAACTTTAAATATCAATATCTTAATTATTTATTTGATGAGCAATCCGCGAAAAGATGTGTTTAAAAAGTAAACGAAAGTTAAACGGAATCATTTTATACATTTTGTGCTAATGAAAGTTTCGTATTTGTTTAACGAAACTGAGGCATTATGCAATCTCATCAATTGTTCTCGTGGTCGAATATGAAAAAAATTCTTGTTACAGGATCTTCTGGATTCGTTGGTGGTGCAGTCGTGGCAGAATTGCTGATGCGCCAGGATGTTGAGTTATTGCTGCTCGTCAGAGCCAGCGATGCTAACCAGGGACTGGAGAGGGTTAAAGATAATTTAACCAAGTTTTCATGTTCGGCGCAGGCGATTGCGCGCCTGACAGCAGATCAAATTCTGGTCGGCGATTTGCTGGCCCCGGAGCTTTTCCTGGATGATGCGCGCATCGATCAGATCAGCCACGTTATCAACTGCGCAGCGATTGCGTCATTTGGTGAGAATAACGATATCTGGCGCGTCAACGTGGAAGGGACGTTTAAACTGGCCGCCAGAATGGCAGCCTTGCCTGAGTTTGTTAAATTCGTCCACGTCGGCACGGCGATGTCGTCTGCCCCGGATCACGGTGAGATTGTAAAAGAAGATCTGGTGCTGTCTTCACGCGAAGATCACATTGTCGATTACACCTATTCCAAGTCGTATATCGAAAATAAGATCAAACAGGAATTGCCGCATCTGCCACTGGTCATCGCGCGTCCGTCCATTGTGGTGGGCCACTCTCAGGAAGGGTGCACGCCGTCAGGCAGCATCTTCTGGGTGTTTAAAATGGTCATGAAGCTGGAGAAATTCCTCTGCTCACTCGATGACCGTGTTGATGTCATCCCGGTAGACTACTGTGCCAAATCGCTGGTGTTCCTGATGGATCATGGCTGCACCGAGGAGATGGTTTATCACATCTCTGCCGGCGAGCGCAGCAGTAATACCTTCTCTGAAATTGATTCGGCTTTTGCCAGTGCAGAAAAAAGTGCCCCGTTGGCACCGAATTATCTGCAGGTTGATTTCAGCGAAATCGTTAAAGAGCGTAAGAACTTTAAAAAGATCTACGGACCCTGCAACGAACGTCTAATGTTGCGCGCAATGCGTCTTTACGGCGAGTTCGCCCGTCTGAATGTAGTGTTCTCTAACGACAAATTACTGCGTCTGGGCATGAGCTCACCGCCAGGATTCACCAGCTATATTGACCGCTGTGTTGAAACCACCCGGGGCATGCCGATTCAGGATTTAATGCGCGTCGATTTTAAATAATCCCGCAGACTTAACGCCCCGCCAGCATTGTTGCTGGCGGGGCGCATTTTGCTTTTTTGCTCACCTCGCTTTCCTGCAACGACGCCGTACCCTCGCGATTTCGCACGTCCGCAACGTCGGCCTGCTGGCCGCTCTGTCCGAGAATGCGGTTTATTTTCTGCCCGCCACAGCGTATTGTACGCGCGCCTGAAAATATGAGAGAACGTATGAAAAAGTCTGCCAGCCCGTCCCCTTTCCATGCCCGTAACCGCCACCAGGGTGAATATGATTTTGCCGCGCTGACGGCAGCGCACCCGCTGCTGGCAGAAAAAGTCCGGCCCAACGGCTATGGCGTCATGTCGGTGGACTTTGCCGATCCTGAAGCGGTCATGCTGTTGAATCAGGCGCTGCTTAAACGGTTCTACGGCCTTGACTGGCAACTGGCGCCTGGTTCGTTGTGCCCGCCCGTGCCGGGGCGCGCTGACTATCTTCACTACCTGGCCGATTTACTGGCACTGGACAACCAGGGCAGGATCCCGCCGGCGGACATCCTGGATATTGGCTGCGGGGCGAACTGTATTTATCCCCTGATCGGCGCGGCGGAATATGGCTGGCGTTTTACCGGCACGGATATTGATGACGCGGCACTAAAAACGGCGACAAAAATTGTCGCGGCGAACCCGGGCATGCAACGCCTGATCCGCCTGCGTCGGCAAAAAAATCCCGCCGTGGTGCTGAATGGCGTGGTGAATAAGAATGAAAACTTCCATGCGGTCATCTGCAATCCGCCTTTTCACGCTTCTGCGGCAGAGGCGGCGGCCGGTTCACAGCGCAAAACGCGCAACCTGGGACTGGCACCGGCTGCACCGCTGAACTTTGGCGGCCAGCACAATGAATTGTGGTGCGAAGGGGGAGAAAAGGGCTTTGTCGGGAAAATGATCGCTGAAAGCGCCAGTCTGGCTCAGCAGGTCGTCTGGTTTACATCGCTGGTATCGCGCAAAGAGCATTTACCCGCGCTGGAGAAACAGCTGAAGGCGCTGGATACCCAGGTGGTACGTGTGGTCAATATGGCGCAGGGGCAGAAGCAGAGCCGGTTCCTGGCTTGGAGCTTTATGTCCGCCGCCCAACGCGCGCAGCGATTGTCCCGCTAACGCAGGCGCTTACGTCAGTTCGCCGCATCATCGTGTGGCGTCGCCAGAGAAAAACGGGCCGCCTGACGGCCCGTTCGCACTCAGGAAACGTGCTGTAAAAATTCGCGCAGACGCTCGCTGGGCGGATCACTGATCAGACGGTCCGGATCGCCGTCTTCGGCAATACGGCCTTTATCAATAAAGATCAGGCGCGACGCCACTTTCCGGGCAAAACCCACTTCGTGTGTGACGATAACCATTGTCATACCTTCTTCAGCCAGATCCTGCATGACTTTCAGCACTTCGTGACGCAGTTCTGGGTCCAGCGCGGAGGTGGGCTCATCAAACAGCATCATTTTGGGTTTCACCGCCAGTGCCCGGGCAATCGCCACGCGCTGTTGCTGCCCACCCGAAAGCTCAGAAGGGAAATGGTTGGCGCGCTCGGCCAGGCCCACTTTCGCCAGCAGGCTATGGGCCAGTTTTCGTGCGTCTTCTTTGCTGGCACCGCGAACGCGAATCGGGCCAAAAGCCACGTTATCCAGCGCACTCATCTGCGGGAAAAGGTGGAACTGCTGAAACACCATGCCGGCTTCCTGACGAATAAGGCGATCGTCTACTTTGGGATCGTTAACGTTCAGGCCATCGACGATCAGTTCGCCGCTGGTGATCTCTTCCAGCTTGTTGATGCAACGCAGCAGCGTCGATTTACCCGAACCGGAGGGGCCGATAATCACGACGACTTCACCCTGATTAATCTTCAGGTCGATATTGTGCAGCACCTGGGTTTGGCCAAAATGCTTTGAGACGTTTTTAAATTCAATCACAGGATTTTCACCCTTTTCTCAATACGGCGCAGCACAAAGCTCAACACCAACGTAATCACAAGATAAATAACGGCCACTGCGCTCCAGATTTCCAGCGCGCGGAAGTTACCGGCAATAATTTCCTGTCCCTGGCGGGTCAGTTCGGCCACACCGATCACAATAAACAGCGAGGTGTCCTTAATGCTGACAATCCACTGATTGCCCAGCGGGGGCAGCATACGACGCAGCGCCAGCGGCATGATGACGTAGCGCAGGGTTTCGCGGCCTGACAGGCCCAAAGCCAGCCCGGCCTCGCGAAAGCCTTTGTTAATGGACAGGACCGCACCGCGGGTAATTTCCGCAATATAGGCACCCGAGTTAATCATAATGGTTACCACCGCGGCGGTGAACGGATCGATGCGTAAATCCGGGAACGCCATAGGCAGGGCAAAATAGATGAACATAACCTGCACGACGATGGGCGTACCGCGAATGATTTCAATAAAAACCAGGGCGATATTATTGCTCAGCCAGCCACCGTATGCGCGGGCAAAACCCGCGACCAGGCCGATGATCAATCCACCGACCAGGCCAATAATGGAAATAATTAAGGTCAGTTTTGCGCCTTCGAGTAGCGCGGGCATGGCTGGCCAGATGACGCTCCAGTCAAAATCCATGGTGAAACTCCGCTGTTGTTGCGATGGAAAAAAGCAGGGACAGGGTCCCTGCTGAAAAATAAAAAACGGGCTCAGTGATTATTTCGGTTCAGTTCCGAACCACTTTTTATAGAGTTGATTGTAGGTACCGTTCTCTTTAAGCGTTTTCAGCGCCCCGTTCACTTTTTCACGCAGTTCATCACTGCCTTTCGGGAACGCAATGCCGTACTGCTGGGCTTCAATAGAATCACCTACAGCTTTGAAACGGCCTTTACCTGCGGTGTTGATGAAATAGAGGATATTGGGCGTATCGTGCAGCACTGCGTCAGCGCGGTTGGTGCCCAGTTCCATGTAAGCGTTATCGATATTCGGGAACTGACGCAGATCTTTCGTTTTGATGTGCGTCTTCGCATAATCTACGGAACCTGTGCCGCTCTTCACCGCCACCACTTTGCCGTTCAGATCGTCAATGCCTTTGATGTCTTTCTCGTTGTTACGCACCATGACCAGCAGACCGCTTTTGTAGTAGCCATCAGAGAACTCAATGGCTTTCTTGCGCTCGTCAGTAATGGTAATGCCGGCCAGTGCCACATCGACGTTGTGCGTCTGAAGGGCAGGGATGATGCCGCTGAAGTCCATCGGCTTCAGGGTGTAATCCAGTTTCAGTTCCTTCGCAATGGCATCCCATAAATCCACGTCAAAGCCGACATATTTGTCACCTTGTTTGAATTCAAACGGGACAAAAGCCGTATCGGTGGCGACGATCAGTTTCTTTTCTGCTGCGGGAGTGGAGAGAGAGAAGGCCAGCGCCAACGCGGCCACAGAGATGTTAAATAGCGATTTCATCATTTTTCCTTATTGCGACCAGGCACAGGGCCCGGGTTTGCGAGCTATCATTTGCGGGCTATCATATGAAAAAAGTATGCCAACTTTTCAAAATGTAAAAAATATAATGATCAGGAGATCATCGCTGACACGATTCTGCAACCTGTCGCGCCGATGCACCATTATGGTGGTCCGTTATGGTGCGAAGCGCTAAAGTGGTGCAGGAGTAGTGTGCATCAGAAGGCGAAAACGGGAAGGGCGCAGCGTCAGAAATGTTAACAAAGTCATAAATTATAGTAACACAGACGTAAAAAAGGCGGGTTTCCCCGCCTGGTAATAGCCTGTAAGACCGTTATTCGATATTAGACTCAATGAACCACAGGAATTTATCCAGGTCACGAGAAGCCGCGGTAAAAATATCGGCGGTATCTTCATCTTTCACTTCAGAAATCGCTTTGCGTGTATCGTTAGCCACCACAGCATAACGGTCGGCCAGCGCTTTCAGATGATCCTGTACGCTGTGGATATTCAGCGGATAGCTTTTCAGTGGCGTTTTATCGTTGACGACCTGAGTGGTACCCAGTGCTACACCACCCAGTTGCACCACGCGTTCCGCGATAGTGTCCTGATGGTCGGTGATGGTGGTACGGAAACCGTCCAGCATTTCGTGCACACCGATGAAGTTCGCGCCGCGCATGTTCCAGTGCGCTTGCTTAGTGATCAGGGACAGATCGATGAACTCCACGACCAGGCGATTGAGCACCTCAATGGTGGCGCGCTTTTCGTCATCTGCCACGTCATTACGGGTATAAAGTAGATCAGAAGATTTTGTTTTAACCAGTTTAGCGGTACTCATTGTTTCAGTCCTCTCTTTCAATGGTTGTCCTAATCAAGTACGAAACTAAGTATAGCAGCGATTTGTCGCCTTGCAGGATTGGCTTAATCAATGGATGAAATAGCATTCACCTTAGCGTGCGTGGGTGCGCGGGTGAAATAGTTAATAAATTGTTAAACTTAAAATTTCATAAAGCACTTTAAATACATAAGGTTAAATAAAAATTCAATCGAATGATTTTTACCTGTATTAAATATTAACTTTCTATTACACATTAACTGAAATAATTATCAGCATGAGAGTTATTGTTATTTAGCCTGCCTTTCAGCAGGCGGAAACCTGTTATGTCTTTTTATTATCAGATAATTCTATTGCATTTAACTGGCGCTTTCTGGGACGCATGGTCAGAGTAGCGCCGGACGAGGCCAGGATAATCGCCAGCAGCGCCAGACACTGCACGCCAGAAAGGCTCTCATTCAGATAAAGCATGCCAGACAGCGCCGCCACCGCAGGCTCAAGGCTCATCAGCGTACCAAAAATGCGCGCAGGTAAACGGGTCAGTGCCATCATTTCCAGTGAATAGGGAAGCGCCGTTGAAAGAAAGGCCACTAAAATGGCAACCGGCACGACGCTCCATTGCCAGATGCCGCTTGCGGCAAACGTCAGCCCTACGGGAACAAAAATCAGCGAAGCGATCAGAGAGCCGATGGCGACCGTTGCCGCGCCGTGCTCTGCGCCCGCGCGCTGCCCTGACAGAATATAGACTGCCCAACAGACACCGGCACCGAGCGCAAATAGTGCACCTATCGGATCGACGGAGGTAATACCGGTACTGAACGGCAGTAAAAACCACAGCCCAATGACCGCCAGTATGACCCAAAGAAAATCGAGTGGCCGACGTGAGCCGAGCAGCGCAAGCGTAAGCGGGCCAACAAACTCCAGCCCGACCGCGATGCCAAGCGGTACCGTCCGAATAGACAGGTAAAATAAAAAGTTCATCGTACCCAATGCTAAGCCATAAATAATCAGCGGCATGCGCTGTTCAGGACGAAAACGCAGTCGCCAGGGCTTGAAGATGAGGCAAAGGATGACGGTGCCAAAGCCAAGGCGCAATGCGGTGATGCCGGTGGCACCCACGGTGGGAAAAAGTGTTTTTGCCAGTGAGGCGCCGCCCTGAAGCGACAACATCGAGATAAGTAACACGACGACAGGGAGTAAAGCTGGCGTGAGCGATTTGAGTGGCGAAACTGACATCCTGTTGATACTTCCCAATCAATGAGCTAACAAGATGACCAGTGTAAAGGAAATGTTGGTCAAAAAGGGGACGTAAACTGATTTTAATTTTGTCTGTTTGCCTGCTTTTTAAGCAGTTTTTCCGGCTGGAAAGTAAATTAATGTCAGGTTTTTTTAGGAATTTACTTAAAGAATGAAAATTTGTTTGGGGTCATTATTGCAAGGATATGACGGTTTTTATAAGAAAAATGAATGACATAGGAAACTCCATTAACTTTCTGTTACACCAAACACTGTGTTAGACAACAAAATGCGGGCAGAGTTTCTCGCTATTTTTTGTTATATTTTTAGCGTTGTCAGGAGAGAAGTACTTTCACATTTGAGGTGGTTATGAAAAAAATTGCATGTCTTTCAGCATTAGCCTGTGTGTTAGCAGTCGCAACAGGTTCCGCCATGGCACAGAGCACCGTAACCGGTGGCTACGCACAGAGCGACTACCAGGGCGTTGCTAACAAAGCAAACGGCTTCAACCTGAAATATCGCTATGAAGACGGTTCTAACCCACTGGGTTGGATCGGCTCATTCACTTACACCGAGAAAGATCGTACCGAAGACGGCATTTACAATAAAGGCCAGTACTACGGTATCACCGGTGGTCCAGCATTCCGTCTGAATGACTGGGCAAGCATCTATGGTGTGGTTGGTGTTGGCTACGGCAAATACCAGGCTAACGACACCACTTCACGCGACAAAGCTGACACCAGCGACTACGGTTTCTCTTACGGCGCAGGTATGCAGTTCAACCCAATGGAAAACGTTGCACTGGACGTTGGCTATGAGCAGAGCCGCATCCGTAGCGTTGACGTTGGCACCTGGATTGCTGGCGTAGGCTACAGCTTCTAAGCGAGCTTAGTCGAGATTAAAAAAACGGCCCTCTTCAGGGCCGTTTTTATTGGTAACAAAAACCCGCGCTAATAACCTGCCTTTGTCTTTGTCTTTGTCTTTGTCTTTGTCTTTGTCTTTGCCACCGCGACTGTCCCTGTATCTGTCTTCTCCGCGCCGCATTACGTTCTGACATTAACCCGCGCCCCGGACTTCCCTGGCAGGAAGCCTTTTTTCCAGGCCCGCACAGAACAAAAGAAGGGCGCCTTACACAGCGGCTGTATTTTGACGCTTACCTTTACAGGAACAGCGCTAAGCGCAGGGCACAGAAGCGTGGATCAATGCAGGCGCGCGGCGAGGAAAGGAAAACAGGCCGCGCGTGGGTAATGAATCTGAATGTGAAAACGGATTCAGCCGCGCCAGATCAGTTTTTGGCAGTAGCGTGTTTCCGGCTGCTGGCCCAGCAGACGCTCAATAAGCATGAGGCGCAGCGTAAAAGGGGAGCGCGTCAGCAGGCACCACCAGGATTTTCCTGATGTTATTTTTTCGGCCTGGAAGCATTTGCTGCAGTCGATACAGCTTTTCAGAGTGCTCATAGCATCACCTCCCATAAAATTTAACGCAACGGTAAGCAGAGATCGTGCTTTAATGCATCACTCTGTTTACATTATCGACAAATATAGCACTGGCTATACCGTTTAGCCAAGGCTAACGACGAAAAATTTGAGCTTATTTGCGCCTGGTTTACAATGAGCGCAGCTAAATCCACACGGAAGGGCTGGTGTGGAAAAAATAAAGAGGAAGCTGAATGAGTCGTCGTGCCAAAAGCGTGGTTTCTGCCCCGCAAGGACCACTAAAAGATATTGAAGAGCATGTCGAAGGTTTTCGGCAGGTGCGCGAAGCGCATCGTCGTGAACTGATTGATGACTATGTTGAGCTAATCTCTGATTTGATTGGTGAGTTTGGCGAGGCGCGCCAGGTCGACATGGCCGCGCGTTTGGGGGTTTCGCAACCGACCGTCGCCAAAATGTTAAAGCGGTTAGGAACTGCCGGCCTGGTCGAGCAGGTGCCTTATCGCGGCGTCTTTTTGACGCGTGAAGGGGAAAAGCTGGCTGAAGAGAGCCGCGCCCGCCATCACATCGTTGAAACCTTCCTGTTAGCGCTTGGCATTAGTCCGGAAACGGCACGCCGCGATTCTGAAGGCATCGAACATCACGTCAGTGATGAAACCCTGGCCGTATTCCAGAAATTTTACCAAAACAATTAATCCTCAGTTAAGGCGCCGGACATCATGCCCATTGTGCTTCGCTCATTTCTGCATGACCATATATTGCACTTGTTAGTCGTTGTTGGGGTTGTTCTGCTGTTTCTTGCTCATTACCACTGGGCGGATCTGCCTGCCGCAGTGGACTGGCACACCATCATCACCCTGAGTGGACTGCTTATCCTCACCAAGGGGTTAGAAACCAGTGGGTATTTTGATGTTCTGGGCGGTCGGTTAATTGCGGGGTTTAAGCATGAGCGCACGCTGGCCCTGTTTATGGTGCTGGCGGCGGCGGTGCTCTCGACCTTCTTAACCAACGATGTGGCCCTGTTTATTCTGGTGCCGCTGACGCTGACATTGCGCAAGTTTTCCCATTTACCGATTTCCCGCT
Organism: Pantoea sp. JZ29; assembly: GCF_035190385.1. Taxonomy (NCBI): domain Bacteria; kingdom Pseudomonadati; phylum Pseudomonadota; class Gammaproteobacteria; order Enterobacterales; family Erwiniaceae; genus Pantoea; species Pantoea sp. JZ29. The sequence continues at coordinate 3,022,149 of NZ_CP045241.1, read as the reverse complement.
TAATCATCTTCGAAGCGCTGGCCGTAAATGCCGGTTCGTTGCTGACGCCGGTGGGCAATCCGCAGAATATTTTGCTGTGGAGCCACGGCTCGCTGAGTGTAGTCGGTTTTATCTGGCAAATGACGCCGCTGGCCGTCTGGCTGCTGTTAAGCCTGCTGGTCGTCACCTGGTTTAGTTTTGCCAAACGCGCGATTGAAAAACATGAGAACGCAGAACAGCACAGCTGGCAGAAGCCACTGTTTGCCGTCAGTCTGGCGCTTTACGTCTTGTTTATCGCCGCGCTGGAGTGGCACCTGACCGGCTGGGCGCTACTGCTGATTCTTGTCTGCTTTTTTATTATGGCGCGCCAGGTATTGCTGAATATCGACTGGAGCCTGCTGGTGGTCTTCATTGTCATGTTCCTGGACGTGTTCTTGCTGACACGCTTGCCTGTTGTGCAGGCCCATTTTGATGCGATTGCCCATCTTGCCAAAGGGGAGCTTTACCTGTTGGCGATTGGCTTGTCACAGGTGATCAGTAATGTGCCTGCCACGATCCTGCTTTTGCAGAAAGTGCCGCCTTCAGACGTCCTTGCCTGGGCGGTCAATATCGGTGGGTTTGGCCTGCTACCGGGTTCGCTTGCCAACCTGATTGCGCTGCGCATGGCGAAAGATCGTGCCATCTGGTGGCGCTTCCATCTGTTCTCCGTTCCCTTACTCGCATGGTCAATGCTGACCGGCTGGCTGTTGCTCAAACTGGTTGCCTGACGCGAACCTGTCCTGCCCTCGTGGCAGGACGTGCGAACTTTCTCAAGTTAAGTAAAGTTGTACTGGATTTTGTCAGTTTTCGATCTAATGTTTAGTTGACTTTCTACGCCCAGGACTGAGGGCCTTAGCCAGCGACGGACACTATGAGCGAGAACAACAACAACCGCGACCCACACCAGAAAGACACAGAAAACGCGCCCGATAAAAACAGCCCAGAACACGATAGCCAAAGCGATAACGACGAGAAACCGCGTAAGCGTCCCGGCAAAAAGCCGTTAATTATTTTGGCGGTCGTCGTGGTGGTGATGTTGATCGTGGCGTTCTTCTTCTGGTTTACCACCCGTAATGAAGAAACGACTGACGATGCGTTTACCGAAGGCAACGCAGTGACTATCGCAGCGAAAGCCTCGGGTTACGTCGTAAAATTGCTGGTGAAAGACAACCAGCGCGTGAAGAAGGGCGATCTGCTGGTGGAAATCGATCCCAGCGATAACGAAGCCCAGCGCGCGCAGGCAAAAGCACAGCTTGGCCTGGCCATGGCACAGTTGCATCAGGCTCAGGCGCAACTGGCACTGTCGCGCGTACAGTACCCGGCGCAACGCGACCAGGCGCTGGCCGATCAGGCCAAAGCCGAGGCCAACTACCTGAATGCGCAGGCGGATTACCGTCGTCAGCGCGGCGTCGATCCCCGCGCCACCAGTCAACGCAATATTGATTCAGCCTCGGCGCAGTTACGCTCCGCGCAGGCACAACTGCAAAGCGCCAAAGCTCAGGTGGAAGTCGCCTCGCAGGTGGCCCTGCAAATCCGTCAGCAGGAAACCAATGTTGAAGCGCGTCAGGAACAGGTCGAGCAGGCAAAAGCCCAACTGAATGTGGCCGAGCTGAATCTGTCTTACACCCAGGTTCGTGCTCCTTACGACGGGTTTGTGACTAAGCGAAACGTCCAGTTGGGGACGTTGGTTCAGGCAGGCAGCGCCTTGTTCTCACTGGTTTCCCCGGATATCTGGATCACCGCCAACTTTAAAGAGTCACAGCTGGAGCGAATGAATCCCGGCGACAAGGTAACCATCAGCGTGGATGCCTGGCCTGATATGAAACTTGAAGGCCACGTCGACAGCATCCAGATGGGCACCGGTTCGCGCTTTTCGGCCTTCCCGGCGGAGAATGCCACGGGCAACTACGTGAAAATCGTTCAGCGCGTGCCGGTCAAGATTGTGATTGATAAAGGACTGGATCCTAACCGTCCACTGCCACTGGGCTTATCGGTTGAACCGAAGGTAACCGTGGAATGAGTGAATCGCAGAGCTGGAAACCCGCCAGTAATCCGTGGCTCGTAGCCATTACGGTAACGCTGGCGGTATTTATGGAAATCCTGGATACCACCATCGTGAACGTGGCCCTGCCACATATCGCCGGTTCGCTCTCATCCAGTTACGATGAATCCACCTGGGTGCTGACCTCGTACCTCGTGGCGAACGGCATTGTGCTGCCCATCTCTGCCTTCTTCAGTCGTTTATTTGGCCGTAAACAGTTTTTCTTAATCTGTATCGTCATGTTCACGATCTGCTCATTTCTGTGTGGTATTGCCACCGAACTCTGGCAGATCATTCTGTTCCGCGTCCTGCAAGGGTTTTTCGGCGGCGGCCTGCAGCCTGTGCAGCAGTCGGTGCTGCTCGACTACTTTAAACCTGAGGATCGGGGCAAAGCGTTTGGCCTTTCCTCGATTGCGATTATCGTGGCGCCTGTTATCGGCCCGACGCTGGGCGGCTGGATTACGGATAACTATAGCTGGCGCTGGGTGTTCTTTATCAATATCCCGGTCGGTATCCTGACGATCATGGCCATTTTGCCGCTGCTGGAAGATCCGCCATGGGAGCGCAAGTGGGCCAAGGGCAAACTGAAAATTGACTACATCGGTATCGGTTTAATTACTCTGGGCCTGGGCTGCCTGCAGGTGATGCTGGATCGGGGTGAAGATGAGGACTGGTTTGCGTCGCACTTTATTGTGTTATTCGCGGTACTGGCGCTGGTCGGCATTGTCGGAGCCGTCTACTGGCTAATGTATGCCCGCAAACCGGTAGTCGACATTCTGGTAATGAAAGACCGTAACTTCTGGGTTGCGGGCCTGCTCATGGCCGGGATGGCGATGATTCTGTATGGTAGTTCCGTCGTGCTGCCTCAACTGGCCCAGCAGGATCTGGGTTATACGGCGACCTGGTCAGGGCTGGTGCTTTCACCCGGAGCCGTGCTGATTGTGCTGACGATTCCGCTGGTGCTTAAGCTGATGCCGGTCGTGCAAACCCGCTATATCATCGCATTTGGTTTTAGCTGCCTGGCCCTGGCGTTTTTCTACTCGTCCACGTTAACGCCCAATGTCGATTTCTCCACGCTGGTCATGATGCGCAGTGCGCAGTCTATTGGCCTGGGCTTCCTGTTTGTGCCGCTGACCACCATTGCCTTCATTACCATCCCACAACGCCTGAACGCGGATGCATCAGCATTATTTACGATGTTCCGTAACGTTGCGGGTTCGATTGGCATCTCATTATCCACGGCGGCAATTACGGAGCGGGAGCAGGCGCGTTCGGCCCACATGGTGCATAACATGACGCCGTTAAATGAACAATTTAACATTACCGTTCAGCACTGGGCGCAGGCGATTCGCGACTTTACGTCGGCGGTGGGCGATCCCGTGACGCTGGCAACCGGCCAGCTCTATAAAGAGATGATTGTCCAGTCACGCATTCTGGCTTATATCGACGTCTTTTCAGGCTTAAGTATTGTCGCCCTGATTTTGATTCCATTTTGTTGGCTGCTGTCGCCCGTCAAAAGCGAAGGCAGTGCAGGAGCACACTGACATGAAGGTTATGACTACGTATCGCCTGAATCCCTTTACCTTGTTGCTGACGTTATCGCTGGCAGGTTGCAGCGTGGGCCCGGACTACCAGGCGCCAAAACCTCAGCTGCCGGGCAGCTACCACGCGCTGGATTCTCAGGAGCGCTCGAAACCGCAGACGTCGGCCGTGGATACGCGCTGGTGGCGTAACTTCAACGATCCCCAACTGGACAGCCTGATTGCCCGCGCAATCGCGGGTAATCTGTCGTTGCAGCAGACCGTCCTGCGCATTGCGGGCGCGCGCGAGCAGTTATCTCAGGCGCAGGGCGGCTTATTTCCCAGCCTGAACGGTTCGGCAAAAGTCACGCGTCAGCAACTGGGGCTGGAAGGTTTGCTGAAAGCGAATGGGGTCAATGACCAGGTGGACAGCACTGTCGCCAGCCAGTTGAACGGGCTGACGCAGCCCGTCACCTTATATCAGGGCAGCTTCGATGCCAGTTGGGAACTGGATCTGTGGGGCAAGGTACGACGTCAGATCGAATCAGCCAATGCACAGCAACAGGCGGCCATTGAGCAACGTAACGATGCGCTGGTGTCGCTGGAAGCGGAAGTTGTCCGTGCCTGGTTACAACTGCGTGGGGCGCAGGCAACCGTCAACACGCTGCAACAGCAAATCGCGGTGGCGGATCAGACCTGGCAACTGACACAAAGCCAGCAGCGCAATGGCCTGGCGCCGTTAACCGATGTGGAAAATGCCCGGGCGCAGTTGAGCAGTTTACAGGCGCAGCTACCGCAGTATCAGGCGCAAACGCGTCAGGCGATGAACGGTCTGGCTGTGCTTATCGGTAAAACCCCCGGCGCGCTGGATGCAGAACTGCAGACGCCGAAAGCGCTGCCAGCCTTGCCGAATGCGGTCGCGGTCGGCATTCCCTCAACCTTAGCGCGTCGACGCCCGGATATTCGCCAGGCAGAGGCGAAACTCCATGCGCAAACCGCCGGGATCGGCGTTTCTGTCGCACAGCTGTTCCCCAGCCTCTCTCTTACCGGACAGTTGGGCGTGCGCAATACCGATGCCAGTTATCTGGACGACTGGAGCAGCCACTTCTATAGCGTGGGGCCTTCGCTGTCGATTCCCCTTTTTCAGGGAGGCCGGCTGGTTTCCAGCGTGAAGCTTGCACGTGCTCAGCAGGCCAGCGCGGCGCTGGATTATCGCCAGACGGTGCTGACGGCTTTGCAGGATGTCGAAAACGCCCTTGTGAGTTACCGGGCCGATCAGCAGCGCGTCACGGCGCTGGACGAAACGACCGGTGCACTGCAACGGACCTTTGATTTGGCGAGCGACAGCTATCGTCAGGGATTATCGACCTTCCTTGAGGTGCTTGATGCGCAGCGCCAGCTCGCCCAGGCCGAGGAGCAGGCAACACAGGCGCGCATGCAAAGCGGGCTGGATCTCGTGGCGCTCTACAAAGCGCTGGGCGGCGGCTGGGAAACCTATCAAAACGTTCAGCTCCCTCAGTATGACGTGTTTGGACCTGCGACCCAGGTAAATTAATCCTTCAGGCCGTGGCCTTGCGGCAGACCACGGCCTGTTATCAGACAGTGTAATACCTGCGCTTTATTATTTATCTGTTATATCGTTCAGTAAACTCATTTAATCACCCTTAAAGCTGGTGATTTAAAAGGGTTGCTGGCTATTTAGCCGGCGCACTTACTGTGAAGCATAAATTGTCTGTAAATGTATTCAACCTTATAACGGCTGTGAAACGCGGTCGCCTTGCCTGTGCCGATGCAGCATTTTTGTCGGGGAGTGAAGGGGGACAAAGGCAATATCCCCACATTTTATTCGCCATAAAGCCGATATTATTGTGGCGAAGCGCGATAAACCTCGTACCCGACGTCAGCTATTTTGTTCACAGACCGCGTGTTCCGGGCGGAGAACGTCTGAGTCAGGACAGGCAAATTAATCCAAATTCTTCACCGGTGTTAAAAAATATTCAGCGTTAAAATTTAAAAGCGCATAGCGAATTCATACAGTAAGTGTAATCAATGAAATCGTTTACATTGTGCAAGGATAGCAGGCATTTAGTGTTAATTTGAGGTTAATTATCTCTCCACATAAGCATTCTGAATACTTCACTGACATTTAAAAAACCTATCGGAATTATCTGTAGTAATAAATTAATTTATTTTTTTATTTGAATTAGGTAATCTTGACGCTACAGTTTAATTAAACCCCTTAATCAAGGATATTGTGATGAGTGACGCATTTAAAGTTCTAAACAACATTCGCACATTACGTGCCCAGGCTCGTGAACTGCCACTGAGCGATTTGGAAGAAATTCTTGAGAAATTGACCGTTGTAGTAACGGAACGTCGTGAAGAAGCGCACGCTGAAGAACAACAGAATCGTGAAAAAGAAGAGAAGTTATCGAAATATCGCGAAATGCTGTTGGCTGATGGCATCGATCCTAATGAATTATTAGGTGCGCTGGAGCAGGGTAAAAAACGCACTAAGCGTGCGCCACGTCCGGCTAAATATTCTTACACCGACGAAAATGGCGAGAAAAAATCATGGACCGGCCAGGGCCGCACGCCAGCAGCAATTAAAAAAGCGCTGGACGAAGGTAAAAGCCTGGACAGCTTCCTGATCGATTAATCGACACAATCCTTGTAAGTGGTAGCCGGCGACATTTATGTCGCCGGCTTTTTTTATTTAAAAAACCCTGCTCTTTGCTTTATTACTCTCGCTGTCATGCACCCGGTGTGGCGTGCGCAGGTAGGGCTTCCCCTCTGCGCAGCGTCCGGTACGTTTAGCCAGCGGCTGGGTTAAGCGGCAAACGTACGGGCAGTGAAAATAAAAAGTCATGCGTTTTCAACAGACACTCATGCAAGGGTAGCCGGAGACTGGCGTGCGCTACGTCACATCTGGCATAATAGCCGCCGTTTTCCATCCACTCTCTTCACTAAGGTCAATGCCGTGTTAGTTAGCAGCAATATCACCATGCAGTTTGGCAGCAAGCCACTGTTCGAAAATATCTCCGTTAAATTTGGCGGCGGTAATCGGTACGGTTTAATCGGTGCGAACGGCAGCGGAAAATCCACCTTCATGAAGATTTTGGGTGGCGATTTGGTGCCGTCGGGCGGCAATGTTTCCTACGATCCCAATGAACGTATTGGTAAATTACGCCAGGACCAGTTCGCCTTTGAACAATATAGTGTGATTGATACGGTAATCATGGGGCACCATGAATTATGGGAAGTGAAACAGGAACGTGACCGTATTTATTCCCTGCCCGAAATGAGCGAAGAGGAAGGCTACAAAGTCGCAGACCTGGAAGTACAGTATGGCGAAATGGATGGTTACAGCGCGGAATCGCGCGCCGGTGAATTATTACTTGGCGTGGGCATCCCGGTTGAACAGCATTACGGGCCGATGAGCGAAATTGCGCCAGGCTTTAAATTACGCGTTCTTTTAGCCCAGGCCTTGTTTTCTAATCCGGATATTTTGTTGCTGGACGAACCGACCAACAACCTGGATATCGATACCATCCGTTGGCTGGAGCAGGTGTTAAACGAACGCGACAGCACCATGATTATCATTTCGCACGACCGTCACTTCCTCAATATGGTCTGCACGCACATGGCCGATCTGGACTATGGCGAGCTGCGCGTTTATTCCGGTAATTATGATGAATATATGACCGCGGCCACCCAGGCGCGTGAACGTCTGTTAGCGGATAACGCCAAGAAAAAAGCGCAAATTGCCGATCTGCAGTCGTTTGTCAGCCGCTTTAGTGCCAACGCTTCTAAATCGCGTCAGGCCACCTCGCGCGCTAAACAAATGGATAAAATAAAACTGGAAGAAGTGAAAGCCTCCAGCCGTCAGAATCCATATATCCGTTTTGAACAGGATAAGAAACTGTTCCGTAATGCGCTGGAAGTGGAAGGCCTGACGAAAGGCTTTGATAACGGTCCTCTGTTCAAAAATCTTAATCTGCTGCTGGAAGTCGGTGAAAAACTGGCAATATTAGGGGCTAACGGTATTGGTAAATCCACGCTGTTAAAAACCCTGGTTGGCGAACTGACGCCAGAAAGCGGCAGCGTTAAATGGTCCGAGAATGCCAAAATTGGCTATTACGCGCAGGACCACGCAGACGATTTTGCTGACGATCTGACGGTTTTTGACTGGATGAGTCAGTGGAAGCAGCCGGGCGATGATGAGCAGGCCGTACGCGGTATTCTTGGCCGCCTGTTGTTCTCTCAGGACGACATTAAAAAGCCCGCGAAGGTGCTGTCAGGTGGTGAGAAAGGGCGCATGCTGTTCGGCAAGCTGATGATGCAGAAGCCTAACATTCTGATTATGGATGAACCCACCAACCACCTGGATATGGAATCCATCGAGTCATTAAACATGGCGCTGGAAATGTATGAAGGCACGCTGATTTTCGTTTCCCATGACCGTGAATTCGTCAGCTCACTAGCGACGCGTGTAATGGAAATCAAGGCAGATCGCATCGTCGATTTCACCGGGAATTACGAAGACTACCTGCGCAGTCAGGGCATCGTTTAAGGCCTGCGGGGTAGCGCTGGCTACCCCATTTTCTTTCGTGCATTGCCCCGCCTTTTGTAATCGCTCACGCTCAGCGTTCAATCAGACCGGCTTTTAGTCTCTGCACTCAGAATGGCCACAGACTTCACAATTCGGATCCTGTGCGACATGCATCGTGCGAAACTCTGCGCGCATGGCATCATACATGAGCAAACGTGAGCGCGCGGGCGTGCCAAACCGGGTCAGCAGTTTTATCGCTTCCATCGCCTGCATGGCACCGACAACGCCCACCAGCGGCGCCATTACACCGGCTTCCACGCAGCTGAGCACCTGAGCGCCAAACAAACGGCTGATACAGCGGTAGCAGGGCGCACCAGGCTGCCAGTCAAACACACTCAACTGACCTTCCATGCGAATCGCCGCGCCCGAAACCAGAGGCACCTTCAGTTCATAACAAAGCCGGTTAAGCTGTTCACGCACGCTGACATTATCCGTGCAGTCGACCACAACCTGCTGCCTGGCGATGAGCGCCCGCAACGCGTTATCGTCCAACTGGCCGTGGACAGGATATAACTGACAGTGGGGATTGATCTCCGCCAGGCGTGCCCGGGCGGATTCGACCTTGGCCCGACCAATATCCGCATCATGATGCAGAATCTGTCGCTGCAGGTTTGAGAGCGAAACCGTATCAAAATCCAGCAGAGACAGGTGACCGACGCCTGCTGCCGCCAGATAAGGTGCGGCTGCACAGCCTAAACCGCCCAGGCCCACGACCAACACATGGCTGGCCTTCAGGGCTTCCTGTCCGTCAAAGTCAAACCCCCGCAGGACAATTTGCCGGTTATAGCGCAGCATTTCCTCGTGGCTGAGTTCGGGCAGCATTTATCCCTCCAGCAGGGCGTTGAAGGGCTCAACATCTACCCATTCTCCCGCCTCGACATAGCCGCGCTCACGCTCCAGTACGATAAAGCAGTTAGCCTGTGAAAACGAGCTGTACACATGCGAACCCTGGGCACCCGTGCTGACGACTTCTGTTTCACCCTCAGCATTTCGCCGCAGCACACCGCGCTGAAAATCCAGACGGCCCGGCGATTTTTTCAGTGCGCTTGCTGTACGCACGCGCTGACGTGGCGGTAAAGCCGAAGCTGACTGTCCGGTCAGACGGGCCAGCAGGGGCTGCACCAGTTGATAAAAGGTCACGACGGCCGAGACCGGATTGCCGGGCAGGCCGCAGAACCAGCTGTTTGCCAGGCGGCCAAAGGCGAAAGGTTTGCCCGGTTTAATGGCCAGCTTCCAGAAGCGAATACTGCCCAGTTCCTCCAGCATCGCCTTAGTAAAGTCGGCTTCACCGACAGAGACACCGCCGGTGCTGATGACCACATCGGCCTGGCGATCGGCGTCCATAAAGGCAGCCCGAAGGGCGACCGGATCGTCGCGAACAATGCCAAGATCGATCACCTCGCAGCCCAGCTTATGCAGCATGAGGGAGATGGCAAACCGGTTGGTGTCATAGATTTGCCCGTCAGACAGCGGCTGGCCCACGGGTTGCAGCTCATCCCCGGTGGAGAAAATTGCCACGCGCAATTTGCGCAGCACCTTCACCGTGGCGATGCCTAATGAGGCCAGCAACGGCAGTTCCGCAGCGCCCAGGCGCACGCCAGGCGCAAGGACCTGATGGCCTGCCCGGATATCATCGCCGATCAGGCGGATGTTTTGTCCGGCTTTTACGGGCGCATCAATAACAATCTGTTCGCCCTGCAGATGGGTTTGCTCCTGCATGACGACGGCATCGCAGCCGTCCGGTACCGGCGCGCCCGTCATGATTCTGATGACGCTGCCCGCAGGCCAGTCACCCGAAAACGGCCCACCGGCAAAGGTTTTACCGGCAACCGTTAAGGGCTGACCCTCTTGCAAATCAGCAAGCCTGACGGCATAACCGTCCATGGCTGAGTTGTTAAAAGGCGGTACATCAATGGGGGAGGTCACGCTGCAGGCGGTGATGCGCCCGGCCGCGTCGGTCAGGGGCACATCCAGGGATTCGGTGATGGGCGTCAGTTGCGCCAGCATCTTCTGTTGCGCGTCTTCAAGGGAAATCAGTCCGGCAGTAAAGCTTTCCATTATTGTCTCAGTCTGTCTGTTGCAATTGCTGACTATTATGGTGGCTTTTATCCTCAGAGTCACATCGGTATAAGCCACAACGAAAGGTTATTAGCGCGGGACCAGTTTCCGCTTTACAAGCTATGGCGGGCTTTCTATATTCAAAAATACGCTAACAAGACGTAAAACCATTCAAAATCAGTGTTTTTCCTTCTGATGCAACCACAGGGTAACGCAGTATGGCTAAAGCAGTGATCGCCATTCATGGCGGCGCAGGCGCAATTACGCGTGCTGCCATGAGCGCAGAGAAAGAACAGGCTTATCGTCAGGCGCTTCACGATATTGTGACACATGGCCAAACCCTGCTGGCGCAGGGCGCATCCGCGCTGGATGTGGTGACTGAAGCGGTGCGCAGGCTGGAAGAGTGCCCGCTGTTTAATGCGGGTAAAGGTGCTGTGTTTACCCATCAGGGCACGCATGAGCTGGATGCCAGCATCATGGATGGCAGAACGCTGCAGGCTGGGGCAGTGGCGGGCGTCTCCCGGCTGCGCAACCCGGTACTGGCAGCGCGTGCGCTGTTAGACCACAGCCCGCATGTCCTGTTGATTGGGGAAGGGGCCGAAGCCTTTGCGTTTGCGCAGGGGCTTGAGCAGGTTGAACCGGATTTCTTTTCCACGCCTGAACGCCTGGAGCAACTGCAACGGGCGCTGCGCAGCGATGCCGCTGTGCTTGACCACGATGGCGCCGCCCAGGGCGGCGATCCTCTTGACCCGGATCGTAAGTTTGGCACGGTCGGTGCCGTGGCGCTGGATTTGGCGGGAAACCTGGCGGCGGCGACATCGACCGGCGGCATGACCAATAAACAGCAGGGGCGCGTAGGCGACTCACCGTTGCCTGGCGCAGGCTGCTATGCCAGTAACGACAGCGCGGCGGTGTCCTGCACCGGCACTGGCGAAGTGTTTATCCGCACCCTGGCGGCCTACGATGTGGCGGCACAAATGCGTTACGCCGGGCGGACATTACAACAGGCCAGCGTCAATGTGATTCATGACAGCGTGCTGGAGCTGGGCGGCAGCGGTGGGCTGATTGCGGTTGATCGGGAGGGCAATGTGGCACTGCCGTTCAACAGCGAAGGCATGTACCGGGCTGTTGCCCGGGTGGATGACGTCGCAGAGGTCGCAATTTACCGTGAAAGCTAACAGCCAGCCTGACAGGCTCCCTCTGTCTCCCGAACAGGTGTTGGCGGTGCGCGACCTGAACGTACGTTTTCACCATGACGGCCAGGTGACCGAAGCCGTGCGTCATCTTTCACTTGATGTGTTTCGCGGCGAAACGCTGGCTTTAGTGGGCGAGTCCGGCTCGGGCAAATCCGTCACCTCACTGGCGATCATGCGCCTGTTGGCGCAGGACAGCGCAGAGGTCAGTGGCGAGATACGGCTGCGTCGGCGCAGTGGTGAGGCACTGGATCTGATGCGGATGCCGCGCGGTCAGATGCGCAGGGTGCGCGGCGCGGATATGGCCATGATTTTCCAGGAACCGATGACCTCGCTGAATCCGGTGTTTACGGTAGGCGATCAGATCGCAGAATCCATTCGACTGCATCAGGGTAAAAGCCAGTCCGAAGCCCTGACGGAAGCGCGTCGTATGCTGGATCGGGTACGCATTCCTGACGCACAAAGTATGCTGCGCCGTTATCCTCACCAGCTTTCCGGCGGTATGCGGCAGCGCGTGATGATTGCGATGGCCCTGTCGTGCAAGCCTGCGCTGCTGATTGCCGACGAGCCGACCACTGCCCTGGACGTCACGATTCAGGCCCAGATCCTGCAACTGATCCGTGAGCTGCAGAAAGAGATGCAGATGGGCGTGATTTTTATCACTCACGATATGGGCGTGGTGGCGGAAATGGCGGACCGCGTCCAGGTGATGTATCGCGGTGAGGTGCTGGAAAACGCCCCTACCGCCGAGCTGTTCAGCGCACCGCAGCAGCCTTACACCCGGGCGTTGCTGGCCGCTGTCCCGACCCTGGGTGCGATGCAGGACCAGCCGCTGCCCGCGAAATTTCCTCTCCTGCTCAACGATGCGGCACCCGACGTACCGCAAAACACCGTACGTCACGATCGCCCGCCCATCCTGCAGGTGCGCAATCTGGTCACGCGCTTCGATATTCGCTCAGGATTACTGAATCGCGTAACGAGCCGGGTGCACGCGGTCGAGAACATCAGCTTTGATCTGTATGCAGGCGAAACGCTGGCGCTGGTGGGGGAGTCCGGGTGCGGTAAATCGACCACCGGACGTTCACTGCTAAAACTGGTCGCCAGTCAGGGAGGCAGTATTACCTTTGACGGGCAGCGTATTAACGATCTTTCGGGAGCGGCGCTGGCCCATCTGCGGCGCGATATTCAGTTTATCTTCCAGGACCCTTATGCATCGCTCGATCCGCGCCTGACGGTGGGATTTTCGATTATGGAGCCGCTGCTGGTTCACAAGGTGATGCCACGACGCGAAGCGGAACAGCGCGTGGCCTGGTTACTGGAAAAGGTTGGCTTACTGCCGGAACACGCAAAGCGTTATCCGCATGAGTTTTCGGGTGGCCAGCGTCAGCGTATCTGCATCGCGCGGGCACTGGCGCTGAACCCCAAAGTGGTGATTGCCGATGAGTCGGTGTCCGCGCTTGATGTCTCCATTCAGGCACAAATCATCAACCTGATGCTCGACCTTCAGCGTGAATTTGGTATCGCCTTTTTGTTTATTTCCCATGATATGGCGGTGGTTGAGCGCATCAGCCACCGCGTAGCGGTGATGTATCTTGGACAGATTGTGGAAATCGGCCCACGTCAGTCGGTATTCGGGCAGCCACATCATCCGTATACCCAAAAATTAATGGCCGCCGTGCCGGTTGCCGACCCGACACGTCGGCAACGCGAGCGCAGTCTGCTGGTCGATGAGATCCCCAGCCCGATTCGTGCACTGGGCGATGAACCCGAACGGGTTTCGCTGATGGAAGTGGCCCCCGGTCATTTTGTGGCTCGCTCTGCCACCAGCGCGATCTGAAATAATACGCTATCGCCACGGCGATAAATCAGACAGGGATTACAGGAGAAAACAATGCAGATAACGATGCGTAGAAGCTTACTGGCAGCAGGGATATTAAGTAGCGTCATGACGCTGCCCGCCTGGGCCGCGGGTGATGCGGTGATCGCCGTCGCCTCCAATTTCACCACGCTTGATCCCTATGACGCTAACGACACCTTGTCCCAGGCGGTCGCGAAATCATTTTATCAGGGGCTGTTTGGCTTTGATAAAGATATGAAACTGACCAATGTGCTGGCGGACAGTTACACGGTGAGCGGCGATGGCCTGACCTACACCATTAAGCTGCACTCAGGCGTGAAGTTTCAGGATGGCACCGACTTTAATGCCGAGGCGGTCAAGGTCAACCTGGATCGGGCCAGTAATCCCGACAACCATCTCAAACGTTATAACCTGTTTAAATACATCGCCAGCACGGAAGCGGTCGATCCCACGACGGTGAAAATTACGCTGAAGCAGCCGTTCTCGGCCTTTATTAATATTCTGGCGCACCCTGCGGCGGTGATGATTTCCCCTGCCGCCCTGAAAAAATACGGTAAGGACATCGGTTTTCATCCGGTGGGCACCGGGCCGTTCGAATTTGTGACCTGGAATCAGACCGATTTTGTGAAGGTGAAGAAATGGGACGGCTACTGGAAAAAAGGCTATCCCAAACTCGACAGCATTACGTGGCGCCCGGTCGTGGATAACAATACGCGTGCGGCCATGCTGCAGACCGGTGAAGCGAACTTTGCCTTCCCGGTGCCTTATGAGCAGGCCAAATTGCTGGAGAAGGACAGCAAGCTGGACGTGGTGGTATCGCCCTCCATCATGCAGCGCTACATCAGCCTGAATGTGACACAAAAACCGTTTGATAATCCAAAAGTGCGTGAGGCGCTGGAGTACGCGATCAACCGCCAGGCACTGGTTAAAGTTGCGTTCGCCGGTTATGCCACACCTGCCACCGGCATAGTGCCTCCCTCTATTGCCTATGCGCAAACGTATCCGCCCATTCCTTACGATCCCGCTAAAGCAAAAGCGTTGCTGAAAGAAGCGGGTTATCCGAACGGTTTCGACACCACGCTCTGGTCGTCGCATAACCACAGCACGGCACAGAAAGTGTTGCAGTTTGTTCAGCAGCAACTGGCACAGGTCGGCGTGAAGGTGAAAGTGACCGCGATGGATGCGGGACAGCGCGCAGCGGAAGTGGAAGGCAAGGGCCAGAAAGAGAGCGGCGTGCGCATGTTCTACACTGGCTGGTCAGCCTCAACGGGTGAAGCCGACTGGGCGCTGACGCCGTTGTTCGCAACCGCAGCCTGGCCACCGGCGATCTTCAACACGGCGTTTTACAGCAATCCGAAGGTGGATAAAGACCTGGCCGACGCGCTGAAAACGACCGATCAGGCGGAAAAAGCCAAACTGTATAAAGATGCGCAGGACACCATCTGGAACGATCATCCGTGGATCCCGCTGGTGGTGGAGCAACTGGTGTCCGCACACAGCAAAAACCTGAGCGGTTTTTACATGATGCCGGACACGTCATTCAGTTTTGATGACGCCGAGATGAAGTAAGTCGCCGGACCTGTTCTGTCCTGAACAGGATGTGTGATGCCCGGTGCCTCGTCAGCAATGAGGCACCGGGCAGGTCAGCTGCGCTGCTGACTGTTGTGTGGGATGTCACATGGTTAACTATTTTCTTAAACGCCTGCTGGGCCTGATTCCCACGCTGTTTATCGTGGCAGTGCTGATGTTTCTGTTTGTCCATCTGCTGCCGGGCGATCCGGCGCGGCTGATTGCCGGACAGGAAGCCGATGCGTCTGTTGTGGCATTGGTCCGTCAGGAGCTGGGCCTGGATAAACCCCTGCCGGTGCAGTTCGTGCACTTTATCGTCAATGCGCTGCAGGGGGATTTTGGTCAGTCGCTGGTTTCCCGGCGTCCGGTTTCGGCGGAAATCGCTACGCGTTTTATGCCAACCCTGTGGCTGACGCTCACCAGCATGGTGTGGGCGGTGATCCTGGGCATGGCGATCGGCATTGTTTCGGCCGTATGGCGCAATCGCTGGCCGGATCGCCTCGGCATGACGCTCGCGGTTTCGGGTATCTCTTTTCCGGCTTTTGCCCTGGGCATGTTACTGATGGACGTGTTTTCCGTCCAGTTGGGCTGGTTGCCTACGGTGGGCGCAGACAGCTGGCAGCACTATATTTTGCCCTCTCTCACGCTGGGCGCGGCGGTAGCGGCTGTGATGGCCCGTTTCACCCGGGCATCCTTTGTGGAGGTGATGCAGGAAGATTACATGCGCACCGCGCGTGCCAAAGGCGTCAGTGAGTACCGCGTGGTGATTAAGCACGGTCTGCGGAATGCCATGATACCGGTGGTCACCATGATGGGCCTGCAGTTTGGTTTCCTGCTGGGTGGCTCGATTGTGGTTGAGGTCGTGTTCAACTGGCCGGGGCTGGGACGCCTGCTGGTGGATTCGGTACAGATGCGTGACTATCCGGTGATTCAGGCAGAGGTATTGCTGTTTTCGCTGGAGTTTATTTTGATCAATCTGATTGTCGATATGCTGTATGCCGTCATTAACCCGGCGATTCGCTTTAAGGACACCTGATGAAAAACTGGCGACGGGAAGCGGCACTCAAACACATGCCACTGCTGGACAGCAACCGGGTAAGAACGCCCTGGCGGGAATTCTGGCGACGCTTTCGTCGTCAGCCGGTCGCTCTGCTGGCGGGCCTGTTTGTCCTGGTGCTGATCGTACTGGCGTTTACGGCACCGTATGTTGCGCCATTCGATGCAGAAAATTACTTTGATTACGACCGACTCAACGACGGCCCCTCACTGGTGCACTGGTTTGGCGTGGATTCACTGGGACGCGATATCTTTAGCCGCGTGCTGGTGGGAACCCGAATTTCGCTTCTCGCCGGCTTCGTTTCCGTCGCGATAGGGGCGATAGTGGGGACGCTGGCAGGACTGCTGGCGGGCTACTATGAAGGCTGGTGGGACAGGATCACCATGCGCATCTGCGACGTGCTGTTTGCGTTTCCCGGCATTTTGCTGGCCATTGCCGTCGTGGCCATCATGGGCAGTGGCATCAGTAACGTCATTATCGCCGTGGCGATATTCAGTATTCCCGCCTTTGCCCGCCTGGTGCGCGGCAATACGCTGGTACTGAAACGGCAAACCTACATCGAATCAGCCCGCAGTATCGGAGCGTCAGACTGGACGATCATGATACGTCACCTGCTGCCCGGCACGGTATCCTCTATTGTGGTGTACTTCACCATGCGCATCGGGACCTCGATTATCACCGCCGCAAGCCTGTCATTTCTGGGGCTGGGCGCGCAGCCACCGACGCCAGAGTGGGGCGCGATGCTCAACGAAGCGCGCGCGGATATGGTTATCGCGCCGCACGTGGCGATTTTTCCGGCACTGGCTATTTTTTTCACGGTTTTAGCCTTTAATTTGCTTGGCGACGGGCTACGTGACGCACTTGATCCTAAACTGAAGACATGAAACCTTTTGACTATGAACAAGACTTCAGCACTATCGACTTCCGCAAACATCCTGAACGTTATCAGGTCGGGCGCGGTGAGCAGGGCGTGCTGATGGTCCAGCCCTATAAAGGCGAAATCCTGCCGCACTGGCGTTTTCGTACCGTTGAGGTTGCGAAAGCCTCGGCAGAAGAAATCATGCGGCTGTTCGAAGCCTATCGTCAGCAGGATGACTTTGTGGGCATGGACATGGCGCGCAAATTTATTCAAATGGGCTACACCCGTGCGCGCCGCTACAGCAACCATAAGGGCGGACGAAAATACGATGCGGAGGGCAAGGAGTTGCCCCGGGGCAGGGACGAAGAAAAGGCCGCTGCGGCGGCCATTTTCAAAGCGTACTGGGATAAGCTACGGGCAGATGACGACTATCTGGCGCGCAAAAAAGCGCACCAGCAGAAGTATGGTTAGACGCGGCTCGCCCACAAATCGTATTCGTCAGCATGTTCCACTTTGACTCGCAGAACATCGCCCGGCTTAACGTTGCTCTCGCCATTCAGATAGACGGCACCATCGATCTCTGGCGCGTCAGCCATGCTGCGACCAATCGCGCCTTCTTCATCGACTTCATCGATGATGACCATAATTTCACGGCCGATTTTTTCCTGCAGGCGCTCGGCAGAGATCTGCTGCTGCAACTGCATAAAGCGGTCATAACGTTCCTGTTTCACTGCGTCATCGACCGGATCGGGTAACTGGTTTGCCGTTGCGCCTTCAACCGGGCTGTACTGGAAGCAACCCACACGATCCAGACGCGCTTCTTTAATAAAGTCGAGCAGCATCTGGAAGTCTTCTTCGGTTTCGCCGGGGAAGCCTACAATAAACGTTGAGCGCAGCGTCAGCGTCGGGCAGATCTCACGCCAGCGCTTAATGCGCTCCAGCGTGCGTTCCACGGCACCCGGACGCTTCATCAGCTTCAGAATGCGTGGGCTGGCGTGCTGAAGCGGGATATCCAGATACGGCAGAATCTTGCCTTCTGCCATCAGTGGAATCACGTCGTCCACGTGAGGATAAGGATAAACATAATGCAGGCGAACCCACACGCCGAGTTTCGCTAACTGCTCGCACAGGCTCACCATGCTGGTTTTCACCGGCGCGCCGTTCCAGAACCCTGTGCGGTGTTTCACGTCCACGCCGTAAGCCGAGGTATCCTGCGAAATGACCAGCAACTCTTTCACGCCCGCTTCAACCAGCCGTTTTGCTTCGTCCAGCACTTCGCCAATGGCACGACTGTCGAGATCGCCGCGCATAGACGGGATGATACAGAAGGTGCAGCGATGGTTGCAGCCTTCAGAAATTTTCAGGTAAGCGTAATGACGCGGCGTCAGCTTCACGCCCTGTTGCGGCACCAGGCTCAGGAACGGATTATGTTGGGGCTTCGGCACGTAGCGGTGCACGTGCGACAGCACTTGTTCATAGCTGTGCGGACCGGTGATTTCCAGTACCTTCGGGTGCACTTCGCGAATCTGGTCGACTTTCGCTCCCAGGCAGCCGGTCACAATCACCTTGCCGTTTTCGTTCAGGGCTTCACCGATCGCTTCCAGCGATTCCTGGACGGCGCTGTCGATGAATCCGCAGGTGTTGACGATAACGATTTCCGCATCGTCATAGCGTGGGACCACCTCATAGCCCTCGGTGCGCAGTTCCGTCAGAATGCGCTCAGAGTCGACAAGGTTTTTGGGGCAGCCAAGCGAGACAAATCCCACGCGCGGCGGCAGTGTAGTAGTAGTGGACATAAGGTGGTTTCCGGTTCAGCACAGCAATGGCGCGCGATTTTACCTGTGTTGCGATGAAAATTGTAGCGTTATCTGACCTCAGGCATAACAGTGTAAAGTCACGCAAAAAACCGTAAAGGGTTCCCGAGAGTGACAGGCGTTTAAGCCGATGATCGGAAAGGAAGAAAACCGCAGTAACCCGCCGTTTTGCAAAAGGATTTCTAATAAATAGCTAAAAATTAATTCGTTAATTTTCTTATCAACGCAGGTGATAACGCCATTTGACGGTCATATTGTTGGTTGATATTTGCTTGTTTTCATTAATAATGATTCGCTTAACAAGTGCTGAGAGCCTGGCCTTTCAGACAATGACGTGGATAATGTGAGAGCAAAATAATGAAAGAGATCATTAACGGGTTTCTGAGTTTTCAGCAGACTGTCTTTCCTGAAAGAGAGGCGCTGTTCAAAAGTCTGGCCTCAAATCAGAACCCGAAAGCCCTGTTTATCTCTTGCTCAGACAGCCGTCTGGTGCCGGAGCTGGTCACGCAGCAGGAACCCGGGCAGCTATTCGTTATCCGTAATGCGGGCAACATTGTGCCGTCTTTTGGGCCGGAGCCGGGTGGCGTGTCAGCCACTATTGAGTATGCGGTGATGGTGCTGGGCGTTTCTGACATCATCATCTGTGGTCACTCTAACTGCGGTGCGATGAACGCGATTTCGTCCTGTGCCTGCATGGACAGCATGCCAGCCGTCGAGCACTGGCTGCGCTTTGCCGATGCGGCCAAAGCGGTGGTGGAGCAGCGTGACTATGAATCACCCGAGAAAAAGCTCAACGCTATGGTGCAGGAGAACGTGATTGCGCAGCTAAACAACATGAAAACCCATCCTTCGGTGTCGGTAGGGTTACGTCAGGGCAAGCTGCGTCTGCATGGCTGGGTTTACGACATTGAGTCGGGCACCATTCTGGCGCTCACGCCGGGCGGTAAAGAGTTCATCTCACTGGCGGATAATCCCGAGACCTTTTTCGAGTAAGTTCCGTTTGCCCGCGCCGTTCAGGTCGCGGGCCCCTTACCGCCTGTTTTTTCATCCCGTCTTTATCACGCCCACGCTGTTTAATCTTTTGTAAATCCTCAACATCATGCCGGACAGGCTGACTACGCTTAAACACACTGCCTCTGTCTGGAGAATGCTATGACCCGTGTTTCCACCCTACTGTTACTGAATGGCGCGTTACTCGTTTCCAGCCCGTTATGGGCGGATGATCTGACGGTGAAGGTGCTTCAGGATAAGCTGGACCATCCCTGGTCGGTGGCCTTTTTACCGGATAACCAGACGTTACTCATCACTGAACGCGCCGGCCAGTTGCGTAGCTGGCGACCTGATACCGGTTTATCTGAGCCGATTAAGGGCGTGCCCGCGGTGTGGGCGCAGCGACAGAGCGGCCTGCTGGATGTGGTGCTGGCCCCGGATTTTGCCCAGAGCCGTCGGGTGTGGCTCAGCTATACCAAAGCGGACAGCGACGGCAAGGCGGGGGCCGTCGTGGGTTATGGCACACTCAGCGACGATCATCGCCAGCTGACCGATTTTCATGAAGTCATCAGCCAAACGCCCCGGCTCTCAAGCGGCAACAATATTGGAACCCGGCTGGCCTTTGACCGTCAGGGGTTTGTGTGGATTGCCTTCGGGGATAATTTTGTCAGCAGCGCCGCCCAGGATCTCGACAAGCTCCAGGGAAAACTGCTGCGCCTGAACGGCGACGGTAGCGTTCCCAGGGATAATCCTTTCGTGGGCAGGCAGGGTGCCCGGCCTGAAATCTGGGCCTACGGTTTACGTAACCCACAAGGCCTGGCGCTTAATCCCTGGACACAGGTCATGTGGGAAAGCGAGCACGGCCCACGCGGTGGCGATGAGGTCAACGTGATCGAAAAAGGGAAAAATTATGGTTGGCCGCTGGCGACCTACGGCATTGATTACAACGGCAGCAAGGTTCCTGAATCGAAAGGCACGCACGTGGCGGGCACGGAACAGCCGGTATTTTACTGGAAAGTTTCACCAGCGCTAAGCGGCATGGCCTTTTATAACAGTGCCCGTTTCCCCCAATGGAAAAATTCACTCTTTATCGGGGCGCTGAAAGAGAAGCAACTGATTCGACTGCGTGTCAACGGTGAAAAAGTCGTTGAGGCGCAACGCCTGCTGGGTGAGCGAAACGAACGCATTCGCGATGTCCGCCAGGGGCCGGATGGGTATCTGTATGTGTTGACGGATGAAGCTAACGGCAAGCTCCTGAAGGTAGGGCTGGCGCAGGACGCCAGCGCCTCCCGCGGTTAACTTAACGCGCCCAGTGGTAAACCGGCCAGCCGCGTTTTTCGGCTTCCTGGCGTAACGGTTCCGCAGGGTTAATCACGTGAGCATAATCGGCCTGCACCAGCATCGGCAGGTCGTTCAGAGAATCACTGTAAGCCCAGGTATGTGAGTAGTGTTCATCCGGCCGCTGGGCTTTCCATTCTTCCACCCGCGTCACTTTGCCCTGCTGAAAGGTCATCGTTCCGTAGGTGTTGCCGCTGTAGCGCTCATCCACCACTTCCACACCGATGGCGAGGGCACCGCAGGCCCCTAACTGGCGGGCAATCGGCGTCACCAGATGTTCACCGCTGGCGGAGATAACAATGATTCTGTCGCCACGTGACTGATGCCATTTGAGACGTTCCCGGGCTTCAGGATAGACGCGCGGCATAATGTCGCGATGAATAAAGCGGCGGATCCAGCCCTCAACCGTCAGGGTCGCCATGCCGCTTAACGGGGACAGCGTTTTATGCATATAGTCTTCAATGGACAGCGTCCCGGCGTAATACTGACGCATAAGCGCCTGCTCTTCCTCAATCAGCTCACTGGACGCAAAGCCTTGTGAAACCAGCCAGCGCAGCCACAGGCCGGTGCTGTCTTCACTAATCAGCGTTTCATCCAGATCAAACAGTGCCAGGTCCATACGGGTTCTCCTCGAGTGAATAGCGTCAGGTTAACCCAGTTTTGTGACGGCCTTAACTTTCTGATGAAAATTTCGGAATTTAACGCATTTTTATGGACGACACTGTTGCCGGAAAATGGCACGCGCGCGGCGGTCATGCCAGGGTTAATCTACTAAAATCTATAAAACTTTACGATTAAGCGGTTTTTTTCAGTCACGCCAGCGGGTAGCGTTCTGACAGAGGGTTTCACGCCTTTGACTTTCCGTTTTAACAAGGACAATCCGGTCAAGCTCATGACAAAAACTAGCTTCTCATCTCACCTGCGGCGCGTCGCTGCCACCTCTTTGCTACTGATTGCACCGATGACTGTATTGGCAGTACAGGCACCGGATGCCCCTCAAATTGATGCCAAAGCCTGGATCTTAATCGACTATGCCAGCGGCAAGGTCCTGACCGAGTCCAATGCGGACCAGCGGCTTGATCCAGCCAGCCTGACCAAAATGATGACCAGCTATGTGGTTGGGCAGGCAATTAAAGCCGGCAAAATTAAGCCAGATGACATGGTGACCGTAGGACAGGATGCCTGGGCGACCGGCAACCCCAAACTGCGCGGATCGTCGCTGATGTTTCTTAAACCGGGCGATCGTATTCCGGTGCATGAGCTGAATAAAGGCATTGTGATCCAGTCAGGCAATGATGCCTGTATCGCGCTGGCCGACTATGTGGCAGGCAGTCAGGACGCGTTTATCGGGCTGATGAATAACTACGTTAAAGCGCTGGGGCTGACCAATACACATTTCATGACGGTACACGGTCTGGATGCGGAAGGGCAGTACAGCACCGCACGGGATATGGCGCTGCTTGGTCAGGCGTTGATCCGCGATGTGCCGGAAGAGTACGCACTGAATAAAGAGAAAGAGTTCACCTTCAATCATATTCGCCAGATGAACCGCAACCGTCTGCTCTGGAGCACCAACCTTCACGTTGACGGCATCAAGACGGGCCATACGTCAGGCGCAGGTAATAATCTGGTCGCTTCGGCAACCGAGGGCGATATGCGACTGATTTCGGTGGTGCTGGGCACCGCCAGCGATGCCATTCGCTTCCGCGAAAGCGAAAAGCTACTGACCTGGGGTTTCCGCTTCTTTGAAACGGTTACGCCAGTAAAAGCGGATGCCCCGTTCGCCCAGCAGCGCGTCTGGTTTGGTGATCAGAGTCAGGTCAGTCTGGGCGTGGCGAAGGATGCCGCGCTGACCATTCCAAAAGGTCAGATGAAAAACCTGAAAGCCAGCTATACGCTGTCATCGCCCCAGTTAGAAGCGCCGCTGAAGAAGAATCAGGTCGTCGGCACCATTAATTTCCAATTGGATGGCAAAACCATTGAACAGCGGCCACTGGTCGTGCTGCAGGATGTGCCGGAGGGCGGCTTCTTCAGCCGGATGATCGATTTTGTGATGATGAAGTTCAACGGCTGGTTCGGGAAGTGGTTCAGCTAATAATCAGGGACGCGATGGCGTCCCTTTTTTACGGCAGGCGGCCCGTTCGGCCCTGAAATCCACGTACGTTTGCGCCGACATCAGCAAAAGATTAACTCTGCGTCCAGCCTTTACGAATCGGTAGCGCAAACAGCAGTCGGTAAGCGGGGTTAAGAACATTCAACAGGCGTTCACCATAAAGCTGCCAGGCAAGATGCGACGCCAGACAACCCAGCATACCTACCAGCAAGCCGCCCAGCATATCCATTGGCCAGTGCACGCCCAAATAAATACGTGACCAGGCGATTGCGGTACCTACGACCATCAGGATGACGCCTGACCAGAGGCGGTGCCAGAAGAGAAAGGCCAGCGCAAAAGTAAAAATGGTGGTGCCATGATCGCTCGGATACGAGTCGTCAGGTGCGTGATGAAGAAACTGATAACCGAAACCAATGGCGAAAGGCCGCGGATGCGGTAACAGTTGACCAACGCACCAGGATATTGCCAGTGCGTAAAGCAGCGCGATGCCGGTTTTCAGCACCAGCACACGCTGTGACGCAACCTGATCGCGCGGGCCCCATAACCACAACGCCACAATCAAAAGTGGCACGATGGCAATGACGTCTCTGGCAATAAACGTGGCAAGCTGCAGTAACCAGTGAGGTGAGTCGGGCGTCGCGTTAATCGCCGTGAACAGGGTACGGTTTAATTCTTCCATTACGTGAACGGTTCCTCGTTTTACTGATGTTCAGATTTTCTCAATCCAAAAAAAGCCTGACAAGCAGGTCAAACCGGATGGAGTCTGTCGCATCTGCCAGCACACATTGCTAACAAATTAAGTCAGCTATCCTGAATCCAGATGCCCGGCGAGTCCATCACAAGGTTCTTAATCTGCACAGAGGTTGCAACGCGGTTTAACTTTTATGACTTTTTTGTGTTAAATAGGACGGGAGAAAAGCAGGCATAAAAAAACCCGCCGGGAAAAAGACCAGCGGGCTCCACAATTTGGGGATTTCAAAGAAAAGCAGTGGCACTTATTCAGACTGTGATCAAAATAAAAAGTTCTGGACGTCAGTAAAAAATTTTATAAGGGCAATAACGGCCAGATAATGACGATTAGCGTGCCGGCCAGCGTCAGCAGGACGTTGGCAATAGCATAGGTGCCGGCATAGCCTAAAGCCGGAATATTGCTGCGCGCGGTATCACTGATAATTTCCATGGCTGGCGCGCAGGTGCGGGCACCCATAATCGCCCCAAACAGCAGTGCCCGGTTCATGCGCAGTATATAGGCACCAAACAGGTAGCAAATCACCACCGGCAGCAGGCTGACCAGCAGGCCGCACAACAGCATCAGCGCCCCGTTACTGGAAATACCGTGATCGATTCCACTGCCTGCACTCAGGCCAACCCCTGCCATAAACACCATCAGACCAAACTCTTTGACCATCGTCAGCGCACCCTGCGGAATATAGCCAAAGGTAGGATGATTAGCCCGCAGGAAGCCCAGCATGATACCGGCAAATAACAGCCCGGCCGCGTTACCGATGCCAAAACTGAAGTTGCTGAACTGGAACGTGATCAGTCCTGTCATCAGGCCGATGATAAAGAAGGCGCAGAAAGCCAGTAAGTCGGTCATCTGGCTGTGAATAGCAATAAAGCCGATGCGATCGGCGACGCTTTTCACCCGGCGGGCTTCCCCGCTGACCTGCAACACATCGCCTTTGTTCAGCATAATATTGTCGTCGATAGGCATTTCTATCTGACTGCGAATGACGCGGTTTAAAAAGCAGCCGTGATCGGTCAGGTTAAGTTTGCTCAGCCGCTTGTTCACGGCATTGTGATTTTTAACCACAATCTCCTCGGTCACGATTCGCATGTCGAGCAAATCGCGATCAAAGACTTCTTTCCCGTTGCGGAAACTGGGATCCAGGCGCGCGTGCGCATCCGGGTAGCCCACCAGCGAAATGTCATCGCCCAGCTGGAGCACAGCATCGCCATCGGGGCTGGCGAGAATACCGTTGCGTCGGATACGTTCGATATAGCAGCCCGTCTGGCGATAGATGCCCAGCTCGCGCAGATTCTTACCGCCGCTCCATTCCACCAGCTCCGGCCCCACGCGATAGGCGCGGATAACGGGCAGAAAAACCTTACGCTGACTGTCGGCATCAAGACCGCGCTCACGCGCAATCTGTTGAGCACAGGTGGACAGATCCTGATGCTGCAGACGCGGCAGGTAACGTGCACCGAAAATCAGGCTGACCAGCCCCACCAGATAGGTAACCGCATAGCCCAGACTGAGTTGATCCTGCATGATGCCTAACTGCCTGGGGTCGCTAATGCTCTGACGCAGCGTATCGCCCGCGCCCACCAGGACTGGCGTCGACGTCATCGAACCCGCCAGAACACCGGCGGTGAGGCCGATGTCCCAGCCGAAAAGCTTGCCAAAGCCCAGCACCAGCAGCAGAGCACTGGCGACCATGACAATGGCCAGCATGAAATAATTTTTCCCGTCCCGAAAGAAAATAGAGAAAAAGTTAGGGCCGGCTTCAATGCCGACACAAAAAATAAACAGCATAAAGCCCAGGCTCAGGGCATCGGTATTCATCGAGAAGTGTTGCTGGCCTAATAATAACGAAACGACTAATACGCCAATGGAATTTCCGAGCTGGACGGAGCCAAAACGTAATTTTCCTAAGCAAAGTCCCAACGCCAGTACGAAAAATAATAACAAAATGTCATTACTTCTTAACAATTCTGCGATGTTAACATTCAACATTTTAACTTCTTGTTTACGTGTAACGTATTGAAGAGTGGTCTGTTTTTCGCTATCTTGTCCAGACCGTAAGCGTGCCGTTACGTCATCCATAATGACTGAGCGGATAACGCGGGTAATATTCTAATCAGAAAATACTTTCTCAGCCATTGGCGACTTTCATTTGTACACAAAACGACTGTTTATTTTTATTTCCACCAGGCTCATCAAGGTCAAAAGCGATGTTTTGGCGTGTTTTAAATGAGTGGGGAGTTATGCCGCAGCGTTATTATTTTTGGGCGACCTGTCTGTCAGGAGGTCTGCTTTATTGTCTGGTGTTTATTTTTGCCCAGGATTTTTGTGCCCTGGATAAACATGCGTTGCACAGTCAGCCTGCATTGTTGCTTTTTTTACTGCCGGGTGGATTGATGGCGTTTATGCAGCACTCGGCACCGCTGAAAAGTACGTTGATCATGGCTTCTGTTGGCACCTTGCTGGCGGCGCTGTTGCTGCACGGTATTTTCGCTGTGCCGGCACGCTGGGACTATATCATGGTCTGGAGCCTGAGCGGGATGTTCTGGGCAGGATGCGGCGCATTGCTGGTCAGACTGATGAAGCTGATTGTGGCAATCAGACAGTAAGGCCGGAACGGCCTGCATCAGAGACCCGGCACTCTGCGAACGGTATCTGATGCAGGCAACGAAGAACTCACCCGTGAGGTCAGCGCGCTGACCGGGTGTGCGAAATCAGGCCACGAAGCCCAGATTCTCTTTCGTCCATGCGGCAAACTCGGTATAACCACCAATATGCTGCTCATCCAGGAAAATTTGCGGCACGGTGCTGACCGGTTTCCCCGCACTGGCCTCTAAATCCGCTTTAGTAATGCCTTCCGCCTGAATATCTACGTATTGATAGTTGAAATCATCACGCTCAGCTTGCAGTTTATCAGCCAGTTCTTTTGCGCGAACGCAGTACGGGCAGCCGGGACGACCAAAAATAACAGCAATCATCGAAAACTCCTTGCAAGGGACGTCGTGTGAGTGACACGGAATCACGTCAGAAAAGCCGCTTATGATGCCCGCTCGTTGCGCTTAAAGAAAGCAGGAATTACCTGTTAGTCTAATGCCCGTCCCCGATGAATCCGTCGCACGTCGGCAGAGCGGAACAATCCCGACACCTCTGATGTGCAAATTTGCGGATGTTAACCATAATTGGGGGGCGATTGGCCTTGAGGCAGGAGAAACGCATGCAAAACGTCGCTAAATTGCCGAAAGCACTGCTGGTGATGGAAGCGCTGGGTGGGTTACTGATTGCCAGTGCATTGCTGGTTGTGAATCACTGGTTCCCTGGCCTGCCGGGCCGCCTGGCTACACCCGGGCTGGCTACCGCGCTGTTTATCATCGGCATTCTGCTAATGTTGCCTGCCGCCTGGCTCCTGATGTGGCGCAGTGCGAAAGCGCTTGCGCCGCAGTTGTTCAACCTTTCCGACAAAAAAAGATAAATCAGCTGGAGACTTTATGACACCGACAATCGATTTACTGTGCAGCCACCGTTCAATTCGCGCGTTCACTGACCAGCCGGTAAGCGCTGAACAGCGCGAAGCGATTATTGCTGCGGCGCAATCGGCGTCCACGTCCAGCTTTTTGCAGTGCTCATCCATCATCCGTATCACCGATCCGGCCATGCGTGAGCAGCTGGTGACATTAACAGGCGGACAGACATGGGTAGGGGAAGCCGCTGAGTTTTGGGTATTTTGTGCTGACTTTAATCGTCATCTGCAAATTTGTCCTGATGCGCAGCTGGGCCGCGCAGAACAACTGCTGCTGGGCTGTGTTGATACGGCGCTGATGGCGCAAAATGCCATGGTTGCAGCAGAGTCGCTGGGGTTGGGCGGCGTTTTTATTGGTGGCATCCGTAACAATATCGCTCAGGTAACAGAACTGCTGGGGCTGCCAAAATTTGTCCTGCCGCTGTTTGGTTTTTGTCTGGGCTATCCCGAATCGGTGCCGGATGTGAAGCCGCGTATTCCCCAGGCCATGTTAGTGCATGAAAATCGCTATCAACCAGTGGATCCGGCCGTGCTGGCTGATTACGATAACCGGACGGCGATCTATTACGAACAACGCGACAGCAACCAGCGCAGCGAAACCTGGAGTCAGTTGATTCAGCGCCTGATTATTAAAGAAACGCGCCCGTTTATGCTGGACTACCTGCATCAGCAAGGCTGGGCAACACGCTAATACAACCCAAGGATTTTAATTGATGAAAATGGCTATTCTGTCGCGCGATGGATCGCTCTATTCCTGCCGCCGTTTACGTGAAGTCGCCGAACAGCGTGGTCATTTTGTACAAATCATTGATCCTCTTTCCTGCTACATGAACATCAATTCTGCCTCGCCCGGTATCCATTACCGTGGCGAGTTGCTGGGTCACTTCGATGCCGTGATTCCCCGTATCGGTACCGGAATCACCTTCTATGGCACGGCGGTGCTGCGCCAGTTTGAGATGTGCGGCAGCTATCCACTCAATGAGTCCGCTGCGGTCACGCGTGCCCGGGACAAACTGCGTTCCCTGCAACTGCTCGCCCGTGATGGCATCGACATGCCGGTGACCGGATTCGCCTCGTCGCCCGATGATACACAGGACCTGATCGCCATGGTGGGCGGTGCGCCGCTGGTGGTAAAGCTCGTCGAGGGCACGCAGGGCATCGGCGTGGTTCTGGCGGAAACCCGCCAGGCGGCTGAAAGTGTCATCGATGCGTTTCGTGGACTGAATGCGCATATTTTGGTGCAGGAGTTTATTCAGGAAGCGCGCGGATGCGATGTACGCTGTCTGGTGATTGGCGACCGGGTCGTGGCGGCCATTGAGCGTCAGGCAAAAGAGGGCGATTTTCGTTCGAATTTGCACCGGGGCGGTAAAGCCCGCATCGTTGACATCAGTGAGCAGGAACGTCTGATGGCCGTTAAAGCGGCGGCGGTGTTGGGGCTGGATGTCGCGGGTGTAGATATTCTGCGTTCAAATCGCGGTCCACTGGTGATGGAAGTGAATGCCTCACCCGGTCTGGAAGGTATTGAAACTACAAGTGGTCTTAACATTGCAGGTATGATGATCGATCATATTGAGCGGTACGCTACCCCCGGGCACCGTCCTAAAACCGCAGGTTGACCCGCGCTTTTCAGTGGTTTTCGTGGAAACTCACCACATTTTTCCGTAAGCTAAGTCGCTTATTTATCACCCCATGGGATTTTACAATGGATTCTCTTGTCGTTCCGGATATCGACCTGCTGCGTCGTTGGCTGGATCAGCAAAATATCACTTGGTTTGAATGTGATGCTTGTCAGGCGCTGCATTTGCCGCATATGCAAAACTTCGACGGGGTGTTTGACGCTAAAATCGACCTGGTAGACAACGTCATTCTGTTTTCAGCACTGGCGGAAGTGAAGCCGACGGCGTTAATTCCGCTGGTGGGTGACCTGTCGCAAATTAACGCCAGTTCGTTAACGGTGAAAGCGTTTATCGATATTCAGAATGACAATCTGCCGAAGCTGATTGTGTGCCAGTCGATGATGATCACAGCCGGATTAACCTTCGGCCAGTTTTCGCATTTCATGAAGCAGAGCGAAGAAGAAATTTCCATGGTCATCATGGAAGCCTTCGCCAACAACCTGCTGATGATGGGTGAAGATGAAGAGCATGTTGCCACCAGCAGCATGCATTCCGTTCTTCACTGATCCTCACCGCCGTGATTAAGCCGTCTGCCAGGACGGCTTTTTTATGCCTGTCCCTGGCACAGGCTTTCCTGCCGCACACGTCATAAGCGTTTTTTCCCTTCAGCGTCAAATATTCTCAATGTTATCAATTGTGAAGGAGGTAGATTATTTTGTAACCGTAATGTTTTATTCTGCATTAAGCCCTTAATTGCCAGATTTATGACGTTCTTTATGCCGTAAAAGCCGAACCTCATAGCTTAAACATGCATAAAATATTACGTTCAGGCGTTTTTTACGCTGAGGTATGGTTAACCCCGAACGGGGCGGCTATGCTTGCGGTGCGGCACTAACCGCAGGAATACCGTGCTGGTATAGGTTTTTACTATTAAACGTCCACTGAATAATGATTCATTGTGTCACTGATTTTTAAATCATAAAAACGCAATGTCGGATCACTGATGTGCAGCGTTGTTATAACCCGCTCAGGAGGATTAAAAACATGTTCAACCAACGTAAAAAATGGTTGTCAGGTGTGGTTGCTGGGGTGCTGATGGCTGCTTCAGCCAGTACCATGGCGGAAGATAAAACGCTGCACGTTTATAACTGGTCGGATTATATTTCGCCCGATACCGTGCCGAACTTTGAAAAGCAGACCGGCATTAAAGTGGTTTATGACGTGTTTGATTCCAACGAAGTGCTGGAAGGCAAACTGATGGCCGGCAGCACCGGCTACGATGTGGTGGTGCCTTCGTCCAGCTTCCTGGCGCGTCAGCTGCAGTCTGGCGTGTTCCAGCCGCTGGATAAAAGCAAACTGCCCAACTATAAAAATCTTGATCCGGCGTTGATGGAGAAGGTTGCCCAGCACGATCCGGGTAATAAATATGCCATTCCGTATTTGTGGGGCACCACCGGCATCGGCTACAACGTTGAAAAAGTCAAAGCCGCACTGGGTGCGGATGCGCCGGTCAACAGCTGGGATCTGGTGCTGAAACCTGAGAACCTGGAAAAACTGAAAAGCTGTGGCGTCTCGTTCCTGGATGCACCTGAAGAAATTTTCGCGACCGTGCTGAACTACCTCGGCAAAGATCCGAACAGCAGCGATCCTAAGGATTATTCCGGCGCCGCGACCGATCTGCTGCTGAAGCTGCGTCCAAATATTCGTTACTTC
This sequence comes from Pantoea sp. JZ29, assembly GCF_035190385.1. Taxonomy (NCBI): domain Bacteria; kingdom Pseudomonadati; phylum Pseudomonadota; class Gammaproteobacteria; order Enterobacterales; family Erwiniaceae; genus Pantoea; species Pantoea sp. JZ29. The sequence goes on along the minus strand of NZ_CP045241.1, from coordinate 2,991,518 downwards.
CACTCGTCGCAATACATTAACGATCTGGCCAACGGCAACATCTGTGTGGCGATCGGCTGGTCCGGCGATATTCTTCAGGCAAAAAATCGCGCGGAAAAAGCGAAGAACGGCGTCAACATTGGCTACAGCGTACCGAAAGAGGGCGCACTGGCGTTCTTTGATATGATGGCGATTCCTAAAGATGCCAAAGATGTGGACGCGGCTTACACCTGGCTGAACTACATCATGGATCCGAAAGTTATTGCTGACGTGTCCAACAAAATGAATTATGCCAACGGCAATAAAGCGTCTCTGCCGCTGATTAATGCCGATATCCGCAACAATCCGGGCATTTACCCTACGCCGGATGCCATGGCCAAATTGTTTGTACTGAAGGTACAGGATCCGAAACTGGATCGTGTGCGCACGCGTGCATGGACTAAGGTTAAAAGCGGTAAGTAACGAAACGGCATGTCCTGCTACAGCAACAGAGGCGCAGTCCCGGCCTCTGTTGTGCCATTTTTAGCGGCACTGTTTGCCGCGTTGTTCCGCCTGGCTCCGGAGAGATATGAGTGAACGATGCCATCCCACGCCCGCAGACTAAAACGGCAAAAGCGTTAACGCCGTTACTGGAAATTCGTAATCTGACAAAATCCTTTGACGGCCAGCATGCCGTGGACGATGTCAGCCTGACTATTTATAAAGGCGAAATTTTTGCCCTGCTCGGCGCATCCGGCTGCGGTAAATCGACCTTACTCCGCATGCTGGCAGGCTTTGAACAGCCCACCAGCGGGCAGATTGTGCTGGATGGACACGATCTGTCGCATGTCGCGCCCTATCAGCGTCCCATTAATATGATGTTTCAGAGTTACGCGCTGTTTCCCCACATGACGGTGGAGCAGAACATTGCGTTCGGGCTGAAACAGGACAAGCTGGCTAAAGGCGAAATTACCAGCCGTGTCGAAGAAATGTTATCGCTGGTACATATGCAGGAGTTTGCTAAGCGCAAACCCCATCAACTTTCGGGCGGTCAGCGTCAGCGCGTGGCGCTGGCGCGCAGCCTGGCAAAACGGCCAAAACTGCTGCTGCTGGATGAGCCAATGGGCGCGCTCGATAAAAAGCTGCGCGATCGGATGCAGCTGGAAGTGGTGGATATCCTGGAACGGGTGGGGGCAACCTGCGTGATGGTGACGCATGATCAGGAAGAAGCCATGACGATGGCGGGGCGCATCGCTATCATGAACCGGGGCAAATTTGTGCAGATCGGCGAGCCGGAGGAGATTTATGAGCATCCGACCAGCCGCTACAGCGCGGAATTTATCGGTTCGGTCAATGTGTTTGAAGGTCTGCTGCGTGAGCGTCAGGCAGATGGCCTGGTGATTGACAGCCCGGGCCTGAAACATCCGCTTAAAGTCGATTCGGACGTGTCGGTGGTCGATAACGTGCCGGTACATGTTGCGCTGCGCCCGGAAAAAGTGATGCTGTGCGAAACGGTGCCGGCGGATGGCTGTAACTTTGCCGTCGGTGAAGTGGTCCATATTGCCTACCTGGGCGATCTGTCCATTTATCACGTGCGCCTGCACAGCGGTCAGATGCTGAGCGCCCAGTTGCAAAATGAACATCGCTACCGCAAAGGGCTACCGACATGGGGCGATGAAGTCCGCCTGTGCTGGGACAGCGACAGCTGCGTGGTGTTGACGGTTTAAGGAGGCGGGATGAGCCAGATTTTTCAACGCACTAAAGCCCCTGCCAAACTGCTGGGCACGCCGCTGCAGCGCTGGGCAACGCGCGTCAAAATGCAGCACGGGCGCAAGCTGGTCATTGCCTTACCTTACATATGGCTGACGCTGTTCTTTCTGCTGCCTTTCCTGATCGTGCTTAAGATCAGTTTTGCCGACATTGCGCGCGCCATTCCGCCCTATACCGAACTGGTTAACTGGGCTGACGATCAGCTGAGCCTGGTGCTCAATCTGGGCAACTACGTCACGCTCAGCGACGATCCGCTCTACATTGACGCCTATCTGCAGTCATTAAAAGTGGCCGCTATCTCGACGGTGATTTGCCTGCTGATAGGTTATCCGCTGGCGTGGGCGGTCGCGCACAGTAAGCCTTCAATGCGATCCATCCTGCTGCTGCTGGTGATTCTGCCCTCATGGACATCGTTTCTGGTGCGGGTTTATGCGTGGATGGGGCTGCTGAACAATAACGGTATTCTTAATCGTTTCCTGCTGTGGCTGGGGGTGATCGATCATCCGCTGATCATCCTGTATACCAACACGGCGGTGTACATTGGCATCGTCTACTGCTATCTGCCGTTTATGGTGCTGCCGATCTATACCGCGCTGACGCGCATTGATTATTCGCTGGTGGAAGCCTCGCTGGACCTGGGCGCGCGTCCGCTGAAAACCTTCTTTAGCGTGATTGTGCCGCTGACCAAAGGCGGCATCATTGCCGGATCCATGCTGGTGTTTATTCCGGCGGTCGGCGAGTACGTGATCCCTGAGCTGCTGGGCGGCCCGGACAGTATCATGATTGGCCGCATTCTGTGGCAGGAGTTCTTTAACAACCGTGACTGGCCGGTGGCGTCGGCACTGGCGGTGATCATCTTACTGATTTTGATTTTGCCGATTATCTGGTTCCACAAACACCAAAACCGCGAAATGGGAGAGAAGGGATGAACAATCTGCCAACGATCCGCTCTCCCTGGCGCACAGTCATCCTGGCCTGCTGCTTTTTATTTCTCTACGCGCCGATGCTGCTGCTGGTGATTTACTCCTTCAACAGCTCGCAGCTGGTGACGGTGTGGGAAGGTTTCTCCTTCCACTGGTATCAGGTGTTGTTCCAGGACGATGCCATGATCGATGCGGTGGTGCTGAGCCTGACCATCGCCGCGCTTTCTGCCACCATGGCGGTGGTGCTGGGCACCATGGCGGCGGTAATTATCGTGCGCTTTGGGCGTTTTCGTGGGTATAACGGCTTTGCCTTTATGCTGACCGCACCGCTGGTGATGCCGGATGTGATTACCGGTCTGTCGCTGTTACTGCTCTTTGTGGGGCTCGGTAATGCGCTGGGCTGGCCAACCGAACGCGGCACGCTGACCATCTGGCTGGCGCACGTGACCTTCTGTACAGCCTACGTGGCGGTGGTGATTAACTCGCGCCTGCGTGAGCTGGACCGTTCCATTGAAGAGGCGGCGATGGATCTGGGCGCGACGCCGTTGAAGGTGTTTTTCGTGATTACGGTGCCGATGATTGCACCCGCTATCGTCACCGGCTGGCTGCTGGCCTTTACCTTATCGCTGGACGATCTGGTGATTGCCAGCTTTGTCACCGGGCCGGGCGCGACAACGTTGCCGATGGCGATTTTTGCCACGGTGCGTCGTGGGGTCAATCCGGAGATTAACGCCCTGGCGTCACTCATCCTGTTTGTCGTGGGCATTGTCGGTTTTATCGCCTGGCGCGTGATGGCGCATGAAGAAAAACAGCGTTTAAGCGATATTCAGAAAGCTAAACGTGGCTGAAATGCCTGACGTTTGCCAATATAGATAAAGGCTGGTTTATCCAGCCTTTTTATCGCGTGGCGGAGTCGAGGACATGTCGGAAACCCTGAAGCACAGTTCTGTTTTACCGGATGCGCCGGTGCCCGTTACGGTGGCCGGCATCGCCATTATTGCCACGCGCTGCCTCAGCGTGCTGATGCTGGTGAACGCGCTGGGCTATACCGAAATCATCAACTTTCTCCATCGCAGTGCGCAGTCCTGGGATTCCACGTTGATTTTCATTGCCAGTCAGATCATTTTTTTATTTGAGCTGCGCTGTGCCTTTACCCTGATGCGCGGGAGCAATCGCGGGCGCTGGGGATTTGTCGTGGTGCAGATTGTGGTGTTGTGCTACATGCTGATGGCCTCCACGGGCGGGATCTATCCGGAAATTTTCAGTATTGACGGCGAAAGTAATCTGCAGATCATTCACCACACCTTGCAGCAAAAACTGCCCGACCTGGCGGTATTCCTGCTGTTGTTTCTGCCCGCCAGTAGCCGCGCATTTTTTCGCAAGCGGTGATACAATCGCGCTCCGCTCACCCTCCCGACAGGCAATACAGGCTTTACCATGCAATGCGCGCTCTATGACGCTAACCGCTGCCGCTCATGCCAGTGGCTCGAAAAACCCTATTCACAGCAGCTTGATGAAAAACAGTCTCTGCTGGCCCAACTGCTGGCTGATGTTCCGGTTGCAACCTGGCTGCCGCCGGTCGCCTCGGCCCAGGAAGGGTTTCGTAATAAAGCGAAGATGGTGGTCAGTGGAAGTGTAGAGCGGCCTGTTTTTGGCATCGTGCAGCGCAACGGCGAGGCCGTCGATCTGTCGGACTGTCCGCTTTACCCTGACCGTTTTTCACCAGTGCTGGCAACCTTAAAACCGTTTATCGCGCGCGCGGGGTTAACGCCATACAACATTGAACGCCAGCGCGGTGAGCTGAAGTATCTGCTGCTGACGGAAAGCACGCAGGGCGGCATGATGCTGCGCTTTGTTCTGCGCTCGCACACGAAGCTGGCACAACTGCGAGCTGCGCTGCCCTGGCTTCAGCAACAGCTGCCGCAACTGACGGTGATCTCCGCCAATATCCAGCCGGTTCATATGGCCATTCTGGAAGGAGAGGAGGAGATTCCGTTAACGCCGACCCAGTCGCTGGCAGAAACGTTCAATGGGGTGCCCTTGTGGATCCGCCCTCAGAGTTTTTTCCAGACCAATCCTCAGGTCGCCAGTGCGCTGTATGCCACGGCGCGCGACTGGGTCCGTGCGCTCCCGGTAACCAGCATGTGGGATCTGTTCTGCGGGGTGGGCGGATTTGGCCTGCATTGCGCGTCGCCGTCCCTGCAGCTTACCGGGATTGAAATCAGCGCCGAAGCGATTCGCTGTGCAGAACGCTCTGCCGCTATGCTGGGCCTGGATAATGTCAGTTTTGCCGCGCTGGATTCCACCGCGTTTGCATTGGGACGCGAAGCGGTGCCGCAGCTGGTGCTGGTCAATCCACCGCGTCGGGGGATTGGCCGTGAGTTGTGTGAGTATCTCCGTGCGATGGCACCGGATTATGTACTTTATTCAAGCTGTAATGCACAGACCATGGCGCAGGATATCGCCCGGCTCAGTGACTACAGGGTAACGCAGGTCCAGCTGTTTGATATGTTCCCGCACACCGCGCATTATGAGGTGCTGACGCTGTTGACGCATCAACGTCAGGGCGGGCCAGCCAGGTAAGCTGCTGAACTGAGGACAGTGCAGAACCGGTCAGCAGAGCACGCGGCTGGCCCATAAACCTTATTCAGGAAACCATTGCTGGTTGATTTTCTGCCAGGTGCCGTTGGCTTTAAGTGCCGCCAGTGCCTGGTTAAGTTTCTCACGCAGGCCGTCGTTACCTTTGCGTACCGCAATGCCTAAGCCGGTCCCAAAATAATCGGCGTCCGTTACATGCTCACCCACACTGGCCAGATCGCTGTTGGTTTTTAACCACTGATTGACTACCGCGCTGTCGCCAAACACGCCGTCAAGACGGCCGCTTTTCATATCCAGAATGGCATTCTGATAGCTGTCATAAGCCACCACCTTGATGTCCGGATGTTTGTCCTGTAGGTATTTCTGGTGCGTGGTGCCGTTTTCGACGCCTACACGTTGACCGTTCAGGTCACTTATCGCGCTGAATTTGCCTTTCGGGGCAATCACAATCGCCGAGTTGGCATAATAAGGCTGGGTGAAATCGACCTGTTTGCTGCGCTCGGCCGTGATGTCCATGCCGGCAATCACGGCATCATATCGGCGAAACTTCAGCGAGGGGATCAGGCTGTCAAATGCCGTATTGGTAAACGAGCATTCCGCTTTCATCTGCTGGCAAAGGGCCTTTGCCAGATCAATATCAAAGCCGACAATCTGGTTATCGCTGTTCAGCGATTCAAAAGGGGGATAGGTAGCAGAGGTGGCGAAACGAATTTTCTCAGCGGCCTGCGCGCTTACCGCCAGGCTTACCAGTACTGCAGCAATCATCCATTTTTTCATTACAGGCTCCCTGGCCATCAGTCACATAACATACAGGGCAGTAAGATGCCAGATAATGAATTTTTATGCAATAAATGTGACTGAAAAATTACTCAGGCAGGTTTCCCTGCCTGAAGATCAGTCGCGACGCTCGAAGGTCAGAGCGCGTTTTTCGATCAGGCGCATCAGAAGGGTAAGCAGGCCGTTAACGCACAGGTAAATCAGTCCCGCAGCCGCATAAACCGTGACATCGTAGGTCCGGCCATACAGTAACTGACCGTGTCCCATGACTTCCATCAGCGTAATCGTAAACGCCAGCGAGGTGCCCTTAAAGACCAACACGACTTCATTGGAGTAAGAGGAGAGTGCACGCTTAAACGCATAAGGCAGCAAAATGCGCAGGCTTTGTCTGGGCGTCATACCCAGCGCCTCGCAGGACTGCCACTGACCGGCAGGTATCGCCCGCACCGCACCGTAAAACAGCTGCGTGGTATAGGCAGCACTGTTCAGCGACAACGCCAGCATGGCACACAACCAGGGTTGTGACAGCAGATGCCACAGCCACGGCAGTTTTTGCAGGCTGGGAAACTGACCGGGCCCGTAGTAGATCAGGAAAATCTGCACCAGCAGCGGGGTGCCGGTAAACAGGGTGATAAATCCTTTAATCAGGGGCGAAAACAGCGGTGTTTTCAGGGTCAGTGCAATGGTAAACATCAGCGACAGACACAGCGCGAACACCAGCGATGCCGCAGTCAGTGTCAGGCTGGTATGAAGCCCTTTCAACAGTTCGGGTAAATATTGCAGCATCAGCTGTTCCCCCGTTCAAAACGGGTCGTACGGTGTTCAATACGACGCAGCACTGCCTGGCTAAACAGCGTAATCACCAGGTAAATGGCCGCCGCAATCAGGAACCAGGTAAAGGGTTCCTGCGTACGCGTAGCGATGCTTTTGGTTTGCAACATCAGGTCGTTAACGCTGATAAGCGACACCAGCGCAGTGTCCTTCAGCAAGACCAGCCACTGGTTACCCAGACCGGGCAGCGCATGACGCCACATCTGCGGCATGATGAGGCGGAAAAAGATCGCCGACCTCCTCATGCCCAGCGCCTGGCCCGATTCCCATTGACCGACCGGCACGGCTTTTAACGCACCACGCAGCGTTTGTGACGCATAGGCGGCGTAAAGCATAGCCAGTGCAATCACGCCACACAGGAACGGGCTGACATCAAAATTTTCGATCTGCATCTTAACCGGTACGCTGAACAGACCGAAATGTAGCGTAAAACCGTCAGACAGCGTCAAAAGCAGTTGCGAGGCACCAAAGTAGATAAACAGCACCACCAGAATCTCTGGCAGGCCGCGAATCAGGGTGACCAGTGCGGTGCCTGCCCAGGCGAGCGGACGCAGCCGCATTGACTCCCAGCCAGCAAAAATCATCGCCAGCACAAGGCCAGCGATGAGGGCACAAACAGCAAGGCCGACGGTCATGCCGGCGGCGCTTGCAAGCGGAATTATTTCATTCATCAGAGATTACTGCTGAAACCATTTGTTGTAGATGGTTTTGTAAGTACCATTGGCCTTGATTTTATCAAGCGCGGTGTTGAACTTGCCTTGCAGCTCGGTATTGCCCTGACGAACGGCGATGCCCAGACCGGTGCCAAAGTAGGCTTTATCCGTGACTTTCTCACCCACCGGGGCCAGATTCGCGTTTTGTTTCAGCCACTCGTTTACCACGGCGCTGTCGCCAAAGACCGCATCGATACGGCCATTTTTCAGGTCAAGCACGGCATTCTGATAGCTGTCATAAGGGACAACGGTGATGTCGCTGTGTTTGTCGGCCAGGTATTTCTGATGTGTAGTGCCGTTTTGCACGCCTACACGTTTACCTTTCAGCGCGTCAACACTGGCCACTTTGCCTTTCTGCGCCACGAAAATTGCAGAGTTATCGTAGTAAGGCTTGCTGAACAGCACCTGCTTTTCGCGCTCAGGCGTAATGTCCATACCGGCCATAACGGCATCGAAACGGCGGAATTTCAGGCTTGGGATCAGGCTGTCAAAAGACTGGTTGGTAAAGGTACAGGTTGCATCCATCTCTTTACACAGCGCATTCGCCAGATCGACGTCGAAGCCCTGAATTTTGTTGTTGGCATCGACAAATTCAAACGGAGGATAGGAGGCCTCGGTGGCAATACGAATAGTTTCAGCGGCGGAGGCGCTTAAACTCAATCCGGCAAGCAGTGCAGCAAGTACGACTTTTTTCATTTTTAGCATCCTGACTTAGTGCGAAAGATAATGTGCAAACGCCTCGGTTTGCGGCTGTGTAAAGCGGCTGGCATCACCCTGTTCCACGATATGCCCGTTTTCCATATAAACCACACGGCTGGCCGTTTTACGGGCCACGTCCACTTCGTGCGTCACGATAACCTGTGTAATCTGCGTCTGAGCCAGTTCGCGGATAATACTGACGATCTGGGCGGTGATTTCAGGGTCGAGCGCGGCAGTGGGTTCATCAAATAACAGCACCTGCGGCTCCATCATCAGCGCACGGGCAATGGCTACGCGTTGCTGTTGCCCGCCAGAAAGGTGCAGGGGGAAACGGTCGCTATAGCTGGTCAGGCGCAGACGATCGAGGAGCTTGTCGGCTCTGGCGCGTGCGTCGGCCTTGCTCAGGCCCAGTACACGGCAGGGGGCTTCCATCAGGTTTTGCAGCACCGTCAGGTGCGGCCAGAGATTATATTGCTGGAAGACCATTCCGACATTTTGACGAAGCTCGCGTATCGCGGCCTCTGAAGGGGTTTTGCTGAAGTCGAAATCATTACCTGCAATGTGCAACTGGCCTGAGCGTGGGCGCTCAAGCAGATTCAGCACGCGCAACAGCGAACTTTTTCCTGCGCCGCTTGGGCCAAGCAGCACCAGCGTTTCGCCCTGCGGACATTCCAGGTTAATGTCAAACAGCGCCTGGTGAGCACCGTAGAAACAATTAATCGCGTTTAGTTGAATACTCATGCGCCAATTTTGAATAGCTATTAGTTTTGCGGATTTTAACGTCACCAAAATAGTTATGCAATTAAGGTGGCTTAAAATTTACGAATAAGCGGTAAACACACAAAAGATTAGCACAAGATATCGCGAGACAAGGCGGTGAGAAGACGGGGAACCGGAGGTGGCACGGGATAAAAACGCACGGCCTGGCAGCCGGCGTTTTTATCTGCTGATGTCAAAAAGCGTTTATTTCTTTGTTTTTTCAAGCAGCTGGCTAAGCGATCCTCCGCCAGGATGCGGGACATCTGCCACATAGCGGACATCATCGACGACCCAGCAACTGCCCTGATGAATCATCAGCACTTCGTCCTGCCACTGTTTGTCACCGCGGCTCATTTTCACGCGCAGGGGAATGTTACGGGCATCCCGGTTAGGAATCGTGGAAGCATCGGCAACGTCAACCCCGGTTGGCCCCTGAGCCAGGCTGGAGAAGAGATCGCCGTTGCGCCACGTCGCCGCATCCGGACGTTGACTGGCTTGCAGCAGCGCCTGATAAAGTTCATCGCTCAGGTAAGGGCGATACTGTGCCAGCGTCGCGGTATCAGGCAGGCCGGATGAAGGATGCTCAATACGCATGTCGTAAAAACGCTGGGCGACGGTGTCCGGGCCACCTTCCACGCAGGGGGCCATGCGCGGGCCATTATCCTTAATTACCGGCTCGACCGTCGTACAGGCACTCAGCAGCAGCGCAGCCGGGAGCAAAAGCGCAAAACCTTTGTTTCTCATCTCGATTTCCTTATTGTTCTCTGGCAAGGTGCTTTTTTAACATAGAGTATAGCCCTGCTTTTAGGTGAAAGAGCCTTTGACCCGTTTCGGTAACAGGAGAGTACGATGAAATTGTCAACAACCCCGACGCTGGAAGGACACAGCATCACGGAATACTGCGGCGTAGTCACTGGTGAAGCGATTCTGGGGGCCAATATATTCCGCGATTTTTTCGCCGGGATTCGCGATATTGTGGGCGGCCGCTCGGGCGCTTATGAGAAAGAACTGCGTAAAGCGCGCGAGATCGCGTTTAAAGAGCTGGAAGACCAGGCCAGATCGCTAGGAGCGAACGCGGTGGTGGGCATTGATATTGACTATGAAACCGTAGGGAAAGACAGCAGCATGCTGATGGTTAGCGTCAGCGGCACGGCGGTTGTTATTCGTTGAAACGCCTCCTGTGCTGTCTGATGGCGCTGCTGCTGGCGGGCTGCCACTCAGGCATTGAATCACGATCGGGCTACTGGGTTGATTTGCGCCATCCCGCACAGGGCGCGCGTCCGCGCGTGAAGGTGGTGGTGATTCACTATACCGCCGAGGACTTCTCCTCCTCGCTGGCTACGCTGACTGACCGTGACGTCAGCGTGCATTATCTTATTCCCCGCCAGCCACCGCAGCGCAACGGTAAAGGCATTATCTGGCAACTGGTACCGGAGCAGGATCTGGCCTGGCATGCCGGCGCCAGCTTCTGGCGCGGCGCAACCCGTATTAACGACACCTCGGTGGGCATCGAACTGGTGAACAACGGCTACCGCCGGACGCCGGCCGGAGTGACGTGGCAACCGTTCCCCCCTGCGCAGATTCGCACCCTGGCGGCGCTGGTACGTGATATAACGCAGCGCTATGGCATCGCACCGGAAAATATTGTGGGCCACAGCGATATCGCGCCGCAGCGTAAGCAGGATCCCGGCCCGCTGTTTCCCTGGCAGCAACTGGCCGCTGAGGGCATTGGCGCGTGGCCCGATCCACAACGCGTGGCGTTTTATCTGGCCGGACGCGATCGTTACGCCGCTGTGCCAGCCGTAACCCTGCTGGAGTGCTTGCAGCGTTATGGTTATCAGGTAACGGAAGGAATGAGCGCGGACGAGCAACAGAAACTGATTGCCGCCTTTCAGATGCATTTTCGTTCTGCAAATATTCAGGGCTTCGCGGATGCCGAAACCCTGGCGATAGCGCAGGCCCTGCTGGAGAAATACGGCACAGCGCAATAATCCCTCGATCACGGCGCTGTGGCGAGGTCAGCGGCCTGCGTAAGGCGAGGCGGGCAGGTTCACCGCATCCGTTGCCGCATCAGGACGGTGCTGTGCCAGGAAGGCCCGCCAGTGACCGAGCACCGTTTCAAGCGCGGGACGCTCAGCATCCAGATGGGTCACAATCCGTGTTACCGGGCCCACACTCATCAGGACGTTGTGCGCATGCATCCACTGGCCCAGCGCCGTAACCTGATCGTCCGGGATGCGCACGAACAGCATATTCGTCTGCTGCTCAGCGACGTCAATCCCCATCTTTCGCAGTTCCTGTCCCAGCCAGGCGGCGTTGTCGTGGTCCGTTTGCAAACGCGTAACGTTGTGTTGCAGCGCATAGAGGCCCGCCGCCGCCAGAATACCGGCCTGGCGCATGCCTCCGCCCGCCATTTTGCGCCAGCGGCGTGCACGTTCGATATAGGCTGCCTCGCCGCAAAGTAGCGAGCCTACCGGCGCGCCCAGGCCCTTCGACAGACAAATGGTCAAGGTATCGCAATAGCGGGCAATGTTTTCCAGCGTGGTTTGCTGTGCGACGACCGCATTGAAAATGCGAGCGCCGTCGATATGCAGCGCCAGTTTATGTGCTCGGGTAAAATGCCAGGCCTGCTCCAGGTAGGCAGCGGGTAACACTTTACCATGATGGGTATTTTCCAGGCTCAGCAGCCGGGTGCGGGCAAAATGGATGTCGTCGGGTTTAATAACGTCTGCCACGACATCCAGCGGCAAACTGCCGTCTGCTGCTGCGAGAATGGGTTGGGGCTGGATACTGCCCATCACCGCCGCGCCGCCGGCTTCATATTTATAATTGTGCGCCTGCTGGCCCACAATATACTCTTCGCCGCGTTCGCAGTGGCTGAGCAGGGCCACCAGGTTCGCCTGCGTGCCGGTAGGGAAAAACAGCGCTGCCGCTTTACCACTCAGACGTGCGGCTTCGGCTTCCAGTGCATTGACGGTGGGATCATCGCGATAGACGTCATCGCCGGTTTCAGCGGCCATCATCGCCTGTAACATCGCGCTGCCGGGACGGGTGACGGTATCACTGCGTAAATCGATCATCGGGCGCTCCTGGTCTGCGGAAAACAGGCGGGCAGAGAACCCGCCCGCAAGAGCACTCTGTTTTACCGTAGCCAGTTGGTTTTTGCCAGCTCCAGCACTTCGTCACCCCGCCCATTGATGATGGCACGGAGCATATAGAGGCTGAATCCTTTGGCCTGTTCCAGCTTGATCTCCGGCGGCATAGCCAGCTCTTCCTTCGCGGTGATGACATCCACCAGCACCGGGCCGTCATGGGCAAAGGCCTGTTCCAGTGCGCCATTGAGTTCTGACGCTTTTTCAACCCGAATACCTTTCACGCCGCAGGCCTCGGCAATGGCCGCAAAGTCAGGATTATGCAGATCCGTCCCGTCAGTCAGGTAGCCGCCCGCTTTCATTTCCATGGCGACAAACCCCAGCGAACTGTTGTTAAAAATGACCAGTTTGACAGGCAATTTCAGCTGTGCGACGGTCAGAAAATCACCCATCAGCATGCTGAATCCACCATCGCCACAGAGCGCCACGACCTGACGGTCCCGGTTAAGCGACTGTGCACCCATCGCCTGTGGCATGGCGTTCGCCATCGAACCGTGATTAAACGATCCGAGCAGGCGACGCTTGCCGTTCATCTTCAGATAACGCGCCGCCCACACGGTCGGCGTGCCCACATCGCAGGTAAAAATAGCATCTTCGTCAGCCAGTTCACTGATTTGCTGAGCCAGATACTGCGGGTGAATGGGCTGCCTGTCGTTCGCGGTGGCCAGCGCATCCAAATCCTTACGCGCTTCCGCGTAGTGTTTCAGCGCACTGTCGAGATGATGCTGATCGGTTTTCACCTGCAGCTTCGGCAGCAACGCGCGCAGCGTCGTTTTGACATCACCGACGTACGCCTGGTCGACATGACAGTGCGATCCCAGACTGCCGGGATTAATATCGATTTGAATGATGTTGGCTTTCTCAGGGTAGAAGGCGCGATAGGGGAACTGAGTACCCAACAGCACCAGCGTATCCGCATTCATCATGGCATGATAACCCGAGGAGAAACCGATTAGCCCGGTCATGCCCACATCGTACGGGTTGTCATATTCGATATGCTCTTTGCCGCGCAACGCATGCACAACAGGGGCTTTCAGCGTTGCCGCCAGTTGCACCACTTCCTCATGCGCACCGGCACAGCCGCTGCCGCACATCAGCGTAATATTGCGGGCGTCATTCAGTGTTTGTGTCAGGGTCGCCAGTTCATCGGCAGACGGCAACACGACGGGTAGCTGCGGTGGATACCACTCTGCACGCGCAGCATCGGGAGCGGGTTGCAGCGCCACATCGCCCGGCAGCACCACCACGGAAACCCCACGGTTCAGAATCGCTTTGCGCATGGCAATGCCCAATACCTGGGGCAACTGCTCGGGATTGGAGACCAGTTCGCAATAGTGACTGCACTCGCGAAACAACTCTTGTGGATGCGTTTCCTGGAAGTAACCGCTGCCGATCTCACTGGAGGGGATGTGGGCGGCAATGGCCAGTACCGGAACGCGATTGCGGTGGCAGTCGAACAGCCCGTTAATCAGATGCAGGTTACCTGGCCCACAGGAACCCGCGCAGACCGCAAGCGTGCCACTGGCATGCGCTTCCGCACCCGCAGCAAAAGCTGCCACTTCTTCATGGCGGGTAGGCATCCACTCAATGGTGCCCATTTTGTTCAGACTGTCAGTGAGTCCGTTTAACGAGTCACCTGTGACGCCCCAAATACGTTTTACACCGGCGTTTTCCAGCGTTTTGGCCACCAGCGCCGCGACGGTTTGTTTCATCTTCATCTCCTTGGTCATTCGTTGCCATCCCGGGGAGGGCAGAATTAAACAGCTACCAAGAAGCGTAGACGAGAGTCATTCAACTCTACCGTAAAAAATTGCATCAAAAGTTGAATTTCGCGCTCAGGCTGAGAACAGCGCAATAAGCACGGGCGCGGCCAGGCTCATAATAAATCCATGCACGATCGCCGCCGGCACAATATCGGTACCGCCTGCACGTTGTAAAACGGGCAGGGTAAAATCCATTGACGTCGCGCCGCACAAGCCCAGCGCGCTGCTGCGGTGGCGGGCGATCAGCGCGGGAATCAGCATAATGGCGATAAGCTCTCGCAGCAGGTCATTAAAAAACGCGGCACTGCCGATCACTGGCCCAAAGGCTTCTGTCATCAGAATGCCGGAAAGGGAATACCAGCCAAAGCCACTGGCGAGTGCCAGGCCGGTTTTAAGGGGGAGCCCCAGTATCAGCGCCGCTATAATGCCGCCCAGTAAGCCACTCAGCAGGACGACACAGGCAATCGTCATCCCCCGGCGATTCAGGATAATCTGACGCAGCGTCATGCCGCTGCCGCGCAGTTGAATACCGACCAGCAAGAGCAGGAAGATCAAGGCATATTCACTGGCTGCGGATGCATGGTGCAGCCAGGGCCATTGCGTAAGGCCCAGCGCAAAGCCGAGGACTACGACGCCGCACAACGTCAGCGATTCCAGCGCCATATGTAAACGTGACGGCAGTTTTTGCTGTTTATGATGATGTTGCCAGGGCATCCGCTGTTCCAGCCAGCGCAATGCCAGCAGGTTGCACAGTAAAATACAGCCCGCAGCGACGGATGCCGTATAAAAAACGGTGATCAGATTGCTGCTGAGGTTGTCCAGAAAAGCCAGGCTGATGCCCATAAAAAACAGAATGACGTAGACCATCCAGCCCAGCAGACGATTTACCGCCTTAAGAAACCTGGCCTGCCGGACGGGTAACAGCCAGCCAGCGAAGAGCGGGAGGAGAATCAGTAACAGTCCTGAATACATAATGAAAAGATCGTCCATGTTAAAATTGACGCTACGCTAACGAAAAAGCACAGGGGAGTAAACCCTGACGGTAAAGTCACCTGACCGCCAGAGCAACGCGTTCCCTTCTTCGGTCAGCTCAGAGGATAAAGCGCTATGAATCTGGAACATATCGATATCCGGGGATTTCGCGGCATTAATCAGCTTTCTCTTCCGTTAACGCGCATTAACCTGTTGATCGGCGAAAATGCCTGGGGGAAATCCAGTCTGCTGGATGCACTGAGTCTGCTGCTGTCACCGCACACGCGCGAGTATGTTTTTACGTCTGACGATTTTCATTTTACGCCTGGCGACAGGGACGACCAGGTGCATCGCCTGTCTGTGGTTTTTCATTTTCGTGAGGATGAGGCAGAAACCAGCGGACCACTTGCGCCTTTCTGGCTAGGCGCGATACCCGGACAACGCTATCTGCGTTACAGCATCCAGGCCAGACGACACGCTGGCCAGATTCGATCCTCGCGACGCTTTATCGACAGCGAGGGCCAGGTGTTGCCTGAAGCGGGAACGGCTGAGGCGATCGATGTTCTCCTGCGTATGAATCCGGTATTACGCCTGCGCGATGCGCGTTTTAGCCGCCGCCTGCGTCCCGTTGCCAGCCGGGTGGATGAACGTCTGACGACATTAAATCAGCTGACGCAGGAGCTGGATAACCTGACGCGCGATCTGGACCGTCATCCCCAACAGTTGAGCGATGCGGTCCTGCGTCAGGGCGTGCAAACGCTACAGCAACTGATGGAGCACTATTTTCTGGTGCAGCATCCGGATCACGGGAGCCAGGCGTTCCGCGTCGATCCACAGTCACGGGATGGCGTTGAGGGCTGGCGTTCGCTGGATCAGCTTAATCATCTGATTGCTGCGACCGATGTGCGCAGCCGTCAGCTGATTTTGCTGCGGATGTTTAGCTTACTGATGCAGGCAAGGGGCAATGAGCCGTTGCTCCCGGGTGCGCGACCGCTGTTGTTAATTGAAGATCCGGAAACACGACTGCACCCCATCATGCTTTCGGTGGCCTGGAACTTGCTTGCGCTGCTGCCGTTGCAGAAGATTGCCACGACCAACTCGGGCGAGTTATTGTCGCAGGTGGCGGTAGAGGATGTGTGTCGACTGGTACGCGAACCCACGCGCGTGGCGGCGTGGCGCATCGGCCCTGAAGGATTGAGTGCAGAAGACAGCCGTCGCATCGGCTTTCATATTCGTGTTAACCGCCCCTCAGCGTTGTTTGCCCGTTGCTGGTTGCTGGTGGAAGGTGAAACCGAAGTCTGGATTATCAATCAGATGGCACGACAATGCGGTTATCACTTCGCGGCAGAAGGGATAAAAGTCATTGAATATGCGCAGTCAGGTCTGAAGCCGTTGCTGAAATTTGCCCGACGCATGGGCATCGCCTGGCATGTCCTGACGGATGGCGACATGGCAGGAAAAAAATATGCCGCCACGGCGCGCAGCCAGCTTCAGCCGCATGATAATGAAAAGCATCATCTGACCCAGCTTCCGGCGGCCGATATGGAACAGTTCCTCTACAACAACGGCTTTAGCGAGGTTTACCATGCGGCAGCGCATCTGCCGTTAAACGTGCCTGTTAATTCCAGGCGTATTATTACCAAAGCGATTCATCGCGCATCAAAACCGGAACTGGCCATCACGGTCGCTATGGCGGCCGCAGAACACGGAACCGCGTCTGTTCCGACCTGTCTGCAAGAGATGTTTGTTCGCGTCATCCAACTGGCGCAGGGGAAGGCGGGTTAAGGCATAAAGTAAAAATGCCAGCGCATCAGGCTGGCATTTTTGACGGAGCGGTCCAACGTTGGGGATGTCAGGCCACGGCCTGCTGCGCTTCTACGGGTACAATAAGACTGGCATGGTTGCCCTTCGGGCCTTGATGAACGTCAAAATGGACCTGCTGGCCCGCTTTTAACGTCCTGTAACCATCCATCTGTATTGTTGAGTAGTGTGCGAAGATATCTTCGCCGCCCCCGATTGGACAGATAAAGCCGAAACCTTTGGCGTTATTGAACCATTTAACGGTACCTGTCTCCATGCTTTTACTTCCCTCGCAAGACATTTTATAAGTAGGTGAGGTGACGTAAGCTGTGAGTCGGGTTTGATTAAAACTCAATCAGCTTGTGAAGCTAGAATGTAGAAAAATCGCCGCGATCGTCAAGCAAACCACCGGGCCAGGTGGGGAGAAAATCATCAAAATTTGAGGTAGTTAACGCTATTTGAAATTTTGTGATACAGGTCGCGTAACGAATTTTTGACTGACCGATTCATTAGCGGCAGTGCACTTGACACACGTGTTAAACTCTACAGATGACACCGGGTTTGATGATGACGTACTGACTCACAACGGAACACTATGGCAAACACTAAAGACTGGCTAAATTTCGAACACTTAGCCGAAGGTAAAGTACGCGAAGAGTTAAAGCCACCTTCGATGTATAAAGTCATTCTGAATAATGACGATTATACACCTATGGAATTTGTTATTGACGTTCTGCAAAAGTTCTTTTCTTATGATATTGAACGTGCAACGCAACTGATGCTGAAAGTTCACTACCACGGTAAAGCCATCTGTGGTGTATTTACCGCAGAAGTCGCTGAGACGAAAGCGGCACAGGTGAACAATTACGCGCGGGACAATCATCATCCGTTGCTGTGTACGCTTGAAAAAGCCTGAGCCTCTCTCCATACAGGAAGCAGGTCAGAGCGATTAACTGGAGGAGGTGCCTAATGCTCAATCAAGAACTGGAACTCAGTTTAAACATGGCTTTCGCCAGAGCGCGTGAGCACCGTCATGAGTTTATGACCGTCGAGCATTTGTTACTGGCATTGCTCAGTAACCCGTCGGCAAGAGAGGCACTGGAAGCCTGTACGGTGGACATTGTGGCTCTGCGGCAGGAGCTTGAAGCCTTCATTGAACAAACCACGCCTGTGCTGCCCGCTAGTGAAGAGGAGCGCGATACGCAACCGACGCTCAGCTTCCAGCGCGTGTTGCAACGCGCCGTGTTCCACGTTCAGTCATCCGGACGCAGCGAAGTCAATGGCGCGAATGTTTTGGTCGCCATCTTCAGCGAACAAGAATCCCAGGCAGCGTATCTGCTGCGCAAACACGAAGTCAGCCGCCTCGATGTGGTGAACTTCATCTCTCACGGTACGCGCAAAGACGAACCGGGCCAGGCACCTGGTGCTGAAAATCCGGTTAACGAAGAGCAAGCAGGCGGGGAGGAACGTATGGAAAACTTCACCACCAATCTTAATCAGCTTGCTCGCGTTGGCGGCATTGATCCGCTGATTGGCCGCGACAAAGAGCTGGAACGTACGATTCAGGTCCTGTGTCGTCGCCGTAAAAATAACCCCCTGCTGGTGGGTGAGTCGGGCGTCGGTAAAACCGCGATTGCGGAAGGATTAGCCTGGCGAATCGTTCAGGGCGACGTGCCAGAGGTGATGAAGGACTGCACCATTTACTCGCTTGACATTGGTTCGCTGCTGGCGGGCACCAAGTACCGTGGTGAT
The DNA here is from genome assembly GCF_035190385.1 of Pantoea sp. JZ29. Lineage (NCBI taxonomy): Bacteria > Pseudomonadati > Pseudomonadota > Gammaproteobacteria > Enterobacterales > Erwiniaceae > Pantoea > Pantoea sp. JZ29. The sequence goes on along the minus strand of NZ_CP045241.1, from coordinate 2,973,051 downwards.
TTTGAGAAACGTTTTAAAGCGTTGCTGAAACAGCTTGAGCAAGATAACTCCAGCATCCTGTTTATTGATGAAATTCACACCATTATCGGCGCGGGTGCCGCATCGGGTGGACAGGTGGATGCCGCTAACCTGATTAAGCCGCTGCTCTCCAGTGGCAAAATCCGCGTGATGGGATCAACCACGTATCAGGAATTCAGCAATATTTTTGAGAAAGATCGTGCCCTGGCGCGTCGTTTCCAGAAAATTGACATTACCGAGCCCTCTGTTGAAGAGACGGTGCAGATTCTTAATGGTCTGAAAACCAAATACGAAGCGCACCATGATGTACGTTACACTGCGAAAGCCGTGCGCGCGGCGGTGGAGCTGGCGGTGAAATACATCAACGATCGTCATTTGCCGGATAAGGCTATCGATGTCATTGATGAAGCCGGTGCCCGTGCGCGCCTGATGCCTGCCAGCAAACGTAAGAAAACGGTGAATGTGGCGGACATTGAAACGGTGGTGGCGCGTATTGCCCGTATTCCGGAGCAAAGTGTGTCAGCAACCGATCGCGATACGCTGAAAAATCTGGGCGACCGTCTGAAAATGCTGGTCTTCGGTCAGGATAATGCCATTGAGGCATTGACTGAAGCCATCAAGATGAGCCGCGCAGGTCTGGGTCAGGATCGCAAGCCGGTAGGGTCGTTCCTGTTTGCCGGTCCTACCGGTGTGGGTAAAACCGAAGTGACCGTCCAGTTAGCTAAAGCGCTGGGCATCGAACTGCTGCGCTTCGACATGTCCGAATATATGGAACGTCACACCGTCAGCCGTCTGATTGGTGCGCCTCCCGGCTATGTCGGTTTCGATCAGGGCGGCTTGCTGACCGATGCGGTGATCAAACATCCTCACGCCGTTGTGCTGCTGGATGAAATTGAGAAAGCGCATCCGGACGTGTTCAACCTGTTGTTGCAGGTCATGGACAACGGCATGCTGACTGATAACAACGGTCGCAAAGCGGACTTCCGTAACGTGGTGCTGGTGATGACCACCAACGCCGGCGTGCGTGAAACTGAGCGTAAATCTATTGGCCTGATTCATCAGGACAACAGTACGGATGCAATGGAAGAGATTAAGAAAATCTTTACGCCTGAATTCCGTAACCGTCTGGACAACATTATCTGGTTCAGCCACCTGTCAACGGACGTCATTCACCAGGTGGTCGACAAGTTTATTGTTGAACTGCAGGCGCAGCTGGATGCGAAAGGCGTTTCGCTGGAAGTCAGTGACGAAGCGCGTGACTGGCTGGCAGAGAAGGGCTATGACAAAGCGATGGGTGCCCGTCCAATGGCACGTACCGTGCAGGAAAGCCTGAAGAAACCGCTGGCGAACGAACTGCTGTTTGGTTCTCTGGTCGACGGGGGATCGGTTTCCGTTGCGCTGGATAAAGAGAAGGGGCAACTGACCTACCACTTCCTCAGCGCGCAAAAACGCAAAACGGAAGGGACGGTGCACTAAGCACCGTTTCACAGAACGAGAAAAGGCCGGATAAAATCCGGCCTTTTTTTGTCCGCCTGCGCGCACGCAGGCAGCAGCATCAACGCAACTCAGCGACTACGGAAGACAATGCGGCCTTTGCTCAGGTCGTACGGGGTCAGCTCGACAGTCACTTTGTCGCCCGTCAGGATGCGGATGTAGTTTTTACGCATTTTACCGGAGATATGAGCGGTAACCACGTGTCCGTTCTCAAGTTCTACGCGGAACATGGTGTTAGGTAACGTATCCAGTACGGTACCTTGCATTTCAATATTGTCTTCTTTGGCCATCGAATCCTCTGGGTGTACTACCTTTCAGTTGAATCGGCAAGATAATGCCCAATTCAACAAGTTATGTAAAGAACCGTCGGCAATAAAGCCAACGCATCGCCGTGCTTCGCGTGTCAACGCGAGCATGTCGGTTAAATTCGGGTGTTTATGTGACGTCTGCGGGGGATTAGCGGGCTAAGAATCTGAATCAACCGGTAACACGCGCACGATTGAAACAGTTCCGAGAGTGCGATGAGATTCCCAGCCTGGCAATTCCGGCTTGAAAACCAAGCGCGGACGACATACCAAACCTGGCTATTATATCACTTAACCGACTTTATGTGTGCAAAACATCTACGCAACTTTTAAAAAAGGGTTTGATTACGCCAGCAGCCGCTGTCAACGGCCAGGGATGCCAGGTTTTTTACCTGCTCAAGATAACGATCGCGTGCAATCTCAACCGCTCCCAGCGAAGCGGTATGGGGGTTAAGTATCTGACAATCCACTAACTGGCCCCCGTGCTTAATAAAATGCTGACAGAATACCAGTAAGGCCGTTTTTGACGCATTGGGTTGCAGGCTGAACATCGATTCGCCGCAAAAGATTTGTCCCAACGCCAGACCGTACATGCCACCTGCAAGGGTTTGATCGCGCCAGACTTCAATCGAATGCGCGTGGCCCAGTTCATAGAGCTTCTGCCAGGCGCGTTTCACTTCAAACGTAATCCATGTACCTTCTTCGCGGCCCAGGGCACAGCCGTCAACGACATCGCCAAAGGCCTCATTCATCGTCACCCGATAAGGTGACTGCTGATGAAACCGCTTCATACTGCGACTGAGATGGAACTGCGTCGGGAATAACACCGCTCGCGGATCGGGTGACCACCACAAAATCGGATCGCCGGGCGAGAACCAGGGAAAAATACCCTGCTGATAGGCACTCAGCAGGCGTGCAGGGGAGAGATCGCCGCCCATCGCCAGCAGGCCGTTCGGCTCGCGCAGCGCGGTTTCCGGTGGCGGAAAGCGCAACGACTCTTGTGACAGTTGAACCAGTCTCATCGCGGTAATGTACCCCTCAGCGTTTGCTCAGCACTATAGCGCAAAGCGCTGCTGGAAACGCCAGTAACGTCCACCTTTTGCGACTAATTCAGAATGATTTCCCTGCTCGACGATCTTACCGCTGTCCATAAGGCAAATTCGGTCCATTTGCGCCAGGCCGCGCAGACGATGCGTTACCATAATGACCGTTTTACCCGTGGTGATCTGTTGCAGGAGGGCGAGAATCTGCTGCTCGGTGGTGGCATCAAGTCCTTCAGTCGGCTCGTCCAGAAGCCATAAGTCGCCGTTGTGTAACATCGCCCGGGCGATGGCCAGGCGGCGTAGCTCTCCACCCGACAGCGGACGGCCGCCTTCACCCAGCCAGGCATTAAGCCCTTCCTCATTTTCCAGCAGGCCCTGAAGCCCGGTTTGCACCAGTGCATTTTCAAGCATTGCATCACTGGCGGTGGGGCAGGCTAGCAACAAATTGTCCCGTAGCGTCTGACTAAACACATGGACGCGCTGGGTGACTACGCTGATGCGCTGGCGAAGTTGGGCTTCATCCCAGTCCGCAAGCGGTACACTGTTCAATACGATTTCGCCCTGTTGCGCCTCCCAGGCGCGGGTGAGCAGCCCAAGCAAGGTGGAGTTGCCGCAGCCTGTGGGGCCGAGAAGGGCAATACGTTCACCGGCTTTCATCGTCAGTGAAAACTGACCCAACACCTTTTCAGGTCGTCCCGGATAACGGAAATCCAGCGCGTCAATCCTGATTTGCAGCGCACCGGCGGGAACCGTGCTTGTGGATGGAAAGAGGATGGCAGGCGACTGATCGATAACGTCATTGACGCGTTGTGCTGCCGTGATTACCTGAGACAGGGGCAAAAAGGCGCTCGCGATCGGCGCCAGTGCTTCAAAAGCTGCCAGGGCACAAAACACCACCAGGGCAATGAGCGGTCCGGGCAGTTGCTGCTGCGCAATGCTTGTTGCGCTCAGCCAGAGCAGGGCAGTAACAGTGAGGCCATTGCATAACAGCAGCAGACTTTGCGCCAGCGCCTGTAAACGCTCCTGCTGACGTTGTGCGTCCTGCCACTGCTGCTCATCTTCGTCCAGCCTGGCCCGCCAGCGGGTAGCGTTACCATACAGTGTCAGTTCTGCCTGTCCCGCCAGCCAGTGCATTAACTGCTCTCGCCAGCGCGATCGCTGCCGGGCAATCGCGATGCCGGTGGGCGCGCCCAGACGGTAGAACAGCGGGGGAAAAAGGCAGAGCAGCGTAAGCAGAATGCCGCCCAGCACCAGCGCCAGGTGCAGATCAATCAGGCTGAGGCCGGCTGTTACCACGACGATAACGATAAACGCGCCCAGCAGCGGCGAGAGGACCCGCAAATAGAGATGATCCAGCGTATCCACATCACCAACAAAACGATTAAGCAGATCGGCCTGACGAAAAAGCGCGAGCTGGCCGGGAGAAAGCGCAATCAGGCGGCTAAACGTGAAGACGCGCAGATGCTGTAAAACCCGAAACGTTGCGTCGTGACTTACTAACCGCTCAAAATACCGGGCGGCGGTACGGGTAATCGCTGCGCCGCGCACGCCAGCGGCGGGAAGCATATAGTTGAAACTATACAGGCCAGCCACACCGGCTACAGAAGAGGCGGCCAGAAACCAGCCCGACAACGTGAGCAAGCCGATACTGGCTAACAGCGTGACAATCGCCAGCACGATCCCTGACGTCAGGCGGAAGGGATGACGCAGCCATAGCCGCAGAAAGGGACGCAGAGCCGTCATCAGAAAATCTCCTGTTGCCGGTGTTGTAATAAATCACTGAACGGACCGGACGCAGTCAGCGTCTGCCAGTCGCCCTGCTGTACGATCTGACCGGCCTGCATTACCCAGATCGCATCCCATGTCTGAAGCAGATCAATTTGGTGGGTGATCATTAGTGTCGTCTGGCGCGTGGCCGCCTGATTTAATGCCTGCATCACATGATGTTCACTTTGACTGTCCAGGCTGGCAGCGGGCTCATCCAGTAACAATAACTGGGCGGGTTTATACAGCGCGCGGGCTACGGCAATGCGCTGTGCCTGACCGACCGATAAGTGATGACTGGCATCCCCCGGTTCGGTATCCAGTCCGGCAGGCAGTCGGGAAAGAAATTCATCGATCCCACATGATGCGGTTAAGGCACTTAGCCGTGCGGGATCGTGCGGCGCATCCATGATGATATTGTCCCGTAACGTTGCGGCGGGTAGCTGGGGATTCTGGCCGACCCAGGCAAGATGCCGATGCCAGTCATGGCGTGCGATACGGTGAAGTTCAATGCCGTTAACTTTCAGCGATCCCTTATAGGGTAAAAAGCCCAGCAAGGCATTTAACAGTGCGGTTTTGCCTGCACCGCTTTTGCCCACCAGCGCGACGCGTGTGCCTGCGCGCAGGGTGAAGGTGAGCGGGCCGCAGAGCCGATGGCCATTGGGCGCGTGCACCGTCAGATTTTCTGCCACCAGCTCTACTGGCGCCGTTGCGCTAAAGGCGTCGCTGGCGGATGTGTTTTCGGCCTCTGGCGTTTCCTGCATAAAGCGTTCAAGCGCATCGGCACCGCCGATTGCCTGCGCTTTAGCATGGTAGAACGTGCCCAGATCGCGCAGAGGCTGAAAAAATTCCGGGGCCAGAATCAGTACCAGGAAGCCGGCAAACAGCGTCACGCCGCGGCCATAATCACCAAAGTGCAGTTCGCCCAAATAGGAAAAGCCAAAATAAACGGCGACAACGGCGATGGACAGCGACGCAAAAAATTCCAGTACTGACGAAGAAAGAAAGGCCAGACGCAGAACCTCCATCGTCCGTTGACGGAAATCCGTCGTGGCGTCAGCAATCGCCTGTTTTTCGGCGTCTGCCCGATGAAACAGACGCAGGGTTTCCCGGCCACGCAAGCGATCCAGAAAGTTGCCACTCAGGCGTGCGAGCGCCACAAAGTTGCGGCGATTAGCCTCGGCCGCGCCCATGCCGACCAGGGCCATAAAAAGCGGGATCAACGGCGCGGTCGCGAACAGGATCAGACCTGCCGCCCAGTTTAACGGAAACAGGGTGAGCAATATGCAACAGGGAATGACCGCCGCCAGCGTCATCTGTGGCAAATAACGCGCGTAATAGGCCTGCATATCCTCGGTTTGCTCAAGCAGTAACGTTGCCCAGCTGCCGGCGGGCTTGCCCTGTATCCAGGCCGGACCCAACGCTGCCAGACGATCCAGCACCTGTTTACGCAAAGCCTGACGGATGGCCTGCCCGGCACGGAATCCAGCCTGCTCCCGGGCATAATTCAGCGCGGCGCGCAGAACAAAGCACAGGATCAGAAGTGAAAATGAGGACAAAAGGGAGGCTGGAGAATGCCTGTCAATAATCAGCGCCTGCAGGAGCGACGCTAAAAGCCATGCCTGCATGATAATCAGAAGCGCGCCAGCGCAGCCCAGCAACGACGTAACGCGCAACCAGGGGCCAGCATGATGACACTGTTGACGAAGCCAACGAGTAAGATGCTGCTGACGCGATTTATTCATGCGAAACCCAATGTGGCAAAGACAAATGAAATGAGGCTGGTCCTCACACCCGGCGCCTGAATTTAGCATGGTGATAATAAAAAAGGCGACTGAAAAACAGTCGCCTCAAACAATTAAGATCAGGTTATTAACAACTTACTTATCGTTCTTAACCAATCCGTCAAGATAACGCTCTGCATCTAACGCAGCCATACAACCGGTACCGGCAGAGGTAATGGCCTGACGGTAGATATGGTCCATGACGTCACCTGCGGCAAACACGCCAGGGATACTGGTTTGCGTGGCATTACCATGCAGGCCGGACTGTACCTTGATGTAGCCGTTTTCCAGCGCCAGCTGACCATCGAAAATCGCCGTATTCGGGCTGTGTCCGATAGCAACAAACAGGCCGGCAACGTCCAGCGTTTCGGTCTCTTCGGTATTCAGCGTTGAACGCAGCGTCAGCCCCGTCACGCCCATCTGATCGCCGACCACTTCTTCCAGCGTTCTGTGTGTATGCAACACGATATTGCCGTTGCTGACTTTTTCCATCAGACGATCAATAAGGATTTTCTCTGCGCGGAAGCTGTCGCGGCGGTGAATTAAATGCACTTCAGAGGCGATATTCGCCAGATAAAGTGCTTCTTCAACCGCGGTGTTTCCGCCACCGATAACGGCGACTTTTTGGTTGCGGTAGAAGAAACCATCACAGGTCGCACAGGCCGAAACGCCTTTGCCTTTAAAAGCGTCTTCCGACGGTAAGCCCAGATAGCGTGCTGATGCACCCGTGGCAATAATCAGCGCATCGGCAGTATATTCGCCACTGTCACCGGTCAGACGGAAGGGACGGTTCTGCAGATCGACCGTATGAATATGATCGAAAATAATTTCCGTGTTAAATTTCTCGGCATGCTCATGCATACGTTCCATCAGCGAGGGACCTGTCAGATCATGCGGGTCGCCCGGCCAGTTTTCCACTTCCGTCGTGGTGGTCAGCTGACCGCCTTTTTCCAGCCCGGTAATCAGTACTGGATTCAAATTGGCGCGTGCAGCATAGACGGCCGCGGTATAACCTGCCGGACCAGAGCCCAAAATGAGCAACTTACTGTGTTTAGCCGTACTCATGCGTTCCTCAGTTTTATTCACCTGACATAACCTGCGATTGTAGGGAATATGCCGTAGCAATGACAACACTTGCGCACTTTTGTTAGCGATTGCTGCAAACGGCGTAGACGATGAATGGCTTTTTCGCCTGCCTCCTGTGCCAAAAGGGGGCAAAAATTCAGTTTACAGACCACCATCGCACGAAAATACTCATTTAAAAACAGTGACCCAGCGAAGTGTCTGGCATCTTGTCCTGAATTTAGACATTTTACTTTGACAATCGCCTGCGCATTTGCGAAAACAGTGTGAGAAGCGAATAACTTAGTCTGAACAAAACGGGTGTTGCCGCCGGGTTTTGGGCAGAGTACCGAACGAATTTTATCGTCTGATATTGGTCATGACGCATGCGGTGGACAGACAGCATGCGTCATACAAATAGGTACGAATGCGCTCAGACGCCGTTATTTCACTTCAAAAATGCCCCGAACAATGACCGTTTTCAGGGGATGGCAGGTAAAGGGAAGGAATGAAGAGAGACAATAATAATGGTAGATAATAAGAAACGCCCCGGTAAGGATCTCGACAGGATCGACAGAAACATTCTCAATGAATTGCAGAAAGACGGTCGCATCTCAAACGTGGAACTTTCCAAACGTGTAGGATTATCTCCTACACCTTGTCTTGAGCGTGTACGCCGTCTTGAACGCCAGGGATTCATCCTTGGCTATACTGCGCAACTCAACCCTCACTACCTGGATGCTTCATTACTGGTATTTGTTGAGATTACTCTGAATCGTGGCGCACCTGATGTGTTTGAGCAATTTAACGCCGCTGTGCAAAAACTTGAAGAAACTCAAGAGTGTCACCTGGTTTCTGGTGATTTCGACTACCTGCTTAAAACGCGCGTGCCTGATATGTCCGCTTACCGCAAGCTGCTGGGTGAAACCTTGCTGCGCCTGCCAGGCGTAAACGACACGCGTACTTATGTGGTGATGGAAGAGGTCAAACAGAGCAATCGTCTGGTGATCAAAACGCGCTGATGCGTGGCAGGTGCAAAGCCTGAGAAATTTCGGTACACTCCTGTGAATACATACAGGACCAGCGTCGGGTGAGCCCGACGCTGTTGTTTCTTACTTTACAGGCACCTGGAGAGATCTCTTGAGCCAGGAATACACAGAAGATAAAGACGTTTCGTTACAGTCGCTGAGCAGCGGACGCCGTCTGCTGGAAGCGTTACTTATTTTGGTGGCATTGTTCGCCATCTACCTGATGGTTTCCCTGGTCAGCTTTAATCCTTCCGATCCGAGCTGGTCGCAAACGGCCTGGCATGAACCTATCCATAACATGGGTGGCACAGTCGGCGCATGGCTGGCTGATACGTTGCTTTTCATCTTTGGTGTGATGGCCTATGCCATTCCGCCGGTCATACTGGGGCTGTGCTGGATAGCGTTTCGCCAGCGGGATAACCAGGATTATGTGGACTACTTTGCCATTGGTTTACGCTTAATCGGTGTCCTGGCCCTGGTCGTCACCACCTGTGGGATGGCCGCGCTCAACGCGGACGACATCTGGTATTTCGCTTCCGGAGGCGTCATTGGCAGCCTCGTCAGTAATGCCATTTCACCCTGGTTCAGTCCGGCAGGTGGCACACTGACTTTGCTCTGCATCTGGGCCGCAGGGATCACGCTGTATACGGGCTGGTCATGGTTAACCATTGCGGAAAGAATCGGTGGCGTGGTCATGGGCGTGCTGACATTCGCCAGCAACCGCTCACGTCATGATGAACCCTGGCATGAAGAGGACGAAGCAGACGATTATCACGAGAGCGCACCCGTCCTTCATGCTCAGACGGACGACGACGATGACGTATTGCTAACCGCGCCGCGTAAGGCGCAGCCCGATCTGGATGCGCATGATCCACTGTTAGCCAGGGCCGCCACCGCCACCCGCGCCGCTGTTGCGGCCACAGCCGAAGTATCTGCGACCACGACACCGACGGCAAGCGCTCAGGCTACTGCCACAGCACCTGCGCAGCCTGCTGCCGCAACAATGGCGGCAACGCCTGTCAGTGCGCCATCAGCTTCACCTGAGCCTGAACAGGTTGCAGCGACGCCTGAACCTGTTTCGCCTGTTGCGGCATCGCCTCATCCTTCCCCGGTGACGCACACTGCACCGCGCGAGCCGATGTCACAGGAGAAGCCTCTCACTGAACCGCCGCGCTACCGCTTTGAGTTACCGGACGATGCACCGGCGGCTGCCCCGCACTTTACCGCTTATGAGGATGACGAACCCAAAATGGGTAACTGGCGTGAAGCCACGTCGGCAGCCTCGCTGAACAGCGCTGCCGTTGCCGGTGCTGCGGCAACCGCAGCATCATCAGCATCCTCACCGCTGTTTGAACCTGTCCCTGAAACGGTGTCGAATCCACAGGTGAAACAGGGGATTGGTCCGGCGCTGCCGCGGCCTAATCCGGTTAAACTGCCTACCCGACGTGAGCTGGCCTCGTATGGTATTAAACTGCCTTCACAGCGTATGGCGGAAGAAAAAGCCAAACGTGCTGAACTGCCGTCATCACAACCTACGAAAGAAGATACGTCACTCACTGACTGGTCAGCAGAGGAGCAGGATGCGCTGCAACAGGCAGAGTTGCGTCAGGCGTTCCAGTCAGAGCAGCAGCAACGCTATGGCGAAAGCTGGCAGCAGGACGACGCGCACGAGGACGATGAGCTGGCATTGCAGCAGGCCTCGCTGGCGCGTCAGTTCGCACAGCAACAGCAACAGCGCTATGAAACGGTGCCTGAAGACAATGCACCCGTTTTCAATCTGGATACGTCAGCGGCCTTCGATTTCTCCCCAATGAAGGACCTGGTCGACGATGGCCCTGTCGAGCCGCTGTTCACCATTGCAGCATCGCCGGACGTCAGCGAGGTCGCGCCACAACATGAGCCCTGGCAGCACGTTCAGGCTGCACCAGAACAGCCTGCGGCTCAGCGTGTAGAATCGGCCCAGACCTTTGCGGCCGATCATTTTGCCGCGCCTGCGCAGCAGCCGGAGCCGGTCACGGAGGCGAAGCCATCCGTGCATGACAGCCTGATTCACCCCTTCCTGATGCGTCACGAGCAGCCACTGGAAAAACCTTCTACACCCTTACCGTCACTCGATCTCCTGACCGCGCCGCCGGAAGAGGAAGAACCGGTTGATATGTTTGCCCTTGAGCAGACAGCAAGACTGGTTGAAGCGCGTCTGGGTGACTACCGCGTCAAGGCCGAGGTGGTGGGCATTTCGCCAGGACCTGTGATTACCCGTTTTGAACTGGATCTCGCGCCGGGCGTGAAAGCGGCGCGTATCTCTAACCTGTCACGCGATTTGGCCCGCTCCCTGTCGACTACGGCAGTGCGTGTGGTTGAAGTGATCCCTGGCAAACCCTATGTTGGTCTGGAATTACCCAACCGACATCGCCAGACCGTTTACCTGCGTGAAGTGCTGGATTGTCCAAAATTCCGTGACAATCCCTCGCCGCTGTCTGTGGTGCTGGGTAAAGATATTGCCGGCCAGCCGGTCGTCGCCGATCTGGCTAAAATGCCACACTTACTGGTAGCGGGTACAACCGGTTCCGGTAAGTCCGTCGGCGTGAATGCGATGATCCTCAGCATGCTGTATAAAGCCACGCCGGAAGACGTGCGCTTTATTATGATTGACCCCAAGATGCTCGAGCTTTCCGTTTACGAAGGCATTCCGCATCTGCTGACCGAAGTCGTGACCGATATGAAAGATGCGGCGAACGCGCTGCGCTGGAGTGTCGGTGAGATGGAGCGTCGCTATAAGCTGATGTCGGCGCTGGGTGTACGTAATCTGGCTGGCTACAACGAAAAAGTGGCGCAGGCGGATGCAATGGGGCGGCCGATTCCCGATCCGTTCTGGAAGCCAGGCGACAGCATGGATATGACGCCGCCAGTGCTGGAAAAACTGCCTTACATCGTGGTGATGGTGGATGAGTTCGCCGATTTGATGATGGCTGTCGGTAAGAAAGTGGAAGAACTGATTGCACGTCTTGCACAGAAAGCGCGTGCGGCGGGAATCCACCTTGTTCTGGCAACCCAGCGTCCGTCAGTTGACGTCATTACCGGCCTCATCAAAGCCAACATTCCTACCCGTATCGCGTTTACTGTCTCAAGTAAAATTGACTCGCGAACCATCCTTGATCAGGGCGGTGCAGAATCGTTACTGGGGATGGGCGATATGCTTTACATGCCGCCCAACTCATCAATGCCGGTGCGTGTTCACGGTGCCTTTGTGCGCGATCAGGAAGTACATGCTGTCGTGCAGGACTGGAAAGCGCGCGGGCGTCCGCAATATATTGAAAGCATTACGGCGGGCGAAGAAAGTGAAGGCGGGGGCGGCATTGACAGCGATGAAGAACTCGATCCGTTGTTCGATCAGGCTGTTGCCTTTGTGGTGGATAAGCGACGCGCCTCGATTTCGGGCGTACAGCGTCAGTTCCGTATCGGTTATAACCGTGCTGCGCGCATCATTGAACAGATGGAAGCACAGGGCATCGTCTCGTCACCGGGCCACAACGGTAACCGTGAAGTGCTCTCTCCACCACCCCATGATATGTAAAGCCTGAACGATAAGCTTTGAAACACAAAACAATGAGCCAGTTTCCACTGGCTCATTGTTTTTTAGCGGTTAACCCCCATAGTTGATTAGTGTTTCGGTTTTTTCTCCTGTATTAAACGCAGGACAGCGACCAGGCTTAGTCACGTGATCAACGGGAAACGATTTAATAAGGATTTAAGCAGATGAAATTACGCGTAATCGCCTTAGGCCTGCTGGCCGCTTTGGGGTCAGCCAACGTTCTCGCCGATGCGTCGAGCGACCTGCAACAGCGGCTTAATAAAGTTAACAGCTTCCACGCCAGCTTTACTCAAAAGGTGACCGATGGAAGCGGTGCCAACGTGCAGGAGGGTGAAGGCGAGCTCTGGGTTAAGCGCCCCAGTCTGTTCAACTGGCATATGACCGCACCCGACGAGAGCATCATTATTTCTGACGGGAAATCGTTATGGTTCTATAACCCGTTTGTTGAACAAGCTACGGTCAGCCTGTTGAAGAATGCGACCAGCAATACACCGTTTATGTTGATTGCCCGTAATCAGGCCAGTGACTGGCAGCAATACAACGTAAAACAGCAGGGTGACAAATTTGAACTGACGCCGAAGAAAAGCGATGGCAACCTCAAGCAGTTCACGATTGACGTGACGCCAGATGGCACCATTAATCAGTTTAGCACCATCGAGCAGGATGGGCAGCGCAGTAACTACCAGCTAAAGAGCCAGAAAAACGGCCCGATTAGCCCGGATAAATTCACATTCACCCCGCCAAAAGGCGTCACGGTGGATGACCAACGTCAGTGAGGTGGTAGTGGGTAACCTGTCCCTGGATTTTTCCAGTGAAGATTTTAAACCGCTGGCCGCGCGTATGCGGCCAGCAACCCTGAAGCAATACATTGGACAGCAGCACCTGCTGGCTGCGGGTAAACCGTTGCCGCGCGCGATCGAAGCGGGGCACCTGCACTCCATGATTCTCTGGGGACCGCCAGGGACAGGAAAAACAACGCTGGCCGAGATTATCGCTCACTATGGCAATGCGGACGTTGAGCGTATTTCTGCGGTCACCTCTGGTGTCAAAGAGATTCGTGAAGCCATTGAACGCGCAAGGCTGAGCAAGCAGGCGGGCCGCCGCACTATCCTGTTTGTAGATGAAGTCCATCGCTTCAACAAAAGTCAGCAGGATGCGTTTCTTCCCCATATTGAAGACGGCACTATCACGTTTATCGGTGCCACGACAGAAAATCCCAGCTTTGAGCTGAACTCCGCACTGCTGTCACGTGCTCGTGTCTATTTACTTAAATCCCTGACCACAGAAGATATTGAGCAGGTGCTTGACCAGGCGATGCAGGATGCCAGTCGGGGTTATGGCAACAGCGATATCCTGTTACCTGACAATACGCGGCGTATGATTGCGGAACTGGTCAACGGCGATGCACGACGTGCTCTGAATACGCTGGAAATGATGGCCGATATGGCCGAAACCAACGGCACAGGCAAACGTGAGCTGACGCCCCAGTTGCTGACCGAAGTGGCGGGGGAACGGTCTGCCCGGTTCGATAATAAAGGCGATCGCTTTTATGACCTGATTTCTGCCTTGCATAAATCCGTCCGGGGATCGGCGCCGGATGCCGCCCTGTACTGGTACGCCCGTATTATTACCGCCGGTGGCGATCCGCTGTATGTCGCGCGTCGGCTACTGGCCATTGCGTCTGAAGACGTCGGCAATGCCGATCCACGAGGCATGCAGGTGGCTATTGCGGCCTGGGACTGTTTCACCCGGGTTGGTCCGGCAGAAGGGGAGCGAGCGATTGCGCAGGCCATTGTCTATCTCGCCTGTGCGCCAAAAAGTAACGCCGTCTATAACGCGTTTAAGGCGGCGATGCGTGATGCACGCGACCATCCAGATTTCGATGTTCCCGATCATTTGCGCAATGCCCCCACGAAGCTAATGAAAGAGATGGGGCTGGGCGAAAGCTATCGCTATGCGCATGACGAAGCCAATGCCTATGCTGCGGGTGAAGTCTATTTCCCACCCGAAATGGCGCAAACGCGTTACTATCATCCCACTCAACGCGGTCTTGAAGGCAAAATTGGCGAAAAGCTGGCCTGGCTGACCGAACTCGATCAAAATAGCCCGACAAAACGCTACCGCTGAAACAGACGTTGCGGTAATGTGGTCAATGTTTTCAACGCATTCCAGCGGGAGTGCGTCCCCTTCTTTTAACTCATAAATACACAGGATAAGCATGCTCGATCCCAATCTGCTGCGTAATGAGCCAGACGCAGTCGCAGAAAAACTGGCACGCCGAGGATTTAAACTGGATGTGGAAATGCTGCGTTCGCTCGAAGAGCGTCGCAAAGTCTTGCAGGTTGAAACGGAAAACCTGCAGGCCGAGCGCAACTCCCGCTCCAAATCCATCGGTCAGGCCAAAGCACGTGGGGAAGACATCGAGCCACTGCGTCAGGAAGTGAACAGCCTGGGCGAACGCCTGGATGCGGCTAAAGCAGAACTGGACGAGCTGCAAAATCAGATCCGCGATTTCAGCCTGGCGCTGCCGAATCTTCCTGCGGATGAAGTGCCGCTGGGGAAAGACGACACGGAAAACCTGGAAATCAGTCGCTGGGGTGAACCCCGCCAGTTTGATTTTGAGGTGAAAGATCACGTTGAGCTGGGCGAAGCGGCTAAAGGGCTGGACTTTGCTGCGGCAGTGAAACTCACCGGCTCACGCTTCGTGGTTATGCAAGGCCAGATTGCTCGCCTGCACCGTGCGCTCAGCCAGTTCATGATTGACCTGCACACGGAACAACATGGTTATCTGGAAACTTACGTCCCTTACCTGGTCAACCATGCGACCTTATACGGTACAGGCCAGTTACCTAAGTTTGGTGAAGATCTGTTCCATACCCGCCCGCTGGAAGAAGAATCCGAAAGCAGCCATTACGCGCTCATTCCGACCGCTGAAGTGCCGCTGACTAACCTTGTGCGGGATGAAATTGTTGAAGAAGAGAGCCTGCCGCTGAAGCTTACGGCACATACACCCTGCTTCCGCTCTGAAGCAGGCTCCTATGGCCGTGATACGCGTGGGCTCATCCGTATGCACCAGTTCGACAAAGTTGAAATGGTACAAATCGTCGCGCCTGAAACCTCTATGGATGCGCTGGAAGAGCTGGTTGGCCATGCTGAAAAAGTGTTGCAACTGCTGAACCTGCCGTATCGCAAGGTCTTGCTGTGCAGCGGTGATATGGGCTTTGGTGCGACAAAAACCTACGATTTAGAAGTATGGTTACCGGCGCAAAATACCTACCGTGAAATCTCTTCTTGCTCAAACATGGGGGATTTCCAGGCTCGCCGTATGCAGGCGCGAACCCGCAATAAGCAGGATAAAAAACCGCGTCTGGTGCATACCCTGAATGGCTCGGGCCTGGCCGTAGGACGTACACTGGTTGCCGTGCTGGAAAATTACCAGCAGCAGGACGGCCGCATCGCCGTGCCAGAGGTATTACGTCCTTATATGAACGGCCTGGAATTTATTGGCTAAGCGTTCACCCTGTCTTAAATAACCCAGCTCAGGCTGGGTTTTTTTATCTTTACCGCAAGGCATCCTTCAACACGTTTAAAATTTATCACAAATAAACATTATCGATGACGACGCGGGCAGAAAGCGTAAAAATTCAGATTATCATAGAGATAGCGCAAAGTTATCTGATGCCTGACAGATGGCTAACTTACTGAAGATAAATAATTTAAATGGTCACGCAGCAAAATGTGCTGCACCCTCATTCCTCCCGTTGACTTTACAACGCGCGATGGCAAACTGCGCGCAATTTCCTTCATTTCTTTTGGTTTTTATCCCCTATGTCGACCTGGTCACGTCCTGTGATATTGCTGCTCTGCGGCCTGTTATTAATGACCGTTTCCATTGCGGTACTGAATACGTTAGTGCCCCTTTGGCTGACGCATGATGCGCTGGCAACATGGCAGGTAGGCGTGGTGAGTTCGTCGTATTACACCGGTAACCTGCTGGGCACTTTAGTGGCTGGCTGGCTGATCAAGCGATACGGTTTTAACCGAAGCTATTATCTGGCGACCGGCCTTTTTGCGCTGTCGACACTGTGCATGCTGGCGCTGGAAGGATTCTGGGCATGGACATTGCTGCGCTTCACGGCCGGTATCGGCTGCGCGTTAGTCTGGGTCGTGGTGGAAAGCGCATTGTTATGCAGTGGAACAGTACGTAACCGTGGGCAGTTGCTCGCTGCCTATATGATCGTCTATTACCTGGGTACGGTTGCCGGACAACTGCTGGTGAGCAAACTGTCTACCGAATTACTGAGTGTGATTCCCTGGGTAACCGCCACGGTCATCAGCGCCATCTTACCGTTAATCTTCACGCAGGTTTCTGCCAACAGCGATACCGTAGAAGCTACGCCAGGCGGACGAATTTTACCTATGCTGCGTCGTCGCAGTTCTCGTCTCGGCATTAACGGCTGTATTATTTCTGGCATTGTTCTGGGATCGCTGTACGGCTTGATGCCGCTCTATCTTTCTCATCAGGGTATGAGTGATGCCAACGTGGGTTACTGGATGGCCTTGCTGGTGAGTGCCGGCATTGTCGGGCAGTGGCCGATTGGTCGGCTTGCTGACCGCTTTGGCCGCATGATGGTACTGCGAGTGCAGGTATTTGTGGTGATCCTCGGCGCGATTGCGATGCTGACAAATGCCGCAATGGCCCCAGCCCTGTTTGTGCTGGGGCTGGCAGGTTTTACGCTTTATCCGGTCGCTATGTCATGGGCCTGCGAAACCGTGGCGCACCATGAACTGGTGGCAATGAATCAGGCGCTGTTACTGAGCTACACCGTGGGCAGCCTGGCCGGACCAAGCATGACGGCCATGCTGATGCAAAGTTATTCCGACCGTCTGCTGTTCGTTATGATCGCGGCGGTAGCGCTGGTTTACCTAGTCATGTTACTGCGTAAAGCCGATCACCATGCCACGCCAGTGGCACATGCCTGATCATAACGATAACCAGGCGGTGACACTTAACCTTCGCCGTCTGGCTGCGCTGACTGTCAGACGGTTATCGTTTACTGACTGCGGTGACGTGGCCTGTCAATACATCACTTCATGTCCGTAGCTGGCAAGAATATGCTTGACCCGTTCCATGGTCGCTTTACTGGGCGGTTTTACACCGTCGAGCTTGTACTCTTCACCCATCGCAATCCATTTATGCTTACCCAGCTCGTGATAAGGCAGAAGCTCAATCTTCTCCACATTTGCCATATCCTGCGTAAATGCACCTAAGCGATGGACACTGTCATCATCATCAGAATAGCCGGGCACGACGACGAAACGAATCCACGTCCGTTTTCCTTTCTTCTGAAGATAGCGCGCAAAATCGAGTGTGCGATGATTCGACACACCGACAAGAATCTGGTGGATGTCATCGTTCATCTGCTTGAGGTCAAGCATCACCAAATCTGTTGCATCCAGTAATTCATCAATAACGGGATCGTAGCGGCGGACAAAGCCGTTGGTGTCAAGGCAGGTATGAATGCCCTCAGCTTGACATGCGCGAAACCAGTCGCGCACAAACTCCGCCTGCAAAATGGCCTCACCGCCTGAAGCCGTCACCCCGCCACCGGACGCATTCATGAAATGGCGATAAGACAGAACGTCCGCCATGAGCGCGTCGACGGTAATTTCTTTGCCGCAATGCGTGTCCCATGTATCACGGTTGTGGCAGTACAGGCAGCGCATCAGGCAGCCCTGAAAAAAGGTGATAAAACGGATGCCGGGACCGTCTACGGTTCCGCATGATTCAAATGAGTGGATGCGACCAATGGCAGACATTGCGATGTATTCTCCTGATGAGCCTGCGAAGCAGGTGGCGCACTCTCCGGTGCGCTCTGAACGGGAAATCAATTTTGGTGGTTATCCGTCATACAGACAGCGACCAAACCTGACTCGAAAGAAGAGGCTCCATGAAGGAGCCTCAAGGGTGAACTAGAGTGACTGGGTAAAGGTACGGGTAATCACGTCCTGCTGCTGCTCTTTGGTGAGCGAGTTAAAGCGAACGGCATAGCCCGAAACGCGGATGGTTAACTGAGGATATTTCTCAGGGTTATCCATTGCGTCCATCAACATTTCCCGGTTCATCACGTTAACATTCAGATGCTGGCCGCCTTCAATACTGGCCTCATGATGGAAGTAACCATCCATTAGTCCTGCCAGATTGGTTTTACGTACATTATCATCTTTGCCAAGCGCATTAGGCACGATGGAGAAAGTATAAGAGATACCGTCTTTAGCGTACGCAAAGGGTAATTTCGCTACCGAGGTCAGCGATGCTACCGCTCCTTTCTGGTCGCGACCGTGCATGGGGTTAGCGCCGGGGCCAAAGGGGGCGCCTGCACGGCGGCCGTCTGGCGTATTACCGGTTTTCTTGCCATAAACGACGTTAGAGGTAATGGTCAGAACGGACTGCGTTGGCACCGCGTTGCGATATGTTTCCAGTTTCTGAATTTTCTTCATAAACCGTTCAACCAGGTCGCATGCTAGGTCGTCCACGCGCGGATCGTTGTTACCGAACTGGGGATAGTCGCCTTCGATGTCGAAATCAATTGCCAGGCCATCTTCATCACGTACGGGTTTCACTTTGGCATATTTAATGGCTGAGAGTGAATCCGCAGCTACAGACAGTCCGGCGATACCGCAGGCCATGGTGCGGTAAACATCACGATCGTGCAGCGCCATGAGTGACGCTTCATAGCTGTATTTATCATGCATGAAGTGGATGATGTTCAGTGCGGTGACATACTGTTTTGCCAGCCAGTCCATGAAGTGATCCAGACGGGCCATCACGACGTCGAAATCGAGCACTTCATCCATGATTTTGGCTTCTTTCGGCCCCACCTGCATTTTCAGTTTTTCGTCCATGCCGCCGTTGATCGCGTACAGCAAGGTTTTTGCCAGGTTGGCGCGGGCACCAAAGAACTGCATTTGCTTGCCGACGATCATAGGGCTGACACAGCAGGCAATGGCGTAATCATCGTTGTTAAAGTCAGGACGCATCAGGTCGTCATTTTCATACTGCAGTGACGAGGTGTCGATTGAAACTTTAGCCGCATATTTTTTGAAGTTAACGGGCAGTTTTTCAGACCACAGAATGGTCATGTTTGGTTCAGGGGAGGGGCCCATGGTGTACAGCGTGTTCAGGAAACGGAACGTGGTTTTACTGACCAGCGTGCGACCATCAACGCCCATCCCCGCCAGCGATTCGGTGGCCCAGATAGGGTCGCCAGAAAACAGCTCATCGTATTCCGGTGTACGCAGGAAGCGGACCATGCGCAGTTTCATGACCAGATGGTCAATCAGTTCCTGTGCCTGCTCTTCGTTCAGTTTACCTGCCTGGAGGTCGCGTTCGATGTAGATATCGAGGAAAGTCGACACCCGGCCAAAAGACATGGCCGCGCCGTTCTGTGATTTAACTGCAGCCAGATAGCCATAATAGGTCCACTGAACGGCTTCAGCCGCGTTGGTGGCCGGGCCAGAAATATCATGACCGTATTTGGCTGCCATCGCTTTAATTTGTTCAAGCGCACGGTGCTGATCAGCAATTTCTTCCCGCAGGCGAATCGTGGCTTCCAGGTTTACGCCGTTTTCAAGATCGTTTTGCAGTGAGGTGAACTGAGCAAACTTATCCGTCATCAGATAATCAATGCCGTATAGGGCAACACGACGATAATCACCAATGATGCGTCCACGACCATAAGCATCAGGCAGGCCGGTCAATACGCCAGATTTACGGCAGCGTAAAATGTCAGGTGTATAAACATCAAAAACACCCTGGTTATGCGTTTTGCGGTATTCCGTGAAAATCTTTTTCAGAGACGCGTCGAGTTCACGACCATAGACCTTGCATGAGCCTTCAACCATTTTGATACCGCCAAAAGGAATAATGGCGCGTTTCAACGGGGCTTCGGTTTGCAGGCCAACAATTTTTTCCAGTGATTTATTGATGTAACCGGCATCGTGGGAAGTGATGGTTGAGGCAAGATCGGTATCAAAATCGACTGGTGCATGGGTGCGGTTTTCAATTTTGATGCCTTCCAGCACGCTCTCCCACAGTGTTGTGGTGGCCTCGGTGGCACCGGCCAGAAAGGACTCGTCGCCTTCATAAGGCGTATAGTTTTTCTGAATAAAGTCGCGTACGTTGACGCTGTTCTGCCATTCGCCTTCAGTAAATCCCTGCCAGGCTGAAGCGAGTTTTGCATTACGTTCGGTCATAATATACCTGCCTTATTTAAGGAGACTTTTGCTCTCGGGCGTACCAGGCTGCGATATGCCGTTGAGACAGGATTAGTGCGTTTCTTTACCACCGCGTAAGTAAATTACCCAGTAGGTCAATCCGACTAGCAGGCCGCCGCCAATGATGTTACCGAGCGTGACCGGAATCAGATTGTCGAAAATAAAGTTTTTAACGGTGAGGGCCGGGAACTGTGCTGTTGTGGCCCCTGCGGCCTGCCAAAACTCAGGCCCGGAAAAGTCGCGTATCACGATCGCGAAAGGAATCAAAAACATATTGGCGATACTGTGTTCAAAACCACAGGCGACAAACATGGCCACCGGCAAAATCATAATCAGGCTTTTATCGGTCAATGTCCGTCCTGAATAGCTCATCCAGACCGCCAGGCAGACCATCAAATTGGCCAATGTGCCGAGGCAAACGGCTTCGATAAAAGTATGATGCATTTTATGGTCGGCTGTTTGCAGGACGTTTAATCCCCACGCGCCGTTTGCCACCATCTGTTCACCGGAGAACCACATGAGCGTGACGAAAAATAACGCGCCAGCCAGGTTACCGATATAAACGGTTATCCAGTTTCGTGCCAGTTGCCCCCAGGTGATGCGTCCACTGGCTTTGGCGACCACAATGAGGACGGTAGATGTGAACAGATCGGCACCGCATACCACGACCAGTATGAGTCCCAGTGAAAAACAGATGCCGCCGATCAGTTTTGCCAGGCCATAAGGCACAGCACCGCTGCCCGTGGTAGCCGTGATGTAAAACACGAAAGCAATCGAGATGAACATGCCCGCAGTAAAGGCCAGAAAGGTCGTGGTGAGGGGATGTTTAGTGGCTTTATAAACGCCAGCATCTTCAGCCACTTTCGCCATCGCGGCGGGTAATAACAGATTAAAAGGATTGTCAGCTTTCACACTAACTCACTCCAAAAGTTGTCTGAAAAAATGATAACAAAGGCAACAGTTACAGAAGTTGATTTGGATCATGATCAGCCATGCAAGGACGGAGCGTGTTTCACTGAAAGACGGGATTTTTGCGGTTAATTTATTGAAATATAATGATTAAAAATATTTTAAATTATGCAGTTTTTGTTTAATGGAGGGCGAAGTGCCGTCAAGACGATCTCTGCGGAGTTAACGAAATGCATCTGTTATGTTGCTTTAAATAATGATGATAAAAACGCTGAACAATACATCCCTTAAATACTTATTCTCAAAAAAAGAAAGGCACCCATTAAATAAGGTGCCTGTGAGATTATTATCGCTTTATCCTGAAACAGAGCCGCGAAAGATTAGGCGTTTTTCCAGTAAAGACGTTTCGCCTTTTGCAGCTTTTCATAGGCAGCAAGCAAAGCCTGATGAGCAGGGAAAGCCTTAAGATCGCTGTCTACCGGCTGGAGGCCATTGAAGGCCGCCTCACCGCTGATTGCGGCCGAGGCGGCGTCGACAGCGTCAGCACCATACATACGCACAAAGGCTGCGTGATACTCAAGCGGATTCCGCTCATCTTCCATCGCCAGCAGCAGCAGAGTTTGCAGACAGCGGTAATAATTTGCACGCTCCGGGCTGAATACGGAGCCATTAAATTCCATTGTCCATTCCGTCCAGATCAGCGCCTGATCGAGATCACCGCCAGCCAGGGCCAGCATGGCTTTGAGTTCGCCAATGCGCAGCGTGTACCAGCCGTTATCTTTGCCTGTCGCCAGTCCCAGCAACTCGCGGACACGCGTGAAGTCATCAAAACCTTCTTCGTCCAGCTGAGAAATTAAATCCAGGTACTCTTCCGGATTCCAGTTGCTGCCGGGCAGGGCCAGAAGCGTTTCACGAATACCTGCACCCATGCTGTTATTCGCCAGCAACAAGTCTTCAGCCGGATAAATATCTGACATACCGGGCACAATAATGCGGCAGGCATACACACCGAGGTGCTCATAATCAGCGATGTAAACGTCCTGACCTTCGGCTTTGAAAATCGCCATGAGCGTACTGAATTCCTGCTCGGTGGTGTCATCAAATTTCCAGTCAACGAAGGGATAATCCGCTGTTTCTTTAAACAGATCCCAGGAGATCAGGCCGCTTGAATCGATAAAGTGGGTTTCCAGGTTGGCGTGCTCTGCCACTTCTTCATCATCAAACGTGGGCGGCGTGAACACATCCAGATCTTTCAGGCTGCGGCCCTGAAGCAGTTCGGTAACGGTACGCTCCAGCGCGACACCAAAATCAGGGTGCGCGCCAAAAGAGGCGAAACAGGTGCCGTTGGCAGGATTAAACAGCACAACGCAGATAACCGGATATTTCCCACCCAGTGACGCGTCATAGGCAAAAATCGGGAACCCTTCGGCTTCCAGACGGGCGATGGCCTCAACCACATCGGGGTAACGCGCCATCACGGATTCAGGAATGGCAGGCAGGCTGATGGACTCGGCGATGATACGATTTTTAATATAGCGCTCGAAAACTTCTGACAGCCCCTGTACCCGTGCCTCGTTGGCCGTGTTGCCGGCGGACATGCCGTTCGACACATACAGGTTACCGATAATATTCATCGGAATATAAACGGTCTGCTGATCGGACTGACGGGTAAAGGGCAGGGCGCAGATGCCGCGTGCGCTATTACCCGACTGGAGATCGATTAAATCTGAAGCGGAGAGGGCGTTTTCAGGATCGTAAAAGGCGCGCAGGCGCGCATCCAGGATGCCTTCAGGCAGGCTGTCGTCTTCAGGCAGAGCAAACCATTTTTCATTGGGATAGTGAACAAAATCCCCCTGGGCGATACTGTTGCCAAGCCAGAAATCAGCAAAAAAGTAATTCGTGGACAGGCGTTCAAAATATTCCCCCAGCGCCGAGGCCAGAGCGGCTTTTTTGCTGGCGCCCTTACCATTGGTGAAGCAGAGGGGGCAGTCGCGATCACGAATGTGGACAGACCAGACGTGTGGCACAGGATTCAGCCAGGAGGCTTCTTCAATATTAAAACCCAGATCCTGTAATTTGGTCTGGAAGCGTGAAATGGAGTCTTCCAGGGCGGCATCTTTGCCCGGGATAAAAGTTTGCGTCATGGTGCCGCTCTCTCTGTAAATGGGGAGACATAAAGCGCGCAATGATACGTTTTTTACCGTCTGTTCGCTATCAAGACGCCGCAATTTTACCGTCGTTTTTCTCATGCTTTGTCATCTGAGCCAAAGCCGGGACTGCATGAAAGGAAGCCGCCTCACAATATTTCGTGCCGGATTACATTGGTAATATAACCTTCGGTGCGTCATGCCGAAAAAATGTGACCGCAGTTCGATTTATGATTGCAGCCACCAGAAGGCAGTGATAAAACCGAATCGTTATTCATAACCGTTCGATATGACAGTGGTGAGGGAAATGACGCAAATTTATAATTTTAGCTCTGGGCCAGCGATGCTGCCGAGCGAAGTACTCCGCCGTGCAGAACAAGAACTGACAAACTGGCATGGTCTGGGAACTTCAGTAATGGAGATCAGCCACCGCAGTAAAGAATTTATTCAGGTGGCAGAAGAGGCTGAAGCGGACTTCCGCGATCTGCTGAAAATTCCTTCCAATTACAAAGTATTATTCTGTCATGGCGGCGCACGTGCGCAGTTTGCTGCTGTACCGGGCAATTTACTCGGCAGTGCGACCAGTGCGGACTATGCAGATGGAGGCTACTGGGCTCACAGTGCCATTAAAGAAGCGGAAAAATATTGCTCACCGCGGACGCTGGATGTCAAAACGACCCAAGAAGGTAAGCGCGCCATCCTGCCGATGCGCGAATGGGATGTCAGCGACACGGCCGCCTATTTGCATTTTTGCCCAAATGAAACCATTGACGGTCTGGCTATTGACGAAGAGCCTGACTTTGGTGACAAGGTTGTGGTCGCCGATCTTTCCTCCACCATTCTGTCACGCCCAATTGATATCAAGCGCTATGGTGTGATTTACGCAGGTGCGCAGAAAAATATTGGTCCGGCTGGCCTTACCCTGGTTATCGTACGGGACGATCTTCTCGGCAACGCGCATCAAAGCGTGCCTTCCATCCTTGACTACACCGTTCTGGCTGAAAATGATTCCATGTTTAACACGCCACCTACGTTTGCCTGGTATCTGAGTGGCCTGGTCTTTAAGTGGCTGAAGCAGAAGGGTGGTGTCGCTGAGATGGAAAAAATTAATCAGGCAAAAGCCGGATTACTCTATGGTCTCATCGATAACAGCGATTTTTACCGTAACGATGTGGCACTGCAAAACCGTTCCCGAATGAACATTCCTTTCCAACTGGCTGATGCCTCGCTGGACAGCCTCTTCCTGGAAGAGTCATTTAAGGCAGGTCTGCACGCATTAAAAGGTCACCGTGTTGTGGGCGGCATGCGTGCCTCAATCTACAATGCGATGCCATTGGAAGGCGTTAAAGCGCTGACCGATTTCATGATTGATTTCGAACGCCGCCACGGCTAAGTCTTTCACTGTCAGTGGAATGACTGACACCCGACTCCGCCCTCTGGCGGAGTCATCGTTTTTTAAGGATTACGTTTCACATGCAAGATTCCCTGACCCTTCAGCCCATCGCTCGCGTTAATGGTACGGTTAATTTGCCCGGTTCCAAAAGCGTGTCAAACCGTGCGCTTCTGCTTGCTGCACTGGCGAAAGGTAAAACCCGATTAACTAATCTGCTGGACAGCGACGATGTTAAGCACATGCTTAATGCGCTTGATGCACTGGGTGTTGAGTTCACGCTTTCCAGCGATCGTACGGTGTGCGAGGTGACAGGAAAGGGTGGGCCGCTGCATGCATCACAGCCCACAGAGCTGTTTCTGGGCAACGCCGGCACCGCTATGCGGCCCCTTGCGGCAGCGCTTTGCCTGGGTGAGCAGGATGTCGTCCTGACGGGCGAACCACGCATGAAAGAACGCCCTATCGGGCACCTGGTCGATGCACTACGGCAAGGTGGGGCTACTATAGACTATCTCGAAAATACAGATTATCCCCCAGTCCGCCTGCGGGGTGGGTTTACTGGCGGCGACGTTACAGTAGATGGCAGCGTATCCAGCCAGTTTTTGACTGCGCTTCTGATGATGGCTCCGTTAGCTGAAAATCCTACCCGTATCAGCATTAAAGGTGAGCTGGTTTCCAAACCTTACATCGATATTACTCTGCACCTGATGCGCTGCTTTGGTGTCGAGGTTGAGAATCAGCAGTATCAACACTTCCTGATTAAGGGTAAACAGCACTACCAGTCACCAGGTGAATATCTGGTGGAGGGGGATGCGTCTTCTGCCTCCTATTTTCTTGCCGCAGCCGCAATCAAAGGCGGTACCGTGCGTGTCACCGGCATTGGTCGCAACAGCGTACAAGGCGATATTCGCTTTGCGGATGTACTCGAAAAGATGGGTGCATCAATTGAGTGGGGCGATGACTATATTGCCTGCACGGCCGGGACATTACGCGCTATTGATATGGATATGAACCATATTCCTGATGCTGCCATGACCATTGCCACTGCGGCATTGTTTGCAGAAGGTACGACGCAACTGCGCAATATTTATAACTGGCGAGTTAAAGAAACGGATCGTCTGACGGCTATGGCAACCGAGTTGCGTAAAGTCGGTGCCGAGGTGGAAGAAGGGCACGATTTTATTCGCATCACGCCGCCTGAGACGTTGAAGCATGCCGACATCGGCACGTATAACGATCACCGTATGGCGATGTGTTTCTCGCTGGTTGCGCTGTCCGATACGCCCGTTACCATTCTTGATCCAGGCTGTACGGCAAAAACCTTCCCTGATTATTTTAAACAGCTGCAAAAAATTAGCGAAAACGCCTAATCCCCTCGCCCGATGTCGTGCATCGGGCTCATCATCTTCAGGACGCTTTTCCACGCCAGAGGCCTTTTTCCTGGCTAAATTTCTCATTGCCTCTTCTCAAAAGGTAACTAAGCGTCGCCGGGCAGCGTATAATGCCCGACATTTGTGACGGCCAACCGGCCAAAATGCGCGCAGCAACAGGAGGGAATGATGACAGCAACTGCCCCGGTCATAACAATTGATGGGCCAAGTGGCGCGGGAAAGGGCACCCTGTGCAAGGCGATGGCGGAAGCATTACAGTGGCATTTACTGGATTCCGGCGCAATTTATCGTGTACTGGCCTTAGCCGCATTACATCATCAGGTCGATATTGAGTCTGAAGAGGCGTTAGTGCCTATCGCCGCCCATCTGGATGTGCGTTTCCTTTCTCATCATGGCGAAATGCAGGTCATCCTGGAAGGGGAAGACGTCACCAGCGAAATTCGTACCCAGGAAGTCAGTAATACCGCCTCACGCGTCGCGGCTTTCCCTCGCGTTCGGGAAGCGCTGTTACGTCGTCAACGCGCGTTTCGCGAGGAACCCGGTTTGATTGCAGACGGGCGGGATATGGGCACCGTCGTTTTCCCCGATGCGCCTGTAAAGATTTTCCTTGATGCCAGCCCGGAAGAACGTGCTCAGCGACGTATGCTACAGTTGCAGGAGAATGGCTTTAATGTTAACTTTGATCGCCTTTTAGCCGAGATAAAAGAACGCGACGACCGCGATCGCAACCGCGCTATCGCACCGTTAGTCCCTGCCGCTGATGCTTTGGTGTTGGATTCAACCCAGATGTCCATCGAGCAGGTTATTGATAACGCGTTAAATTATGCCCGCAAAACGCTTGGTGTGTAATCTTCCGGCTTAAACGAATGTATTAACCCTGTGCCACGGATCCGGTGCAGGGCATGTGAAACAACCCCATCCGACATGATGTCAGATGGACGTTAAATTGAAGAATCCTAAGATTATCAATATGACTGAATCTTTTGCTCAACTATTTGAAGAATCCCTGAAAGAAATCGAAACCCGCCCGGGTTCCATCGTTCGTGGCGTTGTTGTCTCTATCGACAAAGACGTTGTTCTGGTTGATGCGGGCCTGAAATCTGAATCTGCAATCCCTGCAGAGCAGTTCAAAAACGCAGCCGGCGAACTGGAAATCCAGGTTGGTGACGAAGTTGACGTTGCTCTGGACGCAGTGGAAGATGGCTTCGGTGAAACTCTGCTGTCACGTGAGAAAGCTAAGCGTCACGAAGCTTGGATCACGCTGGAAAAAGCTTACGAAGAAGCTGAAACTGTTACCGGTATTATCAACGGCAAAGTCAAAGGTGGCTTCACAGTTGAGCTGAACGGTATCCGTGCGTTCCTGCCAGGTTCACTGGTTGATGTGCGTCCAGTACGCGACACACTGCACCTGGAAGGCAAAGAGCTTGAATTCAAAGTGATCAAGCTTGATCAGAAACGCAACAACGTCGTGGTTTCACGTCGTGCGGTTATCGAATCTGAGAACAGCGCAGAGCGCGATCAGCTGCTGGAAAACCTGCAGGAAGGCATGGAAGTTAAAGGTATCGTTAAGAACCTCACTGACTACGGCGCATTCGTTGATCTGGGCGGTGTTGACGGCCTGCTGCACATCACTGACATGGCCTGGAAGCGCGTTAAGCATCCAAGCGAGATCGTGAATGTTGGCGATGAAATCAACGTTAAAGTCCTGAAATTCGACCGCGAGCGTACCCGTGTATCTCTGGGTCTGAAGCAGCTGGGCGAAGATCCATGGGTGGCTATCGCTAAGCGCTATCCAGAAGGCACCAAGCTGACTGGTCGTGTAACCAACCTGACTGACTACGGCTGCTTCGTTGAAATCGAAGAAGGCGTTGAAGGCCTGGTACACGTTTCAGAAATGGACTGGACCAACAAAAACATCCATCCGTCTAAAGTTGTAAACGTAGGCGATGTGGTTGAAGTGATGGTTCTGGACATCGATGAAGAGCGTCGTCGTATCTCCCTGGGTCTGAAGCAGTGCAAATCTAACCCATGGCAGCAGTTCGCTGAGACCCACAACAAAGGCGATCGCGTTGAAGGTAAAATTAAGTCAATCACTGACTTCGGTATCTTCATCGGCCTGGACGGTGGCATCGACGGTCTGGTTCACCTGTCTGACATCTCCTGGAACGCGACTGGCGAAGAAGCCGTTCGTGAGTACAAAAAAGGCGACGAAATCGCTGCCGTTGTACTGCAGGTTGATGCAGAGCGCGAGCGTATCTCTCTGGGCGTGAAACAGCTGGCAGAAGATCCGTTCAACAACTACATCACTTTGAACAAGAAAGGTGCTATCGTCACCGGTAAAGTGACTGCAGTTGATGCGAAAGGTGCTACAGTTGAATTGGCAGACGGCGTTGAGGGTTACCTGCGCGCTTCTGAAGCTTCAATGGACCGTATCGAAGACGCTACACTGGTTCTGAACGTCGGTGACGACGTTGAAGCTAAATTTACCGGCGTTGACCGTAAAAACCGCGTAGTGAGCCTGTCTGTTCGTGCGAAAGACCAGGCTGACGAGAAAGAAGCTATCAACACTGTTAACACCAAACAGGAAGAAGGCAACTTCTCAAGCGCAATGGCTGAAGCGTTCAAAGCGGCTAAAGGCGAGTAATCGACCTTGCACCGGGCGGATTTATCCGCCCGGTTTCGGTAAAGGCTGTCATACATTCCTGTAGGGATTAACCGGAGGTTACATGACCAAGTCAGAATTGATTGAAAGGCTGGCGGGACAGCATACTCATATACCGGCGAAAGTCGTTGAGGATGCAGTCAAAGAGATGCTTGAGCACATGGCCACAACGCTGGCACAGGGCGAACGCATTGAAATCCGGGGATTCGGCAGCTTTTCGTTGCACTATCGCGCACCGCGCACTGGCCGTAACCCGAAAACGGGTGACAAAGTGGATCTGGAAGGTAAATACGTTCCCCACTTCAAGCCGGGCAAAGAACTGCGTGACCGTGCTAACATCTACGGCTAAGCCGATACCGAAACGCCTAAACGACATCTCCGGATGTCGTTTTTTTTTGCCCGCGTGATTATGTTCGCTCTCCCGCAAAAAAATGCGTCTGCGCTGCAACGAATTATCCTCTCTGGAAACCCTTTCTTAATTCACTCTTTACGCGCTTTACCCTGAAAGTCTGAAGGACATACTTACGCCAGTTCATCAGCGGGATACGGTATGTTGACATGGATTGGACTGGCGAGACTGGCCTCGCTGACCGCGTTACCCTTACTGATCGTGCCTCAGCTCCCTTCGCGAACGTTTATTGTCGTGATGCTGCTGTGTGGCACTTGTCTGGTGGCGATGTCCGTACGTTATGTCCGCATCGCAGGCTGTGCGCTTTTGCTGGCCGCCTGGGGGCTGGTTAATGCGCAATCCCTGGTCAACGACACGGAATGGATGAGTACCCGACCCGCCTGGTTTGTCGTGCAAATTAAAGAGGTAAAACAAGACGCGTCACGTATTCGGGTCAGAATGTTGAAAGCGGGAAACCGGATTTTCTTTCCTCCCCGTTTTGCCTGGCTGTCACTGCAGGATAACGCTACAGCCTATTGTCCGGGGCAGCGCTGGCAAATGCGGCTCAGGTTACGCGCTGTTCATGCCAGACTCAATGAGGGAGAATTCGACGCACAACGCTTTGCCATGGCGAATCATACCCCGGTGCAGGGGCGCATTATCAAGCAACATCCTGTGCAGTCTGAATGCAGCTGGCGTTGGCAGCATATTCGTGGCCACAGGCAACATTACGAACATTTACCCGCTTCGGCTACGCTGGAGGCACTGGCTTTTGGCATTCGCGACAATCTGAGTGAGGCAACCCGTCAGCTGTTACGTGATACCGGAACGGCGCATCTTATGGCCATTTCAGGTATGCACATTGGCCTGGCCGCGGGCACCGGATGGCTACTGGCGCGGGGCAGCCAGTTTTTGTTACCGGCACGCTGCATTAGCTATCTGTATCCGCTCATTGTCAGTTGGCTCTGTGCCGCACTCTATACGTGGCTTTCAGGGGCCCAGGCGCCAGCGCAGCGGGCATTACTGGCACTGACGCTATGGGCAATAACACGTATAACAGGTATACAGCTCAGCCCCTGGCAAATCTGGACGCTCTGCGTAGGGTTGTTGCTGGCACTGGATCCGCTTACCGTTCTCTCGGACAGCTTCTGGCTGTCGGTGCTGGCGGTGGGGATGTTGCTGACCTGGTATCGCTGGTTTCCTCTGGCCGAGCGCTTTCGTGACAGGCGGCGCTGGTTTTTACTGCAACTCCTTCATCTGCAACTGGGAATGATGATCCTGATGGTGCCGCTTCAGGCCGCATTATTTAATGGCATCAGCCTGACCGCGCTGTTCGCTAATCTGTTTGCGATTCCTGTCGTGTCGTTTATTACGGTGCCATTGATACTCATCACCCTGTTGCTACCTTTCCCGGCATTATCAGTGTGGGGGTGGCAGGCGGCCGATCTGTCCCTGCGGTTTCTGTTCTCCGGCCTTGCCCTGCTACCGGCAGGCTGGTGGCCGCTGCAAGGCGCACCTTTCCTGATAATAGCCATATGGGGAGGGCTACTCCTGTGGCGTTCCGGCGTACTGTTCTCCATGCCGTTCAGTTGTAGCGCTGTCGCACTGGCAATCCTGTTTTCCCGCCATGCTAAGCCGGAAGCGCTATGGCGCATTGATATGCTGGACGTGGGGCATGGATTGAGCGTCGTCGTCAGTCAGGGCGGTGAAGCGGTGCTCTACGATACCGGTCCACGCTGGAAATACAGCGATGCAG
The DNA here is from genome assembly GCF_035190385.1 of Pantoea sp. JZ29. Lineage (NCBI taxonomy): Bacteria > Pseudomonadati > Pseudomonadota > Gammaproteobacteria > Enterobacterales > Erwiniaceae > Pantoea > Pantoea sp. JZ29. Next base: position 2,942,041 of record NZ_CP045241.1, on the reverse strand, counting down.
GGAGCCGCGTTATTCTGCCCTGGCTTGAACGTAAAGGACTCAGACTGCGGGAGGTTATTCTCAGCCATCGGCATCTTGACCATACCGGCGGGCTGTCGGCTATTTTGCAACATGTCCCTACTGTACGGGTGCGCAGCGGACTTACAGAAAGCGGGCATTTACCCTGTGTACGCGGTACCACATGGCGCTGGAAACGGCTACATTTCCGGGTGCTCTGGCCAGCAACGTCTCCCAACCAGGGGGAAAACAACGATTCATGCGTGGTGAGTGTGGATGATGGAAGCGTCCGTTTGTTACTCATAGGCGATCTGGAAACCGAGGCGGAGCGGCAGTTAGTGCGGCTGGAAAAGCAGCAGTTAAAGGCGGATATTCTGCAGGTACCTCATCATGGCAGCCGGACATCCTCATCGCGCATACTGCTGCGCAGCATCGCCGGCCATACCGCAATCGCCTCTGTAGCACGCTATAATGCGTGGCGAATGCCCGCGAAGTCCGTGCTGCGAAATTACCGTGAACACGCTTATGACTGGCGTGATACTGGTCAGTCCGGACAAATAAGTATCAAAATAGAGGCAAACACCGTGCAGGTTTTTTCCTTCAGAGAACAATTAGTGCCCCGTTGGTATCATCAGTGGTTTGGCGTCAAACGCGAATCCAGGTAGAATGACCGGCTATTTCCAACAACGTGAATAAATAATGCATCAAGATAAAGATCTCTCAACGTGGCAGACATTTCGTCGACTCTGGCCGATGATCGCACCCAACAAAGCTGGCTTAATTGTGGCGGCTACTGCCCTGATTATTAATGCCGCAGGCGATACGTTAATGCTCTCCCTGTTGAAGCCTTTGCTGGATGACGGCTTTGGTAAAGCGGACAGATCCGTGATGCTGTGGATGCCGTTGGCAGTCATCGGCTTGATGCTGGTTCGTGGCGTAAGCAGCTATATCTCCAGCTACTGCATCTCATGGGTGTCAGGCAATGTGGTGATGAATATGCGCCGTCGTCTGTTCAGCCATATGATGGGCATGCCGGTTGCGTTCTTCGATCAGCAATCCACGGGTACGTTACTCTCTCGCATCACCTATGATTCGGAACAGGTCGCCTCGTCGTCATCGGGGGCGCTGGTCACCGTGGTGCGTGAGGGCGCTTCGATAATTGGCCTGTTTATCATGATGTTTTATTACAGCTGGCAGCTGTCGTTGATTCTGATTGTTCTGGCTCCAATCGTATCCTTCGCGATTCGTACCGTATCAAAGCGCTTCCGCAACATCAGCAAATCGATGCAAAACACCATGGGACAGGTGACGACCAGTGCCGAGCAGATGCTGAAAGGGCACAAAGAAGTGCTGATTTTTGGTGGCCAGGACATTGAATCCGAGCGTTTTGCCAAGGTCAGTAACCGCATGCGTCAGCAGGGGATGAAGCTCGTTTCAGCCTCTTCAATCTCCGATCCGGTTATTCAGCTCATTGCTTCTCTGGCTCTGGCATTCGTTCTGTACGCCGCCAGTTTCCCCAGCGTGATGGATACGCTGACTGCGGGGACCATTACGGTGGTCTTCTCATCTATGATCGCTCTGATGCGCCCGCTGAAATCGCTGACAAACGTGAATGCGCAGTTTCAGCGTGGTATGGCGGCCTGTCAGACGCTGTTCTCCATTCTCGACAGTGAGCAGGAGAACGACACCGGTACGCGTGAAATCACGCGCGCAAAAGGTGATGTCGAATTCCGAGGTGTGACCTTCACCTATCCCGGCCGTGAAACACCTGCGTTGAAAAACATTAACCTGATGCTGCCTGCCGGAAAAACCGTTGCCTTAGTCGGGCGCTCCGGCTCAGGTAAATCGACTATCGCCAGTTTGCTGACGCGTTTTTATGATATTCAGCAGGGCGAGATTTTACTGGATGGTCATGACCTGCGTGAATACACCTTAGCGTCGTTGCGTAATCAGGTCGCACTTGTGTCGCAAAATGTGCATCTGTTCAACGATACCGTTGCCAATAACATTGCCTATGCGCGCAGTGAACAGTATAGCCGCGAGGAAATCGAAAAGGCGGCGACGATGGCACACGCGATGGACTTTATTAATAAAATGGACAAGGGGCTGGATACCGTCATCGGGGAAAATGGTGTGCTGCTATCAGGCGGTCAACGCCAGCGTATCGCCATCGCCCGCGCTCTGCTGCGTGACTGTCCTATCCTGATTCTCGATGAAGCCACCTCTGCGCTGGACACCGAGTCCGAGCGTGCTATCCAGTCTGCCCTGGATGAGCTGCAGAAAAACCGCACCTCACTGGTGATTGCGCATCGCCTTTCTACTATTGAAAAAGCGGATGAAATTGTGGTGGTGGAAGAGGGCAATATCATCGAACGCGGTACGCACGCCGACCTGCTGGCGGAAAAAGGTGCTTATGCTCAACTCCATAAAATGCAGTTCGGCCAATGATTGAGCGCATCTGGAGTGGTCGATCGCCATTATGGTTAGTCCTGTGGCCACTCAGTGTGCTTTATGGCGCCATTACGGCGCTGATCCGCCTCAGTTTCCGGCGTGGCTGGCGTAAAAGCTGGCGTGCGCCCTTGCCTGTTGTCGTGGTGGGGAATCTGACCGCGGGCGGGAATGGTAAAACACCCGTGGTCATCTGGCTGGTTGACGCCCTGCAGCAACGAGGATTACGGGTAGGTGTGATTTCCCGCGGCTACGGGGGAAAGCAGACCGCTATCCGCTGCTTGTCACTGCGGAAACCGCCACCGATCAGGCGGGTGACGAGCCGGTGCTGATTGCGCAGCGCACAGCTGCGCCCGTGGCAGTGGCACCGCGACGCCGTGAGGCGATCGAAGCCCTTCTGCAACATCATTCACTGGATCTCATCGTGACTGATGATGGCCTGCAACATTATGCGCTCCAGCGCGATCGGGAAATTGTGGTGGTGGATGGCGTGCGACGTTTTGGCAACGGCTGGTGGTTACCTGCCGGCCCCATGCGGGAACGGGCATCCCGCCTTAAGACGGTAGACGCGGTGATCGTTAACGGTGGTGAAGCGCAACAGGGTGAAATTGCCATGCAACTGCAGGCGGGGATGGCAACCCATCTGCTCAGCGGTGAACAACGACCGCTCAACACGTTGCACGATGTCGTCGCCATGGCCGGCATTGGTCATCCGCCGCGCTTTTTTCATACCTTAAAACAGCACGGTCTGACGCCCGTTGCGGAGATCGCCTTTGCCGATCATCATGCTTACAGCGAAGAGGAACTGTCGCGTCTGGTCACGCCCGGCCAAACGCTGTTGATGACGGAGAAAGATGCCGTTAAATGCCGCGCATTCGCGCAATCCTCATGGTGGTATCTTCCAGTCGATGCCCATCTGCAGGCTGAGGCAGCGACGCTACTGTTAGACGATATACAACGCCTGTGTGGCACGTATTCATCACGGGAGCCGCACTAATTCCCACTGAGAAGGAAGAGAATGGGCACGCATTCACTTTCACGACAGCAGGCACGTAATATTCAGCTCGCGGCGCAGGGGTTATTGCGTCCGGTGAAACGTCGGGCACGTTTTCAGGATATTTCAGCCTGCATTAGCCGCATGTCGCTGTTGCAAATCGACACCATCAATGTGGTGGCCCGCAGTCCGTATCTTGTCTTATTCAGTCGCTTAGGCGACTACCCGCCCGTCTGGCTGGACGAGTCGCTGGCGCAGGGGGAGATTTTCGAATACTGGGCGCATGAAGCCTGTTTTATTCCCCGCGCAGATTACCGGTTACTGCGGCACCGCATGCTGTCGCCGGAGCGCCTGGGCTGGAAATACAGTGCAGACTGGGCAACGGAACATCAGCAGGAAATCGCTGATCTACTTACCTATATACGCGACAACGGGCCCGTCAGATCGGCTGATTTCGCCAGTGGTAAAAATCATAAGTCAGGATGGTGGGCATGGAAACCCCACAAGCGGCATCTCGAAAACCTGTTCAGTTCAGGGGAGCTAATGGTGTCGGCGCGCCATAATTTTCAGCGCGTCTATGATTTACGCTCACGTGTCATGCCTGACTGGCAGGATGCGCTGCATGCTATCAGTGAGGATGACGCTGTCCGCCTGATGTTAGTGAACAGCGCACGCAGCCTGGGCATTTTTCGCCGTGAGTGGCTGGCAGACTATTACCGGCTAAAGCGCGCGCCCGTTAAAGACTTTGTCTTATGGGCACAGGCGGCCGGCGAAATCATGCCGGTTGAGGTCGACGGCATGGGAGAGATGTGGCTGCATCGGGACGCTCAGGCCGCATTAGCCACGCCGTTGATCGCAACACATACCACGCTGTTATCCCCTTTCGATCCGCTGGTATGGGACAGGAAACGTGCGCTTGCGTTGTTTGACTTTGACTACCGCATTGAATGTTACACGCCTGCGGCCAAACGTAAATATGGATATTTTGTCTTACCGGTGCTGCATCGGGGCCAACTCAAAGTCCGCCTGGATGCACGGATGGTGCGCTCAACAGCCTTGCTGGAAATTAACAACATCTGGCTGGAACCTGACGTCGCGGTAACCGTTTCCTTTCTCAATGACGTGCAACGTGCTATTGAACGCTTCGCCCGTTGGCAGGGGGCCGAAACGGTCTTGCTAAAGAATGCGCCTTCGGCGTTACTGACACACTGGCCAACGCGCTGGCAGCTTAACAATTCCTGAAGCAGCGCGGGTGTGATTTACCCGCTCTCATCAGCGCTGTGATATGCTTTAGTCCTTACGCTCTCGGTCCGAGATGGAGGACATATGGATCACCGTTTACTCGAAATCGTTGCCTGCCCGGTTTGTAATGGCAAATTGTACTTTAACAAAGAACAGCAAGAGCTGATCTGCAAGCCCGACGCGCTGGCTTTCCCTGTGCGTGACGGTATTCCGGTACTGCTGGAAAACGAAGCCCGTACGTTATCGGTTGAAGAGATCCATCCATGAGTTTTATTGCCATCATTCCTGCGCGTTATGCTTCCACCCGTTTACCGGGTAAACCCCTGGTTGATATTCATGGCAAGCCAATGGTGGTGCATGTGATGGAGCGCGCCCGGGAATCGGGTGCCAGCCGTGTGATTGTCGCGACCGATCATCCTGAGGTGACCCGCGCTGTCGAGGCTGCCGGTGGCGAGGTGTGTATGACACGCGCCGATCATCATTCCGGTACGGAACGCCTTGCAGAAGTGATTGAAAAATATCAGTTCGCGGATGACCAGATCATCGTCAATGTTCAGGGCGACGAACCCATGATCCCCGCTGATATCGTCCATCAGGTGGCGACCAATCTGGCTCAGGCTGACGCCGGCATGGCGACGCTGGCGGTGCCGATTACGGATGCGGAAGAGGCGTTCAATCCCAACGCCGTCAAGGTGGTCATGGATGCCAGAGGCTACGCGTTGTATTTTTCACGCGCGACGATTCCCTGGGATCGTGAACGTTATGCGCAGTCCCGGGAACAGATCGGTGACACGCTGCTGCGCCATATCGGCATTTATGCTTATCGTGCCGGGTTTATTCGTCGCTATATCAGCTGGGAACCCTGTCCGCTTGAGCAGATCGAACTGCTGGAGCAGTTGCGCGTGCTGTGGTATGGCGAAAAGATCCACGTTGCGGTGGCAAAAACGATTCCGGGCGTTGGCGTGGATACGCCAGAGGATCTCACCCGGGTCCGCGCCGCGATGCTTCGCTGACCTGTTCCGCTTCTTGTGAGATGACCGTCTGCGCACGCGGCTGAGGCGCCGGGTTCCGGTCCACTCAGCCTGCGCCATGACGGATGTGCGCCTTTGCGTCTATCCATCAGATCGTGCGGCAGAGGGTGAGGCGGATGAGAAGCGTTGCAATGCGCTCCCCAGCGTTTCGTAGATCGCGCGTTCGCTGTGACTCATCCACAGCGGGGAAGGATAAAAACGTTCCCACCAGTTAAGTGGCGAAGTAATCGCCAGCTGATTGGCGGGCGCTGCAATCGGCTTGAGGCCTGCCTGATTGAAAAACCGCATCGCGCGCGGCATATGATTAGCTGAGGTAACCAGCAGGAAAGGGTGGTGCCCGATGAGCGTGCTGACAGCCTGCGCCTCCTGTGCGGTATCTTTTGGCTGATCCAGCAGACGAATGTGCGATGAAGGTACGCCCAGGCTTTCGGCAACCTGTGCGGCGACCCAGGCATTACTTTTGGGATTTTGCCCTGCCGCAGCACCGGTAAAGACCAGGGTAGCATCCGGATGGCGCTGCCACTGACGCACACCTTCTGTCACGCGAGGCAAACTGTTGTTCAGCAGGTTCGAGCTGGGCGCCCAGGCCGGGTTATAGGTATAGCCGCCCCCTAACACCACGATGTAATCGACTTTTTCAGTCCCATTCCACGTCGGGTAATGCGATTCGACGGGCAACAGTAAGCGATCGGCGACCGGCTGTAGGCTTATCAGTAATAACATCAGCCAACTCACTGAGATAAAGATTTTACCGCTTTTCTGCCAGCGGCTGAACCAAAGCAGCAAAATGCCGACAGCCATTAAAAGAAGCAGAAAAGGCAGGGGCAGTAACAGGTTGCCAAATGCCTTTTTCAGCATAAAAAACATGTAAAATCCCTCTTGTTGTCCGAAAAAACAGCAGCCAGAGCAGAAGAAGGGCATGAAAGCTTCATTCTTACGGCACCTGTGACAAAATAGCATACGTTTTACCGCAGCATACCGGAGTCCATGCCATGCAGGATCGTAACTTTGACGATCTCGCGGATAAATTTTCGCAAAATATTTACGGCACCACCAAAGGCCGGGTGCGTCAGGCAATCGTCTGGGATGAGCTTGAAGCCTTGCTTCCCAGCCTGACGTCCTCGTCTCCCTCACTGAACGTGCTGGATGCGGGCGGTGGCATTGGGCAAATTTCAAGTGGACTGGCCGCGCGGGGCCATCAGATTCTGCTGTGCGACCTCTCAGGTGAAATGTTGCGCCGTGCCCAGGAAAATGCGGATGCGCTGGGTGTGAGCCATAACATGCAATTCAAACAAATTAGCGCGCAGCAGGTCGGTGAACATTTGGATAAGCCGGTGGATCTGGTATTGTTTCACGCTGTGCTTGAATGGGTCGCTGAACCGGAAACTGTGCTGAAAGCCCTGTTTGATACATTGCGGCCGGGAGGCGTGCTGTCATTGATGTTTTATAACCTGCATGGGTTAACATTACGCACCCTGACGCTGGGCAATTTTGGTTACCTTCGTACCAACTTAACCAAGCGTAAGAAGCGCACGCTGTCACCGGACTATCCGCGCGATCCTGACGATGTGTCACGCTGGTTACAGGCCTGCGGTTTCCAGATTGAACAGCGTGCCGGGATTCGGGTGTTCAGCGACTATATGAAGCCGCCTAAAGGCGAGCCAAAAAGCGACGACGAAATCATTGAGATGGAGCGGCGTTTTTGCCGTCAGGAACCCTTTTTAAGCTTAGGGCGTTACATCCACGTGACCGCGCGCAAACCCGGGCAGAAGGACGAATTATGAGTGAATTTTCCCAGACGGTACCGGAGCTGGTATCCTGGGCGCGCAAGAACGATTTCTCCCTTGCGCTGCCCGTTGAACGTCTGGCTTTTTTGCTGGCCATCGCCACGCTGAATGGCGAGCGCATGGACGGAGAAATGAGTGAAGGTGACCTGGTCGATGCGTTTCGTCATGTCAGCAAAGCGTTTGAACAAACCAGCGAAACCGTACTGGTGCGGGCCAACAACGCCATCAATGATATGGTACGTCAGCGCCTGTTGAACCGTTTCACCAGTGAATTAACTGAAGGCAATGCAATTTATCGTCTGACGCCGCTGGCCATCGGCATCACGGATTACTATATCCGCCAGCGCGAGTTCTCCACGCTGCGGCTTTCCATGCAGCTTTCCATCGTTGCCGCTGAACTTAAGCGTGCCGCCGACGCGGCGCAGGAGAATGGCGATGAATTTCACTGGCATCGTAACGTATTCGCGCCGCTGAAATACTCCGTAGCCGAAATCTTCGACAGCATTGATATGACGCAACGCCTGATGGATGAGCAGCAGCAGGCGGTGAAAGCGGATATTGCGGAGCTACTGAATAAAGACTGGCGCGCCGCGATTTCAAGCTGTGAAATGTTACTGTCGGAAACTTCCGGTACGCTGCGTGAATTGCAGGATACGCTGGAAGCGGCCGGTGACAAACTCCAGGAAAATCTGCTGCGTATTCAGGATGCGACGCTGGACAGCCCGGATTTGGGCTTCGTCGATAAACTGGTGTTCGATCTGCAAAGTAAACTCGACCGCATCACCAGTTGGGGACAGCAGGCCATTGACCTGTGGATTGGTTATGACCGCCACGTACATAAATTTATCCGCACCGCTATCGACATGGACAAAAACCGTGTTTTTGCCCAGCGCCTGCGCGTATCCGTACAGAACTATTTTGACTCACCCTGGGCGCTGACTTATGCCAATGCCGAACGTCTTTACGATATGCGTGACGATGAGCTGACGCTGCGTAATGACGAAGTGATGGGCGAATTACCTGCTGAACTGGAGTTCGAAGAATTTAATGAAATTCGCGAGCAGCTGGCGGCCATGATCGAAGAAGCCTTAACGATTTATAAAACGCAGCAAAAACCGCTTAACCTCGCCGCCGTCATGCGCGACTATCTGGCCCAGTACCCGCGCGCGCGTCACTTCGACCTTGCGCGCATTGTCGTGGACCAGGCGGTGCGATTAGGTGTAGCGGAAGCCGATTTAGCCGGTTTGCCTGTGGAATGGCAAGCCATTAATGATTACGGAGCCAAGGTGCAGGCACATGTCATCGACAAATATTGAACAAGTGATGCCGGTTAAGCTGGCACAGGCACTGGCAAATCCGATTTTTCCGGCGCTGGACAGCCAGTTACGTGCCGGTCGCCATATTGGCATTGAAGAGCTGGATAACCACGCTTTTCTGATGGATTACCAGCAGTATCTGGAAGAGTTTTACACGCGCTACAACGTTGAGCTGATTCGTGCTCCAGAGGGCTTTTTCTATCTGCGTCCACGCTCAACCACGCTCATTCCCCGTTCCGTGCTTTCCGAACTGGACATGATGGTCGGGAAAATCCTCTGCTATCTGTATCTCAGCCCGGAACGCCTGGCGAATGAAGGCATTTTCACGCAACAGGAACTCTATGATGAACTGCTGTCCCTGGCGGACGAAAGCAAGCTGCTGAAGCTGGTTAACCAGCGTTCAACCGGGTCGGATCTCGATCGGGCTAAGTTACAGGAAAAAATGCGTGCGTCCTTAAGCCGCCTGCGCCGTCTGGGCATGGTGTGGTTTTTTGGCAACGACAGCAGCAAGTTTCGTATTACCGAGTCTGTCTTCCGCTTCGGTGCCGATGTCCGTAGCGGTGATGATGCGCGTGAAGCGCAACTGCGCCTGATCCGCGATGGAGAAGCGATGTTGCTGGACAACACGACGGCAGCCACAGAGGCTGATGACAGTGAAGAGAATGACAGCGATGCGGGTGATATCGCGGAGGAAGAGCAGGCATGATTGAACGCGGCAAATTTCGTTCGCTAACCCTGATCAACTGGAACGGGTTTTTTGCCCGAACCTTTGATCTGGATGAACTGGTCACCACGCTGTCGGGCGGAAACGGGGCAGGTAAGTCCACCACAATGGCGGCCTTTGTCACGGCGCTGATTCCTGACTTAACCCTGCTGCATTTCCGTAACACCACCGAAGCGGGCGCAACCTCAGGCTCACGCGATAAAGGCCTGCACGGTAAACTGCGGGCAGGCGTCTGCTACGCGATGCTGGACGTAGTGAACTCACGCCATCAACGTGTGGTGGTCGGGGTCCGGTTACAGCAGGTGGCAGGACGTGACAAAAAGGTTGATATCAAGCCCTTTAGTATCCATGGCCTGCCCACGGATACGCTGCCCACGGACATGCTCACGGAAATTCTGAACAGCCGTCAGGCGCGCGTGTTACCGCTTAACGAGGTCAAAGAACGCGTCGAGGCGCTGGAAGGTGTCCAGTATCGGCAGTACAGCTCGGTAACGGACTATCACGCGATGATGTTTGATCTGGGGATTGTGCCGCGTCGTCTGCGTACCGCCAGTGACCGCAGTAAGTTTTATCGCCTGATTGAAGCCTCTCTGTACGGCGGTATCTCCAGCGCCATCACCCGTTCTCTGCGCGATTATCTGTTGCCTGAAAACAGTGGCGTGCGTAAAGCGTTCCAGGACATGGAAGCTGCGCTGCGCGAAAACCGTATGACGCTGGAAGCGATCCGCGTAACCCAGTCTGATCGCGATCTGTTTAAGCACCTGATTTCTGAAGCCACCAGCTATGTATCGGCCGACTATATGCGTCATGCCAACGAACGACGCATCCACCTGGATAGCGCACTACAGCTGCGCAATGAACTGTTCACCAGCCGCAAGCAGCTGGCGTCGGAGCAGTATCGCCACGTGGAAATGGCACGAGAGCTGGCTGAACACAGCGGGGCAGAGAACGATCTTGAAATTGATTATCAGGCGGCCAGCGATCACCTGAATCTGGTGCAGACGGCAATGCGCCAGCAGGAAAAAATTACCCGTTATGACAGTGATATCGAGGATCTGACACTTCGCCTGGAAGAACAGAGTGAAGTCGTGGCCGAAGCGCGTGAAATCCAGGAAGAAAATGAAGCCCGTGCTGAAGCGGCCGAACTGGAAGTGGATGAGCTGAAAAGTCAGCTGGCCGATTTTCAGCAGGCGCTGGACGTGCAGCAAACCCGTGCCATTCAGTATCAGCAGGCGTTACAGGCTCTGGAACGTGCGCGTTCGCTGTGTGAATTGCCTGAGCTGAACATTGACAACGCGGCGGAATGGCAGGCCAGCTTCCAGGCCAAAGAAGAAGAAGCAACCGGGCAGTTGTTGCGCCTGGAGCAGAAACTGAGTGTGGCCGAAGCGGCGCACAGTCAGTTTGAACAGGCCTTATCGCTGGTGACCAGCATTGCCGGTGAGGTCAGCCGTAAAGAGGCCTGGCAAGTCGGGCGCGATCTCCTGCGTGATGCCAGCAATCAGCGTCACCACGCCGATCAGCTTGCTTCACTGCGCCTGCGTCTGAGCGAACTTGAACAGCGCCTGCGCGAGCAGCAGGAGGCAGAACGTCTGCTGGCGGAATTCTGCAAGCGTCAGGGGCAGCAATATGAGCCTGATGCGCTGGAAGGATTGCAGCGTGAACTGGAAGCCCAAATCGAGCAGCTGAACAGCAGCGTTGCCGATGCGGGCGAACAGCGTATGTTGATGCGTCAGGAGCTGGAACAGCTCCGTCAGCGCATCGCGACGTTGACCGCGCGTGCGCCGCACTGGCTGGCTGCGCAAGAAATCCTGACGCAGCTCAGCGAGCAAACCGGTCAGGCGCTGGCCAGCAGCCAGGACGTTACGGAATACATGCAGCAGCTGCTGGAGCGGGAACGTGAAACCACCGTTGAACGTGATGAAGTGGCCGCAAGGAAACGTGAAATTGAGCAGCAGATTGAGCGCTTGAGCCAGCCGGGCGGTGCGGAAGATCCGCGACTGAACCAGCTGGCCGAACGCTTTGGCGGTGTGCTGCTGTCTGAGATTTATGACGATGTCACGCTCGACGATGCGCCTTACTTCTCCGCCCTGTACGGCCCGTCACGTCACGCCATTGTGGTGCCCGATCTTTCGCTGGTGCGTGAGCAACTGGATGGCCTGGAAGAGTGCCCGGAAGATCTCTATTTGATCGAGGGCGATCCGCAATCCTTTGATGACAGCGTGTTCAGCGTCGACGAGTTACAAAATGCCGTCGTGGTCAAGGTGGCCGAGCGCCAGTGGCGCTATTCCCGCTTCCCTAAAATCCCGCTTTTCGGCCGGGCGGCACGCGAAAACCAGCTGGAGTTGCTCAATAACGAACGCGATCGTCTGGCGGAACGGTATGCCACCCTGTCGTTTGACGTTCAAAAGACGCAGCGGCTTCATCAGTCATTCAGCCGTTTTATCGGTAGCCATCTGGCGGTCGCCTTTGATGACGATCCCGAAGCGCAGATTCGTCAGCTCGGCGCCCGTCGGGGTGAGCTGGAACGTGCGCTCAACCAGCATGAAAGCAACAATCAGCAGCAACGTCAGCAGTTTGACCTGGCCAAAGAGGGCGTTGCGCAGCTTAACCGCCTGTTGCCGCGCGTGAATCTGTTACTGGACGACACGCTGGCAGACCGTTGTGAAGAGATCCGTGAGCAGGTGGAAGACGCGCAGGAAGCCGCACGCTTCCTCCATCAGCATGGGGCGAAGCTGGCCAAACTTGAACCGATGCTGGCGGTGCTGCAGAGCGATCCGGAACAGCACGACCAGTTGCAGGCAGATTACCAGCATGCACAGCAGCAGCAGCAGCGCGCGCGTCAGCAGGCTTTTGCGCTGACCGAGGTGGTACAGCGTCGCGCCCACTTCAGCTATGACGACTCGGCCAGTATGCTCGGTGGCAACACCGATCTGAGTGATAAGCTGCGCCAGCGTCTGGAGCAGGCGGAAGCGGAGCGCAGCCGCTGCCGTGAGCGCCTGCGTGCCCATCAGTCGCAGCTGACCCAGTATTCTCAGGTGCTGGCATCGCTGAAAAGCGCTTATGACGCCAAACGCGACATGCTGAAAGAGTTGCAGCAGGAGATGCAGGATATCGGTGTGCAGGCCGATGCCAGCGCGGAAGAACGCGCCCGTATCCGCCGTGACGAGCTGTATACCGCGCTCAGTCACAATCGTGCCCGCCGTAACCAGCTGGAGAAACAGCTCACCTTCTGCGAAGCCGAAATGGACAATCTGCAGAAGAAACTGCGCCAGCTTGAGCGCAACTATCATCAGATCCGCGAACAGGTGGTCAGTGCCAAAGCAGGCTGGTGCATGGTGCTGCGTCTGGTGAAGGACAATGGCGTGGAGCGGCGTCTGCATCGTCGGGAACTGGCTTACCTGAGCGCAGATGAGCTGCGTTCAATGTCGGATAAGGCACTCGGTGCACTGCGCCTGGCGGTGGCGGATAACGAACACCTGCGCGATGTGCTGCGCCTGTCGGAAGATCCCAAACGGCCAGAGCGTAAAATTCAGTTCTTTATCGCCGTGTATCAGCATCTGCGCGAACGTATCCGTCAGGACATTATCCGCACCGACGATCCGGTTGAAGCCATCGAACAGATGGAAATCGAGCTGAACCGTCTGACGGAAGAGCTGACCGCCCGCGAGCAAACGCTGGCCATCAGTTCACGCAGCGTGGCGAACATTATTCGCAAAACGATTCAGCGTGAACAGAACCGTATTCGCCAGCTGAACCAGGGGTTACAGACCGTCAGCTTTGGACAGGTACGCAGCGTGCGGCTCAACGTGAACGTGCGGGAAACACACGCGATGCTGCTCGATACCTTGTCCGAAGAGCATGAACAGCATCAGGATCTGTTTAACAGCAACCGACTGACCTTCTCGGAAGCGCTGGCAAAACTGTATCAACGCCTCAATCCACAGATTGATATGGGACAGCGCACGCCACAGACAATTGGTGAAGAACTGCTGGATTACCGTAACTACCTGGAGATGGAAGTCGAGGTGAATCGTGGCTCCGATGGCTGGCTGCGTGCAGAAAGTGGTGCGCTCTCTACCGGTGAAGCGATTGGTACCGGTATGTCGATCCTGGTCATGGTCGTGCAGAGCTGGGAAGAGGAATCACGCCGTCTGCGTGGGAAAGATATCTCACCCTGCCGCTTGCTGTTCCTGGATGAAGCCGCCCGTCTGGATGCGCGTTCAATCGCCACGCTGTTTGAACTCTGTGAGCGCCTGGAGATGCAACTGGTCATCGCTGCACCTGAGAACATCAGTCCTGAGAAGGGCACGACCTACAAACTGATGCGTAAAGTGTTTAACAACACCGAACACGTTCATGTCGTGGGATTACGGGGTTTCGCCGCCGATCCGCTGCCTGCCAAACGCGGCAGTGAAGCCGATTCGGCCAGTGAAACGACGACATAATATTCGTGCGGCAAGGATAGTCAAAAACAGCGCCATTGGTTAATCTGGTAACGGCATTTGTCGCAGGAGGCAAATGCCGTTTTTGTTTGTATACTCAGTCATATGAGTAACAGCCCGATTGCAGCTTTTTCCTCTCAGGCTGCGCGGTAGATTAATGAAGGGGGCAGGGATGTTACTGAATAAAGGCTTAACAATTCATCAGGTTAGTTCATGGCTGGTGCTGGCACTTGCCCTGAGTCCGTGCGTGCCGTCCCAGGCGGCTATCATCGCGGCCATGCCCGGTGTCCATTCGACCCAGGCCACCACCTCTGTTTCTGCCAGTCAGCAAAAAATTCGCCAGGCGTTTGCCAGTGACAGTCAGCCTTTTTACGGTGCTTCACTGGCCGCCCTGTATGCCGCACGAAATATGCAACCGATCTGGCAGGATCATGACGCCGTGCAGAAGTTTCAGCAGCAGCTGGCTGAGGTAGCGTTATCCGGCGTCCAGCCACAATTTACCCGGTGGGTGGAGCGTCTGACCGATCCATCCATTACCGGATTCGCCCGCGATGTGACACTGTCCGATGCTATGCTGGGTTATCTGCAGTTTGTCTCATCGGTTCCCGCACAGGGGGAAACGTGGCTCTACAGTACGGTGCCCTATAAGTTGGCGGTGCCGTCGGTGTCCGTCATTAATGCCTGGCAGAACGCCGTGAATGCGGGGCGGGCAGCGGCCTTTGTGAATTCGCTGGAACCGCAACATCCGCAGTATCCCTTAATGCACAAAGCGTTAATAAACCTGCTTAACGATAAACAGCCGTGGCCGCAAATCAAAAATCGCGACACGGTAAGGCCCGGTCAGGTCAGTGATGATGTACCGGCACTGCGGGAAATCCTGCGGCGCAGCGGTATGTTAAGTGCACAGACGACGGCACCTGCACCGAATGACGATGCGGTTCCTACTGCGCCAGTTACGGTCAGCCACAGTGAACCCGTCGCGGTCAGTCCGTCTGCCGTTGCCGTAAACGCTATTCCGCCGCCACCGCCAGGCGCGCCGGACAACGTACAAGTGGCACCTACGGCGACAAGTGGCGTCAATGTCTATGACGATAATCTGGTTGCAGCGGTAAAACGCTTTCAACAGTGGCAGGGGCTGGACGCGGATGGAGCCATTGGTCCGCGTACACGTGAATGGCTGAATGTGTCACCTCAGCAACGTGCCGCCCTGCTGGCGCTGAACATTCAACGCCTGCGTTTGCTGCCGGATGATATGCACAACGGCATTATGGTCAACATTCCCAATTACTCGTTGAATTATTACAACAACGGCACCAGGGTGCTGACATCGCGGGTGATTGTGGGCCGACCAGACCGTAAAACGCCACTGATGCGCAGCGCGCTCAACAACGTGGTGCTGAATCCGCCCTGGAATGTGCCTACCACGCTGGTGCGCCAGGACATCATTCCAAAAGTGAAACAGGACCCGACGTACCTGTATAAGAATGGATATACCCTGCTGTCGGGCTGGAGTGCGGATGCGGAGGTGATCGATCCCACCATGATCGACTGGAGCATGGTGTCTGCCTCGTCGTTCCCGTACCGAATTCGTCAGGCGCCGGGGCAGACCAATTCACTGGGCCGTTTCAAATTTAATATGCCCAGTTCAGATGCTATCTATTTGCACGACACGCCCAATCATAATCTGTTCCAGCGTGATATTCGCGCACTCAGCTCGGGCTGCGTGCGGGTCAACAAAGCGTCAGAACTGGCGGGCATTCTGCTGCAGGATGTAGGCTGGAATGATGCCCGTATCTCAGGGACGTTAAAACAGGGTGATACGCGCTATGTGCCTATTCGCCATCGGATACCGGTTAACCTGTATTATTTAACCGCCTGGGTCGCGGATGATGGTAAAACGCAGTTTCGTACAGATATTTACAATTATGATAATACTGCCCGTTCCGGGAGTCTGGTGCTGAGTCGCGCGCAGCAGTTGCTCCTCTAACGGTTGATTTTTAACCGTAAGTGCGCATTGCGCGCGGGAAGATGACCTGAGAAAGGCGGTGTCTCCGATGAGGCCCCGCCTTCCAAACTTGCCAGACATGGGTTGACGTGCTACCGCGAGAAAGTTATGTTTCCGCCAGTGCGTTTTTTGCACGTGTCATTGGCTCTGTTCTCAGGTAAAACGCTTCATGTCTACAATTGATTCTGTCCGTCGCAAACTGTTGTTTTGCGGAAGTGCCGCTGCGGGACTGGCTTTGTTGCCGACGTCAGCGATGGCTTCACTCTCTACGTCACGACCGCGCGTCTTAACGCTGAATAACCTTCACACGGGTGAAACCCTCAAAACAGAATTCTTCAACGGTAAAAGTTACGACAAGAGCGAGTTATCGCGTCTTAATCATTTTTTCCGTGACTACCGCGCCAATAAAATCAAAAGTATCGATCCCCACCTTTTCGATCAGCTCTACCGCCTCCAGGCGCTGCTGGAAACGCGTAAGCCCGTTCAGCTGATCTCGGGCTACCGTACTCTGGCCACCAATAATATGCTGCGCGAATCTGGTCCTGGTGTCGCAAAACACAGCTACCACACCAAAGGTCAGGCGATGGATTTCCATATTGAGGGGATTAGTCTGGCGAATGTCCGGAAAGCCGCGTTAAAAATGCGGGCGGGTGGTGTAGGATATTACCCCAGCAGCAACTTTGTACATATTGATACCGGTCCGGTCAGGCACTGGTCGTAACGTCGGCAACGCTGCGGGTGCCGACCATGGAGCGTTATGAATTATCACATTATCCCCGTTACCGCCTTCGCGCAGAACTGTTCGGTTATCTGGTGCGACACCACACGTGAATCTGCGATTGTGGATCCGGGTGGTGACGCCGATACAATCAGGCAAACGCTGGAACAGCTTGATTTAACGCCTGGCCAGATCCTGCTGACGCATGGTCATCTTGATCATGTCGGGGCCGCGGCGGAACTGGCGGCCTGCTGGAACATACCACTGGTAGGCCCGCACAAACAGGATGCGTTCTGGCTTGAGGCATTGCCCACGCAGAGCCAGATGTTTGGACTTGAGTACTGCGCGCCGCTTACGCCCGATCGCTGGCTGGAAGAGGGGGACACTGTTCAGGTTGGTCAGGTTAATCTTGAGGTTCTGCACTGTCCCGGTCATACGCCAGGCCATATCGTGTTTTTTGACCGACAGGGGCGTTTACTGGTTTCCGGTGATGTGATCTTTAACGGTGGTGTAGGACGCACCGACTTTCCGCAGGGTAACCATCAGCATCTGATTGATGCCATCAAAAACAAAGTGTTGCCGCTGGGAGATGATGTGACGTTTTTGCCCGGTCACGGTCCGCTATCCACTTTAGGTCGTGAACGTCTGACGAATCCTTTTCTGCAATAAAAAATGGGCCAGTCAGGCCCATTTTTTTTCATAAGGACAGGATTACAGCACGGCGACAATCGCTTCACACAGGGCAGACATATTATCGGGCGTCATCCCGGCCACGTTCACCCGGCCTGAGTTCACCGCATATACGCCAAACTCTTCACGCAGACGAATGACCTGATCTTTGGTCAGCCCGCTGAACGAGAACATACCGTTCTGCTTAATGATAAAGCTGAAATCCTGCTGCGCCCCTTTTTCCGCCAGCGTATTCACAAACAGCTGACGCATGCGCTGGATACGCTGACGCATATCGGACAACTCCTGCTGCCAGATGGTACGGAGCGCGTCATTTCCCAGGATGGTTGCCACCACTGCCGCACCGTGTGACGGTGGGTTAGAGTAGTTCGCGCGAATCGTGTACTTCACCTGACTGAAGGCAGTATCGGCCGTGGCTGCATCGCTCGCCACCAGCGTAATCGCACCCACGCGTTCATTATACAGACCAAAGTTTTTGGAATAGGAACTGGCCACAATCAGCTCCTGATGGCTGGCCGCAAACAGGCGCAGACCTGCTGCATCTTCTTCCAGCCCACGGGCAAAGCCCTGATAGGCGAAGTCAAACAGCGGCAACCAGCCATTGGCTTTGGAAAGCGCAGCCAGCTGTTGCCACTGCTCTGCTGTCGGATCGATACCGGTTGGGTTATGGCAGCAGCCGTGGAACAGCACCACATCACCGGCTTTAACCTCTTTCAGCGAGGCCAGCATGCTGTCAAAGTCCAGCGTATGGTTGACCGCATCATAATACGAGTATTCACACACCTCGAGACCCGCGGCGTTAAACACGTTTTTATGGTTCGGCCAGCTCGGGTTACTGACCCATACGCGCTTCACCGACGTCTGCGTGGCCAGAAAATCCGCAGCGACACGCAGTGCACCTGTCCCGCCTGGCGTCTGCGCGGAACGTACGCGGCCCGCCGAAATCAGGGCGTTGCCTTTACCAAATAACAATTCCTGAGTGCAGTGTGCGAAATCCGGCAGACCGTCAATGCTCAGGTAATTTTTGCTGGTCTCGTTTTCCAGCAGATATTGCTCTGCTTTTTTAACGCTGGTGAGCACCGGGGTTTTCCCGGTTTCATCTTTATAAACGCCAATACCGAGATTAATTTTATTCGGGCGGTCATCGGCACGAAACAGATCGGCCAGGCCAAGGATAGGATCGGCAGGTGCAGCAGAGATCGATTCAAACATGAGTCGGGTCCAGTAGCGTGAACTTTAGCAAATGAAGCATCAGGTTAACGTCAGCACGACGAAATGCCAACCGTTTGCGATAAAATTCATTGTCCGGTCGGCAGAATTACCGGTACTTATAGGGAGAAGGGGGCCACGTAGCGGCTGCGCTGAATAAAGGCAATAAAAAACGGAGCCGAAGCTCCGTTTTTTGTAATGCATCAACAAACTTAGAACTGGTAAACCACACCCAGGCCGACTACGTCGTCGTTAGGAATGCCCAGTGGGTTGTTTTTGTCCAGCTGGTTGATTTTATAATCAACGTAGGTGGCCATGTTTTTGTTGAAGTAGTAGGTTGCGCCCACATCGAAGTATTTGTACAGGTCAGCATCGCCGATATTTTCGATGTCTTTCGCTTTAGACTGGACATAGGCCAGAGACGGACGCAGACCAAAATCGAACTGATATTGTGCTACCAGTTCAATGATCTGCGCTTTGTTAGCGTAGCCAGCGAATGATGCGTTGGTGAAAGTCTGACCATTGTTTGCAATAAAGTTGCCAGTAGAAGAAGATGAAATTGGTGCGGCATTGCGCATTTCACCATACATGGCAGCTAAGTAGATGTTGTTAGCATCATACTTCAGAGCAGTTGCCCAGCTTTCGGCATGCTTACCGGCACCCTGACCTGTTACGTCAGTAGTGGTAGTGGTGCTGCCATTGTTAGAATAAGTTGTCTGTCCACCAGCAGCCTGAGAATTAGTACGATCGCTGCTGCTATAGGCACCTACAATGCCTACGCCGATTGGCGAGGTGTAAGATGTTGACACACCCCAGCCATCGCCATTCGCTCTGCGATCACTACGGTTTGAGTTCTCATTTTTGCCCTGATACTGAAGCGCAAAGTTCCAGCCATCCACCAGACCAAAGAAATTGGTGTTGCGGTAGGTCAGCAGACCACCACTACGGCCATTCATAAAGTTATCAGAGTTACCTGAGTCACCACCGAAGACTGGCAGCATATCGGTCCAGCCGATTGCATCATAAACCACACCGTAGTTACGGCCGTAGTCGATTGAGCCGGCATCGCCGAATTTCAGACCCGCAAAGCCCAGACGGGTTTTGTTACCGCTCTGCGCGTCAGAACCTTCAGAGTTATTACCCTGGATGTTGTATTCCCACTGACCGTAACCAGTCATCTGGTCATTGATCTTGGTTTCGCCTTTGAAGCCGAAGCGAATATAAGTCTGATCGCCGTCATCACCTGAGTTATCAGAGAACTGGTGACGTGCATCCACTTTACCGTACAGGTCCAGCTTATTGCCGTCTTTGTTATAAACTTCTGCTGCATTGGCTGCGCCAGCGGCGAGCAGAGCAGGGATAACCACTGCCAGAATGTTGCGCTTCATCATTATTTATTACCCTCATTGGAGTTATTTGGACACCTGCCACTGCCGTCAAGAAATCTTTACATGAACCTTGAAAGAAGTTTGGTGTCTCCTGTGTCTGCACGCATCTTTCCATCCCCCATCGGGTAATTCTACTGCGAAAATGCTACAAAAGTCGTAATCTTGTTTCAAATATAAAAAATGTATTTCTAAATGTAAAAATAACGTAACTTTGTGAGTCATATCAAAATTTACAAAAATAAAAAAAGGCCGGCGAAGCCGACCTCTTTATATATATGAATTTCTTATATTAAATGCTGAAAATCAGAAGCTCGCATTACGTGGCGTGCGTGGGAACGGGATAACATCTCTTACATTTTGTACGCCTGTGACATAGGCGATTAAACGTTCGAAACCTAATCCGAATCCGGAATGGGGAACAGTGCCATAGCGACGCAGATCACGATACCACCAGTAATCCTCTTTTTTCAGCCCCATCTCTTCCAGACGCGCATCCAGTACGTCCAGACGCTCTTCACGCTGTGAACCGCCGATAATCTCACCAATGCCAGGCGCTAACACATCCATCGCGGCCACGGTTTTACCGTCTTCGTTAAGGCGCATGTAGAACGCTTTGATGTCTTTCGGGTAGTTTTTCACAACGACAGGCGCTTTGAAGTGTTTCTCCGCCAGGTAACGCTCATGCTCAGAAGACAAATCAATGCCCCAGGAGACAGGGTTCTCAAACGTCTGTCCGCAGTTCATCAGAATCTCGACGGCATCGGTATAGTCGACCTGCGCAAAGTCTGTGGTGACGAAGCGCTCCAGACGAGCGATGGCGTCGTTATCAACGCGCTCGGCAAAGAACGCCATGTCGTCTGCACGTTCTTCCAGGACGGCTTTAAACACATACTTCAGCATGGCTTCCGCCAGATCGGCCGCATCATCCAGGGAGGCGAAGGCTATTTCCGGCTCCAGCATCCAGAATTCGGCGAGATGACGGCTGGTGTTGGAGTTTTCGGCCCGGAAGGTGGGGCCAAAGGTATAAATTTTTGACAGCGCACTGGCGTAGGTTTCGCCGTTGAGCTGGCCGGATACCGTCAGGAAAGCTTCCTTACCAAAGAAGTCTTCTGAAAAGTCGACTTTGCCCTGATCGTCACGCGGCAGGTTTTCCAGATCCAGCGTTGATACGCGGAACATTTCACCCGCACCTTCGGTATCGGAAGCGGTAATCAGCGGCGTAGAAACCCAGAAATAGCCGTTCTCATGGAAGAAACGGTGCAGCGCCTGCGCCAGCGTGTGACGAACACGGGCTACGGCACCAATCAGGTTCGTGCGTGGACGCAGGTGGGCCACTTCACGCAAATACTCAATGCTGTGACGTTTGGCCGCCATAGGATAGCTGTCGGGATCTTCCACCCAGCCTACCACCTCCAGCTTTGTCGCCTGGATTTCAAACGCCTGCCCCTGGCCCGGAGATGCCACAACGGTACCCGTGACAATGACGGAGCAGCCGGTAGTCAGGCGCAGCACTTCGTCCTGGTAATTATTCAGAGAATTATTGACGACGGCCTGAACGGGATTAAAGCAGGAGCCGTCATACACGGCGATAAAGGACAGACCGGCTTTTGAATCTCTTCGGGTACGTACCCAACCACGTACGGTGACTTCACTGTCAACCGCGACGCGACCGTGCAGTACATCCGCTACAGGCACTACGCTCATAAATATCTCTCTATATAGAAGAAGTGTGTGAATGAATTCCCCAGACTGGGGTGTTGCTATGTTACTTGCGAGTCAACAGGAAACAAGCAAAATTCAGGGGGAAGGGCAGATTTATTGCCAGGAAAGCGGGGCGCAGAGCGCCCCAGTCACATAGCGCTTAGCTGGCTTTTTTTACCAGTGGCAGGTCAAAGGCTTTTCTCAAGGCTCTGACGAAGGCTTTATCCTGACAAATGGTTTTGCCCGGACTGTCTGACAGCTTGGCAACCGGCTTCCCGTTACACTGCACCAGCTTAATGACAATATTGAGTGGCGTCACGCCGGGAATATCGCAGGTCAGTCGGGTGCCAATGCCAAACACCACGTGAGTACGCTGACCAAAGTGGCGATAGAGCGCCAGCGCTTTATCCAGATTCAGGTTGTCGGAGAACACCAGGGTTTTACTCTGTGGATCTATGCCCAGTTGCTGATAATGCGCCAGGGCTTTTTCACCCCATTCAACC
Source organism: Pantoea sp. JZ29 (assembly GCF_035190385.1). Classification (NCBI taxonomy): domain Bacteria; kingdom Pseudomonadati; phylum Pseudomonadota; class Gammaproteobacteria; order Enterobacterales; family Erwiniaceae; genus Pantoea; species Pantoea sp. JZ29. The sequence continues at coordinate 2,919,846 of NZ_CP045241.1, read as the reverse complement.
GGGTCGCCCGAATCATGGCGTAAACCCTGGTAACGGCGGGCGAAGACCGGGCCGAAGTCGCGCAGGAAGGCGTCCATAGCGATGCAGTCCGTTAACGCAATACCCAGTTTGTCATCATATTCATCCAGCCAGGCCTGTAACGCGGCCCGCTGGCTGTTCGCCAGCACCGGACTGATTTGCTGAAAAGCCTGAAACCATTCGTGCGCCTGCGTGCCGACAGGTGTCAGTTCAAGACGGCGGGCCAGATCATAGTTGCTGGTGCCCATCAGCCAGGGAAAGTCCTGCTTCAGCGTACTGACAATGGCTTCCTGCACCGACCGGGAATAGCGGCGACGGGTACCAAAATCCATCAACCGAAAACGTGACATATCGGTATCCGCAATTTGCGTTTTAAACGTCGCCAGTTTCTGGTGCAGAAAGTCCACGGCCTGCTGACTGCCGGTGTGTGGTGTACGATGGCGATGCACCACTTCGCTGATCAAGGCCAACAGGGGAACTTCCCACATGATGACCTCACGCCAGGGCCCCTGAATTCGGATGGCCAGCTTGCCGTTGTGATTTTGCACGTCGACCTGCTGGGGGTCATAGCGAAAATTGCGCAGCCAGTTAAGGTAGTCGTCAGCAAAGAAGGGGAGGTCAGATAACCAGGCATATTCGGCGTCGGTCAGCGCCAGCGTCTGCATGGCACTGATCGCTGCACGGATTTCGTCAGCATAAAAACCCAGTAACTCATCGCTGCGGCAGCGAAACTCCGCCGCTACCGTAACATCATAGTAGCGGTGGAAGACGGCTTGCTGCATATGAAGCTTATACGCGTCAGTATCCAGCAGCGAAGTCAGTATCGGGGAAGCATGTCCTGTCATGGCGCGTTTCGGCATCCTGTTCGGTGGCGCAGAGCCCGGTGTATTAAACGTCACAAAGACGCAAAAGTATAAATCACTAACAGACGGCGATCACAGCATATTTCAGGATAGCGAGTCGAGGCCGAATTGTGTCATTGTTAAGAAAGTGTAGCCATTTTGCCCACGACATGCATTACGCATGGCAAGCTTAACGCATCAGGCTTAGACTTTGACGGGTAAACTATTCATTGCGAGACGAAATATGACGCAGCAGCCAAAAATAAAATATCGCCACGATTACCGGGCTCCCGATTATACCATCACCGATATTGATTTAACCTTTGAACTGGATGAGTCGACCACGCGCGTCACGGCCATCAGTCAGGTTAAACGCCAGGGTGATAACGGGGCTGAATTGCGTCTGGACGGTGAAGATCTGACCCTGATCTCGCTGGAAGTTAATGGCCAGGTCTGGACGGCTTATAAAGAGGAAGAAGGCGCACTGGTACTCAGCCAGTTGCCAGACAGTTTCACGCTGAAAATCGTGAATGACATTCATCCTGACCGCAACAGCGCGCTTGAAGGATTGTACAAGTCAGGTGAGGCACTTTGTACGCAATGTGAAGCCGAAGGCTTCCGTCATATTACCTGGTATCTGGATCGGCCGGATGTGCTGGCGCGTTTCACGACCACCATCATTGCCGATGGCAACCGCTATCCTTTCCTGTTGTCGAACGGCAACCGTATCGACAGTGGTCATGACGAGCAGGGACGTCACTGGGTTAAATGGCAGGATCCGTTCCCGAAGCCCTGCTATCTGTTTGCGCTGGTGGCAGGTGATTTTGACGTGCTGCGCGACAGCTTTACCACGCGTTCGGGGCGTGATGTCGCACTGGAGATCTTTGTTGACAGAGGCAATCTGGACCGCGCCGACTGGGCAATGACCTCGCTGAAAAACAGCATGAAGTGGGATGAAGAGCGCTTTGGCCTGGAGTATGACCTCGACATCTTTATGATTGTCGCGGTGGACTTCTTTAATATGGGCGCGATGGAGAATAAAGGGCTTAACATCTTTAACTCCAAATATGTGCTGGCAAAAGCCGAAACCGCAACCGATAAAGATTACCTGGGGATTGAGGCCGTTATAGGCCATGAATATTTCCACAACTGGACCGGCAACCGCGTCACCTGTCGTGACTGGTTCCAGTTGAGCCTCAAAGAGGGCCTGACCGTCTTCCGCGATCAGGAGTTCAGTTCAGACCTGGGATCGCGCGCCGTTAATCGTATCGATAATGTCCGTATCATGCGCGGCGCGCAGTTTGCTGAGGATGCCAGTCCGATGGCGCACCCGATCCGCCCGGATCAGGTGATCGAAATGAATAATTTCTACACCTTAACCGTGTATGAAAAAGGATCGGAAGTGATCCGCATGATGCATACCTTGCTGGGAGAGGAGAACTTTCAGAAAGGGATGCAACTGTACTTCAAACGGCATGACGGCAGCGCCGCCACCTGCGATGATTTTGTTCAGGCGATGGAAGACGCGTCTGGCGTTGATCTGTCTCAGTTCCGCCGCTGGTACAGCCAGTCAGGTACACCAACCGTCACGGTACGCGACGACTACAATCCGGAACTGGAGCAGTACACGTTGCACGTTACGCAACACACGCCACCGACAGCCGATCAGAAAGAAAAACTGCCGCTACACATCCCGCTGGATATCGAACTGTATGACGGCCAGGGCAAGGTGATTCCGTTGCAGCGCGATGGCCATCCTGTGCATCACGTCCTGAACGTGACGGAAGAGTTCCAGACGTTTACGTTTGATAACGTCTATTTCCAGCCGGTGCCATCACTGCTGCGTGAATTCTCCGCACCTGTGAAACTTGATTATAAGTGGAGCGATGCCCAGCTCACCTTCCTGATGCGCCATGCCAGTAACGATTTTTCCCGCTGGGATGCGGCGCAAAGTCTGCTGGCAACCTATTTACGTCTCAATGTTGCGCGTCATCAGCAGGGGCAGCATTTGTCACTGCCGCTGCACGTTGCCGATGCTTTCCGCACCGTGTTGCTTGACGCAGACAGCGACCCGGCATTGACGGCGCTGATTTTGACGTTGCCGAGTGAGAACGAAATTGCCGAGCTGTTTGAGATTATCGATCCGCAGGCCATTGCGCTGGTGCGCGAAGCGTTGGTCCGTACGCTGGCGCGTGAACTGGCGGATGAATTCTTTGCCGTGTATAACGCCAATCAGCAGGCGGACTATCACGTTGATCATGCGGAAACAGGCAAACGGTCACTGAAAAACATCTGCCTGTATTATCTGGCGTTTGGTGACATGGATCTGGCCGATAAACTGGTTCAGGCACAGTATCAGCGCGCGAATAATATGACCGATTCCCTGGCGGCACTCTCGGCCGCCGTGGCGGCGCAGTTGCCGTGCCGTGACGCCTTACTGGCTGACTATGACGATCGCTGGCATCGCGATGGCCTGGTGATGGACAAATGGTTTATGTTGCAGGCCACCAGCCCGGCGCAGAATGCGTTACTTAACGTGCGCCGGTTGCTGTCGCACCGTTCGTTCAGCATGGGGAACCCCAACCGTATTCGTTCATTGATCGGTGCCTTCGCATCGGGGAACCCCTCGGCCTTCCATGCCGAAGATGGCAGCGGCTATCGCTTCCTGGTCGAGATGTTGACGGATTTAAATACCCGAAATCCGCAGGTTGCGTCGCGCATGATTGAGCCATTGATTCGTCTGAAACGTTACGATACTCGCCGTCAGGCGCTGATGCGCCAGGCGCTGGAGCAGCTACAGGGTCTGGAGAAACTGTCGGGCGATCTGTACGAGAAAATTACCAAGGCGCTTAACGCCTGATAAAAAACGGCGGGCCATGGCCCGCCGTTTCATCAGCGCTGTTGCGCATAGCGCGGCGGGTTATCTGCCGCACTGCGACGCATCACCCGATCCAGCACCTCCGCTTCCAGCTCGGCCAGACGGGCGGAACCCCGCCGCCGGGGACGCGGCAAATCAACCTGCAAATCCAGCCCAATCCGACCTTCCTCAATCAGCAGAACCCGATCCGCCATTGCAACCGCTTCACTGACATCATGGGTGACCAACAGCACCGTAAAATTGTGTTGCTGCCACAGTGATTCAATCAGCTCCTGCATCTCAATTCGGGTTAACGCATCGAGCGCGCCGAGTGGCTCATCCAGGAGGAGCAGACCGGGACGATGAATCAGGGCGCGAGCCAGCGCCACGCGCTGTTTCTGACCGCCAGACAGGGCGGCAGGCCAGTCACTGGCGCGATCGGCCAGCCCAACGGCCGCCAGCGCCTCGTGTGCGGCTTCCCGCCAGGCATTGCCCCGCAGACCAAGTGCCACGTTATCAATCACTTTTTTCCAGGGCAGCAGTCGCGCATCCTGGAACATCAGACGGGTTTCGTCGCGCGCCGTGTGCAATGGCGCAGTGCCGGCCAGTAGCTGACCCTCAGTGCTGTTTTCCAGCCCGGCCAGCAAACGCAGCAGGGTACTTTTGCCGCAGCCGCTGCGGCCCACGACGGCCACAAATTGTCCAGACGGTATGTGCAGGTCGAGGTTATTAAGAATCGTACGCTCGCCATATTTTTTGCTGACGCCCTTTACACCAACCGGCGTACCAGCCGTCAGACGCGCCGGGATAGCGGAGTTAATCATGCAGCTTCCTCCTTATGTTGATAAGCCGGATGCCAGCGTAACCAGACACGTTCCAGCAGTAGCGCACTGACATCGGCCAGTTTCCCCAGCAGGGCATAAAGAATAATGGCGACCATCACCACATCGGTTTGCAGAAATTCACGGGCATTCATGGCCAGGTAGCCAATCCCGGCGTTAGCGGAAATGGTTTCAGCCACAATCAGCGTGAGCCACATTAATCCCAAACCAAAACGCACGCCGACCATGATGCTCGGTAACGCACCCGGCAATATCACCTGGACAAACAGGCTCCAGCCCGATAAGCCATAGCTGCGTGCCATTTCAACCAGCCCCCGATCCACGTTGCGAATGCCGTGATACGTATTCAGATAAATCGGGAACAGTGTGCCCAGCGCCACCAGAAAAATTTTGGCGGTTTCATCGATACCAAACCACAGGATGACCAGCGGGATAAGCGCCAGATGAGGCACGTTACGTAACATTTGTACCGAGGTATCCAGCAGGCGCTCGCCCAGACGTGAGGTGCCGGTAATCAATCCCAGCACTAACCCGATCGAACCGCCGATGCTAAAGCCCAGCAGCGCGCGCCAGCTGCTGATAGCCAGATTCCGCCACAGCTCGCCGCTGGCGGCCAGTTGCCAGAAGGTGGTGACGATCTTCTCCGGTGCCGGCAGGATACGGCTGGAGAGCCAGCCGGTCTGCGACGCAATCTGCCAGACCACGACCAGTAACACCGGTAACAGCCAGGGCACAAGCGCCGCTGAGAAGGATTGACGTAATCGGATCATGGCGATCTCCTCCTCCTCAGGCCCGTGCGGCTTTTTTCTCGGGGGTAAAATCGTTCGCAACTGCTTCACCGTGCGCCTGAACGACCCGAGGTTGAGGCACTTCAGGTATCTTCAGATCCAGATGGGGAAACAGCAGCTCGCCCACGCGATAGGCTTCTTCCAGGTGCGGATAGCCGGAAAGAATAAAGGTTTCAATGCCCAGCGCTTCGTACTCTTTCATTCGCGCCGCTACGGTTGGGGCATCGCCCACCAGCGCGGTACCGGCACCGCTGCGAACCAGCCCAACGCCAGCCCAGAGATTGGGGCTAATCTCCAGTTTGTCACGGCGACCTCCGTGCAGGGCGGCCATGCGTTGCTGCCCAACGGAATCGGTACGCTGGAAGGCGCTTTGCGCTCTGGCAATGGTGGCGTCATCGACGTTAGCAATGAGTTTGTCGGCGGCCTGCCAGGCTTCTTCATTGGTTTCACGGACGATGACATGCAGGCGGATACCAAAACGAACCTGGCGGCCCTGAGCAGCGGCTTTAGCGCGCACCTGTTCAATTTTTTCTTTTACCAGTTCAGGTGGCTCGCCCCAGGTGAGGTACACATCAACCTGTTCAGCGGCCAGATCCTGAGCGGGCTCTGATGACCCGCCAAACCACAGCGGTGGACGAGGCTGCTGCACCGGCTTAAACATCAGGCGCGCCCCGCGCACATGCACATGCTTGCCCTCGTAGTCCACTGTTTCACCTTCCAGCACCCGGCGCCAGACGCGGGTGAACTCGGCCGATTCGGCATAGCGTTCACGATGGTCGAGGAAAACGCCATCACCTGCCAGCTCTTCGGGATCGCCGCCCGTTACCAGATTAAACAGTGCACGTCCGTTAGACAGGCGATCGAGCGTCGCGGCCTGGCGGGCGGCCTGAGTCGGTGAAATCACGCCAGGGCGCAGGGCAACCAGAAAACGCAGGCGCTGAGTGACCGGAATTAATGAGGCGGCCACCAGCCAGGCATCTTCACACGAGCGGCCGGTCGGGATCAGCACGCCACCAAAACCCAGGCGATCGGCTGCCTGCGCGACCTGCTGCAGATACGCATGATCGACCGGGCGCGCACCTTCGGCCGTGCCAAGGTAGTGACCGTCACCATGGGTGGGCAGGAACCAGAATACGGAAACACTCATTTTTCTCTCCTTATTGCGTCACGCTACGGGGATGCCAGATGCGATCGGCAATTGATACTTTCACGGGAATCAGGTGATTGGCATAAAACAGATCGGCGGTTTTCTGTTGTAACGCAACAGTGTGCGCGCTGACCGGACTGACCGGGCTAGGGGGACGATGATCCAGATTACTGGCAATGACCGCCTCAGGCAGGCCAATGGAGGTGGCAAGCAGATGAATGCTCTGGTCACGTTCGCTGCGCGTCAGCGCTTCCGCATCGCTAAAGGTTTTGAGCGTTGCTAAGACAAAGTCATTATGGTTCTGGGCGAATGCGCGCGTCGCAAGGTAGAACGGACCGGTCTGATTGAGTGTGGTACCGTCTTTTAAAACGCGAACGTGCCCCTGAAGCAGCACTGCGGAATAATAGGGATCCCATATCGCCCAGGCATCAACGTTACCCTGCTGGAAGGCAGCGCGGGCATCGGCAGGCGTAAGATAAACCGGCTGTATATCTTTGATTGACAGGCCGGCCTCCTCCAGTGCGCGCAGTAACAGGTTGTGCGAGCTGGAGCCTTTCTGAAAGGCCACTTTTTTGCCCTTCAGGTCGGCCACCGATTTCAGCGGGCTGTCCTGGCTGACCAGAATCACCTCGGCTTTGGGCTTAGGCGGCTCCGAGCCGATATAGAGTAAATCTGCCCCCGCCGCCTGGGCAAAAATGGGCGGAATATCGCCAGTACTGGCAATATCAATACTGTTAACGTTCAGGGCTTCCAGCATTTGCGGCCCGGCTGGAAATTCAACCCACTGTATTTTGGTCTGAGGGAAACGCGTTTCCAGCAACCGGTGAGCTTTTGCCAGCACCATACTGACCGATCCTTTCTGGTAGCCGATACGCACCTGTTCGGGGGCTGGCTCAGCAGCATAAACCTGAGTTCCCGTTATCAACATCCCTGCCAGTAACCACGCGCTTACTATCCGTTTCATACTTAATCCTTATACTGCCCAGGCAACCGGTTGATGACGGCGTGACAACGCCAGTGAGAAAGAATCCACCGCCTCATCCAGGCGGGTGGCCAGAAGGGGATCCAGTTCTGGCTGACGATCGTAATGCGTGATCTGTTTATCTTCGGCATAAACCCCATGAAGCACTTCTTCCGCTTTCAGCGCGTTTAAAACGGGCTTGAGCGCGTAATCCAGCGCCAGCATGTGGCCTGCGCTGCCACCACTGGCAAGCGGCAGCACGACTTTGTGGGCCAGTGCGCGTTCGGGCAACAGGTCCAGTACCGTTTTCAGCGCACCCGAGAAAGACGCCTTGTAAACGGGCGTAGCAATCACCAGACCATCGGCGGCAGACAAGTCCTCACTCAGCGCCAGAATCGCCGGGGAATCAAAGCGGGCGTTAATAAGGTCTTCCGGCTGAAAGTTATGAATATTCCAGGGAATAACTTCCACGCCGCGCGCTTCCAGTTTGTGCTGGCACAGCGCCAGTAACGAGGTGGACCGTGAAGGAAACCGTGGACTGCCTGCCAGGGTAAGCACTCGCATTCACTACTCCTTATAACTGAAAGTTATTGATTATCTGTTGTTGAGAACTCAGGCTTTCATCCTGGCAGAGGCCACGGCAGGGCTTAAATGATTTTTCTGACAATCTAAAGGTGAAAAGCGCAAAAGGAAGATAAGGCGTGGCATCTGGAATCCAGGAGAAAACCGCTACGACAAATCTTAAAAACGGCCTGGTAAGTAACGGGATACATTAATCCGGATGAATGAATTCTCTGTCGCAGATGGATTTCGTACATTTGGTTACTTGAATATCGCAATATTGAAATAAATCCATGAAAGAAAAGAGTGGTCTTTTCTGACTGTGAGTTATCAAAATGGAAAAAGCGAAAAAGATTCGATGTTTCAATGGGGTTTTGTGATGCCGTAAGCCTGAGTTTAAGACGGGTTCCACAAAAGTATCAGATAAACAGGGCCAGCATTTATAAAAATTTTAATGGAATTTCACAACTGGTTACAGGCGGCAGGGCGAAAGTGAAAAGGGGACTGATGTATTTATTAAATGATTTCTCAACAAAGTGACGAAAGGTAAGTGATTAAACTTTAGTTTTTCTTACGATGGTTTTTGCCTGTGCTGCCTCCGCACGATATTGAGGCAGGCATTTTGCGGCATCAGGCATTAAAATAACGCTGCTCAATGTAAGCGCCTGTTATTTTAAATATAACTATTCGCCCTTAGTCAGTGCCTGTCTCAGGCTGGTGGATTTTATTTTTCATTTTCTAACAGCAGAGAAATCATGTATGTCTGACATCCTGTTATCGGTCATTATTCCAACGTACAACGTTGAGAAATATATTGTTGAATGCGTTGACTCCCTGGTAAGTCAAATTCGCGCGCCGAATGAAATTATCATTGTTAACGACAGTTCGACTGACGGGACAGTGGCGTTAATTGAACAGCATTATGCGCACCTGCCCCATGTCAAGGTGATCACGATTCCGAATGGAGGAGCAGGCAATGCGCGTGACAAAGGCGTAGAGGCCGCTAAAGGACAGTTTGTTTTTTTCTGCGATCCTGATGATGTGGTGGTGGACGGCCTTGTCAGCGAACTGGCTCAGGTCATTGAGCATTATCCGGATACGGATTTGTTTTGTTTTAATTCCAGTGCTTACCGTGAAGACAAACCGGAAATCACGTGGCCGAAAGTCAGGCACGGCCTGTTTGGCATTCAGCGCCCGCAGGATGTCCTGTTGGGATTGTTACAAAACGGTTCGTATACTTCCGCCGCCTGGAATTATGTCGTGAAAAAAAGCGTCATCCAGCAGCATCAGTTACGTTTTATCGATCGTGTTCATGAAGACCATAATTTTACGTTATCGGTGTTTATGAAATGCAATCAGGTCTGGGTAAGCCGTCAAACCTATTACAAACAGCGCATCCGTGGCGGCTCACTGACCAACAGTAGCAAAAACCCGACCTTTTTTATTCAACGCTACAATGCATTTATTACAACCTTCAACACATTGTGCCGTTCACTGCATAAAAGTGAATTGAAAAAGGATTTAGAAAAAGCCTACCTGTTTCATTCCTTCCGGTTGATGATTTATTTGTCCCTCTACAACCAGACGCCCGTTCCTGACTATGTGCTTAATGCGATTCGTTATTTCGGGCGCAGAGTTAAAGCCAGCAGTCTGAAAGAGTGGCTGCTGTTCAACAGTCCGGAAACCTTCATTTTATTGCAAAGCCATAAAGTGAAAAAAGAACTCAAACGCGTTCCGTAATTCCGAAAAATGGCAAGTGATATTGTTTGCACCTGAGCGAAATGAGAAGGTGAGGCATGCAATGTGTATAAGGTTGTTGCGACATGGCAAAAGTGCTCGATAAAAGTTTAGTAGTCAATATCTTATCTTTGCTGGCGTACCGGGGAGCTTCTTTCCTGTTTCCGCTGGCGACCTTACCCTACCTGGCGCGCGTGCTGGGTGTCGATCATATGGGGATTCTGGCGTTGGCCATCGCCTGCGTACTTTACTGCAGTACGATTTCTGACTGGGGGTTCAATGTTTTTACGACTAAAGACATTGCCCACCACCGTGATGACAAGGCGCGCGTGACGCAACTCTTCTGGTCAACATTCAATGCCAAACTGATGCTGCTGCTGCTGACCAGCGGCACATTGCTCACGGCGACCTGGTTTAATCCGTCCTGGCATTCATTGTTTTTTATTATTCTGGCTAACTGCACCACATTAGTCGGTTCACTGTTTTCCTTTGGCTGGCTGATGCAGGGTTTTGAGAAGCTGGGTAAAACGGCGATGATCGCCACCTTTGGCAACTTTTGTGCCATCCCGCTGACGTTTTTACTGGTGAAAACACCGGACGATACCTGGCTGGCGGCGCTGATACCGGGCGCGGTATCCATTATTAACGCCATTATTACGCTGAAGTTTGTGCTGGAAATGAAGGTGATTGGCGCGTATCGCTTCGAACCGAAAGAGATCAAACAGCGCATTACCGACAGTGCAGATGTGTTTATCGCCATTGCCGGTGCTAACCTGTTTAACAGCGTAAACGTCGTGATTCTTGCCAGCTTTACCTCCCACTACATGGTGGGGATCTACAACGGTGCGGACAGGCTGCGCAAAGCCGCGAATTCTGTACCGGAGCAGATTGGCAGCGCGTTTTTCCCGCGCGTCAGCCATCTGTTTGGTCGCGATAAAGCGGCTGCGGTTGCTGCCACACGTAAAAGCCTGATGCTGTCTTTTGGCCTCAGTCTGTCTATTGTGATCTTTACCTGGCTGTTTGCCGATCAGGTGGTGTCATTGCTGTTAGGCAAAGACTTCCTGCCGTCAGCCGATGTTCTCCGCGTCTTTGTGCTGTGCTTCCTGTTCGGCAATATCGCCTATCCCGCCGGACTGCAGATTCTGATTCCGCACGGGCTGGCGCGTCAGCGCATGATGGTGATGATGGTCGCGGGCGTCGTCAACGTACCTGTTTGCTGTTTGCTGGCGTGGAAATTTGGCGCGATCGGCGCAGCATGGTCAATGGTGCTGGCGGAAGTGCTGGTCTGTATCGGTATTTTTGGCATTATGGTTCGCCACAATATCTGGCGTGACTATGCGTTTCCGGACAGGATGAATTCGCGCACGGCAAACGATTCCGTTGTGTAAGATCAAATCTGCGTCAAACAGTTTCCTCGCTTAACGCCCCACGATTTACTTTTGCGCCAGAGCACCTTACCATTCTGGCGCACAATTTCCTGTGCACTGATTTCCACCGTCGCTTCCGTCTTCCAGGAGAGTGCATGTTTTACTCAATCGTCCGACCGGCGTTATTCAGGCTCGATCCTGAGCGCGCGCACCATCTCACCTTTCAGCAGTTACGCTTTATGAGCGGCACGCCGCTGGAAGCCCTTATCCGCCAGCGTTTACCCTCGCGCCCCGTGACCTGTATGGGGCTGACGTTTGATAATGCGCTGGGCCTTGCGGCCGGGCTGGATAAAAATGCCGAGTGCATTGATGCGTTTGGCGCAATGGGATTTGGTTTTGTTGAAGTGGGAACGGTCACGCCACGGGCTCAGCCAGGTAACGATAAGCCGCGCATGTTTCGCTTAGTTGAAGCCGAAGGGATTATTAACCGCATGGGATTCAATAATCTCGGCGTGGATAATCTGGTGGAAAATGTCAAAAAATCCCGATTCAAGGGCGTGCTGGGCATCAATATTGGCAAAAATAAAGATACGCCAGTGGAGCAGGGCAAAGACGATTATCTGCTGTGCATGGAGAAAATTTATGCCCATGCCGGTTATATTGCCATCAATATTTCGTCACCGAATACGCCAGGTTTACGTTCTCTGCAATATGGTGAGGCGCTTGACGATCTGCTCAGTTCCATCAAAGCAAAACAAAAAGAACTGGAAAAGCGGCATCTCAAATATGTGCCTGTCGCTGTAAAGATCGCGCCGGATCTTTCTGAAGACGAGTTGATCCAGGTGGCTGACAGTTTAGTTCGCCACCAAATTGATGGCGTCATTGCCACAAATACTACGCTGGATCGTACCCTGGTGAATGGACTGAAATATAGCGAGGAAGCCGGGGGATTAAGTGGACGTCCGGTTCAGTCGCGCAGCACCGCCGTCATTCAGCGTCTGTCACAAGAGCTGCAGGGGCGTTTGCCCATTATTGGCGTGGGCGGAATTGATTCACTGACCGCGGCACGAGAAAAAATCGCTGCCGGCGCCACGCTCGTTCAAATTTATTCTGGTTTTATTTATAAAGGTCCGGGCTTAATTAAAGATATCGTGACCCACATCTAAGAGAATCGCTCTATTAATGCGCCGGGGGGTTTATTTCTCTCTCCGGCTCGTTTATATTTTGTCCTGTTGCACGATTTTTCAGCATTCATTATTCTTCGACAGATATTTTGCCTTTAGCACAGCGGTAAATACAGGGCACACGATGAAAATTAAACCCGATGACAACTGGCGTTGGTATTATGACGCCGAGCACGACCGGATGATGCTCGATCTGGCTGACGGTATGCTTTTTCGTTCCCGCTATGCACGCAAAATGCTGACACCGGATGCTTTCACGGAATCCGGATTTTGTGTTGATGACGCCGCGCTCTATTTCACCTTTGAAGAGAAGTGCCGCCAGAGCCCGTTAAGCAGTAATCAGCGCGCCGAACTGGTGTTAAATGCGCTGGTGGCCGCCCGCTTTCTAAAACCCCTGATGCCCAAAAGCTGGCATTTCTCCGCACATCGCCAGCCAATGCAACCTGCGGTCGGCGAGATGGTTGAGGTTACGCTGGCCGAGAATGGCGAGCAGGCACGTTTGCTGGTGGTTGAAAATGGCGATAACGCCGCGCTCTGCCTGCTGGCGCAGCCCGCGTTAACGCTGGCGGGCAAAGGAATGGTGTTAGGGGATGCGATTAAAGTGATGAACGACCGTCTTCAACCGCATCAGCAGGAAAAAACCACGCGTTATGCACGCGCGGTGTAACTTACTTCACATCAATATCGCCGGCAGGAATACAACTGCAACTCAATATTGTGCCATCCTCACGGATGGCACTCTGTTTTAAGGGCTTCACTTTTCCCGCCACCAGGGTGATTTTGCAACTGCCACACAAACCTGCCCGACACGAGTAGGGAATGCGGAACCCCTGGGCTTCGAGCTGCTCAAGCAAAATTTGCTGGTTATCGCCGCTGAATGTCTGGCCCTGATACGAAATCGTCACCGCATTGGGGAATTGCTGCTGCGGCTTGAGGGTTTCCACAACCTCTCCCGCACCATAGGCGCGTGGCGGCTGGCGTTTGACGACCTTGACGTCATCACCGACACGAATAATCCCGCTGTTTAGCGCAATAAGGTTCAGGCCAAAATCAATGTCACCACTGCCGTCCTGTGCGGTGCGAAAGCCCTGAAGTGTGGCGAGAGGTTGTCCGTCAGGATGTTTCTGGCCATTTTCAACGCTAACCGTAGTGAACACGCAACGACCGCAGGGCTTAGGGACGGCAAAATGTACCTGACCTACCGTAATCTCCGCCCAGTTGTCTTCATCCCAGGCAGGCGCACCGCTGACCACCAGGTTAGGACGAAATTGCTCAACGCGCACGCTGGCCGGACAGCGCTGCTGCAGATCCCGCAGAGAGGCATTATTCACTAACAGATAAGGATAGCCATCGGCAAACCCCAGCGGCACCTCGGTGAAGCGCTTCACGCGGCGTGACGGCTGTGGTCCAGTCCAGCGCAGTTGGACCGGTCTTGGGAAAAAGGCACTCAGCCACTGGTTGATCGCCTCGGGCGCGATACGGGCGGTAAAGGTGTTTCCCCATACCTCTGTTGGCGCTTCCGTTTGCGTAAAATCGGCGAAGCGAATCAGCGACTGACTGCCGTCGGGCGCCTGTAAAAATAATCCCTCAGGGGTGACGGCGGGCGTAAACTGCACCATTTCGGGGAACTGGCGCGCAGTAATAAAAGTGCCATCGGGTTCGGTCACCATAAAAATGCGATCGAAGGTCAATCCGCTGTTGGCAGCCCAGGCATGGGAAACCTGCAACCCCCGCATTGATTTAACAGGATGAATAAACAAGCGGGAAAGCGTAATCATGACAGTCTCCTGAAGCAGGCGCGCAAGACAAAAGAAGCTAACTTTATGACATAGGTCTGCGATTCGCTATAATGCGCAACAATTTTCTCAAGAGTAAAAAGTGACGATATGAATTCTCTGTTTGCCAGCACGGCGCGTGGGCTCGAAGAGCTGTTAAAAAATGAGCTGGACGCGCTGGGCGCGCAGGACCTGCAAGTGGTACAGGGAGGCGTTCACTTCAAAGCTGACGATCGCGTCATGTATCAAAGCCTGATGTGGAGCCGTCTGGCGTCGCGCATTCTGCTTCCGCTGACGGAGGTGGGCGTGTACAGCGATCTCGATCTTTATCTTGGTGTGCAGGGCATTGACTGGCCTGCTACCTTTGGCAGCGATAAAACCTTTGTGGTGCATTTTAACGGAACTAACGAGGCGATCCGTAACAGTCAGTTTGGCGCGTTGCGTGTCAAAGACGCGATTGTTGACAGCTTTACCCGCCGCAATCTGCCACGACCGGATGTGGATCGTGAACAGGCGGATATCCGCATTAACGTCTGGCTCGACGACGATCGCGCCAGCATTGCACTGGACCTCAGCGGCAGCGCATTACACCAGCGTGGTTATCGCCAGCAAACCGGTCAGGCGCCGTTGAAAGAGAACCTGGCCGCAGCCATTGTGATGCGTTCAGGCTGGCAAACGACTACGCCGCTCATCGACCCGATGTGTGGTTCCGGTACGCTGCTGATTGAAGCGGCACTGATGGCCTGCGATCGTGCGCCAGGTTTACTCCGGAGCCAGTGGGGCTTTACGGCCTGGGCCGGCTTTAACGAAAGCCTGTGGCTGGACGTTAAACGCGATGCGCAGGCGCGGGCCCGTGCGGGCACGGCGGCCTGTCAGGCACGTTTTTATGGTTTCGATAATAATGGCCGGGTGCTGGAATGGGCGAAAGCCAACGCCCGCCGCGCAGGCGTTTTCGAGTTGTTCACCTTTGGGCAACAGGACCTGCTGAAGCTGAACAATCCGCTTGAGAACGGCGTAACGGGCACGGTACTGAGTAACCCACCGTACGGTGAGCGTCTGGAAAGCGAGCCTGCGCTTATTGCCCTGCACAGTCAGTTGGGGCGGCTGATGAAGCAGCATTTTGCGGGCTGGAACTTATCGCTGTTCAGCGCCTCACCCGAGCTGCTCAGTTGCCTGCAACTGCGCGCCGATCGACAGTTCAAGGCGAAAAACGGACCACTGGACTGCGTACAGAAGAATTATCAGTTATCTGCCGCCAGTGGTGAGCGCGCCAACCAGATTGCCGAAGATTACGCTAACCGCTTGCGTAAAAACCTGAAGAAGCTCGATAAATGGGCGCGCCAGGAAGGGATTGAGTGCTATCGCATTTATGATGCCGATCTGCCTGACTACAACGTGGCGGTGGATCGCTATGCGGACTGGGTAGTGGTACAGGAATATGCGCCACCGAAAACTATCGACGCAAATAAAGCCCGTCAGCGCCTGTTCGATGTTATCAGCGCGACGCTCAGCGTGCTGGAGCTGCCGTCCAGCCGCCTCATCCTGAAAACCCGCGAACGCCAAAAGGGCAAAGCGCAGTATCAGAAACTGAGCGAGAAGGGCGATTATTTCGAGGTGCAGGAATTCAATGCCCGCTTCCTGGTGAATCTGACCGATTACCTGGACACCGGGTTGTTCCTCGATCACCGTATCGCGCGCAAAATGCTGGGCCAGATGAGCCAGGGCAAAGATTTCCTGAATTTGTTTGCCTACACCGGCACCGCCAGCGTCCATGCGGGGCTGGGCGGCGCGCGTTCTACGACCACAGTGGATATGTCGCGCACCTATCTGGAATGGGCGGAACGGAACCTGCGGCTGAATGGCCTGACAGGCCGTCAGCATCGCTTATTGCATGCGGACTGCCTGAGCTGGCTGAATGAAACTGATGAAAATTTCGATCTGATCTTTATCGATCCGCCTACGTTCTCAAACTCTAAACGTATGGAAGAGAGTTTCGATGTGCAGCGCGACCATATGATGCTGATGCGCAATCTGAAGCGTCTGCTGCGCAAAGGCGGCACCATCATGTTCTCGAATAACAAACGTGGTTTCAAAATGGATCTGGACGGCCTTAAGGCATTAGGCCTTCAGGCGCAGGACATCACACAGAAAACCCTGTCACAGGATTTTGCGCGTAATCGCCAAATTCACAACTGCTGGCTGATTACACATGCCGGTAAGGAATAAGCTACATGTCATTAATTAGTATCCACGGCGCTTATCTCTCCTTCAGCGATGCGCCGCTGTTAGATAACACCGAGCTGCACATCGAAGAGAATGAGCGCGTGTGTCTGGTTGGTCGTAACGGTGCGGGTAAATCCACATTGATGAAAATCATCAACGGCGAGCAACCGCTGGATGATGGCCGCATCATTTATGAGACCGATCTGGTCGTCGCACGTCTGCAACAGGATCCGCCGCGAAATATTACCGGCTCGGTTTACGACTTTGTGGCAGAAGGCGTACAGGAACAGGCGGAGCATCTGAAAGCCTACCACGCGATTTCCCATCAGGTCATGGAGGATCCGAGCGACAGGAACCTCAATGAGATGGCACGCTTGCAGGGCATTCTGGATCACCACAATCTGTGGCAACTGGAAAGTCGCATCAATGATGTGTTGCAGCAGATTGGCCTGTCGCCGGATACGGAGCTGTCGTCGTTATCGGGCGGCTGGTTACGTAAAGCCGCGCTCGGACGCGCGCTGGTCAGTAATCCACGCGTACTGATGCTGGATGAGCCAACGAACCACCTGGATATTGAAACGATTGACTGGCTGGAAACCTTCCTGAAAAGTTTCAGCGGCAGCATCGTGTTTATCTCTCATGACCGTTCGTTTATTCGCAATATGGCCACCCGTATCGTGGATCTGGATCGTGGCAAACTGGTTTCGTGGCCGGGTAACTACGACGCCTATCTGGAAGGCAAAGAAGAAGCCTTGCGCGTTGAAGAAATGCAAAACGCCGAGTTTGATCGCAAGCTGGCACAGGAAGAAGTGTGGATACGTCAGGGGATTAAGGCGCGCCGTACCCGTAATGAAGGCCGCGTCCGCGCGTTAAAAGCCCTGCGTCGCGAGCGCTCAGAGCGCCGTGAGGTGATGGGTAAAGCCAATATGCAGGTCGGCGAAGCGTCCCGTTCCGGCAAAATTGTCTTTGAGCTGGAGAATGTCGATTACGCGGTAGACGGCAAGCAACTGGTCAACGATTTCTCGGCGCAGGTTCAGCGCGGCGACAAGATTGCCCTGATTGGCCCAAATGGCTGTGGCAAAACCACCTTACTGCGCCTGATGCTGCAACAGCTTAAGGCCGACCATGGCCGCGTGCATTCAGGCACCAAGCTTGAAGTGGCCTATTTCGATCAGCATCGTGCAGAACTCGATCCCGACAAAACGGTGATGGATAACCTCGCCGAAGGGAAGCAGGAAGTGCTGGTGAACGGTAAGCCCCGCCATGTGCTGGGTTATCTGCAGGACTTCCTGTTCCATCCCAAGCGGGCGATGACACCTGTCAGAGCGCTGTCCGGTGGGGAACGTAACCGCCTGCTGCTGGCGCGTTTGTTTCTGCGCCCAAGTAACCTGATGATCCTCGATGAACCGACCAACGACCTTGATGTGGAAACACTGGAACTGTTGGAAGAGCTTATCGACGGCTATCAGGGCACCGTGCTGCTGGTCAGCCACGATCGCCAGTTTGTGGATAACACCGTGACGGAGTGCTGGATCTTTGAAGGCAATGGTGAGATTGGCACCTTCGTCGGGGGTTATCACGATGCCCAACAGCAGCGTGCGGCCTATAAGCAGCAAAAAACGCAGGTGACCGCGAAAGCGAAAGAGGCAAATCGTGCCGCTCAGTCTGCTGAACCGAAAAATGAATCTGCCAAACGCAGCGCGAACAAACTAAGCTATAACCTGACGCGTGAGCTGGAGCAGTTACCGCAAAAACTGGAACAGTTAGAGGCGCGTATCGGCGAACTGCAGGCAAGCATGAGCCACCCGGATTTCTTCAGCCAGCCGCACGATAAAACGCAGCCGGTGCTGGATGAACTGGCTCAGGTGGAAGCGGAGCTGGAAACCGCGTTTGCGCGTTGGGAAGAACTGGAATCAATGAAAAACGGCGGCTAGCGATAAGGGTCAGGGAATGTGTTCTGCAGACAAAACCAGTGCGTGGATGCTTTGTCCACAATGCGACCTGATGGTCAAACTGCCGGATATCCCTGTTGGCAGCCGCGCGTCATGCCCGCGCTGCCACACGTCCCTGACAGTCAACTGGTCAGAGCCACGCAAACGTCCCACCGGCTATGCGCTGGCGGCACTGTTTATGTTAGTCCTGGCCAATCTGTTCCCGTTTATCACCATGAAAGTGGCTGGGCTCTCCAGCCAGATTAGCCTGATGCAAATTCCTGGTGTGATGGTGGCCGATGACTATGCCAGCCTGGCCACCCTGTTTCTGCTGTTTGTTCAGGCGATTCCGGCGTTTTGCATGGTCACGCTGGTTCTGCTGGTGAACCAGGTCAAGATGCCTCTTAGCCTGAAACTGGGGCTGGCGCGTATTCTGTTTCATATGCGGAGCTGGGGCATGGCCGAAATTTTTATGGCCGGTGTGCTGGTAAGTTTTGTGAAGCTCATGGCCTATGGCGAAATCAGCCTTGAAACCAGTTTCTGGCCCTGGTGTCTGTTTTGTCTTTTACAACTGCGGGCGTTTCAGTGCCTGGACCGTCGCTGGCTCTGGCTGCAAATTGAGCCACCGCCGCCTTTGCCGCATGCGCCACAGCCCGGCATTAGCGGACTCAGGCAGGGGCTGCGCTCCTGTCCTTGCTGTACGGCAATCTTGCCCGTGGCGCAGCAGGAATGCCCCCGTTGTGGCGTAGTCGCCCATGCCCGACGTAAGCACAGCCTGCAGTGGACCATGGCACTGCTGATCACCTCCATTATGCTCTACGTGCCGGCCAATCTGCTGCCCATCATGATTACGGAAACCCTGGGCTCCGCGATGCCGTCCAACATCATGGCTGGCGTCATTTTGCTGTGGGGCGATGGCTCTTATCCGGTCGCGCTGGTGATTTTCATCGCCAGTATTATGGTGCCGTCTCTGAAAATGCTGGCGATTGGCTGGCTGTGCTGGGATGCCAGTGGGCGAGGGCAGCGCGACAGCCACAAAATGCACCGGATTTATGAAGTCGTTGAGTTTGTGGGGCGCTGGTCAATGATTGACGTCTTTGTGATTGCCGTGCTCTCTGCGCTGGTGCGCATGGGGCAATTAATGAAAATTTATCCGGCATGGGGAGCGGTGTTGTTTGCGTTGGTGGTGATTCTGACCATGATTGCGGCAATGACGTTTGACCCGCGCTTAACCTGGGATCGTGCTGGTGAGAAAAACATGAAGGAGCCGCATCTTGACGGAAAATAATCACGGTTATGCCAAAGTGGACCAGATTAAGCGCTGGTCACCGGTATGGATCGTCCCTATTGTCACGTTATTAATAGGCGGCTGGATTCTGTTTTATCACTTCAGCCATCAGGGGCCCGAAGTGACCCTGATCACCGAGAGTGCAGAAGGGATCGAAGCGGGCAAAACCACGATTAAAAGTCGCAGCGTGAACGTTGGCGTGGTGGAAAGTGCGGTGCTGACAGACGATCTTCATCATGTGGAAATTAAAGCCCGACTGAATGCCGGTATGGAAAAACTGTTGCACAGCGACAGCGTCTTCTGGGTAGTTAAACCGCAGGTGGGCCGTGAAGGGATCACCGGTCTGGGCACGTTACTTTCCGGGGCCTATATTGAGCTGCAGCCCGGCACCAAAAAAGCGCCTCTGGAGCAGTACACCCTGATGGATTCACCGCCGCTTGCCCCGCCGGATGCCAAAGGTATCCGGATTACGCTCGACAGTAATAAAGCAGGTCAACTGAATCCGGGCGATCCGGTTCTGTTCCGCGGTTTCCGTGTCGGCACCGTTGAAACCAGCACGTTCGACACGGATAAACGCCTGATGACCTATCAGCTGTTTATCGCCGCGCCTTACGATCGCCTGGTGACGACCAATGTGCGCTTCTGGAAAGACAGCGGCATCGCGGTCGATATGTCGGCCTCAGGGATGCGCGTCGAAATGGGATCCCTGACCACGCTGTTTAGCGGCGGAGTGAGTTTTGACGTCCCGGACGGGTGGGATTTAGGCAAAGCGGCGCAGAATCAGGCTGAATATCATTTGTTCGACGATCAACGCAGTATTCAGGATTCGCTGTACACCAATCATATCGACTATCTGATGTTCTTCTCGGATTCGATTCGTGGCTTGCAGGTGGGCGCGCCGGTTGAATTCCGCGGCATTCGTCTGGGTACCGTTGCCGAAGTGCCGTTCATGAATGCGGGCACCGCTCAGGCGTTAAATAATGATTATCGCGTGCCGGTGTTGATTCGTATTGAACCCGATCGCTTTATTAACCGTTTAGGGCAAAACTTCGATCTTGAGCAGCATTTGCAGGATGGTAAGAAACGTGGCCTGCGCGCAACGTTGAAAACGGGCAATTTGCTGTCCGGTGCGCTGTATGTGGATATCGACTTCTATAATAACGCACCGCCGTATACCGGTCCGGATAAAGTCGCGGGATACGAAGTGATTCCAACAGTAAGCGGCGGCCTCAGTCAGATCCAGCAAAAACTGATGGCGGCGCTGGATAAGATTAACAGTTTACCGCTGAACAACATGGTGACGGAAGCCACGGGCACACTGAAAGAGAGCCAGAAGACGCTCAGGGATCTGCAGCGTACTATTGATAACATCAATGTGGTGACCAGCAGTCCGGCGATGAAGACCTTGCCAGAAGAAACGCAGCAGACGCTTCGTGAGCTGAACCGTAGCATGAAAGGGTTACAGCCAGGCTCCCCGGCTTACAGCAAGCTGGTGGGCGATATGCAACGGCTTGATCAGGTGCTGCGTGAACTTCAGCCCGTGTTAAAAACGTTAAATGCGAAAAGTAATGCGTTAGTGTTTGAGGCCAAACCGGGACAGGATCCCCAGCCAAAGAGGGCGAAACAATGAAAAAAGGATTAATGCTTTTTGCCGCTCTCGCACTGAGTGCCTGTAGCAGTACGGTCAATACTACCTATTATCAGCTGCCCTCGGGGGCAGCCTCAATGCAGGTGATAAGCAGCGAGGCGAATGCGCAGCCGACATTATGGGTGCAGCAAATTACGGTCCCCGACTATCTGGCGGGCAATGGGCTGGTCTATCAGACCAGCGACGTAAAATATGTCATTGCCGCTAATAATCTGTGGGCCAGCCCGCTCGATCAGCAATTGCAACAAACGTTGATCACTAATCTGACGAAAGCGTTACCCGGCCGTCTTGTTACCCAGACGCTTATCGGTCAGGAGCACGATACGCTGAGCGTAACGGTGAATGATTTCCAGGGCCGTTATGATGGCAAGGCGGTTATCAGCGGTCAGTGGACACTGGAACATCAGGGGCGCTTCACAAAGCAGGCTTTTAATCTGGTGCTACCGCAGCGGGAAGATGGCTATGATTCGCTGGTTAAAACGCTGGCACAGGGCTGGCAGCAAATCGCACAGCAGATTGCACGCGGTGCAACCACGGCAGAGTCAACCGCAACAGGGCTTTAGTTAACGTGTTGTTTCAGCACATATAATTTTTCTGACGTTTTCCAGGCTTTCTTTATAAATCATACGGATATCGTCACAGTTTCATAGGGTGAAACAGAAAGTATATGTCTGGAGCAGGTCATATTTGTGACACTGGCGTGAATATTGCGCATTGATCTTTTCATACAGAGCGAGTAAAACAGAAGGGTGGCTGAACATTAATTCGCCACCTTTTTCTTTCCACCAGATTCCACAGACCTTACATGAGGGACACGGAGTATGAAGAGACAGAAACGAGACCGCCTTGAGCGCGCCCATTCACGTGGTTATCAAGCTGGCATTACAGGACGCTCTAAAGAGATGTGTCCGTATCAAATGATAGACGCTAAGTCTCACTGGTTGGGAGGTTGGCGACAAGCCATGGAGGACAGGTCGGCTGCGGCTTAGCCGGATGTCACTGAAAAGGGATATAACCTCCGCACTGTGCGGAGGTTTTCGTTTCTGTGGAATGAAACGTCAGAATGCAGCGGTATCTTTGAACAGGCCAACTTTCAGATCGCTGGCTGTATAGATCAAATTCCCGTCAACAAACACTTCACCATCTGCCACGCCCATAACCAGTTTACGGTTAATCACGCGTTTAAAGTGAATGCGGTAGGTGACTTTTTTCGCGTCTGGCAGAACCTGACCGGTGAATTTAACTTCACCCACGCCCAGCGCGCGGCCTTTTCCTTCGCCACCCAGCCAGCCGAGATAGAAGCCAACCAGCTGCCACATCGCATCCAGGCCCAGACAGCCAGGCATCACCGGATCACCAATGAAATGGCAGCCAAAGAACCACAGATCTGGATTGATATCCAGTTCAGCTTCCACGAAGCCTTTATCATATTTCCCGCCGTCCTCGGTCATTTTGACCACGCGGTCCATCATCAGCATATTGCCGGAAGGGAGTGGCGGACCATTTTCGCCGAACAGTTCACCGCGACCAGACAGGATCAGGTCTTCTTTGGTATAGGATTCGCGTTTATCTACCATGTTCTTATTAAGCCTTCTTTTAGTGAATCACGAATATTAGCGAACAGTTGTACACTGAGCAAATGAGATTAACGGTGGTTGAACCAGTTAAGCCATCTCAACGGCCATGCCCGAGGGGTGGGCTCAGGCTGATTCATCTGACTGATGCGCTCCTGAATCGTACGCAGCAGGCATTCGCCTTCGCCGTCTTCCGTGTTCCAGACTTTTCCGGTCAGTAAGGGCAACGCTTCATCAGCCGTATCGATTGCCCAGATATGGAAACGACCGGCTTCGACCGCACTCACAACCTGCTGATTCAGACTCAGGTGGCGCACATTGCAGGCAGGAATAATCACACCTTGCTGACCCGTGAGCTCACGCTGATGGCAGATGTCGAAGAAGCCTTCAATTTTCTCATTCAGGCCACCGACCGGCTGGACATTACCAAACTGATCGACCGAGCCCGTGACCGCAATTTGCTGATTTAGCGGTGTATCGGCAAGGGCACTGATCAGAGCACACAGTTCTGCCAGCGACGCGCTGTCGCCGTCAACTTCCGAATAGGATTGTTCAAACACCAGCGAAGCAGAAAAAGGCAGTTGATGATCTAACTCCAGCTCCGCAATAAGATAGGCCTGCATAATCATCATGCCTTTAGCATGAATATTGCCGCCCAGCTCCGCTTTGCGTTCGACGTCGGTAAATTCTCCGTCGCCAGGATGAACCACGCAGGTGATACGGCAGGGATCGCCCCAGGCCCGCGGGTGACCGGGATATTCCACGACGGAAAGACCGTTGATCTGGCCCACCACTTCGCCTTCCGTTTCGACCAAGATCTGGCGCAGCAAAATCTCATCACGCATGCGTTCATTCAGATAATTTTCGCGCCACAGACGTGCTTCCAGCGCGTCACGCAAGGCTTCAGCGTTTAGTGTTTCACCCATCAACGCGGTCTCACGCAGCTGACGCAGCAGCCAACGTGGACAAAGGGGATAGGTTTCCTGATCGCCACTATAGCGAACGCCTTCTTTGATGAGCTCAGGCCAAAAGTCCTCATCTGGCGCAGCGATATCAGCCTGTGCGGCCAAATCTACTGTCCAGCGGCACCATGCCAGCACATCATCTTCATCCACAATTTGAAGGTTTTCTTCAAATTCAGTGTAAATCGCCATCTCATGCGCTTCGGCATCCAGCTCCTGAAAATCAGCGAGCGTATCGCGTTCGCCACAGAGCACCAGATTTAACTTCAGCGGAAGCGGCGGGACAGAGACAGGCAAAGGGCGGCGCTCATCCTGCGACAGCCATTCGAGGTAGCCTTGCTCAATGCTTCTTTTAAGCCGCAGCCAGAGCAGGGGCTGAGCGAGGAGCGCACGGAGTGAAAGCACCAGCGTTCCGCCATTGGCACGATGGATCAGACCAGGTTCCAGCTGAATACGATCTTTATGTACCCGGACACAGCCAAACAGCTGCTCCTGCTCAATCCAGTCGGCAAAATGCACACCACCCTGGCTGGTAAAAGGACGCTGACTGTCAGTGGGCGGCTGCAACGTGACGTTGTCGGCCAGGATATGATAATCCCCGCCCGCCAGGGACGAAGCGGTGCCCATTACGCGCTGTGCCGCACTGGCGATCAGCGAGAGATAATCGCGGTTTTCCTGGCTGCGAACGAGCAGCAAAGGAAAACCCTGACTCTGATGGTGCAAGTGGGCCAGCGCATTCAGCAATCGGGGCTGCACCGTTGCTAAAGCATCGGTTTCTTCATCAGCAATTCGGGAGAAAACGGATTGATATTGCGCGCTATCCGGCTGTAAGGTTTGCCACGTGAGTTGAGTGCTGGTCAAAATAATCGCATTTGTCTGTTTTGAGAAAAGCGAGATTATACAGGATTCACTGTGCTTAAGCACTGCGGAGTTCAATCAGAAGTTGTGACACTGACAGCATGTTTTTCGTTGCTGCATCCAGTAAAAAAGCTGTTATTCTTAGTTCGTTACGTGATCACGATGAGATTCCGATGAAATACCAGCAGCTCGAAAATCTTGAATGTGGATGGAAGTGGAAATACCTGGTGAAAAAACATCGGGAAGGTGAACTGATCACGCGTCACCTTGAACTCAGCGCGGCACAGGCGGCAGTCGATAAGCTGTTAATGATGGAGAATAATCCCGTCGACGTTAACGACTGGATTAGCCAACACATTCATCCCGAACTGGACAACCGGCTTAAACAAACGATCCGTGCGCGGCGAAAACGGCATTTCAATGCCGAGCATCAGCACACACGAAAAAAATCCATCGATCTGGAATATCTGGTCTGGCAGCGGCTGGCCGGCCTGGCGCAACGGCGCAACTGCACCCTGTCTGAAACGATTGTGCAGCTAATTGAAGATGCCGAACGCAAAGAAAAGTACGCCAGCCAGATGTCGACGCTGAAGCAGGATTTGCAGGCTATACTGGGCAAGTCGGATACTGACAACGGGTAGTTTACGGAGCAATATTCAGGCCTGCTCCGGATTAAAGGACAAAAAAAACCCCGCATGCGCGGGGTTTTTTATCACGTATAACTTAAGCCTGAGGCTGAGTTACCACGTCTTTGATACCTTTAACGTCGATTTCTACACGACGGTCTGGCGCCAGGCAGTCGATCAGGGCTTTACGGCCTTTCACGCTGTCACAGGTGTTGCCAGTCACTGGGTTAGATTCACCCATGCCGCGAGCAGAGATCTTGTTAGCAGGGATACCTTTAGATACCAGGTAATCTACTACAGACTGAGCACGTTTCTCAGACAGTTTCTGGTTGTACTGCTCTGAACCGATGCGATCGGTGAAGCCCAGAACAACGACTGAACCGTCTTTAGGATCCATTGAGCTCAGCTGGCTGTACAGCTGATCCAGAGCCTGCTGACCTTCTGGCTTCAGCGTTGACTTGTTGAAGGTGAACAGAACGTCTGATTTCAGAGTAAAGCGCTTAGTCTGAACAACTGGCGCTGGAGCTGGAGCTGGAGCCGGAGCTGGCGCAGCAACATCATCCTGACCGAAACGGTAAGAAACACCCAGGCTCAGCATGCCGTTGTCTGGACGAGCACCAACGGTCTGTGCGTCACCGATGTTGTTCACCCACTGGTAATCCAGACGGGTTGCCCAGTTTTTGGTCAGAGCATACTCAACACCAACCGCTGCCAGTGGAGAAACACCGGTGTCGTGGTCGCTGATGCGGTTGCCAGTGGCTACGTTCTGCTGAGTTGAGTCAGCGCGCCATACCATACCACCCAGGCGGGTATAAACGTCGAGATCGTCAGCGATTGGGTAGCTCAGTTTAGCAGCCAGTTGGATGCCCTGTGCTTTGAAAGCGCCGTTAGTGACGTTGCCTTTGTTAGGCATACGGCCTAACCAGTCATAACCCAGCTCGAAACCCAGGTATGGGTTAGCCTGGTAACCGGCGAATGCGCCAGCACCCAGTTGGCTTTCGTGAGTTGGGCCGTCGTTATTTTGGTAACCGTTACCGTAGTAACCAGTGTCGTGATACTGAGACCAGCCCAGTTTAGCACCGGTGTACCAGGTGTTATCTTTAGGGGCGGCCTGCGCTACGGTAGCGAAGCCAGCCAGTGCCACTGCAATTGCGATAGCTGTCTTTTTCATTTTGCGCCTCGTTATCATCCAAATAGGCAATGAGCATAAAGGTTGCTCTTGGTTTAATCCTTCGCCGGGTCAAAACGCTCGCTTATGACTCTACCGCAAAAAACGGAGGTTATTGAGCACCCTGGCGAGATAAAGTCTACAACGAGATTGGAAACTTACAAGTGTGATGTGAGGCACTTATGTAAAAAAACAGTGTTTTATACATAAATTCTAACAATTTAGGGTGAACTTCTGTGATGGGGGTAACCCGCAAAATGGGGGCTAAGCCATTGTCATTACTGGCAGGAGCAGAATCAGTGTCTTAGCCCAACGCGAGAGAAAAAATTTCTTGAGATAAATCTCATTTTTTACTTAATGAAACAAATCAGACTGAATTTTTAGCCGACTTTCTGGTCTGACTGGCGTTTTGGGGGACTCACCCGAGCGCAGGATGAGTCCTAACGCTTCACCTTCAGCCGCAGCGAGCTCCAGTTCCCGACGCTCATCTTCATCCAGATCGTAGGGAATCCAGGCTAAAACGACACTGTAATTTCCCGTACGCAGGGCCTTAATCATGGCCTCGACGGCGTTGTAACGTTCAGCGTCGGCGATATGCATACTTTTCTCCAGGGGCAAGCCTGCTTCCTGCATCCAGACCCGACTCAACTTATGCGCAGGTGTTAACCAAAGCTGCCAGCGGGATTGCTGGCTCAGTTGCTGAAGCAACGGTAACAGCAGCATCTGCATCATTCCCGGTTTTTCGCTATAGCGCAATTCAGTAATCCAGCCGCTCTGAGAAGCGGGGTCAGAAGGCGAAGCGTAACGGTGAGTCGGGCATACATTACGGGGATGTTGGGTGCGCATAAATTAATCACTCAGCAGTTGACTGTATGGATATACAGTAATGACATCCTGGATAAAG
Organism: Pantoea sp. JZ29; assembly: GCF_035190385.1. NCBI lineage: Bacteria > Pseudomonadati > Pseudomonadota > Gammaproteobacteria > Enterobacterales > Erwiniaceae > Pantoea > Pantoea sp. JZ29. The sequence goes on along the minus strand of NZ_CP045241.1, from coordinate 2,892,585 downwards.
ATCAACCTGAATTTCTGAAAATGCCTCGCAAAATTCGCATAATGTTGACGCCAAAGTGATTTATTCATTGAACCTGCAACTGAATTTTCTTATCTTCTAACCGACTGAATAGTAACGTTTTTAACAGGTTTTTGTTACAAGGAGGTGATGATATGAAGAAAGAACAGCGGGTCGTTTTGCGATCAAAACAACAACTGGCGCCTTTAGGTAATGTCGAATCCCGTACTCAGTTTGGCGGTTACGCCTTAGCTGTTGAGCGCGTCGTGTTTGCCTTGATAAAAGACGATCAGCTTTATCTGCGCGCCAGCGAAGCCCTGCGGGAATATGTGGCTAAACGGCCCTTGGAGCCGCTTATTTTTCGCAAACGCGGTATGCCGGTCAGCCTGAATTATTTCAGGGTCGATGAAAATTTATGGTGTGACCCGGCGCATCTGGTTGCGCTCTCAGCGGCCTCACTACAGACCGCCCGTCGGGAACAGGATGACCGACAAGGCCGGGTGCGTTTAAAAGATCTGCCTAATGTCAGCTTACGGCTGGAAATGATGTTGCATGAGATAGGCATTTGCAGCGTTAAACACCTGCACGAGGTCGGCGCCAGGGCGTGCTGGTTAAAACTAAAACGTTATAACCAGCACCTCGGTTTCAAAACCTTGCTGGCGCTTCAGGGTGCTATTTCGGGCCATCATGAAGCCGCTCTCCCGCCAACGGTTAAAGCGGAGCTGGGTGAATGGTACCAGGCTGCGCTCAAAACAGTGGAAGAGGCGAAGAAAGGGCCTTAGTGAGAACCTAAAGCACGCCGCAGGCGAGCGATTTCCGGCAGCAAGGCAACCAGTAACCCCAGTTGCTGCAGTACCAGCGGCGTAGGCGAATCAGACCCGGCGGTAAACCGGGTAAGGCGTTGTTCCAGTTCCCGACGCATTTCCTCAGCCCGGCTGTCACTGACGATGTCGGTTTGCAGCACATCTTCGACATAGCACACCGTGTCGTCGAGAAGTGCCAGCAGCGCTGGATCAGTGACTTTATCGCGGTGCGCCCCCAGCGCGGAGATATAGCTGAGCAACGAGTGGTTCAGGCAAAGTAGCTGAAAGGCCGATTCCCGCAGCTTAGGGTTGGTACGGGTTTCACTGCTCATATTCGACACGACGGAGGCCAGTTCCGCGTCAGCATTGTGTGCATCGCGGCGGGCAATACGGTAAGCGAGGCGATTATCTTTGCCCTGATGGTATTGTTCCATAATGGCATCCAGATAACGGCAATTGGCATTGAGTGTGCGCGTCGCCACCGCCGGAAGCTGGCGAAAACGCCAGTCTGGCCAGATAAAGGTGACGGCCAGCCAGGCCAGCGCACAGCCCAGTAACGTGTCCACTACCCGGGGCAGGGCCACCTCAAAGCCTTCGCCTAACAAATTAAAACAGAACAACACCAGCAGAGTAATGAACAAGGTTGCATGAGCATACTGCACCTGACGAAACGCAAAGAACATGACGCCCGTGACCACAATCAAGACCAGTTGGCCTTCAATGGAAGGGACCAGCCAGAGCAGGGGCAGTCCAAGCGCAATGCCCGCGAGCGTGCCGCCAATGCGTAGCGCCAGTCGGCGTTGGGTTGCGCTATAGTTAGGCTGGCAAACAAACAGACTGGTCAGCAGGATCCAGTAGCCGCGCTCCAGCCCGGTAATCTGAATAAATCCGTATCCCACACACATCACAATCGACATGCGTACGGCGTGGCGAAACAGGGCAGAGGCCGGACTCAGGTGAAGGCTGAGGCGCAGTTTAATATCACTCCAGCCACTCAGTTCTTCGCGTGACAGCAGGTTGTCGCTGTGCTGCGGATCAACTGCCTGCGCCTGCTCGGTTTCGATTGAGGCCAGTTGTGCATCGATGGCCTGCAGGTTGCGAAGCAGCCAAAGCAGTGCACCGGTATGGGCGGCATCCGGCTCGCTCTGTGCCAGCCGGTGAATCGCATTTTCCAGACGTTCAAAAACACGCTCAAAGCGGCCATCATGTTCCCAGCGTTCGCGTAGCAGAATCGCCCGGGCAAGCTGGCGACAGGCCTGTGCCTGCATATTCAGTAAACGCTGAAAGCGAAACAGGATCTCGTTGTAACGCCAGTCGCCACGCAGAAGATGGTATTGCAGATGCGAAGAGCTGGCGCGTTCATGGATATCCTGAGCCACGAAGTAATAGTGCAGGCTGCGTCGGGTACCGCGTGAGCCTCTGTCACCTCGTAAACGGCTTTGCAAGGTGGTCTTGGTCAGATTGAGCTGTGCAACAAGCTGGCTGTTTACCATCGCGGCTTTAACAAATGCAGCATCATCCTGTTCACCCGCGTCAGGATCAAACAGATTGGCTTTGGCATCCAGATAGTGGGCCAGCTGTGAAAAACTGGCTGCCAGTTGTTCCTGCACCGGACGAACCGGAAACATTAAATGGCCCAGCAGCGTCAGCAGGTTATACCACAGAGCCCCAACCAACAGCAGCATGGGCTGCATATACCATTGTGAGAACAACCCAATGCCCAGCATGGTGTAAACGGCAATCAGTAAGGCGCCAAATGCAATGGTGGCATAGCGCTGTCCCAGCGCGCCTAACAAAATGAATCCCCATGTTGAACCTGCCAGGCCGATAATAAATACCAACGGATGCGGGAACAGCAGCTCTACTGAAACCGAAGCGATGCAAAAACAAAGTAAGGTAATCAGCAGGTTTTTAAGCCGCCCGGCCAGCCTGTCATCCAGATCGGCCAGCGCGGCGGCAACCACGCCGAGGGTTAACGGAATCGTCCACTCAATTTGCTGCAGTATCCAGGGCACAGCCGCACATCCTGATAAGGCAAACAGAATGCGCAGCAGATAACGCCAGGTGCTGTTAAAAAGATACTTTCGCCACCCGGACAGCATACTAATAGCGGCGGCGGGCATTGGCATCACGCGCGGCACGCGCCTCTTCCACAGAGACGACCCGACGTCCTACCGGCCAGAGTGCAATGGCGGCAATCTTGAAATTGGCGAGGCCCACCGGAATACCAATAATGCTGATGCATTGCACGATGCCGACAGAAATGTGCGACAGGCATAACCACCAACCGAAAAAGATAAACCAGAAAATGTTCAGAAACGTGCCGCCGGTGTTCATGATAGGGCTTTTATTCTCCGGGCGCAGAACGTCAACATGGACCGCTTCATTGCCAAACGGCAGAAATGACAGCTTAGTGATCTCCCAGCAGGAGCGCGTTAAGGGCAGGGTAAAGATCAGGACGATACTGATGAGCGTGGCGAATAACCAACTCAGCGTGGTGAAAAATCCACCCAGGACAAAATTAAGAATATTTAAAACAGTACGCATAACAGGCTTTTCCTTTTGCACTCCGCAATCTGTGCCGCCAAGTTTAGCGTGTTTTAAGGCTGGAGCGTCAAGAGTCTGACAGGTAAACTCCGATTACTCTCTATCTCGGTCGTTGGTGTCGGCGTGGAACTTAAAGCAACATCCATGGGCAAACGGCTTGCCCAGCATCCTTATCATCGTGTTCGCCTGTTATCCGCGGGCGTTGAGGTCAGCGGCGACAAACACGAATATTTGATCCCCTTCAATCAGTTGTCCGACATCACCTGTAAACGGGGAATGGTGTGGGGTGAACTGGAATTCTTACTGGCGGACAACAAGGTTGTGCGTTTGCACGGTACTGAATGGCAGGAGACGCAGCGTTTTTTCCACTACCTCATGCAGTCGTGGCAAAGCTGGAGTCAGGAAATGAGTGAAGTATGCGCCGCGGTTTTACAGGCGCTGCGCGACGACATTCAGGGATTCAGCGAACAGGAGCGTTGGCTGAAGCGCAGCGAACTTCAGGCGATCAAAGATAAGATCCGCAAACAGTTTGACGCGTTACCTTTGCCGCTTTCCCGCATTGAGCAGTTTGATTCCTGCCGTGAAAACTGGGCATTTTGCCAATACTGGCTGCAGCAGGGCGAGACGGCGATGACGCAGCGCAATCGTGACTGGACGGCCGCCATGTTGACCCGCTACCGGGATTTTTTCGCCACGGTGGAATCCACTCCGCTGAACGAGTCACAGGCAGAAGCGGTGGTTAACGGCGAAGACGCTGTGCTGGTGCTGGCGGGCGCTGGCAGCGGCAAAACGTCAGTATTAGTGGCCCGCGCGGGGTGGCTGTTACAGCGCAGACTGGCCGCTGCCGATCAGATTTTGTTGCTGGCATTTGGTCGTCATGCGGCGGAAGAGATGAATGACCGTATTCAAAGCCGCTTAGGGGCCGGGGATATCCAGGCGCGTACGTTTCATGCGCTGGCCCTGCATATCATTCGGCAAGGAAGTCATAAACAGCCGGTCATCAGTAAACTCGAAAGCGATCCCGACGCGCGTCGGACATGGCTGATCGACCACTGGCGTCAGCAGTGTAATGAAAAAAAAGCTCAGGCGAATGGCTGGCGGCAATGGTTGCGTGATGAACTGGAGTGGGAGGTCAGCGAAGGCCCTTTCTGGCAGGATGATCGTTTAGCACAGCGCCTGGCGTCTCGTCTTGAACGCTGGCTTGGCCTGATGCGGATGCATGGCGGCGCACAGGCCGCCATGATTGAGGATGTACCTGACGCGCTGCGCGACGTATTCAGTAAGCGGATTAAATTGATGGCACCCCTTCTGAAGGCCTGGAAAAGTGCGCTTAAGGACGAGGGCGCAGTCGACTTCTCCGGGCTGATTCATCAGGCCATCGCGATCCTCGAAAAGGGCCGCTTTGTCAGCCCCTGGAAGCATATTCTGGTTGACGAATTTCAGGATATCTCGCCACAACGCGCGGCTTTACTCAGCGCGCTGCGTCAGCAAAACACACGCACGACATTGTTTGCGGTGGGCGATGACTGGCAGGCAATTTACCGGTTCAGCGGCGCAGAGATGAGTCTGACAACGGCATTCCATCACTATTTTGGTGAGGGCGATCGTTGTGTGCTGGATACGACCTATCGTTTCAATGATCGTATTGGTGAAGTGGCGAATCGGTTTATCCAGCAAAATCCGCATCAACTGCGTAAGCCCTTAAACAGTCTGACGAAAGGGAATAAAAAGTCGATTGCTTTGCTCCCGCACGATCAGCTTGAGGCACTTCTTAACAAGCTAAGCGGTTATGTTAAAGCGGATGAGCGCGTACTGCTGTTGGCTCGCTATCACTATTTGCGTCCTGAACTGCTGGATAAGGCAAAAACCCGCTGGCCAAAAATGCGTATCGATTTTATGACCATTCATGCCAGTAAAGGTCAGCAGGCCGATTACGTCATTGTGCTGGGTCTGCAGCAAGGCAAAGAAGGGTTTCCCGCGCCGCAGCGTGAGTCCATTATGGAGCAGGGGCTGCTGCCGCAGCCCGAAGACTTCCCCGATGCAGAGGAGCGCCGGCTGGCGTATGTTGCCCTGACGCGCGCGCGGCAACAGGTCTGGTTGCTGTTCGATAAACAACAACCCTCAGTCTTCGTCGATGCGTTCCGGGCACTGGATGTACCCGTATTACGTAAAGCCTGAATCAGTTCAGGCGTTCGGCAAGGTAGCGTGCGTAATCCGGGATTCGCACGTCCACTGTCTGCGAAAAAAGCGGTGACTGAATAATAAAATCGGCCGTTGCCCGATTGGTGGCGACCGGAATATTCCACACTGTCGCCAGACGAAGCAGGGCCTTAACATCAGGATCGTGGGGCACGGCATTAAGCGGATCCCAGAAAAACATCAGCGCATCTATTTTGCCTTCGGCAATGAGCGCACCGACCTGTTGATCGCCGCCCATCGGGCCACTGAGCATCGCGTTCACGTTCAGACCGGTGTGACGGTTGATGAGATTACCGGTCGTCCCGGTTGCGTAAAGAATATGGGGTTCAAGTGCGGATTGGTTTCGTGTAACCCAGTCCAGCAGAGAAGCTTTGCAATGGTCATGGGCGACCAGCGCGATATGTTTTTGTTGACCAAGCGTTCGTACGGTGTAGTCCATAACAGCATCCTGATGCCAGTGAGCCCAACAGCCCGTTGCCGCAGTTTACCTTGTACGCTTTCTGTCTATCAACTTGCCCGCAGCATTTTGACCAGATTGATAAATTGCTGGCGGGTTGCTTCATCAAAACGTTCAAACCAGCGCTGAATTGAAGGCGTTGTGCTCTGAACGGACCAGGCGAGGTCCGCCGTCAGTTGGGCAGAAGGAGAGGGCGCGGTAAGATTCGCGAATTGCGGCACAGAGGCCGCCAGGCCCATGCGATTATACTTAACCATGGCTTTTTCGATGTCCACGCCCGGGCTGGTGGGCAGCCGATCGCGCACGCTGAATATTTCTTTGCCCTTCTCGTCCACCAGCCTGAAGGCCAGCGTTCGGTCGAAGTTATGTCGCTCGCGTGCACTGGTCAGCGGTGGCAGGCGAATCGTGATGGTTTTTGCCGCCGCAGTGAATGCCACGATCATGGGCACGGACTGGTAGCCCGGTAGCGCCGTCTTACGCGGATCTGCCGGTTGTTCTACCCGAAATAAAAATTGATGTTGACCCCGTTCAAGCTCCAGGCTGTCGGCCCCTTTCAAGAGAGAGCCTGAAATCTTACGCCCGTCCAGTACCATTAGCGTAATCTGCGGATCAAGTTTTAACGTAATTGCAGAACAGGACGCCGAAACGAGGAGGGCAATAAACCCCGTTACAGCCATTGAAAGCTTCATTTCGACTCCGGTCAAAAGTGGGTGGATGTAGCAATTTTTTACATTATGGCATTAAGTTTACAATTATACATATATATTCGAGCGAAGCGGCACAATATGTCTTTACGCCAGGAGCGAACTCTGTAACGCCTCATCTACACTAAAGATTAAAGTGAAAGGAGATGGACATGAATGATCAGACTATTCGTGACGTACTGACCCGGACAAAACGCATCGCGTTGGTGGGGGCGAGTGATCGTCCGGAACGCCCCAGTTATGGCGTAATGAAGTATCTGCTTGATCAAGGCTATGAGGTTATTCCGGTGAGTCCGAAGCTGGCAGGCAAAACCCTGTTAGGGCAGACAGCCTATGGATCGCTGGCAGAGGTGCCGGGAAAAATCGATATGGTGGATGTGTTCCGCAATTCAGAGGCAGCATGGGAAGTGGCTCAGGAAGCCATCGCTGCCGGAGCCGATTCGCTCTGGTTACAAATTGGGGTAATCAATGAGCAGGCCGCCGTGCTGGCCCAGGATGCGGGAATGACGGTGATTATGGATCGTTGCCCCAAAATTGAGATCCCGAGACTGGGGCTGGGACACTAATATCAGGCGCGGCAACACCGTTGCCGCCCGCTGTTAATGGCGCAGATGAGGAGCCTGAAGCTGTTTACGTACCGAGGCGGCCAGTTCATCCATTGAGGGCTGCTCAGGATGTTCCGGGCTGGTTTCACCGGCCAACTGAATTTCAGCCACATAGGTATGAACCTGACTGCCTTGTTCATCTTCCATCACCACATGATACCAGGGCGCACTGCGCATGGTATCGGCGGCACCAATTTCATCCAGGTGCGGCTCATCTAACGCGTATTCAGGATCGACATCGACAATGACACCCAGCACGCCGGAGAGGCGATGACGAACCTGCTGACCAATACCAAATTTACTGGCAATCATGATGACCTCCGAAAAAAACTGTCTTGCCTGTTATATGGGGGCAGGGACAGTCATTTCAAGTCACATGACGCGGCAGGCGAAGCCTTTCAGGTAAAGTCCTTCAGGATAGGTTGCAATCACGGGATGATCGGCCGCCTGGCGGAACTGTTCAACAAACTGCACGTCACGGCCGGCATCCAGTGCGGCATCTGCGATGATTTTCTGGAAAAGGTCGGTAGCCATTAAGCCCGAACAGGAGAAGGTCATCAATATTCCGCCGGGATTCAGTAACTGAATGGCCAGCATGTTAATGTCTTTATAGCCCCGGCAGGCTCCCATGAGCTGGCTTTTATTCTCCACGAACTTAGGCGGATCCATAATGATGAGATCAAATTTTTCACCCTCATCACGGTAGCGGCGCAGCAGTTTAAAGACATCATCGCGCTGAAATTTAGCACGCGCGAGATCCAGCTTATTCAGCTCAACGTTTTGTCGTGCAACATCCAGCGCGTCCTGAGACGTATCTACGCTGATAACTTCCTGACAACCGCCGATTAGCGCTGATACGGCAAAGCCACCGGTGTAGGAGAAACAGTTAAGCACGCGAGCATCTTTGGCATAGCGCCGTGTGGCATAACGGCTGTCGCGCTGGTCAAGGTAATAGCCTGTTTTATGCCCACCCTGAATATCCACCAGCAGTTTCATATCGTGTTCGGTGATCGGCAAGAGTGCGGGAGGATACTCACCGGTAACGGTGCCCTGCGCCAGTTCCAGCCCTTCTTTTTTACGGACAGCGACATCAGATCGATCGTAGATAGCACAATCCGGAAAGCACTGCTGCAGCGCTGAAATGATAGCGGGGCGTTGGTATTCTGCGCCGGCGGATAATAACTGCAGCACCAGAAAGCGTCCGAAACGGTCAATAGTCACGCCAGGCAGACCATCCGACTCGCCAGCGATCAGGCGATAGCTGTCCAGCCCATCGCGCTCAGCCAGCCATTCACGCCAGACCAGCGCGTGCTGAAAACGCCGCACGAAAAAGGCGATATCAATGGATTCGTCCTGCTGCCAGCTCCAGACGCGGGCGCGAATCTGTGACTGCGGTGAATAGGCGGCGCGAGCCAGCCATTTGCCATTACTGTCACAGACATCAATGGTTTCACCTTGTTGCGCTTTGCCTTCCAGACGAGCAACGGCCCCAGAGAAAACCCAGGGATGGCGACGGAGCAGGGACTTTTCACGTCCCTTCGCGAGAATCAATCGAACGGTCATATTTGCTATGCTTACCTGAAAAAATGAGGCGCTATTGTCCAGTGGATAACGGCAAATTGCAACGAAAGGCAGGAGAAGGCCATGGCGAAGGTCTGTTACAAAGCCTGGGTACAGGGCACGGTGCAGGGCGTGGGTTTCCGTTACAGCACCCAGGCGAAAGCAAATACACTTAACGTGCAGGGTTACGCACGGAACCTTGAAGATGGTCGTGTGGAAGTCCTGGCCTGCGGCGATACCGAACAGGTCAATGCATTACTCGACTGGTTAAAAGCGGGCGGGCCGCGCACAGCCCGTGTAGAAAAGGTCCTGGTGGAGCCGCATCATGCCGCTGACATGCCGCACGGCTTCACCACGGGTTGATTACAGGCATTTTGCCGGTTTTGGCAGACCGGCAATTTTGGTTGCCTGCTTAGCAGGGCCCTCGGGGAAAAGGCGAAACAGGTAACGGCTGTTTCCTTTTTCTTCGCCATACTTTTTTGCCATCGCCTTCACCAGCATTCTTACGGCGGGGGAAGTATTAAATTCCAGATAAAAGTCGCGCACGAAGCGCACGACTTCCCAATGGGCATCTGTCATGGTGATGGCTTCTTCTGCCGCAATCTGCAGCGCCAGGCCTTCGCTCCAGTCCTGATGGTTTTTCAGATAACCTTCGGCATCGACAGCAATTTCGTCACCGTTGTAATTCATAGTGCATCCTCAGATTCGTTCGGGCTGCAGTTTACCAAACTGGCCTCACAGAAAAAGCAAAAACCCCGCCTGAGCGGGGTTTTCAGTTTACATGCAGTGCGTTAGTTACTGCGTGAGAAACCCAGGATGCTTAACAGGCTCACGAAGATGTTATAGAGGGAAACATACAGGCTGACCGTTGCACGAATATAGTTGGTTTCGCCGCCATGAATGATGTTGCTGGTTTCCCACAAAATAGCCCCCGCCGAGAACAGAATGAACAGGGCGCTAATCGCCAGTTGCAGCGCTGGCAAGTGCAGGAACAGGTTCGCCACCACGGCGACCAGTAACACGACAAAGCCCGCCATCATCATGCCGCCAAGGAAGGACATATCCCGTCCTGTCGTCAGCACATAGGCAGAGCAGCAGAAAAACACCAGTGCCGTTCCGCCGAGCGCCAGGGCGATCACGTCACCCATCCCTGCGGCCAGATAGGTGCTCAGGATAGGACCCAGACAGTAGCCCAGGAAGCCCGTAAATGCGAAAGCAGCTAAAATTCCCGCCGGGCTGTCAGCCAGACGGTAGGTCAGGAACATCAGACCATAGAAGCCCACCAGCATCAGGATCAAACCCGGGGCGGGCAGGGCCAGCAGTGTACTCGCTGTTGCGGTCAGCGCGGAAAAGGCGAGGGTCAGGCCCAGCAGAAAATAGGTGTTACGCAGGACCTTGTGCGTACTCAGTAATGACTGTCGCGATGATGATGAAACTATTCTGTCCATGTTGCGCTCCTGTAAGGCAGAACACCAAATATGCGTTGAGAATACGCAGCGCGATAAAGCGGGAAAAGAGGTTTTACCCTTCTTTACGCGAAAAAAACGCTAATTCTTTGAGCACACTGGCGATTTTGACAACGAATAACGCTTTTTTGACTGTTTTTCAGGCGAACGGATTATCACAGGCTTTACATCTCCATAGGGGATGTTTATAGTGCGCGTCATTGCGGAGGGGTGGCCGAGCGGCTTAAGGCAGCGGTCTTGAAAACCGCCGATGGGAAACCATCCGAGAGTTCGAATCTCTCCTCCTCCGCCACTTCATCTCTTTAAGAGTGAAGTGGCAAGACAGCGTTATCGCATCTTGCCTTTGCAGTAGTATGACAACCCGGAGGGATGGCCGAGCGGCTTAAGGCAGCGGTCTTGAAAACCGCCGATGGGAAACCATCCGAGAGTTCGAATCTCTCTTCCTCCGCCACATTCACAGGCCAGCACAGCGTGCTGGCCTGTTTCGTTTTACGTGCCTGACACATTTCTTCATTATTATCCCTGCCTTTTCAGTAAACTGGACTGTTTTTACCCGCGTCCGGTATCTCTGCTATAGTCCAGTAATTGTTTTTACTGTCACCTGGCGCTTTTCAGGGGCAAGCTGAGTTACACTATCCGTCACATCGCTCTATGGCGAGCTAATCGGTTGATAGCCAGAGTGTTTTTTTACTGAATGAATGGAATAGGCACAATGATCAAGAAACTGAGTCTTTGCGCATTGTCGGTACTCGCTGCATTACCGATCGGGACGCTGGCCCACGCCGCGGATAACGAGATGCAGCTCCAGCAGGTACTGATGTTTAGCCGCCATAATCTGCGTGCGCCGCTTGCGGATAACGGTAGCGTACTGGCACAGTCCACCAAAAAAAGCTGGCCAGAGTGGGAAGTGCCCGGCGGGCAACTGACCACCAAAGGTGGCGTGCTGGAAGTCTATATGGGTAACTACACGCGCCAGTGGCTTGCGCAGCAGGGCCTGGTGAAGAACGGCGCCTGTCCGGACAGCAACAGTGTGTTTGTCTACGCAAACAGCCTGCAACGTACCGTAGCGACGGCCCAGTTTTTTGTAAATGGTGCCTTCCCGGGCTGTGATATTACGGTGACCCATCAGGATGAAATGGGCAGCATGGATCCGGTATTTAATCCCGTGATCACCGACGGCAATGAAGAATTCATCAAAAAAGCGCTGGCGGACATGACTGCCGCTAATGAGAAGCTGGCCCTGAAGCCAGCGTATCAGCGTCTGGACAAAATTGTCGACTACAAGTCTTCTCCGGCCTGTAATAACAAAAAGCAGTGCGATCTGAGCAGTGGGCAAAATACCTTTATTGTTGAAAACGGCAAAGAGCCTGGCGTGAACGGACCGCTGAAAGTGGGGAATTCCCTTATGGATGCCTTTACGCTGCAATATTACGAAGGCTTCCCGCTGGATCAGGTTGCCTGGGGGCAAATTAAAACCCCTGAGCAGTGGCAGTCACTGTCAGCGATCAAAAACGGTTATCAGGACACGCTGTTTACCACACCAGATGTGGCACGCAACGTCGCGGCTCCGCTGGTGGACTATATCCGCAGCCAGCTCATCGATCAGGATAAAGCTGACTCACCCAAAGTGACCCTGATGGTAGGGCATGACTCCAACATAGCGTCATTGTTGAGCGCCTTACAGGTCAAACCTTATGATCTGCCAGAGACCTATGAGAAAACGCCCATCGGTGGACAGGTGGTGTTTGAACGCTGGCATGATGCCAAAAACAACAAAGACCTGCTGAAGATGGAATACGTGTATCAGACCGCCGATCAGTTGCGCGATGCCCAGGTGTTAAGTCTGAAAACGCCACCGAAGCGCGTCACCCTGCAACTGGCGGGTTGTCCGACTGACGCGAACGGTTACTGCAGCTGGGAGCAGTTTACCCAGGTGCTGAACAGCGCGCTGCAGGGAACCGCGTTGCAACCGGCGGCGGCAGAGCAGCCAGCGGCCAGTGCCAACGCGGGCGGGGCGAATCCTGCGGAGTCAAAAGCTGACAATAAAGCCAGCGCCGATAAGGCGACGGCTGATAGCGCTGCTGCCCAGAAAGCGGCTGACGATAAGGTAAAGGCGGACAAAGCGGCTGACGAGAAAGCGAAAGCTGATAAAGCAGCCGCGGATAAAGCCGCTGCGCAAAAGGCGGCGGATGAGAAGGCCAGCGCTGATAAGGCTGCTGCCCAGAAAGCGGCGGATGACAAAGCCAAAGCGGAAAACGCCGCCAACGCGCAAAATAAAACGGATAACAGTCCTGCGAAGCAGCCCGCTGCAGCCAACTAATAGCTTTCGGTCACTGAAAACAAAAAACCCCGTTAAGACGGGGTTTTTTTTACGCTTCAGGCTGCGCTTATCCGGCCACAACCACCAGTTTCTGGTTCGCAAACTCTTTGATACCCAGATCGGAAAGTTCGCGTCCGTAGCCAGAACGCTTCACACCGCCGAAAGGCAGCTCCGCAGAGGTGTCGCTCTGCGAGTTGATGAACACCATGCCCGTTTCAATGGCGGAGGCCAGCTTACGGCCACGCGCAATATCGCGTGTCCACACGGAACCGCCCAGCCCATAGTGTGAATCATTGGCCAGGGCCACCGCCTCGTCATCATTGGCGACCACATAAACCTGCGCCACCGGGCCAAAAAACTCCTGAAAATAGGCAGGGTTATCGCGGGTGATATGGGTAAGCAGCGTGGGCTGGTAATAGCACCCTACGCCCGCCACCGCTTTACCACCTGTGACCAGCTTAGCGCCGTTTGCGACGGCTTCATCAACCTGTTTAACCAGACGATCGCGCGCATCAGCCGACGAAAGCGGTCCCAGAGTGGTTTTCTCATCCAGCGGATCGCCCAACACCGCTGCGTTAAGCGCCGCACTGAATTTATCGATAAAGGTATCCGCAATCTTCTCGTTCAGAATAAAACGCTTGGCTGCTGTACAGACCTGACCGCAGTTGCTCAGCCGCGCCTGCACGCCCTGACGAACGGCTTCATCCAGATCGGCATCCTCCGTGACCACAAAGACGTCATTGCCGCCCAACTCCAGCGTGGATTTTTTCAAATGCTTACCGGCCTGTTCAGCAACGGCGCTTCCCGCCCGTTCGGATCCTGTCAGAGCCACGCCCTGTACCCGGTCATCGGCAATCAGTTCCGCAACCTGATCGGTAGAGATAAACAGGTTGGTCCAGGCACCCTCAGGCGCGCCCGCTTCCTTCACCAGCTTTTCGAAGACATCGGCACAATGCGGCACGATGTTGGCGTGTTTAGCCAGTACCGGATTACCCAGTGCCAGATTTGGTGCCAGCACGCGCATCAGTTGGTAGTAGGGGAAGTTCCACGGTTCGACCGCAACCAGCACACCAATGGGATGATACTCAACCCAGGCATCGCCCAACTCACTTTCATAAGGTTGTGGCTTCAGGATGCGTTCTGCATGCTCAGCGTAATAGCGGGCGATTTGCGCGCAGATTTTGACTTCGCCACGGCTTTGGCCAATCAGCTTGCCCATCTCTTTACTGGCAATAGTCGCCAGTTCTTCCGCACGGTCATCAATCAGATCAGCCAGTTTTTTCAATACCTGAAGTCGTGGCTGAATAGCGCCTTTACTCCAGTCAGAGTGGAACAGCCGATCCGCCGTTTCCAGCGCTTGCGTCACGGCCGCGCTGTCATGGGAAGGCCAGCTTTTCATTAACTGATTGTTTGCCGGGTTGATGCTTTGATAGGAAGACATAGAATTCTCCGTGGTCAACGATAAAAAAAGGGCGGGGCCAGGCCCGCCATGCCGTCAGACGTTCTTTCGCTCAACCGTTTTGTCGTCCCACGTGAGGACGTCCTGATCGGTTTTTTCAAACGCGCGGATTAATACGTCATCGCTTCCCTGTTGACGCCAGATCTCTTCCGCCAGGCGCTCGTCATAGTTTGCGACTTCAAAAATGGCCTCGGCAATTTCGGGCGAGGTGTGACGCAAACTGGCCCATTCACCTACGTGATGTGCTTTTGACTGATTCGTCGACATACTGATCTCCTTCTGAAAGGTTAGTCCTTAAGTTTTGCTGCCAGCCCGGCAACGTGTTCGCCCTGGAAACGGGCAATAATCAATTCTTCCTGGGTTGGCTGACGTGAACCGTCACCACCGGCCAGCGTAGTGGCACCATAAGGCGTACCGCCGCGGACCTCAGAAATGTCAAACATCTCTTTGGTACCATAGCCGATAGGCACGATGACCATGCCGTGGTGGGCGAGGGTGGTCCAGACAGACGTAATGGTTTGTTCCTGTCCTCCTCCGGTACCGGTGGAGGTAAAGACGCTGGCAATTTTGCCGTAGAGCGCGCCAGAGGCCCACAGGCCGCCTGTCCGGTCCCAGAATGTTCGCATCTGCCCTGACATGTTGCCGAAACGGGTAGGGGTGCCCACGATGATGGCATCGTAGTCAGGCAGTATCTCTGGCGTCGCTTCAGGCGCGGATTGCTGAGTTTTACCACCAACTTCCGCAAAGCGTTGTGCATCCATGGTTTCAGGGACGCGCATCACATCTACCTGGGCGCCAGGCACCTTACGTGCGCCTTCCGCGACAGCGTTCGCCATGGTTTCAACGTGTCCATACATTGAATAGTAAAGCACCAGAATCTTAGCCATTGATCTCTCCGGGAGTTAGTCAACACATCGAAAAGTATAGAAGAGCTTTACCTGACTGTGAGAAATCACCGGTCAGACAGTCAGCGTAACGACACTGAAAATACTGAGAATGGTTTTTTTTAAGGATTAATCATCGTCTTTTAAGTCAATTCTTAGCGTAGAGTCTGTTTCTAAATGTAATTTTCAGCGATCCAGAGACCTAAAAGGTGGAATGTCACACAGGCTTTCACGCACATATCCTTCGATGAACATCAAGCCGCCTCACGTGAAGCGATGTGGCTCTGGACGTTCATGTATCAGAAGATCGCAAACCGGTGCAGGTATGTTCACCTGTTATCGCTCCAGCCCAGACCGTGTCAGGCGACGGGGTGCCGCCTGATGCGAGGCGACAGTCACGCGGCAGCAAACGGAATTGCATTCGCCCGGAGCACTGATCACAATAGCGCCTGAAAACAGATACAGGTGAATTATGTCGGATACGACTCGCAAACTGACCGTCGGTATTACGCGTCAGGAACTGGTCCTTATTTTTATTACAGTAATCTGGGGGGGAACGTTTCTGGTCGTGCATCAGGCGATGCATTATTCAGGCCCGTTCTACTTTGTCGGTTTACGCTTTGCTACCGCTGCGCTGTTACTGGCGTTTTTTTTCCGCCGCTATCTTGCTGCTGTCTGTTGGCGCGAAGTCAAAGCGGGCACGATGATCGGCCTCACGATTGCGGGGGGCTACGGCTTACAAACCTGGGGCATGCAGACGATATCCAGCAGTCAGTCAGCGTTTCTCACCGCGCTTTATGTTCCCGTGGTGCCGCTGTTGCAGTGGCTGTTTCTGCGCCGTCCGCCAAAACTGATGGCGTGGTTGGGTATTTCACTGGCGTTCTGCGGATTGATTCTGGTCGCGGGGCCGCAGGATGGCCGAATTGCGCTGAATCAAGGGGAGGCCGCGACGTTACTCAGCACGCTGGCTATTGCCGGAGAAATCATTCTTATCAGTCGTTATGCCGGTCAGGTTGATGTGCGTCGGGTGACCTTCATTCAACTGACTGTCGCTTCACTGTGTGCCTTCTGCTTTATGATCCCGAATGGTGAATCCGTGCCTGCGTTATCGACCCCGCTGTTAGTCAGCGCGGTCGGGCTCGGCGCAGCCAGTGCGCTGATACAGGTAACAATGAACTGGGCTCAACGCAGCGTATCACCGACACGCGCCACGGTCATTTATGCCGGTGAACCGGTCTGGGCGGGTGTGGTGGGGCGTTTAGCAGGCGAGCGTCTGCCGGCCGCTGCTATTCTTGGCGGTATCCTGATTGTCTGCGGGGTCATTGTCAGCGAGTTGCGCTGGAAACGTAGCATGCCATCGGCCTCTTCCGATGAATAGTGGCGCGAGAATAAGTGCTTATGGCCCTGTCAGTGTGGCCCTTTCTCTGCGCCGTATATCACAGCTGTCGGCACGTTACCGCCTGAAAACAGTCTGTTGCCGTGATGCGTAACGGTAACGTGAAGGAGAAACGTATGAAAAAGGCTACGCCCGGGCCAACGCGTCGTGCGGTCGCCGTTGCAGCGAAACGTGCGGCAATTTTGCAGGCTGCCCTGACCTGTTTTTCCCAGTTTGGTATTCACGGGACGCGGCTGGAGAAAGTCGCGGAGCAGGCTGGCGTCTCCAAAACCAACTTGCTGTACTACTATCCCTCTAAAGAAGCGCTTTATATTGCCGTATTAAAAGAGATCCTGGATGTCTGGCTGGCACCGCTACGTGCCCTGACTTACGAGCAGGAGCCGTTGCGCGCCGTGCGTCAGTATATTCGCCTTAAGCTGGAGGTTTCTCGCGATTATCCACAGGCATCAAAGTTGTTTTGCCTGGAAATGCTGCAGGGTGCGCCCTTGCTGAAAGGTGAACTGGCCGGCGATCTGAAGACGTTGATGGACGACAAAACAGCGATAATTGAGCGCTGGATAGCTGAAGGACGGCTGGCGGCGATTGCGCCTCAGCATCTGATCTTTATGCTGTGGGCGACGACACAGCATTATGCTGACTTTGCCAGCCAGGTCGAAGCGATCACGGGAAATCAGCTCAGCAATCCTGTTTTCTTCGAGGAAACGGTGGAGAACG
This sequence comes from Pantoea sp. JZ29, assembly GCF_035190385.1. Classification (NCBI taxonomy): domain Bacteria; kingdom Pseudomonadati; phylum Pseudomonadota; class Gammaproteobacteria; order Enterobacterales; family Erwiniaceae; genus Pantoea; species Pantoea sp. JZ29. The sequence continues at coordinate 2,875,474 of NZ_CP045241.1, read as the reverse complement.
TTCAGCGCATTATTATTGAAGGCATTCGCGTTCGTTAATAAAACGCGATCAAACTCAGCCCTGTAACAGACAAGGGAGTGGCGTGATGGATTCTGTTTCACAATGTGTTCTGGGCGCATCCGTGGCGCTGGCTGTGATGGGGCGGCGCGTACCTGCCTGGCAAGCCGCGGCGGTAGGCGCAATCAGTGGCACATTGCCCGATCTGGATGTGTTTATCGACCACGGTGATGCTATCCGCAACATGACGCTGCACCGGACTGAAAGCCATGCCTTACTCTATCTGACGTTGTGTTCACCGTTGCTCGCCGCGCTGGTCGCGCGGCTGTTCAAATCCGGCGTGACATGGATCGCCTGGTGGCCTGCTATTTGGCTGGCGCTGATCACGCATCCCCTTCTTGATTTGATGACAGTCTATGGCACTCAGCTTGGGCTGCCTCTCACCGATCATCCTTATGCGATTGGCAGCATGTACATCGTCGATCCGCTTTATACGTTGCCGCTTATCATCGGGCTCTGTGTCGCTTTGTGGCGGCGTAACAGACGGGGATTACGCTGGAATCACGCGGGGCTGGCACTCAGTACCGGCTACCTCGCCTGGAGTATAGTCATTCAGCAGGTGGCTGATGAACACATTAAACACTCACTCGAACAGCAGGGGGTGGCGACTGACAAGGTGTTGGTCACCCCAACGGCATTCAATACGCTGGTCTGGCGCAGCGTCATCATCACGCCTGACCGCTATGGCGAGGCTTACTGGTCTTTGCTGTCGCCTGCTCGTCCTGTCACGGTAACGTGGCGGCCGCGTCATCCTGAGCTATTCGTCCCGTTTAAAGGAAACTGGCTGGCAGAACGTGTTGCCTGGTTCAGCCATGGCTTTTATGCCATGGATGAGCGCGACGGGCAGGTCACCATTGCAGATTTGCGCATGGGAGAAGGGAGCCATTACACGTTTACGTTTGGTTTGGGCACGGCGGAAAGCCCTGATTTGCAGCCACAGCGCCTGCCGTCTGGTGAACGGGCCCTGCGCCGCGGCGTCAGTCGTATACTTGAGCGGTTATAAAAAAGCCCGACGTGCGTCGGGCTTTTTTCAGTCTCTATATCAACGACGCGTGCGTCGACGCAGTTGCCAGCCTGCGGCGAGCAGGATAAACCACAACGGCGTGACCATGAGTGCCTGTCGCGTGTCTTCCTGCAGTGTTAGCAGCACCAGTATAAAGACAAAAAACGCCATACATGCCCAGCACATGAATTTGCCTAAAGGCATTTTAAATGTCGAGGCGGCATGACGTTCCGGAAATTTTTTGCGATATGCAAGGTAACTGCACAGAATAATGGTCCACACAAACATAAACAGAATGGCAGACACGGTGGTCACCAGCGTAAAGACCGTCATCACATTCGGGATCAGGTAAATCAGAGCCACACCACACAGCAGGCAGAAGCAGGAAAAGAACAAGCCGGTCGTGGGCACCGCGCGTGACGATAAACGACCAAAAGCACGGCTGGCAACGCCCTGCTGCGACAGACCATACAGCATGCGGCTGGTGGAGAAAATACCGCTGTTGGCTGAGGATGCCGCCGACGTCAGGACCACGAAGTTAACAATGCTGGCCGCAGCTGGCAGGCCAATGAGCACGAACATTTCCACAAACGGACTGCGATCGGCCATCACTTCGGTCCACGGGGTAACGGACATAATCACCAGCAGCGCCAGAACATAGAACATAATGACGCGCAGCGGAATGGCATTAATGGCCCGCGGTAAAACCCTGTGCGGGTCATGCGTTTCGGCCGCCGCTGTACCCACCAGCTCGATACCGACAAACGCAAAGACGGCGATCTGGAATCCGGCAAAAAATCCGCTCAGTCCTTTCGGGAAAAGCCCCCCGTGATCCCAGATATTACTCAGTGCAGCGGTGCCACCACCCGGCGACGGGTAATGAATGGACACCAACACAATGCCGGTAATGATCAGCGCGACAATCGCCACGATCTTGATGATGGCAAACCAGAACTCCATCTCGCCAAATAATTTCACCGTGGCAATGTTTAAGGCCAGGAAAACAAAAACACATAGCAGTGCGCTCATCCAGATCGAAAAGCCGGGAAACCAGAGCTGGAAGTAGGCGCTTATAGCCACCACGTCGGCAATGCCGGTAACAACCCAACAGAACCAGTATGTCCAGCCGGTGAAGTAGCCGGCCCAGGGACCCAGTAAGTCAGCCGCAAAGTCGCTAAAGGATTTATACTCAAGATTCGACAGCAGTAATTCGCCCATTGCCCGCATGACAAAAAACAGCATGAAGCCGATGATCATGTAAACGAAAATGATCGAAGGTCCTGCCAGACTAATTGTTTTACCCGATCCCATGAACAAACCGGTGCCAATCGCACCGCCAATAGCGATGAGCTGGATGTGTCGGTTATGAAGATTACGTCGCAGCGTGTCATCGCCCTGTGAGCTCGCCTGCGTTTGAGTAGATTGATCAACCATGAAAGTGTCTTTCCTGTCTTGATGTTGTGTCAGCTCTGGTGGCTGTTGAGAATACCGGATTGCCGGGAGCAATTTGGCATAAGATAGTGGAAGTGTTAATGAAAACGGTAATTGTTTTTTAACAATATCGGACAACGCTGGCATTAAAACGGCGCTTTCACTTAACGTTGGCGATTTTTACGTCAGATTAAGTAATATTTCATCACCCTGTGTCATCTTTTAAGCGTATCCTGCCGTGTGCTTCTACACTACCTCCGTACAGCTTCTTTCAGCTACAGAGGTTCTATGCGCACACTTGTTCTGCTTATCATCATGACCGGAGTGGGGTGGATGAGTTTGCCATGGTTAAAACAGCACCTTCCTGCGCAATTTAATCCCTTTACGCCACTCTCTGTAACGGATCCGCCGGGCTGGATGACGCGATTAAAACTCAAAAGACTGCAAACTGATCCCGCCGCCTGTCTTGACGTGATGCAGCGTGCACAGCAGGCCGGCGTTGTACGTTTCAGTCAACGGCCGGCGGTGACAGGGGCCTGCCCGTTGTCCGGCCCCCTCAGGCTGCAAAATTTTGGGCCCGTCTCGCTCAGCAGCAGTTTCCTCGCCAGTTGCCCAATGGCTGTTGCGGCTACAATGTACGTGGCTTACAGCCGCGAGCAAATGTTACTTCTGTCTGGCAGTGATCTGACCCGAATTGAACATGTCGGAAGTTATGCCTGCCGCAACATCTATCATCAGGCCACCGGACGGCTGAGTGAACATGCCAGCGCGGATGCCTGGGATATTACCGCCTACCAGCTTGCTAACGGCGAGCGGTTGGTGCCAGGAAAAAACTGGCAACAACCTGGCCAGAAATCACTATTACTTCATGCATTATGGCGATCGGGTTGTAACTTTTTTGGTAATGCGCTTGGGCCTGATTATAATCGCGCGCATGCTACACATTTTCATCTGGGCATGCGGGGGGCGGGTTATTGCAGGTGAGGTTAACCTTTACTTTCACCGTAAAACTGTGTCGTGGGTTTAATATTATTTTCTTCTGTTCTGCTTTTTTACTGTTTTAAAAAGGGTGTCACATCTGCTTATTTTTTCTCATGGCGTCAGTGTTATTTAAATCATTCACCCGGTGTTATCACCGTTCATTGCCTGCTAAATGACCAAATTGAGAGAGTATACTGCATTATTATTACCTGACTGGGTGAATGATGCCGTTTTAACAGGGCGATAAATTTGAGTTATCTGTACATAAATAAAGGAGGATGACAGTGTCGTTAAATAATTATTTTTCTCTTTTCAGATGCGTTATTTATTAAATAAGTTATCTGTACAAGCCCGCACCAGGCCAAAATGACAGCGGTCACCGGTCTGCGCCATCCGCCAGGCGTCTTGCCTGTAAAGACGGACAGTGCCGTTATGCAGGCCGTTCAACAGGCCTTGTAAGGCCGTCTGCCCTACGACGCAGAGCCATAAGCCATCTTTTGTAGGACCAAAAGATCCGGGTAAAACGCGTACCAGAAAAGGGGTACTTTCCCTGCCTGACTGCAGAAAACATGCGGTGGTGATTGCCTGAAAAAGACATCGTGTTTTACAAGATATGATCTGCGTTTTTTTTCAGCATAATAGGTTGCCGGGCGCAACTTATCGAGTGAGATTTGTTGATCATGGCTATGTTAAATGATTGAAAAAATATAAGAAAAATCTTATTATTTCCTCTGTTGCACTCGCCTGAGTTATCCCGAAGCGTTTGCTTACCCTGTATTTTTATCCTTTTCTCTGCAGGTCGTTGTCGCCACAATGAAAATAATGCTTTTTATGACGTCGCAACAAAGAGTAAATTAATTACATAACGTGTTAATCAGAAATACCCGGCAAGTTGTTGAATTTGAGGCAATATGATAGGTGAAGATTATTTTTCCTGGCGTGAAAATGTCGAACAGCACTTTCAGGTATTAACGGCAGCTCCGCAATTAAAGGGGCTTTTACAGGATTATATCCAGTCACTGGGCTTCGATTTTTTCGCTTTTTTTATCCAGCATCGCGTTCCTTTTACGCGTCCGCGAGTTTATTTGCATGATACTTACCCCGAAGCGTGGATTAAACGTTATAAGGAACGGAATTATTATGCCATTGACCCCGTGTTGCAGCGCTGCCTGCGTGCTGGAAAAGGGGTGGAATGGACACCTGAACTCTTTTGCTCGGCGAAGGAAATGTGGCAAGAAGCGGGTAATTTTGGGCTGCTGAGCGGATTTTCTTGTTCTGCAATGGCGTCAAATCGAGCCGTTGGTATATTATCTATAGGTTCGCATCGTCCCTTTATTACTGACTGTCGGCAAGTGGAGCTGGAGGTAAAGTTGCACTTCCTCGCCGAGCAAAGCTTGTGCTTACTTGAACGCCTCAATGATGAAGCGCTGATGGTTCAGGGAAATGATTTCAGCCAGCGTGAGCTGGAAATTTTGAAATGGACCGCAGAGGGAAAAACCTCTCAGGAAATTTCACTTATTTTGTCGATTTCTGAACACACCGTAAATTTTTACCAAAAAAATATGAAAAAACGTTTTAATGTTTCCAATAAAACGCAGATTGCCTGCTATGCCGCAGCAATTGGTGTGATTTAAAAGAAAAGCAACTGCCAACTTTAGTAGTTCCTTACCTGAAGGGACTTCTCTACCCTGCGCGGGTGCGCTTTTGGCAGGCGCAAAGAAATCATTGCAAACATGGGGATGTCAGAGGCGCATGATGAAAATAGTTCAAACGCAGTTAAAGGATATGCCATCCTCTTTGCTTGCCGAACTTGGCAGCTACCGTTACAGCGTGTTTGCGCGGGGTGAAGGCTGGTCGATTCCACCGCGTCTGAGTACACCAGGGCAAGAATATGACCGGTATGACCGCTCTGATGTGACCTGGTTAATCGCCTGGAGCGTGCGAAGCGGCATTAGCGGCTGCGCCCGCCTGATGCCCTGGACGGAACCCGAGCAAACGGAAGGCATTGTTTTGCCGTTCGATCATGAAAAGGTCTGGGAAATGTCCCGCTTCTCTGCACGACTGGAAGTGGATCCTGAGCTACCGCTCAATATTCTGTGGCATGCGGTACAGCTGGCGGAGCTGAACGGCATTGAATGCATTATCAGTTCGGCTACGCCGATGCTGGAAAAAATGTTTGAAGAACATCAGGTCGTCTATGAACCTCTGACGCCGGGTTTAATTCTCTCAGAGGATAATCTCTTTGCCATCCGTATCCCCGTCAGTCAACCTGCGCTGGCAGAGAAATACCGTGGTACGCGGCGTTTCAGCCCGGAAGAGGTGCTGCCTTCACTCGGCGTGTCCGTTAACTGGCATTCGAACGGTTAGCGCGCTGCCCCCGGGCGGGGGCAGCACAAGCCATTACTGGCGATAAGCCGCTTTGATTTGTTTAATGGTGTTACTGAACACGTCTGCCTGCGGCTTTTCGCCCAGTGTTTTCACATAACGTTCCATATTAATGATTACTTTTCCGGCATCAGCCTGGCCCATCCCTTTCAGGATCAAAGTAATCATCATCTTAAGGCAAGCCACTTCATCAGATAATTTTTGCGTTTCCTGCGAGGTAGCGAAATCTTCATCGCTCATGAATTTCTCCTTGGTGATTAACATCGTCTCTACAATCTTTACGCGCAGCAATCGGTGAGTATATCACACGAAAGACCACTTGCTGTTAGCGTGGGCAACGCAGGCTGTTTAACCATGTCAGTTCAGTCATATTAATTAATCACGGATGTGAATAGTAGCTGACGAGAGCGTCGCAGTTTGGTAAAAATCTCATAAATACAATATCGTCTGATTGTTGTAACTGTTTGATAAAACATTTTTTTTACATTATACAGGCTGTCATGTCTGTTCCTGCAGGCGTAAACAAGAACAGAGCCAGGTTGCATGAAGATAAAACACTGACGCGATCTGACCTGCCACTTTGTATCTGTGCTTTTAATGCAAAAACAGGTATGATTGCCGCTTGCAATCGTTAAATGCTACCTCTTTATTAGCTGCGGAGTGCTTCGCGTTGATCACTGTCCTTCTTGTCGATGACCATGAGCTGGTACGTGCCGGCATCCGCCGTATTCTTGAAGATATCAAAGGTCTGGTGATCGCTGGCGAAGCGTGTTGTGGCGAAGATGCAGTTAAGTGGTGTCGGGCTAATCAGGTTGACGTCATCTTAATGGACATGAATATGCCGGGTATCGGTGGGCTGGAAGCCACGCGCAAAATCGTGCGCTACAACCCGGATATCAAAATTATTATGCTGACGATTCACACTGAAAACCCGCTGCCTGCCAAAGTGATGCAGGCCGGTGCGGCAGGTTATCTGAGTAAAGGTGCCGCGCCGCAGGAAGTGGTGAACGCGATTCGTTCGGTTAAGGCCGGCCAACGCTACATTGCCTCGGACATTGCTCAGCAAATGGCGTTAAGCCAGATTGAGCCGCAAAAAGCCGAATCTCTCTTCAGCTGTTTGTCGGAAAGGGAATTGCAGATTATGCTGATGATCACCAAAGGACAAAAGGTGACGGAAATTTCCGAGCAGCTGAATCTCAGTCCTAAAACCGTTAACAGCTACCGCTACAGAATGTTCAGTAAGCTGAATATCAGTGGCGACGTAGAGTTAACGCATCTGGCCATCAGACATGGCCTGTTCAATGCGGAGCCGTTAATCAGTAGTGAGTGACCTCTTTAATCCCAAAAATTTTCTCAGTACGGTCACCAGCGAGCCAGGTGTTTACCGGATGTACGATGTGTCCGGAACGGTTATCTATGTCGGCAAAGCGAAAGATCTGAAAAAGCGACTGACAAGCTACTTTCGCACCCAGGTGGGTAGCCGAAAAACCGAAGCGCTGGTAAGTAACATCCATCACATTGATGTCACCGTAACCCACACTGAAACCGAAGCGTTGTTGCTTGAGCATAATTACATCAAGCTTTATCAACCGCGCTATAACGTTCTGTTGCGTGACGATAAATCCTACCCCTACATTTTTCTGAGTGGCGACACACACCCGCGTCTTGCAATGCACCGGGGCGCTAAGCACGCCAAAGGGGAGTATTTCGGTCCGTTTCCTAATGGTTATGCGGTAAGAGAAACGCTGGCGTTGCTGCAAAAGGTCTTTCCGATACGGCAATGTGAAAACAGCGTTTACCGCAACCGCACGCGCCCCTGTTTGCAGTACCAGATTGGCCGCTGTCTTGGCCCTTGCGTGGCAGGGTTGGTCAGTGAGGAGGAATACGCCCAGCAGACAGATTACGTCAGACTGTTTTTAGCAGGCAAAGACGATCAGGTGCTGAATCTGCTGGTGACGCGCATGGAAGAAGCCAGTCAGTCACTGCGCTTCGAAGACGCGGCCCGGCTGCGCGATCAGATTCAGGCCGTCAGACGCATTACCGAGAAGCAGTTTGTCTCTAATCAGGGCGACGATCTGGATGTGATTGGCGTTGCCTATGACGCCGGAATGGCATGTTTGCACGTTCTGTTTATCCGCCAGGGGAAAGTACTGGGAAGCCGAAGCTATTTTCCCAAAGTGCCCGCGGATACGGACCTGGCTGAAGTCGTCCAGACCTTCGTCGGACAGTTCTATTTGCAGGGCAGCGAAATGCGCACCTTGCCCAGCGAGATTTTACTCGATTTCACTTTGCCCGAACGTGAGTTGCTAGCAGACTCATTGACAGAATTAGCCGGTCGACGGGTAAACATTCAAAGTAAACCCCGCGGCGATCGCGCGCGTTACCTCAAGCTGGCTCGGACCAATGCCGGTTCGGCATTAAAAACGCGTCTGTCGCAGCATTCCACGATTCATCAGCGCCTCACCGCGTTGGCCGAATTTCTCAAACTGGAGAAGATTGGCCGCATGGAGTGTTTTGACATCAGTCATACCATGGGTGAACAAACCATCGCTTCCTGCGTCGTGTTTGATCAAAACGGCCCGCTTCGCGCTGACTACCGCCGTTATAACATTACCGGCATCACACCCGGCGATGACTATGCGGCCATGAATCAGGTGCTACGCCGACGTTATGGCAAAGCGATTGAAGAAGAAAAAATTCCCGATGTGATCCTGATAGATGGGGGCAAAGGTCAGCTGGCACAGGCAAAACAGGTGTTTGCAGAGCTGGACGTGCCCTGGGATAAATCCCGCCCCATTTTGCTGGGCGTTGCAAAGGGGACCGATCGTAAAGCCGGTCTGGAAACCTTATTTTTCGAGCCAGAAGGCGAGGGCGTTTCTCTGTCACCCGATGCGCCAGCGCTTCATGTCATTCAGCATATTCGTGATGACGCTCACAATCATGCAATTTCAGGGCACCGTAAAAAACGGGCCAAAGTCAAAAACACCAGCGCACTGGAAAGTATCGAGGGCGTGGGACCAAAACGGCGACAGCAGTTGCTCAAGTACATGGGCGGCCTGCAACCGTTGATGAATGCGTCGGTCGAGGAGATCGCCAATGTGCCCGGTATATCGCATGCGCTGGCGGAAAAAATCTACTACTCGTTGAAACACTAGCATTGAAACAGGGGGGGCAATGTAGGAACATACGTTAAACACCACCCAATCCAGACAGTTACCAGCATATGCAATTTAACATTCCGACCTGTCTTACCCTGTTTCGCGTCGTTCTTATTCCGTTCTTTGTGCTGGCTTTCTATCTGCCTTTCCACTGGGCGCCCTTTGTTACCGCGTTGATTTTCGTTGTTGCCGCCGTGACCGACTGGTTCGATGGCTTCCTGGCTCGCCGCTGGAAGCAGACAACCCGCTTTGGTGCGTTTCTCGATCCGGTGGCGGATAAGGTGATGGTGGCCATTGCTTTGGTACTGGTTGCGGAATATTTCCATGCCTGGTGGATCACGCTGCCCGCTGCCACGATGATCGCCCGTGAAATTATTATTTCAGCCCTGCGTGAGTGGATGGCAGAGATAGGTAAACGGAGCAGCGTTGCGGTTTCCTGGATCGGTAAAGTGAAAACCACCGCGCAGATGTTTTCGCTTTTTGCTCTGCTGTGGCGTCCGGACAGTATGGTGGTCGGTGTTGGCGTGGTCGCGCTGTACATTGCCGCGGTGCTGACGTTCTGGTCCATGTTCCAGTATTTAAGCGCTGCCAGAGGCGATTTGCTCGAACCGTGATCGATGCGATTCAAAAAGCAGCAAACGGACGCAATGTGGGGATAATTTTATTGACTCACCGCGTCATCTCAGTAGAATGCATCGCATCGAACGGCAGCACAGCTGCAGAAGCTAAGAAAAATCAGTAAGTTCGATAAAGCGTAGTAAAGTCTGACCCTTCAGCAGCGAGTTATCTGAACGGTAAGATGATGCGGGAATAGCTCAGTTGGTAGAGCACGACCTTGCCAAGGTCGGGGTCGCGAGTTCGAGTCTCGTTTCCCGCTCCAAATTCGCTGGCCAGGCAATCCTGGCGGCAAATCGGTTTTAGGCGCGTTGGCAGAGTGGCTATGCAGCGGATTGCAAATCCGTGTACCTCGGTTCGACTCCGGGACGCGCCTCCAGTTATACCTCGCCCGGGTGGTGAAATCGGTAGACACAAGGGATTTAAAATCCCTCGATCGTAAGGTCGTGCGGGTTCAAGTCCCGCCCCGGGCACCATATTGAAACACCCATAAAATCAAGTCGTAGCAATGTCGTTTAAGCCGCCTCTTTGGGCGGTTTTTTGTTTTTATAAGCCCTTCCTGCTATGTCATTTCTGATTCTGGTCTCAGGCTCCTGTTAAACCCCTTTCTCCCTTTGCCGTTTGTCTCCTCCTGTGCTGACCTGACGCTGTTTTTTATAACATGCCACGTCTGGCAATCCAGCAAATGCATCAAGATGACGTCTGCACGATGAGTGGAAACAAGCCCGGTAGACTGAGAAAGAGACACTTTACGGGTACAGGCAGCATGATATCGATTACCGAAAGCGCTCGTCCTGAATGTGGGTGACAGTAGCAAAACCAGTAACAGTTTTGACTATGCTCTCTATCCCCGTTTTGACAGATATGACGGTGACAGACGGCATTGCCTGGTATTTTCGCCTTTGGCTACGGGCAGTCCTGTCACGCATCATTGCCGTTTCTCGATCAAAACGGAATGGATTACCTTTGACCAATACATTCAAGGCCAAAATAAACGCGAGGAAAAGGAGGCAGATTGAGAAGGCTGCGGATTTTAAGCGGTTCAATCCGTTCATTAAAAAAGCCTGCGTTACACAGGCAGAAATCGTTACAAGGGAAAATCCAGTTGTCAGCATGCGCTGACCCGGCAAGCATACAGTGAATGGGGTTTTTAGATACAAGTGAATAACTTTTAATCAGTAAAAGGCACGATGTGTATGTTGCAGTCATAAAAAAGCCCACTCGGATGTGGGCATAGCAAAATTGGCTATTAATGTAAGGTTCTAACAATTACTTCCTTACTATCGGCAATCCCGCGCCAGGCTTTAGCCGCTGTAAAAAATAAACCTTTATATTGCCGACAGTCTTTGGTGCGAAAGGCGGGCAACGTGCTCTGTTCTTATCCCGTTGACTGACTTTTACAGCGTGTCGCTATTCTTTTGCGAGATTGATCGTGCTGGCAGAAGCGGCAGAGTCAGATTCAGACCAGGTGTCCCTGAGACTTGATGGTGCCTTTAAGCGCTTATCCGTCGTTTGAGCAATGGCAGTGTGTTCCCTGACAATCAACATAAAAATGGCGTGAAGATGTTTTGGCAGGCGTTAAACGATATGTTCTTATGGTCGGATACGACTTTTTCCCCCGCGGCGGGGTTACTGTGGCGGACAGGCTGAGGCCAGCAGGTTACCTTTCTTCTCTGTGTACTAATCTTGTCTGCAGTCATTTCATTATTCAGAAAAGGGCAAGCCGTGCCGGGAAACAAAGCAGAAATCACTGTGGGTTCAGATCATATCATCATCGCTCGACGTTACCGCGCTCTTGGCGCGCTCAACGATCTCTTTATCGCAGTATGGTTCCTGACGGGCAGCATCCTGTTTTTCTTCGACTCGCTGATGACAGGTGGAACATGGTTATTTGTCGTGGGGAGCCTTCAGTTATTACTTCGCCCGGCAATCACCCTGGCAGAACTGGTACACGTAAAGCGCATCGATCAACATCCACAAAAACCTCAGTAGTCCTTTACCCCAGTATCACGGACAGCTAAACGCATTCAGCCTGCCTGATATATGAACGACTCAGGCAGGCTAAATGAAAGGTGAGGCGATTTCAGGAGATCACCAGGTGCGGGCGGGCGGTGGTGGCGGTTGCTGCCCGGTTGCAGGCGGCGGTGGTGCAACGGTGCCTGCCGGTGGTGGGGCCAGTGCCTGACCCGGGGGTGGCGGCGGAGGCGGCGGCGGGCGATGATCGTGTGGCGGTGGGGGTGGCGCGCAGCCGGGGCCCGGTGGTGGCGGTGCGCACGCGGTCAATGTTGAGGCAGCGACAACAGCAGCGAAAAAAGTCAGACGACGATTCATGCTATTTCCCTTGTGAAATTAACAGTAAGCTAATTGTAGTTAGCTGTTACTAAACATAACGGGGGTAAAGCAGAAAAGCGAAGCGATTACGCCCTCTATCCGTTTTTTGAGATACTTCTCATCTCGCGCGTTTAATCCGGTTTTTTGTTTCAACGCCAGCTAAAGTAGCGCATCACAAAAGAGGAGTGGCGTTTATGAATGGCATTTTGAAATTCGTCCGCGGCTGGCTGATTTTTTCAGTGTTATGGGGCGTCTTCATGTGGTTTATGTCATGGCAGGCGCAGGGCAAAGAAATTGGCCTGGCTGTTTTGATGAGTCTTTATGCTGGCCTGTTATACCAGGCATTAATAACGATGGTCGCGCGCTATCGGGCACGGCGACAGCAGGCGTAAGAGGGGCCTGCTGCGTGCCGCAGCAGGCCAGTGTCTCAGCTCAGATTACCGCTCAGGCGGCGATGAAAATCGCTGCTGCGCATATCCAGCCCTTCAATGGTGACGCTGGCACCATGACGCTGATAACGGTATTCGATACCATCCAGTGCAGCGACGGTGGAGGCATCCCATATCTGTGCGTGCGTTAAATCAATGGTGACAGATTTAGGGTCATGTGCGTAATCGAAGTGCTCAAACAAATCGTTGCTGCTGGCAAAAAACAGCGGTCCGCGAACATCGTAGCGCACAGACTGTCCGTCCTCACTCAACGTTCTTTCCGCATGAATCACATGCGCGACGCGCCGGGCAAACAACATCATTGCCACCACTACCCCCGCCAGCACCCCCAGCGCCAGGTTACTGGTTAACACGGTAATACCTACCGTTAACAGCATGACCAGCGTTTCTGACCAGGGCATCCGTTTCAGCGTCGCGGGCTGCAAACTGTGCCAGTTGACCGTCTTGACGGCGACAATCATCATGATGCCGGCCAGCACCACCATCGGGATCTGCGCCATGATGTGGCTCAGGCCCGTCACCAGCAGTAACAGCACGAGGGCGGCGGCAACCGTTGAAACCCGGCTACGTGCTTTACCCAGTTCCACGTTGACAATGGTCTGTCCGATCATGGCGCATCCGGCGATACCACCGTAAAAACCGGCCAAAATATTACCTATACCCAGCCCCCAGGATTCGCGACGTTTGCTGGACGGCGTATCTGTAAGGTCATCCACCAGCTTGGCGGTCAGTAGCGATTCCATTAGTCCTACAAACGCCACGCTCAGCGCGGTGGGCCAGACGATGGATAAGGTCTGCCAGTTGAGCGGAACGGTCAGTGCCGTAAAGTCTGGCAGACCTGCGCTCATGGGGCCTTCATCACCCACCGTCGGGACGCGATAGCCCATCGCCAGCGCCACGGCGGTCACGACCACGATGGCCACTAAGGGAGAGGGCACACTTTTCAGCACGCGGGGCAGGAGCAGCACGATGGCCAGCGTCACGGCGAAGAGTGCCCACACCAGCGGCGATTGTCCCCAGACATGCGGGACCTGAGCAAAGAAAATTAAAACGCCAAGCGCATTCACAAAGCCGATCATGACCGAACGGGGAATATAACGCATCGCACGTGACATACCTGTCACGCCGAACAGAATCTGAATGATCCCGGCCATTACAACGGCAGGAAGAATATAGGCCACGCCATGCACATGGACCATAGGCCCAATCACCAGCGCAACCGAACCCGCTGCGGCGGTTACCATGGCAGGGCGGCCGCCAAGCAAAGACAGCGTCAGGCAGAGTACGACAGAGGCCACCAGGCTGACCTTCGGATCGACACCGGCGATGACCGAAAACGAGATCACTTCCGGAATAAGCGCCAGCGCCGTGATCACGCCGGCCAGGCATTCTCGCGTCAGCAGTGCAGGCGAGCGTAAGACGCGGCCGACACTGACATCGTTTTCCACAACGGCTGTTGTGGCGACATCATGTTGTTGATTCATAGTGTAAACAGGCTCTTTTATTTTAAGCTTGCGCGAAAGGCAAGGAAGACAGGATTTGGTGAAGGGCGAATGTTACCGACAGCTCAGAGAAGAAGCCAGAAAAAGCGAAATGACTCCATCCATGGAGAAAGGATTATACCGTCAGGTCGTCTGGCGTTTTATACACCACCATCTCAAGCAGATGACGATAAACGTCCAGTGAGACTTCGTCGCGCTCCAGCTCGAGGCGATGAATCAATTTAGAAATAATGGCTTTATTATTGACGGCCATACCTGACTGTAAGATTTCCGCGACAACGAGACCAAGAATCTCCATATCGCTGTCGGGTTTAGTCGCCGCAGCGGTGAAGTAATCCGCGATCTCTTTATCCGTTTGGGGCAGTGTGTTTTGCATGTGTCAGCCTTTGAAAAAGTCGGCTACCCGGTAGAGTGCGCGACAAACAGACCTAAAAGCCATCGCATAAAAATACAATGGCGCCAAACTCAACAAGCAGGTCATCAAAATCAAAAAAGAAACCTCTGAGGGTGGAAATCCATTACACCTTCAGAGGCGACGCAGATGCATCATTCGTTACAGAGTCGTGATCACAACTCGTTGTATGTAAAGTTATACAATTAAAGTTTATTTGTACAAGTAGATTATTAAGCATAAAATGCTAATCCTTAACAATTAGGATGTTAAGAATTTTGTTTGTCGCTTTCCTGTACAGGAAATGTGTACAAGCGGGCCAGGCCGACGGGAAAGCAGCGTGCTTTCCCGGGAGGGTTAACTAAACAGGTTGAGTTTTGCAGTGAGTTTGCGAACCGCTTTTTTGTCGCCCACTATCGCCATCCCAAGCAGGCGCCATTCCGGGGCGGGCAGCGTCTTCATCGTGTCACTGAAGGCCTGGTAGTCGGTGGTTGACTGACCCTGCTCGGGAAAGACCACAATGTCACAGTCTGTCTGTTCACTCTGGTGCCACACGGTGCTGAGTTGTGCACTATCGGCCCCCAGGACAGGAATGCCAACGGGGATGAGCCCCGGATAGCGCTGCGTTGTCGCATCTTCCAGGTCTTCACCGACCAGACTGGGATGACGTTTTCCCAGCGTCAGAGCGATAACGGCGGCAGCATTGGTGGCTTTGCCGGCCGGTAACGCACTGTTCAAAATCATGACACATCGTAAGTCGCTCATTATCTTCTCCTGACACAAAATGCCATTGTGGCAAGGCTAGTGATCAGCGTCTGGAAGATTTGTGCACAGTTGCTGGTAACGTGCAGGCGTCAGCTGGCAGGCGCGTTTAAACCAGCGCCCCAGATGACTCTGGTCTGCAAAGCCAAGATCGGCAGCCACCTCAGCGGGTAAATGGCCCATAGCCAGCCGTCGGCGTGCCTGACTGAGCCGCCACTGTATCAACCAGGCGTGGGGCGGCAGGCCCCACTGCTGCTGGAACAGGCGGGAAAGCCGAAAACGATCCACGTTCAGCGCCTGTGCCATCTGGGCAATGCCGGGGTTATCGACGTGGTAAGCAATAAGCCAGTCTCGTGCCTGATGGGCCAGTGTCGGTGCCACATCCGGCCGCGTATTGCGCCAGACAGGCAAGTGACGAAGATGGCGGAATAGCCGCTCCAGCGCCGCATCTTTGATTAACTGCGGGTGATTGTGCCAGAGCGCGTCGAAGGCGTGCCAGACCGCCCAGGAGAGCCATTTCTCATCCTGAAGCGTGGTGGCAAAACGCAGTTCACTGCCGGGCGCACTGTCCAGACAGCCAGGTGCAAACTGCTGGTGCAGATGATGAGGTGACAGATAGAGCATGCGGTAGGTAAAGCCCTGTGCATCAATGGCATCGCCATCGTGAAGCTCTTCAGGTTCCAACATAAAGACCGTGCCCGGTCGGCTCCGATGACGTTTCTGACGGGAGTGGAACTGCTGCACGCCTTGCTCCGTCACGCCAATTAAGTAACTGTCATGCCAGTGAGGATCGTAAGCATGTCCGGTAAAATGCGCCCGTATCGCTTCGATGCCGCTACGCGCGTCGCGGCGCAGATCGACCCAGTTATGGGTGGAGGTGTTCACGCTTTTGTCCTCCCCGAGGTGTTGACAGCAGGATCATGACTGGACATTTTGACGTTGTTATCCAGTATTTAACAGTACAGATGCTTTTCTTTCGCATTTTGCTTTGCGTATAATAACTTAATCAATTAATTAGAACTCTAATCATTAGGCAGCTACTTATAAATGTCATCTAACCGTACCTTTACCCACCTGCTGCACCTGACCGCCCATGCCTGGCGCCTGGCCGTTGACCGCCATCTTAAAGACAGCGGTCTGAGCACCAGTAGCTGGATGGCGATAGGGCTTATCGCCAGTGAACCTCAACGCCTCACGCAAACCGAACTGGCGCAGTTAATGGGCCTGGAAGATGCGAGTATGGTGCCGTTGGTGGATCGCCTGGTGAAACAGGACCTGTTATCCCGGGTCCAGCCCGCCGAAGATCGCCGCAAGCGTCATCTGGTGCTGACCGAGAAGGGCAATGAAGCGTTCGCAAAAGTAAAGACGCAGGCCGATGCGCTGCGCACGCAACTGCTGGCGGATATTGATCCTCAGGAAATCGCCCTGGTAGAGCGCGTTTTACAAACGCTGCTGACCCGAATGGGAAGTATGTAAGTATGGCCCGGCGCAATCCCTACGCTGCGCGTGAATGGTTGCCTCATGAAAAACCCATGCTGCCGGGCTCGCCTTCGACGCCAATCCATTCCCCACCCAAGCGTGTTGCCTTTGGGCTGATAGGGTTGCTGATCTCGCTGACCGGCGCGTTAAGTAATGCGCTGGTTACGGCTAATCTGACCAATCTGCAAGGCACCTTCGCGGCTTATTCCAACGAAATTGCCTGGCTGCCCGCGGTGTATGTGATGGGGAACATCTCCATCAACCTGCTGTTGGTAAAATTTCGCCAGCAGTTTGGTTTACGCGTATTTACCGAAGCGTTTTTGGTGCTGTACGTCCTGGTCGCCTTTTTCCATCTGTTTGCCAACGATCTGAGTTCAGCGATTATCGTGCGCACGGCCCATGGCATGGTCGGTGCGGCGCTAAGCTCGCTGGGCATTTATTACCAGGTTCAGGCCTGGCCTGCCAGGCATCGCTTAAAAGCGCTGGTCATTGGTCTCACCGCCTCACAGCTCGCTATTCCGCTGGCGCGCCTGTTCTCCAGTGAGTTGCTACAACTGGACGAGTGGCGAGGGCTGTATCTGTTTGAGCTGGGGTTAGCGCTGATTGCATTAGGGGCGGTGCTGGTGGTTAAGCTGCCGCCGGGCGATCGTATTAAAGCTTTTGAAAAGATGGATTTCCTGACGTTTATCCTGCTGGCTCCGGGCATGGCGTTGCTGTGTGGCGTGCTGTCGCTGGGCCGTATTGAGTGGTGGTTCAGTACGCCCTGGCTGGGGATCTGTTCAGCCCTGGCGCTGGTGCTGATCGTCAGTGCCTTTGTGATTGAGCACAATCGCCGCAATCCACTCATTAACACGCGCTGGCTCAGCAGTGGAATGATCGTGCGTTTAGGCATTGTGATGATCATGATTCGCATCGTACTGGCAGAGCAGAATACGGGGGCAGTCGGCTTCCTGCAGCAGATTGGATTACAGAATGATCAAATGCACGGCCTGGCGCTTGCCATCATGGCCGGTGTGGTGGCGGGCATTGCCGCCAGCGCGCTGACTATCAAGCCTACCCATCTTAACTGGCCGATCGTCGCATCGCTGGTCGTCATGATTATCGCCTCACTGATGGATGCGCAATCCAGCCCGGTCACGCGCGCGAACAATATGTACCTGAGTCAGTTTCTGCTGGGGTTCGGCAGTGCCTTTTTCATGGCGCCGGCCATGCTGATGGGAATTGGCAGCGTCGTCACGCAGCCTAAAAATCTGGTCAGTTTCGTGGTCCTGTTCGGCATGAGCCAAAACCTGGGCGGTTTAATCGGATCCGCGATTCTGGGAACCTTTCAGGTCTGGCGTGAAAAATATCACTCCAGCCTGCTCGGCGATCAATTATCGTTACTGGATCCCAACGTCAGCGATCGGCTTACGCAATATGGTGGGCTCTTTAGCAGCCAGATTGGCGATAGCGCATTATTGAGTGCCCAAAGCACCAGCCAGCTTCAGTCCGTCGCCACCCTGCAGGCGAACGTCCTGGCCTACAACGACACCTATCTGCTGACCGCAACTCTGGCGCTGGTTACGCTGATGTGGGTGTTATGGCGTTTAACACGTCGACGCTACCTTGACTGGCGACAGGCCAAATTTCATCTGGCAGAGCAGCGTCAGCTCGCCGCCGCACAAGAACGAACGGAGTAAGTATGAGTCAGCAGGATGAACTTCAGGCAGCAGAACGCGATCGGGCGAATCGTCGTCGTATTCTCTCCATCGCCCTGGGGAGCGGCATTGCGGTCATTGGTGTGCTGGTTATTCTGTATGCCTGGCAGCTATGGCCTTTTACCAGTCCGGTCCAGAGCACGGAAAACGCCTATGTACGCGGCCAGGTCACCTTTATCAGCCCGCAGGTGAGCGGATATCTGACTGCTGTGAACGTGGCCGATCTGCAGCCGGTCAAAAAAGGTCAGGTGCTGATGACGATTGACGATCGTATTTATCGCCAGCGAGTGCATCAGGCGCAGGCACAACTGGCCATGAAGCAGGCCGCTCTGAGCAACAATCAACAGCAGCGTCTTAGCGCGCAGGCCACGATCCAGAGCAACAAAGCCGCTCTGGAAAACGCCAGAGCGCAGGCGGTGAAAAGTGGCCTGGATCTGAAGCGGGTAGAGAATCTGGCCGCGGATGGTTCGCTCTCCGTGCGTGAGCGGGATGCCGCACGCGCAGCGAACGCGCAGGGGCTGGCTCAGCTTCATCAGGCAGAAGCCCAGGTTGCAGTCGCTCAGCAAAATCTGCAAACGGTGATCGTAAACCGGGCGTCGCTGGAGGCGGACGTTGCCAGTGCGCAGGCGGCGCTGGAGCTGGCTGAAATCGACCTGGCAAACACCCGTATCATATCACCCGATGCGGGTCAGTTAGGGCAGTTATCGGTGCGTAAAGGCGCCTATGTGACGGCCGGGACGCGCCTGACCTCCGTGGTGCCTGCACATAAGTGGATCATCGCAAACTATAAAGAAACCCAGCTTGCGCATATCCGCGTGGGGTTGCCGGTGACGATTCGTGTCGATGCGCTGGATGGTAAACGTTTCGACGGTCGCGTTGCCGATATCTCGCCAGCGGCAGGCTCAGAATTCAGCGCTATCTCACCGGATAACGCGACCGGTAACTTTGTGAAAATCGCCCAGCGTATTCCCGTACGCATTGACGTCGCGCCGGAGGTGCAGCAACAGTTACGGCCCGGCATGTCAGTCGAGGTCAGTATTGATACGGCGGCCTCACCAGTCAGTGAGACCGCACCATGAAGGGCGCTCGGTTAGTGGCAGGCATGCTGGCCGCCCTGTTAGCAGGGTGCAGCACCCAGGTTGAGAAAGCCCCGGCCTCGTTACCCATTCCGTCACAATGGCGCGAACAGGTTGGGCCTTCCGCGCCGCCAGAGGCGGCCTGGTGGCAGGCGTTTGGCGATCGGGATCTGAACCGACTGGTGGAGCAGGCATTACAGCATAATCCCGATATTTTGATAGCCCGTTCGCGGGTGGATCAATATCGTGCGCAACTGCGTGGCGCTGAGGGCGATAACTTTCCCACGCTCAGTGGCGGGGTTGCGGCAACGCGTCAACGTGCCCTGTCGGCTGTGACCGGGCAGCCTTATGAAACCTCCGTTTTTCAGGGGCAGCTTCAGGCCAGTTACAATGTCGATTTGTGGGGCGCACGGGCCGATACGATTGATGCCACCCGCGCCACGCTGGAGGCGCAGCAGGCGGCCGCGTCGGCCGCAGAACTGACCATCGCCAGTTCCGTTGCATCGGGTTATATGACGCTCTGCGCGCTGGATGAACAACTGCGCGTGACCGAAGCGACGCTGGCCATACGGCGTAACTCGCTCCGACTGGCGCAGCGTCAGTTTGAAACAGGTTATACGTCCCGGCTGGAGTGGATGCAGGCCTCATCGGAGTATCAGTCCGCGCAAGCCCAGGTGCCGCAGTTACAGCATCAGATTGCTCAGCAGGAAAACGCGCTCAGTATTTTAGTCGGCATGAACCCTCGGGAGGTGGCCCGTCACCGCGACTTTACTGTCCTGATGCCACAGACGATACCGGGCATTTTGCCGTCAGCCTTACTGAATCGTCGCCCGGATATCGTCCAGGCGCAGCGCCAGCTGCTGGCCGCCGATGCCAGCCTGGCTGCGTCAAAGGCGAAGTTACTGCCGGGAATTAATCTGACAGCGTCGGGCACGTTACAGCGTTCCGTTTTGCATCAGCTGGTGGACGATCCGTTCCGCCTCTGGAGCGTAGGGGGCAGTATTCTGGCACCGTTGCTGAACCGTGAAGCATTGACCGCCCAGGTCGATGTCGCTATGGCTTCTCGCAATCAGGCACTTTACACCTATGAGAAAGTGGTAAGAAACGCGTTCTCCGAAGTCAATAACGCGCTGGATGCCATTCGCCAGGGTGAAGCACAGCGTGAAGCGCTCCAGAAGCAAGAGCAGTTTGTCGCCGAGGCACTGCGTATTGCAACGAATCGCTATCAAAATGGCTATGCTTCTTATCTGGACGAACTGGATGCGCAACGCACCCTGTTTGCCACGCAGCTAAATCTGGTAACGGTAAAGAATAATCTGTTGCAGGCCCAAATCGCGTTATACAGTGCACTCGGCGGGGGCTGGTCGGGCGAAAACCAGAGTGGGGCACGGCATCAGGCTGACGCCAGGGGGCCGTAATCGTCGCCCATCAGTTTGCCAGCGGTCTGTTTTGTAAAATCACGGCTAACGCGACGGGTTTGTTTTACACTGTCGCGCACTATCGCCCCATTATGCCGTTTTGACCAGGAAGAGCATGTTCTTACCCCACCCACCAGAAGAGCATGAGGAACCCGTGGCTCAGCCGCTTGCCGATGCGCACTTCGCGATTGTGGTGCTTGCAGTGACGTCGGTAACGCTTATAATTTTCGTTCTGATCGTCACGCTTTGGATGAGCTAGTGTTTATCAACCGGACCTGAAAGGAGTGAGGGATGGAATCGCGCGATGATAAACTGATTGCGATTATTGGGCTGCTGACGGCTTGCCTGATTGGTGTCACCTTTCTGTTTCTGATGACATGGTTTAACGACAGCCGTCTTACCACGCCCGTCGACCATGTCGATGCACAAACCTGCTATCCTAAACCGCCGACCGGTCAACGCTGAACGCGCTGACTGAGTTTAATCTGCTGGCTTCGTAGTACCAGTGCCAGATTCTCGTGTACCGTTCGGTTGCCGTTCGGATCGGCCAGCCCTAACAGTGAGCCTGGCGACCGTCTGTCATCGGCCCAGGCCGGATACTCAACCACCGGGTACAGAGAAATCCCTTCCATCGCGATACCCTGATCCAGCGCGACCATAACATTTTCACTGACTTCCTGCAGCCAAGGGGCCCGTGCCTCGCCTTCTGCGCCCGTCTCAGCGATTAACATGGGGCGCTGATAGCGTTGCCAGTACTGGGCCAGTAACAGGTGGAGTGGGGCCCGTACGGGATCGTCCCTGTCCATGGGCTGATCGGGAAAATACCAGTGGTTATCGGGGTAATAATTCAGACCCAGAATATCCAGATACTCTTCGCGCCCGCCCAGTTCCTTATCAAGGCGACCGGCCAGCATATCCCAGGCCTCAAACTGAGCCTGATGTTGGGCATCGGCCCCGGGTTTACTGTCGGGGTTATCAGGATGATGGGCAATCTGTACCAGCGGATCGGTAAGGACAAATCGCGCCGCGGGAATCACGTCGCGAATCGCCTGTATCGCCGCCAGAGAGGCACGGACCAGTTGCCGTTTTAACTCTTTTCCGCGCTGACTGACGTGAGGATTAAACCAGGCCACCTCCGCACCCGCCCAGGACCAGAACGATATTTGGTTAATCGGGGTAAAAAAGGGCTGTTCGATTCCCCGATCGCGCAGCAATGTCGCCATCGCACGGGCATAACGTTCAAAATGATCGACAAAGCTGGCTTTCCAGATAGTGAGATGGTCCGGATAGCCAAAATGGGCCAGCTCCCAGATGACCTGCAACTGTTGATCCCGCGCCGCATCGACCATGGGTAAAAAGCTACGCCAGTCGTACTGGCCTGGCGTTTTCTCAATCAGATGCCAGCGCGCACCGTCACGTGCGGTCAACAGATGCAAATCGACCAGCGCGGCATAGTCTTTTCTGAACAACATATCGTGGCCACT
Organism: Pantoea sp. JZ29; assembly: GCF_035190385.1. Taxonomy (NCBI): domain Bacteria; kingdom Pseudomonadati; phylum Pseudomonadota; class Gammaproteobacteria; order Enterobacterales; family Erwiniaceae; genus Pantoea; species Pantoea sp. JZ29. The sequence goes on along the minus strand of NZ_CP045241.1, from coordinate 2,853,255 downwards.
GCTGATCACCATATCCAGGCGCTTACCTGGCGTGCGGCAGGCGGTAGAGCAGGGAAAACTGCCCTGAAAAAAGCTTTGAAACAGACGGGGTTGATGGTGTACGTGATCGTCAGTGATAGGCTGGTTGCGCATATTCCTCTCCTGCCGGACAAATGTCGGTCACAGATCGTTGGAGTAAGTCTAGACTAAAAAACATTGCCTTCAGTCTTGCTGCTGAGCAACCGCGACTGGCATCCCGTGCCGCGCGAAGGAATAATAATAAATGACCGTAAGATTCAGGGACTCTCCATGACCGAAGCGTTTAATCTTCCCCAGCCTGCACCGAGCCAGAGTTGGCTTGAGCAACGGCTTGTTCCGCCCGGGCTGCGTCATCCGGGGCTAAGCGGTATTCATCCGCTGAGTGACGGGCTGGATGCCTTTGCTGCCCGTTACCTGCTGATGGAAAAAGCGACAAAGACGCTGGATATTCAATACTATATCTGGCAAAACGACATGTCTGGTCGGCTCCTGTTCAGCGCCATGCTGGATGCAGCCAATCGCGGCGTGAAAGTCCGGCTCCTGCTCGATGATAACAATACGCCAGGGCTGGACGATACGCTGGCGCAGCTTAATCATCATCCAAATATTACCGTCAGACTGTTCAACCCCTTTTCCTTTCGCACGTTGCGCGCCTTGGGTTACCTCACTGATTTTGCACGCCTCAATCGTCGTATGCACAATAAAAGCTTTACCGCCGATGGCATCACCACGGTGGTGGGTGGGCGCAACATTGGCGATGAATACTTTGGGACAGGTAACGAACCGCTGTTTGCCGATCTCGACGTGCTGGCAATTGGAACCGTGGTCAAGGAAGTGGCGGAGGATTTTGAACGCTACTGGCACAGTAAACCGGTTTCCCCTTTGGACGATGTGCTGGAACAGGACGTGACGGCACATCCTGAGGTCGTTCTGCCTCCCGAATGGCGTGAGAACGAGGGCGTTCAGCACTATCTGAAGCGACTGAGCCATTCGCCACTGATTCAGCAACTGACGCAGGACAGCTTACCGTTTGTCTGGGCAAAAGCCCGGCTGTTGAGTGACGATCCGCGCAAGGGGCTGGGTAAAGCCCGTCGCAAATCGCTTCTGCCCCAGCGCATGCTGGAGGTCATCGGTTCACCCCAGCGTCAGTTTGATATCATTTCCGCCTACTTTGTTCCCACCCGCGCGGGCGTGGCGCAGTTATTGTCGCTAAAGCGTAAAGGCGTGAAAATTGCGATTCTGACGAACTCTCTGGCAGCGAACGATGTTTCTGTTGTGCATGCCGGTTATGCCAAGTGGCGCAAAAAGCTCCTGCGTCATGGCATCGCGCTGTATGAGTTAAAGCCGCAGGCGGGCGTAAACGATGCGCCGCACGATCGCGGGTTAACCGGGAATTCTGGCTCAAGCCTGCATGCGAAAACCTTCTCGGTAGACGAAGCCATCCTTTTTATTGGCTCGTTTAACTTTGATCCGCGTTCCGCCGTGTTGAACACGGAGATGGGACTGGTGATCGAAAGTGAAACCCTGGCCACGGAAACCCACCGGCGCTTTAGTGAATCCATGCGTGACAGAGCCTGGACATTGCAACTGGATAAGTGGGGCCGGGTAAACTGGCTGGAATATCCGGGCGAAGCGCAGCAGGTTGTGCATAAGCATGAGCCCGGCTGTAGCTGGTGGCAACGTCTGCAGGTCCGGCTGGTCTGGCGGCTGCCTATTGAGTGGCTACTGTAATAAAAAAGGCGACCCGGATGGTCGCCTTTACCTTAACGCTTTTGCGGTTTACCGGAGAACAGAAAGCGCAGCAGAGGAATGCGCAGGTGCAACTCATACAAAATGAAGGAGGCACCAAACACCATTAAGAGGCCCAGAAAAAAGCCAAACGTGTTGTTGTGCAGATGCGGCGTCATAAAAATTCCGTACAGCAGGGTCAAAGGGTGATGCACCAGGTAAATGAACAGGGAGGCATTGACCAGGTACATGATCTGAGGAGAGTGAGAATTCAGCCATTTATGACCCAGACTGTAACAAACGTTCAGCATGCAAAGCCCCATCATGCTGCTGATCAGCGCGTCGGTTTCATACAGCCAGCCTTCGCCACTGTTCAGCCGTTGGTTTGCAATGTAGGCGACCAGCATTACGACGGCCCCGACGTACAGCAGCGGGTTTGCCCGGACAAACAGCGTTTTCAGCGCCTGATGTTTCCAGCTGAGGGCACCCAGCATAAAAAACGGCAGGAAGAACAGACACTGCATAACGGCAAAGTTAAACAGCGCATCGCCCAACAGGGAAGGGTGGGCATAAAAAATCGCCCGCCGTACTGCTCCCCAGAGCACGGCCCACAATAACAGCCCCAGAGCCAGCTTTGTCCAGCCGACACGTTGGTAGTCAATATTGCGCTGCTGATCGCGTAGCCAGCGGAAGGTGAGCATGCCCAGTGTGGTAAGCAGCACCAGCACCAGCAAAAACCACAGGTGCGAGATCAACTCCCACATCAGCGTATTGTACTTGTCATACAGCGATAAATTGTTCCAGTTCGACAGCTTTGGTGTCCAGGCTTTCAGCATAAAGAACTGCGGCAGCGTGATCAGCGGAACCGCGGTGAGCATCGGAATCCCGACGCGCTCTAAGCGGACTTTCAGAAAGCGCTGAGGCTGATAGCGCAGATAGAGCATATAAGAGAAGTAGCCCGAGATAACAAAGAACACCTGCATACGAAACGAATGAATAAAATCATTGAGGGTAGTGAGCCACAGTGAGGCATCGTGGCTGTTGACGGCCCATGACTGAGACGAATAGATCAGGGAGACGTGAAACGGCACGCCTAACAACATCAAACAGGCCCGAATGGAGTCGAGAAAATATTCACGCTCAGGTTTTTTTGTACTCATAAAGTTCCAGTTCGTTAGTACGTTTTAGGCGGTTTCGCCCTGAAACCGTTTTATGTTGGAGGGAAATTCTAGCTGGAGATAACAGAGTATACTATCAGTTGAATCTCAGTTGAGCCCGTAACGTTTAATTGTCCTAAAATCACCTCGCGAGTAGATGATTATCGGGAACATTGTTGTGCATATGCTGTCGGAAAGCCGAATTATCCATTAAGATAAGCGGGTTTGTATTAAGCACACGAAAGGGGGGGATGTGCTGACTAATGTAAAAAATAATGTGGGGCTGACGAAAATGCGCTGGATTGGCGCAGCGGTCCTGCTGGCTTTGTATGCCAACAACAGTTGGGCGTTTAACTTTGATGATGTCGCGAAACAAGCGAAAGAGTTGTCTGGAAAAAGCTTTGAAGCGCCAAAAAGTAATTTACCCTCTCAGTTTCGTGACATGAAATTTGCTGATTATCAGCAGATTCAGTTCAACCACGATAAAGCGTATTGGGGCAAACTGCGTACGCCGTTTAAGCTCGAGTTTTACCATCAGGGCATGTACTTTGATTTGCCGGTGAAGATCAATGAAATCACCGCCAATACCGTACGTGAGATCAAATACAATCCTGACTATTTCAACTTTGGCAACGTGAAGCACGATGCTGATGCGGTTAAAAACCTTGGCTTTGCCGGTTTTAAAGTCCTGTATCCGTTGAACAGCAAGAATAAGAAAGATGACGAAATCGCCAGCTTCCTGGGGGCCAGTTATTTTCGTGTGATTGGTGCAGGCCAGGTTTATGGTCTGTCTGCCCGTGGTCTGGCGATTGATACCGCGCTGCCGTCAGGTGAAGAGTTCCCGCGTTTCAAAGAGTTCTGGATTGAACGTCCAAAACCCCAGGACAAGCAGTTAGTGATTTATGCGCTGCTGGATTCTCCACGTGCCACCGGTGCCTACCGGTTCACGATTCACCCAGGCCAGGAGACTACCGTCGATGTTAAGACGCAGGTCTATTTGCGTGACAAGGTTGGTAAACTGGGCATCGCGCCGTTAACCAGCATGTTCCTGTTTGGCCGCAATCAGCCATCGACGGTCTCGAATTTCCGCCCTGAACTGCATGATTCGGACGGTTTGTCGATCCACAGCGGCAATGGTGAATGGATCTGGCGTCCACTCAACAACCCGCGCCATCTGGCGGTCAGCACCTACACGATTGAAAATCCGAAAGGCTTCGGGCTGCTGCAGCGCGGACGTGATTTCAATAATTATCAGGATCTGGACGATCGTTACGATCTGCGCCCAAGCGGCTGGGTTGAGCCATTAGGCGAGTGGGGCAAAGGCCATGTTGAGCTGGTGGAAATCCCCACCGCTGACGAAACCAACGATAACATCGTGGCGTTCTGGACACCGGAAAATCTGCCGGAACCCGGCAAAGCCATGGACTTTGACTACCGTCTGCACTTTGGCCGTAATGAAAACAAGCTGCATTCAGATGATGTTGCCTGGGTCAAAGATACGCTGCGCTCGGCGGGCGACGTGAAGCAGTCAAACCTGGTTCGTCAACCGGATGGCACCGTGGCCTTCACCATCGATTTCGTAGGGAAAGACATGAGTGAAATGCCGGCCGACAGCCAGGTTGCGCCTCAGGTCAGCGTAGGTAAAAACGGGGAAGTGGTGGAACAGAGCGTTCGCTACAATCCGGTTACCAAAGGCTGGCGCCTGGTTCTGCGTATCCGGGTTAAAGATAACAAGCAGGCGACTGAAATGCGTGCCGCGCTGGTAAGCGGTGACAAAACATTGACGGAAACCTGGAGCTATCAGTTACCTGCCAATGAATAATCTGACTTTTACACCTCAACGCTATGTAGAAGCCCTGCCGCTGGATGCGGCAGGAAAAGCGCGTCTGGCGGCGTCTTTACAGAATGTCCAGACGTTCCATCAACTGCACGAATCGCTGGGTCAGGATGTGGCCGCCAGCGATCGTCCTGACGATGCACCGCTGAAGTCCGTTTCATCACGTGTTGAAATGGCCTGGCCTGATTCCCTCGCGGGTGGTGCACAGCTAGGCAAAGACTATCTGGAACGTACCACCCTGAAAGCGATGCCAAAGGTGAAGCGTTCACTGATGTTTCCGGAAGCCTGGCGCACTAACCCGCTGGCACGTGCCTGGGACTCATTACGGGGTCATAAGGCGGTTCCGCGTTATGCCACGGCGGAAGAGCAGCGCGCAGAAGAAAAATGGCGCCATGTCGGTTCTGTTCGCCGCTATATCCTCCTGATTCTTACGGTGTTTCAAACCGTGGTGGCAACGTGGTACATGAAGACCATTCTGCCTTACCAGGGCTGGACGCTGCTGGATCCGATGGACATGATCAACCAGAACTGGCAGCAGTCTGTCATGCAGATTCTGCCTTATGTGTTGCAGACGGGGATTTTGTTCCTGTTTGCGATTCTGTTCTGCTGGGTGTCGGCGGGCTTCTGGACAGCACTGATGGGCTTTTTACAACTGCTGATCGGTCGGGATAAATACAGCATCTCTTACTCGACAGTCGGGGATGAGGCGCTGAATCCAGAGCACCGTACCGCGCTGATCATGCCCATCTGTAATGAAGATGTGGGCCGTGTGTTCGCAGGCTTGCGCGCCACCTGGGAATCCGTTGTGCGTACAGGCAACGCTGAGCACTTCGATGTCTATATCCTGAGTGACAGCTACGATGCCGATATTGCTATTGCTGAGCAAAAGGCCTGGATGGAGCTGGTGCGTGATGTCGGTGGGGCAGGAAAGATCTTCTACCGCCGTCGCCGTCGTCGTGTGAAGCGTAAGAGCGGCAACATTGATGACTTCTGTCGTCGCTGGGGCAGCAACTATAGCTACATGGTCGTACTGGATGCGGACAGCGTCATGAGCGGGGAATGTCTGACCGGTCTGGTGCGCATGATGGAGGCGAACCCGAATGCCGGGATCATTCAGTCGTCACCAAAAGCGTCCGGAATGGACACGCTGTATGCGCGCTGCCAGCAGTTTGCGACGCGTGTTTATGGGCCGTTGTTTACCGCGGGTCTGCATTTCTGGCAGTTAGGGGAATCGCATTACTGGGGCCATAACGCCATCATCCGTGTGAAACCGTTTATTGAGCACTGTGCGCTGGCACCGCTGCCTGGTGAAGGGTCTTTTGCGGGATCCATTTTGTCTCACGACTTTGTGGAAGCGGCACTGATGCGCCGTGCGGGTTGGGGCGTATGGATTGCCTATGATCTGCCTGGCTCGTACGAGGAATTGCCGCCGAATCTGCTGGATGAGCTTAAACGCGATCGCCGCTGGTGTCATGGTAACCTGATGAACTTCCGGCTGTTCCTCGTTAAAGGGATGCATCCGGTCCACCGTGCGGTCTTCCTGACGGGCGTGATGTCATACCTTTCAGCCCCGCTGTGGTTTATGTTCCTGGCGCTGTCCACCGCCCTACAGGTGGTCCACACGCTGATGGAACCGACCTACTTCCTGCAGCCTCGACAGCTGTTCCCGGTCTGGCCGCAATGGCGTCCTGAACTGGCGATTGCGCTGTTCTCCACCACGCTGGTGCTGCTGTTCCTGCCGAAGCTGCTGAGTGTGGTGCTGATCTGGTGTAAAGGCGCGAAACCTTACGGTGGCGCACTGCGTCTGTTTGTGTCGCTGCTGCTGGAAATGCTGTTCTCGGTTCTGCTGGCACCGGTGCGCATGCTGTTCCACACCGTATTTGTGGTCAGCGCGTTCCTGGGCTGGGAAGTCGTCTGGAATTCACCGCAGCGTGATGATGATGCAACGCCCTGGAGCGAGGCCTTTAAACGTCATGGCTCGCAGATGGCATTGGGTATCGTATGGGCAGCCGGAATGGGCTGGCTGGATCTCAACTTCCTGTGGTGGCTGGCGCCTATTGTCTTCTCACTGATTCTGTCACCGTTTGTCTCAGTGATGTCGAGCCGTTCGGGGCTGGGCCTGAAGACCAAGAAGGCGAAGCTGTTCCTGATTCCGGAAGAGTATGATCCGCCAAAAGAGCTGATCGATACTGACCGTTACGTCGAGCTGAACCGCCAGCGCGTCCTGAAAAACGGCTTTATGCACGCGTTGTTTAACCCGGCGTTTAACGCACTGGCGACAGCGCTGGCGACCTCACGGCACAAGCACAGCCAGTTGTTAGATCATGCGCGCGATCGGCGGGTTGATCAGGCACTGAGCGATGCGCCCGAGAAGCTGGGTCGTGAACAACGTTTGCAGCTGATCAGCGATCCGGTGGTACTGGCGCGCGTTCACACCCGTTTGTGGGAAAGTGGCGAGAAATACCATCAGTGGGTAGAGAGTTATCAAAAACTTTCGCTCAATCCTGACGCGCTTCCGCATCAGGCATAATGAAAAAAGCGGCAGAGATGCCGCTTTTTTTTTGCCCCTGGCCCGACACAGACAGCAACATTATTTTGCAGTTTTACGTAAACAGGATGGTAACGCCACCTGAGTCGTGATTAAAATGACGGCTGTCTAACCTGAGTCGCTATTTTGAATAAACTCGTTATGTTAACGCTGCTGTCCCTCGCTATCGTTACGCTGAGCGGCTGTGGCAGTATTATCAGCCGTACCGTGCCCGGACAGGGACACGGTAACCAGTTTTATCCCGGCGTAAAGTGGGACGTCAGGGAGGGGGCATGGCGGATTATCACCATTCTCGACCTGCCGTTATCACTGATCGTCGATACGTTGCTTATTCCGGTTGACGCCAGCCATGGACCTTACACGTAACCGCGATCGGAATCGCTGTTATCGTCTTCCCACTCTTCGGCGGCAGCCTTACCTTCTTCACTGTCCAGTGGAGGCTCAAGCTGAAATTCGCCATCGTCCCATTCATGCAGCGTGTTTTCCGCTAACCACTCCTGACGCAACTCAATCTCATCGAAGTCACCGTCAAAAATTGCCTGAGCGGCTTCACCACTGCGAATCGGTAAACATTCGCCTGAATCCCCTTCGTCTTCGAAGAACTCTGCCTGCCACATGATATCGCCATCCTGCATAACATATTTTTGCAGACCGAACTGATTGATAGCTGCATCATCTTGCTCAAGGTCTGGATGGTTGGCGAGAAACTCTTCACGCGCAGCGTCAATCGCTTCTTCCAGTGTAGTGAACATACTCATGCTTCTCTCCTTGCCTGATTAACGTGATTTCAGTGAAGGATAGACCAAAATCGCAGGAGAGAAAGTCAGTACGTCAGAGGGCGAATATGTCTGACGGTTCGGCAGGCAAAATGATGTGATGAAATCAGGCGGTACATCGTGCTGGCTTGTCTCGCAGAGAAGGCCATCATAGCAGTTCGATGCCCCAGCGTTTCAGCAGAACGGCCCAGAGAACGAATACGATAAGCGTCAGGACGCAGCTCAGTCCCAGGGTAAGCCAGAAGCCTGTACGCTGATACAAAAAAGGAAACAGGATAAACATGGGCAAGGTCGGCACCACATACCAGAAGGTGTACCAGGCGTGGGCGGCAATTTTGGCCTGCGTTTGTCCTTCCAGTTTCATCCAGACAAGCACCAGAATCGTGACCAGTGGCAGCGCCGCAAGCAGGCCGCCAAGACGATCGCTGCGTTTTGCCGCTTCCGAGATCACCACCACCATCAGGGCCGTTATTGCATATTTTGAAAGTAGCCAGAGCATCGTTTTCTCCTGTTCAACCGCAACGCATTATCCAGCTTAACATGAAGGGCATGCCCGACGGTGGAATGGGGGCAGGGCGAGGTCGTACCGCCAGGTCGGGTGCAGAACAAACGGTTTACCACCCCGTAAGGGAAAAGCGCTGCCCGCATCGGTGTCGGGCAGCGGTGAGGTTAATAGCGCGAGGGTTCGCCTTCAGGGCGGGTTTTAAAGCGGCGATGCAGCCACATGTACTGCTCAGGTGCCAGCAGTACGCCTTCTTCCACCACTTTATTCATGCGCGCGGCGGTGTCTTCTTCGCTGGTCAGCGGAAAATCAGCGCTGACATCAGGCAAAATGATCAACTCGTAACCGCGTCCTTCCGGCAGACGGCGCGGCACAAACGGGATAACCGCCGGTTTTCCGGTACGCATTAACATATGTGTCCCTACGGTGGTGGCGGCTTTGTCGACGCCAAAGAAGGGGACGAACACGCTGCTGCGGGGACCATAATCATGATCGGGCGCATACCAGATGATATCCCCACGTTTTAAGGCCCGGATCATGCCTTTCAGGTCCTTACGGTCCAGCATGCCTTTATTGGAGCGCATACGACCGCGGGTTTGTAACCAGTCGATCAATTTATTGTCATTCGGCCGGTAAACGCCAATACCGGGATTATGAATGCCAAACATACGCGCGCCAATTTCCAGCGTCAGGAAATGCATACCGATAAGTAACACGCCGCGCTGGGTATCATGGGCCTGCTGAATATGTTCCAGACCGGAAGGTGTGTGCCATTTATGAATCCGCCAGTCGGGCCAGAACCACGCCATGCCGGTTTCAATCAGACCCATGCCAACAGATTCAAAATTATGCTTAATCATGGCTTCACGATCGTTGGTCGGCATATCCGGAAAGCTCAGCTCCAGGTTGCGGCGAGCAATGGCCACACGTCGCTTCATAAACCGCATAGCGATACGGCCAATACCGCTACCCAGCGCGTAGAGCAGGGGATAAGGTAACAGGACCAAAATATAGAGAAAAATGATACCCAACCAGGTCAACCAATAGCGGGGATGAAAAAGTGCACGTGAAAATTGAGGCAATTGGGTCATCTTGAATACTGTTATCCTGCGTCGTGCACCTGCGGTGCTGTTATTCGTCAGTTGCGGTTATTGTGCCATTTTTTTTCCCGCGGCTGAAATGTTAGAGCATTTCTCCGGGTGTTGCAGAAGATGAAAATGAGGGCACAACACCATCGCGCAACGAAATTTACCGTTTTACCTATCAATTTTTCTTATACGCTTCGCATTTTTTTCATTTCAGGTATCATGTGCGCGCTAAATTTCTTCTATTGATAACAGGAACGAACACCATGCCAGTGTTACACAACCTTGTTTCCAATAAAGAGCTGAAGGCGCGCATGTTGGCCGAAACCGAACCGCGCACCACAGTCTCTTTTTACAAGTACTTCACCATTGCCGATCCCAAAGCCTTTCGCGATGCGCTCTATGTCGGGTTAACCGCATTAAAGGTGTTTGGTCGCATCTACGTTGCCCATGAGGGCATCAATGCGCAGATCAGCGTGCCAGCCAGCCAGTACGAGGCTATGAAAGCCTTTTTGTACGGCTTTGATCCCGCGCTGGACAATCTGCGCATGAATATTGCGCTGGATGATGATGGCAAGTCGTTTTGGGTGCTGCGCCTGAAAGTGCGCGATCGCATTGTGGCTGACGGGATTGAGGACGACAGCTTTGATGCCAGTAATGTCGGCAACTACCTGAAAGCGGCCGAAGTTAACGCCATGCTTGACGATCCTGATGCGGTCTTTGTCGATATGCGCAATCATTATGAGTATGAAGTCGGGCGTTTCGATAACGCATTAGAGGTGCCTGCCGACACGTTCCGCGATCAGCTGCCCATGGCCGTGGATATGCTCAAAGACAAGAAAGACAAAAAAATCGTGATGTACTGCACCGGAGGGATTCGCTGTGAAAAAGCCAGCGCCTGGATGCGACACAACGGTTTTCAGGATGTTTATCATGTCGAGGGTGGGATTATTGAATATGCTCGTCGGGCGCGGGAACAAAATTTACCGGTGCGTTTTAAAGGTAAAAACTTTGTTTTTGATGAACGCATGGGCGAGCGTATATCAGATGATGTTCTGGCGCATTGTCATCAGTGTGGTGAGCCCTGCGATACGCACGTCAACTGCGTCAATGATGGTTGTCACTTACTGTTTATACAGTGCGAAAGTTGTGCCGAGAAGTATGAGCACTGCTGTAGCCCGTTGTGCCAGGAAGAAGCCCGTCTGTCGCCCGAAGAACAGCGTGCCCGTCGGGCGGGACGTGAGAATGGCAATAAAATCTTTAACAAGTCGCGTGGCTTGCTGAATATGACCATTCCGGCACCGACGCGGAAATAACCGACCCCGCCTGAAGGCCGACTTCAGGCGGGTGTTTTGTTACTGACGGACGCCTTCAACAGAGATAATTAACTCGACGTTCTGCGAGGCAGGGCCCAGGTCATGGGTGATATTAAAGTCTTTCAGCGCAATCTCGCCTTCAGCTTCAAAACCGGCACGATAACCGCCCCACGGATCTTTTCCTTCGCCCATCATTTTGGCTTCCAGCGTCACCGGTTTTGTCACGCCATTCAGCGTTAAATCCCCGGTGACCGCCAGTTTGTCACCGTCTTTTTTCACGGAAGTCGATTTGAACGTCGCGGTGGGATGTTTCGCCACGTTCAGAAATTCAGGGCCACGAATATGTTTGTCACGCTCGGCGTGGTTGGTATCCACGCTGTTGGTTTTAATCGTGACATCGACTTTATCGGCGGTGGGATTGTCTGCATCGAAGGTGAATGAGCCATCAAAATCTTTAAACGTCCCATACAGCCAGCTGTAGCCCAGATGCTGAATACGGAACTGAACAAAGGCGTGCTGGCCTTCTTTATCGATTTTGTAATCGGCGGCATTAGCGGTCAGTGATCCCAGCAGCAGGGCAGTAGCGGTAACAGCCAGAAGCGTTTTTTTGAACATATCATTTTTCCTTTTCAGAGGGAGAGTGGATGCGCCGTCCCAGCATCCTTTTCAGGGTGATATCGCGGTCAATAAAGTGATGTTTTAACGCGGCAAGACCGTGCAACACCGACAGCACCACGATGCTCCAGGCCAGCCACAGATGAATATTTCCTGCTAAATCCGCCTGTTCACCCGCTCCACTGAATAACGCCGGTAACGAGAACCAACCGAAAACAGACACGGGTTTGCCATCCGCAGTCGAGATCAGATAGCCACTCAGCAGAAGGGCAATAAGCAGGCTGTAAAGCAGCCAGTGCACGAACACTGCCGCGAAGCGCACCGCAGGAGAATAGCTACGCAGCGGTTCAGGGGGCGGCGAAAGCACACGCCATACCAGTCGGATGACCAGCGCCAGCATTAATAACACGCCGATGCTTTTATGAATGTCAGGCGCGTTATGGTACCAGCTGTCGTAATAGCTCAGGCCAACCATCCACAGGCCCAGCGCGAACATGGCGTAAATAACCACGGCCATTGACCAGTGCAGAAAAATCGTGAGTAAACCGTAACGGGTGGAGGAATTTGTCAGCGACATTGTGCTACAGCATCAAAGGAATACGTGGAAACAAGAATCTACAGAATGAAATACAAAATCAATGATGCTTACTTTTCTATAAATTTATTGGTGCTGGTGCAATGGGTTTGGTGAACCGATTTGACTAAGCGCAGGATTATTGAATAAACGCACTTATCTGGCGGCGGCATGACGTGACTGATGGAGAAAACATCTCTGAAACACCTGGCTGGCAGAAGAAAAAGCGGTAAAACGGGCTGGCGTGTAAATCTGTGTCAATGCGGCGCGGTGCACTGCACGCGCGCCGTACGGTCAGGCATGAAAACGCGATAAATGGAAAGGGGTAAGATCGAAACTGAACGGTTTGTTCTGTGCAAACTGACTGGCGAGGTCACCCAACACGCTGGCAAATTTAAAACCATGTCCGCTTAAACCGGTGATGATCAGACGATTCGGTTCGCCCGGAAGCGTATCAATGATGAAATCCTCATCAGGACTCACGTCATAGCTACAGGCTTCACCGTGCAGGCAAACCCCAACGCCCGGTAAAAACTGACGGAGAAACCGGAAGGCTTCACTGCCATCGGCGGAAAGGCTGCCGAACGGCTTGCGGTCTTCAGGTGTTGTCATTAGCTGACCACCATCATGACGACCGACTTTTAAGGCATTGTTGTCCGCCGGGAAACCATAATACTGACTGCCATCCGGCATTTCGCAGGTGAAGCCAGGAAACGCATTGTTTTCACTGTAGCGGCCATCAGCCTGATACCAGGCAAACACTTTACGCGTAGGGGCGATGGGCAAATCGGGGACCAGTTTACTCACCCAGGTGCCCGCACTGACCAACAGTTTGCGCCCGCGGTAAAGGCCATCGAGCGTGGTAACCTGTTGCAATTCGCCGTCACGCCGGATCTGAGTAACCGGGCAGTTAAACAACTGCGCGCAGCCCTGTTTTTCTGCCAGCTGTATCCAGCTTCGAACCGCCTGTTCACTTTTTAAAAAGCCAGAGTTTGGTTCGAAAACGCCCAGATATCCGTCAGGAACCGCCAGCTGTGGCCAGCGCTTGCGCACGTCAGCCGCCTGCAGCACCTCGACAGGGAGCTGCCAGGTTTGGGCGCTGCTTACGACGTTTTGAATAAATTCAGACTGGACAGGCGCAAGATTCAGGACACCGCAACGATGCATAATGCGCTCGCCCGCCTGCTTTTCCAGTTCATCCCACAACGTTTGCGCACGCAATACCAGCGGTACATAGCGTTCGCCCTCGCCATAGGCATGACGAATCAAACGGCTTTCTCCGTGATGAGCACCCTGATGATGGGGAGGATGTGCGCTGTCAATCATCAGCACGGAAAGGCCAGCCTGGGTCGCATAATAGCCAGCCGCTGCACCCACTGAACCGCTACCGACCACAATGAGATCGTAAATCATGAAAATGGAACTCCTGAAAGGGTTACATAATCAATAGCATACCAGAAAGTCCATGAAAAAAGGCACCCGGGTGGGTGCCTCGCTGATGCAGCAGTATTAATGCTTCTTTCGTAGTCGTTCTACTTGCTCGGCAGATTCAATCTTAGCGATACCCGCTTCGAGAATAGAGATAAATTGCCTGGCTACATCTGTCGTCAGCCAGTAGGTCGGGCCGACGTCCGCGTCTTCTTCAGTTTGATCCTGCGACGAAAGGGAGTGCAGACGGATCATCATCGCATCATAGCTGTCAACAGTACTGATATCCCAGCCCACCAGAGGATGGGTCTGAATTACATCTTTCCGACTGTCCATTATAACCTCCTTATTACTCGTTAAACGAAGTGCATGATGAGGTTCAATGCGGCTTTTAATTTCCACTGCGAAACAATTATAACAGCAAAATGGCGATTCACTGATTAAAACGTATCATGGAAAGCCTGAATGCAGAATGATTATCTCTAAAACAGTCAGGCTGAGAAGATATAATACCTGAATACCGGGCGTGCAATTGTCCTAATTGAACAATAAAAAAGGCTTATTAAGGTCGTTAAACAGGGTTAAAGAGGGGAAGTTTCAACGCCTGCTGAACCGCTACGTTTTTGTAATGTCTCTGCAAGGCGCGCAAACTGCTGCTGCAATTGCTCATCATGGTTTTGATTTTGCGCTTCAAGCGAAAGATTATGCACCAGCAACTGACTGGCCCGGTCATCAAGACAGAAAATCAGGCTGGAAAAGGCGTTTTCCAGCACCGTCAAGCGGCGTTGCTGTTCACCGATGAGCGTCAGCAGCTCGCCAAAGGTCATGGCTTCTTCGGGTTTATCTGTAGTCATGGGATGAAACTCCTTTTATGCATGATCAGCGCCAGCATAGGGCATTGGTCATTCGGAGTCCAGATGGGCGAGCGGTTAGTCAGGCATAAATGAAGATAAAAAAACCGGGTGGCGAAACCCGGTAAAAACAGCACAGTGGCGGTTAATCGGTAATGAACCAGTCGTCAGCGCTTTCCCACGTTTGCTGCAGGATTTCACTGATTTGCTCACGCGTGTCTTTGTCACCGCCCATTACACTCAGCTGATTCGCCGTGGCGTAACGCACTTTGACCTGATTGGTGAATTGCGGAAATTGTTCATCGATCCGGCGCGACAGCTCCTGGCTCAGGGCTTCCATCGCACCAGCGGGAAGAGGTTGGGTTTTGGCAACGGTAATTTCAACACGCATAAAAGCCTCCGTATAAGATACTGTATATAATTACAGTATAAATATAGCGGAGGCAAGCGAAATTATTTTATACGCCAGTTGAGGGTTTCCCCGGCCAGGAAAGGCACCAGCGTATGAGAGCCCATTGCAATGCTTTCTTCTACCGTCCATGGCTCACGCACCAGCGTAAGGGTGCCTTCGTTCAGCGGCAGGCCATAGAAACGCGGACCATTTTCAGAACAAAATGCCTCAAAATGCTGCAGGGCATTGAGCTCTTCAAATACGGTGGCGTACGCGGGCAGGGAGGTAGGGGCGTTGAACACACCCGCACAGCCGCAGCTGCTCTCTTTCAGATGGCGCAAATGAGGCGCGGTGTCGGTACCCAGAAAGAAACGGGGATGACCGGAGGCGACAATCCTGCGCAGCGCCTGCTGATGCGTATTGCGTTTCAGGATCGGCAGACAGTACAGGTGAGGGCGGATACCCCCGACCAGCATATGGTTGCGGTTGAACATCAGATGCTGCGGCGTAATCGTTGCCGCCAGGTTTTCATTGGCGCTTTCCACATAGTCAGCTGCATCTTTGGTCGTGATGTGTTCCATCACCACTTTCAGCGCGGGGAACTGTTTGCGTAGCGGTTCCATCACCGTTTCAATAAAGCGGGCTTCGCGGTCAAAAATATCGATGTGCGAGTCCGTCACTTCACCGTGCACCAGCAGCGGCATTCCCAGCGTTTGCATCCGCTCCAGCACTGAGGCAATCGAAGCAATATTGGTGACACCATGGCTTGAATTGGTCGTGGCATGAGCGGGATACAGTTTGGCGGCCGTGAACAATCCCGACTGAAAACCGCGGGCCAGCTCATCGGCCTCTAACGAGTCGGTCAGGTAGCAGGTCATCAGGGGGGTAAAAGCGTGCCCATCAGGTAAGGCAGCCAGAATGCGATTGCGATAAGCTTCGCCCGCCGCGACGCTGACTACCGGCGGAACCAGATTGGGCATGACGATAGCACGACCATTGACTGCGCTGGTATAGGGCAGCACAGTGTTGAGCATATCATCATCACGAAGATGGATATGCCAGTCATCTGGACGGCGGATAGTAAGTTGCTGAGGGTGTGCGGTCATGAATGCGGCTCCGGCAAGTAGAATAAACGAAAGGCGTGTTTAGGCCGGGTTATAAGCATAAGGACTCAGGCAACCGTTTGCACCTGTTTTTCTTTTTTAAAAAAAATCCGCGCCTGAAGGCGCGGATAAGATGACGGTAAAGCTGCCTGTCAGGCGGTTAGTCGGTGAAGGGGATGACCAGTTCACCAGGCTTCACTTCCAGCCCTTTCGCGAATTTTTTCGCCAGCGATTCCGCTTTACTGCGATCGGCGCTCAGCACGTAGGCCGGGTGCTGATCAAAGTAGCTTTTTAACGACTGATTCAGATAAGGCGTCAGGGTTTTCATAATAGAGGCCATTTTCTCGGGCTGAACCTGCGCATCGACGATTTCCATATCGCGCAAATATATGGCTCCTTGCTGCTGATCAAACACTGGCTGCGCACGCATTTTGAGCTGCATATCGGCCTGTTGCGGACCAAAGAGTGAGGAGACATTAATTTTGGCATCGCCCGATAAGGTGACTTTGCCTGGCACGTCCCGACCAATCTGGCTATTCAGGTTAGTTAACACAATATGGGCATTGACCAGACCTGATACGCCAATGTCTTTTTCGAAGTTATTATGTTTTTGCAGGGCCTGATTGACTTCCTGTTCGCTAATTGTGTATTGCGTTAACTGATTACAGCCACTCAGTAAAACCGCTAAAAACAGGGCAACCAGCCCGTGAAAAACCGTCTTCATACTTCCCTCGTTTAACTGAAAAACTCGCTCGTGGCATAGCCTGCCTGAATGCAAACCGTCTGTCATCAGGAATGGGATGATATGGATTTGCCGAAAATGCCTTCCGGAAGAAAGTGTCCCGATTTTCCGCTGTTAAAACGGGCGGCTTGCGGCACCCACGGCTTCTTACGCGGCGGGGCAGTGACAGCGCACAGGGTTAAGAAACCGATGTGGTTACCGAACCAGTTTTCTGGAGCGGAGATATGAGCAGGTCTTTTGACGCGCCTGCGCTGCCCGGTGGGCCGGACGATAATTCAGCGACCTGGCTGTTGTGGTATGCGTAACGTTTTACCGCAGACCTGACGGCGGTTATAGTGAAAGTTATCAATGACTGGCATTTCCTTCCCGCCATGGACTTCAGGAGAGATGATGTTTGGCTATCGTTCTGCCGCACCAAGGGTGCGACTCACGACCGAGCGGCTGGTGGTAAGACTGGTTCATGAACGCGATGCATGGCGTTTAGCCGACTATTACGCGGAAAACCGTGACTTCCTTAAACCCTGGGAGCCGGTGCGTGATGACAGCCACTGTTATCCCTCTGGCTGGCAAGCCCGGCTGGGCCTGATCGCTGATATGCATAAACAGGGCTCGGCGTTCTATTTTATTTTAATGGACAGCAATGAAACGGAAGTGCGTGGCGTGGCGAATTTTAGCAATGTCCTGCGCGGTGCTTTTCATGCCTGCTATCTTGGCTATTCGCTTGGCGAGAAGTGGCAAGGGCAGGGCCTGATGTTTGAAGCGCTGCAGTCGGCGATTCGCTATATGCAGCGCCAGCAATATATCCACCGCATCATGGCAAACTACATGCCACATAACCAGCGCAGTGGTGACCTGCTGGCCCGCCTGGGATTCGAAAAAGAGGGCTATGCTAAAAACTACCTGATGATTAACGGTCAGTGGCAGGATCATGTCCTGACTGCGCTGACCAGCAAGGAATGGACACCCAATCGTCGTGGGTAAAATGAGGAGTTCGCAATGAAGATGACCTTGTCGGCGCATGCGTTGCGCGTGCTGGGTTGCCTGCTGGAAAAGCAAATCACCACACCGGAACAGTATCCTCTTTCATTAAATGGCGTGCTTACCGCCTGTAATCAAAAATCTAATCGCGAGCCCGTGATGACGCTGAGCGAAAGCGACGTGCAGGATCAGCTCGATCACCTGATTAAAAAGCATCTGGTGACCGCCAACAGCGGGTTCGGCCAGCGCGTGGTGAAATACGAGCAACGCTTCTGCAATTCCGCCTTCGGTAATTTACAGCTCAGTAGCGCAGAAGTCGCCGTTCTCACATTGCTGTTCCTGCGTGGCGCGCAAACCCCTGGTGAACTGCGGACCCGGAGTGGGCGTTTGCATGAGTTTGCCGACGTCAGCGACGTTGAACAGACGCTGGACACGTTGATGTCGCGCGCTGAGGGGCCCATGGTCATGCGACTGGCGCGGGAGCCGGGTAAACGTGAAAGCCGTTTTATGCACATGTTTGCTGATGAGGCCGAACTCGGGGCGCTGGAGCAACACCCAGCCACGGCGGACGATGTCGCGCTGCGGGATCGGATTGAGGCGCTTGAGCAACAGGTTGCCGATCTTCAGGCACAACTGGCGCAATTACTGGAAAGAGAACAATAAATGACGATTCGCATTGGTGTTGTTGGGTTGGGCGGTATTGCGCAAAAGGCCTGGTTGCCTGTGTTATCGCAGGCAAATAACTGGCAGTTAGTCGGTGCATTTTCGCCGAATCAGGCCAACGCCCGCATCGTCTGTGACCGCTACCGTATCACCTGCTTCCCTTCACTGACCGATCTGGCTGCCGCCTGTGACGCCGTATTTGTGCACAGCAGTACGGCCAGCCATTACGACGTGGTCAAAGCACTGCTTCAGGCTGGCAAGGATGTCTGTGTCGACAAACCGCTGGCAGAAACCCTGAATCAGGCAGAGGCGCTGGTCGCGCTGGCCGAAAAGAAACAACGAAAGCTAATGGTGGCGTTTAACCGGCGTTTCGCGCCCTGCTATCAGCAACTGAAAACACAAATGCACTCCGCCGCTGCGCTGCGTATCGAAAAACACCGCAGCGACAGCGTGGGTCCACAGGATCTGCGCTTTACACTGTTAGATGATTACCTGCATGTCGTTGATACGGCTCTGTGGCTGGCAGGAGGCCGTGCGCTGCCCCGTCAGGGCCATATTGCGACCAATGAACAGGGACAGATGCTTTACGCCGAGCACCATTTCAATGCGGGTGGATTGCAGGTAACCACCAGTATGCACCGTCGGGCAGGCAGCCAGCGCGAACGTATCAGCGCCATCTGTGATGGCAAATGCATTGATATTCATGACATGCGCGACTGGCAGGAAGAGTGCGGTGCAGGCGTAGTGATCACGCCACCTGCCGCCTGGCAGAGCCACCTGGCTCAGCGCGGATTTGTGGGCGTGGCAGAACATTTTGTTCACTGCATCGAAACTCAGACAAAGCCGGAAACGAGTGGTGAGCAGGCGCTCCTGGCGCAACGTATCGTCGAATCCATGTGGCGTGACGCGGAACGGGAATAACGCCTTGTAACACTCAGTGCTGGTCATTTCACGCGATCGCAGTAGACTATCGCCCGACGTGTGACAGGACCCGTGCTAAGTCACTCATTTTGCCGATTCTTTTCAGGATGCCCCGTCAATTATGAATTTGTTGAAATCGCTGGCAGCGGTCAGTTCAATGACCCTGTTTTCCCGCGTGCTGGGTTTTGCCCGGGATGCCATCGTGGCACGGGTGTTTGGTGCCGGCATGGCGACCGATGCGTTCTTTGTTGCGTTTAAACTACCTAATCTTCTGCGGCGTATTTTTGCTGAAGGGGCCTTCTCGCAGGCATTTGTTCCTATTCTTGCCGAGTATAAAAGTAAGCAGGGCGAAGAGGCTACGCGGCTTTTTGTGTCCTACGTTTCCGGTCTGCTGACCCTGGCGCTGGCGCTCGTGACCGTCGCAGGCATGGTTGCCGCTCCCTGGGTCATCCTGGTGACGGCACCGGGTTTCGCCGATACAGCTGATAAATTTGCCCTGACCAGCGCGCTGCTGCGCGTCACTTTCCCCTACATTCTCCTGATTTCGCTGGCTTCGCTGGCTGGGGCCATATTAAACACCTGGAACCGTTTTTCGGTGCCGGCGTTTGCCCCCACGCTGCTGAATATCAGCATGATCGGCTTTGCGCTGTTCGCCGCACCGCACTTCCATCCGCCCATCATGGCGCTGGCGTGGGCGGTGGTGGTCGGCGGGCTGCTGCAACTGGGCTATCAATTACCGCATCTGAAAAAGCTGGGCATGCTGGTCCTGCCGCGGATCAACCTGCGTGATGCTGGCGTGTGGCGCGTGATGCGCCAGATGGGGCCGGCAATTCTTGGGGTTTCAGTGAGTCAGATCTCATTGATCATCAATACGATTTTTGCCTCGTTCCTGGTTTCGGGCTCTGTCTCATGGATGTATTACGCTGACCGCCTGATGGAGTTTCCGTCCGGCGTGTTAGGCGTGGCGCTGGGCACGATTTTATTGCCTTCTCTGGCAAAAAGTTTCGCCAGTGGTCACCATGAAGAGTATTCGCGTTTAATGGACTGGGGCCTGCGTTTGTGCTTTTTACTGGCGTTGCCCAGTGCGGTGGCGCTGGGTATGTTATCCGGTCCACTGACTGTCGCGCTGTTCCAGTACGGAAAATTTACTGCCTTTGATGCCGCTATGACACAGCGTGCGCTGATTGCCTACTCGGTGGGATTGATGGGACTGATCGTCGTTAAAGTCCTGGCGCCGGGCTTTTATTCCCGTCAGGACATTAAAACGCCGGTAAAAATTGCGATTATTACGCTGATCGCGACCCAGCTAATGAATCTGGCCTTTATTGGCCCGCTGAAGCACGCCGGACTGTCACTCTCCATTGGTCTGGGTGCCTGCCTCAATGCTGGGTTGCTCTACTGGCAACTGCGTAAAAAGAAAATCTTTCAACCTCAGCCTGGCTGGGTCGGTTTTCTGATTCGCTTACTGGTGGCGGTAATCGTCATGGCGGCCGCGCTGTCAGGCATGCTGTACTGGATGCCGGACTGGGAGCAGGGCAACATGCTATGGCGCCTGTTGCGGCTGGCTCTTGTCTGTGCGGTAGGCGGCGGCGCTTATTTCCTGGCCCTGGGCATGATGGGCTTCCGACTGCGGGATTATGCCCGCCGAACCGCCGTCTGACCATGAAACCCTCCAACGGTTAATGCCGTAATCCAGGCCGTAATGAATAACATTACGGCCTTTTTGTCATAAACCTGCGCAGTGCAGGCCGGACTAACAAGGGATTCTGTGCCAGACCAGTCATTTCATCACGCCCGGCGATGCCACGAACCTCTGTCATCCCTTTTGCTGGCCTGGAACAGCTATCGCAGCAGACCTGTAGGCATCTTCAGGTGAATAATCCGTTCAGCGGGTTGCCAAAGAGACGATACCCAATAATGGATGGGGGCACGCCGTTACTGACTCATCATGCGCAAGACGTTAATACGGCGCGTCGAAAAGCCTGTTTACAGCGTATCGTCATAAAAAATTCATGTTTTTTTCATTGCTATTTAGCGTCTGACATCGCTTCGGGCGGTAAGTCCATAATGTTGTAAGAAACTGATTCAAAAGTCCGTTTTGGCGTAAATCCTGTCCTCTTCCTGCCGATGAGTACCTTTAGTCCATCATTGAGAGGAAGATCAAAATGCATACCCGCGCTCATGAAAACGCGATGCCAGGTTTCTGGTACAACCTCAATCTTATTCCCTTATTCAGCCTGATTTTTGGCGGAATCTTATTTCTGTTCGTGTGCAGTAGCACGATATCCGCCTGGTTTCTGACGCAGGGGCAACATTCCCTTGACGTATCAACGGATGAAATTTCGGTAAGGCAGGGATTACTCGACAGCTCAACGCATATGCGCTCTGCCAGGCTCAATATTATTCAGGCCGGCGCAGCGGCACGTATTGCCGACACGGATAACTACGCCGCTTTCCTCAGCGCCACAGAGGGCAGCATTAAAAAGGCAGAAAATGGGCTGAATATTTACCTTAACCGTCCGGTCAGGACGCCAGTCGGCATCGAACTCGATAAACAACTGCAGGCGCGATTTAAGGATTATCTGCAAAAAGGGTTGATGCCGATGATTGAGGCAGCCAAACAGAACAGTTTTGAAGAGATCATTTCGGATGAAACGGCGGCTGACAAACTCGACAAAGCGTATAAAGACGTGTTGATGAAAGCCATTCAGATGCGCAATCAGCGCTCGATGGACATTAAACAGCAGGCGGTTGAACAGGTTAAAACAGGCTATATCACGATGTTAGTGGCCTTTATCGCATCCGTAGTGATTGTGCTACTGGCTTTTGCTCTGCTGAGAAAAGTGGTAATTAAGCCTTTAAGACAGTCACTTCACCGTATCGATCTGATTGCCCACGGCGATTTGACCGTACCACCCTCGGCCTGCGGTCGTAACGAGCCGGGTATGTTACTGTCGAACCTGCAACGTATGCAGTCATCGCTTGCCCAAACTGTCGGCGCTGTCCGCGATGGGGCCATTGCTATCTTTCAGAGCGCGGGGGAAATTGCCTCCGGCAACACCGATCTCTCCTCCCGAACGGAACAGCAGGCCGCGTCGCTGGAACAGACGGCTGCCAGTATGGAACAACTGACCGCGACGGTGAAACAGAATGCCGACAATGCGCATCACGCCTGCCAGCTGGCGTCCGATGCGTCCGAAAAAGCCCAGTCGGGTGGAGAGATTGTTAATCGCGTCGTCAAAACCATGGACGATATCTCCGGCAGTTCGAAAAAGATCGCTGAAATTACCAGCGTCATTAACAGCATCGCCTTTCAGACGAATATTCTGGCATTGAATGCCGCGGTCGAAGCCGCGCGGGCAGGGGAGCAGGGGCGCGGATTTGCGGTGGTCGCCAGCGAAGTGCGCAGCCTTGCTCAGCGCAGCGCGCAGGCTGCAAAAGAAATCGAAGGGCTTATCGCCACTTCTGTCGGACTGGTTAACAACGGCACGGAACTGGTCAGCGATGCCGGTACCACCATGATGAAAACGGTAGACGCATTCCAGCGTGTGAATGACATCATTTCTGAAATTGCCGTCTCTTCAGACGAGCAGAACCGAGGCATTCAGCAGGTCAGCCACGCGATTACAGAAATGGATGCAGTAACCCAGCAAAATGCGTCACTGGTTGAAGAGGCTTCAGCCGCTGCGGCCTCCCTTGAGGATCAGGCAGATAAACTGACGAAAGCCGTGGCCGTCTTTAAACTTGAACGAGCCCCGTTAACACCGTCTGACGCCCCCACTGTAGTCGTTGCTCCCGCCGTTCCTGCTTTTGCAGCAGCGGCACCGAAGAAAGGTCATGACAACTGGGAAGCGTTTTAAGACGAATGCCTGCCAGATCGTGGCAGGCTAAATCGGCGTCCGCTTCTTATCAGAACAGGCAGTATGCGCAGGGATGCGCTGGAGCAGAGACGTTATCCGGGATGCCGGAGGTGCAGGATGTATAGCGCGTTGGACGCTGCATCTGTTGGGCGAAAGGGACAGATATTCTGCATAACAGACCCGCCGCCCTGTGACGACAGCATGAAAAAATCCGTCATCCACGCGTGATGACGGATTCTTCAAAAATGGACAGCGTGATCACCAGACTGACGTTATCAGATTTTACGGCTCAGTGTCGCCTGGCCCTGACCTTTTCCATCCGGTCCGTAGAACGCTTGCGTCTGATGCGGCTTAAGCACGTCTAACGCATCATGCGTGAAGGTAATCTGGTGCTGTAACAGGATGCCGTTGTGCGTGTTGGCACGGTGTAACCGACGTGTATGCTGCTGAATACCTTCCCAGCGGCGCGCCATGTCACTCTGACCACGATAAGGTGCAGATGTCCCCAGACTTTTCTCGTTGCTACGGCGCATCTCATCCAGATAGTTCAGCGTCGTCAGCAGCGCGCTTTTATCTTCGGTAATGCGCTGCAAATTGTTGCTGTCAATCATTCCGGACGACAACTGTTGTTCTTCTTCATCCAGAACGGTCGCCAGAGACACCAGCACTTCCTGCATCTTATCTAATGTGGTCAGCAAATTACTCATGGGGATTATTTACCCTCTAAATACGCCTTAGTGTCGGCAATCAGCGCATCGGCGATCTTGCCGGTATCCATCTTCAACTCGCCATTACGAATAGCGGTTTTCAATTGTTCAACGCGTTGGACGTTAATGTCCTGGCTGCCTGGCTTCATCAGCTGCGCCTGGGCGCTGCTCAGGCTCACCTGAGCGGCGGCTGGCGTGGTCGCTGTTGCGCTGTCACTCTGGCGCACACGCGCAGTTTGCGGCTCGCTGTTGTCACGTGTCTGCACGGTGCTGGCGGGCTTTAACGGTTGTGTTCTTTCGATGCTCATATTCGGGCTCCTGTAAGGTCAGGGGGTCTGCCACCTGAATCATAATAGCGTAATCGCTTTGCTGATTCTTCTATCGGCAAATAAACAGGCTTCTTTAATGTTTTATAGTGTTATAAGAATTTTCCCATCATCACTGACCCGACCGCTCACAACCTGACCGTTCCCCATACGTACACGAACCCATTGCGCGATAGTGCCATTGCTTAAGGCTTTCCCCTCGCCGCTGGCATCAAATCCGTCGCCACTGGCAACCACCATGACATCCTGACCTGCTTTTACACGCCACGGCTGGCGCAGCATCGACTGACTCACCGGCTGTCCCGGCTGAATGTCACGCAGCACCACAGAATCGGCGACGGTCTCATCGTTAAGCAGGGTGCGCGGCGGCAGCGTATCCAGACGTCCCTCTTCGATACGGAAATCGTCTTTGCTCACGGTTGCGCCGCGGGCGATTAAATTTTTCGCCACCAGATAACGGCCAGTGACCTGAACCTGGACCTGAATATAACGTCGATTTTCTCCGCAGTTGGCTGCCACGCTCATATTGCCCCACGGGCGGCTGTTGCCGGGCAGCGTAAATTGCGGCGTATCACATAAGGGCCACTGTGCCTGTGGCGTGCGAATGACGACGTTCATGCCCGTGGCATGCTCAGGATCACGGGCTTTAAAAAACTGGTTCAGTTGGGCGCTGAAATCGCCTGCCATGACGGGTAAGGCAAACAGGGCCAGCAGGCTGGCTAACAGGGCTGGATATCCACGCATGTGCTTTTCCTCACTGATGATGGCAATGAGTGTACGC
Organism: Pantoea sp. JZ29; assembly: GCF_035190385.1. Classification (NCBI taxonomy): domain Bacteria; kingdom Pseudomonadati; phylum Pseudomonadota; class Gammaproteobacteria; order Enterobacterales; family Erwiniaceae; genus Pantoea; species Pantoea sp. JZ29. The sequence goes on along the minus strand of NZ_CP045241.1, from coordinate 2,828,348 downwards.
GTTTGAAAAAAAACTCAAGAGTTAAAATAGCGACGATTTGAGGCGTTATTCAGACGATGGCTCTTGCTTTTTCCCAATTATGCTGCCAGCTCGAAATTCTCATTTGCGGAGGAAGCATGCTCGACAAACTCGATGCGGCGCTACATTTCGGTACCGAAGCCCTCAACCTGCGAGCTCAACGTCAGGAGATTCTGGCATCCAACATTGCCAACGCCGACACCCCAGGCTATCAGGCCAGGGATATCGACTTTGCCAGCGAGCTGAATCGGGCAATGGCGAATGGACGTGCTGAAGGCAGTAGCCTGGCGCTCAAAGTTACCTCGTCGCGTCACATCGAAGCGCAGACGAACACGGCACCGTCGATGGATTTGCTGTATCGCATTCCGGATCAGCCATCTGCGGACGGTAACACCGTCGATATGGACCGCGAACGTACTCAGTTCGCGGATAACAGCCTGAAATATCAAACCGATCTCACACTTATCAGTAGCCAAATCAAAGGCATGATGAGCGTGTTACAAGGGCAATAATCATGGCATTGCTGAATATTTTTGACATTGCCGGCTCAGCGATGACCGCGCAATCACAGCGATTAAACGTCAGTGCCAGTAACCTGGCAAACGCCGACAGCGTGACCGGCCCGGACGGGCAGCCTTATGTGGCAAAGCAGGTCGTTTTTCAGACCGATGCTGCGCCGGGTGCGGCCACCGGTGGCGTAAAAGTGGCGCAGGTTGTTGATGATCCTACGCCCGCGAAACTGGTGTATGACCCGGGTAACCCGATGGCGGATGCCAAAGGCTACGTGAAGATGCCTAACGTGGATGTGGTAGCGGAAACGGTCAACACCATGTCGGCATCACGCAGCTACCAGGCGAACGTCGAGGTGCTGAATACCGTGAAGTCGATGATGATGAAAACGCTGACCCTGGGTCAGTAACGGAGAAAAATAATGACTATCGCGGTAGGCGTTAATGAAAAGCTGGACCCCACGGTCCTTAGCTCATCCAGCACCGGCACAAGTAACAGCGCCCAGGATCTGCAAAACCAGTTCCTGACCATGCTGGTGACGCAGCTGCAAAACCAGGATCCCACCAATCCGATGGATAACAGTCAGCTGACAACACAGCTGGCACAGATCAACACCCTGAGCGGTATTGAAAAACTGAACACCACACTGGGATCGATTTCGGGTCAGATCAGCACCAGCCAGTCACTGCAAAGTTCGACGCTGATTGGTCATGGCGTGATGGTGAATGGTTCACAGATTCTGGTCGGTAAAGGCACGACAACGCCGTTTGGCGTGGAGCTGACTAACGCAGCCACCACCGCCACGGCGACAATTACCGATGCACAGGGCAATGTGGTCAGCACCCAGGACCTGGGCGCACTGACCGCCGGCGTTCACACGTTCTCGTGGGACGGCAAATTACCGGATGGCAGCGTCGCGCCAGATGGAAAATACAAAGTTGCGATTGCTGCCAGTAACAGCAGCGGTCAACAGGTGGCTCAGCCACTTAACTATGCCTACGTCAATGGCGTAAGCACAGCGGGTAATACCGCAAAACTGGATCTCGGCACCATGGGCTCCGCCACCCTTGACGACGTACGTCAGATTCTCTGATTCACCTGTAGACAGGAGAGATTTAAATGTCATTTTCACAAGCGGTCAGCGGTCTCGGCGCTGCCTCAAGTAACCTGGACGTTATCGGTAACAACATCGCTAACTCCGCCACAGCGGGCTTTAAGTCCAGCACCATCGCGTTTGCCGACATGTTTGCCGGTTCAAACGTGGGTCTGGGGACTAAAGTCGCTGCCGTGATCCAGAACTTCAACGATGGTTCTACCACCACCACCAGCCGTGGGCTGGATGTGGCACTGAGCGGTAACGGTTTTTTCCGTTTGACCAACTCGGCGGGTGCGGTGTCCTATTCACGTAATGGCCAGTTCACTCTGGACCAGAACCGTAACCTGGTGAATACCCAGGGCCTGAACGTAACCGGTTACCCGGCTTCAGGCGTGCCTCCGACTATTCAGACGGGTGCGAACCCGGTTGCGCTGAAAATTCCTACCACGCAGATGCCTGCTAATGCCACTACCACGGCAAACCAGGTGGCGAAACTGAACTCGACTTCAGCGGTATTAGACGACACCAAGTTTTCTGCCACCGATCCGACGACGTACAGCGCGAAGAACACCATCACTATGTACGATACGCAGGGTAATGCGCACTCGCTTGACCTGTATTTCGTTAAGACCGCAGACAACACCTGGAAAATTCACGGCATTGACTCCACTGCGGGTTCAAACGTAGGGAATTACCAGATGAGCTATAACGCCAACGGTCAGCTGACTGGCGTATCTTCACTGGATGCAAACGGCAACGTGGTGGCAGGCTCAACAACAGCCAGCACCGCGACCGTCACGATTCCTGGCGTAAATGGCGCGAACGGCACGACTGTCGCGTTAAACTTTGTGGGCAGTCTGCAGCAAAATACCGGGGCGACCACCTTTGGTAACGCCACGCAAAACGGTTATGCGCCTGGCGATTTGACCAGCTATGCCATCAACAACGACGGCACCATCACCGGCAGTTACTCAAACCAACGTACGCAGTTACTGGGACAGATCGTCCTGGCCAGTTTCTCTAACCCCGAAGGCCTGAAATCGCAGGGCGATAACGTCTGGGCGGAAACCAATGCGTCTGGTCAGGCAGCGGTTGGCCTGGCAAACACCGGCACCTTTGGTTCACTGACCGCGGGCGCGCTGGAGTCCTCGAACGTCGATATGAGTAAAGAGCTGGTCAATATGATCGTCGCGCAACGCAACTACCAGGCGAACGCGCAGACCATCAAAACGCAGGATCAGATCCTTAACACTCTGGTCAACTTACGTTAATTCGCTAACGGGATTGCTCTATGGATCACGCGATATATACCGCGATGGGCGCGGCCAGTCAGACACTGGATCAGCAGGCGGTTACCGCCAGCAACCTCGCCAACGCCTCAACGCCCGGTTTCCGGGCGCAGCTGAACGCGTTGCGTGCTGTACCGGTCACTGGTTGGTCACTGCCCACGCGCACGTTGGTCACGGCATCTACGCCGGGTGCCGACATGAGTCAGGGGGCCATGGATTACACCCAGCGCCCACTGGACGTGGCAATGCAGCAGGATGGCTGGCTGGCTGTACGCACCGCCGACGGCAGCGAAGCCTATACCCGCAACGGCAACATGCAAATTCGTTCGGACGGTACGCTGACGGTGCAGGGCAATCCCGTAATGGGCGAAGGTGGTCCGATTGTGATCCCTCAAGGTTCTGAGATCACCATCGCGGCTGATGGCTCTATTACCGGGCTGAACGCTGGCGACTCACCCAATGCGACTGTACAACTGGGCCGTCTGAAGCTCGTCCAGGCAACCGGTAAAGAGTTAGAGCGTGGGGACGATGGCATGTTCCGTCCCACCGCCGCGACGCAGGGGACACGTGGCGCAGCCCTGCAGGCCGATCCGACTATGCAGGTCATGCCGGGTGTGCTTGAGGGCAGTAACGTGAAGCCGGTGGAAACGATGGTCGATATGATCGCCAATGCCCGCCGTTTCGAGATGCAGATGAAGGTCATTAACAACGTTGACCAAAACGAACAGAAAGCCAACCAGTTGCTCAGCATCGGCAGCTAAGGCGCGAGGATAAATACATGATTCGTTCTTTATGGATCGCCAAAACCGGTCTTGATGCACAGCAGATGAACATGGACGTGATCGCCAACAACCTGGCCAACGTCAGTACTAACGGGTTTAAGCGCTCACGTGCCGTGTTTGAAGATCTGATGTACCAGACCATGCGTCAGCCGGGCACGCAGTCATCTGAGCAGACGACGCTGCCGTCAGGTTTGCAAATCGGTACTGGTGTACGTCCGGTGACGACCGAGCGTTTGCATACGCAGGGCAACCTGTCGCAAACCAACAACTCAAAAGATATCGCCATTAACGGCCAGGGTTTTTTCCAAATCCAGATGCCAGATGGAACTTCTGCGTATACACGTGATGGTTCATTTCAGGTTGACCAGAACGGCCAACTGGTGACCAACGCGGGTTTCCCTGTGCAGCCTGGTATTACCATTCCAGCCAACGCCACAAGTATCACCGTGTCGCGTGATGGTGTGGTGAGCGTAACCCAGCAGGGGCAGACGCAGGCCGCCCAGGTCGGACAGTTAACGCTGAGCACCTTCATGAACAATGCGGGTCTCGATAGCGTGGGTGAAAACCTCTACAAGGAAACGCAGGCATCGGGTGCGCCGACGGACAGTACGCCTGGGCAGAACGGTGCCGGTTTGCTGTATCAGGGTTATACCGAAACCTCTAACGTAAACGTCGCGGAAGAACTGGTTACGATGATCCAGACGCAGCGTGCTTACGAAATTAACAGCAAAGCGATCAGCACCTCCGATCAAATGCTGGCGAAGTTGACACAGCTGTAACACGAACAGGGCCAGCTAAGGCTGGCCTGAAGACTAGTCATGAATAAGGTCGTAACTCCGTGGCGATGCAACATATTCTTAAGCCTGGACATTGGTTAGTAGTCACCGCACTGCTGACGCTTAACGGTTGTGCGTTGGTGCCACGCACGCCACTGGTGCAAGGAGCGACCACGGCTCAGCCGTTGCCCTCTGCGCCACCTGTGGTAAATGGGTCCATTTTTCAGGGTGTTGCGCCGCTCAACTACGGCTATCAGCCGCTGTTTGAAGATCGCCGCCCACGTAATATCGGCGATACGCTGACTATCACCTTGCAGGAAAACGTCAGTGCCAGCAAAAGTTCGACCTCGAATGCCAGCCGTAACGGCAGCGGCAGTCTGGGTATCACTGCAGTGCCTACCGGTTTAGAAGGTTTAGCCGGCGCAACGGGCGAAAAAGCCAACTTTGCGGCGGGTGGCAAAAATGATTTCGCAGGCAAAGGTGGGGCATCTGCTAACAACACCTTTACCGGCACCATCACCGTCACGGTGGATCAGGTTCTGTCGAACGGCAACCTGCACGTGGTCGGAGAAAAACAAATTGAGATCAACCAGGGCACCGAGTTTATTCGTTTCTCGGGCGTGGTTAACCCACGCACCATCAGTGCGAGTAACGCCGTGTTGTCTACAGCCGTGGCCGATGCACGTATTGAGTACGTCGGAAATGGTTATATCAATGAAGCGCAAAATATGGGCTGGTTGCAGCGCTTCTTCCTGAATATCTCGCCGTTCTAAGAGGTTGTAATGAAAAAGCTAACATTATGGCGTGTCGGTCTGGGATTACTGTTAGGCGTAAGCCTGATGGCGCGTGCCGATCTGATCCGCGACTTAACCACCGTACAGGGTGTGCGTGATAACCAACTGCTGGGTTATGGCCTTGTCGTGGGCCTGGACGGAACAGGCGATCAGACAACGCAGACGCCGTTCACGACCCAAACCGTCAGCAACATGCTGTCGCAACTGGGCATTACCGTGCCGCCGGGCACCAACATGCAGCTCAAAAACGTCGCCGCCGTGATGGTTACCGCCAGGCTGCCTTCGTTTGCCCGCCAGGGCCAGACGCTGGATGTGGTGGTGTCGTCCATGGGTAACGCGAAAAGCCTGCGCGGCGGCACGCTGTTAATGACGCCACTGAAAGGCGTGGATAACCAGGTTTATGCGCTGGCCCAGGGTAACATTCTGGTCGGCGGCGCGGGTGCCGCAGCAGGCGGCAGCAGCGTTCAGGTCAACCAGCTTAACGGTGGACGGATTACCGATGGAGCAACGGTTGAACGTGAACTGCAGAGCAACTTTGGTTCGCAGAATACGATTAACCTGCAGCTGAACACCGAAGATTTCTCCATGGCGCAACGAATTGCTGATGCGATCAACGCCCGTGGCGGATACGGTTCGGCCCAGCCGCTGGACGCCCGTACGGTCCAGGTCCGCGTGTCCCCGAATAATGGTGCGCAGGTTCGTTTACTGGCAGAGATTCAGAACATTGATGTCTCCGTGCCGGTTGAGGATGCCAAAGTCATCATTAACTCACGCACCGGCTCTGTTGTGATGAATCGTGAAGTGAAACTGAACACCTGTGCGGTCGCTCAGGGCAACCTGTCTGTCACGGTCAATCAGCAGCAAAACGTGAGTCAGCCGAACACGCCGCTGGCGGGTGGACAGACTGTCGCTACTACCAATACGCAGATCGATCTGCGTCAGAGCGGCGGTGCGTTGCAACGGGTTAACTCCAGCGCCAACCTGAACAGCGTGGTGCGTGCGCTGAATGCGCTGGGTGCGTCGCCTATCGAACTGATGTCCATTTTGCAGTCAATGCAGAGCGCGGGTTGCCTGCGCGCGAAACTGGAAATTATCTGATGAACGATACGCAATCGCTGATGAATGCGGCTTTTGACAGCCGCTCGTTGAACGACCTGAAACGCGATGTCACTGCCGATCCCAAAGGGAAAGCACTGCAGGTCGCGCAGCAGGTTGAAGGGATGTTTGTTCAGATGATGCTGAAGAGTATGCGTGAAGCGTTACCGCAGGACGGCATTCTCAGCAATGAACAGACCAAGCTTTTCACATCAATGTACGATCAGCAGATTGCGCAGGACATCGGTAAACGTGGCCTGGGCCTGGCGGATATCATCGTTAAACAGATGGAACCCGCCAAAGCCCCGGACGAGCGCGCCGGTACGGTGCCGATGAAGCTGGATAACAGTTTCATCATGAGCACCATTGGCGCCACGCCGCTGGAGCAAATGGTGCGCAAAGCTATGCCGCGCCTGCCCGCGCCTTCGCCCACCGGCCTGCCGAGCGACAGTCGTGACTTTATTGCCCAACTGACTCAGCCCGCTCAGGCCGCCAGTCAGCAGAGTGGTATCCCTCATCACCTGATTCTGGCGCAGGCTGCACTGGAGTCAGGCTGGGGGCAACGTCAAATCCTGACCCGTGATGGAAAGCCGAGCTATAACGTCTTTGGCATCAAAGCCAGCGGGAACTGGAAAGGCGAAACGACCGATGTCATGACCACAGAATATGAGCACGGTGAAGCTAAAAAAGTGCGTGCGACATTCCGGGTTTACAGTTCTTATTTCGAAGCGTTAAACGACTACGTCAAACTGCTTTCAAATAACCCACGTTATGCGGCTGTCACCAATGCACAGAGCGCGGAGCAGGGCGCCCAGGCATTGCAGGCTGCGGGTTATGCCACCGATCCGAAATATGCGCAAAAACTGATGGGAATGATTCAGCAATTCAAGAGCATGGGTGAAAAAGTGGTGAAAGCCTATAGCCAGGATTTAAGCACATTGTTCTGAGAATTGTGCCTCAAGTTTCACTTAAGCATGCCGATAATAGCAGCAAGAGCCAGGCGCGCCAGCGCACGCTGGCGACCACACTGATGACAGCGACCCGTGTAGCGGGGAATGTAAGGAACCGAGATGTCCAGCATAATTAACTCCGCAATGAGCGGGCTCAGTGCCGCACAGGCCGCCTTAAGCACCACCAGTAATAACATCAGCAATTACACCGTTGCCGGCTATTCACGTCAGACGACGATTCTTGCAGAAGCCAACAGTACCCTGCAGGGAAAAAGTTATTACGGTAACGGGGTTAACGTAACCGGTGTTCAGCGTGAATACGACAGTTTTATCGCAGCGCAGCTGCGTGGGTCTTCAGCCACCTACAATGCGGCAAATACGCAGTATTCGCAGGTCTCCAATATCGACGATCTGATGTCAACCTCGACGACAAACCTGTCGAGCGCGATTCAGGGCTTCTTTAGCAACATGCAGAACGTGGTCAGTAATGCCAACGATCCTGCAGCGCGTCAGTCTTTGCTCAGCAACTCCCAGGGCCTGGTCAACCAGTTTCAGACCCAGGCGCAATACCTGACCAACATGCAAGACAGCGTGAATACCAACGTGACCTCTGACGTAGATCAGATCAATACCTTTACCAGCCAGATCTCCAGTCTTAACCAGCAGATTGCCAAACTGACAACCGGTAATGGCGCCGCTCCCAATGACTTACTGGATCAACGTGATCAGTTGGTTAATGGTCTGAATAATATCGTCGGTGTGACAGTGTCACAGCAGGATGGAAGCTACACGGTTTCCATGGCCAACGGCCTTTCTCTGGTCAGTGGCTTCCAGTCAACCAAGCTGGTGGCAATGCCATCCAGCAGCGATCTGACGCGCACCACGGTGGGCTATGTTGATCCGCAGGCTGGCAATGTGCAGATTCCGGAATCTTCCATTACCACCGGCTCACTGGGTGGGATGTTAAGCTTCCGCTCGCAGGATCTGGACCTGGCACAAAACCAGCTGGGACAGCTTGCCGCCGCCTTCACCACCAATTTCAATACCGTGCACAAGCAAGGCTATGACAGCAACGGTAACCAGGGCGTCGACTTCTTTACTATCGGCAGCCCAACAGCGCAGGGCAACAGCAAAAATACCTCTTCCGCCACCTTAACCGCGGCGTGGAGCAATACCAATGCGCTGCAGGCTTCCAATTATACCGTGACTTATGACGGAACAAACTGGTCAGCCACGCGTCTGTCAGACAACACCAAAACGACGCTCACGCCCACTACTTCTGGCGGCGTCACCACGCTCAGCCTGGACGGGATGAGCCTGACGGTCAATGGTACACCAAACGCCAAAGACAGTTTCCTGGTAAAACCCGTTCAAAACGTGGTTAACGGGATGTCAGTGGCGATTACCAGCGGCTCGCAGATTGCGGCGGCGGCGGCACCAGGCGGTGAAAGTGATAACCGCAATGCCCAAAATTTGCTGGCGCTACAGGATGCCAAAATCGTCAACGGTAATTCTACGTTGTCCCAGGCCTACGGCGCGATGGTGAGTACCGTTGGTAACAAAACACAGGCCCTGAAAACGGCCAGTACAACGCAGCAGAACGTGGTGACGCAGTTAACAAACCGTCAGCAGTCTGTCTCCGGCGTTAACCTGGACGAAGAGTATGCGAACCTGACCAAATACCAGCAATATTACATGGCGAATGCGCAGGTTTTAAAAGCGGCCAGCACCGTTTTTGACGCCCTGCTTAGCATTAACTAAGAGCAGAGGACATCATGCGACTCAGTACAAATATGATTTTTGACCAGCAGGTTCGCGGCGTAAGTGATGCGCAATCCTCCTGGTTGAGTGCGGGCAAACAACTGTCTACCGGATACAGAGTATCTAACCCCTCTGACGATCCGATCGCCGCTTCCCGCGCCGTGGTGTTATCGCAAACTCAGGCGCAGGCAAGCCAGTATGCGGTTGCCCGTACCTTCGCCGACCAGGGCTTATCCCTGGAAGAAAACACGCTGGACGGTGTGACAAACAGCATTATGAGCGCGCAGTCGATGATTGTGGCCGCCTCAAACGGCTCATTGAGCGACGATGACCGTGCCTCGTATGCGACGCAGCTGGAAGGGTTGCGTGCGCAGTTACTGAACCAGGTCAACAGCAAAGACGCCAACGGGCGTTATATCTTTGCCGGCTATAAGACCGATACACCACCGTTTGTGGATGGTGCCGGCGGCGTGACCTATCAGGGCGGAACCGACGCGATTACGCAAAAAGTCGATACGGACCGTACGATGACGATCGGTCATACCGGCAACAGCATCGTAATGTCGATCACCAGCAACGCGGTGAAAGAACCGAACGGTGGCACCAGTGAAACGAATTTATTCAATATGCTGGACAGTGCTATCAGTGCGCTAAAAGTGCCCCAGAATGGCGCGGATGATGCCACCAAAGCGACCTTTTCAGCGGCAATGGATAAAACCAACCGTGGTCTGAGCAACTCGCTTAACAACGTGCTCAGCGTGCGTTCCGAAATCGGAACACAGCTGAAAGAGCTGGATACGTTGAATGCGCAGGGTGACGATCGCAAAGTGATTTATGACTCGCAGATGAGTAGCCTGGTGGATGTGGATTACACCCAAGCGATTTCCAGCTACACCATGCAACAACAGGCGCTGCAGGCTTCTTATAAGACCTTCACTGATATGTCTCAGATGTCATTGTTCCAGTTAAATTCATAAAAATTTTAGGCGTACTTTAACCGGGTGCGCTTAGTTTTTCCCATCGTCCTACAGGGACGGTGGGATTTTTTTTGTCTGCGTAATGCCTCTTTCGCTGCTCAATTAACATGGCGACCTGTGCGGAGAACCTTTGCTGCATGATTGACGCCGCGCTGCACGGATCAGGCTAATGTAGCGCTGATTACATACCTCAGGATGATCCCTCCGTGGTGTTTCTGCCCGCATACCTCACCCGAAATGTCCGTAACAGACAATAAAAAACCCGGCCGGAGCCGGGTTTATCACGTCTGCGAACCATGCTTATGGCTTGGTCGCAGGGGCCGTTGCCTGGTGGGTAGCACTATGGCCGCCCGCAGAACCTTTGCCTTCAAAATTGAAGGAAGGACGCTGCCAGTCGCTGTGACGCGCAGGCTCTGGTTGCCATGCTGGCGCAGGCGCTTTGGTCATTGGGGCTGACGCAAAGTGCTTCCAGCGCGTTTCCGCATTGGCCTGGAGGGCTTCTACAGCAACGTCGCGCGCAGCCACAGGCGCATGCGGTTCGGTGATGGGTGCAACGGTTTCCTCTGCAGCAACCGGTGCATTTAACACTGCGTCAACCTGAGCTTCGGTTGTCGGGCTCACCGCCGTACCGGCCTGCTCTGCGGGCTCAACGTGCTCGTGTTGGGCAACCTCAGGCGCGGCGGTCACGTCGGACTTATGCGCGTCTTCAGCCGTAACATCGGCAGGTTGTGCCTGCTGCGCGACGGCGTCGGCGCGGGCTTCTGCAGCCGCAGGAATCACAGAGGGTTCCTGATGCACAGGGGCATCAATCGCCTGCGTGTCATCCGTATTCACCACAGTAACCGGCGTGTCTGTCTGGGGTTCAGCAACCTGTACTGGATCGGGCTGTGAAACCGGCGCCTCGTCTACGGCCGCTGCCACAGGCAGGGCGATAGCAGGTGCTGTGTCTGCATGGCTGTCGTCCTGTGCGGTTTTAACTGCATCCTGTGTGGTCTGCTCTTCGTTCGTCTGTGCGACCGGATAGCGCACCCAGACTTTGCCTGACGCCATCTCAGGTGAGGCCGAAGCGGCTTCTAATGGCATAGCAGACTGTGTTGGGTAGCGTTCATCGCGGTAACGACGGCGCCGCTGACCACTGACGCGCAGATGACGCGGTGAACGACGAGAGCGACGCGGCATGTTGGCGTTGTCACGCGCTTCGGTTTCGTCCGCGTCGTCGACCTGTGAGGCTTCTGCAACCGGCTGAATCTGACGGGCTTCAACAGATTCTGCTGACTCGACGGCAGCATGCTGAGGCTGAGCATTGTTGTCACCAACGCGCACTTTTTGCGTCAGCTGACGCGGTTTGCGGCGTGGCATAGCCTGAACGCGCTCATCGTCCTGTGCTTCAGCTGCAACGGGCTCAGCGGTTTCAACGGCCTGTTCAACCGCGCTGTTCGCTTCCTGCTGGGCACGTTTCTCTTCCTGACGACGACGCTGACGTTCAGCACGCTGTTCACGACGCTGCTGCTGTTGCTCATCGCGTTGCTGGCGAGCTTCATCGCTCAGCGCCGGACGTTCATCACGCGCCTCGTTAGACTGCCCCTGACGCTTATTACGACGGTTGTCTTCACGCGGTTCACGATTGTCACGGGTTTCGCGGTTGTCCCGAGATTCACGCTGCTGGGTGGTGTCACCATTACGTGGCGTGCGCTCACGGCGGTTATTGTTACGGCGGTTGTTACGACGATCGCCACGCTGATTGCCGTTCTCCTCACCGCTGGTTTTCTGCGGTTCGGTCACTTCAGCAACGGGCTCTGCCGTGGCAGGCGCAGGCTCACCGGCGAACATTTTTTTCAGGCCCGCCAGCAGGCGACCAACAAAGCCTGTTCCGTTGGATGGCGTTGCAGGGGCGGTTTCAGCAACCGGCGCAGTTCGCGCTTTGGTCGCTTCCGGCGCTGCTTCCGTCGGTGCCGGTGGCGCATCAGGCATCACAAATGCCGCCAGGGCCGGTTGTTCTGGACGACGACGTTCGGCATGTTCTTCTTCCGAAGGCATCGCCATTTCGGCTTCGTGCAGCTTAGGCAGGTGATAGCTCAGCGTCTGCGTTTCTTCACCTTTCCGCACGCGCAACACGGAGTAGTGCGGCGTTTCCATCCGGTCGTCCGGTACGATAACCGCACGCACGCCGCCCTGGCGTTTTTCGATAGCATTGACCGCTTCACGTTTTTCATTCAGCAGGTAAGAGGCCACAGGCACCGGGACAATAGCATGCACTTCTTTGGTGTTGTCCTTCAGCGCTTCTTCTTCGATCAGGCGCAGAATAGACAGTGACAGCGACTCGTTATCACGAATGGTGCCGGTACCGCTACAGCGCGGGCAGACATGATGGCTCGACTCACCCAGTGACGGGCTGAGACGCTGGCGGGACATTTCCAGCAGGCCAAAACGTGAAATATGGCTGATCTGAATACGGGCGCGATCCTGACGGACCGCTTCACGCAGACGGTTTTCTACCGCGCGCTGATGGCGAACCGGCGTCATATCGATAAAGTCGATAACAATCAAACCGCCGAGGTCGCGCAGGCGTAACTGGCGGGCGATTTCATCTGCTGCTTCAAGGTTCGTGTTAAACGCGGTTTCTTCGATATCGCCACCACGCGTAGCGCGTGCCGAGTTGATATCGATGGCGGTCAGTGCTTCGGTGCTGTCGATAACAATCGAGCCACCGGAAGGCAGGCGCACTTCACGCTGGAAAGCGGACTCGATCTGCGACTCGATTTGATAGTGGCTGAACAACGGGATTTCGCCGGTGTAGAGCTTGATCTTGCTGGTAAAGTCCGGACGGCCCAGAGCCGCAATATGCTGACGCGCCAGTTCCAGGACCTTCGGGTTATCGATAAGAATTTCGCCGATGTCCTGGCGCAGGTAATCGCGGAATGCGCGCACGATTACGTTACTTTCCTGATGAATCAGGAAGGGCGCAGGACGGCTGTCAGCGGCTTTCTTAATCGCTTCCCAGTGTTTCAGACGGAAGCTGAGATCCCACTGCAGCGATTCGGCTGATTTGCCTACACCTGCGGTACGGACAATCAGCCCCATACCATCAGGCAGTTCCAGTGCCGAAAGCGCTTCTTTCAGTTCGGTACGGTCGTCACCTTCAATCCGACGAGAAATGCCGCCCGCGCGCGGGTTGTTCGGCATCAATACCAGATAACTTCCTGCCAGCGAGATAAAGGTGGTCAGGGCGGCGCCTTTATTACCCCGTTCTTCTTTATCGATCTGAACAATAACTTCCTGGCCTTCACGCAGCACATCCTTAATGTTTGGACGACCGTGAGCGTTGTAGGAAGCAGGGAAGTATTCGCGAGAAATTTCTTTGAGAGGGAGAAAACCGTGACGTTCTGCACCGTAGTCGACGAAAGCCGCTTCAAGGCTGGGTTCGATACGGGTGATTTTACCTTTGTAGATATTGGCTTTTTTCTGTTCGTGTCCGGGACTTTCGATATCCAGATCGTACAGACGTTGACCATCAACCAGGGCAACGCGCAACTCCTCCTGCTGAGTTGCGTTAATTAACATTCTTTTCATCGTAACGTACTCGTTATTCTTTCATGAGTGATTAAAGCTGCGGGCATAGTTACCCTGGACGAGTATCAACCGATGGCCCCGTGACTTAGTGCAATGTCGTCAACCTCACGGTTATCGACCGCGCGAGGGGCGCAAATAACGTCGGTGGCCTGTTTTTCATAAGGAACAACAGCACCAGATAGTGGAAATGCGAGAGATAATTCTGTAAACCCGTGCACTCCATCTCATGTCCAGGCCGCAACCCGCAGCCCGCTAAGTGCCTGATTTCGCATTACGTCTTACGCCATTGCTGCGTGTCTGCTCAATCCGACAAAATAACTAATTTCGCTTTTTTTCTTATCTGAATCCTCAGCTAAGAAACCTAAGCATTATTCCACTGCTAACCTTCATATAGCAAGGTGACTTTAACTGACTGATCAATTTTCTTTACATTTTAAGAACCCTGCGACAGAAAGCGCATTCAGGCTGTTGAAAATGCCAGCAATCTGATTGCTCATCCCGACGCTACGCAGAGAGTTAAGCACATAAAAAGGGGTGGCGCTATCAGGGGACACTATTTAGAATCGCCGCCATGAAAACAGAGAATCCCGGCGTACAGTTTGTCGCCATCACGGCTGAAAACGCCGGACAACGTATTGATAACTTTTTGCGCACCCAGTTAAAGGGCGTGCCGAAGAGCATGATTTATCGCATCGTGCGAAAAGGTGAAGTGCGCGTGAATAAAAAACGCATCAAGCCTGAATATAAACTCGAAGAGGGCGATGAGGTGCGCATTCCGCCAGTACGTGTGGCGGAGCGTGATGAGGACGCTGTCTCGCCCAAACTGGCCAAAGTTGCCTCACTGGCTAACGCCATCCTCTTTGAAGACGATCATTTGCTGGTCATGAACAAACCGTCCGGTACAGCCGTACACGGCGGCAGCGGCTTAAGCTTTGGTGTGATTGAAGGACTGCGCGCCCTGCGTCCGGAAGCGCGCTTTCTGGAGCTGGTACATCGCCTTGACCGCGATACGTCCGGCATTTTACTGGTGGCCAAAAAGCGCTCAGCATTGCGTTCGCTGCATGAACAGCTGCGTGAGAAGGGCATGCAGAAAGATTATCTTGCGCTGGTGCAGGGCAACTGGCCCTCGCATATCAAAGTGGTTCAGGCGCCGCTGCTGAAAAATATTCTGCAAAGCGGTGAACGTATGGTGCGTGTCAGCAGTGACGGCAAACCGTCGGAAACCCGCTTTAAAGTGGAAGAACGTTTTGCGTTTGCCACGCTGGTCAAAGCCAGTCCGGTAACCGGGCGTACGCACCAGATTCGTGTACACACCTTGCACGCCGGTCATCCCATCGCCTTTGACGATCGTTACGGCGAGCGCGACTTTGACAGCAAACTGGCCTCTACGGGGCTGGATCGGCTCTTCCTGCACGCGGCTGCGTTGACATTTACGCACCCGAATACAGGGGAAACCCTGCGTATGGAAGCGCCGCTGGATGACACGTTACAGCAGTGCCTGACGAAGCTGCGCCAGCAAAAAAACTGACGCAGGGCGGCATCACGTTCCCAGGGGATTGATGCCCGCTTCACGCAGCATCGCGCTGAGCGCGATAAGCGGTAGTCCCACCAACGCATTCGGATCGCGCCCTTCAAGCCGGTCAAATAAGCAGATGCCCAGTCCTTCACTTTTGAAACTGCCGGCGCACTGTAGCGGTTGCTCTTTCTTTATATAGTTGGTGATGTCGGCCTGACTCAGCGTGCGGAAATGCACGGTAAAAGGTTCGCAGCACTGCATCAGCCGCTGGCTGGCAGGGTGGTAGAGGGCGAGGCCGGTGTAAAAGGTTACGCGGTTGCCACTGGCAGCGCGCAGTTGTGCTTCTGCGTTCTTCGCCGTATGGGGTTTTCCGGTAATCCTGCCGTTAAGGACGCAAACCTGATCGGAACCAATGATCCAGTGATGTGGATAACGCTCAGCCAGCGCCTGAGCTTTGGCTATGGCCAGGCGCGTAACCAGATCCTCTGCGCGTTCATTTTCTAACGGCGTTTCATCTGTCTGGGGTGAATCTACTGTAAAAGGCAGGCCAAGCTTGCTCAGCAGCGCCTGACGAAACGGTGAGGTTGATGCTAAAAGAATCGATGCTGTCATTTTTTTTCAATATTGATAGCGAATTGGTGGCAGTCATTTTAAACTGTGCGCCGCACTGGATGCGAATAGTGGTTGAAAGATGCTGTCCAACGGCCTTTTTCTTTGACTCTATGTGATTACAAAGTTAATATGCGCGCCCTATGCAAAAGGTAAAATTACCCCTGACGCTGGACCCCGTCCGCACCGCTCAAAAACGCCTTGATTACCAGGGTGTTTATACCTCGCAACAGGTAGAGCGTGTGGCTGAGTCGGTCGTCAGTGTGGACAGTGATGTTGAATGTGCCATGTCGTTCGCGGTTGATAACCAGCGTCTGGCAGTACTGACGGGTACTGCTGATGTTGAGGTTACGCTTCGTTGTCAGCGCTGCAACCAGGTTTTTCCACATCATGTTCACGTAAGCTATTGCTTCAGTCCTGTTTCATCTGATGAGCAGGCCGAGGCGTTGCCGGAAGCGTACGAGCCGGTTGATGTCAACGAATTCGGTGAGATCGACTTGCTGGCGGTTATCGAGGATGAAGTTATTCTCGCGCTGCCTGTGGTTCCGGTGCACGATTCTGAACACTGTGAAGTGTCCGAGGCGGACATGGTCTTTGGTCAATTGCCTGCAGAGGCAGAAAAACCAAACCCATTTGCCGTATTAGCCAGTTTAAAGCGTAAGTAATAGGAGTAAGGTCCATGGCCGTACAACAGAATAAACCCACCCGTTCTAAGCGTGGTATGCGTCGTTCGCACGATGCGCTGACCACTGCTGCTCTGTCAGTAGATAAAGTTTCTGGTGAAACTCATCTGCGTCACCACATCACTGCGGATGGTTACTACCGCGGTCGCAAGGTTATCGTTAAGTAAGATCTTTGCTTAGCAAGGCGATACCTTGACACGTTTGACCCTGGCTATCGATGCCATGGGCGGGGATTTCGGTCCCTGCGTGACGGTGCCTGCAGCATTGCAGGCACTGGCCTCTCATTCGGAACTTATCCTTCTTCTGGTCGGAGACCCCGACATTCTCACGCCATTGCTTGCCAAAGCCGATTCCGCCCTGCTGGCGCGTTTGCAGGTTGTCCCTGCCGAATCCGTTATTGCAAGTGATGCGCGACCCGCACAAGCCATACGTAACAGCCGCGGCAGTTCAATGCGAGTGGCGTTAGAGTTGGTGAAAGAAGGGCGGGCAGAGGCCTGCGTCAGCAGCGGCAGTACCGGCGCGCTGATGGGGCTGGCGACATTATTACTGAAGCCGCTGGACGGCATTAAGCGTCCGGCGTTGATGACCGTTTTACCCCACCAACATCAGGGAAAGACGGTCATTCTGGATTTAGGTGCCAACGTCGATTCTGACAGTGCGATGCTGGTGCAGTTTGCGGTAATGGGCGCGGTCATGGCCGAAGAAGTGTTAGGCATAGCGCATCCCCGCGTGGCACTTCTCAATATTGGCCATGAAGAGCATAAAGGGCTTGAAAGCATTCGCGATGCGGCGTTAAGTCTGAAGGCATTACCGCAAATTAATTACATTGGTTACCTTGAAGGTAATGATTTGCTGACCGGCAAAACGGACGTGCTGGTTTGTGATGGTTTCGCTGGAAACATCACACTGAAGACAATGGAAGGCGTGGTAAGAATGTTCCTTTCTCTGCTGAAATCATCGGGAGAAGGTGAAAAGCGGTCGTGGTGGCTGACGTTGCTGGGGCGCTGGGTTAAAAAGCGTTTGGTCAGGCGTTTCGGCCATCTCAACCCCGACCAGTATAATGGCGCTTGTCTGTTAGGATTGCGCGGGACAGTGATCAAGAGTCATGGCGCAGCAAATCAACATGCCTTTGCCATGGCGATCAATCAGGCCGAGCAGGCGGTGAGGCGGCAGGTTCCTGAACACATTGCCGCCCGTCTGGACGCTGTATTAGCCAGGAGTGACAAAGCCTAGATGTTTACCAAAATTATCGGTACGGGCAGTTATTTGCCCAGCCAGGTCCGCACCAATGCCGACCTGGAAAAAATGGTGGAGACCTCGGACGAGTGGATTGTTACCCGTACCGGCATCCGTGAGCGCCGTATTGCTGCGCCGGATGAGACTGTTGCAAGTATGGGCCACCAGGCAGCACAACGTGCCCTGGAGATGGCGGGCGTCGATGCCAATGACGTGGGCCTGATCATTGTGGCGACCACGTCTTCCAGTCATGCCTTCCCCAGCTCTGCCTGCCTGATTCAGCAGATGCTTGAAATCAAGGATTGCGCCGCGTTTGACCTGGCTGCGGCCTGTGCAGGCTTTACTTATGCGTTAAGCGTTGCCGATCAATACATCAAAAATGGTGCAGTGAAACATGCGTTGGTCATCGGTTCTGATGTCCTAGCGCGTACGCTCGATCCTGAAGATCGTGGCACGATCATTCTGTTCGGTGACGGTGCGGGCGCAGTGGTACTGGGTCAAAGTGAAGAGCAGGGCATCATTTCTACCCATCTGCATGCTGATGGCCGTTACGCCAAATTGCTGACGCTGCCTTATCAGGATCGCGCGCATCAGGATCAACCCGCTTACCTGACAATGGCAGGTAATGAAGTCTTCAAAGTGGCCGTGACAGAACTGGCGCACATCGTTGATGAGACCTTGCAGGCGAACAACATTGCGCGTGAAGAGCTGGACTGGCTGGTGCCGCATCAGGCAAACCTTCGCATTATCAGCGCCACGGCGAAAAAACTGGGCATGACCATGGAAAAAGTGGTAGTCACGCTGGATCGTCATGGAAATACCTCAGCCGCATCGGTGCCCAGCGCACTGGATGAAGCCGTGCGCGATGGCCGCATCAAACCCGGACAACTTATTTTGCTGGAAGCCTTTGGTGGTGGATTCACCTGGGGTTCTGCGCTGGTTCGCTTTTGATTGACAGGAACTGAAAATGACGCAACTTGCTTTTGTTTTCCCAGGTCAGGGCTCACAGTCTGTGGGCATGTTGACAGAACTCGCTGCCGCTTATCCGGTGGTTGAAGAGACGTTCCGTGAAGCCTCTGAGGCCCTCGGTTATGATCTGTGGCAGTTAGTGAGCCAGGGGCCCGCGGAAGAGTTGAACAAAACCTGGCAGACGCAGCCTGCGCTGCTGGCCGCTTCTGTGGCGATTTACCGTGTCTGGCAGCAGCAGGGGGGCAAACAGCCTGTGCTGATGGCGGGCCACAGCCTGGGCGAATATTCTGCGCTGGTCTGTGCGGGCGTACTGGATTTCGCGGACGCAATCAAACTGGTTGAACTGCGCGGTAAACTGATGCAGGAAGCCGTGCCAGAAGGTACCGGTGCCATGCAGGCGATCATCGGTCTTGATGATGCGGCCATTGCGAAAGCCTGTGAAGAAAGCGCGCAGGGTGAAGTCGTTTCGCCGGTGAACTTCAATTCGCCAGGCCAGGTCGTTATCGCGGGTAACAAAGATGCGGTAGAACGTGCAGGCGCGGCCTGTAAAGCGGCGGGCGCCAAGCGCGCGTTGCCGCTGCCGGTCAGCGTACCTTCGCATTGTGCACTGATGAAGCCTGCGGCGGAAAAACTGGCACTGACGCTGGAAACGCTCACCTTTAAAGCACCCCAGGTGCCGGTGATTAACAACGTCGACGTGAAAGCCGAAACGGATGCCGACGCGATTCGTCAGGCGCTGATTCGCCAGCTTTACAGCCCGGTACGCTGGACAGAAAGCGTAGAGGCGATGGCTGCGCAGGGCGTGACGCAACTGATTGAAATGGGTCCGGGTAAAGTGCTCACTGGCCTGACCAAACGTATCGTAGATGGCCTGTCTGCGGCAGCGGTGAACGATACTGCGTCATTGGCTGCGGCACTTGCACAGGAATAAGAGGAAAATCATGAGCTTTGAAGGTAAAGTAGCGCTGGTAACGGGCGCGAGCCGCGGCATTGGCCGTGCGATTGCAGAAACCCTGGCTGCACGTGGTGCAAAAGTGGTGGGAACTGCAACCAGCCAAAGTGGTGCCGATGCGATCAGTGCTTACCTTGGCGATAAGGGACTGGGCCTGCTGTTAAATGTGACAGATGCCGCTTCCATCGACAGCGTTTTAGAGAAAATTCGCGCTGAATTTGGCGAAGTGGACATTTTGGTCAATAATGCAGGCATTACGCGTGATAATTTACTGATGCGTATGAAAGACGATGAGTGGCAGGATATCCTTGATACCAACCTCACATCAGTTTTCCGTCTTTCTAAGGCGGTGATGCGTGCCATGATGAAAAAGCGCATGGGACGTATCATCACCATTGGTTCCGTTGTCGGAACCATGGGTAATGCGGGTCAGGCAAACTATGCTGCAGCAAAAGCGGGTTTGATTGGCTTTAGCAAATCACTGGCGCGGGAAATCGCGTCACGTGGCATTACCGTCAACGTCGTGGCTCCGGGCTTCATAGAGACCGACATGACGCGGGCACTGAACGAAGATCAACGTTCCGGTATTCTGGCAGAAGTGCCTGCGGGTCGCTTAGGCGAAGCGCAGGAAATTGCTAATGCTGTTGCATTCTTAGCCTCTGACGAAGCAGCCTACATCACGGGTGAGACGCTGCACGTCAATGGCGGCATGTATATGGTCTGATAATCACGAAATCATTTGCATTATTTGCGTATAAAACCGCACAATAGCGTAAATCGTGGTTAGACCAGCCGGGATTTTGTTGCATCTTTTTCAACATTTTATACACTACGAAAACCATCGCGAAAGCGAGTTTTGATAGGAAATTAAATAGTATGAGCGATATCGAACAACGCGTTAAGAAAATCATCAGTGAGCAGCTGGGTGTGAAAGAGGAAGAAGTGACCAACTCTGCATCTTTCGTAGAAGACCTGGGTGCCGATTCTCTTGATACCGTTGAGCTGGTAATGGCTCTGGAAGAAGAGTTTGATACTGAAATTCCAGACGAAGAAGCTGAGAAAATCACTACCGTTCAGGCAGCGATCGACTATATCAATAGCCACAAAGGCTAATGAATATCTTCAGGCGGTCAATTGACCGCCTGAGTTTTATGTTTGCCCCACAATAGTCATTTTTTTCCCTCCCTGGAGGACGAACGTGTCTAAGCGTCGTGTAGTTGTGACTGGTCTTGGCATGTTGTCTCCTGTCGGCAATACCGTAGAGTCTACCTGGAGTGCTCTCCTTGCCGGTCAGAGCGGCATTAACCTGATCGACCATTTTGATACCAGCGCCTATGCAACACGCTTTGCAGGTCTGGTAAGAGATTTCAATTGCGATGACTTTATTTCCCGTAAAGATCAACGCAAGATGGATGACTTCATTCAGTACGGCATCGTGGCAGGCATTCAGGCCATGCAGGACAGCGGTCTTGAAGTGACCGAGGAAAATGCAGGCCGGATTGGCGCGGCAATTGGTTCGGGCATTGGTGGTTTGGGTCTGATTGAAGAAAACCATACCTCGCTGGTGAACGGCGGTCCGCGTAAAATCAGCCCTTTCTTCGTGCCTTCCACAATCGTCAATATGGTGGCGGGACATCTCACCATCATGTATGGCCTGAAAGGCCCCAGCATTTCCATTGCGACCGCCTGTACTTCTGGCGTTCACAACATTGGTCATGCGGCACGTATCATCGCCTATAACGATGCTGACGTGATGCTGGCAGGTGGCGCGGAAAAAGCCAGTACACCATTGGGTGTAGGTGGGTTTGGCGCGGCGCGTGCACTGTCTACACGTAACGACAACCCACAGGCGGCAAGCCGTCCATGGGATAAAGACCGTGATGGTTTTGTACTGGGCGACGGCGCGGGCATTATCGTACTGGAAGAGTACGAGCATGCTAAGAAGCGTGGCGCTAAAATCTACGCGGAAATCGTGGGCTTTGGGATGAGCAGCGATGCCTATCACATGACCTCGCCACCGGAAGACGGCTCTGGCGCAGCCGCAGCGATGATCAATGCGCTGCGTGATGCACAGATGACGCCTGACAGGATCGGTTACGTCAACGCGCATGGCACGTCAACGCCAGCAGGCGATAAAGCCGAAGCGCAGGCGGTGAAATCAGTGTTTGGTGAGGCTGCCAGCAAGGTTATGGTCAGCTCAACTAAGTCGATGACCGGCCATTTACTGGGTGCGGCAGGCGCGGTTGAATCGATCTATTCGATTCTGGCGCTGCGCGATCAGGCGGTTCCACCGACCCTGAACCTGGATAACCCGGACGAAGGTTGCGATCTTGATTTCGTTCCTCACACTGCACGTCAGGTGTCTGGACTGGAATATACGCTGTGTAACTCTTTCGGTTTCGGTGGCACTAACGGTTCACTGATTTTCCGTAAAATCTAAACCTGGCGTTTATGATTGCTTAAAAGGCCCGCTATGCGGGCCTTTTTTCTGTCCAGCGACGAAGAGAAACCGATAAAATCACCGTCATGACAACCACGATATCGATACGGGAGACGCGGTAATGTGGATTAACGGCATCGAACAATCTCATCTCACGGCCCGCGATCGCGCCGTACAATTTGGCGATGGCTGCTTTACCACGGCCGCTATCATCAAGGGCAATATCGCGCTGTTTGACTGGCATATTCAGCGGCTACAGCAAAGCTGCGAACGCCTGTGGTTACAGAATGTTGACTGGCAGGCTCTGGCGGGGGAAATGCTGCAGGCGGCCTCGGGCCATGACAGCGCGGTGCTTAAAGTCATTATCAGCGCAGGCAGTGGGGGACGCGGTTACAGTCGTGCGGGCTGTAGCGGGCCGACGCGCATTGTCTCGGTCTCTGACTGGCCCGGACACTATGCTGCGTTAGAAAATACCGGTGTCAGGCTGGTGGTCAGTCCGGTCCGGCTGGCACGCAACCCCCAGTTTGCCGGGCTAAAACATCTCAACCGGCTTGAACAGGTGATGATTCGTGCCCATCTTGAGCAGACAGACGCGGATGAAGCCCTGGTGCTTGACACCGAAGGTTGGGTGGTGGAATGCTGTGCGGCCAATTTATTCTGGCGGAGCGGCAACACGATCTTTACGCCCCGGCTGGATCAGGCTGGCGTTGACGGCATTATGCGGCAGAATCTGATAGCGCAAATACGTGCAGCAGGACAGAGTTGTCAGGTGGTGCAGGCGACGCTGGCGGCGCTGTTAGCCGCAGACGAAATTGTCATCTGTAATACGCTCATGCCCGTCTTGCCCGTTCGACAACTTGATGCGGTGACCTTTCATCAACGCACATTGTTTAACCAGCTACAGGCAAGCTGTAAAACGATAATGGAAGCAGAATGAGTCGAAGCAAAAAAATTATTGCGGGTGTGCTGGCAGTGCTGCTGGCGGCCGCAGGCGTCAGCTACTGGCAGGTGAAGCAACTTGCTGCCAGCCGTCTGACCCTTTCCCAGGAAACGATTTACACGCTGCCCGCCGGGACGGGCCGTGTGGCGTTAGAAGCCCAGATGGAAAGTCAGCATATTATTCCCCACAGCATCTGGTTTGGCGCGTTGCTTAAGTTTGAGCCTGAACTGGCAAAATTCAAAGCCGGGACCTATCGTCTGGAACCGTCAATGACGGTGCGCGAGCTACTGGCGTTGCTGGCCAGCGGCAAAGAGGCCCAGTTCCCGCTGCGCTTTGTAGAAGGACAACGCCTGCAGGAGTGGCTGAGTGAATTACGCCAGGCACCCTATGTAAAACATACGTTGCCTGATGATAAGTATGCCACCGTGGCAAAGGCGCTCAGGCTGGATGAAAATCAGCTGGAAGGGAGCTTCTGTCCGGATACCTATCTGTATACCGCCAATACAACGGATATTGCGTTGCTGACGCGTGCGCATCAGCGAATGCAAAAGATGGTTGATGAAGTCTGGCAAGGCCGCATGGACAACCTGCCCTACAAGAATGAGCAGGAGATGGTGACGATGGCGTCGATCATTGAAAAAGAGACGGGCGTCAGCGAAGAGCGGGCGAAAGTGGCCTCTGTGTTTATTAACCGACTGCGGACGGGCATGCGTCTGCAGACCGATCCGACCGTGATTTACGGTATGGGCGCAGCCTACAATGGCACGCTGACGCGCAAAGATCTGGAAACAGCGACGCCGTACAATACCTATATCATCAGTGGTTTGCCGCCAGGCCCGATTGCGATGCCGGGTAAGGCCTCATTGATTGCCGCCGCCCATCCGGAAAAGACCAATTACCTCTATTTTGTGGCGGATGGCAAAGGTGGACATACGTTCACGACCAATCTTGCCAGCCATAACAAGGCCGTCCAGGCTTACCGGCTTGCGTTAAAGGAAAAAAATGGACAGTAAGTTTATTGTGATTGAAGGCCTGGAAGGCGCGGGAAAAACCACGGCCCGTGAGGCCATTGTGGCAACGTTACAGGCAAACGGGATTGAAGACATCGTCTTTACCCGTGAACCCGGTGGTACGCCGCTGGCTGAACAGCTCCGTATTCTGGTGAAGCAGGGCATTGAGGGCGAGCAGGTGACCGATAAAGCGGAACTGTTAATGCTGTACGCCGCCCGTGTCCAGCTGGTCGAAACCGTGATTAAACCGGCCCTTGCGCGCGGCGCCTGGGTGGTGGGCGATCGGCATGATCTCTCCTCTCAGGCTTACCAGGGCGGCGGCCGTGGGGTTGATGCCGAATTGATGCGTACATTGCGTGATACGGTGCTGGGGGATTTTCGTCCTGACCTGACGTTGTATCTGGATGTCACACCGGAAACAGGATTACAACGTGCCCGCGCTCGTGGTGTGCTGGATCGCATTGAGCAGGAGTCACTGCGCTTTTTCGAACGCACGCGTGACCGCTACCTGGCCCTGGCGGCGGAAGATGCGACGATTCGGACAATCGATGCGACGCAGCCTCTGGAACAGGTGACCACCGCGCTGCAATCCACATTGTCTGCCTGGCTGGCGGAACAGCGGGCATGAACTGGTATCCCTGGCTAAACCAGCCTTACCGGCAGGTGATTGCACAGCACCAGGCGGATCGCGCGCATCACGCGCTGCTGGTGAATGCCATGGAAGGCATGGGCGATGATGCCCTGGTGTGGGGAATGAGCCGCTGGCTGATGTGTCAGCGCCGCGACGGACTGAAAAGCTGCGGTCACTGTCATGGCTGTCAACTGATGCAGGCAAACACGCATCCTGACTGGTACCGGCTGGAAGCCGAAAAAGGCAAAGCCACGCTCGGCATTGATGCCGTGCGCCAGGTGACGGAAAAAATGTACCACCACGCACAGCAGGGCGGGGCTAAAGTCGTTTGGCTACCCGATGCGTCGCAGCTCAGTGATGCGGCAGCGAACGCCTTGCTGAAAACCCTTGAAGAACCGCCGGCAAACAGCTGGTTCTTTCTGAGCAGTCGTGAACCTTCGCGTTTGCTGGCGACGCTGCGCAGCCGCTGTATGGTGTTAACGCTGGCACCGCCAGACGAAGCCCACAGTCTGGCATGGCTCAGAAAGCAGGGAGCGTATGACGAGTCACACTTACTGGCTGCGCTGCGCCTGAGTGCGGGCGCGCCCGGTGCCGCCCTGGCGCTGCTGGATGAGCGAGCATGGCAGGCAAGGCAGGCACTCTGTGATGCCCTTGCCAGCGCCCTGCAACAGGACATCCTGCAACTGCTTCCAGTACTGAATACTGATAACCCAGGCACGCGCATAGGCTGGCTGCTGGCGTTGATACTGGATGCCATCAAGTGGCAGCAGGGTGCGACACAGTGGCTGACCAATGTGGATCGTCAGGATGTAGTGGTGATGCTGGCGCAGCATTTCTCGCAAACGGCGCTGAACAACAGCGCTCAGGACTGGATGCGCTGCCGCGAAACGCTGTCAGAGGTTGCGGCAGTGAATCGTGAACTTTTGTTAACTGACAGGCTACTGAGCTGGGCGGACAACCTGAAGCCCGCAGTACCCGGCTGACTGAGAAAACTATGTTTATTGTTGATTCCCACTGCCATCTTGATGGCCTTGACTATGAAAAAAACCATCAGGATCTTGATGACGTGATCGCCAAAGCGGCAGCGCGCGACGTCAGGTTTATGCTGGCGATTGCCACAACGTTACCTGGCTTTAGCACGTTAAAGGCGCTGGTAGGCGGTCGCGAAAATATCGCACTCTCCTGCGGTGTACATCCGCTTAATCAGGAGGAACCTTACGATGTCGACGAATTCCGTCGGCTGGCCGCCGATCCACAGGTGGTGGCCTTGGGTGAAACCGGACTGGATTATTATTACCAGCAGGAAACCAAAGCGCAGCAGCAGCACTCGTTTCGCGAGCATATCCGTACCGGGATCGCGCTGAACAAGCCGATCATCGTGCACACGCGTGATGCGCGTGAAGATACCCTGGCGATTCTGCGTGAAGAACAGGTTGAACGCTGCGGCGGTGTACTACACTGTTTTACGGAAGATCAGGCGACAGCGGCGAAGCTGCTGGATATGGGGTTCTACATTTCTTTCTCAGGGATCGTGACGTTCCGCAATGCTGAGCAGATACGCGAGGCGGCACGCTATGTTCCCCTTGATCGTATTCTGGTTGAAACCGATTCGCCCTATCTGGCACCTGTACCTTATCGCGGCAAGGAGAATCAACCGGCCTATACACGCGATGTGGCCGACTATCTGGCGGTACTGAAAGGCGTGGATATCGAGACGCTGGCGGCAACCACCACGCAGAATTTCTCCACGCTTTTCCATATCCCCATGAGCCGCCTCGGCGCCTGACAGTTAGTTTATTTCAGGCTTTGTAATAAATACGAAATATCCGCTGCTGACTCTGTTTTTGTCCAACAGAGTCAGAGGATTTCGCTGAAAAAATAGGCGGTTATGCACGTATGTTTACTCGTCTGAGCGCTCTGGTTTGCGAAACGTGATAGCCGTCAAAGTAACGAGGCATAATTTATTTTACCCTTCGTAATAAATCAAAATGGCGGATAACGCCAACCGGTAAAGAACCTCCCTCTTTACCACGCGCACTGCGCGAAAAACGCACTCATACTCAGGAGTTTCACGTTATGTTCAAAAACGCTTTTGCCAACTTACAAAAGGTTGGTAAATCGCTCATGCTGCCGGTGTCGGTTCTGCCTATCGCCGGTATTTTATTAGGAGTAGGTTCCGCCAATTTCAGCTGGTTACCTGTGGTCGTCTCACATGTTATGGCGGAAGCGGGCGGCTCGGTCTTTGCGAATATGCCGTTGATTTTTGCCATCGGTGTTGCGCTGGGCTTCACCAATAACGATGGCGTTTCGGCCCTGGCGGCGGTAGTGGCTTATGGCATCATGGTGAAAACCATGGCCGTGGTGGCACCGTTAGTGCTGCATCTGCCTGCGGCAGAAATTGAGGCCAAACACCTGGCGGACACCGGTGTGCTGGGCGGTATCATTGCCGGCTCCATCGCGGCTTACATGTTCAACCGCTTCTATCGCATCAAGCTGCCTGAGTATCTGGGCTTTTTTGCGGGCAAGCGCTTTGTGCCGATTATTTCCGGTCTGGCGGCTATCGCGATGGGCCTGGTACTGTCATTTATCTGGCCGCCGGTCGGTTCAGCGATTCAGGATTTCTCACAGTGGGCAGCCTATCAGAACCCTGTGGTCGCTTTTGGTATTTACGGCGTGGTTGAACGTGCGCTGGTGCCATTTGGTCTGCACCACATCTGGAACGTCCCTTTCCAGATGCAGATTGGTGAATATACCAATGCGGCAGGTCAGGTCTTCCACGGCGATATTCCGCGCTATATGGCGGGTGACCCAACCGCAGGTAAACTGTCGGGTGGCTTCCTGTTTAAGATGTATGGCTTGCCTGCGGCCGCCATTGCGATTTGGCATTCGGCAAAACCCGAAAACCGGGCGAAAGTGGGCGGCATCATGATTTCGGCTGCACTGACCTCGTTCCTGACCGGGATTACCGAGCCGATCGAATTCTCGTTCATGTTCGTTGCGCCTGTCCTGTATGTCATCCATGCGATCCTGGCCGGTCTGGCGTTCCCGATTTGTATTCTGCTCGGCATGCGTGATGGCACCAGCTTCTCTCACGGACTGATCGACTTTATCGTTCTGAGTGGTAACAGCAGCAAAATCTGGCTGTTCCCGATCATCGGGATGATTTATGCGGCGGTTTACTACACCGTGTTCCGTGTGCTGATCGTTAAGCTGGATCTGAAAACGCCAGGCCGTGAAGACAGCGCCAGCGAGCAGTCGTCATCAGCAACCGGCACCGAAATGGCGGGCAAACTGGTTACGGCGTTTGGCGGTAAAGATAACATTACCAACCTGGATGCCTGTATTACCCGTCTGCGCGTCAGCGTGGCGGATGTCAGCAAGGTCGATCAAACAGAACTGAAAAACCTGGGTGCACGCGGTGTGGTCGTGGCAGGTTCAGGGGTTCAGGCCATTTTCGGCACCAAATCTGATAACCTGAAAACCGATATGGATGACTATATCCGTAAAATGTAACAGGCCGTAGCGTACGTTTTTGCCTTTCATAAACAGCGTTGAGTTCCGACTCAACGCTGTTTTTTTATGGCATGACATAACGGCATGACGGCGATAACCTGTTTTGGGCTGGCTTTAGCTGGCCTGACGCGTCACAAATTTAGAGGTCGTCTGCAACAGCAGATCGGACAACCGTTGCAGCTGAGCTGTGGCCGCCGCCGTTTCTTCAACCAGTGCCGCATTCTGCTGCGTATCGCTGTCCATCTGCGCTACGGCAATGCCGACCTGTTTCACGCCGGTACTCTGCTCATGGCTTCCGGTGCTGATTTCGGCAACCAGATCGTTAACGCGATGAATCTCTTTCACCACCGCCTTCATGGTCTCGCCCGCCACGCTGACATTATTCACCCCGGTTGCTACCCGCGAGTGGCTCTCCGTAATCAACGCTTTGATTTCCTGAGCCGCCACGGCACTGCGTTGTGCCAGACTGCGAACCTCACCGGCTACCACAGCAAAACCCCGTCCCTGATCGCCCGCCCGGGCCGCTTCGACCGCCGCGTTAAGCGCCAGGATATTGGTCTGAAAAGCAATGCCGTCAATCACGCTAATGATTTCACCTATCCGGCTGCTGCTGTCCTGGATAGCGTGCATGGTCTCTTCTACATCCGAGACGGACTGGCCGCCGCTGGCCACAATCTGAAACGCGTGTTTGACGACATCATTGGCCACCCGCGCATTATCTGCATTGCTCTGTACTGCCGAAGAGAGCTGTTCCATTGAGGCGCTGGTTTCTTCCAGTGCAGATGCCTGAGACTCGGTACGGCGTGACAAATCCTGCGTGCCGTTGGCGATTTCTGCGGAGGATTTTGCCACCTGCTCAGCGGCGTCCTGAACTTCACTGATCAGATCGCGGATGTGCTGACGCATCACAGACAACTGAAAAATCAGGCTGGAGGTATCACCGGGTTTTGTTTCGTTGTGCCCGTGAAGGTCACCGCGCGCAATCAGTCCCGCCATGTGGACCGCCACTTCCGGTTCCGCCCCCAGTTGCTTCATGACGGAGATAAAAATCAGCGTACCGAGTACGCCGCCGGCGAGGAAGGTCAGACCGATTAACAGAATGAGCGTGAACGAGGTACTGTCTATGTGGGAAACATTGTCATCAATGACCTGATGCACAGAGGCGTTGTAAATCTTCACGGCCTCCAGCAGCGGATCTCTGACAGCGACGTGCAGGCGGTCGGTCTGAGTGGCAATTTCCTTCAGGGCGCCCGGAATGTCGTTATTGTTCGCCAGCGCATAAACCCGCTGCATAGAGGCCAGATAGTCCGGCCAGGCCTGCAACACTTTTTGCGTAATCGCGACCAACGCGGGATCCTGGGACTGTTTCAGAAAATCCACTGCGGTCTGGACCGACTGCTGTGATTTTTGGTTAAATTTTATCGTATTTTGACGGGATTCGGCCGCGGTGACGTTGCCACCCGGAAAAACATACGCATAGCCCCGACGAAAGTGGGTCGCCATTTCGCGGGCCGCCACGTTCATCATCTGAACCGGCTCAAGCCGCGATGTGTATAACTGCTGTTCTGACGTCGCCAGTGTTCTGAGAGAATGAAGACAGATAACGGCAATAATGACCATGGCGATGAGGAAAAAAGCGGTGAGAAAAATCAGTCGGTGTGACAGTTTAACGCGTTGTAAGAATCGCATAATTAACATCCTGTTTAACGGTTAATTGTAATCGTTTTCATTCAGGCACGTTATTGCGCATCAAGATTTAACGGCCTGAAGCGGTGTAAAACGCGACGGGCTCGGGATCAAACTAATCCGACACGTTATTTATAGTTTCGGCAAGAAATGATGGGGCTTTAATGATCAAATGTTGCAACCTTTTGCTGTCACCCCCGCTCAGTAATGCAGGGACTTAAGCAACGCCCGTCACGCTGTGGATGAGCCGACTGTTGGGGTCAACAGTGCGTAGAGCAGAAAGGGCTGTTGTTGCACGGAAAGACAGCGGGTGATATCCGTCAACCCGGCCAGGACAGCAGGGGAGCGGAGACTGTGGCAACGACCCAACGTTTGCAGGGCTACTGCGCGTGAAAACCAGAGATACGTGATCGTTTCATTACCCGGCAGGTCGCAGGAAAGGAGACGACACTGACTGTGGGGTGATAAAAATGGAAAGGCCCGTTTCGTGTCCTTACAAGGGCGGAAATGCGTTAAACACCGCCACTTAATGTAAGAAAGAGCGGCGCGAGGTTGAAAGAAAACGAATTTCTCCCGCATACTGAGAGATTATCTACCCAGGCTAAAGGAACTGCTCTCTATGGCTGAAGAAACGATTTTCAGTAAAATCATCCGTCGCGAAATTCCCGCCGACGTGGTTTATCAGGATGAACTCGTCACGGCGTTTCGCGATATCTCGCCTAAAGCCCCCACGCACATCCTGATTGTCCCTAACATTCTTATCCCGACCGCCAACGATGTTGAGGCGGCACATGAGCAGGCGCTTGGCCGGATGTTCACGGCGGCGGCGAAGATTGCGCGTGAAGAAGGGATTGATAAAGAGGGTTATCGCCTGATCGTCAACTGCAATCAGCACGGTGGTCAGGAAGTTTACCATATTCATATGCATCTGGTAGGCGGTAAACCGCTTGGTCCGATGCTGTCACATTGATCCCTGAAGGGGACCTTGCTATGCGTTCATGGCTGACAGGACTGGCCGTTTTGCTGAGTCTGACCGGTTGCAGTAGTGATAAACCGATGATCAATACGTCTCAGTCGCTGGTGATGGAATCATCCGTGCTTTCAGCGGGCATTATTACCGATGAGCCCACGCTGGATGACCACGACGGTCAGAAACGTGCCAGCAGCATACTCTACAATCAGCGTGAAATGCCGGTTGTGGTGCACTATCGTTATTACTGGTACGACGATAAAGGGCTGGAAATAACGCCGCGTGAACCCGCGCAGATTGTCACGGTGCCGCCTGACGGCAGCGTCGCTGCGGTGTCGCAACTGGGTAACCTGACGGCCAGCAAGGTTCGTCTCTATATCTATCTCTGAGGACTGTTACGTGATTCGCAGTGTTAATCGTACTGGCGCACTGATGATGGCGCTTATTCTTTCGGGCTGTGTGTTGAAACAGCAGCAGCCTGCCCCCGTGGAACAGCAAACTCAGCCCGAGGAGCAGACTCAGCCCGTTCCTCAGCCTGAGCCGCAGCCGGTTCCTCAGCCTCAACCCGTTCCGCAGCCGCCAAAGCTGGTGACAATTAACTGGGATGCCACCGTACAGCCGCTGGTCGCCCAAATGGTGCGTGCCGCAACTGTGCAGCCGGGCAGCGTGCTGTTGGTTGATCGTATCAAAAACAACACTAACGGTTCACTCCAGTCGGAGAAGGCAACCAGTGCCATTCAGACGGCGCTGAACAACAATGGTAAGTTCAGCCTGGTGTCGCCGGAGCAGCTGGCGCAGGCCAAACAGGCGCTGGGGCTTTCGCCGGACGACAGTCTTAACTCACGCAGTAAAGCGATTGGCCTGGCGCGTAACGTTAACGCCCAGTATGTGCTTTACAGCACGGCGAAGGGTGACGTCAAAACGCCGACCATCCAGATGCAGCTCATGCTGGTGCAGACGGGCGAAATTATCTGGTCGGGCAACGGTGTCGCCCAGAATTAATGCCGCTTTTTTACAGCTGATTCAGGCTACAACGGGTGAACAGCCGGGCAACCTGACCTCACTCGCGGGCTTAACCGGGCAGAGTTGTCGCATCCTGACCGCACAGGGACGCTATCTTCTCCGCCCGGCACCGCATCCCGCGATACCGTTCGTTAATCGCCAGCGCGAGCACCGTGTGTTGCGCAAGTTGCAGCCCAGCGGGCTGGTGAACGCGCCGCTGGCGGGTAACCGCCATGGCCTTATCCTGCCCTGGCAGGAAGGTGAGGTGCTGGATGAGGCGGGTTTTCGTGCACAGCGGTACGAGGTGATTACGCTCCTCCAGCGGCTTCATCACCAGCCGCTGACCGGTTATCGTGTCGTGCTGTTACCCCTGCTGTGGCAATACTGGCAGCAGTGCCAGCAGCGTCAGTATTGCTGGCTGCGCCAGCTAAAACGGCTGACAGAGCAGGGTGAGCCGCGTCCGTTGCGCCTTGCCCCGCTGCATATGGATGTTCATCCTGCCAACCTGATCCAGTCATCGCAGGGGCTGCATCTTATCGACTGGGAATATGCCGCGGACGGGGATGTGGCGCTGGAGCTGGCCGCCGTCTGTTTAGCCGTGCCGGATCAGCAAACGGGTTGGCTAACCGACTATGCTGAGCGGATGCAGTTACCGCTGGCTTCACTTCAGCGTCAGGTTCGTCGCTGGCAACCATGGCTGCACCTGCTAGTGGCCAGCTGGTATCAACTGCGCGCAGAACAGAGTGGCGATGCCCAATTACAACAGCTGGCTCAACAGAGCTGGTCACAGATTTAACGGCTTTGCGCAGAGGCGCAGAGAGACAGGATACAGGTTATGACAACACGTTTTCCCGGCCCACTCATGCTGGACGTTGAGCGTTTCGAGCTGGATGCCGAAGAGCGCGACATACTGCGCCATCCGCTGGTAGGTGGCGTGATTCTTTTTGCCCGCAATTACCACGATCCGGCGCAACTGGCCGAGCTGGTCCGTCAGATCCGCGCCGCGTCGCACACTCGTCTGGTTGTGGCCGTCGATCAGGAAGGTGGGCGGGTACAGCGTTTTCGTGACGGCTTCACCACACTACCGGCGATGCAGTCATTTGCTGCGCTCCACGATATGAGCACGGCAGGGGAGTTGGCCCAGCAGGCAGGCTGGCAGATGGCCGCCGAAATGATAGCGATGGATATCGACATCAGCTTTGCGCCGGTGCTGGATATCGGCCACATCAGTGCGGCCATTGGCGACCGCTCATTTCACGCGGATCCGCAGATCGCTCTCGCGATAGCGCGCCGCTTTATTGCCGGTATGCATGAGGCGGGAATGAAGACGACCGGTAAGCATTTCCCCGGTCATGGTGCGGTCAGCGCAGATTCCCATAAAGAAACCCCGCGTGACAATCGCCGTGAAGCCGAGGTGCGCGAGCACGATATGGCCATTTTCCGTACGCTGATTCATGAACAGGCGCTGGATGCCATTATGCCTGCCCATGTGATCTACAGCGAAGCGGACCCGCTTCCTGCCAGCGGATCACCCTACTGGCTGAAAACGGTGTTACGCCAGGAACTGGGCTTTAAGGGCGTGATTTTCTCTGACGATCTCTCCATGGAAGGTGCCGCCGTGATGGGCAGCTATGCGGAGCGTGCGCAGCAGTCACTGTCTGCCGGTTGTGACATGGTTCTGGTTTGTAACGATCGCAAGGGCGCCGTCAGTGTCATAGATAATTTGACCCTGATCGAAGCGGAGCCTGTCATGCAGTTGTATCATCGTGGAACCCTGAGCCGGGAGAGCCTGAAAGCGAGTCGCCGCTGGAAAGACAATGCGCAGCAGCTCAGTGCGCTACAGGCGCGCTGGCTGGCACATAAAGCCGCGTTATAGCCATCAGGTTGCCCGGCGCGAAAGCCATAGAGGATAAACATGATTATTTATCTGCACGGTTTTGACGCGACGAGCCCGGGCAACCACGAAAAAGTGTTGCAACTGCAGTTTATCGATCCTGATGTCAGACTCATCAGTTACAGCACCCGTCATCCTAAACATGACATGCAATTTCTGCTGAAAGAAACGGATAAGATGCTGGGCCTCAGTGATGATCCCCGTCCGCTGATCTGCGGAGTCGGCTTAGGAGGCTACTGGTCCGAGCGTATTGGTTTTTTATGCGGTATCCGTCAGGTCCTGTTTAATCCCAACCTCTTTCCCTTCAAGACCATGGAAGGCAGGATTGATCGTCCTGAAGAGTACCTGGATATAGCCACCAAGTGCGTCAGCGATTTTCGCGAGCGTAATCGTGACCGCTGCCTGACCATTTTAGCGCGTCATGATGAGGCGCTTGACAGCCAGCGCACCGCAACGCTGCTCCAGCCTTATTACCCCCTTATCTGGGACGAAAGCGAAAGCCATAAGTTCAGGAATCTCTCGCCCCATCTCCAGCGAATCAACGCCTTCAAAACCACCGTGTAACACAACGCGGCAACCGCACGATGCCGGGCTTTATGCCAGGAACAGTCTGCTAAATTTGATGTACATCAATTTTCTGAGGCCCATCCGGGGCCGTCATGGTATTCTGCCTTCAGATAGCGATGTTATGTCGCCAACCCTATGTTTATTAAGGTTTAATTTAACCATTGATTAACTTTTGGTTCACAATTTGAGGGGGTCCTTGTTGACTGCATCTGTTAAGAAAATTGTTATTGTTGGCGGCGGTGCCGGCGGGCTGGAAATGGCCACGCAACTGGGCCACAAGCTGGGGCGTAAAAAGAAAGCCGAGATTATTCTGGTCGATCGCAACCACAGTCACTTGTGGAAGCCGCTGCTGCATGAAGTCGCTACCGGATCGATGGATGAAGGGATTGATGCGCTGAGTTATCTGGCGCATGCCCGTAATCACGGTTTCCAGTTCCAGCTGGGTTCGCTCACTAACATCAACCGCGAAAAGAAAGTGATTCAGCTGGCCGAAGTGGTCAATGCGCAGGGGGGCGTATTAGTGCCCGAGCGCGAACTGGCCTACGACACGCTGGTGATGGCGCTGGGCAGTACCTCAAACGACTTTGGGACGCCGGGCGTCAAAGATCACTGCATTTTTCTCGATAACCCGCAACAGGCTCGCCGTTTCCATAACGAAATGCTCAACCTGTTCCTGAAATTCTCGGCCAGTGAAGGGGCGCTGGAGAAGGTCAATATCGCCATCGTCGGGGGCGGAGCAACAGGCGTTGAGCTGTCGGCGGAGCTGCATAATGCCGTAAAGCAACTGCACAGCTATGGCTATAAGGCGCTCGACAGTGAAGCGCTGAACGTAACGCTGGTGGAAGCGGGCGAACGTATCCTGCCGGCCTTACCACCGCGTATTTCGGCTGCGGCCCATCAGGAACTGTCAAAGCTGGGTGTTCGCGTGCTGACACAAACGATGGTCACCAGCGCAGATAAGCAGGGCCTGCACACGAAGAGCGGCGAATTTATCGAAGCCGATTTAATGGTCTGGGCAGCGGGCATCAAAGCGCCTGATTTTATGAAAGGCATTGGTGGACTGGAAACGAATCGCATTAATCAACTGGTGGTCAAAGACACGCTGCAAACCACGCTGGATGAGGATATCTACGCTATCGGCGACTGCGCATCCTGTGCCTTGCCGGGTGGCGGATTCGTACCACCGCGTGCGCAGTCAGCTCACCAGATGGCTTCCTGTGCGCTGGATAACATCCTGCTGCAGTACCGGGGGAAGCCGTTGAAAGCCTACGTCTATAAAGACCACGGCTCGCTGGTGTCGCTGTCGCGCTTTAGTACGGTAGGAAGCCTGATGGGCAACCTGATGCGTGGCTCTATGATGATTGAAGGGCGCATCGCCCGTGTTGTCTATATCTCCCTGTACCGCATGCATCAGGTCGCCCTGCATGGCTATATCAAAACTGGCCTGATGATGGTGGTGGGGAGCCTGAACCGGGTGATTCGCCCCCGGCTGAAACTGCACTAAGAGTACGGGGCGGATTCGCCTGACTTCGCCACCGGTGCTGTTCCGGTGGCGAAACCCGCGCACGATTTTACGCTGTCATTTCTGTTCAGAACTCTCCGAAAACGTGGTAGTACCACTGTTGGCGCGATTTTCTTCCCAAATTCCGATATTGCAAAAGCTTTACATCTGTAAAACTTATCTCAACCAAACGGCGAGTCGCGCACGCCGGTTCTGCCAGTGCTGTGAGGGATATCCAGCGGCAGGAATGCGCGGTAACACTTTCAGGAGGAACTTCCTGTGAATAAATCAATGTTAGCGGGTATCGGTATTGGCGTGGCAGCGGCACTGGGTGTTGCCGCCGTAGCAAGCATTAACGTGTTTGACCGCGGTCCTCAATACGCACAGGTGCTGTCAGCAACACCAATAAAAGAATCTATCAAACAACCGCGTCAGGAATGTCGTAACGTGACGCTGACGCATCGTCGTCCGGTTCAGGATGAAAACCGTATCGCCGGTTCAGTACTGGGTGCGGTAGCGGGCGGTGTGCTGGGTCATCAGTTTGGCGGCGGTCGCGGACGCGATGTCGCAACGGTAGCCGGTGCGCTGGCAGGTGGTTATGCCGGTAACCAGGTTCAGGGCGGCCTGCAGGATCGTGATACCTACACGACGTCTGAACAGCGTTGCAGAACCGTATACGACAAACAAGAAAAGATGCTGGGTTATGACGTAACCTACAAGATCGGCGACCAGCAGGGTAAAATCCGTATGGAAAACGATCCGGGTACGCGTATTCCGGTTGACCGTAACGGACAATTGATCCTGAACGGCGACAAGGCTTAAGGGCAAAGCTTGCCGCATTGCGGTCACACAGCACACATAACAAAAATGATAAGCGCATCTCCGGATGCGCTTTTTTTTGCTTATCCGAACGCTAAAGCGCGCAACCGAACGATAGCCTCTTCCAGGCTGCTCGCCGTGCGTGGCTGACCTTATGCATCAGATCCCCGCTGCCCGGTAAATATGGCTGCGTTAAAGCGGCGGCGTCAGGCTGACATTTTCATTCACGTGATTCACAGACAGTCACGTCAGGACAGTTTTTGTAACACATTACTTGCTGGATTTTTACATATTTATAACAAAGTGCACAGTCAGGGAAAGAGCATTACGCTTAATTACTCTTTCTTATCAAATGCATTGAGAAAGCAGGCTAACCGTTGATAACAAAACCGGTTTGCTTCGGTGCAAAAGTAAAAGGGAGCAGTTCAATGCGTGATAACACCTCAGTCGAGCACAGCACGGTGCGCAAGATGGCATGGCGGCTGATGCCGCTGTTTACGGTAGGCTATTTTCTGGCGTCCCTGGACCGCGTCAACGTCGGCTTTGCGGCATTACAAATGAATGGCGACATCGGCTTATCCGCTGCCGCATACGGCCTGGGTGCAGGGCTGTTTTTCTTTGCCTACTGCCTTTTCGCCGTGCCCTGCAATATGATAATGACAAAAGTGGGCGCAACCCGCTGGCTGTCTGCCGTCATGATTGCATGGGGATTGCTGGCGGCGGGCATGTCAATGGCGCAGGGCCCGGTATCTTTTTATCTTCTCCGGTTTTTACTGGGGATTGCGGAAGCCGGCTTTTTCCCGGGCGTCATTTATTACTTTACGCTTTGTTTTCCCAAACGTTATCGCGGACAAATGGTGGCCATCCTGATGATGGCGCTGCCGGTGTCCAGCGTGCTGGGTTCACCGCTGTCCGCCGCACTGCTTAATTTCGATGGCCTGATGAACCTGCGTGGCTGGCATTGGTTATTTATCCTTGAAGGTGCGCCGGCTGTCGCGCTGGGCTTCCTGACTTTTCTGATGTTGCCGAAGCAGCCTCTGGAGGCTAAATGGCTGAGCCCGCAGGAAAGCAGCTGGTTACGTCATACGATGGCAGAAGAGCAGAAAAGTACCGCCCCGACAACTCCGCGCGTCAGCCTGTTCGCCACGTTGTTCAGTCCGCGCGTGCTGCTGCTGACGCTTATTTATCTGGGCGGAACCGCCGTTACCAATGGTCTGGCATTATGGCAACCTCAAATCATTAAAACCTTTAACCTGAGCGTTATTCAGATTGGCTTAGTCAATGCCATTCCGTTCGCGGTGGCGAGCCTGGCCATGTATCTGTGGGGACGTCACTCTGACCAGACAGGCGAGCGTCGTCTGCACACCGCTTTTCCGTTATTGCTGGGAGCGACCGGTCTTGCGGCCAGCATGTATGTTACTCATCTCTGGCCGATGCTGATGGTGCTATGCCTGACCATTACCGCAGCGTCAATGATTAAGGGCCCGTTCTGGGCGATGGCAACCGAGATGATCCCCGCCAGCGCGGCGGCTGTGGTCATCGGGCAAATCAATGCCCTTAATAATCTGGGCGTGTTTGTGGGCACCTGGCTAATCGGCTTAATTCGCACCAGCACGGGGAGTTTTACCTATGCGCTGACGCCCCTGATGCTGGTCACGTCCTGTGCCTGCCTTGGCGCGCTGTTGATTGGCCGACGTCAGTCACCGTGTGATCCGCATAAAAAGCCTGTCTGACACCACGGCATGAATGCACGCTCCTGATGAAAAGCGTGGCAGCGGAAACAGGCGCATGATACGCACTTCTCAGCCAACCATAAAAAAAGCCGCCGTAAGGCGGCTTGTCAGCTGCATGAATGCAAAACGATAAGCGAGTTTAAGACGCGACCTGATTTTCCAGTAACTGGTTCATAAATGACTGCACCCAGTCCATGCGCACCTTTCGTTCCGTCAGCTCACGGGTAAAGCGTAACCGTGTCGGACCTTCCAGTTTCCACTGCTTTGCATCTTTCTGCAGCAGACCAATGAGCCAGGCCGGATCGACACTGTTCTGCGGAGCAAAATCAAAATAACCGCCTTTGTCGCTGGCTTCAATTTTGCGCACGCCCACCGCTCGCGCTTTCATGCGCAGCACGGCGATGTCCAGCAGATTACGCGCCGGATCGGGTAACAGACCGAAGCGATCGATCATTTCCACCTTCAGCTCCTGCAACTCCTCTTCCGTTTCGGCACTGGCTACGCGTTTATACAGCGATAAACGGGTATTCACGTCCGGAATAAAGTCTTCCGGCAGCAGGGCAGGCATACGCAGTTCCACTTCGGTCTGGTTACTGGTGAGATCTTCCAGCGAAGGCTCGCGACCGGCTTTCAATGCATCGACCGCATTTTCCAGCAGTTCCATGTACAGCGAGAAGCCCAGGGTTTCCATCTGACCACTTTGCTCTTCACCCAGCAGTTCACCGGCACCCCGAATTTCGAGATCGTGCGTAGCCAGCGCAAAGCCTGCCCCCAGATCTTCCAGGGAGGCGATGGCTTCCAGACGTTTTTGCGCGTCGGTCGTCATGGCTTTGGGATGTGGGGTCAGCAGCCAGGCATAAGCCTGATGGTGCGACCGGCCCACGCGACCACGCAACTGATGTAGCTGTGCCAGCCCGAAGTGATCGGCCCGTTCAATAATGATGGTATTCGCCGTCGGAATATCAATGCCGGTTTCGATGATGGTGGTACATACCAGAACATTGAAACGCTGATGATGGAAGTCATTCATCACCCGTTCCAGATCGCGTTCGCGCATCTGTCCGTGACCAATGGCAATGCGCGCTTCCGGCACCAGTTCCGCCAGCCGCTGCGAGGCTTTCTCGATATTTTCGACATCGTTATACAGGTAATAGACCTGACCACCGCGCAAAATTTCACGCAAAATGGCTTCGCGAATCACTAAGTCGTCGTATTCCCGTACAAAGGTTTTTACCGCCAGACGACGCGCGGGTGGCGTGGCGATGATGGACAGGTCGCGCATCCCGCTCATGGCCATATTCAGCGTACGGGGAATCGGCGTGGCGGTCAGCGTAAGGATATCCACATCGGCGCGCATCGCCTTGATGCGCTCTTTATGACGCACGCCAAAGCGGTGTTCTTCATCGACGATCAGTAAGCCCAGATCGTGCCACTTAATGTCGCTCATCAACAGCTTGTGAGTGCCAATCAGCACATCAATTTTGCCTTCGCTGGCCTCCTGCAAAATCTGATTCTGCTCTTTGGCGCTACGGAAGCGTGACAGCATTTCGATGCGCACCGGCCAGTTAGCGAAGCGGTCACGGAAATTATCGAAATGCTGCTGAGCCAGCAGGGTGGTGGGAACCAGCACCGCCACCTGCTTGTTGTTCTCCACCGCCAGGAAGGCCGCGCGCATGGCAACTTCGGTTTTACCAAAGCCCACATCACCGCACACCAGACGATCCATGGCCAGCGGCTGGCACATGTCACTTAACACGGCATTGATGGCCTGGGTTTGATCGGGTGTGGTTTCAAACGGAAAACTTTCGCAGAACAGTTGATACTGCTCACGGTCATGTTTGAAGGCAAAACCGGCCTTGGCGGCACGCTGAGCATAGATATCCAGCAGTTCAGCGGCCACGTCGCGCACTTTCTCCGCCGCTTTCTGCCGCGCGCGCGACCAGGCATCGCTGCCCAGTTTATGCAGCGGTGCATTTTCGTCGGCACCGCCGGCATAACGACTGATAAGATGCAGGGAGGAAACCGGGACGTACAACTTGGCGTCATTGGCATAGGAGAGCATCAAATACTCTGCCTGAATGCCGCCGGCTTCCAGCGTGGTCAGGCCGATGTAGCGCCCGACGCCGTGTTCAAGGTGCACCACAGGCTGGCCTGGATGCAGTTCCGCCAGGTTGCGAATCAGGATGTCTGGATTAATGGTGCGGCGCGTATCCTGGCGGCGGCGGCTGATGCGTTCGCCCAGCAAATCGCTTTCACAGATGAAAGCCAGCTTCCCCTGTGTATCCACAAAGCCACGCTCGCTGGCACCGATCATCAGACCATACTGTGCCTCACGGGCCTCGCGCAGATGACGAATGGGTTTCGGCCGTACTTTAATGCGCGCCAGCAACTCCTGCAGGCTTTCACGGCGGCCTTCGCTTTCCACAGAAAACACCACGTCGCCGGTAAACTGTTCCAGGAACTGACGTAAATGATCCAGCGGCGCTTTCGCCTGCGCCTGAACGGACAGATCGGGCAGGGATTCATAGCCCAGGTTGGTATTGGCGGCCCTGGCCGGCAGCACCTCATGGGTCATACGGATACGCGGCCAGGCTTTGAGTTCCCCCATTAAGGCATCCGGGCGCAGCCACAGCGTGGTCGGCTCCAGCAGCGGGCGCATGGGATCGACACGGCGGTTTTCGTAACGCGCATTCGCATCCTGCCAGAAGCGCTCGGCACTGCCTTCCAGATCGCCACAGTTCACGATCAACGTGTTGTCAGGCAGATAGCTAAACAGCGACGGTAACGGCTGGTCGAAGAACAGCGGTTGCCAGTATTCAATACCGGCCGGCAGGGTGCCTTTGCTCACCTGCTGATAAATATGCTCTGCCTCACGGCGCACATCAAAGTTTTCACGCCAGCGGCTACGGAACAGTTCAATGGCTGTTTTATCGCTGGGAAATTCATGGGCCGGCAGCAAATTAATGGCGGGAACGGCTTCCAGCGTTCGCTGGCTGTCGACATCAAACAGGCGCAGGCTGTCGATCTCGTCATCAAAAAAATCGATACGGTAGGGCTGATCACTGCCCATCGGGAACAGATCGAGCAGGGCGCCGCGTGTGGCGTACTCGCCGTGCTCCATCACCTGATCGACATGGCGATAGCCGGCCTGTTCAAGCTGGTCGCGCAGGCGGTCGCGTGACAGTTTCTGGCCCTGCTGCATCACCAGCGCATGACCGTGCAGGTAGCTGTGAGGACAAACACGCTGCATCAGCGTGTTGACCGGCATAATCAGCATGCCGCGTTGCAGCGTGGGCAACTGATACAGGGTGGAC
The DNA here is from genome assembly GCF_035190385.1 of Pantoea sp. JZ29. Lineage (NCBI taxonomy): Bacteria > Pseudomonadati > Pseudomonadota > Gammaproteobacteria > Enterobacterales > Erwiniaceae > Pantoea > Pantoea sp. JZ29. The sequence goes on along the minus strand of NZ_CP045241.1, from coordinate 2,786,745 downwards.
AGACGTGCCGAGATAATATCCTGGTGGGGTGAGAAGCTGTCATAAGGCAGCGTTTCCCAGTCCGCAAGGTGGGTAACAGGTAAATCGGTAAACTGACGAATCTCGTCCAGCAGACGCAGAGCGGTTTGCGTATCGGGTGTAATCATTAACACCGGACCTGCATGGCGCTCAGTGATGCTGGCACACTCAACCGCGTGCGCAGCGCCAGTCAGCTGACCGAGCAGGCGTTGGTCGCCTGATTTCACGGGCAGGGTATAGCGAGTCGGTTCGGACATGTGATCTCGAGGTTGCTCCATTTTTACCAGGGCGTCATCATTCCATAATACGCCATGGGGATCACCTCTGCGGCAGATTTTTTCTGCCGCTTCGCCTGAAGCAGGCGATGCAGAAGGGTTGCTGTGTGTAAATCTTTTTTGCGAACAGGGCTCGCAGGAAAGTGAATCGGGTACATCAGAGTCACGGTCATAGCCGTCACCGCTTTACCCGAATAAGTATACCGATGTGGGGCGTGAATGATCGTACGATAAACATCATCTTTGTGGCGTAATCCTGTGCATCAAACCGTCTGCTAACCTATTCTGATACAACTTTGCAGCAGACTCAGAGGGTTAGAGGTTTCATAAAGTGCACAGCTCCTTTATCATCCTCTCTACTTATTTTCCAGCAACTGCACATTGGATACCATGTATCAACCTGTCGCGCTATTTATCGGTCTGCGCTACATGCGCGGAAGAGCAGCGGATCGTTTCGGTCGCTTTGTCTCCTGGCTCTCCACCATTGGTATCACGCTTGGCGTGCTGGCCATGATTACTGTGCTGTCTGTGATGAACGGTTTCGAGCGCGAGCTTGAGGGCAACATCCTGGGCCTGATGCCACAGGCGCTGATCACCAGCAACACGGGCAGCATCAATCCGCAGCAATTCCCTGCCTCTGCACTCAAGCTCAACGGCGTTGACCGCATCGCGCCGCTGACCACCGGTAATGTGGTGCTGCAAAGTGCACACAACGTCTCAGTCGGGGTGATGCTGGGGATCCAGCCGGACGAAAAGGATCCCCTGACGCCTTTTCTCGTTAACACGCCGCAAAGCGTGTTACAGCCCGGTCAGTATAACGTCATCCTGGGCGAACAACTGGCCTCGCAGTTGGGCGTGAAACGGGGTGATCAGATCCGCCTGATGGTGCCGTCCGTCAGCCAGTTCACGCCCATGGGGCGCGTGCCGAGCCAGCGCCTGTTTACCGTGGCGGGCACGTATGCGGCTAACAGCGAAGTTGATGGCTATCAGATTCTGGTTAACCAGCAGGATGCGTCGCGCATTATGCGCTATCCCGCGGGCAATATTACCGGCTGGCGTCTGTGGCTGGATAAGCCGCTTGAGGTTGACAGCGTGAGCCAACAGGCTCTGCCCGCGGGCATGGTCTGGAAAGACTGGCGCGAACGCAAAGGGGATTTATTCCAGGCCGTGCGTATGGAGAAAAACATGATGGGGCTGCTACTGAGCCTGATCATTGCCGTTGCGGCCTTCAATATCATCACCTCGCTGGGCCTGCTGATCATGGAGAAGCAAGGTGAAGTGGCCATTCTACAAACCCAGGGATTAACCCGCCGTCAGATTGTCGCCGTTTTTATGGTGCAGGGTGCCAGTGCCGGGATTATTGGCACGTTGCTCGGGGCGCTGCTTGGCGTCCTGTTAGCCAGCCAGCTTAATAACCTGATGCCGGTCATTGGCCTGTTTTTGGACGGTGCCGCGCTGCCTGTGGATATTAATCTGTGGCAGGTGGTGACTATCGCCTTCAGCGCAATGGTGATTGCGCTGCTTTCTACGCTTTACCCTTCATGGCGCGCTGCCGCCGTACAACCCGCTGAGGCTTTACGCTATGAGTAACTCTCCTTTGTTGCAGTGCCGCGACCTGTGCAAACGCTATCAGGAAGGCAGCGTACAGACCGACGTACTGCGCAACGTGAATTTTGATGTGCAACCTGGTGAACTGATGGCGATTGTCGGCAGTTCAGGATCAGGAAAAAGTACCCTGCTGCACCTGCTGGGCGGGCTGGATACGCCCACTGCGGGCGATGTGGTGTTTGACGGACGTTCGCTGAACAGCATGTCTTCTTCTGATAAGGCCGAACTGCGTAACCGCGAACTGGGCTTTATCTACCAGTTTCACCACCTGCTGCCCGACTTTAGCGCGCTGGAAAACGTCGCGATGCCGCTGCTGATTGGCAAAACCGCTAAAGGCGAAGCCCAGGCACGCGCGCGGGAAATGCTGGCCGCCGTCGGGCTGGAACACCGCGCCGCCCATCGTCCGTCTGAACTGTCTGGTGGTGAGCGTCAGCGCGTGGCGATTGCCCGTGCGCTGGTGAATCGTCCCCGCCTGGTCATGGCTGATGAGCCCACCGGTAACCTGGATGCCCGCAATGCGGATGCCATTTTTGAACTGCTGGGGGAGCTGAATGTGCGTCAGGGCACGGCGTTTCTGGTGGTCACCCACGATCTGCATCTGGCAAAACGCATGACGCGTCAGATGGAAATGCGCGACGGCCAGCTCAGCGATCAGATTATCCTGGCGGGAGCGGTCTGATGGGATCGTCGCTATCACTGTTACTGGGGCTGCGTTTTAGCCGTGGCCGTCGTCGCGGCGGCATGGTGTCGCTGATCTCGGTGATTTCCACCGTGGGCATTGCACTCGGCGTTGCGGTGCTGATCATTGGCCTGAGCGCCATGAACGGCTTCGAGCGTGAGCTGAATAAACGCATTCTTGCCGTGGTCCCGCACGGTGAAATCGAAGCCGTTAATCAGCCTTTTCAGCGCTGGCAGTCATTGATCGCGCCGATTGAGCAGGTGCCCGGCATCGCGGCTGCCGCGCCCTATGTCAACTTTACCGGCCTGATTGAAAGTGGCGCGAAGATGGAAGCGTTGCAGGTGAAAGGCGTGGATCCGGCACAGGAGCCACGGCTGAGTGCCTTACCTTCTTTTGTCACCGACAATGCCTGGTCATCCTTTGCGGCAGGGAAACAACAAATCATCCTCGGTGGTGGTATCGCAAAGGCGCTCAACGTGAAGCAGGGCGACTGGATCACCATCATGATCCCGAACAACGACGGTGAGAATAAGCTCCTGCAACCCAAACGTATTCGCCTGCAGGTGAGCGGTATTCTGCAACTGAGCGGAATGCTGGATCACAGCCTGGCTCTGGTGCCGCTGGCGGACGCGCAGCAGTATCTGGATATGGGTGACAGCGTGACCGGCATCGCGCTGAAGATGAACGATCCCTTCCAGGCGGCCAAACTGGTGCGCGCGGCGGGTGAAGTGACGCACGCTTACGTGTATATCAAAAGCTGGATTGGCACCTACGGTTATATGTACCGCGATATCCAGATGATTCGCGCCATCATGTACCTGGCCATGGTGCTGGTGATCGGCGTCGCCTGTTTCAACATTGTGTCGACACTGGTGATGGCCGTTAAAGACAAGAGCAGTGATATCGCCGTTCTGCGGACGCTGGGCGCAAAAGATGGCCTGATTCGGGCAATTTTTATCTGGTACGGCCTGCTGGCAGGCCTGCTGGGCAGCGTGAGCGGCGTGGTGGTCGGTGTACTGGTGGCGCTGAATCTGACATCGCTGATGAAAGGTCTTGAAACGCTGACCGGTCACCATTTGTTAGCCGGCGATATCTACTTCATCGACTTCCTGCCGTCTGAATTGCACTGGCTGGACGTGTTTTCAGTACTGATTACCGCTATTGTGCTAAGCCTGCTGGCAAGTTGGTATCCCGCACGGCGCGCCAGCCGCATCGATCCGGCGCGTGTCCTGAGTGGACAGTAGTCGTACCAGACAGCGCCGTTCATGCTGCGCTGTCGGCCCTGTTCTTTAGATTGTCGGGCCAACTGGCCCAAACTTTGTTGATTGACCTGCGGACGTTTTACTCACCGCACCAGGAGACTTTATGCGTACACCTCGTCGCCGTATACGACTTGCCCGCCTGAAGAAAACACGCAGGAAAGTGCATCAGCGCTTTCGCCAGCGTATTTTCGAACGCGATCGTCAGGCCGAACTGGCGGCGCACCCGTTGCCGCGCATCGTCGTGTTAACGGGGGCAGGGATATCCGCCGAATCCGGTATCAGGACCTTTCGTGCCGCGGACGGATTATGGGAAGAGCATCGGGTTGAAGATGTCGCCACGCCAGAAGGTTTCCGACGCGATCCGGCGCTGGTGCAGCGCTTTTATAACGCGCGGCGTCAGCAGCTTCAGCAGCCCGAGATCCAGCCCAATGCCGCGCATCTGGCGCTGGCAGAACTGGAACAGGTGCTGGGCGACAACTTTTTCCTTGTCACGCAAAATATCGATAACTTGCACGAGCGCGCGGGCAACAGCCGTGTGCTGCATATGCACGGCGAATTGTTAAAAGTGCGCTGTGCCAGTAGCGGACAGGTGATCGACTGGCAGGAAGACGTCACGGAGAACGACCGGTGTACCTGCTGTCAGTTTCCCTCTGTCCTGCGCCCCCATGTCGTCTGGTTTGGCGAAATGCCGCTGGGTATGGAAGACATCTACCAGGCGCTGGAACAGGCCGATCTGTTTATCGCCATCGGCACCTCAGGCCACGTGTATCCCGCGGCGGGCTTTGTTCATGAGGCAAAGCTGCAAGGCGCGCATACGGTGGAACTGAATCTGGAGCCCAGCCAGGTGGGCAATGAGTTTGCCGAAAGTCACTACGGGCTCGCAAGTGAAGTGGTTCCCGCCTTCGTACATAAGCTGTTGCACGGGCTGCACAAATAATCTTGTGTGTGATGCCACCGCACACCTGAAAGAAAACACTTTCAGCAGTAAGACGGTCGCGCCACACGCCGGCCTCAGGGTTTACGGCAGCCCAGCGGCGGCAGGGAGTCAGGCCGCCTGTTGATGCACGGGTTAACGGCCTGCGTGCGGTTTCCGAACGGCATGCGGCTGTTGCCTGCCTCCTCTCGTCCTCAGCCGCGTTAAACCCCGCCGCCGTATGATTAAGCGCAGCCGGATGCTTCCCGGGGCGCATCACAAAGGTTACAGGTGCCCGAAACGGCTGTGTGCGTGCTTACCTTATTAATATTTCTGTCTGCTGACACAAGAGCCTGTCAGCAAAGAAAAGGGCCGCGATAGCGGGAAAAAACGCGCCCCGGTTTTGACTCTGAATCTGGCTGATGCAGCGCAGGATTGCGTTAAGCGCCGCAAAAACCAGCGATTGCCCGTTTTTTTATGCTGTCTGGCGTGCGGAATATGCCCCGGCAGCCTTAACCTGAACGATAATGATTTGACGCAACACGATGTCTTGCCGGTTTATCAATAATGACCGGCGGTAAATTTTAAGGATGGCATATGAAGCAACTATTAGAACGCTTTTTGCGTTATGTGGCAGTAGAGACGCAGGCAAAACCGCAGGCACGTCAGGTGCCCAGCAGCGAAGGTCAGTGGGTACTGGCCCGCCAGTTGCAGGAAGAACTGCTGGCCCTGGGTTTTGTGGATGTCAGCCTGAGCGATCACTGTTGTGTGATGGGCACGCTACCGGCCAATGTGGACTGGCCAACGCCGGTGGTGGGCTTTATTTCGCACATGGATACCTCACCAGATTTCACCGCGAAACATGTTAATCCGCAAATCATCGAAAACTACCGGGGCGGCGATATCGCGTTGGGCAATGGTGATGAAGTGCTGTCACCGGTCATGTTCCCCGTGTTGCATAAGCTTATCGGTCACACCCTGATCACCACCGATGGCAAAACCCTGCTGGGCGCGGATGATAAAGCGGGCATTGCCGAGATCATGACGGCCATGGCCAGACTGGCGGAAGGCGATATTCCGCACGGTGCCATTCGCGTTGCCTTTACCCCAGACGAAGAGATTGGGCGGGGCACGTCGCATTTCGATGTTGAAGGCTTTGCGGCTGACTGGGCCTATACCGTCGACGGCAGCGATCTGGGCGAATTTGAATACGAAAACTTCAATGCGGCCTCGGCGCTGGTGAAAGTCGTGGGCAACAATGTTCATCCCGGGTCTGCGAAAAATGTCATGGTCAATGCGCTGGAGCTGGCGACGCGTTTCAGTGCAGCGTTGCCTGCGAAAGAGAAGCCGGAATGGACAGACGGTTATGAGGGCTTCTTTCATCTGCACCAGATGAAAGGCACGGTTGAGCACGCTGAGCTGCACTACATCATTCGTGATTTTGATACCGAGGCGTTTGAACAACGCAAACGCACACTGCAGCAAATTGCGGATGAGATCAATAAAGACCTGCATCCCGGCTGTGGTATTACGGTAGAGATCAGCAACAGCTACCGCAATATGCGCGAAAAAGTCGAACCTTTCCCGCACATTATCGATCTGGCCTTGCAGGCGATGCGCGACTGCGGCATCGAGCCGGTGGTGAAACCGATTCGCGGCGGTACGGACGGTTCGTCCCTGTCATGGAAAGGATTGCCCTGTCCAAACCTGTTTACCGGGGGCTATAACTACCACGGCAAGCACGAGTTTGCCTCGCTGAACATCATGGCGCAGTCCGTCGACGTCATCGTTCGCCTGGCAGAACTGGCCGGTCAGAAGAAAGGTTAAAACAACGTCTCCTCGTCCGGGCCGGGCGAGGAGACGGCGTAAACGGATGGGAACAACACTTCTCCAGCGGTTTATTCAGCGCCGAAATACCAGTAACCCGCGTTAATCAGCCCGGCAATCTGCGCCAGCACGGCCGGATCGTCAAGAGCCTCTCCCAAATCATCCAGGGTGATTTCATCACGATGTGCCAGCACGGACATCACGCGCGGATCGGCGCATTCGACGCGCTCGCCGTTGATATAAATCGCATCGCCCAGCGTCAGGACACGTAATCCACCCAGACGGGACAATACATCGCCCTGTTGCAGCGCATCATAGATTTCATCGGGCTGATAAGGCGGTTCCGGTGGCGCAACGTCAAGTTCGTGGCGTGATTGTGAAATAAATTCGCCCAGCCACTGCTCAAAATGTGCAGGCTGATTCACCACATCCAGCATCACCTTGCGTAAGCCTTCCACTTCTTCAGGCAAAATCAGCGACGGGCAGTCGCGCGAAGGCACATCGGGATCGGTATAACGCAGACTGCCCAGCTCGTTGGCCAGCGCATAATCGGCGAAGCCGCTGATGAGTTCACGTCCGCTGGGCGCGCGGAATCCTACAGAGTAGTTCAGCGCATTTTCGAGGGAGTAGCCTTCATGCGGGAAACCCGGCGGAATATAGAGAATATCGCCCGGTTCCATTTCTTCATCGATAATGGCGTCAAACGGCTCGACCTGCAGCAGGTCAGGATGCGGGCAGTGCTGTTTCATCGGCACTTTTTCCCCGACGCGCCAGCGGCGGCGGCCGGTGCCCTGAATAATAAACACATCGTACTGATCGAAATGCGGACCCACGCCGCCGCCGGGCACGGAGAACGAGATCATCAGATCGTCAATGCGCCAGTCCGGCAGAAAGCGGAAAGGGCGCATCAGTGCGGCAGAGGGCTCATGCCAGTGATTGACCGCCTGAACCAGCAGTGACCAGTTGTTTTCGCCCAGGTGATCGTAGCTTTCAAACGGACCATGGCTGACCTGCCACTTTCCGTTTGGCTGGCTGACCAGCCGACTGTCGACCTCATTTTCCATGGCTAAGCCCGCCAGTTCATCCGGCGAAATGGGATCGATAAAATTTTTAAAGCCACGCTTCAGCACTACCGGGCGCTTTTGCCAGTAACGCTGAATAAAATCGGGCCAGTTGAGATCGAGCTGATAATCCATAAGAAAGTCCGCTAAGGGCTGAAAATACCTGCAAGTATAACAGCCCGCAGCCTGAACTACTCGCGGCGATGTTCCATTTCCTGACGCTGAAATACGACTTCCATGCGCGCACCGCCTAACGGGCTGCTGGAGGCGATGACATTACCGGCGTACTGCTCAAGGATATCTCGCACCACGGCCAGCCCGAGCCCCTGGCCTGGTCGCATGGTGTCGACGCGCTGTCCCCGCACGAAAATCAGGTCGCGTTTACTTTCCGGAATGCCCGGACCGTCATCATCAATATAGATGTGCAGCGCATCTTCGGTCTGATGAGCACTGACCTCAATAAATTCCAGACAGTATTTGCAGGCGTTATCCAGCACATTGCCCATCACTTCCATAAAGTCGTTCTGATCGCCAAAGAAGGTGATTTCCGGGGAAATATCCAGGGTAATTTCCACCCCTTTACGCTGATACACTTTATTCAGTGCCGAGCACAGGCTGTCCAGTAAACCCGATACCGAATGCAGATCACGCTGCAGGGGATTATGATCGGCCTGCATGCTGGCTCGGTGCAGGTAATAACCGACCTGCTGAGAGATGCGGCTGATCTGCTCCAGCATCACCGGCTCGGCCTGTTCGATGGTTAACTCTTTTCCGCCGCGCAGCGAACGCAGGGTACTTTGCAGGACCGCCAGCGGTGTTTTCAGGCTGTGGGTCAGGTCGGCCAGGGTCGTGCGGTAACGCGTGTAACGTTGACGCTCGTTGGTCAGCAACAGATTGAGGTTACGCACCAGCGAACGCAGCTCCTGCGGGGGCTTATCGTCCAGATTTTCACGCTGTCCGGTTTCCAGTTCGCGTACCTGAAGCGTCAGATGCCCAATCGGCCGTAAACTCCAGTGCGCCGCCAGCCAGAGCAGCGGGACAATTAAAATCAGGTTAGCGGCCAGAACATAGCTGAACCATGACCAGACCACATCGGAGTGCTGTAGCTCTTGCGGAATGGTATCGACCACCACAATGGTCAGGGCGGGCAGGTTGGTGGTGGCATCGTAGCGGTTGACGGCAACCGAATGGGTAAACGTATCCTGATCGTCATCGTCGTTATCATCCCACGCATGAAGCTGCTGCTGTGCCGTCAGATTGTCGCCCATGGCGGCCCGGCTGGTGCTGTTGTTGGTATCAATCTCGTAGAAATCAGGTTTTAACAGCCATTCGGGTTGAATCTTCTCACGAATTTCCGGCACATCACGCTGCTGCCAGAGCAGCTTGCCGTGTTCATCATAAATAAATACCAGGGTGGGGAAATTAAGCATGGTGCGCTCGGGCTGCGCAATTGTCAGCTTATTATCTTTCCACTGTGCCAGGGTAAAAAATAAATTACTCTCGCCTCGCATCACGCGATAGGTGTTTTTATCAAAACTCACCACATAGCCAATCACGGCGACCATGCCATAAGAAAGCGAGAGAATGAGAACGATGGCTGCGGAGGCCAGTAAAAAGCGTGTCCGCAGCGAAATAGGGCGATAACGTTTAAGCCAGGACATCATCAGAGATCAAAGCGGTAACCCTGGCCGCGAACGGTAGCGATAACTTCGTCAGAATGCAGCGCGAGGATTTTTTTGCGCAGGCGGCCCATTAATACATCGATCGTGTGGCTTTCACGCAATTCCGCATCGGGATACAGCTGCAGCATTAATGAATCTTTACTCACCACTTTACCCGCATTACGAATTAAGGTTTCCACGATGGTATATTCAAAGGCGGTCAGCTTAACCGGGCTTTCATTCACCGTCAGTTCGCGACGCGATAAATCGACCTGAAACGGCGGCATGGCAATAATTTGCGACGCATGACCACTGTTGCGGCGCATTAATGCCTGGAGGCGTGCGGCAACTTCCTCAATATGAAACGGTTTTGTGACGTAATCATCCGCACCGGCTTCCAGCGCTTCGACTTTCGCCTGCCAGCCTTCACGGGCGGTCAGCACCAGAATAGGCTGACGCACGGCATCATTGCGCCAGCGACGAATTAACGACATGCCGTCTTCACCGGGTAAGCCCAGATCAACCAACGCGATATCAGGTAAATGTTCCTGGAGAAAATAATCGGCTTCTTTGGCATCTTCAGCAGCATCAACCTGATGACCCATTTCTCGCAGTTGTACTGAAAGATGGTGGCGCAGCAGGGCATTATCTTCCACAACCAGAACACGCATAGGATTTCCTTAGCATCAGATCGAAACGAATTTAAATAAGTATAAGCGAAATGAATTAAACAGCAGGTTAACGCAGACCGGCGGGAACCGGTCTGCAGAAGGGATATTATTTCAGATCATCAACCATTTGAATCGCACGGCCAAGATAATTTGCCGGGGTCATCTGTTTTAAACGGGTTTTTTCTTCTTCAGGCAGCGCCAGGCTGTCGATAAAGGCCTGCATGCCTGCGGCGTCAACACGTTTACCGCGGGTCAGCTCTTTCAGCTTCTCGTACGGTTTTTCGATGCCGTAACGGCGCATCACGGTCTGAATCGGCTCGGCCAGCACTTCCCAGTTGTGATCCAGTTCATCCAGCAGGCGCTCGCGGTTCACTTCCAGTTTTGAAATGCCTTTTAAGGTGGCCTGATAGGCGATCAGCGCATAGCCTACGCCGACACCCAGGTTACGCAGCACGGTAGAATCGGTCAGATCACGCTGCCAGCGGGAAACCGGCAGTTTGCTGGCCAGATGCTGCATGACCGCGTTGGCCAGGCCCAGATTGCCTTCCGAGTTTTCAAAATCGATAGGGTTTACTTTATGCGGCATGGTCGACGAGCCGATTTCGCCCGCAACGGTTTTCTGTTTGAAGTGGTTGAGTGCCACATAGCCCCAGATATCGCGATCAAAGTCGATCAGGATGGTGTTAAAGCGGGCGATACAGTCAAACAGCTCGGCAATGTAGTCGTGCGGCTCGATTTGCGTCGTATAGGGATTCCAGGTGATGCCCAGCGAGGTAACAAACTCTTCACTCAACTGGTGCCAGTCGGCTTCCGGGTACGCCGCAATGTGCGCGTTGTAGTTACCCACGGCGCCGTTGATTTTGCCCAGCACTTCAATCTGCGACAGCTGACGTAGCTGACGTTCCATGCGGTAGGCTACGTTGGCCATCTCTTTACCCATGGTCGATGGCGTAGCGGGCTGGCCGTGCGTGCGAGACAGCAGGGGAATATCACGGTATTCCTGCGCCAGGCCTTTTACGGCGGCGATCAGCTGCTGCCAGTAAGGCAGAATGACATCGCGGCGTGCTGTTTCCAGCATCAACGCATGGGACAGGTTATTAATGTCTTCCGAGGTGCAGGCAAAATGAATAAATTCCGACACTGCATGCAGGGCGGGCACATCCGCCACTTTTTCTTTCAGGAAATACTCAACCGCTTTCACGTCATGGTTGGTGGTGCGCTCAATGGTTTTGATGCGTGCGGCGTCTGCTTCGCTGAAACGGGCGACGATCTCGTCAAGGAAAGCGTTTGCGTCAGCATCAAATGCAGGAACTTCCTTGATCTCTGCGGTCGCAGCCAGTTTTTGTAACCAGCGAACTTCAACCTCAACGCGGAACTTCAGCAAACCAAATTCGCTGAAAATTGCGCGCAGCGGGCTGACTTTATCGCCGTAACGACCATCGACAGGTGAGACGGCGGTCAGAGAGGATAATTCCATCAGTGCAACTCCTGATTCATTTAACGGTGTTTGCCTCACTGACTCAGTAAGTCAGTGGCAGGCGGGATAAAATCGATTTGGCTTCGCGCAGTAAACGCTGGCGCGAAAACATCAGCTGCAGTCGGCCTCCGCCAACCTGTTGCCACAACACGGCGGCACGAATGCCGGCCAGCAGCGTGGCGCGAACTTTACTCTGTAGCAGGGAATTCTGTAGCACTGCCGGCGATCCGGTTACCTGAATACGTGGGCCGAGCGGGCTAATCACATCGACATAAATACCCGCCATGGCGCTCAGAATAGTGTCGGATTCCAACGCGTAATGCGCCAGCTGACGATCGAGCTGGCTGATACGCTGAGCCAGGGTGTTCATAGCCTGCTTGTTCGCATTGAGCTTGCGCTCCAGTACCATCAGGCTCAACGTGTAACGGGTCAGTTCGGCACCAGCGCCCTGACGTTGCGTGCTGTTCAACACGGCCATCAGGGTTTCCAGCCCCATGCGCAGGTTGGCTTCGTTGTTACCAAATACCGCCAGGGTCGAGGGAGGATTCAGGTCCAGTACGCTGCGCAGTGACACCGTCAGCGCCTCCGGCTGACAATGTCCCTGATTGGCTAACTGCTGCACCAGATGGGCCGCCTGGCAAATCCCCGCCAGTGCAAAGGTAATGTCCTGATAGTTTTTTGCCACGGTTACTCCTGTTTACGCGTTATTCCCACCGGTATTATGCGGCAACCCAAGGCAAACGTTCTTCGATGATACCGCCACCCAGGCAGACTTCATCAAGGTAGAACACCGCAGACTGACCCGGCGTGACCGCAGCAACGGGCTCATCAAACCGGACTTCAATTTTATCCTCGCCGTGCGGGATAATTTCGCAGGGGATATCGGTCTGACGGTAGCGGGTTTTCACCGTACAACGCAGCGGTGCGGTTAGCGGCTGACGATCAACCCAGTGTAACTGCTGGGCAATCAGACCCACTGACATCAGTCGGGGATGGTCGCCGCCCTGCGCCACGATCAGGCGGTTGCGCGCCACATCTTTATCAACGACGTACCAGGGATCGTCTTTGCTTTCTTTAAGACCGCCAATGCCCAGCCCTTTACGCTGGCCGAGCGTGTGATACATCAGGCCCTGGTGCTCACCCACAACCTGTCCGTCGACGGTTTCAATTTCACCCGGCTGGGCAGGGAGGTAGCGCGCGAGGAATTCGGTAAACTTGCGTTCACCAATGAAGCAAATGCCGGTGGAGTCTTTTTTCTTCGCCGTCACCAGCTCAAGTTGTTCAGCGATGCGACGCACTTCAGGCTTTTCCAGCTCGCCGACCGGGAACAGGCTCTGCGCGATTTGCTGGTGGCTGAGTGTGTAAAGGAAATAGCTCTGGTCTTTGTTACCATCCAGACCGCGCAGCAGGTGGCTGCGGCCATCGATATCCTGACGGCGGACATAGTGCCCGGTGGCGATGAAGTCTGCACCCAGATCCTCTGCGGCAAACTCCAGAAACGCCTTGAATTTGATTTCTTTATTACACAGGATATCGGGATTGGGAGTGCGGCCCGCTTTGTACTCTTCCAGGAAGTGTTCAAAGACATTGTCCCAGTACTCTGCCGCAAAGTTCACTTTGTGCAGTTTAATACCTAACTTGTCGCACACGGCTTGCGCATCCGCCAGATCGTCAGCGGCGGTACAGTATTCCTCGCCATCGTCTTCCTCCCAGTTCTTCATGAACAGGCCTTCAACCTGATAGCCCTGCTGTTGCAGTAACCAGGCGGAAACGGAAGAATCGACGCCGCCGGACATTCCGACGATCACTTTTTTCTGGCAGTTATCAGACATCACAAGCTCGCAAAACAGTAAAACAGGCGGCGCATTCTATCACGCTGAACGCGGGTGCGCACCTTCATGAAACGGCCAGTTGAACGGGCTGATCAGGTCGAGCGGATAGCGTACGCCCTGTTGCCAGCGGCGTACGCTTTCGGCAACCAGGGGCGAACGCAGGTTAGAGGCCGACAGAATCTGCTCTGGCGCGACCCACCAGCAGCAATCAATGTCGCTGTCCTGCGGAGCCGTTGGCTGGATATCGTCCAGATCCACGCCAAACAGAAACCGCACAAAAGGCGTATTATCCGGGGCGATCCACTGGTTTATGCCGATAAAATACTGCATTTCGGCCCGAATGCCGGTCTCTTCAAACAATTCCCGTGATGCGGCTTCATGCAGCGTTTCATCGGCTTCAAGATGACCGGCAGGCTGGTTCCAGGTGGCGATGCCGTTGACGCGTTCTTCAACGACCAGTAATGCACCCCGAGCCTGCACCAGGCACGCGACGGTGACATGCGGTTTAAACATCGATCCTCCTGAATTGTTAACTTAAAGTTATGGAAATGATAATGGCAGTCAGTCTTGTGCGCTGATATCGCGCCAGGCACCCGGGGCCAAATCGCCCAGCGTAAACTCGCCCATGGCATAGCGCACCAGACGCAGGGTTGGAAAGCCAATATGGGCCGTCATACGTCTGACCTGACGGTTGCGTCCTTCAAAAAGTGTTATTTTCAGCCACTGTGTTGGAATGGCTTTGCGTTCGCGAATCGGCGGCTGGCGCGGCCACAACCAGTCGGGCTCAGCCACTTTTTCGACGCCAGCCGGTAACGTCGGGCCATCTTTCAGATTAACGCCATCACGCAAAGGTTGTAGATCGGTTTCCTCAGGCGCGCCTTCCACCTGCACATAGTAAATCTTGCCGGTGCGCTTGCCGGGCTGCGTCAGCGCCGCCTGTAGCGGACCATCGTTAGTCAGGACCATCAGTCCTTCGCTGTCGCGATCGAGTCGGCCCGCCGCGTAAACGTCACTCACGTCGATAAAATCTTTGAGTGTGCGGCGGCCGGCTTCATCGGTAAATTGCGGCAGAACATCGAAGGGTTTGTTGAACAGAAGCACGCGGCGGACGGCAGGCGGCGAGGACGCCTTGCGATGCACGGGACGTGTTTGTCGGCTGAATCGTTTATTTGGATGAGAAGTCTGATTAGTTTTTCGCATACGCTTTGCAGTCTGGAACATTCAGCGCATTATAACGCGAAATTGCGGTGATTGGCGTGGCGTGAATATTCAAGTAGTATTGACGCGCATCTTACAAATCATTAACAAAAAATCGCTCGAAGGAGAGGTTAATGGAAAGCAAAGTAGTTGTTCCGGCGGAAGGTCAGAAAATCACCCTGAATCAAGGTAAACTGGTTGTCCCAAATAACCCGGTTATCCCTTACATCGAAGGGGATGGTATCGGCGTTGATGTGTCACCAGTGATGCTGAAAGTGGTTGATGCCGCTGTGAAAAAAGCCTACAACGGCGAGCGTAAAATCTCCTGGATGGAGATTTATACCGGTGAAAAATCGGTTGAACTCTACGGTCAGGATGTCTGGCTGCCGCAAGAAACCCTCGATTTAATCAAAGAATACCGCGTAGCGATCAAAGGCCCACTGACCACGCCAGTTGGCGGCGGCATCCGTTCTCTGAACGTTGCGCTGCGTCAGGAACTGGATCTGTACGTTTGCCTGCGTCCGGTGCGCTACTACACCGGTACACCAAGCCCGGTAAAACGTCCTGAAGACACGGATATGGTGATCTTCCGCGAAAACTCCGAAGATATCTATGCCGGTATCGAATGGAAAGCGGGCACGCCAGAAGCGGATAAAGTCATCAAATTCCTGCGTGAAGAAATGGGCGTGAAGAAAATTCGCTTCCCAGAAAACTGCGGTATCGGTGTTAAACCGTGTTCGGAAGAGGGCACCAAGCGCCTGGTCCGTGCAGCAGTGGAATATACCATCACTAACGATCGTGATTCACTGACGCTGGTACACAAAGGCAACATCATGAAGTTCACCGAAGGCTCCTTCAAAGACTGGGGTTACCAGTTAGTGAAAGACGAGTTCGGCGGCGAGCTGATCGATGGCGGCCCATGGATGAAATTTAAAAATCCAAACACCGGTAAAGAGATCATCGTAAAAGACGTGATCGCCGATGCCTTCCTGCAGCAAATCCTGCTGCGTCCGGCAGAATATGACGTTATCGCCTGTATGAACCTGAACGGTGACTACATCTCTGACGCCCTGGCGGCGCAGGTTGGCGGTATCGGTATTGCACCAGGCGCAAACATCGGTGACGAATGTGCGCTGTTCGAAGCCACCCACGGTACGGCACCGAAGTACGCAGGTCAGGATAAAGTGAACCCAGGTTCCGTGATTCTGTCCGCTGAAATGATGTTGCGTCATATGGAATGGTTCGAAGCCGCAGACCTGATTGTTAAAGGCATGGAAGGCGCAATCGCTGCCAAGACCGTGACCTATGACTTCGAACGTCTGATGGATGGCGCTAAGCTGCTGAAATGTTCAGAGTTTGGTGACGCGATTATCGCGAATATGTAACACTTTCTCATTAAAAATGGAGCCGACATAGATGCTTAATTTATGTCGGCTTTTTGTGTAGCGATTAATTTTGCCAACATTTGCAACATTCTCTCCTCAAGATTACTCACTAAAGAGCACCCTGAGCGTGGGTAGTGGTCCATTCTTTGCCCAGTCATCACGATATTTAACTGTTTATTGAGAAGCCTCGTAACTGCCTCATTCCTGGTATCAGCTACCTTTATACCGTCTTTCAGCCAGTAAATGCTGCTCATAAAATTGGGGTGTTTTAGAACGGCTGTTAATGTCAGTATGGTTTCCGGCATTTTAAAGCTGAAAGCCTGAAATCTAGCGCTCCGAAAGTGTGAATGATGAGAGAAGGGAAACAAGGGGGCAGATATTGCACCATATTTTGTTTGGCAGGCGGTGAGATGGCTTTGAGCTTTTGTCTTTGATAATGAAAAAAGATAGCACATGAACAAATTCGAACCAGAAGAGTATGTCATCATCTTGTCATCAGAGCGTGTATTTAATCAAAGCAGACAGTTTCTTCGCGGTAGGTAATTTATAATATATAATGTGAATTAAGTATTAGTTTAATGCTGATGAGCATACGATGCGTCTGGCACGGTAACGGCATCTGCGACAATCATTACGGCTAATCTGTTAGGTTAATAAGACTTGAGTCGGGACAATTTTAATGAGTAAAATCGCAAAACAAATCGCTGCAAAATTATTCCTTTCCGCGTGGAAAGTTACTGGCTATCGTGTAAAAAAAATTGCTCGTTTTTCTGAAAAAGACGAACTTAAAAGCATTGCTATTATTTCAAATACAGCTTTGGGTGACTTTTTATTTAATACGCCGTCTATCCGCGCGATAAAAGAGCGTTGGCCTGATGCTAAAATCACTTTAGTCATCTTAAAAAGGAATTATCCTCTGGTCGCAGAGAGCGATATTTTTGATGACGTACTGTATTGGGGAGGAAAGGTTTCAGGTATGCTCACTTTAATTAGAGCATTGAGAAAAAAAGAGATTGATGCAACTTTTATCCTTCATTCTCGAACACCTTACGACATCATTACCGCCTCGTTAGCAGGTTCACATTATATACTAAAAGATGTTTATTATACTGATTATCAGGGCAGAGAAGACTTTGTTCTGAAAAATTGCCTTTCTGCATTCTACGATAACAGAACAAAAGGCAATATCCACTTTATCCGACAAAAAACCGAAATGCTTGAATCAGTGGGTATTACTGTCAAGTCCGAATCGATGTTTATTCCTGCACCTTACAAGCCACAGACCTATGATAAACCTGTCATTGGCATACATGCGGGGGCATCCAGTACTGAAAGATGTTGGCCTGAATCAGCTTTTTCGCAGCTCATTAGTAAATTAATTGAGGAGCATAGCGATTTGGTCATTGAGCTCATTGGTGCGCCGGGGGAAAAAGCACTTAACCAACGTATTATTGAGGGAATGAAAACGCCAAGTGACAGGGTGGTAAATGTTGCCGGAAGCACAAATTTGATACAATTGGCTGAAAAAATAAGTGGTTTTACTACGTTGGTTGTTGGAGATACCGGCCCCTTACATCTCGCCATCGCAGTTAAAACACCTACAGTGGCCTTATTTCCCAATCAAAGTACTATAGATGGTGGTGCGCCTATTCAGGACAAAGAAATCCATCAAGTTCTACATCCGGATAATGAGAAAAACGGATTACGTGGGATAAGCTGGACTACGGTATATGTTGCTGTAGCACATAATCTGTCTTAAAAAACATCTCATATGTGCGGTTTAAATCGTTTTGATGGATTAGATTTTAATCAAAATGATTAATAATGATGTTGGTTTGTTAATATTACATAGATGATAAAGTTGTCAAATTTATTAATGAGCAGTGTTGCTGAAGTGCTGCTCTTTGATTTTTCTTGATCCTCTGATTCTTTTAGATTTTTTATAACATTCCTTGATTATTAGGAGGTTATTATCGCTTCATGATGATGGTTAATTGCACGTTTTTATTATTGTTGATATGAAAAATAAATTTTTATACTCTACTTGTCTTTCGGTGATTTTTATTCCATCGCGTGAACAGTTTTTTAGTAGTTATTATTAGGTTAGTGATTTTGGGGTTATTCTGTTATTACTTTATTCCATTAATCATTCTTGCTTTAAACTTTTATTTTTATGTTGGTAATGGTTTCGGTAATAAAATAATGTTCTGAATTTGATTGGGGAAATGACGATGTAATTAACTATTTTAGAGGGTTTTGTTTTATTAGTATTTTTTTTGAATGTAAACTTTATCGTTTTGAGTTTTTTCCCACTTTAATGCTTTTATTGAGGGTGGCGTCCAGCATGATAAAATGACATGCTTCGATGTCTTATCTTCTTTTTTTATTGTAGTGATAATGCATTGTGTGCTTTTTCTTACATTCCCAGGGCTTTTCATAGGGTTTGAATAAGTTTTTTTCTGGTGTCATTCTTTAATTTCCGCGGTGGGTGGTTAAATTTCTTTTTCATTTTTTCTTCTGTCAAGTATTTAAGCGCTGTACTCTTTTTTTTGTGATTAACAGGTTGTGTTTGTAAAATGGCCCGTTTACTGATCTGAAACAATAGTTTATTTCCAGGGTGGTCTATATTCAGATATAAGGTTTTTAGGGGGATTGCCAGCTTCCTCCGGCTTTTATTTATGATGCAGTTTTTTCAAAATTAATAGTGTTTATGCTGGGTGCTGCCGATATTCTGTGAGTCGATCAGGTTTTATTTGAATTAATTTAACATGTTTATATTAACAGGCGTACTTCTATACGCGATCCCGTCATATTCGGGGTGGCTGCAATAATGTGAGATAGTTTTAATTTTGAAAATATTACAGCTGTGAATAGTATCCAAAGGTGATTTGTCCTTATATATAGGAGCGATATATGTGGTTTTTCAGAAATGCAAAAATGATCCCATGGAGTCTGAACGGTCATCAGCCCGGAGATATTCTTTCTATGGGGGCAGTAGAAATCAATCCGGACGTTACGGAGGCGCAAAAAAAATACAAGGTAGCGATGCGCCTTTATCGGGTCGGATGCGATACCGGCATAATACACTGGTCCGGTGGTCCATTTGTCAGCCCTGGATACGTATTCATTAACTACAACGGTACGCGAAATATTTTTCCTTATGGAACTACGGCTGACAGGTTCGACACTGTCGGCGACTTCCTGGAATATCAAAAGGAGAATGTTAAAATTTACCATAATCTTGTCGAGGACGGTATAATTAATGAAAACATGTTTATTTTGCCCATTAATGGCTATCTGTTTACCGAGGCAATTATGGAAATTATGGTGTATGAAAATGAAGAAGATAAGAGAGATAATATCGAATATGGAAGTTTCCAGTTGAATGCCGTGTTTTGCCCGCTTACGAAAAATTAAAAAGATAAAAACTGCGCTTCATCGAAGAACGAACCTTGTCAGAGGCACTGCGTTTCAGTGCCTCATCAGCGTTCCATATCATCTCTCTTTGTGCCAAAAATAGGTAATTCGGCTACTTCCCAACTGTCGCGCGAAGCGTGCTGCGATGTTTCTCAACGTTACCGTTCTGATCAATCACTTCATATTCGACGTTTGCGCCAGGATTAACGGAAGTGGTGACGGGAACCACAATATCAGACAGCGGTGCGACCATAATATTTCTCAATACCGCTTTTTCCACTTTCGCGTTCAGGCTCATATACCAGGGCGTAGGGTTAGAAATCATGATTTGCTGGCTTTGTCGGGTAAAGCGTAGTTTTTGTGCATCTTCCGGCCGGGGTGCACCCAGCCCTGTCGGACGTACAAAAACCTTCAGGCGAAGACGCAGCGGCAGAACGACTTTTTTATCGCGCTGGTTGTCAGATTTTTTGAGCGCCGGTATCTGGTAGATATTCAGCCAGTACAGGGTTTCTTTCCCGGGGGGTAAGCCAGCGCGTGAGGTCAGCATCAGCTTTATAGAGCGTAATTCGCCGGGCTGCATTTTCAAGACCGGCGGCATAGCCATGACCGGTGTTTTGCTCTTCTCTGGCGGGGCATAGATATCGCCGTCATCTGTCCAGATTTGTAAAACGGCAGGGCTGTTTTCACTGTTGACCAGATTGACGGATTGCGCAATCTCGTTGGCATTGAAAATAATGCGGGTTTTATCAATGTTTACAACGGCAACTGCCTGCGTTGACAATAACGCCGTGAGTAAATACAGGCTGCTACTGAAAACTGACCACCACTTGTAACTGTGCATT
This sequence comes from Pantoea sp. JZ29, assembly GCF_035190385.1. NCBI lineage: Bacteria > Pseudomonadati > Pseudomonadota > Gammaproteobacteria > Enterobacterales > Erwiniaceae > Pantoea > Pantoea sp. JZ29. The sequence continues at coordinate 2,766,620 of NZ_CP045241.1, read as the reverse complement.
AACGGTTCCTGAAGTGATAACTTGTCCGGGAATAGCCTCAAGGGAGGCAGTAAAATCGCCGCTGTAGATCTCACCGTTGTCTGATGACGTAAGTGTGGTTAAATCTTTATAGGCATACCATCCACGCGTATTGCCTGTGCCGGTACTGCTTATATCGGGCAACAGGTTGAGTGCGGCACCCGCACTGTTGTAAATTTTTATCCCTACACCAGAGGCCGAACCGCCGTTATTGTCGCCATAGTTTGTGTCGAGCAGCCAGGTTAATCCACCGCTGCTGGTGGTCAGGCCCAGCGTCTGAGCCATTGCCACGGCCCGAGGCTGATTTACCAGAAAACCCATTGCGACGTTGGCTGATGTCACAGTGGAATTCTTGATCCCGGACGTTGCCCCGGTCTCGCAGCGGAGGGTAATGGAAAAAGGTGCCTGGCTGCTGCCTCCAGCGGCTAAAACACCCACGCTGGTTAATGGCAGAGAGACGACCGCGGGGTAATCGTACACCTCGCAGGCTGCGCCGCGAACATAGGTGACTGTCTTCCACGAACTCCAGCCAACAGGCCAGTCATAGTGCCAGCCATTCCACACCGTGGAATGATCCGCACCGGGATAAAGATTATTACTTTCCAGTCCAGGACCTTTAAATGCAATATATCCGCGGGGTTGATTGTTTGTCTCAAAATAATAGTTGTCACTATTGACGTAATGTTTACCTTCATCGATTTTAAATATTTCGTAGAGCACACTGCTAAATATACTGGCCGGGATGTAGATTTTTTGCCCGTCGGTATACCAGTCGCTGGCACTAAGCTGCCGTGCTTTCCAGTAGCGGCTGTAATATTCACCCGTGGTAAGGTTGGTCAGTCTGACCGCCACATTTTTGAACTTATCAAAATAAGCGCCTTCAACCTCGCTGGTGGCATATTTACCGGCTTCTTCTCTGTCGCCATTCGTGGAATACATTTCAAAGAGTTTATCCGCATCACCCATGTCGCAGCGGTACAGAATCTGATTCGGCGTAAACGCATCCCTCATCGGGTTGTTGAGCGGATGGCCGACCGCACTGGCCAGCAACGTCCCCGAGGGCTGAAACAGCTTGCCCGAATTGATATTGATGATTGCAGGCAATGCCAGCCGCCCTGTGCACTCATCACAGGCACCTTCCCATCCCTTTGCGGTATAGCCGGCATCTTTAGCGGCCTGGGAAAGCTGGCCCTGACTCGTGACCTTTGTGCAATTCGCCAGAAGTGGAAGCGGTACCAGTAGGGTAGTGATTAACAAAAGCAGGATTCTTGTGAACACGCGCTACTCCTTATTACATAAGCCGGTAAGCTGGATCAGGTGATCGTCTTGCTTTCCGGTAATTTGATAATTCACCAGGCAGGTTTGTTGACCATCGTTATCCCAACTGACTTTAAGTGTGCCGGAGTCGTGGGGGACACGTGCATAAAGCTGACCACCCTGACCGACGACACCAATAACCGTGTTGTCGGCATCACGAACTTCAGCGCCCATAGGGGGCGTTTCCCCCGCATTACTGGTGAGCGAGATCAAGACAGCTTTGCCTTTGATGGTGGCGAAATTTATCCGTACAACAGCCCCCGCATAGGGGACCACACGTTGACTACCGCCGCTCAGTTCGGCATCGGCATTCATGTCCAGCGTGTCCAGACTGATGTTATTTTCGCGATAGGCACTGAGTGAGGGCAAAATGGCATAGCCAAAGCGATCGATGACAGCTCCCTGACCATTTCGTACCAGCGCGCCCTGTGCGCCATCGGCCTGAACCAGGGCGAATGTCTCACTGCTGTATGGGCCAAGTGTAATGCCGCCCCGGTGAAGCACCACGGTGCCGGATGCCCCCAGCCCAGCCTGACGATAGTTTTCGCCCTGACCATAGTTGGCGCGAACAGCGCCCAGACGCGTATTTTGCTGAACGTTTCCGCCGAAGTTCAGTGCCTGTCCACTATTGCCATTGCGATAATGTTCACTGCCGCCATAGACAGAATAAGAAATATCATTGTTGTCACCCGCCGATCCTGACAGGGACAGCGATGAGCTACGTGTTTGTTTTGACTGGTTATAGTAATAGGAAACAGAAGAGGTGTTGTTCCAGGCAAGAGGCATTGAGATATTAAAGGAAAAGGTGTTTTCGGTATAACGTTGCGCGCGAGTGTCGTCCTGGCGATTGAAGAGATCCAGATCGGATCGCGTTGTATTCCAGGTCGTGCGCTGACGTGCGACGTTGAAGCCGTAACTGATCTTTTTCCAGTTGTTGTTATAGCCAAGCTGCAACTGAGTGATGCGGGATTTATTGTTGTAGTAATCGGCTGTGCTGGCGCTCAGGGTAAACATACCGACGTCATCAAATGACTGCCCCAGGGTTGCGGATAACCGGTTACGCTGGTTCATCGAATCGGAGTAGTAGCTGATACCTGTGTCATTCTGCCTTCTGACGCCCAAAACGTCCTGCAGATCGCGAAAACCGCTGGTGGAATAACGGTAAGCGGCTAAAACCAGATTTGTCCCGGTTTCAAAGGTTTTGCTGTAGCTCAGTTCGGCACGCCAGCCGGTCGTTTTTTTGTTTTGCTCAACGCGTGCTTGTGAAAAAATGGTGTTCATACCTACAGCACCGACCGGTGAACCCCATACACCGCCTGCCAGCCATGCCTGATAATCTTTTGCGAGGCGTGAACCGGCCGTCGCCGTGAAGCGGTTACTGATGCCGCGCTGTAAGACACCTTCAAAAAACGTGTTTTCTACGCTGTAATACTGACGTACACGTCCCAGCGCCAGACCGTATGTCCAGTTTCCTGGACGAACAGAATCCGGTACAGAAGAGTAGGGCACCGTAAAGGTAGAACGCTTACCGTTAGCTTCGATGACCTCAACCTCAAGGTCTCCCTGACCGCTGGTGTTATACAGGTCGTCGATGACAAAAGGGCCGGGGGGAACGCTTGTCTCATAGATCACGTTATTAAGCTGACGCACGATAACGCGGGCATCGGAAGTGGCAACACCCTGAACTTCTGGTGCATAACCCCGTTTGCCCTGTGGCCACATGCGTTCATCAGAGGCGAGTTTGATACCGTTGAATGCAAGGCTACCGAAGAGGGAGTTACTGGTGTAGTTATCACCTAAAGCAAGCTGACTGTTTATCCCCTCTAAAGGCCGCTGGACCCAGCTTCTGACCTGGTTGTACTGGTAACGGCTTCCGGTTCTGCTGTTACGCAAATAGCGCATATTGCCCTGATGACGGAACTGCCATTTTTCCAGATTGGTGCCTGCCGTTATTCCGCTCCACAAATATTCATATCGGTAATTTGACGAGCGATTTTCTGACCAGGTGAAATTGGTGTTGTGGCGCAAAAATAATGCTGTAACGCCCTCATCCCATTCCGATACGGGGATGTAGCCACGCGGAGTCCGGTTCAGGCTTGCCATAGGTAATGTAAAGTGCAAACGAAGCGATGCCTGATCGAAACGCCAGCTGCCCGCTTCTGTCCAGCCGGATAAAGGCCGACAAGATGCTGTCGGTTGTCCGGTGCGCAGGGTTTTTATTTGCAATAGCGTTACGATTTCTTCAGACAGACAAGGCTCTACTCCGCCCTGGTCGTTAAATTTCCTGAAGTTTATTTTTACCCCAGATTTAATCATTTTACTATTGAGGTAAATATCAACCAGGTAATTTCCCTGCGCAATTTCATTTTGATTGAATTGTTCGAGGTTTTTCCCAAATGTCGCCCCTTGAAAAAGCGAGGAGTCAAAATAATATTCTTCGCTGCATACACCGTAAGAGAAACAGGCCGACACGGTAAAAGCTATGAGTTTCGGACTAATTAACTTCAACCGTAAAGTTTTCACTGATTTTAGCTCCCTGATCATTAACTGCCGAGACTGTAATCACCCCTGAGCCCTTAAGGCGTTTACTGTTATTGAACCAGTAAGTTTGCCGGGAAAAGGGTGAAACCATATCCGCATCTCGCTTTAAAGACTGATTACCCACTTTTAATACAACGTCTACTAATGAAGCGTGCCAGGGTTGGGGATTATCAATTTCAATACCCATACCCTTATTCGCCTGATAGAAGGATGTGACCTTTATACCTTTAAGGATATTTTTAGGCGCGCCAATGCTTTTAGGGCGATAAAACACCTTCATGCGGTTACGTAATACCACCAACATTGCATTTTGCGCGTTATCTTTGGCGATATTAGAAGGCGGAATCTGAAGTGTATTGAACCAGTAAACGGATTCACGATCCTGGGCTTGTGAGACGGCATTGTTTAATATTATCTTGGCAATTTGTCCGGCTTTAGGCTGAATGCGAAATACCGGCGGCGTTATGATAAAAGGCGTGTTTACCTGGCCATCCGGCTGGGAATCTTTATTGCCGTTATCAAACCAGCTCTGAATAACATAAGGAATAGCATCATTATTTTTAAACTGCACATCTACTGAGCGCGCCTGTTCAGGATAAATAATCCTACTGCCCATAATCGTCACGCTGGCATTAGCACAAATGGGAAGTAATAATGCCGGAACTAATGCCAGCGAAACTTTTAAAGCAAATAAGTGTTGGCGAATAAACATAGACAGGTTCTCAATTATTTATTGTGCACTCCGCTTTATGGGAGTGCACCGGGTAAGGATTACTGATAAGTCACGGCATACTGAAGTGAAGCGCTGATGGTACCCGCAGTGGCCACATCAGTAGCCAGATACTGGGCAGAATAGGTCGCTGATTTTTCGGTTTCGCCTGAGCTCAGGGTCAAATCACCGTCACCGGTATAGGTGCTGGTTAAATTAATTTCTTTACCTGCCGGATCCAGCAACTGGATTTCGACGTTTTCGGCATTGCCACTGTTTTTCAGGTTACCGGCAGCACTCACATTGTTACCCACAAACACGGTGGATACACGGGTGGAATTTGTGGACCCGGTACAGCCGCTGATGGACACGGAGAAGTCCGTCTTACCGGCAACTTTCCCGCTCGTATCTAATTCATTCACGGCCACGGTTGGCATGAGTACAAGCGGGGCGCTTTCATTACCATTCACACTTACTGAACAGGTTTCATCGCTCACTTCGCCCTGAAAGTTAATAGTGTTAGCAGAATTTGCCAGTGCCTGTCCTGATACCAGAGCCGTGCTGATTAACAGAGGTAAGATCATAGCCTTAGTATTTAACATGATTGTATTTTCCTTTTACATTATTAACTGGAGAACAACTGATTCAGGCTGGTTCCCGTCTTGCGGCGCACTGAATCTTTTATGCAATAAATCTTTTTTACGCCAAGGCGCATTTTTTCTGAAATTTCACCCAGAGATAATCCATGACTCACCAGTTCCAGAAAATTAACCTCATCGCTGGTTAACGGATTAACACCTTTTTTTTCACCTCCTTTTAAACCGTAATAACATGCGTTTATTGATTTTTTCATCTCGGTAATCCCCGTTCCCGGATAGATCACCGTATTGATGCTTTTGTCCTGTTTTTTCCAGAAGGCTGCGAGGGACGCCAGTCGGCGATCGCAAACCAGGATGATGATTAACCCCGGTGATTTTAAATAGTCCAGCCAGTTATGGTTGGTGAAAAAACGGATGTTATGTGATGAAAAATCAACAAACATGCAGCCTTTAATAAATAAACTTTCATATCGTCCCGCCACCAGGGATAAAACGCCATTCATTAAGAAGTAATTCTTTGCGGGCCAAATGGACACTTTCTGGATCGGGCAACGTTTAATTTCTTCTGTTAGCTCGCTGGCCAATTCACATCGGTATCGACAACTAAAGCAATAAATGCTTTCTCGCGTAATCCTTCGCATAAGCCGGTCCTGCTGCTCGTTTAGGAAGGTGTGATAACCATATCATCATTAAATCTTCTGATTCAATGTGTTGGCCAGATGACTCGCGTTTTATGCAGGGAATATTCCGAAGATGGGCTCTTTCATTTCTGTGTCTACAAAAACGCGATTCCTCCCACAGTTGTGCAATTTATTTTGAACTAAAGAAGCACGTGACTTGTAGCAAGTTAAGACGATTTTGTTTTCTCCAGGAATTTTCGGTTAATTCCACCGGCGCGATCAAAAAAACTATCGCACTTTAAGATAAAAATGTGGTGCGTATGACTTTTATCTCACTCTACACGTAGTTTGCTGTGATTTTAATTTTATAAAAAAGCAATATGGATATGATAAGGCTCTGTGTTTGTTGTTTTTAAAATGCTAGCTTTTTGTTGTTGTATTTAATATTTGCGCAATAATGCACGAATTAGTCAGGAATTTTTTGTCCTGTTGTGTCTACTTACAGACAGATGGCATTTATTTATTAAGCTTGACAATGTAATGATGTCTTGACTTTTTTATTATGAAGTTAAGGGTGGGATGTGAATGGAAAGTTGCATTTAGTGTATAGCTGCCTGTCAATCCAGTCCGTTAATCGGGAGAGCAACTGTTCTCCCTGTTTTGTGAAACGCAAGCGGTGTAAACACCGGAGTACCGTATCGTTTGCAGGCGCTGTTTCGATAACCTCTATCTATCACAATCAACAACGATAACAATTTGCGGGAAGGTGCGCTGGCGATGATGATGTCTGCATGACGACATATCGTATTAAAGTGGGTTACCACAATCCTAACGCGCTGACATTCAGACAACTGGATGCGCAGCTTGCCGACCACGCGTTCTATAGTGCGCGTGCCAATGATGACAGAGGCGGATTCCGTTACTTTCAGGAGTACGAATACTCTTCCGACTCGGCCGATTACTGTGCGGTCTGTTCGCTGGCTTACCATCATGCCTGTCAGGTCAAAAAATGCCCGCTGGTGCTGGTTGAGATAAAACAGTCAGAACCTGAAACCTGATCGGCCAGCGTATGCAGCTTTTTCCGACGGCGATCTGAATAGCCCCACATTCCTTCGGTACGAATATCGTCGATACTGGCTTAGACTCACCAGATACAGTATGAGGGAGTCACTATGTCATCTTCAAAACACGACAGCGCCGACTGTTGTATCATTGGCGGCGGTCCGGCAGGGTTAATGCTGGCTTATCTCCTGGCCCGCGCAGGGTTGCAGGTGGTAGTGCTGGAGAAGCACGCTGATTTTCTGCGCGACTTTCGTGGCGATACCATTCATCCCTCCACCCTTCAAATCATGCACCATCTGGGCTTACTTGATGCGCTGCTCACGCTGCCGCATCAGCGTGTCGAAAAACTGCAGGCAGAAATGGGCGGTGAAGAGGTCACGATGGCCGACTTCTCCCGCCTGCCGGTGCGTTGCCGCTTTATTGCCTTTATGCCGCAGTGGGACTTTCTGAATTTTCTGGCGGAGAAAAGCGCGCAGTTTTCAGGTTTTACACTGCTTAAATCGACCGTGTGTCGTGAGTTGATCACCGAGAATGGTCAGGTGTGCGGCGTACTGGCGGAGCAGGCAGGCCAGCCAATGGAAATTCGCGCCCGTCTGGTGGTGGGAGCGGACGGACGGGATTCCGTTATTCGTGCCCAGGCCGGGCTCAGCAGCCAGCATTTCGGGGCGCCGCGCGACGTTCTCTGGTTCCACCTCAATAAACAGCCCGACGATCCGCTGACCGGCATGGGCCATACCGGCCCGCGCAACAATTTTATCGTCATTGATCGGGGGGATTACTGGCAGTGTGGTCTTACCATTCCCAAAGGCCAGTTTGAGGCCTTACAGGCGCAGGGGCTGGATGCGCTTAAAGACACTATTGCGGCGGTTTCGCCCTTTGCCGCTTCACGTCTGGCGGAGGTCGACAGTTGGGAAAAACTCAAACTGTTGTCTATCCGGATAGACCGTCTGGATCAGTGGGCAAAACCGGGCGTGCTGTGCATTGGCGATGCGGCGCATGCTATGTCACCGATCGGCGGGGTTGGGGTTAACCTGGCGATTCAGGATGCGGTGGCGGCGGCGAACCTGTTAACACGACCACTGCGCAGGGGAACGCTGAAGTTAAGCGATCTCCATAAAGTCCAGAAACGCCGTCAGTTTCCTACCGTGGCGACCCAGTTCCTGCAAATTAAAATGAGCAGCAACAAGCCACGTGCCAGCGGGCAAAGTAAGATGCCCGCCATGATGCGTAAATTCCCGTTTCTGCGCTTCGTATTTGGCCGGCTTATTGGTTTAGGATTCAGAACGGAAAGGCCGAGGGAATGCCGTTGACAGCTCTCTGTCTGCCTGACGTGAACAGTCGGCGCTAAAGGCTGAGCCGTCGGGCCGCATGGCGGAAGATGCGCAACGTTATACCCGCGAGCCATAGCCCCAGGCTATAACAGACAGCAAGGCTGTGTCTGCTGTCTGGTGGGTTTTTGCATCCGGCGTTTTGCTGCCACGCGGTATCCGGTTTTTCCCCCTGACACGATTTGCTATGTAAAGCCCTGCGGCGCGTTTAGCGACTATTCCAGTGTACGTGCCTCAGCCGCGCGAATGCTCCCGTCCTGTCAGGCATTCATCGCTTTACGTACTGTGATGCGTAAAATATTCAACGGGTAAGAAACTTCATGCCCGGCTGGCCGAATGTCCTGATGACGCAGCAACTCTTTACGTACAGTGTCCAGCGGTATATTGCTGTCGGCACTGCGCGAAGGGCAGGGCGCCAGGGTGTGATGTGATTATTTTCGTCCGGGAGACAAAATCGTATCGGCTGAAATTCTATACTCTCACTGTCAACGCCGTACTGATTTTGCATAAATCCCGGAGGAACCCTGAATGGAAACGCCTCTTTCACCCGTAAAACACCCAAAACGCGCTCTGATCGCGGGTGCGGTAGGCAACTTTATCGAATGGTATGAATTTGCCATCTACGGTTTCCTCGCCACAATTATTGCGCACAATTTTTTTCAGCTTCAGGGCGAGTCAGCGCTGAGTGGTCTGATCCTGACCTGGGCGTCCTTTGCCATTGCGTTCTTTTTTCGCCCCCTTGGCGCCCTGGTGTTTGGCCGACTGGGCGACCGCCTGGGCCGCAAGCCTGTCCTGATTACCGTCCTGATATTGATGACGCTGGCGACCACCGCTATCGGGTTAATTCCCACCTATGCGACGGCGGGCATTCTCGCGCCCGTGCTGCTTACGGCACTGCGTATCCTGCAAGGGCTATTTGCCGGCGGCGAATATGGCGGGGCGGTGGCGCTGATGACCGAATTTGCGCCGCGCGGTCAACGTGGACGCTATGGTGCCTGGCAGTCGCTGACCGTGGCGTTTGGCCTGTTGGCCGGCGTGGGGCTGGTGGCGCTGCTGTCCTGGCTGCTCAGCCCGCAGGCGATGCTGGCATGGGGCTGGCGCATTCCGTTTTGGCTGGCGTTACCGCTGGGCCTGGTTGCGCTATGGTTGCGTCTGGCAATCACAGAAACGCCGGACTTTGTACGCCAGCAACAGCAGCGTGTCAGGGCTGCACCGCGCCAGACGATAAAAATTATTTTCCTGGCGATCGCGCGCGTCATGCTGTGGTCCTCCGCAGGCTATACCTGTCTGGTGATCATGCCCGGCTATTTGCAGTCGGCGCTACATACCGGTATGAATCAGGCGCTGCTGATTGCCGTGATCGCTAATGTGGGCTTCGCATTGACAATTATCCCGGCGGGCATCGTCAGTGATCGCGTTGGTCGGCGTCGTGTCATGGTTAGCGCCAGCGTACTCCTGCTGCTTATGGCGATGCCGCTATTGAAAATAGTGCAGGCGGATGGCGTGAGTTTGCTGCTAAAAGCGCTGGTGGTGCTGATAGCGGGGGGACTGGTTGGTTTGCTCGCCGGGCCGGGGCCTGCAATGCTGGCGGAAATGTTTCCAACAACGGTACGTTATACCGGGCTGGGCGTCGCCTATGCGTTATCCAATGCGGTGTTTTCCGGCTGTGCGGGTTTAATTATTACAGGGTTGATTAAGCAGACGGGCAATCTGGATATTCCGGCATGGTATATGATGGCAACGGCACTGGTTTCCATCCCGGCCCTGATGACACTCAATAAAGACGACCACACGCGGGAGCTGACATAAAGGAAAAACGGGAGCAAACGCCCCCGTTTTGAACTTACTTACGACCGAGCAGGAAGCCCAGTACGACGCCCACACCGGCCGCGACCGCCAGACCCGCAAACGGGTTAGATTGCATCTGATCTTTGATGCAGTCGGCGGCATCGCGTGCGGCATAGGATGCCTGGTTGGTGTAGCGGCGGGCTGCACCACGGGCGCGGTGACGCGGCGAATCGGTGACTTCACCCCATTGTTGCTCTGCGGCACCGGCGACTTCTTTTACGGCATCTTCAATTTTTCCTGACATGCTTCATCTCCTTGGTTATCACAGTCATTTAAAGCGTAGCAAACCTTCGCCACTGTGCTGCGTTTAGACGCATTAATCGTCTGTCAGGGAGGAATTGACCAGATGAAAACTCCGCCTGGTGATGGCCATCGGACTGGCGGAAGGCGCGGAGAGACGGGCATGAAGCGGACAGGGCGCGTTAACGCCACCACGCGGAGGGCCCGGCGAGGAAAATTATTACCAGCTGTTTCACCTGACGGGATGACGTGGATGGGATCGCGTGTTGGGATACCAGCTCACCAGAAAATGCCGCAGATGGTCAAAGCACCACTCGGCATCCTCGGCCTGCTGGCAGTAATACTGAATCGTAATTTTTTCATAATGGCGCTGGCGTTGCTGTAGCGGTGACCAGCCCCAGTCAAGTACACAACGGGCAAAGTTCACCAGCGTGTCGGCTGCCAGCGCGTGCTGCTGCTCTTGTTCCTTCAGATAGTCATAAAAGGCGGCTTCTAGCTGGAGTGCCTCCTTGTGAGAACAGTGAAGGAGTTCGGGCCGAAAGGCGATATCAATGAATCCGCATACCGCGTTTTCCTGCTGCTGCCAGTCGCAGGCCAGGGTCATAAACAGGCCTTCCTGCAAATTCACCTCTTCCAGTAAACGTTGCAGGTTAGGGGAGTGACGAATCACGGCGATCTCGTCCAGCCGTTCTGTCTCCAGGGTCAGGTCGATACCGCAGGGATTAACAGAGCCATCTGCATTGCGGGTAGCAGGGAACGGGAAATCAATATAACCGTTGTTATCCAGCCGTTTTTCCATGATGAGCCTGACCTGTCGCTTGACGTTTCCTGACACTATATCACGCAGTGTCAGGATTGCCCGCTTTACGGACAGGTCCAGGTAATCATGGTGTCCTGATAAGGGTTGATCAGACGAAACTGTTTATCGGACAGGCGCTGGGCGTAGTAACCTTCAGACGTCACCGCAGAGGGGACATACTGAAAGCGATCCAGCGACTGAAGCGGCCCGCTCTGCACGTTTACGCCAGCCCGACTGACGCTGAACGCGGTGACCAGATCGAATACCGTTCCCTGCGTTTGCCCCAGTGACTGACCGTAAATTGTGCTGACGTCGCCCGGACACTCCACGCCTTTCGGCGAAGAGGAACAGCCTGAGAGCAGTGCCATAAAAATGAAAAATCCTGGTCGCAACATAGCCTGCTCCTGCCCCGGTCCATAGAATGAATGATCGATTTTAGCCTGAAACGCGACAAATAACATGATCATAGCGTTTACGCGCGCCGGGTTGATTTGCCGTTTGTTCAATCGTTAAGCAGTGGGAATGTAAAAGATGACTTTCGGTGCAAATAAACGTTATTCTTGCCATCTTTGCGCGTCGCTTAAGCAAATTCAGGGATAAAAGATGAAAGAAGAAGAAGCCAGTCTAATGATTATTCGCCATGCCATCGATGCGCTGGACGCAGAGAAAAGGCAGCAGGTGATTGCCTGTGCGGCAGAAATCCGCGATGTCATGAGCAGTTTCGACAACGAACCTGCCGGTCTGGCCTTGATGCTGGTCGCGGCGGAGGTTGCGGCAGAGTAAGTTTCATCCGTCGCGCCTGGTATCCGCATGCGCGAGTGTCATCCCGCTGGCGGCAGCCAGTCACGCGTCTCTTACGGCCTGATGTGCCGTTTTTTATTGCGCGGTCGCGCTCACCGCGCGATGCTTTACCCCTGCTTACAGCGTCTTAGCGCCACCTGACATGTGGCCGCCCTTATTTTCAGTGGAGGAATCAGATGAAAGCAGCCCGTCTTGCCCTGTGCCTGATCGCCGGTTTCAGCGCATCCGCATGGAGCGAAAGTGAGTTTCAGATCCAGTGTCCCGGACGTCCCGTTATGACCGTCTCGCGGGCGCAATATGGGCTCAGCACGCTCTACTGGCCGAAACAGCATTTCCAGATTGCCGCAGGCCAGCTGCAAACCCGCACGGATAACGGCGACAAGGTCGCGATTACACGCTTTCGCAACGGCGATCAGTTGATTGTGAACAAAAGCAATCTCGACACCTTCTTTGTCTACCATGACAGCGACGATCTGATCCCGTGCCGCCGTACCACGACGCGTGAGGTCGATGCGCTGAGCCTTGAGCGCTACGATGATCGCCAGCGCAACGACTCCTGACCCGCAGCGATAAGGAAGATAAATGCAGATTACCCTGACTGACACGGTGAGCAGTAAGGATCTGGATGAAATCCGGCTGGGCCTGAATGCCTGGAACAGTCAGTTTTACGATGCTGACCTGATTAAACCCCTTGGGCTGTTCATCTGCGATGCGCAGGGCATGAAATTGGCCGGATTGACCGGCACGACCACCGGCAACTGGCTACGCATTGATTTACTCTGGGTCGCACAGGCGCTGCGTGGGCAAGGCACCGGTCGCCAGTTGGTCCTGGCGGCCGAGCAGGAAGCCCGCCAGCGCGGCTGCCGTTTTGCACAGGTGGATACCGGCAGCTTTCAGGCAAAGCCGTTTTACGAAAAGCTGGGTTACCGTGTCCGGCTGACGCTGGGCGAGTACATTATGCATCATCAGCGTCACTATCTGACGAAAACGCTATGCTGAGGGCAGCGCCTGCTGCCGCAAATCCAGCGGGTGCTGCTCAGCCTCATCAATCGCGGCCAGCCAGCAGGGCAGTGTAACCTTTTGCCAGGACAGATGACCACGCGTGGTGCTCATCAGTACCACATCGGGACGCAGGCTACGGTAAAGCTCCAGCGACGCCGCCAGTTCGGCAGGATTGCTGTCGGGTACCAACACCGTTACCCAGCGGTCATGATCACGCGTCAGCGTATCCCCGACAAATAAATAGGTCGGCCCCTGCGGCGAATGGTAGAGGTAGCTGCAGCTGCCGGGCGTATGGCCGGGCGTGGGCAACAGATGAAAATCACCGAAATGGGTTTCCTGCTGGGTAAAAGTATCGTCCGGCTCCACAAAGCGGCTGATTTGCCCGAGCGAGCGGCTGTGACAGTACAGCGCGCTGCTAAAACGCTTCTGGATTACCGCTGCGCCCGGTGCAGACTCATGCCAGTGAGTCAGATAATGGCGAATCACGCCGTTCTCATCGGCCAGCACTTCATGATCGAGCGGATTTTCCACCCGGCCAATCAGTAAATTACCGCGCGGATGGCGCAGTAAAAACCCATGCATCATGATATCGACGGCATCGTCTTCCGGAAACTCCGGCGTAGAGATCCACAAATCGTCATACAGCGGCTTCAATGTCGATCTCCTGCAACTCCAGTTATGTGCGCAATACGGGATGCCCGCTTGCCTGTAAACTGACCTGTCCCTGATGTACCGCTAAGGTCGCCCTGGCACCCAACGGCAGGGTCACGGTGTCAGGGCCGTGACCGAAATCCAGATCGCTGATAACGGGCAGACCGCTCAGATCGCGGAGGTACTGCCAGACCGTGGCGAAGTCAAACCCGTTATCGTAGTCGGACAAGGCGGTGCTGGTGAAACTGCCGGTGATAATCGCCCGTTGCTGCGCCAGAATCCCACACTGGTGGAGCTGCAGCAGCATACGTTCAATCCGGAACGGATGCTCATTCACATCCTCAATCACCAGAATGCCGTCTGTGATGGCCGGCATCCACGGCGTACCGATAAGCGAGCTGATCATCGCCAGGTTTCCTCCCCATAACGTACCGTGCCAGGTGCCGTTATCGGGCGTGTCACTTTTCCAGTTCACACTGACTGTAGGTGATGTCAGCGCCTGCCAAAAGTGCTGCAGGGTAAATTCGGATAAAACCGCAGCGCCAAAGTTGCCCGCCAGCATCGGCCCACTGAAGCTGATTACTCCGGCGTGTTGCAGTAAGGCCAGTTGAATCACGGTGAAGTCGCTGTGGCCACACAGTGCCAGCGGCTGGTCCGCTAAGCGGCGCTGTAACGCGGCATAGTTGATTGAGGGCAGCAGGCGCGTGGCACCGTAGCCGCCGCGCACTGCCAGCACAATATCAGGTAAGGTCGCCAGATCGGCCAGCGCATTGATATCGTCTAAGCGTTCCGAATCCGTACCGGCAAAACGTTGAAAACGCCGTGCGATTGCCCCCGTATTTTCAACCTGGTGCCCCGCTGCGCGCAGGCGTTCAACCCCCAGATGGGCTGCAGGCTGATTGTGGCAATAACCTGAAGGGGCGATAAGACGGATTGAACGTGACGTCATAGTAAATTCCTGAAATTAGTCAGTGACAGACGTCACGATAATGACGAAAAAGTGCCAATAAGTCATCCGACTACTGTAATTAGGATAAACGGTAATTTTGCAATTTACCCTGCCAGGTATGATAGCTTCCGCCACTTCTGCGACGAGATAAAAAATTGCTTAAAATTCGCTACTTTGTCATTTCAGCATTATTGCTGACAGGCTGTGCCAGTGAACCGCCGCATACGTATGTTAAAGAGAAGAATACACCGCTGACGCAGGCACCGCCGTCGCGTATTTCGGGCACATGGTCACTCTTTACCGAAAGCGCGGCCAGCCAGTACGGGGTGGATGAGAAACTGATTAGCGCGATTATTAATGTGGAATCCGGAGGAAATCCGGGCGTGGTCAGCCGTTCGAATGCTGTCGGGTTGATGCAAATCAAAGCGGCAACGGCCGGACGTGAAGTGTACCGTACCCAGGGGCGCCGGGGGCAACCGACCACCGCTGAGTTACGCGATCCCGCCAGGAATATTGAGATCGGCACCGCCTATATCAAAATCCTCCAGCAGTCTGCGCTGTCCGGCATCCGCGATCCACTCACGCTGCGTTATGCCACGATTGTTTCTTACGCTAACGGTGCCGGGGCATTGCTTCGCACGTTCTCGCGCGATCGTGACCGCGCGATTGCCATGATTAACGCCATGACGCCGGACGAATTCTACCAGCACGTGCAGAACAAGCATCCGGCGGCTCAGGCACCGCGTTACTTATGGAAAGTCACCACGGCCTACCGGGCTATCAGCTGAGTCGCGTTTTTTCTCCTCACCTGACAGAAGGTGAGGAGAAAACACTTAACCCACCAGCAGCCGGGCCGTCGGATAATCGACGATCAGCACATTGACATAACCGCCGCGCAGGGCTCCGCGAATCGCCTGGGCCTTCTCTTTGCCACCCGCCAGCGCCACCACCTGCGGACACTGTCTGACCTGTTCCAGCTCCATACCAATCACCGGATCTTCGTCGGCCTGCAGCACGGGCTGGCCTTGTTCGTCAAAATAATGCAGACAGATATCGCCGACCGCGCCGCGCGCTGCCAACGTGCGCAACATGGTTGCATCGTAATAGTTACCGGAGTTGCGCAACAGGGCGGACGGTTCCAGGTCGCCGATGCCGACAATCGCCAGGTCTACTTCGCCGAACTTATTCAGCACCTCGGCCACCTCCGGATTGGCCGCCAGCCGCTGACGGTCGCTCACCGAATGTTCAATCGACTGCGAAGGCAGCAGCCAGGCCGGACAGTTCAGCAGCGCGGCCAGGTTTTGCGTCAGGATAGTCGCCTGCACGTTGCCGTTCGCCCCCACGCCGCCCAGGAGCTGAATCACCCCTTTGCATGAGGCATTCAGCGGATGCAACGCATCGACCATACAGCGAATGGTGCCGCTCCAGGAAGAGATGCCGATCAGCTCATCGGGGCGCAGTCGCGTCTCCAGATAGTGAGCCGCCGCCGATCCAATCGCCTGTTTAATTTCGCTGACAGAAGCCTGTTCTGCCACATCCACTACGATGGCCTGAGGTAACTGATAGGTTTGCTCGATCGCTTTTTCCAGTTCAGGAAAAACGTTGGCGGGGGGAACCACGCTAATTTTCACCACGCCTTCTTTCACACTGCGGGTCAGGATGCGTGAAACAAACGACTGGGACAGCTTAAGTAACTGCGCAATATCGGATTGCTTCCTGCCTTCGACATAGTAGAGCGTGGCAATTTTCACCATGAGCCGCTGTTCGTCCTGCTTCGCCATCTGTTTTTCCTCTCGTGTTCTGCCCGCCATTGTTAACCACTGACGTGAAAAGCACAATCCAGGGCAATTTGTGATCGTTTTCGCTTTTTATCACTTCGTGCATAGACGCCGTCGTTCGTCGGGCGCATAGTACTTGTGAATATAAAATCATTATTGAATATATATTCATAACTGTTAAGGCTGTTGTGTTTCTGCGCGTAATAGCAGGCGATGAAAGGGTAGGTTATTGCTGTCATCACGGCGAAAGAAGGGAGAGCTGTACCCTCTCTGAATATATATTCAAGTTCGACTTAAAATTCAAAGGTGAAATATGAATCCATTTACGCTTTCTGTGGATGCGCTCGAAAAAAAGGCCCGGGCCGTACGCCGCCGCATCATCCAGCTTAACGCGGGCAGTCCGGCAGGCGGGCATACCGGTGCTGATCTGTCACAGGTTGAGATTCTGACCGCGCTCTATTTTCGCATTCTGAATTGTGCACCGGATCGAACGGAAGACGATCAACGTGATATCTATATCCAGTCAAAAGGTCATGCTGTGGGAGGATACTATTGCGTGCTGGCGGAAGCCGGCTATTTCCCGCTGGACTGGCTGCCTACCTATCAACATGCCGATTCTGCGTTGCCGGGCCATCCTGTACGGCAGAAAACCCCGGGCGTTGAACTCAACACCGGTGCGCTGGGTCACGGATTGCCCGTGGCGGTGGGCATTGCGCTGGCGGCGAAAAAGAGCCACAGCCCGCGCCGTGTGTTTGTGGTGACCGGCGACGGTGAGCTGGCAGAAGGCAGCAACTGGGAAGCCGCGCTGGTAGCCGCGCACTATGGCCTGGATAACCTCATCATCATAAACGACAAGAACAAGCTGCAACTGGCGGGTGCAACGCGTGACATTCTCAATACCGATCCACTGGCAGAAAAATGGCGCGCCTTTGGTCTGGAGGTCAGGGAATGCAACGGCAATGACATGGCCGCAGTGGTGAATACGCTGGAAAACCTGCCTGTGAACGGTAAGCCACAGGTCATTATCGCGCACACCGAAAAGGGCTTTGGCATCTCGTTTATTCAGGGACAAGCCGAATGGCACCATCGGGTGCCGAAAGGGGACGAGATTGCGCGGGCACTGGAGGAATTAAACGATGAGTAATGCACAACACCTGGCCAACGTCATGGTCGACGCGTTAACAGATGCCGTACATCGCGGCATCGATGTGGTGCCGGTCGTGGCGGATTCCACCTCCACCGCGAAGATTGCGCCCTTTATTGACGCCTTTCCCGGTCGTCTGGTTAACGTCGGTATTGCTGAACAGGCGCTGGTCAGCACAGCCGCTGGCCTGGCGCTGGGCGGCAAAATCGCCGTGACCTGTAACGCCGCGCCCTTTCTGATTTCGCGCGCCAATGAGCAGATCAAAATCGATGTCTGCTACAACAACACTAACGTGAAGCTGTTTGGACTGAATGCCGGTGCCAGCTATGGTCCGCTTGCCAGCACCCATCACAGCATCGATGACATCGCCGTCATGCGTGGATTCGGCAATATCGAAATTTATGCGCCCGCCTGTCCAGTCGAGTGCCGCCAAATTATCGATTATGCGCTTGACCACAGGGGGCCGGTTTATATCCGGCTGGACGGCAAAGCGCTGCCGTCGTTGCACGACGAAAATTACCGCTTCCGGCCCGGTCAGATTGACCGGCTGCGAGAAGGCCACGATATTGCGCTTGTTGCCATGGGCTCAACGGTACATGAAGCCGTGACCGCCGCAGAGCAACTGGAAAAGCAGGGCGTTTCTGCCGCCGTGATTTCGGTTCCGTCCATTCGCCCCTGTAATACGCAGCAGCTGCACAATCTGCTCAGCCACTTCCGCGCCGTGATTACGGTGGAAGAGCATAACATTAATGGTGGCGTAGGCAGCCTGGTGGCGGAGGTGCTGGCGGAATACGGCTTGCCGGTTAAGCTTCTGCGGCTGGGGATTGCCAACGGCGAATATGCCATAGCCGGCGATCGGGCCGCCACGCGCGCGCACCATGGCATTGATGCCAGCAGCATCGCCGCGCAGGCGTTACGCCTCTGTGCAGGAGGCTGACGATGCGGGAGTCGGTGATTCTGGCCATTGATGAAGGCACCACCAATGCCAAAGCGGTAGCCGTCGATCGAAAGGGACGCATGGTGGCGCGCGGCAGTCAGGGTTTAACGTTACAACATCCACAACCCGGCCTGGCAGAACAGGATCCCCAGGCCATATGGTCAGCCGTCAGGCAGGCCATCATCGACTGCCTGGCGCAGTGCGACGGAGCAAGCGTGGCAGGGGTGGCTATCAGTAACCAGCGCGAATCCGTACTGATCTGGCAGCGCCGCGATGGCGTGCCGTTAACGCCGCTGGTGAGCTGGCAGGATCGCCGGTCAGAATCGTTTTGCCGGGATTTACAGCAGTCGGGCAGCGCCGCGCGCATCAGCGCTCTGACGGGTCTGGCGGTCGATCCGATGTTCCCGGCCGCCAAACTGACCGGCATGCTGGCAGCCATACCGGACGGTTTCGCCCGGGCAGCGGCGGGGGAACTGTGCATCGGCACCGTGGACAGCTGGCTGACCTGGCAACTGACGGCGGGCACGACATTTGTGACCGATCATGCCAATGCCGCGCGCACGCAGCTTTACAGCCTGCACCGCAATGACTGGGACGATGAACTGCTGTCACTGTTCAGCCTGCCGCGTGCGGCGCTGCCACAGATTACCGCGTCGGCGAGCGTGGCAGGCATGATACGCGTGAGCGATATACCGGGACTCGCACCCGGCACACCGATTCTGGCGCGCATCGGCGATTCTCATGCCGCGCTTTATGCTCAGCGACGCGGCACGGCGGAAGTGGTCAAAGCCACTTACGGCACCGGATCATCGCTGATGATGTCGATGGCCACGCCGCTGCTGACCGATAACGGGCTCAGCACCACCGTTGCCTGGCACGACGGCCAGGCGCGCTTTGCCTTTGAAGGTAATATCACGCACACCGGGTCCGGGGCCGCCTGGCTGGGGACGATGCTGGGCATTCACGATCCCCGGCAACTTACGGCACTGGCTGAAGGCTGTGATGATAATCAGGGCTGCTATTTTGTTCCGGCGCTGTCGGGGCTGGGGGCACCGTGGTGGGATCTCAAGGCCAGAGGCCTGATCTGCGGCCTGACCGATGCGGCCACGCCCGCCGTACTGGCGCGGGTGGCGCTGGAATCCATCTGCTGGCAGATTGCTGACGTGTTTTTTGCCATGGAAGAGGCCTGCGGCACAGCGCTTCCGGCCTTGTGCGTTGACGGCAGCGCCACGCAAAACCCCTGGCTAATGCAGTTTCAGGCCGACGTATTGCAACGTCCGCTGCACTGCGCGCCGACCGCCGAAGCCTCTGCGCTGGGGGCGGCACTGCTGGCAGGAAAAGGGCTGGGATGGTGGCAGCAGGGCGACGATATGCTGGCCTTGCAGGGCGGGCCGATCATCATGCCGCGCACCCATCTGGCGCAGCACATGCAGGATAACTATCAGGGCTGGAAAAACGCGGTGACCCGCTGTCGCTATCAGCCACAATGAACGGAAAATGAGGGCCAGACTGTAACAGCCAGCCCTCAGTACAGCGAGGTTAACGACTGACGCGTTGCGGGACAGTCTCTTCATCGTCCGGCACCGGTTTAAGATCGACCGGCGGTAAACTTCCGCCGCTGAATTCGACCTGACGGATCGGAAAGGCAAAGCGAATATTGCGTTCTTCCAGCGCCGCCATCAGTTGCAGGTTAATCTCCTGCTGAATATCCATATAGACGTTGTAGTCGGCGCTCAGCACAAAGTAGACCACTTCAAAGGTCAGCTTCGAGTCATCGAAGGCCAGAAAATGGGCGCGGTCAAAGCGCGTCATTTCAATACCCTGAATGATGGTTTTCACCAGTTCGCTGATTTCTCGCACCTGCTCAGACGGCGTGGCGTAGCTGATACCGAATGTAAACACCAGACGACGTTGCTGCATCCGCTTGTAGTTATGAATCGTCTGCTGCAACAAAATGGTATTGGAACAGACGATCTGCTCACCGCTCAGGCTACGCAGCCGCGTGGTTTTCAGGCCTATATGCTCAATAGTGCCGGCAATATCGCCAAATACGATAAAATCGCCGTGCTCAAAAGGCTTATCAAAGCCAATCGCCAGGGAAGCAAACACATCACTCAGGACGGTCTGAATCGCCAGGGCGATGGCAATACCGCCCACGCCCAGGCTGGCTACCAGCGCCGTGATGTCGATGCCCATATTCGACAGAATCGCCAGCAGCATCATGACCCACACCACGACCCGCAACAGAATCCCCAGAATGACGGTGGTCACCGGATTGCGCACGTGAAGCGGATCGCGCAGCAGGCTTTTTAACCACAGGCGAATGCCGCAGTCGATCCACAACGCCAGTTGCACAATCAGCGCCAGGAACCAGCTGTGAGAAACCGTCGAGCGCCACGAGTCGGGCAAATCGATGAAACGCAGGGCAATCAGCAGCGAAAAAATCAGCAGCAGCAGGTGGCTGGTGCTGCGCAGTATTTCCACCAGGATGCCGGTAAAGCGAACGTGGCGGTCTTCGCTGAAGTGCGCAATGCGGTTGGACACGAAACTGATCAGGCTGCGCAGCAACCAGTAAATAACGAGGGTGGCAACGATGACGATGGCGCTGTTGATCCACAGAGTTTGATTAAAAAGAATGGACTGAAAATGACGCAAACTGAGCCAGTTTTCCATTGGGGAGTATCTCCTTGCTGGTTCCGGTTAAACGAGAAAGCAAGGAAAGCATAGCCTGGATGCGCCGCAGATGTGCGGCGCGGGAAAAGAGCGGAGGTTACTGGAAGCGTTGCGCTTTGTCGCGCGCCAGCCGCTCCAGGCTAAAAATCACCTGCTGCAACTGCCGTTCCTGATGGGGTTCGAGTGCCGTAAAACGGAAGCTCAGCCGCGGCGTAACTTTGGTTTCATTTTTACTGGTAATCATGCTGCGTTCACCAATATGCATCAACGTCGCATTGACGTTAAACTGGCCATATTCACCCAGTTCCACCTGCAGATTTTTAAAATCGTCGCCGCTTTTCAGGCCGTCCGGCATCGCGTCGTCTACCAGCACGCCGATACCGCCTAACGATAAATCCTGTAATCGCAGTCGGGCAGCCGAGCCGTCAGGCCATGTGCAGTGACACCAGAACTGCGGGTCCATCGGTGCGCTGATGCGGAAGAATTCACGCCGCTGAATTTGCCACAGCACCTCCGGTAACGTTGCCTGAAATGCAGGCAGGCCGTCGAATTCCGTTTTCTCCAGCCCAGGTAAGGCAAATTCAACCTTCGCGCCCTGGGTTTCGGCAAACACGGTAATATCGTTGCACTGCAGTGCGTAGTCGTTATCCAGATTATTACTGCCCAGATCAAAAACAATGCGGTTTTCATCCGCCGCCAGCATACGGCTGATAAACTGCCCGCGTGAGAAATTCACCAGCAAAGGTGTTTGCGCCTGAAGCAGGTCTTTCATGACGCCCAGAACCGCCAGCGTGCCACGTTTGAGATAATGTTCTTTATCGGCTTCTTTCACTTGCTGGCCCCCGATGAGCAACGCTTTATCATTTATATTTATCCTGTTACTACCCGTTCGTTATCGGCTGACAATAATAAAGCTTTAACACAATAACCACTATCATAACCTTCACGCGCAGCATTTTTAAAAATTGCGACTATACTAAGCGCGTGAACCGCTTGATTAATCAGGCGATCGCCATTGACTAACCAAAAGGAAGGAGTAACAGATGGGTATTATTTCATGGATCATCTTTGGTTTAATCGCTGGTATCCTGGCGAAGTGGATCATGCCAGGCAAAGATGGTGGTGGATTCATCATTACTATTATTCTGGGTATCGTGGGTGCCGTTGTCGGTGGGTGGATCAGTACCTTCTTCGGCTTTGGCCGTGTGGACGGGTTCAACTTCGGTAGCTTTGTCGTCGCGGTCATCGGCGCGCTGGTTGTGCTGTTTATCTACCGCAAAGTACGCAGTTAACGTACGCAGATAACCAAAAAAGGCCCGCTTCGCAGCGGGCCTTTTTTATGTTAACGCGATCTCTCGCCTGCTCGCTTTATTTCGCGCTGCTTTGCGCCTCGGGAATATCGTGGGCGCTGTTACAGGTTTTATCTTTCGGACAATATTTATCCAGCAATTTTAACGTGACCCCGTTCGTCCAGCCAAAACCGTCCTGAAGCGGATATTCACCACCGCCGCCGCCGCCAAGATTGTTGCCTTCGACCACGTATTTTTCGACCAGCTTATGCTCTTTATCGTACGTCAGCTGAACGTTACGCAGGAAACGCAGACCCACCTGCTGCGCCAGTTGCGGCTTTTTATAGTGCTCCAGCCCTTCAACGGCCACCCACTGCAGCGGTGCCCAGCCGTTGGGAGCGTCCCATTGCTGGCCGTTGTTCACTGTGGTGGTCACCAGACCGCCCGGTTTCAGCAGCTGTTTTTCCACCGCGCTGGCGGTGCTGTCAGCCTGCTTGTCACTGGCAATCTGCATATAGAGCGGAAACAGCGTAGCAGCCGTTAGCTGCGGATGAATCTTACGCGTTTTCCAGTCGTAGTCGGCGTACCAGCCCTGTTTGCTGTCCCACAGATAGCGGTTAATTGCCGCCTGACGTTTTTCAGCCCGATCGGCAAAGGCTTTAGCCTGCGCATCCTGTTTATTCAGGCGATACGCCGTCGAGAGCGTTTTTTCCAGATGGAACATCAGGCTGTTGAGATCGACCGGGGCCAGTTGCGTGGTGCGGATGGTCGAAAGGTTATGCGCATCGGTAAACCAGCGCGAGCTGAAATCCCAGCCCGATGCCGCACCGGCGCGCAGATCACGATACATCTCTGCTTTGTTGCGCTGTGGCGCTTTGTTCGCCGTTGCAATGTCGTCCATCCATGATTCGGTACGCGGCACGTCGCGTGCGTCCCAGTAGCGGTTCAGCACTGTCCCGTCGGCCAGTTTGACCACCCGCTTGCTGGCATTACCTGCGGCGACGCTGTCGCTGTCCGCCATCCAGTAATCGTACTCTTTTTGTAACTGCGGCAAATAACGCACATAGACGTTATCGCCTTCATGCGTCGCCAGCAGATCCACCATCAGGCTAAAGAATGGCGGCTGTGAGCGACTCAGATAGTAAGTGCGGTTGCCGTTGGGAATGTGGCCATAGCGATCCAGCAGCGAGGCGAAGTTGTCCACCATATCCTGCACTTTATCCCAGTGGCCGCTTTCCGCCAGGCCGAGCATGGTAAAGTAGCTGTCCCAGTAGTAAACCTCACGGAAACGCCCGCCTGGCACCACATAGGGTTTGGGCAACGGCAGCAACGAGTCATATTTTCCTGTGTTACTTGTCGTCCGCGTTAACACCGGCCACAGGCCGTTAATATGGTCACGAAGGTTCTGGCCCGCAGGCGGCACATATTTGTCACTGTCGGTGGGCAGGGTGAAATTCGCGGCGACGAAGCGCTTTAAATCAAAACCGCGCTGATTCTTCTGCATCTGCCAGTCGGCCAGAATGGAGGACGGATCATATTTAGGCACGGCATCTGCAAACGTTTTTTGGTCAGGGTAAAATTTTGCCTGTTGTACGGCATTGAACAACGGTCCTAAACGGACATCGGGCGGCTGGGGTTGACTGGTCAGTAATCGGGAATCCTCGGCTGCCCAGGTGCTGAAAACGGTCGCACTTAACAACACGCCAAGCAAAACGGGCGCATGACGTTGAGACCGTTTAGTCGTTGTTACCTCAGTGTTTCTCATCGGTGTTTCTCCTTGTCCGAAATGTGATCATGTGTCACGCATTGACCACTCTCCAACTTTAGACCTTAACCGCAATTTTCACCCTTTCGTCCGGCGGAAATGTGAAGCGGCGTAACTTATTGATGATCATAGCCTGCGAAATTTTGTGCTTTTTTTTCAGGCTGCGCTTGCCCTCAGACCACTTTTCCCCGAGGCTGAGAAAAAAAGAGGATCACTATGGACATCATCTGGTTTCATCCATCGCAACCTGCTGACGACTGGATCAGCGGATTACAGCAGCGCTTACCTCATGCACGTGTCCGTCACTGGACGACCGACGATACGTCCCCGGCAGATTATGCGCTGGTCCGTTCGCCGCCACCGGCCATGCTGCGGGGCCGCAATGACCTGAAAGGGGTATTTGCGCTGGGGGCGGGCGTAGACGAAATTTTGCGTCAGCTGCAGCAAAACCCGGACATGCTGGCAGACAGTGTTCCCCTTTATCGTCTGGAAGACACAGGCATGGCGCAACAGATGCAGGAGTACGCGGTCTGTCGGGTGCTGGGCTGGTTTCGGCGCTTTGATGATTACCAACAGCAGCAGCAGTCGGCCCAGTGGCAACCGCTGCCGTCGTATTCGCGTGACCAGTTTCATATCGGGATTTTAGGCGCGGGCGTGCTGGGGCAACAGGTGGCGAAAAGCCTGGCGGCCTGGGGATTCCCGGTGCGCGTCTGGAGCCGTTCAGCCAAGCAGATTGCCGGTGTGACCAGCTTCGCCGGGCGCGACGCGCTGGACGATTTCCTGCGTGACACTCAGGTACTGATCAATCTGCTGCCCAGCACCGCAGAAACGCGCAATCTGATTGATCAGAAACTGTTAGCCCGGTTGCCGCAGGGCGCGTTTTTCCTTAACCTCGCTCGTGGGGATCAGGTTGTGGAAGCCGATTTGCTCACCGCCCTGGATAGCGGGCAAATAAAGGGCGCCGCACTGGATGTTTTCCAGGTCGAGCCACTGCCTGCCGATCATCCGTTGTGGTTCCATCCGCGCGTCACAATTACTCCGCATAATGCGGCGGTCACCCTGAAAGAGGAAGCGATGGACTACATTGCCCGCGCGATTACTCAACTTGAAGCAGGTGAAAACCCACAGGGCTACGTCGATCGCCAACGTGGCTATTAACGATTCGGGCCGTAACCGGCCCCTACAGGAGCAGACAATGTATCCCGTCGATCTTCACATGCACACGGTTGCCAGCACCCACGCCTACAGCACGCTACATGATTATGTCGCGCAGGCTAAACTGAACGGCCTGAAACTGTTTGCCATCACCGATCACGGCCCGGATATGGCCGATGCACCGCACTACTGGCACTTTGTGAATATGCGCATCTGGCCCCGTATCATTGACGGCGTGGCGATCCTGCGCGGCATCGAGGCCAACATCAAAAACCAGCAGGGCGAAATCGACTGTTCCGGCCCGATGCTGGAATCGCTGGATCTGATTGTGGCGGGCTTCCACGAACCCGTCTATGCACCGCGCGACCTTACTCAGAATACCGAGGCGATGATTGCCGCCATGGCGGGAGGGTTAGTGCATATCATCAGCCATCCCGGTAACCCGAAATATCCCGTTGATATCCCGGCGATTACCGAAGCGGCCGCACACTACGATGTGGCGCTGGAGCTGAACAATTCCTCCTTTACCCATTCGCGTCCGGGCAGCGAACCGAACTGCCGGGCGATTGCCGAAGCCGTCGGCAAGGCGGGCGGACGCCTGGCCTTCGGCTCTGATTCCCATACGGCATTTACCTTGGGCAATTTTGAGCACTGCCTGCGTATCGCCAGAGAAGTGGATTTTCCGGAGGATCGCGTGTTAAATGTCACGCCGCGTCGCCTGCTCGATTTTCTGGCACTGCGCACGGGCAAGACGATCCCCGAGCTGGCGGACTTTTAATTTTTTTTCCTTCAAGGAATTCTGACTCATGAATGAGTTTTCCATTCTGTGCCGCATTATCGGCTCGCTGTTTAACCGCCATCCGCAGGATCCCCTGCTGGCACCGCTGTTTACGCTGATTCGCGAAGGCAAACTGGCGGCGCAGTGGCCGCTGGAGCAGGATGCGCTGTTGAAACGGTTGCAGCAGAGCAGCGATCCGCAGGCACTGACTGCCGACTATGAGGCGCTGTTTGTTGGCGAATCATGTAACGTTTCGCCCTTTGCCTCACACTGGCCGGAAGGAAAGCCGGAGTCCGAGATCCGCGCCTTTTTAACCTCGCGCGGTATGCCGCTGGGTGAAGCACCGACGGACCATTTTGGCGCGCTGTTGCTGGCGGCGTCATGGCTGGAAGATCAGTCTGCGGCAGACGAAAGCGCCGCTCAACTGGCGCTGTTTGATACGTTTCTGATGCCGTGGTGCGGCGCATTCCTGGGCAAAGTCGAGGCGCATGCCACTACCGCCTTTTACCGCACCCTGGCCGAGCTGAGCCGTGAAGCGATTCAGGCCATGTACGATGAGCTGGTGGAAAGCGCCAGCGAGCAGGGCGACGACGCCTGATTTACCACGTCGCCGGATGGCTGCCGGGTGGGCAACCGGGCGTGGCACACTTCAGGGCGGTGCCGGGCAGCCATGCGGCGGAGTGCAGACGCACGCCAATTCCCCACGGTGTAAGTTCCAGGCTGGGCTGATTGTCGCTGTGCTGCGGGATGATCCCCGAATGGGCCATGTCGCTGGCGTAACGGTGCTGCTCCAGCAGCCAGGCGGTGCGCGCCAGCGACAGGCGCATCTGGCTTCCGCTGCCTTCATGAAGGCGCTGACGCAGACCGGCCAGCACGGCCGCCGCTATCAGGTAACCCGTGGCATGATCCAGCGCCTGAACCGGCAGAGGCACCGGTGCAGTATGTTGCTTCCAGCGCATGCCCTGTTCGGCAATACCGCAACCCATCTGCACCAGACTGTCGAAACCGCGCCGGTTGCGCCAGGGGCCCTGCCAGCCCCAGGCATTCAGGCCCACGTCCACCAGGCCGGGACACAGGCTTTGCAGCGATTCCGCATCAAATCCCAGCTTTTCCAGCGCATCGGCACGGTAACCGTGCACAAGCACATCGGCCTGTTTCAGCAACCAGATAAACTGCGCACGGTCAGCGGGCTGTTTCAGGTCCAGCACGGCGCGGCGCTTGCCGCAGGCAAGCTCCTCATCCGCGCCCGGCTCCTGCCAGCCGGGTGGATCGATACGCAACACATTTGCCCCCAGGCTGGCGAGAAAGCGCGTGGCCACCGGGCCAGCGATGATGCGCGTCAGATCCAGCACCCTGATGCCCAGTAACGGACGCGCGTCGGGCAACGCCCAGTCGACCGCAGGGCCTTCGGTCATGGTCTGCCGGGCAAACAACGGTTCATGTATGACGGCCAGTCCCTGCGGATGCTGTCGCCAGGCTTCAGCACTGCGCATTTCGGCAGCGCAACCGCCAGCGTCAATCACGGCCTGCTCCAGCTCGGTAGCCTGCCACTGCGCCACTTCCCGCGCCAGCGCATCCCGATCCGGATGCTGACCCAGCACGCTCTCCATCGCCAGGCGATGGTGGGGCGCATTGGTATGCAGACGGATCCAGCCGTTGCGGCAGGCGTAATCGCCCGCGAAGGCATCCCACAGTGCGGGTGCAGGGCGGTTAAGCGGCATAAAACTGTGCTGGAACCAGCGTGAGGCAAGGCGGACATTGATCTGTGCACGGACAGGACGATTGAGTAATTCAGCGATGCCCTGCGTCGCTAATCCCAGACTGGTGGCCGCCAGTTCACTGACGGCATAGGCGGAGGAAAAGGTCGCGTGATCGGTGAAAACGGGCAGCGCGTGTGGCGCAGGGTTGCCATGCAATCCTTGCCACATCTGCTGCCAGAGTGCGTTGGCCAGATGATTCATGCTACAGGCTCCTGAAGCGGACGATTCCTGAAGCATAGCATGTGCCTTTAACGACGTCGTAAGCGCGGAAACCGGGCGTGCATGCGCAGATTACGCAGGTTGATTACCGCAATGGTAGTGCCGAGGATCACCAGCGAGGCACCAATAATTTTGAAACTGTTCAGGCTGTCGCCCAGCACCACAATGCCCATGATCACTGCCAGCACCGGTGTCAGCAGGGAGTAGGGCATAATCAGGTTAACGTTGTATTTCTTCAGTAGTGAATACCACAAGGTATAGGCGACTACCGAAGAGGCAATCGCACTGTAGAGAATGGCAAACCAGCCGCGCCAGCCCGCATGTTGCAGGGCATAAAGCTGATGTGATTCGGACATATAGCTGGCCGCGCCGACAATGGGCAACGCCAGAAACGCGATCCAGCCCGTCATGGTCAGCGGCTTAATCGGGGGCGATTTTTTCACAATCAGATTGCTCACCGCCCAGCCCGTGGCGCTGCACAGCAGGATACAGAGCACCCACCAGGCGGGGATCGTCGGGCTGCCGGACAGCACCACTACACCGCTCAGCGAAATCATAATGCCGATAAGCTGGATAAGCCGCAGCTTCTCTTTCAGGAATACCATCGCCAGCAGCATCGCAATCGGCGTGCCCAGTTGCACCACAATCGCTCCTGTTCCGGCATCGGTGTAACGCATGCCGAGAAACAGCAGCGAGAAGTGCATAAAGCCAAACGTAAAGGCCAGCAGTAACAGCCAGGGAAACTGTTGACGGTTAATCCGGCAAAACGGCACCAGGACAATCGCCACGACGAAAAACCGCATCCAGGTCAGGAACAGGGGCGGTAAATCCACTAAGCCCCATTTCACCGCCACGTTATTAAAGGCCCAGATGGACACAACCATCAGAACCGTAAAGAAATGCCGCACTGCCACAATGTCATCCTTTGAAAAAACACGTTACCCGATAATCATGGCATGAACCCGCGCGGTTAAGACAATGATTAACGTTTTTTTTATTTAGTTAACTCTAAAAATTCATAAGACTTTTACAACAGTTGCTGTCAGACTGATTTTCCGAAACGTTAACGCCTGTGAGGATCCGATTCGGTATGACTTATGCACCTGCCTTGCCGCTTGCCCTGATTCAGTTAGATGTTCCTCCTGCCAGTGTGGTCGAAAAAATCGGTGAACAACCGGTCTGGTTTATTGATGCTCTGAATTTACAGCCTGAAGATTACCTTATCGTCCGTCCGCATCTGGGTGAGCCGTTGCCGCAGTTTACGGAAATCTCCGGCGCGGTATTAAGCGGTTCGTGGGCAATGGTGACTGACCATGAGGAGTGGAGCGAACGCACCGCCGCCTGGGTTCGCGCGGGGATGGACGCGCAGTTGCCACTACTGGGCGTGTGTTACGGCCATCAGCTCATGGCGTATGCGCTGGGAGGTAAAGTCGCGGACAACCCTCATGGCTGGGAACGGGGATTACTGGCGCTGAACACGACAACCGCGGCGAAGCACGATCCCCTGCTTGCGACCCTGCCGGATCACTTCGAGGCCTGGCTTTCTCATCGTCAGTCGGTGGTGATACCGCCGCCGCAGTCGACGATTCTGGCACAGTCAGAAAAAGATCCTTGCCAGGTATTGCGCTATTCGCCGAATGCGCTGTCCATGCAGTTCCATCCCGAATTTGATCGCCAGATTATGGATGCCTGTCTGCCCGACGATGTAGACAGCGATGGCGCCGAACTGCAGGGGGCGGACTGGGCACGCAGCATTTTAACCCATTTCTGGCTGCAAACGCGCCCGGCGGTCGACAGCGCTCAGGGCGCATAGTGACGGGTGCAGCGGTAAACCCAGGCGGGCGGCACGTTTTTTAAAACCCGCTGACGTTCCCAGGTAAAGTAACGGGACAAATCGGGCTGGGTCAGGGATGTGTACTGAAACTGTACAAAGACGCCGTTGGGGCCCAGCGCGTGGAAAACCGCCTGCAAAATCGCCTCGCGCAGTTCCGGCGACAGCGACAGAAGCGGAAGGCCAGAAAAAATAGCGTCATAGCTGCCGTTCAGGTACTCCGCCGAACAGGTGCGTACCGTCATGCGTTCATCATCCAGCGCGTTAAGCTTTTGTGCCAGCGCGCTGCTGATTTCAAATACGTCCAGTGTGGCCTCAGGTGCCATCTTTGCCAGCAGGCGACGCGTCAGCACACCATCACCTGCGCCTAACTCAGCGATCCGGAATTGATGACGCCAGTCGACCGCTTCCACCATAGTGCGACACAGCACTTCGGAAGACGGCGTGATGCTGCCCATCTTGCGCGGATTGCGGATGAACTGGTGGACGAAATCTGCTTTTGCGCGCATTAACGTGAAAGCCGAAGCCAACATGCTGACCTACCTCCAGAGTGAACATATCCTCATATTGACCTCATTCGCGCCGAAAGTTTCCAGTTAACAGGCGAAGCGGTAAAAAGTCGGAATTATCTGTAGTGGCTCAGGCGGGTATTTCCTTTGCCGCGGTCACAGTTTAGGGACAACAAACCTGTCAGGCTGGCGCTGATCGAATATGTTAACAACAAGTTTCATAGTTGTTTCACATCACACAGCGTAAGGAGATCCAGCATGCGTTATGCCGCTCCAGGAGAACAGGGTTCTCTCATCACTTTGCAGAAGCACTACGGCAATTTCATCAACGGCGAGTTTGTCGCCCCGGTAAACGGTAACTATTTTACCAATACGTCCCCCGTTAACGGCTCAGCCGCGGGCGAGTTTCCCCGATCGGACAAGGCCGATGTCGATAAGGCCGTGGCGGCGGCGGCCGCCGCCGCTGACGCATGGGGCAAAACCTCACCTCAGCAACGTGCGCTGGTACTGTTAAAAATTGCTGACCGCCTGGAAGAAAATCTGGAATACATGGCGGTCAATGAAACCTGGGATAACGGTAAGCCGGTGCGGGAAACGCTGGCTGCGGATATGCCGCTGGCGGTGGATCATTTCCGTTATTTCGCCGGTTGCGTCAGGGCGCAGGAGGGCAGCGCAGCTGAAATCGACGAGTTTACCGCCGCCTATCACTTCCACGAGCCACTGGGCGTGGTGGCGCAGATTATTCCGTGGAACTTCCCGCTGCTGATGGCGGCCTGGAAGCTGGCACCGGCACTGGGTGCGGGCAACTGCGTGGTGCTTAAACCGGCAGAACAAACGCCGCTGTCGATCACGCTGTTTGTTGAACTGATTCAAGATCTGCTGCCGCCCGGTGTGGTGAACGTGGTTCACGGCTACGGAAAAGAAGCCGGTGAGGCGCTGGCCTCGCATCCCGGTATTGCCAAGGTGGCCTTTACCGGATCGACGGCGACGGGCGGACACATTCTGGAGCTGGCGGCGAAAAGCCTGATCCCGTCCACCGTTGAGCTGGGCGGTAAATCACCTAACATCTTCTTCGAAGACATTATGCAGGCCGAAGAGAGCTTCATTGAAAAAGCGGCAGAGGGCGTAGTGCTGGGCTTCCTGAATCAGGGCGAAGTCTGTACCTGCCCGTCGCGCGCGCTGGTGCAGGAATCCATCTATGAGCCCTTTATGGCGGCGGTGCTTAAACGTATCAAAACCATCAGACGCGGCGATCCGCTGGATACGGAGACCATGGTCGGTGCTCAGGCGTCACAGCAGCAGTTCGACAAAATACTCTCGTATCTGGAGATTGCCCGTCAGGAAGGGGCCGAAATCCTCACCGGCGGCGGCGTTGAAAAGCTCGACGATGCACTTGCCAGCGGCTACTACATCCAGCCGACGCTGCTGAAAGGCAACAACAGCATGCGCGTCTTCCAGGAAGAGATCTTTGGACCGGTCGTCGGCATCACTACCTTTAAAGACGAGGCAGAAGCCATCGCCATCGCCAATGATTCCATCTATGGGCTGGGCGCGGGCGTCTGGACGCGGGATATCAACCGCGCCTATCGGGTGGGCCGTGCGATCAAAGCCGGTCGCGTCTGGACTAACTGTTACCATCTCTATCCTGCCCATGCCGCCTTTGGCGGGTACAAAAAATCGGGCATTGGTCGTGAAACCCACAAGATGATGCTTGATCACTATCAGCAGACTAAAAACCTGCTGGTGAGTTACAGCATTCAGCCACTTGGCTTCTTCTGACCTGGTGCGGCGTGCCCTGTGCACGCCGCATTTTCCTCTGATTGTTGTCATATAAGCGTAATCTGCTTGTGACAGGGTGATTAGCGGCTATTATCGATCCTTCGCAGTGATCATTTCGTGCCTGTGTTGACTGGATTACCTGCTTCACTATGGATAACTGAACAGAGACGATTTATGCAAAATGCTTACGACTATCTGAACCTGATGGATGAGGTGCTCGACGGACCGGAAGAGAGCATCATCATCGTTAATCTGCCTGAACGGCACAGCGCTTTCGCGTCTTGTGCGCAACAACCTGATGCGCCTTTCTCCGCGCGCGCACCTCAACAGGCCGCCAGACCGCGTCGGGACGGCGTGTTCTGACAGGACGTTCACGTCGGGTCACGCAGGTTATGTCGGCCAGACGCCGCACTCATCCGACTTATCTGCGCCCTGATCAGGCGGTCAGGACACTATCGTCATGCTGACCGCATAACCGGATCGCCCGTTACACAGTCAATTTCCCTTATGCCTGCTCAGTCACCTGCCTGCGCCGGTGCACTCACTGGCCTGCACCTGTAACAAAGTGTGATCAAAAACGATACGAAGGTCGGACGCGAAACTTATCTTTTCGTGCCAGTTCTGGGGCAGTATCAATAAGAAAACTTAACCATTCCTAAACCAGCGGCAAAGAGTTCGCACGCGTTGATAACTTCTGCGCCATACCTGTCTTGTGGTTGTCATCAAAATTTACATATCACTTAAATAAAATTTAACTTTCCCCGCTATACATTCCTTAGGACAGTGCATGTCGGCGACTTTATCAGCAAGGAACGAGGTAGTGTATTTATGAGTAAATTAACCCGAAGAAGTTTTATGGCTTTTGCGGCGGGCGGCACCGTCGCGCTGGCGGCCGGACAGGTGCACGCGCATGACAGCATCCAGTCTTTTTCCGGCGGGGGCCGCGATCCCGGCCCGCACGATCCGATCCGCGAAGCCGAAAACCCGGATATCGTGAATCCACCGGCGACGGACAGCGGCACGTTACCGAATCTGCGCTTTTCCTTCAGTGACGCGCACGTTCGTAAAAGCAGCGGTGGATGGACCCGCCAGGTCACTCAACGTGAGCTCGGCGTCTCCACCACGATTGCGGGCGTGGATATGCGCCTCAATGCAGGGGGCATTCGTGAGCTGCACTGGCATAAAGAGGGCGAATGGGCCTACATGACCTATGGCAACGCCCGCGTCACTGCGTTTGATACCGACGGCACCTGGTTCGTGGACGATATTGGCGTGGGTGATTTGTGGTATTTCCCGCCGGGCATTCCGCACTCTATTCAGGGCCTGGGGCCGGACGGCTGTGAGTTCCTGCTGGCCTTTGACAACGGTGGATTCGATGAAGACAGCACCTTCCTGCTGTCCGACTGGTTTAAACATATTCCGCCCGAGATCCTGGCGAAAAACTTTAAGGTCCCTGTCTCAACCTTTGCGAAACTACCGTCGCCGCAGGACGAATATATCTTTGCCGCACCGGTGCCCGGCAGCCTGTCATCGGTGCAGGTGCAAGGGGCAACCAAAGCCAAACGCACCTTTACTCACCGTATGCTGGCGCAGGACCCGATCAAAGCGCCAGGCGGCACGGTCCGCATCACCGACTCTTCCACCTTTAAGGTCTCCAAAACCATTGCGGCGGCACTGGTCGAGATCGAACCCGGTGGCTTGCGTGAGCTGCACTGGCATCCAAACAACGATGAGTGGCAATACTATCTGGAAGGCGAAGGGCGCATGGGCGTGTTTGGTTCATCCGGCCAGGCCAGAACCTTTGATTACCGGGCCGGAGATGTCGGCTATGTGCCGTTCGCCATGGGGCACTATGTGGAAAACACCGGCAAGGGGCCGCTGCGGTTCCTGGAGCTGTTCAAAAGCGATTATTACGCTGACATTTCACTGAATCAATGGCTGGCCGGTACGCCGCGCGACCTGGTGAAACAACACCTGCAACTGGACGATGCGTTTATGGATGCGCTGTCGTTGCAGAAAAACCCGGTAGTGAAATAGCCAGGCGGGCGCATCCGTCTTCAGGATGCGCCGGTATCCGCACTAAAAATCCGGTTCTGCTGCGGGGCTGGCCTGATGAAAAATCATCTGCCAGCCTTGCGTTGCGTGGTACACCCAATGGGACGACCGCCATGCGGCATGGCGGCCATCGGGTCTTGCGGTACGGTAAAGCAACAGGGCGTGATGTGTACCTGTCTGTATCAGCTGAAAATCGCGGCTGACGATTGCCGGCGCATGCGCTTCAGCTTGTAAGGCCGCAATCGTCTGCACGCGATTCACCCGCACGCCCGAGCGGGTAATTTCCTGAAATTCAGGATGCAGTCGCTGCGCCAGCCAGGCTGCATCGTAACGTTTTTCCTGATGCAGACTGCATTCCAGCGCCGTCAATGCGGCAAGCAGTGTCTGATAGCGTCCTGTCTCCGTCTCACAGGGGGCGGAGTGATGTATCACTGCCACCTGAGAATCGAGCTGAATCGCGGGATAGTGCTCCTGCATGCCCGCCAGCAGTTCCGCATCGGGCCATTCCTCATCTTTGCCCAGATGCTGCGCGACGGATGACAGCGGCATCATGACAACCCGTTCAACAGTCACAATGACGCTGTCAGCAGGATCTTCGTGGTTGATATAACGCAGTGGGCCGGGCGTAATGGCCTGTTCCTGCCAGCGTATCGTATGGCGTTTGTTGCCCGCCCGCACCGCTGTCATCAGGCGAGGCACAATGTGCAGCATTTGCATCACTTCACTCCGTGAGCCCTGGATGGACATTAACCCTGGCCTGGCTGAGTATCAGGGCGCAAAGCGCGACAGCCAGATTTGGCGCAGTTCCCGGGCCTGCAACGATACTGCCGCCGTCTCACTGCCGTGGAAACCATGAAATGCGCCCGGCCAGACGTGCAACTCCACGGCAACCCCGGCGCGGATTAACCGCTGTGCATAGTCGAGGTTCTCATCCAGAAACAGATCCAGCGTACCCACGCCAATCCAGGCCGGGGGAAGCCCGCGCAGGTCTGTGGCGCGAGCGGGGGCCGCATAAGGCGAAACGGCTTCGCCACCGGGCGCTTCGCCCAGCAGCGCCGACCAGCCGATGCGGTTGTATTCCCGCGTCCAGACAAACTCGCCGGTCACGGGATTGGGGTGGGTTTCGGTGACCGTGCGGTCATCCAGCATCGGGAACATCAGATTCTGAAAGGCCAGCGTGGGGCCATTCCGATCGCGGGTGAACAGCGCCAGTGAGGCTGCCAGCCCGGCACCGGCGCTGTCGCCCATAACACCGATACGTGCCGGATCAATGCCCAGCATCGCGGCTTCATTCACCATCCAGTTCAGCACCTGATAGCTGTCTTCCAGCGATCCCGGAAATACGGTTTCCGGTGACAGCCGATAGTCCACCGAGACCACCACACAGTTATGTCGCCGTGCCGTCGCGCTGGTCAGCGACAGAGACTGCTCCGGGCTGCCAAACAGATGACCGCCGCCATGAAGATGTAATATGCCCATGCGTTTACCGGCGGCCGCAACGGGCGTGATCACACAGACTCTGACCGACGGATGGCCGGGAAACGCGATCAGGTGTTCATCAATGTTCAGCCCCTGGTCGCGGTACGACTGGACCTGCTTAAGCGCAGCATCCTGGCGCTGCTGGCGTAGCGTAATGATTGCGTCAGGCGTGAGTTCCAGCGGCGCGCTGTTAGCGAGCAGGGGACGTAGCTCGGGATCGACGAGATGCAGCGTGTTCAACTTAACCCTCTCTTCAGGTTGATGTGACAGCAACGTGTTTCTGCCAGATATGCATGGTAGCGGCTGAGATCAAAATGACCTGCTGACAGCGACTGCCAGCAGGTCACAGCAATGGCGTTCAACCGGCTTAATGACCTGTGTCTTCGCCATTAGAGGCTATCAGTTTTTTATACCAGTGATAGCTCTTTTTTAAGGTACGTTTCTGCGTGCCATTGCCCATATCGTCCTGATCCACGTAGATAAACCCATAACGTTTAGACATCTGCGCCGTACCTGCGCTCACCACGTCAATCGGTCCCCACCAGGTGTAGCCAAACAGGGGAACGCCATCTGCAATGGCCTCTTTCATTTGCGCGACGTGCTGGCGCAGGTAGTCAATGCGGTAATCGTCATCAATACTGCCATCGGCCTTGACGGTATCCACTGCGCCCAGGCCGTTTTCGGCAATAAAGAGCGGCTTTTGATAGCGATCATACAGCTGATTCAGTGCCAGTCGCAGGCCTTTGGGATCGATTTGCCAACCCCATTCACTGGTTTCCAGGTGTGGATTTCTGATGCCGCCGGTGATCAGATTGCCCTGCGCGCCGGTGAGTTTTTCAGGATGGGCGCTGACCGTGCTGGACATGTAATAGCTAAAGGAAACAAAGTCCACCGGATGTTGCCGCAGGATTTCATCGTCGCCCACGGCTTTAATCAGCTGTACGCCTTTTTCCGCCAGCATTCTTTCTGCATAAGCCGGATAGTAGCCGCGTGCCTGCACATCGCTAAAAAACAACGACACGCGCTGCATCTCTTCGCACGCCTGCACATCATCCGGATGGCAGGTGTGCGGATACAGGATTTGATAGCTGATCATACAGCCCACCTGCGCACCGGGAATAATGGCGTGGCAAGCCTTTGTCGCCAGCGCGCTGGCGACAAACTGATGATGGGCACCCTGGTATTTATCCTGTTCAATATGCGGGTGACCTTCTTCAATTACGCCAATGCTCACGTAAGGGTGATGCTTAACACAGTTGATCTCGTTGAACGTCATCCAGTATTTCACTTTCTTGCGATAGCGCATGAAAACTGTGGTGGCAAAACGCACATAGAAATCTACCAGTTGGCGATTGGGCCAGCCGCCGTAATCCGTCACCAGCGCAAGCGGCATTTCGTAATGTGACAATGACACAATCGGTTCGATCCCGTGAGCGAGCAGGGCATCCAGCACTGCATCATAAAACTTCAGGCCCGCCTCGTTGGGTTCTGCTTCATCGCCGCGTGGAAAGATGCGCGTCCAGGCAATCGACATCCTGAAGCACCTGAATCCCATCCCGGCGAACAGCGCGATATCCTCTTTAAAGTGGGTGTAAAACCCGTTGCCTTTACGTTTGGGATAATATTTTTTGCTCTCCGGATTCTGTGCTTCCGCTACCTGCGCATGGGTCATGCTTAACCACTGATCCAGCCACTGGTCTTGCGGTGTGGATGCGTCAAAGGTGTACACATCCGATACGGACAGCCCTTTACCGCCGACATGCCAGGCGCCCTCAAGCTGATTCGCGGCCGTGGCACCGCCCCACAGAAAATCTTCGGGAAAAGAGGGTGAATACGTCATGCTTTGCTCCTTAAACCGCCGCAGCGGTGAGTGTCAGAAAAGCGTCACGGCAGGCGATATGTCCCCCGGCTTTTACCGGGCGAACCTCGCCATAGCGTTCGCAGTTGGTCACGATTACAATCACGCTCGGATCGATGCCTTCGGCCTCAAGCGCGTTCAGATCGAATGTGATCAGCAGATCGCCGGTGCGGATAAACTGGCCCGGCTGAATATGGCTGGTGAAATGGCGGCCGCCGAGTTTCACGGTATCGATGCCAATGTGGATCAGGATTTCCGCGCCAGTGTCACTTTTCAGCCCCAGCGCGTGGTGGGTTTCAAAGAGCGACTCGACGCGGCCATCAATGGGGGAGCGCAACTTGCCGCCGGTCGGATAAATCGCCAGCCCTTTGCCAAAAATTTCATCGGCAAAAACCGGATCGGCTAAGGCGCTTAACGGAGTGATCTCACCGCTGACCGGCGCAAAAAGCCTTACGTGGTCCTGCGTATGATGACAGTGTGAGGAGGCTGTATTGTCCACGTTCTTCCGGGTCGCTTCCTCAAAACCCAGTATGACGGTCAGCAGGGCCGCACTGGAAAAGGCAATGACCAGACTCAGCAGTGCTGATAAGAAGGTGGGACCAACCAGGGCGGGAATGCCGGGCAGGCCGCTGAGTGCAAACGCATAGGTTTTTACGCCCATCGCCATCGCAAACGCGCCACCACAGGCACCGCCAAGCATAGCGGCGGCAAAGGGACGTTTGTAGCGAATGTTGATGCCATACATCGCAGGCTCGGTGATGCCCATGGCAGCACTGAAGCTGGTGGTAAGCGCCAGCGATTTAAGCTTTTTATCCCGGGCCCGCAGAAAGACGCCAAACGCCGCACCGGCCTGACCAAGGTTGGCCACATAGAAAAGAATTTTAAACGGGTCGAATCCCAGATGGCTGATGTTATGGATCATGACCGGCACCAGCACATAGTGCATGCCGGTAATAATAATCAGCGACAACGTCCCGCCGACCACCACGCCCGCGATAATGCCCATGTTTTCGACCAGCCAGATAATGCCCCCGGTCAGCGCGTTACCGGCAAAAATCCCTAATGGCCCGATAGCGATCAGCGTCACCGGCGTGACGATAAGCAGGCTTAAAAGCGGAACAAACATGGTTTTGAGGGCGGCAGGGATAACGCGGTCAATCAGGCGCTCCACGTAACTCAACAGCCAGATTGATAGCAGGACCGGAATGACTGTCGAAGCATAGTTCACCGTGGGAACGGGTAAACCCAGAAAACGTATCGGCTCACCTGCGGTAAAGAGGGTTTGCAGGGCAGGGTGAAAGAGTGATGCCGCCAGCGCAACAGCGACATAAGAATTGGCACCAAAGCGTTTTGCCGCACTGAACGCCAGCGCCAGCGGCAAAAAATAGAACACGCCATCACTGATCGCCAGCAGGATCTGGTAGCTCTGGTTTTGTGTCTCCAGCCAGTGAAACGCCACCATTAGCGCCAGAATGCCCTTGAGAATCCCTGCACCCGCTATGGCCGGAATAATCGGTGAGAAGATGCCGGACAACCCTTCAAGCACTGCGGAAACAGGGTTACAGCGCGAAGCAGGGCGGACAGAAGCTTCCTGAAGCGGAAGCTGACTGAGCAGCGCATCGCACAGTGGTTTGACATCATTACCGATGATGAGTTGAAACTGGTCGCCAGAAATATTAACCCCGATCACGCCATCCAGTGCTTCAAGCGCGTGACGGTCGGCTTTACTGTTATCTCTTAGTAAAAAACGCAGGCGGGTAATGCAGTGAAATAAAGACTGTACGTTATCTTTTCCGCCTATCAGGGGAATAATTTGCTGTGCGGTGTCCTGATAATTCATAAATCCCTCCAGACTGAAGTCGATATGACGTCATCCACAATGACCGGCATAAACCGGGTGGCATATTTTCTGGGGTTTGCCTGATTAAACAGTCACAAGCCGGTAAAGCAATTCAGTAATGCATTATGGAGTGTCAACATCATGCGCACTGCGCTGCACGATGTTTTCAATGTGTACCGTTAGATAGAGTTTTTCTGAGTGACTCATACTGTGGTGATAATGTTTTTTTACGAAGGTGCTGATGGCTTCTACGCACTCAAACGTTCGGGCATATCGCTGTTGTGCCAGCGTGAATAATTCCTCGTCGTCGTTATTTAATACTTCGCCATCAATGACCCGCTGCGCAAAGAATTTTAAATGGGTAATGAAGCGCTGGTAATTCAGACTGTGTTCATCGCGGGTCAGCGTAAAAAAGTATTTTACGATTTGTTGTAACTGACAGAGGAGTTGGGTGATTTTAGTGGTTTTGCCTAAGTTATCATTGAGCCCGGCATTCACGATATGCAGCGCAATACTGCAGGCTTCGCTGTCTGGTAGCACGGTGCCGGTGCGGGCCACTACCATGCCCAGTGCCTGGCGGCCAATCGCATATTCTGCGGTGTAAAAATGACGGACTTCCCATTCCAGTGGGTTGGCGAGCAGCGCGTTATTTTTATGCCGCTCCAGCGCAAAGTAGAGGTGATCGGCCAGCGTAACATACAGCCCTTCGCTTAGTTTATGCTTCAGCGTTTCATGCGCCAGGCTGACGATATCAGCGGTCAACTGGAGAATATCGATGGGAATTTCACTGACCAGATCTTTAAAGCGTGCAGAGATGCCTGAATCTTGCAGCCGAAATATCTTTTCTGCTTCGTGCAGATGAATACGGGCCCCGTTGCGTGTATTAAATCCCAGCCCCCGACCGGTTAAAATCACTTCAAGGCCGTTATCATCTACGGCACTGACCACATTATTATTCAGTATTTGTCTGACCAGCATCGCTCACTCCTGAAACACAATCGGGCAAAACATAAATACAGCGTTGAAGGGATTATCCCTCAGCCTGCATTCAGGTTTTGCCCGATAATCGGTAACAAGCGTGATGCCGGTTAATCCTGGCACCTGGAAAATTGATATTCAATATGAAATTGTGCAGTGAGTCATCTGGCGCGCTGATTTGTGATCCGCTTTACGAAAAGTAATAGATAAAGCCGTTACGTGATCGGGGGGAATGGGCGATGCCGGCGAGTTAGTGCGCTGGCAGGTGAGGGGCAGGGTATTAGGTAGCAGGCAGCTCGAGAATGAGAAGATACGTGATGGCTGTTAAAAAATGAACGTCTGCTTTGAGCGACAAGCGGACATTGATAATCGTACTGCAGCAGTTGAAAAATGCTAACGTAACCATGTGTTAGTCGTCAGGGTGCAGGTTAGCTCAGGTGACTAAGGGACACAGCCTAATGGCTGCGTCGATTTTTCATTTTCAGCTAATGTGGGTTTATGAAAATGATATGCAGGTCGAAGGAAATAAATACAGGTTCATTTGCAGGTATTGTGGGTTTAGGAGCGGCGCTGGTTGCAGTTAGCTTGGGATGAAAATGAGCGGTAAATGCAGGTTTGAGCATTTATAAACGCAGGTCACGGCAAGAAAATGGTCGCTACCTTTCGCTGGAGAAACGGATTTCCATTATCCATGCTCCATACCATTATGTAGAAGCAGGATTTCGGGCGATTAAGTGGCTCGGCAACACCGGCAGCCATAATCTGCAGACGATATGGAGGGGGCCTGCATCATACTTGACGACTACCTGCTGCGAATTTATCAGCGCCCGGTCGATCACAGCGCGAGGATCACGTAGCTTATCCAAAATCATGACCCTAAATTTAATAAGTATCCCTGAGAACCCTTGTCATCCCTTTTCCGCTCTCACCGGGTCCACAGCCTGGATTTTTTATGTCTTTTTGATCACATAGTGGATTGAGGGTATTCTCCACAACCATCTAAATTTAAAAACAGCTTTTCAGTCAATGCTTTTGGAATACTCATTCCATTAGACTCCATGATTGAATCTGACGTGATGCCCTGTGAATTTTCCTGAGCGAGCGATTACCACCTGCCTAAGCATCACCAACGAATAACCAGGACATCTCAAGTGAAGGACTCACCACGAGAATCAGACGTCTTAGAGCATTAACGGATGCAAAAGGTATACAGTAGCCAGCCTCTTGCGGGATTATATTAAGCTTTTAGTTCAACCTTAATGACAGTGGGTTTTTTTAATACGTTAAGTTTATAAATAAGGTAAAGTATCCCTATTGAACCCGCTATTACCTCCATGCTTATATTCTCATCAAAAAGGAAAAATGCAGCCAAAAGAGTTATGGGAAGGCGTAAGTAGTTGACTGAGCCTGCATGTAACTTATAAGTGGTTCTCATAGATAAAATAGAAAAAAAACTTCCAGCCAATGCAATTATTGCGTTTATTGATAAAGCAAGATAGTGTGAAAATAGCTCAGTGACATTCAATCCTGAAAGTAGTACATATGTTAAACAGATTGAAAACCCTAAGAAATTATATATTGCCATATAAGACAAAGGGTTGTTTTTGTTCTTTTGATTAAATGCTGAGAAAGTAAATGCTTGCATTGCTATAGTAATGATAAAAATAATGTTGGCTTTATTGGCAATTTCCGGGTTGTTTCCAAACAGTAAAAAACTTATTGCAAAAATCAAAGAAAATAAAATCCATTCACTGTAACTGTTTCTCTCCCTGAAGAAAATTGTTGCAAAGACAGCTATAAAAACAGGCCTTAACTGACTTGCAATAGCAAAGCCTGAAATTGTTCCCGTTACTATCGATATAACGCCTACTACAGAATTCAGAATATTAATCGTTGAGAAAATCAAAGTGCTTTTATTGATAGATTTTATTAATGGTATAAAGAAAATTAAAGGAGCACCATAAAAAAATCTTACCAAAGATATTATTGAAGCGTTAACATCCTTTAGGAATAGTTTAGTTATTATATCGGAAGTAATGTACAAAACCATCGATATGCCTGATAGAATTACTGCATTAGTTTTTGTATTAACCATTAATAAATAATCACTTTTTTCAGGGAGTTTTTATAACCTTCTGGCATGTTCAACTCGCCAATTTGAGAAGTTGAAAACAATCCAATCTCTTTATGCTCATGGCTAACTTTCATGATACCAACCTCGGGGTTTGAGATATGCATCAAATATGTAACGATCAAAACGTCAACTTCATTCACATGATAGACCCAGGTATCGACAATACGCTCAATAGACGAGTTGATCTGAGTTTCCTCCGCTATCTCCCGGATTACGCAGGCTTCCGGCGTTTCTCCGGCTTCAAGCTTGCCTCCTGGCAATTCCCATTCATCTCTTTCATTTTTTAATAGTAATACTTTGTTTTTTAGAAAGACTATTCCTTTTATAGAAACAGGAAAATGCGTCGCTAAGTGATCACTCATTGATTTATTCCTTCGCTAATTGAGAAACCTGGTTCATACCAATTACCGGTATTTACGAGCAAACGGAGCATACTGCGTTCTCCAACAAAACTCGTCCGTCCATGTAACCATCTTTCATTATCAATAACCAAGGCGTTTAACTCCGGTAAAATAAAGGAGTGTTCAATGTCGCGACAAGCCTCGATAACTTTTCTGACCTTCTCAAAGTTTTGATAAGAATAATATCCGTTTCCATCACAACGAAATCTTAACCCGTATTTACCATTATCTCTTTTATAAAGTAGAGAGCCTTTATAAGTTAGCTCAGCATCGCTATAGATAGCCTGCCCGGGCGATGTGAGAAAATCTAACGTACTGCGGTCATCGTGTTTATATAATAATTCGATTAAGTGTTTTCCATCAACCAGGCGACTATATCCTCCAAGAGGAGAATTTCGCTCAGCGAATAACATCATTAATGTGGGAGGCTTCTCTAAGCAACTCCTGTCCGTATGAAATTCTAAAGAACCATTGGTAAAGCCAGAAAACCCTCTGCCTGCATTTTTGGCGTCTGTATGCGCTATTTTAGTAATACCGCTTGATAAAGAATCGCGATGCCTATAAACGTCACCCAATGAATTGGAGGTTTTTTTGAAGTCATCTATAGTCTCTAGTTCGTTGATGATACATAGTCCATTCTTCTCGAGATTTTTTTTGATTTGATATTCATTTTTAGCCGATACAGGAGTGAAAATATTGTTCAAATTAACCTCCATTTAATTTTTCATTTAAGATAACCTATTTTTTCACAAATTTACGTTAATTTTTCATTACACTCCGTAATGCTTATAAATAACTCACGATATATAATTGACTTGCTAACATTAGGCTGTGTCTCTCAGTCACCTGAGCTATAGTAGCTACCTGTTTCCACAAAACATTGACCCATGGCTCGCTACGACCTTCCCGATGAAGCATGGGCTATCATCCAGCCCTTATTATCTGCTGAACCAGCAACGCCACGGGACGGACACCCATGGGCTAAAAACATCGTATGATCATCAACGGTATGTTCTGAAGGCTGTGTTCAGGCGTACTATGGCGCGATTTGCCTGAGCGATATGGCCCATGGAAGATCGTTTATAACCGTTTTAATCGATGGTCTAAAACAGGTGTGATTAACATGGTTTTCAATAGATTAGCATGTCCACTCCTTGCACAATTCAGCCCATCCGCACATAACCATAACCAATACCATTCCACTAAACTCTACTCCGCAAACCTCGCCCGCAGCCACCGAATAAACGTGGTC
The DNA here is from genome assembly GCF_035190385.1 of Pantoea sp. JZ29. Lineage (NCBI taxonomy): Bacteria > Pseudomonadati > Pseudomonadota > Gammaproteobacteria > Enterobacterales > Erwiniaceae > Pantoea > Pantoea sp. JZ29. Next base: position 2,722,522 of record NZ_CP045241.1, on the reverse strand, counting down.
ACAGCCTTAGGAACCTGCGCACTATGCGGACGTACTACCCATAAGCTTTCGGCAAATGCGTCTACCGTTCGCCATGCGGGCAGAACCTGCGTTAGTGTCCCTGCAGCCAGCGCGGCTCGCGCACTAAAATCAGGAAGCAGGGCGATACCGAGTCCCTGTAATGCCGCATCGCGGACGGATTCGCTGTTATTAGTCGCAAAGTTTCCCTGTCCCTTCACCATTACGGTTTCCTCTCCGCCCGTCACTTTATGGAAATGCCATCGCGGCGGTTCCTGTCCGCGCAGATAGTACAGACAGTTATGCCGCTCCAGGTCGTCGGGCTTTTGCGGGGTCCCGTATTGCGCCAGGTAAGCGGGGGAGGCAACCAGAACCGCATGCGTGTCGCACAACTTCAGCGCAATGTGGGTTTCCGGAAGTGTCTGGCTGTGACGGATGGCCAAATCAAAACCTTCACGAGTCAGTGATACCAGACGGTCGTTGACATCCAGTTGAATAGTGACCTGCGGGTACTCCCGGACAAAATCGCCAATGACCGGGACGAGCTGCTGGCGCGCAAAGGCTACCGGCGCACTGACACGCACCAGGCCTCTCACCGGGCCGGTTTCGTCACGAATGCGTAAAAAGGATTGCTCAATCTGCGCAAAAGGATCGCGCAAGTTATCCACCAGTTTTTCGCCCGCCGATGTCAGACGGACGCTGCGGGTAGTGCGCTGCACCAGTGCTGTGCCGGCCATATTCTCCAGCTCTTTGATTTTCTGACTCATGGCTGCCTTGCTGACCTCCAGCCGATCAGCCGCGCGGGTAAAACTTCCCGATTCAGCGAGTACCGTCAGCCAGTACAAATGCACCCACAGTTCATCCGTGCGGAATGCTTTCATCGGGATTGTTCAAAATAGCGAATAATCATTTCAGCCCTGTCTCTTTTTCTTTTCAACAGCAGTCGTCAACATAGCGCGACATCATACACTTACGATTTAGACCAACCGAGGGTTTATTTATGCCATTGCTGACATTCGACATCATTGAGGGACGTTCTGCTACGGAAATCAGAACAATGCTGGACGCTGCACATCGGGCTGTGCTCACCGCGTTTAACGTTCCCGAACGTGACCGTTATCAGGTTGTTCACGAAAATAAAAATTACCAGATGGTGTTCCAGGATACCGGGCTGGGGTTTGAACGCAGCGACCGTCTGGTGATGGTCCGGGTGTTTACCAGCCCGAGAAGTGAAGAGCAAAAAACGCGTTTCATGGCGGAACTGGCACGGGAGTTGGCAGAACACTGTGGGGTGGATGGGAAAGATCTGATGATCAGCTTTATTACCAATGCGCCGGGTGACTGGAGCTTTGCGGATGGTGAAGCACAGTATCTGACCGGAAAGCTGTAATTACCGCGTTTCCTCTCGGTTGTCAGTCACAGCGTTTTGAGAGGAAAGATAACATCCTCACCACGCCCCAAAGCGTGTTATCCGTGGTACCCGATACCACGCCGGGGCATTATGAAAGACAGCGTCGAAGTAAACGGCCTTGCTTCCCGTTGACTGACATTAAACGATATCTCTCCATGGATTCCCCGGCGGATATTAGTCTTTTCCTATGACTCGCCCCGGCACCGGGGCCGATTTCACCCGGATTCGTTGAAATAACGCGGTTGCCATTACTTTTTTATCTGACTATAGCCTGCCGTTATACCCCGCCACCAAACAAGCATTCGTCACCTTTCAACACGCATGAAATAGTGGTTTCAGAACCTTACCTTTGTCTGAAACGAGAACTCTCATGCTAATCCCACAACCCTATTTACTTTTTCTTGGTGATGTTACCGATCCCCTCGCGGCAAAAACGGCGCGCGGTATTCATATCTGGCGACCGGAACAGTGCGTTGGCGAAATTAAACTGCCGGGCTGTACGGTCAGCCTGGGGCTGAATGAACTTGATATCGCCAGCGCCAAAGCGCGCGGCGCGAAAACGCTGGTGCTGGGCACCGCCAACGCAGGGGGTTATCTGCCCGAACACTGGCTGGATACGGTGAAAAGTGCCATCAAAGCCGGCATGAACGTGGCCAGTGGATTACATCATCGTCTGGTGGATGAGCCCGAGCTTGTCACGCTGGCAGAGACGTTTGGTGTTGCGCTTTTCGATTTACGTCATATGCGTCCGAAGCTGAGTGTCGGTAGCGGTAAGAAGCGTTCAGGCAAGCGGATACTCACGGTGGGGACCGACTGCTCAGTGGGCAAGATGTACACCTCACTGGCGCTGGAAGCGGCAATGCGTGCGCGCGGAATGAAAGCGGATTTTCGTGCCACGGGACAGACCGGGATTCTGGTTGCAGGGGAAGGCATTGCTGTGGATGCGGTAATCGCGGACTTTATTGCCGGTGCGGCGGAAGCCCTGTCTCCTGCCAACGATGATGATCACTGGGATATCGTGGAAGGGCAGGGATCGTTGTTCCATCCCTCTTACGCGGGCGTCAGTATGGGGCTTATGCACGGTGCGCAACCGCACTGGCTGGTGATGTGCCATGAAATGGGCCGTCCGCATATGCGCCATTTGCCGCATCAACCGATGGTCAGCCTGAAAGACTGCGTGGAAGCCAATCTGCGCGCCGCCCACGTGACCAGTGAGTCCGTTCAACTGGCTGGCTTTGCGATTAACACCTCAAACTACACGGAAGAAGACGCGCGCGCCTATTGTGCTGAAATCCGTGCCGAATTCGGTTTACCGGCAACCGATCCGGTGCGTTTTGGTATCGATGACATCGCCGCGCTGCTTCAGGAGCGGGGCTGAGATGAGACAGGTGCAGATCAACGTGGTGGAACTACCGCTGGCGCGACCGTTTGCTATCTCGCGCGGTGTGCGTACCGCCGTGACGGTTATCCGTGTCACGCTTGAGCAAAACGGCTTTATTGGGCAGGGCGAATGTACACCAACGGCGCGCTACGATGAAACGCCAGACAGCGTTCAGGCCCAGCTTGAGGCGGTACGTGCTGACGTGGAAGCAGGCCTGAGCCGCGATGATCTGCAACACCGTTTGCCCGCCGGTTCCGCGCGCAATGTGCTGGACTGCGCACTGTGGCGACTTGACGCCGCACGGGCCAGTCAAACGCTCTGGCAACAGAGTGCATGCCCGCCGCCACGCTCGGTCGTGACGGCGGAAACCCTCAGCCTCGATACGCTGGAAAACATGGCGCTGGCGGCGGCAGATGCCGTCTCGCGGGGTGCCATCCTGCTCAAAATCAAGCTCGACCGCGATGAGGTTCTGGAAAAAGTGGCGGCGATTCGTGCCGCGGCCCCGCGTGCGACGCTCATTATCGATGCCAATGAAGCCTGGTCGGGAATGGATCTGGAAAGCCTGCTGGTGGCGCTTCAGGCCTTTAACATCGCGATGGTCGAGCAACCGCTTCCCGCTGGTCAGGATCATGACCTGCAACGCTTCCGTCATCCTGTTCCCGTCTGTGCGGACGAGAGTTGCCACACGCGAGAGGACATTGCCAGCCTGCGTCATCGCTACGAGATGATCAACATCAAGCTGGATAAGTGCGGAGGTCTGACGGAAGCGCTGGCGATGGTCGATGAAGCGCACAAGCAGAACATGCGCATCATGGTCGGCTGCATGCTGGGTACATCCCTGGCGATGGAAGCGGCATTGCCCGTGGCGGTGCACGCAGAGCACGTCGATTTAGATGGCCCGATCTGGCTGGCGGCCGACAGCTCTCCTTTTTTGAATTACTCCGATGGCCGTATCTGGCTGTAACGCGACGAGGCATTGATGACGGACACACGACTCACTTCTTCTGCCACACGTGCTGACGGTGCATCACCGGTGCTTGCTGTTCAGGACCTTAGCGTCTCATTTCGTGGACGCAGTGGTGAGAATCAGGCGCTGAAAGGCATCAGTTTCGCCATTTATCCAGGCGAAATTGTCGCCGTGGTGGGCGAGAGCGGCTCAGGTAAATCAGTCACGTCGCTGGCCGTGATGGGCTTGCTGGCGAGCAGCGGCCGTATCGATCGCGGCAGCATGCAGTTTCGCGATCGCCGCGGAGAAGTTCATGCGTTAGAAACGCTGGATGACAGTCAGCGCCGCACGTTGCGTGGCCGTGAAATGGCGATGATCTTTCAGGAGCCGATGACCTCACTGAATCCGGTGCTGCGTATCGATGATCAACTCACCGAAGCGTTACGCGACCATCATCAGTGCGACAAGAAACAGGCTCATGCGCGCGTACGTGAACTGCTGCGACAGGTACGTATTGCCGATGTCGATCGCGTCATGAAAAGCTATCCGCACGCGCTGTCCGGCGGGATGCGCCAGCGCGTGATGATTGCTCAGGCGCTGGCCTGTGATCCGCAACTCCTGATTGCCGACGAACCCACGACGGCGCTGGACGTCACCGTACAGGCGCGCATTTTACATATCCTGCGTGAGCTGCAACGCGAGAAGAACATGGCGGTGTTGTTTATCACCCATGATATGGGCGTTGTGGCGGAAATTGCGGATCGTGTTGTGGTCATGCTGCGTGGCGAAGTGGTCGAGCAGGGCACCGTGTCAGAGATTTTTGCCGCCCCGCAGCATGCATATACCAAAGCGTTGCTGGCAGCCGTGCCAAAACTGGGCGATATGCGCGAATACGCGTGGCCGCAACGCTTTCCCCTGTTGGGTGCACAACAGGCGGCGCAACACGAACAGCTGACGGCGCGCTACGACAGCGAACCGCTACTCGATGTACGTGGGCTAAAAGTGTATTACCCCATCCGCAGCGGCATCTTCTCGACCCATACGCATCATGTGCATGCGGTTGAGCAGATTGATTTCAGTCTGTGGCCGGGTGAAACCCTGGCCATCGTGGGTGAAAGCGGCTGCGGTAAATCGACCACCGGGCGTGCGCTGATGCGCCTGATCGCCAGTGAGGCGGAAAGCATCCACTTTGAAGGAAAGGAAATCTCTCATCTGAAAGAGACGGCATTCCAGCCGCTGCGCCGTGAAATTCAGATGGTGTTTCAGGACCCCTATGCGTCACTGAATCCACGTCTGACGGTGGGGTTTACCATTGCCGAGCCGTTGCTGTTGCATGGCATGGTGGACTCACTGGAACAGGCTTCTCCACACATCGATGCGCTGCTGACAAGCGTTGGGTTGTTGCCGGAGCACGCGCGCCGTTATCCGCACGAATTTTCGGGCGGTCAGCGCCAGCGTATTGCCATTGCCCGCGCGATGGCCCTGAAACCGAAAGTGATTATTGCTGATGAAGCCGTATCGGCCCTTGACGTTTCAATTCAGGCGCAGGTGGTGAATCTGATGATGGATCTCCAGCAGCAAACGGGCGTAGCCTGGATATTCATCTCTCATGATATGGCGGTCGTCGAGCGCATTGCCAACCGCGTGGCGGTGATGTACCTCGGCCAGATTGTCGAGCTCGGACCGCGCCAGTCGGTCTTTAATCAACCGCAACATCCTTATACCCAACGTCTGCTGGCCTCCGTGCCGGTGGCAGATCCCGAGAACCGTCAGCCTCGCCGTTTTGATGACAGCGAAATTTCTTCGCCGTTGCGAAAGGTGGGCGAAACGGTCACGAAACCCCGTTATCGGCAGGTTGCACCGCAACACTGGGTCGCTGACGGCATTGCATTGCGATAATCCTTAACGACCAGGAGATTTTATGAAAACGCTGTTCCGCCGTACTTCACTCGCCCTCGCCTTAACGACGACACTGGTCATGACCGCGCAGGCACAGGATCTGCGCATTTCAATGTATGCCGATATTACGGGGCTCGATCCGCACGATACCTCGGATAATGTCAGCTACTCGGTGCAGAGCGGTATCTTTGAGCGCCTGTTTCAGTTTGATCCCCAGATGAAGCTGGAGCCCTGGCTGGCGACCGGTTACACCTCCAACGACAGTGCGACGGAATTTACGCTGACGCTGCGTAAAGGCGTTACCTTTCAGGACGGTACGCCTTTTGATGCGGAAGCAGTCAAAGCGAACCTTGATCGTCTGGCAGACCAGAAAAAAGGGCTGAAGCGCAACAGCCTGTACAAAATGATCGATAAGGTGACGGTGCTGGCACCCGATCAGGTGAAAATCTCACTCAATCAGTCATTTGGTGCTTTTATTAATACGCTGGCGCACCCTTCGGCGGTGATGTGGAGCCCGTCGGTTCTGAAACAGTATCCGGACGAGGCCCAGTTGCGGCTGCATCCGGTGGGGACCGGGCCATTTAAATTCGTAAACTGGACTCCGGGCAAAGCGGTCACGCTGGCGAAGTATGACGGTTACTGGCGGCAGGGCTGGCCCAAAGTCGATCAGGTGATTTTCTCACCCAGCCCGGAAGATGAGACACGGGTTGCCGCGTTGAAATCGGGTCAGGTGGATGCCATTTGGCCTTTGCCTTCGGATCTGATCGCGGCGGTGAAGCAGGACAGCAACCTCGCGATTCAGCGCGATCCGAGCATCTATCTCTATTACATGGCGATCAATACGCAGCATAAACCTCTGGCCGATGTCCGCGTGCGCCAGGCAATCAACTATGCGATTGACCGTAATCTGTGGTTGAAGGTGGCCTTTGCCGGTTTGGGTAAACCGGCTACCTCCGCGATGCCGGAAGGGGTGCAGTTCTATGAGAAGCAGAGCGATCCCGATTACCACTATGCGCCGGATAAGGCCAAAGCGTTGCTGAAAGCGGCGGGCTACCCGAATGGGCTGGATCTCAAGCTCTGGGTCACCAATGCGACCGCCAGCGTGCGCGCCGCCCAGGTGCTGAAGGCGCAACTGGCCACGGTGGGTATTCGCGCCACGGTGACACCGATGGATTCCGGAACGCGCAACGCGAAGCTGTGGGGCGTTCAGGACCCGAAAAAAGCCGAATTTGACCTCTATTATGGCGGCTGGTCGACGTCTACAGGCGATGCCGACTGGGCTCTGCGTCCGCTGTTCGCCACCGAATCATGGGTACCTACCTCGTACAATGTCTCCTATTTCAGCAATCCTGACGTCGACAAGGCGATTGCTGCCGGGCTGGCGACGGCCGATCCGGCAAAACGTGGTATCGCCTATGCACAAGCGCAAAAGCTGTTGTGGAAAGAGGCCCCCGTGGCGTTCCTTGGCACGCCAGACAATCTGGTAGGCAAACGCAGCACCCTGAGCGGCGTTTCGATGCTGCCTGATGGCAATCTGTTGTTTACTCAGGCGTCGTTTAAATAAGTCGCGGATGTCCCTCACGTGTCCTTGCCGGTTGCGGCGGCACGTGAGGCTCCCCGTCTCACCTTTATTTCAGGGAATGGCATGTTTGCATACATCATTCGCCGATTGCTGGAGATGATCCCGGTTTTGCTGGTGGTCTCGCTGCTGGTTTTCGGTTTCATCAAGCTGCTGCCGGGCGATCCGGCGCGCATTTATGCCGGACCGGATGCACCGATTGAAGCGGTCGAAGCGGCACGTCAGCACCTCGGGCTCAACGACTCGTTGCCGCAGCAGTATGTTAACTGGATAGACAACCTGTTACATGGCGATCTTGGCACCACGTACCGCACCCAGCAACCGGTGCTGCAGGTGATTAAGCAGGGCTTCCTGCCCACACTGTGGCTCGCCTTAGCCGGTTTCGCCTGGTCTGTGCTTCTCGGCCTGATGCTTGGCGTACTCGCGGCCCTGAAACGAGGGAAATGGCAAGACTGGACACTAATGAGCGTGGCGGTGGGCGGTATCTCGATGCCAGCGTTCTGGCTGGGGCTGCTGCTAATCCAGTTCGTTGCGATGCCTTTTGGCCTGTTCTCGGTCAGCGGCTTTAACAAGGCCAGCGATATTGTCCTGCCCGCCATCACACTGGGATCGTCCGTTGCGGCGGTCATGGCACGCTTTACCCGCTCGGCCTTCCTTGAGGTGGCACAGGAAGATTACGTGCGCACCGCGAAAGCGAAAGGGCTGCGTAACCGTCTGGTGACGTGGAAACACGTGATGCGTAATGCGCTCATCCCGGTGATCACCATGCTGGGGTTGCAGTTTGGTTTTCTGCTGGGCGGTTCGATTGTCGTGGAAAGCGTCTTCAACTGGCCAGGGTTAGGCTGGCTGTTAATTGAGTCGATCAAAGCGCAGGATCAGCCGGTCATTCAGGCGCTGGTGATGCTGTTTGTATTTGAGTTTATCGTCATTAATCTGCTGGTGGATCTGCTTTACGCGGTCGTCAATCCGGCAATTCGTCTGCGACAGGAGCCGAGATGAGTCATCAATCGCTGACTGACAACCCGCCTCAGGTCATTCGCTCGCCGTGGCGCGATTTCCTGCATGCTTTTGTGCGCAATCCTCTGGCGCTGGTTTCAGGCGGATTTGTCCTGCTGTTGATTCTGGTGGCGATCTTTGCGCCCTGGCTGGCTCCCTGGGATCCGATGGCACCCGACTGGATGGCGTTATCCTCGCCCCCTTGGGCAGCACACTGGATGGGCACCGATGAACTGGGGCGCGACCTGCTCAGTCGTATTATCTATGGGGCGCGTATTTCGCTGTATGTCGGCGTGCTGTCCGTGACGCTCGGCATGATTGTCGGCGTCGTGCTGGGGTTGCTGGCGGGCTATTACGGTGGCTGGGTCGATATGCTGATCATGCGCGGTGCTGATGTGTTATTCGCGTTTCCCGGCATGCTGCTGGCCATTGCGGTGGTGGCGCTTCTGGGAACGGGCCTGAACAATGTCATCATCGCCGTCGCGGTGTTCAGCGTGCCCGTCTTTGCCCGGATTGTGCGCGCCTCCACGCTGTCATTGAGACAGGCTGCCTATGTGGAAGCCGTGCGCTGTGCCGGTGCACCCGACCAAACCATTATCCTGCGCCATATTCTGCCGGGCACGCTTTCCAGCGTCATTGTTTATTTTACGATGCGCATTGGCACCAGTATTCTCACAGCGGCAGGCTTAAGCTTTATTGGCCTCGGACCGGAGCCGGATGTGCCTGAATGGGGCAATATTCTGGCCATGAGCCGGAGCATGATGATGGCGGGCGCGTGGCACATGAGCGTGTTTCCGGGGCTGGCGATTTTTATCACGGTGCTGGCGTTTAACCTGCTCGGCGACGCGCTGCGTGACACGCTCGACCCGAAACTCAAGGGCTGACGATGGACTTTCAACAATGGCAGTGCGAACTGCTGCTGGATCGCTGGCGTAACGAACGTCAGTTGGGGCAGCCGCGTAGCGCATGCGGCCCCACTAATCGCATCAGCGATGTGGCTGGTGTGCGCGTCGGCCACGTCACGCTGGCTGAGGGAGGGCGGCAGACTGGCGTCACCGCTATCGTTCCGCCGGGTGATAACCTGTTTCTCACGCCGCTGCCGTGCGGAGCTGAAGTTCTGAATGGCTTTGCGAAACCGGTCGGACTGACACAGGTCGAGGAGCTGGGTGTGTTACACACGCCGATTCTGCTCAGTAACACGCTGGCGGTGGGCACGCTGTTTACCGCGCTGGTACGGGACGCCATCCGTCGTAACCCGGAACTCGGGCGGACGCTACCGACGGTGAACCCGCTGGCCCTAGAGTGCAACGACGGCTGGCTCAATGATATTCAGGCGCTGGCCATCAGTGAGGCGATGGCGCAGGAAGCATTGCATACAGCCGCAGCGGACTTTTCCCGCGGCAGCGTTGGCGCAGGACGCGGGATGAGTTGTTTTAATCTGAAGGGCGGGATCGGCACGGCCTCGCGTGTTATTCCGTCGCTCAATGCCACGCTGGGAGTATTGGTGCTGGCGAATTTTGGCACGCTCAGCGCGCTCACGCTTGACGGTGTGCGACTCGGTGAAGTGATTGCACCACTGCTGGCAGGAGAGGCACCGCAGCGTGATGCCGGTTCTGTCATCATCGTGATGGCGACGGATGCGCCGCTGGATGCGCGTCAGTTGAAGCGTATCGCGAAGCGTGCCGGTGCCGGCCTCGGGCGGCTGGGCAGCTACTGGGGCCACGGCTCGGGCGATATCGCCGTAGCGTTTTCAACGCAACCGCTGCCGCAACCGCCGCAGGACGCCATGCTGGAGCCGCTGCTTGCCGCCGCGGCAGATGCCACCGAACAGGCTGTACTCGATGCCTTGTTGAACGCAGAGCCTGTTACCGGCTTTCGGGGTCACCATCGCCCCTCACTGACTCAGATTCTGGACAGGTTAACCACATGAAAATTTTTATTTCTGCCGATATTGAAGGTATCGCGGGCGTTATGCGTCCGGAGCAATGCACACCCGGCAACCCGGAATATCAGTTGGCCCGTGGTCTGATGGAACAGGAAGTGAATGCCGCGATTGAGGGGGCGTTCGCGGGAGGCGCAACGGAGGTGGTCGTTGCAGACAGCCATGCGCAAATGACCAACCTGCGGGCGGAAAATCTTGATCCCCGCGCCCGGCTGGTGCAGGGCAAACCGCGCGGCTTGTCGATGGTTGAAGGCATAGAACAGCAGACGTTCGACGGATTATTTCTGGTGGGCTATCACAGCGCAGCAGGCGAACCCGGCGTACTGGCGCACACCATTAATGGCCGTGCATTCTGGCGTATCCATATCAATGGCCTGGTGATGGGCGAAACCGATATTTACGCCGCTGCCGCCGCTGAGCAGGGCACGCCACTGTGGCTGGTCACGGGCGACGATCAGCTGCAGAGCTGGATAGCAGAGTATTACCCAACGGTTGACTACGTTTGTGTCAAACGCGCCATTTCCCATACCTGCGCAGAATCCATTAGTCCCAAAGCGGCACAACGTGCCATAGGCAGTGCTGCACGCGCCGCGCTTGAGCATCAGCGCGATACGCGCACGACCCGGTTGACCGCGCCTTATCATATGCAGCTTCATGCCAGTAAACCCGTGTTGGCCGATCTGTTCAGCCTGATCCCCGGCGTCACGCGCATCGATGCGGTTACCGTGGGATATCAGGCAGAGCGGATGGAGACGTTGATCAGCTTGCTCAGTGCATTTTCTTACCTGGCGAGTACCCAGTCGTAGCACAGGGACAGCCATGAGGTCAGGGGCGGGTAACCTTCGCCCCTGCAGCTTCCTTTTTTCAGAAACATCGCCGCCGGGCGCGATCGTGCGCACTGACCGATAATCCGCCACCAGGCACCGTCGATCCACATGAGATAACCCGGCCGTCTCCCCGCTGCACCATGGCAGGGCGAACGCCTGGCTTTACCCTTTTCAATGATTCAGCCAGTGAGGGGAAATGGACCGATACCGGCGCGATTTGCACCTGTTTCCCCTTGCATAAGCCCGGCGCCGCCTTATTTCAGCGCAAGGCGGTAGCGGGTCCCTTCGCCTCCCTCTGTTTTACGGTACAATTTTTGCAGCAGGGGTTGTCCTGTCTTTACCCGCCCGGATCGTATCGGCAGTAAGGAATAACGACAGAGGCAGGACAGATTCAGGCGCTGGCCGTTTCTTTGCCCGTACCGCGGGTGAGATGACAGATGGTTCAGGTTTTCCATTTTGATTCAGGCGTTGGCGGTGCTGTAAGTGAAGCGCTGAAAAGGGTGCATCACAGCGGCCTGCGGGTAGCTGAATCCACACAGGGTAAATAATGATGCGGCTCCGTCACATAGAAGTCTTTCAGGCCATCGTACAGACCGGCAGCATCAGCGCAGCCGCGCGCCTGCTCAACGTATCGCAGCCCAATATCAGCCGCGTGCTGAATCATGCAGAACAGCAACTGGGCTTTGCGCTGTTTGAGCGGCGTATCCAGGGCATGAGCGTCACGGCAGAAGGGCGACGGCTGCTGCCAGAGGTGGAAGATCTCTACCAACGCTTACAATCCATCACCCAGCTCACTGAACAACTGCGACGCGGCGAAGGGCAAATCGTCCGTGTCGGTGCGGCTCACGCTTTCGGTCAAATGGTGTTGGCACCGGCATTGGTCACCTGGCGACAACAGGTGCCCTCGGTCAGCGTTGAGCTGGTCACGGAACACTTTAGTACCTTATGCCAAATGATCCTGGATGATCAGCTTGATTTCGCCCTGGTCTTTGGTCAGCAGGTGGATGCAGCGCTGCTGGCGGAACCGCTGTTTCAGTCGTCAATGGTGGCGCTGCTACCGCCAAATCATCCCCAGCATGAGCCCGTTACGCTGGCATGGTTATGCGCGAATAACCTGCTGATGATGCAGACCCAGGATCCGCTTGGGCGCGTCCTGCACCGCGCGCTACGCGATAAAAAGCTGAATCCGGCGGTGTCGTTATCGATTAAAACCTACTCGGTGATTGCGGATATGGTACTGGCAGGCGGCGGTGTGGGCGTGGTGGATCTGTTCACGGCTTGCCGCTATGCCGAACAGCTAAAATTACTCCCCGTCGCACAGCCGTTGCCGTTTGAAGTGATGCTGATCAGCCGTCGCGATCAACCCCAGTCCCAGTCCACGCTGCAACTTAAGCAGGTCATTCGCAACAGGCTGTGGGACATCGCTCGCCAGTGCGAAGCGCAGTTTATTTGTGACTGAGCAAATAAACGATGGTAGGAGCTGCGTTCAGGCCTTTTCGCCGCGCCTGAACGGCCTTGTTCGTGCTTTTCAGATGCGCGTTGTGGCTGGCCTGACGACAGGTTGCGCCGTTTTTCCTGCACCGGTTTACGTCATTCCTGATCGGGTAAGGCGACAGAGGGCTTTATGATGGTGCTGTTTAGCCAACCCGTAGCGATTCTGACCCTTCCTTGCAGTTGCCTTCAGATGTCATAAATCTGGCATACAGTTATCCAGTTGCGTTAAGACAACGTCAGCACAACGAAAAAACATTACGTCGTAAAACGCGCTCAACCGAGTGATAGTGATATATGGACGATTTAGAATTAACCCTGGCAAAAATGGCACAGCAACTGAATCAGCACGCTTTGCCCTGGATGGTGATCGGGGGAGCGGCCATGGTGCTTTACGGCCTTGAAAAGGGGCCGGTGAACGATATCGATATTGTCCTGCCTTCGCATGCCGCGGCTTTTCTGAGCAAGAAATACGCCTGGCCCAACTATGCTGATGAGACGTCTTTACGGTTCGGCTCCGACTTTTTGCTGCGACCTGAGACTGGTCCGGTGCCGGTTGAACTCCTCGGTGGCTTCCACATTTTGACAGAACAAGGCTGGACAGCTCTCTCAGTAGGCGAAACCTTTACCGTGAGTATCAGATCGCAGCAGGTGTTTTTACCCGTGAAAGCACAACTTGCGGCCATTCTTCGCCTTTGTGGTCGTGAGAAGGACCTCAAGCGTATGATGCGCCTGAGTGGCACTTACGTTTCGTAAGGTAAGGATGCTTCCTGACTGAAGGGCTTTCACATTTCCTCAGGCACTGAGTGTACAAATCAAATGAACAGTTTTATTGCTTCGATGATTGCGGCTTTACGCTGACTGCCTGTTTCCTGCTGCAGAATGCTGTAGAGCTTATCAATTAACGTTTTCCGCGTGATTGAATCGGCTTCATAAAACAGGGCTTCGGCTGCCTCACCAACGATAATGTGAGCGGTATGCATTTTATTTTCAGTCACGTATCCTCCCGATGCCGTCAGGCGCATCAACCCTTGCTGAGGCGCGTCACACACAGCGCCCCAGCACGGCCTTGCGTTATGCCTTAAAATGTCTCCCAGTTGGCGTCTGAGGTTTTCACTGAAGCCGGAATGTGCCGACTGCGCGCGATCACCGGAGCGCTGGTCACGGTCATTGAAGAGGGCGCCGGTAACCGAAATACGGCCACGGTTTTTTCAAGTTCCAGCGCCTGATCCTCCAGGCTGCTGGCCGCCGCAGATGACTCCTCAACCAGCGCAGCATTCTGTTGCGTCGTGGTATCCATTTCCGTCATCGCCTGCGCTATCTGGGTAATGCCCCGGTTCTGCTCGTCAGACGCGGCAGCGATTTCGCCCATAATATCTCTGACCTGCGTGACGGATTTGACGATATCTCCCATGGTATTACCGGCACGGTTAACCAGTTCGGTACCGTTGTTTACGCGCTCCAGGGATTCCCGAATGAGTGCCTCAATTTCTTTTGCCGCAACAGAGCTGCGCTGTGCCAGGCTACGTACTTCACCTGCTACCACAGCAAAGCCGCGTCCCTGTTCGCCTGCCCGTGCCGCCTCGACCGCGGCATTCAACGCCAGAATGTTCGTCTGGAAAGCAATACCGTTAATGACAGTGATGATTTCTCCAATTTTGCCCGAGCTCTGACTTATCCCACCCATCGTGGCGATCACGTCGCTGATAATTTCCCCGCCACGGCTGGCGTTATGTGATGCTTCGGTAGCCAACTGGCTGGCATGATGGGCGTTCTCAGCATTCTGTTTTACGGTTGAGGTCAGCTCTTCCATACTGGCAGCGGTCTCTACAACGGCTGCGGACTGCTGTTCTGTTCGTGAGGAAAGGTCAGTATTACCTGCTGCAATTTCAGAGGAGGCGCGAGCTACGCTGTTCACACCGTCACGGACTTTCGAAATGATAGTGCGCAGACTGTGATTCATGGCACCGACGGCGGTCATCAGTTCGCCCAGTTCATCAGTACGCGAACTGGTTATTTCTGACGTCAGGTCGCCTGCTGAAATGCGTTTTGCTGAAGAAAGCGTCTCTTTCAGGGGAACGGTAATGCTACGGGTCATTCTCCAGGCGACAACAAGGCTAAGAATAATACAGGTAATCGTGGTGAAACCTATCTGCCAGAGGGCGGTATGTATGTACTCTTCAGCCATCTGAGACTGGAAGAAAGCCAAATCTGTCATGGACTGATTAAGTTTGCCTGCGGCGGCCGTCATGTCGTCTGAGGCGTGTTTCTCTGCGTTAACGGCAAGAAGATAGTTGTTCAACAGCACAGGGCCGGACGTTGTTTTTTGCTCCACTTCGGCTAACAAGGTAGTGAATTCTGAAGCGGACGGACCGGACAGCTGGGTCTTAAGCGATGACAGGGTATCCCTGATGCCAGCAAATTTATCCAGCGATGACGAATCTGGCGTTTTAATAAATGCCTGCACATAAAACGCGGCCTGTTCGATCTTCAGGCTCAGCGTGAGCAGTTGAGCAGCAGCGTCAGCAGGAACGGACGTCTGTCGGGCAGCCAGTTTTTCTGACAGCGCGGCCAGTTCCAGGCGGTTCAGTTCATTCAAGGAGAGGACGGTTTTGTCTGTACTCGCAAGAAAAGTCTGCCGTTTCTCCCGATACTGATTCAGGGCAACGCTGAGAACAGAAAGCTTTTCACGCCCGGCCGTGGACCAGGAGTAGTGCTCAAGGCTTTGCCGTAAACCCGAAAGCTGGTTCATTGCCTCGCCATTGATTTCGATAAACTTCGTCTCACGAGTATACTGAAAAAGTGTGCGGTTAAGCCGGGCTTTAGCCAGTGAATCCAGCATTTGTACGGTAATGTCACGTTTGGCAGAGTTCTCTTTGATATTTAAAAAACATTTGAGCGCCAGCGAAGAGATAATCAGTGAGGCAAGAATAACTAACAGAAAACCCAGAACCAGTTTCCCGCCTATCTTTAAATTGTAAAAGCTTTTTATAATTTTCATTTAATTAACCCTGTGTTGAACGTTACCCCGAGCCTTAGGTTTTCTCAGGCGGTAATCGTATATCGGCACAAAAGATACATTCCTTATGCTTCTTTTGTTTTTTATCTGCCATTTTTAACTTTCTATGATTTTGATCAATTTTATTGTTCTTTCTCCACAGGTTGAAAATCATGGCGTTAACTATTGCTCGCGTTACCATCTGTATTCTAACTGTGTTTTTTAAACGAGGCGGGATATCGCTGGGGCACGTATTACCTTTACAGGTAAAAAGGGCAGTGTGCTTTTTTGAGGTTGAAATACAGGCTAAGCCTTTTCACACGAAACAGAGTAGAGAAGGTGTCAATGGTGCCGGAAAAGGCGTAGTAAAGACAGGCTAAGTGCGTGTACGGTTATTTCTGTTAAATAAATTTCAAAAACATCCTGACTCGCTTAATCATTCCCACGTCAGCTCTTTTTAACCAAAGCAATTGCCCGTTTACTTTTCAGGAGCATTTAATATTGCAGTAGACTTGTAAAAAGTCCGGCAGATAATCCTGAGTGGTATTACCGCCTCGTTTGCAACGCTCAGGCATCAGTACAATAATAATTTAACGTGGGTGCCTGCTGGCGCCTACAGCTAAAGTAGCCTGGAACTGTTTAGTTGGTTCACCCCCGCTATTGAGTGGGGGCGTTTTTTTACTTCGGCCCAGGGCTGGCGCAGCATCTGTATTATCTTTGCGATGAAGAAGCTGACGCGCAGGATGAATAATATCCGCAGGAATGTCTGATTAAATTCGCTGAAGCAGGAATCTCACAGGGAGGCTTATGATGTTACCTATAAATAAAAATCGCAGTTTTCAACCAGACATGGGCGATTCTTAGTGAAATCACAAGCCAGCCTCAGTGGGCTTAAACCGAAACTGCCGATATGTGGCAATAGCATCGTCTGGGCGTGAGCCCGTGACTCAGACATGGCAGGTTTCGTTTCGGACGGGTAAAGCGTTAACCCCCGATTACGCCTGATACAGGGCGGCCAGCGTCAATCGTTCTGTAAAAGGATGTTAACGTTAAATGCCACTCTCTTTTTGTCGAGCCCCGAACGTCTTTTTAGGATGTGTAGCTGAATGTCCGCCACCGCCACGGCGCTTATCTCTATTTTCTTAACCCCTCTCCGCCAGTCCTTGCCGGCTAAGAATAGCGTATAAGGTTTTTTAAAGTACCAGTGAGAACTATTTTTCATGACCGCTACTTTTATTCGCATCGGATAGCGCTTTAACTTTACCCGGTAATAATTCTTTTATTGAAGACGGTTAATGGGCAAATTTGTACAACAATCCTGATTCCTGTACAAAATAATGGCGGCGGCTTTTGAGAGTAATCTTATAAACGTGTCAAGCATCCGGAAGAAAGCGAAAACCTAACGGTAAAGCACCATAAAACATCGGGCGTGTCATGCGTGTATGACAATGAGCATAAGTGAGATGGAAAAAGGGTTAGCAAATAATTGTCTGGATTTTTTCAGGCGGGAAAATTTCCTTAAGAAATAATTCAGGAAGGTGGGTAATAATCAATGATTCACAACCCGCTGTTCTGTTTGTTTTTTCTTTAACCGTGGGACGAAGTGAGGGTAAGAAACGGAGAGAAAGCGTTAAGCCGGATGCGAGATTTGTATAAGGTTGCCCCGTAAAATCCTCAGAAAGAATTCCCGTCACGCTTGCAGTATTAAAAAAGTTTTATAGCCTTACAATGCCATGCTTAGCATGGAAATGAAGCATGTAACTTTTACTTTTAGGAGGAAATATCATGACTGAACATCGTGGCGGTTCCGGTAATTTCGCTGAAGATAAAGAGAAAGCTTCTGAAGCCGGCAAAAAAGGCGGCCAGCATAGCGGCGGTAACTTCAAGAACGACCGCGAAAAAGCCTCTGAAGCAGGTAAGAAAGGTGGACAAAACAGCCATCGTGGCTCCTGATTCACTTTAATTAAAGGACAGACTGGGGAGCAGGGAGCGCTCCATGAACAACGCCCGTTGAACGCTGCTGTTATTCGTAGAGATCCTTCTTTTATGTTTATCACTGGCCGCAAGGGTGATTAATCTGTGAAAGTAAAAACGTTACTTGATCTGTTTATTCATGACCTCTCTGACGTTTACAGTGCTGAAAAGCAAATTTCGCGCCTTGATCAGATTATTGATGCCCGCGATAAACGTCGCATTGTTCATCTGAAATGCCACGCTCTGGAGGGAGTGGTTGCAGACGCGCATTGCGCTTGCCTCTCCACTCGGCCTGAAAGAAGCATCACAACGGCGTGAGGAGAGGCTTGAAGAGGAAAAATCCACCGATGTAAAACTCAGCTGAGCAACACTAACGATAGCCAGGCCGGAGGCGCTTCGTTCCCCATGCACTGCTTATTCCTCATGTACGTTCTGAGCGCCAGGCATCGTGCATTCCGACGGCTGTCTGCCTGTGCTTCTTTTGTTTCAAACACGTGCGTTATCAGGAACAGCCATTCATCTCATGCTCTCAGAGCCTTCAGTCATACAGGTTTCCAGATACCGCCTGTCTGAACGTTTACAACATTTTAAAGCTGGGTAAATTATGAAAATTCATCATCTTAATTGTGGATGTATGTGCCCGGTGGGCGGAGCGCTGTTTGATGGTTTCAGTAAAGGCCTTTATGCCCATCTGGTGTGCCATTGCCTGCTGATAGAAACAGATCGACACGGTCTGGTCCTGGTCGATACCGGTTTTGGACGGGATGATATGCGCCACCCAGAAAAACGTCTTTCTGGCTTTTTTCGGTTGCTGAACAATATTCAAAGGCGGGAAGCCCTCACTGCACGCTCCCGCATTGAGGCGCTGGGATTCAATACTAACGATGTGCGTCACATCGTTCTTACTCATCTTGATTTTGACCATGCTGGGGGGCTCACTGATTTCCCTGGCGCTCAGGTACATCTGCTACAAACCGAGATTGATACATCACAACAGCGGCACAGTTGGCTGGCCCGCGAACGCTATCGGCCCGGTCAGTGGACCGGCCTTTCTGGCTGGACAGGCTATCAGGTTCAGGGAGAGCAATGGTACGGCTTTGATGCCGTAACCGCACTCAAAGGCCTTCCCGCTGAAATTCTGCTTGTGCCACTGCCCGGCCATACGCAAGGCCATGCCGGTATTGCAGTCAGTCGGTCGGAAGGGTGGTTGCTTCACGGCGGCGACGCCTGGTTCTATCGGGGCGAGATGGCGCTGCAGGATCCTCATTGTACGCCAGGGCTACGTTTCTATCAGTGGATGATGGCCATGGATAACGAAGCCAGAAAGCGTACACAACAGCAGCTTCGTGCGTTGTTGAGTCAGCATCACCAGGATATCACCTTCTTTTGCAGCCATGATGCGAAACAACTTAATGCCCTGAATCCCGGGCCGGAAAAAGAGTGATCATTCCCGATCACCTTTAACGTGTTAAGCAGGGCATTTTCAATGTGAAAGAGAAAATGTCGCTGCGATTAGCGTGTCGGTAACATCATTCTTTCTCTCATCTCGCAGAATTCAGAACCAGTTCAGGAATGCTGTGGTGTCGGTGGTGAGCCCACCCGGGATCAGGACTGAAAAGCCTGTCAGATTCTCGTGAGATCAGCCAGGATGGAGGCAAAAGCACGTTTTGCAAAAGAAAACGAGCGTTTCCAAAAATACACCTGTACAGCGGACCATCAAGTCTATAACTTTACCGACACGTAATAGTTAACTCATTAAATATTTCCCCAGAGCCGACATTGTATAAAAACTCGTCCAGACCCGACGCCATGAGCGCCATTGCCCGCTACTTTGAAAGCGCGTCACTGCCTACGCAGCAAGAAACGCTGGGCAGCATTGCATCCGAAATACTTCGAGCAGGAAAAAGCCTGAACCGCACGGCTATTTGCAGCAAACTCGTCCGACGCCTGGAGCTGGCAGGAAGTGCAGAAGAAGAACAGCATTACCGTGAACTGCTGGGTCTCTTGTTCGGTCGTAAATCAGGTAACTGATCCGTTAAGGTTGCCAGGCCAAACCTGAATATCTGTCCTTGCCTGCTGATTCCTTGTATCACCTTCACTGCCTGTGCCGCTGTAAACCCCTGGCGGCATTGGCGTCATTCTGACTGAAGCGCACCGCTTCACATGCGGCTCTCCCGGAAAGCGAACAGTGATCCTCGCGTGATAGCGGTATTGCGTGCGTGCAGCTATGCAGCGATTTTCAGCGGAGCCTTAAACCGGTTTGCTGGGAAGCCACAGTAACTGTCTTTCGCGGGGGCATCCTGCAAGAGGAGGGACGCTTCTGCGTGTTTCCGGCGGGGACTGCGCACATTAAGTTCACTATTCATGGCTACCTGGCTCGAAGTAGGGCGTAACCAGCATATGGGGAATAGCGAGTGAAGCGAGCGCAGCAAACAGCGATTTAATGTCTGCGTCACTGGACGGATACATCATACAGGTTGTCACCGCCGCCAGCAGGATCGCTCCTGCAAACACCGGCCAGGTCGCATAAAGGTAGCCTGTGTAATGCGCATAGCCCAGCTGAAGACGGCGTAACCGGGTTTGTGGCAGGGCATGCAGAATCAAAAATCCCATAGAAAAGCCGACAAAAGGCGGAAGGAGCAGCAGCGCCAGCGTCCCGGTCATGAGCCGCACATCGTGACGACTCACGCCGGTAATGAGCAGGCTAATGGCACAAAGTGCGCCGGCAATCGCCATGCATAACGTCACTGAGCCGGGCAGAGTGGGTGCCAGCCCTGCATGGTGAAGAATGATGTTGTATTCTCGCGGGTGAAAGAGGGCCGGCGTCGCTATCATGCTGACGCCTCTGGCCAGACGTTCGGTTATCGCTCCCTTTGGGGCATCCTCAAGGGCAAAATGCAGCGCAGATGCCAGCAAGAAACCGGGTAATGCCAGTGCCGGAGACCAGTGCCACCAGAACAGGCAAAGCAGAATGATCACGCCATAAGCAGCCAGAAAGGGCACCTTACGTCCGCGTTTTACTACTGCCAGATCGCTGGCACCGTGAGCCATGCCAATAACACCTATTGCGACAATGGCAAAAATCAACTGCACGGGCATCGGACTGAAAGAGGCAGCCAGCGCTGCCCCCCAAAGTCCTGTCCAGCCGGCAATCTGCCGCAGAGTCATACCCGCACAGCACCAT
This sequence comes from Pantoea sp. JZ29, assembly GCF_035190385.1. Classification (NCBI taxonomy): domain Bacteria; kingdom Pseudomonadati; phylum Pseudomonadota; class Gammaproteobacteria; order Enterobacterales; family Erwiniaceae; genus Pantoea; species Pantoea sp. JZ29. The sequence continues at coordinate 2,701,897 of NZ_CP045241.1, read as the reverse complement.
CAAAGGTGGTATGGCGCAGCGCTTTTTCAAGACTGGACGCCGCGTAAAAGGCGTAAAACACCTTGGCGATGATATCAAGAACCAGGAACGCCCATACGGACGCAGGATCGGTGATGATTTTTAATCCTTCCGGACCGACAAGGAAAACGATGGGGTAGATGAACCAGACCACCGTCAGCAATGCGACGTTTTTGTTGTAAGCCTCTGCCATCGCCCTGCCGCGCTCAGCGGCAATCGTGCGTAACGGTCCCCAAAGAAGGTAAACCACGCCAAGAAACGCAGCACATGACCAGAGATACCAGACCCATTTAGCGGCGAACGTTTCCGCCAGCGAAGAGACCAGACCGGTGATAATCATCATCACATCCAGAATGATGATGGCTGTTAAAAACCCGCCCATTTCACCCGGTTTACTCTGCTCATGAAAGGCAACCATAACAAGCCCTGCCAGTAAAACAGGCGTGGTGACAGACCAGTCAGCATAGCGGGCGAGATAAACGATGCTGCCACTCTCTGTGGCCAGATTTCCGAAACCAAAGGCCATGGCCAGATAAGCGGTGGCGGCAATAAAAGGCACTGAGGCATGCATTAACGTGTGATGTCGAAAGGGAAAGGTTTTTTTGCCTGTGGCATAAATTACCAGTGACGCAATTGCCATGACCGAAAACCCGATCAAAAATGCGGTTTGATCCATAATACTGTCTCCTTGCACAGACGCCTTTACAGGACCGTTTGTGCTGCCATAAATTGAAATGAGTCGTTATATTCCGAATGAGAATATGCCTGAAGTATATGGCAACCTGTTCAAAGCGCGAGTGACTGAAGCGTATTTCAAAAACGGCTGGAGAAACAGGTTGAATAAATGCTTTTATATTCGGCACTGGCCAGGCGAGAAATGTAAAGAGCTGTTTCACCGGTTTTCACTTTTAACAGTTTGCGTCCATCAATAAAAGATTTTCAGGTATTTTTTGCCTTTATTATTAATGGTTTATTTGTAAATAGTGATTTTGTGGAAAAGGAGAATAAATAACCCGAAAGGAACAGAATTATATTTTTCGCTAGAGAAAATAGAATGGTGTACTAAGCGCGGGATAAGATTTTCAGAGGGCGTTAACCTGCCGCTATTAAAGAGCTTGTAGTATAATCACTGTTAGTGACTATATGGCTGACGCAATCCCCTTTCTCTGTGACGGAATACGCTGGCATTACATTGCTGTTAAGTCAGTCAGCTCACTATTACAATAAGCTGCATTTCATCTCAGAGAGAGCGGTAAAAGCGATTATGCGGCGTTACCCTGTGGAGGGATTATCCAGAATAACTCGCCCGGCATGACTAAATGTTTTTTCAGAACAAAGCGAACAGGTCTGGAAAGCGGTTCGTCTTCATTTTGCCTGAATAAAACCGCGTTAATGATCGCGACATTATCTCAAGTGACGAGGTAAAGGGGAAACCGCCCGCGTTATGCAACATGCTCTTCGAAACACGATCACGTCAGTGACCCGAGTTTTGACCTGCACCATATAACCGCATCTGCAGATAAGCCGCTTGCCGGAACACTAAATTAATCTTGAGGGCCTGGGCTTCAGTTAACGGGAGTGACACTTTATGACGACGCCAACACCTCAGGCTGTAGTCGAAACCTTCTTTCATCGTATCGCCACCTCAGAGGCGGTGAGCGAGATCGCTGAACTGGTCAGTGAAAAGGTGGACTGGCTTATCGCCGGTAATACACAAGTGGTTCCCTGGATTGGGCGTAAAAAAGGCAGAACAGGTGTGGCCGAATTCTATGCGCAAATCCGGGAGCAGACGACGTCAGAAAAGTTCGACATCAACGACATTCTTATCAACGGCAACCACGTCGTCGCCACGGGCGAGCTTGCCACGCGCGTTAAAAAAAACGGTAAGTTAATTGAGACCGAATTTGTACTCGATATGTACATCGAACAGGGGCTCATTACGCGTTTCCGTATGTTTGAGGACAGCTACGCCGTGTCGGAAGCCTGTCGTGAGTGAGAAGCCTCATCCGGTACGAGGAGAGAGAGGCGGCACGACCAGCAGGCGCAATACGGATGAGACCGGACGCAAAAGCGCCCCGCAGCATTCGCGGGGCTTCTTCCTTTACGGTGAAGGATGCGCATCTTTCATGGGCCCACGGCTTCCGTCAGGGAAGCAATGGAGAAGATGGCATGTTTCTTGTGCCCCTGCCGACATTCCAGCTTGTCTCAGGGCAATGGTCAAAAGTCTATTGCGGTGGGACGTATAACGATTTCGTTGATGTCGATGGCTTCTGGCTGGCTGATTGCAAACGCGATGGTTTCAGCCAGTTTTTCTGCCGGGATAGCCGTTTCGTGTATCTTTCTGACCTGCTCTGCTACGGCAGGATCTGTCACGCTTCCCGGTAAATCCGTATCAACCGGTCCGGGCGAAATAATCGTGCTGCGAATATTGTATGGCGTCATTTCCATACGCAGGCCCTCTGATATAGCCCGTACCGCAAATTTAGTCGCTGAATAAACAGCCGTAGTAGGGCGAACACGCAGGCCAGCTACAGAAGACACGTTAATGATATGGCCGCTTTTCTGGTCTTTCATAAAGGGCAGGGCTGCAGCAATGCCATACAGCGTGCCTTTAAGATTGATATCAATAGCCTTTTCCCAGTCCTCTACCCGCAACTGGTCCAGTCGTGAATTGGGCATAATACCCGCGTTGTTAATCAGCACATCAATCCTGCCGAACGTGTTTACAGCTGTCTTAATCAGTTTTTCGGCATCCTGACGGTTTGACACGTCCATCTGCACGACTTCTGCTTTTCCGCCCGCCCGAGTCAGTTCATCCGCCAGAGCAGTCAGCTTTTCAAGACGACGGGCGCCCAGCACGACACTCGCGCCTGCGGCGCTTAAAAGCCGGGCAGTGGCTTCACCAATACCGCTGCTGGCACCGGTGATAACAATGACTTTTCCACTCATATTACTGTTCATAGAAGATTACCTTTACTGGGTTACCGGAAATGACGAGAGAACCTGAACGGGTCGGGTAATAAACACCGGGTTTATTACCCGTCTTCAGAGTCAGGGAGAGTATAGGAGGCTGCAACGCTGTGTGATATTCCAGATTATCACCTGCTCAGTATGCAAAAATTCACAAGCTACAGGCAGGCTCAAGGCAGCCTTTAAGGAAGTCAAGGACAGTACTGATGCGTCTCGCATACCGGACATCTTCATGAACGCTCAACCAGATGTCCTGAATGAGAACCGGGCCATCGGGATCTGTCGGCACAAGGTGATATTCTTTCGCCAGGTATTCGGGTAACAGCGCTATACCGGCATGGCCAGCCGCCGTAATAGCCTGTATACGTAAATCATTACTGAAGAACACAACTTTCAGCCCCGCGCACTGCGCTTTAAGCCAGGCCTGCTGTGGCGTCTCTGTCACGTCCTCATCGTAAGCGATGACGCTCCGTTCTCCTGGTGCGGCGAGATATTCTGCACTGCCGTAAAGCCTGAACTTAACCTGGCCAACGCGCTGCGTACGAACGGCAGACTCAATGGGGCGGACCATACTGATGGTTATGTCTGCCTCACGACGGGTAAGTGAAAGACGTTCTTTGGTCACCAGGAGACTCAGGCGAAGACCCGGGTGATCCTGACGGAGACTTCCAACGTAAGGGGCTATAAAAGCACCAATGAAAGCCGGAGGAGCAGCAACCACTACGTCACCTTCTGCAACATCCTGTTCAGCACTGGAGTAACGTTCCAGTGAGTAGGCTGCCGCATTCATCTGTTCTCCGTAACGTGCTATCTGATGCCCGTCTTCCGTCAGAACATAGGCCCGCGGCCGACGGTCAACCAGCCTGAGATTAACCGACGCTTCAAGTGAGGCTATCCGTCGGGCAATGGTTGCATGATCGACGCCCAGTTTTTTTGCCGCAGAGGCAAGCGAGCCAGTCTGGGCAAAGGTTGAAAAATAGCGCAGATCTTCCCAGTCAAACATAAGGCCTCTCAATACCGGTAAATCAAACTAAGGGTAAAAAGCGATAACTTGCGACATGCCTTTGCTGCAAGGCAAGACATCGTAACGGTGCATAAGACGGCCCCTGCAACTGAAAGGTAGCCGGAAAAAGCGTAAAAAACAGCGTTGTTAAACGGTTTTTTTGCCTCTGGTCAGATGAACGATTGTCTGTGGGACGACAACCTCGCTCCGCGCGAAGCCATTGAACTGGCGTTGCGCCGTTCGGTAACTATGCAGACAGAGCAGGGGCACCCAAGCGGTTGCCTTATCGCGTTATCCGTCAATACCTGTTCGCCCGGGCATGAGCATATCCGTAAGCTTCTTGAAGCACGCCGCAACCGTATCCGCGAAGGGTTCCTGAAATGCGTTCTCAAAGCAACAGGCTCGGGCGAACTGGCTGCAGACACGAATGCACAGGCACTGGCCAGGTATCTGCACAGCGTTGAAACAGGTCTGTCAACCGAAGCGCGTGATGGTGCAACAGGCGAGGAACTGAATGCCGCAGTAACCTTCGCGATGAAGGCCTGGGACGCCAGTCGTTTGCAGCATGTTAATGAGTGAGGGCGTGAGGTTGTTTTAGTCTGCTTTTGGTACAGCGCGGACATCTGCATCCTTCATCGACTGCTATGCGCGGAAATGTGACGTTCGCAGTTGCTCTTTCAGGTGACAGTGAGCGTTGTTCAATTGATGGCAAGTGTATCAACTAAGGGAGCGATCTGGTTATGCTGTATCGCTTAATGCCAGCTGGCTCAGGCTCGCCCCATGCAGATAGTAATTTACGATCTTGTCATTTATTCTGCCGCCCAGAGACTGATAAAAACGGTTAGCGTCAGAATTAGATTTCTCAGCGTTCCAGCTGAGGCTATGGCATTCGTGTTTAAGCGCAAGCATGGCTATAAAGCGCATCATCGATTTACCGATACCTTTACTTCGAGCGTCCCTGGAAACATAGAGCTCTTTAATGTGCAACTGACTGCTGTATCGGGGAGAAGGGAAAAGCAGGCTGCAACAGGCCAGTCCAGTAATGCTATTGTCGCTGTGAGCCTTGATTACCATGGTTCCGGAAAGCGGGTTAAACAAAAAATTACGGAGATAATCCTTCATCAGCGATTCATGAATTGTTCCCTTGCCATAATAATGTTCTTCCATTTCAGTAAAAATGGTTACCATGGATTCCCATTCCTCAGGTGGACATAATGCTACCTTTACTTCCATGTTTATTCCCTTTCGTTAATTCAGTATCGTGGTCGCCAGGGGACATTTTCGCGCATCAATCTGCATTATTACCAGAACTTCAGGCTGGCTGGCAGATTTGCAGGGGCGGCTTTGTCATTCAGAAAGGCCCGCTCGTTTCTCTCTTGATTGTCCCGATGTGTCGATTGTGGCTCTTTCTCAGTTGTTTAAAAAAGTCTTTAAAGAGCGAGGAGAGCCCATTACATACTAAAAAAAGCACGACCAAAACAGTCGTGCCTTATCAGGCTTAAAGAAAAGGGCTATTGCAGCTTAATGCCTTTCGTTTCGGGTGCCATCCACACCACAACCATTGCGGCGATAAAGGCCAGAACCGTGGTCGCCAGCCCTGCGGTAAATCCCCCTATGCTGGCAACATAGCCAATAAGTAGCGGTGCAATAAACCCACCTAAGCGACCACCGTTATAAGCCAGGCCCATTAAAAAGCCGCGTGACTGTGTGTCGCCAATAATCTCGGCAAGGAAGGGCCCGGAGCCGGCAAAAATACCGTTTACACCAAACCCCGCCATAAAGATGGCTGCCATCAGAACCAGTGGCTGGCTTGTCGCCAGATACAGGCCGACTGCCACAGCGCCGATAAACAGGTAGAGCAAAAACATGGGCCTGCGCCCCCATTTATCTGCCAGGAGTGAAAACACAAGGAAGCCGGCAATCGCACCTGTTTGCAAGGCCAGTACAAATTTCAGGCTGTGCAGGAAATCAAGGTGCTTCACTTCACGTAGATAGGTGGGCGTCCAGGTAAAAACACCCCAGAACAGGTACTGAATGAAAAAAATAAAGGTAAAGGCCAGCAACAGTCCCTTTAGATTCGTTTTGCCCGACCGCGCCGTCTGGGTCGGTCTGTGAGCCCGTTCCCGCTGGCGTGCCAGCCACACTGGCGATTCAGGCGTGATATAGGCAATGACCATCATGATAAAAACCGGCAAGGCGCCAATCATGAAAAGGTATCGCCATCCGCCGTTTTCCAGTTTGCCTGTCATCGCCGTGACCAGTGCCGTCAGCCCAATCGCTAAAATGGCCCCCACCGGCAAACCCATTTGCATCAGTGCACCACCCCGGGCACGGCGTTCAGGGCGCCACGTTTCGGCGATGAGCGCTGCCCCCGAGGTCCACATCCCACCCATTCCCAGTGCCCCGCAAAATCGCAGCAAAGCAAAAGTTTGTTGATGATGGGAAAAGGCCAGCAGTCCTGAGAAAAGCGAATAGATCGTAATACAAACGAAAGCGGTTCTGACTCGTCCGATTTTGTCGGCGACCATCCCGAACAGAATGCCGCCAATGATCTGTCCGCCAGCCGTGGTGCTGATAAACAGACCCAGTTCAGTTTTGCTGACAGCAAATACCACGCCAAGCACAGGCAATAAAAGCGAGAGCAAAAATGAGTCATAGCTTTCAAAAGCCCACCCGAGCCCACCCAGCGCGAGCGTTCGTTTTTCTGCCGATGTTTGAGAGAGCGTCAGGCTGGCTTCATTCTGTTCCAGTGGATGAGCCTCATGCGGTCTTGATTTGATATTCATCAGCATTCTCCAGGGAAGATAAGCGATAGCTCAACGCTGCGGTGCGCCAGAAAAGGTGTGCTTTTTCGTCGGCAGACACGTGTTCAGCCAGCCGTTTGCAGGCGTTCCAGAGCACGCCATAGCTGAACATGCCTTTGTCGACCGGGAAATTGCTGGCAAACATACAGCGTGTGACGCCGAACGTTTCGACCAGCGTTTCAAACAGTGGCCGCCAGGCGAGAGAGAGCGTCAGCGAGTCCGGTGGTGTGGCGTTTTGTGCGAAGGGAAAGCCCATGACAGTCATGCCAAAGCCGCTGATCTTCATGCTGACGTTTGGTCGTTCAGCCAGAGCGGTAATAGCGTTTTGCCACGCCTGAAAGGCGGTATCCCTTTTGCCAGCATAAGGCCCCGTGCCGATCGGCCCGCCGCAGTGGTCCACAATGATATGAAGATCGGGTAGCGCATCTGCCAGCGCAATAATGTCATCAAGCTGGGTGTGGTAAACCCAGACATCCAGCGAGAGTCCGTTCCGGACAAGGCAGGCTGCGCCTTTGCGAAATGCGGTAGTGGTGGCAAGGCCAGCATGCGGTGTGACAGGGCTTGATACGACGCGGGGATCACTGTGCCAGGCAAGCGGATTACGCATTCCTCGTAAACGTCCCCCTGAGCGCGCCATCATGAATTCAATGACGGGTTGCAGGTCATCTCCTGCCAGCAGACTGGCACCACCTACAATCGCTTCGCAGCCTGCTGCCTTACCATAATGGCCACTGTCAAACATAGCGGCAGCGCCGCTCGCGAACTCAACCTCACCCACGGGCCTGAAAGCTTCAGGTCCGTTACAGCGCAGCATAGAACGGCACTGCACATAAACCGTTGACAGAACCCGGTGTCCGGACTGCTCAATATCGTGGCTGAACTCAGGAACCAGATAACGTCCTGACTGGCGATCCCATAAGTGGTGATGAGCATCCACTATCGTTAGATCGGGCATCAACGCGTTTTCGTGATGCCGTGCCAGCCAGTTTTCTCTGACAGGCAAATGCGGTGCGTTAACTGTCTCCATCGCTTCCCCTTATGCTTTGTAACCGAACCCAATCTGACGTTGCTGACAGGGCTCGGGAGCCAGTCTGCACGCAATGCGAGGTTTACAGAGTAAAACTGTGTTTTACAGAATAAATTGACTATAGAGTCATCGCCCAGCGGCAAGCCAGCAAAAAGAGGATGTTAATTGTGTAAATAAGATGTTAATCACAAATAGCCTGTCTTAACGTCAAAGCCGCGTTTTTAGCGCGTTGTTACCGCGCAATGTGTACGGGTCAATCAGTACACGTGATAACCCTGTCAGCTGCAGGTTTTAGGCAGAACATCGCGAAGGAGCGCCTGCACCGGGCATAAAGGGAGAACCGACACTTCCGGGGGCATTACGATGCTGATAGCTACACGCGTCTGGCTGGAATACTGTATTTAACCGGAGGGTTATGTCATGCCGCGTACTTATAAACAGGTAAGACGGGATAGATGGGCGTTTTTCGGTAATGGAAACGGCAAGAAAGCGAATCGATGAAATCGATAGTGCACCGGTTAACCTCATCGCGCAACGCAGCGAATGTGTTAAGGCTGCCGCAGCGTTCAGTTCGTGCGCCAGAACGTATCCATCAGGTTATCCGTGGGATCATTTGACCCGTCCCCGAAAAACCCAGAAAGCCCAGCTATTGTAGGCCAGTGTCAGGGGCATAATGATGGCGATGCCTGCCAACAAGAAATACTGGCCGGAGGCACCTGACGAGGCGTCAGACAGCGTTAACGTACCAGGAATCAGCCATGGATACATGCCGGTCATCAGGGTGATAAACGTGAACGTCACCATCAGCAGCGCAAAAATTAACGGCGATAAAGCGGCGTTACTTTTCAACTTCACGATCAGCCCTGCCCAGCAGAGTGCGACAAGCGCGAGGCTTATTTTTCCGGGAAGCGTTGAGAGGGCTTTCTGCCAGGGGGCAGGTAAATACGCTATGTTAAAAATGAAAAACAGGAAAGTCAGCCCCAGTAACCACCCACTCAGTTGCCTCGCACGTATGTTTGCCTGATCGCCCACGCGCCAGCGTATCCAGCAACAGGCCAGCAGGCTGTTAATCCATACCATGCCCAGGCCACTGATTAATGCATATGCCGACAGCCAGCTAGATTCGGTTTGACCCGGTAAACCGCTCACCAGTAAGCCGGCCATGTAGCCCTGCAAAAAACCGGCCGCAAACGATGCGATAAAAAGGACGAAATCAAGCCAGCGCTTAACGCGAGATGAAGCCTGACCGCGGTATTCCAGCGCCAGCGCACGGCCAAAGAGGGAGAAAAACATCAGAAACAGCGGAACATAGATAGCATTAAAGATCCGACTGTAGGCCGCGGGAAATAATGCTAAAAGCGCACCCGCGGTCAGGACAAGCCAGGTTTCATTAGCATCCCACACAGGCAGGATGGACTGGACCAGGCGGCGGCGATCCTGCTCATTATCAAAAAAAAGAATAACGGAACCGACGCCCAGATCGGTTCCGTCCAGCAAGAGGTAGATGAGTAACGAAAAGGCTACCGTGGCGGCGGACAGATCATCGAGACTCATGAAGAGGCCTCCGTGCTGATTTCGTCGCTGAGCGCATGACTGTCGAACGAATTAACGAGGCGTAAGAAATAGTAGATTCCCAGGCCAAAGACCAGAGAATACACCCCGATGATGCCGGTGAAAGAGAAGATGACGGTCGATAAGGAAAGGGGAGCAATACTTTGGTCGGTACGTAATAACCCGTAGATCGTCCAGGGCTGACGGCCCACCTCAGTCACGATCCAGCCTGCGAGCAGGGCAATAAAGCCAGCGGGCGTCAGGCACACAACCCACTTCATCAACCGGCGCGGCCACAGCGCGCGCCGGTAACGCAGCCAGAGCGCGGTCAGGCTGGTCACAAAAATAATGAGCCCCATACCTACCATCACGCGGAAGGCAAAAAAGACCGGCCAGACCGGCGGCTGTTGATCAGGCTGGAATTCGCTCAGGCTTTTAATGTGCCCGGTGAGGTTATGGCGCAAATAAAGTGAGGCCACTGTCGGGATCGCCACTTCTGTGTGGTTAACCTGCGCTTTTTGATCGGGCAGGGCGAAAAGGCGTAAAGGCTCCCCCTCACCCTGAGGCGGCCTGCGCCAGCTGCCTTCAATTGCAGCCAGTTTAGCAGGCTGGTAGTCACGGGTTTTTTCGCCCTGCAGATCGCCCGTTACGATTTGCAGCGGCATAGCAATCAGCAGCAGCCAGAGGGACCATGACATCACACATTTCGCGGCAAGGTCGGCGGGTTGCTTAAGTAACCGCCATGCACTGGCCCCGGCAGTCACGCAAAAACTCGCAATAAGAGAGGCCAGCACCATATGCGTAAACCGCAGTGGAAACGAGGGAGAGAAGACGATGCTTATCCAGCTCCTGGCATGGAAAATGCCATGCTCATCGCGGAGATAGCCAACAGGCGTTTGCATCCAGGAGTTGGCGGCAAGGATCCAGAATGCGCTGAGGAAAGCCCCTAACGCGACCAGGCAGGTTACAACGAAGTGCAGTTTTGGGTTTATTTTACCCATACCAAATAACATCACGCCGGTCAGGCCTGACTCCAGGAAAAACGCCACCAGGATTTCATAAAACATCAGCGGGCCCATGACGCCACCCACTTTATGAGCAAAGGGGCTCCAGTTGGTACCAAACTGGAATTCCATGACCACACCCGAGACGGCACCCACTGCAACCGTGAGCGAAAAGACACGCATCCAGAACTGAAGCGCCTGCCAGTGGTGTGAACGGCGGTAGCGTAACCAGGCTCCTTCCAGCAAAACAATGATCAGGCCAAGCCCCAGGGTAAACGCCGCCAGCACAATGTGCATGCCTATCGTCAACGCAAACTGCGCGCGCGATAGCAAGAGTACGATTTCGGATTCAGGCATCAGCTTCGCTGACCACGGTAACGGCTGACACCGTTTCCAGACGATTGTCGGCTCTCCTGGCCCGACGCGCACATGTCTTGCCGGGCCGGTTTTATCTCCCGCCGTAACGTTTCGTCTTTCATTAACCTGATGATGTGCTCATCAGCCCGTCCTGCCATCTGCGCCGTTTTTGCGGCATGAACGATGACTAACACCACCGGATTAAACGCCCCGGACGGAATCGTTACCTGCGGCTCAAAGCGCCGTAACCGCTTCTGCACGGCATTGCGCACACCAGGCGGATGCGGGTCGTTGACTGGCTGCGCATAAATCGATGTGTGGCTATCGGCCTTGCCCGTGACAGGACGCAGCAAACCCTGTCGATGTCTGCTTCCCCGCAACCAGACAGAGCATCTGCTTGCCGTATGCCCGGTGCGGGAAAATTCCGCGCCAGGTCTGGCGGTTCGGCGATAAGAATGTCGCTGGACAGGCCGCCTGTTCAGGGGGCAGGGGGTAACACGGCCGACGCCTGACGGCTGTTCCGCATCGCAGACAGAGGAGTATGTTTCCATCGTATTCGCCTTTCTGACCAACAGGCCCGTGCGCTGAAAGGGTGACTCGCTGTTGCGCATAAACGGACCGGGTAATTTACTCAACGTTTTTTAAATTAGCTGTCAGACGGGAATAAAGCAGGCGAACCGGCAGACTGAATGAATGAAAAACCGCCGTCAAAGATAACAGTCAGAAATTTTTAATAACTGTAAACAGTCAGTTAGCGCAGCTGGATAGACGCTCGGGAATAATCTTAATTTTAGTCATGAGTGGGATGATCACGTTACCGCTTACTCCTGAAATAACAGGCTGCAATAAACGAAGCGCAGACGCTGATCTATTCGTTTGCCGCTGTGCTCTGAATGGTTATTCCAAATGGATTTTGATTCATAAAAGAATACATGTGCTGTAGAAAGTCAGGTAATGACAGAATTTCAACGCTACAGCTTACAACTCCTGTATCCTGTGCCAGTCCTTTTAAAATGATTTTATGCACGCATTAAACCTGTCACCGTGCAGAACGTATCAGACAGGGCCTGGCAACCGGTAAACTGAGTCGGCGAGTCATGCAGGATAGCGTTGGCGCGACTTGAGCGAGGTGACATCAGCTTCAGGCTGAATATTCACTCTGATCCTTTACCTTTATAAAAACCCGCCAAAGCGGGCCTGATAATCTGTCCTCATGCGGCCATCTTCCTGCAGTGTTCAGCACACTGGTGACAGGCTCTGGCGCAGTCCTGACAATGGTCATGTTTGTGCTGACCACATTCATCGCTACACCGCTGACAGACCTCCGCACAGAGCTGACAAAGCGCTGACGCAAATTCGCTATTAAGCGTCATAAACTGCGCGGCAAGACGACATATATTGGCACATTGCATATCCAGTTTTATGCACGTGCGCATCATATCGACATTTTCTTCTTCAAGGCATGAGGCGGCACAATGGTCGCATGCGGCTGCACACAAATAACAAGCCTCAATACAGCTTTTGTATTCATCACGCATAATATCTCCTTAGTTAAGGTGGATTAATAAGCATGAAGAAGATGGCTGTTTATTCAAGGCTGAAATGACGCAATAACCGGTTATACAGGCTACATGGTTGACTTCCGGTGAATTATTCATGGGTGCTTAATTCCGTTATGCCGCGACGGACATAAAACGACGATTAACGTCAAAGAGGGGATAACGCCCGTGCGTCATAATCAACGCACAGGCATCATCAGCGGTTTGCTAAGCCCGCATTTTTTATACGACGGATCTGTTCCCGCGCAAGGGCGTCCCGACTGCCCACTTTTGTTTATTCCGGCCGGAACCCGCGGCGGTCAGCGATTAAGGAATTATGCGGGCAGCTCTGAACTGTCTGAACAGACGGAAGAACATCTCATCTGTTGCCTGCATGCCCCGAAATCCTGCACGGCGCAACTTACTGCCATCGCCGAACATGTCGTAATCCCAGCTAAAAACAAAGTCTGCGAACTGCCCGTCGTTCAGCTTCAGAATGTCAGATTCTGCCAGACGCTTGCTCAGCGCAAGTTCACGCCAGACTGAGCGGTAATCTTTGAACATACGCTCAAACGACACTCTCACGGGCGGTGCGCATTCAATCTCAAACCAACGCGCAATCAACGGCCAGAGTTCAGCCCAGCGCCAGACATCGCCGTTGTTGACGTTGAACGCCTGGTTTGAGGCAGCGGGTGAGGTGGCTGCCCAGAGCGTTGCATCAGCGAGTAAACCTGCATCCGTAAAATCAACGATGCTGCCCCAGGTCTGCGGTGATCCCGGAAAACGGAGCGGGAGATTCAGCGACTGACAAAGTGAAGCATACAGCGCGATGCTCAGTGCAAGATTCATGGTATTACCGGGCACGTTACTGCCTACTACGCCCGGCCTGACAGCATTCCATCGCCATAACCGTCCACGTTGATAATCGCTGAGCCACGTCAGTTGAGCCGCATTGAATTCAGCGCCAGCAACGCCAGGATCGCTTTCACGCGCAGGCGTTTTAAAGGGACCAAGATGTGCGCCATACACTTTATAACCCTGCATCAGGCTTACCGTTTTTAACGATGCCACGGTATCAATGTTGGACACCAGATTACGCAGCATGGTGACGTTGGGTTCCACCATTTCGGCCCAGTTGGCCGCGTTAAGCCAGGCACTGTAAAAAATATGCGTGACATGCGTTAACGGCTGCAGCGCACGTGCGGCCTGCCCGGCATCCCGTAAATCTACGGTGACAACGTGTAGGTTTTGGAGATGCGGCGATGGGTTACGGCTCAGGCCAATCACCTCCCAGTCATTTTGCAGCAGCGTGTTAACGAGCTGACGCCCGACAATGCCACTGGCTCCCGCGACCAGCGCGACGTTTTTCGTTTGCAGCGTATTCATGCATTTTCTCCAGATAAGGTGACGGGAGAGAGTGTGATATATTCATTTTTTTGCGCATATCCCCCTTAACTGATGGCACTTATAAGTGAAATCATTAAATGAACAACAAGCTTAACGCGATGGCGACGTTCCTGCGGGTCGCTGAGGCAGGCTCCTTTTCCGCCGCTGCACGCCTGATCGGCATGAAACAGTCTGCCGTGAGTCAGCAGATTGCCGCACTGGAAGCAGAGCTGGGTGTGGTGTTATTTCGCCGGACAACGCGCGTTATGATGCTCACTGAGCAGGGAGAGAGGTACAGACGCGACATCAAACCTTTGCTGGATGCCATACGGGAAGCAGAGAGGGCGCTCAATCCCGGGGATCAGCAGTGGCAGGGCACGGTGCGCGTGCAGTTGCCCAGCGGCTTAGGGCGCCTTTTTCTTCCCCATCTTCTGGCGCTCCAGAAATCGCACGCCGGATTACATCTTGAGCTTTCCCTTGATGATCGTATTGCCGACCTGGTCAGTGAAGGGGTAGATGTTGCGGTGCGGCTGGCGGGCAAACCGCCAGACTTACATGCGGTACGCATGCTGGGCCGCGTGACATCCGGGCTTTATGCGGCGCCGGGATTTAAACAAATTCATTCAGTTGATGAGCTGACGCAGTTGCCTCATATCCGGTTCAGCGGTCTCGCGCTGGACAGGCCTCTGCAGTTAGTTTCAGGAGAGGAGGCAATCGAATTAGAGGTGAACACCGTTTTTCGGGCCAACACCAGCGAAGGGCTCATCGCTGCTATTCAGGCAGGTATCGGGATCGGGGGCATTCAGCATCCGCTGGCAACGGAAGGGCTGGCGTCGGGGTTACTGGTTCCTGTCCTGCCGACATGGCGACTCCCGGACAGGTTTCTTTATGCGATTTTTCCTGATGCTCGTTTTATTCCCCCGAGCGTCAGGGGCGTTGTGGATGTGATCGCGCAGTTACTTCCTCAACTGGTGGGTATACACAGTTAAGCCTGGTCCGTTCAGACGAGCACTGAGCGGGTCAGAAAGCGTTTTAGTCTGCGCCAGCCGCACAGCCGCACAGCCGCACAGCCGCGTAGCAAGATTGACAGGATCTCCCGCCATATGGTTGTATAATACAACTATATCGTAAAGGGTCTACGCTGATGAACATAGCCTCAAACACCATTAACACTATCCGCGTTGCATCACGTCTGATGGTGCGCGAACTGGGCTTTATGAATCAGACCCTGGCGGCAACCGATTATTCAGCGTCTGCCATTCATACCTTACTCGAAGCAGAAGCAAAAGGGTGCGTGACCGCGTCCCAGTTGGTAGAGACGCTGGGGCTTGAGAAATCCAGCGTGAGTCGCCTGCTCACTAAACTCGTCGAGGCCGGTGAGCTGGATGAAGCCCCGTCCGCGTATGATGGCAGAACGAAATACCTGCGGCTCACAGACAATGGGATAAAGACCGTGGGGGCGATTAATCAGTATGCTGATGAGCGGGTCGCCGCTGCGCTGAGAAAGCTTGACCTTGCGCGACAGCACACTGTCTCACTGGGGCTGTCATCCTACGCCCGCGCACTCAAAGCCTGTCGTGAAAACACAGAGCTTGATGAACACAGCCATGTGAGCATCGTCACTGGCTACCAGCCGGGCATGGCAGGCCGCATTACGGAGATGCATGGCCGTTACTATGCCAGAGAGCACAATTTCGGTGCCTTTTTCGAAGCAAAGGTCGCAGCGGGCCTTGCCGATTTTACGGGACGTCTCGGTAATGAAGGCAACCAGATCTGGCTGGCAGTCATGAACGATCGTATCGTTGGCTCTGTGGCCATTGATGGTGAAGATCTCAGGAACAATGAGGCGCATCTGCGCTGGTTCATTCTTGACGATGACTGCCGGGGCAGCGGCCTCGGTCGAAAACTGATGGCAACGGCGATGGCGTTTTGCGATGAGCAGAAGTTCTCTGCGGTGCAGCTATGGACCTTTAATAAGCTAACGGCGGCAAGGCGCTTATACGAGTCATTCAGGTTTGAATTATCGAAAGAGTGGGAAGGGGATCAATGGGGCAGCACGATTACGGAACAGCAATTTACCCGCAAAATCCGCTAACCGCGCCGTAAATATTCCCAGGCGGCGAAGATGGCCCTGGTGGTTTGTCATTCCGCTGCGGGTACGACCCGGCGGTTAAACCTGTTTCTGAAAAGGAAAGGATGCTTTCAGGAAACAGGATTTTTTAACATGATCTTCAGAAGGCTGATGACGTCGTTTTGTTCATTTTTTTCTAACCTGTTCAGAAAATGGGAATCAACGCGTTCAGCTATCGGTGCCGCAGTTTTAAGCATCTCTTCGCCCTGAACCGTCAGCGTAATAAATCTACGACGTTTGTCTTTTTTTCCCTCTGCACGATTGATCAGTCCCTTACGTTCCATTCGAACAAGCAGTTCTGCCAGCGTAGCCTTTGAACTCAACGCCGCCTCCATTAAGTCCAGTTGTTCGATTCCTGGTTGAGCATGAACGGCTGACAGAACAGCGAACTGCTGCTTTGTCAGAAAGGGCATCTTTTCCTGCCATAAGGCGGTATGTTCCTGAAGAAGTTTCCGCGTCAGATGAAAGAAAAGGTTGCTCAAGTCTTTGTGCATTAAGGTTTATTCCTGATTTTTTACCCGCAGTGTCCTGCTAATGTTAAATCATTATTCCCTCCGTTCAACACTCTTTGTCGGCAGACATAAAAGATAACGCTGATAATAGTAACTATAGAAATCAATTGACTTTCAGGGCGTGCCTGGCGTACCGTCAATTTCATTCGTACACGAACATTATTTTAATGAGGCAGTCAGATGAGAATTGTCATCGGTATGACGGGAGCCACAGGCGCGCCTTTAGGGGTTGCGCTGCTCAGGGTTTTACAGGAAATCAGCGAGGTTGAAACGCATCTGATCTTGAGCAAGTGGGCTAAAACCACAATTGAACTTGAAACGCCTTTTTCATCGCGTGAGGTGATGAATATGGCTGATGTCGTGCACGGTCCTGCCGACCAGGCCGCTACCCTCTCGTCAGGCTCTTTTCACACCGATGGGATGGTGATTATTCCCTGCAGTATGAAAACGTTAGCTGGCATTCGCATCGGATACGCGGAAGGGCTCATTGGACGGGCTGCTGACGTCATCATTAAAGAAGGCAGAAAACTTGTCCTGGTTCCCAGAGAGACGCCTCTCAGTCCTCTTCATCTTGAAAATATGCTGGCCCTCTCCCGTCTTGGCGTCGCTATGGTTCCGCCAATGCCCGCTTTTTATAACCACCCCAAAACTATTGATGATGTGATCGATCATGTCGTCGCCCGCGTTCTCGACCAGTTTGGAATTGCCTCGCCAAAGGCAAATCGCTGGAAAGGCCTCAACTAGTCTTTAGAAATTTCTGAGTATGGAGAGTGAATAATGGCGTTTGATGACCTACGTAGTTTCCTGAAGGCGCTGGACGAACAGGGCCAGCTTCTTGAAATTGATGAAGAGGTGTTGCCCGAACCGGATATCGCCGCCGCGGCAAATGCGACAGGGCGAATGGGTGAAGGCGCACCGGCCCTCTCGTTTAAAAAAATTAAGGGTTACCATCATGCTCATGTCGTGATGAACACCATCGGTTCCTGGCAAAACCATGCCATTTCGCTGGGCCTCCCACTGAATACACCAGTGAAACAGCAGATAGACGAATTCATTCGCCGCTGGGAAACGTTTCCTGTGGCTCCAGAAAGGCGCGCCAATGCGCCCTGGTCAGAAAATACCGTTGAGGGTGAAGAGATCAACCTCTTCGACATCCTTCCACTGTTCCGCTTAAACGATGGCGATGGCGGTTTCTATCTTGATAAGGCCTGCGTAGTTTCACGTGACCCACTTGACCCGGAACATTTCGGGAAGCAAAACGTTGGAATTTACCGGATGGAGGTGAAAGGTAAACGCAAACTCGGGCTGCAGCCCGTGCCGATGCACGATATTGCACTTCATCTTCACAAGGCGGAAGAACGTGGCGAAGATTTGCCCGTGGCTATCTCGCTGGGCAATGACCCCGTTATCACGCTGATGGGAGCCACGCCGCTGAAATACGATCAGTCAGAATATGAAATGGCAGGTGCATTACGCGAAAGCCCGTACCCCATCGCGACGGCCCCTTTGACAGGCTTTGATGTGCCATGGGGATCGGAAGTCATTCTTGAAGGCGTGATTGAGGGCCGCAAACGTGAGATTGAAGGACCGTTTGGCGAATTTACCGGTCACTATTCCGGCGGTCGCAAGATGACGGTTGTGCGGATTGATAAAGTCTCCTACCGCACTAAGCCCATATTCGAATCCTTGTATCTGGGCATGCCCTGGACCGAAATTGACTATCTGATAGGCCCGGCAACCTGCGTCCCTCTGTATCAACAATTGAAAGCGGATTTCCCCGAGGTGCAGGCTGTAAACGCCATGTACACGCACGGTTTACTGGCCATTATTTCTACTAAGAAACGCTATGGTGGGTTTGCCCGTGCGGTAGGGCTACGGGCGATGACGACGCCGCATGGTCTGGGCTACGTCAAGATGGTGATCATGGTCGATGAAGATGTCGATCCCTTTAACCTGCCTCAGGTGATGTGGGCCCTGTCTTCCAAGGTCAATCCAAAAGGCGATCTCGTTCAGTTGCCAAACATGTCCGTACTGGAACTGGACCCGGGCTCTAGTCCCGCAGGGATAACAGATAAACTTGTGATCGATGCGACGACACCGGTCGCACCCGATATACGCGGCCACTACAGTCAGCCGGTAAAAGACCTGCCAGAAACATCACTCTGGGTTGAGAAGTTAACGGCCCTGTTATCAAATCGCGGTTAAGGAGAGAGTATGATTTGTCCACGTTGTGCTGATGAGCACATTGAAATGATGGCAACATCGCCTGTTGAGGGTGTATGGACGGTACAGCAGTGTCAGCATTGCCTGTACACATGGCGCAGCACAGAGCCGGCCAGAAGAACGGAGCGGGAACATTATCCTGACGCTTTCCGGATGACCCAACATGATATTGATACGGCGCCGGAAGTCCCGTCTGTACCTCCTCTGTTAACCCGGTAATTTCCTTTATGGCGGGCCCAGGCCCGCTATGAATGATTTGCCACGTTAAACCTGCTTCATTTCTGTTACTGAATCAAAAAATTATTTGATGACATGACGTTGTACTGCGGTGATATTAAGTGGGTGAAATTAATAATCGGCAGGCGCAAGCAGTAAGCTTAGGGCACGTTAACAGTAATCGTCACCGGGGCCGGTGTCAGCTTCACACGGCAGTAACGATCACAGGAATATAAAGCGGCTGGTTCACATGACTAAATTAAAAAAGGACTATTTTGCTGTGGTGTTACCGTGTAGCTGACGAAGACCAAAAGGGTGCCCGAAGGCTTCCCAGCCTGAGAGGGTTATCTTCAGCGCTCTGGATTTACCCAGACGGCTCAGTCATCTCCATGAGATAAAAGCCTCCAGAAGAGCGGAACCGAGTGGACATGAAAGGTGATACTGACGCTCGGTCAAGTCGAGGCACATACGATGATTCCCTTCCCATTAGTCCGGAATTTCTGTTCCCTGTTGTTCTAACCAACGATGCCCTGTGTCTGTCAGCACATCGCGCTGGCTTTCCCCGCTGGCAATCAGTCCACGGTTAAGCATCCCTTTTCGTGACTCATCTGCGTTTCTGGCTTTTTGACAAACAGCCTGGACTCTCTCCAGTCCGGCGGGCAATACAGGGGAGACTCAAATGATAAAAGCCTTGCAAAGGCAGTTGAGATGTTCGCCCGCCCAGGGAGGTCTGGTCAAACCTCAGAAAGCTTTTAAAATCGTCCACCTGCTATATCCTTAAGTGTTTCTAATACCTTCCGGAGTCATGCCTTCTTGAATCAGTTACCCGATAACGTATCTTCCCCGCTGATGCGGACATCGCTTGGCCGTAGCCTGGCTGTATTTTTACTCGTTACGGCCCTGTCGGTTGTCGGTATTAACGCGTGGTCTCTCTGGAATGACTGGCGCCTCAAACTTTCTGAGCGGGAGGAAGGCGCGCGTAATCTTTCCGTCTCACTTGCCAGGCAGGCCGAAGACGCGTTTCTTCAGGTGGACATCACTCTTAGCGACGCAGTGAGGCAACTTACGCTGAACGGACCGGAGTATGCTTCCACGTCAGCATTTAAAGCGCAAATCCACGAGCAGCAGGGAAAGCTTCCCCAACTGCACGGTTTGTTTATCTATGACAAACAAGGTAACTGGGTCGCGACGTCAGGCAGCTTCGTGCCGGTAAAGGCAACTAATGCTGACCGGGACTATTTTATCTGGCACCGCACGCATGCTGATACAGGGATTCATATCAGTCACGTAATCCGAAGCCGCTCAACGGGCGATTTGGTCATACCGGTATCGGTCCGGCTGAATGATGCCGCCGGCAATTTTGCAGGGGTTGCGCTGGCGACCGTGAAGGTGGATTATTTTCGGCAGTTCTACAGTTACTACAGCCTGGGCAAGCGGGATATGCTGGCGCTTATCCTTGCCGACACGTCCGTGCTTTACATTCGTCCTTTACCCGATTCCTATATCAACCGCAGCCTTTCCTCAAGCCCGCTGTTCAGGAGCGTGCTTAAAAATTCTGACAGCGGCAGTGCGTCATGGCGCTCTGCGCTTGACGGTGTGGAGCGGATATTTGGTTATGCCCGGCTGGAGCGGTATCCACTGATTGTGACGGCAGGATATGACCGGGACGAAGCCCGGGCTGAGTGGATATCTGAAAACCTGATCGATTTAGCACTCAATGTCGTGCTGCTGTTTGTCATCACCGGGATGGGGTTATTTATGCTGAGACAGGTCAGAGTCAATGTAAAAAACCAGCTGGAGCTGACGCTGGTCAGGGATGAACTTACCGGCATTAACCATACGCTCCAGTCACTGGCACTGGTGGATGGCCTGACGGGACTGGCTAACCGCAGGCAGTTTGATGTGCTGCTGGAAAGGAATCTGAAACGCTCGGCTGAGTCAGGTGAACCGCTGTCGCTGATTATGGTGGATATTGACTACTTCAAGCGCTACAACGATACGTACGGGCACGTGACGGGCGATGAATGTCTGAAAAAAGTAGGTGTTGCCCTTAAGAGCGTTATTCATCGCAGTGACGATATCGTGGCCCGTTACGGTGGAGAGGAGTTTGCTGTCATCCTGCCAAATACCAGTCAGGCTGATGCACTGAAAGTGGCGCAACGGGCGGTGCAGGCCGTGTCCGATGCCGGACTGGTGCATAAAGCAACCGCTGTAGAGGGCGGGACCGTAACTGTCAGCGCCGGGTGCGGGACGATAACCGCCAGGGGAGACGCCAGTGAGGCAGAAAGACTAAAAGAGCAGGCTGATAACGCGCTTTATCAAGCCAAGCGAAACGGAAGAAACCGCGCCCACAGTGGAAACAGTCAGTCCTGAAAGTATGGGGTTTAAGTTGTTCAGCGTCGATCGTCTGCCTGAGCCACGCAAAGACATATACGGGTTATTTCAATCCGGCAGCGACCAGAAATCCACTGGGTTACAAACCTGTTTCCACACAACGCAGCCCAGACTTCGCTAAAGAAACTATGAAAATCTTTCGTTATCCAGAAAGTCCGGTGCACATCCATTAATTCCTGAAGTGACAACGTCTGCTTCTGACACAAAGCGGAAAGGCTGACTGAGATGAGGGTCCGCTTTGAGCGAAAAGCGGACACGCGCAGTCAGCCGACAGTAGAGAGTTTGCTAATGAAGCCGCGTATTCATTTACAGGGAGCAGGTCAGCTAATTGAGTTGAACGTCCGCTATGCTCCTGGAGCAGGCAGAAAGATATCGGCAAATATCTTTAGCAGTTAAAATTTTACTCTCAGGGTCAGCGTGCATACCTTAAGGAGACTAATCTTTATGAAAGCAGAACGTTTCGTAATTGATATCCCTCAGAGTCAGCTTGATGATCTCGACCGAAGGCTTACAGAGACCCGCTGGCCACGTACAAGCAATGATGATAGCTGGGGAAAAGGTGTACCTTCGCAATTTTTAAAACCGCTTATAGAGTACTGGCATGACCGTTTTAACTGGCGTGAACAGGAAGCTTCCCTGAACCAACTCCCTCATTTTTGCGCAGAAATTGAGGGGCACCGTATCCACTTTATTCATGTTCGTGGGAAGGGAAAGTCGGCCATTCCGCTTATAATGACACATGGCTGGCCAGATTCATTTACCCGCTACACAAAGTTAATCCCCTTTCTGACAGATCCGGCCCGATATGGCGGGCTGGAAAGTGATACCTTCGACGTTATCATTCCCTCCGTACCGGGATTTGTTTTTTCACAAACTCATTCAGGCCAGAGCCTTAACAATGCTGAAGTTGCCCGTCTCTGGTTCAGACTGATGACCGAAGTCCTTGGCTATCAGTCCTTCTGTGCTGCTGGTGGCGACATCGGTTCCGGTATTACGCGCTACCTGGCCTCTCTCTATCCTTCCCACATCAGAGCAATTCATCTGACTGACGTTGGGATCCTTCGGGAACTGTTATCGCTGAAAGATACGGAATACCTGACGGAGGAGGAGCAGTTATATCGAAGCAGAGCCTCAGCATGGTTTGCTGAAGAATCAGCATATATGGCACTTCAGGCGACGCGGCCCCGCACGCTTGCATACGCGCTTAACGATTCACCAGCAGGTCTGGCTGCATGGATTACGGAAAAGTATGTCGCCTGGAGCGGGGGTGATGGGGACCTGTTCAGTCACTTTAGCCCTGAAGACATCCTCACCAATATTTCGTTGTACTGGCTGACCGACAGTACAGAAACGGCTGCGGCGATGTACAGACAAAATGCGCGAACACTTCCAGCTTTGACTACTACGTCTGTTCCTGTAGGGCTATGCTGTTTTCCATCCGATATATTGCCACCACCAAAAAGCTGGGTAGAAAAACATTACAACCTATGCCACTGGACTGAAATGCCGCGGGGAGGCCATTTTGCAGCGATGGAAGAACCTGCGCTTTACACTGAAGATGTAAAACTCTTTTTCCGTACTTACAGAAGCGCCATTGGTTGAATAACAGAAGAGCTGGCCAGCAAAAAAACAGTAAGCAATGACCGTTAAATCTGAAGGGTGTCACCTCAGACAAAACCCAAACTGTTTCCGGAAGACTTACCCTGGCTATCTTCAAGTGCAAAAGCTTTTGATTGGAATTTTCATTATGGCAGATGAATCTGACCCAGACTAAGGGGAGCTGGATGCCCACTTCTGGCACGAAGCGGGATATTCCCTGCTTCTTGCTTAGCCTTCAGTCTACCCGTTCTTTTCCAACGCTAACCATCCGGGGCTTAGGGCAAATGCTGAACTCTCTTCCCTGACGCTTTGCTGTACCAGCTTTATCTGACTAAGTACTTAATCAGTCTTTAAAGTCAGTTGCCGCGATTCACAAAGTAGTTTATGTACGTTAAATATTCGTTGTTCATCGGCGAAGGCAACTTTCTTGCAGAGAAAAATTCAAGCGCAAGTCCTTCTCTGGGGTCGTTGACTAACTCCCCGGACCAACTGTCAGTGAAGTAAAGTGCGGTAATGACATTAATTTCGTCCCGGTTGTGCAGAATGAAACTATAATTCTGCCCTGAAAAAACTTTCAGAAAGTGAAGGCAATGAATATCAATATTGGTCTCTTCTTTTACTTCCCTTAACGCAGTCTGTTCAAGTGATTCTCCCGGTTCAAGCAAGCCGCCCGGCAATCCCCAGGTAGAGTCTTTGCGCTGCTGAAGTAAAATTTTGCCATCATTCCGGACAATGATGACGTTGGCACCCGCAAGCAAAAGCATACGATGGCCGATGATGCTGCGCATCTCAGAGACATAGTCCATATAAACTCCATAATGAGAAAAACAAGCCTGACTGCACAGGCAGCGTCACACAATTACCTGACGGCCTGGTTTTGAATGAGTCCACCCAGGCTTCCCCCAGTCCTGGGCGTTCCTGAGTCTTATGCCGCTCGCGTGCAGCGTGGATTGCCAGATACTTTTCAGGGGCGTCAGCCTGTCCATAACGCGAAGACCAATATTCCTGTCCGTAAGTTCGGTGGGAAGGCTTGAAAAGCATTTAAGGCCGACAGGTACAACTTCTTCAGGACATACCCACATCCCGACCTCACCTGTAGGTTCAAAACCTGCGGTAGGCAGTTCATACCTGAAAATCTGTCCGAGGTTAAACCGCGAAAGCCATGTCTGCTCTATGCAGGCTATAGCCGATGAGCTGATCATATTACCCATC
This sequence comes from Pantoea sp. JZ29, assembly GCF_035190385.1. Classification (NCBI taxonomy): domain Bacteria; kingdom Pseudomonadati; phylum Pseudomonadota; class Gammaproteobacteria; order Enterobacterales; family Erwiniaceae; genus Pantoea; species Pantoea sp. JZ29. Next base: position 2,677,952 of record NZ_CP045241.1, on the reverse strand, counting down.
CACAATTCTCTGTCCTCGCGTGTGGTTTCCGCGACAGGCCAATAAACAATGCGAGGGCATTCGCGTGGAAACAGATACAAAAGCTCATAAGCTTCGGCGGTAGCCCATATGAGTGAACCGTTCAGCCATTCCTGACCTGCCGGTCTGTCAACACGAACCTTTAAGGGGCGAGGTCTGAAGACAGCGATGTCGGGGTTATCACTGAAATGAAACAGGCGCATTCAGAAGTCCATTTAAAGTAGACGATGTATGATGAATTCATCATTCTATGTTGGAAAAGTTTTATTTAGATGAATACGTCAATGACGGTTTAAGCCACAACTTCTGAAAGATGTGCTGCATTTACCGTGAGAAATTGTGCTGCTACGTCCAGATCCTCTTGTGCAATGCCTGAGTAACTAAACTGAACTTCAGTCTGAAGAGGGATGATGAATCATAAGGTTAATTAGGATAGTTGGCTTAAGGTCCGCTTTGAGCGAATAGCGGACGCGCGCAGTTAGCCGAGAGTAGCTGAAGAATTTGTGAATGAAGCCGCGTATTCATTTACAGGAAGCAGGTCACGGTGATTCTGCAATAGAGACATAATCCTTTCCTTTTTTAAGGAGTAACTGAGGGAACAGGCTTCAGATCTGATACGGGGTTGTTGCCCGGCGAAGCAAAATACATTTTAAACGTTCGCTTCTGACGCCGTGCGGACCACACAGGTGAATGCACAAAGGACAGGACTTATCTGAATTTAATCCGGTTCAAAGGGGATAGTGATGCTCATCTTAAAGAGAAGAACTCACCTTATCGAAAGCACAAAGCCTTTATGAGAGCGCTTTTATCATGGCCCTGAGTTGATGTGCCTGATCACTGTCACCATTTGATTGCTACCCGTTAGCAACATATTCTTACTGTCTTTAATAACCCGTATTATCAAACTGACATATAAGCATTCTTGAATAACAGAGGCGCATCGGAGCCTGACGCTGAGAGCGTGCCTACTGTGTTTCTGAAGGTTTTATGATGATGTTTCTGGATTCGCTGAGCGCTGTCAGAGCCATCAGCATTCTGTTTACTTTAGCTGAGAGGAATCGTTATGCCTGTATCTGTCATGAAGTCTGCCGTTAAAACCGCAGCGTTAGCCGCAGTCGTACTGGCTGGCCTGCAGGGCGCTACGTTTGCAAAAGATCTGCCTTCCCGCGCGATGCCTGGGCTCGATTCAGTCAAAGATACGTCTGCTCAAAAAACCGATGTCTCGACCAGTGAAAACGCGGTTAAACTGGCTGCGTGGCATCACCATCTGGAAATTAACCCAGGTTGTAATGATCCTTCTTCAGGTCTGGGTTGTACTGACGATGACAACGCATAACGCATAAAATCTGCAGGCACCCTTTACCATTGTGGTGTCTGCACCCTCTAAAAAAATTCAGCCTGCTTTACCCTGCGTTCATCTCATCTCATCTCATCTCATCGCATCTCATCTCATCGCATCAACTGCGCCTTTGTCAGTTCATGGAGGATTTTTGCGTGTTCAAACAAATTCAGGATGTCAGCTGACCGTACCGACAATGCGTTTTCATACTCCGGGTGGCATTACCATGCTTTTGACCTGGCGGACAGTCGCAATCACTGTGAGCCTGCCAGGCAGCTGCCTGCACTTGATGATGTCGTTTGTGATGCGTCAGGTTACCGACCGGCTGACCAAGCCGACCTGTGAGTGGCTTGTAGCAGACACATGCGTTTGAATGCCAGCATTCCCTCTGATTCCTTCGCCTTTTACCACGGCTTTAACGTAACCCTTCCTCAATCCTGTATGCAGTATTTCCCTGTCCGAAAACAGCGAGCAGTTCCCGTCAATAAAAAGGTACTGTCATTCTGACCAACACGGGAGGCGAAAATGAACTACAAAATTTCGGGGCTGGATGCGGGACAGTTCGTCCATCTTTTTGGCCAGGACGAACACTATTTAACTTTCCACGGTGCTGTAAGAGTCAAGGTCGAGAGTTGCCCAGGGTATCCCGACAGAATCTCGCTGCGCGATATTCCTGCCGGTGAAACAGCGATTCTGATCAACCATACCTATCAGCCCGCAAATACACCTTACCATGGCTCTCATGCCATCTATCTGTGGGAGGGATGTACGGAGCAGGGCATATATCTCAATAACATACCGGAAGTGATGAGCCACAGACTTCTTTCCCTCAGAGCCTATAGTGAAAACCATCTTATGGTAAAAGCTGAAATCTGTCAGGGCGATGCAGCGGAACAATGGCTGAATCATTTTTTCGACGATCCTGTCGTAAGTTATATTCATTTCCACTACGCAAAACGGGGATGTTACGCCTGTCTTGCCGAACGTGTTCTGTAAATGAGCATGCCGTTTGGGATCGGTCAGGGAAAACCAGATGAAGATTTCTGATGTTGTCAGGCTTGTTTTACTGGCCGCGGTGTGGGGTTCAAGTTTTCTGTTTATGAGAATAGCTGTGCCCGCCTTTGGGTCCATTAACGTGGCTTTTTTACGCGTACTATTAGGATTTACGGGGCTTGCCGCCGTCGTCCTGTTCAACAGGCAATTACAGACGTTCAATGGGAAACTGAGGGCAACGCTGGTGCTCGGCATCATCAATTCCGGTCTTCCTTTTCTGATGTACTGTATTGCGGCGAGATGGCTCCCGACGGGCTACTCCGCATTGTTTAACGCGACAGCGCCGATGATGGGAGCACTTATCGGGTACTGCTTTTTTGGGGAAGTCATCACCGTAAGAAAATTGATGGGAATATTAACGGGTCTGGCGGGAATAATGCTTATAAGCAGTCCTGCTTTCTCTGGTTTAGGCGGAATGTTTATAGCAGGCGCGCTGGCCTGTCTGGTGGCGACAACCTGTTACGGACTTGCGGGTTATCTTACCAGACGATGGATTACCGAGCGGGGAGGGCTCGATCCGCTTCTGGTCGCACCTGGAAGTCAGGCTGGGGCATCCGTTTTTTTGTTCCCCTTTTTTGGCTGGAACCTGTTTTCAGCAGTTACCGTTAACTGGTTTCAGCCTTGGGTATGGAGCAGCGTAGTCGCGCTGGGCTTAATCTGTACTGCGCTGGCGTACATTTTGTATTTCAGGCTTATTGCAGATACGGGGCCTCTGAAATCTCTTACGGTCACATTTATTATCCCTCCCTTTGCCTGCTTGTGGGGCTATCTTGCGCTTAACGAGAAAATTGGAGAGAAATTTATTGCAGGCGCCTGCCTCATCGGCATTGCGGTCTGGATGGTGGCGTTTTCGGGCAGAAAGAGGCAGACCTCATAACGGGAATATTTCTGCAATGCCGTACAAAGTGCCTGGCGGCGTAAACCGGCTTTTACCGCAAGGTGCCTTTTGTGAGAGTCCGCCCTGTATCAGGCCCGGCGATGCGGTTAGCCATACTGTCCCGTCAGCTGTTTTGACGGACTGTAACGCTTTAAACAGCGTCAGGTTCAGCAAAAAGAAGGTCTGGTAGCGTTTGCATCAAAAAATCATAAGGAGAAAGGCTACGCGCTATGCGAATACGGATCATCACGCCTTCATAACTGTGAATAACCAGCATTGCCGCGCTTTCCGGAGACATGCGTGGCGATAATGTCTGAGACTGCTGAGCGTCAGTAAAGATGTTAATCAGATCGCGCTCCCAGGCGCTAAAAATTGCCAGCAGCTTCTCACGCATTTTTTCACTGTGTACAGCGCCCGTCTGACCTATAATTCCTGCCAGACAGCCGCCTGCTTCGGGTTCACGCTCAATATATTCCTTGTGTCCGCTCAGCCAGTTTATCAGACGCTGGCGGGGAACAAGCGCTGTATTCAGCAGTGTATTTTCCCGGAGTGCGTCAAACGTCTTGATATAGACGTCAAGGGCGGCACAGGCAAATTCTTCTTTGCTGGAGAAGAGATTATAAAATGATCCTTTAGGCATTCCTGCTTCACCAAGAATAGTGGTAATACCACTACCTTCATATCCTTCCCTCATGAAAACCCTTACACCGGCATTTAAAAGACGTTTGCGCGTATCACTCTTTGCCATAATAATTAGACCGTTCTACTTTTTTCTAAAACTATAGCGAACAAGGATAAGAGATGCCACTGTTTAAAACCGCCAGCAGGCACAGTCTGGGGATAAGCATGGTGTGCCTTTCAGCCGTCATGTGGAGTTCAGCAGGTTTCTTCGTGAGAATGCTCGATATGAACACGTGGGCAATGGTCGCATGGCGGTCACTGTTTGCTTTTCTGTCACTGGTTCTTCTGCTGGCGTTGGGTGGGTATTTGCGCCGTTTTGCATTTCGTCATGATGTGGGTATAAAAGGTCTGATCACGGCTGCCATCATGGCGGTTTCTATGTTTTGTTACGTAGCGGCATTGAAACTCACCAGTGTTGCTGGTGTGATGACGGTTTATGCCACCATTCCCTTTTTTGCCATGGGGCTGGGTTGGCTGATACAGAAGAAAAAAATAACAAAGCGCGCGCTTATTTCTGCGGCACTGAGTCTCATGGGGGTCATTGTTATGGCGACCTCTGCCTCAGGTACGGGCGATATGGCGGGTAACGCACTGGCACTCATGATGACGGCCGGTTTTGCCGCCAGCATCGTGATGTCCGGGACATGGCCGGATATGAATCTGCCGGCAGTTACGGCACTGGCGTGCGCACTCTGCGGTGCATTCTGTTTTATAATGATGCCGCAGGGCCTTCCACTTCCCGGTTTACGTGACATGGTATGGTTATGTGCTTTTGCGCTGGCCACGCAGAGTCTGAGTTATCTCCTTTTCATGGCAGGTAGTCGGTATATTAACCCCGCTGAAGCCAGCCTTATTGCGCAAACTGATATTGTGCTGGGGCCTTTATGGGTCTGGATCTTCTTCAGTGAATTACCGCCCAGCAATACATTACTGGGCGGGGCAATAACCTTCATTGCGGTAACGGGTTACCTTGCAGGTGAGTATTACCTGAAGACAAGAGCAGCTTCGAAAAACTAATCGTTTTCGTATTTAACAGCGCCTCATTTTGGATTCCAGGTCTGATTCTGGCACAAAGCTATAGAACAATATCAACGCCCGGGAATAATGGAAATTATCTTCACTCCCGGGTAACCCCTTTATCATACGCACCATCCATCTGTGATGGCTGACCGTCTCAACAGCCACCACAGGGATGTGTTTCAGCAACGAATTAGCCATCTGTTGAAAGTGTCAGGGATTCCCACTGTTCGATTTCATGATGCAAAGCGGCGAGCTTTTGCCGCACCAACGTTAATGCATCACTGCCTAACAACAAGTGCGCGGGTGGGCTCTGGCTTTCAATCAACGTCAGAATCGCCTGCGCTGCTTTTACGGGATCGCCGGGCTGATTTCCGCTTTTTTCCTGGCGCGCCTGGCGAATGGGGTCAAATAACGTGTCATAGTCCGGGAGGGTGCGGGCACTGCGTGACATTGAGCGACCGGCCCAGTCGGTGCGAAACGAGCCGGGTGCGACCGCGGTGACTTTTACATTAAACGGGGCCAGTTCCTTACCTAAGGTTTCTGATATGCCTTCCAGCGCAAATTTGCTGCCGCAGTAATAGCTGATACCGGGCAGGGTGATAAAACCACCCATTGACGTGATATTGATGATGTGACCGCAGCGTCGCTGACGCATCTCTGGCAGGACGGCTTTTATCATCGCCACTGCGCCAAACACATTTACGTCAAACTGGCGGCGCATTTCTTCCAGCGAGGATTCTTCCAGAATGCCTTCATGACCATAACCAGCATTGTTTACCAGGACATCAACAGGACCAACGGTAGCGACTATCTCCTTAACGGTCTCAGCAATTCGCTCAACGTCTGTCACGTCAAGCAGGCGACCAAATGCCCGCTGCGCATCAAGCGCTTCAAATGCCTGTAATGCGTCAGGGTTGCGCACGGTTCCGATGACCCGATGGCCCGCAAGCAGGGCTTCCTTCGCCAGGGCAAGACCAAAGCCACTACTTACACCGGTGATAAAAATCGTTTTTGCAGATGTCATAATTTATTCCCATGCAGTAAAAGCTGCATGATATTCTCTGCACCGATGGATTTTCAGGCCATATCTTCTGGTTTTATTGCCTGATTTTATGAGGGTGCGATAATGTCCGACATGATTACACGGGTAAAAACACTGGCCGTTCAGGAAGGGTACAACCTTACTGCGCTGCCCGATGTGAGAATTTTGCGCGCCAACCGCCCGCTTGCCAGAACCCCTGTGCTCTATGATCCCGGCCTTGTCATTGTCTGCCAGGGCCGTAAACGCGGTTATTTCGGTCAAAAGACTTATCTGTACGATGAACAGCACTATCTTGCCGTCTCAGTCCCCGTGCCCTTTACCATGGAAACTGACGCATCGGCAGACCATCCGCTACTGGCTATATATATTCATCTGGATTTTCAGCTTGCTGCGGAACTGATGCTGCAGATTGAGCAGCATGGTGCACCGCAACTTTCCGCCGCGCCTGAGAGCATGATATCGAGCCCGATGGATGACACGATAAAAACGGCTGTGTTACGTGTGCTTGACGTGCTGGAGAATCCCGCAGAAGCCGCCATTCTGGGGCACGGGAGGATGCGCGAACTCTATTTTCGTGTATTAACCGGCGCGCAGGGCAACGCAATGCGCGCGGCGCTGGCTTTACAAGGTCAGTTCGGCAAAATCGGCAAAGCCTTACGGCGTATCCATGCTACTTATGCTGATCCTTTAACGCTCACGCAACTGGCGGCGGAAAGCGGTATGAGCGTGCCGACCTTTCATCACCACTTTAAAGCCATAACCCAGCTGCCGCCGATGCAGTATGTAAAATCAGTTCGCCTGCATCAGGCGCGAATGCTGATGGTCCGTCAGCAGCTCACTGCCGCCGCCGCGAGCTACGCCGTTGGCTACGAGAGCCCGTCGCAGTTTAATCGCGAGTTCAAACGGCTGTTTGGCCTGCCACCGGCAGAAGAGATAAAGCGTATGCAACGTAATTTCGCCTTTCCGCCTTTGCAGCAAAACTCTGCATTTGTGTCATCGCACTGAAGCTGTGATGGCATCGCTGACGAGATGCAAAATGAGCAGGTAGAAAACCGCTCTTTTTCTGATTTATCAGTCATATTTAAGCCGTGCTAATACCGGTAGATAACCGTATCATCAATCCGCCCCAGACTATCGAGGCGTTCGTTAACCAGTCTGGCTTCGGGTTTGAAACCGCACTTTAACGCAACAGACTGACTGCGTACGTTACGTCCTGCCGTACGAATTTCGATTCGCTTTGCCTGAAAAAAATCGGCGGCCATGTTTGTGACCAGCTTACAAGCTTCAGACATAATGCCTTTACCCCACATATCAGTGGCGAGCCAGTAGCCGATTTCATAATAAGGAATCGCGCGATTCCTGATAAATAAGCTAATACAGCCTGAGAGGTCATCTGACTGACGATCAATGATTAAAAACTTATATTCAACGTTGTCATTCAGGAAATTCCCGGCCGCCTCCGCCATATTTTTCTCAACAGCATTCAGAGAGTGAAAACCGGGAGACCAGAGCAGGAATTCATGATGAAGGGAACTAAATGCATTCAGTTTTTGCTGCATTTCTTCCGTACGACTCATGTCCGGGGCGATCAGATAAAAGGTTTCATGCTGCCGAAAATTAAGGGGAATATCATCCAGGTACATAACTCATCTCCTGAACTCAGATTAATTTTCTTTCTTATCACAAGCGATGAAGATCTGCATCCGCTTCAGATAACAGGTTGAGCAACCTCCACGCCGGACGCCGCGCCAACAACCCGCTCACAGCGGAAAGACGCTCGCGCATCGCAAAAAACCGCCGCACTATCCTGCATCTACCTCACATAACCGTGCCGCTTCCCCATCCAAATGCGATCTCCGGCCTCACGAATGTTATATAACTGTAAGTATTAATCGAATAACGTTGTCACCTGGCGCGTTAACGCGTTATCTGTTTACTGGAGAAGCCTGCTATGACGCGCGCTGTTTCTTTTTTGGTTGCTGGAGTACTGCTGAGTCCGTTCGCCCATGCGGCCCCGCTTTACTACACGATTTCCACGCCTGACACGGCAATAGGGCTGTCATGGCATGCCTTTGGCGGGATGTCGCATGCGAAACTGACGGGTGTGACCGGCGAGGTGACGCTGAACCCGGCGAATGAGCTGGATAATCATGTCCGGGTCACCATTCCGGTTTCCACGCTAATCGCCTCAAACAATCTGCTGACCTATCAGCTTAAAAGCAGCATGTTTTTTGATGCGCCGCGCTATCCCAATATCGTCTTCACCAGCACCCGCATCGTGGCGCGCGGCAACGGTAAATACCAGCTTTTTGGTGCGTTAGCGGTGAAGGACGTCCAGCGACCGGTGATCCTTGACGCGACGATGGAAGAGCATGATCGCACCGCAGAGACTGGCGACAGGATCTCGCTGCATGCGATGACCACGATCTCGCGCTCGGCCTACCATATGGATCGCTTTACCTCGCTGGTGGATGACAGGGTAACCATTACTATCGATATTCAGGCAGAGGCCAGCCATGTCCCCTGAACGCGCCTGGCTAACTGCCGCGTGGTGGTCAGGCGTTAAGCGCGGTTTTCAGGGCACTGGCGCTGGCGGATAACTCCCCGGCCGGATTGCGGCCAATCAGAACAAACTGGTAGCCGCGGTGATGCCACCACACCAGGCGCATATCATGGCGCTGTTCGCGCTCAAGCCCGGTTGAGGTCGGATGCGCATCGGGGGAAATGCACAGCGCCATCGGGCCATATTCCGCATGGATCCAGGCAATCTGCGCAATTGACGTACTGTCATAGCGTAGCATGCGCACCATTTTTAACTCTGCGTCGGGCAGCGTGAGCTGCTGCGTATTCAAATGCAGACCGATATCCTGTGCCGTGCGGGCCAGGCCATGCTGCAAGGCGGCAGGGGAGTTATCGGCATCCAGCAGGGTTTCTGCGCTGTAGAGCGACATGTACTGCGCTTCAAGATCGCGAATCTTCTCACTCTCACTCAGCGCGGTTTTGCCGGGGCGCGCCAGATAACCCAGTCCCGAGCCGATCAGCAGAAAACTCAGCGAGGCGGCGATCAGTGAACGACGACTGACGCCCGTAGTGGACGTCATTTTGGGTTCAGGCGTGGGGGGAGCTGAGAGCGCATCCAGCTGGCGCCGCATGTTGGCTTCCGGGGCTTTGTCCAGTAACGGCGCAAAGGCCGCCTCAAAGTCGAGCTGGCTTTTCATCAGTTCATCAATGCGCTCAGCCAGATCAGAATCCGTCTCCAGCAGCGCTTCGAGCCTGCGCGCGTCAGCCGGATCCATCTCGCCATCCAGCCAGGCGACCAGGGCTTCGTCGCTGTACGGAGGCGTAAATTGCGACGTGTTCATGAGCGTTTCTCCTTTGCGGCATCCCTATCATCAAACGACCTGGCCAGCGCCGAACGCGCGGTGGCCAGCCTGCTCATGATGGTGCCGACAGGCACGGCCAGCGTCTCTGCGGCTTCCTGGTAGGTAAAGCCTTCTACATAGACCAGAAACACGGTATTACGCTGGGCTTCCGGTAGCGCACTGACGCGCTGCATGATTTTCTGAAAATGCAGGCGTTTTTCATCACGTTCCTGCGCGTCCGGGGCCAGCAGTTCGTCACTGTCAACAAAGCCCTGTCCCAGCCGCACGCGGCGGGCGCGCAGATCAGAAATCCAGATGGAGTGAAGGATCGTGAACAGCCAGCGATCGATGCGCGTGCCGGGCGTATACTGCGCGCTCTTTTCGAGCGCGCGAACGCAGGTCGACTGTACCAGCTCTTCGGCAACGTCGTGGTTTCGGGACAGCACCAGGCCGTAGCGCCACAGGCGCGTCAGATGGGCAGCAAGCTGCTGACGAACTTCGCTGGTCGTAATATCACTGTCCTCGCATTGCGTATCAGGATTCCGGATGGCCAGCAATGGCGGCCTGCAAATCACGATACTCCTCGCAGCCCGTTCCGCACAGGCGGGCGAGAGTATTTAACTGCGCTTTCGCCAGGTCGGGACGACCTTTAATCAGCCACGCTTCGCCGAGATATTCACGTACTTTGGCATAGCGTGGATTGAGCGCCAGCGAACGCTGATAATACCCGATACCTTCATCGGTTCGCCCGAGTTTTCGGGTGGCATAGCCGCGGTAATTCCAGGCCTCGGCGGTGTCAGGCTGTTTCAGCTTGTCCAGCAGCGTCAGCGCGGCCTGGTACTCGCCTTTTTTCGCCAGATGATAGGCATAACGGGTTTTGTCTTCGTCAGTCAGACGCGCCGATTTATCGGGGACGCACTGTTTACGCTTGCTGTCATAAACCTGCCCATGCGGACAGTCCGGGATCGTACTGTTGGTGCTGTCATCCCCTGCGGCCAGCGCGGGTGCGGTGTGGATAACCAGCAGCAGCGCCGGAACCCATAGTTTACGGCCTGTATTATGCAGTATCGATGCAATGTTTTTCATGGCAGAGCTCCAGTTAACAGAACGGGCGAACGGGCAGCATGCGACGCAGCACGTTATCGCGGAAAACAAAGTGATGAAGCAGGTCGGCCAGGGCATGAAACGCGGCCAGAACGATCAGCGCCCAGGCGATGGTGTTATGCCATTCCCTCAATGAATGTTTAAACAGGGGATCGACATGGACCCGCCCGCTCAGCCCGAAGAGGCCGAAAAAGTGAAACGGCTCCTGCTGTGCCCAGCGGAACAGAAAGCCCAATACAACCTGCGTGAACAGCAACAGACAGCGCGCGCCGTGCACGCAGTGAGACAGAATGGATGCCGGACGGGATATCGACGCCGCAGGCAGGGCATAACGCAGCGAGCATTGACTCATCACCCGCCAGACCGGACGAACCACCATCACCATCACCAGCGCCAGCAAAATACCGCAGGACATGTGCACTGACTGTAAGCCTTTCCTGAGCGGCGTGCCGCGCTCCAGCCATTGCCAGATGTGGGCGCTGGCGAATAAAAAGAGGAGGCTGGCGGCGGTGATCCAATGCAGCGCCAGAGTCAGCCGGTCATCGTGCTGTCGGGGCTTTACGGGTTGAGCATGAATCATGACGTGGGTTCTCTCGTTCAGGTTTCTGCTGAGTAAACGTGCGTCCTGCGATTTCTATTCACTCTTTTTTTCGCAACCCGTTGGCAGGGTCCGCCTTGCTCAAAAGCGTGGACAGAATGCGGCGAAGCCGATTGACGAAACCCTGTTGATGTTTTAATGATGTAAGACTGCTTACAGGCGGCAGTGAAAAGCGAATCCGACTCTTGAGGCGCGCGTAACGATGACGATACCGGTATGTATTCCCGACGATTATCAACTGGCTACGGCAGGACTGGACTGCCTGAAACGCCATCCGGCCTTTCACTGTACCGCCGTTGGGGATATCCATTGCGATCCCGCCACCGCTGAAGCGCTGGCAAGTGCTCAGGCCCTGATCCTGATTCGCGAGCGCACCACCATTGACGAGGCGTTCTTACAGCGCACGCCCCAACTGAAGCTGATCAGCCAGACCGGCAAGATCGCCCGCAATATCGATCTTGCAGCCTGTTCCCGGGCTGGCGTGGCGGTGGTGGAAGGCGTGGGTTCGCCCGTTGCGCCGGCAGAGCTGACATGGCTGTTAATCATGGCGGCCCGAAGGAAGTTCGTACAGGCCGTTAACGCTATGCGTGCCGGACACTGGCAGGCAGAACTGGGGCAGGGTGTACACAAACAGACGTTAGGGATTCTGGGCTACGGCAAAATCGGCAAGCGTATTGCGGCTTACGCCCGCGCGTTTGGCATGCAGGTGCAGATTTGGGGCAGCGATCGCGCCCGACAGGAAGCGCAGCAAGAAGGCTTAATCGTGCCAGCCAGCCGTGAGGCGTTTTTTGCGACCAGCGATGTGATCACTGTTCATCAGCGGCTGGTGGCCGCCACCGAGGGAAACATCACGCTGAGCGACCTGGTGCAGATGAAGCCCGATGCGTTGTTTGTGAACACCAGCCGGGCAGAGCTGGTGGCAGAGGGCGCCCTGCTGAGCGCGCTCCGGCAGGGCCGTCCAGGATTTGCCGCACTGGATGTCTTTGAGGCAGAGCCCCTTTACGAGCCGGCGCATCCAGTGTTATCGATGCCCAACGTACTTTGCACGCCCCACATCGGCTATGTTGAAAAGGACAGTTACACGCTTTATTTCCGCACCGCGTTTGACAATGTGGTGCGTTTTTTCCAGGGTGACACAAGCCACGTGATCAACCCTGAGGCGCTGGATTAAACGCAATTTGCTGCGCTAAACCGTTACGTGGACGCAGTGTCAATACGTGCGGGTGTTCAGGGAAAAGATAACACGTTTAAGAAAGCTAAACAGAAAGCCGGAAAGTGATAAAGCCATCCGCTGATCCGTTTAACTATCGCCAGGTTTGTCATCGATTCCACTCGTATTCACGGCTCACATACCCGAGCGCGGTAGGAAATGTTTTAATGGCCTGAAGCTGAAGCGTCGCGTTTACTGAGCCAGCCGTTATCTGCCTGCTCCACTTTAAATACCCCAGGTGACGTCACTCACCCTCGCGAATAAGGCATAAAAAAATGAAGATGGAAAATATCCCTTTTGGCACAACCGACTGGTCACAGATCGAGGAAGAACGCCATGAAGGTGAATGCGGCTTCGCGCTCTGGCGTGTGGCAAAGTTTGGCGCTATCCGGGTCAGAATGGTTGAGTACTCTCCGGGTTATGTCGCCGATCACTGGTGTTTAAAAGGTCACATTCTTCTGTGCCTGAAAGGCGAAATGACCACGGAACTGGACGATGGACGAGTGTTTGTCTTGACGCCTGGCATGAGCTATCAGGTGGCGGACAATGCCGAAGCGCATCGCTCGACGACAATGCAGGGCGCAACGCTGTTTATCGTTGATTGAAGGGAGGTAGGGTGATTTTCTTGTTGTACGCCAGTAAAGGGGGAAGCGCGTTTTTTAAACGTGAGACCGGTTGTTGAAATAATGCGCCAGAACCCGGCATGGAGCACAACAGGTGATGGCCTGCGTCATTAATCATGTGCTGAGTCAGACAAACAATATAAACAGGTCTGAAATATCGTGATGATTTCATCAGACGAAAATGAAAAGGACTATCATGTTCTACCTGTCAGAAATAAATAAAGATGACGCTGCGTTAGCCTGCCTGGTAAGTGAACTTGATGCGTTTCAACGCGCGCTTTATCCTGCAGAAAGTCATCATTGCCTGGACCTTTCCCCCGTCAGTAATAAGAAACTGCGCTGCGTCATTGCGCGTGATGCTAATGGGCTGCCCGCTGGTTGTGGCACTTTACTTCTTCAGGACGGCAACGTAGGCGAAATTAAACGGGTTTACATTCGTCCAGAATATCGGGGGCGCCAACTCGGCGAGCAAATTCTGGCCTCACTTGAAAAATTCGCGTCAGAGAACAGCTGTTATCAGCTACGCCTTGAAACCGGCATTCATCAACAGCCCGCTATAGCGCTGTATCGTCGATGCGGCTACAGGCTTTGTGAGGCTTTCCCTCCCTATATCAGCGATCCTTTAAGCGTGTATATGTGCAAGGACCTGTAGAAGTACGGCTTACACTTCATCTCTCCGCTTTTATAACGCGCGGTGACATCTTGAGCGTTTGTCGAGGGAACGGCGTTGCAACTGAGGGTAAATAATTCAGGGAAGACGGTGCAGTAACCGATTTGTAACCCCGCCATGTTTGCCTGTAAAGGTGGTCGTTCCCCTCTGCCGGGGTAATATCTGCTGCTCTGGCACTGTATCTAATACAAGGTTCGCGAGGAAGGTGTCGCTTGTCTGACGCATAAATGTTTGTGCGGTGGCAGAAGCGGACGTTTCTGACCTGCTTATGTAGTTGTTTGGGGCGCGCAGTCTGCTCACCCTGTCCCGGTTGCCTTGCTCACCCTCGCTCTGCGTCTATGCTTTTTCATTTAAGCTTTACAGGTAAAGTAAAATGCTTCCTTCTTCCGATCCTCAGATGTTGCTGCTGCTCTACTTTGTTTTGCCTGTCTGGCTTATTGCTGGGTTTGCGGACTGGCTTTGTCACAGAGCCACTGATATCGAAACCACCACCGGTCTGAAAGAAACCTATATTCATATTCTGATGTTTCTGGAGATGGGCCTGCCCTTACTCGCGGCCCTCTTTTTAGAGGTAAACGCGTTAGTCATTGCGTTTATGATAGTGCTGTTTTTCTGCCATGAGGCAACAGCGCTGTGGGATGTGACTTATGCTGTGACCGCCAGGCGGGTCTCACCGGTTGAGCAGCATGTGCACAGTTTTTTGGAAATGCTACCTTTAGTGGCGCTTCTGCTGGTGGTTTCCCGTCACTGGCCGCAGTTTTTGGCACTGTTTGGTTTCGGTGAAGAATCTGCACGATTTGAACTTAAACTCAGAGCAGACCCGTTGCCAGGCCACTATATCGTGGCTGTGCTTACAGGAATAGTGGTGCTTGAATTGCTGCCTTACCTTGAAGAGTACTGGCGCGGCAAAAAAGCAAAACAGCGCACACGAAACATCTGACCTGCCATCTGATACATCAGTCGTCCTGATGCACTAAGCGGCGTCCGCTCAGACGCTTAAAGCCGTCGTTTGTTTAATCCTGCCTTGTCGGTATCCGGGGTGCCGATAAGCGTGGCGCAACCGTTATGACGCTGACGTGTTTCGTTGCGCTTCAGGGGGAATTTCACTGGGGTTCATGTGGGGTGCAAAGAGGAGCGGGAAGTCACAGTGTAAGGAAGATGAGCAGCAATGCGCGCGCTTTATGTTTGAAAAATGCCCGGCCAGCACGGGAGTCAAGGTGCTCATACCGCTATTGATGACGATGCCGCACGGAGTCTTGATGTAGTCAAATCTGGAAGCGTAATGCGCCCACAGGGAGGGATTCACATGCTGGTGCTGTACAGCGGGGGCAGGCGCCTGGCGCAAGCAGAGACAATGCCGTGTCATCGTCAGCCACGGCAGGCTTCGGTGTACCCGACTGTCAGCGAATGCTGCCGGTCCGGAAATGGCGACTAACGCAAATGATAAGAATAGTCCGCCCGGTGAGCCGGTAATGTCTGTTTATTCAGTCCGGTCCAGGGCGTCTTCTGACCGTGAAGAAACACACTACAGGATCGGACAGGCCGGAGGCAGGAAAGGGCAGGGGAAGTCAGGTGCGGGGGCTGTCTGGCAGACATTATGCCTGTAAAAAAAAGCCCGTCGGCATAAACGCGACGGGCCAGCCCGAAGGCGATAAGTATCTTTCTGACAACAACCACATCATCACATCAGAGTTAACTCGCACTTCATGACAGGCATATTTCAGCCCGCGTCAGGTTTCGGCTTCTCCGTTGTTTCTTTTGCGGCCTGACGGGAAAGACAGTGAATAAAGTTTCCCAGTATGGCGACTGAACTGACGATACCCAGCAGATCTGCCGTGAGCAGCAAATCAGTACGCGCCAGGCGATCAATAAGACCGGACTGTGCCAGAAAGGGCTCAATGTCCTTAACCATTCGCAGCAGATGATGGAGATTGTTGGCAAAGGTATCCGGGCTGCTGTAGTCACCACTTTTCAGTTGCGTAAAAAGTACATCAACATCTGCTTTTAGTCTCAGGACGAGAGTCATGTACTCGATGTCATCCTTTTCAGACACGGAATGCCTCCACCATGCTGCGCAGGGCATGCGCCTGCTCAGAGAGGGAGCGGGATGCCGACGATGACTCCTCGACCAGCGCCGCGTTGTTCTGCGTCACGCCGTCCATCTGGCTCACCGCCACGCTGACCTGCGAAATCCCCTGCATCTGCTCCGACGAGGCCAGCGCAATCGTGTCCATGGATTCAGCCAGTTCACCGACCATATCCACGATTTTCAGGATGCTCTGCCCGGTGCCAGTGGCAACCTCCACGCCGCTTTCCACCTGGCTCACGGCCTGTTCAATCAGGGCCTTGATGTCCTTCGCTGCCGTGGCGCTGCGCTGCGCCAGCGTACGGACCTCACCGGCCACCACGGCGAAGCCGCGACCTTCCTCCCCGGCGCGCGCCGCTTCAACGGCGGCGTTCAGCGCCAGGATATTGGTCTGGAACGCGATGCTCTCAATCACCGATGTAATATCCCGGACCTTCAGCGCACTTGCCTGAATGTTATGCATCGTCTCCGTCATGTCAGTGACCTTTGCCTTGTCGGCGTCGACCGTGCGCGCGGTTTCGCGGGCGGACTCCGCAGTCTGCTGCGCACCGGCAGTATTGCTCTTCACTGTGGCGGTCAGCTGCTCCATGCTGGCGGCGGTTTCCTGCAGCGCGGCGGCCTGTTCTTCGGTGCGGGATGACAGTTCGGTGTTCCCCTGAGCAATTTCGTCGGCGGCCAGGGCCACGGAGGCGGCGGCATCCTTGATCTGCGATACCAGGCCGCGCAGGTTGGCCTGCATGCTGTCCAGCGAGGCCAGCAGGCTGGTTGTGTCGTTGCGGCGAAGGGCGACGGGGGTGGTCAGGTCACCTGCGGCGATGCTGGCAGCCAGCGTCTGCGCCTGAGCGGGCTCACCGCCGAGCTGACGCATCAGTACCCGGATAATCACCAGGCAGGCGCCTGTCCCCACGAGCACAGAGGCTGTAGCGAACACTATCAGCATAAGAGAAGAGCGTGCGGCTGAGGCGCTGCTTTCTTTTACGGCGCTCTGGCTGTTGTGTTGCTGTATATCCGTCATGTCGCTGAGAGCACTGAGCAGCTTGTTTTGTACAGGCCGGACATTATTGATAAGGAAGGCAGCTGTCTCTCTGTCGTGGTTAGCGACCGCCATCTGGGCGGCCTCATCAAGAATTTTAAACGTGGGTGGGCTCGTGTCAGAAATACGCTTCATCGCCTCCCGGCCAGCCGGCGTAGAATCGGACTGCATTATGTCGCTCAGCGCCTGCTGGTTGGCCATAAACAGATCCTTTTGCTTTTGCAGGCGAGCCAGCTCAGGTTTCATTGCGTCAGGCGTGCTGAGGAGGGCGATATTTCTGACCGCCACGCCCATGTCCCGCACACTGGTGAACATCGCCTGGGCAAGCTGGTATTTCTTCATCTTTATGTTGACGGTGTCCTCCATACGATCGCGCGCGGTATAGAGCGCATGAACGCCAATTCCTGAGCAAAAAATAAACAGAACGATGAGCAGGCCGAAGCCTGCGGCAAGGCGGGTTGATATTTTCATCGGTTTTTCTCGTTATGTAGAGTAGCGCTGGTGTGTATTAGTCTTTTCAAAACGTAAAGTAAAATCGTGAACATTTTATATTTATTTGATCATTAGTGCTTATTTTGTGCCAAAAAAGATAAGAAAGATCTGAAATTTTGAGAGGCTGATCCCTTTCTGACCGGTAATCTGGCTTTTCGCGCTGACAGTTACAGTGGTGCTACGCTGTCGATGAGGCCGTGCAACCATGAAGTGACGAGTCAATCATCCCGCACGTCTGACAACAAAAGCCCACCGGCATGAACAACGGCGGGCCAGGCAAAGACGATGTACTTTTTTCTGGCAACGATCATGCCACGCAGCGCCGTGAACTCGCTCTGGGTGACAGAGGTCTTTCAGACTGAGTCAACGTCACCCGGGTCTTTTGGCGACTGTCTGGCGTGACGAGCCAGACAGTCCATAAAGTTCCCGATTATCTCCACGGCATGTGTGATGGCCAGCAGGTCCGCCATCAGCATGACATCCGTATGCAGCAGCATCTCCGTGACGCCGGGCTTGCTGAGCATGGGTTTCATCTCTTTTACTTTGTCTATCAGGTACCCCCCAGTTGTTAACGAAGGTATCCGGACTGGCGTAACGACCGCTTCTGAGCTGCGTTAATATGACGTCAACATCAGCCTTCATCGCCCTGATGGCAGCCACACAGGACTGTTCATCCTGCGGCGAGGGGGAAGATAAATCATGGTCAGACACGGAACGCCTCCACCATGCCGCGCAGGGCGTGCGCCTGCTCAGAGAGGGAGCGGGATGCCGACGATGACTCCTCGACCAGCGCCGCGTTGTTCTGCGTCACGCCGTCCATCTGGCTCACCGCCACGCTGACCTGCGAAATCCCCTGCATCTGCTCCGACGAGGCCAGCGCAATCGTGTCCATGGATTCGGCCAGTTCACCGACCATATCCACGATTTTCAGGATGCTCTGCCCGGTGCCAGTGGCAACCTCCACGCCGCTTTCCACCTGGCTCACGGCCTGTTCAATCAGGGCCTTGATGTCCTTCGCTGCCGTGGCGCTGCGCTGCGCCAGCGTACGGACCTCACCGGCCACCACGGCGAAGCCGCGACCTTCCTCACCGGCGCGCGCCGCTTCAACGGCGGCGTTCAGCGCCAGGATATTGGTCTGGAACGCAATGCTCTCAATCACCGACGTAATATCCCGGACCTTCAGCGCACTTGCCTGAATGTTATGCATCGTCTCCGTCATGTCAGTGACCTTTGCCTTGTCGGCGTCGACCGTCCGCGCGGTCTCGCGGGCAGACTCCGCAGTCTGCTGCGCACCGGCAGTATTGCTCTTCACCGTGGCGGTCAGCTGCTCCATGCTGGCGGCGGTTTCCTGCAGCGCGGCGGCCTGTTCTTCGGTGCGGGAAGAGAGTTCTGTATTACCTTTGGCGATTTCGTCGGCGGCCAGGGCCACGGAGGCGGCGGCATCCTTGATCTGCGACACCAGGCCGCGCAGGTTGGCCTGCATGCTGTCCAGCGAGGCCAGCAGGCTGGTTGTGTCGTTGCGGCGAAGGGCGACGGGGGTGGTCAGGTCACCTGCGGCGATGCTGGCAGCCAGCGTCTGCGCCTGAGCGGGCTCACCGCCCAGCTGACGCATCAGCAGCCGGGTAATGAAAACACCGGTGCCTGCCGCAACAAGCACGGATGCGACAGCGAGCAACATCAGGATGAGTGAGGCATGTGCGATGGCGGCACTGTTTTGTTCTCCGGATGTGACGCTGACCTTCTTCTGTATTTTTACCAGGTCAGTAAGGGCGCTGAGCATCCTGTCCTGAACCGGATTGACCTCTTTTGCAAGATAGTCAATAAAGGCCTTGTCCTGATTGGCGAGTCCGAGCTGTCTGGCATTTTCAAAAACGGTAAAAAAAGCGTTCTGAGCGTCGTTCAGTCTTTTCAGCGCTTCCTGACCCGCTGGCGTTGAGTCTGCTTCCATGATCTGATGCATTTCTGCAAGGCTGGTCAGAAAGTCGGCTTTACTCTTCTGCATGAGTACATCAGCAGGTTTCATGTCTTCAGGAGCGCTGAGCAGGCCGAGTGTCCTCACCGAGATGGCCATGTCTTTCAGTTCACTGAGCATGAGGGTGGCAAGCTGGCTTTTTTTCATTTTGTAACGAACAACATCATCCAGGCTTTCACGCGCTTTAATCAGGGCATGAAGCGCAGTGCCAGTACATAGGGCAGACAGGAGGATAAGAAGGCCGAAACCGGCAGCAAGGCGGGTGGAAATTTTCATGCGCTCTCTCTGTTAAGTTTTTATTTTGTTGTGTTTTTAGTTACTAACCACAATTTACTATCGGCACACCGCTCCGCTTGCTCCACACTTGTTTTGTTAAATTAATATTTCACTTTCCACCCGCAGCCCTCTGACACAGGACTGAGCGAACGTCGCTGGGCGGCGTGCTGTAACGGATCACGCCTTCGCCTGACGCTGTGCTCTTTAACCCTTCTGCGTCCGTTTTCCGGGGACTGAACCCTCTCTGTACGTTAATGCCTGTGCCACATTTGGCGCGTCGAAAATGTTGGCGCACTGTAGGCTGAACGCTCTCCTGCTCCCCGCCAGCGTCTGACAGGCTGTCTGGCCGGACACCGGAAGCGCCGTGAAGCGTAAGCGCTCTTCCTGCCTGCACGCCCTTTGATACAGCCCATAAAACAAGCAAAATCCAGTCCATATTTTGTCTCATCGCGCGTTAACACATATTCACCGATGACCAGGCCCGGTTTTGGACCCGTAGTAGAGGCAGTAAAGGGTATGATGCGCAATTCAGTCCGAGCCCGGCAAAATGGGATGTTGTGTTGAGTAGTGGGCACACTCCCCGGAAGCCAACCAGAAAGTGTGCGATGAAACTGAAGGGTGCAGTGGTGATTTTAAAGGCGCGAAGAGGCATCCAGCCGGATCTGCAGACGGCTTATGTTTTCGGTTATCTCCGCGGTTCTGTCGGCCAGCTCGCGGATTTCGCTGGCAATAACAGAAAACCCTCGTCCCTGCACGCCGGCTCTGGCGGCCTCAATGCTGGCATTCAGTGAGATGAGTTTGATCTGAGCGGCAATATTGGCATTTTCAGAGACTAAATCAGCGATCTCACTGACAGAGGCTGATGCCTCATCTCTTCGCTGGCGTTCATGCTCAGCCTGAACCTCCTGGTCTTTCAGCGTCTGTATATCGATCAGCGCCCCGACCGCCCGCAAAGGTATACCCTCTTTGTCCCGTCGGGTCTGCCCACGTGCACGGAACCACCGGTAATTGCCGTTTTTGAGTTTAACGCGGTATTCAACGTCATAACCTGTTGCGCCCGAATGGTCGTTAAGGTGTTTGATAAAGGCATCCAGCGTGTGCTGACTGTCGTCGGGATGGAGACGGGAAGCCCAGCTGTCAATCACATCAGGAAACTCTTCAACGGTTTCGAATCCAAGCAGTTTTCTGAACTGTGGGGACCACCAGAAAACGTTATTCGGATGTAAAGGGTCACCATTGATGATCTGCAGGTCCCAGAGCCCGTCATTCAGCATTTCACGCGACAGGTTGAAGCGGGTCATGACAATGTCATATTCGCTTTCGTGCGCCACGTCCTCACTGATGTTCAGCAACGTACCTGTCAGCCTCTGGTTATGGCCGTCAGCGCCGCGCTCACGTTTAACGGCTACCTGAAACCATTCGTAGCTGCCGCCTGCCGTCATAAAACGGCATTTATGGGTCACACCGGAAGCGGCAGATGGCTGAACGGTTCGTAAAAGCTGTCTGAAATGACTTTTGTCTTCATCATGAACAAGCGAGCAAAGCGCCGAGAGAGTCAGGATATTGTTGCCCCCTTGCGGCAAACTAAACGGCGTGGCAGATGAAATCCAGAGCGGAGTGCTGTCGGTGATGTCTTTCCCCTCACAGACCCACAAGAACTCTGGCAGCAGAGTCAAAAAACTGTCCAGACGATCGGATAACGTCCCGCATGGCGGCGCTTCTTCGACGGGCACTTCCTGACGTGGCGGTAAAATGACTTCTGGCGCGGGCGGGGATTTCCTGAATAATTTGCCTAACATAACTGCTCCCTGTGATTAAAATTAATTACAGACAGGTTATCGGCCATGTTGCAGGATGCATAAGTCAGCTAAATGATTAAATTTTCTACTGTTTAGCCGGGCAGCTTTGTCTGCAGATCATGTATGCTAACGCCTGAATGAGGCTTTTTTTCGCGGGCCGGTCTCTTACAACGCAGAGAAGGGAAACGGGGCAGGCCTTATAATCACAGACCGCCGCCAAAAAATATTCGCGCCTGGCAGACGCAATACAGCCGATAAATCTGACCACATCAACCGCGATATTTCGCCAGTCTTTTGCTTTTGCCGTCTTACCCATCATTTACCCCTGGTTATTACAGGCCCACGTGAAGTAGGTTATCCACTCCGCCATCATCGCCAACAGGAAACCCGGATGAAAAACGTTTTCGCGCTGTTGTTTGGTCTTGCAACACTTATCCCGTTGAAGGCTTCGGCTGACAATACATTTGTGTTTTTCCGTCATGGCGAAAAGCCCGACAACGCCAGCGGGCAACTGACCTGCAAAGGGCTGAATCGCGCCCTGAAACTGCCGAGGGTATTGCTCAGCCGCTACGGCAATCCCGATGCGCTTTATGCCTCGGCACCAAAAGAGGATAAAACCGGCAGTTCACTGCGCCCGCTTTCAACCCTTATTCCTCTGGCGGTACAGGTTTCTCAACCCGTCATACTGCGTTTTCACGCCGACAAGCCCAATAAGCTGGTCGCGGATCTGCTGGCAGAAAAAGCGGTGCCTCTGACGTTTATCTCATGGGAACACAAAAATCTGGTGACCGCTGCGCGCAGGCTGGTTGAAAAAACGGGTGGGGATGCCGGGCAGGTGCCGGACTGGTCAGCAACCGATTTCGATTCTGTCTATGTGGTGAAAATTGACGACAATCAGCATTTTAAATCCTTTAAACAGGATGCCGAGGGACTGAATGGCGTTTCATCTGACTGTCCTGACCGGTAGAAATGAATGCGCAGGTGGTTTGACATGAAAGCCTGTAACGAAGCCGCTAAAAGACAGCGATGCCTGATGGCTGAGAAACGGGAAAGGGGAGAGCTGAGAGCGGCGCGTTGAGCATGAAAGAGGCCAGCATCTGCATCTGGCCTCTGTCGGGGTCAGACCCTGAACGTTTCCACAATCGCCTGGAGCGCATGCGCCTGATCAGACAGACCGTGAGACGCGGTGGAAGATTCCTCAACCAGGGCCGCGTTATTTTGCGTGACGCCATCCATCTGACTGACAGCGATGCTGACCTGCGAAATACCCTGCATCTGCTCAGTCGATGCCAGTGAAATCTCATCCATGGCGGACGCCAGTGAGCCGACCATACCGACAATCTTCAGAATACTTTCCCCCGTTCCCTGTGCGACGCCCACGCCGCTTTCCACCTGCGTAACCGCCTGCTCAATGAGCTGCTTGATGTCACGGGCTGCCGTCGCACTGCGCTGCGCCAGTGTTCTGACCTCCCCCGCAACGACCGCAAAACCCCGGCCATCTTCACCGGCGCGCGCGGCTTCTACGGCGGCATTGAGCGCCAGAATATTAGTCTGGAAGGCGATGCTTTCAATCACGGCGATGATGTCGCGAACTTTAAGCGCACTGGCCGAAATCGTGTGCATAGTATCCGACATTTTCTGCACGTCAGTTTCCCCCTTACGTGCCAGCAATGCGGTCTCACGGGCAGACTCGGCGGTCTTCTGCGCACTGGCGGCATTGTTTTTCACCGTTGTCGTCAGCTCCTCCATACTGGCGGCCGTTTCCTGTAACGCGGCGGCCTGCTGTTCGGTTCGGGAAGACAGCTCGGTATTGCCTCGTGAGATTTCATCGGCCGCCAGCGAGACGGAAGCGGATGAGGCTTTAATCTGCGATACCAGGTCACGCAGGTTGTCCTGCATGCCTGCCAGTGAGGCCATCAGGCTGAAAGCATCATCGCGGCGAAGTTTAACCGGCGTACTCAGATCGCCGGCGGCAATGGCGGCGGCCAGCGCCTGTGCCTGGGCGGGTTCTGCGCCCAATTGTTTCTTGATACGGCGCGTAATCAGCCAGCTCATGACAAAGCCCAGAGCGATAAACACCACGGTGAGTACGCTCAGCGACAGGAACACGCCTGCGAGCCCCGTTTCGGTCTTCACTGCCGTACCGCCGGTCACACGATCCTGATAAGCCACCATATCGCTGACGGCTGAGCGGTAGTTCGCCAGGTCCGCCAGTAGCGCGTTGTCGATATGTTCACGGAAGGCATTGCCGTCCTGTTGCAGGGCTCGCGTCGCACTGGCCTTGAAAGACGGCGATGACGTTTCGATTTTTTTCAAAAAGTCAGAGGCTTCATCCACTTCGCTGAGATTAATACCCGGAATGGTACGCGCTCCGTTAATCAGCGTGCGGAAGTGGGCGGTGGTGTCATCACTGTTTTGTTGTAATGCCGCAAATTTTGCAGCGATATCCTGTATGGATGCGTGCCTGTCACCCGAGGATGCCGCCAGAAGCAGCGTAGTTTGCTGTGCAACGTTGTCCTTAATGGTCTGTAAGGTGCGTAAATCATTCAGTCGGGCCACCGTCAGCTTCTGCTGATCTCTGACCGTACTGAGCTTGATACCGGCAAAAAGGGTAATACACACGCCGAGCATGATGACGGTCAGGAAAGCCGCGTTGAGCATCATGTTGAGTGACATTTTTCCTGGTCTGAACATAAGGTTCTCCATAAGAATTGTTTCCGATAATGCTGCAAAAAGGTTATCGGCAGGCCCGGCCAGACAAGGAATAATTTACATAGTCAGTCTCTGTCTTTACAAAACCTACCTGCGTGCCGGCTTGTTCAGGATGAAGCAAGGTAGCGGTAGCACCGCGTTTTTGCTGCGGGGACAAGCCAGTCTGCCGTGACGGTGTCCCTCGTCTTCCCGGGGCGTTTGTCAGTGACACGCCACGCAGGACGAAAAAATTTCGCCCCAGCCCGATCATCACGGTCAATGCGCCGCCTGGCTGCGGCTCTTCAGCTGCCTGTCAGCAAGGCAGGGCAGGGGCTTAGCGGGGATCATGCGAGGTGATTCGCAACTGAAAAGCATAAATCACTACGGTTCGCTTGTTTAATGCCGATAACACGATCACAGCGCAAGTGCTGGCAGAAGAATGAAAGGCAAAACGTCCGGCGTTTCCCGACGTGCAGCAATATGATGCGGCCGTCTCACGGCGGCTCAACCTTTCATGACTGACTGAAAGAGAGGGTGACGGCAGACATTCCGCCAGCGCGCCTTTTTCAGATATGAAACCTCGTCATTTTATGAGGACTTAACGACTAATCGATCACCCATAACGGCCGGATGAAAACACGCGGCAGGTTGCAGACACCTGAATGAACACGAAAAGAAAAAATGCGACATTGCATACCTGCTTTAAGAAACGGCTTCAGGCCGGTGAATTTACGCCTTATTTTCAGCCGATTGTGTCGCTCGAGGATGAGCGGGTAGTCGGCTTTGAAATGCTGGCCCGCCGCGTTTTACCGGACGGGCTTATTATCCCGCCCGATCAATTCATTCCCGAAATGGAACGTCAGGGCCTGCTGAATGAACTGACCGCCGTCCTGTTAACTCAGGGCATTCTGACCGCAGGCACCTGGCCCGAACAGCAGTTTTTATCGGTTAATGTTTCGCCTTCCCAACTGAAGGGCCGTCATCTGCCTGACATCATCAAGCACGTGGCAAATCAGTACGCCTTCAGTTTGCCCAGGCTCAAGATAGAAATCACCGAAACGGCCCTGATAGATGATGTGGATTCTGCGCGTGCGCAGATTGATTACCTTTCAGAGATGGGCTGCATGATTGCAATGGATGACTTTGGCACCGGCTTCTCAAGCCTGGCCTGGCTCATTCAGCTTCCTGCCACCACACTCAAAATCGACAGCAGTTTCATTCGCTCAATGCTGCACCAAAAGGACAGTCGCAAGATTGTTTCCAGCGTTGTCGGCCTGGGACGCAGCCTGGATATGGATGTGATCGCCGAAGGGGTTGAAACAGAGGAAGAAGCGGAAATGCTGCGTAAGATAGGCTGCACCTATGCGCAGGGCTATTTATTCGGCAAGCCGCTGACCGCAGATGAGACGCATGCGTTGTTACTCACCCGACCGGGCAAAAAATTTCATCGCAGGGTACAACGCATGTCTCTCGATCAGCGTGCGCATCAGATCTCGTCCATGTACGCTGCGCCCGGGACCTCCATCTGTTTCCTCAACACGGATCTCCGGATCGTGGATGCCAGTGAGACCTTCGCCGAACGCGTCTGCTGGGAGCTGGACGATCTCATCGACCGTTATATCTATGAAGTCATCCCTTCGGAGGCGGATAAACTGTTATGGCTTCAGGACTTCCGCGAAAAAGGGCTGCCTTACCCGCCTTATGAAGTGACGCTGCCGGGCGGTCGAATTGATCTGGTTATCATTACCCGGGTGGAAGATGAAGCCAAAGACTTGCTGGGCTTCTGTGTGTTCGGTATCGACATCAGTAGCCGGATGGGCACAGAACACCCTGTGGAACAGGATTTTTCCGCTAAACAGCAGGGCGCGGAAAGTAAGATATTGCCGGGACGTTCAAAACCCAGCTGAATGGGCACGCTGCCGCATCGTAAAAACCTGCGCCCCCGCAGGCACCTCATCGGATGGGGCAGGCCGGAGATCACTTACCTGCTGTCATCTCTCTGCCTGATAGCGTTGTGCACGTTTATGTCTGCACACCGGTCTGACCCGCCAGACCGGCTCAGCACCGAAGGAAAAAACCGTTAGCA
Organism: Pantoea sp. JZ29; assembly: GCF_035190385.1. NCBI lineage: Bacteria > Pseudomonadati > Pseudomonadota > Gammaproteobacteria > Enterobacterales > Erwiniaceae > Pantoea > Pantoea sp. JZ29. Next base: position 2,651,920 of record NZ_CP045241.1, on the reverse strand, counting down.
CACAGGCAGGATCAGTGTATTGCCTGAATCTGTATTGACAGAGTAAGCATCCGGCAGTCTGTAATTAAAGCCCGGCGGGAACGGGCCACAAGCGCGAATACTGCCATGATAAATTAACACGCAGAAAGGTAATATAAGCCAGGCCGTGATAATCCCCTGCCGGGCATAATGCGCAACCTGTGAAAAATAAACACGATTTTCTGTCAGACATAAGGAATTCATGTTTTCGGATACCGTCTGTAATTAATCTGTTCAGGTTTACGGCATTGCTGTGCATTAAATCAGCAGGCGGCTTCGCTTTTCTCCTTTGTAACTTCCGTTCACATAATCACCTTCTCAGATAAGTCATTGTAAAAAAAGTCTAAGTTATTTTTATTTGAATTAATTTTCACGATGAGCAGCAATTTTATTTATCTCAGTTACGCTTTTAAGACTGATTTAAAAAGAACATGAAGGCAAATCTTAACCACGAAGGAGAAATGTATCGCAGGTCATTCCAGAGGGAATCTGTCATTATTCCGCCGTAGTTAAATTTGTCGGAAATATCCGAAAACATTGCGCAACCCTAATTATTTTAAAAACAGGGCAGGCAATCACGCTTTTTAGTCACGCGTATTTTAAGCGAACGGCCTCTTTCCACAGCGAACGCACGATTAGCGTCAGGCTGATTAACCAGCCCAGAAAATCCGATGCCGCTCGCCGTCCCGGTCAGGGCCGGTGGGCGCCAAATCATCCATGACCCGAGGGGAAAAATATGAAAGCAGTCGTTTATAACGGACCATACGATGTGTCAGTAAAAGACGTGCCCGATGCCAAAATTGAGCGTCCCACGGATGTTCTGGTTCGTATCACCACCACCAATATTTGCGGATCTGATCTTCATATGTACGAAGGGCGTACCAGCTTCGAACAGGGCCGTATCCTGGGCCATGAAAATCTGGGGCAGGTGGTAGAGATCGGCAGCGGTGTGGAGCGCGTGAAAGTCGGAGATTATGTCTGCCTGCCTTTCAACGTCGGCTGCGGATTCTGCGAAAACTGTGAAAAAGGGCTGACAGGCTTCTGCCTGACGACCAATCCAGGCACGGCAGGGGCGGCGTACGGCTTTGCCGAAATGGGGCCCTGGTCTGGTGGTCAGGCAGAATTATTGCGCGTACCCTTTGCCGATTTTAACTGCCTGGTGCTGCCACCCGATGCGGTTGAAAAGGAAGACGATTACGTCATGCTGTCTGATATTTTTCCCACCGGCTGGCATGCCACTGAACTGGCGGGGCTCAAACCCGGTGAAAGTGTGGCTATCTATGGCGCTGGGCCGGTAGGACTGATGGCGGCGCATTCGGCGATTATCAAGGGTGCCTCCGAAGTGTACGTCGTGGACACGCACGCCGACAGGCTGGCGCTGGCTGAAAAACTCGGTGCCATTGCCATTAATGCCACCGGGGCCGATGCGGTAAATAAAATCCTCGACCTGACGGATGGCCGGGGCACCGATTGTGGCTGCGAATGTGTGGGATATCAGTGCTGTAACAAACATGGGGTTGAAGATAACGCCGACACCATGAACAGCCTGGTGGCCTCCACCAAAGCGACGGGCGGCATTGGCGTGGTGGGCGTGTTTGTGCCACAGGATCCCGGTGCTGCCACCGATCTGGCGAAAGAAGGTAAAATGCCTTTCGACTTCGGCAGCTTCTGGTTTAAAGGCCAGTCTGTCCGCACTGGTCAGGCAAACGTCAAAGCCTATAACCGCCAGCTGGCGCGTCTGATCGCGCAGGACAAAGCGAAGCCGGGACAAATCATTTCCCACCGACTACAGCTGACAGAAGCCGCAGAGGGCTATAAACATTTTGACAACCGCGACAGCGGGTGGACAAAAGTGATTTTAAAACCCTGAATAATTCGCAGTTAACCGGGCCGCCGCAGTCTGGGATCTCGTCTGAGTACGGGGGACCGGACTGTTGGCGGTTAAAGACGGCCCCTGTGGTTAGCTGACTGACCGATGACGTTTTATCTCAACAGCATGGCTGGCAAAGTACGAGGCCGCCTCGCCTTCACCGTGCCAGCGTAAGTCACAGCCCATACCTGCTGTGGAAAGGTCTGGTACAGAGCGGCGTTTATAACGCGAGAGAAACGTGAATATAATCGTTTGGCATCCGAAAGTGTGCACCGAAAAAACGCGGGTCTGTTATATGATGGCGCTACGTCATTTTACTGGCTTTATTTTAGCGAAAAAAAACCGCCGGCGCGGCGGTTAAGTGAAACAGTGAAATTCGGTTTGGGGGAAACCTGTCGCTAAGTTAATTTCACAAAATATTTTTTCGCAAGCGTAAGCGGCAACCAAAAACTATTAGGAAGGGAGCAAAAAAAATAATTTAAGAGTTTTCCTGGTGGCTGGCTGCCTGTTTCATATTCCGTTGGTATAAGAATCCTGTTTCCGATATTGCGCTTACACTTTGTTACCCCTTTTCCCTCAAATTCTCCTGCCGTCTCGCCTGATTTATCGACTGTGCACAACTAGTTTTAACAGGAAATAAAAATTACCTGGCCTTTATACAGGCAGAAAGCCGATGACCGCGTATCCCATCCGCGAAAAGAAAAAAGGTAAAATCATGGAAACATGCACCATTGTCTACAACGGGGAACGGCTGTCAGGTCAGGCAGGTTTGCCCCTGATTGATTTTCTCGAACTGCACGGCAAAAAACTGCCGCATGTCTGTTATCACCCCGCTCTGAAGCCACTGGAAACCTGTGATGTCTGTTGGGTAGAGCATGCGGGCAAACTGGTGCGGGGATGTACGCTAGAAACCGTGCACGACATGGTGGTGAGCAGTGTAGATCCGCAGGCGCAGGCGGCGCAGGAAGAGGGCATGGACCGCGTTTTAGCGCGCCATGAACTTTACTGTACGGTATGCGAACACAATACCGGCGACTGCACCTTACACAACGCGGTCAGCGATATGGCGATACCGATTCAGTATTATCCCTATGAGCGTAAACCTGCGGAAAAAGACCATACCAACCCCTTTTATACTTACGATCCTGACCAGTGTATCCTCTGTGGTCGCTGTGTAGAGGCATGCCAGAACGTCGAGGTAAACGAAACGCTGTCTATCGATTACACCGCCGACCATCCCCGCGTATTGTGGGACGGTGGCGAGCGCATAGCCGGATCAAGCTGTGTGAGCTGCGGCCATTGCGTTACCGTTTGCCCCTGCAATGCGCTGCTGGAAAAAACGATGCAGCCCAATGCCGGTCCCTTCACCAATATGCCGGAAACCGTTAAACGTCCGCTGATTGACGTGGTTAAAAAACTGGAAAACAGCATCGGCGCGGGACCCGTTACCGGTGTTTCACTGATCGATATGGCGATGCGCCAGTCTGAAATTAAAAAAACGAAAACGGTCTGCACTTATTGTGGCGTAGGCTGCAGTTTTGAAATGTGGACGCGTGATCGCCACATCTTAAAAGTGCAGCCGGTTGCAGATGCACCCGCAAACGGCATTTCAACCTGTGTAAAAGGCAAGTTTGGCTGGGATTTTGTGAATGATCCGCACCGCCTGACTACCCCGCTTATCCGTGAGCAGGGGCGCTTTCGTCCCGCCAGTTGGGATGAAGCGCTGGCGGTTATCGTCCAGCGCCTGACGCAGATTCATCGACAGTCGGGCGGCAACAGCATCGGCTTTATCGGTTCCAGTAAAGCCAGTAATGAAGAAGCCTATCTGACACAAAAAATCGCCCGTTTAATCTTTGGCACCAACAATGTCGATAACTCCTCCCGCTATTGTCAAAACCCTGCCACCCAGGGATTGTTCCGGACCGTCGGCCATGGGGGCGACGCGGGAACCATCAAGGATATGCAGCAGGCGTCGCTGATCATTATCGTCGGCAGCAACATTGCAGAAAATCACCCGGTCATTGCCTCCCATATCAAACAGTCCCATAAACATCACGGGCAGCAGCTTCTCGTTGTGGATCCCCGTCGCCATGAAATGGCTGAGCGCGCGGATCTGTACCTGCGGATTAAGCCGGGTTATGACATGGTGTGGGCATCGGCGATGGCGCGTTACATGTTCGATCACGGCTATGCCGATGAGGCCTTTCTTGCCGAAAAGGTCAATAACGTCGCCGAGTTTCGGGCGTCGCTGGCACCTTTCACGCTCGACTATGCCAGTCAGTTAACCGGTCTGAGCGTGCAGGAACTGACGAACGCGGCAGAAATGATAGGCCAGGCCAAAAGCGCCTGTCTGTTGTGGGCGATGGGCATTACGCAGCACAGTCACGGTTCGGATACCAGCACCGCACTCTCGAATCTGCTGCTGGTGACCGGCAACTATGGTAAGCCAGGCACCGGCGGGTATCCCATGCGCGGCCACAATAATGTGCAGGGGGCCAGTGATTTTGGCTGCCTGAGTAATGTCTATCCCGGCTATGAAAGCGTCACCGATCCGGCCGTGCGGCAAAAATGGGCGGCGGCCTGGGGCGTCGATCCGGAAGCGCTTTCGGCGGAAGAGGGCGCAGATAATTACCGGATGATCGAGCAGGCGCATCAGGGCACGCTGAAAGCGATGTACATCATTGGTGAGGAAACGGCATTTGCGGATGCGCATTCCACAAAAGTCCATGAGGCGTTCAGTCGTCTCGATTTTATGGTGGTGCAGGATATCTTTATGAGCCGGACGGCAGAATTTGCGGATGTCGTGTTGCCTGCCTGCCCGAGCGTCGAAAAAGAGGGGACGTTTGTGAACACCGAACGGCGTATTCAGCGCTTTTACGAGGTGCTACCGCCCTTAGGCGACAGTCGTCCCGACTGGCGGATACTGACCGAACTCGCCAGCCGTCTGGGCCATCCCTGGTATTATCAGCATCCCGCCGACATTATGGCGGAAGCGGCGCGCATCGCCGGTATCTTTGCCGGCGTCAGCTATGACCGGCTGGCGGGCTGGCAGTCACAGCTCTGGCCTGTCAGCGCCGACGGCAGTAGCACGCCGTTGCTCTATACCGACGGTTTTCACTTCCCCGATGGCAAAGCGCGGCTTTATCCGTTGCAGTGGGAAGCGCCTGCCGAGGAGAGCGATGCCCATTATGATCTGCTGCTTAACAACGGCCGCATGCTGGAGCATTTTCAGGCCACCAACCAGACGGGGGCGGGGGGACGAATCACCTCGCTGTCGCCTCACTGGTACGTTGAAATCAGCCCCGCACTGGCGCAGGAGCGTCACTTGCAGGAAGGCGACTGGGTCAGACTGACGTCACGGCGCGGTGCGCTTGAGGTGCCGGTGATCATTACTGAACGCGTGGCAGGTAATATCCTTTTTATCCCGATACATCATGGTAAGCCGGGCGTAAACGGACTCACGGGGGATCATCACGATCCAGACGTGCAGACGCCAGCCTATAAAGAAATTGCCATTCGCCTGGAGAAGCTGGCGCGTCCTCCTCACGCTTCACCGCTGCCGTCGCACAATTTTCGCCATGGGCACCGCACGCCGCGCGATCATCTGCCCGTTGAGGATAAATGGCGTCAGCCAGGTTATACGCTGCCGCCTGAACACACCGCCCATCCGGAGAAGTTTTAATGGCTGAACCGCTAAAGTATGACGTGCCGCCCACGCGCACCGAGCCCACAGCAAACGAAGCCCTTGCCACGCTGCTGGAAAGCCTTCACCAACATGGCTTCCTGCGTCTGGCTACAGATATCGTCAATGCCAATACCCAGATTGCCGGAGTGCTGGTTGACGGCCTGAACCAGCCTGGAGCGCTTAATGCCATGCAGAATCTGTCCCTGGTCTTTAAGGCGCTGGCAACGATTCCCCCCGAAGAGTTCAATCCTGTGCTGTTGGGGATCGTTAATGCCGCAAAAGCGATGCGGGGGGCCGGACTGGCCGGGGAAGACAAAAGCGCACCCGGCATCCGCGGCATCATCCGATTACTGAAAGATGAAGAGTTATGGCGCGGGATTAAACCGGCTCTGGCAGGCGTCCGCGCGTTTGGACGTGAGATGAAACAGCCGTCTGAAAAACCGATCAGCCGGTATAGTGGGAAGCCTACCCAAAGTTGAGTATCGGGTAACGGTGGCTTTCCCGGGAGCCTGTTGTGCCGGTAATCCAGCCCGGACGGGCTGGATTACCGGATCCGTTCAGGACGCTGGCAACAGGCGCAAAATGTGCCCGTTTAATAAAGATGATTCACTGACATCCGCTGTTTAAATAAGGGCACCGCACTGCGCCATTTTCTCACTTATTCTCCCTTCATGTTGCGGACAGGGTATTAACACACCATCAGCGGGCCAGATAAAAAAGTTCTGTGCCGCCTGACCAATCTGTTTTTATTCCCGGCAGGCCAGAACACATCTTTACGTGTCGGCCTGGTGCAAAAAACGCCGTCTGTGACTGCCCGCTCTTATTGATCGTATTAATGAGGATGAGGAAAGCCTGTTTTTGCGTCTGACGTTCCCGGATCGGATGGCCCGGCAAAATGCGAACGGCGGGCGTACAAAGCCTGACTAAGGCAGGGCAAGAAGGTAGGCGCGTCAGTTTCTCAGGGGGCTGTTTCACCGGCTTTCAGGCTCAGAGGCGTCCAAAACTGTGTCATGACTTTTTTACCGGTGACGGAATGTTTCAATTACCTTCACAATATATTTTTCGGATCATTGCAGTGCGCCTTGCACCGTGATCTCCTGCTTAATTTTGCCCTGATTGTCGACAGATCTGTTTATTTCCGTAGAAAGCATCGCCTGAAACCCTTTATCGCCTGCTTATGTGAACCAGAATGTTTCTTACATAAACCATCACGACAGTAAAATAGTGCTGGCACACAATATGCTTTATTCCCACGCACAACATCTAATAATCAAAATCATACAGGGGCATATTATGGCGTCCACGGGACTTAAAAAGAAATTAGGATTGGTCGATCTGTCGTTACTGGGCATCGGCTCCATGATCGGGTCGGGCTGGCTGTATGCCGCCCTTAACAGCTCCGGTTATGCAGGCAGCCATACCGGCTGGGCCTGGGTGCTGGGTGCGGTGATTGTGCTGATGATTGGCCTGGTTTACGCCGAGCTCTCCTCGGCGTTGCCGCGCGCAGGCGGTTTTGTGCGCTATCCCAACTATTCGCACGGCAATATCGTCGGCTTTGTCATTGGTGTCAGTTCTCTGCTGGCGTATACCAGCACCGCCGGAGTGGAAGTGGAGGCCGTTCGTCAGTACGCGATTTACTGGTGGCCTGCCCTGGGGCATACGGACGGCAGCCCAACGGGATTAGGGTTTGTGGTGCAGATTGGGCTACTGGTGGTATTTTTCCTGCTTAACTACTGGAGCGTGAGTTTCTTTGGTCGTGTGAATACCATTGTTACCACCTTCAAATTTATCGTGCCGGTACTGACCATCATTACGCTCCTGCTTTACTTTCATGCGCCGAATCTTGACGTTCCGCCAGCACCGCCGGGCGGGGCGCATGGTGTTTTTAGCTCGCTGACGGGGGCAGGGATTGTCTTTGCCTATCTTGGTTTTCGCCAGGCCGTGGATTTTGCGAGTGAAGCCAAAAACCCACAGCGCAACGTACCGCTGGCGATTGGTATTGCCATTGCTGTCAGCTTCGTGATTTACCTGGCCCTGCAGTATGCCTTTATGGGCGCGGTGCCGGCCGATTTACTGTCACAACATGGCTGGGCCGGGCTGAAGCAGGTGTTCCAGTCGCCCTATGCCGATTTAGCGCGCAGCCTGGGACTGACCTGGCTGATTAACCTGATTCTTATCGACGCCGTGATTTCTCCGGCCGGAACCGGCAACATCTATCTGGCGGGGGCTGCGCGCGTGCTGTTTGCCTGGGCGCGTAACGGTCATCTGTTTAAAGTGTTTGGTGAAGTGGATGCAAAATCGGGCGTACCACGCGGCGCATTGTGGTTATCGCTGCTGCTGGCCATCGCCTGGACGCTGCCTTCTGAGTTTCAGGTCTGGGGCGGATTAATCGGTGCGGTCACCTCGGCCACCGTCTTTACCTATATGCCGGGCCCGATCACGCTGGGCGCATTTCGTCGTCACCTGCCGGACATGCAGCGCCCGTTTCGCCTGCCGATAGCCGGGCTGCTCAGTCCGCTGGCGTTTGTAGCCAGTACGCTCCTGATTTACTGGAGCGGCTGGTCGGTCAATGAGATTCTTATCCCGATCCTGATTATTGCCTGGGTCGCTTACGCCGTCTTTGGTAAGAAGAACAGCGAATTCAGTCAGGATCTGCGTTGCGCCTGGTGGCTGCTGGCTTACTACATTGTGGTGATGGTGATTTCCATGCTCGGTACCTACGGCGGGAGCGGCGTGATTAGCACGCCATTCGACATGATCCTTATCATTGTCGCATCCCTGGTCTGCTACTTTTGGGGCGTAAGCGCCAGCCTGGCGAAACCTAATATTACCAATGAGGAGGAGGAGTCGGTATCCTTCGGCAAACACGCGTCCTAGCGTTTATCGTCTGCGCCTGTGCCCGGCACAGGTGCAGTTTTTCATGACGGCGCTCCGTGTGACATTCACTTTCTTGACCGCCCACATCAGGCATTGTGCCGTTCCTCTTGCTCCTGCTGAGTGTGAAAAATCCTTTTTTTGAGTCCATATATTAAAAGAAACAGAAAGCGGACAGGCAGCCCATAAAACTGATGCACGGACGTGCATCAGTTATCGACATTAGTCCTCATTGCCCCATTGATTCAGAAAGGTGGCGATCTCGTCAATACGCGCCGCATCAATGCCTGCCTCGGCGGCCATCTCCTGCTGCGCGTCTTCGCTGATCGCTTCGTTATTCATCAGCCGGGTAATCAGTAACTGGAAGTAGTGCGCCAGCGCATCATGTTCTGACTCGCTGACCGGCGTTGCTGTTTCTGCCGCGTATTCTTCAGCAATGTCATAATACTTGAGTGGAACATCAGGGGTCATATCAGGTCCTCAGGGAAAGTGCTTACTGCTTTCAGGCGGCGATCATAGCAGGGTTGCGTGGGTTTTTCTGCCCTGCGGGCTGTCGTTACCGCGGGGCAGGTTCTGTTTCACCGGTGAGTGAACACAGCGGCAAGCGCGCCAATATCCCTGACGATCACATCGGGTTCAGGCGCCAACGGGAAAGGCGTTTGTCCCGGCCGCGCGATAAAGGCGGTTTTCATCCCCGCGCGCTTCGCACCGCCGACATCCCAGCCGTGCGCGGCTACCATCATGCATGATGTGGCTGGCTGTTTCATTTCATCCATTGCCCAGCGATAAACGCGCAAATCCGGCTTATAGACCTGTAATGACTCGACGCTGAGCACCCGGCTGAAAAAAGAGCTTAGCCCCGCCTGACTGAGTTGTTTTTCAGCCAGCGCCTGTGACGAGTTCGTCAACGCCACCAGCGACAGGCCGTGCGATTTTAATGCGGATAAACCCTCAGCAACGTCAGGAAAAGCCGGCATGGCCGATAAGGCGTCAGCCAGCGAAGTAGCGTCAGGTAAAGGCGTGATCCCATAGCGTTCGGCGGTCATCTGCAGCACGGCTTCTGCGATATCACCAAAGCTGTGCCAGCTGCCTGTGACGGATTCCACCAGCGAGTAATGCAGCAGCGAAGTGAACCAGGCTTCTGCGCGTTCGGGTTTATTGCCCAGGCGACGCACCACACAGGCTTTTAACGGCGCGGTATCCAGGAGGGTTTCATTGACATCAAAAAAAAGCGTGTGGGTATCTTTACGGGTGACAGTCGTGTCTGTCATTTGACCTCCGTTAACCGTTGAATATAAACAGACGGTACAGTAACGCCCATCTGGTCAGGCTTAAGCGTAGAAGGCCCATCCGAAACACTCAACTGCGGGAAAGCGTGGCGCGTCTGGCCACGCCTCCAGTGGCTGGGACCCACAGCCCCAGCCCTGTTTCTCAGTGACCGTTCATCAGTCTTTCAACCTCGTCAGGTTTGTCATGCACGCCGAAGCGGTCAACCAAAGTTTGCGTTGCCGCATTCATTCCCCGCAGCCCGACCTCCGTGCCTTCCCGCCGGAACTTGATCACGATGCGGTCCAGCGCGCTCACTGACGTGATGTCCCAGAAATGTGCATGGGTGACATCAATAATGACGCGTTCCACCTCTTCGCTGACGTCAAAATGGCGGGTGAAGCGATCGGACGAGGCAAAAAAGACCTGGCCCGTCACGGTATAAATTCGTGTGTTGCCTTGCCGTTCAGAGGACACCGCCATAAAGCGCGCCACTTTAGTGGCAAAGTTCAGCGAGGCAATCAGTACGCCGATCAGCACACCCAGCGCCAGGTTGTGAGTGGCGACCACAACGACGACGGTGGCCAGCATCACCACGCTGGTGGACATGGGATGGGTGCGCAGGTTGGCAATCGACTGCCAGGAGAAGGTTCCTACAGATACCATAATCATCACGGCGACCAGGGCTGCCATCGGGATCTGAGACACCCACTGGCGCAGAAAGACTACCATCAGCAGTAACACCACGCCCGCCGTCAGGGTGGACAACCGTCCCCGGCCGCCTGACTTCACGTTAATCACCGACTGACCAATCATGGCGCAGCCCGCCATACCGCCAATAAAGGCGGTACAGATGTTGGCGATCCCTTGCGCTTTGCACTCGCGGTTTTTATCGCTGCCTGTATCGGTCATGTCATCCACGATGGTGGCGGTCATCATCGACTCCAGCAATCCCACCACAGCCAGGCCTGCGGCGTAAGGCAGGATGATCAGCAGGGTGTGAAAATTCAGCGGAATGTCCGGGATCAGAAACACGGGCAGGCTGTCGGGCAGCCTGCCCATATCGCCGACGGTGCGCACATCCAGATGGAGCCATACAGAGATTGCAGTCAGAACAATAATGCAGACCAGGGGGGAAGGGATGGCTTTGGTGATCCGGGGGAAAAGATAAATGATGCCGAGCCCGGCAGCGGTCAGGGCATAAACCTGCCAGCTCACATGAGTCAGTTCCGGCAACTGGGCCATAAATATCAGGATGGCCAGCGCGTTGACGAAGCCGGTCACCACCGAGCGGGAAACGTAGCGCATCAGACTGCCTAACCTGAGATAGCCTGCCAGCAACTGCAGAAGGCCGGTCAGCACGGAGGTCGCCAGCAGATACTGCAAGCCGTGCTCTTTAACCAGCGTGACCATCAGCAGCGCCATCGCACCGGTGGTCGACGAAATCATCGCCGGTCGGCCACCGAGAAAGGCCATAACGAAGGGAATACAGAACGCGGAGTAGAGTCCGACCTGGGGATCTACGCCAGCAATAATCGAAAAGGCGATCGCTTCTGGAATAAGGGCGAGCGCGACCACAATACCGGCAAGGACGTCACCCCGGACGTTACCCAGCCAGTCCTTACGCGTCGAGGACAGCAACATATTGATTTCTCAGTTTTTTAGATGAAAGTAAGCCCATGCGGGCAAAATTTAGTGATGCAAAAGCACATCCGCAGTCGGGATGTTATTGCGTGCGCGATCGGTTAAGCCGGTGCGCCAGGGAAGGGGGAAAACTCAGGGTGGCGTAAGACGCATGATGGTAATTCTCCTTTACGGCCATAAGGGGCTTTAAGGAAGGACATTCCTGCCCGGACGCGATGTCCGGGGCAGACGGCGATGCCTGTCAGGGGGCAAAATGGTGCTTTCCTGAGCAGAACAGCGACTCACTATAAACAAAACGACACGCAGGTCAACGTTAAATCGTCCTGCGTATTTCTGACAGGCTGCAAAGTCAACCCGAAAGTGAGTGTCAGGGGAACACAGTGAGGAAAGGGGGCGGTCGTACTTGAAAGAAAGCGCCGCGCGTCGTCAGCCGGCTGTATCCGCGTGTTTGACGCGATCGTTTCGTTTACAGAACGTGTTTTGACCGCACGAGGAGCAAAAGACAACACCGTGGTTATGCGCAACATGCCGTGAAGTGTCATCCCTGACAGTATCTCCGGCCGGTACGCGCTCGCGCGAGACCGATGAGGTTATCTCGTATCGTCGTCTTCCGGCCGGGGCCGGACTACGTCCATTGGCGTTATTTCTTTTCTTCGTTCAGGCCTGCAAGTGTCTGCAGGTAGGGCACTGGCTGCTTTACGAGACCGGGCGTTAAAAATGCTCTTAGCCATGTTCTGGCTTCCAGGATTTTACTCAGGCGATCGTCGCTGCAATTGTCTGTTGCCATGCGTCTCAGTTCATTCATCAGAGAAGTAATGTTTATTTCCCTGTCAGCCAGCGCCAGGTGCAATGCTGCTTCGCCAATAATGACGTGGCCTTTCTCGTCGTCTTGAAGTAACACGGTCAATCCTCCATAAGTACGATTTATGACAACCTCACCACTGACTGTAGTCGTCCCCGCAGATAATGCCTGCTTAAAATATTCAGCACTTACTCTGTTCTGTCCTGATGCGCTCAAAAACAGGTACGCGTAACCCAGGCCAGGTCTGTTATTCGTGCGTTAAAGGGAACATAATGGCACTGCGACCGGAAGGGAGAAAATCTTTTTCATTTAAAGTTATTACGGTTAGCGTAATCTCTTCGGGTGTTCAGTTTCATTTGCACTGTCTTAACCTGAAAGCGCAAGAAAGAGCCAGGGTTGGGTGGTGGGGTGAAAAGTGATAAACTGTATGTTTATACACCTGCCGGGAGGACGATTGAAAAACAATGAGCACGATATTTCACAAGAGGTGCTTGCTCTGGTAGGCAGAACCGTCAGCCAGCTCCTGAGACGGGAGGGCACTGTCATGCCTGAAGACCTGACGAGGGCCTTGCAGACGATGAGTGAACATAGCGTAGAGGCAAAAACGCGCGCGGACTGCGGTGAACTCATTATCCGGCTTATGAAAAAGATGCATTAATATCCGCTTCACGTCAGGCATCTTCTTATCTGCGTCGCAGTTGGGCCTGTCCCCGTAAGCTACGTGCGCAGAATATCGGGCCTTACTCTCTCTGGTGTCGTTCTGGTCACGGTAATACGAAACGTTTTGTCTTCCAGAAAGCCTTGCCTGGCAGGGATAGCGCTTCAACGCTGTTTTCATCCCCAAACAGACAGCCTGCTTGTGTCGTTAATCGTAAATGACTTGCTTTGACAGACGTGTATAACGCTGAGACACGATCAGTTCCGTGAGGTTTCATCGGCATCTTGTGACAGATGGGCGGCATGATCATCGTCCCTGTCATCAGGAGAGCGACGGGCGGCCATATCGGCTTTAATTTCACTGATGGCCATGCTTACTGCGCGGCTTTTCTCTTCGCTGTCAGAAGAACGCATGATGGCATCAAGATTTTCCAGCACGCTCTTGAATGTGACGCTGCCCTGATCCTCAAGGGATGCCAGGGCAGCCTCTCCAATGAGTGTGTCACGGAGTTTTTCATCTTTACTGTATGTCATTATTACTCTCTGAATAAGTTTTGCCTGCCCGGCTGTCGTGTATATCAGCCACTGTGCCGCAAAGTCCCTTTCAGAAGGTTCCAGCCAGTATCAGAACAGAAGGCGCAACAGTTCCTGCAGGTGTTCTTCTTCCTGAGGAGAAGAAACATGGCTCATACGTTCAATGAGCGACTTGCAAAGCGCTTTGCGGTTCAGCGTACGACCTGCTCTGAGTATTTCAACCACAACAACGCCCAACGTTTCCTGCTGAGAGGGCAGTGATGCGCGGCTGAAGAAGGATGAAACATCTTTACTTACGCCAGTTACGGGCAGTCTGTGTTGCATAAGTTTCTCCATTGTACAGTTATTATGCTGAGTGTATAGATCTAAGTTATACAACAAATCAGTCATTGTACAGGTTTATTTTGGGTTCTGATTTTTAGAGGTCAAATCATCAGGTTTCAAAGTAACTGATCGCCCAATGACGTTGGGAGAAACGGACAGGATGAGCCAGACAGCCGCTCTGATGGGACAGTCAACAAACGCCTGTAAACATGGGGGCCGGGCCTTTTTTCTTCTTAACGCGACATCGTTCCGCTGTACATCGCTGGTTTAATGACAGGCGTATTTCTCTGTTATGCTTTGGCCACGTCTTTTTAAATACCCTGGCCAGTGTTATCCCTGGCTAAGCGCGAAGAGGGTGTGCCATAAAACGGGTTGGCCGGGTCACATCCTGTTGCCAGCGCCTTCGCCGCCGATCAAAAGTCGGCTTGCCGGGCCCCTGTGTTGTTATGTACGGCGCGCCAGTCCTGGCGGTAAATGTTTTTTCTCTGAGGATTACACTATGACGGCCTTTTATCAACTCAGTGCTACCCGTTTACATGGCGAGCGCATTACGATGGCCGACTACGCTGGCAAGGTGGTGTTGGTGGTGAATACCGCCAGTCATTGTGGCTTCACGCCCCAATATGCAGGCCTGGAAGCGCTTTACAAAAAGTATGTCGATCAGGGGCTGGTGGTACTGGGCTTTCCCTGCAACCAGTTCGGCAGGCAGGAACCCGGTAATGCCGACGATATCGCACAGACCTGCCATATTAACTATGGCGTGAGCTTCCCGATGTTCGAGAAAGTCGAGGTCAACGGCGCCGCAGCGCACCCGGTGTTTCGTTTCCTGAAACAGGCATTGCCTGGTGTGCTGGGTGGACGGATTAAGTGGAATTTCACTAAGTTTCTGATCGCGCGTGATGGTAAACCGCTCAGACGATTTGCCCCCATCACTTCTCCTGAAAAAATGGAAGCTGCGATTGTTGCCGCGCTGGAAAGCACAGCGGCTGTGATTTGAAGCGTTGATCTGAGTGCCAGCAAAGGACAGCGACCCTGTCAGGTTGTCTGCCGTGCCGCAACCGGCGCCAGGAGGCTGACTGGCGCAGCGTTTGCCTGTCACCTCAGTAGCGCACCCGGCTGCTGCTCAGACGCAACGCGGGCGCGGCTGCCATAACCGGGCCCGGAAGGACCGGCATGCCGCCCAGCACAGACAGAAATGCCTCTGCCCAGTGATGGCTGTCATGCAGATGTAACCCCTTCATCAGGCGCGCGTGCAGGTGTCGCCGTTCACGCAGCGGCATCAGCAGAGCACTGTGAATGGCATCGGCCATGGCATCCGGATCGTAGGGATTGACGATAAGCGCGCCGTCCATCTGCTCCGCCGCGCCCGCGAACTGTGACAGGATCAACACACCCGGGTTTTCCGGATCCTGCAGGGCCACATACATCTTCGCCATCAGACTCATGCCTGACATCAGGGGCGTGACCAGCGCGACGCGTGAGGCACGATAAATACCCGCCTGCTCCTCACGGCTGTAGGCATGCGTCAGGCAATTCACGGGATACCAGTTCATCATGCCATGCACGCCATTACATTCTCCGCACAGGGTTTCTAACGTGTGCGTGACAGCCGCTGCCCGGTCCGCGTAGCCCGCAGCAGGCGGGGCCAGTTGCAGCAGGGTAATATTTTTTTGATAGACGGCATGTTTGCGCAGTAACACTTCTACCGCGCTGATGCGGTAAGGCAGTCCGGCGCTTTCATCAAGATGACCGCCGCTCAGAACGGTGTTTTCCGGTAAGCTTTCACGACACTGCATTTCCATAAACGCACAGCTGTTGCTGTCACGCAGGCAGCGCACATCATCCAGATCGATCCCGACAGGAAAGACGCCGAGCTTTACAATCCGCCCCTGCACGCGAACGCTGTCTACGCTCAGGCGCTCGGTGCGGAATTCGCTTTCCAGCCAGACGATAAAGTTGTTCAGGTCCTGAACGGTCTGAAAGCCGAGCAAATCACAGCACAGCAGCGACTGTGTGAGCCAGCGCCAGTCGGGTATCGCCTCAAACATCGTGCCTGAGGGAAAGGGCTGGTGCAGGAAAAAGCCCACAGGATTAGTCAGTCCGGCCTCACGAAGGTAATGGGCGCAGCCCAGCAGATGGTAATCCTGTATCCAGATGGTGTCATCGGGCATAGCGTTATCACAGATGACCCGCGCATAGGCTTCGTTAATCTTTTTGTATTCCCGATAGCCGTCAGCAGAAAAGCGGGCCAAATCCGGACGCTGGTGGAAAACCGGCCACAATCCCTGATGAACATAATGGTGATAACCCTCTTTCACTTCGGCGGAAGACAGAGGAAAGGTCAGCGTTTCATAAGGGCCTTTCTGCTGAATGCTCAGCGGCCTTGGTGCATCAGAAGGCAGCACTGTCGTCTCACCATCCCAGCTTATCCAGAGTCCGCCGTGGCGGGAAAGCAGGCCTTCATAAATTGCAGACAGCGTGGAACGTTGTGAATGATTATGTGATACCAGGATAAAACCTGACATGGTGTTTTCCTTATGGGCGGGCAGGGCATCAGTTGCCGTGCCCGGCGTCCAGCCGTTATCGGGTTGAGGTCGGATGAAAAACTGCAGCAGGCCACACATGGCAAAGCGTCCTGTCCGCTTAATGGTGGTGGGCGCGGTCAGCGCTCAACGAGTCGCTCAGGCCGTAAGGCGCAACCGCCCTGAGATAAAGACCCGGCAGAGAGGCATGGCAAATGAATCCGTTGCGTTCAAGAAAGTCCTGGGCGCTGTCGCTCAGTGCAATAATGCGATGACAGCCACTGGCGCCAGGGTGGGTCAGACAGCAGTGGAGCAGCCAGGATCCCAGCCCGATATAGCGATACTCTGGCGAGATAAACAGGTCCTGTATAACCCAGGTTTCGGCCATATCGGTAACGACCCGCGCAAAACCGATCTGCCGGGTATGACGATAGAGGCCAAAGCAAAGACTGCTGTTCAACGCCAGCGTCAGCAGACGTGCATCGGGAATAGCCGAACCCAGCCACTGGGCAATCAGCCGCGGATTGAGCATGGACGGATCGGTGTTGACCTCCATCGTCTCTCTGAACCATTTACGGGGAGAAAGCAGGCGCAGCCGCTGCTGCTCGGCAAGATCCGCAATCACGGCATCACCACAAACCGGCAGGAAAGAGGCCGCATTCACACATTTCATCAACGGTTTCCTTTTACATGGGCGCCTCAGCGCCCGGTGCCGTTGATTTAAGCGCCCGGCGTGTAAAAGTGGCGTAAAAAAGATCGGGTGCGGTGTAAAAAGGGTGCAAAGGAAAGGGTGAAGACATGGGGGCATGAGCCAGTGAAGAAGCCCCCGTGGCGCAAAGATTACGTGCCGTCGTATCCCCAGCCTGATATATCCCTGTCTTCTCTCCTGAAAAGGGCGGCATGCATACGCTGAGGACGGGACAGACAAGCAATGTTATGTGAAGGCGACTCGCCTTCGTCTCTGCCCGAGCTGTACCGCAGGTCGCGTTTCAGGTGACCGGTTCTGACGATTTAACAGGGTATAAAGCGGCTATCTTCTGCTTTACGCGCCGATCTGCCATTGTTTTGCTGCGTTCATCATCCAGGCTGCTGCACGCGTTCATACTGCGCTGATAAAGGGCAGTGAGGGATTTTCCTACCGGCGGAGTGATGCTGATTTTTGCCGCAAAAAAGCCGAAACAGCCACCATCAGCCCGGTCGTTCCGCCGTGAGGATAACGGTAACGCTTAGGTGAAGGGCGCGGTGAAGGCAATCTGGCAGAGTCATCATGACAACGGGAGATAACCGCACACATTACATATTTACAAATTTAAATGTGTAAATATAATGCCGACCCTGTTTCTTTTTAAGGATGTTAATTATGTCGTCTCTTTTCACGCCCCTGACGCTGGGTGATCTCACGTTGCGTAACCGCATTGCGCTTCCACCCCTGACCCGTTGCCGTAGCGAGCAGCCGGGCAACATTCCCGGCACGATGATGGTGGAGTACTATCGCCAGCGTGCCAGCGCGGGCTTCATGATTACCGAAGGTACGCAAATTGAACCGCGCGGGCAGGGCTATGCCTGGACGCCTGGCATTCACAGCGACGCACAAATTGCGGGATGGCGAAACGTCACCGACGCTGTGCATGCAGAGGGCGGAACGCTCTTTTGCCAGCTCTGGCACGTGGGCCGCGTATCGCACAATGCGTTGCAGCCCGGTAAACAGCCGCCTGTTGCTCCTTCCGCCGTTGCCGCCAGCGGCGTACGGGTCTTTATTGAAACCGGACCTGGTGCCGGTATGCTGACGGAACCCAGCATGCCGCGCGAACTGACCACATCGGAAGTCAAAGCGATTGTGGCGATGTACCGCACGGCAGCAGAGAACGCGAAAAAAGCCGGTTTTGACGGTGTCGAGCTGCATGCCGCCAACGGTTATCTGATCAATCAGTTTATTTCTGAACACACCAATTTCCGTACCGATGAATATGGCGGCTCCCTTGATAACCGCCTGCGCTTCCTGCGTGAAGTCACCGAAGCGGTGAGTGCGGTATTTGGCAGTCACCGTGTCGGCGTACGTTTCGCGCCATTGTTCTCAAGCACAGAGGAAGAACGCGTTTATCTGGGGCTGGTTGAACGCGATCCGCATGCTACCTACATTCGTGCTGCGCAGATGCTAAACGAGCTTGAAACTGGCTATCTGTCTATCGCCGAAGCGGACTGGGACAACAGTCCGGAGATGCCCGAAAGCTTCCGTATTGCGTTGCGTGAAACCTTCCGTTCCCCCATCATGTATTCCGGACGTTATACCAGGGAAAAGGCCGAACGTATGCTGGAAAAGGGATGGGGCGATCTGTTTGGCTTCGGGCGCACGTTTATCGCTAACCCGGATTTACCGGCGCGTTTCAAAATGGGCTACCCGCTGAACAACGCGGATCCTGCCTCACTGTATGGTGGAAGTGAGAAAGGCTATACTGACTACCCTTTCTATTCTGCTTGAGGTTCTGAGACGGCATGACACCTGAAAATGCCATTAAATTACTGGCTAACCCGACACGGGTTGCGGTGCTCAAATGGCTTAAACGCCCTGACGAAGCCTTTGCTGACTATTCTCAGCTGTATCCCTTCGATCAGTACGGTGTCTGTGCCAGTCTTATTCAGGACAAAGCGGGCCTCTCGCAGCCCGCCACCTCGTTATGTCTGAAAGCGCTGCATGATGCCGGCCTGCTTGAGGCAAGCAAGGTCGGTAAATGGACATACTATCGCCGGCGTGAAGAGGCGGTTCATGAGATGAATACGTCAATTATCCAGGCCCTGCAGGATCTGTAGGCGGCTTGTCAACGACAGTCATACGGACGTCCGGTAACGCTGCGTTGTGGCACATCAGGACATGCATGAAAATCAGCGCCAGGCTCACGCATTTCGCTGGCGAGGAAGAGAGGGCGCATGAGCGCCACTCTCTTTTACCGTTGCGACGTTTAGGGCAGCCTGAATAAGTCACGATACAAAGCGCCATCCCTTCGCAACACGCGCCGGAATTTGTCGCAGATACCACAGCCTGTGAACCTGCGCCAGGCGGATGTGATTGCCCCTGTACCTTCCTGATGAAGCCTGGAACGCGGGCGTTACCTGAATGTTCAGACGCTAAACGATCCAACAATCTGTCGTAATGTTTGGGCCTGTTCAGACAGCGAACGGGAGGCCATTGACGATTCCTGGACCAGCGCCGCGTTATTCTGTGTGACGCCGTCCATCTGATTCACTGCCACGCTGACTTCTGAAATTCCCTGCAGCTGTTCAGAAGAGGCCCGGGCAATCGAGTCCATCCCTTCAGCCAGGTCGCTGACCATACTCATGACCTTCAGGACGCTCTGCCCGGTTAGCGCGGCAATTTCTACGCCGCTGTCAACGTGTGCGACGGCCTGTTCAATCAGACGCTTGATGTCTTTCGCGGCCGTGGCACTACGCTGGGCAAGTGTCCGCACCTCACCAGCCACGACGGCGAATCCGCGACCATCTTCACCTGCACGCGCGGCTTCCACGGCGGCATTCAACGCCAGGATGTTGGTCTGAAAAGCGATGCTTTCAATCACGGACGTAATATCACGGACCTTGACTGCGCTCTCATGGATGTTGTGCATGGTATCGGTCATGTGGCTGACCTTGGACTTGTCGGCGTTAACGGTCTCTGCTGTTGCCCGGGCAGATTCAGCGGTCTGCTGCGCACCGGCTGTGTTGCTCTTCACCGTGCTGGTGAGCTGCTCCATGCTGGCGGCGGTCTGCTGCAGTGCGGCAGCCTGCTGCTCGGTTCGTGATGAGAGTTCTGTATTTCCCCGGTCGATTTCATCGGCCGCCAGCGCAACGGACGCGGAGGCGTCTTTAATCTGCAACACGATCCCGCGCAGTCTGGCTTGCATCGCGTCGAGAGACGCCATGAGGCTGCGGTCATCATTTTTTCGCAGTTGAACCGTTGAGGTCAGATTCCCTTGTGAAATAGCGTAAGCGAGCCGTTGCGCTGTAACCGGCTCACCGCCGAGTTCACGCATAATCTTGCGAATCAGGTAACTTCCCGTCAGCAAGCCCAAAATGACCGCAATGCCCAGCAGAACCAGCAAAATAATATAGGCCTGCTCCGTTGTCTTACTGTTCTGACTGACGGCATTATCAGAGCGCTGAGTGAGCACTTCGCCCATTGAGGTGAGTCCGTCAATCAGGGGGTTCTGGGCTGGTCTGACGGTATCAAGAAGAAATTTCACTGTTGCTGCGTTATTTTTCCCCAATGCCAGAGGAACAGTATTACTGAAGGAGTCCAGGGCATTTTTTTGACTCTTTTCGATTGCCTCAAACGCTTTTTTTTCCTCGTTACTGCCCGACTGGTCAATCATCTGGCCCAGTTGAGAACTGCTGTCAACAAACCGGGCTTTTAATTTTTCAAGACGAGCGGATTGCTCTTCAAGACCTTTTTCATCTGTAAATAAGGACAGATTCCTTACCGTGATTGCCATATCACGCTGAATAAGTGTCAGGTCTGTGATTAATTTTGTTTTCTTCATATCACCCTGAACAATGGCTTCAAGGGTGTTTTTAGACTGGTATAAAGAATGAATGGCTACCACTATGCACAGGGAGAAAAAAATGATTAACGTGCCAAAACCCAAACCGAGCCGTGTTGCGATCTTCATAAATCTATCCTGATAAAGGGAGAGGGGGACGGTGATCTTTCGGCACAGACAGACCAACCTTTATCGAAACCAGGACAATTAAATGTAAGAAAACACGTCATGGGAATTTCAGGAAAAATTAAATTCTGTCAACGAGTTAAGACGCATTATTCATAGGTTTTTCTTATATCCCTCCCGTCATCAAAGCATCGGCAAATCGCAGTAAAAAAGTCATGTCTTCCCCTCTGTCGTACGGCGTGACGGGTTTTAGAATGACTAAACAGAAGGGCAGATCACTGCGCTGGCCATGAAGGCGTCCGGGCGGAAAGGGCGCGGCGGTTCTGTGCGCATCTTAACTGCGGGCAGGCATCCCAATGAAAATGCAGAGAACCAGCCTGTCGCAACCGTCGCCCTGTCCAGCACTGACCCATCAATAACAATAATCGCAGTAATTGTTGAAGCAATTGCCTCCTGTGTCGATAACGCATGCTCAGCTCAATGTTGGGGCTGAACCTGAAGCGTCAAAGCTGATTATTACTCAGTCATTTGTGTGCTTTTTTACGACACCAGTACGTGCATTCCTTTTAATTACAGTGGAAACAACAATATGTCTGTCATCAAGACAATGACCAGAAGCTTAACCGGTTCACGTTTTGCGGGGGGATCTCAGCCCGCCAACGGGATCTTTAACTGTGAAAGCTTACCCACTTCGCTCTCTGCAGCAGGCCTCAGCAGTCGTGCTGCGGGTATTTTGCTGACGTTTGTGCCGCCAGAGGCCGATTTTCATAAGGTCAGTCAGGCATGGCAACGCTTTACATCAACAGATTTGACCGTCATTACGCTCTCCTCTAACGGAGCGCTCAGCGCCAGCGGCAAGCAAACAACGTACTGCAAAGGCGACGGGCAGGAAGGCAGCTGGCTCTGGTTACCCCGCAACCTGATTGCAGAGCATGAAACACATGTGGTCGATCTGCACCTTCACGATACCCACACGGCGACGGACCGCATTCGTGCCATCCAGGATGAGCTGGCTGCGTTGAGGCTGAGCATGCCGCTCTCTGCTGACCGTACCTTTGCCATGATTTACTGTGACGGGCTGTCTGCATCGGAAGGGTTTTTAATGCAGGCCTGGTATAATACGGGCCGCTTTCCCTGCCTGGCAATCGGCGGATCCGCCGGTGGACGCGTCACCTTTGACGGGACATGGATTGGCGCTGGCGGGCGTGTACTGCAAGGGAAAGCCGTTATTGTTTTCTGCAAAATGGCGGCGGGTAAGTCCTTTTCACCCTTTAAGAGTCAGAACTTCGAGCCACTGAACAAGAGCTGGCTGATTGCCGAGGCGGATCCGGTTAAGCGTACCCTGACTTCCGTGTTCAACCCACAGGGGCAGCAACAGCCCTTCACCCAGGCACTGGCTGAACATCTGGGCTGCAATGAACAGCAGCTGACGGAGCGTCTGAAAGGTTTAACGTTTGCGGTGAAGGTAGGTGACGCGTATTTCATTCGTTCTGTAGCGAAGATGGACAGCCACAGTGTACATTTTTTTTGCGATCTGGAGTTTGGCGATCGGCTTTACTTAATGCGTGAAACCGATTTTAAACAGGCTACGCTGCGGGACTGGCAGGCCTTTACGCAACGTCACGGCAAACCGGCGGCGGTCCTGATGAATGACTGCATACTGCGCCGACAGGGCAATCCCGATAAGCTGCACGATGCGCATTTCTTTAAAGGCATCCCGGCGGCCGGGTTCTCCAGCTTTGGTGAAATTCTGGGCGTACCGATCAATCAGACTTTGTCTGCACTTGTATTCTTCAATCATAACGTAAACGCCATGGCGCAATTTCCGGTGGAATATGCCAGCTATGCCGCGCACTATGCGCAGCGCGCGTTACGTCGCTGGGAAGCGCTAAACCGCGTCCAGTCGGGCGTGCTGGCTCGCGTGGTGAACTATCAGCAGGAGTTGGCACCTATCGTTCAGGCGCTGCCGGTACTTGAGGCGGCAACCCAGAGCCAGAGCGAAGCGTTGTCGATGGCCGAAAGCAGCATTCGCGCTATCAGCACTCTCGCCAAAGAAAGCCAGCAGGCACAAGGGCGCTTGGGGGGCGGGCTGGACGATCTGGAAGCGATATCTAACGGCATCAACGTTATTACGCACGGCATCAGCAATATCGCTTTCCAGACCAATATTCTGGCGCTCAATGCCGCTGTCGAGGCTGCACGCGCGGGGGAAGCTGGCAGAGGATTTGCCGTTGTGGCAGGGGAAGTTCGCCGTCTGGCGCAATCCTCGAAAGAGCAGGCTGAAGCGACTGCAAGCAACATTAATGATGCGGTCGACACGATCTCGCGTATCCGCGATGTCGCGACAAACACGGTACAAACCGCGACGGACATGGCAGACCGCAGTATCCAGGCTGCCGATGCGATTGCCGCCATGAGCGATCGAAGCCGTCATGA
This sequence comes from Pantoea sp. JZ29, assembly GCF_035190385.1. Lineage (NCBI taxonomy): Bacteria > Pseudomonadati > Pseudomonadota > Gammaproteobacteria > Enterobacterales > Erwiniaceae > Pantoea > Pantoea sp. JZ29. The sequence continues at coordinate 2,628,630 of NZ_CP045241.1, read as the reverse complement.
ACGGGCAGGGATGGCGAAACAGCTGGATAATCTGCGCACCTTAACGGCAGGTATGGATGCGATGCAGGAAGCGGTCGCCGAGCTGAAAGTGCTGCAGACACTTTCAGCGTCACGGTAAATCACTGCTGGCGCCGCGACCAGGAAGGCCCTGCGCCAGTCTCTGTTAAGCAGGGATAACAACTGAGGTGATGGCAACGTGAACCTGGGCTTTCTTGTTGTTATTTATCACACCTCGTCAGGTTGCTTATTAGCCGCCTTATTTTCAAGACGGAAAATTCAGCCTACGTTGCGTTTGATCCTCAATGTCTTAGTGGCTTTTTTCAAACCTGTTCTGTGAAGCTTTAAAACGAAAAAGCCACGCATTCGCGTGGCTTTCACAACCTTGTTCACTCACGTGCAGTTTGTTTTAACTACAGGGATTAGACGTTGAACTGTGATTGTGTTTTTATGCTGTTGATTTTTATTGTTTTATGTTATTTAATTTTTATTTGTACTCATTTTTATACTCATTTATGTGTTGGCTCACATTCGTAATGCGAAGGTCGTGGGTTCGGCTCCTATTATCGGTACTATTTCAAACTCTTCTCAAGTCAATTGAAATCAACTAAAAGCCCGTATGATGCGGTTTATGGCCCGTACCTTATCTCTGTTATCAACTGGACTCAACCGAAATCAAATCATAGTTGGGGGCATAAGTGGCGATATTCTGTGTTCGGTTTTGGGAGATGCCCCCAATGAAGCTTAATGCTTGACAAGTCGATACCACTAAATCTAGAGACAAAGCCTACAAACAATCGGATGGCGATGGTTTGTATTTTGAGGGTGTCCCCTCTGGTTCCAGATACAGCCGCATGAAATATCGCTTCGACGGGAAAGAGAAGCGCATGGCCTTTGGTGTGTAATGGCTTACTAGTCGCTGGCTTCCTGCGCTGTAACAATAAATACTGCCCCCGTGCGCCTTTGTCGCAATATGTCTTACCCGATTCCCCTTCTGGTGCTGGGACGCCTGGAGATGGATAAATCGCTACATGGGCAAGGTATGGGGCTGGCACTGATATGTAACGCCGAGTTGCGGGTAATACAGGTGGCGGAACCATTGGTATTCACGGGACGCTGGTTGATGCGTTGTCTGACGAAGCGCGGGAGTTTTATCTGCGGGGAGGGGCTGAGCCGTTGCCGATGGATCGATGTTGCTGATGGGGGATTTGGTGGGAAGCGCTATCAGAAGAACGGCCATTTAGTAATACCTTAACAACAAAAACACCACTTCCCCCTCAAAAGCTAAGTATATTGATGTAAGATTCTTTACACAGGGGTATAATCTTTCTCTATGATTTTATGGAAAATTAACAACCAGTTACGGTTTGTTAGATGAAGATATTTGGTATGGGCGTATGAGCAGTGTTTTTGAGAGAGAGAACGATAATATTCGGGTACTTTCACTTTTCTCCGGTTGTGGTGGTATGGATTTTGGAATTACCTCAGCTGGTGGAGACATCGTCTTTGCCAACGATGTTGTAGAGAATGCCTGCAAAACATTAGTGAACTATTTCCCCGATAGTGATATCAGGCATAGTGATATCTCTCAAATTCTGTCTTTTCCGGATGTTGATATTGTTGTTGGAGGCTATCCCTGCCAGTCATTTTCAATGGCAGGTAACAGAAAACCTAACAATGACGACAGAACAAACCTTTATAAACACTTTCTACGGGTATTAGAGACTGTTCAGCCGAAGTATTTTGTTGCTGAAAATGTTTCGGGCTTGAAACATTTAGGGGCAGGTAGCTTTCTGGAACAACAGCTCACGGCATATAAAGCTGCCGGGTACCAAGTCAGCTATCATATGGTAAACGCCAGGGCTTACGGCGTGCCTCAGTCGCGCAAGCGTTTGTTTATTATTGGCGTCAGAAACGATCTGGGGCAATACTTTGAATTTCCTGCTGAAACACATGGCAAAGCGACAAAAAAGAATCCTCATTTAAAACCCTATGTTTCACATGGTGAGGCTATTAAGGATTTACCACTATGGCCTGAAGGTGAGTTTTACGAACGACCACATGATCCTGAAGGGCATTTCTCATGGTATTTCATGTCCCGAAATCGTAAAGCTCTATGGGACAGCCCTGCTTACACCGTCGTAGCTAACTGGCGTCATGTGACACTACATCCTGCCAGCCCGGTGATGAAGTTAACATGGTCAAACCTGGAGGATGGCTGGAAGCAGCGCTGGGACTTTTCTGATGAATATGAGCATCTAATTGTTGATACTTCTCGTCCCAAACTGGAACAGGCAAGGCGGTTATCATGGCGGGAATGTGCACGAATACAAACTTTTCCACAGGGTTTTGAGCCTGTAGGAGACGTCGAGTCAAAATTTACCCAAATTGGTAATGCTGTTCCTCCACTACTGGCTGAGGTACTTTTTCGGCATTTATTTTCTGGTGCTGGTTTGAAAAAGATGACAGCGAACGGTAATTAGGTGGTGAGTATGGATGATTCTTTCCCGGTTACTTTAGAAGAATGGAATGCTGAACTAGTAAAGATCGTCTTTCTTGAGTCTTCGCATACGGGCTCGACTTTAAGCCGAATTGATACTACGGGACGCATTTTTGAGCAACTTGCAGGTCCACGTAGCAAAGAGGATGCTAAGCGAAGTTTCCTGATTTCGTTTGGAAAAAAAGCGTCTAAAATCCAGGATGCTCTCAGGGATGAGTCACAATTAGACATTTTAGCGCAAATAAAAGGATACCCTACTTATTTTGCAATTTTATATTTAACATTACTTGCTGCCAGTGCTGATGATGAAACACATGACGAAGGAGATTTTCGGGTTCGATTTTCTGTGCTGCTTGGCTTTGATAGAAATAAAAAATTTGTCTTTACTGAATTACCCAACTTATGGGAAAGGTTAGAAAGATGGAGTAGTAAAAGACAGAACTGTACCCGTTTAATCTTGCCAAGGCCATCAAAACATGAAAGATTGATTGGGTATTCCAAGAGAATTGCTTTTCCCTGCTACAAAGATGAAGTCTTTTTACGGAATATACTCATCGATAATAACTTAGATAACCATTCAACTTTTGAAGCAGTTAATAAGGTAGTACATCAATATATATCTTATTTTAGTGAAGTTTTTAACCAAGAATTTATTGAGTTCAGAACATTACTTTCAAAGGCTGCCATGCGGCAGGCCTATGATTCTCCTTTTTGGGGTGCTGTTCGTGATATCACTGTACATACAGAGAGAGAACAACTCAAAGAGAATGGTAAGTATTGTATTCACATGGAGTTTAATGATTCAGGTAATCCAGAGATTTATCTTCTCATGGATGACGCTGCTGCTACAGCCTCAGAAATCCAGCATTATTACTCCTTGTCTAATGAAATAGAGAACTATGATAATATATATTACGAACGAGATATAGGCACCACATTAAACTCCCTAGATTTATTATTAAAAAAACGGAAGGGTTATTTCTATAAGTCACGAGTGGGAGTCGCACTGCGGTCTGGGTGTTTGCCGCTTTTTCGTGATGATTTTTTTCATATTAGTTCAGAAGGAGAATATTATGATAATTCTCCAATCTATTTAATACTTCATCATAAATATGCAGACAGTATTTTCACTGTCTTGAAGAAGGTTGGCGAAAGAGTACAACGTCGGGATATTAAATCTACCAAATGGTCGATAGTTTCTTCCGATGAAGTTGGCAGGCAAACGCTGGATAAGATAGCCCGTTTGTTACCAGAAGAAGCCCGTCGTTTTCTAATACAGGGATGGCAGCCTGCTCGACCTCGTATGTCAGGTGCAGCGCGATTTGGGCAGGCTATACTGCTTAACCCTGCCAGTACACCGATAATTCATATGCCTGAAGTACTAAGAGGATGCTATGTCATTAGCAATAAAGACGGAGAAGAATTAACTCATGGCTCTCTATCTCGGGGGGCTGAAGGATTATTCATTCCACCAGAGAAGTTGATGGAAATATCTGGTCAGGCATTTTGTCGCTATGAACTTACGTTAGAGCATTCAGATATCCCAGTAAATTTAGATGTACACGTGTTAGATCACGCGCCTTACGCCACCTATTGTAAAATTACAGAGCCACATGATTGGCTTACTGATGGACCATCGGGAGTATTAATGGCGTTAGGGGATACGGCAGTGATCCCCCCACTGAAACGCGAAGAAATAACACTATTGAGTGGTGCTCAGATGTTATGGCAGTATGAAAATTGCCTTCCTGTAACATGTCAGTATACCGAGTTACATGATATACCCGCAGCATTTGACTGGCTCGCTGAGGCGCTGGCCTTGCGTTTTCAACGTCGTAGCACATTGCCTTTTAGTGAATTAAAACAACATATTGGAACCCTGTCACAGGTAACGAGGATACCCGAGTGGCAATTGCGTCGCATGCTCTTTGCCGCTGGCTGGCTTTGTGTAGTACAACGACGCCATGCGCCATATTCGTTAGTCTCATTGGCTGAAAGAACCATTTCCATTGATGTCACTGAGCAGGGAATTGTTGCCCGAATTCTGGGGATGTTTACAAGAAGTGAACGTAATCTTCTCCAAGAAGCACTTAATAACGATGAGCGAATAGGGCGTCGGTTGGTTGAGGATAAAGGTTGTTCAATGGGTTGTATTGAATTGCATCTATCAGCCAGAGAGCGGGTTCATGCTTTCATTGAACAGTTTGGGTTACGTTTGGTTAGTCACGACGATTTCCCCGTAAATGCTTTGAGCGGAGTATTGCTGCCGCTGTCTCAAATGCAGTTTATCCCGGCTTTACCCCCGGAACTCCATGTGTCGCTATGGCAAGCTGAAAAATACCAATGGTCAGAAGAACAGCGGCTTACTCAAACGGCTAATAATCTATTGATACGGTGTCAGGAAAAACAGCGTTATCGTTATTTTATTCGGCAGAACACCGGATACTGGCAAACCGATAGCTTCTCCTGGGCATTAATGGCTCAGATGATATGTTCAGGAGAAACGGTTGGCGTGCAAAAGGGCGATACTGACTGGTGCTGGTCAACGAAAATCTTTGCGTTACCGCCCTCCATTTTACAGTGGTGGATCCATGTTGCCCGTGGATGCTTGTCGATAACAGATAATGGTGGTTACTTATTTGCAGGAGGGAAATTTCCACTCTGGGACAATGTAATGGTCTTCCCTTCCTGCCAACGCGCGTTGGAACGACGGAACAGAGCGCTGACAACACGCAAGCTGCGTAGAACCTTACAGTAATTTTACAGAATCAGGTGGTTCAGGTGGTAAGGAGAACGTTTAACATGGCTAACAAGAAAAGTATTATTAGCGACCGGCTGGGCCAAATGTACAGCTTCGGTACAGAATCCCATGAATTGATCAGATGCTTGCAAGAGTGCAAGCAAAGGCTCACCAGAAATGGCGCTAAAGCAGATAATTTACCGAAAGGACCAGAGAAAAGGTTACATTTTCTCCGTACGTTACCACCTAAGGCCAAACTTGTTGTGTCTGATTGGCTTCGTGAAAATTTAACGTTTTCTGAACAAAATGACCCACAAATTGTTCTTAGAGATCTGCTAGAAGCAGAAAGTAATGCGGAAGATATTGAACTCTGTAAACCGTTATGGCGCACTATTCTAGGATTCTATATTTCTTCTGACTGCCCTGAAATTATAACGAAATTCCTGAATGGTGAAGAAATAGATTTACCCCAACATGGTGTATCTGACTCTTCGACAATTAATTTCATTGATGAAGACATTGAACATTGTGCCTTAATTAGTCAGGGTAAAGAAATTCCTAAGCCAGAGCGCACTATTCCGCTGTTTGTTGGGGGATTGGTTGACGCACTCAGGGGAACGCGAACAGCCGATAATCGATGGCGGACAAAGCTGTCAGAACATTCTTTACCGATGGCGCGAAAATTGGGTGAACTTATCGATCAGTTTGAAGCCAGTTACGACCTTAAAACAATGGATGGTACCAGTGTAATACAGGCTCCTCCCGTTGTTTCCAAAGAAATCGACAGTTCGATGGACGAAGTTATATTCATTGGAAAAGTGTTAGCGTTAACCGCGACCGGCGCTTTTTTTGTTATGCCGATTAGTCTGTTAATTAATGGCAACCTACGAGACCTCCCGGAGGAACTGGTAAAAGATCTTTTCCCCCATGGAGGTGAAGCCATTGGTTTTGAAAGCTATTTCAGTAAAAAATTTACTCGTGGTGAAATAGCAATATGGAAAGCCCGATATCAGCCGTCTGATAAACCCGCGCAGTATGTTATTACTGACTACCTGTCGCGCGTTTATCCTGTCGTTGCGCTGCCTCATGCCTCTGATGAGCCTGATGCTGTCAGAGAATGGTTACTGACCCGCTACCAGCCGCAAAACGATACGGCGGTCATTTTTCACCTAAGTGATGGTGTATCCCTAAGATTACCGGGTGACTTGTCTGATCCTAAAAAATATGACTTTGATATGCCACTAGAGAGTTATCGTCAGGTTCCTCAGACACTACTTGGTACTCATGCCCTCAGGGTGATCACTGAACTCCCTCAGGTGAGTAAAAAATATGATTGCGCTGAAGCCAGCACATGGATCAAACGCCTGCTTAAACGAACTGATTCAGCAAAAGATTTCCCTCAATTCAGTAAAGGGCAGCTACAAAATTTAACCCATTTTATTGCTGAACATGAGTCTGATAATGAGGCATCCTATCTTCGTGCAGTATCTCACCTAGAACAGATAGCAGATACAAGATCCTTTCTTAACGATACGACTCAACAGTTATTGGCTTTACCTGAAGTTGAAGCGCAAATTAATATTGAGAAACAAGAAATACTGACTCGTTACGAAGAAGAACAGTACCAGATTAAACAATCAATAAAGGTATTATCTGAAAAGAAAATACAGCTTGAAAATGAAATCGACGACCAGAAGAAAAAACTGAAAAAAGAGACCGATCGTATTAATAAAGCGCTACGTCAGCAAGAAAATGAACTGGAACAACGGATTAAAAAGACCTTCGAAGCTGCATCTCAAGCGGGAATTGAAACGCTGGCCCAGACAGCGTTACTGCGGGCGATAATCAAAAATGAAACAGTGCAGGAACAAGCTGCCCAACGACGAATAGCACCAGAATCTGTAGCCGAATCAGCAAATTCTAATTTTCCATTAGCAGAGACGAATGCCCTGACTCGCAAACATCAACTATCATCGGCTATCGAAAAACAGGCTCTGGCGACGGGACTAAGTGAATCTTTATTATCCAGCCTGATTGCTGCTGCGAGTGTTACACCCGCAGTCGGATTGATGGGAAAACAGACGAAAGAGACTATCGCCTCACTAGCGAACCTCTTAGCCGGGAATGTTTGGGGAGAAGTATCGGTACATAGCGATCATTTTAGCTTCAGTGATTTAATGAACTCCCCCACATTGATCCGCTTATCCGGCGATACTAATACCATGACGCTAGGCGATTTTTTGACCCATCAACAAGAGGCAGGGCTGGCGAGCATCGTTGAATTGCGTGGTTTTAACCGCACTCCTCCAGAAACGCTGCTACCTGAACTCCAGGAGTGTTTATTCAGAACTCGCCATCCTGCCGCATGCAGTTGGACGGATCGGCGGCAGGCTCTACGACATTTGCCCATCCGACACCCGATACTTTTTTTACTCACATTCACCACCGGGAAAAGCACGTTTCCATTACAGGCTCCTCTTGCTTACCAGTTACCCCTGTTTCTTGCAGAAAATATATGGTCGGATGAGCGGACATTTGAGCAAAATACTGACATCACGCCTTCTCGTATTACCCTTGAACTATGGAAGACAATCTATGTGGACAAGCCCCAGCCAGAGTACCAAGCTTGTGCGCCAAGGGAAGTACTAAAAGCAGCGCTACTCTCTTTACTTCCTGATGAACAAGCACAAGCTGTTGCCCGTCTGGCTTATGGCCTAGGCCGTAGTACGGCACAAGATATTGCGACCACGATTGACGCTCTTGCCCCGGAGTTAGGGCCATATGTTCAGGAAATGACTACCGGTGAATCTGCAAGCGTACTTGAGACCCTTTTCCAGTTATAAGCAAAGGATTAATGATGAATAACCCACTGGAAACATTTGAATCAATAAGAGATTTTTATATTTCGTACCTTGAAACGGCCTTCCGTATTGGTTCATCAGACATACAGACTGAACGGCGAGCGTTACTGGAACAGCAAGGGACATTATGCGCCGATCTATTTCTTGAGCCGATGCCCCGATATCAGAACTATGGCTTAACTATCAGTGAATTACGAAATGATGCTCATGGTCAGACATGGTTGCCAGGGTTTAATGTGCAACAAAGGGCGGCATTCATCGACCTCTGTTTAGGTGGACTTCTGCCCCGCAATAAAACGGATTCAACTAAGGGACGTTTTAATCTTTATACCCATCAACTGGACATGCTGAAAAGAGGGGTACAGCCAGGGAAACCGGGCATTGTCACCTCCGGAACCGGCTCCGGTAAAACCGAATCATTTTTACTGCCGGTTCTGGCACAAATCGCGAAAGAAGCCACCGGTTGGCCTCAAAGTCCTGCGTTGAAGCACTGGCAACCGTGGTGGCATAAGGTAGCGGATAAACAGCCCAGCTTCATGCGCGAGCATGAGGCCGCTGCACGTCCGAAAGCGGTACGCGCGCTGATCCTCTACCCGATGAATGCCCTGGTAGAAGATCAACTGGTACGTATGCGACGGGCACTGGATTCTAGGGAAGCTCATGGTGTCATGGATGAGCATTTTGGCGGCAACCGAATCTTTTTTGGGCGTTATACCAGCGCAACTAAAGTAACTGGCTGGCTCAAACATCCCCGACTCAGTGAAGAAAAAAATGAGAAAAAGCGCGTGGCTAAAAAAATCACTGAGCTACGTGAGTATATGCACTTAACGGAAGAGACCCATCAGGAGGCGGTACGACAAGCGCAGCAGGACAAGGATAACGAATTATCGTTTAATTTCCCCCGAACCGCTGGCGGAGAGGTTCTCAGCCGCTGGGAAATGCAAAAGACACCGCCCGATATTCTGATCACCAACACCAGCATGCTCTCAACGATGTTGGTTCGCGAGGTGGATGATCCTATTTTTGAGCAAACTCGACAGTGGATTGAGCGCGATCCTGATGCCTATTTTTATCTTATTCTTGACGAACTTCATCTACAGCGAGGAACCGCCGGTACTGAAGTCAGCTACTTACTTAAACATTTAATCAACCGGCTAGGGCTGGATCAGGATAAACACCGACACAAATTGCGTATTCTGGCCTCCAGCGCCTCTTTACCCGTTGAAGGGTCTGAAGGTGATCAAAGCGTCGAATATTTATGGGGGATGTTTGGTCAGCGGGGATTATCTTCAGGTGCCTCTTCCAGCGACTGGAAAGAATGTATTATCAAAGGTGACACCCTTCCCCCGGGCAATATGTCTCTTTTCCAGGGGGATCTGGAGGTGTTTTATCACGCAGTGCTTAAGTTACAGCAAGCACCACTTACCTCATTACAACACTGGCAGAATGTCGCCCGCAGCATGGGAATGACAGCCAGTGATGCCTCTACAGAACAACTAGCGCAACGTGTCGTTTTACAGGCAGCCAACCTGCTTGAAAGTGGCTGCTATACGGACGATCATTATCCGAGAGCTACGTCAATCAAAATGCTTAGTTCACGCCTTTTTAACGCCCAACCCCATAGTGACAAAGCGCTCCAGGCATTAATCTGGTTACGCTCGACTGAGGGAGACTGGCCGCAATGGTTTTCACATGCCTTTCCTGATGATATCGGTGCGCCACGTTTCCGCGCTCATGCTTTTTTGCGCGCTCTTGAGGGGTTATATGTCGCGCCATTGCCCGTCCCCAGCGCTGCATCTGCGCAAGAAATTAATCACAGATATTTTGGCGATCTTACCGTGGAGTCTGGCTTACGTTACGGCAAAGATAAAAAATCACGGCGTGTCGAATTACTCTATTGTGAATGTTGCGGTAATCTCTTTTTGGGGGGTAAACCTTCGGTCTTTTCCGGTTCAGAAAGTCGAATTGAACTTTTACCCAACGACCCTGATACGGAACAACTGCCGGAACACGCAAAATCAGTCATGGTTGAACGCCGATCTGCTGAAGAATACGCGCTATTTATGCCCGTGGTCGAACGTTTCTGGCCGAAAGGAGATGAGGAGCTAAACAGCGACAATGACAATACTTTTGGTACTTGGGTAAAAGCCAGCTACGATCCATTTACCGCCACTATTCAACACCCAGTATCGCTCTTAAAACCGCTACCGGAAAACCATATCGCGGGCTGGTTCTATTACGTCAAACCCGGTGAATTTGCCTCCTCGGAAAGAGGCCAGTCATCCAGCCAGTCACCGGGAACGGCACTACCTTTTCAGTGTCCGGCATGTGGTACATCCTACAAATACGGCAAAGGTAAGCTCTCCCCTATCCGTAGCTTTCGCGTCGGTTTTTCGAAAACGACACAGCTACTGGCCAGCTCGCTAATGGCGGAACTACAGCGATCGGGTAACCGTGAGCAACTGGTAACGTTTTCAGACAGTCGTCAGGATGCTGCCAGGGCGGCGCTCGATCTGGAATCGGGTCATCATGACGATGTCAGACGAGAAATTGTTGTCCATTCGCTACAGTCCATTGCGGCTGATAAACTGTCCCATAGCCAACTAAAAATACGCCAGGCAGAGATAGAGAACCGGAACAAGACACTGATTAACCTCAACGTAAGGTCGGATGAGGAAGAAGATGAATTGGATCAACTTGCTGATGAACGCAAGAAAATAAGAGGGTTATTATCAAAGCCTGAAGCTGACAGCATACCTCTACGTGAAATCCTCGAACCTGAATCACCGGATGCAGGTCAACCTCTTGGCCTGCTGTTAAGGGCGCAGGTAGATGCAGGTATTCACCCTTCCGATCGTACTGGCATCGCGCCTGTTCCCGATCCTGAAAAACATGAAGAAGGCACGCTGACCTTTGCATGGCAACAGCTCTTTGAAAAGAACGCGCAGGGGACGTGGTGCTGGAAGGCGCTTCCATCCTATGAAGAGAACCTGCTTGTGGCACGACAGGAGATTTCACGCGATTTAAAACGGCTGGTGGGGGAAAGCGTATTCAGTAAAACCTACTTCGCGCTTGAAGAGTCCGGTTGGGGTTATCCCTGCCTTCCCATTACCGGAAACGACTCACGGGAACATCTCGCGATTTATGACGCAATGTTTCGTGTGTTGGCGGACGCGTACCGGGTTACCCCTTCACAATATACAAAGCCAGAAACCCCATGGAGTTCAGCGCGCGATGTCAATCGTAGAAACCGTCTGTACCGCTTTACGCAGGAGATATGCCAGCGTTCAGGAGGCGAGCCTTTATCTTTAATTGATAGTTTTCTCCGGCGACTGGAGCTGGCGGGTCATCAGGGCGGTATTATTGATATTGGCAAAATGCACTTTCGGCTGGCGGAACCTACCGATCGCGTCTGGCGCTGCTCTCGTTGTGGACGTATACACATGCACACCGGCGCGGGAATCTGTACTCGCTGCTACTCTCCTTTACCAGAAACGCCGTGCAGCGAGGCAAAAACGCTCCAGATGCAACACTATCTTGGCAAACGTCTCTCACATTCTTCTGGTATTCACCGGATGCGCTCAGAGGAACTGACTGGAATGACCGAAAATCCGGCGGCAAGGCTACGCCGGTTTAAAGGTATTCTGATTGCCGATGACGATGATATTTTACCGGAAGGAATGAAAGATTTTGAGCCCGATCGAGATCTTGACCGGGCAGCTCGCGTAGTAGATGTGCTTTCCGTAACCACAACCATGGAAGTGGGCGTGGATATCGGTGATTTACGTGCGGTATTTCAGGCCAACATGCCGCCACAGCGCTTTAATTATCAACAGCGTGTCGGACGTGCCGGACGACGTGGACAAGCGTTTTCATTCGTATTAACCGCCTGTCGCAGCAAGAGTCACGATCTGTTTTACTTCCGCTATCCGGAAAAAATTACCGGCGACCTCCCTCCGCCACCGTTTCTGACCACAAAGCTGGAAATGATCTGTCAGAGACTGGTACGAAAAATCTGGCTGGTGTCGGCATTCAAATGGTTAAGGCAGCAAACGGAAAAAGCCGATCACCCATGGCCGGTTGACGACTACGCACACGTCCCTGATAACCACGGTGAGTTTTTCCCGGTGCACTGGCTGAAAGACAACCAAACGGACTGGCTGCCAAAAATCCGGCAGGCTATCGAAGCAACCATCCTGGCGCGCGATGAATTTGCCCGGACCAGCACACAGCAAAACCCCCATTTGTTCCAGAAAATTATTCAGCCTTTGACGCCGGAACAGCTGATTCAGGATATCAAAGCCGTACTGAACGACAGCGCGATGGAGGCGAAAGGGCTGGCAGAAGCGCTGGCGGAACACGGTAAATTCCCAATGTATGGCATGCCGACCCGATCACGCCTTTTGCTGACAAGGCCTGTCAGCACAGGTGAAAAAGAAATTGAATTTGCCAGCATGGATCGCGATCTGGATATTGCGATACAGGAATTTGCCCCCGGAAAAATTCTGGTTCAGGATAAACGACGCTACTTTACAGCAGGTTATAGTGGAATGCTTAAACAGAACAGAAAAAATCCACGATCATTTTATTCAAATGCCTGCGAACCGGGTGAACTCAGAACAATGACCGCCTGTCCGGTGTGCAACATCTGGGCACCGGCAAACTCTCTGGCCACCGAATGTACTATCTGCGGTGCCCTTATGGAGAAGGCAGAGCGCTATCAATGCTATGTTCCTTATGGATTTATCACCACGCTGGAACCAAAATCGGCCAAAGAGGATTTTGATCAGATCCTGACCACAGCCAGTCGTGTATCAATTGCAGAAGCCTACACTTTTTCTGCAACGCCAGAGCCTGATGTTAATGTGGCGATACAGCTTCAGCCACAAACGTGTCTGCACCGCCTGAATCGGGGAATTTATACCGATAAAACATGGCGTGGTTTCAGCGCAACACAGGGGAGCCTATCGGTCCCTTTCAGAAAGGAGGGGACTTACCAGCCGCTTTGGGCGAACCGGGTTTGGATGGATAGTCAAATTATTGAGGCCGACTTGTTAGTTAAAAACCGCTTTACCGATCGGGGAGAAACCCGAAATACATTTTATCTTGCAGCGCCTAAAGTGACTGATCTACTTGCACTGATGGTTGCCCAAACCCCGCCGGGTCTCCGGCTACAGTATTCCACTCTAACTCCGGCATTCAGAGCTGCTGCGCTCTCGGCGTCTTTTATCATTGTTAACTATGCATCAAAAGAGCTACTGGATATTGATCCTGAAGAAATCGAAATTCTGGAACCCCGCGTTCAAATGCTGAAAAACGGTAAGTCGGTACCGGTTCTGCAAATGGCCGATCGCCTGGTTAATGGTTCAGGGTTATGTGAACGGCTACAGCAGAAGGGCGCATCCGGTTCTCTCATTATCCTTGAGGTCATGAAGAATATTTTAAATAACAAAACGGCCTACCCGCTGGCTGAGTTCCTGCAATCCGATCATCGCGAACGATGCTTTCAAGGGTGTTATCACTGCCTGCACCGATACGGAAACCAGCCGTATCACGGATTGCTGGACTGGCGTCTGGGACTGGATGTTATTCAACTTCTTCTGGATCAAACCTATAGCGCCGGGCTTAACGGTGATTTTACCTCTCCGGGCGTGGCTGACTGGCCGGTAAATGCCCTACGATTAGCCAAAGAGGCCGCTTCGCTATACAGCGACAGTGACGTAAAAGTGATGGGGAATATACCCTTGATACGCACCGGGGCCGAGCGCTGGGCCGCCGTACTACATCCCTTCTGGGACCCCGATGCTGCATTTGCTGCAAACCCCGAACTTGAGGCATTTTCATATGAGGTGGACGTAGACGCTACGAATACTTTTGCATTGTCCCGCCGAATGGGGACTGAAATGGCAAAATTACGGACTCAGGCGTCCTCATTTCAGGAGTGATGATGCAATGAATGAAATGACGCTATCGCGTACTCGTCCGGTACTTCCTTCGCTGTTGGGGTGTTTCGCCGTTTGCCCGGCGAAATACCTGCTGGAAAGTGAAGCCCATTCTTACGCTCGTTTACCGCTGCATCCGGGAGTGATTCTGGGCCAAGTAATACATCAACGCGTCAATTCAGTGATTCACAGGGAGGCTACTTTCGAGAATTATACTCTCAGGCAACTGGAAAATGATTTTACGATCGCGCTGGCAGCCAATCGACGCGCCGGGCCGGTAGCAAACTGGATATATGACCGTCACGGTGTTGCCGGGCTGGTGTCGCGCCAAATGCTTGTTACCCAGATCCGCTACGTAAGATCGCTTCCGCCGCCTGTTTTCGTAAAAGGGATTCCTGCACATGAAAAAACATTACCCGTTGGCCGGGAGGTTATGCTGACCAGCAATGATTTCGATATGCATGGGCGGGCCGATCTCATATATCAGGAGCGACCCGATCGGTTAAACGTAGTTGATTTTAAAACCGGAAAGGTAACAGACGAACAAAACCAGCCGAAAGAAGCAAACCTGTTACAGGTTGCGGCCTATGGCATAATGGTAAAAGAGCGAGCACCTGATATAAACATTGGGTTAGTTCTGACGGGGAGCCGTGATAGCTGGGAAGGGACACTGAATACAGACCTGATTGAAAGGGTCACTATGATTATCAAAAATATTAATCGACTTTTGCCACGAAATATCCCACTTTCAGTATATCAGCTTGCTTGTCCTGGCACGTACTGCTCCCATTGTTCCTGCCGTTGCTCGTGCCCCGGTTGGACAGAACAGCTACGCAAGCAGATGCAACCGTCTCTTTCTGATTATCAGCATGGCGGAATCGATATCAGCGGGAAATTACTTGAAGTGGAAAGCGACGAGCATTTTCTTACGCTGAAGATCCTACTACCCGATAGTTCAGTTGTTAAGGTCTTTCGTGTGCCTTCCAGCATCATCTCAGAACCAACGGAAATAACAGGAAAAAAAATCGCACTGTACGGATTAAATACCTTTAGCGAGACATCAAAAGAATATTTTCCCCGCAACTTCTATGTCATCAATATGCAGGATACAAGAAGATCGGCGTTTCAGTTTCACTGGCAAAGTGAAGGAAATAATTAAATCTGGGGAAAACGCTTACCTTAAACAACGCTTGCTGTTCCTACCCGTCATATATTGACGTTCGGCCAGCGGTGATTACTCATGACAAAACCAGCATCGACCAGCAAAATGGCCCGTAAACAGTACACACCCTAATTCCTCGATGAAGCCCTGAAACCGGCTGAGCGTATTGGTATCGCTGCCTCTGCCCGTGAACTCAGCCTGTGACCTTGCTCCCTTTTGATTGATACTTAATGTCTGTATATAGCACGTAGCGCACATATAGAGTTAATTAAGTTAGCGCGTCGGAACAACGGCGGTCATTGATTGGGCATAGTCCCCAGCATTCCTAGTGTATAGCATGAATGTCTTCGGCAGTTGTGCCCATCTGAATCAATCCCATCCACCGGTCCAATTCTAAAAAAAGATCCTCTTCTTTTCGCTTGGCATCCTTTGCCGTTTAACTATCATAAGCCATATACATTTATATAAAACTGCCCTTTGCCATCTTCTACTTTTTGTACCCGATACGTAATAGGCAATGAGTCTTTCATATTTGGTTTGGCGAAAGTCAAATCAGCGGCGCACTGGTAAACATCAAGACTCGACTCATGGCTTACCGTTCTGACGTTTTCGACTGAAATCCGCACATCCTTATCAAGTGTCATTCCTTTCTCTATCGTTTTCCGTGCTATATCTACGACCAGGTTCTTAGCGTCATCACTGTTGCATTTTGGCGTCTTATCACCGCAACCGACCATTAAACCAGCTGCTATCAACACCAGAAGTATGTTTATTTTCATTTATTGTTTCCCTTCAATTCAAAGTGGTTGTCTTGTTACTTTTTCTTGTATTGGCCATCCATTAAACCCGACGCAGAAGCTCCGCAGTAACCTTCACAACCACGAGTCATAACGCTGGCCTTACCGTTATTCATTTCACTGAGCACAGCAACACACTGGCTGGAACTATCATTCCAGATCCAACGGCGTTTCTGATCCTCACCAGCAGCTATTTGTTGTACTGTACCTTCCATGTTGCAGGTTCCTGACCCATCTTTGGCTGATGCGTTGATGCTAAACTCCGCATTACCGTTCCCTGGCTTTAGCGTTAAAACTGCACCGGGCTTAGCGTATTGAGCTGCGATAACCGGGAGGGCTAAGGTTGTCAGTACTAATGCAGCCACTATTCTCTTCATCATTAAATTCCTTGTTAGCTTATACGAATGTTTTTGGTTATTTTCCCCAGTGCCAGCGGCCTGCGTTTTTCCACAAAGAAATACACAACGTTGAAAGCTGATTTACGGTGATTCCCCCGACCCAGGGAGGGCCAGTTACGGAATGATTCGATCTGTTCTTCTGAATAGGGCGTGTCAGAGAAGTCAAACAGTACAAGCAGTGCTTTGCCGTCGTGCTTCATCAACTTCTTCACTTCCGTGCTGTTTACGGTTGCGGAGACATTGGAACGAGCTGCTGTTGGCTTACGGACTGCAAACTCAACGGCCACATCGTCAATCACAAAGTCAATGAAACCATGCCCGGATACCGTTCCAGGTAGCCTGCTTTTAACTTCTGGCGAGACGTTATCCGCAAACCAACCCAGTAAATAGCAACGTACTAATGGCAGTAATTCCCGCTCGCTGCATTCATTCAGACGCAGTGTTTTGACAAATTCACGCCGGTAAAGGGAGCTGAAAAAGTACTCAAAGCAATCCGTTATCTCAGTAATGGTGGTTGCCACAATGTTCCCCTTTCTATCCATCTTTGTTCTAAGGCTCATCTGCTGGTCACTCAGCTCGTCAGTCTTAGTCTTGTTTGGTCTGTAAGTGAGTATTTATTGGATTTTAAGGTCATTAGTGATGTTCATGCAAGAGTAAAAAAGACCCAAACTTCCGCTTATGGACGGACGGGAGAATAAATGATGGTTAAACTGGTGGCAGATTCAGCTGATAAGCTGGTAGGACAGCGTATTCAGAGCAGACGTAAAGAAGCCGGGTTAACCGCAGCTGAACTTGCAGAAATTATCGATATATCTCAGCAACAACTTTCCCGCTATGAACGAGGAACGAATAAGATCAATGTTGCGCATTTAGTAAAAATTGCAGTGTCTCTAAAGACACCAATAAGTTGGTTCTTTATTGATTGCATGGATGATCTGAATGTTTCTAATATCCCGTCTGACTATCTATCTGGGCTTGATAAAGAATTAAAACAACGCCTCGATCAAGTCTGGAACAAATTGGATTACGGCAAAAGGAAAAGCCTTCTCCTGTTTTTAGATGAATTCATAAAATAAATTTAGAATTGGTTTCTGAGTGAAACTAATTGCTTTATAAGTATATTCCTGGTAAAATGTCATTACTGGATAGTGTCATATTATTCAGTAACTGATGCATAAACTAATAGCCAACTTAGCTTTTCAATTTATATCCCTTCTGGCGGGAGGACGTCCATCGTCTGAAAAGTCAGTGCGGGTTAGGGTTAATTAGTGTTTGTGTCATCAACCCAAACGCATATTTACCGGAATAAATACAATGAATATTATCCGTCAGGAAGGGCTGTCCATGCCCGTAAGTCAGGAACTTATTAATATTATACTGGCTGAACTCAGTAAAAAGCCGCCAGTTAAACCGAATATTCGTGCTGTCACATTGCTGTTCAAAGATATCAATTACAGTGCTGAGAATGGTGGTTTTCACCCGGTCGAAATAAGGCTTATCTCCCGCAACGATGAATGGTATTTCGATTACATCACTGACTTCAAATATATGGGGACAGACCCGGAGCTCGAAAAGGAAATCGATATCAGCTGGAGCCAGCGCTATGTCTTCCTGTCCTATGCCGGTGATTTACCCCCAGGGGAAGGGCGCGACATTTTTGCACTCTGGCAGAGAAATTTCGTTCATTACCACTTCCTGAATATCTACACCCTCACCGTTATGTGGGAAAGCTAATCCCGCCACACTGACAGCTAATTATTGATGGAGACATTATCTGTGACTGCTAACAGAGGGATACACGCGTCTGTACAGGGAGAGCTTGACTGTCTTTGCGGCGCGTACTGTGTGGTGAATATGCTGAGCTGGCTGTATGACGGTCGGGTGAAGCGAAAACCACTCATGAACCGACTTCTTCAGACCTATCAGCAACGCTGGCCTTTGCATGAATGGCTGACCGAAGGGATAGATGAAAACCGGCTCGACTGGCTGATTACGCAGGTACTCCGTAAAGGCCACTACCACCGCCAGTTTCCGGTCCAAATCAGCAAACCTTTCGAGGGCAGTCGCGGCCTTGTGGAAGGGCGGGTTTTCAGTGAAATGAGGCGGTTTCTGGCGGTCACAGACCACTCCCGTCTTATTATGCTCAGCGACCAGTTTCACTGGTCCCTTGTCACCAGAATGGACGAAGAAACGCTCTGGTTCTTCGACAGCAACGGGCGAACCTCCATGCCCCGCAAAGCCTTCTCCTTACGTGCTGGCGCCGCGCGGCGCCAGTTGTTTCCCGAAGCCATTTACTTCATCGAACGGGAGTTCTGAACATGACGACGTTTACCCTCCGTGAAACCCGCATCCTGGACCAGGCCCGCGACATTATCAGCCGGTGCTACCAGCGTGGCGTTCAGCTTTGCTCCCCTGATGATGTACGGCGGTGCGTGATGTATGAAATGGCCCTGCTGGAGCATGAGGAGTTTGGCATCATCCTGCTCGATAACCAGCACCAGTTTCTGCATCGAGAAATGCTGTTCAGGGGCTCGTTAAATACGGTCAGCGTTTATCCCCGTGAGGTTATTAAGCGGGTACTCAGGCATAACGCTGCTGCTGTCATCCTTGTGCATAACCACCCCAGCGGCGAGGCTGAACCCAGTAAGTGCGATATCCAGATAACTAAGCGGCTACAGGAGCTACTGCAAATGCTGGATGTACGGTTACTTGACCACTTTATTGTGGCCGGGACGGAGACGGTGTCACTGGCTGAGCGAGGGCTGGTGTGATGCAGACAGTTACCTGGTTTAATACATGTTATAACAGGTTAAACGCATGAGAAGGGCTGCGCTGCACCAG
Organism: Pantoea sp. JZ29; assembly: GCF_035190385.1. Lineage (NCBI taxonomy): Bacteria > Pseudomonadati > Pseudomonadota > Gammaproteobacteria > Enterobacterales > Erwiniaceae > Pantoea > Pantoea sp. JZ29. The sequence continues at coordinate 2,609,392 of NZ_CP045241.1, read as the reverse complement.
GTCGCGCCGGTGGTCGAAACCACCGTGCTGGACGCCTATATCAGCGGTCTTGCCCCGTCGGGACGGAGGGGAATCACCAGCCTGTTAAACCGCAGCGCCAGCATACTTAAACGCGGTGCGGATGCGGCCAGTTATCCCTGGGAGCAATTTAGCTTCGCTGCCGTCGCTAAAGTACGTGCGGCACTGCTGGATGACGGTTACGCTGTGTCGTCGGTTAACATGGCGTTGTCAGCACTCCGGGGCATAGCGCAGACGGCCTTTAACCTCAGTTGCCTGGAGGCGGACACCCTTGCCCGTATCCGGGCAGTTAAGCGCGTTAATGGCGATAACCAGCGCAAGGGAAGGGCACTCAGCCGGGAGGAGGTTCGTGCACTCGTTCAGGCCGCTAAACGGCATCCGCAGCGTATCCGCTGCTGCCGTGATGTCGCCATTGTAATGACCCTATGCGGCGCGGGTTTGCGGGCCGGGGAACTGGTCAGCCTTGAGTGCCGGGACTATGACAATGGCATTCTTACAGTGAGGCAGGGGAAGGGGCGTAAATACCGGGAGATATACGTTGCGGCAGCGGTAGATAAAGCCATCCGCGCATGGATTAAAGCCAATGGCACGAAAGAGGCCGGGGATGCATTGTTTAACCGCATTCAGCGCAACGGCAGGGTTGCCAGCCAGCCGCTGACAACGACCGGTTTAACCGGCATCCTGGAGCAGTTACAGCATGATGCTGGCATAGCGTGGTTTACTCCTCACGACATGCGGCGCACCTTCATTACACGCTTGTTAGAACAAGGCGTGGATATTAACACCGTACGCCAGCTGGCAGGGCACAGTGACATATCCACAACTACCCGTTATGACTGCCGTGATGAAAGGATGAAAACACATGCAAGTCAGCAACTGAAATGCTGTTAATAGCTAATATAGTTCGTCCTGTAACTGGTGCCGCGCGAAACTAACGCACACTTTTAGCTCCCGGCCTTCTTTTTCGTTGTCCGCGCTCGTTCAGTTCCACCAGGTGTTCTCTCAGCAGTTGGGTGGGCTGCCCATCACGGGTAATAAGTGCAGTCACATCACGGTTAAGCCAGCGTGATGGCTTCCGGACTGCGGCAGTCAGAGGCTTATCTGCGAACAGGTCATCCGGGGTGGGAAATTGCGCCCGATTGAAATAAGCCACCATCTGTGCTGTTGTGCTGCCGTTATTTTTTAGCGTAGTTATGCGCTGGTAAATGCCATATAGGGTCTGGGCTTTAACCGTTTTTGGGGGAGGCAGGATATCGTACAGGGGATGGTTTTCGAGGGACTTTTCAAGCAGGTTATAGGCCAATTCAATGCAGTAGCTCACGGTTATATTCAGCGGTTCACCACTCTTTTTATCTTCTTCTGCCCAGTCAGGATAGAGCTGCGAAGCAATTATTCTCAGCTTTCTTAGGGAATCTGCTCCAATTTCAGGATAAATTGGTATTAAATTCTCCTCGGACATAATACTAGCCCCTTCATTAGTGGGTTATTCTGATTTTATTTTTCAACAATATGCTGCATCAATCACCAAGTGGCCTGAGAAAAAAATTATAAATATTTATTCATAAAAATCAAATGATTAACTTTTTGGATTTTTTACCTGATTTTTTCTCAAAACATTGATGTTTAATCCGCAAACGATTGCTCTGGATGGGATTGATCTATTCTTACTTTTTACCTACGGAACCCCCTAAAAACCATGGTTTAGGATACTCCCATCAGATTTCAGGAGGAACCATGGCAATAAAACGTGTTTTGAAAATTCATGATGTCTTGTACCGCTGTGGCATTTCAAGATCATCTGTTTATAGATTAATGTCTAAAGGACACTTTCCTTCGCAGCTTCGTCTGTCACCAGAAGGTCGTAGTGTCGGTTGGCTCGAAGAAGACATAGAAACATGGATTTCTGGCCGTAAGTCTGTCAACGATGGAAAATTCATATGAAAATTCTATCAGCGAAGAGAAAAGGAGCGGTGATTCAGCATCCAGATAACCTGCGATTTAAGAAGCTTGAAAAAGAGATTAAAAGGCTGCTTCCTAAGTTTGAGACTATCAATGATGCCTGCGAAGAAAAATCAAAGCGTATTAAATCATTACGAAATACTGGAAGGCGGCTGGATAAAAGGGTCTATCTAAAACTGGCAATAAAGCTTGAAAATTGTTGGCCTGGAGAACCTTGTGGAAGTGCTGCATGTCCCGAATGCTTTAGACGACACCGGTTGGAAATAATTGGAGAGGTACTTCGTTTATGTAATAAACACAAGAAATGGCGAAGTGCGACCCTGATTTTCTATCAGGATGCGTTTAGTGATGATCAATTATTAAAATGGAGACTCGATACATTAATAGCACGACTTAAACGTTGGTTAAAAGAGTGCGGTTTTTCTGCAATGGTGATTGGCGGGTTTGAAATGGATTTTCATATGGATATTAATAAATGGGTGCCGCATTTTCATCTCATTATTCAAAATGACAAACAGGCTATTAGAAACCTTCGTGCCAGGATGAAAAATAAGAGGAATATGAATACGCGTAAAAATGTAATAAACCGCCCTATGCTCGTGAGTAACTTAAAAAACCCTGTACGACAGGTGAGTTATCGGTTTAAAGCTATCTGGTGGCGAGTCGAATCAATACAGTATGATGATTATTATATACAAGGGGGTAAGGAAAGAAAAAGGAAGCGCTGGACAAAAAAGTATCGTCTGCTGAGTAAGCAACATGCTGATTCTCTTCTTATGTTAGATTCTCTTGGGATCGCAGAGTTAACCTTTATGTATAAGGTGAGGAAGTATGGTGATCATTTGATAATGAAGTGAGAAAATAATTTATTGGCGAATGAGCCAATTGCATAATATTTCGGTCGTTATTCAAAAAATAATCTCGTATGAAAAATCATACTGGGGATCCCGTTCGCCATAATTATGATTCTAATCATAGTAATGGTGAGGGGGTCTTTAAATACAATATAGGAAAGCAAATGAAAAAATATAAAGAGAAATTAAATCAAAAAGAAGAAGTGTTATTTGTTAAATTACTGGCGCGCACAAGGATTTCCGAATTATGCCCGGTTGCATACCGGCTTATTAAGGTAACTGATTCGCAAGGGCTGGAGTCAACTCGTGTACTTATCCCTTCGGCAGCGTTAGTGAGTGTTCTGGAGTTGAAAAAAAACTTACTAAAATTTGGACACAATCCTGATGTTAGTAAAGAATATTGGGTTCGGGCCCATCAAGAAATTGTCAAGGAAACAGATAAAATAATCACATTGTGTTATAAACCTGGTTTTTATGGTGATGCTTATTTACGCGCTAATGATAAAATTATTGGCAACGTTAAAGGGGATAAACCAATATTACACCCCAACGCGAGAAATCATTTACCAGCCGAAGAAAAACTGGGAACATTAAAATTATGGAAAATGAATGTCGCTCCATATGCACTATATAGCTCGCGTATTATGTTGGCTGTGTGCTGCGGATTTTCAGGTTTTCTCCTTAAGCTTTCAGGTATGGAAGGGGTGGGTTTCATTTGTGGGGGATGAGTAGTATAGGAAAAACGTCCAGTGCCTACATGCTGGCATCATTAGCAGGATCACCTAAAGATGTTGTCGTACTGTGGAACAATACGGATAAAGGGCTTGAGGAGATTGCCGTGGCCCATAACGACAGCTACCTAGTTCTCGATGAGTCGAAGCTGTTAGATAAAGACGTACTGGCAGCTGCTAAGATTATGCAAAACCGTGTGTATACGCTTTCCGGAGGGAAAGGGAAAACACGCTCTGCAATGTATGAGAACAAAGTTGCTGAATGGCAGGTAAGTATTTTCAGTACGGGTGAGTGCAGTCTTCAACAACTTGCTGCTTCCGGGAACGTTGAGCGCCTTGAAGGCGAAAATGTGCGTGTAATCGACGTTAATGCAGATGCTGGTGCTGAAATGGGGATCTTCGAATCACTGCCAGATGATGTCAATTCCAGTAACGAACTTGTTCATGCGATCAAGGATGCAACTCACCGCTATTATGGCAGTGCCAAACCTGCCTTTCTCAAGCGCCTGGTGGCTGATATTCGGGACGATCGTGAAAACGTGAAGCGGAAGCTTGAAAAAGGGATTGAGTTCTTTCTGGATAAGCACAAGGTAGATCGTAACTCCGGCATTCAGGTGCGTATCGCCAAACGTTTTGCAATCGCTTATGTAGCAGGTTCCATTGCTGTGAAATATGGTGTTTTGCCCTTTACAAAGCAGGAGATCATGAAAGGGATCTCAACCTGCTACCAGGATTCTCTTAAGGTAGTTTTGTCTGAACCTGAAATAACCAAACCCCTAATGGGTAACTCGTTGAATGCAATTATTGATTTTTGCAAAAAGGGTGATCTTTTAAATCTGATTGGAAATGATCGCGTAACCCAAACGGCGATTAAAAAGTCACCGGTCATTATCCATAAAGTTAAAGGTCGGGCCGTATATGCAGTTGATAAGTATCTGTTACATAACTGCTTGCCGAAATCTCAGCGCAAAGGCATCCTGATGCTATTAACAAAGCAAGGGGTATTATTATCCGATGCGAATAAGGATTACAGTACTATTCAGATTGTCTATAAGCGTAAGCAAGTTGGTCGTCGCTACTGTTTTATCTGCAAAAAGCTTGATAAGCTTATTGAAGAATAATTTTACAATATGGTAAGGGCTTAAAGGAGTGGCTTATAACCACTCCTTTTTACCTCAAAGCATTTCTTCGCCATCACGCAAAGCTACGATCCCCAGATACAGGCAAATTGGCACGGTTTTGCGATAGGCTGGACCTTGCAGATCATAAGCAATCCATGCTCCAGATATAGCCCATAGAATGGGTCCTAAGCTATTAATCCATGGGTTACGCTTGAGTAACTCTTTGACGAGTTGTTTTGCCGCCTCCCTTCCAATCATCTGAGCGATGAGACTGACGATAATGGTTTCTACGATCCCAAGTGCAATTTTAGGACCAAGGATCTGAAATACAATAGGCAAAATTGCCACTTTGCCATTCTTTTTGATATGGGAGATTATCTCCTCTCTGTCAATATCACCTACCCCCAGCTCATTGAAACATTTTGATAATTCTTCTGGCGTCTTGCTTAATAGTTCCTTCTCAACAACGGAGAGCACCAGCTTTTCAAGTTTTGATTCTATCGAGCCGCCGACTTTAACATTGACCTTTAGTTTTTTGCATACATCATCAATGATCTCCGTGGCTGGAATAGAACCTTCCCCATTAATTAAATGCCTCTTCAGATAAGCCAAATCGGAAGAACCGAAGTATTTTATTTGTGTGTCAATAAGTGATATTAATTCAGCATGCAATGCTGGATTGTTTTGATATGCAGATAATAGTGTTTTTCTGCGCTTATCGTTTGTGAAAGATACATAGCTATCCAGAGTGGCTGATATGTAGTTAAAGTCTTCCAAAGTACATTTCTCTAAAACTCCCTTCATATTTGCTCGCTTTTTAAGTTAAAAATCTTTCAGGTTGATATCGAAATAGGGCGTCAATATCAGCTCTTCAAATAAATTATATTCGTGGTGCGGAACCTTAACAAAAGTTGAGTTGTGATTAGGTGTCCACCATTTCTCGACGCCATAATACGCCTCTCTGGCATTGGCTTTGTGGATCAGCCGGAATGGTCTGTCCATCCAACCATCACTGTGTTTTGTGAAATAGTTAACCGGGCCAGTGAACTGACCAAGCAGGTATACACCCTGATTACCGTGAGTCAGGTAGAAGTAATCACCAATCGGAGCGTTTACAAACTCCTCTGCTTGGCTGACGGAAGACTGCCCTTTACCAGCGGTCGTGCGGTGAATGTAGACGAGCTTTTCATCAATACATTCGACCATATCCAGGAATGAGAACTCCTTCCAGCCATGTGACAGCTTCCAGAAATTGGGCATCAAATCGGTATTCATAGGCCTCTTAACCTGACGTTGTAAGTGATCGCAATCTGTTGAAATACGCGTTGATCATGATGACCATTCTGACGCTGAATACCCATGATCGCAACAAGGTTTGTTGATGAGCTTTTCACTGAAATCGTTCAAAGAGGATATCGGGAGGGTATGTAGATGCGTTAACTCGCCTAGTTGCTGAAAATGGGTGATCAACACTACTCAGCACTGGCAGGCCAACCATGGCGAAAACATTTGGCGCTTTGGAAAAAGTGATTGAGTGATTTAGTGATTGCGGCTTTGTAGGCGAACCTGGTCTCTGACTGTGCAATTCTGCATTCAGCGCTGAGCCGGGTTGCGGTTCTTCAACAGTAATTCATAAGCAAGGGGCTGTATTCCGCTTCGTCATCAGTCTGTTGTATGGCGACCAGCCCGGCAGATTCACAGGCCAGTTACTTCGCTGATTGATTGTCTAACAGGCAGAACCGAAATGAGTGATCTGCAAAAAATCATCCTTCCAGACCGTCCAACGTTGTCGAATTTTGGTGTGGCGGATCGGCAAACTACCGGTATCGTTTTGGGTCAGATCTACACCTCGTATAATGGTAGGGGAAAACCGACGATGGCTTTCCCTGACTCTGACAGTTGCAAGGATCAGCGGTTTAGAGCAAATTCGAGGTTTCAAAAGAATAAAATCCAGAAAATAACATGTATCAACAACCGCTGTGGAATAGTACCGGGAGGAAGTTGCACCGCTTAATAACCGGTAACGTTTTACGTATCCGCTAATCCCATTCTGGCTAAGCTGATATTTATTCGCTATTTGCGTCTACAAGGTATATAGACGTATCTATTATGCTCTATATACACTCTATCTCTGTATTATTGTATATATGTCATTACATACTATAGCCATTATCCAGTATCAGCTATCATGAGGCTCCAGCCTCCAATATTATTATCATCTAATAACCATCTGAACCTTGTTGGGTTCACGTAAGGTTTGAGTAATTCAGCTGTAAATAAATGGGGGCAGGGCATGGGGCTTTGATCTCTATATACAGGTGAATTATGAAGCCATACATTACGTACAACAATATTCTTGTCACAGATTCAACGCTGAATTATTTCAAAGAAGTTGTTTTCAGTATCCCTTATAATGGTGTGCCAAGTCTACGGCGCCCTTTTTATCGTAATATTGCAGCATTTCTCCAGCACGTTATTTGTGTTGCTACCTGTAGTCGCAAGAACAGGAAAAAAGCAAAGATTAAGGCCAATAAAAAATGGTCTTATTCTGTGCCAGTACCCTTTGAGCTGGGTAGGGCGAAACTCCCTGGAGTATTCAAGAAAAGTGGGCCGACCAATGAGCGTGCAATGGAGGCACTGGCAAGCGCGGGAATTATCAAACTAACCGGGTATTCCAATGCTCAACGCTCATGCCGGGAATATGCTATTTCTCAGCGTTTTCTGCGTAAATTGTTTGGCAACGACCGCGAGGCATACCTTAGCCGTCAGGATCGTTTCCATTACCTGACGGATATTTTTACCAAACGTAAAAGTTACTCATTTGATGAACTGATTGGGATTGCCATTGATCGTGGGCAGAACGCTAAACATCAGCAGTCTAAACGCGATATCCCTAACGCCGCCTTCAGGGAGCTGATAGTGAGTGTCTGGAACAACCTTGAGCCGCTTGAAATCAATCTGGATGAACTGCTGGATTACTATAACGAGAATCCCACGAAGAAGAACAAAATTTTCATTTTCAACTTCCTATCGCGACTGGCTGAAACAGGCGTGGATTTGGTGAAGGAATCGCCGTTAACGGTTTCTTACAGGCAATCGTATAAAACCGCGTACATCGGCGGGAGATCCTTTGAGGTTGGCACAGGCTTCCAGACTCTACCGTCTAAAATGAAGTGGGCGTGTCTGGCTCGTGGTCACAACTATGACATCAAGGGATGCCAGCTTGAGATACTAAGGCATGAGCTGCTTAGTATTGGCATTTCGGCCAAGTCGCTGGAGGTGCTGAAAACTCAATATATCTGCCGGGTATTGCGTATTGCGGAAAATCTGGTGAAGCAATTTCGGTTTTCCAGTGTATTCAATGCCGGTGTTGTTACCCTATCACTTAGATCCAGCACAAGACGCTTGTTGAATCGTGAATTAGGTGAGGCAGAAGCTGAAAGAGTACTTAAACGCTGGAAACGCCTTCTGAAGCCTTTAAGAAATGATCTGGCTTTATTACTGGATCATTATGAAGGCACTGCTAAAACCAATCATTACGGTAAATGCGTTACCAATGCGGTAGGGCAGCCCTTCAACATCACCTGGAAAGATATGGCGTCACATAAACGTTGGAAGTCGGATGTGATGCGCCGGAAGTTGTTGTCGCACATGTTACAGGGGCTGGAAAGCCGGGCTGTATACGATTACGTCATCAGCCACAAGGGGGTATGTGCACTGGAGCACGATGGGTTTGTTTCATACGAAGAAGTAACTGACTGGTCTCATCCATATCTTTTGATTGAGAAAAAACATTAAAGGGCCATTCAGTTAGCTGAGGCTCATCACCGGTTGATAAATTCAGCGTGATGACCTCTTGCCCAAGGATCAGCATAGTCAGATACAAGGAACGTCTGCTCTGAGCGATCAGCGGACGTCCGGATCAGAATACTAAGAAGCTGAACGCAGGTCTTCTGACGAGGCTCTGGTATCCTCCACCATTACTCGTCTGCTCATATATCTTACAGGCGTCCCGACAGATCGTGATTTCAGCCCTATTTAGCAAAACGGCAGAGCTGATAGGCTCTGCCGAACCGTCAGGGGCGGTGTTCTGAGCCTGTGGCTGGAGCCAATGACAAGACTGCATCTACAACCGGCCCTGACTTGTTATGTTTTACTGCATATGAATATCTTCATCAGTAAGTTCTATCCATCTTTAATAGCATTCAGACAATCCCTGATGGGTTTGAAATGCGTATCCGCCAGCCCTTGTCCGCACCCTGCTCCATAACCTGCGTGGCGATACCGTGCTCAACGCGTTGAGTGCCGTCATCTGAAGTCGTCGTCAGCGACCAGTCGATGAGAGCGAGAACGAGATCACCAGCAGAGATGAGAGTACGTATCTGGTTCCTGATAACCGGCCGTGATGCTGTGAGCGTGATTAAAGCCATCCGTAGTGCTTCAGGATTACTTTCAATGACAGCACCATCAGTCATTTTCATGGTGGCGCGGTTACTGAAAACAGACATTAAGTTATCAATTTTTCCCTCATTAAATGCTTCATCAAAGGCGGCGATGGTTTCACCAGGTGAGTGATAAACCGCGGCACTCTTTTCAATCGATGCAGCGAAGGCAGATATGCAACTGGCGATCTCACCGGGTGATTCAAGCGGTGAAAGGTGTCCCGTACCGGGAATAATATACATCGCTGCGTGAGGAATACGGGGTAGCAACTCTCTTTGCAAAGTTTGCGGGGTATCGACCCGGTCCAGTTCTCCTGAGATGACTCTGACCGGAACATTAATGGAGGCGACTTCCCGGGTGATGTCTTCGCTGATCGCTACACCGGGCCAGCCTGCTTTGGCTCCGGCTGACGCTCTTAAACTGTCCTCGATGACCTGCTCTCGAAGCGCGGGTCTGAGCGGCCGCGCCGTCAGGACATTGTCGATGACAAACCCGACTGATTCGCGGCTGTTATAGGCGCTGGATAGTCTGTCGCGCTCCTCTGAGGAAAGCAGCATGGGGGAAGGTGGGGAGGGTGCAATGAGAACCAGACCCTCAAGCCCTTCGGGCTGGCGCGATGCCATCAATTGGGCGACCTTTCCCCCCATCGAATGGCCTACCAGAATGTAGCGTTTAAGCTCAAGCGCCGAAATAACGCCTTCGGCATCCCGTGCAAGGTCTTCAATCCTGTATCCGGATTCGGGAGCATCTGACAAGCCCCAGCCACGATGATCGATGGCAACCGTGCGGTAGCGGTCTGGTAAATGACCTGTCACGCTCTCCCATGTACGGGATGAGCCGCCATAATAGTGTAAAAAAACCAGCGCAAGTTCACCGCTGCCCTGTAGCTGTACATTGATACCCGTATTGTTCACGTTAATTTTCATCGTTTCACACCTCCTGAGGAATGAAAACAATGTTAATTACAGCCTCAATTAATGATAATCCGTGAAATTATATCGATAGACGATACTCAAATTATCGAATGGCGGGATTTAATGGACAGATTTATCAGCATGCAGATTTTCATGGCGGCAGTGGAAGAGGGAAGTTTTGCGGCGGCCGCAAGACGTTTTAAGCTTTCAGCGGCAATGGCAGGAAAACATGTCAGTGCTATCGAATCCGATTTAAATGCCCGGCTTATTCAGCGTTCAACGCGCCGTCTGAGCCTGACGGATGTGGGGCAGCGATATTATGAACGTTGCAAAGTTATTCTTGAGGCTGTGGAAGATGCGAACAGAGAAGCGAGAGATGTCCAGGCGACACCGCGAGGGTTACTTCGCATTGCTGCGCCGGTCGCCTTCGGTGCAATGCATCTTGGAGCGATCGTGTCACGCTATCTGGAACAATTTCCGGAGGTCAGTCTGGATGTTGTGCTTGAAGATAAATTCGCAGACCTGCTTGAAAATCGAATTGATGTTGCCATCAGGGTTGGGAGACTTGACGATCCGTCGCTGGTTACCCGGCGGCTGGCGCCCTGCAAGATGGTTTTATGTGCATCACCAGAGTATCTGAAAAAACATGGCACACCAGAGACGCCGGAAGATATTTCCCACGCGCCGCGTCTGGCGTTCAGCCAGGCGGTTTCAGCGGGAGACTGGACAATTTGCGACCCTGCGGGCAGTTTGCACCGTATCGAAAGTGCATGCCGAATCACGTCCAATAATATTCAGTTGCTTCTGGAATCCGCCCTGGCCGGAACAGGCATAGCATATGGTCCCAGTTTTGTTTTTTGTGAGCATATAAAACAGGGCAGACTAATTGAGCTGCTGCCAGGGTACAAGACAACGGAACTTACCATTCAGGCAGTGTATCCCAGTGCGATCCGCATTCCTTTCAAGGTTCGTAGCTTTGTAGATTTCATTGCCGAAGCTTTAAGAGATACACAGCTGTAAAGAGAGAAAAAATGAAATATACGTTCAGTAATGTCAGCTATTGGCACAAAGCAGACTAACGCCAAGCTAATGTTCGCAAAGAGCGAACAACGGAGATTGCTAACAACGCTCTATGTGAAATTACAGGGAGCAGGTCACACCGATGAGACAATCGTCGATAGATTTTACAAATGATATGGACGGCCAAGACGCTATTGTGGATGACAAATACTTTGGCGAACACTAGGATTTATCAAACAGTTTTAGGTTAAACATGCAAAACTCGCTTACAGGCCTTCCCTACTGAAGATAACCCCTTGTGGCGTCGTAGACAACCAACTGAGAAGAAATCCCAATGATATGAGGCCGAAAAAAAGATATTCGATGTGATCAAAACTTTTTGGAAAATTTTTGGGTAGTGGAAAGAGCTTCAATGGCATGATAAGTATAGGAAAAGGTAACTGCATGAAGTTGAGCGAGGGAGTAACTTACTCAGTCACGATAGTTAAAAAATCTGTAGATATGAATAAGTAGAGGTTTTTTGTCAAAAAATTGGTGGCCGGCGAGGATTCGAACCTCATATCCCCTTCCAATAGATTCAGCATCTAAACCTATTGGAAGGCCCTTCAGAATTGCTTCTGAAGGGACCCAGGGAGCTTTACCGATTAAGCCAACCAGCCATTATATGCGACTCTTAATCTATCAACTTCCTTCTTATCTTGCAAGTAATTATTTATTAGTGTTTTTGTAATTGCGTTGTCTTTCCGAGGGTTATTAATATGCTTATATTTTTTGCAAAGTGATTCCACTACTTCTTCAATATCTAACATTTTTTGACAGATATCATGCGCGACCTGTTGGCACGCTTGAGAATAGAGAATTACGTCTCGTATAGTTAATTCAAATTCCTTGTTGACTTGATGATTGTATTTTATTTTCATTTTTTTTAAATCAGATTCTGAAAACCTGCCTTCCCAAATGCTCGCCTCAGTCATACCATGAGCATTAATATTACGGACAAGCCTAAAGTAATCCAGTAATTTCAAGTCTAGTTCATCTATATAGATTGATAGATCTCTTTGATTTAAATTGGGGTGTGTGACCTCCCCTTTTATTTTATTCACATGCGCATGTTGGATGGCTCTACGTAGTAAATCTAACCCATTAAAATTAAATGATCGATCATCGTCATATATTTTTTTTGATAATGAAATGTAGTCATTCAAAAATGATTCCAGACAACTATGGATAAATGCAATGTGGCTCTGCGTGACGAAGAGAGAGGTTCTATCTATTTCTAAATGCGCTATTTTTAGCTTGGCGTTTTTATGTTTTTTACATAAAGATTCAATTCGATCAATGTCAGTGCAGCCAGATTCATTCTTGCAAAGAAGTTCCTTTACTGCTACATCAATCAAAATTAAATGAGGGTTTATTGTACCTAAAAGCTTCCTGAACTTTGTTTCGATAAATCGTGGCTGAATACTTTCTTTCATCGTTAATTCTTCCTGTGTCGAGATTAATTTAAAAGTGAACTATAAAGGTAAGATTCGTCAAACGTACGCAATAATGGCCAGTAAGTATGGTTGGGGCAGCCGTAATCAAGCTTGACAGAAGGTACATAATGCATTGGCACTTTCCTTGTTTCGCTTTAACTCGCGTTGGACCGAAAAATAATACGGGTAGGGTTTCATTAATACTTATCAACACGCCGCAAATTTTGCAACGTCCGCTTCTGGCACGGAGCGGACAGAAAGCAAGTTTATAAGGTCTGCTGCGAGCGCGAGGTAGGCGTTATACTGAGGCGCTTCTCACTCACCCTGTCAATCCTCTCGGAACCTTAAAGCGAAAGCGTTCCATTTAACAACCAGCCCGTGAGACCACTGCACACTACGACGAGCCATGGCGGCATCTTCCAGAACAGCAGAGCGACCAGTGCCACGAGTGCAAGGCCGAAGTCTTGCGGTGTGTGAATCGCACTAGTCCATACTGGTTGATAGAGAGCTGCCAGCAGCAGGCCAACCACAGCCGCATTAATACCCATTAAGGCCGCCTGCGTACGGGTATTACGGCGCACACTTTCCCAGAACGGCAACGCCCCCACAATCAGCAGAAAGGACGGAGCGAAAATTGCCATCAGACAGACTATCCCTCCTAACCAGCCTGAAGGGAACTGGTTCATTGAAGCTCCAAGAAAAGCCGCAAATGTGAACAAAGGACCGGGAACCGCCTGAGCAGCGCCATAGCCTGCAAGAAATGTGTCATTGCTAACCCAGCCGGAAGGCACAACTTCAGCTTGCAGCAATGGAAGTACAACATGCCCACCGCCAAAAACCAGAGATCCGGTTCGGTAGAAAGTTTCCACCATTAACAGAGTCTGATTTGGGAATATCGCAGTCAGCAATGGCGAACCTGCCAACAGCACAAAAAACAGCATGAGCCAGAACAGTCCAACGTGACGTCGTATGGATACAGGCAACGGGTTATGTTCCATTAGTTGTAGTGGCCTGAACAGCAACAAGCCAATGACAGCTGCAATAACGATGACACCCACCTGTCCCCAGACCGAAGGAACAAGAAGGACAAAGCAGGTCGCCGCCACCATGACAGTAATACGAGGTGCATCAGGACAGAGATTACGAGCCATACCCCATACAGCCTGCGCAACCACCGCTACAGCCGCAACCTTAAGTCCGTGCAACACACCAGTTGGTATCGCATCACCGTAATGGGTAATTCCCAGCGCAAAGAGGATGAGCGCAACTGCGGAGGGCAGAGTGAAACCGGCCCATGCTGCAAGTGCACCGGTATAACCGGACCGGGACAAGCCGAGTGCAATACCGACCTGGCTGCTTGCCGGGCCGGGAAGGAATTGGCACAGAGCGACCAAATCTGCATAGCTGCGCTCTGTCAGCCACTGTCGTCGCGTGACAAACTCATCACGGAAGTAACCCAAATGGGCAATCGGGCCACCGAAGGAGGTCAGGCCTAGTCGGAGGAAGATCAGAAACACAGCCCATGAGTTGCTGTCAGTTTTGATATCATCAGTCATTGCCGCATCCGAATCTCTGTTTCTGATTTAGTCGATTTATCATAATCGGACTAAGATCTCGAAACAGTATAATTAATCTAAGTTATTACCTTCATCCATTGATTTATGCTTCGTACATTTAAAACGTCCAGTTCTGGCACTGAGCGAACCAGCCCGAAGATCGATGTCCGCTGTGAGCGAGAAGCGGAAGTAGTCACTTTTATTGTCTGTGGACTGCCCCCACAACAGTGACTACAGAAACAGTTGCAATTCACCTCGCACTCACTGACCAGCAGCGCTGTGTTGCAGCTAATGCAATCAAAGCCTGAAAAAATTTCTGAGAAATGCAAATAACTTCAATGATATTATATACAAAGAAAAACGTCGGGTAGCCGGGGTAAAGTCCGGGTGTCACTGACCCCCGAACCGCTGCGCGGTACAAAGCATAAACATTCGGTATTCCAAAGGGTAAATTATGAACACAGAAAAAAACAAACAACCCAACCAAAATAAGAAGCATGAAGGTTTTGCTCAGGATGGGCTGGATACATCTAAAGCAAAAAGATTGTTAGAAACAGTACAAAAGTCATCGAATGAGCAAAGCGGTCAACAAAAAAGCAGCAATAAAGGTGATGATAAGTGAATAAAGAAAATCTGCTTTACCTAAAAAACAGCCTCGAAATAATAATGGGGATAAGTAGCTGGCAGCCTACTTACCTACAGCTTGAACAAATACAAATAGAACTCATCGCATCATCCGAAACGTTGGATGCAAGAAACATATCAAAAATCGTACACAGAATTTATGATAAGCCAATAGAATTAATCATCATTAAAGGCCTAAATACAGCCGCAGCAATGTCGGCTCTTCTAAAAATACAAGAACTCGAAAATGAGTTAAAGAAAATAAAACACCAAAATGATAAAAAAACAAAATAACCAATTTGGTAAAGATATGAATCCGCGTCTTCATATAGAGGTATCTCTAAATGATGGACTAGATACATCAAAAGCCAAGCGATTATTAGAAGAAGCACTAAAGAAACCAACAGTTATAGATAGTAAAAAACAGGACGACAAATAATGCATATATCATTCAATTTATTTCTTTTCAAGAAGGTGATTGAAGAAGAGCTTAATATCGTTGAGTGGAACCCAAATACAGAGCAACTTGGGGAAATGAGGAACGAAATTTTAAAACTTAATGGAGATGAAGATATTTTTGAAGTAGAGAAAATAGTTTCCAGTATATACAAAAAACCAATAAAACAGATGCTTTTCAATGGCTTAGATACATCAAGGGCTAGCTCACTTCTTGCAAAGATAAATGCTCTTCCAAACAAATAATAAAAGAGAAAAACATGAATGCATGAGATCATTGAAGGTCAGAAAAAGGAAATTAATGAGCTATATAGTAACTACACTACTATGCTCATCTCCTTCTTAAATGAAGAATGTCTCTTTGATGATGTTCACTCTGCCGGAGAGTCACTTTTTAGTTATCTTGAACAATGTACAGCACAAAATAATTCAACAGAAAACCTCAAGGAATCCACTTGGAATCAATGGCTTGCGGAAACATGCATTGATGTTCTTGAGTTAATATCCCAGCATTATAAGACCTATAGAACGCAAAAGAATGATAACACGTTATCACCGAGTTCAACGGCTTTTGCGGCGATGCAACGACTGGTCAAAAGTTATGATCGTGAAAAAGCGAAACTAATTCGCGAACAATTTAAAAAAATGAATCTGCCAGTCTATGGATTCGATAAAAATGGAAAAAGCCATATGACAAAAACACATGAAAGATGGGCTGCATTTTGTTTTGGGATATTTTTCATTGTATTTTTACTAGTTGTAGCAATATTTATTCCAACCCCTTCGCAATTTCAATATACCCTTTTCAGAATTGTACTATCGCTGGCTGCCGCAGGGTTCACAACTTTTGTCCCTGGTTTTATTGAAGTTAAGTTTTCAACCTGGTTAAGAGCCGGTGGCGCCCTTGCAATATTTGCTGTTGTGTATTGGATAGCTCCAGCTGCGTTATAAAATATGGTTCGCATAATGACGTTATGCTAAAGAGGCCGCTGCGGGAGAGATTTTCGCAGTGGCCTTTTCTACATATGGACATTTCTAACAAGCCAGTAATTAGACATTTTCACTGAGCTTTGACAATCTATGTAGTAGTAAAGTTGTAATGTCCGTTCTGGGCTAAGTTAAGATGTCCGTCAGGTAGATTTACCCTCAAGGGATTCTGATGACGGCTCATGCAGCGGAGTTTTTTACTTTGGATGAAGTTAACCGACTCAAAATCATTCAGGATGTCGTCGACCGGCGTCTGACCACGCAGATCGCCGCGCAGCACTTGGGTATCTCTTGTCAGCTATATCAAGCTAGGGCATGTGAAAATTTCGGCGGCTTGATAGTGATGCTTAATTGAGGTTAATCAACATCTGTTATTTATGCTCTACATGCAATGTAGGTAGAATTATAGATTATTTTAAATAATCAAAAATTTATTATATTAATCAATGATGAAACACCAATGCATCAGCGTTTATGAAACATCAACATCGATGTCAGTGCTGCTTACCCATCCATCAAGCTTATCAGCCCATTCCTGCATCATCACTTTACGCTCATCAAGATACGTCGCATGGTTGTAAGTGCGGCGAACATTGTTGGTATCAGCGTGCGCAAGCTGAGCCTCGATAGCATCAGGCCGATAGCCCATCTCGTTTAAACGGGTACTTCCTGTAGTTCTGGTTGCATGTGGACTATAAGTTCCGCTCCAGCCGAGGCTTTTAAGTAGCTGACGCAGCGAGTGTGATGTCATCGGGCCACGTGGGTTATCTCGTCCCGGAAAAAGGTGCTGTCGATGCCCGGTTAATCCCTGTAGCGTTTTGAGCATGTTGACGGCTTGAGAGGGGAGGGGAATAACATGTTCCCTACGAGCTTTCATGCGCGTCGCCGGTATGGTCCATAGCGCATTATCGAGATCGAATTCTGCCCATTCAGCTTCGGTGACTTCGGCTGGCCGCGCCAGCGTCCACCACATTAGCCACATGCAATAGTTAACCTGATATGAGCCGCGACTGTTATCAAAACAGCTTAATAGCTTCCCGATTTGCTGTGGATTCAATGCCTGTTTATGCTGTGTCTTATTCGCCGGAAGCGCCTTGCGTACAGGCCAGACAGGATCGCTGTCAGCTCTAAGCGTTGCCACTGCCAACTCGAAAACCGATGAAATGGTACGTCGGGCTTCAGCAGCAACAGTCGGAGCGCCGCGTTTAGCGGTTTCCTGAAGAATTTTAAGAATGTGGTGTGGTGTGATCTCTCTGACAGGGAGCTTACCGATTGCGGGGAAAACCACACGTTCAAGCATATCCAGTCGGCGTGTTTTGGTAATTTCGGCCCAGTCTTTCATCTGCAACCACTCTTTGGCGATCAGCTCAAAGGTGTTAGAAGCATCATTGACCTTGCGGATCTTATCTAACTGACGAGCCTGTGTCGGGCTAACTCCATCTGCGACTTGCCTACGCGCTTGCTCGCATTTCTCGCGAGCTTCGGCGAGCTTTATCGCTGGATACTCACCCAACGCAAACATGCTTGATTTACCGTTGAGTTTAAATCGATAGCGCCATGCCTTTTTGCCATTGGGTTTCACTTCGAGGTAGAGACCATTAAAGTCATTGAGTCGATAGAGTTTTTCTTTCGGCCTGGCAGTGCGGCATTGCGTATCAGTGAGCATAGCGGGTCCTTGACTATTTCTTATACCGTTATTGTACTCACCTAAAATGATAATGGAAACGGATTGTACTCATCTATGTACTCATTTTAGACTGCGCTCTCATGAGATCACATGAGACAATGTGGAATAAAAAATCCACGCAAGTGCGTGGATTTTAGAGGGTTTTGTGAGCTTCATGAGATGTTATGAAACCTCATGAGACAACAAAACTTATTTAGACGTTAAACAAGAAATTCATCACATCGCCATCTTTAACGATGTACTCTTTGCCTTCTGAACGCATCTTGCCCGCTTCTTTCGCGCCTTGCTCACCCTTATAGGTAATAAAGTCTTCAAACGCGATCGTTTGTGCGCGAATAAAGCCTTTCTCGAAGTCGGTGTGGATTTTACCGGCGGCCTGTGGGGCGGTGGCGCCAACAGGGATAGTCCATGCGCGTACTTCTTTGACGCCGGCGGTGAAATAGGTCTGCAGATTCAGCAGTGCGTAACCGGCACGAATCACGCGGTTCAGGCCTGGCTCTTCGATGCCCAGCTCGGCCATAAACTCGTCACGATCTTCGTCTTCCAGTTCGGCGATATCAGATTCGACAGAGGCGCAGACTGGCACAACGACAGAACCTTCTTTGGCGGCGATTTCGCGCACTTTATCCAGGTACGGGTTGTTTTCAAAGCCATCTTCATTGACGTTAGCAATGTACATCGTGGGCTTAAGCGTCAGGAAGCTCAGATAGCGCAGGGCGGCTTTGTCCTCATCGGTCAGATCCAGCGCGCGCAGCATGCCCGCGTTTTCCAGATGAGGCAGACATTTCTCCAGCGCCGCCTGTTCCGCTTTCGCGTCTTTATCGCCGCCTTTAGCTTTTTTCTGCACGCGCTGCAGTGCACGTTCACAGGTGTCCAGATCCGCCAGCGCCAGCTCGGTGTTGATGGTTTCGATATCATCAGCCGGATCGACTTTATTATTCACGTGGATAATATTGTCGTTTTCAAAGCAGCGAACCACGTGGCCGATCGCTTCGGTTTCACGGATATTGGTCAGGAACTGGTTGCCCAGGCCTTCACCTTTTGATGCACCTTTTACCAGACCGGCGATATCGACGAATTCCATGGTAGTCGGAACCACGCGCTGTGGCTTGACGATCTCGGACAGCTGATCCAGACGCAGGTCAGGCATAGGTACAACGCCCGTGTTGGGTTCAATGGTGCAGAAGGGGAAGTTCGCCGCTTCAATACCCGCTTTTGTCAGCGCGTTAAACAGAGTGGATTTACCGACATTTGGCAGGCCCACGATACCGCATTTGAATCCCATGGTTTAATACCCTTTATAGCTGGATGGGCAACGCCTGAACGCAGGCGCCGCCGGAAACGTAAGATAATTTTCGCGCATTATACACAGATTCGCGACAATCGGGGCGATTAGACAGGCTTAAAGGCATGCAGGCGGTTCATTGCCTTAATGCGATCTTCCTTCAGCCACAGTTCGGTGCAGCGCGCTGCTTCATCAATGGCGTCATCGATCAGCTTTTGCTCGCTGGCGGGCGGTTTGCCTAACACAAATCCGGTCACTTTGTTGCGGTCACCGGGATGGCCGATGCCGATGCGCAGACGATGAAAGTTATTATTATTGCCCAGCTTGCTGATGATGTCTTTCAGGCCGTTATGACCGCCGTGACCGCCGCCTTGTTTGAATTTCGCAATGCCCGGTGGCAGATCGAGTTCATCGTGCGCCACTAAAATTTCTTCGGGCGCAATACGGTAGAAGGTCGCCATCGCCGCGACCGCTTTGCCGCTGAGGTTCATAAAGGTGGTGGGCACCAGCAGTCGGACATCTTCGCCCGCCAGCGCCAGTCGCGCCGTATAACCGAAAAATTTGGCTTCTTCTTTTAACGACTGATTGTGCCGCTCAGCCAGCAAATCCAGATACCACGCACCCGCGTTATGGCGCGTGGCGGCATATTCCGCACCGGGATTCGCCAGGCCGACAATCAGTTTAATGCTGCTCACAAGGAATATCCTGCTGTTATCACCAAAGGGCAGTAGTTTACTGTGCCAGGCTGCGGATCACAAAGTGTGAGCCACGAATTATTAGTGTCGGTGATTAATTGTTTTTCATCTAAATCAATAAGCTGTAATTATGCTTTGGTCACACTTATCCTGTTCTGAGTGTGACGAAGTGCACAAATTAGCCTGCTGTCATTGCCTAAACTACTGACAGGTTAACATTGTGTGCGCTCATCGGACCGCACCGTCAGGAGGTGAAAGATGAAACGTCATCACTCACGTATGGCAGGAAATGCCTTAATGGCACTGGGCTTAGTGACCATGGTACTCGGCGTTGGTTTTTCGATTATTAACCAACTTCCCTCTTTAAATCTGCCGCAGATACTGGCGCAGGGGGCGATGTTTGGGATTTTCTTTGGCGCACTGTTATGGCTGGCTGGTGCCTGTATTAGCGGTCGTGAAAAAGTCGAAGATCGCTATTACTGGGAGCGGCATTATGGCGATAAACGCTGCCGCCGCAGCCACCACTCGTCATAATCACGTTCCCGGCAACGTCAGGCAGGGTTGGGTTCGGTTTCTGCCTTTGGCTTTTGCCTGATAGAGCGCTTTGTCAGCCAGCGCCATCAGTTCGCCAAAATCAATGTGGCGATTGTCGGCGGTAGAGAAGCCAATGCTGACGGAATAGGGAATCTGCCCCGGTCGGGAAAGGTGGATCGCCTGGCGCACCTGCTCGCACCAGACGTTAGCCTGCGCTGACATCATCGGCAGAAGGGCGGCAAATTCTTCGCCGCCCAGTCGCGCAAAGCGCGCCCCTTCAGGCAACATGCCGGACACACGGTGACTGAAATCAATCAGAACCTGGTCGCCCTGATGATGCCCGTAGCGGTCATTAATGCCTTTAAAATGGTCCAGATCGAATAACACCACCGTCAGCGCTTTATTCTGCTTCTGACAGGCTTTAATCATCACCTCGGCGTCGGTAAACAGGGCACGACGGTTCCAGATATTGGTCAGGGGATCGTGCAGTGAAGCCGCTTTCAGCGCATTGCGCGTCCGCTCATTGACCATCGCCAGAATCGTCACGGTAAACCCAATGACAAACAGCATGGATTCCATAATCACATAGACGGAGAAATTCGATCCGCTTATCGCGCCCTGAACGCCAACCGGGCGGGAATTATCCAGAAATATGCGAGCCACATGGAATATCAGGTGAATCCAGAGCAGGAGCTGGGCAGGCCAGAACGTTGCATCCATATTGCGCCGCGCCAGCCAGAGAAAATAGATAAGCGCTCCGGTATACCCGATGCAGAGCAGGCAGAGCACCAGTACGCGCAGCGATAAGCTGTAATAAAATCCCGGAATCAGGCAGAGCAGTGACCAGATCAGCGCCCCGACCAG
The DNA here is from genome assembly GCF_035190385.1 of Pantoea sp. JZ29. Lineage (NCBI taxonomy): Bacteria > Pseudomonadati > Pseudomonadota > Gammaproteobacteria > Enterobacterales > Erwiniaceae > Pantoea > Pantoea sp. JZ29. Next base: position 2,588,169 of record NZ_CP045241.1, on the reverse strand, counting down.
ACCACTCATCCCCGGCTGCTTACCGCAAAAGGTGCGAAACGCGCTGAACAATCCCCCGTAAGCCAGCATAAGCAACACGTTGCTCATGGCCACCGGTAAAAACTGATAGCCCTGGCTGCGCAGGCTACTGAGAATAAAGGCGACCAGCGTCAGTAAAATGGCCACGCAAACATAGCCCAGCGTGCGATCGTAATGCGAACCGACCCAGGCAAATGCCAGGATCAGACTCATAAACCCCAGTACGTAGAGTTCGCAAATAAATAACGTATAGACGTCGAGGTTCATAGTGGAAAACGATCGCAATAAAAAGTGCGGGCAAAGTACCACTCAACGCAGAATGGCAAAAGAGCAGATAAGATAATTTCAGCGAAAGAGTTTTTCGTAGTAAGCGTGACAATAACGGCGGTGACTCATAACGAAAATTTCTGTGAATCAAGCAGCTTTGTCGGAAGGGGAGAGGTACAGACAAAAGAAAAGGCCGGACAGCGTGTCCGGCCTGCGAAGATTAGTGTTCGAACATTGCCGAAATGGACTCTTCGTTACTGATGCGGCGAATGGCTTCGGCCAGCATGCCTGACAGCGTCAGGGTACGGACGTTTGGCAGCGACTTCATCTCTTCGGATAACGGAATGGTGTCACACACGATAACCTGATCGATGACAGATTTACGTAAGTTTTCCACCGCGTTACCGGAGAAGATAGGGTGCGTCGCGTACGCGAACACGCGCTTGGCACCGCGCTCTTTCAGCGCTTCCGCGGCTTTGCACAGTGTGCCGCCGGTGTCGATCATGTCATCGACCAGCACACAGTCACGGCCCGCAACGTCACCAATGATATGCATGACCTGAGAAATGTTCGCACGCGGGCGACGTTTGTCGATGATGGCCATATCGGTGTCGTTCAGCAGTTTCGCAATAGCACGGGCACGAACCACGCCGCCAATGTCAGGCGAAACAACAATCGGGTTTTCCAGGCCAATCTGTAACATATCCTCCAGCAGAATGGGACTGCCGAAGACGTTATCAACCGGGACGTCGAAGAAGCCCTGGATCTGCTCAGCGTGCAGGTCAACCGTTAAAACACGGTCAACGCCGACGCTGGAAAGAAAGTCAGCCACGACTTTGGCGGTAATAGGCACACGCGCAGAACGCACGCGGCGGTCCTGACGGGCATAACCAAAGTAGGGGATAACAGCGGTAATACGACCAGCTGAAGCACGACGCAGCGCGTCGACCATCACGACCAGTTCCATCAAATTATCATTGGTGGGAGCACAGGTGGACTGGATGATGAAAATATCACCACCGCGTACATTTTCATTAATTTGTACGCTTACTTCGCCATCACTGAAACGACCGACAGCGGCGTCGCCCAGGCTGGTGTAAAGGCGGTTGGCAATACGTTGTGCTAGTTCCGGGGTGGCGTTACCAGCAAAAAGCTTCATATCAGGCACGAGAAGAACCTCAGGCTTTGCGTCCAGAGAATGAACGTCATGACAGTAACCGGCGAATACTGTCGTGATCGTTCACACGGGTATGTGAGTGCGAAACGTGCTGTATCTGGAACAGGGTGACACAGTCACGCTATCGCTAATCGCCTTGCAGAGTGCGCTGTAACGGCGAGACGTTAACGCCTCGGGCTACAAAACCGCGCACCCATGACGGGGCAAGTTCCAGCACCTGGCGAGCAGCGTACTCGGTGTCAAATTCAGCAAACACACAAGCACCTGTCCCTGTCAGGCGCGACGGCGCGTATTCTAGCAGCCATGAAACAAGCTCATCAACCTCACGAAAACGTTTTCTTACTACTGATTCGCAATCGTTAAGAAAGGGGGCCTGTAAAAGTGCTGATAAAGTGCGCACGGGCGTGTCACGGGGGAGTGCCGGATCGTTAAAGACCACCGGCGTGGCCACGCTGACGCCGGGATGGGCAACAAGATACCATTTTTCGGCAGGCGATGCGGGAGAAAGCACCTCGCCGACCCCTTCGGCGAAGGCGGCGTGCCCTTTAACGAACACCGGGACATCCGCACCCAGTTTCACGCCCATCTGTGCCAGTTCCGTCGGCGAAAAACCGGTTTTCCAGAGATGATTAAGCGCCACCAGAACCGTAGCGGCGTCAGAAGAACCGCCACCCAGTCCACCGCCCATTGGCAAACGCTTTTCAATGGCGATCCGCGCACCCGCCTGCGCCGGCAGCGTTCCCTTCTCGCGGGCAGCCGCCTTAAGCATGTCGGCGGCACGCACGATCAGGTTTTCAGCATCCGGCACGCCGGACACGGGCGTGAGAAGGGTAATGGCATCGCTCTGATCGGGAACAATCTCCAGACTGTCGCCATAATCCAGAAACTGAAACAGGGTTTGCAGGTTATGGTAACCGTCCGCCCGGCGCCCGGTGATGTACAAAAAAAGGTTCAGTTTTGCCGGAGCAGGCCAGGTGGTGATCATTTCAGCGTCCAGCTATCCATACGTAACTTGATGCGCTGATCGCCTTCTTTCAGCTCCAGGCTGGCGGGCAGCGCAGGGGTGACGTTGCTGTAGTAGCCGGCGATGGTCACCTGCCAGGTCTGGCCATCATGCTGATAGTTCAGGCTGCGCAACTGATACTGATCGTTAAGCTGGTAGTCGGTCGCATCGCCCGGCAGGCCCATCATCCACTGGCGCAGGTTGGTCAGCGGAATATCCATGCCGGTCAGCTGCGAGATCATCTTCTGCGCATCGTTGCTGACATAGCGTTTGCCCTGGCTATCCACGATCTGCACCACAGAACCCTGCGCATCAAGCTGCAGTTCTGTGCTGCCTAACGGGTTGGTTAACAGCAGACGATAACGGTCAGGTGCGGTCTGCTGCCAGTTGAAGCGGGCATAGACTTTTTGTTTGTCCGACAGATAGGCGAACGCGCCGCGCGTCTGGTACTGCGTCACTTTACTGACCGCTTGCTGATGATGTTGCCATTGGGGTGCAGTGGCGCTCGGGCCGGGACCTTGTGGTTTATTGATGCTACAGGCAGCCAGCAGAACAGCACCGGCCAGGGGTAAAAGGCGCAACAGATTGCGTGGGGAAGTAAGCATCAAGTGGTCATCTCCTCGGACTCATTTTTCATTGGTAACAGGTAACGCTAACCATCCGCATTTTAACCGTCAATGCTGTTATACGGCAAAATCGCTATGATCGGCTTAATCTTATTACAGTCATAGCCTTTGTATGGCTTTTCTTGATCTGCTGCATCTTGTAGAATGCGCTTCACAAAACCCTGACATTATTGGGACAACCCAACCTAAATCGCCATGACGCTGCTCGCTCTCGGAATCAATCACAAAACTGCACCCATTGCTCTGCGCGAACGCGTCGCGTTCGGGCCGGAGTCGCTGGAACAGGCCTTAGACAGCCTGTTATCCCAGCCCATGGTGCAGAGTGGCGTCGTGCTCTCCACCTGTAACCGAACCGAACTCTACCTGAGTGTAGAGCAACAGGTCGATCTGCAGGAACGTCTGGTGCGCTGGCTGTGTGACTATCACCAGCTTGATGAAGAGGATGTACGTAACAGCCTCTACTGGCATCAGGACAATGAGGCCGTCAGTCATCTTATGCGCGTCGCCAGCGGGCTGGATTCGCTGGTGCTGGGCGAGCCGCAGATTTTAGGTCAGGTGAAAAAAGCCTTTGCCGATTCGCAGCGCGGTCATGCACTGAGCAGTGAACTGGAACGTATGTTCCAGAAAACCTTCTCGGTTGCCAAGCGCGTGCGTACGGAAACGGAGATCGGCGCGAACGCCGTTTCCGTTGCCTTTGCCGCCTGTACGCTGGCGCGGCAGATCTTTGAGTCCCTCTCCACCGTCAACGTGTTACTGGTTGGCGCGGGAGAAACCATTGAGCTGGTGGCGCGTCATCTGAGCGAACATCAGGTCAAAAAACTGATTATTGCCAACCGTACCCGCGAACGCGCGGACGCGCTGGCGAAAGAAGTGGGCGCGGAAGTGATTGGCCTTGCGGACATCGACGCGCGCCTGGCCGATGCCGACATCGTCATTACTTCCACCTCCAGTCCCTTGCCCATCATTGGTAAAGGCATGATGGAACGGGCGCTCAAAGCGCGCCGTAACCAGCCAATGCTGCTGGTGGATATTGCGGTGCCGCGCGACGTAGAGCCGGAAGTGGGCAAGTTAGCGAATGCCTATCTCTACAGCGTTGACGATCTGCAGGCCATCATTGAGCAGAACCTTGCCCAGCGCAAAGCCGCTGCGGTGCAGGCCGAAAGTATCGTGGTGCAGGAATGCAGCGATTTCATGGCCTGGCTGCGTTCCCAGGGCGCGGTCAACTCTATTCGTGAATACCGTGCTCAGGCGGATGATATCCGCGCTGAACTGGAAGGCCGTGCGCTGCAGGCGCTGCAGCAGGGTGCCGATCCGCAAAAAGTGATGCAGGAACTGGCCCACAAGCTGACCAACCGTTTGATTCATGCACCGACCAAATCTCTTCAGCAGGCCGCGCGCGACGGCGACAGCGAACGCCTGCAGATTTTACGCGACAGCCTGGGTCTCGATTAGGCACACTGCTGTCGTCTTCTGTTACGGGAATCCCACAGTTAAATGAAAACCTCTATTGTTGCGAAACTGGAAGCGCTGCAGGAGCGCCACGAAGAAGTGGAAGCGATGCTGGGCGATGCAGGCGTCATTGCCGATCAGGAACGCTTTCGTGCTTTGTCGCGTGAATATGCTCAGTTGACCGATGTCACGCGCTGCTTCCGCGACTGGCAGCAGAACCAGGATGATATCGAGACGGCTAAAATGTTACTCGACGATCCTGAAATGCGCGATATGGCGCAGGAAGAGCTGCAGGCGGCACGTGAGAAAACCGACGCGCTGGAGCAACAGTTGCAGCTGTTACTGCTGCCGAAAGATCCGGACGATGAGCGCGACTGTTTTGTCGAAGTCCGTGCCGGTACCGGCGGCGACGAAGCGGCCATTTTTGCAGGTGACCTGTTCCGTATGTACAGCCGTTACGCCGAGTCACGTCGCTGGCGGGTGGAAATCGTCAGCGCTAACGACGGTGAGCACGGTGGCTATAAAGAGGTGATTGCCCGTATTATGGGTGACGGTGCCTATGGCCGACTGAAATTTGAATCCGGCGGCCATCGCGTACAACGCGTACCCGAGACGGAATCCCAGGGCCGTATTCATACCTCTGCCTGTACGGTGGCGGTGATGCCTGAACTGCCGGAAGCGGAGCTGCCCGAGATCAACCCGTCAGATTTAAAAATCGATACTTTCCGCTCCTCCGGTGCCGGTGGGCAGCACGTTAACACCACCGACTCCGCGATCCGTATTACCCACTTGCCGACCGGTATTGTGGTGGAATGTCAGGATGAACGCTCTCAGCACAAGAACAAGGCAAAAGCCTTATCGGTGTTGGGCGCGCGTATCCATGCGGCCGAAATGGCAAAACGTCACGAAGCTGAAGCCAGCACCCGCCGTAACCTGCTGGGCAGCGGTGACCGTTCCGATCGTATCCGCACCTATAACTTCCCGCAGGGCCGTGTGACCGACCATCGCATCAACCTGACGCTTTATCGTCTGGATGAAACCATGGAAGGTAAACTGGACAGCCTGATCGAACCCATCGTTCAGGAATACCAGGCTGACCAACTGGCGGCGCTGGCCGGTCAGGATTAATGGATATTCGCCACTGGCTCAAACAGGCGGTTGCCACGCTGTGTGGGGGCGACAGCCCGAAGCGTGATGCGGAAATCCTGCTGGGTTATGTCACAGGCAAACCCCGCAGCTGGCTGGTGGCTTTTGATGAAACCCTGCTCAGTGACGCGCAGCTACAACAGTTGACGGCGTTGCTGGCACGGCGCGCCCGGGGAGAACCGATCGCCCATTTAGTTGGCGAGCGCGAATTCTGGTCGCTCCCGCTGAGGGTTAGCGACGCCACACTTATCCCGCGGCCGGATACCGAGATCCTGGTTGAACAGGCGCTGGCCCGATTGCCTGCCGCACCTGCGCGCGTGCTGGATCTCGGCACGGGCACCGGTGCCATTGCCCTGGCGATTGCCAGCGAACGGCCCGATTGCACCGTGATCGGCGTTGATCGTGTCCCTGCTGCCGTTGCGCTGGCGCAGGATAACGCTGCGCATCTGGCGATAGCTAACGCGACGTTTGTGCACAGCCACTGGTTTGCACAGCTCACCCCGACCCGATTTGATCTTATCGTGAGTAATCCGCCTTACATTGATGCCAGCGATCACCATCTGGAGGAGGGCGATGTGCGTTTTGAACCGCGCAGCGCACTGGTGGCAGATGAGGCGGGCATGGCCGATCTCCGGTGGCTGATCGCACAGTCACCCGCCTGGTTACAGCCGGGTGGCTGGCTGCTCCTGGAACATGGCTGGCAGCAGGATGAGGCGGTGCGTCAACTGATGTGCCAGCACCACTATCAGGCGGTGGACACGGTGAAGGATTACGGTGGCAATCCCCGGGTCACATTTGGGCAGACCGCGCCGATACCGGTATAGTGCCGCAACGTAAAATCACAGGGATGAATGATGTTTACTTATTACCCACTGCTAAAAAACCTGCATCTGCTGACCGTGGCGATCACGGTTTCGCTGTTTCTGCTGCGCTTCTACTGGCAGCGCGTTGGCGCAGCCATACTGCAACGCCGCTGGGTCCGTATTCTTCCACATGTCAACGACACGTTGCTGCTGCTGAGCGGCGCAGCGCTGGTAATGCTGACCCACTTCTATCCGTTTTCACCTCAGGGAAGCTGGCTGACGGAGAAGCTGTTAGGCGTTATTATCTATATTGCCCTTGGGTCCGTGGCGCTGAGCCGCCGCCCTCGTTCTGATCGCACCCGCTGGATGGCCTTTGTGGTCGCCTTAATCGCGCTGGTGACGATCATTAAGCTGGCACTGAGTAAAATGCCGTTATTGGGGATAGTATGAGCTCCACCGAACAACTCGATTACAGTGAAACACCGCTCTGTGAGGCGGTGATGGGTGCAACCAAAGCCATTCGCACCGATTTTCCGACCCTGTCGGTCGAACAACAGTTAGCGGCGTTAGTGGCTGAAGCCCGGGATTACGTCAGCGACCAACAGGATGCGGATTTAAAGCTCGAAAAGCTGCTGGAGCTGTTTTACAAGCAGTGGAAATTTGGCGGTGCCAGCGGCGTGTATAATCTGTCTGATGCACTCTGGCTGGATAAAGTGCTGAAAACCCGTCAGGGAACCGCCGTGTCACTGGGCGTGATTCTGCTGCATATTGCGGCGGAACTGGAACTGCCCCTGATGCCGGTGATTTTCCCGACGCAGTTGATTCTGCGCGCCGACTGGCTGGATGGCGACAAGTGGCTGATTAATCCGTTCAACGGGGAAACCCTGGATACGCACACGCTCGAAGTATGGCTGAAAGGCAATATCAGCCCGCTGGCGCGTCTGTATGATGACGATCTCGACGAAGCCAAAACCGTCAGCGTAATGCGCAAAATGCTGGATACGCTGAAAGCGGCGCTGATGGAAGAGAAGCAGATGGAGCTGGCCCTGAACGTCAGCCAGGTGTTGTTGCGCATTGACCCGGACGATCCCTATGAAATTCGCGATCGGGGATTAATCTATGCACAGCTTGAGTGCGATCATATCGCGTTAACGGACTTAACCTACTTCGTTGAACAGTGTCCTGAGGATCCGGTCAGCGAAATGATTAAAGTCCAGATTCACGCAATCGAACAAAAACGCGTGACGCTGCATTAAGCGTCACCCCAGATAAGGAAAGGGCATGACACAGAAAGTTGTCAGTATTGGTGATATCAGGGTCGCAAACGATCTGCCATTTGTTCTCTTTGGCGGCATGAACGTGCTGGAATCCTACGACCTCGCGATGCGCATCTGCGAGCACTATGTAAACGTGACCGATAAACTCGGCATTCCTTACGTTTTCAAAGCGTCTTTTGACAAAGCCAACCGCTCCTCCATCCACTCTTACCGTGGCCCCGGCCTGGAAGAGGGCATGAAGATTTTCCAGGCGCTGAAGCAGGCCTTTGGCGTGAAAATCATCACCGATGTGCACGAAGCGGCGCAGGCTCAGCCTGTGGCGGATGTTGTTGACGTGATTCAGCTGCCGGCCTTCCTGGCGCGTCAGACCGACCTGGTTGAGGCGATGGCGAAAACGGGCGCGGTGATTAACGTCAAGAAGCCCCAGTTTGTCAGCCCCGGCCAGATGGGCAACATCGTGGACAAGTTTGCCGAAGGCGGAAACGACAAGGTTATTCTTTGCGACCGCGGCAGTAACTTTGGCTACGACAACCTGGTAGTGGATATGCTGGGTTTCAACGTCATGAAGAAGGTGACGAATAATTCGCCGGTGATTTTCGACGTGACGCACGCGCTGCAAACCCGCGATCCTTTCGGTGCAGCCTCAGGCGGACGCCGTGCTCAGGTGGCCGAACTGGCGCGTGCCGGTATTGCGGTGGGCATTGCGGGCCTGTTTATTGAAGCCCATCCGGAGCCGGACAACGCCAAATGCGACGGTCCGTCGGCGTTACCGCTGGATAAACTGGAACCGTTCCTGGTGCAGATGAAGGCGATTGACGATCTGGTGAAAAGTTTCCCGGCACTGGACACCAGCAAATAAGCCGCAGTGCAGACGAAAAAAAAGAGCGAATTCTCGCTCTTTTTTTTCGTCTCAGTTTTGTGAGATTACAGCATGATGGTCATCAGATAGCCGACAAATAAGGCCAGGTGCGCGGCACCATTCAGCACATTCGTTCTGCCGGTTGAGAAGCTAATCTGACACAGGATCAGAGAGGCAATCATAATAACCATCTGCGGCGGTTCCAGGCCGAATATCAATTCCTGGCCTGTCAGCGTTGCAATAATAGAGACCGCCGGTACGGTCAGCGAAATCGTGGCCAGCACTGAGCCAAAGAACAGGTTCATCGCGCGCTGTACCTGGTTCATCAGGACGGCCCGGATGGCACCCAGACCTTCCGGTGAGAGGATCAGTAACGCCACCAGGAAGCCGGTGAACTGCTTCGGTGCGTTGAGGTCGGTCAGCAGATGCTCCAGTGGGTTAGCATTCATCTTGGTGACGGCAATCACCGCAATCAGATGCACAATCAGCCAGATGGCGTGCCAGAGGCTACTGTGCGCAGAAGGTTTACCGTGGTGAGGATCGCCATCATCACTGTCATCTTCGTGCTCATAGACAAACAGGCTCTGGTGCGTTTTGGTCTGAATCAACAGGAAAACGCCATACATCGCGGCAGAAATAGCGGCAATCAGTAAACTTTGCGCAGCGGTGAAATTTCCGCCCGGCAAGGCATTCGGAAACACCAGCACCAGGATGGCTAACGGAAAAATAGCGATCAGGTATTGCTTTACCCCGGCCAGATTCACGTATTGCGTCGCAAACTTTCTGCCGCCCAGCAGTAAGGCAAAGCCCACCAGCCCGCCGGTCACGATCATAATGATCGAGTAGAGCGTATCGCGCATCAGCGCAGGTGCCGCATCGCCGGTGGCCATCAGTGCCGAAATCAGGCTGACTTCCAGAATCACGACAGACAGGCTGAGGATCAGGGAACCATAGGGTTCGCCCAGGCGGTGAGCCAGCACATCCGCATGACGCACCACGCTGAACGCGCTGCTGAGAATAGCAACCAGCGCCAGTAAATTAATGCCGACGACGAGCGGGAGTGAGGTTTGTGCACCAAAAAAATAGAGTACACCCAGGGCAATAAGGGGAAGTATCAGTGAAAACTCTTTGTGACGTGTTTTTTCATGTAAAGGCATTCACTCTCCTCGCTGCTGAATAAAAGGGGTAATTCATTTACCCACCCTGACAGGGAAATATATAAGTCAGGCAGTGTAACTTTTCAATCGAACAGCAGGTGAAAATTTACCGCTTTTTACTTTCACACACATTCAGCCTGAAAAGGGGTTTATAAAAATTTATTCCCGCTTTTGTCCGATAAATCAGTCATAAAGCAAATCCTCTTTCGCGATAATCTTCCGCATTATTGCAAAATACATCCCAGTAAGGTGATCGTTAATGCCGGAACAGAGAAATAACAAGCGGAGAGGCGCAGAAACCACAGTTTGCATTTTGGCTTATCTGCGCCAGACTTATAAACCATCATGTTAGAGGAGGATAAACGATGCCTTATGCTAAGCGAAGCGACCTGCCAGAAAGCGTTAAGCACGTCCTGCCAGCGCATGCCCAGGATATCTATCAACAGGCCTTTAACAATGCCTGGTCACAATATAAGGATCCCGATGACCGGCGAGGCAATGAATCACGCGAGGAAGTGGCCCACAAAGTGGCCTGGTCAGCGGTGAAACATGACTATGAAAAAGGGGATGACGATAAATGGCATCCCAAAAAATAGTGTGTTGCGTTGTGGGCCTGAACAGCAGGCCCGTTTATATGTCCCGTCCCGCCAGCATCATGTCCGTTCTCACGCGCATTTCTTCCCTCTGATCGCCCACGTTTCAGGCTTCTTTTCGCGCCCACGTTACGCATGTTTACTTCACGTTGCGCGAGCAGGGGTTATCCTGAACGCCAGGATGCCGTGAAGAAACTCATCAGCCCTTACCGTTTTACGCGCTGTAAAACACCTTTTTGCGGTGTTATAGCTGCCGCTTTTAATAGTTAAATAAAGGCTATTTTTTAGCGGATATTCCCACTCTTACTTGAAACTGATTTTGTTAATAATTAATGTCAGTTTAATGAATACAGCGTAAATTTGTGAATGTTCACGCAACAGAACCGAGGAGTGTCTTACACAGGACGTGGTGAAAGTCGAGGAGGTCGCATTGCTTACCCGGGAATTTTTATTAAAAGCGGATTGTAAAACATCATTTGGTGATATTGAGGAGACATTACTGTGGAGTTGTGAACAGCGCGCGGCGTCGCTGGCGGCAACCCTGGCATGTCGGCCCGATCACAGCCCGGTATGGATCTTCGGCTACGGTTCTCTGATGTGGAACCCGGTATTTGAAGCCGATGAAGTGGCATCGGCCTCGCTGCACGGCTGGCACCGTGCCTTTTGCTTACGCCTCACAGCCGGGCGCGGCACGGCTTCCCATCCGGGGCGCATGCTGGCGCTGAAAGAAGGCGGCATCACGCAGGGACTGGCATTTCGCCTGCCGGAATCACGGCTGCACGACGAACTGGCATTACTGTGGAAGCGTGAAATGATCACCGGCTGCTATTTGCCGACCTGGTGTGAGTTGGTGCTGGACGATCAACGCCGCGTGACGGCGCTGGTTTTTATTATGGATCCGCGTCATCCGCTTTATGAACCGGATACCTGTCCTCAGGCGGTTGCGCCCCTGATCGCAGCGGCCAGTGGACCGTTAGGCTCGAACGCCCAGTACCTGTTTTCGCTGGAAGAAGAACTGACTAAGCGCGGGATGCAGGAGGACGATTTGATCCGCCTGGCGCACCAGGTGCGTGAACTGCAGCAGCACTGGCCAAGACAGGCGTAATCCGCGCCCGCCAGGCCAGCAGCATCCGGTCACTGAGTTGGGTTAATCAGCCAGGTGCCCGGTCTGTCAATCACCACGGACTGACTGCGCGTCGTATTCCCGGCATGCACATCAATGCGGTACTGGCCTGCCGCCAGGTTCAGCACGGCAAAACCGTTGCTGCTGGCGTGCAAGGCCACGGGCTGACCGTTCAGGACCACCTGTTCATCACCGGCCAGTTTCAGGTAAACCATCGCCAGGCCCGCGGGCACCGTGCCGGTCGCTGGTGCAGCACTGCGTTTCGCCACCTGTGGCACCGAAGCGGTTTGCGAGTTTTCAACCCACACCACCGCGCCGACGGCAATAACGGCAACCGCGGCCAGCGCCAGAAGCCCCGGTGACGGACGACGCACTGTGCGTCCGGTCAGCGGTTCCGCCATCGTCGCCCCGTGATTCATCGCCAGGACCACCGGTGGGACCGTGTCGGCCGCGGCTGCGTCCAGTTGGTTTTGCGCGTCATTGCGCTGTTGCAGACTGTTAACCACCGCCTCCACATCGCTGACCGGTAAGGCAATGAGGGCAGCAAACACGTCGATGCTCTGCGGACGATCGTGCGGTTTCATCAATAGCGCACAGTCAATAGCATGCAGCAGCGGCAGCGAATAGCCTGAAGGCTTACGCACCACCAGCGGTTGATAGTTGTCTTCAATGCAGCGTACCACGCTGACCGGCGGCGGGGAGCCGGTAATCAGCGTGTGCAGTACCGCGCCCAGCGCATAGATGTCTGTCCAGGGGCCTTGTTCACCTTCGCCTTCTTCGCTGTATTGCTCAATGGGCGCAAACCCCGGCTTCAGCATGATTTCGGTTTCATCAGAGAGATTGCCTATCTCTTTGCGGGCGGAGCCAAAGTCGAGCAGCACCGGCAGTTGATTTTCCTGAATCTGAATATTATCCAGCGAAATATCACGGTGCAGATAGCCAGCCTGATGAATGGTATTGATAGCCCCCAGCAAGGGCGGCAGTAAGCGGCGAATCCAGTCTTCGGTGATAGACTCATGGCTGGTTAACTGCCACTCTTTCAAGGTCATGCCGTTGTAGTAAAGTGTGCCCATATAGGCGGTGCCGTTTTGTTCCCAGAAGCGCAGGACATGCAACAGGCCCGGATGATTGAAGCGTGCCAGCAGTCGGGCTTCCTGAATAAAGCTGTTCAGACCGGCATTAAACAGTTTCTGAAAACGTTCACCGCGCAGCTCCAGCGACATATCCGCCGTCCTGACCGCCAGCGAAACAGGCATGTATTCTTTAATGGCAATGGTGCGTTCAAGTTGATGGTCCCATGCGCGATAGACAATGCCGAAACCGCCGCCGCCAATCACTTCTTTGATTTCGAACTCGTTAAAGCGATATCCGTCAGGCAAGGCATTCGGTACTGCTTTCTGATTGTCATTAGCCGACATAGTGGACTCTCTGAACTGGGCCTGCTTGCCAGGCAACGCGATAATTAATGGATGTTACGCCAGGCACCTGCGCCGGGATCAACCTGATCCGCGCGCAAGGTGTCCACAAGTAACACATTCACTTTCTGTTGTGACGGTAAACTGCCTGACCACCGGCTACGCACCATGTCGAGCCGTGCAGACAGGGCGCTGGCATTCTGCTGCGCAGTGGCTTTATCCGCTCTGACCAGAAGGGTGCCCTCAAAGCGCCACAGATGTTGCGTATCGTCGAAAGGCAGCACCAGCCAGCTGTCAGGCGCATCAGCACGGGTCATAATCATGCGCTGTTTATTGACGCTAACGATTTGCAGAGCGTTACCGGCAATGGCCAGACTGGCGATCGGGTAACCCTGGTAAAACGTGACGGCAAGCGTCTGCGGTTGGCCGTGTCCACTGACGGTAATATCACTGTTGCCTTCGAGCCAGCCTTCCGACGAGCAGCGCAACCGACCGCCTTGCGGGACAAAGATCGACAATCCGTTTTCGTCCCATGCGGTGCGAAAGCGGCAGCCATCAGGTAACGCAAAATGCTGTAACGGGGTGCTGTCTGCTGGCCGCGACGCGACAACCGGAACGTTACTGCTTGTGGCGGCATCAGCGTTCACAATCAGACGCCAGTTCTGCAATTTACTGGCGCTGCCGGAAGCCAGCACGCTGCCCTGGCTGTTGGTCATTTGCCAGGGCAGAACGTCCAGTTCATTGCACTGATTCGCTAACAGTGTCCCGACGCGCGGCAGGAACGATTTAAGGATCTCTGCATTCTGGCTCTTACCCGAGACAATACGCAGTGGCAGTGTCTCCTGGCACCAGTCGTCGGGCGTTTTGCCTTCAACGTTGTCGATATACACTTCCAGTTCGAGGCTGGGTGAGTACACCACGCGATAATTTTCCGCCTGCGCAGTAAAGGCCATCAACAAGGTAGCCAGAGCGGGCAACCACACTTTCATAGCGTTTCTTTCATCCATCACGAGAGGGCAGAAAACGGGTTGAGTCAGCCAGCGAATAAAGCAGCGTGGCCTCCTGCGGTTCGCCGATCCACACGGCCAGCGCACTCAGATTATCTTTCTTTACTTCACGGCTCACGGCATGTTCCATCAACGTCAGCCACTCTTCACAGGCATTCACCATGCGCAAGGTCTGCTCCATTTCCCGGGTGGTCAGATTGAGCCAAAACCCGTCGCTACAGACTAAAAACGCATCGCCGTCTTCCAGCAGTATTTCGTCAGAAAAGCTCACAGGATGGGCAGGTTCTGTGCCGAGCGCATTATAAAGTAAATTACTGTTAATTCCGGTATTTTCATAGCCTGCCTCGCTCAGTTTTTGCACAAGGCTGTGGTCGCGGGTGACCGCATTGAGCACGCCATGCCGAAAGTGGTAAACCCGGCTGTCGCCCGCGTGCGCCCACCATGCGCGCTGTCGGGTGCGGTCGATAAACAGGCCCGCCAGCGTGGTGCACATCGTGGCAAAATTCGGATTATTACCCTGTGCGATTTCAAGCACAGAGCGGCACGTTTCTATCGCCTGCTGTGTGAAGGCGAGAGTAAGGTGCGGACAGGTGTGCAACTGAGTCAGCAGGCTGTCGCATACCAGTTGTGCCGCCTGTTCCCCACCGGGCAGTCCCGCTACGCCGTCGCATACCACGAAGCTGGCCTGATGGGCATCCAGTACCACACCGGTGCGATCCGCATGTTCATCACGCTGACCTTGCTGACTTCGCTGGGCAAACGCGATATTCATGCATCATCCGTACGCGTCTGGGAATCTTTGTACTGATTCACCTCCATGTCGTAAGCATGAAGGAAAGCTTCACCAAACAGCGTATGGAAATCGTCTTCGATTTCACCCGCAGTGCGCTGATAGCGGCGAGTGAAATAGTCCCACAGTGCGGCTTTTTGATAAGGCGTAAACGGGACTTTTGACACGGCACCATCTGACTTCGCCTGCTCCTCCAGCCCCTGCGGATTAAACGACTGCAACATGGCGGCGATGATGGCGCGGATCCCGGCGATCATGCCCAACTGATGTGCCTGCAGATCCACCAGCGCATCCCGTACCGCCTGTTCAGGCTGCATAAAGCCCGGCATCTGGCTCTGGTACATCTGCATCAATACGGTTTTGCCCGAGGGCAGAATCTTGAACGGGTTATTTGCTTCGTTCAGGATCATCGTCATTTCCGCTTTGACGCCCCGTTTAAGGATAGAGCGCGACGACAGCAATGCCACCGTGCCCTGCGAAAACAGACTTAACATGCGGCCAGTGGTCCGCATCTGTTCTTCGTTAATCACCGTATTGTGGCCGTTGCTTAGTCCCATACCGTCAAGCAGCGCCGCGACCAGGTTATCGTGATCGTGTGCGGCGGGCGAGGGCGCATATCGGGACTCACCGGCCTGGGGATCGATGGCCAGTCTGGCATCGCCCCTGTGGTCGTGGCGTCTGGCGACAGGTTCCTGAGCGACCTCTTCGACTTCAGTAAATTCGGGGATATCCAGCGGATTCGTCTGCGGGCCCGCATGGCTAAAAAACGCCAACGGATCGCTGTTGATGCCCTGTACCGCAGGGTCACGTACGTCGATGGCATAGTCGCCGATGCGCAGAGCATCCCCGTGTTTCAGGCTCACCTGCATCCCCCGGCTGAGCGGCACACCGTTGTGTTCGACCGGTGTCACGCTGCCCTGATTAGTCAGGCGGCACTCCCCGTTACAGGACAGGTGCACCAGCGCCTGCAGACGAGAAATAGAACGGGCTTCATCCGGTAACACCAAATCGTTATCCTGACTGCGGCCGATCGTGCCGCCCGGCGGATGAAACGTGACGGTTTTCACCGGCACATCAGACGTGCATTGAACGATGGTAAATTGCATGAGCTATCCCGTTATGAAGGACAAAGGCAACGTCTCACTCGAACATCGGTGGATAGAGGCCGTTGCGTCCCGGCTGTGCACCTGCTGCCGGATTAAACAGTAATGAGAACAGTTCTGCCGTGAGGGTACCGCTATGCTTGTGTGTCGCATGTACGAAACCGTCACTGCGGTTGCTCCACCAGTAACTTATGTGTTGCTGCGGGTCGAAATGTTCGGCGACGTCCTGCCAGCTCAGCGTGCAGGGCAGGTCCGCGAAACCGATTACATCCATAATATCTGACGGCTGCTGCACCGGGACCATCAGCGGAGCCAGGGCCTGGATGTGCTGATCGAGCTGGTCCGGGCTCAGGCCGTGAGTCACGGCATTCAGCAGCGTGGCCCCCAAATCCTGATACCAGTCTCCCGAGATCGTTAACTGTGCCGGATGCCACTGACTGAGCGGAAAGCTCAGCAAGGCCAGCAGCGGCCAGGCGCGCCCCACACGATCGCATGACGGTAACAGGCAGCCCATCTGTACCTGCTGACGCGTTGGCGTGATCGGTAACACAAAATTCCACACCGGCGCGCGCAGAAAATCGGCGCTCACGGCCGCGTCCTGCTGATGCCAGTGAATGAGGCCCTGCTGAAACCAGTGATTCCACGGCGTGATGACCTGTTCAGTGAGCCGATGATGTATAAAGTCCCCTGTTGAGGGCAGTTTGCCAAACCAGCCAGGGGCCAGAGATACAGACATGTTCACCTCGCCATTATGGATTATGCGTTGTCGGGCGCTGTGCCTTCGCGGGGGCAATAGCCAGTACCGCGCCGCCGCGGCCCGCATTGTTCAAATTATCAGCCAGCTTGCGCATCATCAGCGCATTGTCACGCGCATAAGGTGAAGACTGAATTTGCTGATCGAGTAGCTGGCTTAAATGCCAGTCAAGCTGCTGCAAATCCCGCGCGCTGACCTTTTCAGGTAACGAACGCTGCAGATTTTGCAGTAGCCAGGCCCGTAGAAATTCCCCATCGTAGTTTCTGGGCTGATACAGCATCTGATAAGCGCGGAGCGCATTACGACTGTATTCATTGTCATCACCGGGATCGTTACGCAGCAGGTTGGTGATCTGCTGAGCGACCCGGGGCAGCAGTAAAGACTTAAGCGCATTTTGATAAAGCGCCCAGGCGGCATCGCTGACCTGATTGCCACGATATAAGCCTGCCCGCATAGTAAGCGGCGGATTATCGAGAGAAAACTGGTCGGACACCGGTAACTTCACCAGGTTATTCAGAAAGGGTAGCAGATCAAAAATATTATCAGCGGGCTGATGTATCACTTGCTGACTTTGTGCAGAAATTGCCGGTACGCGCGCGGTAACCTGCTGCAGATAATGCTGGTTCTGATAGTAGCTGATCAACCACAGTCCGCTCATGATCACCAGCGCTCCGGCCAGCATGCCATAGCCAATCCAGTGCAGGAGCTGATTACGGTATTCCCAGCGACGATTGCTGCCCGCCAGGCCACTTTCTTTAAACACCAGATTGCTCAGCAAATCACGAATAAAAAAGCTCTGGCCTTTATTGCCGGGAATAGGGCTGTTGCGGTTGACCCGATCCCAGGCGGCAATCGAGTGTGCCCCCGCCTGACGCAGTTGCAGTTTGCGGCTCAGCTCGCCCATCACGCGGTCAAAAGGCAAACCTTCCTGTGTACCGCTGGTAAAGAACAGCCCACGAGGATTCCAGGCCACGGTCTCAGAACGCGGGGAAAAAATGCTGTCCAGGTATTCGCTGAGCAGGGGACGCAGCGAAGCAAACTCCTGCGGAAACAGAAAACATTCTGCCCGCTCATTGAGGTCGCGCTCATGGGTCATTTGCCCGGCCAGTTGCTGCTGCAGTTGCTGTTCTAACTGCGTAAACTGCCCCTCGAAGTGAAGATGCCAGTCCTGCTTGTGTGGCTTACCGGCTTCCCAGGGAAACGTGAAGCCCCAGATAGCATCGCGGCGGGCCTTCTCCATGCTGCCGAAATAACTCATAAAGCCTTTCAGCAGGTCGGTTTTGGTCACCATGACATAGACGGGAAAATGAATACCGGTGTGCTGATGCAGTTCGTTCAGCCGTTCGCGCAGCGCATTCGCCTGTTCGTAACGCGCCTCAGCCGAATCGCTGAGTAAATCCGCGACGCTGATGGTCAGGATGACGCCGTTGATCGGCTGCCGCGCCCGATAGCGCTTCAGCAGATTGATAAAACTCTGCCACTCGCTGGCATCGCGTGCCCGCTGGCTTTCCTGTAACGCATAGCGCCCGGCGGTATCGATCAGCACGGCGCTGTCGGTGAACCACCAGTCGCAGTGCCGGGTACCGCCGACGCCGCGAACGGCCTCGTTGCCGAACGTATCGGTCAGGGGAAATTTCAGGCCGGCATTGAGCAGAGCGGTGGTTTTACCAGCACCCGGCGCACCAATCATCAGATACCAGGGGAGCTGATAGAGGTAATTGGCGTTAATCCGTGCCCACAGGCTGCCCTGGCGTCGGCCAAAATGGGTGCGCTTGAGGCGCATGGCCGCCTCACTAAAGCGCTGGCTGAGCAGCGCCTCAGTGGCCTGCCGTTCCGCCGGATCGTCGCTCTCTGCGACCTGCAACCGGTCAAGCAGGCGACTGTTGAACCAGGCACGGTACAGCGCAGGAATTAGCTGGAAACCAATCCAGAGAAGATAAAGCAGACTGACCACAATCTTGCGGTGTAGCGCGGGTTCAAGCGGGCGGGTTTCATTCCACGCGATAAGCGGTCCCAGCATCCACAGCAGGCAACTCAGTGCCGTGACGCCAATAAAGCTCCACAGCAGCCGATGCGTTAAGAATAAGCGGAAAGAAGCGCGCATCAGGGTGTTCCTTGGTGAGTACTCAGTGTTTCAGGTGCGGCAAACAGCGTAATTTCAACACGGCGATTACGGGTACGGTTCTCGCTGCTGTCGTTGGGCAGCAGCGGATCGCTGTCGCCGCGGCCTTCTGACCGGAGCACGTGTGAATCGGCCAGTTGCACCTGCAGTAACTGGCTAATCGCACGGGCACGGGCGAAAGAGAATTCATAGTTTGAGGCAAACCGACTGCCGTCAACAGGCTGATCGTCGGTAAACACCGACACCAGAATGGTGCCTTTGACGTCTTTCATCGCTGCGGAGACGCGCGCCAGAAGCGCCCGGCCCACCGGATTAATCACCGTGCCCTGTTCGGCAAACAGCTTGTCTGCCGGGATAATCACTTTGCTGCCAAACGCACCGTCGCTGACTTCGAGCTGGCCGGCGGCGATCACGTCATTTAACCGCTGACGTAAGTCGAGCAGCGCCTGTGGCGAAGAAGGGCGACGATTCATCATGATTTGTGGCAACGGCATATTATACAGACTGCGCAGCAGGGGCTCAGCCGCGTTGCCGAGCCGCCAGTTGAGTCCGCTGTAAATCAGGCAGCCGATCAGGGCGACCAGCATGGCACAGGCCCAGAGTGGCACCATCGGACGGGCCAGCGTATTAACCAGGGGATGTACCTGCACCAGCGGCGTGGACTCCGTGGTTTGCTGCGCACGGGTTTCGTCGATCAGCGCTTTTAACCTTGCCCGCAGGCTGTCGCACTGCGCCCGGCCTTTTTCACTGCCCCGGTAACGCCCTTCATAACCCAGCAGCAGGCAGTAATGAATAATTTCCAGCAGCCAAAGGTGCTGCTGAGGGCTTTGTGAAATGCGTGAAAGCAGCTGGAAGAACTTTTCGCCGCCCCAGCTTTCATTATGGAAGGTCACCAGCATGCCGTTGCCGGACCAGACGCCGCGCGTGCCCCATGGCGTTTGCGCGGCGGCTTCATCCAGGGCACTGCACACACAGTACCGTGCACCGATGATCATCTCAAACGGCAGGCCTGCCTGCTTGCAGCGTTGTTCAAACAGGCGGATTTCATCAATCAGAGACTGACGTAAACCTGCCGGGTCATCGTGGGTAGCAGCCTGACGAATTTGCACCACCGCATTCAGCAGAGGCGCGGCCGCTTTAAGTAACAAATTTTCGCGACCAGAGGTCGTCACCTCACGCGGTGAAGATTCCACGCTCATGGCTGTGTGTACTTCCCGCGTTGCGTTGCGCGTCCGGCAGTATGCGCAGGACGGCAGGGGTTAAATTTCATCAGTTCATGATCCAGGTTGCCGTCGTGACAGGACCGCAGTGTCTGCTGTCGCCACCCACGTCAACGCACAGGGGTTAAGTTATCTGGCCATGCAAATGCGTGCTGCCTCGCGTGTCACCGTCAGGACGATGGTTCACACCGGTGGTCAGCTCAACCTCGCCGGGAGCCTGCCCGCGGACATCACCGCAATGGCATATCCGTATCGGCAACGTCAGGGTGGACCGGGGCTGTGTTGAGCCTTTGCCCGCGCGGCCTGACTCAGGCAAGGGCGGTGGGCATGTCCCGAACAGGGCGCGCGCGTTCCACTGCACGTCACCGGCGAATCGGCATTGACCGAGGAGGGGGCGTTTTGCTGCCGGACAAAAAATGTGCAGCTAACGGGCAAAACGCTAAATGATTTTTCACCCTTTTCCTCACGTCAGTGTCTCTGCCTGCACCATGTTTATCACACGTATCGCGCCTCCTCATCGGGAGGCGCACAGCCGGGCAGGTGATCTGTTCAGAGACAAGGCCGCTCATGGTCACTCTTTACAGCGCTCAGTCTACCTAAGACTTTTGAGAATTCAAACCATTGCACCCAATGATATAGCATGGTAATGGCCGTTTAGCCCGTTCCTTGTGCAGGGGCTTCAGGGATGGCACCTCCGGGGCAGTATCGGGCGCATTACTCGCGACATTTCGCCTCAAAAAAGCGGGTGATCCCATCCCTGCCACGGCCCGGCGGCCTGGGTAAAAGAATAAGCCGCGTTAACCACTTTACACCGCAGTGAGAAACGGAAAGGGCGGAACGTGCGGCACAAGCCGTCAGGCTAAGAAAAGATGGGGCGGAAACGGCACGGCTTTTGCTTGACTCCTTTTTTGTACGAAAAGGGGATGAGCAATGGATGACGCACTGAGCTGGGTGCAGGCCTCACGGCAAAGCGATATTGCCAGCCTGCAACGCCTTCGCCAGACCGGTAAACTCATTACCACCGTCAGCGAACTGGTGCATCAGCTTCAGCGTGAGCGGGGGGCGAGCACTCTGTGGATTTGTTCTGAAGGCCGGCTTTACGGTGAGCAGCGGCTCGCCAGTGAGCAGGATGTGACGCGCTGCCAACGGGATTTTTGCCAGGCCTTACCCAAAGCCGAAGCCCAGCCGGGATACAGCCGGTTCTGTAACCTGATCGCCGCCGCGCTGCAGGCCCTGGCCGGGTTACCGGCGTTGCGCCAGCAGATTACGCAACAACAGATTGCGCACGCGCAGGCCGTTGCGGCATTCAACACCATTATCCGTAGCTTACTGAACCTGGTCTTTGAAGCCGCCGACACCGCCAGCCATCCTGACATTACCCGCGCGCTCATTGCGCTGTTCAGCTTTATGCAGGGCAAAGAGCTGGCGGGACAGGAACGCGCTCTGGGAGCGGCCGGCTTTGCCGCCGGCCAGTTCAGCGCAGAGCAGCGCAGCGCCATGGTGGCCTTAATTGAAGCACAGGAGCAAAGTTTTTCGACGTTCCAGCAGTTTGCCGATGAGGCGGTTTTGCACCACTGGCAGCCGCTGGCGCAGGCCAGTCGCGAGATTGAACGACTGCGGCGCATTGCCTGTACCGACGGGCGGCGGGATGACAGCGGCGCACCGCACTGGTTTTCACTGCTGTCACAGCGTATCGATCAAATGAAACTGCTGGAGGATCAGCTGTCAGCCACGCTGATGTCGCGCTGCCGCGAGGCGATCGCACTGGCACAGCATCAGGCCGCTGAACCCCTGCATGTGGCACAGTCGGGCTGCAATTTTACGTTATATGTCTCCGGGGCGGACTGGCTGGCTGCCGAGTCCGGTGCGCTGAACAGCGACGGGCTGGCGCCCCAGCTCGGTCGCTCGCTGCTGTCGTTGATCGCGGAGCAGTCCCAGCGTTTGCAGCATCAGGCCAATGAGCTGGCCACTCTGCGCGCCACGCTGGAAGAGCGCAAACTGCTCGACCAGGCTAAAAACTGGCTGATGCAGCAGCATGGGTTGAGTGAAGAGCACGCCTGGCAACGGCTGCGTAAAAGCGCGATGGATCAGAACAAACGGCTGCCGGAAATCGCTCAGGCGATCGTCACGGTGGCCGCCACGATGAAGAGGTAACTCGAAAGCGTTAGCTGCACAATGCTTGTGCGTGATCTGCGTCACCAATGTGCAAAATCGGTTAAAAACTCGCCAGAGGAAACCCTGAAGCGCCACGCGCAGGACCGTTTCAAAGCTGGCACGCGGTTTGCTTTACCTTACTGAGTGTGTGCATTTGCTTTGCCAACGGCGGTAAAGCGAGTGCTTTGGATAAAGGCGTCCATCTCCCTGTGAAAGCAGTGGAGAGGACGCCTTTTTTTATTTCCTGAGGGTGGCAAAAAATGAGCAAATCGCCAGTTTCACTGTCTCGTCGTCAACTGCTGTTATCCAGCGCCGCCGTTGGCGGGCTGTGGCTGTTGCCGGGATTGCGCAACGCCGTATGGGCGGCGGGTTCCGATGCGCCAGAAAAAGCCACCGTGCGGGTGGGATTTATTCCGCTGACCGACTGTGCGCCGGTCGTCATGGCCTCGGTGAAAGGCTTTGACAAAAAATATGGTCTGACGCTACAGCCCAGTAAAGAAGCCAGTTGGGCAGCCGTCCGCGACAAGCTGATCTCCGGTGAGCTCGATGCGGCACACGTTTTGTACAGCCTGATCTATGGCCTGCAACTGGGCGTTGCCGGCCCGCAGCATGCGATGGCGAACCTGATGACGCTTAATAACAATGGCCAGGCGATCTCCCTGTCGAACCAGCTGAAAGCGCAGAAGGTTACCGATGCCGCCAGCCTGAAAAAGACCATCGACAGCCAGGCCAAAGGCAGTCTCACCTTTGCCCATACCTTTCCGACCAGCACCCACGCGATGTGGCTGTACTACTGGCTGGCGAATGCCGGTATCAATCCGTTTGATGACGTGCGCACCGTCGTCGTGCCGCCGCCGCAGATGGTGATGAATATGAAGATTGGCAATATGAGCGGCTTCTGTGTGGGCGAGCCGTGGAACCAGCGCGCCATCAGCGACG
This sequence comes from Pantoea sp. JZ29, assembly GCF_035190385.1. Taxonomy (NCBI): domain Bacteria; kingdom Pseudomonadati; phylum Pseudomonadota; class Gammaproteobacteria; order Enterobacterales; family Erwiniaceae; genus Pantoea; species Pantoea sp. JZ29. The sequence goes on along the minus strand of NZ_CP045241.1, from coordinate 2,565,167 downwards.
ATATTGGTTTTACCGTCGCCACCAGTCAGCAGATTTGGCCCGATCATCCCGAAAAAATTCTCGGCACCCGCGCCGCGTGGGTGAAAGAGAACCCCAATACGGCGCGCGCGCTGACGGCGGCTGTCCTTGAGACGGCACGCTGGATCGATGCCTCCGATGATAACCGCCGCGAAACGGCGCAGGTGCTGGCCGGGCGCGCCTGGATCAACACCAAACCTGAGATTCTGCAAGGCCGCATGCTCGGCCAGTACGAAAACGGGCTGGGACAGAAATGGCAGGATCCGCATGCGATGCGCTTCTTCCATGACGGCAGCGTCAGTTTCCCGTATCTGTCCGATGGTATGTGGTTCCTTACCCAGCTTAAGCGCTGGGGAATGCTGACCCAGGATCCGGACTACCTGGCTGTCGCAAAGCAGATCAACCAGATCGATATCTACAAACAGGCTGCCAGCGCTGTCGGCAACGTCACGTTGCCCGGCAGTGAGATGCGCAGCAGCACCCTGATGGACGGCAAGGTATGGGATGGCACGAATCCTGCCGCTTACGCCGCCAGCTTTGCCATTAACCATAAAGAGAGGTCGTGATGAAAACCCAGACTCGCTCGCTGGCGCAGCCTGAGACGCTGCCCACCCACGCCACCGTGGTGCCCCTTCAGGTGACGCCGAAAAAGATGCGTTCACCTGCGCGCCTGCGTCCGTTTTTGCAGCGTGCCATTCCCGCGCTGTGCGGTGTGCTGCTTCTGCTCCTGATCTGGCAGATCGCGGCGCTTTCCAGCAAAGGCTTTCCCGGCCCGTACGCCACCTGGGAGGCGGCGAAAGTCCTGTTCGCCGATCCGTTCTATAACAACGGTCCCAACGATCAGGGCATCGGCTGGAATGTGCTGGCCTCGCTGCAGCGCGTGGCTGTCGGCTTTGGTCTGGCCGCGCTGGTGGGGATTCCCGCAGGCTTTCTGCTGGGGCGTTTTACCTTTGTAGCACGCATGTTCAATCCGGTTATCGCGCTACTGCGCCCGGTCAGCCCGCTGGCCTGGCTGCCTATCGGCCTGCTGCTGTTTCAGCGGGCCGAACCGGCCTCCAGCTGGACCATTTTTATCTGTTCCATCTGGCCGATGATTATCAATACCGCAGAAGGCGTACAGCGCATTCCCCAGGATTACCTCAACGTGGCGCGCGTGCTGCAACTGTCGGAATGGACCATCCTGCGCCGCATCCTGTTTCCCGCCGTTCTGCCAGCGGTGCTGACCGGGGTCCGCCTGTCGATTGGCATCGCCTGGCTGGTGATCGTGGCCGCCGAAATGCTGACGGGCGGCCTGGGGATCGGATTCTGGATCTGGAACGAGTGGAACAACCTCAATGTTGAAAACATCCTGATTGCCATTTTGCTGATTGGCGTCGTCGGCCTGCTACTGGAGCAGGGACTGATGCTGCTGGCGCGTCGCTTTAGCTGGGATAAATAAGGGGAACACTATGCAACCTATCATTCGTGTACAGCAGGTCAGCCAGCGTTTTACCACCTCCGGCGGCGATTTTCTGGCGCTCGATAATGTCAGTTTTGATCTTCATCAGGGGGAAACGCTGAGCCTGATCGGTCACTCTGGCTGTGGTAAATCCACGCTGCTCAACCTGATCGCCGGTTTAACCCGGCCTACCAGCGGTGTCCTGTTGTGCGATAACCGCGAAGTTACCGGCCCCGGCCCTGAGCGCGCCGTTGTGTTCCAAAACCACTCTCTGTTGCCCTGGCTGACGGCGTATCAAAACGTTGAGCTGGCGGTCGAGCAGGTGTTCAAAGGCAAGATGAACAAAGCCGAAAGACGTGACTGGATCGAGCACAACCTCAACCAGGTGCAAATGAGTCATGCCATGCATAAGCGCCCCGGCGAGATCTCCGGCGGCATGAAGCAGCGCGTCGGCATCGCCCGCGCGCTGGCAATGAAACCTCGCGTGCTGCTGCTGGACGAACCCTTCGGTGCGCTGGATGCCTTAACGCGCGCGCATCTGCAGGACAGCGTCATGCGCATCCAGCAGGCGCTGAACACCACCATCGTCCTGATTACCCATGATGTGGATGAAGCCGTGTTGCTGTCCGATCGGGTGCTGATGATGACCAATGGCCCGGCGGCGCAGGTGGGCGACATCCTGACGATTGACCTGGCCCGGCCGCGTTCACGCGTGGCGCTGGCAGATGACGTGCGTTATCACCATCTGCGCCAGAAAGTGCTGCATTTTCTCTACGAAAAACAAACCTCGGCGGCATAAGGACGACACCATGAGACAACGGTTGCTGGTTGTGGGTAACGGGATGGCGGGCATGCACATGGTGGAAACCCTGGTGCAGCTGGCGCCGACGCGTTACGACATCACCGTGATTGGCCGTGAGCCGCACGGCAACTATAACCGTGTGCTGTTGTCGCCACTGCTGGCCGGAGAAACCACCGTTGCGCAAACGCTGATCCACGATCGTGACTGGTATCACCGTCACGGCATGACCTTGCTGGCGGGAGAGACGGTGGAACAGGTGAATGTCGCTGAGCGGACCTTACGCACCGACCAGCGCCTGCTGCACTGGGACCGCCTGGTACTGGCGACCGGATCGCAGCCCTGTCGGCCGTCTGTCCCAGGCAGCGACCTGCCGCATGTCAGCACCTTTCGCACGCTGCAGGATGTAGACACTTTGCTGGCGGGGCAGGGTCCGGTCGTGGTGGTCGGCGGCGGCTTTCTGGGTATTGAAGCGGCCGCCGGCCTTCAGGCACAGGGGCGTCAGGTTACGCTGCTTCATCGTCAGTCGTGTTTGCTGGACAAACAACTGGACGCCAGGGCAGGGGAATTACTGCTGGCTCAGCTCCGGGCGCGCGGCATTCGCTGTGAACTGAATACCAGCCTTGCGGCGATCCGGACGGATAGCGTGATCCTCCACGATGGCCGGGTGCTGGCGGCGCGGCAGGTGGTGATGGCCATTGGTGTCCAGCCGGCAATCGCCCTGGCGCAGGCCGCCGGGATTCCCTGCCAGCGCGGCATTCTGGTGGATCGCCAGTTGCGCAGTGCGCACGCGGGAATTTATGCCGTAGGCGAATGTTGTGAAATCAGCGGCGAGACCTTCGGTCTGGTCGCGCCCTGTCTGGCCCAGGCGAAGATTCTGGCGGCGCAACTGGCCGATCGGCCTCAGGCGGATTTCTACAGCGCGGCCACGGGCACCCGTCTCAAAGTCAGCGGCATTTCCCTGTTTAGCGCCGGTGACGTTCGCGAAGCCCCGTCTGTCACTAGTTTTGACCCGATCGCCGGGCACTATCGCCGCCTGTTCCTCAAAGACGGCCGGCTGAACGGCGTGCTGCTGTATGGCGACTGCCAGCAAAGTGGTGCGCTGCTGAACCAACTCCATAATGCCGGACCGGTTTCTGTGAATACGCTGTTCGGCCTTGATGAACCTGAAACGCAGCCGCTGGCTGCAGGAAACCCTGTGATGAGCCAAACGAAACCTGTATTAGCCGTGGTGGGTCACGGCATGGTCAGCCACCATTTTCTGGAGCAACTGGTCGATCGTAACCTGCATCAACATTATCACGTGGTGGTTTACGGCGAAGAGCGCTATCAGGCTTACGACCGGGTTCACCTTTCCGAGTATTTCACCGGTAAAACGGCCACGCAGTTGTCGCTGGTAAGCGAGGAATTTTTTGCCCAAAACGCGATTGAACTGCGTAGCGGTTGCCGGGTAGAGGCGATCGATCGCCAGCAGCGCAGCCTGCGCGACAGCGCGGGCCGTGAGCTGGCCTGGGATAAGCTGGTGCTGGCCACCGGCTCGCGCGCCTTTGTCCCCCCGGTACCCGGCCATGACGGCGAGCGCTGCTTTGTCTACCGCACGCTGGACGATCTGGATGCCATCGCAGCCTGTGCCCGCCAGAGTCAGCGCGGCGTGGTGATCGGCGGCGGGCTGCTGGGCCTGGAGGCCGCCAACGCGCTGAAGCAGCTTGGGCTGGAGACCCACGTGGTTGAGTTTGCGCCGCGCCTGATGGCCGTGCAACTGGACGAAGGCGGGGCGCTGATGCTGCGGCAAAAGATCGACGCGCTGGGCGTGACGGTACATACCGCGAAGCAGACCGAACAAATTGCCAGCCAGCCTGACGGCAGTCTGGTGCTGCACTTTGCCGATGGCGGCGAGCTGGCCACCGACCTGGTGCTGTTCTCTGCCGGTATCCGTCCGCGTGATGAGCTGGCCCGCAGTGCCGACATCAGCGTGGGGCCGCGCGGCGGCATTACCATCAATGACCATTGCCAGACCAGTGACAGCGACATTTATGCCATCGGCGAATGCGCGCTGTGGAACGGGCAGATTTTTGGCCTGGTAGCGCCGGGCTACCAGATGGCGCGAGTGCTGGCCGGGCATCTGGCGGCCGAACCCGCGCAGTTCACCGGTGCCGACATGAGCACCAAACTGAAGCTGCTGGGCGTAGAAGTCGCCTCCTTTGGCGATGCGCACGGCAAAACACCGGGCAGCCTGAGCTACCACTGGGCCAATGGACCAAAAGGCATTTACAAGAAGATCGTCGTGAGCGCCGACAATACACGACTGCTGGGCGGCGTGCTGGTGGGAGACAGCAGCGACTATGCCACCCTCCTGCAAACGATGTTAAATGACATGCCGCTGCCGGCAGCACCGGAAGCGCTGATTTTGCCTGTATTAAATGGCGCGCCGGCCAAAGGGTTGGGCGTCGCTGCGCTGCCGGACAGCGCCCAGGTGTGCTCCTGTCATAACGTCAGTAAAGGCGATATCTGCCAGGCGGTGCAAAGTGGCTGTGGCGAGATGGCCAGTATTAAAAGCTGTACCAAAGCGGCAACCGGCTGTGGCGGCTGCGCCGCGCTGGTAAAACAGGTGATGGAGTTTCAGCTGGAAAACCAGGGCGTCGCCGTTAAAAAAGACATCTGTGAGCACTTCGCCTATTCCCGTCAGGCGCTGTATGACCTGATCCGTATCAATGGCATCAAAACCTTTGACGAGCTGCTGGCCAGCCACGGACGGGGCTGTGGTTGCGAGGTATGTAAACCGCTGGTGGGTTCGCTGCTGGCCTCGTGCTGGAACGATTACCTGCTGAAACCGGCCCATTTACCCTTACAGGACACGAATGACCGTTACTTTGCCAATATCCAGAAAGATGGCACCTATTCGGTAGTGCCGCGCGTGCCAGGGGGCGAGATCACGCCACAGGGCCTGATCGCCATCGGCGAAGTGGCCGCGCGTTACGATCTCTATACCAAAATCACCGGCGGCCAGCGTATCGATCTGTTTGGTGCGCGATTGGACCAGTTGCCTGCTATCTGGGAAACCCTGCTGGAAGCCGGCTTTGAAACCGGTCATGCCTACGGAAAATCCCTGCGTACAGTGAAATCCTGCGTTGGCTCGACCTGGTGTCGTTATGGCGTGCAGGATTCTACCGCCTTCGCCATCGCGCTGGAGAACCGGTATAAGGGCCTGCGCGCACCACATAAGATCAAGATGGCCGTGTCCGGCTGTACCCGCGAATGTGCGGAAGCGCAAAGTAAAGATATCGGGGTCATCGCCACGGAAAACGGCTGGAACCTGTATGTCTGCGGCAATGGCGGCATGAAGCCACGCCATGCGGAACTGTTTGCCAGCGATCTGGACGATGACACGTTGATCCGGTACGTCGACCGGATTCTGATGTTCTACGTGCGCACGGCGGATCGCCTGCAGCGTACCAGCGTCTGGATGGATAACATGGAGGGCGGGCTGGACTACCTGCGTGAGGTGGTGATTCATGACAGCCTGGGGATCGCCGCCACGCTGGAACAGGACATGCAACAGGTGGTGGACACCTGGCAGTGTGAATGGCAGACCACGCTGGCCGATCCTTCGCGACGTGCGCTGTTTACCGCCACAGTGAACAGCGATCACCCGGACGAAACGCTGCACTATGCACGCGTGCGCGGACAACGCCAGCCCCACAAGGCCAGCGGTATTCCCCTGATGCATCTGCCCGCCGAACCCTGGAGCGAAATCTGTCCGCTGGAGGCCATCCCGCCAGAGGCCGGCATCGGGGCCCGTCTTGGCAGCGTCCGTATTGCTTTATTCCGTCTGGGTGATGACTGTTATGCGCTGGAGGATCGTGAGCCAGGCAGCGAAGCCAGCGTGCTGTCACGCGGCATCCTTGGCGATGTTGCCGGGGAGCCGGTGGTGATCTCTCCGCTTTACAAACAGCGGGTGCGCCTGCGGGACGGACAGAGCCTGGATAACCCTCAGCATCAACTGCGCTGCTGGCCGGTCAAACTGGAGGACGGCCAGGTGTGGGTCGCCAACCGTCCGCTTAACCTGATGGCGCAGGCATCATGAAAACCACCTGCGCTTATTGCGGTGTGGGCTGCGGCGTCGAGGTCACGCAGTCGCAGAGCGCGTCGGCTCAGGTCCAGGGCGATGCCAGTCATCCGGCGAATGCCGGGCGGCTGTGCGTGAAGGGCGCGGCGCTGGGCGAAACCCTGACACAGGCCGGACGGTTGCTGCATCCTCAGCTTCATCACCAGCGCGTCAACATGGAGACGGCGCTGGATGCCGCGGCTGACGGACTGCGCAGGATTATCGATACGTACGGCCCGGAGGCGGTGGCTTTTTACGGTTCCGGCCAGTTGCTGACCGAGGATTACTATGTGGCGAACAAGCTGATGAAAGGTTTTCTCGGCGTCGCCAATATCGATACCAATTCACGCCTGTGTATGGCCTCAGCGGTGACGGGCTATAAACGGGCGTTCGGCGCGGATGCCGTGCCGTGCTGTTACGAGGATCTGGATCAGGCCGAGGTGGTTATCCTGGTCGGCTCGAACGCCGCCTGGGCTCATCCGGTGCTGTTTCAGCGCCTGAAGCAGGCAAAAACGCAGCGCCCTGAGATGCAGGTTGTGGTGATCGATCCGCGCCGCACGGCCAGTTGTGAATTCGCCGATCTGCATTTACCGCTCCGGCCGGGCAGCGATCCGGCCCTGTTTTCGGGCCTGTTGCACTGGCTGGAACAGCATAGCGGCATTGACGCCACGATGCTGCCGCATCTGGACGGTGTAGACACAACCATACAGGCCGCGCGGCAGTGGGATTGTGCGACGGTGGCAGCCCATTGTGATATCAGCCACGACATGATCGCCGCGTTCTACCGGTTGTTTACCCGGCATGAGCGCGTACTGACCTTATGGTGTATGGGCATCAACCAGTCACAAAGCGGCAGTGACAACAACAATGCCATTCTCAATGCGCATCTGCTCAGCGGCAAGATAGGCCGACCCGGCTGCGGCCCGTTTTCGCTGACCGGACAGCCGAATGCGATGGGCGGGCGGGAGGTTGGCGGACTGGCCAACCAACTGGCGGCTCATATGAGTTTCACCGCGGAAGACTGCGACCGTTTACAGCGTTTCTGGCGCAGTCCGCGTATGGCGCGTCAGCCCGGCCTGACGGCGGTCGATCTGTTCGACGCCATTGAGCGCGGGGCGATCAAAGCCGTATGGATTATGGGCACCAATCCGGCGGTTTCGATGCCAGAAGGCAATCGCATTGCCCGGGCGCTGGCTGCCTGTCCGCTGGTGATTGTGTCAGACGTACTGGCGCAAACGGATACCACCGCCTTTGCGCATATTTTGCTACCCGCGCAGGGCTGGGGGGAAAAGAACGGCACCGTGACCAATTCTGAACGCCGGATTTCCCGCCAGCGCGCGTTTATGCCCCCGGCCGGAGAAGCGAAACCGGACTGGTGGTTACTCGCCCAGGTCGCCCAGCGTCTGGGTTTTCATGAAGGCTTTGCCTGGACGCACCCGGCAGCCATCTTCCGCGAACACGCGGCGTTGTCGGGGTTTGAGAACAATGGCCAGCGCGCGTTTGATATCAGCGGTCTGGCCGGGATGAGCGACGCACAGTGGGATGCGCTGACGCCGGTGCAGTGGCCGGTCAACGCCCGCTATCCCCAGGGTTGCGCGCGGCTGTTTAGCGACCGGCACTTTTACCATCCTGATGGTAAAGCCCGCCTGTTGCCACCGGCCACGCCGCAGCCCGTCACGTGCAGGGCGGCGTATCCGTTATTGATGAACAGCGGACGGATCCGCGATCAGTGGCACACCATGACACGCACAGGCCTGGTTCCCCGGCTCATGCAGCATTGTGATGAGCCGTTTGCAGCACTGCATCCGCAGGACGCACAACGCTATGGCCTGTGCGCGGGGGCACTGGCACGGGTGCAGTCCGACGCGGGCTGGATGACGGTGCGCGTGACGCTGGACAGCGGTCTGCGACGCGGTGAGATCTTTGTCCCTATGCACTGGAACCGACAGTTCAGTCTGCAGGGCACGGTCGGCGGGCTGGTGGCCTCAACCCGCTGTCCGGTCTCGGCACAGCCTGCCTTTAAACAAACCGCCGTACGTATCCAGCCGCTCCACACCCGCTGGCAGGGCTGGCTCTGGCAGCGCGACGTAAGCCCGCCTGACGGGCTGCGCTACTGGGCGCGTACACCCTATGAGGGCGCGCAACGTTTTAGCCTGGCCGGAGACGGTTCGCCAGAACAGTGGCTCACGGCAACGATCCCGCTGGACGGGCTGCAACGGCAAACCGCCCACGCGGCGGAACCGCATTACCGCCTGCTGGCCTGGCGCAACGGTGAGCTGCAGCTGGCCTTTTATGCCGGCGCGTCGTTACCCGCGATCGATCATGACTGGGTTGCGCAGGCTTTTCGCCAGGCGCCGGCGAATGCGGCGGAACGGCATGCTCTGCTGGCGGGACAATCGGCACAACGTGCCGTGGCTGGCCGGACGATCTGTAGCTGCTTTGGCGTCGGAGAAAACACGATCTTACAGGCGATTAAACAGGGCTGTCACAGCACCCAGGCACTGGGTAACGCACTCAACTGTGGTACTAACTGCGGCTCCTGTCTGCCGGAGCTAAAACACCTTTTGCTTTCCGTTGCTGTACCGGAGGAAGAATGACGATCGCGATCAACGCTTTAGATAAACTGCTGGCGCCGGAAAACGCGTCTGGCCCGGGCAAGGTCTGGCTGGTCGGGGCCGGGCCGGGGGATGTGGAGCTACTGACAGTCAAGGCGCTGCGTCTGCTACAACGCGCGGACGTCGTGGTTTATGATCGCCTGGTCAGCGAAGCGGTGATGGCGGAAGTCGCCAGCAGCGCGCTCTGTATCGACGTTGGTAAACAGCCGGGTCATCACGGCCTGAAGCAGGCACAGATCAATCAACTGCTGGTGGATCTGGCCGCCAGCGGGCGCAATGTCGTGCGGTTAAAAGGCGGCGATCCCTTTATCTTTGGCCGTGGCGGCGAAGAGATGGTCAGCCTGCAGCAGGCGAATATTGTCTGCGAGGTGGTACCCGGCATTACCGCCGCCGTGGGCTGTGCGGCTGCCAGCGGCATTCCGCTGACGCACCGTGACTGCGCCCAGTCATTGCGCTTTATCACCGGGCACGGGCGCAGCGGCGAACCGCAGCTGGATGCGGCGGCGCTGACCGCCACCAATCAGACGCTGGTGTTTTACATGGGGTTAAGCTGGAGCAGCGTGATTAGCGCCCGGTTACGGGAATATGGCCGCAGTGAGGCGACGCCGGTGGCAATCATTGAAAACGGTACGCGCCGGGACCAGCGGGTGCTGATCACCACGCTGGCCGGGTTGCCTGATACGGTCGAACAGCAAAAACCGGTGTCGCCGTCGTTACTGATTGTAGGCGACGTGGTGCGCTATTACCGTGCCGATCTTATGGCTGCCCAATCGCGCGAGGCGGCGATGAGCGTGACGGCATCGCACTGACGATGACGGCGTCGGGGGAAAATCAGGGACAGGCTATCCTGACCGGCGGGTCGGAGTGGGCGCAACCAGCACCCTGACGCCCAGCGCTTCAAAGGCCGCAATATGCGACGGGCTGATCCCACTGTCGGTGATCAGATAGTGGATGTGGCTCCAGTCGCAGGGCAGGGCAAACATCGAGACCTTGTCGATTTTGCTGGAGTCCGCCACAACATAAACGGTACTGGCGGAGTTAATCATCGCCATTTTCACTTTAATATCGGTTTCACTGGGAAAGCTCAGGCCCAGCCGCGGCGAAATACAGGCGGTGGCGAGAAACAGCTTTTCCGCCAGCACATTTTCAAAAAAGCTGGCCGCTTTCTCGCCCGACGTTGACAGCGTCGGAAACTTAAAGGTGCCGCCTGTCAGCAACACATTAATGCCCGGCTCACCGCCCAGTTTCAGGGCGATGTTGACGGCGGTGGTCACCACGGACAGACGGCGAATGTGGCTGATGGCATCGGCAATCGCCGTCGTTGTCGTACCGGAATCGAAAATCACCGTATCGCCATTTTCGATGTGCTGCGCGGCCAGACGACCAATGGCGTCTTTCTCTTCCAGATGCGTCTGACGTTCAAGCTGCAACAGGCCGGTGTTCTGCTTGCCGGTCACCAGCGTTGCGCCACCATGATAGCGTTGTACAAACCCCTGTTTTTGCAGCATGCGCAGGTCGGTCCGCAGCGTGGCCTCGGTAAGCCCAAAGGTTTGGGTTAACGCTTTAACCGTTACCGTGCCGTCTTCCCGAATCATCTCTAAAATCTTTTCACGCCGCTGCTGCATTTCAGCTAACTGCTCAGTTTTGCTTTTCAATCGAAATGCTCCCTCTTTTACTTGCATCGGGCTTCGTGCATTCACGCGCTGTGAAAGAGTTTACCTTGCCGGTTTCGCGTTGGCGAGTGAGTCCCGAATCTCTGTGTGTTTTCGAACGAAAATGAATATGACTTATTGTCGCCTCCTGTCTCTCAGCCTGTCACCGTTTGCACCGCCTGTTTCACGGGATCTGTAATCTGGATCACGGGATTTTAACGGGCTGTCGCTGCCTGAAGGGCATTTTCGCGAAATTTGATCTTAGCCACATTAACCATCAATTCGATAGCATATATTTTTGTTCGAAAATGATTGTGGGGAATTAAAACCTGAGAGGACAGTCGGATGAGCAGTGAATATGACGTTAACCTGCGTTATGGCGTAGACAACAACATGGATCTCAGCGGCAAAGTAGCCGTGGTGACGGGCGGCCTGGGCGGCATTGCCATGGCCAGTAACGAGATGCTGTTGAAGAAAGGGGCTCGCCTGGCGCTGCTTTATCCGCCTTTTGAAGCCGAAAAGGCGGAACACCTGCGTGAGACGTTCGCGGGTCAGCCGGTGCAGCTGGTGTGCTGTGATGTGACGGAACCTGCCGACGTTGAACGGGCGTTCGGGGAGGTGGAAAACCACTACGGACATATCGACATTCTGGTGAACTGCGCGGGCTATGTGATGCTCCAGCCGGTGCTGGACACCGAATTTGCGGAATGGCAAAAGCAGATCGCCGTCAATCTGACCGGGCCTTTTCTGTGCTCGCAGGCAGTGGCGAAACGCATGGTCCGGGCTGGCAACGGCGGCAAGATTATTAATATCGCCTCTCAGGCGGCCTCCATCGCTATCGACAACCATGTGGCCTATACCTCGGCGAAAGCTGGCCTGCTGGGTATGACAAAGGTGATGGCGAAAGAGTTCGCCCCGCACCGCATTAACGTCAATACCTTATCACCGACGGTGGTACTGACGCCCATGGGCGAAAAAGCCTGGCGCGGTGAGAAGGGCACAGAAATGAAAAAACTCATCCCCTTAGGCCGCTTTGCCTATACCGACGAAATTGCCGCCGCCGTCCTGTTCTTTGCCAGCAATGGCAGCGACATGATCACCGGTGCTGACCTGATGATCGACGGTGGATTCACCATCTGGTAAGGCGACCGGCCCCGTCATCTTTTCCCTGCCACAACGATAATAGCGAGACATCACCATGAAAAAAACGACGTTGCTCTGTACTTCGATTGCCGCCTGCCTGTTTTCCCACGCGGCGCTTGCCGTGGAAAAGGGCACCATCATGATTTTGGTTAACTCCCTGGATAATCCCTATTATGCCTCAGAAGCGAAGGGGGCCAATCTGAAAGCGCAGGAACTGGGCTACAAAACCTCGGTGCTGTCTCATGGTGAGGATGTCAAAAAACAAAATGAGCTGATCGATGCGGCCATCGGCAAAAAAGTGCAGGGCATCATTCTGGATAACGCGGACTCGACAGCCAGCGTCGCGGCCATTAAGAAAGCGAAAGACGCCGGGATACCGGTGGTGTTAATCAATCGCGAAATCCCGGTAGACGATGTGGCGCTGGAACAAATCACCCATAACAATTTTCAGGCCGGTTCGGATGTGGCCAACGTGTTTGTCGAGAAAATGGGTGAGAAAGGCAAGTATGCCGAGCTGACCTGTAACCTCGCAGACAACAACTGCGTCACCCGTTCAAAATCCTTCCACCAGGTGCTGGAACAGTATCCCGATATGCAAAGCATCGCCCGTCAGGATGCCAAAGGCACGCTTATCGACGGCAAACGCATCATGGACAGCATTTTACAGGCCCACCCGGACGTAAAAGGGGTGATTTGCGGTAATGGTCCGGTTGCGCTGGGCGCGATTGCCGCACTAAAAGCGGCAGGCCGCAACGATGTGGTCGTGGTCGGGATTGACGGCAGCAATGACGAGCGTGATGCGGTGAAAGCCGGGACCTTAAAAGCCACCGTCATGCTGCAGGCCCAGGCGATTGCCGCGCAGGGCATGACTGACCTGGATAACTACATCCAGAAGGGCGTCAAGCCGGAGAAACAACGTGTGATGTTTCGCGGCATTCTGATCACGCCAGACAATGCCAAAAACGTACAAGATTTTAACTACAAGTCGTAATTCACGCGTATTGCGCCCGTCTTTACGGGCGCCAGGGAGAATGTATGTACAACCGACTCTGTCTGATACTGGTGACCGCCGCGCTGAGTGGCTGCCGTATTGTCTCGCAGCAGGAACTGGCCGATCTCAAGAATCCCCCCAATCCGCACATGGCCAACATCCACGCCCTCTGGCAGCAGAAGCTGGTTCCGCAGATCGTCGCTCAGGCCAGACCGTTGGGCGAGTTGATGCAGCGGCTGCAGGCAGAGAAGGATCTGGACAGCGCCTGTAAGGCGCTCGGCTATCGCTCACAAAGCGAAAACCCCTGTGTCTTTAGCGTCAGTGTCAGCGGCGATGTCACGGCGCTGGAGACCACCTCGCGCAACGGCAAAATGAAAGTCAAAGATGCATCAGGTGACACTGTCACTATTCAGACGGGCCCGATCATTCGTGGTACGGCGCTGCGGGATGCGTATAAAGGCACCAGCTATCAGGACTTCAACAATCAGGATCTGTTCAGTGATTTTGGCAAAGCCATTAATCAGCAGGCCGTCAACATGATGAAGGACAGCCATATCAAAACCGGTGATCACGTCCAGGTGGTAGGGGTGTTCAGTAGCTGGGATATTCCGCGCGCCCTTCCTGCTATCACGCCAGCCCAGATTACGCGTCAGTGAGGAGGTGATCATGCCTGAAGCGCAACCGCAAGACGACGTCATTATTGAAACGCGTGGCCTGTCACGCGTGTATCCCGGTGTGACCGCGCTGGATCAGGTCAATTATCGGGTCTATCGCAACAAAGTAAATGTGCTGATCGGGGAGAACGGCGCAGGCAAATCCACCATGATGAAGATGCTGGCGGGGGTTGAAACGCCCTCATCAGGTGAAATCTGGCTGGATGGCAAGCCGGTTACGCTCAGTTCCACTCATCAGGCTGAGAAGTTGGGCATCAGCATTATTTTTCAGGAACTGAACCTGTTCCCCAATATGAATGTGATGGACAACATCTTTATCGCCAACGAATTCTTTCAGCGCGGCGTCATCAATGAAAAGTACCAGTATCAGCTGGCCCAGGCGCTGCTGGAGCGGCTGGAGCTGGACGTCGATCCCTGTGCGCCGCTGGATGAGTTAGGCATTGGTCATCAACAACTGGTAGAGATTGCCCGGGCGCTGTCAAAGGACACGCGCGTGCTGATCATGGACGAACCCACCAGCGCCCTGAGTCAGTCGGAAGTCAAAGTGCTGTTCAACGTGATTGAGCAACTCAAGCGACGTGGCGTCACCATCATTTATATCTCCCATCGGCTGGAAGAACTGATGGAAATTGGCGACCACATCACCATTTTCCGGGACGGGCGCTTTATTGCGGAACGGGAGGTGCGCGAGGCCAGCGTGCCCTGGATCATTGCGCAAATGGTGGGCGACAAGACAAAACATTTCGACTATCAGCCTGCCGTACAGGGCGAAACGGTACTGAAAGTCGACGGGCTGACGGCGCTGCATCAGAACGGCGGTTACCGCCTGAATGCAGTCAGTTTTAGCCTGCGCAAAGGCGAGGTGATTGGGATTTATGGTCTGCTGGGTGCCGGGCGAACGGAGCTGTTTAAAGGTCTGATCGGGCTACAGCCCTGTCAGGACGGGCATATCTGTCTGGGTGAGCAGCGACTGGATACCTGTAATTTTCAGCAGCGGCTCAGGCGTGGTATTGCGCTGGTGCCGGAGGATCGCAAGGGCGAAGGCATCGTGGGGTTGATGTCGATCACCGCCAACATGACGTTGTCCGATCTCAGCCTGCGCGGGTTTCGACGCGCGCTGGGCCTCGTAAACCCTGAACGGGAGCAGCAGCGGGTGAATGAGATGATTCGGCAACTGGCCATTAAAGTCAGCGACAGCGAACTGCCCATCACCTCGCTGAGCGGCGGCAACCAACAGAAAGTGGTGCTGGGCAAAGCGCTGATGACCGGTCCTCAGGTCGTCCTGCTCGATGAACCCACGCGCGGCATTGATGTGGGCGCCAAAACCGATGTGTACCACCTGATTGGTCAGCTGGCGCAACAGGGGCTGGCGGTCATGTTTTCGTCGTCTGAACTGGATGAGGTCATGGCGCTGGCCGATCGCATTCTGGTGATGGCCGACGGCCGTATTACTGCCGATCTTCCCCGCGCGGATGCCACGCGCGAAAAACTGATTAGCGCGTCAACCCCGCAAGCCTGAGGTGCCGGAGAACTCCATGAACCAAAAATATCTGCTTTATATGTATATGCTCAAGGCGCGTACCTTTATTGCCTTACTGATCGTCGTCGGTTTCTTTAGCGTCATGGTGCCGAATTTTCTGACGCCCTCTAACGTACTGATCATGACGCAGCATGTGGCGATTACCGGCCTGCTGGCGATTGGCATGACGCTGGTGATCCTGACCGGCGGCATTGATCTCTCGGTGGGCGCGGTTGCCGGTATCTGCGGTATGGTCGCGGGGGCGTTGCTGACCGCAGGCATCCCGTTATGGGACGGGAACCGGCTCTTTCTGAACGTGCCGGAGGTGATTCTGGTGGTAGCGCTGTTTGGTGTGCTGGTGGGCATGCTTAACGGGGCGATGATTACCCGGTTGGGCGTCGCCCCCTTCATCTGTACCCTGGGCGTGATGTATGTCGCCCGTGGCGCGGCGCTGCTGTTTAACGATGGCGCGACCTATGCCAACCTGGTGGGCCTGCCTGCGTTAGGCAACACCGGCTTCGCGTGGTTAGGATCGGGCACCTTCCTGGGCGTGTACATTCCGATCTGGCTGATGATCGGCTTCCTGCTGCTTGGCCTTTATCTCACCCGTAAAACGCCGCTTGGTCGCTACATCTATGCGACGGGCGGCAATGAACCGGCCGCAAGGCTGGCCGGTGTGCCGATTATCAAAGTGAAAGTATTCGTCTATGCCTTTTCGGGCCTGTGTGCCGCACTGGTCGGCCTGATCGTTGCCTCCCAGTTACAGACTGCGCATCCGATGACCGGCAATATGTTTGAAATGGATGCTATCGGTGCCACGGTGCTGGGCGGTACCGCGCTGGCGGGGGGACGCGGTCGTCTCTCCGGCTCAATCATCGGGGCCTTTGTTATCGTCTTTCTGGCCGACGGCATGGTCATGATGGGCGTCAGTGATTTCTGGCAAATGGTGATCAAGGGCGTGGTGATAGTGACCGCCGTGGTGATTGACCAGTTCCAGCAGCGCCTGCAGAGCAAAGTGATACTGCTGCGTCGTCATGAAAAAAAGCAGCCGGTCACGCCACGGGCTGATATCAGTCATGGATAACAGGGGAGCAGCATGAACCGCAATTTTAGTGGAAAAACCGTGGTGATCACCGGTGCCTGCCGCGGGATTGGTGCCGGCATCGCCGCCCGCTTTGCCCAGGACGGCGCAAACCTTGTGATGGTCTCCAACGCTGATCGGGTATTTGCCACGGCCGACAGTCTTCGCGCCACCGGGGCCGCTATCCTGGCCCTGCAGGCGGATGTCACGGATGAAGCGCAGGTACAACGCCTGTATCGGCAGGCCGCAGAACGTTTTGGCGGCATTGACGTGTCGATTCAAAACGCAGGGATTATCACCATTGATGCGTTTGATGCGCTGCCGAAAAGCGATTTCGAGCGCGTGCTCGCCGTCAATACCACCGGTGTCTGGCTGTGCTGTCGTGAGGCGGCCAAATACATGGTGCAGCAAAACGGCGGCAGCCTGATCAATACGTCCTCCGGCCAGGGACGCAAAGGCTTTATCTACACGCCGCATTACGCCGCCAGTAAAATGGGGGTAATCGGTATTACACAAAGTCTGGCACTGGAACTGGCGCGCTGGAACATTACCGTGAATGCGTTTTGCCCGGGCATTATTGAAAGTGAAATGTGGGATTACAACGATCGGGCCTGGGGGCCATTCTCAGCAGCGATAAGAAAACCTATGGCAAAGGCAAACTGATGGCGGAGTGGGTCGACACAATTCCGTTGAAGCGCGCCGGACAGCCGCAGGATGTGGCCGGGCTGGTGGCGTTTTTGGCCTCGGATGATGCGCGCTATATTACCGGGCAAACGATCAATGTGGACGGCGGATTGATTTTCTCCTGATCTTTTCCCCGGCGCGTTACGTCGGTGAAGGGTTATCTTAACCCCGTTTCATGCGGGGTTTGCCGCTTCGCTGAGCACAAATATCGCTTCAAATCATTAATCTGTGTCACATTATGCTAAAATAGTCTGCGCTGGTTTTGTCATTCTCGTTGAGAAACCACCTGATAATGTTTATGCCCGGACCTGATGATGTGATTTACAGACCTGTTCTCCTCGCGTTGACTGTCATGACGGCCATCGCCGCCGCCCCTGTTCGTGCGCTGCAAGCCGACAGTCAGATTCCTGCTACCCTGTTTGGCGATCCCGCTCGTTTCCGGCAGTCGCTTGACGATCTTCCGTCGCTGGGGCATGTCGAGGAGGATCATCAGTGGAGTGAAAAACTGGCGAAGGCGGCGAAAAGCATTGCAGAAGCCAGTGAAAGCAGCAGCGATGTGACCTTTGGTCAGCAGGCCGGGCAGTGGGCGTTTAATCATCTGCGTGACGAAGTTGCGACGCGGGTGGAAACGGAAGGGCAGTCGCTGCTCTCTCCCTACGGTAATGCAGAATTCGACGTGAAAGTTGACATGGACGGCAATTTTGACGGGACCGGCGGTAATCTGTTTAGTCCGCTGGCCGATGAAAACCGCTATCTGACGTTTAGTCAGCTTGGTCTGCACGATACGGTGGAAGGGGTGGTCGGTAATGCGGGACTGGGCCAGCGCTGGGATCTGGGCAACTGGCTGTTAGGCTACAACAGTTTTATCGATCGCAGTTTTCGCAGCGGCCTCCAGCGCGCATCGGTGGGAACGGAAGCCTGGAGCAACAACCTGCGGCTCTCCGCTAATTACTATCATCCGCTTTCAGGATGGCGCAATCGTGACAGCAGCCAGCAATACCGCATGGCCGAAGGTTACGACATCACCACTCAAAGCTATCTTCCTTTTTACCGTCAGCTGGGCGTGTCATTCAGTTATCAGCAGTATCTGGGTGAAAAGGTTGATCTGTTTAACAGCGGTAATCGCTACCACAATCCGGCGGCACTCTCGCTCGGGCTGTCTTACACGCCCGTGCCGCTGGTGACCTTCACGGCCAGCCACAAAACCAGCAGTGCCGGCGAGACCCAGGATCAGGTTGGGCTGAAACTGAATTATCGTTTTGGCGTGGCTTTAAGCCGCCAGCTGGATGCCAGTAACGTCGCCGAGATGCGTTCGTTGCGTGGCAGTCGCTACGATACCGTCACGCGCAGCCAAACGCCGGTAATGGCTTACCGGCAGCGCAAAACCCTCTCCGTGTTTCTGGCGACGCCGCCATGGCAGCTTAATCCGGGCGAGAGCGTTCCACTTAAGCTGCAGGTACGCGCCAGTCATGCGATTAAGGGGCTGAGCTGGCAGGGCGACACGGCGGCGCTGAGTCTGACTGCTCCTCCGAACAACAGTGCAACGGACGGCTGGAGCGTGATTGTGCCGCCGTGGGACAGCACGCCAGGAGCCAGCAATACTTACCATCTGTCGGTTACGGTCGAAGACAGTAAACAACAGCGCGTCACGTCCAACTGGATCACCCTCAGGGTCCAGCCGCCGTTGTCGCTGGATGAGCCGCCCGCGGAACAGGGGGACGCGCGCTCGCCGGTTACCGATCCGCTGAGCTTCAGCGACTAACGTCACAATAAAGTGTGATTTTTGTCACACTTTTTCACTGGTAAAAGCACACGCACACTCGCAGAATCGGCAAAAATATCCATTCATCTGCACACCATGATTCTTCGACCACCTAACCATTGGTTTATCCGCCTGTTTGCCTGGCATGGCTCTGTTCTGCCCGATATCCTGTTCCGCCTGTTTCTTAACCTGTTAATGTCGCTGCTCGCCCTGGCGTTGCTGGACTGGTATGAAACCCTGGGCATTAAGCTCACGCTGGCGCCGTTCAGCCTGTTGGGCGTCTCCATCGCTATCTTTCTGGGTTTCCGTAACAGCGTTTGCTATGCGCGATTCAGCGAGGCCCGCCTGTTACTGGGGGCGTTGCTGATTGCCTGCCGTAATATTTTGCGTCAGGTTATTGCCTTCTGTCCGGCAGATGCGGAGCGGGTGCAGGCCATGCTGCTGGCATTCTGTGCCAGTCTGAAACATCAACTCCGTCATACGGATGCACGTGACGACCTGACGCGCCTGCTGGGCAGCGAGGCCGAGGTGCTGCTGGGCCAGCACTCGGCGGCAAATATGCTGCATCTGCAATTGTCGCAGTGGCTGGCAAAGCAGCGACAAATAGGGGTAATCAGCGATATTGTCTGGAGCACGATTGACAACAACCTCAACCAGATTGCGGCAGTGCTGGGAGGATGTGAACGGCTGGCCAGCATGCCGGTGCCGTTTGCCTATGGCTTGCTGCTACGGCGTACCGTTTATCTGTTTTGTGCGTTGCTGCCGTTTGCGCTGGCGCCGGACCTGCATGCGATGACGCCGCTGGTGTCGATGTTTATTTCCTACACCTTTTTGTCACTCGATACGCTGGCGGAAGAGCTGGAAATGCCGTTTGGCTATAAGAATAACCATCTGCCGATGGATGCTATCTGCATCAACATAGAAATCAATTTGCGGGAAATGTCGGGAGAGAAGGATCTGCCCCAACCGATGCAGCCGGACTGTCACTATCGCCTGAGCTGAGAGGAAGGGGTAAAGAGAAACGGCCCGTCAGACACAGGCCGGGCCGTTTAACAATGAGGGGGTAACGCTTAGAACTGGTAGACCAGACCTACCGCTGTAATGTCATCTGTTGCCAGACCCAGCGGATTATTTTTCTTCAGCAGGTTAATACGGTATTCGCCGTACACCGACATGTTTTTATTGAAGTAGTAAGTTGCACCCACAGAAGAGTATTTATACAGATCGGCATCACCGATGCCTTCAATGTCTTTGCCTTTTGAGGTGACGTAGCTTAATGAAGGGCGTAAGCCATTCAGGAACTGGTATTGCGCAACAAATTCCATGTTCTGTGCTTTGTTAGCGAAACCGGTCGCACTGGAAGGCATCGGTGTGGCGTTAAGCGTTTCACCGTACATTGCTGCCAGGTAAATCTGGTTAGCATCATACTTAACAGATGTTGCCCATACCTGTCCTTTGTCACCGCGACCAAAAGTCGCTGCGTTTTGTGCCTGAGTACGTTGCAGGCTTGAGTAAGCGCCAGCAAAACTCAAACCAAAATCAAAGTCATATGAGGTAGATAAAGCAAAGCCATCGCCATTCGCACGGCTCACCTGCAGACCGGCATTGTTGGTCGAGGTACGATCGTTCTTACCTTCGTACTGTGCCGCAATGTTCCAGCCCTTCACCAGACCAAAGAAGTCTTTATTGCGCCAGGTCAGTACACCACCTGAGCGAGCAGTCAGGAAGGCGTCGTTATAGGCAGAGTCTCCACCCCATACCGGCAACATATCGGTGTAGCTTAATGCGTCATAAACCAGACCGTAGTTACGGCCGTAGTCCAGTGAACCCAGTTCGCCATATTTCAGCCCGGCATAACCCAGGCGGGTTTTGTTACCGGTGTTGGCATCTGCACCTTCAGAGTTTTTGACGCTGAACTGGTACTGCCAGAAACCATAGCCAGTGAGTTGATCGGTGATGGCGGTTTCGCCTTTAAAACCGATGCGGGCATAGGAAGTGAGATCGCCATTATTTGACGGATCATCTGAAAAATAATGCGAAACGTTAACCTTGCCTTGTAAATCCAGCTTATTTCCGTCTTTATTATAAATTTGTGCGGCCTGAGCAGTCGGCAGGCCGATCAGTAACGGCATTAATGCCGCCACTAAAGTGCGCTTCATCATTTATTATTTACCCTGTGGTTGTCTTATTATTTGCCCCTCTGGTGGGGTGAAAAGAAAATGACACAAATTGTTAATTCAGCCTAGCGCAATAAGTGTAACTAAATGTGTATTTCAGGGAACTAAACGATAAAAACGCCTTTGCTGACTGGCTTGTGGCCGGTGTTATTGTTTTTTCTTATGAATTATCTGGCAATAAAAAGAAGAAAATCTCATATATAACAGTCATTTGATTTATATCATTAACGTGCCCTGTTCAGACCAGTAAAAAAACGAAAGCGCTAGCGACCGTGGTGAAATAATCAACCTTTTATGACTAAAAAATAATCTAAAAAGGACAGGTTTCATATCATTAGTCTGCGTAGTAATTGTAATTCTGGCTTGGTACAGGTTATTAAATTCCTGATAGTCACCCTGGAAATAAAATAAAAAAACAGATGAATAATTATAAATTATGAAACCAGGAGTGATTTATTCCAGTTCATTCTTTTGTCTTTTATTTGAGTTAATTCATCCCGGTCATAATAGTTTTCTTTTGTTTTGCACAACAACCATGCAAGCGCCCCATTGTGAGGCGTACTTTGCACGCTTTTAAACAAATAATTTATCAGCGATCACAAAAGCAATATTTCATATCGCCGTTGCATAATTCCGCTTTAAAAAACGCTACTATCCCGTCTCTCTCAGACTATTATTCACTATTTATGCATTTTAAGTGAATAGATGCTGATCGTAAGTTATTGATAATTGGTTATGCGCTCCATTTTATGCATTTTAGTCCTTGGCTGGCACGCTATCTGCAATCTATCGTAGGACGAGTCTTTACATTCTTAACATTTAACAAACAAACAGATTACCCCTGGGGTACAGGAGAAGGACTATGCCACTGCAGGTTTCGCGTCATGATTTTGATCACTGGATGATGCCGGTTTATGCACCCGCCAGTTTTGTACCGGTCCGCGCAGAGGGCTCAACCGTCTGGGATCAGCAGGGAAAAGATTATATCGATTTCGCCGGCGGTATCGCAGTTAATGCGCTGGGCCATGCGCATCCCGCGCTTCAGCAGGCGCTTCAGGAGCAGGCTTCACGTCTGTGGCATACAGGCAATGGATATACCAATGAACCCGTTTTACGTCTGGCGAAACACCTGATCGATGCCACCTTTGCTGACCGTGTGTTCTTTTGCAACTCCGGGGCAGAAGCAAACGAAGCGGCGCTGAAGCTGGCCCGAAAAGTGGCACATGACCGGTTTGGTAACCATAAAAGCGGCATCGTCGCATTTAAAAATGCCTTTCATGGCCGCACGCTGTTTACCGTTTCTGCGGGAGGGCAGCCTGCCTATTCAAAAGATTTTGCGCCACTTCCGGCAGATATTCAGCACGCGGAATTTAACGATCTTGCGTCTGCTGCCGCACTGATTTCCGATCAGACCTGTGCCGTCATTGTCGAACCTGTTCAGGGCGAAGGCGGTGTTGTTCCGGCAGAGCCCGCGTTTCTGCGCGGCCTGCGTGAACTGTGTGATAAACATCAGGCCTTGCTGATTTTCGATGAAGTGCAGAGCGGCGTTGGCCGGACCGGCTCGCTGTACGCCTATATGCACTATGGCGTGACGCCGGATGTCCTGACCAGTGCCAAGGCGCTGGGCGGTGGGTTTCCCATTGGTGCTATGTTAACGCGTGAAGACCTGGCGCAGGTGATGGGCGTGGGCACGCATGGCACAACCTATGGCGGTAATCCCCTGGCGGGCGCGGTGGCAGGGAAAGTCATGGAACTGATTAACCGGCCTGAAATGATGGACGGCGTGAAGATGCGCCATGACTGGATTGTGGCGGCGCTGAATGACCTCAATCAACGTCTGCATCTGTTTAAAACGGTGCGCGGGTTAGGGTTATTGATTGGGGCCGTACTGAACGACGACTTTGCGGGGAAAGCCAAACAGATCAACCTCGCCGCTGCTGAACAGGGCGTTATGGTGCTGATCGCCGGGGCTAACGTGGTGCGTTTCGCACCGGCGCTGAATATCAGCGAACAGGAAGTAAAGACTGGTATGGCGCGCTTTGCCCAGGCCTGTGAACAGCTGTTTAAGGGCCAGGCATCATGATGGTGATTCGTCCGGTCGAGCGGGATGATCTGAGTCAGCTGATGGCACTGGCGGCAAAAACAGGCGGCGGACTGACCTCCTTGCCGGTTGACAGCGCCACGCTACAGGCCCGAATCGAACGCTCGCTGCATACCTGGCAGGGCACGCTGCCGCGTGCTGAACAGGGCTATGTGTTTGTGCTGGCTGACAGCCAGGACAATCGCGCGGTGGGGATCTGCGCCATTGAGGTGGCTGTAGGTCTACAGGAACCCTGGTACAACTTTCGGGTCGGCACACAGGTGCATGCCTCAAAAGAGCTGAACGTGTACGCCACGTTGCCGACACTGTCATTAAGCAATGACCATACAGGCAGTAGCGAACTCTGCACGCTGTTTCTGGATCCCGACTATCGTGACGGTAAAAACGGTTATCTGTTATCGAAGTCCCGTTTTCTGTTTATGGCGAACTTTCGCGACTGCTTTATGGCGCGGGTGGTTGCCGAAATGCGCGGCGTCAGCGATGAACAGGGGCATTCCCCGTTTTGGGACAGCGTGGGCATTCACTTTTTCTCGATGGAATTTCGCAAAGCCGATTTTCTGAGCGGTACCGGGCAGAAAACGTTTATTGCGGAACTCATGCCCAAGCACCCGCTTTATCTGCACTATTTAACCCCGGAAGCGCAGGCCGTCATTGGTCAGGTCCATCCTAAAACCGCGCCCGCACGTGCGGTACTGGAGGCGGAGGGTTTCCGCTACCGCCAGTATATTGACATCTTTGATGGCGGGCCGACGCTGGAATGTGACATTGATGACATCCGCGCCGTGCGGGACAGCCGGTTACTGACGGCACGAAAAGGCGAGGCCCGGCAGGATGCGCCACTTTGTCTGGTCGCCAACACCGATTATCACCGGTTTCGTGTCGCACTCATACCGGTCGATCCGAGCGCTGAACATATTCAGCTTAATGACGAACAGTTACAGGCGTTGCAGTGCCAGCCCGGTGACAGCCTGCGCGTAGTGACGCTGTGTAGTGAGGAGAAAAAGGCATGACGCACCTGATTAACGGACAGTGGCTCGCTGGCGAGTCAGATCACTTTTCCAAACAGGACCCGGTCAGCGGCGACACGCTGTGGCAGGGGTGCGCGGCTTCATCGGAGCAGGTTACAGCGGCCTGCCAGGCGGCCCGGTCGGCCTTTCCGGCGTGGGCAAGACAGCCTTTTGCCGCCCGTCAGGCCATCGTTGAACGTTTCGCGGTACAGCTCGAGAACCATAAAACCGCCCTGGCCGACTGCATTGCGCAGGAAACGGGGAAACCGCGCTGGGAAGCGCTGACGGAAGTGACCGCGATGATCAACAAAATTGCGATTTCCGTTAAAGCCTATCACGCTCGCACCGGGGAGCAGCAACAGGGCGAAAATGCCCTGCGTCATCGTCCTCATGGCGTGCTGGCGGTATTCGGCCCGTATAATTTCCCGGGCCATTTACCGAATGGTCACATTGTGCCCGCCTTGCTCGCCGGTAACTGTGTGGTGTTCAAACCCAGCGAGCTGACGCCGGCCACCGCTGAGAGAACGGTACAGCTGTGGCGGGAGGCGGGCCTGCCAGATGGCGTCATGGGACTGCTGCAGGGCGGACGTGAAACCGGCCAGGCGCTGGCGGCTGAGCAGGGCATTGACGGCCTGCTGTTTACCGGTAGCGCACATACCGGTTATCAGCTTCATCGCCAGTTTGCCGGGCAGCCTGAAAAAATGCTGGCGCTGGAAATGGGCGGCAACAATGCACTGATCGTGGACGACCCCGCGGATATCGACGGGGCGGTGCATATTGCCATTCAGTCGGCCTTTATTACGGCAGGCCAGCGTTGTACCTGCGCGCGCCGCTTACTGGTCAAACGGGGCGCGGCCGGTGATGCCTTCCTGACACGGTTGGTTGAGGTGGCCGGGCGGTTGCAACCCGGCGCCTGGAACGCCGATCCGCAACCTTTTATGGGCAGCGTGATCTCCTGCGCCGCTGCCGAAAAAATTTATGCCGAATGGCAGCAGCGCGTCGCGGCGGGCGGCAAGATACTGCTGGCAATGCGCTGGCCCAACCGGCAACAGGCGCTGTTAACGCCCGGCATTATTGACGTGACCGCGGTAGACAATTTGCCGGATGAAGAAGTATTTGGCCCGCTGCTGGCGGTGATGCGTTACGACGATTATCCGCGGGCGATTCAACTGGCTAACCAGACGCGTTACGGCCTGTCGTGCGGGTTAATTTCACCGTCCCGCGAGCAGTTTGACCAGCTGTTGCTGGAAGCGCGTGCCGGTATTGTGAACTGGAATAAGCCGCTGACTGGCGCTGCCAGTACGGCACCGTTTGGCGGGATTGGCGCCTCGGGTAACCATCGCGCCAGCGCCTGGTATGCCGCAGACTATTGTGCCTGGCCGATGGCCTCGCTGGAATCGCCGCAGCTTACGCTTCCGGCAACACTGTCACCGGGCCTGGATTTTTCACCGCAAGGAGGTCGTCCATGAAAGCCACAGAAGCCAACTTTGATGGGCTGGTCGGACTGACGCACCATTACGCGGGGTTGTCATTCGGTAACGAAGCCTCGACGCGCCATCAACACCAGCCGTCGAATCCGCGGCTGGCGGCAAAGCAGGGCTTACTGAAAATGAAAGCGCTGGCCGACATGGGATTTGTTCAGGGCGTGATCCCGCCGCATGAGCGGCCCGGCATTGCCGTGCTGCGTCAGTTGGGTTTTAGCGGCAGCGATGCGCAGGTTCTGGAAAAAGCCCATAAAACGGCCCCCGCGTTACTGTCAGCCGCCAGCTCGGCCTCGGCGATGTGGGTGGCCAATGCGGCAACGGTATCACCCTCAGCCGACAGCGCTGACCGTCGGGTGCATTTCACCGTCGCGAATCTCAACAACAAATTTCACCGTTCCATTGAAGCCCCGCAAACGGCCGCTCTGCTGCGAGCGCTGTTTCGCGATCCGCGACATTTTGTTGTGCATGATGCGCTACCGCAGGTGGCCAGGTTTGGTGATGAAGGGGCGGCCAACCATAACCGTCTGGGCGGCGACTATGGTGACGCGGGTGTACAACTGTTTATCTATGGTCGCGACGGCCAGTCTGATATGGCCCCCCGACGCTATCCGGCCCGGCAAACCCGTGAAGCCAGTGAAGCGGTCGCCCGCCTGCATCAGCTCTCGCCTGAAAAAGTCATTTTTGCGCAGCAAAATCCGGCGGTCATCGATCAGGGCGTTTTCCATAACGATGTCATTGCCGTGAGCAATCAGCAGCTGCTGTTTTGCCATCAGCAGGCTTTTGTTGATCAGCCCGGTTTACTGGCGCAACTGCGCGACCGTGTGCCGGGTTTTGTCGCCCTGGAGGTGCCAACAGCCCGGGTCTCCGTGCAGGATGCCGTCAGTACCTACCTGTTTAACAGCCAGCTGCTGACGCGCCCGGATGGCAGCATGATGCTGGTGCTGCCGGAAGAGTCGCGCCAGCATCCCGGCGTCTGGGAATACCTGCGTGAACAGGTTGAAGGCGGCGGTCCGTTACAGTCCCTACAGGTGTTTGACCTGCGGGAAAGTATGCACAACGGTGGCGGCCCCGCCTGCCTGCGGTTGCGCGTGGTATTAACCCCCGAGGAGCGCCAGGCCGTTAACCCGGCGGTGCTGATGAACGATCACGTGTTCGCCACGCTGAACCGGTGGGTCGATAAGCACTATCGCGACAGGCTGACGCAAAGCGATTTAGGCGATCCGCAATTACTGGAAGAAGGGCGGGTTGCCCTTGATGAATTGACCAGGCTGCTAGACTTAGGAAATGTGTATACATTTCAGCAGTGAAGCAGGTGGTGCCGTCAGGGTTGCCCGCTTCCGCTTTTAAGGAGAAACGATGCAGGACTTTTTGCAGCAAACGCTGTCGGGTGAAGCGCCACGTTTGCGTAGCGGTGAGACGGCGCATCTTCGCTGGCAGTGGTTATACCATGGTCTTTTGCTTATGGAGCCAAAGGCACCGGTTAACCAGGCGCTGGTACTCTCTGCGGGCATTCACGGAAATGAAACCGCCCCGGTTGAAATCCTTAATCAGCTCATCACGCCTTTACTCCGGGGCGAAAAACCACTTCAGCAGCGTATGCTGGTGGTGTTAGGTAATCCTTCGGCGCTGCGCGCGGGGAAGCGTTATGTGACCAGTGACATTAACCGACTGTTTGGTGGCCGCTGGCAGCAGATTGATGATGGCGATGAAGCGCGGCGGGTGCTGCGGCTGGAACAAACGCTGGAAAACTTCTGGCAGCGGGGGGCATGTGACGAAACTCGCTGGCACCTGGATATGCATACGGCACTGCGCGGCTCTTACCATCCCCGCTTTGGCGTACTGCCGCATAATCCGCGTCCCTGGCCGGACGCGTTTTTGCACTGGCTGGGCGCAGCCGGTCTGGATGCGCTGGTATTTCATCGTTCGCCGGGGGGCACCTTTACCCATTTCAGCTGCGAACATTTTGGCGCAGCCAGCTGCACCCTGGAGTTGGGGCAGGCGCGGCCGTTTGGCGAAAACGATCTGTCGCAGTTCAGCGCCGCGTCTCAGGCCCTGGCTGCTCTGCTGTATGGTGAAACATTGCCTGAGCCCGCCGGTCGCCCGCGCCGTTATCGGGTCTGCCAGCAGATCACGCGCTTAAGTGAGGCGTTTCAGCTGCATATGCCGGATGACACGAAAAATTTTACCGCGTTTCCGCAGGGGGCGTTGTTAGCTGAGGATGGCGAGACGCGCTACTTTGTCCAGCAGGCGCGGGAATACGTGCTCTTTCCCAATCCCCATGTCGCGCTGGGATTGCGGGCGGGTTTAATGCTGATTGAAGAGAGCGAGCAGACTCAGGCGTTACCTCTCTGAACGGTCTCACCGCGCAGTTTAAAAAAAGAGCGGAAGAGACCTTCCGCTTTACTGCTAAAGGCATTACAATTCTCCACGATTTATCCGAAATTTCCTGATTATTCATACTCTTTTGCAATTCCTGACGCCATTCTTCTTATTCCCTCCATGATCGGCTGAAATATGACTTTTGTGCTTTCACGCTTTTACGCTCACTCGCAGTAGTTGACGTTCAACGTCGTATGCTTGTTTCCGAAGACGCGACAGCGCGCTGTCGTAACGAAAGTGAACAAGTAAAAAAGGACACTGTTATGCGTAAACTGACTTCTCTGTTACTGGCTTCTACCCTGGCATTTGGTGCGGCATCTGTAGTGCATGCCGAAGCGGATAACCTGACGCCACCGCCAGCAGGCAGTGAGAAACCGATGCACAAGCCGATGCACCGGGGTGGGATGGACATGATGTTTGGCGGACTGAATCTGACGCCAGAACAAAAAACAAAAATGCATGAAATTATGAAAGCGGGCCGTGGCGAGATGCAGCGCCCGTCAATCGAAGAGCGTCGCGCTAACCATGCGATTATCGCCTCTGACAGCTTCGACAAAGCGAAGGCCGAAGCCCAGGCGGAGAAAATGACCGCCAACGCCAAAGCGAACGCGGTGGCAATGATGGAAACCCAGAACAAACTGTACAACGTACTGACGCCAGAGCAGAAAAAGCAGTACAACGCGAATTTTGAAAAGCATCTGACTGAAAAACGCCCGATGCATGACAAAGCGGCTCCGGCCCCTGCTGAATAAGCTTCGGGTTAATCACTAAAACCGGTCTGAGACCGCCGGCCTTGTCCACGTTGCGTGGGCAGTGCCGGCGGTTTTTTTATGCACGCGCGCCAGCGGGAAGGCGGTTAAGGGAAAGGGCGGTTCTGTCGCGTCATGCGGTCAACTCAGTGTTGCGTTGCAGGTCGCCATCTGTCCGCCTTTTGCGCCGTCAGCAGGCGGTTCAGAGCGGAATGACCGGATACTGGCCGGACAGCACCGGACGGCACAGGATCTTATAACCATCGTGGTCGAACCCGCCTTTACCCCGTTTCAGCCGTCTGGCTTCTTCAAGCGAGTCAACTGAGCCCAGATAGAACCAGTGGTCAATGACATGAATCTGCGTCATCTGTTTCCCTTCTTCCACCAGCGCCACCGCACCCTGCCAGGGCCAGCAGAAGACGCGGACGTTTTCCAGCGCCGCCAACAGTCGGTCCTGATGATCGCTCACGGACTCTTTGCCGCAGCAGGCACCCGCACAGCGGCGTAACGCTGAGCGGAAACAGCCCCGGCTGGGGCTCAGTGCTTCCAGACCTAATAAGCCGTGGCAAAGCTGATACTCATCGGCCAGCTGTTTCAGCCGTTCCAGGGCAGCGAAGCGACTGCGGTATAAACCAAACAGGTTGGGCGACTGACTGAAATCGACATCGCGCGCATACACGACCTGTGGTTTCCCTTCGGGCGTAATTTGCAGCGAGCAGAGCTGTCGATTTTTGCGCAGGCGTTTATTGAAGAGCGGCTGCTGAGTTTTAATCATCTGCGCTTCCAGTAGCAACGCGCCGAGATCGCCCGCCGTGGGGATCCAGCTAACGCGTCGCGACTGGCGTAACATTTTGGCTTCATCAGGTGTTCGGAAATGAGACATGACGCGCGAACGCAGGTTAACGCTTTTGCCAATGTATAACGGCAGCGTGTCGCTTTCGCCATGAAAGGTATACACGCCGGGCAGGTTGGGCAAGCCTTCCAGCCATTCACGCAAATGTTCCGGGTATTCATAAATCGCTGCCGCATCAAATTCGAGGCGGTGGGTTGCTGCACGTCTTGCCAAAACGAACTCCCTATACTGGTTGTTCATACAGCATAACAGGCAGGTTAAATGATCGCCAGCCTCAGATTCATAACCGGTATGTTGCCCGCCAGCCGATCAGCGAGCCTGCGGTGATCAGGGCAACACCTTGCCAGAAGCTGGCGGGCGGTGTCAGGCCCAGCCATAAGCTGGCCAGCAAGGCGGACAGCACGGGCGTAAAACAGGAGGCGGTCGCCAGCAGGGGCAAATTTCCCTGCTGAATGCCGTCGTTCCAGGCAGAGTAGGCCACGGCGGTAGAGGCACCCACGAACAGCACTTGCGCCAGCGCGGCTGCGCTGACGTGCATCGTTTCCTGCTGTGTGCCGAACGCAAATTTAAGCCAGCGCGGTGACGATAAAAAACAGTGAAACACCGTTGCTACCGCATGCATAACGGCGTGTCACATTGTTATAAAGCGCCCAGGCCAGGGCTGCCGCCAGTGCCAGCAGATAAGCCAGCGGGTTATGGGCCATATTTAAACCATCTGCGTGGCCACGCTGTCATGTGTGCCTTTCATGACCCAGACAATGCCGCACAGAGAGAGCAGCAGGCCGGGCCACAGCCAGTGGCGGAAACGCTGCTGATTAAACGGAATGGCCAGCACAATGGTCAGGGATGGCCAGAGGTAATTAATCATGCCCAGTTCCAGTGACTGTGTCCGATCGTGGGCAAGTCCAATCGCCAGCGCCAGACAGATTTCATATCCCACAAACAACCCGCCGCCCACCAGCAGATAGCGACGGGGCAGGACACGCGGATCGGGCAGGCCTCTTGTCAGGCACAACAGCAGGGCGATGATGGAATAGATCAGGGCGGCACCGCCGGTGGGGCCAAAAGCCTCACTGACGCTACGCAGCAGACCCAGGGTCGTACTCCAGAGTAAAATTGCGCTCAGCCCGGTCAGGGTGGCGCGAGGTAACGTTACGGACATGGGGTTTCAGCAGTTAAGGCAACCCTTGCCGGGCGGCAAGGGTCGGCGGCGTTATTTCCAGAAATCGTCGAAAACAGTGATAGGCGGTCGACGTTTGTGCTCGGTTTTCAGATACCAGCCTTCAATGATTTTCGCGCTGTCCGGATCGATCGTTTTCCCTTCAAGGTAGTCATCGATCATGTCGTAGGTGACGCCCAGTGCGACTTCATCCTGCAGACCGGGGCGATCGTCTTCTAAATCGGCGGTCGGTTTTTTCAGATACAGATGTTCCGGGCAACCCAGCGTTTTCAGCAGCAGTTTGCCCTGGCGCTTATTGAGGCGGAAGATAGGGTTAATATCGCTGCCACCATCGCCGTACTTGGTAAAGAAGCCCGTGACGGCTTCTGCGCCATGGTCGGTGCCCACCACCACGCCTTTGGTCATACCGGCAATGCTGTACTGCGCTTTCATACGCTCACGGGCTTTCTCATTGCCGCGGACGAAATCCGACAGCACAATGCCGGCGTCTTTCAGCGCGCGCTCACTGGCCAGCACCGCTTCTTTAATATTGACCACCAGCGAGCGGTCTGGCTGGATGAAGGCCAGCGCATCCTGGCAGTCCTGCTCATCAGCCTGCACGCCGTAAGGCAGACGCACCGCGATAAAGGTGTAGTCGTTATCGCCTGTTTCCTGGCGAAGCTCCGTGATCGCCATCTGGGCCAGCTTGCCCGTCAGGGTAGAATCTTGTCCGCCGCTGATACCGAGTATTAACGCCTTCAGGCCGCTGTGGCGCGTTAAATACGCTTTGAGGAAATCCACGCTGGTACGAATTTCCTGCTGCGGATCGATAGTGGGTTTCACACCCAGTGCGGTAATGATTTCCTGCTGCAGTGACATCAACATCTCCTTAAGTCTTTAGCCAGCCGGCACAATACAAAGCCTGTCTTAAAGCTAACGCGCATCCCCGAAAACAACAAGCCAAAGCGGGTGATGTTTTCTTTTTGCTGGTCTGAATCCGACAAGTTTTACCTCAGCGGAGGTTTTTTTGCCAAAACGATAAAGGTCAGTATAGCCAGCATGAAGCAACCAAATATCGTCAACGTCATACTGATTACTGATGTGCCGCCCATCCCGGTTACCGGCACGGCGAGTGCGCCCAGAGTGAACATCGTCACGCCAATGACAGCCGATGCGCTACCGGCGCGTTGCCCCTGACTTTGCATCGCCAGTGAGGCGGCGGTGGTGGCAATGACACCATTGCTGGCAATCGAAAAGAACAGCGCAACCAGCAGCAGCGGGAGCGGGGCGTGCGTTAACCCGGCGGCCAGCAGCGCGCTGGAGGCCACGAATGCCAGCATCAGGCCGCCTTTCAGGACGCGATATTCACCCCACAGCGGGCAGAGGCGGGCGCTGGTCTGTGAGGCAATCACTAAACCGATACCGTTGGCGGCAAAGCAAACGCTGAACGCCTGGGGTGACAGACCGTAGATTTCCTGCAGCACGAACGGCGATGCGCCGATATAGGCGAACATGCCCGACATCATAAACCCTTGTGTCAGGCAGAAACCCATAAAGGCACGGTGGGTGATGACCTGCCCCAGCGCAGCATAAGCAGCAAAAACCGAGCCCTGACTCCGCCGATCAACGGGCAGACTTTCATGCAGTTTCCCGCGCGCCAGCAGGATGAGCAAAATGGCGATGCCGCTCAGCACAACAAAAATACCGCGCCAGTCCAGCACGGTCATCAGGGCTCCGCCCAGTACGGGGGCGCCAATAGGGGCAAGGCCGTTAACCAGCATCAGCAGCGCAAAAAAGCGCGTCAGTTCATGGCCATTGTACATATCGCGCGCTACTGCCCGTGACAGCACCGCACCGCCCGCTCCCGCTAATCCCTGAAACAGACGAGCCAGTAACAGTTGATCGATAGTCTGGGCAAGGGCGCAGCCCAGCGACGCGATAAACAACAACGTCAGTGACAGGGTCAGAGGGCGCAGACGACCAAATTTGTCGCTCATGGGACCAAACAGAAGCTGACCGGCGCCCAGTCCCAGCAGGCCAGCGGTAAGGCTGAGCTGTGCCGTAGACGTTGGCGTAGCCAGGTCACTGGCTAACTGCGGCAGGGCGGGCAGATACAGATCGATGCACAACGGTCCCAGCGCAGCCAGTAATCCCAGGGTGATGGCGTAAACCAGCCGGTTGGGTGAGGAAAGCGTCATTTGGCCTCTGATGATAATGTTTAAGTGACGTTGTCACAAAAGTGCATTCAGCGCGTCTTTTGTGCCTGTAAAAACGGCACTGGCCAACACGCAATGGTGCAGTGAGCCAGCATGCCTGGTCTGTTCTGGCGCATTTTAACAAATCCCGCGAGACAGATTGAGTTTAAGTCTGTCATTAACTTGATAAAAACCGTTTTATGTTCCAGGCTTTTCACCACATGGACAAAAAATGAGGAACAACAAGATGAATAAAGTGATGGGATGTATCGCTGCAGCGCTGACGCTGGCTGCGCTCTCTGGTTGTACGACTTACGATCGTGCGGAAAGCTACGTGACTAAGCCAGTGGTTAAGGACGTCAAAAAAGGCATGACCCGCCAGCAGGTCCGTCAGATTGCTGGCCCTGCTTCAACTGAAATCACCATGGTGCATGCGCGCGGTACCTGTCAGACCTATGTGATTGGCGAGCGTGACGGTAAAGCACAAACTTACTTCGTGAGCTATAACGATATGGGTCGCGTGATGAACTACGGCTTCCAGAGCTGTGCTGAATACGATACCGATCCGCAGGTTAAGCAGTAAATTTTCGCTGACCTGAGAAAACGGCTCGCTTATGGCGAGCCGTTTTTTTATCTCTACAGTCCAGCCGGACGCGGCACTTCAACGTAGCTGCCGTTAATCTCCCGCTGATAGTAATGCCCGTCCTGCACGTAGAACCGTCGGCCATTAAAATCCAGCACCCGCATACCGCCGACGCTGCTGACATAGGTCGGAGCAGGCGGCTCAACAACCACGTACTCATCACCGTGTCGCTGATAATAACTGCCATTCAGCAAATAGTAGGTTAATCCCCCAATCAGAACCGCCGTTGCCGCCACTGGCAGAACGTGGAAATGGTCAGGACCATGCCAGCGCGGCGCAGGACCATGCCAGCCCGGGCCGGGCCGGTACCAGTGAGGGCCGGGCCCCCAGTCGCCGGGGCGCGCAAACACTGCGCTGGGCGTAATCATCGCTAACGCGAGGAATGAAGCGATAACCGTTTTCATGTGCATTCTCCTGCTGTGACTCGCTGCAGAATTCTCCTTTTAGCGTCCAAAAACAAGCAGAAAGCGCACGTATTATTGCCCCTTTACCACGCTTAACGTTTCCTTAACGTGAATGTAAAGAGAGAGGGGAATAAGGAGAAACAGGCAGGGAAAAGGGAGAAGACCTGGCACCGGGTGCCAGGTCAGCTGTGATTAGCTGTGCTCTAATTCACGGTGTTCGTCTTGCTCAAGAACGCGTCGGTCTGTCAGGCCCAGCCAGCGACTGGTCAGGGAACCTGCGGTCATTGCACCATTCACGTTCAACGCGGTTCTGCCCATATCGATCAACGGCTCGATCGAAATCAGCAGTGCGACCAGCGTGACGGGCAGGCCCATCGCGGGCAGCACGATTAACGCCGCGAAAGTCGCGCCACCGCCGACACCGGCAACGCCCGCTGAGCTCAACGTCACAATGCCCACCAGAGTGGCAATCCACAGCGGATCAAACGGGTTAATGCCCACTGTCGGCGCTACCATCACGGCCAGCATGGTCGGATAAAGACCGGCACAACCGTTCTGCCCGATCGTAGCGCCAAACGACGCCGAGAAACTGGCAATGGATTCCGGCACGCCCAGACGACGGGTTTGCGCTTCCACGTTCAGCGGAATGCTGGCGGCACTGGAGCGGCTGGTGAAGGCAAAGGTCAGCACGGGCCAGACTTTGCGGAAAAAGCGCATAGGGTTGATGCCATTTACGGACAGCAGCAGACCGTGTACCACAAACATAATGCCCAGGCCCAGATAGGATGCGACCACGAAGCTACCCAGCTTAATGATGTCCTGCAGGTTCGATCCGGCAACCACTTTAGTCATCAGCGCCAGCACGCCGTAAGGCGTCAGTTTCATGATCAGGCGCACCAGCTTCATCACCCATGACTGCAGCGTATCGATCGCCGTCAGGACACGCTGCCCTTTCACTTCGTCATCTTTAAGCAGGTGCAGGGCCGCCACGCCCAAAAAGGCTGCGAAGATGACGACACTGATAATCGAGGTGGGGCTGGCACCGGTTAAATCGGCAAAGGGGTTTTTCGGGATAAAGGACAGGATAAGCTGCGGCGCCGTCAGATCGGCCACTTTGCCTACATAGTTATTCTGGATGGCGCTCAGACGCGCCGTTTCCTGGGCACCCTGTACCAGGCCGGTTGCATTAAGATGGAACAGCCCGGTCACGAAAACCCCGACCAGCGCCGCAATCGCGGTCGTAAACAGCAGCACCCCAATGGTCAGGAAACTGATTTTGCCCAGCGAAGAGGCGTTATGCAGGCGCGCCACCGCGCTCAGAATTGAGACAAAGACCAGCGGCATCACGATCATCTGCAACAGCTGGACATAGCCGTTACCGACCACGTTAAACCAGCCAATTGACGCTTTGACCGTATCGCTGTTACTGCCGTAAATAAACTGCAGCGCCAGGCCAAACGCGACGCCAAACACTAACCCGACCAGCACTTTTTTTGACAGACTCCAGTTGGCGCGGCTCAGGCGTGACAGCAGAAGCAGCAGCACCACAAAGGCAATGATATTAAGCGTTAAAGGGATATCCATAGAAACTCCGAATCATGCAGCATTCCCCTGGTAAGGAAAGCAAAAGTAGTTATTGTTCATACAGGTGTCCGGAAATGGTATCAGGTGAATTTAGTGCGATCTTATATCCAAATGGAATAGCTTATAACGTTGCCTGAGCGGCCAGTGGCTCAGGAGCCGGAATGCCCGGACAGGAGGCGGCTGACGCCGTTTTGCAAGGTATCAAATACCTGAGTGGGCCAGCCATTTTCGCCAAACGCAGGCATCCCTGGCGGGAACCACAGCGCGTAAGCCATCAGGCACAGGCACAGAGCGCGCTCCAGTTGATTGCCTTTTTGGCTGTTCAGAATGGGCAGACGAAAACGCCAGCGACAGGGCCAGAGCAGAGGAACGCCGGCCGGAGTGAGCATATCGGCCACAATGTGGCTCAGGTAACCCAGCGTCATGCCCTGCAGAACATCGGCGGGCACCGGCCAGCTTTTCGGCACGTTAATCTGAAACAGCCACAGGCCAGCCGCGACGGCAAGCAGGCTGTGGGTGAACCCGCGATGACCAAATGCCCGGGCAATGGGATGCGACAACCAGCGCAGGCGCTGGCCCAGCAATGACTTAGGATGATCGATGTCAGGCAGCAGGCAGGTCAGCAGGCTGGCGGGAATTAAATGCCACCAGTCCGCCTGAGCCATCACCGGGGTGAGCTCGGCCCGTTTCGCAAAAATGGCGCTGGCAACAGCAAAAAAGATATGGCCTTCGGCCGTCATGATAAACCTGGCTGCAAAAGAAACTGTCAATGCATCCAGTATAGGGATTTATCCAGTAAATGAGAACCTGTGACGCTGTAACGAAGCGTTAATTTTTAAGGGGATGCAACAGGTTACAGCGCCTTTGCCGTTAAGCCTGCAAATGCTCCCGCGTTAACTGCGTCAGGCTGCTCAGCTTCACGTCGGCAAGCGCCCAGCGGGCATCATCCTGATGGCTGGCTGCCGGAATCACAATTGATCGCATTCGTGCGGCTTTGCTTGCTACCATGCCGTTCACCGAATCTTCCAGCGCGACGCAGTGAAGCGGATCAATGCCCAGCGCCTCGGCGGCGTTGAGGTAGACCTGCGGATGCGGCTTGCTGTAGGGCAGATGTTCGGCGGAAGACAGCACATCAAAATAGTGATTCAGGTTAAACATCGCCAGTACCTGTTCCAGCATGAAGCGGGGCGATGCGGAAACCAGGCCGGTCTTCAGGCCGTGCTGTTTGCACAATGAGAGGGCGGACTCAACGCCGGGCAGAAGCGGGCGGTTTATCGCAATCAGTTCCATTGCACGGGCGATGATACGCTGTGTGACCGCTTCCTGACTCGGTCCCGACCAGGGCAACGTTTCGTACCACATGCGCACCGTCTGATCGATACGTAATCCGAGCGTATCGGGTAATTCGTGGCGTCGGGTCAAATCGATATTCAGGGTTGAGAAGATGTCCATTTCAGCCTGATCCCAGAGAGGTTCAGAATCAATCAACAATCCATCCATATCAAATAAAGCTGCAAAAACAGGGCGGTGGTAAGACATGTGTCGCTCCTTAAAAAGTTCAGGCTACCTTAGCATGAACACAGGGTTGGTGCGCAGATGAGGCGAAACGGGCGCAGGCCGCTCTTTTTTTTGGGAAAATTCTGCAAGGGCAGGTAGACTGAAGCAAATGGGATTTTGGGTTCAGGAGATATCATGACCTATCAACAGGCTGGCCGCATTGCCATCCTTAAGCGTGTCGCTGGCTGGGTGATTTTTTTACTCGCGTTGCTGTCTACCATCATTTCACTGCTGAGCTTTTTGTTTAAGCACAGTGAAAAGAAACCCGGTATTGATGCCGTGATGCTGGATTTCATTCATGTCATGGTGGATATGATTCGCTTTAATACGCCGTTTCTGAATGTGTTCTGGCAAAACTCACCGGTGCCCGAGTTCAATGGACAGATGAATCTGGGCTTCTGGCTTATCTATATTTTGATTTTTGTCGGGCTGGCGCTGGAAGCGTCCGGTGCGCGCATGGGACGTCAGGTGCGCCATGTGCGGGAAGGGATTGAAGATCAGATGATTCTTGAGCAGGCAAAAGGCAGCGATGGCCGGACCCGGCAGCAGCTGGAAGAAAAGGTACGGGTCCCGCGCCACACCATTTTTCTGCAGATTTTCCCGCTCTACATCCTGCCGCTGGTGATTGCCATCGCCGGTTACTTTCTGCTTTCTCTGCTTGGTTTTCTCTAAACGATCAGGCCGGTTTCACCTGACCGGCTGCCCGTGCATCGTCATCCAGCAACTGGCCCACGGCAAACTGCGCCGCGCCCAGCCAGTTGCCGCCAAACACGTTGGCCCGGTTCAGGAGATAGTAAAGCTGATAAACCGGCTGACGCTGCGAAAAGCCATCGGGTAATGGCCAGCTCTGGTGATAACCGTCAAAGATCGCCTTCGGCAGATCGGTAAACCAGCTCAGCATCGCCAGGTCGCATTCCCGGTCGCCCCAGTAACAGGCAGGATCGAAAATCCAGGGGCCAGTCTCGCTGCCCGCACAGTTAGCTGGCCACAGATCGCCGTGGAGCAGGGAAGGTTGAGGGTGATGGGACGCCAGGGTCCGTTGCACACAATCAATAATCCGTTCGGCATCGCCGTACAGAATGCCTTTCTCAGCGGCAATCTGCAGTTGCCAGCCGATTCGTTGCTCCGCAAAGAAAACTGACCAGCGCCGCAACCAGCTGTTGGGCTGTGGTGTAGAGGTCAGATTATTATCGAAATCAAGCCCGAACTGAGGTTGCTCGCTCCACTGATGCAGACGCGCCAACTGCTCGCCTAACTGGTAGGCGCTCTGCGGATCCAGGGGCTGAGGTTTGATATATTCCAGCAGCAGGAAACTGTAGTCACGATCGCTGCCAACGCCATAAACGTCCGGAACGCGGACCGTCTGGGTACGGCGCAGCAGGGCGAGTTGATCGGCTTCCCAGCTAAACAGGGACACTTTATCGCGGCTGTTGCACTTCACAAACACATCCTGCTCACCATAGCGGATGAGCCAGGCGGGATGCACATCACCCCCGGGGAGTTCGTGACGTTGGGTAATTTCGGCGTTGCCAAATTGCTCGTTTAACAGACGACTAATGGCTGACCACATCGGGTTATCCTCTTTATTCGCTGCCTGAGTTCAATTGTAACGCGGACGCACGCGATAAAAACCTGCGCGTGTGCACAGACTAGTCTGCGGCACCTGTTGCTTGGCGCAGAAAGTCGTCAAGCGTGGTCAACGTCACGTCGGGTTTCTGGCCCAGCGCGCTTTCGCCCGCGGCAAGAGCCTGCTGTTTTAGCGCGGCCTCATCCAGTGTGGTGACAATGCCAAAACTGTTGGTGCCAAGCTCATGGGCGGTGCCACTGTCATCCATTAACGTGGTAGAGAAGCCCCCTGATGTCAGAGCACCGGTCAGGTTCAGAACGTCACTGAGTCCGGCTTCCTGATAATGAAAGGTCACGACATAGCGATGTAGATCTCCACTGCTCATTTTGCACCTCGAAAGGGTTAAATATCACACAGCGTAGTACAGGGTGAAAAAACAGGCGAATAATGAAGGGGATGAGCCAACAATTCGGACTAAACTGTTTACCGTTTGTGCGGATGCTGGCGACCCGAACGTATGTAAATCTTGTAAACGAACAGATGTTATTTGGCAAAAACAACTCTATAATGCGCGCCGAACTCAGGTTAACGTCCAGCAAATACGGGACGTTACGCTAATGCATGATGTTCTGAGCGAATTCATATCTCTTTACAAAAGTTACGGTAAAGGGGATTGATCGCACCGGGAAACCCTTCAGAATCTTCGTTTTCAAAACTGTTGCACGGATCACACTTAATGAACGCCTTTAACAAGCTGTCTGCTGTTCTATTGCTCTCTGCCGGAGCGTTTTGTCACCAGGCGCTGGCCGATAACGCGGTCTTCACCGCGATGGATGACCCTTCAACGGCGAAAAAGCCTTTTGAAGGATCGGCCTCTGCAGGTTACCTGGCGCAAACCGGTAACACCACCAGCTCATCGTTGACCGCACAGACCAACATGACCTGGTATACAGAATCAATGGCCTACAGCTTGTGGGGCAATGCCGCGAATACCTCTGCAAACGATGAGCGCTCGTCCGAAACCTATAACGTAGGTGCGCGTTCGCGTTACAACATGAGCGCCTATGACTACCTGTTTGGTCAGGCAAGCTGGTTAAGTGACCGTTACAATGGTTATGACGGACGCGATGTCCTGACCGCCGGTTATGGTCGTCAGATCCTGAATGGCCCGGTGCATTCACTGCGTGCGGAATTCGGTCCTGGTGTCCGTTACGACGATTACCGCGAAGGTGGCCATAAAACGCAGGCGCTGGCTTACGGTGCGGTGAGCTACCAGTGGCAGCTGACAGATACCACCAAATTCATTCAGGGTGTTTCCGTGCTGAGCTCACTGGGTGACGATACGACAGTGAACTCTGAAACGGGCTTACAGGTAGCGATTAACGACCATTTCGCCCTGAAACTGGCGTATAACGTCACCTGGAACAACAATCCACCTGAGTCTGCGCCCGACCATACGGATACCAAAACCACGGTCATGCTGACGTACGCGATGTAATCCGCGTTAACTCTGTCTGACGGAGAAGCGGTCTGGCCTGGGGCCTGGCCGCTTTTTTTTGATCTGTCTGAGAGTTAGCGGAAAGGCATGGGTTTTGCTCACGTCTGAAAACTGCTATTATTCGTGCCGCATCAACTTCCTGGCGACATTCCGACAATGTGGGTCTGATTTCACGCCAGGTGAATCAAACTACTCAATTTTGTATGTAGGCTTTCGTGTGGCTTACCACTGCAACTAAGGACATTCTATGCCTGTAATTACGCTTCCTGATGGCAGCCAGCGCACTTATGATCGCCCTGTCAGCGTGATGGACATCGCGCTTGATATCGGCCCCGGTCTGGCCAAAGCCTGTATCGCCGGACGAGTGAACGGTGAACTGGTCGATGCGGTTGATCCCATCACCGACGACGCGTCTGTCGCCATTATTACTGCAAAAGACGAAGCGGGTCTTGAAATCATCCGTCACTCTTGCGCGCACCTGTTAGGCCATGCCATTAAGCAGCTGTGGCCCGACACGAAAATGGCTATTGGTCCGGTTATCGACAACGGTTTCTACTATGATGTCGACATCGATCGCACGCTGACCCAGGAAGATATTGAGCTGCTGGAAAAACGCATGCATCAGTTGGCTGAGACCAACTACGATGTCGTGAAGAAGAAGGTCAGCTGGCAGGAAGCGCGCGATGTCTTCGCGGCGCGGGGTGAAGTCTATAAGACCACCATCCTGGACGAGAATATCAGCCATGATGATCGCCCTGGGCTGTATCATCATGAAGAATACGTCGATATGTGCCGCGGTCCGCACGTACCGAATATGCGTTTTTGTCACCATTTCAAACTGCAGAAAATTTCAGGCGCCTACTGGCGTGGCGACAGCGACAACAAAATGTTGCAGCGCATCTACGGCACCGCCTGGGCCGATAAAAAGCAGCTGTCTGCCTATCTGCAGCGTCTGGAAGAAGCGGCGAAGCGCGACCACCGTAAGATCGGTAAACAGCTCGACCTCTACCATATGCAGGAAGAAGCGCCGGGTATGGTTTTCTGGCATAATGACGGCTGGACAATTTTCCGTGAACTGGAAGTGTTCGTCCGCAGTAAGCTGAAAGAGTACCAGTACCAGGAAGTAAAAGGTCCGTTCATGATGGACCGCGTGCTGTGGGAAAAAACCGGTCACTGGGAAAACTACAAAGATGCGATGTTTACGACCTCTTC
This sequence comes from Pantoea sp. JZ29, assembly GCF_035190385.1. Lineage (NCBI taxonomy): Bacteria > Pseudomonadati > Pseudomonadota > Gammaproteobacteria > Enterobacterales > Erwiniaceae > Pantoea > Pantoea sp. JZ29. Next base: position 2,524,117 of record NZ_CP045241.1, on the reverse strand, counting down.
GGAGAACCGTGAGTACTGCATCAAGCCAATGAACTGCCCGGGTCATGTGCAAATCTTTAATCAGGGGCTGAAATCCTATCGCGATTTGCCACTGCGTATGGCCGAATTCGGGAGCTGCCACCGTAATGAACCCTCAGGTGCGTTACATGGTCTGATGCGCGTTCGTGGCTTTACTCAGGATGATGCCCATATTTTCTGTACGGAAGATCAACTGCGCGCCGAAGTGAACAGCTGTATCCGCATGGTTTACGACATGTACAGCACCTTTGGCTTTGAAAAGATCGTGGTGAAACTGTCTACCCGTCCTGAAAAACGCATCGGTTCTGATGAAACCTGGGATCGTGCAGAAGAGGATCTGGCTGCGGCGCTCAATGAAAACAACATTGCGTTTGAATACCAGCCGGGTGAGGGCGCCTTCTACGGCCCGAAAATTGAATTTACTCTATACGATTGCCTTGACCGTGCCTGGCAGTGCGGAACAGTTCAGCTAGACTTTTCCCTGCCTAAACGTCTGGATGCCACTTACGTGGGTGAAAACAACGATCGTCAGACGCCCGTGATGATTCACCGTGCGATTCTGGGGTCGATGGAACGCTTTATCGGTATTTTGACCGAAGAGTTTGCCGGTTTCTTCCCTAGCTGGCTGGCACCAGTGCAGGCTGTCGTCATGAATATTACCGACGGTCAGGCAGAATATGTTGAGACTTTGACACGTAAATTGCAGAATGCTGGCATTCGTGTGAAAGCGGACTTGAGAAACGAGAAGATAGGCTTTAAAATCCGCGAGCACACATTACGTCGCGTCCCTTATATGTTGGTCTGTGGTGATAAAGAGGTGGAAGCTGGCAAAGTGGCCGTTCGCACCCGCCGTGGTAAAGACCTTGGGTCGATGGATGTCGATGTGTTTGTTGAGAAGCTGCAGCAAGAGATTCGCAGCCGCAATCTTCACCAATTGGAGGAATAAGGTATTAAAGGCGGAAAACGAGTACAACCTACGCGTCCGAATCGCATCAACAGTGAAATTCGCGCAACAGAAGTGCGCTTAACAGGCGTTGAAGGCGAGCAACTTGGTATTGTCAGTCTACGCGAAGCTTTGGAAAAAGCTGAGGAAGCGGGTGTAGATTTAGTTGAAATCAGCCCGAACGCCGAACCGCCGGTTTGCCGCATTATGGATTACGGCAAGTTCCTCTATGAAAAAAGCAAATCTTCTAAGGAACAGAAGAAGAAGCAAAAAGTTATTCAGGTTAAGGAAATTAAATTCCGTCCTGGAACCGATGATGGCGACTATCAGGTCAAACTACGCAACCTGATTCGCTTTCTGGAAGAAGGCGATAAAGCCAAAATCACGCTGCGTTTCCGCGGTCGTGAGATGGCGCACCAGCAGATCGGTATGGAAGTGCTTAACCGCGTCCGTAAAGACCTGTGTGATGATCTGGATTTGGCTATTGTCGAATCCTTCCCTTCGAAGATCGAAGGCCGCCAGATGATCATGGTGCTCGCACCTAAGAAGAAACAGTAGGCATTCAAGTAGCAATGACCGCGCAGCGCTCGCGTTGTGCGGTTTGTTGTTCGCCTGTCTGGGTCATGTTATCAACAATGCGAAGTGGATATTTTTTAAAATGCCAAAGATTAAAACTGTACGTGGCGCGGCTAAGCGCTTCAAGAAGACCGCTTCTGGCGGCTTCAAGCGTAAACACGCGAACCTGCGTCATATTCTGACTAAGAAATCTACCAAGCGTAAACGTCACCTGCGTCCGAAAGGCATGGTGTCTAAAGGCGATCTGGGTCTGGTTGTTGCCTGCCTGCCGTACGCATAAGTAAATTTTTTTAATTAATTCAGAATATTAAACAGGAGAGCTAAATGGCTCGTGTAAAACGTGGTGTAGTTGCTCGCGCACGTCACAAAAAAATCTTAAAACAAGCTAAAGGTTACTACGGTGCACGTTCACGTGTTTACCGCGTTGCATTCCAGGCTGTTATCAAAGCTGGTCAGTATGCTTACCGCGACCGTCGTCAACGTAAGCGTCAGTTCCGTCAGCTGTGGATCGCGCGTATCAACGCAGCGGCGCGTCAGAACGGTATGTCTTACAGCCGTTTCATCAATGGTCTGAAAAAAGCAGCCATTGAAATTGACCGTAAAATCCTGGCCGACATCGCTGTATTCGACAAAGTGGCATTCACTGCACTGGTAGAAAAAGCGAAATCAGCTCTGGCGTAAGTCAGTTGAAAAAGGGAGCTTGCTCCCTTTTTTATTACCTGTAACCTGAGCAAAAGATTGACTTTTTCGCCTCTGCGCTTTTCAATAGTGCCGTTGAGTATCACGACAAGGTAACGCAAGCATGAATGCTGCTATTTTCCGTTTCTTTTTTTACTTTAGCGCCTGACAATCAGGGGCTTTTGCGCATAAGAAAAGAAACGAAAAATCGCGCTGAAAGCCTCCCACGTGGAGGCTTTTTTATTTTTGGCGCTGGCATATTGGACCGGCAGGTCCCAACAAGTACTAACCAGCCTGACTGGAAAAAGAGGAAAACATGTCCCAACTAGCAGAACTGGTGGCGAACGCCACGGCGGCCATCGACGGGGCGACCGATATCGCCGCCCTTGACGCGGTGCGCGTCGAATATCTGGGGAAAAAAGGGCATCTGACTTTGCAGATGACCACGTTGCGTGAGCTGCCAGCAGAAGAGCGTCCAGCAGCCGGTGCCGTGATTAACGAAGCCAAACAGCAGGTGACAGATCGTCTGAATGCCCGCAAAGAAGCGATGGAGTCGGCGGCGCTCAACGCCCGTCTGGCGGCGGAAACCATCGATGTCTCGCTGCCGGGACGCCGTATCGAAAACGGTGGGCTGCATCCGGTTACCCGTACTATCGATCGCATCGAAACCTTCTTTGGTGAACTGGGCTTTGCGGTGGTGACCGGCCCGGAAATTGAAGACGATTACCATAACTTTGACGCGCTGAATATCCCCGGCCATCACCCGGCACGTGCCGATCATGACACCTTCTGGTTCGATGCCACTCGCCTGCTGCGTACGCAAACATCCGGAGTACAGATCCGCACGATGAAAAACCAGCAGCCGCCGCTGCGCATTATCGCCCCGGGCCGCGTGTACCGTAACGACTACGATCAGACGCACACGCCGATGTTCCACCAGATGGAAGGCCTGATCGTCGATAAGAACATCAACTTCACCAACCTGAAAGGCACGCTGCACGATTTCCTGAACAACTTCTTTGAGGAAGATTTGCAGATCCGTTTCCGTCCGTCTTACTTCCCGTTCACCGAACCGTCTGCGGAAGTGGATGTGATGGGGAAAAACGGCAAGTGGCTGGAAGTGCTGGGCTGCGGCATGGTGCATCCTAACGTGCTGCGCAACGTCGGTATCGATCCGGAAGTCTACTCGGGCTTCGCCTTTGGTATGGGCATGGAGCGTCTGACCATGCTGCGTTACGGCGTGACCGATTTACGCGCATTCTTCGAAAATGATTTACGTTTCCTCAAACAATTTAAGTAAGGGCAGGTTATCCAATGAAATTCAGTGAACTCTGGTTACGCGAATGGGTAAATCCAGCCCTTGACAGCGCAGCGCTGTCAGAACAAATCACCATGGCGGGTCTGGAAGTGGATGGCGTTGAGCCAGTGGCTGGCGCGTTTCATGGCGTGGTGGTCGGTGAGGTCGTAGAGTGCGGTCAGCACCCGAATGCCGACAAGCTGCGTGTGACCAAAATCAACACCGGGGGCGATCGTCTGCTGGACATCGTGTGCGGTGCGCCGAACTGTCGTCAGGGCCTGAAAGTAGCCGTCGCCACCGTGGGTGCCGTTCTGCCGGGCGATTTCAAAATCAAAGCCGCAAAGCTGCGCGGTGAACCCTCGGAAGGCATGCTGTGCTCGTTCTCGGAGCTGGGTATTTCCGATGATCACAATGGCATTATTGAACTGCCTGCCGATGCGCCTGTGGGCACCGATATCCGTGACTATCTGCAGTTAGATGACAACACCATCGAAATCAGCGTGACGCCTAACCGCGCTGACTGTCTGGGCATCATGGGCATCGCTCGGGATGTTGCCGTCCTGAACGGCCTGCCGCTGAATGCGCCCGCCATCGAGCCGGTCACTGCCACGATTCCCGATACCTTCCCGATTCGCGTTGACGCGACCGATGCCTGTCCTCGCTATTTAGGCCGGGTGGTCAAAGGCGTGAACGTTGCCGCAGCAACGCCGCTGTGGATGAGAGAGAAACTGCGCCGCTGCGGTATTCGCTCTATCGATCCGGTCGTGGATATCACCAACTACGTGCTGCTGGAGCTGGGTCAGCCGATGCACGCCTTCGATCTGGATCGTCTTGACGGCGGGATCGTGGTGCGCATGGCAGAAGAGGGCGAAGCACTCACGCTGCTGGACGGTACAGAAGCCAGACTCAGCAGCGATACGCTGGTCATTGCTGACCACCAGAAAGCGCTGGCGATGGGCGGCATTTTTGGCGGTGAGCATTCCGGCGTAAACACCGAAACGCAAAATATTTTACTGGAATGCGCCTGGTTTGAGCCGCTGGCGATTACCGGCCGGGCGCGTCGTCATGGTTTGCATACGGATGCTTCACATCGTTACGAGCGTGGTGTGGATTCGGCGCTGCAGCACAAGGCGATGGCGCGGGCGACGCAGCTGCTGCTGAGCATCTGTGGCGGCGAAGCCGGTCCGGTTATCGATCAGACGGTAGAGGCCGCGTTGCCGGTGCCTGCCACTATCACCTTACGTCGTGAGAAGCTGGATCGCTTAATCGGTCATGTGGTCAGCGATGCCCAGGTGAACGACATTCTGACCCGCCTCGGTTGTCAGGTGAACGTAGGCAATCAGGAATGGCAGGCGGTCGCACCGACCTGGCGCTTCGATATGGCTATCGAAGAAGACCTGGTGGAAGAGATTGCGCGCATCTACGGTTATAACAATATCCCGAACGTGCCGGTGCAGGCCGGGCTGGTAATGACGAAGCACCGTGAAGCCAACCTGTCGCTGAAACGCGCGAAGATGCTGCTGGTGGATAAAGGCTATCAGGAGGCCATTACCTACAGCTTCGTGGATCCAAAAGTCCAGCAGTTGCTGCATCCCGGCGAAGAGGCATTGCTGCTGCCAAGCCCGATTTCCAGCGATATGTCCACCATGCGTCTGTCGCTGTGGACCGGTTTGCTGAGCGCCGTGGTCTATAACCAGAATCGTCAGCAGAGCCGCGTGCGCCTGTTTGAGAGCGGCCTGCGTTTTGTGCCTGATACACAGGCAGATTTAGGTATCCGTCAGGATTTGATGCTGGCCGGCGTACTGAGTGGCAATCGCTTCGAAGAGCACTGGGATCTGGCGCGCCAGGCGGTTGACTTCTATGATTTGAAAGGCGATTTAGAGTCATTACTGGATTTAACCGGTAAGCTCGACGCCATCACTTTCCGTGCAGAAGCGAATCCGGCGTTACATCCGGGACAAAGTGCGGCAATTTATTTGCATGATGAACGAATCGGATTTATCGGAGTGGTTCATCCCGAACTTGAACGTAAGCTGGATCTCAACGGTCGCACCTTAGTCTTTGAACTGCTTTGGAATAAGGTCGCAGACCGCGTCCTGCCTGATGCGCAAGAGATTTCGCGCTTCCCGGCAAACCGCCGAGATATCGCCGTTGTTGTGGCGGAAAACGTGCCCGCAGCAGATATCATCGCAGAGTGTAAGAAAGTTGGCGTAAATCAGGTAGTTGGCGTAAACTTGTTTGACGTGTACCGAGGTAAGGGTGTTTCCGAGGGCTATAAGAGCCTCGCAATCAGCCTGATTTTGCAGGATACCAGCCGGACACTCGAAGAAGAGGAGATTGCCGCGACGGTTGCCAAATGCGTTGCGGCATTAAAAGAGCGATTCCAGGCAACCTTGAGGGATTGAACCTATGGCGCTTACAAAAGCTGAGATGTCAGAATACCTGTTTGAGAAACTCGGGCTGAGCAAACGTGATGCAAAAGAGTTAGTGGAGCTGTTTTTCGAAGAGGTTCGCCGCGCTTTGGAAAATGGAGAACAGGTTAAACTGTCGGGGTTTGGTAATTTTGATCTGCGTGACAAAAACCAACGTCCGGGCAGAAACCCAAAAACGGGAGAGGATATTCCTATTACTGCACGTCGCGTAGTCACCTTCCGTCCAGGGCAGAAGCTTAAAAGTCGCGTTGAGAACGCCACACCCAAAGACAGTGACTGATCCCAGTGTTTTAAAAAGGCCGCGCAAGCGGCCTTTTTCATTTCTTTTTTCGCAATCCTTTTACAATCAATTCCCTGTTACCCAGATCAATTCCGCTTATGTCCCAGCTTGAACAACTTGCACGGCACAGCACACGGCAAAATCAAAAATGGCTGATGGGCCTGAGTCTGCTGCTGCTGGCGCTTTTTACGGTCAGCCTGTGTGCAGGCGAGCGCTGGATAGGGCCTGCCGCCTGGTGGAGTGAGAGCGGCAGGCTGTTTGTCGGCCAGTTACGTTTACCCCGTACCGTCGCGGTGATGCTGGTGGGGGCGGCGCTGGCGTTGAGCGGGGTGATGATGCAGGCGCTGTTTACCAATCCGCTGGCCGAGCCCGGCCTGCTGGGGGTGTCCAGCGGGGCAGGCATTGGCCTGGTGGCGGGCGTGCTGTTCAGCGGCGGCGCATTATGGAGCCTCTCGCTTTCGGCGATAGCGGGCGCGTTGGTGATTACGCTGATTCTGCTGCACTTTGCCCACCGCCATTTATCCGTCAGCCGTTTGTTGCTCACCGGCGTAGCGCTGGGCATGATTTGCAGCGCGATGATGACCTGGGCGGTGTATTTCAGCAGCAGTCTCGATTTGCGCCAACTGATGTACTGGATGATGGGCGGATTCAGCGGCATCGACTGGCGTTATGGCTGGATGATGCTGGCGTTATTGCCGGTGATTCTGGCCAGCATGACGGCGGCCCGCGCGCTCAATCTGTTGGCCCTCGGTGAGACCTCCGCGCGCCAGTTGGGACTGTCTCTGGTCTGCTGGCGTAATCTGCTGGTGCTGGCCATGGGCTGGCTGGTCGGGGTAAGCGTTGCGCTGGCCGGGGCGATAGGATTTGTCGGGCTGGTCATTCCTCATCTGTTACGCCTGGTGGGATTGCACGATCATCGTGCGTTGCTGCCGGCCTCCGCGCTGGCAGGGGCCAGCGTACTGCTGGGGGCAGATATTATTGCCCGTCTGGCACTGGCCTCGGCTGAGTTGCCTGTTGGCGTGGTCACGGCCACGCTGGGTGCGCCATTGTTTATCGTTCTGTTAGTCAAATCGACACGTCAGCCTGCGCTGACAAACAAGTCTTAACCACAGGAACCCCGTATGAGCATTTATCAAACTGAACTGGTTACGCTGGATGGTGAGAAAACCACGCTGTCTGCCTGGCAGGGCAACGTCCTGCTGGTGGTGAACGTGGCCTCGAAATGTGGTTTAACGCCGCAATACGAAGCACTGGAAAATATCCATGAAGCCTGGCATGACCAGGGCTTCAGTGTACTGGGTTTCCCGTGCAATCAGTTCCTGGAGCAGGAACCCGGCACCAGCGAAGAAATCAAGACGTTTTGCAGCACCACCTACGGTGTGACCTTCCCTCTGTTCGAAAAATGTGAGGTGAATGGTGAACATCGTCATCCGCTTTATGCGCAGCTGGTGGCCGCAAAACCGGATGCCGTTCGGCCGGAAGAAAGTGGCTTTTATGAGCGTATGGTCAGTAAAGGCCGGGCACCAAAAGCGCCAGGGGATATTTTGTGGAATTTTGAAAAATTCCTGATTGGACGTGACGGCAGCGTGATCCAGCGTTTCTCGCCCGATATGTCGCCAGAAGACCCGATTATTCTGGAAACGATTAAGGTCGCGCTGGCGAAATAGGTGTTACTCAGCCTGCAAGCGGTCGCCGTTGCCGGACGGCTGCAACCGGTGAGCGGTGCGCTTCATGCCGGGCATCTGATCCATCTGGTGGGGCCGAATGGCGCGGGCAAAAGCACCTTGTTGTCCGCGCTGGCCGGTCTGGAGCCGATAACCGGTCAGATGACTTTACAGGATAAAGCGCTGGCTGACTGGCCCGGACCGGCGCTGGCCCGGGTGCGCGGCTGGTTGCCTCAACAGCAGCTGCCACCCGGCATGATGCCGGTTTATCACTATCTTCGTCTGCATCTGGCGTCTTCAGGGCCACACAATGATGCGCGGTTAATGAGCTTACTCGCCCGGCTGCAGTTGACAGAAAAACTCTCCCGACCGCTGAATCAGCTTTCCGGGGGCGAATGGCAGCGCGTCCGACTCTGTGCGGTCATGGCACAAATCGATCCGCAGATTAATGCGGACGGTAAACTGCTGATTCTTGACGAACCCATGACGGCGCTGGATGTGGCGCAGCAACACGCTGTCGATAATCTGATTCAGGAACTCTGTCGTGCAGGGGTTTGTGTGATTGCCAGCAGCCATGACCTTAACCACAGCCTGTGGCATGCCGATCGGGTCTGGCTGTTGCATCAGGGCGCGGTTGTGGCACAGGGCAAACCCTGTGAAATCCTGCGCCCGGAACAGCTCACGCCACTCTACGGTATCCCTTTCCGACAACTCACCCTGGAAGGCCGTCCGCTGCTAACGGTTTTACCCTGAGACTTGCCACGTAGCGGGCTTTGCCGCTACATTTACCCCGTTATAACTGATTAAGGATGAGCTGTGATGCGCATGGGGTTGCTGTTCGTGGTGTTACTGTTGGTGGGCTGTAGCCATCGTGCACCGCCCGTCAATGGTCGCCTCTCTGACTCCATTACCGTTATCGCGCAGCTCAACGATCAACTGGGGAGCTGGCGGGGAACACCGTATCGCTATGGTGGCATGAGCCGCAAGGGCGTTGACTGCTCGGGTTTTGTCTATCTGACATTTCGGGATAAGTTTGATTTGCAGCTCCCACGCAGTACCGCCGCCCAGAGTGATATCGGCACGCGTATCAGCAAAGAGGACCTTCTGCCCGGCGACCTGGTGTTCTTCAGGACCGGCAGTGGCGAAAATGGCTTACATGTGGGCATTTACGACACGGATAACGCCTTCATCCATGCTTCAACCAGTCAGGGCGTCATTCGGTCCTCGCTGGATAATGTCTACTGGCGGAAAGTGTTTTGGCAGGCGCGACGCATATAATTTGTCAACCTAAGCCCGCCCGGTTAGTGCGGATTAATTCAGAAAATGACCGGATCTAAAAAATATTCCTAATTTGGCTTTAACCAACTCATTTTATTTATAACATTGGGAGCGGGAATCTTTTTCATACTTTACAGAATTGTCCCAAAAATTATTTGGCTTAAAGTTTATTTTCTTAAAACTAAAGCCAGTAATGGCCTAAAAATATCTATCTCATCAGTCCTTTGCTACTATTGCCAGTAAGTTTTTAATCATATACGATGCACTATCGCCACATATACTGGCTGTAAAATGAAAATTCATCTGTCGGCCGACTATGAGTCGGAAATTTGGTTTTATGCCGCCTGTTCTCAGGAAGGGCACTTAACCGCTATTGAGCTGGCTACCCAGTTCGTCCACGAAAGTGCGCCTATCACGTTGCCGCAGGATGTTCTGTTGCCGCAGCTTGATGAGACACAGCGCCTGCGCCTGCTGCAGCGGCAGGTTTCGTTACTGGAAAAGCATCAGACCTTTTTCGAAACGCACAATCTGCTGGCCTTTATGCCCACAGACGAGGGCATGGCAAGCACCCTGCTCGAAAGTGAGTTTCTGACGCGTAAAATAAAACAACTGCCCTTTTTAAGGTTGGATATCAGCGAAACGTTTCTCTCGCTCCATTTGGGAAAAAATAATCCGCTTCTCGCGGCGTTATATGGTGAGTTTAAATTGTCTCTGTCGCATTTTGGCGCGGGGAAATCGTCGACGACTGCCGTTTACGATAATCTGTTTAGCTGTATCAGGCTGGATAAACACTTTATTCAGTCGCTTGCTAAACGTGCTTCTTTTTTACCATTTATGCAAAGCATCATTGATAATTTCCGTAGCCATTGCGATCGGATGATTATTTGTGGCGTAGATGACGAAATTTTACTGGATAAAGTTAGCCATCTAAGTAATGTGCATCTGCAGGGGGCCTTGTTCCCGGTGGTGAAATCTGATGCGTTTGAGTCCTTGATCTACTCCGAGCAATTCCTGCACTCTCCCTGATATTTGCACGACTGTCGCCTGTTTAATCCCGGCTATCAACGCTACACTGTGGGTTTTATCATACGATACCCGGTGTCGTTTGGGAGTAGACATGGTCTTTGACAACAGCTGGTTTCGAGAGCTTTCGGGTACTTATACCGCCTTACATCCCACCCCGCTTGCCGGTGGCAGACTGTTATATCACAACGGTCCGCTGGCGCACGAAATGGCGCTGGAGAGCGATCTGTTTACCGGGCAGGGGCACGGTGTCTGGTACGGTGCGTCACTGTTGCCGGGTATGCAACCGCTGGCGCAGGTATACAGTGGCCATCAGTTCGGCGTCTGGGCAGGTCAGCTGGGTGACGGGCGCGGCATTCTGCTGGGTGAGCAGCGCCAGCAAGACGGCAGCCGTCTCGACTGGCATTTAAAAGGAGCAGGGCTGACGCCGTATTCGCGCATGGGCGATGGTCGTGCTGTGGTGCGCTCGACGGTGCGTGAGTTTCTGGCCTCGGAGGCGCTGCACCATCTGGGGATCCCGACCACGCGCGCGTTAACGATAGCCATCAGCGATGAGCCGGTTTACCGTGAAACCGCTGAGCGCGGTGCAATGCTGATGCGGATCGCGCCGAGTCATCTGCGCTTTGGCCATTTCGAACACTTCTTTTACAGCCAGCAGCCTGACAAGGTCAAACAGCTGGCGGAGTATGCCATTCGTCATCACTGGCCGCATCTGACGGAGGACGCCGACCGTTATTATCTGTGGTTCGCCGATATCGTCCTGCGCACAGCACGCCTGATTGCGCAGTGGCAGAGCGTGGGCTTTGCGCATGGTGTGATGAATACCGACAACATGTCGATCCTTGGCCTGACGATGGATTACGGCCCTTACGGTTTTCTGGATGACTACCAGCCGGACTTTATCTGTAATCACAGTGATTACCAGGGGCGCTACAGCTTCGAGAATCAGCCGATGATCGGTCTGTGGAATCTTAATCGCCTGGCGCATGCCCTCTCAGGATTACTCAGTGCAGAGCAGCTAAAGCAGGCGCTGAGCGGTTATGAAAACGAACTGATGCGCGTCTGGGGCCAGCGGATGCGGGCGAAACTGGGCTTTCTGACCGAAGAGGCAGGGGATAACGCGATTCTGACCGGTCTGCTCAGCTTAATGAGTCAGGAACGGCGCGATTATACGCTGACGTTCCGCCTGCTCAGTGAAACGCAGCAGTCAGAACAGCGATCGCCGTTACGGGATGAATTTATCGATCGCGCTGCCTTTGATCGCTGGTATCAGGATTACCGCACCCGTTTGTTGCAGGAGCAGGTCAGCGATGCGACGCGCCAACAGGTGATGAAAGCGGCCAATCCGGCGCTGGTCTTGCGAAATTATCTGGCACAGCAGGCGATCGAGGCGGCGGAGCAGGGTGAGAGCGGGGCGCTGGCCCGTTTACATCAGGCGCTTCAGCAGCCCTTCAGTGACGCGACGGCCGCTGAGTATCGTCAACGGCCGCCGGACTGGGGCAAATCACTGGAAGTCAGTTGTTCCAGCTAAGTTATAAACGGTGAGAAACTGCCTCAGCTAACAGGGCCAGTACAGCTTCGCTGTCTTGCCAGTTGAGGCAGGGATCGGTGATGGACTGACCGTACGTCAGGGGCTCACCGCTCACCACTTTCTGATTGCCTTCTTCGATAAAACTTTCGATCATCACGCCCGCTACCGCGCGTGAACCTCCTTTGATCTGTTCAGCCACATCAGCAGCAACGTCGCGCTGACGACGATGCTGTTTCAGGCAGTTGCCGTGGCTGAAATCAATCACCAGCTGTGGCGCTAAGCCGAATTCATTCAGGCAGGCAGTCGCCTCGGCGACATCGGTGGCATGATAATTGGGCTGTTTACCGCCACGTAAAATCACATGGCCGTGCGGGTTGCCGCTGGTCTGGTAAATGGTCATCTGCCCCTGTTTATCCGGCGACAGGAACATATGACTGGTTCGGGCAGCGCGAATGGCATCCACAGCAATACGCACATTGCCATCGGTGCCGTTTTTGAAGCCGACAGGACAGGAGAGCGCAGAGGCCATTTCACGATGGATCTGGCTTTCAGTGGTGCGGGCTCCAATGGCCCCCCAGCTGATCAGATCGGCAATAAACTGCCCGATCACCATATCCAGAAATTCCGTTGCTGTGGGTAAGCCGAGTGCGTTGATATCAATCAGTAGTTTACGGGCAATGCCGATGCCGCGGTTCACATCAAAGCTACCGTCCAGATCCGGATCGGAGATCAGGCCTTTCCAGCCGACCACCGTACGTGGCTTTTCAAAATAGGCCCGCATCACGATTTCCAGCCGGTCCTGATACTGCTCGCGCAGCGCATTTAAACGCCGGGCATAGTCTAAAGCCGCCACCGGGTCATGCAGGGAGCAGGGACCAATCACGACCAGCAGACGGGGATCGTCGCCCGTGAGGATGCGCGCAATGCGCTTGCGTGCTGCGGTGATATTATCGGCCATGGCGGAGGAAAGCGGATATTCAGCTGCCAGACTGGCAGGAGAGATCAGGCTGCCAATGCGCGCCGTGCGCAGTTCGTCAGTTTTATTCATGGTGTTCTCTAAATGTGTTCTTCGCAGCGGTGGAATACCGGGAAGTGATGAGGGTCACAATAAACCATTAGCTTGTGAATTCAAGCATCAACGTGACAATGGCAGGCAAAATTACGGCAGCGCCACGTTACAGGGCGCTGCCGGCGGCGAATCAGTACATGCGGCGCGTCAGGCCCATAATATCGAGGATCTTGGTGGCGATCTCTTCCACGGAATAGTTGGTACTGTTGAGATAGCGAATCTGGTGGGTACGGAACAGCGCTTCCACTTCGCCCACCTCCAGCCGACACTGACGCAGGGAAGCATAGCGGGTATTTTCCGCGCGTTCCTGACGTATGGCCGCCAGGCGTTCCGGGTCAATTGTCAGGCCAAACAGTTTATGCTGATGCTGGCGCAGAGCGGGCGGCAGTTTCAGGTTATCCATATCATCGGCAATAAACGGATAGTTCGCGGCACGAATACCAAACTGCATCGCCAGATAGAGGCTGGTGGGGGTTTTACCACAACGGGAAACGCCTAACAGAATGACCTGCGCGTCTTCCAGGCCGCGCAGTGAAATGCCGTCATCATGTGCCAGGGTGTAATCAATCGCCGCAATACGCGCATCGTATTTGCCCAGATTGCTGGCATCCAGTCCGTGCGTTCGGTGTGCGACCGGTGCCGGTGCGAGACCAAGCTCCTGCTGAAGCGGAGCGACCAGCGCCTGAACAATGTCCTGACAAAACCCGTCACTTTGCAGAATGATGTCGCGCACTTCCGGCGTGACGATAGAAAAAAAGACCAGTGGACGCACGCCGCTTTGCTGAAAAAGGGCATTGATCTGCGCTTTAACCGCCTGCGCGCGCTGAACATTCTCAACAAACGGCAGGGTGACACTGTTGGTGTTAACGGGAAACTGCGATAGCACAGCGTGGCCTAACACTTCGGCGGTAATCGCAGTGCCGTCGGAGATATAAAAAACGCTTCTGTCGGTGGTCATGGGGCTTGCCTCGTGCAAGGAAGTCGTGAAAAGACGGAGCAGGGTTAAGTTCAGGCGCGCGAATCCCAGCGGGGGCATGTGAAGTCTGGCTTAACCATTTGTCGTACAGTTTTAGCATAACCGACAGAAAATATTCTTTTTCTCCGCCACAGATTTGCCATGAAAAGCGCGCCTGAAGCTGCCTTTTCCACCCGCCTTGTTGCGCAACAAAAACGACGCTTCAGGCGGCACTGAAATGAAAAACACTTTTAAATGAGTGGGTTGTGATAAAAACAATCCTTTGCGCAACGTCTTAAAAAAGCGGGTTATAGTCTGAAACTGCCGCGCAGAATCTGCTTTAACGATTCAACAGATCGTGTTTGCCAAAACCTTATGCCAGGCTGATTGTGTTAATAGCAGGATTTTCCATGTGCCCATTCATTAATAAAGGATCAGTTCAATGTCCAATAAAGGCGAACAGCCGTTAGTACTCTGGTACAACCAGCTTGGCATGCATGATGTTGATCGGGTAGGAGGCAAAAATGCGTCTCTGGGTGAGATGATTACCAATTTGTCCTCTCTGGGGGTTTCGGTACCCAATGGTTTCGCGACCACCTCCTGGGCCTTTAATCAGTTTCTTGAGCAGAGCGGTCTGAACCAGCGTATTTATGCATTGCTGGATGACACCAATATTGATGATGTTGATCAACTGGCGAAAGCAGGTAAGCAGATTCGTCAGTGGGTCGTCGAAACGCCCTTCCAGCCTGAACTTGAAGCCGCCATTTTGTCGGCCTACGAACAGCTCTCAGCAGACGATGCCGAGGCCTCTTTTGCCGTACGCTCCTCGGCCACCGCAGAAGATATGCCCGATGCTTCCTTTGCCGGACAACAGGAAACCTTTCTGAACGTGCAGGGCATCGAAGCTGTGATGGTAGCGGTGAAACATGTTTACGCATCCCTGTTTAACGATCGTGCCATCTCTTACCGTGTTCATCAGGGCTACGATCACCGGGGTGTTGCCCTGTCGGCAGGCATACAGCGTATGGTCCGTTCCGATCTGGCCGCATCAGGCGTGATGTTTACCATTGATACGGAATCTGGCTTCGATCAGGTGGTGTTTATCACGGCGGCGCTGGGTCTGGGCGAAATGGTGGTGCAGGGCGCTGTCAACCCGGATGAGTTTTACGTGCATAAACCCACACTGGCCGCGAAGCGTCCGGCAATCGTGCGCCGCAACATGGGCTCGAAAAAAGTGCGGATGGTGTATGCCGATTCACGTGAGCACGGCGAGCAGGTGCGAATCGAGGATGTGCCGGAAACGGAACGCGACCGCTTCTGCCTGAACGACAGCGAAGTTCAGGCGCTGGCACAGCAGGCGGTACTGATCGAGCAGCACTATAAGCGCCCGATGGATATTGAATGGGCAAAAGACGGGCATACCGGCAAGCTGTTCATCGTGCAGGCGCGACCGGAAACCGTGCGCTCAAATGGTCAGGTGATGGAGCGTTACACCCTGCAAGGCCAGGGAAATGTGGTCATTGAAGGCCGTGCGATTGGCCATCGCATTGGTGCCGGGCCGGTTAAGGTGATTCATGACATCAGCGAAATGAACCGTATCGAAAAAGGTGACGTGCTGGTGACCGATATGACCGATCCTGACTGGGAACCGATCATGAAAAAGGCCTCCGCTATTGTCACCAATCGCGGGGGCGTACCTGTCATGCCGCGATTATAGCGCGTGAATTGGGGATTCCGGCGGTGGTCGGGTGCGGCGATGCCACCGAGCGCCTGAAAGAAGGTCATACCGTGACCGTGTCCTGTGCGGAAGGCGATACCGGCTATGTTTACGACGAACTGCTCGATTTTGACGTGACCAGTTCGCAGGTCGATACCATGCCGGACCTGCCGCTGAAGGTGATGATGAACGTGGGTAACCCGGATCGCGCCTTTGATTTTGCCTGCTTACCCAATGAAGGGGTTGGGCTGGCGCGCCTGGAGTTCATCATCAACCGCATGATCGGTGTGCATCCTAAAGCGCTGCTTGAGTTTGACCAACAACCGCCGGCGTTGCAGCAACACATCCGTAAGCTGATGAAAGGCTTTGACGATCCCGTCGAGTTCTATATTGCGCGCCTGACTGAAGGTATCGCGACCCTGGGCGCGGCATTCGCACCCAAACGGGTGATTGTGCGATTGTCCGACTTCAAAACCAATGAATACGCCAATCTGGTCGGCGGGGAACGGTACGAACCGGAAGAAGAGAACCCCATGCTGGGCTTCCGCGGCGCTGGCCGTTACGTGTCAGAAAGCTTCCGCGACTGTTTTGCGCTTGAGTGTGAAGCGGTGAAGCGGGTGCGAAATGACATGGGACTGACCAATGTCGAGATCATGGTGCCGTTTGTACGTACGGTGGACCAGGCGCAGGCGGTGGTCGAAGAGTTAGGTCGCCAGGGCCTGAAGCGGGGTGAGAACGGACTGAAGGTCATTATGATGTGTGAAATCCCGTCAAATGCTCTGCTGGCGGAGCAGTTTTTACAGCACTTTGACGGCTTCTCCATTGGCTCGAACGACATGACGCAGCTGGCGCTGGGGCTCGATCGTGATTCCGGCGTCGTGTCTGCCCTGTTTGATGAACGCAATGAGGCGGTGAAAGCCTTACTGTCCATGGCGATCAAGGCGGCGAAAAAACAGGGTAAATACGTCGGTATCTGTGGACAAGGGCCTTCGGATCATCAGGATTTTGCGGCCTGGTTGATGGAGCAGGGCATCGACAGTTTGTCACTTAACCCGGATACCGTCGTGGAAACGTGGCTGAGCCTGGCGGCCCTGAATAAGTCTGTCTGACGCGACGTTTACACTGTTACTTTAAGGCCAGCGCAAGCTGGCTTTTTTATTCCCGGCGGAAAAACAGACGGGGTTGATCAGTGCTGACCCGCTCCGGTTGTCGAGATATCACTTGCGCGGAAAGCGTATAAGGGACGAGGTTGCTCTTCGGCCTGTTCATACAACCTGACCGGTAAAAAGAGGGCGCAACCCCTTTTCGACAGGCAAAAAAAAAGCCCATCACAGGGGATGGGCAAAGACTACACACAGCAATTCTTTACGCTACTCAGGGGAAATAAGGGTCTTTAGAAATCAGTGAGTTGATTTCAAACTTGTTAAATATGTTATTCATACCGCTTGCTGGCGTCTTTAAGAATCCTCTTATTAGTTTAAAGGAAATAATATTTTGACCATCATTAAGAGCGTTCAGGAGAGTTATTGTGTATGAAAAATAATCATTTCAGGCCGAAAAATGGGATTAAAGCGCTAAATATGCGTTTTATCTTAAAAACTACTAATGAAAAAAAGGCTGGTGATATCTTAATCAGCCAGCCTACTTAACCACTACTAATCATATGAAATGCAGAACAGGGCCTATTGATCCGTCTTTTCGTCCAGGGCTTTGAGCGGATCGACCGGTGGTCTGGGCACTTCATTCATCCAGACGGACACCAGGCGATAGGAGACAGCCAGCACGACGGGGCCGATAAACAGTCCGATCATGCCAAACGCGATGAGTCCGCCAATGACACCGGATAAAATAAGAATCAGCGGCAGGTCGGCACCCATACGAATCAACACGGGACGCAAAATATTGTCCAGTGTTCCGACGACGCAGCTCCACACCAGCAGCACCGTGCCCCAGGTCGTATCGCCGCTCCAGTAGAGATAAACGATGGCGGGCACCAGCACCAGCAGGGGACCAATCTGGACCAGACAGCAGAGGATCATCAGGACGGTCAGCAAGGTCGCATAAGGAATGCCGGAGATGGCCAGCCCGATACCGCCCAGCACGCCCTGTACCAACGCAGTCACCACCACGCCCAGCGCCACCGCACGTACGGCTTGCCCGGCCAGCAAAACGGCGGCATCACCGCGACGGCCCGCCATGCGCACAGCGAAATGGCGAATTCCCAGCGCCGCCTGTTCACCGCGCCAGTAGAGCAGCACGCTAAACAGCAGCATCACGGCCAGATGAATCATAAACCGGCCAAAGTGTCCGGCCTGCGCAACAAAGAAGCCTGTTGTACGACCGACGTAAGGCTGAAGCTTGGCCATGATGGCCGCACCGCCGCCGGCCACCAGTTTCTGGTAGCTGGCATACAGTTTTTCCCCGACCACAGGAATGTCATTCAGCCAGCTCAGCGTCGGCAGCATATGGCCCTGCGTCGCCCAGGCAATTACCGGAGCACTGTTATCAATCAGGCTGTTCACCAGCAGGGCAACCGGAATAATAAACAGCAGCAGAAGCAGAATGGTCATCACAATGACGGCCAGAGAACGCCGGCCCCAGAGCAGTCGCTGAATTCTCAGCATCAACGGCCAGGTCGCAATCACTACCATGCTGGCCCAGGCGAAGCCGAGGATAAAAGGTTGCACCACCCATAAGCAGGCGGCAATCAACAGCAAAATGAATATCAGAGTGAACAACATTTGGGGAAGGTCTATCTGCCGTTCCAGGCTTTTCATCTTAAGCATTACCTCTTTGAGATCCGTCAACGCAGGGGATGACAGTGACCCGTCATCATGAGCTATTTGAGGGCGTTTAAACAGGCTTGTAAAGAAATGGTTTCAGCCTTTCCTGAAAAAACGACAGGGCTGACAGAAATGTGATAAAACAGGAGATTAACGCACGCGACAGACGCAAACCTACACAACATCTTTGGTCACAGAATCATGATCCCACAGATTTCTCAGGCACCGGGTCTTATCCAGCGGGTGCTGACATTCCTTGAAACCCTCAAAGAACAGGGCTTCACCGGCGATACCGCCACCAGTTATGCCGACAGGCTTTCTCTCTCAACCGACAACAGCATCTATCAGCTGCTGCCCGATGCGGTGCTGTTTCCGCGCTCGACGGCTGATGTCGCGCTGATTGCCCGCGTAGCGGGGGACCCGGCGTTCTCGAGTCTGGTTTTCACCCCGCGCGGTGGCGGGACCGGCACTAACGGCCAGTCACTGAATCAGGGCATTATTGTGGATATGTCCCGCTACATGAACCGCATCCTGGAGGTTAACACCGAACAGGGATGGGTGCGTGTAGAAGCGGGCGTGGTTAAAGATCAACTTAACGCGTATCTGAAACCGTTTGGTTACTTTTTCTCGCCAGAGTTGTCGACCAGTAACCGCGCTACGCTGGGCGGCATGATCAATACCGATGCCTCTGGCCAGGGATCGCTGGTGTATGGTAAAACCTCTGATCATGTTCTTGGGTTGCGGGCCGTCCTGCTGGGGGGCGATATTCTGGATACCCGGCCCATGCCCACGGCGCTGGCCGAAAGCCTGGCGCAAACACCCACGCCAGAGGGCCGCATCTATCAGCAGGTTCTGACGCGATGTCGCGAACAGCGTGACCTGATTCTGGAAAAATTTCCCAAACTGAACCGCTTCCTGACCGGCTACGATTTGCGTCATGTCTTTAGCGACGATATGCAAACGTTTGACCTGACGCGCCTGCTGTGCGGCGCAGAAGGCACGCTGGCCTTTATCAGTGAAGCCCGGCTGGATATTACGCCCCTGCCTAAAGTGCGGCGCGTGGTGAATATCAAATACGACTCCTTTGATTCTGCTTTGCGCAATGCGCCTCTGATGGTACAGGCGCAGGCTCTGTCCGTCGAAACGGTAGACTCGAAAGTGCTCAATCTGGCACGGGAGGACATCGTCTGGCACTCGGTGAAAGCGCTGATCACCGATGTTCCCGACAAAACGATGTCAGGGCTGAATATTGTGGAGTTTGCCGGGGATGACGAAGCGAAAATTGAGCAGCAACTGACGCAACTGTGCAGCCGACTTGATGCGCTGATCGCGCAGCAGGAAGGCGGCGTCATTGGCTATCAACGCTGTAACGACCTGGACAGCATCGAACGCATTTATAACATGCGTAAAAAAGCGGTGGGATTATTGGGCAATGCGAAAGGGCGGGCGAAGCCGATTCCGTTTGTCGAAGATACGGCCGTCCCGCCGGAACACCTTGCCGACTACATCGTCGAGTTCCGGGCGCTTCTTGACAGCCATGGCCTGAGTTACGGCATGTTTGGCCATGTGGACGCGGGCGTGCTCCATGTCCGTCCGGCGCTGGATATGTGCGATCCGCATCAGGAAATGATGATGAAGCAGATTTCTGATGAGGTGGTCGAACTGACCGCGCGCTATGGCGGTCTGCTGTGGGGCGAACATGGCAAGGGCTTTCGCGCGCAATACAGTCCGGCCTTCTTCGGGGACACCCTGTTCAACGAACTGCGCCGTATCAAAGCGGCGTTCGATCCCGGTAACCGGTTGAACCCCGGCAAGATCTGTACGCCTTACAACAGCGATGCGGCGATGATGCAGGTGGATGCCATTAAACGCGGCAGCTATGACCGCCAGATTCCTGTACAGGTGCGTGACACCTGGCGTGGCGCGATGGAATGTAACGGTAATGGCTTGTGTTTCAATTTCGACGTGCGCAGCCCGATGTGCCCCTCGATGAAAATCACGCGCAACCGCATTCATTCACCTAAAGGGCGCGCCACCTTAACACGCGAATGGCTGCGCTTGCTGGCAGAGCAGGGCGTGGATCCGGTGATGCTGGAGAAAAAACTGCCGGAGAAGACACTGTCGTTGCGGGGGCTGGTTGGCCGCATGCGGAACACCTGGTATGCGAATAAAGGGGAATATGATTTTTCGCATGAAGTGAAGGACGCCATGTCAGGCTGCCTGGCCTGTAAGGCCTGTTCAACCCAGTGCCCGATTAAAATTGACGTGCCGGCTTTCCGCTCGCGTTTTTTGCAGCTTTATCATACGCGCTATCTTCGTCCCCTGAGCGATCATCTGGTGGCCGCGGTGGAAAGCTATGCGCCCGTGATGGCAAAAGCGCCTACGGTCTTTAACTTCTTCCTTAAACAGCCCTGGGCCGCATCGTTCAGCAAAACGCACATTGGCATGGTGGATTTGCCCTTGCTTTCCTCACCTACACTCAAACAGCAGCTGAGCGGCCATCCGGCAATGCAGATGACGCTGGAACAGCTTGAAGGGCTGACGGAGGCGCAGCGGGCGAAAACGGTGCTGGTGGTGCAGGATCCCTTTACCAGCTTCTATGAGGCCCGGCTGGTCAGCGACTTTATCAGGCTGATTGAGAAACTCGGCTATCAACCTGTTCTGTTGCCCTTCTCGCCAAACGGTAAGGCACAGCACGTTAAAGGCTTTTTACAACGCTTTGCCCGCACGGCCAGTAAAACCGCCGATTTTCTCAATCGCGTCGCCCGACTGGGCATGCCAATGGTCGGCATCGATCCCGCCACGGTCCTGTGTTATCGCGATGAATATCGTCAGACGCTGGGGGAGGCGCGGGGCGATTTCAATGTGCTATTGGTGCATGAATGGTTGCAGAATGCGGTGCAGGAACGTGACGTCCAGATTGCCAGCGGCGAAGCCTGGTACCTGTTTGCGCACTGCACCGAAGTCACCGCCTTGCCTGCAACGCCCGGTCAGTGGCAGGCGATTTTTTTACGGTTTGGTGCAAAGCTGGAAAACATCAACGTGGGCTGCTGTGGCATGGCGGGCACTTACGGACACGAGAGCAAAAATCTGGACAATTCGCTGGGCATTTACGCGCTCTCATGGCATCCGCAGTTGCAAAAGCTGCCGCGTCAACGCTGTCTGGCAACCGGTTTTTCCTGCCGGAGCCAGGTTAAACGTGTTGAAGGCAATGGTATGCGCCATCCGCTTCAGGCTCTGCTTGAGCTGGTGTAAAAAGGCAGGAGACGTCAACCGCAGGCTGGATTAGAATATCCAGCCTGCATGTTTGACAAAGTTACTCTGGAGCACCGTCGCCTGTTCCCATTCACCTGTAATGGCCAGCTGGTGGCATAGCCGGGTGAGTGACAGTCTTGCCAACTGGTAAGCCTGAATGCGAAACAGCCGATCCCGGTCGGGGTTTTGCATTTCTACGACCAGTCGGTGATGAAGCTTACCCATGGCATGCAAATAACTCTGGTCGTCACCGTTCAGTTGGCAAAGTTCTGCCATATCCAGACAGGTATCATTGAACTGACGTAACTGCTGAACGGTACACTCAGCCCGGTCAAGTCTGGCCTGCGCCAGGTAAAAATCGACAGTGAGATCGCGAACCGAAAAACGGTATTCATCAAGTTTGTGCTGAAGCCAGGCGGAAACCGATAACGACATAACGCATCCTGATGCTGAATGATAATAATTATCATATTCAACTGAACAGCGATTGCAATTGGCAAATGAGAATTTTTTTCCGATTTATTTCACCTGTCGGTATAATCGGAAATAACAATCTGTTTACAACACAGAAAGGCGTAACCTATCAATAAAGGGTTTATCATAAAGTGATGATTTTAAAATTCACCAGTTATTAACAGGTTACGAGGTCGTGCTTCCTGCCTGTTTTGCGAATGCAAGCCTGGCTGAAGACGCTATGCTTAATAAATGCGCTGTTAAAAACAGCACCTAATGATTATCCCTGCAAAACAAGAGGTTGAAGTGATCAGTGAGATCACTACCATAGGGGGATAGCCTGAAAAGGTCCGGACTCACAAGAGGTAGCAACATGTCATCCGTGAATGCAGACTCTTTCTCACCTGACGAATATGTGTGGAAAGGGTTAACGCTGACCGAAACCGCAGCGAAACAAATTCTAAATCTGGCCGCAGAAAACCCAGAAGTCAAGGGGCTGCGTTTAGCGATTAAACAATCCGGTTGTGCCGGCTTTGGTTATGTCATGGATCTGGTGAAGCAACCAGAAGATGACGACCTGCAGTTTACCTACTACGGCGCAACATTGTTTGTACCGCTTCAGGCGATGCCATTTATCGATGGCACTGAAGTGGATTACGTCCGTGAAGGCCTGAATCAAATTTTTAAATTCAATAACCCTAAAGCTCAACACGCCTGCGGGTGCGGTGAAAGCTTTGGCGTCGAGTAAGTGAAATATGTCACGACACAGCGAAACATCTGACGATGTACAAATGTGGGAAGGCAAGCTCAATTATAAAGAGGGCTTCTTTACCCAGTTGCAAACCGAAGAATTTGCCAACGGCATCAATGAAGATGTCGTGCGCGCAATTTCGGCTAAGCGTAACGAGCCAGAGTGGATGCTGGAGTTTCGGCTTAAAGCTTTTCGTGCCTGGCTGGAAATGGAAGAGCCACACTGGCTGAAAGCGCACTACGAAAAGCTCGACTATCAGGATTACAGTTACTATTCCGCGCCGTCGTGCGGCAATTGTGACGATACCTGTGCGTCGGAGCCGGGAGCCACGCAGGCTTCAGGCGCGGCGCCTGCCAACGATTACCTGACGCAGGAAGTGGAAAACGCCTTCAACCAACTGGGTGTACCGGTGCGTGAAGGCAAGGAAGTGGCGGTTGACGCCATTTTTGACTCGGTGTCGGTGTCCACCACCTATCGTAGCAAGCTGGCGGAACAGGGCATTATCTTCTGCTCGTTCGGTGAAGCCATTCACGATCATCCGGAGCTGGTGAAGAAATATCTGGGCACGGTAGTCCCACCCAACGACAACTTCTTCGCTGCCCTGAATTCAGCGGTTGCGTCAGACGGTACCTTTGTTTACATCCCGAAAGGGGTGCGTTGTCCGATGGAGCTGTCGACCTACTTCCGTATTAACGCGGCGAAAACCGGTCAGTTTGAACGCACCATCCTGATTGCTGATGAAGACAGCTATGTCAGCTACATTGAAGGCTGTTCTGCACCGGTCCGTGACAGCTATCAGCTGCACGCAGCGGTGGTTGAGGTGATCATCCACAAGAATGCGGAAGTGAAATACTCCACCGTGCAGAACTGGTTTCCGGGCGGTGAAGGCGAGGGCGGTATCCTTAACTTCGTGACCAAGCGTGCGCTGTGTGAAGGCGACCACAGTAAAATGTCCTGGACGCAGTCGGAAACCGGGTCGGCCATTACCTGGAAATACCCGAGCTGTATCCTGCGTGGCGATCACTCCGTGGGCGAGTTCTACTCCGTCGCCTTAACCAGCGGACGCCAGCAGGCGGACACCGGTACCAAGATGATTCACATTGGTAAAAACACCCGGTCGACCATTATCTCCAAAGGTATCTCTGCCGGTAAAAGCCAGAACACCTACCGTGGCCTGGTGAAAATCATGCCGACGGCCACCAACGCACGTAACTTTACCCAGTGTGATTCCATGCTGATTGGGCCAGATTGTGGTGCACATACATTCCCATATGTTGAAACCCGCAACAACACCGCCCAGCTGGAGCATGAAGCGACCACTTCACGTATCGGCGAAGATCAGATGTTCTACTGTCTGCAACGTGGCATCAGTGAAGAAGATGCTATCTCGATGATCGTGAACGGCTTCTGTAAAGACGTATTCTCTGAGCTGCCGCTGGAATTTGCAGTGGAAGCACAAAAACTGTTAGCCATCAGCCTTGAGCACAGTGTGGGCTGATTGACGCCGTCACACGCGTTGCCGGAAGCAATGTGAAGGAATAAGTATGTTAAGTATTAAAGATTTACAGGTTAGCGTTGAAGACAAAGCGATCTTACGTGGTCTGAACCTTGAGATTAAACCGGGCGAAGTTCATGCCATCATGGGACCGAATGGTTCAGGTAAAAGTACGCTGTCTGCGACCTTAGCTGGCCGTGAAGACTATGAAATTACCGGCGGTTCAGTGACCTTTAAAGGCAAAGACCTGCTGGAGCTGGAGCCGGAAGAGCGCGCGGGTGAAGGGATCTTCATGGCGTTCCAGTATCCGGTTGAAATTCCTGGCGTCAGCAACCAGTTTTTCCTGCAGACCTCCGTGAACGCAGTGCGCAAATACCGTCAGCAGGATGAGCTGGATCGTTTTGATTTCCAGGATTTCATCGAAGAGAAAATTAATCTGCTCAAGATGCCTGAAGATCTGCTGACCCGTTCTGTCAACGTCGGTTTCTCCGGCGGTGAGAAGAAGCGTAACGATATTCTGCAGATGGCTGCGCTTGAGCCCGATCTGTGCATTCTGGACGAAACGGACTCCGGTCTCGACATCGATGCCCTGAAAATCGTGGCTAACGGCGTAAACAGCCTGCGCGATGAGAAGCGTGCGTTCATCATCGTCACGCACTATCAGCGTATCCTGGACTATATCAAACCTGATTTTGTGCATGTGCTGTATCAGGGCAAGATCGTGAAATCTGGCGACTTCTCGCTGGTGAAACAGTTGGAGGAGCAGGGTTATGGCTGGCTTACCGACGAAGAGTGATACTGCGCTGCAACAGTGGCACCACCTGTTTGAATCGCGCGGTGAACTGCGCTCCATGCAGGCACAGCAGCACTGGCAGCAGTTAATGCGTCTGGGCTTGCCCACGCGCAAGCATGAAAACTGGAAATACACGCCGCTGGATGGCCTGCTGGCACAGCACTTTGTGTTGCCTGAGTCTCAGGACGTCAGTGCTTCACAGGTTGAAGCGCTGGCTCTGCCGCTGGATGCTATTCGTCTGGTGTTTGTCGACGGCAAATTCCAGTCTGCGCTGAGCGCGACCGGGACTGATTTTTTCGAGATTCAGCACAGCGTTGCCGCTGAGCGTCGCGATCTGCCTGCGCCTGTTCAGCCCGAAGTCTTTCTGCATCTGACGGAAAGCCTGGCTGAAGAAGTGACCCATATTCGTCTGCCGCGCGGTAAGGCGGCTTCACGTCCGCTTTACCTGCTGCACATCACCAGCGGCAAAGATGATGGCATGAACACCGTTCATTACCGTCATCATCTGCAACTGGAAGAGAGTGCAGAAGCGGAAGTCATCGAGCACTATGTCACGCTGAACGACAGCGCGCACTTCACCGGCGGTCGCTTTACCTTTGCTGTCGCTGATAATGCTACGCTGAAGCACACCAAGCTGGCCTTTGAAAGCACTAAAAGTTATCACTTTGCCCATAATGACATCGTGATTAACCGTGATGCGCAGGTGACCAGCACCAGCTTCTTACTGGGTGCGGGTTTAAGCCGTCATAACACCAGTACGCAGCTCAATGGTGAAAACACCCAGCTGTCTTTGAACAGTCTGGTGCTGCCCGTGAATCAGGAAGTGGCGGATACCCGCACCTATCTTGAGCACAACAAAGGCCACTGCCTGAGCCGTCAGATGCACAAAACCATCGTGCGTGACAAAGGGCGTGCGGTCTTTAACGGCCATATCAAAGTGGCGCAGCATGCGTTAAAGACAGATGGTCAGATGACCAACAACAATTTGCTGTTAGGTCGCCTGGCCGAAGTGGATACCAAGCCGCAGCTGGAAATTTATGCCGATGACGTTAAATGCAGCCACGGTGCGACCGTAGGCCGTATTGATGACGAGCAGATGTTCTACCTGCGTTCGCGCGGTATTGAGCAGGATGCCGCGCAGACTATGATCATTCACGCCTTTGCGGCTGAGTTAACCGAAACGCTGGAGAACCCCGTTCTTCGCCAGGCGGTGCTCCAGCGCATTGCTCAGCGTTTTCCAGGAGACAACTCATGATGAACTTCGATCTCGAGCGTATCAGAGCGGATTTTCCGGTTCTGAAGCGTGAGGTCAACGGTCATCCGCTGGCTTACCTTGACAGCGCGGCCAGCGCACAGCGTCCTTTGTCGGTCATCAATGCCGAAAGCCATTTCTACCAGCACGGCTATGCCGCCGTGCACCGCGGTATTCACACGCTCAGCCAGCAGGCAACCAGCGATATGGAAAACGTTCGCGAACAGGCGGCACGTTTTCTGAATGCGGCTTCTGCGGAAGAAATCGTTTTTGTTAAAGGTACGACGGAAGGCATCAACCTGGTTGCCAACAGTTGGGCGGGCAGTCAACTGCAACCCGGTGATAACCTGATTATCACGCAGATGGAGCACCATGCGAATATCGTGCCCTGGCAGATGGTGGCTGAACGCTGTGGTGCGGAAATTCGGGTACTGCCCCTGACCGACAACGGTGAGCTGGCGCTGGATCAACTGGCGGGGCTGATTGACAGTCGCACGCGCCTGCTGGCGGTCACCCATGTGTCCAATGTGCTCGGTACGGTGAATCCGGTCAAAGCCATCGTCGCGCAGGCCAGGGCAGCAGGTGTGGTTACCCTGATCGACGGGGCGCAGGCCGTGATGCACAGCGCCGTCGATGTACAGGATATCGGCTGCGACTTCTATGTGTTCTCCGGCCATAAGCTCTATGGCCCAACGGGCATTGGCGTGCTGTATGGCCGTAAGGCGCTGCTGGACATCATGCCGCCCTGGGAAGGGGGCGGATCGATGATTGGCGAAGTCCTGCTGCCCACCGGCACCACCTGGAATACGGCACCGTGGCGTTTTGAAGCCGGAACGCCGAATACCGGTGGCATCATTGGTCTGGGCGCCGCGCTGGAGTATGTTGAGGCGCTGGGACTGGATACGATTCATCAGCGGGAAACAATCCTGATGAATTATGCGCTCGATAAGCTCGCCTCCGTGCCGGATATCCAGATCTACGGTTCGCAGCAGCGTACCGGTGTGATTGCCTTTAACCTGGGCAAACATCACGCCTTTGATGTCGGCAGCTTCCTTGATCAGTACGGTATCGCGATTCGTACCGGCCACCATTGCGCTATGCCGCTGCTGCGCCATTATCAGGTCCCCGCGATGTGTCGCGCTTCTTTCACGTTCTACAACAGTGAAGACGAAGTGGATCGGCTGGCGGCAGGTCTGACGCGTATTCATCGCCTGCTGGGCGGCTGAACAACGTAAACGGAGTGATTCATGGCCACGTTGCCAGAAAAAGAGAAACTGGTGCGCAACTTTAATCGTTGCGCTAACTGGGAAGAGAAGTATCTGTACATCATTGAATTAGGTGCCAAACTCCCGGAATCGTCTGAAACACTGCACCAGCCTGAAAATGCCATTACCGGCTGTCAGAGTCAGGTGTGGATCAAGATGACCCCGCAGGCAGACGGTACGATCGCCTTTGAAGGTGACAGTGATGCAGCTATCGTTAAGGGACTGATTGCTATCGTATTTAGCCTTTATCAGAACCTGCAACCCGCTGAAATCGTGGCACTGGATGTTCGCCACTGGTTCAGCGAACTGGCCCTCGTTCAGCACCTCACGCCGACGCGCTCGCAGGGGCTGGAGGCGATGATTAAGTCAATTCGCCATACCGCTCAGAACCTCAGCTAAGATACACTCCAAAGACGCCATCCGGCGTCTTTTTACTGTCTGATGAGAACATCGCATGAAACCTGCTTTTTATATAGCCGGTGCATTGCTGCTGACCTGTTTTGGGCTCTCTGCACCCGGTTTTGCTACCGAATATCCCTTGCCGCCGCCTGGCAGCCGCCTGACAGGTGAAAATCTTGTTACCCAGGTGCCAGATAATAAACGCCCGCTGGAAGATATCGCTGCGCGTTATCAGGTTGGCCTGCTGGGCATGCTGGAAGCGAACCCAGGCACCGATCCGTGGTTGCCCAAGCCGGGTACGCAGCTGACCATTCCGCTACAGATGATTCTGCCGGATACGCCACGCGAAGGCATTGTGGTAAACCTGGCGGAACTGCGGTTGTACTATTACCCAAAAGGTGAAAACAAGGTCATCGTGTATCCGATTGGTATCGGTCAGATGGGGATCATGACGCCCGTGATGGTGACCAGCATCAGCCAGAAAATCCCTAATCCCACCTGGACGCCTACCGCGAATATTCGTAAGCGCTACGCGAAAGAGGGCATTACCCTGCCTGCAGTGGTGCCCGCAGGCCCGGATAACCCTATGGGGCTGCATGCGTTGCGTATGGCGCGGGGAACCGGGCAATACCTTATCCATGGTACTAATGCCAATTTTGGTATCGGCATGCGCGTGAGTTCGGGTTGTATTCGCCTGCGCACGGACGATATTGAAGCGCTGTTTAATGCGGTGCCGGTAGGAACGCGTGTGCAGGTGATTAACCAACCGGTGAAATATACCGTTGAACCCGATGGCAAACGTTACGTTGAAGTCCATCAGCCCTTGTCGCGCAGCGAGAAAGACGATCCGCAAACCGCGCCTCTGGCCTTAAGTGCGGGCTTCAGGACGTTTATGAAGAGCGAGAAAAGTGACCAGGCCTTAATTAACGCTACGCTGACGCGCCGTTCGGGCATGCCGGTGCTGGTCAGTGCCGGTGAGCCGGTGCGGGATGAGGCAAGCGTCCTGTCGGCACACTAATTAATGCCGGACAGGGCGCGAGTCCTGTCAGTGCAGTAACCGAAGCAGATTGAGGCGACAGGCCTGCCTGGACATAACCGATGCGGAATGGGGCTAACGGACAGTCGCGACAGTAAACGAGGCAGGACAGGGCAAACGTGCTGTCGACGAACGACGCGGCATCAGTGAAAGAGAAGGCGTTAGTTGCGGATCAGCAGACAAAAAAAATGGTGCCACAAGGGCACCATTTTTAAAACCAGAACTCTTACTTACGGTAAGAGTGAGCCTGGTTGTCCAGACGCTGGTTAGCGCGAGCTGCGTCATCTTTAGCAGCCTGAACGTCAGAACGCACTGCGTTCACGTCGTTGCTCAGCTGGTCAACTTTAGCGTTCAGAGTCTGAACGTCTGAAGACAGCTGGTCGATTTTAGCGTTGCTTGAGCAACCAGCCAGCAGAGTTGAACCCAGGATTACCGCGCCCAGTACCAGTTTAGTACGATTCATTATTTATACCCTCTAGATTGAGTTAATCTCCATGTAGCGTTACAAGTATTACACAAAGCTTTTTAAGTTGAGAATAATTTTTTGATAAGAACATGCTTAAACATGATCGTTCGCTCAAAGAAACAGCGGATCAAAGAAGAAGATAAAAAAATTTAGCTAAAACAGAGAGATTTAATCGGATTAACCTTAATTTCAGGGGCGTTTTTATTGTTGTTTTGGGCTGGCGTTTTCAGGAATCTGTATTACAAAGCCCATAAAAAAAGCGCCTTTTAAGGCGCTTTCGATAATAAAGCCATAAACCCCGTATTACAGCACGTGTACCGATGCGGTATTCGTGGTTCCACTTGGCACCAGCGCGCCAGAAACCAGCACAACAACATCGCCTTTTTGAGCAAAACCGCTTTCCAGCGCCGCTTCTTTACCCAGACGATAGAAATCGTCGGTTGAGGCAATTTCGCTGACCATACGCGTCTCAATACCTTTGCTCAGAATCAACTGACGCGCTGTGGTGGCATTGGTGGTTAAGGCCAGGATGGTGGCGTTAGGGAAGTACTTACGCACGGCCTTCGCTGATTTACCGCCTTCTGTTGCGACAACGATAAGTGGCGCTTCCAGCTTCTCGGCGGTTTCAACGGCACCACGGCACACCGCTTCGGTGATACGCAGTTTGCGGTTGTCATTCTGCTCATCAATGCGCGGCTTCATCACGCGGTCGGTACGCTCACAGATGGTCGCCATGATGGTGACCGACTCCAGCGGATAACGGCCTTTCGCACTTTCGCCCGACAGCATGACGGCGTCCGTCCCGTCCAGGATGGCGTTCGCTACGTCGCCGGCTTCTGCGCGAGTAGGGCGTGGATTCTTGATCATGGAATCCAGCATCTGGGTGGCGGTGATAACAACCTTACGCGCCTTATTACATTTTTTGATCATCATCTTCTGCGCGAAGATCACTTCTTCAACCGGGATTTCAACGCCCAAATCGCCACGGGCGACCATGATGCCGTCAGACGCATCCAGGATCTCGTCGAAGTTGTTCAGGCCTTCCTGGTTTTCAATTTTAGAGATGATCTGAATATTTTCGCCGCCGTGCTGCTTCAGGTGCTCACGGATTTCCAGCACGTCAGAGCGCTTACGGATAAAGGACGCGGCAACGAAATCAACGCCTTGTTCACAACCAAAAATCAGGTCGCGTTTGTCTTTCTCGGCCAGCGCAGGCAACTGGATAGAAACACCTGGCAGGTTAACACCTTTATTCTCACCTAAATCACCGTTGTTCAGGACTTCACAGATGACGCTGTTTTCGGTGACTTCAGTCACTTTCATGCCGATCAGACCATCGTCAACCAGAACGGTATTGCCGATTTTCAAATCGTTGGCAAAGCCAGAATACGTCACCGCAACACGTTCGCTGTTGCCAATCACGCTCTGGTCAGTGGTAAAAGTAAAGGTCTGGCCAGCTTTCAGTGACACATCATTGCCACCTTCCAGCTTCATGGTGCGGATTTCCGGACCTTTGGTATCCAGCAGAATAGCGGCAGGAATGCCAGTTTTTTGGGTGACAGCACGCATATTGGTGATGCGCTGACCGTGTTCTGCATAGTCGCCGTGCGAGAAGTTCAGACGCATCACGTTCATGCCTGCTTCAAGCAGCTGGGTCAACATCTCTTCGGATTCGGTTTTTGGGCCGATAGTACAAACGATCTTAGTCTTTTTCATGACGGGTTATCTGTAAGTTGTGATGGATGATAAATAGGGTTTCGATGACAGCGCACCGAAATGAAAACGCTGGTTGAAAGAGAAAAGGGTGATACAGGATAAGAATAGGTGACGAAGGCCAGGCGTGCAGAGAAGTTGCGTGGTTAGTTGGCTTAACCACCGGGACGTTGTTGCGCAAACAATCTTAATTATCGTCATAAGCACGTAGTCGCTGAAACCTTTCAAGTAAACAACGCGGCCAGTATAATCACTAAGTATGCGAAAACCAATCGAAAAACAGTACGTAAAGGCAATGTAAATCAAGAAATGGGTTGTTGCGCAAGTGAAGAAAGGAAGTAAAAGAGTGGTGCGCTCTAATGGACTCGAACCATCGACCCCCACCATGTCAAGGTGGTGCTCTAACCAACTGAGCTAAGAGCGCAAAATAAATTTGGTGCGTCCGAGTGGACTCGAACCACCGACCCCCACCATGTCAAGGTGGTGCTCTAACCAACTGAGCTACGGACGCACTTGGTGCGCTCTAATGGACTCGAACCATCGACCCCCACCATGTCAAGGTGGTGCTCTAACCAACTGAGCTAAGAGCGCAACATGCTGTCAGGGCGACAGCGGGGACGAATATTAACGACAGCGCAGAAGGCTGGCAAGGAGAAAAACGCAAAATTGCAAATGAATGAACATCATCTGTGCGAAGCGTCGTTTTTTTGAACGTAACGGGCCTGTTACGGCCCGTTCTGCTTTTAACGCGATGCGCGCGAAAGGATTAACGCGGCCGGGAGTTGCTGCAAACGCCGAACCCGCCACAGCATCATGACGGCGGCTGAGGTCAGGCCGACAATAAACCCACACCAGAATCCTGCCGGGCCCATGCGCGGCACCACCCAGTCGGTCAACGCCAGGATATACCCTGAAGGCAGCCCCAGTAGCCAGTAGGCGATAAAGGTTATAAAGAAAATAGACCTTGTGTCTTTGTAACCGCGCAGGATACCGCTGCCAATCACCTGAATGGAATCCGAAATCTGGTAAATGGCGGCCAGCATCATCAGTTGAGCAGCCAGCGTCACTACGTCGGGGTTATCGTTATAGAGCTGCGCAATGTGATGGCGGAAGGTCACCGTAAAGATCGCCGTAAGCACGGCCATACTCACGCCCACGCCCTGCGCGGTCCAGGCGGACACGCGCGCCTGTTCGGTTGATCCCTGACCCAGGCGATAGCCCACGCGAATGGTTGTCGCGACGCCCAGTGACAGCGGCAGCACGAACATCAGTGAGCTGAAGTTCAGGGCAATCTGGTGACCAGCCACATTCACAATGCCCAGCGGGGAGACTAACAGCGCCACCACGGCAAACAGGGTCACTTCAAAAAACAGCGCCAGGGCGACAGGCAGGCCCAGACCGGCCAGACGTTTCAGAATGGCGGCCGAGGGCGATGACCAGCGCTGTTCAGGCCGGATATCCTGCATGCTGCGCATGCGCCGCACCCAAAAGCGCATACAGATAAACATCGCCCAGTAAACGGAGGCGGTGGCGACGCCACAGCCCACACCGCCCAACGCGGGCATACCAAAATGCCCATAGATAAAGACATAGTTGAGCGGAATGTTGAGCATCAATCCCAGAAAGCCCAGCACCATGCCGGGCTTGGTTTTAGACAGCCCTTCGCACTGGTTACGCATCACCTGAAAAAACAGGTAACCCGGCGCGCCAAACAGCAGGGCATGCAGATAACCTTCCGCTTTTTCAGCCAGCAGCGGATCGATATCGTGCATCGAGCGAATAAAATAGCCCGCGTTCCACAGGACCAGCATGA
The DNA here is from genome assembly GCF_035190385.1 of Pantoea sp. JZ29. Lineage (NCBI taxonomy): Bacteria > Pseudomonadati > Pseudomonadota > Gammaproteobacteria > Enterobacterales > Erwiniaceae > Pantoea > Pantoea sp. JZ29. Next base: position 2,491,182 of record NZ_CP045241.1, on the reverse strand, counting down.
TGAGCAATGAGAGAAAAAACGCCAGCCAAAACCCCTGACGAATCTGTTCAGCGATGCGCTCGCGGCGACCTGAACCATTAAGTTGCGCAATGGTCGGCGTCAATGCCAGTAAAACACCATGACCAAACAGGATGGCGGGAAGCCAAATGGACGTGCCAACAGCGACGGCGGCCATATCCGTGGCGCTGACGGCGCCGGCCATAATGGTATCTACAAATCCCATCGCGGTTTGCGCCACCTGAGCCAGGATAACGGGAATCGCGAGGGCCAGCAATTGACGCGCTTCTGTTAAATACTTCTGCACGTAAACACCTGACTTGTGTGATTAATAAGGAAATGAGGACGACTTCAGGCGAAGTCGGCACTAGTGTAACTGCCGCAGCCGATTTCTCCAATCTTTGTCACGCTTTGCGGTTGCGCATCTCTCAGCACGTTGAAATCTAAAAGTTAAGCGCGCCTGTGATAAACTGGAGGCAAACGTCACAGAGGCAAAGATTATGTTTACCGGTATTGTGCAGGGCACCGCAGAAATCGTGTCCATTGAAGATAAAGGTTTATTCCGTACTCATGTTGTCCGGCTTCCCGCTGAACTGGTGCCAGGACTGGCACTTGGCGCATCCGTGGCCCATAACGGCTGTTGCCTGACCGTTACCGAGATTAACGGTGATTTGGTGAGTTTTGACCTGATCAAAGAAACCTTACGCGTGACCAATCTGGGCGACTTGCGCCAGGGCGACGTGGTGAATATTGAACGCGCGGCCAAATTCAGTGATGAGATTGGCGGACACCTGATGTCGGGCCATATCATGACCACGGCAGAAATTTGCAAAATTATCCGCTCTGAAAACAATCGCGAAGTGTGGTTCAGGATTCAGGATCCTCTGCAGATGAAATACATCCTGCACAAAGGATTTGTCGGCATTGATGGCATCAGTCTGACCGTGGGTGATGTGACAAAAACGAAGTTCTGCGTCCATTTGATTCCTGAAACGCTGGAGCGCACCACCCTGGGAGCCAAAACCTTTGGCGATCGGGTCAACATTGAAATCGATCCCCATACACAGGCCATTGTGGATACGGTAGAGCGCGTGCTGGCGCAGCGTGAAGCCGCTGCCGTGAAGGCGCTTGCGGAGCAGGCCGATCAGCCGGAAGCCGATCACGAATAAGGCCCGCCTGGCAACAATCTTGTTGTCATTCGCACGCGGTTATTGCAAAAAAGCAGCCCTGTTATCAGGGCTGCTTTTTTATCGGGAAACTGCTGACGCGCCGTCGCGTTTCGTCGCCCCGGCATCTCAGCCAACCGACCTGAGCCGGTTCGGGCAATGCGCGGCGCCAAACCGCAGCGCGTCCTGTTACCGTGCTACGCGCAATCCCCCCTCTATGCCTCGGCTAAACACCACCTGCCATAGCTGGATCTCGCGGGCGCGAAACGCACCCGCGCAGGCATTCAGATAGTACGTGAACATGCGGCGGAAGCGTTCGTCATAGCGCCCGGCAAGCTGCGGCCAGGCATGTAAGAAGCGTTCGTGCCAGGCCATCAATGTCGTGTCATAGTCCGCGCCAAAGTTATGCCAGTCTTCCATAATAAAATGGGGTTCGCTGACGTCGGCGATATGGCGCAAAGAGGGCAGGCAGCCGTTCGGAAAGATATATTTGCCAATCCAGGGATCGACGTGCATATCCGTTTTGATCGCGCCTATTGTGTGAAGCAGGAAAATCCCGTCAGGCTTCAGGTTGCGATCGACCGTAGCAAAATAGGTGGGGTAATTTTTAGGCCCGACATGTTCAAACATGCCCACGGACACAATGCGATCAAACTGCTGATCGAGATCGCGGTAGTCCTGCAACAGGATTTGGACATCCAGCCCCTCACAGCGCTGTTGAGCCAGTTTTTGTTGCTCTGCCGAGATGGTTACGCCCTGAACGCTCACGCCATAATTTCTGGCGGCAAAGGCCGCCAGGCCGCCCCAGCCGCAGCCGATATCCAGCAGGCGCATTCCCGGTTTGAGTTGCAGCTTGCGGCAAATCATATCGAGTTTGGCTTCCTGCGCCGCCTCAAGCGTGGTGGCGTCTTTCCAGTACGCGCAGGAATACTGCATGTAAGGATCCAGCATCAGGCTGAAGAGATCGTTGCCTAAATCGTAGTGGGCTTTACCCACCTGCCAGGCCCGCTTTTTGGATTGCAGGTTCACCAGACGCGCCAGCGCAATACGCAGGATGTCCTGAATATGATGCGGCAGTTGCTCGTCGAGTTTATGCTTCAGCGCCCGATGAAAAAACATATCCAGCCGCTCGCATTCCCACCAGCCATCCATATAACTCTCGCCCAGGCCGAGCGATCCTTTCTGCAGAACGCGTTTGAAAAAATCGGGGTGTTTAACCTGAATATCCCAGGGCCGCGAACCGTTAATTTCAATATCGGCTTTTTGCAGTAACTCCTGAACGATGCGATACCAATGGTTACGTTCGATGCCTACTTCTTCTACACATGATGAACTCATAGCCACTCCATCACCAGAACCGTCAGAACCTGAGAAAAAGCAGGAGCTGTTTCTCAGGATTATGAGAAAAGTCACAGATGACGCCTTGCGCCAGACAACAAAAAGGGTACAGAGAAGAGAAAACGTCGGTATCCATGCAGCGTTGCTCACACAGATGCCGTCACAGCCTGAAGGCTGTGTGAAACATTTTTATTATGATGACAGTGCGAGTGGGTCTGGCAGAGGAGGCACACTGGCAGACCCTGATTCAGTCAGTGAAAACGGGTAACACGCAAATCGTTGCCTCAGTGATTATCCTGGCAGGGATGTGCAGATGAGGCAATATCAGTTTGTGCGCCGGCGCGGCGCTGTAACTGATAGCCCATCCATGCCAGACCAATCGTCACCATCATAATTAGCGTGGTCGTAAACAGAGCCTGGATCAAGCCTGCGGACACCGCAAGGCTGGCGGCAAAACAGAGTCCGAGCTGAAGCGTGTTCTGCAATGCCGCCGCTTTCCCGGTGGCATTTGGGAAGGGCAGCAGCGCACTGGACACCACAATCGGATAAATCGCGCCATTTGCCAGCGCCATGCCGCAGAACGGCACCAGTAACGCCGTGAGTGACGGGCTTCCCGAAAGCGCGACGGCAAACAGCGCCCCGACACTCAGGCTATAGACGCCGAGCAGCCACGGCAGCAGCGTTGCGCCAGAAAACCGGTTGAGCAGCGCACGGCAGCCAAACCCGCCGATTAAAAAGGCGATGGTTTGGGGAATATAACTGAGCCCGATATCCGCAGGAGACAGACCAATATCAGCCAGGATAAACGGCGAACCCGTCAGCCATGCAAAAAAACTGGCTGAGCAGGCGGAATACATCAGTACGTTACCGCTGTAGGCACGTGCGCGCAGCAGCGTCAGAAACCCAGGCTGTGGAGCAGGGGAACGTTGCTTTTTTTGCGGCGAAGGCAGGCGCAGCGTGACCAGGATGAGCGCCACAGCAATTCCCGTCAGCACCGCAAAAATGGCGCGCCAGTGAAAATGGCCGATCAGCCAGGCGCCCAGTAACGGCGCCAGGGCGGGAGACAGCGCGACGAGCGGCATAATGGTAGCAAAGACTTTATTGGCCTGTGACTGAGGATAGCGATCGACGACCAGCGCCTGCCAGCTGACGGCCGCCGCGCACACGCCGATAGCCTGTACAAAACGCAGTACCAGCATCAGGATCACATTATCTACCCACAACATACCCGCACAGCCCAGAGCAAACAGGACGAGGCCTGCCAGCAGCACCGGCTTACGCCCCAACCGATCAGATAAGGGACCCCAGACCAGTTGACCACAGGCAAAACCGGCCAGAAACAGGCTCATGCTGGCGCTGATCATCCCGGCTGACGTGCTAAAACTTTGCTGCATAGCGCCGAAGGCGGGCAGGTACATATCGGTTGCCAGAAAGCCCAGCATACTGAGCACGGCAAGATAGGGAATAAAGCCTTTTGAAGCGGACATCGGGTTCTCATCAGTTGCAGAATAAACGCGGGGCAGTGTAAAAGCTGTACTTCACGCTGTGAAACGGTAAAATTTGCCTGTTGCTGTTAAAAATTTTGAAGGCAAATTATGTGGTCTGAATATGCGCTGGAAGTGGTGGATGCGGTCGCACGCGGTGGCAGCTTTAGCGCGGCCGCCCAGGAACTGCACCGTGTGCCTTCTGCCATCAGCTATACCGTTCGCCAGCTGGAAACCTGGCTGGCTGTGCCGCTGTTTGAACGCCAGCACCGGGAGGTGATTCTCACCCCGGCGGGCGAGCATTTTGTGCGGGAAGGGCGCAGCGTTATCAAAAAAATGGATGCCACACGACGTCAGTGTCAACAGCTCGCCAACGGCTGGCGCGGTCAGATTGGTATTGCCGTCGACTGCATCGTCAAACCGCAGCGGACCCGGCAGTTTGTCAGGGATTTTTACCGCCATTTTCCCGACATGGAGTTGCACATCAGCTATGAGGTCTTTAACGGCGTCTGGGATGCGCTGGCAGACGGGCGAGTGGATGTGGCGATAGGTGCGACACAGGCGATTCCGGTGGGGGGGCGTTTCGCCTTTCGCGATATGGGCACCCTGAACTGGCGTTGCGTGGTGGCGCGTCAGCACCCTCTGACGCAGGTTGCTACGCTGGATGATGAGGCGTTGCGCAACTGGCCTTCTCTGGTGCTGGAAGATACGTCGCGCGCGTTACCGCGTCGTATGACCTGGGCGCTGGATAACCAACGCCGGCTGGTGGTCCCGGACTGGCAAACCGGTCTGGACTGTGTGCGCGCCGGTTTGTGTGTCGCGATGATACCGGGCCATTTAGCGCGGCCCTTACTGGACAGCGGCGAGATGGCAGAGCTGAACTTACCGCAGGCGTTTCCGGAAAGTCCCTGCTGCGTCAGCTGGGCGGAAGATCGCGCATCACCGGCGCTGGGGTGGTTACTCCAGTACCTGGGCGATGCGCAAACGCTAAATCAGGAGTGGTTGAGCGAGGATTAACGGCGATAATCGCGATAAGGACCATAGCCCACCGAGCGTCGCTCAATAAGCGTCGGGTGGACTTCAATCGTCTGCGACTCTTCCCGCTTACTGGTGATGCGATCTAACAACATCTCCAGCGCCTTCTCACCCAACTGGGCTTTAGGTTGATGCACCGTGGTCAGTGCCGGAGTGAAATAGCGCGCATTGCGCACATTGTCGTAACCAATGACGGAGATATCCTGCGGCACGCGCAGGCCCATTTCGTCGGCCGCGCAGATTGCGCCCATCGCCATGATGTCGCCCCCACAGAATACGGCACTTGGGCGCTGCTTCTGTGACAGAATCTGCTGCATGGCCTGATAGCCAGATTCGGGTTCAAAGTCACCCTGCACAATCCATTCGGCACGTGGCTGAATACCCGCTTCTTCCAGCGCCTTGAGGAAACCGGCATGGCGACCGCCTCCCGTGTTACGCTCCATCTGGCCGGGAATGGCACCAATATCGCGATGACCACGCTCAATCAAATAACGTCCTGCCAGATAACCGCCCTGGAAAGCATTGTCCAGTACGGTATCGGTAAAGTCGGCACGGGATTCGCCCCAGTCCATCACCACCATCGGAATATTGCGGTTCGCTTCCAGCATTTGCAGCAGATCATCCGGATACTCTGAACACATCACCAGAAGCCCGTCAACGCGCTTTTGCGCCATCATCGACAGATAGGCGCGCTGTTTTTGCAGGTCATTATGTGCGTTGCCCAGAATCAGGGTATAGCCTTTATCGAAGCAGTGATTCTCAATGGCTTCGATAATTTCAGCAAAGTAGGGCGCTTCACTGGACGTGGCGAGCAGGCCCAGCGTTTTGGTGTGATTCACCTTCAGGCTACGCGCGACTGCGCTGGGAGAATAATGCAGTTCCCGAATCGCTTCCCACACCGCTTCGCAGGTATTTTCTGCGACAAAGCGCGTTTTATTGATGACGTGTGAGACGGTCGTGGTGGACACGCCCGCACGCTTCGCCACATCTTTAATTGTTGCCATGTAAATCGAACTCCCGGGCCTATCTAAATTATTGATAAGCATATTGTTAAACGTTTGCGTCAGCGGACGGTTATTTCTGCGAAAAACATCGCTTTTCTGTCCGGTATTGAGTCATCAGGGCAGGAAATAACGTCTGAAAAGGGCGCGGACGCAACCGATATTGCGCGCTGTTGCGCAACAAAGGGGGGATTCTAACAAGGCTGTGCGGATAAAACGAGATTTTTACCCACGCGTATGTGAAAATGCTTTCACCTTACAAACGTCAGGGTTAAAGGAGAGGGGATGAGTACCGATTTAAAACTGTCATTAATAACGACGGCAGCCGCACTGTTAATGATCATCGCGTTTAGCTTCACCGCTATTCTGCACTAGTCGCATTCGTTTGCAGCGACGCTATACTGGCTGACTGGCTGACTGGCTGACTGGCTGACTGGCTGACTGGCTGACTGGCTGACTGGCTGACTGGCTGACTGGCTGACTGGCTGACTGGCTGACTGCGCGTCCAGCCTTGCTGGTGATACGTCCTGTCTGTCAGACCGTATCACCGGCAGGTGCGGCATTTTCGCCCGGAACACCCCGCTGCACAATCGGGGCGATGTGGGCAATAAAAAAGCCGGGAAAGTTTCTTTACCCGGCTTTTTTGTATGAAGGACGTTTAGCGAACGGTCTTTGGCGTCATAACGCGACGCGCACCAATATAATGGCGCTGCCAGTAATCTTCGCTCAACGCACTGATTTGAATATCTTTACCGGTACGCGGTGACTGAATGAATTTACCGTTGCCCAGGTAAACCCCGACATGATCTGCGGTTCCACGCCCGTTGATGCGGAAGAAAACCAGATCGCCTTTTTCAAGGGATTCGCGGTTGACCGGTGCTGCATCCCGCAGATGGTACATTTCGTTAGCGGTACGGGGGATCTTAAACTTCACGACGTCTTTGTAGGCGTACCATACGAGGCCACTGCAATCAAAACCCGTATGGGGCGATTTGCCTCCCCACTGATAACGCTTGCCAAGTTGCCCCATCAGTTTTGCCATCGCCGTTTCACGCGCTTTCTGGTAACGCTGGCGATGCGCTTTACTCATTTTAATGGTGCCGGTTTCGGTATTGTCTGCCGTTAACGCCTTCGCAGCACGTTGATGACCATACCGTTTTTTGCTGGCGGCATTGGCGGCGACTTTTTTGCTCAGCGTCTTGTGCGGGGCAGTCGTTTTAGCGAGCGTTTTGTGCGTGGTGGTGTGAGAGGTCGTTTTGCTGGTTTTCGTGGTCTTACTGACTTTCTGAACAGCGGAGGCGCGACTTTTTTTAGATGAGGCTTTAACCGCGCGTCGTTTGCGCCGATCATCGTCGCGCGCACTTTTTTTCTCTACCTTATGCAAGCTGGCCTTAACCGTCGCATGCGGGGAGGCAGCAGCGATGTTAAAGAAGAGTTGCGCAAAAGCCAGAATAAGAAGCGTAATGATTGAACGCATAGTCCGTTTACTGGTTAAGCTGTCAGATCAAACAGGTCTCTGACAAAGTTAAGAAAAATCTGATCACCGATCAGCGCCGAAGTCATTCTAGTCCAGTTTTTTTTAAAAGAGTAAGTCCTTTTTTTATTAATTGATGGCCTGGATAAAAATCAGGCATAAATCAGGAATTTCAGTCTCTTATAACAGCAAATTCATTGCAAATTATGAATACATTCATAGTCTTTGTCACAGTTTCCTGCGAATGCCTGACCAGCCTACTTAGCAAACATGGCGATTTAACGTCGGACGAGCCAAAATCTCGTTTTCAGTCCTGGCGTGAAGTCGCTACAATAAAGAAACACGAAGTGACGAATTAAGGAAGGCAATAATGAGTACTGTAGAAAAAATTCAGCGCCAGATCGCAGAAAACCCGATCCTGCTGTACATGAAAGGTTCGCCGAAACTGCCAAGCTGCGGTTTCTCTGCGCAGGCGGTCCAGGCGTTGTCTGCCTGTGGTGAGCGCTTTGCTTACGTGGATATTCTGCAGAACCCGGATATTCGCGCAGAGCTGCCAAAATACGCCAACTGGCCCACGTTCCCGCAGTTATGGGTTGATGGCGAACTGGTCGGCGGCTGCGACATTATTGTTGAAATGTTCCAGCGCGGCGAGTTGCAGCCGTTAATCAAAGAAACCGCTGAGAAGTTTAAAGAAGCGGAATAACTGAAAAAGGCCGACCTCGTCGGCCTTTTTTACGCGCGTTACTCGGTTGTTTCTCCACCCGTCGCCGACGCTTCCGTTACAGCTAACGGCCAGCCTCCCAGCCTTTTCCAGCGGTTAACCAGCTCACAAAATAAGGTCGCCGTTTGCTGTGTATCATAGAGTGCGGAGTGCGCCTGACTGCTGTCGAACGCCATTCCTGCGGCTTTGCAGGCTTTCGCCAGCACGGTCTGGCCCAGCACCAGTCCGCTCAGCGCGGCCGTGTCGAAGGTCGCAAAGGGATGAAAGGGATTGCGTTTCAGGCCCGCACGTTCCGCCGCCGCATTCATAAAGTTCAGATCAAACGTGGCGTTGTGAGCGACCATGATGGCGCGGTTGCATCCGGTCTCTTTGATGCCTTTTCGCACCATTTTAAAAATGGCATGCAGGGCCTCATATTCGCTGACTGCGCCGCGCAAAGGATTCGTGGGATCGATGCCCGTAAACGCCAGCGCTTCAGGGTGCAGGAGCGAACCGACAAAGGGTTCCACATGAAAATGCAGCGTCTCGTCGTGATGAAGCCAACCCTCATCATCCATTTTCAGGGTGATGGCAGCAACTTCCAGCAGCGCATCGGTTTGCGCATTAAAGCCCGCCGTTTCAACATCGATCACGACAGGATAAAAACCACGAAAGCGTTGATTGAGTGCGTTGGGGGAAGACGATTCAGACATCAGGATCTCATTGCAGAAAAAGGGCAGCGCGTAGTATGCCAAAAAAGCGCACTCTCTGCAGCAGATGTGGGCGAGGGAAGTAAGAATCAGCCTGCAGGAGGCAGGCTGATAGGCGGTAACGGTTAGTTACCGAGGCCGTGACCGGCATGTTTGTTTTCGATCAGCTCGATCTTATAACCGTCAGGATCTTCAACGAAGGCGATGATGGTGGAGCCGCCTTTCACCGGGCCCGCTTCACGGGTCACGTTGCCGCCGTCGTTACGGATACGTTCACAGGTTGCCGCGACATCATCAACGCCCAGCGCAATGTGGCCATAAGCATTCCCCAGGTCGTAGCTGTCTACGCCCCAGTTATAGGTCAGTTCAATCACCGCGCCTTCGCTCTCTTCGGTGTAGCCGACGAACGCAAGCGTATATTTATATTCAGCATTTTCGCTTTGACGCAGCAGGCGCATGCCCAGCACACGGGTGTAAAAATCGATCGAGCGTTGTAAATCGCCAACGCGCAGCATGGTATGAAGTAAACGCATAGTTTCCTCTTTAAAAAAACGTCATCCCCGGATGACATAAATACGCAGTATAGCGACGATCATCGCCAAACAATAACCGCAGCCGTGACACCTTCTCACGGCTGCCTGCTGTTTTACAGCGCAGGATAATCAGTATAGCCCTCTGCGCCACCGCCGTAGAACGATTCGGGACGTTGTGGGTTAAGCGGAGCGTCTTTTTGTAAACGCTGCGCCAGATCCGGGTTGGCGATGTAGTCACGACCAAACGCAACGGCATCGATCAGGCCACGGCTGATCAGGTCATCGGCTTTCTCGACGGTGTAGGCGCCGGCACCAATGATGACGCCCGGGAAGGTATCCCGCACTTTCTGGCGGAACGCATCGCTGTAAGGCGTGCCGCCTGCCCAGTCCGGTTCGGACATGTGCAGATAAGCGATGTTGCGTTTCGCCAGCTCAGCGATAAACCACAGCGCATCTTCTTCTTCGTTCGGACCGTTATCCAGGTTCTGGAAACTGCCAACAGGCGACACGCGAATACCTACGCGGTCTGCGGACCAGTTAGCAATGGCGGCATCGACGACCTCCAGCGCAAAACGGCCACGGTTTTCCACGCTGCCGCCGTAGGCATCGGTACGATGGTTAGACGACGGCGACAGGAACTGATGCATCAGATAACCATGAGCAGAGTGCAGTTCCAGCAGGTCGAAATCAGCTTCACGCGCATTGGCGGCTGCCTGACCAAAATCCGCCACAATCTGCTGGATTTCACTGACGCTCAGCTCGCGCGGCATCGAGGTATCTTCGCGATACACGCTGCCGTCTTCAGCACGTAATGAGGTGCGGGTGCCTGCCGGAATGGCGGACGGTGCAACCGGTGCCTTACCTTCAGGCTGAACGCTGTTATGTGAAATGCGGCCGGTGTGCCAAAGCTGGACTGCGCTGTGGCCGCCTGCCTGATGAATGCCTTCATTGATGACTTTCCACGCGGCAATTTGTTCCTGCGTGTGCAGGCCTGGCGCGCCCGCATAACCTTTCGCCTGGAAGGAGACCTGAGTCGCTTCAGTGATAATTAACCCCGCACCCGCACGTTGGCGATAGTATTCGGCCATCAACGGCGTCGGGATATCGCCCGGTTCGATGCTACGTAAACGTGTCAGTGGGGCCATAAAGACACGATGAGGAACGGTAATTGCGCCCACTTTTAACGGACGAAACAACTGAGTACTCGCCATAACAACTCCTTTCAAGTAGACCGGTCGTCTACAAATGGTGGTTTTTTTAAACCAGCGGTTTTGTTAGCCACTGTTCGATGGTAATTAAGGCCAGCCGCATGGGCTGTGCATTACGGGATAGCTTGCTCTGTAAACTTGCACCCAGCCAGAGAACATACAGCAGTTCAGCCAGTTGCTCCGGAGGCGAGGGCAGAGATAAATCCTCTTCGTGCTGTGCCTGCGTCAGCGCCTTAGCATAGGCGGCGATAACGTGGCTGGCTCCCTGCTGCAAGGCTATGCGCATAGGCTCTGACAGGTCGCAGACTTCGGCTGATAATTTTACGCTCAGGCAGCCCACAATATTGCCCTGCCGTTCAAACAGATCGAGCGCATGGCGAAAATGGGCCAATAATCGCTCACCCGCCGATCCCGCAGGCTGGAAGAGCTGCTGCTCAAGGTTCTGCAGGTAACGGACAAAGTACCGCTCAAGCAACGCCACGCCAAAGGCTTCTTTAGAGGGAAAATAGTAATAAAACGATCCCTTAGGGATCTGCGCCTGGTTCAGTAGCTGGCTCAGGCCCATGCCGGTAAAGCCCCGTTGCAGGCAAAGCGATTCGCCTGTCGTCAGCAGGTGTTCCCGGGTTTCATTACGTTGCGGCATCTTATTCATGGGGTTCATCCTGGTAGACCAATCGGTCTAATGCAAACTTTTATCGCGCGCCAGGCACGCAGTGTTAAATTGAAAGCGATTTAGAGTGAATAAATTGTTCAAGTTATGATTATTTCTTGCACAAATGCCTGACTCTGGGTTCAATAGACGTATCACCGTTTCAGTAGAGGCCGTTGTGGCAGAGCAGCTTGAGTTTTTTCCGGTACCCAGTCCCTGCCGGCGTATTTGCGAAACCGATTCACGTGGCTACTGCAAAGGCTGCCTGCGTAGCCGTGAGGAACGTTTTAACTGGCTGCAATACAGCGACAGTCAAAAGCGTGAGGTGCTCCGCCTCTGCCACCAGCGCCGTTTGCGCCTGTTACGTCAGCAGCACAAAGAAGAACCGCAGGAACCGCAACAACCCACCTTATTCTGACCGCATGGTGATTTCCGTTATACTCCCTGACACACATCCAGCCTCAAGGCCACAGGGAGAACACTATGCTACAACCGCAAGCCATCGCGCCACAGGGCCCCGACTTTTCACCGCTGATTATGGGCTATTGGCGTTTGATGGAATGGGGCATGACACCACAGCAGCTGGTGGGGTTTATTGAGCACCATCTTTCACTGGGCATTTCGACGGTCGATCATGCCGACATTTATGGTGATTACCGCTGTGAGGCTGCATTTGGTGAGGCGCTCAGACAGGCCCCAGGATTACGTGATCGGCTGCAGATCGTCACCAAGTGCGGTATCGCGACCCGCGCAAAACCTGAACACCAGATTGGCCATTACATTACGGAAAAAGCGCATATTGTGGCCAGTGCCGAACGCTCGCTGGGACATTTCAATACCGATCGCCTTGATCTGCTGTTGATTCATCGCCCCGACCCGCTCATGGTGGCCGATGAGGTTGCCGAAGCCTTTCTGCACCTGCATCAGGCAGGCAAAGTGTTGCATTTTGGCGTGTCCAATTTTACCCCCTCGCAGTTTGCCCTGCTGCAGTCTCGTTTGCCGTTTAGCCTCGTGACCAACCAGCTTGAGATCTCACCCGTTCAGCAACATGTTCTGCTTGATGGATCGCTGGATCACTGCCAGCAGCAGCGTTTGCGCCCAATGGCCTGGTCGTGCCTGGGGGGCGGACGTCTGTTCAGCGATCCGCATTTTCAGCCGCTGCGCGACGAGCTGGAAGCCATTCGTCAGGAGATCGGGGCATCAAGCCTTGAGCAGGTTGTCTATGCCTGGGTGATGCGTCTGCCGAGTAAACCCTTGCCTATCATCGGGTCAGGCAAAACCCATCGCATTACAGAAGCGGCAGGGGCGGCCGGGCTGACGCTCAGTCGGCAGCAGTGGTTCCGCATCCGCAAAGCGGCACTGGGCTATGACGTGCCCTGAGCGTAAACATTCGTCAATTTGCGGCAATCTTTGCGCTACGGGGCCAGGCTTAAGCTGAACCCCAGAGCAAAAAGGAGCCACAATGAAAGTGAACGCAATTGCGATAGCGACGCTGTTAGCCTGCGGTGCCGTGCAGGCGGCCAGCGAACAGGTGACAATTCATGCCGTTTCGGCGCAGGGAATCGGCAATGCCATCGGCACGGTAAATATTGAAGAGACGCAATACGGTTTGCAACTGACGCCCATGCTGGAAGGACTGAAGCCGGGCATTCACGGTTTTCATGTCCATGCGAAAGGCAGTTGTGAACCCGGCGAATCGGAAGGAAAAAGGGTGGCCGCGGGGGCGGCAGGGGGGCATCTTGATCCGGCGAACACCGGCAAGCACCTGGGGCCCTATGCTGAGGGCCATTTAGGCGACCTGCCTGCGCTCTATGTCGATGCGCAGGGTAAAGCCACCTATCCGGTGCTGGCACCGCGCATTAAAACGCTGAGCGAGGTGAAAGGCAAAGCGTTGATGGTGCATGTGGGCGGGGATAACCATGCGGATCACCCACAACCTTTGGGCGGTGGCGGGGCACGGTTTGCCTGCGGTGTTATCTGACGCTGAGTGTCGCTGATGGCGGCAGATTTTGCCGCCATCACGGCTTTTCGCTTGTTGACAATTTGTTGTAGCATCATCGTCTTATTCCCCCCTATGATACTGATTCCCGTTACAAAGCCTGACAAACTGAGGAGCAGTGCAAATGAAATGGAAGGGCGCCTGGCTACTGTGTCTGTTGCTGGCAGGATGCGATAAACCCAATGATACGCAACTGATCACAGAAACAGGACGTGAACTGCAGCGCACCATTGATACCAGTTCAGCACGCCTTCGCTGCGAAGAGATTGCGAAGGGCCGTGAACGGCTCAGTCGGGATGTGCGGCAAAAGCTTGAAGCGCAGCATTGCCAGAATGTTCTGCGCAGCGCCACGGAAACCAATTTCACGGATACCACCATTTACCGGCATAACACGACAATGATTTGTGGTGGCATCCTGGGCAAAAGTTTTACGGGGTCGATGATTTACCGGCGTTTTATCTATTCACCCGACGAAAAAGCCCTGGTGATTGAGCCTGTTTCCGAAGCCGATAAAACCCGGTTCGAAGGGCAAAAAACCGTTCAGCAACTTCAGGATGATTTTAACCGGCAGCACCAGCAGTATTGCCAGTAATCAGTCGGGAATCGCCTGTTTCAGCTGCGCCAGTGAACAGCGCAACCGCCACAGCAGGCCGGCCAGCGTGCCGGCGTCGGCACTGTTGACACTAAGCGCCTCTTCTGTGAGGCCCTGAAGCGCGTCCAGCGCGGTGTCAAGGTGGCGATGCTGCACACCGTGTAAGCTCATAATATTCTGCAGATTGTGCAATGCTTCGCTCCGGTACTGGTTCAGTAGCGGTGTGTCTGTTTGCCAGTCACGCAGTTGCCAGACGAGATGGGAACAGTTAAGCAGAACGACGCCCCAACGCAGTAGCCAGACGCGCGCCGTTTCATCTTTACTGTTACTGAGTTGACCAATTTTATGATAAATCAGCGACTCAAAACGGTTCTGATCCCGGTGGGGATGCTGACGAAGCTGATCCAGAAACGCCAGCCTCAACGCCTGGATATGGCGACGGCTGCGGCGTGAATCGGAGCTGGGACGCAGGATCTGGAAAGCCAGCCAGGCCAGCAGCACACCGCAGACTTTTGCTATGTTATCGTTCACGAACCCCTGATAATCCCAGTCGGGCGGATTGGTGACGGCCAGAAACGACCCCAGAAAAACAATAAACTGGCCCCACATCGCCGCCCGCTGTTTTTGCTGTACCCGGAACAGTTGTAGCGTCAGCAGCAGCGGAAACAGGATGGCCAGCAGTTGCCACAGCTGATTAAACTGCACCATCACACCAAATTTAAACAGCACGCTAAAAGCAAACAGCCAGAGCAACGTTTTCAGTAACAGCGTAATGCTGCCTGTGGGCGAAGGGGCCGAGGCGTAAAGGACACAGGCAATCGCCGTAAACGTCAGGGCCGAGGCACCCGAGGTCCATTGTGTCGCGATCCAGATTGCGCAGCCTGCCACGATGATGCTGAATGTTCGTAGCGCACTCCAGCCGGCTTCGGCGCTGTCACTTTCGCTGGCCAGCGCAGACACTGCGGGCGGCTGAAAGCGGGTATCGGCATCAGCCTGTTCCAGCTGCCTTATCCAGCGCAACACATTGAGGTACATCCAGCAGAAGTAGCGCAGCCGCTGACAAAACGCCCGTTGCCGGTAATCACCATCGCTGGCAGGGGTGATGCTGCGTAACAAGGCTGCCAGCCGGTACTTATCACAGTCCGGTTTTGCCAGCTCCTGCGTAATGCGTGTTAAGGCCAGATACAGCGCTTCCGGCGCGTCTGACCAGTTCAGCAGCATGCGCCGCAGGCTGGACAGGACGCTGGTCAGACGAAGCTGCTGATGCAGGATATAGTTCAGGACGTTATTTTGGCGACGAAAGCGGTAATGGCTCCAGAATGCCTGGATACGCAATAAATTCATGGTCAGGATCTGGCCAATCACCGCTTCGTGAGCGTGACGGATCTCGTCGTTCCGGGTGTCCTGCAAGAGCAGCGTGGCGTGATCCAGCAGACGCGTGTGCATCTGCTTCAGGGCGGTGATAAGGGCTTCACCGTCTGATGTACTGGGCAGGATCATCATCATTAAACCCGCACAGAGCAGCCCGGAAATCACCTCACAGACGCGCGCCTGGGCAATGTCCCACAGGCCACTGATATCGGTCAGATTGACACAGCTGAAGGCAATGATCGCCGCAGTGTACCCGGCCAGCGAAAACCCATAGGCGACATTATTTTGATAGTGGTTGGCCACCCAGGTACACAGCGCCAGCCAGCCTGCGATAAAAAAGGCAAACAGCCAGGGTTCATTAAGCGTATGGCCCGCAATCAGCAAGGCGGCCGTTGCCCCCAGCAGGCTTCCAACAATACGTCCCAGACTCTTACTGATCACACCGCCGATTGTCGGGAAGCTTACCACCGCAGCGGAGGTCATGGCCCAGTAGGGTTCGTTAAGATCCAGTCCATAGGCAATGCTCAGGGCCAGGCACATGGCAGTCGCGTTACGCAGAGCATAACGCCACTGATTGCTGTCCGCTTTCAGCCAGGGCAGGTTTTGCCAGGCCAGTCCGTTGAGGTTCATGGCTGTATCGTAATCGTGCAGGTCGTACCGGCGATTAACAGAGCGTTATCCGGGAGAGCAGCGAGACGAATGCGTACAGGAACACGTTGAGCAAGGCGCACCCAGGGCACGTTCGGTTTGATATCGGGCAGCAGCCCACTGTCGGCGTCCAGACTCTGATCGTAAATCGCGCGCCCTATGCTCTCAACCTGACCGGATAACTGCCGGCCCGTACTGTAGAGCGTCACCTGAGCGGCCGCACCCGGACGAATATGGCGCAATTTGGTCTCTTCAAAGTAGCCCACGACATAAAAAGCGTGACTGTCCACCAGCGCAAAAAGCGGAGTGCCAGCCGTGGCGAAATTGCCGGGACGTAGTGTCAGATTGCTGACCCAACCGTCCGTGGGGGCGTTCACGGTGGTTTGCTGTAAATTCCATGCGGCCTGTTCACGCGCGGCCTGCGCGGCCTTGACGTTGGCCTGCGCCGCCGCTGCATTCAGTCGGGCGACATCCAGATCTTCGCCCGAGATGGTATTGCGCGGCAGTTTACTGCGCCGGTTGAATTCATTTTGGGCTTTCGCCATATCGGCCTGCGCCTGGCTCAGCTGTGCGTCGGCTTTATGCAGAGCGATTTGCCAGGGCACAGGATCCAGCGTCAGTAACCGATCCCCTTTATGTACAAACTGATTATCGACCACGTTCAGTGCCGTGATCCGTCCCGAAATTTGCGGGGTGATCGTGACCAGCTCGGCACGTACTTTGCCGTCGCGCGTCCACGGTGACTGCATGTAGTAGTTCCAGGCCCACCAGGCGCTGAGAAGCGCCAGCGTGAAAACAATCAACGTAGAAAAGTACTTTAATCCTGAAAGGTTCATCTTTTTCATCCGTGCGCCATTAACCAGAGTGCGCCTGTTACACACAACACAAACAGCGAGAGATCGAACAGGGTGGGATGCCAGACCTCACCCGACGCAAGCCAGCCGCGCAGAAGCGGGTGGATAAATAACCAGATAACAAAACCGGCCAGCACCGCTTTAAACAGGGGAGGGAAATAGAGTGAGGCGCCGAAAATCAATTCGGAAAGCGGGCTGATGCTGAAAAATCCTTGGCGAATGATATCCATTGCAGTGCAGTATCCTGGAACCTGTGCGTGAAACAATTTCAGCCGAAACTGTTCACTTGGTTATTTGTAATTTAAACTTCGGGCTTGCAAAATGCTATACAATGCAGCTTGATAGCTGCGTACATACATTATAAGGAGATAGCATGGATACCCCTCTCGGCACGGATCTGTCCAGGCTGGTGCGAATCTGGCGAGCACTGATTGATCAACGTTTGAAGCCGTTAGAGCTGACTCAAACGCACTGGGTAACACTGCACAATATCCATCAACTGCCGCCTGAGCAGTCGCAAATCCAGTTAGCGAAAGCCATTGGTATCGAGCAGCCTTCTCTGGTCAGAACCCTGGATCAACTTGAGGAGAAAGGGCTGATTACCCGGACCACTTGCGCCCACGATCGCCGGGCCAAACGCATTAAGCTGACACAACAGGCAGAGCCAGTCATTCAGCAGGTTGAACACGTGATTGATATTACCCGGGATGACATTCTCTCCGGTATCAGCCGCGACGAAATCAACCAGATGGTGACGCTGATTGCGCGTCTTGAAAAGAATATTCTCGAACTGCAAAACAAAGAGAAATAAGACCGACGCGCAGTGCGACCGGCACCGGCGTCGGTTGGTCACTGCGTTAACGCGGAGAAACGGTAACCTGACTACCGTCGGTGGCCAACGCAACACGTTGTCCGACTGAGTAACGGCTGGCTGCCTGTTTCTGCACCACCATAATGGTGTTGCCGTCATCCTTACGGATTTCCAGCTCAACGCCGTCAGTTTTGTTCATTGCGCCTTGTACGCCCTGACCTGCAACGCCACCCAGCACCGCGCCTCCCGCTGTTGCCAGGCTACGTCCTGCACCACCGCCGATGGTATTACCCAGGAATCCACCCAGTACGGCGCCGCCAATGGCCCCAATGATGTTGCTGTCGTCTCCACCCTGGATTTTAACCGGGCGAACTGAGACTAAGGTACCGTAAGAAACACTTTGTACCTGCTTGGCCTCACTGGCACTGTAGGTATCGCCCGATAACGTATCGGTATTGCTACAGCCCGCCAGCATCGCACCAGTCAAAGCGACCACAATTAAACGCTTAATCATTTGAAACTCCTTTATTCAAGAATGCGCCATCTCTATCGCGAAATCCTGTAAACAGTATAAGACAGAAAACTGGCGAATTAACCTTCTGCGGAATAAAACATGGCTGTCGACAGCATAGACCGCAAATTTTTAACAATGATTCAATCAATCATAAAAATACCCGGGACGTTAACCACCAGACAGTTTATTGATTTAAAACAAAGTAATCGTGGATTCAGGGCCGATATTTTGTCAGGCTACAGGCAGCGTATTCACTTTTTCATCCCGATGAAAGGAACGGCTATGAAATCAGGACGCTACATTGGCGTGATGTCGGGTACCAGCCTTGATGGGGTCGATGTCGTGCTGGCCGCCATCGACGAAAATATGGTGGCGCAGCAGGCGAGCTACTGCCATCCCATGCCGCCCGATCTGCGCCAGAGCATTCTGGCGATTTGTCAGGGCCAGGCAGTGACGTTGTCGCAACTGGGGCAACTGGACACGCGACTGGGCCAGCTATTCGCTGACGCAGTACTGACGCTTATGCAGCGCGAGGCGCTGGAGATGAGCGATGTGGTGGCGATTGGCTGTCACGGTCAAACGGTATGGCATGAGCCGCACAGCGCGGCACCCAATACCTTACAAATTGGCGATAACAACCAGATAGTGGCGGCAACAGGCGTGACGGTTGTCGGGGATTTCCGTCGGCGCGATATGGCGCTGGGTGGGCAAGGCGCGCCGCTGGTGCCTGCCTTTCATCAGGCCCTGTTAATGGATGCCACGGAACGGCGCATGGTGCTGAATATCGGCGGTATTGCCAATCTCTCCCTGCTGATTCCGGGGCAGCCCGTGCGCGGCTTTGATACCGGGCCGGGCAATATGCTGCTGGACGCATGGATATGGCGTAATCAGGGGAAAGCCTATGATAAGGACGCGAACTGGGCGCGAAGCGGTAAGGTCAGTCCTGCGTTACTGGAAGCGCTACTGCGTGAACCCTGGCTGGCGCGGGTGCCGCCCAAAAGTACCGGACGTGAACTGTTTAATCTGGGCTGGCTTGAACAGCATTTGCGCCACTTTCCCGGCATCGCTGCTCAGGATGTGCAGGCCACGCTAAACGAGTTTACCGCCGTGACCATTGCGCAACAGGTACAACTCAACGATGGCTGCGATCGGTTGCTGGTATGCGGGGGCGGCAGCCGAAATCCGTTGCTGATGGCCCGCCTGGCGGCGCATCTGGCCGGAACAGAAGTCACGACAACCGATACCGTCGGGATTAATGGTGACGACATGGAAGCGCTGGCATTTGCCTGGCTGGCTTACCGCACACTGTCTGGTTTGCCGGGCAATTTACCTGCGGTGACCGGGGCGCGGGAGAAAAGCATCATCGGGGCGATTTATCCGGCGAATCCGCGCTTTTACCGCTGAGAGAAAGGGGACAGGTTTGTCCCCTGAGCAGAAGGCGCGTAAAACAACATCAGGCCACGCCGGGCAGGTGCGTCAGTTTACGCACGCCGGTAATGACGGTGGCGACGATCGTTTCACGTCGTGTAATGACTTCAACCTGGTAGTATTTGCTGCGATAGGCAATTGAATAGATAACCGGATGGTATTTGTTTCCCTCACCATAGCGGGACATATGGGCTTCAAGCGCGCGCGAGGCGGCTACGATATGGACGGGTTCTTTATCACCGCGGATGATTTGCTTCATTCAGTTCCTCAAATGCTGTACCTGTGGGGCGCGCCTTAAGACGGCGCGTGACTTCGGCCTTTAACACTGAACATCTGACTGCTTAACATCTTTGATAATTTAAAAACAGCGTGCACGTCGACTATTGCAATGCGATGACACAATCTGAAACGCGCTTCTAATATTTAGCAGCGCGTTTTCAGTCCGGCAAGGAAGAACGAAAAATTCACTTTCCTGCGGATAACCGTCTTATTTTAACTCAGGCCAGGTAACAGAGGAGACGCCGTTGACTTTCGGCCAGGAGAAAAGAAACCCCTGGAATTGTGAAACGCCGGCCGCTTCCAGCCACATCCATTCTTCGGGCTGTTCAATGCCCTCTGCAATCACGGTAATTTCCAGTGACGAACAACAGGCTAAAATAGCGTGCACAATAGCCTGCTTCGGGCCGCTTTTATGCACATTGCTGATAATGCTGCGATCAATTTTTATTTTGTCGGGCTGAATCTGCGTCAGTAAGGATAGCCCGGCATAGCCCGCGCCAAAATCATCCAGTGCCACGCTGATGCCCGCTGCTTTGAGCTGTTTCAGCGCCGCTGCAAAGTCGTCAGGACGGGAAATGATTTCATTTTCGGTAAACTCGACCACGATCTGCTCAGGAACCAAATCGTGGGCGTAGATTTCAGTAAGCAGAAACGTTACGGCATCCGGCACCAGCACCAGCGACATGGGCAACAGGTTGACTGACAGCATAATGCCGTCTATCCCCAGCGCCTTCGCCTGTGCAAAAGCGATGCGTTTGGACTGCAGATCGTCGCGGTAGATGTTCTCCGGCGGGAGGCGTGAAAAGTAATCCTGTTGTGTTTCGCCCTGCGAGCCCCGAAGCAGGGCTTCCAGCGAGACGATTTTACGTGCAAGGGGATCGATAATCGCCTGAAAAGCAAAATTGACGCCTTCGTGATTAATCAGCGCGTCGTCACCTTCGCGCACTTCCTCATCATCACTGATAAAATCCCAGCTTTCCGCTGAGGGAATTTCAAAATAATTCTCTTTTTCCCGTGCTTCGACAAAGGTGCGCAAAAATTTAAGCGCTCTGTCTTCATAGGTCAGCTGATATTTGGTTGTGCCTTTTTCAAGCACGGCATTAAGCACAGTGGTTTTATCGTATTCACGCAGATCAAACAGCTCCATGCCCACGTTACCAAAACGGCGGGAAGGCGCATAATCCCGCATTAATTCCACAATATTATGGTGGCTGGTATCACGGCAGATACGTTCGTAAACCGCCAGTACATCATTCTCTGGACCTTCAAGAACCTGAAAAAAATGGGTGCCATTAAATAATAAGATGCCGGTAACGCTTGATGACTCATTAATTTTATTGGCTTTAGCGACCAGGCCTTCCAGCATTTTCAGTGGAACATGATCAGCGATGTGACTGCGATAGATAATTGTCGACAACATAACGTCTTCCAGATTCTTGTTCTTTTTACCGCACACATTGCCAAAACCCAGACCGGGCGGCCCCGAGCCTGCGTGAATCCCGTTGCAAAATGTGTTTGAGCCAGGCGTTTCCAGCATGGCGCAAGGAGGGTGCTTACCTGTGAGGTTCCGTTGTCACAGACGGGTTAATAGCGTTCAGATCACGCTGTCGGGCATCAACCGATTTGCTCTGGTTTTTT
The DNA here is from genome assembly GCF_035190385.1 of Pantoea sp. JZ29. Taxonomy (NCBI): domain Bacteria; kingdom Pseudomonadati; phylum Pseudomonadota; class Gammaproteobacteria; order Enterobacterales; family Erwiniaceae; genus Pantoea; species Pantoea sp. JZ29. The sequence continues at coordinate 2,469,753 of NZ_CP045241.1, read as the reverse complement.
CTTTACCAGCGTGGTATCGCATCGTTTCCATTATATCAGTACTTCGACGTCCGGCGAGGAAATCCTGGTGTCTTTTTTGCAGTTTATGAACGGTTAATAAAGCGGTTTCTCTGCCTTAGCAGTCAGGTTACGCGGGGTAATCAAATTTTTCCTTTCATCTTCTCCTGCACGGGATTTAAAAAGGGTAGTGCCTTGATTTGGTATGATTTTCTCAGCGGGAGGCCAGACGATAAGGCCGAACGTAATGATTAAGACGGCGAACCGAACTTTCCGTATAAACCGTTTTGTAAAACAGGATGCTGATACAACATTAACGGAAGGGCGAAGATAGGTTGCGAATAAATCTCAAAACCACCGTTTTATAATTGCCTGCGTAGTTTTAGGCATAATTCTCAGCTAGTGTTAATGACGCTACATTATTAAATAAAATCATACTTTGTTTTTTCTCACCTGATTGATACAGCAACCACCGGGGGCAGTACCATGCTTAAATCAAGCTACTATTATGTGTGTCCATACAACAGAAACGGATGGATCATTCATAAAGAAGGCTGTGTTCATCTTTATAACAGCCGTGGCCGGGAATTTATTGGTTCACTGTATAGCCGTCAGCAAGCGCTGACAGTGGCAAAAATCCATCATCCCGAAGCGATTCTGTGTACGGTCTGTCTGAGCCACTATGTCTGTCCCACAGCCGGCAACCGTCTCACTTCCCGTGGCCGTCCGCTGCCGACACGACATACGCCAAAATCATCCTGAATAAGGCTGAGTGATAAAGCAGGGACTATGATGTCAGAAGGCGGAGGGCGCCGGTCAGCCCGACGTAAATGCCAGAAGTTGAAATGGCAGTTGCTGAACCCGTGAAATAACGGGCAGCGGCGCTGTCGTGCAGTCAATAAAAAAGCAGCTGCGAACAGCTGCTTAAGTCGGTTAAGCCTGTTTAGGCTGACCGTTTGAGGCGGTCAGGCCGCCATCGACAGGCAGATTCGCCCCGGTAATGTAGCGGGCGTCGTCGCTGGCAATAAACGCAATCGCATCAGCGATATCTTCCGGCTCCCCGGCGCGACGTAGCGGAATACGGTCGTAGAAGCGTTCAAGCAGTGCCTGATCGTTCTTAACGCCTTCGGTCAGGTCGGTAAACGTAAAGCCAGGACAAATGGCGTTGACCCGCACGCCATCGGTGCCGTAGTCCATCGCCAGTGAGCGGGTAAAATTGGTGATTGCGCCTTTCGCCGCGTTATACACACTCATGCCCCAGTCGCCGCCCAGGCCTGATACTGACGAAATGTTCACGACGTTGCCCCGGGTTTTCAGCAGGGCAGGCATAAAATAGTGCACGCAGTGGAAGACGCCGTCGAGATCAACGCTCATCAGCTTTTTCCAGTCAGCGAGTTCAATCTCGTGAATGCGGCCCTGCACAATGATCCCGGCGTTATTCACCAGCACATCAACGCGGCCATATTTTTCTTCAACTCGGCTTGCCAGGGCCTGAACCTGGTCGGCTTCAGCGACATCACAATCGGCAACCATATGGTCCTGACCCGACAGTTGTGCCGCGACCTTTTCCAGTTTATCCCGGGTACGTCCCACCAGCACAACAGACGCGCCTTCCTCCGCAAAGCGTTTTGCACTCGCTGCGCCAATTCCTGATCCGGCGCCTGTCACTACAACGATTTTTCCTGTAAATCTGGACATGTTGCCTCCTTAATGGCGTTGCTTTTCTGTTGATACGCGTTTAAGCCTGGCAGCCACCAGGCTCAGGTCAAGCGCAGCGCGTCCGGATGCGCAGAGTTTAACCTGAGCAATCGCGGTACGCGTTGCGCTAACGCCGGCCTACGGCCTTCTGAACAGCGCCATACTGCGGCCTTCCAGTTCGAAGTCCTTTTCCTTGGTAATCACCAGACCGCGTTTATCCACATCGCTGGTGGTCAGCTCCAGCACCCAGCCGCCGTCACCGAACTGCGGAATACGGAAGGGCACATTACCCTCGAAAGGATTAATTAACATCAGCACGTCATACCAGATTCCTTCCTGATTCTGCAGGTCGGGCCGACCGATATAAACGCCAAGGGTTGAGCCTTCATCCCACTGTTCAGCCTGTTGCAGACCGCCGCCCGCATTGAACCATTTAATTTCCATGCCATCGCGCCAGCTTTCGCGCCGCAATAACGGCTGGGTTTTACGTAAGGCGATAATGTGACGGGTAAATTCGCGTAACGCTTCGGCGGAAGGGGGCAGATTGTCCCAGTGAACCCAGGAAATTTCACTGTCCTGACAATAGCCGTTATTGTTGCCCATCTGGCTACGGCCAAACTCATCGCCTGCCAGCAGCATGGGCGTACCGTGCGAGAAAAACAGGGTGGCCAGGAAGTTACGCTTCTGACGCTCACGGACGGCATTGATGCCTTCGTCATCCGTCGGCCCCTCAACGCCATAATTGTACGAACGGTTATCGTTATGCCCGTCGTTATTGTCTTCACCATTATCGGCATTATGCTTCTCGTTGTACGACACCAGGTCGTTCAGCGTGAAGCCATCATGCGCCGTGATAAAATTGACGCTGGCCCAGGGGCGGCGACCGCGCTGGTCATACAGATCGCCGGAGCCAAGCAACCGCGCCGCAAAGTCGGTAGAGACATTATTGCCTTTCCAGTAATCACGCACCGTATCGCGATACTGATCGTTCCATTCCGCCCAGCCCGGCGGGAAACCACCAACCTGATAACCACCCGGACCAATGTCCCATGGTTCCCCGATCAGTTTTAATCGGGAAAGCAGCGGATCCTGAGTAATGGCGTCGAAGAAGCCGCCGCGTGGATCGAAGCCTTCCGGTTCACGTCCCAGAATTGTACCCAGATCGAAGCGGAAGCCGTCGATATGCATGGATTCTGCCCAGTAGCGCAAGGAGTCCGTGACCATCTGCAACACACGTGGATGCGAGGTGTTGACCGTGTTACCGGTTCCGGTGTCGTTAATGTAGTAACGATGCTGGTCCGGTAATGTACGGTAGTAGGAGAAGTTATCGATGCCTTTAAACGACAGGGTTGGACCGAGCTCATTGCCCTCGGCCGTGTGGTTATAAACCACGTCCAGAATCACTTCGATACCGGCATCATGGAAGGCGCGCACCATATCGCGGAATCCCTGAATACCACGCGGGCCGAAATAGCGTGTGGCCGGGGCAAAAAAGTTCAGTGAGTTATAGCCCCAGAAGTTTTTCAGCCCTTTATCCAGCAGGTGTTGATCGTCGGGAAACCAGTGCACCGGCAGCAACTCTACTGACGTAATGCCCAGACTTTTGATATAGCCCACCGTCGACTGATGGCTCATGCCGTCGTAGGTGCCGCGCACCTCCGGGGGTAACGCCATGTTCAGTTGGGTGAAGCCTTTCACATGGGTTTCATAAACGATGGTTTCTGACCAGGGAATCTGCGGCCGGTTCTGATCCTGCCAGTCAAATTCGTTCGGATCGATGACGCGACATTTCGGCGTAAAAGGCGCACTGTCGCGATCGTCAAACGTCAAATCTTTATCGTCGTGATACAAATCATATGCGAAGTGCGCCTCATTCCAGGCAATATCGCCGGCCAGTTCGCGCGCATACGGATCGACGAGTAATTTGTTAGGGTTGAATCGGTGACCGTTTTCCGGGTCGTAAGGGCCATACACCCGGTAGCCATAAAGCGCACCTGGCTGTAAACCCGGCACGTAACCGTGCCAGATCTCATGCGTAAACTCTGGCAGCTCCAGACGGGCGATCTCCTGCTTGCCGCTGGGATCATAAAGACACAGCTCTACGCGTTCTGCATGCGCAGAAAACAGCGCAAAGTTGACGCCTTGCCCATCATAATTTGCCCCAAGCTGATGGGCCGATCCCGACGTAATTTCAAAACGATGATTTGACATCTGTCCCTCTCAATTAACGAACCCAGTAACGGCGTTTTAGTCCTTGTACCAGCCTGTTTCTAGCAAGCTAACAGTGCCAGTGCCCAAAAGTTATTTAACCTGTCCAGCGCAATATGGTCGGTCAGGGTGATTTCCTCGCCGCTCAGCAGATCGCGGTAGCGTCGATGCGCCAGCGCCTCAGGCAGCGGGATCGCGGTGTCATCCCAGCGTCCGGCAGGCGGGGACGTCAGCGTCTGTAGCGTGTTAAAAATCAATCGCGGCGTAATCACAATAATCGCCTCGTCACCCTGCGTGCGGGCAAACGCCAACAGCGCGTCCTCATGGGCGCCCTGTGCCGTCAGCGGCAGGTACGCGCCCCGGGCAAACAGCGCGGGGTGCGACTGCCGGGCGTTCAGCAAGGCCTGCGTGGCATACTGGTTCACGTGACCACTGAGCCAGCCCTCAGGCGTATCGGGCAGCGCGGTGATGCCAGCATGCAGCATCTTGTCCAGCGCCGCGTAATCGGGCTCACGCCGGTTGTCCGGATCGACCAGGCTGAAGTCCAGCGCTTCACTTCCCTGATAAATATCCGGCACGCCGGGTGCGGTAAGTTTGATAATTCGCTGGCTCAGACTGTTTATCAGCCCGGCCTGAATAAACGGCTGTAATGCGGCGACAAAATTCTGCAGAAAAGCCTGATTATCAGGGGAGAGCAGATGATGAGCGTAATCCAGTACCGCCTGTTCGTAATCCGTATTGTTTTCCGTCCAGTCGGTACGCAGCTTGGCTTCACGCAGGGCTTTTTCAACGTAGCCGGCAAAGCGCTCGGCCAGGGCGGCCAGTCCGGCCCGATCATCCGGTTGCAACGTCGGCGGCCAGACGCCCGCCAGTGCCTGAAAGAGTAGCCATTCCACGGTGGCTTCGGGTGCCGGACCTTCCGCAAGCGAGCGGACCGCCGGGCGATTCAGCTCACGCCAGCGCGCGACACAGGCTGCCCACTGCTGCGGTGCTTCTGTCAGGGTATAGAGACGGGCACGGGCATCTTCGCCACGCTTGGTATCATGGGTTGAACTGGCGGAAAGAGCATCGGGCTGGCGCGCAAGGCGGTCCTGCATTTCCTCATGAAACTGCGCCGGTGAAAACTGCGCCTGCAGCGGTTCTGCGCCCACTTCATTCAACGCCAGCGCCATGTTTTGACGATAAAACAGCGTGTCTTCGATGGATTTCGCCATCAGCGGGCCGGTCAGTTGCTGGAAACGTGTACGGAAGCTGTTTGCCTGCCCGGTCACCGCATGCGCCACATCACCCTGCATAATGCGCAGCAGGAAATCCAGCGCGTGGCTGTCCGGTGCATGGGCTGATGCCTTGACGTCTGCGGCGACCGCCTGCAACCGTTGCTGGTCATCGGCGGTCAGGCCCTGCGTATTGCCATAGGTACGATAAACCGGAAACGCCACCAGCAGCTCACGCAGCGCGTTGCGCAGATCGTCCGGGCGCACGGCGACGTGTTCATCTTCGGCAATAGCCGTGGCCAGCTGCAGCAGACGTGAAAACTCGCCGGCAAAGTTACGGTCTGCCATCAGGCATTTCGCTTTACGCAGTTCCTCTTCCATCTGCACGTCAGCGCCGCTGACGTCTTCCCAGGCCTGACGCAGTGATCCAAGCGTTTTATTATCCACCAGCACATGAGACAACGCGCTGATAAATTCATAGCCCGTGGTGCCTGAGATGGGCCAGTCGGCCGGAAGGTGTTCTCCGGCGCCCAGGATTTTCTCAACGGTGAGATAACAATCTGGTCCGGCGGCCTGGCGGAGCTGCTCCAGATAGCCTTTGGGATCGGCCAGCCCGTCAACGTGGTCAATGCGCAGCCCGTCAACCGCACCGCTGTGTACGAGGCTCAGAATAAGCCGGTGCGCATCTTCGAACACCGCCGGATCTTCCACCCGCACGCCCACTAAACCGGTGACCTCGAAAAAGCGACGATAGGAGAGGTCGTGTGCAGCATCGCGCCACGACATCAGCCGCCAGGGCTGCTGCTCATGCAGTGCCGCCAGGTCGCCTTTGCCGCTGAGCTGGAGCACCGCCGCTTCTCGGCCTGCCCAGCTTGCCGGGGTCAGCGGATAATAGCTTTCGAAATAGGCCAGCGCGGGCTTGCCTGTATCGGGATCGCGCTTCACGCTGATCTCGCCATTTTCCAGCACGGTATCGATATCGTCACCCAGGAACGGCAGCGTTAAGCGCCGTGACCAGTCAATATCAAAGTAACGTGCATAGCGGCTGTCCTGACCATGCTCAAGGACGTCGCGCCACCAGCCATTTTCCAGCGAGGCCGCCATGTGGTTGGGTACGATATCAATAATCAATCCCAGTCCGGCGGCTTTCAGGGCGCTGACCAGACGATCAAAGCCCGCACGACCGCCAATGGCCGGATCGATCGCGTTGACGTCGGTGACATCGTAGCCGTGGGTGGATCCCTTTGTAGCGGTAAAAATGGGCGAGGCATAAAGATGGCTGATGCCCAGGTCTTTCAGATAGGGCACCAGCGCCGCAGCACGATCAAACGTCATGCCGTTACGAAACTGAATACGGTAGGTAGCGGTTGGAATACTCATTTGCTGTCTCCCGCAGCCAGACGAACCACGATGGAATGTTGGGGCAACCGATCGGCCGCTTTCGGCCAGACAAAGAGGGTTTCACCGGGCATTTCAGGCAGCGGCTGGGCCTGCTCACCTATGTTCAGCGCCATGGACAGTGTCCCCGCAGGAAAGGTCCAGCTCACGGCAACAAAGCCCTCGGCGGTCGCCAGCACCTGACCGCTGTGACCGCCTGCGGTGGCCAGCAGCGGGACAATGGACTGCTGTCGGATTGCCAGCAGTGACCGGGTCAGCGTCAGCCAGCGTTGGCCTTCCTCACTTTCCAGCTTGCGCCAGTCCAGCTTTGAACGCACAAACGTCGCTTCGTCGTTTGGATCGGGCACGCTTTCGCCCTCATGACCGGCATGGCCTTCAAACTCTTTTGCCCGGCCTTCACGCACGGCTTTAGCCAGATCGCCATGAAAATCGGTAAAGAACAGGAAAGGGTGGGTTTCGCCATACTCTTCCCCCATAAACAGCAGCGGGATATGCGGTGATAACAGTAATGTCGCCAGTAGCACCTGTGTGCGTTCAGCGCCGGCCAGCGAAATCAGCCTTTCGCCCTGCGCACGGTTGCCCACCTGGTCGTGGTTCTGAATAAAATCAACAAAGGCCACAGGCGGCTGTCCCGTGCTGTCTACACCGCGTTTCTCACCGGACTGAACGGACACCTCACCCTGATAGACAAAGCCCTCGGCCAGCGCGCGCGCCACGCGTTTTTCAGGCTGATCGGCAAAGTCTTTGTAGTAAGCGTGCGTTTCACCGGTGGCGAAGACATGCACGGCATTATGGAAGTCGTCATTCCACTCCGCCGTAAACAGCGGCACGCCGCCGTTTTCCGTCCTGGGGTGCAGGAAAATAACGTTACGGCAATCTTCGGTGGTGAGGTGAATCTGGCGGTCAGGAATGTCCGCCCGGATCCGCTCAGCAATCTCCGTTAGCACGTGTTTGTCAGCGATATCCTCAATCTGATCGATGGCATCAAAACGCAGGCCGTCCAGACAATACTCCTGCAGCCAGAAAAGGGGCGCTTCCGCGATATAGCGGCGAACGGCGTCAACATCATAGGCAATACCCGCGCCCCACGGCGTCATGCGATCTTTGTGAAAGAAGTCGGGTGACAGCAGCGGCAAATAATTTTTGTCCGGACCAAAGTGGTTAAGCACGATGTCGAGTACAACTGCAATGCCATAGCCATGCGCGGCATCAATAAACGCTTTGAAATCGTCGGGCGTACCGTAGGCGGCATGCGGTGCGTAAAGCAGCACGCCATCGTAGCCCCATCCGCGCTGGCCGCCAAACTGCGAGACCGGCAACACCTCAATCATGGTGATGCCGGTCTCAGCCAGATAAGGCAGTTTTTTAATTGCGGCCTGGAAAGTACCTTCTTCCGTGAACGTGCCGATATGCATTTCATAGACCACGCTTTCCTGCCACGGACGACCACGCCAGTCGGTGTTCTGCCAGCGATAGTGTGTCGGATCGATAACCAGCGACGGTCCACTGACATCATCCTGCTGCGCGCGTGAGGCGGGATCGGGGATAACGGTGCCATCGTTCAGCACAAAGTTGTACGCTGCGCCCGCCTGAATGCCGCTGGCATGATATTCAAACCAGCCGTCTTCGGCGGGTGTCATGGCACTATCCTGACCGCCCAGTCGCAGCGTGACCTGCTGCTGGCCGGTCGCCCAAACGCGGAAACGCACGCTCCCGTCGGCCAGAAACTCCGCCCCCCAACTCTTACAAAATGCTGTCGATCCCATTCCGTTGCCTCTTTAATCAGAAAGTACGCAATAAGCACCCTCACGCTGTCGGTCAGCCGAGGGTACGGGTTGAAAATGTTGTTAACGAGATCAGGCACCCAGGAGAGGGGAACGCCTTCATCACCTCTGCCTGCGTTACTATTCAGAAAGTGTTATGTGTCATACCGCTTCAGACGCCAGGCAGCGTCTGATTCACACCATGCTTAAGCCCTAATCATAGACTACGTTGCCGCATTTACTGCGCGTGCCCGCCTTTGTACACGATTTATTCCTCAGCGAGGCTGATACGCACCGCCATCGGGCCCGCCCTGGTTTTCGCTGAACTTTATGGAAAATCAGATAAAACCCTGTGCCGTTATGCACAAAAAAACCGCCGTAAACAGCGGTTTCGCGGTCAAACAGGTGAATTTATGTGACGTTGTCACGATATCGTCAGCCAGACCCGAAAGCCTGGCTGACGCGCCATCAGGCCGGGATGGTTTCCGCCTTTTGGCTACGTGACCAGACGCGGTGTTCGGCCATGGCCGCCGTGAAATCATTCATCAGCGCGATTTCAGCATTGTCGGCTTCCACGATGCCGTCTTCCTGCTGATTCTCATCCAGGTCAAACTGCGCTTTAAAGCGACGCGCTTCCCCACTCAGACCAATGACTTTCAGGTGCTTGTACGCTTCCAGCAGGAAGTAGCGCGCATCACCGCTTTTCAGCAGCGCATCCATGTTGCCATTGGGGACGATCACGGCGTCGAACGTAAGGGAAGGCAGGCCGTTAAAGGTGGCATCGATGGGTAACTGTGATCCATCGTCGGCACTGACCTGGCCCATGTGCGCCGCCAGCAGTTTCGTATGCACGCCGGCCGTTTTCAGGTGTTGCAGGATATGCAGCACATCATCGGCGTTAACGCCCTCGCTGACTAACAGCGCCACCTGGCGGCCTTTGATATCCCCATCCGGGATCGCGTACAGGCTCAGGCTGTCATCTTTTTGCAGGCCGTTAACCTCTTTTGGCGCGGCGGTATTCAACTGGTCGTCGCTGAGCGCAATTCCCAGATTGGCGGCAACACCCTGCGCCAGCGTGACGTCAATGCGCAGCAGATGATCGAGCACACGCTCACGAATGTAAGGGCGAGCCACTTTACTCAGTTCAAACGAATACGCGCCAATAATATGTTGCTGTTCGATGGCAGTCTGGCTGTTCCAGAACAGTCGCGGCTGTGAATAGTATTCGCCGAATGAAGGGCTGCGTTCGCGCACTTTATGTCCTTCAATGCGCTCCTGATAGCTTTCAAAGCCGCCTCCTTTTGCCGCCGGTGGGGTTTCCCGTGGCCAGTTGTCATTGATCGAGTTCGGCTCGTAGTTGGCCGGATTGGTATCAATGTCCATCCGGTGCATGCCCTGACGCTGAAAATTGTGGTAAGGGCAAACCGGGCGGTTAATCGGAATTTCATGGAAGTTAGGCCCGCCAAGACGGCTGATTTGCGTATCGGTGTAGGAGAACAGACGGCCCTGAAGCAGGGGATCGTTGGTGAAATCCAGGCCGGGAACGATGTGACCGGGATGGAAGGCGACCTGCTCGGTTTCGGCGAAGAAGTTGTCCGGGTTGCGGTTCAGCACCATTTTGCCGACGCGCACCACAGGCACCAGCGCTTCAGGAATCAGTTTGGTGGCGTCCAGAATATCAAAGTCAAACTTAAACTCATCCTCTTCCGGAATCATCTGCAGGCCAAGCTCAAACTCAGGGAAATCACCCGCTTCAATCGCTTCCCACAGATCGCGACGGTGGAAGTCGGGATCGCGGCCTGTCAGCTTCTGAGATTCGTCCCACAGCAATGAGGCTTTACCGGCCAGCGGTTTCCAGTGGAAACGCACAAACGTGGCTTTACCTTCGTCGTTGATCAGGCGGAACGTATGAATGCCGAAGCCTTCCATCGTGCGGTAGCTGCGTGGGATACCGCGGTCGGACATCGCCCACATAACGTTGTGCAGGGTTTCGGGCTGCAGCGAGACATAATCCCAGAACGTGTCGTGCGCACTCTGGCCCTGAGGGATCTCATTGTGCGGTTCGGGTTTCACCGCATGCACAAAGTCCGGGAACTTATGCGCATCCTGAATAAAAAAGACGGGCGTATTGTTGCCCACTAAATCAAAAACGCCTTCCTCGGTATAGAACTTGGTGGCAAAGCCACGAATATCCCGCACGGTATCCGCCGAACCGGCACCGCCCTGAACGGTAGAGAAGCGCACAAAAACCGGCGTGATCTGCTCAGGCTCGCTCAGAAAATGGGCTTTGGTCACGTCCTTCAGCGAGCAGTAAGGCTGGAAGTAACCATGGGCGGCCGAGCCGCGCGCATGGACGATGCGCTCAGGGATGCGTTCATGATCAAAATGGGTGATCTTCTCCCGCATAATAAAATCTTCAAGCAGCGTCGGACCGCGTGATCCGGCGCGCAATGAGTTCTGGTCGTCTGCAATACGGGTGCCCTGGTTGGTGGTCAGCGCGCTGCCTGTGCCGCCTTTGCGGTTCACCTCCAGCTGATCCAGCTTTGCATTACGCGTCTCAGGGGCTTTAAGGCTGCCGGGCGCCGTTGGTTGTTTCCCCGGTGGTGTGGGTTCGGCAGGAGGCTGATGTGAACCGTCTTTGGGGGCTAATGATCCCAGGCCGGGCTGTGAGGATTCGGGGCCGGTGGTTGGGGCACGGTGATTCAGGGGCGTAGTAGATTTCTCATTCGACATGACACATTGCTCCAGCTTTTTTTATACGACGTGAGGTGGCTGTAAATATAGAACACCTCACCGATTACGCCTGAAAATATTCTGTTTAACCGGTGCGCTTAAATATCGCACGGTGTGTGATGCCTGTTTTTTTATTTTCAGCAAAGCACAGGCGGAAATAATTTATTAGCGAAATTAAATGGCGAATTTTTGATGGTTTTTCTTTGTTTTTCATCTGGTTGATTGTTTTCTGTAAGGGCGGGGAAGGGCCGGGGTAATCGCCGCACGTTTATTTTTCATGCGGTATTTTCTGAAACAGGTCGCCTCTCGTGATTAACGCACTTTGCTGGCGATACGGTATTTTACGCATAGCGTTATACTGCTGCGCTTATTAAGGTAAAGGGCGATGTGATTGAGTCAGACAAAAGACAAAGCAGAGCCGGTGATAGTGTGCAGAGCGGATAAAAGGGGAACTGACAGAGGAAAAGTGCCAGTCCATGGCGTCGTCCTTCCTTAAGGCGCCTTACTCAGAACTACTTAGACGTGCGTCGGCTGGTTTTGCCGCCTTTCCGACCGGCCTCCCTGGCTCTTTCAGGATCGTTCCTGAAATTACCTCCGCTGGCTTTGCCTCCTGCACTGCCAGCTTCACTGGCGCGATCAGGATCGTTAGCAAAATTTCCGGCTCCACCTCTGTATTTCTGTTGTGTCATAGTCAGACCTCATATCAGTGTTCCGTAAGATAAAAAGGACTAGCTAGTCACACTGTCATTTTAGTTGTTACAGGAAATTATGCCACTCTGCACGCGCAGACTTTTTGCGGCTTTCGTAAGTTATTTCCCGAAAAATCAGTAAGTAATATTCTGTTACGGGTGAGCGGCTGTGACGGGATGAGTGACGCTTATCGTTCACCCACTGTCAGAATGGGTTTAATGAAGCATTACCTGGAAAGATGGTCATTAACCTATTGATAAAATTGGTCAAAATGGCGAGTTAAAAATTAGCTGTTACACTTTCTGAATACCTTTCAGGAGTGACTATGAAATTAGGCTTTGCATGCAAGTACTTAAATGCGGACGGCAAGCAGTTCTTTCCCTTTCGCGCCACCACCCGGACACGTTTTCTCAGCCTGGATAAGGCGCAGGGCAGCGCACTGCTTTATGAGATCGCGCAAACTAATTTGCAGAATCTGTATTTAACGCTGGAGGCGATAGCGACACAGCCTGATGCGTTAAGAATGATGCGCATTGGCAGCGATTTACTGCCGCTGTACACCGTGCCAGAAGCAAAACCCCTGTTTGCCCGTTTTTTGCCGGAACTGTATCCGCTTTTTGCCCGCTGCGGTGAACTGGCCAGACAGCATAACATTCGTCTGTCATTCCATCCGGGACAGTACAGCGTGCTGGCGTCAGACAATCCTGATGTAGTAACCCGCGCGCTGGAAGATGTGGAATACCATGCCCTGTGCGCCTGCCTGATGGGCTACGGCAAAACCTTTCAGGATTTTAAAATCAACATCCATATGAATGGCAAACGGGGTTTTGACGGGTTTAAACAGGCCTTTCACCGTCTCAGTCCCGAAGCCCGCCTGATGCTGACGGTAGAAAATGATGAGATATCCTGTTCGCTGGACGACGTGCTTCAGGCCCGTGCATTGTGTCCCGTCGTGTTAGACATTCATCATCACTGGGTGAAAGAGAATCAGTTTATTCAGGCCGATGATGTTCGTATTGCCCAAATTACAGAGTCCTGGCGTGGGGTACGGCCAGTATTGCACTATTCCATTTCGCAGGAGGGCCTTATCCCTGAGAAGGGGTTCCCCGATCAGCAGCAACTGGCGGTGCCAAAAACCAAACTGCGGGCGCACTCCGATTATTATTTCAACGCGACGCTCAATGACTGGGCATTGTCGTTTAGCGATTTCGACATTATGTGCGAAGTGAAAATGAAGAACCTGGCCAGAGAAACGCTTTACACGCAGGCAAAAAGTCACAGGCTGGTGGCCTGACAGGGCCGGCGGGCAAAAAAAGAAGGGCCGGTGGCCCTTCAGATCATCACAATCCCTTTTTCAGTGGCGGAACGCCACCTTCGATTTGTGCCTGCTGAGCACCGGAACCGGGGCGGGCATTCCCCAGCAGCGGCTCTTCTCCTAAAATATCCGGCTGCTCTTTCGCGCTAAACTCACCGCGACCGTCGAAGGAGGGGCCTTCACTCCAGCGGCCTTTCGGCAACGGTTTATCCAGTGAGGTATTCAGGCAGTAGTAAGCATGTTCCTGCGCTTCCCCTTCCTGTGGGAAACTGTCCGGGATGGGCAGCGACGCATCCAGGCCGCCTAAATCTTCGATTACCGCCAGCCACTGCTGCTGGTGCATCGTGTCGCGGGCAATCAGGAAAGACAGGAAATCCTTCATGCCTTTATCCTCAGTCAAATTGTACAGGCGCGTCGCCAGTACCCGGCCAGTGGCTTCAGCCGTCACGTTTGCCAGCATATCGGCCGCCACATTGCCGGACGCGTATATATGGCTCATGTCAAAAGGCATGCCGTTCGCATTCACCGGCAGGGCAGCCAGCCCTGATGACAGGATATGACGGGGATTCATTCCGCCGAGAATCGCATTCACCACGGGATCTTTTGCCGAGGCTTCCTGATAAGAAAGGGGTGCGCCCTCCAGGTTGAGGGCCACCGCATGGCCCAGCATCTCAATATGGCTCAGTTCTTCAGTTGCCGTAGAGATAAGAAGATCTTTGATCCGCGCATCGCCGCGTGCGCCCATGGCCTGGAAGAAGTACTGCATTGCCACACGTATTTCGCCTTCCACGCCGCCAATGGCTTGCTGGAGTAACATGGCGAATTCAGGATCGGGTTTCTCTACTCGCACGGGGTACTGCAGCTTTGATGAGTGATGAAACATGGTTATCTCCTGGTTAGTGAGGAATCGATCAACAGCCAAAAGCCTGGTCATGAATGCCAGAGAAATAAAGCGCAGCGAGGTAGGTTTTCTTCATCGCCGCTGCGTTTAACCTGTTGATTTACCGCGAAAGGAGAGGCGAGGTAAGCTGAAAAAAAATAAAAAAAAAGCCCCTGAATCAGGGGCGAATTTTTAGGGAAGGCAAAGCATCCATGCTAATTAGCGTTTCATCACAACTTATCAAAAACGGACATCGCCCGGCGTACGCTGAAGCACAATCTCCAGGGCCTGACGATAGATATCCTGCATGGTCACATCGGTTTCACATTCGAGTTTGTGGATCAAACCCAGCACGATGTCTTTTTCAGAAACGTGAGCCTTATAGGCAGCAAGCTCTGACCAGGTTTCGGCAATCACATCTTTTTCGCTGGTGAAATGGGCACCCGCGTTCATGAAATAGTCTGAAATCTGAGACTCAGTATTCGTTGTCGTTTGCATCATGGCCTCAAAATCGTTAGAAAGAAAAATTTTGCATCTGAAGGTGGAAATCCACTCACCTTCAGATGCGGTGCAAAGCACCTTTCGTTACAAGTGACTTAACATCACGCCGTAAAGTTATACAAAAAAACCAAGTTTGTACAATTTTTTGTATAAAATTTTAAGTGGTCGGATGACTTTTCGGCGCTTATTGCAACATAAAATCTAAAAGCATTAACATTTGCTGTTGATTTTTAAGGGATTATTGAGGGTACCCTCTGCGCGGCGCCTCTTTGGAAAGTTGTACAACCTTGTACAAGATGACTTTTCTGAGCGGGCCGGGTTGTACAGGCGACGCGGGAACGGATCACTGTCACGCGTGCTGTGTGCGGCAGCGTCCTCCCTGGCGGCAACGTCGACATGGCAGGCCAATAACCCCTGAGCTCAGACGGGGAACCGCGTCTGGCAGGTGAACTCTGCAAACAGGCCGGGGCGGGCGCGTTGCCTGGAAGCGCCGTGTGAATCTGTCGGGAGCCGTGGTCATAATTTACTTTCTTATGAACGCGCAGGGCGTTAAGGTTTACGCCTCTTGAATCACAAGGACATGATAATGGTTAACGACTATTTTTCACTGCCGCCCGCGGGCATGACGCAGGAACAACACAAACGTACGGTCGCCGTTGCGGCGGCGCTGGCAGTGGCAAAAGAGTCAGTCAGCGCCTCGACGTCAGCGAATGGCTCTAAAGCAGCCTGGGATTTGCAGGCCGTGGCAAACGAAATTGCCAATCTGGCGGATGCGATTCAGGATGCGCTGGAGGCCGACAGCACCGTGTAATCTCCCTGCCTGACGGGATGCGCGACGCTGATTGCCTTCACGTGCCAGCCGTCAGGCTCGGCGACCTGGCGGGCGCAGGGCGGATTAAGGAACGTGAGCGTCAGCTGTCCGCCAGCCGGATCTCCCGGTTATATTCACGACAGACAGCTACGCAGCGAGCCGGATGCCGCTCACATCGCGTACAGGAAAAGCGGTACCGCCACGACAGGACCACGCCGCCCGGCCACGGACACTCACGCAGTGCGGGCTTAAGGCACGCGGCGGGTGTTATCAAACCCGGCCAACAGGCGGGACATTTTTGCCTGGGGCGTGGTGTCAACGCCGTCTTTACCGCCGTCTGCCTGGCCCATCCAGCTCTCGTCGGCTTCCGGATGCGGTCCGGTTAACACAACCGTGCCTTTTCCATACGTATAGCGGGCGATAGCGACGTCACCATTCCGGTAAAAGGCCAGAGGGGTAAAACCATCCCGGGCTTGATTGCCCTCAAGGTACGGACCGTCCTGATAATAGAACCGCGTTGGCTGACGCTGCCAGTCAACGCGAATCGTGTAATCGCCCTCATCAGCAATGCCCGAGCCTGGACGGCCCACTTCCGATTCCAGCGGTGAGCTAATCAGCCCCAGCCACTGACTGTCTGCCAGGTAGGCCCCCATGCAAAGGCCCAGAAACCCCTTGCCGCTGCGAACAAACTGTCGAATAGCCCGGACGCCTTCCTCTCCCAGTGCGGCATAAGCCGCGGGAATATCCTGACCGCCGCCAGGCTGAATATAGAGATCAAACTGACGCAGGTTCTGTGCCGTCAGCCTGAGCGTTTCATGCTCGCCGATGTACGTTGTGCGAACCGGCCGGGTGAGGCCGTGGAGCGATTTCATCACCATTTCCGAACAGCCGTCACATCCTGCCGCGCCGCGATAAACGGCGATGTTCAGCGGCGGCGGGACAGCCAGCACCGCGCCGGGCACCAGGCTTAAGGCAAGCAGCAGGGCGGTCAGTCTTCCGTTACGGGGGCGAAGGATTGCATGATAAGCCAGCCTCATAGGTTATTTCCTGTCGGTTAAATAACGTGGGTATGCACGGCGTAATCCCGGCCAGTCGCCTGTGCTCAGGCAGGCGTACTGGCGGTAAACCGGCGACTTGAGCAAGCGCTCAATTTAGGGAAGTGACGGATGCCTGTCAACGGGTTTATTAACCTGACAAAGCTTTTCAGCGGCGTGATACAGCCCGTACAGACAGGCCATATCACGTGTTAACGCCGTTACGGTCGCTTAGTTTTCATAACCTGAGGCGATAATTTTTGCGGCGCTGGCCAGCACATCCTTACGCGAGGCCGCGTGTTTGTCGGTCTGCGTGTAGTAGGTCACCAGCACCAGCGGGGCATGATGCGGTGGCCAGATCACGGCGATGTCGTTGGTGGTGCCGTAATCACCGCTGCCGGTTTTATCCGCGACCACCCAGTCAGCAGGCAGACCCGCACGTATGCTGTAGGTGCCGGTTGTATTGCCCTTCATCCAGTCGGCTAACTGCTGGCGTTGAGCAGGTGCCAGCGCCGTGCCTAAAACCAGTTTTTGCAGGCTCTGCGCCATCGCTGTCGGTGAGGTTGTATCACGTGTATCACCCGGAATAGCGGTATTAAGCGTGGGCTCGGTTCGATCGAGACGAAACGTGTTATCGCCGATGCTGCGGGCGAAGGCGGTCACGGCATGCGGCCCGCCAAGGTGCGTCAGCAGTTTATTCATCGCCGCGTTGTCGCTGTACTGCAAGGCCGCCGCACTGAGTTCTGCCACGGTCATCGTGCCGCCCACCTGTTTTTCGGTCACGGGGTTGTAATTCACCAGGTCGGCGTGACGAATCGCGATGTTTTCATTCAGCAGGCCTTGTGCGGTTTCCGCTTTCTTCAGAATGGCCGCCACCGTAAAGACTTTACTGGTGCTGCAAAGGGGAAAACGTTCGTTACCACGATAAGTAAAAACAGAACCATCACCGGTGTCGATCGCCGCCACGCCTAAGCGTCCGCCTGCGGCGTGTTCCAGCTGCCGGACAGGTTGCGCTAACAATGCGTCATTGAAATGGGCCTCGGCGACAAAAGGGACCGCCAGCGCCAGTAGGGTTGCCGCTGCACAGATGCGCAGCCGGGGAGCCGTAGCCATATAAACCTCCGTTAATGTGTATCTGCATTCAGACATACCCGGCACCTCACCGCCTCAGGAAGCGGCGCGTACTGAGCGAAACGTGTGAAATGCGCCCCTCGTGAAACTTATGTCAGTTTCTGCCACCTGATGCCCCCGTTATTACACGAAGGTCGCGTTATTGCGGGACATATCGCCTGTCAAAAGTGTGACGAGGGAAAGAGTAAGGGATTTCAAATTATCGACAAGCGAGATAATTTGAGAGAAGCCAAAAGAATTTCTGGGGTTAACAATGAAAAATGATGTTCCGCTTAATGCACTCCGGGCCTTTTATGCTTCGGCCCGGTACCTGAATTTTACTCACGCAGGTATGGCACTTTTCGTCTCGCAGGCAGCCGTGAGCCAGCAGGTCAGGCTACTTGAAGAGCGGCTGGGCGTGACGTTATTCCGGCGCTTACCGCGTGGACTGGAGATGACGGACGAGTCCCGACTGCTGTTTGCCGAGGTGTCCGAGGCGTTCACCCAGCTTGAAAAAGCCTGGCGCCGGTTTGAAGGGGGTGAATACCGCGAAGTGATGACCCTCGCCTGTGTCGGGACCTTTGCGCTGGGCTGGCTGCTGCCGCGTCTGGATGCCTTTCATCAGCAGCATCCTGCGCTGGAAGTGAACGTGCGCACCCATAATAACGTCGTGAATCTGGCGGGCGAAGGCATTGATTATGCCATTCGCTTTGGAACGGGGGCCTGGCCTGCAACGCACAACGAACCGCTGTTTACCGCACCGCTGACTGCGCTTTGTCGGCCGGATATCGCCCGTCGGCTGCAGCAGCCCGGCGATCTGTTACGGGAAACGCTGCTGCGTTCTTATCGCGCGGATGAGTGGGGCAACTGGTTCACTGCGGCAAACATCACGCCCCCAGAATGACTGGTCCGGTTTTCGACTCCTCGCGGCTGATGGTCGAGGCAGCTGTTCAGACGGGCGGTGTCGCGCTGGTGCCGTTCTGCATGTTTCAGCGGGAGCTGGAGGCGGGCATCCTGGTGCGGCCTTTTGACATTGAGATTGATGTCGGTGGCTACTGGTTAACCTGGCTGCGATCAAAAACGCTGACGCCATCGATGGAGATATTTCGCGAATGGATAAGGCAGCAGGTAAATGGCTGACCGGATCGGTCACAAGCCCATGCGCCCCACACGCCGCTCAGGTTACGGTTGCCGGCGGAAAGCGCAGGGCGAGTCAGGCGCGCGGTGACGTTATCCCGGCATGATGACGGCGCAGGGTTAACCGATGATGCCTGCGCGGACATTGTGCGTATTCATCACGCGGGCGGAGGCAACGTATTATCCTGCCATGCGGGCAAAACAGCGCGACGTTTTTTATTTTCTGAGATGAATCAGCCAGAGGATAAACTCACTGTTATTTCTCACGCCTACTTTCTGCATGATTTTTTGCTTAAGATAATAGATGACGTGTACAGGTGAAGCCATCTGGTACGCGATCTGGTTAACCGTCATACCGGTCATAAAAAGCCAGCTTAAAGAAAGTTCCTGCTCGGTTAAATAGACCTTTTTTCCCTGTGTACTTTTCAATTCCATTTTTATTCTGCCTCTCAATGCTTTTTTCAATGCCATGGTGATAGCCGTGTTCGGCGGTAATGCAGGCATGATAGGCAAACGTGTTGGATATCACAGTATAAATCATTTCACGTTATCTTATTTTTTTAATTATATGATTATTATCGCTTTTAATCCAGATGAGACACGTTCACATCACAAAAGATGAACGTTGTATCCGGCGATCCTGTCTTCATTTTTGCAAAAAAGATCGGCTGTAGTGATTTTCCCGTCATAAAGGGCGAGCGTGCAGCGTGAAACAGCGCTGGCAAATCAGACCCCGTTTATCGCCTGCTATTTTGACGCCTTTTTCGGACTTGCTTAGGGCTATTTTTATCACTATGCACGGTCAGGCGGTTGTTTATTTCCGTTATCGTCTGCGCGCCGCTTGTACGCTTAGCCGATTGATGTTGCTAACGCTGTCAGCATTATTTCCGCCCGGATTGTGCGGCGAATAAATACGCGCCGCTAACGGGCAGCGTTCCGTGCTTTTTAAACATCCGTTCAGCGAAGAGAAGAATTCTGCATGCGCCGGCGAAAAAACAACCGGTACGGTTAATGGCTGCACAGGCCTGTCATAAGGCGGTGAAAAGGGCAGAAAAAAATATCCATCCACATCAACTGGTTTACATAAACCTCTCCGGTTTCGCTTGATCGCACTGGCAGATCGCGATTACTGTAATTATATACAGTAATTTGGCGTGAGAGGTGAATATGGAATTTATCAGGCCAGCAAAAGTGAGCACGCCTTTGCAATTACCGCTGTTTGTCGAGCGGGTGCCGTGCGGTTTTCCGTCTCCGGCGCAGGACTACGTTGAGCAGCGGATTGATTTGAACAAGCTCATCGTTCAGCATCCCAGTTCGACATACTTTGTGCGCGTCAGTGGAGAATCGATGTCCGGAGCGGGCATTAACGACGGCGATATGCTGGTGGTGGACAGCGCACTGGTGGCTTCTCATGGCGATATTGTGGTGGCCGCGATTGAGGGCGAATTTACCGTCAAGCGGCTTCAGCTTCAGCCCTGCCTGCAACTGATGCCAATGAACCGTCAGTTCAAACCCATTGTGATTAGCACAGAAGACGCGCTCGAAGTGTTTGGCGTTGTGACCTATGTGATCAAGTCGGTTTATTAATCATGTTTGCGCTGGTCGATGTGAACAATTTTTATGCCTCCTGTGAAACGGTGTTTCGACCGGATCTCAAGGGCAAGCCCATTATTGTGCTCTCCAACAACGATGGCTGTGTGATTGCGCGTAATGCCGAGGCCAAAGCCCTTGGCGTCACCATGGCCGTGCCGTTTTTTAAAATGAGAGAAATCATTGCCCGCCATAACGTGCAGGTCTTTAGCTCTAACTATGCGCTGTATGCGGATATGAGCACCCGGGTCATGACGCTACTGGAGGAAATGGCCCCGTCGGTAGAAATTTATTCGATTGATGAGGCCTTTCTGGATTTAACCGGCGTCAGCCACTGCATGTCGCTTGATACCCTGGGGCACCAGATTAAAAAACGCATCAAAAAAGAAATTCATCTTAACGTCTGTGTCGGGATTGCCCCTACCAAGACGCTGGCGAAGCTGGCGAATTTTGCGGCCAAAAAATGGGCGGGCTACACCAACGGTGTGGTCGATCTGTCCGATCCGGTGCGCCAGCAAAAACTGCTGGCGAAGGTGTCGGTCAAGGATATTTGGGGCGTTGGCCGCCGTCTCAGCCAGCGGCTTGAGGAGATGGGGATAACCTCGGCCGCAGACCTGGCGCGTCAGCGTCCCAGCCTGATTCGTAAGAATTTCAGCGTGGTGCTGGAACGCACGGTCAGAGAATTATGCGGTGAACCCTGTCAGGATTTAGAAGCCCTCGAACCCACCAAACAGCAGATCATGTGCTCACGTTCTTTCAGTAGCCGTCTTTCAGACTATGCACAGGTGCGTGAGGCAGTCTGTACCTATGCCGAACGTGCCGCCGAAAAACTGCGGAAAGAAAAACAGTACTGCCGACAAATCGGGGTGTTTCTGCGCACCAGCCCCCATGCCGTTGGTGAAAACTTTTACGGCAATCAGGCCACTGGTCAGTTACTGACGCCGTCGCACGATACGCGCGACATTATCCGGGTGGCGACCGACATGCTGGACTACATCTGGATCGCGGGCCACCGCTATATCAAAGCGGGCGTTGTCCTGAGCGACTTCTTTGACCACGGCGTGACTCAGTTGGATTTGTTTGATGAGCGACCGGTCAACCCGGGCCGTAACGATCTGATGCAGGTTATCGATCAGATCCACAAAGCGGGCAAGGGGAAAATGTGGTTCGCCGGACAGGGGACAGAGAAGCGCTGGGCGATGAAGCGCGAAATGCTGTCGCCGGCTTATACCACGCGCATCAGCGATCTGCCGGTGGTGAAGTAAGGCGCGGTCAGGGATGACAGCAACAGAATGCTCTTATAAGGGGGCCGTTTGGGCTGCCGCTCGGTTTAAATCTGGCGTTGTGGTCTAGGCTAAAACAGGTATCCATCCCCTTAAGGAGAGCTTTGTCATGTCAGAACTCAGTAAATCGCCGGTGGCAGATCGGGCCGAACATAACGCCTTTTTTCCTTCTGCCTACTCACTTGACCAGTTCACCCGCCCCACATCTGATCTCGGTGATGCCGACTATCCCCAGCCGTATTCAGGGAATAAAAAGGTCCTGGTGATCTGCACCGACGAGCGCTATCTGCCGCTTGATAACGACACCCTGTTTTCCACCGGTAACCATCCGATTGAGACGCTGCTTCCGATGTATCACCTGTATCAGGCCGGTTTCCAGTTTGATGTGGCGACGTTGTCCGGACAGATGGTGAAGTTTGAACACTGGGCGATGCCCCAGCAGGATGAGGTGGTCATTGGCTTTTACAATCACTGCCTGTCGCTGTTTCGTTCCCCGCTGACGCTGAACGCTGTCGTTCAGTCACTGACGCCCCGGTCAGAGTACGCAGGCGTCTTTATTCCGGGCGGTCACGGCGCGCTGATAGGGCTGCCCGAAAGTGAAGCCGTCGCTGAGGTGATCCGCTGGACGCTGGCCAACGATCGTCACCTGATTTCGCTGTGCCATGGCCCGGCCGCCTTTCTTGCTCTGGACAAAGGCGACAATCCGCTTAATGGCTATAAAATTTGCGCCTTCCCCGATGCGACCGACAAACAAACACCAGATATCGGCTACATGCCGGGACAGTTAACCTGGTTCTTCGGAGAGAAACTTCAGGCCATGGGACTGACGCTGGTGAACAGCGATATTAAAGGGACCGTGCATAAAGATCGCCGGGTACTGACGGGCGACAGTCCCTTTGCGGCGAACGCGCTCGGTAAACTGGCGGCAGACGAGCTGCTTAAAGCCAACGCCTGATCGGTCTGCTTTTTATCCCACCACGGCATCGCCTGCACCGCACTTTGTGCAGACGATGCGCCGGGGTGGGATTCGGGTGTACTTGCACCCGGTGCCTGAGATACAATCGTTCTGCCTATCGTTTCCGGGTAATGTCGGAAATGCAGCCTCTCAAACTGGTCGTCATGAGCAGCCAACAATCCACAGCGAATAAACAAAAAGAACGCGGCAGGCCCAGAGAATTTGATATCGAACAGGCTCTGGACCAGGCGATGATCGTGTTCCGGCAGAAAGGATATCATGCCGCCTCGCTTAACGATTTGAGTGAGGCAATGCAGCTTTCTGTCGGTAGTATCTACAAAGCGTTTCAGGACAAGCGATCGTTGTTCCTGCTGGTTTTTCAGCGTTACATCACGGTCCGCAACGAGGATCTGCGCGGACGCCTGGCCCGCTTTTCGACCGGCCGCGCAAAGTTAAGTGAACTACTCCAGTTTTATCTGGATTCTTCCCGGTCAACGGAAGGGCGCACCGGCTGTCTGGTCGTAGGCAGTGCTATTGAATTACAGGTGCTGGATGCGGAGCTGTCCCAACAGGTTACACAGGTTATCTTCCGCAATAAGGCCTTTCTGATGTCACTTTTGCAGGAAGGGCAGCATGATGGCTCCATCAGGCGCGACCTGGATGTGGAGACGGCTGCAGGACTGATTTTGCGTATTGCCTTTGGTATGCGTGTTACCGGCAAGGTGGCGGATGTACACGATGAACAGGCTACGATTGCGCTGGCCCTGAAAATCCTGGATTAATCTTTGCTCATTTAGGAAGTAAATATTCCCTTATGTCATCCATGCAGGGCGGCCGGTCACCCATGGGCTGCCAGACACAGGCACAGTGTGCCTTCTCTAAAACACTTTGCTGTTACAGAAAAAGTAAAATTTGAGGATTATGCGTGAAACATGACAGGGCAAACATCGGTGAAGAGATTCACGCGCTTTTAGGGCGCGTTGTGTCAGGCATCCTGCAGCCGGGTAAAACGCTCACACTGCAGGAAATTATTGGTGCGTTGCACCAGCAAAGTCTCCAGACAAGCTGTAAAACGACCCGACAGACCTGCGAAGAGGCTATCCGTATCCTCGCGCATAAACTCCATTAATGACGATGGGCTGAAGCAAGGAAGCCTGTATGGCCGTCACGTCACAGTAACGACAGCAGCAACAATAATGCCA
Source organism: Pantoea sp. JZ29 (assembly GCF_035190385.1). NCBI lineage: Bacteria > Pseudomonadati > Pseudomonadota > Gammaproteobacteria > Enterobacterales > Erwiniaceae > Pantoea > Pantoea sp. JZ29. The sequence continues at coordinate 2,446,234 of NZ_CP045241.1, read as the reverse complement.
GCAGCAGCAGCGAAAAGGCCGCAACGGCTTCGCAACGATGCCCCGTCCCGTCACGGCAGTCACTGGCCGTCTTAACGACCAAACAGCAACCCAATCAGTTCACGGCAAAGGCGCTCTTCTTCCTGACTGGCTGACAGCTCAAGACGGCGCAGCAGTTTAGTGCAGATAGACTTACGGTTCACGTTCTGGCCGGCGCGTAAAATATCTACCACGATTTGCCCCAGCATTTCCTGCTGTGAAGGGAGACCCGCCGCAGAAAAATAGCGGGAGATATCGTCGGCGCTCTGCGGTAAGCGATGATTGCGTTGCATAGAGGTTCTCGGGTGGTTCAAAAGTAGTCAGTTGAAAGTAGCGTAAAGTTATACAATAAAATAAAACTTGTACAGCTATTTTCGCAGAAAAAGCGTGCGGCGCGATTCAGGCGGGGACAGAGAGAAGGGCGGAAAGCGGACACAGAGAGAATACAGACAGCTGGCACGCAGTAAACGCGGACGCATCCGGCGTCCGCGAAGCGCGGTATCGCATTAACCTGTCAGCGTTAATGCTCGATCACATTGGCGGGAACCTGGCCCGTTACTACCATCCAGTTGAGTTCGGCCCGCTCGCGCGTGGCCACGTTAATAAAGCTTTTCAGCCATTTACGCGCATCGGCGATCAGGAGCACGCGCTCATCGTCGCTTTCATGGTCCGCCATCGTGCTGAGCTGGCGAATCAGTGAAACCACCGTGATCTCCTCATTCTGTAGTGCCAGGTTCACCGCAGCTTCACCAATAATCTTATGACCGGTAGCCTCATCGTGAAAATTCATATGCACCTCCTGAGAGTGAGTGAGAATGTCGTCGACCCAGTGATTAGTTTAGTAAAAGGAATGAATAGCGATAGTGTGATTTCATTCGGTGATACCTATCAAAGAAAACATTAAAAACAGTGAACTTTCATACCGCAGGCTAACACCTTAATAAGCGAGCGAAAATTTATACAGACCCGTTTTATCCGCCAGAATTGAAGTGATTAAACCACTAGATAGTGGCAAACTGGCCTGAAATTACGATAGGTCCCTGACACGGTGACCTGGCCGTCAGCGGCATTCCGGACCGCAACCTGACGCTGTAAATAAAATGTACATAAGAAAGAGATGCTAATGTTTTTGTGTTGTCACAAAGCAAAGTGAGAAGGAACGAAAAAGGCCATAACAGGCGAGCGCCTGCGTCAGAAAGACAAAAGGATATATGAGCCATGATCATGCCGTGTAAGTCGTTATTACACTGTTTACGACGAACCGTTATTTCCGGATAAAAAGATATTGAGAGGGTGAAGCAATGAAGAGGCGGCAGGAAATAAAAAAGCCGCCCTGATCAGGCGGCAACGCTGTTATTTTGGCACTTCGGAAACGGCTTTAACGTCCGCTTTATTGATCTGCTGTTTCACACCATTGGCATCGGTATAACCCAGTAAACCGGCATCAGATTCAGACGGCTTACCGTCGCTGATAATAGTGCGGCCATCGTTGGTATGAATAGCGTAGCTTGTGCGGGTACAACCTGTTAATGCGGTCATGCCGATCAAAACTGCCAGCGGTAAAATCAGAGTCTTCTTCATATTATCCACCTTATTTCTGTGATTGAGTCCGTTAGTTATCAAGTTCACTCATATTGCTGATCTGATCGCGATTAATTTGTTCGGTTTTGCCTGTCTGGGCGTCACGATAGGACACCAGCCCCGTATCGCTGTCAATTTGAGGCTTACCATCGGTCACTATTGTACGGCCATCTGACGTTTTAATGGACTGGTTGGAAGAACAACCGGCTAACGTTGCCAGAGAGAGGGCAAGCAAAACGGCAGCTGACAGGGATTTAGTATGCATTTCATCTCCTTGAAGTGGACCTTGAATTAAACAGCATAGTCGCTTTTGAGAATTTTGCAGGGCGGTGAGCGAAACAATAAACGCACTTGCGCAGAAAAAGCGCGAATAGCTAAAGCGTATTTATGCCTCTCAGAAATTTCACATTTAGCGCCTGCGGTTTGGTATTTAGTCTGCGGCCCTTTACGCTCGTTGACAGGTTAACGAAAAAAAGGAATCGAGAATGAAATGGCAAATGGGTGCAGTTGCAGCGTTATTAATGGGTTCCGTTGCTTGTGCGGCAGAAACAACCGCGATGAAGAATCCGCTGAGTGTACACGTATTAAATCTGGAGACCGGCACGCCGACTCCCGGTATTTCTGTTGACCTCGAACATAAAGAACAGGGCAAGTGGGTTAAGCTTTCCTCAGGGGTAACCGATAAAAACGGCAGAATTAGTGCACTATTCCCGACAGATAAACAATATGAAACGGGCGATTATAAAGTTGTATTTAAAACGGGAGATTATTATCAGAAGGTTCAGCACGCGTCCTTTTTCCCGGAAATTCCGGTGATATTTCACATGGACAAAAGTGAATCGCATTACCATATTCCATTGCTGCTGAGCCCGTACGGCTATTCTACCTATCGCGGTAATTAATCCTCACCGGCAACGCCTGAATACCCGGGTGTTGCCGGTCTCTTTCGCCCCCTCCGCCCTGGTCATCGCCGCGCGATGTCGCGTTTTCCCGACCAAACCCTGGCTTTGCAGTCTTCACCTTCCCACGCCCGGACAAAAAAACTTTTGCTGCTACGGGTGCGATCATCGGTTAAATTGCCCCTCTGTGCCGGAACGGTTAACCTGCCGGTGCCGGAACCTTCATACCGAACAAAGCAGGGCGCGCTGTGCCTGCTTTACGTACAGGAGAATCGCTGATGCGAAAAGGATTAACTGTGGTTGCCATGGTCATGCTGTCAGGCTGCAGCCTGATGCACAAATCGTCGCCCGCGCCAGAAACGTTACACTATCGCTGTGGCACCTTGCCGCTCACCGTCACCCTGGATAACGCTAAAGATCAGGTCAGCTTTATCATGGATGGCAAACCGCTGACGCTGACGCAAACCGTTTCTGCCTCGGGGGCCCGCTACAGCGACGGACAGTATGTTTTCTGGTCTAAAGGAAACGGTGCTTTTATTGAGCGCAACGATAAAATCGTCGTGAATGACTGCGAGCTGCAACCGGCTGGTTAACGTTATCTGAGTGAGTGTGCATGATGAGTGACAATGAAATGCTGCAAAACATTGCCCACCTGCGTCGTGAATACACGCGCGGTGGTCTGCGTCGTAACGATTTGCCGGATAATCCGCTGGCGCTGTTCGAAAGCTGGTTAAAGCAGGCCTGCGAGGCACAATTGCCCGATCCTACAGCCATGACGGTAGCCACGGTCGATGAGCAAGGCCAGCCTTATCAGCGTATCGTGCTGTTGAAGCATTATGATGAACAGGGCATGGTGTTTTATACCAACCTCGGCAGCCGTAAAGCACAACATCTGGCCAACAATCCGCGTATTTCGCTGCATTTCCCGTGGCATTTTCTGGAGCGCCAGGTGATGGTGCTGGGCGAAGTCGAAAAACTGTCGCCGCTGGACGTCCTGAAATATTTCAGCAGCCGCCCGCGTGACAGCCAGATCGGTGCCTGGGTTTCGCGTCAGTCCAGCCGGATTTCTGCCCGCGGTGTGCTGGAAGCGAAGTTTCTGGAACTGAAGCAGAAATTCCAGCAGGGCGATGTGCCGCTGCCCAGTTTTTGGGGCGGCTATCGGGTAAAATTTAACACCATGGAGTTCTGGCAAGGGGGTGAACATCGCCTTCACGATCGTTTCCTCTACCAACGGGATAACGACGGCTGGAAAATTGACCGACTCGCCCCGTAAAACTGCGCTTTCCCCTTATCAGCGCTGGCACAGAAGCCGTCAGCGCTTTATGCTATAGCCCTCATTTTTTTCTTCCGCAACTCAGCGGAAAGCTGTGTACCAGCCTAGGTGCAGTCTGATCAATTTGGAGTCAGTGATGACCAGCAGTAACCTGATACAACAATTGCAAGAACGGGGCCTGATCGCCCAGGTGACGGATGAAGACGCGTTAGTCGAGAAACTGGCGCAAGGGCCAATTTCGCTCTATTGCGGCTTTGACCCCACTGCTGACAGCTTGCACTTGGGCCATCTGGTACCGCTGCTCTGCCTGAAACGTTTTCAGGACGCCGGACACAGGCCGGTGGCGCTGGTGGGCGGCGCAACCGGTCTGATTGGCGATCCCAGTTTTAAAGCGGCAGAGCGTAAGCTCAACACCAGCGAAACCGTTGGTGAATGGGTCGAAAAAATCCGTAAACAGGTTGCGCCATTCCTGGATTTTGACTGTGGTGCGAACAGTGCGATTGCGGCCAACAACTATGACTGGTTTGGCAATATGAACGTGCTGACCTTTCTGCGTGACATTGGTAAACACTTCTCGGTTAACCAGATGATCAACAAGGAAGCGGTCAAACAGCGTCTGAACCGTGACGACCAGGGGATCTCGTTTACCGAATTCTCCTACAACCTGTTGCAGGGCTATGATTTTGCCTGCCTGAACGAACTGCACGGCGTAGCGCTGCAGATCGGCGGCTCGGACCAGTGGGGCAACATCACTTCCGGTATCGATCTGACACGTCGTCTGCATCAGAACCAGGTGTTTGGTCTGACCGTTCCTCTGATCACCAAATCGGACGGCACCAAGTTCGGTAAGACCGAAGGCGGCGCGGTCTGGCTGGATGCTAAGAAAACCAGCCCGTACAAGTTCTACCAGTTCTGGATCAACACCGCCGATGCGGATGTTTACCGTTTCCTGAAATTCTTCACGTTCCTGAGCATTGAAGAGATTAATGCCCTGGAAGAAGAAGATAAAAACAGCGGAACCGCGCCGCGTGCACAGTATGTACTGGCCGAGCAGGTTACGCGCCTGGTTCATGGCGAAGAGGGTCTGGCAGCCGCGAAACGCATCACGGAAAGTCTGTTCTCCGGTGCGCTCAGTGACATGACCGAGGCCGATTTCGAACAGCTGGCGCAGGACGGCATGCCCACCATCACGCTGTCTGCTGAGGACGATCTGCAGCAGGCACTGGTTAAAGCGGAGCTGGTACCGTCACGCGGCCAGGCGCGCACCATGATTGGCTCAAATGCCGTATCGCTGAACGGTGAGAAGCAGTCGGATGCGGAATACCGCTTCCGCGACAGCGACAAGCTGTTTAACCGCTTCACGTTATTACGCCGCGGTAAAAAACATTACTGCCTGATCAACTGGCAGTAGCTTTTCAGGGCCGGTTTCCGGCCCTTTTTTATGGCAAGGCACGACAGGGTAAAAAAGTGAAAAACGTTTTAGCAATTCAGTCGCACGTGGTGTTTGGTCATGCAGGCAATGCGGCGGCAGAGTTCCCGATGCGCCGTATGGGCGTGAACGTCTGGCCGCTGAATACCGTGCAGTTTTCCAATCATACGCAGTATGGGCACTGGACCGGCACCGTCATGCCGGCGTCGCATCTCACCGACATTGTCAAAGGCATCGCCGATATCGACCGCCTGAAAACCTGTGGTGCGGTGTTAAGCGGCTATCTGGGATCGGCCGAACAGGGCGAAAAGATTCTGGACATCGTGCATCAGGTAAAAGCCGCCAACCCCGAGGCCTGGTATTTTTGCGATCCGGTCATGGGGCATCCGGAAAAGGGCTGCATTGTGGCACCGGGCGTGGCGGAGTTTCACTGCAAAATGGCGCTACCGGCCAGCGATATCATCGCGCCAAATCTGCTGGAGCTGGAAATGCTCAGCGAACGCACGGTAACCAGTGTCGAATCCGCCGTTGAGGCTGCCCGCCTGCTGATCACGCAGGGGCCAAAAGTGGTGCTGATTAAGCATCTGGCACGGGCAGGACGCCGCAGCGATCGCTTTGAAATGCTGCTGGTCACCGCCGACGAAGCCTGGCACATCAGCCGTCCGCTGGTGGACTTTGGCGTTCGCCAGCCTGTAGGCGTGGGCGATTTAACCAGCGGCTTATTGCTGGTCGATCTGCTGCACGGACAGTCGCTGCAGGCGGCGCTGGAGCACGTCACGGCCGCCGTCTATGAAGTGATGCTGAAAACGCATGAGATGGGGGAATATGAGCTGCAGTTGGTTGCCGCGCAGGACGCTATTGCCCGGCCAACGCACTATTTTCCGGCAGAGAAGCTGTAAAAAAAGGGCCGGTAACGGCCCTGATCGTGTCAGATAAGGCCTTCCGCTTTTAGCGCGGCCTGAACCGATGACCGTTCTTCAACGCGCGCAAACCACTGTTGCAGGTGGCTCAACGCGCTGACATCCAGGTTCAGCGCTTTCGCCCAGCGCGTCACCACATACAGATAAGCATCCGCAACGCTGAAATGCACGCCCATCAGCCACGGCTTGTCCTGCAGTTCACCGTTTACCCAGGCAAATTTTGCCTCCAGCTGACGGCGCACCAGCGCTTTGTACTCGTCGGGCGCATCGTTGCGGAACAGCGGTGAAAAACTCTTATGTAACTCACTGCTGATGTAGCCGAGCCACTCAATGGTGTGATAACGCGTCAGGCTGCCGACGGGGGCCAGAAGATGACGATCGGGCTTGAGATCGGCCAGGTACTGCACAATCGCCGCGCCTTCAGTCAGGACATTACCCTCACTTAATTGCAGCGCCGGTACCTGACCCTTGGGGTTGATTTGACGAAAATCATCCCCGCGCTCGGTGAGCTTGGTTTGCAGGTCGACATTGACCTGAGTGAAATCCAGACCACATTCACGCAGAACAATATGGGGTGAAAGAGAGCAGGCACCAGCTTTACAAAACAGTTTCATCATGAAGCCACCATGTTGCGAGTCGTGTTTGCATAGTAATCCCCTGTGGCAGAATTACCAGTTATTAGCATGAGTAATCTACCAGGAACCGATCGGCGACAAAAACAAAAAAACCGGGCAAGGCCCGGTTTTTGCTGCGTGTCAAAATCGCACTCAGGCTTTTTCCGCTTCCGTCGTCTGCGTCATACGGTTCAGCAGCGGGGCCGTCACCAGCATCAGCACAGCGATGACGGCGGTGGCAATCCCGATCTGCTGGAACACTTTGCCGTACGTGACCAGCGAAATCAGCGGATCGGTAACGTTTTCAGGCACCGCCATCAGGTTGGCCACTTTACCGGCAATGACGGCAGCACCCGCGGTGGTCAGGAACCATGAGCCCATGATAAAGCCCATCAGGCGCTGTGGAACCAGCTGTGCCACCATCGCCAGGCCCAGTCCCGAAATCATCAGTTCGCCGATACTTTGCAGGCCATAGCTGAGAATGAGCCAGTTCAGGGACACGATACCGGCATCGCTGGCAAATTTCGCGCCGACAGGCAATACCAGGAACGCGGCAGAACACAGCACCATGCCGATAGCGAACTTGTGCGGCATCGGCAGCTTGTCGCCCAGCTTGTTATACACGGCTGCCAGAATGGGGCTGGCCAGCATAATCCAGAACGGGTTCAGCGCCTGGAACTGCTCTGGCGCAAAGGTAATGCCAAAAAGGGTGTGCTCAACGTTACGAATCGCAAAGAAGTTCAGCGACGTAGGCATCTGCATGTAAAGCACGAAGAAGACGATGGCTTCGACCATCAGCAGGAAAGCGACAATCATACGGCGACGTGCCGCGCCCTTCAGTGCGAAGGCTTCTTTGGCAAAGATCACCATAATGCCCAGCGCAATCAGGCCCAGCAGAATACGGGCAATGGCCTGATGGTGCAGCATCCAGTTAGCCAGGGCGATCAACACCACAATACCTGCCAGCGTCATCAGCAGTTTGCCGAACTGGAGTGGGGCAAAGTCCGGTTTGGAACCAAAGTCTTTCACCAGGCGCTTACAGAACAGGAAGTTAAGCAGCGTGATGACCAGGCCGATCACCGACAGCGAAAACGCCACGTTATAGCCATATTTTTCGGCTAACCACGGCGTCAGCATCATTGAGAACAGTGAGCCGATGTTGATGGACATGTAGAACATGGTAAAGGCGCCATCAATGCGCGGATCGTCTTTCTCGTAGCAGGTGGAAAGCAGGGAAGAGGGGTTCGCTTTAAACAAGCCGCTGCCCACCGCAATAGTCGCCATACCGATATAGACGACGCTGACATTATGACCGGAGAAGGCGACAAGCGCGTAGCCGATGGCCAGCACCAGTACACCCAGCACGATAACGCGTTTGGTGCCCAACACTTTATCGCCCAGCCAGCCGCCGATAGCGACCAGACCATAAACCAGTGCGCTAAAGGACGAGAACAGAGTAATGGAGTCGGACTCCGACATGCCCAGCTGTCGAACCAGATAGACGGCCATAATGGCCTGCAGGCCGTAGTAGCCAAAACGTTCCCATAATTCGATTGAAAAGATCAGGTAAAACGCTTTGGGCTGTTTAAAAGCATTAAGGCTGACGGCCTCGTCGGTGTGTTTGTTTGCAGTTGACACTTGTACCTCTGTTATTTCATATCCTGCGTCGTGACAGGCATTCCGTCCGCGCCATGTGATCACACCATGGGCCAGATTTTTATTAGATGGGAAAAACGGCGACTAATTTGGCTGAATAAAGGCGGCAGGGCAAGCGTTTTCTACCTTCTGCCAGACAGGGTCAATATGGTGTTAAAACCTAAATAAATATTACTGATTGAAATTTTGTCATGTTTTCAGGTTTTTTATTGGTTCAAAATACCTGCGTGGAGCTTTTCAGATCGTCAATAATGACATTAACCACTAAACGGCGGTTGCGTAGAGCTTTGCTTTGGAAAGTGATCTTTCACCAGAATAAAGCGCCGGAAATGCGGCTTTTGACGTCGTTTTGCTGAAATAATCTGCATATTATGACGCAAAATGACGTCGGGTGCGCAATAAAGTTGATTAAACTCACATTATTCGCTGTTATTTCAGCAGAAGAAAAATGGTTTCATCAGGAAATAATGCGTCCGGCCCTTAATTAACAGGCGTAAAAAACCAGCAAAAATGCGCTCACCTGCTCGACAGCGCACGCGCACTCACGTAGCCTCTTTATTTCCTAAAAAGGATGTTGCTATGTCGTTATCTTTACGTCTCGCCTTAGTGGGTGACTACCGCCCGGACGCTGTTTCGCATCAATCCATTCCCCTGGTGCTGGCGCGCGCCGCGGCGCACCTTGCCATTCCGATTGAGCCTGACTGGATTCCCACCCCGGATTTAGATGATCTGTCCGCCGTTACGCAGCATGATGCCGTCTGGCTGGTGCCCGGCAGCCCCTATAAAAACGATGACGGCGTGTTTAGCATGCTGCGTTGGGTACGGGAAAACGGTAAGCCCTTTCTCGGCTCCTGTGGCGGGTTTCAGTATGCGGTTATCGACTATGCCCGCCACGTATTGGGCTGGGAAGATGCCAGTCATGCCGAAACCAGCGAAACCGGTCGGATGGTGATTGCGCCGCTAAGCTGCTCACTGGTCGAACAGCGAGGGGAGGTCACGTTTGCACCCGGCTCGCGTATGGCCAGCGCCTACGGTGCGCTGACCAGCGATGAAGGTTATCATTGCAATTTTGGCGTGAACCCGGCTTTCAGTGCGGCGCTGCAGGGTAAAAACATGCGGATCACGTCCTGGGATCTGAACGGCGATGTGCGCGGCATTGAACTGACCGATCATCCTTTCTATGTCGCCACCTTATTCCAGTCCGAACGGGCGGCATTACAGGATAAGGATTCGCCGCTGGCGATGGCCTGGATGCGGGCGGCGCTGGCGCAGCGTCAGCGCTGAACAGTAAAACAGCCTGTGACCGGTCACAGGCTGTTATCCGGGCTTACTCGACCTTATCGGGATATTCACACAGGTCTTCAATCAGGCAGGACCCGCAGCGCGGTTTGCGCGCCACGCAGGTGTAACGACCGTGCAGAATCAGCCAGTGATGGCAGTCGACTTTAAACGCCTTCGGCACGACTTTTAAGAGTTTCTCTTCGACCTGCTCGACGTTCTTACCCGGCGCAAAATTCGTCCGGTTGCAGACGCGGAAAATGTGCGTATCCACCGCAATGGTCGGCCAGCCAAAAGCCGTATTCAGCACCACGTTAGCCGTTTTACGGCCGACGCCAGGTAAGGCTTCGAGCGCGGCGCGATCTTCAGGCACCTGACCGCCGTGCTGGTCCAGTAAAATACGGCAGGTCTTAATCACGTTCTCGGCTTTACTGTTGAACAGGCCGATCGTTTTGATGTACTCCTTCACGCCGTCCACGCCCAGCGCCAGCATCGCAGCAGGTGTATTCGCCACGGGGTACAGCTTTGCTGTAGCCTTGTTAACGCTCACGTCCGTCGCCTGAGCCGACAGCAGAACCGCAATCAGCAGTTCAAACGGCGAGGTGAACTGCAGCTCGGTCGTAGGGTGAGGGTTGGCCTGCTGCAGACGACTGAGAATCTCAATGCGTTTCGTCTGGTTCACACGGCTTTTCCCGTGTTGCCCTGCGGCGCATCAAGCGCCGCGTCTTCTGCGCGACGCGCTGCGCGCTGCTTCATTTTCTGATCGATCACATATTTCCCCGCCAGCATCATGCCCAGACCGATAAAGGCACCCGGCGGGAGCATTGCCAGCAGCATTGGCGAGTTAAAATGAATCACGTCAATACGCAACACTTTAGCCCAGGGACCCAGTAACTGATCCGCACCGTTAAACAATGTGCCGCTGCCGATGATTTCACGGATCGATCCCAGTACCACCATTGCGCAGGTGGCGCCCATACCGATAGCAAAGCCATCCAGTGCGGCAAGGGGAATACTGCTTTTCGAGGCCACGGCTTCAGCCCGGCCCACTACGATGCAGTTGGTCACGATCAGCGGAATAAAAATACCGAGTGACTGATACAGACCGTAGGCGTAAGCGTTAATCAGCATCTGCACGCAGCTTACGACAGAGGCGATGATCATCACGTAGATAGGAATACGGATCTCAGAAGGCACCCAACGACGCGAGGCCGAAATAAAACTGTTTGTCAGGGTCAGCACCAGCGTCGTGGCAAGCCCCAGCCCCAGAGCATTGGTGGCCGTGGCGGTCACCGCCAGCAAAGGGCACAGGCCCAGCAGCTGCACCAGCGCCGAGTTATTTTTCCACAGCCCGCCGACCAGCAGGTTTTTCGCTTCACTCATTGGCGTCTCCACATTCGGGTAACGAAGAGAGTTTCCCTTTCAGGGATTCAATTAACAATGCCGTACGTTTGGTGGCATTCACGACGGCGCGCGGGGTAATGGTGGCACCGGTAAACTGGTCGAATTCGCCGCCATCTTTTTTGACGGCAAACGCTTTGTCATTCGGCCCGGTTACCACTTTGCCATTAAAACTGTTGATCCAGTCAGAAATCCGTAACTCGATTTTGTCCCCCAGGCCCGGCGTTTCATGGTGCTCAATCACCCGCACGCCGAGTACCTTACCGTGAAAATCCGCGCCGACCAGCATCTGAATCGCGCCAGAATAGCCATCCGGGGCGGTGGTTTCCAGTGCGGCGGCCACAGGTTCGTTGCCTTTTCGCGCCAGATAAAGATGATGAGGACTGGCATTACCCAGCGCCGCATCAGTGACAACGTAACATTCCTGCTGAATGTGGTTATCGTACATATCGGTCGGCACCACCTGATCCAGCAGATTTTTTTGCTGTAACTGCGTCTGGTGCTCGACGGTGGGTTTGGTCACGGTATTTACAACAGCAGTAACGCCGGTGGTAATCGCGGCAAAGAGAGCCAGGGTCACGCCATTCTTGCGTATGGTGTCCAGCATCATTTAATCCTTTTGATGACCGTAAACGCGCGGCTGCGTGTAATAGTCAATCAGCGGTACGCATATATTAGCCAGCAGAACGGCGAAAGCAACGCCGTCCGGATAACCGCCAAAACTCCGAATGAGCCATACCAGCAGACCAATAAGGGCACCATAAATCAGACGGCCACGGTCAGTGGTGGAGGCGGTAACCGGATCGGTGGCGATAAAAAATGCGCCCAGCATCGTCGCCCCGGAAAACAGATGAATTAGCGGACTGTTCAGCGAGGCGGGAGCCAGTAACCAACCAAGCGTGGCGCAGACGGCCAGCGACAGCAACATCGCGGCCGGAATATGCCAGCGAATGGTGTTTTTCCACAGCAGGAATACCCCGCCAAGCAGGTAACCCACGTTGACCCATTGCCAGCCCAGACCGGCCAGAACGCCGCTGTAAATGGGCTGGGCTAACAGTTGCTCTGCACTGTGGCCTGCGCGCAAGCCGGTTTTAAAGGTATCCAGCGGTGTAGCCTGGCTGACACCGTCTACGCCCAACTGCAGTTGCTGTAACGTATCGCCCGCCAGGGTATGACCCGTAAAGATCATGCTCAGCGAGTCCAGCACGCCGGGTTTAATCACCTGTAAGGCTTCTGGCGGCATCCAGCTGGTCATCTGAACCGGAAATGAGATCAGAAGAACGACATAGCCGACCATGGCCGGGTTGAAGGGGTTTTGTCCCAGGCCACCGTACAACTGTTTGGCAATAACAATCGCAAATACCGTACCGACCACCACTAACCACCAGGGGGCCAGAGACGGGATGCTGATCCCCAGCAGAATTGCCGTCAGCAGGGCGGAGTTGTCGGCCAGCTGAGGGGCGACCGGTGTGTTACGCAGGCGCAGGATAGCCGCTTCTGTCAGCAACGCTGTCAGCGAGGCCAACACAACCTGCAATAAGGTTCCCACGCCAAAAAAGTAGCACTGCGCGGCAAAACCAGGCAGCGCCGCCAGGATAACCAGCATCATGATGTTGCCGGTACTGCGGCGGTTATGAGTATAAGGTGAACTTGCGATACGGAACGCCATTTAATCCTCAGGTGTCAATGTCGATTGCGCTTTACGCGCTTTGGCACGGGCGACAGCCGCCGCAATCGCGGCTTTACGCGCATCGGCGGGGTGATCGAGTTCAGGTGCCTCTTCGGCTTCGGCATTGGCATGATTAGCCTGCTCCTGCGCCCTCTCTGCCTGCTCAACGTCCCTGTGCGCTTCGGCCGCCGCGACAGCCGCCTCACGGGACGCGTCTTCTGCCTGCGCCTGTGCGGCAGCGCGCTTTTTCGCTTTGGCACGTTCAATGGCGGCGGCCACCGCAGCTTTACGTGGATCTTCAGATGCGGTGTCGGCAGCCTCAGCGTCAGCCGCCGCCTGGGCGGCTTTCTTCGCTTTGGCTCGTTCGACGGCAGCGGCCACCGCGGCCTTACGCGGGTCTTCGGGTGCGGTGTCGGTAGCCTCAGCCGCCGCCTGGGCGGCTTTCTTCGCTTTGGCACGTTCAATGGCGGCGGCTACCGCAGCTTTACGTGGATCTTCAGATGCGGTGTCGGCAGCCTCAGCGTCAGCCGCCGCCTGAGCGGCTTTCTTCGCTTTGGCTCGTTCGACGGCAGCGGCTACCGCGGCTTTGCGCGGATCGTCGGATGCGGTGTCGGCAGCCTCAGCGTCAGCCGCCGTCTGGGCGGCTTTCTTCGCTTTGGCACGTTCGACGGCAGCGGTCACCGCGGCTTTACGCGGATCGTCGGATGCGGTGTCGGCCGTCTCAGCGTCAGCCGCCGCCTGGGCGGCTTTCTTCGCTTTGGCACGTTCGATGGCGGCGGTCATCGCGGCTTTGCGTGGATCCGCCACCGCCGTTTCAGTCGTGTCCGCACTGTCAGGCGTCATCGGTTTCTTCGCTCTGGCACGCGCAATTGCCGCTTCAACCGCAGCCTTGCGTGGATCGGTCGTCTGACGACTCAGCGCCTGGGTTTCCGCCTGTGCCTCAGCCTGCCGTAACCGGGCCTGCGCATGACGTGCTTCGGCAGCGGCATCTTCATTCTCTGCAGATTGTTTCGCTCTGGCGCGGGCTTTTGCCGCAGCCAGTTCTCCGCTTTCGCTGCGGGCTACGCGCTGTTTGGCTTCAGCATGACGTGCTTCACGCGCCTGCTTTTCCCGCTCCAGTCGTGCCTGGCGTGCCTCAAAACGCGCTTTCGCTTCCAGCGTGCGTTTGGCTTCCAGGTCGATGGCGCGCAGCTCAGCTTTTTCCTGGCGATAGTACTGCACCAGCGGAATGTTACTCGGGCAGACGTAGGCGCACGCACCACATTCAATGCAGTCATCAATGTGATGGGCACGGGCTTTATCGTGATCGCCCCCCTGGCTATACCAGTACAGCTGCTGTGGCAGCAGGTTGGCCGGGCAGGCGTCAGCACAGGCAGAGCAACGAATGCAGGACTGTTCCTGTTGCGTGTTGCCCATCTCAGTGCCGGACGGGGCCAGAATACAGTTGGTGATCTTCACGACCGGCACATCCAGCGACGGCAGGGTAAAGCCCATCAGCGGGCCGCCCATAATGACCATTTGTCCTGGTGAAGGGTGAAAACCGACCTGGTGCAACAGGTGGCTGATTGGCGTTCCTAAGCGGCTCCACACGTTCCGGGGTTGCGCGATGGCTTCACCGGTGAGTGTCACCACGCGCTCGGTGATCGGTTCGCCATTGATAATGGCGCGCTTCACGGCCCATGCCGTACCGACGTTTTGCATCAGCACGCCAATATCCGTAGAGCGACCACCATGCGGCACTTCCATGCCGGTAAGTATTTTGGTCAGCTGCTTAGCGCCGCCGGACGGATATTTCGTCGGGATAACGCGGATCTGTAAATCCCGCTCACCACCCAACGCCTGCTTCAGGGCGGCGATAGCCTCGGGTTTGTTATCTTCGATACCAATCAGCACGCGCTCCGCCTGAAGCACCCAGGCCAGAATGCGGCATCCTTCCAGCACCTCGGCGGCGTAGTCCTGCATCAGACGATCGTCAGCGGTGATGTAAGGTTCGCACTCAGCCGCGTTAATGATCAGCGTGTTGACGCCCTGCAGGCCGCCTTTCAGTTTGGTGGCCGTCGGGAAGCCCGCGCCGCCCAGACCGGCGATGCCGGCATCATGTATGCGTTTAAGAATGGCGCTGCGTTCATGCTGACGGTAGTCCGGAAGCGGGGAGAGCGGCATCCAGCGATCGTCACCGTCAGGCGTCAGAAAAATACACAGCTCTGACAGGCCAGACGGGTGCGCTGTCATGTGCTGAGCGATAGCGTCAATGACGCCCGAGGTGGGCGCATGTACAGGCAGCATTCTGCCCTGTCCAAACGTAAGCGGCTGGCCGCGCAGCACCTTATCGCCAGGGGAAACGCAAATTTCGCCTTCGTGGCCAATATGTTGCTTCAGGGGAATGATAAACCGGTGCGGCAGCGGCAATTCAGCGAGCGGCGTGCCGTTGGACTGGGTTTTCATCTCAGGCGGATGAATCCCGCCCTGAAAATCCCAGATCTTCTCTTTTTTAAAGAAATTAAGCAGATTAAGCATGACTCTCTACCGGGATCACCCGAACAGGAATGGTATTCAGATCCCACTTCCAGTTGGCCGTGGTGGTGGCAACCGGACGCATTTCAATGCAGTCGGTAGGACAGGGGGCAACACACAGATCGCAGCCGGTGCAGACATCGCTCAGCACGGTATGCATGGCGCGCGTGGCACCGACGATGGCGTCAACCGGGCAGGCCTGAATGCACTTTGTGCAGCCAATACAGTTTTCTTCGTCAATCCACGCGACGGTACGCACGGGCGCTTTGGCCTCGTCATCGCCATCGATCGGTTGTGGCTCAACATTGAGCAGGGCGGCCAGCTTAAGCATGGTCTGCTCACCACCGGGCGCGCATTTGTTAATGGCTTCGCCATTGTTGCCCACGGCGTCAGCATAGGGACGACAGCCGGGGTAACCACACTGACCGCACTGGCTCTGCGGCAACACGGCGTCAATCTGCTCAACAATGGGATCTTCTTCGACTTCAAAGCGGCGTGACGCGTAACCCAGCAGGGCACCAAAGACCAGGCTCAGGGCGCTCAGTACCGCCACCGCTATCCAAATTGCACTCATCAGAATTTCACCAGACCTGTAAAGCCCATAAAGGCCAGTGCCATCAGCCCCGCGGTGATCAACGCAATAGAATTCCCTTTGAAGGGGGCCGGGACATTCGCCAGCACCAGACGCTCACGCATCCCGGCAAATAACACCATCACCAGCGAGAAGCCCAGCGAGGCGCTGAATCCATACAGCGCCGCCTGAAGAAAGGTGTGATTGAGGTTAACGCTCAACAGGGGGACGCCCAGTACCGCACAGTTTGTCGTGATCAACGGCAGGAAAATACCCAGCAGGCGATACAGCGATGGGCTGGTTTTGCGCACCACCATTTCGGTGAACTGAACGACAACCGCGATCACCAGGATATAAGCCATGGTCCGCAGATACACTAAGTCCAGCGGAACCAGAATGAGGTGATTCACCAGCCACGCGCAAATGGAGGCCAGCGTAATCACAAACGTGGTGGCGAGGCCCATGCCAATGGCCGTTTCCAGCTTTTTGGAAACGCCCATAAACGGGCAAAGGCCGAGAAACTTCACCAACACGAAGTTGTTCACCAGCACTGTGCCAACAAAAAGGAGAAGATAATCGGTCATTTTTTCGCCTGAATACCAGAAAGCGGCTTATTATCATTGATAAAGCGCTGCATCACAACTCCATCGCATTATTGCCAGCCGCCAACCGCACTCAGAATTAAACTCTTGACGAAAACAGCAGCGTTATCGCTGAGTAAATGTCGCTTTTACCCGCGCGGAACGTTTGAAATAGGGAACAAAAACGGCGGCGGCGGCCAGTGAGAGTAGCAAAGTCTGCAACGCGCGTGCATCAGACACCGGCGTAAAGGCAAAGGTTTTCAGCGCCAGCAAAACGGTGATCAGCAACCACACGATATAGTGACGCGGCAGACGGTGCGAACGTTTAAAGAACATCCACACAACCCACATGCTGTAAGCCCACAATGCGGTGGCGGTCAATAATGAAATGGCCCAATAGCCCGTCACCAGCGAACGGTGGTTAAACAAGGTTTCGCGCCATTGCGCATCAAACAGTGGCGTCAGATACATGGCCATCACCAGCGCGGTGGTCAGCAGCGTCATCAGCAACCATGCCAGTGGCAGTAAAAGCCAGCCGCCAATACGTGGGGCTGTCATCGGGGTCGTCATTGCGGTTCATCCTGTTTCAACGTCGTCAGCGGGTCAGAATAGCATGTTAAGACAGACGCAAACCAACAGTGAAAACAGGAGGGCGGGAACAGGGGAGATGCGCGGGATTACACCACGTAGCGCCAGACTGACTTTGGTACGCAGCCCAGGTCGAACAAGCGGCCACCCGATGCGAGTTCAGCACGACGATGGTCGGCTGCCCGGTACATATTGATAATGTCTTTGTCGTCCGACAGCGAATAATTCAGATGGTCATACAGTTTTTCAAGACTTTCAAGGTTATTCACTTTGCGAAATTTTAACAGGTAATCGTGCGCAGTCATTTTTGTCATAACGAATCAATAAGAAAGAAGGCCAAGTATAGGGAGCCGCTTAACGCTGTCCAGTTCCGCGGATGAAAAAAAGCAAAAATCAGACAAACGTGGGGCATAGCTCGCTAAAGGTGAATTTTATCAGGTTTTGAATAGTCGCCATAATCCTGTCGCTGTAAAGCGGTGCATCCAGACCCAACCTAAAAGAATCATTTCTGAGTCACAAGTCACTTTTTATCTGCTTTTATGTACGAATCGATTGTGTATAACTGCGATTCAGGGCCGGATAACAAAATAACCAGGATAAACCTCAGGCCAGTGCGGTCAGCGGAATCGTTTCATGCCGGAGACAGGGGATTTCTGTGTGTGCTGGAAATCACAAAACAGACTTTTCCCGGGGCTGAAAACGGGATGGCTCATTCTGTACGCCTGGCTGTAATCGTTTTCAGCAGTGTCACACTTAAGCGATTCTGTTTATTACATTTATTTAACGTAAGTTGAAAAAAGACACAGGCGTTTTGTCCATAAGCCCGCGCTGAGAGCATTCCGTTAATCAACGTAACCCCTTTAAATCGCTCAGTTTTGTGAGGCGTGTCGCCCTAATCTGCCCTTTTTTACGTCAGGCTACACAGGCACTTTACCCTGTACAGCAAACGCCCTTCAGAGGAAGAAAAACTATGTGGAAACGTTTACTCCTGACGACAATGGTCAGCGCCGCATTAAGTGGCTCAGTGTTAGCGGCGGAAATGACAGTGGGATTCTCACAGGTAGGCTCAGAATCCGGCTGGCGTTCGGCTGAAACCAATGTCGCAAAAAGCGAAGCCAAAAAACGCGGCATTAATTTAAAGATCGCCGATGGTCAACAGAAACAAGAGAATCAGATTAAAGCCGTGCGCTCCTTTATCGCGCAGGGCGTGGACGCCATCTTTATTGCGCCTGTTGTGCAGACGGGCTGGGAGCCGGTATTAGAAGAAGCCAAGGATGCCAAAATCCCGGTATACCTGCTGGACCGCGCCATCGTCGTAAAAGATAACTCGCTGTATCAGGCCGTTGTCACCGCCGATAACGTTCTGGAAGGCAAGCTGATTGGTGACTGGCTGGTAAAAACCGTCGGCGATAAAAAATGTAATGTCGTAGAGCTGCAAGGCACGGTCGGCGCGAGCGTCGCCATCGATCGTAAAAAAGGCTTTGCTGAAGCGATCAGTGGCCACCCGAATATTAAAGTGATTCGCTCTCAGTCTGGCGACTTTACCCGCAGTAAAGGGAAAGAAGTCATGGAAAGTTTCATCAAGGCCGAGAACAACGGCAAAAATATCTGCATGGTTTATGCCCATAACGACGATATGGCCATCGGGGCCATTCAGGCGATCAAAGAAGCCGGTCTGAAACCGGGCAAAGATATTCTGACCGGATCGATCGATGGTGTGCCGGACATCTACAAAGCGATGCTGGCCGGGGAAGCCAACGCTAACGTCGAGCTGACGCCAGATATGGCCGGCCCGGCCTTTGACGCGCTGGAAAAATTCAAAAAAGACGGCACCCTGCCACCCAAAATTATCAGAACCGAATCAAAACTCTTTTTACCTGCTGACGCGCAGGCCGAGTTAGACAAGAAAAAGAACATGGGTTACTAAGCCGCAGGCCGCCCTTCGGGGCGGTCTTCTTTGATGTAGGGCGGAGTTGACAGCATGACGACACACAATGAATCACCTCTTTTAGCCATCAACGGCGTCAGTAAAGGTTTTCCCGGCGTGAAAGCGCTGGACGATGTCTCTTTCAGCCTGCGCAAAGGCGAAATCATGGCGCTGTTAGGTGAGAACGGCGCAGGCAAATCAACCCTGATCAAAGTGCTGACCGGCGTGTACACCCGCGACAGCGGCACGATTACGTTAAACGGTCAGGCCATTTCGCCGCGCAGTACTGCTGAAGCACAGAAAATCGGTATCGGCACGGTCTACCAGGAAGTGAATATGCTGCCGAATATGTCGGTGGCCGATAATCTGTACATTGGGCGCGAGCCGCGTCGGTTCGGCATGATTGATCGTAAGCGCATGGTGCGCGAGGCGGATGCCCTGATGCGCAAATACGGTTTTGCACTGGATGTCACGCGGCCGCTTGGTCATTACTCCGTCGCGATGCAGCAGATTATTGCGATCTGCCGGGCGGTGGATCTCTCCGCCCAGGTATTAATCCTCGATGAACCCACCGCCAGTCTGGATGCCAGCGAAGTGGAAATGCTGTTCACCCTGATGACAGAGTTAAAACATCGCGGGATGAGCCTGATCTTCGTCACCCATTTTCTGGACCAGGTTTACCGCATTACCGATCGCATTACCGTTCTGCGCAACGGCAAGTTTATTGCCACGCACGACACCGCTACGCTGCCGCAAATTGATCTGGTCAAACTGATGATTGGCCGGGAACTGATGGCGACCGCGCTGCAGCGTCAGGGCAATACGCTGAAGAGCAACCAGCCGGTCGTGTCATTCGAAGATTATGGTAAGAAGGGCACGATCGAACCCTTCACGCTTCAGGTCCGGCCGGGTGAAGTGGTCGGGCTGGCAGGCTTGCTGGGCTCGGGGCGGACCGAAACCGCAGAGGTGCTGTTTGGCATTCGCCGCGCCGATCGCGGCACGGCAAAAATCAAGGGCAGAGTTGAACCGATCCGAACGCCCGCGCAGGCTTCCCGTCTGGGGATGGGCTTTTGTCCGGAAGACCGAAAAACCGACGGAATTATCGGGGCGGCTTCTGTCCGCGAGAACATCATTCTGGCGTTACAGGCGCAGCGCGGCTGGCTGCGCCCGATCAAGAAACGCGAGCAGCAGGCGATTGCCGAGCGTTTTATTAAAAGCCTGGGCATTCGCACACCGCACGCGGAGCAGCCCGTCGAGCTGTTGTCGGGCGGAAACCAGCAAAAGGTGCTGTTGTCTCGCTGGCTGGTGACAAAACCGCAGTTCCTGATTCTGGATGAACCCACGCGCGGCATTGACGTGGGCGCACATGCCGAAATTATCCGCTTAATTGAATCGTTATGTGCCGATGGGCTGGCGCTACTGGTCATTTCCTCGGAACTGGAAGAACTGGTGGGCTATGCCGATCGCGTCATCATTATGCGCGATCTGAAACAGGTAGCAGAAATCCCCCTCGAGGCGCTTTCTGTGGCGGCAATCGTTAACGCCATTGCTGATGGAGGTACGCAGCATGCTTGAATCACCGGTTACCCCGACCCGGGCGACACGTCGCACGTTCAGGCTGCCGCCAGGCATGCCGCAACTTATCGCGCTGTTGCTGGTGCTGTTGGTCGACAGCCTGGTCGCCACGAATTTCTTCGCCATCCATTTACAGGATGGCCGGCTGTTTGGCAGCCCGATTGATATCCTCAACCGGGCTGCGCCGGTAGCCTTACTGGCCGTCGGCATGACCTTAGTGATTGCCACAGGCGGGATCGATTTATCGGTCGGCGCCGTTATGGCGATTGCCGGCGCGACGGCGGCCACGCTGACCGTGGCGGGCCACAGCGTGCCGTTTATTATCCTGGTCACGGTGGCCAGCGGGCTGGCCTGCGGGCTGTGGAACGGCATTCTGGTTGCGTTGTTACGTATACAGCCATTTGTGGCGACCCTGATTTTGATGGTGGCCGGGCGCGGCATCGCCCAGTTAATTACGCAGGGACAGATCGTGACGTTTAACAACGACAGCCTGGGCTGGTTCGGCAACGGCGCGCTCTGGCTGTTGCCGGTGCCGGTCTGGATCACGATTGCGGTCGCGCTGCTGATCTGGCTGCTGGTGCGTAAAACGGCCCTTGGGTTGTTTATCGAAGCCGTCGGGATCAACCTGCGCGCTGCGCGTAATGCGGGCGTGAATGGCTGGCTGGTTGTGATGTCCACCTATGCCATCAGCGGAATCTGCGCAGCGGTGGCGGGGCTGATTGTGGCGGCCGATATTCGCGGGGCCGATGCGAACAACGCGGGGCTGTGGCTGGAGCTGGACGCCATTCTGGCGGTGGTGATTGGCGGTGCCTCGCTGATGGGCGGGCGATTTAACATTCTGCTGTCGCTGATGGGGGCACTGATTATTCAGGCGATGAATACCGGTATTTTACTGTCGGGCTTTCCGCCGGAACTTAATCAGGTGGTGAAGGCGGTGGTGGTGATGTGTGTACTGCTGCTGCAATCTCCGCGCTTTATTGCGATGTTTAAACGGAGACGTGCATCATGATTAAACGTCATCTGCCTTTAATGATTACGCTGCTGGTGTTTGTGCTCGGCTATCTGTTTTGCCTGAGCCAGTTTCCCGGTTTTGCCTCGACGCGGGTCATCTGTAATATTCTGACGGATAACGCGTTTCTGGGCATTATCGCGGTGGGCATGACCTTTGTGATTCTGTCGGGCGGCATCGATCTGTCTGTGGGGGCCGTCATCGCGTTTTCTGGCGTCTTCCTGGCCAAAGTCATCGGCGATTATCACCTTAATCCGCTGGTGGCCTTTGCCCTGGTCCTCTGCATGGGGGCGCTGTTTGGTGCGATGATGGGCTGGCTAATCGACGCACTCAAAATCCCTGCGTTTATTATTACGCTGGCGGGCATGTTTTTCCTGCGTGGATGCAGCTATCTGGTCTCCGAAAACTCCATTCCGATTGATCATCCGCTGTACGCCACGCTTTCCGGCCTGGCCTGGAAAGTGCCGGGCGGCGGGCGGCTCAGTTTGCTGGCGTTGATCATGTTGCTGGTGGTTGTAGGCGGGATGATTCTGGCGCACCGCACGCGGTTTGGCAATCAGGTGTACGCCATCGGGGGCAATATGACTTCCGCGCAGCTGATGGGCGTTTCAACCCGCGCCACGACTATCAAAATTTATATGTTGTCGACTACCTTAGCCTCGCTGGCGGGTATTGTGTTTTCCATCTACACCTCTGCGGGTTATGCGCTGGCCGGGCTGGGCGTTGAGCTGGATGCCATCGCCTCTGTCGTCATCGGGGGAACCCTGCTGTCCGGTGGTGTAGGGACCCTTCTCGGCACGTTATTTGGCGTCCTGATTCAGGGGCTGATTCAGACCTGGATTAACTTCGACGGCACGCTCAGTTCCTGGTGGACCAAAATCGCCATCGGCATCCTGCTGTTTGCCTTTATCGCCCTGCAACGGTTACTCACCGTAATGTGGGACAGGCAGCAGAATGCACCGGTGAAGCGGCTGAGTTGACGTCAGGCAGGTGCATGAGAAAGCGGCGCGGCGGCGCCGCTTTTGTCGGTGTCGGGCAGGGAAGAGGGACGCGACGAACCAGCGGCAACCTTATCGTCATCTCAGGCGCGGGCATCAACGATGAGGGCTCGGGCGCAGGGGGAATAAGCCCGCACGGCCGCCGGGCTCTGTCTTTGAAACCGCCGCGCCGGTACCCGACGCGGTAAGGTTATTAAAAGCTCGTCCAGCCGTCGTCGGCATTGTCCGCCTTCGTGGTAACCGCCTTCGTCTGGCGTGGAGACATGACCGTGGGCGCGACACCGGCCGTCACCACCGTGGTCGCCGGAGAACCCAGGCTGAACACGGAAACGGCCTGTAACAGCATGTCGGCCTGTTCTTTCAGACTGGATGCGGCAGACGCGGATTCTTCCACCAGTGACGCATTCTGCTGTGTGGTGCTGTCCATTTCCGTCACGGCGGTGCCCACTTGCTCAATGCCACGCGCCTGTTCGGCACTGGCAGTGGTAATCTCTTCTACCGTATCTGTCAGTTTGCCCACAGCAGACAGAATGCCTGACATGGTTTCAGACGCGTGAACGACCAGTTCATTTCCCTGGCCTACGCTTTGGGCGTTTGCCGCGATCAGCTGGCGAATTTCACCGGCTGCGGTGGCGCTGCGCTGTGCCAGCGATCGCACTTCACTGGCGACGACCGCAAAGCCTTTGCCGTGCTCGCCTGCACGGGCGGCTTCCACCGCGGCGTTAAGCGCAAGGATATTGGTCTGGAAAGCGATCCCGTCGATAACGGCGGTGATTTCAGCGATACGGCCGGAGCTGTTGCTGATGGATTTCATGGTGCCGGTGATCGCCTCTGTCGCGTCACTGCCTTTATTGGCCACTTCACGCACACTGACCGCCAGTTGCCCCGCCTGACGGGCATTGTCGACGTTATTTTTGACCGTCATACCCAACTGCGTCATCGTTGCGGCGGTCTGTTCCAGCGAGCTGGCCTGTTCTTCGGTACGTTGTGAAAGCTCCGCATTACCCTGAGCAATCTGTGTGCTGGCCGAGGCAACACTCTCCGCGTTTTTCCTGACCAGGCTGACCGTATTGATTAGCGAATCCTGCATTTCGCGGATGGCGGACAACAGTTTGCCCGTTTCATCTTTACCCGTGGTTACGACGACACCACTCAGATCGCCGTGGGACACGCGATAGGCGGCCTCAACCGCTTCTTTCAGTGGATGTGTAATACTGCGGGTGATAATCGCGGCGGATATGGCGGCCAACAGCAGCGCAACAATCCCGGCAATAATGAGTATCATCAGCGCATCGGCGCGATCTTCCCCCGATTTGTCGGCCGCGTATTTCATGCGCGCTTCCTGAAACGTCTGCATCTCTTTCAGCGACGCCATGAAGTCACCCTGCGTCTGGTAACGCGGGCCAAAAAGCAGCTGCGTCGCCTCATCACTTTTTCCCTGCTGAGCCAGCGCGACAACCTCATCGATAAAAGGCAGGAACAGGGCTGAGCGGGCGTTCAGTTGGTCAAAAATCGCTTTGCCCTGAGACGTGCTGACCTGATTGCCCATCTGCGCGATCAGCGTATCCACTTCATGACGTTCCCCACGGTAATCACTTATGGCTTTCTCTCTTTTCGTCACGTCTTTAAGAAGAATGGCATTACGTGCCAGACGGCTCATATCAGAGGTGTAATAGCGCAACGCAGCAGACGAGGAGGATTTGCTGTAGAGCGCGCCCGAGATCTCATCATTGGCGTTGCCGAGTGAGTTAATTTTTATCACGCCGATCAGGACCATAAAAATAACCAGCAGCGCCATAAAGCCGAAGGCGGCCCCAAGCCGTATTCCAATTCTGATGTTGTTCATATGCATTCCATAGTGTCAGGCCCCGGCATGAACGAGCCCGATGGGCGAGCTGATGCGAAGATGTTTTACGTAAAAGTCGGAAGGTGATCGGTATAAAATTTTGTAAGGTTAACTATCGCCAGTCGTTGTATCGGCATTATGCGGCAAAGGCTTTAGGTGAAATATTCACGTTGAGTAACATTTACTCATGTGAATAATTTGTTAAATAAAGCACGGCTGAGTGGTTGTCTTATGGCCTCGTGCGGCGCATCGTCAGAACGAGACCGCTAAAAGCCGTGACAGGCGTAAACTGCCAGGTTCAGAAAGGGCGTAACCCGTCGGGTGAGGAAAAAACGTATCTGTGTCGATATGGCCGCCAGACAGCAGCGGTAGCGGGCGCAAAACGGCCGGACAGGGCGCGGACCCACACCGCAACGAAACAGACGGAAAGGCGGTTCAACGGTTGATGTCTCAGGTAACGCCCGTCCCCGTGCACAGGCCCGTTACTTGCCTATTCCCAGCTGCAGTTTCCGTTGGCAATTTCGCTCAACGGTTCTTCCCGCCACGGCCAGGGGTGCCTGAGCACCACGCGGCTGGCGAATTTGGCAATGCCGATTTCGTCGTCCAGCAGCCGCGCCATTAAATCCTGAAACCGGTAAAGGTTGGGGGCGATGATTTTCAACAGATAATCGTAGCCGCCGCTGATGTTGTAGCACTCGACAATCTCCCGATACTGACGGGCACCGGTTTCAAACCGCAGGAAATCAGCAGGGTAATGACTCGCCAGGGTGATCTCGGAGAACACCACCAGATTGCAGCCCAGTTTATTCAGTGAAATCCGGGCGGCATAACCGGCGATAATGCCGCTCTGCTCCAGACGGCGGGTTCGCGCCAGACAGGGACTGGGGCTGAGGTTTATTGCCTCAGCCAGTTCGACAATCGAACAGCGCCCCTCGCGTTGCAGATGCTCAAGTATCCGGATATCGGTGCGGTCAGGGAGCCTGGCATGTGACATAGATGGCGTATTCTCTCAGGTTGAATGGCCCATGCGTGCTGCGGTGGCGTCCGTCAACGCCTGGTCGAGCACGTCGATTATTATTTCCGCCTGTTCGGCCGTCAACACCAGAGGAGGACGAATCTTCAATACGTTATGGCCCATGGCGCAGGCACTCAACAATACGCCTTTTTGCCGCATCCGGTTCACCACCTGACTGGTCAGCCAGCGGTCGGCTGCGCGGCTCTGCCGATCAGAAACCAGTTCCACGCCGACAAACAGGCCCGCCCCCCGGACATCGCCGATGGCTTCGTGCCGGTGGCTCAGGCCGCGAATGCCTTCCAGCAGCCTGTTCCCGGTTTCACGCGCATGCGCAATCAGTCCCTCTCGCTCAATGGTATCCAGCACCGCCAGGGCCGCCGCGCAGGAAACAGTATTACCGGCAAAGGTATTGAAGTAGCGGGAGCGCTGCCCAAACTCCGCCAGCACGTCGGCTGTGGCCAGTAAACCGGCAACAGGCTGACCGTTGCCCATGGGTTTGCCCAGCGTCACGATATCCGGTCTGAGTCCGT
Organism: Pantoea sp. JZ29; assembly: GCF_035190385.1. NCBI lineage: Bacteria > Pseudomonadati > Pseudomonadota > Gammaproteobacteria > Enterobacterales > Erwiniaceae > Pantoea > Pantoea sp. JZ29. Next base: position 2,420,342 of record NZ_CP045241.1, on the reverse strand, counting down.
GACGTTGAAAACCCCACATGTTTTCGCCCGTGCGGCCAAAGCCGGGCTGGACTTCATCGGCGATAAACAGGCCGCCAGCCTGCCGGATGGCGTTCACCGCGCCGTGCAGGAAGCCGGTCGGGCCGGGCAGGATCCCGTCGCTGGTAAAGAGTGAATCCACGATCAACGCGGCAGGCTGAATGCCGTGACGTTGCAGATCGGCAATGGCCATTTCCACATCCTGGGTAAAACGTTCGCTCAGATCGACACCGTCGGCGTGATAGGCGCGCGGGGCAGGGACCAGCCGAACATGCGGCCCCAGATCGACGCTTTTGCCCAGCGAGGGTGAGAACTGTGAGACGGCGTCCGTAATGCCATGATAAGCGGTTTCGGTCACAATAATTCCGGTGCCACCGGTCCGGATTTTGGCAATACGAAAGGCCAGATCGTTGGCTTCACTGCCCGTGCAGGTCAGCATCAGGTGAGCCAGGTGAGTTTCAGGTACCGTCGCCAGCAGGCGCTCAGCCAGGGTCAGAATCGTGTCATGCAAATAGCGCGTGTTGGTGGCCAGCGTTTTGACCTGATTGCAGATGGCGCCCGTCACCGCCGGATGGCAGTGCCCCAGCGAGGTCACGTTGTTATACACATCCAGATAGCGGCGCCCTTCGGGATCGAACAGCCAGGCACCCTCACCGCGCACGATGTGCAGAGGATGTTCATACATCAGGCGATAGGCCGGGCCCAGCAACGCATCGCGGCGGTCAATCATCGCCGCGGTCACCGGATCAATATCGGCCTGTCCGGGGATATAGGCATTAACCATATTCAGGTCGGTGGTGCTTTTCATGGAAGTCTCCCGTATCAGAGTTCGGCCAGCAGGCGATCACGTGCCGTGTCGCGGGTCAGGTCTGCCAGCATCGACAGCGCCTCCCAGGCGGCAGGATTGTGACGCATGATGTAAGCGCGGTTATGTGGATAGCGGGCCGCGCGCCATTCGGTAATCAGGACTGTAATCAGATGACGCGTCGCCATCAGGTCGGTGACAATAGCCTGTTCCAGATCGGTGAGCGGCAGGGTTTTGTGGTAGGCACCGACGAACTGCGCAGCTCCTGCGAAGGGATCGTCACAGCCGGTCATCTGAAAGGCCGCAGCAGTGGCCACTTCGCCTACCAGCGGTGCATAGATCATGTCGCCAAAGTCAATGATGCCGGTGAGACGATCCTGTGCATCTGGCGCAACCAGCACGTTATACAGGTGATAATCGTTATGGATCACCTGCGCCCGCAGCGAGCCAAGACGCGGCAATACCTGGGTGGTGAAGCGCATCATAAATTTTTCTGCGAGGCGACGCCGTGCCGGATCGATGACTGCCTCCAGTTTGTCCATCAGGCGATGCGCGGCGGAAACATTCCACAGCAGATCGTGGCGGGCGGCCGGATGTGAAAAACCCTGCAACGCCAAATCCAGCCGGCCCAGACAGCACGCCATGGCCCGACGCTGTGCGGGGGTAGGTTGGGTATCCCTGACCTGAGTGCCCTCCAGCCAACTCAGCATACGAACCAGCGTGGTGCTCCCTGCTGGTAACGTGACAACGTCACATTCCTTGCCCGCTGATGTGCGCACGACGCGCGGTGTGGGCAGATCCGGTGCCACCTCGGCGATATGCTCAAGCGCGGCGATCTGGAAATCGACAATCGCCTTCGCTTCGGCGGGATTACTGATTTTCAGGACAAAACGCGTACCGGTCGGGGTTTCAATGCAGCAGTTCTGGTCGCGTTCGCTTGCCAGTGGCTGCACAACGGTATCCGTCATACCGTACCGCTCTGCCACTAACGCCTGTACGGCAGATAACGACAGCGCAGGCGCGGCGGTATTCAGGGCGACAGCCTGATGTGTCTCAGTTTCAGACATGATGTTTCCCTGCCGTTGAAGAGATTACAGGCCCAGCAGGCCGGGAAGCTGGCGGAAGTCGGTCAGGCGGTTCACACCGTAACCGTCAATGGCCGGCTCATGACCGCGATCGATAAACGCCCTGGCCATAAAGCCCAGATCGCACGCTGTCATCAGGTCATAACGAAAACTGGATGAACAGTGCATCATCTGTTCGGGGCCGCAGCCCAGTTGGTCGAACATATACTCAAAAATCCGGGCACGCGGCTTGTAGGCCTGGGCTTCTTCGGCGGTGTACACCGCATGAAAGGGCGCGCCGAGACGGGTAACGCTGTGCGGGATCAGGTCGATCATGGAATTGGATAAAATCACTAACGGAATATGCTGTGCTATCGTCGTCAGCGTCTCAACCACATGCGGATGAGGTTGCCAGCTGGCCACGGCAGCATAAAGCGTCTGCGCATCGCTTTCCCGATAGACGACGCCATGGGCATGACAGGCGCGCTGAAGCGCATTTTCAATCACCTGGTAAAACGGTTTCCAGGCACCCAGCACCTCATCAAGCCGGTAGAAACGAAAATGCGCCAGGAAAGTCGCCATGTGCGCTTCGCTGACCCGATCGGCATAAATGCCCTTTGCCGTCGGGCCCATTTCGAAATTGATTAGCGTGCCATAGCAATCAAAGCTGATAAATTTTGGCCTGAAAATCATTTGCTTAACCTCTTTCATGTGGATGAAAGAAGTATATCGCGCGACACAAACACATAATTTCTTATTACCGCGACAAAGAAGGGGTTTTTGCTCAATTGCGGCCGCTTTACGGCATCGGGCCGGGTGGTGGGGAAGATCCTCACTGACGGGGCAGGCTGAAACGGCGGGACCGGACGTAATGATGCCCAAAAACGTAGTGCGTACGGGCATTGTGTTTTACACTGCGCGCTGCAAAAATTAAGGTGATAAACGATTAAACAGGCGACAATGGCGATGAACGGTACAATTACTACCTGGTTTCAGGATAAAGGCTTTGGTTTTATTAAAGATGAAAACGGCGATAACCGTTATTTTCATGTCATCAAAGTTGCCAATCCTGACCTGATTAAAAAAGATGCCTCGGTCACGTTCGAACCTACGACGAATAATAAAGGGCTGTCAGCGTTTGCGGTGAAAGTCCTGCCGGAGAGTAAATACATTTATATTGCGGGTGAGCGCATCAAACTTACCGCGATTAAATCTTACGTTGTTTTCAGTGAAGACGTTCCGGCGGATGCAGGGATTGATAAAGAAAACACGGTGCTGTCGGTGGGAATACTGATGAATAATATCCGACCCAAATCAGCGCAAAAGACGAAAGCGATGCGCACCCTGAAAAAACTGGCGATCACGACCTTTCAGGGCGCAACCTTAATCTTCACGGAAGATGAGATTGATATTGACGCTACCGTCAAAATGCTCAAAGTCTGATGCCTGATAACGCCGCTGGCCCGCTGGGACGACGGCCTGGCCGACAAGGCGATGCCCACGGAGCGAGGTCATGCGCCGCCAGCAGCCCATCCGGCAGCGCGGTTATGACGATGTACCGCCTGCCACGTGCCGCAGATCCGCACCTGACCTCGCGCTTTCCGCCTGTCTGCCGACGCAAAAAGGCGGGGCGGTAACGCTTCAGGCTCACTTCTACACCCTAATTTCACCGATGCAGAGACGACAATGACAAAACTCACTCTTCAGGAGCAGTTATTAAAAGCGGGACTGGTAACCAGTAAAAAAATGGACAAGGTCCAGAGAACCGCGAAAAAATCACGCGTGCAGGCGCGCGAAGCGCGAGAAGCCGTAGAAGAAAACAAAAAAGCGCAGATCGAGCGGGACAGGCAGCTCAGCGAACAGCATAAACAAGCGGTGCTGGCGAAAGAGTATAAAGCGCAGGTGAAGCAGTTAATTGAAATGAACAGAATCGTCGTAGCAAAAGGTGAGATCGGTTTTAACTTCACGGATAACAACCTGATTAAAAAAATCATGGTCGATAAACCTGTGCAGACCCAACTGATTAACGGTCGCCTGGCCATCGCCCGTCTGATGGCAGAAAACAGCGACGAGCCGCACTACGCGATTATTCCGGCCAGCGTCGCGGATAAGATCGCGCAGCGCGATCCCGGCAGCATTGTCTTAAACAGCGCACTCAGTCAGGACGCGCAGGAAGAGGACGATCCCTATGCCGATTTCAAAGTGCCAGACGATTTGATGTGGTAATCCACGCGACATCAGCCGCTTCAGACCGCCTCCGCCTGGTCGCGGGGCGCAGAATAACCGCATGGCGTTTTACCCCTAAAACGGACTGTCATGACGGGCCTGAATCGCGTCTCCGCTGACAGGATGGGTAAAATGCAGCTCGCTGGCATGCAGCATCAGTCTGGGTGCCCGTGCGCTGTGCGGCGGCAGACCGCCATACCACTCACAGCCTAAAATAGGGTGCCCCAGGTGCTGACAGTGAATACGCAGCTGGTGAGTGCGACCGGTTTCAGGACGTAACTGCACCCGCGTGACCGGCAGAGACGGCCCGTCATCTGGGACATACGTAAAACGCGCCAACACCTGATAGCGCGAGCGCGCTGGTTTGCCGGTGCGTGCGCAAATCGTCATCAACGGAAACTGCTTCGCAATCGGCGCATCCACTCTTCCCTCATCGTGTTCAACGTGGTCGCAAAGTAGCGCGGTGTAAACTTTGCTGACGCTTCGCTGACTGAACTGCGCGCACAGGGCGGCATTGATCGCCTTATTACGGGCAATGACCATCAGCCCGGAGGTGCCGAAATCCAGCCGGTGAACCAGGGTACAACCGGGAAAGCGCGCTGCCAGCCGGAAATGGACCGAGTCCTGATTTTTCGGGTGCCTGCCGGACAGGCTCAGCAGCCCGCTGGGTTTGTTAATCAGCAGCAGGTGCGCGTCCTCATAGAGGATCGCGATCGCCTCATGGCAGGGCGGCGCAATAAAATCGTCGAACAGGGCAGACATCAGGCAGCCTCAAAGGGAAGCGGGCGCGGATAGTAACCCATTTTCCGCCCGTAGGCGAATCACGCCAGGCGCAGGATAAGCCCGCGCACGCTGCGTTAGTTAATGCCGGTCACAGCGGCTAACGGCTGATAGCCAGCGCGGTGATCGCTGGCGTGCTTACCGGCAGGCCGAACGTCATCAGTTCACTGCGGGGATCTGACCAGATCAGCACGGTTGCGGGCACCGGGCCAGTAAGCTCCGGGCGTGACACGCTGTTCACCGCCTTGTTGCAGGCGGGAACAGACATCACGACAGGGCGCGACAGACCAGGCGCATCCTGCCAGATAACCGGGCCCGCGCCACAACAGGCTGCATTATCTTTCCGTCTTTCCCTGGCGCTGGCAGCGACACAGCCGGTTACGGGGCGTCAAAAAAGGTTAATAAAAAATACCTAAAGGTTTTTCATGAATACCCGTTATAGATAAATGCAGTGTGATCATTATAACTGCATAAAAAATAAAGATTTAGGGCGGCTGAATAAAGGGAATGGCATTCATGATGAACAAAATTATCGTTACGGGCACGCTGGCTTTACTCTTTCTGACGGGATGTGCGGAGAATAAAAATACGCATTTGATCAAGGCGGAGAACGGTAGTTCACTAACCGTCAACACGATTTTCGCACCTACCGATATGAATAATAATACCTACGCGGATGTTAAACTGCGCCAGGTCACGCCGGCCCGAGCCGGGAAAGGAATGGGAATAGCGGTACTGAGTGCCGTGCTGGGGGGCGGCATCAGCACGGGTTCATTTGATAAGAATAACTACAAGGGCAGTGATATTGACAGCATGCCGGAACCCACCGCCGCGTATTTCACGCCCAAAGCCGACGTCAAAATCCAGCAATGGCTGAATAAAAATGGCGGGGGTTATGCTTACACACAACCCTTGTTCATTGCTGCCTCAAAATGGTCGCTGGTGTACACCGATATGTCGTCCGGCAACAGTAACTACGATTTAACGTATCGGGTTCTGTTTTATAAACGTCCGGAAGGCGGCACGATCCTGAGCCCCTATGTGGTTGCGGAATGTGAACCCGCGCATGTCACCGCACCGCTGAATGACTGGACGGCCAACCATTACGCCAAAGTCACGCAGGTGACGCAAAAGATGATGGATGCCTGCCTGCTGGAGCTGGATAATCAACTGCCACGCTTACTGAAAAAATAGTGAGCAGTACGGCCTGTTTTAACCGGCAGGCCGTGCAACAAGCGCCTCAGTCTCCGCTGTAAATCCGCCTCCCAACGTCCTTTATCCGCTGCGCCATAAAGATAATGACCACAGCAATTAATTTTCAGGCCGCGCCTGCCGATAATCTAATCACAACTCTGAACGGAGGGCGTTTCGATGTCTGAACTTAAACTGTCTTTATCTGCGGATGATACGCGCACACTGATCATTCGTGCAGGTTTTATGCTGCGTAATTTACGTAACAGCCTACGTGAACTGGGCTACGATCAAACCCTGTCAGAGGTCGCAGGCGGGATCCCGGATGCCCGCGCGCGTCTGGGCTATGTGGTGACCATGACCGAAAATGCGGCCAGTGAGGTACTGGGCTGCGTGGAGCTGACACAGCCTGCGCAGACAACGCTACAGGATACGGCGGAAAGTCTGCTGGCGCGCTGGAACAGCACGGCTATCACACCGGAAAACGAGGGCGCGGCACGGGCGCTGGCGGAAGAAACGCGCACATGGCTTGGCACAGTGCCGCAGTTAACCGGTTTCACCCGTCAGCAACTTCAGGCGGTGATGATGGCTCAGGGTTTCCAGGACCTGACGGGCCAGATTATCCAGCGCATGACGAAAATGCTGAACGAGCTGGAAGTCCACCTGGTTCAGGTGCTGAGGGATAACGTGCCCGCACAGCCTGTGGCCAAAGTGGCCAGTCCACCTGCTGCTGCACAGCCATCAGAGAGCCCGTCAGCCTCGCAGGATGACGTGGACGATTTGCTCGCCAGCCTGGGACTCTAAGGCTGGACTCGCTCTCTTTAAGACCCATCTCTTCCGGCATACTAAAGGGTTGCCTGCGCCATTCGTCAGGCAGGGGGGCGACCTCTCAGCGATACCGCCCACCGGTGCCTTTTTCGCAACACCGACGGCACAGCGGGACAGATTTCTTCTCCCGTTTTGCCAGCCGCACCGCGCATCCTGGCGCGGTACTGTCAACGGCGGCAGTCGCGTATGCCTGCCTGGCCGTCGGCTGTCAGGGCTTGCGCTGACATAAACATCCCCACACAGAACGGCGATCCGCTGCTTCGCGAAAGAATAAAAATGCTATAAATAACAGTAAATTGCATTCGGCTGTCTCAGGCCGTATGCATGCTGGCAGGGCTTTTTTACCGACAGGTCAGTCAATTGTTAAAAAATTTCATAAACTAATGTGCGCAATGACTTCATTCGTAGATAACCGGGAACACAACGGTTACTGATTTTAGTGACTTATCCGACAACTCAGGTTGCTGACGGACTATAAGGGGAAATGATGCCATTACTTATTGGGGAGTTATCGGGTGCGCCAACATGGATACCTGCTGTATTGCTCGTCACGCTTTCATTTATCGTGGGCTTTCTGGCCCGGTTTATTTTTCTCAGGTTCATCCGCTTCTGGCAGAACCGGGACCGAAAACTGTTCAAATCACTGGAAAAGCACCTGCGCGGTTCGCTGTTTCTGTTTATCCCCTTGGTGTTGATCAATATCGGCATTAACTACATCGATCTGCGTCCTGAAACCGTGGCGTTTATCACCTCCACCGCCAATATCTTTATCATTTTATCGATTTGTTCCATTTTGATTCGGTTGACCAATGTGGCGCAGGATATGCTTTTCATTCGCTACGATATCAATCTGTCGAACAATCTGCGTGCCCGCAAGATTCGCACGCAGTTAATATATGTGAAAAAAGTGGCCATCGTGATCCTGGTCTCGCTGAGTCTGTCGATGATCTTGCTCAGCTTTCCCGGCGTGCGTAAATTCGGCACGACCATCCTGGCCGGTGCGGGCGTCGCAGGCATCATCATCGGTTTTGCGCTGCAAAAGTCGCTGGTTAACCTGTTTGCCGGTATTCAGATTGCCTTTACCCAGCCGATCAAAATTGATGACGCTGTTGTGGTGGAAAAAGAGTGGGGCTGGATAGAGGAGATCAATCTGACGTATGTGGTCGTGCGTATCTGGGATCTCCGTCGGCTGGTGCTGCCGATTACCTATTTCACGGAAAACGCCTTCCAGAACTGGACGCGCAACAACGCGCAAATCCTGGGCTCGGTGTTTCTGTATGTGGATTACTCCCTGCCGCTTGAGCCGCTGCGCCAGCATTTCGAGAAAGTGCTCAGTGAAACCAAACTCTGGGATCAGCAAACCCAGGTGCTTCAGGTCACCGACACCTCCGAAAAAACCATGACAATCAGGTTATTAATGACCGCACAAAATTCGCCCACCGCCTGGGATTTGCGCTGCTATGTGCGGGAAAAAATGATCGAATTTATTCAGCAGAACTACCCGCAGAGCCTGCCGCATGTCAGGGCAACGCTGACCGGTACGGACTCGCGCTGACGCCAGGGGTTCTCACGTCTGTATTGAGGCAGGAGGCTAGCTCACCCGTGTGGGGCAAACGGGCGTGAGGCAAGGAAAGTGTGGCGTTCAGCCACAGGCGGGCGCGACGTCTGGACTGCATTGACACGCCGGTCTCAGGGACGGTCAGAGGCACCGCTGCGTGCGGGGCGGTGGCGTTCCTGGCGCACAGCGTGATTGAGCAAGATAACTGCCGCTGTCGACAGTCCGCCAGGGACAGGCTTTGTCGTGACGACGCCCACCTGTTCCTGGCGGTTTGTGCCGAATTTATTGCTCTCTGGCGGCGGTTGCCGCCTTTTTTACACCTGGAATGCCGCGACCATGCCGCGCAGCGCATGCGCCTGTTCTGACAGTGAGCGTGACGCCGAAGACGATTCTTCAACCAGGGCGGCATTGTTCTGCGTCACGCCATCCATCTGGCTCACCGCGATACTGACCTGCGAAATGCCCTGCATCTGCTCGGAGGAGGCCAGAGAGATATTATCCATGGCGTCAGCCAGTTCGCCGACCATTCCAACGATTTTCAGGATGCTCTGACCGGTTGAGGAGGCAACCGTCACGCCGCTTTCCACCTGTTCAACGGCCTGTTCTATCAGCGTTTTAATGTCACGTGCTGCTGTAGCGCTGCGCTGGGCCAGCGTGCGCACTTCGCCCGCGACCACGGCGAAACCGCGTCCTTCCTCGCCGGCACGGGCCGCCTCAACAGCCGCGTTCAGGGCCAGGATATTGGTCTGAAAGGCAATGCTTTCGATCACGGCGGTAATGTCGCGCACTTTAGTGGCGCTGACCGAAATGTCATGCATGGTGTGCGTCATGCGCTGCACGTCAGATTCGCCCGTGCGGGCAAGCTGTGCGGTTTCACGTGCCGAATCGGCCGTCCGCTGTGCACCGGCCGTATTGCTTTTCACCGTGGCCGTCAGCTGCTCCATGCTGGCGGCCGTCTCCTGCAAAGCCGCCGCCTGCTGTTCGGTACGTGAGGACAGTTCGGTATTGCCCTGCGCGATTTCATCGGCAGCCAACGCAACGGAGGCCGAAGCCTCTTTAATCTGGGAAACCAGCGCACGGAGCCTGGCTTGCATGACGTCAAGGGAGGCCAGCAGGCTGGTGGTGTCCTTGCGGCGCAGTGACACGGTGGCGGTCAGATCGCCGGCTGCGATGGAGGCGGCCAGCGCCTGCGCCTGCGCCGGTTCACCGCCCAGCTGGCGCATCAGCACGCTGATAGTGACCGCACAGGCACCGACCGCGACAATCACGGAAGCGGTAGCCAGTAGCATCAGAATCAGCGAGGCGCGGGCAGTAGAATGGCTGTTTTGTTGCACAGCAGCCTGGCTGTTTTTCTCCTGAATCTCTGTCATATCGCGCAGAGCATTCAGTAATTTAGTCTGAACAGGGCGCACGTCCTTTAACAGATAGTCCGTGGTTTCTTTATCAAGATTGGCCAGCCCGAGTTTGGTTGCCTGATCCAGGGCGGCAAACGTTGGTACTTCGCTGTCGGTAATTCTTTTGAAAGCCTCGCGGCCCGCCGGCGTAGAATCGGTTGCCAGGATAGCGCCGAGCGCCTGACGGTTAGCAAAAAAGAGCGCTTTCTGTTTCTGAATCCGCGTGACTTCAGGCTGCATCGCCTGGGTGTCGCTGAGCAGCGCGATATTCCTGACGGCAATGCCCATATCTCTGACTTCACCGTACATTGATTGCGCTAACTGATACTTTTTCATCTTGATGTTGACGGTATCGTCCATGCCTTCACGGGCATGATGCAGGGCCTGTTGGGCGATCCCGGTGCACAGGATGAACAAAAGAATAAGCAGGCCAAAACCTGCAATAAGGCGTGTGGATATTTTCATTATTGTCTCATTATGTAGGTTAAATTTGCTGTGTTTGCGTTCGTAGCAAAAAGGACATTACTTTTTACGGCTACGTTTAAATCGTATCAGAAATAGGCAGTTTTGCTTTTTCGTGCGCACATTTTGCCGAACAGGCCTCATCACATTTTCCAATGACGCATGGCCTTGTCACTTCAGCGTGAGCATGACACTACCCCTGCCTGTCTATACATGTACTGTCACCCTGCGTTGGCGTCCGCCGGACGTAAACAGCAACGCACCCCATACACTGCCCAGTGAGGAAATGATGCCAGCCGAAACATCTGCAGCAGGTTATTCAGGCGTTGAGAAACCGCGCCTCTCTGAAAGCCGTTCCATTGATTACATCCCACTGCGGGAGCGACATGGTCATCCTTTTAGCCAGTTCACACTGTGGTTTGGCGGAAATCTGCAAATCACCGCGATAGTTACGGGTGCGCTGGCGGTGGTGTTGGGGGGCGATGTGGTCTGGTCACTGGTGGGATTACTGGTCGGACAGATCCTGGGCGCAGGTATCATGTCATTACATGCGGTTCAGGGGCCGCGCCTGGGTTTACCGCAAATGATCACCAGCCGCATGCAGTTCGGCGTCTATGGGGCAGTCATTCCGCTGCTGCTGGTATGCATGATGTACGTCGGTTTTTCGGCCAGCGGTACCGTGCTGGCCGGCCAGGCGCTGGCTAAGCTGGTGCATGTCAGCCATGCGACGGGCATGATCCTGTTTAGCGCGCTAATCATCGTCATTGCGGTGCTGGGTTACCGGGTGATCCATCAGCTTGGCAAACTGGTCAGCCTTGTTGGTGTACTGGCTTTTGCTTATCTGTTTATCACATTGGTGGTAACGCATGACTTAACGCCTGTCTGGCAGAATCAGCACTTCACGCTGGCTCATTTCCTGTTGGCGGTGTCGCTCTCCTCCTCATGGCAGATCGCATTTTGCCCTTATGTCTCCGACTATTCGCGCTATTTGCCTGCGAATGTCTCCGCGAAGACGTTGTTCTGGTCAGTGTTTTTCGGCACCGTAACGGGGACGCAGGCGTCCATGACGCTGGGTGTGATTGTCGCGGCGCTGGCCGGAAAGGCGTTTGCGGGCAACGAGGTTGGCTATATTGTCAGCCTGGGCAGTACGCCCACGATGGCGATGGTGATCTATTTCGCTATCTGCTTCGGCAAAATCACGTTCACCACCCTGAACGCTTACGGCAGTTTTATGGCACTGACCACTATTGTTTCGGGTTTCCGCCAGCAATCCGCAATGGGTCGGGGTGCACGCATTCTGTTTGTGGTCCTGATGGTCAGTGTGGCCTGTGTGATTGCCTTGCTGAGTGAACCCGCTTTTCTGAAAACGTTCACCCATTTTCTGCTGTTTTTACTGGCGTTTTTCGTGCCATGGAGCGCGATTAGCCTGATCGATTTTTATGTGATCACCCAGGGCAAAGTGGATATTCCTGCGCTGTCACAGCCAGACGGACGTTATAGCCGCTGGAACAGGGTGGGGATTACCGTTTATGTCCTGGGTGTGCTGGTACAACTGCCGTTTATCGACAATCCACTTCACCATGGTTCACTCACCTGGCTGTTTGCCGGTAACGATGTGTCGTGGTGTATTGGCTGGTGTATCACGGCACTGCTGTGGTGGATGGCCCGCCGCTGGGATCGCCGGGGCACACCCGTCCATTCAGTCTCCCCGGCAGAATAGCCGTTGCCATGCTTTCTGGCGGCAGGTAAGACGGGTTAACGGGGGAATGGAAAAGCGTTTTACGGCATCTTCCCCGTCTGAACAACGGACAACATCGCGTCACAGGCATTTCCGAAAGGGACCCGATGAATCATCCTGACCGTGTCGATGCTCATCGCAAACCGGGCACAGAACCGCCTCCGCCCGTACAGAATTCATGAGGTTACGTCTGGCCTTCGGGCGTTGCCGTCAACGTAACACACTGCTGTTCACAGAAGCTGGAGATCGCATTCGAACAGCATGATCCCCCTGTGTCGGGAGGTGTCTGATACGCCGCGTTTTATCGTGACATGTTTACTAACAATATTCTGAAAAAAGAGTTTTCGCCCTCCCAGCCGCGCTATGCGCGACTTTGCCGTATTGGCTTTGCTTTCTGTCCGCTCTGTCCCACCCGAATTCCATTTTGTCATCTATATAGATTTCCCTGTCAGCCGTTACTGACAGGTGAAGGAAACACACATTTTCATTTGCAGAGATCTTTCCGGCAAATGTATTCAGCAAAACCGGACTACACACAGCAGTAGCAACATTATCGGGGAAAACACCATGAAAATTGCCACACGTCTCGCTGCAGGCTTCAGTCTGCTCATCCTGCTTTTTGTGCTCTGTACAGGCATTGCGCTTCACGCACTCTGGCAGGCACGGGACGACATGGATAATGCCGTCAACAATAAAATGTATCGGTACAATCTGATCCAGGATATGCGCAGTGCTGCCCGGGATATGTCCGTTGCGGTAAGAAATATTGCCTTACTGAGCGATGCAAAAGAGAAGCAAACCGAGTGGGAGCGGGTGCAGAACCAGAAAGCGAACTACCTGGCGAAACGCGAAAAACTGGTCAGCAGCATGTCGCAGAATGTATCAGCCGAAGGGAAAAATGCCCTGGAGAACCTGCTCGCTAAAGATGACCAGGCGCTGAACCTGATCACCATGGCAGGCCAGAAGGCGATGCAAAGCGACCAGGCGGCCACAATTGATTACCTGCTGAAAACGGTACGGCCGGTACAGCGGAAAATGCTGGACGCCCTGGATCGGCTTTCCGAGATTCAGATGGAGGTGAGTCAAAAAACGGTTTCTGATGCCAGAGAGTCAGCGTCACGTACGGCCAGTCTGATGGCGATAATGGTCTTTTTGTCTCTGGTTGTTGCTGTGATGGCCTGCGTTATCATTATCCGTACGCTGATGCGCCAGCTGGGCGGCGAACCGGCGCAGGCACAGGCGCTGGCAGCATCGATTGCGTCCGGAAATTTAACGTCACCTGTCACACTTCGTCGCAACGACACGACCAGCCTGCTGGCTTCCCTTCATGTCATGCAGGCCAACCTGCGCAACATGGTCGCGAATATCCGGGATACGTCGAACGCTGTCGCGTTAGCCGCCGATGAAATTTCTAAGGGGAATGCCGAGCTTTCTTCCCGCACCGAACAGCAGGCGGCAGCTTTACAGGAAACGGCCGCCAGCATGGAGCAGCTGACGGCCACGGTGAAAAGCAACACCAGCGGCGCACGGCAGACCGCCGAATCTGCCCGCGAAACCGCCCGTCTTGCCCGAGGCGGCGAAGAGGATGTGCAGCGGATGGTCGATACCATGCAGGACATATCCATGAGCGCAACGAAAGTGCGTGATATTACGACCGTCATTGAAGGCATCGCTTTCCAGACCAATATTCTGGCGCTCAATGCTGCGGTTGAAGCGGCACGCGCAGGCGAAGAGGGCCGGGGATTTGCGGTAGTGGCCGGTGAAGTCAGAACGCTTGCGCAGCGCAGCGCTACGGCTGCGCGCGATATCAAACTGCTGATTGAAGAGGCGGTAGGTCAGGTAGAAAACGGCACCACGGTGGCGTCTACGACCGGACAGAGCATTGTCAATATTGTGGGGAGGGTGAACGAGCTGGCTGAGGCTATGGATAATATTTCTCTGGCTTCCTCTGAGCAAATGCAGGGCATTTCGCAGGTCAGCATCGCGGTGAGCCAGATGGATGGCGTAACGCAGAACAATGCAGCCCTGGTCGAGGAGTCATCCTCTGCCTCCCATTCGTTGTCAGAACAAGCGCATGCGCTGCGTAACATGGTGGAGGCATTTCAGGTCTGACAGATCACCGCCCGCCGGGCTATCCGGGCGGGCGGTGCAGTAACCGGATGAACCCTGTTATCTGATGCAACGTCATGAATGTTGAGGGGGATATCCTCACTGTCTCAGCTGACAGCGAGTCATTATCAGCATGACACGGGTGACTAACAGGATGCGCCTGGCTGCGAAAATCAACGCCCGGTGAGGCGCAGCCCCTGTCAGGGCTTTCTGATGCGCGCTGACCGGCTGATGGCGAAAGCCGCCTGTGAGACACTTTTCTGTTAACGTAAATATGTCCCGCGCCTGCGTCGTAAAAAAATAACCTCATGTTCACGATGCCGTTTAAAAAAGCAGACAGCAGCAAAGCGTTTATATGGCTGCAATGACACAGCATTGCAGAAAAGAGAAAAATGATATAAGGCTATTAAAATAGTGCGGCGCTTAATTGAGTTTTGCGAAAAAATAACATCTGATTACATCTCTTATGGTATTCCCTACAGTAATAATGCGGCGCTCAACTACACTTCCTGCGCTGCGCTATACAGTGTCGGCCTAAAGGTGGCAGTTTATTGATTGGTGTTAGCCCGGCATGCCGGGCTTTTTTTATGGCTATAAGTAATGAGTTATCGCTTAAGGATAAATTAAAAATAGGGTTTTATGCGTTGCCGGTTCATCACTGTACAGGCATTCAGCGTGGCTGATGACGTGAAATGTTCCCGTATTGAAAACGACAGGGTAACGGTTTAATGGCACGTGTCGCAACGCGATTTTGCCATAATTTTTTGTTTTAACAGTATTTTTATGGCGTTTTCGTGTAGTGAGGCTGGCTGTCGCATCAGAAAGCAGCAGGACGCCGCTCTGCAATGTGAGGACGCGATGCAGGATTCCCCCCTTACAGAACA
This sequence comes from Pantoea sp. JZ29, assembly GCF_035190385.1. Classification (NCBI taxonomy): domain Bacteria; kingdom Pseudomonadati; phylum Pseudomonadota; class Gammaproteobacteria; order Enterobacterales; family Erwiniaceae; genus Pantoea; species Pantoea sp. JZ29. The sequence continues at coordinate 2,405,285 of NZ_CP045241.1, read as the reverse complement.
GCGCTCCCGCGTAAAGAAAAAATATTTAAATATGTCATTTAAAATACTGCTTTAATTTTCTTGATGGTTTTTCCCTTTTAACAGGAAAAATGAATGATAAAGGCGGGGGCTTAACGTCAGGCACAGAAAAAGGGGGGTTATTACGTTTTAAATGCGCGGCATTAAATTTTTAGAAAACAGCGTTGCAAAAATAACTGAGGCCTTTCAGTGAGTTGTTTTTTCAGGAGGGAGGCATGTATAAATGGCGTGTAAACAGAGCGGGAACTCCGTTTGATTATTTTTTTATGGCGCCGATATTTTATTTGACTGTCTGTATGTCGCCTCTTTTCTGAATCATATCAGACGTATTTCTTTTCTCTTTTACCAGGTAAAAACAATGACTATAACTCAGCGTCTTTTATTCACGTTTTCGCTGCTTTCCGCAGCGCTGGTTGCTATGGTTGTCGTATCTGTCAGCGTGTCGCAAGGGTTTCAGACCCGCTTCAAATACGTTAACGAAAATACGGTCCCGTCAATCACCGGTATTTCAAAGATGATTGAAGGCAGTAATGCCGTCATCATCGCCCTTTATCATCATCAGAGCGTGACTGACCTGGCCAGGCAGGCTGTCATCGAAAAAGAAGTCAACGACACAATCAAACATATTCGTGCGCTTAATCAGCACTACCTTGCAGAGGACACGTCCAACGAGCAAGACAGGCAAATGACGGAAAAGGCGTTTACTATGATTAATAAAATAGAACGCGACCTGCCGGCCTTTCTGGCCGCCTCACGTGCTCAGAATGATGCTGTGTCTCTGGGAATGTTGCAGGGGACAACAGGGATTGGCGCCGAAGCCCGACAGCTCATTGCGAATTATCAGCAGCAACTTCAGCTCAATACCAATCTCGCCAATGCGCTCAGCAGAGAAAACGACAGAACCTATTATCATACGCTGTTAACCCTGATCACCGGCTCAGCCGCCGCTATTTTGCTGCTGGGGTTCTTTACCGTTAAGACAATTTTAGCCATTCGCCGCCAGCTGAATGCCATGCGCCTGACGATGGAGCAGGCCAGCGAAAACCTCGATCTCACTCTCAAAGCAGATGACACACGCTCTGATGAAATCGGCCTGACGGCAAAAGCGTTTAACCATCTGATTCAGACTGTGTCGCTGTCACTGAACGCAGTAGAAAGTGCCGCGCAGTCTGTCAGTACAGCGTCATCGCAAATGTCAGCGGGTAACGAGGATTTATCGGCAAGGACTGAAGAGCAGGCGGCATCACTTGAGCAAACGGCTGCCAGTATGTCAGAGCTGAGTGAAACGGTGCGTCAGACGGCAGAAAATACCCGACTGGCCAGCCAGTTAGCGAAAAATGCGCGTGAGATTTCAGAAGACAGCGCAGATCGGGTGAAAACAATGCTGACGACGATGGGCGATATACGCGAAAGCTCGGCCAAAATTACCGACATTATTTCTCTCATTGAGGGGATTGCCTTTCAGACCAATATCCTTGCCCTGAATGCGGCGGTCGAAGCCGCACGGGCAGGTGAGCAGGGCCGTGGTTTTGCGGTCGTGGCTGGCGAGGTGCGCAACCTGGCGCAGCGTTCGTCATCATCAGCCCGCGAGATTAAAGCGCTGATTGAATCGTCAATGGGCTTTGTGGAAGCCGGTGCGGTACAGGCTGAAGGGGTGGGTACAAATATGCACAAAATGAACGATGCCGTCCGGCAGGTTACCGATTTGGTCGATGAAATCTCTGTCGCCGCCCAGGAACAGTCTCAGGGAATTAGCCAGGTCCATCTGGCCGTCAATCAAATGGATGATGTGACGCAGCAAAATGCGGCCCTGGTGGAAGAAGCATCCTCTGCGTCGCGTTCATTAATGGAACAGGCCTCAGCATTAAACCGCCTGGTTGCCACGTTTGTTATCCAGCGTGCAGGACCTGACGCGCTTAAGGAAGTGAAAAGCGCGATAGCTCCGCCCGCCATGACGCGCCCTGTCAGCAATATTGTTCCCGCTGCAGCGGAGACCAACTGGCAGAGTTTTTGAAAATCAACACAAACGCCTGTGCTGCTGAAAACGGGCGCAGGCTCTGAACGGGCAGGGGTCACCACAGATTCTCCGTGGTGACCTTGCGGTTCTTACAGAACGTGACCCTTGCAAAAAAACCACCTGCCGGAGTAAGTTGAAATCCGCCTGACGTGTCACGTCACCGAGGCACGCCACGACCGGGCGTGCGATGACAGAAACACGCAGGCTGTTCGCCGCTTCAGGCGGGAAACCCGGAAGGCAGAGCTCAATTCGTCATGCAGAAACCCAACCCTGAAGATGTGGCAGAGGCGTAAAGTAAAGGTGCAGGCAGGCGCGATGGGTCAGGCGCTTCACCGCACGGAATGGCGGGCGAAGGGTCGCGCGCGTGCGCTTCCTGAAGAAGCCCTTTCAATGACGAACCTTAATTCTATACAGTCAGGTCACTATGAAACCATCACTGAGCAGATATGCGTTGGCCGTCTTTGCGAGTGCGGCTTTTCTCTTCCCGTCCCTGTCGGCTGTCGCCAGCCCGGTTCCGGCTGGCAACGTCCAGTCCGTGCCGCCGCAGGATGCGCCCTGTTGCGGCGCGCTCACGCCCAACGCGCAAAAGATTCTTGCCGTGCTTGACCATGCGGACGTGGAGCATTTATGGCTGAATCATCATCACGTCAACTGGGAAACGGGCAAGCCTGACAGACCGGATAACTATTCTGGTCCCGGTAATCATACGCACTGCAGTGCGTTTGCGGCGGCGGTAGGCGCACGCCTGGGCGTCTATATGCTCAGGCCGCCTCAGCACAGCCAGATTTTCCTGGCGAGCGCACAAACGCGCTGGTTTGACAGTAGTGAAGGGCGTCAGTCAGGCTGGATCAGGGTCAGCGATGCGTGGCACGCTCAGCAGCTGGCGAATAAAGGCATGCTGGTGGTGGTCGCCTATGAAAGCCCCGATCAGCACAGACCGGGTCATATCGCTGTTGTCAGGCCGTCACGTATCTCGCTGGCAAGATTACGCGCTGACGGTCCGGATATCACCCAGGCAGGCAGCCGAAATATGACGATCGGTCACGCCGCTGCCGCCTTTTCAGGCCATCGGGGCGCCTGGCCTGATGGGGTTAAATTTTTTGCGCATGCACTACCGCAATAAGGGTATTCGGGGCGCGCTTAGCGCCTTGTTATCACCAGCCTGAGGGGTGCCATATTATGCTAAACAGGGTCCGTTATTTCCGGTCTGAAAACACAAGCACGTGGTGAAACAGCCAGCCTGTAGCGCTGTTCGCTTCATGCAACCTGTTAAAGCTTTCTGCTGGCAGCAACACCTGGTACGGGCAGACCTGTCTCCATTTCCTCTGAAACCGCCCCGCTGTATTACGACCTGTAAGCCGTTCCCTGTTATCCGGTGTAACCGGTCTTATCACCTGAACGACGGCGATCCCGGCTTCTTCCCGGAGCACATAATCCCTGCTATTCACAATCGAGTGGGTCTTTGTCGGGTAACCACTGACAAGACAGTGTCTGATTTCAGGCAGCGTCCGGGCCTGCATGATGTACGGATAAAAAAACGGCTATCTCTGCGCGGCGTCCCTTTTAGTAAGGAAACAGTTAAAAACCGCTGCGTTAGGAGAAAAAATGGCCGCCTTACATTGATGGGATGGCGAACTTTAAAGAGTGGGTAAAACCCATCCTGCGCATTCAGGCTGACGTGAGAATCAGGCGTAATTTTCCAACGATGCGCAATATCGCCTTGTTTCTCGCCTGCGCCCCTGGCGGTCTTGGTGTTTGTTTCAGGATTAACGCCTGACGTTATAAATCACTAACAGGCTTTTCATTACATTATCCTGTGGCGAGGGTTGAATACGTCATAACCCTGTGAATCAAAGAGTTAGCGTGATTTTATATTGCATCGTGTCAGGAATACTTATATTACTAATTGACAAGCCGTGCGATTCTCTGACGCTTCAGTGTGCAACAGACCCATCATAAGGTGACGTATGACAACAAAGCCCGCCGCTGAAATCAGGGTAGAGCCCGGTGTATTTAAGACGTTAAAAACCTTTCCGGCGACAGTTCACGCGCTGCTCATTTTTACCCTGATTATTCGGTTCAGCTATTTTATGGCCTGGCCATTTATCGCAATGATCATGACACAGAACTACCACATGTCGCCTGTTGCCATCGGTTGCGCGATGACCAGTAGTGCGCTGGTATCCGTGGGGCTGGGCATGTATGGCGGCCAGATTTCGGACAGGTTAGGACGACGGATTATTCTGCTGATGGGCTGTGGATTTTCGGCAGTCGGCTATATCCTTCTGGCGCAGGCGACGGGAGTCGGTCTGTTTATTACCGGCCTGATGATTATCGGCGTTTGCTTTGCGTGGGTTGATCCGCCTTTGCGTGCGTTAATGAGTGATTTACTGGGCGATCGTCGCCGCCGCGCACTGGCTTTACAAGTGCGCTACTACCTGGTCAACGTCGCTGCGGTGTTGGGCCCCCTGGTGGGCATTGCTTTTGGCCTGACGTCTCAGAAAGGCACATTTCTGATAACCGGCCTGAGCTATTTCCCTTTTTTTATCTACGTGCTCCTGTTTATCCCGGCGGGTAAACCGGTGAACACGCCGCCGGCCGACAAGGTTTCCGCTGTTAGACTTCACCAGGTTATGGGAATTATTATCAGAGATAAAATTTTTGTGGCCGGGCTTTTGTGCAGCACATTGTGCAGTATCGTTTTTATTCATTTTGAAGCGGTACTGCCCCAGTACCTTCTGTTACTGAACAGCGACGCGGCTGTAAAGCTGGTGACGTTAATACTGGTCACGAATGCCTCGACCGTGCTGGTATTTCAAACCTTTCTGGTCCGCATTATGGCGAGGATGCATTTACCTCAGCGAATTCTGTTGGGTGCAGTGATTTTCTTTTTCTCACAGCTGTGTTTTTTCTCCCTGCGAACAGCGGATAGTTGGCTTTGGCTGTCTGTCACCGTGTTGTTTAGTGCAGGCGAAGCGATTCTGATGCCGAACCTGAATATTTTACTCGACCAGTTGGCACCCGCCGAACATCGAGGTGCCTACCTGGGCGCCTCAACATTGTCAACGCTCGGTATTGCTGCCGGGCCGCTACTGGGTGGTGTGATGCTGGCCATGACCGGGCCGGGCGTATTTATAAGCACGGCCATGCTGAGCCTCCTGCTCTGCGCCATTATTTATGTCAACAGGCAACGTATGCTGGCACGTTTGCAGGCGAATTCGTGAAGGCACCTGTATAGCGCAAACGGGAGGCGGTCACGGCAACTGACATGCGCAGCAACGAACCAGAAGATCGGGTCAGGCGTGATAACTGTCCGGCGGGGAGGTCAGGATGCCGAACCGGCAAGAGCGTCGGCAGGGCAGGTCTACGATGCAAACCGGTTTACAAAGCACGATGAGGTGAAGAGGGAAGCCTGTATTCAGCTATGTGGGCAGGAAAGGCAGGCTGTTTTGCACAGTTTGCCTTGTGGGCTCGGTGAGAATTCACGCCTATTGTGCCCGTGTCAGCCGGCTAATCACAAATGCTAGCGTTGAGCGGGGCCTGCAACAGATGACTTGCCTGCTGCAAACCCGCATCCCTCTGTTCAGGCCGGTGTCTGATCGTCCCGTATTTCCTCCCGCGCCGCATGGCGAGTGGCATTGGCGACCGTGCCGTGGTCGATCAGTTTTGCCTGTAACAGCAGATTATACACGGGCGCATGGGGCCGGTTTAGACGGTTCTGCAGAAGCTGGATGGCTTCGTAGCCCAGCTCCCGACACGGGACGGCAAAGCCTGTCACCGGCCTGCCGGCCGCGCCCGCCAGCTGACTTGCCAGATCGGTCGTCATCAGTGAGATATCCTCGGGAATACGCAAGGAACGTGCCGCCAGCACAGTCTGAACGCCGGTAATAATCCCTTTGCCCACCGGCACTATCACATCGGGCCACTCCTCACGCGGATGTTCGTCCAGCCAGCCATTCAGGGCGGCTTCGGTTTCATGCTCAGAATAGGCTTCAACCACAATCAGGTCCTTTTGCGCGCTAAAGGGCAGGTGAAAATGGCGATACGCGTCTTTAATTCCCTCCAGCCGCAGAAACAGCGTTTCACGGCGCAGACAGGTGACGGTCAAAACCCGGCGGTGCCCTTGCTCAAACAGGTGCTGCATGGCGCTGAACCCAATCGCATGGTGATCGGGGGAGACCGCATCCAGTTTCATGTCTTTATCGCGGGAATTTATCAGGACGCAGGGTTTATTCAGCGAGGCTGCCAGGCTGAATATCGCCTGATCGTCGGTGCCGATGATGATGATCGCATCGTTGCTTTTTGCGCCCGCCTTCTCCAGAAACAGTTTCACATCGGCACGCTGTTCCTCCAGTGGGCAGTAACTGATGTGCACATCATGGCTGGCACAGGCTTCGGCAATCCCGCGCGTCACTTCCAGATAGAAGTGATCGCCGCGCGGCGCAAAGGTCCGGGCGGGCGCAAAGACCACCAGACCGTTAATTAACAGGCGGCTGCTGACCATGTCGTGCAACACACCCAGTTGACGTGCACAGCGCACAATCGCATTACGGGCTTTTTCACTGGTATAAGCCTTGCCGCTCAGTACGCGCGAAACGGTACTGACAGAGTACCCGGTTTTTGCCGAAATTTCGTCCATCCTGAGCTTGCCCGCCATAGTGTGATCCCCGTCCCAATCAATTTTTGCAATTTTTTGCAGCCGTAGTGGCTTGATAGTAATGCGGTTTTACATGCTGTTCACAAACTACCTTGCCGCTCTGCGAACATTCTCACAAAAACAGTTTGTCCCACGACAGCCGCTTTTCTATGTTCCTCGCAAAGACAACAGCGACGGTCAAAGACGGAGAAGTGGCATGTTAAAAATTGCGATAGTAGGTATGGGTAATATTGCCAATTTACATATTCAGGCGTTTTTGCAGTTTCCCGAACGCGGCAAAATTGTGGCGGTAGTGGATGTGTACCCGGACAAAGCCCGCGATAAATTGCAGCGTTACGGCCTGAAGGATGTACGCGTGTACAGCGATCATCTCGCCATGCTGGCGGATGGCGCAGATATCGATGTGGTGGATGTCTGCACGCCGCCTTATGTGCATGCCGAGAATACGATAGCGGCGCTACAGGCAGGCAAACATGTGCTGTGCGAGAAGCCGATGGCGGCATCGCTTGAAGAGTGCGATGCCATGATTGCGGCGCAAAAGGCCAGCGGCAAAGTGCTCTCCGTGGTGGCGCAGAACCGCTTTACCGATGCCTTCTGGCGGTTAAAAGCGGCCGTGGATTCCGGCCTGGCAGGAAAGATTTGTCACGCCCAGGTTGATTCATTGTGGTGGCGCGGTCATGCCTACTACGACCTGTGGTGGCGCGGGACGTGGGAAAAAGAAGGTGGGGGCTGCACGCTCAATCATGCTGTGCACCACATCGATGCGCTGCAATGGATGCTCGGCGCACCGACGGACGTGGTCGCCATGATGAGCAATGTCGCCCATGACAATGCGGAGGTCGAAGATCTCAGTGCCGCTATTTTCCGTTACCCGAACGGCACGCTGGCACAGCTGACGGCCTCGGTGGTGCATCACGGTGAAGATCAAAAAATCATTTTACAGGGCGAGAAAGCGCGGCTCTCTGCGCCCTGGCAACCCGTTGCTTATCAGGCGGCGGAAAACGGCTTTCCGGAACAGGATCATCACATCGCGCTGGAAAACGAACTGGACCAGCTGTATGCGCAGATCCCGCCCTTGACATGGACACTGCATGCCGGTCAGGTGGATGACTTTTTCTCGGCCATTGAGCAGCAGCGTGCGCCGCTGGTAGACGGTGAGCAGGGCAAGCAATCCCTGGCGTTAATCACCGCCATCTACAAGTCGGCTATAACCCATACCACCGTCACACTGCCGATTGCCAGCAACGACACCTTCTACCGTACCGGTGGCCTGATTGCCAGCGCACCGCACTTTTATGAAAAACAGGCCTCCGTGGAAAATTTCGCGGATGAGGATGCGATCCCGTTAGGCAAAAACTTTGCGTGAGGACAACACCATGAATCAAAAGGATGGCATGAACTACGCGCCGAAAGGCAAACCCCAGCCGGTTGTGAACCCAGGCGAGTTTATTATCGCTGCCGCCGGGCTGGATCATGGGCATATCTATGCGATGTGCAATGGCCTGACTGAAGCCGGGGCGACGCTGAAATGGGTTTATGACCCGGACGCGACCAAAGTCGACAGGTTCCTGCAACAGTTTCCGCAGGCTCAGGCGGCGGATTCCCTGGACACGATCCTCGCTGACACACAGGTGCGGCTGGTGGCAGGGGCGGCCATTCCCTCGGAACGCTGTGCGCTGGGACTGAAAGTCATGGCGGCCGGGAAAGATTACTTCACCGATAAAGCCCCACTCACCAGCCTGGAACAGCTGGACGATGCCAAAGCCATGTGCGCCAGAACCGGCCGCAAATATGCGGTGTACTATAGCGAGCGTCTGCACGTTGAGAGCGCGGTTTTCGCGGGACAGCTGGTGGAACAGGGCGCGATTGGTCGGGTGGTGCAAACGCTGGGCACGGGCCCGCATCGCGAAGGAACCGGTCGTCCGGACTGGTTCTATCAACGTCGCTACTTTGGCGGCATTTTGTGCGATATCGGCAGCCACCAGATCGAGCAGTTTCTCTATTACACCGGCAATAGTCAGGCCCGTGTGGTTGCCAGTCAGGTGCGCAATTTTCACCATCCGTACCATCCGCAGTTTGAAGATTTCGGCGAGGCGATGCTGGCAGGGGAAAATGGCGCAACCGGCTATTTTCGCTGTGACTGGTTCACCCCGGAAGGCTTATCGACCTGGGGCGACGGGCGAATGACGCTGCTCGGAACCGACGGTTACATCGAAATTCGCAAGTATACCGATCTCACGCGTGACGAGCAGGATGTGGTTTACCTGGTGAATCAGGACGGTGAGTTTCGCTACAGCGTGGCGGGCACGGTGGGTTTCCCGTTCTTTGGCCAGTTGATCACCGACTGTCTGCATCGCACCGAGCACGCCATGACGCAGGAACATGCGTTTAAAGCGGCTGAACTGTGTATCAAAGCCCAAATGTTAGCTAACGCGGTGTAGTCAGCCCGCACGCCCATTCTTTTCCAATTCTGTTGATAACAGCGACGGCAGGCACTGGCTTGCCGTTATAAAACACCGACCAGAACAGGAAGCAGATAAATGGTTAAACCGACTGAACGTCGCGTCGGGTATGGCGTAGCAACAGGCTACGGCATTACCGACTTATTTGGGGGCGGTGCCTTTGCAGTGATAGGTGCCTGGTTACTGTTTTTTTATACCACCTACTGCGGGTTATCGGTGCTGGAAGCCGGATCCATCTTCGCCATCGCCAGGGTGATTGATTCCGTACTGAGTCCGATCATGGGGTATATCACGGATAATTTCGGCCATACCTGGGCCGGGCGCAAATTCGGCCGTCGTCGTTTCTTCTTGTTAATTTCCTCGCCTCTGATGCTGCTGTACGGCGCATTATGGGTCACAGACATGAGCTACTGGTATTATCTTGGTACCTATCTCACCATCGAATTGTTATCTGCCATGGTGCTGGTGCCGTGGGAAACCCTGTCGTCAGAAATGACCAACCGTTTCAGTGAACGCACTCGCCTTTCCGGCGTGCGGATGATGTTTTCCTCGCTGGGAAGTTTTCTTGCGGTCTCGGTACCGGGCGTCATCATGACGTACACGGGCAAAGACAACGCCATCACCTATACACTGACGGGCGTGATTTTCTCAGTGATTTACTGCGTCGCGGTATTTATTACCTGGTATACCACCTGGGAAGCGAAAGATATTCAGGATGCAGACGAGGTTCAAAAGCCACCGGCACCCGCGCGTCATTTTCTTTCGCATGTGAAACACATGTTTGTGGATCTCGCCTCGTCATTTAAAATTCGGGCGTTTCGTCAGCACCTGCTCATTTATATCTGCTCGTTCACAGCGATGGATGTGTTTCTTGCCGTTTTTACCTATTTCGTTATTTATGGGTTAAAACAGGATGCCTCATTAGCCTCGCTGCTTCTGAGTAATATGATGTTTATGTCTATCCCCGGCACCTTTTTATTTATGCTGTTGCTGGGCAGATTTTCTATGACGCCCTCTAACGCCTTGAGACTCTCTTATATATCTATTGCCGTCGTGCTGCTTTTTCTGTATGCCGTTTATCTCTGGCAGTGGCATGTACCCGTGCTGTTATTTAGCGCCGCCTTCCTGTTTATGGGGATAGCGCGCGCGGGGCTGTATTATATTCCGTGGAATATTTACAGCTTCATTCCCGATATTGATGAAATGGTAACCCGTCAGCGCCGGGAAGGCATCTTCGCGGGGGTCATGGTGCTTACGCGCAAAAGTTCGGTCGCGATTGCCATCTTTACTATTGGCGTGGTGCTCCAGGAAAGCGGGTTTGCCAAAGGGAACGGCGCTCAGCCTGATAGCGCAATCACCGCCATTGTCCTGCTGATGGCAGGCGTGACAGGCGCGCTTCTGGCCGTGAGTTTCTGGCTGACGTTCCAGTTCAAACTGACCCAGCGCAGCCACAAATTGCTGATTAAAGAAGTCGCACGCCGTAAGCTGGGCGGTTCACCTAAAGACTGTGATGCCGAAACCCGTGAGGTGATCAAAGCGCTGACCGGTTATGCCTATGATGATGTCTGGGGGGCCAGTAAAAAAGAACCTCTACAGGATGCTGCTGTAAAGTCAGAACTGAAAGGGTAAGCGAACAGGCCGTTGGCGTGACTCACCGGAGAAATATAAACCGCCAGAAGCGTCAATGGCCAGCCAGAAATAAGCAGAACGGATAAATGAATATCATGCGACGCGAGTGGATATGATTTTCGTCGTCATTTTCCCGCTATTTGGCGGACGCTGCCTGCTCATGATTATGCAAATGAAAAGTGACGTCGGCTCGCTATTTACGCGTGATTTAAAATTCTGCCTTTTAAGCGAAACACGGCGGGTAACGCCGTTGGGACACAAAAAGCGCATGGGCTGCAATTAACCGCAGCGAGGTAACATTTTGCAAAAATTAAATCAGGCTTTGCGCCCTGCTTAACAGGCGTGTTCCCAATCCTGTACCAGGCTTAAGCAAAAGCCATTGATACAGGTTGGGATAAAAATGAAAGAAACGAATCGTACTTTTGGGGTCAAACCGTATGGCGGCTCAGCGGGTGGCTGGGGCGCATTAAAAGCTGTAGCGGATGCGATTCGGGGACAAATGGCGGTGAAACAGGACGTCATTGCCCTGTTCAGGGTGAACCAGCCCCAGGGGTTTGATTGCCCCGGCTGCGCCTGGCCTGATCCGCAGCATACGTCTTCTTTTGAGTTTTGCGAAAACGGGGCCAAAGCGGTGTCGTGGGAAGCCACTAGTAAGCGTGCCACGCCCGATTTTTTCGCGGCTAACAAGGTCAGCGATTTGTGGGCGCGCAGCGCGTTGGATCTGGAAGGCGAAGGGAGGCTGACCCATCCGATGAAATATGATGCGGCCAGCGATACCTATCAGCCCATCGCATGGGAAACGGCCTTTCGTGAAATAGGTGAGCGGCTGCGCAGCTATAGCGATCCGAACATGGTTGAGTTTTATACCTCTGGCCGCGCATCGAATGAAGCCGCTTTTCTCTGGCAGTTGTTTGCCCGCGAATACGGTACCAATAACTTCCCAGACTGTTCCAATATGTGCCACGAGCCGACCAGTGTGGGGTTGCCGGAATCCATCGGCGTAGGAAAGGGCACCGTCGAGCTGGATGACTTTGACCATTGCGACCTTGTCTTATGTATTGGTCATAACCCGGGCACCAACCATCCGCGCATGTTGGGCACGCTCAGAGAGGTGTCAAAACGTGGTGCGACGATTGTTGCGATTAATCCGTTACGCGAACGCGGGCTGGAGCGGTTTACCTCACCGCAAAGCCCAATCGAGATGCTGTCGATGGGCTCAACCGAGCTGGCGTCAACCTATTATAAAGTGCGCGTAGGCGGTGACGCGGCCATGTTGAAAGGGATGATGAAATTCCTGCTCGCTATGGATGCGACGGCCAGAGAACAGGGCGAACCGGGTGTGCTGGATGAGGCCTTTATTCATGAACACACTGAGGGCTTCGAGGCGCTGAAGGCCGATCTGGAGGCGACCAGTTGGGCGCACATTCTGAAAGTTTCAGGGATGGAGCGTGAAGAGATTCAGCATCTTGCCCGGCTGTATGCGGAGGCGGATCGCACCATTATTTGCTACGGCATGGGCATTACACAACATCAGTACGGAACACAGAATGTACAGCAAATCGCGAATCTGTTGCTGATGCGCGGCAACATGGGCAAAAAGGGGGCCGGCATTTGTCCGCTGCGCGGCCACTCCAATGTTCAGGGTGATCGCACGGTTGGGATTACCGAAATCCCGTCTGACAGTCTGCTGAACAGTCTGGAAAAAGTGTTTGGCTTTACGCCGCCCAGACAACACGGTCACGGCGCGGTTGAGGCAATTCGCGCCATCCGTGACGGCAGTGCTAAAGCGCTGCTGTGCCTTGGCGGCAACCTGGCTGAAGCCATGTCTGACCCACAGGTCACCTTTCCTGCCATGCGCAATCTGGATTTGGTAGTGCATATGGCGACGAAGTTGAACCGTTCACATCTGTTGATGGCAAAGCACAGTTATCTTTTTCCGGTACTGGGACGCACGGAGGTGGATGAGCAACCCTCGGGTGCGCAAAGTGTCACGGTTGAGGATTCCATGTCGATGGTACATGCTTCACGAGGCACGCTCGATCCCGCCTCGCCGCACCTGAAGTCAGAGCCGCTGCTGGTGGCCAGCCTGGCGAAAGCCACATTGCCTGATACGGTTGTCGACTGGGACAAGATGACGCGTGATTACAGTAATATCCGCCAGGCCATTGAAGCGGTGTTTCCGGGCTTCGAAAACTATAATCAGCGCATTCAACAACCGGGTGGTTTTCGCCTGCCCAATGGCGCATCCGAGCGCATCTGGCACACGCCGTCAGGAAAAGCGCAGTTCCTGGTGATGGCGGGCATCAATGAAGATCCACGCTCACTGACCTGCCACGATCTGGTGCTGACGACATTGCGCAGCCACGACCAATACAATACAACGCTCTATGGTCTGAACGATCGCTACCGGGGCGTAACAGGACGCCGGGATGTGCTGTTTATCAACCCGGATGAGGCCGAAAAACGGCAGTTACGCGTCGGCGAGCAGGTCAACGTCATCGCCCTGGACCCGGACGGTAACCCGACCTCAAGGCGCATGGATAAGCTGACCATCGTGGTGCACGATATGGCCTATGGTTCGGTCGCAGCCTATTATCCGGAAGCGAACGTACTGGTACCGCTGGACAGCCATGATACCAAAAGCGGTATACCGGCCTATAAAAGCACCCCTGTCAGGCTCGAACGCATTCAGCCTGAAAGCGCACTGGCCGGCTCTGCCACGCGTCGTTAGCCGGTATTCACAGAACGTGTGCGCCCTCTGAGAGAAGCGGTACGCAGCGGGCGCAGACTCGCGTCGCCGCCGCATTGTGCGCCGCCAGTGGCATTGAGTTGTATGGGGCGCATCACTGGGGGCATGAACCGCCGCGGATGCGTAACCGGAAAAGGCGGCCCGGAACTAACCTGTCCGGCGCAATCACCGCCATGCTATGGCCCGCGTTAGTCCACGGTCTTTCATAAAACGTCAGGATTGAAGGATAAATGAGTGCGTTTACTGTAAGGCTGGGGTCACGCGTATCCACACCAGAACAGCACGCAAGAGGGTGTCAGAACGCAAGGGAAAGCGCCGGAGAACATACCGCAGCCACGCGGAGTGCAGAGAAAACGCTAACCTGTTTGCGGAATGAAGAGGGGAAGGGCAGCATTAACGCGAACCGGCTACTGAACGCTGATTTGGCTGGCCTGCCAGATCAGATGGTGATCGTAAGACTTACGCTGATGAGCTGGCAGCGGCACAGAGGTGTCCACGCAGACATCCACACTAAAGCCCTGTGCCGTTAACCGGATGGCCTCAAGCAGCACATCTGTGTTCTGTACTTCACCTGCAATCTCAAGCAACAGCGGTACGCTGGCCGAGCGAGAGGCTGCGCGGGTCACACAGGCGTGATGATGCTCCGTGACATGTTCAAAGCGGGCAAGCCTGCGCGCAGCGCCACGACGCTGGTCCTCGCGCAGCCAACTGCAGAGTGGACGCATTAAAGACCGGACAAAATCGTCACCGGCAAAGTCACGACTCAGGCTACGGATAACCCGGATCAACTGCCTGTCTGAACCAAACTCCAGGCTGGTCAGGATTTCGCCACGGCGGGCGGGCCAGCCATACGTCATTACGCCCTCTGATTGCCTGCGGCCATCGTGCATTTCCTGCGCCGTTGCGCCGTGGGCATTGGCTGACATGACTTCGCGGATTTCTTCGAGCTGGGCTTCTGTCCAGTAGTCTGTCACGGGATCTACAGCAACAAGTCCATACCGTTGCCAGCGTCGTACATTGGTCAGGGAGGCGCCTGTGAGCGCACAAAGCGTGTCGGATGACAACATAAAAACTCCTGTTTATAAAAAATCAGATGTGCGCCAGCGCCAGGAAGATAAGCGGCCTTCCTGGCGTTGCGCGTTTCGGTGGAGATATAAAGAGATGCTCGCCAGCGCGGCAAAGGCAGACGGGCGAAATTGCAAAGGGAACTAGCCCGTACGGCGGCTGACTTTTCCCCCTTTACGGCCCGCCTCTACTGCACGCTCGGGGTTGTTCCTGAAGTTTCCGCTACTGTTTTTGCCGCCTTTCCGACCCGCTTCAGAGGCTCTCTCGGGGTTTGCTGCAAAATTTCCTGCGCCGCCACGATATTTGACCATGGGTCTATCCTCTCTCATTTCATCATTAACAGTGGAAAGCCTCATTTTGGTCGATGGTTTCTGATAATTCCAATGCGAAACAATACAATGGAAAAAAATAAAAAACGGTTTTTTTAATACCGCTTCGTCTTGAAAGGTTTTTTACTCTTTGAAAATGAGGATTATTAGCATTAAATTTGTACGAAAGTTTCATTCCATGTACAGCTTTACTGCCCGATTTTTTTTTGACGAATCTTAACTTTTTTATAGCCTGTCGGCCTGACGGCGACATATTCATGCTGCCACGCAGCGATCTCATTTTCTTTTTTCACCTAACAGAAACGCTCAATCCGCTTATCAACACACAGGGCGCGATAGCATTTTTTGATGTCAGTGAATGCCACTATTTTCATAGCTGGCGTTGGGGGCGTCCTGTTATGTTTTAACCGACGAAACGGGAGGCTGTCTTTTTAAACCGCCAGGCGAGAAAATAAAGCGGTATATTCACACGCGCGACAGACACGGGGAGCCTTTTTTAGGCGCAGGGTTTTATTTAGAGCGCGATGAGTAATGAATATTCACAATCGCCGTGGCTTTTCCTGAGCGCGCGCTGTTGCCGCTGACGGATGACTGAAATACATTACCTGCTCCTGACGACAGACCACTCTCTTTTATTTCCAGGCAGCGTTAGTGTGCCCCTGATCAATAAGGCCGTTAACACGTGGCCGACGCCAACAGGTAAAGCTTAATGGCAGAGCACGGTATTACAGGGCAGGCGTCAGACGTGGTAGCGTCGTTTTCTGAGGCTGGCAAAAGGTTGAGTGGGATGCTGCGGAAGCACGTGGTGGTGCGTAAACAGATTGTCTTTTAACCGTGAAGGGATGTCAGCCTAAGGCTGAGTATTTATTTTGCCTGAAAATTGCCGTTCTACACGCCTAAATGTAACCTCTTGTTAATTTTTTGACGAATGAAAGCAGTCGCATTTAACCAAGAGAAGCGAGTTTTATGGTGATTATCTTGTTGTTTTTCGCTTTTATTTTCCGCCCTCCGTTGCGGTTGCGCGGCAGTATTAAAAGCGCTAAACAAAGCGGCGAATGTTTTATCCGCCACGCTTGCAGATTAACAGGCGCGTTATAACCTTAACAGTGCCATGCAAATGGTGAAGCAAAGAAGCAGACAACTTTAACCTGAAGAGGAAATATTATGACTGAACATCGTGGCGGATCAGGTAATTTCGCGGAAGATAAAGAGAAAGCTTCTGAAGCCGGTAAAAAAGGCGGCCAGAACAGCGGCGGCAATTTCAAAAACGATCGTGAAAAAGCCTCAGAAGCCGGTAAGAAAGGGGGCCAGAACAGCCATCGTGGCTCCTGATACCGGCTTATAAGGGACTGAACAGCGGAGCAGGGACTGCTCCATGATTGCATTATGTCCCACCGTTTCCGCAGGCATGATCAATGCCCACGCTAATTCATCAGATACGGCAGCGGCCCCCGCACGAAAAAGCCCGGTCAGTGCCAGGCTGTTCTTACACAAAGGGATGATAACGACAAGGCAGGGATGGCAGGCGAGTCACGTCAGCGCGCTCACCTGCTGCAGATTACCCGCGTGAATTACGCTGAAAGCTCCTGACGAACAATAGCCGCACCCGCGCTTAAGGCATGGAGCTTGCCACGCGCCACCTCACGGGATAATGGCGTCATACCGCAGTTGGTTGACGGATAGAGTTTGTCGGCATCCACAAACTGCAACGCCTTACGCAGCGTCGCGGCCACTTCTTCCGGCGTTTCAATGGTATTGGTTGCTACATCAATGGCACCCACCATGACTTTTTTACCCCGAATCAGCTCAATCAGCTCCATCGGCACGCGCGAATTCTGACATTCCAGCGAAACGAAATCGATTTTTGATTTTTGCAGTTTCGGGAAGACTTCTTCATATTGACGCCATTCCGTCCCCAGCGTCTTCTTCCAGTCGGTATTGGCTTTGATACCGTAGCCGTAGCAAATATGCACAGCGGTTTCGCACTTCAGGCCTTCCACAGCGCGTTCCAGCGCGGCGATGCCCCAGTCGTTGACTTCATCAAAGAACACGTTAAAAGCGGGCTCATCAAACTGAATAATGTCGATGCCAATCGCTTCTAACTCTTTGGCTTCCTGATTCAGAATTTTGGCAAATTCCCAGGCCAGTTTTTCACGACTCTTGTAATGGCCGTCATACAGCGTATCAATCATGGTCATCGGACCCGGCAGCGCCCATTTGATCGGCTGCTTAGTCTGCTGACGCAAGAATTTCGCATCGTCAATAAAGACGGGTTTCTGACGGCTAACCGCGCTGATCACCGTCGGTACGCTGGCATCATAACGATTACGGATACGGACAATTTCGCGCTTCTCGAAATCAACACCATTCAGGTGCTCAATAAATGTCGTCACAAAGTGCTGGCGCGTTTGTTCACCGTCGCTGACGATATCAATACCGGCCTGGATTTGATCGTCCAGAATTAAACGCAGCGCATCTTTTTTCCCTTCAGCCAGTTCTGAGCCTTGCAGCTTCCAGGGCGACCACAGCGTTTCAGGCTGAGCCAGCCAGGATGGCTTCGGTAAACTGCCTGCGGTTGAGGTAGGTAACAACATTTTCATAATAGGTGACCTTGTATTTCGGTTAATCAAAGCGCGTAACTGGCAGACCACTCTTCAAGAACGGCTTTATAAGGTTTAATGAATTTCTCTTCGGTAAATTTCCCTTGTTCTACCGCTAACAGGCTACGCTCTTCGCGATCGTAAACAATGCGCGTTAATGAATAGTCCAGATGGTTCAGGCTTGGCTGATAACACTGGCCAGCCGGTGAATTAGCATTGTAAATCTCAGGACGATAAATTTTCTGGAACGTCTCCATCGTACTAATGGTGCTGATCAGCTCAAGATTGGTGTAATCACTCAACAGGTCACCCGAGAAATAAAACGCCAACGGGGCAACACTGTTTTCCGGCATGAAATAGCGCGCCGTCAGGCCCATCTTGTGGAAATACTGGTCAGTCAGGGAATAGGCATCCTGCTGGTATTCAATACCCAGTACCGGATGACGGTTTCCTGTGCGGGTATAAACGTTTTTGCTGGACACGCTCAGGCAAATGACCGGCTGTTTTTTAAAGTTCTCTTTAAAGGCCGAAGAGTTCACGAAGCACTTGAAAATATTGCCGTGCAAATCGCCAAAGTTAGCAGGTGCGCTGAAGCCGGTGTTGTTTTTATTGTGCTCAGACAGCAGCACGCTGAAATCATAATCGCGCACGTAAGAGGAGAAGTTATTGCCAACAATACCTTCAATACGCTGCTGAGTTTTTTTATCGACGATATGGGTTTTCAGAATTTCAATTACAGGAAACGCGCCGCGTTGCGTCTCGTTTTCGATATTTAACTCAACCGAGATAATTTCAAGTTCCACACCATAACGATCGGCCTTTGGATTATCCCAGTGCGCCAGCGAGTTGAAGCGATTATCAATCATCGTTAAGGCATTGCGCAGGTTTTCCTGACGGTTTGTCCCGCGCGCCAGGTTAGCAAAATTGGTGGTGATGCGCGTATTTTCAGACGGGTTGTAATTCTCATCGAAAACACTGCTCTTAATCGTAAATGTGAATTCTTTTTTCATCGTGATGCACCCTGCGTTCTGATGTGAAAAACGGTCTGTGGCTGTTAGTTATCCAGACTGGCCTGCATTCTGGTTTTTCGTTTAACCGCTTTCACGTTGTGTGTTTGTCAATAAAGCATATTTTATGCCAGAGCCGCGGAGGAAGGGAAAGCGACTTAATTTCAACACAACATGAGCCATCTTCATGGTCAACAGAGGTAAAGCCTCTGTCATACGCGTAATGGAGACAAACGGACAGAGTGTGCCGTGGTGCAATGCGCCCTGAACCCTTGTAGCGTAAGGCCTGCCGATATCCGGATTTCCGTCTCCTCATGAAAACGGCTCATGTGAAGGTTTCTCATGTTTCGGGAAAAGCGGTGATATTTATTCAGGTTAATGAGCCTCTTTCATGAGCGTTGTACAGGCCCGCAGCAAGCGCTACCGTACTCACGCAGGGATTTTCAGCCCCGCGCAGCCATATTCCCCTGAAGCCCGCCATCATCCCTGGTTTCGGGCCGCCCGATCAGGCGTTTTCTTTACTGAACTTGCCTGGTGAAACACCGATGACACGCTTGAAGGCTTTTGCAAAGGCGCTCTCAGATTCATAGCCCAGCCCGGCAGCAATCGCGGTAAGCCCGCCATTCCCTTTTTTTAACTGGTCGCAGGCAAGATGCATGCGCCATTGCGTGAGATAGTCGACGGGCGCGATGCCCACCGTTTGCTTAAATCGTTCAGCAAAAACCGCGCGTGACATTCCCACCCTGGCTGCCAGTTCCGCCAGCGTCCACTTGTGTTCGGGGTGCTGGTGCATGCAGGCCAGCGCCGCGCCCAGCTTTTTATCCTTCAGGGCCGCAAGCCAGCCTGACTGCTGCGGGTCATTTGCATACAGCCGTAACGCCTGAATGAGCAGCATAAATGCCAGCTGTTGCACGATGAGGACGCTGCCGGGCTGCGCTTCACGGACTTCCTGTGACATTCTTTCCAGCGCCCATTGCATGGCGGCTCTGTCTGCGCTGCGCCGGATATGCACCACTGGCGGCAGCGTACCTAACAGCATCTGTGCGGGCCGTCCGGTCAGCAGGAAATGCCCGCCTACCAGTAAACAGGCGGAGGTTTCATCAAGCTTTGCCGCTGTCACGGCAACCATCTCAGACCGCACCGTCTGGAAATCGACAGTCTGCGCGTCCGGGTTTGTGGCCAGCCTGAAAGGTGCGCCTGGCGGGAGCAGATAGCACTCGCCGGCGTTAAGGCGCAAGGGTTCCGCAACACCGTCAACGGTCAGCCAGCAGGCACCCGCTACGACGGCATAGCACTTCACGCCATCATGAGCGGGCCATTGTACCGACATCTCCGGCGTCAGTATCACACCACCGGAAACGTAACGTTGTGGTTCAAGCAGGGCTAAGAGCTGTGAAAGCGGGTCCATGATCATCCCAGACGGTCAGACATAAAAAAGCGACGTTATCACATAGAGCGCATTCCTTCTCCACCGTAAAGTAGACAACCACGGTTGCGAAGGCTGACAAGAGGACGAACAGACATGCGGCTATTTCTTACAGGAGCAACGGGTTTTATCGGGTCGGCGATTGCGGCCGATCTGATCGCGGCAGGGCATGAGGTGGTCGGACTGACCCGACATCAGCAGGGTGTCGACAGGCTCAGCAAAGCAGGTGTCGAGCCCTTTTGGGGTGATATTAACGATCACAATAGTTTGCAACGGGGCGCGGCAAGCTGCGAGGGAGTGATCCATACCGCCTTTAACCATGATTTTTCGACGTTTCTGACAAACTGTGAAGCCGATCGGCAGGCAATCGCCGCGATGGCCACGGCACTGGCAGGAAGCGCACGGCCCTTAATCATCACCTCGGCGGTGGGACTGGGCTCGACGGGGCAGGGAAGACCTGCCGTAGAAGACTATTTCAACCCGCTTCATCCTAATCCGCGCCGGGCATCCGAGCTGGCCGCAATAGTGGCACTGGAAAAAGGGGTCAACGTTTCCGTTGTGCGGTTATCTCAGGTACATAATCCGTTGAAGCAGGGCCTGGTTACGTCGTTGATTGAGGTGGCGAGACAGACAGGCGTTTCCGCTTTTATTGATGAAGGCCAAAACCGCTGGTCAGCAGTGCATCTTGACGATGCGGTTTGCCTCTACAGGCTGGCGCTGGAAAAAAACAGACCAGGAAGCCGTTATCATGCGGTCGCCGAAGAAGGCATTACGCTGCGCGTGCTTGCCGACGCCCTCGGGCGGATCCTCAACCTGCCGGTCATATCCCTTTCAGCCGCTGAAGCTACCGATCATTTTGGCTGGCTGAGTCATTTCGTTGCGCAGGATATGTCCGCCTCAGGCAGGCTTACTCGCGCGCAACTGGGATGGCAGCCCACAGGACCGGGATTGATTGCCGATCTTGAACGCATGCCGGGCTAAGCGTGCTTAACGGCTGGGAAGATGGCAAGATGCGACGAGTCAGTATCATTTTCCCCCTGATTTGAGAGGTCATATGTCTGTGACGCCGGTTTACCGCGTGGGTGAGTGCGAGGTCTTTAAAATTCCTGAACTGGACGCGTCTCTGTCCACGGAATGGCTGTTTCCCGCGCAGGCGTTAGCGAGCGGAACGCCGGAAACGATTACGCTCTCTGTTCACAGTTGGGTGGTCCGCACGCCTGACAACCTTATTGTGATCGATACGGGCAGCGGCAATGGTCGCGAGCGGGCAGGCTCTCCGCTCTCCCATCAGCTGAATACGCCGTATGCGCAGCGCTTACGTGACGCGGGCGTCGATCCTGACGCGGTGGATATCGTGCTGATCACCCATCTGCATGGCGATCATGTGGGCTGGAATACGCACTGGATGGACGGTAAATGGACACCGTTTTTCAAACATGCCCGCTACTACTTTTCGGATAGCGGGTTGAAAGGCTGGCAACACGATCCGGCACGCAAAACGCTGTTAGAGGACAGCATTAATCCGGTTATCGCGGCGAGTTTGCTGGAGACGTTCGATGTGACGCAAGAGCCGGTGTTTGCTGATGTGCTGCGCTATGTGCCCACGCCCGGCCACAGTCATGACCACGCGTCGATTATTCTGCACAGTGCGGGCGATTATGCGCTGTTTTCCGGTGACCTGATGCATAACGATTTGCAGGTCAGTCAGCCCCAGCTTGCCTCGCGCTTTTGTGCTGATGCCGCGCAGGCCGAAGCCCAGCGGCGCTGGGCAATGACGTGGGCGAGTGAGCATCAGGCACGCTGGTTTAGTTCGCATTTTCCGGGCTCGTCGGCAGGTCATGTCAGCCAGACCTCTGCGGGATTTGAATGGCAGTTTATCTGAGTTTTACGTTCTGTAGCTAAGCTCACGGACGTAAAACGGTAATGAGACGAGTCCTGTTAATGATGCAAAAATCACAACAATTTATGCTGTTAGCGCTGGCGCAGTCCCGCCATGCGCTGCCGCATTGCAGACCTAACCCACCGGTAGGGTGCGTAATTGTTCACAATGGTCGGGTTGTCTCGACCGGATTTACCCGTTCACCGGGTCAGTACCATGCTGAGGCTGATGCACTTTCCACACTTACGTTACCTGTAGAAGCGTGTGAAATTTATGTCACGCCAGAGCCCTGTGCCTTTCAGGGCAGAACCCCGTCCTGCGCACTAACACTGGCCCGGCTCAGGCCCAGACATATTTACATCGCCATTGAAGATCCGCATCCGCGTAATCGCGGAGAAGGGATTGCGATCTTAAAGCAAGCGGGCATCGGCGTGACGCTGGGGGTGGCGAGAAATGACGTTGAGTGTTTTCTGGCGCCCTATTTAATTCGCTCGCTTGCGTAAAATGTAGGTGAGAAGGCGTGCTGTTAGCCAGACATCGGCATTTACATCCCTGAACCGCTGGTGAAACATCGTGAGATTCCCTTTCAAAGCGTAACGACTGGAAATGAACTTCTGTTTTATCTCTGCTCCGGGGCATGTGATGTTAGGTGTGCGGTGAGGCCTTTTGCCCGCCAGGGAGCAAAACGTTTCCGCGACATCCCGTAAACAGACCACCAACGCGCACTGAGTTAAGGGTAAAAAATGGAAAAACCATTTTTACAACAGCCATCTCCTGAGTCGTCCCGCGTGGCCGCGGCTGGCGGCGTTTCCTCTGCCTCACTGTTTGTGCGGCGTAATCTGTTCTCGCTGGTGGTGGGGACGGTGAGCCTGATCTGTTTTGTCGACAATCATGCGTCCGCTCTGCGCCAGGTGCTGTCCAGCCGGCACGCGTCCGCGCGTCCGCTCAGCGCCGCTACTGCACCCAACCCAACCGGACAAATCGCTGCCGTCAGTGAACATTTGCCGCATGCCTCCGTGCCTTCAGTCGTTATGATCGCCGAGGCAAACCGTCAGGCACTCAAAGGCATGCAACTCGTCAGCGATCAGTTGAAGCTGGAGCAGGGTAGCCTGCTGCAGGACATGGCCCACACGCAGCAGCTGGCACTGCAACAGGTCAGTGATAACCACTTCCAGGCCGCTATGCTGAACGGACAACTGGCGCAACTTGATCAGCAAATCAAAATCGAGTCCGCGCAGGTTGGCATGGCGCAAAACCTGGTCAACAAATGGCGACCGCTGCTGAACAAAGGCTATATTTCGGCGTTGCAGTTTGCACAGGAGCAGTCGGTGGTCTGGGGCTATGAAAGCCAGTACCGCGCGTTGCTGCAACAGCAGTATGCGACCCGTCAGCAGTTAAGCGTGCTGGAGGATCAGGAACGTCAGATTCCGCTGGCGACCGCAGTGAAACTCAATGTGCTGCGGCGGCAGCTGGCGCAGGTGAATGAGAATCTGGCCCAAAATACGCTGACCGAGGCGCGGATAGCCTGGCAGCCTTCGGCAGCGCCCGTGAAGCCGCTTCTGGTCAAGGCAGACAAGGCCGCCGGGACGCCCACGCAACAGACAGAGCAAGACAGCCGCTTCCTGTCTGACAGGCCCGCGCGCGTCAGCCACAGCGACGTTCACTATCAAAACATTAACGATCAGACGGGCAGTCATAGCGTGACGCCGCGTCACACTGCCCTCACGCACAACGTCTGAGCCGCATGACAGCCATGTAACGGTGCCTCGCGGAGGGGAAGGTTAACGAAGATAACCTGTCCCGTTATCGGGCGGTCATATCGCCAGGCCGGCAGCGGCTTTTGCCGATCGACTGGCAAGGGAAACAGACAGCGGTCAGGGGGGATTATTGCCCGATATCAGGGCAGTAACGCTGTGCCTCAGGTTGAGCGCGACGCATAAAAAAGCGGGCCGCCAACGGGCTGACCCGCCGCTTTTTTGTTAAGGCGTTCGCTAGCGGTGCTTAACGCTTCATATGGTAATAGGCGTCATTCCAGCGCAGCGCATCTTTAAAGGCCGGAAGCCGGGTGTGCTCATCAATCACCAGCACTTCAATGCCGTGCATCTCGCCGTACAAATACATATCGTCCAGCGTCAGGGCCTGACTGAACACCGTATGGTGCGCACCGCCTGCCAGAATCCAGGCTTCAGAGGCGGTCGCCAGAGACGGCTGCGCTTTCCACAACGCGCGGGCTACCGGCAGTTTTGGCAGTGGTTTAGGCTGTTCAATCGCGTCCACTACGTTAACCAGCAGGCGGAAACGATCGCCCATATCGATCACGCTGGCGTTAATGGCACGACCGGCCGGCGTGGAGAAAATCAGCCGCGCCGGATCGGCTTTGTTGCCGATGCCGAGGAACTGCACGTCGATCAGCGGCTTCTCTTCTCGCGCGATAGACGGGCACACTTCCAGCATATGAGAACCCAGCACTAAATCGTTGCCCGGCGAGAAGTGGTAAGTGTAATCCTCCATAAAGGAGGTGCCGCCGGGACGGTCACCCGCCAGCACTTTAAAGATGCGCAGCAGCGCTGCGGTCTTCCAGTCTCCTTCGCCCGCAAAGCCATAACCCTGGCCCATCAGGCGCTGTACCGCCAGGCCGGGCAACTGCGTCATGCCGTGCAGCGTCTGGAAGTTGGTGGTAAACGCCTGGCAGCCTTCGTCGTCCAGAAAACGCTTCAGGCCCAGCTCGATGCGTGCGGCGTCCAGTACGTTTTGCCGTTTTTCACCGCCTGCGGCGGCCACGTCGGAGAAACGATACTGGCTTTCATATTCGTCAACCAGCGCATTGACATCACCCTCGCTGACGCTGTTGATCACCTCCACCAAATCCCCCACGCCCCAGCCATTAACCGCATAGCCGAACTGGATTTGCGCCGCCACTTTATCGCCTTCGGTGACCGCGACTTCACGCATGTTGTCACCAAAACGCGCGACTTTCAGATGCTGACTGGCCTGTTTGGCCAGCGCCGCACGCATCCAGTTGGCGACGCGCTGCTGGCTGTGTTTATCCTGCCAGTGGCCGGTCACCACGCTGTGCTGCAGGCCCATGCGCGCACCAATAAAGCCAAACTCACGGCCACCGTGCGCCGTCTGATTCAGGTTCATAAAGTCCATGTCCATGCTGTCCCAGGGGATCTCGGCATTGAACTGGGTATGAAACTGTAGCAGGGGCTTCGTTAAGACATTCAATCCGCCGATCCACATTTTGGCCGGCGAAAAGGTATGCAACCACGTAATGATACCGATACAGTTTTGATCGTGACTGGCGTCACGGCACAGCGACAGCGCTTCATCAGGCGATTTGACCAGCGGTTTCAGCGTCAGACGTACAGGCAAACCCGCCTGATTTAATCCGTCCACCACCTGCCGGGCATTGTGTTCAACCTGACGTAACGTTTCCGCGCCGTAGAGGTGCTGTGTACCAATGACAAACCACACGTTGAACTGTTGCATAAAACCACTCCTTTACTTAGCGGAAGCGGAACGGGCGGCATAATGGGGTTCTGCCGTCTCGCACCATTGTTGATAGCGTTGATAAAGTGCCTGATAACGCGCAACGCGCTGCGGATCGGGCTGCAGCGTCACGTCAATCGGGCTGGCCATGACGTCCTGTGCCTGCTCCACATCGCGGTGAACGCCCGCGGCGACGGCAGCGAAGATGGCAGCGCCCAGCGCACAGCACTCATCGGAGGCGACGATATCCAGCGGCCGGTTCATCACGTCGCAGCAGGCCTGCATAATGGCGGGGGATTTACGGGCAATGCCGCCGAGGGTAAGAATGTTTTCCACCGGAATTGCCTGCTGCTCGAAGCACTCCATGATGGCGCGGGCACCAAAGGCGGTGGCCGCAATCAGGCCGCCAAACAGGGCCGGAGCATCCGTGCCGAGATTCAGGTCGGTAATAACCCCTTTCAGGCGCTGGTTGGCATTGGGCGTACGGCGGCCGTTGAACCAGTCCAGCACTACGGGCAGGTGATCCAACTGCGGACTGGCGACCCAGGCCTCGGTCAGACGGGTGATCAGTGACGTTTGCATCTCAGCCAACTGCGGTTTAAGTTCGGGATGGTGCTGCGCTGCCAGCTGCAGCGGCCAGCCCAGCAGGCGGCTGTACCAGGCATAAATATCGCCAAACGCCGACTGGCCTGCTTCCAGACCAATCGCGCCCGGCACGACGCTGCCATCAACCTGACCACAGATGCCTTTGATGGCGCGGTCGCCGACTTTCCCGGTGTCAGCAATCAGGATGTCGCAGGTCGACGTGCCAATCACTTTCACTAAGGTATAGGGTCGCGCACCGGCGCCGACCGCGCCCATATGGCAGTCAAATGCGCCGCCCGAAATCGTAACCTGCTGCGATAAACCCAGGCGTTGCGACCATTCCGGGCTCAGCGTGCCCACCGGGATATCCGCGGTCCAGGTCTCGCTGAACAGGGGAGAATCCAGCTGTTGAGTCAGCGCCGGGTCCAGCGCGTTAAGGAAGTCGGCGTTGGGTAAGCCGTTCCAGTCAGCATGAAACAGCGCTTTGTGGCCAGCGGCACAACGCCCACGACGGAGTTTGTCCGGGGCGACGGTATCGCTGAGTAAGGCGGGCACCCAGTCACAGAGTTCAACCCAGGATACGGCCGCATCGCGCACGGCAGCATCCTGGCGGGTAATATGAAGAATCTTGGCCCAGAACCATTCCGACGAGTAGATCCCGCCGATATAGCGGCTGTAATCGGTAAAGCGGCCGCTGCGACACAGGCGGTTAATCTCTTCCGCTTCTTCAATGGCCGTATGGTCTTTCCACAGCACAAACATCGCATTGGGGTTTTCCGCAAACTCCGGTCGCAGGGCAAGTACCTTGCCGTCACGATCGATCGGAGCGGGGGTGGAGCCGGTGCTGTCGACACCGATGCCGACGACGGCGGCCCGTTGCGTGTCGCTCAGCGCCGCGAGCACACCCAGCATGGCCTGCTCCATAGCATCAATATAGTCCTGAGGATGGTGACGAAAGCGGTTGCTGTGAGGATCGCTGTAAAGTCCCTGCTGCCAGCGTGCATAGTTGGCCACGGCACTGCGCAGCTCCTGACCAGTGTGACAATCCACCGCCAGCGCACGCACCGAATCACTACCAAAGTCCAGCCCCAGGGTGATGGCTTCAGTACGCATTTGACTCTCCTGTTGTGAATAAACCTCCTTATCCTGAGAGGTGTAAAAAAGAAGGGTTAGTCACGGCTGGCTGAGAATATGCACTTTTCTGCCACACGCAGTGAATTTGTGATCCATTGCAAAAGTTAACAGACGGTTAAATTTGCTGAATATATGGATCATTCTGTCGTGATTTTAAGATGTGATACCGCTCTACATTTTTCTTCTTCATTCCCGCTAAAACTAGGCCAGCGTTTAAGCAGGCTACCCACATGGCTCCCGCTAACGTGCTGATTTACATCTGTACCTACAAAAGAGAGTGAACTGGTAGCGTTTACACCGATCCGTATTTAACAGCGATAAAACCACTAGCGCCGGAGAGCATCATGCATAAATTCACTAAAGCGCTGGCAGCCATCGGGCTGGCAGCGGTTATGTCACAATCAGCTATCGCCGAGACCATGAAGCTGGGTTTTCTGGTGAAGCAGCCGGAAGAACCCTGGTTCCAGACCGAATGGAAATTTGCGGATAAAGCCGGTAAAGACCTGGGCTTTGAGGTGATCAAAATTGCCGTTCCGGACGGCGAAAAAACCCTTAACGCTATCGACAGCCTGGCCGCGAATGGCGCAAAAGGCTTCGTGATCTGCACACCGGATCCCAAACTCGGCTCCGCCATCATGGCAAAGGCGCGCGGTTATGGCCTGAAGGTGATCGCCGTGGACGATCAGTTTGTGAACGCCAAAGGCAAGCCGATGGACAGTGTACCGCTGGTCATGATGGCCGCGACCAAAATTGGCGAACGTCAGGGACAGGAACTGTATAAAGAAATGCAGAAACGCGGCTGGGATGTCAAAGACACCGCCGTGATGGCGATCACCGCTAACGAACTGGATACCGCGCGTCGTCGTACCGGTGGTTCGATGGATGCCCTGAAAGCGGCCGGCTTCCCGGAAAAACAGATCTATCAGGTCCCGACCAAATCGAATGACATCCCCGGCGCATTTGATGCCGGTAACTCCCTGCTGGTTCAGCACCCTGAAGTGAAGCACTGGCTGATTGTCGGTATGAACGACAACACCGTGCTGGGCGGCGTGCGTGCGACCGAAGGTCAGGGCTTTAAAGCCGCTGACGTGATCGGTATCGGTATCAACGGCGTCGACGCCGTCAGCGAACTGTCAAAAGCCAACGCGACCGGCTTCTATGGCTCACTGCTGCCAAGTCCGGACATCCATGGCTATAAGAGCAGCCAGATGCTCTACAACTGGGTAAGCAAAGGACAGGAGCCACCGAAATTCACCGAAGTGACAGACGTCGTGTTGATTACGCGTGACAACTTTAAAACCGAGCTGGCGAAGAAAGGGTTGATGTAATAACAGGCAGTACGGATAACACCATCGGGTCATCAGGAAAGCAGGGCTGAACACCGCGACGATGTTCAGCCTGAGCGTCAGGTGCCCCGATTCCTCACAGCCATCTATTGGAGACACCATGAACACTGATTCAGCCTTTCTGTCGTTTCATGGCATTAGTAAAACTTTTCCCGGCGTGAAAGCGCTGCAGGATATTTCATTTGAATGCCATGGCGGTCAGGTGCACGCGCTGATGGGGGAAAACGGTGCCGGTAAATCGACACTGCTTAAAATCCTCAGCGGCAGCTATCTGCCCAGTGGCGGCGAGATTCGCATCAAAGGCAAGCCGATGAATTTCCAGCACACCACGGATGCGCTGGATGCGGGTGTCGCCATTATCTACCAGGAACTGCATTTAGTGCCCGAAATGAGCGTGGCGGAGAATATCTATCTGGGCCAGTTGCCGCATAAGCATGGCCTGGTAAACCGCAAGCTGCTGCGTTACGAAGCCGGGCTGCAACTGAAAAATTTAGGTATGGATATCGATCCGGACATGCCGCTGAAATACCTGTCGCTGGGCCAGTGGCAGATGGTTGAGATTGCCAAAGCGCTTGCCCGTAACGCGCGCATCATTGCCTTTGATGAGCCAACCAGCTCGCTGTCCGCACGCGAAATCGACAATCTGTTTCGGGTGATCCGCCAGTTGCGCGCGGAAGGGCGCGTGGTGCTGTATGTCTCGCACCGTATGGAAGAGATTTTTGCCCTCAGTGACGCCATCACCGTGTTTAAAGACGGGCGCTATGTGCGCACCTTTACGGACATGGCCAATACGCATCATGACGATCTGGTACAGGCTATGGTCGGACGTAATCTGGGTGATATCTACGGCTACGTGCCGCGGGAAAAAGGCCCGGTACGGCTGGCGCTACAGGACGTGGAGGCGAAGGGCGTCAGAGCGCCAATCTCGCTGAATGTGCATGCCGGGGAAATTGTCGGCCTGTTTGGTCTGGTGGGCGCGGGACGCACCGAACTGCTGAAAGGGCTGTTTGGCGCTACGCGCCTGCGCGGTGGCCGCATTCTGCTGGATGGGGAACCCCTTAACGTGACGGCGCCAATTGATGCGATTCGGGCGGGCGTGATGCTGTGCCCTGAAGATCGCAAAGCCGAAGGCATTATTCCGGTGCATTCGGTGCGCGACAACATCAACATCAGCGCCCGCCGTCATAACCTCACCGCCGGTTGCCTGATCAAAAACGGCTGGGAGGTGAAGAATGCCGACAGCCATATCCGTTCCCTCAAAATCAAAACGCCCAGCGCTGACCAGTTGATCATGAACCTGTCCGGCGGTAACCAGCAAAAAGCCATTCTTGGCCGCTGGTTGTCCGAGGAGATCAAGGTGATTTTGCTGGACGAGCCTACCCGCGGCATTGATGTCGGGGCTAAACACGAAATTTATAACCTGATTTACCAGCTGGCGAACAACGGCATTGCGGTGCTGTTTGCCTCCAGCGATCTCCCGGAAGTGATGGGCCTGGCCGACCGCATTATCGTGATGCGCGAAGGGGCGGTCGCCGGGGAATTACTGCATGACGAGGCCACAGAGCAGCTGACGCTGAGCCTGGCCATGCCTAAAACGACACATGCGGCCGCCGTGGCCTGACAGGAGAGTACCGTGACTTCTTCCACGACATCAAATACGCCGCCAGCCGCCCCTCGCCGGGGTGTGCATTTTGGGCGCGTCTGGGACAACTTTGGCATGCTGGTGGTGTTTGCCCTGCTGTTCATCGCCTGTGCGGTCTTTGTTCCTAACTTTGGCTCCTTTATCAACATGAAAGGCCTGGGGCTGGCCATGTCGATGTCCGGCATGGTGGCCTGCGGTATGCTGTTCTGCCTGGCCTCCGGCGATTTTGACCTGTCGGTGGCCTCGGTGATTGCCTGCGCGGGCGTGGTCACCGCCGTGGTGATCAATATGAGCGAGAGCCTCTGGCTGGGGGTGGCGGCCGGGCTGTTACTCGGTGTCATCACCGGATTTATCAATGGGTTTGTTATCGCCCGACTGAAAATCAACGCCCTGATTACCACGCTGGCGACCATGCAGATTGTGCGCGGTCTGGCCTATATCTTCTCGGACGGTAAAGCGGTAGGCATCGAAGACGAGCGCTTCTTCGTACTGGGCTTCGCCAACTGGCTGGGCGTGCCTGCGCCCATCTGGATCACGCTGGGTACCATGGTGATCTTCGCCTTCCTGTTGAACAAAACCACCTTTGGCCGCAACACGCTGGCGATTGGCGGGAATGAAGAGGCTGCACGGCTGGCGGGCGTGCCGGTTGTGCGTACCCGCATCATTATCTTTATTCTCTCTGGCCTGGTTTCTGCGGCGGCGGGCATCATCCTGGCGTCACGTATGACCAGCGGTCAGCCCATGACCTCAATTGGTTATGAACTGGTGGTCATCTCGGCCTGCGTACTGGGCGGCGTGTCACTGAAGGGCGGCATCGGCAAAATCTCCTATGTGTTCGCCGGGGTACTGATTCTGGGCACCGTTGAGAATGCGATGAATTTATTAAATATCTCGCCATTCTCACAGTATGTTGTGCGGGGTTTGATACTGTTGGCAGCGGTGATATTCGACCGCTACAAACAAAAGAATAAAGTCTGATTTGGCGTGAAACCTTCCCGCGGACGCGAAAGGTGTCCGCGCGTGATCAATCAACGACGAAGTGAGGACAGTATGTATCACCGTGAATTACCGGCAGAGCAGCAGAACCCTTTGCTGCCCGGATACGCGTTTAATGCCTGGCTGGTGGCGGGATTAACCCCGATCACCGCGGATGGTCCGCTGGATTTCTTTATTGATCGCCCACACGGCATGAAGGGCTATATTCTCAACCTGACCATTAAAGGCAAAGGGCGGGTGTTCGACGGCGAAAAGGCCTTTGACTGTGAACCGGGTGAAATGCTGCTGTTCCAGCCAAAAACGGCTCACTATTATGGTCGGGCGCCCGACAGTCCGCAGTGGTTTCACCGCTGGGTCTATTTTCGTCCGCGCGCGTACTGGCATGACTGGCTGCGCTGGCAGGATGAACAGGAAGGCGTCGGTCGGCTGCGCTTACCGGAGTCACTGCGGGGCGAATTTGATCGCCTGTTTGCCACCATTGAACAAACCCACAACTCATCGCGTCGTTTTGCCGAAGAACTGGCAATGAATTTGCTGGAACGGCTGTTGTTACGGGCGGTGGAAGAAGATCCACGTAACCATCAGCAAATCCGCGATCCCCGTATCATCGAAGCCTGCCAGTATGTGAATAATCATCTGGCCAGCGAGGTCAAAATCGAGGAAGTGGCGCGCCATGTGTGTCTGTCACCTTCGCGGCTGGCGCACCTGTTCCGCGAGCAAATGGGCGTGAACCTGCTTCGCTGGCGGGAAGATCAGCGCGTCATTCGCGCTAAGTTGCTGCTGCAAACCACGCAGGAACCCATCGCCAGCATTGGGCGTGAAGTGGGCTACGACGATCAGCTTTATTTTTCGCGCGTCTTCCGTAAGCGCGTCGGCGTCAGCCCGAGTGATTTCCGCCGCCGCAATCAGGACGTACACGATAATCTGGCCAGTCAGAGCGCCTGGAACGGTGCACGGCGCTCAGTCTCCTGATTTTAAGGGGAATCCTCCTTGTCCTGACCCGACTATTAGTCTTAAATCAGTCTGGTTAGCGATTAATGAGGAAAAGGAATGAGCGAGAAACTGCGAGTAGGACTCATCGGCTATGGCTTTGCCAGCAAAACCTTCCACGCGCCCCTGATCGCGGGCACGCCGGAGGTTGAACTGGCTGCCATCTCCAGCAGCGATGCCAGCAAAGTCCATGCCGACTGGCCCGCCGTGCAGGTCGTCGCCGAGCCCCAGGCCCTGTTCGACGATCCTACGTTAGATCTGATTGTTATCCCTACACCGAATGATACGCACTTCCCTCTGGCTAAAGCCGCACTCAACGCAGGCAAGCACGTCGTGGTGGACAAACCGTTCACCGTGACGTTGTCACAGGCGCGCGAGCTGGATGCCTTAGCTAAAGCCAAAGGGCTGCTGTTATCCGTATTCCATAACCGCCGTTGGGACAGTGATTTCCTGACGCTGAAAGGCTTACTGGCAGCGGGTGAGCTGGGTGAGGTGCGTTATTTTGAATCGCACTTTGACCGTTTCCGTCTGGAAGTACGGCAGCGCTGGCGCGAGATGAAAGGGGCGGGCAGCGGCATCTGGTACGATCTGGGACCGCACCTGCTGGATCAGGCGCTACAGCTGTTTGGCCCGCCGGTGGCGATTAACGTTGATCTGGCGGAAATGCGGCCGGGTGCCCAGACCACCGACTATTTTCATGCGACGCTGACCTATCCACAGCGCCGGGTGGTGCTGCACGCCAGCATGCTGGTGGCGGCCGAATCCGCACGCTATACCGTGCACGGTACGCGGGGCAGTTACGTCAAATACGGTCTGGACCCGCAGGAAGATCGGCTGAAAGCGGGGGATTTCCCGCCGGGCGAGAACTGGGGTTACGACATGCGTGACGGTACGCTGACCCAGGTGGAGGGCGACGCGCTGAATGAAAAAACCGTTCTGACACAGCCGGGCAACTATCCCGCCTATTACGCTGCGATTCGTGATGCCATTACCGGGCGCGGGGCGAATCCGGTGACGGCGGAAGAAGCCATTCAGGTCATGGAACTGATTGAGCTGGGGCTCCAGTCGGCGGAAAAACGCCAGACGATGTCGCTGAAATAAGCGCTTTCAGCGCTAAAAAGGCCGCGAATAACGCGGCCTTTTTTATGCTTACTGCACTTTCGCCCGGATGGCGGCTTTTTCTGCCGCGCTCAAGAACGCGATAGTCAGGCCGTTGTCCTGTGCCTGACGCATTTGCGCCTGGCTCAGTCCCGCAGCCGGGGCGGCATGCAGGTACTCATGCGCCAGCTCAATGCCCTGTACGGCGGGATCGTCGGTGTTGATGGTCGCCAGCACGCCATGCTCCAGGAACATTTTCAGCGGATGCTGCGCCAGCGAGGCGACGGTGCTGGTCTGGATATTGGAGGTCAGGCAGGATTCGATACCAATACCGTTTTCCGCCAGATAGTCCATCAGCGCGCGATCTTCAATAGCCTTCACACCATGACCGATGCGTTCAGCGCCCAGATCACGAATCGCCTGCCAGATACTTTCCGGGCCTGCGGCTTCACCGGCATGCACGGTAATGTGAAAACCGGCATCCCGGGCGCGACGGAAGTGGCTCAGAAAACGGTGACCCGGCGCACCGAGTTCATCCCCGGCCAAATCCACGGCGGTAATATGGTCGCGATGGGCGAGGAAGCCGTTCAGTTCATCCAGACAGGCCTGTTCGCCAAAAGTCCGGCTCATGATGCCCGTTAAGCGCACGGTGATATCATGCTGCTGGCAGCCGGCCTTTACGCCATCAATCACCGCCTCAACCACACCGGCAATGGGCAGATGGTGGGTCATCGCCATATAGCCGGGTGAAAAGCGCAGCTCGGCATAGTGAATCCCGGCGCGGGCGGCATCCTCGACGTTCTCACGCGCGATACGCTGACAGGCGTCAAGATCGCCCAGCACTTTCACGCCCCAGTCCAGCTTTTGCAGAAAGCTGACCAGATCCGGTTGCGTTTCGGTGACCTGAACATGCGGACGCAGGGTGTCCAGCGTATCCGCCGGTAAGGTCAGGTTAAACTGGCGGCCTAAATCAAGGATGGTTTGTGCACGGATGTTGCCATCAAGGTGGCGGTGAATGTCGGTAAGGGGAAGCGTTGAATCAATCATGGAGTGCACTCGTCTGGATATCTGTAAAGTGCAGAGCATTATAAAAATATCTTGCGCAACAACGCCAGTGATTTGCGCAACAAGTGTGAAAGGCAGGGGTTAACTGTTCACTTTATAAACGGGAACGCGGCGCAGGCCGCCTGGTGAGAGCGAATCGGGAGAGAAAAGAGGGCGGTGCAGTGACGTAAAAAAGGCGGCCAGGGCCGCCTTGATCGAAAAGGTTGACCTTATTGCGGCATGCCTTCGTTTGTCGGGACGCCGAGCATATAGCGTGACATGAACTGCTCCAGCGACATCTTATCGCCGTTCATGTTCACCTGACCGTTGGCATACTGCAGGCTGGTAACGATGTTGTTGTCCTGCGTTTGTGTCAGACGGAACATCTGGCCCATCGCTGCCAGCCCTTTAACCTGCTGATCGGCCAGTTTCTGCGCGTCGTCAGCCTGATAACCTTCAGCCAGGCCAATATGGCGCATGGTTTCCGTCGCCATCGGCATGTTGACAGACAGCTTCAGATCCAGCGTTTTCAGCACGCGATCAACGGATGCCGCCAGCGTCTGCGGTTCGCCTGTCACCGTGGACGGATCGTTAAAGTGGGCGTTCAGGTTGAAGGTGCTCTCGCCTTTATCGTTCTTCCAGCTCAGTGGTGCGATGCTGATGGACGGGGCCCCTTTCAGCAGGGTCGGCAAATTGTTCAGCAGGATCGCGCGCACACCGTTCTGGAAACGCACCGGATCGTCTTCCACGCCAGGCTGGTTCATCAGGGTGGTCAGCTGAGCGTTGTAGTTATCCGAGAAGGCTTTAACGCTTTGCGCATCAAACTGTGACAGCTTCATTTTTAATGCGAACTGACCCAGGTTCTGCTTTTGCACCTCAACGCCGTCAATTTTGTAATTAATGTCGCCATTGATTTTGCCGGACTGATTATCAAAAGAGGAATCACCGACCATCTTGTTAAGAATAACCGCGTCCTGACCGCTGACTGCGGCGGCCACTTTATCCACGCTGATGGACTGATCGCCAATGCGTACGCCTTCGTTGGTGAGATGCGTATCCGCTTTCAGCTTCAGGCCGTTCAGCGTAAACATCACCGGCTGATCGACCTGATTTTTGGTGGTGATGGCAATGCTGTCGATGTCACTGTCCAGGCCCACTTTATCGCCTTTGTTGTCTGCGCTGATATTCAGCGTGCCGCCGCTGGTGGCTAAGCGTTGCGCTGTTTGCGCATTTTGATAATCGATGGGCAGAATTTTTATTGCGGTGTCGGTGCTGCCGCTGTAACCCACACGCGTTTCGGCGTTGATAAACGACTGATTGTTGGTCAGTTCAAACAGCTTTTTGACCGCATCGGTATTGGTCAGCGTGGTATGCACGGACGCCATGCTGGGGATCAGGTTGGCTTTTTTCAGCTGTGCGAAGGGGAACGGGCCGTGGTCGATCTGCTCATTCAGGATGATGCTCTGGCCGGGCTTGAGCAGAGGATTATCTTCGGTCTGAGAGCTGGCCTGGATAACCACATTCATTTTACTGCTGAAAATGCCGCGTTGATAATCCTGATAGCTGACTTTCAGACGACTGTTGGGCGCCAGGGTGGTTAACTGAGCGTTAGCATTTTGAATCATTTGATCCATATTGCTTTCCAGCTTTTTGCCGGTAAACCACGCCGCGCCTGTCCAGACTACGCCCAGAGCGACTACCACACCAACGGCAACTTGAGTCTTTTTCATTGCTGAATCGTCCTTATCCTTGATTTCACCCGTGTCACAGACAGCGGGTGAAGAAGCGCCCGCAGGCATTTTAGCTAATAGTTTGAAATAATAGCAGTTAAGCGCAATGGCGTCAGCCGTCTCAGTTAAACGTGTTATACACGCGCGCCACCCGGCCCTGGCCGGTGAGTGACACTGGCGCATCGGTGGCGGCCACGAAACAGGACTCGCCGGGTTTTAGCACCAGTTGCTGCTGGCGATTGGTGACGGTGGTCTCACCTTCAATACAAAACAGCAGTGCCGCGCTTTCCTGATGCAGGGTAAGCGGCTGCGCATTCACCGTATGAATGGAGAAAGCAAAGTCGTCTACCGGAATGGGAAAATACTCGCCATCCTGCTGTATCTCCGGTTGTGTAAGAAGCTGGCTGGCCGGCTTTTCGTCAAATTTGAGGTTGGCCATCAGTTCCGGAATATCAATATATTTTGGCGTCAGGCCAGCGCGCAAAACGTTATCGGAGTTGGCCATGACCTCCAGCGCCACGCCATGCAGATAAGCATGCGGCGTTTCCGCAAACAGGAACATCGCCTGTCCGGGCTGCAGAGTAATCACATTGAGCAGCAGCGGCGAGAATAACCCGCTGTCATCCGGATAGTATTCCGCAATCTCATGAATGGTTTGCCAGGGTTCGCCTGTCTGCTGACTGACGACGTTTTTCAGTACGGTTAACGCCTGCGCTTTTTCGTCCTGTTGAAGCGACAGCAGGGTTGAAAACAGTTGCGCCAGGTTGTCGGGGCTCGGTTGGCGCAGGAAATGCGCGATCTCAGGATGCGCGTCCGCCACTGGGGTGAGCAGTGTCACCATCTCGTTGCGCTCGCGAAACCCATTGATGGCTTTAAACGGCGTTAAGGCGTACACCAGCTCCGGTTTATGGTTGGCATCTTTATAGTTACGCTCAGGCGAACTGAGCGGTACAGAGGCGGCATTTTCACGCGCAAACCCCTCTTCGGCGGCGGATTTGCTGGGGTGCACCTGAATTGAGAGCGGCTGATCGGCACACAGCACTTTAAATAAAAAGGGCAGTTCGCCAAAGCGTTTTGCCACGGCATCGCCCAGCATCTGCGACGGATGGGCCGCGATGACATCGCGTAACGAGCGGGATTGCCCCTCAACGTCAACGGCGGACGGGCTTTTAGGATGCGCCCCCATCCACAGTTCCGCCATCGGTAAGTCTTCAGGATTGGCGATGCCATACAGGGAGGTTAATGCCGTCTTGCTCCCCCAGGCATAATATTGCACCGCATTACTCATCTTTTTCATTTCATTGCCTTTCTGGCATGGGAATATTGCGCTTATTAAAGCAGAAACTGGCATGGAAAATACATATCCAGCGCAAGAAGGATGCTAAGCTCGGATGATGTTAAAAATTTGTATGAGTTTATCTGCTTCATGCGTAGCGAACACCCGCGCGTGAACGAAGGGTTTATTTAAAACGGTGAAAGGAGAAAGTCATGGCAGCCAATCGCGTTGAAAAAGATTCAATGGGGCCAATTGATGTACCGGCTGATAAACTTTGGGGCGCACAGACACAGCGCTCCCTGGAGCATTTCCGTATCTCAACAGAGAAGATGCCGGTGGCGCTGGTGCACGCGCTGGCGATGACCAAACGCGCGGCCGCCAGCGTTAACCGGGATTTAGGCTTACTGCCTGCGGAGCGGGCGGAGGCGATTATTCAGGCCGCTGATGAAGTGCTGGCGGATAAACACAGCGATGAATTCCCGCTGGCGATCTGGCAGACCGGCTCCGGCACCCAGACCAACATGAACATGAATGAAGTGTTGGCCAACCGTGCGAGTGAGCTGCTGGGCGGTGAGCGCGGCATGTCCCGCCTGGTGCATCCCAACGATGACGTTAATAAAAGCCAGAGTTCAAACGATGTCTTCCCGACGGCGATGCACGTTGCGGCGGTCATTGCGGTACGAGAGCACCTGATTCCCCAACTGAACGTCCTGAAGCAAACCCTGCGTGCCAAATCTGACGCCTTTAAAGACATCGTTAAAATTGGCCGTACCCATCTGCAGGACGCCACGCCGCTCACGCTTGGTCAGGAGATCTCCGGCTGGGTCGCCATGCTGGAGCACAACCTTAAACATATTGAGCAGAGCATTCCGCATCTGGCCGAGCTGGCGCTGGGCGGCACCGCGGTGGGAACCGGCCTGAATACCCATCCTGAATATGCCGTGCGTGTGGCGAAAGCCCTGGCGGAACTGACAGAGCAGCCGTTTGTGACCGCCCCTAATAAGTTTGAAGCCCTGGCCACCTGCGACGCGCTGGTGCATGCACACGGTGCGCTGAAAGGCCTGGCGGCTTCACTGATGAAGATTGCTAATGATGTCCGCTGGCTGTCATCCGGTCCGCGCTGTGGTATCGGCGAAATTGCTATCCCGGAAAACGAACCCGGCAGCTCCATCATGCCGGGCAAGGTTAACCCCACCCAGTGTGAAGCGATGACAATGTTGTGCTGTCAGGTCATGGGTAATGACGTGGCGATTAACATGGGGGGCGCATCAGGCAACTTCGAACTGAACGTTTATCGTCCGATGATTATCCATAACTTCCTGCAGTCCGTTCGTTTACTGGCGGATGGGATGGACAGTTTCAATCACCACTGCGCTGTCGGTATCGAACCGGTGCGTGAGCGTATTGATCAGTTGCTCAACGAGTCGCTGATGCTGGTCACCGCGCTGAATACGCACATCGGTTATGACAAGGCCGCTGAAATTGCCAAACAGGCCCATAAACAAGGCTTAACGCTGAAAGCTTCGGCGCTGAAGCTGGGCTATCTGACGGAAGCGGAGTTTGATGCCTGGGTGCGTCCGGAAGACATGGTAGGCAGCATGAAGTCGTAAGTCAGGTCTGTCAGGGCCTGCACAGGCCCTGATATCACACCGGGCAGTCCACCCAGAGATGCAGCCGTGGGATCAGCAAATGCAGGGGTTCTGCGGCGGGTTTATAGCGATGCGTAATCGCCTCCGCATCGTAATTCAGCAGCTCACCTAACTTTGGCACCTGGGTGCGATCCCGGCACAGCACAAGAATCGGTGACGGGCAGGCAAGCTGCGTTTGCTTTTTCTCTTCCGCACGCCAGATGCGCGCAACCGGCTGCACTTTCACCGGACGTTTAATCTTCAGGCGCGCGGATGCGGGCAAGGCGCGTACATCCGCCAGTTCCTGCTGCACTTTTTCCGCCCACTGCTCGCGTGTCCAGGGAGCCTGGGCACGGCCAGCCTTCAGACTCTTTTCCAGTTGGGCGATGATCTCGTCCCGTTTAACGTTCTTAATGACCTGCTTGTTTGCCCAGCCAAAGCGCACACTCTCTGGCGCGGGAAGGGCGGTGATGGTCCGGTAAGCATTCAGGGTAATTAAGCCACGCAAATGCTGATGCACAAATTCGAACCGGGCTTCGGAAGGCAGACCGGACTCCACGGTGATCATGTGCTCAAGACGGGCTTTCAACTGGTTGATGCTGTTGATAAACGCGGTAAGCTGCTGCGCGTCCTGCTCGTTGCATTCGATGCAGAGCGCACCCGGCAGGCGGACGGCGGCTTTAGTGCTGAGCTTTTCTGACTGGTGCTGCATGAACAGACGGCAATAGTGGTTGAGCGCCCGCTCCCGCGCCTCTGTGCCCAGGTGCTGCTCCACGGCAATCTGAGTAATCGCATCGTGTTCATGCCCTTTTTCAATCGGGGGCAGACTGAAGACCCGGGCGATTAACAGCGGCTGCGCCTCAATCTGCTGCCGTAATGCTCCCAGGGCTTCTTCGAGATCCTTGACGCACTGCTGCATATCTGTGACTAAATCATAACGCACCGCAGTCTCTCCTGTAGTTACAACATGCTCAATGTGGCAGAAAGATCGCGCTGCTGCAAACGTCTTTATAGTTACAACATACTATAAGTTTTTTGACATGGTGCGGCCTGTGGCATGAGCAGACGAAGGTGATACAGGGTGCGATGAGGCCCATCAGAAAAAAGCGAGTGACAGCTCCACGCGGGACAGGGTGCATTACCATCGTCACCAGCGTAGACAGAACCGGCGGGAAGCGGCTGGTCACCGACGGTGACAAAACCAAAAAAGGTTATTCGGTGCCTGGCGGGCGCTCTCGCCGCCTTCAGGCACCGGGGTTAAGCGGCGCAGGATTAGGGATGTCGGCTGAACAACTGATAAATCCGTTCCGGGAGCAGGCTGAATAAACATATTGATACGGCTTCGCAACATGACAGCAGCGTTTCGCCTTTTTTGCGCCAGAACAGGGTTACGATGATCACGGCTACGGCCGCTACACCGAGCGCGCCTGCCATATCCAGTGGGAAGTGAACCCCGAGAAAGATGCGTGACCAGGCAACCAGCAGTGAGACGAGCGTGAGAATGCCACCGGAGCCCCAGTTACCCCTGGCCCATAATGCCAGCGTGATACTGAAAAACAGCGTGCCGTGGTCGCTGGGAAATGACGTATCCGCAGCGTGATCGATCCACAGATGACCCAGCCGAATCATAAAAGGGCGCGGATGAAAATAGAATGCTGAACAGAGAAAATTCAGTGTCAGCCCTGTGATGGCCGTTACGATGGCAAACAGGGCGGTTTCGCGTTCTGCGCGCCCACCTGTAAACCAGTAAATCAGCAGCATAAGCGGCAGCAGAAAGATCAGATACTCTGCGCTGAATGTCGCAAAATCGATGAGCCAGCCGGGCGTGCCGGGAAGGGCATTAATGGTAAGGAACAGATCCTGATTATAGGTTTCCAGCAAAGTATTCATCAGCGCGTGGGCTCTGTGGTAAGAGAGGACAAGGGCCATTTTCCCCGCGCAAGATTAATAAAACCTTAATCGTCATTCGCCGCGTTCATCTGTTCAGCCCGCTGAATGAGTGGAAACACGTTCTCAAGAAAGAGGCCCGCCTTGCGGCTGCCATAAACACCACAGCGGTAAGCGCAGGGTATCCTCAGGCGGGCATGATATGTCAGCGGCAACGCGCATTTTCTCCCTCACAAACAGGGGGGATCTCGTTCAGTCAGTGCCTGACCGTTAACCCCACCCATGAATGAAGAACACACCGCATCGGTAACGTGACGTGGTGCCTGAAACATCACTTCGCTAAGACTTTCAACTGCGATCGGGCCGTGAAAAAACGACGATACGACAAATAGACGGCGATGATGGTCGATAAACTGGCTGTGCCAAGCAGCATAAACGTAACCATAATCTGGTACTTAATCGCCTTAAGTGGGTCAACACCCGCAAAGATCAGCCCGGACATCATGCCGGGTAAACTCACCAGACCAACAGTTTTGGCGGCATCAACGGTGGGGATCATCGCGGCGCGAATGCTGTCGGCAAGGATTCGCTGCGAGGCCAGTTTGACTGGCGCGCCAAGGCTCAGCATCTCCTGAATTTTTTGGGCATTGTCGCTGAAGCGCTGGTTCAGGTTGCTGTAACACAGCCCCACAGCAACCATGGCATTGCCGGCAATCATGCCGGAAACCGGAATGACCTGCATAGGCAGAAAGGCGATTGCACCGCTCATGACCAGAATGGTCAGCGTAATGGCGGTGCCACTCGCGATCGCAACGAACGAAATCACAAAGGCATTACCGATGTTACGGCTGCGCTTACGGGCATTAAGCGCCGCATTGACGCAGATAAACAGCACCATCAGCACGGTCAGCCCGCCGTTATTCACATCAAAGACCGACTTGAGGACATAGCCTACGATGGCCAGTTGAACGATCGCGCGGCTGACGCTCCACAGAATATCTTTGCTCATGCCAAGCTTCTCTTTCTGGCTGATAAGCAACGCAATCAGGACCAGAACCAGCGACAGCAGTAGCGAGTTGTCACTTATTGTTGTCTGATGCATTCATCTTCTCCCTGTCAGGTGACGTGAGGCGAAGCACATGCTCTGCCTGCTGTATGTCGTTAATATCGTGACTTATCCAGACGACGGCCATCGGGTGTTCTGCGACAAGCCGCCTGATCAGCGACTGTACCGTCAGGCTGTTTTCTTCATCAAGCGCGCTGGTCACTTCGTCAAGTAACAGCACGGTCGGCACAAACTGCAGATGGCGCAGCAGCCCAATACGCTGCTTTTCGCCGCCAGAGAGGGGCTCAATCGCAGCATTCAGCATATCCGGCGAGAGATTAACGCTCTCCAGCGCCGCCTTGAGTTTCGCCTGTGGCGGCGTCTGGCGGCGAAGTTGCCAGGGCAGGGCAAGGTTGTCATAAACCGTCTGACCGAAAAGCTGTGGCGTCTGAAAACAGTACGATACCTGCTGACGGTATTCCTCGGCCCTGAGCGTGGCGATATCGCGGCCCTGAAAGCGGATCTCTCCGGTCGTTGGCGTTAACAGAGAGGCAAGGATCTTCAGGAAGGTACTTTTGCCACTGCCGGAGGCACCGGTGAGCACGACAACGTCGCCCGGCGACAGCTGTAAAGAGACCGGCTGCAATAGCTGTCTGCCGCCGTGTGAAAAGGTGACATCCTGCGCATCGAGCAGGGGCAGAGAAGGGGCCATCGTTGCTTCCTGGATAGGGGTTAATAAGTCCGGTTCGTCGATATCTGAAAGGCGGTGCATTCAGCCTTTTACTCCTTGCGTGGCTTTCCAGCCCGGCCTGGCATCTTCCTGTTTATGCCGTGTCCTGTCAGGCCATGAGTCAGAATAGCCGAATTCACCACCGGTGCTAACGGAACGCACAAGCCGGTTCAGACGGGCAACGACATCACGCCGCGCGTCCCGCTTCGGCTCAGGCCTGAGCGGGACATGCCTTTTTTCATTTTGGTTGCTGATTTTTTCACACCCTGCCGGGCGATTAACTGTGCGGCAGGGCAACAGCACATTTTGGATGTCCTTATCGCCTTAGCTGCGTGTGCTCTACCACCACAGGGAGAAGAAATCCCGCTGGGGCGCGTTGGTAACCGGACCGTTGGGGGGCGTAAAAAAGCGGTAAAGCCAACGGCGGCATTTTTCCTTTTAGCTGAACATGTTATAAAAACACTTTGTTTGCTAACGGATCCTCAACATGGACGTGATTAAAAAGCCGGGTGTCACGCAAATTGTCACGCTGGGCCTGGTTCAGATCCTCTCCTGGGGCGGTTCGTTTTATCTGATGGCGGTCATGGCCGCGCCTGTTGTAACAGAAACCGGATGGTCGCAACAGTGGGTTTACGGCGCGTTATCGCTGGGCATTTTAGTGTCTGGGTTGCTCGCTCCGCGCTGTGGCCACCTTATTGCACGCACGGGCGGTCGCCTGATGCTGGCACTCAATGGCATCGTGATGGCGGCAGGGCTTACCCTTATGGGATTCAGCCATCACTTACCGGTGTTTTTACTGGCCTGGGTCATCATCGGTATCGGCATGGCGATGGGGCTGTATGATGCGCTGTTTGCGACGCTGGGCACCCGCTATGGTGGGCAGGCACGCAGCGCCATTACCGGCATAACCCTGATTTCCGGTTTTTGTACCAGCGTGGTCTGGCCTGCCACCGCGCTGCTTATTCACTGGCTGAACTGGCGGGGCGCGTGTTTCGCCATCGCCGCGCTGTTGCTGGTCAGCGTCTTACCGGCCTATTTTTATGCTTTGCCCAAAGGCCATCTTATCTCACCCGTCAAACGTAAAAGCGCACCCGGCACAGCGCCGGATTTGCCCGCAGTCTTGTTTTACCTGTTGTGCGCCATTTTCACGCTGGCCTCGGTGATTATGACGGCCATTTCGGTGCAGCTTATCACCCTGTTGCAGGCCAGTGGCTACAGCATGGCGGCGGCGCTGGCAATCAGTACGCTGCTGGGGCCGTGCCAGGTGGCATCCCGTCTCATTGATATGGCCTTTAAAGGGGGCCATCCCATCTGGACCACTTTTTTTTCGGTGGGGCTGGTGGCGCTGGGGTTGTTGTTGCTGGCGCTGTTTCCGCAACTGGCCCTGTTAAGTATGATCTTTTACGGTGCGGGAAACGGCTTACGTGCCATTGTGCGCGGCACTTTGCCGCTGATGATGGTAAAACCTGAAGCGTACGCGGTACTGGCAGGCCGGATGGCGCGTCCGGCGTTAATGGGGCAGGCGGTAACGCCGTTAGGCGTGGGCTATGTGTTTGCGACGTTGGGGCCCAAAGCCACGCTGTGGTTACTGTGCACACTGGCAGTAATTAACTTGCTGCTGGTGGTGGCACTGAAAAAGCGGCTTCCAGCGCCAGCGCCATCTGTGCGCTAATGCTGTCCGCTACCGCTGGGCAAATAAGCACCTTGTGCGGTCGCGGGCTTCCGGGTGGGGAATATGTGCCTTGTGGCGGGTGGGTTGCTTCTAAAAAGTGACAGTGTTTGTTATATTCATCCCTGTTTGTTGGTTCACTTAGGCGGCTATATAACAACAAGAATGCACCGCAATTCAGGATACAAAGATGCTTGATTATCGCTTCCCGACAGCTTTGCAAATGGTTCTGAGTGTGGCGGTGGCGGAGCAAATGGGAAAACGCTCTACCAGCGCGATTCTCGCTTACGGGCTTGAAGCAAACCCGAGCTTTATACGTAAGTTAATGGTGCCATTAACCCGTGATGGCATTATCGTGTCCACGCTGGGTCGTACGGGTTCCATTCATTTGGGCAGACCCGCAGCCGAAATCACGCTGCGTGATATTTA
Organism: Pantoea sp. JZ29; assembly: GCF_035190385.1. Taxonomy (NCBI): domain Bacteria; kingdom Pseudomonadati; phylum Pseudomonadota; class Gammaproteobacteria; order Enterobacterales; family Erwiniaceae; genus Pantoea; species Pantoea sp. JZ29. The sequence goes on along the minus strand of NZ_CP045241.1, from coordinate 2,360,726 downwards.
TGTCTCTGTGACAGATGATAAAAAACTCTGGGCGGCTCGCCCGGATGTGGCACCGCGTTGCCTGGTCAGCGCCAACCTGTGCTGGTATTTTAAATCGATTGCCGAGGAAGCCGAGCAGGCATCACTGGCGGTACTCGCGAAGCGCACCGTCGCCGACGCGTTAAATGAGCTGAAAACCCACGACACCAGCAACTGCACCGCCGTGCCTGAGCCTGAGGTGACGGAACCGGATACCGACTGCAAAAAAAGCCGCTGATGCGGCTTTTTTTACGTCTAAATAAAATAAACGCTAACCGGCTCTGCCAGGGCACGGGTCGGGCGTTGTATATACTGACGTTGAGAGGTAGTGCCCCGACGTCCGCAGGATCGTCGGGGCACACGCATTACTGCGCGTGTTCCGTAACCGGGCGCGCGGCGTTACGCGTCACCAGCTTACGCAGCGCCACATAAAACACCGGCGTTAAAAACAGGCCAAACAGCGTCACGCCTAACATACCGGAGAACACCGTGACGCCCGTCACGCCGCGGACTTCCGCGCCTGCGCCTTCCCCCAGAATCAATGGAATAGTTCCGGCGATAAAGGCGATAGAGGTCATCACGATAGGGCGCAGACGTAACCGACAGGCCTCAAGCGCGGCGTCGACAATCCCTTTACCCTGCATCTCCAGTTCGCGCGCAAACTCCACAATCAGAATGGCGTTCTTACAGGCCAGGCCCATCAGCACCACCAGACCGACCTGCACAAAGACGTTGTTGTCTCCGCCTGTTAACCACACGCCCAGCAGGGCCGACAGCATGGTAACCGGCACAATCAGGATCACCGCCAGCGGTAACGTCCAGCTCTCATACAGCGCGGCCAGCACCAGGAAGGCCAGTAACACCGCCACCGGGAAAACAATCAGCGCGGTATTGCCCTGCGTCGCCTGCTGGTAGCTGAGGTCGGTCCATTCGATGTTCATGCCATTCGGCAACAGCTGGCCGGACATCGCCTCAAGCTGGCGCATCGCCTGGGCGGAGGACAGTACCCGAGGGTCCGCATCACCGATCAGGTCCGCCGCCGGATAGCCGTTGTAACGAATAACCGGATCGGGCCCGTAAGTGGTGGTGATATGCACCATGCTGCCGATGGGCACCATCTCGCCACGATCGTTGCGGGTACGCAGGTTGGCAATGTCCTCCACGCTGTCACGAAATTCGCCATCTGCCTGTGCCATCACCCGCCAGGTCCGACCAAAGCGGTTAAAGTCGTTAACATAGGATGACCCCAGATAAGTTTGCAGCGTACTGAACAAATCCGTCAGCGCCACGCCCTGTGCCTTGGCCTTATCACGGTCAACCTGCACATCCAGTTGCGGTACGTTGGCCTGATAAGACGAGATTGGGAAGTGCATGCCTGGCGTCTGCATTACCGCGCCGGAGAGTGTATTAATCGCGGTTTGCAGTGCGCCATAGCCCAATCCGGCCCGATCCTGCACGTAAAGCGAATAGCCCGAACCCTGGCCCAGACCCAGAATCGGTGGCGGCATAATGGAGAAGCCAAACCCCTGCTGAATACGGGCGATTTTTGCATTGATGTCCGCGTTAATCTCCGCCGCCGTGCGCTTACGTTCACTGAAAGGTTTCAGGCCGAAAAACACCGTGCCGCTGTTCGGCGTATTAGTAAACTGCAGCGCATTCAGGCCCGGGAAGGCAACCGCATAGGCCACGCCTTCCGTTTGCAGACCGATTTCACTCATCTGCCGGATGACCTCATCCGTGCGCGCCAGCGACGATCCTTCCGGCATTTTCACGCCGCCAATCAGGTAAAGCTTATCCTGCGTGGGGATAAATCCGCCCGGTACGGCATGGAACATCCAGCCGGCACCCGCCAGTAACACCAGATACACGCCAAATACCGCGCCGCGCCGCCGCAGGGTTTTCGCCACCATCGACTCGTAGCCATGGGCCGTGCGGTGAAAGAAACGGTTAAACGGGCGGAAAATCCAGCCAAACAGCCAGTCGATCAGGCGCGTGGGCCTGTCTTTGGCGGCCTGGTGATCCTTCAGCAACATCGCTGCCAGCGCAGGCGATAAGGTCAGCGAGTTGATGGCAGAGATGACGGTCGAAATGGCAATGGTGGTGGCAAACTGCTTGTAAAACTGACCGGTGACGCCCGACAGAAACGCCATCGGCACAAACACGGCACAGAGCACGAGGGCGATAGCGATAATCGGCCCCGATACTTCGCGCATGGCCTGATGCGCCGCCGCTTTGGGTGACAGACCCATCTCAATATTGCGCTCAACGTTTTCCACCACCACGATGGCATCATCCACCACGATACCGATGGCCAGCACCAGACCGAACAGGCTCAGGGTGTTAAGCGAGAATCCGAGCAGGTAAAGCACGCTGAACGTGCCCACCACGGAAACAGGGACCGCCAGCAGGGGAATGATCGAGGCCCGCCAGGTTTGCAGGAACAGAATCACCACCAGCACGACCAGAAAGACTGCCTCCAGCAGAGTCTGGACCACGGCCTTGATGGAGTCGCGCACAAACACAGTGGGATCGTAGGGCGCTGCCCATTTCACATCGTCAGGAAAGCGGGTGGCCAGCTCATCCATTTTGGCTCGCACCGCGTTGGAAAGATCGATCGCGTTGGCCCCGGGGGCCTGAAAAATACCAATGCCGACGGCATCTTTATTGTTCAGCTGCGAACGCAACGCATAGCTGCCCGCACCCATTTCGATGCGTGCCACATCGCGCAGCCGCACCAGCGAGCCGTCCTCAGCGGTTTTTAAAATGATATCGCCGAACTGCTGCTCATTTTCGAGCCGGCCCTGCATGTTGATCGACAGCAGAAAATCGCTCTGCTTTTTCAGCGGTTCCGCACCAAGCTGCCCGGCAGAAACCTGCACGTTCTGCTCCTGCATTGCGCTGACGACGTCGGCGGCGGTCAGGCCGCGTGCGGCCACCTTATTGGGATCCAGCCAGACGCGCATGGCATATTCGCCTGCACCAAAGATCTGGATCTGCCCGACGCCTGGCAGGCGGGCCAGTTCGTCTTTCACTTTCAGCGTGGCGTAATTCCGCAGGTAAAGAGAATCATAGGTACTGCCCGGCGAAAACAGATGCACCACTAAGGTCAGCGTAGGCGACATTTTTTGCGTCGTAATGCCCAGCCGGCGCACGTCTTCAGGCAGTCGCGCTTCCGCCTGAGCGACACGGTTTTGTACCTGAACCTGCGCCTGGTCCGGATCGGTGCCGGGACGAAACGTGACGGTGGTCACCAGCACGCCATCCGAACCGGCGACGGACTTCATGTACATCATGTTTTCGACGCCGTTAATCGCTTCTTCCAGCGGGGTCGCCACGGAATCGGCAATGACCTTTGGGTTCGCGCCGGGGTATTCGGCGCGCACCTGCACGCTCGGCGGCACCACGTCGGGATACTCACTGATGGGCAATAACGGTATGGCGATCAGGCCGGTCATGAAAATCAATACCGACAGCACGGCGGCAAAGATTGGCCGATCAATAAAAAAGCGGGAAAAATCCATATCAACCTCGGGTTATTGAGCGGCGGTAGCGGCCATATCGACAGTTTTGGCCGTCACCGGCATTCCGGGCATAAACACTTTTTGCAGTCCGGCAACGATGACCCGGTCGCCCGCCTGCAAACCGGCCTCGACGATACGCAGTCCGTCAGCCATGGCACCAGGCTTAATGTCGCGGCGCTGCGCTTTCCCCTGAGCATCAACGATATAAACATATTTGCGATCCTGGTCGGTCAGCACGGCTTTATCGTCAATTAACAGGGCGTTGAAGGTTGCACGACCCGGCAGGCGAACGCGCGCAAAGAGGCCAGGCGTAAAGATACGCTGATGGTTATCCAGCTGCGCACGCATGCGAATGGTGCCGGTGCTGGCGTTGAGTTGGTTATCCAGGAAGTCGACGTTACCCCGGTGCGGGTAACCCTGTTCGCCTGCCAGCGCAATCTCGATGGGCAGGGCATGACGTTGCTGGCCCTGACGCGCCATGGCCTGGTAGTGCAGGAAGGTGGTTTCATCGACGTCGAAATAGACCACCATCTTGTCTTGCGAGACCAGCGTCGTCAGAACGCTGGCGCTGTCCCCGGCGGTTACCAGGTTTCCTGCGGTGATCATGGCCCGGCTAGCGCGGCCGTCAATGGGCGCCGTGACGCGGGTAAAATCCAGATTCAGTTGGGCCATGGCCACAGCCGACTCGGCGGCCTGCACATCGGCCTGCGCCTGGCTGGCGCTGGCGCGTCGCTGCTCCCACATCTCACGTGATACCGCCTGAGTACCGAGCAGTTTTTCTGTGCGCGCCGATTCACTGCGGGTCAGGCTGGCCTGACTCCGCGCACGCGCCAGCGAGGCTCTCGCCTGATCCAGTGCGGTGCGGTAGCTACGGTCGTCAATGGTGAACAGGACCTGACCCTTTTTCACCTCATCCCCTTCATGGTAATTAACCGTGGTGATGTAGCCTGAAACCCGTGGGCGCAGTTGGACGCTTTCAACCGTTTCTATGCGGCCATTAAAGCTGTCCCACTGACTGACCGGTTTTGTCACCACCACAGCCGCACTCACCTCGGGCGGCGGCGGCGGGGCGCTGTTCGCCTGACCCGTGTCACATCCACTTAACTGACTGATGACCAGTCCCATCCCCAGCAGGGTAACTCCCTGACGAACCCAGTTGCTTATCATTGTTGTGATTCCGCGATGAACAGTGAAGTAAAGCCCGCAGGCCAATATTTGCAACTTCTATGGTTGCAATTTATCGCGAGGAGTGTAGGCTTGTGTGTCTGAGAACTGCAAGAATAACTGATACACTTTATGTGCGGTCTGATGAGCGATGATTTATCGGCCAGCATCCAGCCTGACAGGGCATGAGGTAAGTCCCCATAAAATGTGCGGCATTTAATGTATTAATTAAACTTGCATTAAATGGCATTGTCAGTCACGCTTTAAGTGTAACTGCAACTGATACTAATACTGTTCGCTGGCGCGACCGGAGAAGACAAATGATGAGTAACGCTTTTATTCACGATCTGATTAACTGGATTGACAACAATATTGAAGCACGCCTCGATCTCGATACGGTTTCTGAGCGCGCGGGCTACTCAAAATGGCACCTGCAACGGATGTTTAAAGAGCACACAGGCTATCCACTGGGTGAATATATCCGTATGAAAAAATTAAAAAAATCAGCGGATCGCCTGACCAGCACCAACGAACCTATTCTGAACGTAGCCATTTCGCTGGGCTTTGACTCGCAGCAGTCGTTCAACCGCAGCTTCAAGCGTCAGTATGGTGTTGCTCCGGGTGCGTGGCGCCGTCACAGTGTGCCGTCGCAGGCTGCAATGCAGTAAACCCCGCCAGGGCCAGGTCATCTGGCCCGCGCTGTTTTATCCGCTGAGAAAACTGCTATTATCTGCATCCTGTTTTCCAGGGATGTCATCATGTCAAAAAAACTGTGGTTAGGATTAGTCCTCATCCTTATCCTCTCCTGGATAGGTCTGCGACCCTATCTGACGTCTGCACCTGCCAAAACCTCTGCCGCAGACATCGCCGCCTTAACGGATGTGCGAACCGTCGCCCGCTGGGTGCTACAGCATCAGCAGTTGCCCGATTACTACATCACAAAGAAGCAGGCCCGCCGTCTGGGCTGGAATCCTGCGAAGGGCAATCTGTGTGACGTGCTGCCGGGCCGGGCGATTGGCGGCGATCGCTTTTCCAACCGCGAAAGAAAGCTACCTGAACGTTCCGACCGGCAGTGGTATGAGGCGGATGTGAACTACCGCTGCGGCCATCGTGAGGCGGATCGCCTCGTGTATTCGTCAGACGGGCTGGTGTTTCTTTCCACTGACCACTATCGCAGTTTTAAGCCGGTGCAGTAACGATGTTGCGCTTACGGTTTGATCTCGGTGAGCTGGCGGATCGCGATGCCTTTTACCGGCAGTTTGCCGCGCAAAGCGACTGCTCCGGCGACTTCGGCAATAACCTGGACGCGCTCTGGGACTGGCTGACAGGTGGCATGGCCCTGCCGGCGGAGATTTATCTGCTGAATGCCGATCGGCACGACGCGGATCTGGCTCCGGTTCTGGCGTTGCTGGAAGAGGCGGCGCAGTCGCTGAGTGGCGAACTGCGCCTGATATACGCTTAGTTACGCAGTGGTTTGAGCAGGTCGGCTAGCGCTTCGCGCGCGCTGACCGGCAGATCGCCCCCACCGGTATAGCCGTTGTTTTCGATAATGACCGTGTTCAGGCCCACCAGCCAGTCATATATGTAGTACGCCGTGTGGTTTGCTGGCGTAGCCGACAGTTTTGTCAGTCGCTGACCGGCGCTGAAATTCACACTCGGCGCAGGCGGACGTGAGAAGATCGACTGGCCACGGTTAACCCGGCTGGCCGGACGTTCTGTTTCCGGACGCTGCAGGAAGCCCAGCCACGCGACGAAATCCCCCAACACCGTCATGGCACGCGTCACCTGACGATCGGCGCGCGACTCATGCGACATGCTCTGCGCGTCCGGTTCATGCAGGGCGGTTTGCAGCGACTGCAGGATACCGGTGCGGAAACTGGCGGTGATCAGTTCTTCTATTAACCATTCCATCGTGGCTTTGTCGATATTCAGCAGCGTGAGCAGGCTCTGATTTTCCGGCAACTGGCGCAGATGGTTCAGCCACAGGCTGAAGACCTGGCGCGGGAACTGAGTCAGGCCCTGGCCAAAGCTGGACTGCTGAGGCGCGGGCTGTTCAATTTCAGCATCGCTGAACAGGTCGAACTCAAAACCGATACCAAACTGGTTCTCCGGTGCCTGAATACTGGTGGTGGCGGCAGGAACGGATGAGCCCGACTGATTCAGCCACAGCTGACGCAGGGCTTCGCGGGAAGGCTGCAAACGCTCCAGCAGTTCTCCATGCAAACCGGTGCGATGTTGCAGGCATTTCAACAAGGTATCCGCGATGTTCTGCTTGCGCACCGCCTGATCGGGCGACGCACCGGCTTCGGTCCAGGGCTGTAGCCGACGTTCAACGACCATGTGCTGAATCTGCGCCAGTTGCGCGATAAGCTGATCGCGGCGGGCCTCTGGCTGCATCTCATCCTGTAACCATTCGGACATGCGATCCACACCGGCGCGATCCAGTGCCAGCATGGAACCCCATTGCTGACCCGGCTGGCCGACCTGACGCTGTACCGCCTCATCCACATTCACCTGCTGATGGCGCGCATCATAAGGCGTGATTGCCCAAATCAGACGCGGTTTTTCACCCGCGTCGTTTTTCGGCTGAAGGCGTTGCCATTCGCGCAGGGCGCGGCTGGCGATATCCACATCCTGACGCTGGCTGGCGGCGGTGCAGATCAGCAGCAAATCGATGCCCTGGCGGGCGGCATAGATGCCGGGGAGCAGTGTACGTTTGTGCTCCAGCAGCCGTGCGCGCAGCGCATCCTGCTGCTGCAGGCGCTGGCGTTCTTCCCGCAGCGCCGCATCACTCGGCGTACCGGGTGCAGGCAGCTCCAGCATGTCCGCTTCGTCATAAATGGCGGTGCGCGGCGTGGAGCTGAGCGGAATCGTCACCTCCAGCGTCAGCAGCGCCAGTAATCCCAGCGCCACATGTTGCGGCTTGGCCAGGCGGTTTCCGTTTAACGGGCAGATCTCAATGTGCAGCGAGAGATCCTGTTCGCTGGCCGGGACGATAAGCTGTTCGGCAGGCAGCAGAGACGAATCGGTTAACAGGCTAAGCGGCCCCAGCACGCGTGTGCTGTTACGCAGTTGGTGGCGCAGGTGCAGCAAGCTCCGCACCAGCTCATTCAGGGCCGGTTCGGCGGGCCAGAGCAGAGAGAACAGCTGGACCCGATCGTCGACGCTCAGCCACGGGGCCAGTTCAACCGCCTGAGGCCAGAAGTGCCGATCCAGTTGTGCATCATACAAATGATGGCGGCGGCACCATGACCAGAGCGTAACCAGCGCATCGCTCTCCAGGCCAGGCAGTGGCGTCGTTAAGCGGTGACGCTGCAGACGTTGTATCACGCTGTCGATGTTTGCGGTATCGGGCTGGCTGACGCCTTCGCCACACGAAATCGCCAGGCGTAGCACCTCGGCTTCGCTCATCAGGGCCAGTTCAACCGGCCACTCCGACGACAGCGGCTCGCGCTGATGGGTAAACCGCGTCGCCGTGGCGAAATCAAGGTTACCTGGGTTGATATGCTGAAAATAGTTAACCGGCTTGTCGCTTAGCGCGGTGATTAACTGTCCCTGGGCATCGGCGACCATCTCCGTTAACAACCAGGCTTTGCCTGCCTGAGACTGCCCAAACAGGGCTAAGGTGACGGGGCGGGCCACCTGCTGCGCCAGCGCCTGCGTTTGCACACGGGCCTGACGTAACTGCAGGGTCAGGGTTTCGGCTTCCAGTGCCAGACGGGGCGACTGTTCGCGGGTGTTTTCAATCCATGCCAGGCTGCCATTCAGGGCGTCCTGCAATAAACTCAGGCGTTTTGCCAGCGTTTGCGGCTGGCGGGGTTTAACCGATCTCATCGTTTACATACACTCCCGCTGTCAATCCAGTATTGCGCATTGGCATTGCCAGTGGCGGAGAGAGTATTCAGTTTGAGGCTCAGATGTTCAAGCGGAACGCGCGTACCATCGTCCAGTCGGGCTTCGCTTAACACCAACGTCTCGGGGCCAGGCGCATCCGGACCGGCTTTCACCGCCAGCTTCACGCGCAGCACGCTTTCACCCGCAACCTTGCGCGCCAGCGCGGCATCATTGAGCGTCAGGCTGTACAACGGCGACGCGGGCCAGCGTTCATTATCCAGTTGGCGGAAGCCCAGACAGACGTTGCCACGAATCCGGAAGCTGCTTTTGCGATCCAGCGAGAAAGCGGGATCGTCCAGGTCGATGTCGCTGTAGCACAGGTTCTCATCGGTCAGGGCCTGGTTTTCGTCCAGCATGCCGAGATAACGGATCGTGGAATAGGGTTCGAAATCGCCCGCGCGGAACCAGAAGCTGCTCAGGCGCAAATCCAGGGCCAGCAGGCATAACATCGCGCCCACGGCGGCCGTGGATTTCGGGTTATCGATACGGCCATGTTTGTTAAACGGATACCAGTCACTGGTGTGATAGCCTTCCAGCGACAAAATTCGGCTGCCCGGCAGCGGTTGCAGATGACGCACCAGCGCCTGGATGCCGGGGAAGCGTGAGGGCCGTCCGGTCAGCAGCAGGACGTCACACTGATACAGTGAGACCACTTCACACATAGATCGCAGTGCCGGAATGATCGCCATGCGGTGCTGCATAAACTCGCCGTGAAGCTGCGCCATGCTGACCACCAGCGGCACCTCAAGCAGGTCAAAGCGGCTGTTGCCGCCTAATTCACGCTGGATTTCGCCATTAACAAACGCCAGCACCGCGTCTGCCGGACGTTGATCGACCAGCTCACCAAACAGCGCATTCATTTCGGCATGGCTTTCCAGCGGATCCCAGTTCTCGTAACGTTCAAGCACCGCCTGCGCCAGGGGAATAAACACCTGCAACGTGGCTTGCTGCCGCAGCGTCGCCTGACCGTCCATCCGGCTGTCGTGGCCAAACAGTTTGTTGATCAGCGGTTCGGCCAGCGTCAGGCCGGCTTTCTGCAGGCTCTGTTGCAGGGCCGGCAACACCCACAGCTGAATCACATCCAGTAATATATCGTCGCCGGCCACTTTAAAGCCTTCACGGAACAGCAGACGCGGCGTAATTTTGACGTTATTGCCCTGGCCGTCATCGAGACGGTACTGGGTAATCGCCAGGTCGGTAGTGCCGCCGCCAATGTCGATAGAGGCAATGCGCAGGCTCTTGCCGGGCTGCTCATCGGCTTCACGCGGACGATCCGGACGCGCCATGCTGCTGAAGAAGTCTTCTGCGCGGCCGGCAAAGTTCACCTGGGTTTCGTTAAACAGCCACACCATCTGACCGCAGGTGGCTTCATCCCACTCCATCTGTACGTCCGGCACGGGTTTACTGCTTTGCGCCTGCGTCTCCGCCGTAAATTCCTCGTCGGCCGGATGCCAGCCTTCGGCTTTCCACACCAGCGCAATCGCTTCCTGCATGCGACGACGAAAGATTTCACGTTCAGGTTTTGGCATGGCGGACGGAAGCGTCAGAATCACATGACGCAGCTGGCGCGGTGCATGGCTTTGCGGCATGCGCTGACGCTGTGCCGCGCTGTTCATTTGCATCAGTGCCTGGGCCAGCAGCTCACACAGCATAAACGTCATGAGTGAACTGCGGCTGTAGTGAGCGGAGAACACCGGCAGGCGTTCATCCAGCGGCAGCGCATACAGCGGCTGACCTTCGTCATTCATCAGTGAGGTGAAAGGGGCGGCGCAGGCCTGCGGTTCACCTTGTGGGCTCTGCTGATTGAAGCGCCAGCCCGGCTGATAGCGGGCTTCGTCCCACAGGTAACGCCGCGGGCTGGACAGCCCGGTGCTGCCTTCCAGACCGGCACGCTGCAAGGCCAGCCGGCTGGCTTCGCGTCCGACGCGGGTCAGTGAAGGCCACATAAAGGCCTGCTCACGGCCGCTTTCCAGCGAAAAGTTGGCTTTACCAAAACGCGCCTCGGCAAATTCCAGCCGACTGTCGAACAGCTCGTTATACACACGATGTGGTTGAGACAGATCGCGCATCTGCAGCTCGTAGGTCTGCTTCAGGCCGTTGCTCTCTTCCGGATGGTCTTCCACCAGAATACCGCAGGTGTGCGAGTTGCCGACGTCAAGAATGATATCCACGTTGACGGCTGGCGTTTGCAGCGTGGCGGCCTGGATGTGAATCTCCGTGAGGTTAAGCTGTTCGCCCAGCAATTCCAGCAGGTTGAGGTAGTGCGCCTGATATTCAAACTCACGTAGCGCCTGGCTGATGGCCTGTTCACGGCGATCGGACACGCGGTCGGTGAAGGATTCGCGCAGCCAGCCATCTACCCAGGTGTGATCAAGAAATTCCCCCAGCTCGTAGTTGTGCCAGGCCAGGGCAAAGGTAACGCCGTTCTGTGCGTCGGATGGCGTCAGTCCCAACTGTTCGCCGCCATCTTCTTCCGCCACGCAGCGCGTATCAAACGCCAGCGTAACGCGGTGCGTGTTGCCTGCGCTGTCAGGTTTCTCCAGCGCCACTAACCGCATGCGCGCCCAGTTTTCCGGGCCGCCGATAAAGCGACGACCTGAGGCGCAACGCAGCATTGGCAGCGGCAGCCAGCAGGCTTCCAGTAAGGTCAGGGAGTCGGACAGCGCGATATCGGTTTCGGGACGCACGACTTCCGGTGCGCCACCGTCCTGCGGGTAAAGTAAAAATTTACCGCTGTTACCGTCCATATTCAGACGCAGTAACGGGCCATTTGCGGTCTGGCGCACAAACTGACGGCGCGCCTGGGTTGCGGAGAGTTGCAGACCAAAATCCAGGAACTGCACGCCGCTGTTCTCAATCAGAGAAATTTTTTGCTTATCATCGATCAGGGGAGCCAACATAGTTACTTACTCTCACGCTTAATCGTAATGGGATACACACGATCCCCGGAGTATTGCGCTTCGCAGGCGGCGGCGCCAATGCTGGAATGACACACTAACATCGGCATACGGTAACGCGATTTGTCCGCGCACCGGGCGGTAAAGCGGCTTTCTATCACCATGTTACCCGCGCTGGTCATCGCCGCCGTGACATCGGCCTTACAGGTGGTGTTCCCCTGGTTGATCTGTACGCTGCCCTTGCCATTGTTAAACTGGAAGTGCATGACAGGAGGTTTACCGGTCGGCGTTTTGATGTTTTCGATCTCCACGCGCCAGCGTCCGTCAATCACCTGAACCTGACCATCACGGACGGCATCCGGTGTCACCACCAGATCGTCGGGTTTCGCGGGCACCGCAGGCGCAACCACGTTGGAAAGCGTCGCAGACGGTGCCGCTGCAGGCACAGGCGCAGCGCTGGCGGCGGTTTGCGCACCCGCTACCACGGCGGCCGGTTTCTGCGGCAAAGTGTCAGCCAGTTTTTCAGCCGGCACCATGGCTGCCGGCCTGATAGCGGCAACAGGGGCGGTATTTTGGGCGACCGGGGCGGACGGCGTGACGGGCTCCGATTGCGGCATATGCAGGATAACCGCCGTCGCGGCCGCTGCGGCAACGGCCAGCGTCGGAATCAGATACCACAGACGGAAAGCCGGACGACGCGCGGCCTGAGCGGGCACAGGCTCTGGTACAGGTTCCGGCTCAGGCGCGGGCACCTCTGCGACCGGCGGTACCACCGCGGCGGTTTCGGGCACCACCACCGGTTCGGGCGCAGGCGGCACAACAGGCTCGGGTGGCAGTTCGACCAGCGAAGCAGGCAGCGACTCCTCCAGGCTTTCACGCAGGCAGGCGAGTGCATCATCACGGTTGCGCTCCTGCGCATCCACAAATCCCCAAAAGGTGATGACAGGTTTACCGTTCACCAGATAAACATATTGCTGATTGGGGAATTGCAGGCTCTTGCCGAGTAGCGCGCCAAACAGGCGCATCGCCGGATTGGCAGCCTCGCGGGCGCGGGCGCTAATGGCTTGCAGATCCTGCTGGCAGGCGGTGAGATGTTGCAACGCCTGACGGCGTTCATAATCGCTCGCGGCCATCCAGGATTTGACTTTGCCGGAAAAAGGCGCGTACCAGTCAAGCCGGTCGCCACGTTCATTGGTTTGCGGAATCGCCAGGCAGTCTGCCAGTGCGCTTTGGCGGCGCAAACGCAGGGTCTCACGGATTTGCAGGGCGGACGTAAATACCGGCTGGCCGTTCTCACCTAAAGCCAGAACCGCATCCAGATTGCCGCTGCGCAGAAAAGTTTTTGCCACCTGTTAGGCCCTTATCGGTCGTTGTCTGAGGCAGAAGATCGCGTGTTATCGTCAATTACGGTGATTTTACGTGGGGCAATGGCAAATCAAACCGCAGAAAAAGAGGTCAAATGCGTGGTTTTTTCGCCCGCTGCCGGGAAAATAACCAATGCCCAGATGATGTTACGCTGTTTTACGTTTTAATAACAGATGCGCGATAACGCCACCCACTAATCCCCAAAACGCCGACCCGATCCCTAAAAGCGTCACGCCCGACGCCGTGATTAAAAAAGCCAACAGCGCGCTGTCGCGGTCAGCAGGCTCTGCCAGTGCCCGTTGCAGACTGCCGCCCAGGGTCGTCACCAGCGCCAGGCCCGCCACTACGTGCACCATTACAGCCGGCAGTGCGCTGAACAGCACCGCAATCAGCGCACCGGACAGGCCAGCCAACAGATAACATCCGCCGGCCACTGCCGCGGCAATCCAGCGACGACGGGGATCGGGATCGACCTCTTCGCCCATACAAATCGCTGCCGTAATGGCCGCCACACACACCGAAAATCCGCCGAACGGCGACAGAACCAACGCCAGTAATCCGGTCCAGCTCATGAGCCCGGATACCGACGGACGATAGCCGTGTGCCTGTAGGGTGGCGACGCCGGGCGCATTTTGTGACGCCATGGTGACTAAAAAATAGGGTAGACCAATACCGATAAGCGTGTGCAGTGAAAACGACGGCCAGACAGGCGCAGGAAGGCTGAAACGGGCAGCCTGCGCCGGAAAATGAAGACTGTTCTGGGCTACCGCCAGGGTAACACCGACCAGAAGCGTAATCAGAATGGCATAACGGGCCAACCAGCGGCGCGCCAGTAACCAGCTCATACACATCGTGGCGGCGAGGGGAAAGTTCACGGCGAAGTCGCTAAACGTCTGCAAGCCAAAGCGCAGTAAAATGCCCGCCAGCATGGCAGCCGCCAGCGACGCCGGGATATGATTCATCAGGCGGGCAAACAGGCCCGTGACCCCGCATAACACAATCAGGACATTGGCAAAAACAAATACGCCCACAGCCTCATTGAGAGACGTGCCCGGCAGGCTGGTGGCCAGCAAGGCCGCCCCCGGCGTGGACCAGGCGGCCAGCACCGGCATGCGGTAAGCCAGGGAAAGCCCCGTTGAGGCGATTCCCATTGCGATGCCAATGACGGAGAACCAGCCTGCGATCAGCGCAGGCGGCGCGCCAGCCGCCTGGGCGGCCTGATAAACAATCGCACCTGTGCTGCTGTAGCCGACCAGCACGGCGACAAAGCCTGACACCACCATAGGCAGGGTAACGGGAAACGGTGGATGGCGCAGTGACATGGTCTCTTCCTCTTGTGCGTTATAGCGCACATCGTCGCATAGTGCGCTATAACGCACAAGTGCTACACTGATGCGCTTATGCAGGAGACAATATGGAAAATTTGCATCACTATCTTGGCGAGGCGCTGAAACAACTGAGGCAAGCCAATGGCTGGAGCCTTACGTTAACCGCCGAGAAAACAGGCGTCAGTAAGGCGATGCTGGGGCAGATTGAACGCGGCGAGTCCAGCCCGACGATTGCCACCCTGTGGAAAATCGCCACCGGCTTTAATGTCCCGTTCTCGTTTTTTGTTCATCAGTTGCCCATCGCCGAAGGGGAAGTGGCCCGTTATCGCCAGCACAATGCGCAGATGGCGGTGACGCCGTTGTTACCTTATGACGATCGGCTACGCTTTGATTTGCTTGCCGTTGAGCTGGCACCAGGCGCGCAGAGTGATTCTGCCGCGCATGAAAAAGGCGTGATCGAGCAGGTGGTGGTGCTGGAAGGCGAGCTGTTGCTGGGCATTGCTGATACCTGGCGGCGGCTGAAGCGGGACGAGGCCTTTCAGTTCCGCGCGGACGTGGCCCACAGTTATCGCAATCCGCTGGATACGCGCCTGCGCTTTCACAGCCTGATTCACTATGTCGAGCGACGCTGAGCACCGGCTCGGGTTTGCCCATTAATCAGCCTGACTTACAAATTGAAACGACCCGCGCCTGTTCAGCGCTGCCCGGCACGCTATAATTGCCTCCCCCTGTATGGCGCGCCTGTTCGGGCACTGGCGGCGAACCGGCGGTGCGTAGCGGCATCAGCCTGCGCCATACTTCTTATACTGTTTCCAGAGGACTCACCATGGCTTTAACCACACTTGATGCGAAAACCGCTCTGATTGTTATCGATCTGCAAGAGGGGATTGTTGCGCTGCCGGTTGTGCATGAGCCACAGCCGGTTATTGAACGCTGCGCAGCCCTGGCGGCCGCCTTTCGTGAAAAAGACCTGCCTGTCGTGATTGTGAATGTCGCGGGCGGCGCACCGGGCCGAACCGAATCCCCCCGGCATCAGGGCGAATTACCGGCAAACTGGGCCACACTGGTACCGGCGATGACACCGCAACACAACGATATCACCGTCACTAAGCACACCTGGGGCGCGTTTAATCAAACCACGCTTCATGATCAGCTACAAAAACGCGGTATTACGCAGGTGGTTATCTGCGGTATTGCCACCAGTATCGGCGTAGAGTCGACGGCACGTCAGGCTTACGAATTAGGTTACAACGTCACGTTAGCGGTCGATGCGATGACGGATTTAAATAGCGATACGCACGAAAACAGCATTAAACGCATTTTTCCTCGCCTGGGGGAAACCGGCAGTTGTGACGATGTGCGTGCAAAACTTAACGCCCTGTAAGGGTTAAGCGACTTGCCAGGGGATGAGCAGCATCACGCTCATTCCCTGGACGTCTTTCGGCTGACGCGTCGCCAGAATGAGATCAGGCTGCATCGCCGTCGCTGCAATCAACGCATGGGTGTCAGCACGTCTAACGGGCATATACAGCCGTGCGCAGTTGCGTGCAATCCTGCCAGCGTCCGCTCATGATACACCGCCAGCACCTGGGTCTGGTACGCGTGGCGTAAGCGCTGCGCCTGTTCACTGTCCCGCCTCGCCAGGCGCGCGATGCCGCGTCTGGTTTCCAGCCATGTCACGGCCGAAATAAAGGTCCTGTCAGCCTCAGCACCACCGGCCCCCGCGAGAACGCAGGGATCCATTCGCGGCGTCCCGCAAAATTATCCCGGCATGTAACAACGTCATGCCTGAAAAATAAGGGAAAGAGCGAGTCAGCGGTCACGAAGCACCTGCGCAGCCGCCTGCGTTTACTGGAACTGTCAGGCCAACGCTGTAGTTGCGTCCCGGTACCGATTCGTAATAACGGCCATTGCTTTCGTTGACGATGACTGAGCCCATATAGTCAACCAGATTATCGACCCGGCCAACCAGATCCTGTGTTTATGCATCAACCCGCCATTTGTAGCCGCTGTTTACCACCGTTACGGCATACGAAGGTGCACGCACTGTGTTGCTGTCATCTGCGGCAATATTGCTCATATAACGCCATTCCGCGACCGCATAAAAGCCCTGTTCAGGGGCTGATTCTAAGCCGGTATCGACCCGGTTGCGCACGATACCGGGCATCCGCTTGCCGTCGCAGTCAGCGGCAGAGAAAAGATGGCAGGCAGCACAAAAAACGGCAGGCTTTACCGGCGTAATCGCTTAATATCCCTCTGTATTTGGCCTGAAAGCGGCTATCCCAGGGGAGGTCGCCAGCCCGATGCGGGTCGAACGCCATGACGACTGGCGGCAGGTCGCAGTATACGGGGATAAACGAACCCACGGGCACAATCGCCCTTATGTTAATCGTTTTGTCTGTTGTCTGGAAAAACGTAAATGTTCAGCCGATGGATGTAACCGTGAGACGGGCATCCTGGGTAGATCTCTCCCGCGTTTGGCCCGGTTGCGGGCCGAACGACAGGCGGCGTTGTCAGTAACTGGTTTGGGAAGCCACAGCGGACGTTAACGGAAGGACGAGGTAACCGATGCTACCTTTTATCTTACGCCAACCCGTATGAGCAACACGGGCCTGACTATTCACTACAAGGAAATCAGCATGAACGTAGCGGTTTTAGGATTGGGTGCCATGGGGCACGCCTTTGCAGCGAATTTACTGAAAAAAGGGTTTGAGGTTCACGGCTGGAACCGCACGCGCGCACGGGGCGAAGACCTGGTTGACGCCGGGCTGAACCTTGCGGATTCGGCATCTGAAGCAGTAAGCGAGGCTGATGTCGTGATTGCGATGTTATCCGATGGCGAAACGACAGCGCAGGTGCTGCATGAGGTGAACGCGGCTCTGAAGCAGGACGCCACGCTGTGTCAGATGGGGACCATTGGCGTTGAAAAAACCGATGCGCTGATCGCCTTCTTTGCCCAAACGCGCCCGGATGTGGTGTTTATCGATGCACCGGTTTCCGGCACCAAAGCGCCTGCGGAAAACGCCCAGATTCTGGTGCTGGCCAGCGGCGACCGTTCGCGTGCCCAGGCTGCTGAAGCGGTGTTTGCCGCGATAGGTAAAGGCACGCAGTGGCTGGGCGAGGCGGGCAAAAGTTCGCGTATGAAACTGGTGATCAACAGCTGGTTAATCGGCCTGATGCAAAGTCTGGCGGAGAGCAACCGGCTCGCTGAACAGTTTGGTTTTTCAACCCACGATCTGTGGCAGGTGCTGGACGGCGGTCCGCTGGCCGCGCCGTATGCCAAAATGAAGCTCGCCATGATGGAAAGCGAAGATTACACGCCGCAGATGCATCTGCAGTGGGCGCTTAAAGATGCCCGGCTGGCGCTTGAGGCGTCGGACAGCACACTGCCCGCGCTGGAAAATATCGCCCGCGTCTGGCAGCAGGCCGTGGAGGCCGGGCACGGCGAAGAGGATTTAGCGGTGATCTATAAGTACCTTAAGTCGCAATGAGTGCAACGATCCGTTTCGATTTCAGCACGCGTCCGCTGGTGCCGCTGGCGCACGATTATCCGCATGGGGCAACGGAGCCCTGGCATTTTCATCGTTGTGCGCAGTTGATTCATACCTTAAGCGGCGTGGTGCGGGTTGAAACCGAACAGGGCAGTTGGGTGGTACCGCCCAGCCGCGGCGTCTGGCTGCCAGCCATGACGCGCCATAGCTTACAGATTACCGGCGCGGTCGCGGCCCGGGTGCTATTTGTGGACCCGCTGGCCAGGGCCGATCTGCCTGCCAGTTGCCAGGTCGTACAAATTTCGGCCCTGCTGCGGGCGCTGATCGTCAGCGCCATGGATTTACCGGTTTCCTATGCGCCCGCCAGCCGGGCGGAACGGATTTACGAGCTGATCCTGGATGAAATTCGCGGCATGGATGTGCTGCCCTTTGCCTTGCCCGTGCCCGACAGCCCGCGTTTACAGGCATTGTGCATGCAGATTCAGGCGGAGCCCGCCGGTGACTGGACGCTGGCCCGCGCCAGCGAATGGCTTAATGTGTCTGGCCGGACGCTGGCCCGTCACTTCGAACGTGAAACCGGGCTTTATTTCAGCGAGTGGGTGCGCCGTGCGCGCGTGGCCATTGCCCTGACCCGGCTGGCACAGGGCGACCCGGTTCTACAGGTCGCCCTCGATCTGGGCTATGAGAGCCCCGGTGCGTTTAGTGCGATGTTTCGTCGTGTGCTCGGTGTGGCACCGACGGACTACTTTCCGGCGGCAGAAAGTGACCTGCCGCGTTGAGGAGGGCCTGCAGGGCGGCACGTGACGTATCGCTGTCGATGCTGACGCCCCATGCGCGCTCTCCCTGAAGATTGATACAGCTGACATAGGCAACCGATCGGCTGTCGCTGCGTTTTCCCAGCGTGTGTTCATGGTAATGTTCGATCGTTAACGTCAGATCGCAGGCGTGACGCAGCGCGTTGACGGCGGCGGACAACAGCCCGTTACCGCAGCCTGTCAGCAGGAGAATGTGGTCGTGATGGCGGACGTGGGCGCGCAGGCGCGTTTGCTCGCCTTGTTCGCTTTCACTCTGGGCATCCATCAGACGCAGCGTGGGCCGATCAATCTGGTAGTGACGACAGAACAGTTGCCAGACCGCGTGCTGCGTCATTTCTTTTCCGTGGGTATCGGTTTCCTGTTGTACACACCGACTGAAATCCTGCTGAAGGGCGCGCGGCAGTTGCAGACCGTGGTTCTGCTCCAGCAGCCAGGCCGCCCCACTTTTCCCCGACTGGCTGTTAACCCGAATCACCGCTTCATAACTGCTGCCGATATCCGCCGGGTCGAGGGGCAAATAGGGCATCTGCCACACGGTTTCCTGCTGCTGTGCGCGCCAGGTAAACCCCTTTTTGATCGCATCCTGATGCGAACCGGAAAACGCGGTAAACACCAGTTCGCCGGCATAGGGATGACGCGGATGGACGGGCAGTTTATTGCAGGCGGTGACGACCTCAATCACGCGGGCCATGTCACTGAAATCCAGTCCGGGGGCAACACCCTGGGTATAAAGATTTAACGCCAGCGTCACCAGATCCACATTCCCCGTGCGCTCTCCGTTACCCAACAGGCAGCCTTCAATGCGGTCCGCACCGGCTAACAGCGCCAGTTCCGCGCAGGCAACGCCCGTGCCGCGATCGTTATGCGGATGAACGCTAATGCACACTGCCTGTCGACGACTAAAGTGACGACAGAAAAACTCAATCTGATCGGCATACACATTGGGCGTGTTAACTTCAACCGTGGCGGGTAAGTTGATGATCATGGGGCGCTCAGGCCCGGGTTCCCAGACGGCGGCCACCGCTTCACAAATGTCGAGGGCAAACGCTGGCTCGGTAAAGCAGAAGGTTTCCGGCGAGTATTCAAAGGTCCACAGTGTCTCGGGTGCGGCCTCGCAGGCGGCCCGGATTTGCCGCGCGCTGTCGGTAGCCAGCGCTACAATCTGCGCTTTACTCTGGTTAAATACACGTTCCCGGAACAGCGGTGCGGTGGCATTGTACAAATGGATAATGGCGCGCGGTGCGCCTTTCAGGGCGCAGAAGGTCGTCTCAATCAGATCGTGACGCGCGGGGGTTAAAACCTGCACCGTCACGTCTTCAGGAATGCGCTGCTGTTCAATCAAATCCCGTACGAAGTCAAAGTCGGTTTGCGAGGCTGACGGGAAGGCGACTTCGATTTCTTTGGCCCCGCAGTCCAGCAATAATTGCCAGAACTGCAGCTTTTGCGCGCGACTCATCGGTTCAGCCAGCGCCTGATTGCCATCCCGCAGGTCGGTAGACAGCCAGCGCGGCGCACGGCTGATTGACCGCGAAGGCCACTGACGGTCAGGCAGGTCAACCAGGGGGAAAGGGCGGTATTTCTCGGCGGGATTCGTTAACATTGCGTTCTCCTTTTCGGTGTCAGCTCAGTGTGGCGAAAGCGCAGCCATGCGGCGCGCGCAAAAATGACAACCTGATACGCAAAAGTGACAACCGTGATTCATGGGCTGTGGCACGGCGTGCGCTGCCATTTGCCGAAGCGGGGCGACAGCGTTAGCATAACCCGATGTTCTTGAGGGGGTTTTCTATGCAGATTTTCGACGGGCACAACGATCTGTTACTGAATTTGTGGCTGCACCATCGTGATGCGCCTGCTGAGGCGTTCTTTGCCGGCGTGCCTGAGGGCCATCTGGATTACCCTCGCATCCAGCAGGGCGGATTCGCAGGTGGGCTGTGCGCGATTTTTGTTCTGCCGAAGGATTACCTGGCGCAGGTCGCGTCCACGCGTGCTGCAGAAGAACCTTATGATCCCCTGACGATAATGTGGCAGCAGCTTGACCTGCTGCAGCGTATCGTGGCGCACGCGGAGGGGCGGGTAAAACTGTGTCGCAGCGCGGCAGAAATCGACGCCTGTCGCGCAGAGGGCGTTTTGGCGTTAGTCGCCCATATCGAAGGCGCGGATGCGCTGGATCCCGACGGCGAGGCGTTGACGGCGTTTTATCATGCCGGGGTGCGCTCGATTGGGCCTTTCTGGAATCTGAAAAACCGCTTTGGCGAAGGGGTTAGCGGCAGCTTTCCGGGATCACCCGACACCGGTCCCGGCCTGACGGCAGAAGGGGAAGCGCTTATCAGGCAGGCGGCCGCGCTGAATATGATGATTGATGTGTCCCATATGAACGAGAAGGCATTCTGGGATACCGCGCGCCTCGGCCTTTCCCCACTGGTCGCCAGTCATTCCAATGCGCATGCTCTCTGTCCGCAACCCCGTAACCTGACGGATGATCAGCTTCGGGCGATTCGCGACAGCGGCGGTGTGGTCGGGATTAACTTTGGCAACGCTTTTCTGCGTGCTGACGGAAAACGTGACAGCGACACCAATTTGACAGAAATCGTCAAACATTGCGATCACCTTATTAACATAATGGGCAGCGATCATGTGGCCTTCGGGTCAGACTTTGACGGCATTTCGGTGCCCGATGCGCTCGGCGATGTCAGTGGGTTGCCCCGGTTGCTCGCTGTTTTTCGCGACAAAGGCTATGATGAAAGCGTGCTGGAGAAATTGACGTGGGGAAACTGGCTGCGGGTTTTACACCTTACCGGCATCCGTTAACACGTTTTCTTACGGGCTTTTCGTTGATTTCACCCCAGGGTCTGCGAGAAAATAGCGTGACAAGGTTCGCATTTTAATCCCTGTTACGATGCTGTCTTGCAGTACGTTCTTTGTCTGTTTATTTATAAGGAAGAAAATTATGTGGAAAAAACCAACATTTGTTGATCTGCGCCTCGGTCTGGAAGTAACACTGTACATTTCCAACCGTTAATCCTTTGCCCGCCGCTTGTGCGGGCATTTTGTTTCAACACCTGGTCCCTTTCATGTTTATTAAAGTCCTTGGTTCGGCGGCAGGCGGCGGATTCCCGCAATGGAACTGCAACTGTCCCAACTGTCAGGGTGTCCGTAACGGCACCGTTCAGGCGACGCCGCGTACGCAGTCCTCTATTATTGTCAGCGATAATGGCGAGGACTGGGTGCTGTGCAATGCCTCCCCCGATATCAGTCAGCAGATTTTGCACACGCCAGAACTCATCAAAAAAGGTGTGCTGCGCGGTACGGCGATCGGCGGCATTATCCTGACTGACAGCCAGATAGACCATACTACCGGTCTGCTCAGTCTGCGTGAAGGTTGTCCGCATCAGGTATGGTGCACGCCGGAAGTCTATGACGATCTCACCACGGGCTTCCCGGTGTTCACCATGCTGAAACACTGGAACGGCGGCTTACAGCATCGGCCCATTCGCCCGTTAGCGCCGTTTAGCGTGGACGTCTGTCCGGATCTCCAGTTCACTGCGATTCCAATCCTCAGTAACGCACCACCGTACTCGCCTTATCGCGATCGGCCGTTACCGGGCCATAACGTGGCGCTGTTTATTGAAAACCGCGCAAACGGCCAGAAACTGCTGTATGCGCCCGGACTGGGCGAGCCGGATGCGGTGATTCTGCCGTGGCTCGAACAGGCGGACTGCCTGCTGATTGACGGCACGGTCTGGCAGGACGATGAATTACTCTCCGCGGGCGTGGGCAAAAATACCGGCAAGGCCATGGGCCATCTGGCGCTGGCCGAAGAGCAGGGGCTGATGGCGTTACTCGCCCGTCTGCCCGCAAAACGCAAAATCCTTATTCATATTAACAACACCAATCCCATCCTTGACGAACAGTCGCCTCAGCGTCAGTACCTGACTGAACAGGGCATTGAGGTGAGTCAGGACGGAATGGCGATACAGTTGCAGGACGAAAGATGCTGATTACGGAAACCCTGTCGCCTCAGGCCTTCGAACAGGCGCTGCGTGATAAAGGCGCGTACTACCATATCCATCACCCTTATCACATCGCGATGCACAATGGCCAGGCCACACGCGAGCAGATTCAGGGCTGGGTGGCGAACCGCTTCTATTATCAAACCAGTATCCCGTTGAAGGATGCGGCCATCATGGCCAACTGCCCGGACCCGGCCACCCGGCGTAAATGGGTACAACGTATTCTGGATCACGATGGCAGCCAGGGCGCTGATGGCGGCATTGAGGCCTGGCTGCGGCTGGGCGAGGCGGTCGGGCTGACGCGTGAGGCATTGCTTTCTGAACAGCATGTCCTGCCGGGCGTGCGTTTTGCGGTAGATGCCTATGTCAACTTTGCCCGCCGCGCTAACTGGCAGGAGGCGGCCTGCAGTTCGCTGACGGAGTTGTTCGCGCCACAGATTCATCAGTCACGGCTCGACAGCTGGCCTCAGCACTATCCGTGGATTAAAGAAGAAGGCTATTTTTACTTCCGCAGCCGTCTGAGTCAGGCTAACCGCGACGTGGAACACGGTCTTGCCCTGGCGCTTGAGTTCTGTAATACGGCGGAAAAACAGAACAGGATGCTGGAGATTCTGCAGTTCAAGCTGGACATTCTCTGGACGCTGCTGGATGCCATGACCATGGCTTACGAACTTCACCGCCCGCCTTATCACAGCGTGACCGATAAGGCCGTCTGGCACACAACCCGACTGGTATAATGATGAACGAACACACAATTGTCGCCTTTCGCCGTGGCTACCGTATGCAATGGGAAGCGGCACAGGACAGCCATGTGGTGCTTTATCCCGAAGGCATGGCGAAGTTAAATGAAACCGCAGCGGCCATTCTGGCGCTGGTGGACGGCAAACAGGATATCGCTTCCATTATTGCCACGCTGGATGCTCAGTTCCCGGACGCGGGCGGCGTGGGCGAAGATGTGAAAGAATTCCTGCAGTCAGCTTATGAACAGAAGTGGATACAGTTCCGTGACCCAGCTTAAACCCGGCGTCAACCCACCGCTATGGCTGCTGGCAGAGTTAACCTACCGCTGTCCGCTGCAGTGTCCGTACTGTTCGAATCCCCTGGATTTTGCCCAGCAGGCGCGCGAGCTTACCACCGCACAGTGGATCGAGGTCTTTCGCCAGGCCCGTGCCATGGGCAGCGTGCAGCTGGGCTTTTCGGGCGGTGAACCGCTGACGCGTAAGGATCTGCCCGAACTCATCAAAGCGGCGCGTGATTTAGGGTTTTATACCAACCTGATCACCTCCGGCATTGGTCTGACGGAGAAAAAACTCGACGCATTCAGCGAGGCCGGTCTGGATCATATTCAGATCAGTTTTCAGGCCAGTGATGAAACCCTCAACGCGGCGCTGGCCGGCTCGAAAAAAGCCTTTCAGCAGAAGCTGGAGATGGCGCGCGCAGTGAAAGCTCACGGCTATCCGATGGTGCTGAATTTCGTACTGCATCGCCATAACATCGACCAGATCGATAAGATTATCGATCTGTGCATTGAGCTGGAGGCGGATGATGTTGAACTGGCGACCTGCCAGTTTTACGGTTGGGCACAGCTGAACCGCGAAGGGTTATTGCCGACGCGTGAGCAGATTGCCCGGGCGGAGGCGGTCGTTAACCGCTACCGCACGCAGATGAACGAGCGGGGCAGCCTCACTAACCTGCTGTTCGTTACGCCAGATTACTATGAAGAACGACCAAAGCCGTGCATGGGCGGTTGGGGCGCGATTTTCCTGAGCGTCACGCCAGAAGGCACGGCGCTGCCGTGCCACAGCGCGCGACAGTTGCCGGTGGCCTTTCCCTCGGTCCTGGAGCAGTCGCTGGAAGACATCTGGTATCACTCGTTTGGTTTTAACCGCTACCGGGGGTTCGACTGGATGCCGGAACCCTGCCGCTCCTGTGATGAAAAAGAGAAAGACTTTGGTGGCTGCCGCTGCCAGGCCTTTATGCTGACCGGCGATGCCGATAATACCGATCCGGTCTGCAGTAAGTCACCGCATCACGGCACAATCCTTGAGGCGCGCCGTCAGGCAGACTGCAGTGATATCAAAATCGGTCAGCTACAGTTCCGCAACCGCACCAATTCTCAGTTGATCTATAAAACGCGGAATCTGTAATGCACACACGCAGCCTGACCCTGAACGGACTCCGCGTGACGCTCGTCCACCAGCCGGACGCAACGCAGGCGGCGGCGCTGGTGAAGGTGGCGGCGGGCAGTCACGATGAACCTGATAACTGGCCCGGCCTGGCGCATCTGCTTGAGCATATGCTGTTCAGCGGTGGCCAGCGCTGGCCCGACGAAGGGCGGCTGATGAGCTGGGTGCAGGCGCAGGGCGGGCAGGTGAATGCCACCACCCTGGCGCGCCAGAGCGCCTTTTTTTTTGAAGTCGCCCCGGACAGTCTGGCTGATGGCCTGCTGCGCCTGCAGGATATGCTGAGCGCGCCGCGGTTAACGCCAGAGGCCATTACTCAGGAAATTGCTGTGATTGATGCCGAGCATCGGCTGCTGCAGCATCACGCTTCGGCCAGAGCAGAGGCGGCTATATTCTCAACGGTCATCGCACCGGCCAGTTTCCAGCGCTTTCAGACCGGCAACAGGGCGGTTTTTGGTGACAACGTCACTGAATTGCAGGCCGCGCTGCGGGCGTTTCATCAGCGTTTTTATCACGCCGGCACGATGACGCTGTGGCTTCAGGGGCCGCAGCCGCTGGACGAACTGGCAACGCTGGCTGAGATTTTTGCTGCTCCTTTTGCCCTTCGCGATGCGGGCAGTCTTCCGGCACCAGACGTTGAATTATCGGCCGACAGGAGGCTGATGTTGCAGCAGGACGGCCCGTCCGAAGTGACGCTGAGCTGGCTGTTACCAACGGCGCTAAGTGACAGTGTCACGCTGTTGCGCGAGTTTTTGCTGGATGAAGCCCCCGGCGGCTTGCTGGCCGCCTTCTACGCGCGCGGGCTCGCCAGTCAGCTACAGATAAAATGGCTGTATCAGTCCGCAAAAACGCAGTGGTTGATGATGACAGTGACGGGTGAGCAACCCGCCGTGGTACAGGCATTGCTGATGTCATTTTTCACCGCCTTGAGTCATACCACAGCGACGCAGCGGCAACACTACTGGCACCTGGCGCAGCGGCGGCTGGCTGCATTGTCGCCCTTAATGCAGCTTCAGGCGCGGGCTTTAGGGTTTGCCGCCACGGACGACTGCCCCGAACTCTCGCCCTTATTACAGACGCTGGCCGGCGTGCCAGCAACCACCCTGGTTTGTGCCGCTGACGTGGCTGGCGAATCACGCAGCGTACAGGGTTATGCGCTCACCCTGGCGCGCTGGCAGTCGCCCGACGTCAGTGTTCCCCCTGTTAAGTGGTTTTTTTATCCCGGCCCTAATCCTTTCCCGCCCGCCAGGCTGCCCACCACCGCGGTGACGTTGCCACACATTCACCCGGATGAAACCTCCGGCACGCTGATACTTCGTCCCGAACTGTACAGTACGCTAGCGGCAGGTCAGGCCTGCGAAAGCGCCTTGCGGCCGGTGTTTGCAGTACTGCGTCACTTTGGCGGCGGTGGGGAATGGTGTGAAAGGCAGGGCGTCTGGCAACTGACGCTGGACTTACCCGCCGACGAGGCGCTGCTCAGCGCAGCGCTGGCGCAACTGTTATCCTGCCTGATACCGGGAACGGAAGAGGCCAGCTCTGCCGTTCCCGGTATTGCAATACGCGAACTGCTACGACAATTGCCTTACTGCCTGGCGTCATCCGTGCAGCCGCAGCGCTGGCGGGCCATCCTTCTGGGCGGTAATGCCCGTCGACATCAACAACTTGCGCAACAGCTCAGCGTGCTGAAGGTCAATTCTGCTACATTACCCGCGCGGGCATGGGTGAGCGGCGAAAGCAGGATACCGCACCCCTCGGACGACAGCGCCATTCTGCTGTTTATACCACTGGCCGATCCTCAACAGCTGGCCGCACTGCGCGCGCTGGCGCTGCTATACGCGCCGCGTTTTTATCAGCGCTACCGTGTTGAACACCCCATCGGTTATGTCGTCAGCTGCCGTTACCAGCGTTGTGTGGATATCGACGGTATTCTTTTTGCGCTTCAGTCACCGACCCTGTCTGCCACAACGCTGATTCAGTATTGCGACGATTTCCTGCAGCAGATGACGTCCGTGACAGACGCGGCCAATCTCGACGGGGTGAAAACACAGTTAGCCGCAGCGCAGGAAGAATCCACCATCGAGGCGCTGCGTCAGGCTAACGGACTGCCCACACTGACTTCACAGGATATTGCTGCCCTCAGCACTCAGCAGTTAACGCAGTTGCATCACCAGTTATGCAGCCAGAAATCAGCGTGGCGCATCTTACGTACAGACGATAAGCAGTAGAATAATTACTCGTCGATATTGTTGAATGATTTTGATTGTTTACGCCAAATCTCTTCACTTTTTATTCCTGCCGCTTTGCACCAGACTCAATGTGACGCCATAAAAAAAGGAATGAAAAGTGAAAGATGTTAAACGTTTTACACTGCCACTGATCGCAGTTGCCGCGCTGTATATCCCGGTTTCTCAGGCTGAGACAATGCACTACCAGCTGGATCCACAGCATACGTCGGTCGTTATGAGCTGGGAACACTTCGGCTTCTCGCATCCTACCGCCGATATTCCGGATGCCACGGGTTCACTGGTGTTCGACAGCAGCAAACCCGAGCAGTCGCGTGTTGACGTGACCTTGCCTGTCACCAAAATTGACAGCCATGTGCCTGCACTGACGAAAGAATTTAAAGGCGCCGACTATTTTGACGTCGCCAAATACCCGAGCGCGACCTTCCGCAGCACCAAAGTCATTGCTAAAGGCGATAACAAATTTGACGTAGAAGGTAATCTGACGCTGAAAGGCATCACCAAACCGGTTACGCTGCACGCCACGCTGAACAAGCAGGGTGAGCATCCGATGGTGAAAAAGCAGGCGATTGGTTTTGATGCGACCGGCACCATCAAGCGTTCTGACTTCAAACTGGATAAATACGTGCCTGCGGTCAGCGACGATGTCAAACTGACCATCTCCACCGAAGCGTACGCAAAATAACGCTTTCAGCATGTTTTCCAGCCCGGCACATCCGTTGCCGGGTTTTTTATGCCCGCTTCACCCAACGTCACCGGTACAACACAGCCCGCTTTGCGCAAACGTTCATCATCGTGCCGCGCGTGTAAGAAAACCCGGTGAACGGTTAACCGGACAAGATGAATCCTTTTTCGCTGCCGAAATAACCGGTATCTGTGCTGCCGCCAAAATAACCCGTCAGCATCACAGTGAAAAGTGAGGCGAAAATCACAAATCTGCATCGCGGTTTTTTTGTTATCCGGACACGCGCCAGAAATAACGGTTTCTCTTCGCCTGATGATATTTAACCCGTTGTTTTATCAACCGAAGCTCACAGACCGGGCGCGCTTATTAATTGTGATTTAATTCACATAAACACCTGTTTTAACCCTGCTGTCAATCTATCCACCCGGCAAAATACTCTCGTTTTTGTGATCTCACTTGCAAATATAAGGCTTGTATCCCGAAACAATAGCCCGCAGACGCATTGAGCCAGAGAGGAATGGAGAATGAGAATCGGGATGGTAATCAGCGGCGGCGATGTTACCGGCATAAATAATTTTATTTTTCAGATTGCGAGAATGACGCAGGCGGAAATGGTGTTATTTAATGGCGGTATTCCGGGGCTTCTCGATAATGTTTGTCAGGAAATTGCGCAACGCGATTTAGTGGATTTCTCTGTTACCTCGATTCCGGTTATGCAGTCGGGAAGGACCACGCGAAAATTAATTCGCAGCGAATACGAAACCATCACCCGACAGCTTAAGGCATTGCGTATTGATGTATTAATTATGGCCGGCGGAGATGGCTCACTGCAATTTTTACATACGCTGAGCGAATTTGGTGTGAACTGTTTTGGCATCGGCATGACGATTGATAACGATGTCTTCGGCAGTGATTATACCGTGGGCTTTTCCACTGCCTGTGAGCAGGTACTTAAAGAGGTGGCAAAACTGCGGAATACGGGGCGCGCATTAACCGGCCGGGTATTTATGGTCGAGTTGCTCGGCGGTTACTGTGGTGAACTGACGCTGCAATCGGCAATAAAATCGAATGCGGATTTTGCGTTAATCCCCGAGTGTCAGATTCCGACGGCGACGCTGGCCGGGCGCATCACTCAGCGCCTCAGTGAACAGAACAGCGTCATTATCCTGTGCTCTGAGGGCTATACACGTGAATATTCACCGGGCTTTCAGGGCGCAATCGATACCTTAATTAAGCAACTTGAACCGTTGATCGGTGTGCGCATTCGCAAAACGATTGTCGGTTATGGACTGCGTAATGGCGATCCCACCTGTGAAGAAATTTATCAGGGTACCATTATGGCAAGTGAAGTGGTTCGTTGTATTCAATCCGGAATGCGCAATAAAGCCGTCATTATTAACGGCAGCAATAAGCCTATTCCGATTGACTTAATAAGCATGAAAAAACGCCTGGTCGATACAGAAGGGCACCATTATAAACTCGCTAAACAACTGCAAATAGTGTGAGGAGAAAACATGCTGAAAATTTTATGTGTTTGTGGTTGTGGTCTGGGTTCAAGTTTCGCCATCGAAATGAGTGCGAAAGCCGTTTTAAAAAAACTGGAAATTGAAGCCGATATCGATCACACCACAATTTCAGAAGCTAATGCATTTAAATCCGACATGATTCTGACGCAAAAAGCGTTTGCGGATGTTTTAAATGCTGACGCCACACCAGAACAGATTAAACGGGTCATTATATTAAATAAACTTACCGATAAAGCCGAAATTGAGCAAAAGATCGTGGCTTTCTTAAAAGAACGTAATATGAAGGTTGCTAATCATGAATAGTGTAATCAATTTTCTGGTTAAAGATTTACTGGGGCAGGCATCCATTCTTATCGCTTTTATTGCGCTGATTGGGCTGGTGCTGCAAAAGAAATCTGCGGGAAAAGTGGTGGAAGGGACGTTTAAAACCCTGCTCGGCTTCTTAATTATGATGGCGGGCATCAATATTATTGTCGGCGCACTGACCTTCCTGAACAGTATCTTCACCCACGGCTTTGGGATGCAGGGCTACATCACTGATGTGGCTGCCATCGCCGGGCTGGCCAACCGTGAACTGGGCTCCGAAGTGGCCATGACGCTGCTGGTGATCTTTATCGTCAATATCATCATTGCCCGCCTGACGCCGTTTAAATACATCTTCCTGACCGGACAGGCGTTGTTATGGATGGCCACGATTGGTGCGGTCATCGGCTATAAAGCAGGCTTAACCGGCTTACCGCTGATTCTGACCGGCGGGATTTTTGGTGGCGTTATGGCTGTCGTGATGCCCGCGCTGGCCCAGCCGGTGGTACGGCGTATTACCGATTCGGATGATGTCGCCCTGGGCCACTTCTGTACCATCGGCTATCTGCTGACGGCGGCCGTGGCGAAGGTGGTCGGAAAAGGTTCACGTTCGACGGAGGATCTGAAGTTACCGGACAACTTCAAATTTTTACAGGACACCTACCTGTCAATGGCGGTGGTGATGGTGCCAATGTACCTGATCCCTGCGCTGGCAGCCGGTCCCGCCTTTATTGCGCAGTACAGCAGCGGCACCAACTACCTGATGTATGCCTTTATGCAGTCCATTCAGTTTGTCGCGGGCGTGTTTGTCCTCTACAGCGGTGTGCGACTGCTGCTGAATGAACTGGTTCCGGCATTCCGTGGCATTGCCATGCGGCTGGTGCCGGATGCGAAGCCTGCACTCGACTGCCCGGTCATGTTTCCTTATGCGCCTAACGCAGTCATTGTCGGTTTCCTGGCGACCACGCTCGGCTCCGTGGTCGGCATGCTGGTGTTCCCGATGTTTGGTCTGGCAATGATTCTGCCGGGTCTGCTCACCAACTTCTTTGCAGGCGGCACGGCAGGCGTGTTTGGTAATGCGCTGGGGGGGCGGCGCGGAGCGATGATCGGGGGCTTCGTGCACGGCTTATTCATTACCTTCCTGCCGGCCATTCTGGTGCCGATGCTGGAAAGTTATGGCTTTACCGGCGTGACCTTCAGCGATTCCGATGTCATCAGTACCGGCCTGGTTTTGGGACATGCTTTCCAGAATAACTGGTTGTTCGTCGCCGTATTCGTCGCCTTTGTTACCGCTATCGCCTGGTTTGTTAACGGAAAATCCACTTCATCCCGTGAGGAAAACGTGCATGAAACTTTATAATTTCACTGACCTGCTCAAGATTGCCAAAGAACGTGATTTTAAAGCGGTGGGATCGTTTAATTTACATTGTCTGGAAATGCTGCCCGCCTTTTTTAAGGCGGCAGAACAAACCCACAGCCCGTTAATGATTCAGATTTCTACCGGTACGGCAAAATATCTCGGACACGAATTACTGGTCGATGCCGTTAAATCTTTAGCGAAAAGTAAAAATATTCCAACCTGTCTGCATCTGGATCACTGTTCTGATTTAGAGGCGATTCAGACAGCGATTAACGCCGGATTCAGTTCGGTCATGTACGATGGCTCACATTTACCGCTTGAGGAAAATATTGCTAATACCCGACGGGTTATTGATATGGCGCGCCCGCTAAATGTCTCCGTGGAAGCTGAACTGGGCGCAATCGGCGGATCGGAAGATGGTAAATGCGTGGAGATGGATGAAATTGCGTTTACCCCTGTAGAGGATGCCAGGCGCTTTGTGCACGAAACGGGCGTCGATATGCTGGCGATTTCCATCGGCACCGTGCACGGCCTGTATACCGGGAAAGCCCATATTCAGCACCAGCGCCTGGCCGCAATCACCGACGCCACCGCGACGCCGCTGGTCCTGCACGGCGGAACGGGCGTGAGTGATGAAGATATGCGCCTGGCTGTCAGCAGCGGTATCGACAAAGTGAACGTGGGCACCGAGATGAATGTCCAGTGGGTGGCGCAGTGCAAAACCACGTTCGAAAAAGGCAAAGTAAACGACAGCGTGCGTAATTTCCTGGTGCCCGCTAATAATGCGGTAACCAATGTATTAGTGGAAAAAATGCAGTTATTCCGCTAACCCCATTTATCCCGACGTAAATAAACCTGAAGTGCCCGCGCGCTTTTCGGGGCAGGAGTCGCTATGTTTGGATTCATGAAAAAGAAAGTGGAAAATCAACCGCAGGATGCGGCCGAACAGGATCGCCTGGCAGAATCCGTCAGCGAGAAAATAAGGCAGCTGGAAGCGAAGCTGGCCAGTAATACCGCCGATACCGACACGCAAAAACAATTAATGCTGGAATATAACCGGGCATTATCACTCTATGCAAAAAGCCGTCGTTACCGGGATCACATCGATCCTCTGTTTGTGAAAATTGATGAATTACGCAATCTGGTGCGAAAATCAGTTTAAGGAGCAGTAATGACCATTAAACAGTTATTACAGGAAGCCAATGCCATTCAGGTCGGGGTTGCGGCCAGCGACTGGCAACAGGTGATCGCCATGGCGGCCAAACCGCTGGTGGCGGGCGGCTATATTCGGGCCTCGTATCCTCAGGCTGTCATTGATAACACGCTCACGCACGGTGCCTATTATGTGTTTGAAGAAGGTATCGCCATTCCTCATGCCCGCCCGGAAACGGGCGTTATTCGCGACTGTTTTAGTCTGATTGTGCTGGCAGAACCGATCTCGTTTGAGGGCAGTGAAAAGGCCGATATCGTCATCATGTTCGGTGCCCGTGACAGTAATGCCCACATTGAAGAGGGCATTCGCGCGATTGTCTCGCTGCTTGACGATGACGCGACGCTGGTCAAACTACGCCAGGCCAGTAGTGTGGCGGACGTCATGGAGATCTTATGACCAGACAGGCGGAAAGTAAGCGAGTAGTACTGGTTAACGGAATTCCCGCCTCGGGCAAAAGTACGCTGACCCGGATGCTGTCCGGGCGTTTCACCTTACCGGTATTAACGCTGGACAGCATTAAGGAGCCCTTCATGTCCAGCTTCGCCCCGGTCGATCGTCAGCGTAACCGACAGCTCGGCTGTGCGGCTTACCAGGCGATCTGGAATATTGTGGGCCAGTCACCGGTGAACACGGTTTTTCTGATTGATGCCTGGTTTGGGTTTCAGTCGAAAAGCGTGCTGGAGCAGGGTTTGCAGCGAGCGGGCGTGGATGAGGTGCTGGAGATCTGGATGCAGATCTCACCCGATGAGGCGGTGGCGCGTTACCAGGCTCGCCTGGCGCAACGCATGCCGGGTCACCCCGGCGCGGAGTATCTTCCGGAACTGCGTCGTCTGGCGGAAGAAGCACAACCCATGGCACTGGGGCCGCTGCTGCGGGTTAATGCCAGGGCCATCGATGAAGCGGCGGTTTGTCAGTGGCTGGCTCAGCATACGGGAAAGAAGGACTATACTGCGTCTGTTGAGGATGAAACAGAGGAGCCGCCCCATGCCACAGCCCCCTTATCTGCAAACGGGCGAGAGCGTCGTGCTTTATGATGGTGTATGCAAACTTTGTACAGGATGGGTGCGTTTCCTGTTGCGCCACCGGCTGGCGCGGCAGGTCCGTTTTGCTTCCGTCCAGAGTG
Source organism: Pantoea sp. JZ29 (assembly GCF_035190385.1). Classification (NCBI taxonomy): domain Bacteria; kingdom Pseudomonadati; phylum Pseudomonadota; class Gammaproteobacteria; order Enterobacterales; family Erwiniaceae; genus Pantoea; species Pantoea sp. JZ29. Next base: position 2,327,587 of record NZ_CP045241.1, on the reverse strand, counting down.
AGGAGGGCAAAGCACTACTGAGATGGGCCGGCCTGCCTGACGACAATATCAGCACGATCGTCTACATTCGGGATGAACAGCACTGGCTTCGGGCGCAGGCTATTTTTCGCGTTTTTCAGCAGTTGCCGCTGCCGTGGCGCATCATGAGCGTGCTGCGCTGGTTGCCGAAACGCCTCAGTAACCTTTTTTACGACGCCATTGCGCTGAACCGCTACAGGCTGTTTGGCCGCTATGCGACGCAACAGCCCATTCGCGCCGATTATCCAGGCCGGTTCCTGTCGCATCAGGCCTGACGACACCGCTTTACCCGTCATCGCCTGCAAAGGTGAATTAAAACCATCATTTTTCTTCAGGTTTACTAATATTTTACAGGCAGGTTAACAACGTAATGGGAAGGTAATACGTTGTGCCTGGGCTGTATAACTATTGAAAATGGAGAAAATCATGCGCAACACCTCTGGACGATCGGCCATCGCCGTGACGCTTTACGCTCTCCTCGAACCTCTACCGGTGGGCTTTTTTGTAGCGGCCTGGCTGTTCGATATCGTCTATATGAAGACGACTGTCATCTTCTGGTCTGTCAGTGCCAGTTGGTTAATCGCAATAGGTCTGGTCATTGCTGTTCTGCCACGAGTAATTAGTCTTATTTATCTGTTCCGCGGCAGCAGCGCGCCAGAGAAAACCCATTTCTGGATCTCGCTGGTGGCTATCCTGCTGGCTATCGCTAACGCCTTTATTCACAGCCGTGATGCGTACGCCGTGGTGCCCACGGCGGTGATTCTCTCAACGCTGGTGGTGATACTGCTACTGCTGGCGAATGTGCAACTTGCCCTTCGTCAACGCATCGCTTAAGGAGAAGCCCCAATGAAAATGCCACAATATTCCCTGATAGCGTTGGCGCTGACGGCCCTGTTAGCCGGGTGTGATAACGGTGCGTCGGTCGCGCCTGAAAAACAGATTGGTGCGAATCCTGAGCTGCCGGAAGCCAAAAATTTTATGGTACCGCCGATGCAGGTGCCCAAAGGTGTTCCGTGGAAGAACGGCGAAATGCCCAAGGTCGCCGAGGGGCTGAAGATAGAGAAGATTGCCGATAAGCTTCAGCATCCGCGTCAGGTCTACGTGCTGCCGAACAACGATATTTTGGTCGCGGAATCCAACGGCACACCCAAACCCACGACCAAGCCGAAAGAGCTGATTACGGGTCTGGTAAAAAATGCCTCAGGCAAAGGGGGCAAAGGCGGTAACCGCATCACCCTGTTGCGTAATGTGAATGGCAAGTGGGAGCAACACCGCTTTATCGAGAATCTGACCGCGCCGTTTGGCATGCAACTGGTCGGGAATACCCTGTATGTGGCAAATGCAGACAGTCTGGTGAAATTTCCCTACAGCGAAGGACAAACCGAGATTCGCACCGCGCCGGAAGAGGTGACCGAATTACCCGGCGGGCCCATTAACCACCACTGGACAAAAGCGCTGTTAGCCAGTCCTGATGGCAGCAAACTGTACGTCGGCGTCGGGTCGAACAGCAACATCACCGAAAACGGTATTGGTGCGGAATACCGCCGTGCCGCCGTGCTGGAGGTCGATGCCGCCAGCGGTGCCAGCCGTATTTATGCCAGCGGCTTGCGTAACCCGACGGGGCTCGACTGGGAGCCGCAGACGAAGCAGCTGTGGGCGGTTGTCAACGAGCGTGACGAAATTGGCTCGGATCTGGTGCCCGACTACCTGACGTCTGTTAAAGAGAAGGGCTTCTATGGCTGGCCCTACAGCTATTTTGGTCAACACGTTGATGTACGCGCTCAGCCGCAGCGACCGGATCTGGTCAAAACAGCCATCAAGCCTGATTACGCTCTGAGCTCGCATGTCGCCCCACTGGGCCTGTTGTTTTATGGTGCAGAGAATATGCCGCAGTACCGGGGCGGTGCCTTTATCAGCGAACACGGGAGCTGGAACCGTAAGCCACTGAACGGCTACAAGGTCATCTGGGTGAAATTCGAAAACGGGAAACCGGTGGGGCAACCGCAAACCGTGGTGTCCGGCTTTTTGACTGAGGATGAAAAAGAAGTGCACGGCTTACCGGTGGGCCTGGCCAGCGATAAGCAGGGCGGGTTAATCATCGCCGATGATGCAGGTGATACGATCTGGCGCGTCAGTTCAGCGAAGTAATTGCGACTGCGCAGGCATAAAAAAAGGATTTGGCATAACGCCAAATCCTTTTTTCTTTTGTTCGTCCTGCGGCGGGTAACCGGAGGACAAACGAGGTGCTCAGCACTCTCCACAGGTTGAGTGTAAAGAGTGACAGCGAAGACTTCAAGTTTGGCCAAAATACTGTATATTTATACATGTGCTGAGCGTCGGGCATCGCACCGTGGTTAACTGATTGCTTCCAGGGGAGCACGGTTATGTAAATCCCGGCAGGTCCCAGGTGGTGCTGGCCTGTGGCTTAAACCATGAGTGCCGCTCAGCCCTCTCCACAACGTTGTGCTCAGGCAGTCGGCGGGTAATGTCAGAGTCCTGGCTGCTGAACAGCGCGCTCCCTAAGCAGGAGAAGGAAAGTGATGGAACTGACTAAGCTGATTCTGGAGATTATCCGGGTCATCTTGCAGATCATCGTTGCCCTTTTGCAACTGACCGGTCATGCAAAATAACCGGAACTTTGACCAAGGCGGAGCTAACCACTCCGCCTTTTTCGTTGTCAATTGTCTGTCATGTTATCCGGCTACAGTGGCGCGGCAGTCAGGCGCCTTACGGGCATCACTTATCCAGACCTCAGACCAGAGCCGGGAGCGTTTCCATGTCACTTGCCGCGGTAAAACCCGCCAAACTTCAGCAAACCGAAATCGATGCCAGCGTACGCATGCGTGAAACGCAGATTGGCGCGCAGTGTGAAATTCTGGCTCACAGCTATCTGGAATACAGCACCCTGGGCGATTTCTCCTATGTAGGTGAACATTGTTGCATTGCCGACAGTGAGATTGGCCGTTTCACCGCGATCGCTAATCAGGTCCGGATTGGCGCGCCGAATCACCCGATGAATCGCGCGTCACAACACCGCTTTACCTATTGTCCGGAGTATTACGACGCGACCGCCACGCGCGACCACGGTTTTTTCACCGCCCGGCGAGAAGACAGAGTGATCGTTGGCAATGACGTCTGGATCGGTCATGGCGTGATCGTATTGCCTGGCGTCACGGTGGGCGACGGGGCGGTGCTGGCGGCGGGCGCGGTGGTGACGAAAGACGTTGCAGCCTATACCGTGGTCGGTGGCGTGCCCGCCAAACCGATTCGGGTTCGCTTCCATCCGGCGATTGCCACGCGCTTACAACACATCGCCTGGTGGAACTGGCCACGGGAAAAGATCATGGCAAACCTTGCCGATTTTCAGTCAGAGGATATTGAGCAGTTTTGTGCAAAGCATGGCTGAATGCGACGGGGATAAAACGGTGGCGGATGCCACCGTTTGGCAGGGCGGTTTAGCGTTTAGCCCGCGCGTCCAGTACGGCTGTGGCGATGCGGTCGCCAATGGTTTTGTCGATATTGCGCCAGTACGCAAAAGCCCGCGACAGCACTGGCTCTTCCACGCCGTTTAACAGATGACCCGTAACGTTGTTGACCAGCCGGTCACGCGCGGCGTCATCCATCACCTTATTGATCAACGTATTCGCCTGGCCTACGTCGTCGTCGTCACGGCGCAGAGAATAGGGTGCCCGTACCATATCGCCGCTGGCAGACCAGACCGAGTCGGTTGGATAACGTTCACCATCGGCAACCGGGCCGCCTTTGCTGTTGGGCGCATAAACCGGGTCGGATACCGGGTTAATGCGCATCGCACCGTCTTTGCTGTAGCTGTTGACCGGCGACTGCGGGGCGTTAACCGGAATCTGCTTGTAATTTACCCCGAGTCGGGCGCGGTGGGCATCCGCATAGGCAAACACGCGCCCGAGCAGCATCTTATCCGGGCTCAGACCAATACCGGGCACCAGATTGTTAGGCTCAAAGGCAGCCTGTTCAATCTGCGCATGGTTGTCGGTAGGATTGCGGTTCAGCGTAAGTTTTCCAACCTTGATCAACGGGTAATCGCTGTGCGGCCAGACCTTGGTGAGATCGAACGGGTTGTAGCGGTATTCATCTGCCTCCGTAAAGGGCATGATCTGCATATAGAGCGTCCAGCTCGGAAAGTGGCCGTTTTTAATGGACATGAACAGATCGCGCGTATGGTAATCGCCGTCCTCACCTGCCAGCTTATCGGCTTCCTGCTGCGTCAGGTTTTCAATGCCCTGATCGGTATGGAAGTGGTATTTCACCCAGAACTTCTCGCCCTGTGCGTTTACCCACATATAGGTGTGACTGGAGTAGCCGTTCATATGACGCCAGCTTTTGGGAATACCGCGATCGCCCATCAGCCACGTGACCTGGTGCGACGATTCCGGTGACAGCGTCCAGAAATCCCACTGCATATCGTTGTCACGCAGATTGTTGTCCGCACGGCGTTTTTGCGAGCGAATAAAATGCTGAAACTTCATCGGGTCGCGAATAAAAAACACCGGCGTATTGTTGCCCACCAGGTCGTAATTGCCTTCGCGGGTATAAAACTTGATGGAAAAACCGCGTGGATCGCGCCAGGTATCCGGGCTGCCGCGCTCACCGGCTACGGTTGAGAAGCGCATCAGCACATCCGTTTTCGTGCCGGGCTGAAAAACGTTGGCTTTGGTGTAGCGACTGACATCTTCAGTCACCTCAAAAAAGCCAAAGGCACCGCTCCCTTTTGCATGTGGCTGCCGTTCAGGAATACGTTCACGGTTAAAGTTCGCCATCTGCTCAATCAGATAGTGATCGTGCAGTACCAGCGGGCCGTCCGGTCCTACCGACAACGAGTGCTCATCGCTGGCAACCGGAATGCCTGCGTCGGTGGTGGTGGGTTTACGCGCATCGTGACTCATTCAATTAGTCTCCATGTTTATACGGGTATTGCATGGAGTAAGCGTAGCGTAAAACTGAGAAGCGCAACGGTGAATCGTTCACCTCGTTCGCTGTTTATCACACGGCCTGTTTATGTTTACATCTCTATGTTGTCTTTTATTCGACCCATAGCAGATAGCCAGTGAGGATGGCTGCCAACATGTTTTGGCACCGTTGTCATCGTCATAGCCGGGCCCCGTTGGGAATGCGCTGCCCGGACAGGATTAACGCAATCTCGTATGCCCCAAAGCAATAAAATTTTTAGGGTTTTCTTAAAATAAACGTAGTTCACTTCTGGTGAAAACCGCGTCGGCGAGGCGATGCTGAAATAACAGTATTTAAAAATGGATCGACGGGAACATGGACACGATCGAAAAGCTGGACGGGAAGTATTATTTTAACGGTATGGGCGTCGATAAAGAGGAACTGCTGATGTGGCTTATCCTTGACGAGTTGACTAAAACTTTGGGGGCATCACGGATATTCTTGCCGTCGCCTCTATGCTGGCCAGCCTGCCCTTTATTCCCGTCTCAGGAAAGCTGAATGGCTATAACCCGGCACCCGTCCACTCTCAATGATGATGAACACATTAATGAGAAAACGGTTTGCGAACCGCCGCAGGATGCTGAAACTGAGTAGCATGATGCGGGGAAAAGGGGTCTACACGACAAGCGTAGGGCCTGGGTAGGTCGCAGGGTGCCCTGAAACGGTGCAATGATAACTGCGCATGACATCTGTATCATCACGAATAACGTCATACATCGCTACCGCCTGATAACGGGTGAAAAGGATTAGGCTTATGGATACGGCTGTTCAGGTTCGGAATCTGCTTAAGAAATACTTTTGGGAAATGACGGATGATGTCTCACTCAGTACTGGAAATCAGAGCGTCCTACCCGAGGAGGCAATGGATTTCTTTGAGGAATATGCCGGGAAGTTTGGTGTCGACATGACGCATTTTGTGTTCAGAAAATACTTTCCTAATGAGGGCATCCGTTTCCTGCCCAATGCCATACTGCCAAAGTTCATGCGAACAGATCATCATAAACCCGTCCCTCTTACCGTCGGAATGCTGATTGATTCTGCAGAAGCTGGACGCTGGCTTTTCCCTAATAACTTTTAAGGCAAAAATAACCGTATGAATTTACTACTACGCGAAGCCAGGCTGTCTGATGCGTCGCTCCTGAATAAACTGGGTGTCGAGACCTACACGCATCATTTTGAGCAATACTGGACCCACAGAGCGGAATTGGACGACTTCCTTTTACAGGAGTATTCGTTGCAGGTCATCGAGAGCAGCCTTGCTGACCCGTCCGCTGGCTGGTATGTAGTCGAAACATCGTCACCAATTGGATTTGTTAAAGTTATATGGCGCTCAAGTATGCCGGGAACGGCCTTGCATGGAACGTTTCTTAACAAACTTTACCTTTCAGAAGGCGCAACGGGGAAAAACTACGGTAAATATATTTTTAAGGACGTTTTGGCCGGTACTGGGTCAGACAGCTCGCTGTCGGTCGTGCTCTGCCGCAGGCATTGAAGGCGGCAATAACTGTTTTACCGTCCGGCAGATAAAAAAATGCAACGTCAGTGACGTTGCATTTTTAAGTGACAGGTGGGGTTACGAGGCCACTTTCACGACGGTTTTACCGAAGTTTTTACCGTTAAGCATATCGATAAACGCTTTGGGTGCGTTCTCCAGACCGTCAATCATGTGCTCGCGATAGTGGATCTTCTTACTCTCTACCAGCGGCGTCATGGCTTTCAAAAACTCAGGATAGCGGTGGCCGTAATCCTGGAAAATGATAAAGCCCTGCATGCGAATGCGCCGGGTCAGAATACCGGCCATGATGCGGGAGGTACGGTCAGGGCCTGGCGGCAGCTCTTTTTGGCTGTAGGCAGAAACCAGTCCGCAAACCGGCACCCGCGCCGCCGGGTTCAGCAGCGGGAAGACCGCATCGAACACCTTACCGCCCACGTTTTCAAAATAGATATCAATGCCATCCGGGCAGGCATTTTTGAGCTGCTCTTCAAAGTCCTGGCTGTGGTGATCGATACAGGCATCAAAGCCCAGATTTTCCACCGCATGACGGCATTTTTCTTCACCACCCGCGACACCTACCACGCGACAGCCTTTCATTTTTCCTAACTGGCCCACGGTCGCGCCCACCGGACCGGTTGCCGCCGCGACAACCAGGGTTTCGCCTTCTTTCGGCTGACCGATATCCATTAATCCCATATAGGCCGTAAATCCGGGCATGCCGAGAATTCCCAGCGCCCAGGAGGGATGCGGGAGGTCGCTATTCAGACGGGCAACGTCTTTACCATCAGACACGGCATATTCCTGCCAGCCGCTCTGGCAAAGCACCCAGTCACCCGCTTTAAATTCACTGTTTTTGGATTCGGCGACCTGACAAACCGTGCCGCCAACCATCGGCTTATCCAGCTCTGCCGGTGGCGCGTAAGATTTCCCTTCATCCATACGTCCGCGCATATAAGGGTCGAGTGACAGATAAATCGTACGCAGTAAGATCTCGCCATCTTTGATTTCAGGTGTCGGCTGCGCAACATAACGGAAGTTGTCTTCCGTTGGTTCACCCTTGGGGCGTGAAGCCAAAAGCCAGGCGTGATTTGTTGTCGATTGTTCAGTCATAAAGTCGTCCTTTGCATGGGCAAACCGCTCAGGGTTGCCGGGAATGAATGGCTAAGTGTAGATGACAGAACAAAGCATGCTTAACCGTGCTGGCGGTCAACGGGCAGGGCAAACAGGACTCGCCCGGCGTACCACTACGCACAGCGCGCGCCACGTGGCCCGTTCAGATTGCTCCGAATCCAGCGCGTCGTGACGGTGTCACACGGGGAACAACGTTATACCGGTCGTCACGGAGTCTGAAGGGGGCGGTGACGCTGAAAGCCGCGTCAGGTGGCGGGAGAAAGGGGGCAAAGATGCCCCAGCGCATAACCATGTCGCAGACGGTTCCCGCGCCGTCGGGCGACGGCGCGGGGGCGGGCTTAGTTAAATCGTTCCGGCCGGAAGGTCGCGAGCATGGGATGCCGGACATCGTTGAGGATCTCCTCCGTCAGCAATTCGCCCAGAATCAGTGCCAGCGTCGCGCCCGAATGGGTAAAGGCCACAAAGCAACCGGGGACTTTTTTCAGCTCCCCGACAACCGGTTCACCATCCCCCGGCACGGGTTTCAGGCCAATTTTCCAGCTGTCTGCTTCCAGTGGTGCGCCGTCGCCAAGCAAGTGACCCGCATCCGCCATTAACTGGCGAATAACGGCATGATCGATGCTGTACTGACCATCAGCATGCGCAACGATATCCTCTTCATACCAGTCATGATCGACCGCCAGCGTACGGCCAGGGTTGGGACGTATCGCCGCGCGGGGCGTATTTAATACCACGTTAAGATCGCGTTCCTGTGCGGTAGTGGTAACCAGCATGGACACCGGCGACCCGTTGGGAATGCGCACACCAAGCGGCGCAACGACATCGGGCGTCCAGGGACCACAGGCGACAAGCACCCGATCGGCCATGATGTCGCCCCGTTTCGCGCTGCGAATGCCTGTGGCCCGCCCTCCTGCGGTCAGCACACTGGCTTTGCCTGCCTGTTCAATCACTTCGCCGCCTGCGGCTTTGAAATCCTCAACCAGTTTTGCGGCCAGATGCGGCAGGCTTACCCAGCCCTCACCAGGGTTGGCAATAGCGACGCTGGCCAGCGCGCTGGGGTTAACCTGCGGATCCACCTCATGCACCGTGCGCGGATTAACCAGCCGGGAAGCATAGCCAAGGGCGTTTTCATAATCATGACGCGCTTTGGTGCCCGCCTCGTCATCCGCCGCCCAGAACAGCGCGCCGTCAAAGCGCAGCCAGCTGAGATCGGGATGGCGGGCAAACAGGGTGCGGTAACGGTCAATGCCCGCCATTCTCAGCGCATGGTAAGGCGCGGAACGCTCCCCGGCAGAGTTAAGCCAGGAAAGTGAACGTCCTGATGCGCCAGAGCAGAGTTCGGCTTCGGTGACCAGCGTCACTTTCGCGCCAGCCTGTGCCAGCTGGCATGCCGTGGAAACGCCTAAAATGCCGCCACCCAGTACAACAACGGTTTTGGCCACAGAGTTGTCAGTCATCATGGATTCCTTCTGTCAGAAAATACCCCATTCAGGCAAGGCGTACGCGACTTTGCCGATGGAGTTGCTCAATAAGTTTCAGCACGCCCAGCGCCTCGCTGGCGTCCACTGGCGGCGGGCCGCCGTGTACCAGGGCACGGGCAAGACGGTGATAAAATTCAGGGTAATTGCCGCGCTGCAGCGCCACCGCCTCAGTTTGCTCCACGGTGCCCAGCCGGGCTGCGCGTTCAGGCGGCGTTACGCCGTAGGCGCTGTCAGTCGGGGACATGCCCGCGGCCAGCTGCGGCTCCTGGTTATCCAGGCCCCAGTGCGTAAAAGCTCGCTGGCTGCCCAGCAGATGGAAGCGGGGAGCATTAAGCGCGGCCTGGCCATTCATCCACAGCCGCGAACGCACGCCACAGGTATGCAGTAAAGAAACGAAGCAATCCTCATCGCTGTCGGACTGACTGCCGGAATAGCGTGCCAGCTCGGCGCTGGCCTCCTGCACCGGACCAAACAGCTGTATCGCCTGATCGATCAGGTGGCTGCCCAGATCCAGCAGCAGGCCGCCCCCTTGCGCAAGCGAAACGCTGTCGCGCCAGTTACCAAATCCGTCAGGTCGCCACCACTCAAAGCGCGACTCAAAGCTTCTGACGGTGCCAAATGCCTCGTCCTGCACCAGGCGTTGCAGCGTCAGAAAATCGCCGTCCCAGCGGCGATTGTGAAAGACCGTTAACAGGGTGCCAGCCTCTCGGGCGGCGTCAATCATCGCTTCCGCCGCGCTGACGTCAGGAGCAAAAGGTTTATCCACCACCAGATGGATACCGCGCAGGCTGGCCTGGACAGCCTGCTCACGGTGCTGAGCGGGCGGCGTCGCCAGCACAATAAGATCCACCGCGATGTCGCCGTTGTCGATCAACTGCAGCAGTGACGGCCAGTCCGGCACAATTCGCGCCTGGGGATAATGCGTTTTTGCCGCGGCGACGCGTTGCGCATTACCGGTCACGATCACCTCAAGACGGTAAGCGGCATCGTGTGAAATCAGTGGGGCATGAAAGACCTTGCCGGCAATGCCAAATCCCACCAGCGCCGTGCGGATGGGACCTGTCACCTTATGCTGTGCCATCAGAGCACCTCCGATAAAAAACGTTGTAAACGGGCAGATTGTGGACGTTCAAATAACTGATCGGGTGGCCCTGCTTCGACAATCTCGCCCTCATCCATAAACACCACCTGGTCGGCCACGCGGCGGGCAAATCCCATCTCATGCGTGACCACCACCATCGTCATGCCGCGCTCACAGAGTTCGGCCATCAGCGTCAGCACGCCTTTCACCAGTTCGGGATCGAGCGCCGACGTGGCCTCGTCAAACAGCATCACCTCGGGCTCCATCGCCAGCGCCCGGGCGATCGCGACACGTTGTTGCTGCCCGCCGGAGAGATCGCGCGGACGATGGTCGGCGCGCTGTGCTAAGCCGACCTCAGCCAGACGTTGCCGGGCAATTGTCTCTGCCTCCGTTTTCGAGCGGCCTTTGACTTTCCAGGGAGCCAGCGCGACGTTTTCCAGCGCACTGTGATCGGGGAACAGATTGAAGTGCTGAAAGACCATGCCAATGCGCAACCGCAGCGCATCGGGTTTGTCCTTCAGTACCGAACGCCCGGCCAGCAAGACGTCGCCGCTTTTGGGTTCATGCAGGCGATTGATACCGCGCAGCAGGGTCGATTTTCCCGATCCGGAAGGGCCGATGATGCAAGTAGTGGTGCCGGGCGCGATGGTCAGTGACACATTGCGCAGCACCTCAATCGGGCCGTACGCCAGGGTCAGATTACGCAGCTCCAGGCTTGCGCCGTGAAATGCAGTGGACGTTGCCATCTCAGTGTCCTCGTTCGCTGGTCAGGGAGGCCGTGGGCGTGACGGCGCGTTTTACCGCCACCTCATCAATTTCTTTCAGTCCGCTCTGCGGCGCCGTTGCCCGGCGGCGTCCGGTGCGGTAACGGATGTCAATATGGTTCACCGCATGGGTTAAGGGCACGGTAATCATCAGGTAGAACAGCCCCGCCAGCATCAGCGGTGACAGATTGCCGCTCAGCACCGCGGCATCCTGGCCAACCCGGAACAGTTCGCGCTGGCTGGACATCAGCCCCAGCAGATAAACCAGCGAAGAGTCTTTAATAATCGCGATGAACTGATTCACGATGGCAGGCAAGACGCGGCGGATGCCCTGAGGAATGATCACCAGCCGCATCGCCCGACCATAGCTCATGCCCAGCGCCCGGCAGGCTTCCATCTGGCCTTGCTCAATGCTCTGGATCCCTGAGCGAAAGATTTCGCCCATATAGGCGCTGGCAATCAGACTCAGGGCAAAAATGCCCAGCGGATAAGGTGAGGGGCCAAACAGCTGATAGCTGAAGCGCGCCAGCCCCTGACCAATCAGCAAAATGGTCAGGATAGAGGGCAGGCCGCGAAACAGATCGGTATACAGCCGGGCCGGTACACGCAGCCAGCGCGAAGGCGAAATCCCCATCAGCGCCAGAATCAGGCCGAAAAAGGTGCCCAGCAGCGTGGCGGCCAACGAGATGATCAACGTGTTGACCAGGCCCGTTGCCAGCAGCTGCGGCAGGACGTCCTTCATTGCAGAAAAATCAAAGAAGGTACGGGAAAGAATAGTGATCAGATCCATAGCCGATTCTCTGTTGCGGGTGACGGACAACGCCCGTCACCGAATGTATTCACTCGCACACCGGTTGCGCGGGGACTAATTGTGCTGAGGCAGATACTGTTCAGGCATAGGCGAGCCCGGAAACCACTTCTCATAAAGCTGTTTCCACGTCCCATCCTGCATCGCCGCTTTGATGGCTTTGTCCAGCGCCGCTTTAAAGGCCGGTTTGTTTTTCGCTATCGCCACGCCCGCCGGGGCGTCGAAAGAGGGGATGTTGGCTGCCGTCACCAGTTTGAAGCGGGTGGCATAATCTTTGGCGGCTTCGTAATCAAGGAACATGGCATCAATAGTGCCGTTGTTCAGCGCGGAAACGGCCGCGTTGTTATCGGGAAAGCGCACCAGATCGGTCTGTTTGAAGTTGGCCAGCGCATAGCTTTCCTGCAGCGTGCCCTGAATGACGCCCAGTCGCTTGTGCGCCAGCGTTGCCACGTTTTTCACGCCGGAATCGCTGCGGGTGAGCACCGTCAGGTAACCCGCCAGATAGCCCGTGGAGAAATCAACGGTTTTTTCACGGGCCGGTGTGATTCCGATCGCGGCCACGCCTGCATCATATTGTCCGTTGGCGACGGCGGGCAGGATGGCGGAAAAATCCTGTCCGACAAAATCCACCTTATCAATGCCCATGCGATGGGCGACATTTTTGAAAAATTCGACGTCAAAGCCGGTGAAATTTCCGTCTTTGTCCGTAAAGGTATAGGGTTTCGCGTCGCCCAGGCTGGCGACACGCAGATGGCCCGGTTCAATCAGCCCATAGGGATTGTTGTCGCTGGCTGCCCGTGCACTGACGCTGGTTGAGAGCATTACCGCGAGGCCGAAGACAAAGGCGGTTATTTTGGTTAAACGTTTATGCGATGTCATAAAGCTCTTCCATTTTGCAGGTGAAACGTCGAAGGTCACTGAGCCAGTACTGTCTGATTGAGACCGGTCTCAATGCGGGTCAAAATGAAACCGGTAGTTGTTGTGAGACCGGTCTCAAGTGGATACAATGATATTAAGCACACGCTTTCAGCAGCGTCAATTACGATGTTATCAACTTGTGATTCAAAATAATTATGACCAGCAAAAAACAGCAAGTACGCGGACCCACTGTGGCCGATGTGGCACGTCAGGCGGGCGTGTCAAAAGCCCAGGCGGCCAGAGCATTGGGCGGCTATGGCGCCGTAAGTGAAGAGGTGCAAATCCGCGTCACCCAGGCGGCAGAAACCCTGGGTTACCGGCCCAATGAGCTGGCGCGCAGCATGAATACCGGGCGTTCGAACACGATTGGCGTGATCGTGGGCGATATTGAAAACCCGCATTTCGGCCTTGCGCTGCGTGGCATGGCGGATGTGGCGCGCCAGGCGGGGTTTCATTTGCTGCTCAGCAACAGCGATGAAACCGTGGAAGAGGAACGGGAAGCCGTGCGCGTCATGCTGGACAAGCGCGTTGATGGCATCATCGTGGCCCCCTGCAGCTCGCTGGCGTGTGATAACGACCATCTTAAACAGGTGCTGACGGAAGGCCGCGCGCTGATGACCTTTGACCGTTCCGTCGAAGGGCTGGACGTGGAAACCATTCAGGCTGACTTTCTTAACGTGGCGAGGGATGCGACGCAGCTGTTGCTTAACGCCGGTCATCACCGTATCGCATACCTTTCCAGTATGCGTATTGCCGCGCCTTACACTCACGCGATGAGCTTAGGACCCACGCCGGTGGCGCAGCGGGTGAAAGGGATGATTGATGCCCACCACGATGCCGGTATGGCACTCGACCCGAATCTGGTGCGCCTGAATGCCCTTAACGAAGCGTGCATCGAACAGATTCTGACGGAGCTTCTCTCGCTTCCCGAACCGCCCAGTGCGCTGATTGCGTCCGACAATTTGATTGCAATGGGAATTCTACGTGGACTGGCCAGACGTGGGTTGCGTGTGCCCGAGGATATTTCGTTTGTTATGTACGATGATTTTCCCTGGACCGAACTGATGACGCCCGCGCTTACGGTCGTGGCCCAGCCGGTTTATGAGATGGGCCGCGAAGCCGCACGCCGGTTAATCTGCCATATCCGGCAGCAGCCCGCCGGCGCGTTACCGGCATTCGACAGCTGGATGGTGGTGCGGGGATCGGTCGGGCCAGTGCGGGCAGGAGGAAAGCCGGTTCCAGCCGCCTGGGCGCTGAGCAAATAGGGGATTGTTCTTACAGCGGTCTTACTGCCGTGTCCCGTCATTATCCTCAGACGAGCAGGCCCGAGCGGTCAGTCAGGCTGCCGAGGTTGCCTGCATGACGCAGTTTGCGCAGCAGCATGCCTTTTGCAGCGGAGTCGTTTACGCATCCTGTTGAAGGTCATACAAAAAATTTATTTTTTATTAGTGAATTAATTTCACCCGGTAATAATCAACGGAAACTATCACAACAATACATAATGCCAGGGTCTTAACAGCCGATAACCAGATTAGTCAACTCAGATTACGGTCGTGGTTATGCGCTTTAATGTATTAAAAAATGTCTTTTCCTTTCTTAACGATCTTCGCAGCGGGCGTAGATCGGCGCCGTTCAGGGCGCTTAACAGCGCGATGCCGGTTATTGAATTCAGTCCTGACGGAACGATTCAGAAAGCCAGCCCGCTTTTCCTGACCGCAATGGGCTACGAGGCGCACGAAATAATTGGGCAACATCACAGCATGTTCTGCCCGTCTTCCCTGACGGATTCACCTGAATACCGCCATTTCTGGCAGCGCCTTGCCGCCGGTGACGTTCGCAGTGGTAAACATCTGCGGCTGGCTAAAGGAAACCGTCCTGTCTGGCTGGAAGCCAGTTATATCCCGGTCAGGAACCGCCGTGGCAGGGTGTGCAAAATCATTAAGATAGCGGCGGACATCTCAGAACGCATAGAGGCAGGGCTGGAACAGGAATCTGTGATCAACGCCATCAACCGGTCAATGGCTGTGATTGAGTTCAGTCCTGACGGTCGTGTCCTGGATGCTAATGACAATTTCCTGAAAACGACCGGTTACAAACGTGAGCAGGTTGTGGGTCAACATCATCGGATGTTCTGTTCAGAACAGCTTTCTGCAAGCGACGCGTACCGGCAGTTCTGGAAAAGGCTTAATCAGGGCGAATTTTTTTCGGGGCAGTTTCCCAGACTCAATCATCACGGGAAGCCACTCTGGCTGCGCGCGACATATAATCCTGTTTTTAACAGCAATGGCGAATTATATAAAATCGTCAAGTTTGCCACGGATGTGACCGAACAGGTTTTGAATAACCAAAAAGAGCACGATGCCGCCGTACAGGCCTGGGAAATGGCTGTACAGACGCTGGGAAATGCGCAGAATGGGGCGAATGTAATTGAGAGTAGTATTGAAGTTGTGGACCGGATCGCGCAGGACATGAACGCGATCTCCGCTGACATCGCGCGCCTCAACAGCCAGTCAGGAAGCATTGACGGCATGGTAGAGACCATCAGACGGTTTGCGACACAAACACGGCTTATTGCCCTTAACGCCGCGATTGAAGCTGCCAGAGCAGGGGCGTCCGGCAGGAGCTTTGCGGTTGTGGCCGCCGAAGTGCGCGCGCTGGCGGCAAGCGTCAGCGGGGCCACAGAAGAAATAGAACAGGTGGTATCAAATAATAATCAGCTGGCCCGGGAAGTGCTGAAAGGTATGGAACTCAACCAGAAAAATACGGAGCAGGGCGTCATACTGATGCGCGAGGCCGGCGAGGTCATCGCCATCATTAAGAAAAACTCGGAACGCGTGGAAGGGGCGGTCAGGGAGTTTACGCATACGGTTGAAACTGAGTAACGAATCCGCTTTAGCCGTTTTATCATTCAGCATTATCCTGCTTTCTGAGCACAGGGATGTCCTTCAGTGCAGCGCCTTGCTTTTTTAACTTTTGCCTTTCAGGGAAAGGATACGCCATGTTGATAAACATTCGTCACGGAGCGCAGTCTTCGCCACGCTCCGCAGACATTCTGCGATTGCCCGATCAGGAGCGTGATGAGGTACTCAACCACTTCGCCGCCCTGACCAGCACGTTGCTGGGCATACCGACCAGCTTTATATCCGTTCTTGATGAGCAGCATCAGACGTTTCGCGCAAAGTACAACACGACGCTGTGCCAGACTGATCGCAAGGATGCATTCTGCCGCTTCGTCGTGGAGAGCGCGATTCCGGTCATTGTGCCGGATACCTTGCTGGACGCACGTTTCGCCACGAATCCGCTTGTCACGGGGGAGCCTTACCTCCGCTTCTACGCGGGCGTGCCGTTGATCAACGCGCAAGGAAAGGTTATGGGGACGCTATGCGTCACAGACAGTCAGCCACACGCCTTTCCGGCTGAAAAGGTCAGGTTGCTCAGCCGACTTGCCGCGATGGTGACGGTCTTTCTGAAGGCCTGGCAGGTCGCGGGATTAACGGATGCGGTAACAGGCTTGCCTAACCGTCAGCAACTCATCCGCCATCTGGATCAACTGTCTGAGGCGGGGCATTCCGACGTCCTCAGGCTCACCGTTATCGACTGCATTGATATGCCCCGAGCCTATGAACTGGCCCGGGCACTGGGCATGCCGCCAGTGGAAGCGCTCCTGCGGGACAGCGGGCGTCTGTTGCAAAACAAGCTGGCGCTGGGGCCTGAAAAAATTTTTTACACGGTAGCCACTGGGCGCTTTGCCTTCCTGTCCCGCTCAGATGAGCCGTTTTCGGCGGATGCTGTTCTTGAAGCAATGCGCGACGTGCGGCCTCTCGCGCCCGAAGGTCTTGCTATGGACCTGACATTGTACGCGGGCGATGTCTGCTTTACGCCAGCGGCGCTACCGGCCCAGGAAGCCCTGCGGCGCGCGGTCAGCGCACTTCACGAAGCCATCAGCATCAATGGTGGCGCTCGTTCGTTTAGTGAGGTGAGTGACAGCAGGCGCAATGGCGATTTCATGTTGATGAACGATCTGTCGGCAGCCCTTAAAACCGGTACAGGCGGGCTGTATCTGGTTTATCAGCCCCGGCTTTCCTTATCTGATGTACAACCGACGGGGTTTGAGGCGCTGATACGCTGGTGTCATCCCGAGCGGGGCGAGCTTTCGCCCGCCGAATTTCTGCCCGCAGCGCAGTTAACCAGCCTGATGAGCGATATCACTGACTGGGTGATCACGGAGGTGATCCGTCAGCTGCGCGTCTGGTTATCCGAGGGCATCAGTCTGCCGGTATCCGTTAACGTCAGTGTCAGCGACCTTGCACGAAGTGGCTTTATTGACCACCTTGACGCGAAGATGGCGCAGGCCCAACTGCCACCCGCTCTGCTGGAGTTCGAATGTCTTGAAACGGAGCTGGCCACGGAAAATCCTGCCGCCCTGGCAATGATGGCGCAGTTAAGACAACGAGGATATCGTCTTTCGCTGGACGATTTTGGTGCCGGTTACAGTAATATTGGTTATCTGCGCAGGATGCCGGTGGACGTTATCAAGCTTGACAGGGCGCTGATAGCCGATTTGACCTCGAATGAAGCAAGCCGCATTATCGCATCGAGCGTGATAGGTATGCTGAAATCTCTGAACTATGTTGTTGTGGCTGAAGGCGTTGAAATACCAGAGGCTCTGGATATGCTCGCTTCATGGGGATGCGATCAGGCACAGGGTTTTTACATTTCTCATCCCTTGCTTCCGCAGGCACTAAAAAGCTGGCTCTCCACCTTTAAATACGGTCAGCTGGGCCACGCAACGTAAATAACGTCCGGTTGCTGGCCCGTTGGATAAAGGATGACGGGCGGTAAGGTGTGGCCTGGCGCTTAACCAAGCCGGCTTATTCCACAGAGGGGGATAATCCTTTAAGTTTAGTCATTCCTTCATGATTAATTTCGTCATCCGCGCCATCGACAGCCCTCGAAATGGTGAGCAGGCTCTGAAATTCACTGAGCAGGAGCGCGGCGTCAGACTTCAGCAGATCATCGCATTCAGCAGAGTCGATGACGGTGTTAATGGCTTTGTTAGCACTTTCAATCATTTCAGTCACGCCGCCTTCTTTACTCACCGCCAGCACAAGTGCGCTGATGAGCAGAGACTGCGCCTCAACACGGGCTGTTAACTGCTTCATCCCTGCGTCGATATGCGATATTTTAGCCAGCATGCTAAGTACAACGTTTTTCATTATCGTCCCTCTTAAACTTTCAAACGGAATCGGTCAGCAAGTTGCTCTCAAATTAAAACCGGTCTGTCCGGTTGGCCATAATCAGTGCCATTGTGCTTCTGTGGATAAGATGGGGCACTCTGCCGCCAGCCCCAGCCTGTCATCCCGTCTGAGATAATGACAAAACATCAGGCGTCAGGGTTCCGCTGTTCCGGCAATGCCTGGATAATTTTTTCCTGAACCTGTCTTATCCCGTCGCGCAGGCTGGCCAGGGTTTCAAACGGGATGCCCATTTCACAAATCATCGCTGCAGGTACGCCTGTGGCCCGCCTTTCAAGTTCACGGCCTGCTTCAGTCAGGCGAATAATCACTCTGCGTTCATCATGACCGGTATCGCGCAGGCGACTGATAAAGCCTGCCTGCTCAAGTCGCTTGAGGAGATGGCTGAGCGTGCCGGAGTCCAGTTGCACGCGCTGACCTACCTCAGAGACCGTGATGCCATCCTTTTCCCACAAGACCAGCAGCGCCAGATACTGTGGATAGGTCAGCCCCAGCGGTTTCAGGTGAGGCTGATAAAGCTTTGTCATAGCCAGCGAGGCCGAGTAAAGCGCAAAGCAGAGAAACTCCTCCAGACACTGAGGTTGGGTGTCTTTACTCGCGCTGGCGTCATTAATCTCTTTCATGCCGGGGCTCCAGATAAGGGGGAAGCCGGCAAGCGTTCTGTGAATCGTGTGATGCGACAGACGTCAGGAAGCCGGAAACACAAGATATCACGGACACGTCATGGATGCTTTAAACCGCGGCCAAACTGAACGTGACCGCAATCATATCGACGTCAATT
Source organism: Pantoea sp. JZ29 (assembly GCF_035190385.1). Classification (NCBI taxonomy): domain Bacteria; kingdom Pseudomonadati; phylum Pseudomonadota; class Gammaproteobacteria; order Enterobacterales; family Erwiniaceae; genus Pantoea; species Pantoea sp. JZ29. Next base: position 2,308,869 of record NZ_CP045241.1, on the reverse strand, counting down.
AAGTTGTGTTCAATTTATTTTGTAAAGTCTGTGCAGTTGACGCGTCTGCGGCCGATAGAACCTGACAGTGACATAACATTCGGGAAAATATAATGAAGGTTTCGACGCGTCTTGCTACAGGCTTTGGTTTACTTGTTCTGCTTTTAATTATCTGTACGGGCACTGCGTTACATGCGCTGACCGATGCACAGCGCGGCATGAATGACGCGATAAACAACAAAATGAAACGGTTTGCGATCGTTCTGGATATGCGTGGTGATATCCGTGATATGGCCATCGCCGCACGCAATCTGGCGTTACTGACGGATGAGAAGGAATCCAGGCCCGAATGGGACCGTATGACGACACAGCGGGAAAAATATATCCACGAGCGGGAGCAACTGGTTGAAAGCATGACACACAGCGTCAGTGCACAGGGTAAAACCGTGCTGGATGAAATACTGGCAGCTGAAGATGACGCCATGCAAACCCTGATGACCGCGGCCAAAATGGGGCTGGAAAACCGTCAGCAGGACGCGACTGTCTACCTGATGAAGACTGCGCGACCGGCTCAGCAAAAGCTTCTGAAACTGCTCAACCAACTGACAGAGATTCAGAAGGCGCAGACCGTTCTTACGGTTGGCGAGACCAGCGAGACCGTTTCCCGCACAAGAGCAATGCTGATCGTGCTGACCCTGCTGTCAGTGCTGACTGCCGTAGCGGGCTGCATGATTGTCAGCCGCAGCCTGATGCGCCAGCTGGGTGGCGAACCGGCTCAGGCTCAGGCGCTCGCCGCCGCCATCGCCGCCGGAGACCTGACGGGACCGGTCGTGCTGCGCCGCAATGACACAACCAGCCTGCTGGCCTCACTGGATGGGATGCAGGCGAACCTGCGTGGTCTGGTGTCAAAAATTAAGGATTCGTCCGCCTCCGTTGCGCTGGCCGCCGATGAGATTTCACAAGGCAATACGGAACTGTCATCCCGCACCGAGCAACAGGCCGCGGCGCTGCAGGAAACCGCGGCCAGCATGGAGCAGCTTTCCGCCACTGTGAAAAGTAACGCGGCGGGTGCCCGGCAGACAGCCGAGTCCGCCCGTGAGACCGCGCAGCTGGCCCGCAGCGGCGAAACGGATGTGAAGCGTATGTCAGACACGATGCACGACATTTCCATCAGCGCCACCAAAGTGCGTGACATCACCTCCGTCATTGAGAGCATCGCGTTCCAGACCAACATCCTTGCCCTGAACGCCGCTGTCGAAGCGGCGCGGGCAGGCGAGGACGGACGCGGGTTCGCCGTGGTGGCGGGCGAAGTCAGAACGCTCGCACAGCGCAGCGCCACGGCCGCAAAAGACATTAAAACGCTGATCGAGCAGGCCGTTACGCAGGTGGAGAGCGGCGTCACGGTGGCCTCCTCAACCGGTCAAAGCATCCTGAAAATCGTCGGCATGGTCGGCGAACTGGCTGAATCCATGGACGAGCTTTCCCTGGCATCATCTGAACAGATGCAGGGCATCTCGCAGGTAAGTATCGCCGTCAGCCAGATGGACGGTGTGACGCAAAACAACGCGGCGCTGGTGGAGGAATCCTCCTCCGCCTCACAGTCGCTTTCTGAGCAGGCGCATGCCCTGCGCACGATGGTAGAAACCTTTAAGGTATGACACCCGGTAAATCAGACGCCGCGTAACGGCTCAGATGTATCCCTCTGAATGACGGCGTGGGAGGTCAGGGAGAATCAGCGGAGGTGGGGAATAACCCATTCACTTCCGCTTTCGCCAGCAAACTGCGTCATATGGGCCGGGCGTTAAGCCCGGCCCATCCCAGTGCTGTGTTAACGAGCGGCGCCGGGCAGAGGGGCTGCCTGCGGTCAGGATGTGCGACTGCGAGGGTGAACAATATTTTATGCTGTATGACAGGCCATAACGTGATTGGGCAGCTTCCCGTCAATCACGACTTCAACGTTTCTTATTATCTGCTTCATCTGAACCCCGCCTCAGAGCCTGTTCAGGCGCGACAGATCGCCTTCTCCATGGGGACGTTTTGCTTGCCGCTGGGTTCGGTTGCGGTGATGAATACGCTGCCGGCGGGAAGGGGCCGGACGGCCATCGAAAACGGAAATCATCCTGTTAACCGGGCCGTTTTTTGCGTCCTGCAGGAAGCGGTCCAGCAGGCGCTGCCGGGCCGCTTCGGTCAGGATGCTATACTGTAAGAACGTTTGCTTTACGGAGGCTTCATGGGGTCCAGAGAAGATACCGAAGAAAAAGCGCTTGAACTGGCGGGTAAAGTTATCTCGCAGTTGCTTAGCGAAAAAGCCAGTGTAAAGAAAGAAGAGATTATCTGCGCGCTACACCGCCTGGGGCAGGAAACCGGAGACTGGCGGGTGCGGGCAGGCTGTGAGAAGGCCGTGCTGATGATGAAACGCAGAGTTCACTGACCTCTGCGACACGCTCTGCCACGTGTATCAGCCGATGCTGTCAGGAAGTTAGTGGCCGTTTCCCGCCCATAACTGGAGATGTCTTTCTCCGAAAAAATTGCTGTCTTCACTGGCTGCACCGCTTAAAAGTCTGCGGGTCTGGCGCAAAGCGTGATCGATAAGCTGACGCCGGGCATCATCAGTTTCCGTTTCGAGCATCCTGTTCAGCTGCACGCGCAGCGCCTCAGAACTTATGTCTGCATCATCTTCAAGCAGCGTCAGCAGGGCTTCGCCGATAACAATGTTTACCTTTTCTTCTTCACTCCTGAACATATCAACCTTCTTGTTGCTGGCAGTAAAAGTCCGTTGCGGCGGACAAGCGGTATTGCGCTAAAGCATCATTTTTGTATGTTTTTCGAGTGTAGTCCCGGCCACCCGAAACTGTAAAATCAGAACATGCCTTGTCCGCCCGGGAGCCAGCATCGTTAATAAGCATACGCTGCGTCAGGTCCCGCAGGCTGACTCCTGCAAGCGCTGTCTCGTAAAGAAGAAGACAAGCAGCAAACCTGTTCGGGATGGTGGTAAGAATCTTCTTAAAAGACCGGGTGTGGAAACTGTACACGACCCAATCATGGTGTACAAATTTTATTTTGTTAACGCTGTTTTAAATAGATAAAAAATCTGTAGAAAGCGAAGCGGTGAATCTAAAACCCTTTATTCTTCCGACGTAAATCTATGTTTATTCCTGTTTTTATTCAAAATTACAGCCATGCTTATATCCTCATCAACATTTTACACAATCAAAAGGTAACAGATATGAGCAACAGACGTGGTGGCGCGGGAAATTTCGCGGAAAATCCCCAGCGCGCGGCGGAAGCCGGAAGGAAAGGCGGAGCCGCCAGTAGCGGTAATTTTAAAAATAACCCGGAAAGAGCGGTTGAGGCCGGACGAAAAGGGGGTAAGGCAAGCCGCCGGGGCAGCGCACAGGAAACCGCTTCCCGGCCTGGTTGAGGGGCCGCCTTTGCGACTTGCGGGCTTGCGGCTTTCCCCGCCTGTTTTAAAGAGGACCTTAGCAGTACTGGATTAACAAGACGAAAGGGCTGTAAATCAGTGGCCCGGTAAGCCTGCCGGGCCGTCTCGTTAACAAGTTTTATACGCTGTTGGCCCTGTTCTTCAGGGCGGGCTCATGATTTTCAGTGAGGATACGCGAAAAACGCCTGAACGGCTCATCACCCCTGATGATGTTGATTCTTCTCTGTTTTATCGGGATAAAAAAAACCGCCCGTAGGCGGTTAAGTCATCTTCCATGCAACAAGATCTTTCCTTAGAGGGATAGCCTCAATCAGCCTGGTCCTGCAGGCACCTCCCTGCAAGCGTAAACGGCAAAAAACTTCCGCATTGATATTTCATCCCGCCCCCCGGTCATCACGCTTTTGTTATCCGTCAGCGTCCGAATGGTCCGGCTTTACGTCATGGTCAGAACTCTGCGCCTGACGGAGGCTGGCGCGAACGGCCGCTTTTTGCGCGTAGCGGAACCGTTACGCGCTCGGCCTGGCTGTGTTTCTCTCCATCGCCGTACATTAAGAGCGAATTAAGATGCGTGTAATAACGCTTTAAAATAATTGATGTATGTCACAGTTAAAGAAAGTAACTACAGTGACGATAACTTTAAAACGGGATAAACGCGCTTTTACCAGAAGGATTTAACATGACCGTTAGCCACATAACCAGGCTGTCATGGGTTACCCAGACTAACCTCACGCTTTCACCGTCTTCACTGCGCAGGGCGATTGTGCGCCTGTCTTCTGTGCTGGCGCAGGCCATGCTGTCACAACTGCGTTAATCAATGCGGAGGGACAGCCTGCGATGCCGTCTGATGCCGTTCCTCACGTACTTACGTCATGAGGAGGCCACAAACACGTATTTCTCTGTGCGGCCAGTCCCGTTAAACAGGGTGTTAAAACGGCACCTGATTATAAATTGCGCGCAGCTTGTTCCCGAACAGTTTAATCATCCTGATCGCTGTTTGCTGAAAGAGAGCGGTAAAACGCGCGCGGGATTAGGCTCGTCAGGTCTGAACCCTGGCTCTGAATAATTTTAATTTTCATATTTTAACCGAGGAAAGGTAATGAACAACATACGCATCGGCATTCGACTGGGTGCCGCTTTTGGCTTTATTCTGCTTCTTCTTATCGGTATTGCGCTGGCCGGTTTAATTCGTATCGACTCCCTAGGCGACACCGTGGATAAACTGGCTGGCGATCGTTTTGATAAGGCGACCGCTGCCAGTAACCTGCGCTTTTACGTTACGGATATGAGTCGTATGGTCCGCAGTATCGCACTGGTCGATGACCCGGCTCAAAAAGAAAGACTGAAACAAAACTATGAGCAGTCCCGCGCCCGGCTTGAAACGGCTTTTAATAAAGTCGATCAGATACTTCATGCGCCCAGAAGCCGTGAGCTCATCGCCGTGATGAAACGGGCCGGTACGCAGTATCTTGCCTACTCTGAACAGGCGGTAAAACTGGGCATGGAAGGTAAGCGGGATGAGGTAACGCGGCTGCTCACCGGACCCGCTTATGAGGCGCAGGACGAATACACAAAGGCTATCACAGACCTTGCGACCTTTCAGGGCCAGCAGATGAAGACCGCCGGTGCCAAAGCAGCGGCAGAACAGCGCAGCGCTCAGGTTGTTCTTGTCTCCCTCAGCGTGGCGGCTATTGTGCTGGCAGCAACCCTGGCCTGGTTTATTACCCGCAGCATTGTCAGGCCCGTAAACATCGCGCTGCAGGCCGCAGAGCGCATTGCTGACGGCGACCTGACCGCAGAAGTGCCGGTCAAAGGACGTGACGAAACCGGAAAACTCCTTATAGCGATTCGTGGGATGCAGCATTCACTGGTACAAACCGTCAGCGCTGTCCGGGCGAACGCGGAGAGTGTTGCCGCCGCGAGCCTGCAGATAGCTCAGGGAAACACCGATCTGTCACAGCGCACTGAAGAACAGGCCAGCGCGCTGGAACAGACCGCCGCCACAATGGGTGAACTGGGCGTCACGGTCAGGAATAACGCAGACAATGCCAGCCAGGCCGCGATGCTGGCGGTAACGGTGCGTGACGTTGCCCGCCAGGGTAATGACATCACCACAGATATCACCGGTACCATGAAGGGAATTGGTGAGAGCTCAGGACGCATTGCGGATATCACGTCAGTGATTGACAGCATTGCTTTCCAGACCAATATTCTGGCGCTTAATGCTGCTGTCGAAGCCGCGCGGGCAGGCGAGCAAGGGCGTGGCTTTGCCGTGGTGGCTGGTGAGGTCCGTTCGCTGGCGCAACGCAGTGCAACAGCGGCAGGGGAGATTCGTCAGCTCATCGAAGCCAACGCACAGCGCGTCAGCGAAGGGACTTCACTGGTGGCGCGTTCTGCTGACACCATGTCTGCCGTGGTTTCGTCAGTCGGTCAACTGACTGACAGGGTGGAGGAAATCACCGCCGCCACCGCAGAACAGGCTCGCGGAATTGAACAGGTCAGCATTGCCGTGACGGAAATTGATGATGTGACGCAGCAGAATGCTTCCCTGGTGGAAGAGTCCGCTTCGGCGGCAGCAAGTCTGCGCGAACAGGCCGATATATTGCTGCAGTCCGTCTCTGTTTTTACGCTGTCAGAATCGTTATCGCCCGTCGCTCAAACCGCACTGGTTGAAGCGCCGGTCACGGTTTCCGCCTCAACGACAATGCCTCACTCCAGCCGACCAGCCGGGAAAGATGCGGAAGAAAACTGGACAACATTCTGAAACCGCCCCCGGATTTGAGGGGGCTGATTTGAGCCAGAAGCGGATAACGTTGTGACCGTCTTGCATGCATTATTTTGAGACAGGTAGAAATACCTGTCGCTCTTTTTTCTCTGACTAAATTTTTACAAAATTGTGTCACTGTTTTAGGCCACCGGCGCCGATACTCATCTGTAAAGCAGGATCATCTCCGAACAGGTCGGTGAACTTTTCAAGGACAGCCGCATGAAATCCGTAACCAATGACCAACTGGGGGCCGCCGTGGCCAGAACGTCTCTTTGCGCAATATACCTGCTGTCTTCAACCGGAGAAGTCATGAGCTGGAATCTGGGGTGCCGCGAGATTAAGGGCTGGGACAGCCGTGATATCAGAGGGCAACATATTTCGGTTTTTTACGATGAAGATGAACAGGCCAGGAACATCCCTGAGGCAAACCTGAGAGAGGCCCGCGAGCATGGCAAGTTTACAGGCGAAGGCTGGCGGCTGCGGAAAAACGGCAGCGCATTTCGTGCATCCGTAGAAATTGAATTCCTTAATCCCTCCGATCAGGAACATGCGGCATTTATTAAAATCGTGCGCGACGTCACGCATGATTATCAGGAAAGGGCGGCATTACGCATCGCTCAACAGGTTATCCTGAAAAGAGAAACGGAGTTGTCAGACACCAATAAGGTGCTTGACGCGGTTTTCTGTCACACGCCCTGTGCGCTTATCCTGTGTGACGCAAAATCCGGCGACATTATACGCGCCAACCCGACTGCCAGAAATTTGCCCTGTTTGCAGGAACTGGTGCTGAGCGGTAACACGCAAACCTCGCTTCACGCGGATTTGCCAGACGATCTGGCGGGTGTGTTCAGGCAAGCCTTTACGCTTCTTCCTGATGAAGGTTTCAGTGAAACGGTCTCGTCGACGGCGACAGAGCCGGCCTTTTCACTCCGCATCACGGCTGAAAGGCTTAATTCGGGCGGGGGAGAAGACTATCTCCTGTATACCATCCTGGACGTCACCGCGGAGTTTCAGGCTGCGGCAAGGGCGAATCACCTCGCCCTTCATGACCCACTGACAGGGCTCCTTAACCGGCGGGGCCTGATGCCCGAACTGGAGACGCTTCTTAGCGGTGACAGCCCCTTTGCCGTCATGGTGTCCGACATCGATCGTTTCAAAAGTATCAATGACGTGCTGGGACATCCTACCGGAGATGCACTGCTTATTGAGGTTTCCGCGCGGCTGCAATCCGTCCTGCGCCCTGAAGATATACTGGCCCGTACAGGCGGCGACGAGTTTGTTGCCGTCCTGCCAGGTATCAGCTCAGCCTCTGAAGCCAGCGAAACGGCATCACGCCTTACGGCCGTATTGCAGGAGCCGTTCATGCTGAAGGGCAGGAAAGTTACGTCGGGTTGCAGCTTCGGCGTCTGCCTCTTTCCCGGCTATGCACGGGATGCTGAAAGTATGTTATCGGCGGCGGATATTGCCCTGTATGCGGCCAAGTCAGCCGGACGTAACGGCTGGGTCATCTTTACCGATGAGCTTGCCCGCTCTGCGGCAGAGCGCTTCAGCCTGGAAAACGACCTGCGTGGGGCACTGGAAAACGGTGAGCTACAGCTATTTTATCAGCCTGTTGTCTGCAGCGTCAGTGAAGAGATTGTGGCTTATGAAGCCCTGCTGCGCTGGCATCATCCTGTGAGAGGAAGTGTGCCGCCAGATATTTTCATTCCTCTTGCTGAAAAAACCGGACTTATCCATGATATCGGTGCCTTCGCGCTTGCGCGCGCCTGTACGGATATGGCGGGCTGGTCAGGACAGGAGCGGATAGCCGTAAACATTTCCCCCCGACAGTTCAGGGACCCGCAACTGTCTGACAGGGTGAAAAACGTTCTCATCCATAGTGGGCTACATCCCAACAGGCTCGAACTGGAAATTACCGAATCGGCCTTGTTCGACAACCCGGATTTCAGTTACGAAGTGATACGGAAGTTTCGGGAGACAGGCATTAATGTCGTTCTGGATGATTTTGGCACGGGGTTTTCTTCACTGAGCCACCTCAGTTCCGGGCTTTTCAGCAGAATAAAGATAGACAGGTCATTCATCAGCGATCTGCACCAGGATGCCGGCGCGGCAGCCATCGTCAGTGCTGTTCTTTCACTGTGCCGTCAACTGAACGTAGAAGTCACTGCAGAGGGCGTGGAAACGTTGGCTCAGGCGGCCTGGCTCAGGACATATGAATGTCCTTTAATGCAAGGGTATCTTTTTGGCAGGCCGGGACCGTACTGGATTCAGACGTAAACGCGTTACCGTCCTGAAAAGCTGAATAAGAGGTTGCCCGGGCGGCATGACAAAAGTTCACCGGACAACCTGTTTAGTTAATTGCTGGCACAGAGCCTTACATTGACGCGTCCTGGGCGGACTTCAGGTGCTGCTCAACAACCGGAGTATGGGCGTCTGCCAGCGCCTTCACATCGGGATCTTTTATCTTTTTCGCGTCACTTTCCAGCGTCGACAACACCATCTTGTGGTCTTTGACGCCGGCATTTTCCATATACATCTTGTCAAAAGCCTTACCGCTCTGTTTTTCCAGTTTAGTGGCCATGGCTTTATGTTTAGCATCAGGCGCGGTCGGCAGCGTAACCCCTTTTTGCTGGGCGACGGTCTGCACTTTGGTCAAGGCACTGGTGTGATCATCGATCATTTTCTGCGCGAAGGCTTTGGTTTCGCTGCTTTCAGCCTTACTCAGCGCGATTTTAGCGGCAGCGATTTCATTGATATTTGCCTGCGCCATGTCTTTGATTGCTTTTTCGTCACCGGAACTAAGCTTTGTCCCTGTTTGTCCAGCTGTGGTGCTCTGCGCCGCGCTCGTTGGCGTCTGCGCCTGCACGCTCACGCTGCTGAACATCGCGACGGCAGCTGAAACGGCCAGCAGGCCAGTTAACATCTTACTCTTTTTCATTTCGTTCTCCTGAAGCTTACAGGGAGGCTGACGACAGGGGATTTTCTGTGTACAGCCATGTAGGGAGATAACAAGTGCACTGGTCAGTATAGTGGAGTTTCGGATTTATCCAGCAATTTTTTTTATGTTTTAGGCGGTTGCAGAGAAGCGGAGCTGATATCTTTTTTCTTTTTGTTGTGTATTTAAGCCAAGCGAGACGTTGGATTAAGCCCCCTTTGTACAGCATGGTGACATCCTGGTGACCTGGAAGGTGAAGTGGTTAATATAAATTTAATTAAAGTTTTTTTAGCTGGGAAACGCCCCGGTGATGTTTTCTCGCCGGCTGCATTTTTGCCATAAAGCGTTAAACGCGGCAGCGCGGTAAGCGGGACGTGATGCTGATTGTGTGCTGCCCGTTCTTAACGGGAAACGGAAAACCCCCAGGAGTCAGCCTGTTTTCGCGTTGACCCCGTAAAGGGAAGAGGCGATAAAGTCAGCACCTTTCCACGGTAAAGACACAGGCTGCTGTCCTCCAGACTCAGGGTGCATGTAAAGCCGGTCAGCAGCTTATCAACGTCAAAAACACGTTCCCGCATGGGGAGAATAGAATCAAATCCCGCCTCTGGTTGTGACCGTAAACCCGGTGTGAGCGGGGCCCATTAAGCCAGCGGCAGGCACACAAATGAAAATCCACCCTGTGCGCGATGCAGGCGCGGGGCGACAGTTTTTTCAGCACAATAAGATCTGACAGAAGAGTGTCATTTCCTGACGGGCTGGGGGGTAAGACGATGTCTTATATGATGCTGCACTTTCTGGATGCGCAAAAGACACTCACCGCACACAGTGACTGGATTAAGGACTGCCTGACGGCGACGCACAGACGTGCGGATAGCCTTATGTCTCTCCCGGCGCTGGATGTGGTGGTTAAAACGGGAAACAGAGTTGTTCCGGAAAAAGGGCATAGCGGATTTTGCCCCGAACCCGGGATCGTGTATGTGACGGTTGATCCTGACAATCCTGCATTCTGCCAAAATGCGGCACAATCGCTTGAACGGATGTTCGCGCATGAACTTCATCATGCCGCGCGGTGGGCAGGTCCCGGCTATGGCACCACCTTGGGCGAAGCGTGTGTTTCTGAAGGGCTGGCCGGGCATTTCGTGCTTGAGCTTTTTGGCGGAGAACCTGAACGGTGGGAATGCATCAACGCCGAACTGATTCACGCTTATCTGCCACAACTGCATCAGGACTGGCTGTGCACCGATTACGATCACAGCAAGTGGTTTTATGGCGCCGGCGATATGCCGCGCTGGCTGGGCTATACCCTGGGTTTTAATCTGGTGGCCAGCTATCTTGCTGCCAGGCCGGAACGTCGGGCTTCGCAGCTGGCCCATACAGAAGCCGATTCGTTCAGCGTCTTTATTTAGCATAACGCCGACATATGTATTGGTCTGTGTTCTGCCGCTGAGGGGGCGGGGCAACAATGAGCCCGTCTTTATAAAGCACACGCCTTTATCCGGCTAAATCCTGCCGCTTTTTATCAGGCGGTGTGAAGCCTGCGGAGCAGGGGAATCTGCCCGTTTACGCGCCCTCGTTTAGCGTTTCGCTTATCCCAATAAGATATTGCATGTGTATTGAACAGGGCTGATGAGTGTTTTATGCTCGGGGGAAACCATGGAAGAAGTGAGGCTTTATGGACGAGCATTCAGTCGGACGCTTTCTGGCGTCGTTGTTAGCCGAATACAATATGAGCGTAGAGCAGCTCTGCCGCCGTTCCGGGCTGCAGATGCATGAGGCCCGGTTCCTCCTGCGCGGCACGCTGACTGTTACGCCAGCCGTGGCTGAAAAACTCGGTCGGGCGTTTTATTCCCCTGGCTTCTGGCTGGTTCGTCAGGCGATGTCTGAGCTTAATAAACTCAGTCGGGAGACTTAAAAAACAGGGCAGCATAGCCCCAAAAGCCGGGCTGGCTCGTCTGCATCACAATGCCTGCCTGGCGGAAGAGGGTCAGCATATGGCGTGAAGGAATATTCAGTTAACAAGCTCTTCGCCCGACCAACACGAAAGTGCCGTTGAAAAGGGGATTCACAGCCGAAATCAGCACCTGATTCAGGCAAAAAAAGCCCGCCTTAAAAACGCGGCGGGCCATGCCCTGTTGCATGCAGGTTGAAGGCAATCGCGCGGCACCCCTGAGTGTCCGCGCCATCGTTTATCCCTGTCGGTCTTTCCCGTCTTTCGCCTGCTGTGCGGCGCAGGCCATGAAATTTTCAATGATTTCTACGGCATAACTGATCGCCATCAGATCTGCCGTCAGCCGCACATCCGTGCGCAGCAACGTTTCGGTGACGCCGGGCCGACTCAGCAGGGGCTTTATGTCCTGAACCCGACGTATCAGATGCGCCCAGTTATTGGCAAAGGTGTCCATACTGGCGTAGCCACCGTGCCTGAGCTGAATAAAAATGACATCAATATCGGCCTTCAGCGCACTTATCTTCGCGATGTTAAGCGGATCGTTCTCTGGCGCATCAGGCTGCGGATGGGGCTCAGACACGGAACGCCTCCACCATGCCGCGCAGGGCATGCGCCTGTTCAGAAAGCGAACGCGAGGCCGTAGAAGACTCTTCAACCAGCGCGGCGTTGCTCTGCGTCACACCGTCCATCTGACTCACCGCCACGCTGATCTGCGAAATACCCTGCATCTGCTCTGAAGAGGCCAGAGAGATGTTATCCATCGCCTCCGCGAGTTCGCCGACCATTCCCACAATTTTCAAAATGCTTTGTCCGGTGGAAGAGGCCACGTTCACGCCGCTTTCTACCTGTGTTACGGCCTGTTCAATCAGGATTTTAATATCCCGCGCGGCCGTGGCGCTGCGCTGCGCCAGCGTGCGTACTTCGCCTGCGACTACCGCGAAACCGCGCCCTTCCTCACCCGCGCGAGCCGCTTCTACTGCGGCATTGAGGGCCAGGATATTAGTTTGAAAGGCGATGCTCTCGATCACAGAGGTAATATCACGCACTTTGGTGGCGCTGACCGAAATGTCATGCATGGTATGTGTCATGCGTTGCATATCAGATTCCCCCTCGCGCGCCAGTTGCGCCGTCCCCCGTGCCGCGTCGGCTGTCTGCTGCGCACCCGCCGAGTTGCTCTTCACCGTTGCGGTGAGTTGCTCCATGCTGGCGGCGGTTTCCTGCAGGGCGGCGGCCTGTTGCTCGGTGCGGGATGAGAGTTCGGTGTTACCCTGGTCAATCTCATCAGCCGCCAGAGAAACGGAAGCCGAGGCATCCTTGATCTGCGAGACCAGCCCGCGCAGGTTCGCCTGCATACTGTCGAGCGAGGCCAGCAGGCTGGTGGTATCATTACGACGAAGCACGACAGGCGAGGTCAGGTCGCCAGCCGCAATGGTCGCAGCCAGTGCCTGGGCCTGGGCGGGCTCACCGCCCAGTTGACGCATGAGGATGCGGATCACCACGACGCAGGCACCCACGCCCACCAGCACCGAAGCCCCGGCGAGCAGCAAAAGAAAAAGGGTATCACGGGCGGTAGCCGCGCTGTTTTGCTGCACCTCGGCCAGACTGGTTTTCTGCTGAATGTTAGTGACGACCAGCAGATCTTTCAGCATCTTATCCTGGACAGGTTGTACCTCTTTTGTCAGGCACTCGAAAAATTCTTTATCACGGTTGGCCAGCCCAAGCTGACTGGCTTTGGCGAAGATGCTGAAGAACTCGCTCTCGGTGTCGGTCAGTCTTTTAAAGGCCGCGCGACCCGGCGGAAGCGAGTCAATCTGCAACAGATCGCCCAGTGCCTGACGATTGGCAATGAAGTCAGCTTTATTTTTTTCCATCTGCGCAGCGACGGGTTTCATAGCAACCGGATCGCTAAGCAGGCCAAGCGTTCTGACATCAATAGCCATCTCCCTTAACTCCCCCAGCATATCCTGCGCAAGCTGATATTTTTTCATCTTGATATTCACGACGATATCCATGCTTGCCCGGGCTTTATGAAGGGCATTGAGCGCCGTGCCTGTGCAGATAATAAACAGAAGGATAAGCAGACCGAAACCTGCAGTCAGACGGGTTGAAATTTTCATTTTGTTCTCGTTATAAAAGTGAATTTTGCTGTGTATCTTTCCCCGGCAACATTTAATGATGCCTGTCAAAGCGATTAAATTATAATTCGCCTTGACAATTTCGTATGTTTCCTGGTTATACCGTTCCTAAACAGACCTCAGATAAGGGGGCAGAATAACGGGATGGCCTTGGAACGACGGAATGCGCCATCCTGACATCCCTGTTACGGCTCGTATTCAGCCCGCCTCGCGTTGTCGCCAGGTACCTCAGCTAGCGTGTTATGAAGTGAAGCATTGAGCTTGACATGATAACCGCTGCAGATTTATATAGGAAATGATCATTTCCTAACTCTAGGCCCTGACAGAAGCGGGCGAACAGGACGGCTCTGTGGCGGCAACGGCGAATGAAACCGCTGCGGCAGAGAGCTTTCTGGCGCTTCACCAGGGAATGCGAGGAGTAGGTAAAGCATCGATTCTTACGCACGATACCGATCTATCGGCCGGACGCTGAAAATACTGGCGTACATCCAACGCTCGCGACGAGGTGTTCTTCCGACTGGAAGCCGGCTTCGATCCCGTACTCTGCGGACCTGACAGCGTACTGCCGAGCCGTTTCCCGACGTTGAGTCCGTTGCTGACCGGGTTAATGAACGTGTTCAGGTCACACGAAATGAACAGGCCGCTCAGGAAGCTGTGTGCGAAAACGGGGCGGTTATCACGATTGTGCGGGCGACTGCCGGTCGGGTTGGTTCACCAGAAAATGGCACAAGTCCGTCCGTCGGGTTTGTTTTCATTCACGCACCTGTCGGTTGCCGACGAGTGATCGTATGACAAGAGGAACAGGTTATGTCTGCTTCTGTGATCCCTGATGCGCCCGACGGTTTTCGTCACTGCTTTGCACGTGTGGAAGGGTTGCGTTTTCATTATGTCACCGGTGGCCGACCGGATGGCTTTCCGCTGGTATTGCTGGCCGGTTTCCCTGAAAGCTGGTTTGCCTGGCGAAAGGTTATGCCCGGTCTGATGGCGCACTTTCGCATTGTGGCCGTCGACTTACCCGGCCAGGGCGATACCGATAAACCGCTTGCGGGCTACGATACTCAAACGGTTGCCAGCCGACTGCACGCCTTCGTCGCATCGTTAGCATTAGGCCGGTATTTTCTGGCTGGACACGACGTCGGTGCCTGGGTCGCCTTTACTTATGCGATGCTTTACGGCGAGGAGATCCGGGCGCTGACCCTGATGGACGCCGGTATTCCAGGTATATCGCTGCCGGATACGTTGCCCACAGATTCCCGTCAATCCTGGAAGACCTGGCACTTCGCCTTCAATGCCGTCGCGGATCTTCCCGAAGCCTTACTGACGGGGCGTGAGCGCATTTATCTGGAATGGTTCTTTCGGGAGAAATCGGCTGACCACCGTTGTTACGGCGAGACGGAAATTAACGAATATGAACGCCTGCTCAAAGCCCCTGGTGGATTGCGCGCAGGACTGGCGTTTTACCGCGCCCTGTCACAGTCAGCAGCACAGAATGCTGCGCTTGCACAGCAAACACGCCTGACGATGCCGGTACTGGGGCTGTCAGCCGATCAGGGTTCTATTGCGGATATGGCCGCCACCCTGAAAGCGTATGGGGACGATATTCACAGCCAGCGGCTGGCGGATTGCGGCCATTTTCAGCCGGAAGAGCAACCTGAAGCGACGGCCAGGGCACTGATTCAGTTTTTTGGACATTATGCCCATTAACGCCGACTCCTGCATACAACGTCCTGGCGCAAGCTGAAGGGGATTTCTGTCACGGAAGTCCCTGAACCTGTCTGTAACGATGAGCGGGGAATTCGCTGTCACTTTCTTTTTATTAAGGAAGTGACAGATAACGCCACGAGAAGAGTGATAAATATGACCGTGTTTCGTCATCAATGGCGTATATGAAGACGCTGAGCAACATCAAAACACGCGCTGTTATTTCAAAAAGAAACCTGTTTAAGACATGATGTAATTCTTTTCGCGTCGATAACATGCCTGATTTTGTCCGATGCTTATTACGCGATTACTCAATACCGCCTTTATTCTCATCTGTAGCAGGGAGTCATGCTACTTCTGGTACCACCCTGATGAACGTCATCACTGCTGGTAATATGTATGCAGGCTCGCCTCAGGGCGCGGGATTAACGCATACAGGGTATCTTATATGTACACACTCTATGGAAGCGCACGTTCGGGCGCCGCCGCGATTGAGATGGCGCTCAGTTTGGCCGGGGCGGAATACACAACGGTTGAGGCGAGTTCATGGCACAAAGACAGTGGGTTTGAAACCTTAAAGCGGTTGAATCCGCTGGTCCAGATCCCCACGCTCATCCTGCCTGACGGGGCCGTGCTGACTGAAAGCGCAGCCATCATGATTTATCTGGTATGGCCTGTCCTGATGCCGGCATCCTTTCAACTGACGCTGACGTTCGTGCTCAGCAATTACGAGGGCTAGTGTATATAAGTGCAAACTGTTATGCCGCCATCGGCATCATTGATTACCCGGAAAGATGGCTGGACACAGGCTCGCCGGATCAGCGTAAGCAGCTGGCCGAGGGGGCGGTCAACAAACTCTATAAGCAGTGGGACATGTTCAGCGATCTCTTTTTTGACACGCGCGCATGGCAGCCTGCTAACCCCGGCGCGCTCGAAATGCTGGCCTGTGTGGTGAGCCGCTGGAGCAATGCGCGTGCGCATCTCAGCCGCACCAGACCCGCTTTCTGTGCTTCGCTGGAGGAGGCAGAAACGCATCCTGTCATCAAGGCTGTTGTGCGCCGTCACTGGGGAACCTGACCGCGATGGAGACAGCGTTTTCTCCGCCTTTTCAGGTCTGATAACGCGCCGCTCATCGTACTAACTGAATACTGTCATAGACGAAGCCTGGGCTCAGAAATCCTGTGCCTTTTTGCCCCGAGGCCACATTAATATCCAGTGTGTTAATTCCTGCCTGCAGGGCGGAAGCCGGCAGGACAAAAGTAAAAAGCGCATTATTGCCCCGGAAAGTGCCGCGGGTGATCCCCCGACTCGCAGGCTGGTCAGAAGCCGGCGGAATCGGCGCGGTCCAGCGCTGATTGACGCTGACCTGAGGGCGTCCTCCAGACTGCGCCAGAGTAATAAAAATTCGTAAAGTTAAATCATGTACATCGTGACGAGACAGCATGAAACGGATGCGGGTTGGCGAGTTAATATCCCGCCACTGCGCGGCAGGAAAGTCGCTTTCTGATGCGGTTCCCACAAGGTAATCAGCGGCTGTCCAGGGCGACATACGCCGATCGGACGGGTGAGCGGACATCAGCAAACGGGCGTTACGAAACCCCGACGGAGTGCCATCCGGTGAACCCGTCTGCCAAATAACCTGACCCGGTAAGGTCTGGGCGGCTAACGCAATCTGAGTTTGTCTGCCGGCCTGGATATCTGCTGTACGTTGCGCGACTTCCCGTTCCTTATCGTACAGCGTTATCTGATAGTGCCCCTGACGCACGCCCGTCAGTGTAAAACGCCCCTGGCTGTCCACGCGCGTCCAGTATTCGGCGCTGGCGTTTCGCAGGCCGACAACGGCGTCAGGACGATCGCTCATTCCTGTCACCACACCTGACAGCGTGCCGCGTTCAGTCTGATCGACAAACCCTTTCAGCCCCAGTGACGTATGAATAAATCCCACATCGATTAACGTGGCGGAGGGCTTCTCTCCGGTCGTAAACAACAGCCCATAGATACCATGCAACCCCGGTCGAAAGGGTTCTGTCTGGGTATGACTGGAATACATATAGTTGTACAGCTCGTGTGTCATCTGCGTTTTTTGCGTCGCGATGTCCTTAAAGAACGGGCCACCTGAACTGAGCTCATGATTGCCCGTCAGCATAAAGACCGCTACGCCCGGACCGTGGACGCCGTGCAGATCGTCATCAATCATGGGACGGGCAGAGTAAAACTTGGAACTGGTCCGTCCGTCAGGCAACAAAAAGACGTCGTTGCCTTCAATCGCTTTTCCGACGTTTGAATCGTTGCCCCAGTCGGCCTTTGGGAATTTTTTGACATCCAGACGCGTCACGAAACGCAGTTCCCCGACCGGCAGAAGCGCGGGCGCGTAGGTCGCCATATACAGGGCATTACGGCCTTTTTTGGCGAGGTAGTAGTGGATAAGTTCACCCGCCTGCGCACTGATGACAATGACATCGCCTGCCGTTTTCACTGCAACCTGCGCGTGCCCCAGTCCGGAGGCGACTTGTGAGGCCTTGTGCTCTGGTGATGCCAGCTCACTGCCATGAAACCGCATTGATGTCAGATCACCGTTGCGGTCATCGATGCTAAACACCAGATCGGCACCGGTATCCACCACCAGAGTGTTGCCGGAGTGTGTCACGCCGAAGGCACTGGCAACGCCCAGCCTGCTGAACAGACAGAAGACAAAAATGCGCAACAATAAACGTGCCATCGGGGAAACCCTCACATTAAAAACTTACCGCACCGGACTGTGAATATGGCCCACGCCAGCTTCACGGGGCACCTGGACGCTGGCCACCTCTGCGGAAACAGGCGAGACGAGCCAGGCGCGATCGTATCTGAAAGCCTCCAGGACCGTGATATCTTGTGGGCGATAGTCGGTGCCGCTCTGGGTTTGCAGATTACTGACACAGCGCCTGCCCAGATTTTTCAGACAGGCGTTTTCCCCAGCGGCGGCGTTCGTATCAAAAAGCGCGAAGGCATTACCGGGCTGTCGGATGTCGTTAAACAGCGGATGAGCCACATTCTCAAAGGCGTTACCTTCCACCAGCAGACGCGAAGAGGGTGTTCTGGACATTATCGCGCCCTGATACGTCAGATTGACAAAGACATTGTTAACCAGCTGCGCCAGGACACTGGCATTGCCCATCCCACCGGCATGCGGGGCACGCCCGGAGGTATCATGAACATAATTGCGCGCGACCGTTAATGTGTCATGCTGCCCCAGAAACAGCCAGACCCAGTAATGGTGACCGTCGCAGGTTGCGGAATAGGGTGTTCTGCCGTCAAATTCGTTATCGGAAAGCGTGACATGGGACGCGGAGCCCCAGCCCGTGACAATCATCTGTCGGCCAATGCGGGCGAAAGTATTGTGATCAATCCACACACCCTCCGCATTATCAACGGTAAGGGCATCCCCTCCCCAGACCAGCTGCGGATTGATATCTGACAGTGTCAGATTGCGGATAATCACGTTGTGAACGCCGCCACCGACGTAAAGCCCGATGCCCTGAATCCCCGCATGTGCCCCTACACCAATCAGCGTCTTGTTTGATCCCACCTTAAGACGGTCTAAACCGGCATTATCATAGGTCACCGAAACCGGCGCTTTGCCCTGACAAAACTGGTTGGCACCGTTGCGCGCCAATTGACCACCGCCTCCTGGGCAGGCATTTGCCATGCAACCCCTTTCCGTGGTCGTGGCTTTGCCGTTGACCATGACCGTTCCACGAAAATCGACGGTATGATCCAGAGCGATGATCCGGGGACGATCATCCGTACAGTTTCCGTGTCGGTCATAGGTGGCGCACAACGCCTTCACCAGATCATCAGTGCGGATGGGATGAACAACCGCGCCACCGCTACCGCCCGTCACGCCTTTGGCAAAGCCGTCCGGCAGATCGGCAGCGCGCGATAACGCGGACGTCAGGCAAAGAACCGCAAGGAGGAACATCGTGAACAATCCGTAAAAAGGGCGGAAAACAGCCTGTCTACAGAGCGTGTGAACTGAAAACCTGAAGCGACAGTGCGGGCTTTTCATTCCTGTCCTCTCAACGACGCCGTGTTGCGCTGACATACCGGGCCCGCATCGATGTCGAGCGGGGGAAGAGCCTGTCGAACCCACCAGGCCACTCGCATCGTACAGGAAAGTCGAAATGAACGTACAGCCGTGACCCGCAGGTGCGTCACAGGACGATCATGGGCATACAGGCAACGTAAACATGTCCCTGCGCATCAGACCGTCGCGCTCAGGGCTGATCGCGTCAGCCGAAAACTGCGCCGTTACCGCGTTGTTCCGCTGCCTGCCAGAAGTGGATGCAAATACAACAGTTTCTACTGTAAATAAGGACGCCATCCTGCCGATGTAAGGTTAAACCTGTCGCAACAACTGGAGCGAACATAAAGACATATGCGTCGTATAATTTATACTTCGCGTAGTGTGAAAAGTGCCGTTTGTCATGTCTGCCTCAGGCTTTTACTCACCGAATCTGAACCATGTTGAACGTGCTGTTTATGTCCCCGGCCCAACTTTGTTTTCATCACCTGTCACAGTAATAGGTCATTCTCTGATCATTTTTATTAAATGATATTTTTCTCCCGCCGATAAATCGTCTGAATGTTTGAGTTAGTACTGATATTCATCAGTCATCAGAATCCCTTTATGGCAGGAAATAACATGACCATTACACAGCGTTTACTCTTTACCTTTTCACTCCTTTCTGCTGCCCTGGTGACAATGGTTATCGTTGCAGTGCTGGTGGCGGGCGGCTTTCAGTCCCGCTTTAACTATGTTCAGGAAAATACGGTTCCGTCCATTCTGGACATCGGCAAAATGGTCGACAGCAGTAATGCGCTTGTCATCTCACTTTACCGCCACCAGAGTGCAACAGACCCGCGCCGTCAGGCTGTGCTGGAAAAGGAAATCGAGGGGGCGATTAGCCAGATTAAGTCGCTCAACCAGTATTATCTGAAGAATGATATTTCAAGCGATGAGGACCGTCAGTTAACGGAAAATTCGTTTGCCGCTATCAAAAAAGTTGAGGACACTTTACCGGCTTTTCTGGCCGCCTCTCGTGCACAAAATGATGCGGCTTCACTTGGCTCCCTTCAGGGTAACGACGGTATTGGTGCCGCTGCGCGTCAGCTTAATGCCGGTTTTCAGAAGCAGCTGAAACTCAACGTAGACATTGGTAATGCGCTGCGCAAACAAAATGATCACACTTATAACGTAACAGTGTGGAGCCTCATCGGCGGTTCTGCCATAGCCATTATCATTCTCGCATTCTTCGCCCTCAGAACCATTTTTGGCATCAAACGTCAGTTGAACGGCATGCGTCATGTAATGGAAACCGCCAGTGAACGCCTTGACCTGACGCTGCGTGCAGATGTGAGTCGCCGGGATGAAATTGGCCTGACCGCCAGCGCCTTTAACCATCTGATTGAGAATGTGTCAGACTCACTTTCTAAGGTTGAAGCGTCGGCTCAGTCTGTCAGTTCAGCATCGGCGCAGATTTCGGCCGGCAACGAAGATCTGTCTTCGCGCACGGAGGAGCAGGCCGCGTCGCTTGAGCAGACAGCAGCAAGCATGTCTGAACTCAGTGAAACCGTTCGTCAGACCGCAGAAAACACACGGCTTGCCAGCCAACTGGCCAAAAATGCACAGGACATTTCAGAAGACAGCGCAGGCCGTGTCCGCACACTGCTGTCGACGATGGGCGATATCAAAGACAGTTCCGCAAAAATTACTGACATCATTGCGCTGATTGAAGGTATTGCCTTCCAGACCAATATTCTTGCCCTCAACGCCGCTGTTGAAGCGGCTCGGGCAGGGGAGCAGGGGCGCGGATTTGCCGTGGTGGCAGGTGAAGTCCGTAATCTTGCACAGCGGTCATCCTCTTCAGCCCGTGAAATTAAAGAGCTGATCGAATCGTCTATGAGTTTTGTCCAGGCAGGCTCCGAACAGGCTGAGGGCGTTGGCAGTAACATGTCACGCATGAATGATGCCGTCAGGCAGGTTACCGATCTTGTGGATGAAATCTCTGTGGCCGCCAGTGAGCAGTCACAGGGGATCAGCCAGGTGCATCAGGCCGTTAACCAGATGGATGATGTCACTCAGCAGAACGCCGCGCTGGTTGAAGAAGCCTCGGCTGCCTCAAATTCGCTGATGGAGCAGGCCGCATCACTGAACCAGTTGGTCAATAACTTCACCCTTAAACCGGTTTCACACGTCCCTGCGGTGGTCCGCAGCAAGGTGGTAACTTCTTCACACGCGCCATCGTCTTTTCGTTCAGGTCCTGCCGTTGCAGCAGCAGATGAAAACAACTGGCAGAGTTTCTGATCTTTACGTTAACAGCGTTTCATTTAATTAAGGGCTGACACCGGCCCTTTTACTTTTTTATGCAGGAAACTTTTTCAGCATAAAAGCCTGAATCTGCTTATTAGTGCGTTTTATCAGAAGCACCGTCTGCTTTGATCCAGAAGCCGATGCTTAATGCGGGCCTGCATATTTAAATTCTGAATCGTGCAGGAGTGGTGCCAAATACCCTGCGAAACATGGCGATAAAGGCACTCACGTTGTCATATCCAAGTTCCAGTGCAACTGTCGTCACTTGCTTGCCTGCGGCAAGAAGCTCAAGAGCTTTGAGTAACCGTATGCGCTGTCGCCATTCATTAAAGCTAAAACCGGTTTCGGATCTGAAACGCCGTGTCAGTGTGCGTGACGATACTCCCGCCCAGAATGCCCATTCTTCAAGTGTGCGACCGTCATCTGGACTCTCAGACAGCACCTGAGCAACTTTTAAGAGCCGTATATCCTGCGGCATTGGCAACCCAAGATTAACGCTGGGAAGCGAACCGATTTCATCAAGGATAACGTCAGATAAACGTTTTTGAGGCGCATTAAGCTCTGCAACCTTCCAGGAGGCTGCTCGTGTTATCGCTTCGCGTAGCAGATTTGTAACTGAGAGCACAGCAGGCTTATCAGATAATGCGCCACAGGCCGCAGCAGATATATAAACACTCCATCCTGAATATGGGCCGTGCGAGCGCAGACCATGCGGAATATTTGGAGGTATCCACACGGCATGCGTTGCCGGTACGACCCAGCGACACTCTTCCGCATCGATCGTAAGCAGCCCATGCTCAGCGCCGAGTAACTGTCCGCGAATGTGATGGTGACGTGGTGTTTCCCTTATTGCATCCGACTGGCGGGCCGCGACAATCAAAGTGGGTCCATCAGAAGAAAAAGCCCGGGAGAATGGAATTAACGGGTCGGTCATATTGGCTTATTTGAGGTATTTATTGTCTTTTATACCGTACCGAAGCCATCAGGTCGATTGTAGAGTACTGATAACTTATGATGAGGACTGACCATGAAAATGATTTCTATTGCTAACGTATTGGATGAGATTATTAACCAACAGGAAATCCCCCTGGAAGAGATACTTAATCGCCACTTTAGTCCCGGTTATCGGCAGCGCACTGATAATGAGTGGGGAAGTTTAAATAGCTTTGCTCATCATGCTCGTAAACTTCGCGAAATAATTTCTTTCGGCAAAATTGATGTGCATGACGAACTTCGTGAAGGCAATCTCTATGCTACCAGACATCGTGTATTGTGTACTAAGCGCAATGGGGAAGAGGTTGAGATGGAAGTTTATATGTTTGCTGAAACAGATGATTCAGGGCTATTTGTTCGTATTGAAGAAGCCACACTTATGCTTAAAGGTCTGGAAAGTGACCGGGACCTGGGTAGCACCAGGTAACAGGGGTTTAAATGTCCGCTTCTCGCTTATAGCGGACAAAGGAAGAGATTTTAGCGTCCGCTTTGTGCCAGAAGCGGACAGGCCAAATGCGCTTTGTATGACCCCGCCTTAACGGCCGGTTAATTGCTGTGTATCAATTTAAGTGACTGCGACAGGAATGTTCCTGCTGGCTGAGAAAGTCGCAAAGTCAGAAAAGTGTTTCCTTAATAATGATTTCATCCACCCGAAGGATTGAAGACATATCGAAACCTTCCATGTCTGACATGAACTCCTTGCTGGCCATATATTTCTGATTTATAGCTTGTATTTCGGCATCCTCCTGATAGGTAACTGTTGCAATGACCTGACATTCTTTCCCCAGATAAACATGATTTACATATATACCAAAGGCTGGGAGAGAGGCCATATGTCTGGGCCAGTGTCGGTGAAAATAAATTTCTGCTGACTGTTTGTCTTTGAGTGTATAAATTCTGACCTGTTTCATATTTTCAATCCTGCTGTTAAGGCTTTCATACAGAACAAAGTCAAAGCATACCTATTCTATTTCTGAGAAATTAGCAAAAGACCACTTTTCGCGCATAGCGGACCTTCAGCTCAGTCAGCCTGTCCACTTTGTGCCAGAAGCGGGCCTTGCTGAAATGATGTCGGATTCATTAACGGCGAGCGCGCCAATGCCGCAATAAGCCGCAGCATATCGCCTGCCGGACACCGATACTAATAAACGGGAATTTGAGCACAGCCATCTGGCTAAAGAAAAACCGGGTCGTCGCCCGGTTCGTTTCTCGTACAGCTTTTCTCTGATCTTAGTAAAACTGAACGGCATGCCTCATACCTGTGTCATGCCACCATCCACACAGATTTCTGCTCCGGCTATATAACTGCTTTCATCACTTGCAAGGAACAGGGCGGCACTGGCAATTTCTTCAGGTCTGCCCATTCTTGATAAGGGAATGGTGCTGATTATCTCATTTCGTAGCTCTTCAGAGGCTGCACGCATCATCTCCGTATCGACAGGGCCGGGGGCGACAACATTAACGCGGATGCCACGGGCGGAGAGTTCACGTGTCCATGTGCGGGCAAAAGAACGAAGTGCTGCTTTACTGGCACCATATACGCCATATCCCGGCGTGCCAATCACATCGGCAACCGAACCTATCAAAACGACGCTCGCTCCCTCCTTCATCAGAGGAAGGGCTGCCTGCAGAGCAAAAAGCGGTGAGCGCACATTCAGGCCAAAAACAGCATCAAAATGTGTCGGCGTGACGTCATCAATCGTCGAGTATTCGGCCATGCCGGCGTTGATGACCAGCACATCTATCTGGCGGGATTCTGTCTTGATTAAATCGACTATTCGCGTCAGTTCACTTATCTGGCTGACGTCAGCACGGACTGGCCTGGCAGTGCCCTTTATGGTCTGACTGGCTGCTTCTAACTCCTCATTACGGCGTGAGGTCAGCCAGGTTGTGGCACCTTCACTGGCAAATCGCTGGCTGATAGCCAGACCAATGCCTTTTGCACCGCCGAGTATCAGGGCAACTTTATTCTCTAATCTACTCATCTGCTCTCTCCTGTCAGGGTGGAAAACAGATGATATAATTTGTAAACTTAATAACAATTACGCACTTTATTTATATCAGGTATCGGGGAATATATCGCCATGTCTCAAACTGATTGTAATGACCTGAAAGAAATAGGGAAAACGCGGCCGGTTCTGGAGAACATAACCAATAAATGGTCAATTTTAATTCTCACTGTGCTTTGTAATGAACCTGTGCGCTTCAACGAACTCCGTCGCCGGCTGGAGGGTATTACGCACAAAGCATTGTCTGATGCGCTGAAGCGGCTTGAGCGCAATGGATTGGTGCTGCGAAAGGTGCTGCCTACTTCACCAGTGAGCGTGGAGTACAGCCTTACACCACTGGCACAGACGCTTCAGGAGCCATTCAGTGCGCTGTATGGATGGGCGCTAAAACATGGAGCGGAAATGGAACGGGCTCAGTTGATGTACGATACCAGACAGGCGGAAGAGATTTGCTGAAGAGTCGTAATGTTGAATCCTGTTGCGATGCGCGCTCAGTTTTACAGGCCAGCATCGAAAAATGTTGATTACTGAAGCCCGACGTTTCCTGACAATGCTTTATGTGGATGTCCGCTTTGCACCAGAAGCGGACATTTACGTATGAGGTAAGCACTCTGTCACCATGAGTTTTCCAGATTCATTTTCATCCTTGCGTAAGATGTGATGTATGGTTTGAACCAGGTAAGCTGATTTTCGACTGAATGTGATTTTGCTAACATGAAACGCCATTGCGTTTGTGAGAGGTAACAGTGATTCACTTAAGACAGGCTCAGCGCAGTGATGCCGATGCAATAGCACATCTGCACACCGCAGGATGGAGAGATACCTACACGAAAGTGATGTCTGCGGATTTCCTTGAAAATCAGGCGCAGGAAGATCGACTTTCACACTGGCGCTCAGCACTGAATCAGAGCAATGAAAGCGAAACAGTGTTTGTAGCTGAATATGATGGAAAGGTTGAAGGCTTCATATGTATTAAGCTCCACTATGATGCGCAGTGGGGCTGTTATATAGACAGCCTGCATGTAAGCTCTTCACTACGTGGTCTCGGTGTAGGAAAACAACTTCTCTGGCGCGCAGCCGAATGGGTCAAGAGCAGGGATGATGAGTCACCGCTCTATTTGTGGGTGTTTGAAGATAACACCCAGGCAACAGCTTTTTATCAGCGCCTCGGGGGCACCATT
This sequence comes from Pantoea sp. JZ29, assembly GCF_035190385.1. Classification (NCBI taxonomy): domain Bacteria; kingdom Pseudomonadati; phylum Pseudomonadota; class Gammaproteobacteria; order Enterobacterales; family Erwiniaceae; genus Pantoea; species Pantoea sp. JZ29. The sequence goes on along the minus strand of NZ_CP045241.1, from coordinate 2,283,430 downwards.
GTGGAGAGAACATTATCCGATATGCCTTCATCAGATCATGCCCCGGTATTCAGAATCAGCTGGAAAAATGCCGGTCAGCTTCTGATATCTGCTTGCTGAAAAATTAGCCAATGCCTTTTCTCTCTAAAATCGACACCGCTGCCGGCCTGCTTACCGATTACCTTTTCAGGTAGTGTAAGGAACGAACGGGCGATTTTATGTCTCGATCGGTTCCCGTTAAACCCAACACGGCTGTGTAAGTAAAATTTCCACCTGCTGTGAACACCCCAAACGGCCGCTCCTCACTCACAGCAGACACTACCTTTCCCCTGTCTGTTCAGGACCAACTACGGCTTAACGAAAAGATGAGTGAACGGCAGGTCATCGGTACGAGGCAGCCAGTATTCCCTGGAGTTTCAAATTATTATAAGAAAAGGGAAATCAGCAAAATTCAGAAAGTGCTTTGCAAGACAGCGATGAGCGACAAACAAACGTTGACCCTGCTGTGAAAAGTATAATGAAGCCGTAAAACCAGGGGATGCTTCCCGTTTATAGAGTCTCTTAAGCAAATGTGTTTAGATACCTGAACTTTAACGCCTGTGAAGAGTGGCTATGAATCCAAGAGAAAACATTCTCAGTGAGTTCAGTACATTGTCTGCGGAACTGCAACGCGCTGCGGAATACTCCCTGCAGAATACCAACCAACTGGTCGTGCAATCGATGCGCACCTTTGCCTTTCAGGCTGGAGTTAAACCTGCCACTCTGCTCCGTCTGGCAAAACGGCTGGGGTATAGCGGTTGGGGTGAGCTAAAAGACGCGTTCATCGATGATATTGGGCTGCGTAATGATACATATGTATCCAGGGCTGAAAAGCTCGTTGCGTCGGGTCCACAGTCTCAACTTTACAGTGAGATGTTCCAGGCGCATCAAAGTAATCTCGAATTCACACATAATGAAAACCGTCCGATGATGGAGCAGTCCGTGTCCCTGCTGGATGCGGCTGAGAATGTCTATATCTGCGGTTTCCGTGCCAGTTTCCCTATTGCCTGGTCGCTGTTCTACATTTATCGCTTGTTTCACCGCAACGTATCCTTGATCGATGGCCTGGCGAGTAATATCGAAGTCTTTACACGAGAATTCAGTTCAGACGATTGTGTCTTACTTATCAGCTTTGCTCCGTATTCTCGCGAGTCTCTGGCGGTATTGCAGGCCGCACAACGGGCGGGCGCGAAGATCATTGCGATTACCGATTCGCTGGTGTCACCGTTAGCCCAGGCCGCCGATTGTAAAATGTTGTTTTCCATCGACAGTCCGTCCTTTTTCCCTTCCGTCGTTTCTGGCATGGGGCTGGCAGAGTGCCTGCTCGCGATGCTGGTTGCCCGTCATGGCCGCGATGCGGTGAGTAAAATCGAAAATGCTGAGCGCTATTTGATGGAGTCGGGCGCTTATGTGGTACAGGGTAAACCCTGACAGCATGAGGCAAAGGGATCGGTCATAAGAAAACAGAATGCATTTGAATCATAATTCCATTGACGTGATTCAAATGAATCCTGCAAGATGCGCTGAGTCTATACAGCGTATTCAGGAGCAGGATCCAGCATGAGTCATATCATCCACCGTAGCTTGCGTAGCACACCCATCGTGGCGGCGCGCGCGCAAGGCGCGTACATTTATGATACGAAGGGGAAACAGTATCTCGACGCCTGCGGGGGAGCGGCCGTTTCCTGTTTAGGACACGCCCATCCGGATGTTCTGGCCGCGATGCATCGCCAGATCGATCAGCTGGCTTATGCGCACACCAGTTTTTTCACCAGCGATACGGTCGAACAGCTCGCCGACCACCTGACGCGTAACGCGCCGGGCGATCTTAACTATGCCTATTTTGTCTCCGGCGGTTCGGAAGCGGTGGAAACCGCCCTCAAGCTGGCCCGTCAGTATTTTGTTGAAATCGGTCAGACGTCACGCACGAAGTTTATTGCCCGTAAGCAAAGCTATCATGGCAACACGCTGGGGGCGCTGGCTGTCGGCGGTAATGAATGGCGTCGCCGCCAGTTCGCGCCGCTGCTCATCGACGTGATCCGGGTTTCTGCCTGTAATGAGTATCGCGATCGCCTTGAACATGAAACCCAGCAGCAATACACCGATCGCCTGCTTAACGAGCTTGAGCAGGCGATCATTGAGGCTGGCCCGGAAACTATTATCGGTTTTTGTGCGGAAACGGTCGTCGGTGCCACCACCGGCGCCACACCGCCCACGCCCGGCTATCTGAAAGGCGTGCGTCGCCTGTGTGATAAATACGGCATTCTCTATATCGCTGATGAAGTGATGTGTGGAATGGGCCGCACCGGCACGCTGTATGCCGTTGAACAGGATGACGTGGTTCCCGATTTGGTGACCATCGCCAAAGGCCTGGGCGGCGGTTATCAACCCATTGGTGCCGTGCTGGCGAGTGAGAAAATTGTGTCAGCACTTCAGGCCGGTAGCGGGCTGTTCCAGCACGGCCATACCTATATCTGTCATGCGACCGCGGCGTCGGCCGCACTGGCGGTTCAGCACGTGATTGAGCGCGATAACCTGCTGGACGCGGTAAAACAGCAAGGGGCTTATCTGCACAATGCCCTGCGTGACGTGCTGGGCGAATTACCGCACGTGGGTGATACACGCGGGCGTGGTCTGTTTGCCGGCGTTGAGCTGGTCTCTGATAAAGCAGCTAAAACGCCGTTCGATCCGGGCCTTAAGTTCCATGCGGCTGTCAAAGCAAACTGTATGGCGCGCGGACTGATGGTCTATCCCATGGGCGGCACCCTGGACGGTCAGTATGGCGACCATATATTAATTGCGCCGCCGTTTATCGTGACGACCAGCCAGCTGGATTTTGTTGTGGACACACTGAATATCGTCATCCGTGAAGAGACGGCAAAATTATGATGAACCGTTTACCCCCGCTAAAAGCGGATGAGTGGGACGATGAGCAGCGCGTACTGGCGCAAGAGATTATCAACGGTCCGCGCGGCGCACTGCTCCCGCCTTTTGAGCCGCTGTTACGCAGCCCCGAGCTGATGGCGCATGCACAACGCATGGGGGAATATTTACGCTATCGTAGTGCGCTGGGCCAGCGCTTATCTGAGCTGGCGATTTTGATGACGGCACGGCACTGGTCGCAGCCTGTTGAGTGGGCCATTCACGCACCCATAGCGCGTGAAAAGGGGATTTCAGCGGCGGCTGTGCAGGCTATCAATGAAAAACGCCCTCCCATGGATTTAAAGCCGGATGAAGCGATCATTTACGCTTTCTGCCAGCAGTTACATCAGCAGCAAAACGTCAGTGATATCACCTGGCAGCAGGCCATCGAGTTATGGGGCGAAAAAGGCGTGGTCGATCTGATAGGTATTAATGGCTATTACAGTTTTCTTTCGATGGTAATGAACGGCGCGCAGACGCCGGTGCCCGACACGCAGGATCACATTATTCCTGCGTAAACTTTGGGTTTAATCAGGGCACGTCCTGACCTGTCCTGAATAATCAATATTCTCTTTTTTATATCCCGATGGACGCCATCGGGTGACATGCACTGCACGCTATTTCACTGACGCTGAGGGTTATTATGTCTGGATTATTTACTAAGTTAAACATTGCATTCGCGCTGGTCGCCTGTTCCGCCACCTTTGCTGTGGCAGCGCAGGATAAATTAGTGGTCGGCGTTGATACGGCTTTTGTGCCTTTTGAATTTAAACAAGGCGATAAATATGTTGGCTTCGATATTGATTTATGGAATGCCATCGCGAAAAAAATGAATGTCAGCTATGAATTACGGCCGATGGATTTTGGCGGATTAATTCCTGGCCTGCAGTCGCGCAACCTGGACGTTGCCATGGCGGGCATTACAATCACTGAACCTCGCAAGCAGGTCGTCGATTTCAGTGATGGCTACTACAACGCCGATTTATTAATCGCCGTCAAAAGCAACAACACGTCAATCACGAAGTTCAGCGATTTAATGGGCAAAAAAGTCGGCCTGAAACAGGGTACGGCTGCCGCCACGTTTATGAAAGGCAAATACAAAGCCGACTACGTTGAATTTCCCAATATCGATAATGCTTATCTCGATTTACAGGCCGGAAACCTGGATGCGGTTGTGCACGACTCGCCGAACGTCCTCTACTACGTAAAAACTGCCGGCGATGGCAAGATTAAAGCCGTCGGTGAAAACGACAGCATTCTGCCTCAGCAGTACGGCTTTGCGATGCAGAAAAACAGCCCTCTGACACCCAAAGTCAATGCCGCCCTTAAGGCACTGCGTGCTGACGGTACGTACAACAAAATCTATGTGAAATGGTTTGCTAAAGAACCGAAATAATCCCGCCAGGCCGGCGTGAGCTGGCCTCGTTTCGCTCCATGGGTCGAATTATGAATTTTGAAAGTAAATATATTTGGGAATCGTTGCCGATTCTTTTACAGGGATTGCAACTGACGCTGATTATTTCACTGTCAGGATTGTTAGGCGGTTTTATTATTGGATTACTGGCCGGCACCTGCCGTGCCTTAGGTGGCAAAATAGCCAAAACACTTTCGCTGATTTTTGTCGAAGTGATTCGTGGCACACCGATTATGGTACAGGTGATGTTTATTTATTTCGCGCTGCCGATGGTGCTGCCCATTCGCATTGAGCCGGTCACGGCAGCCATCGTAACGATTGTGATTAACTCGGGTGCCTATATCGCGGAAATCACGCGCGGAGCGATTCTTTCTATTAATAAAGGCTTCAAAGAAGCCAGTCTGGCAATGGGACTATCGCAGCGAAGTACATTGTGGCATGTCACCATGCCGTTAGCGCTGCGCCGTATGATCCCTGCCTTAGGCAATCAATGGATTATCAGTATCAAAGATACCTCACTGTTTATTGTCATTGGCGTGGCCGAATTAACGCGTCAGGGCCAGGAAATTATTGCCGGTAATTTTCGGGCACTTGAGGTATGGACCGCCGTGGCGATGATTTATCTGGCCGTCACGTTGTGCCTGAGTTTCCTGCTTAAGCAACTGGAGAAAAGGATGCATATTCTATGAGCATCGTTGAATTTAACGCGGTATCCAAAAACTTTGGCACAACGCAGGTCCTTCACGATATCAACTTAAAGATTGAAACCGGTGAAGTGGTGGTGATTATTGGCCCGTCAGGTTCCGGCAAATCCACACTTTTGCGCTGTATCAATAAACTTGAAGAGATATCTGGCGGAACGTTGCTGGTTGCGGGAAAACACATTACGGATCCGCATGCCAACGAGTGTGACATCCGCCGCGAAGCCGGCATGGTGTTTCAGCAGTTTCATCTGTTCCCGCATCTGACCGCGCTGGAAAATGTGATGTTCGGTCCGATTCGCGTACGCAAGCAGAGCAAAGCGGCCGCCCGTGAACAGGCAATGGCGTTACTGGAGCGTGTCGGGTTACGCGAACGTGCCGATCACTATCCTTCTGAACTCTCAGGTGGTCAACAGCAGCGCGTAGCCATTGCCCGGGCGCTGGCCGTTAAGCCTAAAATGATGCTGTTTGACGAACCGACATCGGCACTGGATCCTGAACTGCGCCATGAAGTATTAAAAGTCATGCGCTCGCTGGCTGAAGAAGGGATGACAATGATCATTGTGACGCATGAGATTGGCTTTGCCCGCGATGTGGCCTCGCGCCTGATCTTTATTGATGGTGGCACGATTGCCGAAGATGGTTCACCTGACAGGTTGCTTAACGCCAGCAGCAACCCGCGTCTTAAAGAATTTTTGCAGCATGTCTCCTGAACATAAGTGAATAAATACACAATGAAAGCACTTACAATCACGGGTTCCGCTTTTGCAATCGGTCAGCAGCTTGGTGAATTTGGCCGTGAGGCCTGGCACAAAAAGCTCACCGTAACGGCGCTATGGCAAACCGTAACGGCAATGAAAGAGGCTGAACCCACCCAGGCTATGCGTCAGCGTGTTCAGCAGCAGTTCCCGCTTATCTGGCAGGAGCTGGAAGGGCTTGCTGAAGGATTACAGGCACCGCTTGATGAGGTCTTCGCATGGAACTGCCGTGGCGATCTGGTGCGGTCTACGTCGGATGGTTGTACCACCGTGGCGGGAAGCAATGCGAACGGTGAGCGGATTATTGCGCATAACGAAGACGGTTTTCCGCAGTTACGGGATGACTGTGCGATCGTCTCTGTGGTGCCGGAACAGGGCCTGAAATTTATCAGCTTCGCCTATCCAGGGTCGATTTGCGGCCATACATTCGCTGTGAATGAAAAAGGGATTGTCAACACGGTGAATAACATCCGCGCAGTGGATCGCCCGGCGGGGGTTCCTCGTCAGGTTCTGGCCCGTGCAGCGCTGGATGCGACAACTCTGGATGAGGCTATCGCGATTCTGACAACAGGACCGCGTGCGGGGGCATTCCACCATACATTAGGGCAGCGGGGCGACAGCCGCCTGTTTAGCGTGGAAGCAACCGGTTCCGGTTGTTCTGTCACGCCATTGCGTCATGTCTTCGCCCATGCCAACCACCTGATTCATGCGAAACTTGATACCACTGAGCAAGTGATTACCGAGAGCTCCGCTTCACGTCAGCAGCGCCTGAACGACTGGCTGGACACACAGACGCAACTTGATGGCGCGTCGGCTAAAGCTATCCTCTCGGATCAGCATGATCCTGTGTTGCCTGTTTATCGCCTGTCGCCGCATGACCCGGATGAAGAAAACACGCTTGCGACAGCCATTTTCACGCTGGAAAGCGAGAAAACGACATTGCAGGTTTTCACACTGGATCGGCAACATGCAGCGCAACAGTACTGCATTGAATGACAAACGGAATCCGGTTGTCACCGTGATGAAACCTTTGGTTCTGTGTTTTACCAATATTCACTGGGCTGGTCAGCGGCAGGCTTCTGTCAGGGTTTGTAACCGCGTCGTGGTCAGGTGAGAAAGCGGGTGCTGTGCAAAACGCAGGCCCGGGGGCGCGCTCAGTGATGGGCGCTATAAGGGGAAGACATAGCGCGCCGACTTTGCGCATCTGCTCAATGCACTGATGGCGCGCGCCAGTCCCGGTTTGCTAAAATTTTAAGCGTGACGTTCAACAGCGGGCAGGGCGAAATTCCCCTTTTCGCACCTGACGGACCTTAATCTGTTTCAGAGGTTGCTTTGTACCTGAAGCGGATGTTGTCTGGCACGATACTTTTCTGAACATGAGGCTTGAGTGATACAGGCCTCATTACATATCCAGAACCTGACTGATAAAATACCGGGTAAGCTCAAACACCTGACGTCGGTTTTTCTCCAGCACCATCATATGTGTGGCTTCACCAATTTCTGTCCAGCGCTTCCAGGGGGTGCCTGTCGCTCGCAGGAACCAGTCCTGGATTGCATTCACAGGTACATCACGATCCCATTCACCATGTAAGAGCAATACGGGGACGCGGATGTCGGCGGGATCGTAGACGCCTTTATTTTTTGCCCAGTAACACCGTGTATCCTGAATCGGACCGGTGCTAACCCGGATTTTGCGCTGGGCTCTCAAAACCGGATCGGGTTCCTCATCCACTGTTTGCCGGGCCCACTGCATAAATCCGCCGGGACAAATAAGGCTGTTCTTTTTATTGTCTGGCGCGGCCTGAAGCCAGCGTGATTCCACTGCATCAATGTCAATATCGCGCCATGCGCCCATTTCGCCGCCGGGATCGAGCGCGTATTTACCGTCCTGAATCCACTGTGGCGCAATAAGCGTCAGACGCCGCACGTTAGCGGTATTCCGTGTGGTGTAAAGCGACGCCACCGTTCCTCCCCATGACATCCCGATGAGGTTCAACTGCGTCAGTCCATGATGTGCAAGAACGTAATCAACCGCGCTTCCTAAGTCCCTTACTGCGGTTTCAGCACGCGCTGACGGCGGATTTTCCCGCGCAGGCAAAGAGAAAGAAGGTAGTCTTGATGCGCGGCCGTATCCACGCACATCCACTGCCCAGACATCCAGACCGGCTGCGGCAAGGTAATCAAGGAAAGATTCCCCCTCAAGCGGTGTATCAAACAGACTTCCCGATGAGAAAGTGGCGCCGTGCATCAGCAGAACCGTCTGTGCCGCATCAAAGTCGGTGGTATCAGCGCGCCGCCTGTGACGCAGCCACAATGAAATGTCTCTGGTATCGGAGGGGATGGCGAAAGCTTCGCTGAACAGCGGTGGTGTGTTTGTCATGATATTCTCCTGTCAGGCGTGCTGCCAGGTTAACTGGCCGTTTGTATTGAGAACCCGTCCTGCCGAGCTGTCCGGAAAGTGAGAGGTAAAAACCAGCGCCCGGGTCTGAGCAGCAAAATTCATCATCACTGTCCGGGATTTTTTTGCCGTATCGGGAAATTCGCAGTAGCGGCTGTTCCACTCGGGGAGGAATATCTGAAGCGGGCTGTGCACGACGTCACCCCAGAACAGGGCCGTCTCACCGCCGTCTGAGAAACTGAATGCCAGGTGATCAACGCTGTGCCCCGGTGTTCTGTGAATCTGCAGCCCGGCAACGACCTCTGTCTCGGCGCTGTCCAGAAACACGGCCTGCCCTGAAGCGACGACCGGATACACACTGTCATCCATTGCACCTGTGCTTTCCGGCATGACATTAAGTGGGTTCTGATAAAAATGGTATTCATCTGCGGAGAAGTAGTAGCGGGCGTTCGGAAAAGTGGGGCGCCACTGACCTTTCTTCAAGACAGTATTCCAGCCGACGTGATCGACATGAAGGTGCGTTAAAACGACCGCATCCACCTGCTCAGGCTCAACGCCTGCCGCTCGCAGCGCATGCAGCCAGTGGCTGTTCATTTCATGAAACTTTGCATTGCCAGGGCGTTTTTTGCCGTTACCCGATGCGGTATCAAGGATGATGACCTTACCGTCTTTTTCAATCAGCCAGCTGTGTGTGCTGAGCGACACGGTCTCGTCTGTAAAATCCAGATCATGACGTTGAATGTGTCCAGCAAAACGCAAGGCTGACTGACGATCCCACTGTGGAAACAGAGACAACACGGGAATGCCGTTGCTCTGTTGCTCTGGAATCTTTGTGATTTTTGCACCGGCGACATGCCAGGTTAACAGCTTGCTCATGTGCTTTTCCGTTGGGGGAATGGACTGGATGGCCGTATATTCAGGATTGTGGGCGTAATGAACAATCGGGCGCCGGGCAAACTTAAATTGCAGATACAGCAACAATAAGGCGGGGCATGGATAAATTTTCTGCGATACGCAGCTTTCTACAGGTCGTTGAAACCGGAGCCTTCACCCGTGCTGCGGAAAGCCTTGGGTTACCGAAGTCAACGGTGACACGGCAGATTCAGGCCCTCGAAAATGAGCTGGGTGTAAAACTCTTACATCGTTCTTCACGACGGCTAAGCCTCACAGAACAGGGCGAGATTTACCACAAGGGCGCGCAGGCATTACTTATGCAGGCGGAAAAACTGGACAGCAGCGTTTCGGGAGCGGCTGGAACGTGGCGTGGCCAGCTCAGGGTAGACATGCCGGGCGCGCTGGCATACTGCCTGATTATTCCGAGGTTGGGGGATTTCATGGACCGCTATCCGGATTTACAGATCATCACAAGCGTGGGCAACCGAACCAGCGATCTCATTGAAAATCAGTTTGACTGCGCGATACGCATAGGACGACTTCACGATGACTCGCTTGTTGCCCGCTCTCTGGGAGCACTGCCCATGGTGGTATGCGCCGCGCCCGCATACCTTAAAAGACAGGGTAAACCCTCCCATCCCACGCAGTTAGTGCACTTTCATCATATTCAGGTGCGTTCCCCACAGAGCGGGAGACGTTTTGAGCATCAACTGATGAAAGCCAGCGAATCGTTTCCGCTTAGCGGTCCGTTTCAGATATCCGTCAACGACGCTTACGCGGCATTCAGTGCGGCGCGCGCGGGCCTGGGCATCGTAACGACCTATGATTTTCTGGTGGCAGACGCGCTGAGAAAAGGGGACCTTATCAGGCTGTTTGATGACTGGCTGGTTGATGAACTCCCGGTTCATATTGCCTGGCCGGAGAACCGCCAACTGGCTCCCCGTATACGATTATTTGCGGACTGGGTCAGGGAACAGTTTTCAGAAACAGGTATGACAGGACGCCCCTGAGGCAATGGGTGACGCTGACTATTCTGCAGGCAGTATATCCGTATTCGCTCCCTGCTTTATGACATCAGCAGGGCACTGAAATATACCTGAACTAAACACCGACGGGTCTGATAAAGAAAGCGGTGCAGTTGCAAAAATACGCAGGTCATTCACAGTGCCAGTGATGATGGTAAGCATCAAGGCTCATCAGGCTGGTGGAAACGCTCGGGAACAGCTTAGCAGGTGACAACAGGGCGCTCAGGCATTCGCTGGTAACAGGACTCAGGGAACAGACAGACCCCGGATAAGATTATCCTTCCTGATGAATGATGATTTTCCTTAACATCCCTTATGTCTTTTAACCTGTCTTCACATGGCTCACTTATCAGGTGAAAAGAGGAATTGTCCGTTCTGTGGCAGGAGCGGACATCGTACAGGAAGGGATTTATCGGGTTAAAGGGGAGTGATGCACACGATGTTGAACAGGACACTTTTTTTCAAAGCGCCATAATAAAATCCGACGTTCGTTATATACCCGAGCGTTTTTGGGTAAAAGCCCTGGCGTAATTATCTTTATTTATGGGCACGTAACCAAATTTTTGATAAAGCTATGGGGCTGTCGATGTGAATAAAATAATACTTCTCAATTTTTCACAAACCGGATGGTTGTGAATACATTCCATTAGCCATCTCCCCAGACCTTTACCCTGGTATTCATCGAGTATATAAACATCACAGAGATACGCAAACGTAGCGTAGTCGGTTATCAGACGGGCAAAGCCTGTCTGTGATTTGTCGAGATAAACACCAAAATTAAGGCTGTTCGCCGTCGACATTTTAACTGTGTCAAAATCGATTCCTTTCGCCCACGTCGACTCTGTTAAATAATGATGCACGGCGTGCAAATCCAGTTTCATGCTGTCTGTACTTATCAGACAATCGTTTTACGCCATTCATATATTGCTGAAAGATCCATTTTGATTATTACCCTTATAATTCATTGAGAACGGGTCTGCTGATTATATTCTTACAATTATGGTGCCAGAATAAGGTTAACCTCTCAGAAATCTGAATAACCGTCAAGCCCGCCCATGGCGTTCATCCAGCCGTGTCGGGCTTATTTTAGAGCCCATGGTCCCAGCCCATACTGCCAGGGGAAAGTTTAAATATATTCACGTATTAAAGCTGTCACTGATTTATCTCATCCGTTTTGCTTCCGCTCTTCGTGACGAGCTGTACTCGCAACATAAAAATCAAGTTTTCCCTTTATTCGACGATTTAAATATAGCTATGCTTTTTTTTACTACACAGGGTGAACTATGACTATTACACAGCGACTTTTTCTTACATTTTCTCTTCTCTCGGCATCACTGGTTTCCATGGTTATCATTGCCATCGTGGTCGTCAGCGGCTTTCAGTACCGCTTTCACTACGTACAGATTAACGCCATTCCCTCAATCATCGATTTGAACGTGCTTATTGATGAAAACAATGAACTTATTATTAAGTTGTACAACTATCAGAGCGCAAAAGAGGCTGACAAACAGGCTGAAATTGCGGTGTATATGGATAAAGCGGTCGAACGCCTTAATAAGCTAAACCAGCATTATCTGGAAAACGACATCTCCAGTGATGAAGACCTGCAACTGACCAAAGATGCATTTGTCATGATAAAAAACATTCATGATAAATTGCCTGCTTTTCTGCAGGCCTACAGGCTTCCGGCGTCTTCACTGAGTGCGGATGCCGCTGAAACCAGTCAGAGCCTTAATGACGCAATCCGTACCCTGACCACCAGCTACCGCAAGCAACTGCAGATAAATATCGACATTGGTACACAGCTGGATGAAACCAATACCCGTATTTACTTCATGACGCTCTGGGGACTGAGCGCAGGCTCTGCCGTTGTCATCTTTATCCTGGGCTTCTTTACGGTCAAAACCATCTTGTCTATACGCAAACAGCTGAACGGCATGCGGCAGACCATGGAGCAGGCCAGCGAGAACCTGGACCTGACCCTCAGGGTTGATGCGTCGCGTCGTGATGAAATCGGCCTCACGGCAAGTGCTTTCAACCATCTGATTGAGAATGTTTCAGACTCACTGTCAAAAGTCGAAGCGTCTGCCCAGTCGGTCAGTTCCGCTTCGGCACAGATATCAGCCGGTAACCAGGATCTGTCCTCGCGTACCGAGGAGCAAGCCGCCTCACTGGAACAAACGGCGGCCAGCATGTCTGAGCTCAGTGAAACCGTCCGCCAGACGGCAGAAAACACGCGCCTGGCCAGCCGGTTGGCCAGAAACGCCCGGGATATTTCAGAAGACAGCGCTGGTCGCGTGCGCACTCTGATGAGCACAATGAGCGACATCCGTGGAAGCTCTGCCAAAATTACGGACATCATAGCGCTGATTGAGGGCATCGCCTTCCAGACCAATATCCTTGCGCTCAACGCCGCCGTCGAAGCGGCCCGTGCGGGTGAGCAGGGGCGCGGCTTTGCGGTTGTAGCCGGCGAAGTCCGCAACCTGGCACAGCGTTCATCTTCTTCCGCCCGCGAAATCAAGGAGCTGATAGAGTCGTCAATGAGCTTTGTGCAGGCTGGTTCGGAGCAGGCTGAGGGCGTGGGTGCCAATATGTCCCGCATGAATGATGCGGTGAAACAGGTTACCTACCTTGTGGATGAAATTTCAGTCGCTGCCAGTGAGCAGTCGCAGGGCATCAGTCAGGTTCATCAGGCTGTGAATCAGATGGATGATGCCACCCAGCAGAACGCCGCCCTGGTTGAAGAAGCCTCAGCAGCAACTCGCTCTCTGACGGAGCAGGCCTCAATACTGGGCAGGCTGGTGAGCGCCTTCACTGTCAGCGTGTCAGGAATATCATCTGTTAATAAGCGGGAGAACCGTCGCCCCGAAGTGATTTCTGCGCCTGTCGTGAAAAAAACACAAACTGCTGTGGCTGGCGGACAGGATCAGAACTGGGAACAGTTCTGATAACGCAACTCCAGTCATACACTGAAAGGTAAATACTGCCAGACGCCTGACGTTCTGCGTCAGACGTCTTTTAACCGGAGTATAAGTCCGCCTGATGGTGCTAATGTCCGCTTTGTGCCATTAGCGGAAGTAGCTAGAACCACTCTGTTATGATTAACGGGGAGCAGGTCACAATCATGTCCCGCAACTGCTCCCTGCGTCAGCCCGTTTTTTATATCTCATTAAACTAACAATGGGCATAAGGCTCAATGTTTTTATCTTTTTATATCCGGACAGACTCTTCTATAGAATTATATTTTTCCGTGGTCGGTTCAAAGCAGAGTTCGATTATATTTTCTGAGCGAGAAAACTTCATGCGGTAGTAGCCAGGAGCAAAGTTTAAGGTTTCTCCTTCTCCATCGTTTACATCAAGGTCAATTGGTTCCAGATCCCCTCCAGACGTGAACTCTCCCGCTCCAATAAAAACGTTGCCTGACGGGAAGTGCAGATTTAGTGTACCTGCTTCACCTTCAATAGTTTCCGACACCTTAATGGTATAGTCACCATCAACTCCTAACCCAAGAAAAGCGATGTTGCCCTTGTTTACTTCAAGGATCTCATTCTCCTCCTCGCTCCACCAGTCACATAAATCTGCAACTCTGTGCTTAATCGCATCAATGTCAAATATTGAAAGAGTTGCAGTATCAGTGAAAATTGAAAATTCTTTTAACATACAGACCTCTTTTAAATATTTACGAACGAGTTTTATAGCTGATGTTTGTGCCTGTTGTTATCGCAGCCAGGCAACCCCAGAAAATCACCTTGCGCCTGCATGAAAAATGTCATGCTATGGTTTTGCAGCAGCGTATAAATTATCGCCATTTCAATTATCTCAGTCAAACGTAGCGCGAAAACGGGTTAGCTGAAGGAGATCCAACATGAATGACCAGCTCCGCGTTAATCAACACACGCAAATGTTAGTCCTACATCCCTGCGGTTATGACAAATGCGAACTTCCGCTTTTCGCTCAAAGCGGATAATGTCTGATGAAGACCAGAAACTTGTTTCATTAACCAACGCTGACGAGACTTACTGCAGGATTTTCACGTCGTACCACGCCAGTCAGCAGCGCGGTACTCCGATCAGAAATGCGTCCAGCCTTCGTCCTCATTCGTTACGCCGGTGCCTGTTCCCGGTGTACCTGGAAATAAGAGAGCGCCTGTGTCCGTTTAATGACGTATATGAAAAAACAGATTTTTCCTGTGCGGGCGGGCCGTATTCGGGACCAGGTGGCTGTCAGCGTGATTAAGAAAAGTACAGGCCGCTAATGGTGTACGCAGCCCGGGGTGATGTTTTTAGCCCACGCCACACTTTTCTGATTCCGGTAAGGGCACTCTTATTTTTCAAAGCGCGAGAGCAGAATATGCAGCACGCCCATTGCACCGTGGAAGTAGAAGTAGATTTCGACAAAAGTGGTCAGGAACGTATGCCAGGACAACACCGTGTCCGTCAGGTCGGGCGATGCGAAGGATGTGCTGTTAAGTAAAAACCATAGCGCGCCTGAGCATGCAACCAAAAGCAGTGAGATAACGCCCAGACCCTGTATGGTGGCAGCGATGCCGCCACTGTGTGCGTCGGGTAGTTTCATGCGCGCCAGGCAGGCAAGATCATCCCGAATGCCCCGAAAGTCCAGTGTCAGCCACGAAAAGTACCAGTGTAATCCACGCTGCACTTTCATCCAGAACAGCATAGCGAATCCGGCGACAATCAGTAACAGGCCAGAAAGGATATGAAACCAGGTGATTACCGTTTCCAGACTGTGCCCGCCCAGCGCCTCACTTTCAATAAAATTGGAGTTGATGATCTGGGAAAGGATAAGGACGGCGACGAGCAGATGGAGCCGACGAAAAAAAGGTGCATCATTATGAGGGAGCCAGTGCCTGTAAGAAACGTTCATAGCGATCCTGTAACTAAAATATGAAAACGCTATATTTTCATACGGAGATTAGGTTTACCTTAAGCGCTTTTCAGGACGTCCGGCGCTATATTCTCCAAACAAGCGAGATGAAGCTTCGATGAGGCTGCCGGGTAATGTTTCAACTGGCTGAAATGCACTTTTGACAGATTCTTTGTCCCAGCATCCTGTAACAGGGAATTCACTGAAAATCATTATTATTTCCTTTGTAAAGGGCTTCATTTGATTTTGTTATCTGGTTAAAGGTTGTTCAATATGCATGCCATGCACAACACATCATTATGTTGACAATTGGTACATTCATCACTCAGGAGAGTAGTGACATGATGCTTCATCATATTTTCGATAAAATGCGTTCCGATCATGGTTTCCTTACAATCAGCCAGATTGCGTTACTGTGCGAAAAGGGAAATATGATATTTGACCCGCTCTCCGTTTTAATTTCCGTTCATGCTGAAATTGGTACGGGCAATGTTTTTTACTCAGGAGTCACGCTAATCACAGTCCTGGGGTATGGCCTGACTGTGGGGAATCATAATTTTTTTCACAGCAATACTTTCATTGAAGCGACAGCCGGGTCTGTACATATCGGTTCCGAAAATCAGTTTGGCGAAGGTGGATGTACGCTCAAAGCTAATCGCAAAGGCGCACGAATAGAAGTCGGTAACAAAGGACGATATCTCGGCGGCGTTTCAGTTTCAGGACAGACACAGCCTGAAGACGGCAGTCAAATTCTTGGGCCGATAAACGTGGACAACTGTTGTCTGAAAAATGGCAGGAGTTGGCAGGAACCGGTGGCTGACGAGCGTGCAGGGTTATTGAAAGGCTATGGGACCGCCCGAAATCTGACAGTTGGAAGAGGGCGTGTCATTAACGGTAACGAAGCATTCAGCGAGTCAATGATTGAGGCTCAGTCCCGGTACCATCCTGCATCACCTCTGTGACCGATCCGCTTTGTGCCAGAAGCGGGCGGTACTCTTTCGATAGAAACAGCTGTTGAAACGAAACTGTTTAATGATAAAACTATAGAGATGATAGTAAATTCGGTGTAAAGTTTATTGGAAAATCACAAAGGAAAGTGAAATGAACGAGTATTTTCATTCATTTAACGAGATCTTTAAATTTATTATTGAGCATTATGGTTTCGAAGCTAAACCAGTTGATGATAGCAAGATTTTTTAATAAAAGAAAATTATCAAACAGAATTTATAATGTGGAGAGAGGCTGTTGAAGTCAGCTTCTGTCAGGCTTGCTCAGATACAGAAATGTTAAAATATGATGTAAGGGATTTTATCATTACGCATATGACTGATGAGGGTAGGGTTATTTCTGATAGTATTTCTTCCGTTAACGGGACGTCTGTCTATAGAAGAAATGTGAAAAGTCTTCACTATTTCACTATTTCTCTAATGCTCTAAAAAAATCACTTTTCCTCTATGCTTGAAGGGAATATGGATTGGCTTCAGGCGTATGAGAAATCAGATTGGTATAGGCAACCAAGAATAAAAAAAATGACGAGAGCCATTCAGTAACTCTTTGTAACTTCTAATAGATCACAGGTGGTTGCTCAGGCTGCCTTCGAACTCGATAATAAAACGGCTCATTAAGAGTCGCCAATTCTGGATCGGCGTAATCTTTAGTACAAGTGATATAAAGTACGATAAAGAAGACAATTTTTCTCTCTCAGGCTGAAAGAGTTTATAATACTCAGCCACCTAAACGTCCGCTTTTCGCTCACAGCAGAAATTGGCCTGCATATAGTCCGCATTGTGCCAAGAGCGGTTGTTGGCGTGTTATAACGATTTCAGGATTATCCTTAGAATGGCTTTGTAGTTGAGATTAACGTGATCGGAATATTATCTCGCTGTATCCTGACAAAATTGTTTTTGATATCACTCACGCAAAATGTTTTGCGTAGTTGAAAAGAAGGAATTCGTATAATATGTCTCAAATTAAATTTGAACTGAGTCGTGGAGGCGACATATTACGTGATGGCATGTTTCTGGAATTATCTGTCAGCGAGACATCTCCTTTACGGCAAATTGCTGAAGTTTTCTATTCTGATGTTACACACGAATTCTTTTTGACCTGCTACGAAGAGAATATCCCTCTTGAAGCAGTGGAAAAACTGATTTCGGAGGCGAGGATATCTCTCCCGCCAGTGAAGCAAGAACAATCCACATAGCACAGACCACATATCAATGTCCGCTCGTCGCTCATAGCGGACATTGGTCTTTTCATGATTCTGATTTGTGCAAAAGTGGACGTTATAAACGCAACAGTAAGGTAATCAAACGGCGCTGGCCACGGTTACTGACGCTTTTTCATAAAGCGGCTATTGTTGATACAAAGCATTATCAAAGCTGCGCAACTGACTGACAAAAAAGGAATAATCAGTGTCATTCTGAAACCCGTCAGTTGAGCCATCAGTCCGGTAATCCCGTTTCCGGCAATCATTCCTGTACGCATGGCATTGAAGTAGAACGCTGATGCAAAACCGCTGCGTTCAGGCAACGCATCCTGAATAACTGATATGCCCAGAGCGGTAAAAATACCAAAGGACACTGCGTTTAAAATCTGTAATGCAATGAGTTCAGCCCTGTTACTGGCCAGTAGAAGCAGGCAGTAGTAGGCGGAGGCAAAAAGAAAGCCGGCCATAAAAAGCAGCTCTTTACCTGTCTTGTCTGCTAATCGTGAGGCAGCAAGCATAACGGGAATTTCTATGATTGCTGCAGAACCCAGCAAAAAACCGGGGAAAGAAACAGGTAAATTAAGATCCTTCACCAGATAAAGTGGCATAACAGTCATGTAAATTTTATTTGATAAGTTTGCCAGTATAATTACTGCACCTAACGCCCAGATATCACTACTGATACGGGGTTTCCTGACCTCATCTGATTTGGCAATCCCGGGGCCACTTGTTTTTTCCCCTACGGGAAGCATTAAGTGACACAGTAATATTGTCATTCCTGAAAGCAGGGCTGATATCAGGAAATCAAAGGCGAATCCAAATCTGTCAGCGAAGATAAATGCCAGCGTCGGGCCTGCTATCCATACAACAGACACACATGTACGCATCTGGGTATTCAGCCGCGTTGGGTTGATTCCTGCCTCCAGCGAATGCTTACGAATTATCGAAAGAAACAGCGTAACGCAAGCATTACCCGGCCCCAAAAGGAAAATGCCAATGAGCAGTGCCTGGACAGGATAACGGCAGTAAGCGAAAGCGATACCGGTCAGGGAAAGGGCCAAAACGGAAAGAATGAAAAGACGCTTATCCGGATAACCTTTATCCGAAAGGGAACCCATTAACTGGCAAAAAAACAATCCAGACAGTGAAGTTCCGAGGCTGTAAAAGGTAAGAAAAACCGGCGAGGCGTGTAATCCGTTTATCAAAAATATGCTCATCACTGGCAGGATAAACGTATAGGAAACGGCAACCGTTATATTTATCAGAAAGAGTCGCCAGGTAGAGCCGCAGAAAAATGCCATAGCAGTCATGCCTTCATGAAGTTTACTCCTGCGTTCTGAGAAGAATAACTTCATAAGATGCAGGAATAAAGAGAGATCCCGTACCCGCCTGCGCTGCACTAAGTTTTACTGTCATAGCTTTGTCAGCCTGATAATGTTTCCTTACCGGAAGCTGTGTCTCCATTCATCTGCTCTTTTCTCATAGTGTACCTCCATTTAAGTCAGCCTGTCCGCTTTGTGCCAGAAGCGGACACGGGAGCAGGAGTGACATTTTTACTAACGGTAGCACTGAACTGGAAAAGGTTGCTGGCAGTTTTTGCGGCACCGGGCATAACGAACCCGAATGTTAGACTCACGCTCTTTCATCTACTTCTTTTGAAATCTGGCCCGGTAAGGTTATGGTGAGAATTCAACTTAACTGGAAACAGGTGTTGCACATGTCAGCAGTACACTCAAATAAAGACTGGGTCAGAGTTGCACACACGCCGGGAAAAATTGAACGTCTGGAGGCCTTCTTCAGTGGATATGGTTATGAACCCCATCGTCATGATACCTATGCGATCGGCAGGACACTGTCTGGAGTACAAAGCTTTCGTTATCGAGATAGTAAAAAACATAGCTTACCAGGCGGGACAATAGTCCTGCATCCGGATGAAATTCATGATGGAGAGGCAGGAACGACAGAAGGGTTTCAGTACCGGATGGTCTATATCGAACCTGCGTTAATTCAGAAAATTTTGGGCGGAAAACCATTACCCTTTATTCCAGATGGAATATCAACGGATCCCCGGCTTTTTGCCGCCACTGGACCGCTGTTAAAAGCGTCAGAAGATGCTATTGATGTCCTTGAAGAGGAGGACGCCCTTTATGACCTTGCCCAGACTTTGGCCGTCGTGGGAGGGCAACGCTTACGTCGCTGCCTTTTGGATTATCAGTCTGCGGAGCGCGCGCGAGAATATATACAATCTGAATTCAGCCAGAACATTACGCTGGAAACCTTATCCACCGTCTGCGGTAAAGATCGCTGGAGCCTGAGCCGGGATTTTCGGGCACTTTTCGGCACGAGTCCTTATCGCTATGTAACAATGCGTCGTCTCGCATACTGCAGACATCTGATTCAGACAGGTCTGTCACTTGCAGAATCTGCTTTTGAGGCAGGGTTCTCAGATCAAAGCCATATGACACGGCAGTTTATAAAGGCATACGGTATTTCTCCGGGCCGTTTGCAAAGTTTCATTCACACCAACCGTGCCTGAGTTGCACGATCGTTCAAGACGGTCACAGCGACTTTATTTATTTTTGACGTTTCTTAACATTAAGGAATGTCATCATGTCTTTACCGGTAAATCTGGAACACAAATTCTCTCTTTTCGATGACCACTGGCAGCCAAGAGTCATTGCGCAGATGAACGATTACCAGTTCAAAATCGTGAAAATAGCGGGCGACTTTATCTGGCACTCGCATCCTGAAACTGATGAGGCCTTCATTGTAGTAGAGGGAGAATTGCGTATTGATTTTCGCGATAGCCACGTTCTCGTTCATCCGGGAGAAATCTTCGTTGTTCCAAAAGGTGTAGAACATAAAACGTCAGCTCAAACGACAGTAAAAATGATGATGATAGAACCTTGTGGTGTCCTGAATACTGGACACGAAGGGGGGGAACGAACCGCTGAAAACGATATTTGGATCTAGCCCGGTGGTATCAGACAGCCCGGCTGGCCTGTCTGATATATCACGACTACACAGATAACCTCAGGCTCACTACGGGCATGAACTTCCGCTCCTCGCTCATAGCGGACTACGCCTGGTTACCATTTTGATCGCTTAAGTCAGCAAAGTTGCAACTTAACCTGAAGTAGGGCATCCACATTTTTAAACCGTTCCAGACTGAGGCGTTGCTTTTAGAATCGCACGGCGGCAAGACCATTTCGCCTTATCCGCTCCTGCTTGCGAAAAAGAGCTGACCCGCTTTACGTCCGTCTGAACTGGCGCTGGGCCGCCTTGACCCGTTTCTGGATGATAATCCCGACCAGTCTGTGTATCCGCGTCGGAGTGACCGTTAAACTGCACCTCTGGCCGGGCGCGTTTCATGGTTTTAACAACAGCGACACGGCGGCGGTGTCGCTTCAGGTCTGAGAACTGACTCAGAACTCGCTGCACCGCTTCAATCCGAGACAGGGCGGTATTATTCGGCGGTAACCATAGTCAGCACTGGCCCTATGCTGTGACCGAAAGTTCTTTTTCGGCTACCTTAAACGAATCCACTACACGATTAAGGTTTATAGTCTCATCCTCAACGACAGCAACCACCGATGAGGTCTCCTCAGCCAGGGCGGAGTTTTTCTGTGTGACAGTGTCGAGTTCAGAAACAGCAATATTAATCTGCTCAAGCCCCTTACTTTGCTCGTCCGAAGCCGTTCTGATGCTGTTCATGACATCATGTATTTCAAGTACAGATTCATATATCCCTGTAATCGAATCATGAGCGACATCAGACAGTCTGGCACCATCCTGAATTTCCGTTACTGAATCAGAAATAAGATTACTGATCTCCTTTGCCGATGATGAGCTTTTTTGGGCAAGGTTCCTGACTTCTGCCGCAACGACTGCGAAGCCTTTTCCGTGTTCGCCCGCCCTGGCAGCTTCAACGGCAGCATTAAGTGCCAGGATATTGGTCTGAAAAGCAATACTCTCAATGATGCCTGTGATATCGCTGATTTGTGATGATTTTTCCTGCATATTTTTTAACAGGTCTGACAGGGATAAGACTACAGATTTACCCTGTTCAGACTTGTCTCTGGTATGGTCAATCAGTTCAGATACCGCAGCGGAGTTTTGCGCATTGTTTTTTACAGCCACAGTAATTTCTTCCATACTGGACGCTGTCTGAACGATTGATGCTGCCTGCTGCTCCGTGCGGGCTGAAAGTTCGCTGTTGCCGGCACTGACCTCACTGATACCTTTAACAATATTCTGTGCTCCCTCTTTAATCTCGGAAATCACCCTGATCAGTCCCGACTGCATCTCGCTGAGTTTCGCGAACAATGCCCCTATTTCAGTTTTACGATGGAATCCTGTCATCACCGCGCTGGTGAGGTCGCCTGACTCAATGCGTTCCAGTTGCGCATAAACCTGTGAAAGAGGCTTAATGAGCACATTTTTAAAAACACCGATGAGTCCGAGGATGAAAAGGATATTAAAAATTATCGTGCCGTAGAAAAACACGGTTACATTATTATAAGTTTCGCTACTTTTTGAGGAAATATCACCACTGATATCTGCAAGCTTGTTTCGCCATTTGTCATAATCGTTTTGCATTTTCTCCTTATAAGGGCCGGCATTTAATGAGAACATAAGGTTTACGTCCTTCTTATAGCCATTTTTCAGCGACTGCTGCAAAAGGGATGAGTAGGCCTGATAGCTTTCCTTTAACGCTTTCTGTATGTCTTCAGGCATTCCCTTAATATCGGCAAGTTGCTGATAACTGTTGAAGTCATCCCTGGCTTTACTGAGCGTTTTTTCTCCATGATTAATGAAGAAGTTTACTTTTTCGCTTTCCGTTCCCTCTTTGATTAACCAAAGAGCAATACGGTTAGTGTCCGCCCGCGCCTCGTTTAACTGCGTCCATACGTCAGCGATAAGATGGACTTTTTTACTTACAACTTCAGCATTTCTGAAGTTATCCCTGTCAGAACGTAAGTAATGGAGAAATATCAACCCAACCATCAATTGAATGATAACGATAAATACTGCGCTGATAAGTAATAAATTAGAAAGCCTGGTTTTTCTGATAACGGACATTTTTATCTCCTCTTATACAATAAAAGGGTTATCGGCAGCTTTACCGGTAACATTAGCATGTGAATCATGATGGGATATCTTGTTTTCTTGGTTAAATATATGATTTTAAATGTTAATTTATTTTTCACTTCGATTCTTTATGTCACTTATTTTTTTTGGAAAAGAAAGTAATACCTACTTACTGCTCAGTTGGGCAAGATTATGTCCTTACGGTTTTGTTTTCTGCAAAACCATTTTTCCATAACAAAAGAATTAAGATGCAATAATAAGCAAGCAAATTCATTATTTCATTTGATGCTTATTTTTAGAGGCGTTTTCCCTTAAAGTGGTAATGATGAGTAAACAGGGGGTATAATGAAATTTCAGCATTTATTTTAATGCCGCGACCGGATTCCGCTAGCTCAGAATAAAAACACTGTGTTTCTCATATTCTAAACTATTCATCGTATAGTGATGGCAGGAAGCTTATTTAAGATGTCCGGGAAAAAATTATGGGCGGCGGGCTGATCTGGGATTCAGCCAGCGCCACCACAGTGAAAATCCAGACAGAGTTCAGGAATATCGTAACGGAGCGGAGAGCCGTCATCGATAATAATAAATTCTGCCCTGTCAAGCAGGCTGGTCTGATAGTTTTCCTGTTACCGAAGTAAGCTGGTTACGGATGCAATCGTCTTTTGATTGCCGTAGAAATGCGTCACACACGTTATGTCAATGTGAGATTTATCCTCAGTATGCCGACTCACTCACTGCCTGATTAAAAGATTTAAAACGCCATCCATTTTCCGTGTCCACACTCAGCATGGAAATCTCTGAGTTCTCAAAGCTGCCATAAAAAAGTAATAAAGATCGCATTAATTAATTTTATACCTACCAGTAATTGTTTAAATCCCTTTGTTTACATCAAGTTATCTCACATCAGGTTTTTATTATATTTTTACGGTGTTTGCCAAGTCTCATCATTTCTTTAGCCACACACTGTTGTTTTGTGATCCATGCAACATTTGAAAGCTTTAGCCGGTGTGCCTTGTAAAGGCTCCCTGATAATCAGCCGATATCTGTGAGTAGGTCTGAGCGCGTTCTTGACAGGGCACAGGCGCGTTTCAGACGACAGATACGTTCCGCCTTCCGTTGAACATCCTCTTCATTTAATTAATTAAGCACGGGAAACATACTCATGAAATTCAGTCGGGCGTCGGTACGTATGCAGCTTACGCTGGGTTTTGCATCACTCGTCATTATGGTTCTTCTTATCGCCTGCCTTTCTGTCAGGGCTTTGATGAACGCAAATGACACATTCCGAAACCACGTTGAGCAGGTTTCGGCCAGAGAAAGCCTGGTGAACACCATACTCGGGGATATTAAAACCAATTCTCTTGATATTTACGGTCTTGTTCTTGTCAGTGAGCCCGCTGACATTTTAGCGGGCAGGGAACAGGTCAGTCGGGCGGAAGCCAGCATGACGGCGGCGACGGAAAAACTGGCCCGTGCTGTTAATTCACAGGCGGATATAACGGAGCGCGACAGACATTTTGTCCAGGCTATCGTTGATGCTGAGAAAACTTATCGTCCCGTGGCTGACCATATTGTTTCACTGGCGCTTGAGGAAAAGAAAGCTGAAGCCATAGACCGGCTTAACCGTGAACTCAGGCCAGGTTTACAGCGACTCATCAGCGCTGCGAATGACTATCTGGACTACAGCAAACAACAGTCAGAAAACCGGGTGGAAGTTGCGCAGAAAACTTATCTGTCTACCCGGCTCGTCTTCATCTCTGTCACTCTTGTTTCGCTGGTTCTGTCAGTACTGTTGGGTGGAATAATCATCCGGACACTTTTGCGCGCCCTGGGTGAAGAGCCGGGGACATTGAAACATCTTGTTCAGCGGATTGCGGAAGGCGATCTTAACCCTGTACCTAATGCCTCGCAGGCACCGCAGGGCAGTGTTCTGGCCGCGCTGGGGCTGATGCAGAAAAACCTGGCGCAACTGATCAGTCAGGTAGCCCATTCTGCCGACAATATTCTCAAGGCAGCGGAAGAAATTCATCAGGGTAATGAGGACCTCAGTCGCCGTACTGAAGCGCAGGCATCCGCACTGGAGCAAACCTCGGCCAGCATGGAACAACTGACGGCCACGGTAAAAAATAACGCTGCGAGCGCACAGGAAGGCAATGAAAAGGTTTCAGGGGCCGCTCACACAGCACAACGCGGCGGCGATGTGGTGGCACGCGTCGTATCTACTATGCAGGATATCTCCAGTAGCTCAGGGCATATCTCGCAGATTATCAGTGTCATTGAAGGTATCGCTTTTCAGACCAACATTCTTGCGCTGAACGCGGCGGTTGAAGCGGCGCGGGCAGGGGAGCAGGGGCGTGGATTTGCGGTGGTGGCCGGTGAAGTTCGTAACCTTGCGCAGCGCAGCGCCCTGGCCGCGAAAGAGATTAAAACGCTTATCGACGAATCTGTACAGCGTGTCGATACGGGGTCGGGTCTGGTCAGTGATGCAGGTGAAACCATGTCGGAAATTGTGAGCGCCGTAAACAGCGTCAAAACGCTGATGGCGGAAATTACCATAGCTTCGCGCGAACAGCATGCCGGCATTGAGCAGATAAATAAAGCTGTAACACAAATGGACCAGACCACCCAGCAGAATGCCGCGCTGGTTGAAGAAAGCAGCGCGGCTGCAGCAAATCTTGAGCAGCAGGCCCGGTTAATGCTGCAGGAAATTGCTGCTTTTGACATCTCAAATACAGTCCCGGACGTGGCTGCTACAACGCATCTGTCAAGGAGTCTCCCGTGAACAGCCTTCGCTTTTATTTAGTTGTCACAGTTCTGGCGTTGCAGACAGGGTTTACCGGGTACGCTGCAGCAGCGACGGCACCCGTTACGGTGGGGCTCATCACAAAAACGGACGCCAACCCTTACTTCGAAAAAATGAAGGCCGGTGCGCAACTGGGAGCAACGGTTCATAACATCAGGTTACTTACTGCATCCGGTAAATCAGACGGGGATGTGGCTTCGCAGATTACTGCTATTCAGTCCATGGTCGCAGCCGGTGCTACCACACTACTGATTACCCCCAGTGATGCAAAAGCCGTTGTGCCTGCCATTGAGGAAGCACGAGCCAGAGGGGTACAGGTCATTGCTCTGGATTCGCCAACGGACCCGGCCAGCGCGGTTGACGCGCTTTTTGGCACGGATAATTACCAGGCCGGAGAGGCCATCGGCAAATATGCCAGGGCCGTCATGCCCGTCAGATTCCCCGGGCAGTCATTGAAAATTGCCATGCTGGATTTGTCTCCGGGTAATCTGGTCGGGGCAAGACGTCACAATGGATTTATGAACGGTCTGGGGCTTAAAGCGGCGGACAGCGAGTCTTACATGCTTTCAGGCTCCCCGGAGGTGGTCTGCTCTGGCAGCACCGGTGGGGCGAAGCAGCAGGGGCACGATGTGATGGCTACCTGCCTGAAAGATCATCCTGATATCAACCTGGTTTACACCATTAACGAGCCGGCAGCGGCCGGTGCCTATGAGGCACTCAGGGAGGCGGGGAAAGAAAGAGCCGTGTTACTGGTTTCCATAGACGGGGGATGTGAGGCAATCAAAAGTATTGGCCGCGGAGAGATAGCAGCGACAGCTCAGCAGTATCCCCTGACGATGGCGGCCATGGGAGTAGATGCGGCCGTTGCCTATGCGAAGCACGGAAAAAAAGCGAGTGGGTTCGTAAATACAGGCAGCCTGCTGATAGCGGCCAGACCGGTTCAGGGGGTGCCCGGGGGAACCGTTACGGATGGCATGAATGCATGCTTTGGTGCTAAATAATGTAGCCATTTATGCAAGCCAAAAGGGGGGCTGTATAGTCTGGCCCCCCTGATTTAACGTGAGGTCGATGTATACGTCACTCCCTGGCACACCTTCACCGGCACGTAGCAGGTACTCCTCATCAAGGGCTGTTTCTGTATATTTTGACTTCTGCGCCTCAGGAAGAGGAGTGAGTGGCGATAAGTCATACCAACATAAAAAATCAATTTAACAACCTAAGGCATTACTGATTAACGATTATTCCGGAAGGCGTTAATGAAAGAAGAAAAGGAAGTGGCTGACCCTGACCACGATTTGCACCATATGAATGAAGAACAGTTGCTACAGGAGATAAAGCGACTGAGGGCAGCCATACGCGCGCATCGTGACGCTACGGGACACGACCTCTGCTGGTTTCATCCTGAATTGTGGTCACTTCTACCTGAACAAAACAATTCACCGATACAGGTTCCTGACTGGCCGCAATTTATGGAGGGATGTGTGATATACCGCCAGTCGCTGGATGAAAAACCAGATTAAATCGTCTGTTCTTCTGGCCCTTATTCTGGAGAGGGAATACATATCTTCAGAGAAAGGTTATGCAGACTAAAAAACTGTAGGCACTTTGCTTTTTATTAAAAACAGTACGGTTTGCCAAATCAGGCCAATCGGTGGCAAAGCTTTGCATCGTTTACTGAATCGACCATGACTATAACGCTCACGTTGCGCCAGAAGCGATCATTCCTATACTGGAATTAATCACGCATTCTGCTGAATAACCTACATCCACTTTTTCATTGCCTGCTGTCATGCGGCGGTCACTTTCTGCCAATGCGTCATCCTGTAAAAAACGCCGTAAAGCAGCAGAAGTATTTTGCTGCTGCACACTTTTTGTGTTTAAGATGATAGAAATCTATCATCTCGGGCTGTGTAATGAAAAAAATATCCATGTCAGCGGTTGCCAGAGCGGCGGGTGTCGGGGTGGCTACCGTTGATCGTGTTCTAAATAACAGAGCGTCAGTGAAGCAGGAAACCCGGGACCGCGTTCTGCGCGCAGCGGAAGCGCTCGGTTACCGGGAAGATCTGCGTAAGGTGATGACGCCAGAAGCCACGGCGGTTAAGAGCGCGGTGCGCACCGGGTTTATTCTGCTGCCCAGTGATTATTCGTTTTACCAGGTGCTGTCAGAGGAAATCCGCCGGTATGCGGACGGAAAACTGGCGACAGAGCCGGCGTTTGTGTGGGCTGATATACATGATGTGGAGAAAGTCGTGTCGTCTCTTGAAGCTCTGGCAAAACGCGTCGATATCATTGGAGTAGTTGCGCTCGATCATCCTCTTATACGGCACACCATTAAGCAACTATCCGCATCAGGCGTGCAAATTTTCACTTTGTTTTCCGATCTTTCTCCCTGTGGTCAGGCGGGCTATATCGGTCTCGATAATCTGAAAGCAGGGCGTACAGCGGGATGGTTTGCTGAGCGCATGATGGAAAAAGACAGTGTTATTGGTGTGCTGCTCGGCGATCACCGTTTCAACTGCCAGGAAAGCTGTGAAATAAGTTTTCGTTCGTACCTGCGCGAGAACAGACAAGATGCGGTGGTGCTTGAGCCGTTACAGACGCGGGAAAGCATCAGTGGGGGCTATCTGGCTGCCAGCCAACTGCTAACAAACCATCCCAGTGTGGCCATGATTTATGCGCCGTGCGGTGGCATAGAGGGCGTAATCAAGGCGGTCTGTGAAAGCGCGCGACATGATATAAAAATTCTCTGCCATGGCCCGTTCATCGGCGATGAAATGGCGCTTATCGCGGGGCATGTCGATGTGATGATGCGCCACCGTATCGATGTTGTGGCTGAGACGATCGTCTCTGTTTTTATCCGCAGATATCAGGAAACCGACCGCAATCCTCTCTCTGTTACCGTTCCCTTCGATCTGGTTACCCGGGAAAATATCTGACGTCTCACGACGTATCACGCAGAGGGTTGCGCTGTCTGTATTTGATGTAAATCTATCAATAATATGATTTAAAAAAATCATGATCTCTATCAAATAATCCACGAAGGAGGGTTGCTGGTATCAAAAAACCGGCGCAATACTGCGCGCACTGAGTCAGGCATTTGTCGCCTGCATGTCAGTGCTTACCTGTGTTGCCGCATCCGGAGAAAAACCATGACCATTTCCATCGCGACTGCACCCTGTAGCTGGGGAGTGGACGACCCGAAAAACCCGTTTCTTCCCCCCTGGCAGAGCGTGCTAAAAGAGGCCGCGCTCGCCGGATACAAAAGTCTGGAGCTGGGACCATGGGGATACTTGCCTGTTGAGCCCGAAGCCCTGACGTCTGCACTTGAGGAACATCAGCTGTCTGTTATTGCCGGCACCCTTTTCGACGATTTAGTCAGTGAAGAAAACTTCCCGGCAATGATCGATCTGACCCATAAGATCTGCCACAACCTGAGCGCCGTTACCCGGCAGGCTGACGCTGTCAATGAGGGGGCATCGCCACCTTATCTTGTCATCATCGACTTTGGTGATCCTGAACGTGCCGCCACAGCCGGTCAGTCAGAAAAGGCCCCGCGGCTTAATCCCAGTGACTGGCAGACGATGATAAGACATATCACCATTCTGAGTGAGATTGCCTGGAAAGCGTACGGTGTCAGGCCGGTCATTCATCCCCATGCTGGTGGCTGCATTGAGTTTGCCGATGAACTGGAAAAGCTGGTCCACGATATTCCCCATACCGTAGCCGGGCTTTGCCTGGATACCGGCCATCTGTATTACGCTGGCATGGCGCCGGTGGCTACGCTGGAACGTTACTGGGACAGGATTGATTACCTGCACTTCAAGGATGTTAACGAGGCTGTCTGGCGCCGGGCAGTTAAAGAAGGGCTGGATTTTTTCACCGCCTGCGCCCAGGGCGTCATGTGTCCTCTTGGCAGCGGTGCCATCCACTATCCGGACGTTCATGCATTTCTGCGCCAGCGTCGTTACAAGGGCTGGATAACCATTGAACAGGAAAGAGATCCGCGTGATGCGGATACAAGCCTGCGTGATGTCACGGCCAGTCTGCATTATCTGCATTCCGTCGGTTTCTGAGGAGAATAATCATGATTAACGGCATTAAACCGCTCGAAAAATCACTTCGGTGGGGCATGGTCGGCGGTGGCGGGACCAGTCAGATTGGCTACATTCACCGCTCATCGGCACTCCGTGATCATACCTTTACGTTAGTCGCCGGCGCGTTCGATATTGATGCCGCACGTGGGCGCGCCTTTGGTGAGGCACTGGGCCTTTCACCAGACCGGTGCTATGCCGATTACGAAACCCTGTTTGCTACAGAAGGACAACGCGAGGACGGTATTCAGGCCGTCTCCATCGCCACACCAAACAACACGCATTTTGCTGTCTGCTGCGCCGCGCTTGAAGCGGGACTTCATGTGATATGTGAGAAGCCGCTGTGCTTCACGGTCGAAGAGGCTGAGCATCTGGCGAAACTGAGCCGGGAGAAAAACAAGATCATCGGCGTGACATATGGTTATACAGGTCATCAGCTCATTCTCCAGGCCAGAGAAATGATTGCGGAGGGGCTTCTTGGCGACATCCGCATTGTTAACATGCAGTTTGCACACGGTTTTCACAACGAATCCGTTGAACAAAATAACGCCAGTACCAGCTGGCGCGTTAACCCGCGCTTTGTCGGACCCAGTTACGTGCTGGGGGACCTGGCAACCCATCCGTTGTGCATCGCTGAAACTATGGCTCCCGCCTTAAAAATCAGGCGACTGCTGTGCTCGCGTCAGAGCTTTGTTAAAAGCCGCGCTCCCCTCGAAGATAACGCGTTTGTCCTGATGGAATATGAGAATGGCGCGGTCGGCAGTCTGTGGGCCTCCGCCGTTAACTGCGGCTCCATGCATGGGCAAAAAGTGCGCATCGTCGGCGCTAAAGCCAGTATCGAGTGGTGGGATGAACAGCCGAACCAGCTCCGGTTTGAAATTCAGGGCGAGCCGGTACGCATCCTAGAAAGGGGCATGGACTATCTTCACCCGGCCGCGCGTGCAGATGACCGTATCGGAGGGGGACATCCGGAAGGTCTTTTCGAAGCCTGGTCAAACCTCTACAGACGTTTCGCGCTGGCCATGGATGCCACCGATCGGGGTGACGACGCCTTCCTGAAGGATTTCTGGTATCCCGATGTGCATGCGGGGCTGGCGGGCGTCAAATGGGTGGAAAACTGTGTCCGTTCAGCCGAATCCGGCTCGACGTGGGTGGAATGCTGATATCGACTGTAGTGGATGAGCGCATCAGTCTGTTGAGGATGAGATTTGCGATGAAGTGACTTTCTCTGCCTGAAACCCGACTCAGGCAGCATGAGATAACGTAAAGGTGGCATCAATGAAAATTGCATTCGACGTAGATGTAATCAAAGATCTGGGTATCACCAAAATGGTCCGTCAGGTGTCGGAATGGGGCTACAAGTACATCGAGCAGTCTCCGCATCCGGAAATTAATCCGTTCTATAAGCATCCCCGCGCAAGCCGCGAAATCATTGCGGAGTATAAGAAGGCCCTGCGCGAAACGGGCGTTGAAATTTCCTCTTTCATTTGTGTTTACCGATGGTCTGGCCCGGATGAACTGCGCCGACAGGCGGCGGTAAAAAACTGGACACGCCTCGTTGAAATCGCGGTCGAAATGGGGGTTCAGGTTATTAATACCGAACTGGCGGGCGATCCTAATCAACCTGAAATCTGCGATGAGATGTTTTACCGCTCGATGGAAACACTGCTTCCGTTGTTCGAACGTGAAGGCATCCGTGTAGAAATACAGGCGCATCCATGGGACTTCTGCGAAGAAAGCGACGAAACCGTTAATATGGTCAGGTCATTCAGGAGTGATAACGTTAAATACGTTTACAGCGTCCCGCATACCTTTTTTTACGATAAAGGAAAAGGGGACGTAGAGAGGATGCTTCGTCATGCGGGGCACGATCTCTCTCATGTTCTCATTGCCGATACGATGAATCACACCAAACATTGCCGCTACATTGTCAATCCACCCGGTGTCGATGCGACCATTCATCAGCATGTTGGCATCGGAGAAGGCGAGGTGGATTTTGAGACGCTGTTCCGCACCCTGCGGGAAATGAAGTTTGCAGAGCAGACGTTCAAAGTGGGTGGCGAACCTATCGTGGCCGCTTCGCTGTTCGGTTACCCGGAAAAAATGAAATATCAGGCCGTTGAGACCCGGGAGCGGATAGAACGGGAATTGCTCACGCCGTCTCGCTGAGTCATCTGCCCGGCAACATGGGGAAGGTATTTCCGCCTTCACGCCGGGCTTTTAAACGATACCTCTCTGACTGTTACTGCCTCAGTACTGACTGTCTGACCCAACGGTTTATCGCTTCTCCTTGCTCACCGCTGGCTTCAGCCATCTTCGCTGTCCATTTGTTTCTGCATTTGGCATGACATCCAGCCCTTACGGCTGTCTCTGCTTTTATCTGTCGCGAAACGCATTATGCAGCAGTCGCCACATATGATGGGCTGCCGGGGTAAAGCGCCTGTCGGAGTTCCGTAACAGGTGACACTGAGCGCTACTGGCAATCGGGTGATCGATTGGCACGGCGACAAGTGTGCCCTGGCGAATCGGGTCGGCGGCGGCGTGGGCCGTCATAAATGAGACGCCGAGCCCGGCCTGACTGAGGTTCATGGCGGTCGAGAAAAGGTTACACCGGTAAGCCGGATGAAACTGCAGGCCCTGGCTTTTAAACATCGCGTTCATATGCCGCTGCAGGCCGAAGTTCTCTGTGAGGGCGATAAGCGGGTGAGCAGTCAACGCTTCAATGGTGATGCTGGCAAGACTGGCGACAGGATGCTGCGGCGCGACGACGGCACAGATCGGCCCCCACTTAAAACTGTGCCGCTTCAGTTCCGGTGTGCCAATCGGACCAAACGCCAGCGCCATATCCGCTTCGCCGCTGACGATATCGTTCATCATCTCCTGCATGCTGCCGACCACAATATCGACAAACACCTGCGGGTAAGACTGGGCAAATTCGCGCATAACCCCTTCGATAAACGCCGTGATCAGTCCGCCGCCAATGCGCACCGAAAGCGTTCCGCCGCGCATATGGCGCAGATCTTTAAGCTGGCTCTCCAGCTTTTCGCGACGCATACGGCTGACAAAATAGTCCTCTGCCAGCAGGCGTCCCGCTTCGGTCAACACCACGTTACGCCCACGCCGTTCCAGCAAGGGAAGCTGTAGCGCGCGCTCAAGTTGTGCGATTTGACGGCTGACGACCGACGCATTAACCCCGAGGATATCTGCCGCGCGGCGAATGCCGCCCTGGTTACCGACTTCATACAGATAGCCCACCTGTTTATCCTGGAACATCTGCCACATTTCCCCGTTACTGTTGACCTTAAGGCAACAATAACATCACTCCACGGCTATTTATCAAGCTCTTTAAATAGTGATAATCAAATTAACCGTTAATTTTCGCTCGTCAGAAAAGAAAAAAAGCGAACAACATCGTACTGCACCAAAAGCGCGCCCAAAAACGGTGAGAAATTATTTGCCTGCGCCTTTAGGCAGGCAGAGAAAAATACACTTCTCCGAAAAGGGATATGACGTTCTCATGTTTTTTTGGGAAGGGGTTTTACTGCACTAAAAATCTTAATAAAAGAGGTTTATTTCACGGCTGGGCTATTCAGGCATGGATCCTGCTTAGTATCAGGACTTTTCCATTACAGATGTAAAGAGAGATGATATGAGCGAATCAAAAACACTGAAGCAGCCAGATAAAGAAGCGACAGAGGAGTGGAAAGTGGGGCCGGGCGCGTGGATTTCACTGATCATTGTGCTGCTGGTCTTTTCCGGCTTCTTTTTTAAAGTTGACGGTATGGCCTGGCTGGGTGCATTCGATTTTACCACGTTAGGTGGCGCGTTCGGCACCATGAAAACGCCGGAAACCAATACCTTTATCGGCAGCGGCGGCCTGAGCGCCAAAGCCGGCTTTCTCTTTGCACTCTCGCTGGTGCCCACGGTAATGCTGGCACTCGGCCTGCTGGAAATCTTCACTCATTACGGCGCGATCCGCGCGGCACATAAATTACTTACTCCGCTGTTAAAACCACTGCTCGGGATTCCGGGTTATACCGGTCTTGCGTTGATTACCGATCTGCAAAGCACCGATGCTGGCGCGGCATTAACCAAAGAGCTCTATGACAGCAAAAAAATCACCCGTAAAGATGTGGTGATTATGGGCTCGTGGCAATACTCGGGTGCCGGGTTGATTAATAACTATTTCTCTATCGGCTCGGCGATGTTCGCTTCATTAACGCTCCCCATTATTATTCCGCTGATTTTAATGTTTGTCCTTAAATTCGTCGGTGCCTCCGTGGTTCGCCTGGCATTAAATACTGTTTATAAGCGAGATTTCGACAATGAATAATCAGGCAAAAGTCTCCGGTAATCCGTTTGATATTTTCGTTATTGGTGCGCGCAAAGGCTTTAATATCGCCATTAATAATCTGATGCCAAATGTATTAATGGCCTATGTCATCGCCGAAATGCTCAATTTGCTGGGCGTGATGCAGATTATTGGGCACATTTGCGCACCGCTGATGGGGCTTTTTGGCCTGCCGGGCGAGGCGATCACCGTACTGTTAACCGCCTGGCTCTCTTCCTCTGCGGGCACCGGCGTTGCCGTCAGCCTGCTGAGTAAAGGCCAGCTTGATATGGCCCAGATTACCATTCTCGCGCCCGCCATCTTTTTGATGGGCTCGCAACTCCAGTACATGGGGCGCCTGCTGGGCGTGGCCGATGTGCCGAAGAAGTACTGGCCGTTACTGATGGCGGTCAGCATTCTCAATGCCGTAATCGCCATGCTGATTATGCGCGTTATTGCCTGAGCACTAAGGAGTAAGACGTGTCGCGTACACTTGAGCACTTTAATTACCTGCACCAAATCCCGGAACTGGGGTTCGAAGAGTTTAAAACCTCCGCCTATATCGCGGGCGTACTGGAGGCGGCGGGCTACCGGGTCACTCGCCAGGTAAATAACACCACCGGTATTGTCGCCGTTCTGGACAGCGGTAAGCCTGGCCCGACATTAGCGCTGCGCGCCGATATGGATGCGCTGGGGCATATCATTGACGGCCAACATGTGGCGCGTCACACCTGTGGGCACGATGGCCACTCCACCGTCGTACTGACCACCGCCCAGGAGGTGATGGCTGAAGGATTGGTGAAAAAGGGTAGGTTAAAATTCATCTTCCAGCCTGCGGAAGAGCTGGGCACCGGGGCGATTGCCGTGACCGAAGGCGGCGTGCTTGATGATGTCGACATGTTGCTCGGCTTCCACCTGCGCCCGTTGGAGGAGTGCCCGATGGGCCAGGCCGTGCCGGCGATGTACTACTCAGCGTCCGCTACCGTGGAAGTGATGTTCCACGGCAAAGCGGCGCACGCCGCGCGGCCACATTTGGGCGTCAATGCACTGGATGCCGCTGCGCACGCGGTGCAGGCGGTGAACGGCATTCATCTTGCTCCGTCGCTGACATGGAGCGCAAAAGCGACACGGTTTCTCTGTGATGCGGGCGTGACTAACTCGATCCCTGATAAAGCGCAGGTGTGCTGGGATCTGCGTGCGGCAGAGAACGAAGCAATGGCTACCCTTAAACCGCAGGTGGTACGCGCGATTGAGAG
Organism: Pantoea sp. JZ29; assembly: GCF_035190385.1. NCBI lineage: Bacteria > Pseudomonadati > Pseudomonadota > Gammaproteobacteria > Enterobacterales > Erwiniaceae > Pantoea > Pantoea sp. JZ29. Next base: position 2,248,633 of record NZ_CP045241.1, on the reverse strand, counting down.
CAGCGCCGCCGCCTATGGCGCACGCGCAGAGATCCGCATTCTGAAAGAGATGCCCGCCGCCATTATCCATGACGAGGCCACAGACGTGATCGCACGTGGTATTCGCAGCGTATTTGGCGAAACCGGCCTCACTGCGCCGAAGTCGACACCCGGCAGTGAAGACTTCTTTCACTATCTGCGTCTTCGTCCACAGATCAAAGGCGGCTTCTGGGGACTGGGGGCTAACCTGACGCCCGGTCTGCATCATCCGGAGATGCATTTTGACCGTGACGCGCTGGCGCTTGGGGTGAAAGTGTTTAAAGCCTGCGTGCAGGATGTGCTTGGCTGATTATCACGGATGCCCGTGGCGCAGGGATGTGCCATGCCCGCCGGACATTAGCGACAGATAAGAGAGCCGACGAGGCTGTCTCACAGTGCCGCCTCAGCAAAAGTGAAGGATAAATATCGTTTACCCTCGATGAGCAAACAGTGCCCGCCATGCGGAGGGTGAGGTATTAAACGCTTTATTAAAATATTGGCGTAGTGATACGGCGCTGCCGAAGCCTGATAACTGCGCCACATATTCTACAGAATGGGGCGTGCTTTCGAGTAAGCGTTGCGCATAGGCCAGCCTTTGTCCCTGTAACCACTGACTGACCGTCATACCTGTCAGGTCGCGAAAACGGCGGGTGAAATTACGTCGGCTCATTGCAACCCGCTGCGCCAGTGAATCCAGAGAGTGCTGCTCTGCAAGATTGGCCACCATCCAGTTCAGCAGGTCTGACAGACGATCGCCTCCCGGCTGGCTATGGAGAGGCTGTTCAATGTACTGGGCCTGTCCTCCCTGGCGATGCGGGGCCGTGACCAACCGGCGTGCAATCTTATTGGCGATATCGGCGCCGTGCCAGCGACGAACCAGGTGCAGGCAGCAATCAAGACCGGCGGCCGTCCCGGCAGAGGTAACCAGCCTGCCGTCATCCGCATCCTGATACAACACATCTTGCATCAGCTTGATTTTGGGAAAATGCTGCGCGAAATACGGTGCTGCGCTCCAGTGTGTAGTCGCTTTGTGTCCATCCAGTACGCCAGCCTCTGCTAATACAAACGCACCCAGGCACAACCCCACGACCGTAGCACCGCGCTGTCGTGCCATTCGTATCGCATGCAGCATAGCGTCCGACGGACGCTCCTGTGGGCTACGCCAGGAGGGAACAATTAAGACATCCGCGTCTGTTGCATCTTCGAGCGTCAACTCACTTTTCAGCATAAAACCCGCACAGGTACGGATTAAATCACCGCTGGCGGTCTCGGCTGCGCAAACCCGCAGGTTAAAAGCGGGCAGGCCATGTTCGGTACGGTTTTCAAAAACCAGACAGGGCACTGAAAGATGAAAAGGACTGATGTCATGAAAAGCCAGTACAGCGATATTTTTGCACGACATGATCATTCTCCATAACGATGGCCCAATACTTTCGTGCGTTGTCTTTCGGGACGCTGTTGCTGAGATTATCGTCGGGTGAAGATGGTGTCTACGGCTTTACGCTCTGTAGAGCCACTAATCTGAGGAATTTGGCTATGACCGTTTCCGCTTTACCTCAACGCGCGCTTATTGTCATTGATGTACAGAATGAATATTTCAGCGGCGCGTTGCCGATTGAATATCCACATCCGCAACATTCACTGGAAAACATCGCGATTGCCATGGACAGGGCGAGTGCGGCAAACATACCGGTAATCGTGGTACAGCATACTGCGCCCGCAGAATCACCGCTTTTTGCGATTAACAGCGATGGCTGGCAGTTGCATCCCGTTGTCGCTTCACGTCCCCGAGCGCTTCTTTTGAGTAAAAATCGGGCCAGCGCTTTTACCGGAACGGGACTGGCGCACTGGTTAGCCGATCACGCCATTAACACGCTGACGGTAGTGGGCTATATGACTCACAACTGCAATCTTTCTACCATTAATCATGCGTGGCATAACGGCATTGCTGTGGAATACCTCAGTGATGCTTCAGGTTCAGTTCCTTACCAAAATCAGGCAGGGCGCGTGAGTGCAGAAGAGATTCATCGGGTATGCTGTGTAGTGCTGCAGTCAAACTTTGCGGCCGTGCTGACTACTCAGCAGTGGACAGCCTGCATTGAGAGCGGCACCGTACCGGTGCGCGATAGCATTCTGCGCTCCAACCAGCGCGCCCGGGGGGGGCTGTGTGATGCAGCGCCATGCCTGGACGGAAATGTGGTCTGAAAGCAATACCGGTGACAGTGGTAAATGCCTTCGACTGTTACTGTGTCAGGGACACCACCTCAGGCGGCCCGTCCAGTAAAAACGTAGAAACCAGCAAATGCACCCTCATGCAGAATCCCATTTACACGGGTTCTGCGTGTGAATCGACAATCATCGCGGGGCGCCTTTCAGCAAGTCGTCTTGACAAATCCTCTGGCGATCACCGTTACGATAAGTACACATCCTGGTGCGTTCTCATTCGTCTGCGCACAGGTTAATTAGCAGCTCACCCTGCTAATATTTACGTTCCGCTGAGGCCTGCCACTGCTCACGCGTGATCGCATAACACAGGCTTGGCGGGGCATTTTCGACGTCATAAATCTCTTTGATGTAGCGCAACCCGCTTTTCTCCAGCACGTGAATTGACGCCTGATGATGACGTCGTACCGAGGCGGTCACGGACGCCAGCCCCAGCTCGTTGAAGCCGTAATCCAGGGCAAAACGTGACAGCTCAGTAGCATAACCTTTACCCCATGCCTGGGTGTCAAAGCGATAGCCGAGATTATTGGTCAACTCACCGGCAAACTTACGTACGCTCAACCCACCAAAGCCAATCAGCGTATCGGGCGCATCTCGCGTCGATATCGCCCAGCTTTCAAACCCGTACCGTTCAAAAGCGGCCAGCCTCTCGGCCAGCTTCTGCTGCGCGAACGCCAGGCTCGGATACGGGCCCGCCGGGTTAAACGTGTTGGTCGCAGGATCGCCATAAATACGGAACAGATCCTTGTCGTCGGAAGGGCGCATAGCTCTGAGCAACAAACGTGCTGACTGCAGAAACATTATAAACCTCACTGTTATGTCGTTATCCACGCTCACTATTAATAGCCTTTTTACAGAATCAGGAGAAGCAATGGTGATACAACAACTGCGCATTGCGCGCCCGGTCAGTGACCTGACCGCGAGCGCAGACCTGTACTGCACTGGCCTTGGATTGCATAAACTGGGGGAATTCAGGGACCATGACGGATTCAGCGGCATTATGCTGGGCGATAAGACCTTGCCCTGGCATCTGGAGTTTACGTCTTGTCAGCACCATCCTGTCCAGCCCGCGACAACGGTTGACGATCTGCTGGTGCTGTATCTGCCGGACGCGGCGTGCTGGCAGCAACGTTGTCAGGCAATGACGCGTGCCGGGTTTACTGAAGTGACGTCTTTTAACCCGTACTGGGCAAAAAACGGCGCAACCTTTCAGGACAGGGACGGCTATCGGATCGTTATCCAGCATGCCGCATGGCAGGCCTGACGGCATAAGTAATAAGCAGGCGCTACCACACGGGCTGGTGGGTTGGCGTGCGGCTCTCTCTTACAGAGGAGACGTTTGAATCTGGCGTCGCCCATGGCATGATGAAAACCTGTTTTTACGCCGAGCCCACACATGATCGCCATTGCCTGTTTACATACTGCGGCCAGCAATATTTGCATCTTTGACGATGCAGCGAGCCAGTTGCCGTCGGGAGATCTGCAACTGAGTCATCTGGTGATGCCGCACCTGCTGGCGGAGGCCGAAGCCAGTGGCGGACTGACGCCTGAACTTCATGCACGGATCGGCGCGTTGCTGGCGAGTCTGCAACCCCATTTTGACGCCATTCTGATGACCTGTTCCACGCTCGGACCGGTGGCTGAAAGCTTTACAAACGCATCTTCGCCGTGCGTGGTCTGGCGCACAGACAGCATGCTGGCAGAGGCGGTCCGCGAAAATCCCAGGCAAACGGTCGTGCTTTGTGCGGCTGAATCCACGCTGGGCGCCACGCGGGCACTGTTTCACGGTGTCAACGGGTGGGCAGAGGTCGTTCTGATTCCGGGGGCCTGGCAGAAGTTTAAAGCGGGGGATCAGACCGGCTATCTTGCCTGTGTAACAGAAGCGGTTGAAGCGGCCTGGCAGCAGGGCGCGGAGCAGGTTGTGCTGGCGCAGACGTCAATGGCACCGGCGGCGGCGCATTTCGCATCAACACGTCAGCCCCTGACCGGCCCGCATCTGGCGCTACAGCGTTGTCTTCAACACTATCAGTAAGGCCGCACGCCGTGCGGCCATAACGGTTTACTCGTCCGGCGTCAGTGTTCCTTTTGCGCCGTGAGGTTCAGAACGCAGATACTGCGGCGGCGCTTTCACCGTTGCATCGAATGCGGCAGCGGCGTGCCATGGCCAGCGTGGGTTATAAAGCATACCGCGCGCCAGCGCGACCAGATCCGCTTCCCCCTGCTGCAAAATATCTTCGGCTTGCTGCGGCTCGGTAATTAAGCCTACCGCAATCACCGGGATACCGATTTGCTGACGAATATCCCGCGCGAAAGGGACCTGATAGTTCGGGCCGACGCTGATCTGCTGCTGTTCTGACAGGCCCCCGCTGGAAACGTGGATATAGGCGCAGTTCAGCGCTTCCAGCTGTTGCGAAAAGGCAATGGACTGGCTTACATCCCAGCCGCCCTCAACCCAGTCGCTGGCAGAAATACGCACGCCCACCGGAATGGCGGCCGGGACGGCCTCACGTACTGCTTTAAAGACCTCAAGCGGAAAACGCATTCGGTTCTCCAGTGAGCCGCCGTATTCATCATTGCGGGCATTGGAAAGCGGCGACAGAAACTGGTGCAGCAGATAGCCGTGCGCGGCATGCACCTCAATGAGTTCAAGGCCAAGACGAACGGCCCGCTTTGCCGTAGCGACAAACGCCTCTTTGACACGCGCCAGCGCGCTGGCGTCCATTGCCCTGGGCGGATGATCGCCTTCACTGAACGGCAGGGCGGAAGGGGCCACGGTTTGCCAGCCACCGTTCTGAGGCGAGATGTGTTCGCCGCCTTCCCACGGCACGTCGCAGGATGCTTTGCGCCCGGCATGACCCAACTGAATACCAATCGGCATATCGGAATAGCGACGGATGTCCGCTAATACCGCCGCCAGTGCGGCTTCGGTTTCATCATTCCATAACCCCAGGTCGCCGTAGGTGATACGACCAATATCTTCTACCGCGGTCGCTTCAATGATTAACAGTCCAGCCCCTGAAAAGGCGAGCTGCCCCAGATGGATACGATGCCAGGCGGTTGCGCAACCCTCTTCAGCGGAATACTGACACATTGGCGCAATAACAATTCTGTTATCGAGCGTTAATTCACCGAGTGAAAAAGTGGAAAACAGCGTGCTCATAAAAACCTCATGTCTGAGAATCAATACGTTGAAAAACTATAGTGGCTGAATGCAAAACAGGGGCGACAGGCGGCAAAACAATTTATCCCTTAACTGATATTAGTTACATCATACAGTTAAGTTTCTGATTTACACCGCACGATGAGACACCGGAGAAATGTTTAAAAATGCAGACTATGCCGGCGTTGGCAGCAGGAAAAGGATCAAAAAACCCTGCTGTTATCATCCGGATAATCAGCAGGGTTCGGAAGGGCTAAAAACGCGTTGCGAAGATGGAGATGTCACTAGTGTGCTCTCTGCAATGCCTTCTCATCCAGCGCATACAGGGTCGCGGTCGCTTCCAGAATATGCTGCTGGTCATTACCGGGTTTGTGAGAATCAACCTGGGTAATGTGGTAACCCACAGCACCGGCCTCGGTGGCTTTGCGCAGCAGCGCATCAGTCACTTCCTGCATTGAGGTCGCCCAGGTCACCGTCGTTACGCCCATCGGGGTGATGGCATTTTTTTCTTCCTGAGATAAGCCGCTACGGATAAACACAGGGCTGACTGTCTGAGGAGAGAAGATAGACAAAAGATCCTGAACAAGTGCTTTCATTTTAATGCTCCTGAATATCGGAATGTATCGCTATCACGGGCAAACGACGCGACAGTGATCGTTACGGGTTTGCTATGTGCTTACGTTTTATTGCCGTGTTAAATACTGTCGGCAGAAGTTATCAAATACCTTTTCAAGTAAATGAATTTGGCTTTTCTTGCTAATCAGAGGCTTATGAAAGCTTCCGCCACACTTGAGCTGAAATTTGGCAGGATTTTTGTGTCTGCTTACAGGTTGTGAAATTAAGACACAAAATCCCAACGTCAAATTAACAAACAAAGTCGGCACGCCCTGGCATTAACGTTGGGTCATCCGTGTGCTCACTTACAGAGCTTTACACAGCACGCTTTCTGCAGCAGGTTTTTTAAAGTGATGCCTCAATGCATTGATATAAAAGCTTTTTATCCGTTACGCCGCAAGCGATGGTCAGACAGGGGGGAAACAGAGGGGGATTTTCTTCATAAAACTGTCACACGTCGCCGTAATACTGCGCAGCCATCAATGTTACAAACAGACATTGTTTGACATGGGTTGAAACCTGGCTTGTCTGTCAGGGGCTTGCCGCAATGATAGGGAGAGTTTTATGTCACGCAAACCACGTCTTTACCGTACCGCTGCCGCGTTTTCTCTGGGTAAACTCAGTCTGCTTATGCTGGCAATGGGCGGTATGACCGCCAGCTCCGCCGTGCTGGCGGCAGAAGTGAAAGCCAAAAATGTGATTATCATGATTAATGACGGGGCAGGCTGGGGCACCTGGGATGCAACAGCCTACTGGCAGTATGGCAGCCGTGAAAGTACGCCGTATGCCGCGTTTCCGGCAAAATATGCCATGACAACCTATCCCCTGAATGCCTCAAAAAAAGCCACGCACAATAATGCCTCTCTGGTTAATTACGATCCGCAGAAAGCCTGGGATACAACCCGAACAGATAATAAGGATCTGCCGTTCAGGGGTTACGACTATCTGGCGGTGAATCCAACGGACAGCGCCGCCGCCGGCACAGCGCTGGCGTCAGGAATTAAAACCTATAACAATGCCATCAACGTCGATAACAACGGACAACCGGTTGATTTTGTCACACTAACGGCGAAAGCCATGGGCAAAGCGACAGGCGTCGTCACCAGCGTGCCATTCTCTCACGCCACGCCCGCCGCCTTTGGCGCACAAAACGCGTCGCGTAACGATTATCACGCGATTGCGAAACAAATGCTGACGTCAGGGAAACTGGATCTGATTATGGGAACCGGTTTGCCGGGCTTTAACGCCAACGGCACCGACTGTCAGCATCTGGCTTCAAACGAAACCACCGTGGGGTGCGGAGAAGATGCGCACCGTTACCTGTCTGAAGCTGACTGGACATTGCTCAATGCTGGCAAGCTGGCCCCTGCGGGTGGTCAGCCGTGGAAAGTGGTGCGCAGTACTGAGGCGTTTGCCCGCCTCGCCAGTGGCGCGCTGGTTCATAGCGGCCCGTTACTGGGATCGCCGAACGTTGCCCCCAACGGCACGTTGCAGCAGGGCCGTCAGGCCGCCATTGTTGGTAAAGATGCGGCGAATCCGTCCGGGGATGCGTTTATTGCCACGGTACCGACCCTGAATACGATGACCCGGGGAGCCATTCAGCACCTGAGTAAAAACCCCGACGGCTTTTTTATGATGGTCGAAGGCGGTGCGACTGACTGGTCCGCGCATACCAGCAATGCCTGTAGCGAAAAAGGCGACTGGGGGAATTCCTACAACCCTAACTGCGTCGGCGTGGAATATGGTCGCCTGATTGAAGAAAGTGCAGACTTCAACAACGCTGTGGCCTCCGTGATTGAATGGGTAGAGAAAAACAGTAACTGGAACGAGACGCTATTGATCGTGACGACCGATCACGACAACGGCATGCCAATGGGACCCGATGCGCAGAACATCCCTTTCCAGGCCGTCATTAATAAAGGGAAAGGCATGATGCCCGGCATCTCATTCCGTCCAACCGGCAACCATTCCAACGCGCTTGTGCCGCTGTGGGCAAAAGGCGTTGGGGCCGATGCCTTTGCGGAGCGCGTGCGTGGCATCGATGCGGGCTATGCTAAGCATGTAGGCTACAACCAGGGCGACTATATTGATAACACCGACGTTTTTACCGTTGTGAAGGCGGTGCTTGAAGGCAGGGCGGTCGAAAAAGTGACGCCTGACCAAGTAAGTAAATCATGATGTGACGTTGTCACCATGAGCGGGATTTTCTGTCCCGTGGTTTTAACCTCTTGCCCGTTGCCGGTCGGCCTGTGCTGATCGGCAGCGCGGTTTTATGCCAGAACTGACCGCCACCTTTCACACTCAACAAATTTTTTTTAACGAGCCAGCAATATTTTGCGGGCTCATTCGTCTACCTCATCATGTTAATCACTGCTGAGGTCATACAACTATGAGAAATGTCGATAATCACCCGTTTCACCCTTCTCGCGGCATTGGCAGGCACCGCCTGCCAAAGGCGTTCATTGTCGGGGGCGTGTTAATTGTCGTGCTGTGTCTGCTGGTCATGACACTATGGAATGCCATACTGCCTGCCATTACAGGCGTTAAAACAATTGGTTTCTGGCAGGCCGCCGGACTGCTGTTGCTGTGCCGGATTCTGTTTGGCGGCCTGGGCATCAGACCGGGGATGTTTGGCAAGGCGCGGCGGCGCATGCATGAGCGCTGGATGCAGATGACACCGGAAGAACGGGATGAATTTATGAAGCAACGGCGTGAAGGGTTCGGCCATCGTGCTCACCACCGTCGGGACAGATGCCGGGAAGAGCAGCCACCGTCTGCGGACACTCATTCTGACACCCGGACAGAGTAATGACGATGAAGGCCAGCGCATTGCAAACCGCATCACTGGTAAAAGCGCTTGAACGCTGCAAAACAAAACTCCACGCTTTTATCCGGGGTCGCATCGCCGTTCGCGATGAGGCTGAGGATATTTTGCAGGAAGTGACCTGTCAGCTGATCGGGGTAGAACAACCTGTAGAGAATATCTCGGCGTGGTTGTTTCGGGCGGCGCGTAATGAAATGACCGACCGGGCGCGTAAGAAACGAGAACTGCCGCTTTTTCCTTATGAGCAGGATGATGATGAGGAGGAGGCGGTAGACGTCGAACTGGCGGAAACCCTGTTTGGCACGCCGCAAACGCCCGAAGACGATTATCTCCGGGGGCTGCTTTGGGAAGCCCTGGAAGCGGCACTGTCTGAACTGCCGCCAGCGCAGTTCGAGGTGTTCGATAAAACAGAACTGCAGGGCATAAGTTACAAAGCACTGTCTCACGCCACCGGCGTAAGCGTTCAGACTCTGTTGTCGCGCAAGCACAAAGCCGTGCTGTATCTGCGTATGCGACTGCGTGCCGTTTATGACGATCTGACAGACGACAATTAAAAAAGGCGGCCAGTGGCCGCCAACACGAGCACAGCAGTGGCAAATGATGAAGCTGTCAGCCTTTAACGCCACCGGCGGTCAGGCCATTAACCAGCCAGCGTTGCGCCAGCAAAAACACCAGGGTAATCGGAATGGCAGAGAGCACGGCAGCGGCAGCAAAATCCCCCCACAGATAATTTTGCGGATTGAGGTACTGCTGCATCCCGACGGCCAGGGTATAGCTGTTCACGTCGCGCAGCAGTAAAGACGCTACCGGCACTTCCGTCACGGCGGCAATAAAAGCCAGAATAAACACGACGGCTAAAATGGGCACGGACAGCGGCAGCAGCACCAGACGAAATGCCTGCCACGGCGTGGCACCGTCAAGGGCAGCGGCCTCCTCCAGCGATCGGTCAATCGTTTCGAAATAGCCCTTAATCGTCCAGACATGCAGCGCAATACCGCCCAGATAGGCGAAAATCACACCGCCGTGAGTATTCAGGCCGATAAACGGTACGTATTGTCCAATGCGATCAAACAGGGCATAGAGCGCCACCAGGGACAGTACCGCCGGGAACATCTGAAAAATCAGCATGCCTTTCAACATGCTGGCGCGGCCTTTAAAGCGCATACGAGCAAAGGCATAGGCGCAGGTGGTCGACAGCGCCACAATGCCCAGTGCGCTGATCGCGGCAATTTTCACGGAGTTCCAGAGCCACAACAGCACCGGAAAGGGCGGCGGCGTAACGGAACCGTCGGCGTGCTGGACGCTGAACCCCAGCGCCAGCCGCCAGTGCTCCCACGAGATCTGATCGGGGATCAGGCTGCCGGTGGCAAAGTTACCGGCGCGCAGCGAGATGGCCACGACCATCAGCAGCGGAAAGACGATTGCCGCGATAAACGTCAGCAGCAGCAGATGCGTCAGAAGCAGACGCAACCGTTGCGATTTGGGTTGCACCATAGCCATAACGTCTCCTTAATCAAATTTCATTCGGACAGCTTTCAGATTCAGCACCGCCAGAGCGCCAACCAACAGGAAAATCAGCGTCGCAATCGCGGCCGCCAGACCAAAATCCTGCCCGCCGCCGCCTTCAAACGCGATGCGCCATGTGTAGTTCACCAGCAGGTCGGTGTAACCGGCCGGTGTGGTCGTGCCGAGTCGGTCAGGTGCGCCATTGGTCAGCAACTGAACCAGTACAAAGTTATTAAAGTTAAAGGCAAAACTGGCAATCATCAGCGGCGTTAACGGCTTCAGCAGCAGCGGCACCGTAATTAAAAAGAAATTTTGCAGCGGGCCCGCACCGTCCATCGCAGAGGCTTCATACAAATCCTCTGGGATCGCTTTCAGCAGTCCCATGCACAGGATCATCATGTAGGGGTAACCCAGCCAGGTATTCACAATGATCAGCATCGTGCGGGCCAGCGTCGGATCGCTAAACCATGCCGGTTTGATCCCAAACAGCGTACTGAGCAGCACATTGATTTCGCCGAAGCTCTGATTAAACAGCCCTTTGAAAATCAGGATGGAGATAAACGCGGGCACGGCATACGGCAGAATCAGCAGGACGCGATAAATCGCTTTGCCTTTCAGCGCCTCCCATTGCACCAGACAGGCCAGCACCATGCCGACAGCGACCGTCAACACCACCGTCAGTAAGGAAAAGATCATCGTCCAGCCGAAAATCGCCAGGAAGGGCTTTTGAATCCCCTCATCGGTAAACACCCGCACAAAGTTTTTCCAGCCCGCGCTTACGGTGAAGCCGGGACTTAACTGTTCATTTCCCCATTGCCCCTGCGCAGTGATCGCCTGGTAGAAGCCCGTTTCGGGGTTTGCCCGATAGCGAAGGCCGCTTTGCTGATTTTTCAGCGTGTCACCATCCACCACCTGATACAGCGGACGTGTGCCGGAAAACTGACGCAGCGAACTCATCACCAGTTCACGCCCATCCGGCATTTCAGCGCGGATCTTCCCCAGGGCCTGACGATGCGTCGTAATGACACGGAGCGACGCGCGCGTTCCGTCTGGAATCGGCCCACTGACCATCTTCAGGTTTCCGACCGCCGCAAAGGAAAAGGGCGCGGAAACCCAGGACTGATTATCTGCGCTGTTCGTCAGGACCAACTGCCAGCGATCGTTTACCGCAAACAGCGAAAAATTCAGACCTGCGCCGTCCTGATAGTGTCGGCTGAGTAAGACCTGCTCCGCCCGTTCCTGACTCAGCTGATGGGTGCTGCTGTAGTTGGTGAAAGCAATGCCCACCGTGCAGGCCAGGGGAAACAACACAAACAGTGTCATTCCGGCCAGGCCCGGATAAACATAGCGCCAGGCGTAAGCCCGGCGCTGGCTGTAAATCCCGATCCCCAGTCCGCTGATCACCAGCGTGAGCAGGGCGAACAGGTATTCCCCCTGGGCGTACATCAGCACTAACAGGTAGCCGACCAGCAGGCAGCACATGCCCACCACCAGACCTTTCAACAACGAACGATGCCGTCCCGCTTGCGGTTTTTCTGACATGACCCGATTTCCTCAACGGCAAGAGGCGGACCCGTTTTACCGGCCCGCTTTATAAGGTTTATTTATTCAGACGTGACTGCGCATCCTTTAGCGCGGCATCGACGGTTTGCCGACCGCTGAGGGCGTTAAGCGTGGCGGTGCGCATGGCGTACCAGAAGGCCGCCATCTGCGGAATATTGGGCATAATCTCGCCGTTTTGCGCATTGTTCATGGTGGCGGCGATACGGGTGTCTTTTTCCAGTTTTTGCTGGAAAGACTTCAGCGCCACCGCGCCCAGGGGTTTGTCTTTGTTGACGGTTTCCAGACCCGCATCCGTCAGCAGGTAGTTTTCCAGAAATTCTTTTGCCAGCTCTTTATTAGGGCTGGCCGCATTGATGCCGGCGCTCAGCACGCCAACGAAAGGTTTAGACGGTTTACCGTTTAACGTTGGCAATGCCGCAACGCCGTAGTGAATACCGCTTTTATCAATATTGCTCCAGGCCCAGGGGCCGTTAATCGTCATGGCCGTCTGGCCTTTATTAAAGGCGGCTTCAGCAATGGAATAGTCGGTATCCGCATTCAGGACCTTTGCCTTGACCTGATCGACCAGAAACTGCAAACCGGCTTTCGCCCCGGCACTGTCGACGCCCGTGTTGTTGACATCGTAATGGCCCGCGTTTCCTTGATAGGCATAAGCGCCACCGGCGGCCAGCAGAGGCCAGGTGAAATAGGGTTCCTGCAGATTAAACATGATGGCGCTTTTGCCTTTTGCGCGCAGTTGCTTATCCAGCGCGGCCATCTCTTCCCATGTTTTCGGCGGCGTTGGCAACAGATCTTTGTTATAAATCAGCGACAGTGATTCCACCGAGACCGGATAGCCGATCAATTTGCCATTGTAGCGAACCGCATCCCAGGTGAAGGGGAAGATCGTTTGCTGAAAGGTCGCGTCCGGCGTGACTTCGGCTAATAAACCCGACTGGGCATAGCCGCCAAAGCGATCGTGCGCCCAGAAAATAATATCCGGGCCATCACCCGTTGCGGCAACCTGGGGGAATTTTTCTTCCATCTTATCCGGATGTTCGACGGTGACGTGGATACCGGTTTCCTGCTCAAACTTTTTCCCCACCTCGGCCAGGCCGTTATAGCCTTTGTCACCGTTGATCCAGATGACCAGTTTGCCTTCTTCAATTTTTGCCATGGCTGAGGCCGAGAACAGCACAGCCGCAAGGGCTGACAGAGCCAAAATCTTTGCGCCGGTTTTCATCTTTAACACTCCATCCTGTTAGCGGAAACACATCTGTTGCCTGCGCCACATTGTGGGTGTTCTGTCGGGCTTCTCATCCTCCTGCGGTCTACGCCTGCGCCAGCCGGGCCGTGATCGCCGTAGCAAAATAAGCGCGTTATCACGGTACAGCTCACACAATGGCCCCCACCAGACTGCGTTATCCATCACAAAAAACGGCGCGATGGCACGCAGTCCGTCAAGGTCGCCATGTTCTCCTCCTCCCGGCTCCTCCCCCAGCAAAAGCGCGTTTGCGGAGGATGTGACGGGGTAAGGCTCTGCGCATAGTAAACGCCAGAATTTTCCGCTGCCGTGCAGGCCGCATTCGTGAGTGAGAGGAAAGCACTATGGCAAGCGTCGTATTACGCAATGTCACCAAAGCCTGGGGCGACACGGTGGTGTCGAAGAACATTAACCTGGAGATGGCTGAAGGGGAGTTCGTGGTCTTTGTCGGGCCGTCGGGGTGCGGCAAATCCACACTGTTACGCATGATCGCCGGGCTGGAAACCATCACCAGTGGAGAATTGTTGATCGGCGATCGGCGAATGAATGATGTCCCACCCGCTGAACGCGGGATCGGGATGGTGTTTCAGTCCTATGCGCTTTATCCCCATCTCTCTGTCGCTGAAAACATGTCTTTCGGCCTGAAGCTTGCGGGCGTGAAGAAAGCAGACATTGAACAGCGCGTGACGCAGGTCGCCGAAGTGCTGCAACTGGTACATCTGCTTGACCGCCGCCCCAAAGCGCTCTCCGGCGGGCAACGTCAACGTGTGGCCATTGGCCGCACTCTGGTGGCAGAGCCGCGCGTCTTTTTGCTGGATGAACCGCTCTCTAATCTGGATGCCGCGCTGCGGGTGCAGATGCGCATCGAGATCGCCCGTCTGCATAAGCGCCTCGGACGCACGATGATTTATGTCACCCACGATCAAATCGAAGCGATGACGCTGGCCGATAAGATCGTCGTGCTGGACGCCGGACGCGTCGCACAGGTTGGCCGACCGCTGGAGCTGTATCACTATCCGGCCAACCGCTTTGTCGCAGGGTTTATCGGCTCGCCCAAAATGAACTTTCTGCCCGTCAAGGTCACGGCGACCGCCATTGAGCAGGTGCAGGTGCGCCTGCCCAATAACCAATTTGTATGGCTGCCGGTCGACAGCACCGGTGTGCAGGTCGGCAGCAACATGTCTCTGGGCATCCGTCCCGAACACCTTCTCTCCAGCGAGATCGCCGACGTTACGCTGGAAGGTGAAGTCCAGGTTGTCGAGCAACTGGGACATGAAACGCAGATCCACATCCAAATCCCCGCCATCCGTCAAAACCTGGTGTACCGCCAGGAGGACGTGGTGTTGGTAAAAGAGGGCACCACGATGGGTATTGGCTTGCCGCCCGAGCGTTGTCACCTGTTCCGCGAGGACGGAAGCGCGTGCCGCAGGCTGCATCAGGAACCCGGTGTTGAGCCCGCCAAATACAAAAAGCAATAACCTCAGGAGATCGAAAATGTTAACTCTGCGCAAGCTTTCCCTCGCCGTGGCCGTGGCGACAGGCACGCTGTCTGCGCCGCTTATGGCGGTGGATTTTTCCGGTTATGCGCGCTCCGGCATCGGCTGGACCGGTAGCGGCGGCGAGCAGCAATGCTTTCAGGCAACCGGTGCACAAAGTAAATACCGCCTCGGCAACGAATGCGAAACCTACGCGGAACTGAAGCTGGGTCAGGAAGTGTGGAAAGAGGGCGATAAGAGCTTCTATTTTGACACCAACGTGGCGTACTCGGTTTCTCAGCAAAATGACTGGGAATCCACCTCACCGGCGTTTCGTGAGGCCAATGTCAAAGGCAAGAACCTGATTGATGCGCTGCCGGGTTCTACGATCTGGGCCGGTAAGCGTTTTTATCAACGCCACGATGTACACATGATCGACTTCTACTACTGGGATATTTCGGGACCGGGGGCGGGCCTGGAAGATGTCGATCTGGGATTTGGAAAGCTTTCTTTTGCGGCAACCCGTTCCTCAGAAGCGGGCGGTTCGTATACATTCTCCAGCGATCGAATCCGCAATTACGCCACCAGCACAGCTGACGATGTCTTTGACGTGCGGCTGGCCGGACTGGAAACCAACCCCAATGGCGTGCTTGAGCTGGGCGTGGACTATGGTCGTGCCAATGCCCGTGACGGTTATCGCCTGGACGAGGGCGCCTCAAAAGATGGCTGGCTGTTCACCGCAGAACATACCCAGAGCATGCTGAAGGGCTACAACAAGTTTGTGCTCCAGTACGCCACGGACGCGCTGACGTCACAGGGCAAAGGGTTAGCGCAGGGCAGCAATATCAATAACAACGGCCGGCTGTACCGGATCCTGGATCACGGCGCAATCTCGCTGGCAGAGCGCTGGGACATGATGTACGTCGCGATGTACCAGAACACCGACCTCGATAACAACCGGGGCAACGAGTGGTACACCGTGGGCGTGCGGCCAATGTACAAATGGACACCGATCATGAGCACCCTGCTGGAAGTCGGCTATGACAACGTGAAGTCTCAGGAGGTCGGCGAGCGCAATGGCCAGTACAAAATCACGCTTGCCCAGCATTGGCAGGCAGGTGACAGCATCTGGTCGCGCCCGGCGCTGCGTCTGTTTGCGACCTATGCCAAATGGGACGAGAAGTGGGGCTACAGCAAAGATGCGGCGGGCGATCTCACTACGCTGGCCGCACGTGACAGCAGTGGCAACGGCCTGTTCACCAACAGTCGTGGCAACAATGACGAGTGGACCTTTGGCGCCCAGATGGAAATCTGGTGGTAAGGCGATCCCCGGTTAACGTTCTCTAACCGCATTCTTTTTTTCTGGTAGCGGCTGCTATTGCCTGGCGGTGCCGCTGCCGGTTCTGCGAGGTTCACAATGAAAATGCATAAAGTCGGATTAGCGCTGAGCCTGAGCGCAATGCTGCTGGCAGGGCACAGCGCTACTGTCCGCGCCGAAATCAATCTGATGCCGCAGGATGTCTCTGCCGCACCACACTTTTCACAAACGAGTCTGCAAAGCCTGACCTGGCAGCCGCTGGATACTTCACGCGCTCAGGTGACAGTGCTTGATGGCAGCCATTCACGATGGAATGTCCCGGGGATGACGGGCCCGGTCGCGGCTTACAGCCTGCCTGCGACGCTGGGAGAGCTGACCATTACCCTGAGCAGCGAGGTGCAGAACAACCAGGTATTTGCCCCCAATGTGCTTGTCCTGGATGAACATCTCCGTCCGGCCGCCTGGTTTCCGAGCCGCTGGTTTACCTATCAGCAACCCGGCGTAATGGCCGCTGACCGGCTTGAAGGCGTAATGAAACTGACGCCCGTGCCGGGGCAGCAGAAAATCTATCTGTTAGTGTTCACCACAGAAAAGGATCTGACACAAACCACTACGCTGTTGGATCCGGCAAAAGCCTATGCCAGGGGAACCGGCCACGCGGTGCCGGATATTCCCGATCCCGTTGCCCGCCATAGCCTCTCGGGCAGGCTAAAAATCAACGTCAGCACCAGTTCCGCCTCCTCGATACTGGTCGGGCCGCTGTTTGGCGCTTCCCGTTCAACGCCCGTGACGGTCGGACAAACACAACCTGCCGTGCAGGCCGCGCAACCCACTGCTGCGCCTGACACAAAATCGCAGCCCCTTGTCACCGATACCGAAAGCTATTTTAACCAGAGCATCAGGCAGGCAGTGGCCCAGGGCAATATTGATAAAGCGCTTAAACTGCTCGACGAAGCAGAGCGGCTCGGTTCACCTTCCGCACGAAAAACATTTATCAGCAGTGTTAAAGGCAAGGAGTAATCACTCCACAGTGCTGATTTGCTCCACCTGGTGCGCTGAGGCGCACCTTTTTTTGTCAGTCAGAGAAGTAAATACGAATGTCGGCCGGAAAATTGAACGACTATTCGAAATGATGACATGTTAAGCCATGCTGAAATACTCTCGATGGGTTGTCTTTTTCTGAGGCGGGCCTGCAACTTTCACAATAACTTTGAAGACCTTGAGGATTATTTATCGTTTCACGCGCGGGTGTGGTTCCAAAGTGATTAGGCGTCTGAAAGTAAATATGCTGCCGTCCGTGTGTCACAGAGCATTTCGGGCAACTTTTATATTCAACGTTGTTTTTGACTTTGGGAAGCCCCCTGTTTAAAGCAAGACCGCAACACTCACAGCAACCGATCATCGCACCCTCTCAATATATTAATAAATCTGATTAATATCTTTGCCAGTGTGCAAGTTTCGGTCCAAAGGTAAATTGAACCCGGCCACAGAAATGACATATGAAGCGTAGCCAACACCCAAATTCATTTAACAGTCCATATCGGCATTGTATTTTGGTTGATATGGACCGCATTATTTTCTTATCCGCGCTTCTGCGTCATGGTCGCCAGCAGCCCGTTAATCCGCGCATCGGCAAACATCGCCTCCAGCGGCAGGCTGAGCTTACGTCGCCAGTTCGGATAGGTCTCCACCGTGCCGGGTACATTGACCGGAGAAGCCATATCCAGCCAGTCTTCGGGCTGCAAGCCCAGCAGGGCGCTGTTGCAGTCAGCCAGATAGTAATGAAGCGCGGTATTCAACACCAGACTCATGCGCGGGCTGTTGGCCTGCACCAGTGCGCCGTTCTTCAGATAACCCTGGCGCTGCAGGCTCTGCAACAGCGCCGCGCGGGCTGTCCTGCGCTGGCGATGGAGCCCGGCCAGCACCGCGTTGTCAGGATAGAGTCCCAACTGGCTGCCGAGCGTCAGATCGTCGTGTTGCCACCAGCCGCGCAGCGTTGGCATATCATGGGTGGTGGCTACCGCCATGGCCTGCGCAGGCCATGCGGCAGGCGGACGAAAGGCGCGTTCAGCGGTTCGTTCAAAGTAGAGCACTTTGTAGGAGTAAACGCCGGCATCACGCAGTTTCGCCACGATGGTATCCGGTACTGTACCCAGATCTTCTCCGATCACCATGCAGCGGTGACGCTGGCTTTCCAGCGCCAGAATGGCCAGCAAATCGTCGACAGGATAGGTCACATAGGCACCTTCCGCTGCCGTTTCACCCGCCGGAATCCACCACAGACGCAGTAACGCCATCACATGGTCAATACGCAGTGCGCCACAGTCACGCATATTCGCACGCAGCAGGGTTATCCAGGGTTCGTATGCCCGGTCATACAATTCCCCGGGATGCAGCGGCGGTAATCCCCAGTTCTGGCCCAGCGGTCCCAGAATATCCGGCGGCGCGCCCACGCTGGCCGCCAGGCAATACAAGGCGCGCTGGCTCCAGGTTTCAGCCCCATTAGCGGCCACGCCGACGGCGAGATCCCGATAAAGCCCCAGCGTCATCTGTAGCCGCTGGCTGTCCTGCCAGCAGGCCGCAAACTGTCGGGCGGCAAGCCATTGTAACCACTGATAAAAACGGATCTCATCGCCGTGTTCGATGCGAAAGGCGTGCACGGCGGCGCTGTCCGGCTGTTGATACGCAGCGGGCCAGGTATCCCAGCCGTGACAGGTTGGATCCTGACCCACAAACCAGGCCTGTAAGGCATCGAAAATGCCCTGATGCAGCAGGCTTTCACCACCCTGAAGGACAAACGCCTCGAATGCGACAACCTCACTGTCCTCGTTATCACGCTGCAAAAACTGCGCCCATGCAAACCGCAGTGCGGTGAGCTTGAGCGACGCGACAGCGGGATAATCCACCCATTGTGCCGCGCGGGCGCGCTGGAGAACGTCCTGCGTTTCTGCCGCGAGCCACCAGGCCTGTGCGGCGGCGCTCAGCGTAAAATCAGCCACATCGGGCACGCTGATATACAACACATTCAGCCAGCGCCGGGAAGAGGGACTGTAAGGACTGGCCTGATCGGGCAGCGCGGGGAACAGCGCATGTAACGGATTCAGACCGATAAAGGCGCCGCCTCGCTGACCGGTCTCGTTCACCAGTTGCCGCAGATCGGCAAAATCGCCCATGCCCCAGTTGCCCGCTGAGCGCAACGAATAGAGCTGCACACAGGTTCCCCAGCGCCTGCGCCCCTTAAGCAACGCCTCCGGCGCATAGCAACGTGACGGCGTCACAATTATCTGGCAGATAACCCGTTGCATGCCTTGCGTCAGGCGCAATTGATGGTAGCCATCAGGCAGTTCCGGTAAGCACAACGGTTTATCCGGCTCACATTGCCCCGACCAGTGCTGCCCGTATTCGCTTGTTAACTGCCAGCGCGTGGGACCGGTCAGCACAGGCGTTAACACTATCGGTTTACCCTGCGCGATAACCCATACGGGGGGCAATGGTGTGGATGGGGCCGACTCGCGCGCCATCGCCGTCAGCAAACGCTGACGCGTGAGGGCAGAAACCGTCTGCACCGTTCCATGCGCATCCACATATTCCGTTGCAATGCGGCCCGTCTCCTGAGGGGGGTGAAAAGGCGTCATTGTAATTATCCTTTACGCTGCCAGATGCGCTGCTGGTAATGGCGAATCGCACGGTCCGCACTGAACATTCCGCAGCGGGCGGTATTCAGGATGGCTGCGCGCGTCCACGCCTGCTTATCGGCCCATAAGGCTTCGGCACGTTGCTGAGCATTCAGATAGTGACGGAAGTCAGCCAGCACCCGCCAGGGATCGCCGTTCTCAGGACCGAGACTGTTTAACAGCAGGTCAAACGCGTGCGTATCGCCCGCGCTAAAGGTGCTGTTTTCCAGCGCCTGTAAGGCCTGGTCGAGTTGGACGTCGTTGGTGCGCCACTGAACAGGATCGTAATGCCCGGCCTTCAGCGCCTGCACCTGCTCCACGGTGTGGCCAAAGATAAAGATATTGTCTTCACCGACCTGTTCGGCAATTTCGACGTTGGCACCATCGAGCGTACCTATCGTAAGCGCGCCGTTCAGGGCCAGCTTCATATTGCCGGTGCCGGACGCTTCTTTGCCCGCCGTTGATATCTGCTCTGACAGGTCCGCGGCAGGGATCAGCCGTTCAGCAACAGAAACGTTATAGTCCGGAATAAACACCACTTTCAGGCGATCGGCCACGCGCGGGTCGTGATTTATGACCTCAGCAACCTGATTAATGGCGTAAATGATGTTTTTGGCCAGCGCATAACCGGGTGCCGCTTTGGCCCCGAAGATCACCACGCGCGGACACAGGTTCGCCTGTGGATCGCGACACAGCATCTGCCAGAGGGCAATGATATGCAGCAGCGTCAGATGCTGCCGTTTGTATTCATGCAGTCGCTTGATTTGCACATCGAACATCGCCGCGGGATTAACGACAATGTCGGTCCGCTCAGCAATCCACGCGGC
Organism: Pantoea sp. JZ29; assembly: GCF_035190385.1. Lineage (NCBI taxonomy): Bacteria > Pseudomonadati > Pseudomonadota > Gammaproteobacteria > Enterobacterales > Erwiniaceae > Pantoea > Pantoea sp. JZ29. The sequence continues at coordinate 2,228,187 of NZ_CP045241.1, read as the reverse complement.
CAAATCCTGCTTGTTTTGCTGCTTGATCTGCTGATAGTCGGCACAAAAACCGGCGTCATCCACCCAGTTTTCCAGAGAGGCGAGCGCGTCCAGATCGTTGATCCACGGCCGCTTCAGCGTGTGGCTTATCAGGCGGGCAAGGCGGGGATTGCACTGGTTGATCCAGCGGCGTGGCGTAATGCCGTTAGTGACGTTATGAAACTTATCAGGCCATAGTGCGACGTATTCCGGGAACAGTTCTTCTTTGACGAGTCGGGAGTGCAGCGCGGCGACGCCATTTACGGCAAAGCAACTCATTACACACAGGTTAGCCATGCGGAGTTGCTTATGATGTACGATCGCCAGTCGGGCCCAGACCGCGTCATCGCCCGGCCAGCGTGCATCCACTTCTGCCTTTAGCTGGGCATTGAGGCGGTGGATGATCAACATATGGCGCGGCAGCAGGGCGCGGACGATGCCGGTATCCCAGCACTCCAGCGCTTCAGGCAACAAAGTATGGTTGGTATAGGCAAATGTGCGCTGGGTGAGGGTCCAGGCGCTGTCCCAGCTGAATTGGTGCTCATCGATCAGCAGCCGCATCATTTCGGGGATCGCCAGCGTGGGATGCGTGTCGTTTAGCTGAATCACTTCGTAATCGGCCAGGCTGTCGAGCGAACGGCCCGCCTGCAGGTGGCGGCGAAGGATATCAGCCAGCGAACAGGCGCACTGAAAATACTGCTGCATCAGGCGGAGTTTTTTGCCGGCCTGATGATGGTCGTTAGGGTAAAGGACTTTCGTCAGCTTCGCCGCATCCATGCCCCGTTTTTCAGCCCGCATAAACGCCCCGTTGTTGAAGGTTTGCAGGTCAAATGGCTGCGCATGCGTGGCCTGCCACAGCCGCAACGGCTGCGTCACGCCATTTTCAAAGCCCACCACCGGCAGATCCCAGGCTTCGCCCTTGAGGTAAAACGCGGGCTGCCAGCGGATTGTGCCGTTTTCGTTGCTGACTCTGCCGCCTAAGCCCACCTGGACATCCCGCCGGGCATTGTACGTAAACCAGGGATAACGCTCGCGCTGCCAGTCGTCGGGTTGTTCATCCTGCGCGCCGTCGACAAAACGCTGACGAAACAGACCGTACTGGTAATTCAGGCCATAGCCGGTAGCGGGCTGACCGACAGTGGCCATCGCGTCCAGAAAGCAGGCTGCCAGACGCCCTAAGCCGCCATTACCCAGCGCCGGATCGCGCTCGTTTTCCAGTACGTCACTGAGTGACACATCCCATTGCGATAAGGCGGCAGCGACAGCGTTATACCAGCCCAGGTTGAGGAGGTTATTGCCGGTCAGTCGTCCGGTCAGAAACTCCATCGACAGATAATTGACATGGCGTTGATCGCCGGAAGCGGGCCGGGCAGGGAGCGCGCGCAGCATTTCAGCCAGCGCACCACTCAGTGCGTGCCACCACTGATGCGGCGTCATCTCGTGTGCCTCTTGCAGGCCAAACTGTTGCCACTGGCGCGCCAGCGCAGCGTTAAAAAGCGATTGATCAAAGGGATGCTGTGTCATAGCCGAAAATCCTGTTTTAAGGAGAAAAGGGAATAACCCATAGTGTGCTTTTGCGTTTCGGCGCGCGCCTCCTCCCGGCAGAATTTCGCGCAGGCGGAGCCGCAGGGTGGAGAGCCTGAGGGAAGTCCGAAAGTTTTACTTAAGTGTGATTAGATTCGCTTTTGTGAAGATTCACTTAAGCGTCTGCTTGCTTTATCAGGAGGGATAGCTGAACGTGTGAAGAATAATTACGAAGCGTAAAAAAATGATGCGCCGAAGCAAATGGAGAAGCGTGCGTCTATGTTAATTCCCTCAAAACTCAGCCGTCCTGTCCGGCATGAAACCACGGTGAAACGCGAGCGACTGATACGAAAATTATCCGCCGCCGGTAACTATCGCCTGGTGCTGGTGACCAGCCCCGCTGGCTACGGTAAAACCACCTTGATCTCCCACTGGGCAGCCGATAAAGCCGAGCTGGGCTGGTATTCCCTGGATGAAAGCGACAACCAGACGGAGCGCTTTGCGGATTATCTGGTAGCGGCCCTGCAGCAGTCCACGCAGGGATGCTGCCGCCGTAGTGAAGTGCTGGCGCAGAAGCGGCAGTACGTCAACCTTAACGCACTTTTTACCCAACTCATTAACGATTTGCAGGAATGGCATAAGCCGCTGTGGCTGATCATTGATGATTACCATCACATCACCAATCCGGCGATTCATGATGCCATGCGCTTCTTTCTACGCCATCAACCTGAAAACGTCACGCTGGTCGTGCTCTCGCGTAATCTGCCGCAGTTAGGCATTGCCAATCTGCGCGTGCGCGAACAGCTGCTGGAACTCAGCAGCCAGCAACTGGCCTTTACCCATCAGGAAGCGCAGGCGTTTTTTGCTGCCCGGCTGCCCGCACCGCTGGCGTCCGACGAAACCGGGCGCCTGTGCGATGACGTCGCAGGCTGGGCAACGGCTCTGCAGCTGATCGCCCTGTCGGCCCGGCAGGGCGCAGGCGCGGCGCAGCATTCGGCCCGACGTCTGTCGGGTATTAATGCCAGTCACTTAAACGACTATCTGGTCGAGGAAGTGCTGGATAACGTGACGTTGCCCACCCGCCATTTCCTGTTAAAAAGCGCGCTGCTACGTTCGCTCAATGCGGCGCTGATCGCCGAAGTCACCGGTGAGGAGAACGGCCAACGCTGGCTGGAGGAGATTGAGCGCCAGGGGCTGTTTCTGCAACGCATGGATGATTCCGGTCAGTGGTTCAGCTATCACCCGTTATTTGGCAGCTTCCTGCAACAGCGCTGCCAGTGGGAGCTGGCTGCAGAGCTTCCCGCCCTGCATCGTGCGGCGGCAACCAGCTGGATGGCGCAGGGCTTTCCGGGTGAAGCCATTCATCATGCGCGCGCCTCAGGCGATGCTGAGATGCTGCGGGACGTGCTCATTGAGCACGCCTGGTCTCTGTTTAACCAGAGCGAGCTGCCGTTACTGGAATCGTCGTTGAAAGCACTGCCCTGGAGTATGCTGCTGGCGCATCCCAACCTGGTGTTATTGCAGGCCTGGCTGATGCAGAGCCAGCACCGCTTCACAGAGGTGAACAGCCTGTTGGCCCGGTTTGAGCAGGAGAGCCGTTGCGAAATCGATGCGGTCCTGCGCGGCGAGTTTAACGCGCTACTGGCGCAGGTGGCGATCAATGACGGTAATGCGGATGAGGCCGAGCGTCTGGCGATGCTGGCGCTGGACGCGCTGCCTGAAAGCCGCCACTACAGCCGGATTGTCGCGACCTCGGTGCACGGCGAAATTCTGCATTGTAAAGGCGAACTCAGTAACTCGCTGGCGCTGATGCGCCAGACGGAGCATATGGCTCGCCGGGAAGATGCCTGGCACTATGTGCTGTGGAGCCTGATTCAGCAAAGCGAGATTCTGTTTGCCCAGGGCTTTCTGCAAACCGCGTATGAAACCCAGGAGCGGGCCTTCGCGCTGGTAAAGGCACAGCATTTGTCTCACTTCCCGTTGCATGAGTTTCTGCTGCGCATCCGCGCCCAACTGTTATGGGCCTGGGGACGGCTGGATGAGGCGGAGCAGGCCGCGCGCGACGGCATGAAAGTATTACAGGGTTTTCAGCCGCAGCAGCAGATCCAGTGCCTGGGCTTACTGGTGCAGAGCGCCATCGCCCGTGGCAACCTTGATAACGCGCGCACCTTATTAAATCGCCTGGAGAACCTGCTGAACAACGGCCGCTGGCATCATGACTGGCTGGCCAATGCAGATAAAGTGCGGGTGCTGTACTGGCAGATGACCGGCGACTTGCAAAGCGCGCGTGACTGGCTGCGTCAGACGCCAAAACCGGCCAGTGCCAGTAACCATTTTTTACAGGGACAGTGGCGTAACGTGGCGCGGGCGCAGATTCTGCTGGGGCAGTACACTGAGGCCGAGGTGATTCTGGACGAGCTGAATGACAACGCCCGGGCGTTGCAGCTAATGAGCGATCTCAACCGCAATTTGCTGTTGCTGAATCAGATCTACTGGGAAACGGATCAGCGCGCAAAGGCCCAGCAGGCTTTACTCAGTGCGCTCAATCTGGCACGCAGCACCGGCTTTATCTGCCATTTCGTTGTGCAGGGTGAAACTATGGCGCAGCAGCTCCGTCAGCTGTTACAGCTGAATACACTTGATGAGCTGGATCACCATCGGGCGCGGCGCATCCTGAACGAGATCAACAAATATCACCGCCACAAGTTTGCGCATTTTGATGAAGGCTTTGTCAGCCGGTTGCTGAACCATCCGGACGTACCGGAGCTGATCCGCACCAGCCCACTGACGCAACGTGAATGGCAGGTGCTGGGATTAATCTATTCCGGCTACAGCAACGAGCAGATCGCGGCCGAGCTGGATGTGGCCGCCACCACCATCAAAACCCATATCCGCAACCTGTATCAAAAACTGGGCATCACCCATCGGGCGGAAGCGATGACGCAGGCGCAGTCGATGCTGAAAATGATGGGGTACGTGTAAGAAAAGCAACAGGCAGCCGGGTGCTGCCTGGACGTTTTACGCTTTTTTGTTTCGCGTGTCAGGCATCAGTAAGGTCACAAAGCCAAGCAGCGGTAAAAAGCCACAGGCGTTGTATACCGTGGTAATACCGTACCAGTCCGCAAATTTCCCCAGTGCGGCCGCGGCGATACCGCCAATCCCAAACATCGTGCCAAACATGATCCCGGCCACCATGCCCGTGCGACCCGGCAGCACCTCCTGGGCATAGACGACCAGCGCGGCAAACGCCGATGAAAACACCAGGCCAATGCAAACGGTTAACACCGCGGTCCAGAACAGGTTGGCGTGCGGCATCAGGAGCGAGAAGGGAATGACGCCCAGAAAAGAGATCCAGACCACCGCCTTACGTCCGATACGATCGCCCACCGGGCCGCCAACCAGCGTCCCAATCGCCACCGCGGCCAGAAAGGTAAACAGGTAAATCTGGGCTTCCGGCACCGGTAACTGGAAGCGCTCAACCAGATAAAAAATGTAGTAGTTGCTGATCGAGGCGATATAGGTGAATTTAGCCAGTAACAGCACGCCCACAACGGACAGCGCCAGCTTCACATCGCGCGACGACAGGGCGCGTAGTGACCGCTGGTTGTGCTTTTTCATGTGGGCATGACCGTGCTTCACCGTCCAGCGGCTGATACCTGACAGAATGATGACCGCAAACAGCGCGATCAGCATCAGCCAGCCCACCGCCAGCTGTCCGTGCGGGATGATCAGCATCGCGGCGACCAGCGGCGCAAAAGCGGTACCGACATAGCCGCCGACCTGGAAGGTGGACTGTGCCGTCCCAAATTGCCCGCCCGAAGCCATCCGTGCCACACGCGACGCTTCCGGATGAAACGTGGCTGAACCTACGCCGATAAGCGCCGATGCCATCAACACCACTGAGAAATGCGGCGCGATGGCCAGCAGCCCGATGCCGATGAGTGTCGCAACCATACCAGACGGCAGTAGCCAGGGCTTGGGATGTTTGTCGGTATAAAGACCAATCCACGGCTGCAGCAGCGAGGCGGTCATCTGATAAATCAGCGTGATCAAGCCAATCTGGGCGTAGCTGAGCGCGAAGTTGGTTTTCAGCAGCGGATAAATGGACGGCAGCATGGCCTGGATAAAGTCATTACAGCAGTGGGAAAAGGCCACTGCGCCCAGTATCGACATCACAATTTTCTGACTGTCATCAACGTTGGCGGCCAGTCCGGGCTGACTGGTTTTCACTTCACTTGAGTATTGAGACATGCGCATTTCCGTGTGGGAGGACTTTACGTTTATTGACGTATATTACGCCACGCAGCGAATGCGGTGCTGACAAAAGTGCTATTTTGGGCTGAATAGTAAAATATTTGTTAATGATTTGCGTCAGAGGGCTTTGATCAGACACACAGAAGCGGGCTTATCGACATAAGCGCCGTAAGGGGCGGTTTCCTGAAAATGGCAACGATGATAAAACGCCACTGCGCGGGTATTCACCCGGCGCGTTGAGCACCGCAGCGCGCGATAGCCGCGCGCGCGGGCAATCTGCTCAAGCGCGGCCAGCACGGCCGCGCCCGTACCGGGGATATCGCGGGTGGAAAACATGCGCTTCAGTTCGGCTGTCTCAGAGGAGACATGCACCAGCGCCCCACAGCCAATTGCCTTGCCCTGGCTGTCACGGGCCAGCACCCAGGTCGCCGCCTCAGGCGCGCTGAAGTGCTGTGTCCCCGCATCGCCAGTAAGGGCAGACAGTTCCGCTGACAGCCGGGCCGTCAGGACCTGTAACGCCGGGGTTGCTGCCTCGACAACCGCCACGGTTATCACGGCTGTTGCCCCCAGCGGCTGCGCAGGTAATTCACTGCTGGCTGCGTTTGTGGCTGATTCAGGTAGTCTTCCCGGAACAAAATCGTGCCGCTGACCTGCGGCAGGGAAGCGTTAAGGTCAAGCTGCCGTTTCAGTTCCGGCACGCCGCCCTGAATCGTCCATTCCGGCTCGTTTTTGGCGGGCACCCCGACTTTGTATAAGGCGATACCGATGTACAGACGCGTTTTAGTCGGCTTAACAACGTTAGCCCACCAGTTCGCCAGCACATCGTAACGGGCGGCGCTGCGTGAGAAGGGCCAGTAAATCTGGGGCGCAATATAATCCAGTAAGCCGTCCTGTACCCAGCGGCGCGTATCCGCATAGGACTCATCGTAGGCCGCCGCGCCGCGCGTATCTGAGCCGGCAGCATCGTGCGAACGGTTACGCCAGACGCCCGCCGGGCTGACGCCGAACTCCACCTGCGGCTTGAGCTGCTTGATCGTGTGAGAAACCTGCTCGATCAACAACTGTGTATTATGCCTGCGCCAGTCTGCCTTCGAGGCAAAGCCCTGACCGTATCGAATAAACGTCTGACTGTCGTTCAGGGGCGAGCCGGGCGACTCGGCGTAGAAGTAATCATCAAACTGCACGCCATCGATATCGTAGTGTTTTACAACTTCAGCCACGATGCTGGTTATCCAGTCACGCACATCCGGAATGCCGGGATCGAGCACGTAACGATCCCCCGACGTGCGAATCCAGTCACGATGCAGAACAAAGACGCTGGCAGGCTGCTGTGACAGGGTGCGGTTCAGCTCGGCGACCGTTGAGGGTTTGGTATTCACGGAAACGCGGTAGGGATTAAACCAGGCATGCACGCGCATACCGCGCTTATGGGCTTCATCCAGCATAAACTGCAAAGGATCAAAGCCTGGGTTCTGACCTGTTTCGCCTGTCATCATGTCTGACCAGGGCAGGATCTTCGATGCCCACAGTGCGGTGCCATCCGGTTTGACCTGAAAGAACACCGTATTGATTCCCAGGCTTTTCAGCTTGTCGAGTTTATCGGTCAGCGCACGCTTTTGCTGACTGACGCGCAGCGCCTCATCGCGGATATTCACCGAGGCGATCGGTGGCCAGTCGAGACGGGAAACCGTCGTCAGCCAGACGCCGCGTACAGGCACATTCTCCCGCACCGGTTGGCTGGTTACCGGCGGTTTACTGACGGTCGGAAAGGGCGTGACCAGCGATTTTGGCGGTTCCGACGAACAGCTGGCTAATAACAAAGCCGAGGCGGCGAACAGGCCGGCTCGGCGTCCCGTACGGGCGCGATAAACGTCGCGAAAAGTGGCGATGATAAACTCCGTGTCGCGTAGTCCTTAACTGGAACAGTATTCTGATCCTATTTGGCGTAAAGTCAATCAACCCGGCCTGTCTATACTTATCACCTGATGACAGGGGGCAGACGATGCACACTTTTAAAGGAAATAAACAGGGGCTACCGGTGCGCTACTGCAGGCAGTGCCATAAACCCATGACCTGGCGTAAAAAGTGGGCAAAATGCTGGGATCAGGTACTGTACTGCTCTGAACGTTGCAGGCGACAGCGTCGAAATACCGCTGACGGAGCATAACATTTTCGCGCGCCGCCTGGCTTTGCCGCCTCGGTGAAACATTTAGCAAAAGTTAACCTGAATTTTACACGACTGTTCTCACGCGCCGTTGCGATTACTGTACCAGGCTTAATAAAAACAAAAACAGTCAGTCTGGAGCAGCAATGAAAGAGCAAAACAGGACGGAAGGTGTGAAACCCTATGATGGCGCAGCGGGCGGCTGGGGTGCCCTGAAAGCGGTAGCAGGGGCGATTCGTGGTCAAATGGCCGTGAAACAGGACGTGATTGCCTTATTTAAAGTTAACCAGCCTGAAGGCTTTGACTGTCCCGGCTGTGCCTGGCCCGATCCCAAACACACGTCCTCCTTTGAGTTCTGTGAAAACGGCGCGAAAGCGGTGTCATGGGAAGCCACCAGTAAACGCACGACACCTGAGTTTTTCGCGGCCCATCCGGTCAGCGAATTGTGGCAGCGCAGCGCTTACGAGCTTGAAGGCGAAGGCAGGCTGACGCATCCAATGAAATACGATCCGGTAACGGATACCTATCAGCCCATCGAGTGGCAAACCGCCTTCAATGAAATTGGTGAGCGGCTGCGCAGTTATCACAATCCCGACAGCGTGGAATTTTATACCTCAGGACGTGCTTCCAACGAGGCCGCCTTTCTGTGGCAGCTGTTTGCCCGCGAATTTGGCACCAATAACTTCCCCGACTGTTCCAATATGTGCCACGAGCCAACCAGCGTCGGCTTACCTGAATCGATTGGCATCGGCAAAGGCACGGTAGAGCTGGATGATTTTGACCATTGCGATCTGGTGATCTGTATCGGTCATAACCCCGGTACAAACCATCCGCGCATGCTGGCCACGTTGCAGGAGGTGTCGAAACGCGGTGCGAAAATCGTCGCGATCAATCCGTTGCGCGAACGGGGACTTGAGCGTTTTACCGCCCCGCAAAATCCGGTACAGATGGTGACGCTGAGTTCAACGGAACTGGCGTCAACCTATTACAAAATCCGGGTTGGCGGTGATGCGGCCATGCTTAAAGGCGTGATGAAGTGCCTGATGGCGATGGATGAAGAGGCCAAAACCCGCGGCAATCCTGGCGTGTTTGACGCCGCGTTTATCGCTGAACATACGCAGGGCCTGGATGCCTTAAAAGCCGACCTTGAGGCGACGGACTGGGCGCATATTCTTAACGTTTCGGGTATGTCACGCGAACAGATTGAGCATATCGCGCAGCTTTACGCTAATGCTGAACGCACGATCATTTGCTATGGCATGGGAATTACTCAGCATCAGTACGGCACGCAGAACGTGCAACAAATTGCGAATCTGCTGCTGTTACGCGGCAATATGGGCAAGAAGGGCGCGGGCATTTGTCCGTTACGCGGTCACTCGAATGTGCAGGGCGATCGTACCGTTGGCATCACCGAAGTTCCCTCCGAAAGCCTGCTGAAGCGCATCGAAGCGGTCTTTGGTTTCACGCCACCGACAAAACACGGACACAGTGCCGTTAAGGCCGTTCAGGCCATTCGCGATGGTGAGATAAACGCGCTGCTGTGCCTGGGCGGTAATCTGGCCGAAGCCATGTCGGATCCACAGCAAACCTTTGCTGCGATGCGCAAGCTGGATATGGTGGTGCACATGGCCACCAAACTGAACCGCTCGCATTTGTTGCTGGCAAAACACAGCTATCTGTTCCCGGTGCTTGGCCGCACCGAGATTGACCAGCAACAGTCTGGCGCACAGAGCGTGACGGTTGAAGATTCCATGTCGATGGTGCACGCCTCACGCGGCACGCTCGATCCGGCGTCGCCTCATCTGAAATCCGAACCCGCGCTCATCGCGGGCCTGGCCAAAGCCACGTTGCCGGACACGGTCGTGGACTGGGACACGTTGACAGGCGACTACAGCCTGATTCGTGACGCCATCGAAGCGGTGATTCCGGGTTTTGACAACTTCAACGAACGTATTCAGCAGCCGGGCGGGTTCCGTTTACCGAATGGCGCGTCTGAACGTGTCTGGCATACGCCATCGGGCAAAGCACAATTCCTGGTGATGGAGGGCATCAATGAAGATCCGCGCTCGTTGAAATGTCATGATCTCGTTCTGACGACACTGCGCAGTCACGATCAGTACAACACCACGCTCTACGGGCTGGATGACCGCTATCGCGGCGTTTCAGGCCGCCGCGACATTCTGTTTATCAGTGAAAACGAGGCGGAGAAAAAGGGCGTTCGCATGGGCGATCAGGTTAACATCATTGCGCTGGACCCGGACGGCAATCCCACTCATCGCCGTCTCGATAATCTAACTATCGCAGTGCATGATATGGCCGAAGGATCGGTAGCGGCCTATTATCCTGAAGCTAACGTGTTAATTCCCTTAGACAGTTACGACACAAAAAGCGGTATTCCCTCCTATAAAAGCACACCGGTGAGGATGGAGCTGGCCCGCGCCGACGTGCCGGTTGAGGCGTCCGCAACGCGCCGTTAAACGTCCGTCCAGCTAAACCAATCCTGAACGAAGCGCCATCTGAGTGGAAATCCGCCCTCAGATGGCTATACAATCGCCGCGAATTTTACGCAAGAGGCAACCTACATTGGACACAAGTCCCGAACGATTACACCAGGCTTCTGCAGTAAGATAGTTTTGGCTGTCTTAACTGCACGTTAAGACGGCGGCTGTATCAACATCCTTCCCTGACGTGATGCGCTTTGCATCAACGCCCGCTGTAATCCATTTTATTCATCTTTGTTTTTCCGTACTGCGCCTGCCGCGCGGCGGAGAGAGGTTTATCATGGACTGGAAAATCTTTTTACTGCGCGTATCGGCCGCGCTGATTCTGGGTGCGCTCATCGGCAGCGAACGTCAGCTGCGTCAACGCATGACCGGCTTACGTACTAACGCGCTGGTCAGCACCGGCGCCTGTTTGTTCGTTCTGATGACGCAGTGTGTTCCCGGCATTGCCACCGACGCCACTCGCGTTGCCGCCTATGTGGTTTCCGGTATCGGCTTCCTGGGTGGCGGTGTGATTATGCGCGACGGATTAAACGTTCGCGGCCTGAATACCGCCGCCACCTTGTGGTGTACCGCGGCCGTCGGCGTCCTGTGCAGCATGGGGTTGTTACTCGAAGCCGCGATAGGTTGCATGGTGATTCTCTGTGCCAACATTCTGTTGCGTGAACTGGCGCTGGGCATTAATCGCCAGTCCATCGTGTCGGCCGACGAGGCAGTACAACATTACAAAGTGCAGATCGTTTGTCTGGCGCAGGATGAAGTTCAGGTGCGCAGTTTGATGCTGCATAGCCTGGGCAACAGCGGCCTGCGCCTGCAATCGCTCCACAGTGAAGATTTGGATCCGCCACATCGCATGGAAGTGAATGCCGAAGTGATGGGCCAACCCAGCATGACCGGACAGCTGGAAAGTCTGGTAAGCCGCATTAGCCTGGAGAAAGGGGTCAGTTCGGTGCGCTGGCAGGTATGCGGTCTGGATGCGAGCGAAAACGGATAGCACAAAAAACAGGCGCTGCTACGTGAATTCTGATAAAAGAGCAGGGGAGTTATGCGTCAGATTTCGCGTAGCGTTGTTATTTATTCGCGAAAATCCGTTTCCAGGTGCGCTTTTTTACGCTATATAAAGAGAGCCTGCCGTTTGAGTGTAAGGTTAAGTAAAGCAGAGCGTAGATATTTCTATAAGCGATTGAATGGGTTATAAAAGCCCTTAGCGTTGCTCACCTTGTTATCTTTACTGTGCGGATTATTCGATGAAGCGTAAAACCTCATTCTTTTTTCTTTCCGGCCTTATGCTCCTGCTTTCTGGTTGCAGTCATCATCACTCAGATGAACCCGAGGACACCGCCGCCGCCGACGCATCGCAAAACCCGGATTTGATTCCTATCGTCGCGGCGTTGCATGACCAAATGCACACCTGGCATGATACGCCGTACCAATGGGGCGGCACACAGCTGTCTGGCGTGGATTGCTCGGGCTACGTCTGGCGAACCTTGCACGATCGTTTCAATCTGCCAATGGACCGCGTCACCACAGCCGATCTGCTGCATATGGGCGTTCGTGTCACACCGGAACATCTGCAACCAGGCGATCTGGTGTTTTTCCGCATTGGTGGCGGCATGCACGTAGGCTTCTACGATACGGATAATCAGTTTATTCACGCGTCGGCCAGCAAGGGCGTGATTCGCTCATCACTGAACAACCCATACTGGAAATCGGTTTATTACCAGGCGCGTCGTCTGACGCGAGAATACGGGGCGCAGGTGACACTGAACAGAGCCAGCTAAGCGTGAATTATGCCAGGCAACGCTACGTGAAATCTGCCAATCCAGCACAGGGATAAGCGCCAGTTTTTTACGTAGCGTTGTTGTGATTTGTGGGTACAGAAGCGGACAAAAAGAAGCGGTGAGGCAGGAAAGGCGTAAACGGGCTGGCTGAGTGCGTAACTGGATATCTCATTTAACATAATATACATTATGCGTACTTTTATACATCAGGCTCCGATATGGGTTGTTCTGCGTCTTTTCCGGTTTTGCACCATTTTCTCTGCTTTTTCGCTTTGTCTTCGCTTCGCCTGATTATGTGCTCTCATATCTCGTCTTCAGGCCACATCAAAATCTGATGCCGTGCGCGTTGCCAGTTTAAGCAGATAACCGAGTCACCGCTGCAACTCATGTCTGTCACCCGAAACGCGCATCAGCCGTTCTTGATGACAACTCACCTGACGTTGAGAAAACATCTTACAGGCAGTGAATACCGGAAAGCGGCGACGTGATGTTTTGCCTGGTTCCATCGCTGAGGCTGATCAGCCACGAACTGACCTCTGCAACCTGAACTGACGCGGCTACGTAAAAATTAGCGTACTGAGGTACCGAAATCCCCACAACATTCACCCATATCGATTAATACGAAACGCTGTCTGATATCGGTACCCACAGATCTATGATGCCTGATGAAGGATATTAAAAGCCAACCCAGGGCCTGGCCCCGAATTTAGCAGTTTGCAAGGTGCTCACGTTGACTATTAACATCTCCATTGGCCTTCCAGGCAATGAATATTTAAGGATGTTTGAAAATTTGCGTCACATAAAACTGCGCGGATAATTGCGAGACGGGTTGCGGCAAAAGCGGATCAAAAAACAGACCATCGTGGTAAGCAATCCAGTGACGTGTCCCGGTTTTAACGTTATTCCAGCGACCATGAAAAATACCACAATCCGTCGGTACGCTGGCCCCGTTGTGTCTTTTATACGATACGTTCTCTAATCCCTTATAACCCAGAAATCTTTTCATTTGCGCGAGATTGACACGTTTCTTCTTGTCGCAGAAGCCATTTTCCATAGCAATTGACAACATCTCATCATAACTTTTTTGATGTAATCGGGCCATAACCGCGATACCACATCCTTCGTCGTCTGATGGCTGTTTAATATGCAAATACGTCATTTTAGGTTCTCCTTAACGCAATAGCTGATGTGAATTAACTAATATCGGCTTCTAAAGACGTTTCTTGAAAAAAATAACGATGTCGCGGTGTAATCACAACGCGTGTTATCAAAATATGGCGTGCCTCGAAAAAAGACCGCCCTTTTCTTTTTTATTCTGCGTTTAATGAGCATAGAGAGTGATGGTCAGTCTCAATTAACGTTACCGGACAAGGCAAGTGCCTGTTTATGGCCGATGCACGCTGTCCTCAAATATCGCCAGGTTTTCCTTCGCTTCCGCGTACTGATAAGACGTCAGTTCAATCTGATTTCCGTCAGGATCGCAAAAATAAACGGACATCGACACCTGATGATCGCTGACTGTATAAGGTATGGATTGCGCGACCAGGATGCGTAATAACTGACAGAAACACGTGGCATCCAGGCTAAATGCCACGGTGTTACCCGGCGGCTGATGGGTTCTTAAAAACAGCGATATTACGGCAGCATTATTTTTCAGCACCAGTGGACCGCCCTGCGTAAACCAAAACAGCAACGATTCATCGCGTGAAAAACCCAGCACCCGTTTATACCAGTGTTCTGCTTTCTTCAGGTCATGCACATAAATATGGACGTGGTCGATCTTGAGTAAGTTCACTTTCACCTCTTTGGTCAGGCGTAAAGAGAACCAGCATTAAACAGATTATGCCGTGATGCAAAAGCACGCGCACATAATAGCCTGCTATTTAACATAAATCAGAATTGCAAAAAAAAACGAGGCGAATTAATCAGAGCCGGTCAGAATGCATTCAGGTATATTGCAGAGGCAACAGGCTCATAATATTGGCGGGATAAACCGTTTCGGTTGTTTCACTGAGTGCTTTGAAGGTCCACCAGCGCGAACTGGCAATGACTGATTTCTCATTTTCACTCCAGCCCAGTGTGTTAATTTCGTTCCCTGCGGCAGTAACAATAAAGAACCGCTCATGTGCCTGCACGATCTCGCCCGAAGGCAGCGTCATGGCAAAGCATCGCTCACCGACAGACGGACCCACATCGGCCCGGTGAATGCCGGTTTCTTCATACAGTTCCCTGACCGCCGCCTGCTCAAAAGATTCGCCCTGCTCTACGCCGCCGCCGGGCGTTGCCCAGTATGCGCTGCCCGCCAGCGCATACTGCGAATGCACAAAACGAAACAGCAACACCTCATGGGAAGCATTCAGGATCAGTAACCGGGCCGAGCGGCGCGTGCGCATAGTCTCTTCCTTTTATTGGTGGCGTGCTCACGGATAAAGATTTTTCAACGGGGCCGCAAAAAATCCTGCCAGCGGCGCGTCAGATAGTTATGTTCATCCATCACGGCGTTCCAGACGGCAATGTGGCTCATCCGTTGCTCGTAACTTCCGCCATCGCGCACTTCCCCCTGGGGAATCAGCGGTGCGCCCCAGGCATCCAGCAGCACTTCGCGTGCGGGTTGACCACCGTACCAGAAATCCCATTCCGCTGCCGACAGATGCGTCCGGCTGCGTTCCGCGTTAGAAATGTAATAACCCTGCCGCGCCATGACCGCACCGGGCCAGCCAGACTGCCACCAGTTAAGGTAGTCGTAGGCCGCATCTTTGATTTTGCCGGTCGCACAGCGTGAAAGCGACATGCCGCCGTACCACGCACGGTAGCCTTCACGTGGTCGCGCCATTTTATAGCCGCGCTGATGGAAATGATGACGAAAATAGATGGGTGCCCAGAGACTTTGTACTTCAACCTGCTGATTGGCAATCAGGTCGCATGCCTCATCCTGCGATGCCCAGAAGGCCGCAAAATGGCCGTTACGGTGAAGGCGCGCCAGCTGTTGTGTTAACAGGTCGATCTCATCAAGCGTCAGATTACCGATATTCGCAAAGCGTGCCAGCCCGGCCCCCTGCATGGCCAGCGCCGCATCAATACCGCCCATGGCCGCATCTTCCTGTAGCGCCACCTGCCCCGTCAGCGAAGGATGTACCAGCCAGCCCCAGCTCTCTTCCTGCTGTTGCAGCACCGCAGGCAGCCGGTCGGCATGATAGGCAAAACTGTCCACGTTATGGGTAAGCGGCAACATGCTGATATGGTCACTCGCGTGGCTGCCTAAATGCATATCGCGCTGAACATACAGTCGCTCCGAAGGTACACTGCCATCGGCTAACGGCAGATCGGGACCTAGCCTGCCGGTTTTGGCCAGCGGCGTAATCTCGTCCCAGTATGTCAGTCGCTTGATTTCCAGCGGCTGGATTGCCCGGGCAGGCCAGACAAAATCGATATTGTGAAACCACTGATCGTAAAGGTCATAACTTTCCGGATGCATGACCGCAATGCGCTGGGCATCTTCCACGCTGTGCAGCAGATACTCGATGCGAATCCCCAGATCGCTTTCCGCACGGACACGCAACATTTCAAGCAGCGTGACCGAGGTGCCCAGTACGCGCAATGTCAGTTGATCGTTAACTTTCGCCGCAGCGTTCATTGTTTTACTTATCCTTTACCGCCTGCTGAAAACGGTTGAATCCCTGTTTCAGTCGCTCGGGATCCAGTCCGCGCAGAATAAACACCAGTTTTGAGGTATCGACATCGCCGGGCCAGTCATTCAGGTGAACGGGCGGATGTAACGTATGCTGTACGCCATGAATCACAACGGGTGAACTGCTGCCGCTGAAACGTAAGATGCCTTTCATTCTCAATACAGACTGACCATGGCTATGTAACAGCATTGACAACCAGATAGCAAACGCGGGCCAGTTCAGGGCGTTCTCTAAGGTGATCACGCAGGTTTGCGTAAGCGGATGCGGATTCTCGTCATGGGGTGCAAGACGATAACCGGACGCACCGGCTGCGCCAAGCCAGCGAAACCGCTGTTGCCCGCTGCCTTTTGCCAGGCGCAGGCCAAATAAGGGGTCCGGATCGGCCAGCGCCTGCACGGTGTCACTCAGTTCCGCCATAGGGTTCAGTCCGGCAATCCAGGCCTGAAGCGCCACGCGTTCGGTCTGTCCGATACGGTCGCATTTGCTGAGCAACAGCTTATCCGCCGCGCTGACCTGGGCTATCCATTCCGGTTGATGCATCGACTGCTGCCGGGCATGCTCGGCATCGACCAGCGTCACCAGCATGCCCTGACTGAAGTGATGTTTAAGCTGGGGATCGTGCAGCAATGTTGAGAGGATGGGCGCAGGATCGGCAAGGCCGGTGGTTTCCAGAATGACCTGGCTGAACGGCGGCAGCATGCCGCGCACGCGCCGTTCATAGAGATCCAGTAACGCCGTTTTCAGTTCGCCGCGAATCTGGCAACAGACGCAGCCGCTGGGCAGCAGCACCGTATCGGGCGCGACTTCATTCAGCAGATGATGGTCGATGCCCACCTCACCAAATTCATTAACCAGCAATGCAACGTCGTTCAGATCTTGCTGCGCCAGCCAGCCTTTCAGCAGCGTGGTTTTGCCGCTTCCCAGGAAACCGCTCAGGATATGCAGCGGCAGTTTTTGATCGTGCAGCATAGCCGCTCCTCTTGTATGCCTTACAGCGCCGCCAGCCAGGCTTCATCCAGTGGATCAAGCGGGCGTTTGGTGATCTTCTCGACCTCTTTCCACAACAGGTCCAGTGAATTCACCATCACCTGCTGACCGGTTGGGCTGGAGAGCACCCAACTGGCATGAAACTCAGTCAGCGTGAGCCGCCAGGGTTTAAGCGTTCGGTTGAGCAGCGCCAGCTGCTTTAACCGCAACTGGCGCTGGGGCAGATCGTTTTGTAGCGCATCGCTCCATTGCGGACCGCTGTCCAGTAAACCACAAACGCCGCACATATCGGCTTCTCCTCAGGGCATGACATCGCCGGAATTAGGGCCAAGCGTCTGGCCAACAAACAGGTTACCGCCGGGCTCACTTGCCAGCAGTAACGCTACCGGCGCGACCTCTTCCGCCCGGCCAAAACGTCCCAGCGGCAGTTCGGCTGCCTTGGCCGTTTTCCATGCCTGATTGATGCCATCGATAAGCGGCGTTTCAATCGGACCGGGCGCGATGGCGTTCACCAGCACATTATCTGCGGACACCTCCAGCCCCAGCGAGCGGGTAAAGCCTAATACGCCGGCTTTGGCCGCCGCATAATGGCTGAGTTCGGCACCACCTTTGATACCGAGCTGCGACGCGATGTTGATCACCCTGCCCCAGCGCTGTGCCAGCATGGACGGCAACGCCCGTTGCGTCGCCAGGAAGACACTACGTAAATCCACAGCCATCATCTCTTCCCACATGGGTAGCGTGATATCGGTACAGCGCGCCTGGGTCAGCATTCCGGCGTTATTCACCAGAATATCGATTCCGTCGAACTGCGCCAGGCAGGCATCCACGCCCGCCGTGGCACCTTCCACCTCGCCGACATCGGCCACAATGCCAAAACACGGCACGCCAGACTGGCGACAGTGATCAACCACCGTCTTGAGCTTTGTACTGTCGCGGTCAGTGAGTATCAGATGGGCACCTTCGCGGGCGAACAGCATCGCGATGGCCGCCCCGATGCCGCTGGCCGCGCCGCTGATTACACAACGTTTCATCCTGAGTTGCATGGGTTCTCCTTAATCCGGCCAGCGAACGGTGAGTCCACCGTCGACAATCAGACTCTGTCCGGTGAGGTAACTGCTCTCGTCGCTGGTGAGAAACGCGATGACTTTCGCCACTTCCTCGGCGCGTCCGACGCGGCCCAGCGGAATCGCCTTCGCCGCCTTCGCCAGCCCTTCCGGGCCAAGCGAATTATCCTTATCCAGCGACTGCGGCGTTTCAATCAGCCCGGGGATGATGGCATTACATCGCACCCCGCGCGGCGCGAGTTCGACGGCCAGCGAGCGGCAAATGCCGGGCACCGCCGCCTTCGCGGCGGCATAGTGCGCATGCGCCTGCCAGCCATATACACCGCCCGCAATCGACGACACCGCAACCAGGCTGGCCCCCGACTGAAGGTGGGCGGCAGCGGCACGGAACAGGCGCATCACGCCGGTCAGATCGACATTGAGCATCTCATCCCAGCGTGCGTCGCTCATCTCCTCAATCTCTGCCCGACGCAGAATGCCCGCATTGGCGACGACCGCGTCAAGCCGTCCAAAGTGCTGTACGCCTTGCGCAATAAACGCGTCCACCGAGTCGGTGGATCCGACGTTAAGCGGCAGCCAGAGCGCGTCACCGCCCGCCGCTTCAATCTGCGCGGCCGCGACGGCCGGATCGTGGGGATCCTGCGGATAATAGCCCGCTATCACCCGCACGCCTCTCTGGGCATACAGCGTTGCCAGCGCCAGTCCAATCCCACTTGCGGCTCCGCTGATCGCGGCAACCGGGGCTGTGTTTGCATTCTGCATAGGGTTTCCTTAGGCCTGAGGTTGAGTGGAGGCGGCGATGTGCGTATTCAGTTGCGTGACCGGCCGGGCGAACAGAATAATGATGCCCGAGACAAAGCACGGAACCGCACCAAACCACAGTGCCGCCTCCTGCCAGTGTCCACCCTGACTCAGCACTGAGGTAGTGCCGACACCGGCCACAATTGCGCCCACCGGTCCCATCGCCATAATTAATGCGCCCGCAGTAGCACGAATGGCGGTCGGGAAACTTTCACTGATAAAGAACAGTGCGGCCGCATACGGACCAATCAGGAAAAACAGACCGACGCTGTACAGGGCCACGATGATGGCAAAGTTGTCCGGGCAGAACAGCATCGCGGCAAAGGCGATACCGCCCAGCATCCAGCCGGCCGCGATGGTGTTGCGACGACCGATGCGGTCACCGAGCCAGCCGTGTGCCAGATAGCCGCAATAGCCCACCAGGTTAGACAGAATCAGGATCAGTAAAGAGTTATTGAATGAGACCGCGTGGGTTTTGGTAATTACCGTGGTGCCCAGCACGCTGAAGATCTGAATGGCGAACCAGTTCAGCAAAATGGCAACACCCAGTACCAAGGTTGAGCGCAACGCCGTGCCGCGAAATGCCGAGGCAAAACCTGACTTCGGCTGATCTTCATACGGAACCTGATAGTCGTCTGCGACCTGGCGTGCATCTTTCTCTTTACCCTGCTCCCGCAGCGTTTTGATTTTCTTCTGCACTTCAAACTGAGGCGTTTCTTTCAGCTTCAGCGCCAGTAGCGCGATCACCAGCGACGGAAAGGCTGCGAAGATAAAGCTGCCCTGCCAGCCGATAATCGGCAGCAGAATCGCGGTCAGCGCCGAGGCCACCAGCGCACCGACCGGCCATCCGCCCTGCACCAGGCTGTAGACAAATCCCTTCCGTTTGTTGAGTTTGGGATCGTCCAGCGCAGTATAGAGTTCTGATAAATAGGTGGCGTTAACCGTTTGCTCTGCATAACCCAGACCGGCAACGGAGCGAATGGCGGTCAATGCGCCCTTACCCCATAATCCCCCTATTGCGGTCAGCAGCGAACACAGGGCCGCGCCTCCCACGGTAATAACGATGCCCATGCGCCGTCCCAGGCGATCCACCAGCGGGCCAATGGCCAGAGCGATCACTGCCCCACCAAACGCGACCCAGGTAGCAATTTCAGACTGTTCAACTTCGCTCCAGCCAAAATGACCGCCGATCTCCGGCAGCAAGGTGCCGAAAAGGATGAAGTCATAGACGGCGAAGATCCAGGCGAAGAAGGCGATCCATGTAGCGAATTTGACATCCCTGGTGGTTAACTGCTGGGGCTGCCAGCCGTTAACGGATTTTTTTTTGTAGATGCTCATGTCGTGATCACTCTGCAAGAGGAAAAGGCTTAACGCGGCTGGCGCGCTAAGAAGTCGTCGGCAATTTCGTCGAAAGTGACGAAACGCACGCCCTGGTGACTCTGGATGTACTTAATCAGGCGTTCCAGCATCAGCAGCACCTGCGGACGGCCTGATACGTCGGGATGAATCGTC
The DNA here is from genome assembly GCF_035190385.1 of Pantoea sp. JZ29. Taxonomy (NCBI): domain Bacteria; kingdom Pseudomonadati; phylum Pseudomonadota; class Gammaproteobacteria; order Enterobacterales; family Erwiniaceae; genus Pantoea; species Pantoea sp. JZ29. Next base: position 2,207,889 of record NZ_CP045241.1, on the reverse strand, counting down.
ATGGTAAAGACGGCATAGTCGTTTTCGCGATATACCCAGTCGAACTGATCGCGCCAGATCTCCTCCAGATGGCGCGGATTGACAAAACCGTGGCTGTTCGGTGACTTCTTGATAAACATCATGGGTGGCAGATCATCCAGATACCAGTTAGCGGGGATCTCCACCAGGTCGGTCTCTTCGCCGCGCATCAGCGGCTTCATCCAGGTGTCCGGATGCTGGCTGTAGTCAATTTTGGTCCAGCTGTCGCCTACGCGAACGTAGTAAGGATGAAAGTCGTTGTGCATCAGGCTGTGATCGTATTTGATGCCTTTTTTCAGCAGCAGCTCATTGGTCACATTGCTGAATTCCCACCAGGGCGCGACGTAACCGGTTGGACGTTTACCCGCAAGCTGCGTCACCAGTTCAATACTGCGATCCAGCACCGCCTCTTCCTGCGCGGGCGTCATGGCAATCGGGTTTTCATGGCTGTAGCCATGCACGCCAATCTCGTGGCCGGCGTCAACCACCGCTTTCATCTGCGCCGGGAAGGTTTCGATTGAGTGGCCGGGAATAAACCAGGTGGTGCGCAAATTATGTTCAGCAAACATTTTCAGCAAACGCGGTGCGCCCACTTCTCCGGCGAACAGCCCGCGTGAGATATCGTCAGGGGAATCTTCCCCGCCGTAAGAGCCGAGCCAGCCGGCAACAGCATCCACATCCACACCAAATGCACATAAGATTTCTTTCGCCATCTTTTCTTCCTCTGGAGCGTTAAGCGCAGACCGAATCGTCTGCGGTAAAAAGACCTGCCAGTCGGCTGGCAGCGTGAAGGAGCCGGCGATCTTCGCCAGCCGGTAGAGAGAAAAGCAGACTGGTATGCAACCCACGGTCATCGGTACCGCTCGGCAGGGCGATGCCCGGCATATCCAGCAGGCTGCCCGGCATGGTCAGGCGCAGCGTGGCCACGTTGGTCTGGGCGAACAGCGCGCTGTCCTGCATCAGCGGACCCAGTTCCGGTGCGGTATGGGCCACCGTGGGGGTGATCAGTATTGCGCCCGCCAGCTCCGCCGCCAGGGCCTGTTGCCACTGCTGACGTTGGGTCAGAAAGGTATCGAGCACGGCCGGGTCCTGCTCGCTGGCGGCAAGCAGACGTTCGCGCACTCTGGCATCCATGCGTTCTGCGTCAGGTGAGGCTAATAAGAGGCGATGCAGCAACCAGGCTTCGCGCCCACCCGGCCAGCCTTTTTCAGCGATCCAGTCAAGCGCCTGCGTAAACGCGGTAAGCGGCTGGCGGTCAATGGCAAAGCCGGCCGCGTCGAGACGATCCAGCATTCTCAGGCCGTTATCGCGAACGGCGGGCTGGCATGTCATGAGGAGCGCGTCGTCAACCCGGAAACGGGGTTCAGGAAAGGCGGTGGTATCCGGACCGCACAGGATGTCATCAAGAGCGATAGCATCCCGGACGCTGCGGCATAACGGGCCGAGGGTATCCAGCGAGCGGGCCAGCGGAAAAACGGCGTCCATGGCATAACGGCCACGGCTGGCGCGGTAGCCCGTAATGCCGCTGAATGCGGCCGGAATACGAATGGATCCGCCGGTATCGGTGCCAAACGCGATACAGGCCAGGCCTTCCGCGATTGCCCTGCCTGCCCCGCTGGACGATCCGCCCGGCGCGTGCAGGCTGCCCGCTGATGACCGGATAACCGGTGTACCAAACGCGGGATTCAGGCCGAGTCCGGAAAACGCAAATTCGCTGAGATTGGTTTTGCCGATCGTGACCATGCCCGCCGCCGCGCACCGGGCAACGACGGGTGCATCCTGTCGGGCGGGCGAAACGTGTTGCCGGGTGGCCGAACCGGCGGTGGTCTGGCAGTCCTGAAGGTCGAACAGGTCTTTCCAGGCCACCGGAATTCCATCCAGTGGACTCAACGGCTGGCCCTGCCGCCAGCGCTGCATAGAGGCTTCGGCCTCTTCACGGGCGCGCGCCGGGGTGAGCGAAATAAACACCGAAGGTACATTTTCTGCGGCGGTCAGGCAGGCCTCAGTAAACGCCAGAGGTGAAAGGCGGTGCTGTGCATAAAGCGCACTGATTCCCAGCGCATCGATCTGACCCTGAATGTATAACTGACGGACGGTATCTGGCTGCACACGCTTACCTTTAAATGTATATTGCAATTTAATGTACATTTTAAGATAGCAATAACGATGCCAGGAAAAGGACTGTTAAGTTACATATTTGTGATCTTATCGATCATAAAATAATTTAAATCAGTAATAACAAAAGCTTAAATTGGGAGTGGTGACGGACATTTGTGCAGGCGGAGTAAAATCCTGTCTTTGTATTAAATGTACTAATTTATTTATGATCCATTTTAGAGCGCTGTGCACTAACGCAGTGCTGTGCGCGGGCAGCCGTCGTTATTTCCTCAGATGTGATAATCTGGCGGGCAGGATGGGAGCGGAAAAAGACAATGCGAAACATAATGAATGGAGCAGACATGGATGACGCCGGTTCTGCGCGTTATGAAATCATCCGCCAGGTGCTGCTTAACGTGCTGCAGCAAAACGCTGTTCCTAAAGGCCTGGTGTTGCTGGAAGGTCCGTTAGCACAGCTGTTCGGCACCAGCCGCGTGCCGGTCAGGCGGGCGTTAAGTATGCTGCATGAACAAGGCTGGATTGCCCGCTTTGAAGGCCGGGGCTTTATCGTGGCCCGTGACGACGAAGACGTCGAACCCGTGCGCATTGCCCTGACGCGCGAACTGTTGGGGCTGGCGCATCATGAGGAACTGGTCGACACCCGCAGTACGGGTGAAAAAGTGCTGGAGCACCTCCAGGGTGTGCTGTCGACCGCGATGATCTTTGGTTGCTATCAGGTGGATGAGCAGGACGCGGCACACTATTACACCACCAGCCGGGGCGTGATTCGTGAGAGCTTAATGCGCCTGCGTGATAAAGGCCTGGTGGAAAAAGAACCCTATTCCCAGTGGCTTACCGGTCCGTTAACGGCGCGCGAGCTGGGCGACCATTTTGAAATCCGGGCCAATCTTGAACCCGCAGCGCTGCGTAAAGCAGGCGAACGGCTGGACGTCGACTGGCTGAAGTCGCGGCTGGATAACGCGAAAAAATCGCAGGGTAAGCAGTTAACGGCCATTGAACTGGAAACCCTGGAAGAAGATCTGCACATTCGCTGCCTGGAGCCTGCCGGTAACAAGCTGATGATGCAGATACTGCGACAGCACCAGTCGCCCTTTATCGTCACGCGCATTTTCTATGACCTGCTGCGTATCCCTGTCGACAGTGCCATGCTGGATGAACACTGCCTGGTCTATGAATTTTTGCTGAAACGGAACTGGGAACTGGCGGCCGCCTGCATGAAGGATCATCTGGAGCGCGCGCAGGTTCGCACGTTGCAGCGGCTGAAAGTGTTATCTGTGCTGCCTGTTCCGGCCTTTCCGGATTTTATGGCACGGCGCTAGTCGCTTATAAAGGTGACGCTGTCACGTAAAAAGCGACGTCTTCTCCTCCTGTCACACTAGCCCGTCACCGGTTCCCTCTTCAGTGCTGAACGCGTCATGTCGGACATGGTGACTCAGCCTCTTTACCGACGCGCGTAAAACGCTTGAAAAACAGTCACCGGTGCGCTGACCGCCAGCGGCTGAAGCGGAAAACCGGTCGCCAGGCGGGAAGGATGAAACTCGCCCTGAATATGCTGATACAAGTGCGACGCACGTTCTGCTCTGAGGCTACCGTCCCAGCGCAAAAACTGTCCCCAGAGCGGCATATTACGGTAGCGGTCCGTGACCGGCATGGCCGAACGCAGGTACGCGGGCGGAAACAGCCGACGATAGCGGTGATGATGGTAGAGCCACGACAGCCCACGAAGGGTTTTTATCGCGGGCGTGAGGGTCACTATCTGCGCCAGTAAACCGCACAATTCGCGCTGACGCGCGGCGACCTCGCTGTCACACAGGGGCGAAACCGTTCCGTCAGTGCGGTCAAAATGAATGCGTGCGGACCGATCCGTTTCCAGACTGAATGAGAAACAGCCCGAACGCCCCACCACATCGGGTGGGGCAACAGGCGGCCGGGATTGCCAGACAGCCAGCGTATACTCAGCATCTTTATCGGGGTTGTGCCGCAGGCCGCGAATATAGTCTGACCAGGCAGGAAGCTTACGATCGAACCGCCGCCCGCACCCCAGACGAATAAAAATGTTTGTGTAATCCATAATCGCGTTGGCCAGCGGCATGCCTGTGCCTGACGCCACCCAGGTCGCGAAACCGGTATCCTGAAGAATTCTGCGGTGAGCTTCATGCCTGGCGGCCTTCTCCTGACGAGCATATGCGCATTTTACCATCCCTTAGGGCGACGCGCCGCGGGCAAAGCGCGCCGTTCAACGCGTCTGCACCGCCGTCGCTTCAATCTCTAACAGGACACCATAATGCAGTCCGGAAACCGGCACCACAGCGCGGGCGGGTTTCCAGCTCCCCAGCCACTGCGCGTAAAGCGCATTAAAATCATCCCATAATGCGATGTCAGCCAGATAGACTCTGACCATCACCAGTTGCGATCGGGTAAGGTTCTCCTGGCGCAGGCAGGTATCCAGACTGGCAAAGACCTGCAGGACCTGATCGGCAAAGGGCGCGGCGCTGAGCATCTCCCCTGCGGGCGTGGCCGGTAACAGACCCGAAATAAACATCATTCCTGCCCCCAGACAATAGTGGGAGTAATGACCGGGATGCGGCTGGTCATTGATATCACGCGCCTGCAATCGCTGAAGCATATTTTCTCCTTACATCATGCCAGGTTGTTTCAGGGCGCTGCCATCGCGGAAACGGCTGTAACGGAACGCCGTGGGGTCCACGATGGGATCATCCCCGGTCACCAGATCGGCCGTCAGGCGGCCGGCACCGGGCCCGATGCCAAAGCCATGCCCACTGTAGCCCGCCGACAGAACCAGACCGGGAAGCTGTGGCACGGTGGAGATGACCGGTATATCGTCAGGCATACAGTCGATGACGCCGCCCCAGGCCTGCGTGACTCGCAGCCCGGCCAGCGCAGGATACTCACGGCCGATGGCCATCAGCCCCTTTTCTACCACGCCGTCCGACACCGTCGGGTCCAGAATGCGGATTTTTTCAAAGGGAGACGGGCGCTCCATTGACCAGCGCGCCAGCGACTCCGGTCCCTGTAAAAAGGAGGTCAGGCGGATTTTGGTTTCCAGATTGAGCCGACGTGCTTTGTATAACGGGAAGAACTGACGGGCATATTTCAGCCCCTGAATGCCGGGCTCAAGACGACCCGTGCCGGACAGTGCGATGGTATAACCGCCGTCCGATCGTGGCCGACAGGCAAACGCATCCGTATAGAAAGGCCGGGTAATCACCTGTTCGACGGGATAAGTACGAAACGCACTGCCGATGACATTACCTGCAGGTAAATCGATGCCGTGCCGGCGACAAAACAGCGATGTCCAGGCACCTGCGGCGCAGACCACGCGCGAGGTTTTAATCAGACCTCTTTCCGTGATCACCCCGCTCACCTGACCTGCCGAAATATCCAGCCCGCGCACCGCACAGCGCTGAAACAGAAAGGCGCCTTTTTTCACCGCCGCCTCCATCAGGCCTGGCGCGGCGAGTGCGGGATCGGCATAACCGTCATCGGGTGAATGCACGCCGCCTTTCCACGCTGTGCGGCTACCGGGCGTCATGGCTTTTGCCTCTGCGGCATTGAGAATCTGGCTACGAATACCGTATTGCTTCGCCATTTTCCCCCAGTTATCCCAGTTGCGGATGTCCTTTTCCGTGCACGTTGCATAGACCAGCCCGGTGGCGCGGAACCCCACGTCCATGCCGATTTCCTTGCTCAGCTCATGCCAGCGTTGCAGCGCATGCAGGATCAGCGGGATCTCCCGTTCATCCCGGTTAAGCTGGCGGCACCAGCCCCAGTTACGGCTTGACTGTTCAGCCCCGACCAGGCCCTTTTCGATCACCGCCACCCGATAGCCTTTTTGGGTGAGCGCCCAGCAGGTTGCCGCGCCGACAATGCCTGCCCCAATAATCACTACATCCACCGAGTCGGGAAAATGCGTACTGTCCTGAACCAGCCTGAGCGGTGCGGGCATAATATCTGCTCTCCAGCGAAAGATTAAAAATCGATTAATACACTTTTATAGCGCTGACAGGCTTCAAAGGCCTGGCGGCCCAGATCTTTACCAAAGCCGGATCCCTGAAAACCGCCGGTAGGGATAATGAAATCCCAGGTGCGGCGATAGCGGTTAACCCACACCGTGCCGCTGTCCAGCGCGCGCATTAAGCGCATCGCCCGTGGCATGTTCAAGGTGTGGACGCCCGCGCACAGACCAAAGACCGCATGCTGCGCCAGCGCCAGGGCTTCTTCCTCATCGGTAAAGGTCTGAATGGTCAGCACCGGTCCAAAAATCTCTTCGTGCAACGCCACGTTATCCGGGCCGACGTTCTCCAGCAGTGTGGGCTGCCAGAACCAGCCTTCTTTCGTATTGTCGTAGCGTTTTCCACCCACCAGCACCCGCGCCCCCTGAGCGACGGACTGCGCAATAATCGTGGCCACTTTTTCACCCTGGCGTGCGTCAATCAGCGGACAATACCGTGTTGACGCGTGCCAGGTCATGCCGGGCACGGGTTTCTGACAGCGTGCAATCAGCTTTTCTGTCACACGTTCAGCAATGCCTTTTTGAATAATCAAACGTGTTCCGGACACGCAGGCCTGACCGGCATTCACTGTGAATCCCAGAAAGAGGCGCTCGGCAATCTCGTCGGCGTCACCGGCGTCATCAAAGACCAGCTGCGGGCTTTTGCCGCCCAGCTCCAGCGTGACCGGTTTAGTGCCGTGCAGGGCCGCCTGGCTCATAATCGCCGCACCGGTGGCAGTGGAGCCGGTAAAGGAGACCTTGCGCACCAGCGGATGCGTTACCAGCGCATTACCGGTGACCTTGCCGCTGCCCTGGATCACATTCAGCACACCGGATGGGATCCCCGCCTGCACCGCCAGTTCGGCCAGACGGGCCGTTGAAAACGGCGTCAGTTCAGACGGCTTCAGCACCACCGCGTTGCCTGCCGCCAGAGCCGGGCCGCATTTCCAGGAAGCCATCGACAGGGGAAAATTCCACGGCGTGATTGCGCCGATCACCCCATAGGGCTCAGGCACCAGCATGCCCAGGCTACTGTGCTGCGTTGGAAACACGTCACCGCTGTATTTGTCCGCGCATTCGGCATAAAAACGCAGGGCCGCCGCGGTAAAGGGGACTTCGATATTGCGCGCATCGGTGACGGGCCGGGTCGATCCGACGGCTTCCAGCTGCGCCAGGTATTCACTGTCTTTTTCGATTAAGTCTGCCCAGCGCGAGAGGGCTGCACCCCGTTCTCGTGGCGAACAACCCGACCAGCCGCTCCTGATGCGCCGTGCTTCGGCCACGGTCACGGCATCGTCGACGGTAGGGCATCCGCCTCATGGATCTCTGCATAATGCTGACCGTCAGAAGGCCGTTTAATGCCCATAGCCTGACCGCTGGCGGATACAAATTGTCCGTCGATAAAGTGTCCGCTGGACAGGTGAACGTCATCGGGGTTGAAATCAGTCATACGTGCCTCTTAAAAAAAGAAAGGATCGGGACATCACCAGCCGGTGACGCGATGCCAGACTTCGTGTTTCCCGCTCTGGCTGTCCATCACCTGATACCGGGTGTGCATTCCGGCAGTGGCGCAGGCGTGATTGGGCAAAATCCGCAGCCGGGTCCCGAGCGAGAAATCCGTGACCTGGTGACCGCTGTCGGGCGGAATGGCGATAATGCCGTGTTCCTGATTGGTGGACGACAGCAGGAGTCCGGTGGATCGCCCTTCGCTGTCACATACCAGGCCGTAGGCATAGTCGGTTTTTTGCGAGGCGGTACCACGGTCGCGCGACATCGCCATCCAGCCTGCATCGACAAACAGCCAGCCTTTCTCAGCGTTGTGGCCAATTACCGTGGTGACAACAGAAAGCGCGATATCGTCGGCGGTGCAGACGCCGAGGTTGGTCATAAACAGATCGAAAGTGGAAAACACCCCGGCGCGCACTTCCGTTACCCCGTCTAAATCCCTTACGGCATGGGCCGTGGGCGTCGATCCCACGCTCAACACCGGACAGGTCACGCCAGCCGCGCGAAGGCGCTTAGCCGCTTTGATGGCGGCCTGGCACTCCGCCCGTGCCGCCTGTGCAATCTCGTCCTGCGTACGACAGTGATACGATTCCCCCGCGTGAGTTAACACTCCTTCGACATGCATTCCGTTCTGCTGCAAATACGCGCCAATGTCGGTCAGGGCGCTGTCGTCCGGTTTTATGCCGCCCCGATGACCGTCGCAGTCAATCTCGATAAACACGCTAAAGGCCACCTGATGCTGCTGCCCGTATGCAGATATGGCCTGCGCCTGTGTCAGACTGTCGAGCAGAAGATGCACCTGGGCACCCTGACGAAGACAGGCCGCGATGCGCGGCAGCTTGTCCGGCGCAATCCCCACGGCATAAAGGATATTGCGGTAACCTGCGGCAGCAAACGCCTCGGCTTCAGCCAGTGTGGACACCGTGGCCGGTGAAGCCCGGTCACGCAGTAGCCAGGGGGCCGACTGTACCGTGCGTAGCGTTTTCAGATGGGGGCGAATCTGACAGTGCAGGCTATCAATATGATCGTAGAGCCTGCGGATATTCCGCCTGAACTTTACTTTGTCCAGCAGCAGATACGGCGTTGTCAGTGAGGGATCGTTAAGCATCATTGTCTGTCCTGAGGGATTTACTGGATGCTCTCATCAATGCATTTAGTTTAAAATGCAGACACACCCAATTAATGATTAGGTTTGAACCTAATGATCAACAGTGACGATCTGCGGTTTTTTCAGGTGATCTCCGCCAGCGCGACCCTGGCCGCCGCCGCCCGCTATCTGGATATCACACCACCGTCCGTGACCCAGCGGCTGCAGCACATTGAACAAAAAATGGGCATCAAGCTTATTTTGCGTCCGGCAAAACGGATCATTCTGACCGACGAAGGTGAAGCGTTATTAGCACGCGCGCGGCTGATTTTGCATGAGCTGGACCAGCTACAGGATGTGATTGACCAGACCCGAAACCGGATAAGCGGCACGTTGCGGGTACTGGCTCCGCTGGGATTTGGCTCGGAATATATCGCGCCCTTGCTCTCCGATTATGTTGACCAGCATCCCGATCTCAGCGTGGATCTGATGCTGTCAGATAACCCGAACTGGATGCAGGCCGATAAATGGGACGTGGCTATCTATATTGGCAACCTGCGGGACTCGTCGTTGTACAGCACCCGAATTGCACCTAACCGCCGCGTGCTGTGCGCTTCGCCGGATTATCTGCAGCGCCACGGTGTGCCCACGCATCCCGCTGAACTCACGCAGCACCACTGTCTGGTTATCCGTGAAAATGCTGAGGACGTGACTCGTTGGGTGTTTGCGCATCAGCATGACCCGGTCACCGTCAAAATTACGCCCCGTCTGGCAAGTAACGATGGTCGGGTGATTAAACGCTGGGCCCTGCAAGGCAAAGGGATTATGGTGCGCTCAATCTGGGACATCAGCAGTGAAATTAAACAGGGGCGACTGGTCCCACTCCTGCCTGAATTTATGCTGCCGCCCGCCGACATTGCCGCGCTGACCAGCATGCCAGAAATCAAACGCCTGCCCCGTACTCAGGGCTTTATTACGTTACTGAAAACCACCTTTAGCGCGCCGCCGTGGATGCAGAACGAACAGTAAGCCACAGGTCTTGTTGGGGGGACAGGTGTGCTTCGCGGTCCATAAGGCTTATCAGCCGCTCACGCCAGCTGTTGCGAACGGCATGAGGTCTGAAGCACACAGGAAACGGGTTGAGTGTGCTTGAATCGCTTTGTGTTAGTGACGGTATCGCCTGGCCGGACAGCCCGTGAAAATTGTGCTTAAACGGCCAGGCGTGCTTGACCGTACCCGTGCGCCCGCCTCCAGCGGATAAATCTTCGTAAAAAAAATTATTTTTTTCTGCATCCAGTGACGCCCCTGCTCTCGTATCTCTCTTTGCAAGACACTTACCCACTCTCTCTTATGAGGATTTACGATGAAAAAGTTCTTCGCTGTTGCCGTAGTTTCAAGCGCATTCCTGTTTACTGCCGCCTCATTTGCCGCAATGGAGTCGGGCTCCGTGATGGTCGGTGGCGCTGCGATGTACCCTCAGAAAAATATCGTTGAGAATGCGGTGAATTCGAAAGATCACACCACGCTGGTGGCGGCGGTGAAGGCGGCCGGTCTGGTTGACACACTACAGGGTAAAGGGCCGTTTACCGTCTTTGCCCCAACCAATGCCGCGTTCGCGAAACTGCCCGCCGGTACCGTCGATAATCTGCTTAAGCCGGAAAACAAAGCGCAGTTGACCAGCGTCCTGACCTACCATGTTGTGGCAGGCAAATACGACATGAAAGCGCTGGAGAACAAGATTAAGCAAGGCGGCGGTCATGCTGAACTGAAAACCGTTAACGGCCAGCCGTTGTGGATTATGAATAATGGCCCACACAATATTCAGCTGAAAGATGCACAGGGTAACGTGGCTAATATCAGTACGTATGACGTCAACCAGAAAAACGGCGTGATAGATGTGATTGATACCGTATTAATGCCAAAGTAATTCTCTATACTCAAACGGAAAATCACATCATTCAGGATGATTATGGACAAGGTGCGGGCAGTGGAGCAGGTAACCCTGATGCAGGCGATCGTGAAAGGCGATCGCCTGGCGTTCGAAAAACTGTATCGGCAAACCTCGCCGCACCTTTTTGCCATTGCCTTACGGATGTTGCGCCATCGCCCCTGGGCGGAAGAAGTGCTGCATGACTGCTTTCTCACCATCTGGAGCAAAGCGGAGACCTATGATCCAGCGCTGAGCGCGCCGATGACCTGGATGACGCAGATCGTTCGTCATCGTTGTATTGACTGGTTACGTAGCGGACAGGCGCGCATGGCCAGTACAGAAGAACCGCATGATGATGCCCTGCTGGTCGTCGATACCGACGAACCGGACAGCAGGCCCGATGATGCCCAGGCTGCGCGCCTGCGTCGCTGTATGGAAAACCTTAGCAGCGAGCAACGGCAGAGCGTTACGCTGGCCTATTATCAGGGCATGTCACACAGCGATATTGCTCACTGGCTACAGCAGCCGGTAGGTTCGGTGAAAAGCTGGATCCGCCGTGCCATGGCCCACCTTCGGGAATGTGTCGGACTATGAACAGACAACAACGTGACGATGCACTCTCTGCCGAGTACGCCATTGGTACGCTGCGTGGCCCTGCCCGGTTACGCTTTCAGACGCGCCTGCTGACCGAGCCAGAGCTGGCCGAACAGGTTGCCAAATGGCAAACGTTACTCGCTGGGCTGGACAGTCAACTGATACCCGAAATCCCGCCGGATCGGGTCTGGAAGAAAATTGTCCTGAATCTGCCCGCAAAACCCTCTGCCCGCCCTGCCCGCCGCGCCGCACTGGGCTGGATGGTAGCGGCGGCCATTGCGGTCCTTGCCCTTTTTTCCTGGCGCATGTTTTACGTGCCAGAGTTTACCCCGCTTACCGTCATGAGTGACGCTCAGCAACACAGCCAATGGGTGGTCAGCGCCGACCACGATTTAACCCAGTTACGGGTGACGCCATTGCAACCGGTAACGGCTGACAGCCACACCAGCCTGCAGTTATGGCTGATTCCAACAGGCAGTCGTCCCATTTCGCTGGGGTTACTTAACGCTGAACAGGCCACCCAACTGGCACTGAAACGGCAAGATTCCCTGAAAAACGCGGTGGTCGCCATCAGCCGGGAGCCGCGGGGCGGCTCACCGACCGGGCAACCCACCGGGCCCGTACTCTACAGTGGTAAAATATAGGCCCGACACATCAGAAATGTTGCCAGTTTGCGTCCTGATTTGATGCCGATGCGCTCGCCATCGCGAAGGCGGGTTTGAGCGGCGCCACCGTGCGCGCCTGTACAGCGGGAGCCTCGGTCAGCACGAAGGCGGCAACAAGATCATTCAGTGCGCCTGCCTGATCCATCAGCGAGCGCGATGCTGATGACGCTTCCTGCACCAGCGCGGCGTTCTGTTGCGTAACGTCATCCATCTGATGCACAGCCTGATGGACCTGACTGATGCCCAGCGACTGCTCCTGAGACGCAATGGCAATCTCATCAACCAGATCGGTGACCTGGCGAATTGCATCATTCATGCGCCCCATATTTTCCCCGACCTGCTCTGCCTGGCTGACGCCCGTTTCCACATAACGCATCGACGATTCGATCAGATCTTTAATCTCCCGTGCGGAGGCCGACGAGCGTTGGGCAAGATTACGCACTTCACCGGCCACCACGGCAAAGCCACGCCCCTGCTCGCCGGCACGGGCGGCCTCAACGGCGGCGTTGAGTGCCAGGATATTGGTCTGAAACGCCACACCTTCAATCAGCGCGATGATGGCGGTGATTTTCTCCGAACTCTGTTTAATATCGGTCATGGTGCCTAACATGGTGTGCACTTTGTCAGAGCTGTCACTGGATATCTCACGCGCGTTTTTAGACAACTGGCTGGCAAGACGGGTATTTTCAGCCGTCTGACGAACCGTTTCGCTCAGTTCAGACATGCTGGCCGCCGTTTCCTCAAGCGACGCGGCCTGCTGTTCGGTTCGTGAGGAGAGATCTTCGTTACCGGCTGAAATTTGCGACGAGGCCGTGCTGACCGAGTGGGCGGACCGTTCGACGGCAGACAAAGACTGCGCCACATTCTCCACCAAAGCATTAAATGCTTTTGCCGTTAACCCGATTTCATCTTTACGTGCGTCATCGGCACGCAGCGTTAAATCAAGCCGCTCGCTGGCGTGCTCCATGGTTGTGCGCATACCATTCAGATGGCGACGAATGCTTAATATAGTACGAACAGATAACGCGCCCAATATCAGGATAATGACGCTGGAACCGGCGATTAAGGCCCATAAGGTTTGATGATAAACGCGGTTATTCTCTTTTTGAAAAGCCGCGCCCACCTGCACATTAAACTGCAGTTGGTTCTGATAACTTTCAATGAGATCACGGATAGACTGCCCCACGCCGTCCGGGCCTTGCAACGCGGAAAGAGAATGAGCGTCATCATGCGAACGCGAGTATTCAAGGAAGGCAGGTAAGCGCGTCTGGATCTGTTTAATCAGTGCCAGCGCATGTTCACTTAACTGCTTATCCTGATCGTTGGTAATTTCATTTTTTAAATAGAACAGTGTCAGGCCTTTCAACGTATCCATCTTCGCAGCGATTTCTTTTTCGAACTCAACCTGCTTAGCCGAATCTTTGGCACTCTGGTGGCGGTAAAGCGATACGTTAACCCGATTACTGCCGTTGACCATTTTATCAAGGTCTACAATTGAAGGTAGCGTGTTGTCTTGCACGTACTGAAAACGCGACTGAAAGCCTGCTAACACCATGATGACGATCACTACCATCGCGACCATGGCGGCGGAGAGTAGAGAAAACGTCAGGAAAAGTCGCTGTGTAATAGTCATATTAAAACCCCGAATATTAAGACGGTAATTCTGTAAGTAATGCTGAATAACGCCAGCAATAAATATATCGACGCTTCAGGCATTAGCATTAATGTCAGATGGTGCTGTGTCGCAAAGATATCAGGGCAACACGTTTATTTTCATAAAAACAGATTAGCCCGCTGAATGAGAGTTTGACTATTAAAGGCAGAAAGGAAAATTAAAAAGAAGAAGTGATAATGATTAAAAATAAACAAAATTTATTTTCAGCCATCGTTTATCCAACCTTATTTAAAACGACACACGACATTAATCAGTAAAAGTTGGCTAAAGACAGCGCAAAATCGTCTTCACTCCCTGCCCACGACACCGTATTTGTCTTTTATTTTTTGAAATTAATTAGCCTTAAAAAATCGCCTGCCGCATTAATCATAAATAAGGACTATTAAAAAATATTTTTTTAAAACGGCAGAGGCTGCGTGGTGTTTCCTGTACGGGCTGATTACACTTTGAGGAACTGTTCTGAGCGTGCTCGGACGCGTCCGCATGCTGTTACGAGGGAGGCAGCGTTGAGATGAGACCTTATCCGCGTGTGTTGACCTGGCAGGCGAATCACGCGTCAGGGGGAAACGGTAGCGGTAAAGGGTCAGCGTCAGGCCTCACTGCCGGATAAATCGACAGTTGTATAAAAATGCCGTAAAAATAAAGCGTAAAGCTGTAAAAATGCAGTACATAACATCACCAGCTACTCCCTAATTCACAGCAAAACGCGTAATGTCATGCTCAGCGTCAACCGGTGTAACTGTCGGTTTGAAGCTTATGATGACGTGAAATACAACAGGACATTAAATGGCCCAGTCTGAAAAGCAATCCCTTCCAGCCGGTATGCTGGCAGCAGCAGGGATCGTATTTGGTGATATCGGTACCAGCCCGCTTTATACCTTAAAAGAGTGTCTTTCTATCCTTCCTTCTGGCGCGGTCACCGAAGAAGCCGTGATGGGCTTTCTGTCGCTGATCTTCTGGGGACTGATGCTGATTGTGACGGTAAAATATGTCATGTTCATCATGCGCGCCGATCACGATGGCGAAGGGGGAATACTGACCTTAATGTCGCTGGCCCGGCAAAATGTTGGCGCCACGCTCAGCCGCGTCATTGTGCTTGCCGGTTTGACGGGCGGCGCCTTTTTTTACGGCGACGGCATTATCACGCCGGCCATCTCAGTGCTGTCTGCCGTTGAGGGGATCGAGGTTGTTGCACCCGCGCTGGATCGCTATATCGTGCCGCTGGCTGTGGTGATTCTGACCCTGTTATTTGTGATTCAAAAACACGGCACTGAACGGGTCAGCCGCGTCTTTGGGCCGATTATGCTGGTGTGGTTTATCACCCTGGCGATACTGGGCGTGCACGGAATTCTGATGAATCCCCATGTTCTTCATGCGCTCAACCCGGCATTTGCGCTGAAATTTCTGCTGAATCATGAAGCCCTCTCTTTCGCAGCTTTGGGCATGGTGGTGCTGGCGGTGACCGGTGCGGAGGCCCTGTATGCTGACATGGGACATTTGGGGAAAACCCCCATCAGGCTGGCGTGGCTGATCATTGCCCTGCCTGCTCTGGTGCTGAACTATTTCGGTCAGGGGGCGCTGGTGCTGGCCAGTCCTGCCGCGATACAAAACCCGTTTTATATCCTGGCCCCGGTCTGGGCGCAGATTCCGTTAATCATTCTGTCGACGCTGGCCACCGTTATTGCGGCTCAGGCGATCATTAGTGGGGTTTATACCCTGACACATCAGGCAATTCGTCAGGGCTTTTTGCCGCCGATGCGCGTCATTTTCACCTCGGCAACCGAATCGGGACAAATCTACATTCCGGTAGTGAACTGGTTACTTTTCGGTGCGGTGACCGTCGTCATCCTGGCCTTCCGTCAGTCCTCGGCCCTCTCTTCGGCGTACGGCATCGTGGTGACCGGCACCATGGTTCTGACAGCCTGCCTGGCCGGTATCGTCGCCTTTAAAAACTGGAAATGGCCACTGCCCGTGGCGCTGGTTTTCCTGCTCTGTATGTTGGCGATCGACGTTCCGTTGTTTATTTCCAACCTGATGAAACTGCTGTCGGGCGGCTGGGTCCCCGTGTTGCTGGCGATGACGATGCTGATGCTGATGCTGATCTGGAGCGGAGAGCGTTCAAGGCTCATTCGTCGTCTGACTGACGATCCCGTCAGGTTAAAAGCCCTGATTAGCTCGCTGGAGGCTTCGCCCCCGATGCGGGTTGGCGGTACGGCAATTTTTCTGACCCGCAAAGAGTATGAAATTCCGCAGGCGCTGCTGCATAACCTGAAACACAACCGGGTGCTGCATGAGCGGACGGTTCTTCTGCATATCAAAACGGTTGACCTGCCGCGTGTTCATAACCAGAAGCGCATCGCGCTACGTCAGCTTTCGCCGTCCTTCTGGCAGGTGACGGCCGAATACGGCTGGCATGAACGGCCTTCCATGAAAGATGTGTTGCACCTGTGCGGGCTGGAAGGATTTGGCTGTACGTTAAATGAGGCGTCGTTTTTCACCTCTCACGACACGCTGGTGATGAAGAAACGACGCGGTCTGGCACATGCCCGTGGTGCCATCTTCCATTTCTTCCAGCGCAATGCGTTACGTGCCCATGAACAGTTTATGATCCCGCCAAACCGCGTCATTGAGCTGGGTGGGCAAAAAGAGTTTTGATTGACGTACCCGGGCAGCCTCTTCATGTGACGCTGCCTGGTTTATTCTCTCCTCAGCCTTTACGCGCCGTGGTGACGGGTCAGTACGTCTGGCCGGAAGCGGCTCAGCCAGTCCTGAGCAAAGCGCGCATAATCCGCATACGCACCGCCCTGGGCAGCCAGTTGCTGGAAAACATTAAGCTGTTCGGGTGGACGGCGATGCTGCCCAAGCTTCAGCGTGCCGCTGATGTGGCTAATCTCTATCCTGACACCGGTGATGCCCTGCATCAGTTTTTGTTGATAATCATCGGGAAGCCGTTGTTTATCCTGCCTCAGGCCCGGTTGAAACGCGGCTAACATTCTGTCCAGCGACTGGCCCAGTTCCGCCTGCGTCATCAGCCTGCTGATGCCTTTCACGCTGACGGCGGCATAGTTCCAGGTTGGAACGGCAGGTGAGGCCAGATAGTAATCCGTACTGATAAAGGCATGCGGACCCAGAACGCTCAGCAGGCACGGCTGCTGCGCCAGCGCAACCCGTTGCGGATTATTGCGTGCCAGATGTGTTTCAAGAACGTTTTCACCGTTGAAGCAAAACGGAATATGGCTGATTTGCAGATCGCTGCTCACCAGGGTTCCAAACGTGTGCTGCGTGAGAAAATGTCTGCACTCTTCCGGCGTCATGCTGGTGTCTTTTACGTTAAGCATTCACAATATCCTGGCTGAATTCCCTTTCGTCTTTATGCCATTAACCCCTCATCTCTGTCACGCTGCGAAACGTGACAGGATGAAAAAGGAGCAAGCGATGTCAGAAATCACTTCAGGACAGTGCCACTGTGGTGCGGTTGCGTTTACTGTTGAACTGCTGGATGGACTGAATAAGGCCCGACGCTGTAACTGTTCATTTTGTCGGATGCGCGGTGCCGTGGTGGTGTTTGCCCCTGCTTCGGGGCTGACGATCCACAAAGGGAAAGCGGCGCTGAGTGAATACCGCTTTAATTCCGGACAGGCGGTGCATTATTTCTGCTCGGTTTGTGGTATTTACACCTTCCACCAGAGCCGCTCTAATCCCGAACAGTTCGGGGTTAACGCGGCGTGCCTGACAGGCGTTTCCCCTTTTGATTTCGCCTCCGTTCCCGTGACGGATGGCATGAACCATCCCAAAGATGGGGGCAAAGGCGGCGTGGCGGGACATCTGATTTACCAGCCGGAAACGTCATGATCCCTTCAGGTCAGCGAACGGACCTGTTCGAGCATCAGCAATGAATGGCTGAAAATCGCATCGGCCACCACCAGAGAAACCTCTTCTGGCAGGCTGTCACGTACCCGGATCATCGCAGCCGGTAAAGCAGACACAAAGCCATTCAGGATAGCGTGCATCTGCTCCTCACTGAACCGCACGCTGCGGGCACTGGCCAGAAAGTGTGAGGGCGCGATCTGCGTGATGCGATGCAGCTTGCCCGCCGGGCCAGTGACACCAAGGGGTAACTGGATGTCATCGCGGTCCATTTTGCGCTGAGAGCGCGCGGGCCAGGCGGAGACCAGACACCGAAACGGTGCCAGCCGAAAACTCCCCTCGCGCTCGATGAACAATCTGATATGTCGGGCATCCAGACTGGTGATGCCTGTTAACCACTGAAATACCAGGCAACGCATTATCGCTTCGCGATCGGTAAGCGCGCTGCGCGATCCCATCAGTAATCCCATCAGTGCCTCAAGGCCCGGACCGCCCGATTGTTCATGACTGCATGCGGGCGAGAATCCCAGCGCCTGGCACAGGTTTTCGGTGGGAAGGCGGTAGCAATGCGTCCGGTCCGCATTCCAGCGACGGTCGTCACGCGTGATGCACAATTGCCAGCCCCCGCCTTCCTGGCGAAGCGGCCTGGCATCCGGTACAGGCAGGCCCAGTTCACGCGCCAGCGCAAGACACAGAAAGGCGTTGTCGCTGTCGGCATGTGCGCTGGCCATGTCGGACATTATGGATTCGTCATCCAGCTCAACGGGCTGCTGGTTTACCGGCAGCATGATGAGTGCACCCGGTAACCGGTATCCCACTTTTTGCAATACGGCGAAAACCCCACAGGATTTTGTCTGGAAAGCTTCGTTCTTTTCCTTTTCTGTCAACGGGATGGGGCTTAGTAGGTTTTCGAAGAAATAGCTCACCCTGACTGAGTGGTGGGCGGCGCGTTGCAGCGGCAGTGACAGTGAGAGAGGCCGGGTGAGCGGATGCTGAAGCCAGCTGGCAGCGTACTGGAAGCTCAGCGTCCCGTCATGATGCTGCATTAACGTTCCGACCCGCTCACCGTTCATCCAGGCGATGAGTTTTGCCATTACCAGGCATCCTCCGCTGGCGTGGTCGGGGGCGTTTTGATCTGCAGCGCCAGAGCAATATCCAGCGCCTGCAAAATTTTAAACAGCGTTTCCAGTGAGGTAGACTCAGGATAATTTTCAAAATGAGACAGCGTTGCCTGTTTCAGGCCCACGCGTTTGGCCAGGTCGGTTTGGGTCCAGCCCTGCTGCTGACGCAGGCGTTTCAGCTGATTAGCTAACTGCCGGGGACTGTAAATCATCTTGCGCGCTCCATCATTCATCAGAATTTATCCCTTGGAGGGGATATTTATAGCGTAGATGCCCCTTTTGATAACGGCAATATTATCCCTTACAGGGGATATAAGGACAAAAATGTGCAGGCCCGTTAACACCACTTTTTCGCTGACCGTGACTCACACGCTGAGTGAGCAGGACAAGCAGGATCTCTTTACCGGGCTGCGTGCCTGGAATCATCAGTTTATTGACACGGCGTTATGGGGACCGCTGTCGGTCATGTGTCGTCACGATCAGGGGCCGTTACAAGGCGGGCTGGCTGGCAGCATTAAAGGCCGCTGGCTGTGTATTGATTACCTGTGGGTCAGTGAAGCCCAACGTGGTGCGGGCCTGGGCGGTGAGCTGATTCGTGCTGCGGAACAGGCGGCTGTGGCCAGAGGCTGCCACAGCGCACAAGTGGATACCTTTAGCTTTCAGGCCCTGCCCTTTTACCAGAAACAGGGCTATGTCCTGAAAATGTCGCTGCCGGATTTTCCCGAAGCCGGTATGCAGCGTCATTACCTGACGAAAACGTTGTGCGAGCACACCTAAACGCGCCTGCCCATCCGCTTAATGGGCAGGCGAAGGCCTCAGTCGGCAACGTTGACCGAGCAGGTGCTTAACATCCGCCAGTGTGTCGGCAGCACACGCGTTTCTCCCGTTACCGTTACGGTGCTGACGCCATGAATATCACGGCACGAGGAACCTGTCTGCAACTCGAACTCACCCGGTTCGACAATACGTTTACCATCGCCACGGGTAAAGTTGAGCATATCGACAGGAAGCGTAAAGCACAGTTCGGCTGACGCGCCTGGCGCCAGCGTGACGCGCTGAAACGCTTTCAGTTCCTGAAGCGGGCGTACCCGGCTGGCGATTCTGTCACGAACATAGAGCTGGACCACTTCACTGCCCTGCCGTTCCCCCCGATTGGTCACGGTGATCCGCAGGCGGATCTCGCCATCGATCGCGACCTGATCCTGTTCAGGCTGAGGCGCGCCCCAGTCGAACGTCGTCCAGCCCAGACCGAAGCCAAACGGATAGCGTGCGCCAAAATGAAACGCGATGGGCGTTCCACCGCTTTTCAGTTTGTGGTTGTAATAGAACGGCATCGCGCCGACGTTTTTCGGGATACTGACCACCAGTCGCCCCTGCGGTTCTGCCCGCCCCGTCAGCACATCGGCAATCGCCCAGCCGCCTTCCTGGCCCGGCGCCCAGGCGAGCATAAAGGCCGCGACCCGCTCCTCCAGTCCTTGCAGGTTGTAAGGTCGCCCACCCGTCATCACCACAATCAGGGGCTTACCTGTGGCGGCCAGCGCCTCCAGCAGCGGCTGCTGAACGCCGGGCAGAGTCAGGCTGTCGGTATCCGATCCTTCGCCTACGGTGCCGCTTTGAAACAGCCCCGCCAGATCCCCCACGCAGGCAATCACGACATCGCTTTGTCGGGCAACCTCAACCGCCTCGTCAATCAACCCGGTATCCTGAGACACCGGCGACTGCTGCATTGGTTTCGCCCCGCTGTCACCCGGGAAAACCGGCGCACCGGCGGTGCGGGTTTCAATGATATGGCACCCTTTGGCATAGCGGACCTGCTGCTCACCCAGATAGTGTTGCAGTGCGGCCAGCGGCGTAGTGACCTGTGATGTTTCTTCCAGCATATCGCTGATGATCAGGTGAACCGGAAAACTGTAGCCGCTCAGCAAAGCCAGCGGATCGTCAGCACAGGGCCCGACTACCGCCACGCGCGCGCCGGTTTTCAGCGGCAGAATCCCGTTATTTTCCAGCAGCGTAATCGACTGTGTGGCGACCGTACGCGCTACCTGACGGGTTTCCTCGTGCTGAAGACAAATGTCCGCTTCACGGATGTATGGATCGTCGAATAACCCCAGGCGAAATTTTTCTGTCAGGATACGGCTGACAATACGGTCAATCGTCTCCATCGACAGCAGTTGACGGGATACCGCCTCGGCCAGATGACGCGCGCAGTCATCCTTAGGCAGTTCGACATCCAGACCGGCATTAAACGCCAGTGCCGCCGACTCCGCCGCATCCTGCGAAATGCCGTGATGCTGATGTAGCAAACTGACGCCACCATAGTCCGCCACGATAAGGCCATCGAATCCCCACTGCTCCCGAAGCACGTCGGTCAGTAAAAAACGATCGCTGTGGCTGGGTTGATTATCGATGTCATGGTAAGCGGGCATGACCGAGCCGGCATTAGCCAGCTTTACGGCCATTTCGAACGGCAGCAGGAACGTGTCGTTCAGTTCGCAAAAACCGAGATGGACAGGCGCATGATTGCGCGCACCTTCGCTAAATGAATGGCCTGCATAGTGTTTGAGCGTAGCCAGCAGATCGCGCCGCTCGCCCTGTAAACCTTCGACATAGGCCGTTGCCATCACGCCCACCAGCCAGGGATCTTCTCCAAAGGTTTCTTCCGTTCTGCCCCAGCGGACATCCCGTGACACATCCAGTACCGGAGCCAGCCCCTGCTTACAGCCAACGGAACGCGCTTCGGCACCAATATGCTGTGCCGCCCGTTTCACCAGCCCGGCATCCCAGGTAGAACCGTAGTTAAGCGAGGACGGAAAGAGCGTAGCGCCTTTGCAGAGTAAACCCACGAGGCACTCCTCATGAAACAGGGCCGGGATGCCAAGGCGCGAGCCTTCAACCAGGTCGCGTTGTAAACGGTTCGCGGCACGCACGCCAGTGACGGCATCAACAATGTGCGTGCCCAAAGGACGGGTAATCTGACCAACGCCGTGCGTTAACCGCGCCTTCAGGATGGTGTGTTCGCTGACGCCCGTGAAGTCATCGCTCAAATCGCTTCGCGGCTGATGATTGCCCTGTTCATCCAGGATGAGCCAGTAGGCGTGCATCTGGGCGAACTTCTCTTCGGCCGTCATGCGCGACAACAGATCGTCTACGCGTACGTCAATGGGCTGATGAGGATCCTTATACATCTCGGTCATGTTTCTCTCCTTTCGCTGAGATCAAATTGTGTTTTCAGCATCGTGTCGGGCTTCTGCGGCGCGTTTTGCCGCCAGCGCTTCGGCAATCGCATTGACTCGCGGGCTGTTAAGTTGATAGAAAAAAAGCAGAAGCAGCATGGCGATAAACAGCACGCCGGGGATGATGTTATGCATCAGGTTGATGGTGGTAATGACCTGGGGTGACTGTGCAGCGACGCCGGGTTGGTAGTGCACCAGACCGAGGATCCAGCCCACGACGGCACCGCCCATGGCCAGGCCAAATTTGATGGCAAATAAGGCGGTTGAGAAAACCAGGCCGTCGAGACGTCTGCCGCTGCGATGTTCTTCATAATCCACGACGTCAGAAAACATATTCCATTGAACAGGCGTGGTCAGATTCTGAACAAAGCCAAAAACAATATTCAACCCAATGATTAACCAGACCTGGGACGGTGGAATTAAATAAATGACCGTCAGAAAGAAAACAAAACTGACAAGACAGACCTGATAAGCACGAATGCGGTCGAATTTTCCTAATATACGTTCTGATAAAAATGCACCGCATAATGCGGCTATCATGCCCGTCACAATAAAAGTAAAGACCAGGTCAGGTCGCCGTAAGACATAATTCATGTAATACAGGGTCGATGAGCCGCGCGTCACGACGGCGGTCAGGAGCAGGATGTTAAAAATAATAATGATGCGCCACTGATTGTTTTTAGCGAGCAGCTTGAGATCCGACCACATTGACCCCGCTGTATCGTTGTGGGGTAAATAACGCTCACGCGTCATAAAGAAGCAGCAGTAGATTAACACCACGCCCAGAAATCCCATCAGGCCCATGGCGTAAAGGTAACCCTTTGCCTTGTCTCCCTGCCCCAGCCATTCGACCAGCGGCAGGCCGATCACCGTGACCACCAGTCCGCCGATAAACGCACAGGCAAACCGCCAGGATTGCAGCGAATGGCGCTCGCGTGGATCCAGGGTCAAGGCTCCGGGCATCGCGCAGTAAGGCACATTGACAGCAGAATAAATAAAACTGAGAATTGCATAGGTGACGCAGGCATAGACAATTTTGGCGGTCGGGCCGGCATCCGGCACGTAAAAGGTGATCAGGCAACTGACGCCGAACGGAATCGCGAACCACATGAGCCACGGGCGAAAACGGCCATGACGGGTTCGGGTACGATCGACCAGTGCCCCAATACAGGGATCGACAAACGCATCGGCCAGGCGCACCACTAAAAACATGGTGCCCATAATCGCGGCCGGTAAGCCGAACACATCCGTGTAAAAATAGGCCAGAAATAAGGTGGCGGTTTGCCATACCATCGAACTGGCGGCATCACCGATGCCGTAACCCAGTTTTTCTTTCGTTTTAAGCTCAGAGGATATAGTCATTATAATTCGCCTTATAATTCGGTAATTACCTGTCTTAATCAGCTATCCCTGGCCCACGCGCAGGCAGGCCCGGCTCAAGTATTAGTAAACTGCGCCAGGTCAACAATTACCGAAATTAACAGCCAAATTATGATTTTTAGTTTTTTCTGTGGTTTGTGATACAGGACATATTGATTACTCTCTAATATAAAATTTTACGCGAACCGGGGATGAAAAATAGCGATGCGCATCTGGCATTAATCTGTTAAATGCCCCTTTAGCACAAACCGACTGGGAAAATATGCATTTTTGAAATAGTATTGTTTAGTTACTATTTGTATTGTGTTCTGCCGCGTTATGACAAATAATATCCCTTCAGGGACAGTTTTACCGCTTGAGACGCTTTATCCTGCCCATTGACAGACAGAAAACGACGCCATTCGCTCGAATAATGGTTAATTAACTGAACGTCATAGTGAAAAGCTTGTAAAATCAGTGCAGGATAACCGCGAGGGCCGCAGTAACTTTTAAGAGGAAATGGAATGCTTGAACTGTTTGACGTCAGTTACGAAGAACTGCAAACCACCCGTTCAGAAGAACTTTATAAACTTCGCAAGAAAACATTTAGCGATCGTCTGGGATGGGAAGTCATTTGCAGTCAGGGAATGGAGTCCGATGAATTTGATGGGCCCGGTACACGTTATATTCTGGGAATCTGCGAAGGACAATTAGTGTGCAGCGTACGTTTTACCAGCCTCGATCGTCCCAACATGATCACGCACACTTTTCAGCACTGCTTCAGTGATGTCACCCTGCCCGCCTATGGTACCGAATCCAGCCGTTTTTTTGTCGACAAAGCCCGCGCACGCGCGCTGTTAGGTGAGCACTACCCTATCAGCCAGGTCCTGTTTTTAGCGATGGTGAACTGGGCGCAAAATAATGCCTACGGCAATATCTATACGATTGTCAGCCGCGCGATGTTGAAAATTCTCACTCGCTCTGGCTGGCAAATCAAAGTCATTAAAGAGGCTTTCCTGACCGAAAAGGAACGTATCTATTTGCTGACGCTGCCAGCAGGTCAGGATGACAAGCAGCAACTCGGTGGTGATGTGGTGTCACGTACGGGCTGTCCGCCCGTCGCAGTCACTACCTGGCCGCTGACGCTGCCGGTCTGATAAGATCCAGTTCTACACCCAGTCTGATAGCCTGTCGGGCGTTACTGACGCCCAGTTTCACGACCACATTCTTGATGTGAAACTTCACGGTACTCACAGAAATGCCCGTAATAGCGGCAATCTCAGCATAGGTTTTGCCCATACTCGCCCAGTACAACACCTCATTTTCACGCGAGGAAAATATCGTTTTGTCCGCGCTCTGATTTAACGCCGGGGCTCGCTCGCCTTCGGTACCGGCCAGGCGGTACATCTGCTCGTTAAAATCAATCAGCAGCATCTGCATCGTGCCCTGTTCGGCAGCAAGGCGTTGCTCCAGCGCAGCCTGATCGTTGCCTTTAATGATCACGGACAACAGAGCAAGGTTGTTCATGTGGTCATGCAGGACATAGGTAAAGCCGTTAACGATGTTGTATTGCTTGGATAAAGAGAAAATTTTGGTGAACCGCAGGTCGGACATCAGCGTAATATTCTCATCCCAGGCAAACGGCGAGGTGCGTTTAAAGGCCGTGAGAATAACCGGATCGGTCAGCTGAAAGTTGTTAGCGCGGTATAACCTAATCCATTCGTCAGGATAACTGGAAATAATCAGAACATTTGAAGGATTTTTTTTGCTCACAACAGTGTAAGCGTAATCCGGACTACCCAGCGGAGATAACTTTCTCTGTATGTAAGTCTGAAGCGTATCCGTTATTGTTTGATTTTCAAGGAAAAAAGAAAACATTCAGGCTCCATGCTGCTTCTTTTACTTAACGTGGACTTAACCTGCACTATAGTACAGGTAAGATGATACTTAAGAGTAACTTACAATGAATCATTCAGAGGTTACAATGGCTTCAGTTGTTTAGCGGTAAAAAAAAACCTGACCTGTACGGCCAGGTCGCTAAAACAGCCAACACCAGGGAAAACGTCCGGCCAGACGTCACAAAATATAAAGTGATGCTGGCCGGGACACTCATAGTAACATCTTTGAAACATTTGTACAAACATTCACGGTTACTCAATCTGCAGCAATTCTCCCCCTTAATGACTGTTAATACAATCTCTTATTTTCTCCCGTAATAACTGCTAGTTTCTCAGCTACTTAGGCGCTATTCCTCTTTCGTGCACGCCCTCTCTGTTTCCTGTCAGACTGGTCTGCGCCCCTGAATGCGGCCCCTCTAGCCCTATATTCCACTGTTTCCGCTGCGCTTATCGGTAAATTCAGGGGATTAAAAACGTCTTTTTGCCGTTTTTTAACTGCCTGAGCACAAATAATAAGCATTTGAATGTGACAAAAATCACATCTGTGCCAGGCTTAAGTTCTCTGACACGACTGTTTAAGGAGCTTACGCATGACAACGTCAAATAAGGCTATTCTCGATCCCGATCGTTTCCCGAAGCCGCCGTTCAGACAGCAGCCGCAGCAGGCACCCGGCCTGGCGAGCGAAATGGACCCGCCACCCGACCACGGTGAAACCAGCTATCGTGGTCACGGTCGTCTGACTGGCCGCAAAGCACTGATCACAGGGGGAGATTCCGGTATCGGTCGCGCTGTGGCCATCGCCTATGCACGTGAAGGTGCAGATGTGGCAATTAACTATTTGCCAGAAGAAGAGTCCGATGCGGCTGAAGTGATTAAACTGATTGAAGCCGAAGGCCGTAAAGCCGTCGCCATTCCCGGCGATCTGCGCTCTGAAGCCTTTTGCCAGAAACTGGTGAATGAAGCCGCCGACAAACTGGGCGGACTGGATATTCTGGTCAATAATGCCGGACGCCAGCAGTTTAATGAATCCATTCGTACGCTGAGCACCGAAGATTTCGATGCCACCTTCAAAACGAATGTTTACGCGCCCTTCTGGTTAACAAAAGCGGCGCTGGCTCACCTGCCGCGCGGTGCAGCGATTATTAATACCTCGTCTGTGCAGGCGTTTAAACCCAGCGATATCCTGCTGGATTATGCGCAGACCAAAGCCTGTAATGTGGCCTTTACCAAAGCGCTGGCAAAACAGCTGGGGCCGGAAGGCATCCGCGTGAATGCCGTTGCGCCAGGTCCGTACTGGACACCGCTGCAGCCCAGTGGCGGCCAGCCGCAGGAAAAAGTGGAACAGTTTGGTGCTGATGCGCCACTGGGCCGTCCCGGTCAACCGGTTGAAATCGCACCGCTCTATGTCACTCTGGCTTCCGATGAGTGCAGTTTTGCCTCCGGTCAGGTGTGGTGTTCAGACGGCGGTACAGGCACTGTGTAACGCATCGATCTCCGTCGATATGATGGCCGCCCTGTGCGGCCATTTTTAGTTCAGTCCGATGCCAGCATAGCCATGATGGCAACCGCCGCTTTGATACGCTCCGGATTGGGATAGTTTTTATTGGCCAGCAGGATTACCCCGCTGTTTTGTTGCGGGACGAACGCGATATAGGCACCAAAGCCCTTTGTGGAGCCGGTTTTATGCACCCAACTGGCGCGATCCATGGGTTGAGCCGGGTTCAGAATGGTCGCGGGCTGTGTGGACAGCGCGGCCTGAGTGTCACTGGCGGTAACGATCGTCTGGCTGTCAATGGGCCAGGGGTAAATTTCCCACCCCAGCCCCTGATACCGTTCACCTGCGCGCAGGTAACGAGACTGCGCGGTCAGAATGCCATTTCGCAATGCCGTATTCCCGGACGACAATCCATTGGGATTCGCATTGGCCTGCATAAAAGCCATCATGTCGCGCGCGGTGGACTTCACGCCGCTGGTCTCTGCTGAGAGCATACCCGGCGAGACGCGTACCGGTTTACCGTCCTGATAACCCCAGGCGTAATCAAACATCATCGACGGGGGCACCGTATAAAAGGTGCGTGTCAGCCGCAACGGCGTGATAACGTCCTTTTGCATCGCCTCCTCAAATTCCCCCTTCACCATCAAATAGCCCAGCAGACCAATACTGACATGAGAATAGTGACGCTGTGTACCCGGCGCGGCGTCCGGTTGCCACTGCTGCGCGTAAGCCAGTAGTTCATCCTGACTGGTTACCTCATCGGGCAGATGTAACGGCAGTCCGCCTGCGCTGTAGGTGGCAAGATGGACCATCCGTCGGCTTTGCCACTGCGGGCCGTTTAACGCGGGCCAGTAGCGGGAGACCGGATCGTTCAGACGCAGCGCACCGTTACGAATCAGCACGCCCGCCAGCACGCCCGTGAATGTCTTACTGACGGACCCCAGTTCGAACAGCGTATTTTCTGTCACCCGGCGTTCGCTCGCGGTATCGGCCACACCAAAGTTAATGTACTGAGGGCGACCTTTATACAGCACGCCGACCGACATGCCGGGAATGCCCTGCTGCGCCATCAGCGGATCAATCACGCTTTTTACCCGTTCGGCGATGGTCTGAGACGACAAGTCAGCCGCCTGGGCGCTGGCGGTAAACGCAATCAGTAATGCAGTGAGAAAAGATTTCATCAGTACTCATTCAGGTGACAGGTTATTGACACTGTGCCGCACAGGATTGCACACAGAGCTGTGCCTGAGTACTGCAGTCACTTGAGTTTCGCGTATTACAATGAGATTGCTCAACATAACAGCGAGTCTGACAGCTGGAGAGATCACATTTCGCCGCGACGGGCGTGAGTTGCGGCAACGGTGTGCGAGGGGGAAACGTGTGAGCGGGCTGCGCCAGGGCGCTGCTGCCCATGAAGCAGGTCAGCAACAGAGCATACAAGTTTTTCATAACCGATCTCCAGAGATATGCGTCAGACAAGTATGATGACTCTGACGCATAACGTCTGGTAAATCTTGCTAAATTGAGAGCGCGGGCGGATGTTCCACGGCCTGGACCACGCCACGGCGATAAATATCGTTCAGTCTGGCGCAATACTGACGCGGATCGTGCTGCTGCTTGATGCGCAGAATCGCGCCCTCGCCTTTTTCCGTTAACTGCTGTGGCTGCGCAAGAATGTCCAGCAGGGTTGTCTTAATGCCGTCTATTAATGCCCGACGTAGCCGGTGTTTCTCGGCTTCGCTGTTGACCTGATATTCGCGGTCATCGTTGAGTTCGCCATCAATCAGCCAACCGGCGGTGGGCGGATTAATTTCAGGCAACGCACGAACGTTACTGGTCAATACCGGACAGCCGCTGGCCTGCATTTCCAGTACGGAAAACCCGTAGGTTTCCTGCCAGGTCGGCAGCAACCCCACATCGCTTTGCTGGAACAACTGCATCAGTTCACGATTATCCTTGCGGGAATGGTGCGTGAAGCAGGCATGGCGCTTGATGCGATCTTCAATGTCCCGATAAAAGGCGTCGTTATCCTGGAAAGCGCGATGGGCAACATTATGACGTTTCGTCAGCTCACCAATCAACTGAACGTCGAGTTGGCCAGCATCAATCTGTCCCGTTTCAATCAGCTCACTGATGGCCAGCACGACTTCTGCGCCGCCTTTACGGTAAAACTCGTTGCCAACAAACACCAGGCGGAGTTTATCGCTTTGCCGTGGGCGCTTCTGTTGCGTAAACAGGGTTTGCGGTGGATGCATCACCAACGTTTTTGCGCGAATTTTCGCGGCGACATCGGGTTTAAACAGCTTCATCTGAATATGTAAGGTGGCATCGGAAATGGCGATCAGGCCAAAACAGTTATCCTTGAGCAAATACGGAATCAGTTGTTTGAGTTCAGGATTATCCTGCTTGGCGACGCCCGCTACAGGTAGAACACGCGGCAACTCAGTTTCGAAGGTCGCGACCCAGTTCATGGGCGTAATGGCGACTTCATTAAACAGATGCAGGATATCGGGCTTCTCCCCTATTGCGAAGGGCACGGGGACAAACACAAAGCGTTTATTCTTCTTGAGTAAACGTGTACGCAGCGGATTGAGGAAATAAAACAGATTGCGTTTTTTCAGGTTGATGTAGTGATTGTCCGGATTCACCAGGATATTGCGCTGCTCCGGATAGTGCGTATTGCTGATGCCAATTTTCATGAAAGATTCCGAAGTCGTTGTCGTAGGGCGTGATCTATATCACGCTCTGAATTGCATGTTTCATAGGCAACATCTTAAAAGCGCGTGGTTTATGTGGTTTACAGAATATTCCTGCACTGGCGCGGTGCGGCCTTTTGCACGGTTTGCGTGCAGGCTGGAAAGATTATTCCTCAATATCAGTGAGTTGCGCCCTGTTCATGCGGGTTGCCGCCTTTTCATCGCCTGGAACAAAAATTGCAAGATATGACGCAATGCAAAGGAGAGAACATATGAAAGCGATCGTTATCGGTGGCGGAATGGGCGGCATGACGGCGGCCCTCGCGCTGGAGCAACAGGGTTTTCAGACGGAAGTCTATGAGGCGGTAAAAACCATTCGGCCCGTCGGCGCTGCGATTTCGGTCTGGCCAAATGGCGTGAAATGCCTGAATTCGCTGGGCCTGAAAGACAAAGTCCGCGCGCTGGGCGGTAATATGGCCTTTATGGCCTATAAGGATGCATTGTCGGGTGAAACCCTGACACGGTTCAGTTTATCGCCGCTGGTGCAGCAGGTAGGTGAATTCCCCTATCCGATTGCCCGCGCCGAGTTGCAGGCCATGCTACTGGATGCCTACGGCCGCGACAGAGTGCATTTTGGTAAACGTATCGTGCAGGTGGAACAGCACGCCACGGGCGTTGTCGCCACCTTCGAAGACAACAGCCAGGCTGAAGGCGATTTTCTGGTCGCGGCAGACGGCACGCACTCTGTTGTGCGGGACTATGTGCTAGGGGAAAAGCTGCCACGCCGTTACGCGGGCTATGTGAACTGGAACGGTCTGGTGAACATTGATGAGTCCATCGCGCCTGCGGACCAGTGGACAACCTTTGTAGGGGATGGCAAGCGCGTATCGTTAATGCCGGTAAGCGGAAACCGCTTTTACTTTTTCTTTGATGTCCCGCTGCCTGCGGGGCTGGAACAGGACCGCACTACCGCGCGTGACGATTTGCGCCGCTATTTCAGCGGCTGGGCAGCCCCGGTGCAAAAACTGATTGCGGCCATTGATGTGGACACCACCAACCGGGTTGAAATTCACGATATCGAGCCGTTTCAGCGCTTCGTGAAAGGCCGGGTGGTGCTGCTTGGCGATGCCGCGCACAGCACCACGCCGGATATTGGTCAGGGCGGCTGTGCCGCGATGGAAGATGCCATTGTACTGGCTTCAGCCCTGGCTGCGCATTCGCTTGGCATCGAAGATGCGCTGCTACGTTATCAGGCGCGCCGCGTTGACCGTGTCAAAGACCTGGTTCTGAAAGCGCGCAAGCGTTGTGATATCACGCATGCAAAAGATCCGGTGATGACGTCGGAGTGGTATCAGTCATTAAGAAATGAAACCGGCGAGCGCGTACTGGCGGGCTTGTGCGAGACCATTGAAGGCGGTCCGCTGGGGTAAAAAAACAAAGGGCGGATTCTCCGCCCTTTGTTGCTCAGTCGGCCAGGCCGCGATTTTTTAACATCGGCTCAAGCTTCGGTTCGCCCCCGCGCCAGGCTTCATATAACGCTTTGAGATCACTGCTGTTGCCGCGAGACAGGATTTGCTGGCGGAAAATATCGCCATTTTTGCGCGTCAGCCCGCCGTTTTCGACGAACCACTGGTAGCCGTCATCCGCCAGCATCTGCGTCCAGATATAAGCGTAATAACCCGCGGCATAGCCACCGCCCCAGATGTGCTGGAAATAGCTGGAGCGATAGCGCGGCGGGACGGCCGCCATATCAAGATCATCACTGCGCAGCGCCTGTTGCTCGAATCCGTCAACGGACTGTACCGGCTGACCGCCATCCAGGCTGTGCCAGTGTAGGTCCAGCAACGCGGCGGCCAGCAGCTCGCTCATCTCGTAGCCTTTATTAAACTTGCCCGCCCTGATGATTTTTTCATGCAGCTCGGCGGGCATCGGCTCACCCGTCTGGTAATGGCGGGCATAATGACGAAACACCTGTGGCTCGCTGGCCCAGTGCTCGTTGATTTGTGAAGGGAATTCAACAAAATCACGTGGCGTAGCTGTGCCGGACAGGCTGGGATAACGCTGGCTGGCAAACAGGCCGTGCAACGTATGCCCGAACTCATGAAACAGGGTTATCACCTCATCCCAGCTCAGGAGCGCGGGTTCCCCCTCCGCGGGTTGCGTGTAGTTGCAGACGTTGTAAATCACGGGTTTGCTGTCGAGGAGGGTGGACTGATTAACAAAGTTGCTCATCCAGGCGCCACCGCCTTTACTGTCGCGTTTGAAGAAGTCCGTGTAAAACAGCGCAAGCCCACTCCCGTCAGCATCGAAAATTTCGTACACCTGTACATCCGGATGGTAAACCGGCAGATCGTGACGTTGCGCGAACGTAATACCATAAAGCTGCGTGGCCGCCCAGAAAACGCCCTGTTCCAGTACCGTGTTGAGCTCAAAATAGGGCTTGATCTGATTCTCATCTAAATCGTACTGCGCTCGCCTGACCTGCTCGGCGTAGAAATTCCAGTCCCAGGCGCTGAGGGTAAAATCCCCCTGCTGCTTGTCGATCGTTTGCTGAATCGCCGCGGCTTCGTGTTCGGCCCTTGCCCGGGCGGCAGGCACAATATTACGCATAAACGCCAGAGCGGCCTCGGGCGTTTTGGCCATCTGATCCTGCAGTTGCCAGGTCGCAAAACTGGCGAATCCTAACAGCCTCGCCTGTTCGGCACGCACCTGTGACAGCCGAAGCACTAACTGTCGGGTATCGTTATCATCGTTTTTCTCACTGCGCGTCAGGGCCGCATGAAACAGGGCCTGGCGCGTTGCGCGCACCTTCAGCGATTGCAGCGCGGGCTGTTGCGTCGTGTTTTGCAGCACCAACAGCCACGCGTTTTCCAGACCGCGCGCCTTCGCGGCGGCCCTGGCGACGGCCAGATCGGACGCGCTCAGACCGGCTAACTGTTGCACATCCTCGACGACCAGACCGCCGGCCTTCGTGGCCGCCAGCAGCTTATTCGTGAACTGGGTACTGAGCCGCGCCGCCTCCTGATTCAGGGTTTTCAGTTGCTGTTTCTGCGCTTCGGGCAGATTGGCACCGGCAAGCTGAAAGCGCTGCCAGAGAATTTCTACCAGACGTCTGGATTCGGCATCCAGTTGGTTTCGTTGCACATAGACCTGATCGATGCGTGAAAACAGCGGACGATTCAGCATGATCTCATCATTAAGCGCGGTCAGTTGCGGCGTAATCTCTTCATCGATCTGTTGTAAATAGGGGCTGGTATTCGCCGAGGTCATGGCATTAAACACCAGGCTTACCCGGGTCAGCAGTTGGCCACTTTTCTCCAGCGCTTCACAGGTATTCTGAAACGTCGGGGCATCAGCGGATGTCGCAATGGCCAGGACTTCCTGACGTTTCTCTTCGATACCGGCCTGCAGCGCGGGCAAAAAGTCCGTTTCCTGAATCTGGTCAAACGGTGGCGTGTGATAAGGCAGACTGCTGACGCTAAAGAAAGGGTTTTGACGGGCGTTCATAGGCGCTCCTGATAGTCTACACAGTGTTTCATAGTGGCAGGTCGCCTCGGGCAGAACAACCTATCCGCGTTGTTGCTGGTACACCGCAATTATCTCACCCGCAATCGCCACGGCGATTTCGGCGGGCAGTTTCCCTTTTACATCGGGTAAGCCCACCGGGCAGCGCAGGCGCGCCAGCCGGACGTCGTCGATGCCTTTGCCGGCCAGACGATAGCGAAAGCGCTGGCTTTTTGTCTGCGAGCCAATGACGCCCGCGTAATGGAAATCTCCCCGCTTGAGAATGGCTTCACAGAGCGCCAGATCCAACGGATGGTGGTGCGTCATCACGATATAATAGCTGCCAGCGGGCGCCTCA
This sequence comes from Pantoea sp. JZ29, assembly GCF_035190385.1. Taxonomy (NCBI): domain Bacteria; kingdom Pseudomonadati; phylum Pseudomonadota; class Gammaproteobacteria; order Enterobacterales; family Erwiniaceae; genus Pantoea; species Pantoea sp. JZ29. The sequence goes on along the minus strand of NZ_CP045241.1, from coordinate 2,174,752 downwards.
GCCACTGCGTCCAGCGGATCGTCAGGCTGCTGGATGCGCACCCCGGGCGGCACGGATAAAAAAACATTTTCCCGGCTGTCAATCCAGTTAATGTGACAGGGTAACGTTGCCAGCACATTCACCAGCGCCTGGCCCACATGGCCCGCGCCAAACACCAGGATTTCCGGCTGTGCCTGCAACAGGGGTTCGAATAACATGGTGGTCATGCCGCCGCAGCACTGGCCCAGCCGTGCCCCCAGACTGAAATCCTCTGTGTGCGGGCTGGCCTGCCCGCTTTCCAGCAGTGCGCGGGCCTGCGCGATACACTGAAATTCCAGATGTCCGCCGCCAATTGTTAAAAAGGTTTCCTTCGCCGTCACCACCATTTTAGCGCCGCCGTCCCGGGGCACCGAGCCACGATCGCGCAGCACAGTGACCAGTACGCAAGGCTGGCGCGTTTCACGGAGATGGTGCAGGATGCTTATCCAGTCATGGAAAATCATCCGCGCCTCCCGGCCATACGCTGTGCGCCCCAGAATACCCGCTCCGGCGTAGCAGGCGCGTCCAGCCCCGGATGTTGGCGATAGTCCGCGAGACTGGCGACCGCATCCTGTAATGCGCACCAGGCGGCGATCCCCAGCATGAAAGGCGGCTCGCCCACTGCCTTGGAATGGAATACCGTATCCTGCGGATTCTTACGGTTTTCGGCCAGTGTGACGCGCATGTCGGCGGGCACATCGCTGATTGCCGGAATTTTGTAGCTGGCCGGACCGTTCGTCATCAACTGGCCTTTGTCATTCCAGACCAGTTCCTCACAGGTCAGCCAGCCCAGCCCCTGCACGAAGCCGCCCTCGACCTGACCGATGTCAATGGCTGGATTCAGTGAGGCCCCGACATCATGCAGAATATCCGCCCGTAATAACCGGTATTCGCCCGTCAGCGTATCCACAATCACTTCGCAACAGGCGGCCCCGTAAGCGAAATAGTAAAACGGTTCGCCCCGACCAGCCTGACGATCGTAGTGGATGCCAGGCACACGATAATATCCCGTCGCGGAGAGCGGCACCTGATTAAGCCAGGCAAGCTGGGCGACCTGAGCGAACGTGTAATAGTGATCGCCTGCGCGCACCACGCCGTTGTTGAAACTTACCGCCTCGGGGAGACAGTTATGCAGCGAACACAGCATAGTGCGCATGCGTTCACGCAGGATTTCCGCCGCATTTTGCGCCGCTTTGCCGTTCAGATCCGTACCACTGGAAGCCGCGGTCGGCGATGTATTGGGCACTTTGCCGGTGTCTGTGGCGGTGATCTGGATCTTATCGATATCGATTTGCAGCACCTGCGCGACAATCTGCGCCACTTTGGTATTGAGCCCCTGGCCCATTTCCGTTCCGCCGTGGTTGAGTTGTACTGTGCCATCGGTGTAGATCAGAATCAGCGCACCGGCCTGGTTGAGAAAACTTGAGGTGAAAGAAATCCCAAACTTCACCGGCGTCAGCGCAAGACCGCGTTTTAGCAGCGGACTGCTGGCGTTAAAGGCCGCGATGGCTTCCCGCCGCGCGTGGTAATCACTGCTGATTTCCAGCTGTTCCGTGATCTCATCCAGCAGATTATCTTTTACCTGCTGGTGGTAATGCGTGATATTGCGCTCGTGTTTACCGTAGTAGTTCCGTTTACGCAGCGTCAGCGGATCGATTCCGCGCTCGCGGGCGATATGGTCCATAATCTGCTCTATCGCCACCATGCCCTGCGGGCCGCCAAACCCGCGAAACGCAGTATTGGACGCGGTATTGGTGCGGCAGCGGTAACCGGTAATCCGCGCATCGCCGAGGTAGTACGCGTTATCGGCATGAAACATTGCCCGATCCACAATCGATCCGCTGAGATCCAGTGAGTAACCACAGTTACCTGCCAGATCGATTTTCACGCCACACAAGCGGCCGTCATCCTCAACCCCCACGTCGTAGCGCACAAAAAACGGATGCCGTTTGCCGGTAATACGCATGTCATCACGCCGCGCGAGGCGCATTTTCACGGCGCGCCCGGTCAGCCTGGCGGCGACAGCACACAGGCAGGCAACACCGGCGGCCTGGGTTTCCTTGCCGCCAAATCCGCCGCCCATACGCCGCATATCAATCGTGACCTTGTTCATGGTGATGCCCATGACTTCGGCCACCAGCTTTTGAATTTCAGTGGGGTTCTGCGTCGAACAAAAGACCTGCAATGCGTCGTCTTCGCCGGGAATCACCAGGGCGGTTTGCGTTTCCAGATAGAAATGCTCTTGTCCGCCAATGTGGAACGCCCCCTGAACCCGATGCGGCGCGCGCGCCAGTGCCGCCTCAACGTCACCGCGCTGATGAATATGGGGTTCCTGCACGAAGCTGCCCTGCTTCAGCGCGTCTTCGACATCCAGCAGCGCCGGAAGACTGGCGTACTCAATCATCGCCGCGTTAGCGCCCTGACGCGCCGCTTCGGGCGTTTCGGCCAGTACGGCAATCACAATCTGGCCCACATAGTGGACGATATCCTGTGCCAGAAGCGGATCGCCTGGCTGCAAGGGCCCGATATCATTGACGCCGGGCACATCCTGCCAGGTCAGTACGCGTACTACGCCCGGAACCGCGTAACAGGGTTGCAGATCGACACGTGTAATACGCGCATGCGCGTGGTCGCTCAGACGCGGACAAAGGTGCAGTAAGCCCGGCTGTTCTGCTTTATCATCAATATATTGCGCTTCACCGGAGACGTGTTTTTCCGCACTTTCGTGTTTTTGACTGCGTCCTACGCCCGTGGTCATATTGCTGGCGAACAGGACGGGTAACGCAGATTCAGGCAATGCCGGACGATTATGAGACATAGCGGCTTACCTCTGTGATGGCGAGTCCGTTTGAACGGTAAACATAACGACGCAACAGGTTACAGGCGACCTGCAAACGGTAATCTGCGCTGGCCCGGAAATCGCTCAGCGGCTGAAACGTCGCTTCCAGCGCCTGACAGGCTCTCGCCAGCGTTTCCGGCGATAAAGCGGCACCACACAGCGCCTGTTCACAGGCGACCGCACGAAGCGGCGTTGCCGCCATACCGCCGAATGCAATATGCGCACGCGTGACGATGCCGTTATCGGTATGAATATTAAAGGCGGCAAACACCGCTGAAATGTCGTCATCAAGTCGTTTTGAGACTTTCCAGGCCACGAAATCCGGTGACACCGTCACTTTAGGAATCAGAATGGTGTGAATAAACTCCCCCGGCTTTAGCACTGTCTGTCTGTAGCCCGTGAAAAAGCCATCGAGCGGCACGGTACGTTGCGTGTCGCCGTGCTGCAGCAGTAGCGATGCATTAAGTGCCAGCAGCGTAGGCGAAGCATCACCAATCGGCGAAGCGTTTGCAAGGTTGCCGCCCAGCGTGCCGAGTTGACGAATTTGTAGCGAGGCAAAGCGCGTCAGCATCCCGGCAAAACCCGGAATGCGCGTCGCCATAAAATCGGCAATGTGCTCCAGCGACGCAGCGGCACCCAGTTGATAGTGTTTATCGTCCTCGCCGCAGGCTTTCAGTGCGTCAACCTGCCCCAGGGCAATCATTTTGGGGAGATGCTGGTCGCGCTGGGTAATCAGCAGGCTGAGATCGGTGCCGCCCGCCAGCAATGCGGCATCAGGATGGGCGATACAGCATTCGGCAAGCTGCTGCACGGTTTTCGGGATAAAACAGGTGCGACCGTTCTTTTCCAGCGTCTGGATAGCCTCGTGTGTCAGGTTCATCAGCTGTTCAGTTACCTGCTGTGCCTGACGATCAAAGCTGTCGGGCTGAACATCGCTCAGGCTTTGCTCGGCAGCCGCCATGATGGAACGGTAACCGGTACAGCGGCACAGGTTACCCGCCAGCGCATGTTCGGCCTGCTGACGATTCCACTCAGGCTGGTTTTTTTGCAGACTGAACAGCGACATGACAAAACCCGGCGTACAGAATCCACACTGCGATCCATGGCAGTCCACCATCGCCTGCTGTACCGGATGCAGGCTTTTTCCCTGGCGTAAATCCTCAACCGTAATGAGTTGCTTACCCTGTAGCCCACTGACCAGCATCAGGCAACTGTTCACGGTCTGATAGGTGAGCTTCCCGTCTACGACACTGCCCAATGTGACGCTACACGCGCCGCAGTCGCCGGAGGCACAGCCCTCTTTGGTACCGCAGCGACGCTGATGCGTACGCAAATACGACAGGACCGTCAGATTGGGATCGAGCTGCTCTTCTGTCACGGGACGGTCATTAAGCAGGAACTGAATCATGCGGCGTTCTCCTTTGCTGCGGATTGCCAGACCGGGCGACCGTTAACCCAGGTTTGTACGATATTTCTGTCATCGCCGAGCGTCATCAGCACAAACAGTTTTTCCCAGATATCTTTACTGTTTGCCATGCGTAACCTCTGCAAGGCGGACACAGCGGGATCCAGCACCACAAAGTCCGCTTCTTTGCCCGGGGCGAAGTTACCGATGTGTTTGTCGAGATCCAGCGCATGGGCGCCGCCCAGTGTGGCGTGATAAAACGCTTCTGCGGCGCTCAGTTTGTACTGCTGCAGTTGCCCCACTTTGTAGGCTTCTCCCAGCGTTTGCAGCATATTGAAGGTGGTGCCGGCGCCTACGTCGGTGCCGATGCCCACCTTAACGCCCTGCTGCCAGCTCCGCTGGATATTGAACAGGCCGCTGCCCAGAAACAGATTTGAGGTGGGGCAAAATGCTATGGCGGAGTTCGTATCATGCAGGCACTGCCACTCCTGTGTTTCCAGATGCAGACAGTGCGCGAATACGCTGCGGCGCCCGGTCAGCTGATACTGATGATACACATCCAGATAACCGTTATGGTCAGGAAAAAGCTGCTTCACCCAGGCCACTTCGTGGGGGTTTTCGCTAAGGTGCGTATGAACCCAGACATCCGGGTGACGCTGGCGAAGCGCCTGAACTTTCTCCAGCAGCGCCGGAGAAGAGGTCGGAGCGAAACGCGGCGTCAGCGCATAATTAAGGCGGCCGCGCTCGTGCCAGCGCGCAATCAGCGCCTCCGTCTGGGCATAGCTCTCTTCTGGCGTTTCTGTCAGGTAGTCCGGCGCATTGCGATCCATCATCACTTTGCCTGCGATAATACGCATATTAAGCGCCTCGGCTGCGCTGAACAGCGCGTCTACCGACTGCGGGTGCACCGTGCCGAAAATCAACGCGCTGGTCGTGCCGTTCGCCAGTAACTGCTGCAGGAAAAATGCCGACATCTGCGCGGCATGATCCGGGCAGTGATACTGCGCTTCCACGGGAAAAGTGTACTGATTCAGCCACTCCAGCAGTTGCTCGCCAAAGGCACCGATCATTTCCGTTTGCGGATAATGAATATGGCAATCGACAAAGCCCGGGATGATCAGCTTACCGCGCAGGTCAATCATGCCGCCTGCATTCAGGCTGTCTGTGCTCTCCTGCCAGGGACGCAGATCGACAACACGCCCTTCACGCAGCGTCAGCACGCCATCGTCCAGATAGCGTGCCTGCGCCAGTATCGATTCGGGATCGTGTGCCACTGCGGCAAAATCGAAGAAGCTGGCGCGAATCGCCGCGTCCGTATATGTCAGCATAATGTTTCCTCTGCCGGGCGGGGTAAATGTCGCCCTGTGCCTTAACCTTGGTCTCTGTTTGAACATTTTGCAAGAGTCATGCCAGCCTTGCTTATAAAATAAAAACTTATATATCAGCAACTTAATCAAAAATATTCGTTGCGCAACGAAAAAACGTCTTAATACACGACGCAAACGGTTGCCATTCTTTCGCAATCGGTTGCCTGCATAATGATGGCCAAAATGCGCCCTGCCGGCCTGACGCGTTTGCACAATAACGGGGCGGGCTGCACGAAAACGGCGCAGACCGTGGGCGACCGTGCACGTAAAATTCAGCGGACATCGCCAAAAATGCCGTGTTAAGGTGAAAGGAACACCATGAAACGGAATAAGGGAAACACGATGATTATTTTTGTTACGGGGGCAACGGCAGGGTTTGGTCAGAGCATTACCCGCCGGTTCATCGAAACAGGACACAAAGTGATCGCAAGCGGCCGTCGCGCAGAACGTCTGAAAGCGCTGAAAGACGCGTTGGGCGACAACCTGTATACGGTGCAACTGGATGTGCGCAACCGGGCCGCCATTGAAGAAGCAATTGCACACCTCCCTGCAGAATGGCGCGACATTGATGTACTGGTCAATAACGCGGGTCTGGCATTAGGCATTGAACCGGCGCACCGGGCAGATGTGAATGACTGGGAAAATATGATCGACACCAACACGAAGGGGCTGGTGTATATGACGCGCGCCGTCTTGCCTGCGATGGTTGAGCGCAACGTCGGTCATATCATTAATATCGGGTCGATTGCCGGAAGCTGGCCCTATGCGGGCGGTAATGTGTATGGGGCCACCAAAGCCTTTGTTCGTCAGTTCAGCCTGAACCTGCGCACCGATTTGCACGGCACCGCCCTGCGCGTAACGGATATTGAGCCAGGCCTGGTTGGCGGCACCGAATTCTCTAACGTGCGCTTTAAAGGCGACGATGACAAGGCTGATAAGGTCTATGAGGGCGCGACGGCACTGACGCCGGAAGATGTGACTGAAGCGGTTTACTGGGTGGCAACCCTGCCTAAACACGTCAACATCAACACCCTGGAAATGATGCCCGTCAGCCAGACGCTGGCAGGCCTTAAAGTGCATAAACCCTGATTAAGAGGCCAGCCCTCGGGCTGGCTTTTTACGCTTTGCCCCAGCCCAGCACGATAATCAACATGCCGCTGAACGCAATCAGCGCACCACTCCAGTCCCAGATACTCAGCTTCACCCCGTCTACGATGCGCAACCAGACCAGCGCCGTGAGAACATAAACGCCGCCGTAAGCCGCGTATACGCGTCCACTTGCCGCCGGATGGAGCGTCAGCAGCCAGACAAACAGCGCGAGACTCAATACGGCAGGCACTAACAGCCAGGCCGACGCGCCCTTTTTCAGCCACAGCCAGGGCAAAAAACAGCCTGTGATCTCTGCCAGGGCGGTAATAAAAAACAGTAATGCAGTCTTGATCAGCACGTTAATCTCTCAGGCAGGTAAACGACATGCACACTGCTGGTGAGCATCTGAGCGGCAATGGTATACTATTGCGCACAGGCTGCAAAAGTTTACCCACAGGTAAGCCCGTGTTAACTGAAGGATATTACGATGAAAAAATTGCTTCCGGTTCTGATGGTGGCCCTGCTTTCTGTCACGGCATTTGGCGTGAGTGCAAACACCGATCGCCTGATAATTGAAAATGGCAGTAGCGCGCTGAATAATGAAGCGGCCCGTCAGAGTAAAGAGCAGTGGAATGACACGCACATGCTGCGCAATAAAGTGAACCGCCGGGTGGAAAAAGAGTTTGATAAAGCGGACCGCGCGTTTGATACCCGCGACAAGTGTGAGCAGAGCGCTAACCTGAATGCCTACTGGGAACCCAACACGTTGCGCTGTCTGGATCGCCGCACCGGTCGTCCGGTACTGCCGTAATTTTCAGCTATAGTAATGACTGACGCATGACAAAAGGAAAAGGTTATGAAGATGAAGCATGCATTACTGACAGTGACGTTTTTGGCATTCCCGCTGCTGGCGCAGGCCTCCTGTGAATCCGTAAAAGCGGATATCAGCCAGAAAATTATCCAGAACGGTGTGCCCGAATCAGGCTTTAGTCTGGATGTGGTGCCCAACGATCAGGCCGACCAGGCGGGCGGACAGGTTGTCGGTCATTGCGATAACGACACACAGAAAATCGTTTATAAAAAGCAGGGTCGCGATGACGGGGCGGCGGTCCCTGACAGCGCGGGTAGCTCGCAGGACACCTCAACGCAGTAACGTTCAGGGCGACATTGTCGCCCTTCTCTTTTTCGTTTTCTCTCCTGTTGCCGTCCGAATCGCACCCTGACGACTAAACGGTCCGGTATCAGTCGGCCTGTTGCGGCTGCTGACGCGGCATTTTTCCGGCGACCCACATCGCCGATAACGCGATAACCAACGCCACGATAAACACCCAGTGCAGTGAGGCAGCAATCGCCTGTAACAGGTGCTGCAGCTCATCCGGGGCCAACTGGTCGCGGGTTGTCTGCGACATAATTTGCTGCACCGGATCCTCTGCATGTGGCAACCGCCACTGCAGGTTGAGGTTTAGCACGGCGCCCATCACCGCCGTTCCCAGCGCGGAGCCAATCATACGGCTGAACATTACCGACGCCGTGCAAATACCGCGAATGCCATATTCGGCATGATTCTGCACAGACACCAGAAACGTCGTGCTGGTCATCCCCATGCCGGTGCCGATGAGGAATGAGGTGAAGCCCGCCTGCAGTAGTGAACTTTCTCTGTGTAACAGCAGCAGTAAGGCGCTGCCTGCAATTAACAATAATGCGCCCAGCTGGGCGGTAAAACGATAGGAAGTGAACAGCATCAGGCGGCCACTCACCGTACTGGCCAGCGGCCAGCCGATGGACATCATCGCCAGCGCGGTGCCGGCCTGAAGTGGCGAACCGCCCGTGACGCCCTGTATCCATGTCGGTAAAAACGCGCTGACGCCCATCATGGTCGCCCCAATCACCAGGTTGCCTATATTGCCGGCAATAATCAGCTTACTCTGCCAGAGACGCATCGGAAACAGGGGCGCCTGTGTCTGCTGTTCATGGCGGGTTAACTGCCAGCCGGCCAGCCCGCCCACGAGTAAAAACAACAGGAGCCAGTAGCCCAGTTGTTCTGCCTGTAACAGGGCAATCAGTACGGCGCTGATGCACAGCGTCAGCCAGCCACTGCCAATCAGATTCAGTGACGGGGCCGGCTGTTTCTGTGGATGTGTTGGCAGCAGGATGGCCAGCAACAGCATACTGATGATGCCAATCGGGACATTGACCCAGAAAATCACCGACCAGTTGAAGTGCTGGACCAGCCACGCGCCCGAGAGCGGCCCGACAATCGCCGCCACGCCCCAGACGCTGGACAGCCAGCCCTGCACGCTGGCCCGCTCTCGGGGGAATAGATATCGGCCACAATCGTGGACGTCAGCGGCATGATGGCCCCCGCGCCCAGGCCCTGAAAGGCGCGGAACACGATGAGCCAAAACATGCTGTGCGCAAAGCCGCATAACACCGACCCTGCCAAAAAAAGCGTGATGCCCAGAAACAGCATCCTCTTTCTGCCCCACAGATCCGCCAGGCGCCCATAAAGCGGTACGCTTATGGCCTGCGTCAGCAGGTAAACCGAAAATACCCAGCCAAACTGCGCAAAGCCCCCCAGCTCGGCGACAATTGTTGGCATCGCGGTGGCCACAATAGTGACTTCGATGGCGGCCATAAACATGGCGAGCATGCAGGCGAAAAGAATCCAGTTGCGGCGCAGCGGCGCGGAAGTGCTGTTGATCATGATGCTCCCTTTTTGCGTTCCCTAAGGCTAGCGCAAATCTGCACATCCAGGAATCAATTCAGCGCTTTTGTGACATTGTCACGTAAATCGGGGTAAATCAGGTAGTTTCGCTGTTAAACCAGTTGTAGTAAGGGCTGCGGCGATTTTGCCCCCATGCTATCTCCATGATTTTACCGATAAAAGCTGGCGCGCTTCGCTTGACGTTGCTATAGGTTTAAAACTGCGTTGACTGTGATTAACGAAATTACGCAGAAATTCGCAAACGTTTTACACGTTTAACAATCGGCATGGTTTTGGACGCGGCGGCCCTTTTTGTGGCGTCTGTCATGTCGGTTCAGGGTTTGATAACAACAGATTGGTCTACAGGGAGAATCCGTATGCATAACGCTTCGCTGGCCAAACGTGCCGGTCTGGCGCTGCTTGCTGTGATAGCAGTGTTGGGCGCACTGGTTTGGGGGCTGGGCTGGGATACACTGGTCGCCCGCCGCGTTGATCTCATCTATCTTGGCCAACAGCACCTGTTTTTAGTGTTCTGGTCAATGCTGTTTGCCCTGCTGGTCGGTATTCCCAGTGGGATCCTGCTAAGCCGTCCCTTTGCCCGTCGCTGGGCAGAATATGTCATGCAAATCTTTAACGTGGGCAATACGTTGCCGCCGCTGGCCGTACTGGCGCTGGCCATGGTGGTGATCGGCATTGGCGATAAGCCGGCGCTGTTTGCCCTGTTTCTGGCCTCGCTGCTCCCCATTGTCCGCAACACCTATGCCGGACTGAGTGCCGTTCCGCCCTCACTGATTGAAGCCGCTAACGGTATTGGCATGACAAAATGGCAACGCTTGCGTCAGGTTGAGCTGCCGAATGCGCTGCCGGTCATTCTGGCAGGCGTGCGCATTGCGACAGCCATTAACGTTGGCACCGCCCCGCTGGCCTTCCTGATTGGTGCCAGCAGCTTTGGCGAGCTGATTTTTCCGGGGATTTACCTCAATGACTTCCCGGTCCTGATTCTGGGCGCGGTGGCAACGGCGTTAGTGGCCCTGATACTGGATATGTTGCTGGCGACGTTAGGCCGTTATCTGAGTCCGCACGCTGCGGCATAAAACAGGAGTTGATGATGCTTACGCGTTGGATTAAGCACTGTACGCTGGCCCTGACGGCGACGCTGGCGCTCAGCCAGAGCGTTCAGGCTGCCGCCCCGCTGGTGCTGGCGACGAAAAGTTTTACGGAACAACACATTCTTTCTGCCATGACCGTGATGTGGCTGCAAAAGAAAGGGTTTCAGGTTATCCCTAAACGCAACATTGCCACGACAATCAGTCGAAATGCCATGATTAACAAGCAAATCGACATGACGTGGGAATATACCGGTACCTCACTGATTATTTTCAACCATATCAACAAGCCCATGTCCTCACAGGAAGCTTACCAGACCGTTAAAAATCTGGATGGCAGGCTGGGGCTGATCTGGCTTAATCCAGCCCCGATGAACAACACCTATGCTTTTGCCATGCAGCGGGCGCGGGCGGATAAAGAAGGTATTTCTACCCTGTCGCAACTGGTGGCCAAAATTGATCAGGTGCGCAAAACCGACCCGAAACATAACTGGCGACTGGGGCTGGATCTGGAGTTCTATGGCCGTTCGGATGGGATGAAGCCGCTGCAGAAGACCTACAACCTCACGCTGGACAGATCGCAAATTCGTCAGATGGACCCGGGTCTGGTGTACAACGCGATCCGCGACGGTTTTGTTGATGCGGGCTTGATTTACACCACGGATGGGCGCGTAAAAGGATTCGATCTCAAGGTGCTGCAAGATGATAAGCACTTCTTCCCCAGCTACAACGTGACGCCGGTCGTACGCAAAGATGTGCTGGAGAGCCATCCCGGCCTTGAGGCGGCGCTGAATCAGCTTTCACCGCTGATTACGGATGAGGCCATCACCGAGATGAACAAGCGCGTGGATATCGATCATCAGTCACCGGAACAGGTGGCGCGCGATTTCCTTCAATCCAAAAACATGCTGTAAGGAGGCATCGTGGATACCCTTCATTACATCATTGATAACTGGAATAACCTGCTCACGCTGACCTGGCAGCATACCTGGCTGGTGCTGGTCGCTGTGGGCTGCGCCATTCTGGCCGGCGTGCCGCTGGGCATTTTAATTGTCCGCATTAAATGGCTGGCCACGCCGGTACTGGGCATCGCCACCATCGTGTTGACCATTCCGACCATCGCCCTGTTTGGTCTGATGATCCCGCTGTTTTCGCTGATCGGTCAGGGAATCGGTGCGGTGCCTGCCATCACGGCGGTGTTCCTGTATTCCCTGCTGCCGATTGTACGTAATACCCATACCGCGCTGGAAAACCTGCCGGATGGCTTGCGTGAGGCCGGTCGGGGCATTGGGATGACGTTCTGGCAGCGTCTGCGCTGGGTTGAGATCCCCATGGCCCTGCCCGTCATTTTTGGCGGTATCCGCACCGCCGTCGTGATGAATGTCGGCGTTATGGCCATCGCGGCGGTGATCGGTGCGGGCGGACTTGGCCTGCTCCTGCTTGATGGCATCAGCGGAAGTGACGTGCGCATGCTGATTGCCGGCGCACTGATGATTTGCCTGCTGGCGATTGTTCTTGACTGGCTGCTGCACCGTTTGCAGCTGGCGCTGACTCCTAAGGGAATTCGATAATGATAAAACTTGAAAATCTGACGAAAACCTTCAGCCAGAAAAATGGCACGCTGATGAAAGCGGTGGACAATGTAAGTCTTGAGGTGCCGGCGGGCGAAATGTGCGTACTGCTGGGCCCTTCCGGCTGTGGGAAAACGACCACACTGAAAATGATTAACCGCCTGATTCCGGCCACCAGCGGACGTATTCTCATCAACGGTGAGGACACCAGCACCCAGGACACGACCACGCTGCGCCGCAATATTGGCTACGTTATTCAGCAAATTGGTTTGTTTCCTAACATGACGATTGAGGAAAACATTACCGTCGTGCCGCGCATGCTGGGCTGGGACAAAAAACAGTGCCGCGAGCGGGCCACCGAATTGATGAGCATGGTGGCACTGGATCCCACGAAATTTCTGCATCGCTATCCGCGTGAAATGTCGGGCGGGCAACAGCAGCGTATTGGCGTTATTCGCGCGCTGGCGGCGGATCCACCGGTTTTGCTGATGGATGAACCTTTTGGTGCGGTGGACCCGATTAACCGTGAAGTCATCCAGAATGAGTTCCTGGATATGCAGCGTCAGTTAAAGAAAACGGTCATGCTGGTCAGCCACGATATTGACGAGGCGCTGAAACTTGGCGATCGCATCGCCGTATTTGGCCAGGGCAAAATTGTGCAATGCGCCAGCCCGGATGAATTACTGGCGACGCCAGCGAATGATTTTGTCGGGTCGTTTGTCGGTCAGGACCGCACTCTGAAACGTCTGCTGCTGGTGCAGGCGGGTGATGTGACCGATCAGCAACCGACCATCACGGTAAAACGTTCGACGCCACTGATGGATGCGTTCAGCACTATGGACGATAACGATATGCGTTCCATTACCGTCGTGGACGACGATGGTAAACCGCTCGGGTTTGTTAAACGTCGCGAGGCGCGTAGCGCCAGCGGTCGCTGTGAGGATATCCTGCACACCTTCCGGGTAACCGGCAAAGCCGAGGAGAACCTGCGCGTGGTGCTGTCAAAGCTGTATGAACACAACACGGTGTGGATGCCGATTGTGGATGAAGAAGGCCGTTACAGCGGGGAAATTTCGCAGGATTATATCGCGGACTACCTCAGTTCCGGCCGTACGCGTCGCCGTCTGAATCCCTGAAAAATCAGGGCCGCACCCCGGTTGCGGCCCTTTTCCATCGAGCGGGTTTCGTGTTTCGCATCCTGTGTCACTGTCTTTCTTATTAGCGTGTGTTTTCAGATGAAGGGCGTCAGGCTATTTTCGCCTTTGCAACCGGCAGCTTGTCGGCATCGAGCAGGGAGATATCCAGGTAGCGGGACACATCACGCTGCTCAACACGCGGCAAATAGGGCAACTCACCCAACAGCGGCGCAGGAAGCTTGTCACGCAGGACTGAAATGATCTCCGCATAGTGCGCCAGCCCCGGATTGATCCGGTTTGCCACCCAGCCTGCCAGCGGTAAGCCATCACCCAGAATAGCCTCGGCCGTCAGCAACGCATGGCTGATGCAGCCCGTTTTAATCCCCACGACCAGGATCACCGGCAACTGTTGTTCCACCACCCAGGCCGATAACGGCTGGGCATCATTCATCAGGCTGCGCCAGCCTCCTGTGCCCTCAACCACGACGCGATCGGCCAGTTGATGCAGGTTCTTTAACCCCTGACTGATTCGCGCATAGTTAACCTCACAAGGCGGATAACCCCCGATTTCTTCTTTTTCGAAAATAACGGGATTCACAGCCTGATAAGGCAACGTCATGGACGAGGCGCTTTGTAAAAACAACGCATCTTTATTTCTCAGGCCCTCTTCCGTTTTGACACCACAACGGGCAACGGGCTTGTAGCCTGCGGCACTGAAACCGGCCTGAATAAAACTCTGTAACAGGGCGCGCGACACAACGGTTTTTCCCACTTCGGTATCTGTTCCCGCAATAAATAGCGTTTTCACTCGACGTCTCCTTCACCAGCGGCTTCGACTCATCGGCGATGAGTCTTTCGTGCGAACAGACATTCTAAGGAAGGAAAAGCACAGGCAGATTGCGTTAGCGCAAGGTTAGTGTTGCTTAACCTTGTAGTAACTTCACTAACAGGTAACCGCTATAGAGCGAATCTTTAATGAGCGCCGCCGCACCGAGTGTGCCAGGCTCAGTAAACTCAGTAGGTGCAAGCTGAATGCCTGCGCTGTAAGCCGGTAACGACTGCTGATGAATGGTGTTTTGTACCGCCGGGAACAGGATGTCCGCCGCCTGATTTAGCGGTGAACCGATAAGAATATGTTGAGGATTGAAGATGTTTACCATCATGCCAAGCAGCCTGCCCACATGATGCCCTACCGTGGCGATGGCATCGCGGGCCAGCCTGTCACCCGCCTGGGCCGCCTCACAGACCGCCTCCAGCGTTAAGGTTTGATGATGTAACAGGCTGTCGGGCTGTCCCGGCAGACGCTGAGCAACAAGGGCCAGCAGACTGCCGGTACTGGCCACCGTTTCCAGGCAGCCATGATTCCCGCAGTAACATTGCTGACCATAGGGATCGACCTGCGTATGGCCCACTTCGACCAGCGCACGTCCGCTTTTGTGCAGTAACTGTCCGTCCGTGATCACGCCCGCCCCCACGGTTTCATCAATGACAATCTGAATGACATCCTGCGCACCGCGCGATGCGCCAAACAGGGATTCTGCCAATGTCCAGGCCGAGATATCATGCTGGATAAACACCGGCAGGCCGGTTCGGGCCGCCAGGGTGCTGCCCAGTGGCATATCATGGCAGGTATAACCGGGTAACCGGTGCACCACGCCTGATGCGACGTTGATCAGCCCCGGCAACGTGATAGCAATGGCGGTCAGCCTTTCCAGCCGCTTTTGATGGCGGATAAAAAACGCATCAACATGGTCGGTCAGTGTGGTCAGTAAGGATTGGGTGGGATCATCCGGGAGGGGCAAATGGTCTTCAACCAGCGCCCTGCTGCTCAAATCGCGAAGCGTCAGGGTTAATGTGCCACGGTGCAGGCGAAGGGCCAGGTAGTGCCAGGCCTCCGTGTCCAGAATTAACCCGATAGCGGGACGACCACGCGCGCCCGGATCCTGGAATTCGGTTTCCTGAACCAGATGGGCATCCAGCATTTCCCGGACAATTTTGGTAATACTGGCTGGGGCTAACTGGGCGCGCCTGGACAATTCAATGCGCGAGACGGGGCCATGCTGATCAATTAATCGGTAAACGACGCCAGCATTGATTTGTTTAATTTGGTCAATATGGCCAGGTTGGCTGTCCGAACTCACACCCTGCTCCGGTTATTTTCGCGCTTCTAAATAAATATCCGCTATGGTGCGGCAGATTCACCTTTTGCGGCAAATATTTGCTTAGATATGTGATTTATCACACATAATTTTTCCGCCTTTAGCGAGAGCGTTCGTTTTCCCGCCGCAACAGCGCCATCATATGGGCCATCTGCGCGCTCATTTCCCGTTGCGCAGACCAGACCAGCCACATTTCCGAAAGTGCATCCGGTTCCTCAAGCGGCAGCCAGACGACATTCGTCAGGCGGGCATGGCTGAACGATGCCGGTAAAATAGACACGCCTAAACCGGTCGCGACCAGACCGAGAATTGTCATCGCCTCGCCCACTTCCTGAGTGATATAGGGTTTGATCTGATAGCGTTGCAGTAAATCGAGTATTTCGCTGTAAAGCGCCGTTCCCACCTGCGGATCGAAAAAGACAAAAGGCTCACTGGTCAGCGCCTGTAAAGAAATCTTCCCGGCGGACGCCAGCGGATGGGCTTTGTGCACCACCGCGCATAGCGGCTCCTGTAACAGGAGCTGATGATGCAGATCCGCAGGCAGCGGCGTGTTGCGCATCACACCCAAATCGAGTTTCCCTTCATGGAGCGGCGTCAGCTGCTGCCGGGTATTGATTTCCTGCATCTGAACATGAACATCAGGCCAGCGCTGGCGAAACAGATAGAGCGCATCCGAGACGACACCAATAAAAGCGGCAGACGAGGTAAAGCCAATGCGCAGTTCCCCTTCTTCTCCCCGATGTAGTCGTGCCGCACGCTGGGTCGCCTGCTCAACCTGCAACAGAATGGCGCGCGCATCCTGCAAAAATTGTTGCCCGGCCGGCGTGAGCTGCACGCTGCGGTTGGTGCGGTTAAACAGCTGCGCCCCGGTTTCTGCCTCAAGGTGCATGATTTGCTGACTGAGCGGCGGCTGAGAAATATGCAGCCGCTGCGCCGCGCGGCCAAAATGCAGCTCTTCTGCAACAGCAATAAAATAACGCAGGTGACGCAGCTCGATATTCATAGGTTAAAAATATTATTTGAGATTATTAATATATTAGACAACCTAATCCGCTTTTCCTAGCCTTACGTTATTCGTTGTTTTTACTCATAAGGATTACTGTGAATCGCTCTTCATCGGCTGTCGCCCTGGACAGAAATGTGGCGCAGCAGCCTGCATCACCTTCTCAGGCGTGGATCGTGCGCGGCACTCCGCCCTTTATGCGCGTGACACTGGCGCTGTTTTCGGCCGGGCTGGCCACCTTTGCGCTGCTGTATTGTGTGCAGCCGCTGCTGCCGGTCCTCTCTGCACAGTTTGGCGTGTCACCGGCCGCCAGCAGTATTTCCCTGTCGGTCTCCACCGCGACACTGGCGCTGGGCTTACTGATTACCGGCCCCTTGTCCGATGCTGTCGGTCGCAAATCTGTCATGGTCACCGCGCTGATGCTGGCTTCCGTCTGCACGCTGATTTCGGCCACCATGACAAGCTGGCACGGCATTCTGCTGATGCGGGCGCTTATTGGCCTGTCGCTCAGCGGTGTAGCGGCCGTCGGGATGACTTATCTCAGTGAAGAAATCCATCCCAGCGTAGTCGCCTTTTCGATGGGGCTGTATATCAGCGGAAATTCGATTGGCGGGATGAGCGGTCGCCTGATCAGCGGCGTATTAACCGACTTTTTCTCCTGGCGCGTCGCCATTGCCGCCATTGGCTGTTTTGCCCTGGCGGCCGCCCTGATGTTCTGGAAAATTTTGCCCGCCTCGCGGCATTTTCACCCGACATCCCTGCGCCCCCGCCATCTGGCCATTAACTTTCGCCTGCACTGGCGCGACGCGGGCCTGCCATTGCTGTTCGCGGAAGGCTTACTGCTGATGGGGGCGTTCGTCACCCTGTTTAACTATATCGGCTATCGCCTGCTGGGTGCGCCGTGGCATTTAAGCCAGGCCCTAGTGGGACTGCTGTCCGTGGTTTACCTGACCGGTTCGTGGAGTTCGCCCAAAGCCGGCGCGTTAACCAGTCGATATGGCCGGGGGCCGGTGATGCTGGGCGCAACGCTTATCATGCTGACGGGCCTGCTCCTGACCGCCTTTCATGCGCTGGTTCTGATCTTTATTGGGATGATGCTGTTCAGTGCTGGCTTTTTCGCCGCACACTCCGTGGCCAGCGGCTGGATTGGGCCACGCGCGCGTCGCGCAAAAGGCCAGGCGTCTTCACTGTATCTGTTCAGTTATTATGTGGGGTCTAGCGTGGCGGGTACGGCAGGGGGCTTTTTCTGGCATCAGTTTGGCTGGCCGGGCATTACCGTGTTTATCTCTACCCTGCTGCTGCTGGCCCTGGCGGTCGCGTGGCGGCTGCATCAACGCAAACTCTAGCAAAACTTAACAAATTTTCCGGGCACAATGCGGCCCGGAAAATCCGCTGTACAAGAATTGTCCGTATTATCAGTATCATTGCTAACTACCGGTGTTTCCCCGCTATAATCGGTTTAATCCCAAAGATTAATGCCATCTTTGAATTCACTGTTAGGGGAGACCTCATGGCGCATTACTATTACGTCAATAAACAATCCGGTTACAACGATAACCACGTGGTACACGCCAAAGGCTGTCGCTACCTTCCGGGTCTGGAAGACCGACTGTTTCTGGGCACGTTTTACTCTGCAACAGCGGCTATACAGCAGGCCCGAAAATATTATGCCAGCGCATTAGGCTGCGACGACTGTTGCCCGGTTATGTCTGCTCAAACCCCACCCCTGCATGACAGCGTTGGACTGAAGCACGGTATCGATTTCTGATCACAGCGCATGCCTTTGCGATCCCATTCAGCCGCGTTTTTCCTGAGGATGGCGGAATATCGCCGCCATCTGCCCTGCCAGCCCGCCGTTCAGTTGCTGCCGACCTGCCCCTGTAGCCGTCCCGCTTTAAGTCGCCAATTCGTTAAGCATTTTGCCTTTTTTCCGTTATCTTAGAGGCCTTACTCTTAATACAGGGATTTAACATGCGTGATAAATATGCGGCGTCTCAAATTGCCCTTCACTGGCTGACCGTGCTGCTGCTGATTATTGTCTATGCCACGATGGAGCTGCGCGGTTATGTGGAACGGGGCTCCTGGCAGCGCTTTGTGATGACCGTGACACACTTTAGCGCGGGCGCAACCATTCTGGTGGTGATGCTGTCACGGTTACTGCTGAAAATTCGCCATCGCAGCCCTGCGATTACGCCACCCGTACCGCGCTGGCAAACGGGCCTGGCACACCTGACGCACACGTTGATTTATGCCTTATTTATCAGTCTGCCGGTGCTGGGCATCGCCTCACGTTACCTGAAGGGCCGTGAGTGGTTATTATTCGGCATTCCCATGCCGGTCGCTGCGGAACCTGATTTCGATCTCTCTGATACGCTCGTCGACTGGCATGAAACCCTGGCGCCACTGGGCTACTGGCTCATCGGCTTACATGTCGCTGCAGCCCTGTTCCATCACTATGCGCTGAAGGACAATACGCTGCTGCGTATGATGCCGGGACGCGGGACGCGCCAGCCCTGATTCCCTGAGGCTGCACATCGGGCTAAAAAAATCACCATAATCTGCGCCAGGTGGTTCCACCCGGCGCTTGATTCCTACACAATAGCCACTAAATTGTGACGCAGGTCACTTTCGTGGGATGATCGTTGTCATCCTCTTTTGACGCACAGACAGATTTAACTTCTCATGCCTTTAACAACTGTTTCCCGTAAAACGGCCTGGCTACGCGTGGTGCTGCTGGCCATCGCCGCTTTTGTTTTCAATACCACTGAGTTCGTACCGGTGGGTTTACTGTCGGATATTGCTGCCGGGTTTTCGATGAAAACCGCTGAAGTGGGCATTATGCTGACGATTTATGCCTGGGTGGTGGCGCTGCTGTCCCTGCCGTTAATGCTGCTGACGCGTAATGTTGAACGGCGGTTACTGCTTACGGTACTGTTTAGCCTCTTTGTAGCCAGCCATGTTCTTTCGACATTCGCCTGGAGCTTCAGTTCGTTAATCGTTTCCCGCATTGGCATTGCGCTGTCACATGCAGTGTTCTGGTCCATTACCGCCTCACTGGCCATTCGTGTGGCGCCTGCCGGTAAAAAAACGCAGGCGCTCAGTATGCTGGCAACCGGTACGGCACTGGCCATGGTGCTGGGGGTGCCCATTGGTCGCGTTGTGGGGCAGGCGCTGGGTTGGCGCACCACCTTTGGCGTGATCGGGCTGTCAGCGTTGATCCTGATGATTATGCTGGCGCGCGTCTTGCCGCGTCTGCCCAGTGAACACACCGGTTCATTAAGCAGCGTACCGCTGTTGTTCCGCCGCCCGGCCCTGGCAGGCATGTACCTGCTGGTTACACTCATTGTGACCGCGCACTATACGGCTTACAGCTATATTGAACCCTTTATGCAACTGGTGGCGAATGCCAGCGAAAGTTTTACCACCCTGCTGCTGTTACTGTTTGGTTCTGCCGGCATTATTGGCAGTCTGCTGTTCAGTTCGCTGGGTAAACGCTTTCCCTCAGCGTTGCTGATCAGCGCCATCGCCCTGGTCACCTTATGCATGGGGCTGTTAATTTTTGCCGCCGTGCGTCCTGGCGCGATTATCACCCTCTGCGTCGTCTGGGGAATGGCGATGATGATGATTGGCCTGGCGATGCAAATCCGTGTCCTGTCACTGGCACCCGATGCCACCGACGTGGCGATGTCGCTGATGTCCGGCATTTATAACATCGGCATCGGTGCGGGCGCGTTACTGGGCAGTCAGGTGAGCGTATATATGAGCCTGTCTGACGTCGGTAACGTGGGGGCGATGATCGGCCTGGTCGCGCTGCTGTGGTGCGTGTATATTTTCCGGCGCTACCCACAGTTACGCTCTAATGGTTAACTGAAGCAGGCTTCTGCGCCTCGCAGAAGCCTGCCGATGCGTCTTCGTCTGCTATCATGCACTGCGGCACTGAACGGCCAGACGACCTGTTCCGGCGCCCGAAGGGGCAGCGCGTCAGAAAGGTGCTAAACACACCCGATAACCGCTTATATTGTCAGAGGATGCCCTTCTACCTGACTCATCCATTACATCCGTTAACCTCGAAAAAGGATCAACGTTCATGACGAGAAAGTGGTTAACGCTGTACCTGTCGCGTAGCGTCAGCCGGGTGATGTTGCAGGATCTCCAGGCCATCTTACCTGCTGAGGCGGTGAAAATTTTCACGAATGATTTAGACGACGTTCGCTACGCTACAGTAGAATGCGTGCAGGCAGAAACGACCTGCGCCTTGATTGCCTCGGCGATCATCGTCTGGCGTCAACTGGGGCATATTCATCTGCTGCTGTATACGCAAGGTGAAGTGCAGCGTCAGATCACGGACGCCACGCAGTTTGAATTATTTACTTTGCTGAAGAACAACCGTGCCGCCTTGCGGCTGGCCTGACGTGGCGTAACCTCACAGGATAATTATGAGAATTGGTCTGCTGTTCCCCATCGCTATCATTGTGGCAGGTATTGGCTTTCTCGCCTGGTTCATCGGCAGCGGCCTGGCGATGCCTGGCTCCTGAGATCAGCGTAGCTGGCTGTCTTTACTTCCACGCCGGTTGTAGAGACTGCTCTCTTTTTTCTGCTTATCGATCTTTTCCTGACAGGAAACGCAATAACGCACACCTTTGAGTGCCTGACGGCGGGCTTCGGGAATCGGCTCGCCGCACAGTTCGCATTCTGTGGCACTTTCCCCCTGTCCCAGTGACTGACGCACACGTTCGATACCGTCATTAACGGTGCTGTCGATTTGCTCCTGTACTGCCCCTTCTGCTGCCCAGCCGTTTGCCATTTTTGTGCTCCACTTCATTACCTGTACAGGTTAACTGTACAACATATCAGGGATTTTGCAGGCAAACCGACTCACCTCCCTGTGAAGCCGGTGACGGACATTACGGCTTAATATCGACCTGATAAAAGATATGTTTGCCGAAGGGATCCACTTCGTAACCGGTCACCGATTTGCGGATCGGTTCGAAAATGGTGGAATGGGCAATCATTACGGCCGGCATCTGGTCGTGCATGATTTGCTGCGCCTGCAGATACATGACCGTGCGTTTGGCTTGATCGGGTTCGGCACGGGCGGCGGTAATCAGCTTTTCAAAGGGCTGATAGCACCATTTTGATGAGTTCGATCCCCCTTTCGCCGACGTGCAGCTGTAAAGCGGACCAAAGAAGTTATCCGGATCCCCGGTTGCCGTCGTCCAGCCCATCAGGGCCGCCTGATGTTCACCGCTGCGCACACGTTTCAGGTATTCGCCCCATTCGTAACTGACAATATTGGCTTTGATGCCCACTTTTGCCCAGTCTGCCTGGATCATCTCCGCCATTCTGCGTGCGTTGGGATTATAGGGACGCTGTACCGGCATCGCCCAGAGCGCAATTTCCGTCCCTGGTTTCACGCCTGCCTGTTGCAATAACGCTTTCGCTTTTTCCGGATCGTAATCGTAATCCTTCAGGTCTTTGTCGGCACTCCAGACGCCGGGGGGCAGAATGTTTTTCGCCACCACGCCAGTGCCTTTAAAAATCGCCTCGATAATAGCAGGCTTGTTGATCGCCATGGCCAGCGCCTGGCGAACCTGCACATTATCGGTCGGGGCTTTGGTGGTGTTAAAAGCCAGGAAACCGGTATTCAGTCCCGCGGCCTGTTTCAGCGTGATGTCCGGATTTTGTTTCATTTTTTCGAGATCGGCAGGATTCGGGAACGGCATGACCTGACACTCATTTTTTTCCAGTTTGGCGTAGCGCACGGCCGCGTCTGGCGTGATGCTGAAAATCAGCCTATCCAGTCTGGCCTTGCCCTGCCAGTAGTCCGGAAACGCCTTATACAGAATGCGTGAGTCTTTTTGATACTGAACCAACTGGAAAGGCCCTGTTCCGATGGGATCGCTATCCACTTTTTCCGGTGTGCCGGCTTTCAGCATCTTGTCTGCATATTCTGCCGAGTGAATGGAGGCGAAATACCAGGCCAGATCGGCCAGAAATGGCGCTTCCGGGTGCGCCAGCGTAAAGCGCACGGTGTGATCGTCAACGCGGTCAATGTGGGTGATTAACGTGGCCAGTTCAAGACTGTCGAAGTTGGAATAGTGCCCGCCCGAGACGTTGTGATAGGGATGGTTGCTGTCCATCTGGCGCATAAAAGAGAAGATGACGTCATCCGCATTAAAATCACGACTGGGCGTAAACAGCTTATTGCTCTGAAATTTAACGTTATGCCGAAGATGGAACGTATAGACTTTGCCGTCGGGACTGATCTCCCAGCGTTCTGCAAGGCCTGGAATTAATTCTGTGGTGCCGGTTTTAAAATCAACCAGGCGGTTAAACACCGGCACGGCACTGGCATCCACGCTGGTTCCCGAGGTGTAAAGTTGCGGATTAAAGTTCTCCGGTGAGCCTTCTGAGCAGTAGACCAGCGTCGTCGCGTTAACACTTCCTGCCAATGCGATACCGGCCGTCAGCAATCCCAGGGTTGTAAACCTGTTTCTCATTATTATCCTCGCTTTATGTTGACTTCTATATATCAGACTCTCTAAATAAACGGTGCAAACAGTGGATTGATAGCATGAATCTTCACCATAGCGAACCCCGCATGTAGTCAACTAATAAGGATTAGTGATGACCGACAAACTTCAGACGCAGTTGATCACGCGTTTTTTCCGTTATCTGGCGGTGAGCAGTCAGAGTGATGCAAAGTCCAGCACCTTACCGAGCACCCCGAGTCAACATGCGATGGCGGCGCTGCTGGCGGATGAATTGCGCGAACTGGGGCTTGAACAGGTCGTCGTTGATGAACAGGCGACGGTAACGGCAGTTAAACCGGGCAACTGCCCTGACGCGCCACGCATTGGGTTTATTACGCACATTGATACGGTTGACGTCGGTCTGTCACCTGATATTCACCCGCAGATCCTGACCTGGCAGGGCGAAGATCTGTGCCTTAATCCCGAACAGAACATCTGGCTGCGCCGGGATGCGCATCCTGAAATTGCCCCTTATATGGGCCAGGACATTATTTTCAGCGACGGGACCAGCGTGCTGGGCGCCGATAACAAAGCGGCGGTCAGCGTCGTTATGACGTTAATGGAAAACCTGCAGGATCAGCACGGTGATGTAGTCGTCGCGTTTGTCCCCGATGAAGAGATTGGCCTGCGCGGTGCCAAAGCGCTGGATCTTAACACCCGCTTTAATGTGGACTTTGCCTGGACCATCGACTGTTGTGAACTGGGTGAAGTGGTCTATGAAAACTTCAATGGCGCGGCGGCAGAGCTGCGTTTCACCGGGGTTCCCGCCCATCCGATGTCCGGTAAAGGTGTGCTGGTCAACCCGCTGCTGATGGCCCATGACTTTATCAGTCACTTCGACAGGCAGGCGACGCCCGAACACACGGAAGGCCGTGAAGGCTATATCTGGTTCAATGAAATGCAGGCCAATGCCAGTGTTGCGACGCTGAAAGCATCAATTCGCGATTTCGATCTGGCGAGCTTTGCCGCGCGCAAAGAACAATTGCAGCATGTTGCCAGCCTGATTGCTGAACGCTATCCCACCGGACAGGTCGAGATAACGATTCACGATATTTACAGCAATATCAGCAATGCCATGGGCGACGACCGCCGGGCGCTGGATCTGATTTTTGCTGCCATGCGCGATCTGGACATTACACCCAAAGTGATTCCCATGCGCGGCGGTACCGATGGCGCGGCCTTATCTGCCCGCGGTATTTTCACCCCTAACTTTTTCACAGGCGCGCACAATTTCCATTCACGTTTCGAATTCCTGCCGGTGAAGTCGTTCGTTAAGTCGTATCAGGTCGCGGAGAAACTGTGTTATCTGGCGGCGCAATCGGGGAGTACGGCAAAGACAGGCAGTTGAAACATCACCGCCTTCATGATGAAGGCGGTAGTCATATTGATTAGAAGGTGACCCAGTCGCCGTTCTCTGCCGTGGCGGCTTTTGGACGCAGTACAGGAGACGGTGCTGTTGCAGGGCCTGCAGACGCCGCTGGCGGCCTTCTGTCCTGTGTCAGCGCTACCGGCGCATCGCTCGATAACCGGAACTGTGCAACAGAAGCCTGAAGCGCTTCCGTCTGCAGCGCCAGCGCGCTGGCGGCGGCAGAAACCTCTTCAACCAGAGCCGCGTTTTGCTGCGTCACACTGTCCATTTCCGTCACGGCCGTACCAACCTGAGAAATGCCCTTGCTCTGCTCTTCCGAGGCGGCGGCGATCTGCTTCATAATTGCATCCACATCCTGGACGGATTTTAAAATGCCGCTCATCGTGCCGCCGGTGGTACCCACCAGTTCCGCGCCCTTTTCCACGCGCTGCACAGAATCGGCAATCAGCCCGGCGATTTCTTTCGCCGCACCGGCGCTGCGCTGTGCCAGATTGCGCACTTCACTGGCGACGACGGCAAAGCCTCGCCCTTGTTCACCGGCACGCGCGGCTTCTACGGCCGCATTCAGTGCCAGAATGTTGGTCTGAAACGCAATGCCGTTAATGACGTTGGTGATCTCAGCGATTTTCTTCGAACTGTCGGAAATACCGTTCATGGTGGTCACAACTTCATCCACCAGGTTGCCGCCCTGCTTCGCCGTCAGCGTTGCCGCTTCGGTCAGTGCACTGGCCTGACGGGCATTTTCCGCGTTAAATTTCACGGTCGCGGTCAGCTGTTCCATACTGGCGGCGGTTTGCTCCAGCGCGGCAGCCTGCTCTTCCGTACGGGAGGACAGATCGTTATTACCAATAGAGATTTCGGCGGCACCGCGCGAGATATTCTCTGTGCCGCTGCGAATGGCACTGACCGCATCACGCAGGCTGTCCTGCATCGCACTGAGCAGCGGAACCAGTTTACCAACGCAGTTACGGCCCATATCCTGAACGGGTTTACTGAGATCCCCTTTGGCGATTACGGCAAAATGCTCGCGAATCTTCTCCAGCGGTTTGACCAGCATTGTGACCAGATAACGATCGGTAAACAGCAGAATCAGCAGACCAATCACCACGGTGGCTGAAATCATCGTTTTAGTCACGGCGGTCAGGCGATCCACTTCAATACGGGTTTGTCCCAGTTTCTTGTTGGCCACGTTGTTAAACGCTTCGGTGCTGGCACCGAAGGCGCGGCTGAGCGCAGGTGTGACGTCATTCGCCTGTTGACGATAGGCATCCAGCGAATCCTGACGGGCACGCTGCAACTGCACGGTGACGCCCTGATCCAGCAGTTGCTGCCATTTATCAATGACCTCATTCGTCACGGCCGCGTCCATGGGTCCGGGTGACAGCTGTTTAAACAGCGCCAGTTGATGACGCATGTTATCTAACGCCTGCTGTACCGGAGCAAAGGCGGTGTCATCCTGGGCGACACCGGCGGCCTTTTTCTCCATCACACGCGACAAACGCGTAATCATACGAAAATACTGGTCGTTACCCTGACTTAACGCGGTCATCTGCTCAACGATATGGCGATCCACATCATTGCCATCACTGAGGGAGTTAAGCGAATGAATGCTGAACAGCCCAATGCCGCTCCACAACAGACTAAACAGCCCCAGAATGGTCAACATAACCGTGCGAATAGTGAAATTTTTAAGCATACCCATACAGAAATCCCTTGAACGTTAATCCGTAAAACCGGACACAGGAGATTTATCGGCAGCTCGCGGGAAAATGTAACGGTCTTGTTATTTTTTTTCATCCACCCGCACAGATAATGTGCGGGTGGAAATGTGCAGGCCGGCGTACGTCTGGCGCGCACCGCGCTGGTTCACCCTTTACAGTCGCACCAGGCGGGACATCATCAAACGGAACAAAGCGAGGCGGCGGCGCATAAAACCCGGTAACAGTTTGAGAGCCGCTTGACCCTGCCATCCCAGTGACATTGTCACGTCATGCTCTTTGCGCCAGGCGGGCCAGCGTTGTTTGCCTTCAATCATCGTCGTGTGCGGGGTTACATCACGTGCGAAGCGAAACCAGTAATCGCAAACCTGTTGAGAAAAAGCATGGTCTGCGGCGGTAAAGGTGCGGTCGTCGTCGGCAGGCGGCATCATCGCCAGCGTATTCATCACGTAAGGGATTTCATTACCATGCCAGGTGCCGTGCGGGTAGAGATCGCGCGATCGTTCTGAAACGTAGTCGAACCAGTAGCGCCAGCCCGGCATGCCCGCTTTCTCCTGCGCACGCATGATCAGCCAGGGCACAATGCTAAACGTCATATCCCGCGCGACAGCCCGCCCCAGCAGCGCATCATCCCCGGTACGGTAAATCCAGCGCAGTAACCGATAATGAAAATGGTTATTACGCCGTAGCTGTCCCACCACGGCGGCAGCCTCCACGCCAAACCAGACCAGTACGCTCGCTTCATCGCTGTTACTGCCCGCCATCAGCGGCAGGCGGTGCTGTTTTCCCGCCATCAACGTTTTCAGGACCGGCTCGGGCAGCACCGTATCACCGGCAATGGCCACCGGACCGAGGCCCAGCGAGCTGTCCAGCGTCCAGAAGGCGTCCGCAGGCAGCTCACGCAGCTGCGCCATGCTGGCATCCGCCGGTAAACCCAGCGCGGTCGCCACCATAACGCCTTTTTCACGTGCCGCGTCGCGGGTGACGTCTGGCAGGCTATAGGCACTTTGCACGATCCCTTTGTGGAACAACCCCCGGGACAGCGGTGAGCAGCAAAGCGAAAGCACACTGCGGGCGCCCGACGATTCGCCAAACAGCGTCACGTTGCTGGCATTCCCGCCAAACGCGGCGATATGCTGCTGTACCCATCGTAATGCCGCGATCTGATCAAGCAGCGCGAAATTGTTGATATGGCCCGTGTCAGCCTGCTCTTTTTCCAGTGCGGGATGAGCAAAAAAACCCAGATGTCCCAAACGGTAATTAAGGGTCACCACCACCGCACCCCGCGAGGCTAAGGGTTTTCCACTATAGGGTGCCAGCCCACCTGAACCGATCGTAAAGCCACCGCCGTGAAGCCAGACCATGACCGGGAGTGGAACCTCTGGCTGCAGCTCTGGCGTCCAGACGTTGAGGTACAGGCAGTCTTCACTGAATACACCAGGATCGCCTCCGCCAATCGCCAGGCAGTAGTCACGATTCTGCCAACTCGCTGCAGAAAAGTGCTGTGCATTGCGTACACCGTGCCAGGGCTTAACCGGTTGTGGCGCGCGCCAGCGATACGCGCCGACAGGCGGTGCCGCATACGGAATGCCCTTGAATACAAAGATCCCGTCATCAAGGGTGCCCTGCAGTTCTCCGTCAGTCAGCGCGATTTTCAGGCCGTCATTTTTCATGCAGTGTTCCTTGTTAGCGTGCCTTTTCATTATTTCAGGCAATCTGATGTTGTCCAGTTCTGACGCGTTGTTAAGCAAAACGTTAAATGCGCTGAAAAATCGCCCGAAGGCGTCGCCGTGATTGACCCCTGTCATGAAAATGTTTTTAGTGGAGAGCGTAACGAAAACGCCTTTGAGGAACTGACAATGTTTAGCGGTATCAATCAGGTTTTTGTGCGCATGACCGATCATCCCGATCTCGGCAAACTGTTGCTACGTCTGACTCTGGGGGATTATTGCTGTTTCATGGTGAGTTTAAGCTCGTGCATGGCGTGGGCTGGATTGCCCATTTGCTGCGACAACACGGTCTGCCGGGCTTTATCGCCTGGGGTGCCTGGATAGGGGAAATGATTGCGCCGCTGATGCTGATCGCAGGCTTCATGACCCGGCCAGCGGCGTTTATCATTGCCGTGAATATGGTTGTCGCCACGCTGCTGGTAAAAACCGGCGCAGTATGGCATCGCACCGATGTCGGTGCCTGGGCACTGGAAACGGAAGCACTTTACCTGTTCGGCGCTCTGGTGGTGATGTTTCTGGGGGCGGGAAGATTTACGCTGGTCCGTGATACGCGCCTGCAGTAAAGAAAAAACGGGGCAGTTCCGCCCCGTTCATATTATAAGGTGATGCCGCAGCGCTGTAAGGACGCCCGCTGCCGCTCTGCATACAGCACCATTTCATCCTGCACGGGGCAGCCCAGTGCGGTTTCAAAGCTGCTCCGGCTTGCCTGTCCCGCCGAACGTGTCGGCGTTTTGTCCCCGAGATTAGACTGAAAAATCCCTGCCGCACTGACAGGCAGAAAATCTTCATAAATAACAGGGTCCGCCAGAATCCGCCCCTGCTCAATCAGGCTTGCCAGTGATTCCCCACGCTGCGGCGGTTCCGCTCGCCCTTTTTCGCTGAGCCGATAAGTAAACCAGGCTAAGCCGGCTTCACGTAATGCGTTTTCATCATCCGGGAAAGCCGCAAAGGTCGCCGTGAGCTGCTGCTGGTGCTGCTGATTATCCGCACCGCTCCCGGCTTCGCTGAGCAGACGATCGTAAAGCGCGCGGCCCTGCGGCGTTAAGGCCGCGCCGCGCTGTTCGATCTCACCGAAGCGCGCCGTGTGCGTGCCCTGAAAACCATCCGTGAAAATGACGGGTTCTTCCAGTGCCTTGAAGCTGGTCTGACGTAACAAAACAGGCACCTTGCGCCGGGGCGGACCTTCGATCACCGTTTTGGGATCAATGCCATACGTCGGCATCAGCGCCTGAACACGATCAATATCCAGCGTGCGTGGCGTAAGATGATTGATATGGCAGGCCGGAAAACATACCACATCCGCGATCAACCGATGTTGTTGGTTCAGCGCCTGATAGGTGCGGCTCTCCACAAGGCTGTGTGAATGCCAGCGGAAGGTTTCCAGCGCTTCGTTGATAAACGCCTGCGCCTGGGGCGCCGTCAGTCCGCCCTGCTGTTGATGCAGCGCGATAAGGTTTCGGCATTCCGGCGTGAAAATATCGCGCGAGGCTAAAATCCGTGCGGCTTCATCCCGAAGCGCCGGGTCGGCAATCAGCTCCAGCCGTAACAGCGAGGTAAAAATACGAAAAGGATTGCGCTGCAGCGCTTCATCATCAATGGGGCGAAACGCGGTGGAGTGCACCGGTACGCCCGCCTGCGACAGATCATAATAGCCCACCGGAAACATGCCCATGACGGCAAACATCTGGCGCAGCATGGCAAGCTCGTCCGCGCTACCGACGCGAATGGCCCCGTGGCGCTCCAGACTGAGGCGGCTGAGTTCATCGGCCTCGGTCAGCCGTTGCTCTAGCACGCTATCAGCCGCAAGCGTTGCCTCATTAACCGCTTTCACCAACTGCATCAGCGTCCCGTAGAGCGGCACTTCCTGCTGATACATGTCCGACATGGCCTGGGAGAAGCCCGTGCGAATCGTATCCGCACTGATAAAGTTATCCATATTTACCACCTGACAGCATGAGCGTTGCAGCTACTGTAATCCAACGCGCTGCGGTCAGCGGAAAATATCATGAATTTGTGATCGGCTTAAAACCGTAGCGATTTTTCACCACCAGCATCACGGTGGTCAGCAGTGCCGGTATGGCGAGCAGCAAGAAAATAACGCTGAACGACCAGCCGAGTGACAACATTTCAGCCCCGACAAAGGCACTGAGGATGGCACCGATTCGGCCCACCCCGTGCATCCAGCTGGAACCGGTTGCGCGGGCATGGGTAGGATAGTAGCTGGCGGAAAGCGCATTCATGCCGGTATTCGCTCCGTTAAAACAAAAACCGCTGCAAAAGGCAATGGCGCTCATGATAACGACCTGCGGCGGTGAAAAACCCAGCGCGACAATAGCGATACCGCCGCAGAAGTAGATCACAGCCAGCGACAGACTGGCATTGAAGCGATCCATCAGCCAGCCGGCAAACAGCGATCCCAGCGTGCCGCCTGCCTGGTACATCGCGGTGATTATCGCCGCTTCCGTCACGGACATTCCCTGTGTATTGACCAGGGATGGCAGCCAGCTGCCGATCAGATACACCAGGAACAGCCCCATAAAATAGCCGCCCCAGAGCATCAGGCTGCCGATGCGGTAGCGAGGAGAAATGACCGTTGCGATGGCGCTGTGTTCAGCAGGTGATTTTTCCGCTTCGGTCGCATGGAAATGCGTATCCGGGCTCGTACTGCCGGGAAGAATACGTTCAAGAATGGCGCGAATGTGCTGCGCGGGCGCACCGCGACTAATCAGGAAACGTACCGATTCAGGAAGCTGACGGATCAGGACCGGCAGGACCAGCAAAGGAAGAATGCCGCCCAGCAACAGAACGGAATGCCAGTCGTAACGCGGTAACAACCATGACGCGGCAAAGCCGCCGCTGGCGGCCCCAAAGGTAAAGCCACAAAACACCACGGTGATAATGAATGAACGGCGGCGCTCCGGCGCATATTCAGCCACCAGCGTACTGACGTTGGGCATGGCCGCTCCCAGCCCCAGCCCGGTCAAAAAACGGAACAGGATCATCTGTTCGATACTATGGGAAAATGCGGTCACCAGCGTCCACAGACCAAAAAACAGGACGCTGAAAATGATCATTAACCGGCGGCCAAAGCGGTCGGCCAGCGGCCCGGCGACCATCGCCCCCAGCGCCAGACCAATCAGCGCTGCACTGATCACGACACCCAACTGATGAGTACTGACGTGCCAGGCGGTTTTCAGCGTCGGCGCGATAAAACCCATCAGGGCAATATCCATACCATCGAGCGCAACCACGATAAAACAGAGTACAATTAACCGAATTTGGCCACCACTCAGAGTACCCTGATTAATTAACTGGCGAACATCTACCGCCTCGACACTGCTCACGGGTAAACTCCTCAACGGCTGACTTAAACAACTATCAGATTTGGTAAAAAAAACGGCACTTATGATAGCTGATCGTTAACGATAAAACGCATGAAATTTCCGGCCGAAGCAGAAGCAATGCGGTAAGTTGATGTTTTTTCAGCAACCGTGAAAAACGCCCTGTCAGGCAAAAAAACAACGCCATCATTAATAATCAACCACTTAAAACGCTCCGCTGCAAAAAGTACACATTGTTAATAAAAATTTGCAGCAAAGTTAACAAAATCCAGCTTAAATAGTTGCCTGTCACCTGGCAATGTCATTAAGTTGGGTAAATGGAAAAAAATATCCTTTTCAATCAGCGCATTCGCTTGCGCCATTTACATGCCTTTGTTGCCGTCGCGCAGCAGGGAACCCTGGGGCGTGCAGCCGAGACCTTAAGTCTCAGTCAACCTGCGCTTTCTAAAACCCTCAACGAACTTGAAGAACTCACCGGCGTCCGCCTGTTCGAACGCGGTCGGCTGGGCGCACAACTCACCACCATGGGAGAACAGTTTCTTATCCATGCGGTAAAAGTGTTAGAAGCGCTGAATCATGCCGGCCAGAGTTTTAATGAACAGATTAACGAGCGTCCGGTAGTCATTCGTCTTGGTGCCTTAACCACGGCGGCGATGGGCATGTTGCCACAGATTCTTGACCGTTTTCACCAACTGCGTCCAAACACGACCATTCAGGTTGCCACCTTACATAATAATGTGTTGCTGGCGGGGCTGAGAGCGGGCGAGTTTGATCTGGGCATCGGCCGAATGGCGGATAAAGAGATGATGACCGGCCTGACCTATGAACTGCTGTTTCTGGAGTCATTAAAGCTGGTCGTCAGACCGGAGCATCCGCTTTTAAGTGACAACGTCACGCTTTCACGTGCCATGCAGTGGCCTGTTGTGATTTCCCCGGAAGGCACCGCGCCGCGCCGCCTGGCACAGCAGATGCTGGATGAGCAAGGGTGCTGTCTGCCGCCCCATTGCGTCGAAACGTCTTCAACGTCGCTGGCCCGTCAGCTGGCGCTGCGCTATGACTACATCTGGTTTGTGCCTTCCGGGGCCGTCAAAGAAGATCTCAGCCACAATGCCCTGATATCGTTGCCCATCACCTCTCCCGGCCCGGGTGAACCCGTAGGGATAATCACGCGCACCGGTAACACCTTAAGCCTGAGCGCCGAAGTGTTGATGAGTACCATTCGTAAGTTTCACAGCTAACGACTGCGTTTAGCATGGCGCTCCCAGTTTTCCTGACGCGCTTTTTCCGTTTTGCGTAGACCGACATAGAGCGCACCGGAGCCGCCATGCTGCTTCTGTGCGACACAAAAGGTCTGGACGTCGTCAAATTCACGCAACCAGCGGTCAAGATAGCTGCGCACAATGTTGGCATGAGAGTCATTGTCCCGGCCTTTGCCGTGAATAATCAGCAGGTTTCTGTAGCCGGCTTTACGGACATCCTGCATGAAGGTAAACAAATTTTGACGGCAGGTTTCAACAGGCTGGCGTAGCAGATTCAGGCTGGCATCCAGCGCATATTGCCCCTTGCGTAATTTATCCAGCACGCCCTGCTGGATGCCTTCAGCTTTAAACTCAAGTTGCTGCTCAAGAGGAATGATGTCCAGGTAACCGCGGGTTAAAAAGTTTTCGTCTTCAGGTTCTGGTGACCGAGGCGGCACTTTTTTGCTGGCAGCGCTGTGATTCCAGCGCGTATTTTCTGCATCTTTGAGTGGCGTAACGTCATTCATCGCGTCACGAAACAGATTGTCATCGTCAAGGTTCATGGCTCGCCCCTGGTAAATGATATGACGCAAAATTGACTTGAAACCAAATAGTAGCAAAATCGGTAAAGCCTGCGCTAATCCCGT
Source organism: Pantoea sp. JZ29 (assembly GCF_035190385.1). NCBI lineage: Bacteria > Pseudomonadati > Pseudomonadota > Gammaproteobacteria > Enterobacterales > Erwiniaceae > Pantoea > Pantoea sp. JZ29. The sequence goes on along the minus strand of NZ_CP045241.1, from coordinate 2,141,779 downwards.
TTTTATCGTCCCTTCTGGCCTTTCAGATTAAGATAAATTCTGTATGAGATCAAAAATCCGTAAAGATTTGTTTACGATCTTAATAAGATGACATCAAAAAACCCTGTCATAACAGCCTTTAGCAGTATTGCGGAAACCACACTTTTTGTATGCCTAAAAACTGCTCGGATGAGTTCCCTTACACCGAGAAAATGGTAAAATTGACCCCAGTCAATTATCGTCGAGCAAACTACTATGTTCCCTGAAAAACGTATTCAGTCAGGCGGTTGTGCGATTCACTGCCAGGATTGCAGCATCAGTCAGCTATGCATCCCTTTCACCCTTAATGAACATGAGCTGGATCAGCTTGATAATATTATTGAGCGAAAAAAACCCATTCAAAAAGGCCATACGCTGTTCAAAGCGGGTGATGAGCTGAAGTCGCTCTACGCAATCCGTTCCGGCACCATTAAAAGCTATACCATCACCGAGCAGGGAGATGAACAAATCACCGGTTTTCACCTGGCCGGCGATCTGGTGGGATTTGACGCCATTATGAACGCCAGCCATCCCAGCTTCGCCCAGGCGCTGGAAACGGCGATGGTCTGCGAAATTCCTTTCGATACGCTGGATGACCTGTCCGGCAAAATGCCTGCCCTGCGTCAGCAGATGATGCGCCTGATGAGCGGTGAAATTAAAGGCGACCAGGACATGATTTTGCTGCTGTCCAAGAAAAATGCGGAAGAGCGCCTGGCCGCCTTCGTCTGGAACTTATCCCGCCGCTATGGCCAGCGCGGCTTCTCACAGCGTGAGTTCCGTTTGACGATGACGCGCGGCGATATCGGGAACTATCTGGGGTTAACCGTTGAAACCATTAGCCGACTGCTGGGGCGTTTCCAGAAATCGGGTATGCTGGCCGTAAAAGGCAAATATATCACCATTGAGAACCACGCGATGCTGGAAGCGCTGGCCGGTCAGAGTCACCAGGCGGCGTAATCCTCAGGCCGGGTTAACAAATCTTATTTTGTTGATCCGGCTACATCTTTTCACTTTCTTAGTGCACTTAACATAGGCTATCTTTAAACCAGTCGCGTCGGTCTAAGGAGAGTAGCCTATGTCCCAGTATCAAAACATTCTGGTCGCCATTGATCCTCAGCAGGATGACCAGCCCGCGCTGCGACGTGCGGTCTATCTCAACCAGCTTATCGGCGGCAAAATCAAAGCATTTCTGCCCATCTACGACTTTTCATACGAAATGACCACCCTGCTGTCACCAGATGAACGCACCGCGATGCGTCAGGGTGTGATCAGCCAGCGCTCGGAATGGATTCGTGAACAGGCGCAGGCTTATCTGGATGCTGGTGTGGATATAGACATTAAAGTCATCTGGCACAACCGGCCCTATGAAGCAATCATCCAGGAAGTGCTGGCGCATCAACATGATTTAGTGCTGAAAATGGCGCACCAGCACGACAGGCTGGAAGCCGTTATTTTTACACCGACAGACTGGCACCTGTTACGTAAGTGCCCTTGCCCGGTGTGGATGGTTAAGGATCAACCCTGGCCCGAAGGCGGCAAAGCGCTGGTGGCGGTCAATCTGGCCAGCGAAGAACCGCACCACGATGCGCTTAATCAGAAACTCATTCGCGAAACCGTTAAACTGGCCGAAAGCGTCAATCATACCGAAGTGCATCTGGTGGGCGCCTATCCGATTACGCCAATCAACATTGCTATCGAACTGCCCGATTTTGATCCCAGCGTCTACAACGATGCCATTCGCGGCCAGCATCTGGTAGCCATGAAGGCCCTGCGACAAAAATTCTCCATCAGTGAAGAGTTTACCCACGTTGAAAAAGGCCTGCCGGAAGAAGTGATCCCGGAATTGTCCGCCCACCTTGGCGCGGGCATTGTGGTGTTAGGGACGATTGGACGGACCGGACTGTCGGCAGCTTTCCTGGGGAATACGGCTGAGCAGGTGATCGATCACCTGCGCTGTGACCTGCTGGCGATTAAGCCGGATGATTTTGTCTCGCCCATTACGCTTGACGACGAAGACGAGCACGATTAACGCGGCCCTCAGTAAAAAGGGCGACGGTTATCGTCGCCCTTTTCTTTTACAACGCTTTCAGAATACTTTCTACGCTGGCTTTGGCATCCCCAAATAGCATGTGAGTATTTTCTTTAAAGAACAGCGGATTTTGCACACCGGCATAGCCCGTATTCATTGAGCGTTTGAACACAATAACGTTTTGCGCTTTCCACACTTCCAGCACCGGCATACCGGCAATCGGGCTGCCCGGATCATCCTGCGCCGCAGGATTAACCGTGTCGTTGGCCCCGATAACCAGTACCGTATCGGTATCGCTAAAATCATCGTTGATTTCGTCCATTTCCAGCACCACGTCATAAGGCACTTTCGCCTCTGCCAGCAGAACGTTCATATGGCCGGGCAAACGGCCGGCGACCGGATGAATACCAAAACGCACGTTGATGCCGCGGGCGCGGAGTTTTTCCGTGATTTCCGCTACCGGATACTGTGCCTGTGCAACGGCCATGCCGTAGCCGGGCGTAATGATCACGGAACGAGAAGATCGGAGCATCTCTGCCGTTTCTTCTGCGCTGATTTCACGATGTTCGCCGGTCTCATCACTTGCCGTTGAAGCTGTGCCATCGCTGCCAAATCCACCGGCAATGACGCTGATAAACGAGCGATTCATGGCCTTACACATTATGTAAGAGAGAATTGCCCCCGAGGAACCAACCAGTGCACCGGTCACGATAAGCAGATCGTTACTGAGCATAAACCCTGCCGCTGCGGCCGCCCAACCGGAATAAGAGTTGAGCATCGAAACAACGACCGGCATGTCTGCACCACCGATGGAGGCCACCAGGTGCCAGCCAAACGCCAACGCAATGATAAGCATGATCACCAGCGCAAACACCTGCGCACCGAGACTTTGCGTGTTGACAAACCACAGTAGCAGTAAAAACGAGACGACCAGCGCCAGCAGATTCAGCTTATGCCGCTGAGGCAGCATTAAGGGCCGCGACGAGAGTTTGCCACACAACTTGCCAAAGGCGACCAGCGAGCCCGTAAAGGTGACCGCACCGATAAAGATGCCGATAAAGACTTCGCTGAGATGGATGTTTTCAATAACTGCCGGCAAGCCAGGAGCATGATCGATATAGCTGTTAATGCCTACCAGTACGGCGGCCAGGCCGACGAAGCTGTGCAGTATCGCCACCAGCTCGGGCATTTCGGTCATTTCTACCCGTTTCGCCAGCCGAATACCGATGGCACCGCCAATAACCATGGCCAGTAAAATCCAGACAACATGACTGCTGTCGGGACCAAATACAGACGCGATCAGCGCAATCGCCATGCCGCTGATACCAAATATATTGCCCTGTCTTGAGGTCTCATGTTTTGAAAGACCCGCCAGACTCATAATGAACATAATTGCAGCAACGATATAGGCTGCCGTCACTAATCCGCCAGACATAGCTTACCCCTTACGAAACATTTTCAGCATACGCTGCGTGACGGTGAAGCCACCGAAGATATTGATGCTGGCGATCAATACGGCAATAAAAGAAAGAAAACTCACCCAGCCGCCGTGCCCCATTTGCAATATTGCCCCTACCACAATAATGCCCGAAATCGCATTGGTGACTGACATGAGCGGCGTATGCAGCGCATGACTCACATTCCAGACCACGTAGTAGCCCACCACACAGGCCAGCGCAAAGACGGTGAAATGTGACAGGAATTCACTGGGGGCAACATTCGCGAGGCAGGCGAAGAGTACGACAGCGCCTGCCAGCAGCCCATATTTACGCCGGGGGGAAACGGGTGCCGCCGGGCTTTTCGTTTGCGCCGGTGCAGCGGCAGCCGCGGTCTTCGGCGCGGCGGAGACCTGAACTGGCGGCGCAGGCCAGGTGATCTCGCCGTCTCGAATCACCGTGACACTGCGGATGACGACGTCATCAAAGTCAATGACGATCTCGCCATTCTTTTCTTTACAAAGCAATTTCATCAGGTTGACGAGATTGCTGCCGTAGAGCTGAGATGATTGCGTCGGTAACCGGCTGGGCAGATCCGTATACCCGATAATTTTTACGCCGTTGTCCGTTACAGTGACCCGATCGGCGACGGTAAGCGCACAGTTGCCGCCGGTTTGTGCCGCCAGGTCAACAATGACGCTGCCAGGCTTCATGCTGGCCACCATTTCCCTGGTGATCAACGTCGGCGCAGGTTTACCCGGAATCAGCGCCGTGGTGACAATAATATCCACCTCCTGGGCCTGCTGAGCGAAAAGCGCCATTTCTGCTTTAATAAAAGCATCCGACATGACTCTGGCGTAACCATCACCACTGCCCGCCTCTTCTTTGAAATCCAGTTCAAGGAACTCTGCGCCCATACTTTGCACTTGTTCCTTCACTTCCGGACGCGTGTCAAAGGCGCGAACAACCGCGCCCAGGCTGCCTGCGGCACCGATTGCCGCCAGACCCGCCACGCCCGCACCAATCACCATCACTTTGGCAGGCGGGACTTTCCCGGCAGCGGTGATCTGACCGGTGAAAAAGCGACCAAATTCGTGTGCCGCCTCCACGATGGCCCGATAACCTGCAATATTGGCCATTGAGCTCAGCGCATCCAGCGACTGCGCACGGGAAATACGGGGCACGGCGTCCATCGCCATAACGGTGACCTTACGCGCAGCCAGTTTATCCAGCAGTTCAGGGTGCTGAGCAGGCCAGATAAAACTGACCAGCGTGCTGCCCTCGCGCATCAGTGCAATGTCGTCTTCACCGGGTGCATTCACTTTCAGCACAATATCGGCTTGCCAGACCTGCTGGCGATCGGTCAGCGTGGCGCCGGCGTTGACATAGCTGTCATCATCAAAACTGGCAGGCTTACCCGCACCCTGTTCAATCGTGACGCTAAAACCCAGCCTGATGAGTTGTTCAACGGTTTTCGGCGTGGCAGCCACGCGCGACTCATTGGCTGACCGCTCTTTGGGTATTCCAATTAACATAGTGTTCCCTTTCATCGATTAAAGGATGATGACCCTTGTGGTACAGACTGCTCTGACGTCATCCGCGTTCAGGCGGTGTGAATAAATGCAAGGGCATAATCGTGTCTAAACCTACTGAAAATGTTACAGGTTATCTACTGCACAGACGCACCAATGTCACATTCGCGGTAATATCCAGTTTTGGCCTCGTTATGCCGCATAACGTCACTGTCTGATCGCATCACTGGCAGATAATTAACTAACTAAGCGCCCTTCGATACGAATATTCCTTTCGTAAAAACCTAAATTTAACAACGCATTAACGGTTTTGATAAAGCTACGAACGTTTATTTCATCTGCCTGTCTTAAGCGTAAGGTAAAATACCGAGTCGTGACGCCGTGATAAAAAAAACCGGATCACAACGAGAGAGAAATCGCAAAAATTGGCTGCGACAGCGTGTTTATAACATGTAATAATCAGCAGCTATTCTGTTATACATCAAGAGTCCAGCACGTTTTCGTACTCATTTTGCGTAAGGCGAAGGATCATTTTTATGAAGCTGAAGAACACTATTCTGGCATCTACATTGTTATCTCTGCTGGCGGGAAATGCGTTTGCCGCTAAAGAGCTGACGCCAGAACAAGCGGCCGCGTTGAAGCCATTCGAACGTATTAATATCACCGGTCGTTTTAATGCAATTGGCGATGCGGCGGATGCCGTCTCCAAACGTGCTGATGAACTGAATGCAGATTCGTATTACATTCAAGGTATTAACGACAGCAACGGTAACAGTGGTAACTGGCGCGTAACCGCGGATCTGTATAAGGCGAATGCGCCTAAAGCGAGTCAGGAAACCGACTACCGGATGTTTAATGGCCTGAAAGAGCTGCCGAAAGCGGAAGCCTATCGCCTTGAACCTTTTGATACCGTGACGGTGACCGGCTTTTTCCCCAGCCAGCCCGATGTGAACGAGGCAATTTCTAAAGCCGCGAAAGAAAAAGGCGCTGCGTCCTTCTTTATTGTGCGTCAGGTTGATGCCAATACCGGTGGCAACCAGTTCATTACCGCTTACATCTATAAGGCGGATGCAAAACAGCGCGCCGTGCAGAGCCCGGATAGCATTCCGGCTGATTCTCAGGCAGGTAAAGCCGCGCTGGCCGCAGGCGGTGCTGAGGCGAAAAAAGTCGAGATTCCGGGCGTTGCCTCCTCTGAAACCCCAAGCAATGCCGTGGGCCGCTTCTTTGAAACGCAGAGTTCAACCGGTAAACGCTATTCTGTGACGCTGCCAGACGGCCGGGAAATCCAGGAGCTGAACGCAGTCACCGCGGCACAGATGCAGCCGTTTGATACGGTCACCTTCAGCGGCCATTTCGGCACACCAACCGAAGTCTCACAGGAAGCCGCCAAACGTGCGGCTGGCAAAGGTGCGAAGTTCTACCACATCACACGCCAGTGGCAGAACCAGAGCGGGGGTAACCTCACCGTGACCGCCGATCTGTTCAAATAAGCAATTAAGGGCGGCGCAAGCCGCCCTTAACTTTTTAATATTATTGTATTTTTAATAACCTCACTACACATAATTTACCTCATCTCTAAGCCTGAAATTTGCAGGGCTACACGACCTTATCAAGATCTTACCTTATACCTTATTGCAACTCACTGACTTCCCTTTACGGTCTGTTTCGGGGCTCACGCGTATAATGTATGTATTCGAAATAACAATCATCGCAACATTCATCATCTATAGCCATTAGCCTAGAGATTATTGAGCGTTTTACTTTACAATACCTACAGATTTTTGAAGCTATAAACATTATGTTCTACCTTCGGCAACTTAAAGTTAACCTTAACTTTCAAATAGTTATGCCAGACAAAATAAAACATGATGCATGAAAGTTATTTATTATCGATCAAACCTGCAGCATAAAGCTGATCTGCCTGACGAAAAATAATTTACAAGAGACCTTTTCTAAATAAGTTGCAAATCAAAGCGCGAACTAACAGAACTAACTCGTTGTTATAATGGTTAAAAAAGCCGAAAACGCTCGATGATATTTCAGTTTGCGACGAGATCTCCACATAAAGCACTCAGAGCTTTTAAAAAAGTCAGCGAACCAGACGCTTAACCGTGCTGAATGTAAACCCGTAGTACGACAAAATGCCTGGTGCAGTGTAGGTTAGCCCCAACTGTTTGCATAATCCCTGCGCAATTTTGCATAGTCACGCATTGCCATCCTTCACCGCACTCCGTAAAATCCTCCGCCTGTTTTTCAGCGTATTACACGCGATTTACGCAACACAACACCGATATAATAGGGTGTTTATGCTGGTCACCCAGCCACTTATGCTCGCAGGAAGAATGTTTTGGAGAAAAAATTAGGCCTCAGTGCCCTGACCGCGCTGGTACTCAGCTCCATGCTGGGTGCGGGTGTTTTCAGCTTGCCACAAAATATGGCGGCGGTCGCAGGTCCGGCCGCGTTGCTGACTGGCTGGCTGATCACCGGCGCAGGGATTATTTTCCTGTCGCTGGCGATGCTGCTGCTGACGCGACTCAAACCCGATCTGGATGGCGGTATCTTTACCTACGCCCGCGCTGGATTCGGTGAGTTGACGGGATTTTGTTCCGCCTGGGGTTACTGGCTGTGTGCGGTTATCGCCAACGTGTCCTATCTGGTTATTGTTTTCTCTGCCCTGAGTTTCTTCACCGATACGCCGGACAGGGTTATTTTTGGTAACGGGAATACCTGGCAGGCGATGCTGGGCGCATCCATAGTGCTGTGGCTGGTTCACTGGCTGGTATTGCGGGGCGTTCAGACCGCCGCCAGCATTAACCTGCTGGCGACACTGGGCAAACTGGTGCCGCTGCTGCTGTTTGTGGTGCTGGCCGTCATGGCCTTCAATTATGACCGCTTCCATTTTGACTTTTCCGGGCTGAGCCTCGGCGTTCCGTTATGGCAACAGGTCAAACAGACCATGTTAATCACGCTGTGGGTTTTTATCGGCGTGGAAGGTGCTGTAGTGGTCTCGTCGCGTGCTCGCCATAAAAAGGATGTCGGACGGGCGACGCTGCTGGCCGTGCTGGCCGCCCTGCTTGTTTATCTGCTGGTCACCCTGCTGTCGTTAGGGATCGTGCCGCGCGCGGCGCTGGCTGAAATGCGTAACCCTTCGATGGCGGGCCTGATGACGCAACTGACGGGAAGCTGGGGTAACGCAATCATTGTCGTGGGCTTGATTATTTCTGTCTGCGGTGCCTATCTGAGCTGGACCATTATGGCGGCAGAAGTGCCGTTTATTGCCGCGCAGCAAGGTGCTTTCCCCCGCAGTATTGCCCGCCAGAACGTCCGTAATGCGCCAGCCGCCTCACTGTGGCTGACAAACGGTAGTGTGCAGGTTTGCCTGATCCTGATCGCCCTGACCGGTGCGGATTACAACATGCTGTTGACCATTGCCTCAGAAATGATTCTGGTGCCCTATTTGCTGGTGGGATTGTATTTGATCAAGGTGGTCAAAGGGCAACATAAACCCTGGGCGCTCGTGACAGGCATTGGTGCCAGCGTGTACGGCATCTGGTTGCTGTATGCATCCGGTCCACTACATCTGTTTATGTCTGTCGTGCTCTATGCGCCGGGCATTTTGCTGTTTATGTTCGCACGTCGGGGCGGACATGCGGTGGCACTGCGGCCCGTTGAGCGGGTTGCCATGGTCTGCATCATGGTGGCAACCCTGCCTGCGATGTGGGCCCTACTGACTTAGTGAGACTGACCGAGAACCACGCACAGCAGGTCATCCTGCTGTGTCAGCGTCACGGGCTTACGGTACTCTTCATGAATCGCCTCCAGTTGTTTCTCTGACAGCGGATACGGAAGCTGGATATCCACGCGGGCAATGTGCTGCTGCTCGGCTAACGTAATCAGGCGGGCGATGTTGATTTCGTCGCTGACCTGGGTTGATATGATTTGTAAGGCTAATTCTTTCAGGTGATCTTCACTTGCCTGTAAACTGTGCGCAGATTTGCGTGTCACCATGCCGAATATGGGCAGTACGCCATAGATGGCATCCACAAAGCTCCAACGTTTTTTGCAGGATGCCGACAGGAAATCACTGTAGTTAAAGCGGATGCGATCACGGTATACCGCTGATGCCAGCTCTTTATCAAACACTTTGGCTCCTCAAGGTGATCACAATGAATCCGGAACTCATATTAAACGCAGGGTTAATGATTGCATATTTTGCGGATTATATACCAGTTACTCAAGGATATTTCGTGTGATTGGATAGAGCTCTGCGCCAGGAAAAGTTATGCTTTATCCCTCCTTTTTACGTTAGTGTGAATTATGCATAAAATCGTTTACGTAGAAGATGAACCGGAGGTCGGTTCGCTCATTGCCGCCTACCTGGGACGTCATGATATTGAGGTGATTGTTGAGACGCGCGGCGATCGGGCTGAAGCCACCATTGCCGAACAGCAACCCGACCTGGTCATGCTCGACATCATGCTGCCCGGCAAAGATGGCATGTCAATCTGCCGTGACTTACGGGCAAACTGGCAGGGGCCGATCGTGCTGCTGACCTCCCTTGACAGCGATATGAACCATATCCTCGCGCTGGAGATGGGCGCGCAGGACTATATTCTGAAAACGGCTCCCCCAGCCGTTCTGCTGGCGCGATTGCGTCTGCACCTGCGTCAGTCACAACAGGTGCAAAGTGAAGAAGCCCCTGCGCCGACAAAAAATACACGCATGTTGCGCTTTGGCTCACTGACCATCGATGCCCTGAATCGCCAGGTCGTGCTGTTTGAAGAAAATATCGCCCTGTCCACGGCGGATTTTGATCTGCTTTGGGTGCTGGCCAGCCATGCCGGACAAATTCTTAACCGTGATGCCTTGCTGAAAACCTTACGCGGCGTCAGTTACGATGGCATGGATCGCAGTATTGATGTTGCCATCTCGCGTTTGCGTAAAAAACTGCACGACAGCGCAACAGAGCCATTCCGTATCAAAACCATCCGCAACAAAGGCTATTTGTTTGCGCCGCAGGCCTGGGACACGCGTTCGGTATGAAAAAACTTTTTATTCAGTTCTACCTGCTGCTGTTTGTCTGTTTTCTGGTGATGTCGCTGATGGTCGGGCTGGTCTATAAATTTACCGCCGAACGCGCAGGCCGCCAGTCCATGAACGACTTGATGGCCAGCTCGCTCTACCTGATTCGCAGTGAACTGCGTGAAATCCCGCCGCGCGACTGGAATAAGACGATCAAAAGTCTGGATCTCGGTTTGTCATTTGAGCTGCATATTGAGCCCATGAGCCGGTTCGAACTGGATGAAAATGAGTTACGCCGTCTGCGTGCGGGCGAAATCGTTGCGCTGGATGACAAATACACCTTCCTGCAACACATTCCGCGCAGTCATTATGTCCTGACCGTCGGACCTATACCTTACCTTTTTTATCTGCATCAAATGCGCCTGCTGGATATGGCACTGGTCGTATTTATTGGCATGTCGCTTGGGCTGCCGGTATTTATCTGGCTGCGTCCGCACTGGAAAGAGATGCTGCGACTCGAACATGCCGCTCAGCGTTTTGGTCAGGGGCAACTGGACGTGCGTACTCATTTCGACAGCACCTCCAGCCTGTTTCGCGTTGGCGTCGCGTTTAACCAAATGGCTGAGAATATCAATACGCTCGTCGCCAGCAAGAAACAGCTTATTGATGGTATCGCTCACGAGTTGCGTACACCGCTTGTGCGGCTGCGCTATCGTCTGGAGATGAGCGATAACCTGAGCGAAGCCGAATCTGCGGCGCTGAATCGTGATGTGAGTCAGCTGGAAAGCCTGATTGAAGAGCTGCTGACTTATGCCCGTCTGGATCGTCCACGCGTCGACCTTAATTTGCAGTCGCTGGATCTGGCCAGCTGGTTGCGTGAACGCATGGAAGACTTTCAGGCCATCAACCCGGATACGCAGATTGAGCTGGATTTACCCCAGCGGGAAAACTACGGCGTTTCAGACACCCGGCTTATGGAGCGCGTGCTGGACAATCTTGTCAATAACGCGCTGCGCTATGCAAACCAGCGCCTGCGGGTCAGCTTATGGTTTGACGGCGCAGTCGGTAATTTGCAGGTCGACGATGACGGTCCGGGGATCCCCCATGAAGAACGTGAACGTGTATTTGAACCCTTTGTCCGGCTCGATCCGAGTCGCGACCGCGCAACGGGCGGCTGTGGACTTGGCCTGGCCATCGTTCACTCCATCGCCCATGCGCTCAGCGGCCGGGTTTCCGTTGAAACCAGCCCGCCTGGCGGTGCCAGCCTGCGTTTTAGCTGGCCGCTCGATCTCCCCTTTCGGGAACTTCCACGACGTTAACGCATTCAGGAGCTTTGTGTGGCTTCAGCCTGCCCCGTCAGGAATGGTTTCAGAACCCTCAAGGGATGGATATGCAAAAGGAACGGGTACGTTCAGTTATCAGTTCCACTGACCAGATTGTTTTTTTAGACAGAGTAAAACATCAGCCCAGTTAGCTTCCAGTGGCTATACCTTTGGGCTGATAGAGCTATAAGCTAAAAAAAATCTACGCTTTCTTCAGGCTGAGGCTCAGGTATTTATCACCCGCATTTTTATCGCGAAAAAAAATCTCACAGTGAATAATATCGTTTACATAATATTTTAATCATATCTCTGCATTTAATTGATTTGAGTCTAGACATGTTATTTTTTTTGCATACCATTGAACCTGCATTGCTCAATAGGTCGAGCTAAACAATATCCAGGTATATCAAATGAGAATAAAAAATCGAATTAGTCATTTTATTAGCTTGTTGTTTTCATTCTGCCCATTTGAATGCATGGCAGAAGTAATTCATCTACCAGTGATTACATCGCTCACATGGCCAACTTCGCTCAGTACTAAAACGACTTATTCGCCTCAACTGATGACTGTAGATGACAGTCTCGCCAATCAGCCATTGACAAAGCAAGATGGCCTGCGAATAGGGTATGTTGATATAGTGAAAAAACCTTATCGTGGAGTTATGCCGTCGAATAACAAAGAACAATATTCTATTTTGCCCTTAGCGAACGATGGGGAAAAGCTCAAAGACTATGTTGAGCGTGTTTATAATGCGGGGCTGATGTCTGGAAGTTTTGTTCTCTCATGGCATAGTTCCGCCGGTGTAGACAAATGTCAGGGGTTTGTCTTATCCAACGGAGCTTCAACACACACTGCCACGGGTTCATCAGTTCAGGATGCCTGGTCAGCAGCAACAGCCGGAGCAATCCTTAATGTGCAACCAGTTTGTTCTCAAATACCACCCGCTGCAGCGAGTTGTCATATCGAAACGGCTGAGATAAATTTTGATTTTGGCATTGTAACTAAATCCGCATCGACTAATACCGCCATTAGTGAAGATATCTATATATACTGTACTGATGCAACAAAAGTCAGTTTGAGTGAAGCTAACAGAGGTATTATAGCGCTTTCCAACGGTGGCTCAGCAACCGTTACTGATGATTTAAAAGCTCTGGATGGAATATCATCGATGCATAATATACCCTCAGAAAGTCGTCGTTCAGTAAAATTAACAGCAAAAATAACAAATCCGGGTAAAACGGGTTCCTTTTACGGCTCATCAGTCATAATGCTGAACTATCCTTAGGTATCACAGGATATATTGGAGGCGGTTATATGAAAAAGGACCAGCGGTGATAATAATCAAGAAATCGTGAACGTTACTTGCGAACCTCTATGAATCTCCCCCAATATTAAATGAAACAGTCATTACGTGATGTGGCTTTGTTGACCGTCATCTACTATTTCGCCCGCCTACTGCATACGCCGCTGTTGTCAGATAATTTGCTGGGGGTTAAGGTAGCTGGCGGGCATTTCAGATACCCGGCTTATGGAGCGCGTGCTGGACAACCTTGTCAATAATGCGCTGCGCTATGCAAACCAGCGCCTGAGGGTCAGCTTAGGGTTTGACGGCGCAGTCGGTAATTTGCAGGTCGACGATGACGGTCCGGGGATCCCCCATGAAGAACGTGAACGTGTATTTGAACCCTTTGTCCGGCTCGATCCGAGTCGCGACCGCGCAACGGGAGGCTGTGGACTTGGCCTGGCCATCGTTCACTCCATCGCCCATGCGCTCAGCGGCCGGGTTTCCGTTGAAACCAGCCCGCCTGGCGGTGCCAGCCTGCGTTTTAGCTGGCCGCTCGATCTCCCCTTTCGGGAACTTCCACGACGTTAACGCATTCAGGAGCTTTGTGTGGCTTCAGCATGCCCCGTCAGGAATGGTTTCAGAACCCTCAAGGGATGGATATGTAAAAGGAACGGGTACGTTCAGTTATCAGTTCCACTGACCAGACTGTTTTTTAGACAGAGTAAAGCATCAGCCCAGTTAGCTTCCAGCGGCTATACCTTTGGGCTTATAGAGCTATAAGCTAAAAAAAGTTACGCTTTCTTCAGGCTGAGGCTCAGGTATTTATCACCCGCATTTTTATCGTAAAATAAAATCCAGCAGTGAATAATATCGTTTGCATAATGTTTTAATTATATCTCTGCATTTAATTGATTTGAGTCTAGATATGTGAGTTATTTTTTGCATACCATTGAACCTGCATTGCTCAATGGGTCTATATAAACAATATCCAGGTATATCAAATGAGAATAAAAAATCGAAATGGTCAGTTTATTAGCTTGTTGTTTTCATTATGTTCATTTGGATCTATGGCAGCAGTAATTCATCTACCAGTGATTACATCGCTCACATGGCCAACTTCCCTCAGTACTAAAACGACTTATTCGCCTCAACTGATGACTGTAGATGACAGTCTCGCCAATCAGCCATTGACAAAGCAAGATGGTCTGCGAATAGGGTATGTTGATATGTTGAAAAAGCCTTATCGTGGAGTTATGCCGGCGAACACCAAAGAAAATTATTCTATTTTACCCTTAGCGAACGATGGGGAAAAGCTCAAAGACTATGTTGAGCGTGTTTATAATGCGGGGCTGATGTCTGGAAGTTTTGTTCTCTCATGGACTAGTTCCTCCCTAGTAGACAAATGTCAGGGGTTTGTCTTATCGAACGGAGCCTCAGCACACACTGCCACGGGTTCATCAGTTCAGGATGCCTGGTCAGCAGCAACAGCCGGAGCAATCCTTAATGTGCAACCAGTTTGTTCTCAAATACCACCCGCTGCAGCGAGTTGTCATATCGAAACAGCTGAGATAAATTTTGATTTCGGCATTGTAACTAAATCCGCATCGACTAATAGCGCCATTAGTGAAGATATCTATATATACTGTACTGATGCAACAAAAGTCAGTTTGAGTGAAGCTAACAGAGGTATTATAGCGCTTTCCAACGGTGGCTCAGTAACCGTTACTGATGATTTAAAAGCTCTGGATGGAATATCATCGATTCATAACATACCCTCAGAAAGTCGTCGTTCAGTAAAATTAACAGCAAAAATAACAAATCCGGGTAAAACGGGTTCCTTTTACGGCTCATCAGTCATAATGCTGAACTATCCTTAGGTATCACAGGATATATTGGAGGCGGTTATATGAAAAAGGACCAGTGGTGATAATAATCAAGAAATCGTGAACGTTACTTGCGAACCTCTATAACTTTCCCCCCACTATTAAATGAAACAGTCATCACGTGATGTGGCTGACCTTCATCTTCTATTTCGCCCGCCTACTGCCTACGCCGCTGTTGTCAGATAATTTGCTGGGGGTTAAGGTAGCTGGCGGGCATTTCAGATACCCGGCTTATGGAGCGCGTGCTGGACAACCTTGTCAATAATGCGCTGCGCTATGCAAACCAGCGCCTGAGGGTCAGCTTAGGGTTTGACGGCGCAGTCGGTAATTTGCAGGTCGACGATGACGGTCCGGGGATCCCCCATGAAGAACGTGGACGTGTATTTGAACCCTTTGTCCGGCTCGATCCGAGTCGCGACCGCGCAACGGGAGGCTGTGGACTTGGCCTGGCCATCGTTCACTCCATCGCCCATGCGCTCAGCGGCCGGGTTTCCGTTGAAACCAGCCCGCCTGGCGGTGCCAGCCTGCGTTTTAGCTGGCCGCTCGATCTCCCCTTTCGGGAACTTCCACGACGTTAACGCATTCAGGAGCTTTGTGTGACTTCAGCCTATCAACACCTTTGTAAGACCTTCCAGCGCCTGTCGCGTTTCAGTCATCTCAGCGCCATCGCCGGATGGGACATGCAAACCATGATGCCCGCCGGCGGCAGCGCCGCACGAGGCGAAGCGCTGGCGGAAATGAGTGTGCTGCAACATCAGATTCTGACGGATAAACGCATTGGCGACTGGCTGGATCAGGCAGAACAGCAATCGCTGAATGATGTTGAACGCGCCAATCTGGGCGAAATGCGCCGCGCTTATGTTCAGGCAACATTACTGCCTGCTGAACTGGTCGAAGCCAAATCCATTGCGGGATCGCGCTGTGAGCATGCCTGGCGCACACAGCGTCCGGCAAACGACTGGCAGGGTTTTGCGACCAATTTGAAAGAGGTCGTACGCTTAAGCCGTCAGGAAGCTGAACTGCGTGCGCAAGCGAACGGCTGCTCCCGCTATGACGCGCTGCTTGACGTGTTTGAACCGGGCATGACCAGCGCCACGCTGGATCATACCTTCGGGCAGTTAAAAACCTGGCTTCCACACTTGTTGCAGCAGGTCGTCGAAAAACAGGCTCAGCAGCCGGTGATCACGCCACAGGGACCGTTCCCGATAGCCTCACAGCGCGAACTGGGTTTACGCGTGATGGCCGAGCTGGGGTTTGATTTTAACCATGGCCGCCTGGACATTAGCGCGCACCCTTTCTGCGGCGGCGTGCCCGAGGATGTGCGTATTACTACCCGCTACAATCAGGATGAGTTTCTGAGCGCCATGATGGGCGTCATTCATGAGACTGGCCACGCGCGCTACGAACAGAATTTGCCTGAGCAATGGCGCGGTCAGCCGGTTGCGCTGGCGCGATCCACGGCGATCCATGAGTCACAAAGTCTGTTTATGGAAATGCAACTGGGACGCAGCGCACCTTTCCTGCAGCGTATCCTGCCGCAAATCATCAGTCAGCTCGGTGACCAACCCGCCCTTCAGGCAGATAACTTTGTCCGGCTGACGCAGCAGGTTAAACCGGGCCTGATTCGGGTGGATGCGGACGAACTGAGCTATCCGGCGCACGTCATTCTGCGCTACGAGATCGAACGCGCGCTGATTGAAGGCGAGATTGAGGTTGAAGACATTCCGGCGCTGTGGGATGAGAAGATGCAACAATCCCTGGGTCTGGATACGCGCGGCAACTACCGCGATGGCTGCATGCAGGATATTCACTGGACCGATGGCGCCTTCGGCTATTTCCCGACATACACACTCGGGGCGATGTACGCTGCGCAGCTGTTCCAGGCGTTACAAAACGCAATTCCGCAATCCGCCGAGCTGATACAGCATGGCGACCTGCAGCCGGTATTTGACTGGCTGCAGCAGAATATCTGGCAACATGGCAGCCGTTTCACCACCGAGCAGTTGATTGTCAATGCTACTGGCGAAGCGCTCAACCCAGACTATTTCCGCAAACATCTTGAGCAACGTTACCTGAACAGTTAAGGTAGCAGGCGGCCTGAGGGCCGCCTTTTCCTCCCGTACATCCCCTTTGTACAATCGGTTACACAGCGATACCAATCACCCACGGACGCGCCAGTTTTATTTTCATATAGTCTTCTCACCGGCCCCGCAGTGGGCTACACATGAAAAAATAGTCCGAGGATTTTGCAATGAAAAAATTATTTGCACTGGTAATCGCCGCTGCTATGGGTCTGTCTTCAGTTGCTTTCGCTGCTGAGACAACTGCCGCTCCTGCAACTGCTGCTCCAGCGGCTGCGACCACCACCGCTGCACCTGCTAAAGCTGAGCACAAAGCTGCTGTCCATAAGAAGCATCATAAAGCTGCACAGAAAGCGCAGGCTGCTAAGAAACACCACAAAAAAGCTGCCCAGAAAGCGCAGGCCGCTAAGAAGAAAGTAGCGAAGAAAGACACTGCACAGAAAGCGCAGGCTGCTAAGAAACACACCAAAAAGCCAGCTCAGAAAGCCCAGGCTGCTAAAAAACACCACAAAAAAGCTGCCCAGAAAGCTCAGGCCGCTAAAAAGCACCACAAAAAAGCAGCCCAGAAAGCTCAGGCCGCTAAAAAACACACCAAAAAGCCAGCTCAGAAAGCCCAGGCAGCTAAAAAGCACCACAAAAAAGCCGCTAAAAAATAAGGTCGCCCTTTAGGGTCCGAGTAAGCGTTAATAATTAAAAACACCCGGTTCTGCCGGGTGTTTCTTTACTGGAGTGGCTAATATGGTCCGTCGCTATCGCTTCGAAATTATTCTGATTGTGATGATCTTATGTGGCGTTATCGCGGCCAGTTTTTTTATTTAGTCGCTGTAGCGTACTGATTCACTGAAAAAACTCCCTTTTTCACGCCTCACTGACTATAGTTATGTCACTTTAGTAATAACAAAAACGTTTTCTTTTTCTCGCTATTGAGAGTTCTATGCGCCTGGCTACCCTGTTAATCGTTGGACTTTTCAGTTTCACCGCGTTTGTTCATGCTGATGATAATGATGATTCACCGACACCCGCCGAAATTAAAATGTTGTTTTTTGGCAAAGATCATCGCCAGGCCATTACCGATGTCAGCGCGGCCCCCTGGGATGCGATAGGACAACTGGAAACCGAAAGCGGTAATCTGTGCACCGCCACGTTAATTTCTCCCCATCTTGCCCTGACGGCGGGCCACTGTTTACTGACACCTCCAGGTAAATTTGATAAACCCGTAGCGCTACGTTTTATGTCTACCAAAAAAGGCTGGCGCTACGAAATTCATGACATCGATGCGCGCGTTGAACCGTCGCTGGTGCATAAGCTGAAAGCGGATGGCGAAGGCTGGATCGTCCCCAGCAATGCAGCGCCGTTCGATTACGGTTTGATTATTTTGCGCAATCCCCCTTCTGCCATTACGCCGATTCCGCTGTTTGAAGGTTCGCGTAGTGACTTAACCGAAGCGCTGAAAGCGGCGGGCCGCAAGGTGACCCAGGCAGGTTATCCCGCCGATCATCTCGACAGCCTGTATTCACACAGCGACTGCCTGATTACCGGCTGGGCGCAACGGGCGGTTTTATCGCATCAGTGCGATACCTTGCCTGGCGACAGCGGTTCTCCGCTCCTGCTGAAAGGCGATAAGGGCTGGCAACTGATAGCGGTGCAGAGTTCTGCCCCGGCGGCGAAAGACCGTTATCTGGCTGACAACCGCGCGATTGCCGTGACGTCATTTAAAGACCGGCTGGAAGCGCTGGCGCAGTAGCTCTCACCGTTACACAAAAAAGCCCGCATTCTTAAATGCGGGCTTTTTTATTCTTACAAGACCCTGTTTGCCGCCGTCAGGCGGTGATCTGCTCCATCGCCTGCATGATGCGCTTATCTGAAATGGGATAAGGCGTGCCAAGCTGCTGCGCGAACAGACTGATGCGGAGTTCTTCCAGCATCCAGCGAATATGCAGCACATCCTCATCATCCTGACGCTGCGGCGGCAGTTTGTTGCGCCAGGCCTGCCAGGCCTGTTCAACGGCCTGAACCCGGAGCATACGGGCGCGGTCGCTGTGGGGATCAACCGGCAATTTTTCCAGCCGACGCTCAATACCGTGCAGGTAACGTAAGGTATCGGCCAGATGCCGCCAGCCATTTTGGGTCACAAATCCCCGGTACACCAGCCCATTCATCTGCGCCTTAATATCGGCCAGCGCCAGTGCCAGTGTCATATCAACCCGACCTTTAAGGCGCTTATTGATATTGAAGACCGCCGTCAGAATCTGCTCAACCTGCTTTGCTATCTCCACCACGGTATCATTCAGCTCGGCGCGGACCTTCTCGCGCAGCGCATCGAAGGCCGCCTGTTCCCAGGTCGGTCCACCCGCCTCGGCAATCAGCTTATCGATACCGCAGGCAATACAGTCATCGATCAGCTCCATCACTTTGCCATAGGGATTGAAATAGAGGCCCAGCTTGGCTTTGTTCGGCAATTTTTCGTGCAGATATTTCACCGGCGACGGAATATTCAGCAACAGCAACCGACGCTGACCGCGCCACATCATTTTCTGCTGCTCATGCTCACTATCGAATAACCGGATGGCCACACTGTCTTTCTCATCGACCAGCGCGGGCCAGGCTTTTACCTGGTAGTTGCCGCGTTTTTGCTCGTAGCTGCGAGGCAAATCGCCAAAGCTCCAGAGGTGTAAACCGCGCTGTTCCAGACCATCATCCGCCACGTTGGACAGCGTTTCCTGCACCTTGCCTTTAAGCAGCACTTTCAGCGCCGCGAGATCTTTACCTTCCTGCAGCTTACAGTTGTGTTCGTCTACCACCCGGAAGGTCATTTTCAGATGATCGGGCACCTGTTCCCATTGCCAGTCGTCCCGCTCCAGCGTCACGCCCGTCATCCGGCGGAACTCGCGCGACAGGGCATCAAGCAGCGGCATTTCCATTGCGGTCACGCGGCCTAAAAACGCCTCGGCATAGTTTGGCGCGGGCACCAGATGACGACGCAGCGGCTTCGGTAACGATTTAATCAGCGCAATAATCAGTTCACGCCGTACACCGGGAATCTGCCACTCAAAGCCGGCTTCATCGACCTGGTTCAGCAGCGGAAGCGGAATATGGACCGTCACGCCATCGGCATCCGCACCGGGTTCAAACTGATAACTCAACCTGAGTTTGAGATTTCCCTGATGCCAGACATTGGGATAGTCGAGCTGGCTGACCGTATCGGCGCCCGCTTTGATCAGCATCTGCTTATCAAAATTGAGCAGTTCCGGGGTGGTTTTGCTGACCTGTTTCCACCAGCTGTCAAAGTGGCGTGCGGAAACCACCTCTTTCCCTACACGTTGGTCGTAAAAGGCAAACAAGGTTTCGTCATCTACCAGAATGTCGCGGCGACGCGATTTATGTTCCAGGTCTTCCACTTCACTGCGCAGCTTCTGATTAGCACGGAAAAATGCGTGGCGCGTTTGCCAGTCGCCTTCCACCAGCGCGTGGCGAATAAACAATTCGCGACTCAGCGTAGGATCGATCGCGCCATAGTTGACCTTGCGCGCGGCCACAATCGGCAAGCCGTACAAGGTGACTTTCTCACTGGCCATGACGGCGCCCTGCGATTTCTCCCAGTGCGGTTCACTGTAGCTACGTTTGATCAGATGCTGTGCCAGCGGTTCTATCCATTCCGGATCGATACGCGCGGCAATACGACCCCAGAGTCGGCTGGTTTCCACCAGCTCCGCCACCATTGTCCACTTGGGCGGTTTTTTGAATAAACCTGAGCCCGGAAAAATGGCAAAGCGCGCATTGCGTGCACCGGTAAACTCCTGCTTTTCCGCATCTTTCTGGCCGATATGCGACAGTAAACCGGTCAGTAACGCACAGTGGATCTCGCGATACTCCGCCGGTTCGCTGTTCACCGGAATACCAAGCTCACGGACCACCTGACGCAGTTGGGTATAGATATCCTGCCATTCCCGTACGCGCAGGTAGTTAAGGAAATCGGCTTTACACTGGCGACGGAAGACATTGCCGGACAGCGCTTTTTGCTGCTCGCCCAGGTAGTTCCACAGGTTAACAAAGGCCATAAAATCAGACTCTTTGTCAGCAAAACGCCGGTGTTTTTCATCGGATGCCTGCTTCTTCTCTGCCGGGCGTTCGCGCGGATCCTGTATCGACAAACCTGCCGCGATAATCATCACTTCGCGCACACAGCCGTACTGCCGTGCAGCCAGCACCATGCGCGCCAGGCGCGGATCCACCGGCAGTTGCGCCAGCTGGCGGCCGGAGCCGGTGAGCTTATAATGGCCTTCTTCGCTCAGGGTCAGCGCGCCCAGCTCCTCCAGCAATCTTACGCCGTCCTGAATATGGCGTTTATCCGGCGCTTCCACAAACGGGAACGCCGCAATATCGCCCAGTCCCAGCGCGGTCATCTGCAGAATGACTGAGGCCAGATTGGTGCGCAGAATTTCGGGATCGGTAAAGGCCGGACGGCTCAGGAAATCCGCTTCAGAATATAACCGGATACAGATCCCTTCCGATACGCGGCCGCAACGTCCTTTACGCTGATTCGCGGAAGCCTGAGAAATGGGCTCTATCGGCAGACGCTGAACTTTGGTGCGGTAGCTGTAGCGGCTGATGCGCGCCGTGCCCGGATCGATGACGTACTTGATGCCCGGCACGGTGAGCGAGGTTTCGGCAACGTTCGTCGCCAGCACGATACGTCGCCCGCTGTGTGACTGAAATACCCGATTTTGCTCACTGTTCGACAGACGCGCATACAGCGGCAGCACTTCGGTATGCGGCAAATCGCGCTTCATCAGCGCATCGGCGGTATCGCGAATCTCCCGCTCGCCGCTCATGAAGATCAGAATATCGCCCCGGCCCTCCTGGCTCAGCTCATCAACCGCATCAAATATCGCCTGAAGCTGATCGCGTTCCACATCGTCCGCCTCTTCGACGACCGGACGATAACGGACTTCCACCGGATAAGTCCGGCCCGATACTTCAATGACCGGCGCGTTGTTAAAGTGGCGGGAGAAGCGCTGCGGATCGATAGTCGCCGAGGTGATAATGACTTTAAGATCCGGACGGCGCGGCAGCAGCTCACGCAAATAGCCCAGCAGGAAGTCGATATTCAGGCTGCGTTCGTGCGCTTCATCGATGATGATGGTGTCATACTGCATCAACAGGCGATCCTGCTGGATCTCCGCCAGCAGAATCCCGTCGGTCATCAGCTTAATCTGCGTGGTTTCACCGACCTGATCATTAAAGCGCACTTTGTAGCCGACGCAGCCGCCCAGCGACGTTTCCAGCTCTTCGGCAATGCGGTTCGCGACGGTGCGCGCCGCAAGACGACGAGGTTGCGTATGGCCAATTAAACCGGTGATACCGCGTCCCAGCGCCAGGCAAATTTTGGGCAACTGGGTGGTTTTTCCCGACCCGGTTTCACCTGCCACGATCACGACCTGATGAGCGCGAATCGCATCCGCGATATCCTGCTGTTTCTGACTGACCGGAAGATTATCCGGGAACGTGATGCGCGGTGTGGCGGCAATACGCTGGGCCACGCGCTGTTCAGCCGCGAGAATATCCTGCTCCAGTTCGGCGGCAATACCGTGTTGGGCATCAGGATTTTTCACTTTTCTGGCACCGTGCAACCGGCGTTGCAGCCGCTGCCGGTCGCGCAGCATCAGGGCATCAAGCCGCGACCAAAGCGGCGTTAAGGGAGATGAAACCGGAGAAGACATAGTAATGACGTACCTTACTCAGGCGGTGTGGACTCAGCGTACAGTGCTAAGATAACCCGCTGATTAACGATAATAATTGCGCCTATCATAGCACATTCCCGTTTGCCGCGCGGACCTCGCGCATGACGGGTTGTTCAATTAATTCGAATATAGCTCTCGAAATATTGCGCTTTCCCGCTCCGTTCAATGTTTGTAAAGTGTAAGCCATTGAGCGGGAAGCCTTCCGCGTAACAGACAGGAAACTACGATGAGCAAAGTATTAGTTCTGAAATCAAGCATTCTTGCAGGCTATTCACAATCTGGTCAGCTGGCTGACTTCTATGCTGAGCAGGCAAAGGCCAAAGGCGATCAGGTGACCGTGCGTGACCTGGCAGAAAACCCGGTACCGGTGCTGGATGGTGAGTTAGTGGGCGCGCTGCGTCCTTCCGATGCGCCGCTGTCACCGCGTCAGCAGGAAGCTTTGTCACTGTCTGATGCGCTGATTGCAGAGCTGCAGGCACATGATGTGGTGGTGATTGCTGCCCCAATGTACAACTTCAACATTCCTACGCAGTTGAAGAACTATTTCGACCTGATCGCCCGTGCTGGCGTGACCTTCCGTTATACCGAAGCCGGCCCGGAAGGCCTGGTCAAAGGCAAGCGCGCCGTGATTCTGTCCAGCCGTGGTGGCATTCACAAAGATACCGCTTCTGACCTGCTGACTCCTTACGTCAAGCTGTTCCTGGGCTTTATCGGTATCACTGATGTCGAGTTCGTGTTTGCTGAAGGCATTGCCTATGGCCCGGAAGTCGCGACAAAAGCCACCGCCGAAGCAAAAGACGCGATCAAACACATCGTTGCGGCCTGATTCGCCGCTCTTATCTGGAAAACCGGGCTGAGCCCGGTTTTTTTATGCCTGCCGTACAACGTTGTCGCCCGGCTATTTCCTAAGCCACTGTCCGTTGATGCCGCGTACATATTCCCCCGCTGCGGCACGGTTTACCAGCTTCTGTCCGGCGATTCTGGCCACCTCATCCGTTGTCAGGTTGTTCTGCTCTGCCAGACGTTGATACTGTGCAGCACGACCGTCATTAATGCGTTTAACCAGTGCCAGCGTGTCGCTGTCATCTGCGCGCGGCGCAATATATCCTGACAGTGTTTCTCCCACCCGGCCTGACTGACGGGCTTCATCCAGCGTCAATGCCCAGGCGGGCAGGCTCATCGTAAGGGCCAGTAAGCATGTGATGCCGATGCGTTTCATGCGGGCTCTCCTCAAAACAGGTCGCTCTGATTTTTCAGTAACGCTTCCACATCCTTGTCCACTTTAATGTGGATCTCATGCTCGATTTTCACATTCATGTTGATGGTAATCGGATCTTTTGGCGCGGCAACTTCGATGCGCGGTACACAGCCCGTCAGCGGGAGTCCGGCTATCAGCAGCAGTAAGGCCCTGAGGCTCATGGTGAGGGTTCCTTTTTCGACGGCAGAGTGGCATTTTCCTCCACCCAGGATTGCAAATTATCGCCAAAGCGCAGGCTGCGCCACAACTGGAACAGGTTTTCCTGATGACGATAGTTTAAATTTACGGTCTGGTTGCGGTTGCTGAAACGGCTGGTGCCCTGCACCTGCGCGACCATGGTCAGTTCGCCCAGATTATCCAGATTCAGCGTGGCCCAGGAACGCGAAATCTCCATATAGCGCAGCCAGTCCATCGCGGCGCCTGCCGCAATATTATTTTGGGTGATGGCATCGGCCATGTCTTTATCCATCCGGAAGGTCAGCGGCCCGCTGTTGGCAATCCAGCCATTTTCGATGATCCAGCGCGCATTCGTGATCCACAGCGGTAATTCGCCATTCACCCTGCCCGACATCGCGAACTGCCTGGGTTTAATCGCGCTGACGAGTTTACTCAGGCTGATATCCCGAAGCGACACGCGCGCCGGGCTGTGCTGTGGCATCCGCAGAGACGGCATCGTAATTTTCCCGCCCAGCAGATCCATGCTGACATCCTGCAACCAGAGCGGATCGTTTTCCCGCCATGGCCAGGCGCCTTGTAAGTCAGCCTGAATATTCTGCATGGCAAACTGATTCTTGATTTCTGCGATGCGCAATGAAACCGGCCCACGTAAGCCAAAATGCCACTGTTGGTTTTGCAGACGGAATGGCAGCGAGAAATCGATGCCGTTAATCTGGCTGTCTGGCGTCCAGACGCTGCCGTTTTTCACCGTCCAGTGTCCGCCCGCGTGAAAACCCTGCTGAGCGGCGGCAGAAAACGCCACCTGAGCGCGCAGTTCGCCCGCGCGAATTTTCATTTTCAGATCGGGGCTGAGCAACGGCTGAAAAACCGTCAGCGACTGCGTGGGCCACCAGGCCTGACCGCGCAGGCGCTCGCCATCCCAGCGCCCGTTAACCCGTACCGGGCCGACCTTGCCGGCTTTCAGTTCGCCGCCCCAGACAAAATGACCGGGATCGCGCCCGCGGGCGGCAAAATCCAGCGTTGAGTGAGCCAGCCAGCCCCCGTAGCTGAAGTGCGTCTGACCGGCCTGCATCTGAAATTTTCCGTCAAAGGAAGGCTTGTCCGCCTCTCGCTGCCAGTTCACCGGGGCAGTCAGGATTAAACGCGGCTTTTCCACCCGCACGCTGCCGTATTGCATCTGGTTAAAACCGGTCGACAAGGTATCAAGATGGATAAGCGTGCCGCGCCAGCCACCGGTTCCCCTGACATCCCATTTCGCCTGTAACGGATGCATCTCGCCTTCTCCCCAGTAGCGCCAGCGCCATTCACCCGTATCCGGCCAGAAGTCACGGGCCCCGCCGTCCAGATGCAGGGTGAAGCGGCCAAAGCTGGGATCGTGCGCGCGCAGAATGGCCTGCAGGCGTCCAGAAATGCCCCGGGACGATAAGCGCACCCCCGCCAGCGGCCAGCGCGCTTCATCCACGTTCAGCGTTGAAAGTAAACGCCCGCGCAGGCGCAACAGTGCGTTGGGTTTAACAATCAGTTCGGGATTCAGTAATGATCCGGTCAGTTGCCCAGGAATACTGCCGAACAGCTGCATGGCAGCAAATTTACTGTCGCCGGTCAGTTGTAACGGCAGCTGGCTTTGCGTCAGGCTGAGATGACCGGGACCTATGCCCAGAACGACATTGCCTTTGCCGCCCCGCCCCTGCGTCAGCAGGTTAAGGCGGCCAGTGACCGTTGTGGCATCCAGCCCGGCCTGCCAGTTATCCAGCGTCAGCGTCACAAAGCCCGACAAGGGTTGCGCCGTGAGTGGCCAGTAATATTCACCCTTCTCAATAGTGATGCGGTCACGGCTGGCCTGCCACGGAAGACGCAGCAAGGGACGGGCAGCATCCGCTGTGGTGATGTTCAGCAGGCCGCTTTCATGCTGCCAGCTCAGTGCCGCTTTTAGCGGTTGCGGAAACCCGTCCAGGGCCAGCGCGCCCGCGATCTCGCCGTTAACCGGCAGGCCGTTAGCGTATTGCGGCAGTTCAAAATGACCTTTGAGGCTGAGCGGCTCGGGAAGCGCCGGATGGGTGATCGTCAATTGTCTGACCATCAGCTGCTGACCTTCCAGCGTGGCCTCAAGCTGTAAATTATCGCCCCGGTAATGCAGCTGCTGGCTGGCTTTATTGAGGGTCAAATCCAGGCCACCGGCATAGTCCTGCCAGGGCGAGATCGTCAGCTTATCAATGTGAATATCTGCGCCCGGCAGCATGGCCTGCCACTCTGCCAGCGTTTTCGGTGCGGTTGAGGCGGTTTGTGATTCGGGCAGCTGTTGCAGGCATTCGCTTTGCAACGTGACCTGTTGTGCGTTGAGCGTCCAGCGCGACTGTTGCCGGCCCAGCGCCGCGTTTTTGACGCTCGCCAGGCGACAGTCACCGGCTAAATAATGAAGAGACGGAAAAATGAGTTGCCCGTCATGCCAGCGTGGGCTGTTTTCCAGTTCGACGCGCGTGCCTGCAGGTAGCCAGAGGCCCACCAGACGCGGCAGCCACTGTGTAAGAGTCAGCAGTAATCCCAGCAGCAATAAAATCAGCGCCAGAATCGCGGCCAGGCGTCGACGGAAACTCCGTGGCATGAAAACAAGACTCCTTTTTTTTCAATATCCTGGGCGTAATGATGGCACGTAACACGCCGAAGGTGAAGGTTTGACCGGTAAGGTTAAAGAGGTGTCAGCAAAAAGTAAGAGAAAACGTTATCCTTGTTGCATCCCTTTTCCAGGAGCACCACGATGAAAATCGCCGTATACAGTACTAAACACTACGACCAGAAATATTTTGAACAGGTCAATAAACAGTATGGTTTCGATCTGGTCTTTTATGATTTTTTGCTGAGCGAAAGCACGGCCAAGACTGCCGTAGACTGTGATGCGGTTTGTCTTTTTGTGAATGACGACGGTAGCCGCCCGGTGCTGGAGGAACTGGCGGAATTGGGGGTGAAATTTATCGCCCTGCGCTGCGCCGGATTTAATAATGTCGATCTGAAAGCCGCGGCTGAACTGGGTCTGGAAGTGGTTCGCGTGCCCGCCTATTCCCCGGAAGCCGTCGCTGAACATGCCGTCGGCCTGATGATGACATTGAATCGCCGTATTCATCGCGCCTATCAACGCACCCGCGATGCGAATTTTTCGCTGGACGGCCTGACCGGTTTTAATATGCATAACAAAACCGCCGGCATTATTGGCACCGGCAAAATAGGCATAGCCACCCTGCGCATCTTAAAAGGATTTGGCATGCGTTTACTGGCCTTCGATCCCTATCCTTCGGAACAGGCGTTATCGCTGGGCGCGGAATATGTCGATCTGAAAACCCTGTTTGCCGAGTCGCATGTGATTACACTACATTGCCCGTTAACGCCGGAAAACCATCATCTGCTTAATGCTAACGCGTTTGCGCAGATGCGCGATGGCGTCATGATTATTAATACCAGTCGGGGTGGGTTAATTGATTCTCAGGCCGCCATTGATGCACTTAAGCAGCAAAAAATTGGCGCGTTAGGCATGGACGTTTATGAGAATGAGCGGGATTTGTTCTTTGAAGATAAATCGAATGATGTCATTCAGGATGATATTTTCCGCCGCCTGTCAGCCTGCCACAACGTGCTGTTCACAGGCCATCAGGCTTTTTTGACCGCTGAAGCTCTGACGGCGATTTCAGAAACCACGCTGGAAAACCTCAGCCGGCTTCATCGTGGCGAAGACTGTCCGAACCGGGTGACGGCCTGATAACGCAGGCCGGTCACAGCCGGCCTCCGCGTTTAGCGGGCGCAGTTACCGCCGAGCAATGCCTGCTCGCTGCAGCGGCGTCCGTTGACTAACTGACACATGCCGATGCGCGAGCCGTCCAGTTGATTTGAAAACGCCAGCGTTCCCCCTGCATTGGTACAACTGGCCTCCGCCATTGCAGACATAACCACACGTGGCTGAACGTGGGCGGCGGTAGCTTGTTGTGGCGGCTCGTTGTCATCGCTGTTACTGCTGCAGGCAGACAATAACAACGCGGCACCAGCCAGCAGAAAAGTCGCGGCTTTCATCAATCAGACTCCGGGAAGGTGAGTTAAAGGCTAAGCAAGAATATGTCAGCCCTGACACGCGGTCGAGAGAAGAAATAGCTTTTTACAAAAAATATCCTGACCTATTACAAGCAGAATTATCCTGTTATCACATAGTCACGTGGCGGAATATAGTTTAACCATGATGTCGAACGGAGAAAAAGAATGTTAATGGATATGCTGATTCGTATCGCGCTGGCGGGCATTCTGGGCGGTCTGATTGGCCTGGAACGTCAGATGCGTGCCAAAGAAGCCGGATTACGTACTCATATTCTGGTCGGGATTGGCGGTGCGATGTTTATGCTGGTGTCTAAATATGGCTTTGCCGACATGTTGATGAAGGATCACGTTGCACTCGATCCCAGCCGCGTCGCGGCACAGGTTGTCAGCGGCATGGGTTTTCTGGGTGCCGGAACGATTCTGATCCAGAAACAGGTGGTTAAAGGCCTGACGACGGCAGCCGGGCTTTGGGTTACCGCCGCAATCGGCCTGGTCATCGGGAGCGGCATGTATGAAATCGGCATTTACGGCACCGTGCTGGCTCTGGTGGTGCTCGAGGTTTTCCGCCGTTTGAGTCATTTACTGATTGGTAAACACCATACGTTAATTGTTTATCTCAAGGCGAAAAGCGTGCCGCTGGTGCTGTTGGTCATGCAACGCGAAGGCATCCGCTATGGCAATATTTCGGTCATTAACCGGGACGAGGAAAGC
This sequence comes from Pantoea sp. JZ29, assembly GCF_035190385.1. NCBI lineage: Bacteria > Pseudomonadati > Pseudomonadota > Gammaproteobacteria > Enterobacterales > Erwiniaceae > Pantoea > Pantoea sp. JZ29. Next base: position 2,113,209 of record NZ_CP045241.1, on the reverse strand, counting down.
GGTTTATGTGAATTAAGCGTTCAGGTTACCCTCTCCCGGAAATCCAGCGATGCGCATCTGTATGACAAAATCATGGAAGTAAAGGGCGTGCAGTCGCTGGAGATGATGTAGGACATCCCGCTCCCGCACGATAGATAAACATGGGGATCGTGCGGGAATGTCGCATGTCAATTTATCGCTCCCCCACCATCGCCATGAGATCGTCTTGATATAAGGCAAACAGGCGTAACGGTACAGGTAAGAGAAGCGAAAACATATTTTCATGTCAGTAAAGTAAAAAACGCTTAATTTACGTGTGCTCAGAACGGCATCAGGCATCGTCTGGAAACTTTAATGTGCCAGCGGTCAATTTTTTATTTTTATCATCCCATTTAGGATATCGCACTCACACTCAGACGACTCATACAAAACATAGTTACGGCAAGCGGCCTGGTGTTATAAATACTGCCAGTGCACATGCGTTTTACATATCAGGACTAAGGGATCTTTAATATATAGCATGATGCTCTTTACGTTTTATCCCTGATTCAACGCCCATGTACAGGCACTGACTTTTATCCCGTCCAGTGCGCAACCTTTATCTTATTTCCAGTCAATAAATTCGCATGAAAGCCATACTACTCCACCTGTGCGCTGAAAGTTTATCAAAGCAAATCTTCAGTTTCCCTGAATTTACAAGGAAATAAAGGCGATGAATTATCAAGTAGTCACCTGGAAGCATATAACCTTCCCCGTATAACCTGACAATAACTTCTGTCATGATTTTCATAGCGTTTTTAGGCGTATCTGAAATGCATTCAAGTACAGGGTTATCAAAATATTCGTACTTGACATTGACCAGTGAGCCTTGATATCGAATTCTTAATGAGCCGCCCTGGCTTTCCAGCTCTTTTTGGCGTGACCGTACTTTCAGCTTTTCAGCTTTCGCTAAAAAATGGCTATGCCGATATAGCGAATAGTAATAGTCATGGGTACTTTCTGAAGCCCTTTCTCTTCTTGATTTGGCTAAGTCTATAACCTTAACCCGCCTGGTTTCTAAGATTAAGAGAACCACTAGCATCAGGCATTCCTGATTTAAATGTAGCGAACTCGTCCATAAAACCACATCACTTACTTCCGAAATGTAACGATTGATTTTTTCTTCTAAATTTCTTTTCCTGGTAGCACAGCCTTGTGATACAGGGAATGTTAAGTATGCGTTACCTTCCTCATAGTTACTCTCTTCCGTTAGCTTTCCAAAACCAAAATCCTCATAAATATAAAAAAAAGGTGCTGGAATCTTTTCTTTCAAAAAGACGCTTGCAAACAGATATAGTGACTTATCCAAAAATAAGTGACCTTCCATTTCCCACGCTCTCGTTTAAGTTAATGCATCTGAATTTATCTATCATGCTGGAAGTTTGCTTTCAAGATAAAGGATTTTAAAAGGATCTCTTAAAATGTTTAACTGCTTCTACATTTGATTATTCATTCGGCAAGCTTTTCAGGCAAAGTCAAACGTTCATTCTTTGTGATGTAGTCTGCATGATAATGCTAAAGCCTGCTCTTCATGCTCAAACCCTTCATGTGGATTTGTATACCTTTTCCCCCAGCTTTTCAGCCAGATTTTCCGAAACGGAAAACGAGGCTCCCAAAATGCTTTCATTCTGTTCCAAAGCCAGAAACGCAAAACTGGCTAGCCAGTGTCCGCCGCTATAATGGCTGCCCACCACATGTGGAAGACTCACAGAGACATGGCGGACCGCGGCATCCTGAAACAGTGTAATCGCTGGATGGTCGCCTGGCAGCGCGGCTGCAATGTGTTTAAAACACCAGGCCCGACTGAGATTCAAACCGTCAAGGTGCGTAATGGCAGGATCGGTGCGATCGCTGACTTCAGCGGGGCGCAATAATGTGCTCAGGTTGCTCACATCCGGAAGAAATCTATCAAACCAACGTGTAAAGTCTGGTGAAATTTTACTCATCAACATGGCTTCAGTGAGCGCACCCGAAAGGTACTCATCTCCGCCGGGTTCATAATGTGCAGGATAGCCGACATCTCTACCGTAAAAGCGTTTTGCCGTGTCAACAATCACACGTTCCAGTTCACTGTCATCCATAGCACGTGCATAATCCAGGCCGGCCATCAGCGCGAACGCAGAATTAGTGTGTGTGCCCACCCGAATGGCATAAGTCAGCCTGGTGAAATAGTCGATGAACCGGTCACGCAGCATGTGTGTCAGGGGTTCCAGTATCCGGTACCACTGACTGGCCTGTGGCAAAGCGGATTGTTTTAGGGCCAGGGATAACGACAGCAGCCATCCGTAACCATAAGGACGCTCAAAAGCCGTACGAGATGGTGCAGTAAAATAAGCACGTTCCTGGGCAATATTTTCTTCTGTGAAATACGCATTAAAAAGCGTCACAATGTCATCGCGGCAGGACAATTCAGGATATATGCTCAGGCAACGCAGGAGTAACCAGTAACCATGCACCGCAGAATGCCAGTCGTAGCAGCCGTAAAAAACGGGATGCAGTTTACGTGGCGGTAAAGCATCACCGTCATCAAGCATCAAATGCACAAGTTGACTGGGATATTCTTGCCGCAAATAGGCTAGTGGCATACGGGCAAACGCCTCTGTCAGGGATTGCGTTAATTCCATCATTGTTCCTCCTGTAAGAAAGCGTTAGCCGCCTTACCTTTCAGGTATTGACGGGGCTTCATCTCTTACTCAAACAGCGTTGTCGTGCTTGTAACTGTGTTCGCGCCGAGGTTCCCCCCGACGCGAGGTCAATCGACGCTCTGGTGGCTACGTCTGTGATTGCACCGTACGGTTTAATACAGTTATACCTTTAACCCTGTCTTGTACCGCCGACTATGAGGTTATCCACTTTGAGTGTGGGTTGTCCTACGCACACCGGAACAGTCTGTCCCGATTTACCGCAGGTGGCTATGCCACGATCCAGAGCCAGATCGTTACCCACCATGCTGATTTGCTGCAGTGTTTCCGGGCCTTTGCCCGTCAGCGTGGCGCCTTTAACAGGGGATGTAATCTTGCCATCCTCAATCAGATAGGCCAGCGCAGTCTGGAAACTGTATTGACCACTGACGATATCCACCTGTCCACTGCCTAAATTGGCCAGGTACAAACCGCGTTTGACTGAGGCAATAATTTCCTCAGGTTCATACTGGCCGTTGCGCATGAATGTATTTGTCATGCGCGGCATGGGGAGGTGTGCGTACGACTGACGTCGGCCATTACCTGTCGGGGACAGTTTCATCAGCCTGGCACTGAGGCTGTCATGCATGTAACCTTTTAAGACTCCGTCTTCAATCAGCGTAGTGCACTGGGTTGGGTGGCCTTCATCATCGGTATTGAGTGAACCCCGCCGTCCCTGAAGTGTACCGTCATCAACGATATTGACGCCGCGTGGCGCAACCCGCTCCCCGATGCGTCCAGAATATACCGAGGTTCCCAGTCGGTTATAGTCCCCTTCAAAGCCATGCCCCATAGCCTCATGCAGCAACATACCTGGCCATCCCGCAGCAATCACAACCGGCATGCTACCGGATGGCGCCGCAACCGCCTCCAGGTTTATCAGCGCAGAATCGACCATTGTTCGTAAGGCGACATGCAAATCCTGTTCGTTAAACAGGGTGAAATCGCCTCGTCCGCCAATACCGGTTGTGGCCGACTCCCGAGCACCATGCTGCTCGACAATGACGCTGACCTGCAGCATGAGCATCGGGCGAATATCCGCGGCCTGAAAAAAGTCATGACGCAGCACATAATTGACGGAATGGGTTAATCCAAGGCTGGCAGTGACCTGAATCACCCGTGGATCAAGCGCGCGCGTTAATCGATTGATTTTTTCCAGCAGGCTGACTTTTTCAGCGGCCTCCCACGACAGTAAAGGATCACTTGCACCAAAATGGGTGGGTGATGGCCAGACGGTAAGAGACTGGGGCAGAGGAAGCCAGCTTTGCCGGGCGATGGTTCGCACTGATTTTGCCGCTTCGCGCAGATGCCTGAGGTCAATATGCTGAGAATAGGCAAAGGCAGTCTGATCGTGTTCAACTGCACGCAGCCCGAATCCCTGATCAGTAGTAAACGATCCAAAGTTAACGACACCGTTTTCCATCGACCAACTCTCCTGGCGCAGACGCTGCACATACAAATCGGCGTAGTCGACCCGGTGGACGAGCACCCGGCCCATGACATCCTCCAGCAATGCATCGCTGAGACCATAGGGTTCCAGCAATTGCTGTTTAGCCTGGTTCAGGCGGGAGGTTGTGCCTGTTTGACTCATAGTAAAACTCCTTTGACTCAACGTCCTGCCACCTGAAGATTATCGATTAATACAGACCCTGATGAGAATGCACCCTGAGTAAAGACATCGGCCCCGACCGCCACGATGTGGCGGTACAGATCAGCCAGGTTCCCCGCCACCGTGACACCCTCAACGGCGTAACGTATTTGCCCCTCTTCCGCCCAAAAACCACGCAGGCTTCGCGAATAATCGCCGTTAATCATCCGTGCTCCGCCACCGCTGAAACTGGTGACGATCAGTCCGGTATCGAGTTTTTTTACCATCGCGTCGAAATCATCGCTTTTCTGCGTCAGAGTACTGGTCATCGACAGATTTCCCGGCCCCCAGCCGCTCCCGGTGGGCACCATATCCAGATACCGCGCGGCATAGGCAGAGAGGAAAAAACCGGTCAGAGAACCACGATCAACGACCTGCCGGGCGGTGCCGGCAATGCCATCACCGTCGAATGACCGGCTGGCGAGTCCCTGCGGCGTAAAAGAATCTTCTTTAACGCTGATATGATGACTGAAAACCGCCTCACCCAGCCTGTTGGCGAGGAAGCTGTTGCGGCGATAGAGTACGCCACCACTCGTCGCCTGAACCAGATGTTCAAGCAGAGACAGCGCACATTTAGCGTCAAACAAAACCGGGCAACGTCGGCTGCCATGAAAAGGGACGGTCTCCAGAGCCGCTAACGCCCCGCTTCCCGCCCGGCGGCCGATATCTTCCGGCATCAGCAGTGACTGCGCATGCCGGGCACTCGAAATACAGAAATCCAACAGGCTGTGGCCCTGTTTTCTTCCCAGCGCACGGGCAACCATGGAATGATGAGTCTGGCGCTCGCTGCAGGTAAATCCACGGCTGTCCATCAGGAAACAGTCCGTCTTCCCGGAATGTACGGTGACGCCATCGCTGATAACACCGGTCCCGGCTGAAACAATGCCTGTCTCTATGCGCTGCGCCAGCACGGTTGCGCCAGCCTCGTCGATATCCCAGGGATGCCAGAGATCCAGCCCGTCCGATTCGCGACAAAAATAGCGTTCCGCCGCAAGTCCTGCGAAACGGTCTTCCCCGGTATAACCCGCAATCCGGCAAGCCGCCTGAACCGTTTCGCGCAGACTGGCAGACGAATAATTCGTCGAGCTGGTCGTCCCCTGATGATGCCCCCGGTACACGGTGAGAAACATGTTTGACTGACTGGCACGGGTTCGGGTTTTTAAGCGGCCCTGGCGCATCTCAATCAACAGACCTGTGTTTTCGTTAAATACGACCTGTGCATCAGATGCGCCTTCCTGTAAGGCCAGTCTGATGACACTGTCTGCCAGATCGGCCAGCTCGTCCCGGCTGTGCGCAAAAATATGCTGCATAACCTCCCCCTTTTTGCTAACCATCATCAAAAGTCCGGAGCGGCGGCAAGAAGCCGGTTCAGCGCGGTCTGGAGCTGGGTATAGACGGGCAACGCGAGTTGAGCCAGGTTCTGGTGAAGCGCATTCTCTTTACTGATAAATTCGCTATTGAGCGACTGCCACTCCTCTCTGAATTTTGCAATCTCCTCCGGGCTGAGCTTGCCCGCTATCGTTTCGCGTTCTTTCGCCATAAACCAGTTCATTCTCTCGGCTGGCGTGGCCCGTTCCTCATCACTCCATCCCGAATGAATTTGCATAATGTGGTAATGCGCCCAGCTGATGTTTTTTGAGATAATGCCCCACTGTTCATCACCGGTCGTAGCAGGTAACGGTGAAAGATGACTAAGCAACGTGGCGACAATTTTCTCAAGCTGTCGGTCTGGTAACGAGTAAAACCGCAGAAGTGAAGTTGCCTGATGGCTGATATCTGTCCAGGCTTGCGGACTTGTTTCTCGTACGACTAACCGATCAGTGCACAGGCTTTGCCACCGGGTTATTAACGTAACCAACTCAGGCGCGCGCAGATGTTTTTCCCAGAGAAAAAAATCGTCGCTCAGCCACCACTGCATAAATGTCGAGGGCACCAGTCGGTAATCTTTACCCGCGCGTAACGCCTTAAACAGAACCTCCACCTGTTTTAGCGAGAGATATTCACAGCGATCCAGCAGGTGTCCCAGCGCCGCTGGGAGTCCGGTAATGCGTTCAAAGGCTTCGCTGCCGGACTGATGCACCATAGCCGCCGCAAGCGTGCCTTTACCGTCGAGCCAGTACCTGCTCTGAGCCGTTATGATCTCCCCGGCGCTCGCATGCCGCAGCGCTCGGGCTGCAATGAAGGCGAGCAGTTCGTTATCATCGTAGAAACTCCCCCATTCCAGATTTTCATACTGCTTAACTTGTGCAGTGGGTGCCGACACGCTTACGTGATTATTCGTGAGCCACGCGTTGAGCTGGGCCAGCGACTGAGCGCCGACCAGCCGGACCGGATCTTTAGCGTTATTAAACAGCAGTAAGGTGGGAATTCCCCTTACGCCAAAGCGTTGCATAATGGCGGGGTATTGCTCGACATCAAGTTTGGCGACTAGCAGGTTGCCTGCAGTGTTACGGGCCAGTTTGTCAATCGTCGGTGACATGGCGCGACAGGGTGCACACCAGGGTGCCCAGAGATCAATAAGCACGGGCAACTCAGCGTCGGCCAGGAATACGTCCAGATCAGAGTCAGTTAATTCGGTGGGTTTATGCGTCATAGTAGTTCCTTTGCAAGCATTAGCGCCCGTTGACAGGCACGAGCGTGAGAATATGGTGATGGAAGTGTTCGAGCTCTTTACGGTGTGCCACACTGATGATCGTGGCGTCAGGTAACTGGTCGATAAGCGCCTGATAAAGGCGGTTTTCTGTCTGGGGATCGAGCGCGCTGGTCGCTTCATCAAGAAAAATCATCGCGGGACGGTGCAGCAGCACGCGTGCTATTGCCAGCCGCTGCTGTTCACCACCGGACAGGACCTGCTGCCAGCGATCAAATTGCGTTAATGAGGCCGTACGCGTTTCCAGACAGCTGTCAGTTAATGCCTGCTGACACTGCTGATCGGTGAAAACATCCGGCTCATGTGGATAGGCCAGCGCGCTTTTCAGTGTGCCAACCGGTATATAACTTTTCTGCGGTAAAAAAAGCGTACGAACTGATTCCGGGGTCGTAATCGCCCCCTCACCATAAGGCCAGAGCCCGGCGCAGGCGCGTAGCAGTGTACTTTTTCCACAGCCGGAACGCCCCTGCACCAGCCATCGCTCCCCGGCCTTCACCTCCCAGCGAGGCAAACAGGACAGGACCTTACCATCCGGCTTCTGTAGGATCAGATTCTCACAACATAGCTTTTCACCCTGCTGCTTCGTCACAATGCCAGAAGGTTTCGCCCTGGCTTTATTGAGTGCCCATAGTAAATCCCTGAGTCGGTTGGATAACGCCATCCAGTTGGTAAAAGACTGATAAGCCTGCGGAAAAAAAGAAAGTGTGCTGAGCAGCGTTCCATAGGCCATGGTGATCTGGGTCAGGCCGCCCATGGTTATTTTGCCCGACAGCAATAACGGCAGGGCCAGTAACGTGGGCAATGGAGAAAATATCTGTGAAAAAAAACTCTGATAAAAATTAAGCCTGAACGTCTTACGCATCATAAGCAGCGTATTTTCGCGCACCCGTTCGAAGCGTGAAAACAGACGGTGCCGTTCACGCTCTCCTCCATTAAAAAACGCGATTTGTTCCGCATTTTCCCGCACCTGCATACCGAGGAAACGGAAGTCTGCCTCCACTGTCTGTTTATTCATATTAATGCCGATCAGGACTTTGCCCAGCCAGTGGGCCAGCGCCAGGTGGGTAATCGAATATAAATAGACGGCAAACACCATATAACCTGGTATTGATAATGTCCTCCCACCCAGATTAATTGATAACGCGCCGGACAAGCCCCACAGTACAATAGTAAAGGTGATCATATTGACCACTACATTGATAATGTTGCTGGACAAATTAATTGTGACATCCGTGAAAAGATTAATATCTTCCGCAACACGTTGATCGCTGTTCGTGATGACATTATCCCGCTCCAACTGGTAATAAGCCGGATGTTCAGTCCAGCGCTCTACGAAGCGAGCGGTCATCCATGTCCGCCAGCGTAATGTCAGATAATTAATCGCCAGTACGCTTATCAACGGCAGAACTGTCGTTAACGCGCCGATAATGAGGCTTTCAACCATCGTATTGATGATCACCGCCCAGTTAAGGGCGACCAGCGCGTCGGTTAACTTGCCATGCAACTTATTCAGTGCAACAAACGCATAGGTCGTAGTGAAATTAATCGTCAGGATGACAGTCAGTAATAAGATGGCAAGCCATTTTTCTGAAGACATCCAGTAAGGGCGAATTAACTGCCATACGCCTGGCCGGTTACCATCCGACGGGATTTTCTTTACCACGTTATTTTACTCTGGTGATTGATATGAATCAGAACGAATAAGTCAGCGTCAGGCGCGCTGTCCTGTCAGGTTTAACGCTTATGAATTGAGGGGTTGAGGTGTAATAATAGAGCGTGCGGTTAAATATATTATTTACACCTAGCGTCACCGTATATTTAGGCTGATGATAGAAAACGGAGGCATCCGTTTGTGCCCAGCCGCCCTCTTTAAAGAAATTATTTCTGTAACCGTTCCAGGTGCTGCTCGCTGCCTGTATGCCTATACCTGCCCCCAGCCCCTGTAATTTACCCTGCTGAATTTCATAGGTTGTCCAGAGGCTTGCGGTATGCTTCGGTTGGCCGACGACTTTGCTTTGGTATCCCAGCAGAGCGCTGTTATCCGGGTCTTTAGACCGGGAAAAGGTATAACTGGTCGTGATGTTCCATCCTGGCACTATCTGACCATTTAAATCGAAATCGAAACCTTTGGTTTCACGTCCCTGCGTCCCAACGGGCTGACCAGCAAAATTCGTAATAATCAGATTTTTTTGAACAATATCAAAGGCAGAGGTCGTGATTGACAGGTTATCGTCGAGCAGGCTGAATTTAAAACCCGCCTCCTTCGATTTCCCTGTAGTGGGTGCAAAGGCACTTCCGGTACGGGGGTCCAGTAAGCCGCTTGTCTGGAAACTGTTGAGTAAATTGGCATAGACAGTGACCTCAGGCGTAATGTCATAACTTACCCCGTAACTGGGCACCCATTTCGTTTCATCAGAAAAGGTAATTAAAGTACGAGTCGGGGAAACATAGCCTGTGGATTTTGACGTCCATTGGGCCCGCTTGGCGGACAACTGCAGGTGCAGTTTTTTCCAGAAATCAATCTGGTCCTGAAGGATAATTCCCTTTTGTTGTTCGAGCGTATTATAGTTTTTGGCGGTAGGATCGGGGATCGGGGGAAATGAAAGGCTGTCAGGATTGTTATAATTTCCCGTCGCAAAAATACGACCGCGAGCCAGTTCCCAGTCTGTCGTTTCGGTATGCTGATAATCATAACCCAGCAGAACATTATGGGTTAACGGGCCCGTGTCAAACTTTCCCCGAATATCATTCTGCAGGCTTAAAGACGTAGTGTCCTGCCGGATACCCAGCTCGTGGCTCAGCAGACTGCCATTTGGCGCAGCATTATAAACTTCATGGACACGAAAATTATTTACGCTGTCCACATAAGTGGCTTTACTGTTGAACGACCAGTTATCCCACAAATCCTGCTTCAGTTCGTAATAGGTTGTTTTTGCATCAAGTGAAAAGTGATCATCCTTGTCCCCCAGCCGATACTCAGGCAGCTTCTGAATATGTCCATTCGTGTAAAGCGTTGCCGCCGGGCCAGACGTCCGTGAATTGGTGAATTCAGCACCTACTTTTACATGCGTTTTCTCGCCTTCCCACGCCAGAACGGGTGCAAAATAGTCAGCACGATTACCGTTGAAATCCGGGAAGCTGTTATCGGAGTGCATGGTTGAAGCATTAAGGCGGTATCGGAACGATTTATCATCGTTTAACGGCCCGCCAAGATCGATTGCGGTTTTGAGTTCACCATATTTCGCCACTTCGACTTTTATCGTATGCACGGGATAGGCGGTTGGTGCTTTGCGTACGACATTAACCGACCCTGCCGGTGAACTGTTTCCTGCTAATACCGCCTGCGGCCCTTTGAGGACTTCCACGCGCTCGATGCCATCAATGCTGGAATAACCTAATGTGCTGCCGTTCACCTGACTGCCTGGGTTGGCGACGCCGTCCGTTGAGCCAGAGCTTATCGTAAAACCGCGAATACTGACGCCGTTTTGTCCCCTGTTTCCTGAACTGAAACTGACGCCTCCTACATTACGCAGCGCATCTTCGACCGAGGTAGCCTGCTGATCGTCAAGGACTTTTCGACTGATGACCTGAACGGACTGCGCCGTATCCTGTAGCGACAGATTGGTACGGGTGGCTGAACTCGACATGGATGGATTGTATACCGTTTCATCTTCGCTTCGTTCAGCCGCGCCATTTACCGTAATGGTCGGCAGCGTCTGTCCGCTGTCGCGCGCGGCCTGTAAATCCGAGACTGCTTTAACCGGCGCAGTGGCATTCATCGAATAGATGGTCAGCGTACCATTGGGCGTGGTGGTAACGGAAAGTGGTGTTCCCTGCAACTGCTGCAAAATAGCCTGTTTCAGTGACAGTTTGCCGCTTACGGGTTTAGCCTGGTAAGGAGCCACCAGTTTCGGATCAAATGAGATAGTCTGGTGACTTTGTCGGGCTATTGCTAATAAGCCGTCTTCAAGGGAGCCCGCCGGGACAGAGTAATTAACCGTTGCGGGAGATGCAGCATAACCTTCCTGCAGAGCGACCAGCGGTAAAGCCGTCATAGCCAGGGCAATATTGATAGCCAGAGTCAGACGGCTATGGATAAAAAACGTTTTCTTAGCATGTTGCGGTGCTTCATTCATTGCTACAGCTCCAGCAGAAAAGGTAAAGGAGTGATAAATCGTATTGTTATGAGTTGATTATTCTTCTCAGTCTGTATGTGCAATGAAATTCAAAAAGTGACACCGGGATGGGAAAGTTATGTGAGAAAAATCACTCAACTTCACACATAAAAAATATTAACTGTTTAATTTAAAAATTAATTTATAAGTTATTCATCATTACGTAACTCAATCCGGGTTTGGCAACGCTACTTTAGTGCACCATTAACGTGCTCGTTTATATGCCACCGTTTATAAGATGGGGCCCGGATGCCCTGACTATGGCAAGAGTACGGTTTCATAAAAGCGCGAAGCGCGTTACTAACTAAAATTTCTACTCTTTTCTGTCGATCTTTTTTTTCTTTCTAAGTGGGGACGGAAGAACGGACGCACTACAACTGTGCAGCATGACAGGGATGCACTTTTACCGCGTAATGCGCGAGTGAATAACAGGGAAGAACAAGTGTGTGATGACACTTTCATAACAAGCTGAAAGTTAATGAAGAATTTCATAAAAATTATGAACAAAACAAAAGCTGGCCTTTTTCTTGCTAGTAAGCCAAACCATTTCAATTATAAAGTGCAGCGCAGAGTACGATTGAAATGAGGATACGTCTCTCGGTCTTAATTGGGCGCTGAGAAGGGTGTTGCGTTTTTCAGATGGGGGATAGTATGCCTGCCGACATGACCGATCGTTCAGATGTGTTAACGCTTATTTTCCGGAGTGATTACCGCTGGCTGACAGACAAATTACGACGACGTATCAGCTATGGCACCATGGCCGAAGATATTGCCTCTGAAGCATTTTTACGTCTGGCAGCAATTCCAGAACTCATGCATATTCGCGAACCGAGAGCCATGCTGACGACGCTCGCCCAGCGAGTTTTATATGAAAACTGGCGCCGTCGCGATCTTGAGCAGGCTTATCTTAATGCGCTGGCGAATAGCCCTCAGTTTTGCCACCCTTCTCCGGAAGAAAGGGAAATGGTGATCGAGTCGCTACTCGCGATTGATCGCGCTCTGGATGGTCTGTCAGTCAATGCCAGAAAGGCCTTTCTGCTTAACCAACTGGACGGTATGACCTATGCTGAAATCGCGCTAGAACTGGGCGTTTCTGTCAGTATGGTGCGTAAATATGTGGCTAAGGCGCTGACCAATTGTTATCTGGCAACCAGTGAGCCCCCCATAGACTGAACGGAAAAAAATGAAACTGACCTCACGTCCTGATGATACAGCGCAAAAAGCCATTGAATGGATGGTACTACTGCGTTCTGGCGATGCTTCTGAAGAAGATTTTCGTCAGTATGAATGTTGGCGTTATTCCGACGAACGTCATGATGCGGCCTGTCGAAAAATAGAAGCTACCCTGGGTAAAATCCAGTCCCTGAACCGGACCATGCCGTCGGAAAATCTGCGGCAGACCTTACTCGCGCCCTCTGGCCGTCGTAAATTCCTGCAAAAAGCCTGTGGCGTTGCTGTATTAGGCGTGTTCAGCGGGCTGTTATTGAACCAAAAATATCCTTTGCCCTACCTGTTATCCGATGCGTATACCGACACAGCACAGCGTCGCGTCATTCAGCTTGATGATGGAAGTACCCTGAATATGAACGCCCGTACGGCGCTTAATATTTCCATGAGCGACAGCTTGCGAAACATTGAACTGCGCACCGGCGGTATCATTGCTCAGGTGATTAACGATGAACGTCCTTTTACCATCACGACGCTTGCAGGGCGTATCCTTGCCCAGGAAGCACGTTTTCATGTGCGGCATGAATCCGGCGGCATTCATCTGGCTGTTCTAGACTCGGTGGTAAAAGTCAACACGCTGCACGGCACCAGTCAACAGGTCCAGGCCGGGCATGGTATATGGTTCGACAAGCGCTCACTCATCCCGTTGGGCATTTCCGCGTTCGAAGAAACCGCCTGGACTCAGGGCCGTCTTGAAGTCAAAGAGGCAACGCTGGGATCCGTGATCGACTCACTGAGAAACTACAGCCCTGCCGTTATTCGGGTCGCTCCTGGCGTTGCGAATCTGCGTGTCAGTGGTAACTTCCCGCTCGATGATGTGCCCTACACACTTGATGCACTAGCCCAAACCATGCCTATCGCCATCACGCGCACGACCGACTACTGGATCAGAATCGAACCTGCAGAAGTATAAATCCCATTTTTTTACTTCAGCAGGTGTCACTTTTTTATTCTCATTGCACATACAGGATAAGTCTTCAGGAAACTGCCGCAGAAAATCACGAGGCAGTAAAGATTTATCGCGAGGTCGTAGTGAAAGCAGAGCGCCTGATTTTCAAAGAACACTTTTCAGTGCCTGGAATGCCCATGGCTACCCTGAATGCTCCGCAAGGCGCGCAACGTTCGCTTAAAAAAAACCTGCCCAGGCTGGTGGTGAGCGCGGTGGTTTGCGTTCACCTGATAATCATTGCCATGGCTATCACCCACACCACGCAATATCATCCTCTGAATATTATTAACCCTGCCACACAAACCAGTATTGAAGCGACTATGGTTGAGGAACCTGACGAGCCGATCCCGGTGCCTGATGTTGTCAGTCAACCGCCCGTGTTAACGGCCGAAAACAGTACGCGCGAAATCGATCAAAATGATGCACAGCCAGCCGTAATCCCGCCAGTCCCCAAAGTTGTGCCACCTGAGCCACGACCTAAACCTAAACCGGTTATGCGACATAAAAAAATAATTGAAAAAACGCACCCGGTGGAGCCGGTTAAACCTTCTCCCGTACAAAATGCAAAAGTGGCGGACAGAACGGCGATTCCAGCCACATCGCAAGGACAAATGCTGAAAAGCGTGCCAAATGCTGCGCCTAAAAATGTCGCTACGGTAGGTTGCCAGGTACCGGCACCAGATTATCCGCGTCGGGCTAAACGTCTTCAGGAACAGGGCGAAGTGCTCGTTCGTCTGATCATTAATCCCGATGGCACGGTGAAGCACAGTGAAATTGCACGAAGCAGCGGCTTTGACGATCTCGATCAGGCTGCAATGGAGGCGGTTTCACGTATCCGTTGTCATCCCTACGTGGTAAACGGTCAGGCGATTTCCATTATGACTATTCAACCCATCACGTTCAAATTAGCCAGTTAACCGGCTGGGTGAGAGCGAACAGGTGATTTTCTTTCTAAGTGAGGATGTACTATGAATGAGTTTGGCATTGAACATGTATGGCAACAGGGCGATATCATTACCCGATCAGTGGCCATTGTCCTGCTGATCATGTCTGTCATGTCATGGTCAGTCATTATTATAAAATGCCTGCAAGGCGCAGGCATGAAGAAGATAGCTCAACGCACCAAGCATCTGTTCTGGAGCCAAAAAACACTGCCTGCAGCCATTGATACGCTTGGCAACAGCGGTAATAATCCGTTTCGCGACCTGGCTATCGCCGGGCATGCGGCGATGTCCCACCAGTACAATGTTGAAACAGGCATCAGCAATAATCTGGATATCAGTGACTGGCTGGCGCGAGCCCTTAAAAACAGCATCGACGACAGTTCAGCCAATCTGCAGTCAGGCCTCGGTATTCTTGCCTCTATCGGCAGTACCGCCCCGTTTGTTGGTTTACTTGGAACCGTCTGGGGCATTTACCATGCTCTACAGTCAATCAGCATAGCCGACCAGCCCGATCTCGCACATGTCGCAGGTCCAGTGGGCGAAGCGCTTATCATGACAGCATTTGGTCTGTTCGTAGCCATTCCGGCGGTCTTAGGATTCAACACCATCAGCCGGCGTAACCGTGCACTCCAGCATTCCATCGCGCGTTTCGCAAACGATCTGCATGCCTATTACCTGACAGGTTCACGCATCACGTCTAACGTAGAGGAACTGCATACCGGTGAGAAAGTACAGTCGGCCCCTGTCCAGCCCTTCCACGCCAGTCAGTCAGTGTAAGCCGGCGGACTCAGGAGACGCAAAAAATGAGCATGTCAGGTAAATCGCAGTTTGAATCAGACGACGATCCGCTGGTCAATGACATCAACATGACACCCTTCATTGATGTCATGTTGGTCTTACTGATTGTTTTTATGATTACCCTGCCCGTGATCAATCCGGCGGTAAAAGTCAACTTACCCAAAGCTAACGCCACGATGGTCGATAAAAAGGTTAAATCCATAAATATATCGCTGATGGCTAACGGCAACATTGCCTGGGATAAAGAGGCGATTGATGATGCAACCTTTAAAGCCCGCCTGCAGGACGCGGCGAAACTCCCTGAAGCCCCTCATTTACGTATTTATGCTGATCAGGGAACACCTTACGGGAGAGTGGCATTTGTGATGACAAGTGCGCAAAGTGTTGGTCTGACAAAGTTTGATTTCGTGGTAGATAAAAAGATATCGCCATCGAATTAATTATAAAATTTTTCAGATGAACAAGCTGGCGTCGCAATGTTTAATAGTATGGAATACTTATTATATTGAGGATTTTTTCAGGGAAATTGATTCAGATAAGCGTAGCAACACCCGTCTTCATTATTTTTGCGCGCTTTTTAATTAACTGGATGTTTGCCAAATCTAGCTTCGACGTTTGTGGGCGCAGCCCTCTGTATCTTATTTGAAATGGTGAACCGCGCGCTCTGTAAAAAACGCGTACTGTCTGACGCAGGTCCGTGCATTGTGTGACAGGTTCGCCAGACGAACGGGAACAGTAAGCTCGTAAACAACGTCAGAACAC
Organism: Pantoea sp. JZ29; assembly: GCF_035190385.1. Lineage (NCBI taxonomy): Bacteria > Pseudomonadati > Pseudomonadota > Gammaproteobacteria > Enterobacterales > Erwiniaceae > Pantoea > Pantoea sp. JZ29. The sequence goes on along the minus strand of NZ_CP045241.1, from coordinate 2,097,357 downwards.
TGTCCATATGATACAGGTACGCTGTTTTGTCTGGTGCCTGACGGTAATGATGCCGACTGAATTTAATTTTTTCTCCTTACCGGCCGCCTTTACACAGATGCTTAACCGGCATCAGGATCAGTAATTTTCCCGGCGGGTCGATATCGGGCAGGTCGGAACACCGCTTTTTTGGCTCCATTTGGGCAGTATGGTTTACCGGCTTTGTCAGGTACAGGTATGGTGTAACCTTTCACTGACTGGCCCTATCGGCCCACAGTGCATAAGCTAAATGCAGTCCGTTCAGTCTTTTTGATCCCGCTGGACGCGCCTGGTACAACGGGAGCTCACAGACAGTTATTTCAGGTCAGGCGTCGTTTTTCACCGCCGCTAACCGGGCAAGGCGGAAACACAGCATTTGCATTTTGTTTTAAACTGCGCAGGTGCAAAGGGCGGCAAAAGTCACATCATTATTTATCGGGCAGCAGACATGGCCGAAACGCGGCAGTAAAACGTGCTGGCATTCGTCGCCGGAATCCGTACCATACGCGGCATACTTTTGTCTGCTGGCTGTCATCTGCTGGCGCGAATCCATTATATAGAAAGAATCAGACAAGGCATAACCGCGTAAAAGGTTTATAAGATTTTTGCTTCGCAGATATTGGGACAGGACGGCGAACATGTGCAGGTGATCAACTTAAAACTGCCCGCTGACGACGTTGCCCTCGATATGCCCTTTTTGGTTTCAGAGATTGATTAAAATGCTGCAAAATCAAGAAATTAACAAGAAAGAACAATACAACCTCAACAAGCTCCAGAAGCGTTTGCGTCGTCACGTAGGCGAGGCCATTGCCGATTTTAATATGATCGAAGAAGGCGACCGCATCATGGTTTGCCTGTCTGGTGGTAAAGACAGCTATACCATGCTGGAGATCCTGCGTAGCCTGCAGAAGAGCGCGCCAGTGAGTTTCAGTCTGGTGGCAGTCAATCTTGATCAGAAGCAACCCGGTTTTCCGGGGCATATCCTGCCGGAATATCTTGAGGCGCAAGGTGTTGAGTACAAAATTGTTGAGGAAGACACCTACTCTATCGTTAAAGAGAAGATTCCAGAGGGCAAAACCACCTGCTCGCTGTGCTCGCGTCTGCGTCGTGGCATTTTGTACCGCACAGCCACAGAGCTGGGCTGTACCAAAATTGCGCTGGGCCACCATCGCGATGACATCCTGCAAACGCTGTTTTTAAATATGTTCTACGGCGGCAAGATGAAAGGCATGCCACCGAAGCTGATGAGCGATGACGGGAAACACATTGTCATTCGTCCACTGGCCTACTGCCGCGAGAAAGATATCATTCGTTTCTCCGAAGCGCGTCAGTTTCCGATTATCCCCTGTAACCTGTGTGGTTCGCAGCCTAACCTGCAGCGTCAGGTGGTGGCAGATATGCTGCGCGACTGGGATAAACGCTATCCGGGCCGGATTGAAACCATGTTCAGCGCGATGCAGAACGTCGTGCCGTCACACATGGCCGACGTGAATCTGTTTGATTTTAAAGGCATTCAGCACGGGGATGCGGTGGTGGATGGCGGCGATCTCGCTTTCGATCGCGAAACCCTGCCGGTGAATCCGGTTGGCTGGCGCAGCGATGAAGACGATGCACCCGATGTCAGTGAACGCCTTGATGTTTTAGAGATTAAATAACGCTGCTGAATACATTAAAGGTAAAGGGCATGCGCGTAAACGCATGCCCTTTTTTTATACGTTGCGGTGAGGCGGCGGATCCATTATCGGCGGAAACTCCGGATCCGGTGGCGGATCGGGTTGCGGCTGAGGAATGGGGGGCGGATCGGTTGGAATCGGCTCGCTGTTATGTATCGCCTTCATACCGTGCTCCTCTGTAGCGAATGAACATTAAGCTTAGGAAAGATTAGGCCTTTCAGCCAGCAGGTAAAAAAAAAGCCGGCAACAAGGCCGGCGTAGGTCGAATCAACTGTACTATGCAGTTATTCAAAAAAAGGAAGTAAGACAATATGGAGCGCAACGCCCATCGCTTGACGTTGCATTCACCTGCGGGAGAGAGTTTGCGTCAGTTGCCTCCGGCAGGTATTGATGTCGATCAGCTTTACTTCTGTTAAGCCCTCTGTCACTAAGGCAATTCACAGGCTTTGTCTGTCAAAGCCAACGCCGCTTACGTAAATACCCCGCCACGCCTAACGCCAGTATGACCAGTAAAATACAGAACACGCTGAAGCCGTAGCGCCATCCGCCGCCGGGAATGCCGCCCAGGTTGACACCAAACAGCCCGGTTAAAAAGGTAGCGGGCAGAAAAATCATCGCCATCAGCGACATCGTATAGGTGCGGCGATTCATGGATTCGGCCATTACCGAGGCGACTTCATCGGCCAGCACGGCCGTTCTGGCTACGCCCGCGTCCAGATCGTCCAGGCCGCGCCCCAGCCGGTCGGCAATCTCCTGCATGCGGCGGCGCTCACTGTCGTCCATCCAGGGCAGTTTCTCACTGGCGAGCCGGGCAAAAACATCACGCTGTGGAGCCATGTAACGGCGCATCACAATCAGCTGTTTGCGCAGCAGGCCCAGTTCACCCCGCGGGGGAATGCGTTGGTCCAGTAAGGCATCTTCGAGCTCAATGATTTTGTCATGCAGATCTTCGATAAATTCGCTGGTGTGACCGGTTAACGCATCGCAGACCTCGACCAGCCAGCTGCCACAGTTGACCGGGCCGTTACCGTTTTCGAGATCGGTCAGCACTTCATCTACGGCAAACACTTTACGTCGCCGGGTGGACACAATGAGCTGATCGTTAATAAACACCCGCATTGCCACTAACTGGTCAGGGCGCGCATCGCTGTTATGGTTCACGCTGCGCAGGACAATCATAAAACCGTCCCCCAACCGGGACACGCGAGGCCGCATGCTTTCACCGGCCAGCGCATCACGCACGGCATCCGGGATCTGAGGCGTGGATTGCAGCCATTCAGCACTGCGGGGATGAGTATAATTGAGATGCAGCCAGCAGGGATGCTCATCGTGCAGCACCTGGGTTTCATCAATCGGTATCATGCCGCCCTTTCCATCCAACTGGCAGGAAATGATGGCATCTGTTACCTGAAGCGATTTTCCTTTCACACCGTCCACACCGTTACCCCGCTATCAAAATCAATATGATACAGTCTAGCGTGGCGGTGTTGAGTTGCAATCCTGAGCCTGTGTACAAAGATGTCAGAAGGCGGCCCGTGGCAGACCGCCTTAGATCAGTGTTTCTCAATCCACAGTTCACGGCTGTAGGCGACATCTTCCGGGTTGGTGATCGGATAGCCTTTCACCCACGGCTTGATCAGGCGGCCATTGGTGTACTGGTAAATGGGCGCGATGGGGGCCTGTTCCGCAATGATTTGTTCGGCCCGGTTGTAATCTGCATTGCGGGCCTGGTCACTGGTTTCCATGCTCGCCTTGGCGATCACAGCATCATATTCGGCATTTTTGAAGCGCGGGATATTACTGCTGTTGCCGGATGTCAGCAGAGTTAAAAAGGTCGACGGCTCATTGTAGTCCCCCACCCAGGAGGCGCGGATGACGTCAAAGCGTCCAGAGTTTCGGCTGTCGATATAGGTTTTCCACTCCTGATTTTCCAGCTTCACGTCCACGCCAAGATTCTTCTTCCACATGGATGCAACCGCAATGGCAATCTTCTGGTGGCTTTCAGACGTGTTATACAACAGCGTCAGCTTCAGGGGTTTCGCCGGCCCGTATCCTGCCGCCGCCAGCAACGCTCTGGCCTGCGCGTCCATCTCTTGTTGATTATGCTGTTGCTGCAAGGCAGGCAGCGGTGTAAATCCGGCGGTCACATCTGGTGTAAAGTGCCAGGCCGGTTTTTCACCCGTGCCCAAGACGTTGTCCGCGATAACCTGGCGATCGATACTCCATGACAGCGCTTTGCGTACGCGCGCATCGGCCGTAGGGCCCTGCTGCGTATTAAACGCGTAATAGTAGGTTCCGAGTTGATCCGGCGTATAAACCTGCCCCGGCAGCGTCTTTTTCAGCAGGGCATACATGTTTTTAGGAAACGATTCGGTAATGTCCACATCGCCCGCGCGGTAGCGCTTGGTGGCGCTGGATTCTTCGTTGATGGGCAAAAAGGTCACTTTAGTTAACACGGAGTGCGCGTTATCCCAGTAGCGGGGATTACGCACCAGTACGATTTTTTCGTTAACCACTCGGCTGTCAAGTTGGTAAGCGCCGTTTCCGACCAGCTTGCCGGGCTGTGTCCACTGATCGCCCTCTTTCTCAATCACGCGTTGCGGGACGGGATAGAAAGCCACATTAGACACCATGGCCGGAAACCAGGGCACCGGGCGCGAGAGCGTCACTTTCAGGCGGTGTTTATCCAGCGCGGTGACGCCCAGTTTGTCCGGTGTTGTCGTCCCTTTAGTGATAGCGTCCGCCTCACTTAAACCACTGAGCGCGACAAAAGAGGCCTGAGACGAACTGGTTTTAGGATCCACTACGCGCTGCCAGCTGTAGACAAAATCCTGTGCAGTGACGGGCTCGCCATCAGACCAGCGTGCATTATTGCGCAGGGTGAAAATCCAGACTTTGTTATCACTGCTGCTCCAGCTTTGTGCCACGCCCGGCACAATTTTCCCGTGAGCATCCTGGCTGGTGAGCCCTTCGTAGAGATCGCGCATCACCTGGATTTCGGGCAGTCCCACGGCTTTAGCCGGGTCAAGTGACGCAGGCTCATCTTTGATGTGACGGACAATCTCTTGTTTTGCGGCGAGCTGCGCGCCTGCGGGCACCTCTGCGGCCAAAACGGGTAAGGTGGCGCTAAGCAGACTCAGGGCGGTTAGCGTTGGAGAAAAGCGAATAATCATGTTCACCCCTTTACGATAAAGAAGTGCTGCATCAGCGTCTCACTGAGTCAGCCTGTTACCGGCCACTTTATCGCAAATTGCTGATTGATAAATAGCTATTTTCCCCCGGCGGCTTTTCCGCTACTTTTAAGGAAACCCTCTGGAGAATGTCACTATGCCGTCAATGCATCCCCGCTCACAGCGCGGAAAACTGGCTATTTCCTGGCAGCAATACGGGCGTTCCGTTCTGGGTGCCCCGCTGCTCTGGTTTCCCGCCAATCAGACTGACAGCAACAGTGGACTGATTCTGGCTGGCACGCACGGTGATGAAAACGCCGCGATTGCGGCCCTTTCTGCGGCGCTGCGCACCCTGCCTGACGGCCTGCGCCGTCATCACGTTGTTCTGGCGGTCAATCCCGACGGCTGCCAGCTGGGGCTGCGGGCGAATGCTAATGGCGTTGACCTGAACCGTAACTTCCCGGCGGCTAACTGGCAGTCAGGTGAAACGGTGTACCGCTGGAACAGCGCGGCAGACGCGCGGGATGTGACGCTTTCGACAGGGGCACATCCCGCCTCAGAGCCGGAAACCCAGGCGTTATGCAGCCTGATTCATCAGCTAAAACCGGCCTGGGTGGTTTCCTGGCATGAGCCGCTGGCCTGTATCGACGATCCGCATCACGCCGAGGTCGGTGCCTGGCTGGCCGCGCAGACGGGTTTGCCGCGCGTCAGCAGCGTGGGCTATGCCACGCCCGGCTCCTTTGGCAGTTGGTGTCACGACCTGAGTCTGCCGTGCGTGACCGCAGAGATGCCCGTCATTGCGGTAGATGAGGCGACGGAAACGTGGCTGGAGGTGATGGTTAATCTGCTACGCTGGCAGCCGTGATTAATGCCCCGTTCTGTACCTTCAGGGCGGGCTCGACATCAACAGCCAGCCAGGTGGCACCATCCAAATCGGCAAAGCGCACCATAGGTACCAGCGGCAAGGCGGCGCGAATCGCCCGGGACGTACAGATCATGCAGCCCAACATCAGCGTAAAGCCCTGATCGCGCGCAGCCTGTGCCAGCGCCAGCGCTTCCGTCAGCCCACCGGCTTTATCAAGTTTGATATTCACCATGTCGTAGCGCCCATGCAGCGCGGGCAGGCTTTCCCGCGTGTGGCAACTTTCATCGGCACAGATGGGTAAAGGGTGAATAAAATTTGCCAGCGCCTCGTCTTCTCCAGCCGGTAACGGCTGTTCCAGCATAGCGATTTCCAGATCGGCTAACAGCTGGCAGCGTGCCGCCAGCCCTTCGGCGTGCCATGACTCATTCGCATCCACGATTAACGTGGCGTCGGGCACAGCCGCACGGATCGCCATCAGGCGCTCGGTGATAAAGTTGTTGTCCATTTTAATTTTGAGCAGCGTTGCGCCATGCTGCCACAGTGCCTGGGCACTGCTGGCCATCGCCTCTGGTGTATCAATGCTGACCGTTTGTGCGGTGACCACTGACGCGATCGGTGCAATGCCGACGACCTGTTCCAGCGTGCGGTGCTGCTGCCGGGCGGCCAGATCCCACAGCGCGCAGTCAATGGCGTTCCGGGCGGCCCCTGCGGGCAACAGCGTTTGCAGTGCCTCGCGGGTCAGGCCCTGCTGAAGCTGGGGCATCACCGTCGCGATGTGCTCCAGCACCAGCGCTTCGCTTTCGCCATAGCGCGTATAAGGCGTGGCTTCTCCCGTGCCTTTTACTCCGTTTTCTTCAATTTCCACCACCACGACTTTGGCTTCAGTGCGGCTGCCGCGCGCGATGACAAACGGCGTATGCAACGGCCAGGCTTCGGGATAACATTTTACCGTCCTCATTAGCGCTCCTTGTTGTCAGCGATTCATCACTGTCATTTAAATTCAGGCAACAATTACACTCGTAAACCCTTAAAATTTATGTCATAAACAAAGGCTATATCTGTACTGATGCCCTATTTTTTTGTCAGATAACATCATTAGAAGGAATTCGTATGTCTCAGACTGTTCACTTTCAGGGCAACCCGGTAGCGGTTGCTGGCCAGTTTCCGCAGCCCGGCGATAGCGCTAAACCTTTTACGCTGGTGGCCAAAAACCTCGCGAATGTCTCACTCTCTGAGTATGCAGGAAAACGCAAGATTCTGAATATTTTTCCCAGCGTCGATACTGGCGTGTGTGCGTCTTCGGTACGTAAATTTAACCAACTGGCGGGCGAACTGAATAATACCGTGGTGTTATGCATTTCAGCCGATCTGCCGTTTGCTCAGTCGCGCTTCTGCGGCGCAGATAACCTGAATAACGTGGTCACGCTGTCCACGCTGCGCGGTGGCGAGTTCAAACAGGATTACGGGGTGGAAATTGCTGACGGTGCCCTGCAGGGCCTGACCGCGCGTGCCGTCATCGTGCTGGATGAGCATGACAACGTGCTGTACAGCCAGCTGGTGAATGAGATCACCACCGAGCCAGATTATGATGCTGCGCTTGCCGCACTGAAATAAGACGGGACACAGCGGATAAGCGCCCGCTTATCCGCTGTGTTGTTATTCGCCGTCGCTGTCCCCGCGTTTCTGCCCTAACCCGTATTCCCGCAACTTATTGGCAATCGCCGTGTGCGAAACGCCAAGCCGTTTTGCCAGTTTTCGCGTACTGGGATAAGAAAGATACAAACGCGTGAGGATGGAACGTTCAAAGCGACGGGTAATCTGATCCAGCGTCCCTTCCATCGCCTCTTCTCCCAGCGACACATCGAGCGCCTGTTCCGGCAGTACGATGTCCTGAGGGCGCAATTCGTGGCCTTCGAGCTGGGTCAGCGCCCGATACAGCGCGTTTTTCAACTGGCGCACATTGCCCGGCCAGTTGTAACGCACCAGAAACGCGTTGAGCTGCGAAGAAAGGCGTGGTCGGGGAATCCCCTGTTCATCGGCAAAACGCGCCACAAACATTTCCGTCAGCGGCATGATGTCCTGCACACGCTCGCGCAGCGGCGGCAGGTTAAGCGTCAGGACGTTAAGGCGATAGAACAAGTCTTCCCGGAACTCGCCACGCTGCACCAGTTCGAATAAATTCTTCTGCGTGGCGCAAATGACGCGCACGTTGACATGCACTTCATGCTCTTCCCCGACGCGACGGAAGGTGCCGTCATTCAGGAAGCGCAGCAGCTTGGTCTGCATCGTGGGCGACATTTCGCCAATTTCATCCAGCAGCACCGAGCCGCCATTGGCCTGTTCGAAAAAGCCCTTTTTGCCTTCCAGCGCATTGGGATACGCGCCCGCCGCGTGACCAAACAGCTCACTTTCCGCCACATCATCGGGAAGTGAAGCGCAGTTAAGTGCCAGAAACGGCATTTTTCCACGCGCACTGCGTAAATGGCAGGCACGGGCCAGCATATCTTTACCGGTGCCGGTATCACCAATAATCAGTAATGGCGCATCATGCATTGCCAGTTTACGTGCCTGCTCCACCACCTGACGCATTTTGGGCGTCACGGCGACGATATGATCGAACTCCGTTTCGTCCGTCACCACCAGGTTTTGTAACTGGCGCCCCATCCTGGCGGTGGACTTCAGCATTACCATCGCACCTACCAGTTGATCCTGCTGTTCGCTGTCGGCAGACAGATAGATGGGATGGGCTTCCATCAGAAAATCGCGCCCTTCAATAACCACATGCTGCGCCTGCGCCTGGACACGTTCGCTTTCCAGCCAGCGGCCAAAATTAAAACCGTTGATCAGGTGGTCGGCATTCACATTGCGGATCTTGTTCTCATCCAGATTAAACAGGTTTTGCGCGGCCGGGTTGGCCAGTTCTACCTTGCTTCTGAGATCAACAGAAAAAACCGGCTCGGGCATGGCAACCAGCAAGGCGCTCAGTACCCGATGCTCACGCTCTGAAGGCATATAGGGCACCGTGCGAACATCCGTTACGCCCGGCGTGCGACGGATTTCTGCCATCAGGTTACTGAACTGCTCAAACTCAAGCGTGGAGAAATTAAGATAGATGCGGCCTGATGAGGCCACTTCGATGCCGCGAAGATCGATTCCGCGCGCCACCAAAAGATCCAGTAATTCGCGCGCCAGGCCGATTCGGTCCTGACAAAACACTTCTAAACGCATTGCGTGGGCCTTATCCGTTTATTATCCGGCGATAATACGCTAAACCCCTACGCCGCAGAAAGGGGGCTGTCAGGAAAAGTTGACAGCCTTTATGCAAGCGCGTTTTTTTAAACGACAGGCTGTGGCGATGGCGGGAGAGCCCTGACGGTGACATTCGCTCAACGTTGTCAGGAGATAAAGCACAGAAGGCACAGCATCTGCACTCACGTTTCAGTGCACAGCCGTTACTGGCGTTTCTCTCCGCCCTTCTGCAACGCTTCTTTTATCTGGCCTATCAATTCACGACGGTAGTCGCCCAGGCGGGGTTTGTCGTTTTCCAGCCAGGGTAACGGCCGACACAGCTCCATGGCTTTAATGCCAAGACGTGCGGTCAGCAGGCCTGCGCCAATGCCCTGCGCGGCACGGGCGGACAGGCGCGCCGCGATATCCTGCGACATCCAGTCCATGCCCACTTCACGCACCAGCTCAGACGCGCCGGCAAATGCCATATTCAGCAGCACCAGCCGGAACAGGCGCAGTCGGCTGAAGTAGCCCAGTTCAATACCGTAAATAGCGGCAATACGGTTGACCAGCCTGATATTGCGCCAGGCAATAAAGGCCATATCGACCAGCGCCAGCGGGCTCACCGCAATCATCAGGGCGGATTCTGCGGCATGACGACTGATTTCCCGCCGGGCCTGGCGATCGAGCACCGGCTGCACCAGTTGGGCATACAACCGCACGGTTTCACCGTCATTATGGGTTTCATGGAGCGAAGCATGCCAGCGTTGTAACGCAGGATGCGCCTGATCGAGTTCGGCCTGGCGAGCCAGTTTTTCGCAAAAATCCCGCCCTTTACCCACGCTGTGGCTGTTAAGCAGTTCCCGACCCAGATCGCGCTCTTCTGCACGCTGACGCAGCTGATACAGTCGTCGCCACTCGCGGGTTAACGCGCCGACACCCGCGGCCACGATCAGTCCCCCGGCCATCCCGCTGCCCAGCGCAAACCAGTCGTGCGCCAGCCAGGCGTTGTGGCTCCACTGCACGCCCTGCGCCACGATGCTGATCCCAAACAGGCCCAGCCCGGCACCGACCATGTTGCGCCACAAACTGCGTTTGGGTTTCAGGGCCGCTTCGACGGCGCGCTCCCCTGCGCTTTCCTCTTCCACCGCCGTCTCGCTTTCTGCAACGGCTAAAAACGCGTTCCGGGCTTCCGCGTCGAAGGTTTGCGCCGGACGCAACACGTCATTCGGCTTGTCGTTCAGCGGCGTGGCAAAATCAATACGCGGCTTTAACGGATCGCTCATCGCAATTTATCTCCCAGTAAAAACTCCAGTGCCGCATCCATGCGGATGTGCGGCAGAGGACGATCGATATCCAGTTGCTGTGGGCGAAACTGCTCAAACTGAAAACCCTGTTGTTGCCAGAACGCCGCCCCCGGCAGGCGCGGGGGAACTTCACCCGGATAGACCGTCAGTGCCTCGCCATCCGCTAAGCGGTGCCCGCGCAACGCGGGGATTTTTTCACCCTGATGATCAACCTGTCCACTCTGTGTCGCCTGTACTGAAGCCAGACCAATACAGTCCATGCTGATACCTTCAAACGCGGCATTTTGCCAGGCATCCTGCACCAGTTGCTGTAACAGGGACACCATATTGCCGTGCTGGTCGTGAGTAATGTGATCGGCTTTGGTGGCGGCGAACAGCAGCTTATCGATCACCGGCGAAAAGAGACGGCGAAACAGCGTGCGCTGACCGTAGTGAAAACTCTGCATAAGCTGTGTGAGGGCTAACCGCATATCGTTAAAGGCCTGCGGGCCGCTGTTGAGCGGTTGCAGGCAGTCCACCAGCACAATCTGGCGGTCAAAGCGCACGAAATGGTTTTTATAGAATCCTTTAACAACATGCTGGCAATAGTAATGAAACCGCTGTTGCAGCATGGCGAAATTGCTGCCTTTGTCCGCCTGCGCCAGTTTCGCCGCTTGGGCATCGTCAGCAGCAGGCCACGGAAAAAACTGTAGTGCGGGCGCGCCCGCCATATCGCCGGGCAGCACGAAGCGGCCTGGCTGGATAAAGTGTAATCCTTCGGCTTTGCAGCGATGCAGGTAGTCAGTCCAGGCCTCGGCAATGTCGGCTAAACGGTTCTCGTCAGCCGGTGCCAGCGGATCGAGGCGCTGACACAGGTCGCGCCAGGGTTGCGCCCACAGGGCGCGATCGCCCTGCAACAAGCCGTTCATCTGGCGTGACCAGGTCAGGTAATCCTGTGCCAGCATTGGCAGATCAAGCAACCATTCGCCGGGGTAATCAACGATTTCAAGATAGAGCGTGGCGGTCTCTTTCAGATGACGCAGCAGCGAGTCATGCGGACGGTAACGTAACGCCAGGCGCATTTCGCTGACGCCACGCGTGGGCGTGGGCCAGGCAGGCGGTGAACCGTAAAGCTGCGCCAGCCCTTCATCATAGGTGAAACGGGCCGTGCCCATGTCACGTTGCGGCACGCGTTTCACCCCTAACAGGCGTTCATCACGCACAACGGAAAACAGCGGCAAACGAGCGCCGCTGTGGACAGAAAGAAGTTGGTTGACCAGCGAGGTAATAAAAGCTGTTTTACCACTGCGGCTGAGGCCGGTGACCGCCAGGCGAAGGTGGCGGTCGACGCCGCGATTCATTAATGCTATCAGTTCAGTTTGCAGTCTTTTCATCGTTTTCCCTGATGAAGCGCGACGCTACCCGGTTCATCACGCGTTTCAATAGCGGCTCAAGCGCCAGGCCAAGCAAAATGCGCAGTGGACGGCGCGCCACCGATTTGACGGCCCAGCCGGTCACACCGGCAGGCGCGTAAGTAACAGCATTGATAATGATGAATCTGGCGGCTGACTTCAATGCAGGTGTGGCACGATGGCGAAACGTTGCTGCGCGCGAAACGGTCATGAATACCTCCCGGTCATCAGCAGACGGGCCGGTCTGGCCCGTAGCAGACGATAATTAAATCTGACGGAAACGACTGCGCACACTAAACGTTTCAGAGGTGACGTAACGTTCTATATCGCGAACATTACGCTCATCCTGTTGCAGCGCGGTTTCCAGTTGGTCAAGCAGTTCGCTGGCTGTGGGCTGAGCTTCACCGTAGTCGACGCCAGCAGGTTTTACGTCCAGCACAAAACCCAGCGCAAAGTAGGCAATCACGGTAAACACAAACAGCCCAAAGAACAGCGATAACACCACAATGATACGCAGCAGCCGCACCGGCACATCCAGATACTCAGCCAGCCCGGCACAGACGCCCATCAGCTTTCCTTCGTCAGGCTTACGCCATAATTTACGGCCTCTTATCATGGCTGCCTCCAGTTAGGATGTTCTGCATCCAGGATCGCTTCTAACGCATCAATGCGTTCGCGCATGCGCTGAGCATCCCGGGTCACCTGTTGCAGACGCTGCATCTGACTCTGTGACAGCTCCGCTCCGCCGCTGCGCTTGTTACTGTAGTGTAACCACAGCCAGACGGGGGCCACGAACAGCACAAATATTGTAAGAGGTATCGCCAAAAATAGTGCGCTCATTGACTCTCCTTAATCCTTTCCTACTGTCAGCGGCGGTTTATTCGCTGCGGTTCATTTTGGCTTTCAGCGCATTCAGTTGCTGACTGATTTCGTCATCGGCTTTCAGCTCAGTAAACTGCTGATCCAGGGTTTTAGGTTTACCAAAACCGTGGCTCTCCGCTTCCGCTTCCATATGATCGATTCGGCGTTCAAACGATTCGAAACGCGCCATGGCTTCATCAATTTTACCACTGTCCAGCTGACGGCGGACATCACGGGATGACGAGGCGGCCTGATGGCGCAGCGTCAACGCCTGCTGGCGCGCGCGGGTTTCGCTCAGTTTTTTCTCCAGCTCAGCAATCTCACCTTTCATGCGCGTCAGCGTTTCGTCAACCTGTTCGACTTCGCGTTTGAGCGAGGCGATCAGATCGGTCAGCTTCTGTTTTTCGATAAGCGCAGAACGGGCCAGATCTTCTTTATCTTTGCGAATCGCCAGTTCTGCTTTTTCCTGCCATTCAGCCTGCTGCAGCTCAGCCTGCTCGATACGGCGTGACAGCTGTTTCTTTTCGGCCAGCGCGCGGGCTGACGTCGAACGCACCTCGACCAGCGTATCTTCCATCTCCTGAATCATCAGGCGCACCAGTTTCTGCGGATCCTCTGCGCGTTCCAGCAGTGAATTGATGTTGGCATTAACGATGTCAGCGAAACGAGAAAAAATACCCATAATGATGCTCCTCTTGATGGTCATAGTTTTAGCTTGCTGGTGAGGACTAATTCAAGATGCGTGCCAATTTTTATCTTATTGATTTTAATTACGATAATAAGCTGGCAGTTTTTTTTGCCTGACCTAATATAGTTAAATTGATTAATCAGTGGCGAAATTCATCATGTCTGTGAACAACGACAATTTGCTGGGCGAATCAAATAACTTTCTGGAAGTGCTGGAGCAGGTGTCTAAGCTCGCGCCGCTGGAGAAGCCTGTGCTGGTGGTGGGCGAACGCGGGACAGGTAAGGAGCTGATTGCCAGCCGTCTGCACTACCTTTCTGACCGCTGGCAGGGCCCTTTTGTCTCTCTTAACTGTGCGGCGCTGAACGAGAATCTGCTTGATTCTGAGCTTTTTGGCCATGAGGCAGGTGCCTTTACCGGTGCGCAAAAACGTCATCTGGGCCGCTTTGAGCGCGCGGATGGTGGCACCTTGTTTCTTGATGAACTGGCGACAGCCCCCATGCTGGTTCAGGAAAAACTGTTGCGGGTAATTGAATACGGCCAACTGGAACGCGTGGGCGGAAACCATGTTTTTCAGGTTAATGTGCGTCTGATCTGCGCCACCAATGAAGATTTACCCGCGCTGGCCGAAGCCGGTAAGTTTCGGGCCGATCTGCTGGATCGCCTGGCCTTTGATGTGGTGCAGTTGCCGCCGCTTCGGGAGCGCCGCAGCGACATTCTGGTCATGGCTGACCATTTTGCCATACAGATGTGTCGGGAGCTCAAACTGCCGTTGTTTCCCGGCTTTACGCCCCGCGCACAGCAAACCTTGCTTGAGCATCACTGGCCGGGCAACGTGCGCGAGCTGAAAAACGTGGTCGAACGATCCGTCTATCGCCATAACACCAGCGATACCGCGCTGGATGAAATCATCATTAACCCGTTTGCCCGCCGCAGTGAAGCCGCAGACAGGGCCGCGCCCTTGCCTGCTACCGAGTCGCCAACCGCCCTGCCTTCACTTCCGCTTGATCTGCGCCAGTGGCAGAACCAGCAGGAACGTGACGTGGTGGAAATCAGCCTGCAACAGGCAAAGTATAATCAGCGCCGCGCGGCCAGCTTACTGGGCGTCACCTATCATCAACTCCGTGCCATCATGAAAAAACACGGTATTCAGGCGCGCGACGGACAACATTAGCGGGCTTTTATATACGTACAGAAGCTGACAACGTGCCGGGGCATGCTGTAATGCATTCAGGCGGGTAAAAAAAGGGCCCGCCGAAGCGGGCAACTGGAAGCAATGTGAGCAATGTCGTGCTCTTCTTCGGTAGAGCCCCGTCGAAGTGCAACTGAATAATAATCATTCCTGTTTGCATATGTAAAGTGTTATTGAGAATTTTTCTCATCTCCACACCAACGCTGCGCCTTTTTGCCCGGGTCGTTTACACCTGCTGTACGAATCGTCGGCAATCGATGACGCAGAGTTGGGACCACGCGCGCTTTGCGATACACTTTGCCCAATGCCCGAGAATCGTTGAGTTCTATGTTAAAACTAATGCCTTCGCTGTTGCTGAGTCTCAGCGTGTTGAGCGCACCTGTGTGGTCCGCGCCCGCACCTGCCACGGATATTCGTCAAAGCGGCTTTGTCTATTGCGTCAACGGGACGCTAAATACGTTTAACCCGCAGATGGCCAGTAGTGGTTTAACGGTGGACACACTGGCGGCGCAGCTCTATGACCGCCTGCTTGATGTCGATCCTTATACCTATCGTTTACAGGCTGACCTGGCCGACAGCTGGGAGGTGCGTGATAACGGCGCGACCTATCGCTTTCACTTGCGTCACGGTGTGCAGTTTCAGCACACCTCAAACTTTACGCCTACCCGCACGATGAATGCCGACGATGTGGTCTTTAGCTTTGCGCGCATGTTTGACCGTAAACATCCCTGGCATGACGTTAATGGCGGCTATTATCCCTATTTCGACAGCCTGCAGTTCGCTGACGCCGTGCAGAGCGTGAAAAAGATCGATAACTATACGGTCGAAATTCGCCTGAACAGCCCTGATGCGTCGTTTCTCTGGCACATGGCAACCCACTATGCGCCCATCCTCTCGAAGGAATACGCAGACAGCCTGGACAAAACAGGTCATCAGGAAACGCTGGATCGGCTACCTGTGGGCACCGGCCCGTTTCAGCTGAGTGAATACCGCAGTGGGCAATATATTCGCCTGGCCCGCAATCCCTACTACTGGAAAGGCGTACCGCGCCTGCAACAGGTGGTGATTGATCTTGGCGCGGGCGGCACCGGCCGGTTATCGAAACTGCTGACCGGTGAGTGCGATGTGCTGGCCTATCCTGCCGCCAGCCAGATTTCCATTCTGCGCGACGATCCCCGGCTACGTATGACGTTGCGGCCCGGTATGAACATCGCCTATCTGGCCTTCAACACGCGAAAACCCCCGCTCGACAGACCGGAAGTGCGGCACGCGCTGGCGCTGGCCATTAATAATGAACGCCTGATGGAGTCGATTTATTACGGCACGGCAGAAACTGCGGCCTCGATTTTGCCGCGTGCCTCCTGGGCTTACGATACGGATGCCAGCATCACCGCCTACGATCCGAAAAAGGCCAGGGCTGCGCTGGAAGCGGCGGGCGTGACCGATCTTCACCTGCGTCTGGTGGTGCCTGCCGCCTCGCAGTCCTGGAACCCCGCGCCGTTGAAAACGGCAGAACTGATTCAGGCCGATCTGGCACAAATTGGCGTTAACGTCACTATCGTGCCGGTTGAAGGCCGTTTTCAGGAAGCACAGTTGATGGCGATGAACCACGACCTGACCCTGGCAGGCTGGGCAACCGACAGTAACGATCCTGACAGTTTCTTTCGTCCCCTGCTGAGCTGCGCGGCGATTGCCTCACAGACCAACTATGCGCACTGGTGCTCGCCTGCGTTTGACAGCACGCTGAAAAATGCTCTGCTGTCGCAACAGCTGTCCGGACGCATTGAGAGCTATGATAAAGCCCAGCAAATTTTAGCTCAGGAACTGCCCGTCCTGCCGCTGGCTTCATCCTTGCGCCTGCAAGCCTACCGGCATGATATTAAAGGCCTGGTACTGAGTCCGTTTGGTAACGCTTCCTTTGCTGGCGTTTATCGTGATGAGCGGGAGGATCGATAAGTGATCATTTATATTTTGCGTCGGCTGGTGTTACTGGTGATTACGCTGTTTTTTCTCTCGCTGGTGAGTTTCAGCATGAGCTACTTCACACCGAATGCCCCGCTCGAAGGCGCCTCACTGTTCGATGCCTGGTGGTTTTGGTTTAAAGGCATGCTGCAACTGGATTTTGGCGTATCCAGCACCAATGGTCAGGAAATTGGCCTGCAACTGCGCGAGGTCTTTCCGGCCACCATGGAGCTGTGCCTGATGGCCTTTACGCTTGCCTTAATCGTCGGCATTCCGCTGGGGATTTGTGCGGGTGCCCTGCGTCATAAATGGCAGGACAAAGTTATCAGCGCATTTGCCTTGCTGGGTTTTTCGATCCCCGTCTTCTGGCTTGCCCTGCTGTTTACCCTGTTTTTCTCGTTAACGCTGGGCTGGCTGCCGGTTTCCGGTCGCTATGATCTGCTCTATCCGGTCCAGAACATAACCGGTTTTGCTTTAATCGATGCCTGGCTCAGCCCTTCACCGTGGCGGCATGAAATGATGATCAGCGTGCTGATGCACCTGATTTTACCGGTGACCGTGCTGGCGATGGCCCCGACCACTGAGATTGTGCGTTTACTGCGCATCAGCACCAGCGATGTCGTCGATAAAAACTATGTTAAAGCTGCGGCGACCCGCGGGCTCTCGCGCTTTACCGTTATTCGCCGCCATGTGCTGCATAACGCCCTTCCGCCTGTCATTCCGCGCCTGGGTTTACAGTTCTCCAGCATGTTAACGCTGGCGATGATTACGGAGATGGTTTTTAACTGGCCTGGTCTGGGGCGCTGGCTGATTAACGCCATCCGTCAGCAGGACTATGCGGCCATCTCAGCAGGCGTAATGGTGACCGGTGGACTGGTGATTGTGGTGAATGTGCTCGCTGACATCGTTGGCGCGGCGCTGAATCCGCTGAAACATAAGGAATGGTATGCCGTCCGATAACATCTACGCCGAAAAACGCCTGCCCAGTGCGTTTCGCCAGAGCTGGCACCATTTTTATGGCGATATGCCGGCGATGATTGGCCTGTACGGCTTTGGCACACTGCTGCTGCTGTGTCTGTTCGGCCATTTTCTGGCCCCTTACAACATCGACCAGCAATTTCTGGGTTATCAACTGCTACCGCCCTCCTGGTCGCGCTACGGTGAGGTTTCCTTTTTTCTCGGGACGGACGATCTGGGGCGTGATTTACTGAGCCGCCTGCTGAACGGCGTGGCCCCCACGGTTGGATCGGCCATTCTCGTCACGCTGTTTGCCACCTTCTGGGCGCTGGTGCTGGGGATTGTGGCGGGCATGACGCACGGTGTGCGTTCTGCGGTGCTGAATCATGTCCTGGATACGCTGCTGTCCATTCCCTCACTCTTGCTGGCCATTATCGTAGTGGCGTTTCTGGGGCCGCGCCTGGAGCACGCATTACTGGCCGTGTGGCTGGCGCTGATGCCGCGCCTGGTGCGCGAAATCTACAGCGCCGTTCATGACGAACTGGAAAAAGAGTATGTGATTGCGGCTCGCCTGGATGGCGCCACCAGCATCAATATTTTGTGGCACGCCATTTTGCCTAACGTTTTGCCTATGCTGATCAGTGAAATTACGCGCGCGCTGTCGATGGCTATTCTTGATATCGCCGCACTGGGTTTTCTTGACCTCGGCGCGCAGTTGCCCTCGCCTGAGTGGGGCGCGATGCTGGGTGATTCGCTGGAGCTGGTGTATGTTGCGCCCTGGACTGTCATGCTTCCCGGTGCCGCGCTGATGGTCAGCGTGTTAATGGTTAATCTGCTCGGTGACGGCATTCGTCGGGCCGTCGAGGCAGGAGTGGAATAATGCCGTTACTGGATATTCGTAATCTGACGATTGAATTTATGACCGCTGACGGGCCGGTCAAAGCGGTAGACCGCATCAATTTATCACTGACTGAGGGCGAAATTCGCGGTCTGGTGGGTGAGTCGGGCTCGGGCAAAAGTCTGGTTGCCAAGGCGATTTGTGGCGTGACCAACGACAACTGGCGCGTCACCGCAGACCGTATGGTCTTTGATGACGTGGATTTGCTGCGTTTGTCACCGCGTGAGCGTCGCCGCATCGTAGGTCACAATGTGTCGATGATTTTCCAGGAACCGCAGTCCTGTCTTGATCCCTCGGAAAGTGTCGGCCGTCAGTTGATGCAGGCGATTCCGCGCTGGACGTACAAAGGACCGTGGATGAAGCGCTTTTGGTTCTGGCGAAAAAACCGCGCCATCGAGCTGCTGCACCGCGTCGGTATTAAAGATCACAAAGACATCATGCGCAGCTTTCCCTACGAACTCACCGAGGGCGAGTGTCAGAAAGTGATGATTGCCATCGCACTGGCGAATCAGCCGCGCCTGCTGATTGCCGACGAGCCGACCAACGCTATGGAGCCGACGACGCAGGCGCAGATCTTTCGCCTGTTGAGCCGTCTGAATCAGAACAACAACACCACGATTCTGCTAATCAGCCATGACCTGCGTACCCTGAGTCACTGGGCTGACAGGATCAACGTTATGTACTGCGGACAAACCGTGGAAACGGCGCAGAGTGAAGACCTGATGACCACGCCGCACCATCCGTATACCCAGGCGCTGATTCGTGCGATGCCAGACTTCGGCCGCCCGCTTCCTCACAAGAGCCGCCTGAATACCTTATCCGGCGCGATTCCATCGCTCGAAAGCCTGCCCATTGGCTGCCGTCTTGGACCGCGCTGCCCGTATGCACAGCGTAAATGTGTGGAAACGCCACGGCTGACGGGCTCCCGTTCGCATCTCTATGCCTGCCATTTTCCGCTCAACGTGGAGGGCCAATAGCATGGAAACGCTACTGGAAGTGCGCAATCTGAGCAAAACGTTTCGTTATCGCACCGGTCTGTTTCGCCGTCAGCATGTCGAGGCGGTGAAGTCCGTGAGCTTCACGCTGCGGGAGAAGCAGACGCTGGCGATCATCGGCGAAAATGGCTCCGGCAAATCAACGCTGGCAAAAATGCTCAGCGGCACCGTTGCCCCAACGGAGGGGGAAATCATTATTGACGATCATGCGCTGAGCTTTGGGGATTATGGCTACCGTAGCCAGCGCATCCGTATGATTTTCCAGGATCCTTCTACGTCGCTTAATCCCCGGCAGCGCGTCAGTCAGATTCTGGAGCTGCCGCTGCGCCTGAATACCGATCTTGACGCCGAGGCGCGCGAGAAACGCATCATTGGCACGCTGCGTCAGGTGGGATTACTGCGCGACCATGCCGGTTATTATCCGCATATGCTGGCACCAGGCCAAAAACAGCGTCTGGGCCTGGCGCGGGCATTAATTCTGCAACCCAAAGTGATTATTGCTGATGAAGCGCTAGCCTCACTGGATATGACCATGCGCTCACAGTTGGTCAACCTGATGCTGGAGCTGCAGGAAAAACACGGCATCGCCTACATCTACGTGACGCAACATTTAGGGATGATGAAGCATATCAGCGACAAAGTGTTGGTCATGCATCAGGGCGAAGTCGTGGAACGCGGCGGGACGGCCGACGTGCTGGCTTCTCCGCTGCATGATCTGACCAAACGTCTGATCAACAGCCATTTCGGCGAAGCGTTAACGGCCGAAGCGTGGCGACGCGAGCGTTGATTTTTCGGGGTTTTGTGGAAAACTGTGCGCAGTTTTCCTGATTTAAGGCAGACGTGCTAGAATCCGCACGTCGATTAACGTCGGTCGTCTATTATTTAAACAACGCGACCGCCAACTACCATGACCATAAGGATTACAGCTATGGGTTTTCTTTCCGGTAAGCGCATTCTGATTACTGGTGTTGCCAGTAAACTTTCCATCGCCTACGGTATTGCACAGGCGATGCACAAACAGGGCGCAGAACTGGCTTTCACCTACCAAAACGACAAACTGAAAGGTCGTGTGGAAGAGTTCGCCAAAGATTTGGGTTCTGACATCGTACTGCCATGTGATGTTGCAGAAGATGAAAGCATCCAGTCCCTGTTCGCTGAGCTGGCAAAAACCTGGCCGAAATTTGACGGTTTCGTTCACTCAATTGGTTTTGCCCCAGGCGACCAGCTGGATGGCGATTACGTGAATGCCGTAACCCGCGAAGGTTTCAAAATTGCGCACGACATCAGTGCCTACAGCTTTGTTGCCATGGCAAAAGAGTGCCGTGCGATGCTGAACCCTAACTCAGCGCTGCTGACGCTGTCATACCTGGGTGCAGAGCGCGCTATCCCTAACTACAACGTAATGGGCCTGGCAAAAGCGTCTCTGGAAGCAAACGTACGTTACATGGCCAATGCCATGGGACCAGAAGGCGTGCGTGTGAACGCCGTTTCTGCCGGTCCAATCCGTACACTGGCGGCTTCAGGCATCAAAGATTTCCGTAAGATGCTGGCTCACTGTGAAGCGGTAACCCCGATTCGCCGTACCGTGACCATCGAAGACGTGGGTAACTCTGCGGCCTTCCTGTGTTCCGATCTGGCGGGTGGTATCACCGGCGAGATCGTTCACGTCGACGGCGGTTTCAGCATCGCCGCGATGAACGAACTGGAACTGAAATAAGTTTCCTCATGGGCGAGCGCTGCTCGCCCTGTCCTTCCCCGCCTGCGCCCTCGTTATTCCTTATTGCTATTAATTATCACCGATCGGTCTTTTGCCGTGCCCTGCCCGTGGGCGAGGATAAGTCAGCCCTGCGGCCTGCGACCGGTTCACTGACTCTGTCCCGCATGTGCCGCATCAGATTTTGCAAAAGGACTGATGATGCAACAACGCCGCTATACTGGCCAGGATCACTGGTTTTACGAGAGCCAGACCTGTACGCGTACCGTTCCGGCTGCCCCGCTTTTTCCTGAAGCAGCGCATATCGACGATCGGTTCTTGTTGGGGTTAGCGCAGGAAACCTCTTCTGTTCAGCCGTTGTTGCAGGCCGGACAACCCGCCATTCAGATTGCTCATGAGATTGTTGACCTGCTGTTTCCCGACCAGGTTGACGTTACGCTGACCCATACGCTGACGCTTTACGATCGGTTAAGCAGCGCGCTGACCGTGGCGCAGGTTACGGGCATTCAGCGGCTCTGCAATCACTACTCTGCAAGACTCAATCCTCTGCCTGGCCCTGACTCGTCGCGCGAGAGCAATAACCGCCTGACACAAATTACCCAGTACGCCCGACTGCTGGCCATGCAACCCACTCTGATTACTGCCGACAGTGTGCGTGCCCTTCACGCCGCAGGTCTGAGCGAAGCCGATATTGTCACGCTTAATCAGTTAGTCGGCTTTGTCTGTTACCAGGCACGCGTGATCGCCGGTATTCATGCTCTGCTGAACATGCCGGTACGCTGGATCCCCGGCATGTCACCTGCACCGGATGCGCCAGCCACCGATGCCCCCGGCGTCTGGCAGCCGGTCCTGAAACCGCTTGAGCCCCGCTATGCCAGCGAGGCGCAGCATAAGGCCGTGGCGCAATGCCAGACATCGTCTGCGCCAGAGGACGCCCTCTGGTTGCTGGCGCACGCACCGGCGTTATTAGAGCATTGGTACAGGTTGAATCATCAGGAGGAGAAGGTCTTCACCGCCCGGGTTGAGGCTACAGCGGCCAGCCTGCTGGGAAATCGCTGGCGTCCACCGTCGTTAACGCCCTGTAGCGGCCAGTCTGGCACTGTTGATAATGCTAACCTGACCGACGCTGACCGGGCGGTCAGCGCGTTAACCGCCCTGCTGACCCGCCAGCCAGAACGTTTTTGCGCCGCCGATCTCCAGCCATTGCAAGAATCCGGCTGGTCCGTTGCCGATCAGTTCGCGCTTATCCAGGCCATCGCGCGGGCAAACTGGAACAGCCGTTTATTTTATGCCTGTGGTGAGGCGCGCTAAAGATCCAGATGACTGCGCGCTTCGTCATAGAAGTGCTGTGCCAGCGGCGTTGCCCGACCCGGTTCAGCGACCACCAGGGCCGCCTGGCGCGCCATCTTTGGCATTATGACAGGTCGCTGTTCCAGTCCGTGTAAAGACGCGGGCATCAGATGACCGCGTGGCGAAACCAGTACGCCCAACCCGACCTGCGTACACTGCAGCAGTTGCATAATGGAGGCGCTTTCTACCACCACGCGCGGCATCAGCGACATCTCCCGCAGCGCCATATCCAGATAGCGACGAAAATAGCGCGTGGGTTCAGCCAGACACAGCGGCTGACGGGCCAGCGTTGGCAGATCCAGGCTTTCAACCTCGCCTAAGTGCTGAAAATGTCCGGGATGAAACACCGCTTCAACGCCACGGTCCGCCAGCAACGCGGCCTGAAAATGCAGTTCACGCAGCGTCGCCATTTCAAAAAAACCAATCCCGACATCGACCGTATGACTGTTCAGCGCCTCCAGCAGCTGGTCGGCGCTCAGGACGGCAATACGGTAATCGAGTTGTGGATAGCGCACCTGAACCGCTTTGAGCAGCTGGGCCAGCGACACGCTGCACTGCGGTACCACACCCAGCCGCAATGTGCCGTTAACGCCGTGTTTCAGTGACTCGACTTCCAGCTTCAGCCCCTGATAAACGGAGACGATTTCCCGCGCCCAGGCCAGCACCCGATCCCCTTCTGGCGTGAATCCGGCAAAGTTATTGCTGCGGTTGATCAGGGATAACCCCAGTTCGCGTTCCAGATTTTTTAACCGCATTGATAAGGTAGGCTGGCTGACAAAACTCGCCTCAGCGGCACGGCCAAAATGGCGTTCGCGTTCGAGGTTACAGAGGTAGATGAGTTGCTTAATGTCGATTTTTTGTGCCCGCCATAACGTCGCTCAGTTGAACGTCTATTATGTGCCGAGGGTGCAACAGAATGCCAGTCAGTGTGCGTTCAGGACTCTGGCACAGGCAGAGTGCAGTAATACAGCCCGAGTGTCCGGCTGACAGGAGATACTTTTGGGGGCGAGACGAAAGGCGTAATGGGCGCGCAACAGGCCGGACTCTTTCAGGTCAGGCTGGCAGAATTATTATTTTTTATGGTGTTTTCCCTGGTGTTGCCCGTTGTTACTTCGTTGGATAAGGCCAGGCGTGATCAATGCCCGTTGACGACAGTACGCCCGTCGCCAGTAAATAGATCACGACAAGTGTGAAAACAACAATTGCCGATATTTCAACGACTTTAACTAACCTGTTTTTCGCCATAAATAACCCCCTGTTAATTGCGTGTATTGCACTTTCCACCTCTTACCATAGAGTGTTACCGGTAAAATTCAAGCACAGATCACAAAATGAAACATAAAGCATTGCTTATATTTTTTGTATTAATCGTGAACGTGAGGGGAACGGATAAAAACGGAGCTTAGAACGGAACGGAATGCCGTAATATGTCAGACAGGGAGGGCGCACCTGCTGCGCCCAGTGAGGCCGCCGTCAGCCGACGCCAAGCGTCGACTTCACTTCCTGCGCAATCTTTTCGACCTGAGGACCGTAAATCACCTGAACATCCTGCTCACTGACGCGATTCACCCCATTCGCGCCCGTACTCATCAGGGTGTGATCCACCACCTCTTTCATATCTTTTACCCGCACCCGTAAGCGCGTGAAGCAGCAATCGATGTCCTCTATATTGGCAGCCCCACCCAATCCACTGATAATGACCTGAGTGCGTTCACTGCCATCAACGACCTGCGGTTTTTCCTCCTCGGTTTCCCGTCCCGGTGTTTCAACATTCATGCGGGTAATGACAAAACGGAACCCGTAGTAATAGATCGGTGCGTAGATCACGCCAAGCACCAGCGTCCACCACCAGTGGGTTTTACTGCCACCCAGCACACCGAAGACCACCAGGTCGATAATGCCGCCCTGCACGTTGCCAATCATCAGATGCAGCATTGACATCAACATAAATGAAAGGCCGGTCAAAAACGCATGCAACACATAGAGCACGGGCGACACAAAAATAAAGCAGAACTCCAAGGGTTCGGTGATCCCGGTGGTAAAGGAGGTCAGCGCGCCGGCCAGCACCAGCGCTTTCACGCGTTGTTTATGCTCCGGACGTGCGGTGTGATAGATCGCCAGTGCTGCAGCAGGCAGCCCGAACATCATCACCGGTATTTTTCCCTGCGCCAGGAACTGGGTAGCCGTTCGCAGCGTGGCATCCGGGATGAGGCCAGGATGTGTCAGCGAGGCATTGAAAATATTCAATGCGCCGACAAGGGTCTGTCCGTCCACAACCGCCATACCGCCAATCGGCGTAAAGCGGACCGTTTCATTGAGAATATGGTGCAGCCCGGTGGGAATCAGCAGGCGTTCAGCCGCCCCCAGCAGAAATGCACCGTACTGACCACTGTGGCCAATCATCTGCCCCACCCAGGCGATGCCCTCTCCAAGAGTTGGCCAGATCAGCGCCAGCAATACACCTACCAGCGGCAGAACCACGACGGTGACAATGGGCACAAAACGTCGGCCGCCAAAGAAGCTGATCGCTGTAGGAAGTTGCTGCGTATAAAAACGATTGTGCAACATTACGGTGAGCAGGCCGGCCACCACCCCGCCCAGCACGCTCATGTTGTAGGTAAAAATCCCCAGCATCTGGATATATTCCGCCGAGGTCATCATGGCGGTCGTTTGATCCAGTCCCGCCTGTTGCAGCGCCTGAGGCGTCGTGGTGGCCGCCGTTATGCCTTTTGCGGCCAGCGTCGCATTAATCCCCACGTTCATGGCGATATAGCCAATCACCGCCGCAAAGGCGGCGGTCGGTTTCTCGGCTTTTGCCAGACCAATCGCACTGGCGACGGCAAAGAACAGGGGCAGATTGGCAAACAGCGCTCCTGCGACTTTGCGAATAAAACCGATAATGAGCTGGGCCACCTGCATTTGCGCAAAGGCTTCCCCCGTCACTGCGGGGTTCTGCATGGCCGCGGCCAGCCCCAGAAAAATACCGGCTGCCGCGATCACCGAAATAGGCATCATCAACGCCTTGCCAAATGCATGAATCTGGCTGGTCATGTGTTTCATGGTTTCGCGCCTTTTTGTGTCATAAACAGCAAGTATTAGCGCGATGTGCCGATAACACCTGATACGGAGAAGTTATGAAAGGGTAAAATATGAACAGCATCACAGTTGTTGTGCCGTCACGATAAACGCGACCTATCGCACCATTAAGTCAATCAATTAGACAAGCTATGTCGTCGAACGCACACTAATCTTCACTATCAGGATATATCCTTGCAACATTCGTCCAACAAAAAAATAAGCCTGCACCTATGATGAAATTTAAGCGCCAAATTAAACCATACCGCGCCGCCGCGGGTGGCTGGGGTTCACTGGAAGCCACGACACGTTTTGTTTTCGACAGTAAAGCTGCCCTGAAAAACCTGCGCAATCTCATGCGCATGAACAAGGCGCGTGGCTTTGACTGCCCGGGCTGTGCCTGGGGCGATGACAATAAAAGTACTTTCAGCTTTTGTGAAAACGGAGCGAAAGCGGTAACCTGGGAAGCGACACGCCGCGTTGTGGATGCCGACTTCTTTGCGAAACACAGCGTGACCACGCTCTATGCTCAAAGCGATTATTTTCTGGAGTATCAGGGCCGCCTGACGCATCCCCTGCGCTACAACCGTGAAACCGATCACTACGAGCCCATCAGTTGGGATGACGCCTATGCGCTTATCGCGCAGCACATCAAAGCGATGGACAATCCAGACCAGATGGAGCTTTACACCTCAGGTCGCGCCAGTAATGAAGCGTCATGGCTTTATCAGCTGTTTGGCCGCATGCTGGGCACCAATAACTTCCCTGACTGCTCGAACATGTGTCACGAAGCCAGCGGTGCGGGACTGAAGCGCAGCATTGGCGTGGGTAAAGGCACGATTCGTCTGGATGATTTTGACCACGCGGATGCGATTTTTGTTTTTGGACAGAACCCGGGCACTAACCATCCACGCATGTTGCACAGCCTGCGTCACGCTGCCGATCACGGTGCAAAAATTGTGACCTTTAATACGCTGCGCGAACGCGGTCTGGAACGGTTCGCCGATCCGCAGAAGCCGCTGGAAATTGTGACCTCGAAAGCCGGTACCATCAGCTCGGCCTATTATCAGCCGCACCTGGGTGGCGATATGGCCGCGGTGCGCGGCATGGTTAAAGCCCTGCTGGAAACGCATCGCGCGCGCATTGCGGCAGGCGAAAGCGGCCTGTTCGATCAGGCGTTCCTGAATGCCAAAACGCACGGCGTTGAAGCCTACTTTGACGCCGTGGATAACACCGACTGGATGCAGATTGTGGCGCAGTCCGGCCTGACTGAAGCGCAGATCCGTGAAGCGGCAGCGATTTACCAGAGCGCCGATCGGGTCATCTGTACCTGGGCGATGGGTATCACTCAGCACAAACACTCCGTCGATACCGTGCGCGAAATTACTAACCTGCAGTTGCTGTTTGGCCAGTTAGGTAAAAAAGGTGCGGGTCTGTGCCCTGTTCGTGGTCACAGTAATGTGCAGGGTAACCGCACCATGGGCATTGATGAGAAACCGGCAAAACCGTTCCTGGATGCGCTGGGTCAGCACTTCAATTTTGAGCCACCGCGTGCGGCAGGTCATAACACCGTTGAAGCACTGAATGCCATGCTGCGTGACGAAATCAAAGTGCTTATCGCGCTGGGTGGCAACCTGGCGGCGGCGGCACCGGATTCACCGCGCACCGAAGAAGCGCTGTCACGTTGTGGCCTGACCGTGCATATCAGTACCAAACTGAACCGCAGCCATCTGGTTCCCGGTCATGAGGGCCTGATTCTGCCTACGCTGGGCCGCACCGAGCGCGATTTGCAGGCGACGGGCAATCAGTATATTACCGTGGAAGATTCCTTCAGCATGGTGCACGCGTCTGAAGGCGTGGGTATTCCGCTGGCGGATACACAACGTTCAGAAACGTCGATTGTCGCCAGCATTGCGCATGCGGTACTGGGCGATGAAAAGGTGAAGTGGCTGGATCTGGCGGCGGACTACAACCTGATTCGCGATCACATCGCAGCCACGATTCCTGGCTTTGCCGACTTTAACAGCAAATGCGATCAGCCTGGTGGGTTCTATCTGGGTAATGCCGCCGCCGAACTGCGCTTCAACACGCCGACCGGTAAGGCCGAGTTCAGCCCTGCCGCGCTGCCTGACTCGCTGTTTCCGCAGTTGGATCAGGAGGTGCCCTTCACGCTGCAAACCCTGCGTTCGCACGATCAGTACAACACGACGATTTACGGCCTTGATGACCGCTATCGCGGCGTTTACGGTCAGCGTGAAGTCGTCTTTATCAACCCGGACGATATGGCGGCATTAGGCTTCAGCGAAGGCCAGAATGTTGACATTGAAACCCTGTGGAATGATGGCGTAACACGTCGCGTGAGCGGCTTTAAGCTGGTGCCTTACAACATCCCGCGTGGCAACCTGGCGGCCTATTATCCAGAAACCAACCCGCTGGTTCCGCTGAACAGCTACGGTGATATTAGCGGTACGCCAACCTCGAAATCGGTGCCGGTTAAGCTGGAATTGTCGCAGGCAACGGTCACCCAACGCATTGCCTGATTCAGGCTTTGCTCCAGGCAAAAAGCCGGTTCGTCCGGCTTTTTGCCTTGCCGCGGGACCGCGATTCGCGTAAAACTGTCAGCCGCTATTAGGCCACGAAACGTAAAAATCATGTTCCAGGATAATCCGCTGCTTGCGCAGCTTAAAGAGAAGCTCCATTCACAAACGCCGCGTGCAGAAGGCGTTGTAAAAGGCACCGAAAAGGGATTCGGCTTTCTGGAAGTCGATGCACAAAAAAGTTATTTCATCCCGCCCCCGCAGATGAAGAAAGTGATGCACGGCGACCGTATTATTGCCGTCATCCACACCGATAAAGATCGTGAAAGCGCAGAACCAGAAACGCTGGTCGAGCCTTTCCTGAGCCGTTTTGTAGGCCGTGTGCAGAAAAAAGACGATCGTCTTTCTATCGTGCCCGATCATCCCCTGCTGAAAGAGGCCATTCAGTGCCGTCCGGTACGTGGGCTGACCCACGATTTCCAACAGGGCGACTGGGCCGTCGCGGAAATGCGACGTCATCCGTTAAAGGGTGACCGCGGCTTTTATGCCGAACTGACCGAATTTATTGTCAGCGCAGACGACCACCTTGCGCCGTGGTGGGTGACACTGTCACGTCACAATCTGGAGCGCCAGGCCCCTGAAATGGGTTTTGGCGAGATGCTGGACGAAAACCTGCAGCGTGAAGACCTGACCGCGCTGGATTTCGTGACCATCGACAGCGCCAGCACAGAAGATATGGACGATGCGCTCTACGTTGAGGCGCTGGAAGACAATGCCCTGCGCCTGACAGTCGCCATTGCCGATCCGACCGCTTACGTGGCTGAAGGCAGCGAGCTGGATAAGCTGGCCGCGCAACGTGCGTTCACCAACTACCTGCCGGGCTTTAATATTCCGATGCTGCCGCGCGAGCTTTCCGATGATGTCTGCTCCCTGCGCCCTGATGTGCGTCGCCCGGTACTGGCCTGTCGCGTCACCGTGGCGCAGGACGGCAGCCTGTCTGATGTGCACTTCTTCGCGGCCTGGATCGAATCGAAAGCCAAACTGGTCTACGACGAGGTTTCTGACTGGCTGGAGAACAGCGGCGAGTGGCAGCCGCAGAATGACGCGATTGCGAATCAGATCCGCCTGCTGCATCAATTGTGCCTGTCTCGCGGCGAATGGCGCCAGGCCCACGCGCTGGTGTTTAAAGATCGCCCGGATTACCGCTTCCTGTTGGGCGAGAAAGGCGAAGTGCTGGATATCGTCGCTGAACCGCGTCGCATTGCCAACCGAATCGTTGAAGAAGCCATGATTCTGGCCAACATCTGTGCGGCCGAGGTGCTGCGCGATAAGCTGGGCTTTGGGATCTATAACGTCCATGCAGGCTTCGATACTGCCAACGCCGAGCAGGCCGCCGCCGTGCTGTCGACACATGGGATTACGGCAGATCCTTCAGCGATTACCACGCTGGACGGTTTCCGTGTGCTGCGCCGGGAGCTGGATGCCCAGCCGACCCAGTTCCTGGACAGCCGTATTCGTCGTTTCCAGACGTATGCGGAAATCACCACCGAACCTGGCCCGCACTTCGGTCTGGGCCTGGAAGCCTATGCGACCTGGACCTCACCGATTCGTAAATTTGGCGACATGATCAACCATCGCCTGCTGAAAGCCATCGTGCGTGGTGAGTCGATCGCCCGGCCCGATGACGCTGTCACGGTCACCATGAGCGAGCGCCGCCGTCTTAACCGCATGGCCGAGCGTGACGTGGGCGACTGGCTTTATGCCCGTTACCTGTCACCTTTTGCGGCGACAGATCGTAAATTCAGCGCGGAAATTATCGATATTTCCCGTGGTGGCATGCGCGTGCGTTTGCTGGAGAATGGCGCAGTGGCGTTTATCCCTGCTCCGTTCCTGCACTCCGTTCGTGACGAACTGGTATGCAGCCAGGAAAGCGGCACAGTGCAGATCAAAGGTGAAGTGGTTTACCGCGTGACCGATGTGATCGACGTGACCATCGCCGAAGTGCGTATGGAAACCCGCAGCGTCGTCGCTCGCCCCGCAGCCTGATTATTATCCAGCGGGACAGGATAGCCTGTCCCGCTCATTCCTGACGTACCGCTTCCGCACACGCTAAATTTGCACTGCGCTTCACAGTTCTCTCCTTATTAACTTTCACTTACATTCCATTACATTAACGTTAGCTCGTTGTATTCGATCGCCTTCCATTCGGTCTCTACAAGGAGTGAGTTATGAAGAACGTCAAAACCGGCGTGATCTGGTTAGCGGTGGCGTTAACTGGCGCGGGCGCGTTCGCGATGCTGGCGCTTAATCGCGGCGAACACGTCAACGCAGTCTGGCTGGTGGTTGCCGCAGTCGCCTGTTACAGCATTGCCTATCGTTTTTACAGCCTCTTTATCGCCCGCAACATTTTCGAACTCGACGATCGTCGCCTGACGCCTGCTGAACGTCTCAGCGACGGTCTGGACTACGTCCCCACCAACAAATGGGTGCTGTTTGGTCACCATTTTGCCGCTATCGCCGGTGCGGGCCCGTTGGTCGGTCCGATTCTGGCCGCGCAGATGGGCTTTTTACCTGGCACGATCTGGATTCTGGTCGGCGTGATGCTGGCCGGTGCGGTTCAGGATTTCCTGGTGCTGTTTATCTCGACCCGACGCGATGGCCGTTCACTGGGCGAAATGGCCCGTCAGGAGCTGGGGGCCTTCGCTGGCGTCATCACTATGCTGGGTGCGCTGGGCGTGATGATTATTATCCTTTCCGCGCTGGCGCTGGTGGTGGTGAAGGCACTGGCGAACAGCCCCTGGGGCCTGTTTACCATTGCCGCAACGATCCCTATCGCGCTGTTTATGGGCATCTACATGCGCTTTCTGCGCCCCGGTAAAATTGCTGAAGTCTCACTGATTGGTTTTGTGCTGATGATGGCGGCCATTATTTACGGTGGCGATGTCGCACAACATCCCTACTGGGGGCCGTTCTTTACCCTGAAAGGCACGTCACTGACCTGGGTGCTGGTCATTTATGGTTTTATCGCATCGGTATTACCGGTGTGGCTGCTGTTAGCACCGAGGGACTACCTCTCGACCTTTCTGAAAATTGGCGTCATCGTTGGTCTGGCTGTAGGTATCGTGTTCGCCATGCCAGAGATGAAGATGCCCGCCGTGACCCGCTTCATTGACGGCACCGGCCCGGTCTTCTCAGGGGCTCTGTTCCCGTTCCTGTTTATCACTATTGCCTGCGGGGCGATTTCCGGCTTTCATGCGCTGGTTTCCAGCGGAACCACCCCAAAACTCGTGGAGCGGGAAAGCCACATTCGCTTTATTGGCTACGGCGCGATGTTGATGGAGTCGTTTGTCGCCATAATGGCGCTGATTTGCGCCTCAGTGCTGGACCCCGGCGTATATTTTGCAATGAATGCCCCGGCGGCGCTGATTGGCACCACCGTTGAAAATGCCGCCCAGGTGATCAACGGCTGGGGCTTTGTCGTTACACCGGAGATGTTAAGTGGAATTGCACGGGATGTAGGTGAAGCCTCCATTCTGTCCCGTGCTGGCGGCGCACCGACGTTCGCCGTCGGTATGGCCCATATCATTACCGAGGTGGTTAACAGTCGCGCCATGATGGCCTTCTGGTATCACTTTGCCATTCTGTTTGAAGCCCTGTTTATTCTGACTGCCGTCGATGCCGGTACGCGTGCCTGTCGGTTTATGGTGCAGGACCTGGTGGGCACCGTGGTGCCGTCGATGGCCAATAACCGCTCCTGGCTGGGTAACCTTGCGGGTACGACCGTTGCGGTGGCAGGCTGGGGATTCTTTGTGTATCAGGGCGTGATTGATCCGCTGGGCGGCATTAATACGCTGTGGCCATTGTTTGGCATCGGTAACCAGATGCTGGCCTCCATGGCGCTGATTCTGGGCACCGTGGTGCTGTTTAAAATGAAGAAGCAGCGTTATGCGTGGGTGACCATTCTGCCAACGATCTGGCTGTTTATTACCTCAATGACCGCGGGATGGCAGAAGATTTTCCACGAAAAACCGTCCATCGGCTTTCTGGCGCAGGCCAATAAATTCCGTAAAGGTCTGGATGAAGGCGTGATTATCGCACCGGCGAAAACCGTCGCCGATATGCACACCATCGTTTTCAGTAACCAGATTAACGCGGCCCTGTGCGGGTTCTTTATGCTGGTCGCCGTCACCATGCTCATTGCGGCTTTTTTTGTGATTCGTCGTGCCCTGCGCAGTGAGGTGCCTACCACGCATGAGTCCGCGACCACGTTGCGGAAGGAGATTCGCCATGTCTGACAGCATTCATCGTGTAACACGGCCAACAGGGACGTGGCAAATTGTGCGCTGCGAATTACGCTATGCTCCCGTCCGCCCTGGCTTTCGCTGGCGGGCATTCTGGCAGGGGCTACAGCAAAGCTTTCGTCTGATGGTGGGCGTTCAGGACTACCAAAAATACCTGCAGCACATGCGGCAGCATCATCCAGACCTGCCGCCGATGAGCGAGCGTGACTTTCATCGTTATTGTCTGGACGCCCGCTTTCCCAGTCAGGCTGGAAAACTGGGTAAATGTCCGTGCTGAACCGCCTGCCGGCCCCGCTTCGGCGGGGTTTTTTGTTCCTGTTTTTTCTGGAAAGTAAAATAAATACACTTTCATCTTGTGCTGACATCAGTAGATGAATACTGTTGCTAAAATAATGAGATAACGTCAGCTATGGACTTCCCGGAGGGAGTGATCATGACCGATGAACAAGGGCAATCATTGTTGTATACCTTGTTTGGTACAACCAGCCCTCATTGGCGGTTAAGCGCGGACAGCGATGCGCTGCTTTTTGCCTTAGATGAATCATCGAATACGAGTGTTGCTGTGCCGCTGACGCCTGGCCAGTGCAGTTTACTGCGAGCTATGCCAGTGATTACTTCCAGTATCAACCTGACGTTAACAATCCATGGTGAGCAGGTGGCCATGCATTTTGTCGGACGGCGCATCAATCAGTCCGTCTGGGCCGGTACCGCATCCGCCTGGGGCGATACATCGGCGGTCGCACGCGATCTGACGCTGGGGCTGTCCTTTGCGGAACAGGTGGTTTCAGAGGCCAATTCCGTTATCGTCATTCTTGACCAGCGGGGCAATATTCAGCGCTTTAACCGACTCAGCGAAGAGTACACCGGCCTGTATGAGCAGGATGTGATTGGCCGGAATGTTTTTCAGCTGTTTATGACCAAGCAGGAGGCGGCAGCGTCACGTCGCAACATTGCGGGCTTCTTCCGTGATGGTAACTCTTATGAAGTCGAACGCTGGATCAAAACGATGAAGGGACAGCGACTCTTTCTGTTTCGTAATAAGTTTGTTCACAGCGGCAGCGGAAAAAATGAAATTTTCCTCATCTGTTCCGGAACGGATATTACCGAAGAACGTCGCGCTCAGGAGCGACTGCGTGTCATGGCCAATACGGATGGTATTACCGGCCTGCCCAACCGCCACGCGATACATCAGCAAATCAGTCAGGCGCTGGAACGGGCGGAAGGCAGTGAAACCGGTGTGGTCTATCTGGACCTGGATAATTTCAAAAAAGTGAATGACGCTTATGGCCATATGTTTGGCGATCAACTGCTGCAGGCGGTGTCGCTGGCTATTCTGAGTTGTCTGAGTAAGAACCAGACGCTGGGACGCCTTGGCGGTGATGAGTTTGTAGTGCTGGCAGAACAGACCAGCCAGGCGGCGCTGGAAGCGATGGCGACGCGCATTCTGGATCGGTTACGTCAGCCCTTCCGCATTGGCCTTATCGAAGTTTACAGCGGCTGCTCCATCGGCATTGCCATCGCGCCGCTGCATGGGGAAGATCGTGAATGCCTGATCCGCAATGCCGATACGGCGATGTATCACGCCAAAGAGAACAATCGCGGTAAATATTGCGTCTTTGCTGAAGAGATGAACCGGCGGGTATTTGAATATCTGTGGCTTGATAC
Organism: Pantoea sp. JZ29; assembly: GCF_035190385.1. Taxonomy (NCBI): domain Bacteria; kingdom Pseudomonadati; phylum Pseudomonadota; class Gammaproteobacteria; order Enterobacterales; family Erwiniaceae; genus Pantoea; species Pantoea sp. JZ29. The sequence goes on along the minus strand of NZ_CP045241.1, from coordinate 2,063,513 downwards.
CAATCTTCGCAAAGCGCTGGAGCAGGACCATTTACTGGTGCACTACCAACCCAAGGTGGACACGGACGGGAAAGTTCGCAGTGCCGAAGCGTTGGTGCGCTGGCATTCACCCGAGCGCGGACTGGTCTCGCCTGCTGACTTTATCCCCTATGCTGAAGATTCAGGACTGATTGTGCCGCTGGGGCGCTGGGTGATGCTCAATGTGTTGAAACAAATTATCGCGTGGCGCCAGCAGGATATTCATCTGCGCGTGGCCGTCAACGTCTCCGCGCGCCAGTTGATGGATCAGTCGATCTACAGCGATCTGAAGCAGGCGCTGACTGACGCCGGTTTAACGGAAAGCCCGATCGATATCGAACTCACGGAGAGCTGTCTGATTGAGAACGAAGCGGAAGCGCTGAAGTTAATGCATAAGTTCCAGGAGCTGGGTGCCCAGGTCCATCTGGATGATTTTGGTACCGGTTATTCCTCGTTATCACAGCTGGCACGAGTGCCTATTAACGCCATTAAGCTGGATCAAAGTTTTATCCGCAATGTGAATAAACGCCCTGTCTCCCAGTCGCTGGTACGCGCGATTGTTGCGGTTGCCAAGGCGCTGGATTTACAGGTTATTGCCGAAGGCATAGAAACCGCCGATGAAGAGGCCTTCGTGCTGAAGAATGGCGTCGATGGTCGACAAGGCTATTTCTACGCAAAACCAATGCCCGCCGAACAGTTTGGGCATTGGCTGGCTCAGCATCCTGCCCGCAAGTAAACGCTTAAGTCCCTAACCCGCTTTACGCAGTGATGCGGTGTGGCGGTTTTGTAACTGGACTAAACGCTCCATATAGGCGATATCTTTTGCTTCAAGCGAAAAGGCGTAATCGACCCAGTCTTCCGTGATGTCCATTAACTCGGCGCGGGAAAGCTGCAATACGCGCTGGCGCGCCTTCAGCATAGCGCGCACTCCATTGAGTTTGGGCCGCAAGGTATCAATGAACGTCCGGGTGGCACGGTAGCTGTCGCCAGGCTGAAACACTTTGTCAACCAGTCCCCGCGTTTCGTACCACTCTGCGCTGTGGGATTCGCCTTCGATGATCAGCTCCTCCGCCAGCTTCATGCCCGAACGCCGGGCGACTAATGAATAGCCGCCCATACCCGGAAACAGGTTAAACGCAATCTCCGGAAAACCCATACGGGCGTTGTTTTGCGCCAGGATAAAGTGATGCGCCAGCGCTGCCTCAAAACCGCCGCCCAGTGCACTGCCCTCAATCATTGCCAGCGTCACGGCTCCGGTGTCAAAGCCACGCGCGGCAGAATGAATGCAGTCAACACAGGCGCGCGCATAGGCACGCAACGCTTCCCGGCGATTATTACGGATACACTCCACAAAGAAGCGCAAATCACCACCAGCATTAAACATTTGTGGCACTAACGAGCCGGTGACCCAGAAGTCGATGGGCAAGCCAGAACGCTGGGCCGCGTAACTGAGATTCATGATTTCTTCAATCAGTTCATGATTAAAGCTGGGGCGCGGTTGGGCGCGTAACATCATCCACATGGTACGTCTCCCTTCTTCGTAATAAGCCACTAACTGCGTGGTTTGTCCGGCTTCGGAAAACAGTCTGCATGTGGGTTGGTTAATCACGGTCATTGTCTCATCCTCTGTTATTTTGATGCGCTAATTGCGCCACATCAGCCTAATCCAGAGTAAGGCCAGACCAAATGAGAGATTGATTTACAAGATAAATTCCAGAGTGATCCCTGATGCACGACATTTAATTGATTAGTATGATTTCTTGATAGCACGCGACTCGCTGGCAGAACTGCGCCAACCGATAACGGGCACTGAAGAGACTTTCACGTCACGTAAGCCGTGAGTAACGCGCAAATCAGGACGCAGACCAGGCTGCGCCCTCAACCTTATTTCTGGCCGTACCAGGCATTTTCACCATGCTTGCGCAAGTAATGCAGATCGAGCAGGGTTTGCTGGATGGGGGGAAGACCGGCCGTCAGCTGCTGACTGAACAATCCCATATACGCCACCTCTTCCAGCACCACCGCGCTGTGCACCGCCGCATGGGCATCTTTGCCCCACGCGAAGGGGCCATGTGAATTCACCAGCACGGCGGGAATCGCAGTGGGAGAAAGCCCACGCTGCGCAAAGGTTTCAATAATCACTTCACCCGTATTCCACTCGTATTGCTGTTGAATCTCCTCGTCACGCATGGCGCGGGTACAGGGAATTTCACCGTAGAAGTCGTCCGCGTGTGTGGTTCCCCAGGCCGGAATGGCACGACCGGCCTGCGCCCAGATGGTGGCGTGGCGTGAGTGCGTATGGACAATTCCACCTACTTCGGGCCAGGCCAGATAAAGCGCCCGGTGCGTAGCCGTGTCAGAGGAAGGACGTTTTGTGCCTTCGATAACCTCTCCGCTCGCCAGATCCACCACTACCATGTCATCCACTTTCATTACATCGTAACTGACGCCGGAAGGCTTAATCACCAGCAAACCCTGCTCACGATCGAGGGCGCTGACATTGCCCCAGGTGAAGGTAACAAGGTTATGTTTAGGAAGATCGAGATTGGCTTCCAGAACCTGTTGTTTCAGATGTTCCAGCATTTTTTTCTCCTGCTGAATAAGGTCTTAACATTTTGCGGAGCAGGCAGAAAAAACGTTATGGAGCAAATGGCTAAAAAGCAGCGGAAAATAGCTATGAATGGAAAATTGTGCTGAGAATTAAGAATTATCCCTCTTCGGAAAACCTTCAAAATGAATAGAATTCTGTCAGGCGTCGGGCAGGTCCACCTGCTACTGGTGCTTTTCAGCCGCTACAAACAGATCGTCCATGGTGTCCGCGTTTTTATACTAAAAGGATGCGGTAATAATGCGGCACAGGCGGCCTGAAAAAATTTCAAAGCTATACTTAGTGTGTTGCCTCTGCAAACACAATAAAGGAGAAGTTTATGACAATTACAATGAAAAAATTGACCGTTGCGGTCTTAGCGACCACCCTGGTTGTGGCGTTAAGCGGCTGTTCTAACTGGTCTAAGCGTGACCGCAATACTGCGATTGGTGCAGGTGCGGGTGCCATTGGTGGTTCAGTACTGACCAACGGCAGCGCGCTGGGTACAGTCGGCGGCGCCGCAGTAGGTGGCATTATCGGTCATCAGATTCACTAAGAACCGCAATTAAAATAATTAACGGCTACGCAGCGCATCTACACCATAAGCCGGGCTACACAAGTCGCCCGGTTTTTTATTTAACCGCCCGCCAGTTTTACTTTCATACCTTTGGCTTCCAGCAGGCTTTTAAGTAAATCACGTTTGTCGCCCTGAATTTCAATCACACCGTCTTTCACCGATCCGCCGCAACCGCATTTCTTTTTTAGCTCGGCAGCCAGCAGATTCAGTGCACCGTCATCCATGTCCACACCAGTTATCAGGCAAACGCCCTTGCCTTTCCGGCCGCTGGTCTGGCGCTGGATACGGACAATGCCGTCCCCTTTAGGACGTTCCACTTTCTGTTCGGGTTGCACAATGCGGCCTGAATCTGTGGAATATACAAGTGGGTTGTCACGACTCATTTTACCGCCTCCAGATCATTGATTATGGCTTTCAGCGTCGCCGCCGGGTTAGCAGACTGTGTAACCGGGCGGCCAATGACCATATAATCCACCCCGGCGAGCTTCGCCTGCTGCGGCGTCATTACGCGACGCTGATCGCCGGCGTCGCTGCCGGCCGGGCGGATGCCTGGCGTGACCAGCGTGAAGTCCCTGCCAATGACCTGTTTAAATCGGGCGGCTTCGTGGGCGGAACAAACCACACCATCCAGGCCACATTCGTGGGTCAGCTTTGCCAGGCGCTCGGCCTGCTCTGCCGGCGAAAGCGTGATACCCAGACCCAGCAAGTCATCTGCATTCATACTGGTCAGGACGGTGACGGCAATCAGTAACGGCGCTTGCTGCCCAAAAGGCACTAACGCTTCCCGGGCGGCGTTCATCATACGCGCACCGCCGCTGGCGTGCACATTCACCATCCAGACACCAAGATCGGCGGCGGCGGCGACAGCATGGGCCGTTGTATTGGGAATATCATGGAATTTCAGGTCGAGGAAGATTTCAAAGCCGCGTTGTTGCAGCGTTTTGACCAACTGAGGGCCAAATAAGGTGAACATTTCTTTGCCCACTTTCAGGCGACAGCTACCTGGCTCTATCTGATCAACAAAATGCAGCGCGCTGTTTAAATCGTGGTAATCAAGCGCCACTAACACGGGTGAAGTCGGGGATAAGGCCATGCTATTTCCTCTGCGGTAGGCACCTGCTGGCGCGTTAGACAAACGGCACGCATTCTACCTGCCCGCATTTCCCATCACAATCCCTGTTATCCTGCGAGGCGATATTCGCACGGTGCTGATGCAGGCTGGTGAAGAGGCTTTTTATAGTATGTTGTAACTAAATTAGGCACCAGAAAGACAGGCAACAGTGCGCATCGCGTGCGCAGTTATTGCCCGTCGAGTCCCCGAATCGGTTTGACCGATGACCAGGTGCGGCAGGAAGGACAATGCCAGTAAAGCGCATGGGCAGTAAACCCACATTTCTGGCAACGGTAGCGCGGCTTGGTCCGGATTTGTTCGCCGACCAGGTCGCGCAGGACCATCAGACTCTCTTTGGCGCGACCGTCTTCCGCCTCATGCAGGTGAAACTCCATCAGGCGATGAAATACGCGCATATTGGGATGACGCTGTAACTGATGATTAATGTAATTTTGTGCGGCTTCCGCGCCCTGCTCTTGCTCCAGAATCGCGGAAAGATAAAGTTCTGCGGCGGCGCCGGTATTTTCTTCCACGCAGCGTTTGAGAAAGGCAGCCCAGGCGTCGGGCTGATTAAGTCGCTGAAAACAGGTCTCCAGCATCGGCAGCGTTTCACTGACCAGTTCTTTGTCCTGATCCAGTACACGTTGCAGATGCTCAACCGCTTTGCCGTACTCCCCTTTCTCCATCAGAATGCGTCCCATCATAATGGAGACTCGCGCGCTCTGGCGATCTGCCGCCTCGCCCTTTTTCAACAGCGTCATTGCGCGGTCAAGATCGTCGCTGCTCATCGCCTGCAAAGCCAGTTCACAGTAGAAATGCGCGATCTCGCCCTTCTGCTTGTCTTTGCCTAATTTCACCAGGCGCTCAGCGACCTCAATCGCCTGAAGCCAGTCGCTGGTCGCCTGATGAATAAGCAATAACTGCTGCAGGGCACCAATGCGGAAATCCGTTTCATCGGTGAGCTGTTTAAACATGTCTTCTGCGCGGTCATAAAGCCCCGCGGCCATGTAATCGCGCCCCAGTTGCTGGATAGCTAATAAACGCTGCTCATAGCTCAGAGAGGCACTTTCCATTAACGACTGATGGATTCGAATTGCACGGTCGACTTCACCGCGGGAGCGGAACAGGTTTCCCAGCGTAAGATGCGCCTCAACGGTGCCGCTGTCTTCCTTCAGCATATCAAGGAACAGATCGACCGCTTTATCCTGTTGGTTAGACAGCAGAAAGTTAACGCCCGCCACGTATTCGCGTGACAAGCGGTTGGATTCCTGTTGCTTGTCCTGCTGCGCACTACGGCGTCCCATGTACCAGCCATAGGCCGCCGCAACAGGCAGTAACAGAAACAGCAGTTCTAACATGGAATCTTATTCCTGCACGGTTGGCGGCAACGGTTTACCACCTGTGCCAGGCGCATTCTGATCAACCTGAGCCTGCAGACGTTTAATTTTACGTTGGGCGTTCGCCAGCGAGACGCGAACACGCAGCCAGAACAGCCCACAGATGACCCAGCCCAGCAGGAAGCCCACGCCGAACAACGTTGCCAGTAAGGTGGAGATACGGAAATCGCCCTGCGCCAGCAGATAGTTAAAGGTGATAACCTGGTCGTTGTGTGCGCCAAGGGTCACAGAAATGATAAAAATGACCAAAACCACTAAAAAAATCAGCAAATATTTCACAGTGCATCCTGTTGTGAGGTTGTCGAATCAAAGTATGCCAAAATTACGGCAGAAATACTGCTCCTTGCAGCATCAGGCGAAGCACTTTTGCGCGGTTCAGTCGCAAGATATGAGGCTGAACGGCGCAATTACAATCCCTGGTCGCGTTCTGCCACTTCCTTTTGCTCGTCGGGGGGCAACGTCAGCGGTCCACAAAAGCGCTGGGCAAGCCAGGTGGCGATGACCACCAAAAACCAGGACAGCACGGTGGCAACGGCAAGATCGCGCGGCCAGTGCATACCCAGTAACAAGCGGCTTCCCATAACGCCCACCGCCCAAACGCCGACCAGCACTATCGTTTTATAATGCCGGCGCGGCCATAGCAGGCCAATGACCAGTAATGCCCAGCTCGCCGCGAACAAGGTATGACCTGACGGGAAGGCGAACCCTGTTTCAAACGCCCAGTGCTTTTTCAGCCAGACCGGAATATGCGATTCATCCGCAATCAGTGCGGTAACGCGTTCACCACGCTGGGTGCGGTTTAACTGATAGAAGGTTTTGTCATCCAGACCGTGCGTTTTCTCCAGCCATACCACATAAGGTCGGGGTTCCTGCACCCGCTCTTTAATGAATGATTTGGTATACTGGCCCGCCAGAATCGTGACATTCATGATCAGCAACAGCAGCAATGCCGGTTTAAGCCGAAAGCGAAGACACCATAATACCCAGGCACTTAACACCAGGCTGGTCAGTATGCCCCATGGCCGGGTCACCGTTTCTGTCATCCAGAACAGGACTCTCAGAAACGTGTTACTTTCCTCGGGTTGCCATTGCCAGCCGGACAGCCACACGGCTAATGGCATCATCAGCAGTAACACCATCCCTGCTGTGGTACGTTGCAAAATTTTAACCATCCCTTTTCCCTTTTTGCTGATGAAAAGCCGTCATACCGGTAAAACTTTAGCTTAAAAAAGAATAACATAACCTTTACGGATTAGATAATCGTGCTTTATCACAACAATCGTTTACACAGATTAACAGCCAACCTCGCGGTTGTGGCACAATATTGCACGTTTGTCGGGCCACATCGGCCTGTGCACTATCATGATGATAGTGCATCCTCTGATGGTTCTGGAGAGTCACATGCAGCTTAAACGGGTGGCAGAAGCCAAACTGCCAACGCCATGGGGAGATTTCCTGATGGTAGGTTTTGAAGAACTGGCAACCGGTCACGACCACGTTGCTCTGGTCTTTGGCGATATCAATGATAACGAACCGGTCCTGGCGCGCGTTCATTCGGAATGTCTTACCGGTGATGCGCTGTTCAGCCTGCGTTGCGATTGCGGCTTTCAACTTGAAGCTGCGCTGAATGCCATTGCCGAAGAAGGACGTGGTGTATTGCTTTATCACCGCCAGGAAGGCCGCAATATCGGTCTGCTGAATAAAATTCGCGCTTACGCTTTGCAGGACAAAGGGTATGACACGGTTGAAGCTAACCATCAGCTCGGTTTTGCCGCTGATGAACGCGACTTCACGCTCTGCGCAGATATGTTTAAGCTCCTTGGGGTGAACGAGGTTCGTCTGCTTACGAATAATCCGCGGAAGGTTGAAATCCTGAGCGAAGCCGGTATTAACATCGTCGAACGTGTGCCGTTGGTGGTGGGACGGAATCCCAAAAATGCGCACTATCTCGATACCAAAGCCGAAAAAATGGGCCATCTGTTGCCGAAGCAGTGAATAAAAAAGCCGGGTTTCCCCGGCTTTATCGTATCAGTTGAGCATATTTCGAATCACATAATGCAGAATACCGTCGTTGCGGTAATAGGTCAGCTCATTACCGGTATCAATGCGACAGCGGGTATTCAGCTTCTCTTTGCTGCCATCGGCACGCGTGATTGTCACTGGCACGGTGCAGCCCGGCGTGAGCTGTGACAGGTTCTCAACGTCAACCGACTCATCCCCTTTCAGTCCTAATGTTTTACGCGTTACGCCCTGCGGGAATTCCAGCGGTAAGATCCCCATACCGATCAGATTAGAGCGGTGGATACGTTCGAACGATTCGGCGATCACTACGCGAACGCCCTGCAGACGCGGTCCCTTAGCTGCCCAGTCACGACTCGAACCTGACCCGTACTCTTTACCGGCAATGACGGCCAGCGGCACGCCTTCGGCCTGATATTTCATCGCGGCATCGTAAATGGCCAGTTGTTCACCACTCGGATAATGTTTGGTATAGCCACCCTCAACGCCCGGCACCATTTCATTGCGGATACGAATGTTGGCAAAGGTTCCGCGCATCATGACTTCGTGGTTACCACGACGCGAGCCATAGGAGTTGAAGTCATCGCGCTCGACACCATGCGCCAACAGATAGCGCCCTGCCGGGCTTTCTGCTTTGATGCTGCCTGCCGGTGAAATATGGTCTGTTGTGACCGAATCCCCCAGAATAGCCAGCAAACGCGCGCCACGAATGTCTTCGACCGGTTTGGGCGTTTTTTCCATGTCATCAAAGAACGGTGACAGACGGATATAGGTTGATCCTTCGTCCCAGTCATAGGTCGCGGCTTCGCTGACTTTGATGGCCTGCCATTCGGGCGTACCGTCAAAGACTTCCGCATACTCTTTGTGGTACATATCGCTGGTAACCTGCTGTACCGCTGTCGCGATTTCTTCAGGCGAAGGCCAGATATCTTTCAAAAAGACCGGCTTGCCATCCCGATCCTGTCCGAGCGGATCAGTTTGCAGGTTGATCTTCATATTCCCCGCGAGCGCATAGGCCACCACCAGCGGCGGTGAAGCCAGCCAGTTGGTTTTAATCAGCGGATGAATACGGCCTTCGAAATTACGGTTACCCGACAGCACGGCCCCCACAGTGAGGTCGCCCTCTTTAATCGCCGATTCGATCGCATCCGGCAGCGGGCCGGAGTTACCGATACAGGTTGTACAGCCATAGCCGACCAGATTAAAGCCCAGTTTATCGAGGAACGGCGTCAGTTGTGCGACGGCCAGATAGTCGGAAACCACTTTAGAGCCCGGAGCAAGAGATGCCTTGACCCACGGCTGGCGTTTCAGGCCCCGCTCTACCGCCTTTTTCGCCAGTAAACCTGCGGCCATCAGGACACTTGGGTTTGAGGTGTTTGTACATGAGGTAATCGCCGCAATGGCCACCGCGCCGTCGGTCAGGGTATGGGAAAGTCCGGTATCGCTGTCCGTGTAGGTGACTTCTTTATGAGGTTTCTGCGCGTGGTTGACTTCCAGTTCATTGCTGGCGTCGAACGCCGCCGGGACATCGCCCAGGGACACGCGATCCTGTGGGCGTTTTGGTCCGGCCAGACTTGATTCAACATCATTCATGTCCAGCGCAAGACTGCTGGTGAAGACAGGTTCATCGCCCGCATTACGCCACATTCCCTGGCGTTTAGCATAATGTTCTACCAGCGCAACCTGTTCGGCATCGCGTCCGGTTAAGGTCATATAGCTCAGTGTCACTTCATCGACAGGGAAGAAACCGCAGGTGGCGCCGTATTCCGGTGCCATATTGGCGATGGTTGCGCGATCCGCCAGCGGCAGATCGGCCAGGCCATCACCATAGAATTCCACAAATTTGCCCACCACGCCGTGCTTACGCAACATTTGCGTCACCGTTAGCACCAGATCGGTCGCGGTAATGCCCGGCCGCAGTTTGCCAGTGAGTTTGAAGCCCACGACATCCGGGATCAGCATAGACACTGGTTGCCCCAGCATCGCCGCTTCGGCTTCAATCCCGCCGACGCCCCATCCCAGCACGCCAAGCGCATTGATCATCGTGGTATGAGAATCCGTCCCGACTAAGGTGTCCGGCCAGGCATAGGTTTCGCCGTTTATCTGCTGCTGCCAGATTGCTTTCCCCAGGTATTCAAGGTTTACCTGATGACAGATCCCGGTCCCCGGTGGCACCACCCGGAACTGGTCAAAGGCTTTCTGGCCCCAGCGCAGGAAGACGTAACGCTCATGGTTGCGTTCCATCTCCAGCCGCACGTTCTCTTCAAAGGCATCGTCGTCGCCAAAATGGTCAACGGTGACGGAGTGGTCAATGACCAGATCGACCGGGGACAGTGGGTTGACTTTATTCACGTCTCCGCCCAGTCGGTTCACCGCTTCGCGCATCGCGGCTAAATCAACAACGGCGGGTACGCCGGTGAAATCCTGCATTAAAACACGGGCCGGGCGGTAAGCAATTTCCCTGTCGGCGTGGCCGGTTTTTTGCCAGTCAACCAGCGCCTGGATATCTTCCTCAGTGACTGAGTCGCCATCCTGCCAGCGCAACAGGTTTTCTAACAGCACTTTGAGGGATTTAGGCAACCGATCAATGTTACCGAGATGTTGTGAAGCGCGAGGTAGACTGAAGATGTGATAGTTGTGATTATCTACCTGCAGTGTTTCCTGACTCTGCTCGCGTAGGGATGACGACATAGCTCCTCCTTTATAATACATGGTCTTTAAACCTCAGAGACAACAAGGTTTAGTATAAAGATAGACCACTTTTTTGTTAACGTTTTGATTACAACACAGATTGCTACAATCGGACGCAAACAAAAATGCCCCGCAATGTTGCGAGGCATTATTGAGAAAGAGACACGTTTAAATTATAGCGCTGCCCAGAGCGCTGCCATCCACACGGTAAATGAGAACGCATAAGCACTAAACCAGGTCATTTTAATCATATTCATAGCAATACTCCTGCGTAGAAAGGGCAATAAAAGCCGTACTCGCATCCTGATAAGGGATGACATCATTTATGCAACGTGTGAAGAGCGCTTAATTAAGTAAGTCTGAAAGACAGAAGAAATGTCGAAAGAAAAACGCGATGTAAAATTATTTTGTTTTCGGGTCCAGAAAGGACTCGATGAAATTACGCTGATGCTCGTTCAGATCCCAACTTTCGGGGATAGTCACTTTTTCCGCCTTTGCAACCGGCTCTTTCGCTTTATAGCCAGAGAGACGATGCTGACGAGTCGTCATGGTGTGCTTATGGCAGAGTGCGTTTGCCCACATGGCTTAACCCCAGATGCGCCAAATCATTAATGCTACAACCACCCAGAACAGCGCTGAGGCAGCGAACACAGTTAACCAGGCATTGCGACGAGTGTTACCTGTACGCTTAACCTTGGTGCTTTTAGCCGGGAAGCCCGGATCAACAGTCAGTCTCGTAGCCATAGTTTTTGATAATCACTCTCAATAAAACGATTGATAACATCGATTAAGATTTAGGAGGAATCCTAAACCCGTTAAGGCCAAAAATCCAGTCATTTTTATTGCACAAAACGATTAACGCAATTTATCAAAACTGTAAAATTACTTAAGTAACGATTAATGACTTATTACCCATACTATTAAAATCCGCCTGACAAAAATTTGAGTTAATTTAACTTCAGATCCAGTCATTACTAAAGACCGTGTTAACTAACCCCTAAATAAAAGCTTCTCCATCAAGCGTTAACTGGAGTATGGGAATAATCCTGGCAGCCCGCAAAGAAATCGCGTCAAAAATGTGTCGTATTTCGCATTTAAGATACAGCAAGCTTTAAACATGTGATCGACGTTACATTTACAAAAAGATAATGAAACTTCTCAATATAAACATGGCGCTAACATTCTTGCATAAAAAAGGCTGCACTAAGCAGCCTGAGAATACGCGACGACAGATAACCGTTACTTAAACGGCAGCTTGATATCTTTAAACATGGCCTCAATGTCCTCGTTGGAACGCAACGCTACTGCCGTATCCACGACATCGCGCGTCAGATGGGGGGCGAAGCGCTGGATGAAGTCATACATATAACTGCGCAGGAAGGTGCTGCGGCGGAAACCAATCTTCGTCGTACTGTTGGTGAAGATTTCAGAGGCTTCAATTCTGACGAGGTCAGGATCAGCAACGGGATCCACCGCCATACTCGCAATCACCCCTACGCCCAGCCCCAGGCGAACATACGTTTTAATGACATCGGCATCCGTTGCGGTAAAGACGATACGTGGCGTCAACCCCGCGCGCATAAAGGCGGTATCCAGCTCGGAGCGTCCGGTGAAGCCGAAGGTATAGGTTACCAGCGGAAAATCGGCCAGCTCCTCTATCGTCACCTGCCCTTTTCCCGCCAGCGGATGGTCTGGCGTGACCACGATAGCGCGGTTCCAGTGATAGCACGGTAGCATAATGAGATCGTCGTAGAGGTGGAGCGCTTCCGTGGCAATTGCAAAGTCTGCGTTGCCTTTAGAAACCGCCTCGGCAATCTGCGTTGGTGAACCCTGATGCATATGCAGCGAGACACGTGGATAACGTTCGATAAAGCCCTTAATCACGCCGGGCAGCGCATAGCGCGCCTGAGTGTGCGTAGTGGCAACATATAACGAGCCTTTATCCGGCCAGGTATGTTCACCTGCGACAGATTTAATGGCATCCACTTTGGAAAGCACTTCGCGCGCAATGCGAATGATTTCTTCACCGGCGGGCGTAACCTGCGTCAGGTGCTTACCGCTACGGGCGAAAATCTGCACCCCAAGCTCATCCTCCAGCATACGGACCTGCTTACTGATGCCCGGCTGCGAGGTGTAAAGCCCTTCTGCTGTCGATGAAACATTCAGGTTGTGGTTCACGACTTCTACGATATAGCGCAACTGCTGTAATTTCATATCTGTTGTTATCCTGGTCGGTTACAGAGTCGCATCCCCGGGTGGCGTACTGTCGCCCAGGCGGGTGAAAGGTGCTGAGCAGAAAGAAGGGATCGGAAATGCTATAACCACTATAGCATTTTAAGTATCAATGTAGAACGGAATGATATAAGGCGGGGAAAAAAGGCCAGCAATGCTGGCCTTACAGGGTTACTTTTTCGCTTCCTGCCACTTGCCGTCAATGTAAAACGCTGACCAGCCTGTCGCTTTGCCGTCTTTTTCAGACGCCACATACTGCTGTTTCGTTTTACGGCTAAAGCGCACCAGCGTCTTGTTGCCTTCCGGATCGGTTGCTGGCGCTTCGGCCAGATATTTCAACTTCTCAGGTAAACGGTCGTGGAAACGCTGCAGCTCTTCCACCAACGGTGCGCGGGTTTCACGCGATTTGGGGAAGGTATTGGCGGCCAGGAACACACCGGCAGCACCGTCACGCAACACAAAATACGCATCCGATTTTTCACACGGCAGTTCGGGCAGCGGCACGGGATCTTCTTTCGGCGGGGCGACATCGCCATTACGCAAAATCTTACGGGTGTTCTTACAGTCATCATTGGTACAGGCCATGTACTTACCGAAACGCCCCATTTTCAGGTGCATTTCAGAACCACATTTTTCGCACTCGACGACCGGACCATCGTAGCCCTTGATACGAAACTCCCCTTCTTCGATTTCATAACCATCGCACTCAGGGTTGTTACCGCAAACGTGCAGCTTGCGTCCGTTATCAATCAGATAGCTGTCCATCGCTGTGCCACATTTCTGGCAACGACGACGGGCACGCAGCGCGTTGGTTTCGGCATCGTCCCCTTCCAGAATATTCAGAACTTCATTTTCCGGAATCAGATTAATGGTTTGCTTGCAACGCTCTTTCGGCGGTAACGCATAGCCTGAACACCCCAGGAAAACACCGGTGCTGGCTGTCCGAATCCCCATTTTACGGCCGCAGGTTGGGCAGTCGATGGAGGTCAGGACCATCTGATTCGGCTGCATTCCGCCTTCTTCCGGATCTTTCTCAGCCTGTTCCAGCTGCTGGCTGAAATCGGAGAAGAAGCGATCCAGAACCGCCTTCCACTCCGCCTGATTGTTGGCGACCTGGTCGAGGCTGTTTTCCATGTGAGCGGTAAAGTCGTAATTCATCAGCTCGCGGAAGTTCTCTTCCAGACGATCGGTGACAATTTCGCCCATTTTTTCAGCGTAAAAGCGGCGGTTTTCCACCCTGACGTAGCCACGATCCTGGATAGTGGAAATGATGGCCGCATAGGTCGAAGGACGGCCGATACCGCGTTTTTCCAGCTCACGGACCAGTGAAGCTTCACTAAAGCGGGCCGGTGGCTTGGTAAAGTGCTGGCTGGGTAACAGGTCCTGCAGGCTCAGCTCATCGCCAACGTTAACCGGTGGTAAAGTACGATCCTCATCATTCTTACGCAGCGCAGGCATGACTTTGGTCCAGCCGTCAAAGCGCAGCGTACGCCCTTTGGCCTTCAGTTTGTAATCCCCTGCCGTGACTGTCAGCGTGGTCGAATCGTACTGTGCCGGTGTCATCTGACAGGCGACAAACTGACGCCAGATAAGCTGATACAGTTTCTGCGCATCCGCTTCCATATCTTTGAGCTGCTCGGCCAGCACTTCCACATCTGATGGACGGATGGCTTCATGCGCTTCCTGCGAATTCTCTTTGCTGGCGAAGGTATTCGCCGCATCGGGCAGGTACTTTTTACCAAAATGGCCTTCAATGTAGCCGCGCACCATCGAAACCGCATCCTGGCTCAGGTTCGTGGAATCGGTACGCATATAGGTGATATGGCCCGCTTCATACAGGCGCTGCGCCATCATCATGGTCTTTTTCACGCCAAAGCCCAGCCGGGTACTCGCCGCCTGCTGCAACGTGGAGGTAATAAACGGCGCGCCGGGTTTGCTGCTGGTTGGCTTGTCTTCACGGTCCGTGACCGCAAAGCGCGCTTTTTCCAGCAGAGCCAGCGCGGCGTGCGTCTGGTCGTGATTGACCGGACGGAACGGTTTATCGCCCGCATGAGTGACGTCCATCGTCAGCTCATCGCCCTTCGGCGTGGTCAGGTTAGCGCTCAGTTCCCAGTACTCTTCGGGCACAAAAGCTTTGATTTCACGCTCACGCTCAACCACTAACCGGACAGCAACAGACTGCACGCGACCGGCAGACAGGCCTCGCGCGATTTTTTTCCATAATAACGGGGATACCATGTACCCCACGACACGGTCCATAAAGCGGCGTGCCTGCTGTGCATTGACGCGGTCAATGTTGAGTTCGCCCGGCGTTTCAAACGCCTGGCGAATCGCATTTTTGGTGATCTCATTGAACACCACGCGGCTAAAGCGCTTATCGTCACCCCCGATCACTTCCCGCAGGTGCCACGCAATGGCTTCCCCTTCGCGGTCAAGGTCGGTTGCGAGATAGATATGGTCGGCGTTCTCGGCTAAAGCTTTGAGTTCCGCTACCACTTTCTCTTTATTGGGCAGGATTTGATAATCCGCTTCCCAGCCGTGATAGGGATCAACGCCCATACGACTGACCAGCGCGGCTTTCTCATCCTTCTTAACTTTTTTGGCTTTCTTATCTGTCGGGGTTTCAGCACTTTTTTTGGCGGTTGAACCACTGGTCGGCAGATCCCGGATATGGCCCACGCTGGATTTCACCACGTAGCCACTGCCGAGGTATTTATTGATTGTTTTAGCCTTTGCCGGGGACTCAACAATAACGAGTGCTTTACCCATATTTACCTTTACCTAATGAATACATCCTGCTCAACGGGAGAGGATTGGACGCCCTGAAAACCCATCGGGTTCAATATTGCTACGCCTGTTTGGTATTTCAAGACGTGGGGCTCAATCTCTGGTCAGTCGATTCTTTACAGTGCAACTTTATGATAAAAATCGCTTTTTCTGCCTGACTTAATCGCACTTCCCGGTGCAATATCCCTGGAATCTGAAACGCCCACACTGTACCTGATAAAATCTGTTACGCAACTTAATTAGCATCTGGTGTGAGGAAAGCCCTTTTTTTACCCCTGCCCACGATTTGTCGAACAGTGCAGTACGGAAGTAATATAGAAAGAATTATCAGACTGTCAAAAAGGCACAGACATATGCAGAATCTGACTGAGGGAGTGTCGTCCCAGGCACTGTTAGACATCGCTAACGCGATGCTCAGGGAACATGATGATTTTATCGCCGGTATTGAAGCTACTGCCGTCAGCCAGCAGGGCGACGTGCTGGTGTTTAAAGGACCGTACTTTTTGGACGCGGAAGGCCTGCCGACCGCAAAAACCACGGCGGTGTTCAACCTGTTCAAACACCTGGCCGTTCTGCTGTCACCCCGTTATCACCTGGTATAAAAAACCCGGCCTGAGCCGGGTCGATGCATCACAAAAACCGTTTGTCGCTGCGCTGCCACCATTTGAGCATAATGCGCTCAAGCACCTGCCCTGCGCTTTGCGTCAGGCGATCGATTTTTGAACGACGTCGTACATACGTCACGCCCAGTACCGTGAATTTCGCCATATTCGCGATAATGAGATCGTCACTGGTCGAAATGCGATCGATAAGGCCCAGTCCAAGCGCCTGCCGGCCATACCAGTGCTCGCCGGTTGCCACCCGGTCAATGTCGAGGGAAGGACGCATTTCATGAACAAACTGTTTAAACAACAGGTGGGTTTCGTTCAAATCCTGCTGAAATTTTTCACGTCCTTCTTCGGTGTTTTCACCAAACAGCGTCAGCGTACGTTTGTACTGACCCGCCGTGTGTAACTCAACGTCAATGTCATTACGTTTCAACAGACGGTTGAAGTTAGGGATTTGCGCGACAACCCCGATGGAACCGATGACGGAAAAAGGCGCGGCCACGATGGTATTGGCCACACAGGCCATCATATAGCCGCCGCTCGCCGCCACTTTGTCCACGGCCGCTGTCAGGTTCAACCCGGCATCACGCAGGCGCTGCAATTGTGACGCCGCCAGGCCATAACCGTGAACCATGCCGCCCGGGCTTTCCAGACGCAGTAATACTTCATCGCCCGGCTGGGCAACCGCCAGAATGGCTGAAATTTCTTCGCGTAGCGATTTCACTTCACTGGCATCGATGCTGCCATTGAAATTAAGCACGTACAACGTGGGTTTAACGGTGTCGACATTGCCCTGCTTCGCGTCGCGTTTCTCTGCTTTCGCCTTCTGTTTTTCAGACTTTTTATGGTTTTTTAACCACAGTTTTTGCGCCTGCGGTTTCATTTTCTCAAGCTGCAACGCCTCTTTCATCTTGTTGTAATCGTCATCTAACCGCGTTAATCGCAGTTGTCCGCCCGGGTGACGTTTACGCTGAGCGGCATGCACAACAATCATGACGATGGCAGCAATGGCAACGACCACCGTCACCGCTTTTGCTAAAAACAATCCATAACTCAAAAGAAGATCCATCGTGTCGCCTTATTAAACAGAGGATTACTGACAAGCGCCTAGTTTAACGGGTTTATGCTACTGCGTCGCCTGAAATGCCAGCATCTGGCACAGATTGTCCCTATTGCTAATTGCGTCGTGCCCTGAATTAGGGCATAAAGCGAAAAATCCAGACGTTGCGGGAGGTTCCCAACATGCATTATCAACCGAAAGATGATCTACTTGCCCATCGTATTATCCTGGTGACGGGTGCTTCTGACGGCATTGGACGCGAAGCGGCCCTGACCTACGCACACTTCGGCGCGGAGGTGATTTTACTGGGGCGCAGCGCTGAAAAGCTGCAGCAGACAGAAGCGTTGATAAACCAACTGAACAAGCGCCCTGCCCATTCGGTGGTATTGGATCTTTCAGACGCCACGCCGGCACGCTGTGCGCAGCTAGCGCAGGAACTGGCGCAAACATTCTCCCGTCTGGATGGTGTGTTACATAACGCCAGTATCTTAGGTGAGATTGTTCCGCTGGCCGACCTGGATCCGCAAATCTGGCAACAGGTCATGAAAATTAATGTTGATGCCACGTTTTACCTTACCCAGGCGCTATTGCCGTTGCTGCTCAAGTCCGAAAGCGGCTCGCTGGTATTCACGACGTCAAGTGTGGGCCGTACCGGGCGCGCGGGTTGGGGTGCCTACGCGGTATCAAAGTTCGCCACAGAAGGCATGATGCAGGTGCTGGCCGACGAGTATAAAAATCAGGCATTGCGGGTTAACTGTATTAATCCTGGCGGTACGCGTACGAAAATGCGCGCCAGTGCGTTTCCTCAGGAAGACGCCGGTAAACTCAAAACGCCTGCCGATATCATGCCTCTTTACCTCTATTTAATGGGCGATGACAGCCGCCGTAAAACCGGTATGAGCTTCGATGCGCAGCCAGGCAGAAAACCCGGGGCCGCAGAGTAATGACCAGCGATCGTCATCAACAGCGGCAACAGCGTCTGAAAGAACAGGTGGATGCCCGCATTGCTGCCGCTCAGCAAGTCAGAGGCATTTTGATGGTGTTTACCGGAAACGGTAAAGGGAAAACCACCGCTGCGTTTGGCACGGCTCTACGCGCCTGCGGGCATGGCAAACGTGCCGCGGCCATTCAGTTCATTAAGGGAGAATGGCCCAACGGCGAACGCAACCTTCTGGCCCGGCACGGGGTGGAGTTTCAGGTAATGGCCACGGGTTTCACCTGGGAAACGCAAAATCGCCAGACCGATACAGCGGCCTGCCTGGCCGTCTGGGAACATGCCAGACGCATGCTGTCGGATGACACGCTTGATTTAGTGATTCTGGATGAGATCACCTACATGATCAGTATGGATTATCTGCCACTCGACGAGCTGGTAACCGCTCTGCAAGGCCGTCCTGCCCACCAGAGCGTCATCCTTACGGGTCGGGGTTGCCATCGCACCTTACTGGATATGGCTGACACCGTGACGGAAATGCGTCCGGTGAAACATGCCTTTGACGCCGGTATCCAGGCACAGCAGGGAATAGACTGGTAGCCTTTACCGTAGGCTGGCTGCCCTTATGCATCCGGCCTGCTTATCTTACGCAGTGTGCATGCCCGCTTATTGTCATTGCAGCCTGGCACAGCTGGTCCTCAGGGCTTTTCCCGCTTTTATTTTCCATTCATGTTAATTTTGCGAAACGTTTTACGCGCCTTTTCCAGAAACCCTGCCTGAAAACCGGCGTCATCCGCCGCCGCCATGATTGATCTCAATCACATATTTTTACCGTTGAGAGACGTAAAACCGATCGGGATCACTCTTCAATGTTAAATAAATGATAAAAAATATTTAGCTTTAATATCATCCCATTGCGCGTGGTTAATCAAATCAACAGGTTAATCATTGCCGTACTAATCGATTTCATAATTAAATGTTCTTTCTGATAACAATTGAATAACTTTTGCCAATAAGAGGGCTCTTATTTTGCTGACCATACTGGGCTTTACGATGGTGGTTTGTTTCATGTATCTGATCATGACCAAACGCATGTCAGCGCTAATCGCGCTCATTCTTATCCCGACGCTTTTTGCGCTTATCGGCGGGTTTTATCACGGACTTGGGGAAATGATGCTGAACGGGGTCAAAACGCTGGCTCCGACGGGTGTGATGCTGACGTTTTCTATTCTCTATTTCGGCCTGATGATCGATGCCGGACTGTTTGATCCGCTGGTGCGTTTCATCCTGAAAATTGTGCGTGGCGACCCGCTTAAAGTGCTGGTCGGTACCGCTGTATTAACCTTGCTGGTCTCGCTGGATGGCGACAGTTCCACCACCTACATGATTGCTATTGCCGCGTTTCTTCCCCTCTACCGGAAACTGGGCATGAATGTGCTGGCAATGACCTGCCTGGTTAACCTGGCCAGCGGCATCATGAACCTGTCGCCGTGGGGAGGCCCCACTGCCCGCGCGGCGGCCGCGCTGCGCATTGATGCGCTGGATATTTTCATTCCCATGCTACCGGCCATCCTTATCGCCTGTGTTGCTCTTGTCGGTCTGGCCTTCATGTTTGGGCTACAGGAACGTAAACGTCTGGGCGTCATGCGCATTAGCGACGACCATCTGAATAATATCGAACTGGGCCTGGGTGATGCAGACGAATGCGCAGCAAATCGCCGGCCCAAAATGTTCTGGCCAAACTTTATTCTGACCACGGTACTGCTGGTGCTTCTGGTGGTGGGAGCCATGCCCATCCAGATTCTGTTTATGCTGGCTTTTGCAATTGCCGTCATGCTTAATTACCCCTCGCTTGAGGAGCAAAAAGCCCGTATCGGTTCACACGCCAGTAATGTGCTGGCGGTGACTGCCTTGATTTTTGCGGCAGGTATTTTTACCGGCATACTGTCAGGTACCGGCATGGTGGACGCCATGGCGAAAAGTCTGCTGGCCTTTATTCCGCACAGTTTCGGACCTTATCTTGCGCTATTTACCGCCCTGATCAGTCTGCCGTTTACCTTTTTTATGTCCAACGATGCTTTCTACTTTGGCATTCTGCCTGTCATCGCGCAGACGGCCGCCAGCTATGGCATTTCAGCAGAAGAAATTGCCCGAGCCTCCATTGTGGGCCAACCCTTCCATCTGCTGAGTCCACTGGTGCCGTCGGTCTATCTGTTAGTCGGTCTGGCCAAAGTGGATATCGGTGACCATCAACGTTTTGCCATAAAATGGGGGATTTTGATTAGCCTGGTGCTGATGGCGGGCGGCTTAGTAACCGGCGCGTTTCCCCTCTTCCACCGGTAAGATGTCCGGGAGCGTCAGCCAGAAAGTAAAAAGCCGCAACAGACGATGTTGCGGCTTTTTTATAGCCTTATATCAACCCGGCAGGCACTCAGGTTGCGTTGCGTTTGCTACTGGCATTACGACGAGCGGGTCTGCCACTGGCCTGGCTGTGACGTTTCACGGCCCGACGAATCTGATTGGCTTTTGTACGACGGCGATCTTTCTCAACCGCCAGTTTGGTGACGGTTTCGTCATCCATTCCTACCAGATTGCGCAGATAATTGACCGCTGGCAGATCCAGTTCCATCCAGCCACCGCGTGGTACACCTTTTGGCAAGGTGATGTCGCCATAGCGGACACGCATCAGGCGGCTGACCTGCACACCCACGGCTTCCCATAAACGGCGAACTTCACGGTTGCGTCCTTCAGTCAGGGTGACGTTGTACCACTGGTTGATGCCTTCTCCACCCGCAAAACGCAATGTTTTGAACGCTGCCGGACCATCTTCCAGTTGCACACCTTTACTGAGCTGACGAATTTTGTCATCGTCAACCTGGCCAAACACGCGCACCGCGTATTCACGTTCCACTTCCCGGCTGGGATGCATCAGGCGGTTAGCCAGTTCACCATCCGTTGTAAAAAGCATGAGTCCACAGGTATTCACGTCAAGGCGGCCAACGGCAATCCAGCGCGAACCGCGCAGGCGCGGCAGACGATCGAAGACCGTAGGCCGCCCTTCAGGATCGCTGCGTGTGCAGAGTTCACCTTCAGGTTTATAATACGCCAGCACACGGCACACTTCTGTTGCAGATTCAGCAATCGATACCAGATGGCCATCAATACGGATTTTCAGGGCTTTATTGTTTTCGATGCGATCGCCGAGTGTGGCAAGCTTACCGTCAACGCTCACGCGTCCGGCCGCAATCATCGCTTCAATTTCACGACGCGAACCGTGACCGGCACGCGCTAAGACTTTTTGTAACTTCTCGCTCATGGAGCTACCTCATTGTCGCCTTCCCAGGCGTCGGATGGATTAGGCAATTAAACCTTTAAAATCAATAGGTTATATTTTCCTGTTGGCCCCATTATACAGCATGTCTGAGGCATTGTAACCCGTAATGTGCCGCCCGGAAGCGGCGTACGGGGCCTGGCTGCTGACCCGTGCCTTACGACACCTGTCCCGGGCGTGACGATCCCTACGCGCTCACGCCAGGTCCGGTTAAGATCTGGTCGAATTAGATGGCTGCGTTGCGTCCTGGTGATCGCGCGAGAAGATCATTATAAGCACACACGTTTATTTAGGGTAATTAAGTCAAATGACACAACCGTAACAGGGGGAGGATATTATCTGAATGTCACACTTGGTTACTTCATTTTAATTAATGTTACTTATCGCAGCTATTGGCTTTATTTCCGTCTTTACTCCCTCTTATAAATCATTTCCTGCCAAAACCGGTAGCGCATTAATGATTAAGTCTCCAGGTATCTGGTCTGACACTTTTCATTAACGGCTCACACTCAGTCGGCGCGCTAAACAGTTTTATTTTTGTGGCTGTTTACAAAAAATAAAAACAAAACACCGCTACTTAAGTCAAATAAAATCATTGTGGGCCCGACAGCCCTCTGTTAGCCCGCCTCGCATCTTCAATGCACCCTGTTTACTCTATTATCAACAGGTTGCGTCGGGAAAAGCTATACAACATAAAAATCACTGTACAATTTTATTCATCAGCCGATAATGAAAGAATAAGAAGGTGGTCATCACTCTGTTTTTTATCATTAAGTCCGCAATGGCTTTTTTTTCTACCCTCGTAAAGTTAAAAAAAATTGGACTATTGCAATCTATTGCCGATAACACATTATGCGACCGGACAGTGAGCAGATTTTAATCCGTACGGTGTCAGTTATTTCTGACCCAGGCATTAAATTGCAGCACGCTAAAGGGTTGTTATTAATCTTAATACTGGCGCATCGGGAAACGCTGCGTTAATACGGCTCACGATGAGCTTTAATTTGCATGTCCTTAATCTTCACCAGGGATTTTACTGGCATGCTTAAGCGAAGACACCACCATGAAAAAACGTTTTGTAAGTTCAGCGTTGATTGCGTTGGCGCTGAGCGGTTGTTCCGTGGGCCATACCGAGTACAGCCGAACGGCAATGCAGCACGTGGATATGAGCGTGACAGGCATTCCGACGATTCTGGGTTTAGGCACGCTGGGCACCACTATTCCGTTGACGCCTGAATACAGCCTGACTGCCGCGCATGTGGCAAAATTTGCCGTGCAGCGCGTGAAGTCTTATCACCCTTACTGCGACCTTGCGATTATTTATCACAAGAATCCGCCGGATACGCTGGCTCACTTCCGCAGCACCGATATTGGCGATCACGTAAAGATGTACGGTTACAGCTATATTTCGGCGCTACCTGTTGAATCAAAGGGTGTGAATCTCGCACGCACCGCCATTCGTAACCTCTGGAATAAAAGTCCGTGCATCGCGATGGCTTCCAATGCTGGCGTGGTTCAGGGGATGTCTGGCGGTGGGGTCTTCAATAGTGACGATACCATCGGCGGCGTGATCGTCGGGTATTCCGATTCAATTAAAAATGGCCGTAGCGGGAAAGTGATACTGAAAGATGTGTCACTCTATATCCCTTACGGCCAGTTTAAAAACTGGTTACAGGCGACGATTCCTGACACCCGTAAAACCTGACGGTCTTACATAAAAGGCGTTGTGTCGCCAGCGCCTTCACGGACAATTTCAGGGGCATCACTGGTCAAATCAATCACGGTGGTAGGCTGCTGTCCCAGCGTGCCGCCGTCAATGATTAAGTCCACCAGCTTACCAATACTGTGCTGAATGTCTTCCGGATCAGATTCAGTGAAATCATTGCCTGGCAGAATCAAGGATGTCGACATCATCGGTTCATTAAGCGCTTCCAGTAACGCCAGGGCCACTGGATTAGACGGGACACGTAAACCAATGGTTTTACGTTTCTCGTTCATCAGACGGCGCGGAACTTCTTTCGTCGCCTTCAGAATAAACGTGTAATTGCCCGGCGTGTTATTTTTAATCAGGCGGAACGCGCTGTTGCCCACCTGTGAATACACCGACAACTCAGACAAATCGCGGCACATCAGTGTGAAATTATGATGGCCATCCAGTTGCCGTATACGGCAAATGCGCTCCATCGCGCCTTTTTCTTCCAGGCGACATCCCAGGGCATAGCCTGAATCGGTCGGGTAAACAATCACGCCACCTTTGTTCAGGTACTCCACAGCCTGGTTAATCAGACGCGGTTGCGGATTATCCGGATGAATATGAAACAGTTGACTCATAAAAACCTCTTGTCACCTTTCCGTGCATTCAGCAGCCGGAGCCAGTACGGGAAAGCGTTCCCAGACGGGTTCTACGGCTGCGGGTAACCACAGTTTGCGGCCTAACTCAATCCACGGGCAGGGTTGATGAAAATCAGAACCTTGCGATGCGGCCAGATCGTTATCCCGGGCGTACCCGGCTAACGTGGTACGCTCATCGGGTGCCTGCTGACATTGTGCCACCTCGATAGCATCACCCCCCGCAGCGCGAAAATACGCGATCAGGCGTTTCAGCCATTTTGCCGACAATCCGTAGCGTCCCGGATGAGCCAGCACCGCACAGCCACCAGAATGGTGAATGGCATCAATGGCTTGATTAATTGTACACCATTGCGGCGGCACGTAGCCGGTTTTGCCTCGGGCCAGATAATTTTTGAATACCTGCGCCATAGTGCTCGCTTTGCCAACCTCAACCAGATAGCGGGCAAAATGTCCCCGCGTGATCATTCCCCCTTCGGCTAAACGCAGGGCGCCCGCCAGTGCATCGGGAATCTGGGCTTTTTCAAGCCGCTCAGCAATGCGTTGGGCGCGTTCCAGTCGCGTCGTATACTGACCAGCAAGGAACTGCGTCATCACGGGATGATGAATATCGATATTTAATCCAACAATATGGATCTCATGATTTTCCCACAGCGTGGAAATCTCGACGCCGGCTATGACATTGACTGGCAACGAAGCACGTAATGCGGCCTGCTGTGCCTCGGCGACGCCCGCCACGGTATCGTGATCGGTAATGGCCAGCACACCTACGCGCATTTCAACCGCACGCTCGACCAGCGCCTGCGGGGATAGCAATCCATCGGAAGCCCGTGTATGACTATGTAGATCGTAAAGCGGAAAACGGGCGATATCGCTCAAAACAACTCCTGCTGGCGATGGAACAGGTCAGCATGATAACGATTTTATGGGTCACTGAAAAAGTGTATTGACATTTTTGTCACGAACCAGTTAACTAGTACACAAGTTCACCGCAGACGGGTATGTGTTTATGAAAATGGTTATTACGCTTTTCACTGGTTGGTGGCGCAATGTTTCCCGGTCGGGCGGCGTTGTCGTGCACACTTAGCGTAAACCTGTGCAGATACCTGAGCCCGCCAACAAGCGGGCTTTTTTTTGGACGACATTCAGAGAAATCATCATGCTCAATGCAAAACCTACAGTGAAGTTAATTACCGGTAACGCCCCTTATCGGGAAGATCCCGCCGCGGTTTTTCATCAGTTATGCGGCGCGCGCCCGTCAACGCTGCTGCTTGAATCTGCGGATATCGACAGCAAGGAAAATTTAAAAAGTCTGATGATCATCGACAGTGCCCTGCGTATCAGCGCGCTGGGTAACTGCGTCACTGTGCAGGCCCTGTCTGATAATGGTCGGGCGCTGCTGCCGCTGCTGGACGAGGCGCTTCCCGCCGAAATCAAAAATGAATCGCGCCCTGATGGCCGGGTGTTAACATTTACGACGACCCACGATCAGCAAGATGAAGACTCTCGCTTACGCGCCCTGTCGGTGTTTGATGCCCTGCGTGTGATTCCGCAGTTAGTGAACTCGCCCGCCAATGAGCGCGAAGCCGTGTTCGTTGGCGGCCTGTTTGCCTATGATCTGGTCGCGGGTTTTGAGGACCTGCCGACGCTCAGCAGTGAGCAGCGCTGCCCTGACTACTGTTTCTATCTGGCGGAAACCCTGCTGGTGCTCGATCACCAGGCACACAGTGCCCGCCTGCAGGCCAGCCTGTTCTGTCCGTCCACCCACGAATTCCAGCGTCTGCAAAGCCGTATTGAGCAGTTACACGGACAAATGCTGCAACCTGCACCTGCGTTGCCCGTCAAGCCGGTCGAAACGATGACGCTGACCACCAGCCAGAGCGATGAGGAATACTGTAATGTGGTGAGGAAGATGCAGGATGCTATTCGTATTGGTGAGATCTTCCAGGTCGTGCCATCACGTCGCTTCTCACTGCCCTGCCCGTCGCCGCTGGCCGCTTACGATACGTTAAAACGCAGTAATCCCAGCCCGTATATGTTCTTTATGCAGGATCAGGATTTTTCGCTCTTTGGCGCCTCGCCGGAAAGCTCGCTCAAGTACGACGCCGCCTCACGACAGATCGAAATTTACCCGATTGCCGGAACGCGTCCACGCGGTCGACATGCGGATGGCTCGCTGGACCGCGATCTGGACAGCCGTATCGAACTTGAAATGCGCACCGATCATAAAGAGCTGGCCGAGCACCTGATGCTGGTCGATCTCGCACGCAATGACCTGGCGCGCATTTGTCGTCCCGGAAGCCGCTACGTCGCGGATCTGACCAAGGTTGATCGTTATTCCTTTGTTATGCACCTGGTCTCCCGCGTGGTGGGGACATTGCGTGAGGATCTGGATGTGCTACATGCCTACCGCGCCTGCATGAATATGGGCACGCTGAGCGGCGCGCCTAAAGTTCGCGCCATGCAACTGATCGCTGAAGCAGAAGGCACCCGACGCGGTATTTACGGCGGCGCTGTCGGCTATTTCACCGCCAACGGTGATTTGGATACCTGTATTGTGATCCGCTCAGCCTACGTGGAAGACGGCGTGGCCACTGTACAGGCCGGCGCGGGCGTGGTGCTCGATTCTAACCCACAGGCCGAGGCCGATGAAAGCCGCAATAAAGCCCGCGCGGTGCTGCGCGCTATCGCCACTGCTCATCACTGCAAGGAGATCTTCTGATGGCTGACATCCTGCTGCTGGATAACATCGACTCATTTACCTACAACCTTGTCGATCAACTGCGCACCTTTGGGCACAACGTGGTGATTTACCGCAACAACGTACCGGCCGCTTTGCTGACTGAACGTTTGCAGAGCATGGACAATCCTGTCCTGATGCTGTCACCCGGCCCTGGCGCGCCGAAAGACGCGGGCTGTATGCCCGAACTGCTGCGTGCGCTACGCGGAAAGTTACCGATTATCGGGATCTGCCTGGGCCATCAGGCGATTGTGGAAGCGTATGGCGGCCATGTCGGTCAGGCCGGTGAAATTTTGCATGGCAAAGCGTCATCCATTATCCATGACGGCGAGGCGATGTTTTCCGGACTGAGTAATCCTCTTCCCGTTGCCCGTTACCACTCACTGGTGGGCAGCAATACACCAGACGAATTAACGGTCAATGCCAGCTACAACGGCATGGTGATGGCCGTCCGTCATGAACACGATCGGGTTTGCGGATTCCAGTTCCATCCTGAATCCATTTTAACCACTCAGGGCGCACGTCTGCTTGAACAGACACTTGCCTGGGCGCTGGCGAAGTAACAGGGAGAACGCAATGCAACCGATTCTGGAAAAACTTTACCAGTCGCATAGTCTGACGCAGGCAGAAAGCCACCAGCTGTTCAGCGCCATTATTACCGGCCAGCTTGAACCTACCCAACTGGCGGCGGCGTTGGTTGCGATGAAAGTCCGGGGCGAGAACCCGGAGGAAATCGCCGGGGCAGCCTGTGCCTTACTTGAAGATGCCAAACCGTTTCCGCGTCCGGATTATGCGTTCGCCGATATTGTGGGCACCGGCGGGGATGGCAGTAACAGCATTAATATTTCAACCGCCAGCGCCTTTGTCGCCGCTACCTGTGGTCTGAAGGTGGCAAAACATGGCAATCGCAGCGTATCCAGCAAATCGGGGTCATCCGACCTGCTGGCCGCTTTCGGGATTAACCTGGATATGCCCGCTGAGCTGGCGCGGCGCGCACTGGACGATCTGAATGTCTGCTTCCTGTTCGCACCGCAGTACCACACGGGCTTTCGCCATGCTATGCCGGTGCGTCAGCAGTTGAAGACCCGCACGTTGTTTAACGTTCTGGGGCCACTGATCAACCCTGCGCGCCCACCGTTAGCCGTTATTGGCGTGTACAGCCCTGAGCTGGTCTTGCCGATTGCTCAGACGCTGAAAGTATTAGGCTACCAGCGTGCAGCCGTGGTACATGGCGGCGGCATGGATGAGGTTGCCCTGCACGATGTGACACAGGTGGCCGAGCTGCGCGAAGGGGAAATCACCCGCTATCAGTTAAGTCCGGAGGATTTTGGTTTCGGATTTCATCCTAAAGACGCGCTAGCAGGCGGCACGCCCGAAGAAAACCGTGACATTCTGACACGTTTACTCCAGGGTAATGGCGAGCAGGCCCATGAGGAGGCGGTTGCCATGAATGTGGCCATGCTCCTGAAAGTGTTTGGTAATGAAGATCTCCGTGAAAATGCACAGCGTGCGCTTAACGCCATCCGTAGCGGTCAGGCTTATGAGCGCGTGGTGGCTCTGGCATCAAGAGGATAATCATGCAGGGTACAGTGTTAGATAAAATCGTGAAAGACAAAGCCGTCTGGGTTGAAGCGCGTAAGCAGCAGCAACCGCTGGAGAGCTTCCAGCCGCGCATTGTTCCTTCCAGCCGTAGTTTTTATGACGCACTGCAGGGCACCCGCACTGCCTTTATTCTGGAATGCAAAAAGGCTTCGCCTTCAAAAGGGCTGATCCGCGATGATTTCGATCCCGAAATGATCGCCGGGGTGTATCGCCATTATGCTTCTGCCGTTTCGGTATTAACCGACGAAAAATATTTCCAGGGCGACTTTGCCTTTTTGCCCGTCGTCAGTGCTGCGATTACGCAGCCGGTGCTGTGTAAAGACTTTATCATCGACCCTTATCAAATTTATCTGGCGCGTTTTTATCAGGCTGACGCCATCCTGCTGATGCTGTCGGTCGTGGATGATGAGCAGTATCGTCAGCTTTCCGCCATCGCACACAGCCTGCAGATGGGCGTTTTGACTGAAGTCAGCAATGAGCAGGAGCTGGAACGCGCTATTGCGCTGGAAGCCAAAGTGGTCGGCATTAATAACCGCGACCTGCGCGATCTGTCGATTGATCTCAACCGGACGCGTCAGCTTGCGCCGCGCCTGGGGCAAGGTGTGACCGTTATCAGCGAATCGGGCATCAACAATTACCGCGATGTGCGTGAACTGAGTCATTTTGCAAATGGCTTCCTGATTGGTTCGGCATTGATGGAAGAAGAGGATCTTCATGCTGCGGTGCGACGTGTCACCCTGGGCAGCAACAAGGTATGCGGACTGACGCGCCCTGAAGATGCCTGCGCGGCCTGTGATGCCGGCGCTATTTACGGCGGAATTATTTTTGCCGAGGGCTCGCCGCGTCAGGTGGATACCGAGAAAGCACGTGCCGTGATAGCCGGTGCCCCGCTTAACTATGTCGGTGTGTTCCGCAATGCGGCAATAAGTGACATTGTCACTAAAGTGCAATCATTGCAGCTGTCTGCTGTGCAGTTGCATGGCGATGAAGACCACGCTTATGTGGCTGCGCTTTATCAGGCACTGCCTGAACAGGTACAAATCTGGAAAGCGCTCAGCATCAGCGACGCGTTGCCAGAACGTAACTGGCCGCATATTGACCGTTACGTTTTCGATAATGGTCAGGGCGGTTCGGGCCAGACCTTTGACTGGTCGCTGCTACACGGGCAGGACCTGAAGAATGTTCTGCTGGCCGGTGGGCTGAGCGCGGATAACTGTGTGGAAGCCGCACAGTTGGGTTGTGCAGGACTCGATTTTAATTCCGGTGTAGAAAGCGCGCCAGGCATCAAAGATGCCAGCAAAATTGCGGCGGTGTTCCGAACGCTTCGCGCCTACTGACTGGACTGGCCCGCCTGAAGGCGGGCACACAAAAGGATAGATCCATGACTTTACTTAATCCCTATTTCGGCGAGTTTGGCGGCATGTACGTGCCACAAATTCTGATGCCTGCGCTGAAGCAGCTTGAAGAAGCCTTTGTCAGCGCCCAAAAAGACCCTGAGTTTCAGGCTGAATTTACCGACCTGTTGAAAAACTATGCCGGCCGCCCGACAGCCTTAACCCTGTGCGGTAACCTGACCAAAGGCACTCAAACCCGCCTATACCTGAAACGTGAAGATCTGCTGCACGGCGGCGCGCACAAAACGAACCAGGTACTGGGACAAGCGTTGCTGGCTAAACGGATGGGCAAAAACGAGATTATAGCGGAAACCGGAGCCGGTCAGCATGGTGTGGCTTCAGCCCTGGCCTGTGCGCTGCTGGGCATGAAATGCCGCATCTACATGGGCGCCAAGGATGTTGAGCGTCAGTCACCTAACGTCTTTCGTATGCGCCTGATGGGTGCCGAAGTGATTCCGGTTCACAGCGGTTCCGCCACCCTGAAAGATGCCTGTAACGAGGCGCTGCGTGACTGGTCGGGCAGCTATGAAACCGCCCACTATATGCTGGGCACCGCGGCCGGCCCGCACCCCTTCCCGACCATCGTGCGTGAGTTCCAGCGCATGATCGGTGAAGAGACGAAAAAACAGATTCTGGAAAAAGAAGGACGTCTGCCAGACGCCGTCATCGCCTGCGTCGGCGGCGGCTCCAATGCGATTGGCATGTTTGCCGATTTCATCGAGGAAGAGAGCGTCAAACTGATTGGCGTTGAGCCAGCGGGCCACGGTATCGAAACCGGTGAGCACGGCGCACCGCTGAAACACGGCCGGGTCGGCATCTACTTCGGGATGAAAGCCCCGATGATGCAGACCAGCGAAGGGCAAATCGAAGAGTCCTACTCGATTTCTGCCGGCCTCGATTTCCCGTCAGTCGGCCCTCAGCACGCCCATCTGAACAGCATCGGCCGCGCGGACTATGTTTCCGTCACCGACAATGAAGCGCTGGCAGCCTTTAAAACGCTGTGTCGTGCGGAAGGCATTATCCCTGCGCTTGAATCCGCCCATGCGCTGGCCCATGCGTTAAAAATGGCGAAGGCGGAGCCGGAGAAAGAGCAGCTGATTGTGGTGAACCTTTCTGGGCGGGGTGATAAAGATATCTTCACCGTTCACGATATTCTGACTGCGCAGGGAGAAATTTGATGGAACGTTATGATCGACTGTTTACGCGTCTGGCGGCGAAGAAAGAAGGTGTGTTTGTCCCTTACATAACGCTGGGTGATCCTTCTCCTGAGCTATCGCTACGTATTATTGATGCCCTTGTTGAAGGTGGCGCCGATGCACTTGAACTCGGTATCCCCTTCTCGGACCCTCTTGCTGACGGACCGACAATTCAGGGAGCGGGCCTTCGTGCTTTTGCCGCTGGCACCACCACTACACAATGCTTTGAGATAATTGCGAGCGTTCGCCAAAAATATCCTGACCTGCCGATTGGCTTGCTGATGTATGCAAATCTGGTCTTTAATAATGGTATCGACGCATTTTATCAACGCTGTGAACAAGCGGGCGTTGACTCTGTATTAATTGGCGATGTCCCTGTGGAAGAGTCTGCTCCCTTTCGACAGGCTGCTATGCGTCATAATATTGCTCCTATTTTCTTCTGTCCGCCAAATGCAGACGATGAACTTCTGAGACAAATTTCTTCACATGGTCGTGGATATATCTACGTGCTTTCACGTGCTGGCATCACCGGTGCTGAAAATCGTGCTAATCTGCCTTTGAAGCATTTGATCGATAAAATGCGTGAGTACCATGCACCGCCTTCTCTCCAGGGCTTTGGTATATCCGAGCCCTCTCAGGTAAAAGAAGTCATTGATGCCGGCGTGGCGGGGGCTATTTCTGGTTCTGCCGTGGTAAAAATTATCGAGAAAAATTTAGCGCAGCCCGAAGTGATGCTGACTGAATTAAAAGAATTTGTCTCCCGCATGAAAGCCGCCACCCGCTAACAGCCTTCACCTTATGCCTTACCGCCCGGTAAGGCATGATTTCGCTGTTTTTTTTCGCTGTCCGTTTGCCCATTTCGGATTTTCTGCACCACAATTAACAGGCGCCGTTATGTTAACGACGTATCCTATTTGTGACAGGGAGAGAAGCAATGAAATGGTTTAAAGTGCTGGCAAGTGCCATGGTCGCGGCTGTTGTTGCATTAACACTCAGCGCCTGTGCGCCAACGCCAACGAAAGAAGGCACCGGCGGTTACATTGATGACACCGTGATTACCACCAAAGTGAAAGCCGAATTGTTAAAAGATGAGTCACTGAAATCAACCGAAATCAACGTTGAAACCTTTAAAGGTAAAGTGCAGCTCAGCGGCTTTGTCAGCTCACCACAAATGGCTAACCGTGCTGTTCAGGTGACCCGAAGCGTTGCTGGGGTAAGATCCGTCGTAAATAACATGCAAATTAAATAACGCCGTTTTAAACCCAAAAGGGCCACGCATTGCGTGGCCCTTTTTCTTCAGAAGCGATAACCTGCGCCAAAGAAGAATACCCAGGGGTCAACACGCATATGAATATTTTGCTGCTGATCGCCCGCTTTAAATTTCACGTTCGTATCAATATCCATGTACCACAATGATGCATTCAGCAGCCAGTCACGGTTAATCTGATAATCCAGCCCTACCTGACCGGCAATGCCCCATGAGTCTTTCACACTGAGATCACTTAATCCCGCATCACGACCGGTCTGATTAAACTTTGCATCGTAAAACGTCGTGTAGTTAATGCCGACGCCGACATAGGGTCGCGCTTTGCTTTGGCTGTCAAAGAAGTAGTACTGTGCCATCAGTGTGGGCGGCAATTGCCGGACCGTCGCCAGCGTGCCCGTTGGTCCAAGGCCAACTTTATGGCGGAACGGTGTGGCGGCCAGTAGCTCGACGCCAATATTGTCTGTCGCCATATAGGTGAACGTTAAACCCAGTTGGGTATCATTACTGGCACTGAATCCGCCCATACCCAGTACGTTATCCGAGCCTTCGTTAGGTCGAACGGTGGCGCTACCTGCGCGAATAAAAAAATCACCTGCCTGGTGGGCCAGTGCCAGTTGAGGTAACGCAAGCGCCAGCAGCATGGCGCATTTAGCCAGTTTCATAGTCACTCCTGTGAGAAAGTAAGGTGCCTGCACTGAATCATTTTTTTGTGCGCACAGGTTTAGCGCGATTTTTTTATAAATGCATCTAAATCAAGACGGAAAAATGATTTAAAAAACAATGGATTGACTCAGATCAATTTTATGCCCGTATCCCGGACACAAATAGTGCTTGCCGAAAAAATGGAGCGGCATTACTTTGCTCATCTCCCCCTGTGATTTTGGTTCGATGCCTTAGAGGTGGCGGGCGATCAAATGAGTGAAACTACAAACCCCTGTATTAGCTGTGGTGCCTGTTGTGCCCACTTCCGCGTCTCGTTTTACTGGGCTGAAGCCGACGATGCGGGCGGCCCCGTTCCCACAGAATTAACGGAACCTTTAAGTCTGATGATGCGAAATATGCGTGGGACGAACGATCGTTCGCCGCGCTGTATTGCGCTTGAAGGGGAAATCGGCCACTGCGTGTCGTGCAGTATTTATGAGAACCGCCCCTCGCCCTGCCGGGAGTTTGCTATGTCCGGCGAAAACGGGATCGGGAATGAAGGCTGCGATCGGGCCCGGGCACGCTATGGCCTTCCCGCACTGTTTCACCCATCTTTACCTGTTATGACAGAAAGTTATCCGGTTGCGGGTGCCAGCGAGCCGCCAGAACATGTACAATCGACGGGTTAATTAACCCGGTTCTTTCAAGGAGTGTACATGTCTATCACGGCAAGCTCGTTATACCGTGACACAGGAAATTTTTTTCGTCATCAACTGATTACCCTGGTGCTGATGTCACTGTTGACCGCGTTTGTCACAGTGATGCTTTTACATGCCTTCACACCGGGTGACGATCAAATGGCGATCCTGCAGCAAGGCGATATCAGCAGTGCCTCGCTGTTTGAAATGGTGCAGAGCATGTCACCCGAACAGCAGCAGGTTCTGCTGCGTGCGTCTGCTGCGGGTACTTTTGCAGGCCTTGTCGGCAATACGCTGCTGTTGGGCGGTATGCTGTGCCTGATTCCGCTGGTATCGTCTGGCCAGCGCGTGAGCGCGCTGCGTGCCATTGGTACATCCGCGCCTTTATTACCGAAACTGCTGCTGCTGACCTTTTTGATCACCCTGGTCGCCCAACTGGGTTTTATGGTTCTGGTGGTGCCTGGCGTGCTGCTTACCATCGTGCTCTCGTTGTCGCCAATCATTCTGGCAAATGAAAAACTGGGCGTTATCGCCGCCATGCGCGCCAGCATGCGCATGGCCTGGAAAAACGTCAGACTGATTGCGCCAGCCATTATTCTGTGGCTGCTGGCAAAACTGGCAGTGATGTTTTTCTTTACCTCGTTAGTGGTGCTGCCGATGAACGTGTCGACGGTGATTTTCACCGCTATCGGGAATCTGATTTCAACCCTGTTAGTAATTTACCTGTACCGGCTTTATATGCTGTTACGTTGATTGTCCGTGCGCCTTCGGGCGCACTGGCCGGGAATACCGCCTTAACTGGAATGACTATGAAGCAGTTACTCGACTTTCTTCCC
Source organism: Pantoea sp. JZ29 (assembly GCF_035190385.1). NCBI lineage: Bacteria > Pseudomonadati > Pseudomonadota > Gammaproteobacteria > Enterobacterales > Erwiniaceae > Pantoea > Pantoea sp. JZ29. The sequence goes on along the minus strand of NZ_CP045241.1, from coordinate 2,029,437 downwards.
CTTGTGGTTTTCTTTATTTTTTATAAGTTGTACGACATCTTCGTCGCCTCAGGAGCCCTGGTTGTCGCGACCGGTCTGGCGCTGGTGGCAAGCTGGGTGCTCTATCGCAAGCTTGAAAAAATGACCATTTTTACGTTTGTGCTGGTGGCGGTGTTTGGCACGCTCACCCTGGTTTTCCATAATGATGAATTTATTAAATGGAAAGTCACGGTGATCTACAGCCTGTTTGCGCTGGCGTTACTGTTCAGCCAGTGGTTTATGAAACAGCCGTTAATTCAGACCATGTTGGGAAAAGAGCTGGAGTTACCCAACACCGTATGGCGCAATCTGAATATTGCCTGGGCCCTCTTCTTTTTATTGTGTGGTCTGGCGAATATCTATGTGGCATTTTGGTTACCTCAGTCAGTCTGGGTTAACTTTAAAGTGTTTGGGCTGACCGGCCTGACGCTGCTCTTTACCTTACTGAGTGGGCTCTATATCTGGCGTAAAATGCCGCAACAACAGCAAAAATAAACCTGCTGCCCGTCTGTGCGGGCAGACTTTCTTTCATTCATTACATAAGAAAACAACGCAATGGACGAAAAACATAAATTGCCCCAGGGCGAAATGGTCATGCGGACGCTCGCGATGCCTGCGGATACTAACGCAAACGGCGACATCTTCGGTGGCTGGTTAATGTCGCAAATGGATATGGGCGGTGCCATTCTGGCAAAAGAAATCGCCGAGGGCCGTGTCGTCACCGTCAGAGTGGATGGTATGACCTTTTTAAAACCCGTCGCGGTCGGCGATGTTGTCAGTTGCTACGCACAGTGCATTCGCACGGGCAACAGCTCAATGACGATCAATGTGCAGGTATGGATTAAGAAAGTGTCGTCTGAGCCTATTGGTCAGACCTATTGCGCAACCGAAGCGGTCTTTATTTATGTTGCGGTGGACAATGAAGGCCATCCCCGTCAGCTGCCTGCGGGACGGGATAATCAGTCAGCCCCTGCCTGAGTGCGGTTCAGCCTGACATCGCAGACAGGCTGAATCTGAACCGGACCCGGGCGGGTCCGGGCCCGCTTAGCCGACTTCACATTGCTGAAACGCCTCACAAGCCTTATTCAAGGCTGGCCCCGCCGTTAATTTTAAACACAATATTCATCGTCAGACCGGTACCGGGCTTACCGCTTTGATAGCGCCACGAACGCATGGCCTGTTTGACGCTGCGCTCAAACATGTTGCGCGGTTCCGCAGACAGAATATCAATGTTGTCGACCCGTCCGTCACTGTCCACATCAAATTTCACTCTGACACGGCCTTCTACTCGCAGGGCCGCCGCGCGTGGCGGATAGGCTGGCTTGCTGATATTCAGCGCTTTTGGGCCGGTTGAGGCCGTCTGCGCAGGTGTTGCTGACGGTGTCGCTTTCGGCGCTGTCGCAGGCTTAGTCTGTGTTGCAGGCGCATCCTGCTTAAAGGGGTTGGCCTGGGGCTTCGCTTCCTCACGCGGTTTTACTTCGCGTTTTGGCTGTGTATGTTTGGGCTGGTGCCGCGGTCTGGGTTTTGGCTCAGGTTTGGGTTCCGGTTTGGGAATCGGCACTGGCTCAGCTTTAGGCGGTTCCGGGGCGGGTTTCGGCTCGGCCACAGACTCGGGGGCTGGCTGGGGTTCCGGTTCCGGTTCCGGTTGCGGTGTCGGTTGCGTGATTGCGGGTTCAGGCTGAACCTCGGGCGCGACCATTGTCACACTGATTGGCTGGGATGCTTTGGGCAGTTCTCGGGTTTGATGAAAAGACGCATAGAGAATACCGGCAATGACTGCACCATGGAGCACAACGGACAACATCATGGCGACAGGCGTGCGTTTCGGTAAAGGCATAGTCAGCGTGGTCATAACAATCGCAGTTATCAAATGAAGCCCTGATTTTAAATGCAAATAGCAATCAGTTTCAATAATCACCTTAGTGCCGGGCGAAAAAAGCCCCTTTAGCCCATTATGCTCAGCACGTTATTGACGCAAGGTTTCGTTTGCACTCTACTTAACTATCCCTTACCGTGTTGCAAAATTTATAGAGTCAATGGGAGCGCCCTAGTGCTTTACGTCATTTATGCTGAAGATAACGCCGATTCTCTGGAAAAACGCAACGCGGTGCGCCCCGCTCACCTTGCGCGTCTGAAGCTGCTGCATGAAGAAGGCCGTTTGATCGTTGCAGGCCCCATGCCTGCGGTTGACAGTAACGATCCTGGCGTAGCCGGTTTCACCGGCTCCACGGTGATTGCAGAGTTCCCGTCACTGGAAACGGCCCAGGCCTGGGCAGCGGACGATCCCTATATTGCGGCGGGTGTTTACAAACACGTCAGCGTCAAGCCGTTTAAGCGGGTTTTCTGAGCCCGCCGACAACACTGACGCTTCTACAGAGATAGTCTGAATGCATGCCATTATCATGGCCCTGCTGCTGGTCATCACCCTGCTTGTGGGTGGCGCGTTGTATCTGTGGCGAAAGCACGGCTGGCGAAACAAAAAGCACCTGATCGTCATGCTGATTGTACTGGCGGCAGCCGTCCAGTTGGTTAACGTCAACTTATTGATGACCGGACAGTAATTTAACAGCCGCTTCGCGCGGCTGCGTCATCAGAGATTTTGTGTGATAAACAGAATGGAACGACGTTGCTGTTGCGCCAGTTGATGGCGAATCCCGTGGATGCGTTTATAGCGGCGTGACTGCCCTTCCAGCCAGCGCGAACGTCGACGCTGCACCTGACGCAACATTCTCCAGCGGGCCACTTCGTTTCTGCTTCGTCTCATAACTTCCTCTCTGACATCTGACTCACGCGCACGCATTATAGAGATCTCTGCGCTAATGCCAAATCGGATCTCGCATTGACATACCACGATGATTAAGGGTTTCACTCCCTACCATCTCCACGTAAACTTCTCAGATTCAAGCGCGAACAGGATGTCCACTTAATGACGACGTTTTATACGCTTATCAGTTGGTTATTGGTATTTGGTTACTGGTTATTGATTGCAGGTATTACCCTGCGCATTCTGATGAAGCGACGAGCCGTAACCTCGGCAATGGCATGGCTGCTGATTATTTTTATTCTGCCACTGGTTGGCATTATTGCTTATCTGTCGTTTGGTGAATTGCATCTGGGTAAACGCCGGGCTGAACGCGCGCGAACGATGTGGCCCTCTACCGCCCGCTGGCTGAATGATCTTAAAAAGCGTACCGAAATCTTTGCCACCGATTACAGCGATGTCGCGCAGGCGTTATTTCAGTTGTGCAACAACCGTCAGGGCATCGCAGGGGTGAAAGGGAATCAGTTACAGCTGTTGACCAGTTCGGACGATGTAATGAAAGCCCTTATCAGGGATATTCAGCTGGCCCGGCACAATATTGAGATGGTGTTTTATATCTGGAATCCGGGGGGACTGGCGGATGAAGTCGCCGAATCCCTGATGGCCGCGTCGCGTCGCGGCGTTCACTGCCGCCTTATGCTGGATTCCGCAGGCAGCGTCGCCTTCTTCCGCAGCCCGTGGGTCGGGATGATGCGTAATGCGGGTATTGATGTGGTTGAGGCGCTACAGGTCAGCCTGCTGCGTGTCTTTCTGCGTCGTATGGATTTACGTCAGCATCGCAAAATGGTGCTGATTGATAACTATATTGCCTATACCGGCAGCATGAATCTGGTGGACCCGCGCTTTTTTAAACAGGACGCGGGCGTGGGTCAGTGGGTCGATCTGATGGCGCGTATGGAAGGGCCGGTATCAACCGCCATGGGGATCGTTTACAGCTGTGACTGGGAAATTGAGACCGGCAAGCGTATTCTGCCCCCACCGCCCGACCGCAATATTATGCCGTTCGAACAGGAAAGTGGTCATACCGTTCAGGTGATCGCTTCCGGTCCCGGTTTTCCCGAGGATTTAATTCATCAGGCGTTGCTTACGGCGGTCTACTCTGCCCGCGAACAGCTGATCATGACCACGCCTTATCTGGTGCCCAGTGACGATCTGCTGCATGCCATCTGCACGGCTGCGCTACGTGGCGTCAATGTGAGTCTGGTGGTTCCCCGGCACAACGACTCTCTGCTGGTAAGCTGGGCCAGCCGCTCGTTTTTTAGTGAGCTGCTTGAGGCCGGCGTTAAGATCTACCAGTTTGAAGATGGCCTGCTGCATACCAAAAGCGTGCTGGTCGATGGTCAGTTGAGTTTAGTGGGGACCGTAAATCTCGATATGCGCAGCTTATGGCTGAATTTCGAAATCACACTCGCCGTCGATGATGCCGGATTTGGCAGCGATTTGGCCTGCGTCCAGGACGACTATATTGCCCGTTCGCGTCTGCTTGACGCCAGACGGTGGGCAAAACGTGCCTGGTGGAAGCGGATTGTCGAACGACTGTTTTACTTCTTTAGTCCTTTACTGTAAAACGAGCGAAATTACGAACCGCCCTCAGATAAACGGGACCGAAAATGGATCTGAACAACCGCCTGACAGAAGACGAAACGCTGGAACAGGCCTACGACATTTTTCTTGAACTGGCAGGTGACAACCTTGACCCTGCTGACATTATTCTTTTCAATCTGCAGTTTGAAGAGCGTGGCGGCGCAGAACTGTTTGATCCGGGTGAAGACTGGCAGGAGCACGTGGACTTCGATTTGAACCCCGACTTTTTCTCTGAAGTGGTCATTGGTCTGGGCGAAGCAGACGGCGAACCTATTACCGATGTGTTTGCGCGCGTACTGCTGTGTCGGGAAAAAGATCACAAGCTGTGCCACATTTTGTGGCGTGAATAGTCCTCACCTCGTAACGAAAACGCCGGGCAACAGCCCGGCGTTTTCGTTTAAAGCGGATCCACCTTCAGGCAGGACACCGCATGGCGGAAGCTGCCTTCGAGCAGCGGCCGCGTTTTGGCGCATTCCGGTCCGGCAATCGGGCAGCGGGTGCGGAAAACGCACCCGGATGGCGGATTGATCGGCGACGGTAACTCCCCTTCCAGCAACTGAATCTGCTTATTTTTTTCCAGATCCGGATCGGGAATCGGTACGGCTGACATCAGCGCTTTTGTATAAGGATGCTGCGGATGGGTATACACCTCATCGTAGGTGCCCAGCTCCACCGCGTGCCCCAGATACATCACCAGTACGCGATCCGAGATGTGCTTCACCACCGCCAGGTCGTGGGCGATAAAGATCAGCGACAGCCCCATTTCTCGCTGCAGTTGCTGTAGCAGGTTGACCACCTGCGCCTGAATGGACACATCCAGTGCAGAGACCGGTTCATCACAGATGATCAGTTTAGGCTCAAGAATCAATGCACGCGCAATGCCGATACGCTGACACTGACCGCCTGAAAACTCGTGCGGATACCGGTTAATCAGGTTAGGCAACAAGCCCACTTTCATCATCATCGTTTTGACGCGATCTTTGATGTCCTGGCGAGAAAGCTCAGGGTGATAGGTGCGTAAGGGCTCGGCGATAATATCGCCGATGGTCATGCGCGGGTTAAGCGAGGCCAGCGGATCCTGAAATATCATCTGGATATCGCTACGCGCCTTACGCCACTCTTCCTCACTCTGCCCCAGCAGGTTACGGCCAAGCCAGGTGACACGGCCTTCCGTGGCTTTCACTAACCCGATAATCGCACGTGCCAGCGTGGATTTACCGCAGCCGGACTCGCCCACCACACCCAGCGTTTCCCCTTCGTACAGGCGCAGACTGACGCCATCCACGGCCTTCAGCGTTTTTGGCGGCTGCCAGAACCACTGCTTGTCATCCTTGATGTCGAAATGAACTTTCAGATCGGCAATTTCGAGTAGGACTTTTTTTTCTGCCAGGCTCATACGAGTTCCTCCACCGGCTTAAAGCAGGCGCGTAAGCGCCCTTCTGCAAACGGTAACAGCGGCGGTGCTTTGGAACAGATATCCATGGCATGCGGACAGCGCGGCTGGAACGGACAACCCTGCGGCAGACGCAGCAGGTTTGGTGGATTACCCGGAATGGTGGTCAGGCTTTCACCTTCTGCATCCAGTCTTGGCACCGCATTCAGGAGACCAATCGAGTAGGGGTGAGCCGGCTGATAAAACACATCGCGCGCGCGACCGTATTCCATGGTGCGGCCTGCATACATCACCAGCACTTTATCGCAGATCCCCGCCACCACGCCCAGATCGTGGGTAATCATGATGATCGCCGTATTGAACTCGCGCTTCAGCTCATTCAGCAGCGTCATAATCTGCGCCTGCACCGTAACATCCAGCGCGGTCGTCGGTTCATCCGCAATCAGCAGCTTAGGCCGGCACAGGAGCGCCATCGCGATCATCACGCGCTGACGCATCCCGCCTGAAAACTCATGTGGGTACATCTTCATGCGTTTGCGGGCTTCAGGCATTTTTACCGCGTCCAGCATTTTCACCGACTCTTCAAAGGCCTGAGCGCTGCTCATGCCTTTGTGCAGTTTCAGCACTTCCATTAACTGTTCGCCGACCCGCATATACGGATTCAGTGATGTCATGGGATCCTGAAAAATCATCGCGATTTGTTCAGCGCGCAGCCGGTTTAACTGTTTTTCCGGCAGATTAAGAATCTCTTTACCGTTGAACAACGCAGAGCCGCCAATGCGGCCATTGCTGGCCAGCAGGCCCATCAGCGCAAACGCGGTTTGCGATTTACCCGAGCCTGACTCACCGACAATGCCCAGGGTTTCCCCGGCACGCAGTGAGAAATTGAGATCGTTCACGGCGGTGACATCACCGTCATGGGTGCCGAACGTAACACGTAAGTCTTTCACTTCAAGCAACAGGTCGCTTCCCGCGCGTGCAGCCTGAGCAGGCTGAAATTCATGAATAGTCATCGGGAAACTCCTTAACGATCTTTGGGGTCGAGGGCATCACGCAGGCCATCGCCAATAAAGTTAAAACAGAACAGCGTGACCACCAGGAAAATGGCCGGGAACAGCAACAGCCACGGCGAAACTTCCATGGAGTTAGCCCCATCGCTCAACAGCGCCCCCCAGCTACTCAGCGGCTCCTGGGTGCCCAGGCCGAGAAAGCTCAGGAATGATTCGAACAGAATCATGCTGGGCACCAGCAGCGAGGCGTAAACCACCACCACGCCCAGTACGTTAGGCACGATATGGCGCGTCACGATTTTCCAGGTCGAAACGCCGCCGACATGCGCCGCTTCAATAAACTCTTTACGCTTCAGGCTCAGAGTTTGTCCACGCACGATACGCGCCATGTCCAGCCACGACACCATACCGATAGCAGCAAAAATCAGCAGGATGTTACGGCCAAAGAAGGTGACCAACAGAATGACGAAAAACATAAACGGGAAGGAGTTAAGGATTTCCAGAATACGCATCATCACGGAGTCGATTTTTCCACCAAGGTAACCGGCAATGGAACCGTAGAGCGTTCCCACCACCACGGCGATCAACGCGGCGGCAATGCCCACCATTAACGAAATACGACCGCCAATGGCGACGCGCACCAGCAGATCACGCCCCGATGAGTCGGTGCCAAACCAGTGTCCGGACGTGGTATCTGGCGGGGATGACATCATTCCCCAGTCGGTATCGAAATAAGAGAACGGTGACAACATGGGCGCGAAAATTACAAACAGCGTGATTAACATCAGCACCATCAGGCTGATTAACGCGGCCCGGTTATGAATAAAACGGCGACGGGCATCCTGCCACAGGCTACGCCCTTCGACTTCCAGTTTTTCACTGAATGCATCAAGAGCTTCGCTATTTTTCTTACTTAACATCATGGCGAACTCCAGAATCAGTAGCGAATTTTCGGGTCGATAACGGCATAGAGCACATCGACGATCGCGTTAAACAGAATGGTCAACAGCCCCACCAGAATCGTCAGGCTCAGTACCAGCGAGTAGTCACGGTTAAGCGCGCCGTTGACAAACAGCTGACCGATACCGGGCAGTCCGTAAATAGATTCAATCACCATAGAGCCAGTAATAATGCCCACAAATGCCGGTCCCATATAGGAAATAACCGGCAACAGTGCTGGCTTGAGCGCGTGACGTAAAACGATACGACGTAACGGCAACCCTTTGGCTCGCGCGGTACGGATAAAGTTGGAATGCATCACCTCAATCATCGAGCCACGAGTGATACGCGCGATACTGGCAATGTAAGCCAGGGATAACGCCACCATCGGCAGCAGCATATAGTTCCACTGTCCACCGTTCCAGCCGCCACCCGGCAGCCATTTCAGCGTAATGGCGAAAATCAGGACTAACAGCGGGGCAACCACAAAACTCGGTATGACCACGCCGGTCATTGCCACCCCCATGACGACGTAATCCCACAAGGTGTTTTGCTTCAGCGCGGCGATAACCCCTGCCGTCACGCCCAGTACTACGGCCAGGATAAAGGCAGCCAGCCCCAGTTTGGCCGACACCGGAAAGGCATGACCAACCAGGTAGTTTACCGAATAGTCTTTATATTTAAACGAGGGGCCAAAGTCGCCATGGGCCAGTTGAATCAGGTAATCAACATATTGCTTGCCAATGGGATCGTTGAGGTGATATTTCGCCTCGATATTCGCCATCACCTCTGGCGACAGCGTACGCTCACCCGTGAACGGACTGCCGGGGGCCAGTCGCATCATAAAGAAGGAGATAGTAATAAGGACGAAAAGCGTCGGGATGGCTTCAAGTAACCGACGCAAAATGAATTTTAACATTGCCGTACCTACCAGGCTGGTGCTTCACATTGCATTAAAAAATACAGGCGGCGCTCATGGCGCCGCCGCTGTTCTTGGTGTTCTGTTAGTGCTTAATGATGTACAGGTTTCTGTCTGCGACGTTATCCAGCGGATCTTTACCGGTATAACCACCGACATACGGTTTCACCAGACGGGTGTTCACGTAGTAGTACAATGGCACGATGGCAGAGTCTTTATCCAGCTGCTGCTCAGCTTTTTCATAGTCAGCCGACCGGGCTTTATCATCGGTCGTGGCCAGGGCATCTTTCATCAGCTTGTCGAAGGCCGGGCTCTTGTAGTGCGCGGTGTTGTTACTGCTGTCAGACAGCATGGTATTCAGGAACGACGTCGGTTCGTTATAGTCTGCACACCAGCCTGCACGTGCAACGTCGAAGTTGCCCTGATGACGCGTATCCAGGAAGGTTTTCCACTCCTGGTTCTCCAGCTTCACTTTCACACCCAGATTTTTGGCCCAAATCGACGAGGCGGCAATGGCCAGTTTTTTATGCAGATCGGAGGTGTTGTACAGGAGCGTAAACGTTAACGGTTTGTCTGCCGTGTAACCGGCTTCAGCCAGCAGCTTTTTGGCTTCAGCATTACGTTTTTCCTGTGACCAGGTAAACCACTCTGGCTTCACCAGCTCCATACCATCTGTTGCTGGTGGCGTGTAGCTATAGGCTGGCTTCTGGCCCTGCGCCAGCACTTTATCCACGATAATGTCGCGGTCGATACCCAGTTTCAATGCGGCACGTACGCGCGGATCGGTGAAAGGCGCTTTCTGGTTATTAATTTCGTAATAGTAGGTGCACAGATAAGGGTCAACATGCAGCTCTTTACCGTTGTCACGCTGTAATTTTTTGAACAGCTCAATCGGCAGATTGTTATAGGTCATGTCACTGCCGTTATCAGAGAAGTAACGGTTAACATCACTGACTTCTGACGAAATGGGCAGGAAGGTGACTTTGTTCAGAACGGTATGCGCGTTATCCCAGTAATCAGGGTTGCGCACAACGGTAATACGTTCGTTAATGACGTGAGATTCCAGCTTAAAGGCACCGTTGCTGACGATATTTTCAGGCTGGGTCCACTTATCACCGAATTTCTCAATAACCGCTTTGTTTACCGGCGACATTGAGGAGTGAATCAGTAATTTATAGAAATACGGAACCGGCTCGCTCAGGGTCACTTGCAGCGTATGATCGTCAAGCGCCTTCACACCCAAATCTGTTGGCGGTTTCTTACCGGCGATAATATCGTCAACGTTGGCCAGGTGACCGTATTGCAGATAGCTGGCATAAGGAGACGCGGTTTTCGGATCGGCCAGACGCTGCCAGCTGTAAACGAAATCCTGAGCAGTCACCGGCTCACCGTTTGACCATTTGGCATTTTTGCGCAGATGGAAGGTCCAGACTTTAAAGTCTTTATTATCCCAGCTCTCTGCCACGCCAGGAATCGGATGGCCGTTGGTATCGCTGATCACCAGTCCTTCAAACAGGTCACGGCTGACGTTCGATTCCGGTACGCCCTCAATTTTGTGCGGATCCAGCGACTGAACCTCGCTACCGTTTCCTTTTACCAGCTCTTGCTTCGCGGCCAGCTCAACCCCGGCAGGGACCGTGGCGGCGATAACGCTGTTGGCTGTGAGCGCACTCATCGCTGCAAAGACGCTGGCAGCAATCAGGGTTTTCTTCGTGATGTTGTTCATTCTTAACTCCAGTTTTTTTATTTTCACCGAGGGTGTTTGCGACCTCAGTGTTCCCCGTATTCGGGCCCCGGTGTTTTCACCTGGGGAGCATTGACCCTGTAGCGTGGTCAGCACGGTAACGCCCTTCCCGGCTGTGCCGCCGGATAAGCGCGTTATCAGTGTTGTTTAATGAAATAATATTTCAGATCTGTCATGTCCTGCGGATCGTGGCCGGTAAACCCGCCAACCCAGGGTTTAACCAGCCTCACGCTGACGCGGTAGTAAACTGGCACAATTGCCGAGTCTTTGTCGAGTTGTGTTTCAGCCTGCTGATACAATGCCGCGCGGTCAGCATCCTTTGTGACGCTTAGCGTGTCTGCCATCAGCCGATCAAAGGCCGCACTACGATAAAACGCGGTATTGGTCGACGACTGACTCAGGAACATATTCAGGAAAGTAGAGGGCTCGTTATAATCCGCGCACCATGTAGCCCGCACCACGTCATACTGTGCCTGATGACGCGTTTCCAGCAGCGTTTTCCATTCCTGATTTTGTAAGGTGACCTGCGCCCCGAGGTTGCGCTGCCACATTGACGCTGCAGCAATCGCCTGGGTTTTATTTTGATCGGAGGTGTTATAGAGCAGCGTAAAACGCAAAGGATTTTTACTGTCAAAACCCGCTTCCGCCAGCAGTTTCTTTGCCGCCTCATTGCGCTGCGACTGGGACCAGGTCATCCATTCCGGTGTGGCTAACGCGGCCCCATTGGTATAGGGCGGTGTAAAACTGTAAGCCGGAATCTGGCCCTGTCCCATAATCTTTTTGGCGATAATGTCGCGGTCCAGCGTCATCTTTATAGCCGCGCGCACGCGCGCATTAGTAAAAGGCGGCTTTTTGTTGTTGATTTCATAATAAAACGTACACAACAAGGGGCTGACTTTGACTTCGTCGCCGATGTCCTTACGCAGCTTCGCGAACATATTGGGCGGGATGGCGCTGTTGGTCATATCCAGGCCACCGCTGCGATAGCGATTAATGTCGCTGTTCTCAGAACTGATCGGCAGAAACGTCCCCTGCTCAATCACGGTTTGCGCGTTGTTCCAGTAAAGCGGATTGCGCTTCAGGACAATTTTTTCGTTGACGACCCAGTCACTTAAGGTATAAGCACCATTACCAACATAATGCCCGGGTTGAGTCCACCACTCGCCCCATTTCTGGATAGCGGGCGCATACACGGGTTTCATAGCCGTATGCGCCAGCATGGCAATCAGATAGGGAACGGGCTCTGTTAAAGTGACCTGTAAATGGTGATCGTCAATCGCTTTTACGCCCAGTTGGTCTTGTGCCGCTTTACCCGCAATAATCTCGTCGGCATTGGCAATATGCGCCGCCTGCAGATAACTGGTGTAAGGAGATGCAGTTTTCGGATCGGCCAGGCGTCGCCAGCTGTAAACAAAATCGTTAGCCGTTACCGGTTCGCCGTTGCTCCATTTTGCATCGTTGCGCAGCGTGAAGGTCCAGATTTTTCCTTGCTGATTTTCCCAGCTCTCAGCCACACCGGGGACAACCTTACCGTTATTATCTGTATTAACCAGCCCGTCCAGCAGATTCAGGATAATATTGGATTCCGGCACACCTTCCGTCTTATGCGGGTCAAGCGAGGCCACTTCGGAGCCATTATTAATGACAATTTGCTGCTGTGGCGATAAGGTCACGCCGGCGGGTACGCTGGCCGCACAGACGGGTAAAGCAGTCATCACACCTAGTGCCAGACAAGACCAATATTGCTGAGCGTTCATTTACCACACCTTGTTGACCTGCCCGTTTTTATTCTGCAATCCCGTCTGCATCAAGAAAAAAATCTTGCTATTTCGACCTTCGGGAAAACATGCTCAATGCGCCGAAAATTAGCAGAAGCTGAATGACGGCGCCAAAACTAAATAGTTAAAATGTTATCTGTTTCTCTTTTATCATGAGATTTTTCCCAGTGGAAGTGTTAATTTTTAGCCTAAAAATACATTAACCTACTGAATTATAAAAATATTCATAGATTTGATGCTATTCTAACCAGAATATTACATTCACCGATTTTGACTGCGTTGTTGTAGCGTCATTCTTTCCCGATGTGCCATTTAAAAAGGCATTAATGGGCCTTTACCAGCATTAATCATGCCAACATGCATCGTCAAAGCAGAATATAAGGTGAGATTGATGACAGGAAGGCCAGGCGCGTACTATCGGGACGCGCACTGAGTATTAGGGAAAGTGATAACCCGGAGGGGATATACAGCGGTGCAAATAATTGCCCGTTTAGAGTGCAATATTGTGTCGCATTGCACTCTTTTGGTGCCTGTCTTTTTATGTTTGTTAAAATAAGTGGGTATTCAGCTTACCAGCCCTGGAAAAATCGCTTTAATGCCCGTTACCACAAATTCGATGCCCAGCGCCATTAACAGCAGCCCCATGATACGGGTGATGACGTTGATGCCCGTTTGCCCCAGTACTCTGACCATAATGGGGGCGGCACGAAACAGTAACCAACAGCTGAAGGCAAAAATGGCCACTGCCACGGTAAATCCCAGCAGATTTAACCAACTGTGATAGCGCGTACTCCAGACGATAGTTGAGCTGATTGCGCCGGGCCCGGCCATCAGCGGTAAAGCCAGCGGAACAACGCCAATACTTTCGCGAATCGCGGTTTCTGTTTTTTCCTGCTTGTTTTGTTTATCTTCGCCCAGCTTTCCGCTGATCATCGACATCGCTATCGTGACAACCAGAATGCCCCCGGCAATACGGAAAGAATCAATTGAGATACCAAACACATGCAGAATGGCATCCCCTAAAAACAGCGACGTCCAGAGAATAATGGCCACAGCAAGGTTTGCGGTGAGATTCGTTTTATTACGTTCTGCCACGCCCTGATAACGCGTCATGCTGATAAACACCGGAATGATGCCAATGGGATTCACCAGTGCAAACAGGCCTACGAAAAACTTGATATAGCCAGAAAGATCTAACAGCGCAGGATTCACGGTTCACTCCCCATCCCAGATGAAAAACGCGCCTAATGTAAGGTAAAAACGCCGCGCACGCCAGTTGAAGCGAGAGTTATTTATTCTGTTAATTTACTTATAGTTTAGGGCGTTAAACCAGCCATTCCACAAAGGCTGGCAGATGTTACTTTTGTTACCGCTTTTAACCTCATCGCCCTCCCCCTCATGAACCGCAGGCTGAAAGGTGTCAGCTGTGGTTTAAATTGATTTGGATCATCATTGCTGTCCCCTAAACCCGATACTCTTTTGTTGTCAGCCACGATACCACCGGAGAAAAAGAATTCTTTTAGTAAACAACTGAAAAACCGCACTTTCATGCTCCGTGATTGAGCGGTTTTTACCCTGGCTATACTTTCCGTTCAGGCTTGTTTCCTAAAAAAGTTTAACTTCCTCAGGAGATCACAATGGCCGTTACTAATGTCGCTGAACTCAATGCACTGGTTGAACGGGTAAAAAAAGCCCAGCAAGCGTTCGCCAGTTTTTCTCAACAACAAGTCGATGCTATTTTCCGCGCAGCCGCACTGGCCGCTGCTGATGCCCGTATTCCCTTAGCGAAGATGGCGGTCGCAGAATCGGGCATGGGCATTGTCGAAGACAAAGTCATCAAAAATCACTTTGCGTCCGAATATATTTATAACGCCTATAAGGATGATAAAACCTGCGGCGTACTGGAAACCGATGATACCTTTGGCACCATTACGATTGCCGAACCCATCGGCCTGATTTGTGGGATCGTCCCGACCACCAACCCCACCTCTACCGCCATCTTCAAAGCTCTGATCAGCCTTAAAACCCGCAACGGTATTATCTTCTCGCCGCATCCTCGCGCCAAAGATGCCACCAATAAAGCCGCCGATATTGTGCTGCAGGCCGCGATTGCTGCTGGCGCCCCTAAAGACATTATCGGCTGGATCGATGCGCCCTCTGTTGAGCTGTCGAATCAGCTGATGCACCACCCGGAAATCAATCTGATTCTTGCCACAGGTGGACCGGGCATGGTGAAAGCCGCTTACAGTTCCGGCAAACCGGCTATTGGTGTCGGTGCCGGGAATACACCTGTCGTGATTGATGAAACGGCAGATGTTAAACGCGCGGTGGCGTCCATCCTGATGTCGAAAACGTTTGATAACGGGGTGATTTGTGCCTCAGAGCAGTCCGTTATTGTTGTCGATGCGATCTACGATGCCGTTCGGGCACGTTTCGCCAGTCATGGTGGCTACCTGCTGCAGGGCCATGAACTTCAGGCGGTTCAGAATATTATCCTGAAAAATGGCGGCCTCAACGCCGCGATTGTGGGCCAGCCCGCAGTAAAAATTGCTGAGATGGCGGGCATTACGGTACCAACCGATACCAAAATTCTGATTGGCGAAGTTGAACGGGTCGACGAATCCGAACCTTTTGCCCATGAAAAACTGTCGCCAACGCTGGCGATGTACCGGGCTAAAGATTACGAAGACGCCGTCAGTAAAGCGGAAAAACTGGTCGCCATGGGCGGCATTGGCCACACCTCCTGCCTGTACACGGATCAGGATAACCAGTCCGCACGCGTCCACTATTTTGGCGACAAAATGAAAACGGCCCGTATCCTGATTAATACCCCCGCTTCTCAGGGTGGGATTGGCGATTTATATAACTTCAAACTCGCGCCTTCGTTGACGCTGGGTTGTGGCTCCTGGGGAGGTAACTCAATTTCCGAAAACGTCGGACCTAAACATCTGATCAATAAGAAAACCGTCGCCAAGCGAGCTGAAAATATGTTGTGGCATAAACTTCCGAAATCTATCTATTTCCGTCGTGGGTCATTGCCTGTCGCCTTAGAAGAGGTCGCCACCGACGGCGCGAAACGTGCATTTGTTGTGACTGACCGCTTCCTGTTCAATAACGGCTATGCCGACCAGGTTACCCGCGTCCTGAAATCCCACGGTATTGAAACGGAAGTGTTCTTCGAGGTCGAAGCAGACCCAACACTGAGCATTGTTCGCAAAGGCGCAGAGCAAATGCACAGCTTTAAACCCGATGTGATCATTGCGCTGGGCGGCGGCTCGCCAATGGATGCGGCGAAAATCATGTGGGTGATGTATGAGCATCCCGAAACCCACTTCGAAGAGCTGGCATTACGCTTTATGGATATTCGTAAACGTATCTATAAGTTCCCGAAAATGGGCGTCAAAGCCCGCATGGTAGCCATCACCACTACCTCCGGCACCGGTTCAGAAGTGACCCCGTTTGCGGTGGTCACGGATGATGCCACCGGTCAAAAATATCCGCTGGCAGATTATGCACTGACCCCGGATATGGCCATTGTGGATGCGAACCTCGTGATGGATATGCCGCGTTCACTCTGCGCCTTTGGCGGTCTGGATGCGGTTACCCATGCACTGGAAGCCTATGTTTCCGTTCTGGCGAATGAGTATTCTGATGGTCAGGCACTGCAGGCGCTTAAGTTGCTGAAAGAGAACCTGCCCGCCAGTTATGCCGAAGGCGCCAAAAATCCGGTTGCGCGTGAACGTGTGCACAATGCCGCCACCATTGCCGGTATTGCCTTTGCCAACGCCTTCCTCGGCGTATGTCACTCGATGGCCCATAAACTGGGTTCCGAGTTCCATATTCCCCACGGACTGGCTAACTCGCTGCTGATTTCCAACGTCATTCGTTATAACGCAAATGACAACCCGACCAAACAGACTGCATTCAGTCAGTATGATCGTCCACAGGCGCGCCGTCGCTATGCGGAAATCGCCGATCATCTTGGTTTGACCGCCACAGGCGATCGTACTGCTCAGAAAATTGAGAAACTGCTGGTCTGGCTGGATGAAATTAAAACGGAACTGGGTATTCCCGCCTCGATTCGTGAAGCTGGCGTGCAGGAAGCGGATTTTCTGGCGAAAGTGGACAAACTGGCTGAGGATGCGTTCGACGATCAGTGTACCGGTGCTAACCCACGTTATCCGTTAATTGCTGAACTGAAACAGATCATGCTGGACAGTTACTACGGCCGCAAATTTGTTGAGCCTTATGCCCAGGTTGAACAGCCCCTGAATCAACCCGTCAGCGATATCAAAGCCGCTAAAAAGGTCAAAAAAGCCTAATCAGGAACAAGCCCGTTAGCGCGGGTGCGCCATCCCCCTTGTGGCTCGGTCACAAGGGGGGTTTTTTATGGCTGTTGAGGATAAGCAGGCTGTTCGCCCGCTGTCAGTGAATGTGCAATAGTGCAATCGCTACCACACACGAACAGACCGACACCCAGGTCGCCATAAAGATAAAGAGACGAATGAGGTTCACCAGGAAAGATTTTTGCGACTGCGTGAACCTGAGGTGAGGAACAGGATTACGCGACTGGCGTTTGCGCGCCGTGGATAGCCTGCAAACAGCCCTGCTCAATCGCTTTTTTATAGTGCTTACGGCACACCGAGATATAGCGCTCATTGCCGCCAATCACCACCTGCTCCCCTTCCCGGAAGGGTTTGCCTTCGCTGTCGAGACGTAGCACCATGCCCGCTTTACGTCCGCAGTGACATACGGTTTTAAGCTCCACCAGTTTATCGGCCCAGGCCAGCAGATACTGGCTACCGGTAAACAATTCTCCCAGAAAGTCGGTTCTTAACCCATAACACAGCACCGGAATATCCAGATTATCCACCACGTCAGACAAGGCCTTCACCTGTTCCCGTGTCAGAAACTGACTTTCATCCACTAACACACAGTGTACGGGCTGGCGCGCATGCTCTTGTGCAATTTCCACATCCAGCTGGCTTTCGGCATTATAAAGAACGGCCGGTGATGACAAGCCAATGCGTGAACTGACTTTACCGGTACCAAAGCGATTATCAATCTCAGCGGTATAAACCAGGGTCCGCATACCGCGCTCCTGATAATTATAGGAAGACTGCAAAAGCGCGGTTGATTTACCCGCGTTCATTGCCGAATAGTAGAAATAGAGTTGAGCCATTGGCACGATATCCCGGTGTGGATGAAACAAAATAAGTGCGATTTTACCATATCTGACCGGCAATGCCGTGTTGATTTTCAGCCCGTTACGTTCAGACGAGAGCCAGCGTCGGGTATTGCCTGTCCTGCAACGGCAGCGCATTATTTTTGACTATATGAATATTAAAGACAGTATAGCGTTAAGCTTTATTTTCATTGAACCGTGTCAGGGCTTTATAGGTTGCCGGTTAAACATCAACGTTTCATTGGTCCTTACATCGCGCTTTATCTGGCGGAATTTATAATTTAATAAATTCATCTTTGAACTTTTAAAGCTAAAAATTAATTTAATGTTGAAGTTATTTCCCCCCACCACTACTATTAGCGGGCAGAACAACTCTCCTATTCATTATTCAGAGATCAGGACAATGAGCGAAGCACTAAAAAATCTTAATAATATCCGCACGCTGCGTGCCCAGGCCAGAGAGTGTTCTTTGGAAACACTGGAAGAAATGCTGGAAAAGTTTGAAGTCGTAGTAAATGAACGCCGCGATGAAGCGTCACATTCTAAAGCAGAAACGGAAGAGCGTGCGCGTAAACTTGAGCAATATCGCGATATGCTTTTAGCGGATGGAATCGATCCCAATGAGTTATTCAACGCATTGTCAGAGTCCAAAACGTCTGGCAAAGCCAAACGTGCTGCCCGCCCTGCCAAATATCAGTTTGTTGATGAAAACGGGGAGACCAAAACCTGGACCGGTCAGGGACGTACACCAGCAGCAATCAAAAAAGCCATGGAACAACATGGTAAGCAGTTAGACGACTTTTTGCTGTAAATCCTGGCGTGCTTTAGGCTTTGCTGGCTTCATTTTAGCGACCTGATTACCAATACCAGAAAAAAAAGGAAGCGGTCGCTTCCTTTTTGTTTTTATACCGAATAAAAGTTTCGGTACCAGTCAACAAAACGTCTGACACCTTCATCCACGCCTGTTTGCGGTTTAAAGCCGACAGCGTTAAATAAATCGCTAGTATCTGCGCTGGTAGCTAACACGTCACCGGGTTGCATTGGCATCAGATTTTTATTTGCCGTTACACCTAATGCTTTTTCAATCGCTTCAATATAGCGAATCAGGCTCATCGGCTGACTATTGCCTAAATTGTAAATACGATACGGCGCTGAACTCGACGCGGCAGACCCGCTCTCTACTGTCCAACTTTCATCCGGCTGCGGAATACGATCCTGCAGACGAATAATGGCCTCGACAACATCATCGATATAGGTGAAATCGCGTTGCATTTTACCCTGGTTATAGACGTCAATTGCCTCACCCGCAATCATAGCCCGGGTAAATTTAAACAAGGCCATATCGGGGCGTCCCCAGGGACCGTATACAGTGAAGAAACGTAAACCGGTGGTGGGTAACTGATACAGATGCGAATAGGTGTGCGACATCAGCTCATTGGCTTTTTTGGTCGCGGCATACAATGACACCGGATGATCGACACTGTCTTCCGTAGAAAACGGCAGCTTACTGTTCAGTCCATAAACGGAGCTGGACGACGCATAGAGCAGATGTTCAACACGATGATGACGGCACCCTTCAAGAATATTCAGATGCCCAATAACATTGGCATCCACATACGCATGCGGGTTTTCAAGTGAATAGCGCACACCAGCCTGAGCGGCCAGGTGGATAACGCGCTGAAATTTGTGCTGTTCGAAAAGTGCTGCAATGGCCTGACGGTCGGCCAAATCGGTTTTAACAAACGTAAAAGATGGGTTGTCGCCGATCAAATCAAGACGGGCTTGTTTGAGGCTGACATCATAATAGTCATTCAGGTTGTCAATACCGACAACCTGGTGACCGGCGGCCAACAGGCGTTGGCTCACATGGAAGCCAATAAAGCCTGCTGCGCCGGTTACCAGAAAATTCATAAATCCCTCATTAATCACACAGCCTGGATGGACGCTCCGCGGCCAATAGCGTAATAAACGAAGCCGCGTTTGCTGAGACGCTCTGGATCATACAGGTTACGTCCATCAAAAATCACGGGTTGTTTCAGTGCATTTTTGATCACGTCGAAGTCAGGGGCACGGAAATTTTGCCACTCAGTGCAAATTACCAGGCCATCTGCGCCCTGTAATGCTGATTCTTTGGTGCCCATCAGCTTCAAATCGTCGCGGTGACCGTAGATGCGTTGTGCTTCATCCATCGCTTCCGGATCGAAAGCCTGTACAGACGCACCTGCTTCCCACAGCGCTTCCATCAATACACGGCTCGATGCTTCACGCATATCGTCGGTATTCGGTTTGAACGACAGTCCCCACAGCGCAAACGTCTTCCCTTTCAGATCGTCACCAAAATGACGTTTGATAAAGGCGGGCAGCTTAGTTTTCTGGCTGTCATTGACGTCTTCCACCGCTTTTAACAGACGTGGTGTATAGCCAATGGATTCCGCCGTACGAATGAGCGCCTGCACATCTTTCGGGAAACAGGAACCGCCATAACCGCAGCCAGGATAGATAAAGTGATAGCCGATACGTGAGTCAGAACCAATCCCCTGGCGCACTTTTTCGATATCCGCACCTAAACGTTCCGCGAGATTGGAAATTTCATTCATAAAGCTGATTTTGGTCGCCAGCATACAGTTGGCAGCGTACTTCGTCAGCTCTGCACTGCGAATATCCATCAGGATCATACGATCGTGGTTGCGGTTGAAGGGCTCATAGAGCTCACGCAACAGTTCCACGACAGCATCATTATCCGTGCCGACAACGATGCGCTCGGGACGCATACAGTCAGCAACCGCCGCCCCTTCTTTCAGGAACTCGGGGTTGGATACTACATCAAAGCTGATATTGGCATCACGCGCCTGCAGGGTTTCCGTCATGACCGCACGGACTCTGTCAGCCGTTCCAACCGGTACGGTAGATTTATCGATGACCACTTTATGATCGGTCATATGCTGAGCAATGGTGCGTGCCACGGCAGTAACATATTTCAGATCGGCCGAACCATCTTCATCAGGCGGTGTGCCTACGGCGATAAACTGCATCACGCCATGGTTAACGCCCAGTGCAGCATCGGTGCTGAACTTCAGGCGACCGGATTCATAGTTAGACTTAACCAGCGGCGTCAGGCCCGGTTCAAAAATAGGAATCTGACCCTTTTTGAGGTTCTCAACCTTTTTTTCATCGACATCAATACAGAGAACGTCATGTCCGACTTCGGCCAACACCGCAGCCTGAACCAGACCGACATAGCCGATACCAAATACAGTGACTTTCATTACGCTATCCTGTGTTTTAAATTTTTAATCGCTAACGGTTTTATTGAGCCACTCAGAGAACTCTTTGCCCAGCACCGGATGGCGAACACCATATTCGACGAAAGCCTGCATGTATCCCAGTTTGTTACCGCAGTCATGGCTGACCCCTTTCAGGTGGTAAGCTTCAACGGTCTCTTTTTCCATCAGCATGGCGATAGAATCCGTGAGCTGTACTTCACCGCCTGCACCTGGAGGCGTTTTTGCCAGCAGTGGCCAGATATCTGCGGACAGAACATAACGCCCCACCACAGCCAGATTAGAAGGCGCTTCAGACGCTTTTGGTTTCTCAACCACACTGACCATCGGTGCGCTGTCGCCCGGGTTCAGTTCTGCGCCCTTGCAGTCAACAACACCATAAGCGGTTACATCACTGACAGGCTCAACCATGATCTGGCTGCGGCCAGACTCTTCATAACGGCTCAGCATTTCTGCCAGGTTATCTTTGGTTGGGTTTGATTCATATTCGTCGATGATCACATCAGGCAGGATGACGGCAACAGGCTCATCGCCGACCAGCGGGTGCGCGCACATTACCGCGTGGCCCAGGCCTTTAGCGATGCCCTGACGGACCTGCATGATGGTCACGTGTGGAGGGCAGATGGACTGAATTTCATCCAGCAACTGACGCTTAACGCGTTTTTCCAGCATCGACTCCAGTTCGAAACTGGTATCAAAATGGTTTTCAATGGCGTTCTTAGACGAGTGGGTTACCAGCACAATTTCATTGATACCCGCAGCAATACACTCGTTAACGACATACTGAATTAACGGCTTATCAACCAGCGGTAACATTTCTTTTGGAATCGCTTTCGTCGCAGGAAGCATACGCGTACCCAAACCTGCTACCGGGATTACCGCTTTTTTAACTTTGGTCTTATAGGCAGACATCAAAATACCTCTCTTATAGGCCGTTCAAGTTTTAATGCTTGATATGTCGGTTTAAATTCGGAAATGAGTATATCAGTTACTCGCGAACGGATTTATCCTGGAAGGCATCTATCCGTAGAATTTAAGACTATTACCCAAGTGTAAAGCTAACTTCTGGCACTGTCTTGCGGGTAAGTATAAATTACCCTTCGGTGTTTATTGCTCAGACGATAACATCAGTCGTATACGGCCCCCGGCGCCCCAAATATGGCACTGCCAGTCGTCCGCACGCTGGCTAATCTGGTTAATATGCGTACTGCCCATAGTGCCAAGCGGAACGCCATTACTGAGTTGAATTTGATGGGCCTGAACATGTAATGTGGCATTCAGGCCAGCAGAAACCAGCACCAGGTTTTTTAATCCGCGATGGTAGTACCCAACTAACAGAGGGAACTGTCCGGTTAAATTCGCCTGCCGTAGCAGCAGATTAACCTGTCTGAGTAAACTGCTTAACTCAGGTAATCGCTGTTTCTGTCCTGATAACTGTTCTTGTAATAATCCGTTAAACAGGGCGCGCAATAATAAAGCCGCCAGCACGCCGTTGTCGCCCGCACGGGTGACATCGAGACAATAAAAAGCCAAATCTTTGTCAGATAACGCCGCAATATCCAGCACCAGCCCGGGCTGCTCTGCCATGGTTAACTGGCGATAATTTACCCGACAATGGGCAATGCGCTGCTGGACCGGGGGCTGCAGTTCTTTCAGTAATTTTGCCGCAGCGGAAGGATCGCGCACCAATGCATCCCAGTCCTGAAACAGCTGTTCATCTTCCTCGACTTTCGAGGTAAACATCGACGGATAGAGGCATTCGTATACCGCTTCACGGAAACGTTCAAAATTCTTCAGGGGTTTTAGCAACACATCCTGTACGCCCAGACGTAAAACCTGCGCGATGTCGGACATATTTTCGGTCGCGGAAATTATCAGAATGGGCAGGGTATTGCCGTGGCTGCGCAGATGTTCGACAAACTGAATTCCGTTCATGCGCGGCATTTCCAGGTCACAAATCACCAGTTCGACGGCATGTTTATCCAGTTGCTCAATAGCTTCCAGACCATCTTCAGCCTCAACAGTGACGGCCCCCATTGATGTTAAAAACTGGTTTAAAAGCGAACGGAAAACGGCCTCATCTTCGACAATGAGTATCTTTTTGCCGATCAGTGGTTTTTCCATTCCATCCCCCTGCGTACCCGATAAATCAATAGTGGTTCATAAAACGCAGTTGCGCCTTTCAGAATAGACCGAAGTAACATCTGTGCGTGAACAACCAGATTATCTTCTACGGACCAGCGGTAATAATTCATCCATTTGTTTCTCAACGGCAACCTTCCCAGCCGCAATTGCTTCTTCTGCACGATGAAAATCCAACGTGGATATCTGTGGACAAAATGGCTGGATAAGCACATCAGGCGGATCGCCTGCCATCCGGTTTCGCTTCAGGCGATTTTCCAGCACCTGGATGGACGTGGCCATGATCTCCATGGCGCCCGGCATTTGCGAGGCCCGGCGCTGCGTAAAATTGACCAGACGCTGTCGCAGTTTCCCACGCCAGTCGAGATTGAGCGCCACAGCCGCCGCATGTTCTTCTGAACTCTGGGGCGTCAGCGCCATCGCATTCTGCGGCATCAGATGCGCGTCGTGCTGAAGATCGACAGCAATCACGATATCCGCCCCCAGCGCGCGCGTCAGGGAGATCGGTACCGGATTCACCACCGCACCATCCACCAGCCAATATCCATTGTAGCCGACGGGCGGTAATAAACCTGGCATACTGCAGGACGCACGTACCGCCTGATGTAATTCACCCTCGGTCAGCCACAGCTCGCGACCGGTACTTAAATTGGTTGCCACCACACCAAACGGCTTTCCGCACGATTCAATCGCGTCGTGCATAATGAGTTGCCGGACATGGTTGAATACCCGTTCTCCGCGTAACAGTCCGCCTCGCTGCCAGGACAGATCCATCAGACGGATGACATCCCAGTAGCTAAACGCACTCACCCACTTTTTCATGTGCGGGAGACGATGATTGACGTAAGCTGCGCCCACCAGTGCACCGATGGAACAGCCTGCCACGACATCAATGTTGATACCTGCGCTCTCCAACGCTTCGATAACGCCAATATGCGCCCATCCTTTGGCGGCACCGGAACCCAGAGCCAATCCAATTTTTTGCTTTCTCATCTTACTCGGGTCCTGGCGTCAATACATGGCATCACACGCGTGGGTCGGATAAAGTAAACGA
Source organism: Pantoea sp. JZ29 (assembly GCF_035190385.1). Lineage (NCBI taxonomy): Bacteria > Pseudomonadati > Pseudomonadota > Gammaproteobacteria > Enterobacterales > Erwiniaceae > Pantoea > Pantoea sp. JZ29. Next base: position 2,005,569 of record NZ_CP045241.1, on the reverse strand, counting down.
TATCATTAACAATCACTGTTATTAACAGGAGAATGTGTGTCCGAATCTTGCCCATGCTGTAGCGGCAAGCAGTATAGCCTATGTTGTCAGCCCTTTGTTAAAGGAACAGAAATTCCCTTATCAGCTGAACAACTTATGCGCTCCCGCTACTGCGCTTATGTCAAACAAGACGTCGATTACCTCGTCGCCACCTGGCATCCCACCAGCCGCGTTCCGGCGCTGGCTGACTTAGTGACTGAAAGTTTCGCGGGTACTGAATGGCTCAGCCTGAACATCACACGTTGTGATGAGGGGCGCCACAAAGACGAATCTTTCGTCACTTTTTTTGCACGTTTTGCTGAAAACGGTGTTAATCGGGCGATGTACGAGCGTTCACGCTTTCTTCGCGAGGACAGTCGCTGGTACTATGTCGACGGAATGACGCCCGCCATCGGGCGCAACGATCGCTGTCCATGTGGCGCCGACAAAAAATACAAAAAATGTTGCGGTTAAGGCAGTTGCCTGCGTAACGGTTTTACCCTTAATGCTTTGACAGGACTCTGATTGAGATGCAAGCGCAAACCATGCAAAGAAAAGTTTTACGAACCATTTGTCCCGATGCAAAAGGTCTGATCGCCAAAATCACCAATATTTGTTACAAGCACGAACTGAATATCGTGCAAAACAATGAGTTTGTTGATCATCGCACCGGGCGTTTTTTCATGCGCACAGAGCTGGAAGGGATTTTTAACGACAATACTTTACTGGCCGATCTCGACAGCGCCCTTCCTCAGGGCTCGGTACGTGAACTGCACAGCGCAGGCCGTCGCCGCGTCGTTATTCTGGTCACCAAAGAAGCCCACTGCCTGGGCGACCTGCTGATGAAGAGCGCGTTTGGCGGGCTGGATATGGAAATAGCCGCCGTCATCGGTAACCATGAAACGCTGCGCTCGCTGGTCGAGCGTTTTGATATTCCGTTTGTGTTGGTCAGTCATGAAGGGCTTTCGCGGGAAGAGCATGATAATAAGATGGCGGACGAAATTGATCGTTACCAGCCAGATTATGTCGTGCTTGCCAAATATATGCGCGTGCTGACGCCGGGCTTCGTCCAGCGCTACCCGAATCAGATCATCAATATTCATCACTCGTTCCTGCCTGCCTTTATCGGCGCACGCCCTTATCACCAGGCTTATGAACGCGGCGTTAAAATCATTGGTGCGACGGCGCACTACGTTAATGACAACCTGGATGAAGGTCCGATCATTATGCAGGACGTCATCAACGTCGATCACAGCTATACAGCAGAAGAGATGATGCGTGCCGGACGTGATGTAGAAAAGAATGTGCTGAGCCGCGCGTTAGATAAAGTGCTGGGTCAGCGTGTGTTTGTTTACGGCAACCGTACGATTATTCTTTAACCGCCACGGGCGCTGGACTGGCTGACATTCCAGCGCTACGCGTAAAAAGTGGGCAAACGGTTCGTGATTTACCTGAGTCCGCTTTACAGTCTGAATCCATTTGGTATGATGCGCCCCGCTTCAGAGCACAACAATTCAGTCCCTGGTGGGATTCCCGAGCGGCCAAAGGGAGCAGACTGTAAATCTGCCGTCACAGACTTCGAAGGTTCGAATCCTTCTCCCACCACCATCTGAATCTGCTGCCTGAGCCTACAAATCATCCCCGGTGGGATTCCCGAGCGGCCAAAGGGAGCAGACTGTAAATCTGCCGTCACAGACTTCGAAGGTTCGAATCCTTCTCCCACCACCATCTCGCATTTAGCAACTTCATTCCGACATGCAACTCAGTCAGCCTGTTCTGCATGGAGAGGGATGAGAACCTTCGACCAGGGTTCGCGTCGGGCACCGCGAGACAACGCGCATTAGCGCGGCCCGTAGGGTGAGGCGCAACGCGCCGAATCATCCTTCTCCCACCACCATCTCGCATATAGCAACTTCATTCCGACATGCAACTCAGTCAGCCTGTTCTGTGCGAAAAGGGATAAGAACCTTTGTTCAGCGTTCGTGCCGGGCATCGCCTGAGTAAACGCGTCTGGAAACCACTCTGGTTTTCTGTTCCCGCTGACCGTGTGTCGTGCTCTCTCGCCCGTGCTGTCCACCACTCGCTGAAATTGCCCTGCTCTGTCATGACATTTCCGGCAAAAATCGCTACCATCCTGCCTATCATTCGCTGAAGGTTATCTCATGAAATTTATTTCATTCAATATTAACGGCTTGCGGGCACGTCCCCATCAACTCGAAGCACTGGTCGAGAAGCATCAGCCTGACGTCATTGGTCTGCAGGAAACGAAAGTCCATGATGATATGTTCCCGCTCGAGGATGTGGCTAAGCTGGGCTACAACGTGTTTTATCACGGTCAGAAAGGCCATTACGGTGTGGCACTGTTGACCAAGGTTCAGCCGGTCTCCGTGCGTCGGGGGTTTCCGGGCGATGGCGAGGATGCGCAGCGTCGCCTGATCATGGCTGAAATCCCCAGCCCGATTGGCGATATTACCGTGATAAATGGCTATTTTCCGCAGGGCGAGAGCCGCGACCACCCGACAAAGTTTCCGGCCAAAGAAAAATTTTACCGCGATCTGCAAAGCTATCTGAGCGAGAGTCTTACGGCGGATAAGCCCGTGCTGATCATGGGCGATATGAATATCAGCAGCACCGACCTGGATATTGGGATTGGCGAAGACAGCCGTAAACGCTGGCTGCGTACCGGTAAGTGTTCTTTCCTGCCCGAAGAGCGGGAATGGATGGACAGGCTGTTAAGCTGGGGGTTGGTCGATACCTGGCGTGCGCATAATCCCGATACCTGTGACCGTTTTTCCTGGTTCGATTACCGTTCTAAAGGGTTCGATGACAATCGCGGTCTGCGCATTGACCTGCTGCTGGCCAGCACCGGGCTGGCCTCGCACTGCATTGAGAGCGGTATCGACTACGATATTCGTGGCATGGAAAAACCCTCTGACCATGCCCCGGTCTGGTCAACCTTCCGCTTCTGATAGCGCTGACGCGTGGTGCGCCCGCCCACCACGCGTTTTCTATTTCACTATTTTCCAGATCAGGTTGTTCGTCCCCAGCGATTTTTCGTCACGCGCGCACTGTAACAGGACGCCTTCTGATTTCACGACTGCGCCCTCGGTATAATTACGGTTTTCGAAAATACAGCACTGCATACAGTTCTGCTGATTATTTTGTCCCTGAGTCCAGGCTTCCCGCGGCATATCAACAATCACATCCGTATTAGTTCCGCCTGTAGACGGATGATAATTCGCCTGGGCCGGCCCACAGACAATCAGTGCGGCCAGCATGAGCAGTGCAGTTTTACGCATTATTCGGTTTCCTTAGTTTTACGCCGTGCTTTGCGCTGCGGACGTTTTTGTCCGGTGGACGGTAACCCACGAAACGCCTGTCCCGGCGGTTGCTGCCGTGCATGATGAATAAGCCCACTCAGCGTGTGCACCAGCGGTTGCATAAACTCATCATAACGGCAGGCCTTTTCACTAATCCGTGTCAGTGTCGATTCCCACTGGGCGGTCATGTCCGGCCGGGCTGCCAGATCCGGTAACGAATGGATCAACGCCTTACCCGTGTCGGTAGAATGAATATAGCGCCCTTTCTTCTGTAAAAATGATCGGCGGAACAATAATTCTATGATCCCCGCGCGCGTGGCTTCCGTTCCTAAACCATCGGTCGCACGAAGCACTTTCTTTAATTCTTTATCCTGAACAAAACGCGCGATACCGGTCATGGCTGACAGAAGCGTGGCATCCGTAAAATGGCGAGGTGGCTGCGTTTGCTTGGCCAGCACCTCGCCGTGCTCACACAGCAGGACGTCCCCTTCCGCCACGGCCGGCAGCGGCATGCCGTCATTTTCTTCATCACGCTCTTTACTGCCCAGCAAAGCACGCCAGCCCGCCTCAGCCAGAAAGCGGGCCTTCGCCACGAATTTACCGCCCGCAATATCCAGTTCAATAGTGCATTTACGAAACATCGCATCCGGGCAGAACTGCATCAGATACTGACGCGCGATCAGGCCATAAACCTGCTGTTCATTGTCATTCAGCCTGACAGCGCTGGCGCGTGCTGTGGGAATAATGGCATGGTGCGCATCCACTTTTTTGTCGTCCCAACAGCGGTTTTTACGATCGGCATCAAACTCCGCAGGCGGCGTCAGATCGGGCTGGTGAACCTGAATGGCATTCAGCACTGCGTGACGACCAGCAAAATGCTCATCGGGCAAATAGCGACTGTCGGAACGGGGATAGGTAATCAGTTTGTGGGTTTCATACAACCGCTGACAAATATCCAGCACCGCCTGCGCGCTCAGGCCAAAGCGTTTTGCCGCCTCAATCTGCAGTGCCGAGAGCGAAAACGGGAGTGGCGCAGTGTCGCTTTCGCGCTTATCACTGTATGCGGTGACACGCGCAGGCTGACCGGTAATGCGGGCAACCACATGCTCTGCCAGACTCCGCTTGAGTAAGCGCCCTTCTTCATCCTGCCAGGGCTCACAGGCTTCACTGGGGACCCAGTTGGCAACGAAGCGGATGTCATCTGGCGTCACGATATGCGCTTTAACTTCAAAATAGTCTTTCGGCACAAAGTTTTCGATCTCTTCGTCGCGGCGCACCACCAGCCCCAGCACGGGTGTTTGCACCCGCCCCACCGACAATACGCCATCGTAACCGGCATTACGGCCCATTAACGTCCAGGCGCGGGTCATGTTGATGCCATACAGCCAGTCCGCCCGGGCGCGAGCCAGGGCGGAAACACACAGGGGGATAAACTCACGGTTTTCACGCAGGCGACTGACTGCGCGTTCGACCGCCTGAGGATTGAGATCGTTGATCAGGCAGCGCTGCACCTTACTGCGTTTCTCGGCGGGCAGTTGCAGGTAATCCAGCACTTCGTCCACTAACAGTTGCCCTTCCCGATCCGGGTCACCGGCGTGAACCACTTCGTCCGCCTGCGCCAGCAACCCCTCAACCACTTTAAGCTGCTTAGCGACAGAGGGCCGCGGCTGCAGGCGCCACTTTTCAGGAATAATGGGCAGATCGGCCAGTGACCAGCGTGCATAACGGCCGTCATAAGCATCGGGCTGCGCCTGCTCAAGTAAATGCCCTACGCACCAGGTGACGACCTGATCATTGCCACAGGCAATGAATCCGTCACCGCGGCGGTGCGGTTTAGGTAACACATCGGCAATGGCCCGTCCGAGGCTGGGTTTCTCTGCTATAAACAAACGCATTAAATCGGGTAATCCTTAACGTCAGCGAACAACAATGATGGCAGCGCCTGCCCCGTGCGCGACGACAGTGCAGGATCACGGCCTGGCGCCATCGGATGCAGGCAGCCGGTTTCCCCGGACACAGCACGTGGCGCTGCCAGTGAAGACAGCGCTATAGTAGCCTGGCGGCACGCTGCTGATAAGCGTGCCGGATTTGCGAGGAAACGCTTCGCTCATTACGTGCGCAGTTTACCGCGCATCGCGCGGTTCAGAAATAGCGGACGAAGGGTGCCGTGTCGGGATGAACCACGGTGGTGCTGGACTTAAGCTGCGGCGTGCCCAGATAGAGGAAGCCCACAATCGCGTCCTGCTCACGGCAGCCGAACGCCTCACGCACCTGCGGATCGTCGGTCCAGACGCCGCTCCGCCAGATGCCATTAAAGCCCTGGGCGACAGCAGCCATCTGCATCGCCATCACGGCACAGCTGGCAGAGGCGATTTGTTCCCAGCGCGGCACCTTGTGATTGATCTCGCAGTGCGCCACGACGGTGATGATCATGGGCGCACGGAACGGCGCCTGACTGGCTTTATTGATGGCTTTCTCATCCATCTGGTTGTCCCGCGCCGCTTTTTCCAGTAGCTGACTCAGGCGATCGCGGCCTTCATTTTCAACAATAATAAATCGCCAGGGTTGCAGGCCGCCGTGATCGGGTGCGCGCATGCCCGCGCGCAGGATGTTATCCAGCGCTTCACCGCTGGGGGCCGGTTCCGCCAGACGCGAGGCCGAACGACGATTAACCAGTAATTCTAGTGCGTCCATGTTTTTCTCCTGACAGTAAAAGCACGGGTAATCCTGGCACAAGTGGATTTTTTGTAACAGTCCAGGGTGATTTCCTGCTGACTTTTGTTTCGCTGCTCTTTAGGATGAGGTCGTTAACGGAGACCTGGCCCGCCTGGTGGCTATTTCCGGCTATATCAAAATGGAGAATGTGATGCGCACACTGTGGCGAATAATTGCGGGTCTGTTCCGCTGGACCTGGCGAGTGTTGAATTTTATCAGGGAATGTATTCTCAACCTGTTTCTTGTTTTCTTAATTATTGTCTGTGTGGGGATCTGGCTTCAGATCAGCGGCTCAGGCAGCCGTTCCTCCGCCCCGGTACAGCAAGGTGCGCTAAAAGTGGATTTGACCGGTGTGCTGGTCGACAAACCCTCCGTCAGCAACCGTCTGAGCAAAATTGGTCGTCAGTTATTAGGCACCAGTAGCGATCGTCTGCAGGAAAACTCCCTGTTTGATGTAGTGGATGCTATTCGTCAGGCCAAAGGTGACAGCAATATTAAAGGTCTGGTTTTAGACCTGCGTGATTTTGCTGGCGGCGATCAGCCTTCTCTGCAATATGTAGGTAAAGCGTTACGCGAGTTCCGCGACAGCGGTAAGCCTGTTTACGCCTTAGGCGACAGCTATAGCCAGGCGCAGTACTACCTTGCCAGCTATGCGACGAAAATCTATCTGTCGCCACAGGGCACCGTTGATTTGCACGGCTTTGCCACCAACGGTCTCTACTACAAAACGTTGCTCGACAAGCTGAAAGTCAATTCACACGTTTTCCGCGTGGGCACCTATAAATCAGCCGTTGAGCCCTTCCTGCGTGACGATATGTCGCCAGCGGCGCGTGACGCAGATAGCCGATGGATTGGCCAGCTCTGGCAAAATTACCTGAATACCGTGTCTGCTAACCGCCAGATTACGCCTGAGCAGTTGTTCCCTGGCGCTGCCGCTATTATCGCAGGTCTGCAGGCCGTTAAGGGCGATACCGGAAAATATGCGCTGGATAACAAACTGGTCGATGTGCTGGGCTCACGCGCTGACGCGGACCAGGCGCTTATCCAGGCATTTGGCTTCGATAAGCAAAACAACGATTACCGTAACGTCAGCATTTATGATTACAACGTTAAACAGGATGCCAGCCAGCAAAAAGGCAACATTGCCGTGATCCTTGCCAGCGGTGCCATCATTGATGGTGATGAAACGCCGGGTAATGTGGGCGGCGATACGACAGCGGCGCAGATTCGCGATGCCCGACTGGATCCCAAAATCAAGGCCATTATTTTGCGGGTGAACAGCCCGGGCGGCAGCGTTACGGCGTCCGAAGCGATTCGTTCGGAACTGGCCGCAGCGAAAGCGGCAGGCAAACCGATTGTGGTCTCCATGGGCGGTATGGCAGCCTCGGGCGGCTACTGGATCTCGACGCCAGCCAGCTACATTATTGCCAGCCCCAGCACGCTGACCGGCTCTATCGGCATCTTTGGCGTGATTAACACGCTGGAGAACAGCCTGGCCTCGATTGGTGTGCATACCGATGGCGTCGCGACCTCACCCCTGGCAGACGTCGCAAGCACCAAAGCGCTGCCTGAGGAAGTGCAGCAACTGATGCAGTTGACCATTGAAAACGGCTACCACAACTTCGTGGGACTGGTGGCGACATCGCGCCATAAAACACCGGAACAGATCGATGCCATCGCGCAGGGGCACGTCTGGACGGGCAGCGATGCCAAAGCCAATGGTCTGGTCGATGCGCTGGGCGATTTTGACGATGCGGTGAAAAAAGCGGCTGAGCTGGCGAAGGTTTCCCAGCCAGAGCTTGACTGGTATCAGGAAGATCCCGGCTTCCTTGACGTGATGCTGAATCAGATGAACGCGTCTGTTCAGGCCGTACTGCCTGACACGATGAAAGCCTGGCTGCCTGCGCCCATGTACGATGTGATGAGCGCGATGAAGAATCAGCCCGGCCTGTTTGACAATCTGAACGATCCGCAAAACCGCTATGCCTTCTGCCTGAACTGCGGCGAAGTGCGATAAACCTCTCAGCCCGACTGCTTGTCGGGCTGCTTTTCCCTGCTGTTCCCCTTATACTGCCCGTTTTACGGCAAGTCTGAGTTTACCTATGCAAAAGAAAAATATTTACGTTGCCTACACGGGCGGTACCATCGGTATGCAACGTTCTGCTCAAGGTTATATTCCGGTTTCTGGTCATCTGCAGCAGGAACTGGCGAAGATGCCTGAGTTCCATCGCCCGGAAATGCCTGACTTCACGATTCATGAGTATCAGCCTCTGATTGACTCTTCTGACATGACCCCGCAGGACTGGCAGTCGATCGCCGAAGATATCCGGCTGAACTATGATCGCTATGATGGTTTTGTCATTCTGCACGGCACGGATACCATGGCATTTACCGCCTCTGCCCTGTCGTTTATGCTCGAAAATCTGGCTAAGCCGGTCATCGTTACGGGCTCACAGATTCCGTTAGCCGAACTGCGTTCCGATGGCCAACAAAACCTGCTTAATTCCCTTTACGTCGCTGCGAATTATCCCATCAATGAGGTGACGCTGTTTTTCAACAACACACTCTATCGCGGTAACCGTACCACTAAAGCGCACGCGGACGGTTTCAACGCTTTTGCGTCGCCCAACCTGTCAGCCTTGCTGGAAGCCGGGATTCATATCCGTCGTCTTAATACGCCGCCTGCACCTCAGGGCAAAGGCGAGCTGATTGTTCATACCATTACCCCGCAACCTATTGGCGTGGTGACAATTTATCCGGGCATCTCTGCAGATGTCGTGCGTAACTTTTTACGTCAGCCGGTTAAGGCGCTGATTTTACGCTCGTACGGCGTCGGTAACGCGCCGCAAAACGCCGAGTTTCTGTCTGAACTTCAGCAGGCCAGCGAACGCGGCATTGTGGTCGTCAACCTGACCCAGTGTATTTCTGGCAAGGTCAATATGGGTGGCTACGCCACCGGGAATGCTCTGGAGCACGCTGGCGTCATCAGCGGCTTTGATCTGACGGTTGAAGCGGCGCTGACGAAACTTCACTATCTGTTGAGCCAGGATCTGTCCAGCGATCAGATCCGCGCCAAAATGCAGCAGAACCTGCGTGGCGAACTGACAGACGACTAAGATGGAGTCAACGGCAATGAAACGGGCATTAATCATTATCGACATCCAGAACGACTTCTGCCCCGGCGGCCCAATGGCCGTCAAAGAAGGCGATCATACGGTCGAGGTTGCTAACCGCTACGCCCGTGCTTTTCATGAGAATGGTGAGTGCGTCGTAGCCCTGCAGGACTGGCATCCAGCCGATCACGGTAGTTTTGCTTCCGTATCCGGCGAACCTGTCTATACCCTCGGTGAACTCAACGGCCTGCCACAGATCTGGTGGCCGGATCATGGCGTGCAGCATTCTGCGGGGGCTGATTTTCATCCCGGACTTGATCGCAGCCTGTTCGACGCGGTTTTCCATAAAGGGCAGGATCAGGACGTAGACAGCTACAGCGCCTTTTTTGACAATGGACACCGACGCAAGACAGAACTGGACAGTTGGTTACGCGCACGCGATATCACGCATCTGGTCATGCTGGGCCTGGCGACGGATTACTGCGTGAAGTACAGCGTGCTGGATGCACTTGAACTGGGTTATCAGGTCGAGGTCGTGGCGGCAGGCTGCCGTGGCGTTAATCTCAACCCAGAAGACAGCGACATCGCGCTGGCGCAGATGGCGGCTCAGGGCGCCGTCATTATCTGAAAAAGTGCTGGCTACGCGCCAGCCCTTTTTGCTCTTCCATACCATGCCCGCCTGCGCGTGGCTGACTGGCGACTTACCGCGCCATTAATGCAGATGAATGCGCGTGACGTCCGGTTCGATACCAAACTCTTCTTTTAACTGCTTTTTCGATTTGGTCACCATTTCGCCATTTTTGCCGATGGTCATATGCTGTGGTGCATCATTATTGCGCGCCTGCCACATCATAACCAACTGCAGGCTGTTATCACGCTGTTGCTGCGTCAGCGCCACTCCATCCGGCCATTTTCCGGTTTCAACAGCCGTCATCAGGCGTTCATAAATTTCGGGTGTCATAGCATCAAGCATGGCTTCAAGTTGCTGTTTCATTGTTAGCCCTTAATCTCGTCGCCTTGTGGACTGGTGAAGTTCAGCGAGGCTGAGTTCACACAGTAACGCTCACCGGTCGGCTGCGGCCCATCAGGGAAAACATGGCCGAGATGAGAATCACAGTTGCCGCAGCGGATTTCAATACGCTGCATACCGTGCGAGTTATCTTCCAGATAACGAATAGCCTCATCGCTGACGGGCTCATAAAAACTCGGCCAGCCACAGCCTGAATCGTATTTCGTCTCTGAAAGAAACAAGGGCGCGTTGCACACCAGGCAGTGATAAATCCCTTCCTGCTTGTTATGCAGCAGCGCACCGCTGTACGGCGGCTCCGTGCCACGCTGTTGCGTGACATAGCGCTGCATCTCAGTTAACTGGGCGATTTTTGCGTCGGGTGCGGTTTCTTTAGGCATTTGAGCAATTCCGGGATGTCATTCTGAAAAAATCGACTAGTATTCTAACAAATGATCAACATTAGTCGGGTCTTTTTTTGTGCTCTGCCCTTCGGTCCGTATCTTACAAGGTGGATTTGTGATTTTGATCACCTTTTCTCTGGCATATCCCTATATATTCGGCGAAGGTTTCAACAGAGCACGATGTTCGCGGAAGCGCGCAAGCGGTTGCGCGTCAAATAATTCCTGTTCGGTGGATTGACCTGTCGCAACAATTGACACGATTCCGCTTGACGCCTGGTAAGGTTTTTGTAATTTTACAGCCAACCTTTTATTCACTAACAACTAGCTGGTGGAATATATGACTATCAAAGTAGGTATCAACGGTTTTGGCCGTATCGGTCGCATCGTTTTCCGTGCTGCTCAACAGCGCTCTGACATCGAAATCGTTGCTATCAACGACCTGCTGGACGCTGACTACATGGCGTACATGCTGAAGTACGACTCTACTCACGGCCGTTTTGACGGCACCGTTGAAGTACAGGACGGCGCTCTGGTTGTTAACGGTAAGAAAATCCGTGTTACCGCTGAGAAAGATCCGGCTAACCTGAAGTGGGGCGAAGTGGGCGTTGACGTCGTTGCTGAAGCAACCGGTATCTTCCTGACCGACGAAACCGCACGTAAGCACATCACTGCTGGCGCGAAAAAAGTGGTTCTGACCGGTCCATCTAAAGATGACACCCCAATGTTTGTTCGTGGTGCTAACTTCGACAAATACCAAGGCCAGGACATCGTTTCTAACGCCTCTTGTACCACTAACTGCCTGGCACCGCTGGCAAAAGTCATCAACGATAAATTTGGTATCGTTGAAGGCCTGATGACCACCGTACACGCCACTACCGCAACGCAGAAAACCGTTGATGGCCCGTCTCACAAAGACTGGCGCGGTGGTCGTGGTGCATCACAGAACATCATCCCGTCTTCTACCGGCGCCGCTAAAGCGGTAGGTAAAGTGCTGCCAGAACTGAACGGCAAACTGACCGGTATGGCATTCCGCGTACCTACGCCTAACGTTTCTGTTGTTGACCTGACCGTTCGTCTGGAAAAAGCTGCGTCTTACAAAGAAATTTGTGCCGCTATCAAAGCCGCGGCTGAAGGCGAGATGAAAGACGTGCTGGGCTACGTTGAAGATGACGTGGTTTCTACCGACTTCAACGGCGAAGTTCTGACCTCAGTATTCGATGCCAAAGCCGGTATCGCGCTGAATGACAACTTCGTTAAACTGGTTTCCTGGTACGATAACGAAACCGGTTATTCAAACAAAGTTCTCGACCTGATTGCGCTGGTTGCTGCTAAATAAGGCAGCCAGACACGAGACAATAAGGGTGACTTCGGTCACCCTTTTTTTGATCCCTTCACTATGGAGTCAGGCATGCAAGACAAACTCTTTTCCCTTCCCGTGGTTAAACAAATCACGCCTTATCTGTCGCAACGTCAGGTGGGTGAACTCCCGGTTATCATTGTCAGCCATCCGCGTGTACGGGCGGCCGTGACCTTACAGGGCGCGCATCTGATTGCCTGGCAACCGAGCGGTGAGAAGCCCGTCATCTGGCTGAGCGACAAGAGCCCTTTCCTGCCTGGTAAGGCGATTCGCGGCGGTGTACCGATTTGCTGGCCCTGGTTTGGACCGGCAGGAGAGCCTGCCCATGGCTTTGCCCGAAATCAGTCATGGACGCTCTCTGCGCATGATGAAAACGAAGACGGCGTGCTGCTGACATTTGTGCTGGAAAGTACCCCACAAACGCTGAAGCTGTGGCCGCATGACTTTACCCTTATTGCCCGCTTCCGTCTGGGCCAGCATTGCGAAATTGAGCTGGAAGCCTACGGTGATTATGAATCGACAGCCGCCCTACACAGCTATTTTAACGTGGCGGACAGTGCGAGCGTTGAGGTCACCGGACTGGGTGAACATTACATCGACAAGGTCAAAGATAACCAGCCGGGTCAGAGCGAGGGTAAACAGCGCTTTACCGAGCGCGTGGATCGTATCTTCACTGCGCCAAAAGACTGTTCAGTTATCAACGATCTGGCTGGAAAACGGCAAATTGAAGTGTACCACCATCACCATAGTGACGTTGTCACGTGGAATCCCGGTGTGGCGCTGTCGTGTAGTATGGCGGACATGCCAAATGAGGGTTATAAAACGATGGTGTGTGTTGAAACCGCGCGCATCAGCAAACCGTTGCGCAGTGCAGGCGACAAGCCTGCCCGACTGGCGACGACAATACGTTTGAAAAATAAGGCCTGAGGCGCGTTCAGACCACATCCAGCGGCAGTTTGTGTTGTGGCGGCGGAAAAGCCCTGTCGAGTCTGAGACAGTCCTCCTCGCTCAGGGTAATGTCCAGCGCAGCCGCATTTTCACGAACATGTACCAGTGAACCGGCTTTAGGGATGGCAAGGACATCGCCATCCCGAATCGCCCAGGCCAGCAGAAGCTGTGCCACGGTGATGCCTTTTTGGCGGGCAATTGCGTTCAGAGCGGGGTCGGTAAACAGCTGACTGCGTAACCGACCGGCCTGTGCCAGGGGACAATACGCCATGACCGGCATCGCGCGCTGGCGACAGAGCGGTAGCAAATCGTATTCAATACCGCGGGAACCCAGATGATAAAGCACCTGATTGGTGGCACAATTTTCGCCACCCGTTTCGGCCCACAGGGCGTCCATGTCCTCGTTGTCGAAGTTTGAAACACCCCACGCACGAATTTTGCCCTGCTGCTGCAAAGTCTGCATCGCGCTGATGGTTTCGTCGAGTGGCACACTGCCGCGCCAGTGCAAAAGATACAAATCAATTCGATCCGTTTGCAGACGACGCAGGCTGGCCTCGCAGGCGGCGATGGCATCCTGTTTCCCGGCATTCCATGGATAAACTTTCGATACCAGCAGGGCCTCATCACGCCGTCCCTTCAGGGCATCGCCTACCACTTCTTCGGCGCCACCCTCTGCATACATTTCAGCGGTATCCACCAGCCGCAAACCGGCATCCAGCCCTGCCTGAAGCGCGCTGATTTCCTGTTGCCGGCTGGCGGGATCCTCCCCCATATACCAGGTGCCAAGACCGATTGCCGGAATCTGACGCTGACCTGCAATATCGATATATTTTGTCATCGGGTTCTCCTGCACTGAATGGGGGCATATGCACCCTGAGAGCGCACAGCCTGCACTCCCGGGGTGCGCCGCATCAGAAGGTATAGCTGACGCCTGTCCAGACCGTAAACTGTCCGCTTTTATCAACCATCGGACTGTCTTTGATTTCGCTGGCAAAGCGGGTGTAACGCCCTGAAAGACTGGCATTCCACTGCGGGGTAATGCTGTAGCTGGCGTTCATTTCCACATAAGGCGACCAGCTGTCATCCGGATGATAACGACGAATTCCGGTCCGATCGCTTTCGTTACCCGATACGCCATAGTAGTAGCGGTTTTGATTCGCGCTGTTCCACAATGCACCAATTCCCGGCGTAAAGGTAAAGTCGCCAAAGCTGAAACGGTAAAGATAGGTCAAATCCCAGACGATACCGTTGCTGTTGTTAAGCACATCGCCTAACAATGAGGTCCGTATAATGCCCCAGTCATCCGTGTGCCGGTAAGTCACCCCGCCCATCAACGTCATTCGGCGCTTATCCAGCCCCTTCATATCCCCCAGATCGTTGTCATCCGGGTCGTATTGCTGCGGCGAACCCAACAGCGACAGAGAGAGCTGATCCTGTGGGTCTTTCCACACGTAATAGCCACCCTGCAGGGTGTTAAACCAGAATTTTTCCCCTTCGTAATTGATGATGGGAACAGGCAAATAGCGGTCCTGTCCACCACGATAAGGTGACTGCGCATAAATCACTGATGCACCGAGCGATAAGGGTGCGGCTTGTACTGACTGGCCCAGAAAATAACAAGGGATAAGTGCAATAAGCACGTTAAGTTTGAATTGGTTCACAATTTATTCATTCCATAAATATAACAATCACACATAGAGTCTAACGCTTTTTACAGACTGAATTAACCTTATATCAAAATCATCTACCGCGTTTGCCGCAGAATGTGGCATAACCGGGTTGAAGGCATCACAGAACGGGGGTTAACTGAGGAAAAACGTTTCGCAACAAAATGATTTTGTTATTGATATGTGGCTCACTAATCAAAAATCTATGATGAAATTTCCTGAATGCCTTCTACAGTTAAACTTAATACCCGAGTTTTTGTACTTACCAAGTAACCATAAAAGTTGTGCATCCCGATAAGAACGATCAGGTTGGCATAAGGGTTGCTGTAGTAAACAGATTAATATCTTCCGGGAGCTGTACGAGCACTGATTATTGCTCCTTTACCTGTGCTAAAAACGAAAGGACGGGCATCGCTATGAATATATTCGATCACTATCGTCAGCGTTATGAAGCTGCCAAGGACGAAGAGTTCACACTGCAGGAATTTCTGACTATCTGTAAACAGGATCGCAGTGCATACGCCAACGCAGCAGAGCGACTCTTAATGGCTATTGGTGAGCCAGTAATGGTCGACACTGCCCAGGAGCCACGCCTTTCCAGAATCTTTTCTAACCGGGTTATGGGACGTTACCCAGCGTTCGAAGAGTTTTACGGTATGGAGGAAGCGATTGAGCAGATCGTGTCCTATTTGAAACACGCAGCGCAAGGCCTTGAAGAGAAGAAGCAGATTCTCTATTTACTGGGTCCGGTGGGTGGCGGTAAGTCCTCCCTGGCTGAGCGCCTGAAATCCCTGATGCAACGCGTCCCTATCTACGTGCTCAGCGCCGACGGCGAACGCAGTCCGGTCAACGACCATCCGCTGTGCCTGTTCAACCCGCAGGAAGACGCTAACATTCTGGAAAAAGAGTACGGCGTACCGCGTCGCTACCTTGGCACCATTATGTCGCCCTGGGCCGCCAAACGTCTGCATGACTTTGGCGGGGATATTACACGCTTTAAAGTCGTTAAAGTCTGGCCATCGATTCTTGAGCAGTTAGCCATCGCCAAGACAGAGCCGGGCGATGAGAACAACCAGGATATCTCTGCGTTGGTCGGTAAGGTCGACATTCGCAAACTTGAAAACCACGCGCAAAACGATCCTGATGCCTACGGTTACTCTGGCGCACTGTGCCGGGCCAACCAGGGCATCATGGAATTCGTTGAGATGTTTAAAGCGCCGATTAAGGTTCTGCACCCCCTGCTTACTGCCACGCAGGAAGGAAACTACAACGGTACGGAAGGGATTTCAGCCCTGCCGTTTAACGGCATCATCCTGGCGCACTCAAACGAATCCGAATGGGTGACCTTCCGCAACAATAAAAACAACGAGGCTTTCCTCGACCGTGTTTACATCGTTAAAGTGCCTTACTGCCTGCGCGTGTCTGAGGAAATTAAGATTTATGAAAAGCTGCTGAATCACAGTGAGCTGTCCACTGCGCCTTGTGCACCTGGCACGCTTGAGACGCTGGCGCGCTTCTCTATCCTGTCGCGTCTGAAAGATCCCGATAACTCGAGCATCTACTCCAAAATGCGCGTGTACGATGGTGAAAGCCTGAAGGATACCGACCCGAAAGCGAAATCCTGGCAGGAGTACCACGATTATGCGGGCGTGGACGAAGGCATGAATGGCCTGTCAACGCGTTTCGCCTTTAAAATCCTGTCACGCGTATTTAACTTCGACCATGCTGAAGTTGCCGCCAACCCGGTGCACCTGTTCTATGTGCTGGAACAGCAGATTGAACGTGAGCAGTTCCCACAGGATCAGGCGGAAAAATACCTTGAGCATCTCAAAGGCTATTTAATTCCTAAATATGCGGAGTTTATTGGCAAAGAGATTCAAACGGCTTATCTGGAATCCTATTCCGAATATGGTCAGAATATTTTCGACCGTTATGTAACCTATGCGGATTTCTGGATTCAGGATCAGGAGTATCGCGATCCGGATACCGGACAATTATTTGACCGTGAATCGCTGAATGCCGAGCTGGAGAAAATTGAGAAGCCTGCCGGGATTAGTAACCCTAAAGATTTCCGTAATGAAATTGTCAATTTTGTGCTGCGTGCAAGAGCGCATAATAATGGCAGAAATCCCAACTGGACCAGCTATGAAAAACTCCGTACGGTCATTGAGAAAAAGATGTTCTCCAATACCGAAGAGCTGTTGCCGGTTATCTCGTTCAATACCAAAACCTCTACGGATGAGCAGAAGAAACACGACGATTTTGTCGATCGCATGATGGAAAAAGGCTATACCCGCAAACAGGTTCGCCTGCTGTGTGAATGGTATCTGCGCGTGCGTAAATCGTCCTGATCAAAGTCTGTAAGCAAACCGGTGCGGGACAGCACCGGTCATATTAAGGTCGGGTCAGCCCGGCCTGCTTGCAATGTAGTTTGGGGGAACAACATGGCCTATTTTATCGATCGCCGACTGAACGGTAAAAACAAGAGTGCGGTTAATCGCCAGCGCTTCTTACGTCGTTACAAGTCGCAGATTAAGCAGTCGATTTCCGAGGCCATTAACAAACGCTCGGTAACCGACGTCAGCAGTGGCGAATCCGTCTCTATTCCCGTAGATGATATCAATGAACCCATTTTTCATCAGGGGCGGGGTGGACAACGTCATCGCGTTCATCCAGGCAATGATCACTTCGTGCAAAATGACCGTGTTGAACGCCCACAAGGCGGGGGCGGTAGCGGTTCAGGTCAGGGAAATGCCAGTCAGGATGGTGAAGGTGAGGATGAATTTGTTTTTCAAATTTCCAAAGATGAATATCTGGATCTGCTGTTTGAGGATCTGGCGCTGCCCAATCTGCGGAAAAATCAGCACCGCCAGTTGAATGAGTACAAAACGCACCGTGCCGGATTTACCTCGAATGGCGTCCCCGCCAACATCAGCGTGGTCCGTTCTTTACAAAATTCCCTGGCCCGACGTACTGCGATGACGGCAGGTAAGCGCCGCCAGCTCCATGAGCTTGAGGATGCCCTCAGCGAAGTAGAAAAGTCAGAGCCCGCTCAGTTACTCGAAGAGGAACGCCTGCGCAAGGAGATTGCCGAACTGCGCGCGCGCATTGACAAAGTGCCCTTTATTGACACCTTTGACCTGCGCTATAAAAACTTCGAGAAGCGGCCCGAGCCTTCCAGTCAGGCGGTCATGTTTTGCCTGATGGATGTCTCCGGCTCGATGGATCAGGCGACGAAAGATATGGCAAAACGCTTTTATATTTTGCTCTATCTGTTCCTCAGCCGGACTTATAAAAACGTCGAGGTGGTCTACATCCGCCATCATACTCAGGCAAAAGAAGTCGATGAGCAGGAGTTCTTCTATTCGCAGGAAACCGGCGGCACCATCGTCTCCAGCGCACTGAAACTGATGGATGAGGTTGTGAAGGAGCGCTACGATCCGGCGCAATGGAATATCTACGCCGCGCAGGCGTCGGATGGTGACAACTGGGCAGATGATTCACCGCTCTGCCACGAGATTCTGGCAAAAAACCTGTTGCCGGTGGTGCGTTACTACACCTACATCGAGATAACACGTCGCGCGCATCAGACCTTATGGCGCGAATACGAACATCTGCAGTCAATGTTCGACAACTTTGCGATCCAGCACATCCGGGAGCCCGAAGATATTTATCCTGTGTTTCGTGAGCTGTTTCACAAACAGGCAATGGAAGCCTGAGACACTAAGCCGACGCCCAGTCGGCTTTTTTTATTGTATTTATAACCTCTTAAAATGCGGTCTTGCCTGCTGCAAGCTATCTAACTCCCCTATTAGCCTTGTTAACTGGGATTATCCAGTGCATTAGCAATTAAGATAAATTGCAAAATGACAATGACAACTCATTGATAAAACATTATCTTGCAGACATAGCATGGATGTTTCTACACCTTAGTTAACATTGTCTGCCGTATCTCAGGAGACCGCGTTTGAACCACACTATTGTTTATAGTCTTTTCATTATTGGATCCGTGCTGGTTGCGTCGAGTATCTTGCTCAGTTCCTTTTCGTCCCGATTGGGCATTCCTATCCTGGTGATTTTTCTGGCGCTGGGCATGCTGGCCGGCATTGACGGTATTGGCGGCATCGCATTTGATAACTATCCGGCGGCCTACCTGATCTCTAACCTTGCCCTGGCAATCATCCTGCTGGACGGCGGCATGCGCACCAAAGCCAGCTCCTTTAAGGTGGCGCTCGGACCGGCCTTATCACTGGCAACCGTAGGCGTGATCATTACGGCAGGCCTGACTGGCATGGTCGCGGCCTGGCTGTTCAGGCTCGATATGATGCAGGGCTTCCTGATTGGTGCGATTATCGGCTCCACCGACGCGGCAGCGGTATTTTCCCTGCTCGGTGACAAAGGTCTGAATGAACGTGTCAGTGCCACGCTGGAAATTGAGTCCGGCAGCAATGACCCAATGGCGGTGTTTCTGACCATTACGCTGATCGAAATGATTGAGCAGGGACGAACCGGTCTGGACTGGATGTTCGTGGTGCATCTGATTCAGCAGTTCGGTCTGGGGATTGTCCTCGGTCTGGGCGGTGGCTGGGCCCTGCAGCAACTGATTAACCGCATGAATCTGGCTCCCGGCCTGTATCCCTTACTGGCACTGAGCGGCGGCATTCTGGTCTTTGCGCTGACCACCGTGCTGGAAGGCAGCGGCATCCTCGCCGTCTATCTGTGCGGCTTCTTACTGGGTAACAGCCCTATCCGCAACCGTTTCGGCATTTTGCAGACCTTTGACGGTATGGCCTGGCTCAGCCAGATCGGCATGTTTATCGTACTGGGATTGTTAGTCACGCCCTCCGACCTCTGGCATATCGCTGTTCCGGCAATGATTCTGTCCCTGTGGTTAATTCTGGTGGCACGTCCGCTGTCGGTGTTTATCGGCCTGTTACCGTTCCGTGGCTTCACGGCGCGGGAGCGTATCTTTATCAGCTGGGTCGGTCTGCGCGGAGCAGTGCCGATTATCCTGGCCGTCTTCCCGATGATGGCCGGTCTGGAGAATGCCTCGCTCTATTTTAATATTGCGTTTTTCGTGGTGCTGGTGTCCCTGATGCTACAGGGCACCTCGCTGGGCTTTGCGGCGAAGAAAGCCAAAGTGGTGGTTCCGCCTACCGCCTCTCCGATTAGCCGTATCGGGCTGGATATTCATCCGGAGAATCCGTGGGAGCAGTTCGTCTATCAGCTCAGCGCCGACAAATGGTGCGTGGGCGCGGCGCTGCGGGATTTACAGATGCCACGCGAAACCCGTATCGCCGCACTGTTTCGGGATAACGTGTTAATGCACCCCAACGGCGCAACGCGTTTAAAAGAGAATGACGTGATTTGTGTGATTGGCCGTGAGCGCGATCTGCCTGCGCTGGGCAAAATGTTCAGTCAGTCGCCGCCTGTCTCGCTGGATCAACGTTTCTTCGGCGACTTTATTCTGGATGCCGACGCGCGACTTCATGATGTCGCGCAGATTTATGGCCTTGAACTCGACGAAGATACGAACGCGCAACAGTCGCTGGGTCAGTTGATGATGAGTATGTTAGGCGGGGCACCTGTGGTCGGTGACCAGATAGAATGGAATCAACTGACATGGACGGTAGCGGAGAAAGAAGATAATCATATTGTTAAAATTGGCGTGCGCCCCAATGAAGACAAAGAATAATCTTATTTAAATAGCGCGGTTTAATTAGCTGAATTGCACTACGCTTTTATAACATTCAGTTAAAACGGGAGTTATCCATGAGTCACGTGGTTAAAATTGGTCGCTATGAAATTGTTGATGCGGAATTCAGCAGCGAAGACCCGGTGACGGTGAGTATTCCCTGCCACACCAATCCCGGCCTGAGTTATCAGCTTGACGGCTGGGATCAGGAAACCAGCGTACCGGCCTGGATCGACGGTAAAGAAGTGATATTAACGATCGGTCATTACGATAAACAACAAGACCGCTGGGTATTAAAAAAACCCGCGTAAGCCCGGAGGATTACCGCCAGTCAGCCCGTTTGGCGGTAATTCCTAAAAATGGACCTGAATATCTCCGTGCATCACGCTTATCTCTGATACAATATTCTGCATATCAATAACTTAAACAAAACCCGCGCGATTATCCCCTGACTTTTTAAGAATTATTCCGTATTAACTCTGTCAAACATCTCCTGCATACTCTTCTCCAGTGCTGCATTTTTACGTGACTTGTCTCACGTTTAGAGAATCTGTTTTTTGCAGCGTTAATGGCTCTAATGACTGTAACAAACTGAAAACGTCCCGGTTTCGGGTTTTCAGTCGTTAACCCCTGAACGCGTACTTGATTCTGGTCAGGCCATCTTTTACTTCATTAAAGAGAGCAGGTTTTATGGCAAGTACAATTGTAATGAACAATGCGACTCGCTCGTGGAGCGGTCTTCGTAAAAATATTCTTGTAAAGCTTGCGTTAAGTTTTTCAGATCTCATTGCGCTGAATTTAGCGCTGTTTCTCTCTGCCGCGACCGTGCAGGGAATTTGGGGCGACCTTGATGCCTTTATTCCACCCCATCAAATTGAGAACCGTTTTATTGCGCAGTTTATTATGTCGGTGCTTTGCACCGGTTGGTTCTGGATGCGCCTGCGTCACTATACCTACCGCAAACCTTTTTGGTTTGAACTGAAAGAGATTGTTAAAACCCTCGTCGTGTTCTCTCTGCTGGATCTGGCGTTAATCGCCTTCTCCAAATGGGACTTCTCCCGCATGGTCTGGGTGTTCAGCTGGAGCTATGCCCTGCTGTTGCTGCCGTTAATGCGTGCAGGCGTGAAAAGCGCGATTAACCGGGCCGGACAATGGCAAAAAGAAACCATCATCATTGGCTCGGGCCGTAACGCTACCGAAGCTTACGCCGCATTACAAAGCGAGGAGATTCTCGGGTATAACGTTCAGGCGTTTATTTCCGTTGAAGACGCACCGCTGCAGCAGAGTGTTAATGGTGTGCCTGTTATCTCCGCCAACGATATTAACTGGCAGACCATCGACCGTGACAATGTGCAGTTCATTGTGGCAATGGAATACGAACAGCAGCCTGAGCGCGACCGCTGGCTGAAATTCTTGTCTAAAATGAACTGCCGTTCCGTGTCGGTTATCCCAACATTACGCGGTGTACCGCTTTACGGCACAGACATGTCCTTTATCTTCAGCCATGAAGTGATGATTCTGCGCGTCAGCAATAACCTGGCGAAGCATTCGTCACGCTTCCTGAAACGGGGATTTGATATTGTGGTAGCTTCGCTGCTGCTGCTCTTCCTGGCACCGGTTTTTGCCTTACTTTGCTATATGGTGAAGCGTGATGGCGGTAATGCCATTTATGGTCACGAGCGCGTGGGTCAGGATGGCAAGAAATTTAAATGTCTGAAGTTCCGTTCGATGGTCACCAATTCCAAAGAGGTGCTGGAAAACCTGCTGGCGACCAGCGAAGAAGCGCGTCGCGAATGGGACAAAGACTTCAAGCTGAAAAATGATCCGCGCATTACCCGCATCGGGGGCTTCCTGCGCAAAACCAGCCTGGATGAGTTACCTCAGCTCTGGAACGTGATTCGGGGTGAAATGAGCCTGGTCGGCCCACGTCCGGTTATCGAAGCGGAACTGGAACGTTATGCCGGCGACGTGGATTACTATCTGATGGCGAAGCCCGGGATGACCGGCCTGTGGCAGGTGAGCGGACGTAACGACATTGACTACGATACCCGTGTCTACTTTGATTCCTGGTATGTCAAAAACTGGGCGCTGTGGACGGATATTGCCATCCTGTTTAAAACAGCCGGTGTGGTATTACGCCGCGACGGCGCGTACTGATTTAGCCTGCGATGCCTGTTTCAGACAGGCATCGCCATTTCGCTGGTAATTCGCTTTCCTTTTGCTTTATTAATCATTACCCTCTTCCCTCGCTTTATTGTACGTTTACCCTCTGGTTGCTATGCAAAAATATACCCTGTTGCTGTTAAGCCTGGTGCTCCTGGCGCCTTTAGGCATCGATCTCTATTTACCCACGCTGCCGCAGATCGCAGAAGGTCTGTCAACACCGGTGACGCTGATACAAACAACGATCCCCCTTTTCCTGCTGATAATGGGACTGGGTCAGCTGGTGAGCGGCCCGCTGGTCGATAACTATGGGCGTAAACCTATTGCGCTGCTGGGCCTGACGCTCTACATAGCGGGCAGCGCCATTGCGGCCACCGCCACCTCCTTCCCGCTGTTCCTGCTGGCCCGCGTCGTACAGGGCTGTGCGGTATGTTGTAGTGCCGTCGTTGCGTTCAGCGGCGTACGCGACCGGTTAAGTGGTGATGATGCCGCCCGGGCTTATGGCTTTCTGAATGGCGCACTGAATATCGTGCCCGCACTGGCACCGTTGCTGGGTGGACTGCTAGCTAGCGCCTTTGACTGGCGCGCGCCCTTCTGGTTCCTGTGTACTTATGCCGCCGTCGTGATGCTGATGGTCATTATCTGGCTGCCGGAAACCCGTCCGGCCGATACGCTGCGTGTAAAAGGGCTTCCCGTTAATCAGTATGCCGCCATTTTACGTCAGCCGCGCTTTCTGGCCTTTGCCTTCGCGAATGCGGGCGCACTGGGCATGGTGCTGACGTATGTTTCACTGGCACCCCACATTCTGATGACCGAGGGCGGCCTGTCGCCTCTGGCATTCTCTTTTGCCTTTGGCGCGAATGGCTTTTGGATCATGCTGGTGAGCGTGGTGGTAAACAAGGCGATTCGTAAGGCGGGCAGGCCATTTTGCCTGGCGATGGGTTGCCTGACCATGCTACTGGGTGCTGGCCTGCTGTTGGCCGGTATGACACTGCTGCCTGACAGCCTGCAGTCACACTGGGCGCTGTATATGTTCCCTGTCGCCGTGGCCGTGGCCGGACTGGCCTTCACCGTCGGCCCGGCCACCAGCTATGCGCTGGAACCTTACCAACAGCAGGCTGGTGTCGCATCGGCGTTACAGGGTTTTATTCAGATGGCAGGCGGTGCAGCGGGGAGTTTGCTTATTGTCGCCCTGCCACTGGCAGAGAAAATGTCGCTGGCGTTGATGATGCTGCTGGGTGCAGCGCTGGCGTTCCTCGCCTGGCGCTGCAGTAAAAATATGCACAGCCGGATTACAGCGATTAAATAACGTTCACCGGAACGCGTGGGGCCAGGGCACACATCAGCTCATAACCTACCGTTCCGGCCGCTTTTGCTACCTGATCGATTTTGACATTGTTTCCCCACAGCTCGACAGGTGAACCAATGCCCGCCTGTGGGCAGGGTGTTAAATCAACGGTAATCATATCCATCGACACCGCACCCACGACCTGCGTCAGCACGCCATCAACAAAAACCGGCGTCCCGTTGGGCGCATGGCGAGGATAACCATCGGCATAGCCACAGGCGACAACACCTATTCGCTGCGGCTGGGATGCCCGGTAGCGATAGCCATAACCCACGCCATCTCCGGCCTGAAGTTGCTGCACACCAATGATTTCACTGGACAGGGTCATCACCGGCTGAAGTCCACTGCTGGCCACGTCCTGCCAGTCACCGCTGGGTGACGCACCATACAAAATGATCCCCGGTCGCACCCAGTCCCGGTGCGCCTCAGGATGCCACAACGTACAGGCCGAATTGGACAGCGAGACCGGGCTGTCCAGCCCTTCGGTGGCGTCGGCGATTCGCTGTAGCGGCGCTACAATGCCGTCGGGATTCTCGGCATCAGCGAAATGCGCCATCAACGTAATATCCCCGACGTTTTCCAGCGCACGCAGTTTATGCCAGATGCCATTTACCTGTTCAGGGCGAAAGCCCAGTCGGTTCATACCGCTGTTTATCTTCAGGTAAATATCGACAGGCGCCGAGAGCGTCGCATTGGCCAGGGCATGAATCTGCCAGTTGCTGTGCACGCTGGTCGTCAGACGGTAACGATCGATTAAGGTCAGATCGTCAGGGTGAAAAAAGCCTTCAAGCAGCAGGATGGGTTTCTTCCACCCCTGCTCCCGCAGCAGAATGGCTTCTTCCATATTCAGTAACGCGAAGCCATCGGTGCTGGACAGACTTTCCCACACGCGGGCAATGCCATGGCCGTAGGCATTGGCTTTCACCACAGACCAGACACGTGATGCGGGGGCCGCACGACGCACAATGGCCAGGTTATGTCGCAACGCCTGTTGATTGATGGTTGCGACAATTGGACGTGACATACTTCCTCTCCCTGAAGGCTTAACGTGTAGCGTTAACGTTACGAAGCGGTGATCGGCTGGCCGCAAAACCAGGCAAATAACGGAAGACCGTGAGATCGTCCGATGCAATCGCTGGCGACGTGCCGGAAATGACATCAGCCAGTAACTGACCGGAGCCACAGGCCATCGTCCAGCCCAGTGTGCCGTGTCCGGTATTCAGATAAAGATTGGACAGCGGCGTCGCCCCGACAACCGGCGTACCGTCTGGCGTCATAGGACGCAGGCCTGTCCAGAAACTGGCCTGGCTGACATCACCCCCTTCAGGATAAAGATCTGTAACCACCATCTCCAGCGTTTCGCGACGCGCTTCAGGCAGTTTGGTGTTAAAACCCACAATTTCTGCCATACCGCCGACTCGAATACGGTTATCAAAACGTGTGACGGCCACTTTGTAGGTTTCGTCCAGGATGGTGGAGACGGGTGCCGCATCGGCATTCGTCACCGGAATCGTTAAGGAATAGCCTTTCAGAGGGTAGACCGGGATATCCACAATATTTTTCATCAACGCGGTGGACCAGGAGCCCAGCGCAACGACGTAGCTGTCGGCTTTAATCACCTCATCGCCGCACTTCACACCGTAAATCCGGTTACCGTCGCGCAGCAACTGATCGATGGGTGTATTGAAGCGGAAGACCACACCGGCTTCCTCAGCCATTTTGGCCAGACGCTGGGTAAAAAGCTGGCAGTCGCCGGTTTCATCATTTGGTAACCGCAGACCGCCGGTAAGTTTATGCTGCGTCGCCGCAAGGGCAGGCTCAACGCTGGCCAGCTGATGCGACTCCAGTAATTCATAGGGCACGCCGGCCTCGCGCAGAACGGCAATGTCTTTGCTTGCGCTCTCGAATTGCTGTTGCGTACGGAATAACTGGAGCGTGCCGCCCTGTCGGCCTTCATAGGCAATGCCCGTTTCGGCGCGGAGGGCCTTCAGGCAATCGCGGCTGTATTCAGCAAGCCGGACCATGCGACTTTTATTCTGCTGGTAGTGCTGCATGTCACAGTTACGCAGCATATGCCACATCCACTCAAGCTGAAAGCGGCTGCCATCCAGCCGGATGGCCAGAGGCGCATGACGCTGAAACATCCATTTCATCGCCTTAAGCGGCACACCGGGTGCAGCCCAGGGCGCCGCATAGCCTGGCGAGATCTGCCCGGCATTTGCCGCGCTGGTTTCCATGGCGGGTTGAGGCTGACGATCGATCACGGTGACCTGATGGCCGGCGCGCGCCAGATACCACGCGCTGGTTACGCCCACAACCCCACTACCAAGAATAACTACGTGCATAAGTCCCCCGCGAAAATAAAAAGCATAATCCACTATTCACCGGTTAACATTCAGAGTGATCACAAAGTGGAAACATCCTTTACACAATCCATCCATTTCACCTCTTTTTGCGCCTACAGGTAACTAAAATCATTTCACGCCCTCAAATTCAGAGAATTATGCGTCCTTTATTAAAAAATCAGGCATAAATGACACCAGTTCTGGTTAATTATGCCTTTCACAGGAGAATCCTTCATAATCTCCCTCCTGCAAAAAACCAGCATTTAATGCTGAAAAGTAACAGCTATTCAGTGTGTAGAGCTATTTAATCCCAGCGCGGTAAACCTGAAATGATTTTTCTGCCAAAGAATTCGTTTGAGTTCCCGGATCGGATAAGCGACAGTGAACTATCATTGATCTGTTCACTCAGTTTTTTTGGGTTCCTTTCTCAGGAAGAGCCTTAAATAAATCGTAACGGGCAACGCGTCAGGGTGAGTCCGTTCGCCAAAACAGAGGTGCGCTATGACAACAATCTTTGACGATTCCATCATGGACAGCAAACGACTCAGCGACGGGCCCGACTGGACATTCGAGTTACTGGATGTCTATCTCGCTGAAATCGACCGCGTAGCGAAACACTACGGTCTGGATACCTACCCGCACCAAATTGAAGTGATTACCTCCGAGCAGATGATGGACGCCTACTCCAGCGTCGGTATGCCCATCAACTATTCGCACTGGTCGTTTGGCAAAAAATTTATTGAGACTGAGCAACGTTACAAGCATGGGCAGCAGGGTCTGGCTTATGAGATCGTGATTAACTCTAACCCCTGCATCGCCTATCTGATGGAAGAGAACACCATGACCATGCAGGCGCTGGTTATGGCGCACGCCTGCTATGGGCATAATTCCTTTTTTAAAAATAACTACCTCTTCCGCAGCTGGACCGATGCCAGTTCCATTGTGGATTACCTGTTATTTGCCAGAAATTACATTGCCGACTGCGAAGAACGCTATGGCGTTGAAGAAGTGGAGCGCCTGCTCGATTCATGTCACGCCCTGATGAATTACGGTGTGGACCGCTATAAGCGCCCGCAAAAAATTTCCCTGCAGGAAGAGAAGGCCAGGCAAAAAAGCCGCGAAGAGTATCTGCAAAGCCAGGTCAATACCTTATGGCGCACCTTACCGCGGCGTGAAAAAGAAGCCACGCATTTTGAAGCGGCGCGCTACCCTTCTGAACCGCAGGAAAACCTGCTCTACTTTATGGAAAAGAACGCGCCGCTGCTGGAGCCGTGGCAGCGTGAAATTCTGCGCATTGTGCGTAAGGTGAGCCAGTATTTTTACCCGCAGAAACAAACTCAGGTGATGAATGAAGGCTGGGCGACCTTCTGGCATTACACCATCCTGAATCACCTCTATGATGAAGGCAAAGTGTCAGAACGCTTTATGATGGAGTTCCTGCACAGCCATACCAACGTAATCTATCAACCGCCCTATAACAGCCAGTGGTACAGCGGTATCAATCCGTATGCACTGGGCTTTGCCATGTTCCAGGATATTAAACGTATTTGTCAGTCGCCGACGGAAGAGGATCGCTACTGGTTCCCGGATATTGCCGGTTCTGACTGGCTGAAAACCCTGCATTTCGCGATGCGTGAATTTAAAGATGAAAGCTTTATCAGTCAGTTCCTGTCGCCTAAGGTCATGCGTGACTTCCGGCTGTTCACTGTGCTGGACGACGACCGCAACAATTATCTGGAAATCGCCGCGATCCACGACGAGTCCGGCTATCGGGCCATTCGGCAGCAGCTTTCGGCACAGTACAACCTGAGTAATCTGGAGCCCAATATTCAGGTTTACAATGTGGACTTACGGGGTGATCGTTCCCTGACGCTGCGCTACGTGCCACAAAGCCGTGCACCACTCGATAAGAGCCGTCGGGAGGTGCTTAAGCACGTGCACCGCCTGTGGGGCTTTGATGTGATTCTGGAACAGCAGAATGAAGATGGCAGCGTCGAACTGCTGGATCGCAATCCGCCGCGCAATGTTCCCCTCTAAAACAGGCATAAAAAAACCGGACGCGCAGTCCGGTTTTTTTTAGCGCTTAGCGCCTAAGTCGTTCGGCATACTCTTTTGCATCGAATGCCAGATATCTCCACTCTGGCGTCCGTAATGCCGGACACACTCCACGATTTCATCCTGAGTGGGCTGTTTGTCACACAGGTCGAGCAGTGTCAGATAAAACTCGCGGGCGACTTTACGGGCTTCCGGATTGGAGAAATAGTGCCGCCCAACGCGCGTATACAGTCCTTTCAACCCATTCAGGATCAGGCCATAAATCGGATTGCCCGAGGCGAACGCCAGGCCGCGAAACACCCGATAATCGAGTTCCGTGTAACTGTCCACCTGATCGTCGGTTTGCGCGACGGCCTGCAGCACCTCACGCGCCTTCTCAGGATAGTGGCGCAGCGCGCGGCTGATAAAAATAGAAGAAATATTGGTGCGCACCGACAACAGGTTATCGATCAAAGCCGGTACACTATCGTGGTCCAGACGCGCCAGGGTTTCCAGAATGTTCAGACCCGACGTTTCCCAGAAATCGTTAACGCGCGTGGGCTTGCCATGCTGAATGGTTAACCAGCCGTCTCGCGCCAGGCGTTGTAACACTTCACGTAACGTTGTACGCGTTACGCCAATCAGTTCAGAAAGCTCACGTTCGGCAGGAAGGATCGATCCGGGTGGAAAACGGCTGTTCCAGATGCTTTCAATAATATACTCTTCAGCAAATCCGGCTGGACTCTGCGCCTTAATAACCATAACTGTGTGTTCTCATTGCTTTCTGGATCGTAATGGGCACTCATCATACCAGAGCGCCTATAGCGGATATAGCCTTGTCAACGATTAAAAATGCGGTTCAGCACAAAAATAAGACAGATTACCGTGCTGCGCCATACGTGCGAGGATGCCTTAGGTTAAGCCCTGAAAACCGCCTCGGGCAGCAGCGCGTTGATGAATAATCCGCCGAATGAGGCAGAAGGTGTCAGCCGCATTCGCAAACAAACAAAGAATTAATCTGGATCAGGGCCAGGTTAGGTTTGCACACGATTTTTTCTTACCACAGGATGGCGCGCCGCGTCTTTTGGTTTACACTGCGGGGCATTAACGTTTACAGGGAATGCACTATGTTGCGATATTTAAACCAATGTTCGCGTGGTCGCGGTGCCTGGTTATTATTGGCCCTTTCCGCTCTGGCGTTGGAACTGACAGCATTATGGTTTCAGCATGGTCTGGGCTATAAACCCTGCGTCATGTGTATTTACGTGCGTTGCGCGCTTTTTGGCGTGATGGGCGCAGGCATCCTTGGCTTCCTGATGCCACGTTCGCCGGTTCGACTGGTGGCAATTGTGTTATGGATATACAGCGCATGGGAAGGCCTGAGACTTTCTTACGAACACACCATGATCCTGCTGCATCCGAATCCCTTTGTAACCTGTGACTTTGCCGCCCGCTTCCCCGCCTGGTTGCCGCTGGATAAATGGTTGCCATCGGTATTTGTCGCCAGCGGCGATTGTTCGGAACAGGCCTGGCGCTTCTTATCACTCGCCATGCCACAGTGGATGATCGGCATCTTCGCGGCTTATCTGCTGGTGGGTGTGCTGGTGTTGCTTGCTCAGCCGTTTAAACCTAAACGCCGCGACTTATTCGGTCGTTAATCCGTTAAAAGGCTGCCAGGGGCAGCCTTTATCGTCAGGACTTAGCCATTCCGGTCAGGGCGATCGATAATATGATCTTCCCAGTCGCGCACTTCACTTTCCCGCACTGCAATGTAACGTACAGAAATTCGCTGCGCATGCATCGCATTTTTTGAGCCCGTCAGCAGCGGATGCCAGGCAGGCAGCGGCTTCCCCTCGCCCAGTAAACGGTAGGCACAGGTGCGCGGTAACCAGTCAAAGGTGGTCAGATTTTCGCGCGTCAGCTTGATACAGTCTTCTTCATATTCAAAGCGACGCGCATAGTTACGGCACTGGCAGGTTTTGATGTTGAGCTGATTACAGGCGACATTGGTGAAATAAATTTCATCCGTGTCCGCGTCCTGAAGTTTGTTCAGACAACACTGACCACAACCATCACACAAGGATTCCCATTCCTCATCGCTCATTTGTGCCAGGCGTTTGTGTTGCCAGAAAGGGGTTTCAGTCATGATGATTGTCCAGATTTAGCGTAAACCGCACCTTATAAAGCGATCAGCACGCTGATGCAAGTTTTACAACACGCGCGTACTGATTCCGTGACCGGCAAAGGAGACTTCCAGCGTGTCGCCTGACCGCATTGGGCCCACCCCTTCTGGCGTACCGGTCAAAATGACGTCGCCAGCATGTAGCGTAAAATACTGACTCATATGGGCAATCAGCGGCAGGATTTTGTGAATCATATCTGACGTATTGCCATCCTGACGGACTTCCCCGTTTACCACCAGCTTCAGATCGGTATTCTGGGGATCGCCCGCAAACTCCGCGACCGGTATGAAACCTGACAGCGGACAGGCGTTATCAAACGCTTTTGCTTTTTCCCAGGGTTGTCCGGCTTTTTTTAAGCCCGCCTGCAGATCGCGCAGCGTCAAATCCAGCGCCACACCATAACCGGCAATGGCTTTCGCCACGTGCGCTTCGCTGGCCTGTTTTAGCGTGGTGCCGATCAACACCGCCAGCTCGACTTCATGATGCACTTCACCAAAGGCATCAGGAATGGATAAAGGCTGCCGCAGATCGCACAAGGCCGAAGCCGGTTTAATAAAGATAACCGGTTCGGTCGGCGTCGCACTGCCCATTTCTTTAATGTGTTTCGCATAGTTGCTGCCCACGCAAACCACTTTGCTGACGGGATAATCTAACAAAGCGCCTTGCCAGTTACGATGCTGATACATGCTAATCCCCTGTTTCATGATGCCGGACGGTCAGTCTCCGACGGTTAAAAGCATACAGGGCAGCACCGCACAGCGCTCCCCTGCGTAGCCATTGCGATGATTTAACCTGACAGATGCGCAGGAATTGTCAACCTGCCCGCCAGGCTATTTGTGCGTCAGTACAGGAAAACGCGGTGCGGCAGGTTACCGGGAAGGGAAAAACAGCGGCGCTGCACAATTAATATTCAGCGCGGGTGCAAAATATAAATTTGCCGTTCACTGCCGCACATCAATAATATTAACGGAACAATCCGAGTTAATCTTTTTTGTCCGCCTCAAGATGGGTTTTTAACAAACTTTCAATCGGCGGAGGAATTTGCAAATAATATCCCTGCTCGCTTAACCCCTGCTTAACTTTATTGATGTCGGCGTTGGCCAGCTTGTCGCGTTGGGCAAGGTTAATCACCATGGCCAACTGCGGTTTACCAAAGCCTTTCAACAGCGCGTCAGGCACGCGCGAAAAATCGTCTTTTTTTTCAACATAAAGATAAGTCTGGTCACGGACGGGACTTCTGTAGATCACACAAAACATATTTTTTACTCGAATTAACCCGCGCTGAGGCTTGTTTGAATATAGCGCTAACTATAACATGCTTGCAGTACTTCGAATATTCGCCGATCGCGCTTTAACGATGCTTTTATCATCGCTTAGCACAGGGTAGTAAAACAGGACTGAGTCGGGACAGATGCCGCAATCGCCAATCGAATTTAAGGGAAGCAGTTTTACCTTGTCTGTTGTTCATTTGCATCACCATGAGCCAGAGGTGATCCGCAAAGCGCTTCAGGACAAAATTGACCAGGCACCCGATTTCCTGAAAAACGCACCAGTGGTGCTGAATGTTGCGGCACTCAATGCCGCCGTAAACTGGAAACAGATGCTGCAGGCGGTAAGCGCTACGGGACTGCGTATTGTCGGTGTCAGTGGCTGCAAAGACGAGGCGTTGAAAAAGCTGATCGCCCGTGCCGGTCTGCCGGTGCTGGCAGAGGGGAAAGAGAGCCAGAAACGTGAGGAGCCAAAACCTGAACTCAAACTGGTTGCTGCGGAACCTCTGGCCGCGAAGACACGCATCGTCAATACACCGGTCCGTTCAGGCCAGCAAATCTATGCCCGTAATGCGGATTTGATTGTGACCAGTAGCGTCAGTGCCGGTGCAGAACTGGTCGCTGACGGCAATATCCATATTTACGGCATGATGCGTGGTCGGGCGCTGGCAGGCGCCAGCGGCGACAGAGAATGCCAGATTTTTTGTACCAACCTGTCCGCAGAGTTGGTTTCTATCGCCGGGGAGTACTGGATTATGGATCAGATCCCCGAAGAATATTTTGCTAAAGCAGCGCGGCTTTGCCTTCAGGATGGCGCGCTGACTATCCAGACACTTAATTAGGCCCCTTTTCTTTCGTTAAGGAAATCAATATTTATGGCACGCATTATTGTAGTTACATCCGGTAAAGGGGGCGTTGGTAAGACCACGTCAAGCGCGGCCATCGCCACCGGTTTAGCGCAGAAAGGCAAGAAAACGGTTGTCATCGACTTTGATATCGGCCTGCGTAACCTTGATTTGATCATGGGCTGCGAGCGCCGGGTTGTTTATGATTTCGTGAATGTTATTCAGGGTGATGCCACGCTGAATCAGGCCCTGATTCGCGACAAGCGCACTGAGCAGCTGTATATTTTGCCTGCCTCACAAACCCGTGACAAAGACGCGCTGACCCGCGAAGGCGTCGAGAAAGTCCTGAATGATCTTGCGGAGATGGAGTTCGATTTTATTGTTTGTGACTCCCCTGCGGGCATTGAAACCGGTGCGTTAATGGCGCTCTATTTTGCCGATGAAGCCATCATCACCACCAACCCGGAAGTCTCTTCGGTTCGCGACTCTGACCGTATTCTCGGTATCATTTCGTCCAAATCACGCCGTGCGGAAACCAGCCAGGAGCCGGTTAAAGAGCATCTGCTGCTGACCCGCTATAACCCGGGTCGTGTTAACCGTGGCGATATGCTGAGCATGGAAGATGTGCTGGAAATTCTGCGCATACCGCTGGTCGGCGTCATCCCGGAAGACCAGTCTGTGCTGCGTGCCTCAAACCAGGGTGAACCCGTGATTCTGGACGCGGAGTCCGATGCGGGTAAAGCCTATGCCGATACCGTTGAACGGTTGCTCGGTGAAGTTCGCCCCTTCCGCTTTATTGAAGAAGAGAAGAAGGGTTTCCTGAAACGCCTGTTCGGGGGATAAACCATGGCATTACTTGATTTCTTTTTATCCCGGAAGAAGAACACTGCCAACATAGCCAAGGAACGGCTGCAGATTATTGTGGCAGAACGGAGAAGGGGCGACAGTGAGCCCCACTATCTTCCGCAACTCAAGCGCGACATTCTGGACGTGATTTGCAAGTACGTGAAGATTGATCCGGACATGGTGACGGTTCAGCTTGATCAGAAAGGAGATGATATCTCGATTCTGGAACTGAACGTCACCTTACCTGAAACGGAAGACGTAACGAAATGACGCGTCTGGTTTCCTGAGATTCCCCTGCGCAGTAGCAGGGGAATTTTTTTTATATCTCGGCAAGTATCTCGCTAATGCCGGGTTTCAGAAGCGCACCGCGCCAGCCTGCCAGCAGTTCGGGCTCACGGTTCTGTGGCTTTAATCCCCAGTGCTGACTCAACACCTGATTAATCTGTCGACGTGATGCCAGCAGTTCCTGGCTTAATCCGCTCTGTTCACTGACCTGCTGTACCAGTGCTTTAATCGCTTTAAAAGCCCGTTTGTAATGCACGTGATCCACCAGATTCGCTAACGGCGGCGGTAACGCACTGTCCTCCAGCGCGGCGGCTTCAGCAACCCGCGCCAGCATTGCCCTGCCGTGGAAACGGATCTCGTGACCGGACAGGCCCAGATGGTCTAACTCCCCTTGCGAGCCCGGCATAAAGCGCGCCACTTTCCACAGGTTTTCTTCACGCACCACAAAATTGACCGCCATGTCTTTTTCGCGGGCAACGTTAAGCCGCCATGCCGCCAGGCGCTGCAGCGCGGCCAGTTGACGCGGACGCAGTTGCCAGGCGTTGGTGATGTCCCGCCATGCGTCCTCGGGATCAAGCACATCTAAACGGCGCTGACACAGGTTTTCACATTCGCTCAGTGCCGCCGTCACGTTCCCCACCTGCTCCACCTGCGCCATCAGCTGATGCGCAATGGGCAGCAGGTAATGCACATCCGCTGCGGCGTACTGACACTGCCGCTC
Organism: Pantoea sp. JZ29; assembly: GCF_035190385.1. Classification (NCBI taxonomy): domain Bacteria; kingdom Pseudomonadati; phylum Pseudomonadota; class Gammaproteobacteria; order Enterobacterales; family Erwiniaceae; genus Pantoea; species Pantoea sp. JZ29. Next base: position 1,971,288 of record NZ_CP045241.1, on the reverse strand, counting down.
AGTCAGCGGACGGGCCAGCCAGTCGGTCCGGGCTTCACTTTTGTCTAATTCCACCTGAGTGAAATGCGCCACCATTGAGGCAAAACCCCAGGAAAGTGGCTGACCGCTGAACGCCGCCAGAATCTGTGTATCGATCATGGGCTGTGGCAGTACCCCAAAGCGGTGCAGGAACACTTCCAGATCTTCCCCCCCGGCGTGCAAAAATTTGGTCACGCGGGTATCCGTTAAGAGCGCAATAAACGGTGACCAGTCACGGACAGGTAACGGATCGATCAGGACTAACTGCTCGCCATCAAACAGCTGGATTAACCCCAGCTGAGGATAGTAGGTTCGGGTACGGACAAATTCGGTATCCAGGGCGACAGCCGTATGCTGGCGTGCTTTTTGACACACCTCGGCCAGGTGATCATCGTTATCGATCAGAGAATAGTTCACGTTCAGTTTCCACCGCAGCTGACAACGTGCGGTGCTCCATGTTAAAAGCAATAAAAACGCCGGACAGTGCCGGCGTTCAACCTGAATCCTGACGGCGAATCAGCTTGCGCTGGTTTTCACCTCGTCGCGCAGTTCACGACGCAGAATTTTTCCTACATTCGTTTTAGGCAGTTCATCACGAAACTCAACAATCCTGGGCACTTTGTAGCCTGTCAGTTGACGGCGACAATGGTCCAGCAGCTCTTCTTTGGTCAGCGACTGATCTTTCTTGACCACACAAACCTTCACCGCTTCACCGGACAACTCACTCGGCACACCGATGGCTGCCGCTTCACGCACTTTCGGATGCTGCATCAGGACATCTTCTATCTCATTAGGATAGACGTTGAAGCCCGAAACCAGAATCATATCCTTTTTGCGGTCAACGATGCGGATAAATCCTTCGTGATCAACGGTAACAATATCGCCGCTGTGGAGCCAGCCATTTTTCAGGACCTCTGCCGTGGCCTCCGGATGCTGCCAGTAACCCAACATTACCTGCGGCCCACGAATGCATAATTCGCCGGGCTCACCAGTGGGGACTTCATTACCGTTTTCATCCAGAATAATGACATCCGTTGAGGGAACCGGCAAACCAATACTGCCGGTGTGGCAGTTAATGTCGTAGGGATTAACCGACACCAGTGGGGAACATTCCGTCAGCCCATAGCCTTCCAGCAGATAGTGCCCGGTCAGTTTTTCCCAACGTTCCGCCACTGCTTTTTGCACCGCCATCCCCCCGCCCGCGGACAGACGTAACGTCGAGAAGTCAAGTTTGTTAAAATTATCATCGTTGAGTAAGGCATTGAACAGCGTGTTCACGCCGGTTATCGCCGTGAAAGGATACTTCGCCATTTCTTTCACAAAAGCGGGAATGTCGCGCGGATTGGTGATCAATACGTTTTGCCCACCCAGTTCCACGAACAGCAAGCCGTTCACGGTCAGCGCAAAGATATGGTAGAGCGGCAAGGCCGTCACGACGCACTCTTTGCCGTCGCGGAGTAACTTGCCATACGTCGCCTTGGTCTGCTCAAGGTTTGCCTGCATGTTTCGGTGCGTCAGCATCGCACCTTTCGCGACGCCGGTCGTCCCGCCCGTGTATTGCAGGAATGCCAAATCATCATTACTGACCTGTGGACGTCGATACGGCATTGACGCGCCCGTTTCCAGCACATGGCGAAACGATATCGCCCCCGGCAAATGATACTTGGGCACCAGCCGCTTCACATACTTCACCACAAAATTCACCAGCGTGGCTTTTACCGGTGCCAGTTGATCCCCCATCCGGGTCAGCACCACATGTTTGACCGCCGTCTCAGCGACGACTTTTTCCAGCGTATGTGCAAAGTTCGACACGATGACGATCGCACTGGCACCGCTGTCATTTAGCTGATGCTTCAGTTCACGCGGGGTATAAAGCGGATTGACGTTAACCACGACCATGCCGGCCCGGAGCACACCAAACAGCGCGACCGGGTATTGCAGCAGGTTCGGCATCATGAGTGCGACGCGCGCGCCCGGTTGTAACCTGAGTTCGTGTTGCAAATATGCCGCAAACGCCCGGCTTTTCTCGTCCAGTTGGCGGTAGGTCATTTTTTGACCCATGTTGTAAAATGCGGGCTGTCCGGCGTAACGCACGACAGCCTGCTCAAATAAATCGACCAGAGACGTATAACGATCAGCATTAATTTCGGCAGGGACGTCTGCCGGGTAGCGTTTCAGCCAAACCTTATTCAAGGATTCACCCCGATAATCTTGTTGTGTACTCATCGCCGCCTCAACAATCGTATTTGTTAACAATATTTTAACTGATTGTACCAGTTTGCTCTTATTGGCATGTTGAGGTTGCGAAGCCCATCACTAAATTTCGTGTTGGTTAATGATGCAAATAAAAAGCCCGGTTGCGAGCACCGCGACCGGGCCTGTTCAAAACGGATGTCACACTATTGCGTGAGGATGGTCTCGACCTGAGCCGGACCGGGGTTGTACATGCCCCAGTAAGGATTCGGACCCCAGTAACCACCACGATGGCGCGTGGGGCCATACCAGATCCAGGGATCGAGAGGCTCTGGCGGTGACACGATCTGACGGGTCAAATGCCAGCGCTGGTAACCCCGAACATCAACGACCACAAACGAGTAGTTTGCTTCGCCGATTTTACCGGGCTCCGTTCCCTTAATCGTGCCGAGAACAGTGACGTACTGGTCTTTGACATCCGTCGGGTCAACAAAACCGGGAATGTCGGCATAGATACGCCCTACCGAGCTGGCCCCCAGCACCGGGCGCGCGCCTTCATCCAGCGGCTGGGTCGCAATTTCCAGCCGGGTTTTGCCATTGCGGTTAATTACGTTGACCACTTTACCGCCAAAGCGCGACTCCTGGCCGACATAGAGGGCCGGATTGCTCATCACCCGCAGTAAATCCTGCTGGGGCAACGCTGAGTGACCTTTAATCGTATCCGGTACGGAAACACAACCACTTAACACCAGGGCGCAGACCAACATCACACCGGCAACGCCTCTACGACACATTGACATAGACATTCTCCTGAAGGTTGATGTTTAGAGTGCCCCGATAACAATAAGTTGCGTTGCCTGTCAGCGGCCCGGCAGTTTTTTCCATGCCACTTCATTACGCAGATAGGTTGGCTCTGCCTGTTCGGGCAACACGGTTTGCCCCTGTGCTAAGGCGCGCGCCGCCAGGGGCAACATGTCCTCAGCCGCTGGCAGCAAAACGCCGCTGTCTTTGAGCTGGAGTGCATGGCCCTGCTGCAGTACCGGCCAGGCCTGCCATCCGGTACCGGCGGTATACCACTCCCCGCTCAGCGCCTGCATGCGCTCCAATGCGGCCTCGGGCGTAAGCACGCTTTCCGTTGCTTCACCTTGCCAGATACCGTCCTCATCGCGCTGATATTCTGCCCAGTACACTTCACCCATGCGCGCATCAATCGCGGTGAGTACCCGACAGGCACCGTGCTGACGCCAGGCGCCCTGCGCCAGCGTGGCCAGGGTGGAAATACCCGCCATCGGTAACGCCGCGCCGAGTGCCAGCCCCTGGGCAATACCAATCCCGATACGCACGCCCGTAAAACTGCCGGGCCCGCGACCAAAGGCCAGCACATCGAGTTCGGTGAGTTCCAGTTGCTGAGCCTGCAGCAGCTCGGCGACCAGCGGCAAAATGCGCTGTGTGTGATCGCGCGGCGCAATTTCAAAACGTGCGTCACTCTCTTGCCCGTTAAGCAATGCCGCAGAACAGGCTTCTGTCGCTGTATCCAGCGCTAAAATTCGGACCGACATATCGACCTCTGAAGATTCAAAACGGCGCGCATCTTAGCACACAATTACGCGCCAGGTTGCTGATGAATAAAGGCAATAGCTTGCGCAAGATCACGCGTGCGTGGTGTGGGCGGCAGACTGCTCAGAAAAAGTGCGCCGTAGGGCCGTGACACCAGCCGCTGGTCGCAGATGACCAGAACGCCGCGGTCGTCCGTATCACGAATCAACCGGCCCACGCCCTGTTTTAGCGTAATCACGGCATCCGGCAGTTGCACATCGCTGAAGGGATCGCCGCCGCGGATGCGGCAATCTTCCATCCGGGCCTTAAGCAGCGGGTCCTCTGGCGACGTAAACGGCAGCTTATCGATAATGACCAGCGACAGCGCATCTCCCCGCACATCCACGCCTTCCCAGAAGCTGCTGGTCGCCACCAGCAAAGCATTCCCTTTATCGATAAACTCTTTGAGCAACTGTCCTTTGCTGGTTTCGCCCTGCACCAGCACCGGCAATGTCATGGAGGCCCGGAACTCGGCGGCCAGCTCACGCATCATCAGATGAGAAGTACATAAAAAGAAGCAGCGGCCTTTGTTCGCCTCGATCAGCGGCTTCATCATTTTTGCCAGCTGACGCGCGCCACCGGGGCGATTGGGCTCAGGCAGATTGCGTGGCACACACAGCAGCGCCTGCCGCGCATAGTCAAACGGGCTGTTGAGAATCAGGTTTTTTGCCTGACTGACGCCCAGTCGCTCGGCAAAGTGATCCATCTTTTCATCTACAGCCAGGGTGGCAGAGGTAAAAATCCAGGCCGCTTTACGGTTATCCATGACCTCGCGGAAACGTTCGGCAACCGATAAAGGCGTCAGCGCCAGCACAAAGTGACGCGATGTACATTCATACCAGTAGCTAAAGCCCGGTTCGCTGATGGCACGAATCCGTTTCAGTCGCGTGCGATAGAGCGCCGCGCGCTCAAAGGCCGCATCCAGCAGGGCAGAACGTCCAAGCGAAAGTTTGATCACGTCGTAACAGAGTTCCAGCGCATCATCCAGCAGCGTAAACATGCGCATGATGTTGTTATCGCTGAGGAGGTCGCGCAGGTTGCCGCGGTAGCCCGGTTCTCCCAGCGTCAGGCGAAAGTCCTGGGCACACTGGGCCAGACGGTCAGCGGATTTTTGCAACTGCTGAACGTCCCGCACTTCCGTGCGGTAGGCGATAATGATGTCTTTGGCGAGATCGGCTAACTGACGACTCGACAGCTGCTGACCAAAATACTGACTGGCGATATCCGGCAGTTGGTGCGCTTCATCAAAAATCATGACGTCCGCTTCAGGGATCAGTTCCCCGAATCCGCCCTCTTTTACCACCAGATCGGCCAGGAAAAGATGGTGGTTGACCACGACGACATCGGCGTCCATCGCTTTTTTACGTGCTTTAACGACGAAACAGTCTTTATAAAGGGGGCAGTCGCTGCCCAGACAGTTGTCGTTGGTGCTGGTAACCAGCGGCCAGAGCGGACTGTCTTCGGTGACGCCGGCACAGGTACTGATATCGCCATCCGGGGTTTGCGAGGCCCAGCTGCGGAGCGTGACAAAATCCGTGAGAGCCTGAACGCTCATATCGGCCCCGGTCGCGGACTGCTGCTCCATACGCTCCAGGCACAGATAGTTTGACCGGCCTTTAAGCAGCGCAGTTTTACCGGTAAACGTAAGCGCTTTCGCAATGGTGGGAAGATCGCGCGCGTAGAGCTGATCCTGCAGGGCTTTTGAGCCCGTTGACACGATCACCTTTTTCTTCGCCCGCAGCGCCGGGGCAAGATAAGCGTAGGTTTTACCGGTGCCGGTCCCCGCTTCGACGACCAGTTCACCCTGATTCTGTACCGCCTCGGTGACCGCCTGCGCCATTTCACGCTGGGCCTCACGCGGTTTAAAGCCCGCAATGCCTTTTGCCAGCGCGCCATCAATTGCAAAATCGTCTGCCACGTACCCTCTCAATTACGGCCGAAAACACTGTATATTATGTCAGCATTGCAGCCCCGAAGGAAATCACAAACGGCAGCATTCTGCATGAAGTCTGCTGACCGGATGCGTTCAGTCAGTCTGACGGGCCAGGCCGCCCGTTATCGTCACGGGCTGATGTAGAGCGCACCCGCAACCAGTATCGCCATCAGGACGACAAGCGTAAAAAAACCGTGTTTTGCGGTACGCGACATACCGACAAACGTGGCGATCACAATAAACAGCAGCGTCAGTGCCCCGAACATTACCCAAAAGAGATAGTGCGTATTGGCCATGCGTTAATCCTGATTGTTCTGAACAAGTAAGCGACGCTTTATACCACTTTTCGCTGACGGTTGCGCGACTGACGGCGACCGTCTTCTGCAAGGGATGACAATCGTACCGGGAATATGTCAGGCTAGGCGTTCAGAAAATCAGGAGAAGAAAATGAGCATTACGCGCGTTGATCCCGAACACCGTATGTCCGAAGCCGTTATTCATAACGACACCATTTATTACACCAGTGTGCCCGAAAACCTCGACGCTGATGCCGAGGCGCAAACGGCTAATGCGTTAGCGGTGATCGATGCCCTGCTGACGCGCGTAGGCAGCGACAAAAGCAAAATCCTTGACGCTACCATTTTTCTGGTCGACAAGGCGGATTTTGCCGCGATGAATCGCGCCTGGGATGCGTGGGTTTCACCCGATAACGCCCCGGTTCGCTGTACGGTCCAGGCCGGGTTGATGAATCCGAAGTATAAAGTTGAAATAAAAATTATCGCGGCCCGCTGATCCCGAGCCCCGGGCGTCAGCCTTCATCGTCCTCTTCGAAGCGCGCCCGGATCATTTCACCTGTGTGGCTTTCACGTATCTCCTGTGCCACAACGGTAATCGCTTCACCGCTGGACATCCCTTCGGCCATTAACTGTTGAATGCGCTCTACGGCGCGCTGCTGCTGATCGTGTGAGAGTGCGGGTAATCCTGTCATCATCATTTTCTCCTGTTAAGGGCTGTCATTATTTCATGGGGAACAAACAGGTGCCAGTCAGGGAAAAATATGTCAGTCTAACGGCCTTACTGATGTCAAATTTCGTGCTCAATGATCGTTCAAACTCATAACCTGTGTTATTCGCCCGACGCCATCACCCACTATTTTTCGCGCATTGCGCATTTACCCTGGGCGATGCTGCTTTCGTCCGGCCAGGCCAGTCACAGTGATAACCGTTTTGATATTTTGACGGCGGACCCGCTTACCACCCTGACAACCCGTGGCAGCATAACAGAAATTCAGCAGGGCGATCGCGTTGAAACGCGTACTGACGATCCGCTCTCCTTATTACAACAGGAGTGTGACGCGCTGGGCGCTAAGCCACCGCGTCACCCCGATTTGCCCTTTCAGGGCGGGGCGCTGGGGCTGTTTGGCTATGATCTGGGGCGACGCTTTGAAACGCTGCCCGACACCGCCCTTCACGATCTGACTACGGCAGACATGGCCGTGGGCATCTATAACTGGGCACTGATTGCCGACCATCACCTCGGTAAACTCACCCTGGTCGCCCTGGACGATATCGTCTCGCGCCTTGCCTGGCTGGAAAACTGGCCCGAACGTGACGCGGCGGCGTTTTCCCTTACCAGTGACTGGCAGTCAAACCTCAGCATAGACGACTACGCGGAACGTTTTAATAAGGTACAGGCCTATATTCAGGCCGGTGACTGCTATCAGGTCAATCTGGCACAGCGCTTCAGCGCCAGCTATCAGGGGGATGAATGGCGGGCATTTTGTATGCTCAACCAGGCCAATCGCGCCCCGTTCAGTGCATTTTTGCGCCTGCCCGACAGCGCCATTCTGAGCCTGTCTCCCGAGCGCTTCCTGGCACTGGATCAGCAGGTTATCACCACCCGTCCCATCAAGGGTACGCGTCCGCGTGCGGCCGATCCTGAGGCGGATGCGGCCCAGGCTGAAAGTCTGCGCACGGCGGCGAAGGACCGCGCAGAAAACCTGATGATAGTCGACCTGCTGCGCAACGATATCGGTCGGGTCGCCGTCGCGGGCTCCGTGCACGTGCCCGAACTGTTTGTGGTCGAGCCGTTCCCGGCAGTCCATCATCTGGTCAGCACTATTCAGGCCACGTTGCCGGATCATCTTCATGCCTGCGATCTGCTGCGTGCCTGTTTTCCCGGCGGCTCGATTACCGGTGCGCCTAAAATTCGCGCCATGGCGATCATTGATGAACTGGAGCCTCACCGCCGCAATGCCTGGTGCGGCAGCATTGGTTATCTCAGTGTCTGCGGCAGAATGGATACCAGCATCACCATTCGTACGCTGATTGCTGAGCGTCAGCATCTTTACTGCGCTGCGGGCGGCGGCCTGGTCGCCGACAGTGATATGGCCTCGGAATATCAGGAAACGCTGGATAAGGTCAGTCGCATTCTGCCTGCACTGGAAAAAGGAGCCTGAATGGCGCTGACGCTGGCTGATTTTCGCACCCGTTTTATCCTGCAGCAGCCGCTGCATAACGCCCAGCCGCTGTTGGGGCGACATGCCGCTGTGTTAATCCCCGTCGTTGCCCGTCAACAGCCCGGCTTGCTGCTGACGCAACGTTCGCACGCCTTACGTAAACATGCCGGTCAGGTGGCCTTTCCCGGCGGGATGCAGGATCACGACGACAGCTCACTGGTGGCGACAGCGCTGCGAGAAGCGCAGGAGGAAGTGGGCATCGCACCCGATCGGGTTGAGGTGCTCGGCTGCCTGCCTCCGGTGACCAGCAGCACAGGTTTTCAGGTCACACCGGTGGTCGGCATTGTGCCTGCAACCCTCGAATTGCGCCTTAATCCTGATGAGGTTCAGAGCGCCTTCGAAATGCCCCTGACCGAAGCGCTTCGTCTTAGCCGCTACGCCGAACTTGACTATTATCGTGCCGGCATTCGCCACCCGGTGTGGCTTTCCCATTATCAGGGCTATCTGGTGTGGGGAATGACAGCAGGCATTATTCGTGCCCTGAGCCAGCAAATTGCATTTTAGTTGAGGGCGAGCCCATTTCTGCGCCTGAATTCAGCCTTTTGCGCCATGTCACACTATAATTTTTTCTGGTGGAATTAATTAGTTTATTTCATGCGAAAAGCAGCACGTTTACCCTGCCTCGCCGTTTACTATTAGCGCCATTAACTGCCACGGCAGTCTGCAAGTTTTTGTGAGGAGTGTCACCCATGATTTCGGTTTTTGACATGTTTAAAGTGGGCATCGGCCCATCCAGCTCTCATACGGTCGGTCCGATGAAAGCGGGTAAACAGTTTGTGGAGTTGTTGTCTGAACAAGGCAAGCTGCATGAGGTGACACGCATTGCGGTCGATGTCTATGGTTCCCTGTCGCTGACCGGTAAAGGTCACCATACGGATATAGCGATTATTATGGGCTTAGCCGGCGAATCGCCTGACAGCGTCGATATCGACGCCATCCCCGCGTTTATTAAGGATGTGCAACAACGTGAACGCCTGCCCCTTGCCAAAGGCGCGCATGAAGTCGATTTTCCGCGTGAAGGCGGTATGGTGTTCCGCAGCGAAAATCTCTCCCTGCACGAAAATGGCCTGCGCCTGCTGGCGTTCTCCGGCGACCTGCTGGTGCTGTCTAAAACCTATTACTCTGTCGGCGGCGGCTTTATTGTCGATGAAGAGCATTTTGGTCAGTCGGCCCTGGACGAAGTCACGGTACCCTGGCCCTTCCACTCGGCCAAAGAACTGCTGGCCCACTGTCGCGAGACCGGACTTTCCCTGTCCGGGCTGGTGATGAAAAACGAGCTGGCACTGCACTCACGTGAAGAGATCAATGCATATTTTGCGACCATCTGGCAAACCATGCAGGCCTGTATTGACCGTGGTCTGAATACCGAAGGTGTGCTGCCCGGGCCGTTACGGGTACCGCGCCGGGCGGCGTCACTGCGGCGTTTGCTGATCTCCTCAGCCAAACACTCTAACGATCCGATGGTGGTGATTGACTGGATCAACATGTTTGCGTTGGCGGTTAATGAAGAGAACGCGGCGGGCGGTCGGGTGGTGACCGCACCGACCAACGGAGCCTGCGGTATCGTCCCCGCCGTCCTGGCTTACTATGATCACTTCATTGAACCCGTCACGCCCGACATTTTTATTCGCTATTTCCTCGCCTCCGGTGCCATTGGCATTTTGTATAAAATGAATGCCTCTATTTCCGGCGCGGAAGTCGGTTGTCAGGGGGAAGTCGGCGTTGCCTGCTCAATGGCTGCGGCAGGTCTGGCCGAACTGCTGGGCGCCAGCCCTGAGCAGGTGTGCGTGGCCGCCGAAATCGGGATGGAACATAATCTGGGTTTGACCTGCGATCCGGTTGCCGGCCAGGTTCAGGTGCCCTGTATTGAACGTAACGCAATCGCCTCGGTGAAAGCGATCAACGCGGCACGTATGGCCCTGCGCCGTACCAGCGAACCGCGTGTCTCACTGGATAAGGTCATTGAAACCATGTACGAGACCGGCAAAGACATGAACGCGAAATACCGCGAGACATCACGGGGCGGACTGGCGATAAAAGTTCAATGTGACTAATCATTCAGCCTATTTATTTTTAAATTGCGCCCGTTAAACAGTGCATTAGCAAGTCCTGCCTGATATAAATATTAACAACGCTAAAGCGACCCGACAGTCGCTTTAGCGCGTTCTTCACAGCCTTTCATTTTACGCACCGGTCCTAAATTTGCTCCAGGCCGTGCCGATAACAACCCAGCTATATCTATTTTTCTGGTTTTGGGAAGGTGATTCTTGATGTTCATGGCCCAGCAATATGTTGGACAGTACAGACGTAAGCGTTTGCTTATTGCTGTGGTGATTGCTTCTATTGTTCTTACGTTAACGCTGGCTTTGCGCTATTTCGAAGAAAAATCACGGATTCAGCAGCGTGCAATTAGCTTTGCCGATAACGCGATTACGCGTTTTGATCGCATGTTTTCTCCGCTGGATGTGGCAGCCAATAACACGCTGGGTTTAGTGGGCATGCCCTGTGAGGACGCGCGTTTTCCCTTAATCGAAAAGATTGCGTCCTTACAAACCGTGCGGGCGATTCTGCTGGTGAACGATGACTTACTGTACTGCTCCAGTATTTTCGGCTCACGGGATATCACCTTTAGTCAGACCTACCCTGAACTGGCGCTTAACGATAAGCGCATGATCCTGTCTACAGATGACTATCTGCTTAAAGGTTCGCCGGTCTTATTACTCTGGACGCCAACAACGCTGGATAACCGCTCAGGCATCCTGCAGGCCATCAACATTGAACTGATGAGCAGTTATCTGCTGGAACCGCAGTCGCCCTGGGTGGAACGCGCCATCTTTAACGTCAACGGCAAGAGCCTGGAATACGGCAATCCGCTTATTGAGTCGGCGGTCCCTTCGGAAGATGAAGTCACCTATAACGAAGCGTCACTGCGTTATCCCTACACGGTAACGCTTTATGGCCCTTCCCCATCCCGTCTGGCACTGGCCTCGTTGCCTTCTCAGTTGCCGCTGGCGCTAATGCTGAGTTTGTTAATAGGCTATGTCATGTGGCTGGCAACCGCCAACCGCATGAGTCTGAGCTGGCAAATCAGCTATGGCATCACCGCCAGGGAGTTTATTGTTTACTGCCAGCCGCTCAACAATGCCCGAAACGGTCAGTGTGACGGCATTGAAATCCTGCTGCGCTGGCATAACCCGCGCCAGGGCTGGATCCCGCCCGATGTGTTTATTCCGCTGACTGAGCGCCAGAATCTGATTAAACCTTTAACCCGTTTCGTGTTAAATCGCGTTGTCGAAGCCTTGCCGGATCTGCCTCACAGCCCGGATTTTCACATTGCTGTGAACGTCGCCGCCAGTCATTTTCGTGACCGCGCCATTCTGGAAGATCTGCAAACTATCTGGTGGCCTGCCAATCCGGTGCCAAAGCTGGTCGTCGAGCTTACCGAACGTGATGCGCTGCCGGTGGTCGATCAAACGGTCATTTCACAACTACATGAGATTGGCGTACGGCTGGCAATTGATGATTTTGGCACAGGCCACAGTTCACTGTCTTACCTGAAGGACCTGCAACCGGACGTGCTGAAGCTGGATAAAATCTTCACCGCCTCGATCGGCACGGATGCGATTAACGCGACCGTAACGGATATGGTTATCTCACTGGCGCAACGGCTGAATATCAGCCTGGTGGCGGAAGGCGTGGAAACCCCGGAGCAGGCTGACTATCTGCGCGACCGCGGCGTGGATCACCTGCAGGGCTACTATTTTGCCCGCCCCATGCCGCTGGAGGATTTCCCCGCGTGGCTACGGCAACATCAACTGACCAGCGACCTGTAGTGCCATGCCTGGGGTAAAAAAAACGCATCACAGTGTGATGCGTTTTGCGTTTTCCGGGGAGGTTAACCTTCTTCGTCCTCGTCATGCTGCGGATCGCGCGTCACACGAACCAGATCAATGCGATATTCTGTCGCTTCAATAATTTGGAAGTGAAGCGGCGCGATATCAATGACGTCACCCGGCTTCGGTAATTGTCCTTTCTGAGCAATCAGCAACCCTGCCAGTGACGCATGATCGTCGTCCGGTTTCACCAGCTCATGAAAATCAAGCAGCTGCTGGAGCGAGTGGAGATCGGTTCCCCCCTTCACTAACCAGCCGTCGCCGTCCATGATGATATCCGGCGTTTCGTCTTCATCCGGGAATTCACCTGCTATCGCTTCCAGCACATCCAGCGGGGTAATCAGGCCCTGTACCACACCAAACTCGTTGGTGACGATCACAAAGCTCCCTTTGGCACGACGCAGTACGCCCAGCAGGTTAATCGGATCGAGCGTTTCCGGCACCACGATAATCGGCGTGTTTGCCGCAAAGGTGGCAACATCCACACCATGATCCAGTGCGACCAGCAGCTCTTTGGCCCTGACAACGCCGATAATCTCGTCCAGTTCTCCCCGACAGACCGGGAACAGACTGTGCGGTGTGTCCAGCAACTGGATACGAATCTCGTCTACCGGACGACTGGCATCCACCCAGGAGATATCGCCACGCGGCGTCATGATGCTGCGAATTGAACGGGAAGCCAGCGTCAGTACGCCGTTAATCATATAGCGCTCTTCATCCTTAAAGGCTTCCTGTGGGATCGCGACGGCTATCGCCTGCTCTTCAGTGCTGGCCGGGGCCGTCTGTACCCGGTTGCGGCCCCCCATCAGGCGCAAAATGGCCTCAGCGGTACGCTCACGCATAGGACGATGCGACTGATGGCGAAGAAAGTTGCGACGCGCAATCTGGTTAAACAGCTCGATCAGGATCGAGAAACCAATCGCCGCATACAGATAGCCTTTAGGAATATGGAAGCCAAACCCTTCCGCCACCAGCGACAGACCGATCATCAGCAGGAAACTGAGACACAGGACAACGACCGTAGGATGGGCGTTAACAAATTTTGTTAACGGTTTAGAGGCCAGCAACATCACAATCATGGCGATCACCACCGCCGTCATCATGACCGGCAGGTTATTCACCATCCCCACGGCCGTGATCACCGCATCCAGTGAGAAGACCGCATCAAGTATGACGATCTGTGCCACAACGGCCCAGAAGCTGGCATAGCTGCGGTTGCCGCTGTTTTCCAGCTGACGGTTTTCCAGCCGCTCATGCAGTTCCATCGTGGCTTTAAAGAGCAGGAAGATACCGCCCGCCAGCAAAATAAGATCGCGTCCGGCGAAATTAAACCCGCCCACGCTAAACAGCGGCCGCGTCAGTGTGACCATCCAGGAGATCAGCGACAGCAGGCCCAGACGCATAACCAGCGCCAGCGAGAGGCCAATCAAACGCGCTTTATCGCGCTGCTTCGGCGGTAACTTATCGGCCAGGATGGCAATGAATACCAGGTTATCAATGCCGAGCACAATCTCGAGCACGATGAGCGTGAGCAATCCCGCCCAGATTGAGGGGTCGAACAGAAATTCCATTAGTGACTCCTGAAAAAGGATGTGATTACGCTAAAACGTACCAGCGTCTGACGACGTGACGGTGAGCAAGGTGTAAAAGCAAAGAAAACGCGGTCTGGCGTAAATTGACGCGCTGAGGAGCGCAAAGACAAGGTTAAGCAACGTCGGTGACGGTCCATAAGGGTGGGCTGAAGCCCATTACTCCTGAATAATTAACAGATCGCTAATGTATCAGTTCGGTCAACAAGGTCAAAAAATTTTCTTATTTTTACATTCTGTCATCACTTCGTTTATGCGCCATTAAAACGTAATTTCACGCTTTTATGCTGTAAATAGCCAACCGACATCACAAAATTTATTTTTTCGGTCACTAAAATAAATCCGGCATGCACGTAGTGAGTTGGTTATCCCTGCAATGTGGATATCGGGCCGGCAGGCTCAATAAAGAAGTCAGCATTGTTAACGCGATAATTCTTAACGGTTCCTCACCTTATGGAATCAACAAGCGAACGGAGGTAGCACGTGACCATTGCTCTGATCATTGGTACACACGGCTGGGCAGCAGAACAGCTGCTTAAAACGGCAGAGATGCTTTTAGGCGAACAGGAAAACGTCAAATGGATTGATTTTGTACCGGGCGAAAATGCAGAAACGCTGATTGAAAAATATCAGGCAAAGCTGGCCGAACTGGATACCTCAAAGGGGGTGCTTTTTCTGGTAGATACCTGGGGCGGAAGTCCTTTTAATGCGGCAAGTCGGCTGGTCATGGATCACGACAGCTATGAGGTCGTGGCCGGGGTGAATATTCCCATGTTAGTGGAAACCCTGATGGCGCGGGATGACAATCCAACCTTCGATGAGCTGGTGGCGATTGCGGTTGAAACTGGCCGTGAAGGCGTCAAAGCGCTGAAAGCCCAACCTGAAGTCAAACCCGCGCCCGTTGCTGCCGCACCGACTCCACCTCCCACCCCTGCCGCTGTCAGACCCCTCTCGCCTGACGAACACATGATTATCTGCCTGGCCCGTATTGATGACCGCCTGATTCATGGCCAGGTCGCCACACGCTGGACCAAAGAGACCAATGTCAGCCGCATCATTGTCGTCAGTGATGAGGTGGCAAACGACAATGTGCGCAAGACACTCTTAACCCAGGTCGCGCCGCCGGGCGTGACCGCGCACGTGGTTGGCGTCGATAAAATGGTGCGCGTCTGGAATAACCCCAAATATGCCCGTGAGCGCGTCATGCTGCTGTTCACCAATCCCACCGATGTCTTGCGGGTTGTGGAACAGGGCGTCGATATCAAAAGCGTCAACATTGGCGGCATGGCCTTCCGGCAGGGCAAAACGCAGGTCAACAATGCCGTGTCCGTTGATGAGAAAGATATCGCCGCGTTCCAAAAGCTCAATGAGCGCAATATCGAGCTTGAGGTACGCAAGGTTTCAGGTGATCCCAAACTGAAAATGATGGATCTGATAGCCAAAGTAGGCGCTTAACGGGCCAGCACTCTTTTCTATCCTGTAGAGGACACGAAGTATGATGGAAATAACCACACTTCAAATTATTTTGATCTTTATTATCGCCTGTATTGCCGGTATGGGATCCATCCTGGATGAGTTCCAGTTTCACCGCCCTCTGGTGGCCTGTACCCTGATTGGGATCGTACTGGGGGACATGAAGACAGGCATCATCATCGGCGGAACGCTGGAGATGATTGCACTGGGCTGGATGAACATTGGCGCGGCGGTCGCCCCTGATGCGGCGCTGGCGTCCATTATCTCCACCATTCTGGTCATTGCAGGTGGGCAAAGCGTCGGCGCCGGTATCGCGCTGGCTATTCCCCTCGCCGCCGCCGGCCAGGTGCTGACCATTATCGTGCGCACGTTGACCGTGGCATTCCAGCATGCGGCGGACAAAGCCGCAGAGAAAGGCAATCTTACGGCCATTTCGTGGATCCATGTCTCCGCCCTGCTGCTTCAGGCCATGCGCATCGCCATTCCGGCGTTGATCGTTGCGATTTCGGTTGGCACGGACGCGGTGCACTCTCTGCTCAGTTCGATTCCTGAAGTCGTGACGAACGGACTCAACATTGCGGGCGGCATGATTGTGGTGGTGGGTTACGCCATGGTCATCAATATGATGCGGGCCGGTTACCTGATGCCGTTCTTCTATCTCGGTTTCGTGACGGCGGCTTTCACCAGTTTCAACCTGGTTGCGCTGGGGGTGATTGGCGTGGTGATGGCCGTGCTTTATATCCAGCTCAGTCCGAAATATAACCGTACCGCCGGTGCGCCTGCGGCCTCGCCGTCAGCTAACGATCTTGACAACGAACTCGATTAAGGAACAGGTGACAACATGGTTGATATAACAAAAGTCGAAAAGAAACTGACGCCAGGCGATGTCCGTGCTGTTTTTGTACGCTCAAACCTGTTCCAGGGTTCCTGGAACTTCGAACGTATGCAGGCGCTGGGATTCTGTTTTTCTATGGTGCCGGTGATTCGCCGTCTCTATCCTGAAAACAACGATGACCGCAAGCAGGCGATAAAACGTCACCTTGAGTTCTTTAACACACATCCTTATGTTGCGGCCCCGGTCCTGGGCGTGACCATGGCGATGGAAGAGCAGCGCGCCAATGGTGCCGCAATTGATGATGGTGCAATAAACGGCATCAAAGTGGGCCTGATGGGGCCGCTGGCTGGCGTAGGTGACCCGATTTTCTGGGGAACGGTTCGTCCGGTGTTTGCCGCCCTGGGTGCGGGCATCGCAATGAGCGGCAGTTTGCTCGGTCCATTGCTGTTCTTCATCCTGTTTAACCTGGCCCGTCTGCTCACCCGTTATTACGGTGTGGCCTACGGTTACCGTAAAGGGATTGATATCGTCAGCGATATGGGCGGTGGCTTCCTGCAAAAACTGACCGAAGGTGCCTCTATCCTTGGGCTGTTTGTCATGGGCGCGCTGGTCAATAAGTGGACGCACGTCAATATTCCGCTGGTGGTGTCACGCATTACCGACCAGACCGGCAAGACCACAGTCACTACCGTCCAGTCGATTCTGGATCAGTTAATGCCCGGCATCGTCCCGCTCCTGTTGACCTTTGCCTGTATGTGGCTGCTGCGGCGTAAGGTCAATGCCCTGTGGATCATCGTTGGTTTCTTTGCTATCGGTATCTTCGGCTACTGGATCGGCCTGCTTGGGCTGTAATCCTGACGCAATCGGGAGCAAGGCTCCCGATTTTTTTGGCGGTAACATCCACTGAAGCTCGAAAGGAAGCCCCATGTCATTGACGGACATCATCATCGCTCTCTGCATCGCTGCTCTGCTGGTGTTTGCGATCTACGACGAGGCGATTCTGCCACGACGTAAAGGCCCGACGTTGTTACGTGTGCCGCTGCAGCGCCGTCATAAAGCCGACAGCCTGATTTTTATTGGTTTACTGGTCATCCTGCTCTGGAACAACGTCACGCATCAGGGACCCGTGCTGACCACCACACTCTTGATGATGCTGTGCTTTTTGTCCTTCTGGCTGTTCTGGCTCCGCCGCCCCACGCTGGTCATGAAACGGGAGGGATTGTTCTTCGCGGGTATCTGGATCGCCTATTCCCGTATCCAGAGCATGAATCTGTCTGAAGACGGCATTTTAGTCATCCAGCTTGAGCAGCGGCGCTTACTGATCGCCGTGCAGCAGCTTGACGATCTTGAGCTGATTTATCAAACCCTGGTCGAAGCGCGTTAGTCGCGTTGCCACAGGGTTATCACAAAATCCGCTTCGCAGTGAAACTGCGCGCTTTCGGCTAACGTCTGCCAGACGTCTGGCCGCGCGCGCCAGGCAAAGGGCGTCATCTGCAATAATGTGGTGGCGGCCTGTCCGGTAAGGGCCATCGGATAGGTTAATGCATGCCGGGCACGTTGCTGAAAGCCCTGATACACTTTCCCTTCCGGTGCGTGCAGCTGAACATCGCGATAGATCAGCGCTTTGAACTGCGCCAGATGGTGCGGGCCCGGCGTAACCGTTAACAGGTATCCACCGGGTTTGATGACGCGATTAAGCTCCGCTTCATTACAGGGCGCATAGATGCGAACCACTGCATCAAGGGAATGGTCCGCAAACGGCAGACGCTGACTGGAGGCGACACAGAACAGGACCTGCGGATAGCGCTTCGCCGCGAGCCGAATGGCCATTTTGGCCACGTCCAGGCCAAAGACCTTGCCCGCTGGCGCAAAGTTATCCGCCAGCGCACCAGTGTAGTACCCTTCCCCACAGCCTGTATCCAGGATCTGAGCGGCCGGTACCTGCAGATGCTGATTCAGCACGTCAACCACCTTGTCCCGCAGGGGCTGATAGTAACCGGCCTGCAAAAAGTCACGTCGCGCCTGCATCATCTCCGCGCTGTCGCCCGGCTCGCGGGAGCCTTTATGTTGAACGGGCAGCAAATTGACATAGCCCTCTTTCGCCTGATCGAACTGATGGCGATTTTCGCAACACCAGCTGCGTTCGGTCAGGTTCAGGGAAGAGTGACAAAGTGGGCAAATCAAGGACATATGGCGCTCCGGCATCTATCGACGCGCAGCAGTGTACTCGACAGGGAACCCGAGCGAAAGCGTAAAAAAAGCCTCGGCCAGAAGGCCAAGGCTTTAATATCTGAGACCGGGCGCAGGGCACCCGTCTGAGGCGAAATCAGATAGCAGTAACGTTAACAGCTGCCGGGCCTTTCTGGCCGTCCTGAATTTCGAACTCAACGTTTTGGCCTTCGGCCAGCGTTTTGAAGCCGTTGCCCTGAATAGCAGAGAAGTGTACGAACACGTCTTTGCTACCGTCAGCTGGAGTGATAAAACCGAAGCCTTTAGACTCGTTGAACCACTTAACCTGACCTTTAATCTTTGCCATTTTACTAATTCCTTAAAGTGTTTATTTGCCCGGAGGCTAACCTACAGATAAAACAGAGACATTACTGAATGAGGCACTGATTAAAGTTCGGCAAGGAAGCGGTATTCAACGTCAACGTCTTTACTCGTAACTTCTTTACTGAAGATGCCATACATAAACAGAACTGTACCTCGTTTAACCCACGAATTGTTATCACATATCCGCTAAATAATGGCAAGCCATTTTTAATATGTCGATCGTTAGTTTTTGCATAATTGCAGGGTAGCTCCCAGAGAATGTACTTTATGGTACAAAATGCTGCGAACCGAAACCCAGCGACCGTCATAACTTCACGATAAAATAAAGGCTTCCTGCATCCCGGATGGGATAACGCACTACTTTTCCTGCTTTTATCATGATGTATGACAATAAATAAATTACATTGCACTAATATGGCAATAATGCACCAAATAAAGGAATGGATAAGGGGAACGGTAAACCCGGACGGCTTCAGCTTGTACAGCTTTTATTATTTCGTACAAATATAAAAATTATTATTAGTAAAATCAAAAGTTGAGACTTCCCCTCCGCACTAATCATTTTCTTGACAGCTGACGTTTGAATTACCCCGAGCGCGTAAAAGAAATAAAAAGCGAATACGCCGGAGCCTTGCCGTTTCACAAACACAGGGCCCCGTATTTCGGATTAGGTCGGATTGAGATCGCTCAGACTGTGGCTCGCCCCAATTTTCCAGGGCGCAAAATTTTGCTGACCCTCGCCGCTCTGCGCGAGTGCTCGCTGGAGTTCAGCCGGGGGCGCATCCAGTGACTCATCCGCCAGTTCGAAAACGCCCCAGTGAATGGGAAGGGTCAGTGGCTGACCTATCGCGCGCCACAACGCCACCGCCTGCTGGGGATCCATGTGTTGTGCCCCCATTAACCAGCGCGGAGCATAAGCGCCTATCGGCAAAGCGGCCAGATTAAAGGGGCCATAATGCTGCGCAATCGCCAGAAGACTGTCGCTGTAGCCGCTGTCACCGGAAAACCAAAACCGCAGCGAAGCGGTCCTGATCACCCAACCGCACCACAGGGTTCGGTTGCGATTAGTAACGGTGCGCATGCTCCAGTGGCGCGCAGGGACCGCATCAAACTGTATTCCCGCAAACACTTTCTGTTGCCACCAGTCAAGCTCATGCACCTGTTTGACCCCATGACGCTTACACCACTCCGCCAGCCCCAGCGGCACCAGAAAAATAGTGTCCGGAAAGCGGCGCACAATCTGTTTGATGGTGGGCTTATCCAGATGATCGTAATGATTATGGGATATCAGGACGTAATCCAGCCGCGGTAACTGGTCAATGGCCAGCGGAGACGGCGTTTTACGTTCAGGTCCGATAAACGGCAAAGGGGAAGCCCGCCGGGACAGCGCGGGATCAATCAGAATATAGTGTTGGTTTATGCGCATCAGCAGCGCCGCATGGCCCAGCCACCAGAGACGGTCATCCTCCCCGTTCAGATCGGCAGGTTGCCACCACTGCGTAATAAACTGGTCATAGCCCTGACGAGGCGGATGGGGTAATCCCTGGGCTTTGCGTTCACGTCGCCAGCGCTGCAGGTCACCTTGCTGGCGGCTGTCGGGCTCAGGGTTACGAAACCCCTCAGCGGTGTGATGGGGTTTACTGCTGTCATACCAGGGATTTTTCCAGGCCATCCGGCCTCCATGCAGGGTTAACGTTCCGGGATTAAACGAATCAGTCCGTCGTTTTCCGACGGCGCTTCGGGGGACGGCTCATCTGCACCATTCTGCGCCTCAATCATCCGCCGCAGCAGTGCATTCTGTTTCTTTTGCTCTTCTAACAATGACGTCAATAACGCAACCTGTTCGTTCGCCCGAACGCTGGCGCGATTAACGTAAAACCACAGCATTAATGCCACAATCAGCGCCAGCAGAAAAACGCCGTAACAGATTACCGGTCCCGCATTCGCGGCTAACTCATTCATAACTGCCTCAAGATACCTGATGAAATCACAAAAAAAGAACGACCGTCTATTCTACTCCGCGCCGCCGCAAAAGATAATGGTGACGTCAGCGATATAGCGCTTTCTGCGCTTTCAGTTATCTCTGATCGCATCCTGCCTGAAAGCGAGGCATGCTAATCCTGTACATCATGTTAAGCAGCAGTCACTGGAACGCTGCGTGGGTATCATAAGGAGATACAATGAAACTCTTCATTCGGGCGATTATCGTTATCGGCATCCTCTGGCTGGCTATGCTGTTCACGGGTTACGGCGTGCTGGCGGGCAGCAACAAGAATGCCGCGGGACTGGGGCTGAAATGTAACTATCTGACCGCAAGAGGGATGGTGACCGCGCAATATCTGCATACAGACAGCGGCGTGGTGGGCGTGACGGATTGCCCGCTGCTAAAGAAAAGTAGCGAAGTGGTCGACAACGGATAACGGAGGAGCGGGCCAACTGGCCCGCTTTTTTTTAACCCCCGTCATTGCCGGTATAGCCCAGCTCTGACGAAAGACGTTGGCCCGCTTCACGTAACAGCGTCACATACTGTTGCTTGTTCGCGGCAGAAAAGCGCAGCGTGGGAAAGGAAAGGCTCAGTCCGGCGACGGCAACACCAAAGCGATCAAAAACGGGCACGGCGATGCAGCGCACGCCCACCTCCTGTTCTTCGTTATCCTCACCATAACCCTGTGCCCTGACCTGACCCAGTGCTTCGCGTAACGCGCCTGCGTCCGGTAAGGTGTTGGCGGTGTTAATAGTGAACGTCATACGCTCCAGAATGGCATTCACCTCCTCCCGACTGCGCCAGGCCAACAACACTTTTCCCAGTGCGGTGGAGTGCAGTGGATTGCGGTGACCAATACGTGAGGCCATACGCAGGTTATACAGCGAGTCAATTTTATGCACATAGACCACGCTGTCATCATCCAGCGCGCCCAGATGGATTGTCTCTTTGGTCAGACGCGATAACTCGCGCATGTGTACATCGGCGCTACGGATAAGATCGCTATGCTGCAACGCGTTGGATCCCACCTCAAACAGTTTCAAGGTCAGCGAATATTTCTCACTTTCCCCTTCCTGCGCGACATAACCTAATGCTTTCATGGTTTGCAGGAATCGGTAGACCGTACTTTTGGACATCATCAGCCGTTGTGCCAGCTCGGTAATACCGTGATCGCGCTCTTCGCTTAACGCCTGCAAAATCCCGAATACTTTTTGCACCGAAGAGACGGCATCCGGCTGTTTATCCTTTTCGTCAGCGGCCATTTGTCACCCTGAATACGTGTTTCAAAAAAACTGGAACAGAGTTGCAGTATAGAGTGACAGCGCCGATCCCGGCAATCTTCCGGGTTTGAAACATCTCTAAAATATATTTTTTCCGTGGGTACGATGCAATTTGGCGGCCAATTGATTAGCATGATGATATTCACACTCTTTAATATTAGCCTCTATGTCACTTTCCTCTTCTGACGGCGGACTCGCAGTACCCCAACGCTACTGGGCTATTCTGACGATCGCCATCGGCCTTATCATGGCGGTACTGGATGGATCGATTGCCAATGTCGCGCTGCCAACCATCTCACGTGAGCTACAGGCCAGTCCGGCCCAGTCAGTCTGGGTGATTAATGCTTATCAGATTGCCATTGTCGCCTCGCTACTGTCGTTGTCCTTTTTAGGCGATATCGTCGGCTACCGCCGCGTGTACCAGGCAGGGCTGGTGGTGTTTGCCATCACGTCGGTGTTTTGCGCCCTTTCGCCCTCCCTTCCCCTGCTTACGCTGGGCCGGGTGCTTCAGGGCCTGGGGGGTGCGGCGATCATGAGCGTTAACACCGCTCTGATTCGTATCATTTATCCCCCACGTTATCTGGGCCGCGGCATCGCGATCAACGCCCTGCTGGTGGCGATCTCGACGGCGGCCGGCCCCACGGTTGCGGCAGCCATCCTCTCATTTGCCAGCTGGCGCTGGTTGTTTCTGATCAACCTGCCACTGGGCGTTGTCACGCTCTGGCTGGCGTTACGTTATCTGCCGGATAACCCGCAACGGGCCAAAACACAGAAGTTTGATGTCACCAGTGCGGTAATGAATGCGCTCTTTTTCGGCCTGCTTATTTCGGCGCTGGGTGGCTTTGCCCAGGGACAATCGATCTGGCTTATCGCAGGAGAACTTATCACGCTGCTTGTGGTGGGCTACTTTTTTATCCGACGCCAGCTGACGATGGCCGTGCCGTTGCTGCCGGTTGATTTGCTGCGCATCCCTATTTTTGCCCTGTCGATGTGCACCTCCGTCTGCTCTTTCTGCGCGCAGATGCTGGCGATGGTATCACTGCCCTTCTACCTGCAAAGCGTGCTGGGGCGTACAGAGGTCGAAACCGGTTTATTGCTTACGCCGTGGCCGCTGGCCACCATGCTGCTCTCACCGGTCGCGGGACGTTTAATTGAACGAGTGCATGCGGGCTTACTCGGGGGATTAGGGCTGGCCCTGTTTGCCATCGGGCTTTTTCTGCTGGCTCACTTACCTGCGAAGCCAGACGACATGGACATTATCTGGCGCATGATGCTGTGCGGGGCGGGCTTTGGCCTGTTTCAGTCCCCGAATAACCACACCATTATTACCTCCGCTCCGCGTCAACGCAGCGGTGGTGCCAGCGGTATGCTGGGCACGGCACGGTTACTGGGTCAGAGCAGCGGTGCCGCAATGGTAGCGCTGATGTTCAACTGGCTGGGCAATGACGGCACCCATGCGGCGCTGTTACTGGCGGCTGGATTCTCAACCGCAGCGGCCCTGCTCAGTCTGTCGCGCATAAAAACACCGCGCGTACAGTGATAAAAAAAGGCGACTTCTCAGTCGCCTTTTTGCCGGGTTACTTCAGGTATTCGCCGCTACGCAGCGCTTCAATACGTTTATCTAACGGGGGATGCGACATAAACAGCTCGCTGAATGACTTCCCTTTACCGTTGATACAAAACGCCATCATGCTGCTGGGCTCCTGCGGCTCGTAGCTGGTTTTCAGGCGCTGCAGTGCCGCAATCATCTTCTCACGGCCCACCAGTTTCGCTGAACCGGCATCCGCATGGAACTCACGGTGACGAGAGAACCACATGGTAATGATGCTGGCAAGGATACCAAACACCAGTTCCAGCACCATAGAAACGGCAAAGTACACCAGCGGATTACCGTTGCTGCTTTCTTCCCCATCGCGGTTACCAGACATGAAGCCTGCCGCAATCTGCGCCAGAATACGCGAAACGAAAATCACAAAGGTGTTCACGACACCCTGAATCAGGGTCATGGTGATCATATCGCCGTTGGCAATATGCGCGACTTCGTGCGCCAGCACCGCTTCAGCCTCGTCGCGGCTCATGTTTTGCAGCAGCCCGGTCGATACAGCCACCAGTGACGCATTACGGCGGGCACCGGTTGCAAAGGCGTTGATGTCAGGCGCGTGGTAAATCGCGACCTGCGGCATCGCAATACCAACCTGCCGGGCCTGCTGGCTAATGGTCTCTAACAACCAGCGCTCGGTTTCGTTGCGTGGTTGTTCAATCACTTCACCGCCGACCGAACGCAACGCCATCCACTTCGACATCAGCAGTGAGACAAACGCACCGCCGAAGCCAAACAGACCTGCCATAATCATCAGGCCCTGAACACTGCTTGACTGAATTCCTGTCAGGCTGAGAATCAGCCCGAATACCAACATCACTGCCAGGTTGGTCAGCAGGAAAAGAGCAATACGCATCATAACGGTTAATCATCCTCAGTAGTTCATGCGCTCATGCGCGGATACATATCCTATGAGCATTGTGCGGGTTTTCAAGCGACCTTAACGTTTAAGTGTCTAAAAAGACATAACTTTACAATATGACATAACCTTTACCGCAACCCTACTGAATGCGCGCAGTACAACACATTAACGTGACGCATCCTTGCCAGACTTATCATAAAAAAAGCACCGCAGTGCGGTGCTTTTTATTAAACCAGAACGTATCAGTTGCTTTTCGCTGCGGACGCGTCGGGAAGCGTCTTTTCCAGCTGCGCCAGATCGTTGGCAATCTTGACGGTTTCATCCAGATAAGGATCGGGTTCTTTGTAATCCTTAGGCAGGTCATCCAGGCTCTTCAGCGGCTTTTTGCCTTCGGCCTGATAGCGCGCATTAATGCGTTCCAGACGCAGCGCATCGTCTTCGTGGTTCTCTTTCTCGCGTTGAGCAAGATTGAGCGACACGATATTGCGCTTGTCCTTCATGGCATTAAAGCGGGCAATGTCCTTCATGATGTACTGGAACTCACGATCTTTCGCGATACGTTCATCATGTTCTTTCGTCAACTGCGGCACCAGCGCTTTCACATCTCCGGTTTTCGCGTAGGTGGCAGCCGTGATGCTGTCCCACGGTAAGGCGTTATCTTCAAACTTCTCGCCTGTCTCCGCCGCTTCAACGCCGGTAGGCATCAGCAGATCGGGGGTGACGCCTTTACGCTGTGTACTGCCACCGTTAATACGGTAGAACTTCTGAATCGTGTACTGAACCGATCCCAGCGCAGGCCATTCCGGACGCAGCATCTGATCGTAAATGCGGTTCAGCGAGCGATACTGCTGAACGGTGCCTTTACCAAAGGTCGGCTCGCCAACAATCAGCGCACGCCCATAGTCCTGCATTGCCGCCGCAAAGATTTCAGAGGCAGACGCACTGAAGCGGTCAACCAGCACCACCAGCGGCCCTTTATAGTACACAATGCCGTCGTTATCGCTGTCCTGACGGATGCGACCGTTATTGTCGCGCACCTGCACCACGGGGCCACTTGGGATAAACAGGCCAGACAGTGAGACCGCCTCGGTCAGTGCGCCACCGCCGTTGGTCCGCAGATCAATCACGATGCTGTCGACATTCTGCTTTTGCAGTTTCTGCAACTGCACTTTGACATCATCGGTCAGGCCCACGTAGAAGCCCGGAATATCCAGTACGCCGACTTTCTGTTTGCCCACATTGTGAATACTCATCTTAACGGCGCGATCTTCCAGACGGATTTTCTCACGCGTCAGTGTCACAATGCGGGTTTTAGTACCTTTACCGGCAGGCAGGATTTCAAGGCGAACCTTACTGCCTTTCGGTCCTTTAATTTTGGCGACGACATCATCCAGACGCCAGCCAATCACATCTTCCATTGGCTTGCCTGGCTCACCGACGCCGACAATACGATCGCCAACGGTGATGGCTTTACTTTTCGCCGCCGGGCCACCCGCGACCATAGAATTGATCACGGTATAATCGTCATCCATCTGCAGTACGGCGCCAATCCCTTCGAGCGACAGGCTCATTTCAGTATTGAACTGCTCGGTATTGCGCGGCGACAGATAGTTGGTGTGCGGATCGATTTCGTGGGCAAATGCATTCATTGCCAGCTGGAACACATCTTCGCTGTTGCTCTGTGCCAGGCGACGGATGGCGAAGTTATAGCGTTTGGTCAGCACGTCACGAATTTCTTTTTCGTCTTTACCGGCCAGCTTCAGGCTCAACTCATCGTATTTCACCTTGGCATCCCACAGCGCATTTAATTCGTTCTGGTCTTTCGGCCAGGGCGCTTTGGAACGGTCAATATCGATGGTGTCATTACCGGTAAAGTTCATCGGGCGAGCCAGGACCGTGAGCGCGTACTGATAGCGTTCGAAGCGGCGTTTCTGGGCCAGATTATAAAGATCGTAAAAAATATCCAGCTTACCGCTACGCAGTTCGTCACCCAGCTGTGTTTTCTTGCTGGCAAACTGTGCTACATCCGACGCCAGCAGCACGTTGTGGCTGTAGTCGAGCATGTTGAGGTAGCGGTCAAAAATTTTGGCGGAAAACGCCCCGTCCAGATCGAACTGACGATAGTGAGAACGCGTGAACCGTGAGGTGACGCGCTCGCTGACGGTAGGATCCTGGGGATCTTCATGCAACTGAGGAATTTGATCGGCACGAGTGATGTTCTCGGCGGCAAAGGAAGGGCCTGACAACAGCAGGCCCGCGATCAATCCAACTTTTAACAAGGTGTTCATGCCGGGGTCAGCCTCCGTTTCAGAACTGCAGGTGTTCTGCGCGCACAATCATTGCCATGCCGGAAGCGAGCTGTACCCGGACGCCGTCTTTAGAAACTTCCAGAACGGTTGCGTCCATTGCACTTTTGCCTGCTTTAACTTTAATACTCTGGCCGGGTTGCAAAGTTGAGGTATCAGTGATGGGTTTAGCCTGCTGCTGCTCCGGACGGGGTGCCGGTTTGCGATGCTGCGATGCAGTAGGACGCTCAGCAGACTGCGGACGCGGCTTACGCGCGGCGTCACCCTCTGCGGCTTTACGCGGAGCAGGTTTGCGTGGACGACGTGGCGCGCTGGCCCCTTCTTCGCCCTCACCGGCTTCACGACGCGCGGCCCGCTGCTGATCGCGTTGCGCCTGAACACGCGCTTTCGCGTCTTCCAGCTGCTTGCGGGCATGCTCAACGTGCTGCTCATCGAGAACACCGCACGGATTGCCGTCGAGATCCACGCGGGTCGCACCCGCTTTAATACCGTACAGATAGCGCCAGCTGGAGGTATAAAGACGTAATGCTGAACGTAACTGTGTTTTGCTCAGGTTCATTTCGCCCTGAACGCGCTCGACCAGATCCTGAAAGATACCGATTTTGAGCGGACGCGCTTCACCTTCAGCGCTAAAGCAGTGCGGAAAGCGCTCCGCCAGAAAGCTGATGACTTCTTTACTGCTATTCAACTTAGGTTGATTTTCCATGAAATTTCCTGATTACTACGGGTTTGCCGACCAGAGCAGGCATGAACAGGCGACATTATAATGACAACATCGCTAAATGCCATGCAATCCAGTCGATTAGCTACGCGTCAGCTGCAAATATTTTTCTAAGTCCGTGTTCGCGAGCACGTCGCAAAGCCCGTCAGTCAAGGCTACCAGCCCTTTTTCATCATCACTATCAAAGCGATTGTATTCCACACTGTCGATATCCAGCACGCCCACAACGTGACCGTTTACTTTCAGAGGAATCACAATTTCAGCATTACTGGCCGCATCGCAGGCGATGTGCCCCGGAAACGCATGCACATCATCCACACGCTGGACCTGATTTTCCGCCAGCGCTGTACCACAGACACCTTTACCCACGGGGATGCGCACACAGGCAATTTTACCCTGGAACGGGCCAAGAACCAGTGTGTCTGCTTCCGTCAGCAGGTAGAAGCCTGCCCAGTTCACGCCTTCGAGACGTTCATACAACAGCGCGCTAAAGTTACCCATCGCGGCGAGGAACGCCGTTTCTCCCGCCAGCAAGGCGCGCATATCGCGATCTAAATCGGCGTAAAAGGCAGTTTTGTTCATTATTCAACCGTTACCAGTGACATCCGGGCGGCTAACCACTCCGCCAGTTAAAAATAAGCACTAAAAATCCATAGCCATAAGGTGAATCATAGCGTTAGTTACTATAACCTTAACATTCTGTGGATCGAAGCTTGATACCCGAAACAGGTACACAGCAATGTCTTAACAACCCTTTGCGTAAATAACAATAAGCGAACCCTGCACTCTTTATGAAAATTCACGCGATTAGCGAGACATTGCCCCACGCACGTTATCAGCGTTGTCCGCAATGCGATACCCTTTTTTCCTTACCAGATGTGAAATCGCATCAGTCGGCACATTGCCCCCGTTGTAATGCGCAAATTGTCAGCGGCTATGACTGGTCGATGACGCGTCTGCTGGCGATGGCGGCCACCATGCTGGTCCTGATGCCGTTCGCCTTCAGCATGCCGTTGATTGATATCCGGCTGCTGGGTATGCGCATTAACGCCAGCCTGCTGGAAGGCATTGTGCAGATGACGCTGCAGGGCAACGTGTTAACGGCCTCCATGGTGGCGTTCTGTACTATCGGTGCGCCCGTCACGCTTGTGGCCGGCATTGGCTACCTGGCGCTGGGCCAGCGTTTGGGCATGAATCTGCGCCCGGTTCTGCTGATGCTGGAGAAGCTGAAAGAGTGGGTCATGCTGGACATTTTCCTGATTGGCATCGCGGTGGCGTCGATTAAAGTTCAGGAATACGCCGATCTCGAAATGGGCTACGGTCTGGTGGCCTACATTGCCCTGACCGTCCTGAGCGTGATGACGCTGATTCATCTCAATATTGAACAGCTATGGGAACACTTTTATCCGCAACAGCCTCAGGTGACGCGACGGGAGGATCTGCAGGTTTGTCTCAACTGCCATTATACCGATGTTCCCGACGCACGAGGCCGTTGCCCCCGCTGCCATACACCGCTCGACTTCCGTCGCCGTCACAGCCTGCAAAAATCCTGGGCTGCGCTCATCGCCTCCATTGTGCTGCTGATCCCGGCCAATCTGCTGCCCATTTCGGTGGTGTACCTCAATGGCTCGCGGCGGGAAGATACGATCTTCTCCGGCATTCTTTCCCTGGCATCCGGTAATATTCCGGTCGCCGCCATCGTCTTTATCGCCAGTATCTTAGTGCCCTTTACCAAGGTTCTGGTCATGCTGGCGCTGCTTCTCAGCATTCATTTTCGCTGCGAGCAAGGCCTGAAAACCCGCATCCGTCTCCTGCGTTTTGTAACCTGGGTCGGTCGCTGGTCTATGCTGGATCTGTTTGTCATTTCGTTAACCATGTCACTGGTCAATCGTGACCAGTTACTGGCTTTTACCATGGGACCTGCCGCGTTTTACTTTGGCGCGGCTGTGATCCTGACCATTATGGCCGTTGAGTGGCTGGATAGCCGCCTGCTCTGGGATGCACATGCAACAGGAAACGCCGACTACACCGACTAATGCTACGCTGCGTAATAAGCGTAAAATTTCCCCTTTTTGGCTGCTGCCCGTTATCGCCATGCTGATTGCGGGCTGGCTGCTATGGACGAATTTTCAGGAGCGCGGCACCACAATCACCATTAATTTCCAGACGGCAGATGGGATTGTGCCCGGGCGCACGCCTGTGCGCTATCAGGGCGTGGAAGTCGGTACCGTGCAGGGCATCAACCTGAGCGACGACTATCGCAAGATCCAGATCAAAGCCAGCATCAAAAGTGATATGCGTGATGCGCTGCGTGAGAATACGCAATTCTGGCTGGTGACACCGAAAGCCTCGCTGGCCGGGGTTTCCGGCCTTGATGCGCTGGTCGGCGGTAACTACATCGGCATGATGCCGGGCGATGGTAAAGAGAGCGACACCTTCACCGCCCTGGATACGCAACCGAAATACCGTGTTAATACCGGCGAGCTGATGATCCACCTTCATGCACCGGATCTGGGCTCGCTGAATACCGGCTCACTGGTCTATTACCGCAAAATTCCGGTAGGCCGCGTGTACGACTACAGTATCAACGGTCAAAACAACGGCGTGTCAATTGACGTGCTTATCGAACGTCGCTTCGTCAACCTGGTGAAAACCAACAGCCGTTTCTGGAACGTGTCCGGCCTGAACGCTGATGTCAGCCTGAGCGGTGCCAAAGTGCAGTTGGAAAGCCTGGCGGCACTGGTCAATGGCGCGATTGCCTTTGACTCGCCCGAAGGCGCGGAAGCCGCAAAGAGCGACCAGAATTACACCCTCTATCCTGATCTGGCTCACAGCCAGCGCGGTGTGCTGATTAGCCTCGATCTGCCCAACGGCGATAACCTGTCGGCTAACCGAACGCCGCTGATGTACCAGGGTCTGGAAGTCGGTACGCTCACCAAACTGAATCTGCAGGACGGCGGCAAAGTCACCGGCGAGATGACGGTTGATCCGTCTGTGGTCGGCCTGATGCGCGAAGGCACACGCATTGAAATGCACAGTCCGAAACTCAGCCTGACTGACACCAGCCTGAGCAGTCTGCTGACCGGCAATACCTTTGAACTGGTGCCCGGCGACGGTCCACCCGTACAGCATTTTACCGTGGTTGCGCCTGACAAAACGCTGCTGCAGCAACCCAATGTGCTCACCGTAAAACTCAGCGCGCCGGAGAGCTATGGCATCGATGCGGGGCAACCGCTGATGTTATACGGTATGAAAATCGGCCAGGTCATCTCGCGCGATCTGGATGAAAATGGGGTGAATTTTGTTGTGGCAATCAATCCTGACCACCGGCAACTGGTGCACAGCGACAGTAAATTCATCGTGAACAGTCGTCTTGATGTGAAATTCGGTCTGGACGGCATGCAGGTGCTGGGAGCCAGCGCACGTGAATGGGTCGATGGCGGTATTCGTCTGGATCCCGGCAAGCGCGGCGCGCCAAAAGCCGCCTATCCGCTGTTTGCGGATGCGGAACGTGCGGAGGAAGGTATTGTGGGTGACGGTCCGTCGACCACGCTGATGCTGACCGCGAAAAGTCTGCCGGATGTTCAGGCGGGATCTGTCGTGCTGTACCGCAAGTTCCAGGTGGGCGAAATCACGAAAGTCACACCGCGCGCGGATGCGTTTGATATCGCCGTTCATATCAAACCGGAATACCGTAAGCTCCTCACCAACGAAAGTGTCTTCTGGGCGGAAGGCGGCGCACGCGTGCAGCTTAACGGCAGCGGATTAACGGTGCAGGCCTCCCCGCTGAACCGGGCTTTAAAAGGCGCGATCAGCTTTGACAACCTGACCGGGGCCAAAGTGGATAAAGGCGTAAAACGCGTGCTTTATCCGTCCGAAACGGCCGCTCGCGCGGTGGGCAGCCAGATTACCCTACACACCTATGATGCCAGCAAACTGTCCGCGGGCATGCCGATTCGCTATCTGGGCATTAACGTGGGTCAGATCGAATCGCTGTCGCTGAGTGACGACAATAATCAGGTGGTGGCCAAAGCCGTACTTTACCCGGAATACGTGCAGAACTTCGCGCGCGTCGACAGTCGTTTCTCCGTGGTGTCGCCCGAGATTTCGGCCGCCGGGGTGAATCATCTGGAAACGATCCTGCAGCCTTACGTTAACGTTGACCCGGGTAAAGGACGCGGCGCGCGGACCTTTGAGCTGCAGGAAAGCACCATCACCGACTCGCGTTACCTCAACGGCCTGAACATCTATGTGGATGCCACCGAAGCGGGTTCTCTGTCATTAGGGACGCCGGTCCTGTTCCGGGGCGTCGAAGTCGGTACCGTGACCGGCACCTCGTTGGGTAATATGGCGGATCGCGTGCAAATCGCCCTGCGCATCAGTAAGAAATATCAGCATCTGGTACGTAATAACTCGGTGTTCTGGCTCGCCTCCGGCTATAACCTGGACTTTGGGCTGATTGGCGGTGTGGTGAAAACCGGTACCTTCCAGCAATTTATCCGCGGCGGCATTCAGTTTGCTACGCCACCGACGGTCCCGCTGGCCCCGCAGGCGAATGCGAACAAGCACTTCCTGCTGCAGGACGAACCGCCGAAAGAGTGGCGTAACTGGGGTACGGCCATTCCTGACCCGAACCAACCTTAATCCTTCCAAAACGGGCAGCCAGGCTGCCCGTTTTCTTTCCGCGTGTTACACTCCCGCCTTTGCCTCAAAGAGAACTTATCCGTGTCCGACGCCGCTTCACGTTTTCCTGCCGATTTCCTTGACCTTATGCGCCAGAGCCTGCCCGATGAGGCCAGCCTGCAGCAGTTTATCGACATCAGCCAGCAGCCGTTACGCCGCAGCCTCCGAGTCAATACGTTAAAAATCAGCGTCAGCGCGTTTCTGGCCCAAACGGCTCACTACGGCTGGCAGCTTACGCCGGTGCCGTGGTGTGAAGACGGCTTCTGGATCAGCCGGGAGGATGAAAGTTTACCGTTGGGTAGCGTGGCAGAGCATCTGAGTGGCCTGTTTTATATTCAGGAAGCCAGCTCGATGCTGCCGGTGACGGCGCTGTTTGATGCCTGTCCCGATGCACAGCATGTCATGGATATGGCGGCCGCCCCCGGCTCGAAAACAACACAGATTGCTGCCCGAATGCACAACCAGGGAATTGTCCTTGCTAATGAGTTCTCTTCCAGCCGGGTAAAAGTGCTGCACGCGAACATTACCCGCTGTGGCGTGACCAATACCGCGCTGACTCACTTTGACGCCCGCGTCTTTGGGCCTGCGCTGCCGGAACAGTTCGATGCGATCCTGCTGGATGCGCCCTGCTCTGGCGAAGGCGTGATACGTAAAGATGCGGATGCGCTGAAAAACTGGTCGCTTGCCAGCACCCACGATATCGCCCAGACCCAACGCGATCTGATTGACAGCGCGTTTCATGCCCTGAAGCCTGGCGGTACGCTGGTGTACTCCACCTGCACACTCAATCCGATCGAAAACCAACAGGTTGTGGCCTGGCTGCTGGCGCGCTACCCCGCAGCCGTCGAGGTTGCGCCGCTGACGACGCTGTTTCCAGGCGCAGAACAGGCAGCCACGCCCGAAGGTTACCTGCACGTCTTTCCTCAGCTGTTTGACAGTGAAGGCTTCTTTGTCGCGCGGTTACGCAAAATCGCCTCTGTTGAGCGGCTGCCTGCGCCGACATACAAAGTCGGCAAGCTCCCGTTTACCCCCGTAAACCGCAAACTGGAAAACGATATTGTTCAGGCGGCCGCGAAGGTGGCGCTTCAGTGGGATGAGCGCCTGCAACTGTGGCAACGCGATAAAGAGATTTGGCTGTTTCCCGCCGACATCGTCCCGCTGTTAGGACAGGTCCGTTTCTCGCGGATTGGCCTGAAACTGGCTGAAACCTTTGCGAAGGGTTATCGCTGGCAACATGAGGCCGTTGTCGCGCTGGCGTCACCGCGTCCAGCGCAGACAGTGGAACTGAATGAGGCGGAAGCGGAAGCGTGGTTTCGCGGTCGCGATATCTACCCTGAAAACCCGCCCACCGTTGATGAGATGATTGTGACCTATCAGGCTCAGCCGCTGGGGCTGGCAAAACGGGTTGGCAGCCGGATTAAAAACAGCTATCCGCGCGAACTGGTGCGCGACGGTCGGCTGTTCCGTTAAGCCGTCACACCCCGAAAGTGACACTGTCACATATTCGGCGCTGTTTTGCTGATATCAGCGCCAGAACCGTCGTTCAGCGCGGACGGACCTGCACAAGCGGCAGGCATCGCGCCGGCGCATTCTGGCGCGATGCATGCTGATAACTCAGGCGGTGCGCGCTTTCGCCGGATGGGTCAGCAATTTGGCGGCGGGCCGGATGGGCCGTCGCACTAATTCTCCCCCGCAGTTGGGACAATGCCCCTGCAGATGCTGCTCAGCGCAGGTCGCGCAGTAGGTACATTCGAACGAACAGATGCGCGCATCACGCGATGCCGCAGGCAGATCGATATCACAACGTTCACAGTTTGGGCGCAGTTCTAACATGACATTCTCCCTTGCGGTAACGGCTTTCAGCGTGGCAAAACCCATGCTGCTTGTCGAGGATTTTCATCGCCCGTAACGCTTATCCGTCAGGAGATGTGGAACCCGACGTGGCCCTGCTGCGGCTTTCATCGTCGCGCGCCTGGGTCACGTCGCCTTCGTCCTCATTCTCACCCTCGTCCTCTGCGCCCTCCTCATCACTGGTGACCATCGCCGCCTGAATCGCCTCGTCTTCCAGCACCGGGTTAAGCGCCGCGCCTAAAGGCGAGGTAGCCAGGCTGTCCGGTAACACCACGTGGGGCAAGGGTACCTCGGTAGTCGGTAACGGAAGCGGCGCTTTCTTCACATAGCTCAGCACAGCAATCAACAGGGTGCACACCGTGAAGAACAGATAAAGCATGTTACTGCCGAAAGGCTGCATCAGCGAGCCCACCAGCAACGGGCCGATACTGGCTCCGATACCAAACGCCATCAGCAGACAGGCCGTCAGTGAAACGCGCTGCTCCGCCGCCACCTGATCGTTTGCCAGCGCCACCTGCAAAGGATAGAGGGCAAACTGCACCATGCTGGCAAGAAAGGCGATGCCGAGCACCCAGTGAAATGACAGCCTGGGCAGCAACACCAGCGGCAAACAGGCCAGCGCCAGCAGCGCCGCAATATAAAACAGCAGCCGCTGACGATCGTAACGGTCGGACAGCCAGCTTAAAGGAAACTGCGATACCAGCCCGGCAAAGATCGTCAGGCTCATAAAAATACCGGTCTGCGCATCGCTGAATCCCTTGCTGCTGGCATACACCGGCGCCAGGCCATAAAAGGCGCCGACGACCATACCGGTTAATAAGGTGGTGCTGAGCAATTTAGGAATGGTGCGAAGAAAGTAGCCCAGCTCCATCGGCGCAGGTGACATCGCGCGAACATGCGTGCGCGTCGTCAGCGCAATCGGCACCAGACAGAGGGCAAAACAGAGCGCCACGATTAACAACGTCTGAAGACCAAAGTCACTTTGTAAGGTCAGCACCACCTGACCGCTACTTAAGCCAAGGTAGGTCGCCACCATATAGAAGCCAAAGATTAGCCCACGCTGTGACGATTCCGCCTGGTCGTTAAGCCAGCTTTCCAGCACCATGTACTGGCACATCATGCACAGCCCGATGATCAGGCGCAGGAAAACCCAGAGGGGGATAAAATCTGTCAGCCCGTGTCCGATCACTGACGCCGTGATAATGCCGGCACAGGCTACATAGGCACGAATATGACCGACGCGCGCAATCAGGTTGTGACCCACCTTGCCACCGATCACCAGGCCAATATAGTTTGCCGCAATGATGGCCCCAATCAGCGCACCATTAACCTGATCATGGGCCAGACGCAGTGACACGTAGGTAGTGAGTAACCCTGAGCCCAACAGCATCAACAACGTGGTGGTGTAAAGCGGCAGAAATGTTCTGAGAATTTTTCGCATACGACTCCCTGTCCACAACAGTCATTGGTGTCCTGTAAAGTTTAAAGATAGTTGAATTTGCCCCGCTTTAGGTCGGGACAATTCCGACAGTAAACTCCCGTTGTCACGTGGACGGCAGTGATGACACATTTCCCTGTCCCCGGATGAATCGTAGGCCTCCGGCAAAACCTGACTGGCTGTGGACCATGTTTACGCGGCCGGGTTTTCCGTCAGCCATAAAAAACCCGTTAACCTGGCGGCTAACGGGCTGTGGGATCAGGCGCTGGGGAACGTAATGTTGCTGCCCGGTGCCTCTCGATGCAGATGAATAAAGTTCAAGTGGCGCTCATACTGATCTAGTATATCGATGATCACCTGCTCTTTGCTGTAATCCATCAGGTCATTACCCTGACTGCCCTCCAGCAGGAACGTCTCCAGCCGGTAATAGGTAGATTTCCCGCTGCGCGCGCGGTAGGTAAAGCCCGGAATGGAATACTGCTGTGGCCAGACCTGATAGAGGAAATCCTGCTCCTCGCCCAGCTGTACGCGCAGGTCCAGATAACCCAGAGGATGCTCCCCGTCGGCGGCCACGCGGTCCAGCGTGACGCGCGCGCCACGCAGCTCCAGCTCTTTTGCCACGTCCTCCATGGCGGGAAAGATCGTGTCATCCATCATTTTCAGGGTGTAGCGCGAGCCAGGATAGTTCATCAGGCGCGACAGCCGTTTTTTCCAGGTCAGACGGTCAGTAGCATGTGCCAGATAAGGCGCCGTATCCCGCGTCGCACTCACGCGGCGATAATCTTCCACCTTGAGCGATTTATACAGCCCTGCCATCACGAAGAAGATGACGAAACTGAACGGCAGCCCCATGATGACCGTGGTATTTTGCAGCGCCGTAATGCCGTTGGTCATCAGCATACTCAGCGTCAGGACGCCGATGGCGACTGACCAGAATATACGCAGCCAGTTCGGCGCATCACTGTTGATGTCTTTCAGTTTGGAGGTGAAATTACCCAGCACCAGCGAACCGGAATCCGCCGAGGTCACATAGAACAACATACCGGTAATGGTCGCGACGGAAGCACTCAGCTTGAAGGCCGGGTACTGCGCCAAAAGACTGTAGAAACCGCGTTCCGCATGGCCCATCACTTCCTGTGCAAAACCCGCATCGCCATGAAGGATTTCATACAGGGCCGCGTTACCGAAGACCGACAGCCACAGCAGCGTAAAGGTAAAAGGAATCACCAGCGTACCGAGCACAAACTCACGGATGGTACGGCCACGGGAGATACGTGCCAGAAACAGGCCCACGAACGGCGACCAGGCCACCCACCAGGCCCAGAAAAACAGGGTCCAGCTGTTCATCCACTCTGTTGGCCGGTCAAAGGCAAACGTATTCAGCGTCATGCCCATAAAGCGATTGATGTAATCCCCTACGTTGAGCACCAGTGCGTTAAGCAGGAAGCCGGTATTGCCAGCGAACAGGACGAACAGAATCAGGCCGAGAGCCAGTGCCACATTCAGTTCCGATAAAATACGAATGCCTTTGTCAACGCCCGACGTCACGGAAATGGTGGCAATGATCACCGACAGAATAATCAATGCCGTCTGTGCCGTTAATCCTTCCGGAATATCGAACAGGACCTTCAGCCCATAGTTTAACTGCACCACACCAATTCCCAGCGTGGTAGCGATACCAAAGATCGTCCCAATTACCGCGGCAATGTCTACGCTGTGGCCGATGGGACCGTTAATGCGTTTACCAAAAATGGGATACAGGGCGGAACGGATGGTTAAGGGCAGATTGTAGCGGTAGCTGAAATAGCCAAGGGCAATCCCCATCAGGGCGTACATTGACCAGCCGGTTAAGCCATAGTGGAACAGAGTCCAGACCATCGCCTGACGGGCCGCTTCAAGCGTTTGCCCTGCCCCTTCCGGCGGCTGCATATACTGCGAAACCGGTTCCGCCACCGAGAAAAACATCAGGTCTATCCCGATACCGGCGGCAAACAGCATTGCCGACCAGCTCAGTATGCTGAATTCCGGTTTCGACTGCTCAGGCCCGAGTTTGATTGAGCCAAAACGGGAACAGGCGATATATACCACGAAC
Source organism: Pantoea sp. JZ29 (assembly GCF_035190385.1). Taxonomy (NCBI): domain Bacteria; kingdom Pseudomonadati; phylum Pseudomonadota; class Gammaproteobacteria; order Enterobacterales; family Erwiniaceae; genus Pantoea; species Pantoea sp. JZ29. The sequence continues at coordinate 1,933,870 of NZ_CP045241.1, read as the reverse complement.
ACGATATAAAGCGTGGCGGCCAACATGTAATACCAGCCAAACGCTTCGGACACCCAGTTTACCGCCCTCAGTATCCAGTTGGCGGCTTCGCTGCTGAATAAAATAGTGATGAGTGAAAAGGTCAGAATCAATCCTGCGGAGGTGTAGAACACCACGGGGTTGATTCTGTCTTTTTCACTCGCTGGTGGACTCATCATCGTTTACCTCTGGTTGTTGGCTTATCAATTTTGCAAGAGTTCAAACCGGTAAAAACATCCGGTGTCCCGAGGGGTAAGTGTTTTTTACGCTTCGTTTCCTGCCGTTACATTCTGGTCAAAACTAACGAATCTGCCACACTTACCGCTTCACTTACTCAACTTTTAAGACACAGCATCCTAACAAGGTTTCTATTTATATTGAACATCCAATCAAAAAAAGATTAAATAGGGGACTGATTTTGGGTGGGAGCGAACGCAATGCCAAAGGTAGGGATGCAGCCAATACGACGTCGACAGCTGATCGATGCGACGCTGGCAACGATAAATGACGTAGGTATTAATGATGCCACCATTGCTCAGATTGCCCGACGCGCGGGCGTGTCAACCGGCATCATCAGCCACTATTTCAAGGACAAGAACGGATTGCTGGAAGCCACGATGCGCGACGTCACCCGGCAACTACGTGAGGCAGTTGCCCGTCGCCTGCAGCCGTTAGCCAACGCCCCCGCCGAAGAACGACTGCGCGCAATCGTTGAGGGAAACTTCGACGAAAGTCAGGTCGAACGCGCAGTGATGAAAGCCTGGCTGGACTTTTGGTCAAGCAGTATGCACCAGCCTCAGCTTCAACGTCTGGAACGGGTCAGTCATCGCCGTCTTTTTTCATCGCTGGCCGTGGAGTTCCGCCGCCAGTTGCCCAGGGACAGGGCCAGGCTTGCCGCTCACGGGCTGGCCGCCATGATTGATGGCCTGTGGCTACGCGCAGCATTAAGCGGCAAGCCCTTTGACCCGACGACAGCACGGACACTGACCACTCAATTTATTCGCCAGCAGTTAGCCGGCGAACACGCGTAACGGAACCAGGAGAAATTATGTCCCGATTCACCGAACAACACCTCTACATCAATGGTACTTATGTTGCCGCGACGTCTGGAGAAACCTTCCAGACAATTAATCCGGTCAACGGCGAAGTACTGGCTGATGTCCAGATTGCCGGGCGCGAGGATGTCGATCGCGCTGTGGCGGCGGCCAGAAAAGGGCAAAAAATCTGGGCAGCCATGACCGCCATGGAACGCTCACGCATTCTGCGTCGGGCCGTAGATATTCTGCGCGAGCGCAATGATGAGCTGGCTGAACTGGAAATGCTTGATACCGGTAAGCCGTTCAGTGAAACCGCCAGCGTCGACATCGTTACCGGTGCCGATGTGCTGGAGTATTACGCTGGGCTGATCCCTGCGCTGGAAGGCCAGCAAATTCCTCTGCGTGATACCGCGTTTGTGTATACCCGCCGTGAACCCTTAGGCGTGGTCGCCGGTATTGGCGCGTGGAATTACCCGATTCAGATTGCCCTGTGGAAATCTGCCCCGGCCCTCGCCGCAGGCAATGCCATGATTTTCAAACCCAGCGAGGTCACACCGCTGACGGCCCTGAAACTGGCTGAGATTTACACCGAAGCCGGTGTGCCGGACGGCGTTTTCAACGTGCTGCCCGGTACCGGCGCGGTTACCGGTCAACTGCTTACCGAGCATCCGGGTATCGATAAAGTGTCATTTACCGGCGGTGTCGTCAGCGGCAAAAAAGTCATGGCAAATGCGGCAGGATCGACCCTGAAGGACGTCACCATGGAGCTGGGCGGCAAATCCCCGCTGATCATCTTTGATGACGCCGATCTCGATTTGGCCGCCGACATCGCCATGATGGCTAACTTCTACAGTTCCGGCCAGGTATGTACCAACGGTACCCGCGTTTTTGTCCCGGCCGCATTGCAGTCTGCGTTCGAAGCCAAAATCGTAGAACGTGTTGCCCGTATCAAAGCGGGCGATCTGCGCGATCCCGAGACGAACTTTGGTCCGCTGGTCAGCTTTAGCCACCGTGACAACGTGATGCGCTTTATTGAGTCCGGTATTGCAGAAGGTGCCCGTCTGCTGTGTGGCGGTAAACGCTTAACCGGTGACGGGTTTGATCAGGGCGCGTGGGTGGCACCAACCGTATTCAGCGACTGCCGCGACGACATGAAAATTGTCCGTGAGGAAATTTTCGGGCCGGTGATGTCGATCCTGAGTTACACCTCGGAAGAGGAAGTGATACGTCGCGCTAACGATACCGAATATGGTCTGGCCGCGGGTCTGGTGACCCGGGATCTGAATCGTGCGCACCGCGTCATTCATCAGATTGAAGCGGGCATCTGCTGGATTAACACCTGGGGTGAATCTGCCGCTGAAATGCCTGTCGGCGGTTACAAGCATTCTGGCGTCGGTCGTGAAAACGGCTTGATGACGCTGCAGAATTACACCCAGGTGAAGTCGGTTCAGGTTGAGCTGACGCGCTTTCAGTCTGTCTTTTAATCCCCTTACCTGAGGAGCGACGAATGGAATTTGATTACATTATCATTGGAGCCGGATCCGCAGGGAATGTGTTGGCCACCCGACTGACTGAAGACAGTAGCGTGAATGTTCTGCTGCTGGAAGCGGGTGGGCCTGATTATCGTTTCGATTTTCGGACGCAGATGCCAGCGGCCCTGGCGTACCCTTTACAGGGAAAACGGTATAACTGGGCGTATGAAACTGAGCCTGAGCCGTATATGAACAACCGCCGCATGGAGTGTGGTCGGGGTAAAGGCCTGGGCGGTTCTTCGCTGATCAACGGCATGTGTTATATCCGGGGTAACGCGATGGATCTGGACAACTGGGCAAGCATGCCCGGCCTGGAAAACTGGAGCTATCTGGACTGTCTGCCCTACTATCGCAAGTCAGAAACGCGCGATACCGGTGCCAATGACTACCACGGCGGCGATGGTCCGGTCAGCGTGACCACGCCGAAGAAAGGCAACAACGTGCTGTTTGAAGCAATGATTCAGGCAGGCGTTCAGGCCGGCTATCCGCGCACAGATGACCTGAATGGTTATCAGCAGGAAGGCTTTGGGCCGATGGACCGCTTCGTCACGCCAGAAGGTCGACGTTCCAGCACCGCGCGCGGTTATCTTGACCAGGCGAAACGCCGTCCGAACCTGAAAATCGTAACCCATGCCACCACTGACCGTATTTTGTTTGAAGGCAAGCGTGCAATTGGCGTGGAATATATGATCGGTGACAGTAATACGCTGCACACCGTTCATGCGCGACGCGAAGTGCTGCTGTGTGCGGGTGCCATTGCTTCGCCACAAATCTTACAGCGCTCGGGTGTGGGATCGTCCGCACTGTTACAGCAGTTTGACATCCCGGTCGTCCATGACCTGCCGGGCGTAGGTGAGAACCTGCAGGATCACCTTGAAATGTACCTGCAGTATGAATGCAAGGAGCCCGTCTCTCTGTATCCCGCACTGAAGTGGTGGAATCAGCCGAAGATCGGCGCAGAGTGGCTGTTTAACGGCACGGGCGTGGGTGCCAGTAACCAGTTCGAAGCGGGTGGCTTTATTCGCAGCCGTGAAGAGTTTACCTGGCCGAATATTCAGTACCACTTCCTGCCGGTAGCGATTAACTACAACGGCTCGAATGCGGTCGATGCGCACGGTTTTCAGTGTCACGTGGGCTCAATGCGTTCACCCAGCCGCGGACATGTGCGCCTGAAGTCCCGCGATCCGCGTCGCCATCCCGCAATTCTGTTCAACTATATGTCGCATGAACAGGACTGGCATGAGTTCCGTGATGCGATTCGTATCACACGTGAAATCATCAATCAGCCCGCGCTGGATAAATACCGTGGCCGTGAGATCAGCCCGGGCATTGAATGCCAGACGGACGAGGAGCTGGATGAATTCGTGCGTAACCATGGCGAAACGGCTTACCATCCTTGCGGAACCTGTAAGATGGGTAACGACGAGATGGCGGTGGTTGATGGCGAAGGCCGCGTACATGGACTGGAAGGTTTGCGCGTGGTCGATGCATCCATAATGCCATTAATTATTACGGGCAACCTGAATGCGACCACCATCATGATCGGTGAAAAAATCGCCGACTGCATCCGTGGTCGTCAACCGCTGCCGCGCAGTACCGCAGACTACTATGTTGCAGGCGATGCACCAGTGCGTAAGGCACCTGAGCGGTCAGCCTGATCGCCTCCCTGACCTTAAGCCGGACAACTGTCCGGCTTATTTCTTTTTTCTGCACTTATCACCTACATTAATCAGAATAATAAGCATGATTGCTCTGATTTATGTCAATTCAACTTACAATATCGCGCTGTGCTTTTAACGCCGGTGGTGGTATAAAGTGTGGGTGTTTATTACCGGAGGCTTTACCCGTCCACTGAAGAGAAGCAATAACGTGGATGCATTGTGAAATTATGAGCAGGATGTTCATTCCCCGTTTTACCGCCCTTTCGTTCCTCGCATTACTCAGCGTTAACGCCCTCGATCAGCACTGGCGCAGTGCGCTTTAGTCCCCTTTCCGCTCGTTTATTCCTTTCTGCCGTGGCATCACGGTGGGTTAATTACGACGCTAGTTGTGGAGAAAAAACCATGCGCGCATGGGGATTATTAGCACTCGCTATTGTTGCGGAAATCATGGGTACCCTGACCATGAAATGGTCCAGCCTGAATCAAAGCCAGAGCGGCTATCTGATTATGCTGGGCATGATTGCCTGTTCGTATATCTTCCTGAGTTTTGCCATCAAACGTATCGCACTGGGGGTCGCTTATGCCCTCTGGGAAGGTATCGGCATTATGCTGATCACGCTGTTTAGCGTGCATCTGTTTGATGAAACCGTATCGCCGCTGAAAATCTGCGGTCTGGTCACCTTGATTGCCGGCATTCTGCTGATGAAAACCGGCAGCAAGAAGGAGGCCGATCATGACCCTGCCTGATCTGATTCATTTTGCCTGGCTGGCACTGGCTGTCCTGCTGGAAATTGCCGCCAATATCATGCTCAAGTACAGCAACGGTTTTAAAAAGCCCCTGCCCGGCATCGCGTCGTTGGGCTGTGTGCTGCTGGCATTCAGTGCGCTGTCGCAGGCCGTGAAAGGTATCGATCTTTCCGTGGCTTACGCGCTCTGGGGCGGGTTTGGTCTCGTCGCCACCGTTGCTGCAGGCGGCATTCTCTTTGGTCAGCGCCTGAACCGCAAAGGCTGGGCGGGCCTGGCTCTGCTGTTGCTGGGCATGGTTATGCTGAAACTGGCCTGAGAACAGGGGACGCAGACGTCCCCTTTCCGCCCTTTACCCGTACGTCTGCAATGCCGTCCTGCCCTGCTGTTTATGAAAATACGTCCCTCTTATCCGCAGTGGCAGGCCCGTCAGAGAAAGGGGTTGACCTTTGTCATCGACAGTCACTTCTGAGCCACTCAAAGGTGTGTGTATTATCACGCAGATCGATTATTCATCATAATGTCAGAATCCTCTTACTTTTATCATTGCAGGTGGACTTGATCCGACTGTTAGGGCTTAGTGATGCCTTTGGATCCAGTATAAATAATTGATTAACGAGGTTTTACCATGTCTGCAACGCGAGGATGGTCCACGGAACTGGAAGGGTTACGGGGGATTGCTTCTCTTTGGGTACTGCTGGGACACATAAGCTTGCTTATCCATTGCCATATCACTTTACTCTCTTCTCCGGGGATTGGCGTGGATCTGTTTATCCTGCTTTCGGGCTACCTGATGGCAAAAAACTATGTCGAACGTCAGGAAAAAGAGCCGTGGCAAAGCCCGGAAACCATCAAGAAATTCTGGCTACGGCGTTTTTTTCGCATCGCCCCGCTTTACTATCTGCTGCTGGCGGTCGCGCTCATCTCTGGCCCCTGGTTTGGCGAGATGCGCGACACGATCGCACATGTTTATTCGGGCACAGCGACCGATGCCTCACGCTATGCCGATCAGTCACTCATGAATGTCGTGACGCATTTCTCTTTCCTGTTTGGCGTCCTGCCCGCCTATGGCTTTAACACCACGCTGCCCGACTGGAGTATCGGGCTGGAAATGCAGTTTTATCTGCTGTTTCCCTTTATCATGCTGGCGGTTATGCGCTTCGGTTATGCCCCGGCATTGCTGTGCATCATGGCGCTGAGCTGTGCCGGCCGTTATCTGCTGCCTGACTATTACGAAGCCTTTGAAATGCCGTCCATGATTCTGATTAAACTCAATATGTTTATTTCGGGCATGCTGCTGGCGGAGGCCGTACGGCGCAAGTCCCTGCTCTATGTGGTCTTTGCCCTTGCTGGCCCGCTGGTCAGTGTGTTTATCGGGTTAGGCGCGATCAAACTTCAGGTGGTGATGGAAGCCTTGATGATTATCGGCATGGCGGCGGTGCTGTGGCAGTATCAGGAAAACAGTCTGATGGCGCGGCTCATTCAGCTTCCACGTAAGGTGTTAAACAACCGCCTGAGTACATGGCTGGGCGATGTCTCTTTTTCCGTGTATTTGCTGCATCTGTTGATTGTGATTCCGGCTATCGCGCTGTTGCTGAAACAAACGGATATTGCTTACCAGAGTGATGTCACGCGTTTCCTGATTGTCTGTGCCGTATCTCTGCCGCTGACATATGGCCTGGCCTCTTTGCTGTACCAGTATGTTGAGAAACCGGGCATCAGACTGGGCAAAAAAGTGCTGGCTCCCAAACCAGCCCTGTAATACCAATATGGCTCGCCGGGGCGAGCCATTTTTATCCTCACATCATAATGCATTGCCTACATCATGCTGCTTTTCCCTCACATGCTCATCCGGTGATTCCGGCGTATCGGCAAGGCTACTGTACGTTTTCAGTCCGACGAGATGCGTCGGATCGTGCCTGCTGTGTACCAGGCTTTGTGCGGCAGAACCAAACGAGACAATCAAAAACATCCAGGCCACTGCTAATGATTTCCGCATTGTGCTATCCCATGCTGTGAATGGAGTCGCTATGGTGAAGAAATCAGGGTAAGGGAGTGTCTGATAAACTTAAAATTTTCGTCAATATTGTTACCTGCCTCACATATTTTTAGTGATCCAGGGAAACGCATGACGGTCGCGGCCCTGTGCGGGCTCGGGACAATCGCCCCTCATGCTTCAGCAAAAAGACAAGCGCGTGCCCCTTACGCATCGCAAAAACGTGCTGAGCTTAACGTTTTTCGGGTCCGGATTCGGCCCAGGCTGTGCGGCGCATCAGAGTTAGGGAGGAATCACCACTTATATTTATCTATCACCTCAAAAACACATGCTTTCCCGATGTAATACATAAAGAAATTCTTTGTTTTTTCATCATTTATCCCCTCCTTCGCAATGAAATCCTTTTATCTGACCATTTATTGATTAAGATCATTTTCAATGGTGCAAAATAAAATATTAACGATATTTATGTAAATTTTGCATTTTCCATTAATTATTTATGCTTCTGATGCCGATAGAGAACGAAACCGCTCCTTATCAGGAATCTTATTATGAAAATCTCTACACGGCTTGCGACGGGTTTCGGCCTGCTCATTCTCCTTTTGATCCTCTGTACTGCCGTTTCTCTGACCTCCCTGCATCATGCCAAAACAGGCATGGACGATGTCGTGAACAGCAAAATGAGAAAATACCAACTTATTCTGGATATGCGTGGCGGACTGCGCGATCTGGCGATAGCCGTGCGAAACCTGGCCCTGCTCACCGACGAAAAAGAAATGCAGCCAGAGTTACAGCGCCTTAATACGCAGAAAGCATTGTTCATTCAAAACCGCGAGACGCTTGAAACCATGATGCAGACTCAGTCTACAGCAGAAGAACAGGCTGCCCTGAATCATATCAGGGAACTTGAAGCACCGATGATGGCGTCCTTCGTGACGGCCGGGCAACTGGGACTAAAAAATGAGCAAACAGAAGCGACGCGCTATCTCATGACGACCCTGCGTCCACTGCAGCGAAATATGCTGGATGCGCTTAATAAAGCCACCGATATTCTGATGTATAGCAGCCGTAACGCCGTAGAAGTTAACAGCCAGTCCACCAGCCGGGCGTCGGTAACGCTGGTGCTGTTAGCCGTGCTTTCTGTCCTGTTCTCGGTAGCAACCGGCTATGTGATTACGCGTGTGCTGATGCGTCAACTGGGCGGTGAGCCCGCCCAGGCGCAGGCGCTGGCCGCTGCAATTGCGGCGGGTGACCTGACATCCAGCGTTTCGCTGCGTCGCCATGACACCACCAGCCTGCTTGCGTCCCTGGATGGTATGCAGGCGAAGCTGCGCGGGCTGGTCTCAGAAATTAAACAAACGTCGGGCAATGTTGCCCTGGCGGCAGAGGAAATCGCCCAGGGAAATACCGAACTCTCCTCGCGTACTGAACAGCAGGCTGCTGCCTTGCAGGAAACGGCGGCCAGCATGGAGCAGTTAACTGCGACGGTAAAAAGTAATACCGCCGGTGCTCAAACTACGGCCTCAACGGCGCGTGAAACGGCAGAGCTGGCCCGCAGCGGTGAGAGTGATGTCCACCGGATGTCAGAAACCATGAACGATATTTCCCTGAGCGCCGCCAAAATTCGCGATATCACCGGCGTGATAGAAGGCATTGCTTTTCAGACCAATATTCTTGCGCTGAATGCCGCCGTTGAAGCCGCGCGGGCGGGTGAACAGGGACGCGGGTTTGCGGTCGTGGCAGGCGAAGTCCGCACGCTGGCCCAGCGCAGCGCCACTGCCGCAAAAGAGATAAAATCCCTGATTGAGCAGGCGGTGGAGCAAGTGGGAAGCGGCGTCAAAGTGGCCAACGGTACGGGTGAAAGTATCCTGAAAATTGTCAGCATGGTGGGCGACCTCGCGAGTGCGATGGATGAAATTTCCCTTGCCTCCGCCGAACAGATGCAGGGCATTTCACAGGTCAGCGTCGCGGTGAGTCAGATGGACAGCGTAACGCAGAATAACGCGGCACTGGTGGAAGAATCGTCTTCGGCTTCACAATCTCTGTCCGAGCAGGCCCATGCGCTGCGCGGCATGGTAGAAGCCTTCCGCGTGTAACGCACGCCATTGCGCCACGTCATCGCAGGTAAGGTATGACGTGGCACAACGTTGTTTTACTTTCTGGACTGACGGGGACGAGGCCAGAACAAGGCAGCCTGCCCCCAGTCCGCTTCGTGTTCTTCTGACTGCCAGACTTCACCCTCGTAGATGGTGAAGGTCTCACCCTGTTTATTGACGCGCGGGCCACTATAACCTGTGGCGATGCCATTGCGCCTCACACTGTCCAGCAAACGCTGCCGCTCCGCCCTGTCGGCAGGCCCGGCGCTGAGCCGTGAGGGCAGTTGCAGCATCTCCGCCAGGCTGTAGTGAAAACAATCCAGCGCACAGCGGTTAGCATAGACAAAAACCGGATCGGCCTCGCGGTTATGCGCGAGAATACTGTACGGCGCATCCTCGTGGAGCCAGCGGTAACGATCGGCTACGTGCTCAGGACAGTATAATCCGTTGCCAGTCAGCATCCGGTAGCGGTCATCAATGCGTTTCAGTAAGGCGATTTGCTGTTCAGACGACATGCTTCTCTCCGTAACGAAAATCAGAATGCGAAACGCTAATGTGGCGGGATTACAGGGGGAGATCAAGGGCGGGAAGATGACAGCGCCAGGTGCGTTTTGGCTGTTTTGCGGCCGGGATGGATATTAAGACGCGTCGGGTATAAAAAAAGACCGAACACTATTCCAGGTATTCGGTCCAGGGAAAGGGCTCTCAAGGAGCCGTGCGCTAAAAGTTGGCATTCGTTCAGGCTTTCGCCTTGCCTGTAAAGCGTAGGCCAAGACAGGAGATTTTCCAGCCAGCGCAGCGGCGCTGTGCAAAAAACCGACAGGTTTGTGATCGGCTAAACAATTTTGCTGACAACTCTGCCGTATCGCGTGTTATTTCGCGCACAGCGCCTGAGCACGTTCGACGATGGGCTGCAGACTCATCATCTGATCCGGATGGGCTTTATCCGGGGCCTGAATCACGCTGATCGGCTGCGCTTTAACCTGACCGGCCTTGAACTGCGCATCCGCTTTGTCGTTGAGGGGATACTGCATCAGCGTGCTGGGGTTAATCGCAAACAGCGCGCCGTCTTTCTCGCAGGTTAACATCACCTCTTCCCGGTTAAAGGGCCATTTGTCTTTGCCAATTTCGAAGCGGCTGACGGTGATAATTTGTGACGCCAGCGCCTGGCCAGCCAGTGTGAATAACAGCAATGCAGGGATCGCTTTTTTCAGCAACATAACGTTCCTTTCTTGAATGTCGATCATTTCAGGTTGGCGACAGCGTAGCAAACACACTCACCAACCCCACTACGCCGCATGCCAGCACAATTTCCAGCTGAGTCATGCGAATAAACTGCTGCTGTGCGCCCAGGCCAGCGACATGAAAACGCGGAACTAATCGGTAGCGGTTCCAGAGCGCAATCATCACCATAAGGCCCACCAACGCGACTTTACAGAGCAACAGTACAACATAACGGTTAAGCGACCAGTCACCCGGCCAGCCTGCAATCAGCAGGCTGTTTACCAGTCCGGTGACCAGCGTCAGGGCCACAGCCAGATGCCCGTAGCGGGAAAAACGCATCATCGTGCGGATTGCGGTGGTTCGGAAGGCAATGTTCCGTGCCATCTGCATCAACACCAGTAACGGCACCAGGCCACCCGTCCAAAAAGATGCGGCGATCAGATGTACAACGTGATTACCTTGTTGCGCGATGCCAGCTAACCCCTCCCGCATCGCGGCATGGCCGATGAGCGCCAGACAACCACACTGTAGCAGACTGGTCAGCCACCCGATCCACTGCCGCTGCGGGTCACGCATCAGGATAGCGGCTACGCTGCACAACGAAAAGAGGAGTTGCCATTGCCACACCGCGCCCCAGTGTGTAGACAGCACCGCCATCCATACGTCCGGCACGGCCAGGTTGTGCCAGTCGCCACTCATCAATGCCGTCTGCGCGGCCAGCATACACAGCGCAGTCAGGAGTGCCAGGATTGCACTGCCTGTCATCAGGCGTGACAGGCGCGATATCAGCGCCGCCCGTAACGAAACGGGCGCCAGCAGCGTCGTACAAAAATGGCTGCCGACCAGTACTATAACCGCCGTAAAATGCAGTGCCCGCAGCACCACCCACAGTGTCGTCACAGGATTACTTCACGGTGAACGTATAATTTCCGTTTGTTTTATGCCCGTCCACGGACAGCACATGCCAGTTTACCTGATACGCGCCCTGAGTCAGCGGCTGAGCGAAGTTAACCCGTAACTGGTTATGCCGGGCTTTATCGCGGCTGATCTTGCCCGCAATCGTTTTATGCTGAGCATCCACCACCTCAACGCCGCTGAACGCGGGCTCAACATCTTCCGTAAAATTCAGGGTTATCTGCTGCGGCGCGGGCGATATTTCGGCTTTTGCGGCGGGGACAGAGGACGTAAGATGCGCGTGCGCCAGCGCGAACGGACTAAAAGCCAGTGTCGAGGTCGCAAACGCGATCATTGCGCCATGCGAAAGTAATGTTTTCTTCATAACATCATCCTGTTAACGCCTGGTAAGGCCATAAACGTGGCGCAAGAATACGCCGCTGCAATTTAACTGTCGAGGCCAGCAATGCTATCCTTTACCTTGCGTATGGCGGAGGAAAACATTACTTTTGCGCACGCATATCAGGAGAATATCATGAGTCATAACCTTGCCTTGCTGTCGCAGGAAGAGAAAGACAAAGTCAACGTTGATCTGGCGGCGGCAGGCGTTGCATTTAAAGAACGCTATAACATGCCTGTGGTGGCTGAAATGGTGGCCAGTGAACAACCCGAAGCCCTGCGCGACTGGTTTCGTCAGCGCTTGATGCACTATCGCCAGGCCTCTCTGAATCTGTCCCGCCTGCCCTACGAGCCTAAACAGAAATAATGTTACGTGTCATTGATACAGAAACCTGCGGGCTGCAAGGCGGCGTTGTCGAAGTGGCATCCGTGGATGTGATTGACGGCCAGATCGTCAATCCTATGAGCGATTTGGTTTCACCCGACCGCCCTATCAGCCGCCAGGCGATGGCCGTTCATCGCATCACTGAAGCGATGGTGATGGGTAAGCCGCCGATTGAAGATGCCATTACGCGCTACCACGGCAGTGCATATTATGTCGCGCACAATGCCAGCTTCGACCGCCGGATGTTGCCTGAGATGGCCGGCGACTGGATCTGCACCATGACGCTGGCACGCCAGCTGTGGCCAGGCATCAAATACGGGAATCAGGCGCTGCGGCACAGTCTGAAGCTGGAAGTGACGCCGCCCGCAGATTTACATGCTCACCGCGCACTTTACGACTGCTATGTTACGGCGGCCCTGTTGATCCGCATTATGGACCTGTCTGGCTGGAGCGCCGCTGAAATGAGCCAGCGCTCTCAGCCTGCCGCCCAGCGCGATGATGTACTGCCGTTTGGTAAGTATCGCGGCCAGGCGCTGGCCGTTATTGCCCGCAAAGATCCGGGTTATCTGAAATGGATGCTGGAGAACGTCAAAGATTTGCGCCCGCCATTGCGACAGGCGCTGCGTAAATATCTCAGTCAGCTTCCCTGAGGTCAGGCGGGGGCAGACTCCCCTGGGCCAGTGCAATGATAAAGGTCAGCTCCAGCGCGACGCCTTCGTAGGCTTTATAACGCCCTGACTTGCCCCCGTGCCCTGAGTCCATATCGGTACAGAGCAGGAGCAGTGTGTCATCCGTTTTATGTTCACGCAGTTTTGCGACCCATTTCGCCGGTTCCCAGTACTGCACCTGTGAATCGTGCAGGCCTGTGGTAACCAGCAGATGAGGACAGGGCCGGGCGTCAATATTGTCGTACGGGCTGTACTGACGAATAGCGTGGTAATACTTCGCCTCATTTGGGTTGCCCCATTCGTCATACTCGCCCGTGGTCAGCGGAATTGATTCATCAAGCATGGTGGTTAACACATCGACAAACGGCACCTGCGCAACGACGCCGTGATACAGGGTCGGTGCGAGATTGATGACCGCCCCCATCAGCAGTCCGCCCGCACTGCCGCCCATGGCATAAAGCCGGTCCGGGTGCCCGAAACCCCTTGCCACCAGTTCATGGGTAACGTCAATAAAATCGGTAAAACTGTTCATCTTATTGAGCAGACGACCGCCGTCATACCACTGTTGCCCCAGCTCACCGCCGCCACGCACATGCACAAGTGCATAGACGAAACCGCGATCCAGCAAACTCAGCCGGCTGACGCTAAAGTCCGCATCCATGCTGCTGCCATAGGCACCATAACCGTAAACCAGCATCGGGTTCTGTCCCTTCTGATAGTACTTGCGGTTATAGACCAGCGAGACCGGCACTTCGGTGCCGTCAGTCACGGTAATCCAGTGATGTTCACTTTTGTACTCATCCGGATTGAAGTCTTTGACGCTGCTCTGCTTTAAAATACGGCGTTCACCCGTGTCCATATCCAGTTCGAACAGCGTGGCAGGCGTGGTCATGGAGGAGTAGCCATAGCGCAGTTTACTGGTGCGTGGCGTGGGGTTGTAAGCCAGCCAGGTTACGTACGTAGGATCGTCAAATGCGATACCGCTGGTTTCGCCCGTGTGCCAGTTCATTTGCCGCAGGCTGGTAAGGCCGCGCTGGCGTTCCTCGACAACCAGCCAGTCACGGAAGAGCTGAAAGTCTTCCATCACCACATGGTCACGCGCGGGGATCACGGTTTCCCAACGCGATTCGTCGAGGTAACGCGTGCGGTACAGGCCAAAATTTTTGCCTTCACGGTTTGAGCGTATAAAAAACGTATAGTCATAGTGATCGAGGCTGTACTCGTGATCGCGTCGCCGTGGCAGAAAGACCTGTGGGAGGGCGTCCGGCAAATCGGCGTCCAGCAGCTGAATTTCACTGGTATTGGTACTGTCCAGTACGATCAGGATGAACTGTTTTGAGGTGGTTTTATGAATGCTGAGGTGAAAGGTATCATCCTTTTCTTCATAAACCAGCTGGTCATCGCTTTGTGGCGTGCCCAGTTCATGCCGCCAGAGCTGGTAAGACAGCAACGTTTGCGGATGCTTGCGCACATAGTAGAGCGTGCGTGAATCATTCGCCCAGGCAAAGCTGGAAGAGGCATCATTCAGCACCTCAGGATACCAGCTCCCGTTTTCCAGATTGCGAAAGCGAATGCCGTACTGGCGGCGGGAAAGGAAATCTTCAGCCAGGGCCATGACCTGATTGTCCGGGCTGATATGCAGCGCGCCCATAGTATAAAAATCACTGTGTGAAGCCCGCTGATTGGCATCCAGCAGCAACGTCCATTCATCAGTTTCCTGATAACTGGCAGGCTGCCGGTAATAGGCGGCATATTCATTACCACTTTCATAACGGCTTTGGTAGCGGTAGCCATTTTTTACGTAGGGAACGGAATGGTCCTGAGGCGGCAGTCGGTCAATGATCTCGTGGAGAATACGGTTTTGTAATGGCTCCTGTGACGCCATGATTTTCTGACCATAGTTGTTCTCAGCACGCAGGTAGTCCAGCACATCGCTGTTTTCGCGTTTGTCATCGCGCAACCAGTAGTAGTTATCGACCCGCGTCTCGCCATGCAGCGACATCTCGTAAGGTATTTTTTTCGCGTCAGGTGCTTTCATATCATCCATCCTGCTGAACATCATCAACATTAAGGGTGGCACTAATGTCTTCAGATGCCAAGTCAGGGATAGTGAGTATGAGCGTGTTCAGGGCCCTGTTACGGGCCCGGACATGGGTTAACTGGCCTTCTGCTGATCAATATCCTGCTGGATACCTTTTCGGACATCCTGCGGAATTTTTAGCGCGTCGCCCAGTGCCGACAGGTAGCTGCGCTCCATAAAATGATCAACATCAATGGCGGCACAGCTGAGAAAATAGAGTTCCAGTGCTTCTTCTTCATTTTTAACATCCGCCGCCAGCCATTCGGGGTCCAGCGGCCGCTGCATGGCCTGCTGGATCAGTTTCTCCGCATCCTGACCATAGCCTGCCTGATGAATGTTCTGCTCAATCGTCGCACGTTCACGGTCATCAATATGCCCGTCGCTTTTGGCGGCAAACACCAAGGCCGTGACCAGTCGTTCTGCGCGCTGATCAACCGGCGTCTGTAACTCACCAAAACCCGGTTCGTTCTGATGGGTTTCACGCACCCGCTGTTTGTATTTGTTCCACAACACCGCGCCCGCTGCTGCCCCGCCGCCGATGATTAAGGCTTTGCCGCCATATTTAGTTAACAGCTTGCGTGATGATTTACTGGCCACCAGCAATCCCGCCAGGCCACCCAGCGCACCGGGGGCCAGCATCTCACTCAGCCCGCCGCCGGATTTGCCGTCACCGCTCTTTTTTGCCAGTACTGATTGAATCTGTTGCAGCCAGTTATTCATTATTTACTCCCGTTACCATTCAGAAACATCATCATTACCAAAAAGATGTCAGGAAACGTCAGAGCAGGAAAAGTAGCGCAAACGAGATGAAATGTGCGCAAGGGGTGAGAACGCAAACCTTTTCGTTTATACTGCGCGCGAATTTTGACTGGTTGACTGCTTAGGTGAAATGATGACGACTCTCGGAACTGCGCTACGCCCTGCTGCCACGCGCGTCATGCTGTTAGGCTCAGGAGAACTGGGCAAAGAAGTCGCGCTGGAATGTCAGCGTCTGGGTGTGGAAGTGATTGCGGTTGACCGCTACGCCAATGCGCCTGCGATGCATGTAGCGCACCGTAGCCATGTGATAAATATGCTGGACGGCGACGCACTGGCCGCCGTTATTGCCCAGGAGAAACCAGACTTCGTGGTGCCTGAGATTGAAGCCATCGCAACAGAGAAACTGCTGGAGCTGGAGCAGCAAGGTCAGCGCGTCGTGCCCACTGCCCGCGCTGCCCGCCTCACCATGAACCGCGAAGGCATTCGTCGTCTGGCCGCAGAGGAGCTGGCACTGCCCACTTCAACCTACCGCTTTGCCGACAGCAAAGAAAATTTTGTCGCTGCCGCCGCCGGGATTGGTTTTCCCTGCATCGTCAAACCCGTTATGAGTTCATCCGGCAAAGGCCAGAGTTTTATTCGCGATGCCAGCCAGCTGGATAAGGCCTGGGATTATGCGCAACAAGGCGGTCGCGCCGGGGCGGGACGCGTTATCGTTGAAGGCGTGGTGAAGTTTGATTTTGAAATCACCCTGCTGACCATCAGGGCCGTTGACGGCATTCATTTCTGCGCCCCTATCGGTCATCGCCAGGAAGACGGCGATTACCGTGAGTCATGGCAGCCGCAGCAGATGAGCGACCTGGCGCTACAGCGTGCCCAGCATATCGCGGAAACCGTGGTCAACGCACTGGGTGGCTATGGATTATTTGGTGTGGAGCTGTTTGTATGCGGCGATGAAGTGGTATTCAGTGAAGTCTCTCCGCGTCCGCACGACACCGGCATGGTGACGCTGATCTCGCAGGATCTGTCAGAATTCGCCCTGCATGTCCGCGCGTTCCTGGGGCTGCCTGTAGGGGCCATTCGCCAGTACGGCCCTTCTGCTTCAGCCGTTATTCTGCCGCAGTTAACCAGCCAGAATGTCCGGTTTGCGAATGTAGAAGCAGCACTGGGGGCGGGTTTGCAGTTGCGCCTGTTTGGCAAGCCCGAAATTGAAGGTCATCGTCGTTTAGGTGTTGCTCTGGCCTGCGCCGAGACAACGGAAGAGGCTGTTGCGCGCGCGGTAGCCAGTGCGGCTGCCGTCAGCGTTCAGGGTTAAGTGAATGCGGTGAGCCTGCGGGCTCACCGTCTGCCCGTTAGCGGGCCCCCGCGACGGCCTCGCTGGCCAGTTGCGTAATACGCTGCCAGTCCCCTGCTTCCAGGGCCTCGTTCGGCACCAGCCAGGAGCCGCCGATACAAAGTACGCTTTTCAGCGCCAGATAATCACGGTAATTCGCTGGTGAGATACCGCCCGTCGGACAGAAACGCACCTGAGGGAAAGGCCCACCGATGGCCTGTAGCGCTTTTACCCCGCCGTTGGCTTCGGCCGGGAAAAATTTAAACTCTCGCAGACCGTAATCCATGCCGGTCATTAATTCTGACACCGTGCTGATGCCGGGAATAAGCGGAACTGGTCCTTCAACGGCGGCCTTGAGTAAGGACTCGGTGATACCAGGGCTGATTACAAACTGTGCGCCCGCTTCCGTCACTTCCTGGAGCTGCTGTGTGTTCAGCACCGTTCCCGCACCGACAATAGCCTCTGGCACCTGTTTGATAATGGCGCGTAAGGCATCCATCGCCACGGGCGTGCGTAAGGTCACTTCCAGCACCCTGACGCCGCCGGCGACCAGCGCCTGAGCCATGGGAACCGCATGTTCCAGCTTGTTAACCACGATTACCGGCACGACCGGTCCGGTTTTCAGAATCTGTTCTGCACTCGTTTTCCAGTTTTTCATCACTTCCCCTGGTAAATAACATTGTGATCACTGCGCCGAAGCCTTTACAGCGCCAGTCCGGTTAACAGCACGACTACCATACAGGATTCTCCGTTTCACCGTCCATCAACGGATAAAATTTTTAAAACAGCAGTTCATTTTTGAGAGGTGGTGCAAAAAAAAGCCCGCATTATGCGGGCTGGGAAGGGATTATTCGAATTCATTCCAGGAACGGCCGTCTCGCGTGATCATCGCGACGGACGCCACCGGTCCCCAGGTGCCGGCCTGATAAGGTTTGGAGGAATCACCATCTGCGGCCCAGGCGTTGATGATGGAGTCAACGTAAGTCCAGGCGGCTTCCACCTCGTCACGGCGCACGAACAGTGCCTGAATGCCGCGCATCGATTCCAGCAGTAAACGCTCGTACGCATCCGCCAGATGAGACTGGTTAAAGGTTTCTGAGTAACTCAGATCCAGCTTGGTCGTCTGCAGTTTGTGTTTGTGATCCAGACCCGGCACCTTATTCAGGATCTCAATGTCCACCCCTTCATCCGGTTGCAGACGGATGGTCAGTTTGTTCTGCGGTAACTCGGAGTAAGAGTCTTTAAACAGGTTCATCTCCGGGTTTTTGAAGTACACCACGACTTCAGAACACTTGGTCGGCAAACGCTTACCGGTGCGCAGATAGAAGGGCACGCCCGCCCAGCGCCAGTTATCGATATCGACGCGAATGGCCACAAAGGTTTCCGTAGAGCTGGTTTTGTTGGCGCCCTCTTCTTCCAGGTAGCCGGGAACTTTTTTGCCCTGCACAAAGCCGGCGGTGTACTGACCCCGCACCGTTTTCTCACGCACATTCGTCTGATCGATAGGACGCAGCGAACGCAGCACTTTCACTTTCTCATCGCGTATGCTGTCGGCACTGAGATCGGAAGGCGGAGACATTGCTATCATGGTCAGCACCTGTAACAGGTGGTTCTGGATCATATCGCGCATCTGCCCGGCTTTATCGAAGTAACCCCAACGGCCTTCAATGCCCACCTCTTCAGCCACGGTAATCTGCACGTGATCGATGGTGCGGTTATCCCAGTTGTTCACGAAGATGGAGTTTGCGAAACGCAGCGCAAGCAGATTCAGAACCGTTTCTTTCCCCAGATAGTGGTCAATACGGAATACCTGACTCTCATCGAAATACTCGCCTACGCTGTCGTTGATTTCTTTTGACGTTTCCAGCGACGTGCCGAGCGGTTTTTCCATCACCACGCGCGCCGGTTTCGCATTGAGCTTGGCCATGCCGAGGCCCTGACAAATGGCCCCGAAGGTGCTGGGCGGCATGGCGAAATAGTTAATCGTGGTGCGGTTTTTCTGATCCAGCATCTTACCCAGTCTTGGGAAATGCGAGGTATCGTTAACATCAAGGTTACAGAAATCGAGACGGTTACTGAGCTTATCCCAGAGCGCTTCGTCAATCTTTTCCTTCATGAAGGTTTCTAACGCCTCACGCACCACTTTGGTGTATTCAGCTTTATCCCACTCTGCACGGCCAACGCCGATAATCCGGGTTTCTTCATGAATCTGACCCGCTTTCTCTAACTGATACAGCGAGGGCAACAGTTTACGACGGGCGAGATCGCCTTTGGCGCCGAAAATTACCAGATCGCATGCCTGGGCTATTTGTGTTACCGCCATTTTCCTCTCCTCGTTGCAGGATAGTCCCGGTGGCGATGCATCCTGAGCACCGGGTCCATGTTGTTATTTACTTTCAGCACAATGTACTTTTTTCCCCAGGCCAGGTAAACCAGCCCGCGGCGTCACCCTACTTACTCTGCGCGTAATTCGCGTCTGTGGTAGGTTGACCCGTGCGCTTTCGCTTATTTTTCTGTGTCAAAAATTGTCTGGCTGCAGCCAGTGCGACGCTGATTATGGCAAAAAAAGGGCCAGCCGACTTATCAGACCTTGCCCCGCGGCTGATTCTACAGGGTCACCCCGGCAGCATTGTCTTTCTTCTCAGCATTTATCCATTCTAACAGATATTTACTCCCTATCCGGTCGGGATAATGCGCCGGTGCAACACTTGCCGCTTTACACTTTTCGCTGTTTACACCGGTTTCGTGGGCCAAACAACAGACGATGCCTTCCCCACCGGCAAACGAACGACCGCAACAGCCTGGTCTGTTACGCGCGGCCCGGCTGTAACTACGATACAGATGAACGGGCTGTTCAGCCTGCCGCGTCGTGACACGCAGAATGGCTGCGTCACTTGCGTCTGGTCAATTAAGCTGGCGCTAGCGTCGAAGGGGGGATGACTTCCTCGGTGAGTCTCAGTATTGTATCTGACAAAAGCGCCTTTACTGGACGTCTTCCGGGCGCAGTGCCACAGTTCTGACACACTCGAATGTATAATAATACCTCTGTGTGGTAATCAGTATCTGACGGGCTAATACCTTAAAAAGTGACGATTCAGCTCAGTTCCAAAATTCAAAGGAATCTCTATGTCCCGACGTTTAAGAAGAACCAAGATCGTAACCACTCTCGGCCCAGCCACTGACCGCGACAACAATCTCGAAAAAATCATTGCTGCTGGTGCCAACGTTGTGCGTCTTAACTTTTCACACGGTACGCCCGAAGATCACCAGATGCGTGCCGATAAAGTGCGTCAGATTGCGGCAAAACTCGGTCGACATGTGGCCATTCTGGGCGATTTGCAAGGCCCTAAAATTCGTGTATCCACCTTTAAAGAAGGTAAAGTCTTCCTGAACGTGGGCGACCGGTTCCTGCTTGATGCGGCACTGGGCAAAGGCGAAGGCGATAAAGAACGCGTTGGCATTGACTATAAAGGTCTGCCCGAGGATGTGGTACCCGGCGATATCCTGCTGCTGGATGATGGTCGCGTCCAGCTGAAGGTGCTGGAGGTTCAGGGCGTCAAAGTGTTTACCGAAGTAACAGTAGGTGGCCCACTTTCTAACAATAAAGGCATCAACAAACTGGGCGGAGGCCTGTCGGCTGAAGCCCTGACGGAGAAAGACAAAGCCGATATTATCACGGCCGCCAAAATCAACGTGGACTATCTGGCGGTGTCCTTCCCGCGTTGTGGTGAGGACATGCACTATGCACGCCGTCTGGCGCGCGATGCGGGCTGTGACGCGTTAATGGTCGCGAAAGTAGAACGTGCCGAAGCGGTCGCCTCGCAGGAAGCCATGGATGACATCATTCTGGCCTCTGACGTGGTGATGGTTGCCCGTGGCGACCTGGGCGTGGAAATTGGCGATCCGGAACTGGTCGGGATTCAGAAAGCCCTTATACGCCGTGCGCGCCAGTTGAACCGTACCATCATCACCGCGACACAGATGATGGAATCAATGATCACCAATCCTATGCCGACGCGCGCTGAAGTCATGGACGTCGCCAACGCCGTGCTGGACGGCACCGATGCGGTAATGCTGTCAGCCGAAACCGCTGCCGGTCAGTATCCGGCGGAGACCGTTGCCGCCATGGCAAAAGTCTGTCTGGGTGCCGAGAAAATCCCAAGCGTGAACGTCTCTAAACACCGTCTGGATGTGCAGTTCGATAATATCGAAGAAGCGATCGCCATGTCAGCCATGTACACGGCGAATCACCTGCAGGGCGTGACCGCCATTATTACCATGACGGAATCCGGTCGTACGCCATTGATGACCTCACGTATCACATCAGGTTTGCCGATCTTTGCCATGTCGCGCCACGAACGTACGCTGAATATCACCGCGCTGTATCGCGGCGTGACGCCCGTGTTTTTCGACAGCGATAACGAAGGCGTGGCCACCGCCCATGACGCCGTTAATCTGCTGCGTGACAAAGGCTTCCTCGTCTCCGGTGATTTAGTAGTCGTCACGCAAGGGGATGTGATGGGGGCAACCGGCACGACTAACACCGGCCGGGTGCTGCGCGTCGATTAATACCGCTTTTCATACACATCTGTATTACCATTTAAACGCGGCTGCCTTGCAGTCGCGTTTTTTGTTTTTTCATAAGGAGGCCAGATGGCCCGTTATCAACCCATCCGCCAGTTGACCGGACGCGTGATGCTGTTTCCGCTGGCGATGGTGCTTTATGAGTTCGCCACCTATATTGCTCACGATATGATCCAACCCGGCATGTTGCTGGTCACCGCCGAATTCGACGTAGGCGATCAGTGGGTTTCTACCTCTCTCACGGCCTATTTGCTGGGTGGCGTGGTTTTACAATGGCTGCTTGGCCCGTTGTCCGATAAATATGGCCGCAGGCCCGTGCTGCTGTCCGGCATTCTGTTTTTTGCCGCCGCCTGTATTCTGACTACCTGGGTCAGTGACATTGAGCAGTTCGTCAGTCTGCGTTTCCTGCAGGGAATTAGCCTGTGTTTTATTGGTGCGGTCGGCTATGCAGCCATTCAGGAAGCGTTCGAGGAAGCACTGGCCGTGCGCATTATGGCGCTGATGGCGAATGTCGCCCTGCTGGCACCGCTCGCCGGGCCTCTGGCCGGCGCCGCCTGGCTCACGGTCGGAAGCTGGCGCAGTATGTTCTGGCTGTTTGCCGCCTGCAGCGCCGTGGCGTTTATCGTACTCTGGCGGGTCATGCCTGAAACCGCCGGCGATCGTCACCAGTCCATTGCGCTGCCGGTGCTGGCGCGCAATTATGGCCGACTGATAAAAGATCGTCAGGTGATGTTTGGTTCCTTTGCCATCGGACTGGTTTTCATTCCCATTCTGACCTGGGTGGCCCTGTCCCCGGTCATCCTGATGCGTGATGAAGGGCTTTCACGAATGGAGTACGCCCTGCTCCAGCTGCCGGTATTTATGGCAATGATTGCCGGTAACCTGACCCTGAGTAAACTGGTTGGCCGGATGCCGATTGAGCAACCCGTGAAATTTGCCGCCTGGCCCATATTACTCGGGTTAAGCCTTGCTTTATTTGCCACGCTGATAAACACACACAGCTATTTGTTGATCACCGCAGGATTAAGCCTGTACGCGTTCGGCGGCGGGATGGTGAATGCCGGACTTTACCGGCTGACGCTCTATGCCAGCGATGAAGGTAAAGGCAGCGTCGCGGCCATGCTGGGCATGATCAGCATTTTGACACTGGCTACCGGCATTGAGCTGGCGAAGCACTTCTATTTTAGCGGTGGGGTGATCTGGTTTAGCCTGATCAACTTTATCAGTGGTGTCCTGTGGTTTGGCCTGGTGCTGATGTTTCTGCGGGAACGCAGGCGTCACGCCAAAGTAACGCCCGTCTAAATCAGAAAGGCCGCCATGCGGCCTTTCTTTATTTACGAGGATAAAGCTCGTCTCGCGAGTAGGGTTCGACATCACCCGCTTTTCGGGTTTTAAGCAGTTTCAGTATCCAGGTATATTGTTCCGGATGCGGACGCACAAACACTTCTACCTCTTCATTCATCCGGCGCGCCAGTTGACGGTCATCCGCTTCGAGTAAGTCATCCATCGGCGGACGAACGTAAATTTCCAGCTTATGCCTTGCTCCGTTATACACCGGAAACAGCGGCACGACGCGGGCGCGACAGACTTTCATCAACCGGCCAACGGCGGGTAAGGTAGCTTTGTAAGTGGCAAAGAAGTCGACAAACTCACTGTGTTCCGGCCCGTGATCCTGGTCAGGCAGATAATAGCCCCAGTAGCCCTGACGGACCGAACTGATAAACGGCTTAATGCCATCGTTGCGCGCATGCATACGACCACCAAAACGACGGCGGACACGGTTCCAGACATAGTCCACCAGCGGATCGCTCTGGTTATGGAACATCGCGGCCATCATCTGTCCCTCTGAGGCCAGCAGCATGGCCGGAATGTCCACAGCCCAGCCATGCGGCACCAGAAAAATCACGTTCTGCTTGTCGGCCTGCAGTTGATCAATGATTTCCCGACCGTGCCACTCAACCCGCTGTCGGATCTGTGCCGGATCGCGCATACCCAGCTCGGCCATCATGGCCATGGCTTGCGGTGCGGTGGCAAACATCTGATCGACGATCGCGTCACGCTGAGATTCGCTTAATTCAGGCAGGCAGTAATAGAGATTGATGAGCGCACGGCGACGCGCGCCCTTCGCCAGCTTACCAGCAAACTTGCCGAGCCCTCCCAGAAGCGGATCGCGCACGCGAGGCGGCATCAATGCAATACCCGCCAGCGCGCCAATGGCCAGCCAGCTGCCCCAGTATTTTGGCTTTAAAAAAGAACGTTCAAAAACGGGAATAAATTCAATGTTATTTTTTTTACGGGTTTCCATGCACTCGCCTCAATCAATGACGGGCTAATGATAGTGGCGACGAGTAAATTTGCAATCATCCTGCGCCAGAGATAAAAAAGTCGACGGCCATGCCGTCGACGTTATCAAAGTATTTACTTCATCCCCAACTGCGGTAACCAGCCTTTGACCTGAGCAAGATACTGCGAACGATCTTTGCCCGTCAGACCTTCCATGCGCGGCAGCTTGGCCGTCAGGGGATTAACAGCCTGATTATTAATCCAGATCTCAAAATGCAGATGCGGTCCGGTTGAACGGCCGGTATTGCCGGAGAGCGCAATACGATCGCCACGCTTTACCTTTTGCCCCGGTTTCACCAGCACTTTTTTAAGGTGCATGTAACGCGTCATATACTGACGGCCGTGACGGATGGCCACATAGTTACCGGCGGCACCGCCGTTTTTGGCCACCACGACTTCGCCATCGCCCACAGCCAGCACAGGCGTACCAACCGGCAGCGCGAAATCGACACCTTTGTGTGGTGCAATTCGGCCCGTCACCGGATTAAGACGGCGCGGATTAAAGTTCGACGAGACACGATACTGTTTCACAGTGGGGAAACGCATAAAGCCTCGCGCCAGGCCCGCACCGCTGCGGTCGTAATATTTGCCGTCTTCGGCCCGGAACGCGTAATAATCTTTGCCGCCGCTGCGCAAACGCACACCCAGTAGCTGGCTTTGCGCGCTCTTGCCTTCCAGCATTTCGCGCGACATCAGCACGCTGAATTTATCGCCCGCGCGTAACTTACGAAAATCCATCTGCCACTGCATGGCTTTGATCACGCTGCTGGCCTCTGCACTGCTTAAACCGGCACGCATAGCGCTGGCGGCGAAGCTGCCGCGGACTTCGCCCTGAATCACACTGTTGCGCCATTCACCCTTTTGCATCTGCGACTGCATGCTAAAGCCACCTTTATCGGTGCGCGTATAGGTGCGGGTTTCACGACGCGAGATTTCCCAGGTAAAGGTATCCAGTGCGCCGGCATCATTGAGCGTCCAGCTGAGCTGCTGACCGACCTGCAAATTACGCAGATCTTTATCGCTGGCCACCAGCGCATTAATGTCGCTCATGTCGATGCCATACTGGTTCAGTGCGCTGCTGAGCGTGTCACCAGAGGAGACGGTGTAATCGTGCGTGCCTGCCGTATCGGCGACATCCTGATCGACGTCGTCTGAAGGCAGTTCTTCATCGGGTTCGGGCGTGGTTTGATCGATAGGTTCACTGGCTTCAGGAAGCAGTGTGCGAAACTCGTTTTTGTCTAACTCAATGGCTTTGACGATGGGCGTAACATCATCATTCGGATGGTAAACATAAGGCCGCCAGACTGCGACGGCCAGAGTAACAACGGTTAACGATCCCAGCATAACGCGGTGGGGGCGCGGCAAATTATTAAATGCGAGGGCGACAGAGCGGGCTATCTGCTGCACGTTAAACTATTCCTCTATGCTCCTTTCAGGCAGGTCTCATACTGGCTCGACAGCTGTGAGAGGAATTTCACATAGCTGTCTTTTCCTAAGCTGATGTCTGTGCCCAGTGGATCGAGCGTGCCTTTACGCACCTGCGTTCCACGGGCAACAGCATCGATGACCGCCGGCCTGAATTGTGGCTCAGCAAAGACGCAAACGGCCTTTTTCTCAACCAACTGTGTTCGAATTTGATGTAAGCGCTGTGCACCCGGTTGAATTTCTGGGTTAACGGTAAAATGCCCGGTGGGCGAGAGACCGTAGTGTTTTTCAAAGTACGTGTAAGCGTCGTGAAAAACGAAATACCCTTTATCTTTAACGGGGGCAAGCTGTGAGATAATGCGCTTATCTGTGTCCGCTAATTCTGCCTCAAAATGCTGCAGGTTGGCGTCAAGTTTGGCTTTATCCTGCGGCATAAGTTCCAATAATTTTTCATGGATTGCAACCGCGGTTTTTTGCGCGATTTCAGGTGACATCCACAAGTGCATATTAAACTCACCGTGATGGTGATGATGCTCTGCATCGTGATCGTGCTCTGCTGCCTCATGGTCATCGTGATCATCGTCTTCACCGCCCCGCAGCAGCATCGTTTTTACGCCGGGAATTTGTACTATCTCAAGATTCTTTTTTTCTGGCAGGGCGGCGGCTGATTTGGTCATAAACGCTTCCATTTCTGGTCCCACCCAGACCACTAAGTCCGCGTTTTGTAAGCGTTTTACATCAGACGGACGCAGGGCATAATCATGTTCGGATGCGCCATCAGGCAGCAAGACCTCCACCGGTGTTACCCCGTCCGCAATCGCAGAGGCAATGAAGCCAACAGGCTTAATGGAGGCCACTACATTGGCATGAGCGGGCAAAGCAACGGCGGTAGCAAAAGCAAGCGCAGCCAGGGTAAAACCCACCCCTTTTTTATTATGTAACATAATGCGTCATTCCTTCGTCATCAACAGATTGGATGTGATATTATAACATTCGAAATTCTGCGCAACCTGTAAATCTTATGCCATCACTTGTCACACTTGAAAATGTCTCCATCCAGTTTGCTCAACGCACCGTCCTGTCTGGCGTGAGCCTGGCGCTTCATCCTGGTAAAATTTTGACGCTGCTGGGTCCCAATGGCGCGGGTAAATCGACGCTGGTGCGCGTGGTACTCGGCCTGCTCGCGCCCTCATCCGGTCAGGTGCATCGCAGTGCGAACCTGCGTATTGGTTATGTGCCCCAGAAACTGCACATCGATCCGACGTTACCGGTCACTGTCGAGCGTTTTATGCGTTTGTCACGTGGTGCACGTCATCAGGACATTCTGCCTGCGCTCAAACGCGTTCAGGCCGGTCACCTGCTGACCTCTCCCCTGCAGAAACTGTCCGGCGGCGAAATGCAGCGCGTCCTGCTTGCGCGTGCGCTGCTTAATCAGCCACAGTTGCTGGTGCTGGATGAGCCGACACAGGGCGTGGACGTCAATGGTCAGGTCGCGCTCTATGATTTGATTAACCAGCTTCGTCATGAGCTGAACTGTGCGGTATTGATGGTCTCTCATGATTTGCATCTGGTCATGGCCAAGACAGACGAAGTACTGTGCCTCAATCATCATATCTGCTGTTCCGGCACGCCCGAGGCTGTCTCCCAGCATCCGGAATTTATTGCCATGTTTGGGCCACGCGGCGCGCAGGAACTGGCTATCTATCGTCATCACCATAATCATCGTCACGACTTAAAGGGACGTATCGTACTTCGCAAGGGACCGGGTCCACTATGATTGAATTATTGCTACCGGGCTGGCTGGGCGGCGTCATGCTGGCGCTGGCTGCCGGTCCTCTGGGTTCGTTTGTCGTCTGGCGCAAGATGTCTTACTTTGGCGACACGCTGGCGCATGCCTCACTGCTGGGCGTTGCGTTTGGTTTAATGCTGGATGTAAATCCTTATTATGCCGTGATTCTGGTCACGGTTTGTCTGGCGCTGGGGCTGGTCTGGCTGGAACGCCGACCGCATCTGGCCATTGATACCTTGCTGGGCATTATGGCGCACAGTGCGCTGTCACTGGGACTGGTGGTCGTCAGCCTGATGTCGAATGTGCGGGTCGATTTGATGGCCTACCTGTTCGGCGATTTGCTGGCGGTCACCCCTGCCGATCTCGGGGCAATGGCTGCGGGCGTAGGTTGTGTTTTAGCGGTCATGGCCTGGCAGTGGCGCGCGTTGCTGTCGATGACCATCAGCCCCGAACTGGCGCAGGTCGATGGGGTGAATATTCAACGCACCCGGTTAATCCTGATGCTGGTGACCGCGCTGACTATTGGCGTGGCGATGAAATTTGTCGGGGCGCTGATCATCACCTCGCTGCTGATTATCCCGGCTGCGACGGCGCGACGCTTTGCACGTTCACCGGAAATGATGGCCGCA
Organism: Pantoea sp. JZ29; assembly: GCF_035190385.1. Taxonomy (NCBI): domain Bacteria; kingdom Pseudomonadati; phylum Pseudomonadota; class Gammaproteobacteria; order Enterobacterales; family Erwiniaceae; genus Pantoea; species Pantoea sp. JZ29. The sequence continues at coordinate 1,906,277 of NZ_CP045241.1, read as the reverse complement.
ATTGCGGTGCTGATCGGGGTAATGGCAGTGACCGGCGGGTTAACCTTCTCGGCGTTTTATGACACGCCTGCGGGGCCGTCTGTGGTGCTGTGCGCAGCCATACTGTTTATCGTCAGTATGGTGCGCAAACCGGCGCTGTGATTACGCCTCTTTGGTGATACCGAAATGACGGTAAGCATGCTGCGTGGCCATCCGGCCGCGCGGTGTGCGTTGAATAAAGCCCTGCTGAATCAGGAAGGGCTCGATGACATCTTCAATCGTTTCCCGCTCTTCACCAATCGCCGCCGCAAGGTTATCCAGACCCACCGGCCCGCCGGTGAATTTATCAATAATCGCCAGCAGCAGTTTACGATCCATATAGTCGAAACCTTCGCTGTCAACGTTAAGCATGTCCAGCGCGGTCACTGAGACTTCGCCGCTTAAGTTACCGTTTGCCCGCACTTCTGCAAAATCACGCACCCGGCGTAACAGTCGGTTAGCAATACGCGGCGTGCCGCGAGAGCGACGGGCGATTTCTAGGGCTCCCTCCTCGCTCAGCGCCAGACCCAGACAGGCGGCACTGCGCCCGACAATATGCTGCAAATCTTTCACCTGATAGAATTCCAGCCGCTGCACGATACCAAAACGATCTCGCAGGGGCGACGTCAGTGAGCCCGCGCGCGTAGTGGCACCAATCAGCGTAAACGGCGGCAGATCAAGCTTAATCGATCGCGCTGCCGGACCTTCGCCAATCATGATATCCAGCTGATAGTCTTCCATCGCCGGATACAGTACTTCTTCAACGACCGGTGACAGGCGGTGAATCTCATCAATAAACAGCACATCATGCGGCTCAAGGTTGGTCAGCATCGCCGCCAAATCGCCCGCTTTCTCCAGCACCGGACCGGAGGTGGTGCGCAGATTGACGCCCATCTCATTAGCCACAATGTTCGCCAGGGTGGTTTTTCCCAGCCCGGGTGGGCCAAAAATCAGCAAATGGTCCAGCGCATCGCCACGCAGTTGGGCCGCTTTGATAAAAATTTCCATTTGCTCCCGCACCTGCGGCTGGCCGACATACTCGGTCAGCATCTTAGGCCGGATGGCGCGGTCGAGGCTCTCTTCTTCGCTAACGCTGGCGGCGGAGATCAGGCGATCGGCTTCAATCATGAATTACCTCAAATAGCGGCGCGGAGCGCTTCGCGAATTAATGTTTCACAATCCGCGTCAGGGCGACCCACTTTGCTGATCATGCGGCTCGCTTCCTGCGGTTTATAACCCAGGGACACCAGCGCTGCAACCGCTTCCGCTTCGGCGTCGTTGGTTTCGGGTTCCGGGCCCGGCGTGGTCAGCGTAAAGGCCGAGTCACCGCCAAACAGATCGCCATGCATCCCTTTAAAGCGATCCTTCATCTCGACAACCAGACGCTCGGCGGTTTTCTTGCCCACACCCGGCAGTTTGACCAGTGCGGCAATCTCTTCTTTTTCCACCGCCGTGACAAACTGCTGAGCGGACATGCCCGACAGAATAGCGAGCGCCAGTTTCGGCCCAACGCCGTTGACTTTTATCAGTTCACGAAACAGGGCACGTTCCTGTTTGCTGTTAAAGCCGAACAGCAGTTGCGCGTCTTCACGAACCACAAATTGCGTAAAGATTATCGCTTCGTGATTAAGCTCAGGCAGTTCATAAAAACAGGTCATTGGCATATGGACTTCATAACCAACGCCATGCGCCTCCAGCAGGACCAGCGGTGGCTGCTTTTCCAGAATGGTTCCCCGTAAACGACCTATCACCTGATGCCTTCCTTATTTAACGTATGTGGCGGAATTTATACCATAAAAAAGGCTGGATGAATATCCAGCCTGACGGGCATATTGCGGGGGTTGCCGTTAGCGCTGCCGCAGCCGGCCGCGGGTCAGCACCAGCGTGTTCTCACTCATGCGCGCGGCATTCTGTGCAACATGGCAGTGCGTAATCGCGATAGCCAGCGCATCGGCGGCATCAGCCTGCGGACTGGCTGCAAGCTTCAGTAAAGATTTGACCATATGCTGAACCTGACTTTTTTCTGCCCCGCCGGTTCCGACAACCGTCTGCTTCACCTGACGTGCGGCATATTCGAACACCGGCAGGTCATGGTTTACCGCCGCGACGATGGCGGCACCGCGCGCCTGGCCAAGCTTCAGCGCCGAGTCGGCGTTCTTCGCCATAAACACCTGCTCGATGGCGAAAAAATCAGGCGAAAACTGCGTGATAATTTCGCAAACGCCAGCATAGATCAGCTTCAGGCGCGCCGGCAATTCTGTCGTATTGGTGCGGATACAGCCGCTGCCCAGATAGGTGAGCTGGCGGCCGGTCTGACGAATCACCCCGTAACCGGTGACGCGTGAACCGGGGTCAATCCCCAGGATAATAGACATGACGCGTCTCCAGCCAGCGATGAAAGCGGTACAGCATTACAGCGTTTCCGCCACCTCATCGGAGATCTCACCGTTGTGATAAACCTCCTGCACGTCGTCGCAGTCTTCCAGCATATCGATCAGACGCAGCAGTTTCGGTGCGGTTTCCGCATCCATTTCCGCTTTGGTTGACGGAATCATCGCAACTTCCGCCGTATCCGCTTTCAGACCGGCGGCTTCCAGCGCATCGCGCACGGTGCCCATCTCTTCCCAGGCGGTGAAGACATCGATAGCGCCATCATCATACGCCACCACGTCCTCTGCACCGGCTTCCAGCGCGGCTTCCATCACCGCATCTTCATCCTGGCCTGGCGCGTAAGAAATCACGCCTTTTTTGCTGAACAGGTAAGACACGGAGCCATCGGTTCCCAGGTTGCCACCGGTTTTGGTGAACGCATGACGCACTTCACCCACCGTACGGTTTCGGTTATCACTCAGGCACTCGATCATGATGGCCGATCCCCCCGGACCGTAACCTTCATAGATGATGGTTTCCATGTTGGAATCATCTTCGCCGCCCACACCGCGTGCAATCGCACGGTTCATGGTATCGCGTGTCATGTTATTAGACAGCGCTTTGTCCATGGCAGCACGTAAACGTGGGTTAGAACCGGGATCGCCCCCACCCAGTTTCGCGGCGGTCACCAGCTCGCGAATGATTTTGGTAAAGATTTTACCGCGCTTGGCATCCTGAGCAGCCTTGCGGTGCTTGGTATTCGCCCATTTACTATGTCCAGCCATCTTGCATATTCTCCGATCTTAACAATCGCACGGGCTATCTGACTTACGATCCGCCTCCCGACAGTGCCTGCCATCCTCACGTCGTTATAAACGTTCCGGTTGCGCTGCACTGACAGTCGCGGCTTCGCGATACCGATGATGCCCGACTCTTCAATTTTAACGGCGCCGGTTTATCACCGGCACCCGGTTTAGGGAACGAAGGATGAGCTTCGTCGAATTCGTGAAATTTAACGTTACTGCCGCCTGAAAAACGCGTTACGGCAGGCATTCAGATAAATTCCTCAATCGCCTGGCGGTTACTCCAGGACTTGGTCAGGGCAGCAGCAGCGGCGGGCTCAAGCCAGCACGCGGCAAGATGCTCGGTAAGCACCAGGTCGCGCTCTGCGGGTAACGCCAGCCTGAACCAGTGTTCACGGTTATGCGTGATGCCCGGTGCGTAACGGTGGCGATAGTGCGGGAAAATTTCAAACTCGATCTGTTTGTGACAGTCTTCCAGCACTAACTTTTCGTCCGCAATGTTGATGGACAGCTCCTCTGACACCTCACGCTCGGCCGCCTGGCGTGGGGTTTCCCCGACTTCCAGGCTGCCTGTGACCGACTGCCAGAAGCTGGCATCATCACGTCGCTGCAGCATTAACACCCGGCCAGTATCTTGCGCAAAAATCACCACCAGCACCGATACCGGATGTTTATTGCCCATTACTTGTTCTCTGACTTTTCTTTCTTCGGCGCCACCAGAATGCCCAGATCCAGCAACGCGGCAGGATTGGCTTCGCTCGGTGCTTCGGTCATCATGCACGCGGCGGCGGTGGTTTTCGGGAATGCGATAACATCGCGAATGTTATCGGTGCCGGTCAGCAGCATCGTCAGGCGATCCAGACCAAATGCCAGGCCCGCGTGCGGTGGTGTACCGTATTTCAGCGCGTCAAGCAGGAAGCCAAACTTCAGGCGCTGCTCCTCTTCGGTGATCCCGAGGATACTGAACACCGTCTGCTGCATTTTGCTGTTGTGAATACGCACGGAACCGCCGCCCACTTCGTAGCCGTTAATCACCATGTCGTAGGCATTTGCCACCGCCTGAACCGGATCGCTGGCCAGCGCCTCTGCGGTCATGTCTTTCGGTGAGGTGAACGGATGGTGCATCGCAGCCAGACCGCCCTCTTCATCTTCCTCAAACATCGGGAAGTCGATTACCCACAGCGGTGCCCAGGCGTTTTCGTCGGTGATCCGCAAATCGCGGCCGACTTTCAGGCGCAGCGCACCCAGCGCATCCGCCACGACTTTCGCGCGATCGGCACCGAAGAAGATCAGGTCGCCATCCTGTGCGCCCGTGCGGTTCAGTATCGCTTCCACGATGTCGGCACTGAGGAACTTGGCCACCGGACTCTGCACGCCCTCGAAGCCGTTGGCACGTTCGTTAATCTTCATCCACGCCAGCCCTTTGGCCCCGTAGATTTCAACAAACTTGCCGTATTCGTCGATTTGCTTACGCGTCAGCGCCGCACCGCCGGGCACACGCAGCGCAGCTACGCGGCCTTTCGGGTCATTAGCGGGACCCGCGAAGACCTGGAATTCGACGCTTTTCAGCAGATCGCCTACGTCCACCAGCTCCATCGGGTTGCGCAGGTCAGGCTTATCCGAACCAAAGCGATGCATGGCTTCGGCAAAGGTCATCTGTGGAAACGCCCCCAGATCCACCCCTTTGATGTCCATCCACAGTTCACGAATCAGACGCTCCATCTTCTCACGCACCTGTTCGGCGGTCATGAAGGAGGTTTCAACGTCGATCTGGGTAAACTCTGGCTGACGATCAGCACGCAGGTCTTCATCACGGAAGCACTTAACGATCTGATAATAGCGGTCGAAGCCGGACATCATCAGCAGCTGCTTGAACAACTGCGGTGACTGCGGCAGCGCATAGAACTTCCCTTTGTGCACACGGCTGGGCACCAGATAGTCGCGCGCGCCTTCTGGCGTTGCTTTAGTCAGCATCGGCGTTTCAATATCCAGAAAGCCTTCGTTATCCATAAAGCGACGCACAAAGCTGGTGATTTTCGCACGGGTTTTCAAACGCTGCGCCATCTCCGGACGACGCAGGTCCAGATAGCGATACGTCAGACGCGCTTCTTCGCTGTTGGTCTGGTTAGAATCCAGCGGCAGAGGGTCAGCACGGTTGATGATGGTCAGCGCGTGGGCGAACACTTCCACGTCGCCGGTCGCCATGTCGCTGTTTCGGTTCTTTTCGTCACGGGCACGGACGGTACCGGTGATCTGGATACAGAATTCGTTACGCAGTTCAGATGCCAGCTGGAACGCCTCTTGATGATCGGCATCGAAAAACACCTGGGCGATGCCTTCACGGTCGCGCATATCGATAAAGATCAGGCTTCCCAGATCGCGACGGCGATTGACCCAGCCGCAAAGCGTAACTTGCTGACCCACATGAGACAGATTGAGCTGTCCACAATACTCTGTACGCATAACACTATCCTTTTAACTTCGCCGCTGCAGCAGACAGCACCAGGCCGCGTAACCTTATCAGGTGCTGTCGCAAAAAAGGCCGCTATTATAATGGAAAAAGGCTGACAGGATAAGTGGAGCCACGCTAAAGCACGGCATTTCCTGTTCCCTTTTCACCGGGTTGCGTCAATATACTGCCTTACAGGATAATTACCATCACACTCAACGACAGGAGTCAGGCGTGACACTTCGTATCGGTTTGCCGCAATGGCACCACGCACACTGGAAACGCTGGGGAATTGAAACTCTGGCGGACTACGCGCGTTATTTCCAGACCGTTGAGGGCAATACCACGCTGTATGCACTGCCGGATCCCGAAACCGTGTTGCGCTGGCGGGATATGACGCACGATCAGTTTCGCTTCTGTTTTAAATTCCCCAGCACAATCAGCCATCAGGCAGCACTGCAAAACACCGATGACTTACTGACCGACTTTTTTCGCCTGATGCATCCGCTTGCCGATCGCATCGGTCAGTACTGGCTCCAGTTGCCTGCCAGCTTTTCTCCCGCCCAACTCAGCGATCTGTGGCGTTTTCTGGATAGTCTGCCCGCCTCTTTTTCCTATGGCGTGGAAGTGCGGCATGCCGTTTTTTTCGCGAAAGGTGAGGCTGAGCGCGCGCTGAATCGTGGCCTGCTCCAGCGCGGCGTCAATCGTGTGGTGCTGGACAGTCGTCCGGTTCACGCCTCAACGTCACAAAGCGCGGCGGCGCTGCACGCCCGCCAGCAAAAGCCGCGCGTCCCGCCGCATGCGCTGTTAACAGGACCGCGCCCGATGATCCGCTTTGTCGGCAGCGATAGTCTTGAAGAAAGCCTGCCGCTGTTTCGCATCTGGCTGACGAAACTGGCTGAATGGCATACGCAAAGTGAACCGCTGGTCTTCATTCACACGCCCGACATGGGCCAGGTCTTTCCGCTGGTGCAGGCCTTGTGGCCTGAACTGCAAAAAATTGATGCCAGCATCGGTCCCGGGCCGGACTGGCCGCAACAGGATTCGCTATTCTGATAGCGACCGGCAGCATCACACCTCTGGCAAAAGTAAAAATAAGGAATCAATAATGATAAGCGCGTTATATATGGTGATCGGGGCCTTACTGATCATGAAATTTACCCTGAATGTTGTGCGCTTACGGCGACAGCATCATGTGGCTTATGGCGATGGCGGTCATCACGATTTACATATGGCCATCCGGATTCACGGCAATGCCATTGAAACGATCCCGCTGGGGTTATTATTGCTGATTGTGCTGGAGATGAACGGCGCGAATATCTGGATGGTGCACCTGACCGGCATCCTGTTTTTCATTGGTCGGGTGTTGCATGCACAGGGCCTGCGCAACGATGTCATGAGCAAACGCAAATATGGCATGATGCTGACGCTATTCTCGCTGTCCGGTATGGTAATTTTTAACCTGATTTACCTGCCCTGGCCACTCTTGCTCAGCTTGCGTTAATGTTAACGGCGTAAAGGGTGCAGGCCGCGGCAGTTTCTGCCAGAATAGCGCCCTTTCCGCCGTCTCTTCGGATTTTCGTTATGTCTGATCGCGATCAACTCTTTTCTGCGCCCATTGAAAAACTGGGCGACTGGACGTTTGACGAGCGCGTGGCTGAAGTGTTTCCCGACATGATTCAGCGCTCAGTGCCGGGCTATTCCAACATCATTTCGATGATTGGCATGCTGGCAGAACGTTTCGTCCAGCCCAACAGCCAGGTATTTGACCTGGGCTGTTCACTAGGCGCTGCCACGCTCTCGGTGCGCCGCAATATTCACGTGCCCGGCTGTCAGATTATTGCTGTGGATAATTCGCCGGCCATGGTGGAGCGCTGCCGCCGTCATATCGATGCGTTTCGGGCGGCTACGCCGGTTACGGTCGTCGAAGCGGATATCTGCGATATCGCCATTGAGAATGCGTCACTGGTGGTGCTCAATTTCACCCTGCAGTTTCTTGAACCGCCAGCCCGCCTGACGTTGCTGACCAAAATCTGGCAGGGGCTGAATCCCGGCGGCGCGTTGGTGCTCTCTGAGAAGTTCAGCTTTGAAGATCGTGACGTCGGTGAACTGTTGTTCAACATGCATCATGACTTTAAGCGCGCCAACGGCTACAGCGAACTGGAAATCAGCCAGAAACGCAGCATGCTGGAAAATGTGATGCTCACCGATAGCGTAGAAACGCACAAGGCGCGCCTGAAACAGGCCGGCTTTTCTCACGCTGAGCTGTGGTTTCAGTGTTTTAATTTTGGTTCGTTGGTGGCATTAAAATGATCGACTTTGGCCGTTTTTATCAGCAAATCGCCGTGGGTCCCCTGGCAAAATGGCTGGAGGTGCTGCCTGCGCAAATCAGCGAGTGGCAGCGTGAAAATCTGCACGGGCACTTCCGTGACTGGTACAAGTCGCTGGAATATTTACCCCAGCTGGAACCTCAGCGGCTGGACCTGCTGCACAGCGTCAGCGCCGATCGGGACGATATCAGCGATCGGCACCGTCAGGGCATTGAGAAACTGCTGCGTAATCTGATGCCCTGGCGCAAAGGCCCCTATTCGCTTTACGGCACCGAAATTAATACGGAATGGCGCTCAGACTGGAAATGGGATCGCGTGCTGCCACACATCTCCTCGTTAGCCGGACGCACTGTACTGGATGTGGGCTGTGGCAGTGGCTACCATATGTGGCGCATGATCGGGGCAGGCGCGCACCTTGTGGTCGGTATCGATCCCATGCAGCTGTTTCTGTGCCAGTTCGAAGCCGTCCGCAAGCTGTTAAATGACGACCGCCGCGCCCACCTGCTGCCGCTCGGCATCGAACAGCTGCCGGTGCTTCAGGCGTTCGATACCGTGTTTTCCATGGGCGTGCTTTATCACCGCCGTTCGCCGCTGGATCATCTGATGCAGCTGAAAAATCAGTTAGTGAGCGGCGGCGAACTGGTCCTGGAAACGCTGGTGATTGAAGGCGATGTGAATCAGGTGCTGGTGCCGGGCGAACGCTATGCTCAGATGCGCAACGTCTACTTTATCCCCTCCGCCGAGGCGCTGAAAAGCTGGCTGGAGAAATGCGGCTTTGTCGATGTGCGCATTGTGGACTTTGCCGTAACGACCACAGATGAACAGCGCCGGACCGACTGGATGACCAGCGAATCGCTGGCGGAATTCCTTGATCCTGCGGACAGCAGTAAAACCGTTGAAGGTTATCCCGCACCGCTGCGTGCGGTGCTGGTCGCCACCAAGCCGTAATGCTCAGCGGCGAGACAGCGCCAGTTTCGCCGCGAAGCCAATAAAGACACAGCCCGTCAAACGATCCATGATTGTCAACACGCGTGGCTTCCTGAGCTGTGCCGCAAAATAGTGACTGCTGCCAATCAGCACGCTGCTCCAGATCAATCCAGTCACCATATGTGTCAGGGCCATCAGGGTGCACCAGACCGGGACCGAGCCGCCCTGAGGGATAAACTGCGGTAAAAATGTTACGTAGAAAACGCCCACTTTAGGATTCAGCAGATTCCCCAGTAACCCACGCAGAAAGCAGGCCAGATGCGTTTGCTGCGACGGCGTTTCGGCGGGCAGCGCTGCATTCTGGCGACGCGGATGCCACAGTAACCTGACGCCCAGCCAGAGCAGATAGGCTGCGCCAGCCCACTTCAGCAGGTTATACGCCGTTTCCGATGCCAGCAGCAGCGCCCCCAGCCCCAGCCCGACCGCAATGCCCCACGACAGACAGCCCGTCGCCACGCCCAGCGCGGTCGCACTGGCTCGTCGCCAGCCCTGTGCCGCCGCCGATCGCAAAATTAATGCCGTATCGAACCCCGGCGTCAGGGTCAAAATGATGATCGCAAACAGAAAAGAGAGGAATGAAGTCGTCACAGGCGTACTCCTGATTAGAAGTGCTTAACAATAACAAGCGTTTTTCACGCTGTACAGACAGCCAGGCGCGATTAACTGCTACGCTTTTTAGTGGCGTTATTAGCGGGCCGGTAACGGTCTCAATTGAAAAACCAGGAGCTACGATCATGAGTAAATTTATTTTCTCTTCGCCTCGCAAATATGTACAGGGTGCGGGCGTGCTCGATGAACTGGGAGAGTATGTCACGGAATTGGGCAATCACGCTTTCGTGGTGGCTGACGATGTCGTCTGGGGGCTGATTGGTGAGCGGGCGCAGTCTACGCTGGAAAAAGCGGGCATTACCCTCAGCCGTCAGCAGTTCAATGGCGAAGCCTCCAGTAATGAAATTACCCGGTTAAGTCAGCATGCGCAGCAGCAGGGCTGTAACGTGGTGATTGGTTTGGGTGGCGGCAAAACGCTGGATACGGTAAAAGCCGTGGCCGATGAACTCAAACAGCCGGTAGTGATTGTGCCCACCATTGCCTCAACCGATGCGCCCTGTAGCGCGCTGTCTGTTATCTATTCCGACAGTGGCGTTTTTGAAAGCTACCGTTTCTACAGTAAAAATCCCGATCTGGTGTTAATTGATACCGCCGTGTGCGCCGCCGCGCCCGCCCGCCTGTTCGCGTCCGGCATCGCCGATGGTCTGGCGACCTGGGTGGAAGCCCAGGCGGTGGCCCGTAGCCATGCGAAATCGATGGTCAATGGCGATCCGACTATTGCCGGTCTTGCCATTGCCCGGGCCTGTGAAGAGACGCTGCTGACGTGGGGCTACAGTGCCTATATCGCCGTCTCGGAAAAACGCGTCACGCCAGCGGTAGAAGCGGTAGTGGAAGCCAATACATTGCTGTCCGGTTTAGGCTTTGAAAACGCCGGTCTGGCAGGTGCGCACGCGATTCATAACGGATTCACCGCGATTGACGGCGATATCCACCATCTTACTCACGGTGAAAAAGTGGCCTACGGTACGTTAACTCAGATGGTGCTTGAGCAGCGTCCCGATGAAGAAATTGCCCGCTACATCCGCTTCTACCGTTCGATCAATATGCCGACCACGTTAAAAGAGATGCATCTGGACGGGGTGAGCTGGGAAGATCTGGTAAAAATCGGCGCGCTGGCGAACAGCGAGGGCGATACGCTGAAAAACCTTAATCCTAACCTGGCACCGGAACAGATCGCCCATGCGCTGCTGGGCCTGGATGCGTTCAGTAAAACGGTAAAATAGGGGCTATTCCGTCGCCTCAGTAGGTTTGTCCCAGTACTGATACTTATAAACCGCACTGAGGTGACGCTGCACCGTGCCTTTCTCAAAAACTTCGGTTTCATTCAGGTAACTCAGGGTGCAGTTGCCCTTGTCATCCCAGAACTGGCATTCATCCACGGTGCGCAGAGTGCTGACGTCGGTTGATGCCGTGCCGTTCAGGCGCAGCTCCCGCCCTTTATCGTCATAGGTATAGGTGTCTTTTCGCCGGGCAGAGGTGGTGCGGGTGACAAGGCCCTGCGGACTCCACGCGTAACGGTATTCCCCGTTGCTGACGGGATCGGTTCCGCGCGCAATGCTTTTCAGCAAACGATAGTGTTTATCGTAGCGGTACGTGGTGTCCGTGAATCCCGATTTGCCCATGCTGATGAATTTGTCTGAAGCGCTGATAATATTGCCGTTTTTTCCCTTGTGCCAGTTGATGGTGCCTTGTCGGTTATCCACCACCACTTCCTTTCCCTGTTTCAGCACTTTTACCAGATACGCATATTCGGCCACCCAACCTTCCTGCACACGCACCAGATGTTGTTCCATGCTCAGAATGACGTTACGCTCATTTTTGTCATAACTGATATCCGCCACCAGCAGGTCGCCACAGGGATCAAACTGCCCCAGCACTCGCTTTTGCGAATTGACGTCTTTGCCAAACTCCCCTGCGACAACCTGACGTACCGCCCCTTTCGCACTGCCGCCCAACAGAATCCAGTTATTACTGTCAGAGACCGCTTTACTGTTTGATTTGCACGCGGCAAAGGTTAAGGGCGCATGGCATCCCATCACGGTGAGAACAGCGGAAAGCAGAATGCATCGCATGGCAGGGCCTCTGACATCAATGTCGATTAGGGTTAAGCTGATGACCCGCAACCGGGGAACAGAACAGGGAAAGCAAAGCCGCGTTGACGGCAAACGGCGACACAGAATGCACGCAATGCGTTGTTTCATCCTCCACTATAGCGGAATACCGGACAAAAAATACCCCAGCAAATGTGCTGGGGTTTGGTACTTGCAAACATCACGTCATCAATCGGCGTGCTGCGCGGCAAAACTGGTTATGAGTCAGGCCACCCGGGCGGTATTCATTTGCATGACACTTTTCATTGCCTCTACAACATCACCATCGACGCAGTAACGGCTGAACTCATCAATTTCGGCTTCGGAACACATGGAAACACCCGCTTTGCGGTAACGCATCGGTGATGCCACCAGGTGGCTTGCCGAGCTGTGTACCTCACGAATATCTGCATCAAGAAACTTTTGCAGGTTACTTAAACGAACACCAGCACCTGCCATAATGATAGGACCGCTGCTGTATTCATTAAGTTCCCTCAATAATGCAATTCCGTTTTCTGCGCTCTGCTGCTGCCCGGAAGTGAGGATACGTTTCACGCCAAAATCGGTTAAAACATCGAGCGAACGTTTTGGCCGGTGGCAGAGATCGAAGGCGCGATGGAAGGTCACCGCCATGCCGTCGCACAGCGCCATGATCTGCCGCATCTGCCCCACATGAATATGGGCATCTTCATCCAGCATCCCTAACACTACGCCCGGAAAGCCCAGTTCGCGAATCCGCGCGACATCCGATTTCATTGCCTCGAACTCCCGGCTGGAATAGCAAAAATCTCCGCCGCGCGGGCGGACAATAGGATGCACCGGAACAGAAATGTCACGACGGGCGACTTCCAGCATGCCAGCAGAAGGTGTCAGGCCGCCTTCACGCGGTGCCGCACAGAGTTCAATTCGATCGGCCCCCGCCTGTTGAGCGGTTAAGGCACAATCCACCCCATAGCAACAAATTTCCAGTGTGGTCATTCTCTTCTCCTTTACATGACGTCCTGTTCACGCCAAATTCGTCAGGTATGCTTATCCCTTAGAACAGTTTACGTGGAAAACTAACTATGACATTCAATTTTGACCAACGGATAGACCGCCGTCACAGTGATAGCCTTAAATGGCACAAATATGCGGGCCAGGATATTCTGCCGTTGTGGGTAGCGGATACGGATTTCCGTTCGCCTGCCCCCATCATTGAGGCCATTAAAGCCCGCGTTGATCATGGTGTTTTCGGCTATGGCGATAAGCCTCAGGGATTTATCGATGCGCTGATTGCCCGCTGTAAATCACGCTATCGCTGGGAAGTTAAACCGGAATGGGTGGTCGTGTTGCCCGGCGTAGTCTGCGGGTTAAATCTGGCCGTGCGGGCGTTTACCGCGCCGCACCAGGGTACCGTCGCGCCGCATCCCATTTATCCCCCTTTCCGTTCAGCCGCGAAGCTGGCTGAACGTGATCAGTTGAATCTGCCTCTGACGTTGCAGGAAGGCCGCTGGGTCATGGATCTCACTGCAGCAGACGGCCACATGCAGGACAAAACGTTGCTGATGCTTTGCAATCCGCAAAATCCTGGCGGCACGGTTTACCGCCGGGAAGAACTTGAAGCGCAGCTGGCCTTTGCGCAGCACCATGATTTAATCGTCTGCTCTGACGAAATTCATTGCGATTTACTGTTAACGCCGGGGCTGCAACATATCCCCTTTGCCTCCCTGAGTGATGATGCGGCCCAACGGAGCATTACGCTGCTTTCGCCATCCAAAACCTTCAATATTGCCGGGCTGGGCGCTTCCGTCGCTGTGATCCCGGATCCTGAACTACGGGCGCGATTCACCGCCGTGCGCCAGGGCATTGTGCCCTCAGTCGATATTCTGGCCCTGGTTGCGGCGGAAGTCGCCTGGCGGGCCTGTGATGACTGGCTTGATGCCCAGCTTGATTATCTGCGCGGCAACCGGGACTGGCTGGTTTCCGAAGTCAATGCGCTGCCCGGCCTCAAAATGACCTCTCCGGAAGGCAGTTATCTGGGCTGGATCGATGCGCGTGAACTCCAGGTTGCCAGCCCGGCGCTGTACTTTGAAAAACACGGGCTTGGCTTCTCGCCGGGGCGCGACTTTGGTGATGACGGCTTTGTACGGATCAATTTCGGCTGTCCCCGCGCCTTGCTGGAAGAAGCCGTCAGACGGCTCAGACGCGCGGTTGAAGCCCGGGGCTAACGCTGTTCACTGGCCACAATCTCGTCCAGTCGCCATGGGTGAAACTTAATCGTGGTTTCCCCATCGGTCACTGCCAGCGTAGGATTCGGCAGACGCTCGTTTTCCCCTTTCGGTGAGCTGGTTTTGAATGAAATACCCGGCTGTGTGAGCGCCTGATCGGACAGCAGCGCCATGGCACGCATGCCCAGTGTTTCAGGCTCGCCTCGTAATACCACCTCAATATGTTCCCAGCGCTCGTGGCGGTAGCGTTTTTCACCCGGCCAGGGCAGCTCAACGACGTCTATCGCCCAGCCGGCAATCATTAACGGTTGGTGCAGCTTAAATAAACATACCGGTCGTCCGTTAATCATCGCCGCCGAGAACTGCTCCCCGAGTTGCAAAAACCCTTTTTGCCAGCGTTCGGCCGTCGCATTCTGATGACACCGCACGGCCACATGATCGACGTCGAGGTCTGTGGGGTTTAATCCCAGACGCTGTGAAAAATTTTGTAACCGTTCTTCGAAAGCCGCTAAATCGGCCTGTAAATCGTCCAGTTCGGGTGGAAATATCATGCTCACCGTAAGCTGTCTCCTCACTTTTTTATGACCAGGGAATGCCGTAACTCATTGTTACTGAACTATCGTAATGAACAAAAGGGTAAGATTCATCTTATTTGGCTGGCGTTTTACGAGAAAAGCAAAAAATTAACGCTTTTAATTCAGATTAATCTTCTGGTTAGATCCACCTTTTCGTTGACAAAATTAACTTAAGTTACTGTTTTGTTTGGTTATCATTAACACAATAAGATAAGTCTTACTTAACAGTGGCATGATTGCAGCCTGCATAGCTTTCTATTAAATTTGCATTAACACTATTATAAGGAAAGTTTTTATGACGATGCTCATCGTAGTTGCCATCTTAATTGCACTGATGGGGTTTGCCCTTGCGCGCCACTGGAAGGTGCGTGCAGACAAAAGTGTTAAAAACGCGCGCCGCGCGCGTCGTCGCTAATCTCTGCGGGAAACATCTTCGGCTCTGTTTCCCTGCCTTTATCCCGCTACTGACTCACGCTGACAATTCACGTATACTTTTTCCCTCATTTTTTCCTTTTGCCGGGCCAGGACCTGTGGTCATTGCACCCGGCAGAATCATGACGACAGCCCGCTGCCCAAATAGCGTGCTTTTCTCTGCATATGTAAGGTAACCCGGTGAATATTCAGGCGCTTCTTTCCGCAAAAGTCAGTCAGGCAATGGTGCTGGCTGGTGCTCCCTCCGATTGTGAACCTCAGGTTCGTCAGTCGGCTAAAGTTCAGTTTGGTGATTATCAGGCTAACGGCATCATGGCCGTGGCGAAAAAACTGGGCCAGGCGCCACGACAATTAGCTGAAACCGTGATTCAACATCTGGACCTCACTGGCATTGCCAGCAAAGTGGAGATCGCGGGGCCGGGCTTTATCAACATTTTCCTGGATCGTCAGTGGCTGGCCGACCATGCCCGGCAGGCGCTGAATCATCCGCGCCTTGGCGTGAACCCGGTCGAACCACAGACAATCGTCGTGGACTACTCTGCCCCCAACGTGGCGAAAGAGATGCACGTCGGCCATGTGCGTTCCACTATCATTGGCGACGCCGCGGTGCGCACCCTCGAGTTCCTGGGCCACAACGTGATCCGCGCGAACCATGTGGGCGACTGGGGTACGCAGTTCGGCATGCTGATTGCGTTTCTTGAAAAACAGCAAAATGAAAACCACGCGGAGATGGCGCTGGCGGATTTAGAAGGTTTTTACCGTGAAGCCAAGCGCACTTACGATGAAGATCCTGAGTTTGCAGAGCGTGCGCGCGGCTATGTCGTGAAGTTGCAAGGCGGTGACGACTACTGCCGTCAGATGTGGAAAAAGCTGGTTGATATCACCATGACGCAAAACCAGCATATCTACAACCGTCTGAACGTCACCCTGACGCGTGATGATGTGATGGGTGAGAGCCTCTATAACGACATGCTGCCGGAAATTGTGGCCGATCTGAAAGCCAAAGGTCTGGCCGTCGAGAGTGAAGGCGCCACCGTGGTATTCCTGGAAGAATTCCAGAATAAAGAAGGTGAGCCGATGGGCGTGATCATCCAGAAAAAGGATGGCGGCTATCTTTACACCACCACCGATATTGCCTGTGCCAGGTATCGCTATGAAACCCTGCATGCGGACCGCGTAATTTACTACATCGACTCACGTCAGCATCAGCATTTACAGCAGGCGTGGACCATTGTCCGTAAAGCCGGCTATGTGCCTGCGTCCGTTCCACTTGAACATCATGCGTTCGGTATGATGTTGGGCAAAGATGGCCGTCCGTTTAAAACCCGCAGCGGCGGCACCATCAAGCTGTCAGATTTGCTGGATGAAGCCTATGAACGCGCGTACACGCTGGTACGCGAGAAAAACCCGGACATGACGGAAGAGGAAGTCAGCACGCTTGCGGAAGTCGTCGGCATCAGCGCCGTGAAATATGCCGATCTGTCAAAAAGCCGCACCACTGATTACATTTTTGACTGGGATAATATGCTGGCGTTTGAGGGCAATACGGCGCCTTACATGCAATATGCTTATACGCGCGTGCTGTCCGTGTTCCGTAAAGCCGGTATCGACGCCGATGCGATTCAGGCAGAAATCGTGCTGACGGATGACCGTGAAGCCCTGCTGGCAACGCGTTTGCTGCAGTTTGAAGAGGTCATTACGCAGGTGGCACGCGATGGCACACCGCATGTGATGTGTGCCTATTTGTACGATCTGGCGGGCCTGTTCTCCGGTTTCTACGAGCACTGTCCGATTCTGGCCGCAGAGGACGACGTGACGCGCCTGAGCCGTTTACAGATTGCGGCACTGACCGCAAAAACCCTGAAACTGGGCCTGGATACGCTGGGCATCAAAACGGTCGATCGCATGTAATCTGTTAAGGCGCTGAGAGCTGTCTGTTCTCAGCGCCTGCCTCAACCTCGCCCTTCCCGCTCTGCCCGTCACCCGCACAATTTTCCTTCGTGTAGCGTCATCTTTGCCATTGCCCTCCCTGTCTCCACGATACAAAGACGTTAATTCGTATTTCAGCACCAGAGATGATCGCAGCACGCGCCGTGCAAACCCGCTCAGGCAACCCTGATGTCGCGTATATCAAGGTCCTGTCGGGACAAGATTCTTTTCTTATTCCCGCGCTCTACTATAAGCCCGCGTTTTATCAGGTTTAACGTGTTAACGAGAAAGGAAGAATAAGTTGATGTTAAGAAAAGCGTTTGCCGAGCTGTTCGGCACCTTCTGGCTGGTATTCGGAGGCTGCGGCAGCGCCCTGCTCGCCGCGAATTTTCCCCAAACCGGGATTGGGTTTGTGGGCGTGTCTCTGGCATTTGGCCTCGCCGTACTGACAATGGCCTTTGCGGTAGGCCACATTTCGGGCGGTCACTTTAATCCCGCCGTCACCCTGGGCTTATGGGCCGGTGGCCGCATCGACAGCAAGACCATCTTGCCCTACATCGTGGCACAGATGGCTGGCGGTATTGCGGCGGCGGGCGTGCTGTATCTGATCGTCAGTGGTCAGGCTGACTTTACGATGGCAGATAAGGGTTTCGCTGCCAACGGCTTTGCGGCGCACTCGCCAGGCGGCTATTCCCTCTGCGCGGCCGTCATCACTGAACTCGTACTCAGCGCGTTCTTCCTGGTGGTTATTCAGGGTGCGACGGATAAACGCGCGCCGGCGGGTTTCGCTCCCATTGCGATTGGTCTGGCATTAACGCTCATTCACTTAATCAGTATCCCGGTAACCAATACCTCGGTGAATCCGGCACGCAGTACCGCGATGGCTGTTTTTCAGGGAGGCTGGGCGTTACGGCAGCTGTGGGTTTTCTGGCTGGTACCGATAGCGGGTGGCGTTGCAGGGGGATGGCTTTACCGCTTTCTGCTGCAAAAAGACGCGTAGCCTGAACCGCGTTATGACATCGGGAGTGATCGGGCAGACCGACAGCATCAGTCTCTTGACGATGCTTGTCAGTCTGCCATGAACAGGTCGAAAAAGGCTTAGTGGTAGTTGACCGTCACCGCTGTGCTGACGACCTTCAGCCCCGGCGGCAAACTTCCGCCACCGGCGAAGCCAAACACCATATGTAACGTTTCACCGGCGGCGACCTCAGCCAGACCGCGTGTGCTGCCGCTGGCACCGTCCAGTTCGGTACAACGCTGTTCTGCACAGAGCCGGACCTGTAAACCGGAAGGCACCGGTTGGGTAAACTGATAACGCCAGTTCACCACGGTGATCGCCCCACTGACCTGACCTGGCGGGGTCAGCGGCTGCGACGACTGCCAGCTTCCCCGGTTCGCCATCAGTGGACCCACCGCGCTGGCGCTCCAGGCACCGTCAGCGGCCTGAGCAAACAGCGGAAGCAGCAGCGAAAACAGCATTAGCGATCTCATTGTTTGCCACCGATGGTTGCGGTCATGCGAATCTGACGGTTATCGCTTAATTCCATATTGGACAGCACCACCAGCTGCGGCATGTTACGGCGCAGGAAGCGTGCCAGTAAAGCGCGTAACGGATGATTGACCAGCAGGACAGGCGGCGCGCCCATCATTTCCTGCCGTTGCAGGGCCTCCTGCGTCTGGGCTAACAGCCGATCGGCCAGGCCTGGCTCAAGTCCGCCACCGCCCTGCAAGGCCTGCAGCAGCAGGCGCTCCAGTGTCGCATCCAGGCCAATCACCTGCACTTCACCCGTGCCCGGGAACCACTGCTGCGTAATCGCTCTGCCCAGCGCCACGCGCACCACGCTGGTGAGTTCCTGCGGATCGCTTTGAACCGGCGCATGCTCTGCCAGCGTTTCAATAATGGTGCGCATATCACGAATCGAAACGCGCTCAACCAGCAGGTTCTGCAGGACTTTGTGCAGCGTTGTCAGCGTAATCACGCCAGGCACTAAATCTTCGGTCAGTTTCGGCATCTCTGAGGAGACGCGGTCCAGCAGTTGCTGCGCTTCCTGACGGCCAAACAACTCACTGGCGTACTGGCCAATCAGATGATTAAGGTGCGTCGCCACAACGGTACTGGCTTCTACTACGGTAAAGCCCTGAATCTGGGCCTGCTCTTTGAGCGCACCGTCAATCCACACCGCCGCCAGGCCAAAGGCAGGATCGACGGTTGCTTCACCCGGCAAGGTACCCGCGGCTGTGCCGGGGTTAATCGCCATCCAGCGTCCGGGATAGGCATCACCGCTGCCAATCTCCACGCCTTTCATTAAAATGCGGTAGCGCGCGGGTGGCAATTCCATGTTGTCACGGATATGCACCACCGGCGGCAGAAAGCCAACATCCTGCGCCACTTTTTTACGGATACTGCGGATACGACCAAGCAACTCACCGTTCTGGTTGTGATCGACCATCGGAATCAGGCGGTAACCCACTTCCATGCCCAGCGTGTCTTCAAGCTGCACATCAGTCCAGGAGGCTTCGGCAGAGGCAGGCGTTTCCATGGATTTTGCGATGCTGCTCGGCGATTCGACATTCTTCTTCGGCTGCATCTCGCGGCCACGTAACCACCACGCCAGCCCCAGTAAGGCCGCCGTAAACAGCAGGAACACAAAGTTAGGCATGCCCGGCACAAGCCCCAGCAAACCGATTACGCCGGCACTCAGCATGAGGACGCGCGGATCTTTGAACAGTTGCCCGACCATCTGCTCGCCGACGTCCTGGTCGGTTGCCACGCGCGTCACGATAACACCCGCCGCGGTAGAGATGACCAGCGCAGGGATCTGTGCGACCAGACCGTCACCGATGGTTAACAGCGTATAGGTTTCTGCCGCGTGGCCCGCATCCATACCATGCTGAACGATCCCCACCAGTAAACCACCGATCACGTTAATGACCATGATCAAAATACCGGCGATGGCATCCCCGCGTACAAACTTACTGGCACCGTCCATCGAACCGTAAAAGTCCGCTTCCTGAGTCACTTCGGCGCGACGACGCTTCGCTTCATCTTCGCCAATCAGACCCGCATTCAGGTCGGCGTCGATAGCCATCTGCTTACCCGGCATCCCGTCAAGCACAAAGCGCGCACCCACTTCGGCGATACGGCCCGCACCTTTGGTGATAACCATAAAGTTGATGATCACCAGGATGATAAACACCACGATCCCGATGGCGAAGTTTCCGCCAACCAGGAAGTGGCCAAAGGCTTCCACCACCCGTCCCGCCGCCGCGGCACCGGTATGCCCTTCCAGCAAAATAATACGCGTAGAGGCTACGTTCAGCGACAGGCGCAGCAGGGTCGAAAACAGCAGAATGGTGGGAAAGGCCGCAAACTCCAGCGTGCGCTGGGTAAACATGGCGACCAGCAGCACCATAATCGACAAGGCAATGTTAAAGGTAAACAGCAGATCAAGGATAAACGGCGGTAAGGGCAGAACCATCATCGACAAAATCATGATGATCAGCACCGGACCCGCAAGGACCTGCCATTGCATGTCTTTGAAGTTGCCTGGAAGGCGTAGTTTAGCGGCCAGATTAGCCATCGTTTTTGCTCTCTCCTGCAAAGTCCATCTCTGCCGGGACCGGCAGGTCTTTAGGTTTTACGGGCACCAGGCCACCTTCGCGCTTCCAGCGGCGAAGCTGCCAGACCCAGGCCAACACTTCCGCGACGGCCGCATAAAGGGCGCCAGGAATGTGTTGTCCGATTTCGGTATGACGGTATAACGCACGCGCCAGCGGCGGTGCTTCCAGAACCGGAATGCGGTGTTCTGCGCCCAGTTCACGAATGCGTAAGGCGATCTCGCCAGCGCCTTTGGCAATAACCTTGGGCGCACTCATTTTCTTCTCGTTATATTGCAGCGCAACCGAATAGTGTGTTGGGTTGGTAACGATCACGTCGGCCCTGGGCACATCGGCCATCATGCGACGACGGGCTGCCGCGCGCATCTGCTGACGAATGCGCCCTTTCACGTGCGGGTCACCTTCCTGCTGCTTGTGCTCATCGCGAATTTCCTGACGTGACATCCGCAATTTTTTAAAGTGGCTGTAAAGCTGCCAGAAAACGTCGTATCCCACCATGGGGATCAGGCCGAGCATGACCAGCGCACAACAGATAGCGATCATGTCCATGCCATGGATCAGGGCTGTGGTCGGCGACTCGGCAATCAGCCGAAGCATATCGGGCCAGTGCGTCCAGATGTACCAGCCTGCCACGCAGCCCACCAGAATGGTTTTCAGAATGCCTTTAAACAGCTCCGTCCAGGCCTGCGCGGCGAACATGCGTTTGAAGCCTGGCAACGGGTTCAGCTTGCTAAAATCCACTTTGATGGATTTGCCGCTGATGACCACGCCGCCCAGCAGCATCGGTGAGGCAATGGCCACCAGAACCAGCCCGCCCAGAAGCGGCAGAAGCGCGGCAATAGCCTGCATGATCAGATTACCGACGTGGGCGATGATAATTTTGTCATCGGTCACCATGCCGTGGTCGAAACTGAGTCCGGTTGACACCATTGCCGCCAGTCGATGGGCCATTGCCGTTCCGCCAACCCATAAAATCATGATGCCTGCCAACAGCATCAATAGTGAGGTTAACTCGCGCGAACGCGGAATCTGGCCCTCTTCACGCGCTTTTTCAAGTCGGTGGGCCGTGGGTGATTCTGTTTTGTCCTCATCACTGTTTTCTGACACCACAAACCTCGGTTGGCAGGAATTCTGAGCATAGAATGCCAAATTTGAGTTTGGTTAAAGCGTGGATAAAACGTGAAAAACACGTGCTCTTTCACGGATAGCAAAAGAGAAAAGCGGAGTGGCCCGCGGTGAGCAGGCCACTTTTCAGAAGGGACCATCGCAACGTCGCGATGGCGAGACAGCCAGGTGATTAGAAACCGAGGCTGTCCAGCAGGTCATCCACCTGATCCTGGTTCGCAACAATGCCAGGGGCGGCAGCGTTAACCTGAGGACCGTTAAGCAGCGTAGTGCCAACCTGACGTTTTTCGGCGCTCACTTCTGGCATGTTTTCCAGCAGCACCATCAACAGCTGGCGCTCGATCTCCTGAATCACATCCATCATGCGTTTGATCACCTGACCGGTGAGGTCCTGGAAATCCTGCGCCATCATGATGTCGAGCAACTGCTTGTTAGTAAAAGAGGTGTGCTCAGGCACTTCCCCTAAATACTGACGCGTATCCGTCACCAGCTCGCGCGCATCGGCAAGTTCAATAGGATTCTCAAACCATGCATCCCAGCGTCCTTTAAGCACAATCGCTCCCGCTTCCATTTTGTCCTGGTGCGGTTGCGCTGCTTCGACGCTGTTCAGCGCCCGGTCGGCCGCCTGAGCGGTCTTTTGCACTACATAGTCCAGACGATCACGGGCGTCAGGAATGGCTTCAGCAGCTTCTGCAATGGCCTGATCCAGCCCCAGCTCACGCAAACTATCACGCAGCATGCGTGTCAGTGAACCGATGCGGGAAATGATATCTTGTGCCGCGGCTTGCTCAGCTGATTTCGGAAGGTCGCTCATCACATCTCCTTACATACCCAGTTTTTCAAAAATTTTGCCCAGCTTCTCTTCAAGCGTGGCGGCCGTAAACGGCTTAACGACATAGCCGCTTGCACCCGCCTGAGCGGCAGCAATGATGTTTTCTTTTTTCGCTTCAGCCGTCACCATCAACACAGGCAGACTGGCCATGGCCGCATCTGCGCGAATGGTCTGCAGCAGTTGCAGGCCATCCATGTTAGGCATGTTCCAGTCGGAGATAACGAAATCGAAACCACCTGCCTTGAGTTTGGTTAACGCATCGACGCCGTCTTCCGCTTCTTCTACGTTATTGAAGCCCAGCTCTTTCAGCAGGTTACGGACAATACGACGCATCGTATTGAAGTCGTCCACCACTAAAAAGCGCATATTTTTGTCAGCCATATCTACTCCTGTGTTATCTCGCCCGGCAGGACGGGCCTGTTAAATACGCAATGCCTGTCCGGCGCTAATTTTCGCCAGCATGTGCTGGCTGATGTTGCTTAAATCCACTACTTCGCTCACACCGCCGCTGGCTATCGCCTCGCGTGGCATGCCAAAAACGACACAACTTGCTTCATTTTGCGCGATGGTCCAGGCGCCGGCACGATGCATTTCCAGCATGCCTGCTGCCCCATCGTTACCCATACCGGTCAGGATCACGCCAACGGCATTTCGCCCGGCGTTGATCGCCACCGATTTAAACAACACATCGACTGACGGTTTATGACGGTTAACTGGCGGACCGTCGTTCAGCTTCACGACATAGTTCGCACCACTGCGACCCAGCTCCATGTGCATCGCGCCGGGCGCGATATAAGCATGGCCAGGAAGAATACGCTCACCATCTTCGGCCTCTTTCACCGTAATCTGGCAGAGCTTGTTTAGCCGCTCGGCAAACGAACGGGTAAATCCCGGTGGCATATGTTGCGTAATCAGCAGCGCAGGGCTGGTGGCCGGTAGCGGCTGCAATACGTGGCGGATGGCTTCTGTACCGCCCGTCGATGAACCAATCGCAATCAGCTTTTCACTACTCAGCAGCGGACCGGCTTTCAGCGTGACCGGGGCAGGCATGGTGGTGCGCACATGCAGACGTGCCCGGGCAGCCGCGCGAATTTTATCGCCAATCATCTGGCTGTAAGCCAGCATACCTTCACGAATGCCTAACTGTGGTTTGGTCACGAAATCCACCGCACCGAGCTCAAGCGCACGCAGCGTGATTTCTGAACCCTGTCCCGTCAGTGATGACACCATCACGACCGGCATCGGGCGAAGACGCATCAGTTTTTCAAGAAAATCCAGTCCATCCATGCGCGGCATTTCAACATCCAGCGTCAACACCTGCGGATTAAACTGTTTAATTAAATCGCGGGCCACTAATGGATCCGGGGCCGTCGCCACCATTTCCATATCAGGATGACTGTTGATGATTTCTGTCATCAGTTGCCGCATCAGCGCAGAGTCATCTACGCACATCACGGTAATTTTGCTCATCATCTTTCCTTCGTCAGTCCATAAACGGTTTGCCCACGCAGCCAGAACTCTTTACTAATCTGGCTAAAGTTTTCTGAGTGTCCGGCGAACAGGATGCCGCCAGGCTTAAGCAGTGGAACAAAACGACGTAGAATTTTTTCTTGTGTTTCTTTATCGAAATAGATCATTACGTTACGGCAGAAAATGGCATCGAACGGACCCGGCAGGTTCCAGTCGTTGGCCAGCAAATTCAGCTGACTGAAATTCACCATATTCGCCAGTTCGGGGCGCACACGCACCATGCCAGCATGCGGGCCCGTACCCCGTAAAAAGAAACGTTGTAGCTGTGCAGGCGACAGCGTCCGTAATTCTTCCTGGCGGTAAACGCCCGCCACGGCTTTTTCCAGAACCTGGGTATCGATATCACTGGCATGGACCTGGAATTTACCGGGTCCGGTTCCCAGCGTTTCGGCCAGGGTAATCGCGATAGAGTAAGGTTCTTCGCCCGTTGAGGCGGCCGTGCTCCAGACGCTGAAATTGCCCTGACGTTTACGTGCATGTTCCGCCAGGATAGGAAAATGGTGCGCCTCGCGGAAAAAAGCGGTCAGGTTAGTGGTCAGAGCGTTGATAAACGCCTGCCACTCAGCACTGTTAGGATCGTTCTCCAGCAGGGCCAGGTAGCGACCAAAATCATCAATATTCAGCGTGCGCAGACGACGTACCAGACGGTTGTAAACCATCTCGCGCTTATGATCGGCCAGCACGATACCCGCGCGCTGATAGATGAGCTGGCTGATACGGCGAAAATGGGTATCGGAGAGGGGCAGCCGCTGCACCATCTGTGAGAGCAGCGTTGTCGCCTCTGGTTGATCTAATAACGTCGATTTCTTCATCTTTGCACCTGGCCTGAACTACACCTGTTAAACGTCTGCTGCTATGCCCAACCGCACATCAGCGGTTGGGCCATCCAGGCAATTAGAAGGTTTCCCAGTTCTCATCACTGCGTGATGAGGGTTGGCGAATGCCCTCTGACGGACTTTCTAAACGTAAACTTTTTGCCGCCGTTGTCTTGTTAACGGCCTGCGTGACAATTTCTTTACCAATATTGAAGACAGAAACCGCTTGTTTTAAGTTGCTGGCCTGATCTTCCAGTGCCGCAGCGGCGGCGGCCGACTCTTCAACCAGCGAGGCGTTCTGCTGTGTCACGCGATCCATCTCGGTCACGGCCAGGCCAACCTGGTCGATGCCACGGCTCTGTTCGTCTGAAGCAGAGGCAATCTCTCCCATGATGTCGGTGACGCGCGTGACGGCGCTGACGATTTCGTTCATGGTATCGCCTGCGCTTTCAACCAGGACTGAACCGGTATTCACACGACTGACGGAGTCCTCAATCAGCCCTTTAATCTCTTTCGCCGCCTGTGCACTGCGCTGTGCAAGATTGCGCACCTCACCGGCAACCACCGCAAAGCCACGGCCCTGCTCACCTGCGCGTGCCGCTTCCACGGCCGCATTCAGTGCCAGGATATTGGTCTGGAAAGCAATGCCATCAATCACGCTGGTGATATCGGCAATTTTTCTGGAACTGCCCGCAATTTCTTTCATCGTGGTCACGACACCGTCCACCACTTTGCCGCCCTGCTGTGCGGTTTCAGAGGCATTCAGCGCCAGCGTCGACGCCTGACGGGCGTTTTCAGCATTTTGCTTCACGGTCGCGGTAAGCTGTTCCATGCTGGCAGCGGTTTGCTCCAGCGAAGCCGCCTGCTGCTCTGTTCGCGACGACAGATCGTTATTCCCTACGGCAATTTCGCTGGCGCCGGTATAGATCGCATCGGCCCCATCACGGACGGTGCTGACCGTACGGACCAGTTCACGTTGCATCTCCTGCAGAGACGTCAGCAAATCGCCAATTTCATTACGTACGGTAATGGCGATAGGCTGCGTCAGGTCACCCCGTGCGATATGCTGGATATGATCGATGCTCTGTTTTAACGGGCGAATCAGCAGGCTGCGCATAAGATTCCACACCAGCACGATCACCAGCAGCGTAACGACCAGCGTCCCCGCAACCAGCATAATCATGCGCTGATAAGCGGCATTATTGGCATCGATGCCTTTCTGGCTCAGTACCAGGTTGTAGTTAAGCCAGTCGTCATAATCTTTTTGGAATTTGTCCTGATAACTTTGTGTCGGCTGATCAACAAACCCTTTAAAGTTGCCGTTGCCCAGAAACACAATCAGTTCCGCCAGACCATCGTGGAATTGTTTGTAATTGGCCTGTAGCGTCAGCACGTTAGCCGCACTTTTTCCTTTCTCTGACAGGTTGGCATTGAATAATTCATAGCCCTTTTCAGCCTGTTTCAGCTCACTGTCAGCCAGCGCCACCAGCTCTTTTACAGTGGCTCCCGAACCTGCCATCTGCCCATCCTGCAAATAACGAATGCCCGCACGGTTTAAGGTATTACGTGCCTGGACAAGCGCAACCCATGACGTTCCCATGGCGCGTTGCAAGGTGCTAAGACGCTGGTTATAAGCAAAGTTTTCTTTATCTTCCGTAACCGTTTTGAAAAATACCCCACCCGAGAAAACCTGCAGCAAGGCAAAAAGCCCCAGTACACACAGGAGGCCGGTGACAACGCGTACTCGACTAAACATAGAAACCTCATTCATTAGCAATTCGATTCTGTTTATCGGCCCGCGCAGGCGGAACTTTACTGACAGCGTGAATTGATCATCACGCTGGCAGTAAAAACTGTCAGAACGCTTAAGTACGGGAGATTTTGAAGACGGAAACGGCCTGGGACAGTGAGCTCGCCTGTTGCTCCAGCGCGGCGGCGGCGGCAGCAGATTCTTCCACCAGCGAGGCGTTCTGTTGCGTCACGCGATCCATTTCTGTCACCGCCTGCCCCACCTGATCGATACCGCGGCTTTGTTCATCCGATGCCGAGGCAATTTCACCCATGATGTCGGTCACGCGGGTGACGGCACCCACAATATTATTCATGGTGCTACCCGCGCTCTCGACCTGCTGCGAACCACTGTCAACACGAGCAACAGAATCTTCAATCAGCCCTTTAATCTCTTTGGCGGCCTGCGCACTGCGCTGCGCCAGGCTACGTACTTCGCCGGCGACAACCGCGAAGCCACGGCCCTGCTCGCCTGCACGCGCCGCTTCGACGGCGGCGTTCAACGCCAGGATATTCGTCTGGAAGGCAATACCATCGATCACACTGATAATGTCAGCGATTTTCCTGGAACTGTCTGCAATTTCTTTCATTGTGCTGACGACGCCATCCACAACTTTGCCACCCTGCAAGGCGGTTTCAGATGCGGTATGGGCGAGTTGTGAAGCCTGACGCGCATTATCCGCATTTTGTTTCACCGTGGCGGTCAGTTGCTCCATGCTGGCGGCGGTCTGCTCAAGCGAGGCCGCCTGCTCTTCCGTGCGTGCGGACAAATCGTTATTGCCCGCGGCGATTTCGCTGGCACCCGTAAAGATCGCATCGCAACCGCTGCGGACTTCACCCACCGTTGTCACCAGAGATTGTTGCATCTCACGGATCCCGGCGGCCAGTTGGCTCATCTCATTACGGCCTTCTACCTTCACTGGCTGCGTCAGATCACCGGAGGCAATCGTGCGGATATCCACCAGCAGACGTTGCAGAGGATAAATCAGCACCTGGCGCAGGCCAAACCAGCAACCGATGATCACCACGACCACCAGAGCACCGACCATGCCCAGCAACCACATCATCTGAGTAAAGGCTTGCTGGTTTTGTTCTGCACCATGCGAAGACAGCTCGCTCTGCTTAAGACGCCAGGCCGTATAGGTGGCCTGCATGGCCTGCTGCTTCTGTTCAATGTTCTGTTTGAACATGCCTTCCAGATCTTTGGCTTTCAGGCTGGCGATCATCCCGCGCAGACCGGTCAGATAGGCGGCAAAATGGTTTTGTAACTGATCGCGCATTTCGGTATCCGCGCCTGGCGTTTCCGGAATGGCATTAAACTCGGCAAGATACTGCTCACCTTTATTGGCTTCGCTAATGGCTTTGTCCGTCAGGCTGTCCAGCTGACCGCCGTTCATTTGCGATGCCAGACTGGTTTGTAACCGCAACATGGCGCGGTTGAGCGTAGTACGTGACTGGTTCAGAGCCATATAGGCATCCGTCATGGCAGCCACGTTGCGTGTTGAAATCTGCGACAAGGCAAACGCCGCTTTATCATTATTGAGCGCTGACCAAAACAGGCTGCCTGACAGCAGTTGCAGGGCACCGAAAAGCATCAGTACCGTAATCAGACTGGTCACCACTTTTATCCGTTTTAACATCTTTTTCCCCGACTAAATAAGTAACGTGCAGGGGCTGTATCGGCGGCAACGCAGGATGTTTTAGCCATTTCGCTTTTAAAAAGGGGTTCAAATGACTTTTGTAATTATTGAAACCAGAGCAATATGCTAATCCTGGAGCAGGATCACAGACAGCGTGTTTTTGAAAGGTCGACGGGTGAATCAAAGGCGGTGATGACGGGTTCGGCGTGCAGAATAACAACACGGGCCAGCGTTGGCTGGCCCGTGTTTAACGATTACGCGGTACGCAGGTTGTCGACCAGCGCCATCTCTTCGCTGCTCAGCAGCTTTTCGATGTCGACCAGAATCAACATGCGCTCGCCCAGTGCACCCAGACCTGTCAGGTACTCTGTTGACATAGTCACAGCGAACTCAGGTGAAGGACGGATCTGTTCCTGCGTCAGCGACAGGACATCAGACACACCGTCAACCACGATACCGACGACGCGGTTTTCGAGATTCAGCACGATCACCACGGTATTTTCGTTGTACTCAACGTCTGGCTGTGAAAACTTCACGCGCAAATCGATGATTGGCACGATAACGCCGCGCAGGTTTGTCACGCCGCGAATAAAATCGGGCGTGTTGGCAATGCGGGTTACCTGATCGTAACCACGAATTTCCTGAACCTTCAGAATATCGATGCCGTACTCTTCATCACCCAGCGTGAAGACCAGGAACTCCTGTCCAACGGTTTCGCCAGCAATTTTTGTCACGGTTGCCATTCCACTCATGTTATTTACCCTTTCGTTATCAATCAGGCGGCAGCGCCGGCCACACGTTTTTCACGGTTAAGTGATTGCAACGCCGAAACGTCCACAATCAGCGCCACGCTGCCATCGCCGAGGATGGTGGCGGCTGAAATACCTGGAACTTTGCGATAGTTGCTTTCCAGGTTTTTGACCACAACCTGGTGCTGACCGATTAACTGGTCCACCAGCAAAGCGTAACGCTTGCCCGCGCTCTGCAGAATCACCACAATGCCCTGCGTCGCTTCGGTTTTCGCCTCTTTCACGTCAAAGACGTTCCACAGTTCAACCAGTGGCAGGTATTCGCCGCGCACTTCCAGAACACATTCGCCGCCCGCCAGGGGTTTCAGCTCTTCAGCACGCGGCTGTAACGATTCCATCACCGCATTCAGCGGCAGAATAAAGACTTCGTTCGCTACGCGCACTGACATGCCGTCCAGAATCGCCAGCGTCAGCGGCAGAAGAATACGGATGGTGGTGCCTTTGCCTTGTTTTGAGGCAATTTCAACATGGCCACCCATTTCCTGAATGTTACGTTTCACCACATCCATGCCCACACCGCGGCCAGATACGTCGGTGACCTGCTCTGCCGTTGAGAAACCTGGCGCGAAAATCAACATGCCGACTTCTTCATCGCTCATGTTTTCATGCACCGGCAGGCCCGATGACAGAGCTTTTGCCAGGATACGTTCGCGGTTAAGGCCCGCACCGTCATCTGACACTTCGATACAGATGTTGCCGCCCTGGTGTTCTGCTGACAGTGTCAGATTACCTGTGGCAACCTTACCTGCCGCAATACGTTTCTCCGGGGTTTCGATGCCGTGGTCAAGACTGTTACGCACCAGGTGCGTTAACGGATCGATGATACGTTCGATCAGGCTCTTATCGAGTTCCGTCGAGCTACCCAGTAACGTCAGTTCAACTTCTTTGCCCAGCTTGCTGGCCAAATCACGCACCAGACGTGGGAAGCGACTGAAGACGTACTCCATAGGCATCATACGAATCGACATCACAGATTCTTGCAGGTCACGCGCATTACGCTCAAGCTGCCCCATGCTGTTCAACAGTTCGCCGTGCGCGACCGGGTCCAGTTCACCTGAACGCTGTGCCAGCATTGACTGGGTAATCACCAGTTCACCCACCAGGTTAATCAGCTGATCGACCTTCTCAACCGCAACACGGATGCTGCTTGATTCGCTGGTCTTCGCGGGCGCGGCAGCGCGTTTGCTTTCGCGTTTTACTGCGGCAACCGGCAATTCGGTCACGGTCGCAGTCTGAACATCGGCAACCGCAGGCGCATCCACGCTTTCGGCTACCGCCGCGGCAGCGTCAGCACCCGGGAAGCGAATCTGCGCTTCATCAATAACGAAACACAGCACAGCAATAATGTCGTCTTTGCCTACGCCGGTAATGTGGCACTCAAGCGTATTGCTGCCTTTCTTCACGTTGCTGAGCGTGCCAAGATTACCCAGCTCTTCCAGCATCAGGTCGATATCTTTTTCTTTCAGGTCGAC
The DNA here is from genome assembly GCF_035190385.1 of Pantoea sp. JZ29. Taxonomy (NCBI): domain Bacteria; kingdom Pseudomonadati; phylum Pseudomonadota; class Gammaproteobacteria; order Enterobacterales; family Erwiniaceae; genus Pantoea; species Pantoea sp. JZ29. The sequence goes on along the minus strand of NZ_CP045241.1, from coordinate 1,875,849 downwards.
CAACTGCAGGTGAACACCTTCAGCATCAGAGGGGGCGGATTCTGCCTGACTGACAGGCGTTTCAAGCGCAACCACGACCGGTGCTTCAACCGGCTGACCTTTCGCCTCTAACGCCAACTGGCGTAATGCTTCACAGATATACTTGAAGCTTTCCGCGTTAGGCTCTTGCGCGGTTTTATAAGCATCTAGCTGTTCCTGCATAATATCTTTAGTTTCCAAAAACAGATTGATGATGTCGGTGCTGAGCTGCATCTCGCCGCGACGAGCACCATCCAGAATGTTTTCCAGGATGTGGGTTGTTTCCTGTAAAACCGTAAAACCAAAGGTTCCGGCTCCGCCTTTAATCGAGTGGGCGGCGCGGAAGATGGCGTTAAGCTGTTCAGAGTCTGGCTCCTGGGGATCGAGTCCCAACAGGTGTTGCTCCATATCCGCTAACAGCTCATCGGCTTCATCAAAAAACGTCTGGTAAAAATCGCTGATGTCCATGCTCACGGGAATCACCTCGGCTGTGAGGGGGCTGCTGTATTCACCGCACCTGCCGAAGACGCTGGCGGTGCGGAGGTTGTTTTCGTTGCATCCGCCGGTAGGGCTGACGGTGCAGGCGTTATTGTTGTTACCGCACGAACCGAAGAGGTTGACGTCGCGGAGGTCGCTGTTTTCGCCGCGACCGCCGGTGAGGCTGACGATGCGGAGGCTGCTGTTTTCACCGCGCTCGTCGATGACGCTGACGAGGCGGCGGTCGCGGCTTTCTCTGCGCTCGTCGATGCGGCTGACGGTGCGGAGTTCGCTGTTTTCACTGCATCCGCCGACGTGGCAGTTGCAGGTTTGGAAGATGTTTTATCAGCCGCATTACTGCCGGGTGCTGACGGCGCGGTCACTTTTTCCAACGCAGAGGGATCGCTAATCTGAACCGCGTCACTTTCTGCGTTCTCTTTCTCAATCGCGGCTTCGGTATCATGGTTCAACACCAGCAAACTGATACGACGGTTAACGGCATCATCGCCGCCGCGATTTTTCAGTTTCATGGTATCCGCCATGCCGACGATACGCAGAATCTTTCCACCATCCAGCCCACCAATCACCAGTTCACGACGTGACGCATTGGCACGGTCCGCTGACAATTCCCAGTTGCTGTACCCTTTATCACCGGTCGCATACTGAATGTCATCCGTATGGCCCGCGATACTGATACGGTTAGGGATGTCATTCAAAATCGGTGCAATCGCGCGCAAAATATCACGCATATAAGGTTCAACTTCTGCACTGCCGGTCTTGAACATCGGGCGGTTCTGGCTGTCGATGATCTGAATACGCAGCCCTTCATCAACCATATTAATAATCAGGTGCGGACGCAGCGCTTTCAGGCGCGGATCAGCTTCGATTAACTGGTCGAGCTTTTCACGCAGGCGGTTGAGGCGAATTTCATCCAGCTTGCGTTTCTGCGCATCCATATCCACAACCTTTTTGACTTCACCTTCTTTCTTCGTAGCATCGTCTCCTCCGCCTGGGATCGGGCTGCTACTGTCGCTACTTCTCTGTCCACCCGTCAGCGCCACTTTTAAGGGCGTCTGAAAATACTCTGCTATCTGGATAAGCTGTTGTGGGCTGGCGATCGACAGCAGCCACATCACCATAAAAAATGCCATCATCGCCGTCATAAAGTCGGCATAGGCGATTTTCCATGAGCCATGTCCTCCTTCATGTTTTTTATGTTTGCGCTTTCTAATCAGCACAATTGGGCGATTGCCATGTTTCATGAGGTCTGATCCGAAGTCTGTTTAGCCGGGTTCTTCGCGTTGCGAACGTGTTCTTCCAGTTCGCTGAACGATGGACGCTCAGCTGAATAAAGCGTTTTACGACCAAACTCGACGGCGATCTGCGGTGCATAACCGTTCAGGCTGGAAAGCAATGTCACTTTCACGCACTGCATCATCTTGGTCGTTTCAGCACACTTCTGACGTAATACCGACGCCAGAGGCGAAATAAAACCGTATGCCAGTAAAATCCCGAGGAACGTTCCCACCATGGCATGTGCCACCAGTGCCCCCAGCTCGGCGGCTGGACGGTCAGCTGACGCCAGGGCATGAACCACGCCCATTACCGCGGCAACGATACCGAAAGCGGGCAGGCCATCGCCGACGGCAGCGATACTTTGTGCCGGCACTTCACACTCGTGTTCATAGGTTTCAATCTCTTCATCCATCAATGCTTCGATTTCGAAAGCATTCATGTTGCCGCTCACCATCAGGCGTAAATAATCGGTGATGAAGTCGACTAACTGTTTATCGGCTAAGATGCGGGGATAATTAGCAAAAATTTCACTCTGGGCGGGATCTTCAATATCACGCTCAAGCGATAACATGCCTTGCTGGCGAGATTTCGCCATCAGCCGGTAAAGCAGTGCCATGAGATCCATGTACACCGCTTTGTTGTATTTCGAGCCGCGGAACAGGAGCGGCAGAGCTTTGAGGGTCTTCTTGATCGATTTACCGTTGTTGCCCACCAGAAACGCGCCGACGCCCGCCCCGGCGATCATCAGCAGTTCTGCAGGCTGGTAAAGCGCGCCAAGATGGCCGCCCACTAAAGCGTATCCGCCCAACACGGAACCTAATACAACGATGTAACCTAAAATTATCAGCACAGAAAAATCCTTACGTCCGTAACGTGTTGGTCGACGTTAAGCCAGAGAAACCGGAGATGTTCACCCTGTGGAGGCAAAAAAAAAGCAGCGGGATTAACCGCTGCTGGATGACTTCCACATTGCGAACAAATTTAAACGGCGTGTTTAACCTGTTCATCCAGCAGTTGTGGAAAGATATCGGCAGTATCTGCAGAAAGTTTACGTCTTTTTACGGCACGTGATGGTGGCTGGCACAGGCTGCAGACAAAGCTGCCAACAGGCTGATGTGCATGATTAATAAAGCTGCCGCTGCAGCATTTACAATCTGATAATTCCAGCATACCGCTTTCAACGAATCGCACCAGGGTCCAGGCGCGTGTTAGCGCCAACAGCGGGCCCTCGTCCGATTGCGGGCACTGCTCGAGATAAAGGCGGTAGGCTTTAATCACCGCATCAATCCCTTTGCTCAAACCGGTTTTCAGTAAAAACGTCCAGGCATTACAGAACATTGAGGCATGAATGTTCTGTTCCCAGGTCATGAACCAGTCAGTCGAGAATGGCAACATACCTTTAGGGGGTGGACTGCCACGCAACTCTTTATAGAGTTTGATCAAGCGACCGCGGCTCAGCTGCGTCTCGCTCTCCAGCATTTGTAAGCGCGCACCCAGTGTGATCAGCTCCATAGCGAGCTGAATATCACGCGCTTCCTGGACAATACTTTTCTCACCCATTATACCGCCCTCTTTTTAGTAGGCGCGGCGTCTTTCGACGCACTGCGTAATAAACGGCTGGATAAAAGAATCCCGGTATGGATTTGTTGTAAATCATCCACACGTGATTCCTGCGTCAGGCGATTAATAACGGTGCTATCGGTGAAACGAAACTGACACACAAGTTGGTTGGTCTCAGCTAATTTCACCATTTCAGGTAAGGTTAATTCAGACAATGCGTCAGCCATCTTTTCATCGATCCCGAGGCGAAACATCGCAGAAGCTTTTTCCTGGTTAATTAATCGCTGCGCGAGCAGTAAATATGACAAGTTGATATCGTAAATATGTTTTAGTAATTCAGATGTACCCATTTTTCCATCCTGAGAGACGCGACGTAACTTACCGCAGATGACATCTCTGCGTATCGAGCTGCTGGTTGGTAAATCTAAAGATGGCAAAATAATTAAACATAAAAAGCAATGGTTCTGAGTTCTGCTTCTTTTTGCGACCCTGTCTTTCCGGTCAGAAGTCAATCTTTTCAGTCCACCTTATTCTTAAGTCGATAACCTTCTTCCCTGAGGCTTGCTTGCTTTTTTTAAGACTAATCCGAAAACAAGGCAAATCTATATCGGATGATCCTTACATACAACGACAGTTCGGTGAAATTTTAGATAAAGTGTGACGCAGATCACACTTTTTCCTCTATTTTCTTCAGTAACGCTTTATTATCCCTTCCTCACTGTCTGTTTTTTGCGCAATTTGACGTTTTTTTTACAGGGATTTGTCCTGAGCTGGACTTAATTGGCTACAAAAATCAGGGATGATTCTGTAAGGCAGGCAGAATTCCTGTTTATCTCAATGAATGGAATTTGCACCCTATTTAGAACCAGCTAAAACCATAAAACCAGTGGAATATGCTACCCATGGCGCGCATTATTTGTATTTAAATTAGTCAGTTAGGTGATAAGACAAAAAGAAGGGAAAACAGGGGCAGAAGGCCGACAACTCTGATTACGCGCTTTCTGACAATCCGTCGTAAAGGCTGAAAGCAACCCGTTTAGAGAGCGTACACCGATGTAACAAGGAGTTACATTAAGGATATGAATGAATTGCAGGCAGGAGAGTTTTATGCATTTTAACTATCGGCAGGAATGAAGAGAACTTTAGCTTAAACAGGTAAAGAAAGTGAATGGTGGTGTTAATTGCACATTTTTACGCCACTTTGCCGTCAGACGGACGCCTGGCGACGCAAAAGCGCTTTTGAGTTAGGGGACAATCATTAGCAACAGCGTGTATGCAAAAGCGGCGGGATGTAACGCACAGCAAGCCTTCCCTGGCTTGCTCTGCTGTCAGGCGAGTTTCGGAAAGGTGGCAACCTTATTTGCCATGCCGTGATCGGCACTCCGCGGGGCAATCTTCTCAAGATCACGCAGGAAGTTTTCGCGCCATGCGGTGATGTCGTTTTTACGCAGTACCGCCATCATATCGTTATAGCGTGAGATACGCTCGGTACGGGGCATGGTAATCGCTTTATCCAGCGCCGCGGCCACTTCATCGCGGTCATAAGGGTTCACGATGAGCGCGGACGTCAGCTCGTTAGCCGCACCGGCAAAACGGGACAGTACCAGCACACCCGGATCGTCCGGGTCCTGCGCCGCCACGTACTCCTTCGCCACCAGGTTCATCCCGTCACGCAACGGCGTCACTAAGCCGACATCCGTTAAACGGAAAATTTTCATCAATAAACGACGGTCAAAGTGCTGGTTAAGATAATAGAGTGGCGTCCAGCCCAGGGTGCCGTATTTACCGTTGATGCGCCCTGCCTCGGTTTCTAACTGATGACGAATATCCTGATAGGCCTGCACATCGCCACGAGACGTTGGCGCAATCTGCGAGTAACGAATCTTGCCGTGATGCTGCGGGTAGTTTTCCAGCAGCGCTTCATACGCCAGGAAGCGTTCCGGCAGGCCTTTCGAGTAATCCAGACGTTCGCAGGCAATGATATTGCGCACATCGCCCAGCTCTTTCTTCATCGCCGCCATTTTGGGTGGCAATGGCCCTTCAGCCATCTCTTTAATGCTGTCAGGTTCGATCCCTATCGGGTACACCTCCGTCATAAAGGTATTGCCATAGGCGCGATGTTTTTTGTCACCTTTATTCTGCAACTGCGTCAGCTGGCTCACACTGTCGAGGAAGGCGACGCGATCAGATTCCGTCTGGAATCCTAACAGATCGTATTCGCACAACATTTCCAGCAGTTCTCTGTGCGGCGGCAGCGCATTGAAAATTTCGGGCGTCGGGAAAGGAATATGCAGGAAGAAACCGATGCGGTTGTTGATGCCTGCCCGGCGCAGCGCGGCGGCAAACGGCAGGAAGTGGTAGTCATGAATCCACAGAATGTCGTCAGGCTTGATCAGCGGTTTCAGTCGCTGCGCGACGGCATCATTAACTTCGCAGTATCCTTCCCAGGCTTCACGCTGGAACTGCACGAGATCTAAACGGTAATGGAAAGCAGGCCAGATAACGGTATTAGAAAACTGACAATAATAGAGATCGTACTCGTTCTGGCTCAGCGGGAAGGAGGCATATTCAATACCATCATGCTCCGTTACCGATACCGGGTTTTCTTCCTCACCCGAAAATTCACTTATCTCACCGTTCCAGCCAAACCACAGTCCACCCGTGCTTTTCAGCGCATCCAGGATGCCAACGGCAAGGCCGCCCGCGCTGGTTTTGTTCCCATTTGGCATGGCGATACGGTTAGATACAACAACTAAACGACTCATAACCTAAACTCCTTACCAACGTTATCTTGCTCTAATTGTAATCGTGTTCTTTCCAGCCAGGCATAGACATCCGTAACGTCATGTAAACGATAACGTGCCTGGCTTTCGCCTTCTCCCACTTTCACGGAAATCCCGTGCATGGCATTGACGGCGGCAAAGCCTTTCTCATCGGTCAGATCGTCACCGATGAACACCGGAATACGTCCCGCGAACGGGGCTTCCTGCATAAATGCCTGCACAGCCGCGCCTTTATCAATGCCGGTCGGTTTAATTTCAACCACACACTTTCCGGGCTGCAACGTCAGACCCGAGAAACGTTCGACGGCGGCCTGCGCAAGGTGCAATATGTCCTGCTCATGTGCCATCGCCCGACGATAATGGAGGGCAAACGCCATCCCTTTCGCTTCAAGCTGCGTATCTGGCCAGTGGGCCATTTCGGCTTCCAGCATCTGTTTTAGCTGACGTTCAGTCTCTTCGGGCAGTGACACGCGGTGCACCCTGCCCTCCGCGTCACGACGTTCAGCGCCATGCACGCCGGCAGCCGGCGCGTGCAACGGTGCCGCAAGCGCATCCAGTTGCTCAACAGGACGACCTGATACCAGCGCCAGCGCGCCGTGGCATAAAGAAGAGAGGCGTTGCAGCTCTGCTACAACCTGTTCTGGAATGAAAGCGGCATCCGGCTGGGGCTGTATCGCTGCCAGCGTGCCATCAACATCAAAAAAGAAGGCATACAGACCGCCGCTCAATGACGGAAACGAGGCATTACTTTCTGCCGTCTGGGTCACGTGTCTTCTCCTGTAAACGGGTTCATCATCAGGACATCGCAGCAGAGAGCGTTCAGCAAGAGGTCGGCGCAAGGCCGAATGAAGTAAGGAGACTGCGCGGTAAAACCCTGCAATTCGGTAACTCTTTCTCCAAAAACATACGCGTTAAGTGCTGAAAAACTCACTGACTGTCGTTGTCGCCCCATAAAGTGTAGACGCAATCCTGCATTCTGCCAGAAATATGCATTTCCTGTGCCAGCCGTCACGCTTAATTCTGCTGCTGGCAATAACGGCGATTACCGGCCTGCTCACGCCGACTTATTTTGCGCCCGCAAAAAAGAAATAAAAATGTAATAAATGGTCCTGTTTAAGGTTTTCCTAATCTTTCTTATCCATACTGTTCACTTATTACCGTCTGACTTTCATTGTTGCGCGTTAATGCGAATGTATTAGCGCAATAATAATGGAGACATTCACTAATGATTCAACCCGGATAAAATAACATTTTTTATTATTCCGCCTTTATATTAATAGTCCGCCCGTCATGTTGCCCTTTCGCATTTGATAAAACGTCTTATTACGGGTTAAGGCATTATGCCGGGCGAGACGAAAAGGGGCTGATTTGCAGCCCCCTTTATCTCATCTTTAATTAACGTTTCCGCTGAGCTAAGTTGAGTGACAACATTCGTCATGTCAGCAACAATCACGGCATGTTTGCCCAAAGCAGGCACAGCCGACGAAACCGGGACGGCCTGCCTTATCCACTTGCCGGACAAGGTTGTCAAGGTGAGTTCGCGCAAGAGCGACCCGCTATTGCTGTGTCCGGTCATCGGTACTGATACAAAAGAGGTATCCTGTTAAGCGCTTATGAAAATATTAATTGTTGAAGACGATGCTCTGCTGCTGCAAGGTCTTGTTCTGGCGCTGGAAGGCACGGGCTATGTCTGCGATGCGGTTTCAACGGTCCGTTCCGCGGAAGCTCATCTTGCCAGCGGGCTTTACAGTTTGATCGTGCTGGATGTCGGCCTGCCGGATGAGGATGGACTGCACTTTCTGCAGCGTCTTCGCCGTCAGAAGCAGATGCAGCCTGTATTGATTCTTACCGCGCGTGACACGATTGATGAGCGCATCGCCGGGCTGGATGCAGGTGCCGATGACTATCTGATCAAGCCTTTCGCGCTGGATGAACTGCTGGCAAGGATTCGTGCCCTTATCAGACGTCATGTTAACCAGGGGGATACGCGCGTGGAGGTGGGCAACCTGTCGCTGGATATGACCCATCGCCAGATTCATCTGGATAACGCCTTGCTTGATCTCACCCCTAAAGAGTTTTCGATTCTGTCTCGCCTGATGCTCAAAGCGGGCCATCCGGTGCACCGCGAATTGCTGTATCAGGATATCTACAATTTTGATAACGAGCCTTCGACCAATACGCTGGAAGTGCATATCCACAACCTGCGTGACAAGATCGGCAAAAGCATGATCAGAACGGTTCGCGGCTTCGGCTATGCCCTGTCCCCCTCCCAAACTGATAACGAGATGCCCGAGACATGAATACTGACCGCACCGGGACGACCATGCGTTTTCGGCTGCTTCTCACGATTGGCCTCATTATGCTGTTTTTCCAGCTCATCAGCGTGGCCTGGCTCTGGCATGAAAGTCAGGAACAGGTGCAATTTTTAGTTGAGGCGCATCTGCAGAACCGCAACATGGACCGGCATGTGCATAAAGAAGTCCGCGAAGCCGTGATGAGTCTTGCCCTGCCCAGTCTGGTGATGATTACGCTGACGCTGCTCCTGTGCTATCAGGCGGTACGCTGGATTACCCGCCCGCTCTATCAGTTGCAGCGTGAACTGGAGAACCGGAGCGAGGTAAACCTGGAACCTATCACCTTTTCCGGATCGGTGCAGGAGATTGACGCTGTTACGCACTCTGTGAATCGCCTTGTCGCACGTCTGACAGACAGTCTGGAACGTGAACGCCTGTTTACGGCCGATGTGGCCCATGAGCTGCGAACGCCGCTGGCAGGTTTACGCTTACATCTTGAGTTGCTACAACGAAATCAGGCCGTCGATACGCAACCTTTATTACATCGTCTGGATCAGATGACAGGAAATGTCGCCCAGTTGCTGCAGCTGACCCGTGCCGGCCAGCAGTTTACCTCGGGCAGCTACCAGCAGGTTGCCCTCATTGATGAAGTGATTGTGCCTATGGAAGCGGAGTTGAGTGCGATGCTTGCCGTGCGTCATCAAACGTTAACCCTTGATGTTGAGCACAGCTTCAGGGTGAAAGGCGATGCGATCCTGTTACGAATGCTTCTGCGCAATCTGGTGGAAAACGCCCACCGTTACAGCCCATCTGAAAGCAATATCACCGTGCGGCTTGAAAACACACCAGGCCCGGCGCTGATCGTGGAAGACGAAGGTGACGGCATTGATGAAAGCAGGCGCGGCGAGTTAAGCAAAGCCTTTGTCCGCATTGACACGCGCTATGGTGGCATTGGGCTGGGCCTGAGTATCGTCAGTCGGATTGTGCAGTTACATCATGGACAGTTTCTGCTGGAAAATCGCCCTGACCGTTCAGGTTGCCTGGCCAGGGTCCTTTTCGCGGTGGACTGATTCAGTTCACAAACCAGCAGGCCAGAAAGCTGATGACAGCGCTGACGGCAAGAATAACGGCAACGTACTCGCTGAATGGGCGTGATACGAAAGAGGTGGCGGTAACAGTCGTGGTTTTCATAGCGTCTCCTGTAGAATCCACCTCAGTATCGCTGCCCTGTGTTAAGGAAACATTAAGCGCTACATTCCCTGTCGCTGCTTAAACCTTCCCGACAGGGTGCCCACCGCTTGCCCTGTTCCCTGCTACGCTAAACGCATCGTGTGACAAAAAGGCCCCACATCAGACGGCGTTTAACGCGGCTCTCTTTACGCTGACGTCTTCAGAGATGTTGAAAATGCCTGACGTCATCCCCACCTCTTTCCTTCAGACCAGACAGGAGTAACATTTATGGCAATCGAATATGCAGTAATCGCAGGCGGCTGTTTCTGGTGTACAGAAGCGGTTTTTAAAGACGTGATTGGCGTTGAGTCAGTCGAAAGCGGTTACACCGGCGGCGAGCGCCCTAATCCGACCTATGAGCAGGTCTGCAGTGGCGCCACCGGTCATGCAGAAGCCATTCGCATTGGCTTTGATCCTGAGAAGGTCAGCTATGGCGATTTGCTAGACATCAGTTTTGCCACGCATGATCCAACACAGCTTAATCGCCAGGGCAACGACATCGGCACTCAATATCGCTCCGCCATTTTCCCCGAAACACCCGAGCAGGAAGCTGAAGCCCGTGCCGCGATTGCACGCGCTCAGCAGGATCATGATAAACCGATTGTCACAACCATTGAGCCATTAAAGGCCTGGTATCCGGCAGAAGGTTATCATCAGGACTACTGGGAAGGTGCCGGCCAGCGAAACGGCTATTGCATGGCGGTGATTCCCCCTAAACTGCAAAAGCTACGCAAGAGTTTTGCCAGCCGGGTTAAAACCGCCCAGTAACCGCCTGCCGCTGAGCGGACTTTACACTGCGTAAAAACGGGCGTTTTGTGATTAAAAAACCCGATTTTGCGCAGCCTTAACGCGATTCGTTCAGAGCTTAAGCGAATAGAAAAAAAGAAAAAAATAGTGCTTGACCGTTTCAGGTCGACTCCCTATAGTAGCGCCCCGTTGACCCAGCGCGGTCAGCAACAATTTGCGGTGAGGTGTCCGAGTGGCTGAAGGAGCACGCCTGGAAAGTGTGTATACGGCAACGTATCGGGGGTTCGAATCCCCCTCTCACCGCCACATTCAAAGAAGAGTCCAGACTCACCTCTGGACTTTTTTTTTGCAGGTTCTCCTGAGAGGGGGATGAGAACCCCCGACCGGGGGGCGACAAAACGGCAACGCCGTTTTGCATGGCCGCCAGGCCACCCGAAGGGCGAGCGCAGCGAGTGAATCCCCCTCTCACCGCCAGATTTGAAGAAGCGTCCAGACTCACCTCTGGACTTTTTTTTGCCTGTTCTCCTGAGAGGGGGATGAGAACCCCCGACCGGGGGGCGACAAAACGGCAATGCCGTTTTGCATGGCCGCCAGGCCACCCGAAGGGCGAGCGCAGCGAGTGAATCCCCCTCTCAACGCAACCTATATTATGACGTTGCAGAGACAAAGCCGGATTTAGAGGCTACATAGAGATACTGGCACTACAAAAAAGCACACAATAATGTACGTGAAACGTCCACGCAATTTGAGGCAAGGAAAAATCCTCTGATTGACGTCATTAACTTTTCAGTTATGTATCCAATAAAACTACTTATTTTGTTCATAACCCATTAACTTTTGGCTACTTAAAGGGTCTTGTCTTAATCTGCTTAATCAACTATTTTTTATACTGGCAGCCATTCAGCTTCATACACTGACAGGATTTTGTGCGTAACCCTTCAATCATCACTACACCTTTCAGAGACTCCCTTCAATCGTCTCACAGCCTTCAGTAATAATTGCGTGCCTGAAGTATTTTCCCACCATAGGGTAGCCATTAACTTGCCAGACGATCTCATTGCCCGTTACCAGCGTGATGTTATTGTCTACCAGCGCAAACCTTCGCGGCGTTTCGATGCGAATCGTTGAGGATAAGCGCAGAAGCGTCAGCTCTTTCAAATGAATGCAACTTTAAACGAAGCCTGCCGCCGGTGAAAGAAATCCTATATCAGTATACTCCCCGTGGTTATAGAAACCTGCCAGATCATGTTTTCGCACTCTTCCAGCGATGGATCGAATAAACACGTTTGCGCTGTCCATTCGTTGGCCTGCTTGTTTCTGAACTCCCAACTACGCTTTGCAAGTTCTACAACAAAGTCAGTCATGGACACCGTGACGCCGTACTTATGGTTGCGCCATATAGCCTCATGGAATGAAACCTGTATGTCGCCGTAACGTGGCATGAGGAGGACTCATATAAATACTGTACATAATCACAGTTATATCGTTCAACATAACTGATCAAGTGGGTGTCACAGGGAGATTTGTAAAGGCATTGGCAGGAAAGCGTTTATGTTTAGCATGTAGTTTATAGCTAAATGCATTGTAAGAATGCTCCCAAAATAGCATTATAGTCCCAATTTTTTCAGGAGATAAGCATGGTTATGAAACGCTTCTTAAGCGTCAAAGCGCTAATGATGGCCTTTGTTATAGCCGGGATTTACGTTTACTCGATTCTAAATGCAAGAAATGCCCAGGTTGATGAGCCTCAGGAATGCATCCTTAAAGAAGGTAAGTGTGTAAATGTTACAGAGTTTTCAAGGTAAGTTTTCTATGAATAAGTATCGGGACGCGGTTTTTTCAGGGAGCACAGGTAAAGGTTTATTAAATAACGCTTTATTCCTTCCTTTCATAACAACCTTTATTTGTAGTGTTTTTATCTATTGGTTTGAGTTAAGCAACTTCACGCTTTCAATTGATGAGGAGTTTACAGATAACTTCTGCCAGACTCTGATGATGAACAGGTGGTTTCATGCCATACTCAGAAGGTGGATTTTCCCCGAGCCATTCACTCCATTTGCATCACTTTTCCTCGGGATAATCTTTTTATCTTTTGCATCATCATTTATGTGTAAATCTTTAAATATTAACAAAGAGTCTTCAATTGTTTTTTCTTTGTTAATGGCTTCAATTCCTCAGTTTGCGTATCAAGCAGAGTTCTCCAACCAGGTTGATACAGTCGCATTGTCTGTGCTGTTAGCATCCATTTCATTTTGTGTTTTTACGCTCAATCAATGCAGAGTTTTTTCATTGAGTTCTTTGTATGGAGTTATTCTTTTAACACTTTCAACATCCATATATCAGTCTTCACACTTCATAACCTATCCTTTAACGATTGCCGCATGCGCTATAAATTTAAGCAATGGGGATGGGCGAAAATCATTCAAACCTTTATATTTTTCTGTGATTTCAATTGCGGCAGTAACTCTTTATTATGTCAGCGCAAAGTTAGCTCAAAAAACTTTTGGCGTTGGTGACTACAAGTATTTCTCTCAATTATTAGCCTGGGGTAAAACTTCCACTACGGAAACGATATCAAATATTTACTCTTCTGTTTCTTCATATTTTACAGCAGACAGTTATTTTGGGTTGTCGGCATATTCATTAATTCCAATATCTTTTATAATGCCATTTTTCTTAAAGGGTAGAACTTTTAACGTAAGAGCGGGAGTTGCCATCCTTGTGTTCTTGTGTGCACTAAGTCCGATGCTAATGATACTGGTAATGGGAACAAATCAGCCTGCGAGGGTTATGATGTCATTGCCTGTTGCTTTTGCGTGCGCATTCACTCTAATTTATCATTTTAACTTATTTAAAAAAACAATTTTAATAGCTGCGTGCATATTAGTACTGATATCATGCGTTAATGTAAGTAAGTTATTCTACTCGGACAAAATGGCGCGTGAAGCAGATAACTCTTTCTACAATGATGTGATCAGCACGGTAAGGTTAAAGAATCCTTCTTTTTCTCCATACAGAAATAAGATTTACTTCTATGGACCTTATAATGTTCATAATAACTGGAAATTGCAAAATGCTGACGTGTTCGGCAATTCATTCTTCTTCTGGGATGGAGCAAGCAATCGAAGAATTTTAGCCATGCTGAAAACAAGCAATATTGCTGACTTCATACCACTCAGCGAGAACGAGGAGAAGAAAGCGAAACAAATTGGGAAGGATCTAAAGAACTGGCCTTCCGTTGATTCGGTGGGAACATTTGACAATGTGGTTGTCGTGAGACTTGGCGACCCGTGGTTTTAAACTAGTATTCAGCCTGGCCTTACTGGCCAGGCTGAATCATTAAGTATATTAGCATCTATTGATTGCAAAAATTTAATGTATCCAAACCCAAAAGTTAAACTCTTTTAATTCTCCCCCCTCTTACTCTTGGTAGTAATTCAGTTTGCCAAAGACTTATATTTTACTGACTTCATTTATTAATAAAGAATTCTCCCTTATATTTATTGCAAGAATATCTGCTTTTCTTTTAAACCCCGGTTATCAGTTACAACCTATAGTGCTTTTTTATCGATTTTGTGTTAATAACCATCAGAAGGATAGGGTATAAGTTTTTCCGAAATATTGTGTCGCCAATCCTAGCGGTGAAATCTTGGCTAAGGTTTATAACCGTATAGTCTGGGAATATCTCGACAGCATCTCAAACCCTATCCCAAATAACAATATTGCCAACATACCTGTCTTTGATTAATACGTAAACAGAAATTATGAATACTCCCAAACGATCAAAACTCCCTTGCTTCCAGTTCCACTAGCCTGTGGGCTGTATTGGACTAAATGGTTAAAGCTATTCCTCCTTAGCCGTACTACTATACCTTCACCGCCGAGGTCGTTAGATGCTCCAAAGCCACCATATCTCAAAAAAATTGGTCACACCACCAACGTTACGGCCATCAGCATTTATCATATAACCAGGCGATCCTACTGCTGCATCAAACACCAGCACAGCGTTGACAAGTAATGAAATGCTTACGGTGTTACCACCAAATCCCTTTTGCCGCACATCCAATTGAGAACACATCGTTAGCGGTTCCAGACGTACCGCCTCCACCTCCGACTCAATAAAGTTACTACCTGAAGCCCCTCGCGGTGGCTTCTTCCCCACCACCTCCAGTGCACACTGACTCTACGAAGATTTTTTGTTTCAGAAGTCAGAACATATGTGCTGCTATCTGTCAGGATCTGAATATTAAGCAAGCGGCCGGGACCAACCAATGTATACAAAGCCGCCAGCAGTTGCGCTCTATTTTTAGGATCGGTCGCCATTCCTGTCGCTGTGAGAGTATTAACAAGAGCGTCCTTTATTGCATAAAACCTGCCTGACATTATGCGTGTTGGCGTCTCTCCGCCTGCGACGGCCCGTCGGTGCAGTGCCCGTCGGCTGTTGCTGTCAGCGTTAAATCATTTATTTTGAGCATGAAAACCCTTACCAGGCGGCAATAATGAAGGAGAAAAAGAGTGCCTGACAGGCGTAGTTAAACAACAGAATCAGGTGCGAGGATGCGAGCTTGTTAAGCTGACACTCCAGCTGTTTGTTATTCCAGGAAAGCAGCGGATTGACGGAATAGCTGATTCCTGCCTCGGCAGATTTCATGGTCTTCTGCGGTGCATTGTAAGCCAAACAAATGGCCAGTCGTCATCGTTCAGTGGGTCCCCGCATACCGGCAGCCCGCTTAAGGCCGGGTGAAACAGCCTGATGGTGACCGTATAATCCAGCGTGACGACCATCTGCACATAATAATTAGTTTTGAAACAACAGCGGCCTGTCGATTGCTGATTGCTATTTATCTTACTGACGGCACAGTCGTCTGGCAGGCCCAAAATGTTTTCCACCTCATTAATATCACAGTTGCTGTCGGCAAAGGCTCCTGAGAATAAAAGCCTGCCGACGCAGTCAGTTATTTCATAATGTCACTCTGTCACGCGCAGGTTTTAAAAGCTGGCTCAGTGCGACTAACTAGTCACCTGCGCTGTAATGGCTCATGTAAAGGTCATTTTGCCCCGAACAAAAAATCCACCGATACCAAAAAAAATATCGGCGGAGGCCGCACCAGTATGTAATGCATGATTTCGTCCATGTCATCGATCGACATCGAAATGACTGACAGGCCACCCGAAGGGCGAGCGCAGCGGGTGAATCCCTCTTTATCTTCCTCTGTCGCACCCAATAAAAAAGGCCTGCCGGTTCACCCGCAGGCCCTTAAAGCCTCGCGCTCACGCGTTACTGCTTATCCCGTGCCCACGTCGCGCTGCTGACATTCACCTTCACCGGCAACAGACCGATCTGGGTAAATTTATCGGCCAGCGCCTGCTGTTCGTTAAACACGTTGGGCGTCATACGTTCCGCCCCAAACGGCATGCGGGCCAGCGCGCGCTGCCAGATGGGTACAGGCAACCCCGTGGAGCCGGAAAGGATTTTTGCGGCGTCAGCCTGATGACTGTTTGCCCAGGTGCTCAGCTGACTCAGCGCGTTCAGCACCTGTTTCGCCGTCTCGGGATGACCATCAGCAAATTTGCGGCTGGCCAGAAAAAAGGTGTAATGCGGCACTAAGCCTTCGGCATTTTTCAGCAGGCGCGCATGGGCCGTGGTTTCGACTTCGGCCAGATACGGATCCCAGATAACCCAGGCGTCGACAGCACTGCGCTGGAAGGCGGCCCGGGCATCGGCAGGCGGAAGATAAACCGGCGTAATATCTTTATACGTCAGCCCCGCCTGCTCCAGCGCAGTCACCAGCAGATAATTAACATCCGATCCTTTGTTCAGCGCCACGCGCTTGCCTTTCAGATCCTTGACACTTTTGATCGTGGAATCGGCCGGCACCACAATGGCCTCGGTCTGCGGGTTGGCCGGCGAGTGGCCAAGGTAGACCAGATCGGCCTGTGCCGCCTGCGCGAAGACAGGTGGCGCATCGCCGGTGGCCGCCAGATCGATACTGCCTACGTTAAGCCCTTCCAGCATCTGCGGGCCTGCCGGGAACTCCACCCAGCGCACATCAATGCCCTGCTTTTTAAATTCGCTGTCGAGCGTGCCACGGTATTTCAGCAGCGCAAAAATATTCGCTTTCTGGAAACCGATATTCACGACCTGGGGTTTGTCTTCCGCCTGTGCTGTCACGAAGGTGCCAAGATGAGCGAGCGCAATCAGTGCGCTTATCACTATTTTTCTCATTTTTTTTTGTCCTGAACGAAGGTGTTGTCAGCGCAACATAACAAATCCGTGCCTGAGGGCTTAATGCGTATAAGTTCTGTCCTTAGTCATAAAACGTCATTGCGGCCAGACTCTGTCCCGGACGTTGATGGCGCGGGGAAACAGACCGAGCGCATAGAAACGATCGGCGATTCTCTGCTGCTCGCGAATAATCGCTAAGTTCATCGCCTGAGTTCGATGACTACGCCGCGCCAGCGCCTGACGTAATGCGCTGTCGGACATGCCCAACTCCTTTGCCAGTAACCCGGCAGCCTCGGCCGGATGGGCATCGATATACTGGCCAGTCTGCTCCAGCGCGGTCATCAACAGGCGCAGTAAATCGGGTGAATGCGTAGCAAACTGGCGATCCGCCAGATAGAACTGATGGTTGCTGACCCGGCCCACGCCATCGGCAATGACGCGCAGTTGATCGCCACGTTCGGCCTCACTCAGTAAAGGGTCCCACATCATCCAGGCATCGACCGCATTCAGGTCGCTGGCGGTTAACGGATATTTCGGTGGGGCATACACGATACGCACGTCGTCCAGCGTCAGGCCTGCTTCATCGAGGATCTGCAGCAGCAAAAAATGGACGTTAGAACCTTTATTCACCGCAATGCGCTTGCCTTTGAGATCGGCAATCGTCGTGATGGCGCTGTGTCTGGCGACCATCAGGGCAACACTTTGCGGCGCAGGCGGTTCCCAGGCCACATAGACCATGGTGCCCTGATCGGCCTGGGCAAACAGGGGCGGAACTTCGCCTGTCGTACCAAAGTCAATTTCCTGATCGCGCAGGGCGTGCAGCAACTGTGGCCCCGCAGGAAATTCACTCCACAACACGCGGACATTCTGGCCCACCAGCTGCTGCTCAAGATGCTGACGGGCTTTGAGAATGCCAAGATTGCCGAACTTCTGGTAACCAATACGCAACTCGCGCTCCTGCACCACAGAGTCTGTCAAAACACGCGATGGCGCGATGGCGCTGCTGCGGCGCGGCTTAATGATGCCGCAGTGGCCCAGATGGGTGCGCAGGCTGTGACGGCTGATCCCCAACAGCGCTGCCGCCTGGAGCTGATTTCCCTGACTCAGCGCATAGGCATTCCGCACTAAGGATTCAATAATTCTGGGATACAGGGGCGTTTCACTGTGCTGCAGTTGCTGCCGGATAAACTGATCAATCACATCCTGTTCAGGCACCGGTACAGCCTCAGTCACGTGGCCCAGACGCAGATGCCCGGGGCCAATGAGTGTTTCCTGGCTGAGCAGAACAGCATTATGTAATGTGTTTTCCAGCTCCCGAATATTGCCCGGCCAGGCGTACCGGCTTAACGTCGCGATCGCCTCCTCACTCAGACGCAGCTGAGGTCGGCCCAGTCGGCGCGCATAGTGTTGCAGAAAATACGCGGCCAGCACCGGTATATCCTCACGGCGCTCGCGCAGAGGCGGCAGCGCCACGCTGGCCACATTCAGCCGGTAATAAAGATCCTCGCGGAAGCGCCGTTCGGCAATCGCACCGGTCAGGTCGCGGTTCGTGGCGGCAAGCACCCGAACATTTACCTTTATCGCCTGAGATGAACCTACCCGGGTAATCTCTCTCTCCTGCAATACGCGCAACAGTTTTACCTGGAGCGGCAAACTGAGTTCACCGATCTCATCCAGCAGCAGCGTGCCGCCCTGCGCCGCCTCGAACCAGCCACGATGACGTTCCTTGGCACCGGTAAACGCGCCCTTCTCATGCCCAAACAGTTCTGACTCGGCAAGACTTTCCGTCAGTGCGCCGCAGTTCACGGCGACAAAGGGCGCGCGGCGGCGCGGGCTGTGGTGATGCAGATAGCGCGCCATCACCTCTTTACCGGTGCCGGTTTCGCCAATGATTAACACCGTGGCATCCGTGGGTGCCAGGCGATCCAGGATACTTTTGAAGGCCAGAGAAGCCGGGTCAATTAAATCGGGACCAGCGTGTTCCATAGCGAATACCTGCAAAGTGACTGAGCGCTCACGATAACGCTAAGCGTGAAGGGAAACGAGCCACGGGCTGAGCCCCTGTGCTGCAAATGCAGCACTGAAGTTCAACGTCTGCTGCATGTGCAACAGCGCGTACCTGAACGCTGAATTCATAACGCTATAAATTCAAAGGAGAAAATGACCAGCCGCAGTTGGCACGTATTCTGCTAATGGCTTTATAACTGAAAGATTGCTTTTAATTTGCCAATTTCAAATATCGTTATAAAGGAATCTGCTAATGCCTGAAGCCTCTGAGAAAAATATTAATCTGTTCTGGTTTTTACCCACCCACGGTGACGGACGTTATCTGGGGACCACCCAGGGCGGCAGAGCGGTCGATCTGCCCTATCTGCAACAGGTCGCCCTGGCGGCAGACAATCTGGGTTTCTACGGCGTACTGATCCCCACGGGTAAAAGTTGTGAAGATTCCTGGCTGGTGGCGGCGGCTCTGGCCCCCATCACTAAACAGCTGCGTTATCTGGTGGCGGTCAGGCCGGGGTTGCAGCCGCCGAGCCTGGCGGCGCGCATGGCGGCAACGCTGGACCGTCTGTCAGACGGGCGCTTACTGATCAATGTGGTGACGGGTGGCGATCCGGTGGAAAATAAAGGCGACGGTATTTTCCTGAGTCATGCCGAACGCTATCAGGTCACGCGGGAGTTCCTGGAGGTCTATTCCCGTTTGCTGAAAGGCGAGAAAGTGGACTTCCACGGTGAACATATTCGTGTGGAGGGCGCTGAAATTCTGTTTCCGCCTGTGCAGGCCGACGGTCCACCGCTCTACTTTGGTGGTTCGTCGGACGATGCGGTCGACGTGGCCGCCAGTCAGGTCGATACTTATCTCACCTGGGGCGAACCCGTTGAGCAGGTTGCCGCCAAACTGGACGTTGTGCGCCAGCGGGCGCAGGAACGTGGCCGGGCGTTGTCCTATGGCATTCGACTGCACGTTATTGTGCGTGAAACCGAAGAGGAAGCTTGGGCAGCAGCCGATAAACTGATAGCTCATCTGGATGATGAAACCATCGCATCCGCTCAGAAGATCTTTGCCCGTATGGATTCGACGGGCCAGGCGCGCATGAGTGCACTGCACGGCGGTTCACGCGAAGGCTTACGCATCGGCCCCAATTTATGGGCAGGCGTCGGACTGGTGCGCGGCGGCGCGGGCACTGCACTGGTCGGCAACCCTCAGCAGGTGGCTGCGCGGATTCGGGAATACCAGGCGCTGGGGATTGATAACTTTATTCTGTCGGGCTATCCGCATCTGGAAGAAGCGCACCGGGTAGCCGAGTTACTGATGCCACTGCTGCCGCTGTCGACGCACGCCGGGAAAGCACAGCGCAGCGTGAATACAGGTCCCTTTGGTGAAACTATCGGTGGCGATCGTCGTCCCGAAAAAAGCGCCAGTGCCAGCTAACAAATGAGGCGGTTTATGTCAGAGCAGCATATTGTCATCGTGGGCGGTGGATTTAGCGGGACAGCGCTGGCCGTGCATCTGGGTCGTCTGGGCCAGGCCGGACTGCGTGTCACGCTCATCGAACCCCGGTCGCAGCTGGCGCAGGGCGTTGCCTACTCGACGGCCGATCCGGCTCACCGCCTTAATGTACCCGCGTCACGCATGCAGCTGGCGGGAGAGGAAGAAGGCAGCTTTGATCGCTGGTATCGCGCCTCTGATGCATATGTCAGCGATCCCGCCGCGCGCTGGCACGATGGTCATGTCTATCCTCAGCGCAGGCAGTTTGCCCGTTGGGTCAATGCACAGTTCGAGGCGGCACAACGTGAGTCGCCTGTCGTTCTGGCGCATCTGAAGGATCGCGCTGTGGCTTTCCGGGACGGCACGGTCAGCACCGCCGCCGGCAAACACCTTGCCGCCGACATTGTGGTCCTGGCCGTCAGTCATCCCGCGCCGTCGTTGCCTGGCGCGTTAACCGCACTGGCTGACCATCCCGCCATCATCGCCGATCCCTGGCAGGAGAACGCCCTCGCCTCTGTCGGTCCGGAGGAGCGCATCGCCATTGTGGGCAGCGGTTTAACGATGGCGGATATGGTGGCCACGCTGGATCGCCAGGGACACCGCGGCCCTGTCACCGTGTTTTCACGCCGTGGACAACTTCCCCGGCCCAATATCAGTCAGCATGACCTCAGTTGGTCGCTTGAAGGGCACCTTGCCAGGCCAGCGGGTGTGCGCTGCTGGTTACGGCGCATCCGCCAGGACATGCGTCTGGCGGCGGCGCGCGGGCTTCCGTGGCAGGTCGTCTTTGATGAGGTTCGTCGGCAGGGCCAGACCCTCTGGCAGAGCCTGCCACTGAATGAGCAACGGCGCTTTCTGCGCCATCTGCGGCCGTGGTGGGATGTGCACCGCTACCGCATTGCGCCACAGGCAGGCCAGGTGCTGAACGCGCGGCAGGAAAACGGATCGTTGCAGGTGATGGCGGCGCGGCTGACGGCGGCAGAGTCCAGCTATTCTGCGGTACGGCTGCATCTGCAAACTCGCTCGGGCGAAGTCGTGACGCGGGAGGTGGATAAGGTGATCGTGACCACCGGCCCGGCGCACGGGAAACTGGTACAACATGATGCCCTGCTACGCCAGTTGTGTGATGACGGCGTCATCCGGCCCGATCCTTTAGCGCTTGGCATTGATGTCAATGCCCTGTCGCAGACGCGAACGGCACAGGGCCACAGCAATTCCCATCTGTATGTGGTCGGTCCCGCGGCCCGCGGTCGGTTTGGTGAACTGATGGGCCTGCCGCAGGTGGCAATGCATGCGGAAGCGGTTGCCCGTCAACTGCTGAATCTCACAACCGCTACGCTAAACGAGCGATGTCCCCTTTCACTGACTGACTAATCACTTACCTGTTTATTATCCCCCTAAAAAGTGGGCGGCACCGGCGTGCCGCATCCGCTCAGGAGCCTGCTATGCCTAAACAACGTGAAATCCGCTTAAATGCCTTTGATATGAATTGCGTGGGTCATCAGTCACCCGGCCTGTGGGCGCATCCGCGCGATCGCTCCTGGCAGTACAAAGACCTGGAATACTGGACAGACTTAGCCGTGCTGCTGGAGCGCGGTAAATTTGACGGCCTGTTTATCGCCGATGTACTGGGCATTTATGATGTTTTTAACGGCAACAATGATGCCGCCCTTCGCAGTGCCTCTCAGGTGCCGGTTAACGATCCGCTGGCGCTGATCACCCCAATGGCGATGGTCACTCAGCATCTCGGTTTCGGCCTGACCGCCTCGCTTTCGTTTGAGCATCCTTATCCGTTTGCGCGCAGGATGTCGACGCTGGACCATCTTACCAAAGGGCGGATTGGCTGGAACATCGTCACCTCCTATCTGGAAAGCGGCGCACGCAATCTGGGCCAGGCCACGCAAACCCGTCATGATGCCCGTTACGATTATGCAGATGAGTATTTGCAGGTGGTTTATAAACTGCTGGAAGGCAGCTGGGAAGACGACGCCGTTATCCGCGACCGGGAGCGCCATATCTTCAGCGATCCGAACAAAGTCCATCCGATCAACCATCAGGGCACCTTTTTCCAGGTGCCGGGCATTCATCTGTGTGAGCCGTCACCACAGCGCACGCCGGTGTTATATCAGGCGGGTGCCTCCAGCCGCGGTAAGGCTTTTGCCGCGCAACATGCCGAGTGCGTGTTTGTTGCCGCGCCGTCTAAGGTGCTGCTCAGGAAAACCGTGGCCGATATTCGTCGGCGCGCAGAGGAGGCCGGACGCGATCCGCGCAGCATTCTCATTTTCAATATGCAAACCGTGATCGTGGGCGAGACCGATAAGCTGGCCCAGGCCAAATGGCAGGATTACAAACGTTATGTCAGCCACGAAGGTGCCCTTGCCCTGATTTCCGGCTGGACCGGCATTGACTTTAGTCAGTATCAACCCGATCAGGTGTTTAAACATCTTCATACCGATGCGATTCAGTCTGTTGTAGAGAGCTTCTCGACCGCCGATCCGCAGCGTGAATGGACGGTGCAAAACATGGCCGACTGGGTAGGCATTGGCGGCTTTGGGCCGTTGCTGGTGGGCAGCACCGAAACCGTGGCAGATGAACTACAGAGCTGGGTGGAGGAAACAGACGTTGACGGTTTTAATCTGGCTTATGCCGTTACCCATGAAACCTTTGCTGACGTCGTGAACCTGCTGGTGCCGGAACTGCAAAAACGCGGCGTATATAAGCAGGATTACCAGCCCGGCACGTTACGGGAGAAGCTTTTTGGGCTGGGCGATCGCCTTACTCATCCTCATCCTGGTGCCAGCTACCGACGCACGCCCTCGTCAGCGGGCCTGATCGTCCCTGCTGAAGCCTCATAACATAACGAGACGGCTTCGTTAGCCTGATTCACCCAACCCATACCGGAAGCGTGCCCACGTTTCCGGTCTTTTTCATGCCTGAGAATAAAAAATAACTTATTGAAATTAAAGCATTCCTTATCACTTTTTCTTGTTTGTTTACTGCGTATGCACTGCTTATAAAGGCAGCACCTGTACAGACAATAACGAGGAAAACATGAGCACTCTCAATATCGATGATGATGTGGCGATCCCCTCGCCGCCTTCCACACCGGTTCGCTCCGTCAACGATGTGGCCCGACTGATCAATACGCAAAGTGACAAAAACAGCTATGCGCGCTGGATCGTGTTTCTGGCGCTGGGCGGCGTTTTTCTGGATGCCTATGACCTCACGACGCTGTCCTACGGCATCGATGATGTCGTTAAGACGTTTAGCTTAACGCCAACCTTAACCGGGCTGGTCACCTCCTCCATTATGATCGGCACCATTGTGGGCAACCTGGCTGGCGGCTGGCTGACCGATAAATACGGTCGCTATTCGGTGTTTATGGCAGACATGCTTTTTTTCGTCGTTTCTGCCCTCGCTGCCGGTCTGGCTCCGAATGTCTGGGTACTGATCGGGGCGCGCTTTTTGATGGGCATTGGTGTGGGAATGGATTTGCCTGTGGCCATGGCCTATCTGGCCGAATTCTCGAAGTTTTCGGGTAAAGGCAACAAAGCTGCGCGACTGGCGGCCTGGTGCCCGATGTGGTATGCCGCCTCGTCGGTCTGCTTTTTCATCATCTTCGCCCTCTACTTCCTGTTGCCAGCCCAGCACATTGACTGGCTGTGGCGGGCATCGCTGTTGTTTGGTGCCGTGCCTGCCCTGCTGATTATTGCCGTGCGCAGCAAGTTTATGAACGAATCGCCTTTATGGGCGGCTAATCAGGGAGATTTACGCGGTGCGGTCCGTATTCTGCGTGAGTCCTATGGCATCCAGGCACATGAAGATAAGTCCCCTGCCATCGAGCCTGTCGCACCGGCGGTCAGTTTCCGCGTGCTGTTCCAGAAGCCATATCGCGAACGCACTATCGTGGCAGCGGTGATGAACGCCTGTATCGCTTTTGAATATACGGCTATCGCATTTTTCCTCCCCTCGATTCTGGCGCAGTTTCTGGGCGCGGGCGTGTTCGAAACCATTGCCGCCTCACTGGGACTTAATGCGCTGTTCGCCTTTACCGGCGGCCTGCTGGGCATGCGACTGGCCTGGAAATTTCCCTCTCGTCATGTGGCCATCGCGGGGTTTGCGCTACAGTTTATCGCCCTGATTTCACTGGCCTTGATCGGGCATCCTGAAGCCACTTACGGTGTGGTCTTTGCCATTCTGCTGCTGGGAGTGTGGCTGTTTGCCGAAGGGTTCGGACCCGGTGCGCAGTTAATGATCTATCCCGCCCTCGCCTATCCCACATCTATTCGCGCCACCGGCGTCGGATTTAGCCGTTCGATCTCTGGTGCAGGAAGCGCACTGGCGCTGTTCATTCTGCCGATATTGCAGGCGGCTTATGGCACCAACCTGTTCTGGATCGTGTCACTGGCCGCTCTCATCCCCATCATTTTCCTGCTTGTGGTGCGCTTTGAACCGACGCGCCACGATATTGATGACCCGTCAGCCCAAGGAGAACACCATGTCTGAACCTGATTACACCCGTCTGGCAGAACGCTTTCGTCCTGTTTTTGCCCGCATCGCCGACGGGGCCGCTGCACGCGAACGCGACCGGACACTGTTGCATGAGCCGATAAACTGGCTTAAGGCGGCGGGCTTTGGCACGCTGCGTATCCCAACGGCTAATGGCGGCCTGGGGGCTTCGCTGCCGCAGCTTTTTCGTTTGCTCACCGAGCTGGCAGAAGCGGATTCCAATCTGCCTCAGGCTCTGCGTGCCCATATGGCCTTTGTCGAGGATCGCCTCAATCAGCCTGACAGCGAAGACCGTCAACGCTGGTTTCGCCGCTTTGTTGATGGCGACATTGTCGGCAGTGGCTGGAGTGAAACGGGCAGCGTCAGGCTGGGAGACGTGAATACCACCGTTTCCCCTACCGGGCACGGTTGGCAACTGACGGGCGAAAAGTTTTACAGCACCGGCACACTCTATGCCGACTGGATTGATGTGTACGCTAAGCGCACCGACAACCAGCGCGACGTGATTGCGGTGGTGAGCACTCATCAGGACAGCGTTGAGCGGGACGATGACTGGGATGGATTTGGGCAACGCCTGACCGGTAGCGGCACTACGCGCTTTCGCGAGGCGCACGTGGAGCCTGCGCATGTGTATGACTTTAGTGAACGCTTTCGCTATCAGACGGCTTTTTATCAGCATGTCTTACTCGCCACCCTGGCCGGCATTGGTCGCGCTATTGTGCGGGATGTATCCCGGAGCGTTGCACAACGAAAACGCATTTACAGCCACGGTAATGCCCGCCAGGTCAAACAGGATGTGCAGGTGTTGCAGGTTGTCGGCCAGATAAGCAGTTGGGTCTGGGCGACAGATGCCGCCGTGCAGCAGGCCACGCCGTCCCTCCAGCTTGCGTTTGATGCGCACCAACAAGGGCAAGCAGAAAGCCTGATTCACGCCGCTAACGTGCAGGCCGAAGTGGAGGCCGCCAAAGCGCAGGTCGTCGCCGTAGAATGGATTACCCGCGCGGCCAGCGAGTTATTTAATGCGCTGGGCGCGTCCGATACGCGGGTGATAAACACGCTGGACAGGCACTGGCGCAATGCCCGAACCATCGCGTCCCACAATCCGGTGATCTACAAGAGCCGAAATGTCGGCGACTGGGAAGTGAACCGGCGCGATCCGACCTTTATCTGGCAGATCGGCAGCGGTGAATGATCGCGGCCAGGCGGCGAATCTGAGACACAAAAAAACCCGGCCGGAGCCGGGTTTGGTCGCTACATGACTCAATCGAACGCTAGCTGTACGCGTGCAGAGTGCGCTGACACAGCGCGGAACGCACACAATCCTCTTTGCCGAAACGGACAATGCCAACCATCTCGTCCTCTTCGAAACGCGCCAGCGCGTCTGCGAGACCGGAAGGCACCCCAGCGGGCAAATCGCACTGGGTAATATCGCCGTTAACAATCACCGTGACATTTTCGCCAAGGCGGGTCAGGAACATTTTCATCTGCGCAGCCGTCACGTTCTGCGCTTCGTCCAGAATCACTACCGCATTTTCAAAGGTGCGGCCGCGCATATAGGCGAAAGGCGCAATTTCCACTTTGCCGATTTCCGGACGCAGACAATATTGCATAAAGGATGCGCCAAGACGTTTAACCAGAATGTCGTAAACCGGGCGGAAATAGGGGGCGAATTTCTCTGAGATATCACCAGGAAGGAATCCCAGATCCTCATCCGCCTGTAGCACCGGGCGCGTAACGATAATCCTGTCGATATCCTTATGAATCAGGGCCTCTGCTGCTTTCGCAGCACTAATCCAGGTTTTGCCGCAGCCCGCTTCGCCCGTGGCGAAGATAAGCTGTTTTGTTTCTATGGCGTTAAGATAATGCGCCTGAGCTTCATTTCGGGCTTCAATCGGCGCCCGGTCACGCACATCGCGTGCCATGCCAATTGCATCGAGCCCACCCATTTGCACCAGCGAAGTGACCGATTCTTCTTCACGCTGACGATGACTGCGTGAGTCATTACGAAGCACTCGTCTTGCTTCTCGACGCGCTTTGATCACTGCTTTCTGTCTTCCCATAGTGGCACCTTACAGTTGGTTTCATTTCCCGCTTCAGGCAATACGCCCGTTGCGATTACGTGAACGCTTTAGAGGTTTCAGTTGGCTTCCTTTAGAGCCGTGACAGGCCATGACGATTGATATCCGGCAGCAAAACAGCCTGACCGTATACCGGTAAAAAAGGAGTGAAGTTGAAGAGAGAAAACACATTGAGATGTAAAAGCGGTTGAGGAAGAACGTCCCTCACGGGTGAGTGCGATATTGTTTACTGCTGAACGGCTGTAAAAACATCTATCCATGCGCGAACTCCAGTGTGAGACATCAACACGCCCGATTACGCTTTCATAGTAAAGTGAACCATCTTATTGGTATTTTGCAACAGTATTTTCACTTTCATGAAAAATAAATATTCAACCGACCGTTAACGAAGACCTTACTTAAATTAAATTACGTATTTATTACAGAGGGTTAGTATATTTTACGTCACGTTAAAAGGCGTGTTAAACGGGGCGATAAAAAAGCCGTACGGGGAAAAAACGGCAATATGAAAACACGGCACGCTGCGCTGTCAGACACAGAATGCCGCGCCTAAAATTTAATCAACTTTCCAGTAAGGACTGGCCTAAATAATGGTTTTCATTCACCACGCCGGGTAAGACAAAAAAGTAACCGCCGCCAAACGGACGTATATACTCTTCCAGCGCTTCGCCATTTAAGCGGTTCTGGACGGTAAGGAAACCCAATTCCAAATCATGCTGATAGCAGACGAAGAGTAATCCCATCTCCAGTTGACCTGAAGCGGAAACACCGGACGAATAACTGTATCCCCGGCGCAACATCAGGCTGCTTTCCGTGGCGGGCGTACGGGGGTTTGCCAGACGAATATGCGCATCCAGCGCAATTATCTGGCCATCCGGATCGTTACGGTAATCGGGAACGTCATGTTCATTTTTCATACCCAGCGGCGCGCCGCTCAGCTTTTCGCGACCGAAAATGGTCTGCTGTTCGCCCAACGGTGTGCGATCCCACATTTCCACGTGGAAACGAATCAACCTTACCGCCTGATAGCTGCCATTCCGCGCCCAGGCTGGCTCGTGCTGATCCTCGGTGACCCAGAGCAGCTTATCCATCAAGGCGTGATTGTGCGTGTCCGGATTTGCCGTGCCGTCTTTAAAGCCCAGCAGATTAATGGGCGTTTCTTTGCCCGCGCTGCGCGCGGCATGATCGGAGATAAACCCTTCCCGCCGCCAGCGTACGCCCAGCAGATCCGGCGTATGTTTGATGATATCGCGCAGCGCGTGGATCACCGTGTCCTGGGTATTGGCGCAAATCTGCAACAGCAGATCGCCATGGCACTGACTGGCATCCAGCGAATCATTAGGGAACCGGGTCATCGGCTGCAGTTTCGCGGGTTTGAGCGCAGCCAGACCGAAACGCCCGTCAAACAGCGCGTTACCGACTGACACCGTGATGGTCAGATTATCGGGGGCAATCTCGGCCCCCAGGATACCGGAATCCATCGGTGGCAGCTGTGGGTTGACCACGGCGGGGGCCTTGCCGCCCGCCGTTAAAAACGCAATGCGCTGTGTCAGCAGTTGAAACAACCGCTGCAGCTCACGCCTGTCGCTGGTCAGCACATCAAACGCCACCAGCATCATGGCGGCCTGCTGTGGGGTAATAATGCCCGCCTGATGCACGCCATAGAAAGGCTGTCGTTGCTGACGCGCGTTCGGCGTAACCGTGCCCGGTGCAAAACTGTCGGGCTGCTCAGCAGCCCCGGCATGAAACGGACAGCCCGCGCCTACCGCAGCCGCGCCGCCCAGCATGCCCAGCCCTTTTAATAAACGCCGCCGCGCGGGCTGCTGTAATTCCTGATCCTTGTCCATGATTAGTTCAGGCCCAGTGTGCCACGCAGTAGGGAAAGATCTTCCGCCAGAGCGGTGATCGGCCCTTTCAGCGCCGTGCGGTCAGCCTGGGTCAGTTTTTCATAGGATTCATAACCTTGCTGCGTGCGGTATTTATCCAGAATCGCATCCACTTTACTGAAGTTAGCGTCTATTTTTGCTAAAAGCTGTGGGTTCGCCTGCTGCAGTACCGGACGTAAAAGTGTGACAATTTTTTGTGCGCCATCCACATTCGCGCGGAAATCCCACAGATCCGTGCGGCTGTAGCGATCCTCTTCGCCAGAGATTTTGGTCGCCGCCACCTCTTCAATCAGCCCGGCGGCTCCGCCCACCACTTTCGCCGGAGGAAATGCCAGTTCACTCACGCGTTGTTGCAGGTCATGCACATCGTGATTTAACTGGTCGGCATAGCCTGCCATGTCTTTCGTCGTGTTATCTGCAAACAGGGCTTTTTCGAGACGATGGAAGCCGGTAAATTTCGGATCGTCGGCTTTTTTCTCGTAATCATCTTCGCGGGCATCAATACGACCATCAAGGTCAGAAAACAGCTCCGCGATCGGCTCAATGCGCTCGTAGTGCTGACGGGTGGGCGCAAATAACGCTTTGGCTTTAGCCACATCACCGGCTTTCACCGCATCCGTAAACGCCTGCGTGCCGGATACCAGCTGACTCACTTCCTCAGTGACATAGGCTTTATAGGCATTAATGGGGCCCGCCAGTTGCATCAGTTCGGGTTTGCCTTGTTGCGCACTTTTGCTCCCGGTGCCCTGCACGATCAGTTTGCCTTTCGGGTTCGTCAGCAGGCCACAGGTCATGTCATATTCCCCGGCTTCCAGGTTGGCCGTCAGTTTCTGGCTAAAGCCCGGCGCAATATTTTCGCGCTCTTCGACCACCATCACGCCTTTGAGAATTTCCCATTCCAGCGCTTTTTGGCTGTTATTTTTAATCAGAAACTGAGTTTTACCGGCCTGTACCGTAACTGACATGGGCTCACACTGTTTGTCCGTCACAGTGACGCTGACCTGCGGAATGGCTGCAGCCAGTGAAGAGCCAGAAAACGCCAGCAGAGAAGCCAGTACCGCATTACGGTTAAAACGCATCATCATATTTTTTCCCTGTTCAGTCAGAGGCGCGGCTGACGCGCCGGGTAAACGCGTTAGCGCGCAGCTGCTGAGGTATCAGCGCGTGCAGGCATAACAAACAATAATAAAGCGGGGATCAGATAGAGCAGCCAGACAGCGACTTCACTGACGCTGGGCGCTTCCTGATAGCCAAGCATGCCTTCCAGCACTGTGCCAAACAGCGAATGCGTGGACAAGATCGGGCTCATATCAAAGGCCACCTGCTGAAAATGGTTCCACAGCCCTGCCTCATGAAAAGCGCGAATAGCCCCTGCCGCCAGGCCTGCTGCCACCAGCAGAATGAAAATACTGGTCCAGCGGAAAAAGTGCGCCATATTGAGCCGCAGGCCGCCCCAGTAGATCAGCATGCCCAGCACCACCGCCGTGGCCAGCCCCAACACCGCACCCAACGGCGGCGCATAACCGACATCCTGTGTGAACGCGGCCAGCAGAAAGAACACTGATTCCAGCCCTTCGCGTGCGACGGCCAGAAACACCATCATCACCAGCGCCAAGCCGCCGCCGGCCGATTTATGCAATGCCTCGTCGACGGCGTGTTCAAGTTCCCGTTTGATATTGCGCGCGACCCGGCGCATCCAGAACACCATCGAGGTCAGGATAACGACCGCGATTACCGCCACGATACCTTCAAACAGCTCTTGCTGTTTCTGCGGAAACTCACCCGTGGTCTGGTTGATAAAGATACCCAGCCCAAGGCAGAGTGCGGCGGCAATAAAGACGCCTGCCCACATCGCAGGAAACCACTGAGTGCGCTGAGTGCGCTTTAGATAACTGGCGATCAGGCTGACGATCAACGCGGCTTCAAGCCCTTCGCGCAGCATAATGAGAAACGGAACGAACATCGCCAACCTCTTAAATGTTAACCGGCGTCAACGACGCGTAAAGTTACGTAAAAACGAACGATACCGATTATCATTACCACTCAAAAAAATACAAGTTCCACAACGAAATAATTTCGTAACTGTCTGTGCCAGATAACGCGCAAAAAAAAGCCTGCCCTCACGGGGGCAGGCGGTGGAAAAAAGAAGGCGATTACTTCGTCTGGAACTCGGCCTCAGCGGCATCGAAACGTGCCATCGCCTGGGTTGACGGTGCGCGACTCGCCAGGCTAAAGACGACGATGGCGAGACTGGCCAGGATAAAGCCCGGGATGATTTCGTACAGACCGAGCCAGCCATACTGCTTCCAGACCACCACGGTCACCGCACCGACAACCATGCCCGCTAATGCGCCATTGCGGTTCATACGTTTCCAGCACACGCCGAACAGCACAACCGGCCCGAACGCCGCACCAAAGCCCGCCCATGCATAGCTGACCAGGCCTAATACCCGGTTTTCAGGGTTGGCGGCCAGCGCGATGGCAATCAGCGCGACCAGCAGCACCATCAGGCGACCGACCCAGACCAGTTCTTTCTGGCTGGCATTTTTGCGCAAAAAGCCTTTATACAGGTCTTCGGTCAGGGCGCTGGAGCACACCAGCAGTTGGCAACTGAGTGTCGACATGACGGCCGCTAAAATGGCTGACAGCAGAATCCCGGCAATCCAGGGGTTAAACAGAATACGTGCCAGCTCAATGAAGACACGCTCGCCGTTTTGAGTTACACCAGCGGCCTCGCCCGGGTTGTTCTGGAAATAGGCGATACCAAAGAAGCCAACCGCGACGGCGCCGGCCAGACACAAAATCATCCAGGCCATACCAATACGGCGCGCGGTACGAATTGACCGGTGTGAATCCGCCGCCATAAAGCGGGCCAGAATATGGGGCTGGCCAAAATAACCTAATCCCCAGCCCAGTAGCGACAGGACCGCAACCACATTCAGTCCTTTGAACATATCCAGGTTTTCCGTGCTTTTAGCCTGAATGACTGCGAGCGAATCGCTTAAACCGCCGACGGCCATGATGACGATAAGCGGCGTCAGAATCAGGGCGAAGATCATCAGGCTGGCCTGAACCGTATCTGTCCAGCTTACCGCCAGGAATCCGCCCACCAGCGTATAGAGAATGGTCGCCGCCGCACCGGCCCATAAGGCCGTGGCGTAGTCCATTCCAAAGGTGCTTTCAAACAGGCGCGCACCGGCAACCACACCGGAAGCACAGTAAATGGTGAAAAACATCAGGATGACGACCGCAGAAATCACACGCAGAATTTTGCTGCGATCTTCAAAGCGGCTGGTGAAAAAGTCGGGCAAGGTTAAGGCGTTATCATGATGTTCTGTCTGGACGCGTAAACGACCCGCGACAATTTTCCAGTTAAGCCAGGCACCAATAATCAGACCAATGGCGATCCAGCTTTCTGAAATGCCGGAGAGAAAAATGGCACCGGGTAAGCCCATCAGCAGCCAGCCGCTCATGTCAGAGGCACCCGCTGACAGCGCGGTAACCACACTGCCCAGGCTGCGACCGCCCAGAATGTAGTCATCAAAGTTTTTGGTTGAGCGCCAGGCAATAAAACCGATGAGCACCATCCCGAGGATATAAATTAAAAAGGTCACCAGCATGGGTGTACTTACTGTCATGTGTTTCTCCGTTATTATCCGATCTCTTAAGAGAAATCTTTTCCTGCGCCACCGGAACGGGGTAGCGTCAGCGTATTACCGCATCGATAAAAGTCCCGTTTCCCTTAAGGCGCGGTATCCTGCCGTAAAGGCACGTTCTACACAATGCATTTAACACATCCGTTACATCAGTTTCACCTCTCTCCCTGTTTTAAATGTTCACAGGTTGCGCCCGCTCACACTTAAGTTGCACCTTTCCCACCACAACCCTGTTTAAATTGAAGGGGGTTGCAACATTGGCGAGTTTCTTGCAGCAAGATTTGTGCCGCTTTTAAATGTTAATGGCAAAAGCGGCGGTAAAGTATGGAAGCAAGGTCACATTTAACACGGTTGCACAAAGTTGCAACATGAGTGATAGTGCAGCCCTTGCTCTGGTAAAAAACGTTTTAAGGAACAGAAATCATGGGAACAACGACCATGGGGGTGAAGCTGGATGAAGCCACCCGCAGTCGCATTAAACTGGCGGCACAGAAAATGGATCGCACGCCGCACTGGCTGATTAAACAAGCGATCTTTAACTATCTCGTGCAGTTAGAAGCCGGTGAAACAGTGGAAGAGATTCCCCTGCAGCTCAACGAATCGGCTTCTGATGAGGTCGCTGCGGACGAGATGGTTCAGCCGTTCCTTGACTTCGCAGAGCACATCCTGCCGCAGTCGGTAGCCCGTTCGGCCGTGACGGCCGCCTGGCGTAGACCGGAAACCGATGCCGTTCCCATGTTGCTGGAGCAAGCCCGCCTTCCCGCTCCGCTGGCTGAAAAAACCCGGCAGCTCGCCTTTACCCTGGCAGAGAAGCTCAGGCACCAAAAAGGGGCAACCGGACGCGCCGGTATGGTGCAAAGTCTGCTTCAGGAGTTTTCATTATCTTCACAGGAAGGCGTGGCGCTGATGTGCCTGGCGGAAGCGTTGCTGCGTATTCCGGATAAACCGACGCGCGATGCGCTTATCCGTGACAAGATCAGTAACGGCAACTGGCAGTCGCATCTGGGCCGCAGTCCGTCCATGTTTGTTAACGCCGCCACCTGGGGCCTGTTATTTACCGGCCGCCTGGTCTCAACGCATAACGAAGCGAATCTGTCGCGCTCGCTCAACCGGATCATTGGCAAGAGTGGTGAACCGCTGATCCGTAAAGGCGTGGATATG
The DNA here is from genome assembly GCF_035190385.1 of Pantoea sp. JZ29. NCBI lineage: Bacteria > Pseudomonadati > Pseudomonadota > Gammaproteobacteria > Enterobacterales > Erwiniaceae > Pantoea > Pantoea sp. JZ29. Next base: position 1,842,441 of record NZ_CP045241.1, on the reverse strand, counting down.
GCGATGCGCCTGATGGGTGAACAGTTCGTGACAGGTGAAACCATCGCCGAAGCACTGGCTAACGCCCGTAAGCTTGAAGAGAAAGGTTTCCGTTACTCTTACGATATGCTGGGCGAAGCCGCCCTGACCGCCAGCGATGCGAAAGCCTATCTGGTTTCGTATCAGCAGGCGATTCATGCGATTGGCAAAGCCTCCAATGGCCGCGGCATTTATGAAGGCCCGGGCATTTCAATTAAGCTCTCTGCCCTGCACCCGCGCTACAGCCGTGCCCAGTACGACCGGGTGATGGATGAGCTGTATCCGCTGCTTAAGTCGCTGACGCTACTGGCCCGCTCTTACGACATCGGCATTAATATTGATGCAGAAGAAGCCGACCGCCTGGAACTCTCTCTTGATATGCTCGAAAGGCTGTGTTTTGAGCCTGAACTGGAGGGCTGGAACGGTATCGGCTTTGTCATTCAGGCCTATATGAAGCGCTGTCCGTTTGTTATTGATGAGCTGATCGACCTGGCGCAACGTAGCCGCCGCCGTTTGATGATTCGTCTGGTGAAAGGCGCTTACTGGGACAGCGAAATTAAACGCGCCCAGATGGAAGGCCTGGAAGGCTATCCGGTGTACACGCGCAAAGTGTATACCGACATTTCGTACCTGGCCTGCGCGCGCAAGCTGCTGGCGGTGCCGAACCTGATCTATCCGCAGTTTGCCACCCACAATGCGCACACCCTGGCCGCCATTTATCAGCTGGCAGGCAATAACTACTATCCGGGTCAGTACGAGTTCCAGTGCCTGCACGGCATGGGTGAACCGCTGTATGAACAGGTGGTCGGCAAGGTCACAGACGGTAAACTTAATCGTCCCTGCCGTATTTATGCCCCGGTCGGTACGCATGAAACGCTGCTCGCCTATCTGGTGCGACGCTTACTGGAGAACGGCGCGAATACCTCCTTCGTTAACCGCATCGCCGATACGTCCCTGCCCATCGACGAACTGGTCGCCGATCCGGTTGCCGAAGTGGAAAAACTGGGTCTCAGCGAAGGAACACTGGGCCTGCCGCACCCGAAAATTCCGTTACCACGTGACCTGTATGGTGAGGACCGCGTGAACTCCGCCGGTCTTGATATGGCGAATGAACATCGTCTTGCGTCACTGTCCAGCGCGCTGCTGAGCGGTGCTACCGAAACGTATGTGGCGCAACCGCTTATCGACGGCCCTTTGACGGGAGGGGAAAGCGAGCCAGTGCTCAATCCGGCCGTCCCTGCGGATGTGGTGGGCACCGTGCGCCAGGCATCCGAACAGGAGGTTTCCCTGGCCATTGAGGCCGCCGTTAATGCCGGCCCTATCTGGTTTGCCACGCCGCCGCAGGAGCGTGCCGCCATTCTGGAGCGCGCCGCACAGCTGATGGAAAGCCAGCTACAGCAACTGCTGGGTCTTCTGGTGCGTGAAGCCGGAAAAACCTATAACAACGCCATTGCCGAGGTGCGTGAAGCGGTCGATTTCCTTTATTACTATGCCGGCATTGTGCGCCATGATTTCGATAACGAAACCCACCGCCCGCTTGGCCCGGTAGTCTGCATCAGCCCGTGGAACTTCCCGCTGGCCATTTTTACCGGCCAAATCGCCGCGGCTCTGGCGGCAGGTAACAGCGTGCTGGCGAAACCCGCCGAGCAAACGCCGTTAATTGCCGCACAGGCCGTCAATATTTTACTGAGCGCTGGCGTGCCCGCCGGTGTACTGCAACTGCTGCCGGGTCAGGGCGAAACCGTGGGGGCACAGCTCACCGGCGACGAACGGGTGCGCGGCGTCATGTTTACCGGCTCTACCGCCGTTGCCACGCTGCTGCAACGCAATCTGGCGGGCAGACTCGATCCGCAGGGCCGTCCGACACCGCTGATTGCGGAAACGGGCGGAATGAATGCCATGATTGTGGACTCCTCCGCGCTGACCGAACAGGTGGTTGTCGACATCGTGGCATCGGCCTTTGACAGCGCGGGACAACGCTGCTCCGCCCTGCGTCTGCTCTGCGTGCAGGAAGACGTCGCAGACCACACGTTAAAAATGCTGCGTGGCGCGATGGCGGAATGCCGCATGGGCAACCCGGAACGCCTGTCCACCGACATCGGTCCGGTGATTGATCAGGAAGCCAAAGCCAACATCGAACGCCATATTCAGGCCATGCGTAATAAAGGCTTTAAGGTCTACCAGACGGCACAGGATAACCCACATGACAGCAAAGAATGGGCCACAGGCACCTTTGTGAAACCAACGCTGATTGAGCTGGATAAGGTCAGCGATCTGACCCAGGAAGTGTTTGGTCCTGTCCTGCACGTGGTGCGTTTTACCCGCAGCAACCTGCCGCAGATCGTTGAGCAGATTAACGCCACAGGCTATGGCCTGACCCTGGGTGTTCATACGCGCATCGACGAAACCATCACGCAGGTCACCGCCAGTGCCAAAGTGGGTAACCTGTATGTTAACCGCAACATGGTCGGCGCGGTCGTCGGTGTGCAACCCTTTGGGGGCGAAGGCCTCTCAGGTACCGGTCCAAAAGCGGGCGGCCCACTGTATCTTTATCGTCTGCTGGCTAACCGCCCGGATGAGGCGCTGAGCACCACCCTCGCCCGTCAGGATGCGGAACGTCCCGCAGACAACAGTCAGCGTCAACGCATGTTAGCGCCGCATCAGGCACTGACCGACTGGGCAAAAGATAAGCCACAGCTGTCTGCGCTGTGTCAGCATTATGAACAGCTGGCGCAGGCCGGTACGGTTCGTCTGCTGCCGGGCCCAACAGGAGAGCGCAACACCTTCCTGTTACTCCCGCGCGAACAGGTGCTCTGTCTGGCAGATAACAACGACGATGCGCTGATTCAGCTGGCTGCGGTAACCAGCGTCGGCAGTCAGGCCCTGTGGCCGGATGATGACCTGCATCGTACGCTGCTTAATACCTTACCGGCAGCAGTGAAGAGCCGTATTACCCTGGCGAAGGATCCGCTGACCGCGCAGTTTGATGCCGTGATTTATCATGGTGATGCCGACCAGCTCCGCAGCCTGTGCGAGCAGATTGCGGCGCGTGAAGGTGCGATTGTCTCGGTACAGGGATTTGCCCGCGGTGAAACCAACCTGTTACTGGAACGCCTGCTGATTGAACGCTCTTTGAGCGTCAACACCGCCGCCGCGGGCGGTAACGCCAGCCTGATGACGATCGGTTAACTGTCGGCGCGTTTCATTCTGGTTGTGATCAAGGTTCATGCCTGGCATGAACCTTTTTTTATGACGGATGAAAAACCCGCGGCCGTTGAGCGCCTCAGCAGTGGAGAAGTGCGAAGGGATTCGCGCTACCAGGTGGTCTCTGCGCGCACATCCCCCTCATACGCAATCCGGACGCGCCGCAGAGACAGGTGGCTGACATGCGTACAACGGTCAGGCTGCCGGAATGGAAGGCCGTTTCATCAGGTGTGGCAAGCGAAACAGCGCGCGTCCCGGTCCCCGATTCAGCAATGACCAGACCGCCATGGAGCACAAGGCGCAGATCGTAACCATCACCGGAGGATAGAGACAGGCCCAAAGCCATGAAAAGCCTGTCAGCTCAAAAAGCTGGTGACGTTGCGCATATAAAATCGCCGTCATCCCGAAATATTCAATGAAAATACGGTGAATAACGTAAAGGGGTAAGGTATGGCGGCCTGTCCAGTTCAGCCAGGCCATACAGCCCAGCTGGCTTAACCATCGGCAGGCGGCCACGCTGGCCAGGATGGCAATCAGACAGAGAAAAAGACGGCTGTTCAAATCAAGCAGGCCCTGTAGTACAGCCAGCAGTCCCAGTAACAGCCACGGCAACCTGTTCTCCCGTCGCCCTTCGCTCAGTCGTAGCATGGGTGCCCACCAAAATGCGCCCAATACAAAAAAGATAAAATACTGCGCCAGACTTTGCGGTCCCCAGAACGGAATACTCTTTTCGACCGCCAGATAGTTCAGCACAGCGGCTACGATAAGCAGCGGGATTTTGTAATGTTGAAACCATTTGGCGCACAGGAAATAGAGTGCCAGACCATATAAATACCAGGCGGTACTCATGGCGAGAAAGGTCAGTCTGAGAAATTCTGAAAACGAACCGGCATAGGCCGCATTAAGATTTTGCGAAATACGCTGTCCGGTAATTTCCGTCGCGATGCCGGAAATGGATCCCCACTGAATAACGCCCCATAACAGATAAAGGTAAAACAGATTCATAATGCGGCTGGTGGCGACAGACTGCCAGGGCCGGTGAAGAATGGCATGACTGGCCAGCAGACCCGATACAAAGAAAAAGGCGGGCATGCGCAGCGGCGACAGTAGCAGGTTAAACCGGACCCACAGTTCAGCCGGGAGCAGGCCCGCGGTCAGATGTGTTACCGTATCATCAAAGCCGGGTAATACCGTGTGATACAGAATAACCAGCAGGATACACAGGCCTTTGAGTGTATTAATCCAGGCAATTTCTTCTTTTTCTTTGCTCATCATCGGCACATTTCCGCTGCGGTGAAACGGCAATTCACATCGCCTTCTCTTGTGCGAAAAGTATTCCGTATGTTCTTTCTGCTGAATGTAGCGAAAGTCTTAAATACCCGCGTTGCGGTGCGTTTCGAACCGTACTTTACACTTAAAGGGATTTATTGACACTGCGCCCGGCAAGCGCGTTTTCCTTTCCTGTCTGGTTATCCTTATGACATAAACCGAGGCCCTGCTCTGCTTTCAACAGGCGTACCTTTGGGACTGACGTAGGCGCTTTTATCCCGTTTTCCCGATAAAAAATGGCTTCACAGTCAGGCGTGCGCTGACCTGGCTCCGGGCTCGCGGGCATGACGGGCAACGGAGAAGTGATCTGGCGGATGAAAAAAGGGGCCAGCACGCTGGCCCGGATCTTCAGGATAAGGTTTGCGTTTCAGGCTGACGCTGACTGACCAGGCATGGATGGAGAAACAACATACGTCCTGGCCCGCGATTAAGTAACGACCAGACCAGCAGCGACAGCAGTGTGCATACCGCCACACCGGTCACCGGCATCAGCAGCGCCCAGGCCCAGCTAAAGCCGGCATTGCCGAACCAGCCGAAATGCAGGGCCAGTGTGATAGCGCTCAGTCCGAGCAGTTCGATAAAAATGCGGTGTAACACATAGATTTGTAATGTATTTCGACCGATAGCGTTCAGCCAGGTCATTCTGAAATGCGCATTGAGAAAACGACACAGCACGATGCCAAACACGATCGTCAGCAGGCTGTAAAACGGGTTTTTATAGATGCCACCTGCATGATGGGCGATGCCGACAAGTGCAATCGCGCCAAGCCACAGCCAGTGACGTCCCTTAAGGGCGCTCAGTTCAATTAGCCTCGCGCTGAAAAATACGCCCAGCAGGAAATACAGATAGTTCTGCGCCACGCTGGCCGGGCCCCATCCGGGGATCAGGTTAAACTGCGCAGCGTAGTTCGCCGCTATCGCCGCCGCCAGCAGAACCCTTTTCTGTTGATGGAAAAGCTTCGTCACCAGGAAAAACCCTGCCAGCGCGTACAGGTACCACAGGCTGGTCATCGACAGCATCAGCAGCTTGATAAACTCAAGAGGCGAATCCGCATAGGCGGCATTTTTGCTACTGGACAGCCGTTCGCCTAAATGGGTGGAAATGTAGTGGATACTCAGCCACTGAATCACGCCCCACAGCAGGTAGAGGTAAACAATATTGCTGAATTTTTTCGTAAACACTTCCTGCCAGCTTTTCTTCACGACCGCGTTAGCGGCCAGCAACCCAGACACAAAGAAGAAAGCGGGCATACGCAACGGCGAGAGCCAGGTATTAAACGCCACCCATCCTTGTGCCGGTAGCAGACCCGCGGTCAGATGATGAAGCGAGGGTGCGAACGTGGTGATGATGGCGTGATGCAGTACGACAAGTAAAATGCACCCTCCTTTGAGGGTATTGATCCAGAGGATTTCCTTCCTGGGGTGAGTCATTATAACGTCCCGACAGCGCGATGAATTTGTGAAGAATTATTAATATTTTCACTGTCACCTCAATCGGGGAGGTCTTAAAATTTACACTCTGTTACGTCATTGAAATATCATTCAGTATAACCGAAGCGATAACAACAGGTTAAGGAAAGACCAGCCGTAAATTTTCAGAAGAAACTGAGCGCGCAGGCAGGAAAAAAATAAATAAAACGCCGCCCGTCTCGGGCGGCATTTTGGGGATTATTGATTAAGAAATTTATCCAGAAACTGTCGGGTACGTGCCTGCTGAGGAGCGCTGAACAACGCTTTGGCCGGGCCCTGTTCTACCACGCGGCCCTGATCCATGAAAATCGCCCGGTCAGCGACATCACGGGCAAAGCTCATCTCATGGGTCACAATCACCATCGTGCGCTTTTCCTGCGCCAGCGCCCGGATCGTATTCAACACTTCGCCCACCAGCTCGGGATCCAGCGCCGAGGTCGGTTCATCAAACAAAATGACTTCAGGCCGCATGGCAAGCGCGCGGGCAATGGCAACACGTTGTTGCTGTCCGCCGGAAAGACGACGTGGATAGCTGTCTTCTTTACCCTGCAATCCCACTTTTTCAAGCAGGCCACGCGCCCGCGCAACCGCGTCCGCTTTGGTTTCGCCTTTGACGATGACCGGCCCCTCAATAATGTTTTCCAGCACCGAGCGATGCGGAAACAAATTGAAGTTCTGAAACACAAACCCCACCTGCTGACGGAGTTGGCGCACCTGTTCTTTCTGCTTATTGATCCCCAGACTGGCGTCAATCGTAATATCACCGACTTTGATGCGCCCGGCCTCAGGCACTTCAAGCAGGTTGATGCTGCGCAACAGCGTCGTTTTACCGGATCCGCTCGGGCCGATAATCGCCACAATTTCACCCGGCGCAACATCCAGATCGATGCCGTGCAGTACCGTTTGGCCGTTAAACTGTTTCACCAGTTGGCGTACTTCAATGGCACTCATTTCGCCTCCTGATCCTGACGGTTAACGTGTGCTTCGAGCCGGTTCTGTAAGGCAGACAGCACGGTAGCCATGATCCAGTAGATAACCGAGGCCGCCAGATACATCGTAAATACCTCCAGCGTACGTGAGGTAATCAACTGGGCCTGACGAAATAACTCCGGTACCTGAATGGTCGCCGCCAGTGAGGTATCTTTGACCAGGCTGATGAAGCTGTTACCCAATGGCGGTAAAGCGGTACGGGCAGCCTGAGGCAAAATAACCCTGCGCAGCGTTTGCCACGGCGTCATGCCAATGCTGGCCGCCGCTTCCCACTGGCCGCGCTCAATCGCCGCAATGGCACCACGAAGCGATTCCGATGCATAGGCTGCTGTATTCAGCGACAGGCCAATCATCGCGGAAGGAATTGGATCCAGCTCAATGCCAAACTGGGGCAGACCGTAGTAGATCATAAACAACTGAGCGATAAGCGGCGTGCCACGAAAAATCGACACGTAGATACGTGCCAGCCAGCTGATGGGCCAAAAGCGCGACAAGCGCATCAGCGCCAGCACAAAGCCCAGTATCAGCCCAAAAAACATCCCGCCAATACTGAGCTGAAGCGTAAACAGCGCGCCTTTAAGAAGGAATGGTGCTGAATCCAGCACCAGTTGTAAACTTTCCTGCATTATTGCGTAACGTCCGCGCCAAACCATTTCTCAGACAGCTTTTTGAGCGTGCCGTCTTTCTGCATCTCTGCAATCGCCTGGTTAATGGCTTTCAGTAAATCTTCGTTACCTTTACGCAGTGCAACGCCCGCTTCAAGACGCGAGAACGCAGGGCCAGCGACGGCCATCGTGTCACCGGTTTTCTTCACCAGATCCAGTGCCGCCAGACGGTCCACCAGAATCGCATCAACGCGACCTGAACGCAGATCCTGGTATTTGGTAGGATCGTCATCATAGGTACGAACATCGACACCTTTCACGTTTGCACGTAACCACTGCTCGTAGTTGGTGCCCAGACCGACGCCCACTTTTTTACCTGCCAGATCTTCGGGGCGGGTGATGCTGCCGGCATTTTTCTTCAGCGTCAGCGCCTGCACGCCCGAAATGGTGTACGGCGTGGAGAAGTCATATTTCTTTTTACGCTCATCGGAAATGGTGACCTGATTAATCACCACATCGATACGTTTGGAATCCAGCGCGGCCAGCATGCCATCCCATTTTGTCGGTTTCAGCACGGCTTTCACACCCATGTGTTTCGCCAGGTCCTGGGCGAACTCCACCTCAAATCCGGTCAGCTTGCCTTTTTCATCCTGGAAACTGAAAGGCGGATAGGTGCCTTCCAGGCCCACACGCAGTTCGCCTTTACTTTTCACTTGCTGCAGCAAATCTTCTGCGGCAAAGGTTTTAACACTAACGCCAGCAACCAGCGCAACCGCCATCATTCCCGTCACCAACTGGCGACGAATCTGTGAGAAAGCCATGTGTACCCCATTTATTATTCGTGAGTGTGCTGTTGAGCGGCTAAACCCCGTTTGCCGCTCTGTCATTATGGGCGTTATTTACCTGAGACAGCAAAATAACGGCCGGATTATAAACCTTTTTTTCGCGACGTCTCAGACCGAAGGGTGATAAGCAAATAACGCGGGCGCACCGCCGGTATGCACAAACAGGAGCGGTCCTTCGCGGCGGAAACGATTCTGACTGATCCCGTCAATTAACCCCGCCATCGCTTTGCCAGTATAAACCGGGTCGAGCAGCAGGCCTTCCAGCCGGGCCAGCAGCTTGATCGCCTCTATGCCCTCTTCATTTGGCTCGCCATAGCGTGGCCCAAAGTAGTCATCCCACAGCGTCACCGGGGCCTTTGCCTCTACCGACAACTGCGATGCCAGCGCCTGACGAATAGCATCCACTTTCGGCAGCTGTTCATCACGCTGACGCGATACGGTCACGCCCACCAGCTCGGTTTGCGGCATGAGGTGTTCCAGCCCAATGGCCAGCCCCGCATGCGTTCCGGCACTGCCAGACGCGACGACTACCGCAGCAAAGTCCACCACGCCTTCACTTTGATGCACGATCTCCTGGGCGCACTCTACGTAACCCAGCGCGCCTAGCGCGTTTGATCCACCAACAGGCAGGGTATAGGGTCGAAAACCCTGCGCCTCAAGGCGTTCCGCCTGTTCCGCCAGTTGTGCGGCAGGATCGGTCAGTGCCTCAACCATCACCACGTCAACGTCCATCAGTTCCAGCAGCAGCCGGTTACCGTTAGTGAGGTAATTCTCGCTCTGGGTCGCGATGGGGTTTTCGAGTAATGCCACGCATTTCAGCCCAAGTTTGGCGGCGACCGCAGCGGTCTGACGCACGTGGTTGGACTGGATCGCACCGGCGGTGAGCAGCACATCGGCCCCCTCACGCAGCGCATCGGCCGCCAGGAACTCCAGCTTGCGCAGTTTGTTGCCGCCCAGCGCCAGCGGCGTTACATCGTCGCGTTTGATAAAAATGTCACGACCTAAGAAGTCCGACAGACGGGGCAAAAATTCCAGAGGCGTGGGCGCACCCAGAAGTTCAATACGGGGAAACTGATGAATAAGATGTAAAGACAATGCGGCCTCCAGTCAGGCACAGAGCAGTTATCATTACAGTGTTACAGAAGATGAAGAAAGGATCATCCTGAATTGAGGTCAGGAACGTGGAAGACGGGAATGCACAACATCCCCACGTTTCTTCCGATGGTGAGAAGAAACGTGGGGCGGGAAATCGACTGACCGTGCATCCTGTGCCCGGCATTTTTCCCTTAACGTTGCTGCCAGCCTAAGAACTGGTCGTATTTGCGCAGCGCAATTCGATAATTATTGTTGCCTGCATCGGGTAAATCTTCTTCCAGGCATTGATGCCAGCTATTGCCTTTCAGTTTTTCTGCCGGAAAATTTCGCGCCTTCAGCATATCGTCAAGCCGACGTAACCGAACCACATACTCACGAATCGTGCTTGGGCTCATTTCCGTCTGCTCGAACAGATATTGTTTAAACGCCATAATGTCAAAATAGTTAGGATGTGTATTACAAAAAATATCGCTGCAAAAACGACAAAGTGCCGTTAATTCTGGCTGCAGTTTTAGCCAGAGTGGCTCATCAATCATTTGGTCCATCCGTGCGATGGCCTCTTTATTGATGATCTGGCCACGAAAAACCAGCGCCATTCGGTCTAGTACTTTGCCACAGTGTGAACAATTGGTTTGGCTGTGTTTATAGTCTTTAAGATAGCGACTTAAAGGTCTGGCTTTGGTTTTGGCTCCCACTGTTGAGTCCCCGATTTCTTATATTTATAGATCTCCAGGAACTGAGCCTTCTAGCGCGCTCCCGTAAGTCGGGCACGCAAGCGTTTAATCGCCTGACTGTGCAGTTGGCTGACCCGGGATTCCCCGACATCAAGTACCGCGCCAATCTCTTTAAGATTCAGTTCTTCCTGGTAGTACAGTGTCAGCACCATTTTCTCGCGCTCAGGCAACGCCTCGATCGCTTCTATGACGCGTTCACGCAGACTCCCTTCCATTAACTGATGAAGTGGATTGGCCTCTTCGTGCCCTTCCGTCACCAGCTCCGCACTGTCACCGTGTTCTTCCCGATACTCGTCGTATGAAAAGAGCTGACTGTTGTTGGTATCCAACAGAATCTGCCGGTACTCTTCTATCGAAACATTCAACTGTTGCGCGACTTCCAGCTCGGAAGCGGCCCGACCCAGCATCTGCTCAACCTGATGCATGGCTCCGGCTACCTCACGTGCATTACGTCTGACGCTGCGTGGCGCCCAGTCCCGGCTGCGAAGCTCATCAAGCATTGCGCCACGAATGCGCTGGACTGCATACGTGGTAAAGGCGGTACCCTGAAGCGCGTCGTAGCGCTCCACCGCATTCAACAGACCAATGCCCCCGGCTTGCAGCAGATCGTCAAGTTCCACACTGGCAGGCAGGCGAACCTGCAAGCGCAGTGCTTCATGACGCACCAGTGGGACGTAGCGCTGCCAGAGCGAATGTTTGTCCATCACGCCTTCGGCGGTATAGAGATCGTTCACGTTGACTACCCTGCGTTAATGAAGTTATCGGCATGATTATGCAATTCTGTAGGACTTTCGATTGGCAGAATAGGCGGGATAAACCGAGGTTATTTCAAATTTGTGATGTTTCAGAGCGGAAGATTCCGCTCTGTCTCAACAGGCTAACCTAATGACAGTAAACGTTGACGAGTGGCGGAGGGCACGCGGTCCCATAAAGCACAAATCTGCCCTTCCATTTCCTGATAAAAAGGGCTAATGCTTTCGCGGGTTTTTTCATCCCCATTAAAACGGACTTTGCCGGAATCACCATCAATACTAATCATTCGGTTAACAAAAAGTCGCTGTAAATCGCTGCGCAGGAACAATCCGTTATCCACACTGTTATCCGCCAGAAAACCTTCATCATTCTCTCGCGTATCAATATGGCAGGCTTCCACCCATGGCCACTGATGCTGATCGATCAGGCTGGTGCCGGTAATGACACAGGCACCATAACGGGCTTTCACGGCGGCCATAAATTCGGCCTGGCTGGCTCGCTGCAGCACTTTAGCCTTTACCCGCCGCCCGACTTCAGTACCAGGCATCACTGCGGCGGGTGTTTTATGTCCGGGTGTACTCAGTACCACAATAAACTGGATACGCTGTGATTGCGGAAAGCACGGGTTGGAGTGCATGTTAAACAACTGCCACCAGGCATCGTCGCCGTCTTCTCGCATCAGCACCAGTTTGTATCCCCGGCTGTTAATCAGGTTCTGCGCCTGTGCTGAATGGGGATCGATCATGGCATATACGTAGCTTTGGCCAATCACTTTCCACAAATTCTCCGCTTTGTCCTGCTCTCCCCGGCGGAAATAGTAAAAAGGAGCCTGCTGCTTCAGGTAATACTCAAAACGGCGCAGGTAATTTTTACGTTCATTGTCGTTCGCAATAAATAACAGGTCTTCCAGCGGACTGTTGCTCTCTTCCTGTGCGAAGACAGCACGAATCTTTAGCGTCCGAAAGCTGGTCGAAGGACTCAGCAGCGCTCGCGCTGTTAATTCTTTCTCATCAGGGTATTGCTGTGCATAGCGCCGGGCGATCTCCTCGAAGGAAAGCCGTTCACCCGGTAGCAGGTCATAGTTGAAGCGCATAACCACCCCAGAACACGCGAAGTTGTAGCCAAATTAAACTTATCCTGAAGAGTGTTATCGGCACCATCTGTATGAACTGTAACGTTTATCCAACTTTTATCGCGCCGAAAACTCTAATCCACAATCACTTCCTTCTGGTTGACGCGATTTGCATTACTGCGCGATAAAATGTGCCCGCTTCGCTTATGCTGATTTATTTCATTAGCCGCTATGGATGCGGGGACGGACTTATCCTTGACTTTACCCGCTTTTTTGTCGGTTATTCGTGCCATTACTTTTACTCGAACACTCGTATTCTTTCACCATCACGCTGCACGCGCAGACGAGTTATGAAGGAAGCGAATGATGAAAGGCATAGTACTGGCAGGCGGAACCGGTTCCCGACTGCATCCGGTGACCTGTGGCGTCTCTGAGCAACTGCTGCCGGTCTATGACAAGCCCATGCTCTCTCTTCCCCTTTCACTCTTGATGCACTTGCATCCATTCGTCTCGCGCCCGGACATTGCTGATTTTGAATATACCTGTCCTCACTATGACAATCCTAAGGATGAAGCCTGCCTGATGTGGAATGCCCCTGATGTTGCGATTCAATGGTCTGTCGAACAGCCGATATTATCGGTGAAAAATCAACAAGGACTCTCATTGCAGGAGTTGGTGTAATGCGCGTTTTACTTACAGGTGCTTATGGTCAGTTGGGGCGCTGTTTACTGGATCGTTTTCCCGCCGACTGGATTACGCTGGCGTGTGGTTCGGCGGAACTGGATATTACCGATCGCGTTGCCGTTGTGCGCGTGGTTAAAAAATTTAAGCCCGATGTCATTATGAATGCAGCGGCTTATACCGCCGTTGATAAAGCAGAAACCGACCGGACACGTGCCTTAAAGATCAATGCGATTGGCCCTGAAAATCTGGCTCAGGCCGCCAAAATGATCGGGGCGCGTTTCATTCATATTTCCACAGATTATGTTTTCGACGGGGTGAAAAGAACGCCCTATACCGAACAGGATCCGCCCTGCCCGATTAATTTTTACGGCCTGAGTAAGTGGGAAGGTGAAAAGCGCGTCTTTGAGGTCCTGCCCGAGGCGATCGTGATCCGTACTTCATGGATGTTCAGCGAATACGGTAATAACTTCGTCAGTACCATGCTTCGTCTGGCGCAGACACGTTCCGAGTTACATGTGGTGAACGATCAGTATGGTTGTCCGACCTACGCGGGTGATTTAGCCCAGGCCATGATCACGCTCGCCGACATGCCCGAAAAGCATGGTCTTTACCATTATTGTGGCGACGTTGCCGTCAGCTGGTGCGAATTCGCTCAGACAATCTTTGTCGCGGCGCAACAGGACGTGGTCGTGCATGGCATTATCAGCTCGCACTATCCGTCTGCGGCGATTCGGCCGGCGCGCAGTGTGATGAACAGCGACGCTCTCAGCACCATCGGCATCCCCCCCTCAGACTGGCAGGATAAACTTCGCCTCTGTCTGAATCACCTGGCGACCCCCTTTCCCTACGCGAATACTTTATAAGGAGATAATGTAATGAAAGTAGCAACGATTGGTAACTGTCAGCTCGAAGTCGTTGGTCAGTTATTAAGTAATTATTCTGAGCTTCATCGTGGCGCAATAACACACGTTGTTAATACACCTCTGTATAAACTTGATGCTCAGCGAGACATTATCAATCTGATGCACGAACTTGAAAGCTGCGATCATATTTATATGCAGTATCATTCTGAACGCTGGGGTTTGCTGTCAACCGCGAAACTGACCGAGTATTTCGATATCCGCATATTACCCACAATGGAATCAAGCGTATCAGCACCGCAGCTAGGGTATTATTCTGCTGCCGTGCCCGATTTAATGGTGTATGTTGATTACCGTTTTTTGCATCTCTATTTGACCGCACATGCCTGTGCGGATGCCGTTGCTGCGTACCACAATGTCAGTTACGACGAGGCCAGGCAGCATAACATGATCATGGACGACGCTAATCGCTACCAGCGGTTGTTCAAAGAAGGTAAGGTGGCGTTTGATTATTCAGACTTTTATCGGGACGCCCTGTTAAAAGATAAACATTGCTACAGCACGGTAAGCCACCCCAATAACAAACATTTAAGCATTTTCTTTAGTGCAATCTTTTTTGATTTATTTAAAGAGAATAAGAACTTCGATCTTGGCGGCAACGATTTGCTTAAAAACTATATTGCTCCAGAGGTAGGCAGTGGCGAACAGCATTATTTCATGATGCGCGAAACAGGGCTTTCTCTGGCCTGTAAAATTAACTATCACTTCTTTTCTTCACAACCGCGTGAACAACTCTCAGAAGCCTTACTGCGTTCCACTTATTATCGTAGCCTGAAATCCGACTATCAAAACCTCTGAGCCTTTGCTGTAAGCCTGAAGATGCATCTTATCGATCAGGCTTGTCAGCACACAAAACAGTACCATTCAGTCACGGCGGCAATGCAATCAATACTGCGATGTTGCTTTACTGTATTAATACAGCGTTATATCGCTTTGTGGCGTCTGCCTGTCTCTGCCATTCCGGTCATTATGACTCTGCATAAAACATTCACGTTGCCGCCAGAAAGAAGCGCGGTTCCTGACGAGCCTGCCTGTCCCCGTTTGCGTTAAATACACACTAAAAAGGGCTTTATTTACGGCATCAGTTCGGCCTGCCGGGATTACAATCTGCTATAAAAGCGCGCCTGGCACCCCATCCATACCAGGAAAAAACTTTGCCAGCTAAACAATGTGTTAGCTGCACCACCTCAGGCAAATCATAATGAGCAGTAATAAAAAAGCACTTATGCTGGATGCCGGTTTTGCTGCCATGCCTCTTTTGATGGCACTTAAGCATTCCGGTTATGAAACAGCTGTATGCAGCGGCAAACCGCAGGATCCGGGTCATCAACTCGCGACCCACTCTTTTTGCCTGAATTATGCCAACGTACAGGACGTACTGACCCTGGCGAAATCACTCAATATTACTTCACTTCTGCCTGGTGTTACTGATGTGTCTTACCTTACGGGTGCCAGTGTCGCTGAAGCAATGGGCTTACGCGGTTTTGATCGCCCTGATGTAGCAGAAATTATTTTTAAAAAAGACGTTTTCCGCCAGTGGGCACAGAATAAGGGTTATCCAGTCCCTGTGGCCGTGAGCTGTCCTGAAGAGGCGGCGCAACTTCCGTTACCGTTGATGATAAAACCTGTCGATTCCTACAGCGGATTAGGGATTTCACTGGTGACTGAGCGCGAACACATCTCCGCCGCCTGGCGAGACGCCTGTGCGGCATCATCCTGTGGCCAGGCACTTATAGAGCGCTGGATAGCTGGCGATTTACACAGCCACTCCGCTTTTATCGTGAATGGAAAAGTGGCGGTCGAATATTTTGTCGATGAATTTTGTACTGTTTACCCCTGGCAGGTAAACAGTAGTAGCCTCAGCCTCAATCTTCCTGCGTCGATAAAAGACCAGGTCAGCGACTGTATACAGGCACTCGTTGATGAGCTCGGGCTTTGTGATGGTTTACTGCACACTCAGTTTATCTCGGATGGTAAAAGCTTTTCTCTGATAGAAATGACACGCCGATGCCCGGGTGACCTGTATAATCAACTCATTGAATATTCTACAGACACGCCTTATTCACTCTGGTTCACCCATGCCTTTACCGGCACACCTTTTACGCCAGCCAATCGGCGTCCCGAACATGTCAGATTAATCGCTCGCCATACTGTGTCTGTTGATCAGGAACAAACCTTTACCTCCGTCAGCTTCGCAGCATTACCGGCCAATATCCTTTCTTTTCTGCCACTTAAGAAAACAGGCGAGAGAATCCAGCGCGCGCCTCACGATCGCGCCGCGCTTATTTTTGCTGAATTCCACCAACGTGATGAACTGGCCCGCTTCACACCACAGTTAAAAAATTTTTTTACGCTTGGTAAGTACTAGGAAACCGATATGAAAAAACGACTACAACTTGGTTTTATTGGCGGTGGCGCGAATTCGGCTATTGGTCTTACCCATAAAATTGCCTCACAGCTCGACGGGGATTTTACGCTTGTGGCGGGCTGTTTTAGCCGCAATCCTGAGCAGAATCGTCACACGGGTGAGAGCTGGAATATTCATCCTGAACGTATTTACGAGAGTATTCAGGCGTTTATTTTGCAGGAGCGCCATCATCTTGATGCAGTTGCGGTGTTAACACCCACCCCTGACCATCATGAAATTATCACCGCCTGTTTCGAAAACGGTCTGGCTGTAATTTGCGAAAAGGCGATGGTTGAAAGCCATCAAAGCGCTTTGCACATCATGAACAGCGAGCACCAACATCAGGCAAAATTGTTTGTCACTTACAATTACAGTGGCTATCCCATGGTGCGCGAACTGCAAAAGCGCGTACAGCGCGGCGATTTCGGGGCCATTCAGCAGGTCATGGTTGAAATGCCTCAGGAAGGTTTTGCACGCCATAATCAGCATGGCGATGTGCCAAAACCGCAGAGATGGCGGCAGCAGGATGCCGTCATTCCAACCGTTTCGCTCGATCTTGGCGTTCATGTTCACCAGCTTATTGAATTTATCACCGGGGATCACGCCGTCGATATTTATGCGATCAATGATACGTACGCCAAAATTCCCGGCGTTATCGACACCGTACATATCTTATCGCGTTATCAAAGCGGTATGACGTGTAATTACTGGTATGGCAAAGCCGCTCTGGGATACCGAAATGGCCTGCGGATTCGCGTCATGGGAAGTCAGGGCAGCGCAGAATGGCTCCAGATGGATCCTGAATTCCTGTATGTCAGCGGTTTGCAAGGCAGTCGTTCTGTTATTGATCGCACAGCCAATGACAACATTGTTGCTGCTGATGCACGTTACTGCCGTTTTAAAGCGGGTCACCCTGCTGGCTTTATTGAAGCATTTGCCAATTATTATGCTGACATTGCCTCTGCATTGAGAGGGGAACCTAACGATTACGTGATGGGTTCAGACGTTGCGGCTCGCGGGCTTCACTTTCTTGAAAGTGCCGCGAAAAGTGCAACAAGTCAGCAAAAATGTACCCTTTAAACAATAAAAAGATAAAATATAACGGAGTTCCTCATGAGTTTTCTTAGTGAAATAGTCGAGAAAAATAACCATTTTCTCGTTACGCTGGAGAAAATGTACCAAAACGGTAATCCGGTAGTCCTCATTGGCGCAGGCTGTCTGGCTACCAAGACCAGTGAATATATGGCGCGTAATCACTTGCATATCGATTATGTAGCGGTCAATGAAATGTATTTTTCTCCTGGTCAAACGTTAAACGAACTGACTGTTGTGCCTCTGGAAAGTTTGCTCAACACCAATAAAAAATATAATTTTATTATTGCACTACAGTATGTGGATCCGGCGTTTTTGAATTCATTATCAGACGTTCAATCTGAAGTGCTGGTCTATGACCCCTCTTTTACGGGCGTAAACACCGAAGATATTATTTCCTATGATTTTTGTCAGACCCATGCTGACGCCCTGCATTCCTTATATGAAAGTCTTGGTGATGATAAATCTCGCGAGACGTTTATCGCATTCATGAATCAGCGTATTAGCGCACGCCCTGACTATATTAAAACAGTGTATGATGAGAACCATTACTTCCCAACCGACATTGTCGCGTTGAGTAAGTCCGAGGTTTTTGTTGACTGTGGCGCTTATAATGGTGACAGCGTGAATGCTTTCGAAGCCGCACTGGCCACCCGCGGACTCCCTTCGCCGAAAAAAATCTTTGCCTTCGAACCTGACAACGTCAATTATCCGTTGCTGTGTGCCGCTACAGCGGATAAAGCGTATTGTGAATGCCACCAGGCAGGCGTATGGAGTGAAGAGACAACGCTGTATTTCGACTCAGGAAAAGCGTTGGATTCAAAAATTACTGAAAAGGTCACGACTAACAGTATCGCATTAACCACACTCGATAGCGTTATTGCGGACAGTAAGGTGACATTTATCAAAATGGATATTGAAGGCGCTGAGCTTTCTGCGCTGGAGGGGGCGAAAAACAGTATTCAACGCTGTTACCCACTGTTGGCAATCAGCGCTTATCATAAACCGGATGATCTTATAAAGATTCCTGCTTATATCAAAAGCATTATGCCCGGGTATCGATTTTATCTCCGCGCCCATCATCCTGTTCATGCTTTTGAACTGGTGTTGTACGCGATTCCTGCCTGATTTTTTTTTGCATCAGCCCGGCTCTCGCGTATCAGCCGGGCAGAATTGTTCTCATTACCTGTATCCGTCGTCTGTGCCCTTCCCGTTTCTTTTTCGATATACCGCTGTCAGCAACGATTTTTGAGATGAGAAACGGTTAAGAAAGCAAGATCGTGCAGATGGAAAGCATGTGAGATGTGCAGCGTCAGGCAAAAGCATGTTCCCTTTTGCCTGACGGGCTTATAAAGATCCGGATTGAAGGCTTACGCAGCATTCACATTGCTGGCACGCATAATAATGTTAATAATCTCATCCTGATCCGCTTCCGCCAGGTTCGGATGCACCGGTAAACACAACACCTGCTGAGAAATTTGACTGGCCACCGGCAAATTTGAAGGAGCCGATGATTCATAGCCTTTATACATCGGGAAATCGGAGATGAGCGGATAAAAATACCGTCTGACATAAATATTTTGGCTTTTGAAGTGATGATACAGTTCATCACGCGTCATCGGGAATAATCCCGCGTGAACAAAGACCGGGCAATATGCATAGTTCCAGTCGGTTTCATCAACGAGCGGTAGTAGCGTAAGTCCGTGTATATGCCCTAATGCCTGCTGATATTTTTCGTAGATGACTTTACGCTTAGCCAGCGCTGAATCCACATGCTTCAGTTGGAGTAATCCAAATGCCGCCTGAACTTCATTCATTTTGCCATTGATACCCGGCGCAACCACCGTGGTTTCATCGGCAAAGCCAAAATTCTTTAAATAATCAATACGTCGTTTGATTTTTTCATTCGGGCAGATAATGGCGCCGCCTTCAAACGTGTTAAATACCTTTGTCGCATGGAAGCTTAAAACAGAAAGATCGCCGTGATTCAGGATACTGACGTTTTTTTGTTTAACACCAAAACAGTGCGCGGCATCGTAGATGACTTTCAGACCGTAGTTGTCGGCAATACGTTGAATGCGGTCGACATCGCAGGGAATGCCATAGCAGTGAACGGGTAAAATTGCACTGGTGGTAGGCGTAATGGCGGATTCGATTTTTTCAGGATCGATATTGCAGGTAACAGGATCAATATCGACGAATATGGGTTTTATGCCGTTCCATAATAAGGAATGGGATGTCGCGACGAAAGAATAGGGAGTGGTAATCACCTCCCCCGTTATTCTGAGCGCCTGTAGCGCCGTCACCAGCGCCAGGGTACCGTTCGCGAACAAACTGAGGTGCTCGACACCGAGATAATCGGCAAGGGCCCGTTCCAGCTCCTGGTGATACGGACCACCATTTGTGAGCTGTTTACTGTCCCAGATACGTTCTAGATAAGGCAGGAACTCTTCCAGGGGCGGCAGAAGAGGACTTGTCACCAGCACATTTGATGAGGGTTTGTTTATCTTCATCGGATAACTTCCTGACCTTAAATAATTGTTGAATGCGTACAGGGCTTTTATCTGGCGCGTTGTCTCTGCACGTCCTTTATGCCTGAGTGGCTTCAGATAACGCCTGTATCCGGCCGAAAAGTGTCATAAGCGCGTCCTGGTTTACCTCGTTATACGCTTTTTCTTTCAACTGCTGACTGAGCGTGTCACTCAGCGACGTATCAGCACAAAGCGTTGCGATAGCCTCTTTCCAGGCGTTCGGGTTATGTTTTACTCTCCAGCCGGGAACGGACTCACCGAATGTAGGATGATCGCTATACATCGCCGGTATCCCCATTACCGCTAACTGCATGAGTACGTTGTTATCTTTGTAACGGTTTTCATCATTGTTGCAGCGCGGAAGCACGGCGATATCGGCGTCACAATGCAGCAACTGCGCGACCAGGCGGGCCTCAGTCTGAAAACGGTACGTTTCCCTGATATAAGGCAGCCATTCCGGCGGACAATGTCCAATGACAATCCAGTCAAGCTTTTCCGCACTTGCCGTTATCGCTGGAGTCAGTAATTCACAATCTTTCTTCCTGAGATCGTATGTGAAACACACGACACGGCATTTGTCTTTTTTCTGCTTAACCCTATCCTGACAGGGTTGCACTAAAACATTGGGAAGAATAACGACAGGTTTATGGCGCTTTTTGAGCCAATTGGCCAGTGCATCGCTGTACGTTAGCCAGTTATCGATAACATTATCTTCAATTAATTTTTTATATTTCCGCGCATTCGGATCGTCCTGAATAAGATAATGAACACGGCAGGTTATGGCGTTTTTGAGTTGCCTGATTGTCTGGCAGGCGAGATCCGACAGTTCGCCGCTGATAACGAGCTCGTCAGGATGATGCCGCAATAATTCTGGCGCGGAGGGTATCTGTTCAAGAAGCACGCTTTTGACGCCACCGGCATTCGTCAGCCTGTCCAGCGCGGTGGTAAATCGCTGCACGCCAGTATCATTCTGATCCTGCGCGATAAAAATGACGGTGCGTGTTTCGCCAGGTTTGAGCGGGCTCCAGCCCGTGACTAACGTGCTGTCTGCGGTAAAAAGGGTTCTGTTCAGGCTTAAATTTTTATTATAAGCCGGATCATCTGCCAGAACAGGGAGCCAGGCGTGATAGAAACGGTCAAGTTCCTGTGAAGGCGACAACGCATATTGTGGCGGAAAGTCCGTCACGGCTTCCTGTTTCGCTACAACGCTGTAAGGTGTGCATATTGCCCGACCGCCCAGCTGAACCAGTCGCAGATTCAGGTCCAGTCTGGCCAGCAGAGGTTGTGTATAAGCCGTATCAAATCCACCGACCTCCAGCCATCTGTCTTTTCTGATTAACAGACAGTCTGTGGCCAACGTCGAATAACTACAGTCGCTTTGATAGCGTGACAGGTAGCCTGCATTGCCCCATCTTTCGGCATAACCAACGGGGAAGGCCAGGCCCCTGACCCCAAGAATTTCTCCGGCACATAAGATCTGACTGTCCAGGTTGATAATATGAGGCGCGACGCAGACAACATCATGCCGAAGGGCATGACATGCCAGCGCCTCCAGCCAGCCGCGGCTGACAAATAAAACACGGGGATCCAACAACAGCAGAAACTCGCCTTCTGCCTGCCCTACTGCCTCATTAATCGCCGCTTCCTGGGTTTGGCTGCCATGACTTTTCAGGATGTTGATGTTAACCGACGCTGTTGACAAATTTGTCGTCAGCCAGGCCGTGATGGCCTCAGAGGTCGCCGGCGTCACAATAACAATCAACTGGCATACCGGTTGATGGGTTTGTTCAAATAACGTAGTGATGCAACACTGCAGTTGATGGATATCTGTGCCAGCGACAAGTATGATGCTGAGCGAAATAACCGGCTCCGTGCTGTATTTTAACCGCCACGGCTTACCCGGCTGGTGCTCCACTACACCCTGGCTGAAGCCCTGCTGCTGAAGATAAGATTGCAACACAGCATGTTCCTGCTGCAGATCCTGTGCCACACAGCTGTTCAGAGGCGTCACGGTAAAGACCTCTGAAACATGACCAAACACGTTGCTATCGCGCGTAGCTAACAGTCGCGTAATCGCATCCAGCTCATAGCACGCGGATAAATCAGCATTAAACCCGCCGATAGCCATCAAGGCGTTTCGCGCGAAGATCCCGCGCTTAAGGTAGAGTGAAGGCTGACTCAGAAAAAGGTCCGGGCAAAATACAGGCTTAAAATGAGGATGAATTTTCCCTTCCTTGTCAGAGAGGCCTTCATCCGCGTAAACAAAGGCGCATCCCGTTCTGCTGTGCAAGGCCTCAGCAAGGAGTCGTAAACTTTCCGCTGTAAACTGACACCCGGCAGGAACGACGTATATCCAGTCGTAAACGTTCTGCTCCAGATGACAATTCATTTCATTCAGCCACACATCAGACCGAATCTGAAAGACACGATCGTCAGAAACGTGGCACGTTTCCTGCGGCGTCGCCAGTAAAACGGCGCATCCTGTTACCTGATCTAACTGAGGCAATAAGGCATTCAGCGTCGAGGTCCTGTCCGCTTCGCTGCCTGGCTGGACGGCAATCAGCATTCTGAGGAGTGGCAGTGATGAAGGACTCTGCACCTCTTCAGCAGGAGCCGGAAGTTGCCGCTTATACAGCCAGTCATTCAAAGCGTGTCGCTTATCCTGCGCGGCACGTTGTTCGGCCTTTTCTTGTGTCAACGTAACGAAGTTTTCAAACTGTTGCTGACTTCGCGCGCGTCGGACCAGAAAATAGTCTCGCATCTTCCATAAATTCTGGCGCTCGGTATCAATAGCTTCCTGGGTGTTTTCCCAGCAAAATCCAGCGCCACCGTTGTCACGCACGGTTTCCTGCGTAATGGCATACTTTTCATAACCCGGTGCGGTTAACGCAACTACAGGACTTCCGCATAAAATCGCCATTGCGCAGGTGCCCGAGGACTCATACGAATAAAATACGCGCGTACGCTTGAGCACAACGGCAAGTTCTTTCAGCGTCAATGGGTTTGCCATGGACAAGATTTTGGTATCCGCGGGTAGCTGGCTGAAATCAACGACCGACTCAGGCACACGATTCAGGTAGAGGATATTCAGGTCTTTCTGCGGGTTGTCGTCACAAAATAATTGCAGATCAAAGGATTCGATTCCCAATATTTGTGGGTCAACGGCTTTTTCAGCAAACTCATTGCGGTACCAGAAAAATAAATCATCCGGTCCTTCATGGATCCGGTTATTCATGATCACGCCTTCCCGGTTCAGCATATAGCGAACACATACGGGCGCGGAAAGAGGATTACCCGATACGATTTCAGGGTAAATGGCAATCCAGGGTTGCCCGCTGTTTTGAATAACTTTCCAGTCTTCACTGTTTATCACCGGCGTATTCCATTCTGGATTCACGCGGCAATTAACCATCCAGGCTTTACCGCCCTGTTCATTAATCATGTGACAGAGCTGATGGATAACCTGAACGCCGGATGAAGATTCGATGTAATCCGGTGCCAGAAGTAAGTAAGGAAAGGTGAACCCACGCATAACAGCCTCTTTTTCTACAGGCGCGACAATGAAAAGCTGGCGTTGCCTGAACGTTGTGTGTCTCTATGGAGACGTTATGTCCGGTCATGTAACGACGGCGTCATCATCAGGACGACGCGCCGCCACTGTCTCAGGCAGAAAGCCAACCTCTCTGCCATTCGTTTAATCCCTGCTCCCTCAGGTACCAGTCCTGATGGACCGCCGCGCGAAGTTGATCGCCCAGACGACGAGTGGCATCCATATCCGCAAGGTGCGCGCGTATAGCGCCCATCCAGTCTTTAAAGCGGTTTTCAACGAGCGTGACGGGCAGGCCACAACGATAGGGTTCGATACTGGTGGCAATGATCGGCACGCCACAGGTGCCGATCTCCAGTAACCGCAAATTACTTTTGCATTCATTGAACTGGTTGACTTCGAGTGGCACCAGCGCCAGATCCAGGTTCAGGCTGGCCAGCTTTTCGGGGTACATATCAAACGGCACGCCAGTGTGGAACTCACAGTGCACGCCCCGCGGTTTCATTCCCATGAAAACCCATTCAACCTTGTCTTCCAGCTCCTTGATAAGCGGCAGCAAAATTTGCAGGTCACCGGCATGTGTACTGCCGCCCGCCCAGCCGATACGCACTTTACGCCCCACGCCGCGCTGGCTGGTCAAATGGCCCCACTGACCTTCTGCGAGACGGTTCTGTGCAATGCGGATGTCATGATGGAAACGGCTGTAGGCATCCGCTAACGGTGCGGTTGACACAACCACCCAGTCCGCGCACTCCATTACTTTGCGAAGATTTTTGACAATCTGTTTAGGGAACTGGTTACGGTTGCCATTTTTTACCGGTACGTTGAGCAGGTAGTCGTCGTACTCAACCACAATTTTGGCATCGCAAACGTCGCGATATTGCGCCATGACCGACGGGAAACGGCCGCCACTCAGCGACTCCAGCACAATAATATCAGGCTGTAGAAGTGCGACTTCCATTACGCCGGGAATTTGCTGAGTCAGTCCGCCCTCAAGCAGCAACTGACTTTCCATGGCCTTGAACGGTTGCAGGATGCGGTGATTGCCACATCCCTGCCAGTCGACATGGTGTGCGAGCACGACAGGCAGTGGCCTGCCCGGCAGCGGCTGCTGAAAACGCGCCGTCCCTGCACCCAGCGTAAACGGTTTACCTGCCCGCTGCATCAGCGGATGGTTACTGGGATCCTTTAACAGCGTGGCGCGCCACTGCTGACGAAGCCGACTATAGTCATGCTGAAACGGCCTTTCCTGTACGTTGAACTTTTCTGGCATCAACCGCGTTGCACCGCCCATATGGCGAACACGCGACCACGGCGTCCAGACGTTTAAGTAACCTTGTTGCTGCGCACGTAACCCCAAATCGACATCCGCGAAGTAAAGCGGGAAATCGTTCTCAGCAAAGCCACCCAGACTAAAGAACACGTCTTTGCGGACCATCATGCAGGACGCACTCACTGCAGCAAGATTGTGCTCCGTTTGCAGATAGCTCTGGAAACCTCTGGCATGTTCCTGCATCCCCTCCCACGGACTGTCAACGCCGTTCTGTACACCCAGCAGATAACCGCCGTGCTGAACCCGGCCATCGTGGTATTCAAGGCGCGCCCCGACTAATGCGACCTCTGGCCGCAGTGCATGCTCCAGCAGCGCATCCAGCCAGTCAGGTTGCGTAATCTGGCAGTCGTTATCCAGGAACAACAGGACATCGCCCTTCGCCTGCTCTGCCGCGCGATTATGCATGGCGGCGAAATTAAACGGCGCGTCGTAACGCAGTACCTTAATCTGTTCGATATTGAGTTTGTCGAGATCGTTGAGAAAGGTACAGGCCTGCGCATCCACGGACTGATTGTCGACGATCAGTAATTCATAATAGGGGTAACGCGTTTTCTCCATCAACGTATCGATGCAGGCACGGAGTAAGGCGGCATGGTCACGCGTGGGGACGATAATGGAAATGAGAGGCTGCGTGTCCCACTGATAGCGCACCCGTGCAAAACCGGGATTCACGCCGGCATCAAGTGATACTTTTATCCCTAAACGCTGTAAATGCGCCTCGACAACGCGCCGATAGCCGGCTTCACAGGACTGCGCTTCATGCCAGCGCCCGTTCTCTTTTTGGCCTCTGACTACGACATCTGACACATGTCCAAGCGCGCCCGGTCCCTGATTTTCAATGCAACGCCACAGCCATTCATACATGATCAGAGGATTGACGGCATCCTCGCCCTTCCCCGCCGCCTGCACTTTCCGGCGGTCAAACAGCAACGTGCGGCCTACGTAAGGCGTACTTCTTAACAGATCGATATTGGGATCGGGACGAAGAATCGCTCCCGGCTCATTCATATCATCATTAAAGGTTTCATCGACATACCACACAGCCGTTTCCGGGCGTCGCAAACGCTGCTCTGCCAGCAACAGCAACGCGTCAGGCAAAAGCTCATCCCCTGCCATCACCAGCAGCAGCGCGGCTGGCCCGGTTTCGTGATAAACGACCTCGTTAAGTTCAGCGACCCAGCCTGAGGCACAGGCGCTTATCGTCCCCTCATTTAACGCAATATCGACATCGCTCAGTAACATGACCGTCGCGGGCGGAAATGTTTGCTGCCTGACGGCGGCAAGGGAACGTTCACAGGCTGCGGCATCGCCGTTTTCATCAATAATAACAATGCCGATATCGCTACTTTCGGGCACAGACTGAATAAATGACTGTAACGCTGCGCGTCGGGCTTCGGTAATTGACCTGTCTTTCAGCCACTGCTCAATAGAGTAATTTTTATCGGCCCAGGACAGGACGGACTGTCTGTGAAAGCGTAACGCATGTTGCGCCGGGTCATCCATGGACCAGCGTTTGGGCGCAGGGAGCTGGCTGAGAATAGTCTGGAGCGCAGCAGGCATCGTCCATTTATCGCCAAAGCGGCCCTGGTTCGCCCGGGTCCATGCCACGGCCTCACTGAAACCCCGTTTGAGTGCGGCGATCCACTCCTCCGTCTCCGGGCAAAACTGCAGATTCACCACGGTAAAATGCGATTGTTCAAACTCCTGAAGGTTATGCGCGTTCAGATAACCTTCCACGCCGGTTGTAGACGCTAAAAATACCGGAATCCCCAGTATTAATGCCTTGGCCACAATTTCATCGCCACCCATGACCATATCGTAGTTATCCAGCCACTCAGGCTCAATCCGACTCACAGGCTGGCTACAGTCGAACCATTCCAGCGTAATGGACTGACTTTTCAGTTGCTGTTGCAGCTCATACATTTCGGCGGAAATATCCGGGGCGTAATAAAGTATGCGTTTGAGCGCAGTGCGGGCATTACGAGATGGATAGCAACTGAATGCGGAAGGAACGGTAAACGGCAAAACAGCGATCTGACTGGATAGCAGTCCGTTTTGCAGCAAACGTTCTGACACCACAGGCGACAAACTCAATGACAGGGAGGCGAGCTGATTTTCCAGCTCAGCGCCCCACGGCATATAAATGTCATGATAATCATAAAAGTGGCGGAAAATAACCGGGGCCGTGCCTGTTAACGTTCCCAGCACGGGTAACAATTTTTGTGCAATAAAACCCTTATAGACCCAGATGAGGCTATAAGCATCAGCGAGCGTGCCTTGCTTATCACTGATAATGCGGAAAGCCGGGTTGGATTTGTACTTTTCCAGTTCAAACGACAGCGTTTTACCATAGGTACTGGTGACAATATCCACCTGCCATCCCCAGGGTAAAAAAACATCAATGATATCGAGCGCCTCATTCACGTGAAGAGAAAACTGCTCAACTCGGTCAATGCTTATTAAAAGCCTGTTCATCTGACATCCTCTGGTTGTGCATAGCACTATCCTGCACGTAAGTACCTTACCTGTTTCAGACTATTGTAAATTTTTGGGCATTAACTTAGGGCGGGAAAAGCTATAGCAAAGCGGGCTAATTAGACCGATTAAAAAAAACGCCCTCATTTCTGAGGGCGCTTTTAATCTGACGGGCTGTGCGGCGATTAACGCAGCAGAGACAGCATGGTCTGTGGCACCTGGTTGGCCTGTGCCAGTACAGAAGAACCGGCCTGCTGCAGGATCTGCGCGCGGGACATGTTTGACACTTCCGTCGCGTAGTCCGCATCCTGAATACGGCTGCGGGCAGCGGTCAGGTTGGTCACGGTGTTGTTCAGGTTGCTGATGGTGGACTCAAAACGGTTCTGAGACGCACCCAGCAGGCTGCGCTGGTTGTCGACCGCTTTGATGGCCGCATCGATGTCCGCCAGAGGTGAACCATCGGTGGTGCCACCGCTTGTTACGGTCCCGCTCATCACGTCAAAACCTTCAGCCGCGGTAGTACGCGCGTTGCCATTGATAGTCTGACCGGTTGTCTGAGCAGTCGCACCAGAGGTATTGAACAGGTTGAAACCGTTGCTTGCACTGATGGTGATACCGATGGTTTCGCCGTCTTTTGCGCCAACCTGGAAGTTATACGTCTGAGAACCTGAACCGGTATTCAACACTTTAATACCGTTAAAGTCAGTCTGCTGAGTAACGCGGTTGATCTCTTCCATGCGCTGGTTAACTTCCGCCTGGATTGAGTCAATGTCAGACGCTGAGTTAGAGCTGTTCTGCGCCTGAACGGTCAGGTCACGTACACGCTGCAGGTTGTTGTTCACTTCAGTCAGGGCGCCTTCAGCCGTCTGCGACAGAGAGATACCGTCGTTGGCGTTACGGGCTGCAACGGTCAGGCCGTTGATGTTAGAGCTGAAGCGGTTAGCGATAGCTTCGCCGGCTGCGTCGTCTTTTGCGCTGTTGATACGCAGGCCAGAAGACAGGCGCTCAATCGCCGTACCCAGTGATGACTGAGATTTGGTCAGGTTGTTCTGAGTAACCAGCGACAGGGTATTGGTATTAATGACTGCCATAATAATTATCCTTCATGATGATAGGGTTCAGATTTGGGCTGCGGCTTTATCGCCTTCATTATTGTTATCGTCGAACGGGGGACAAACTTTATACATTACTTAAATTTTTTTAACTGATTTGGCAAAAAAAAACGCCCTCATTTCTGAGGGCGCTTTTAATCAGACGGGCTGTGCGGCGATTAACGCAGCAGAGACAGCATGGTCTGTGGCACCTGGTTGGCCTGTGCCAGTACAGAAGAACCGGCCTGCTGCAGGATCTGCGCGCGGGACATGTTTGACACTTCTGTCGCGTAGTCCGCATCCTGAATACGGCTGCGGGCAGCGGTCAGGTTGGTCACGGTGTTGTTCAGGTTGCTGATGGTGGACTCAAAACGGTTCTGAGACGCACCCAGCAGGCTGCGCTGGTTGTCAACGGCCTTGATCGCCTTGTCAATGTCGGCCAGCGGTGTGGTGCCTGCTGCAGTACCGCCGGTACCGCCGGTTACTGCGCCTTTCAGCACGTCGAAACCGATAGCTGAAGTGGTACGCGCGTTACCGTTAACGGTCTGACCGGTTGTTGAGCTGGTGTTCTGAGTGGTGCCAGACTGGCCCGCTGCTGCCAGGTCAAAACCGTCGCTTGAGCTGATGGTGATACCGATGGTTTCGCCGTCTTTTGCGCCAACCTGGAAGTTATAAGTGGTGCTGCCTGAACCGGTGTTCAGAACTTTGATGCCGTTGAAATCGGTCTGCTTGGTGACGCGGTCGATTTCCTGCATACGCTGGTTAACTTCAGCCTGGATTGAGTCGATGTCAGATGCTGAGTTAGAGCTGTTCTGCGCCTGAACGGTCAGGTCACGTACACGCTGCAGGTTGTTGTTCACTTCAGTCAGGGCGCCTTCAGCCGTCTGCGACAGAGAGATACCGTCGTTGGCGTTACGGGCTGCAACGGTCAGGCCGTTGATGTTAGAGCTGAAGCGGTTAGCGATAGCTTCGCCGGCTGCATCGTCTTTTGCGCTGTTGATACGCAGGCCAGAAGACAGGCGCTCAATTGCAGTACCCAGAGAAGACTGTGACTTGCTCAGGTTGTTCTGGGTAACCAGCGACAGGGTATTGGTGTTAATAACGGCCATGATAATTATCCTTCATAAATAATGTCGGGGGTCAGGTGTTAATCCTGCGGCTTTATCGCCTTCACTATTGTTATCGCCCGTCGGGGCTAAAACTTTAGAGAGAATGACGGCTTTTATTTTAATGAGACAGGAAGGCATCCTGGCGGAATGGCGTGGTTATCAAAAAATAGTGCTGTCGCTATTACGCTTTCTGATGACATTAACTCAGCGCAAACAATCATTGCCCCATTGACAATAAGCATTGCGCGAACCTTAGCTTGTCAAACGACAGTCAGACAGCCCTGTGAGAGAGCTTCGGGCAGACTGTCATACCCGGAAAATACACCGTCTGCTGGATCCATCAACAATAAAAAAGCGCCCTCATCACTGGGGGCGCTTTTAATCAGACGGGCTGTGCGGCGATTAACGCAGCAGAGACAGCATGGTCTGTGGCACCTGGTTAGCCTGTGCCAGTACAGAAGAACCGGCCTGCTGCAGGATCTGCGCACGGGACATGTTTGACACCTCGGTCGCGTAGTCCGCATCCTGAATACGGCTGCGGGCAGCGGTCAGGTTGGTCACGGTGTTGTTCAGGTTGCTGATGGTGGACTCAAAACGGTTCTGAGACGCACCCAGCAGGCTGCGCTGGTTGTCAACGGCCTTGATCGCCTTGTCAATGTCAGCCAGTGGTGTGGTACCTGCTGCAGTACCGCCGGTACCGCCGGTTACTGCGCCTTTCAGCACGTCGAAACCGATAGCTGAAGTGGTACGGGCGTTGCCGTTAACGGTCTGACCGGTTGTTGAGCTGGTGTTCTGAGTGGTGCCAGACTGGCCCGCTGCTGCCAGGTCAAAACCGTCGCTTGAGCTGATGGTGATACCGATGGTTTCGCCGTCTTTTGCGCCAACCTGGAAGTTATAAGTGGTGCTGCCTGAACCGGTGTTCAGAACTTTGATGCCGTTGAAATCGGTCTGCTTGGTGACGCGGTCGATTTCCTGCATACGCTGGTTAACTTCAGCCTGGATTGAGTCGATGTCAGATGCTGAGTTAGAGCTGTTCTGCGCCTGAACGGTCAGGTCACGTACACGCTGCAGGTTGTTGTTCACTTCAGTCAGGGCGCCTTCAGCCGTCTGCGACAGAGAGATACCGTCGTTGGCGTTACGGGCTGCAACGGTCAGGCCGTTGATGTTAGAGCTGAAGCGGTTAGCGATAGCTTCGCCGGCTGCATCGTCTTTTGCGCTGTTGATACGCAGGCCAGAAGACAGGCGCTCAATTGCAGTACCCAGAGAAGACTGTGACTTGCTCAGGTTGTTCTGGGTAACCAGCGACAGGGTGTTAGTGTTAATCACTGCCATGATGTTTTTCCTTTAAAAAATTGAGCCATATTAGGCGTCTGAATTCGGCTAGCTTACCGACAACCTGATTATCGTCAGCCCTCGTTCAACCTTTAGAAAAAAAATTCAGTAATTTTTCGCCAGCCAAATCCGGGAAGACAATTAAAGAAAGGGGTTTTATTCAGCCATCAATTTTTTCAGAAACAGGCTAATCTTTTGCCACTCGCTGCCGATACCCATTTCACTTAACGTAAACTCGTAAAGGATTAAAGCATGGCAAGTGTAAGTTCACTCGGTGCTGGTACGAACCTCGACCTGAATACTCTCTACAGCAGCCTGGAATCCGCTGAGCAGACTAAACTGACGCCTATTACTAAGCAGCAGGCGTCCTATAACGCTCAGCTTACCGCCTGGGGCGTGGTGAAAACCGGCCTGTCAAAATTGCAGACCGCGGCGGCTGCATTGCAAAATGCCTCGACGATTGCGGCTACGAAAGTTACCAGCACGAATACCGCTTTCACTGCCACGCTGGCGAGCAAAGCCTCCGCCGGTAACTATTCTATTGAGGTTACTCAACTCGCCTCGTCGCAATCGCTGCTGTCAAAATCAGCCAGCAGTAAAGATACCGACTTAGGTGATCAGAGCCTGGCATCTCGTACCATTACGATTTCCCAGTCTGGGCAGAAATCGCCGCTCACGGTAACACTGAGCAAAGATCAAACCAGCCTGTCTGATATTCGCGATGCGATTAATAAACAGCAAGGCAGCGTAAACGCCAGTATTATTAAAGCAGACGATAATACCTATTATCTGTCTCTGACTGCACGCGACAGTGGCACAGCGAATGCGATGACGGTCAGTACGGACGACGGCACGCTGTCCCAGTATATTAATTACAGTTCGGGTGGCAGCAGCAACGCGATGACCGAACAGGTTGCCGCTAAAGATGCGCAGTTAAAAATTAACGGCGTGTCCATCACCCGCAGCAGCAATACCGTCACGGACGCGCCTGAAGGTGTCACGCTGAACCTGACGAAAACCACCGCTACAAATACACCGGAAACGCTGACCGTCGCCACAGACAATCAGCCAATGACGGCGGCAATTCAGGCTTACGTAGATGCCTACAACTCCCTGCAAACCACTATCGGTAACCAGACGAAATACACGGCGGTGAAAGCAGGTGAGTCGCAAAGTTCCGGTAACGGCGATCTGTTGGGTGATAATACCTTACGTAACATCCAGACCAGCCTGCGCAGTCAACTGTCCAGCGCACAAGCCAGCGGAAACCTGACCAGTCTGTCACAACTAGGGATCACGCAGGACGTTAACGGCAAGCTGACTGTGGACAGCACCAAACTGGACAAAGCCCTGACCAATCAACCGACAGATGTCCTGAACTTTCTGACGGGTGACGGTAAAACAACCGGGTTTGCCACACAGGCAAATAACAAACTGACGCAGATACTGGCCAGTGACGGACAGGTACAAAATGCCACTAACGGCATTAATACCTCACTGAAGAAACTGTCCGATCAGTACGACGAAGTAAACAGCCAGATTGCGGCGACCATGGCGCGTTACAAAACACAGTTTACCAGTCTGTCTACCCTGGTCAGCTCCATGACCCAGACCGGTAACTATTTGACCCAGCAGTTCGCCAAACTATAACAGGAGTGGTAAGCATGTACGCTAAGTCCGGTATTCAGGCCTATGCGCAGGTAGGTGTGGAAAGCGCCGTATTAAGCGCCAGCCCACATCAGCTGGTCGTGCTGCTTTTTGATGGCGCCCTGAGCGCCATGAAAAAAGCTGCCATTTTAATTGAGCAAGGCGATATTCCCGGTAAAGGTAACGCCTTATCTAAGGCCATTAATATCATTACTAACGGGCTGCGCGCAGGCCTGAACCATGAGGTTGGCGGTGAAATTTCCGCTAATCTCGACGATCTGTATGAATATATGACCCGTCGTCTGTTACAGGCTAACCTGAACAACGACCTTGAGGCCATTACGGAAGTCGAAAGCTTACTCAATAATATTGCGGATGCGTGGAAACAGATTGGCCCTAATTACCAGCCACAGCAGGATACCTTTTAATGAGTCATCCACTCGAGCTGCTAAAAGGATATCAACACTTACTCACGCTCAGTAATGCCATGCTGGAAAATGCCCGGCAGGGACAATGGGATGAGTTGCTTAGTTGCGAATCAACTTACGTTAGTAGCGTCGAGCGTGTTGCGCGTGATAACGATGCCAGTGCGCTGTCCGCATTACAGCGGGCACAAATTCGCCCGGTACTTGAGCAAATTCTGAAGAATGAAACCACGCTGAAGACGTTGCTGGGTGAACGTATGAGCGAACTGCGCTCGCTGGTCACGACCTCAACGCAGCAACACAACATTGTCTCTTCTTACGGCAAGATGGCGGGTAATATCCTTTACCCAAAAGACCAGTAAAGGCCGACTTATGCGGGTAAACACTCTTTTTTTAGTTTACCCGCGTAATTTCTTCACTCTTATCCCATACTTCCAGTTCCCTCTCCTCTGACTGGACGTTTGTCATGCACAACCCAACCCTTTTGCAGTTTTTCCACTGGTATTATCCCGATGGCAGCACGCTGTGGCCGGAAGTCGCAGAAAAAGCGGCCCTGCTTAATGACATCGGCATCAACATGGTCTGGCTGCCCCCTTGCTATAAAGGCGAGTCCGGTGGTTACTCGGTGGGTTATGACAGCTACGATCTCTTCGATTTAGGCGAGTTTGAGCAAAAAGGCAGCGTCGCCACCAAATATGGTGATAAGCAGCAGTTGCTGGCTGCCGTCAATGCGCTGCGCAGCCACAACATTGGCGTGCTGCTGGATGTGGTTCTCAACCATAAAATGGGCGCGGACGAGAAAGAACAGGTGAGCGTAAATCGCGTTAACCCGGATAATCGTGATGAAATTTATCCCGAGGTCGTGGAATGCGAAGCCTGGACAAAGTTTACGTTTCCGGCGCGGGCAGGCGAATACTCGACATTCATCTGGGATCATAAATGTTTTAGCGGGGTCGACCATATTGAAAATCCCGATGAAAACGGCGTGTTCAAAATTATCAACGATTACACCGCTGAAGGCTGGAACGACCAGGTGGATAACGAGTTAGGTAACTTTGATTATCTGATGGGCGCCAATGTTGATTTCCGCAATAAGGCGGTGAGCGAAGAACTCAAATACTGGGCGCGCTGGGTCATGGAGCAGGTCCCCTGCACCGGCTTTCGTCTGGACGCGGTAAAACATATCCCGGCCTGGTTTTACAAAGACTGGATCGAACATATTCAGGACGTCGCTAACGAACCGCTGTTTATTGTGGCGGAATACTGGTCCTTTGAAACCGAAAAGTTGCAGGAATATATCAATCAGGTGGAAGGCAAAACGCTGCTGTTTGACGCCCCGCTGCATATGAATTTTCATCAGGCGTCTAAAGCCGGCAGCGATTATGACCTGAGCAAAATTTTTGATAACTCGTTGGTATTAGCCGACCCGTGGCATGCCGTGACTATCGTGGCCAACCACGACACACAGCCGCTGCAGTCTCTGGAAGCGCCCGTTGAAGCCTGGTTTAAGCCGCTGGCTTATGCGCTGATTCTGTTGCGCGAGCAAGGCGTTCCGACCATTTTTTATCCGGACCTGTTCGGTGCCCACTATGAGGATGAAGGCGGAGACGGTGAAATGCATCAGGTCGATATGCCGGTCATTCCTGAACTCGAAGGGCTGATTCGTGCCCGTCAGCAATTTGGCTGGGGCGCGCAAACCGATTACTTCGACCATCCTAACTGCGTCGCGTTCAGCCGCAGCGGAACCGCTGAAAAGCCGGGCTGTATTGTGATCATGTCGAATGGCGAAGCGGGGGAAAAACAGATTTCAATGGGAGAAGGATATGCCGGGAAAGTATGGTATGACTATCTGGGACATCAATCCGATACCGTTACGACGGACGACGCCGGCAGCGCCGTGTTTCGCTGTAATGCAGGCAGCGTGAGTGTCTGGGTTGTTGAGGCATAAAACCACAGGTCCGCTGCTTTTTCTGGCGCGGTAACAGCCTGCGCATCAGCGCAAAGCGGTCTCGTGGACCGCTTTGCGTCATTTATTTGTTCAGAACCGGACGCATAATCTCAGGTTCGATATTCTGAATCACATCCACACCGGGATGTTGGGCCGCTTCCTGTAAAGCTTTCTGGCATTCCACCGTGGGTCGATCGACCTTACGCAACGTAAGCCCGTCGTAATCCAGCTCACCGCCATCCAGATCCAGTGTCATGATGCGTAACTGACGCGTAACATTGACATAATCGCCATTCAGCTGCGTCAATTTGCCTGGCTTCGCAATGACCCGTTGCCACTGCCGGCAATCCAGCGTACTGCCGTCCGCGTTGATAATCAGACTCCCAATCGCCTTGTCGCTAATCAGGTTACTCTGCGGCCCAACCGTCTGCCAGTTGCCTTGTAAATTTGCCGGGGCCGGCGTTTGCACCGCACTTTGATAACTGTTTATTTGTGCGCAGCCACTCAGCGCCAGTGTGGCAATCAGCATCCAGTTTTTCATCTTTGATCCCTAAATCCGGTTAATGGCGGCTACGTTATAATTTTTACCGCCAGATGTGCAAGATATCTGAGGGATGAAATCAACGTAAAGCGCGCTTTTCCTGGATTCATCACGCACCGGGTGATGTTTATTCCCTTCCCTGCCCGCTTTTATCGCTGTGAATGAACCTGTCCACTCCGGCCTGACAAGGGAGGCACAACAGGCTACACTGTCGCCCTGCATTACATCTCAGAGATTTGTCATGAAAACTCCAGAAGCTTATTATGCCCAGGCACGCCAAATGTTCTTCACTGCCCATGCCGATTTTCAGGCCGCACTCGATGAACTGACCGAACAGGATGCCCGTGCCGCCAATATGTCCCTGCGTGAATTGCGCGAGTGGCACGCCGAACGCATTTATGCCGCCTTTTTACGCCAGAAAAATCTTGATGGTATGATTTTTTCAATTCAACTGGCAGAGCCGGATAAAGCCGTCGCCGCCGAAGCCATCGAAGCCTATCTCCGATCGCATGCCGAATCTCTGGGAATGAGTTGGGAAGAATTTTGTATTAAGAACGAGCTCTAGCTATACCTCAGCTGTGCGGACAGGAAGAATAACGGCTATGGCGTTGCGCAGCGTCGTGACAACAAACGGTTAATGCCCCTGATACGGCCTCGCTGGCGGCAGAAAACCCCTCTGCCGCCAGCGTTAGCCATCACTCTTCTTGTTCGAGCTTTCCCCTCACCTCAACATACTTAGCCACGGCCAGTAATCGGTTGAGGTGCGTGAGCAACAGATCAATATCAGACTGCATGAACTCTGATGAGGAACGCGATGCCGTGACAATGGCATCCTGCACCGTCTCAGAAATCGTTAACGCATTATCTTGTTTCGCCTGGACTAATAAAGCGGCAACCAGCAATGACTGCGCTTCGACCTGAGCAGTCAGTTCCTTTGCATCGACATCCATTTTTGCCAGTTTAAGCAGAATATCAATAACCAATTGTCGCATTGCACTTCTCCCGGTGAGTGAGCGCATATATCGTTAAGAGCGCCCTCAGAGTAAACCAGATAAAAATGCTTTTCTACGCGGGACCTAAAAAACGGATTCATGCAAACATCAGCTTGATACTGTTTTTATTTACAGTAAAATGGCAACGCGATTTTGCCCTGAAGGGATGGTTATTATGTTTGTAGAGTTAATTTACGATAAGCGTAATGTCGCGGGCCTGCCAGGGGCGCGCGACATGATATTGGCAGAGCTTGAAAAGCGTGTGCATCGTGTTTTTCCTGACATCGAGGTCAAGGTGAAACCGATGGAACGTAACGCGATAGAAACCGACCTCAGCAAGAATGATAAAGCCACTGTCGCGCGTCTGGTGGAAGAAATGTTTGATGAAGCCGAGTTTTGGCTGGTGGCGGATTAATCCGTTAATCGCCACCCCTCAGTTAGCGGGAGATACCTTAACTCTCCTGCTCACTGTGGTTGATTTCAATTTCAATATCCTGAATGGCTTTCTCCAGATCTTCCAGCAACGTTCCCTGCTTATTCAGTAATGCGTCAATACGGGCCGCATTCCCTTCATCCTTGTATTCACCGGCATCAAAGGCTAACCAATGGGCGGAAAGCGTCTCAGTGTTCGTTTGCGCATAGTGGCGCATTTCTTTCAACTGGGATGCCACGTCACGCAGATAATCGGTTTTGCTTTTGGTTTCGATTGAATCACTCATGCTGTGTTTCCTTTTGGTTGTTTTTCCAATGAAAATATCGTCTGGAGATTTAAAGGTAGGACAATATAGCGGTTTTGCATTAGGAATAATCGGAAGTCACTTTTACAGGACATGGCTTCTCGCCGTAGTCAGGCGGAAAACGGCGGTGTCATACCCCGTCCTTACGTGATGATAAATATGCTGACGGGTCTCCGCTCACAGCTTTGTTGTGCTGGTCTAGACTTAGAGGACGACAAAGAGGAGCAAACGATGCACAACCAAAGTAACGATAAACGTAAGCATGAAGGCGATGTCAGCAAAGGATTACCCGAAGCCGCACCTAATGCGGGAAATGCCTACGAGGAAGATGATCATCCCGCAAACGATGCACCGAAAGATCACGGTGAAGTGCCCAGAAAAAATGATGACAGTCAGGATGATAAAAAGGATCCTTTCAAAGCATCATGACATGTCACCGTCTGCCCACTTAACCGGGGCAGACGGTGATCTGCACCATGCTTTGAAGCCGGTGCAGCCATTATTTTAAGGCCAGCAGGATGAGAAGCCATGCCTCCCTGCTCGTTAACCCAGCTGGGCTGGCATGTGGGCTGCTCGCCTGGCAACGGTCAGGGACGGGCGGGCAACAGGCTTTGGCCCTTTATTCACACGGATCGCAGGCGCAGAAAAACGCCGGATACGGGAGCGGGCCCCCTCTGCACGTGATCAGGCTTGCTGATTTAAATAATCGACCAGCATCTCAAGATTAATCCGGTGAGGGCCGTCTGGATAAAAAACATCCTGCGCCGGTCGATGGGCATCGAATAACGGTTGCAGATTCACATCCCGATCCAGCAACTGAATCGTCCCCTCAGTCAGTTTGTAAGAAATCACTGTGCAGGAACCTTCCGGAATTTTATCTATAAAATCTGACTTCCGGTTTTCCGAATAGACTTCATATTTAATCTGCTCACCACTTTTTGAGTTCGTGAGAAGTGTTTGAATTAAGTATCTCATGTTGATATATCCGTGAGCAGAATGAATGCTGACATTAATATCAGGCGACAGATTTAAACAGTTAAATATTTTAATTAGATTAGAAGAGGAATATTTCCGTTTGATGTGTAACCGGGGATACAAGCCGCGTGGTGCCTGTTACGCTGCTGTCGCAACCCGCGTCGCCGTTAAGGTAAACAGGTTTTGCTGGCTTACGAATACATACCAGATTACATCTTTTGCTTTCAGTATTTCATTTTTTACTTCCCACCTTCAGGGATATTTTTAGTTATTAAGCTAACTAATTTTGCTTTTAAAAGTCGTAGAAAAATTACAACATTAGATATGATATTTTTTGACGCAGGAACCGTGCTGAAAATACTTTAGCGGATGGCGTCATGCAGCCGTAACCGGCACAGCGAAAATGTCATAGTGAACGCCTGCACGGAAGCGAAGGATAAAGATGCAGGATATATTTTCTTTCGGCAAGAAAAGGAGAATAAACACCGACAGGTAGATGTCTGAAGTAAAGGGATGATGAGGCAGGTTGTGGTGCGATAATCGCGTCTCAGACGCTGCCTTGACAGGCCCAACTCGGCTACCGCGCGCGGCTGGCATGGCCTGAACGCATCAGGAAAGGTTATCAGGTGTACGATTGCATCGTTGAACACGTATAAAGCAACAAGAAGGCGCTTTTGGTAAAGCCACATTCTGTGTCGCTCTTGTCCCGACTCAACGCCGCCAGGCATATACCTGATAATAAAGACCCGTTTTCCCGACTACACCTGCATGTTCATGATGTCGGTATAGGCCGAAACCAGCTTGTTCCTGACCTGAATCCCCATCTGCATGGAGATAGACGATTTTTGCAGATCGACCATCACATCGTTTAAAGCGACACCGGGTTTCCCCATTTCGAACGCCTGCGCCTGGCTACGGGCGGTGGTCTGGGTTTCGCTGATTTTGTCCAGAGCGGCCTTCATGGTCGCGCCAAAATCGATATGGCTGTTGACCTCATCGCTTTTGTTATTGGCCTGAAGCGAGGTCATCTGTAACTGCTGTAAAACACCGTCGATTGCCTGAATTGACATGGTTGCTACCTCATTAAAAAAGATGAAGATTTTTGACGTGGGGAGAAGTTAACACATTGTCAATAAGACAAAGCCGCTAAATGACGCTAAAAACCGTGGCTTATTCACCCATCGAATTTTGCGTTTCATCAAATAATGCCAGGCATTGAAGTAGAAATTTTATTTAAGCAGGTCAGGGAGTCTGTTTTGCCATCACAACTAACCCGGTCAATTACGTCAGGCAGGAATCGGTCATGAATGCGAGTGCAGCCGCCACACAAAATGAAGAAACGAAAGGCTTTGGTGACCTTCTCGCTCGCCTGCGTGCCAATCCACGTATTCCGTTAATCGTCGCAGCCGCAGCCGCTATCGCTGTGGTTTTTGCGTTGGTGCTCTGGGCCAAAACACCGAACTACAGCGTATTGTTCAGCAACCTGTCCAATGAGGACGGGGGTGCCATTGTCACGCAGTTGACGCAAATGAATGTCCCTTATCGTTTCGCGGATAACGGCGGTGCATTAATGGTGCCGGAAGATAAGGTGCATGAGCTGCGCCTGCGTCTGGCTGAACAGGGCCTGCCTAAAGGTGGCAACGTCGGTTTTGAACTGCTGGATAAAGAAAAGTTCGGTATCAGCCAGTTCAGCGAGCAGGTGAACTACCAGCGCGCACTGGAAGGCGAGCTGGCACGTACTATCGAATCTCTGGGGCCGGTGAAAACGGCGCGCGTCCATCTGGCGATGCCTAAACCAACCCTGTTCGTACGTGAGCAAAAAGCGCCCTCCGCGTCTGTGACGTTAACTCTGCAGCCAGGCCGTGCGCTGGATGAAGGTCAGATTCAGGCCATCACGCACATGGTTTCCAGCAGCGTGGCCGGTTTACCGCCGGGGAACGTGACCGTAGTCGATCAGAGCGGTCATCTGTTAACCCGTTCTGACGCAGTAGGCCGTGATCTGAACGATGCACAGCTGAAATATGCCGCCGAAGTCGAAGCGCGTTACCAGCAACGTATCGAAGCGATCCTTAACCCGATTCTGGGCCAGGGCAATGTCCATGCGCAGGTAACGGCACAGATTAACTTCGATACCAGTGAACAGACGGATGAGAAGTACCAGCCGAACGGCGATCCGAAAAACGCGTCTATTCGCTCTCAGCAGACCAGCACCAGCGAGCAGACGGGCAGCCCTTATCCGGGCGGCGTACCGGGCGCACTGTCTAACCAGCCTGCGCCAGCCAATACGGCCCCGATCAATACGGCCAATAACAATGCGGCCAATGGCCAGAATGCCAATGGTCAGAACAATGCGGCCAATGGTCAACGGACCAGCACAGCCTCTACCAGCAGTGTACCGACCAACTCGCGCCGTGATGATACGGTGAACTATGAGCTGGATCGTACCATTCGTCATACCAAGATGAATGTGGGTGACGTGCAGCGCCTGTCTGTTGCCGTGGTGGTGAACTATCGCGAAGACGATAAAGGCAAAGCGATTGCGCTGAATGAGCAGCAGCTGAAGCAGATTGAAGACCTGACGCGCGAAGCCATGGGCTATTCACAGACACGTGGCGACACTGTCAACGTGGTGAACTCGCAGTTTAATACCACCGAGCCTGTATCAACTGAACTGCCCTTCTGGCAACAGCAGTCGTTCTTTGATCAGCTGATTAATGCAGGTAAATGGCTGTTGGTTGCGCTGGTGGCGTTCATCCTGTATCGCAAAATGGTGCGTCCGCATGTTCTGCGTAAGAAAGCCGCAGAGCAGGCCGCTGCAGAAGCTCAGGCTGCCCGTGCTGCTCAGCAGAACGATCAGGAAGCTTACAGCGTCCAGCTCAGCAAAGATGAACTTGAGCAGGAACGTAAATCTAATAACCGCATGAGCGCTGAAGTCATGAGCCAGCGTATCCGCGACATGTCTGAAAACGATCCGCGCGTTGTTGCGCTGGTGATTCGCGAATGGATGAGTAACGAACTATGAGTCTGACCGGTACTGAAAAAAGCGCCATTCTGATGATGACCATTGGTGAAGAACGCGCGGCGGAAGTCTTTAAGCACCTGAACCAGCGTGAGGTTCAGCATCTGAGTGCCGCGATGGCCAGCATGCGTCAGGTCTCGCATAAGCAACTGACCGAAGTGCTGCGTGAGTTTGAAGGCGATGCCGAGCAGTTCGCGGCACTGAGCCTCAACTCGAACGATTACCTGCGCTCCGTGCTGACCCGGGCGTTGGGTGAAGAGCGTGCGTCAAGCCTGCTGGAAGATATCCTTGAAACCCGCGATACCACCAGTGGTATGGAAACGCTCAACTTCATGGAACCGCAGGCCGCAGCCGATCTGATTCGCGACGAGCATCCACAGATCATCGCGACTATCCTGGTCCACCTGAAACGGGGTCAGGCTGCCGATATTCTGGCCTTGTTTGATGAGCGCCTGCGTCATGACGTCATGCTGCGTATTGCTACCTTCGGTGGTGTGCAGCCGGCAGCGCTGGCAGAACTGACCGAAGTCCTGAACAGCCTGCTCGACGGTACCAACCTCAAGCGTGCGAAGATGGGCGGCGTGAGAACAGCGGCCGAAATTATCAACCTGATGAAAACGCAGCAGGAAGAAGCGGTTATCGAAGCGGTACGCGACTTCGATGGCGAACTGGCACAGAAAATTATCGACGAGATGTTCCTGTTCGAAAACCTGGTGGAAGTGGACGACCGCAGTATCCAGCGTCTGTTGCAGGAAGTGGAATCCGAGCAGTTGCTGATCGCCCTGAAAGGTGCCGAGCAGCCGCTGCGCGAGAAGTTCCTCAAAAACATGTCAGCCCGTGCGGCCGATATCCTGCGCGACGATCTGGCCAACCGTGGTCCGGTACGTATGTCTGCGGTAGAGAACGAACAGAAAGCGATCCTGCTGGTGGTGCGTCGTCTGGCAGAGTCCGGCGAGATGGTAATCGGTGGCGGCGAGGAAACCTATGTCTGATGCATTTTCCGCCCGCCCCTGGCAACTGTGGCAGCCTGTAGAACTGGGGCGTCCTGAAGAGCCCGCGACGATTCAGGCTGAACCCGAAATCGAATTCTTCGAATCAGAAGAAGACGAACAGCAACAGCAGTTTGAGCAGATGCAGCAGCAGTTGCGTAAAGAAGCCCACGGTCAAGGCTACAGCGAAGGCCATCAGCAGGGGTTTAATGAAGGTCAGAAAGCCGGCTATGACGCGGGCTTTCAGCAAGGCCTTGCTGATGCGCAGCAACAGCAGGCTCCCTTACAGGCGCGAATGCAGCAGCTGGTGACGGAATTTCAAAATACTCTGGAATCGCTGGACAGCGTCATTGCTGCCCGCCTGATGCAGCTGGCTCTGGAAGCCGCGCGTTCGGTGATTGGTCAGGCCACCACGGTGGATGGCAGTGCGTTGCTGCGCCAGATTCAGGGCTTACTGCAGCAGGAGCCCATGTTTAGCGGTAAGCCGCAGCTTCGGGTGCATCCTGATGACCTGCTGAGGATTGAACAAACACTGGGGCCAACGCTTGATCTGCACGGCTGGCGTTTACTGGCTGACAATACACTGCACCCCGGCGGCTGCAAGCTCAGTGCCGAAGACGGCGATCTTGACGCGAGCGTGGCAACCCGCTGGCAGGAACTGTGCCGTCTTGCCGCACCTGGAGAGTTTTAATGACCACTCGTCTGAACCGCTGGCTGGGCTCGCTTGATGCCTTCGAAAGTCGTATTGCGCAGGTGCAACCTGTTCGTCGCTATGGACGGCTGACGCGTGCCACCGGCCTGGTTCTCGAAGCAACCGGCCTGCAGTTGCCGCTCGGTTCGACCTGTGTGATTGAACGTAATGACGGTAAAACGATTAGCGAAATTGAAAGCGAAGTCGTGGGCTTCAACGGTCAGAAACTGTTGATGATGCCGCTGGAAGAAGTGGACGGCATTCTGCCCGGCGCACGCGTTTATGCCCGTACCACCGGCGATAACCCTCATTCAGGTAAACAGCTGCTGCTGGGGCCACAGCTGTTAGGCCGGGTGCTTGATGGCAGCGGCCGCCCACTGGATGGCTTGCCTTCCCCGGAAACGGGCTACCGTGCCCCATTGAACACACCG
The DNA here is from genome assembly GCF_035190385.1 of Pantoea sp. JZ29. Taxonomy (NCBI): domain Bacteria; kingdom Pseudomonadati; phylum Pseudomonadota; class Gammaproteobacteria; order Enterobacterales; family Erwiniaceae; genus Pantoea; species Pantoea sp. JZ29. The sequence continues at coordinate 1,799,410 of NZ_CP045241.1, read as the reverse complement.
CCGTTTAACCCTTTACAGCGTACCCCTATTACCGATGTGCTGGACACCGGCGTTCGGGCGATTAACGCCCTGCTCACCGTTGGCCGGGGACAACGTATGGGCTTGTTCGCCGGATCAGGCGTGGGTAAAAGTGTGCTGCTCGGCATGATGGCGCGCTATACCCAGGCCGATGTGATCGTGGTGGGCTTAATCGGTGAACGTGGCCGTGAAGTTAAAGACTTTATTGAAAACATCTTAGGTGCTGAAGGCCGCGCCCGTTCGGTCGTCATCGCCGCGCCGGCAGATGTCTCACCGCTACTGCGTCTGCAGGGTGCCGCTTACGCCACGCGCATTGCGGAAGATTTCCGCGATCGCGGTAAACATGTTTTATTAATCATGGATTCGCTGACACGTTATGCCATGGCGCAACGTGAAATCGCGCTGGCGATTGGTGAGCCGCCGGCCACCAAAGGTTATCCACCTTCCGTATTTGCCAAACTGCCCGCCCTGGTTGAACGCGCGGGTAACGGCATCGATGGCGGCGGCTCGATCACGGCGTTTTATACCGTGCTGACCGAAGGCGACGATCAGCAGGACCCGATTGCTGACTCTGCGCGTGCCATCCTTGACGGCCACATTGTGCTGTCACGTCGTCTGGCCGAAGCCGGCCATTATCCGGCGATTGATATTGAAGCCTCAATCAGTCGTGCCATGACGTCACTGATTGATGAAAACCATTATGCACGCGTGCGCCAGTTCAAACAGTTGCTCTCGAGTTTCCAGCGCAACCGGGATCTGGTCAGCGTCGGTGCCTATGCCGCCGGTAGCGATCCGATGCTGGACAAAGCCATTCAGCTTTATCCGCAGATGGAAGCCTTCCTGCAACAAGGCATTTTTGAGCGCAGTGAGTACGACGATGCCTGCCTGCATTTACATGCATTGTTCGGTTAATTCGCGCGTTTGATATGAGGACATCGTAATGAAAACAGTCAATGCCATTGACACTTTGCGTGACCTGGCGGAACAGGATCTTGAACGCGCCGCCGTGCTGTTAGGCGATATGCGGCGTGGCCAGCAGGCTGCAAACGAGCAGCTCAGTATGTTGCTTGACTATCAGGATGAATACCGCAACAAGCTGAACAGCGACATGTCCAGCGGTATTGCCAGCAACCGCTGGACGAACTATCACCAGTTCATTCAGACGCTGGAAAAAGCCATTGAGCAACACCGCAGTCAGTTGCAGCAATGGAATCAACGGCTTGAACAGGCACTGGTTAACTGGCGTGAAAAACAACAACGCCTCAATGCCTATCAGACGCTGATTACCCGGGCAGAAGAAAATGCATTACGACAAGAAAACCGTCTCGACCAGAAACGGATGGATGAATTTGCCCAACGGGCTGCACTGAGGAAAGGCGAATGATTACGCTGCCAAACATTGCGTTGACAACGAAAACAACCGGCACCGCTGAAACATCGGGGACAACCGATCTGCTGAGCGGTGGCGAGGCGCTACCGAAGGACTTTATCACTACGCTGGGAAATCAGTTGCTTTCCCTGGCGAAACTGCACAGTAAAACCACAGTTGCAGCAGAAAAAAATAGCGTCACTGATGACGACAGCAAGGTTGCCACGTCGTTGAATGCATTGATCTCTTCGCTGGAAAACCCGACTGCACTCAGTGCGCTGTTTAAACCGGAAAATATTAAAGCCGGTACAAAATCAGCCGATGATAAGGGTGACGCGAAAGAGGCCGCGCTGAACAGCAGCGATATGCAAAATATTCAGGCGCTGTTTGCCATGTTACCGGCAACCGGCTTGCAACAGGCCGTGAAAGACAGCACGACGACGCGTGACGTGGATATGCAACGCGATGCCGGACCGCGTTCGGCCTTATCGGCCCTGACGCAGGCGGTGACCACGGCACTGAGCGGTGATGACAAAGACGCGAAAAACAGCAAGGTGCAGGATGGCGGTCGCCTGGCCAGCAACGTTGACCAGGCCAGCCGTGGGGTAACGCCCGCAGCCACGACGCAAACCGCATCGACACCGGCACAGTTGACGACAGACGCCAGTTTTCAGCAGATACTGAGCAGCGTCAACAAGCAGGATGAGCGTCCGATAAACGCTGCAGCCAGCGATAATCAGACGATGATTGCCGCGCCGATAACCAGCGCCAGCAGCGTTATGCAACCCTTCACGGCCTCTGCGTCGATGAACACGCCGTCTACGCCGATGCTGAATGCCCACCTGGGTAGCAATGAATGGCAGCAGGCCCTGAGTCAACAAATTGTGATGTTCAGTCGTAACGGCCAGCAGAATGCGGAGTTACGCCTGCATCCAGAAGATCTCGGTGCGATCCAGATCAGCCTGAAACTGAATAACGATCAGGCACAGTTAAATATGGTTTCAGGTCACAGCCATGTCAGGGCTGCACTGGAAGCCGCGCTTCCTCAGCTGCGCACTGCGCTGGCTGAAAATGGTATTAACCTGGGTGAGAGTCAGGTCAGCAGTGACAGTTTCGCGCAAGGGCAAAGCTTCCAGCAACAGCAGGAGGCGCGTCGCGACGGACAGCACGGCAGCTTCTCTCTGACCCAGGACAGTGATAACGACATCACGCCGATTGCCGTACCGCAGGCTCTTCAGGCCCGGTTAAACGGTAAGGGCGCCGTCGACACCTTTGCCTGACAGCGACAAACGCTGAAGGTAAGCGTAAAACCCGTGTCTTTTCTTGCCATTGTTTGACTTAAGACACGCGATAATCTGTTCAGGTGAGCCGAGAGGCTCGCCCATAATTCACAGGAAGTAACTGCTAAAATGTCTGATAACGCGAAAGCTAAAGGTCGCAAACGTAAAATCCTGATTCCAGTGTTGCTGATCGTAACGCTGGCCGCTTGCAGCGTGGCAGGCTATGCAGTCTGGCGAATAATGAATAAACATGAGGGCGATAAGCCGGAGGTCGCGAAAGTTGAACCGCCTCCCGCCCCGGTCTTTTTTGCACTTGATACATTTACGGTTAACCTGGTCAATCCCGACAACGATCCAGACCGTGTACTGTACGTAGGGTTTACTCTGCGTCTGCCGGATGAAGAAACGCGTCGTCGGATGAGTGACTATCTGCCTGAGGTTCGCAGTCGTCTGTTACTGCTGCTTTCTCGCCAGAGCGCTGCTGCGCTGGCGACAGAGCAAGGAAAGCAAGCGCTTGTTGAGCAAATCAAACAGGCGCTGGCACCACCGCTGGTGAAAGGTCAACCTCCGCAGGTCGTAGACGACGTACTGTTTACCGCCTTCATTTTGAGGTGAATCAATGGGCGACAGCATTCTCTCCCAGGCTGAAATTGACGCGCTATTAAACGGCGACAGTGGCAGCGCGGAAGAAGAAAAGAAACAAAACGGGCCAGAGGGCGATATTCGCCCTTATGATCCCAATACCCAGCGCCGCGTGGTGCGCGAGCGTTTACAGGCGCTGGAAATTATTAACGAGCGTTTTGCCCGTCATTTCCGTATGGCGCTGTTTAACCTGCTGCGCCGTAGCCCGGATATCAGCGTGGGCGCGATCAAGATTCAGCCATACCATGAGTTTGCCCGCAACCTGCCGGTGCCAACGAACCTGAACCTGATCCACCTGAAGCCGCTGCGCGGCACGGCTCTGGTCGTGTTTTCACCGAGCCTTGTGTTTATTGCCGTTGATAACCTTTTTGGCGGAGATGGGCGTTTTCCGACTAAAGTAGAAGGACGTGAGTTCACGCATACCGAGCAACGCGTCATTCGTCGTATGCTGAAACTGGCGCTTGATGGCTACAGCGATGCGTGGAAAGCGATTTATCCTCTGGATGTCGAGTACGTCCGTTCGGAAATGCAGGTGAAGTTCACCAACATCACCACATCGCCTAACGATATCGTCGTCAACACGCCGTTCCAGGTCGAGATTGGCAACCTTGTCGGTGAGTTCAACATCTGTATTCCGTTTTCGATGATTGAACCTTTGCGTGAAATGCTGGTGAATCCGCCGCTGGAAAACTCGCGGTCAGAAGATACACACTGGCGGGACAATCTGGTGAAGCAGGTTCAGCATTCTGAACTGGAACTGATTGCCCATTTTGCTGAAACGTCGTTGCGTCTGTCACGCGTGTTGCAGCTGAAACCCGGCGATGTTCTGCCGATTGAAAAACCCGAGCGCATTATTGCCCACGTGGACGGTGTGCCTGTTTTAACCAGCCAGTACGGTACACTTAACGGTCAGTATGCGCTGCGTGTAGAACATTTGATTAACCCGATTTTGAATTCGCTTAACGAGGAACAGCCCCATGACTGACAGCAAGAAACCGTCCGATGACACCATCTCTGCGGACGATCTGTGGGCTGAAGCAATGAATGAGCAGGTGGGCTCTGGTGCCAGCACCTCACAGAGTGATGACGTTTTCAAATCGTTTGAAAGCAGCAACACTTCAGGCTCATTGCAGGATATTGACCTGATTATGGATATCCCGGTAAAACTGACTGTGGAACTGGGCCGCACCAAGATGACCATCAAAGAACTGCTGCGTCTGACACAGGGTTCTGTGGTCTCACTGGATGGTCTCGCAGGCGAGCCGCTGGATATCCTGATTAACGGTTACCTGATTGCGCAGGGTGAAGTCGTGGTCGTTAACGACAAATATGGTGTGCGTATCACCGACATCATTACGCCTTCAGAACGTATGCGCCGTCTGAGCCGTTAATATGAATAACCAGAATCATACTGTCCAACCGGCTACACCGCAGACGCCCGCCATCTCAGCGGGCTCTGTACTGACTCAGGTAAGTGGTGTTCTGGTTGTTATTATCCTGTTGATTCTGGCATGCGCCTGGCTGGCCCGTCGTATGGGCTTTGCGCCGAAAAAAGTCGGCAGCCGTGAGCTGACGCTCACGGCCAGTGTCCAGGTCGGTCAGCGCGAGCGCGTCGTCATCGTTGATACGCCAGATGCCCGTCTGGTACTGGGCGTAACGGCACAGCAAATTACCCACCTGCATACGTTGCCACCGGGTTCACCCGATGTAGACACCGCGGAAAAGGCAGCACCGCAGGATTTTCGTCAGTTATTACAGAATCTGGTTAAACGTCCCGGAAAAAACCCATGATGCGTCGACTGCTCCCTCTTCTGCCGCTGCTGTTGCTGGCACCGGTTGCTCACGCCCAGTTACCAGGCCTGGTAAGCCAGCCATTAGCCAATGGTGGCCAGAGCTGGTCACTTCCGGTACAAACGCTGGTATTTATTACCTCATTGACGTTTCTGCCGGCCATTCTGTTAATGATGACCAGCTTCACCCGCATCATTATTGTTTTTGGTCTGCTGCGCAATGCGCTGGGCACGCCCTCTGCGCCGCCCAATCAGGTATTACTGGGCCTGACGCTCTTTTTAACTTTTTTTATTATGGCACCTACCTTTGATAAAATTTATCAGGATGCCTATCTGCCTTTCAGTCAGGATAAAATCAGTATGGATGTGGCCATTGATAAAGGCGCACAACCCCTGCGTGAATTTATGCTGCGTCAAACGCGTGAAGCTGACTTAGCGTTATTTGCCCGTCTGGCAAATACGCCTCCCATTGTCGGGCCGGAAGCCGTGCCGATGCGTATTTTATTACCTGCTTATGTGACCAGTGAATTAAAGACCGCCTTCCAGATTGGATTTACCGTCTTTATTCCTTTTTTAATTATTGACCTTGTCGTGGCCAGCGTATTAATGGCGCTGGGTATGATGATGGTGCCGCCGGCAACCATCGCCCTGCCCTTTAAATTAATGTTATTTGTTCTGGTGGATGGCTGGCAGTTGCTGGTTGGATCGCTGGCACAAAGTTTCTATTCCTGATCTTGTGAGTGGCACAGGAGATATTCATGACACCTGAATCGGTAATGGTAATGGGCCAGGAGGCGATGCGCGTCGCGTTGCTGCTGGCCGCTCCGATGCTGCTGGCCGCCCTGGTCAGCGGTTTACTGGTGAGCTTGCTACAGGCAGCGACCCAGATTAATGAACAAACGCTGTCTTTCATTCCTAAGATTATTGCGGTGGCGGCCACGGGCGTCGTTGCCGGTCCCTGGATGTTAAACGTCTTGCTGGATTATATCCGCACCGTTTTTTCTAACCTGCCCTATATCATCGGCTGATGATTACGCTCGACAGCAGCCAGCTTGTTCACTGGATAAGCCAGTTTTTCTGGCCGATGGTGCGCATTCTGGCGCTGATTGCGACAGCGCCGGTATTGAGTGAGCGCGCCATCAGCAAACGGGTGAAAATCGGCCTGGCGGCCATGATCACCTGGTTGCTGGTCCCGCTGTTACCGCCGGTGAACGTCACCCTGTTTTCGCCGGCCGGTTTCATGCTGCTGATTCAGCAAATGCTGATTGGTATCGCCATTGGTTTTACGATGCAGTTTGCCTTTGCAGCTGTCCGGGCGGCCGGTGAACTGATTGGTTTGCAGATGGGTCTGTCATTTGCGACGTTTTTTGATCCCGCCAGTCGGCTTAATATGCCGGTCCTTGCGCGTTTTCTCGACATGCTGGCCATGTTACTGTTTTTATCCTTCAACGGTCATTTGTGGCTTATCTCACTGTTGGCGGACAGTTTTCATACACTTCCTGTAGGTGGAACACCACTTGAAGCTAATGCTTTTATGGCGCTGGCAAAATCAGGCGGCATGATTTTCCTTAATGGCATGATGTTAGCGTTACCCTTGATCGTTCTGCTACTCACGCTAAACATGGTCCTGGGTTTGTTAAACCGTCTTTCACCACAGTTATCAATCTTCGCGATCGGCTTCCCGATTACCTTATCAGTCGGCATTTTGACGATTAGCCTGCTGATGCCCCTTCTCGCCCCGTTCTGTGAGCACCTGTTCGGCGAAATATTTGATCTTCTGGCCCAGTTCCTCACCGAACTGTCCCCCTCCTGAACATTAAGTATCTAACTATTTTTTCTTTTCCATACTTAAGAAATTCACAACTATCCGGGCATTTTTCAAACCATATTTTCCAGAAATCAACTAAGGATATTCTGATAAATGTGCGATAAGTCTTAAAATAATTCTTATTAAACCGCGCATCGCGTATTTTAGTCGGGCGGTACACAGAGTCATCGACAGGGTTGTTTTGGTGATAAAATCGGCAATGCATTGAAATTAAACAAGAAAAAATATTGTGTGATTTTTCTTGTCAGAAAATGTTTTTTCCGGCATTGTCAACTCACTCTTCAGCCTTACACTTTCGTGAAACAAATGTTTTTAAGACTTGTCCTATCAGAAAACTCTGGGTTTTCAGCGATAGTGACATTGCTCCCAAAAACGGTGTTTCGCGCCGGTACGACTTTACATCAATACCCGATGTGGATTCGACGCCAGGTGTGGGGCCAGAGTAAGAAAAAATTTTGCAGAACGGGTCAAGGAAGAAGACTTTTACGGGCGTTTGCCCGTTGCCACGCTGCATCAGCAGAATAAAAAAAAGCGCTTTGGAAATCTTCTCGTACCGCAACGCGTAATTCATCGTTGATTTAAACGGATAACAAATTGGTGAGGGTCGCTAACATGCCAACGATTATTATGGATTCCTGCAACTACACACGCCTGGGATTATCGGACTATATGTCTTCTAAAGGAGTGAAGAAGAAAAATATTACTTCTGTCTCCGATATTGAGCAATTACAGCAAAGATGTGAGCAGTTGAAACCAGGTGTTGTGTTTATTAATGAAGACTGTTTCATTCACGAAACCGACTCAAGCGAGCGCATTCGCAGCATTATTAATCAGCATCCCGAAACACTGTTTTTTATTTTTATGGCCATCAGTAATATTCATTTTGAAGAATATCTGTATGTCCGAAAAAATTTAATTATTACGTCGAAAGCCATTAAACCTTCAACGCTGGATTCTCTCCTTAGCACGTATTTGCAAAAGAAACTTAACATGTCTCCGCGTATTTCCTCAGGGCTGGACGTTCACCCTCTGACGTTGAGCCAGACTGAGTCAAATATGCTGAAAATGTGGATGTCGGGTCATGATACCATCCAGATATCCGACAAAATGCAAATTAAAGCGAAGACGGTCTCTTCCCATAAAGGAAACATTAAGCGGAAAATTAAAACGCACAACAAGCAGGTTATTTACCATGTCGTGCGCTTAACCGATAACGTGACCTCTGGTATTTACGTCAACGTAAGATAGTTTGCCGCCTAACAGAACTGGCCCAAAAGGCCGGTTTTTTTTAGTGATTAGCGATCAAGATCTCAATTTTCAGCATAAACCTTTTCCTGCTCCTGCCGATGTTTTTTTCATCAGGCCCCCTTAAGAGAGCAAGGAAATGAACACAACGCTGATTAATGAAGGACATCACAACGTCAGTTTTTGGCAAAATCTCAGACTGGTCCCGCTGTTTAGTTTGATTTTCGGCGGGATATTATTTTTGTTCGCACTCTGTATAGGCATTTCCAGCTACTTCCTCATCCTGAGTAATCAGTCGTTGAAAGATGCGACTGAGGAAATTCAGGTCCGCAACGGTCTGATCGACAGCTCCTCAAACCTCCGCTCAGCCCGACTGAATATCATCCAGGCCGGTGCGGCCGCGCGTATTGGTGAGATGGATGATTTCAATGCCAACCTTGCCGCAACGGATGAGCGTATTAAGCAGGCTGAAAATGGCCTCAACGTCTACCTGAACCGCAAGAATAAAACCCCCGAAGACGTCAGGCTGGACGAAGAGCTCACTACTCGCTTCAAAGAGTATGTTCAAAAAGGCCTGAAGCCGATGATTGATGCCGGTAAACAGGGCAGTTTCGAAAGCATCATTGCCCAGGAAACCGACACCACGCGTAAACTGGATAACGCTTATAACGCTGTGCTGGTCAAGGCGATCAAACTTCGGGATATCCGTTCTGATTTCATTAACGCCAAGGCTGCCGAACAGTCACGTATTGGTTTTATTTCCATGGGTGGTGCGTTTGTGGCTGCGCTGGTGCTGGTGCTGCTGACCTTTGTTTTTCTCCGTCGGGTCGTGATCACGCCTTTACGCAAATCGGTTGCCCATATTGAGCGTATCGCTCAGGGTGACTTAACCGCCCCTTCAGTACCGCACGGTCGTAACGAAATCGGCTTACTGCTGGATAATCTGCAGCGCATGCAGGAATCGTTAGTCAGAACGGTCGGTACGGTGCGTGAAGGCGCTATCGCCATTTATCAAGGCTCCAGTGAAATTTCAGCCGGTAACACCGACCTTTCCTCGCGGACGGAGCAGCAAGCCGCCGCCCTTGAGCAGACCGCAGCCAGCATGGAGCAGTTAACGGCGACGGTGAAACAGAACGCCGATAACGCGCACCATGCCAGCCAACTGGCAGCCGATGCATCAGATAAAGCACGCAACGGTGGCGACATGGTCAGTGGTGTAGTGAAAACCATGAACGATATTTCTGGCAGCTCGAAGAAAATTGCTGAGATCACCAATGTGATTAACAGCATCGCTTTCCAGACCAATATTCTGGCGCTGAACGCCGCCGTCGAAGCCGCGCGCGCAGGAGAGCAAGGGCGTGGCTTTGCGGTTGTTGCGAGTGAAGTCCGTAGTCTGGCACAACGCAGCGCCCAGGCCGCGAAGGAAATTGAATCCCTGATTGCCGAGTCTGTGAAGTTAGTCAGCAGTGGCTCGCATCAGGTTGGCGAGGCCGGCAGTACGATGGGTGAAATTGTCGAAGCGGTGCGTCGCGTGACCGATATCATGTCTGAGATTGCTGCCGCCTCGGATGAACAAAGCCGCGGTATTCAGCAGGTGAGCCAGGCGGTAACGGAAATGGATAACGTGACCCAGCAGAACGCCTCGCTGGTTGAAGAAGCCTCAGCGGCGGCGGCATCACTGGAAGATCAGGCGGGTAAACTGACGAAAGCGGTTTCCGCATTTCGCTTAGTCGACACACCGGTCGCGAAAACTCCCGATGTTAAAGACGTGGCACCGAAAGCGAGCTCACCCGTGCTACGTCCGGTAGCCACTACCTCTGGTCATGAAAACTGGGAAACGTTCTGACCCAAGCGGACGCCCCTGTCCTGTGACATGCGTGACAGGACAGATAAAAGTAAACGCCCGCGACATCCTCAGACATCGCGGGCGTTTTCATCAGACTGACCGATAATCAGGCGGGAACCCAGGGCTCGACAAAAACGCCGTCCCGGTGATTATTCTCGTTAAAAAACCAGATCCCCTGCGGGTAATCGTCCAGCGCCACCAAAAACATCGTCCCTTCGTTAAAAGGTTCTACCGCCAGGATCGTACCGATTCGCCGGGGTCCACCGTCGGTTTTAACGCTTACGCGATCGTCTACCTTCATCTGTTACTCTCCAGAAACGTTCCTGATAGCAGTGTAATGGAAGCGTAGGACGAATGCAGGCATTAACGACGGGCAATCACCCACACGGCATGGACGATGCCGGGAATGTAGCCGCACAAAGTCAGTAAAATGTTCAGCCAGAACGCGCCGCCAAAACCGACCTGCAGGAAAACGCCCAGTGGTGGAAGTAAAATAGCGATAAGAATTCGAAGTAAGTCCATAACCATTCCTTTAGGTACTGAGAAAAACCGTTTTGCTTACCAATATAGCCGTTTTCTGAAGGGTTACAGGAAAAGTCAGGTAAATCTGAGTCAGGGTTTTTTTCGTTTTCCTGACACTTCACAGCCGGACGTTTAACACGAGAATCGTTACACTTCATTGCGTTGCTTTCCTACCCCAGGAAAACAACACACCCAAAGTAACAAGGATTATTTTGCCCGCGCAGCGCGGGCTTTTTTTTACCCTTCCCTGCTGTCAGCCCGCCGTTCTATACTCAGTATTCACGTTGCTCTTTGGAGGCAGACTCTATGACGCATTTCCTCGCTTCAGATGAAAACCAAAGTGATCGGGACAGTGAAATGGATGCGCTTCTTCATGCCATCCAGCGTGACACGGCAGGACAGGTACAGGACTATTTTTCGCCTCAGGTTGCGCAGGCTGAAAAAAATGCTGGCGGGCCGACAGCCCCGTGCCGTGAACCTGCGGAGCAGTGTGAGATGGACATTCACGATTGCCGCTACAGTGAGATCAATCGCTAGCGGGATCGCTCGCCGGGCGGAATAGCAGGCAAAAAAATACCCGGCACAGGCCAGGCAAGTATTCAAATCGTTACACCAGGAAAGACATACTGCTTTCTCAGAGTAGCTGTTCCGGTAATGAAAACAAGCTTCTGCGATGCACGTTTCGCTCATCTTATTCTACTCCTGCTCTCCTCCTGCCTACGCAAGCCGCAGCGTGCGCGCCATGCGTCGTGCACATTCTGACCGCTCCCGCTTTTTGTCCTATCGGGTTTTAAGAATCCTCCTGGTTCTGTCTGCATGAGTACGGAACCTCGGGCCTTTTCAGGACTCAACTACACTAAACAGATGCCGTGGCTAACGTGAGCCGTGTGGAGGAGACCTGGATGCCCAACCTGAATGAATCGCTGATGATCGTGACCGACCTCGATGGATCGCTGCTTGACCACCACGACTACAACTGGGATGCCGCCACAGCATGGCTGGAGACCTTCAGCCAGCATCAGGTTCCTGTTGTGATTTGCTCCAGCAAGACGGCGGCGGAAATTCTGCCGCTGCAACGAAAAATCGGGATTAGCGGTACGCCGTTTATCGCCGAAAACGGCGCGGTTCTCTACTTCCACGAGGACAAACCCGTTCGTATCCCTGACGATAAGCTGAACTACGTCGCCATCTGTCGGATTCTTAGCGCGATGAAACAGCAGTTCCGCTTTAGCGGCTTTCAGGATTTTAGCGACAGTGACGTGTCGGCAATGACAGGTTTACCGGAAGCCGAGGCCGCGCTCGCCCGCCAGCGCGATGCTTCCGAAGTTATCGTCTGGCGCGATACCGACGAGGCGTTAGACCGTTTTCGCCATGCGCTGGCTGACTACCATTTGACGCTTACCCAGGGCGGCCGCTTCTGGCACGTGATGCCGGCCCGAAGCGGAAAAGGCCATGCCCTGCATAAATTACTGTCGCATTACAGCCATCAGGATTTGATCACGATTGGACTGGGTGATGGCCCTAACGATGCACCTATGCTCGATGCGGTCGATTATGCCATCGTGATTAAAGGCTTCAGCAAAAACCCTGTCACGTTAACGCGTAATGATGGGCAGGTTTATCATACAACGCATCACGGCCCTGAAGGCTGGCGCGAAGGTCTGGACCATTTTTTAACGCAGCCATGAACGGCTGTGGTTCCTCGGGCAACCCCATAAGGATGATGCAATGAGTGATTTCTTTCAGAATGGCGTAATTACTAACTTTCATAATCTCACGCACCGCAGCGTCGAATCGCTGGAAAAAGAGATGGTGCGTTTTGCGCGTAAACGCAAAATGGGGTTAATTCTGCCCTCCCTGTTTTCTGAGCTGGAAGGACCGGCACTGAGCAAAATCGTCGATGAACTGGCAAAAGTGCCGTATCTGAATGAAATTGTCATCGGCCTTGACCGGGCCGATCGCGATCAGTTCCTCCATGCCCGCGAGTTCTTTTCTCGCCTGCCGCAGCGCCATCGGATCTTATGGAATGATGGTCCCCGCCTGAAGGCGATCGACGCGGAACTGGACAAAGAAGGTTTGTCGCCGACGAATCCGGGCAAAGGGCGTAACGTCTGGTTCTGCACCGGCTATACGCTGGCCTCCGACCGCACCAGCTGTGTCGCACTACACGATTGCGATATTGTTACCTATGAGCGCGGTATGCTGGCACGTCTGCTTTATCCGCTGGCGAATCCCGCATTTCAGTATGAGTTTTGTAAAGGGTTTTATGCGCGCGTCGCCGACGGCAAACTCAATGGTCGCGTGGGCCGTTTATTAGTCGGGCCGCTGCTGCGTTCCCTGCAAAAAGTGTATGGTCACTCGGAATACCTTGATTACCTCTCCAGTTTCCGTTACCCGCTCTCCGGCGAGTTCGCCATGCGTACTCATGTCCTTAACGGGATTAAAATTCCGGGTGACTGGGGCCTGGAGATTGGCGTGCTCTCCGAGATCTATCGCAATTACACCACACGCCAGTCGTGCCAGGTTGAGATTGCGGATAATTATGACCACAAGCATCAACCGCTGGCAGAGGATGACGGAACAGGCGGCCTGAAGCGCATGAGCAACGATATTGTTCAGTCGCTTTTACGTAAACTTGCCACCATGGGCGTGCCGCTCACCAGTGACTCCTTCCGCGTGCTGAAAGCCACCTACTATCGCAATGCGTTAGATATGATGGAAATCTACAATCATGAGGCCGCCATGAACGGACTGAAATTCGATCAGCACGTGGAAGAGGCTGCGGTCGAGATGTTTACCCAGGCTATCCTGGATGCGGGTCAGTCCTTTATAGAACGCCCAAATGACAAGCCGTTTATCCCAAGCTGGAGTCGGGTTCAGTCTGCCTTCCCGGATATTCTGCAACGAATTTACAAGGCGGTGGAAGAGGATAATGACGGTAACGTCTAGCATGCCATAGGTGGAAGACAGGCTATCACGTGACGTGATGCCTGGAAGGAAGACAGATGGGCCAGGTGTACAACACCGGCCCGGTCATCTGCAATCAGGACGTTAACTGCGGTTGTGACTCACGAGTGTGGCTGAGCTCGTCTGTCCGAAACGCCTCGCTTCTGACCGCATAACCATCATACCAGCGGCACTCTACCATGCCACTGGCATGACCGGTCACCACCATCGTTTGCCCGCCGTCCTTATGCTGCACTTCATCACTGATTGCAAAAACCATGTTGCGCCCTCTTTATCCATTGACATTAATTCTTAATATTTATTTATAGCATGGTAAAAAAGTTGCTGCTGTTAAGGCGCGCAGAAAAAGGGCAAATTCAGAATAAAGTAGAAGGTTATCCTGGAAAGGAATAAAGCGGATAAGAGGCTATCCGCTTCAGAGGGAGGATGAATCAGATTTTGCAGCCTTCGCAATCCGCTTCGTCACTCAGGTCGTCAGGCACTTCGGCCGCCTTTTTTTCTGCCTTGGCTTCGGCCTGCTCTAACTGAGCATCTATATCGAATTCAAACATATCGTCGCTCATTGTTTTCTCCCCAGAACGCGTAAAAGAAGGCGCTGTTATACCGATTACCCACGCAGTTTGGCAATAAGGTTAACCACTAAAAGCACGATCGACCCAATGATAAAACCAATCACCAGGTTAGCGCCGTTACTCAGCAGCCCTGACACCAGACCGCTAAACGGAGCGATAGCATTTTCAATAAAGTGGTGCAAAGGCGTTATCCCGTGAACAATGATGCCCCCTCCCACCAGGAACATGGCCAGCGTACCCACCACGGTTAATATTTTCATCAGCCAGGGTGCCGCAGCCAGCAGCACGGCACCAACTGACTGGGCCACCCGTGACGATTTTTGCTTTAACCAGAATCCCAGATCATCGATTTTCACGATGCCCGCCACAATACCGTAAACGCCAATCGTGACCAGAATGGCAATGCCCGCCAGGATCAGAACCTGATTCAGCAGCGGTGCTTCCGAAACGATGCCCAGCGTAATCGCGACGATTTCGGCGGACAAAATGAAATCGGTGCGCACAGCCCCTTTAACCTTTTTCTTTTCAAATTCACGCGGGTCCTGCTTTGCCAGATTATCCAGACGCTGCTGACGGGCCTCCGGTGAATTTTGCTGCTTGTCGTGTTGCAGGCTGTGCAGCACTTTCTCGACACCTTCATAACAAAGGTAAGCGCCGCCAATCATCAACAGCGGCGTGATTAACCACGGCGCAAATGCCGAGATAATCAGCGCCAGCGGCACCAAAATCAGCTTGTTCAGAAACGAGCCTTTGGCCACGCCCCACACGACCGGCAGTTCGCGATTGGCTTTTACGCCACTGACCTGTTGCGCATTCAGTGACAGATCGTCACCCAGAACGCCCGCCGTCTTCTTTGCTGCGACTTTGCCCATTACAGAGATATCATCCAGCAGCGTGGCGATATCATCCAGCAACGTTAATAAACTGGTTCCTGCCAAAATATGTCCCTTATTCGGTCATCGACAACGACTTACATCGCAAACAGTGAAGGCCTCATCCTCGACGAAGCCCAACGGCATACGACGCGTGCGTTGTGACTATTCCGGTTCGTTATGTTGACAACATGGGCATCGTTCGATTTCCGTTACCGTCATCTCTGCGATGCCCTCACAATCCCATTCGACGCGCACCGCTTGCCCAGCCAGTCCTTCGCTATGCAGGTATTTACTGACCGGGCTTTCCGTCATGCCGGTAATTTCTTCCGTGGCCACCAGCGTTTCGCCCACATAAATTCTGGCGGTGGCTTTGGTATTCACCATGCGCTCATCACGAATCTGGTAGAGACGTTTAACCGTCAGTTTTATGCTGCTCATCTCGGTCTCCCGGTCACGGAAAAGCGTCTATCTAACATGTTATGTTACTGATGAGCAAGGCCCGATCATTCCTGCTCACGATAATGATGAATGCCCTGATGATCGATTTCAGCACTGTCATTCATCGCCAGTAACCACTCTTCCAGTCGTTCAAGCAACGCGTCGTCGTCGAGACGGAGTTTGCCACGCAGTGCACATTCCCAGATGATGAGAACCTTCCAGCCGCTCTCACGTAACTGCCGGACATAGCGATGGTCTCGTTCAACGTTGCTGTTAATCTTGCCTGTCCAGAACTCGGTGCGCGTGGCGGGTATCTTAAACAAATAGCAGTGATGACGATGCCAGAAGCAGCCGTGCACAAAGATAATGGCCTGATGAGCGGTCAGGACAAAATCAGGCCGCCCTGGCAGGTTTTTGTCCTGAACCCGGTAAGTGAATCCGCGATCTTTAAGCAACAGTGCGATGCGTTGCTCAATCGCAGTGTCCTGCTGGCGAATGGCGCGCATGTTTTTGCTGCGCGTTTCGCTGGAGTGAACGTCGGCCATAGCATCTCCTTAAAGGCTACTCATTCAACTTTAGTCGCCGTCCTGAAAAGCGAAAGCCACCTGGACAAAAGCGGCCATTTTTTTGCCGCTTCCGGACGGTAATCAGACGTCCGGTGCTACCTGTCCTGACTTTCCCACTCGCGTGTTTTGCAGCATACCGCCGCCGCGTCAGGCGGATTTCCTCATCGGGCAAGGAGTGATAGCATAGGCGCTTCACTGTTAAGGATATTTGCATGCACGCCGTCGCAACCGCTGAACCTCTTCTTTCTGCAGCTCTGCATTCCGATGAACTGAATCTGTTACACCAGGTCCTGTCGATCTATTCCGTCAGGGATATCGTTGCCCGACTGCATCAGGCCGGCTTTGCGCACTGGTCACCGACGCTCATCAACCGTATTCGTCAGGGTAAAAGCACGCTGCCCGTGCTGAGCACTGCGGAGCGGGATCTGTTCGAACGCTTATTGCCGTCTCGTCCTGCGCATTATGATGCACCTGCGTTTCGTTTTGTTGATCTGTTTGCCGGCATCGGGGGGATTCGTCGCGGATTTGAGCGCATTGGTGGAAAATGTGTCTTTACCAGTGAGTGGAATAAAGAGGCGATTCGCACGTACCGGGCCAACCATTACAGCGATCCGCTTGAGCACCACTTCAATACCGATATCCGCCAGGTCACGCAGCCTGCCGGGCTATACGATGAAGCAGCGATCTACTCCTCCATTGATGCAGCCATCCCCGATCATCAGGTGCTGCTGGCAGGCTTTCCTTGTCAGCCCTTTTCGCTGGCTGGCGTCAGTAAGAAGAATGCATTGGGTCGGGCGCATGGGTTCGAATGCCAGGCGCAGGGTACGCTGTTTTTTGATGTAGCACGCATTCTTGCCGCCAAAAAACCGCCCTTCTTCGTGCTGGAGAACGTGAAGAACCTTAAAAGCCATGACAAAGGCCGGACCTTTGCCATCATCATGGACACGCTGGATGAGCTGGGCTATGCCGTCGCGGATGCCGATGCCAGTGCACCGGATCCGAAAGTGATTGATGCCCGCCATTTCTTGCCTCAACACCGCGAGCGTATTGTGCTGGTGGGCATTCGACGGGACATTGCCGGCTGCGAGAATTTTACCCTGCGCGACATCAAACGCTTTTTCCCTGCCCAGGTGCCCAGCCTGCAAAGTTTGCTGGAAGCCGCACCTGATGATAAGTACATCCTGTCGCCGGTGCTGTGGCGTTATCTGTATCAGTATGCCAAAAAGCATAAAGCGCTGGGAAATGGCTTTGGCTTTGGTCTGAACGATCCGCGCAATCTGCAGTGCTGCGTGCGCACCCTGTCTGCCCGCTACTATAAAGATGGCTCTGAGATTTTGATCGATCGCGGCTGGGACGCGGATAAAGGCGAGCGTGATTTCCTTGATGCCACCAATATGGCGCATCGTCCCCGTCGTCTTACGCCCCGTGAATGCGCACGCATCATGGGCTTCGATGATGCCGGCAGTGAGCCTTTTCGCATTCCGGTCTCCGACACGCAAGCGTATAAACAGTTTGGTAATTCCGTTGTCGTCCCCGTTTTTGCCGCCGTGGCGCAGCTTCTCCTGCCCTACATCCGCGATTTACAGCATAAAACACGCTAAAAGTTGCGCTTAGGCGCAACCTTTCTCCTCTTTTCCCGCTGCCAGGCGATATTGTCACAACCTCGTCATACAAGCCCAGAATACTGCTGCTTTTTCACTTGATGGGTAGAATGATGTCACCTCTCACGTTGTTATCCCTGCGCAGTCTGAAGCGTCGCTATCGCGTCAAACTGCCCCCGGTGCCCACCTGGCTTACCAGCCTGCGCGGCAATTTTATGCTGTTCGTTGTGCTGTTTTGTTTGCTGCAATCCATCGGGATTGTTCTGCTGACCGCGCAGGTCAGCCATACCAAAGTGAACCTGACGCAGGCGAGTGCCATGCGCGACCGGCTGGCGCTGCTCGATCACGCTCGCATAGAGCTGCTGACGGCCAGCGATAACAGCCACCGGGCAGGCATTTATCTGATGGAAGATCAGAAAAGTGGATCGGTGGACAGTTGGAAGAGCCTGGCGGAAACCGCAAAATCCTCACTCGTGCATGCAGAACAGCTGTTTGCTCAGTACCATGCCGTTCCCAAGGGGGAGCTTGAGCAGGGTTTCATGATGTTAACCCAGGGCCTTGAAGAGCAGCTTAAAGGCCTGGAAGCCAATAATATCGATGCGTTCTTTATGGTGCCGATGCAGGCTTATCAACAGCAGTTTAACAGCGCCTGGTTTAACGAAATCACCCAGGCCAACAAACAGCTTTCTGCCGTCAACAACCTGACACTGGAGACGCTGACCACCAGCCGTAACCTGTCGCTGCTGGTCACAGGGCTGCTGTTTACGCTGTTGCTGACGGGTGGGGTTTTGCTGCTGCGCGGCGTGATTATTCCTTTAAGACTGGCCAGCCGCCAGCTGCAGGCTATTGCCACTGGCGACTTAGTCAGTTGCCCGCAACCGCCTCGTCTGCAATCGTTAGAAACCGCCGGATTGTTTAACGCGGTGGCGGATATGCGGCAAGGGCTGCGCACCATTGTGGCAGAAATTAATACCATAGCCGCCAGCGTGGCGGAGGGTGCGCGGGAAATGCAGCATACCAATGACCAGGTAAGCGAGCACTATAAGGTGCAAAACAGCAGCTTTAGTCATATTTCACAGCGCCTGCATCGTGTCTCGGAAGAGGTTGAAAACAGTACGCTGTTTTCGCAACAGGCCGCACAGCAGGCACATGTCGCGGATGAACTGATGCAGCAGTGCGCCAGTCAGGTCGATGAAATGGAGGTGCAGATGCGCCACATCGTCGATTCCTCAGGGGAAATCGCCGGTATTGTCGAGCTGCTGGACGGTCTTTCACTGCAAACGCGTCTGCTGGCGTTGAATGCGGCGATTGAATCAGCGCATGCAGGGATTTATGGACGCAGCTTTAGCGTCGTGGCAAAAGAGATGGGTACCCTGTCGAATAAAAGCGGCGAGTCAGCACAGCAGATTAACGGGCTGGTGAACAATACACAGCTGCATATTTCTGAGGGATTCAACAAGGTGAAGTCACTGGAAGCCTTGTTTTACCAAATCAGCCAGTCGGTCAGCGCCGTGGTCACCCAGTTAAAAGAACTGGAGGAAAACGCCACAGCACAAAGTCGCCGCGTGTCTGGCATTGCCGCCGAAGTGGTGGCGCTGGACAAGGAACTGCATACTAACGAGGGGCTTACGGCGCGGCAGGTGCGTACCGCCGATACCTTACAACATCAGGCCTCACGCCTGGCCGAAAGCGTGCAACAATTTCGCATTGCCGTCTGAATACGCGCTCTGAATAAAAAAGCCGCCTTTATCAAAGGCGGCTTTCATCGCGAGAACAACCGATAACCATTATTTCTTTTTCTTACTCTGCTTCTTAAGCAGCGTACGCAGTTGTTTAATTTCGCTGGAACTTAAAGCATCCGACGCGCCTTCTTCCGTGTTCTGACTGTCGATGGCGGGCTGAGAAGGTGCTTCGAGGCTGGCCTGCAGACGTTGCACGATCTCCTGACTCATTGATACCTGGTTTTCAAGCGCCAGCTGTTTAATGTGTTCTTTCAATGCAGGATCAATTTTAATCGTCAAATTAACAGTTTCGGTCATTTCCTCACTCCTTTTTTGTTATTGCTTCCACGCTACCGGATGACTGTATCGATTCCTATACTGTCATAAAAATTTAATATTCAGCGTGTAAGGGACTAAAATCACGAAGTACTGCTTCATCCAGACTAACCAGATTACCCTGCAGCTCAGCACACAACTTGGCCATATAGCGTACCAGGAAGTCCGCGTTGTGTTCTGCGAGTCTCCGCCCTGCTTCGGTTTGCATCGTTTCAGGCAACCTTAACAGCTTGGTTTGAAAGTGATCCAGTGTCCATTTCACATCATTAAGTTCACGCGCTTTCCCCAGCGGGTCTTCACTGTTGAACAGAGGACGGTTCATCGTACCGGCCGTGTAAAACACCCGGGCCAGCCCGATTGCACCCAGCGATTCCAGCCGATCGGCATCCTGAACGATTTTCGCTTCAGGGGTTTCAGGCGTGATGGCCGCGCTAAAACTGTGTGCCTGAACCGCGTGCATCACTCCAGCGATTAATTCGGCAGGAAAATCCGTAAAGTCCTGCTGCAGGATACGCTGCGTTTCGCTGGCGGCGTAAGTGGAAGCCTTATGACGTTCAGGATGGTTTTTCGGTAAGTTCACCACGTCATGAAAGTAGCAGGCAGTCAGGACGATCAGGGGGTCGGCAGATGTACCTGCCATAATGCGCTGCGCGCTCATCCAGACCCGACGTAAATGCGCAATATCGTGTGCGCCATCATCATGAATCCAGTTTTTTTCAAACCAGGTTTCATAGCGAGCCTGCCAAAGTGCAAGTGACATAATCTTTTCCTGTAAGGGTTATTTTCGTCTCAATTGACGACCTGTTACGCGTATAGGCTTTGTCATCATAACGAATGGCTAATGACATTTTCTTTACATCGCTAAGGAAAAAGCCGGTCGGGACCTTTAAATTCCTCTTAAAAATGAGACGCTGATCATTTTTATGGCAATTTGCTACCAGGAAAACAGCCATTTGCTGCTTTTTCAGCCTTGACTGATTCAGTTTTAGGCAGGATGAATAGTTTAATATTAATAATGATTAATCAGCGCTATTTTATCTCAGAGTGAGGGAATTAATGTCATAATAAAAATGTAAAAAACAATAAAAGCGGCGAAAATTATAGATGGATAAATCTGAAAAGGTTCCTATTTTTGCCGATATAACGTACTGTATTCTCACTATCAGATGTCCGGTAATACGCGTTAACAGCAGTGCTGATGATTTTTTATCCACACCTGTCCGGTGGATTAAAAATCATCACAACTGAGCGAACCACACGGTGGCCAATTATCAGGAATAATGATTTATATTTTTTATGATATTGCCACCATTTAGGTGCCCTTTTTGTTTCAGCAGTAACCGGGATCGACTAATAAAAAGAGGTAATCCATGAAAGAGCGACCGATTCTTTTTTCCGAACAGCGGGTCCGAGCCCTGCTGGTTGGCCAACAAACCCAAACCCGGCGCATAATGAAAACGCAGGCTTTTGGTCCAGGCCAGGATCATCATGAAGGGGTACATGCCTTTGATGTGCAGGCTAATCACCTGCACGGTGACAAAATGATGGCCATGAACGACATTCGTTATCATTGTCCTTACGGCATGCCTGGCGACAAGCTCTGGGTCCGCGAAACCTGGCGTGGCCCCATCGTGCCTGAACATGCGCTGGCGGATTATGAACGCGATCCCACCCCGTTTCGCTCGCCGGACTTTTGCCAGTACCGGGCGGACAGCAATGAACTGGGCCAACATACGTCAGGCGGACCGGACGCCGAGCAGTTTGGCTGGCAAACAGCCATTCATATGCCGCGCTGGGCAAGCCGCATCGACCTGATTATTACGGATGTGCGCGCAGAGCAGATTCAGGATATTAGTGAAGACGACATTATGGCGGAAGGTGTGCAGACCGACTCGCACTTCCTGAACAACTTCTTTACCATGAACGTCAATTCTGAACTGCCCAAAGAAGCCTATCGCAAAGCCTGGCAAAAACAGTATGGGGCAACCAGCTGGCAGGTTAACCCGTGGGTTTGGGTTATTGAGTTCGAGCGTGCCACGCGCGAATCAACTTAGCCTGCGCTTTGTGGGCTGAATCACAGACAATTTCCTTGCTAACAGGTTGAATATTGCTCCTTCATCCCTGAAGCCTGACGATGCCAGCATGCCGTTTTGATGCTGGCATTTTACTGTCTGGTCGCTCAGGGTTCTGCAATTGCAGCATTCAGTGCGGAACCAACGATGTTTAAATGGCCATGGAAAACACACAGCAATACGGATCTGACTGACCTGCCCTGGCAGGCCGGGCTGACACAGCCGATTTTTACCCTCCTCAACCACGATGAACGTCAGTCGCTGCAGGCCATGGCTCAGCATTTTCTGCAGCAAAAAAAACTGGTTCCGCTTGAAGGCTGTCAGCTTGATACGCTGCGTACCGTGCGCATTGCTTTGCTGTTCTGCCTACCGGTGCTGAAGCTGGGGCTCGACTGGCTGGACGGCTTTCACGAAGTGCTCATTTATCCCGAGCCTTTCAATGTGGATGACCTGTGGCAGGATGAGCATGGCCTGGTCCATCACGCTCCCGCCGTCCATGCCGGGCAAAGCTGGACGCAAGGGCCAATCGTGCTCAACTGGCTGGATATTCAGGACTCCTTCGATCTTTCCGGCTACAACCTGGTCATTCATGAAGTGGCGCACAAACTGGATGCGCGCGGTAGCGGTTATACCAGCGGCGTGCCAATGATGCCGCTACGTGAGGTTGCCCAATGGGAAAAAGATTTGCGTAGCGCGATGGCCGGGATTGAACATGAAGTGGAAAGTGTCGGTGAGCAGGCCGCCAGCATCGATCCTTATGCCGCCAGCGATCCGGCAGAGTGTTTCGCGGTATTATCCGAGTATTTTTTTACGGCCCCGGCCCTGCTGGCGGAGCGTTTCCCGGCCATGTACTGTCATCTTCAGCACTTTTATCAGCAGGACCCGTTAAGCAGAACAGGAGCCGCTCACGACTAAATCGCCTGCTTTGCAGACGCATTGCTTTAAAGCTAGCCAGTTGAATGCTAAACGCTTTTATACTGTTGACACCCTGAGCCGACCTCGTTACTATTCGCCTCGTTCACACGATTCCTCTGTAGTTCAGTCGGTAGAACGGCGGACTGTTAATCCGTATGTCACTGGTTCGAGTCCAGTCAGAGGAGCCAGAATTAAAAAAAGCCTGCTTACGAGCAGGCTTTTTGGTTTTCAGCCGATCGCCTTTCTCTGTCTTCTCTCCGCGCGTTGCTTTACGGCCAAATTTAGCAATCTGCCATCATAAAATGCTGCAGGTTAATAAAAAAAACAAAGCCAGAATGAACGCATTCTGGCTTTGTCGCTACCGGTCTTTAACAAGTGACGGACCGCAGCTATTTCGCGCCCTCCGCCAGCTGGCGCAGCATCTCAATATGAACAGGTTTATCATTGAGCGCAGGAATATAGGTGAAGGATGTCCCACCCGCATGCATAAAGATTTCCCTGTTCTGCTCATCCAGTTCTTCCAGCGTTTCCAGACAGTCTGCCGCAAAGCCCGGACTGATTACCTGCAGGCTTTTCACGCCTTCCGCAGGCAGATTTTTAATGGTTTCATCGGTATAGGGCGTCAACCAGGGTTCCCTGCCGAAGCGTGACTGGAAGGTCATCACTACTTTTAGCGAAGGCATGTTCAGGGCGTCGGTGAGTAATTTTGTCGTTAACGCACAACGCTCCTGATATTTGTCGCCTTCGTTTGAAAACCTGACCGGTATACCGTGATAGGAGACCAGTAAGGCATCCGGCACGCCATTGGCCTCAAACGATTCAAGCACGGAGGTTTTTAACGCATCGATATAAGCAGGATGATCGGCATAGTCGTTGATGAAGTTGATCGCCGGTGTGTAGCGGTTCTTCATCGTCTGCAGGTGACGACTCACGCTGTCGAAAACGGATGACACGGTGGACGAGGAAAACTGCGGATACAAAGGAATAACGATAATTTTATCGACACCTTTCGCCAGCAGCCTGTCGATAGCGCCCCCGATGCTCGGCTCACCATAACTCATGCCCAGCTCAACAGGCATGCCTGTCAGCGCTTCCAGTGCGCGCGCCTGACGGACGCTGTACACCATCAGCGGTGAACCTTCGTCCATCCAGATAGAGGAGTATAATTTGGCCACGCGTTTGGCGCGTAGCGGGATAATTACGCCATGCAGGATCGGGCACCACAGGATCCGGGGTAAATCGACCACTCTGTAGTCGTGCAAAAATTTCGATAAAAATGTTTTAACCGCAGCAGTCGTGGGTTCTTTTGGTGTTCCAAGGTTAACAATTAAAACACCCTGTTTATTCGTCATTAGCTGGGACCTCTGAAAACCCAAGGAAAAAAAGTGCCTGAACACTGTAGCACACTCAGGGACATCATCTCCTCCGTCTGCGCCTTTTGCGTCAGTGACGGCGAAACGAAGGCCTGGCGGGAACTTCTGCGACGACGTCGAGTCAGCCTGCCAACGTCTTTGCTGACGTCTTACGCCGCCTTATGAGCCCGGGCCATGAATGAAACAGTCAGGCGGGCTTTAACGTCTTTTACGCCGTAAAAAGCGTTATGCCCTGCGAGCCCGCCTTTATTTGCTTTTTGACACGGCTTTGCCTGACGGTCAAAAAACATTGGATCGTATCTTATCATCGCTGCGTCGACGAAAGACCAATAGCTCTGATAAGTCGCGTCCCTTCCGATCGGCTCGTACATTTTCTGTGGTGAATGATAAAAAGTAATCCGTCAATTCCCCATTATTCAGCGGGTTAAAATCACATCTTGTCGATATTTTGATTTGTTAAACTGAATATTGAGCATGCTAATATTTAGGGCTCTATCTGTGCTGACTGACGCTGCCCATGTCGTGAATATCGCGCGGACCGCCAGGCAGTAACATCGCCATGCTTTAGTCAGAAAAAACCAGACCGCATCATGGTCATCAATCAGACTGAGGCAATCACTTTTGCCGCGAGGCTTTTCGGGACAGGAATCAGGATGCGTACAGGCGTTTCAACAGGCGAAGACTCGCTGCTGCAACACAGGTCATTTGTGGCGTTTTGGCTCGCCCGAACCTGCTCTTCATTTGGTTTTCAGATGTTTTCCGTGGCCGTCAGCTGGCAAATCTATGCAATAACCCACAGCGCGATGGCGTTAGGCATGATTGGCCTGATGCAGTTTCTGCCCTCAGTGCTTCTGGCGTTGCCGGCAGGACATCTGGCCGATCAGTTCGACCGCCGCCGTATCGTGGTTATCGGCCAACTGATTGAGTGGGCCGCGCTGCTCGGCCTGGTGGCGCTGACGCTATTGCACTGGGCAGACAAACTTGAAATCTGGGGGCTGGTCTTTCTGATTTCGCTGGCGAAAGCCCTGGAATGGCCAGCCATTACCTCTATGTTGCCGGCGCTGGTCCCGCCACCGATTCTGGCGCGCGCCATGGCGGCCAGCTCTGTTGGCGGTCAGGCGGCGGTGATCGTCGGGCCAACGCTGGGTGGCCTGCTGTATATAGCCGGTCCCGAGGTGGTTTACGGGGTTTCAGCCCTGTTTTATTTATTCTCGCTGATACTGGTGGGTTGCTTACGTTATGAACGCCCTCCTCAGGAACGTGTGCCGATGACGCTGTCGAACATGTTTATGGGCGTGCGCTTTATTCGCGAACGCAAGGATGTTCTGGGCGTAATATCGCTCGACCTGTTCGCCGTGTTACTGGGCGGGGCGACCGCCCTGCTCCCTGTCTTCGTCCAGGATATTCTGCACACCGGGCCATGGGGACTTGGCCTGTTACGCGGTGCGCCGTCAGTGGGTGCCCTGTTGGTCGGTGTCTGGCTCAGCCGTCATAAGCTGGAAAAACATGTCGGCATGATTATGTTTGGTTCCGTGGCCGGTTTTGGCCTGGCGACGCTGCTGTTTGCGCTCTCAACAAAACTGTGGCTTTCTCTGCTGGCGCTGGCCGCACTGGGCGGTTTCGATATGGTGAGCATGGTGATCCGTGGCGCACTGGTTCAGCTGGATACACCGGATACGATGCGCGGCCGCGTCAATGCGGTTAACGCTATCTTTATCAATACCTCAAATCAGTTGGGTGAGTTTGAATCCGGGCTGCTCGCGGCATGGATGGGCGCGGTGCCCGCCGCCGTCATTGGCGGCGTCGGGACACTGGTGGTGGTTGGGCTCTGGATGATGCTCTTTCCGAATCTGCGGAAAAGGCAGAAGCTTGAGAATGAGACGGTGGTGTGAGTGGTGGGATTAGATGTCAAAAAAGTCAGATCGAGCGCTTAATGTTTTAATTAACAGCATATGGCTGGAACACTGAATTCTAAAGTTACTTACATAAAGGCGCGTCATTAACTGCACTGAAGCTGTTGAGATGCCGTATGTTAGAGCATTTTACTTTGCCAGAATAATAATGATTAACTGTGCGAGGATCTTGATCAGGCTTAGTTTAGCAGTGCATGAAAATATGCTTACTTACTCTATAGTATAGACAAGCAATAAAAGCCGGGATGATTTACCCCTACCCGGCTCATTTTATTTATGACTGTGGAAATCGTTGCTCTTGATAACCGTTAGGGAAAACATTTGTAATGCTTTCCAGCTCATCACCTTTGTATTTAAAGATGACATTAAAATCTGAAAAGGAGGTATCATGATGCTCTTTCTGACGCACAGCTATTTTTTCCAAAGTAATACCATCGTACATATACTCAGATGTACTACATCCATACATCCCCCAATTCATCTCTTTTTTTAACATTGACGCCTCAAAAAAAGATATTGATATATTCCTCAGCACTCCTGTGCTTGTAAAATAAATTCGTTCCAAAGAATCATCAGTGTAAATGCAGAATTCTTTATTGATTATATTTTCAGACTGGCCATATGTTTCAATTAATATTATACGGTCTTGCGAATCAAAGTAGTAAACGTATGTGTTTTTTATAACTGATGGTAATTTATTAAGTTTTCGGCCTTTTTTAAAACCAGCGCGCTCTATCTCATAAGGCCGCAAGTTATACAAAGCACCTTTACTTATTACAGTACGCTTCTTTTCTGACGATATAAAAGATGTATACTCGGCCAAACATCTTTCACTATTTGAACTTACTTCGACATATTTCTTTTCAACATCGGTTAACTCACACATAATACCTCCTAAAACTTAAAATATACCACGAGATATTTCTAAATTCATTTTATTCAGTTCCTTCAAGAAGTCAGCGCTATTATTCATTGAAGTTAAACGATCAAAAACCTTCTGTTTATAAGCGTTTGTATGAATACTTGCATGGTTAGGTAAAGTATTCCCGGGAGGAAGTTGAACTTTACTATTTGTAGGCAAAAATATTCCATTTTCAGGAGTATTGATATCTATTTTAAGCTTTTTCATTTTCACTTGAAGAGCAACCATTCGCGAATCAGTAGAGTTCGACATAACAATATGGTGCGCAGAGTTTTTGAAATTAGGCTCTATTTTACCAGCAGCCACCATATTTTGCCTAAGAATCTTAGCATCTCTGGAGCAACTCAATCCTAATGGATCGATCCATGAAAGCGGATTCGTCGCATAAGAGTAGAGATTAATCCCCCCGCCAGCCCTATCGGATCCTGACTGATATACGCCGCAATCTCAGGGTCATAATACCGATAGCGGTTATAATGTAACCCCGTCTCGGCATCAAAATACTGCCCCTGAAAACGCAGGGGGTTTTCGATCTGATCAGCAAAGATTTGGCCTTTTTCACCCCAGACACCGGTTTTTTCTGCCCAGACAATCTCACCAGTAACGGATGTCAGTCTGACTGGTGCGCCATTAGGATCGCAGTGATAGTGCCAGCTTTGTTTACTGTCCCCCTGTTGCGTCAGCAACGCCAGCGGTCGAAACGTGCCGGGATAATAGACGTATTCCCGCATCGTGCTGAACAGTGCAGCCTGTGCTTTTTGTCGCTTAAGGCGACTGCCTGTATCAAAGATACTCTGCGCGGCCAGAGGTTCATGTGTGCGGGTGAGCGTTTCGCCCACCAGCGCGTCCTCCTGCCAGTAGAACCAGCGCGTTTCGCTGTCGGTTTGCTTAAACACCCGGCGGCCCAGCCCATCATAGCCATAGCGCACCTGATGGTTCCCTTTACGCACCGCAATCAGTTGTCGATTTTCATCCCAGAGGAAATCTTCTTTTTCATCCTGATCACCCGCGGTCCCCGCGACTCGGCGTCGCTGGCGTAACTCACCGGCACGATCATAAACATAACGAACGCCCTGATGCACGCCCTCCCGGAACCAACCTTCCGCGCGGTCATTAACCTCACGGGTTTGCGTCTGCAAATGGCTACCTGTTGCATCCTGCACAAACTTTCGCAGTGCCCCGTCAGGGGTGATATGTGCCGTCAGCCTGCCCACAGGGTCATAACGATAGCGATCGTTGCCCCACTGGCTGTCGTGACGCGCAGTCATATTTCCGCTTTTGTCATAGACAAAGCCACTGGCAAACAGCGGTAAATCATTTTGTAGTACCTGCTGTGACGTAAGCCGTCCCTGGTGGTCGTAATTCAGGGTGCGCGTCAATGCCTCTGACAACTGTTCATGAATACACCGTCCCGCGGCATCATAATCAAAGGTGATCGGCGAATCAGTGTTGAGTTGCACGGTGCGTAAACGTTGATACGCATCGTACCGATAAACCACCCGATGGCCACTGTCGCTTTCACGCTCGTGCAAACGTCCCTGCTCGTCATAATGGTAGCGAAGTTGAAAGCCGTCCTGATCTTCTGTCAGTAACCGTCCCGCGTCATCGTAGCGCCAGCTGAGTCGCCGCCAGGGATTCTGGCAGAGCACCAGCCTTCCGCAGGGATCATAGTGGAACGTTGCCTGTAAGGTATCACCGCTACGTCGTTCACTCAGGCGCCCGGCTTTATCGTAGCCATAGTGCACCTCACGTCCGAGCGGATCGCAACGTGCGGCCAGGCGGCTGCCTTTGTCCCAACGGTACTGCGTTTTTTGTCCCCAATAATCCTGCTCGGCCGTCACACGTCCAAGCCCATCTCGTTCCATCTGCCAGCGTTGACCAGATTGATTAATCATGGCCAGCAGGCGGTCCTCAGGATCGTATTCATAACCCAGCCGGGCACCATCAGGCGTTTCACAGGCGGTGAGCATGCCTGTGCCGTTATAGTAAAAACGCGTGGTCTGCCCCACTTCATCGGTAAACGTGACAGGCTCATCTTCACGGTCATACTCAATCCGGACATCGCCACCCGCCGGGTCGACCGTGGCGATGAGGCGATCTTTCGAATCCCAGTAAAAACGGGTCACACCGTTACTGGCATCAGCACGTTCCAGTAAATTCCCACGTACGTTGTGCCTGAAACGCGTCTCTCCCGCGCCTGCCACGCTGACCACCAGCAGGAAACCAAAGCGGTCATACCGATACTCTGTTTGCGGTGCACCCGGCTCATTCGCCTGGGTCAGTTGGCCAAGCCGATCGAACTGATAACGGGCCGTCACACCGCCCGGATCGCGACTGGCAATAAGGTTGCCACCGCTGTCATAGTCGGCGTGCCAGACCGCACCTTTCTGATCGGTGATCGCCAGCGGCAGGCCATCCTCATTGTAAACGGCCTGCACCATGCTGCCGTCGGGTAAATGCTCAGCGACCATGCGGCCCTGCGCATCATATTCCCATTGATGAATGCTGCCATCCGGTTCAATCACTTCTACCGTTCGACCAAAGTCGTCGTAACGAAATACCGTATTCCCGCCACAGGGATCGATTTCGGCGATCGGCAGACCATTGTCGTCAAACGTAATACGTGAGAGGTGGCCCAGTGAATCCGTTACTTCAACCTCATTGAGCAGCGGTTCGTAAGCAAAGTGGTAGTCCCAGACGCCGCCGTCACCCCAGGCGTGAATGACGCGCCAGTCCTGATTGTACTGGTAATGAAATCCCTGGCCGTTTCGGTCAAAGTGACTGACCAGATAAAACTGTTGATAGTCAAAACGCCGGGGATGCGATAGCGCATCAATTTCGGCGCTAAGTTGACCATTGGCATGATATTCGTAGCGCGTCAGCGGCGTGATGTCACCGTCCAGCGCATTGTGCAGGCGTAAGCTACTCAGGCGGCCCTTATCATGAGTGACAAGGACCTCTCGTCCGGTCAACCCGTTAAGGCTGAATTCGCGAAGCCGAATCAGCATCTCGTCCTGCCATTCAAAGGCCCAGCCGTTTCCGTTACGATCGGATAATTGCTGTATCGGTAACCGCCCATCGGCACCGGTGAAATGCCACAGGATCCCCGCTTCCTGCTCAACGCACCAGGTCACCTGGCCCTGGGCGCTGTCTCGCCACAGGCGGCTGCCATCCGGCAACCCCATGACAGCATGTTTACGTCCGTCTTCCTGTGGCAGGGCGGCAAAAAGCGTCATCCCGTCAGGCTGAATAAAGAGCGCAATGCCCTCTTCAGTCAGGATTTCCAGCCGGGTATCCGCGGGTGTCAGCCAGCCATAGCCACAAAGTCCTGCCGTTTCAACATCGGCCGACGAATACGTCCGATGCCAGGCCAGCGGCAGCCGGCCCGGCAACAGGAAATCCTGCTGTTCAAGACTGACGCTGCCATCCCGAATATCGACCGGTTCCGCTCGCAGAACCTTACACTTGAGAACCCCTGGCTCCATATTACGAAACAATTTGCGCCTGTAGTCGCCAAAGCGTTTCATGAAATTTTGCCATTTCACCGACTTCCGGAACTTCTTCAGCCCTTTTCCCAGACCGCTCAACCCGGCACGCATCAGCAGCGCCATCAAATTGATTGTTGGTGGCCCGCCTACGATGACATTGTTGGGGATGGCCAGGTTGAACGTCAGCGGTAGCGTCAGAGACAACGGTTTGGGTTTAGTGACGCGCTTGAGGCGAAACGGGGGAATCATACCGACAATATTGCAACTCAGTACCGGCATGCCAATTCGGGAAAACGGTTCACCATCCACCGAAACCGTTTTACTGCCCATAAACAGCTCATCTTCAATCTGTGGGCCGCCGGGCGCACGCAACGGCGGCACCCAAACGCCGCCAACGGGGATATGTATCGACATTCCACCCGTTCCCGCGCTGGCCCGTTTGATGCTGTTAACATGCACCGTAGTGCCAATCAATGGCAGATAGTCAAACACATCAAACACAATACCGATGTGAGGCGTCGGTAAAGGCCAGGGATAGGTGTGAATGTCCAGTCCTAGCTGCGGATCAAAGTGCGCACCGGAATGCATGAATCAGGCCTCAGAAAATGGCTCGCAGCAGCGCGCGCAAAAATGTTCTGACTTCCGTCGCCAGACCGCTATCGGACAGGCTTAAGAACAGCAGCGCCAGGACCGTGACGACGACAATAAGGATGATGCGGTTTTTCACAATGTGTTGCTCCCTGCAGGTTGTGTGGCTAAGGGTTCAGTGCTTCCCCACGCAGGCAGGCTTTGCCATTCACCCGGCGGGGCATCAAAAGGATGGGCGATGTCAGGTAAGCCATTCCACTGCGGATGCAGTTTTTCACGGGCCAGGTGGATGACACGGCGAAAACTGTCATCGCCATTGCGGATGAGTGTTTCCCGCTCCTCGCGAATAAGTAAAAAGGTTGCCTCGAGCTGGCGTTGCAGCAGGCTGTCAGTTTGGCGGACCTGCGATGGGGTGGGCACAGGCGGCAGGTTCGCGTCGGCCTGCTGAATAAGCCGCTGTTTATCGGATTGCCAGCGAGATGCATAGGCTTCAAGCGCCTCTGTGCGGCGTTTATCGTGACTGCGCAGAAGATCCTGAAAGACCAGCGGCAGCGTGGTTTCGCCCCGCTCGGCCAGGGGCACATTCTCTGCGGCTCGCACGGCCTTACCATAGGCTTCCATGGCAGCCGGGCGTTGTCCGGCGAGCCATAAACAGAAGCCAGTCATGCGCCAGCCCTCAATCGCAAACACAGGATGGGGGATTACCTCTGCCTCACGCGCGGCCTGCCGGTAGCACTGTGCCGCTCGAACGTACTCTTTATGTGAAAACCAGGCACCGGCTTCGCCAAACGTACTCTGCGTTCGAAGCTGGCCTTTGACAACGGGGTCCGCCACGCTGCTGGACGCGTTTTGCGCCTCACGATAGTGGTCGACGGCCTTATTGTGATCCTGGCCTTTCAGCCAGCCGCCCGCAATAAGGTTATGCAACATCGCCTGTTGATCAGGCCAGCCTCGCCGCTGTGCAATGCCTAACGCCAGACTGCCGCGCGCAGCGACCTGCTGGGCGGTCCCTTTTTCCAGCAAGAGCATCGCATCGGCAAGGTAACGCCGCAGCAATGCCCGATCGGTATCAGGATCGCTTTGCTGCTGGGCGGTTTGATGCATCACCTTCATGCCATCGACCTGATCGACAATCAGTTGGACGCGATCAGGATGCGCGTCATGAAGTGGCTGCCAAAGCGGTTGTTCAAGCGTATCAATCAGCAGTAAACGCGGCGCAGGCGCGGAGGAAGCCAGCCAGCGTTTCAGCCAGCGCATCAACGCACTCTCGTCACTTACGGCAGCGGGTTTAAGCACCAGAACCAGGTAACGTACATCCTCTGCAAAATGATCGGCGAAGTCCTGTAACAGGCCGCAAAGCTGTTCAATGGTGTAGCAGGGCAGCAACACATCGCCATCCCAATGTGCCGCATCGGGCGTGGCGTCATAATGTTCAAGAAAGTCACGCGACAGTGCATCGCTATAGCCATAACCGGTTTCAAACGCCGTAGACAGACCAAGGAATATATCGGGTACGGAACGCCCCTCCGGATGCTGCTGAAGGGCGATGAACGCATCAAGTAGTGATTCGCCTGCGGCTGGAACGCGCCAGATAAACAGACCCGCGTCGGTCTTTTCCGTGGCGGTTAACCAGCTCAGCTCCAGCTCAGTCATAACACGTTCAGTGGGATTCTTTGCGGTGCTCATTTCTCATCCCTGTCAGGCATTGAGTTCAATTTTTTTGCCATTCACCATGACACCGGCGGCATTAATGGTAATCGTCGATCCGCCCGCCGTAATTTGCACGCTGCCATTGCTGATTAAAATCCCGCTCTCACCGACGTTGATATGAAACGTATCCGTGGCACTGTCGGCCACGCTTCCTTGAGTAAAGCGGGTATCGCCCCCCGTGATACTGAGCGTGCGCCCAGCGCCGATCGTCACATCCTGCTTTTGCGCAATGGTACGGGCCTCATTGCTGTTGACACTGACGTGACGATTACCCGTCACGTCGAGTGTCTGATTACCCGTCACCTGCACGGTTCGGTTTTGCTGCACGCTAACCTTTTCATTGCCCTGCACCGTACGGGTCCGATCCTGAATCACCGTTAGCGTTTGCTTCCCTTCTACTGTGCCGGTGTTATTGCTTTTCACCGTCGTGGTATGGTTTCCGGTAATGGTTTCATCGCGGTTTTGCTCAACGCTGAGCGTTTCATTACCTTTCACCGTTTCCGTACGATTTTGCTGAACCGTGGTGGTTTCATTGCCGCTGATGGTTTTACTGCGGTCCTGTCCAACCGAGATGGTTTCATTGCCATCCACGGTCCGTGTACGGTTCTGCTTGATATGGCTGGTTTCGTCTTTACCAACGGTTTTGGTGCGATTGCTGCCGACATCATGGGTTTCGTCGTTTTCAACCTCGGTATCCATATTACGTTCAGCATGCAACCAGAGCTGCTCTTCGCCGGGTTTATCTTCAAAACGCAGCGCATTGGCATTGTCAGGCGATCCATCCTTTGAGCGGCTCATGAATCCCATCTGCGTAGCGGCAGCGGGCAAAGCCCAGGGCGGCATGCTGGCCTCGTTATAGACGCGACCGGTGATAATTGGCCGGTCAGGGTCGCCATTAATAAAGTCGACCACCACTTCGTCGCCTACGCGTGGAATCTGCACGCCGCCGAAACCTTGTCCCGCCCACGCGCTGGAAACACGCACCCAGCAGGAACTGGTATCGTCACCTTTTGCCAGCCGATCCCAGTGAAACTTAACCTTGACCCGACCATAGCGATCGGTCCAGATACTTTCGCCTTTCGGCCCGACCACCTTCGCCGTTTGCGGGCCGCCCGTGCGCGGCCACGGCGTTTTCTGCTCAGGACGAAACACCACACCCGCTGGTATCACGCTAAACTCCGTACGATGAATCGTCTGGCTGTCCGGGCCACTGGCGTAGCGATTCTCCTCAAACTGGTAGTCAGCAGCAGTCACCAGATATTCACCGACATCGCTGAAAAAGGCCGCATTGGTGAGCTGGAACGTGCTGCCCGGCACAATCCCCATTGCCGTCGCGGTGCCGTGGGTTTGTTGATGCTCTACCTGCCAACGCTCCTGACGGATGCGGGCATAAAATTCGCCATGACCATGTTCCACAAACCGCCCCGGCCAGTCATACACATCAATGGTGCCGGGTGAAGGAGATGTTGGATTTTGTCGTGCCTGGAAGAGCCAGGCGTTAGGTTTGCGAAAATCGTAGTCGTCCAGACTGTATAAACCCGGCGTCACGCTGTCAGTAAGGGCCCACTGGCTTATCCCTTCTTCACTGGTGGAACCGCCTGAAGGCGTTTGATGATAGGGGATCACTTCATAGCCACTAAATGGCGTGTACTGCGCAGTGGCATCCGTGAGCACGATGGTATGCTTACCGGCCTCATGGCGAACGTGCCAGGTAATGCCTTCCAGCTCCATCAGTCGGTTGATGAAATCAAAACTGCTTTCCTGATACTGAACACAGTAATCCCAGCTGCGATAGCTACCCGACAGGTTATTTTCCACGTTAACCTGATACTCACTGAGTAACGTCTGCACGATTTGTGGAACGGTTTGCTCCTGAAAAATGCGCAGATTCCGGTCACGTTTCATCGGCCACAGATCTGGCTCAAGCGTTAACGTGTAAACAGCATAACGCGTGCCTGACATCTCTACCGCGCTCACCGCCACCCGCGTGATCTTGCCATTAAAGTAACGTGGATTTGCCAGACTTTGCGTCGGCACCACTACGGTAGCGGCTTTACCCAGCAACGCGCTGCGTTCGATACGCGCATCGGTCCCTAAAACCTGAAGCGTTAAGATAAACGATTCAGACAGGGCCTCTCGGCCAGATAGCTTCCAGAACAGCAAGCCTTCAACGGGTAACTGAACAGTAATGCGATTGAGCATAAATCGAACCCTGACGTCAGACTGAAGTCACGCGGGACTTCGTGAGTACGTTTGTTTTAAGGTTTAGGATGGATCGGATCGATTGTTTAAGTAAATAAGACAATGGCTAATATGTTACCCGAATGCAAAGAAGTGTGAATAGCTATTACATTCATAATAAAGCCAGGCAATCCGGCAATCCTCGGTGGAAATACCTTGATTGCAGAAGATCGCTCGCCATTATTGGCCAGCTGTCTCGGAATGAAATAATGAAATTACCTTACTGAGTCAGGCACCGTGAACCGGTCTTACTCAGCGGCGGATTTCAGCATTCAGGGTCGGGCGCGCGTCAGTTGGACAATCACAAACATCCCCCCAATGCCCGCCGTGATAATGCCAATGGGTAGCTCCTGCGGGGCCAGCAGCGTCCGACTGGCAATATCGCCAGCACACAACAAAATGGCGCCCCAGAGCGCGCACAGTGGGATCAGCAACCGGTGTTTCACACCCGTTACGTGCCGACACAGGTGCGGCACCATTAGTCCGACAAAGCCAATGACGCCGGTCAGTGCCACCAGCAACGCGGTTGCCAGCGCACAGCACAGAAACACCTCGATGCGTAACCGGTTGACGTGAATACCAAGCGAGAGTGCGGTTTGCTCGCCCGCCAGCAATCCATCCAACTGCCGCCCGCGCAGCGCTACAAACCCTGTCAGTAATGCCAGACTTACCAGTGCATAAGGCAGATTATGCCAGCTGGCTAATCCCAGCCCGCCCAGTGACCAGAACATCACCGAGCTGGCCGCGCGCTGGTCGCCTGAAAAAATCAAATAGCTGGTCACCGCACCAAACAGAAATGACACGGCCAGCCCGCAGAGAATCAAGTGCTCTGCTGAACGTTGCTTTTTGAAATGAAAAAGCAACATGACGGCGGCGGCTGAAAACAGCCCACCCGCGAAAGCGGCAACGGGCAAGGTTAACGCCGACAGCCGATCGCCAAAGCGGGTAATCACCAGTACAGCACCGGCTGAGGCCCCAGAGGACAGACCAAATAAAAACGGATCGGCTAAATCGTTACGGGTGGTGGTTTGCAATAAAGCCCCGACCATGGCCAGGCCAGCCCCCGTCATCACGGCCAGCAGCGTGCGCGGTAACCGTAGGTCGATCACGATTCGGGTTACCATTTCAGAGACGGGCGCGTCTGCCATGTCGAGTGCGGACAGCACCTGCGTTAAAGACAATGACACGGTGCCTTCCGCCGTGCTGATCAGCATCAGGATCGCCAGCAGCAGGCAGGACGCACTCATTATTCCTGGATAACGATACGGCGATCGATTCACGGCGCATCCGGCGAATAGAGCGCATGAGCCAGCTTCTCTACGGCCTGAATATTGGCCGGCCCCGGTGTGAGTTCAGCGTACTGTAACTTCAGGTAGCGATGGTGTTTTACCGCAGGCGTCAGCTTCATAAGCGGATGATTTTCCAGGAAGTGGCGCAGTGCCTCTGCCCCACTGCCGGTCTGATAGTCCAGCAAGATAATAAAATCCGGCTGCGTGGCCGCCACGCTCTCCCAGGAGGTGGTGCCCCAGCTCATCTCCAGCGATTCCATCGCGTTTTTACCTCCGGCGGCCTCAATGATGGCGGTCGGCATGGCATATTTTCCGCTGGTGAACGGTTTGTCTTCGCCTGAGTCGTAAACGAAGACTTTTCGAGGCGGCGTGTCAGCCGGACGCTGAGGTAAGGCCTGCAGTTGCTGTTTCCAGTCCTCTACCAGCGCCTCGGCCTCGGCCCGCTTGCCAAAAATTTTGCCCAGTTTAATCTCGTCGTTATAGAGCAGATCCATCGTCGCTTTCTGCTTGTCCTTCTGCGTAAAGACGCAGCTTTCACTCAGCACCAGGGTTTTAATGCCGTAGTGACGCAGTGAAGCAGGCGTAACGTCACCGCCCACTTTCATCCCGTAATTCCAGCCAGCAAAAAAGAAATCAGGGCTCGCGGCCAGCAACGTTTCCAGTGAGGGATATTTCGGTGCCAGCTCAGGGATGGATCCCATGGCCTGCTTAAAGGCCGGCGTCATCTTGTACCAGCCACTGATGCCGGTGAGACCGACAATACGGTTCTGCAGATGCAGCGCAAAAGCCATTTCTGCCATATTGAGGTCGTTAATCACGGCTCGCGCAGGCGGCGAGGTGAACGTCACGGGCTGGCCGCAACTGTCGACGGTGACAGGAAAATCACTTGCGCTGGCCCACATGGCTGGCGTCACGGCCAGAAACGCGGCAAAACCGATTTTACTCAATGCATCATGCACAGTCGGGCACCTCAAAAATACGTAAGCGCTTACCGCTGGCAGGATGTTTTACGGTAAAGCTGTTTAAGCCGAACACAGGCTGGAGATAGCGCGACGTCAGCGCGCGCGACGGGTGATCACACACAATTTGCTCGCCCTGCGACAGGATAAGCACACGATCGGCAAACGTATCAATCAGGGACAGGTCATGCAGTACCGCTATTGCCGTAATCCCTTTGTTTTTAATGAGTGCCAGTAGCTGCTGGCGGGCCAGCGGATCAAGATGGTTCGTCGGTTCATCCAGTAAGATCAATAACGGCTTTTGCGCCAGCACGCGCGCCAGTGCAGCACGTTGTCGCTCTCCCCCGGACAGCGCAGCCAGCGGGCGTGTTTTTAGTGCTGAAAGACCGGTTTCATCAATAGACTCGTGGACGATCCGTTGATTTACTCCTGCCGGGCAGGCGCCTAGATGCGGAATACGGCCCAACGCAACGTACTCTTCAACCGACAGCCTGAGATCGGGCATATCATTCTGCGCCATCACGGCTATGCAGGTGGCAAGCTGTTGCCGTGAAAACGTTGCCAGACATGCGCCGTTAAGCTGAATCGCCTGTGGCGGTGACGATAACTCACGGCACATTGCCCGCAGTAATGACGTCTTGCCACTGCCGTTTGGCCCGATGATGACCAGCCGCTCTCCCTCTCTGACGCTGAAGTGAATGTGATGCAAGAGCGGTTCGCCGTCCGTTCGGTTCAACTGCGCAATGTTGACCTGCAAAACAGGAGCGGATTGAGGTAACGCTATGGACGACGGCATGTTTTCACCCCACAAATAGATATGTTATAACATAACAATTGAGACGCAGAAAGACAAGCGGCGGGCACGAATGAAACAGGGTGCCGCGATGTCGGCACCCTGAAGAGAGAAAACGAAAACGGCTTATTTAAAACGGTTGTGAAACAGGCTGGCCGTCATCGCTAGCATGCCAGCACCCAACGAGGTATGTAGCATGAGTGTGTTGAGCATCGTCACCTCCTCTTCGTTTTGGTTGCACTTATTGGTTTTACACCGCCTCAGCCAGTTTTTCCTCACTGGCCTCTTTCTCAATCAGCCGCATTAATAGCGACAATCGACGTTCAGTGCGCTCTGGCGTATCGGGCGGCAGGTTGTAACGCAGGGAGTAAAGCTTGCCTTTTTCGTTGTAGAAATCCACCACCAGCACCGGCATGATACCGCCAGGCACTTTGTTGTAATTCACCGACAACCGGGTGCGGCCTAACTGTAACTTTGCCGCCATTACGGTTTCGCCAACCAGTTTGGGATAAAGAGCACGATCTTCGGGCACGCTGATGACTTTCATTACCGCCTCCTGATTCTCTGGCACCTTGATGACAAAGCGCGGAGAACGCCGTCAGCGCCCTCCGCTTTTTCGTTAACCTGCCATTAGGCCTGATGTTCAATGGCTTCCGCCGTACGGTGTTCGATCGGAATGCGACGAGGCTTCTCGCTTTCCGGTATCTCATGGTGCAGGCCGACGCGCAGCAAACCGTCCTGCAGGCGTGCGGTGGTCACTTTCATATGTTCCGGCACGCTGTAGCTCAGACGGAAGTCTGAACGACTGATACCACGGTGCAGCCAACCGCTGTTCTGCCCTTCTTTTTCCGTATCGTTATCGCTGACCTCCTCTTTCTGTCCGGTCACGGTCAGACGACCGCCTGCCACTTCGATTTCGAGCTCGCTTTCTTTCCAGCCCGGCACGCTGACGGTCAGTTCGTAGTGTTCGTTATCAACCTGCTTCAGGTCGTAAGAGGGGGAAACCGACACGGGCGCATCGCCGGTCAACTGGCTGAACAGCCTGTCGATACGGTTAAACCGGTCTGAAAAGGCAGAATCTGCGATAGAAGGAAATACGGGAAAATTACGTAATGCCATAGTGATAACCTCCTGAATTAATGGTTCATTCAAAAGCTCATCGGCGTGGGGATCTCCCCCGCTGCTCACAGACATTTATAGGATCATTTAGTGGGATTTCAAGCGAGGAAAATGAAATTTTTTTGGGCGTGAGTGGCTACATGGTTTTGCTCTTATCTCAGACGGACGCCCCATGTAAAAATGCCGTTTCATCCCTATCTGGTGCGGCGGTTTGGCGATCAGAAAGGGTATTAGAACCAGACACGTGTACCGTAGCGTTCGTTATCGCCGCTGTGCCGTTCAGCATTGATTTGTGACCAGCAAGCACCAAGGTAGACATCGAAATTTTGCATGTTCAGAACATGGCGAAAGTGGTATGAGGAGTGAAGGGTATGAATGGCATAATTGCCTGGAATAACGTCGTTCAGGCTGGCACCGTTCATTGGCTGTATTGTGAACGCTTTCACATCATTACGCACATAGATATAGCCAGGCTGGATGTCGCGCCACAACCCGTTCAGGCCGGCACTGAAGTTTTGTTCTTCCGTTGCATCCATATACGCCGTGCTGAGATTAATGACCGCCCCTGAATCCGGATTAGCTCGTTGCCCGTTCCAACTCAGGGTAGCGCCATATCCATTGCGTCTGGATTGATCCTTAAACTGACCCTGGCTGTTTGTGTAGCCATAGGCATTCTTCACCACGTTACTTTCCATTCCGACAGCGGCTGTCACGTCGCTGTGGTGCCACGCGATGACCGGACGTAAATAGTTGACATTTTTTGAGCTCCACAAAAACTTAAGACCGCAGTAATATCTGTAGTAATAAGACACTGATTGCATAAAACAAGCACAATTATTGGCGGACAAAGACACTAAATAACAACATTAGATTCGGGACTGATGCAAAAAAACATAGCAAACAATAAATCTGTTCACAGGGAAAAACCAGAGAGACTAATAAATATAGCGTGTCAATTCTGGTGTTAAACGAAATATGCAGAGTAGCAAAAAATCAATTTCCTATGTCATTACCTTATCAGACTCATGATGAGGATTAATCGTTCTGTGGCAACACCCTCCCCTAAATATAATATAAGAAAAAAATTAGTAGCAACCAACACCATTGAAAATACACATAACAAAAACTGCATTCAAATTTCAATTAATTCAAAGGAAATATATTGAAATGCTATTTGCAGCATTGAGACATAAAGTAAACTGAAAAATCAAAGCAGTATATTACCAACCTATACCGCTATATTACTCACTAAAAATCAATGTTTCACTTGCAAGGCCATGCTCTTTTAAATAATTACTCTCCCATTCATAATAATCATCAGGAGCCACTCGACTAAATCCCTTTTCAAAATATCTATCTCCATGAGACATTACCATAGCCCAATAATATTCATCGTCATGCCCTAACAGGCAAGCCTCAAAATAATCATGGGGAGGATTGTTAAAAAGAGGGTTGTCATCAATAATAGACTGCGCCTCATCTTCAGTCTTCATACCATAAAAGATCATGATCCCTTTAATGAGATTAACCCATGAGTAAAAATTTACTGTAACTGTTTCGTTAGAATTATTTTCACTTACGTATTTCAACCCATCTTTGATTTTCTCAGTACCAGCCATATCAGTTACATCCTCTTTTGAATTTATTAAATAATTCCGCAGCTTTTTGACTATAGATTGCAAACTGTGTCCCACCGGCTTTTGGTGGGCGGCCTCGTTTAAAATCTCTCAAATTTAAGAGCATAGGTCCACTGACTGCATCGTGACCATGCGATAGAGTCCCTTTACGTGCTTGGGCAACAAAATCTGCCCATTCGCTATTGGCTGAATCGAATACTTTAATATCAAGTTTAGCAAGTTCAGTATTTGGAACATCAAATTGAGTTATTGACATATTCCTGTCAGTTCTCATCTGGGCCCACTTTTCAGCCTGAGCTCTATCTGTCGTTACATAAAAGCCGCCTTTATCTGCAGGATCAAAATCCTTGTTTCCTTGACCAAATGAAGGATCAATGGGGCCTTTGATATCTCCCGCATGATAAAAAGTAGTAACATCTTTTCCTGTCAACCCCCACGGATCCACCCATCCCAGCGCATTCGGCGCATACTGATAAAGGTTGATCCCCCCCGCCAGCCCTATCGGGTCATGCTGGGTAAACCGGCCGCTGTCCGGGTCATAATAACGGAACAAATTACAGTGAAGCCCCGTTTCCCGGTCCAGGTACTGGCCCTGCATACGCAGGTTCTGCTCTACCACCGGAATTCGTTGATCCGATTCGCGCAGCAGTTTGCCCCACGGGCTGTTCACACCTTCCCGGGTCTGCTGGCCTTCAACGTCGGTCAGTCGCTCGGGCGTGCCGTTAGCCGCGCAGTGGAACCACAATATCTCCGGACTTTCCACGCCATCAATACGGGCCAGTGGCTCATAGCTCTGGCTGTCACTGTAGACATAAGTCAGCGGAATATCGTCGTGAATTTCCTGCAGCAGACGGTAACCTTCCCACACAAACCGCGTTGTGACAGCATGACCAGACGGCTTACCCTGTAACGATTGTTGGCAGGTTTTACTGATGCGTCGGCCCAGCGGATCGTAACGGAAGCTCACTTTGTTGCGTGGCTTGTTGCGATCACGCGGCTCGCTGATGACATCCGTCAGACGATGCTCACTATCGTAACGGTAGCGCCAGCGGGTCTGGCCGTCATCCTTCTCAGTGGTGCGGCCATGGATATCGTACTGCCAGCGAATCCCGTTGAGTTCGGTCACGCGGTTATGCATAACGTGGGAAGCGGCATGGCGATCCAGCGGGTTGCCTGCACCGTCCCAGCGCCAGTGTTCATTACCAGGCTGCGCGCCTTCCTGGGACAACAAACGACCTGCGTTATCGTAGTGCCATAATGTCTGGCTGAACGGATTATCGTCACGCTCTTCACGGATCAGGTTGTTGCCGTAATCGAAGTCGCGCCGGCGGGACCAGACGCGCGGTGCAGGTCGCTGGGCTTCCCCCCTGAAAACGTCACGGCGGCGCAGTCTGCCAAGACGATCGTATTCACTGCGCGTGGTCAGACCGCCCTGCGTGCGGCTGAGTTCCCGATGCAATTTGTCACGGGTAAACTCGGTCACCGGCAGGTTGTCGAGTGCGATGCTCAGTAAATGACCGCTACCGTAGTAAAGCTGCTTCAGGTTGCGGCCATCCGGCAGAGTTAGGGCTGTGCAATTACCCAGCGCGTCGTACTCCCAGGCCAGTGTGCCCTGCTCTCCCTGTTCACTCACGATGCGGCCCAGCGCATCATAGGTAAAGGTAATCTCCTGCTCAGCCTGCTGGCTCCACTCGGTGTCAGACAGTGGCAGATGCTGTGACACTTTACTTAGCTGACCACCACCACGGTAGTGATAGCGCGTCTGACCTTCCGGTGTCGTGCGCGCCAGCAGTTTCATACCCTATGCTTTCCGTAGATTGTTCAGACTCAAACTGTGTTTAAAACTCTCGCAGTTCTCTTCATCTTCTTCGTTTAAAGGACGCATTGCGGAGAGGGTAAAGATTATGAAAACATTGCTATCAGGAACCTAAGTGGCCAACTGTCGCTGCCACACAGCTTGTCCATTGCGCTCGAATGCGGTTTCGACCTTCAGCGCCTCTAGCGCTATCAATCCCAGCCATACCCCGTACAAACGCTGTCTACTGAATAGCGCCCATCTGACTGCGTAATGTATCCCATTGACGCTGGAACTCCGTCTCCGCATCGCTACCTTCAGGAATGACACCACGACTCACAACGAATGCCAGCCCACTGGCCTCATCCCGCAAAATATTCATGGTGGTGTCCTGCCACGCAGCAGGAAACAGCGCAAATGCGCCTTCATTGAACTGATAATTCATAGGGTGTACGTTTATTGATTGGGTGTGGCTGACGTATTCAGGCTTCGATATGTGCCATCGGCATCATCGGCGTTAGTGAGTATTTGAGTGTTGTCACGCGCCACTTTAATGTCGAAAAGACGAGGGGAGATATCCGGATCGCCGCCACAACTGACGTCATGGTTGTCTTCGCGAACCGTAATGATAAAGAAACTTTTATCACTGCTGTCGTCAACATCATACCTGAGACATTGATCGCTGAGTGTTGTGAGGTGATAAGTATGAATGGCTTCCGTTGCCGAACTGACAGCCTGGTCTGCGTTGATGTCATGCTGTCTGGCACTCATAGTGGTATTCAACATGATATGGCTGACCTTTTGCTGGTCAATTTCAAACATCAACTGCTTCTCACCCAGCTTATAGATAAGCCAGTGTTGATTATCGCTGTCACTTTCTTTGCCTGGGCCATAGGCTTGCCGGACCTGTTCCACGCTATCGCCCACCACTATATTGCGAGCCGTCGGCACGCTGGCAGCGTCCACAAGAATCTCCGCCAGAATGGTATGGCTGGCATTTCCCACCGCCGTTGCGCTGAACAACGCAAAGCCGTCATAGGTGTGTTGGAAATAGTTGTATCGCTGTTCATCGATGACCACTTCTCCGGCCACAACCGAGCTCAAGGCTTTGCCTGCACGGACGAAGCTCTGATTGTTCCATGCGTCACCAGGGGTGAAAGCGTAGTCGTTGAGCAGGACGGAAAAATCTCCCTCATTTAAAGCGGGAGCTACGGTTTCTGCAGTGGATTCAGCCCTGGCAATGCACGATACCAACATAAGGACAGCCACAAACAAAAAGCTGCCGAAAAGACGATTTATGAACATGGTGTTTTTATCAGGATAAAGGCAGAAGAGTATCAAATGAAACTGGTGTTGGCATTAGGTTACCATCAGGATCTTCAACAAGTTGCCACGAAAGATTTGCCCCTTTTAAGGTGACTTTGACTTTCCTGCGGTCGGGTTCGCCTGACGACGAAGGGAATGAAAGCATAACAGTGTTGCCACTCACGCGTCCGTGTAATATATGGGGATTATCATCACCCGGGCAATCAATTTGGTCGGCGTCCTTCATGTAACAATAGGTGCCAGTGACATTCTCATCGTGCTGAACCAAACTTACCGTTAACACTCCATCCCGGTCACTTTCGCCACGCCAACGTCCAGTGAAAGGTTTTGAAGAATTTGACTCTTCTTCGCGAATGGTCATCAATCTCAAAGAACAGCGCTGGCTTGAAGACAATTCAGCCTCATTATCCGCCGCGCTAGAAATCAGTGCATTGTAAGCGAAGCCATCGGAAAACTTTACTTGTTGAGCGATACATGCATTGGTGATAAAAACTGATGCTGATAAGACTAACGATAAGGAAAAAAATTTAAACATGATCATTATTTACTCAGCTAATATCGGAATGAACTTAAAGCCCTGGAATGAACAATGGATAAACTGAAGATGGCTTTAGTTAAGTTAATAAGTTAGAAGCTCGCAATCAAACAGCTAATAAATAGGAAAATGAACATTCATACAAGATGTAGATGAAGAAAAAGACCACCATAACAGAACAAAAAAAA
Organism: Pantoea sp. JZ29; assembly: GCF_035190385.1. NCBI lineage: Bacteria > Pseudomonadati > Pseudomonadota > Gammaproteobacteria > Enterobacterales > Erwiniaceae > Pantoea > Pantoea sp. JZ29. The sequence continues at coordinate 1,754,931 of NZ_CP045241.1, read as the reverse complement.
CCAATTAAAACTCACCTTTTATAATTTTTATTACTAACTTTCTTTATAAAGGATTGACACCATCATTCCCACTCCCCACTTTGCTCAAGAATTACTTCCTTATCCTGATCCACTTTTAAAGTAAGTGGGTTAAAAATTACAGTATAACCCACATTACTATTACTGAAAATCATTCCTTGCGCTTTATTAGAGTTTTCAGGCTGGAAGGTTTTACCGTCAAGCGTTATTTTCTTCCCATTTTTATTTTTTAGACCTATGTATTTAACTTTATCACATATAGTATAAAATCAGCCGTAGGTGTTCAATAAATCAACTGTAAAGCCGGACGTTGAAAAAACTTTCATATCGGAGTTTACATTTATTTCTTTTACTTCTTTAGTCAGTACATCATTTTTTGGAGCATAAAACTCTCCGCTTTCTGGGTTTTTAGCTAGCTTCCATAAAACTTTACCGCCTTTTAGTTCTAAACCAGCCTTCCCGTTTACCCCGCCGAAACTTGAGTCAAATTCGTATAATATTGCTCTCTGATTTTAGCAATGCATTTTGTTAGACCTTTCGAATCTTCAACATTATTGCCCACCACGATATTACACGCCGTTGGTACACTGGGTGTGTCCAAAAGAATCTCTGCCAGCACAGTCTGGCTGGCGTTTCCAACCACCGTTGCGCTGAATAACCGAAAGCCTTCATAGGCACGTTGGAAGTAGCTGCACCGCTGTTAATCGATGACCACTTCTCCAGCCACAACTGAACCCAGAGCTTTGCCTGCGCGTACGAAGCTTTGAGTGTTCCATTCGTCTTCTGGCGTGAAAGCGTAATCATTAATTAATACTGAGGAGTCGTTGTTATTAAGAGGGGGAGCTATTAATGTTTCAGTATAAGCCACCGCATAGACATTCCATGCTGGCATAATTATCATTAATATAAATAATGGTGGAACTAAAAAAACGATTTAATTTCATATATCACACCCTGAAAACGAAATAATCAACTAAAAATAGTCTTATGGAATCATTTCAGGGACGAACGATTTACTACTACTTAAAAAAAACATTAAAGCAACATCTGACATCAAAATACTTCCAGATGAGCAAGAGTACCAACCAAATAAAAATTAACGGGCACCTTGCACACTTCAGAATGTATTAACCAGCAAGCATCATCAATGTATCAAAGCACTGAAACAATCCAATTAATATTGAACAATTAAATTTTCTTCTTTCTAGAATTCGCCTGCCTGACTCTGTTTTTTAAATACAGAAACCACCAAAAAAACGCCCTATAGCAATTCAATATAAAAACATTAAAATGCGCTTTTTTGGGGAAAAATAAGTATTTTTTAATTACCTGATAAGAAATCACTTCACGACTTTAATATTTTTAACTTCTCTATCAGAGAATTTAGTCCAATCCTTACGGATAGACTCGGCCAACCTGATCAAATAATCAAAATCATCTTTATGAAGAAGATCATTTTCATCCAATACAAACTTCTTACTAACATCAAAATGCGAATTTGGGTAGAAATTTGGAATAAGAACGCCTATAAACCATTCACTACCCGAACGCAGTAAATTAAAATCACCCTGGCGTGACTTAACAATCTTAGCTTCAATCATAAACCTCTCCTGTTTTTAAGTCATAAACTTGATAGTCTATCCCTTTATTTAAATTCTTCATGGAAATAACCGCTTCATAATCACCATTAGGCAATTTACCACCAGGTAACCATAAGGGTTCAACATCTCTCGCTCCCCATTCGTTTCCAGAGGGTATTTTAGCATTATATTTTTCAGTTGGGTAAAATTCAACTTTAAGCAGATCTCCACTTTCCAACTGTTCTTTAGGAATACCTAATCTATCAGACATTATTGAATAATCACCATCAGATTCTTTTATAATAGCTTCCATATTACGCTGTGAGCTTACAAACTCTGATCTAAATTCATCTGGCTTACCTAAACCGTACTCTTCGTAGTCAGACCTTGATACGATTCTGGTAGCACCATCCGAGAATTCTTCAGCGTGTTGGCGTATATATTCTTTGGGCAAATATGTTGATGGATCAGGTTTTTCACCCTTTGGTATCCTAACTATTTCATCAAACTTTGATTCACTTATTGGAACACCGTTTGTTTTCTCGTATAAGCTTGATCGCCAGGCATCAAACTTCATCCCACCCTTGCCGCCGGCATATCCTCCAATGAAACTTCCCGCCAGCATAGACCATTTTTGACCATCGCTGCCTTCGCCAAATATCTTCCCACCCAGCCAGCTTCCTGTATAACCGCCACCAAACGCGCCCGCCACACCCAATAAAGCAATAGCTGGTGAGGCAATAACAGCAACAGCTGCACTCCCTACGCCCATCATCACCCAGTTAACCCAGCCCGGAATTTCAGGATTAATTACATCAGTTTGGTATTTACCACCGCCGATAAATACGTTACCAGAACCACTACTGATCTCTGCACTACAAGTTAAACGATCACCTATGCGTGCCGCCGGAAAATTGTTAATAAAAACCTTATCTGAACCTTCTGCAACTAACTGAAGCGAGCCACTATGTTCATCGCAATTTCCTTTAGACAAATGTGCACGCATTGCTGCTCTGCTATTCACAAACACGTTGAGAGAGCCGGATGTAAGTTTGCCTGTATTGTGCCGTTGAGCCCAGGACATACTTCCCAGAACTTCTCCTATTCCGCCTGCGGCACAAGCGCCCGCCGCCGCCGCTGAGACAACGGCTAATGCCGCACCACCTGTCACCACTACAGCTGCCGCACCTAATATTGCGCCGCCGATTAGTCCTGCAACCATCCACCCCTTTGAAGCGGTGTGTGCTATATCGTCAAGGTCTCTCGCCGCATTAAACTCCGCCATTCGCTATGCATCCTTCTGCCTCAGTAAAAATGCAATGACTTGCTCCTCACTGGACAATCTCTCTGGTCCATCGAAACCTTTAGCAATACCAATATTGTTCAAAAGTGACGAGACTTTGCTACCTGGTGAATGCCAAAGAGCGTAGCGTATTGGTTCTTCATCGTTCAACGCGGCGATATGCAAGGGATTACACTTAGAATCAAAAAACAAGTAATTTCCATTTAACGCTCTCTTTAAATCAACATGTTGATAGAGAGCGTTAACACCTTCGTGCGCTGTAATGATTTTGGTATCGTTATCAAGAGAGAAAAATATCTCAGGAGAATCTGATGCAACAGGCGTGGATTCACTCTCTTTCTCAACATGATTGAACTTAATGCTGTTGATGATCGTTTGATACTGTTTTTGATAATACTCGTTAAATTGGGAAGGGCATGTACCAATATAGCAAACAATTTTCTTCCCACCCAGCGGTTCATCAAGTAAGACAACTGTTTGTTTTTGCCAAATCTGAACCCCACCATTTTCAAAATGGTAGAAAAGCTCAACAGCCTGCACCCCATCAACTATAGTAAATTGTGATGTAATATTGGTAAACGCCTCAACAGTTGTACCCATTTCTTTTATGATTCGAGCTGCAACTTTATTGAACTGAATCATCACTTGATGCGGACGCCCGCGATACCACAAAAGTAAACTCACTTGCACTATTTTCACTTAGTGTGAATAAATTCATAGTGCGGTCTTTATATATATCGGGTAATTCAAGTGAAGCTTCCTGAAGTGTATAAATTGCCATTTTAAATCCCGGGACTATTTATCTGAAGAAGTAAAATAACTGTCTATTTCACTCTCAATTTTATTTTTTTGACCGCCACCTGGCGCTACAATTTCTGCTACTCCACCTGTGGGATTTAATTGCAACTTGCCACTCGAGGTGTTTATCTCACCGTTTTGGCCGACTGTCAGGTTGAAATTTTTGCCAATGAAGTTGATATCACCAGCCTGAGTTAACTCAATCGCACTTTCTCCACATTCGATTCTGATTTTATCGCCAGCAGCGATAATATAAGCGCCAAGAGCACTTTCAGAACGGTTCCCGGATGTTAACGTTTTACTGTCACCCTTCACACCTAATGTATGGTTGCCCTGAACACGCGTTTCGTGATCAGCGCCAACCGTCACGCTTCGATTATTAACGACGTTGTGACTTTCATCATTCTTGACATTAGTATCCAAATTACGCTGTGCCTGAAGCCATACCTGCTCCTCACCCGCCTTATCCTCAAAGCGCAATGCGTTAGCGGTGTCCGCCGTACCGTCTTTCGATCGGCTCAGAAAGCCCATCTGTGTGGCGGCAGCGGGCAGTGCCCACGGCGGCATACTGGCCTCATTGTAAACCCGGCCGATAATCAATGGACGGTCGGGATCGCCATTGATGAAATCCACCACCACTTCATCGTTGACGCGCGGGATCTGCACCCCGCCAAACCCCTGGCCTGCCCAGGCGCTTGACACCCGCACCCAGCATGAACTCGTGTCGTCACCCTTCGCCAGACGGTCCCAGTGAAACTTCACCTTCACCCGGCCGTATTTGTCCGTCCAGATGCTCTCGCCCTTCGGCCCTACCACCCTGGCCGTCTGCGGGCCGTGCGTCTTCGGCCACGGTGTTTCCGGGCGCGCACGGAAGGTTACCGCGGCAGGCAGCACCGTGAAGTCGATGTTGTGGCGCGTGGCACCCACGTCGCCGCTGGCGTAGCTGTTCTCTTCAAAGTCATAGTACGCCGACGTGACCAGGTATTTGCCGTTGTCGCTGAAGTGCGGCGCGTTCAGCAGCGCAAAGGTGTAGCCCGGCGCGATGCCCGTCGCCGTTCCGCTTCCGCTCACCTCGTGGTGCTCTGCCTGCCACACCTCCTGGCGGACGCGCGCGTAGTATTCGCCGTGACCGTGCTCGACAAAGTGGCCAGGCCAGTCGTACACGTCCACTGAACCCGGCGTCGGCGACACCGGATTCTGGCGCGCCTGCAGCATCCACGCGTTTGGCTTGCGGAAGTCGTAGTCGTCGGTGCTGTAGATGCCCGGCGTCACGCTCTCCGTCAGCGCCCACTGGCTCACGCCCTCCTCCGTCACGCTGCCGCCCGACGGCGTCACGTGGTACGCGATTGTCTCGTAGCCCGGGAACGGCTGATGCTGATCCGGCGCGTCGCACAGCACCAGCGTGTGCTTGTCCGCCTCGTGGCGGAAGAAATAGTAAATACCCTCCAGCTCCATCAGCCGGCTGATGAAGTCGAAGCTGCTCTCCTGATACTGCACACAGTATTCCCACACCCGGTAGCTGCCCGCCAGGCGCGTTTCCACGTTTACCGCGTACTCCTTCAGCAGCGTCTGCACAATCTGCGGCACCGTCTGGCTCTGGAAGATGCGCAGGTTGCGGTCGCGCTTCATCGGCCACAGGTCCGGCTCCACCGTCAGCGCGTAGACCGCATAGCGCACACCGCCCAGCTCCTCGCTGCGCACTCCTATCCGGGTGATTTTGCCGTTGATATAGCGCGGGTTCAGCGCGCTCATCAAGCCGTCCGTCGGCAGCGTGAAGGTGACCGGTTTACCCAGCAGCGACTGGCGGTCAATGCGCGCGTCCGTGGAAAGCAGCTCCGCTTCCAGCACGAACGATTCAGACAGCGCCTCGCGGCCGCTCAGACGACGGAACAGCAGTCCCTGCGCGGGAAGTTGTACAGTAATACGTGAAAACATAGACATACCTGTTAAATATGAGGATCAAGTAACCAGACGCCTTCCTGATTAATCGTCAACGTCTGTTCGCGTTCGCCGCTTTGACCTGTCACTGAAAACGTGTAATTGCCTGGTGCCAGTTGCAGTGCGGCAAAACCATTGGCTGCCGGTACAACCGCCTGCGGCTGGCCGTTCACCTCAACGCGCTCGCCGGGCTGTAATTTGATATACACCTGCGCGACGGGCGCAGGTGGCGGTGCCACCGGCTCCTGCGCTTTTTCCGGTTGGGCCTGAGCAGTCTGCGTTTGTGCTGGCGCCGTCTGGGTTTGAGCCGGTGTAACAGAGGGCTCCGTCGGTGCCTGCGACGCGGAGGAAGCTGCCGGGGCCGTTTCCGTCTGCGCAACGTTAGACGGTTCACCGTCCTGTTTGTCGCCGCCCGCCATCAGTAGACCTGCACACACGCCCACCAGCACGCCCGCCGCGACCAGGCCCGGTAACGCAAAGCGGTTACGCATCAGTTTCTTCAGCGGTGTGGCCGGTGCAGCGGCCTCGTCGTTTTCTTCTACCGGCACCAGCATCGTGCCCGGCCCGGTGTTTTTCACTTCCGGCAGCGGTTCGGGCGCTTTTTCTGGCAGCACCAGGGAGGCCGCAAAGGCGTCAATGCTTTGCGGACGATCTTCCGGTTTCAGGGCCAGCGCGCGATCGACTGCCGCCAGCAAGGTCTGGCTGTAGCCGGCCGGCGCACGCTGAACCAGAGGTTGATAATTATCTTCAATACTGCGTACTACGCTCACCGGCGGCGGTGCGCCAGTGATTAGCGTGTGCAGTACGGCACCCAGCGCATAGATATCGGTCCACGCGCCCTGTTCACTTTCATCGTTGTCGCTGTATTGCTCAATCGGCGCATAACCCGGACGCAGCATGGTTTCGCTTTCATCCGAAAGGTTACCGATGGTTTTGCGCGCGGAGCCGAAATCCAGTAGCACCGGATCGCCGTTACTCTGAATCTGGATGTTATCCAGCGAGATATCCCGATGCAGATAACCCGCATCATGGATGGTCTTAATCGCACCCAGCAGGGGCGGCAGCAGGCGACGAATCCAGTTCTCATCGATCAGCTGCGGATTGCGCTCACGCAGGGCTGACAGTGTGGTCCCGCTGTAAAACACCGTGCCCATGTAGGCGGTGTCGTTTTGCACCCAAAAGCGCAGTACATGCAGTAGATTAGGATGGTTAAAACGCGCCAGCAGACGAGCTTCCTGAATAAAACTGTTCAGGCCGGCATGGAACGTCTTGCTGAACCGTTCACTGCGCAGTACCAGATTCAGATCGTCGCTGCGCACAGCCAGTGAGGACGGCATAAACTCCTTGATGGCGATATCGCGTTCCAGCTGGTGATCCCACGCGCGATAGACGATGCCAAAGCCACCGCCGCCGATGACTTCCTTGATTTCAAACTCATTGAACCGGTAACCAATCGGTAGCGCATTGGGTACAGTCTGGTGATTATCGTGTTCCGACATATTCGAACGCTCTCTGATAACGAACGGCTTTAGACAGCAAACTGGCAAACAAACTCGCCCTGCTCACAGCTGACCTGCACACGACGATAACGTTCGTCACGGGCATGGGCGCTGAGCAGTATCTGGCTCATTTGCGGCAACAGGGTATTGGTCAGGATGGCGTCGACCATGCGACCGCCAGACTCCACTTCCGTACAACGCTGCACGATCTGGCTGACCACCGAATCGTCAATAACGGCCTCAATACCGTGATTCTCTTCCAGCCGACGGACAATGCGTCCCAGCTGAAGTTTAACAATCTCCGCCAGCATCTCATCACTCAGCGGATAATACGGTACCACCAGCAGACGGCCCAACAGCGCAGGCGGGAAAACCTCCAGCAACGGTTTACGTAACGCGGTGCTGAGAGCCTCTGGCTCCGGCATCAGTTCCGGATCGGCGCACAGAGCGCTGATCAGTTCCGTACCGACGTTGGAGGTCAGAATAATGATGGTATTACGGAAATCGATGTGACGGCCTTCCCCGTCTTCCATCCAGCCCTTATCAAACACCTGGAAGAACAACTCATGCACGTCAGGATGGGCTTTTTCAATCTCATCCAGCAGTACCACGCTGTAAGGGCGACGGCGGACGGCTTCCGTCAGTACGCCCCCTTCCCCGTAACCGACGTAGCCCGGAGGCGCACCTTTCAGGGTTGATACGGTGTGCGCTTCCTGGAACTCGCTCATGTTGATGGTGATAATGTTTTGTTCACCACCGTAAAGCGATTCAGCCAGCGCCAGCGCGGTTTCGGTTTTGCCCACGCCCGACGGGCCGCAGAGCATAAACACACCGACCGGTTTGTTGGGATTATCCAGTCGTGCGCGCGAGGTGCGGACGCGTTTGGCAATCAGATCCAGACCGTGGCGCTGACCAATCACGCGCTGGTTCAGCGTATCGGCCAGATTCAGCACAGCGTCGATTTCGTTCTTCACCATGCGTCCCAGTGGGATACCGGTCCAGTCAGATACCACCGCTGCGACCACACTGGCATCCACGGCGGCAAACAGCAGGGGCGCTTCACCCTGTACCGCCTGCAGCTTCTGCCGGGTGTGATCCAGCGCCTCACGCAGCGAGGCTTCTCCTTCCGTCACGCAGCGGGCACGGAGTGCAATCAACTCTTCGACCAGTTCGCGCTCCTGCTGCCAGCGGGCGTCCAGCGCATCACGCTCGGCCTCCAGTGCGCTGCGCTGCGCGGCAATGGCGGCCTGACGGATTTCATCGCCCAGCCCGACCTTCGCTTCGCGTTCCGCGATGTCTGCTTCAATGTCCAGCGCCGCCAGGCGGTGCAGACAATCTTCCAGCGCAGGCGGCTGAGCGCCCTGGCTGACGGCCACGCGGGCGCAGGCGGTATCCAGTAACGCCACGGCTTTATCCGGCAACTGACGGGCAGGAATGTAGCGGTGAGACAGCTTCACGGCGGCGCTGACGGCTTCATCCAGGAGCAGTACCTGGTGATGTTTCTCCAGAGCACTGACGGTGCTGCGCAGCATCAGGATCGCTTTCGCTTCATCCGGCTCCTGCACCTGCACGGTCTGGAAGCGGCGGGTTAAGGCGGGATCTTTCTCAATGTATTTTTTGTATTCGGCCCAGGTGGTTGCGCCAATCGTGCGCAGCTGGCCACGGGCCAGGGCGGGTTTTAACAGGTTGGCGGCATCGCCTGTGCCCTGTTGTCCACCCGCGCCTACCAGTGTATGAATTTCATCAATAAACAGCACAATCGGCGTGGGACTGGATTGCACCTCGTTGATCAACGCCTGTAAGCGCGCTTCAAATTCGCCTTTCATGCCCGCACCAGCCTGTAGCATACCGATATCCAGCAGCCACAGTTGTACGTCGCGCAGCGGTGCAGGTACGTCACCAGCCGCGATGCGCAGCGCCAGCCCTTCTACCACCGCCGTTTTTCCCACGCCGGCTTCACCGGTGAGTAACGGGTTGTTCTGGCGGCGGCGCATCAGAATATCCACCATCTGGCGGATCTCTTCATCACGGCCTGCGACCGGATCGATTTTTCCGTCCCGTGCGCGGTCCGTCAGATCCTGTGCATACTGCGCCAGCGTACTGGTGCCCGCTGCCGCTGGCGCGGCGGCCTCACCGGCAGGCGGCACAACGGCCTGCTGAACCTCCTTGCTGTTCGCCAGCAAGGTATCAAACTGCGCCAGTAACGCATCGGCATTGATGCGCGAAAACTGCGGCGAGATGCCTTTCAGCACGCTGGCCAGATTAAAGGTTTTCAACATCCCGATGAGAAGATGCCCGCCGCGAATGCGGTTCGCGCCATATTTCAGCGACGCATAAACCCAGGCGCGTTCAACGGCGCTGTCGATGTGTTCTGCGAGATCGGAGACCGCACTGGCGCCGCGCGGCAGGCGGTCCAGGGCAGCGACGATATCCCGCGTCAGCGCGTTTTCATCCAGTGAAAAGTGCTTAATCACCTGCTGAAGATCGCCATCCTGCTGCTGCATGAGCTGATGCAGCCAGTGCACCAGCTCCACGTAGGGGTTGCCACGCAGTTTGCAGAAGGCGGTCGCACTCTCAAGCGAGGTAAATAACAGCGTATCCAGTTTGCCAAATAGTACGGCACGGCTGATTTCTGACATATCGGTTCTCTTTAATGAAAGAAGCGGCTAAATATCGGGGAAAGCGGTTGCGCCGTTACGGCATGGCCTCAACCTCAAAAGCAAAATCTTCACGATCTATGGGCTGCGGTTGCTGTCCAAGCCAACTGGTATAGCCCAGCCGCGCCTCACCGCCCAGGGTTACCCCTTTCACGGCGTCGGCCGCCAGGATCAGGCTGAGATCCCACTGCATCTCAATCCCTAAATAGTGACGTACCCAGTCGCGCACTTCGCACGCGCCCTGAGCATTGGGTAAAAAACGTTCATACTGCTCGGCACTGAGTGGCCCGATGCGCAGGCGGAAGCGATGCTGCACATCACGCACGGCCACGCCAAGGAAAGCGGACTCACCCAGCCGCGGCATGTGGCGTCCTGCTGACAACCGCGCCTGATCGCGGCTGTCCAGCGCTAACCATTGCGGCACGTTCTGCTGCAACATCACCGGCACACCAAAGTAATGACGCAGAATCCGCACCAGGCCTTCGGCATCATGACCGTGACGGCTGAGGTGGCCGGACAGCATCAGGCGCGCATGCAGGCTGAGCGAACTGGCTTGTTGCTGAGCCGGTAAGCCAATGCCTGCCACGCAGGCCAGGTAATCCTGAAAGCGTCGGTCATCACGGCGATCCAGCGAGCTGGTGGGCTGAGCATTCGCCCAGGCTCGGTAAAACAGCAAGGTGGCGCGATGGTGGAACAGATCGGCAAAGGCGCTCAGGCTGTGATCCTGGTGGTGATCGATGCGGCCACGAACGTATTCCGTTAAGTGCGTCGGTAACGGGCCGTTAGGGCCGAACAAGCCAAAGCTGTAGATGGACACGTCATAACGGTCGTCCTGCTCGCGCGGTTTAACCTGTGACACGGTGGACGGTGCAAAGGCCAGCGAAGGGGTTTGTCCGATGCGCACGGCTTCAAATTTTGGCAGCGGCGCTTTACCTAAGGCATAACGCTGACCGCTCTGGGCATCCAGCTTACGCAACAGCTGAAACAGGTCGTAGCGCCAGGGGGCGGCCATGACCGCCTGCCAGAAATCATCGGGCAGGCGAACGGCCCGCTGTAAGGGAATGATGTGCGCCGTTTCACTCATAGCAGCGCCTTTTTACCCATGCGCGGTGGCCAGTAGCCCACTTCGCCGCGCTGCTGGCTGCTCAGGGTGAATTCGGTAAAGCTGTTCAGCGCCACGAGGCGAGAGAAGACGCGCTCCAGTACGCTGCCAAACAGCCACGGACTGGCACCTGAAAAAGCCTGTTCATCGACTTCCAGCGCGATGCTCACGCCGCGTGCAAAGACCACCGGGCCCGGTTCCGGTACGCGACGGTGCACGGCTTTCAGGTTGCAGTGCCGTATGCCGTCGATCTGGCGCGTTAGCGGCGTTTCCGCCAGGCTCGCATACAGACTCAACATCTGGCGCAAGGCCGCCGCGCCTTCCCCCTCACTGCTGTCCATCAGGCTGAGATAGTTCATCTGCAGATGACTGATCAACCGCCACGCTGACAGCCCTTCTGCCAGCGCGGGACGTGGCGGCGTGGGCCCTTTGCATAAGGTAAGCTGCCCGACCGGAATTGAGTCGGGCATAACAAAGTTGCCCTGCTCCTGCTGTAACAGCATTAACGGCAGATCGCGGCTGGTACACATCACCTCGGCAGACAGGTAGCGGATATCGCTGTTCCACGGCGTGTGGTTTTGATCGACCAACGACAAAAATACTTCAGAGCCGATATAGCCTGTGCGGGTGCCATAGCGCAGCGCATGTTCGGACAGTGTGCGCTGTTCGCGACGCAGCGAGAAATAGGCGCCGTAATCGCCGCCATCGTGGCTGAAGGTGCTCCAGAAGGGACGGAAAATTTGCTCTTCACGCTGCCCTTCCACCGAGGCAAACAGCCGCTTCACCGAATGAATTTCATAGTCCAGTGGGCGGATGTTATCGACCACCAGATGATATTCATGCTGACTGTCACTGACTTTGAGTCGCTCAGCCGTTTTCGGGAACAGGTTGATCACCGGCGTGCAGTGCAGCGCCAGGTGCGTATTGTCGACCACGCTTTCCAGCGCGGCATCGGCTTTATCCAGCAGGATAACGATGTCAAAAGACTGTGTGTTGTCGCAGCGGCGCAAAAACGGCGCGAGCTGGCGCAGGCTGACAAACTGGAAACGTGCCGGGAAAGCGAAATATTCCTGTAGCAGACGATAGCCATCGAAATTACGCAGGTCATCCGGCAGCAGCGCCTGATCCGGCGAAAAGCCTTCCTGCTCCAGCGCATCGTCTGGCAGCGACTGGCGCTGTGGTTTTGCTTCCACGGACTGCAAAATAATGCCGCTACGATGCTGCATCAGCAGCTCCATCAGCTTGAGCGCCTGAATATCCGGGCCGCTGAGGAAAAACATAATGTCGTCCAGACTGAGCTGGCTCAGCGAGGAAATGCCTTCGCAGGTCATACGGATGCGCAGTGCACTGGACGCCCCGGACGATCCGCGTGCCTTCAGTTCTCCCAGCGGAATATCCGCCGGTACGCCCCCCAGGGAGACATCGCTGATGCGCAGCGGCTGCAGCATCACATCATGTGCCGTGCTGTAGCTGCAGGTGACACCGGTTTTTTTCAGGTTCTGGCTTTCCATCATCGTGCCGCGCGGCACTAAAAAACCATTGCTGATATCGCCTTTCCGGCTGTCCGGCGTCAGTTGCGCAATGGCCATGGACGGCGTGGGAGACAGATAGCCGGGCGCCACCATTTCCAGCATGCGCTGCGAAAAGCGCGGGAACTCCGCATCCATCTTTAGCTGCACACGGGAGGTCAGGAAAGCAAAACCTTCCATCAGCCGCTCGACATAGGGATCGGCAACGTCAATGCCGCGCATCCCGAGCCGTCCGGCGACTTTCGGATACTGCGCAGCAAATTCCGCGCCCATCTCACGCAGATAGGCCAGTTCACGGTTGTAATAATCGAGCAGCTTGCTGTCCATGATTAACCTGCATCCTGTAGTTCAAAATGGCCGCTCTCTAAATCCACCTGAGTGCGGAACAGAAACTCCAGCGGGTAAGGTACGCACCATAACCGGCCTTTTATCTCGATCGACAAAACGTTGTGCAGGCTGAGGGAGGTCAGATCGCTGACGCAGCGCACCTGCAGGCCCTGCGGTATAATACGCGGTTCGAAATGCAGGATGGCATCGGTCATTTTCCGCTGCATATCCTGCCACTCAATGTCAGAAATATTCTGCCCGGCCAGCGGCGCGACGCCAAAGTTCAGCACAGAGCGCTGTACCTCATTCAACCCGCTAAGATCGTGCTGTGCTTCATTGTTAATGGTGTTGAACAGCCACTGAAGATCGCGCAGTACATTGCGTCGCAGCGTGCTGTGGGTAATCACCGAACTGTTGCCCGATTCTGTCGCTTTCTCGGGTGCATCATCCGTCAGTCTGTCCAGCAGCGATGACTGAAGCTTATCGCGCGCGGTCAGCGTTTCGCGATTTTTACGCGAACGATAGCCGCCATGCAGCTGTGAATAGCCGTCACCGGATGAATTGTCGTTACGACTCATGAGGTAACTCAGTTTCGTTGAAAATCATCTGTTGCAGCGTCAGTAAGGGAAAGTCTGCCTCGTCACTGAGCCACATTTTTTGTCCGTGCCCAATGAACTGCCCTTCGTCACCGTCCAGTGCCTGCCATTCTGTGATACTGGCACGCAGGAAGCGTTCGTCCGCGCCTTCCTGAAGAGGATAACGAACCGGGATCTGACAGATTTGCTCACTGCCATCCACCAGTTGCAAACGCGTATGACGCCAGACCAGATCCGTCACGCTTGCTGGTGCCTGGAATTCCATTTCCGCGATCGCCGCAAACGGGATCCAGTAATAGCGACCATTAGCAATCGCTTCACAGATCGGTCCGAAGCGACTGTCGCCGTCCATCAGCCAGGCGAACGGGCTTTCGCCCTCCTGCGCAACGGCACGACCGGCAGTCGCTTCTGCGCTGTCCAGCGCCTGAGCACGCAGTGTCGCCCCTGCTACGCCATCCCCGGCGATATCGGCTTTTAACGCGGCCAGCATCAGATTGCACCAGGGCCAGGCACTGCCAGGCAGTTGTGGATCGGCCTCGCCGCGCAGGACAGCCTCACGTAATACTTCGCCCGCAATTGCCTGTTGCAGCAAGGTGACGGTGGGCTGCGCCTGCGGCAGCATCGCCAGCCAGGATTTCAGTTGTGTCTGTGCCCGCTTCCAGTTACCGGCAAGGCACAACAGCTGGACGAAGGCAGCCCGTAAATCGGCATCCGCAGGGTTTGCCTGGATTTGCGCGGTAATGCTGGCCAGGTTTTCTGCCAGAGAGGCGTTAGCCAGACGCTGTTGTAAAGAATCCATTCAAACTCCTTATGCCTTAGTTGATGGTGCGATAGACGGCGGCGGCCGGATCTTTCAGTTCCGGATGGAGTTTTTCCACCAACTGCACTTTGATTGAGGCAGGGCTGCTCAGCCAGGGTGACCAGGTTTTCCGCACTTCCTGCAGGCGCGCCCGCAGGGCATTTTCATCTGCGGCTTCGCTGGCAGGCATCGCCACAACGACCTGATTCACCGCCTGCCAGCCGTTGAGTTGTGGGCTGAACGGCAGCACCAGCCAGCTGTCTGGCGATTTTTCATCGCTCAGCACCATACGCTCGCTGTTGACCGTGGTAATCGTCAGCTCATCAAGCTGTTGTTTGTCGCTCAGGCCCGCCACCGGGAAACCCTGTAAGAAGCTGACAGAGACGGGTTTGCTCTGGCCCTTGCCCACTTCCGTTAAGGTACTGTAACCGCTCAGCCAGCCATCTTTGCCACAGGTCACGCCCTGCTTAGCGGGCACGAAAACGGCACTTGACTGCGCGGGCTGATGCCACCAGGTCCGGAAATGACAGCCATCCAGCAAACTGAACTGCAGCCATGGCGTGGTATCGGCGGGTGGGGAATTCAGCACGACCGGCGCGGCGGGTTGCGTCTGCGTCACCGGTGCCTGCTGCTGTGCAGTGGCAGCTGAAGCAGGTTGGGAGGTTGCCGGCGGTGTAATAACCACTTTCCACTGCTGCGCTTTTGCCGCACTGCCGTTACCCAGTTGGGCACCTTCGGTATCGGTTAATGTCCAGTGCAGTTGTTGCAGTGGCTTACATTGCGAGCCCATTAATCCGGCGACACGCGGCAGAAAATCATTTAATACTGAAGGATCTTTATCCCCGTGCGTCACAATGCGCAGGTTCACCGTGCTCTTACACCAGCTTGCGAGCTGGTTATCTTTAACATCATCAATCCAGACATCCAGTTTCTGAGTTGGCGACTGCACAATGCGATAGTTCTCAGCAAAGGCATGGGTACTCAACAGCATTGCAGCCAGGCCCACTAATCCATATTTCATGTTGGCGTTCTCAATCTCGAAGAGGGAAAAACTGCGCCGCATCTGACAGCGAGTGCAATAAAGTGGTGTCTTCCGGGGAACCTACCCAGACAGCCATGGCGCTGAAGTTGTCCTGCTGACCACCCTGCGGTTGGCTGTTTTTGATAATTTGTTGCATCAGGGTCAGCCACTCTTCTGGCGTGTTCACCATATGCAACGATTGCTGCATTTGTTCCAGCGTGACGCCATGCCAGAAGCCGTCCGTGCACAGCAGAAAGGCGTCGCCGTCTTCAATAGGCACCACGTCGCTATAGCTGGCATCACGCTGTTCATCGCCCATGCCCAGGGCGAAATAAAGCAGGTTACTGTTGATGCCTTCGGTCTGATGACCGGCATCTTTCATTTGCTGCACCAGGCTGTGATCGGTGGTGACATGATAGAGATAGCCGCGGCGAAACAGATACAGGCGGCTGTCGCCTGCGTGGGCCCAGTAAGCCAGCTCATAGTCTCTGTCGATAAACAAACTCACCAGCGTGGTGCCCATGCGACTGTGCTGACTGTTGGCTTTTTGCTGTTGCCGGATTGCGTCGTTGGCATAATTGACGTAATCGCGGATAGTTTGCGCATCCAGGTGCGCATTGCCATCGAAGGCTTCCATCAGGCTGCTGCGCGCAATTTTCGCTGCCACAGCACCGCCAGGAAACCCTGCCACACCATCGCACACCACAAAGCAGGCCGAACGTTCACCGATGCGCTCACCGGTTTGATCCTGATTGGTGGCGCGGTCGCCCTGATTCGACGTGGAAGCAGTAGAGATATTCATGCGTCATCCGTGTGGGTTTGTGAGTCTTTATACTGATTTACTTCCATGTCGTACGCGTGCAAGAAGGCTTCGCCAAACAAGGTATGGAAGTCATCTTCGATTTCACCGGCGGTTTCGCCATAGCGCTGAACAAAATGTTCCCACAGCGCGGCTTTGCGATTACCGAGCAGACCAATGCGTGAGATTGATCCGTTCTGACGCGCCTCTTCTTCCAGCTGATCGGGATTAAACGATTGCAGCATGGAGGCGATAATCGCACGAATACCGGCAATCATACCCAACTGGTGGGCCTGCAAATCAATCAGCGCATCGCGTACCGCCTGACGTGGTGGCATAAAGCCTGGCATACGGCTTCCAAACATCTGCATCAGCACGGTCTTGCCCGAGGGCAACAGTTTAAACGGGTTATTCGCGTCGTCGAGAATCACCGTCATATCCGCCTTCACGCCGCGTTTCAAAATTGAGCGCGACGAGAGCAGCGCGACCGTTCCCTGTGAAAACATGCTCAGCATCTGGCCAAATTGCCGCATCTGCTCACGGTCGAATTGCGGGGTTGGTTGCAGATCCTGCAGACCCATGCCTTCGAGCAACGCATCCAGCAATTCACCTTTCAACGCATCACCGCTACTGCTGTTTCCTGTCGTCTGCTCTGCCCCACCGTTATTGTTGTGCGAGGCAACCGGATCAATACGCAGTCGTCCTTTTGGCGTCGGCGAAGGCGCACGCTGAACCGCCTGCGGCGTCGGTAACGTAATGCCACCGTAATCAATTGGACTCTGCGCCCCTTCAGGCTGCGCAGGCTCCGGCTCGGTTTCGAATACGGGATCGTGAGTGGGCTGCGTTTCAGTGTGATCAAACAGCGGTGAGCTGCTTAACTCGGCCAGCTCAACCGGCGCGCTGTCACGCGGTTCGGGAGCAGGCTCAGGCGTTTGCGGGGCCGGTTTCTGCTGGGCTGGCCGTGCTTCAGGTTGTGTAACCGACACCTCAGGTTGCGCCAGCGGTACCGCGCCGCTCATCATTAATCCAAGGGGATCGTCATGATGACGTGGGTCGGGCGTATTCTGACTGCCAAACAGATTCAGGGGATCCAGATCGCCCGATGGCGCCTCGACTTTCGGCTGTCCCTGAGCATTTTGCTGGGCTGATAAGGTGCTCGGCGTACGATCATCAAAGATGCTTTCCTGCGCAAAGAGCGCATCGCCTTCATCAAACAGACTGCTGGTTTTAGGCTGCTGCCCGATATCCAGCGGCTTATCGCTGATCAGCTGTGCCAGCGGATCTTCCGGATTACGGTTTGCCGACGTCGAGGTTAACGGATTGGCATCTGGCATATCGGAGGCCGGCGTTTTACGCTTCGACAAATCGTCTGAAATGGAAAACTCTTTTGCCAGGCTGTCCCAGATTTCACTCGGAATGGCCGCCGTACTTGCTGTGGCAGTGACTGGTGCGGCGACCGGTGGCGCATCGTTCATGACCGGCGCTTTGGCTGGTGCAGCCGTCACCACAGGCGACGGCTGGGGTTGCTGTTCACCATTAAGATCGTTAACCAGCAGGCGGTAGTCATCAATACCCAGCACGTCGCCATCCTGCAATTCCACCTGGCGTCCCCGCTCCAGTGGGATATCGTTTAACAGCACACGCGTCACGTTACCGCGATTCGTCAGGCGGCATTCACCTTCAGCAGTGATATGCACAATCGCCTGCAGGCGGGAAATCGTGCGATCGTCGTCGGGCAGTACCAGATTGTTATCCACTCCACGACCAATTGTGCCGCCGGGAGGAAGAAAATCAAAACTGGTTTGCGGCGGTTGATGGCCGGGTTTAGCGGTTATTATCGTAAAGCGCATCACGGATTCCTGCGGTTAGCTGTTCGACATCTATATCGCGCGTCTCTCGGGGAGAAAGGCGGGATATAGAGGCTTAGTGGATTGTGCTGCCTGGTCTTCATTGTTTAAATGATAACTCAGTAACGTTCATTTCATCATTAAAACATGTGCAGGCTTCTTGCTCATTATTGCTAATGGCAGCCTACGGTCATTTACCCGGGCCTATTGTCTCAATAAAATGGCCTATAACTTTTCCATTTTCAGACCAAGCGATGAAACAAACAGATTACGTCGTATTAACTCAGGCGCTTTCCTGAATAAGCGCTTCAACTTCTTTACTGTCGTTAAGATGCAATGTTTGACTATGGTTAATATCAACACACTTGTTAACCCAAGTTATGAATTTCAATTTTCGGAAGTAGAACGCTATCATCCGGGAATGACCTAAAAGGTGAAAGTGTAAAGCCCGCAAAACGTAAACACCTAAAAAACATCATTACCAGCTCGAGATTTATTTTCTCACTTTAATTAATCGGTAAACTAGTTGAGTATGTAAACAAAGAAAAACAAAAGAAAACCAAAAACCGCAGTCAGGGCAAATATAGCTTTATAAAAAACAACTAAATCAGCGATCCACGCCGTCATATTTTTTGGTTGCGACTGAATAAAATTATAAGCTTCCTCCCTTACTTCTTCATTTTGTCTGAATTTCATTTTCACACCTTTTTGAAGGCGATATAAATATGAAAGCTTTTGATAATTTGCATAAAACCCCAAGTTACTTGAAAATTTAGTAGTAGTATCAAGCTGGAGACCTGCATTATTAAAGTCACGAATTATCTTAGCGTATTTTTCACTGTTTTTCTTAAAAAGAAAAGAGGCATAAATATGCAAAAAACCAATAAGGAAAAATAAAAAAATAATCGTATACATGGTGATATCATATAATGTCATAAGATCTTATCCATGATAAAGTCCACGGCTTTTCCACCGGCTTCACCAAAACCATATCCACCTGCGGCACCACCAACTATACCACAAGCCAAGGCACCAACTCCGCCAGTTGCCACTCCCAACGCAACGCATGCGCCTGTGGCAAGTGAAGCTGACAACGCCCCACCATAAAAACCAGCCACTGTACTTCCTGCAAACTTCGAATATTCTTTTACAGCAACTTTTGTACACTCATTCTCGCGATCAACTGTGCATCCTTTATAGACATCATTAGTTGTGTTCAATGCACTGAAACCGATAGCAACCCAACCTCCATACTTCATGAATCTTGCGGCCTTAGCTGCTGCATCAACGTAAGTTGAGTATCCTCGAATAGCACCTACACCTGCCGTTTGCCACTCATGGACTATTGATGAACTTGAAAGATTTAAAGCATGAACTGCAAGGGTGCCTCTGTAAAATTTTTAATACGAGCTAAAACATCCAACCCTGCCTTGCCAAAAAGAGGTGCATACATTTACGATCTATTTTTAAGCATTAATAAGGTCAAATCTTTTAAAAGACATCACTTATCCTATGCGATATTCACTTGACGACAGCTGAAAATAAAAATGCACCCCAGAGGAATTGATTATTATAATTTAATTAATGATAAGGTATCATCTTTAACTTTTTAATTCTTTGTTCATTGTGCTCATACAGGCAGATATTGATATAAGAAAGACTTGCATCACTACCTTTATCCGCTGCAAAAGAGGCAAGTTCACAATCATTTTCTCTGTACTTTAACCATGCCCGTTGTGCTTCAGTTAATGTGCTTATGTACTTATTAAGCTCCTCATCATTGCCTTTATAAAGCTCCTGAACCCTTGATTTAGCCGCTTTATATTCCTTATTCAACATCACTTCTGTTTCAGATTTATTCTTTTCTGCACAGGAGTAAACTTCTTGATCATTATTTCCTTGTGAGCAATCACTTAAAGCATAAACCGGATTAAGCACTTGCATACCAACTATGAGCAAAGTAGAAAGCAATATCTTTTCCATGTAACCTCTTATCTATCGTCTACTTCTGAGATAACGAGCACGATGACGACCCTTTTCAAACTTTTGGAGATATGCTGAGCTATCAATAAAATCTGTCAATTTATTGATATCATTATGCATAGCCGCCTGCATATTTATCGTCGAATCTGCACCTTGATAAATTAAATCCACAATAATATCTTTGATTGCGGGCTTCAGCTTATCCCAGTCCGTTCTTTCATGATGACTGGCAGTTTTAGATAGATAAGAAGATTTAGCACGACTTACATAGATTGGGTAAATAATCTCAAAGAGCCTTGCCTGCAACTCACGTGATATGATGCCGCATTCATCCCTGTATTTTTTAACCCAGGAATGTGCCGCACTTCCTTTTTTTGTAGAGCCTAAAGAAAGACGCCTTGCCTGCTCTTGCTCAACCCCCACCATCAAAAGATCAGAATAAATTTAACCTGAACTTCTTCCGCCCATTTCGTAACCATCTTCCGATGGTTACCCCTGAGTTATATCCTGGCCAATGTATATGCCTACTGAAATAAGGACTATGAATGTTGTCATTACCTTCGGCATCAAATGTAATTTGTCCCGCATTAACGGTAAGACGGCCAGAATTAACATTTGGATCATCGACTTTCCCAGGAGGTAAAACTTTACTGGTATTGTTACCTGAGCGAGAGAGTACACTCCATTTTTTCAATGAACATTAACCAAACCATCTGACCGTGACATGAAACGTGCTTGTTTAAAAAGGCATTTATTTATGACTTCGCAAGCTCAATAAGTTCGGCAACACGAGCCTGCATTTTTTTCTTTATACAGGTAGAATTAGCAGAACACGCATTTCTGGCGTCAAGCCAGTGCTTTTGGTTTTGATGGAACTGAGCTAAACGTATCTTGGCATCTAAACCTGTATTTGTAATTTGCTTTAATACAATATTATATGCCTCGGCGACACTCACATCCCAGGAAGACAAATCTGGATCATGGCAAATCGTTTTTTCACTATCATTCGTTGCCCTTTCGCACGCGAACGAAGGTGAAAATCTGGCATTATCTGATAACTTTTTTAGTAATATGTAAGACTGGTTATCCCAGTTCAGTAATACCAAATTAACATTAAGTTTCACAAGCCAGTGTTCAATATGCTCATCTGAAGGACTGATCTTCCCATTCTGACAATGAATACTATAAGGATGTATATTCAGCGTTCCTTTGACCGGCAGAGAATAGCTTTTAGCAGGGTCGTATTGAACCCCTTCTGTCGTACTGCTCATCAAATGATTTAATATTGTCACATTCATAGAATGATAATCTGGGAACTCGCAGCCACTATCTGGCTGTATAGACGTCTTTATTTTATCCGACGTGAATTCAAATATACGTCCTTTTAGATTCGGATCATCAGGAATTAGCGTTATCAGCTTCGCAGAGGCAACATCCTCGTCAACATATACATGTTCAACTTTCCACTTACCATTAAGATTTAAAGAATATCCCTGTTCAGAAAAACACTTTAAGGACATGACCAACGACGCGATAAAAAGTAACAAATAACCGGTTCTCTGCATGATGGACGCCTGAAAGTGGGATACAGTAAAAGAAAATATTTCAAAATACAACATTAACTGTAAGGGATTCTTCTCGACTTATTAATGATTTCTTTGTCCAGACTTGCTACACAGGTGTTTTGTATGCCATGCTCGCGGCAGAGTTCTTATCCGCCGTCAGTGAGGCGAACGCGCAATCCTTCATGGCGGTATTTAAGCCATGGACGCTGTGATTCAGTAAAAAGCTGCAGAGACTTATCTTAGCTTTTGAAAGGGCTATAATAAAATCATTGATCCTTAATTTTATTGCCTGGCATTCTTTGTTAAATTGCCTCTCGTCTTATTAATGATTCTTTCTGTACAAGCGCATACTTACTGCTCGTTGCTACCGTTGCAGAAATTTTTAATAGCGGCAAATTCATCAATTTCAACCAATAGTACAAAGGAGTTTAATCATATATCTCATATGCAAACCCCTTTAATTAAAATTAACATAAGCCTTGTTTGTTTTGCTAAAGAGGTTTGATTAAAATTACTTTTGATAAGCCTTACGCAGTTCAGTGAGATTTTTTATATATGAATTTTGAAACTTTTCAGTAACACTCTGATCGTAATAGATACTGTCATCACCACTTTTTAATCCCAAAATGTAGTAATCATTTCCGTAGTGATCAGGGGCTTCAGTGGTATAAATAACCGCAACTTTCGTAGCAGGAACGTCTTTTTTTGATATAAGGCCAACTGAATCAACTTTATGGCAACCTACTGTTTCCCAATCCCCTTGACCGATTGTTTGAATAAACTGATCAGATTTTTTACTATCCTTTGTCCAGGCAATAAAACACACAGGCTGGACATCTCTTATCCATCCTTTTCCTTGTACAAGAGTACCTAATACTTTGCCATTTTTGATTAAATCGAAACTTTGAGCTTTATCTAATTCAACTCGCTCAAGACCTTCATGCTGAGCTTCCTGAATAATAGTCTTTTCATAATGATTTGAATGAGGTTTAGAAAGAGTTATGGAAGCATTTGCTATAGGGCTAATAACAAGTAAAGACAATACCAGATTGAAAATTTTCATATTATATAAAATCCTGAATTAATTATGCATGGCTCTGTCATAATTTCTTGATAAATGAACATCATAATTATTCTTTTTATAATCACTACCATTGTTGTATCTGGCAAAACTTGATCAGTTCTTCGTTCGGATTGCATTCAAAAGAGTCTGCGTATGAGAAACATGATTAACAAAAGCGTATACCTGCCCCGGAATAGTATTCATTCCTTTGACAAACTCTTCGATATTTTCGTAACCCGAAGTGACATAATTACTACCCATAATTTGAAATGCTCCCCAGTAAGCTGACTGGAGCGCTGCTGCACGATCAAGTGCTATTGCTTTGTTTAATTTGTCGTATTATTCACTAAATTTACCATAATGATTGTATGGCTTTCCTGATATTTCAGGATGAGTTGCATCATATTTGTGATTTGTTAATCTACTGAAATAGTGCCTTTCATATATAATTGTCGGCCGACCTGATGAATCGAATGGACTTTGCTTGGTTTCCGACATCACAACTGCTTTTATTGCTGCTGGTTCGCAATTTAATGCTTTCGCCATACTAACATACATTTCATCAGTAACAGCAGAGGCTGTAGTATCGAGGCTTAATTTTTATATTGCTGACCGGCGTAATATTTCCATGTAACCTACGCATTGTAGGCCCCCGGGGTGAAACAATACCGTCCGGGTTGCGAAGACCCACAATCTTTTCCTGGAGTATTTTTATTTTATCAATAGTTTTTGGTCCCAAAAAACCATCAACTTTTAATTCACTACCAGGAGGTGTAACAGACTTATTGGAATTTAATAATGATTGAACGGTTTTAACATCACGTGATTTATTAGGTTGTCTTAAACCAACGCACTGGCTTATCTGTATTGTAGTCACGTCAAATCCCTCTCGACTCAGCTTTAACAGATTAGTGTAAAGGGCGCCTCCTGATGGAGGCCCATCTTATTAAGCTTCTTTATTCTCTTTGATGTTCCAGCCCGCGCTGGTTTCTGCACCTTTACCAGAAGAGCTCTGCTCCAGTGGGATATCGTTTAACAGCACACGCGTCACGTTACCGCTATTCGTCAGGCGGCATTCACCTTCAGCAGTGATATGCACAATCGCCTGCAGGTGGGAAATCGTGCGATCGTCGTCGGGCAGTACCAGATTGTTATCCACGCCACGACCAATTGTGCCGCCGGGAGGAAGAAAATCAAAACTGGTTTGCGGCGGTTGATGGCCGGGTTTAGCGGTTATTATCGTAAAGCGCATCACGGATTCCTGCGGTTAGCTTTTCGACATCTATATCGCGCGTCTCTCGGGGAGAAAGGCGGGATATAAAAATAGATAGAGTTACTAAAGCGTTACAATATAATATGCACCTGGATTACAATAGGTGCATATTAAAAAAATCAATCGTATGGGATCTGTTCCAACTGTTTAGTTCTTGCCTCATCAAGTTCTGCAATACAATTATTCGTAAATACCGTATAAGGATTACTGTTTTTATCGGCAACATGCGCAAATAACTTACACTGCCCATCGCGATATTTTAGCCAGCTTCGCTGTGACTCAAGAAATATATTCAAATATTCTTTTTTGACTTCCGCTTCGTTTTGAAAGACTTTATCGATGCGTTTCTTTGCCGCCGAGTACTCATTATTTAACTTTTGCTCTGCAGTGTTTTTGTTTTTTTCAGCACAAGTAAACACTGCAGGATCACTTGTTTCCTTAGAGCAATCATCCATCGCATAAGCTGAATGACCAAATATAAAAAAAACAAAAGCCAAACTATAAATATATTGCTTGCACATAAAAACTCCCGCCTATTTATGTTTTCTCAGATAATTTGCTCGTTGGCGTCCACCCTCATAACTTTTTACTTGGGCATTATTTTCAATAAAATCTATTAACTTATCGATATCGTTGTACATGCAGGCTTTCATGGTTCTTTCAAAACCCAGCCCTTGATATACAAAGTCTACAGCTATATCTTTTATAGGAGGTTTAAGGTTTTCCCAAGGGGTTCTTTCTGGGAAGCCAGAAGTTTTACTAAGATAAATTGATTGCCCTCTAACCAGATATTTAGGGTATATCATTTCAAATAATTTAGCTTGAGCCTCACGAGTAATAATACCACACTCATTACGGTGTTCTTTTACGAACTTGTCTGACTGTGAAGGTGATAATCGAGCGCCTCTTGCCAGAAGAATAGCTTGTTCCTGCGGAACACCAGCCTGGATCAAGTCTATTTTCACCGTCTCACCAGAACGCCCACCCATATCATAACCACGTCCGATTGTTACGCCAGAAGCCCCTTTAGGCCAATGGATATGACGACTAAATCCTGGGCTGTTAGGCCAATCATTACCTTCTGCATCAAAAGTTATTTGCCCTGCATTTACAGTTAAGCGACCTGAATTGAGATGGCGATTTTCTTCTGGTGTGGGCTGCGTTCGGTTAGTTTTATCAGAATTAGATAATTTATTCCAGGTCCGACCATGAACATCAACCAAACCATCTGGCCGTGACATGAAACGTGATTGGTAACTTTTGATAGCTTCGATAGTTTTTGGCCCAATTCTGCCGTCATCACGAAGCTGGGGAAAACCATTATTTTGTAAAAGCCGTTGTACCGTTTTTACATCGCCGTAATTATTACGGCCACCTATACCAACTGACCCTGTAATACTCATTTACTATCTCCACCCAATGAATCTGATCCAGAGAAATCCTTGTAAATTGGCTGGGAGCCTAACGCATAAAAAGAAAAAACCACTTAGCGAGAAACGCCTCCCGATAAGGAGGCGTTTTTTCTTACGCTTCTTTATTCTCTTTGATGTTCCAGCCCGCGCTGGTTTCTGCACCTTTACCACCAGAAGAGCTCTGCTCCCAGTACTGCTGTTTCACTTTCGCAGCCTGGAATGCATAAGTTACGCCCAGGGTGTCATCGTGCTCTGAACCCACGAACTGAACGTTGGTTACCAGCACATCTTCCAGGGTAATTCGGGTGTATTCGATTTGCGTGCCGCCCGCTTTACAAACTGACACTTCAACCTTAGAAACGTGCTTACCGCTGGCACAGTTTTTCAGCAATGCAGTTACCGCTTTGTCGATTTTGGCATTAATGTGCAGGTCGTTGAAGTTAACTTTACCCGCACCGCCACCGCCGCCCACGCTCATATTACCCGGCTGATTAGCGCCCCAGGAGAAAGAGGTAATATCAATCCAGCCGGTATGGTTAGAATCTTTAGATTCACCCGTAATGCCGTCTACCTTCAAATACATATCAATAGCCATAATATTTACTCTTCGTTATGGAAAAAGTTGTCGCTTTCGAAAAAGCATCTATATGGCAAAGAGAAAAGCATGGGGCTGAATAAAACAGTCCATATTTTACTTTTGCCTCGACTTCGGGAGTGCTACAGGCTTCCCGAAGGGTCCCACTACAATAAACTGCAACAGCAGGAGATTTTTTTGCCGTATCGGTATGTCAAATGAATGCTGACGCACATAAGGCATCCGTCGTATATACGCTAAATTTAATTATGTCATTCATTCTGTTGCAGGCTGATGACTTAACCCCTATCCATTCTCACAGCGATAACAGAACAGTTAAGCTAATTATTTATCTGGCCGACCAGTAACAGCAAAATATCTGATTGGGCAGCCTGCCATTATACCTTTATAGCCCGGTCGAAACCCGTAGACCTTCTACCGGAGCCAGTATTTTCAGAAAAGGTTTATTTTGCGGGCAACAGAATTTTTGATGTGAAAAAGGTCATGCTTAATCGTCTGAAAAAGCACGCCACCTGGACGTGCTTTACATTGCAAAAAAATTTAATTCTCGTTCGACTTCAGCGAAGGCAGCTTCGATACCAGACGCAGCGACACTGTTAATCCTTCCAGCTGATAATGCGGGCGCAGGAAGAATTTCGCTGCATAGTAGCCAGGGTTGTCTTCCTGCTCTTCCACATTCACCTCCGCCGCAGCCAGTGGCTTGCGTGATTTGGTTTCCTGTGAAGAGTTAGCCGGGTCACCATCGACATAGTTCATTATCCAGTCATTCAGCCAGCGTTCCATATCGTCACGCTCACGGAATGAACCAATCTTGTCGCGCACAATGCACTTCAGATAGTGAGCGAAACGGCAGCAGGCGAACAGGTACGGCAGACGGGCAGCCAGACGGGCATTCGCGGTAGCGTCCGCATCATGGTATTCCGCCGGTTTTTGCAGCGACTGTGCGCCAATAAACGCGGCGAAGTCAGAGTTTTTACGGTGGACCAGCGGCATAAAGCCATTTTTCGCCAGTTCGGCTTCACGGCGATCGCTGATGGCGATCTCGGTCGGGCACTTCATGTCCACGCCGCCGTCATCGCTGGGGAACGTATGGCAGGGCAGGTTTTCCACTGCGCCACCTGATTCCACGCCACGGATGGAGGTACACCAGCCGTACTCTTTAAATGAACGGTTGATGTTGGCCGCCATCGCATAAGCTGCGTTGGTCCAGCTGTAGTTGCTGTGATCCGAGCCATCGGTCTGCTCTTCAAAATCGAAGCTGTCAACCGGGTTGGTACGAATGCCGTAAGGCAGACGAGACAGGAAGCGCGGCATTACCAGGCCCAGGTAACGCGCATCTTCCGATTCGCGCAGGCTGCGCCAGGCGGCATATTCGGTATTCTGGAAGATTTTGGTCAGATCGCGTGGATTCGCCAGCTCCTGCCAGGATTCCATCTGCATAACGCCTGGCGCGGTACCGGTGATAAACGGACAGTGCGCGGCCGCACCGATGCGGGCCATCTCGCCCAGCAGCTCAACGTCCTGCGGGCTGTGGTCGAAGTAGTAATCGCCGACCAGGCAACCGAACGGCTCGCCACCGAACTGGCCGTATTCCTGTTCATAGATTTTCTTAAACAGCGGACTTTGATCCCAGCCCACGCCTTTATAGCGCTTGAGCGTGCGGCCCAGCTCCTGTTTAGAGATGCTCATGAAACGAATCTTCAGCATCTCATCGGTTTCCGTGTTATTCACCAGATAGCTCAGACCGCGCCAGGCGCTTTCCAGCTTCTGAAACTCTTCATGGTGAATAATCTGATTGACCTGCTGAGACAGCTTTTCATCAATCTCAGCAATCAGTGCCTGAATGGTGCGGTAAGCATCGCTGGAAACGGTCACCGTATTTTCCAGCGCCTGCTGTGCCAGCGTTTTCACCGCGCTTTCTACCGCTTCGCGCGCCTGATCACTCTTTGGACGAAACTCTTTGTTCAGTAAGGCACTAAACTCGTCCTGACTAAAACTGGCATCGCCCTGTGACTGGGGTTGTTGAGAAGTCTGATTCATTATTGCTCCTCCTTCCCTTCTGCGGCATCCGCCTGCTTAGGCACATGCGTCAGCGCCTGCAGCAGGGTCGGATCCTGAAGAATTTTGCCGATAAGCTCTTCAGCGCCATTTTTGCCATCCATATAGGTCAGCAGATTTGAAAGCTGAGTACGTGCTTCCAGCAGGCTGTTAAGTGGTTCGACTTTACGGGCAATGGCATCCGGGGAGAAATCGTCCATGCTTTCAAAAGTCAGGTCAATATTCAGTTTGCCGTCGCCGTTCAGCGTATTGTCGACCTGGAATGCAGCGCGTGGCTTCATGGCTTTCATGCGCTCATCGAAGTTATCGATGTCGATTTCCAGGAATTTGCGGTCGTCAACGCTGGCCTGCGGCTCCAGCGGCTTACCGGCTAAATCGGCCAGTACGCCCATGATGAAGGGCAACTGAATTTTTCGTTCTGCACCATAAACTTCCACGTCATATTCAATCTGAACGCGTGGCGCGCGATTGCGGGCGATAAATTTCTGCCCACTGGACTTCATTGTTGGCATGGTTCTCTCCATAAATAATGCGCGGTTACTGGCTCGCAGGAGGCGCGCAGGTCTCGCTGCGTTAAGACTTCACTGATAGCTTAGTCGCGGCGTCCAAAAATGTTTTCTAACTGATGTACACCATCCGGCGCAAGGTCGCGAATGATGTCCATAAAGTCGAGTTCGATCAGGCGCTGTACACGGTCAATCATCAACGGTGCCGGATGGCTGGGCTCGTGCTGCGTAAAGTACTGTTTCACTTTTTCCAGCATTAACTGCGCTTCAGCACGCGAGTTAAGTTGAGCACTGCGCCAGTCTGTAGCGGCGCGCGACGCGGCCCTGGGCGCGGTTGGGTTTTCGGTTTCCGGTGCAGACTGTACGGCCGCTGCCAGAGACTGTAACGCGCCGATATCGGTGGCCTGGCAACGCTCATTCAGCATGGCGAAGCTGCGCTGAAGCTGACTCATATCCGGTAAGGCCGTTTCATCCAGCTTTTCAGTCACCAGGCTACGAATGCGCTGCAAACGTTCGCCAATGTCCTGAATGGCCGCAACGCCGGGTTGCTCGCCTCGCGCCAGTTCATCATTAAGACGCGGCAGGCCGCCAGGGTAGTCTGGCACTTCCGTTTTACTGCCGTCACATAATGCAGCGGCATCGCGAAGCGTAATCCCGTCGGAAGCATAACGCAGCAGCCACGACTGGCGCACCGCGCCCGCCAGGGCTGACTGGTCGCCCAGCACGGCCAGGGCATTAATGCGGTAAAAGGGATCGGGCTGGCCATCTTCTTCCAGACGTGGCCACAAGGTTTCCCAGTATTGCGACATGGCCTGCTCAATCAGTTGCAACCCCTGTGCATAGCCGGGCAACCCTTTGAGACGAGTCCAGGCGTGCGTCAGCGTGAGCATG
The DNA here is from genome assembly GCF_035190385.1 of Pantoea sp. JZ29. Lineage (NCBI taxonomy): Bacteria > Pseudomonadati > Pseudomonadota > Gammaproteobacteria > Enterobacterales > Erwiniaceae > Pantoea > Pantoea sp. JZ29. The sequence goes on along the minus strand of NZ_CP045241.1, from coordinate 1,725,772 downwards.
ACGCGTAAATCTTTGCTGCGGCTCATTAAATCCAGTGCCAGCTTTTCGACCTTGTTCCAGTCAGCCGGTTCGGCCGGAATGATGGTATTGCCGAACTGCTGCTCGGCTTTGCCTACGCTGGCCTGTTCCATCGCCTGAAAATCCGCATCGTATTCCAGGTTATCCCCGCAGGGATTATCGTGGCTTACCGGTATCAGCAACGTGTCAATATCAATACTCATCCGTTTCGCCTCAGGATTCAAACATAGGAGGATAAAGTCCATTTCGCCCGGGCTTTGCACCGCCCGCCGGATCGAATAACAGCGAAAATAACTGCGCTGTCAGGTTGCCGCTGTGGACATGGGTATAAAGCGGAAAACCGTCACTCTGATTGGTCCACCAAAAACTGCTTTGAAACTGGGGATCAAAACTCTGTGATGGCAAATTCCAGCTCAGGGTGGAGGCATTATTCTCCCCGCTGCCGATCACCGATAAGATATCCGATGAGGCTTCGCCTTCCTGAGGCTGTGGAAGGGGAATACTTAACAACGCCTGATCAAACTGCTCGGGCGTGCCACCCTCCTGAACCGCCCGCAACAAGGTATTGCCCATCTGGTGATACCAGTCACCGGCGCGGGCCAGCAATAACGGGGCCCATTCCGTCGGCGTAAAGTAGCGCAACGCACAGAGCGGATAATGTCGCCCGACGCTGTCGCGCGCGGCGGTCAGACAGCCCATCTGAATCAGCTGCGTACCTAACATGGGCGGTATGACAAAATTCCATACGGGCGCTTTAAGAAAGGCCCGGGACGCGGAATGCTCGCCTTCCGCACTGGTTTGCCAGTGATGCAATCCTACCTGAAACCAGTTCGACCACTGGCGCTGCAGGGTATCGGGGAAACGTCGTTTTACGAAATCACCCGAACTGGGCAGTTTGCCGTACCAGCCAGGTGCTGCGTATTGAGTCATAGTCAGATCCTGTTTCAGGGACAGCTAAATGCAGGGAGCTGGAAGGGGTTCCTGATGCTGCCCGGCGTAAAGGACAACGTCACATTATGGCCGTCCACATTAAAGCTGGCTTCGCGTGTCAGTCCACCGACCGAGGTGACCTGTGCGCGGTCAAAGAAGCGATTAAGCGCCCATGGCCCGCTGGTGGTCAGCGTGGAGGTTGTGCCATTCGTCAGGCCCAGTTGCATGCGTACCTGACTGGTTCCCCCCGGACCGGGCCAGCTGACTAACTGCACCGCCTGTGGACCATGACTGTAGCGTAAGATTTGCCCGTCCACGTCCAGCGTCATATTAAGAATGTCGTTGTCCATTTTTACCGTGCGCAACGTCACGCGGAAAGAAGGCGTGGTGGCACCATTGGCAAAAAACGCATCGCGAATCGACTGAGCCTGCTGGAACGGACGCAGCAGCGCTTCGCCCCCCGGTAACGTTTTACCATCAATGCCCGGCGTGAAACGCCATGCCGCGCGGGTGGTATCCACTTTACTGGCCAGATTGTCCCGGAAGAAGCTGTCCATCAGTCCGCTGCCTGGCGCAAACATGCGCGCCAGGTCGTCAGGCGTGACTTCACTTCGCGCGTTGCGCACTAAAGGATAGCGGCCGGCAATCGCCTGGCGACAGAAACTGCCAACTTCCATGGTAATGCGCTTGCGGACGTTATCCATATCGCGACGCTGTGCATCACTGCTGGCACCGACAGCCATACCGGAGACCATATTTTGCAGCGAGCCAGGCAAACGGCCCGCGCTGGCCTGCAGACGGCTGATCGCATCACTGGACGGCGGTGGCATTCCGCTGTTCGCCGCGTCCTGTACGGCCGTGAGGTAACGATAGAGGTCGTCAATCTGCTTCAGGAAATCATCCACGGCCAGCACTTTGCTGCCCTGTTGCAATGGCTGTGCCAGTTCGATAATCGGTGCGAAATGGGCCGTTACCGCTTGTTCAGGCGTTTGCTGCACCGCACCCTGTTCACCATTCGAGCGCGGCGAGGTAAACAGTGCCTGTAACGTGCGCGTGGCACTGTTATCTGACGCGGCTGCGGCATTTTTCGCGCTCTTGTCGTCAGGTTGTGCCCGCGTCAGCGTGAGCTGTTTACTTAAATTAATAACCAGTTGCCGCAGCGGGGAATGGTTACTGGATAACAGACGTGCGGTATTAATACGCTGCGTTAAATCGGCACTGCTGTTGAGCTGGATATCGCTGAGAAACTGCTCCCACTGGCGAATATAGTCCTGAATATACAGCTGACGCACCGCCATATCGGTTTGTTTGCTGTCTTCATGGGCCGTTTCGCCGCCCAGCACCCAGATATCATCCTTATAGAGGGCATCCGTCACGGGGGCGATCTCTTTATCAACGTGGTTCCAGTAGCCGTCGGGCGTGAAAAGTCCGGACACACCTTCATTCACGGATTTACCGCTTTTACGTGAGAACACCAGTTCGCTTTGCGGCCCACCCAGGGCAGCCAGGGTCACGGGTGACAATGCACTATCGCGTTCCAGCAGGCGTTTCAGGCGTCCGTAAACGCGCTGTGACAGCGGCATCTGACTAATCAGCGCCTGCTCGCGCTTTACCAGCGCGTCATCCTTCGCATAGGGCGAGGACTGGATCTGTGTTTCCAGCAACTGCTGCAGGTGCCACGCCAGCTGTTTCACCTCCGCCTGTGTCACATCCTGAGGCAGTTCACGGGAGATATTTAACATCATCCACGCCTGAAGAAACTTACCGTCATAGTGCTTTGGCTGATACAGCATCTGATAAGCCTTCAGGGCTTCATAGCTGTAATCGGCATCGCTGCCGTTGTCATTGCGTAACCAGCGGGTAATATTTTGCGCCACTTGTGGCATCAACAGTTGTTTAAGTGCGCGATCGTATAACGCCTGCGTGGCGTCACTCACTTCGGTACCCCGATACAGCCCCATGCGACGCGTCAGCGGCGGATGCTCCAGGGAAAAAGACGCGCTTTCCGGCAGGTGCAACAGCGTGTTGAGATAAGGGACCAGCGCAAACAGGTTACCGTTCACCTCTTTTTGCAGTTTGTCACCCAGTTGCTCGACCTGCGGCGTTTTGGCCGCCATCTCCTGCAGATAAGTTTTATTTTTGTTATAGCTGATCAGCCACAATGTCCCCGCAATCAGCACCAGGATAAGCAAGGCCAGGTAGCCCGACCAGAGCCCTACGCGATTACGGAGTTCCCACCAGCGATTGCTGCCCGCCAGGCCCGACTCCTGGAAAATGACGTTTTCCAGCACCCCTTTCAGGAAGAAACTCTGGCCTTTGTTCTGCGGAATCGGGGCCTCTTTATCCACCTTGTCCCAGCTACCTGACTCGCCCTGCTGCTGGCCCGGCAAGTGCAGTGCACGTGTCAGTTCGCCCATCACACGGTCAAATGGCAGCCCTTCCTGGGTGCCGCTGGCGAAATAGATCCCGCGCGGCGCAAACTGCGTTTCGAAATCAGAACGGGCAAAGAGAATATCCAGCGCTTCAGCCAACTGTGGGCGCAGCGCGGCAAATTCTTGTGGGAACAGATAACTTTCTGCCCGCGCCTGCGCATCACTTTCCGCCAGCAGAACATCCGCCAGCCCGGCATCCAGCCGCTGTTGCAACAGAGCATATTCCTGCTGGAACTGGCTGCTCAGTTCGAAATCCGCTGTCGAGGCTTTCGCCCATGGGAAGGTAAATCCCCAGATCTGTTCGCGCTGTGTTTTATCCAGGCTGGCAAAATAACTGCGGAAACCTTTTAACAGGTCAGCTTTAGTGACCAGCACATAAACCGGAAAGCGAATGCCCAGTTGATCGTGAAGTTCCATCAGGCGCTGACGCAGCGCCATCGCCTGATTACGCATGGCGTCGGGCGACTGCGACAACAGATCAGCCACGCTCAGTGTCACAATGACGCCGTTTACAGGCTGACGGCCACGGTATTTGCGCAACAGCGCCAGAAAATGGTGCCATTCACTGGCATCACGCTCCTGCTGACTTTCCTGCGTGGTATAGCGTCCTGCGGTATCCAGCAGGACAGCTTCATTTGTAAACCACCAGTCGCAGTTTCGTGTTCCGCCAATACCGCGTAAGGCCGCTTTGCCAAATTTATCGGCCAGCGGAAACTGCAAACCGGAATTCACCAGCGCCGTCGTTTTACCCGCGCCAGGCGCACCGATAATCATGTACCACGGCAGTTGGTACAGGTACTGATGGCTGAAGCGCTGCGCCCAGAAAGGGGCGCCTTTGCTGCTCTGGCGCTGAAAATGCGCCTTTTTTAGCATTTCTGTCGCTTCAGAGAAGCGGCTGGCAAGCACCTGATCCTCACTGGTCAGGCGTTTGCGCTCTTCCTCAGGTGCGTCCGGTTTGCTGGTCTTCAGACTGGACATCAGTTTACGGTTCAGCCAGTAGTTATACAGACGTGGGATCGCCTGACTCAGGCCCCAGACCACATACAGCAGCGCAATACTGATCATGCGGTTCTGTTCAGACTCCAGCGGCCGGGAATCCACTATCGAGAACACCGGACCGATGACCCAAATGATAAATGATAACGCTGTGATACCGACGAAGCCCCACGCCAGGCGGCTGGTCAGTATCGAAAACAGGACATTCAGCATGGATTAGTTCCCTCTTGCCAGGCCGTTAAGTTCAGCTTTCGTCGTGTCAGGTGCGACCTGCAGCGTGATTTCAACACGACGGTTGCGGGCGCGGTTCTCTGCACTGTTATTAGGCACCAGCGGGTGCGTTTCGCCCCGCCCTTCCGCTTTGACACGTGACGGATTGGCCAGCTGTTTTTGCAACAGGTTCTGAACGGACTGAGCGCGAGCCAGCGACAGCTCGTAGTTCGATGCAAAACGTGCACTGCGAATCGGTACGTTATCGCTGTATCCCACGACCAGGATTTTCCCGCTGACGTTGTTCATGGCCTCGGCAATGCGCTGAATCACCGCATCATAACGCCCACGAACTTCCGTTGATCCAGAGGCGAATAAGCCGTCTCCTTTCAGCGTCACCACGCTCTGATCGGCCTCGTCACGCACCGCGACCAGGCCTTCATCGATTTCTGGTTTGAGGAAGGACTTCAGGTTCAGTGACGGCGGCGGCGGCGGTGCCGGATTACGAATCTGCACTTCAGGCAGCGTCGTCTGATAAATTTTGGCCAGCACCGGCGAGGTGTAATCCCCCAGCCGCCAGTTAAGCACAATGTAGAACAGGCAGGCCGCCAGGCCCGCCAGCGCGGCGCAGGCCCACAGCGGAATCATCGGTCGCCACAGTTTGCGCAACACCGGTTGATCGGTAGGATGCGGCGAAAGCGCAGCGGCAAAACTTCCCCTGACGCTTCGGATCATCTGCAGCAGGCGCTGTTTAATGGTGTCCAGTTGTGAACGCCCGTTGTCGAGTACGCGGTAGCGCCCTTCGAACCCCAGCACCAGACAGAAATAAATTAGCTCCAGTAACAGAATATGCTGTCGCGGATTTTGTGACAGTTTAGCCAGCAGCTGGAAAAACTTTTCGCCACCCCAGGTTTCGTTGTGAAAAGTTACCAGCAAGCCATTACTGGTCCACACACCGCGGCTGCCCCAGGGCGTCAGCGCAGCGGCTTCGTCCAGCGCCGTACACAGGCAGTAACGTGCGCCAACGATCACTTCGTAGCTCAGACCCGACTGCTGACAGGCCAGCTCGAAACGACGAATCTGTTCGATAAGTTGCTGGCGTAAACGGGCTGGATCGTCATGCGATACCGAGTGACGAATCTGGGGAATGGCGTTGATCAGCGGATTAGCTGCGGCCACCAGCGTGTTCTGATGGCTCAGACTTAACTCCTGCTGAAAAGCATCACTGTTCGGTTTGTTTTGTTCCTGCATCATGCCTGCTCAGTTTGAATTATTCTGACTGACTGCGAATGGCCCAGAACTCCATGTTCAGGCCCGGAAACTCACCGGCAAGGTGCAGCGCGAAGGCACCCGATCGTTCCATCTCCTGCCACAGCTCGCTGTTTTTATCCAACTCAAAATAGCTGTATCCGGCGTGCCAGGGGATTTGCGGGGGCGCGCCAGGCATGGCTCTCAGGGCCAGCCCCGGAAGCTGCAACTGCACGAGATCGCGAATTTTGGTCACAGGCGCGACCTTCATCTGTGCCGGGAAATGGGTTTTGAGTGCATCGGCGGGAACGCTTGCCTTGACGGCCAGCACAAAGCCAAATTCACGTACCATGCTGTTGTCTGGCACGGTGGCGACGTTCAGGCCGTGTGAACGCTGCGTCAGTGGCAGTTGAATGGCGCTCTCTTCCATGACCTGCGACAGCCCCTGACGCAGCAACAGGGTGAGGCGCGAAAAGCAACCTTGCAGATCATCGTGATCGTAAACGGGAAGCGCGTCAGGCGTACGGGCCTGCGTCCAGGTTGCCAGTTCCGCGGCCAGTTGTAACCAGTGGCTGTAGAGCGTTTCAGGATGCAGTAACGGCAGGTGCTGCAGATGAGAGTGCAGCCCCAACTGGCGATTAAGGAGCGCCAGCAGCATGAAATCCACCATATCTGCACTGTTAAAACGCCCGGTACCTGGCGCGCGCTGGCTCAGTTGCTGGCTGCGCTGCTGAATCATACCGTGCAAATCCGTCATCATGCTCTGAAGCGGACGACTGCCTGCAAGCGTTAAGGTAGGAGGGATGTAGTCATTGTCTAAACGAATGTGGTTGTCACTGCGTTTTTCAACAATCTGCGCCACGCCCATGGCCGTCCACTCTGCGGTCAGATCCTGCTCCAGCATTAACCGCAGGCGAAGCTTGCCAAACTGGACGGTGGCGGTGCCAACAGCCTGCGCGTTGTCATCTTCGACTTCCGCTTCCCAGGCGAGATAGCGCGCCAGAGAATCTGGCGCATCTTCAAACGTTACCGCTTCGCGGCCATTACGCCGCGCGGGGATGGCCAGCACCACTTTCGCCCGGTCAATATTCGCGGGCACGTCTAAGGGGGCTGGACCTTGCTGGGGCTGGCTGAAAGCAAAAAACGTCCCATCCGGCAGACATCCACTGGCGGCATTGAGCGCCAGCTTGCCCTGCCGTAACAGCGCTTCATCAAATTCGAGATCGAAAAATCCCCAAATGTAAGGACGTTGCGACTGGCCCCATTCACGCAGCGAGCTTTGCAGAAAATTTTCTGCCTGCTGGAAATGGTGAGGACGCAAAAACATCCCTTCCGCCCAAACAACCTTTTCGGCTCTGTTCATAATCATCCTTTGAAGACGGTGTTATTGCTTAACGGGACGCATACCGGCATCGTCAACGATAATGTTGGCGTTTAGCTCACCATCATTGCTTTTCCAGAACTGCCAGAATGAACTGCTCTCGCTGTCCGGGAAAGGCAGCGCCAGCCGCCACACTTTGCCATCCAGCTTTTGATATTCCGCCATGATGCCGATAAACCGTGCCTCAGGCAGGCTTTTCGCACTCAGCGTTTTACTGAGCTGACCGGACATCAGGAAAAACTGCTGACTGTTAAGTAGCGTATTGCCTAATGCTGTCGCGGGTTGATTCTGTAATGTGAAGAAATCAGCGGACATAAACTCGGCATCCGACGTCAACAGCATGACGCGCACTTTGAGCGGCGCGCCGGCGTTGATGGGGGGATGCGCCTGAAAATTCAGGTTGTAGCGCGCGATATCGGGCTTACTGCTACTGCATGCGGTCAGCAGAAGTAGCAGGAAGGGCCAGAGCCATTTTTTCAGGCCAGCGCGCAAGTGGGTATGTGCCATATCTGCCCCTCCCTGCCCCTGACTTAGTTAATGATCCAGGTACCGTTATTGCTGTTCTGGCAGGCCTGGCTGTTGCCATCAACAGAGACGCAGGTCTTTTTCTTCGCGGCGGCACGCGCACGACGCTTAGGCTGATCGGCTTTGATGGTTTGGTCGTATAAATCGCTTTTTACCACTGCACGGAAAGGCACATAGCCAATGACTTTGACCGCATTGGTCGGTGCCTGAGGCGCGGCGCCCTTACTGTCGGTGGCTTTCGCGTCAGTTGCGGGTGGTGAAACCGCGTCAGCTTCTTCGCCCAGTGCCAGCCAGTTATTTTCTACCTGACCCACAACGGTATAGGTTTCACCCGTTTTCAGCGTTTCCACGACCTTGCCGCCAAAATCCGGGCGTGTCATCACAGAGGCAGGATACAGGGCACGGTAACCCTCATTGACGGCGGTGAACTGTGCAGGCGCAGCTACGGCATGACGGTGAATCAGGGTAGTGCCATCAACGGTATTGGTGACCATTGTGTCATCTGTCATTTTTGGCGGTGTTTTACAGCCTGCAACAGCAAAAACAAACATCAGGCTTAATGCAATTCGAAAGTTCACCATTTTTTTCATATTTAGTTCCATTAATACCCAAAAAAGTGGCCTTTGGCCGGTGGTCAGCGCGTCGTATTGTTGCACAACGTCAACTGGACGCCAGATGACGCCAAGTCATTGATTAAAAATACAAGTTGCCTGAATAGGAGCGTTGATTGAGTGTAAATTTTATACGATGAGCATGAACAGTATAGGCACAGTTCATAAAACCTGATGACCGGAGAAGCGGGTCGGCTGAATTTCACAAAATACATTCAGCAAACTGACCCATTCCTAAAAGCAAACGGTATTAAAGCAGCCTGATTAGGTTTTGGTAAGACACGATTTTTGTTAGGTAATCGTTAAACTTAACGGGGCTGGTTAATCGTTATTCGTGTGGGGAGAATGGTAACATCCTGCTTAAATTCCAGTCGATCTCACACAAATAGCAATAAATCAATGGGTTACAAAAAAATATGCAGCACCATAGCTACCGCACGAGCCTGTACATCCTGCTCGCCTGTGTAAAGTTCTTTTCCATTTATTAACATCTTACACAGCTTTACATATTGCCTTGAAAAATTCAATACAGCTCCCAGTTACGTAACTAAGTAATAGTACTTATGTTTTTTACTAACTCAAACAGATGACAATACGGTGAAACCTGCACATTTCGTACATCTGATACTCATCTATGGTCTCAGCGCCCCTATCCTTTAGTATAAAAGCTTAAGCCAGATGAATATTTTAAGGTGCCGGATGGCCCTGAACGCTGAGAAAACCGTCAGCTCAAACGCGATGCGTAAGTTGAAAAGAGGAATTAAGTCAAATTTTGCTGTCTGGTCTTTCTGAAACAAAATCAATAACACATATTAATCAAAGCGTTAAACGAAGCAATGGCGTTAAATTTAAGAGTATTCCTATCAAGAGGCGATGCGCGCGGCCCTGGATTCGAACGCATTTCGTCCGCTTTGCGGGAAAAGTGGGCACAGAACCGTCCTGACGAATGACGAAACCTGTGTAGAGGCAGGTAAATGAAAAGCGTGGCAGTATTAAAACAAACTGTGATGATGCGCGGCGCGAAGCTGCCACGCATCATCCCCTCTCACAAACGGGTGGCTAAAGGTATTCAGGTGGATTCTGCCCTGGCGAGCATCTTGCGGTAGTTATTAAGCCATTTTCCGCTTTTCAGTCGCCACCAGAAAAATCCGCCGCGCACCGTCCAGTCAAGGAACATGCCCAGCCAGACACCAATCACGCCCATACCGAGTTCAATGCCCAACAGATAACCAATAACAACCCTTGCGCACCACATACTGAACATCGATACATACATCGTATAACGGGCATCACGCGCGCCCTTCAGGCCGGCGGGGAGCACCCAGGAGGCGGCCCAAATCGGCATAAACAGGGCATTCAGCCAGATAAGGTGTTTGGTAACGCTAATCACTTCCGGATCGCTGGTGTAGAAGCGTGCCAGCAGCCCCGCCAGCGGTATGGTCAGCGCAGCAACGCCTGTCAGACAGATTGTAGCCAACAGATAGACGTGCTTGATTTGCCGCTCTGCCTGAAAAACCTGGTATTTACCTAAGCGTTTTCCCGTAATAATGGTCGACGCCGATCCCAGCGCATTACCAGGCAGGTTAATCAGTGAGGCGATTGAAAACGCGATAAAATTGCCGGCAATTTCGTTGGTGCCCATGCCCGCCACAAAGACCTGTGTCAGTAACTTCCCGCCGTTAAACAGCACGGATTCAATACTGGCCGGCACACCGATGCTTAAGACTTCAAATAAAATACTGCTGTTCCAGCGCCTGAAATAGCTGGACAGCGAAATTCTCAGTGAGGCGTTGAAGCCAATCATTAACACGTAGATGACCGCTATTGCGCCAATGTAGCGGGTAATTGTCAGCCCTAATCCGGCCCCCACAAAGCCCAGCCCCTTCCACGAAAAACAGCCATAAATCAGCACACTGCTGATAACGATGTTAAGGATATTCATCCCACCGTTAATCAGCATCGGTATTTTCGTGTTCCCTGCCCCACGCAGCGCACCGCTACCAATCAGCGTAATGGCCGCCGCCGGATAACTCCATGCGGAAACCTGCAGATAGCTGAGTGCCAGGGCTTTCACTTTCGGTTCTGCTGCGCCTGCGATGGCGTCAATAATCAGATGCCCCCAGAACTCAATGGCGATAACCAGCACCAGGGCTAATACCGTCATCATTGCCAGCGACTGCCGTGTTGCGGCGCGGGCCCGTTTACCATTGCGTCTGGCCAGGCTAAACGCGACCACTACCGTGGTTCCCAGGTCGATGGCGGCAAAAAAGGAGATGACGACCATGTTGAAGCTGTCTGCCAGCCCGACGCCGGCCATGGCTTCTTTGCCCAGCCAGCTCACCAGGAAGGTACTTAACACGCCCATCAGTAGCACACAGGCATTTTCAAAAAAGATAGGAACTGCAAGAGGCGAAATTTCACGCCAGTACAGCGTGCGGTAAGCGCGACGTTTCGGATACCACGCCGTGCGCTTAATCGCCTGCACCACTGCTACGCCGGGATTTTGCAAAGGAGTACCAAATATGAACATGTCGGGAAAGAACTCTAATGATGGTAGCGTAAAGTGAAATATGCAAAACGTTTTGCATTCCTGTTAAATCATCGTTACACACTTTTCTGCTCTCGCCTTTAGTCGCGCCGAATCGGTGCTGCCATGCTCCGGTCCACCCTCTTGCCTTAGCGAAAGCCATTGCTGCCCTGCACATCCTGATGCTGTCGGGTTAATCCGTTTTTTTACTCAGTGCCGCATGATGCCCACTAGCCTCGCCCATAACAGGCAGCCGCAAAATGCGCGCGATCATAGATTCTTCACCCAATCCGTTGTTAAAACCGCTAAGCTGAGGAGCATTGTGGTAAGAACCTGAAAGGAGAAGTTATGCCAGCCCAACGGAAAAAGCTGACACGCGAACAGGCACTCGATGCGCTTGAGCAACTTTACAATGACGCCGTCGATGCGCTTCGTGCGTCCATCAAGGCCTACACGGAAGAAGGCGTGCTGCCGGACCCCGCCGCGCGTGAGCAAGGCCTGTTTGTTTATCCTGAATTACGCATTACCTGGCAGGGAGACGGACCGCAACAGAATCGCACGCGTGCATGGGGCCGTTTTACACATACAGGCAGTTACAGCACCACCGTCACCCGCCCCGCTTTGCTTCGTCATTACATTTCAGAACAGCTGGCGATGCTGGAAAAAGAGTACGACGTGGACATCGAAGTCGGCCCGTCACAGCAGGAGATTCCCTACCCGTATGTAATAGACGGCTCTGACCTGTCGCTGGACCGGACCATGAGCGCCGGCATAGCCCGTCATTTTCCCACGACTGAACTCTCGCAGATTGGGGATGAAACGGCAGATGGCTTGTTTCATGCTGACGCCACCTTTCCCCTTTCCCACTTTGATGCGCTGCGCACCGACTTTTCGCTGGCACGCCTGCGCCACTATACCGGCACGGCTGTGGAGTATTTTCAGCCGTTCGTGTTGTTTACCAACTACACGCGTTATGTGGATGAATTCGTCCGCTGGGCCATCGAACAGGTACGCGATCCGTCAACCCCGTTTGACAGCCTGGTATGCGCCGGAGATGTCATCCTGACGGCTGACACGGAAAACAATGACGCGATGCTGTCCGATCTGGCCTGGAAAAAACATCAGATGCCTGCCTGGCATCTGACGTCACCGCATCGCCGCGGCATCACGCTGATCAATATCGGTGTGGGTCCTTCCAATGCCAAAACCATCTGCGATCACCTTGCCGTCATTCGCCCTCATGCCTGGCTGATGATAGGTCACTGCGGCGGTCTGCGCGAAAGTCAGCGTATTGGGGATTACGTGCTGGCCCATGCGTATTTGCGTGACGATCATGTACTGGATAGCGTGCTGCCACCGGATATCCCGATTCCCAGCATCGCCGAAGTTCAGCGCGCCCTCTACGATGCCACCAAATCGGTCAGCGGTATGCCCGGCGAAGAAGTCAAAGAGCGCCTGCGCACCGGTACTGTTGTCACCACCGATGACCGTAACTGGGAGCTGCGTTACTCGGCTTCTGCCCTGCGCTTTAATCTCAGCCGCGCCGTGGCGGTGGATATGGAAAGTGCCACCATTGCCGCCCAGGGTTACCGCTTCCGGGTGCCTTATGGCACGTTACTCTGTGTTTCCGATAAACCGTTACACGGCGAAATTAAGCTGCCCGGTCAGGCGAATCGCTTTTACGACGGCGCCATCTCTGAACACCTGCAGATTGGGATTCAGGCGGTAGAGCTGTTACGGGCTGAGGGTGACAAGTTACATTCGCGTAAACTGCGAACGTTTAACGAACCCCCGTTCCGTTAAAGAGTAAAATCAAAGACGGTATTAAGGGTGAATCTCTTTCACATTAATGCCGTCATCCCTTCTCCGTTTCTGCTGAATCAGGCTGCGTTCAGTACGGCAGTATTTATAAACCAGGCAAACACAGCCAGAATAGCCGGGACCATAAATGTCCAGATAAGGCGATTATTCAGGCTTTCAAATCGCGCATCCAGCTTATCGAAACGCTCATCCACCTTGTCGAATCGCTGATCCACCTTGTCGAAGCAACAATCCATTCCGTCGAGTCGTTTATCAATGCCATCAAGGCGATAGTCGATTCCGTCTAGCCGCTTATCCACGCCATCGAGCCGACAGTCGAGTCCGTCCAGCCGCTTATCCACGCCATCGAGCCGACTGTCGATGCCGTCCAGCCGCTTATCCACACCATCAAGCCGACTGTCGAGTCCGTCCAGCCGCTTATCCACGCCATCAAGCCGACTGTCGAGTCCGTCCAGCCGCTTGTCCACGCTATCGAGCCGACAGTCGAGTCCGTCGAACCGCTTATCCACGCCATCAAGCCGACTGTCGAGTCCGTCCAGCCGCTTATCCACGCCATTAAGCCGACAGTCGAGTCCGTCCAGCCGCTTATCCACGCCATCAAGCCGACAGTCGAGTCCGTCGAACCGCTTATCCACGCCATCAAGTCGACAGTCAAGTCCGTCGAACCGCTTGTCCACACCCTCGAACCGACAGCCAAGTCCGTCCAGCCGCTTATCTGTCCCATCAAATCGGCTGTCAGTATCATCAAATTTCGCTATGACAACCGAGAAGGTGGCGTCAATGCTGTTAAACCGGTTAGTAACGTCGACTAATACCTTATTGATTTCAAAAATTTTGCTGTCAATACGATCCTGCCTGTTCTCAATACCGGCAAACTGACTCGCGACGTGTCCTACATTTTCTTCCAGGCCAGTGAATCGCTGAAGCATTTCAACGTGAAACAGCGTTTGCTCTGAGCGCAGTATTTCAAGATCGGTTTTCGTCGCAAATGCCGTCGCGCGCCCACTGAACAGCGCCAGATCAATTTTCATCTGATGGCTGTCTTGCTCCAGTCGCTCAAAGCGCTTTTCAAAATTTTCCATTGTTTTGCCTCCCGTCCCGCAATGACGGTCGATTACGTTTGGCTTTCCGCGATCCCGTTTTATACAAAGGTTGCCCATTATCGGTCCCTGACAGGCGGATTACATGCATCCGTTAACGTTATTCACGACCTGCTTCGACGTTATTGAAGCAAAGTCCCGCACAATAAACATTACCTGATTGAATAAGAACGCAAAATAAAACCAGCGTGCCGCCTTATTCAGAAGGTGTTGTCGGAGAATAAGAGGTGAAAGGCGTGAAGAAAAGGCAGTTCATATTCATTTTGGAAGAGAATGCACAACGATTGAAAAAAGCTGAATCAGCCTGGTGATGCATCGACGCGAAATATAACGCTAAAACCGTTACAGCATATTAACTATGCTGTAACGGTGAAGTTAATTATGCACTCAACCAGCCGAGCTTAATGACAAACAGCAGGGAAAGAATAATCAGCGCCGCATTAATTTCTTTCGTCCGTCCACTCAGCAGTTTCACCACGGTCCAGGTGATAAAGCCGAAAGCGATACCGTTTGCAATGGAATACGTTAATGGCATGGTCAGGGCCGTCACCGTAACAGGAGCCGCAGTAGTAATGTCTTTCCAGTCGATCTCGGCCAGGCCTGAGGTCATCAGCACAGCCACAAAGAGCAGTGCGGGTGCCGTGGCGTAAACCGGCACGCTGGAAGCCAGGGGTGAAAAGAACAGCGCCAGTAAAAACAGCACCGCCACCACCACAGCCGTTAATCCGGTACGGCCACCGGCGCTGACGCCTGCAGCCGATTCGACATAGCTGGTGGTCGTGGACGTTCCCAGCAGAGAACCAAACAGCGCCGCCGCACTGTCCGCCACAAGCGCGCGCCCCATTTTAGGCACGTTGCCCTCTTCGTCAGCCAGCCCGGCACGTTTGGTCACGCCCAGCAGCGTTCCCGTGTTATCAAACACGTCGACAAACAGGAACGCAAAAATCACGCTAATCAAACCCACGTTAAACGCACCCGCGATATCCAGATGCATAAACGTCGGGGCGATGGACGGCGGGGCAGAAAATACGCCGCCAAACGGCGTCAGGCCAATTCCCATGGAGATAAAGGTAATGATCAGAATGCCAATCAAAACCGCGCCCGTCACACGGCGCGCCTCCAGCACGACGATGATGATAAAACCTAACATCGCCAGCAGTGGTCCAGGCTTGGTCAAATCACCAATTCCTACCAGCGTGGCCGGATTGTCGACGACGATTCCCGCCCCTTCCAGCGCGATAATCGCCAGGAACAGACCAATACCGGCGGCAATCCCCGCACGCAACGGCAACGGAATGCTTTTGATAATCCATTCGCGAATTTTAAAGATTGATAACGCAAAGAAGATAACCGCAGACAGGAATACCGCGCCCAGCGCAATCTGCCAGGTGTAGCCCATGTGCAGCACAACGGTATACGTGAAGAACGCATTCAGGCCCATTCCCGGTGCCAGGGCGATAGGATAGTTGGCAATCAGTCCCATCAACACAGAACCAATTGCTGCCGCCAGACAGGTCGCGACGAAGACCGCACCTTTGTCCATGCCGGTCGCCCCTAAAATACTGGGGTTAACGAACAGGATATAAGCCATTGCCAGAAAGGTCGTGATCCCGGCGATGATTTCGGTGCGAACCGTTGTGTTGTGCGCTTTTAATTTAAATAGTTTTTCTAACATCATTATCTCTCGATGATAGAGACGTCACTCAGGTACGTGCTCTCTTGCCAAAGTTATTATCATGCTGTTTGTGGTAATGCCGACGGCTGGCCTGCGCCGTTGCAGGCCTGCTAAAAACCGGGGTTGCTTTCCTTTGTCATGTGAGCAATTGCTAAGGCTTAAGCAATTGCTGTGCCAGTCCGACACGCAATCGATTACCTGGATAAGCGCAAACGAGCCTTAAGAGAATTCTGAACCGAATCAGGGCGCGATTATGGTGCATTGCCCCCTAAATGCGCAAACGTTTTCCTTTTGGTGCCGAAAAGGCGAAAAAAGGGTGCTGACGCACGCTTCAACACTTTGTGAGGCGACGCTGGTCACGTTTCAGCCGCATTAACCTGCAGGCAAAAGGGGAATGTGTAAACTCGAAATTAACTCTTTAGTAACATTGAGGTCACACAATGAAGCCAGCAGTTCTGGTGGTGGATGATGATCCTGCGGTCTGCGATCTGTTGCAGGACGCGCTCAGTGAACATGCTTTACGGGTTTATCGTTGTCATCAGGGTAAAGAGGCGCTGGCGATGGTCAGTGCTCACCCGGACATCGCGCTGGTAATGTTGGATATGATGTTGCCTGATACCAATGGATTGCTGGTGCTCCAGCAGTTGCAGCGTCAACGGCCTGATATCCTCGTAATCATGCTGACCGGCATGGGATCGGAATCGGAAATGGTCGTGGGTCTGGAGATGGGCGCGGACGACTATATTGCTAAACCGTTCAATCCCCGCGTGGTCGTGGCCCGCGCACGCGCCGCCCTCAGACGCAGCGGACGTGCCGCAACCAGTGATGACGCGCAGTCAGGCTGGCGCTTCAATGGCTGGGTGCTTGATGAAGCGCGCTGCCAGTTACTCAATCCTCAACGCGAAACGGTTCCCCTGACGCAGGGGGAATATACTTTGTTACGCGCCATGGTACGGCATGCACGTAAGGTCCTGACACGCGATCAGTTATTAGAACTGACCCACAGCGAGACGATGGATGTCTTTGACCGCACGATCGATGTGCTGATCATGCGGTTACGCCGTAAAATTGAAGCCAATCCGCATCAGCCCGGCCTGATCCGCACTATCCGCGGGCTGGGCTATGTTTTTTCTGCCGATGTGGTCAAACCTGAAGGGCTGGGACTTTCCACACAAACCGCCTGAGCCATCCATTCACGCATGTCGCGCAAGGGGCGAATGCCGTCTGTCGCATTGGCGGCACGCAGATTAAAACAGGCGCAGGTATGGGCCAGTTTCAGCGTCGAGACCATATCCTCGCCTTCATGGCTGGCAAACAACACGCCCGCACAAAACGCATCACCCGCTCCGACGCTGCCCACAATGTCGTCGGGTGCCAGCTGCCAGGCGGGCTGCCAGACACCTTCGCCGTCCGCTTCACGTCCCCATGCGCCCTCGGGCGCATGGATAACAACACGCTGACGCACGCCCTGCTCCGCCAGCCACTGCGCGGCACGGGCAAAAGCGGCGGGCGGCTGAATGCCGCGGCCATCACGTAACAGCACGCCTGACAACGCCTGCGCTTCCAGTTCATTAATCACCAGATAATCCAGCCAGCGTAAGGCGGGCAGCACCTGAGGGCGGTAATCGCCCGCGCGGGAAGCCAGATCCAGGGACGTGAAATAGCCCCGCTGCTGCATGTGTGCCAGCAACCGGGCGCTGCGGGTACCAAATTCGCTGTCCACGCTATCCAGCGTTTCCAGCAGCAGCAAATACCCCAGATGAAAGATGCGCTGTGCGTCATCGACGGCGGCGAAGTGCGGTCTGTCCAGTAAGCTGTTGGCGCCGGGTGAAAAGAAAAAAGTCCGTTGTCCGTCCGGTGTCGTCATCACCTGGGTCATCGCTGTAGGCTTGTCGTCGGTGCGCTGCACTAACCGGTAGTCAATCTGCGCCGCTTTCATCATAGCCAGCAGAAAATCGCCATCGGCGTCATTGCCGAGCAGGCCAATCGCCGCCAGCGGCAATGTGCACTGCATGCGCGACAGCGTGAGCAGAACATTGAGCGGCGCGCCACCTGCGGCCTTTTCGCTGTGCTGTATTTCGGTCAGCCAGCCCTGTTCCGGCCAGTGGCTGATGCGATGCACATAATCCACCAGCATGACACCTGCGGCCAGAATGCCGCTTCGCGTTGCCATTTACGCCTGGCCTGCGCTGCCGAAAATGTTCATCTGCTGCATAACGGTTTCACAAATCGCCTTTTCCACCGCCATCAGTAACTCTGCGAACTCATCATAACGGGTATTGCGCGAGGCCAGGCTGCGTTCCACCGCGTCAAGGGCCGCCTGAGACATGCCGGTGTAAAAGTTAATTTTGTGAATACCGAGTGAGATTGCCCGACGGAAATCCGCGTCGCTGATGCCCGACCCGCCGTGCAGCACCAGCGGTACACCGGTTTGCTGACGAATCGCCGCCAGCCGGTCAAAATCCAGTTTGGGTTCCCCTTTGTATTTGCCGTGCGCATTACCAATGGCGACCGCCAGCGTATCAATGCCGGTTTCGCGCACAAATTCAGCGGCCAGTCGCGGATCGGTAAATTTCTCGCTGTCCGCTTCCCCAAACAGTGCGCCGCCTTCATCACCCCCGACTGCGCCCAGCTCTGCCTCAACGGAAACGCCGACGGCATGTGCGGCGCGAACCACTTCCCGCGTCTGGCGAATGTTCTCTTCATAGCTCAGGGTCGAACCATCAAACATCACCGAGGTGAACCCGAGACGAATCGCCTGCATCACCGCCTCAAAGTGCAAGCCATGATCCAGGTTCAGCACCACCGGAACAGTATGCTTCGCGGCTTCAAAACGGATCGCCTCAGCGATCTGATCGAGCGTGACGTACTTAAAATGCACTTCGGCAATGTTGATAATAAACGGCGAGCGCTGTCGCTCTGCCGCATCAAACAGCGCACGCAGGAAATGGCTGTCCAGGACATTAAACGCGCCCAGCGCATAACCCTGTTGCTGGGCATGCGCCAGCCCCTGTGCCAGAGAAATCAAAGCCATCATTCACTCCTCAAGGTGAGCCAGCGGGAATAGTCGTTACAAAGCAGCCTCTGGGGTTCCTCATCCTCGTCAAGGTCATTGAAACGCGCCAGCGGCGTCAGGAAGACGTTGTCGTTGTCATCATCGTTGGGCATGGAGACTTCCCCCACCAGGACGTCACCAAAGCCGTTTTCGCCCCAGAAGCTGTGCCAGACGCCCGCGACGAGCGTGACACTTTCACCAGGGGAAAGCCTGATCTGCGAACCCGCCGCATGGGTTTGCCGGATGCCGTCCAGGGAAACCGTCACCGGCGTGGCGGCTTTGTCATGGCCTTCACGGTTATACAGCTCGACAATCAGGTTGCCGCCGCCGCGATTAATAATGTCTTCCATCTTGCGCGGATGGTAATGCATCGGCGTTATCTGCCCTTCACGCACGTGCATCACTTTTTCTGCATAAGGTTTGTGCCAGGGCGTTCCGTGCGGCGAGCCGTTGCGGAGTGTGAATAACGTCAGGCCGGTTTGCAGAAAATCGTCGCCACCAAAACTGGTCAGATCCCAGCCCAGGCGTAAGGCAACGATTTCAGTGATGTCCTCCTGTTGCTGACGCCACTGCCGGATACCATAATCGGCCCAGGACGGCAGAGGGACGTCCTGACGGGTGAAAAAGTCTCGCGTATATTGCAACTGTCTGTTCACGTCGGCGCGTTTCATCTTCCGCTCTCCCGTTAAGGCGGCACCCTGCGATGCCGCCTGCTGGTTTATTTCACGGTCCAGCCTTTGTAGCTGCCGACATTATTACGGTCGATCAGCTTCACCGGGATCAGCACGGGTTTATCCGGTGCGGGTTTTCCCTGCAGGATGTCGTAACCGATTTCGACGGCTTTCGCGGCCATCACCTGAGGATCCTGAGCGGGCGTGGCGGCAAAGAGCGAGTTCTTACGCTTCAGCGCTTCTTCGCCGTCCGGTGAGCCGTCCACTCCGACAATGAAGAACTCGTTACGCTGTGCCTGTTTCGCCGCTAAATCCGCGCCAATTGCGGTTGGATCGTTAATCGCGAACACGGCATCGATTTTCGGGTTGGCCGACAGCAGGCCGGTCATCACTTCCAGGCCGCCTTCACGGCTGCCTTTGGCGTTCTGATTAGAAGAAAGCAGTTTGATGTCAGGATAGCGTTTCAGCGCCGTCATACAGCCTTCCACGCGGTTTTGCACCGCCGAGACCGGCGGCCCGTTGATAATGACGACGTTGCCTTTGTCTTTCAGACGGTCAGCGATATATTTACAGGCCATTTCACCGGCCTGAGTGTTATCCGAGGTGATCGTCGCGTTGGCACCGTCGGCGGCGACGTCGACAGCCACCACCACAATCCCGGCATCCCGTGCGCGTTTCACTGCGGGCGCGATCCCTTTTGAGTCCGCGGCATTCAGGATAATCATGTCGACTTTAGCGGCGATGAAGTTATCTATCTGCCCTACCTGCTGTCCGAGATCGTAGCCACTCGACACCAGCGTCACCTTGACGTTATCGCCAGCCAGCTGGCGCGCCTTCATCTCTGCGCCCTTGGTGATTTGCACGAAGAACGGGTTAGCCAGATCGCCCACCGTCACGCCAATCGATTTCAGTTCTTTTGCCTGAGCCATACCGGCGCTGAGCAGCGTTGCCGCCAGCAACCCGGTTACAATCGGATTAAAACGCATAGATCTTCTCCTGCTGTTATTTATTGGCCAACTGCTGAATGGCGCGTTGTGTACTCTCTGCATAGGGGACATCAGCCCACATGATGACGCGTGCGATATTTGTCGATCAGCACGGCGATGATGATTACGGCCCCTTTAATCACCAGTTGCCAGAAATAAGAAACGCCCATCAATGTCATGCCGTTGTTCAGCGTGGCAATAATCAGTGCGCCAATCAGCGTGCCGGTAATGGTGCCAATTCCCCCCACAAAACTGGTGCCACCCAGAATGACCGCCGCAATGGCATCCAGCTCGTAACCCATGCCCAGATTGCCGTTGGCGCTGTAGAGACGTGAAGCGCTCATCAGTCCGCCCAGGCCGGACAGTAAGCCGCTCATCCCGTAAACGAACAGCAGTACCAGCCCGACTTTGATCCCGGTCAGACGGGCTGCCTGGATATTGCCGCCTACGGCGTAGATGTGAACGCCCAGCGTAGTGCGGCGCAGGATGAACCAGCAAAGCGCAATCACCGCGAACGCAATAACAATCAGCCACGGTACCGGCCCCAGATAGCCATTGCCTATCCATTCGAAATTGATATCGGCGTTGATGACCGTGGTGCCGTTCGCCAGCAGATAGGCGGCTCCGCGCAGTGCGGTATAGGTGCCCAGCGTCACGATAAACGGCGGAAGCCCGGCCCAGGCCACTAGAATGCCGTTAAACAGGCCCATCGCCAGCCCGGCTCCCAGCGCCATCGGAATCGTGAGCGAGGCCAGCATCGGATCCAGCGAAGTGAGCAACGCCACCACCGCCGTCGTGCCCAGCATTGAGCCGACAGATAAATCGATACCGCCGGTAAGAATGACAAACGTCATGCCTGCGGCCAGTACAATGTTGATGGACGCCTGGCGCGTAATATTCAGTAAATTGGCTTCGGTAAAGAAATTGGGTGTGACAACGCCGAAGACCGCCACGATTAAAATCAAAATGGGTAAAATGCCGACGGTCTGCATGATGTCGCCCATCAGGGCTCGTCTGACCGTGGGTGGATGAATCCGTGCCGTTTGTGTCATGGTTTTATCCTCATACTTCAAGCGGTGATGCGCTATACGCACCGGTTGCCAGCGTCATGATGTTTTCCTGACTGATCTCGTTACCTGCCAGTTCCCCTGCGATAGTGCCTTCATGCATCACATAAACCCGGTCACTCATGCCGACCACTTCCGGTAATTCACTGGAGATCATCAGAATGGCCACGCCCTGCCGCGCCATATCCTGCATCATGCGGTAAATCTCGCTTTTGGCCCCGACGTCCACGCCGCGCGTCGGCTCATCCAGGATGAGAATGCGCGGACCAATGGCAATCCAGCGGGAAATCAGCAGCTTCTGTTGGTTGCCACCGGACAGGCCTCCTGCCCGCACCAGCGCGTGGGGAACCCGGATATTGAGCGCGGCAATCGCCTCGCTGGCGATCTTTCTGGCTTGACGGCGGTTCAGCATGCCGTACTGCGCATCCCGTTCCAGCGTGGCCATCACGATGTTTTCCTGTGCAGCCATTTCGAGGAATAATCCCTGTTCTTTGCGGTTCTCGGTCAGGAAGCCAATGCCGTGCGCAATCGCTTCTCTTGGGGAGTGAATCTCTATCTTCTGGCCGTCCACCCAGATTTCACCCTGCTGAAGCCGGTGCACGCCAAAAATCAGCTGGGCCAGTTCGCTGCGTCCCGCACCAACCAGGCCGGCCAGGCCAACAATTTCGCCTGCCCGCACGTTAAGGCTACAGGGCTGTACCTTGCCGCCATCGGACAGGTTGTGCAGAGCCAGACGCACCTCGCCGCGAGGAATGGTGCGGTCTTTATTGAACAGATCGCTGAGTGGGCGTCCCACCATCATGCGCACCAGCTCGCTGGCGTTAAGGTTGTCGCGCGTCAGACTGCCGACGTACTGCCCGTCGCGCAGTACGCTGACGCGATCCGACAGCTCATACACTTCCGCCATGCGATGACTGATGTAGATAATCGCCATTCCCTGGCTGCGCAGCCGTTTGATCAGGGCAAAGAGTTGTTCAGTTTCGCGGCTGGATAAGGCGGCGGTGGGCTCATCCATCACCAGAATACGGCTGTTGCGATGCAGGGCGCGCGCAATCTCCACCTGTTGCTGCTCGGCAATGCTCAGCCTGCTGACTTTGTCCGTTGCGCTGAACTGCGCGCCTAAGTGGTTAATAACCTGCTGCGCTTCACGGGCCATCTGGTGACGCCTGACCATGCCAGCACGGGTGATTTCGCTTCCCAGAAAGATGTTTTCTGCCACGGTGAGATTCGGAGCAAGGTTGATTTCCTGATAGATCAGCGTAATCCCGGCCGCTAATGCCGCTTTCGGTCCTTTAAGCGGATACGGCTCGCCGTTGATCAACACCTCGCCGCTGGTGGCCGTATAGGCCCCCGCCAGAATCTTCATCAGGGTGCTTTTGCCCGCGCCATTTTCCCCCATCAGCGCATGCACCTCGACAGGATAAACGGTCAGGTCAACGCCTTTCAGTGCGTAGAAGTGGCCAAAACGCCGGGTGATCTGACGCATTTCAAGTATCGGCTTAGCTGTCATCGCCCCGCTCCTGCTGATTATGGATAGCCGCGAGTTAAGCAGGAGAAGATAAATGGATAATGTCAGCGGCCATTCATATTTGTCATATTCCGCTTCGCACTCACTTTTATACTCGCCCTATCGTCGCATGGCCGGAGAGCGTATTGATGCAACGCAGTTTGCCGTGGCAGGTCGGGGCGCGCGGTCGCCTGTTGCTGTCGCATTTATTAGTTGTGTGCGTCACCCTGATGGTGAGCGTGGTGGCCATTACCAGCTTTCGCCATGCCGGAAGCCTTCAGGAACAGGCTCAGGCCCAGACGCTGGCCGATATGAACGGCAGCCTGGCGCTGGCGCGCAATACCGCGAATGTCGCCATCACCGCCGTGCGGTTATCTCAGGTCGTGGGCGCGCTGGAATATCAGAGCGAATCGCGACGACTGCAGCAGAATCAGCAGGCCCTGCAACATTCACTCGCCCTGCTGGCCAGTACGCCGCTGGCTGCACGCGAGCCTGAACGCGTGGCCCGACTGCGTGCACGCAGTCTGATGCTTGAGCAGTCTGTGAGTCTGTTGCTGCGTAAGGGCCATGAACGTCATTTGCAGCGCAATCTTGTGCTCAGCGGGTTATGGCAGTCACAGCTGCTGCTGGAACGCATTAATGACCTGGCACACCGCAACGGAACCGGCGCACCCGATTTCGCCTTGCGCCAGCAGACCGGCAGGCTACTGGATATTGCGATTCGTACGCCCTCCTCGACCGCGGTCATCGATCAGTTGCAGCAGGTGATGACGCAATGGCGCAACGTGGTCGCATTGGGGGCGTTGGGTGACAACGTGCAGCAGTTACTGGAAACCCAACGCAGCCTGATCCCCTTGGCGGCAGCGCTGGAACAGAGCGATCTGTCCATCGCCTATGCCACCTACCGTATCAAGGCGCTCGTAGCCGCGCTGAATGATGACATTACCGCGTACGTTCAGCAGGTAGCCCGGCAAAGTGATCAGCGTAACATTGCCACTCACCGACAACGGGATTCGGTCAGTGGCTTTATCCTGCTTTCTGCCCTGTTGGCACTCGCCATCACCGTCTATACCGGGTACTACATCTATCGCAACCTGGGGTCCAGCCTGACCGCCATTGCCGCCGCAATGACCCGGCTGGCCCAGGGGGAACACAATGTCAGCGTGCCGGGCCTTCAGCGACGGGATGAACTGGGCGAGCTGGCGCGCGCCTTCAATGTGTTTGCCCGTAATACCGCCTCGCTGGCCCATACGTCGCGTCTGCTAAAAGAGAAAAGTACCCAACTTGAATCCACCTTTCTGGCAATGCGTGATGGCTTTGCCCTGTTTGATAACAGCGGCGAATTGGTGGTGTGGAACGATCAGTATCCGCAGCTTCTGGGCATCGCACCGCGGGATTTGCAGCGGGGACTGCACTACCAGCATCTGCTGGCGCAGCTTGATATACACCTGCACGATCTGGCGGAACCACAGGAAGTCAGGCTGGCCGATGGCCGCACCGTAGAACTGCGCTTCAGCCCGGTCCCCCGGCGCGGTAGCGTGAACACGGTGCTGGAACGCACCTCACGGAAGGTGCTGGAAGAAGCGCTGGTACACAGTCAGAAAATGAAAGCGGTAGGTCAGTTGACCGGCGGCATCGCGCATGATTTCAACAATCTGCTGGCCGTCATTATCGGCAGCCTGGCGTTAACCGAGGGGCAACTGCCGCCCGGCCCTCTTGCAAGCCGGGTTGAACGCGCCCGCCAGGCGGCGGATCGGGCAGCCCTGCTGACCCAGCGACTGCTGGCCTTTTCGCGTAAGCAAACCCTGAATCCGCATGCGGTGTCAGTCGTGTCGTTAGTGGAAAACCTGCAGGGGCTGCTGCAACATTCGCTGTTGCCCGGTCAACACCTGATTATTGATGCCCAACGGCCCGGCTGGCCTGCCTGGATTGATGCCAGTCAGTTAGAGAATGCGGTCATGAATCTGGTGGTGAATGCCAGAGATGCGATGGCCGGACAAAGCGGCGAGATCCGTCTGCGTATCTGGAACCAGCGCCGCACTGAGCGCGGTGAAAAGCGAGACCGGGTCACCATTGAGGTCATCGATCACGGTTGCGGCATGTCAGAAGAGGTGCGTGCGCAGGTGTTTGAACCCTTCTTTACCACCAAAACAACCGGTACCGGTAGCGGCCTGGGCCTGTCGATGGTCTACGGTTTTGTTCGTCAGTCGGGCGGACAGGTAGAGCTGGAAACCGCGCCGGGCCAGGGCACCACCGTACGGCTGTTGCTGCCCCGCGCGCCCGAAGTCCCGGCGGTCCGATCCGTCGCCTCGCACCCGGCGCAGCCGGATGCCGCGCAGGACCGGTTAGTTCTGGTGCTGGATGATGAACCGGCAGTGCGGCAAACCCTGTGTGAACATCTGCACCAACTGGGTTACCTGACGCTGGAGTGTGACACGGGCGAAGCGGCGCTGGCGCTGCTGCACCAGACGCCGGATATCGATTTGCTGATCAGCGATTTGATGCTGCCGGGTGAGATTAACGGTGCGGAGGTGATTCGTCAGGCACAGCAAAAGTGGCCACAGTTGGCTACATTGCTCATCAGCGGCCAGGATCTGCGTCACCAGCCCGTCACGTTGCCGTTATGTGAACGACTGGCGAAACCCTGGCAGGCAGCGCAGCTGGTGCAGGCGCTTCAGCGCGCCTGGCAGCGCAGCGCGCGGCTTAATCGTGCCCGCCAGGCTGCCACAACGGCACCGGCTTCCCGATGATATAGCGTTTACGCAGGCGGCTGGAGATGGCATCCATCACCATGACCACGACAACGAGGATGATCGTCAGGAACATCACCACATCCCAGTTCCACAGGCGCATGTTCTCCGCGTACACCAGGCCGACACCGCCCGCGCCGACAAAGCCAAGCACCGCCGCTGAGCGGGTATTGGACTCGATCTGATACAGGCTCAGTGCCAGAAACTGTGGGAAAGACTGGGTGAAAATACCAAACCGGTGCTTCTGCAGACTGTTTGCGCCCAGCGCGCCCAGGCCGCGACTGGGTGAACGCTCAACCGCTTCGTGGCCTTCGGAATAGAGCTTACCTAACAGACCAATGTCCTGCAGGATAATCGCCAGCACCCCGGCCAGCGGCCCCATGCCGACCGCGCGAACAAAAATCAGGCCCCAAATCGCCATATCAATGCCGCGCAGCATATCGAACAGGCGACGCACAACAAACGCAATGGGACGGGCAACCTTGTCATGCATCACATTACGCGCCGCCAGAAACGAGAGCGGCAGCGCCAGCAGCGTGGCGGTCAGCGTGCCGGCAAACACAATCGCCAGCGTAATGCCGACCTGAGAGAAATAGTAGCCAAACGGCCAGTTCACGAAGTCCTGCCAGACAAACATGCGCAGAAAATAGCGGCCCAGTTGCTGGCATCCTGTAAGCAGGCGGTTCCATTCGATGCCAAACACCATAAAGAAAAAGACATAATAGAGCACCAGCGCCAGGGCCAGCATGGCAAGGCGACGCAGATAGCGGTTTTGTGCAGCAAACAGCGCGGGATGCTGCTGTTTCATCGCGCTGATATCGGGCGCAAGCGTAACCATGGTTATTCCTCCACAACGCGACGGCGCAGGCGGCCAGAAACGGTGTCCAGTAGCGAGACCACAATCAAAATCAGCAGCAGCGTCATGCTGACCTGATCAAAGCGATCCAGTTTAATATTGGTCATTAACTCCTGACCAATGCCGCCCGCCCCCACCAGCCCCAGGATGGTCGACGAACGGAAATTAACTTCCAGGCGCATAAAGCTGTATGACAGAAAAACCGGCTTCACCTGCGGCCAGAAGGCATAGCGCATCCGTTGCAGTTTGCTGGCACCGCAGGCCGCCAGCCCGCGCACCGGTTTATCCGAGGCGGACTCAATGGCTTCATAAAACAGTTTGGTCAGGCTGCCAATGGTGTGCAGCGCCAGCGCCAGAAAGCCGGGAATCGCTCCGATGCCAAATGCCATCACAAACATTACCGCCCAGGCCAGTTCCGGCATGGTGCGTAGAAAGGCGACAAAAGCGCGAATCGCCATGCGCAGACTGGCTGGCGTTTGTGTGTTATCGGCCGCAAAGAAGGCCAGCACGCCCGCTATCACCACCGCAATCAGCGTGGAGGCCAGCGCCAGCTGCAATGTTTCCCATATCAACGGCAGCTGGATATTCAGACGATAGCCCCAGTAAGCCAGCGATCCTTCTGTCTTGCCATCCGCAAATAACACCGGCAGATGCAATACGGGCATGATTTCGTGCAGGTAATCAAAAAAGTGCGGTAAGGATTGCCAGATGGTCACGAGATTGAACTCGGCCATATTCGCCGCCGCCAGGTAAAGCCCCACCAGCACCAGTGACCAGACGAGCGAGTCACGCTTCTGTTGGCGGCGGATGCGTTGATAATAGCGTTCGAAGTCGGTCACGGCGGTGTTCTCAGATTGATGTGTGGCAAAGTCAGCAGAGAAAGGGAAATCTGTCTGTGATAGCGGGCCGCCCGCACCCCGGCGGGCGGCTCGCTGGCTCAACGCCAACGGCTTTACCGTTAGCCGCGCGCGCCTTTCATCAGCTCGCGCTTCATGTCGATGATGTTCTGGAAGTCAGCCACAGAGGTTTTGCCAATGTGCTGCTGGCCGCCCACGGCCTTGGTGAAACAGGCGTGGTCGTCTTTATCCAGTTTTTTGATGGCAGCAATCACTTTCGCTTTGAAATCGGCGGGCAGTTTATTGCTCACGAGGATAGGCCCGTTAGGAATTAACGGTGACTGCCAGATGATGCGGATTTGTTTCATCAGGTCAGGATGATCCATACGGATCAGGCGGCCAAACGCACCCGAGGTGTAGCCCGTATTGTAATCCCCCACCATGGAGGTCCAGGTGACGGCGCCGTCGAACTGATTATTTAGCACGCCCAGGATGTCCTGCTCATGACCACCGGAGAAGGTTACGCTGGAAAAGAAATTGTTGTATTTGTTGTCGATGTTGCCGCCAAACAGCTTTTTAAAGGCCTGATTGGGTACCAGGAAGCCTGACGTGGAATCCGGATCGGCCATCCCAAACGATTTGCCTTTCAGATCTTCCAGCTTTTTGTAAGGACTGTCAGCTTTCACAATCACGACAGAGTGATAACCGCGAGACTGATCTTTGTCATCCACGACAATGCCGACTAAATCGACGGCTTTCGGGTCCTGAATATACACCGAGGCGTAAGACGACGGCGACATGCTCAGCACCAGATCCACTTTGCCACCCAGCAGGCCCTGAATTACGCCGGAATAGTCGGACGAGTTGCGGATTTTGGTATCCACGTGCAGTTCTTTATCAAAGAAGGATTTCACACACTGGTTATCACCAATCTGCTGGGTGGCGTTCTGACCGCCCAAAATGCCCAGATTCAGTTCTTTAGGTGCATCCGCTGCATTAACGCCAAAGGTAAGCAGTGCCGTAGTCAATAACGCGAAAGCTTTGATTTTCATTAGCCTTGTTCTCTTGCTGTGATAGTTAGTGGATCTGGTTGAATTCATCGCCGTACAGCTGATGCAGCAGGCCGTCGGTCAGGTCAGAAGGATGGCCGTCAAAGAGCACCACACCGCGTTGAATCCCAATGACGCGGGTGCAGTAACTTTTCACCAGCTCGATCGAGTGCAGGTTAACCATCACGCTGATGCCCTGTTCACTCACCTGGCGCAGAACGTCCATAATGCGGGTGGTATTTTTGGGATCGAGAGAGGCAACCGGTTCGTCGGCCAGCAGAATTTTGGGGTTTTGCATCAGCGCCCGACAGATCGCCACGCGCTGCATTTGTCCACCTGAAAGGTTTTCGGCACGCTGTAACGCCTGCGGTAGCATGTTCATCCACTCCAGCAGTTGAATCGCGCGGGCGCGGTCGGCGTCAGAGAAGACTTTGAAAAACGATTTCAGCGTCGACGTCTGGCTGAGACGACCCAGCAGCACGTTGGTCAGCACGTCAAGACGCGGCACCAGGCAGAAATCCTGAAAAATCATGCCGCACTGCGCACGCCATTCGCGCATCTGGCGGCTACTGAGGTTGACCACATTGCGATCGGCTTCGCCGTGATGCAGGCTGATGATTGCGCCCTGCGAGGCCGAAATGGTGCCGTTCAGCATATGCAGCAATGTCGATTTGCCTGCGCCAGAGCGACCAATCACCGCCACTAATTCACCCGCATGCAAATCGAAACTGACATTATCGAGGACTTTGTTGCTACCGTAGGCTTTGCTCAATCCCTGAACAGATAACACTTTTTGCCCGCCGGAGTGGGTCAACGACGTGACGTTATCGACCACCGTTTTCAGCAGTGCCTGTGCCATGATGTTCTCCGTTGTTCCAGTTAACGTTCTGTGCACCCGACGCTGAATCCGGGGCTTCATTACCCTGTCTGGCCCGTACCTGTTGGCTCAGTGCCTTTGCTGGCAGCAGGGACAGCAGGCCCTGCTCACGCAGCAAGAACCTGACGAGAGACCGCTATATTAAGAACACCGGGGATGAAAGCTGTATTACGGTTATGTGATTAAACGATGACAGGCAAAACGGCGTCCAGAGACAGCGACAGGCCGTCATGCGCCGCCTGCACCGAGGCCGGTAGCGGATGCTCGGCCAGCCAGTTGTCCATATCGTGACTCAGATGAATCAGCCAGGCCTGGTGGGGTTTCAGTGCCTCGATGATGGTCAGGGCCGCGGTCACATCGTTATGGTTACGCCCGCCCTGACCGGGGGGATCGTTGCAGTCCAGCACCAGGTGGTCCAGCGTTTGTCCACGAAGGAAATCCGCGGTATCCGGCGGCAGACCGCAGGTATCACACAGCCAGGCCAGCCGGGCACCGTGCCAGTCAAACAGATAGCCATGCGTAAGCCGTGAATGCTGGAGTGGTAAGGGCGTCACCCGCAGGTCGCCAAATGACTGGGCCACGAAGGGGGTTAACGCGGGCCGGAAATCCAGTAAGCCGGGATGTTTAAACAAGTCGTCACAGCCCTTTTCATCCGGCGGCCCCCAGACGGGAATCGGTTTTCCTTTGCCCCAGCGCAGGGTAAATAAGCCCTGCACATGATCCATATGATAGTGCGTCAGCAGAATCCGGTTGATATCCTCAGGCTGAAACCGTTCTGCCAGCAAGGGTAAGCCCGCATCCAGTAAAATACGTTCACGTCCGGCTTCGATTAACGCGCTTGTAGGCGCGCGGCGATAACGGGCAAACTGACGGGCGCGCAAACAGGCGACACAGTCACAACCGAACACGGGTGCCCCGGTTACGCCGCCCGTACCGAGCAGGGTCAGTTTCATGAGGCGCCCTCCAGCAGCTGACGTAACTGTTGTACGGTCTCTTCGAGTGCGCCATCGTTATTCAGCCGCAGGCAGCCTTCTGGCTGATGCCGGTCAGCCCGTGCCAGCCGTTGGGCGATCGCCGCTTCGCTCTCACGGCCACGCTGGCGTAACCGTGCGGCCAGTACCGCAGACGACACCTCAAGGCATAGCGGTAACAGTCGCGTGCCGTAACGTGCCCGGACGTGTTCCAGATGCTGGCGCGATCCGTTGACCAGCACGTTTTGCCCGCACGCCAGCCAGTGGTCGATTTCACTGCCCACGCCATAATAAAAACCGTGCGCCTGCCAGCTGACGGCAAATAACCCCAGCGCATCGCGCCGGATAAATTCCGCTTCCGTCAGGGCGATATGGTTTTCGCCCCCTACATCATGGGGGCGCGTAATATAGCGATGAGCAATCAGCAAGCCCTCAGGCGGTGCCTCGCGCAGCCGGTCCAGCAGGCTGTCTTTGCCTGAACCGGACGGGCCGATAAGCCAGATGAGCCGGGCCATCAGTACACCTGCCGACCTTTACACCAGACATGGCGAATATGGGGATGGCCATGTTGAGTATGCGCCAGGACCAGGTCGGCGCGGCAGCCTTCGCTGATCACGCCACGATCTTCCAGCCCCAGCGCACGTGCCGGATTGCACGTCACCAGCGCAATGGCCTGAGGCAAAGAGAGCGTATTGCGCTCATCGGCGGCCAGGCGGAACGCCGCATCCAGCAGGCTGGCGGGATAGTAGTCCGACGACAGGATATCCAGCATGCCGTGAGCGGCCAGCTCCCAGGCGGCCACGTTGCCGGAATGCGAACCGCCGCGAACAATGTTGGGCGCGCCCATTAACACCTGCATGTTGCGGTAGCGCGAAGCTTTCGCCGCCTCCAGCGTGGTGGGAAACTCGGCAATCGCACTGCCCACGGCGTGCGACTCTTCGACATGGTCAACAGTCGCATCGTCATGACTGGCGATCGCGATGCCGTGATCGCGGCACAGCGCGGCAATCGCCAGACGATTAGGCTGTGACCAGGCCTCGGCCAGTTCCAGTTGCTCGCGCTCAAACGCATCCATCTGCTCGTCATTCAGCTGGTATTTTCCCTGGTAGTATTCCCGGTACTTTTCCAGCGACGCATACTGACGCTGGCCGGGTGAGTGATCCATCAGCGACACCAGCGACAGCTCGGGTGAGGACAGCAAGGCTTCAAACAGCGGCAGCGTTGTATGATGCGGCAGCTCACAGCGCAGATGCAGTAAATGCTCCGCGCGATTAAGCCCCTTTTGGTTGCTGTCACGAATCGCGCCAATCATTTTACTGAGATTTTCCAGTCGGTGGCCGCCATCACGCACATCCCCCACGCCGATAGCATCCAGCACGGTGGTGATGCCGCTGGCCACCATCAGCGCATCGTGGCTGCTCATCGCCGAGTGCGCCGGCCAGTCGACTTTAGGCCGTGGGGTGAAAAATTTGTCCAGGTTATCGGTATGCAACTCCACCAGGCCCGGCAGCAGATACGCGCCTTCGCCATCCAGCGCACTGGCCAGCTGGCTGTTCGTTTCGCTAAAGTTGGTAATACGGTCTTCGCGAAACTCCAGCGAACCGGCAACAACCTCATTTTCCAGCACCAGCTTTACGTTATTAATGATCATGCTTCTGCCCCTGTTTTGAAGGGCTGCATGACGTGCAGGCGATCGGCCACACGTTCCCGCACCGCTTCATCATGAAAGATCCCCACGATTGCCGCGCCGCGTTCACGCGCCTGCTCAATCAGGCCCACGACCGCGGCACTGTTGACACTGTCGAGTGACGCTGTGGGTTCGTCCAGTAACAACACCGGATAGTCCGCGATAAAGCCGCGGGCGATATTGACGCGCTGCTGCTCGCCTCCCGAAAAGGTTGAGGGGGCCAGAGACCAGAGGCGCTGCGGGACGTTAAGTCGCGTCAGCAGCTCTTTCGCGCGGGCTTCGCAGAAGCCGCGTTCCACGCCGCGCTCCAGCAACGGCTGCATCACGATCTCCAGCGTCGGCACGCGCGGGATGACGCGCAGAAACTGACTGACCCAGCCGATAGTATCGCGACGAATGGCAATAATCTGACGGGCCGGTGCCTGCGCCATATCCACCCACTCGCCCTGATGCTGTACCCAGATGTGGCCGCTGTTGGCCTGATAGTTACCGTACAGGGCACGCAGCAGGGTGGATTTCCCGCTGCCGGAATGCCCGTGCAGTACCACGCATTCGCCCTGACTGACGTCCAGGCAGGCATTCTGTAATACCGGCAGCGCCGCCCCGTTTTGATTGTGCAACACAAAGGTTTTGCACAAATTTTCTACGCGCAGTTGCGTTTTCATAGTCGCCGTCGCCATTAGTTGAGCACCGATGAAACCAGCAGTTGCGTGTAAGGATGATGCGGGTCATCCAGCACGCGGTCAGTTAAGCCACTTTCCACCACCCGGCCCTGCTTCATCACCAGCAGGCGATGCGCCAGCAGGCGCGCCACGCCCAGATCGTGCGTCACAATCACCACCGCCAGATTGAGTTCCCGCACCAGCGTACGCAGCAGATCCAATAACCGTGCCTGCACCGAGACGTCCAGGCCGCCGGTCGGTTCATCCATAAACACCAGCTTCGGCTGGGTGACCAGATTGCGGGCGATTTGCAGACGCTGCTGCATGCCGCCGGAAAAGGTTGTCGGCAGATCATCGATGCGGTTAGCTGCGATTTCCACCGCCTGCAGCCAGTGGCTGGCTTGCGCGCGGATCTCGCCGTAATGGCGGTGACCGACGGCCATCAGGCGCTCGCCGATATTGCCGCCCGCCGTGACCTGAGGGCGCAAACCTTCCAGCGGGTGCTGGTGGACCACGCCCCACGCCGTGCGCAGTAAGCGGCGGCGGTCGCTTTCGCTCATTTGATACAGATCGCGTTGCAGATAATGAATCGCGCCTGCCTGCGGTGCCAGCCGCGCTGACAGGCTACGCAACAGGGTGGTTTTGCCCGATCCGGATTCCCCGACGATACCCAAAACCTCGCCCGGATAGAGATCAAAACTGACGTCTTCAAAGCCTTTTCCTGGCGCATACAGATGCGTAAGGTTGTTCACCGCGAGCAGCGGTTGTTCACTGTGCATGGTGTTGTTCCTGCTGCTGGTGGCAAAAATCGGTATCGGAGCACACAAACATGCGCGTGCCCTGGTCGTCCATCACCACCTCATCCAGATAGCTGTGGCGCGAACCACAGAGCGCACAGGGTTCGTCCCACTGCTGCACGGTGAAGGGATGATCGTCAAAATCGAGGCTTTCAACTTTGGTATAGGGCGGCAAGGCATAGATGCGTTTTTCACGACCGGCACCAAACAGCTGGAGCGCGGGCATCATGTGCATCTTGGGGTTATCGAATTTGGGGATCGGCGACGGATCCATCACATAGCGATCGTTGACCTTTACCGGATAGGCATAGGTGGTGGCGATGTGACCAAAACGGGCGATATCTTCGTACAGTTTGACCTGCATGATGCCGTACTCTTCCAACGCATGCATGGTGCGGGTTTCCGTTTCGCGAGGCTCAATAAAGCGCAGCGGCTCGGGAATCGGCACTTGGAAAATCAGGATCTGATCTTCTTGCAGCGGCGTTTCCGGAATACGGTGGCGCGTCTGGATCAGCGTGGCGTCCACTGTGCGCTCGGTCGTCGCCGCACCGCTGACGCGCTGAAAGAAACGGCGGATCGAGACCGCATTGGTGGTATCGTCCGCGCCCTGGTCGATAACTTTCAGAACGTCTTTGTCGCCAATCACGCTGGCGGTAATTTGAATGCCGCCGGTGCCCCAGCCATAAGGCATCGGCATTTCACGTCCGGCAAACGGCACCTGATAGCCGGGAATCGCCACGGCTTTCAGGATGGCGCGTCGGATCGTACGTTTGGTTTGTTCGTCAAGATAGCCGTTGTTATAGCCGCTGAGTTCAGCCATTTTGCTGCTCCTGATAGTCCTGGCGCAGACGTTTCAGCAGTTCCAGTTCCGCCTGGAAATCGACGTAGTGCGGCAGTTTTAAGTGGGACACAAAACCTGCGGCTTCGACGTTATCCGCATGGGACAGCACAAACTCCTCGTCCTGCGCCGGGCTGGTAATGCGTTCATGGTGTTCACGCGTCTGTAGCGCCCGATCCACCAGTGCCATGGACATGGCTTTACGCTCAGCCCGGCCAAAGACCAGGCCATAACCCCGTGTAAAGTGCGGGGCGCTTTCGCCGTCGTGCGTGAAACCGTTGACCATTTCGCATTCGGTCAGCAGCATTTCCCCGATCTCCAGTTCAAAACCCAGCTCTTCGGGGCAAATGCTGACGCTGACGTATCCGGTACGGATTTCACCGGCAAAGGGGTGCGTGCGGCCATAGCCACGCTGAGTGGAATAGCCCAGCGACAGCAGAAACCCTTCGTCGCCGCGCACCAGTTGCTGAAGACGTGCCGCGCGCGAGGCGGGAAAGCCCATCGGCTCACGGGTGATATCCGTGGGTTCGCTGCCATCGTCGTGTTCTGCCTCCGCAAAGCCTTCCTCGCTCATCATGCTGAACATATGCGGACAGTGTTCCGGTAGCGCCTGCTCACTGCGCGGCGGCGGCGGTGTTTCGCCATTTGCCATCAACGTAAAGTCCAGCAGACGGTGGCTATAGTCGTAGGTCGGCCCGAGTACCTGACCGCCGGGTAAATCCTTATACACCGCCGAGATGCGTCGCTCGATTCGCATGCTACCGGTAGCTAACGGCGTGCTTTGCGCCAGCCGCGGCAGGGTTGTGCGATAGGCACGCAGCAGGAAAATGGCCTCCACCAGATCGCCGCCGGCCTGCTTAATCGCCAGCGCCGCCAGCGCGGGATCGTAAATGCCACCTTCCGTCATCACCCGATCTACTGCCAGACCGAGCTGCTGCGCGACCTGGTCGCAGGATAATTCAGGCACCGCGCGATCGCCGCGCCGCACATCCGCCTGCAGGTGATGGGCGTTAGCAATGGCTTTTTCGCCCCCTTTCACGGCTACGTACATGAGCACACCTCAACGTGGGTTGTCCGTGGCACCGCCATCATCGCTTCGCCACAGGTAAAGATGAGATCCACACCCTGAGGAAACGGATGCGGGCGGGCACGCAGGTAGTCGATCACGCTTTCCGGCAGTTGTGGCGCAATGGCGCGTGCTTCGCGCAGCCCCGGCCCTGTCAACCGTAATGCCAGGCCACCGTTCAGCGCAGGTACCTCAATAATCAGCGTGGTGCTTTTCTCAGGTGCCAGGTTGTCGCCCGCGGAAAAATCGGCCGGGTTAGGCTGAGCGGTCGCGTGACTTAACGCAAATGCCGCATCACTGCTGTCGGTAATCGGTGCGCCGGTATGAAAACGCAGGTTATCGCGCAGCGTCTGATTATCGACCTGTGGGTCCAGCCATAGGGGGCTTTCCTGATCGACCAGGGTCAGCAGCACGGCAGTGGCGGCGGGAGAAAGTGCGCCCCAGCCCTGTTGCAGCGGCAGCGATACCATAACGCCGGGTTCGCTCATGGCTTTCAGAATGCGGCGAAAAGCATGCTGCGCATCCGCAACCGGGTGATGAAAACTTGCCAGTAAAGTCATTCATTGTCTCCGCGTACCAGCGTAAAGAAGTCCACTTTGCTACTGGCGATTTCACGTGCACGCAGCTGACGCTGCTCGTCGCGTAAGGCCGCCAGTGGGGTAATAATCTTTTCCTGTAACAGCTCGGCGGTGCCCGTCTGCTGCAACAGCGCATCCATCAGGGCACAGCGTTCGGCGTGGACTTTATCCCGGCCCAGCAGGTAGCTGTAGCCCAGGGTGCCATCGTTTAGCCGGACGACCGCGCGCGTGACGGTGGCATCGCCCATCACAAAACGTTTGCCCGTCGCGCCCATGCGGGCCTGCAACCGTGTCAGGCCAATTTCAGCCGGTCGGATCAGCGTAAATGCCGGCGTAAGGTTGAGCGGCTGCCAGAGCGCGTCAAGCTCGGCGGCGCTGCTGTGGGCCAACACCGAAAGCCAGTGCTGGCGTGCCGTTTGCTGTTTCATTCGTGCTCCAGAGTGAGTTCAATCATGTCGCCACGCGTCAGGCTGACGGAGTACTCCGCCATCGCACCATCGGTGGTTTTATTCAGGGTGCGCACGCACAACAAGGGGGAATGCAGTGCGATCTCCAGCTGCTTGCACTCTTTGGCCTGAGCCCGACGGGTGCTGATGCGCGTTTGCGTGCGCACCAGCTGCTTGCCGGTGTGCTGCCGCAGGAAGTCATGGAGCGAGCCGCTGGTAAAGCGTTGTAGCTGCGGCCACCAACTGAGGTCGGGCAGGAAGTGATTAATCAGGCACACCGGCAGGCCATTGACCCGGCGCAGCGTGCGCAGATGAATGACGTTGTCGCCTTCGTTCACGCCTAATGCGGCCGCGACGTCTGCACTGGCAGGACGCAATACGGCCAGCAGGCGCTCACTGGTGGGATCGCTGCCCTGTTCCAGTAAGTTCTGGCTGAAGCGGGCCTGCGCATGGAGCGGATAATCATACGGGCGCATTAACACCAAAATGCCGACGCCGTGGCGACGCTGCAGCAACCCTTTATTCACCAGTTCATCAACCGCCCGACGTAAGGTGTGGCGGTTAACGGCATAGTGATCGGCCAGCTGTTGCTCCGAAGGAAGGTAGTCACCACTGCGATAACGCTCCTGAACAGCCTGCTCCAGTTGCGCCGCAACGGCCTGATACACAGTGGTCGGATGTCTGGATAACTCCATCACAAATAAATCCTCACAGCGTAAGGGGGGATTTCGCAGCCGGTGGACTGCGGGATGGCTACAGCGTGACGGGATCAGATGACAGAGAGGTGACGACTTAGTGAAGCGAAGGTGAATTTGTCTGTGAAGCGCAGGACACCGGACAGATCTGAGAGTAAACCGCTCAACGCCATAGGGCATCCATGCCATATGGCGGTCAGGGCTTATCCGGCTGTTTAATCAGGAAAATCGGTTGATAATGACGTCTGTTTCCAGGCTTCTATCTGTGCCAGTCGCGCTTTGAGTTTTTCCGTTACCGCCTCATAACCCCATGCTCCCATCACCACGTGGCGCGGCGGTTCGGGGTGTTCAGCAATGGCGATCATCGCGCTCGCCGCACGAACAGGGTCACCTTTCTGCGTGCCGCTGTACGCCGCCGTCGCCTTCATCCTGGCGGCAGCGGTTTCGGCATAATCCGGTAAGGTGCTCGGGGTCTGATGCAGCGAACGTCCTGCCCAGTCGGTACGAAACGGGCCGGGTTCAATACAGGTCACGTGAATCCCTAACGGACCCACCTCCTGGGCGAGCGAATCAGACCAGCCCTCTACGGCGTGCTTACTGGCAGCATAATAACCTGAGCTGGCAAAGCCGATGAATCCTGCCACAGAGGTGATATTCATAATGTGACCCCGTCGCGCGGTGCGCATAGCCGGCAGTACCGCACGCGTCAGAGCAAACAGACCGAAAACGTTGGCATCAAACTGCGCGCGTATGGCCTTCTCTTCCCCTTCTTCGACGGAACTTTGGTAACCGTAACCCGCATTATTGACCAGTACGTCAAGGGTGCCGAACGTTTCAAGCGCTTTGTTGACCGCCTTATCAATACTGTGTTGTTGCGTCACATCCAGTTCAACCGCAATCGCGTTCGGATGGCCGTCAACCAGATCGGCGATCGCTGATCGATGGCGTGCAGTTACGACCACCCGGAATCCGCGGGCGATGGTCTGCTGCGCCAGTTCACGGCCAAATCCCGTTGAACATCCAGAAATCAGCCACACCGGTTGTGTGTTTGTTCCCATGATCAGGCTCCTGTTATCGGTTTAGCAAAGGGCTGCCGGACATCCGTATGGCCGGCAGCAAGCAGAGTCTTGCCGCAGGGCGAGTGAAAATTTACCCGCTATTGCTTTTTATGAAAAAGTTGGCTGGCCGTGTCACTGAGAATCTGGACCGCGCCACGATCCCCTTTAACCATGGAGGCCATAAAGGATTTGGCCTGACTGAACGTGATATGTGGCGGCAGAGGCGCGACTTCCGGATCGGTTTTTACCTCCAGCAGTACAGGCCGGTCAGCGCTGAGCGCCCGTTGCCATGCACCTGCGAGCGCATCCGGATTATCCACATAGATCCCTGTCAATCCCAGGGATTCAGCGAACTCAGCATAGTTAACGTTCGGCAGTTGCTGGGTTGCTTCGAAGCGCGGATTACCCTCCATCACGCGCTGTTCCCAGGTCACCTGATTGAGGTCCTGATTATTGAATACACAAACAATCAGGCGCGGATCGGCCCATTGTTGCCAGTATTTCTGAATGGTGATCAGCTCAGCCATATTATTCATCTGCATCGCCCCGTCTCCCACCAGCGCCACAACCGGCTTGTGCGGATGGGCAAATTTGGCCGCAATCGCGTAGGGCACCGCCGCCCCCATACAGGCCAGGCCGCCGGACAGTGAGGCGCGCTGGCCCTGTTTTACACGATAGTCACGCGCAAACCAGTTGGCACAGGAGCCGGAATCGGAGGTCACAATGGCATCGTCCGGCAGTTGCGGCGACATTTCCCATACCACACGCTGCGGATTAACGGGATTGGCAGGAGCATGCGCTCGCGTTTCCATCAGTGTCCACCAGTCTTGTACCTGACGTGCAATATCCTCCTGCCAGCGACGATCGGTTTTGTGCTCCAGCAAAGGTAACAAAGCACGCAACGTTTCTGCGGCATCGCCGTGCAGATTCACTTCACAAGGATAACGCAGGCCCAGCATGGCAGGATCGATATCAATCTGTACTGCGCGTGCCTGACCTTCTTTCGGCAGAAATTCCGTCCAGGGAAAGCCGCTACCGATCATCAGCAGCGTGTCGCAGTGTTGCATCATTTCCCAGGAGGGCCCCGTGCCAAGTAAACCAATAGCGCCGGTCACAAAAGGGGCATCATCCGGCAGCACATCTTTACCTAACAACGCTTTTGCCACGCCCGCGCCCAACAGATTAGCCGCTTTCACCACTTCTGTCGCCGCATCGCGGGCACCAGAACCAATAAGAATGGCGACCTTTTTCCCGCTGTTCAGCACCTCCGCAGCACGTTGCAGATCATGGTCGTAAGGGACAACTTTGGGGCGCTGATAGCCGCTGCCAGAATGGGTAAAACCGTGAAGGTGCGGAGGCGCCTGCCAGTCTTCGTCCTGAATATCTTTCGGGACGATCACCACCGCCACGCCATTCTGTGCAATGGCAATACGAACGCCACGGTCAATCAGATGGCGGACCTGCGCAGGCGCGGAGGCTTCCTGCACAAAATTAGCCACGTCGGAAAAAATCCGGTCAAGGTTCATTTCCTGCTGATAACTGGCACCGCGAGCGGTCGCTTCCGCCTGCCCGGCAATGGCGAGAACCGGTGCGTGATCCATTTTGGCATCGTAGAGCCCGGTCAGAAGATGTGTCGCACCCGGGCCGCCCGTTGACAGACAAACGCCAAGCTCGCCGGTAAATTTGGCATGTCCGGCGGCCATAAAGGCGGCCATTTCTTCGTGACGGACCTGGATAAATTCAATGCCGTCACCCTGTTCGTTGGCACGCTGAATGGCCCCTAAAACACCGTTGATGCCATCGCCCGGATAGCCATAAATGCGCGTAACGCCCCACGCCTTGAGACGCTGGACAAAAAAATCACTGGTTTTGGTACTCATGGTCGCCTTCCCCTCTTAGTCCGTGCAGACTTAAAGGGTAGTCGATCAAAAAAATATCAACGGTCAGTGATGGATTTCGCGCCCAGGCGATGTGGCATTCGTACCTGTCATCGCGAAAAAGCGTTCTTACTGCGCGGGCTACTGGCTTCCGTATTCCATCGCGTTATGTTTGCCGATCAGTGAGCGCAGGGGCACACTGCTTTTCATGACCGGGGATTTGATCACGATGTAGCTGAAGTATTTATCAATGCCGATTTGGGCATCAAGCATCTTCTCAATCACGTCCTGGTAGTGCTCAATACTGCGGGTGATAAAGCGCAGAAGGTAATCGTAACCGCCGGTAATCAGATGGCACTCCATCAGCTCATCGACGTCACGCATCGCAGCTTCAAACTTCATAAAGTCTTCGCGGCGGTGTCCGTTAAGCGTGACTTCGGTAAAGACGGTGACGGAATCGGTAATTTTGGTGAGATTAACGTGCGCTTCATAGCCCGTGATGAATCCCGCCTGTTCCAGGCGCTTGACGCGTTGCAGGCAAGGGCTCGGGGAAAGCCCGACGGCATCGGCGAGATTAACGTTGCTGATACGGCCATCTTTTTGTAGTTGCACCAGAATATTGATATCGATGCGATCGAGTTTCATTAAGCCGTTCATAGCACCCCTCATTGTTTACCGCTGTACTGGACGTTCGTGACTACCCAGAAATACGCTGTGTACTCGCGCAAAGCGCACTTTTATTACTCCTTAAAATACGCCTTTTTAAAATAACAACTGCGCTACTTTTTTGTAACACAAAAAATCCCGGGCTTATCACGCTTTGCAAAAAATGCGCCAGCGTGACACCCGGTTGCGGCCTGGTGGACCGCATCCCGGGTGGCTGCCTTGTCAATGAGGGCCAGTGCTGTTACAAACGACCGGTCGCCCGCGCCAGCGCGATATCGAAAATATGCAGCGCCTCTTCAAGTTGCGAATCGGTGGTCACTAACGGTGCAAGGAAACGTATGGTATTGCGATGCAAGCCACATTTAATCAGCAGCAACCCTTCCTGACAGGCGCAGTCGAGGATCTTTTGCGTCAGTGCACTGTCGGGTTTGTGTGTGTCCACATCCAGAATCTCAACGGCCTGCATAAAACCTACGCCGCGCACATCGCCAATACAGGCATACTTGTCTGCCAGTTGACGCAGACGCTGATTCAGTTGCTCACCTAACTGACAAGAACGCGCCAGCAAATTTTCCTGCTCAAAGATATCCAGTACCGCGAGGGCCGCCGCACAGGCCAGCGCGTTACCGCCATAGGTCCCGCCCAGTCCGCCCGGCGCCGGGCTGTCCATGATCTCGGCTTTACCTACCACGCCCGAAATCGGCAACCCGCCTGCCAGACTCTTCGCCGTCGTGACTAAATCCGGTTTGATGCCAAGTTGCTGGAAGGCAAACATGGTGCCGGTACGGCCAAAGCCGCTCTGGATTTCATCACAGATCAACACAATGCCGTGCTGGGTGGTAATGCGGCGCAGGGCCTGCATAAACGCAGGACCGGCCGGTAAGAAGCCGCCATCGCCCTGCACCGGTTCAATGATAATGGCGGCCACGCGCTCCGGCAGAATCTGCACCGCAAACAGCTGCTCCAGCGCCTTCAGACAGTCGGCCTCCGTGACACCGTGCAACGGATTCGGGAACGGCAGACGATACACATCACTCGGGAACGGACCGAAATTCTGTTTGTACGGCGCAGACATGCCGGTCAGCGTGACGCCCAGCAAGGTACGACCGTGGAAGGCACCGTCAAAGGCGATAATGCCGGGACGTTGCGTATAAGCTCGCGCAATTTTTACCGCATTCTCGACGGCTTCTGCGCCGCTGGTGAAGAAAACACTTTTATAATGATCTTCACCGCCGACCAGCTTATTCAGGCGCTGTGCCAGTTCGATATAGCCGGGATAGGCCACAACCTGAAAACAGGCATGCGACACCAGGCCGAGCTGACGGGTCACGGCATTAACGACCGCAGGATGGTTATGACCGACGTTCAGTACGCCGATGCCGCCCACGAAATCCAGATAGCGGTTCCCTTCCACATCCCATACTTCGCTGCCTTTCGCGCGTTCGATCACCAGCGGATGTGCGGTAACGATGCCACGCGGCACATGGTGTTCTCGGACATCCAGCAACAGGCTGTTATCCGAATAAGTTTGCTGTTCTGCCAGGACATTCTGCATTTCTCTACCTCATCCACGTCGTGTTCGGTTGGCTTAAGTATCGCAATCTGTTGAGCGATGACGGTGCCGTAATTCCGCCAGTAGCGGCATTAAGTGTTAAAATCCCACAGGTTTCAGCAAGGAAATGTTGCCCCCAGCCCGTGGCAGGCCAGCGTGATAAATGCCCGTATTCCATGCGGTATCAACGCGTCGTTAAAGTCATAGGCCGCATGGTGCAGCGGCTTGCAGGGCGCGGAGCCGATCCACAGATAGGCGCCGGGTTTGGCCTGCAACATAAAAGCAAAATCTTCTGAGGTAAGCGCGGGCTGAGCCGCGAGGCGTGCCTGCATACCTGCGGCCTGCAGGGCGGCGAGTGCCTGAGTCGCTTCCGCATCACTGTTGATCGTGGCCGGGTAATAGCGCAGATAGTTCACCTCAGCCTGTAAGCCGTGCGCGGCCGCGATGTGTTCTGCCATCTGCCGCAGGCGTGATTCGATGATGTCCTGCGCCGCGGGATTAAAGGTGCGCACCGTACCGGTGATGTTGGCTTCCGCAGGGATCATATTGTGGGAGAAACCGCCCTGCATGCGCGTCACGGTCAGCAGAGCCGGTTCGCAGGGATCGAGTGCCCGTGGCACCAGCGTGTTGAGCTGGACCACCAGCTCGCTCAGCGCCAGCAGCGTGTCATGGGTCAGATGAGGCTGGGCAGCATGCCCGCCTGCGCCTTTGACGGTGATATCAAAACGGTCGGCTGCCGCCATAATCGGCCCCGGACGGGTTTGAATCTCCCCAAGCGGCAGCTCGGGCCAGTTATGCAGCGCATACACGGCATCGCAGGGAAAGCGTTCAAACAGGCCATCGTCGATCATAGCCTTCGCGCCCGCCAGCCCCTCTTCTGCCGGTTGAAAGATAAAACACACCGTACCGTCAAACGCAACGTCACGCGCCAGTTTCTCCGCTGCGCCCAGCAACATGGTCGTGTGGCCATCATGACCACAGGCATGGCTGCGGTTTTGTTGCAGGCTGGTCCAGGCAACCTCGCCTTTATCCTGCACAGGAAGCGCATCCATATCGGCACGCAACCCAATCATGCGCGAATTTGTGCCTTTCTTCAGTATGCCCACGACGCCGGTTTTACCGATGCCACGATGCACTTCAATGCCCAGATCGTGTAAAAAGCGGGCAACAATGTCGCTGGTACGCTGCTCCTGAAATCCCAGCTCCGGGTTACGGTGCAGATCCCGGCGCAACGCCACTAAATGATCCATCTTAATATCCTCGTGAACGATCGATAACGCCGTGCAGCGGCTCACCGCGCTGAAAACGCCGCAGGTTGGCCACCAGTGCGCTCACCGCGCTGTCGTTTTGTGTGCGACTGGCAATATGGGGCGTGAGCCAGATGGCGGGATGGGTCCAGAAAGCATGACCGGCAGGGAGCGGTTCCGGCTCCGTTACGTCAATCACCGCGGCCCGTAACTGACCGCTGTCCAGCGCGGTCAGCAAATCCTGTTCGTTAAGCTGCGGTCCGCGTCCGGCCTGCACCAGCGCGGCCCCGGCGGGCAACTGGCTGAACAGTCTGGCATTGAGCAGGCCCTCTGTGCTGGGCGTCAGTGGTAACAGGCACACCAGAATGTCGCTGCGAGCCAGAAACGCGGGCAGCTGCGCGTCACCGTGCCAGCAGGCTGCGCCCGGTATCTGATGGGGCGTCCGGCTCCAGCCGCCGCAGTCAAAGCCTAATGTCTGAAGCTGGGTCAGTGCGGCGCGCCCCAGTTCGCCGAGTCCCATGATCCCTACGCGCCGTTCGCTGGCGGGCACGGCTGAATGCGCCTGCCACTGCTGCGCACGCTGTTGCTGGAAATAGCGCGGCATATCGCGATGCAGTCCCAGCACGGCGAAGGTAATGTATTCCACCATGCCCTGCGTCAGCCCGGGCTCAATCATCCTCACTAACGGCAGGTGCGCAGGAAGCGCGGACAGATCGAACTGTTCCGCCCCGGCACCGACAGAAAACAGAATTTTCAGGTTGGGAAACCGGCGGGTCACATCGTCCGGCGGCACCCAGGCGATCACCGCCTCCACCTGCTCCGGCTCACCCGTTTCGGGCCAGAGATGTAAGTGGATATCCGGCGCATGCGCCGCCAGCCAGCGCTGCCAGTAAAGGCCGCGCTGGGGCTCCGATTTGTACACGATATGCATCAGGCCATCGCCTGGGTCATTAAGCCAAACGCCTGCATGCCCTGTGGTGCCCACACCTGGCCACGTACCATGGTGACCGGGGCATCCACATTGGCCAGTCCAAGACTTTCAAGCCAGCTGGCCATCGGCAGCGCGGCGTCGGTGTCCATGCGCAGATATTCCCCTTTCAGGCCCTGCATTAACGCGGCGGTCAGTGCCTGTGCCACCGGTAAACTGTCCGCGATCACCGGTCCGATCACCCAGCCGCGGCCAAAACGGCGCAGGCTGGCAAACCCGCGCGCCTGTTGTGCGTCGTCCTGCAAAATAACGGTCTGGTTATCGTTAATAAGATGCGCAATAAGTTCAGGGCGGTACAGCCCATGCGCCGCCTGGTCCATCTGCACCAGCCTGTCCTGGTCGTCGGCGGTTGCGGCAGACAGAGTTAACCCCGCCGGGATGGGCACGGCCG
Source organism: Pantoea sp. JZ29 (assembly GCF_035190385.1). Taxonomy (NCBI): domain Bacteria; kingdom Pseudomonadati; phylum Pseudomonadota; class Gammaproteobacteria; order Enterobacterales; family Erwiniaceae; genus Pantoea; species Pantoea sp. JZ29. Next base: position 1,681,125 of record NZ_CP045241.1, on the reverse strand, counting down.
GCACGCTGCTCAGCGATGGCGTTTGGTACTGGAGAATGTTGCCGCAGGCCACAAAACCCAGTTTCTCGTAAAGGCCCTTGCCCATGTCGGTGGCGTGCAGACGTACGTTATAGCCGGGGACTTTTTCCAGCAGCGCCAGCATCAGCTGCTTGCCCAGTCCCCGGCCCTGATGCTGATTGGCCACAATGACCAGGCCAATGGTGGCGGCCTCGTCACCCCAGCGCCACAGAATCGCGCTGCCGATGACCTCGCCCTGCTCTTCAATCACTACGCCTTCGCCAAGCTGGATGCCGATCGCCCAGTCCTCGCGACGGTGCGGCCAGTTAAGTGCCTGGCTCATGGCGTGAACCTGCGGGATATCGTCTGAGGTCATGGTACGAATATGAAATGTCATTTTGCTTTCCTTACATCATGCCAGGTACATCAAGTGCGCTGCCGTCAGTGAAACGGCTGTAGCGATAAGGGGTCGGATCGACAACCGGCGTGGCGTCAGTTGCCAGCTCGGCGGCAAGGCGGCCCGCACCGGGGCCAATGCCAAAACCGTGGGCGCTGAAGCCCGCCGACAGCACCAGACCGGGCAGTTTTGCCACGGTGGAGATGACCGGAATCGCATCCGGGGTGCTGTCAATCATGCCGCCCCAGGCCTGGGCAACCTTCAGGTTGGCCAGGGCAGGAAACTCCCGGCGCATCGCTGCCAGGCCGTTTTCCACCACCGAGCGATCGGCGGCCGGATCGAGAATACGCATGCGCTCAAACGGCGAAACGCTATCCAGATCCCAGCGGCCCATGGCTTCAGGCCCATGGAAAAACGGTTTAATCCCCAGGTTCAGGGTAAGGTTTTTACGACGACTTTTGAATGTGGGATAAAACTGCTTCAGATAACGTAGACCCTGCGCGCCGGGCTCCAGTCTGCCGCGGCCGGAGACGGAAACCGTATAGCTGCCGTCGAGTTGTGGGCGACAGGCGAAACGTTCGGTATAAAACGGCACGGTAATGGCCTGCCGAATGGGCTGGGTGCGAAACGCGGTGCCAATCACGTTGCCAAGCGGCAGATCGAGACCGTGACGACGGCAAAACATCGAGGTCCATGCCCCGGCAGCACAGATCACACGGCTGGTCTTGATCAGGCCGCGTTCCGTAACGACGCCGCTGACACGGCCCGCCGTGATATCCAGCCCGCGCACGGCACACTGCTGAAAAACCTGCGCCCCGTTTTTCTGCGCCCCTATGACAATGCCGGGGGCGGCGAGTCGCGGCTCAGCAGCACCGTCCGTAGGCGCAGATACGCCGCCCAGCCAGTCAGTGGTACTGCCCGGCGTCATCGCTTTAGCCTGCCGGGCATTCAGAATATCGCTGCGCACGCCGTACTGCTTCGCCATCTGCCCCCACTTATCCCAGGCGGCAATATCCGCTTCATTGCGGGTGGCATACACCAGGCCGCTGCGGCGAAACCCCAGCTCTTCCCCGGTTTCCTGGCTCAGTTGTTCCCAGCCGCGCAGGGCTTCAATCACCAGTGGCAGTTCACGCTCGTCGCGATTCTGCTGGCGGCACCAGCCCCAGTTGCGGCTGGACTGTTCGGCCCCGACCAGGCCTTTTTCTATCAGCACCACTTTCAGGCCCTGCTTTGCCAGATACCAGGTTGCGGCTGCACCGGCGATACCGGCACCTATCACCACCACATCAGCAGCATCCGGGAAATCCGGGCTGTCCTGTACATATCGAATCGGTGCGGGCATGTCGTCACAACCTCGTCGTGTGTTGGGGCAACATGGCAATGGCGTGCTGCCCTGCCCCGGAATGGGGGGCGCTTGTTTACCGGTTATTCGGCTTTCAGGATCTCTTCGTGCTCGTCGAGCCAGCCCTGACGGAGTTCAGGCACGGCACGTTTCAGGCGTTCAAAATAGAGCTCGCGGGTCGGCTGCTCGTAATTTTCCCGCGCCAGTTGGGTGACGATAGCGCCATTGCGCATGACGACGATCTCATCGCACACCGCTCTGACGGCGTGCATATCGTGGCTGATAAAGATGACAGACAGCCCCAGTTCACGGCGCAGCTCACTGATCAGATCCAGTACCGCCGAGGCCACCACGGTATCGAGCGCCGAGGTTACCTCATCGCACAGAATGACATCCGGCTCTGCCGCCAGCGCGCGCGCCAGGTTCACGCGCTGCTTTTGTCCACCGGACAGCGACCAGGGACGGCGCGAGAGCACGGTACGTGGCAGCCTGACCAAATCCAGCAGTTGATACAGCCGGTTCTGCCGGGCGATGCCGCTCAGCCCATGAAACAGCGTCAGCGGGCGTGACAGAATTTGTTCCACACTGTGTGCAGGATTGAGCGCCGTATCCGCCATCTGGAAAACATACTGAATACGACGCAGTTCGTTATCCGTGCGCTTTTGCATCTGACCGGCCACCATGTGACCGTTAAACAGGATTTGCCCCTGACAGGCCGGGTTCAGGCCGGCGATAGCATGAGCCAGCGTGGTTTTGCCCGAGCCGGACTCACCGATAATGCCGATAGCCTGGCCTTTCCAGAGCGTAAGATTGATGTTTTCCAGAATGCGCACTTTGGGCAAACCATCACTGCCTTTGGGTCCGTAACCCGCAGACAGGTCGCGTACTTCCAGCAGCGGCAGCTCATTCGCCTTTGCCGGGCACCAGTTGCTGGGGCGTTCTTTCTGTTGCGCCGCCGCCATCAGCAGGCGCGTATAGTCCGACTGCGGTGCGCCTATCAGATGGGCCGTGGTGCCGTATTCGGCAATTTTTCCCTGCAGCAAAACCAGAATACGGTCGGCCATTTGTGCAACGACGGCCAGATCGTGGCTGACATAAATCGCCGTCACGCCACGCTGTTTGACCACGCGGCGGAAGGCTTTGAGCACTTCGACCTGCGTGGTGACATCCAGCGCGGTAGTAGGCTCATCAAGAATCACCACCTCCGGATCGCTAATCAGCGCCATGGCCGTCATTAAGCGCTGTAGCTGTCCGCCTGAAACCTGATGCGGAAAGCGATCGCCAATGGTGTCCGGATTCGGCAGCGCCAGCTCCCGAAACAGGCCCAGCGCTTTGGCTTTTGCCGCCTTGCGCGTCATCGTGCCGTGAATCACCACTGGCTCGATCACCTGGTCGATAATTTTCATGCCGGGGTTAAACGAGGCCGCCGCACTTTGCGCAATGTAGGCGACCTTATTTCCGCGGAAAAAGCGAAGTTCGGCAGGCGTCAGTGCCATGACGTTGGTGCCCGCGACGTGGATATTTCCCTCGGCGATCTTACAACCGTGGCGGGCATAGCCCATCAGCGCCATTGCGATGGTGGTTTTCCCCGAGCCGGATTCACCAATCAGCGCCAGGACTTCCCCCTTCTGCACGGTGAAGCGAATATCGGAGACGATATCCAGCTCATCGCCATTGTCGTTGTGCGCCGTTACGCGCAGCTTATCCACCGAAATCACAGGCATCGCCGTATGTGGTGTCACGTTCATGCCCCCTCCTTTGCCAGCGTCAGCGGACGCATGCTTTGCAGACTGTCAATAAACAGGTTTACGGCGATAGTAAGACTGGCAATCGCCAGGGCGGGCATCAACACCGCCGGCGAACCGTCAAACAGCCCCTGAATATTTTCGCGGACTAAGGTGCCCCAGTCGGCATACGGCGGCTGGACGCCCAACCCCAGGAAGCTCAGGCCGCTCAGCAGCAGGACGATGTACACAAAGCGCAGACCAAAATCGGCCAGCACCGGATGAACCATGTTCGGCAGAATATCGTGGATGGCGATGTACCAGCGGCTTTCGCCCCGCAGCCGGGAGGCGCGGACGTAATCCATATTGCGCAAACTACTGGCCAGCGCAAACGCAATGCGGAAGGCGCCCGGCCAGTAGGTGAACACCGCCGTGATCAGCAGCATCGGCAGTGAAGAACCAAATACCGCCACAATCATCAGCGCCAGAATTTTACCCGGCAGCACCAGCATCGCGTCGTTAATGCGACCCAAGAGCTCTTCCAGCCAGCGTCCGGTGACCGCCGCGATTAAGGCCAGCATCGTCCCAATCAGGCTGGCCAGAATGGCCGCGCCGAGTGCCAGGCCCAGCGAGAATTTCGCGCCGTACATAATGCGCGTGAGCATATCCCGCCCCAGATAATCGGTGCCCAACAGGTTTTCGGGGGTGAATCCGCCCATCAGCGGCCCGGAACCAATATCGTCGAGGCTGTGCGGTGCCCACCAGGTGCCAAACAGCGCGATGACCAGCCAGAACAGGGTCACGATCAGGCCCAGGCGACCTGATAACGACAGTGACTGAAAAATGCGCCAGGGAAGCAGAAGTTTCATCAGCTCCTCCATTTCGGGTTAAAGGCGATAGTGACAATATCCGCAGCCAGCAGCAGCAACAGATAACAGCCGGCAAACAGCATGACGCAGAGCTGCACGACGGGCAGATCGCGGTTACTGACCGCATCCACCATCTGGCTGGCCAGACCGGGATAGCTGAAGATGGTTTCAATGATGATGACGCCACCAAACAGATAAGAAAGGCTGAGGGAAATCGCGTTTGCAATCGGGCCAACGGCGTTAGGTAAGGCATGACGCAACACGGCGCGCATCGGGGAAACGCCTTTCAGCAACGCCATTTCCAGATACGGGCTGTCGAGCTGGTTAATGATGGCCGCACGCGTCATGCGCGCCATCTGGGCGACCAGGCCGCAACATAGCGTGATGACCGGCAATGCGTAGGCTTTGATATAGCTGGCGAAATCCATGTTGGGACTGCCCAGTGACATAGCCGAGACCCAGTGCAGCTTCACGGCGAAGATCAGCACCGCTACGGTCGCCACCAGAAATTCCGGTACGGCTACCGTGGCCATAGTGCCAATCACCAGCGCGCGATCCAGCTTCGAGCCGCGGTTCATCGCGGCGGCAATACCGATAATCAGCGCAAGCGGCACGCAGATGGCGGTGGTGGTCGCCGCCAGTTCAAACGTGGCCGGAAGCCGCTGTGCCACCAGCTGTGCCACCGGCAGATGACTGGCAAATGAGGTGCCAAAATTCCCTGTCAGCATGCCGCCGAGCCAGGTGAAATAGCGCACCAGCAGCGGCTGATCTAAGCCCAGTTGCTGACGCAGGGCCGCCACGGTTTCGGGTGTGGCGTTTTGCCCCAGGATCATTTGCGCCGCATCGCCCGGCAGCAGGCTGGTGATAAAGAACACCACCGCTGAGACGATAAGCAAGGTCAGGATGCCGGCGCCAATGCGCCGGGCAATCAGGAACATCATGTATCGGTTCATCGGCGAACTCCTCTTACAGACGCGTGATCAGGCAGACAGCCAGGCAAACTCGTGGAAGCGATAGCCCATCAACATGCCTGACGGCCAGGCTTCCAGCCCTTTCAACTTTTTGCTGTAACCATCCATCGAGCTGATAAAGGCAGGAATCAGCGTGCCGCAGTGGTCATAGATCAGGGTTTGCATATCGCCGTACATCTGCTTGCGTTTGGCTTTATCCCGTTCGCCACGCGCCGCAATCACCAGCTGATCGAACTGTTCATTTTTCCAGCCGCATTCGTTGTTCGGTGCGCTGGAGAGATAAAACTGTGAGAACAGCATATCCAGTGTTGGCCGCGGGTTGATGGAGCCATAACCAATGGGATCTTTCATCCAGTGGGTCCCCCAGTAGCCTTCATACGGCACACGACGCACGTTGACGTTCAGTCCGACGTTGCGACCTACCTGCTGAATCAGCTGCGCGCCTTCGGTTGCGCCTTCCAGCGGCGGCGTCGTAACAATCTCAATGGTTTGCCCGCTCATGCCGGCTTTGTTGATATAAAACTTCGCTTTTTCCGGATCCAACGGACGGGGTTTGAGATCGGCGTTGTACAGCGGGTGCCACGGCGGCACCGGCGTGTCGTTGCTGACGTCGCCAAAGCCCTGCAACACGGTTTTCACCACGATCTCTCGGGGTTGCAGATATTTCATCGCCAGCACGAAATCCGGATTGCTGCCGGGTTTAATGTCGGTGCGGATAATCAGGTTGGTGTACATGCCGCCCTTGGTTTCAAGCACCGCATGATCCGGTGTACGGCTGATGCGCATACTGTCCGAGGCTTTCAGCCCTGAAGCCACCTGAATATCGCCTGATAACAGAGCATTGACGCGGGCCGCCTGATCGGTCACGCCGAGCAGCTCCACCTGGTCCAGATGCGGCAGCCCCGGTTTAAAATAGTTGGGATTTTTCGTGCCAAGCGTACTGACGCCAGGCGTAAAGCTTTTGCAGACAAACGGCCCTGTGCCGATACCTTTGCTGAAATCTTTGGTGCCGTCCTGCACGATCAGGAAGGGCGACGTTGCGAGCATATAGGGAACGTCAAAGTTAGGTGCCACCAGAATAAGCTGCACTTCATTGTCGTTGACGGCGTTGATGGTTTTGAACTGCTCAGCCAGCTTGAAAGCGCTGGACGCGACGGCCGGATCTTTATGGCGGCTCAGTGAATAAACCACGTCTTTGGACGTAAACGGCTTACCATCATGGAAGGTCACGCCTTTACGCAGCTTAATGCTCCAGGTGACGCCATCGTCAGAGTCGATGGATTCCGCCAGCGCAGGTTTCACCGTCAGGGTTTTATCCACCTCTGTCAGACCGCTGTAGAACATAAACTGGCGCGTAAAGTCGGCGCTGTTATTGCCTTTCGCCGGGTCCAGCGTGTCAGTCGCCGACGCATTGGACATGCCCACACGGATTTTGCCGCCCTGAGTCGGTTTCTCCTCTGCCAGCGCCATGCCAGGGAAGCCGATCAGCCCGGTGCTCATCGCGGCCCCGGCTGAAAGCAATTTCATCAGACTGCGGCGGGACAGCGTACCTTCAGTGATCATCCGCGTCAGAGCAGGATTGGTTACGTCAGATTCTTTATTATCGATTTTACTCATCTGTACACCCTCATTACATTTTCAAGCGAACGGTGAAATTCCCTGCGTTAATCAGACGGCACATGCTGTGTGGCGCGCACCGCGAAGGCGATGATCCGGTCATGATGTTTCGACCCGACAATGCCCCGGCGGCCTGAAAAACAATGTGAAGTTATGAAAGGCGATCCTTTGCTTTGTAGTAGAGCCCGGCGAGAGGCAGGAACCACGGTTTTCCGTGATAACCCGGTAGTGCAGGCCATGTCTCGCGCTGCCAGGGGTTATCGCGGGATTTCTCACTCAACAGATCGGCCATGACCCGGCCCATCCATACCGACATCTGCGTGCCATGCCCGCTGTAACCCAGCGAGTAAAACACACCGTCCTGTTCGCCTGCGTGCGGCAGGCGATCGGCGCTCATATCCACCATGCCGCCCCAGCAGTAGTCGATCTGCGTATGGCGCAGTCTGGGGAACATACTGGCCATGGCGGCGTGCAGGATGTCCCCGCTGCGGGAGTCTGACGTTGGGTTACTGATGGCGAAGCGTGCCCGGCCACCGAACACCAGACGGCTGTCCGCGGTGGTCCGGAAGTAGTTGCCGATGTTCATGGACGTCACATAGTTACGTCTATGCGGCAGCAAGCCGGTAAGCAGCGCCCTATCCAGCGGCTCGGTCACCACGATAAAGCTGCCTACCGGCACAATACGGCGCTGGAACCACGGGAACGGACCGTCACTGGAACAGCCCGTCGCCATCAGCACTTTATCGGCCAGAATGTCACCTTTGCTGGTCACCACCCGATGGCGGTAGCCGTCAAGCCGTTCCAGCTTCGTAACATGATGGTGCGTATAAATTTTTGCCCCACTGCGGGCCGCGACTTCGGCCAGGCCGACGCCAAATTTGCCCATGTGCATCTGGCCGCCGTGATGCTGTAGCAGGCCGCCATGAAAGTCGCCGCCGTCGATCTCCTGCGCAATCTCTGACTGACTGAGCAGTTCCACATCCGGATCCACCGTACGGCGCATCAGTTCCCAGGCCTCACGCAGGCCAGAGAAGTGCGACGCCTTACTGGCCAGTTTGAGCTTGCCGCACAGACGAAAGTCACAGTCAATCTGCTCGTCTTTAATCAACTGCCCGACATAGGTCACGGCATCATCGAATGCCTTATAGAACCGACTGGCCTGCTCAAGCCCCTGGCTGGCCACCAGTGAAGCAAAGTTTTGCGCCACGCCGGTGTTGCAGTGACCGCCATTACGGGCGGAGGCCTGACTCATCACCTCCCCGCTGTCCAGCACCACCACATTGATCCCACTGCGCGCCAGCGATAAGGCCGCCGAAACACCGGTAAAGCCCGCCCCGATCACCACCACATCCGCGTGGGCGGGTAACGGACCGCTGGCGGCCGCGCGAAACGCCGGTGCGGTCGCCTGCCAGTACGATTCCAGTTTCATGACGCTGTCCTCACAGACCCACGACGCCGGGCAGGCCGCCAATGTCTTTGATTTCGGTGTATTGGTAATAGGGGTTAGCCGGTTCGTGGCCACGGTTGACCCAGACCTTGTGTTTAATGCCAAGATCGTGCGCCGTCATCAGGTCATAGCGGAAACTGGAGGAGACATGCAGAATTTCGTCCGGACGGCAGTCCAGTTTCTCCAGCATGTATTCAAAGCCTTTCATCTGCGGTTTATACGCGCCCGCTTCTTCTGCGGTAATCGTCATGTGGATGGGCGCACCCAGACGGGGAATATGGTGCGGAATCAGATCCTTCATTGAATTGGTCAGCAGCACCAACGGGAAGGCTTCCGCCACTTTAGCTAACCCGGCAGGCACATCCGGATGCGGTCCCCAGGTGGCGCAGTCGGTGTAAATGTAATCGCTGTCTGCCTGCGTCCATGTCACGCCCCACTTTTTACAGGTGCGCTGAATCGCATTGCTGACCACATCGTAATAGGGTTTCCACGCGCCCAGCACTTCGTCCAGGCGATAGCTGGAAAAGTCGGTCACAAAGGCCGCCATGTCTTTCGCGTCGACGCGATCGTGAAAACAGCGTTTTGCCGCACCGGCCATATCAAAAAAGATCAGCGTGCCATAGCAATCAAACGTGATGAATTTGGGTTTAAACAGTGCCATTACATTAACCTCGTTATTGTCTGGTTAGGTGCTTAAAAATCGATAAGGACGCTTTTCTGGCGCTGGCAGGCCTGGAACGCCTGACGACCCAAATCTTTGCCGATGCCGGACCCCATGAACCCTCCGGTAGGAATAATGAAATCGCCGGACCGCCCGTAGCGGTTGACCCATACCGTGCCGGAAGCGATTCCCCGTATCGCACGCATCGCACGTGGCAGGCTCAGCGTGTGCACCCCGGCGCACAGGCCATAGGTCTCATGTGCCGCCAGCGCCAGCCCTTCGTCTTCGCTGTCGAACGTCTGAATTGTCAGCACAGGCCCGAAGATTTCCTGCTGCACTGCCGGATTATCCTGTTTCACCTGCGTCAGCAGCGTAGGTTGCCAGAACCAGCCCTCGTCGGTATCCGCGAAGCGGTCACCGCCCACCAGCACGTCTGCGCCCTGGGCTTTCGCCGCCTCAATCACGGACTGCACTTTGTTGCCCTGACGCGCATCAATCAGCGGGGCATAGCGGCTGGTCTCCTGCCAGGTCACGCCAGGCCGGACCTCACGACACAGCGCCGCCAGCCGTTCCGTCAGCGCATCGGCAATACCGCGCTGCACAATCAGGCGCGTCCCGGCAACGCAGGCCTGGCCGCCGTTGGCGGTAAAGCCACGCAGAATACGTTGTGCCAGCACCTCAATCTCGCCCGCATCATCAAACACCAGTTGGGGGCTTTTGCCGCCTAACTCCAGCGTGACGGGCTTCATGCCAAACTGGGCCGCATCACTCATAATGCGCGCGCCTGTCACAGTGGAGCCGGTAAAGGAGACTTTGCGCACCAGGGGATGCCTGACCAGGGCGCTGCCGGTCACCGCACCGCTGCCCTGCACAATATTCAGAATGCCCGCCGGTAACCCGGCCTGCACCGCCAGCTCGGCCATACGCACGGTGGACAGCGGCGTCAGCTCTGAGGGTTTAAGCACTACCGCATTGCCTGCGGCCAGCGCAGGTCCGCATTTCCATGAAGCCATGGACAGCGGGAAGTTCCACGGCGTGATCGCCCCGATAACGCCATAGGGCTCCGCAATCAACATGCCCAGGCTACTGTCGCGTGTCGGAAACAGATCGCCGCTGTATTTGTCGGCGCACTCGGCATAGAAGCGAATGGCTTCGGCAGTAAAGGGAATTTCATGTTGCACGACATCGGTAATCGGACGGGTTGAGCCAAGGGCTTCAAGCTGCGCCAGCAGGGGATCTTGTTCGATTAAGTCTGCCCAGCGGCGCAATACCCGGCCACGTTCACGCGGTGCACATCCTGACCAGCCGCTGGTTTTCAATGCCTGATGTGCCGTCATGACGGCATGGTCAACATCCTCTGCCTGGGCTTCGCGCAGCGTGGCAAACACCTTGCCATCAGACGGGCGTTTAACGGCAAAAGCGTCGCCCTGTGTCTGTACATGTTTTCCGCCAATATAGTGACCAGGCGGGAGTTGCACGCTTTCCGGGTCGAAACTCAACATGAAAGAATCCTTATTTGTTACACCCATCACATGCTGGATGAATTAATTTCTGGCAATGCTTTTCGGCACGCTTTATTAGGTAATGCAGAAAGTATGCCAGCCGTTAAAAAAATAAAAATGCGTTTAAAACCGCCCAAAAAAATTTTTGTGCCGTATTCGTGAAGGATTTATTGCGGAATTGCCGAAGGGTTAAACAGATGATTTACTTCACAAAAAAGCCGCATTGCTTTGGTGCAATGCGCATGAAACTTGCACTAAAAAGGAGAATACGGATAAAACGTCGATCTGGCGCACAAAAAAAACGCCAGCATAACGTTCATGCTGGCGAGGAATATCAGAAATTAAAAGTTAAATTACAGGCTGCCCATGTGAAATGTTTTTTGCTCCAGATATTCGTCAATGCCATATCGCGACCCTTCGCGACCTATCCCGGATAATTTCACGCCGCCAAACGGCGCGACTTCCAGCGAAATGACGCCGGTATTAAAACCGACCATGCCAAACTCCAGCGCTTCCGCCACGCGCCAGGCTCGACGGATATTTTCAGTAAAGAAGTAAGCGCCGAGACCAAAGGGTGTGTCATTTGCCATCGCCAGCGCCTGTTCTTCATCATCAAAGATAAACAGCGGAGCCACCGGTCCAAAGGTTTCTTCCTGCGCGATGCGCATCTCACTCGTGACCTGTCCCAGCACGGTGGGCTGCACCCACGTACCGGGGTCGTTGCTGATGCCACCGGTCAACAGCGTTGCGCCTTTTTGCAGCGCATCATCAATGTGCCCGTTGACCTTCTCCACCGCGGAGGTATTGATCAACGGCCCGATAGTGCTGCCAGGGGCAAAACCATCCCCGACCTTCAGGGTCGCCACCGCGTCCAGCAGTCGGGCGGCAAAGCGTTCATAGATGTTACGCTGCACCAGAATACGGTTGGCACACACACAGGTTTGTCCCGCATTACGGAATTTGCTGGTCATCACGCCTGCGACGGCAATCTCGATATCCGCGTCGTCAAAGACAATAAGCGGCGCGTTGCCGCCCAGCTCCAGACTCAGGCGTTTAATGCTGTCAGCGCACTGCTTCATCAGCAGCTGGCCCACGCGCGTTGAGCCGGTGAACGAGATTTTACGCACCAGACGGCTTTCGGTCAGCGCGGCGCCGATGTCTGTCGGCATGCCGGTGAGCACCTGTAAAACGCCTGCCGGGAAACCCGCGCGCTCGGCCAGCACGGCCAGTGCCAGTGCAGACAGCGGCGTCAGGTCAGACGGTTTAACGATAATCGGGCAGCCTGCCGCCAGTGCCGGTGCGACTTTGCGGGTAATCATTGCGATGGGGAAATTCCAGGGCGTAATCGCTGCCGCGACGCCAACCGGTTGTTTCAGGACAATAATGCGCCGGTCGGTCGTTGGGGCGGGAATGGTGTCGCCATAAATCCGACGCGCTTCTTCCGCAAACCATTTCACAAAACTGGCACCGTAGAGCACTTCACCGCGCGCCTCCGCCAGCGGCTTGCCCTGTTCTGCCGTCATGATGATGGCCAGATCGTCAGCGTTATCAAGAATAAGCTGATGCCATTTTTCCAGCAGCGCCGCACGGGTGGCATTGGGGGTTGTCGCCCATGCATGGCGGACCGATTCGGCACAGGCAATTGCCGCCTCCGTTTCCTGGCGACCTAACGCCGGTACGCTAGCCAGCGTTTCGCCCGTAGCCGGATCGTTAACGGCGAGCGTTGCGCCCTGATAACCGTGTTGCCATTCACCGGCAAACAGCGCCTGCTGGCGCAGTAGTGTGTGATCTTTCAGTTGTATACGTGACATCGCATCCCCCTTTTTCAGTTCTCTTCACTTTATCGGTTGGGGGAAGCGCAGGATGTTGTTATTGGCAGCCAGAAAGCGTTCGCTATGGCGAATGACGGCCGAAAAAAAATTTTATGCCGTCAGGGCGCAACGCGGAGTCAGATTTGAAAGTCGATTACGGGCTCATCATCGCCTGCCGTAGAGAGCGCCTGCGCTTTAATTTCTTCAAGCGACAGATTCGCGTTGCACAGCTCAAGGAACTGCCAGACGTAATTGCGCTGCAGTTGTCCCCGTTTCAGGCCCAGCCAGACGGTGTTGGCGTCGAACAGGTGAGTGGCATCCAGCCGGACCAGCTCTCCGCCCGGCTCTTTTTCACAGGCCTGATCGGCCAGAATACCGACGCCCAGCCCGAGTTTGACATAGGTGCGCACCACATCGGAATCCTGAGCGCTGAGCACGATATCCGGCTTTAAGCCGGCGCGCTGAAACGCGCTGTCCACCCGGGAGCGGCCGGTAATGCCCTGCCGGTAGGTAATTAACGGATGCTGACTGAGAGCATTCAGTGAGACCGGCTGCTGTTGTGCCAGTTCATGATCGCGCGGGACCAACAGTGCATGATGCCAGCTGAACCAGGGAAACGCGGCCAGGCTGTTATTATTCGCCAGCATTTCACTGGCAATCCCGACATCCACCTCACCGGCCAGTAGCATATTCACAATTTCCTGCGGCGATCCCTGATTAAGTTCAAGCCGGACATTAGGATAAAGCTGGCGAAAGGACTTGATGACCGGCGGCAGGCTGTACCGGGCCTGCGTGTGTGTGGTGGCGATAGAGAGAATGCCGCTGGATTCGTTCGTGAAGACATCGGCCAGGCGACGCACTTTACCAGCTTCATCGAGAATGCGTTCGGCGATGGTAAGCAGCGCCTTGCCCGGCTCCGTCATACCAAGCAGGCGCTTGCCACGGCGGACAAAAATTTCGACGCCAAGCTCATCCTCCAGATCGCGAATATGACGGCTGACGCCTGATTGCGAGGTAAACAGCGTGCTGGCGACCTCCGTGAGGTTGAACTCCCGCCGCGCGGCTTCGCGAATAATTTTAAGTTGCTGGAAATTCAAAATATTTACCTCTCTTTACGCAATCTGATCATTCGATAATAAAAACGCTTATCGATAACCTGAAATAATAAAAAAGATTTATTTATGCGTTTGAAGCATATAGAAGGCGGCAGGACGCACAGAGAGGACAGCCTGGAAGAGGAGAAAAGGCAGCGGCGCGGTTTTACGCGCCCTGCTTGAGAGGGATAAACAGAACGCTGTGTTTAGCTGACCAGAGTGAGTTCGCGTTTTTCAGTCAGTGGCTTGTTGAGCAGCGACAGCAGAATATTTTTAACGGCCTGTGCGGGTGGCGATAACGGCAAGCGGTGTGAAAGATTCAGTGACAGCGGCAGGCTGATGGTCGGGCTGGTGATCCGCGCCATCCAGGCCTGGGTTGAACCAACCAGCGCTCTGGCCGCCGATTCAGGCAACACGGTCACGCCCATCCCGCTGGATATTGCGGCGGTGAGCGTCGAAAGCGATTCGATCTCGCCAATAATGCGCGCGCTCAGGCGGCGCAGTGAGAAAGCCTCATCAACCCGCTGGCGCACGGCGCTGTAATCACGCGGCAGAAACAGGCTCATCTGGGCTACCTCGGCCAGATCGACGTTGGCGCCAGGGCAGGCGGTTGCGCCGACCAGATAGAGATCTTCTTTCAGCAGGGGCACGCTGTTGATGCCCGCCGTGGGGGCGCGGTCATACAGCACCGCCATATCCAGTTGCCCGCTGATGATGTTGTCATTCAACGCACTGCTGCTGTTTTCATGCAGGTAAATCATGATATCCGGGTACTGTTCCCGTACGGTTTGCAGAAGCGGCATAGTTAACGCGGATGCAGCCGTGCCCGGTGCCAGACCGATTGACACCTGCCCCTCCACCACCTGACCGGCATTCATCACCGCAGACTGGGCCAGCTCACACTGCCGCAGAATGACGCGTGCATGGCTGTAAAGCAGTTTACCGGCTTCGGTCGGTGTGACGCCGCGTTTGGTCCGGTTCAGAAGCTGCTGTTCCAGCTCGCCTTCCAGCGTAGCAACCTGCTGGCTCAATGCAGGCTGAGCAATATGCAGCACTTCTGCTGCCTGTGTCAGGCTACCGATATCGACGATTTTCACAAAGTATTTCAGCCGTCTTAAGTTCATCTTGCCTCCGTCGCTACGTCAAGGTGTCTGGCTGGTCGCTACTCACCAGCCTGCATAAGAGGGAATTGCAAGATGCAGACCAGGTTTATTCAGTTTGCAAAATATCTTTGAAAATTTTTCTAACAGTCGGATAAAAAAGCGTTTCCTGTTACCTCTAAAGAGGTAATCCCGGACGACTGCCAGACCTGCTTTTCCCATTCATGTCGCCCTGCACCGCAATAGTGCGCAACATGACAGACCAGCGTGCAGGGATGGTTAACAGGCAATCTTCATCGAGGATGAGGCTTGATGACCGGGAAATCCCCCCACCTCTCCGGGGCAGGGTTTATCCGTAAAAGGCGGGAAACGTAACAGGTTTAGCAGACCGCCGGGGCGGCGTTATTGCGGCCCGGCAGACGTGCAAAGACGCATTAGTTAAAAGGAATAACCGAAACGTTTCGTACCCTGTTTTTTCTTTTAACAGGATCGCGAAACGGGACGACGTAAACGCATTTGTGATGTAGCAAGGCGGCGGTGGCGCTTAGTCCCGGGCGCAGGGTGAACGATGTGACCGGGATAAGCGCCTGCCGCCAGCGCCGCTACAGCGCCAGGGCGGCAGCGTATTCAGCGTTTGGCACGGTTGCGTCGCATATCGATGGTCACTGCGGCGACGATGATGATGCCTTTGATGATATCCTGGATATACGCATCTACCCCGACAAACGTAAAGCCGCTTTTAATCAGTCCCAGTATCACCGCGCCTATCAGCGTGCCGGTAATGCGCCCTACGCCGCCCATCAGGCTGCTGCCGCCGATAACCGCCGCGGCAATCGCATCCAGCTCATAGCCCACGCCCATGCTCGACTGGCCGCTACTGACGCGCGCTGCCAGTACCACGCCCGCCAGGCCGGACAACGCGCCTGCGATGGTATAGACAATAATCAGGTATTTATTGACGTTGATACCGGACACTTTGGCCGAGGTCATATTACCGCCGATGGCGTACACGTATTTGCCGTAGCGGGTATGTTTCAGTGCGATGTGGAACACCAGCGCAACCACCAGGAAGATAATGACCGGCATTGCGCCCTGGCCAATCGAGGTGAACCCGTCAGAGAGAAAACTGATAGGGTTACCCTGGGTGTAATACTGTGCCAGTCCACGGGCCGACACCATCATGCCCAGCGTGGCAATAAACGGGGGAATACCGGTACGGGTAATTAATACGCCGTTAATCAGACCGCACAATAACCCTACCCCAATGCCGGCCCCAATCGGCACCACCGCGGGCATGTTCACCAGTGACGGAAACATCGGGGTCAGCGTATCTGAAGTTTGCGCCAGACTGGCGGCTACAACGGCAGTGAGCGCGATAACCGACCCGGAGGACAGATCGATACCGGTGGTAATAATGACCTGGGTCACGCCCACAGCAATGATGCCGATAATGGCAACCTGCAGGACGATAAGAATCAGACGATTGGTGTTCATCAAAAAGGACTGATCGCGCACATACCAGCCAAACATTTCGAAAATTAACGCAATGCCGACCATCACGACAAAAATGCCGGTATCTTTTGGCAGTTTCTGACGTAAATGCGCAAAAAAAGAGGGTTGATGCTGAGGAGCCTGCGTGGCCGTTGCTTTCATATTACTCATCGTGGTTTCGCGCCTCATTCGGATGCTAACGACAAAATAGTTTCCTGATCGGCCTCGTCTTTATCGAGGATGCCGGTAATGCGCCCACCATGCATCACCATGATACGGTCACTCATGCCCAGAATTTCCGGCAGCTCTGACGACACCATAATGATGGCAACTCCACGGTTGGCCAGTTCACTGATCAAACGGTAAATCTCTGCTTTCGCCCCGACGTCAATTCCACGGGTTGGCTCATCAAGAATCAGGATTTTGGGTTGAGCCAGCAGCCAGCGGGCAATCAACACTTTCTGCTGATTCCCTCCGCTCAGGTTATTGATGATTTGGTCCATGGTGGGAGTTTTGATATTCAGACGGCGGATCTGATCCATGCAGTCCTGAGCCATTTTCACATGACTGACAAAACCGCCTTTACCGCTGTATTCAGGCATGTTGACGATGCTCATGTTCTCTAACACCGACAACACCAAAAACAATCCGGACTTCTTGCGATCTTCTGTCAGAAACGCCATTCCTTTTTCGATGGCGACCGACGGCGAATCAATAGCGACCGGCACACCATCAATCAGGATTTCGCCGCTGTCGAAAGGCACCATGCCAAACAGGCTTTCCATCACTTCACTGCGTCCGGCACCGACCAGACCCGCCACACCGAGAATTTCCCCACGGCGCACGCCAAAGCTGACGTCGGAAAAGCGGTCCTGACAACTCAGATGACGAACGGTGAGCACCTCTTCCCCAATCGCATTATTGAATTTCGGGAACAGCTGCGTCAGCTCACGTCCGACCATTTTGGTAATCAGCGACTGACGCGTGAATGCGCTGGTACTGTCGCTGCCCACCCAACTGCCATCGCGGAACACGCTGATTTCATCCGTAATGGCGAAGATCTCATCCATTTTGTGACTGATATAAACGATGGCTTTGCCCTGCTCGCGCAGATCACGAATGATGGTAAACAGATGGGCGACCTCGGTTTCCGTCAGGGCGGAGGTGGGCTCGTCCATGATCACAATGTCCGAGTTCCAGGACACCGCTTTGGCGATCTCCACCATCTGCTGTGACGCAATACTGAGTTCGCCCACCAGCCGATCGGCTTTCAGTCTGATGTTCAGGCGGCTTAACAACTGCTGGGTTTCTTCATTCAGTCGGGCGTGATCGACAAAACCAAACTTCACCGGCTCCCGTCCCAGCCAGATATTCTCTGCGACGGTCATATGCGGCACCAGGTTGAGTTCCTGATGAATCATGGAAATACCGGAACGTAACGCATCCATGGTGTCCCTGAACTGCACTGGCTCCCCTTTAATTTTAATGGAGCCCTGATCGGGACGGTACATCCCGATCAGGCATTTCATTAAAGTGGATTTGCCCGCGCCATTTTCACCCATCAACGCATGTACCGTTCCCGGACGCACACGTAACGACACATTATCCAGTGCCTTCACGCCCGGAAAGAACTTGCTGATGCCTTCGGCTTCAAGCGCAAACGCGGTCATACATCACCTCCGTTCCACAGGTTCAGGACGTTTATTTTTGGTTCATGCTGGTGTATTTGGTGTAGTTGTCTTTGGTGATCAGCTGGAACGGGATATCGACGATCTTTTGCACTTTCTCACCTTTGACGAGCTTAACCGCCGTTTGAACGGCACCTTCACCCTGTCCTTTTGCGTCCTGGAACACGCTGGCGACCATTTTGCCGTTCTTAATCATCTGCAGCGCATCGGGCGTACCATCGACACCGGCGACCAGAATATGTTTATCGTTTTTACCCAGCGCCTGAATGGCACCGATGGCCATTTCGTCGTTGTTTGACGCGATGGCGTTGATATCGTCTCCGGCGGTCATCCAGTTACTCACGACGTCCACCGCATCGTTACGGCTAAATTTCGCCGTTTGCTTTTGTACCACTTTAATATTCGGGTATTTCGCCACGACCGCTTCCACCCCTTTGGTGCGCTCGCGGGTGGATTCGTTCGCCAAATCACCCAGCAAAATAGCCACGTTACCTTTTCCGTTCATGGCTTTTGCCAGCGCTTCCATCTGCAGACGGCCCGCCAGTTCGGAGTCAGAACCCACAAACGCCATCTTGTCACCCAACTGCGCCTGGGGTTTGCGGTTGACGAACACCAGCGCCACACCCGCCTTAGATGCCTGATCGATAATCGGTTTCACCGCGTCGGTGTCCACCGGGTTAACAATAATGGCGTCGACGCCCTGACCAATAAAGTTTTGTACCTGCTGAAGTTGCTGCGCGACATCGCCTTTGGCATCTTCAATCTGGCCTTTTACGTCATCCTTTTTCATCTCATTTTGTATAGCATTACGCACAATGGTCAGGAAGTTATCGTCAAACATCGCCATCGAAACCCCCACGGAAATATCTTTCGCCATCGCAGCGGCGGGCAACATGCAGGCTAACAGTGAAGCAACAATCGTTTTTTTGATGTTCATAGGGACCCTTCTTATTTGTTAACTTGCTAGCGACTGACCTGTTGAATGAAAAATATTTTTTACATTCATACCGCCTCGCTGGCGTTTTTAATGGAAAATTTGAGGTAAGACGACTACGTTGACGCTTTTCTGACACTCCCACCACTTTTCTTATCTTCATGATTTCCATAAACATGCGCTACAGGCGACGCGGACACATCTCAGAACATTCCATTTTGTCGCCGCAAACAGTTTATTTATTCCATAAATTACGTTTTTGAAATTTTTATCATAAAAGCACTGAAACAAGTGTTTTGATATCGTCAAATAACAAAAATTTGACATGCGTCTAACATCTACCCGGAAATGGGTTTAAAGTGAGATCCTGTTAGCAGTTTGAAAAGCAAGCGAATGCGTCAGATCTTCGCCAATGCGCTGCTTTTACACGCACTTGAACGCAAACCGTTAAAGAGTGCTTTGACATCCCGTACTGACGCCGCTACTATTCGCCCCGTTCCAACAATTCCTCTGTAGTTCAGTCGGTAGAACGGCGGACTGTTAATCCGTATGTCACTGGTTCGAGTCCAGTCAGAGGAGCCAGATTGAGAAAAGCCCGCTCAGGGAAACCTGAGCGGGCTTTTTGTTTGGTGCGCTTTTGTGAACGCTTGCAGGACATATGTCCCGTTCGACGGCCCTTACGCGGGAGTGAGGCGTCGATGCAGAGTGAGGACGGCCAGCAAGAAAGAGAATAAGCCCTGTCACTGACGCTGCGGCTGTCTATCCGCTGCGGTGAACGGCGCTTTACCCCTGTTCAGGCTGCGTCACCGTTGCGCAGTGCACAGCAAACGTGCTCGCGCTGAGCGTGCGCCAGACGGCGATGCGGATCGTCATTAAAATTCAACGATGATATTGTTCTTTGGAATGCTACAGCACGACAGAATGTAGCCCTCTTCCACATCCTCATCGGTGATGCCGCCGTTGTGGTTCATCTCGACGTCGCCGTCCAGGCACTTCACCTTACAGGTGCCGCAGATGCCCATGCCGCACGCTTTTGGAATATGCAGTCCCAGTTTGGCCGCGGCGGCGTGCACGGTTTCGCCGGGGGCGATTCTGACGCTCTTGTCGCTTTGGGTGAATGCCACGCTAAGCAGTTCTGAACTGCACAGCGCGTCGGCCATTTCAGCGGCCTCTTCGGCCTCCTGTTCGACCTGCTCCTGCACGACCTCTGGTGTGGCACCAAACGACTCTTCGTGATAGCGCGTCATGTCATAACCGACTTCCTGTAACAGCGTTTTAATCGCGCGCATGTACGGTGTCGGGCCACAGCAGAAAATCTCGCGGTCCTTGAAATCCGCAGCAATCATTTGCAGCATCGCCAAATTGAGGAAACCGCTGAAGCCGGACCAGCACTGGCCCGATTCGTACCGCTCACAGATGATGCTCAGTCTGAAATTGGGGATACGCGCCGTCATGTTTTCCAGATCGCGTCGGAAAATAATGTCTTCCGGCGTTCGTGCGCTGTGCACAAACACCATGTCCACATCCGCATTGGTATCAAAATACCAGCGCGCCATCGACATCATGGGCGTAATGCCCACGCCGCCAGAGAGGTACAGCACCTTGTTGCTGGGATAGTCGATGCAGTTGAACTGCCCTACCGGACCATGTACTGCCAGATTCATGCCCTCGCGCAGTGTGGCATGTAACCAGTTCGAGACCACGCCGCCCGGCACCTGTTTTACCGAAATGGAGAAGCTGTAAGGCACGGAGGGCGAACTGGAGATGGTATAGGAGCGGAAAACCGTTTCATTCTCGATCAGCAGTTCCAGCGTGACAAACTGCCCCGGTTTGAAAAAGAACATCACCGGCTGCTCTGCCATAAAGCAGAAGGTTTTCACGTCATGGGTTTCCTGTATCACCTTCACACAGCGCACCGCATGGCGGCCATTGGTCCAGGTTTGTGTTGTGACAGGCTCAAAAGCATTGGTATTCAGTACGGTGATATTTCGGTCTGACATACGTTTCATTCCCATCAGAAGTGGAGAGTTCAATTGCCTGTCTGACTGGCGACATCGCAACAGGCTTTTGAGCCGGTAAGCCTGATTTTCCGTTTAACCCTGTTTCAGCATTTAGTTATTCGCGACACGGAAATGCTTAAAAAAACCGTCCCGCTAAGAAATTTCGCGCGCACGTCTTTAACAGAGGGGATGGATGTCGCTGGCAGAACATTGGCGTGCGCGTAACCCGTGCAGCATGGACGTCACCCTTAGCCGTTACGCGTGTATCAACGTCTGGCCTGACGGAAAATTTGGGTGGTTGGCATCCTGTTACGCCTGGAAAGGCGCAAAACACTCTCCTTAACCGCGCGGGAAGATCACTATGAGCCATAACGATCTGCTGAATATCACCTGTACAAGCCTTGTCGATGCGAACGACCGCATACGCGATTTGCTCGAAAAGCGTCAGCCCAACTACTCGCTGCCGCAGGCGCTTTATAACGACCCGACTCTGTTTCGCATTGATATGGAGGCGATCTTTCAGAAAGAGTGGCTGTTTGCCGGAATGAGCAGTGAAATCCCGAAAAAAGGGGACTACTTCACCCTTGAGGTGGGTCAGAACCCGGTGTTGGTCTTGCGGGACGCGGAAGGTAACATTAACGCCTTTCATAATACCTGCCGTCATCGCGGCTCCAGACTCTGCTCAAAAGAGCGCGGCAAAGTAGCGAACCTGGTGTGTCCCTATCATCAGTGGACCTACGACCTGAAAGGCAATCTGTTATTTGCCGGCTCGGAAATGAATCAGGCATTTGATATGAAGCAGCACGGGCTGAAAAAGGCGCACTGCAAAACCGCCGGCGGCTTTATTTTTGTCTGTCTGGCTGATGCGCCGCCACAGTCTGACTTTGACGCCTTTCTGGCCACCCTGGACGAATATATGGCGCCCCATGACGTGGAAAACACCAAACTGGCGGCAGAATCGCACATGTACGAAAAAGCGAACTGGAAACTGGTACTGGAGAATAATCGCGAGTGCTATCACTGCGCCGGAAGTCATCCTGAACTGCTGAACAGCCTGCTGGAGTGGGACGATACCAACGATCCGCGCGCGCCGCAGAGCTTCCACGATTACTACAATAAACAGGCCGCACGCTGGGACGAACAGGGGATTCCCCATCGCCACCAGAGCTTTGGCCTGCGTAACCGCATCGTGCGGATGCCGCTGAAAGAGGGCACGAAGGCGATGACCATAGATGGTCGCGAAGGCTGCACCAGACTCATGGGGCGTTTTTTGAGTCACGATCAGGGTTCCATGCGCATCCTGCACCTGCCGAACTCCTGGAACCACATGCAGAGCGATCACTTTATTGTGTTCCGCGTGTTGCCCCTCTCGGCGCAGGAAACGATGGTCACCACCAAATGGTTTGTGCATAAAGACGCGGTAGCGGGTGAAGATTTTGATCCCGAGAAACTGCGTGCCGTCTGGGATGCGACCAATGAGCAGGATCGCGTTCTGGGGGAAGAAAACCAGCGTGGGATTAACTCTGTCGGCTATCAACCGGGCCCTTATTCGGAAACCTATGAGTTCGGCGTGATTAACTTTATCGACTGGTACAGTGAAACCATCCTCAAAAACGTGAAAGACTGATGATATTCCTGCCTGGCGAGGATCAAGCCAGGCAGGATCAGCGTTGCCCTAGCGAATCACCCCCTCCTCCAGCAGCAGATCAAAGACCGCCTGCGCCATTTCCTCTACCGGTTTATTTTGCAAAACCTTTCCGCCGTCGCTCTGTGATTTGGCGGTTGCCGCTTTAAAGCGGTCAGCAGCCGTTTTGGCTTTGATCTTTTTGAGACGCTTCGGCCGTTTGACCGCCGGGGCAATCTGCCATTCCGCTCTTGCCGCATCCCGCACCTCAACGCCCGGCTGCGCCATAATCGTCGCCCGGTTTGCCGGACCAAAGGCGACCTGACGCGGTGCGCAGGCGGCCATGTCGACGCTGGCGATAAACGGCAGCGCAATGCGTAGCAACCGGCGCTGTCCTCGCGGCAGTGCCTGTAATACTTCGGCATCGGTGCCGTTGAGGCTGACGATTTCCGCCACGCCGACCACCACCGGCATCGCCAGCGCTTCCGCCAGCAGAAAAGGCAGCATACCGGACGACTCACCCCGCTCCGACCGGCCGCCGGTCAGGATCACGTCCGGCTGATCCTGACTAAGGTAATGGCTCAATACCGCCACCGCGTCGCCCTGTTCGTCCATGGCGAGCACGCGCAGCGCCTCCACGCCCATCCCGGCATAGCTGCGCAGCGCCGCATCATGCGGATCGCCCGCATGCAGGACTTCCAGGGTGTCCTGCGCCAGCGTCAGCCCAAGCTCTACCGCGCGGGCGTCCTGTTCTGCCCGACGGGCGCGTCCGGATTCCGGATGCCTGCCCACCGACACCAGCGCGGTGATACGGCAGCCGCTGTGTTGCACATTATGCTGCATGATGTAACTCCTCTTTGCGCCAGTCACGCACCCGCCGTGCCAGCGCTGCCAGAACCTCATCACTGTCGGCAATCACGCTGAGCGAGGCGCGGCTGACCATATCACAGCCGGGGTCGGTATTAATGGCAATCACCCGGTCACACTGCGCAATGCCCTGTAAATGCTGTACCGCGCCGGAGATGCCCACCGCCACATAAACCCGTGCCGTTACCCAGGTGCCGGTGGCCCCTACCTGACGGAAACGCGGCATATGACCGCTGTCCACCACGACACGGCTTGCGCCTTCGGTGGCCCCGAGAAGCGCGGCCGTGGCATGAAACTGTTCCCAGTTGCCGATGCCATTGCCTGCCGACAGAATGAATTCCGCTTCGCCCAGCGGCACCGCAGCCGGATCGACCGGTATCAGGCCGCAGTCCTCAATACGTTTTGTCCGGATACTCAATGGCCCGATGCTGACCGGCAAGACCTCATGCCGGGTGTCGTCGATCGGTTCGGCGCACTCCTCCGCCAGCAACATCACGCGCGCAAGCGGTCGGGTAATATCCGCGCTGCCGCCTGCGGCACGGCTGATGCAGGTTTCCCCGGTTACGCGCCAGACCTGGGTTGCGGGCCGTTCGCCCGTGCGGGCGGCAAACCTGCAGCCAAGTTCGAAGCCGCCCGCGACGCTGTCCGGGAACAGCCAGAAACGCGGTGCCCACTCTTTTTCAACCGCCATCAGTGCATGAATGCGCTGCTCCGGGCGGTAGCCGGTATAGTGCTCGCCGCTGAGATGCAGCAGGCGATCCACACCGGCCGTCGCAAAGTCCCCTTCACGATGCTCGCCAAACACCACGGCCATCACCACGCCAGCGCCACCAGCATGCTGGATCAGCTGATGAGCCTGGCCCAGGATATCGCGATCGTGGCGGGTAAGGCGTCCGCCGGACATGTCGAGCACCACGGCCACGCAGTAATCGGGCTGCTCCACACGATACAGCGGCCGTTCGACCGGATGATCAGCCCCGGCCAGACGCCGGCTGGCGAGCTGCACGCAGGCATTACCGTTCTCGCGGTCAATGCGCCTGAGGCCAGTCGGGCCGGTAAAGCCTACGCCGTGTGGGTTTTTGCGCAGCAACCCTGACGGGCCGCGGCTCTCCGGCGGCGGCTGACACCGCTCCGCATGGTCGGGATGCAGGCGGTTGCGGCTGATCCACTCAAGGCGCGGATCGCGACGTATGATCGTTTCCATCAGATAACCTCCACAGCAATTTGGCGGTCGCGGATTTTCGCGGGCAGCGGTTTTTTGGGTTCGCTCAGCGCCTCAGCCACCAGTTCGGCGATGTCTTTTACCGCCGGACGTGGCCCGACAACGCCTTCCAGCATCGCGGTACACTGCTGGCAACCGACAGCGATCAGTTCCGCCCCGGTCTCTCTGGCATCCTCCATGCGCATATCGGCGATACGGCGTTCACCAGGAATATCCGTCACCGGCGCACCGCCCCCGCCACCGCAGCAGCGGGAACGAAAGCCGGATCGGGTCATTTCAGACAGCGTGATCCCCAGCTCCGCCAGCACTTCGCGCGGAGCGGCATATTCACCGTTATAGCGGCCGAGATAACAGGGATCGTGCCAGGTCACCTTGCCGCCCTTGTAATCCTTCAGGTCCAGGAGCTGTGCCTTAACCAGTTCGTTGATGAATGTCGTGTGGTGCAGCACCTCGTAGTCGGGCTGCGTGCCAGCCGGATAGTGTTCAGGATATTCATTCTTCAGACAGTGAAAGGCATGCGGATCGGTGGTGACGATGCGGTTAAAACGATACTGTTGCAGCGTCGCAATGTTGCTTTTCGCCAGGCGCTGGAATGTAGCGTCATCGCCCAGCCGCCGCGCCACGTCGCCGCTGTCCCGTTCTTCATCGCCCAGCACCGCAAAACGCACATTGGCGGCCTTAAGAATATTGACGAAGGCGCGCAGGATACGCTGACTGCGCATATCAAACGCGCCGTCCGATACCCAGAACAGCACGTCGGTCTGTTTCACGTCGCGCATCAGCGGCAGGTTCTGGTCAGCCGCCCAGTGCGTACGGCTGCGCGGATTAAAGCCGTTCGGGTTGTCAGTGAGACTGAGGTTTTCCAGCACTGCCGCGCCCTTGCCTGGTGTTTGCCCCTTTTCCAGCGTCATAAAACGGCGCATATCGACAATGGCATCAACGTGCTCGATCATCATCGGGCACTCCTCAACGCAGGCGCGGCAGGTCGTGCAGGACCATAACGTCTCTTCTTTAATCAGCCCCCCGACGATCGGTTGATGCGGCTGGCCGCAGGCCTCACCGACGGGTACACCGGGATAAGGGCTGCCCGCAAAACGGGCATCGTTGCCGCCTGCCATACCGATCACCATGTCCTGAATCAGCTTTTTTGGGTTTAGCGGCTGACCCGCCGCAAATGCCGGGCACATTGCTTCGCACTTACCGCACTGGACGCAGGCGTCAAATCCGAGCAGTTGATTCCATTTAAAATCCGCCGGTTTTTCGACGCCCAGCGTCGGCGCATTGAGATCGACGCTTTTGAGTCCGGTTGAACGTCCGCCGCCAAAGCGTTCCGGCCGGCGATGAAAAGCCAGATGCAGTGCGCCCGCAAAGGCATGTTTCATCGGTCCGCCCCAGGCCATGCCAAACACCATCTCACCCAGTCCCCAGATGATGCCCGCCAGCAGAAGCAGCGCCAGCGCCCAGCGTCCGGCCTCGCCAAACCGATCCGAGATCGGCAATGTGGTGATAAAGAAGGTGAACGCAAACACCAGCAGACTTTTCGGCAGCCGCATCCAGGGGCCACGCGAAAGCCGGGCGGGCGGATTCCGGCGGCGATACCAGACAAACAGCGCGCCTGTAAACATGACGACCAGCGCGGCCGCCAGTACGCCATTGACCAGTACGTTGCTGATGCGAAAGAGGTGAACCGCCAGAATCAGTAACATTGACAGGACAAAGCCACCTGCGGTCGCCACATGGGTGCGCGACATGTATTTATCGCGTGCCACGACATGATGCAGATCGACCAGATAGCGCCGTGGCATGGCCAGCAAACCGCTCAGCAGGGCCACCTTTTCAGGTTGCCCGCGCCGCCAGAGCAGCATGCGCCTGACCATACCGATGAGGGCGAGTATCACTGCGCCAAGCAGTAACCAGGGAAGTAACCGATCGAGTACCATGATGTGCCCTTACCAGACAATTTCTGCGATGTGCAGCGCGCGGGCTGCACGTCAACGACGGCGAATTACAGGTCCTTACACAGACGCAGTGCATCGTAAATCGCGGCGTGGGCATTGCGTTGCGACACGCAGTCGCCCAGGCGCCAGAGGATCATGCCACTGCCCGGCTGCGACAACACCGGCTGCGGTTTGATGTCAAACAGCGCCTCTACATCAATCTGCCCGTTGTTGCGCGATTCGGCTTTCAGCGCGTAGTACAGCGCCTCATCAGGACGCGTGCCGTTCTCGACCACGATCTGATCGACCACCCGCTCCTCTTTCTGGCCGGTATACTCATTTTCCAGCACCGCCACCAGCTTCTCGCCTTCGCGATACACTTTCTCCAGCGCCAGATCAGCGGTCATCACGACCGCTTTTTCATACAGGCTGCGATAGTAGGTTGGGAACGTCGTGCCGCCGATGCCAATGCCGGGTTTGATGTCGCCAGTGACCAGTTCGACTAACGCGCCGCGTGCCGCCAGGAAGTCGGCGGCGGACATGCCAGAGAATTCACAGATGGCGTCGTACACCAGTACGTTTTTGCCCGGCTCCACCACGCCGTTGAGAATGTCCCAGCTGGAGACCACCCTCCCGTCGGCTGCGCCCCATTCCTGATTTTGTTCAAGGAAAGGTTGTCCACCCGTAGCGAGGATGCAGACATCCGGATTCAGGTCCCGGATCATCGCCGTATCCGCTGTCGTATCAGTCATAACGTTAACGTTAAGGCGCGCCAGCTCCATCGCTAACCAGCGCGTGATCCCCGCCATCTGGTCGCGCTGCGGTGCTTTGGCGGCAATGGTGATCTGTCCGCCCAGTTCACTGGCGCGTTCGATCAGCGTCACCTTATGACCGCGCTCGGCTGCCACGCGTGCGGCTTCCAGTCCGCCAGGCCCGCCGCCGATGACCACGACGTTGCGCACAGGGCCGTCGGTTTTGGTAATGATATGCGGCAGCCCCATGTACTCGCGCGAGGTGGCCGCGTTCTGAATACACAGCACATCCAGCCCCATATACTGACGGTCGATACAGTAGTTCGCCCCGACGCACTGACGAATCTGGTCTACCTGATTCATTTTGATTTTGGCGATAAGGTGCGGATCGGCGATGTGGGCGCGCGTCATGCCGACAAAGTCCACATAGCCCGCGGCGAGAATGCGCTGTGCCTGATTGGGATCTTTAATATTCTGCGCATGGATCACCGGCACCGAGACCACTTCTTTAATGCCTGCCGCCAGGTGCAGGAACGGCTCGGGCGGATAACTCATGTTGGGGATCACGTTAGCCAGCGTGTTGTGGGTGTCACAGCCGGAACCGACCACACCGAAATAATCGACCAGGCCGGTTTTATCGTAGTACGCGGCAATCTGGCGCATGTCCTCATGGCTGAGGCCGTCCGGATGGAACTCATCGCCGGTGATGCGCATGCCCACCACAAAGTCCGGCCCCACCGCGTCACGCACGGCAGTCAGGACTTCAAGGCCAAAACGCATCCGTTTTTCAAAGCTGCCACCCCATTCATCCGTGCGCTTATTGACGCGCGGCGACCAGAACTGGTCGATCATATGCTGATGCACGGCCGATAACTCGACACCATCCAGGCCGCCCGCTTTCGCCCGCACCGCCGCTTTGGCGAAATCGCCAATGACGCGCCAGATCTCCTCTTCCTCGATCGTTTTACAGGTGGCGCGGTGCACCGGTTCACGAATACCGGACGGCGACATCAGATTCGGCCAGTTTTCCCCATCCCAGCGTGAACGGCGACCCATATGGCTAATCTGAATCATGATTTTGCCGCCGTGCTGATGCACGGCATCGGCCAGATTCTGAAAGTGCGGAATGATACGATCAGTGCTCAGGTTGACCGAGCTCCACCAGCTCTGCGGACTGTCGATGGACACCACGCTTGAGCCGCCGCAGATACAGAGGCCACATCCCCCCTTCGCTTTCTCTTCATAGTATTTCACGTAGCGATCGGTGGTCATTCCGCCATCCGTGGCGTACACCTCGGCATGGGCCGTGCTGACAATGCGGTTGCGGATAGTCAGTTTATTTATCTTCAATGGCTCAAACAGCAGATCAAACTGTGACATAGCTTCACCTTCACGTAATTCTGATAGCCCGCCGCCAGCCAGCGGTTCCTTCAGGTCATGCGTCTTACGCAGCAGGCTGCGGCGCGTGCGTGTTTAGCGCGGCGAAACGGTGAAGATGCCGTAATCACAGCCCTCTTCCGCCGCACTCTGCGTCTGCACCGCCTGCGTTCTTACGCTGTAGCCCAGGCTTTCGGCGATCTGGTCCATGGCACCGGCAAACCAGCCGGTAAACATGTAGTCCACCTTACGGTTCACTTTGCCGTACTGATACACAAACGCGGAGTGATCGAGCCGGATGCGCGCGGTCCCCTGCTTCAGGTCCAGCGACTCGGTGGTAAAAAAGCCCCAGCCGCGCTGAGAAAGGCGTTTCATGTAGTGTTCAAACACCGCCTCACCCGAAAAACCGTGCAGTTCGGCCTCTTTCTGACACCAGTGCCAGGCGGATTTATAGCCCGCTTTGTAGAGGATCGCGGCATAGCGTTCTGCACCGATTTCCTCTTCGATGCCCATATGGTTATTCACAAAAAAGTGGCGCGGTACGTACAACATCGGTAACGCATCGGTGGTCCAGACGCCGGTTTCATCATCGACGCTGATAGGCATTTCAGGCGCATGTGCCATGGTTTAACCTCACGTGTTCACAGGAATGGGTAACGGATTTACTCGTTCCAGACATTGGCCAGCAGATTGAGCCAGTTTTCGCCCATAAATTTACGTACCTGCTTTTCGGTGAAGCCGTGACGTAACAAGGCGGCGGTTAAATTCGGGAATTCGCCCAAAGTACGAATGCCCTCCGGGTTGATGATCTTGCCGAAGTCCGTTAACTGGCGGGCGTAGCCTTTATCGTGAGTCAGCCATTCGAAAAATGCCTGGCCATGTCCCTGGGTGAAATCGGTGCCAATGCCGATTTGGTCTTCCCCGACCCGGTTAAAGATGTAGTCGATGGCTTCGACATAATCCTCGATGGTGGAGTGAATACCGTTCTTTAAAAACGGGGTAAACATGGTGACGCCAACAAAGCCGCCGTGATCGGCAATAAACTTCAACTCTTCATCCGATTTATTGCGCGGGTGATCTTTCAGACCTGACGGCAGGCAGTGTGAGTAGCACACCGGTTTTTTCGAGGCGAGGATCACCTCTTTCGAGGTTTGCGCGCCGACGTGCGACAGGTCGCACAGCATGCCGACGCGGTTCATTTCCGCCACGACTTCATGGCCGTAGCCCGAGAGCCCGCCGTCACGCTCATAGCAGCCGGTGCCGACCAGGTTCTGCGTGTTATAGGCCATCTGCACCACACCGACACCCAGTTCTTTAAACACCTGGATATAGCCAAGCTGGTCTTCAAACGCATGGGCGTTCTGGAAGCCCAGCAGAATCCCGGTTTTGCCTTCGTCCTTAGCGCGGCGGATATCGCGCGTCGTGGTGACTTTGGTGACCAGATCGGCGTTTTGCGCAATCAGGTGATTCATCTCGACGATGTTATTCACCGTGCTCTGGAAGCCCTCCCACACGGATACCGTGCAGTTGGCCGCGGTGAGTCCGCCGCGGCGCATATCTTCAAACAGCGCTCTGTCCCACTTCGCAATGACCAACCCATCAATGACAATCGCAGAATCATGCAATTCAGTCGCGTTCATATCTTCCTCTCTGGTTTACGTCATAACCGGATGCGGCCTGATGAAAACAGAATAGGGTTTACGCGCGGGCAGAATTGTTCTGAAAACGTCACTTGCCTGACCGCTGGCGCAGTTCAGGGCACAGAAAAACGGCAATACGTTGCGGGACCCGAAGCAAAAAACAGCCCCGAAAGGCTGTTTTTTGCTGACACAGTGGGGTAAGACAGGCGTCAGAGATTGCCCGGCAGCGTGACGGAGCCAAAGGTGGGTTCAAACCGCGCTTCGTTCAGAATACGCAGGGAGGTGGAGACGGTGCTTTCCTGCTGCCAGTTAGTCAGGCCGGGCAGGTCGGCCATGAAAAACTGCGTCAGCGTTTTGCCGCTTCCCTGGCTGTGAACGCCGCGCCGCTCTTCACGCGGCGGCACGCCAAGGTGTTCGCGATAGCATTTACTGAAGTGCGGCGTGGAAACAAAACCGCAGGCCAGCGCAATTTCAATAATCGACATGGAGGTTTGTTTTAATAACTGACGGGCGCGGAACAGACGCAGCTTTAAGTAGTAACGTGAGGGCGAACAGTGCAGATATTTCTGGAACAGCCGTTCCAGCTGTCGCCGGGACAGGCCCACGTATCCGGCCAGTTCATCCAGATCGATGGCCTCTTCGATATTGGCTTCCATCAGGGAAACGGCTTCGACCAGGCTGGGCTGGGCGGTGCCGAGTACATGGCGCAGGGGAATACGCTGGTAGTCGGACTCGTTGCGGACCCGGTCGCAGATAAACATCTCTGAAATGGCGGCGGTGAGCTGATGGCCAAAATGCCGTTGAATCATCGTCAGCATCATATCCATCGGTACAGTACCGCCACTGCTGGTCATGCGATCCTGCTCAATCACAAACAGCTGATTGGTGCAGATCACGCGGGGATAGGCTTCCTGCATGGAGGCTATGCATTCCCAGTGGGCGCTGCAGTGATAGCCATCCAGCAGCCCCGCTTCCGCCAGCAGGTACGGGCCGGTACAGATGCCACCAATCAGGATCTTACGGCGCGCCAGACTTTGCAGCCAGCCAATCTGTCGACTGGAATAGCTGCGGGTAATGTTGACACCGCCGACCACAATCAGGACATCCAGTGCCGGCACGTTCGCCATCGAATGGTCGGGTGTAATGGCAATCCCGTCACTGGCGACAACGGGCGCGCCCTCTTCACTGACGGTATACCAGCTGTACAGCTCCTTGCCGCTCAGCTGGTTCGCCATGCGTAAGGGTTCAACGGCGGTTGCCAGCGCGATCATGGTGAAGTTATTCACCAGCAAAAAGCCTACGCTGCGCGTTTTATTTTCAGTAGAGGAACGTTTATGAATTGCGTCTGTATCGAACATGTGCGCTGACCTCTATTAGGCTTAACAGGAACATCACCCAGGGGTATTTCACCCAACTGCTTTCCAACACCTATAGAGTAAGCAACAGCCATGCCATTCGTCACCAGGTCGCACGACGCAAAAATGACACACAGTTAACATAAGCGAAACAAATGTTTGTTCAGCTTCACAGATTTGATCATTGCAGCCCTTTCAACGCAGGCAGGCTTCATAACGGTGCACCCGCTGAACCGTTTTAGTCATATGACGGTTTTATTGCACTGTTTTGTGACGTGTTTTTCTGGCTGTTTTTTATTCTAACCCATAAGCGCAAGTAACCAAAAACCAACACATCGTTAACATTCAATCGCGTTGACCGCCAGCCCGCCGCGCGAGGTTTCCTTGTATTTATCCTGCATATCCCGTCCGGTGTCGCGCATGGTGCGAATCACTTTATCCAGCGAAATAAAGTGCTGACCGTCGCCGCGCAGCGCCATCTGTGCCGCGTTTATCGCTTTCATTGCCGCAATGGCATTGCGTTCGATGCACGGCACCTGCACCAGTCCGCCAACCGGATCACAGGTCAGACCGAGATTATGCTCCAGCGCAATCTCGGCGGCATTTTCGACCTGCTCGGGCGTGCCACCCAGCACCTCGGTCAGGCCGGCTGCCGCCATAGCACAGGCGGACCCCACCTCACCCTGGCAGCCGACTTCGGCCCCCGAAATGGAAGCATTTTTCTTGCACAGTGCGCCGATCGCCGCCGCCGCGAGCAGAAAATCGACCACATCGTCTTCGCGCGCCTGGGGTTCAAACTTCATGTAGTACATCAGTACCGCCGGGATAATACCTGCCGCCCCGTTCGTGGGCGCGGTAACCATACGCCCGCCTGCCGCATTTTCCTCATTGACCGCCAGCGCATAGAGGTTGATCCAGTCCATCGCCGACAGGGTTGAACTGATCACATTTTCCGCTGAGGCGCGGCACAGCGATCGGTAGAGCATGGGCGCTCGTCGGCGCACGTTAAGCCCTCCCGGCAGGATGCCTTCATTTTCCAGACCATTGGCAATGCACTGCTGCATCACCTGCCAGATCTGCGCCAGACCGGTCCGAATCCCGGCCTCCGTGCGCCAGACTTTTTCATTCTCCAGCATCAGTGCACTGATGCGTAACTGCCGGTCCGCACAGTGTGCCAGCAAAGCGGCGCCGCTGTTAAAGTCGTAGGGCAGCGTGCACTGTGGCACCAGATGTGCCGACGCCAGCGCCTCATCCTCATCCAGCACAAATCCGCCCCCAATGGAGTAATACACGGTCGAATGGCTTTGCCCGTTGCGGTAAAACGCGCTCAGGCGCATCGCGTTCGGATGGTAAGCAAGCACATCATCGACAAACAGCAGGTCCTCATGGCTGTCGAACGCAATGTTTTCTCCCCAGGGCAGCGTGAGGGAGCCGGTTTCATCAATCGCCTGTATCGTGCTGTTGATCGTAGCGGGATCGACGGTATCGGGTGAGGCGCCCATCAGCCCCATCAGTACCGCTTTATCCGTACTGTGCCCGCGCCCGGTGGCGCTGAGCGAACCAAACAGTTCGACTTTGATGCGGTAAATCATCCCACGATCCTCACGGTGACCGAGCGGTTCGACAAAGCGTTGTGCCGCGCGCATAGGGCCAACGGTATGTGAACTGGAGGGACCAATTCCGACTTTGAACAGATCGAAGACACTGATACTCATGTTGCGCTCCCGGGCTTATGCCTGCCGTTGAGTGAATGACAGCCGCATTATCTGCGCGGATGAAAAACAAGAGATGCCGGATAACGACGTATTTGGCGATGAATTCGCCATGTTTTGCCCTTTCTGCCGTTCCTCACCGTTCAATGTGTCCGCCTTGCGTGGGTATGTCGCAAATTGACATCGCCGGGGCGCTACCAAACATTCCGGCATCGGTGACGCTGGTTATTATCCCTCCCACATTCACTCTACCGCTGCCCTGAACGGTTCAGGCCCAAAGCAGGCGCTGCGTGGTTATCCGGGCAAGGAGAAAAGCATGTTTGCGAAGCGCGACGATATTCAAAGCTTTGACAGTGAACTGTGGCAGGCCATTGAACAGGAAGCGGTGCGTCAGGAAGAGCATATTGAGCTTATCGCCTCCGAGAATTACACCAGCCCGCGCGTGATGCAGGCTCAGGGTACGGTACTGACCAATAAATATGCAGAAGGCTATCCGGGGAAGCGCTACTACGGCGGCTGTGAATATGTCGACGTAGTCGAAAAACTGGCAACAGAACGTGCCTGTGCGCTGTTTGGTGCCGATTACGCTAACGTGCAGCCCCATTCGGGTTCGCAGGCGAATGCGGCGGTCTATATGGCGTTGTGCCAGCCGGGCGACACCATTCTGGGCATGAGCCTGGCGCACGGCGGTCATCTGACGCACGGCGCCCATGTCAGCTTCTCCGGCAAAATTTACCGTGCCGTGCAGTACGGCCTGAATGAAGCCAGCGGCGAAATTGATTATGAACAGGTCGAAGCGCTGGCGCTGGAACACCGGCCGAAAATGATCGTCGCCGGTTTCTCGGCCTACTCACGCGTCGTGGACTGGGCGCGCTTCCGCGCCATTGCCGATAAGGTCGGTGCCTGGCTGTTTGTCGACATGGCGCATGTGGCGGGCCTGGTCGCGGCGGGCCTTTATCCCACTCCACTGCCCTATGCCGATGTGGTCACTACCACCACGCATAAAACCCTGCGCGGTCCGCGCGGCGGCCTGATTCTGGCAAAAGCCAACCCCGAGCTGGAGAAAAAGCTCAACGCCGCCGTGTTTCCGGGCGGCCAGGGCGGTCCGTTGATGCATGTGATCGCCGCCAAAGCCGTCGCCTTTAAAGAGGCCATGCAGCCTGACTATACCGACTACCAGCGTCGCGTGGTCAACAATGCCCGCGCGATGGCCGACGTGTTTATGACGCGTGGCTACGATGTGGTCTCAGGCGGCACCGACAACCACCTGTTTTTACTCAGCCTGATTAAACAGGGGCTGACCGGTAAAGCGGCCGATGCGGCGCTGGGGCGCGCCAACATTACCGTCAACAAAAATGCCGTTCCCGGCGATCCACAATCCCCGTTTGTGACCTCCGGTCTGCGCATTGGCGCGCCGGTTGTTACCACGCGCGGCTTCAGCGAAGCGCACTGTCGCATGCTGGCCGGCTGGATTGCCGACATCCTGGATGTGATGAACAACGCCGACATGCTGGAGACGAAGATTGCTCAGGTGAAGCAGCAGGTGCTGTCCCTGTGCGCGGACTTCCCGGTTTACCGTTAGGCCAGGCGGCCACCGGCTTCGGTCGGCGGCGCGGTTTTATCGTCTGTCAATTCGCCCACGCGCGAGAGTTACTGGAGTAGAAATGATGCAACGCTATTCAGGATTTGGCCTGCTCAGGCACAGTCTGAGCTATCACGAGAACTGGCAGAAAGTCTGGCGCAACCCCACCCCGCAGAAACGCTACGACGTTATTATCATCGGCGGCGGGGGGCACGGTCTGGCTACCGCCTACTATCTGGCGAAAGAGCACGGCATCACCAACGTGGCGGTGCTGGAAAAAGGCCATCTTGGCGGCGGCAACATCTGCCGTAACACCACGATTGTGCGCTCCAACTACCTGTGGGATGAATCCGCAGCGCTGTATGAGCACGCCATGAAATTATGGGAAGGCCTGTCACAAGCGCTGAACTACAACCAGATGTTCTCTCAGCGTGGGGTTTATCACACCTGCCATACGTTGCAGGACCTGCGCACCAATGAACGACTGGCGAATGCCAATCGCCTGCAGGGCATCGACAACGAGATGGTTTACGGCGACCAGTTACAGAAAGAGATCCCCGCACTGGACTGCAGCAAAGATGCGCGCTATCCGGTACTGGGCGCGTCGGTGCAGCGGCGCGGGGGCAATGCCCGTCACGATGCGGTGGCCTGGGGTTATGCCCGTGCGGCGGACAGCCTGGGCGTCGATCTGATTCAGAACTGCGAGGTCATTGATATGGAAATCAGTGACGGCAAAATCACCGGCGTCAAAACCCGCCACCACGGCGTAATTAAAGCGGATCGTGTGGGGTGCGTCACCGCCGGTAACTCTGGCGTGATGGCCAAAATGGCCGGCTTTGAGTTGCCGGTTGAATCCCATCCGCTTCAGGCGCTGGTCTCCGAGCCGATCAAGCCCTTCCTGGATACCGTCGTCATGTCCAACCATGTGCATGGCTATATGAGTCAGTCAGATAAAGGTGATCTGGTCATCGGCGCAGGTATTGATGGCTGGGTCGGCTATGGTCAGCGCGGCTCCTACAGCGTCATCGAACACACCATTCAGGCGATTGTTGAGCTGTTTCCGTGCACCAGCCGTGTCCGCATGAACCGTCAGTGGGGCGGCATTGTCGACACCTGCCCGGATGCCAGCCCGATTCTCTCGTCCACCCCGGTGCGCAACCTGTTCTTTAACTGCGGCTGGGGCACCGGTGGCTTTAAGGCTACGCCTGGCTCCGGCAACCTGTTTGCCCATCAGTTAGCGCACGGCACGCCGCACCCGATTGCCGAACCCTTCGCCCTGTCCCGGTTTTATACTGGTGCGCTGGTCGATGAACATGGCGCCGCAGGCGTAGCCCACTAAGGAGTGACAACATGCTGCACATTTACTGTCCTCACTGTGGTGAGTATCGCGAAGAAGAAGAGTTTCATCCCCGTGGCCAGGCGCATATCGCGCGGCCTGCTAACCCGGATCAGTGCAGTGATGAAGCGTGGGGAACCTTTCTCTATTTCCGTAAAAACCCGCGCGGATTACATCACGAACTTTGGGTGCACAGCGCGGGATGCCGCAAATTCTTTAATCTGGTACGTGATACCCAGACCTATGAGATCAAACAGGTTTACACACTCAACGAACAGCCTGAATCCCGTGAACACGCGTAAGGAGCGGAGCGCATGAGCCAGAAGAATCGCCTGCCGTCCGGCGGCAGAATTAACCGTTCCAGTACGCTGACCTTTACGTGGAATGGCAAGCCGTATCAGGGCTACGAAGGCGATACCGTCGCCTCCGCCCTGCTCGCCAACGGCATTGATATTGTCGGTCGCAGTTTTAAATACAGCCGTCCACGCGGCATTGTCGCCGCCGGCGCTGAAGAGCCGAACGCAGTGCTACAGCTTGGCGCGACAGAAGCCACGCAGGTGCCAAACGTGCGCGCTACCCAGCAGGCCCTTTATGACGGCCTGGTCTGTTCGGCCACCAACGGCTGGCCGTCTGTCGAATCCGACCTGATGAGTCTGGTAGGCAACCTTGGCGGCAAAGTGATGCCGCCGGGGTTTTACTACAAAACCTTTATGTATCCGCAATCGATGTGGCCGACCTATGAGAAATTCATCCGCAAAGCCGCCGGTCTGGGTCGCGCGCCACGCGAGAAAGATCCCGATATCTATGACGCCATGAACCAGCATTGCGATCTCATGGTTGTGGGCGGCGGGCCTGCGGGCCTGATGGCGGCACTCGCCGCCGGTCGCAGCGGCGCCCGCGTCATCCTGGCGGATGAGCAGGATGAATTCGGTGGCCATCTGCTTGCCAGCCGGGAACTGATTGACGGCAAACCGGCGATGGAATGGGTCAACAAGGTGGTGGCGGAACTGGCGACGATGCCGGAGGTGACGCTGCTGACGCGCGCCACGGTGAATGGCTATCACGACCATAACTTTCTTACCGTTAACGAGAACCGAACCGACTACAAAGGCGATCGCGCTGCGGCGGCCCAGGTTCGCCAGCGTATGCACCGCGTCCGGGCACACTGGGTCGTGCTGGCCACCGGTGCCCAGGAGCGACCGCTGGTGTTTAGCCATAACGATGTACCGGGCTGCATGATCCCTTCAGCCATCTCCACCTACATCAACCGCTATGGCGTGGTGCCCGGGCACCAACTGGTGCTGATGACCACCAATGACAGCGCTTACCGAACCGCGCTCGACTGGGCTGATGCGGGACGCGAGGTGGTCGCCGTGGTAGATACCCGAACCGTGACCAAAGGTGAACTGGCCGCCGCTGTTCGTGGCCGCGGTATTCGAATCATCACCGGCAGTGCCGTTATTGAAGTAAAGGGCAAAAAGCGCGTCAGCGGCGTCACGATTGCCGCCCTGGATAAAAAAGGTGAGGCGATCGCCGGCAAGCCCTTTTCCCTCACCTGCGACACCGTAGCCAGCTCTGGGGGCTGGAGCCCGGTCATTCATCTGGCGGGCCATACCGGCAGCCGTCCGGTCTGGAACACGGACGTGACGGGTTTCCTGCCCGGCCCGACACATCAGAAGCAGTTGACGGCAGGCGGCATCAACGGGCGCTATGCGCTTGATAAGGTGCTGCAGGAAGGCATCAATGCCGGGCAGGACGCTGCGCTGAAGCTGGGCCTGACGCCAGTCGAGGTCGCCCTGCCCGATGTGAAAAAGTGGCTGGAACATCCGCCCGCCGCCCTGTTCCATATTCCGCACATCAAACCGATCAGCCGCGCACCCAAGCAGTTTGTGGATTTGCAGAATGACGTTACGGCCGCCGGTATCGCTCTGGCAACGCGGGAAGGGTTTGAAGCGATTGAGCACATTAAACGCTATACGGCAATGGGGTTTGGCACCGATCAGGGAAAGCTGGGCAACATCAACGGCATGGCGATTGCCGCCAAAGTGATGGGCAAGAGCATCCCCGAGACCGGGACCACGGTATTTCGTCCGAACTATACGCCAATCGCCTTTGGCGCTATCGCGGGGCGTAACTGTGGCGAACTGTTTGAACCCAAACGCTTCACCGCCATGCACCCCTGGCATGTCAGGCAAGGTGCGATGTTCGAGGATGTCGGCCAGTGGAAGCGCCCCTGGTACTACCCGCGTGCCGGCGAAACGATGCAACAGACGCTGGATCGCGAATGTCGTGCGGTGCGCAATGGCGTGGGCATTCTGGATGCGTCCACGCTGGGCAAAATTGATATTCAGGGCAAAGATGCCCGTGAGTTTATCAGCCGTGTTTATACCAACGCCTGGGCCAAACTGGGCGTCGGCAAATGCCGTTACGGTCTGATGTGCGGCGAAAGCGGCATGGTGTTCGACGATGGCGTGACGTCATGCCTGGCGGAAAACCACTTCCTGATGACCACCACCACCGGCGGCGCGGCACACGTCATGGAATGGCTGGAGTTGTACCATCAGACCGAATGGCCGGAGCTGGAAGTGTTCTTTACCAGCGTGACCGATCACTGGGCCACGATGACCGTATCCGGCCCAGACAGCCGCAATTTACTGGCTGAACTGTGCAGCGACGTCTCGCTGGACAAAGAGACCTTTAAGTTTATGGACTGGCAGGAAGGCAAGATAGCGGGCGTACCGGCACGACTCTTCCGTATCTCCTTTACCGGTGAGCTGTCGTTTGAGATCAACGTACAGGCCAATTACGGCCTGTACGTCTGGGAGAAACTCTTTGCGCACGGCGCAAAATACGATCTGACGCCTTACGGCACCGAAACCATGCATATCCTGCGCGCCGAGAAGGGATTCATCATTGCCGGTCAGGACACCGACGGCTCGGTGACGCCGCACGATCTCAATATGAGCTGGTGCGTCGCGGACACAAAACCGTTCAGCTATATCGGCAAACGCGGCATGGCGCGGGCTGACTGCGTGCGTGACCAGCGCAAACAGCTGGTCGGGCTGAAAACACGCGATCCTATGATCGTCTTGCCGGAAGGCGCACAGGCGGTGGCCGATCCTGCTCAGCCTGTCCCGATGGATATCCTGGGCCACATCAGCTCCAGCTACTGGAGCGCTAACCTGAATCGCAGCATCGCCATGGGCTTTATCAAAGGCGGGCTGTCTCGCATGGGCGAAACCGTATTCTACCCGCTGGCCGATGGCCGGGTGGTCGAAGCGGAAATCTGCAGCACGGTCTTTATCGATCCGAAAGGAGAACGTCAACATGTCTGAAACCCTCTTACCTGAAACCAAACCGGCAAAGACTGTCAGACAGGTGGCGGTTATGGATCAGTGTGCGCCTGCGCAGGTACGCGCCGAATCCCCTTTGCATCACGTCGGGCTGGACAAGCTGGCGGCCAGCCATGCGCAGCCCGGTGGCGTTCAGCTGCGCGAACAGGCGCTGCTGGGCCATCTGGTGCTGCGTGGTTCACAGCAGAACCGGAGTTTTATGCGGGGTTGCCTGACGGTGCTGGGTGTAGCGCTGCCCACCGTCCCCCTTACCTCCTGTGAAGAGGGCGACATTTCTGTGCGCTGGCTGAGTCCCGACGAGTGGCTGGTGGTTCTGCCAATGGATCAGCTGTTTCCGGTGGAAAAAGCGTTGCGCGCAGAGATTGACGGTCACTACTCCGTGGTCAACGTCAGCGGCGGACAGACGATACTGACGCTCTCCGGCAAACATGCCATTGATGTGCTGAAGAAAAGCACGGTGTTGGATCTTCATCCCCGTGCGTTCCCGGTGGGCAAAGTCGCAGGTTCGGTATTTGCCAAAAGCAGCGCACTGATCCGCCGGACCGGCGAAGACCGCTGGGAACTGGTCGTCCGTCGTAGCTTCGCCGACTACATCTGGCTGTGGTTACAGGATGCCAGTCGTGAATATGTCCTGACCATTACGAAGTAATGCCCTGTTGTGCCGGCCGGACGCGTTTCCGACGGCACGCGTTTCTCTTCTTCACAGGAGCTGCCCATGAGCGCGCTGCCCGATTCATGGATTTTTACCG
This sequence comes from Pantoea sp. JZ29, assembly GCF_035190385.1. NCBI lineage: Bacteria > Pseudomonadati > Pseudomonadota > Gammaproteobacteria > Enterobacterales > Erwiniaceae > Pantoea > Pantoea sp. JZ29. The sequence continues at coordinate 1,640,974 of NZ_CP045241.1, read as the reverse complement.
CCAGTTGCCCGAGTAAACTGGGTACCGTGGATGTTGTGACCCGATTCATGGCAGAGTCCGGTCACTACATCAATGAAATACACTCTTTTGATGACAGGGTCAGTCACCATTTTTTTATTCGCGTTGCCTTTTCACCCGCCTCCCCCTTCAGTACCGACCTTTTTCGGGATAATTTCACGCCGCGCGTGATGCCCTTTGAAATGCACTGGCAACTCACGCCGCCGCAGCATCGCGAACGCGTCGCTATTCTGGTGTCTAAATTCGATCACTGTCTTAACGATCTGTTATTTCGTCACCGCACCGGCCAGCTCAATATTGATGTCCCGCTGATCATTTCTAACCATCCCGATCTCTGTTCCCTGGCCGAATGGCACGGTATTCCTTATTACCATCTGCCGGTAAATAACGCGAACCGCGCCGAACAGGAAGCCCGCATTATGGCGCTGCTGGCGCAGCATCATATCGACCTGGTAGTGCTGGCCCGTTATATGCAGGTCCTGTCACCTGCCATGTGCGAAAAACTCGACGGAAAAGCCATCAATATTCATCACTCCCTGCTGCCGGGCTTTAAAGGCGCGCGCCCTTACCATCAGGCCTGGGAAAAAGGGGTAAAAATGGTCGGCGCCACTGCCCACTATGTGAATAACGATCTGGATGAAGGGCCGATTATTACCCAGGGCATTCAGAGCGTCGATCACGCCCTTTATCCGGATGACCTGATTAGTCGTGGACAGGATATTGAGCGGGTAACGTTATTTAATGCCGTGCGTTATCACGTCGAAAAACGGGTGTTTTTAAGCGGCAAACGTACGGTGGTGTTCAGCTGAATGAAAGGAAAGGCGACTGATAGCCGCACTCTTGCACCACAGGAAAACAGGGATTGTCAGGGATGAGCGAAACGATGTCCGTTAACTAAAACAGAGCCAGCCCGGCGTGCTGAGGATGGCATTAACAACAACGAACAAATCGCGAGGAAATGATTATGGCAGACGCCAGAGATCCCATGCTGCCTGACGGGGACGTCGCACCTTATGATACTGATTATCAGGTGGGGCAGGACAATATCGTGGTAAATGTTGGCCCCTTCGGTCTGGATATTCACAACCGGGTATTTGTTCTCTCCGGGATGGTCATTATTGCCTTTATCGTTTTAACGCTCGTCTTTCAAAGTGATGTGGCACCGCTGTTTAAAGGAATGCTGAACTGGCTGACCACCCGACTCGACTGGTTCTTTATCAGTGCCGGAAATATTTTTGTTCTTCTCTGTCTCGGCCTGATTATTTCCCCCCTCGGTAAAGTGCGCCTCGGCGGCACGCTGGCCCGCCCTGACTACAACTACGTGACCTGGTTCTCCATGCTGTTTGCCGCCGGAATGGGCATTGGCCTGATGTTTTATGGCGTTTCCGAGCCTTTGTCGCACTTCTCCAGCTCAATGGGTGGCACCGTTGTGGAAAACGGTGTACGTACCGACTGGGCTCCCCTGAATGGCGCAGTTGGCGCGGCCGACAATGCGCAGCAGCTGGCGATGGCCGCCACGATTTTTCACTGGGCGCTGCATCCCTGGGCCATTTACGCCTTTCTGGCATTAGGTCTGGCGCTGTTCTCTTTCAATAAAGGTTTACCGCTGACGATCCGCTCGCTGTTTTATCCGCTGTTGGGCGACGCGGTGTGGGGCTGGCCGGGACACATCATTGATATCCTGGCTGTACTGGCGACGCTGTTTGGTCTGGCAACCTCGCTGGGGCTGGGCGCTTCCCAGGCGGCGTCCGGCCTGAATTTTCTGTTTGATGTGCCATTAGGACAAACTACGCAGATTGTCCTGGTGATCGTCATCACCGCGATTGCCACCTTTTCGGTGGTGGCCGGGCTGGATGTCGGCGTACGGCGGTTATCTGAAGCCAACATGATTCTGGCTGGGTTACTGCTGCTGTTTATCATTGTGGTCGGCCCTACCCTGATTTTGTTTAGCGGTTTTTTCTCTAACCTGGCTTCCTATCTTGCGTTTTTGCCCGCCCTGTCGAATCCGGTTGCCCGCCCTGACAGCAATTTTGCCGCAGGCTGGACCTCGTTTTACTGGGCATGGTGGATCTCATGGTCGCCCTTTGTCGGGATGTTCATTGCACGCATCTCGCGTGGTCGCACGGTGCGTGAATTCATGATCTCGGTACTGCTGGTGCCGTCACTGGCCTGCGTGCTGTGGATGACGGTGCTGGGCGGCACCACCATTCATCAGTATTTCACCGAAGGCTATCAGAGCATTGCCGATGCTGTTCTGCCGCTGCAGTTGTTCACCATGCTGGATACGTTGCCGCTGGCAAAAATCACCTGCGTGGTGGCGATTATTCTGGTGGTGGTGTTTTTTGTGACGTCGGCGGATTCGGGCACGCTGGTCATCGATATTATTGCTTCCGGTGGCAAGATCGACTCTCCCACTTCACAACGCGTGTTCTGGTGCGTGTTTGAAGGGCTGGTTGCGATAACGTTGATCCTCGGCGGTGGGCTGGATGCGCTACAGGCGATGGTGGTCTCGACCGGGCTGCCGTTCGCACTGGTCTTGCTGATCGCCTCAGTCGCGGTGGTGAAAGGACTGATGTCAGAACCGCGGCTGGCACGTTCTGCCCCTGCGGTGCGTAATCAATAAGTCAGCGTTGAGCGGACCGCGCAGGTCAGGCTGTCCGCTGTGGCAGAAAAGGAGGTCACCGTGCAGTCAGCCCATCAGGAAATTATCGACTTCATTCAGCGCTATCCGCCGTTTGACACCTTACCGCTCACGGCGCTGGCGCGCATCGCCGCGCACATTGAGGTCAGCTATTTCAAAGCCGGAACGCCTGTTCTCACCTTTGGCCAGCCTGTCGATGCCTGGTATGTGATTCGCAGCGGCGCGGTGGAAATCTACCGACGCAATGGCGATCTGTATAACCGACTGACGGCCGGGGGCTATTTTGGCGAGTTTGGTTTGTTGCGCGAAAACAGCGTACGCTTTCCGGTGACCGCGCTGGAAGATACGCTGACTTACCTGATCCCGGCCCCGATTTTTAATGCGCTGTTTCGCAAATACGAGGAATTTGCCGATTTAGTGGAAGTGGAGGACCGCACCCGTCTCCGGCAAACCGTGGCGCGCACAGAAGAGGCTAACGGCCTGATGGCCTCCCGCATTGAGGCGCTGATTAGCCGACCGCCCGTTACCCTCGACAGCCGGGCCACGGTGCGCGACGCCGCGGTGAAAATGAGTAAAGAGGATGTCTCCTCGCTGTTGATCGTGACGCCGATGGCAGAAGTTAACCCCGCCGTCAGGCCGGCGCTGACCGGCATCGTGACGGATAAAGACCTGCGTGAGCGGGTCATCGCGGGTGGACTCGGGTTTGAGACACCGGTGAAGGCGATCATGACCGCACCGCTGAACCATGTGGAACATTATCAGCTGGTGTCTGAAGCGATGCTGACCATGATGCAGCACAATATTCATCATCTGCCGGTGATGAAAAACGGCTGTCCTGTCGGCGTGATTTCACAATCGGACATTATCCGCTACGAGTCGCAAAACAGCCTGTTTATCGTCAGCCGTATTTTTCACTGCCAGCGCCCGGACGAACTGAGCGCCCTGAAAAACGAGGTGCGTGCCTGTTTCAGCCGCATCGTACGTGAAGATGCCAACTCGCAGATGACTGGCCGCGCCATGGCGGTCATTGGTCGCAGTTTCACGCAGCGCCTGCTGGCGCTGGCCGAGGCGGAACTGGGGCCGCCGCCGGTCCCCTACTGCTTTATCACCCTGGGTTCGATGGCCCGCCAGGAGCAACTGCTCGTCACCGATCAGGATAATGCCCTGATCCTGGATAACCGTTATGACCCGCTGCGCCATGCGCCCTATTTTATGGCGCTGACCCGACGCGTGAGTGACGGGCTGGACGCCTGCGGCTATCGCTACTGCAAAGGAAATATCATGGCGACAAACAGCCGCTGGTGTCAGCCGCTCTCCGTCTGGGAACGCTATTTTGATGAGTGGATCGATTCGCCCTCACCGCAATCACTGCTGGACAGCGCGATTTTCTTCGACCTGGACGCCGTCTGGGGCCAGGTGGAATGGGGAGAACAGCTTAACCAGCGTATCAGACACAAAGCGCGGCACAACGCCCGTTTTCTCGCCTGTCTGGCGCGCAATGCCTTGCTGCGAAAGCCGCCGCTGGGGTTCTTTAAAAACTTTGTGATGGAGCCCTCCGGCCAGCATACGCAATCCATTGATATGAAACGGCGCGGAACGGCCCCGCTGGCCGATCTGATTCGTGTGCATGCGCTGGCGGCGGGCGCAACGGCGCATAACTCCTTTGATCGGCTGCAGACGATTATGCAGGCCGACATTTTGCCCCACGGACGCGGTCAGGATCTGCGGGATGCGCTGGAGTTTATTTCGATGGTGCGCATCCGCCACCAGGCGCAGGATGTGGAGAACGGTCAGGAACCGGACAACCGGATTGAACCGCTTAATCTGTCTGACTTTGAGCGCAAGAATCTGAAGGATGCCTTTCAGATCCTCAGCAATGCGCAAAAATTTTTAAAATATCGCTATCAGCCAGGGCGGAGCGTTTAATGCTGCATATCAATAAAGCATTGCTGTCGCCCTGTGTCCGCGCCCGCCAGGACAGCGTGCTGCCGCAGGACTGGCCCGCCGTCCTCGCCAGACGGGCCAGGGAAACGCGCCATGCCGCGCTGAAAAACTACTACTTGTCTGGCATGCCGTCACCCGATACACCGTTGTCCGACGTTCCCTTACTGGCGATGGATTTTGAAACCACCGGCCTGAATCCTCAGCATGATGATATTGTCAGTATCGGTTTACTGCCGATGAGCCTGTCGCGCATCCGTATCCAGGGCAGCCAGCACTGGATACTGAATCCGCGTGCCGACCTGCGAACAGAGTCGGTGGTTATTCACGGCATCACACATTCCGCAATTGCCCGCGCCCCGGACCTGAATGCTGTGCTGCTCAGGCTGCTGGCAATGATGGCGGGAAACGTGATGGTGGTCCATCACAAAGGGATTGAACAGCCTTTTCTGGATGCAGCATTTAAAAAGCGCATTGGCGAAGGCATTGTGTTCCCCTGTATCGATACGCTGGCGCTGGAGGCGCGCGTTATTGCGGCACAGCGGCAAAACGGCTGGCGACAGAAATGGTGGCGACCGCGCCCCCGACTGTCGTTGCGCCTGTCTGACTGTCGGGCCCGTTATCATCTGCCGCACTATCCGGCCCACAACGCGCTGACCGATGCGCTGGGCTGCGCCGAACTGTTGCAGGCGCAGATTGCGCATCATTTCTCAGCCAGCACGTTGCTTGGCGATCTTGGGTGACCCGTCGGGTCACGCTTTCTCTGACGTGTTGACACCGCAATGGGTGATAAGCACTTCCCCTGCGATGCTGCACAGTCCCTTGTCTGCTTCGCGCCGATGCCGCCCTCGCTATGCGGAGGAATGCTTATGTCGCAGTTTTATGCGCCGCCAGCGAGGCCATCAGAAGATAACCCGGGCGGGTGCCCGGTTGGTGACCTTTATGCCTCACACCGGCTCCTTGCGGGCGACCGTCCCCACGTGCTTTACCGCACCCTGTTGCCGCGAATGCGGATGTGCGGCGTCATCCTGCAAAGAAATACGTGAGGTTTCGGGCAAGCTCAGCCCGCCCGCCAGCGCCAGCACCGCGACCGCAACAAGATAAAAGGCCGGTGACAGCGTATTGCCTGTGTAGTCAATGAGCCAGGTTGCCACCAGCGGTGCTGTGCCGCCGAAAAGCGTATAGGCCAGATTGTAGGTAATGGCAGAGGCGGTATACCGTGCCCGCGTGGGGAAGACTTCGGAGAGTAACGCGGCCGTCACGACGCCCGAAAACACCGCCCCCGTCGCTAACAGCATATCCCCGAGGATGGCGGCCCAGAGCGGGCCCGAACTGGCCAGCCACCAGGCCGGTAAGACACTTACGATCACCCATCCGCCCGTGACAGCCACCGTCTTTCTTCTGCCTATCCCGTCACAAAGCGCTCCCGCTACCGGACAGAGCCCCGCCGCAAACAGCAGCGCGAGGAAGGAGACCAGCAAGGCCGAGGCCCGACTGAAGTGGCCCTGCAACTGGAGAAAGGTCGAGAAGTAGGTGGTAAACATATAAAACGTCAGCGCGGTTAAGGCGATAAAGGCCCCCAGCCGCAGGATGTTTCCTGTCTGCTGGCGTAACGTGTCAGCAAGTGCCGCATGTGTTCCCGCCTCTTCGCGACGTGCAGCCCGGAAAGCAGGCGTCTCTTCCATACGAATGCGCAGATAAATCCCCACCAGCCCCAGCGGGGCCGCAATCAGAAAAGGAATACGCCAGCCCCACGCGCGCATCTGATCCTGGCCCAGCGCGGCGTCTGACAGAAAAGTGATAACTGCCGCAGCCGCGAAAGCAGAAAACGTCGAGACCGTGATAAAGCTTCCGTACCAGGCGCGTTTGCGTGGCGGTGAATGCTCCATCACATAGGCGCAGGCTCCGGCATATTCCCCTCCTGCCGAAAATCCCTGAATACAGCGGGCCAGCGTCAGCAGAATCGGGGCCATGATCCCCAGATGCCTGTCGGTCGGAAGCAAGCCAATCAGCGTGGTCGCGCCCGCCATCATGAGTACCGTCAACGATAAGATACGTTTACGCCCGTATTTATCCCCCAGCATACCGAATATCACCCCACCTAATGGCCGCAAGGCAAACGCCACGGCAAACACCAGGAACGTCTGTAATAAGGCGGTCTGCGGAAGTGCCTGTGAAAAAAAGTTTTGGGCAATAATCGTGGCCAGGAAACCATAAACGGCAAAATCAAACCACTCGACAAAATTACCTATAGCGGCAGCGGCTGTTACCTTTCTGAGCGTAGCGGGCGACGCGGGCGTAACAATATTCATTGTCCTGTTCCTTCTACGTAATGATTAACACTCAGCGACCATTGCGGTTGATGATATATTGCGGTCGACATGCCAGAAATAACCGTCAGCGATACGGTAATCTTCCGGCGATAACGATCGCAGGGTATTCAGGCACGATATTCTGACGCGTTATTTCGTAACTGCCGGGTTATTGCAACACTTAATTAAAACCTGACCGCCTGAAAAAAAATGAAGTCAACACGCGTGAGCTAATTCATTTTTATCATAGCACTGTCTGACGTGAAATAACGGCATAGGAAAAGCCTATGTAATAATAAGCGACGTTGTCGCCGACAGATAATTACAGGTCGTTTTTAATAAAATCATTTTATTTATTTTCGACAGGATGTCCGGACAGGCTTTATTGCACAATGGCGATCTGTTTTTATTATTTCTGTTGATGTCGCCATTCTGCGTTTTTTCCCGTCCCGATGTCGTTGTCAGATCATTTAAGCACCACTGACTTGCTTACACTGCCTTTGCAGACCGGTAAGTACCTCACCCTACATGCATGATACCGCGCTGCCAGACAGACCTCTTAATCAGCCAGACAGGACATTACTATGGGAAACGCTTCCAATAAAGGTGTGGTATATCAGGGGCCCGGTAAGGTTGAAGTGATGGATATAGCCGATCCGAAATTCGTCAGCCCCGCGGGTAAAAAAATCGATCACGCGGTCATCATCAAAGTGCTGTCGACCAATATCTGTGGCTCCGATCAGCACATGGTACGTGGACGCACCACCGCACCGGCGGGCATGGTGCTGGGGCATGAAATTACCGGTGAAATCATTGAAAAAGGCACCGACGTTGAAATGCTTAACGTGGGAGATATTGTCTCTGTCCCCTTCAACGTGGCCTGCGGACGTTGTCGCTGCTGCCGGGAACTGGATACCGGCGTGTGCCTGACGGTTAATCCGGCACGCGCTGGCGGCGCATTCGGCTATGTCGATATGGGCGGCTGGGTTGGCGGACAGGCAAAATATGTCATGGTGCCGTATGCCGATTTTAACCTGTTGAAGTTCCCTGACCGGGATCAGGCGCTGGCAAAAATTCTGGATCTGACCATGCTGTCAGACATTCTGCCGACTGGCTTTCATGGTGCGGTCACGGCTGGCGTGGGCGTCGGTTCGATGACCTATGTCGCGGGCGCGGGCCCGGTTGGCCTGGCCGCGGCAGCCTCAGCGCAAATTCTGGGTTCAGCGGTAGTTATGGTTGGTGACTTCAATCAGGATCGCCTGGCGCATGCAGAAAAAATGGGCTTTGTGCCCGTCGACCTGAGCAAACACGATCGCCTGGGTGAAATGATCGCGGATATCATCGGCGTGCCGGAAGTCGACTCGGCGATTGATGCGGTCGGCTTTGAAGCGCGGGGCCATTCGGGTAAAGAGCAGCCGGCTATTGTCCTGAACAGCATGATGGCTGTCACCCGGGTAGCCGGTAAGATTGGTATTCCGGGACTGTATGTAACAGACGATCCGGGCGCTCAGGAGCAGGCAGCCCGTGAAGGATCCCTGAGCCTGAAGTTTGGCCTGGGCTGGTCAAAGGCGCAAACCCTGCACACCGGACAAACGCCAGTGCTGCGATATAACCGCCAGCTCATGAATGCAATTTTGCATGACCGGTTACCCATCGCGAAAATTGTGAACGCCAAAGTGCTGCCCCTTGAACAGGCGGCCGAGGGTTATGCCAGCTTTGATGCCGGCGTGGCCGCCAAATATGTCCTGGATCCACACGGTTTGCTGGCGTAGGCCTTGTCTGCCCCGATGCCGGGACAGGTCGCGGCATCGGCTTACTGTCTTCTTGCCGCCAGTGGCGCGGTTAACCCGTCGGGTTAATGTCATGGTTTAGCCGGGGCGAACCGCGAACACATGCAGCGATCGTCCGGCTGAATCTCAGGCTGGCATACTGCTCAGGGCGTTGCTGGCGGGCAAGCCTGCCAACCCGGTGCCGGCCGATACGTCAGTGGCGACAATCTACGAATGCTGCCCGTTCGGAACAACAGAACGGGCAGTGTTATGTCCTTTGCATTCAGCCGATTGCCGCCGTCCCTTTATAACACCTCAGACCAGCTCATAATCAGCTTTGCCTGCACAGGATCGGCCAGCAGGCTGGGATCGGGTTGCCAGCTGTCCCAGTCGCGGAACGCGCTGAAATCAAGCCCGGTGAGTGTTTCCAGTGAACGAATCGAAACGCGGTATTCGTCCACCTGCGGAACCGCTTCCGGCTGCTGAAGCGGCAGTACGCGGCGCGGTTCGTCCAGCAACTTATCCTGACTGACCAGCAGTGCGGTGACCTGCGGCGTGCCCTGCGGCCCGATGCGCAGTACCACTTTCCAGAACATCAGCGGCACCTGTAAGTTCCCGTATTGCCGGTGCTGATCGTTAAGTACCGGTCCGGTCAGCACGCTAATCTGCTGTTTGGTTTTTAACACACCATATTCCAGGATGTAGCGCTCAACACCTTGCCAGTACTGCACACTCTGGTTAAAGCGAAAATGCTGCGGTGAACAGTTGGTAAAATGAAACGTGTCTTTATTGGCGCGCACTGCTTCGGCCGCGGTGCCCCAGGTAGGATCGCTACGGCGGGTGAGATGGCCCCGATCAAACCAGCGGCTGAATTCACTATAGAACGCCTGGCCGGTGATATAGCGACTGTCGATACGGCTGTCTTCATACCAGCGGTCGCCTTCAGGGAGCAGCGAAGGTTGTCCACTGCCGCGGTCAATATTGATGTAGCGCGCACCATCAATATTGGTGGCTGTGAAAAAGGCCAGCTTCCGCCCTGCGCTCATGATCAGCGAGAAGTGCTCATAATCCAGCGTGGCTTCTGCACCGCTGCGCCCATTACGCAGCGGTGCGACTTCACTGGCGCGTGGCGCGATAATCCCGGCGACATCAACATGCGTGCCCGACAGAAAGCCCGCCTGATAACCGTCGCGATTAGCGTAATTTTCATCGGGTGCAGCGGCACTGGGCAACACCTGTTCCGCTGCAGGCTCAGCCTTGAGCGCCTGCATCAGTGACGATTGCCAGGCTTCAGGTAACGTCGGCAGCGCGCCTTTAAGCCAGTCGGTAAGCGCGCTGATGCGGATGCCTTCATTGACCCATTTTCCGTTCTCTTTCACGCCGCCGTGATGAAGCGCCACCAGCTGCCAGCTGTCATTGAAAACGGGTGCGCCCGACGAGCCACCTTCGCTGTCGGCTTCGTAGTGCAAAAACTCTTCATGACGGGCTAACAGTGCATTATTGCGCAGCGAGACCTGCTGCGGCGCACCGCCGGGATGGTGGATAAGATTAAGGTGGATGCCCAACGCATGTTTATCGTTGCGGTCATTGAGCGCCAGCGGCAGCGGTTGCTCGCCACTGTCGTCAAGCGCGTCGCCTAACGCGATCAGCGTGCAGTCCAATGCTTCGGTCGGGCTGGTGAGCCAGAAGCGTTCCGCATCCACACTGAAAAGACGTCCCTGAATCATCTCACCCGCTTCCCCCTGGCGGTAGCCAAACTGAAGCGTAATACGGCCTTTTTCAGGCGGTTCAGGTAACAAATGGTGATTCGTGACAAACAGGTTGCCCCAGGTTAAAAACCCACTGCCTTTGGGTACGCCATCTTCCCTGACCAGTGCCACCGCCCTGGCGGCGCTCAGCCCCTGCTGCAAAAAAGAGACGGGCAGCAAATCATTCGTGCCGATGATGACCTGTTGTCTGGCGCGTTGCTGAAAGGCATAACGCTGTGCGCGTCGTGAATCAGGTTCCGCTGGCAGACCCTGACTCAGCGCCGTGCGCGTCTGTTGCCGCTGTCCGGCTGTCAACGCCAGCCTTGCGGCAATCTGTGCTTGCAGTTGCTCGTTCATTCACTTCTCCATGGTCGACGGTGCCCCTTTAACCATAGCTGTTTAAAACGGAATACGCGGCAGGTGAGCATATCAACGGGCATACTGCACTTTTGCACTGAGAGGTGAACGACATCACCAGACTGTTGATTCAGCCTCGTGCTGAAGGGCTTTGACCCTGGGGGATAAGCGGCGAACAGTTAGAGAGGGAGTGGATAGCAGGCGCATAAAAATGGATGCGCGTCTGGCCGCTGTCAGGCGCGAACGCAAAGGTCACGTCCGGGCCTTCAGTCTTACTTTTTCTTATCCAGCATTGCCTTTAAATCCGCAAAGGGATTATAGGTGGCTTCGCCCACGTCTTTTTGCGCGTCCTCACCCGCCACAACCCGGGTGCCGTACTGGTCAGCTTCCGTATACTTCGAGTGTTCGTGATCGTGGCAGTACAGGCACAGCAATTCCCAGTTACTGCCATCTTCCGGGTTATTGGTGTGGTCATGATCAATATGATGAACCGTTAATTCACGCAGGTTGGAATAGACAAACTCGCGCGAACAGCGCCCACAAACCCACGGATAGATTTTCAGGGCTTTCTCACGATAGCCACTTTCAAGCCGTGAGTAGTTTTTTGGAATCAACGCCATGACGATATTACCTGTGATAAAGAGTGTTTGAGACAAGCTACAGGGACGAATGCTGCATACTACGTCCGTGGATGGCGCAACGCCAGCCTTCTGCGGTGCGTTTGTGGCTGTGGTAAGGAAGACGTAGGACGCTATCGCTTACTGATATGCAGTGGAAACCTGTGGCGCGAATGCACTCGACGTGAATAAACAAAAGCAGGCTATGCACGTTTATCAAAAGCTGGGCTTTGTCATCATGGGCCGCCTGGAACAGGATGGTCAGGCTAATCCGTTTCCTTTGTTGCATAGGCATCGATGATGCGGGTCGCACTCACCTGTCCGGCATGGGTGCTGTGATAAAACCATTTTATGGATGAAGAAGAGCAGGAATGCGCAAAGTTGCGCTTGAAACAACCAGAATGCTGAATCCTTCAGCAAACAGACTGTCCGGCGCGAAAACCGCTTTGACTCAGTAAGATCAGTCCATTACTATGCGCCCTGTAGCACGATTCCTCTGTAGTTCAGTCGGTAGAACGGCGGACTGTTAATCCGTATGTCACTGGTTCGAGTCCAGTCAGAGGAGCCAGATTAAAGAAACCAGATGTCTACTGACGTCTGGTTTTTTGCTTTCTGTCGATTGGTGCCCTCTTCCCGTTTGTCTACTCACTTCTGTTAATAATCACGCGAAGCTCCATGCCTTTGCGGGTAACGCTGATTCGATTTTCTTTTGCCAGCAATCAGTGGAAACCGCTATGGCATTTACGGAGACCTAAGTAAAGGTGCAGGACGCCAGAAAAGAGAGTTAAGCTCCCTGAGTCTTTGGCCTCTGTCTGTGAATTCCCTATGGCGGTTCAAAATACGGGCAACTGAGTTTGCTTAACCCTGTTCGCTTTGAGCCCCGCTTTGGGTTAGTGAAAACCGGGCTGCATATATAGCCAGTGAGCATACCCTGTGGCAAACTTATGTTTTTTCAGGCACAGGGAATCTGCTCAATGTCCGAAAGCCAAGCTACCTGTCTGTTCACCGAAGGTCAGGTAACGCTTCCTGACCAGTATCAGGACCGCACGGTGAATGTTTTTACACTCTCCGGCGAGAATGCCCCCGCATTTAACATTTCACGCGATACCCTCAGTGCTGGCGAGGTACTGCAAGACTATATTGACCGCCAGTTAGCGCTCATGGATAAGCATCTTAAAAGATGGAAACTGTCTCTACGCGAAGCCACTGTACTGGGGGGGAATGTTGCAAAAGGTGAATGTATTCATGCCAGCTACCTTCGGGACAGCCAGCGCGTTTTTCAGCAGCAGGCTGTCTTTAATCTTACGGATAACCATATCCTGGTATTCACCATGACACGTGCGGAAAAAATCAGGGATACGGACAGCCAGTGCTTTCAGACACTCCTGGCCAGTTTTACGTCTAACACTAACAATTAAGGAACGTTGTTATGTTCGAAGCGGCGCGCGTGGGTGATGATATCGGCCATTCTCATGCGCTGGCAGGGATGATTGCCGGAACGATTGTTGGTGGACTGATTGCCGCAGCGGGAGGTATCGCCGCCGGGGCATTGATGATTGCCGGTATCGGTGCGTCATGTCTGGGTATTGGTGTGCTTCTGGTCGGGGCCAGTCTGGCGGTTGGGTATTTTACGGGCGAACTGGCAACGAAGGCCAGGGACAGCATTGCGGATGCCGGGGCCGCCAGCATGGAGAAGGAAGGCGTTATCGCCACCGGCTCTCATAACGTGTTCATTAATGGCAGACCTGCCGCCCTTGCCACCGACAGCATGGTGGAATGCGCCAAAGATGCTGGCTCACAGCAGTTGGCCGAAGGCTCCTCACGCGTGTACATCAATGGCCTGCCTGCTGCCCGTCTCAGCGATCAGACCACCTGTGGTGGAAAGGTCATGACCGGTTCCGCAGATGTGATTATTGGTGGTGAGCCGGAACAGACACTGCCCATACAGTCAGAAGTCCAGGAATGGCTCTATAAAGCCTCTGACCTGACGCTGTTATTTGCCGGACTGCTCGGTGGAGCGGGCGGAGCGGCAGGTAAAGTCGGTGCGCTGGGAAGGCTGTTCAGTAAAATTCCGGGTATCAACAAACTGGCCCGCGTCGCCTGCCGCGCTGGCGTGCTGATGACCAGCGCCGCCGCCGTGGGCATTATCGCCCGCCCGGTTGATATCGTCAGTGGGCAGAAATTCCTCTCCGGTGATGACGAGCTGGACTTTGTATTACCCTCCCGTCTGCCGGTTGTCTGGCAGCGTTACTGGCGCAGTGGCAATCCCGGCGACAGCGTACTGGGCCGTGGCTGGTCACTTTTCTGGGAAACGCGACTGGAAAAATATCAGGACGGGCTGGTGTGGCGTGCACCGTCCGGCGATTACGTGTCATTTCCTCTCGTGCCGAAAGGGAAGCGTACCTTCTGCGAAACCGAAAAACGCTGGCTGGAACACCATCAGGATGATACCTGGTCAGTGTATGACATCGGCGGCGAACGCTGGTGTTACGCATCTCTGCAGGGTGATTCCCCTTCCCTGCCGCTGCGACTCACCGAACCTTGTGGTAACGATATTCTTTTTGACTGGAACGACGACCATACGCTGCATGCACTCACCGACAGCGCCGGACAGCGCGTGGTCTGCCGTTATCAGACCGTCAGCGGACAGGTTCGCCTGGCCGGAGCCTGGCTGGATGATGAGATTTGTCTGGTCAGCTACGATTACGATGCTAAGGCCCGGCTGATTAGCGTCACCGGACGCGGCGGTCAGGTACGCCGCCGCTTTGGCTGGTATGATGACGGAGACGGCACGGATTTACTGCGCAGCCATGAGGACAGCAACGGTCTGCTGAACGAGTATCTCTGGCAGAGTCTTGACGGACTGCCCCGCGTGCTGGCTTACCGCAACAGCGCGGGCGAGCAGCTTACTTTTGATTACGATTTTGAAAACGGCACCCGCCGCGCCACCCGCGAGGATGGCGCACAGGCACACTGGCTGGTTGACGACGATGACAATGTTGCACGTTTCACCGATTATGACGGTCGCCAGACCGGCTTCGTCTGTCGTGATGGGGAGTTGTGCGATGTTATCCTGCCTGACGGAGCCATGCGGCGCAGCCAGTGGGACCGTTACGGTCGCCTGACGTCAGAGACCGACCCGGCAGGCCGCACCACAGCGTATTACTGGTTCCGTAATACTGACCGAATCGCCCGCACGGTTTTCCCGGATTCAACAGCCTCTCAGTCTGTGTATGACCTGAACGGTCGCCTGCTGTCGGAAACCGATGCACTGAATCACACCACCACGTATCACTACCCTGATGAAGAAGAAACGCTGCCTGACCGCATCACCGATGCCAGTGGTGGTGACGTGCTGCTGGTGTGGAACCACCAGGGACTGCTGACTCAACGCACCGACTGCTCCGGCAGCGTGACCCGCTTTACCTATGACCGCTTCGGTCAGCTTATTACCAGTGAGGACGCAGAAGGCAACCTCACACGCCGCGAATGGAACGATGCAGGCCAGCTTACCGCCTTAATTCGGGCCGATGGCAGTCATGAAACGTTACGATGGAACGAGCACGGGCAACTTGCGGCCTGGCGAGACCCGCTGGAAAGTGAGGTTCGCTGGCAGTATTCCGCGCTTGGACTGCCAGAAAGCGTTACCGACCGCACGGGACGAACCCGCCGCTGGCACTATGACCCGAGAGGCAATCTGCTGCGTCTGGAAAACGGCAACGGTGGCGAGTACCGTTTTACTTATGACCCGACAGGCCATCTACTGAGCGAAACCCGCCCGGACGATACATCCCGGCAGATGGAATGGAATGAACGTGGACTGCTCACCACGCTTATGGAAAGCGGCAGGCCGGACGACGATGGCGGCATTCCGCGACGCGCTCAGCAGTTCAGCTATGACAGCAGCGGCCTTCTGACCATACGCACTACCCGCGATGCTCAGTACCATTACCAGCGTAAAAACAGCGGGCAGCTTACCGGCCTGACCCGCAAGCCAACCGCCGATGGCATGGCGCTGGGAATTGAAGAAGATGAAATTCAGTTTACCTTTGACGCGGCAGGAAACCTGCTTGCTGAACAGGGAGTCAACGGTGAACTGCATTCTGAGTATGACGTTCTGGGTAATCTCACTGCGCTGACCCTGCCCGGCGGCCAGCAGGTAAGCTGGCTGCATTACGGTTCCGGCCACGTCAGCGCCATCCGCTTCGGTCAGCAAATCATCTCTGAATTTACACGCGACCGCCTTCACAGGGAGGTGGCCCGCACTCAGGGAACCCGTGAGCAGACCCGCCAGTATGACAGTCTGGGCAGACGTACCCGGCAGCGCAGTTTCACACCCGACCTGCCGGAACAGACAATCTTCGAACGCGCCTTCAACTACACCGGGCGGGGAGAACTGTCAGACGTCAGTGACACCCTGCGTGGCAACACAATTTACGGCTATGATGAGGAAGGCCGTTTTCTCAGGCATTACGAAGCCCGCCCGGACCACAGCAACAGGACGTTCCGCTACGACGCTGCGGATAACCTGCTGCCGGATAATGACCACCCTGCCCTGCCTCTGAGGGATAACCGCCTGACGCACTGGCAGAACCTGTTTATGAAATACGACTGGTGGGGAAACCTTGTCAGCCGTCGCAGCGGCCTGCATGAACAGCATTATGAATATGACGCGGAAAACCGGCTGATACGGGCCGAGGGCAATGGACCAGAAGGCAATTTTACCGCGCACTACCATTATGACGCCCTGGGCCGCCGCACACGCAAAACGGTCACCACGCCACACGGCACCACAAAGACCCGCTTTCTGTGGCAGGGCTTGCGACTGTTGCAGGAGCAGCAACATAACGGTCAGTGTCAGACATATGTTTACGACCCGAACGAAACTTACAGCCCGCTGGCGCGTATTGACCATTTGCGTGACGAAACCAGCGGAGAGGTTCTCTGGTTCAGCACCGATCTGAACGGTGCACCGCTGGATATCACTGATGAACAGGGACAACTCCGGTGGAGCGGTCATTACGGGAGTTTTGGTGAGGTTGCACGACAGACGGAAGGCTTCCACAGACTCACGCAACAAACTGCCCTTGTTCATCAGCCACTGCGCTATGCCGGGCAGTACGCGGACAGTGAAACGGGTCTGCATTATAATCTTTTCAGGTATTACGATCCGCAGGTTGGACGCTTTACGGTCCAGGACCCGATAGGATTATTGGGAGGCTGGAATCTTTATCAGTATGCACCGAATCCGCTGGGTTGGATTGACCCATTAGGGCTGAGTAACGAACTCGTTTCATATTGGCCACCAAATGATGGTGCTTTTGGTGAAACCAAAATTTCAGTTTTGGAACCTGGAACAATAATTGATCGTTATGGATATCCGGGGGGTACATATACTTCACCGGTTGGTACACCATATTCGATGCGTGCATTGCCCCTTGGGACAAATAATAAAGATTATACTGTTTATGAAGTTCTCAAACCCATACCTAATGTACAGGAAAGCAAAATTGCTCCTTGGTTTGGTGAAATCGGTTTGGGGACGCAGTATAAATTAGATCAATCAGTGCAGAAATACGTAGATTCTGGACATCTGAAAGAAATAAAAAAAATCAAAGGAAAATCTTGTGGATAAAGAAGAATTGATAAAAAACCTTAATAAATTGAGCATCCCAAATGATAGCTATTCTATTGGGAGCATTGAGGACGAAGCCCTGTGTATGATCTTTGATGGCTTAACGTGGTGTATTTTTTATAGTGAGAAAGGACATCGTACGGAACCCGAATATTTTGCAAGCGAAAATGATGCCTGTCATGCTTTTATAAACCGAATTAAAAAATGGTTTTGATTTTTTAGCATCATCATAAATTCTCAGTCATGCCCAAAGAGGTGGCAATGAATCGTATATTTTGAATGGGGACAGGTCCGGTGGAGCAGGCACTACGGGAGCTTTGGCGAGGTTACCGGCCTCTCTATCCGTTGCGTGATGAAAATAGCGTAAGATTCTCTGGTTAAGCACCGTTCTGAACCGGTGCACCACTGGATATCACTCATGTACAGAAACATCGCCGGTTGAACAGATATTACGACAGTTTTGGCGAGAAGGTTTTCTCAGACTCATGCAGCAAACTGCCCAGGGACCCTTTAAATGATTATGATCCCATAACCACTACTTCTACCCTGAGACTTGTAGAGATGAGCGCTCTCGAAGCCACTTCCCCCTCTTCGGTTCAATGAGATAATACGAAAAATATCATGATGATTAAATATTAATCATCGCCTCAAAACTTTGTTTAATACAATATAAGTCCGGCTGCATCACACATGCTGCATAAGATTCAGCCAGTCATATCAGTGTGTATTTTTAACCGGATAAGCGGTCAGCGGTTTGATCTCTTTAAGCACAAACATACTTTGCATCTCTTTAATGCGCGGCAATCTGCGTACTACGGACATGGCGAACTCTGCATAAGTTTCGAGATCGCTCGCCACAACCTGTAGCAGGAAATCGGCATCACCACCGATACTGTAGCAGGCCACCACATCATCCAGCGCCGTGACCTGTTGCTCGAATTTTTTTGCCTCATCCTCGCTGTGGCAATCAATAACCACCCGAATAAACACCATGACCCCGGCGCCGATTTTTTTGCGGTCCAGTACAGCCCGGTACCCCTGAATGACGCCCTGCTCTTCCAGCCTGCGCACTTTACGCCAGCACGGTGAGGCAGACATACCAATCTTGTCAGCCAGTTCCTGATTAGTAATACGGGCATCGTCCTGTAAAACACGCAGGATTTTCATTTCTGTCTTATCAAGCAGCATACCGGTCAATTCCTTCCGCTACATTTCGTTTATGAGGTTAATTCTTGCAAAGAATACGATAAATGAATGTGATTGAGACAGCCTATTTCTGTCTCGCCAGGACATACTGTTTTCAGGTGCTGTACAAGGTGCAGATCAAAAGAAATGGCCGGACACGGCAGATTAAGGCGGCAGACGAGGCCGGGTTGTCCTGGTCATGCCGCTTTTCATGGCCAGCCTGTCTGGATTTTATCCCGAAATAACATTTATGAAGGAAAGACGATGCCTGCGATAACAGAATTACTGCCTTATATACTGGCGCTGGGTCTGGCCGCGGCCATTCCCGGCCCAGGCATGACAGCGATCGTGGCCCGTACCCTTAACGGAGGCTCTCTGGCGGGTTTGGCTGCGCTTGCAGGCGTGATAATGGGCGATTTATTTTATTTGACGCTCGCCGTGTTTGGCCTGGCCGTTGTCGCTCATACCTATACCGGACTGTTTACACTGATTAACTGGGCTGCGGCGCTCTATTTAGCTTTTCTGGCCTGGCAGTTCTGGTCTTATCAGCCGCATTCCATCACGCTGGACCAAAAAGTGACGCACAAGCAACTGACTTCTGCCTGGCTGTCAGGCCTGACCATCACACTGGGCAACCCGAAAACAATCGCGTTTTATCTGGCCATATTACCGCTTGTGATATCGCTGGAGAGCATATCCTTAACATTCTGGGCAGCCATACTGGTGCCCGTTACCGCAGCGGTACTGCTGATGGTCGGGGCCATGTTTATTCTGGCGGCAGTAAGCGTTCGCGCATTACTGACCAGCCAACGTGCACAGCGCATCATGTTTAAATCGGTCGGCGTTATCATGCTGCTGGCCGCCATCGGTATGATCCTGAAAACGCTTTAATGCCGTGACCGATGTGACACGGCTTCCCGTGCGACGTCAGAACAGACTGATTAATCTTCATTTGCTCTCGGTATAAGTAACAGCCCTGATCCGCTGTGGTAACATCTTGCCCTCACCTTCTCGTTACCGGGCACCCTGTTAAGCACTATGTCAGACACTACGAAACGCAAAAATGATCCTGAAGGACTTAAAAAGCGCATTCTTGCGAGCGCACTGACGACCTTTGCTGAGTTTGGTATGCAAGGCGCCCGTCTTGAGCAGATTGCTGAAAATGCCCAGACGACTAAACGAATGGTGGTTTACCATTTTGGCAATAAGGAACAGCTCTATATCGATGCGCTGGAACAGGTTTACCAGCAGATCAGGGAGCATGAAACTGGCCTGAATCTGGCCTCGCTCGCCCCTGAGCAGGCCATCATAAAACTGGTTGAAGCCAGCTTCGATTACCATGTTTCCCACCCGGATTTTGTGCGTCTGATCTGTATGGAGAACCTGTCTCGCGGCCGCTACATCTCGCAGTCTGCCCGCCTGAGTCAACTGAACCGCAGCGCACTGGATTTACTTGACGATATTCTGAGTCGGGGACAACAACAGGGGCTCTTTATCAAAGAGATTGAGACACTGGACGTGCATCGCCTGATCAGCAGTATTTGTGTGCATCAGGTGTCCAACCGCTTCACCTTCAATACGCTGTTTAGTCGGGACAAAAATGAAGACGAGATCATCAGTCGTAATCGCCAGCTCGCCGTCACGGCAACGCTGCGCTACATCGGTTACTCACGCCACGCGTCCTGAGCGCTGAAAAGGATAGTCTATGATTAGGTGGTAATAACAATATCACTTAAGTAAGGAAAGCAGCTTGAGCAGAGACGCCAGCCTTTATCCGCTTCGCCAGACGCAGCGTGAACCTCATGACAATACACTCTGGAACTGGGCGCAAAACGCACCGATTGGTACACAACAGCAGGTAAAACGCCCTGCCAATGAGGCGGCTTTGCAGCAGTTACTGCGCGACACTGACAACACAGTGCGCGTTATTGGCAAAACCTACTCGCCCGGCAGAATGCTGGCTGTGCATTCCGATGATCTGCTGCTGGATCTGAGCGCCTTTACCGGCCTGCTCCGCAGCGATGCTCACAGCGTTACGTTTGCAGGCGCCACACCGCTCGAACAGATCTACAGCACCCTGACAGACATGGACCGCATGCTGGCCTCTTCGCCGGGCGTGATCTCCGTGCAGACGCTGGCCGGTGCGATGGCAACCGGTACGCACGGTCAGGGTCTGCAGCAAAGCTCCATTGCGGATGAAGCCGAGCAGATCCGTCTGGTGCTGAGCGACGGCTCCATACGGGAGCTGTCGCGCGGTGACGACGATTTTGCGGCGGCGCTGGTGTCGCTCGGCACCCTGGGCATCGTGACCGAAGTGACGTTGCGCACCCAACCGTTCCGCATCTTCACTTGCCACAAGAATGCGGTTTCGGCGGACAACCTGGAAAGCGATCTGCTGCGCTGGAATGAGGATTATGCACTCAGTAAGGCCTGGTGGTTTGTTGACGATAACATCATGCACGTCTGGAATGCACATCAGGCCAGCTACGATGAGATCCAGCGTTACGAGCAGTCGGGACGCGAAGTAGTAGAACATGCCGATGAAGGTGATGACAGCCTGAACGATACTATCGAACAGACGCTGGAGCACATGCATCGCGATACGCAGATTCACGGTAAAGGCGGCAAACAGTTCCGCACTGTGACTCGCTTTCGCGACTTTACCGATGTCACAGGCGACATCTACCAACTGTTCTGTCGCGGTATCGCCGTGCCGCAGATCAACGTTGAGATTGGCGTTCCGCTGGCGCGCACGCCGGCGATCATCAGCAAGATCAAACGCTGGTATGCCGAAAATCGTCCGCACATGCACTATCCGATTATCCTGCGCTGCACCGGTGCCTCATCCGCCTGGCTGAGCCCCGCCTTCGACCAGCCCACCTGCTTCTTTGGCTTTGTCGTTTATTACGCAGATGATGGATCGCTTTCTGAGGCCGGCCTGCACTTTTTAAGCGAGGTGGAGAAACTGCTGGCCGAAGAAGGTGGGCGTCCGCACTGGGGTAAATATTACGATGCCTCGCTCTACCACTGGCGGGATCTTTATCCGCACTGGGACCGCTTTCGCGCCCTGCGTGAACAACTTGATCCGCACCACCGCTTCAGCAACGACTATACCGCTGCACTGTTTAAATAATTTAAAAAAGGGATGTTATGTTTGCCTGGGTAACGTTACTGACGCAACCGGATTATCTGGTGGGCGTGAAAGCGCTGCACCGTTCACTGCAACAGACGAAAACACGCTGGCCACTGCTTGTGATGGCCACCAATGCTATCAGTGACAGCGAGTGTGAAGCCCTCAGGGATGAGGGCTGTATTATCCGCCGGGTTGATCCGCTTTATCCGGATAATGATTTGAATCAGCACTATGCCTCTGAACGCTTTGGCGAGGTCTGGACTAAGCTGCGCGCCTGGCAGTTGACCGAGTATCGGCGCGTGGTATTCCTGGATGCTGACATGCTCATCTTAAAGAATATGGATGAACTGTTTACACTGGACCTGGGTGACTTCGTGCTGGCCGCCTGCCACGCCTGCCGCTGTAATCCCAACCAGATTGAGTCCTATCCTGACAGTTGGGAGCCCGAGTTCTGCCACTATACCTGGCAGGAGCGCGAGCAGACGCCGCCGGCCCATGTGGATTATTACCTGAACGGTGGATTCCTGGTGCTGGAACCGGATGAGGCTGTCTTTAACGATCTTGAAGCGCGTATTGCTGCCATTGATGACCTGCGCGCCTATGCCTTCTCAGAACAGGACTTGCTCAACGAAGCTTTTAAAGATAAATGGCTGCCCCTTTCCTATATTTATAACGCGCTAAAAACGCTTCGTTTTCAGCACGATACGTTATGGGAATGTAAAGAGGTGAAGAACCTGCACTACATCCTGGCGAAGCCCTGGGAGCGGGATTTGTCACAGCCGGTGAGCCAGCGTGACCGCTATTACGCGATGGACAAGCTGTGGTGGGACAAAGCATCTGACTGCTGATAACAACGTGCGCCTGCCTGTCCGCAGGCGCACAGGTTCCCGTCTGTGCGTTAAAGTATGCTGTAACTACTATCAGACTTCCTGCCAGCACCGTTCTGTGGCGGACAGCGCAATCGCCTCCAGCACCTTTTGTACCTGCAAACCTTCGGCAAAATCCGGCCACATACGGTCGCCTGCGGCGACGCCATTAATCAGATCGCGTATTTCCACGGTCTTTTGATCGTTAAAGCCGATACCGTGGCCTGCTGACACGCAGAAACTGGCGTAATCCGGATGAGCAGGCCCGGTCAGAATCGTTTTGAAGCCCTGACGCCCGGCGGGTTCATCATGAAGATAGAGTTCAAGCTCTGCCATCCGTTCCTGCGTATAGCGCAGCGTGCCTTTGGTGCCCGTCACCACATAGGTCAGGCCCATCTTGGCTCCGCAGGCAATGCGCGAGGTTTCAATCACGCCGTGCGCCCCGTTCTTGAAACGCAGCAATGCGCTGGCCTGATCTTCGTTTTCAACCGGTAACTGACGACTGAGATCTTTCGGGTCAGGACGCGACCTGATGACCGTCATCATATCGCCGCTGACTTCCACTATATTGCCGACCAGATAATGCGCCATATTGACGATATGCGCAGCCAGATCGCCCAGGGCGCCCAGTCCGGCCAGTGCTTTTTGGCAGTGCCAGTCGAGCGGAGTGTCAGGTTTTGCCAGATAGTCCTCATTGTGCGTGCCATAAAAGTGCACCACTTCGCCGATTTCGCCTCGGGCAATAATCTCTTTCGCCAGCTGACTGGTGGGGTTTTTCATGTAATTGAAGCCCACCAGCGTTTTCACGCCGGCCTTTGCCGCGGCTTCCACCATTTCCCGGGCATCCGCTACGGTCAGGGAAAGCGGCTTTTCGGAATAGACATGTTTACCGTTAGCAATCGCAGCCAGCGCCATCTCTTTATGCAGAAAATTGGGCGCACAGATATCCACCACATCAATATTGGGATCGCACACCAGCTCACGCCAGTCACCGGTTGAGCGGGCAAACCCAAAGGTGGCGGCCTGCTTTGCCGCCAGTTCCGGATTCACCTCTGCCAGCATCTCACGGACAATCTCCCCTTTTAACGCAAACACCGCAGGGGCCTGGGCATAAGCAATCGCATGACAGCGGCCAATGTAGCCACTGCCGATCATGCCGATTCTGACTTTGTTCATTTGGACTCCGGGCGGACAGCGAAAGTTGAAATGAAATTTAAATTCCATTTATTAGCATTTCAAACTAAAAATGAAATAAATGTGACGAACATAAAGAACAATCGTCACTGTCCAGTCCAAGGCGACGTTTTACGCGGTTTGGGTTTCTGTTTACGCAATAAGAAACCCTGTGAAGCCGCTTGTTAGCGTTAGCGATACGGCACAGCGCACAGAGTTGGCGAGTATTTCAGCAATCAGACACTTTTATGAAAAAGAGTTTTGACAAGCCTGCACGACGTCGATAATATGCGCCCCGTTCAAACGATTCCTCTGTAGTTCAGTCGGTAGAACGGCGGACTGTTAATCCGTATGTCACTGGTTCGAGTCCAGTCAGAGGAGCCAGATTTAGAGAAGCCCGCTCAGTGAAACCTGAGCGGGCTTTTTGTTTTGGGAATGGCGTGAAATACGCAACAATCCAGGTCGCGTTACAGCGCAGGGAACTTAACGCAGGCGCTGCTCCGGCTGCGCTACTTCTTACCCACGATAAAACCCGCTACCGCGCGTAAGCCATCGATGATCGGCATCGTTGCCGCCCCCGCCAGGAAGTCCTCGTAATCCGCCTGGTTACGTTGGCGAATATCCGCAAAGCGAGCGAGTGCCTTTTTCTCACTGGACGCACTCATCTCCTCAAATTGCTTTTCATAGCCCTGCGCAATGAGCTGGGTAGCCTCGTCTGTAGACGATTTTTCCAGCACGACAATCTGCTTACCCTTTTGGAAAAAACAGTAATGTGGCATGTCAGGCTCCTTAAACGGGGCGGTTGATTCTGTAACTATAAACGGTGGTGAGAGCAACACAACCCTTAACGCGCTGGGGAAAGGTTCTCTTCTGACTCCGGTGTCTCGACCTGCAACACGATACAGCCCTTGCTGATCTCTGCCCTTACCTTCGTCCCCGTCTCGAATCCCAATTCACGTAACCATTTGCCACTAATGTTCAGTGCAGGTGTGCTGGTGTCCCCGAATTTAGGTACATATCCAACTGTATAATGTCGCTGGGTTTTAAATGAGGCCGCCGTAAGTGCAGCGTCAGAAGATCGGGCATTCATCGTCATTTGCAAGCTCCTGGTCAATAAGGTGAGTCCATCATTCGCGAGGCCATTTGGCGCGATACAGGCCGGATGAGGCTGTACCTGCTTCTGGTGCACCAGCACCGGGTTTGCGCCTTCAGACAGCCCGCTTACTGTTTATGTCTGCAAGACATCAATGCGTTAAAAGAGTGCCGACGCGCTGATATCGGGAGGTTTTCTTACTGGGCTGGTCCCGCTATCGGGTCTGACAAACGCTTGTAAACCATAACGATTTTAGCGGATGACAACAAGTCAGGACCTGGAAGCTAACTCGCATAACGTTGACAATATTCTGCTGTCTGTCCCGTCCGGCCCTGCGGCCGACTGTTATTGCGCCTCCAACGCATACTGCGCGCCAACTGACACGCCGTATGCGCGAATGGATAATGTGAATGGTGGGGCCTGAAGCCTGACTTTTGGCTGGCGCAAAGCAATACCGTTTACCCGGGCGGAAAAGCGCGGGGTAACCTTTATCCGCGCAGGGTAACTTATCTGAGAAGTGAGTCGGTAAACGCAAAATCCAGGGCGTATGCTTTAACCGGTAAGGTGGTCAGTCTGCTTACCTTTATCAAGACGTGAACTCACCGTCCGGCACGCTAAGCGGGCTTGCCGTCTGAATAGCGTTGCCTTCAGACAGCTTTTCGCCATTCCTTACGGGAATTTTAAGTTAATCAGATTACTGTACTGCGTGCGTGAAAGAGAAAGGGGTGCCTGGTTTTTAAAAAAAACCTTCACAAACTCGGCACTTGTGCCATACAGCTCCACACGCTGATATTCATGGCGGATAAATTGCTGAAGGATGGGCGTCATGTCCCGCGCATGATCCTGGGGCCAGGCGTTATGGGATGCCACGGTTTGCTCAAAGGTGAGGGGCGTACGCATTTGATCATCGGGTTTAAAATTAGCGCGTTTACGCTCCGCTTCTGTTTTGAAGTCTTCAAAGGCTTCATGTGCAGTATTAAAGAGATCCGCAAGTGCTTTGATATGGGCAGCCATCTGATTAACGGCAACGGTTTTTTTGTTGACGAAGTAGGCGCCTGCCGCAGAAAAGAGTGCCGCCAGTACAGGAAGAGAGCCCCGTCCAATAATACTTCCAAGACCCTGGTAAGCGGACCATAAAACCACACCTGTAGCGCCAGTAGAGCTTGATATCGCACCTGTCGCAATCGAACTTGCCTGCTGAACTCTGACGCCGCCAATACGATTGTCAAGATGCCGAATTTCTCCGCCAGGCCTCCTGACTGAAGCCGACTCTTCGTTCCAGGTTTTATAACGACGGTTATTATCTTCTTTATAATTCGACATCGCATAAGCAATCTGGCTGGTATCGGTTTTACTCAGCCGGGCGATTTCCGCTGGTTCAAACGATCTGACTAAAATCAGCGCTTCATCAAGCACCTCTTTGGACAGAAAGTTAGCGGAACCCGCAGGATTAAAACGAGGATCCGTAGTCAGGCCCTCAATAAGACTCACTTTTGGAAATGCCATAACGCCCTCACTTTTTGATGCCGCCCGACAAAGTCATTAGTTTTCTTTATTTTGTTTAATATCCCAGCCCATCTGTACAGAAGCGGCTTTCGTTCCCTGAGAAGCCTGTTCCCAGTATTCCAGTGCCACTTTGCTGGCCTGAAAGGAATATTGCATACCCAGCGTTGACGCGTGCCCGACGCCGGTGAAGTCAGTCTGTGTCACCAGGACATCCTCAAGTGTGATGCGGGTATACTCCACTTCCTGTCCACCCGCCTTGCAAACGGACAGCTGAACTTTCGGCAGATGTTTACCACTGGCGCAATATTTCACTAATGCAGGCGTGGCCTTATCAATTAAGGCCTCAACGGTTAAATCGCGGTAATTTACTTTACCTGCTCCCCCACCGCCGCCAACGGCCATATTCCCTGGCTGCTGCGCGCCCCAGTCAAATGAAAGTACATCAATCCATTTTTTATGATTCGCATTTTGCGACTCACCTTCAATCCCGTCTATCTTCAAAAATATATCAATAGCCATTTTTCACCTTTATATTTACGGGCAGATTAACTCAGCTCTCTTTATTTTGTTTAATATCCCAACCGGCTTTGCTTTCCGCACCTTTAGTCCCGCTGGCGCTTTGCTCCCAATAGCTGGTAGAAACTTTAGATGCCTGAAAGGCATAGTCCACAACAATAGTGTCACTTTGCCCGATACCGTTGAAATTCGTTGCGGTGACCAGAACATCTTCCAGCACAATTTTCGTGTACTCAATCTGACTACCGCCAGCTTTGCAAACCGACAGTTCAACTTTTGAAACATGCTTTCCGCTGGAACAGTATTTAAGAATGGCTGGCGTGGATTTATCGATTAAGGCTTTGATCCGCAGATCGTTAAAACTCACTTTTCCCGCGCCACCACCGCCGCCAACAGCCATATTGCCGGGTTGTGAAGCCCCCCACTCAAATGAGAGTACGTCGGTCCATCCTTTATGTTTACTGTCCTGTGATTCACCTGTGGTGCCTTCAACTTTCAAATAAATATCGATCGCCATTCTTTTTTCCGGTTAGTTTGGGGTGGGACAAAATGCACGATGCACATCGCCAGGCTGAGACATTTCGTCAGCATCAGTGCCATCTTAAATTCAGGATAAGCACCGGCCTGTCATTTCTGTTCGCTATAAAGTGGAAATAAAAAGATGACTGCGTTATTCACGCAGCAATTAGGGATAGTTAATCAGGCAACGATTCTTTCTACGCCCTTTACTCATTAATAAAATTAACATGAGTTCATGTCAATTAATTTACAACGCGCATGATTTTATTGAGATAAATCCGAAAGAGTTATTCTTAATAAGAAATTGTGTCGCGACGAAATAGTTTTTTAAAATAAAAAAACGGTATTCACTGCTACGTAACCGGGAGAGAAGACAGGACATCAGGATGGAAAAGAATGAAAAACCCCGCGCAATCCGGACTGCGCGGGGGCCTTATTCTCATAGAATCAGTTAGCGTTTAACGCCAGCCTAATTCAGGAGCGACATACTTCAGAATCGCTTCAATCACATGGGCATTATATTCCACGCCCAACTGATTCGGCACGGTGAGCAGCAAGGTATCCGCTTCGGCAATCGCCTGATCCTCTGCCAGCAGTTTGATCAGCTTTTCGGGTTCAGCCGCGTAACTGCGACCGAAAATGGCGCGGGTTTTCTCATCCAGAAAACCGACGGAATCCTGATCCTGACCACTGCGACCAAAGTAGGCGCGGTCCATATCATTCACCAGCGCGAAGATACTGCGGCTGACGGAAACCCGCGGTTCACGTTGATGCCCTGCCGCTTTCCAGGCATCACGGTAGGCGCGAATCTGTTTGGCCTGCTGGATGTGGAACGGCTCGCCGGTTTCATCATCTTTCAGCGTCGAGCTTTGCAGATTCATGCCCATTTTCGCTGCCCATACTGCGGTGGCGTTGGAACCCGAGCCCCACCAGATACGCTCACGTAAGCCTTCCGACAGCGGTTCAAGACGCAGCAAGCCCGGTGGATTGGGGAACATTGGCTGGGGATTCGGTTTAGCAAAGCCTTCGCCACGCAGCGCATCCAGGAACACTTCCGTATGGCGACGGCCCATGTCCGCATCCGTCTCGCCTTCCTGCGGCACGTAGCCGAAGTAACGCCAGCCATCAATCACCTGCTCGGGTGAACCACGGCTCAGTCCCAACTGTAAGCGACCGTTGGAAATCAGATCCGCAGCGCTGGCATCCTCCACCATATAAAGCGGATTTTCATAGCGCATGTCGATCACGCCAGTCCCTATTTCAATTTTTTTGGTGCGTGCACCGACCGCAGCCAGCAGCGGGAACGGCGAGCTGAGCTGACGGGCGAAGTGGTGCACACGAAAATAGGCCCCATCCGCGCCCAGTTCTTCCGCTGCGACGGCCAGGTCGATAGATTGCAGCAACACATCCTGGGCAGAACGCGTGGCGGACTGCGGCGAGGGCGTCCAGTGGCCAAATGAGAGAAAACCAATCTTTTTCATCTGTAACATCTCCTGGCGAAAGACGGGTGCTTTCGCATGATAAACATCGATGAAATAAGGTTACGCCAGCCATGTCATGAGGGATAGTGAATATACTTAAGCACTATATTCAAGATTTTTGACATAGGTCGCGCTCAATGGAACACGATCAATGCGCGATTCTGTGCCCATGCGGAATGTAATAATGCTTGCGGGCAGAATGGGTTTTAACGCATAACTAAACTTTCTGTCCTGCATCTGGACAGGCGCGTTTAACAGAGGGAAAAGGGATGCGTATTTTACTGGTAGGTGCGGGTGCAACCGGCGGTTATTTTGGTGCGCGGCTGATGCAGGCCGGACAGGATGTGACCTTTCTGGTCCGTGAAGGCCGTTTCCGTCAGTTACAACAAACGGGCCTGGTGCTGCAGACCCCATCAGGGCAGGAAACGCTGCATCCGACGTTGATCACTGCCGACAGCCTGGACACGCATTACGACTTAATCATCATCACGGTCAAAAGCACCGGTCTGGATCAGGCCATCCAGGACATTGAGCGGGCTGTCGGTCCGCACACGCTGATCATGCCGATCCTGAATGGCATGCGGCATATCGATACGCTGGTCACCCACTTTGGTGCCGACAGGGTGATCGGTGGGCTGTGCAAAATTAACGCCACGCTGAACGACCAGGGCCATGTGGTGCAGTTAACGCCTCTGCACCAGATCTGTTACGGCGCGCTGGATGGTAATAATGAGGCCCGGCTTCAGCGGGTTGATGTTGCCCTTCGCAGCAGCGTGGTCGACACAGTTTTTACCGACAATATTATCGGTGAATTATGGGAAAAATGGCTGCTGCTGAGCACGCTCGGCGCCGTGTGCTGTCTGGCGCGGGGGAATACGCAACAGGTGCTGAACCAGCCAGGCGGCGAGATGTTGCTTCAGGGCATTTATAGCGAAGTGCTGCAGATTATCTGTGCTGAGGGCTACCAACCGCGCCCGGCCGTGACCGCCAAAATCTACGCGCTGCTGAACGACGCGTCGACGCCGATGACCTCCTCAATGTATCGTGATTTGACCCAGGGCTTTGCGATTGAAGCCGACCCGATCATTGGCGACCTGCTGTTACGTGCCAGCCGTCATGGCATCACTGCACCGCTGTTGAACGCGGTCAATGTCAACCTGCAGATCTATCAACAGAACCGTTAAACACGGATGTGATGAGCACGCAGCCACGCCGTTGCACGACGCGTGGGTAACGGAAATTTGTTACACTCGCTGCCTCATCTTTTGGAGGAAGAATGACGTCCCGCTCTGTGACCCTTGATGATGTTGCCCAACTGGCGGGCGTTTCCTATCAAACCGTTTCTCGTGTGCTTAATCGCTCTGAGCAGGTTTCTCCCCGTACCCGCGAAAAAGTGGAAGCGGCGATGCAACAGCTCAACTACGTTCCCAATCGGGTTGCGCAGCAGTTAGCGGGTAAAGCCACGCGGACCCTTGGCCTGGCCACCAGCAATCTGGCGTTAATGGCCCCAGCGCAGATTGCCTCGGCAATACAGCAGCGCGCCGCCAGAGCCGGCTACCATTTAGTCATTGCTATGGACAGCGCGGACGATGCCGAAGCCACGGTGAATGAACTGATGGCGCAGCGCGTTGATGCCGTGCTGATTAATATGCCGCTTGAGGCCGCCGACGCGGAAAAAATCCGTCGTCTGTGTGGCAAAAAACCGGTGCTTTTTCTGGATGCTGAACCGCACGCCGTTGTGTCTCATTGCCAGTACTCCAATGAAAAAGGGGCGCGGGCCGCGGTTGAGCATCTCGTCGCGCTCGGACATACGCACATCGGCCTGCTGAATGGTCCGGTTCGCTCGGTATCGGCCCGTCAGCGTGAAGCGGTCTGGCGCCAGGCGCTGGCCGGGCACGGTCTGTCTCCCTGTTGTGTGCTGCGCGGCGACTGGAGTGCCCAGTCGGGCTACCAGGCTATGCTGTCTCAGTTACCGGACGCGCTGCCCCAGGCGCTGCTGGTAGCGAATGATGAAATGGCGCTGGGTGCCATGCGGGCATTGCATCAGCATGGCGTGGCGATTCCGGCTGAAATCTCCATTGTCGGCTACGATGACACGGCAGAAAGCGCCTGGTACCAGCCGCCGCTGACCACGATTCGTCAGGATCTCCAGCAACTGGGTGCCACGAGCGTGGAGCAGGCGCTGGCCGCGCTGCAGGGGGAAGCGGTCGCGTCACGGACGCTGGAGCCGGTACTGGTCGTACGGGAAACCACCGCCGCGCCGGCCAGCAAAGACGCAGACTTATCCGCGCTGGCCCGTCAGTTACAGCAGATTGCCCGCAAGCTGTCCCGCTGATCGCGGACGCAAAAAAACCCGCCCAACCGGATGGTTGGAGCGGGCTGGTTATCAGCGATAATACGCGTTGCCTTATGGCGTTTTCGTCTCGCCCACGCCCATGGTCTTGAGCTTTTTAGACAGCTCGCGGCGCTCTTTAGACAGGTCAGCGTTTTTGATGATGTACTCATCCACGCGATCTTCATAGTCGGCACGCATGCTGGCGATGATTTCCTGAATCGCCTCAACGCTCATGCCGGGTTTGATGTATTCGCTCAGGTTATCCAGCAGCAGCACACGCTTTTGGTTGTCACGAATTTTCTTCTCATTATCGACGATTTCACGCTGCAGTTTGTTCTTGCGGCGGAACGTACGGACAAACTCAAGTACGTCCTGAAATGATTGCTTGGCATTTTCCATGATGGCACCTTTCTTTAAGCCTGCTAAAGCAGGGAGAGAGTCAAAACGATCAGCTTAGCGGCCAGCCAGCCTTGTGGGCAATTCTCACAGCTAAATTCGGACTGGCTCTTATCTTAGCGCAAAAAAACCGGGTTTCGCATTAAGTCATTGTCTGAGGTGATTATTTACGCAGCGCCAGGCGCATCAAATCCGTCATGCGTTCCAGCTGCTTCGCCAGCTCCAGACTCAGCCAGACATAGCCATAAATCGGCGCTTCTTCCAGACGGTCACTCCCGTCAGCGATCAACTGCTTAAGCTCTTTGACGATTTCCGTTAACTCATGATTGGCCGCGATGATGTCGTAGGTTTCCCCCTTCACAGCCATGACCGATAAGGTTCGCAGCGCGTTTTCGGTCATCTCCTGCGTGCGGCGTAACGTCGGAGCATTCAGCATGATCAGATGACTTTCGCGTGATGCCCACCAGGCATTAATTTGCATCTCAATGGTGTACACCATATTACGGTTCAACGTCTGTATCGCTTCAAACACCGATTTTGGGATGCGGGTTTCTTTACTGGACGGCTCCAGCAGGGCACGCATTTTCACCACACTGGTGAGCAGTTTGCCCAGCGGTTTGTTCAGCCGGGGCTTTTCCACGAGGTTGGCGGAAAACCCCGCATGGTAGATTTTGGCCATTTCTGCCAGCGTATCTGACAGCTGAATACGCCAGTGAATATACGCACGCTGCGCCCAGATGGCCGTAAATAACAGCGCCAGTAACGATCCTAAAATGACATCGCCACCGCGCCACATCGCCACGGTGAAATCCCCCATTGGCGCGCCTACAACCACGCACAGCGTGATGCCAATCAGCAATGCCATGTAAGGGTGTTTCCCCAGCGTCAGATAGCCGCTGATAAACATGATCACTGCGCACCATGCCAGCATGCCGGGCAGCGAAATCATCTCCAGCCTGAGGGCGATAAGACCAGAGATTGACCCGGCAATCGTTCCGCCAATGCGTTGAATGGCGCGCGGGAAGACGTTTCCCCAGGTCGAGATCGGCCCCATCACCACGACCAGGGTAATCAAAGGCCAGGTGCCTTCGGGAATGCCCGTGACGCGGACAAGCAGAAACGCACACAGAAACGCCACCGCGATGCGTAACCCGTGCACGCTGCGGTAATGACGATATAACCAGAATTCCAGATTTGAGATGGGTTTATCAGAGCGCAAAGTCGCTTGTCCGCTGGTAAAAAATGATTCTACGCGTCGCGCCCTGCCGATCCTGGCGCGCCGTCAATGTTTTCGCTTGTACAGCGTTGATCGGACCATTATCAACAACCCTGCCCCGGAAATCAGCAAAATTCACCATGACGACAACACATGACGCACGATAGCGGGTTCATCCCTGCCCCGCGAAGGCGAAGCAGGGACGTAACGATTAGAACTTGCGTTTCAGGTAGTCCGTGATGCGGCTCACTACGCCCGCCTCGTTAACGGCGGTGAGTGCCACCAGCGGATAGCTGGCGATCTGCTTGTCCTTGTCCATCACCTGGATTTCACCAATATTCTCATTGGCTTTAAGTGGCGCTTCCAGGTCGGTGCGGTTGATCACGTATTTGGCTTTGACGTTCGGGATTTCGCTGCGCGGCAGTGACAGATAAACATCGTTTGCCGTGCCCACGTCAACCTGGTGCGGATTACCGTACCAGACATGTTCACTGCCAATTTTCTTACCGGCATGGAACAGTTGTACGGTATCAAACGTATTCTGGCCCCAGACCAGCAGCTTGCGCGCCTGCTCTTCACGCCCTTTCGCACTTTTCCCGCCCATGATGACGGCAATCAGGCGATGCTGACCCACAATGTTGGAGGCAATAATATTGAAGCCCGCCG
Organism: Pantoea sp. JZ29; assembly: GCF_035190385.1. Taxonomy (NCBI): domain Bacteria; kingdom Pseudomonadati; phylum Pseudomonadota; class Gammaproteobacteria; order Enterobacterales; family Erwiniaceae; genus Pantoea; species Pantoea sp. JZ29. Next base: position 1,607,851 of record NZ_CP045241.1, on the reverse strand, counting down.
TTTCAGTATGGCCCGTTTTCAGGCCATCGACGTGCAGGTTGTTGTCCCACAGCAGGCCGTTACGGTTGTTCTGGGTAATGCCGTTCCAGGTGAGGGTTTTTTCACGGTACATGGCATAGAAATCGGGCTCGCCATCAATAATGGCGCGTGACAGTTTTGCCATATCCAGTGCGCTGGAATATTGCCCCGGCGCATCCAGACCGTGTACGGTTTCGAAATGGGTATTCGTCAGCCCCAGTTTCTCCACGTAGTGGTTCATTAACTTAACAAAGTTGTCCTGGCTACCGGCCACGTAATCCGCCAGCGCAACGCAGGCGTCATTGCCTGAATCAATGATCACGCCGCGGCTGAGATCACGCACGCTTAACTTATCACCGGGCTTAAGAAACATCAGTGAGGAGCCTTTAAAGACCGGATTGCCTGCTGCCCAGGCATCTTTTCCCACCGTCACCATGTCGTCGCGGGTAATTTTCTTTTGGTCGATCGCGCGGTCGACCACATAGCCGGTCATCAGCTTGGTCAGACTGGCGGGATTCCGGCGCTCGTCGGGATTGCCCGCGGTCAGCACCTGCCCCGTGGTGGCGTCCATCAGCACCCAGGAGGCTGCATCAATCGCCGGTGGCGTCACAGGAAATGGCATATCGTCGGCCTGTGCCAGCGAAGCCCAAAAAACAGTTACGGTAATTAACAGACGCCTTTTCAACACTTCATCCTTAGTTGAGCAAGTAAAACGGACATGAACAGCGGGACGTTTTACGGCAAAACCCTTAATAAGGTTTAAATAAATTGAAAAAAAGTATGAACTGCTGCGCACCATTCAACAGCCTGCACCCTGGCAGTTGTACTCAGGCACGCAGACGACTATCCTGAACGTTGATTTTTTGCAGACAGGACAGCGACGTGCCCGCCTCTGAATTCACTTTTTGGTTGAGGGAAATGCTTCGCGCTCCGGGAAGAGTTCGGCCGCTGTGTCCCCCTCTGACGAACGTTTAAGGGCGACGTTAAATACTTACTAGAGGTACGAGCTTTGCGCTGTCAGGTCTTTCGTTGAGGTCATATCCCTGCAGGGTGTTTCTTACTGACGCGCCATGCATCGTTAACCCGCCCCGGCCGTTTCTTTGCCGATCAGTATTTGATAAATCGTGGACACCCTGAGTTTGAATCCACTTTTTAGCGGTATGGTTAGCTCTGCGCCAGTATTTTGGTCTGAACGTCATCATCAGGAATCAGACAGATGTCTTTCTTAATTCTGTTTCGGAATCTACGCCCTGACACCATCAAGGAAGGTAAACCGTTGCATAACCTTCATCAACTTAAATGCCCTGTCAGCTGAACATCGCCATGTAAAGGATGATACAAGCATATGATCTTTTACACACCGTCACGCTTTGTGAAGAAATGCGCCCGTCGTGACCGTCAGAGTCTGCCGTTACGAACCGACCGGAAGCGGATTTATCCTCTGTGCCACCGCGTTTTGTGCCACTCAACATCATCCTGATTTTGTTACACAGAAAAATCGCTTCAGTAATAAATATTGAATGAAATAACCTTTAAAGACAACGAACCGACTCTGGCAAAAGCCAACACATGATTTAGATCAAGCCGCTATGGTGGAGAGATTTGTAGAGTCAGTGAAATTTAATCATTTTCGCGTGAGTACTTTTGCTTTAAAAATCCATCCGCTTACTTAACAGACTAATAATTACACACCAATATGGTCAAAAAGTTTTCATTAACCTCGCAGCAGATCATTAAGGCGAGCGGTTAATACGAACATCAATGGACATCGAAAAGGACAAGGAAATGTATTACAGGGATGAGATAATAAATTATTTGCAAGCTAATAACATATTAGCCTCTAAATTAGATCGTGCGTTAACAGGTGTAATGGATTCTGTTTCAAAGCAGATTAATACGATTGGCGCAGGTGCCAAAAGGGCCATTTATTACACATCGTGCTTTACTCAGCAATACCAGGATGTGTGTAAGAAACAGCGGAATGAAGATGTAAGATTTACTAAAGGTCTCTATCATTTTTTACAGCATGAAGAAGTTATTCATAAGATGTTTTATTTTTATTTTGAGGAGATACTCAAGCAAAAAACACCCGCTCAAATAGAATGTATCAAAGAAATCCTAATGACTGTTAATATTTATATCGCAGCAAGCTCTTTAACTAAATCTGGATTTGCTTTTGCAGTGGCAACATGTGTTTCAATCGGCCTGAATCTGAGTCTTAACATGGGCGCTATTGCTGGTCGTACAGCGAGTGTAGTAGTAGCATATGCGGGAATGTATGGCATTGTGCAGAAGGCCGCAGAGAGTGCTGACCGTCTTCGAATGAGCTATCCAGCATTCTTTTCGACACTATATGCTAATGAGCTTGAGATGCTCTACTTTCTGGTTGAGCCCTTATTTATCCGTGCCGACGCGTTCCCGGCTCAATGGGCATCAGAGGCAGATATTGCTAATATCATTGAAAGGATGATTAGGTAGCCATAATGTCATTTATTAAGAAAACTTTTCTGTGGCTGTTTCAACAGCTGTTTTCGCTTCATGCACCACCCGCTTGCGTTCTAATATTTGCAGTTGTTTTCTTCCAGATATTTCCTGATGGACCTCTATGGCCTGTGGGTATTTTCGCTATATTCATCATTTTTATCTTTATGAAGTATTTTAAATGGTAATTTTTTCATGACAAGGAAGTGAGACATCTGTTCACATGCGCTTGTGTCTTGAAGATGAAAGTTTTAGCGTAAATGCCTGGCATCAATAATTCAACAGGTTACTCGGCAACCCAACAACCATACGTTAATATGAACAAAAGTTTCTCAGTTAAAAACAAAATAAACAGTAAATTGCAATACATAAAAACATCCCTTATGGCTGTGAATGTTCATGTTGCAGCCAGTTATCTGACAAATACCGGTTTTGCATTAGCAACGGCATCAGCCGCCGCCACCGGTATAAATTTGAATCTCCAAATGAGTGCATTGACTGGTCGACACGCAGGTGTGGTTGCAGGCTTTCCTGGTGTTTATGGCGTTGTTCAGAAATCGGCAAACAGTGCGAACCGTCTTCAATTTATAAATACGGCTTATTACTCTGATTTATATAAAAATGAACCCGGAATGATGTATTTCTTAATAGAGTCATTATTTGAGCGCATTGGACATATTAAAACTCAGATTTTCACTGATGATGAAGTCGTCGATATCATTTCCAGCATGGCTGGATAATACTTATGGGCCTGTTAAAAAGAGCCCTTATGATAATATTAAAACCATTGGTATTGCAGTACACTCCAACCGTATTAACTCTCATATTTTCTGTAATACAGGTCAGTTTTTTCCCAAAAGCTCCACTATGGCTTATTTCTCTGTTTTTTTGTTCATTCTTTTCCGTTTTGAACGGTGATTTTTAACATAAATAATTTAAGGAAATCATATGACTACCCCCGCACATTTATGGCTTGAAGATGAAAACGGCTCACCCATTGTTGGTAGTTGCCAGATGCCACTACGGTTAGGTTCAATCGAATTAAAATCTTTTTCTCACGGCGTAACCATTCCGGTTGATCCCAGTTGGGGGAAACTAACTGGGACCCGTATTCACCGCCCCATTACAATAGTGAAAGAATTTGACAGAACCACACCCATTTTATATCGCGCTGTATGCCAGGGTCGTCCTATGAAGAAGGCTACAATTAAAATGTATCATATTCTGGATTCTGGTACAGAAGTCGACTATTTCAATATTATCTTAGAAAATGTCAAAATAACGACTGTTTCGCCCTACCTCGCACCGAATGGGATGAGCAGCACTCATCTGGAAACCCTGGAGATGCGCTATGAGGCGATTACCTGGAAATATGTAGAGGGAAATATTATCTTCCGCGACGCATGGAACGATCGCGCGACGGCTTAAACGACCTGCTGGTCTGCGATGGAGCCAGAAGCATTGTTGTCGTAAGCCTGCAACGACGCGGGCACGCGTTCGCGTCTCTTCTGCGCCAGTTGATTAATCTTATCAGCGTATGAGCATACCAACGGACGAGACAAGGCATTCGGCTATGACCCCAACCGGCCGCCAGAATAATTGCACACAAACGCGGCGTCCAGCGTTTAACTGTCATCACAAGGCAATAAAAACGGCACGTTGCTTTCCATAAGCGGCACGTCCTGGTATGAGACCGCCTCCCTGCATGATGTCCTTTCCCTTACCATTGGCAATTCTGAAACCATACCGAAAACGAATCACGGTTTTAATGAAATGCGTGTACCCTGGCCGCCGGTATCTGCAACTTTAGATGGGCCGGAATATGCTTTACCCTGTATGGAACACAGTCTTATGTCACTTAAATCAAAATATGTTTGGTACACAGAAAAATCGGCTGGGTACAACACAGGATATGAAAAATTTAAACGACGGCGAACCGGTGGTGGCCAAAGTGAACAAGCAATGGAAAAAAATCGATAATTATCTTTTTATTTCATATAATTAATGAACATACATGAATGGTAATGAACATTGAAAAACGATCGCGCACAACTCACGTTCCTCTTTCACGATTACGAAACCTTCGGCACCAGCCCGCAACGGGATCGTCCGGCACAGTTTGCCGGTTTGCGCACCGACAGCGAGTTCAATCCGATTGGCGAGCCAGAGGTATTCTACTGCCGCCCACCGGATGATTACCTGCCCCAGCCTGAAGCGGTCATGATCACCGGTATTACGCCGCAATTAGCCGCCTCCCGGGGCGTGAACGAGGCCGAGTTTGCTGCCCGTATTCATGCGCTGTTTACCACCGAACAAACCTGCGTCGTGGGTTATAACAACGTGCGCTTTGACGATGAAGTGACGCGCAATATCTTTTACCGCAACTTCTACGATCCGTACGGCTGGAGCTGGCAAAACGGTAATTCCCGCTGGGATTTGCTGGACGTGATGCGCGCCTGTTATGCGCTGCGCCCGGAAGGTATCAACTGGCCAGAGAATGATGACGGCTTTCCCAGCTTCCGGCTGGAGCATCTGACCAAAGCCAACGGCGTGGCGCACGAAAACGCCCATGATGCGATGTCGGATGTCTATGCCACGCTGGCAATGGCGAGACTGGTGAAAGAAAAACAGCCAAAACTGTTTGAGTTTTTGTTTACGCATCGCAACAAAAACAAACTGATGACCCTGATCGACATCCCGCAGATGAAGCCGCTGGTCCATGTTTCTGGCATGTTTGGCGCGGCGCGCGGCAATACCAGCTGGGTGGTGCCGCTTGCCTGGCATCCGGACAACCGCAATGCGTTGATCGTGGTGGATTTGGCCGGGGATATTGCGCCCCTGCTGACGCTGGATGCGGACAGTTTGCGCGAGCGCCTGTACACACCTAAAAGCGAGCTGGGCGATCAGCCTGCCGTGCCGGTGAAACTGGTGCACATCAATAAGTGTCCGGTGCTGGCACCCGCTAATACCTTGCGTCCGGAAGATGCCGGGCGGCTGGGTATTGATCGTCAGTTCTGCCTGGATAATCTGGCCACGCTGCGTCAGCATCCTGACGTACGTGAAAAACTGGTGGCTATTTTTGCTGAGGCGGAACCTTTTGCGCCGTCAGAGGATGTCGACACGCAGCTCTATGACGGTTTCTTTAGCGATGCCGACCGCGCCGGAATGAACATCATCCGCCAGACCGCTCCTGCCAATCTGCCTGCGCTCAATCTGACATTTGACAGCCCACGGGTGGAAAAGCTGCTGTTTCGTTATCGCGCCCGTAATTTCCCCGGTACGCTGGATGATGCCGAACAGCAGCGCTGGCTGCAGCATCGCCGTGAGGTTCTGAATCCAGAAAAAGTGCAGGCTTTTCTGATGGAGCTGGAATCGCTGGCCAGCCTGCATGAAGGCGACGCGGAAAAACTGTCTCAGCTTAAAGCGTTGTACCGGTACGCGCAGGAACTGGTGTCCTGACGTCCCGGCAGACCGGGAAGGCCTGTCGCCCTCCCGGTTTGTATATCAGATTACCCACCATAGCGCCCAGGTCAGGGCAAAGCCGCTCAGCCCCATCAGGGTCGTCAGTACCGTCCAGGTTTTTAAACCGTCCGCCACCGACAGGCCCAGATAGCGCGTTACCACCCAGAAACCTGCATCATTCACGTGCGACAGGCCCAGACCGCCGAAGCACACCGCCAGCGTGACCAGTACACGGTGCATATCATCTATGCCAGTCACGGCCTGGGTCAGTAATCCGCTGGTCGTGAGGATCGCCACGGTTGCCGAGCCCTGCGAGGCGCGTAGCGCCAGCGACAGAATAAACGCGGCAGGAATCAGGGGCAAATGCAGCGTTTCCAGCGCCCGCGCCAGCGCGTTGCCGACACCGGACTCCACCAGTACCTTACCAAACGCCCCGCCCGCGCCCGCCACCAGAATCACGCTGGCCGATCCCGGAATGGCGCGACCGGTCAGGTCCTCCAGCTTGTCCTTGCTCCAGCCACGACGCAGGCCCAGTAGCCAGGCGGCCAGTCCCAGGGCGATCAGCAGCGCAATCGGCGGGGTGCCAATAACCGTCATCACCTTGCGCAGCAGGCTGTCTTCCGTCAGCAGCGAGTGCGACAGCGTGCCTGCCACGATCAGCACAATCGGGACGACGATCAAACCGCTGATGGTCAGCGCGCCCGGCGGTGCGGGTTCATTTTTCTTCTGTACCCCTTCCGGCTTCGCCATCTGCAACTGTTCCAGTACCTCAACCGACAGGTGGTACTGCCGACGGTTCATTGCCTTTGCCACGTAATAGCCGAGGATACCGACCGGCACCGAGACCAGAATTCCCAGCATCATCAGCCAGCCCATATCAGTATGCAAAATGGCCGCGGCGGCGGCGGCGCCAGGGTGCGTCGGCAGCGCCACATGCACAGTCAGCATGACGCCCGCCATCGGTAAGCCAAACTTCAGCGGGGATACCCGCGCCACTTTGGTAAAACCGTAGATCAGCGGAATGACAATGATAAAGCCCACTTCAAAAAATACCGGGATGCCTAAAATAAAGGCAGCCATCGTCAGGGCGGCAACGGTACGTTTCAGACCCAGCGTTTTGCTGAAACGCTGGGCCAGCGACTCTGCGCCGCCAGAGGCTTCGATAATGGCCCCCAGCATCGCCCCCAGCACGATAATGATTGTGATATGCCCCAGCAGTCCGCCCATCCCGCTGATAATGGTTTCCATGATTTTTTCAGCCGGAATACCGGTCGCGATGGCCACCAGCAGACTGACAATTAACAGGGCAACAAAGGGATGGACTTTGGCTTTAATGACCAGCAACAGCAATATCACAATGCTGGCGGTCGCAATGGCTAACAGCAACGCAGTCGTCATAGTAAACCTCTGGAATAGTTATCTTTTTTCGCGTTTTTTCGTTAAAGCTCAACCTGGTGCCGCTCCGTTTCAGAGACGAGCAGAATGGCACCGGTACCGCAGCACCGGTGTGATTTTTTCACGTTAACTCAGCGGTTTTTCATCCAGGGCGCCAGCCAGCTCAGCCCCTCTACGGTGTCGCCGCGCGGGAAATATTCGCAGCCGACCCAACCGTCGTAGCCCACCTCATCTAACAGGCTGAACAGCCAGGGGTAGTTGATCTCGCCCTCGTCAGGTTCATGTCGACTGGGCGCGGCGGCGATTTGCACATGGCGATAACGTCCGGCGTAATGGCGAATCAGATGGCTGAGATTGCCGTCCACGATCTGGGCATGAAACAAATCCAGTTGGGTGAATACGTTGGGCCGGTCGATAAGGTCGACCATCTCCAGCGTCTGATACTGGCTGGCATAGAGATAGTGCGGTTTGGTTGTGGGATTAAGGGCTTCGATCAACAAGCGGATATTATACGGCGCAAATCGTTCTGCCGCGTAGCGCATGTTGCGGATGAATGTCTCGACATAGCGCTGGCGATCGGCACCCGGCGGCACCGTTGCGGCCATGATATGCACCTGTGGGCAATCCAGCGCCTGTGCATATGCCAGCGCCCGGTCGATATCTGCGCGCGCGTCGGCTTCCCGTCCGGGAATAGCCGAAACGCCCCATTCCCCCGCGTCAACGTTGCCCGGTGCGCTGTTAAACAGCACCAGTTTAAGCCCGTTGTCCGCCAGCAGCGCTTTCAGTTGCTCAGCCGGATATTCGTAGGGAAACAGAAACTCGACCGCGCTGAAGCCCGCCTGTGCCGCCGCGGCAAAGCGTTGCAGAAAAGGCATTTCGTTGAACTGGGTAGATAAGTTAGCTGCAAACTTTGGCATTACCGGCTCCTGAGTTCAGCGACGTCGTCGGCGGTTAAATAACGAATGGCGCGATCGCCCAGGGTAAACATCAGACGCGCCGTTTCTTCCAGCTCCTCGGTATTATCCGCCGCTTCGCGCAAAGTTTTGCCGACCACCACCGGACCATGGTTTGCCAGCAGGAAGGCGCGGTAACGCGGGGCAAGCACCGCCAGATCCTCCGCCAGCCGCGCATCACCCGGTTTATAATACGGCACCACCGGTACATCGCCTACCCGCATCACCACATAGGGCGTGAACGGGCGGATGCAGTTCTGGCTGTCCAGATGTTGCAGGCAGGAAAGCGCGGTCAGGTAGTGACTGTGCAGGTGAACCACCGCCCGACAGTCCGGATTATTCAGGTAGAGCGCCCGGTGAAAGGCGATCTCTTTCGACGGTTTATCCCCGGCTATCCACTCCCCCTGTAACGTCACGTTAGACAGACGCTCCGCATCCAGTTCGCCCAGGCAGGACCCCGTGGGCGTTGCCAGTAAGGTGCCGTCGTCCAGCAGCAGCGACAGATTACCGGCCGAGCCGGTGGCGTAACCACGCTGGAAGAACGAGGCACCCAGTCTGACCATCTCTTCGCGGGCCTGTTGTTCAGTCATGTGAAAACTCCGTTTGTGCGCGGCGGAAGAACTGCTCATCGCCAAAATTGCCAGACTTCAGCGCCAGTGACAGCGGCTGCTGGATATCTCTGACCCAGGGCACACCGGGCGAAATCACCGGACCAATATGGAAGGCGGTCACGCCCAGGCTTTGGGCGACCACGCCCGAGGTTTCGCCGCCCGCCACGATAAAACGCTGCCAGCCGCGGGATTGCAGATCTCTCGCCACCTGAGCAAACAGTTGCTCTACCGCCTCACTGCTGCGCTGTGCACCGAAATGCTGCTGGATCGACTGCAGCTGTTGCGCATCCGCAGTGGCAAAGAGCATCGGGGCCAGCGGCCCGTCGGCATGCTCAACGACCCAGTCGCACAGCGCCCCGGCGTACTGTTCATCGTTGAGGCAGCGCTCAACGTGAATTTCCCGGGCGGGTGCCTGCTGGCGATACGCGTTGACCTGGCGGTTGGTCATTGGTGAACAGGAACCCGAAAGCACCACGGCCCGCTGCCCCTGCGGATAGCCCGCGCGCTGCGCCTGACCATCGTCGCAGCCAGATGTTGACCACTGGCGCGCCAGGCCAATTGCCAGCCCGGAGCCGCCCGTGACCAGCCGCATCGACGTCAGCGCTTCGCCCTGATTCAGCAGATGCTGCTCAGTAAGCGTGTCGATTACGGCATAGTTCACGCCCTGAGCACGCAGATGTTCAAGTTGCTCTGTTATCGCGCCTGCGCCCTGCTCGACCGTGGCTAACGGAATAAGCCCGGCTTTTCCCGTGCTCTGACACGCCATCAGCCTTAGCAGGTTACTGTCGGTCATCGGCGTGACAGGATGATGGCGCATGCCGGACTCCGACAGCAGGTGTTCCCCCACAAACAGGTAGCCTTGATAAACGGTACGTCCGTTGACCGGCAATGCCGGGCAGATCACCGTCAGCGTCTCATTCAGCGCGGCCATGAGCGCATCCGTCACCGGACCGATGTTACCCGCAGCGGTGCTGTCGAACGTGGAACAGTACTTGAAATAAAAGCGCTCACAGCCTTGCGCCTGCAGCCAGCGCAGCGCCGCAAGCGACTGACTGACGGCCAGCGCAGGCGCACAGGATCGCGATTTCAGGCTGACCACAATGGCCTGGGCATCCGGGACCGTTGTCTGTTCTGGGATGCCGTTAAACTGAATGGTAGAAAGCCCGTTCTGCACCAGAAAGCTGGCAATGTCGGTTGCGCCGGTAAAATCGTCGGCAATCACCCCTAAGCGCATCACATCGCCTCCTCGCGCTGGGGCAGCGTAATGCCGCTGAAGATTTTAATCACCGCACTGTCATCCTCGCGGCCAAAACCGGCATTGCTGGCCTCAGTGAACATATTCAGCGCGGTAGAGGCCAGCGGTAGCGGGAAATGCAGGGCTTTCGCCGTATCGGCGACCAGATTCAGGTCTTTGACAAAGATGTCCACTGCGGATTTCGGTCGATAGTCGCCGTCGACGACATGGCGCATACGGTTTTCAAACATCCATGAGTTGCCCGCTGCGTTAGTGACCACCTCATACATCGTATCGAGCGGAATCCCGGCGCGGGCGGCCAGCGCCATGGCTTCGGCCCCGGCGGCAATGTGCACGCCCGCCAGCAGCTGATGAATGATTTTGACTGTCGATCCCTGACCGATTTCCGTGCCGACGCGGTAAACCTTTGCGGCGACCGCATCCAGTACCGGTTGCAAAGCCGCAAAGGCCGCATCGCTCCCGGATGCCATCACGGTCATCTCGCCACTGGCGGCTTTGGCGGCCCCGCCGGACACTGGCGCATCCAGCATCAGCAACTGACAGTCCGCCAGTCTGGCGGCGATCTGCTGCGCATCCTGCGCGGACAAGGTGGAGGATACCATCACCGCCGTGCCCGGCTTCAGCCTGGCCGCCAGCCCCTGCTCGCCAAACAGAATTGCATTAACCTGCCGGGCATTCACGACCAGCAACAGGACAGCATCCAGGTGTTCGGCAAAGGCATGGGCCGACGACTGCGCGTCACGCGCGCCTGCCTGGCGCAGCGTTTCGCAGGCCTGCGGATTCAGATCAACGCCCCATGTCGCCAGCCCAGCCCGGATGCAGGACTGCGCCGCGCCCATTCCCATTGAGCCTAAACCTATGACACAAATGTTTGAAGCGGGCATCGGTGGCCTCCCTTGTTAAATTAAGTGAATTTTTGGTCTCTGCTGGTAATAGTGGCAGGAAAGTGCAGGTAAAAACGTGCCGTATTTCACATAAATTAACTTCATAAGGCCGCAGTTGAACATTTATTCACATCAGCCACGTAACTGTTATTACCAGGTATCGCGGTCAAACCGCCACCAGCAAAGGGGATCTGGAGCAAAATTTTCGTGTGTCTTTGTGAAGGCATCCCCTACAATGTGAAAAAATGATAAACCGAGGTGTATATGATCCCCGTTGAGCGTCATCAACAGATTCTGGCACTGGTGGCCGAGCGCGGCGTAATGAGCATCGCCGAACTGACCGAGCGTTTTGGCGTGTCACACATGACGATTCGTCGGGACGTGCAGAAGCTGGAGGAACAGGGCGCGGTGCTGTCGGTTTCCGGTGGCGTGCGCTCCGTTAACCGCCTGGCGAGCGAACCCTCGCACCTGACCAAGACCGCGCTGTGTAATGAAGAAAAAAACGCCATCGGCAAATTGGCCGCTCAGCTGATTCCGCCTGACAGCTGTATTTATCTGGATGCCGGTACGACGACACTGGCGCTGGCGCGGGAAATCGCCGACAGGGAGGACCTGTTAGTGGTCACCAATGATTTTATGGTGACCAATTTGCTGATGGAGGCGAGCCGCTGCCGGGTGATTCATACCGGTGGCACCGTATGTCGGGATAACCGTTCCTGCATTGGCGATGCAGCCGCACGCCACCTGCGGCAACTGGCAATTGACATTGCCTTTGTCTCCACTTCCAGTTGGGGATTGCGCGGTTTGTTTACGCCGGATGAAGACAAGGTAGCGGTTAAACAGGCCGTGTGTGACGTCAGCAGCAAACGCGTGCTGCTCAGCGACAGCTCGAAATACGATAAAATCGCGACGTGGCTGGCCTTACCGCTGGAAAAGTTTGATGTGATTGTGACAGATGATCAGTTAAATGCCGCAGGACGGAATGCGTTACAGGCAGGAAGCTGGGAACTGATGCTGGCAAGTAAAAGCTGACAGAAAACGGCCCTGCTCTGTGAATGAGCAGGGCCGGGGGATTACACTTCTTCGCTAAACTGTGGAACGGGATTGCGGAAGCTGCGCGTCACAAAGGCCAGGTAAACAATACCAATCGCGGCCCAGATCAGTCCCAGCACCATAGAACTTTGCTCCAGGTTAACCCACAGTGCACCCACGGTCAGGGCACCCATCATCGGCAGAACCAGATACTGGACGTGATCTTTCAGGGTTTTATTCCGTTTTTCACGTACCCAGTACTGCGCAATCACTGACAGGTTAACGAAGGTAAACGCAACCAGCGCACCAAAGTTAATCAGCGCAGTCGCGGTGACCAGATCGAAGTTGATCGCCATCAACGCCACGGCACCTACCAGAATCACGTTAAGTGACGGCGTGCGCCATTTTGGATGGATATAGCCGAAGAAACGCTCCGGGAACACACCATCACGGCCCATCACGTACATCAGACGTGAAACGCCTGCGTGCGCTGCCATACCGGACGCCAGTACCGTAACCACAGAGAAGATCAGGATACCGATCTGCAACGCTTTACCGGCCACATACAGCATGATTTCAGGTTGCGACGAATCCGGCTCTTTAAAGCGCGAGATGTCCGGGAAATACAGTTGCAGGAAGTACGACGCGACAATAAACATCAGGCCACCAATCAGCGCGGTCAGGAAAATCGCACGCGGAATGGTACGTTCTGCATCTTTCGTTTCTTCTGACAGCGAACTGATGCCGTCAAAACCGAGGAATGAGAAACACAGAATCGTCGCACCGGTGATCATCGGCACCACATGGGCGTTTTCAGACCAGAACGGTTTACTGCTTACCACTGTTCCCGCACCTTCGCCGTGCGCCACGCCGTAAATCACCATCGCGGTGATACCGACCATGACCACCACCTGAAGGATGACAATCACGCTGTTGAAGTTAGCGACCGTTTTGATGCCCTTAAGGTTGGAGAGCGTCATAAAGCCCACCAGCAGCACCACGAAAATCCACGACGGGATCCCTGGCACCAGGGTTTCAAAATAGTTTTTAGCCAACAGAATGTTGATCATCGGCATGAACAGATAGTCCAGCAGCGATGACCAGCCCACCATAAAGCCGACGTGCGGACTGATGGCCTTCTGAGCATAGGTATAAGCGGAGCCCGCAGATGGGAAGCGGCGTACCAGCTTACCGTAACTCACGGCGGTAAACAGAATCGCAATCAGGGCGAAAGCATAAGCGGTGGCAACGTGACCGTCCGTCAGGCCCGATACGATACCAAAGGTATCAAACAGGGTCATCGGCTGCATGTAGGCTAAGCCCATCATGACAACAGGAAGTAACGTCAGCGTTTTTTTCAGTTGGGCACGTTGTGGTGCGGCAGAGGTATTAAGCGACATGCTTCAGTCCTCCTTGCGCAGCAACCTGGCTGGGTTGATTCACAAGGAAACTGCGCATTAAGCGACAGGGAGTAAGGCTGGCGGCCAGCGCGGCGCCGTAGTCATCACGGAAACGTGTACCAGCCTGGGCTGGCAGAGTGTTAAACATCCCCATCTTTACATCCTCAATCTCACGCGGCTGCGTGTTTTCAGTGTTTATCTATCCGGGTGCGTGCCCGGCCTCGTTGGTGTCAGCTAAATGCTACGCGTTAAAAACAATATGCAAAAAAATAACCGGCGCGGTGAGCGTCGGTTATGTTCTGAATTTGCAGGGGGCGTATTTTGCCCTAACCCAACGCATTATTTCAAGACGTTGTCGCATAGAATGCAAAATTTTAATCAGGCGTTTTTCAGCATCCAGTCGATTTCGGTGGCAGTGATTAATCTTTCGAACTGCATAAGCTCATAATTTTTGCAGCTAAACCACACTTTGGCAAATTTCTCACCCAGTAATTTTTGTAAAGGATAGCTGCTTTCGAAGGCATAGAGTGCATCGCTCTGCCGAATCGGCAGCGCCAGCCCTTCCGCTTCATGGCCGTTTCCTTTAACCGGCTGTGGCAGCGGCAGCTGCGTATCGAGGCCGTGCAACATGCCGGCCAGAATGGTAGCCATGACGAGATAAGGATTCGCATCCGCCCCGGCTACCCGGTACTCGATGCGGCGACTTTCCAGATCGCCACAGGGAATACGCAACGCTACCGTACGGTTATTGTGGCCCCACGACGCCTGCAAAGGAACGTAGGCATCGGGCACAAAACGACGGAAGGCATTGACGTTGGGGGCCAGCAGCGCCATGGAGGCAGGCATAAGGTCAATCATGCCCGCCAGCGTGCGTTTCAGCAGCGGGGAATCGCTTCCGTCATCACAGGCAAAGGCATTATGGTCAGCGGCATCAAGCATGCTGATATGGACGTGCATCCCGCTTCCGGCATAGTCCTCATAGGGTTTTGCCATAAACGTTGCCGTCATGCCGTGGTTCTCTGCCACCTGGCGGATAAGGCGCTTGAGCTGGATAGCATGGTCGCAGGCGCTCAGCACATCACGGGTATGATGGAGATTGATTTCGAATTGCCCCGGCGAGGCTTCCGCCAGCGCGCCATCCGCAGGAATGCCCTGCAGACGGGCCAGCGCATCGATATCACGCAGGACATCGGCGAAGTGATCGAGATTATCCAGCGAGTAAACCTGGCTTTGTCTGTTGCGATCGTCACTGCCTGGCGCACAGGGCGGTTGAATATAGCCTTCTGCATCGCGCTTTTTATCGACCAGATAGAACTCCAGCTCTACCGCTACCACCGGAAACAGTCCACGATTACGCAGCTGTTGCCACAGCCGGTTCAGAACATTTCGGGGTTCAACGTCAAAGGGAGTGCCATCTTGGTTGCACATGGTTAACAGCAGTTGTGCAATGTGTTGCGGATCGGCGGCGGAAGGGACGAGTGTGCCCTGGACGGGAAGGCAGAGGTTATCGGGTTCACCAAGCGACTGGCCCAGACCGGCCTCTTCGACGGTATTGCCGAGAATATCCATGGCAAAAACCGAGGCGGGAAAGTAGCAACCTTTTTCCAGCCTGGCTAAGGCCGAAACCGGGATGCGCTTACCGCGAAAAACACCATTTAAATCGTTGAGCAAGATATCGACATACTGCGTTTCAGGGTGGCGCTCCAGCCAGTTTTTCACTTCTTGCTGGAACGCGCTGGTTCGTCTCTCTTCACTGTGAAGCGTGAAGTCTTCTACTTCTACCAGGTTAGTCATGATTTCATCCGCCTTTGACCACAAAAATGGGAGTGCGTAATGCTCAAAAAAACCGCCACTCATCTAACATAGCTCTAACGCAAAAAGTGTGCAAATGTAACAAATCTGTTTGAAGATCGACCAATGGATTGCTAGATTGACAAAATATTGCACACTTAACCATCAGACATGCCCTTTTCGTCAAATATTTCGAACAGCAGTTAAGGGGGAAAGATGGGCATTATTTTTGACAAGCCTTTGATTGGCGTAGTGATGTGCCAGACGCACAATCAGGGCCACCCGGTTCAGTCTGTCCACAACAAATATCTTGATGCCATCGTCCTGGCGGGCGGCGTGCCGCTTGCCCTGCCCCATCACCTTATGGCTGCCCCGCATCTATCAGAAAACGCTATGGCTGTGCTGGACGGCATTCTGCTGACCGGGAGCCCCAGCCACCTGGAGCCCTGGCTGTATGGCGAAGAAGGCGAAGAGCCGGAGGCAGATGCCGGCCGCGATCGCCTGGCGTTTAACCTTATTACGCATGCTGTCGGCAAACAGGTGCCGCTGCTGGGCATATGTCGGGGCATGCAGGAGCTGGTCGTGGCCAACGGCGGTGCCCTGTATCGCCACCTTGACCACCATCCGCAGTTTCAGCGCCACCATGTAGACGAGGATGCCTCACCTGAACAAACTTACGCACCCGCTCATGCCATCCAGATTGCACCGGGAGGATTGCTGGACAGGCTGCTGGGACGTGCGCCGATCACCGTCAACTCCGTTCATCACCAGGGCATTCGTGAAGCGGGACCGCAGGTGCGCGTTGAGGCCCGTGCGCCCGATGGTCTGATTGAGGCGGTCAGCCTGCCAGCGCACCCTTTCGCCCTTGCCGTACAGTGGCATCCTGAATGGCAGCTGAAACCCGCCACGCCGTCCTTTGCGCTGTTTGACGGCTTTATTCAGGCCGCCCTGCACTATCACCAGAGGAAAAAGGTATGAATGATGCGGCTCAGGCTCCGGGACGACGCCTGGCGCAGATCCGTCAGGCCATGGGACTGTCACAACGGCGCGTCGCGGAACTGGCCGGACTGACCCACAGCGCCATCAGTACTATCGAACAGGATAAGGTCAGCCCGGCGGTCAGCACGCTGCAAAAGTTGCTGAAGGTTTATGGCCTGTCTTTGTCTGCGTTTTTTTCGGAGCCGCATGCTGAGGACGCGCCCAAAGTGGTGGTCCGGCCTGAAGATCTGCTGGAAATCGGCAGTCAGGGCGTTTCGCTTAAACTGGTTGATAACGGCACGAAAACCCGGGCGTTAGGCATGTTACTGGAAACTTACCAGCCAGGGGCCAGCACCGGCGAAAAATTACGCCATGCGGGCGAAGAGACCGGTACCCTGCTGGAAGGGCGCATCGTACTGGAAGTTAACGGACAGCAATTTCATCTGACGGCCGGCGAAAGTTACGTGATCGATACGGGTTTGCCGCACAGTTTTACCAACCAGGCCGATGTACCCTGTCGCATCGTCAGCGCCCATACGCCCGCCAATTTTTAATCAGGGACGTTCGCCAAGGAGCTTGATATGAATTACGTAGAAAACTACTACACCTCCACACGGAACCCTCATGCGCCCTGGCCGGTGCTGCAGGAAAGCATCCAGTGTGACGTTTGCATTATTGGTGCCGGTTTTACGGGCTTATCGGCCGGCCTGTTTTTAACCGAAGCGGGTTACGATGTGGTGCTGCTTGAAGCGGCTCGTGTTGGTTATGGTGCCAGCGGCCGCAATGGCGGCCAGGCCGTGAACTCCTACAGCCGCGACGTGGATGTGATTGAACAACGCTATGGCAAAGACAGCGCGAAAATGCTGGGCAGTATGATGTTTGAAGGCGGTGATATTATTCGTGATCGTATCGACCGTTACGCGATCGCCTGCGATTACCGCCCGGGCGGTATCTTCGCCGCGTTTAACCGCCGTCAGATGGCGCACCTGGCCAGTCAAAAAGCCGCCTGGCAGCGTTACGGTAACGACCAGCTTGAACTGTTAGATGAGCGCGGCATTCGTCGCGAGATCGGCTCAGAGCGCTATGTAGGTGGGCTGCTCGACAAACGCGGCGCACATCTGCATCCGCTGAATCTGGCGCTGGGAGAAGCCGAAGCCATTCGTCGCCACGGCGGTCGTATCTATGAACAGTCCGCCGCGTTAAGCGTCAGCTACGGTTCACCTAATCGGGTAAAAACGGCACAGGGAGAAGTCAGCGCCACGTTTCTGATTTTTGCCGGCAATGCTTATCTGCCTTCCGAACTCGAACCGCGCCTGAGTCGCAAAAGCATGCCGTGCGGCTCGCAAATCATTGCCACCGAACCGCTGTCCCGTGACCGGGCATTAGCGCTGTTACCCAACAACTATTCGGTAGAAGATTCCAATTATCTTCTGGACTATTTCCGCCTGACCGCCGACAACCGGCTGCTCTATGGTGGCGGTGTGGTTTATGGGGCGCGCGAGCCTGGCGATGTGATCACGATGATCCGGCCTAAAATGCTTCGCACCTTTCCGCAGTTGCAGGACGTGAAAATTGATTTCGCCTGGAGCGGAAATTTTCTGCTGACGCTGTCGCGCATGCCACAGTTTGGTCGGCTGGAAAACAACGTCTACTTTATGCAGGGCGACAGCGGCCACGGCGTGACCTGCACGCACCTTTCCGGCAAGCTGATAAGCGAAGTGTTACGTGGGGATGCTGAGCGCTTTGATGCCTTCGCGAAGCTTCCGCATCTGCCCTTCCCTGGCGGACGGCGATTTAAAGTGCCGCTGACGGCCATGGGTGCCGCCTGGTATGCCTTACGCGACCGACTCGGCGTGTGATCAGGAACAGAATACGACGCTTTCCCCACTAAGGGGAAAGCCACACTCATTCCAGCGGCATTTTCTGCGGATCGTCATAGCGGTATTCAAAGCCCAGCTCGTGACAGATACGCGCGCCGTCAATCAACTTACCGCTGTCGTCGTGCGTCTGCGGTTCAAAGGTGGGCGGCGTCATGCCCAGCTGGCGCGACACACAGGGATAGAAATGGGCGCGGGACGGATGTTTCAACGCACACAGGTTGAACGTCCTGCCGCCTTTTGGCGTTTGCAGCAGCAGCATAATCGCCTCCACCACATCATCCAGATGCACCAGATTCACCCCGTGCGATCCATTGGGTAAATCCTGTTT
This sequence comes from Pantoea sp. JZ29, assembly GCF_035190385.1. Classification (NCBI taxonomy): domain Bacteria; kingdom Pseudomonadati; phylum Pseudomonadota; class Gammaproteobacteria; order Enterobacterales; family Erwiniaceae; genus Pantoea; species Pantoea sp. JZ29. The sequence continues at coordinate 1,589,383 of NZ_CP045241.1, read as the reverse complement.
GCCGGCCAGGAAGCGACCGGGATGCCGTTTCGGGCCCACCAGCCCGGCCAGACGCAATACATCGACGCTGGTGCCGGGTAAGTCGTGCAGCCAGTTTTCCAGGTCCACCAGCGTTTTGCCTGCCGTGGTTTCTGGTTGAAGCGGGCTTTTCTCCGTTTTGATACCGGCGCTGCCGCCATAGACGGAGGTGGAACTGGTAAAGATGATCCGTGGGACATTGCGCGCCAGCGCGGTATCCACCACGTTTTGTACTGCCTGCACATAGGCGTCGCCGCCCTCTGCCGTGCGGCTGGCGGGCAGGGTGACAACCAGCGCATTCACGTCAAACAGCGCCTCCAGGTCCTCGGCCTCACAGACCAGTTCGGGCGTCAGTTCAAGTTGAAACGCATCAATGCCACAGCGACGGGCCGCCTCTACGCCATCCGGCGTGGTTTTACTGCCGGTCACCTGCCAGCCTCGCGCGGTCAGCGCCATCGCAAGCGGCATGCCCAGCCAGCCGAGTCCTACAATTGCGACCTTTTTCATATTGTCTCCTGCTGCGAACGTCAAGATTCAGCCATCTTAAGCTGCCCCTGAGTTGCAAACCAGTGCAAAGTGTTTCTGTGCTTTGCGAAGAACAACATTAAAAAAGAGTTGCCAATTTCAACTATCTTCGTTAGGTTAATTCCACACAAATGAATAACTTTTCATTATCGAGAATTTTATGACACGCGTTCAGTTCAACCATCATCACCACCATCACCCTGACTAGTCTTTCAGGCGATGTGTGCTGGAAGACGTCTAGGATCTTCCAGTGGTGCGAACGCAAGAGAACCCCCGGAAGATCGTCTTCCGGGGGTTTTTTTATGGGCTGACGCAAAATACGCATTCAGGACAGGTTAATTAAGGGGACAGGAACAATGTTAGACAATAGCCGTTTACGCATAGCTATGCAGAAATCAGGTCGGTTAAGCGATGATTCACGCGAGCTGCTGGCGCGCTGCGGGATCAAAATCAATCTTCAGCAACAGCGTCTGATCGCCTTCGCTGAAAATATGCCTATCGATATTCTGCGCGTGCGCGATGACGATATTCCGGGCCTGGTGATGGACGGCGTGGTCGACCTGGGCATTATCGGCGAAAACGTGCTGGAAGAAGAGTTACTGACGCGCCGCGCACAGGGGGAAGATCCTCGCTACTTCACGCTGCGTCGCCTCGACTTTGGCGGCTGTCGTCTGTCACTGGCCATGCCGGTCGATGACGCTTACACCGGCCCGCAGTGCCTGAACAATGCCCGCATCGCCACCTCCTATCCTCACCTGTTAAAACAGTATCTCGACAAGCAAGGTATCGCCTTTAAATCCTGTCTGCTGAACGGCTCGGTCGAAGTGGCGCCGCGTGCCGGCCTGGCCGATGCGATCTGCGATCTGGTCTCCACCGGTGCCACGCTGGAAGCGAACGGTCTGCGTGAAGTGGAAGTCATCTATCGTTCTAAAGCCGTGCTGATTCAGCGCGACGGCGACATGCCCGCGGCCAAGCAGGAGCTGATCGATAAAATGATGACCCGTATTCAGGGCGTGATCAAAGCACGTGAATCCAAATACATCATGTTGCATGCACCGAGCGAGCGTCTGGAAGAAGTCATCAGCCTGCTGCCGGGCGCCGAGCGTCCAACCGTGTTACCGCTGGCGGGCGATGTGAGCCGTGTGGCAATGCACATGGTGAGCAGCGAAACGCTGTTCTGGGAAACCATGGAAAAACTCAAAGCGCTGGGTGCCAGTTCGATTCTGGTGCTGCCAATCGAAAAAATGCTGGAGTAAACGATGAGCAAAATCATGACACCCGTGAACTGGCAGGCGTGCAGCGCGGAGGCTCAACAGGCGCTGCTGGCACGCCCGGCGCTGTCTGCCTCTGACAGCATCAGTCAGATTGTGCGTGACGTTCTGGCGCGCGTGAAAAGCGAAGGCGACGCAGCTCTGCGCGATTTTAGCGCGCGCTTTGACAAGGTTGAGCTGACGGATTTTCGCGTGACCGCTGAGCAGATGCAGGCTGCCAGCGATCGTCTCAGTGATGAACTCAAACAGGCAATGGCGGTGGCGGTCGCCAATATCGAGACTTTCCACCGTGCGCAGATTCTGCCAGCCGTGGATATCGAAACCCAGCCGGGCGTGCGTTGCCAGCAGGTGACGCGCCCGATGCAATCGGTCGGCCTCTATATTCCCGGCGGGTCCGCCCCGCTGTTTTCAACCGTATTGATGCTGGCGACACCGGCACGTATTGCCGGATGCGGCCGCGTGGTGCTGTGCTCACCGCCGCCGATTGCCGACGAGATTCTCTATGCGGCCCAGCTGTGTGGCGTAGAAGAAGTATTTCAGGTGGGCGGTGCGCAAGCCATTGCCGCCCTGGCCTTCGGCACCGAGACCGTGCCGAAAGTGGCTAAAATTTTCGGACCGGGCAACGCCTGGGTCACCGAAGCTAAACGTCAGGTCAGCCAGAGCCTCGATGGCGCGGCGATCGATATGCCCGCGGGCCCGTCAGAAGTGCTGGTGATCGCCGACGACGGTGCCACGCCCGCGTTCGTGGCGGCCGACCTGTTGTCTCAGGCGGAACACGGGCCGGATTCGCAGGTGATTCTGCTGACGCCTTCACAGGGGCTGGCTGAGCGCGTGGCTGACGCTGTCGAACAACAGCTGGCGCAGTTGCCGCGTGCCGCCACGGCCCGTAAGGCGCTGGAAAGCAGCCGCCTGATCGTAGCCCGCGATTTGCAACAGTGTGTGGCGATTTCCAACCGCTATGGTCCGGAGCACCTGATTCTGCAAACCCGCACGCCGCGCGAGCTGGTTGAGCAAATCACCAGCGCAGGCTCCGTGTTCCTGGGCGACTGGTCGCCCGAGTCTGCAGGCGATTATGCCTCCGGCACGAACCATGTGCTACCTACCTATGGTTATACCGCGACCTGCTCCAGCCTGGGGCTGGCCGACTTCCAGAAACGTATGACGGTACAGGAACTGACGCCGCAGGGCTTTATGGATCTCGCCGCCACCATTGAAACCCTGGCCGCCGCGGAGCAGTTGGATGCCCACAAAAATGCCGTCACGTTGCGCGTCACCGCGCTCAAGGAGCAAGCATGAGTCAGGATATTGAAAAACTGGCCCGCGCCAATGTGCGTGCGCTGACGCCTTATCAGTCGGCGCGTCGTCTGGGCGGCAACGGTGATGTCTGGCTGAATGCTAACGAGTTTCCGCTGCCGGTGCCCTTTGAGCTGTCGCAGCAAACCCTGAACCGCTACCCGGAGTGCCAGCCGAAGCAGGTAATCACCCGCTATGCGGCTTACGCGGGCCTGTCTCCTGAGCAGGTGCTGGTCAGCCGCGGCGCAGATGAAGGCATTGAGCTGTTGATGCGGGCGTTCTGTGAGCCCGGCAAAGACGCGATTCTGTTCTGCCCTCCGACCTACGGTATGTACAGCGTCAGCGCGGAAACCATCGGCATTGAGTACCGAACCGTGCCGGCACGTGAAGACTGGCAGTTGAACCTGCCCGCGATTGCCGAACAGCTCGACGGTGTGAAAGTCGTTTATATGTGCAGCCCGAACAACCCCACGGGCAACCTGATTGATCAGGACGCTATCCGTCAGCTACTGGCGATGACCGCCGGCAAAGCGCTGGTCGTCGCGGATGAAGCCTATATTGAATTTTGTCCACAGGCGACGCTGGCGGGCTGGTTGCGCGAATATCCGCACCTGGTCATTCTGCGCACCCTGTCGAAAGCCTTCGCGCTGGCCGGTCTGCGCTGCGGATTTACGCTGGCGAATAAGCCGGTTATCGACCTGCTGATGAAGGTGATTGCGCCCTATCCGCTGGCGACGCCGGTGGCCGACGTGGCGGGCCAGGCACTGAGCGACGAAGGGATTGCCTTAATGCGCCAGCACGTCGATGAGCTGAATGCCAACCGTAGCTGGTTGTTTGAACAGTTGCCGCAAATTCGCGTCGTGGAGCAGGTCTTCCCCAGCGAAACCAACTATATTTTGGTGCGCTTTACCGATTCACCAAAGGTGTTTAAAACCTTGTGGGATCAGGGCATTATTTTGCGTGACCAAAACAAGAACCCCGGCCTCGCAGGTTGTCTGCGCATCTCGGTGGGAACCCGCACCGAGTGCGAACGCCTGATCGCCGCGCTGCAAGCCTTATCTCTGGAGTAAGCATGAGTCAGAAGACCCTTTTTATTGACCGCGATGGCACGATTATCTCGGAACCGCCGCAGGACTTTCAGGTGGATCGGATGGATAAGCTGGCGTTTGAGCCGGACGTCGTGCCTGCACTGCTGGCGCTGCAGGACGCAGGCTATCAGCTGGTGATGATTACCAATCAGGACGGTCTGGGCACGGACAGTTTTCCACAGGCGGACTTCGATGGCCCACACACGCTGATGATGCAGATTTTGTCATCGCAGGGCATTCGTTTTAGCGATGTGCTGATTTGTCCCCATAAGCCTGAAGACCGCTGCGCGTGCCGTAAGCCGAAAACCCAGATGGTTGAGGCCTGGCTGGCTGAAGGCGCCCTTGATACGGCCAACAGCTATGTGATTGGCGATCGCCAGACCGATATTCAGCTGGCGGAAAATATGGGGATTCAGGGCATTCGCTATGGCGCAGAAGGTCAGGACTGGAAAGCGATTCAGCAGCAGCTGACGCAGCGCGACCGCTACGCGCTGGTCCAACGCAACACCAAAGAAACCCAGGTCCGCGTGGAACTGTGGCTGGACCGCGAAGGCGGCAGTAAGATCAACACTGGCGTCGGCTTCTTTGATCATATGCTGGACCAGATTGCCGTGCACGGCGGCTTCCGCATGAACATCGACGTCAACGGTGACCTGTATATTGACGATCACCACACGGTAGAAGATACCGGTCTGGCATTAGGCGAAGCGCTGCTGAAAGCGTTGGGCGATAAGCGCGGCATTGGCCGTTTTGGCTTTGTGCTGCCGATGGATGAGTGCCTGGCGCGCTGTGCACTGGATATCTCTGGTCGTCCACATATCGAATTTAAAGCGGAATTCAGCTATCAGCGCGTTGGCGATCTGAGCACCGAGATGGTCGAGCACTTCTTCCGTTCCCTGTCCTACGCCATGATGAGCACCCTGCACCTGAAAACCAAAGGGAAAAACGATCATCACCGCGTGGAAAGTTTATTCAAAGCCTTTGGCCGGACCTTACGTCAGGCGATTCGCGTTGAGGGAAATACCCTGCCGAGCTCTAAAGGAGTGCTGTAATGAACGTGGTGATCCTGGATACAGGCTGTGCCAACCTGTCGTCGGTAAAGTGGGCCGTTGAACGTCTGGGCTATACGCCAGAGGTCAGTCGCCATCCGGATGTCGTCCTGCGCGCCGATAAGCTGTTTCTGCCCGGCGTTGGTACCGCGCAGGCGGCCATGAACCAACTGCAGGAGCGTGAGCTGATTGAGCTGGTCAAGGCCTGTACGCAGCCGGTGCTGGGTATTTGCCTGGGCATGCAGCTGCTGGGCAGCCACAGCGAAGAGAATGGCGGTGTGCCCACGCTGGGCATTATCGACCAGCCCGTGTCACTGATGGACACGCAGGGGTTACCGTTACCGCACATGGGCTGGAACCAGATCACCGCTCAGGCCGGTAATCATCTGTTCCGCGGCATTGATGAAGGCAGCTACTTCTACTTCGTACACAGCTTTGCGATGCCCGTAAATGCCAGCACCATTGCGCAGTGTCACTATGGTCAGGCGTTCACGGCCGCGGTACAGAAAGATAACTTCTTTGGCGTGCAGTTCCACCCGGAACGCTCTGGCAAAGTCGGCGCGCAGTTGCTGAAAAACTTCCTGGAGATGTAATGATTATCCCCGCATTAGATTTAATTGATGGCAAGGTTGTGCGCCTGCATCAGGGTGATTATGCCCGTCAGCGCGATTACGGCAGCGATCCGTTACCCCGCTTACAGGATTACGCACGCCAGGGCGCAACGGTACTGCACCTCGTGGATTTAACCGGTGCTAAAGATCCGGCGAAACGCCAGATTACCTTACTGAAAAGCCTGCTTAACAGCGTGGATGCGGTGGTCCAGGTTGGCGGCGGCATTCGCAGTCGGGAAGACGTTAAAGCGTTACTGGACGCGGGTGCCAGCCGTGTGGTGGTAGGGTCGACCGCCGTCAAACAGCCCGAGGAAGTGAAAGCCTGGTTTACCGAGTTTGGCCCGGACGCGATTGTGCTGGCGCTGGACGTCCGTATTGATGCGACCAACCGCAAAGAGGTGGCGATTAGCGGCTGGCAGGAAGCTGCGGGCGTTACGCTCGAAGAGGTCATTGAACAGTTCCAGCCGGTCGGGCTGAAGCATGTTCTGTGCACCGACATTTCCCGTGATGGTACGCTCAGCGGGTCGAACGTGGATCTGTATAAAGAAGTGACCGCACGCTTTCCGCAGATTGCGTTTCAGTCCTCAGGCGGTATTGGTGAACTCAGTGACGTTGCCGCCCTTCGCGGCAGCGGTGTTCAGGGCGTGATCGTCGGACGTGCGCTACTGGAAGGCAAATTTACAGTTTCGGAGGCCATAGCATGCTGGCAAAACGGATAATTCCTTGTCTCGATGTGCGTGACGGTCAGGTGGTAAAAGGCGTTCAGTTTCGTAACCACGAAATTATTGGCGACATCGTGCCGCTGGCGCAGCGCTATGCGCAAGAAGGTGCGGACGAGCTGGTGTTTTACGATATCACCGCTTCATCGGACGACCGCGTAGTGGATAAAAGCTGGGTTGCGCGCGTTGCCGAAGTCATCGACATTCCGTTCTGCGTGGCAGGCGGCATCAAAACCCCGGAAGACGCCGCGCGGATTCTGGAGTTTGGTGCGGACAAAATTTCCATTAACTCCCCTGCGCTGGCCGATCCTTCATTGATCACCCGCCTGGCCGACCGCTTTGGCGTCCAGTGCATCGTGGTCGGTATTGATACCTGGTTTGATGACGCCAGCGGGAAGTACCATGTTAATCAGTATACCGGCGACGAATCCCGCACCCGCGTGACCCAGTGGGAAACACTGGACTGGGTGCAGGAAGTGCAGAAACGGGGCGCAGGCGAGATTGTCCTCAACATGATGAACCAGGACGGCGTGCGCAACGGTTATGACCTGGTGCAGTTGAAGAAGGTACGTGATGTCTGCAAGGTACCGCTGATCGCCTCTGGCGGTGCGGGTACCATGACTCACTTCCTTGAAGCCTTTGAGCAGGCCAATGTCGATGGCGCGCTGGCGGCGTCGGTTTTTCACAAACAAATTATTAATATCGGCGAGCTGAAACGCTTTCTGATCGACAACGGTGTGGAGATTCGTGCGTGTTAACTGAACAACAACTGGCCCGGTTAGACTGGGAAAAAACCCAAGGCATGATGCCGGTCATCGTCCAGCACTCTGTTTCTGGTGAAGTTCTGATGCACGGTTATATGAATCAGGCGGCGCTGGAAAAAACGCTGCAGGACGGCAACGTGACGTTCTTTTCACGCACCAAAAACCGTCTGTGGACCAAAGGCGAGACCTCAGGACACTTTCTACAGGTCGTGAGCATCACACCTGACTGCGACAACGACACGTTGCTGGTGCTGGCCAACCCGATTGGCCCCACCTGCCATCTGGGCACCTCCAGCTGCTTCACCCCTGCTGCGCCTGACTGGACGTTCCTCTATCAGTTGGAACAACTGCTGGCGTCCCGTAAGCAGGCCGACCCGGAAAGTTCTTACACTGCCAGACTCTATGCCAGCGGCACCAAACGTATTGCGCAGAAGGTCGGTGAAGAAGGCGTGGAAACCGCGCTGGCTGCCACGGTAAACGATCGTGAGGAACTGACGAACGAAGCCTCCGATCTGATCTATCACCTGCTGGTACTGCTGCAGGATCAGGATCTGGATCTCAGCACCATCATCAATAACCTGCGCGCCCGTCATAAGTGACAGACTGCGTTACGGCTGCTCGACGGTTTGCTGAGCAGCCTTTCCCGTCCGTTTAACCTGTAAGGATTTTACCGTGACTACGCATGAAAAACTCATTGCTCTGCTCGACCAGCATCGCGCGCGTTACCGCCTGATGCAGCATGAGGCAACCGGCAAATGTGAAGCCGTTGCCAAAATTCGCGGCACGGCAGTCGGACAGGGCGCAAAGGCGCTGGTGTGTCATGTGAAAGGCAATGGCGTCAAACAACATGTTCTGGCGGTACTGCCTGCGGATCAGCAGGCCGATCTCAGTAAAGTCGCCTCAGCCGTAGGCGGACGCCGGGCATCCCTTGCCTCGCCCGCAGAGGTCGATGTGCTGACCGGCTGCGTATTTGGTGCGATTCCCCCGTTCAGCTTTCATCCTGATTTAACTGTGGTGGTCGACCCGCTGCTGTTTGAGCGCTATGACGAGATTGCCTTTAACGCCGGCGTACTCGACCAGTCTGTCGTACTGAATACCCAGGATTACCGTGGCCTTTGCCAGGCTAACATTGTGAAAATCATCCTCTAATTGCCATCATCCCGGGTGAAAGGTACTCTGCGTAATACACTATTACGACAACAGAAGACCGAAAACTATGGCAATCACTTCTCTGAAAACCCGTTTACACAAAGCGTTAGCGCTGGCCCTCCTGGCTGGCTGCGCGTTTGGCGCCCAGGCGAAAATTGAGCAGGTTCGCTTCGCTGTTGATCCCACCTATCCCCCTTTTGAATCCAAAACGCCGCAGGGGAAGCTGGTCGGCTTTGATATCGATTTAGGTAACGCGCTGTGCGCGCAGATGCAGGCCAAATGTGTCTGGGTGGAAAGCCAGTTCGACGGGATGATTCCGGCGCTTAAAGCGCGTAAATTCGACGCCATTCTGTCTGATATGGGCATCACCGAAGAGCGACTGAAGCAAATCGACTTTACCGTGCCGCTGTACGATACGCACACCCAGCTTATCGCGCGTAAGGGGTCGGGCCTGTTGCCCACCCCGGAATCGCTGAAAGGCAAAACCGTCGGCGTAGAACAAGGCACCGTGCAGGAGCGTTATGCCCGGGCAAAATGGCAACCTTTTGGCGTGACGGTCGTGCCCTATGGCGATCAGGCGCAGGTTGAAAGTGATCTGGTGGCCGGGCGCCTTGATGCGGTCTTTACCGATGCGGCTCAGGCGGCAAACGGTTTTCTCAAACAACCTCAGGGCAGCGCGTTTGAACTGGCCGGGCCGATTGTGAAAGACCCGATCATCGGGCCGGGCACGGCGATTGGCCTGCGTAAAGGCGATACCGAACTGAAAACTGCGCTGGATGATGCCTTCGCTGCCATTAAGAAAAATGGCACCTTTGACAAACTGCAAAAGAAATATTTCGCCACGGATATTTCCATTCAACCGTAACGTCAGGGCAGGCTTTTTCCCCCTCCTCCGTCTGCATGACTATACTCAATGACTTTATGGGCGGCATTTGTCCGCCCCTGAACCGACAAAAGGACATTAACACGGTATGTACCAACAACATCACCCTTTGTTAAGCGCCTCTCTCGGCACCCAGCGTGAAATTATCAGTTTTCATTTTGGCGATGATCACAGTCGCCAGGTCTATATTCAGGCTTCCTTACATGGCGACGAGATCCCGGGGATGGCGGTGGCCTGGTATCTTAAGCAGCGTTTACAGGCGCTGGAATCTGCCGGACGACTCAAAGCTTTTTTCTCCCTGATACCGGTATCCAATCCGCTGGCCCTGAGCCAACACTGGCACGGTACGCATCTGGGACGCTTCCACGCACAGTCCGGCCAGGATTTTAACCGCAAATTCCCGTCTCTGGGTGCACTTCTGGCGGGGGAACTGGCCGAGACGCTGACCCAGAATGAGAGTCAGAACCGGCAGCTGATTCGTGATGCGATTGACCGTTACTACCGTGACACAATCGCCAAAACTGAACTGGAAGCCCAGCGTTATACGCTGATGCGCATGGCCAGTCAGGCCGATCTGATGATTGATTTGCATTGTGACTGGGAGGCGGTTCCACACCTTTACACCACGCCACATGCATGGCCGGATATCGAACCCTTAGCACGCTGGCTGGGCAGTGAAGTGCAGCTACTGGCACAGATATCGGGGGGTGAGCCCTTCGACGAAGCCTGCTGTGAACCCTGGCTGACGCTGGCTGAAAAATTTGGTGAAACATTCCCGATGCCGCGCGGCCTGCTGCCGGTAACGCTGGAGCTACGTGGCGTACGTGATGTCTCGCCTGAACAGGCTGAGCAGGACGCAGATGCGATCATTAACGCGTTGCAGGAATCCGGCTATATCTCTGCGGCCGATACGTCCGTGTCTGTTGAAGTCGCTGCGCCGGTGATTGGCGGTGATGAGCTGGTGTCGGTGGTGAGCGGCGGCGAGGATGTGGTCGGTGTGGATGAGAGCGGCACCGGACTGGGTGCGCCTGGTGTGGCGCAGGCCGCAGAAGAAGGCAATATTATCAAGCAGCGTCACACCGAAGGCACGTCGGCTTTAATGCCGCCGCTTAAAAATCCCCCGACGCCGCTGGCGGGTTGTGAATATGTTCACTCACCGGTATCGGGCCTGATCCTGTATCGCAAACCGCTAGGCGCGCGAATCCGTCCAGGAGAAGTGGTTGCGGAGATTGTTGATCCTGTCACCGACCACATCACCCCGCTGGTCGCAGAATTTGGAGGCGTGCTATACGCGCGGCACTGGGCCAGATTTGCGACGGCAGGCATGCTGGTGTTAAGGCTGGCGGGCGATAAGGCGGTGAGGAGTGGGGACTTATTAGTCGGTTAAAAAAAGGCTTCCCTTGGGAAGCCTTTAAACATTTTAAAATCGGGTGATTAGTCTAACCACTCAGTATGGAACACACCGTCTTTATCAATACGCTTGTAAGTATGTGCGCCGAAGTAGTCACGCTGTGCCTGAATCAGGTTAGCGGGCAGCACTTCTGAACGATAGCTATCGTAGTAAGCGATCGCCGCAGAGAATGTCGGTGTAGGGATACCGTTCTGAATCGCATAAGACACCACATCACGCAGTGCCTGCTGATACTGATCCGCGATATCTTTGAAGTACGGTGCCAGCAGCAGGTTAGCAATACCCGCATCTGCTGCGTAAGCATCAGTAATTTTCTGCAGGAACTGGGCACGGATGATACAGCCGGCACGGAAAATCTTAGCGATTTCCCCGTAATGCAGATCCCAGTTATTCTCTTCGGACGCAGCACGCAGTTGTGAGAAACCCTGCGCGTAAGAAACAATCTTGCCCAGATAGAGCGCGCGGCGTACTTTCTCAACGAATTCAGCTTTATCGCCGGTAAAGGCTTTTGCCTGCGGGCCACTCAGCACTTTTGACGCGGCAACACGTTGTGATTTCAGCGATGACAGATAGCGGGCAAACACCGATTCGGTGATAAGGGATAACGGCTCGCCCAGGTCCAGAGAGCTCTGGCTGGTCCATTTACCGGTACCTTTGTTAGCGGCTTCATCAAGGATGACATCAACCAGGTAGTGTCCGTCTTCATCTTTTTTGGTGAAGATATCTTTGGTGATATCGATGAGATAGCTGCTCAGTTCACCATTGTTCCAGTCAGTGAAAGTTGCGGCCAACTCTTCGTTATTCAGACCCAGCGCACCTTTCAGCAGCGCATAAGCTTCGGCAATAAGCTGCATGTCGCCATATTCGATACCGTTGTGGACCATCTTGACATAGTGACCCGCACCGTCCGGACCGATATAAGTCACGCAAGCCTCGCCATCTTCAGCACGAGCTGCAATTTTATCCAGGATAGGTGCAACCAGCTCATAGGCTTCTTTCTGGCCACCAGGCATGATAGATGGACCTTTCAGAGCGCCCTCCTCACCACCGGAAACACCGGTGCCGATAAAGTTAAAGCCCTGATCAGAAAGTTCTTTGTTGCGACGAATGGTATCTTTGTAGAAGGTATTACCACCATCGATCAGGATATCGCCTTTATCAAGATGCGGGGTGAGGGAGGCGATAGTCTTGTCAGTCGCTTCACCTGCCTGAACCATCAGCAGAATGCGGCGTGGTTTTTCCAGCGAATCGACAAACTCTTCAACGGTGTAGAACGGCGCAAGCTTCTTACCCGGATTCTCAGCGATCACTTCATCGGTCTTCTCGCGTGAGCGGTTGAAGACAGAAACGGTGTAACCGCGGCTCTCAATGTTTAAAGCCAGGTTGCGCCCCATGACTGCCATACCGACAACACCGATTTGTTGCTTGGACATTTTTTACTCCTGTCTGAAGATCAATCTACAAGTGTTCTTATGATCAGTTAAGATAGTGACATGATACTAATAACAGACCTTCCGTGGAAGTTAATTAAAGGAAATAATAAATGGAAGAGACGAATATGTAAGATCTGGTTAATAGAACTGACTAAGGCATTTTTTGTTCAATTTAGCTCTTATTATATCACGCCACCATCCCCACTTATTAAAGTACTTACAAGCCGAAACGATATGGTAAAAAAGAAATTTATATTTGATATAAGATCTCCTTTGTGCCTCATGATAAACAACAGATACTGGGCAATAAACTACTTTCAAATCGGAATCACATAAACGTCGTGACAAATCAACATCTTCAAAATAAAGAAAAAACCTTTCATCGAAGCCGCCAGAATATTTAACCGCAGCATTGCTTAATATCATGCAACAACCCGAAAATGATGGTGCAAAAAAAGGTTTACCATAGTCAGCCTGATGTAATTCATACTGCTGATTTAGCTCACCGCCGCTATTCTTAAAAAAACGTCTGGCAAAAAGCTGAACAGGATTAGGTAACAACTTACAGGCATACTGTAATGTACCATCAGGATAAACTATTTTGGGAATAGAAAAATCAACGTTATTTGCCAGACAATAATCATAAAGCTTTGACATCTCACCTTTCGGAAATGAGATATCAGGATTACAAATAAGAAAATAATCTGCTGAGTCTGTATATTTTGACAAAACTGTATTATGACCCGCACCAAAACCACGATTATGGCGGGTATTGATTATTTCGATTTTAGCATTCGTTAACTCTGAAAGCCAAAGACAATGACTCCCATTATCAACAAGGACAATTTTATCAATACTTTCGTCAGCGATTAAAGAATCTAAGGTACTCTTAATATCATTATAATTATGTTTATAAAGAACAACAGAAGCTATAATTTTCACTATTCACCATCACAAACCCAAATGTAAAAAACTCATCGACGTGATCTATTTGTGGAAAGAACGCTTTGGGTCACTTCCAGAAATGCATTTTTTCGCTTGTCATCTGGTTCAAGGTAAGCGCTTTCCGACCACTCATTCCAAGCATTAATAAATAAAAGTGGTTGATGAGAGTTTGAGAGCTTACCAATAGCTAGCGAAAGTGCTTCTCTATAATTTTCTACAGAAACATTATCGAACAACGTCGCTCTTTCACCATAACGAGCAGTATTATCCCAGTCGGGAAAAACCGAATGATATACAGGTTTATTCAAAACAAAGCTTTCGCTATGCATTAATGAAGAAATAAAACCATTATAATCAAATCTTTTTATACTTGAATTATTTTTACGAAACCTGGAGATAGTTGACTGTATACTCTCGGGTAAACTACGAGCAATTTTCTCAAGTTTAGGGAATTTACTTTTGTTAAGATAAAAATTTATTGCATAGCGAGGATTGAAATTCATTATCGCATCAAAATGCTTATAAACATTATCAGCGTTAGAAATATCATAACTTCTGCAAGCAATAAAGTACAATCCATCGAAACCATCTTTTTTGGCAAGATCATCAAACTTAGATAAAACGCTATGTAGCGAAGGTATAAGCTCTGGTCTGTATATATTTAAAACAGGTTTATTATTTATCTTATAGTATCTATCATCTTGAAAAAAACGGCTCAGGTAATCATAATGTGATACGATTTCAAAATCGTTACTATAATAATTCTGTTTGATCAAAAATTCGTTTGGCTTGCCAATCCATTGTCGAGTCCAGCTCTCATTCGCCCATGTCATCATAAATTTAATATTGACAGAAGGCTGACCAAGCAAATTTTTGATAGGTATATCAAGATAAGGTTTGCCGTTAAACCAGTAATGGTAGAAGTTAAAACCCGTTAAAGAATAATCTCTGGCAAGTTCCGCTTGCGAGGCAATCACTGAAGGATTCGATTGATTAACATATCCATTTGTGGGTAATCTTGGCTGATTATGCATAGGAAACTGCGGGCGAGCATCACGAACCAGATCCCAATCCGTAAACCCTTCACCCCACCATTCAGAGTTTTCCACTGTTGAATAAAACTGTGGAAAATAAAAGGCGAATGTATCGATCATATCGCTCTTCACTTAAGAACAATTACTTCGTTATTTTTTACCATGGAATGGTCAACCTCAAAAAATTCATTTATGTCTATGGCTTTATAGCCTTTACTCATTGTTGACAAACACGTTAGTCTTTCAAATACATGAGCAAAAGTCCCATCCTGCTGGTTGAGTTCTTCTTCAAAATCCTTCTCACAAATGAGCTCTACAAGAGGGTAAAGGGCATCTGGTTTAAACCAGAACATTGTGCCGCCAACAAAGAACAGATTAATTTTGTCATTATCTATCCCTAAGCGTTTAGCATAAGTATAAACACGCTCTTTATTCGCCCCCCAATAATTCTCACTGGAGAGGTAATCTTTGAATGGTGCGGCAATACCTACCTGCCCTTCATTAAAAGAAGAATATAATTTATCAATATTAGCAGCAGATGAAAGAAGACCAGAGTAAATATTTTTTCTCCATATATCTCCTAACGTGCTATATTTACTCTTTTTAGTATGTAACTTTAAAACCATTGTGTATTTTTTAAAGTCATACGACTGCATTACTTTAACAAACGGATAAACATCACGTCCTTTATTTTCCGTAACAGCAATAAATAGCGAAGATGCGCTTGCTATGAATAAATCTATAATACCAGGAATGTAAGATTCTTCGGGAACAGTAATAAAAACATCAATGTTTTTAGGAATTTTTTCAATATATTCGCGGATTTCTGAAGAAATATCAGGGTAGAATATATGTATGATTACCGCTATATTTGCATGGATATCAGAAATATGTGAGTACTCAAAAAAGTTATCTCCAGCTTTAATATTCTTCCCAAACTCCAACTTACGTTGACTATAAGCAGATGTTGTTCTAAGCAGATGAGCGCGAACTATATCTGCTTTATCTAATCTATTAACATCAAAATATGATATATTATTTCTTAGCACATCAATTTTGACGATACCTATCTTAGAAAATAATTCCTCAACATTTTTATGGCAAGGATTGTCCTTATGTTCAAATGAAATAACGCTCCCTACTTTTAAGCCTTCATGTAAAGCTGTAGATGTCAATCCCATTTCATAATCGAAAATGATCTTCATTTTGCGTTTATAGGTAAAGATACTACGCCAGAATTTAAAAAACCATTTAGACAATATAGCTTTCTTATTAAAAACCAGAAAATAACTTTGCAAGTGGTATCTAAACTGGTTAGTTGATGTGAGACTAAAAATATCTTTACCCTCACTTTCAAGAAGAATATTTTCTAAGTTAAAGGATTCGTTAACATAAAAACTATCATTCAAAACTAATAATCTATCATATAAATACAGATCGGTTATACTATTAATTCCAGTTTTATAACTCAAAAAATCGTAGCCTACGTTTTCACGCGTAATAACTTCTAAATCACCTAACGCATGAAGCGCAGACTGGCTGTTCGGATCTATTCCAGAGGTTGTAACAACCACAATTTTATCGCATACCAGAAATAACTTTTTGAATAAGATTAATAAATAATCATCAATCACATTATTTATATCGTAGTGAGCAATAACAGCAACTGTTTTCATCTGAATCTTCTTACCAGTTTATAAATTGGAAGGATGAATTTATAAACCCCAGGATGGTTTACTCTAATGTAATCACGGAGTCTCACGTTTTGATAGCTATGCGAGTTATTACTCAAAGTGACACTTTCAGGTGAGTAATAAGATAACCGAATAGCTTCATTTATCATGCGAATTTCTTCTTCTGAAGAGTTTTTTACTAAAAAGGCTAAAAGGTCTTCATTAACAATCACACTCTTGATATCGATTTTTTTTTCGTTGATCGCAGACAAAGTAGCCTCAAGATATGCGCGACCATTTTTTAAGTCAGGTTCAAGATGTGCGCCTTCTGCCCATTCGTTCCATGCATTTATAAATACAAATTCCTGACCATTTGGTAAATATTTTTTCGTATAATCAACCAAATATGACAACCAAAATTGATATAGCTTAGCTGAGGCATTGACAAATATATGCCCTGTATGCTGACGTCTTGCTGTGTTATCCCATGAAGGAATAATACCTCGATAGCATTGATAATCTGGCACGGTTCGCCGAATAGCCTGACTCAATACTTTTCTGTAATCAACAATACCGCCTGAAAACTCCGGATTAGTTATTTCCTCAGTCCTATCTGGGCGATTTTCTGGCCCAATAAATTTGTGAGGTGGAAACTCAACGGCAGCATCGAAGCCATAATCGGCTGGATTTTCTATTCCATAGAATTGTACAGCGCATAAGTGTAAATCAGGGAAACCCGCCTCCTTAGCTATCTCACGCCATCTCTTCGTTAGTGATATCGAATCCACTAACAGATCAGCGCGATATACAAGGAGCATTGGTTTACCATCTACTTTTATGTATCTCTCATCCTTAAAGACGCTGATCAATTCGTTTATAAAATCAATATCGTCTTTTCCTCCATGATTTTGCTCAAGAAGGACTTCTTTGTCTAAACCATCCCATGTTTTAGTCCAGTTTTCATTAGCCCAGCAGTAACAAAATGGAAAATCAATGTCGCTTTCGACATAGTTATTTAATGGCTTCTCTAATATACGTCTTCCATCTTTGAACCTGTAGTAGTAAAAACAAAAACCATGTATCCCGTGCTCACGAGCTAAGTCGGCCTGCTCTCGCATGTTTTCGACATCATTAAGATCATAAAACCCGAGATCCGCAGGAACATGAGGCTGATAATGGCCTTTAAAATTGGGTTTTGCTCTGGCAACATTTGTCCATTCAGTAAACCCTTTTCCCCACCACTCGTCATTTTCTTTAACACGATGAAACTGAGGAAGATAAAAAGCAAGAGGCTTAATTTTATTCATTTATGAGTTCCAAAAAATGACTTTATTTTATTAATCAAACGATATGAAAATGAATTTCTGATACTATCGACTTCACGGTTAGCAATGTTCAATTCATCTTTAAGAGAAGCGATCTTAGCATTTAATTCCGATTTTTCATTTTCGAATGATAAACTCGAATTCTTTAGATCTTCGATTTCTTTTAAATAGTTATAGTTTTTTCCCAATAAATCAGGATATAAAGATTCAGGAGAACTGTATATGTTAGACCAAAAATTTTCCGACTGGTCTGGAGCCTGACTTTGCATTGTGACGTTATCCAGGGAGATAACTTGTTGTGTCGTACCAGCCATGATACGGCGACCTAACTGGTTAGATTCAGCTGGTTTCTTAGTAATAATACAAATTGAATTATAAAATGTGACACTATGGATTTCCGAAATAAGATCTTCATCAATGTTCACACCATAAAACTTTTCAAACTCACTAAGAAATTTTTTCCGACTTTTAGATGGCGTTCCCCAATGTTCGAAATTAATGCAATCCGCTAACTTCTTTAAGAAAGCTAAGGACGACATTGGATCATAAAGGCCGCCACCAAAATCTTTCCAATAGCTACAATGTAAATCTTCAATGATCATAAAACGATTATGATTCAATAACGGGAAATAGTTAAGAAAGGATAGGATGATATCTTTACTGGTGTGGGAGCCATCATCAATAATCAAATCCAAACCCAATGGAAAACGGTCTTTTATCAATGATACCGTATCAGGAAGATTAGCATCCTGAACGAGTACGTTGATTTTACTATTTTCATAAGTGAGTTCAGCACATTTTGGGTTAATATCACATCCAACTATAGCATTTAAGTTAGTAAAATATTTATCCCAAATCTCCAGCGAGCCGCCATTTTGAATTCCAATCTCAAAAACGCTCTTAATTTCGTTTTTAACTGGCATGAGAATATTATCATAAACACCGATATAGAGTTCCCACTTATCAGAACGTTTGTTATCGTGTTCTTGATATAATTTAGAAAGAGAATTACTCATTTGGCTTCCATTTTTATTTTACTAAACTTAACTCCGACCAGTCCCCAACGTACCTGGCTGTTGAAAACTTTAATAAAAAGCGCATCATGCAAATGATGATGCTGAATATTATTAACAAGGTCACCATTAGCAACTGAGCACATTAAAGCATAATCACCATTTGGCAACATCGGCAATACAAACTCAAAGGTGGCTGAAAATTTTTGACCTGCATGATAAGTTGGCGGGGCTGAACCTGTAATCACAAGTGTATTTTCGCCAAAAAGATACTGTCCAAGCTTATCTTTGACTAAGAAACCTAAAATAGGAGCATCCAGTGAGCTATGGGCTAGTGCATTTATAGTTACTCTTACTGTCTCACCTCCGCGCATTATATCATCATCATGCGACAGATTTTTTAGTGTTACGCCAGTAATCTCAGCATGTCCTGTTTTCCAGCCGTTTGACTCAGACAAGTTATCTATTACTTTAACATCAGCCTTGTAATCAATTATCGACGGAGTCGTATCTGTCAACTCCTCTTTTTTAGCTTTATCACCGACATCTTCTAAAATAGCACTTTCACCGTAGATTTGCTCAAGGGTAAATTTCAAATATTCTTCTGCAATATCTTTAGACAACCCGTAATTAAGTGTATTGCCTTTATTTAACCATAATGCTTTTTCACACAAGTTTTGTACAGAATACATATCATGACTAACAAAAAGCAAAGTGCCATTCTTTTGAAAATCGCGAATAAACCGCATACATTTTTGTGTAAAGACAGCATCACCTACAGCTAAAGCTTCGTCTATAACTAAAATATCGGCGTCAACATGAGCAATAACAGCAAAAGCAAGCCTTACGTACATGCCGCTTGAGTATGTTTTTACTGGTTGTTCAATGAAGTCACCAATATCTGCAAATCTCACGATGCTGTTAAATTTTTTGTCAATTTCATCACGGGTTAAACCGTACACAGAAGCATTTAGATAGATGTTTTCTCTACCGGTAAATTCTGGATTGAAACCTGAACCTAATTCAAGTAAAGCAGCGATCTTACCTTGTACTTTAATTTTACCTGACGTTGGTTGAAGCGTTCCGCATATCATCTGTAATAGTGTAGATTTACCTGAACCATTTCTACCGACTATTGCAACCGTTTCACCTGGTTTAATTTTTAAAGAAACTTTATTTACAGCCCAGAACTCATCGTAATATTTCTTATTCTTTAATCCAACCTTTGGAAAAATAAACTGTTTTAGCCTGTCAATAGGTTTTTTGTATACGAAAAAACACTTACTTACATTATCGATTTCTATAGCAAATTGTTTAGAGGACATCAGCAAATCCTTTCCTCAATTTATTGAAAATACGATATGAAATAAAAGTAAAAATCAGGCTTACCACAGTGTAAATCGCTATTCCGAGGAAGTCAGGCAACTCACCAAAAATAAACACTTTCCTGAATTGCTCGATAATGAATGTCAGAGGATTTAATTCTATAACCCCCCTGAATTCTGCAGGTAAAGAATTTAAAGAGAAAAAAACAGGAGAAAGAAATAAAAGTAGCGACGTCAATACGCCCATGAATTGACTTATATCTCGAATGTATACACCAAGTGCAGACACTAACCAACCAGTGCCGACTGCCAGTATAAATAGCGGTAAAACTACGACAGGAGTTAATATCATTGTCCAGTGCAGTGCATCACCTAAAATTATGTTTATTAAAAATAGTACAACTGTACTAATAAACATATTAAATAAAGCTGCGAAGCATGTTATTAACGTCAATATTTCGAGAGGGAAAACCACTTTTTTGACATAATTAGAGTTCCCAACAATATTTCCTGAGGATAAATTCAACACTTCACAATAAAATGCATGGATAATCATCCCTGCGAAAAGAATGATTGCAAACTGAGATTTTGACTCTTCAGCAGTACCCGGCCATTTAGCTTTGAATACGACCGAAAATACAAATGTATAAACAATGAGCATTAGTAGTGGATTGATAAAGGACCACAACATACCTAATGCAGAACCCCTGTAACGACTGGTGATTTCTCGCTTCGTCATCTGATAAATCAACTGTCGATGCGCAGTAAAAAGATGTTTATTAAGCATTTTCATTACTCAAAATATATTGCATCATCAAAGCCAGCTGCCAAGGCATCTTTTGAAGATAATTTAGGCTCAGATGTTATAGGCCACGCTATTCCAAGCTTTTTATCATTCCATAACAAAGAATGTTCAGCATTGGGATTATAGTAATCTGTGCATTTATAGACAAACTCGGCACTTTCAGAAGTTACATAAAATCCATGAGCAAAGCCCTCTGGTACCCAGAGCTGAAGTTTGTTTTCAGCTGAGAGTAAAACCCCCACCCACTGGCCAAACGTTTCGGAAGATTTACGCAAGTCTACAGCAACATCAAAAACCTCCCCAGAAACGACACGTACTAATTTACCTTGCGTATTTTCGGTTTGATAGTGTAATCCTCTCAAAATACCTTTCGCAGATTTTGAATGGTTGTCCTGTACAAAATTTCTTTTACAAACTAAGTCTTCGAATTTTTTTTGTTGCCAGGTTTCCATAAAAAAGCCACGCTCATCACCAAATACTGATGGCTCAATAATTTTCACATCCGGAATCTTCGTATCAATTATTTTCATTATAATTTTCCGTTATACAAAGCCATTAAATACTTACCATAATCATTTTTTAATAATGGTTGAGCCAGTTTTTTGAGCTGTTCAGCGTTAATAAAACCCATGCGATAGGAAATTTCTTCGGGACAAGCTACCTTCAATCCTTGCCGCGTTTCTATGGTTTGAATAAAGTTATTGGCTTCATTCAGACTCTGATGAGTTCCTGTATCCAGCCACGCATGCCCGCGCCCCATTATGGAAACCGAGAGTTCACCTTTCTCAAGATAGAGATTATTGATATCGGTAATTTCAAGTTCACCACGTGGTGAGGGTTTAAGGTTTTTCGCCATTTCTACTACGCTGTTATCATAAAAATAAAGACCTGTAACGGCGTAATTACTTCTTGGTTCAGCGGGTTTTTCAACCAGCGAAATCGCTTTACCAGCCTGGTCAAACTCAACTACACCGTAGCGTTCGGGATCATTAACATGATAGGCAAAGACAGTTGCACCTTTTTCTTTGTTTGAGGCATCTTCAAGCTGTTTGTGAAGATCATGTCCATAGAAGATGTTGTCGCCGAGAATCAGGGCGCAATTATCATCACCGATAAAATCTTCGCCTAAAATGAAAGCTTGAGCGAGTCCATCCGGACTTTCCTGCACTACATACTGAAGCCTGAGTCCCCACTGTGAACCATCCCCCAGCAGACTTTCAAATCGAGGCGTATCTTGAGGCGTACTAATGATCAAAATATCGCGAATACCAGCCAACATTAACGTACTGAGCGGGTAATAAATCATAGGTTTATCATAAATTGGCAGCAACTGCTTACTCACAGCCATGGTTACTGGATACAGGCGGGTACCTGAACCACCGGCCAAAATAATACCTTTTTTATTTTTCACAACGTTTTCCTTTCGAATTGGTCAAGCTATGTAGGGCTCAACTGTATAGT
The DNA here is from genome assembly GCF_035190385.1 of Pantoea sp. JZ29. Taxonomy (NCBI): domain Bacteria; kingdom Pseudomonadati; phylum Pseudomonadota; class Gammaproteobacteria; order Enterobacterales; family Erwiniaceae; genus Pantoea; species Pantoea sp. JZ29. The sequence continues at coordinate 1,567,588 of NZ_CP045241.1, read as the reverse complement.
TCATCCAGCATACGGATAACACCCTGCTGCCATTCCGGTAGCGTAATACCAAAGGCCACTCTGACTTTTTCTGTATTAAGACGTGAATTGTGGGGGCGTTTGGCTGGCGTCGGAAATGCAGCGGTTTCGACTTTGTTCACCGATGAGACCGTAAGCGGTAAACCTTTGTTACGAACATGATTTATAATAAATTCAGCGTAGGCATGCCAGGTCGTTACGCCGGAGGCTATCAAGTGATATATTCCTGATTTTTCAGGGTTCTCCAGCGTCGCTTTGATAGCATGTACGGTACAATCTGCAATAAGCTCTGCGCCTGTTGGAGCACCAAACTGGTCATCAATCACTGACAGCGTTTCACGTTCCTCTGCCAGACGAATCATAGTTTTTGCGAAGTTATTTCCTTTCGCCGCGTAGACCCAGCTGGTACGAAAAATCAGATATTTTGCTGCATGTGCGATAATGGCCTCTTCGCCCAGACGCTTTGTTTCACCATACGCATTAAGCGGAGATGGTGTATCCTCTTCGCGCCATGGACGCTCTCCGCTACCATCAAATACATAATCCGTTGAATAATGTACGAGTAACGCATTCACCTCACGCGATGCTCGTGCAATGGCTTCAACGCTCACTGCGTTAATCAGGGTAGCATTTTCTCTGTCACTTTCTGCTTTATCTACTGCCGTATAGGCTGCTGCATTAACGATGACATTGGGTTGAAGGTCGCGGATCGTTATGGCAATACCGTCAGGATTTGTGAGGTCACCGCAGTAATTTAAAGAATGCCGATCCAGCGAAATTAATTCACCCAAAGGTGCAAGCGCACGCTGAAGTTCCCAACCGACCTGACCATTTTTACCTAAGAGCAGAATTTTCATTAGCTACGCTTCTCGTAGTTTTGTTCAATCCAGTTCTGATAAGCCCCACTTTTGACGCGTTCAACCCACTCATGATTGTCCAGATACCATTGAACGGTCTTACGCAACCCCGTTTCAAAACTTTCTTGCGGCTTCCAGCCTAACTCGTGCTCGATTTTTGAAGCGTCAATTGCATAGCGGCGATCATGGCCAGGACGATCTGCTACGTAAGTAATCTGCTGCTTATAAGAAACCTCTTTAGGGCGCAACTCATCCAGCAGTTCGCACACTTTATTGACCACTTCAAGGTTTTGTTTCTCATTATGACCACCAATATTATAGGTGGTACCGATTTTCGCTTGCGTTGCAACGAGATAAAGTGCTCGTGCATGGTCTTCCACATAAAGCCAGTCGCGAATTTGATCGCCTTTGCCATAAATTGGCAACGGCTTTCCTTCCAAAGCGTTGCTAATAATTAATGGGATCAATTTTTCCGGAAAGTGGTATGGACCATAGTTATTTGAACAATTAGTAACCACTACAGGCAAACCATAAGTGCGCCCCCAGGCGCGCACCAGATGGTCGCTAGCTGCTTTTGTAGAGGAATAAGGGCTGCTGGGCGCATACGGTGTACTTTCTGTAAATAACGGCAGTTCACCCGACATCTCATCCGGATGTGGTAAATCACCATACACTTCATCAGTAGAAATGTGGTGAAAACGAAATGCATTTTTACGTTCTTCAGTAAGACTCATCCAGTACTGACGGCTTGCTTCAAGTAAAGAATAGGTACCTACAACATTAGTCTGGACAAAATCTGCCGGTCCGGTTATGGAACGATCAACATGACTTTCTGCCGCCAGATGCATCACTACATCCGGCTGGTGTTCAGAAAATACTTTAGCAAGAGCGACTCCATCACAAATGTCAACATGGCAAAATCTGTAGCGTGGATCATCACTGACCATTTTTAGAGATTCGAGATTGCCTGCATATGTGAGTTTATCAACATTGATCACCTCATCGGACGAGACCTGGATGATGTGACGAACAACAGCCGACCCGATAAAACCTGCACCACCAGTAATTAAAATCTTCATGACGTTGTGCTATTCCTGACATTGTGGCCGAGCCATACCCGAGCCGCTTTGAAATTGTTACGATGTCCCAGTAATGTAAAAACGCTACCGCCCTTGGGTTGCAGCTCCCAATGTGCTGATACTAAAACCGACTTGTACCATAGTACGTATTCCCAAATGAGGAGCACTATACTTTCGAAAAAATATGATTTTTTAATATTAATTAAAAAGAGTGAATTATTTCAGAACAAGAATTTTACCACTGCGGTCTTATGAACACGAACAAAATGGCCCATGCCATTTAGTGATGGTTCAATTATTAACCAATTGTGCTAAAAGAGCATGGAAAACAGTTGGGCATAACCTGATTTGAGAAATCAGGTAGCGATGATAGAAGATTTAGGACATGTCAATAGGGTAACAAGCGGACACAAAGTCCGCCTGAAATAGAAGCGTTAAGCAAACCCTTCCGGGTTCTTCGACTGCCAGTTCCACGTATCGCGCATCATCGCGTCAATCCCCCGTGTCACACGCCAGTCCAGTTCACGGTTCGCCAGCGACGCATCCGCCCAAAACGCCGGCAGATCGCCATCGCGACGTGGTTTGATTTCATACGGAATCGGTTTGCCCGAGGCTTTTTCGAAGGCTTTGATCATCTCCAGTACGGAGAAGCCTTTGCCACCACCCAGGTTGTAGGCTTTATAACCTTCAATTTTGTCCAGATGATCCAGCGCTTTAAGGTGGCCTTCCGCCAGGTCAACGACATGAATGTAGTCACGCAGGCAGGTGCCGTCTGGCGTATCATAGTCACCGCCAAACACACCGAGCTTATCCAGACGACCGATAGCGACCTGGGCAATGTAGGGCAGCAGGTTGTTTGGAATGCCTGACGGATCTTCACCGATCTCACCCGATTCATGCGCGCCAACCGGATTGAAGTAGCGAAGCGCAATGGTTTTGAACTTCGGCTCGGCTTTGGCAAAATCACGGATAATGAATTCGACCATCAGCTTGGAGGTGCCGTACGGGCTGGTCGTCCCCCCAATTGGGGTAGTTTCAACGTAAGGTACCGGCGCGTTAGCGCCGTAAACGGTGGCAGAGGAACTGAAAATGAAGTTCCAGACGCCAGCGTTACGCATTTCTTCCAGCAGAACAACGGTACCGGCAACGTTATTTTCGTAATATTCCAGCGGCATACGCGTGGATTCACCCACCGCTTTAAGTGCGGCGAAGTGAATCACGGCAGAAATACGGTGAGAGGCAAACAGGTCGCGCAGGCAGGCGCGGTCAAGGACATCACCTTCAATAAAGGTGGCTTTCTTGCCGGCGAGTTTCTCAACACGGTTAATCGCCTCACGCGAGGCATTGCACAGATTATCCAGGACGACGACGTCGTCACCGCGCTCCAGCAGCGCCAGTACGGTATGAGAGCCGATGTAACCCGCGCCGCCTGTAACCAAAATTGCCATCTCAACTTCTCCCTTTCTGCCGCGTTAACCGCGGCGAATTATACAGTGATTACTTCGCCAGAATATGCTTGATCGCTTCGCGGAAATCACGGCCCTGCGCATTGTTTCGTAAACCGTACGAGACAAATGCCTGCATGTAACCCAACTTGCGTCCACAGTCAAAGCTGTGCCCGGTCATCAGGGACACATCGACCGTTTTTTTCTTGCTCAGGCTGGCAATCGCATCCGTTAACTGAATACGTCCCCATGCGCCCGGTTCGGTACGTTCCAGTTCTGGCCAGATATCGGCAGAGAGGACGTAGCGCCCTACCGCCGCCAGGTCTGAGTTTAACTCAGCCGGATGCTCTGGTTTCTCAACGAAGTGACTGATGGTGCTGACGTCGCCCGGGTTTTCCAGCGGTTGTTCCGTCGTGATCACCGAGTATTCTGACAGGTCATAATCGGTCAGATGCTTCGCCAGAACCTGGCTGTGACCGGTCTCTTCAAAACGCGCCACCATGGCCGCCAGATTATAACGTAAATGGTCAGCGGTAGAATCGTCCAGCAGGACATCAGGCAGAACGACAACAAACGGGTTATCGCCGATCATCGGACGGGCACAGAGGATGGAGTGCCCCAGGCCCAGTGGCTGCGCCTGACGTACGTTCATGATGGTCACGCCTGGCGGACAAATTGACTGTACTTCACTCAACAGTTGGCGCTTCACGCGCGCTTCAAGCAACGCTTCAAGTTCGTACGTTGTATCGAAGTGGTTTTCCACCGCATTTTTGGACGCATGGGTGACCAGCACAATCTCTTTAATACCTGCAGCTACGCACTCGTCAACGATGTATTGAATCATTGGCTTGTCCACAACAGGCAGCATCTCTTTCGGAATGGCTTTGGTCGCCGGAAGCATATGCATGCCGAGACCCGCAACCGGGATTACTGCTTTAAGCTTGGTCATATTTATTCCATCTAATGAAGTGAAGACATGCGTCAATTATGCCGGATGGACCGGAAAAGGAAGTATAATCTTTATCTGAAAAGCCCACACTAACTCGCTGTGAAATCTTACAAATTCGGGATTTTCCCTGGGTTTTCGCCGTTTGGAAATAAAGCGCAATCTCACAGACAAGCGAGTGTCTGGCGGTCCGAATGCAACGTCCTTTGCCCTTTTTAAGGCCAGCCATAAAACGACACGGGCGACCCGAAGTCGCCCGTGATAATGACACTTACAGCCACTGTTCAAACCATTCCGGCATCACGAAAAGGTTGAAGTGATTGACCAGCAGCATCAGTCCCGCAAACAGTACGGAGACCGACACCCACTGTCGGGCATAGGGTATAAAACGAATGCCAATGACCGGTTTAATAAAGAACGGATGCGCCAGGGCGGAAATTAACACCTGCGAAATCGACAGCGTCAGCGCGACATAGAGGACGTTCGGCCAGATAAAGGTCGTGGCCAGTACCGCCACCACCACCAGACTCGCGACGATGTTCCAGTAGAACTCCACGTTGGTGCGACCGTTAGCCTGGGAAATAGCACCAGTCAGACCGCCCATCGGGCGCAGCATGCCAAACAGCAGCATCAACGGAATGAGATGGTAAACCTGCTCATGTGAGGCACCATACAGCACGCGAACAATGACGGGTGACAAAATACCAATAGCCAGATACATCGCGCTGCTGAACAACATAATCACCAGCGTGCCCTTGAGGAACAGTTTCTTCAACTGCTCTGGATCGTGCTGCTTTTCGGCAAAGCGCGGCAGCGCCAGGCGGTTAATCACGGGCGACACCAGCTTGAGCGGTTGCAGCACCAGCTCTTTCGCCAGTGAGTAAACACCGAGCATGTCAGCGCCCATCACTTTACCCACCACCAGCGCATCAGCCTGAGTGCGTAACTGGTTAATCGTCTGCGAACCGAGCTGGTAAATTCCGTAGCGCACCGCGTTAAAAAAGGTCTGTTTGTCGAACTCCAGCGTAGGCCGCCAGGACTTCTCTCCAAGCGCAATCATGCACAAAATACGGGTGAACGCATTGATAAACAGGCCCAGAATCGCTGCCGCGACGGTGAGCGACGTAAACTCCAGCATGGCGACAACACACAGAAAGGCGAACAGCTTCGTGCCCATCTCAATTTTCGCCAGCGAAACCATGCGTTTGGTTTTGATATAGTGCGCCTGATACTGAGACAGATGACCGAGCACCAGGAAGTTGAGACTGGTCAGCATAATCAGTCCGGTTAACGCCGGCAGGTGATAGAACCAGGCAACCGGGAAAGCAATGCCCAGCATAACCAGGCCGGTACAGAAACTAATGCCGACGTTAACCCAATAGATCGTGCTCTGCTCGCGGCGCGTGATGTCCTGGCGGTGTACCAGATAGCTGCTCATTCCCATGTCCTGCAGGACGCCCGCCACCGCCAGAATGGCGTTGATAATGGCCAGCAGCCCCAGTTCATGGGTTTCGAGTTTACGGGCGAGAAAACTCAGTTGCGCGACCTGCAGTACGGCTGAAAAACAGGTACTGCCAAACAACCAAATCGCCTGTGACTTTATTCCACTCAAACCATTCGCTCCAGAATCTGTGCCAGCTCGCGGTAGGCGATATGCTGATTAAACTCGGTTTCCACTTTCTGTCTGGCGGCCGCAACAACGGGGGCAACGTCTACCTCGCCCTGGGACAGTTTCAGTAAGGTGTCGGCCAGCGCGTCAGCGTCATCTTCTTTGACCAGCCAGCCGGAAACGTTGTTTTCGATAAGTTCAGGAATACCGCTGTGGAAGGTGGAGACCACCGGCAGCCCAACCGCCATCGCCTCCATCAGCGCGACAGGAATACCTTCCATGTCGCCATCGGCGGCGGTTTTCGACGGCAGCAGGAAGATATCGGCATCACTCAGCGCCTTACGAATCTCCTCCTGCGGTTTAAAACCTGGCATGGTGACGCAATCCTGCATCGCTTCGTTCGCAATGAAGTCACGCATCATCTTGTCCTGATCGCCGTTACCAATAATCGTGTACTGGAACTGACCGCCGCGCTGCTTAAGCATGGCGCTGGCTTTGACCGCGACATCCAGGCCTTTCTTCTCAGTCAGGCGGGCGACAGACACGATACGCAGCGGCGTGTGAAAACCGTCGCGCGGCTGGAAGTTGAATTTCTCTGGCTCGATGCCCATACGGGTCACGTGAATCTTTTCGGGCGGGCAGCCCATTTCGATCAACTTGTTTTGCCACAGATGGCTGATCGGTAGCATCAGCTCGCTCTGCTGAAACAGGTTGCGGTAATCCTGCTTGTGCTCGTCAAGAATGTGACGACGCGAAATATCCGCGCCGTGGAAAACGGTGGCCTGTTTGCCCTTCAGAATACCCAGTTCGCGGAGTTTATTTGCCAGCGCACCGGCATAGCCGAAGTGCACCAGGAACACATCCGCTTCATAGGTCTGACGCGCATTGGCGACAATGGCGGGAAGCAGCAGTTTGCTTGACTGTGCGCCATAGCGGCGCACGTTAAGCGAACGTAATAAGGATGCCCGGGTGATTTTAGGCAAAACCAGTTTCAGGCGTTGTCCCAGCTTGTCCGTCAGCGACACTTTTTCTTCTGGCAGCAGGTAGTGCGTTTTTGCTGCCAGGCCGTACTCATCAAACGCGCCATGCCGGTTGACCAGATCCCCCGGAAATACCGAGATAATCTCAACGTCATAGCCCGCATCAATAAAATGAGTGACCTGGTTCAGAACAAATGTTTCAGAGGCAACCGGGAAACGCATCGTGAAAAAAGTCAGTTTCATCACATCATCCTATTACGTTTAGAATCTCTTCAGTGATTCGGTTACCCACTTCCCTTTCGTGCGCCACGGCAGCAGCAACGTTTTGCTTGATCGCGTCGTAGTCGGCCAGGACGCTCTGCACCTTATCGATCAGGGAACCGTCCATCAGGCTCTGCACATCGGTCGCCATCTGCGGCAGGCCTAACTGATTCATGACGCCCATGGATTTGTGCTCATAGTTAATCGCTACGGCAGGCGTGCCGAAGTTCATCGAGATAATGGCAGAGTGCAGACGGGTACCAATGGTGAGATGACACTCGCTGAGCAGCACACCCAGTTCCAGGTCATTAAACTCGTCCATCACGACGTGATAATGCTCAGACTGTTGTACGTGGTCACGCAGGGTCAGCGCGACCATGCGGTCATCTTTGGCGTAGCTGTCGATACCGGTGCAGGTAGACAGGGCGACGACCTGATAACCGCTCGCGATCATCGCGTTAATCACCCGGCCAAATGCGGCTTCATAGTCTTGCTGCGTGACGCCCAAACGCTTATCAAAGGGGGCCAGTTCGCGTACCGTGATGGCAATGGTTTTACGCGAGCGGATCACGCTCTGCCAGTGTTGCAGGCTGTGGCTGGGATTTTCCACTTCACGGGCACGAACCAGAAACGCGGTATCCACACCGGCCACCACTTTCGAGCTGGTAACGCCATCCCGCTTCATCAGATCCAGACTGACCGATTCACGCAGAATAAGCTTGTCCACCCGATCAAACACAAAATTTGCCAGTTGGTTGGTGCGCGCATTCTGGAACGGACCGACCGAGTGACCAATCAGGTAAATAGGTTTTTTAGCTAACAGAGCACAAAGCGCATGGTCAAACTGCGTTACGCCATAGAGATCGACAAAAAATGAGCCGCCTACCTGGATGATGGCATCATAATCCTTCAGACTTTCCGTAAAGGTTTTAAGGTGCGGCGGCACGGAAAATGACTTGTAAGGACCGCCCTTACCCAGGTGTGCCATCATGATGTTGGGCATCAGGCGGTTCGCTACCTTACGTTTGACTGAGCCTATCAGGCCCTTCCCCGAGGAGTTGTTATGCAGGAACAGCTTGTCCTGCTGAATATGTTGCTGAAGCAGATAACCGGAGCTGGTTGGATAACGGCTAATCACATCAATATCGACATCGTTGCGCGCGGCCTGAATTGAATCAATCAGTCCACGCAGAATCGCGCCATCCCCACGATTCCCACAGGTATGGTTACCCACCAATAAAATTTTCATAAAAACTCCGAATTAAATTTTTTCTAATTCTGACAACCGCCCAGTTCCGAAACGGGCAAAATGAACACTGATAAAAAACAGCAATAACGTGCACGCCAACAGCCCAGATCCTGTTGGCCCTGGCTGCCGCTAAGGGCAGCCCTCTCTCAATTACGCTTTAATGGCAAAATAGGGCAAGGCAACGGTTTTACCGTTAATGACCACCGACACGAAACCTTCTGGTTTACGGGTATCCACGTTGTCAGCCGACAGCGCGCGGGAAGCCAGCAGGAGATCGCCTTGCTCATTTGCGCCCACGCCCGCTTTGCCGTTGTGCAGACTAAAGCGCTGCGGTGCAGCATGGCTGCCACTGTCGGGCGTAGCTTTAGCCATTTTGGCATCGACGCGCGCGCAGCGGCCGGTCACAAAACGGTCCTTCGCGGTGCTTTTGATCATGATGGCAGCAGAAGGCGTCCAGCCTGCCAGCCTGATAAAGACCTGTGTATCGGTGTCGGTTTTCGCCACGTAACGCACGTCCAGCACCGGGCTGCTGCCTTCCGCTGACCAGCTGGCTTCAGCATGATCTTTCTTACGCTGTACATGAATCACCGCGCGACCACCGGTGTTTCTGCCGTCGATCAGATTCATCAGCGGTTCGCTGTCCGTGCCGTTGTTAAACTGCGACTGGCCGAAGACCTCGATTTCCCACGAGTCACCGACAGTAGGAGAATAAAGGTTAGCCAGTTCGTACCACACGGGCTGACTGGTGTTGTTTTCCAGCAACCAGCGCGAAGTGAGATAGTTGTATTTCAGGCTGCCATCAATCGCGACGCCGTAGGATTCAACGCGGGTCGATCCCATCTCCCAGGCGCTTAACCAGCGATCGCCCTGCTCTGAGTTATCAATCCAGCTCCCCGACTGCAGGTTGGTCTGGCGCGTATTCAGGCGCGAGTGCCAGGCGATAAGCGGGTTTTTGCAATCTTCCAGGCTGAGCGCATCAATAATCCACTGACCATTGGAGATATCGCCGGGATTGTCGCAGTGTTCAATCCAGCCGTTATGAATCAGCGACTGACTGCAGCGCGGCAGATTCAGGACCTTGCCACCTTTACAGTGCTGCGCATTGAAGTTGGAAAGCTCAATCGCCGTGCTGTGATCCCAGTTGCCCTTCTTCTGTCCTGACCAGCCGGCCTGAATGACATCACCGGTACAGGCCGAGGCGTACCACTGGTCAATTTTACAGTCCAGCGTATCCAGCAGGCTCAGCGCGGTGCCACCAACGTTGTTGAAACGCAGACAGGCCCCCCGGAAGAATTGCCCTCCCGGACAGGTATTGCGGAACAGGCCCTGCCTGTTCGGCTTCGTATCGGTATTGCCATTGAAAATCAGGTTGGAGATTTCCACCCAGCGGGCGCTGACCTCAAACACAAACGGGGATTGACCATCAGAAACGATGGTGGTCGCCGGGAAGTAGCCGAAGTTGACCATGGCCCCGGAGATACGGAAAAAGCGACGCTGTTCTTCGCCAAAGTCACAGCCTGTCACGAAGAAGGTGCCTGCCGGGAACTGGACACAGATAGGCTGATCGCTCTGTTGCGACCACTGATACATGGCTTTAATGGCGGGCGCGCTGTCGGTTTTGCCGTCGGCGATCGCGCCGAAGTCAAACAGCGACAGCCGGTTATAGTCATCCACCACGCGGCGCCAGTGAAAGCCGTCGCCGCTGAAAATCACGCCCTGATCGTCCTGAGCGGGTTGAAAACTGCCAACAAACTCGCCCCCGCCTACTTCCAGGCCGGGATGCCAGCTCTTCAGCTTAATCTTTGCCCCTTCAAACAGCGGCCGCGTTTTACGCAGATCATCGACAGAAGGAATTTCCCCGATGAGCTGATAACCGGCAGGCTGCGCCAGACGCTGACTAAAAGCGGCCTGACCCGGCTGACTGACATCCGGAATGTTGAATACGGTCTGTCCGTTGCTGTCCTCCAGCGCCATGGCGTGCGACGGATTAGCGATAAGCGCCGCATTGTCTTTGACGAACTGATCAAAATTGCCTTTGTTCAGCGTAATCGGCTGGGTGATTTGCGCCAGATTGCCGTTGGCATCGCGCAAAAAGACCGGAATCTGGTTACCGGGCTGGCGGGCATCGCTGCCTGCTTTGCCAATCCACAGCTTCCCCTGAAAATTTTGCCAAAACTGCGGTGGCATGGCGTACACATTTTCAGGGGTAAGAATGGGAACATCCCCTTTCGGGATCGCCGTTGCATCAACCGATTTCAGCGCCAGACCCGTATTTTTGGCGGCGTAGCTGGAAAACGTGCTCACGGAAAGCGCACCGACAAGGGCGGAGGCTGCGGTTTGCAAGACTTCTCTTCTTTTCATGCAGTAAATCCCGTCGTCATGAAGGCTGTAAACTCAGCCATAAAAGGTGTCCCATGAGGCACAGCAAAAATGAGCATCTCCAGCCCGTTTACACCAGCGCCAGCCAGCTTTGTTTAATCTGTTTGCCGTCAAATTTCAGCGCAGTGTGTTGGGTTTTTTCGCTCATGGCGAAGAACAAGGCATCATCGCTCGCCAGTTGCTCCATCCGCGCCAGAAATTCGCTTTTCTTGTTCATTGGCACCAGGAAGCCGTCTTCACCGTGATTGATGATCTCCTGAGGACCCGTCGGGCAGTCATACGCCACCACCGGCAACGACCACGATTTGGCTTCCAGCAAAACCAGCGGTAAACCTTCATAACGCGAGGTCATCAGCGCCATATCGCTGTCGCGATAGTAGTCGTTTATGTTGCTGACTTTGCCGACGAACTTCACGCTGGAGGTGATGCCCAGCACGGCAGCCTGATCGTGCAGCTGCTGGCGCAGCTCGCCGTCACCGGCAATGACCAGGGTCCAGTCTGGATGGGCTTTGGCAAAGTCGCGCCAGATATCCAGTAGCAGGTCAAAACCCTTTTGATTGTCCAGACGGCCGACTGCCAGCGCCTGGCGATGACGCGAGGTGCGTTGCCAGGCTTTGTATACGACCGGGTTGGGGATGGTCTGGCTGGGAATGTGCCAGCGCTGAAAGACCTGATGATCTTTATCCGTCAACACAATCACGCGGTCGTAGTAGCGCAGAAGCAGAAATTTGAGGAATTTAATGGGCTTGCTAAAGGAGTTGATGGCCACGTGCTCACAGGCATAGGCTTTGAAACGTTTCTTTTTAAACGTCATCAGATTCCAGAACGCAAACATCACGCTCAGGCGGCCCATGCTGATCAAAAACACGGTATCAAAGCCTTCCCGCTGGATACGTGCCACCGCACTTTTAATCGGGTTACTTTCCCCTTCAAAGCTGACGATGCGCTTAACCTTTTCAAACGGGTAAAACGGCTGACCGTGCCCTTCCAGCGAGTAAATGGTGACGTCGTGCTCATCACCGAGGCATTCCGACATAAAGTTACAGATATTCTCGGTGCCGGCATACGAGTAAGCGTCTTTGATCACCAGGACGATTTTTTTCATGAAACGTTATCCACCTCAAAGTTTACAGACAATCCTGCCGATCGGCTTAACGGTGTTTCAGGCTAAAAAGCACACCGTTCACCATATACCAGGCGTAATAGTAATAGATTTTTAACGGATTGTTTTTATAGATAATTCTTAATAGTTCGAGGTGCCATTTCGCGGCTTTATTTTTATTACGCGACAGAGAATCGCCCAGCTCATAATAATTCACCAGAATTGTCTGAATTATCCTGGCCTGTTTATAACGACTAAACAGTTCGTAGAGGAAAAGGAAGTCTTCATGACCTTTGCGCTGGAAAAAAATACCGCCTGGTGGACGGCGAAAGCACACGGAAGAGAAGCAGACACGGTACTGTTTTTTTACGAAGTTGTCCTGCTGTAAATACGGCTTCGAGTAGCGGATATCGTGGTCAGCTTTGCGGGTTTTATAATGATATTCGGTAATAACCAGATTATCCCCATCGACTATCGCCTGCATCTGCTGACGCAGTTTATCACTGTGCCATTCATCATCGCTGTCCAGAAAAGCAATGATCTCTTCTTTGGCCGCGCGCAAGCCGACATTGCGGGTTTCGGCTGCGCCCATGTTCACGGCATTGTCCAGAATCGTAATACGCGGATCCTGGCACTGTTCTGTTACCCAGGCGAGGGAGTCATCGGTGGATTTATCGTTGATCAGATAGAGGTGCCAGTCCTGATAGGTTTGATTTAACACGGACTGCACGGCGCGTAATACCGTCTGGCGGGCATTATACATAGGCATCACGATGCCAACGGTACCAGAGTGATTAGTCATTTTCATACCTGAATAAATAAAAAGACGGAGCGACCGGGAGAGGCTTCCGGCAGCACAGAAACGTCACAACATTTAAGAGAATCAGGAAAGTGCCTTTTCACCGCCAAAACGCGCTTTCAGCTTGTCTTTCAGGCGGTTGAGGAAGTAGGTGCGATTGTCTTTATTAGTGAGCAAGAAATAGCGGGCAAAACTCACGCTCGCCATCAGGGCGTTGCCGTCCATTTTGTAGCGCAGCGGCAGCTTAAAGGCTTTATAGGTGTGAATATCACGCGCGGTAAGGTGCGGCTTCATGGTATCCAGCCAGAACAGGGAGTATTTGACCGATTCCCCTTTGTGCTTTGAACCGAACGAGGTCACCAGATGATAATTAGCCAGCGGCGCGTCAATCATCTCGAACCGGTAACCCATCCGATCGGCACGGATACAGAAGTCATAATCCTGATGGCGAATAAAGCGCGCATCGAACTGAATTTTGGCGGCATCTTCACGCTTCAGCACAATCGTGCTGGTTTGAATGAAGCCATAACAACCGAACAGATATTCCGCCACCGTTTCATTTTCAGCAGGCGGCTGCATTGGCATGACTTTCAGGAACGCGCCGTCCTGATAGATATTCACCTGACTGAAGATAATGGTCTTGTCTTTGCCCTGCGCCTCAAGTTCGGCAATTTTTTTTGTGACCTGCAGCAGCTTATCGGCGTGCCATTCATCGTCGGCATCCAGGAAGCTGACATAGTCGCCCGTGGCCAGTTCAATGCCTTTGTTACGCGCACCTGCGCCATTCAGCTTGACCTCTGACAACACCAGGTTGATGTCCAGGTCCTGGTAACGCTCGCTGCGAACCACCTCGGCGAGCGCGGCGGCATCCGCCGATTTGTCATCAACGATGATGACCTCGAAATGACGATACGTCTGTGCTTTAACGCAATCCAGCGTCGTGACAATCGATTCTGACGCGTTATAAGCCGGAATTACGATGGAGAAACGAATGTCCTTCATTGCCAGCACCTCATTAAAATAGTTCAAAAATAAACAATTCAATCGACAAAGGTCGAAGAAAAACCTGTGTTCTGACTGGCAACCGCCCCTGCGTGACGCCTTTCACGTGAGGACGATCGCCGGGTTGATTAGCGAGTCAACCAAAACTCCTGCGCCACTTCGTAGCCGACAACCGCCTGTTTGGTGGAAATGGTGTTGTAGTAGAGGTAATAGAGCAGGAAGAAAACCAGCATGCCAAACAGTGCGGGCTTCCAGACGCGCCTGGCCTGAAAGATGAGCGAGGTCAGGATAATCGGCTCGACCTGTTGCAAATAGTTGGACAGACGTGAACCCGACGGGAAGTTGTACAGGAAGATCCTGATCGCCCCGCCGATAGCAAAACTTAAAATCAGCAGATAGTTAAGACGGTACTGGGCGTAATTTTCGCGCTTCAGCTCTTCCGTCAGCATGAAATAGAAGAAGATAAACACCAGCATGATGTTTTTCAGGTTCGAGACTGACAGGATACTGCCATCCATTGCGTAGGACGGGTCATTGTTATAGCCCGATGCCCTTTCACCCAGCGACCCCAGATGACCGGCAATCAGCGCGATAAAGCTGGAACCGCCGACAACGGAGAGCGGCAGACTGAAGAGAATGATAACCACCGGCCACCAGCGCCAGTCACGAATAAACAGGAACGGCACCAGCGTCACCACCATAACGGCGGTGTTGTGGCTCATAAATGACAGAATAAAAAAGGTAAATGCCCACCAGTAACGCTTGAGGTAAATGGACCACAGCACACCCAGGAACAGCGCGGAGCTCAGGCCAAAGCGAATCTGGTTTATGTCTTTGTTAATAAAGATGTGCGCGGAATACAGCGCCAGCGCCAGCACCGGATAGGGTGACATCTTCTTAAAGAAGTAGGTATTTATGGAAACTGCAATGGCACAAAACACAAACAGAAACACGCTGGCATTGTGCGAAAACAGGCTGGTCAGCCAGGCCATGGCGAAAATCAGCGGTTCGTAACGGAAAAAAGCGACGGTATTAAAAAAGCCGTTAATCTGGATACGTCGTACGAAGTCCTCGAAGAAACTCCGGTACTGAAAGTCATCCATGCCGGTGCCCAGACCGCGAATACCGCCGAAAACAATCAAAATCATGGCAGCAATACAGAGCAGCCAGGTTAAAGCATAATTTGTGCGTTCGTCTTTTTTAACCAGGATTTCGAACAGCGAAAGCAGCAGCAAAAACCCTGATATTGACCAATATGGAGCCATGGTGTGATTCCTTAAATCCACAAGTTCACATGCCAACAGTGGCCAGCGCTGATGCCCTTCCAGGGGGCTGTCTCAGCGGGTCTGCGTGAAAGACCAGGGCATGTTGATGATGAATTCTGATGATTGACGTGAGATCGTCGCTTATTGTGCGTTCTATCCAGAATCATCTGTGCAAATCGTTGCGTGTCGTCATCGCAAGCCAGCGATCAAAAGGGGCGGTGAAACCCGCCCCTTCTCACTTAGCGCTTAGCTTTTCGTGGGTTTACCGTATTCGTAGTCGTAGTAGTCGTAGCCGTAACCATAAGAGTTAGCGGCTTTGCGTACCACGGCGTTCAGAATCACCCCTTTAATTTCGATACCGTTCTGGGCAAAGCGTTTGAAGCTGACATCCACTTCTTTCGTGGTGTTAGTTTCGAAACGCGCCACCATCAACGACGTACCGGCCAGTTTTCCGATAATGGAGGCGTCGGTAACGGCCAGAATCGGCGGTGTATCAATCAGGACCAGATCGTAGTTTTTGCTTGCCCAGTCCAGCAGTTCACTCATGCGGCGATGCATTAACAGCTCCGACGGGTTCGGCGGCACCTGACCACGTGGCAGGAAATCAAATCCGTACGCGCCCTGCTGAATCATGGCCGGGCTAAACTCCGTTTTGCCGGACAGGACGTTTGACAGCCCGGATTTGTTATCGGCACCCAGCAGTTCGTGGGTATAACCCCGGCGCATGTCACCGTCGATAAACAGCACTTTCTGACCGGCTTTGGCCACCAGCGTCGCCAGGTTGACACAGATAAAGGTTTTACCAATGCCCGGGCTGGCCCCGGTAATCATCAGGATGTTGTTTTTCGCCTCCATCATGGCGAAGTGCAGGCTGGTACGCAGGCTACGAATCGCTTCAATGGACAAATCGGTCGGATTACCCAGCGCCAGCAGCGTGTCATGCGGATCGGTTTTCACCTTGTGACCACGACGTGCCAGCGCCTCGGTGTCTTTCTTACGCTGCCAGTCGGAGAGCGGTACGCTGGCATAGACGTTCATGCCCAGCTCTTCCAGCTGTTCTGGATTTTCGATGCCGTGATGCAACAGGGCTTTAAGCAGAACCACGCCCACGGAAACCATCAGGCCCAGGATAAAGCTGGCGGCGATAATCAACAGCTTCTTCGGGCTACCGGTGCGTTAGCGGTGGCCGCCTGGTCGATGATGCGAACATCCCCCACGGTACTGGCCTTGCTGATGCTCAGCTCTTGCTGACGGTTAAGCAGCTGCATGTAGATTTCCTGGCCTGACTGCACATCGCGGGTCAGACGCAGAATCTCTTGCTGGGTTTTCGGCATCTGCGCAATTTTCTTGTTTAACTCAGCCTGCTCATCTTCCAGCGTTTTGCGCTTCTCAAGCAGCGCACGATAGGTCGGGTGATCCTTGGTAAACAGCTGCGACACTTCGGCTTCACGGAAGGTCAGCTCGTTAAGCTGGCTCTGTACGCTGACGGAAGAATCCAGTGCCGATTTCGCTTCCAGTGAGAGGTCAACGGATTCATTCGCGCGGCGGAAGGCGTTCAGCTTATCTTCAGCCTGATCCAGTTTGGCCCGGACTTCAGGCAGTTGCGTTTTCAGGAACTCCAGGCTTTTCTCCGCCTGCTCAGATTTACGCTGAACGTTCTGCAACAGGTAGTTGTTGACGATCTGGTTCAGCACCTTACTGATCTGATCCGGGTCTTCACCCACATACTGCAGGCCCAGCACGCCAGTATCTTTTCCTTTATCCGCGACGGTCAGGTTAGACAGGATGCTGTTAATCGCCTGCAACTCGTTCAGTTTGGTGACGGTAAATGTGGTGCCGGGTTCAGCATTGATATCGCTGACCAGCATGCTGACATCACCGTGTTTTTCAAACTGCCCGACTTTTCCTTTAAACAGCTCATCCCCGTCAGCCGAAACGGTGTAGCTGTCTTTTCCGGTCACTTCCAGCTTAACGCTGCGTTTGTCGATAGTGCGTGGGATCTCCAGACGGGAAACCGCGACCTCGCCCGGTTTATTGCCCATCAGGCGCGACAGACCTTTACCGATAACCGGGAAATAGTTCTGTGAGACCACCGCGTCCAGACCAAGGTCCTGAACGGTTTTGCCCAGTACCATACGTGATTCCAGAATCTGAATCTCAGTGTCAGAAGCAGGCGTGGTCGGCATCAGCGTTTGCAGTTCATTCAGAACGGTGCTGGTGTTCTTTTGCTCGACCTGAACCATCGCATCGGCGCTGTAAATGGGTGTTGCAAACAAGGTGTAAAGGGTTGCCACCAGCATGAAAAAAGCGGTCACAGCGACGATCACCCACCGGTGATCAATCAGCTGTCCCACAAGGTGTGCCAGATCCCATCCATTCGATTCCTCGCGTGGCGCGGTCATGACTTTATTTTTACTATTCATGGATAATCCCAACTATCGGCTTAAAACGCTGACCCATTTCTGAGTGGCGTGTTCCAGTAACCCGTAAACCTCTTCAAAGGCCTCACGGCTTTTTCTGTACGGATCCGCAATTTCCTTCTGATCGAGCCAGTGCCCAAGCAGCATCGTTTTGCCACGCGCTGC
The DNA here is from genome assembly GCF_035190385.1 of Pantoea sp. JZ29. Lineage (NCBI taxonomy): Bacteria > Pseudomonadati > Pseudomonadota > Gammaproteobacteria > Enterobacterales > Erwiniaceae > Pantoea > Pantoea sp. JZ29. Next base: position 1,550,012 of record NZ_CP045241.1, on the reverse strand, counting down.
CGGGTCAATGCGGTTAACCTGTTCAATGTGGCGCTTTTCCATCACCAGAATCAGGTCATATTCCCGACACAGGTTGGCCGTTAACTGTTGGGCCTCGTGCCCTTCCAGTGACAACCCGTTATCGGCCGCGACGTCAGAGGCGGTTTTATCCGCCGCGTGCCCGACGAGGGCACCCAGACCGGCTGAGGCGACAGAGAGTTGCGGCAGCGCACGTTTGAACAGGCGCTCTCCGGTAGGAGAGCGGCAGATGTTGCCTACGCAGACGACTAACACAGACTTAATCATGGCGAAACCTTAGTTCGACCAGTTGCGGATGCGTTGTGCGGCCTGCGTCGCATCGTTAACACCGGCTATGGTTGGTATCAACTGCGATATCACGCGATTCCAACGCGTCAGCGGCGTCGAGGTCACGTAGACGATATCGTAAGGTTCGAGTTGGAATTCGGTACCCATCACCATTGATGCAGCATCTTTGGTGTTCAACTGGTAAATATTGGCGATCTTGTTGCGGTCTGTGCCGCGTGTCGGACGGATAACAAAGACACCGGTCGCATCCGACGTGGTCTGATCCATGCCCGCCGCATTGCCCAGCGCTTCCGCCAGCGTCATGCCACTGCGATCCATCTTCAGGGTGGCCTGCTGTTTCACTTCACCCATAACGAAGACTTTCAGATCGTCGTTGCGCGGCACATACAGAATGTCGCCCGGATAAAGCAGATGGTTTTGGCTCAGATCGCCATTCTGCATCAACGCCTGCAATGACACGCGCTGTTCGCGGCCATTATGCGTCAGAACCACGTTGCGCCAGTCGGCGTCCGCAGCCAGTCCGCCCGCGGCGTTAATTGCGTCCAGGATAGTAAGCGGAACGTTGGTAATAGGCTGTTGACCTGAGGTGGTCACCGCACCGGTTACGTAAGTTTTCTGTGACTTAAAGGAAGCAATGCTGACGTCAACCTGAGGACTTTCGATGTACTGTGCCAGGCGACGCGCGATCTCATTACGCACTTCCCCTACGGTCCGGCCTGCGACACGGACACGACCAATATAAGGGTAGAAAATGGTGCCATCTGAATGGACCCAGTTACCGGTGTCGCTTGCACTGCGGTACTGACCAGCGGGCGTGGTGAGTTCAGGGTGATCCCATACGGTCACGGTGAGCACATCACCGATGCCGATACGGTATTCATAGTTCTGAATCTCATTTTGCAGTGACGGGTTGGCTTGTGCTACCAGTGGCTTAGGACGCATTCTTTCCACCAGGCTCGGCGTTAACGGATACACGTTAACGTACTTGTCGATGTCAAAGTTGTTGTCCTGCTGCTCAATGACATCTTTTCCCGAAGTGGATAAATTTTGCCCCGGCACGACGGTACAGCCGGCCATAAACGTGGCAGATACCAAAACAGGTATCATCTTCATTTTCATTGTAATCATTTAGATCTTCGCTATCAGTTAATGTTTGATAGAGGCAAGTACGCCGCTGTGTAAGCGCTCAAAAAAAGTAAACTATCCTGACTCAGGCACTGAACATGTCGTTCATTATTCTTAGCTCCTGTCTTTTACCGATCACGCGCTTTACCCAGAAAGAAATAAAGCAAAGCAGAACATGGCTGTTTATCAATGCCGTACCGCTTTTTTTTAGAAAAATGTACCAACCCGCTCCCCTGTCGTGTGCTGTCAGAGAGAGGCTGGCACCTTTTTCCTGCGGTTAATAAGCACCATCACGCTTAAGCACGACACCGACGGTTTTGAACAAAATGGCGATATCGTTCCACAACGACCAGTTTTTCACGTACCAGGAATCGAAATAGACGCGCGTTTCATAATCAACGTCGTTACGACCACTGACCTGCCACAGTCCGGTCATGCCGGGTTTGGCCATCAGGTAGTAATCCACATCACCGGCGTAGCGTGCCAGCTCGTCTTCGATGACAGGACGCGGTCCTACCAGACTCATATCACCCCGAACGACGTTCCACAGTTGCGGCAGCTCATCCAGGCTGGTTTTACGAATGAAGTGGCCGACTTTGGTAATGCGTGGATCGTTTTTAAGTTTGAAATCTTTATCCCACTCAGCACGGGCGACCGGATCGGTACGCAGCACTTCCTCAAGCACTTCTTTGGAGTTGATCACCATCGAACGGAATTTCAGGCATTTGAATTTACGGCCATTCATGCCCACGCGCTCATGACCATAAATCGGTGGACCGCCATCCCGGCCGACCAGAAAACCCAGCACCAGCAGCGCGGGGAGCAGCATGACGATGATAGACAGTGCGCCGACAATATCGAACACGCGCTTCAGGAAGCGTGACGTACGCTTAGCCAGGTTATTCTGCACGCGCAGGATCATGACTTCATGGCTGAAGATGTAAGCCATATCGGTACCGTACAGCGGTACGCCGCGCAGCGTCGGAATGACAGAAACGGAGCGACAGTTGTGCATAGCCAGTGATTTCAGCCACATATCACGGTACTGGCTTTGCTCGAATTCCACCGCCACGATGAACTGGGTGTCCGCATTGGTCAGCTTCCATACGTCCTGTTCGTCGCGCAGAACAGGAACGCCCGACATGACGTCCTGAGGGCAGGTCCCATCAACGTCGTAGAAGGCAATGACATCGAATCCCATGACTTCTTCACTTTGCAGCGCTTCCCACGCTTCCTGGGCATTTTTACTGCTGCCGATAATGATGGTCTGTTTTTTCCACAGGCCATAATTATTTAAGACGCGTTTAAAAACGGAGCGACAGACAGGAATAATCACCAGCGTGATAAGCCAGGTCAGCAGCCAGACAAAACGGGACATCTGCCACTGAGACAGTGCCGTGATTGACAGTTCAATAACGGAAAAAATAAGAATGGTACGAAAAATTTCTTTTAATTCGAACCAGAAAGGTTTGCGATAGGTGTAATGACGCAGTCTGACCCAGAACCAGCCCACGCAAATTACTGACAGGCAAATGTGGGTAGCAATTTTTAAATTTAATTCCCGGTCAGACATATCCGACAAAAGAGACGGAGATGTCAAATTAATTAGCATCATCGCGATAAATAATGCCGCGTTGAAACATATTAAATCAGAACAAGCCAATAATAATTTGGTGATAAGACTTTTAAACGTAAAATGGTTATCGCGCATATTTAACTCTTTATTTTATTTCCTTAACCCACCACGACCAGACCCTGAAGTGAACAGTACTGATGTTGAGCCTGAAGCGTTTCTGAGGGGAGCTCCTGCGGCATTTACGCCATTGTCATTGACTATGAAAACAATAATCCCGTACTCAATACCAACAGATTACTCTGACTTTACCCACACAGGACTGATTAAATATCAAACCACAGCGGCAAGTCAGGCACGCTACCGCCCTTGGCTGTCGGTGCCAATACCGCCTTGATAGCCTCGGGTTATCCCTGCGCCACAAATGAAGGCGCACAACGCATCCCTTGCCGAATGCGTTTACATTCCGCTGCTTACCCTGACGGATGATTGCGCAAATTACAGGTTCAGACGCAGGCGTTAACTAACTCGTTGCTATACTAGTTATTACTGGCCTGTTTACAAGTGGACCCCGCCATCACCGGACTATTTTAGGAAAAAGACTACCAGTAATAAGTATTGAAGCCGCTCATTTTGGGTGCCAGGGAAGAAAAAAATCAGATTTATTCCATGTTGGCACCAGGATTAATCGCATAAGAAATTCCTCTGAATGGCGAGTGTAGTGACATTAATCTGCAACCTTTATCCCTTACAGTCCTTCCCGCATTAATCATTTCGTCCATTAATTCGCCTGTAATTAAAGTGGTCTGTGTCTAAATAAAGCGTAAAGCGCCTGTCATTCCGCTATTTGTCCCGACGCCGTCTGTCCACTATCATCAGACAAAGCTTATTTTTAGACATTCAGGTGAATAACGCATGCTGGAGGTAATGACCGATCCCTCATTGTGGGCAGGTTTAGTAACGCTAATCGTTCTGGAGCTGGTGCTGGGTATTGATAACCTTGTGTTTATCGCTATCCTGGTGGAGAAACTGCCTGCGGCGTTGCGCGACCGCGCGCGCATTATTGGTCTGCTCATGGCGCTGGTTTGTCGCCTGCTGCTGTTAGCCTCGCTTTCCTGGCTGGTAACGCTGACTCAACCTTTATTCACCTTCGCGCATCATGCCTTTAGTGCGCGTGATCTGTTGCTGTTGTGCGGGGGGCTGTTTTTGCTGTTCAAAGCGACCACCGAACTTAACACACGACTTGAAGGCAGCGATGCGGAGGACACTCAACAAAAGGGCGGCGCTAAATTCTGGCCCGTCGTGGCACAAATTGTCGTGCTGGATGCCATTTTTTCTCTGGATGCGGTGATTACCGCCGTCGGGATGGTCAACGATCTGCCGATCATGATGGCGGCGGTCACTATCGCCATTTTACTGATGTTGTTAGCCAGTAAACCGCTGACGCGCTTTGTTAACAACCATCCGACCATCGTGATTCTGTGTCTGAGCTTTTTGCTGATGATTGGTTTCAGTCTGGTGGCGGAAGGGTTTGGTTTTGCGATTCCCAAGGGCTATCTGTATGCCGCGATCGGTTTCTCCGTCGTCATTGAAGCCCTGAATCAGCTGGCACAGTTTAACCGCCGTAAAGTGTTGTCAGCCGGACGGCCCCTTCGCCAGCGCACAGCTGAAGCCGTGCTGCGGCTGCTGCGTGGTGAAGCGGAACAGGCCGAGCTGGATACGCAAACCGCCTCTATGCTGGCTGACGGTGAGTCTGTTGCCCTGTTTAACCGGCAGGAACGTGTGATGATTGCCAGCGTGATGGGACTGGGGCAACGTCGTATCGACACAATTATGACCACGCGCCATGATGTTCAGCACATTGATTTAAGCGACGATCCCGACGTCATTATGGCCGATCTTGACCGCAATCAGCATACGCGCATCGTTATCACCGAAAACGGTAACGAACCGCTTGGTGTTGTCCATGTTAACGATCTGCTGCATCAGTCGCTGCATCGGCATGCCCTGGATCTGCGTAGCCTGATCCGTCAGCCGCTGGTCTTCCATGAGCGAATAACGGTGTTACAGGCGCTGGAGCAGTTCCGCCAGGCACAGACGCATTTTGCGTTTGTGGTCGATGAGTTCGGGTCGGTAGAAGGCGTGGTGACGCTGAGCGATTTAATGGAGGCGATTGCGGGCAATCTGCCGAACGAAGCCGATTCAGAGGCGCGCCACGACATTCAGCCTGACGGCGCAGGCGGCTGGATTGCCAATGGCCATATGCCACTGGACGATTTGGCCCTTTACGTCACGCTGCCGCGAGAAAACACACAGCATTACCACACGATCGCAGGTTTAATGATGGATCGCCTGCAACATGTGCCGCAGGAAGGCGAAGAGATTCAGCTTGGCGAATACCGGCTACGGACTTTACAGGTCGACCAGCATCGGATTCAGAAGGTAGGGATTGTACCTCACGTCGACGGTGCGGCGCTGAAAGCGTAATTCAGCGCCGGCTGCCGACGGTGATTACGGGTGCGTACTGTTCTTGTCTTTTGCCTGTTGACGATCGAGCCACTGATTGAGGCGGGATTTTGCCTCATTCTGTAGCCTGTCACGCATGACATCATCTACCGGCAGCGTATATTGCGGATTAGCCCAACTGCCATAAATACGGAACGGAATCACCTGGTCGGACAGCGCGGCCACCAGTTTTTCGTCGCCGCGCCAGTCGCTCAGTGTCAGGCCCAGCGTCACATCCAGCTGTTGCTGCACCAGATTGATACGCCCCTCGCCGCGCAGCGTCAGCGCCTTCCCTCCACCGTCGAGATGACTTAACGTCAGCAGCCCATTTTTCATGGCCAGTTGTCCGCTCATCTGCTCAATGCCCTGTCCGGACGCCTGAGAATCACTGCTGACACGGTCGCTGACACGTGCCACGGCACTGCGCACCATTTGCTGTAAGTCGAGCTGGGCCAGTTTCAGATCATGCGCCTGGATATCGGCCTTGCCCTGCCAGCTGCGTTTTGCATCCGCAAGCGTCAGATTTTCACCCGACAATTCACCTTTAAGGCTCAGGGTTCCCTGCAGCGACGGCGGCAAGGCCAGCGCTTTTAATAAAGGCTGGATAGCTATCTGGTTCAGCACCGGCGAAAAAGCGACCTGCGTAACAGGCTGACGAATGTCGATACTGCCCGGTACAGAGAAGCTCCCCTGCCCCACATTGCCTGATAATGTACTGAAGGTTATCAGCCCCTGTTGATTAACTGCTTTGAGGGAGAGTTTGGTCAGGTTCAGGCCACGCCAGACCGCGCTATCGGCCTGCAGCGACAAATCAAGATCAATGTCGTTAAGCGGGGAGTCTGCATTGGTCGGTTCAGGCTGGTCCGCGATGACCGGTGCCGGGGCAATCTGACTGTTTTGTCCACTCATCTGCTGGGTCAGGGTCGAGATAAACAACAGATTGTCCATATTGAGTGCGCTGGCATGAAGATCCAGCGCCAGCTTTTGCGGCGGCGTAAGTTCGCCTTCAGCGCGCCCGCTGAGCACGCTGTCGTTAGCGGTCAGCTTAAGATTGCTCACGTCAAAACGATTTTTATCCAGGTCCCAGTTGCCCTGAAAGCTCAGCGTGCCTTTAATGCCCTCTGGCGGCAGGCTCGCTCCGGTCAGGTTATAGTCGACCTGCGCCACCTGGCCGCTCAACTGATGCGGATAGCGTGATTTGTCCAGTTGCCCTTTCAGCGTCAGGACAGCGGTGCGCTGGTTACGGGTCAGACTGGTCGTCAGGCCGATCGTGGCGATTCTGGACTGATCCTGCTCCATATCCAGATTAAGATTACGGAAGGTAAAGGCGTCCCCGCCCGGCTGCTGCCAGATAAGCAGGCTGTCGGACAGTTGCAGATTGTCGATGTCAAACGACCAGCCGGCAGACGAGGTGGGTTCGCTGTTGTGTGGCGCGCGCGGCGCGTTCTCAGGTGCCCGCGCGGCGCTGTCTGGCGTGACCCGCACGATGGCATTTTTTAACATCACCTGGCTTACGCTGAGCTGATGGGAAAGTAACGGCAGAAGATTAACATCCAGACGCATGTTATCGGCAGAAACAACCGGTTGCGCCGCTCCGGGTGCCGTCAGGCTCATCCGTCCGGCGAGAATGCTGAGTTTCGGCCACACATGCCAGCGCAGGTCGCCATCGATAGTGAGTTGATAACCGCTACGCTGTTCGACCTCTTGCACCATGTAACTACGGAAGTCGTTAGGGTTCACCAGCATGACCAACGCCGTTAATCCGGCTACGACCACTACCAGTAGAATGGCCAGCGTGGTTATCACTCTTCTCATCACATCCTCATGAATTAATCTTTGTCGATACGACTGGCATCAGCACCCTGCTGGCCACGATATTTTGCATTCTCACGGCGATTATAGGGACGCGCTGCCGGACCGGAAAGCGGTTCAAAGCTTAGCGCACCAATCAACATGCCAGGGCGCAACGCCAGAGGCAGTTTGCCTGAATTATAAAACTCCAGCACGATACGGCCCTGCCAGCCCGGATCGATACGGTGCGCAGTGACGTGAACCATTAGCCCGAGGCGGGCAAGTGAAGAACGCCCGTCGAGCCAGCCCACCAGATCGTCGGGAATCGTGACAGATTCCAGCGTTACCGCCAGCGCCAGTTCGCCCGGATGCAGAAAGAACGCCTCACCTTCCGGCAACACGATCTCATCGCTCATGACGCGATCCAGCGCAGCACTGACCTCGTGCTTCGGGCCGCTTAAATCAATAAACGGCGCGGTATGTCCGCTGAACGTCCGGAACTGATTGCCCAAACGCACGTCCACCGTTGCACCATTGATATGTTCCACGGTTGGCCGTGGGGTAATCGCCAGTTTTCCAGTGTCGAGCCAGGCTTCAATATCGCGGTCGCATAATCTCATTACGGTAACTCCATGAAGTAAGTGTAGCGAACAGGGCGCATCTGTGCTTTTAACCTGTTCGCGTCACGCCTTTTGAGACGTAAACTACTCGAAAAACTGATTAATCTTGGCCTTCAGAATATCAATCGCGATGCGGTTTTTACCACCGCGCGGCACGATGATATCCGCGTACTGTTTTGACGGTTCAATGAACTGCAGAAACATCGGGCGTACCGTTTTCTGATACTGACTCATGACGGAATCCATTGAGCGACCGCGTTCATTGACGTCGCGCTTCATTCGGCGCATCAGACAAATATCCAGCGGCGTATCGACGAAAATTGAAAAATTCAGTTCCTGGCGTAACCGCGCATCCGTTAACAACAGAATGCCTTCAAGAATAATGACTTTTTTGGGCTTGAGATGCAGCGTCTCTTGCGTGCGGGTGTGCTCAACGTAGCTGTAAACCGGCAGTTCAATGTCCTGTCCTGCTTTGACAGCGCGCAGATGCTGTAACAGCAAATCATGATCCATCGCGCTGGGATGGTCATAATTGGTCTTAACCCTCTCTTCCATGGTGAGGTGACTTTGATCTTTGTAATAGGCATCTTCGGGAATAACACCAATGTGTTCATCACCCACCTGATCGCGAATTTCACGATACAGGGTACTGGCGATTAAACTTTTACCGGATGCGGATGCACCTGCAATGCCAACGATCACGCACTGATGGGACTTGTCAGTCATACTTTTAAAAACCTGATACTGGAGCCAGAAACTGTACGCAAACTGCGCACCCAGTTAATGGGGCTGAACGGAGAGGGTGATTTGGCGCTAAGTATAGGGATTTCGGTCTTTTGATGCCAGAGAAATGGCATGGCCGGTTTTCAGACTTTCCCCTTTTAACTCGAATGATTTCATCGATAAACTAGCCCTCTCAGACAGCATGACGATGCACAGCACGTATCAGGTCTTACAAACCTGAACAAAAAGGGCCTGGGGCCCGAAAAAAATAAAGGAAAACTATGCTCTGGAAGACCCTCACCTATTTTGGTGACAGTATGTTGTTAATTCCCACGGCGGTGATTATTGCACTGATTTTGCCGTGGAAAAGTGATAACCGGCGCACCGTATGGTACTGGCTTTTTGCCTTTGGCCTGGCGGGGCTGGTTGTCAGCCTGTCAAAAATTCTCTTTCTGGGCTTTGGCATTGGCAGTGCCCGTTTTAACTTCACCGGATTTAGCGGCCACAGCGCCATGTCTGCCACCCTGTGGCCCGTGATGCTCTGGCTGATATCCGGACGCTGGCCGAGCCTGTGGCGCGGTTTCGCCATTGGCGTGGGCTATATGATCCCCTTAATGGTGGGGTTTTCCCGCCTCGTCATCCATGCTCATTCCCTCAGCGAAGTCCTGACCGGACTGCTGTTAGGCTTTACACTGAGCACCGCTTTTTTGCTTTCACAACGCGAAACCGCATTAAAAGGGTTTAGCTGGCCGCAGATTGCCGCCGCGTTGCTGGTGCCGGTGCTGCTGCTGGGACATGGACGCATCGCCACCACGCAGCAGTTTCTTGAGCACTTTTCAGCCCGCCTCGCGGGCCTGGAAAAACCCTATACCCGTGCCGACCTTTTTCGTTGAATAAGGCGAGACGGGCTCGCCTCACAGACGAGCCCGTCAATCGGTCAAATAACGCAATTTAATGATTTCCCCCCTTTTTTCTCCAACAAATGTGCTAGCATTCTTCAATCAGGATGGCTATCTCGTCACCTGCCATGTCAATACCTTGTACCCTGCTGGATCGATAAATGATCGTTGATGCGCTGGCTTCGTCAGATAAATCACCTAATTCGTGGCTTCATGCCTGCGGGCTTGGCCTGGTTTCGTTCGTCCTGACCTTGTTCTGCCTTGAACTGATCGTAGTGAGCGGCAAGATTTCGCCTTTATGGTTTTCCACCGCCTTAATGACCGTGGTGGTGTTTCGCTGCACATCACGTCAGTTGCCGTTGTTCCTTGCGGCCTGCCTGATTGGCACCGCTGCAGCCAATGCGTTTGTCATCGGTCCTGCGCTTTCAAATTTAAAATTTGCCCTGTTGAACCTTTTGCAGGCGGGCATCGGTGGCATGCTGCTGCGCGCGTTGCTTAACCGCGAGGCACCGCTGGTGTCGCTGCGTGACTGGCTGCGCTTTGTTTTTGCCACCGGTGTGATTTCGCCACTGATTGGTGGCGTACTGGCGCTGTGGGTTTTACAGGTTGGACAACAGGCCTCTTTCGCCTTCTTTTATACATGGGTGATTTCGGAAATCATTGGCATGCTCGCGCTTGGGCCGGTTCTGCTGCTGCTCTCCTGGCCCTTGCCTAAGGGTTACCTCAAGCGCGCCTCGCTGTTTGAAACACTTTTCAGCCTCGTTCTGACGCTGATTGCCAGCTATTTGTCGCTGCGTTTTTTGCCCTGGCCGTTTACCTTCATTTTGGTCGTGCTGTTCTGGTGCGCTGTTCGGCTGCCCAAGGTGGAGGCGTTTGTCCTGTTCTTTCTCAACGCCAGCTTTATGGCGCTGCTGCTTTCTTTAGACTGGATAATCGTCACGCCTACGACGACGAATTACGCCATGATTGTCAGTTGGCTGCCGTTTCTGATGGTCTTAATCCCCTGCCATATTATGTCGCTGGTCATGGATGCGTTCCGCCATGAAACGCGCCATATCAGTGAAAGCGAAACGCGTTTTCGTAACGCCATGGAGTATTCCGCTATTGGCATGGCGCTGGTTTCACCCGAAGGCCGCTGGCTTCAGGTGAATAAATCATTATGCGACACGCTGGGTTATCCCGAGTACGAATTAAAGAACCTGACTTTCCAGCAGATTACGCATCCTGACGACCTGGGTATTGACGATGGCAAAATGGATAAGCTGCTGGCTGGCGAGATTTTGTCGTTCACGCTGGAGAAGCGTTACTTCCGTAAGGACCATGAAATCGTCTGGGTGCGGCTGACGGTTTCGCTGGTACGGGACAGCGAACAACAACCGCTCTATTTTATTGCGCAGATTGTGAATATTTCTGAATTAAAACAGAGCGAGTTGGTCAACCAGCGGTTAATGGAACGTATCACGCTGGCCAACGAAGCGGGCGGCATTGGCGTGTGGGAATGGAACATGAACAGTGGAGAAATGCTGTGGGATAAACGCATGTACACATTGTTCGGTTTGCAGTCGGATGAAGTGCCCAGCTTCGACTTGTGGATCAAACTGGTGCATCCCGACGATCGCGCATTTTGTGTGCAGACCATACAGCAGGCCATTGAAGAAAGCAGCGCGTTTCAAATGGAGTATCGCGTGATGCGCGAAGAAGGACATTACTGGATACGTTCTCAGGCGAATCGTTTACTCAGTCAGGAAGGCCGGATCGAGCGCATACTGGGCGTTGCACAGGACATTACGCCGCTGCGTAACCTGAACGAAGCCCTGTTTCAGGAAAAAGAGCGCATGATGATTACGCTCGATTCCATCGGCGAGGCCGTCATCAGTACGGATCAGGCCATGCGCGTCACCTTCATGAATCCGGTGGCTGAAAAAATGACTGGCTGGTCACAGGAAGCCGCGGTCGGCAGACCGGTAAGTGAACTGCTTCACATCACCCATGGCCGTCACGGCGCGCCGGTGGAAAATCTGATGATCAACCCCACGCATTCTGAAAAGACTGCGCCCTATCTGTCGGAAGAGTGGGTGCTTCACACCCTGAATGGTGAGCACATTGATATCCATTACACGATAACGCCGCTGAAATCGGAATCGGGAACCGAACGCGGCGCGGTGATGGTCATTCAGGATGTGAGTGAATCACGTAAAGTCATGAAACGATTGAGCTACAGCGCGCTGCACGATACGTTAACCCGCCTGCCCAATCGCGCCAGTTTTGAGTTGCAACTGAAGCGACTGCTGTCCGATGCCGCTGAACATCAACATCAGCATGTACTGGTGTTTATTGACCTGGATAAATTCAAAGCGGTTAACGACAGCGCCGGGCACGCCGCCGGGGATGCACTGCTGAGCGAACTTTCCGATTTAATGCGTCACCACCTGCGCAGCACCGACTTTCTCGCCCGTCTTGGCGGGGATGAATTTGCCGTGCTCATGCCTGAATGTCTGGTGGACCAGGCCCGTGATGTGGTGCAGCGTATCGTGCGTGCAGTCAACGACTATTGTTTTGAATGGCTGGGCCGGGCCTATCAGGTTGGGGCCAGCGCAGGCATGACACAAATTTCACCAAATAATTGTCAAAGCAGTGATGTGTTGTCCCAGGCCGATATTGCCTGTTACAACGCTAAACGCAGCGGCCGCGGGCGCTACATGGTGTACGAACAGCATCCGCTGGCCCTGACCGGCAGCCACCATTCGCTGGATCAGGCAACCCTGGATGCCTTGCAGGTGGAACTCCAGGTCTGGGCTGTCGCACCGCCAGGTAAGCCGCACTCTGCCAGCGTCTGGTTGATTGAAGTGCAGTTGTTTACCCGGGAAGGACTGCTGGTGGATGAACATCTGCTGCGTAACAACCTGACTGACGCGGCGCTGAAACAGCGGCTGGAAGACAATATCGTTGAGGCTTTTTTCCGTCATCGCATTGCGGCTATGAGCCAAAAAGGCATTGCCTTAATTTTGCCCGTGGATGTTAACGCGCTTTATAATCCGGTTTTCGTTGAGAAACTTTGTGTCCGTTTTGCAGAATCCGGTCTGGCGAACAGTAACAGCGGTATCGCGCTGCATGCCGCCAGCGTGTTATCGGGCGGCGAGCAGCTTTTGGGTACACTGATGAAGCTGCGCCAGGCAGGCTGTCGCATCGTGCTGCAACAGTTTGGCCGTAACCTGGATGCGTTTAATCAGTTAACCGGTAAAGTGGTGGACTGCCTGATTCTGGCACCCGAGCTGGTGGCGAACCTGCATAACAATCTGATGGATGAAATGCTGATTTCCATTATTCAAAGCCAGACCAATGAACGTAATATTATATTGCTTGCGGGCCCAGTCTCCGTGCCGGCCGTTCTGACCACGCTTACCAGCCTGGATGTTGACGGAGTCTGGGGCAGTGCGGTTGCCGAGCGCCAGCCGCTCAGCAAACTGAGTGAAGATCACCTTTTTGCGATTCGCTAATTCTGCCGCTCGCCGCTTGCCTCACCTTTACAGCTGCGCTAAAGTCGCCCCCTTTTTCCTGCCTGGGGGCGAAAAATGTTCATTGGATTCGATTACGGTACGGCTAACTGCTCGATTGCGGTCAGCGAAAAAGGCACACCACGACTGTTAACGCTGGAGAACGGTCAACGCCTGCTGCCATCGATGATCTGCTCCCCGACACGTGAAGCCGTTACGGAATGGCTTTATCGCCATCATCAGGTTGCCACGCCGGACCAGGAAAGCACGGCGCTGTTGCAACGGGCGCTGCGCTATAACCGTGAAGAAGATATCGATGTTCTCTCCGATAGCGTGCAGTTCGGTCTGACCGCGCTTCAGCACTATATGGTCGATCCGGAAGATGTCTGGTTCGTGAAGTCGCCGAAGTCCTTCCTGGGCGCGAGTGGGTTAAAACCCCAGCAGATCGCCTTCTTTGAAGATTTAGTGTGCGCCATGATGCTGCATATTCGTCAGCAGGGCGAAGCACAGCTTGACCAGTCAATTGAACAGGCGGTAATTGGCCGCCCGGTGAACTTTCAGGGACTGGGCAGCGAAGAGGCCAACGCGCAGGCGCAGGGCATCTTATTGCGTGCCGCTAAACGCGCGGGCTTTCGGGAGGTGGAGTTTCAGTTTGAGCCGGTCGCGGCGGGGCTGGACTTTGAAGCCACACTCGAAAAAGAAACCCGCGTGCTGGTCGTGGACATCGGTGGGGGAACCACCGACTGTTCGATGCTGTTGATGGGGCCGCAGTGGCGTCATCTGTCAGACCGGCGGGAAAGCCTGCTGGGCCATAGTGGCTGCCGCGTGGGCGGTAATGACCTGGATATTATGCTGGCGTTTAAAGCGTTGATGCCGTTGCTGGGCGCGGGCGGGAAGACACAAAAAGGCACGGCCTTACCTGCCCTGCCCTGGTGGAATGCCGTCGCCATCAACGATGTGCCTGCACAAAGCGATTTTTACAGTACCGCCTGCGGCAAACTGTTGCGCGATCTGGTACGGGATGCCGAAAATCCTGCCGCCGTGGCACACCTGTTAAAAGTCTGGCAACAAAAGCTGAGCTATCGTCTGGTGCGTACTGCGGAAGAGAGCAAAATCGCCCTCTCCGACCGCCCTGACTTCGCTGCCGCACTGGATTTTATCAGCGCGGATTTACAGGCCGATATCAGCGTGGCAACCCTGCAGGACGCGATCAGCCAGCCGCTGGAGAAGATCCTGGAACAGGTACATCTGGCGCTGGCGACCAGCCATATTAAGCCGGAAGTGATCTATCTGACGGGCGGTAGTGCACGTTCGCCTCTGCTGCGCGCTGCGCTGCAGCAGGCCCTGCCGGGTACACCGATTGCTGGCGGAGATGACTTTGCCTCAGTGACCGCTGGTCTGGCGCGCTGGGCTGAGGTGATGTTTGCCTGACAGCGGGGGGAGTCGAATAAAGTGCAGCACTCTCGGCGGGTGAAATCGCCTGAAGGGGCATTTTGGCTTCGGCTCCCTTTCCTTCGTTTGCCTTTACCGCGAAGACGTCAGGCTGAGCTGTTTTGGGATGCTAACCTATTGTTGTGATGTCGGCGGGTGAGATCACCAGAAGAGGCACTTTGGCTTCGGCGGTCCTCGCGCCGCTGACGCGGTGCCTTCAGGTCGCTCAGCGCTGCGGAATACCTCGCAGAAAATGTCCCTTCTGGCTTTGTCAGTTTGTGCGCGGGTAAAGCGACACAGTATGTGAGCCCGTGCTTTCTTTTGCGGTGAAGGCAAAACGAATGCAGTGCCTGTCCTCAGAAAAAAGCCCTTCTGCCCTTTAATCTTGAGCGGGGTTAAAGCGGCACCATGCGTCAGCCGGTTCTGCCGCGTTAAGGATAGCGCCCGGTCCGGCAATGCACGTTACTGACGGACCCGGCGGTATCGAAGATGATGCTTATTCCTCTTCGCGCCGCGCCCCCTTGCTCAGCGCTCAATGTCTCAGCAGGCATAACGTAAGGTTACACGCTGACCTTCTTCATGCTGCGCACGGCTGCGTAAAGCGCTGGGTAATGAATGTGTCATCTTCCTGAAGGACAAGTTGTTTTTAATCCTGTATTTCCTGGTCAGGCAGGATATGATCCGGCGCGCTGTGGTCAGCGTAGTCCGCCTTGTTTCACATCAAATCTGACTCTTTGCCAACGCCGTTTTTTCAAAAAACCGACATACTTACGGTGCGCTGACAGATATCCTTAATTCCTTCAAATTTTTACCCGCAGGGACGACTACAATTCGTGGTTTGCAGGCTAACGTTTACGCCCGCGTCCTGGAACGATATCGCTGGAGAGCAACAATAACAATGAACAACCGACATCCTGGAATGAAAAAAGGCCTGATTTTAGCGGTGGTTATTGCCGCTGCTGCAGGCGGTTACTACTGGTGGAAGCATCCAGCCCAACCCGCAGGCAACGAAACATCCAGCCAGTCAGAACACGGCAAAAGAGGCAACGGTGGACATAAACCGCTTGCGCCCGTGCAGGCTGCCAGCGCTGTAACAGAAAGTGTGCCGCAATACCTTAGCGGTTTGGGTACGGTGACCGCAGCCAATACCGTAACGGTACGCAGCCGGGTAGATGGTAACCTGGTGGCCATCCATTTCACGGAAGGCCAGCAGGTCAAAGCCGGCGATCTGCTGGCAGAGATCGATCCGCGTCCCTATCAGGTCGCCCTGATGCAGGCTCAAGGCCAGCTGGCGCGCGATCAGGCTACGCTTGCGAACGCCCGCCGTGATTTAGCCCGTTACCAGAAGCTGGCGAAAACCTCGCTGGTATCCCAGCAGGATCTGGATACGCAAAACGCGCTGGTCAGTGAAACCCTGGGCACGATTAAGGCCGACGAAGGCAGCGTTGCCAGCGCACAACTGAACCTGACTTACAGCCGAATTACGTCCCCGATTGCGGGTCGCGTCGGCCTGAAGCAGGTTGATATTGGCAACTACATTACCAGCGGTGATACCAATGGTCTGGTGGTGATTACTCAGACGCATCCGGTGGATGTCGTCTTTAGCGTCGCCGAAAACAATATCAGCCAGATCATGCAGGCGCAGAAAAGTGGCGAACCGTTGCTGGTGGAAGCCTGGGACCGCAGCAATCAACACCTGATTGCGCGCGGAAAACTGCTCAGCCTGGACAACCAGATCGACGTCACGACTGGCACCATTAAAATTAAAGCGCGTTTTGATAATCAGGATGACCTGCTTTTCCCTAATCAGTTCGTCAACGCCCGGCTGAAGGTGAATACGTTGCAGGATGCCGTCGTGATTCCGGTAGCCGCGTTACAGATGGGCAACGAAGGCCACTTTGTCTGGGTGATTAACAGCGAAGATAAGGTGAGTAAGAAAACCGTGACCGCCGGTTTCCAGGACAGTCAGAAAGTGGTCATCAATGCCGGACTGAGCGCGGGCGACCGCGTGGTAACGGATGGCCTTGACCGCCTGACAGAGGGGGCAAAAGTGGAAGTGGTTGCAGCACAGAGCAGTGCAACTAAACAGAGCCGCGCCAGCTTGCCATCCAAAGGAGAGTCAGAGTAATGCAGGTTATGCCTCCTGACCGCAGCGGAGGACCGTCACGCCAGTTTATTCTGCGCCCGGTCGCGACGACGTTACTGATGATTGCTATTCTGCTGGCGGGGATTCTGGGTTACCGCTTTTTGCCGGTGTCAGCGTTACCCGAAGTGGACTATCCGACCATTCAGGTTGTTACCCTGTATCCCGGTGCCAGTCCGGATGTGGTGACGTCGTCGATTACAGCGCCTCTTGAACGTCAGTTCGGTCAGATGTCCGGTCTTAAGCAGATGGCCTCGCAAAGTTCTGGCGGCGCCTCGGTGGTGACGCTGCAGTTCCAGCTCTCGCTGCCGCTCGATGTCGCAGAACAGGAAGTGCAGGCGGCGATTAACTCTGCCTCTAACCTGCTGCCCAGCGATTTGCCGAATCCGCCGGTTTACAGCAAAGTTAACCCGGCGGATCCGCCCATCATGACGCTCGCCGTCACCACCACCAGCATGCCTTTAACCCAGGTACAGGACATGGTGGAAACACGCGTCGCGCAGAAAATTTCCCAGGTGACCGGCGTCGGCCTGGTCACGTTGACCGGCGGCCAGCGTCCCGCGGTGCGCGTTAAGATGAACACCCAGGCATTAGCCTCTATGGGCCTGACCAGCGAAATGGTGCGTACGGCGATCACCAACGCCAACGTAAATTCCGCGAAAGGCAGTCTTGATGGTCCGACCCGCTCGGTTACGCTGTCAGCCAACGATCAGATGAAATCGGTCGAGGATTACCGCCAGCTGATCGTCAGTTATAAAAATGGCGCGCCAGTGCGGCTGGCCGATGTGGCTACGATTGAACAGGGTGCCGAAAACAGCTGGCTGGGTGCCTGGTCTAACCGTGAACCCGCCATCGTACTGAATGTGCAGCGCCAGCCGGGTGCCAATATTATTGCAACCGCCGACAATATTCGCGCCATGCTGCCCGGGCTGATTGCCAGCCTGCCCAAATCCGTCGATGTCAAACTGGTCACCGATCGCACCACCAATATCCGCGCGTCCGTCACCGATACGCAGCATGAGCTGATGCTGGCAATGGCGCTCGTGGTGATGATCATCTACCTGTTCTTGCGTAATGTGCCCGCGACCATCATTCCGGCCGTGGCTGTTCCGCTGTCGCTTATTGGCACCTTTGCGGCAATGTATTTCCTGGGCTTTTCCATCAATAATCTGACGCTGATGGCGCTGACCATCGCCACAGGCTTTGTGGTGGACGATGCCATCGTGGTGATTGAGAATATCTCGCGCTATATCGAAAAAGGGGAAAAGCCGATGACAGCGGCCCTGAAAGGGGCAGGCGAAATTGGCTTTACCATTATTTCGTTAACGTTTTCACTGATTGCGGTATTGATTCCGCTGCTGTTCATGGGCGACGTGATTGGTCGCCTGTTTCGCGAATTTGCGGTGACGCTGGCGGTGGCAATTCTGATCTCAGCGGTGGTCTCGCTCACCCTGACGCCGATGATGTGTGCCCGCATGCTGAGCGCCGAGTCACTGCGTAAGCAGAACCGCTTTTCCCGTGCCAGCGAAGCGATGTTCGATCGCATCATTGCCGTTTATGGTCGTGGGCTGCGCCGGGTGCTGAATCACCCCTGGCTGACGCTGTCCGTGGCGCTCGGCACGTTGCTGCTGACGGTTTTGCTGTGGATGGCCATTCCTAAAGGTTTCTTTCCGCAGCAGGACAACGGCATTATCCAGGGAACGCTGGAGGCACCGCAGTCGGTATCCTATGCCAGTATGGCGGAGCGGACACGCGATGTTGCCTCTGTGATTATGAAAGATCCGGCTGTACAGAGTCTGACCTCGTTCGTGGGCGTGGATGGCACCAATCCGTCACTCAACAGCGCCCGGTTGCAGATTAACCTCAAACCGCTGGATATGCGCAGCGAGCGTATTCCGGAGATTCAGCAGCGGCTGCAAGCGCAGATCAGCAAAATTCCTGGCGTCACCTTGTGGTTGCAGGCGGTGCAGGACCTGACAATTGATACCCAGGCCAGCCGTACGCCGTATCAGTTTACTCTGCAGTCCGGTTCGCTGGATTCGCTCAGCACCTGGGTCCCTGCCCTGCTTAACGCCCTGCAGAAACACCCTGCGCTACGTGACGTCAGCAGTGACTGGCAGGACCAGGGGCTGGAAGCCTATATCAAAGTGGACCGCGACAGTGCCAGCCGGCTGGGCATCAGCATGGCGGACGTAGATAACGCGCTGTATGACGCCTTTGGTCAGCGGCTGATCTCCACGATTTATACCCAGGCGAATCAGTACCGCGTGGTGCTGGAACAGGACAACAGCACCATGCCGGGCCTGCAAAGCCTGGACGGTATTCGTCTGAACAGCACTGACGGTGGCAGCGTGCCGTTGAGCGCGATCGCCAGCATTGCCCAGCGCCATGCGCCTTTAACGATTAACCACCTGAGTCAGTTCCCCTCCGCCACCTTCTCTTTCAATGTGGCGAAGGGCTATTCGCTGGAAGATGCGACCAAAGCGATCAACCAGGCAGAGACGGAACTGGGGATGCCGTCAGAGGTGATGACGCAGTTCCAGGGCAGCACGCTGGCTTTCGAGGCTGCCCTGACCAGTACCGTCTGGCTGATTGTGGCGGCAGTCGTAGCGATGTATATCGTGCTCGGCGTGCTGTATGAGAGCTTTATCCATCCCATCACCATCCTCTCCACGTTGCCCACGGCGGGCGTCGGTGCGCTGCTGGCGCTGATGATAAGTGGGAATGAGCTGGATATTGTTGCCATCATCGGCATCATTCTGCTCATTGGTATTGTGAAAAAGAACGCCATTATGATGATCGACTTCGCGTTAGCGGCGGAACGTGAACAGGGCATGAAGCCCTATGATGCGATTTATCAGGCCTGCCTGCTGCGTTTCCGACCGATTCTGATGACGACGCTGGCTGCCCTGCTGGGTGCATTACCGCTGATGCTCAGCACTGGCGTGGGTGCAGAGCTGAGGCAGCCGCTGGGGATTGCCATGGTCGGCGGCCTGATTCTGAGCCAGATTCTGACGCTGTTTACCACGCCGGTAATCTACCTGCTGTTTGACCGCCTGGCGCATAACCTGCGTCGTCGCCTGGGTCAGACGGAGGCGCAGCCGTGAAGTTTTTTGCTTTGTTTATCCATCGTCCGGTCGCCACGACGCTACTGACGCTGGCCATTGCGCTGGCGGGCATTCTGGGCTTCCGCCTGCTGCCGGTGGCGCCGCTGCCGCAGGTGGATTTTCCGGTCATTATGGTGTCAGCGTCCCTGCCAGGAGCCTCGCCCGAAACGATGGCGTCTTCGGTCGCCACGCCGCTGGAGCGCTCGCTGGGCCGAATTGCAGGCGTCAGTGAAATGACCTCGACCAGTTCGCTGGGATCGACCCGCATTATTATGGTGTTCGATTTTAATCGTGATATTAACGGCGCGGCACGTGATGTACAGGCGGCCATTAACGCGGCGCAGAGCCTGCTCCCTACCGGCATGCCGTCGCGTCCGACCTACCGCAAAGCCAACCCGTCTGACGCGCCGATCATGATTATGACGCTGACGTCAGATCTGTACACGCCAGCCCAGCTTTATGATTATGCGTCGACACAGCTGGCACAGAAGCTGTCGCAGATTAATGGCGTGGGCGATGTCACCGTGGGCGGCAGCTCGCTGCCCGCAGTGCGCGTGGCGCTCAATCCGCAGGCGTTATTTAATCAGGGCGTGTCGCTGGATGCGGTGCGTCAGACCATCGCTAACGCTAACCAGCGCCGTCCGCAGGGCGCGCTGGAAGACGGGCAACAGCGCTGGCAGTTACGGACCAACGATGCATTACAAACTGCCCGGGAATACCAGCCGCTGATCGTGCAATACAACAACGGCGCGGCAGTACGGTTGTCCGATGTCGCCACCGTTGAGGACTCCGTGCAGGATGTGCGCAACGCCGGTATGTCGCGGGGCAAACCGGCCGTTTTGCTGGTGATTCGCAAAACGGCGGATGCGAACGTGATTGAGACGGTTGATCGTATTCGCGCTGAACTGCCCGAACTGCACGAAATCATCCCGACGGCGATCGATCTGCAGATTGCCCAGGATCGCTCACCCACCATCCGCGCGTCGCTCGAAGAAGTGGAGCAGTCGCTAATTATCGCCGTTGGCCTGGTCATTCTGGTGGTGTTTGTTTTCCTGCGCTCAGGTCGCGCCACGCTGATTCCGGCGGCGGCCGTGCCGGTCTCGCTGATTGGCACCTTTGCCGCCATGTATTTGTGCGGCTTTAGCCTGAACAATCTGTCGTTGATGGCGCTGACCATCGCCACCGGCTTTGTCGTGGACGATGCCATTGTGGTGCTGGAAAACATTGCCCGTCATGTTGAATCGGGCATGAAACCGCTGGCCGCCGCGCTCAAAGGCGTGCGTGAAGTGGGCTTTACGGTGCTGTCGATGAGCCTGTCGCTGATCGCGGTCTTCCTGCCGCTGTTGATGACAGGCGGATTGATTGGCCGCTTCTTCGCGGAGTTTTCCATCACCCTGTCGGTTGCTATTCTGATCTCGCTGTTTGTGTCCATCACGCTGACGCCTATGATGTGTGCTTACCTGCTGAAACCCCATGCGCCGCGCAGTCAGCCGCGGCGACGGGGCATTGGCCGCCTGCTGCTGGCGGTACAACAGGGTTATGCGCGCTCTCTGAACGTCGTGCTGAACCATGCGCGCTGGGTCATCCTGTTGCTCGTGGGCACTGTCGCCCTGACGGTGTGGCTGTTCATCAGTATTCCTAAAACCTTTTTGCCCGAGCAGGATACCGGCCGCCTGTCCGGCTTTATCTCTGCCGACCAAAGCATTTCGTTTCAGGCGATGCGCGGTAAGTTGCAGGACTTCATGAAAATCGTGGGGGCCGATCCGGATGTCTCAAGCGTGGTGGGCTTTACCGGCGGCATGCGCACCAATATGGGCCTGATGTTTATCTCCCTGAAACCCTTGTCCGAACGCAAAGATAATGCACAGGCGGTGATTGCCCGCCTGCGTACCAAGCTGGCAAAGGAGCCCGGTGCCAACCTGTATCTTAATGCGGTACAGGATATCCGGGTGGGCGGTCGCGAAGCCAACGCCAGCTATCAGTATTCTCTGTTAACAGACGATCTGGCTGCGCTGCGCACCTGGGAACCGAAAATTCGTCAGGCCTTTAGCGCCCTGCCGGAACTGGCCGACGTTAACTCCGATCAGCAGGATCAGGGCAGCGAAATGGCCCTGACGTATGACCGGGCCAGCATGGCGCGGCTGGGCATTAATGTTTCCGAAGCGAATGCGTTGCTCAACGATGCGTTTGGTCAGCGTCAGATTTCCACCATCTATCAGCCGCTGAACCAGTACAAGGTCGTCATGGAAGTGGATCCGCGCTATACCCAGGACATCAGTTCACTGGATCAGATGTTTGTGATTAACAGCGACGGCAAACCCATCCCGCTCTCCTGGTTCGCCAAATGGCAACCGGCCAACGCGCCGCTGTCGGTTAATCATCAGGGCTTGTCTGCCGCGTCAACCCTCTCCTTTAACCTGCCAGAAGGTGTGTCGCTTTCCCAGGCATCCGAGGCGATCGATCGCACTATGACGGCGCTTGGCGTACCGTCCAGCGTGCGCGGCAGCTTTGCCGGCACCGCACAGGCGTTCCAGCAATCGCAAAGCAGTCAACTCTGGTTGATGCTGGCTGCGGTTGCGGCAGTTTATATCGTGCTGGGGATTCTCTACGAAAGCTATGTGCACCCGTTGACCATTCTTTCAACGCTGCCGTCTGCGGGCGTCGGTGCCCTGCTGGCGCTGGAGCTGTTTGATACGCCGTTCAGCCTGATTGCCTTGATCGGGATTCTGTTGTTGATCGGGATAGTAAAAAAGAACGCCATCATGATGGTCGACTTTGCGCTTGACGCAGAACGCAACGGCAACCTGAGTGCCCGCGAGGCGATTTTCCAGGCCTGCCTGTTACGCTTCCGCCCTATCCTGATGACCACGCTGGCGGCCCTGTTTGGCGCGTTACCGCTGGTGCTGACCAGCGGAGACGGCGCCGAGCTGCGTCAGCCGTTGGGCATCACCATTGCCGGCGGCTTGATCATGAGCCAGCTCCTCACGCTGTATACCACGCCGGTGGTGTACTTAATGATGGACAAACTGCGACGTAAAACGCGCACCCAGAGGATGAATGCCACTCAGCATTAAGGGGTAAATATCATGCAGAGCGTCACGGTCCGCTGGCAGTTGTGGATTGTTGCCTTTGGTTTTTTTATGCAGACGCTGGACACCACCATCGTCAACACGGCGATCCCGTCCATGGCGCACGATCTGGGCGTGAGCCCACTGCATATGCATTCGGTGATTGTGGCCTATGTGCTCACGGTGGCAGTGACGCTGCCGCTGAGCGGCTGGCTGGCGGACCGGTTTGGCGTGAGAAATATCTTTTTTAGCGCGATTGTGCTGTTCAGCGTGGGATCGCTGTTGTGCGGCCTGTCAGGCACGCTGAATCAGCTTATCATGGCGCGTGTGATTCAGGGGATTGGCGGGGCCATGATGGTGCCGGTAGGACGACTGACGGTAATGCGCATTGTACCGCGTGACCAGTATATGTCTGCGATGACCTTTGTCACCCTGCCCGGCCAGATTGGGCCGCTGCTGGGGCCCGCACTGGGCGGTGTGCTGGTGGAATATGCCAGCTGGCACTGGATTTTCCTGATTAACATCCCGGTCGGCATCATCGGTGCCGTCGCCACGTTGAAGTTACTGCCGAACTATGCGATGCCGCCGCGACGCTTTGATTTTGTCGGGTTTGTCCTGCTGGCCGCCGGAATGGCTACGTTAACGCTGGCGCTTGACGGTCAACGCAGTAGCGGCGGCTCTGCCTTGTTACTGGCCGCGATGATCCTCATCGGCACCGGCTCTCTTCTGTTTTATCTGCTGCATGCGCGCCAAAACGACAGTGCGCTGTTCAGCCTGAAGCTGTTCGACAACCGCATTTTCTCTATTGGCTTACTCGGTAGTCTGACTGGCCGCATCGGCAGCGGCATGTTGCCCTTTATGACGCCGCTGTTCTTGCAAATCGGCATGGGCTTCAGCCCGTTTCATGCCGGCTTGATGATGATTGCCATGGTGCTGGGCAATATGGGCATGAAGCGTGTGGTTGTCAGCATTGTTAACCTGTTTGGCTATCGCAACGTGCTGGTGGGTTCAACAATAGGCCTGGCGCTGGTGGTCTTGCTGTTTCCACTGGTGGCGATGCTCGGCTGGACAGTCATGCTGCCGCTGGTGCTGTTTCTGCAAGGCATGGTAAATGCGATTCGCTTCTCTTCGATGAACACGCTGACGCTCAAGGATCTACCCGATGACCTGGCCTCCAGCGGCAACAGCCTGTTATCGATGATCATGCAGCTCTCAATGAGTATTGGCGTAACCGTGGCGGGCCTGCTGCTGGGCGCGTTTGGTCATGCAACGTCCGGGGAACAGGGTTTAAGCCATCAGGCGTTTATCTGTGTTTATCTCTGTATGGCGCTGATAATTATTCTGCCTGCGCTGGTGTTCTGGCGGGTTCCGAAAGAGATGAGTAAAAGCGTCGATCTGCGACGTCGGAGAAGTGAATGAGATCGTTCCTGCATTTTGGCATCGGAGCC
Organism: Pantoea sp. JZ29; assembly: GCF_035190385.1. NCBI lineage: Bacteria > Pseudomonadati > Pseudomonadota > Gammaproteobacteria > Enterobacterales > Erwiniaceae > Pantoea > Pantoea sp. JZ29. Next base: position 1,525,779 of record NZ_CP045241.1, on the reverse strand, counting down.
AAATTATTCATGGCCATATTCTCCACCTGCATGCTGGTCCTGATTACCATGCACTGGGGCGTCCGGCTCAGCTTTGAACATGGCTTTGTCGACTATATTAAACGCGGGAATGAACAGCGGCTGAATTTGCTGGGTGCGGCGCTGGCCGATCAGTATGAACAGCATGGCGACTGGGATTTTCTGCGTAATAACGACCGGCTGATCTTCTCTATGCTGCGCTCGCTGGAGCAAAACCCGGACAGCAGTAACCAGTTACCGCCTCACGGCTGGCGCACCCAGTTCTGGGTACTCGATCAGCACTACAAAGTGATGGTCGGCCCGCGCTCACAGGTTCCCCCGGAAGGGATACGTCACGATATTACGCTCAGTAACGGTAAAGTCGTGGGCTGGATCATCAGCTCGCCGCCAGAGCGCCTGACGCGCAGCACCGATATCAATTTTGATCAGCAGCAGCGACGAACCAGCTGGTATATCGTGGGCCTCTCTACTCTGCTTGCCGCCCTGGTCACCTGGCTGATGGCGCGGGGCTTGCTGGCACCGGTGAAAAGACTGGTAGACGGTACGCATCATCTGGCGGCGGGGAACTTAACCACACGGGTTAAGGTTGACAGCCAGGACGAACTGGGCCAGCTGGCCCATGACTTTAACCTGCTGGCCAGTTCGCTGGAGAAAAATGAAAGTATGCGTCGGGCCTTTATGGCCGACATCTCGCATGAACTGCGCACGCCACTGGCGATTTTGCGCGGTGAGCTGGAAGCCATGCAGGATGGTGTACGTAAACTCACGCCAGACGCGATTACCTCTCTGCAAAGCGAAGTGGCGCTGCTGACCAAGCTGGTGGATGATCTGCACCAGCTTTCGCTCTCTGACGTCGGCGCACTGGCCTATCGCAAGCAGGCCACCGATTTGGTGCAGCTTATTGAGATCAGCGCAGGCAATTTTACCGAGCGCTACCGCAGCCATGATTTAACCCTGAAGCTCGACATGCCGGATGACGCGCCGTTTTTTGGCGATCCTGACCGGCTGATGCAGTTGTTTATTAACCTGCTGGAAAACAGCCTGCGTTACACCGATGCCGGCGGCGAAGTCCGGGTGCGGCTCTGGTATGACGCGCCCTACTGGCACGTCACCGTAGAGGACAGCGCGCCCGGCGTGGAAGGCGATCAACAGGCACAAATATTTGAGCGTTTTTTCCGCACAGAAGGTTCGCGCAATCGCGCCAGCGGCGGCTCTGGCCTGGGGCTGGCCATCTGTAAAAACATTGTTGATGCCCACGGTGGCAGCATCAGCGCCTCGCATGCGGATTTAGGTGGGCTGAAAATCGCGCTACAATTGCGTTATGTTCCTCCCGTTTAGAAGATTATGAACCAGGAAAACACTTACCCGCTAATCCTTGTGGTTGAAGATGAACCCAAGCTGGCACAGCTGATGATTGATTACCTTGAGGCCTCTAACTATCGCACGCATCATCTGGCGCACGGCAACGCGGTACTGGACTACGTTAAACAGACGCCGCCCGATCTTATCCTGCTGGATTTGATGCTGCCGGGTAAAGATGGGCTGACGCTGTGCCGTGAGATTCGTCGTGATTCCGACTTGCCGATTATTATGGTGACCGCGCGCACGGAAGAAATCGATCGCCTGCTGGGCCTGGAGATTGGTGCGGATGACTATATCTGCAAGCCATTCAGCCCACGCGAAGTGGTAGCGCGGGTCAAAACCATTTTGCGCCGGGTGAAGCGATCTCCCGAAGAAGCGCCCGTCGCGTCTTTGCTGAAAGTTCATGAAAGCCGCTTTCAGGCCAGCTGGCGTGATGAGCCGCTGGATTTAACGCCCGCTGAATTTCGTCTGCTGAAAACGCTGTCCCTTGAACCGGGAAAAGTCTTCTCCCGTGAACAGTTGTTAAACCATCTCTACGACGATTACCGGGTTGTAACCGACCGAACCATTGACAGCCATATCAAGAACCTGCGCAGGAAACTGGAAAGCCTGGACAGCGAACAACCCTTTATCCGCGCGGTATATGGCATGGGCTATCGCTGGGAAGCCGATGTCTGCCAGTTGATTTAGATTGACCCAGATCAATTTACTTCCGTTTTCACCCTGCCTACAATTCCGCACCTTTTGCAGGGTTTCCCCCTGCACATGTCGCCCAGGCGACATGCTGACCTGACATCAGTGAGCACATCATGAAACCCGAATTACTTTCCCCCGCCGGAACGCTGAAAAACATGCGTTACGCGTTTGCCTATGGGGCCGATGCCGTCTATGCCGGCCAGCCGCGCTACAGCCTGCGGGTACGCAATAACGAATTCAGCCATGAAAACCTGGCGAAAGGCATTAACGAAGCCCACGCGCTGGGTAAAAAATTTTATGTGGTGGTGAACATCGCCCCGCATAACGCCAAGCTGAAAACCTTTATTCGCGATTTAACGCCGGTAATTGAGATGCAGCCCGACGCGTTAATCATGTCCGATCCTGGGCTGATCATGCTGGTGCGCGAGGCGTTTCCGGCCATGCCCATCCACTTATCTGTGCAGGCTAACGCCGTGAACTGGGCAACGGTGAAATTCTGGCAGCAAATGGGCTTAAGCCGGGTGATTTTATCCCGCGAGCTGTCGCTGGAGGAGATCGCCGATATTCGCGAGCAGGTGCCGGACATGGAGCTGGAAGTGTTTGTGCACGGCGCACTGTGTATGGCGTACTCCGGGCGCTGTCTGCTGTCGGGCTACATGAATAAACGCGATCCTAACCAGGGAACCTGCACCAACGCCTGCCGCTGGGAATATCAGTTGCAGGAAGCCAGACAAGATGACGTCGGCAACATTGTTGAAATTCATCAGCCGGTCAGCGTACAGGACGTGACGCCTACATTGGGCATCGGGCAACCCAGCGACAAGGTGTTTTTGCTGGAGGAGAAAATGAAACCCGGCGAAATGATGAGCGCCTTTGAAGATGAACACGGCACCTACATCATGAACTCGAAAGATCTGCGTGCCGTGGCGCACGTCGAGCGCCTGAGCCAGATGGGCGTTCACTCGCTGAAAATCGAAGGTCGCACCAAATCCTATTATTACTGCGCCCGCACCGCACAGGTTTATCGCAAAGCCATTGACGATGCGGCGGCAGGTAAACCGTTTGATTCTGCCCTGCTGGAAACCCTGGAAGGCCTGGCGCATCGCGGCTATACCGAAGGTTTTTTGCGTCGTCACACCCACGACAGCTACCAGAATTACCAGACCGGCTACTCTGTCTCAGAGCGCCAGCAGTTCGTCGGGGAGTTTAGCGGTGAACAGCGCGAGGGCTGGGCGGAAGTACGGGTAAAGAATAAATTTGTTCTGCATGACAGCCTGGAGATCATGACGCCGTCCGGTAACCTGATCTGCACCCTTGATGCCCTGCAAAACAGCCGTGGAGAACCGACAGAGGTGGCCCCGGGAGACGGGCATCGCGTCTGGATGAAAGTGCCGCCGGAGGTAGATTTGCGGTTTGCCTTGCTGCTGCGTAACTTTGCGCCAGGCCAGAACACTCAGGATCCGCATGCCGCTCACGTCACGGCCTGACAAAATTTGACAAAAGCAAGAACAGGATCACAGACGGCTCGGTTTTACTGAACTATAGTGCTGCCTGCTACCAATGAGTAACAATTATCAGCAGCAGTAACTGGATCCACCTCATTCACCCGCCCGGCTCCCCCGTGCGGGTTTTCTTTTTTCTCCCTTTCGCCAATCATTTTTCTCTTCCGGCTATGCTATAACCACTAACTACGCTTTCGATCTCCAAGGAACAGATAATGGACAAACAATCGCTTACGCTGCTAATCCTGAATGGTAAAGGCGCAGGCAATGACGATCTCCGTGAAGCGATCACGAAGCTGCGCGCCGAGGGCTTTAACATAGCCGTGCGCGTGACGTATGAAAAAGGAGACGGTGAGCGTTACGTGGAAGAAGCCCTTGAACTGCAGGCGGAAACCGTGGTGGCGGGCGGCGGTGACGGCACCGTCAACGAAATCGCTACCGCACTGGCGTCGGTCAACGCGGATGAGCGCCCGGTTCTGGGGATTCTGCCGCTGGGCACAGCGAACGATTTTGCCACCAGCGTCGGCATTCCTGAAGAGATTGAGCACGCCTTGCGCCTGGCTATCCAGGGTAAAGCCTGTGATATCGACCTCGCCCGCGTTAACCAGCATCACTATTTTATTAATATGGCGACCGGAGGATTTGGCACGCGCATTACGACCGAGACGCCGGAAAAACTCAAATCCGCGCTGGGCGGCGTGTCCTATTTTATTCATGGGTTGATGCGCATGGACACGCTAAAACCGGACAGTTGTGAAATTACCGGGCCCGGTTTTAACTGGCAGGGCGATGCGCTGGTCATCGGCATCGGCAACGGTCGTCAGGCCGGAGGCGGTCAGCGTTTATGCCCGTCGGCGTTGATTAACGATGGCCTGCTGGACGTTAGCATTGTTACCGCGCAGGAGTTGCTGCCTACCCTGCTGCATTCCCTGACCGGCGATGAAGAGAATCCCGGCATTATTTCCACGCGCTTATCGTCCCTGACGATTCGCTCACCGCATGAAATGACCTTTAACCTGGATGGCGAACCGCTGACAGGCCAGTCATTTACCATTGATATCATGCCGGGCGCGTTAAGCTGCCGCCTGCCGCCGCAGTGTGCCCTGCTGAGTTAATTCTCACGGGAGCCCTGGCTCCCGGCCTTAATGTAAACAGTTCGTGATTACATTCACAATTCCGCTACTTCAACTTGTATGGTAGTAGCGGGACGCGTAATTTTTCATCCTTAATGCCAGCATGGCCTGCCGTCCGTCTGCCACAAGGATGCTTTATGCTACACATCGATCACCTTCCTGCGGATGTTCATCTGCCCGCCTATGACCGTCGCCAGCTTAAAACCCGTATAGTGCATATCGGCTTTGGTGCCTTTCATCGCGCCCATCAGGCCTTGTGCACGGATAAACTGGCCGAACAGGGTAGCGACTGGGGAATCTGCGAGGTTAACCTTAACAGCGGCGAGCTGATTCAGGCACTCCGCCAGCAGGACTTTCTCTATACGTTGACCGAAAAAAGTGACGACGCCGTGAAAACCCGGGTCATTGGGGTGGTTACCGCGGCACTGCACGGCAAAACGGACGGCATTGATGCCGTGATTACGGCCCTGTGCCAGCCGGACGTGGCGATTGTGTCGATGACCGTGACGGAAAAAGGCTATTGTCACCTGCCCGCCAGCGGCAATCTCGATCTGCAACATGCGGATATCGTGCATGACCTGGCGCACCCCGCACAGCCCCGCTCGCTGCCCGGATTGATTGTCGCCGCCATCCGCCGTCGACGCGATCTGAGTTTAGCGCCTTTCAGCGTGATGTCCTGCGATAACATGCCTGAAAATGGCCACGTCACACGGAATGTGGTGACGCAGCTCGCCCGGCAGCATGATCCGTCGCTGGCGGACTATATTCAGCACAACATCACCTTTCCCTCCACCATGGTAGATCGCATTGTTCCGGCGATGAATGAGGCCGCCTTTGACGCGTTACGTGCCCGTATTGGTTCGTCCGATCCAGTGGCCGTTGAGGCTGAACCCTTCTTTCAGTGGGTGATTGAAGACCATTTTGTCAGCGGCCGACCTGACTGGGACAAGGCAGGTGCCGAACTGGTGGAGGATGTGCTGCCGTTTGAGCAAATGAAGTTGCGCATGCTCAATGGCAGCCACTCCTTTCTGGCGTACCTTGGTTACCTTGCGGGTTATGAACATATCAGCGATTGTATGGCTGACGACGCGTTCCGGGCGGCCGCACGTGCGCTGATGGTTAACGAACAGGCGCCGACGTTAACCACGCAGGGCGTGGATTTACCGGCTTACGCCGACGCCTTAATCGCTCGCTTTGCCAACCGCGCTATCAGACACCGCACCTACCAGATTGCGACCGATGGCACCCAGAAACTGCCACAACGCTTTCTCGACAGCGTGCGCTGGCATCTCGCTAACGGCACACCCTGCCCGCTGCTGTTGCTGGGCATTGCCGCCTGGATGCGCTATGTCGCTGCGGTCGATGAAAAAGGCGAACCTATAGCGATCCGCGACCCACTTAAAGCCCAGCTGGCCACCTGTGTGGCAGAAAGCGCGGAAGGTCAGGAGCGGGTGCGGGCCTTACTGGGCCTGAAAACCGTTTTCGGCGAGGATCTGGCGGATAATACAGCCTTCGTTGACGCGCTCTCCGCCTGCTATATACAGTTAACGAAAGTGGGGGCACGGGCGGCCGTGCAACAGGCCATCGCACAGGGCTAAGGCGTTTTAACGCGCTGGCGAAATCGGGTTAATGTTAACAGGGACAGAACATGACGCTTTCCTACACCATCACGACAAGTGAACCGGTCAATCAGCAGATTTACCGTTATCTACGCAAAGATATCGTCACCTGCGTCATTCAGCCGGGCGCTTTGCTGTCGGAAAAAGAGGTTTCCGCCCGTTTTCATCTCTCTCGCCAGCCGGTACGTGAGGCGTTCATTAAGCTGGCAGAAGCCGGTCTGGTACAAATCCTTCCACAGCGCGGCACCTTTGTGCGTAAGATTTCAGCGAAGCAGGTCGAAGATGGACGCTTTATCCGGGAAGCGGTAGAACTGGCCGTGATACGCCGCGCAGCGCGGGAAACAAGCCAGCGCGGACTGATGGCGCTGGAGCATAATCTGCAGCTCCAGCGCATCACTGCCGCCCGGGGCGACAGCCAGATGTTTCTCAGCCTGGACGATGAATTCCATCGTCTGATTGCGGAGAGTATCGACTGTATGCTGGCATGGGAAACCATTGAAAACATCAAGGCGACGATGGACCGGGTGCGCTATCTCACCCTGAATCAGGTCGCGCCCGCTGAAACGCTGATCGAACAACATGAAGCCGTTTTTGCCGCCCTGAAAGCGCGCGATGCGGACCAGGCAGAAACCGCCCTGCGTCACCATCTGCAGGCAATGATGTTTTCGCTCGCGCCCGTGATCAGGCAAAACCGTGACTGGTTCGAGGCTGAGTAGCGCGCCGTACAATCGCTGAGCGAAGCCGTTACCACCACTGATGAAAATGATGCACAGGTCCAGTCCCGTGGCCCACCTCCAGCGAATCGGCTGCCAGCAGGGCCTGTTGTAGCCAGGTTTTGGCTTCATTAACCGTCTCCGCCCAGTCACTGTGCCGTGGACGCAGGGCCGCCAGCGCAGCAGACAGCGTACAACCGGTACCGTGCGTATGGCGCGTCTTCACCCGAGGCGTGCTGAACCGTTGCCGCCCCGCTGGCGTGATCAGCCAGTCAGGACTTTCGCCATGATCCAGATGTCCGCCCTTCATCAGTACGGCCTGACAACCCAGCGCCAGAAGGGCATCGCCCTGCGTCAGCATCTCGTTCTCATTGCTGGCCATACCGCATTCGAGCAGCGCGGCGGCTTCGGGCAGATTAGGTGTGATCAGTGACACCTGTGGCAACAGGCGCTCGCGGACACAGGCAATGGCATCAGGACTCAGTAAGGCATCGCCGCTCTTGGCCACCATCACCGTGTCCAGCACCACGAACGGGATTGCCCGGCGCTGCAAGCCAACCGCCACCCGCTCCACGATCGCCGCGTCGGACAGCATGCCAATTTTTGCACTGTCGATGCGCACGTCATCAAGAACGGAATCCAGCTGTGCGCTGACAAAATCAGGATCAATACGGTACACCGACTGTACGCCACAGGTATTTTGCGCCACCAGGGCCGTAATCACGCTGGTGCCGTAAGCGCCCAGTGCGGAGAAGGTTTTCAGGTCGGCCTGAATCCCGGCACCGCCGCTGGGATCGGTACCGGCAATCGTTAAAGCATTGATGCGTTTCACAGGGCGGCCTCCAGTGTCCAGAGCGCGTCCAGAAACGCCGGTGCAAAGCTGCCCGGCCCGGTTGATGCCTGTGCGGCTTTCTCTCCGGCCAGTGCCATCACCCGACAGGCGCTGGCGATATTGACCAGTCTGTCACCCGGCAGGCTGGCAAAGGCGGCGACGACCGCAGACAGTGCACAGCCGGTACCGACCACCCGCGTCATTAAGGGCGATCCGCCGACGATCGACAGGGTACGCATCCCGTCGGTGGCATAATCCACCTCGCCAGTGACCACCACACAGGTCTGATACTCCCGCGCCAGTTGTTGGGCGGCCAGCAGGGCGCTTTCGGCGGCGTGCTGGCTGTCCACGCCACGTCCGCCGTCAGCCTGCTGGGCCAGCGCCAGAATCTCGGAAGCATTGCCGCGAATCACGGCAGGCGACTGCATCAGCACCTGCTGGCAAAACCGGGTACGCAACGTCAGTGCGCCCACCGCTACCGGGTCCAGCGTCCAGGGCGTGCCTGCCAGATTAGCCGCCTCGATTGCCGCGGCCATGGCCTGCTGGCGTTCGTGCGTTAATGTGCCGACATTGATTAACAGTGCATCCGCGATACCGCTGAACTGCGGCGCTTCCTCGCGATCGATGACCATGGCAGGTGACGCGTTCAGAGCAAGCAGGACATTAGCCGTGAGCATTTGCACCACATCATTGGTCATGCAGTGCACGAGCGGTGACTGATGGCGAAACTGTTGCAGGATGGGCGCGCATTGCGCATCAGAAAGATGGTGCGGTTGATGTGTCATCAGAACTCCCAACCGGCGGACAAGAAGGCGAATGCGGTCAGGCATCAGACTTCCCTACGCTGGCATTATCCAGATCAGGTAATACGGGTTTTTCTCAGCCTTCACAAAGAAGGGCACCCCGAGTCGTGTTACGCAGAGAAGAATAAGTAAGCCCCTAAATTTAAGCAAGGTGCTTATTCTTTTTTCAACCTGGCGGGCGAGACTTTTACATGATCCCGATCAACTCCCCACCGCACGAAAAAAGGCTTAATGCTGCGGGCTTAAAATTTGCACGTCAGAGCAGTAAAGGTATTTACGCGAGTAAATTATATCCTTCACCATTATCAGAATGCCCAGCAATAACAAACACCTGCCTACAACATCGCAACAATAAATCTTCATATCACGTAGTTAAAAATTACCAGAACACTTCATACTTGACAGGAAGCATGATGCGATTTTTAGCGCTTATCCCTCATCGTCACCGATGGACTGACATCACCATTACCCGTCAGGGTGCCCTTTCTCCTTCTGGCCGACACTATTATTCCACTTATCTTTCTGCCCGTTGTCAGCGTTGCGATGCGGTTATCCATCGGGTGTATTATCGCGATATCAGTGATGACCAGGCGCGCCGCTGGCTGGGGTAAATTCGCGGGTCGGGTACACGTTTTGCCAGGTTACGCGGCCGACGCAATTTGGTAGTCTTGCCCTTACTGAGTCACTGGACTGCTTACGCTTATGCCCTTCCTGCTGGATACATTAGGACACCAGATTTACCTGTCAGCCCCGCTGTTTATTCTTATTTTCCTGGGTTATTGCCTGACGAAATGGGGCAAATGGCCGCTGAGCATCAGCGAAGGCATGAACCGGTTTGTCTTTAACGTTGCCCTGCCCTGCATGCTGTTTCGCATCATGAGTGACTTTTACAACAGTCCCGCAGTCGATGTGCGCCTGCTTCTGGCATTCTTTGGCAGTTGTCTGCTGGTGTTTATCGTGGGCCGAATCCTTGCCTCGCGTCTGTTTCATCTGGATGGCGTGGCCGGTTCGGTCTTTGCCCTGGGCGGGGTCTTTTCAAATAACGTTATGCTGGGTATTCCGGTCGCTACCGTCCTGCTGGGCCCCGGTGCCTTGCCATCGGTTGCGCTGGTGCTGGTGTTTAACAGTCTGATCCTCTGGACATTACTCACCGTCTCGGTGGAATGGTCGAAACAGGGCAGTTTTTCCCTTCAGGGCTTTAAGCGCACCTTGATTAGCGTGCTCAGGAATCCGTTAATTATTGGCATCTTATCAGGCACCGCCTGGAGCCTGTTGCAGCGGCCGCTTCCCGCCATCGCCGCTGAACCGCTGCGCATGCTGGCGTCCATCGCCGCACCCTTATCGTTGGTCACTCTCGGCATGAGCCTGGCGCACTACCGGGTGCGGGAAGGCTTGAAAGAGAGTTACACGATTTGTGCGTTGAAACTGATTCTGCAGCCGCTGTGTGTCTGGGCGATCGCCTGGCTGACGGGTCTGCCTGCGCTGGAAAGTAAAGTGGTAGTGCTGCTGGGGTCGATGGCGGTCGGTGTGAATGTTTACCTGATGTCGCAGAAATTTAACGTGATTACCGGCCCCACGGCCGCCAGTATGCTGCTTTCCACCCTTTTTGCCGCGATAACCACGCCGCTGTGGATGATGTTAATGACGCTGGCCGGATACTAAAAAGCCCTGTAACACAGGTTACAGGGCTGGCTTTTGCACCGAAAAACTTAGTGTGCAGGTTGGGTGCGAATCAGGTAATCAAAAGCGCTCAGCGAGGCTTTTGCCCCTTCACCGCTGGCAATGATGATTTGCTTGTAAGGCACCGTGGTGCAGTCGCCTGCTGCGAAAACGCCTTTCAGGCTGGTTTCGCATTTTGCATCGATGATGATTTCACCCATCTTGTTGCGCTCAACCGCCCCTTCCAGCCAGGTGGTGTTAGGGAGCAGGCCAATCTGAACAAAAATGCCTGACAGCGCCAGTTCATGGGTTGTCTGGTTGGTGCGATCCAGATATTGCAGGCCGGTAACTTTGCTGCCGTCGCCTTTCACTTCGGTGGTTTGTGCATTCAGGATCACATCCACGTTTTTCAGACTGCGCAGTTTGTCCTGCAGCACTTTGTCTGCACGCATTTCGCTGGCGAATTCCAGCAATGTGACGTGTTCAACAATACCAGCCAGATCGATAGCCGCTTCCACGCCGGAGTTACCGCCACCGATGACGGCAGTGCGTTTACCTTTGAACAGCGGACCGTCACAGTGCGGGCAATAGGTCACACCTTTAGTACGGTACTGCTCTTCCCCCGGTACGCCCATGTTGCGCCAGCGCGCGCCGGTCGCCAGGATGATGCTACGGGATTTCAGTACGGCACCTGACGCCGTTTCAATGGCGTGCAGGCCGCCTTTCGCCGCAGACGGAATCAGTTTAATCGCGCTCTGACTGTCAATCACATCAACACTGTAATCGTCAACGTGGGCACGCAGTGCGCCAGCCAGTTTGGCCCCTTCCGTTTTCTGCACGGAAATATAGTTTTCGATATCAACGGTATCCAGTACCTGTCCGCCGAAACGCTCACCCATCAGGGCGGTGCGGATGCCTTTACGGGCAGAATAGATGGCGGCCGCTGCGCCAGCGGGACCGCTGCCAATAATCAGCACATCATAGGCTTCGCGTTTATTCAGCGCTTCTGCTGCGCGCTTGTCAGCATTGGTGTCGACTTTACTGACGATCTCCGCCAGGCTCATGCGGCCCTGACCAAACTCTTTGCCGTTCAGGAAAACCGCCGGCACGCCCATGACATTCCGTTCCTGAATTTCGTTCTGGAACAGGCCACCGTCAATCGCGGTGTGGCTGATGCGCGGGTTCAGGACCGCCATCAGATTCAGAGCCTGTACCACATCCGGACAGTTGTGGCAGGACAGCGAATAATAGGTTTCGAAATGGAAATCCCCATCCAGCGCCGCAATCTGATCAAGCAGATTTTGTGCTTCTTTGGACGGGTGCCCACCGGTCTGTAACAGCGCCAGCACCAGTGAGGTAAATTCATGACCCAGCGGCGAACCCGCAAAACGTGGGCCGTGATCCGCACCAGGGTTAGTGATTAAAAATGAGGGTTTACGCACCTGACGATCGTTCTCTTCACGAAAGCTGACCTTGTCAGACAGGCTCGCGATATCGACCAACAGATTGCGAATCTCGGTTGATTTTGCGCCATCATCCAGCGTTGCAATCAACTCCACAGGCTTGGTGAGTTTCTCAAGATAAGCTTTGAGCTGCGTTTTTAAATTGGTATCAAGCATAGTGAGTTCCTGGTCAAAAAATCGGGTGCCGAAGCACCCGATGAGAAAATGATCGACGTTGCGATGCGGAAATTAGATTTTGCCAACCAGGTCCAGCGAAGGCGCCAGAGTCGCATCACCTTCTTTCCATTTGGCCGGGCACACTTCACCAGGGTGAGAAGCCACGTACTGCGCCGCTTTCACTTTGCGCAGCAGGTCAGACGCATCACGGCCAATACCTTCAGCGGTGATTTCTACAGCCTGGATAACACCCTGTGGGTCAACGATGAATGTACCACGGTCAGCCAGACCTTCGTCTTCGCGCATGATGTCGAAGTTGCGGGTCAGCGCGCCAGTTGGGTCACCGATCATCGCATATTTGATTTTTGCGATGGTGTCAGAAGAGCCGTGCCAGGCTTTGTGGGTAAAGTGGGTATCAGTAGACACAGAGTAGATGTCCACGCCCAGTTTCTGGAACTCTTCATAGTGATCCGCGACGTCGCCCAGTTCGGTTGGGCAAACAAAGGTGAAGTCAGCCGGATAAAAGAAGAAAACACTCCATTTACCTTCAACGTCTTTCTCGGTTACTTCGATAAACTGGCCGTCTTTAAATGCACTGTTTTTGAACGGCTTAATTTTGGTGTTGATAATGGACATGTGATGGCCTCCTTTAAAATATGTGATGCAGCTTACAAATTTTCCGGGCCAACATCTAATAAGCCCTCGTTATCAATAAAATAAACGAAAGCTATCAAACGCCGATCGCGTTGATCGTTAAGGGAAAAAACCGCTTTTCTTACCTTCATTTACCCGCAAAAAGATATATTGCGTGCTTCCAGGCAATAACCCCTGTGCGTTAACTGAAGGCCGTTTGCTGTTTTCCCATAAGGCACCGTCGGGCAGTGTACAAGGAAAGTGATGACATTTGTTCTGCTTTTACTTTTTTGAGAATCCCTGCCAGGGTTGTTAAAAGATGTTTAACGGAGCTTGATGTGCATATTCGATTATTTACAGAGGCCGACCGTCCTTTCCTGCGGACGTTGTTTCTGGCGGCCCGTCGGCATAACTGGGACTGGATCGCCAACGATGACTGGCAACTGGAAGACTTCGATCAGGTGATACTCGGCGAAACCGTTTTAGTGGCTGAGCTGGACGGGCATCGGGCAGGATTCGCGGGTCTGATGGAAAACGATAATTTCTTACACAGCCTGTATGTGGACCCTGATTATCAGGGGCGCGGTGTGGGCAGTGCACTGCTTGAGGCCGTCCAGTCACGCTTTACATCAACCGGCGCGCTGAAGTGTCTGCAAATGAACAAGGCCGCCCAGACGTTTTACCTGCAACATGGCTGGAAAGTGATTTCCCAGGGTGAAAGCGAGCAAGGCGGCTATCTGTTAATGCATTATCCCCAGGCGTCGCACTATGAGAGCGACGCGCAGAAGGGTTAAAGCGCGCGGAAGGCGATATCGCCGGGAATCACCTCGCCCTGCCAGTAAAGCTGGGCGGCCACACGTCCGGCGAGCTGACGGTACAGCATCGCAAATTCACTGTCCGGCCGACGAATCACCGTTGGCTCGCCATCATCCAGATCTTCACGCAGATGAATATGCAGGGGAAGCTGTGCCAGCAGCCGCGTGCCATAGTCATCCACCAGCCGTTGCGCCCCGCCGGTACCAAAAATTGGCTCATGGTGACCGCACTGGCTGCAGACGTGGATACTCATGTTCTCCACCACGCCCAGCACCGGGACATTAACCTTTTCGAACATGACCATGCCTTTGCGTGCATCGATGAGCGCGATGTCCTGTGGCGTAGTGACCACCAGCGCACCGGTGACGGGCACACTCTGCGCGAGCGTTAACTGGATATCTCCGGTTCCTGGCGGCATATCCAGCACCAGATAATCCAGGTCGGGCCACTGGGTTTCGGTAAGTAACTGCATCAGCGCTTTGCTGGCCATAGGGCCGCGCCACACCATCGCGTTATCGTCGGTCACCAGATAGCCGATGGAATTGGTTGCCAGACCATGGGACATGATCGGCGCCATATGGGTGCCGTCAGGCGAGGTCGGGCGCTCTTTTTCACAGCCCAGCATGTTAGGCACGGACGGGCCATAAATATCGGCATCCAGAATGCCCACACGTGCGCCTTCAGCCAGCAACGCCAGCGCCATATTAACTGCGGTACTCGATTTGCCCACGCCGCCTTTACCGGAGCTGACCGCGATAATGTTCTTCACGCCGTTAACACCTGGGTGATTTTTCACGCGTTTCAACGTAGCAATCTCGTGACTTAACCGCCAGTCGATGGCCTGCGCGCCGCTCAGACGCAGTAGCTCAGCGCTGGTGTCTGCTTTTAAGGTCTCAAACGCGCTGTGCCAGGCAAAAGGCATCCGCAGTTCAATATGCAACGTCCCATCCAGCAGCGCCACATGATGCAGCGCCTTCAGGGTAATAAGGTTACGTTGCAGCGTCGGATGCTCAAAGCTGTTCAGAACGCCGGCCACAACGGCGCGTAAGGCTTCTGGTGTATGTGGTTCCCGGGATTGCGCTGTCATCCCCACTCCTTTTCTGCTGTGCTTATGCTGTTTTTCAACGATGTAGTAACAATACTATCAGATGCCGATCGTTTCACGGGCCGCGCGGCGGGAAATCCCTTATGTTTACGCGGCTGTGCCCATCGGTTACCATCTAAGCCCGTTTTTTTACTTAACTGAAAGCTACGCAAACTATGACTCAAGTCGCAAAAAAAATTCTGGTAACCTGCGCCCTGCCTTACGCTAACGGCTCAATTCATCTCGGCCACATGCTCGAGCATATCCAGGCGGACATTTGGGTGCGTTATCAGCGAATGCGTGGCAATCAGGTTTACTTCATCTGCGCCGATGACGCCCACGGCACGCCGATCATGCTGAAGGCTCAGCAGTTGGGCATTGCGCCGGAACAGATGATTGCTGAAATGAAACACGAGCACGAAACAGATTTTGCCGGTTTTAACATCAGCTATGATAACTATCACTCAACGCACGGCGACGAGAACCGTGAGCTGGCCGGGCTCATCTATGGTCGCCTGAAAGAGAACGGTTTCATTAAGAACCGCACGATTTCTCAGCTGTACGATCCGGAAAAAGGCATGTTCCTGCCTGACCGTTTCGTGAAAGGCACCTGCCCGAAATGTAAAGCGCCTGACCAGTACGGCGACAATTGCGAGGTGTGCAGCGCGACCTACAGCCCGACCGAACTGATCGATCCGAAATCTGTGGTGTCCGGTGCAACCCCTGTGCTGCGTGATTCCGAGCACTTCTTCTTTGACCTGCCGTCGTTCAGCGAAATGCTGCGCGCCTGGACGCGTTCTGGCGCCCTGCAGGAGCAGGTCGCCAATAAAATGCAGGAGTGGTTCGAATCCGGTCTGCAACAGTGGGATATCTCCCGTGATGCGCCGTACTTTGGCTTCGAAATTCCTGGCGCGCCGGGCAAATACTTCTACGTCTGGCTGGATGCGCCAATCGGCTATATGGGCGCGTTTAAGAACTTGTGTGACAAACGCGGCGACATCAGTTTTGACGAATTCTGGCAGCAGGATTCCACCACAGAGTTGTACCACTTCATTGGTAAAGACATCGTCTACTTCCACAGCCTGTTCTGGCCTGCCATGCTGGAAGGCAGCGGCTTCCGCAAACCCAACAACCTGTTTGTGCATGGCTATGTGACCGTAAATGGCGCAAAAATGTCGAAATCGCGCGGAACCTTTATCAAAGCCAGTACCTGGTTACAGCATCTGGATGCCGACAGCCTGCGCTATTACTATGCGGCCAAGCTTTCTTCGCGTATTGATGACATCGACCTGAATCTGGAAGATTTTGTTCAGCGCGTCAACGCCGACATTGTGAACAAAGTGGTCAACCTGGCATCACGTAATGCCGGTTTTATCACCAAACGCTTTGACGGCAAGCTGTCCGCAGAACTGGCCGACCCGGCGCTTTATCAAACCTTCCTGGACGCATCCGAAAAAATTGGCGAGGCCTGGGCAAGCCGTGAATTTGGCCGGGCGATTCGTGAAATTATGGCGCTGGCCGATCTGGCCAACCGTTATGTTGACGAGCAGGCACCGTGGGTGGTGGCGAAGCAGGAAGGCCGTGATGCCGATCTGCAGGCTATTTGCTCCATGGGCATTAACCTGTTCCGTGTGCTGATGACCTGGCTGAAGCCTGTGCTGCCGTCGCTGAGCGAGCGAGCCGAAGCTTTCCTGAACAGCGAACTCAGCTGGGACGCCATTCAGGAGCCGCTGCTCGACCATCAGGTTGCGCCGTTTAAAGCCCTGTATGGTCGCATTGAGATGGCGAAAGTCGAGGGCCTGATTGAAGCGTCGAAAGCCGACGCGGCTGAAGCCAGTAAACCGACGGTCAGCGGCCCACTGGCGGATGCGCCGATTGGCGATACCATCACGATTGATGACTTTGCCAAAGTTGATATGCGCGTGGCACTGATTGAGAAAGCGGAACTGGTGGACGGCTCAGACAAACTGCTGCGTCTGGAGTTGGATCTGGGCGGCGAGAAGCGCCAGATTTTCTCTGGTATCCGTGCAGCCTATCCTGACCCGGCCGTACTCGTCGGCAAAATGACCATTATCGTGGCGAACCTGGCACCACGTAAAATGCGCTTTGGCGTCTCGGAAGGCATGGTGCTGTCTGCGGGGCCGGGCGGCAAAGACCTGTTCGTGTTGTCTGTCGACAGTGGCGCAGTGCCGGGTATGCCCGTTAAATAAGGCGTTCGCCCTTCCTGCATCTGATGGCAGGAAGGGCCGTTCTGCCTTACGCTGACAGCTGGCACGCCAGACCGTCAGTGCGTAGGATCACGCTCGTTGGAAACAGGAGCCTGTCATGCACACCGTGCTAGCGATAAGTTGGCGTTATCTGCGCGCTTTTACCCTTCTCTATCTCTGTTTATATGCCGGAAACGGCGTAGCAAGGTTGCTGCCCATTACGCTGCCCGGCAGCATTATTGGCATGCTGATTTTGTTTACCCTGCTCGCGTCTCAGATCGTGCCGGTCCACTGGGTTAAGCCCGGTTGTCATCTTATTATTCGCTATATGGCGCTGCTGTTCGTTCCCATCAGCGTGGGCGTCATGAATTACACCGATCTGCTGACCGCGCAGTTTGGCCCTATCGTGGTCTCGTGTCTTGTCAGTACCTTCGCTGTCCTGAGCATCGTGGGGTTAAGCGCCCACAAGCTGCATTCGCGCGCCCCGACGAAAGAGGTGAAGGATGAGTGATATCTGGTGGTCATTGCCCCTGACGCTGGGCGCATTTTTCCTGGCGCGCAGACTGGCTGCCGCGCTGAAGATTGCCCTGCTGAACCCCTTGCTGGTTTCAATGGCGATCATCATTCCCATCCTGCTGTTACTGCAACTGCCCTATACACGTTACTTTGCCGGAAGCCAGGTGCTTAATGCCCTGCTACAGCCCGCCGTGGTCGCACTGGCGCTGCCGCTGTATGAGCAGATGCATCAAATTCGCGCCCGCTGGAAATCCATTATCGGCGTATGCCTGATCGGCAGCCTGACGGCAATGACCTCCGGCACAGCGATCGCCCTGTGGATGGGGGCAACGCCGGAAATCGCCGCCACGATTTTACCTAAATCCGTCACCACACCGATCGCGATGGCGGTATCCGGCTCTCTGCACGGCATTCCCGCTATCAGTGCGATTTGTGTACTGATAGCCGGTGTGCTCGGTGCGGTATTTGGCCATATGGTGCTGAATCTGTTGGGCGTGAAAAGTAAAGCGGCACGCGGTCTGGCGATTGGTAATGCGTCCCACGCGCTGGGAACCGCCCGGGCGGCGGAACTGGACTTCCAGGAAGGGGCATTTAGTTCGCTGGCACTGGTGATCTGCGGCATCGTAACGTCGTTACTGGCACCCTTTGTTTTTCCGCTGCTACTGCACTGGTTTGGCTAAAACTTTGGGAGAGATCTCGCAAAGTTGAAAACTCTAAGACACGTTGCATTGTCAGAGCGACAGAGATCACATATAAACCGATGTCTGGCACATTGCCTGAAGATTGAATGAGGCTTCCATGCATCCACGTTTCCACTCTGCCTTTGAATTACTGCCGGCTCCCCTGCAAACCGCGCTTCGTCCGGTGCTGAGTGAGCCGGGATTTGACGCGATGCTGCGGGCCGATCAGGTCACCCTCCTGCAACAGCAAACCCAACTGGATGCGGACGCCCTCGCCCTGGCGCTGCTTCCGGTCGCGGCGGCCTGCGCGGTCGCCTCGCTGTCCCGTTTCAACGTCGGTGCCATTGCACGCGGGATAAGCGGTAACTGGTATTTCGGTGCCAATATGGAGTTTGCCGGTGCCACCATGCAGCAAACCGTGCATGCAGAACAAAGCGCCGTTACGCACGCCTGGCTGCGCGGCGAAGCGCGCCTGGAGACCATCACCGTCAACTACACGCCGTGCGGGCATTGCCGCCAGTTCATGAATGAGCTTAACAGCGGCACGGCGATTCGTATCAGCCTGCCCCAGCGCCCGGTGCAGACGTTAGCGCACTATCTGCCTGACGCTTTCGGTCCTGGCGACCTGCACATCACCGAACGGCTGATGGATAAGGTGGATCATGGCTTTGTTGTCACGGGCGATGCGCTGTCGCAGGCGGCCATTGACGCGGCCAACCAGAGTCATGCCCCTTACAGCCGCGCGTTCAGTGGCGTTGCAGTGCAAACCGCCTCAGGCCGTATTTTTAGCGGTCGCTATGCGGAAAATGCGGCCTTCAATCCCAGCCTGCCTCCGCTTCAGGCCGCACTGATTTTGCTGAACATGGCCGGCGAATCCTGCGAGGCGATTCAGGCAGCGGCGCTGGCCCAGCCCCGACAGCCTGCGTTAGATCAGTATTCAGCGACGCAGGCAACACTGCGCGCGCTGGGTTGCGACAACCTCAGCGTTATCGAGCTGGCGTAAAGCGTAATGCGGGGCACGGTTTTAAACAGTTTCTAAATCTTTTATTTACAAAAGCTGTACATCCGCGAGAAATTTCATAGGATCTGACGCCAGGCCTTCTTTATCAAAATAAACTGGCGTCCTCTACCCTCTTATTGCGCCAGGAACACTCGCAACCGGAGCATTACTGCATGGAACTCGAATACGAAAGTAAACGCCCGCTCTATATTCCCTACGCTGGCCCTATTCTGCTGGAATTTCCCCTGCTGAATAAGGGCAGCGCCTTCAGCATCGAAGAGCGTAACGAATTCAATCTCAACGGCTTACTGCCCGAAGCGGTCGAAACCATTGAAGAGCAGGCGAAACGCGCATGGCGTCAGTTTCAGGACTTCAAAAATAATAACGACAAGCACGTCTACCTGCGCAATATTCAGGACACCAACGAAACCCTGTTCTACCGTCTGCTGGACAATCATCTTGAAGAGATGATGCCAATTATTTATACGCCAACCGTCGGCGCAGCCTGCGAACACTTCTCTGAAATTTATCGCCGCGCCCGTGGTGTGTTCATCTCATATCCCAACCGTGAACACATCGAAGACATGCTGCAAAACGCCACCAAACAGAACGTTAAAGTCATCGTGGTGACCGACGGTGAGCGTATTCTGGGCCTGGGTGACCAGGGCATCGGCGGCATGGGTATTCCGATTGGTAAACTGTCGCTGTATACCGCGTGCGGCGGCATCAGTCCGGCTTACACCTTACCGGTGGTGCTGGATGTCGGTACCAATAACCAGCAACTGCTGAACGATCCGCTTTATATGGGCTGGCGTCACCCACGTATCACCGGTGAGGAGTACGATGAATTCGTTAATGAATTTATCCAGGCCGTGAAACGCCGCTGGCCGAAAGTGCTGCTGCAGTTTGAAGACTTTGCGCAGAAAAACGCAATGCCGCTGCTGGAGCGCTATCGCGATGAAGTGTGCTGCTTCAACGATGATATTCAGGGCACCGCTGCTGTCACCGTGGGCACTCTGATTGCCGCCAGTCGTGCTGCCGGAAGCCGTTTGTGCGAACAAAAAGTGGTGTTCCTGGGGGCAGGTTCAGCCGGCTGCGGTATCGCAGAGCAAATCATTGCGCAGATGAAGTCGGAAGGTCTGAGCGATGAAGAGGCGCGTAGCCGCGTAATGATGGTCGACCGCTTTGGCCTGCTCACTGATAAGTTGCCTAACCTGCTCGATTTCCAGAGCAAGCTGGTGCAGAAAAGCGACAACCTCAAAGACTGGGATACGGCCAGTGATGCGATTTCGCTGCTGGACGTAGTGCGCAACGCCAAACCCGATATTCTGATTGGGGTTTCAGGCCAGCCGGGACTGTTCACCGAAGAGATCATCCGCGAGATGCACAAGCACTGCAAACGTCCTATTGTGATGCC
The DNA here is from genome assembly GCF_035190385.1 of Pantoea sp. JZ29. Taxonomy (NCBI): domain Bacteria; kingdom Pseudomonadati; phylum Pseudomonadota; class Gammaproteobacteria; order Enterobacterales; family Erwiniaceae; genus Pantoea; species Pantoea sp. JZ29. The sequence goes on along the minus strand of NZ_CP045241.1, from coordinate 1,505,470 downwards.
GCTCTCTAACCCCACCTCGCGCGTTGAAGCCACGCCAGCGGATATTATCGCCTGGACCGATGGTGCTGCACTGGTCGCGACCGGGAGCCCGTTCTCACCGGTTTCATGGAACGGTAAAACCTATCCGATCGCGCAGTGTAACAACTCCTATATCTTCCCGGGCATTGGTTTAGGGGTGATTGCCTCGGGTGCATCACGCGTAACCGATACCATGCTGATGACCGCCAGCCGCGCACTGGCAGACTGCTCGCCGCTGGTCAACGATGGTGAAGGGCCGGTACTGCCTGAAATCAAAGATATTCAGGGCGTGTCGAAAGTGATCGCAATGGAAGTGGGCAAAGCCGCGCAACTGGCGGGCGTTGCCGTGGTGACCTCGGAAGACGTGCTGTCACAGTCTATTTCGAATAACTTCTGGCTGCCGCAATACCGTCATTACCGCCGTACCTCGATCTAAAAAGGTCTGCGCTGGATCATCCTCTGATCCAGCGCTGCTTAAAATAGCACCAGCCAGACGGGGTAAACTTGCTTCGCGAGGGTTGCTCAAGTAGCCTTGTCCCACCAAAACCTCTCATCTCGAGTGCTCAGGCGCATGTTGAAACGCGTTTTCATTGCTCTGCTTTTCATCATCTTAACGATGGTGGCGACGGCGCTTGGCCTGGATCGCTGGATAAGCTGGAAAACCGCCCCCTATATTTACGACAATCTGGCCTCACTGCCCCATCGTCAGGTCGGTGTTGTGCTGGGTACGGCAAAATATTACCGCACCGGGGTGATTAATCAGTACTACCTCTACCGGATGCAGGGCGCGCTTAACGCCTATAACAGCGGCAAGATTAACTATTTACTGCTGAGCGGAGACAATGCGCAGCAGAGCTATAACGAACCCATGACCATGCGGCGCGATTTAATCAAAGGTGGCGTTGATCCGGCGGATATCGTACTGGATTACGCGGGCTTTCGGACGCTGGATTCCATTGTCCGCACGCGCAAGGTATTCGATACCAACGATTTTATTATCATCACCCAACGCTTCCACTGTGAGCGGGCGCTGTTTATCGCCCTGCACCTTGGCATTCAGGCTCAGTGCTACGCTGTGCCCTCGCCGAAAAATATGCTGACAGTGCGCATGCGTGAGGTCGGTGCACGTCTTGGCGCGCTGGTAGATTTGTACCTCCTCAAGCGTGAACCGCGCTTCCTCGGGCCTCTGGTGCCCATTCCCGCCGTACATGATGTGCCGGAGGATGCGCAAAGCTATCCTGCAGTCACCCCTGAGCAACTGCTGGAACTGGAACAAAAACGCCATCAGTAAGCCGCCTTTGTCTGGCTGACAGCCCGCTGACCCTGGCGTGAAGATGGCCTGTGAGAACGGACGATTACGCCGGCGCGGCAGGCTCAGCCTTTCTGACAGGAGTGCATCGCCGACGCGTAGCATCCTTGCTATGGCGAAACAAGGCTTAGCGCGCGACTTTGCGATGGCGTCAGGGCTTATCACGCATCGTTACCAAGGATGACGGTCAGTCCAGCGCGGCGGATTTGCTGCTTTTTTACCTTACTGACCTGCTGACCTGCTGACCTGCTGACCTGCTGACCTGCTGACCTGCTGACCTGCTGACCTGCTGACTCAGGATTTTGCGTCCACAGGACAGCTTTCTGTTCCTGATTAAAGTCAATTCGAACACGCATTCTCATAGCGGGCATCCTGCTGGCTCGCCGTGAATCCGCGTTCTTTCCTGCTTCCGGGCGCACGCTGGCAGCTTCCGTGCCATAAAAAAAGCGGCCCGCAGGCCGCTTAGCTTACATGATGACTTCTGCCGTTATTTTTTACGTGCGTACTTCAACGAGTCGAGCGCCACAGCAAAAATAATGATGCCGCCCTTGATGATGTACTGCCAGTACGGGTTAATGCCGATATAGGTCAAGCCATAGTTGATGACGGTGAAGATCAACACACCGGTCACGACACCGGCCACCGTCCCCACACCACCGGCAAAAGACACACCACCGACGACGCAGGCCGCGATAGCATCCAGCTCGTACATAAAGCCAAGGTTGTTCGTTGCCGAGCCGATACGGCCCGCTTCCAGCATGCCGCCGAAAGCATAGAACACGCCTGAAAGAGCATAAATCAGAATCAGGTTCAGGTTAACGTTTACGCCGGAGACTTTTGCCGCTTCCGGGTTACCGCCGATGGCAAAAATGTTTTTACCGAAACGCGTTTTGTTCCACAGAATCCAGACGAACACGATCGCAATCACCGCATAGAAGGTGATGTAGGACAGCTTAAAATCCCCGAAACGCAGGAAGCCTTGCGTAAAGGTTGAGAAGCCGTCATAGAAGCCTGCAATCGGTGATGCGCCTACGAAATCGTAATACAGCGAGTTGATACCGTAAACGATAATCATGGTACCCAACGTAGTGATAAACGGCGTCACTTTCAGGTAAGCAATAATTACGCCGTTCACCAGGCCAATAACGGCACCAATCGCACAAACAATCAGGATCACCACAGGAATCGGTACGGTTTCCAGATGGGGAAACACTTTGTTTGGGTTATCCATAGCCTGCAGCAGCGAAGCGGCCACGATAGCGGCGAGGCCAACCTGACGACCGGCTGACAGGTCTGTCCCCTGAGTCACAATCAGTCCCGCAACGCCCAGCGCGATGATAATACGCACCGAGGATTGGGTCAGAATGTTACTCAGATTCATTAAACTTAAGAACGTCGGATCCTGGAAAATAATAATCGCCAGCAGTACCAGTAGCACGACATAAATGCCACCCTCTTTCAGCCAGGTTAGCGCATTCTTTTTTGTAGTCGCTTTCATGTTAACAGCCCTTACTTCATTAAAGGTGTAATGACGCTAAACGCAATATTTCGTTCTGCGTAGTCGTTTTTGTATCAACAATGCCAGCGACCAGACCGTTACTCATGACCAGAATACGATCGGTGATGCCTAACAGCTCTGGCATTTCGGAAGAGATAATAATGATGCCCTTTTCTTTTTTTGCCAGCTCAGCCATCAGCTGGTAAATCTCGAATTTGGCCCCCACATCAATACCGCGAGTGGGTTCATCGAGCATCAATATTTCGGGCTGCGTCAGCAACCAGCGTCCAATAATCACCTTCTGTTGGTTACCACCTGAAAGCGAACCAATTTGGGTGTGGTGGCCTGGCGTTTTTACCCGCATGGAGTCGATAACCCATTGGGTATCACTCTTCATACGCTTATTATCCAGCAGACCAATGTTGTTCTTATATTTTTTGATATTGGAGATGAGAGAATTAAAACCAATATCCAGAAACGCATAAATACCGGTAGAGCGACGTTCTTCCGTCACAAGAGCAAAGCCATGATTGATGGCTTCGTTCGCCGTGTGATTATTAATCGTTTTACCGTGCAGTTTAATTGTGCCGCCCGATTTTTCGCGAATGCCAAACAGCGTTTCGACGATATCCGTACGTTTTGCACCGACCAACCCGGCAATACCGAGTATCTCCCCTTTACGCAAATCAAACGAAATATCACGAATAGAAGGCTGACGCAGAGAGGTTAAATTGCGCACCTCAAGAATGGTCTCGCCCGGCACATTTACGCGATCCGGGAAGCGCTGGCTTAATGAACGCCCCACCATCATGGCGATGATCTTATCCATGTCCAGCCCTTCGAGCGGCTGGGTTGCAATCCACTGACCGTCACGCAGAACCGTAATTTCATCACACAACTGGAAGATCTCTTCCATTTTGTGTGAAATATAAACAATGCCGCAGCCGCGATCTTTCAGCTTACGGATAATCGTGAACAGATGATTCACTTCTTTTTCCGTCAACGAGGATGTTGGTTCATCCATGATCACGATTTTGGCGTCATAAGAAAACGCTTTGGCAATCTCAATCATCTGCATTTGCGAGACGGAGAGATGCGCGACTTTGTCACGGGGATCGATGTTAATATCCAGCTCGTCAAAAATCGCTTTGGTATCACGGTACATTTTTTCCTGATCGACAAAGAAGCCTTTGCGTGGATAACGCCCAAGCCACATGTTGTCCATCACGGTACGCTGTAATACCAGGTTTAATTCCTGGTGCACCATTGACACGCCATTTTCCAGCGCCTCTTTGGAACTTTTAAAATCTATTTCCTGCCCTTGAAAAAGAATACTTCCGGTATCTTTTTTGTAGATACCAAATAAACATTTTAACAACGTTGATTTACCAGCGCCGTTTTCACCCATCAGTGCATGAACGGAGTGAGGCCGCACTTTTAAATTTACGTTGTCGAGAGCTTTAACGCCGGGAAATGATTTACTGACGTTGGTCATTTCCAGCAGATATTCGCGCTGCGCGGTCGTATTATCACTGGCCATAATTTACCTGGCTAAAAAACGGTGATGACATAAAAAAGGCGCAGCAGCAGCCGCGCCCGTTTGCACATAATTATTTCTGGAACTGAGACAGGTTTTCCTGATCAACCGGTACGTAGGGTACGCGTACGATCTTATCGACCATCTTGAAGTTGGTGCCTTCGGTGGCCGGTTTACCATCGGCAAGGTTCTTCGCCATATCGATGGTGGCTTTCGCCTGGTTTTCCGCATCGTTCAGCACCGTACCGGCCATCGCGCCAGATTTAACCAGCGCCAGCGCCTCAGGTAAGGCATCCACACCAAATACCGGGATAGAAGACATGTTGTGTGCCTTCAGCGCTTCAACAGCCCCCATCGCCATCGCATCGTTGTTCGCGATTACCACTTCGATTTTCTTGGCGTTAGGGCCTGACAGCCAGGCGTCCATTTTGTCTTTAGCCTGTGCGGTATCCCACATCGCCGTATCCATCGCTAACTGCTGGGTTTTCACGCCATCTTTGTTCAGCGTATCGATAACATATTTAGTACGCGCTTCAGCATCAGGATGGCCTGGTTCACCTTTCAGCAGCACATACTGGATCACACCGTCTTTGTTCAGATCCCAGGCCGGGGTCGCTTTCCAGTGTTTCTCAATCAGTTTGCCCTGAATCACGCCAGACTCTTTCGAATCGGTACCGACGTAGTAGGCTTTATCGTAGCTGGCCAGCACTTTGGCGTTAGGTTCTTTGTTGAAGAACACAACCGGGATATCGTTCGCACGGGCTTTCTGTACCACGACGGCCGCTGCAGCCGGGTCGACCAGGTTGATGGCTAACGCTTTCACGCCTTTTGCCATCAGCACGTCAATTTGATCGTTTTGTTTTGACTGATCGTTCTGCGAGTCATTCATCAGCAGTTGGATGCCGCCCAGCGTTTTGGCTTCTTTCTCGATGTCTTTACGTACCATCGACATAAAGTTGTCGTCGTACTTATAAATAGTCACGCCGATACGGGTATCAGCGGCGTGGGCTACTGCACCAAACATCATGCTGGCAACCAGTGCTGTGAGCGTGAAAACCTTCTTATTCATGGTATCTCCGGTTTTTCTGTAGGGTCTTTTTATGTTCTGCTGCGTCAAGCCGCGGAAGAACATCGGGTAAGAATTATCCGGCGAGGCAAGATGCGCTCTAAATCAGACTGAGCCACTGCTGTGCCGTGCCAAACTCGACTTCCATGTAGGTCAATGCGTCCGTAAAGCGTGTGTTATAAGCCTGAACCAACGATGCTGTCGGTGCCCTCAACGGGAGAGTGGCGTTACATAATGTTTCAGTACTGTAAGACGTTGCCATCATAGTGATAGCAATGTTAATTAACTGTGAATACAATCACAGATTGAAAACGGTTACATCGCGGAATCGCCTGAATTAGTGACGGACTCCACACTTTGCTTTTGCGCGACGGAATGGCGGCGAACGAGGGTGGGCATAAAGATATGTTTCGCCGTGGTGTCAAGACAGCCTGCCGCGCCCTGCAGGGCCAGTTCAGTGGCAAGTTTTGCCATAGAAACAATAGGATAACGGACTGTGGTAAGTTGAGGATCGGTGTACCGCGAAACCGGAATATCATCGAAGCCGACGACAGAAAAATGGTGCGGCACCTGAATGCCATTGTCTTTCAGAGCGGTAAGGGCACCGGCCGCCATACCATCGTTATAGGCGAAAATGGCGCTGAGATTCAGATTGCGTCCCAGCAGTTCCACCATTGCGGCTTCGCCCCCTTGCATATCCGGCTCTGCGCTGGCTATCCAGCTTTCCTGTGGGCGGATTCCCTGCTCTGCCATCGCCTGTAACCAGCCTTCACGCCGTTGATCCACATCTTCAATGGGATGACTGGAACAGAGATAGCCGATGCGGGAATGCCCCTGTTGTAGCAGCATGCGTGAGGCCATTAAGGCCCCGGTCACATTATCCAGACTGACGCAACGGGCCTCATAACCCGGTATGCTGCGGTTGATAACCACCATACCTGGCACCTGACTCATAAAGCCCGCCAGCTCTGCGTCTGAAAGCGTTTTCGCATGGACCACCAGCGCATTGCACCGTTGCCGTATCAACACTTCGATAGCGTGACGCTCTTTTTCTTCCTGATGCCAGGAGTTGCTGATCAGTACATGTTTCTGGACGCGCTGTGCCACGGTATCCACCGCTTTAACCAGCGCGCCAAAAAAGGGATCGGAGACATCCATGACGACGACGCCGATCGTATCGCTCACCTGGGTTGCCAGCGCCTGAGCATTGGCATTTGGGCGATAGCCCAGAGCGTCAACCGCCTGTAACACGACGTCACGTGTTTCAGCGGTGACCGCGCTGCTGTTATTTAGTACGCGCGAGACAGTCGCTACGGACACGCCCGCCTGACGCGCAACATCTCGAATGGTTATCATGCAGCACTTCCAGAGAAAAGGCATTACGCCGGTTATGGCACCGGCGCTATTCTGTCAGGGAAGTGCACGGGACAGCGTGAATTGCGTCACATCAATGAAAACGGTTACATACAATTCTGCAACCTTTGTGATGACCGTCATTATCTTTCTGAGGATGACGTGGGGTGCGGCGTGGCAAGAAAGCGTGTCAGACGACGCCAGATCCATTCCACCGGCCCCTGCGGGAAATAGCGTAGCCACAGTACGGAAAACAGCAGGTTAATACACCATATGCCTGGCACCATCATGACCAGTTGCCAGCGCGTAAAGTGCATAAAAAGCCCGAAGCGGTAGAACAGCGTAGTGCCGATCAGGGACTGCAGCAGATAGTTACTGAGCGCCATGCGGCCCACACACTGAATAGCATAACTCATCCGCCAGCGCTGAATGGCTGGCCAAAATCCAAAGCACAGTGCGGCATAGCCGATACTGATTAACGGGCTGGCAAGATCACGCGGCAGTTGTAAATAGAACGCACTCCAGCGTGCATCCCAGTCCACAAACCATTGCGCAGCTACACCTGCCGTCGCTATCCCCAGCCCAATCGGCAGTAACATCCGCGCAACGCGCCGGTAATGGGACACGGGAAACGTTCCTTTCAGCCAGCCGCTACGTAACAAGGCGGCGCCCAGCAGCATCAGTCCGGCCAGTTGCCAGCCATACTGCGCCACCAGCGCCATTAAACTGGAGGAGAGGTTATCCAGGCGGATGCGTACCGCCGCCAGCCCGCCGTTGACCTTCCAGAACTGTTCATACTGAATGTCTGCGGCGCCGGGCAACCACGAGCGTGACGGCTCGGCGCTGCTAATCAGGGCAAAGATCAGCAACAGCGCACAGCCCACCAGATAAAGTAAAATCCCGGTATTGATTAGCCCACGCGTGGACGGCGCATGGCGCAGCATCCGCCAGACGATCAGGCCGATAATGCCGTAATCCAGCAGGATATCGCCTTCCCAGATAAAAATGCTGTGAAGAAACCCCAGCAGCACCAGTAATGACAGACGGGCGGACAGCCAGCGACTTCCGCGCGGCAGCTGCAGTTGCAACCCCGCGCCAAACAGCAGCGCAAAGAGCGTCAGAAATTTAAGCTGCGCGAAGATATCGGACAGCGCCCATGTCCAGGCATCAGACAAGGTGACGCTGCCCTGCCAGGCAGGATTGAGATAGGCCGCAGAAGGTAAGCCAAAACCAATAATATTCAGCAACAGGATGCCGAGAATGGCACAGCCGCGAATAAAATCCAGCGCAAGGTAGCGTTGCATAGCGGCTCCTGACGGACCCGGCAGGCGCATCTGCGCCCACCTGTCGATATTAACTGTGACGCACCGCGCGCAGAAATTCCTGACGGGTATTCTGGCTGGATTTAAACAGACCGCCCAGGGAAGTGGTCGTGGTGGCACTGGTGGCATCCTTCACACCGCGTGCTTTTACACAGTAGTGGACGGCATCAATGGAAACAGCAACGTTATTGGTGCCTAACAATGTTTGCAGCGCCAGCAGCACCTGCTGAGTCAGACGCTCCTGCACCTGAGGTCGCTGGGCAAAAAACTGCACGATGCGGTTAATTTTGGACAAACCAATCACTTTGTCTTTGGGAATATAGGCGACGGTGGCTTTGCCATCGATAATCACAAAGTGATGTTCACAGGTGCTGGTCAGCGTAATGTCGCGTACCGTGACCATCTCGTCCACCTTCATCTTGTTTTCGATAAGGGTGATTTTGGGGAAATTGGCGTAATCGAGACCGGAAAAGACCTCATCGACATACATTTTGGCAATGCGGTGCGGGGTTTCCATCAGGCTGTCATCTTCAAGATCCAGATTCAGCAGCTGCATGATTTCCGTCATATGGCCTGCAATCAGGCTTTTGCGCGTTTCATCGTCCATTTCACGCGTAGGTGCACGCAGCGGCGTTTCCAGCCCACGCGCCAGCAGCGCTTCGTGAACCAGTGCAGCTTCCTGACTTAAGGTACTCATCTTACTCTTCTCCGGCAGGTGTTGCGCCCGCAGTCTGTTACCTGCGGGTCATATTACTGAGCGCGTATTGTGAGACTTTCTGTGCAGGGAATCCAGCAATCAATCTGATTGGAGATGAAAGCTTTTCACGCGCCCCGCCGCCACACTAACAGGCCCGCCCAGACCAGACTGGCGCCTGCTACCCATAACGCAGGCTCAAGGTGGTGCAGAAACAGGGTTGAAAGTGAGGAAAGTAAGGGGCCAGCCAGTTGCCCAATCGCATAGCCGGTGGTCAGTAAGCCCGCCATATAGCGCGTATGCTGCGGAGCCAGTTCACGCGCGCAAAGCAGCGACAACTGCACGACACTCAAAAAGCCCCCGCCCACCAGCAGCGCACCAAGTAACAAACCACCGAACCCCGGCAACAAGGCGGCCGCCAGCACGCCCAGCGCCTGGGCCCAGAGCGTGATGGCCAGGCGGACATGCGCCTGCCCCATTCGACGCGTCACAATACCGATGACGATGCCCAGCATCGCCGCCCCGCCAAATACCGGCCAGACCAGCTGCGCCAGCGCACTGCCCGGAAAACGGGCTGCCGCCATTTGCGACAAAAAGGTGGCAGGCAAAATATAGCCAAACCCCGCCAGGCTGTAGCTCAGGACCAGCCGCCGCAGGTTGGGCGTCAGCGTCAGCGGCGCTGGTACCTGCCCTGCCCGGTGCAGCGCCCCCGTACGCGGCAGGTTGCGGCAGATGGCCGCCACCAGCACGGCGGCCAGCGCAGCGTAAATGCCCCACGCCAGCGTCACAGAGACCTGTAAACTGTGTAAGATGACCGCCAGCAGGCCGCTGATGAAAATGCCAGCGCCGGGACCGGCAAAGACCGCCGCCGACAGACCAGGACGACCGTGATGATGCAGTTGCTCGTTGCTCCACGCGGCCACCAGCACCATGGCCCAGCCGCTGGCCCAGCCAATCACAAAACGAATGATCCCGTGCAGCCAGGGGCCCCCGGCACAGGCTGACAACGCGGTTAACACCACCGCGCCCCAAACCCCCAGATGCAGCCGCCACTCCACACGCTGCTGCGCGCGCATCGCGTCAAAGGAGCCGCACAGGTAACCCAGGTAGTTTAATGCTGCGACCACACTGGCACTGGTCAGGGTTAACTGATCAGCCTGAATCAGTAAAGGCACCTGGGGCGTAAACGCAAAACGGCCGATGCCCATGACGACAAACAAAGTCAAAAACGCACTTATCGCGACGCGAAATGCCATTGGGCACCTCAGTTTTTTAAATTGAAACTTGCGTACAGCATGAACGATGCTTAGAATCACGAAAAGTGAATAATCTTAACTAACTTGTTTACAGGAAGAGAACACATGGATTTAGTCCAGCTACGTATGTTCTGTTCCGTGGCAGAGAGCGGTTCTCTTGCCCGTGCTGCGGAACAACTGCATCGGGTGCCTTCTAACCTCACCACGCGCCTGCGCCAGTTGGAAGAGGAACTGGGTGCCGATCTGTTCATTCGGGAAAAACAGCGCATTCGCTTATCCCCGATGGGCCATAACTTTCTTAACTATGCGCAGCGCATTCTGGCCCTGAGCGATGAAGCCTTAAGTATGGCGCGCACCGGTAAGCCTGGCGGGAATTTTGCGCTGGGCTCGATGGAAAGTACGGCGGCAACGCGCCTGCCTGGCCTGCTGGCTGCCTATCATCAGCGTTTTCCGGCGGTCGCCTTATCGCTGATCACCGGCACCTCCGGTGAAATTATCGATCGGGTTCGCGAAGGAACACTGGCCGCGGCGTTGGTCGACGGGCCGGTTCAGCACGACGATCTGAATGGCTGTATTGCGTTCCGTGAAGAGATGGTGCTCATCACTGACCTTGACCACATCCCGGTGACGAGCGCACGCGATACTCAGGAAGATACGTTGTTTGCGTTCCGCAACAGCTGCTCTTACCGGGTGAAACTGGAAGCCTGGTATCGCGACAGCCAGGCCGCGCCAGACAGCGTCATGGAGATTCAGTCTTATCATGCCATGCTGGCCTGTGTCGCAGGCGGTGCAGGCGTGGCGATGATTCCGGCGTCGGTCCTGAAACAGATGCCAGAGCGCGCACGGGTTCAGGTACACAGCCTGCCGGCGAAGTATCGTGATACTGCGACCTGGCTGATGTGGCGACGGGACGCCTTTACGCCCAATGTTGAGGCACTCAAGTACCTCATTATCGAACAATTTCACGATCGTCCGCTCAACGATGAGCTGATGCATCCTTTACAGGCGGCGGAATAAGATTTCCGCGCTATTTTTAATGAATCACGACCATCCAGACGCCATAACGCGTCACAATCTGACTGGAAGAGGGATTGCATGAACATGATCAAAACCCGTGCCGCTGTCGCCTGGGCCGCTGGCGAACCACTGAAAATTGAAGAAGTGGATTTAATGCCGCCGCAAAAAGGGGAAGTGCTGGTCCGTATCGTTGCCACTGGCGTTTGTCATACGGATGCTTATACGCTGTCAGGTAGCGATCCGGAAGGCGTGTTCCCGGCGATTCTGGGTCACGAAGGCGGCGGTATCGTTGAAGCGGTCGGCGAAGGCGTCACCAGCGTGGAAGTGGGCGATCATGTTATCCCGCTTTACACGCCGGAATGTGGTAAATGTAAGTTCTGTCTGTCAGGCAAAACCAATCTGTGCCAGGCCATCCGCACCACACAAGGTAAAGGCCTGATGCCTGACGGCACGACGCGTTTCTTTAAAGACGGTAAACCCATTTTTCACTATATGGGCACGTCAACCTTCTCCGAATACACCGTCGTCCCGGAAATCTCTCTGGCGAAAATCAGTAAAGAAGCGCCACTGGAAGAAGTGTGCCTGCTGGGCTGCGGCGTAACCACCGGTATGGGCGCGGTGATGAACACCGCTAAAGTTAAAGAAGGCGATACCGTTGCCATCTTTGGTCTGGGCGGCATTGGTTTGTCAGCGATTATCGGCGCGAAAATGGCGAAGGCCGGCCGCATCATTGGTATTGATATCAATACCAGCAAATTCGACCTGGCCCGTAAACTTGGTGCGACCGATCTGATCAACCCTAAGGATTACGATAAACCTATCCAGGACGTGATTGTTGAACTCACCGACGGCGGCGTGGATTTCTCCTTTGAATGTATCGGTAACGTCAACGTGATGCGTTCTGCCCTGGAGTGCTGCCATAAAGGCTGGGGCGAGTCGGTGATCATCGGCGTTGCCGGTGCAGGCCAGGAAATCTCTACGCGTCCGTTCCAGTTAGTCACAGGGCGCGTCTGGCGTGGCTCTGCGTTTGGTGGCGTAAAAGGTCGCTCGCAGCTGCCTGGGATTGTGCAGGATTACCTCGATGGTAAATTTGCGTTGAACGACTTCATTACGCATACCATGCCGCTGGAAGAGATAAACGACGCCTTTGATTTGATGCACGAAGGGAAGTCGATCCGCTCCGTCGTTCACTTCAATAAGTAATCGGGGGCGCTATGACATCTTCTCTTGAGTTACTGGAAGAACACCGTATTTTTGGCGGCTGGCAGCAGCGCTGGCGTCATCCCTCTCAGGTGCTGAACTGCCCGATGACGTTCAGCATCTATTTGCCCCGTCCGCGCGGGGATTCGCCCCCACCGGTGGTGTGGTTTCTGGCAGGCCTGACCTGCAATGATGAAAACTTTACCACCAAAGCGGGTGCGCAGCGCGTCGCCGCTGAACTGGGGCTGGTGCTGATCATGCCCGATACCAGCCCGCGCGGTGAGGCGGTGGCCAATGACGAGGGCTATGATCTGGGCCAGGGCGCGGGCTTTTATCTCAATGCGACGCAGCAGCCCTGGGCGAGCCACTATCGGATGTTCGACTACCTTAGTGAGGAGCTGCCTGCGCTGATTGCCGATAACTTTAAGGTCAGTGAACGTCAGTCGATCATGGGGCACTCTATGGGCGGACACGGCGCGCTGATGCTGGCGTTACGCCTGGCAAACCGCTTTGCCTCCGCCTCCGCCTTTGCGCCCATTGTGAATCCCGCCGATGTGCCCTGGGGACAAAAGGCGTTCACCGCTTATCTGGGAGAGGATCGCCAGGCCTGGCGGGCATACGACAGCTGTCAGCTGATGCGCGAGGTTCAGCATCGCCTGCCGTTATTGATCGATCAGGGCGACAGCGATCAGTTTTTGGCGGATCAGCTTCAGCCGGAGCGATTAGAGGCAGTGGCGCAGGAGATGGATTTCCCGTTAACTCTGCGTATTCAGCCAGGCTACGATCACAGTTACTTCTTTATCGCCAGCTTCGTGGAAGATCATCTGCGCTTTCATGCGCAGCACTTGTTGGTGGGATAACACAACCGGGGATGGCGTGCGCCATCCCCGTTTTTTTACATCAGCCCTTCCCGGACTAATCCGTCAATCATGACCTGCGGCATTCCGCGGGAACAGTGCTCAATGCGGCCCTGCACGCCATAAACCTGCGCCAGCGTAGTGGGCGTGATCACGCTATCCGGTGCGCCTTCTGCGATTAACCGTCCCGCTTTGAGCATCAGCGCATGCTGCGCGTGACGTAAAGCGATATTGATATCGTGGACCACGACCACCGTCACCATATTGCGTAGCGCCGTCTCACGCCGCACTAAATCCATAACGTGGAACTGGTAGTTTAAATCCAGCGCACTCAGCGGTTCATCCAGCAGTAACAGCGCAGGCCGGCGAATCAACGACTGGGCCAGGCCAACAAGCTGCTTTTGTCCACCCGAGAGCTGATCCAGATACCGCATTGCCAGATGGGCAATGCCCAGTTGATCCAGCAGTCTCATGACATCGGCTTCACTGGCGGGACTGTGCAGGCCCGATGACGCACGCTGCGCGACGATAATGGACTCCAGCACATGCAGATGCACCCCCGCGGGCAACGATTGCGGCAGGTACACAACCTGTCTGGCCCGGCGGGCAAAGGGCTGAGTCATCAGATCTTCGCCGTTTAACCACAGTTCGCCCTGCCCTTTATTCAGCCCGGCCAGCGCACGCAGTAAGGTGGATTTACCGCAGCCGTTCGGTCCCAGCAGGACCGTGATTTCGCCACGCGGTAACGGCTCGACGTGAAGGTTATCAATGACCTGACGTTTAGGATAACCGGTGGTGAAGCCGCGCAGGCATAATCCCTGTTCCATTACACATGCCCTCGGTGACGCAAAATGATACTCAGGAAAAACGGCACCCCAATGAGCGAGGTCACAATCCCGACCGGGATAATGGCTCCGGGAATCAGGTTTTTGGAAGCCACTGAAGCCAGCGACAGCACAAGGGCACCGGTCAGCGCACTGGCCGGTAGATAGAAGCGATGATCTTCGCCGAACATCATACGGGCGATGTGCGGTGCGACCAGGCCAATAAAACCAATCGGGCCGACAAAGGCGACCGCTAAGGCGGATAGCACACTAATACGCAGCAAAGTCGCCAGGCGCAGACGGCGCACGTCGATACCAAAACTCACGGCCCGGTCTTCCCCCAGGCGCAGTGCGGTCAGTTTCCAGCTACTGAGCAGGGAAAACGGCACCAACAGCACAAAAGCCGCGCTCAGTACGCCCAGTTTTTCCCAGGACGCACGCGCCAGGCTGCCCATGGTCCAGAACACCAGCCCCTGTAACGTATCTTCACTGGCGATAAACTGCATCATCGACACCAGCGCATTAAAGGTAAACACCAGGGCAATACCAAATAATACCACGCCAGATGACGAGACCTGCGTCCAGCGCGTAATGCCGTCCAGCATTAAGGCGGCCAGCAGAGCAAAGATAAACGCATTGGCTGAGATAAACCACTGACCGGAGATCCCCGGAATCCCCACGCCTAAAATAATGGCCAGTGCGGCACCGAACGCCGCCGCCGAGGAAACGCCCAGCGTAAACGGACTGGCAAGCGGGTTATTAAGGATGGTTTGCATTTCTGCGCCGGCAAGGCCCAGTGCAAGGCCGACCACGATGGCCATGAGCGCATAAGGCAGGCGGATATCCCAGACAATGACGCGCGTGCCTGCATCAACGCTCTCGGGTGAGAGCAGCGTGTGCCACAACGTCGATAGCGAAAGTCCGGCCGGGCCGAGCGTAAAGTCCAGAACCAGTGACGCAAGGATCGCCACCAGCAACGCCCCTATCCAGAACAGGCGGCGGCGCAAAACCTGATGATAATTTTTCAGTATGGGCTGATGGCCTGCTTCAGCACCAATCAACGAGGATTCCGTTGTCATGGTTCAATCCAGTAATGGCTCCAAAATTAAAAACGCAGCCACAATAGTGCAGGTGATAATAATTATCAATTCATGGAATGTTAATAGTGATGACGTAACGTAAAAGCGCACGGCGTTTACCGTGCGCTTTTAACCCGTTATGAGCGGGGAAATTCCATCTCACTGTATTTCACAATGCGTCCGCCCCGCACCAGCCTGTAACCCAGCCAGATCAGCAGGAACAAGGGCAGGCCAATATAGGTCGCTGCAACGCTGTACCAGTCAATGGTGTCCTGCAGGAAGGCCTGGTAATTCTGACCGAGCGTAATAATCAGACAGAGTACAAAGGCAAAAATGGGCCCCAGTGGGAAGAAGCCTGAGCGGTACGGCAAGTCGCTCAGATCGCGCCCCTGAGCCACATAACCGCGACGGAAACGATAGTGACTGATGGCAATCCCTAACCAGGCGATAAAGCCTGTCATACCGGAGGTATTCAGCAGCCAGAGATAGACTTCCTGATTACCAAATTTTGAGGTTAAAAAGCACAAACCCGCGACGACGGTGGTGGCCCATAACGCATTACGCGGTACGCCGCCTTTTGACAGCCGGGCAAAAATGCGCGGCGCTTTACCTTCACACGCCAGGTTATACAACATGCGCGTTGAGGCATACATCCCGGAGTTACCCGCCGACAGTACCGCCGTTAAAATCACCGCGTTCATGACCGCCGCCGCAGACAGCAGGCCGGCATTCTGGAACACCAGGGTAAACGGACTCACGCTGATATCTTTAATATCATTGTGCAGCAGTTGCGGATCGGTATAGGGCAGAATCAGACTGATAATCAGAATGGCCAGCACATAAAACAGCAGGATGCGCCAGAACACCTGACGCACGGCGCGCGGAATGTTTTTCGCCGGATCTTCAGATTCACCCGCCGCTATGCCGATGAGTTCAGTCCCCTGGAAAGAAAAGCCGACAATCATTGCAACACCGATCATCGCCGCGAAGCCTCCGGCAAACGGCGCATCGCCTACCTGCCAGTTATGCCAGCCTGCATTTTCCGCGCCACGCATAATGCCCACAATCATCAACACGCCCACCACGATAAAGATCACGACGGTGGCGACTTTGATCAAGGAGAACCAGTATTCGGTCTCGCCAAAGCCTTTGACTGAAATGTAATTGATCAGGAACATCAGGCTCAGGAACAGTGCGCTCCAGATCCAGCCCGGCGTGTCGGGGAACCAGTAATTCATAACCAGTTGCGATGCCACCAGGTCGACAGCAATGGTGACCGCCCAGTTGTACCAGTAATTCCAGCCCAGGGCGAAACCAAAGCCCTCTTCCACATATTTGGCACCGTAGGTGGCGAAGGAGCCGGAAACCGGCATAAAGGCGGCCAGTTCGCCGAGGCTGGTCATCAGGAAATAGACCATTAAGCCAATTAAGGCATATGAGAGTAATGCCCCGCCGGGGCCAGCTTGAGAGATGGTGGCACCGGATGCCACAAACAGACCTGTACCGATTGATCCGCCAATAGCGATCATGGTGAGGTGGCGTGCTTTTAGATCGCGTCGTAACGCAGGTTGTTGTGTTGTATTTGTGTCATTATGCATGTGTAAACATTACGCTGGGTAAAAATAAGGCGCGATTGTAGCAGCAAAGGCCACGCTGTATAGCGAATGCTACGCTGTTATTAGTTACCTTCATGATTGGCGCGAAATTATTAGCGGCGCCGCCTGTTTCCCTGAAATTCAAGGGGTTGAACCGCTGATTAAACCACCATTCATCGGGCGTTTACGTTTCCCGGCAGTACGATAAAAACCGCGACAGGGCCTTTGAGATGTGTTTTTGTCGATGGTGGATGCGATAAAGCGTGCGCGTCAGATTCGGCAAAGGCGTTTTCAGCTCAATCAGCGTCCCGGCGCTCAACTGCTCGGCAATCACCCGACGTGATAAGCAACTGATGCCCATCCCGTGCCGCACGGCATGCTTTATCGCTTCGGAGTTGCCCAGCTCCATGCCCAACTGAAATGTCGGCAAATGGGACAACAGCAGATAATCGACAATCTCGCGCGTACCTGAGCCGCGCTCGCGGAGAATCCAGGTGGCCTCAGCCAGCGAGGTCAGCGTGACGGGATGCTGCAAAATGGCGGCGTCCGGTGCGGCAAAGACCACCAGTTCATCTTCCAGCCAGGGCTCGCTGACCAGTTCTGTCATATGGCACGGCCCCTCAATTAATCCCACATCGACGCGAAAATCGGAAACGGCTGTGATCACGTCCTGACTGTTTCCCACGCTCAGCTCTAAAGGCAACGTGGGGAAATCACGGCGGTAACCGGCAATCATCCCCGGCAGCAGATAATTCCCGATGGTGCTGCTGGCATAAATACGAATAGCCCCGTTATCTTCTTTGAATAACTGTTCGATTTCTGTGGCCTGTTCGAGCAGGCCAACGGCACGGGGATAAAGTAACCGGCCATGTTCGTTGAGCACTAGCCGCTTTCCTACCCGATCGAAAAGCTGCACACCTAACTGGTTTTCCAGGTCAGCCAGGGCGGCACTGACAGCAGACTGGGAGAGCGCCAGCACCTGAGAAGCCTGGGTGGTAGAGCCGCTTTTAAGCACCTCGGTAAACACTTCAATTTGTCGCAGGGTAATATGCATGAAAACTCCGGAATCACTTAGCGCGCGACAAGGTAAACGATCAGGGCGATCCACAGCAGAAAAATCACACCCAGTACACCCAATACTTTTTTACCGCGTGCACGCTGTTGCTGCGCACGCGCGACGCTGCGGGCCCGAACCTCGCGCGGCAGCATTTTCAGCAGTAACATGACACCGGCAGGGATAATGACGGCATCGTCTACTAGTCCCACAACCGGGATAACATCCGGAATCAAATCGATCGGACTTATGCCGTACGCCAGCAACCCGGCGGCCAGGCCTTTACACCACAGCGGTGTTTGAGGATCGCGACAGGCAAAGGCGAGCGTCAGCACATCGCGTTTGATGAGCGCGATTAAGCGTTTCAGTCGTGCAAACAGCATAGTTCCTGCCTTATCACTTATAGCGGTAGATTATAAATATATAATCAATTTCACTTTTAACAAGCCCCGCATGATGATGAGCGCTCAACCAGGAGCGTAATCATGGCAGACATCACCCTCTCAAAAAATCCTTTCGTTCAGCAGTGGCTCCCCGGCCTGTTGTTATGCGGCCTGATCGCCAGCGTGACTGCCGCTGTGGCCCAGGTGCCAGGCATCGCTCGTCTGGGTCTGGGATCATTAACTCTGGCGATTATGCTGGGCATCATCGTCGGTAACAGCGTTTACTCGCCTCTTGCCGGCCAGTGTGACGCGGGCGTACAGCTGGCAAAACAAAAACTGCTCAGGCTCGGTGTGATTCTGTTTGGCTTTCGCATCACCTTGCAGCAAATCACCGACGTGGGATTAAGCGGCCTGCTGATTGATGTGCTGACCCTGAGCAGTACGTTCTTTGTGACCTGCCTGCTGGGCCGACGTCTGCTGAAGCTTGACCGCGAAACTGTATGGTTAATTGGTGCAGGCAGCAGCATCTGTGGCGCCGCGGCGGTGCTGGCCACGGAACCGGTGGTCAAAGCGGCGCCGTCAAAAGTGGCCGTTGCCGTCGCTACGGTGGTGCTGTTTGGTACCCTGGCGATTTTTATTTATCCCGTTTTGTGGCCACTGGTGCATGACTTTTTTCCCCGTGTCACGCTGACGCAGTTTGGCATTTTTACCGGTTCAACCATTCATGAGGTGGCGCAGGTCGTTGCTGCCGGCCACAGCATTGCGCCCGAAACCGAAAACAGCGCCGTTATCGCGAAAATGCTGCGCGTCATGCTGCTGGCGCCGTTTTTACTGTTGCTGAGCGGCGTCCTGCGACGTGAGCAGGCAGAACAGCAGAGCGCAAAGCCGGTGACGTTTCCATGGTTTGCCCTGATGTTTGTCGTTGTCGCCTTGTTCAACTCGCTGCACTGGCTGCCGGCCGGATGGGTGAATATGTTCAACACGCTGGGAGGAATATTGCTGACCATGGCAATGGCGGCACTGGGTCTGACCACCCGTTTCACTGCCCTGCGTGCAGCGGGCTATAAACCTGTCCTGTTGGGGGCACTGGTCTTTGGCTGGCTGGTGCTGGGCGGCGGCACGATTAACCTGCTGGTTCAGCGTTTTATCGCGTAAGGCACGTTCATGTCTTTATTAAACCGGCCGCATGCAGGCCGGTTAGCCCTTTGCTCGCGTGCTGAAGGTGTTCATCTCATCCAGCGTTGCGAGAAGCGTCGTAAATTAAACCATTGCTATTAGGTAAGATCCTCCCGTAGCTCTATTGTAGACCGGTGATTTTTACGAGCCGGAACTGATGAAGAGAACGTCCCCAATACCGACACCTCACGACGCGCTGTTCCGACAGTTTCTGACCGAGCCGGACGTGGCGCGGGATTTTATGGCGATCCACCTGCCACAAGCGTTGCGCGCCCTGTGCGATCTGACCACGCTTAAGCTGGAATCGGGTTCTTTTGTCGAGGACGACCTGCGGCAGTACTATAGCGATGTGCTGTACAGCGTGAAAACCGCGTCCGGCGAAGGCTATATCCACGTCCTTATTGAACACCAGTCTGGTCCGGATAAACACATGGCCTTCAGGTTAATGCGCTATGCGGTGGCCGCCATGCATCGCCATCTGCAAGCCGGACATCAAACGCTGCCGTTAGTCATTCCCGTCTTGTTCTACACCGGTAAACGTAGCCCCTATCCCTATTCTCTCTGCTGGCTGGATGGCTTTGCGTTACCGGATCAGGCGGGCAAACTTTACACGGCGGCTTTCCCTTTGGTTGACGTAACGCGTATTCCTGACGACGAGATCCTGCACCACCGCCGTATGGCCGCCTTAACGTTACTTCAGAAGCACATCCATCAGCGTAATCTGACCGTGATGCTTGACAGGCTGGTGGCTATTCTCACAAATGAATATCTCTCTTCATCACAGGTTATCTCGCTGGTAAACTACATGGTGCAGGCGGGCGAGGTGTCGGATGCGCACGCCTTAATCCATAAGCTGGCACAGCGGGTGCCGCAACACGGAGACGCACTGATGACCATTGCAGAACAGCTGGAACAAAGAGGGATTGAGAAAGGCAGAAAGGAAGAAGCGCTGAAGATTGCCCGGGTCATGTTAACTAACGGCTTTGACCGCCCTACCGTCATCAAAATGACCGGCCTGAGCGAAAAAGATATCGCGCAACTCCGCCACTGACAGGTTTGCCCAACCTTTTTAGTCCCCGCATCATTCTGTTGCAGACGCTTGCCAGCTCGCCATGCTGGCAGCCTGTCCTTTCTGACGCCGCTCTGTTCTGCGGGGCAGCAAATATTATCCTGTCGCGCTGCTGTTTGCCTGCCTAATCCGGGTGTAAAAATTTCCGCCGCGCTGCGTTTTGCCCCAGTGTCATCGTGTATCATGCCGTTCAGACTGAGTTGAACCCTTCAGGAGAACGGCATGAAGTATATTGGCGCGCACGTCAGCGCATCGGGTGGTGTGGATCAGGCAGTGATCCGCGCGCATGAACTGGAAGCCACGGCGTTTGCGCTGTTCACCAAAAATCAGCGCCAGTGGAAAGCCGCCCCGCTCTCGGATGAGACTATTGCTGCCTTTCGCGCTGCCTGCGAGAAATACCACTTTTCATCAGATCAGATTCTGCCTCATGACAGCTATCTGATTAATCTGGGGCATCCGGTTATGGAAGCCCTGCAGAAATCCCGCGATGCCTTCGTGGATGAAATGCAGCGTGCAGAGCAACTGGGCCTGACACTGTTGAATTTTCATCCGGGTAGCCATTTACAGCAGATTGACGAGCTGACCTGTTTAAAACGTATCGCTGAGTCCATCAATATCGCACTGGATCAGACCCGCAACGTCACCGCCGTGATTGAAAACACTGCCGGACAGGGCAGTAATCTGGGCTTTCGCTTTGAGCATCTCGCGACCATTATCGAACACGTTGAAGATAAATCTCGCGTAGGTGTTTGTATTGATACCTGCCATGCTTTCGCCGGCGGATATGACCTGTGCAGCGAAGCAGCCTGTACTGAAACCTTTGCCGAGTTTGATCGCATAGTCGGATTTAATTATCTGCGTGGCATGCACCTGAATGATGCCAAAAGTACGCTGGGCAGCCGGGTTGACCGTCACCACAGCCTGGGAGAAGGCAATATCGGTAAAACCGTATTTAGCTGGATAATGAAGGATTCGCGCTTCGATGGTATTCCGCTGATTCTGGAGACCATCAATCCGGATATCTGGAAAGATGAAATAGCCTGGCTCAAATCAGAGCAACGTTAAAAAAAGGAGCCTGGCGGCTCCTTTTTCCTTTTAAGATCAGGCTTTCGCCAGTTCTTCTTCCGGGCGTTTCAGCACCGCATACCCTAATCCGGCAATAGCTGTGCCGATAACAATCGACAGCAGGTAACCCAGTACCGGGGTAATTGCACCTGGAATCAACAGCACGAACAGGCCGCCGTGCGGTGCCATCAGTTTGGCACCAATCGCCATAGAAGTGGCACCGGTCACCGCACCGCCGACGATACAGCATGGCAGGACGCGCATGGGGTCACGAGCGGCAAACGGAATCGCACCTTCTGAGATAAAGCACAGGCCCAGAACCAGCGCGGCTTTACCTCCTTCCTGCTGACCTTTATTGAATTTACGACGGGCAACCAGCGTCGCCAGCCCCATTGCCAGCGGTGGCACCATACCCGCAGCCATAATGGCGGCCATCGGTGCATAGGTTTGTGAACTCAGCAGACCGACACCGAAAGCGTAGGCAACTTTGTTAACAGGACCACCCATGTCGGTACACATCATACCGCCGAGGATAGCACCCAGCAGGATAGCGTTAGCCGTTCCCATGTGAGCCAGCCAGCTGGTCAAACCGCTCATGATGCCCGCGACGGGTTTACCGACCACATAAATCATCAGCAAGCCGGTGATCAGGCTGGCAAACAGCGGAATGATCAGGATAGGTTTTAACGCTTCCATACTTTGTGGCAGCTTCACTTTGCCGCTAATGAGTTTGGCTGCATACCCCGCAATAAAGCCCGCGATGATGCCGCCAAGGAAGCCCGCGTTGATGCTGGTGGCGATCATCCCGCCAATCAGGCCCGGCGTCAGGCCCGGACGGTCCGCGATAGAGAACGCGATAAAACCCGCCAGTACCGGCACCATCAGGGCAAACGCGCTGCCGCCACCGATTTGCATCAGCGCAGCCGCCAGCGTACCCGGCTCTTTAAACGCCGTAATACCAAACGCAAACGACAGCGCGATACTCAGACCACCAGCCACCACCATCGGCAGCATGTAAGACACGCCTGTTAACAGATGACGGTAAGCGCCTGCACCGCCCTCTTTTTTCTCTTCCTGATTGCTGTTTTGCGCGCCGGACGGTTTAAACGGCTTCGCTTCAGCAACGGCTTTATCCAGTTCCTGAGCGGTCTTCTTCAGCGCCAGGCCGGTTGAGGTACGGTACATCGGCTTACCCGCAAACTTCGCCAGGTCCACTTCGATATCCGCCGCCACGATCACCAGATCGGCCGCCGCCACTTCTTCTGGCGTAATCGCGTTACCTGCACCAACAGAGCCACGGGTTTCAACTTTTACCCACCAGCCGCGTTTGGTCGCTTCAGCCTGAATAGCTTCAGCCGCCATAAACGTATGTGCTACGCCCGTTGGACAGGCCGTTACGGCAACCACGCGTTTTGGTCCGTTAGCTGACGCTGTTGCAGGGGTTGCAGCCGGAGCGGCTGCGCGGGCCTGCCAGGGTTTCGCTTCGGCTTTCGCACGGTTCAGGAACTGTTCTGGCTCACTGACCGCCTGTTGAACATCGCCCAGCCAGACGGATTTTCCGTTCAGCGCAGCATCGTCAGGCACATGTTGACCGGTGACAATCACCAGTTCGGCTTCCGCCGGGTTTTCTGTTAGCGTCAAACCCGCCTGCGCAGCCGCAGCAGCCAGACGTTGTTTTGCCATGTAGGCAGAGGCCAGTCCTGTTGAAGGATCTTTTATCAGCAGCGTTTTCACTATCGCTCTCCTGCTGTTAGTTAACGGGTTGTAAGTCGACGCGCGCCATCATTGCGGCCAACTGGGTACGATCGGTAACGCCAACGTTGCTCTGGCTCACGGCCATCGCGGCTACCGCAGTAGCCAGACGTAACGTATGTTCACTGGATTCACGCATTAACAGGCCATAAATCAGGCCACCTACCATGGAGTCACCTGCCCCAACGGTGCTGACAACCTCGCACACCGGCGGTTTAGCAATCCATTCACCTGAGGCATTGACCCAAAGTGCGCCTTCTGCACCCAGAGAAATCACCACATGTGCAATGCCCTGCTCACGCAACTCGTGCGCTGCGTTAATCACATCCTGCAACGTAGGGAGTTTACGTCCCGCCCAGATTTCCAGCTCGCGACGGTTGGGTTTGACCAGCCATGGTGCGGCCTTCAGGCCTGCGACCAGCGCTTCACGGCTGCTGTCGAAGATAATGCATGGGCAATGGGTGCGCAGTTCGGTCATCCAGCGGGTAAAGGCGTCAGGATCGACACCTTCCGGCAGGCTGCCACTAACGCAAACCATGTCGAACTGACCCAGCCAGGTTAATGAATCGCTGGTAAAACGATCCCAGTCCTGCGCGGTCACCCTGAAGCCGGAAAAGTTGAGATCGGTGACGTCCCCGTTTTGCTCGGTGAGCTTGACGTTGATGCGGGTACGGCCATTGACCACCTGAAAGCGGTTAGCAATCCCCAGTTCACTGAACAGCTGTTGGAAACCATCCTGGTTATCTTTCCCCAGAAAGCCCCCTACGGTGACATCAATCCCCAGATCTTTCAGCACTTTGGCAACATTGATGCCTTTACCGGCAGCATGCAATCCGGTGGTCTTCACCAGGTTCACTTCACCGCGCTCAATTTCAGGCGTATAGCCGACCAGGTCGTACGCAGGATTCAACGTGATAGTTGCCACACGTCTGGTCATGCTGCCCCCTCACCTAATCCGCTGTTGATTGCTTCTTCGATGGCGTCTAATGCCTGCTGTGCATCATCACCACTGGCAGTGAAACGCAGGCGATGGCCTTTTTTCACGCCCAGCGCGACCACTTTCATCAGGCTGCGTCCGTTCGCCGGTTTGCCGCTGCCGTCGAGGTTCGTAATCGTGATCTCACTGTTAAACTGCTTGATAACGCTCACCAGTGCCGTACCCGGACGCGCATGTAAGCCATGCTCGTTTCGGATCGTGAATTCTGCAGTCAGTTGGTCCGCCTGCTCGTCGACTTCGCTGGTCAGCAGGGCATAAACACCTGCCGCATCCGCTTTTAATAAACGATCGGCCTTATTACTCTGCAGCAGAGCGCTGAGGTAGCCCAGCACGTCCAGAGGACGCTCATCAACGGCTGCCACGCTTATCAGCATGTTGACCGGTTCGCCCTGGTGCTCAAACGCGCTCGCTGCGCGGCTGACGGCTACGCCGCTTTGCAGATTGCCTTTACCGCTGTCACTGAGCCAGATGCCCTGTCCCAGACTCAGAGGATGGCGGGACACCACATCCGCGACATAGCTGGCATCAACCACGCCCGCCGCCTGTAAACGCCCGGCATTTAAGGCCTGCAACGTCATCAAATCACGTGCATTGACGTCGAGGGTAATCAGGGAGGTGTCAAAGCTGAACGCCGCGGGCTGCTTCTCACCCATCAGCAGCGCACGCAGATCTTCCGCTGAGGCCGTTTTAAGCTGTTCGGCAACAGAGTCATCACTCAGCACATGCGTAAGCTGACGTAACAAGGCCAGGTGTTCATCGGATTTGGCCGCAATACCAATCGCGACATAGGCGGTCTGATCGTCGCCCCAGGCAATGCCCTGCGGAAACTGAAAGACCTGCACGCCGGTTTTCAGCACCAGATCGCGTGTGTCGGTGGTGCCGTGAGGAATGGCAATACCATTACCCAAAAAGGTAGAGGTCTGCTGCTCACGTGCCAGCATACCGTTGACATAACCTTCCGCCACGTTACCTGCAGCAGTAAGTGCCGCCGCAACCTGACGAATCGCATCTTCTTTATTTTGGGCGCTGGCTCCGGTATGGATGGCCTGCAATTCGAGCTGGAACATAATTCTCCTCGCTTGCTGATTGAATCGTTTCAGCTTACTGGTGTCGAATCTTGCTGTTCGTGCCAGTAAAGGCCGCTACAGCAACGCTGAAACGTTTCAAGAATTGTGCTGAACATGCGTGTCACTGGCAAGAAAATGCGTCAACGACGTAGCAGATCTTTGACGTTACGCACAATTCAGTGAGATCAGAGGATAATCTTAAAAAGCGTGCTGAAGTCTGGGTGACATGAGGTCGATTAACAGGAGGGGAATTTCAGCAACGTCAGCTCCTTGCCATTAATCGCATGCCTCTGCTCTGCTTCAGCGTCAGCAAACACTTTCACAAAGATACGAACAAATTCAGGACGCCATGCAGGCAGGGAGCGATTAACATGCACCAGAGGATAAATTATGCCGTCGACAATACAGCCAGAAATGCGGCGTTTTTAAACAGTGATGATGTCTCAAAAGACAACGAACGCAGCGAAGACGGGAACCTGCACCGGGGAAATCAGGGGGCGGTACTTTGCTCAAGGTGAATCAGATAATCCATCGCATAATGACGGTTACTACCGCACATCTCAACCGATGGCTGTAGTCCGGCGCACACTTTCGGACGCAGAGGCGATCCAAAAATTTTACAGAGGTTATTATCCGCAAGCTGAACGCACCGGGTATTAGCGGGTTTGCCCT
The DNA here is from genome assembly GCF_035190385.1 of Pantoea sp. JZ29. Lineage (NCBI taxonomy): Bacteria > Pseudomonadati > Pseudomonadota > Gammaproteobacteria > Enterobacterales > Erwiniaceae > Pantoea > Pantoea sp. JZ29. Next base: position 1,479,610 of record NZ_CP045241.1, on the reverse strand, counting down.
GTGGCATTCCCGGAATGGGCGAGGAAATGCTCGGGGCAATACAACATGCGCCACAGTCTGTACGACATTCCATCTTTTACCTCCCCCGAACCGCTAAAGCGCGCACGATAACAGAACGTGCCTTACCCTGACATCACCTTTACAGAGAAACAGGCCAGGCACCGATCGCCGGTCAGGCTGTGATGTCGCGTTTGCAACGCCAATGACGTCATGATCCATGATGTATACTGAGGTGGCTTTATCCTGTTAGTCGCCATCAGGCACAAAATTTTTCGCGCTGTCTTGCCTGTTCACGTCCGCGCGAGTAACGTTGCGCGCACGATCACTCTGTCAGCGAGAACCGCAATGCCAAAAGCGAACGAAATCAAAAAAGGAATGGCCGTCACCCATAACGGCAAACTGCTGCTGGTGAAAGACATTGATGTCCAGAGCCCAAGCGCCCGGGGCGCGGCAACGCTGTATAAAATGCGCTTTACCGATGTGCGCACCGGCATGAAAGTAGAAGAACGCTTCAAAGGCGATGAAATTATTGATGCCATTTCGCTGAGCCGCCGCAGCGTCACCTTCTCTTATATTGATGGTGATGAATACGTCTTCATGGACGATGAAGATTACACGCCTTACGCCTTCAAAAAAGAGCAAATAGAAGAAGAACTGCTGTTTATCCCTGAAGGGGGCATTCCCGGTATCCAGGTGCTCACCATGGACGGACAGGTGCTGGCGCTTGAACTGCCTCAGACGGTTGACATGGAAATTGTGGACACCTCGCCCGGAATTAAAGGCGCGTCGGCCAGCGCACGCACAAAGCCTGCCGGGATGAGTACAGGCCTGGTCGTGCAGGTGCCCGAATATCTCAGTAACGGTGAGCGCATTCGCATCCATGTGGCAGAGCGCCGCTATATGGGACGCGCCGACTGATCCAGTCTGGCGCGTGCGGCAGGCGAATATTGTTATACTATAACAATATTCGCATAATGCTTTGCAGGAGCCTCAGGCATGACACGTGTTAACCTCCTTACCGGATTTTTAGGCAGTGGAAAGACCACTACGCTGCTTCACCTGTTAGCGCATAAGCCCGCCGGGGAAAACTGGGCTGTACTGGTCAATGAATTCGGTGAGATTGGTATTGATGGCGCATTACTTGCCAACCGCGGCGCCACGCTAAAAGAGATTCCCGGCGGCTGTATGTGTTGCGTTAACGGACTGCCCATGCAAATTGGGTTGAACAGGCTGTTAAAGCAGAATAAACCCGACCGTTTATTAATCGAACCCACTGGACTCGGCCATCCCCGCCAGCTCCTGACCATGCTGACCTCGCCTGCCTATGAGCCCTGGCTCACGCTTCAGGCGACGCTGACGCTGCTGGATGCGCGCCAGCTTGCCGACCCACGTATCCTCAATAATGAAAACTTTCGCGATCAACTCCTCGCCGCCGACATCATCATTGGCAATAAACGCGATCGCTGGAGTGACCATGATAAGCAGCGCCTGGCACAATGGCGGACAGCGCATCAGGCCGATCGCCCGTTTGTGGCCACGGAATTTGGCCGTATCCCTCCGGCCTTACTGGACAAACCGCGAGGTGCGCCGCGTGACATTCCGCATCCTGCACATCACTCTCATTCAACGCCCCCGGGCAGTGGTATTGCGGCAATGCGTCTTGACGGGCAGAGCGCGTGGCGTCGGGCGCTCAATCAGGGCCAGGGTTATGTCGCCTGCGGCTGGCTTTTTGACAATGAAACGGTGTTTGACGCTCAGCCTCTGCTTGAATGGGCGAGGCTTGCCCCTGTAGATCGGGTCAAAGGCTTCCTGCGAATAAAGGAAGGCTCAGTCAGTATCAATCGTCAGGGGGAGGATTTTCATTATGAATTGCTGGACACAACGTCGCCAGACAGCCGTGTTGAGATGATTCATTCCGCACCTGCCGACTGGAATAGTTTACAATCCGCCTTGTTGAAGATTCGTTTAAGCTGACATGGTTATGGTCGGCGGTTATTTTTTTACTGGGGCAGATTTATGCACGCAACACGTCTTGTCACCATCCTCCTGCTTAATGCACTGGGGATGATGCTGTTTTTTTCTTGGTACTTACCGCCTCATCACGGGTTTTGGTTTGAAATTGATAAAGGGATTTTTTTCGCCTTCAATAATGAGATGGTTGCTCACCCGGCGTTTGCCCTGCTGGTTGCCATCACTAATTTTCGCGGCTTTGATGCCGTGTCCTTGCTGGCAATGGGCTTGCTCTATCTGTGGCTGTGGTACCGCGAAACGCCCACCGGTCGACGTCGTATGCTGGCCATTGGCATTACCATGCTTGTGACTGCGGTCGTTCTGAATCAGGCCGGCCATCTGTTGCCGGTCAAACACGCCAGCCCGACGCTGTTTTTTGACGGCGTGCATCGTGTCAGTGAGCTGACCGGCATTCCCGCTAAAGATGCGTCAAAGGACAGTTTTCCCGGCGATCATGGCATGATGCTGATGATCTTTGCGGCATTTATGTGGCGTTATTTTGGCTTTCGCCCGTTTTTAGTCGGCGTGGTTATTGTCGTTTTATTCGCTTTGCCGCGCGTGATGGCTGGCGCACACTGGTTTACGGATATTACGGTAGGTTCGCTTTCTGTGGTTCTGGTGGGATTGAGCTGGTGGTTATTAACACCGGCAAGTGATTATCTGGTTAATTGGTTTTATCACAAATTACCGGGCAAAAATAAACCCCAAGGGTAATTAATTAGCGAGGGCGGGTTAATGATTAAATTTTAAACCGCCCTTACTTATAAAAAACTTAAAGTAACAATTAGCACGCTAACAAAAAATCACGCTGAAGCCGATGATATTACTGGATTTATCCTGTCTGATGAAAGCCAGCCGCGCCGCCGCCCTCCCCGTAACCCGCACTATGCCTGGAATTAGCGTGTGTTTTCCCCTTTCATCCTGTTATTACACTTGCATTCCTGTTGATAAAGTGAACAAGTCATTTAAGTTTGATAAGTATCAAAAAAACCTATCAGAATTTGATTAAAAGCACTCGCCACGGCCTCGGGAATCGGTTAATCTCGGTCGCAGTGAGAAAAAAGTCGCGGTATTAAGCATTCTTTAACAGATAAATTGTGGTGATTTACACATTTTTATAATTAAAGCGTTGTCTTGTTCTGGCTGGCTTATTAATCTCATTCCGTTTTGTCATCTGGCTGGCGACAATCTTGTCGTAAGGACTTCGAAGGAAAACCCGAATAATGGTCAAGTCTCAACCAATACTGAGATATATCTGGCGGATAGCGCCCGCTCTGGCGCTGGCAACACTCCTCTCAGCTTGTAGCAGTACCCATAACGCAAAAATCGAGAATCATGAAGTTAACAACCAGAATGGTTTTTTACTTCAAGCGTCTCAGGATGAGTTCGAAGAGATGGTGCGTAATGTCGATGTTAAGACACGCATCATGGATCAATACGCGAGCTGGAAAGGTGTACGTTACCGTCTTGGCGGTGATACTAAACGCGGCATTGATTGTTCCGCTTTCGTACAGCGTACTTTTCGTGAACAATTTGGATTAGATCTTCCTCGTTCGACCTCCGAACAGCAGGGAACAGGGAAAGAAATCGCACGCAGCAGACTGCGCCCGGGTGACTTAGTCCTCTTCCGTGCAGGTTCCACCGGCCGTCATGTTGGTATCTATCTTGGCAACGACAACTTTGTTCATGCCTCGACCAGCAACGGCGTGATGATCTCCAGCCTTAATGAAGATTACTGGAAAAAACGTTATCGCGAAGCACGTCGGGTATTAAGTCGAAATCCGAGCTAGTGTAGAACGAACGTCCTCTCAGCCAGAGAAAAAAGAACGCTGCCTATGCAGCGTTTTTTTTTCTGAATCCAGCGAATCAACGTAAAAAAATACTTGTTTATCAAAATAATAACGAGACATTACTAACTGACTCGTTATATTCTCAAACGCGAAAATGTGTGCGATTGTGCATCATTTAGTTTTGTATTTTGATCAGGGGAAGCACTTCATGCCATTGTCGCGGGCGCTGATACGCCAGGCAACTTATCCTCGTCGCATCGCGTGGAAGAGCGCGATTGTTGGTAGTTTGTTTTTCTTGTTGTTAACGTCTGTTTTGCTTATTCAGACCCAGCACCATCGCAAGCAACAACACAAGCAGTTGCTCATCGACAGCAGCACCGATTTTCAGCACAGCGTGAACGCCCTTATTTCAGATACCCTTATTCCGCTGCTTCCCTTAGTTAAGTCTGAATGCTACATCGTTAATCACGAATTAACCGCGCGTGCAGCCTTTGCGGGTGACATACGCGCCATTATCCTGGTTAAAGACGGTAATGCCTTTTGCTCCTCGGCGACGGGCAGTTTCTTTCAGCCGCTCAGCGCGCTCTCACCGCGCACCGATCCTACACGTGAACGGGATATTCGTTTACTGCCCGGAACGCCAATGCAGCCAACAAAACCGGCGCTGGCGATCTGGATCAAACAACCTGGCACCCAGCAGTCAGGCCTGTTTGTCACGCTGAATGTCAGCCTGTCACCTTATCAACTCAAAGCGTCATCTCACCCCGAAATTACCGGTATCGCGTTACTTGCGCATAATACTGCCCTGACAAGCTGGCAGCCCACGCTGGTGCGAAATCACCTGATCCCCTCACCCCTTATGCAGACGCCAATGGACGGATTGCCGTTTCAGTTTGCACTTTATGGTTCAACCTTATCGGCGAGCGACTACCAAACGATCATGCTGATTAGCCTGTTGTTTGCGTTAATTGTCAGCGGGATGAGCTGGGTGTTACTGTCCCGGGTGCGCCGTCCCGGTAAAGAAATCACGATGGGCATTCGACGTGGCGAGTTTCATGTTGAATATCAGCCCATCATCACAGCAGCAGACAGGCAATCGTACGGCATTGAGGCGCTGCTTCGCTGGACGCACCCTTCAGGCGAAGCAATCTCACCCGACATTTTTATCAGTTATGCCGAAGCGCAAAACCAAATCATTCCCCTGACCCGGCACCTTTTTGAGCTGGTTGCACGTGATGCACATCTACTGCGCCACACGCTGCCGAAAGGAACCTGCATCAGTCTTAATATTTCGCCGCTGCATCTGGGTGCCTGTAGCTTTCGCGATGATGTGCTGTACTGGCAAGACAGCATGCCGCACGATCACTTTCAGTACGTTTTTGAGATTACTGAACGTGCTGTGGTGGAAAACAGTAACGCGGCCGCACTGTTTAACTGGCTTCATCAGCGCGGAATTAAAATTGCGGTAGATGATTTCGGTACCGGGCACAGTGCATTAATCTATCTTGAAAAGTATGCGTTTGATTATCTGAAGATTGACCGTGGGTTTGTTCAAAGTATTGGCACCGAAACGATTACCTCGCCTGTACTGGATACAGTCTTACAGCTGTCAAAGAAACTGAATCTGATGAGCGTGGCGGAAGGCGTTGAGACGGATGAGCAGGCAAGCTGGCTGATCAACCGTGGCGTGACACATTTGCAGGGCTATCTGTTTAGCCGCCCGCTACCGCCCGAACAGGTCAAGGCGTTCTTTCTGCGCCAGACCAGCCAGTCCATCAGCCTGTAACACCGCTGCGGTGTCAAAACGTTCAGGAGACCGCCCTCTTTATGCCGTTCCGCTATGTTGTTTTGCTGCTGTGCTGCTGGTTGACCAGCCCGCTGCACGCCAGCCCGGTGCAGGTCAGTTACACGTTTGCTCAGTTGGGCACGCCGAAGTATGCCGTGGACTTTCATCATTACGACTATGTGAACCCTGACGCGCCGAAGGGCGGCAAAATTGTTCAGGCTGTGCCCGGCACCTACGACAATTTCAACCGCTACGCATCGCGCGGCAATCCGGCGGCGGGCACCGGCACACTGTATGACAGCTTATTTACCACGTCGGATGATGAACCCGGCAGTTACTATCCGCTGATTGCCGAATCCGCCCGTCATCCCGCTGATTTTCGCTGGATGGAGATCACCCTTAACCCGCGTGCGCGATTTCACGATGGCTCTGCCATTACCGCTGAGGATGTCGCGTTTACGTTTCACACATTCATGACCGAAGGCGTGCCCCAGTTTCGTCTCTATTATCGCGGCGTGACGATGGAGGCGGTTAATCGTCTGACGGTGCGTATTACGTTACCGGCACCCGACAAAGATTTGATGCTGAGCTTACTATCGCTGCCGGTGATATCGCATACCTTCTGGCAGAATAAAAAGTTTAACGAACCGCTCAGTCAGCCTCCTCTGTCGAGCGGACCTTACCGCATCAGCCGCTGGAAGCTGGGCCAGTTTATTGAGTACAGTCGCGTGAAGGACTACTGGGCAGCTGATTTGCCGGTCAACCGCGGGCGCTTTAATTTTGACGTCATGCGTTACGACTATTACCTGGATGACAACGTGGCGTTTGAGGCGTTTAAGGCCGGTGCTTTCGACCTGCGAGAAGAGACGTCCGCGAAAAAATGGGCAACGCAGTACCGTGGCCGTCACTTTGACGATCAGCAGATTGTGAAAGAATCTATGCCCAATACCGCGTCAATTGATACGCGCTGGCTGGCGCTCAATAATCAAAAACCCCTGTTTCAGGATCGACGGGTACGCCAGGCGATGGCGCTGGCCTTTGATTTTGAATGGATGAATAAAACGCTGTTCTATCATGCTTTTAAACGTACCAGCAGCTATTTCCAGAATACAAACTATGCTGCAAAGGGCCAACCTGATGCCGCACAGCAACGGCTACTCACCCCTTTCCGTGCGCAGTTACCGCCGGACATCTTTACCGACGCCTGGGCACCCCCGACAACCCATGGCAGCGGTTACGATCGCACGAACCTGCTTAAAGCCATGTCCCTGCTGAACCAGGCTGGCTGGCATGTTAAAAACCAACGCCTGGTGAACGATAAGAACGGAAAACCCTTTACGGCAGAGCTGCTGTTGCCCGGTGGCACCAACAGCGAATGGGCCCTTCCCTATCAGCATAACCTTTCCCGCCTGGGGATCACCTTAACGCTGCGTCAGATTGACAGCTCTCAGTATCTGCGTCGCCTGCGCAGCGGCGACTATGATATGGTCAGCACGGTGTATCTCGCGATGCCAACGCCCTCACGTAACCTGCAGGCTAGCTGGCAGTCGGACTATATTCAGTCCTCGTGGAACCACGCCAGGGTTCAGGATCCCGTCGTTGATCACTTCGTTAAAGCGATTGTCGACCATCAGGGTGACGCCGACGCCTTGCTGCCACTGGGGCAGGCGCTGGACCGCATTTTGCTGTGGAATGCGTACATGATCCCGATGTGGTACAGCGCCGACCAGCGCCTTGCCTTTTGGAATAAATTTTCCCATCCTGCGAGGAAACCTGATTACAGTACGGGACTGGATAACTGGTGGTATGACGTCAGTAAAGCCGGCCGCCTGCCCGCTAACCGACGCTGAGGACATCCTGTGGCAATGTACTTTTTTCGCAGACTGTTACTGATCATTCCGACCTTGTGGGCCATTATCACACTCAACTTTTTCATTGTGCAGATCGCGCCCGGCGGCCCGGTTGATCAGGCGCTGGCGAACATTCAGTTTGGCCAGACCAGCGGCTTGCCCGGCGCAGGCGGCGCTGACAGCAGCGGAACGCGGGCCAGCCTGAATCGCTCAACGCCTGGCGATAATCAGTATCGCGGCGCACGTGGTCTGGACCCGGAAGTGATCGCCGAAATTGAAAAGCGTTACGGTTTCGACAAACCCATCGGGCAGCGCTATCTTTCGATGCTGTGGAACTACCTGCGCTTTGACTTTGGTGACAGCCTGTTTCGCAGTGCGTCTGTGTTGCAACTGATTAAAGAGAGTTTACCGGTATCCATCAGCCTCGGCCTGTGGAGCACACTGATTATCTATCTGGTGTCGATTCCGTTAGGGATAAAAAAGGCCGTGCGGAATGGTAGCCCGTTTGATATCTGGAGCAGCACGTTCATCATCATTGGCTACTCGGTGCCTGCTTTTCTGTTCGGTATTATGCTGATAGTCCTGTTTGCCGGCGGCAGCTATTTCGACTGGTTTCCCCTGCGCGGGCTGACCTCGCCGCAGTTTGCCACCCTGCCCTGGTATGGCAAGGTGGGGGATTATCTCTGGCATATTGCGCTTCCGGTGCTGGCTACGGTCATTGGCGGTTTTGCTACTTTAACCATGCTGACCAAAAATGCGTTTCTTGATGAGATTCGCAAACATTACGTCGTCACCGCCCGGGCTAAGGGGGTTTCCGAGCGCCGTATCCTGTACCACCACGTGTTCCGCAATGCGATGCTGCTGGTGATAGCCAGCTTCCCCGCCACCTTTATCAGTATGTTTTTTACCAGCTCGGTCCTGATTGAGGTGATGTTCTCGCTGAATGGTTTAGGTCTGCTGGGATTTGATGCCACCGTCCAGCGGGATTATCCGGTGATGTTTGGTACCCTGTATATTTTCACCCTGATTGGGTTGCTGATGAATATCCTGAGTGATTTGACCTACACGCTGGTTGATCCTCGTATCGATTTTGAGAGGCGATAATGCAGATTTCGCGTTTAAACCAGCAACGCTGGCAGCGCTTCCGGCATCATCGACGCGGCTACTGGTCGCTGTGGATTTTTCTGTTTATCTTTGTTCTTTCCCTGTGTGCCGAGCTGGTTGCCAACGACAAGCCGCTGCTGGTGCACTATCAGCACCGCTGGTACGCGCCCCTGTTTTTTAACTACAGCGAAACTGACTTCGGCGGCGACTTTGCGACGGCAGCCGATTATCAGGATCCCTGGCTGCAACAGCGGCTGGAAAAAGCGGGTTGGGCGCTCTGGGCACCCATTCGCTTTGGAGCCAATACCCTCAATTTTGCGTCACAGGTGCCTTTCCCTTCACCTCCCTCGCGACAAAACTGGCTGGGTACTGACGCCAACGGTGGCGACGTGCTGGCGCGGTTGCTGTACGGTCTGCGTATTTCGCTTCTGTTCGGTCTGCTGCTTACGCTGTTTTCCAGCGTCATCGGTATCGTCATTGGCGCAATACAGGGCTACTTTGGCGGCAGAACAGATCTGATAGGACAACGACTTACAGAAGTCTGGTCCGGTATGCCTTCGCTGTTTTTACTGATTCTGCTGTCCAGCGTGGTTCAGCCCAGCTTCTGGTGGCTGCTGCTGGTGACCGTGCTGTTTGGCTGGATGAGCCTGGTCAGCGTGGTCCGAGCCGAATTTTTGCGTACCCGCAACTTTGACTATATTCGCGCGGCGCAGGCGCTGGGCGTCAACGACGCACGCATCATGCTGCGGCATATGCTGCCGAATGCGATGGTCGCTACGCTGACCTTTCTGCCTTTTATTCTGTGCGGTTCGATTACCACGCTGACGTCCCTCGATTTTCTAGGTTTTGGCTTGCCCATCGGTTCGCCTTCGCTGGGTGAATTGCTGCTGCAGGGAAAAAATAATTTGCAGGCACCGTGGCTGGGTTTATCTGGTTTTTTTACGCTAGCGATACTGCTGTCGCTGCTGATTTTCATTGGTGAAGCCGTACGCGACGCCTTCGATCCCAGTAAAGGAGTCTGAATGGACGCGCCGCTGCTTGCCGTTAATCACCTTTCCATCGCCTTTCGTCAGGGCAAACAGCTGCATCAGGTCGTGAAGGATGTTTCACTGTGCGTTGAGGCGGGAGAAACGCTGGCGCTGGTAGGCGAATCCGGCTCGGGTAAAAGCGTCACGGCCCTGTCAGTCATGCGGCTCCTGCATGAGGCCGCCGTCGTCTATCCGCAGGGAGAGATTCTGTTCGCCGGTGAGAACCTGTTAACGGCATCAGAGCAGCGCCTTCGCGGACTGCGTGGCAATCAAATGGCGATGATTTTTCAGGAACCCATGGTTTCTCTCAATCCGCTGCACAGCATCGAAAAACAGCTGTACGAAGTTCTGTCTTTGCATCGCGGGCTGCGGCGGGAAGCGGCACGGGCAGAGATTATTCGCTGTCTGGATCGCGTCGGTATTCGCCAGCCCGCCTCGCGACTCAATGATTTTCCGCACCAGCTCTCCGGCGGTGAACGCCAGCGCGTCATGATCGCCATGGCGCTGCTCACCCAACCGAAGCTGTTGATTGCCGATGAACCGACGACCGCACTGGATGTCACGGTACAGGCGCAAATCCTTACCCTGCTGCGTGAACTGCAACAGGAACTGAATATGGGGATGCTGTTTATTACGCATAACCTGAACATCGTTCGTCAGCTGGCGGATAACGTGAGCGTCATGCGCGCCGGTCAGGTGGTGGAGCACAACCGCAGCGCGGTTCTGCTTCGTCAGCCGGAGCACGCTTACACTCAGCAACTCCTTGCGGCCAACCCGGAAGGCCGCGCCGTGCCGCTCGCGGCCGAATCTCCTGTGATGCTGAACGTGGCGCATTTGCGCGTCACTTTCCCCCTGCATCAGGGGCTGTTTAAGCGTAAAACGGGCGAAAAGATTGCCGTCAACTCGATCAGTTTTCGCCTGAAACGCGGGGAAAGCCTGGGGCTGGTGGGCGAATCCGGTTCGGGGAAAAGCACCACCGGGCTGGCCCTGCTGCGACTGATAGCCGCTCAGGGCGAAGTCTGGTTTGATCATCAACCGCTGCATCAACTGTCACGTAAACAGCTGTTGCCGCTTCGCCGCCGTATTCAGATAGTGTTTCAGGATCCTGACTCTGCGCTTAATCCGCGCATGACCGTCCTGCAAATTATCGCCGAAGGGCTGGCGGTGCATTTTCCGCAGTTGAGTGCGGCACAGCAGGAAGAGCGGGTTATCGCGGTGATGGCAGAAGTCGGGCTGGACACGGAGAGCCGCCATCGTTATCCGGCAGAGTTTTCGGGCGGACAGCGGCAGCGAATCGCTATTGCACGCGCACTGATTCTGGAGCCTGAACTGCTGTTGCTGGATGAACCCACATCATCGCTGGATCGCTCGGTCCAAAAACAGATTCTGGATCTGCTGCGTGGGCTGCAACAGCAACGTCAGCTCAGCTATGTGTTTATCAGCCACGATCTGGAAGTGGTTCGCTCGCTCTGCCATCAGCTGATCGTCCTGCGACAGGGAGAGGTGGTGGAACAAGGTGACTGTGAAACGTTATTCGCCGCCCCACAGCAAGCCTATACTCGCGAGCTGCTCAGGTCAGTGGCGCTCAGCGACCAATAAAGGTCTCCGCAATCGCAACGCCCTGGTTTTTCAGACAGCAGTTAGTGGCGCTTTCATCACAACGGCGGATAAAAAGACAGGGTTGCCCTTCGCACTCGGCAATTTTGCCATCGACCTGAATGGCGGTCAGCATGTCTTTCAGTTCATGCAAAATCTCCCAGGCGGGCACGCCATCATGGCTTATCAGACGAAGCGCGATAACATCGTGCTCTTCTGAATCCGTATCGTCAGTCTCAATCACGCTATGACGATCGCTCAACCAGCGAAACCGCTGGGGTAAACGATGCACCACCGAAAGTTGCAACATAGTGATCAGTATCTCCAGAGAATGCAGCCAATTCACCACCAACGGTATCAGCATCGCGCGCCGAACCTGTCATGCGCGTTATCTGCCAAATTGCGAGTTGAATCTCATTTTGGGCTATATGTACCGCGTTTAATGATAACTAACAATCATTTTAGACCCAATGTGATTACTTTATTTGCTATTTTTTTTCACAAATAAGAAACATTATTGTCTTTGCAGGTCAGGACAGGCGACAGCGAAGGCTGCCGCCTGCTTAGCGGGCGGCAGAATGCGGACGTGACGCGTAGAGAAAGAGCGCAACGGAGAGCGTTGCACAGAGCGCAATGGTGCCCACCATAGGCCAGGCACTGTTAAAGCTGAACAGGGAGAGCAGCGCACCGGCCAGTGCGCCTACGCCGAAACGTAGCGTGCCCGCCAGTGAAGACGCCGTACCGGCCATGTGCGGAAATTCATCCAGAATTACCGCCATGGCATTTGATGACACCATGGACACACAGCCGATAAACATGGCGATACCGAAGACCAGCGGCAAGAACCCCAGATCAAACGCGCTGACCACCAGCAACCAGATGCCCATCGCAAACTGCACCAGTAACCCAAAACGGAACAGGGTGACAGGGCCAAAACGGCGCACCGCGCGGCTGTTAATCAGGGTCATGATGAACAAAAACACGATATTCAGGCCAAAATAATAGCCAAAGCTTTGCGGCGAAATATGATTGAGCTCGATGTAAACAAACGGGCCCGCATTGAGAAAGGTAAACAGTCCCGCAAAGGAGAACCCGCTCGACAGCATATAGCTGAACGCCCGTTTATGGCGAAATAAAGCCACAAAATTCCCTAGCGTCGTGCGCAGATGAAAACGCTGGCGCTGCGCAGGCTTCAGCGTCTCCCGAATCTGGGTCGCGACCAGAACGGTGGTAATCAGCGCGGCTATCGAGAGTGTCCAGAAAATGGCGTGCCAGCTCCAGAGCAACAGCAGCCAGCCACCGATAATGGGGGCCAGCAGCGGCGCAATGGTGGTGATTAACATCACGAAGGACATCATGCGCGAAAACTCCTCTTTCGAGTAGCTGTCGCGCATCAGGGCATTTATCACGACACTGGCAGCCGCAGCGGACAGGCCGTGCAAAAAACGCATCGCGATAAGCTGTTCTATTGACTGAGAAAGCGCGCAGGCTGCCGCCGCACAGGCAAATATCAGGGTGCCCAGCGTTATCACCGGTTTGCGACCATAGCTGTCGGCCAGCGGACCGTAGATCAACTGCCCAATGGCGAACCCCAGAATATAAAGATTGAGCGTCATCTGTACGCTGCCTGCGGATACCGCAAACTGACGCGCAATTTGTGGCATGGCAGGCAGATACATATCTATCGACAATGGCATCAACATCGCTAACAGGCCGAGAATGATCACCAACCCCATTGGCGAATTTTTTTCCTTGCGCACCGGCTTTCTCGCTATTTCTGTTTCAGTTCGTCAGGCAAGCCAATGCTGGCTATCTCTTCTTCTGTTAACGGGCGGTATTCTCCCGGTTCCAGGTCCTCGTCCAGGACGATGGCGCCAATGCGCTCACGGTGTAACTCCACCACCCGATTCCCCACGGCGGCGAACATGCGTTTGACCTGATGATAGCGCCCTTCGCTGATCGTCAGCAGGACTTCCGTCGGTGTGATGATCTCAAGCTGTGCGGGTTTGGTCAGGCTCTTTTCGTTATGCAGTTGTACACCTGCGCTGAACTGCGCAGCGGTATCGTCGCTTACCGGCGCTTCAAGCGTCACACGGTAGGTTTTCTCACAATGGTGACGCGGTGAAGTGATACGGTGCGACCACTGTCCGTCGTCCGTCAGCAGCACTAATCCGGTCGTATCAATATCCAACCGGCCTGCGGCGTGCAGTTTGAATGCCATCGGTTCTTCGATGAAATAGACGATGGTAGGATGATCGGGATCGTCCGTGGAGCAGACATAGCCCTGCGGTTTATTCAGCATGAAATAGCGCGGCCCGGTCTGCATCTGAAGCACGTTGCCGTCATACTCGACCTCGTGATCGGGCTGGAGTTTGAATGCGGTATCGCGCACCACCTCACCATTAACGGTGACACGTTGACCACGGATTTCGCGTCCGGCGATAGCACGGCTGATTTCCAGTTGCTGAGAAATGAATTTGTCGAGTCGCATGAATGTGTTTTGCCTGTTACTGCGGAGGGAAACTAAAACGGCGTTATTAACCGTTGAAAAAGTCTGGGAAGTATAGCCTGAACGGCGTCTCTCTGACAGCGCGTTTATAGACGATTCGTGGCATAATTGCAGCAGGTTTTCCAAAAGTGAGCAGCATGTCTTTTACTTTACGTCCCTATCAACAGGAAGCGGTGGATGCCACCGTCGCCCACTTCCGTCGTCATCATGAACCTGCAGTGATAGTGCTGCCCACCGGGGCAGGAAAAAGCCTGGTGATCGCGGAACTGGCACGCCTGGGCCGCGGCCGGGTGCTGGTGCTGGCGCATGTCAAAGAGCTGGTGGCGCAAAATCACAGCAAATATCAGGCTTACGGCCTGGAGGCTGATATCTTTGCGGCAGGCTTACAGCGCAAAGAGAGCCAGCGAAAAGTCGTGTTTGGCAGCGTGCAGTCCGTTGCGCGAAACCTCAGCCTGTTTGACAGCGCCTTTTCGCTGGTGATCGTGGATGAGTGTCACCGCATTGGTGACGACAAAGAGAGCCAGTATCAACAGATTTTTACGCATCTGCGTCAGCACAATCCCAACCTGCGTTTACTGGGCTTAACGGCCACACCGTTCCGTCTGGGCAAGGGCTGGATCTACCGTTTTCATTATCACGGAATGGTGCGTGGCGACGAAAAAGCCCTGTTCCGCGACTGCATCTATGAACTGCCCCTGCGCTATATGATTAAGCACCAGTTTCTGGTGCCCCCTGAACGGCTGGATATGCCGGTGGTGCAGTATGATTTCAGCCGCCTGACCGCGCAGGCGAATGGCCTGTTTAGCGAAGCCGATCTGAACCGGGAACTCAAACAGCAGCAGCGTATTACCCCACAGATCATTCGTCAGGTTGTGGAATTTGCCGACGATCGCCAGGGCGTGATGATTTTTGCTTCCACGGTCGAACACGCGCGGGAAATTCTGAGCCTGCTGCCGGAAAACAGCGCGCTGGTCTCGGCGGAAACCCATGCCAAAGACCGCGATGCCCTGATCGCCGCCTTTAAAGCCCAGCAGCTTAAATTTCTGGTGAACGTCGCCGTGTTAACGACCGGCTTCGATGCGCCGCATGTGGACCTGATTGCCATCCTGCGTCCCACGGAATCGGTCAGCCTGTATCAACAGATTGTGGGGCGTGGTCTGCGTTTGTCTCCCGGCAAGAAGGACTGCCTGATTCTGGACTATGCCGGTAATCCCCACGATTTGTTTACGCCCGAAGTGGGGACGCCAAAAGGGAAAAGCGACAATCAGCCCGTGCAGGTGTTTTGCCCTGCCTGCGGTTTCGCCAACACCTTCTGGGGCAAAACCACAAGCGATGGCATGGTGATTGAGCACTTCGGCCGGCGATGCCAGGGCGTTTTAGAGGACGACGAGGGCGAGCGTGAACAGTGCGACTACCGTTTCCGCTTTAAAAACTGCCCGGAGTGCAACGCAGAGAACGACATTGCTGCGCGTCGCTGCCGCGAATGCGACAAGATTCTGGTCGATCCTGACGATATGCTCAAAGCCGCCCTGAAACTGAAAGATGCCCGGGTTCTGCGCTGCGGTGGCATGACCCTGGAACAGGGCCGCGATGAAAAAGGCGAATGGCTCAACGCCACCTACTTTGATGAAGACGGCACCAGCGTCAGCGAGCGCTTTCGCCTGCAAACCCCTGCACAGCGCAAGGCCTTCGAACAGCTCTTTATGCGCCCGCACCAGCGCGCACCCGGCGTGCCGCTGGGCTGGCAAACCGCCGCCGATGTGCTGGCCTTACAGCCGCTGCTGCGTCATCCCGATTTTGTTGTGGCGCGCGCCAAAGGCCGCTTCTGGCAGATTCGCGAGAAGCTGTTTGACTATCAGGGCCGTTTCCGCCGGGCCAATGAACTCCGCTAGGTCGTATTAGCGTTTGCCCCGGTGGGGGATTACGGCTATAATGCCGCCCGCTTTTGCATGTGCATCAGCGGTGTTGAATAACCCTTCTGTTACTGGGTCGCCTGTAGCAGAAATTATAAAGAGACGTATTAATGTTCACTATCAATGCAGTAGAACGTAAAGAGCAGGGTAAGGGTGCGAGCCGCCGCCTGCGCGCAGCAAACCGTTTCCCGGCCATCATCTATGGTGGTTCAGAAGCGGCTGTTTCTATCGACCTTGACCACGACCAGGTAATGAACCTGCAAGCGAAGCCAGGCTTCTACGAAGAAGTTCTGACGCTGGTTGTTGATGGTAAAGAAACCAAAGTTAAAGTGCAGGCTGTTCAGCGTCACCCGTTCAAGCCAAAACTGCACCACATCGACTTCGTTCGCGCTTAATCGCCGGGTGAGTTGAAAGTAGAAGGGCCGGTTGCGAAACCGGCCCTTTTATTTTGTCTGCGGTCAGTCTGAACGCCGTGTCCGGCTCGCCATTACTTACTGCTGGTACGGCGCTGTAGCTGTTCGCGCAGGTTGGGCGGCGTGCCCTTGATGGTCAGGGTATCCGTCACCGGGTCCCAGAAAATGCGCTCGCCAAGCAGCATGGCATCAAAATTTAGCGTCAGCCCCCCGCCGCTCCCGGCAAATTTGGTTAACTGACGTAAGGTGCTGCGGTCGGCCGGGAAATGTTCTTCCAGTTCATAGCCCTGCTCCTGGGTAAAGGCTTCAAACGTTTTATCCCCCAGCGGTGGCAGTTCGCCAGACAGCGCCTTCAGCGCAATCTCTTCGCCTGCCTGAAGTTGCTCATTACAGTAGCTGTAAACCTGCTGGCGATAATTTTGCCGCTCATTTTTATCCAGATTCGACTCGTCACAGTAATCATCTACCGCCTGTAACAGGCCACGGTTTTGTGCTTTGGTATCCAGGCCGACTTCCGCGCCCAGGAAATCCATAAAGAAATCGGCCACTTTGCGCCCGACCCGGCCGCGCAAAAAAGTCAGGTAACGGGTGGATTCCGGATTGGTTTCCCATTCGGTGAGATCGATACGTGCCACGATATCCGCATGATTGATATCCAGATAGTGTGTGCTACTGATATCCATTTGTTCGTTGACGCGCATACTGGACTGGCTGTTCAATACCGCCACCAGTAAATACTCTACCGCCAGGTAACGATACTGAATAAACAGCACCACGCCGCCTTCTGCAAAGGGATATTTTGCCAGTTCATCACGCAGGCGTCCGGTCGCCGCCCGGCTGAAGGCGAGGAAATCATCATGTCCTTTGCGGCAGTTACGCAGCGCCTCGGCCAGTTCGCTTTCCGCATTAAACAGCCCGTAAGCTTTACTCTTCGCACTGTAAACACGGTGCAACTCTTCCGCCATTGCTTCGACCGTGCTGGTGGCCGGCAGTAACGAATCACGCAACACCAGCTCTAGCTGATTTTCATCACGTTTAATTAACTGATGCAAGGCAATCTGGTCGATATCCAGACTCATGGTAAACTCCTCCTGGTAGCACAGGCGCGTATTCAAACACCGCCAGCAGCAGCTTTCAACTCTCTGCATAACGCAGACCGGATGCTTTCGATAAATTTGCGGAAAAAAGTGCGTTGTTCCGGTACTATATCGCCTTTTGAGACGAGATAAGTTTTCGCTATGCCACAATCATCCCGTTACAGCGACCAACGCGTTGAACAACTCCTCGCGGAAATGGCGCAGGTTTTGCAAAAAGACCAGGCTCCCACCGATCTCTCCCTGATGGTTCTGGGGAACATGGTAACCAACCTGATTAACAGCGATGTTGCGCCTGCGCAACGTCGCGCTCTGGCTCGTTCTTTTGCTGATGCGCTACAGGCGTCGGTAGACGACAGTACTCATTAATTTGCCGGTCTGACGTAAAACTATGGTAACCAACCGACAGCGCTACCGCGAAAAAGTCTCCCAGATGATTAGCTGGGGACACTGGTTTGCTCTGTTTAATATCTTTTTCGCGCTCATTTTGGGTAGCCGCTATTTGTTGGTTGCCGACTGGCCTGCCTCCCTGGCGGGACGTATCTATGCGTACAGCAGTTGGATTGGCCACTTCAGCTTTATTGTCTTTGCCGCCTATTTACTGATTATTTTTCCGCTGACGTTCGTCGTTATGTCGCAACGTCTGATGCGGGTCCTGTCGTCGGTGGTGGCCACGGCAGGGCTGACACTGCTGATGGTCGACAGCGCGGTATTTAACCGTTTCCATCTTCACCTTAATCCGGTGGTATGGGAACTGGTGATCAATCCTGATCAAAGTGAAATGGCGCGCGACTGGCAGTTGATGTTTATCGGCGTGCCGCTGATTTTTCTGGTGGAGATTTTGTTTGCCACCTGGAGCTGGCAGAAGCTACGTAGCCTGAACCGCCGCTCTTTTGGCAAACCGCTGGCGGCCCTGTTTATCTGCGCCTTCTTTGCCAGCCACCTGATGTATATCTGGGCGGACGCCAACTTCTACCGCCCTATTACTATGCAACGCGCCAATCTGCCGCTCTCCTATCCGATGACCGCGCGACGTTTCCTGGAGCGCCACGGCTTACTGGATGCGCAGGAATATCAACGCCGCCTGGTACAGCAAGGCGATCCCGAAGCGGCGGCCGTGCAGTATCCGCTGAGCGATATCACCTTTGCGGATAAAGGTACGCGCGATAACCTGTTAGTGATCACGGTGGATGGCCTGAACAGCGCCAACACCGACACGGCGCTGCCCGCGCTAGGCGCGTTTGCCCGTCAGAACGTGCGTTTCACGCAGCACTTCAGCGCAGGCGATAACGCTGAAAGAGGGCTGTTTGGCCTGTTCTACGGTATTTCACCCAGCTATATGAACGGCGTGCTGGCGCAACGTACGCCTTCTGCCCTGCTGACGGCGCTGAGCACGCAGGGCTATCAGTTTGGTTTGTTCTCTTCTGACGGCTTCAACCAGCCGTTGTACCGTCAGGCGCTGTTGTCAGATTACTCGCTGCCTGCCAGCGGCGATCAGCCCAATGCCAGCACCGTATCGCAATGGCAAAACTGGCTGAGCACGCAAAAAGTTGACGGCACGCCATGGTTCTCCTGGCTGGCCCTGAACGGACCGGATATCAGCGGCAACAATGACAAAACCCGCCAGCGCAGCTATCTGCGCCAGGCACCGGCACTAAATGAACAGATTCAGGCGATCCTCACCACGCTACAGCAGCGTGATTTGCTGAAAAACACCGTGGTCGTGATTACTGCACAGCACGGTATCGCGCTGGAGGGCGATCCGGATAACGAGGGAAATCGCCAAAACCTGCAGGTGCCGCTGGTGATTCACTGGCCGGACACGCCCGCACAGACGGTGACGCGCCTTTCCGATCATCAGGACGTGATGGTGACGCTGATGCAGCGCTTGCTGCATGTGCGAACGAATCCGGTGAATTATGCGCAGGGTGAAGATCTGTTTGCGGCACAGCGCCGTCATGACTGGGTGACCAGTAGCGAAGACAATAAGCTGGTCATCACCACGCCGAAAGTCACGCTGGTGCTCAACAATAACGGTAGCTATCGCGCCTACGACGCAGACGGCAATACGTTGAAGGATCATAAACCCGAGCTGGCGCTGTTGTTGCAGGTGCTCACAGAAGAGAAGCGTTTTATCGCTAACTGATTAATAATAAGGCAGTTAGGCGTTAGAACGCTTGCATTCGTGCTGATAATCAGTAGACTAGCTCTCCAAAGTTCGGCACGTAGCGCAGCCTGGTAGCGCACTGTCATGGGGTGTCAGGGGTCGGAGGTTCAAATCCTCTCGTGCCGACCAAATTCTCCCGAAAAAACCAACCTTTACGGTTGGTTTTTTTATGTCTGTCTCCGGGCCCGCCAACCTGGCCGGCCCGACCTGTATTCAACCCCGCAGATCAATCAGCACCCGGTTCCAGCTCAGCGGCGGCAACGTCACCTGCATCTGACGACGTTCAGCCTCAGTGAGCGTGCGTGACGTTGGCACCACGTTGTCGGGCTGAGCAAAAGTGTTTTTTGCGTCCAGCGCATGACCTGCCAGTATGCTGTGTTCGGCTATCGTCCCTTCACCAAAGTCATCGAGCATAAAGGCCACATCCGCTGCCTCATGCGCGTGCATATTGAGCGCGAAGAAGGCAATTTGCTGTTTCTCTTCGTTGTACACCGCCGCGCTCTGTATCTGCCGGGTTTCGCCGTGCACCGTATTCAGGGTGGGAACATTGGCAAAATAGCGTAAGGCATGCCCTCGCCCGCAATGGCTCACCATCTGGAAAGGCCAGTAGATTGTCTGGCGAATGGCCTCCCCTCCCGGACGGGTAAAGATGGGGGCAATCACATTAACTAACTGGGCCAGAGAAGCCATTTTTACGCGGTCACAGTGATTGAGTAACGAGCACATCAGCCCGCCAAACGTCAGCGCGTCAAGGAAGGTGTAAGACTGTTCAAGTAACGGCGGTGCTTCCTGATAGCGATTAGCGGGATCGGTAAAGTAATCCTGCCAGGGCTCGCCTTCAATGGACCAGATATTCCATTCATCAAACGACAGCATCATTTTTTTATCGCTACGCAGTTTGGCTTTCACATAGTCGGCTGTGGCCGTGATGGTATGAATAAAATCATCCATTCGCTGGAAAGACGCCAGGAAGTCCTGCGGATTGCCGGTGCTGTTTTCAAAATAGTGGTGGCAGGAAAGGTAATCGATCTGATGATAAAGCCCTTCCAGAACGATGCGATCCCATTCCGGATAACTGTCCTGTAACGAGTTTGAACTGCCACAGGCGACCAGCCTGATATCCTGATCGACCCAGCGCATGATTTTTGCCGTTTCTCGGGCTTTTTTCACGTAATCTTCTGCACTCAGTTGCCCGGTTTGCCAGTCACCGTCCATCTCGTTACCCAGGCACCAGAGTTTAAAATTGTACGGCGCTGCCCGACCATGCTGGATACGCAAGTCGCTCAGCGCGGTCCCCGATGCCACATTACAGTACTCAATAAAGTAACCGGCCTCCTGCGGCGTGCCGGTGCCAAGATTTACGGCAATCATGGGCGTCAGCCCATAGCTTTCACACCAGGTCGCGAACTCATCAATGCCAAACTGATTGCTCTCTTTGGTAAGCCATGCGTAATCCAGCCGCACCGGACGCTCAGCTTGCGGCCCAATACCGTCTCGCCAGTTGTAACCAGAGACAAAGTTGCCGCCAGGATAGCGTACGGTGTTAATCCCCAGATCCTGCACCAGGGCCCCCACATCCTGACGAAAACCGTGCCGATCCGCCGTGACATGACCGGGTTCATAAATACCGCTGTAGACCGCACGTCCAAGATGTTCCACAAAAGAACCGTACAGCGCGTCATTGACCTGGCCGATGTAGTTTTGTTTTTGAAAAAAGTACTTAATCATTTTCTCCCCTTCTGTCTTCTCTGTGGCGAACGCGCAGAGGCTCACTCAGGATGCGTCGATAACAGGTCGTCTTCGATGGTTTTCATTTTGGCCGTGGTCAGTATGTAGCGCGTGCGGACCAGCCACACAGAAAGCAGATAACCCACGACCGGAATCCAGACCATCAGCGTATAAATGCCCGCAATCGCGCTAGCTTTTTGAATGGCGACATTGGCCTGATAACCGGTAACCGACAGCACGGCCCCCACCATCGCGCCACTGACGGCCAGCGCAATTTTGAGTGAAAACAGGTTACCGGAGGCACAGATGCCGGACAGACGTTTACCCGTTTTCCAGTCGCCATAGTCATCCACATCGCCAATAAACGACCACAGAATGGGCGCGCCAATCTGATGAATCACTGACAGAACAAAGAACCAGACAAAGACCACCAGCACATTCTGCGCGGGCAGAAAAAAGAACCCGACAGACATCATCAGCGCGATAGCTTTGCATGCCTGGTAAACGGTGACTTTGCACCTGCGGTTGGTAAAATACGGTGTGATATAGGAACCCAGAATCCCGGCGACAATCCCGGTGCTCAGAAATAGCGTGGCATAATAATCGTTTAGCCCCATCACGTATTTGGCAAAATAAATACACGCGGCCCCGCGCACAAACGACGGAATACAATCCAGGAACATGGCAAAGACACAGACGACCCACTGATCGTTTTTCATGATTTGCCGGATAATGTTAAAGATGGAATCCCCGGCGTTGCTTTTGGGGATCACGCGCTCCCGTGTCGTAGCCACGCAAAAGACAAACAGGAACAGGGAAATCACGGCAAAAATCGTAATGACCCAAAAGAAGCCCATTTGCCGGTTGCCGTTACCGAAGAAAGCCACCATCGGCAACAATGTCAGAGTACAGAATAAGCTGGCAAAGCCAGCGCCCATAAAACGAAACTGCTGACAGGACACCCGCTCCTGCGCATTGGTGGTGATAACACCGCCTAGCGAGCAGTACGGAATATTCACACCGGAATACAGCAGTGACAAAATCAGATAGGTAATAAACGCATACAGGATCTTTGCATTGCCCTGCAAATCGGGCGTGTAAAACATCACCATACAACTCATCGCAAACGGTACGGCGAAGCCAATGATCCACGGACGAAAGCGTCCCCAGCGTGTGGTGGTTTTATCAATCCAGGCGCCATAAAAAGGATCAAAAATCGCATCTGCAAAACGGACAACAAGGAAGATGGTCGCCACCACGCCCGGTGCCAGACCAAATATATCCGTATAAAAAAATGACAGGAACAGGGTTATCGGGTTGAACAGCATATTACAGGCTGCATCACCGGCCCCAAATCCGGCCTTCTCAATAAAGCCTACACGACCCGAGCGGTCTGACTGAACAGCGTAATCGGCATGAATGGTTGACGTTATGTGCGTTTTCATTTTCCACCTTCCTGAAAAGAGGTGGCGATAAGCATATGTTTTAGAGGTGTTTTTAACCTACGATAACGCTCTCATAAGCAAAATAATAACCATATATTCCATGTATTCAGCGTATATGGGCATATATTCAGCCATCATCTCGCCTGGGATAAAACCGACAGCAGCCTGGTTAATACGCGTCAGTCACCATCAAAAATTTAATTTTCTGCAAGTATAAAACCCGACGCTAATCACCTTCCCTGTGCAAAGGAGAAAAACGCCGACGATATTATCCCTTCTCTGATTCGCCTCTTCCCTGTCTTTATCTGCAATGCGGTTTGCTGCGATGGAGACCTCCGCGCGTTACCCGCACTCACCTTCATGAGACAATGCGATGCATCGACAAAACATCGCGGTTAACGACCCGCGCTGGAACAGATAGCCGCGCGGCTTAGGTTCATGCACAAACAACAATTTATTTAACCGCGGTCGCGCGAAGAGCAGGCGCACGCTACGCTTATCGCCATCAACAGGTTTGTGGTTGAATACCAGCAACATTTCCAGGCTTACGATTAACATGAATTATTTTAACGACATACAACACTTTATCGAGAATAAACCCGCCCTTTCTATTGCTGTTAACCTCCTGGTGTTGATTGTCGCGGGCCTGGTAGCCCATCTGATATGCAAATTTTTTGTGGTCAGAGTGGTGCGTAAAGTGTTCTTCAGCAGTCACAAGAATCAGGTGCCGCTGGATAAAGATGTCAGATTGTCTGAAAAACTATCCAATTTTATTCCGGTCATCACGGTCTACTTCCTGTTGCAGTTTATGCCGGACCTGCCCGAGCACCTGTTAATCGCCATAAAAACCATTTGCGGCATTTTATTTATGGTTTATCTGTCGCTGTTTTTTAATGAAGTACTGGAGATTGTGAACATCTCCTATGTCAAAAAATCAAAACGTAAAAATCATTCAATCAAGGGCTATATTCAGGTCGGTAAGATTCTGGTCCACATTATCTCTGCGATAATGATCCTGGCCATTATGTCGAATAAGTCTCCAGCCATTATCATCTCCAGTCTGGGTGCCGTGGCAGCGGTTCTGATGCTGGTCTTTCAGCACACCTTGTTATCACTGGTGGCGAATATTCAGCTCTCATCGAATGACGTGCTACAGCTTGGCGACTGGATTGAGCTGCCCGCGAATAATATCAGTGGCGAGGTCATTGATATCGCGCTGCACACCATCACCATTCGTAACTGGGACAATACACTTTCGCGTGTGCCCACAAAAACCTTTCTGACCGAAACGTACACCAACTGGCAGGCAATGTTTTCCTCCGGTGCACGACGCATTATGCGGAGTTTCTACCTTGATCAAACGTCAATACGCTTTGTAGATCATGCCATGCTGGAGCCGATGGTCCAGGTCCGCGGCATCAGCGAACAACTGTCAAAGCTGATGGATGGTCGGGAACTGAGCGCGGTCGGTGACCGTTGGTTTGTTGAAAACGGCATGACTAACCTGATGGTCTTTCGTCACTATCTTACTGCCTGGCTGACACAGCGGGAGGATATCCACAAAGACATGTATATCGTGGTGAGATCGCTGAAACCGTCAGCCGAAGGGTTACCGATTGAGATCTACTGCTTTACCTCCTCCGTACTCTGGGTGGACTATGAAAATACTCAGTCGGCAATCTTTGAATATATCTATGCCATCGCTAACGTTTTTTCATTACGTATTTATCAGCGCCCGTCCGGCAGCGATCTCAGTTTTCTGTCGCAGGGGCCTGTCCGGCAAGCAGCAGAAAGTGAACCCCAACCGTGAAAGTGGAAAACGCAGAACAGATAGCATGGCAGTGAGCGGATAGTGAGTCGGGCAATGCTGAGGCGGTTTCCCTCTGGCTTGCCAGAAAAAGGCCTGAAAGGGAGATTCAGGAAAAAAGTCATTGGGTTAACGTGACATGCAAAGTGTTTGTGGCTTCACAAAACGGGCAAATATGACAGCCATTCATGAAATTGAAACAATTTTGTAATAAAAATAACTTATTCTGTTTCCTCCTGAAATCGAGGATACAGATATGGTCATCAAAGCTAAGAACCTGAAGGATGCAGAAGACTTACTGCATTCAGGCATCAGTAAGGTGGAGCTGGCATACGACATCGGTTGTGACGATTTCTTCCGTCTGGCAAGTCAGTGGTGCGATCGCGGTGCGCGCATCAGTAAAGGCCAACACCACTTTGTCGTGTCACTAAAAAACTTTGCCATCCCACCCAATGATTGATTATCTCAAGCGACCAACCCACCGTTGTTGGCTCTGGCACTGTCAGGCCTGAGTGGAAGCTGAAAACGCCAACCCAACATTGAAAAGCCGCTGATTTGAGCGGCTTTATCTTTTGTCTTATTTCCGTTAATCGTCGATGCGCCGGCAACGGCTGCCACGCGTCTACAAGCCGGTGTCGGTAAGCTTTATCGCATCCTGCGTGGCCCGCTCGCGCTCACTGTCGGTTAACTCATACAGCCTGCCATCGCGCATCTCCAGCAGACGATCGGCATGAATGAAGTAGTGATCATCATGGCTGATTGCAAAGACGGTCTTGCCCGCCGCCTGCAACGCAGGCAGCAGTTCGCGGTAAAACACCCGGCGGAAATGCGGGTCCTGATCGGCGGCCCACTCATCCAGCAGCAAGACGTCGCGTTGTTCCGCCACCGCCAACAGTAACGCCAGCCTTTTGCTCTGCCCCTTCGACAGTTGCAGATTAAGTATCTTATTCCCCTCAATCTTCAGCTTGTCCTGCATTTTTAGCTTTTCAAGCCATAGCTGGACGCGGGCAGGCGAAGCCGGTTCGCCCTGACTGTTAATCAGGCGATCAAACAGGTGCACATCGGTAAAGACGGCTGAAAAATGCTGCCGCCAGGCATCCCGGTCGCCAGCATCGACCGGCTGACCGTCGATCACCAGACAACCGGACTGGGGCTGATACAGACCTGTCAGCAGCATCGCCAGCGTCGACTTACCGCTGCCGTTACCGCCAATCAAAAACACCAGTTCGCCACGACGAAGCGTCAGGTTGACCGGCCCCACCCGAAACCCGTTTTCACCGTAATGAAAGGTGACGTCGCGCAACTCAAGCGTTTGCCACGGAGTTGTTGCTGCGGGGACAGGAAAATCAGGTTGATAAGGTGCAAGTTCAAACAGCGCGAGTTTGCGAAAGGCCACCTGCGCGCTGAGCAATGTCGGCAAGGCCCCTACCGCCGACAGCAGCGGCGTGCGCAGAAACAGCAGCGTCAGGGAAAACGTTGCTGCGACAGCCGTATTCGCCCAGCCCAGACTGTTTGCCATGAAAAAGACCATGCCGATAGCACCCAGCGTCATGATATTGGACCAGTTGACGGCACTGAGGTGGAAAGTATCGGCGCGCACAATGTGGTGCCGGTAAGCGCGGGCATCCTGCTGATAAACCGTGTCATAAATCAGTCGGGCACGCGCGCGGTTAAGCTGCAGCTCTTTACGTCCTTCAATCACCGTCTGGTAGTCACGGTAAAGGTTGTCTTCAACTTCACGCAGTTTCGCCATGTGCTGATAAACCCGGGAAACCAGCATCCAGCCGCCCACCAACGTCACAGCCAGCCAGCCGCTGGTCACCAGCAACATTTTCGGCGACAGCCAGGCAAGATAGAGCGCTGAACCCAGCGTGATAATGATGCCCTGAATCAGCTCCGGCAGACGCACAAACGCAAGGGTAATGGCCCGGATATCGCTGGTTAATCCTGCCAGCAGTTGCGCACTGCCTGTTTGCTCAATGCGCTCCACGCGCGTATCCAGAATACGTTTGATAAATTCGCCGCGCAGCCGCCAGACAAACTGATGCCCCAGCCAGGTCAGCGACAGCTGTGAGGCCAGGGTCACCGCCATCAGCAGCGCGACCTGAGCCAGAAAAGCCGGCAACACGCTTAGCGAGGTATTCACCGCAACAATCATCTGGCTGTTAATAAACGCAATCATGCCTAATCCCAATGCCGCACTCAGCAGGGTGAGCAAAATCACGCCAATAAACGGCCAGCGATACTGATTAAAAACAACCTGTAACAACGCCATAAAACCTTACCCGGCAATCCAGTGAGCCTGCAGTGTAAAGTGATGGCAAATGATAGCAATAGTTATTCGCACTAACTTGCGCACGTTAAAACGCCCGGCGAAATGTCAGGTTATAGCGGAACGCGCCAGTCAGCGGATGAATACCGGCTTTCAGCGGCAATATTCCATGGTAACGCAGGCGAGACGGGCCGCCCCAGACCACCACATCCCCGTGTTCAAGTAGCACCCGTTGCGCCTGATCGCTGCGTTCAAAGCCACCAAACTGAAATACAGCAGGCAACCCCAGCGACACAGAAACGATCGGCTGACGCAGATCTTTCTCGTCTTTATCCTGATGCAAAGTCAGTTTTGCCCCAGGTTCATAGCGGTTGATCAGGCAGGCATCCGGGTTAAACGCCGGAAAGCCCGCCTCTTCTGCCGCCTGACGGGCCAGTAGCCGGAACGTCTCCGGCATCGCAGGCCACTGGCGTTGATGTGTGCTGTCCTGCTCACTGTAACGGTAGCCGCGCGCATCCGTGGACCAGCCAAAATCACCGCAGTTGGTCATGGCGACGGACATGCGGTGTCCTCCCGGCGTAATACGGTGTTCAAACGGATTGCTCGCCGCAATCGTCATGATCGCCTCATACAGTGCGTCGGCCTGATCGCGGGCACGTCGCCGCAATATCACGGCGCCGTCCGCCAGCGGTTCCTGCCAGGGTGAAGCGTCACTAAACAGATCCAGCATGCGTTTCTCTCTGTCAGTCAGATGGAATAATGAAAGCGGTAAATTGTGGCGACATCCAGCTCACAAATTTGTCCCCTTCCTTCGTAATCAGGTACACCGCCAGCTTCTCTTTCAGAGCCAGCGCTTTGGCTTTTTCTGTGCCTAGCACCATAAGCCCGGTATCCCAGCCGTCGGCTTCCATCGCGGTCGTGGCAATCACGGTTGCCGAAACCAGCTTGTGATCGACAGGCCGGCCTGTGGCCGGATCAATAATGTGGGAGAGGCGTTTACCGTCCAGTTCATAATAGTTGCGATAGCTCCCCGACGTACTGATCCCATGGCCCTGCAGATCGACTCTGGCCTGAACCGCATTTTCTCTGTCAGTCGGTTTTTGAATCGCAACCCGCCACGGCTGGTTCTGTGCATTCATTCCACGGGATAAGACGGCTCCCCCGACCGACACCAGATAGTTATTGATGCCTTCCTGCTCCATCAGGCGAGCCAGATGATCGGTGGCAAATCCTTCGCCCATAGTGGAGAGGTCGACATACAAGCCTGGCAGATCTTTCTGCAGCCATTGTCCGTTGCTGCCCTGTATGACGCGCAAATGCTGTAAGCCGGTCAACGCTCTGGCCGCAGCAATCTGTTGATCATCGGGAATATGCACGGGCTGTTTATCCGGCCCAAACCCCCATAAATTCACCAGCGGTCCCACCGTAATATCCATGGCGCCTGCTGTTTTTTTACCGATACGTAAAGCCATCGTCACAATATCAGCCATGTTTTCACTCACCGGCTGCGGCGTGGTGGCGCGGCTCTGATTAAAGCGAGAGAGCACGGAGGTAGCCTTCCAGGTTGAAAGTTCGGCATCGTCGGCATCCAGTTGTTGCTGAATGCGCTGCTGCAGATCGGCTTTACGCGTTTCATCCACGCCCGCCAGGCTCACCCGCCACACCGTTCCCATCGTTTTCCCTTCCAGCACCATTCCGTCTTTGGTTTTTGATGCGGGATGATCACATCCTGCTACCAGCAGGACCGCCGCCACTAACAGCAGATTAATCTTACTTCTCATCATTATTCATCCATAACGGGCGTTTTATGCCTGTTTCAAAGCATAAACATTAAGTAAATTAAATTAAAACTGGTTGATAAAGCTGAGTGAGTCGCACAGACTGGATCGTTCTCCTCAATACTGAGGGCGTAAGCATAAGGAGCAACAGATGATTTATATAATCCTTGCCGTTGCGCTGGGCCTGTTCGTTATTGGCAGTTATAAAACCTGGCAACAACGCCGTCACCGCCACATGGTTACGACTTATCTGCGCCGTCGTTGATCACGTCTGCACCATCAAAGGTCATTCTCTTCCCCTGAATCGCCGGCCATTGTAGCAAAACGGGCGAGATGTCCGTGGCTATGAGAGCGGTCGGACTGGCATGAATCCTGCACGTGTAATGCTATCTGCGTTGCCGGGAGAGAGAGGATGGAAAAGCCAGAAATCGGAATGACGGCGTTACAACGCTGGTTGAGTTACGCCGCGTTTACCTTGTCAGGTGTGGCGTTTGAAGGGGCGAGATACGGCAATGTTCTTGTGCCGTCAGACGAAAACCATCCGCCAGCCTCGGTGGGTGAGGAATAACGCAGGGAGCGCATAGCGCTCCCTGCTTTTATCAGAACTGGTAAACCAGTCCTACGCCCACCACATCGTCGGTATTGATACCGGCCGCTTTGGTAAAGTCATTATCGTCCAGCAGGTTGATTTTATAATCAACATAGGTCGACATGTTTTTGTTGAAGTAGTAAGTCGCCCCTACGTCGACGTATTTCTTCAGATTTTGTTTGCCCCAGTTCTGGACATCAGTACCGCGTGAGTTGATGTACGCCAGAGACGGACGCAGACCGAAATCAAACTGGTACTGCGCCACCAGTTCCCAGTTGTCGGCTTTATCGGCGTATCCGTAAGCGGTGTTCGCCTGGTTGCCGCTGGTGCTGTCGCCAAAGCTGATGGCGTTATAGGCGCGCGTGTACATCGCGGCCAGGTAAATATTGTTGGCGTCGTATTTCAGGCCACCGGTATAGGCTGCAGCTTTATCACCGCGTCCCAGAATGCCTGGCGCATTACCATTTTGGTTATTAGTACGATCGGACTGGAAGGTCGCGGCACCGATGCCGAAGCCCGATCCCAGATCGTACGTGGTGCTCAGGCCCCAGCCGTCGCCGTTCTCACCCAACACATCACGACCGCCTGACGTTTCAGTGGGGTTATCGTTCTTGCCTTGATACTGAACCGCAAAGTTCCAGCCATCGACCAGTCCGAAGAAGCCGTTGTTACGGTAGGTTGCCATGCCGTTACCGCGCTGGAACATAAAGTTATCCGCGCCATAGGTATCGCCACCGAATTCAGGCAGCACGTCTGTCCACGCGCCAATGTCGTAAGCGACACCGTAGTTACGGCCATAGTCGAATGAGCCCGCATCGCCGAATTTTAACCCGGCAAAGCCAACACGGGTATAGCTGTCAGCTGTTCCCTGGGCTTCTGAATTGTTGAGCGCGGCCTGGTATTCCCACTGGCCGTAGCCGCTCAGTTGATCGGTAACCTGGGTTTCACCCTTGAAGCCAAAACGCACATACGACTGATCGCCATTGCTACTGTCGTTGTCCGAGAAATAGTGCAGGCCGTCTACCTTGCCAAATAAATCTAATTTATTGCCGTCTTTATTATAGATTTCAGCCGCATTTGCCGATCCTGCCGCTGCGAGTAAAGCAGGGATCGCCAGGGAGAGAATGTGACGCTTCATTTTATTACCCTCTGTTATGTGCCTTTTATATTTGCCACTGCTGACCGATGATAAATCGGTTGAAGGCCCATTGTTATTTCAACAAGCGTAATAATCCATCGCTAAAATGATACGAAATTTCAGAAAGTGTTTCTTTAACTGTAAAATTTATTTCAGGATATGAATATTACGGAACTAATTAGCCGCACAGAGTGATAAAAAATAAAGCACAAATTGATAATCCCTTACTTAATAATAGTTATTCCTATGATTTTAGTGGGAATATTCCTAAGCACTCAATGATAAAACATCTTTCCCATAATCCCTATAATTACACCCGCTATCATCATTTATTTCTTATCTTCATTCACCCCCGAATGATTTCTTAAATGCTAATTAAGCGCCGGGCATATTGCCCGGCTTTTTTTTGCCTGCTGTTCAGTGTCTGGTCAGCTGTGCGGAAAATAGCACCGCTAAGTGCTGAATTATTCGTCACTTATGCCGCTTCGCCCTCGCCAAATTAACCCTCACCTCTTACAAAGTTTCCCCTGTATTTTATCACGGACCGAAACCAGCTAGGTTACCGGTCCGGTTCCACGCCTTATTAACGTTCACGCATCGATTCTTTAACCTTATTCAACGGCTTAAGCAAATAATCCATGACAGATTTCTGCCCTGTCTTGATCTCTACATTCGCCACCATGCCCGGCACAATGGGGAAGCGTCGTCCGGCCCGGTTTGTCAGCTCCGCTTTTTGTGTGCGGACATAAACACGGTAATAAAACTGATCGCGCTTAACCTCATCCTGCAAGGTATCTGGCGAGACCGTTTCCACCACGCCCGGCAGGTCACCGTAGATGGAAGAGTCATAGGCGGTCACTTTCACCACGGCTGGCAGGCCGGGCCGAATATAGGCGATATCACGAGGATTGATACGGGTTTCGATTAGCAGTTGATCTTCCAGCGGCACGATTTCCATCATCTTACCGCCCGGTTCGAGCACACCACCGACCGTGGTGACCTGGATATCCTTCACGATACCCCGAACGGGTGAAGTGAGCGTGGCACGCGTCAGCAGGTCTTCTTTGCCTGCGGCAACCTGCAGTTGGGCATCCAGTTCCGCATTGTTTTTTACCTGCTCTTCATGGGCACGGACCAGATAATCGTTACGTGCCTCATCAATTTTACCGCGCAGATCGCTGACCTGACGGCGCAGGCGAATGACTTCCACCTGCCCTGCGGCGCCCTTCGCCACCAGCGGTTCCGTTAAACGCAGCTCATCCTGAACCAGCCGTAAAGACTGTTGCAGGTTGCTGATCGTCTCTGTCAGGTTACGGCGACGTGATTCGTACAACTGCTTCTCACGCGCCACCAGTTGCGGCTCTTTTAGCGTCTCTGCGCTGAAGGTGAGCGGTGTACCAGACAGCTCTGCGCTCAGTCGCTCAGACGAAGCGCGCAGCGTCCTCACCCGTGCCTGCACTTCACCAAAGTTAGACTGAAAACGGGTGGGATCCAGAGTGGCCAGAATCTGGCCTTTTTCGACGATATCGCCCTCATGCACGTTAAGCTGCTTCACGATGCCGCCGTCCAGACTGTCAATTACCTGCGCACGGGTTGACGGCGTCACTTTTCCGGTGCCGACCGTGACTTCATCAAGAATGGCGAAATGCGCCCAGATCAGAAAAAGCACCAGCGCGGCGGTGCACAACCAGATGATGGTGGATGTGCGTCGCTCATGTTTGGCCAAATCTTTGTCTAACATGACGATGCTCATGCTGCACCTCCCTGACCGGCATCCACGGTCGCGCGCCGCAGGATCTGCTCTTTTGTCCCATCCGCAATGATGCGGCCGTTTTCCATCACCACGATACGATCAACCATCTTCAACAGTGCGGGACGGTGCGTGACCAGGATTAACGTTCGTCCACTGATCCAGCTCTGCATCTGGCGGATCACATGATCTTCAAGTTGCTCATCCATCGAGGCGGTGGGTTCATCCAGCAGCACAACCTGTGGCTGGCGCAGAATCATCCGGCTGAGCATAATCATCTGGCGCTGGCCGCCCGACAGCCCACGGCCACCTTCATTAATAATGCGATCCAGACTGGCCGCATCCTGCTGAACCAGCGACAACGCACCGCTGATACGCAGCGCCTGCAGCATCTCCTGTTCACTGGCGTGTGGATTCCCCAGCAGCAGATTCTGACGTAACGTGCCGAAGAACAGTCGCGAATCATGAGAAAGCCAGCCGAGCTGACGGCGGAGATCCGTGGGGTCGATTTGCGCCATATCCACGCCATCGACCAGCACTTTCCCCTGCGTGGCCTGTGCCTGACCGGCCAGAATTTTCAGCAGGGTGGATTTACCTGCACCGACCTTGCCCAGAATGGCGATTTTTTCACCGGGCCTGATGGTTAACTGCTGCACGTTGAGTACGTTCTTTTCGTTCTCTTCATCATAGGTGTAATGCACGTTGCGCAATTCATAGTGCCCGGTCAGCGTCGGACAGTGGGCCAATGTCGCGGTCTCAGGTTTATCGAGTGGTTTTTTCAGTAGCTCATCCAGCCCTTTCATTGCGGTTTTCGCATGCTGCCAGCGGGAAAAAACCATGGTGAGTTGCATCAGTGGCGCGATGGTGCGCGAGGAAAGCAAGCTACAGGCGACCAGCGTCCCGGTCGTGATTTGTGCGTCCAGCACCAGATAGACCCCAAAGACCAGCATGCCCGCATAGGTCAGCTGCTGCACGGTCGATGCCCAGCCCGTGAGTCTGGCCCCCCACAGGCGTTGCTGATTACCGATTGACGCACTGACCTCATGCGTTTGCTCCCACTGGCGTTGAAAATACGGCTCTGCCTGCAATGCCTTGATGTCTTCAATGCCTTCGATGGTCTCGACCAGCACCGCATTACGCAGTGCCCCTTCACGTAAGCCGGCTTTCGCCAGCCGGGCCATAGGAAACTGTACCAGCAGGCCTGGGATAATAATGAGGGGAATGGCGGCCAGCGGAATCAGGACCAGCCAGCCGCCAATAAACGACATAATAAACAGGAAGAGAATGACAAAAGGTAAATCTGCCGCCGCGCCGACGGTCGTGGAGGTCAGTAACTCGCGCACCTGATCGATCTCGCGCAGTTGCGAGATAAAAGAGCCGGTTGATTTAGGTCGGGATTCGTTACGAATATTCATCGCCCGGGCAAACAGCATGGCAGAGACTTTCAGGTCAATGCGTTTCCCCATCAGATCGGATACCTGCGTGCGCATCAGACGAATCAAATATTCAATGGCGGCGGCAATCAGCACGCCCACAAACAGCACCCACAACGTAGCTTCGGACTGCGCAGGAATGACCCTGTCGTAGACCTGCATGGAAAACAGAATCCCGGCCAGCGCCAGAACATTACTGATGATCGATGCCAGGGAAATCTCAGCAATACGGCGGCCCATGCCCCGAAAGTTTTTCCAGAACCAGTGCGGCTCATAGGGCTGAACAAACTCATCAATGCGGGCATCCCGCCCACGAGCGGCAACGCCAATAACGCCCACATCCCCTTGTGTACGCGAAAGCAGGCCCGCCAGCTCACCTTCGCGAATCACGTCACCGCCTTCGCTGAGCCAGTAACGTGCGCTTCCCTCCCCATCAATGCCTTCCAGCACCGCCACGCTATGGTTTTCCATAACCAGCACGACAGGCGTGATGTCCTGGCGCCAGCGCAGTTTGTTGGGGGACACCATGGTCAGGTGCAGGCCGAGCAAACCGCAAAGCCGTTCAAGTTGCTGTTCAGCAGGGAGATGTTCGAACCAGCGCATCTGCTGACGCAGCGTTTTGCCATCGGCAGGCTTGCCGAAACGCGCCGCCACACGCAACATCGCGGCAATCCAGTTTTCCGTCTTCAGGTTTTGTACACTCATTATTCACGCCTTTTAGTGCAGACTGGCTATTGCAGCGAAGGAAGAAGATCGCCACTGTTTTTCTGGCGGTCGATGCCCATGATATCGAGCAGGTTGTCAACGGCGGCCGCATAGCGGACGGTGGCATCCCAGCCGTCGTAGAGGGCGATGATGCGGGAACTGTCGGCCTGAAAGACATCCTGCTCAACGCTGAGCAGATCGTTCAGGCTACGTTTGCTGAGCCGGTATTCGTCGGCGTAAACATTGCGCGTGTGCTCCGCGCTGGCCAGTTGCACTTCCCCCGCCTGCTGGCGTTGCTGGGCGCCAATCATATCGGCGTAAGCCGTGGAGGCGCTTTGATTAATGGCCAGTTTGGCTTGCTGCACCGCCGCCTGTGCGGCCAGACGCTCACCCTCGGCGGCCTGCGTTTTGGCATTGACCAGCCCGCCCTGATAGAGCGGCGCCTCAACCTGGAGCTGCACTTCGTCGTCCCAGTATGAGCGTTGATCGTTTTCATAACGCGTCCGGCCCGCCTGCACTTTGATACTGGGCCAGTGGCCAGACTGGGCCTGCCTTACCCGCTCACGCGCGGCTTCCTGCTTAGACTGCGCGCTGCGCACCGAGGCGCTGTTTTCATAGGCAATACGATCAAGAGTGACCTGCTGCCTGAGCAGCGCCTGAGGAAGTTCAGGCAGCGTCGCCGGTACCACGCCGGTCAAGACCGTAAGCTGGGCTTTGGCCGAGCGAAGCTGTGCCAGATACTGTTCACGAGTCGCCTGCATCGCAGCAATGCGGGTTTCTGCCTGCAATACATCGGACTGAGAATTGAGACCGGCATCCGCCCGCATTTTGGCAATTTCGCGAACGTGCTCAAGCGACGCGATGTTTGTCTGGGCCGTCATGGCAAGTGACTGATAGCGTTTGACCTCAAGATAGGCCTGTAACGTATCTTTCGCGGCCTGCGTCATGGCATCGAACAGGCCAAAGCGATATGCCTCTGAAAGGGCATGCTGTTCATCGATGGCGCCGTTGGTGCGGCCAAAATCGTACAGGAGCTGACTGAGCATAATGCCGCCAGAGCCGTTGTTGTTCAGACTGCCGGAGGAATCCGTCTGATGTGAGCGCCCCGCTGCGCCCTGAAGCGATATCTGGGGATACCAGGCGCTCTGGGCCGCACTGAGATCCCCTTCCCCTACGTAAATCTGAGCGGCCGCTTCCGAAATCTTCGGATTGCGGGCAAACGCGCGCAGAATCGCCTCACGCAGGGTTAAGGTTGCCACCTGTTCTTCACTGGGCGCGGCACGCCAGTTAAATTCGGCTTCGGGTAAAGGCGCAGCCAGGGCTGCAGGGAGTACCATGCCATTCAAGGCACAACAGATCAGGACCAGACGCGCGTTCTTCATTCTTCATACCAACAGGGCTGTTTATCATCGTTAGAGGATTACCTGGTGATTTGGGGCGTAAAAAACAGCAATGCGACAGCAGAACACGCACTTTATTGTTAATTTAATTTATGTTTTTGAAAGCCTACCGCTAAGCGCGCGTTAATATTAATAGTATAAATTGGCGAGAGGTTCATGACAAAAATCGCCAGTTATCAAATATCTCGTCTGAAAGCTGTTTTTTTAGCCAAATTCAATCCCAAAAAGTCATTAGCATAAGTAAACAACCTGCCAGTTAATAAAGTTAAGGAATTACTCTATCCGTTGATGGACGAGGCGTCAGGACAGGGCGTGACGTTATATACCGCTTTATCCCGTGCCAGTCCTCCGCCTGGATGATGGATGACCGACACGCACTATCGAATGCGGCGTATTAACTGCGGTACGGTCAGTTAAAACGGATTAAAAAAGCGGGTGCTTGCGCACCCGCTGTGTTCTGCGTGTAACCATCAAACTGCACCGTTTAGACGATGGCGACCTGCAGGTTATGCTGGACCAGCACATCACCCAGCGTGTTGTCATTGGCAAGCGCCGAATTATGGTAGACCTCATAGGCCTGGCCATTCAGCATACGCTCACCACTGATTTCCCAAACGCCACCATCGCTATTGACCAGCGTGACCTGACTGCCGTCTGCGCCTTTAATCATCAAATCATCGCTCTGGTTGTCTGTAAGCGTAAGCGCCTCATTCAGATCAAGTTTGACCGAATTGGTGCCACTTTTACCCAGATCGAGAATTTCAATGTTTTCGACTTTCAGGCCAAGCGCAGTCAGATCCAGCGTGATGTGATCACCGCCCAGCACCAGGGTATCGGTACCGGCACCGCCATCAATATGGCTGAAATTCAGATCGTTGACGGTCACGGTATCGGCACCACTGCTGCCGCTTACCGTCGCCCCTTCAATCTGTCTGCCATCTTCCAGCGTAATCACCACCCCACCAATACTGTAAGCCTCCTCCGTTATGGGGGTTTCAGGCACGACAACGGCTTGCTCCGCGACATTCACCGACTCGGTACTGCTGGTCGGCACCACCGTATCGGCTTCCGTGGTCAGTGTAGAGACGGCATGGAGCGCCGGTGCTGTTTCCTCGCCAGACTGACTGTGATGCTGCGTTTCCAGACTGGCCGCCGTAACACTTTCGTCCGACACCGCGAAGGTGGCAAACGACTCCGCCGACAGCGTGGTCGTGGCAGGCAACAATGACCCCAGCAACAGCGTGTTTGTGGTGGTAAAGCTGTTACCGGCCACATCCGTAATGGTCACTTTCGCCAGCGTATTCACTGACAGCAAGAGTCCCCCTACAGAAAGCAGTGACGAGGCAAAATTAGCCGAGTAACGTCCCAGAGCATCGGTAGTCGTATTGATGGTTGGCCCGTTGCTGCCGTTCGCCAGCAGTAGCGTCACGCTGACTCTGGAACCCTGGGCTGCGTTCAGCGATCCGCCCTGCACCGTCAAACCCGTCAACAGTGCGGTCACGACGCTGAGCACCGGATCCACCCCGACGACAGGCTGGTTGTGCGACAACGCGGTAAAGGCACTGGTCGTCGTGGTGCTGTTACCGCCGATATCCGTGACGGTGACCGCGACCGAATGGCTGCCGTCCGAAATGCCTTTCAGTGTGGCTGACGGTACGCTAACGCTCCAGGTGCCGTTTGCGCCTACAGTGGTGGTCAGAATATTACCTGCCACGTTAACGGTCACGCGCCCGCCGACAGCATTACTGCTGGTGCCGCTGATGGTTTCAGCGATATTGGATTCAGAGATGTTCAGATAACCATCACCGCCAAAGTAGCTGTTCACCCCAACGGTCGGCGTACTGCGGCTGGCGACGCCCAGCGAAGCAGACGCGCTGCCGCTGTTGCCGATACCATTGGTGACGCTGGCGGTAACGGTATAGAGTCCGTCCGCAATCGCCGCCAGGTTTGTTGCGGAGATCGGCAGGCTCCAGGTCCCGTTACTGTTTACCGACGTGGTAAAGGTCTGGGTACCGATGGTGACCTGCACCAGCGATCCTTCCGCGTTAGTGGCCGTCCCGCTAATCGTCTGCGTGGTTTTCACATCTGCGACGCTCAGCGCGTTGTCACCAAACAGGGAGGTAATGGTTAACGCCGGCGCACTGTTACTGATGACGCTCAGGTTGCCCGAACCGGACACGGTATTACCGTTAAGGTCGGTCCCTGTCACGGCAACAGTTTTCGCACCATCGCTGATGCTCAGCAGATCGGCCTTCGGTACGCTGATCGTCCACCCACCGCCGCTCACCACTTTGGTGGAGTAGGTCACGCCGTTTAACGTGGCGCTGACGGTTGCGCCCGCTGACAGTGACGACGACCCACTGATGGTCTGATTAGTTGAAAGGTCTGCGGCGCTCAGGACACCGTCGCCAAACACCGTATTGACCGTCAGAGTTGGCTGCGTCACGGCCAGCTGCACGCCTGCGCTGGTGGAGGTGGTGTTACCGACCGCATCCGTTACCGATGCACTGACCGTAAAGTTGCCGCCAAGCAATGTCGAAAGAACTGCCGGGCTTAAC
Source organism: Pantoea sp. JZ29 (assembly GCF_035190385.1). Lineage (NCBI taxonomy): Bacteria > Pseudomonadati > Pseudomonadota > Gammaproteobacteria > Enterobacterales > Erwiniaceae > Pantoea > Pantoea sp. JZ29. The sequence continues at coordinate 1,441,747 of NZ_CP045241.1, read as the reverse complement.
GAAGCAGAGAACGTGCCGTCCGCATTCACCACCGCCGTCGCCGTGGTGTTGCCAATCGCCAGGCGCACGGTGCTGCCCGCCGCCACGCCGGTTGCGGTCCCCGTAATGGTCTGCGTCACGAGCGACTCGGCAATATTAAGCACACCGTCGCCAAACAGCGGGTTCAGCGTCACTTTCGGCAGATTGTTAATGCCTACGGTCGCCGTGGCCGAGCTGCTGCTGGTATTGCCTGCGGCATCGGTGACGCTGACGTCTACAGTGAGCGTGCCGTCGGACAAGCCTTTCAGCAAAGTCGGCGTTAAGCCGAGGCTGAAGTTGCCGCTGGCATCGGTGACGGTCACGAGCTGCTGGCCCACAATCGTCACAACCACGCGAGATCCGGCTTCCGCCCCGGTTACCGCGCCGCTAATCGTCTGCCCCTCCAGGGCATCAGCTACATTCAGCAACGTATCCCCAAACAGCGGATTGAGGGTGATGGTTGGTACCACGGTATCGACGCGAATGCCCGCGCTGGTCGAGGCCGTATTCCCGGCAGCATCGGTAACCGTTGCCCCGATGGTGAGGTTGCCCTGCGCCAGCGTGCCGAGGATATCTGGCGTCACCGTTGCGGAGAAGGTGCCGTTCGCTCCCACCACTGCGTTAATCTGCGAGGCGCCTACCGTAAGCGTGACTGTCGAACCTGCTGCGACGTTGTTGACCACGCCGCTGAGCGTCTGACTGGTCGCAATGTCGGCCAGGTTAAGCACACCATCACCGAACAGTGAGGTCAGACTGATAGTCGGCGTCTGGGTGAAAATGCCAATGGTGGTACTGTTGCTGGCCACGTTGCCGACAGCATCAATCACGCTGACGCCCAGTGTCTGGTTACCCGCCGTCAGCGCCGTCAGGTCGGCAGCAGGCAGCGTCAGACTCCAGCTTCCATTGGTGCCCACTGCGGTGGTGTAGGTGCGGGTGCCTAACGTCACCGTCACCTGCGATCCCGCCGCCGCATTTTCGATCGTACCGCCAATCTGTTGGTTGACGGCCGCTTCGGCAATATTCAGCAAGTTGTCGCCACCAAACAGGCCGGTCAGGGTTCCCACAACGGGTACGGCATCGACAATGGCCGTCACGGTTTCCCCCACGGTACGGACGTTGCCCGCAGCATCTGTCAGGGTGACGTCCAGCGCCAGCTGACCATCACTGATCAAACCCAGTACATTTGGTGGAACCACAATGGCCCATTTGCCATCCTGTCCGACCGCGCTGGTCAGCGTTGTGCCACCAATCGTGACCGCGACGGTCGCGCCCACGCCGGCCGATGTGGCCGTGCCGGTAATGGTCTGTGCAATCGTGGTATCGATCGCACTGAGTGTGCCGTCACCAAACACAGAGTCGACCACCAGATTTAACGCCGCGTTCACCACCTTGTTGACGGTGATCGTCGCATCGGTTTGGTTGCCTGCAACATCGCTGACGCGAAGACCAAAGACCAGCGGACCATCGTTAAGGCTGGCCAGCACGTCAGGCGTTAAGTCAATGCTCCAGGCACCGTCAGCACCGATAACCGCCGTAGCGATCGGCGCACCATCACCCACGAACAGGGAAATGGTTTGGCCCTCTTCTGCGCCCGTTGTGCGACCGGTCAGGACCTGACTGGTTGTGATATCGGCTGCATTAATCAGGTTGTCGCCCAGGAAGGCGTCAGTCTGAATCAATGGTGCGGTCGTATCTACAGTCACGGTGCGGTCGACGGAAGTCACGTTACCCGCAGCATCGCTGAGCTGGGCATTGATGACCGTTTGACCCTCGGCGAGTGCCCTGCATATCACTGGCCGGTACGCTGGTTGACCAGGTGCCGTCAGTCTGCACGACGGCGGTGTAGGTTTTGCCGTTGAGCGTCACCGTTACTGCGCGGCCCGCCTCACTGGTGTCCGAGGTACCGCTAATGGTCTGGCGTACCTGAGTTTCGCCGTCGTTAATGACATTGTCACCCGCAAAGTCATTGATAGTGAGTGACGGCGGTGTCAGATCCAACTGCACGGTGCCAGTGGCCGTGACGGTTTCCGAACCATTGGTCGCGTTGACCGTAATGGTGACCGGCCCGTCGGTGGTGCCGAAATCGGCGACGGACAGCGCTCCCGTCGTCCAGTTGCCGTTCGCATCCAGCGTGGTGGCGTAAGGGATCCCGTTGATGACAATGCTGACCTCGCCGGTAGCACCCAGGTTTTGCGATGTTCCGCTCAGCACGACACCATTTGCCTGATCGACCGTACTGATGATGTTGTCACCCGATACGGTGCCCAGCGTGACCAGCGGTCCCGGCGGTGGCGTCAGATCAACCGGAACTGACAGTTCCTGCGTCACCGGGTTACCGGCCTGATCGCTGACGGTCAGCGTCAGTGTGGTAGTCGGCTGCGTAAAGTCACGCATTTGTTCAGGCGTCAGTGTGAGGCTCCAGCTTCCGTCTGCCCCAACGATGCCCGTGCCCAGCACCGTACCCGCAAGGGAAACGGTCAACGAAGTCCCGATTTCAGCCCCTGTTACTACGCCACTCAGCACCTGCGGCTGAACACTTTCGGCGTAATCCAGTCCGTCATCCCCTGCAAAGGCCACCGTGGTGATCACAGGTGCGGTAGTATCAATGGTCAGCGTCTCTGTAAGGGTGGCACTGTTGCCAGCCGCATCCGTCGCGACCACAGAAAGACTGTAATTTCCGTCGGTATAAGCTTGCAGATCGGCTGTGCTCAGGGCTAATGTCCAGCTGCCATCTGCCTGTACCACCGCATCGAAGCTTGTCCCTCCTAAGGTGACCACAACCGTCTGCCCTTCACCGGGTTCCCCTGTGCTACCGGTCAGGGTGACGCCATTCGCGACATCCGCTGAATTAATAAAACCGTCACGTGCGAGCGGGGCCACGGTTGGCACCGGTGTCGTCAGATCGGCCGTGAAGTTAAACTGGGCAGTACCCGGGTTGCCGGTAGCATCAACGACGTTAACGGTGACGGTATACGGACCGCTCCCTAACGAATTTAACGCATTCGGCGGAATCGTCACGCTCCAGTTGCCATCGTTATCGACCGTACCGGGATAGCTGATGCCGTCCAGATTCACGATAATGCTGACGGCCTGATTTGCGCCGCTGCTGCCCGTCGTTCCCGTCAGCGTGACGCCAGCGGCGGCCTCACTGATGCTCAGCACATTGTCGCCACCAAACTGCGTGGCCGCAAAAGTCGGCACGGGCGCCGTCACCGCGGTCACCACGTTTAATGTGGTGTTGTCAGTGTTCCCCGCACTATCGGCTGCACTCACCGTAATGACATGGCTGCCGTTAGGAATTTGCGCCATCTGATCCGGGGTCAGCGTGAGCGACCAGCTTCCGTCATTCTGCACGACCGCATTCAGCGGTTCGTCATTGTTGAAGCCGCTGATCACCACCGTGACGGTTTGCCCCGCGCCACTGATGCCGGTGGTACCGGTCAGGGTCTGGTCCTGTGTCGCCTCAGTGGCATTCAGCGCACCATCGCCAAACGGCAGATTGAGACTCACATTCGGCAGCGTTTGCACAGCGACAATGATGTTGTCAACGGTGCTGGCCGTATTGCCATTCACGTCGGTGACGGTGATCGTCACCGGCCAGGTCCCATCCGGCAGCGTTTGCAGGACGCTCGCGGGCAGATCCAGTGACCAGGTGCCGTCGCCGTTAATGGCAGCCGCATAGAGCGTCCCGTTGACCGTAACGGTCACGGCGGCGGCGTTATCATTATTCAGATCGCCACTCAGGCTACCGCCAGCCTGCGCCTCGGCCGCGTTAATGCGTCCATCGCCAAACGGCGTATCAAGCGTAGGCGCGGCAATCGGTGCGGTTGCCGTCGTGAAATCCTGTGTGGTCGTCACCGAGGTATTGCCTGCCCGATCGGTCGTCACGATACTCAGGGTATGGCTGCCATCGGCCAGCCCCGCCATGACTTCCGGCGTCAGGCTGGCTGTCCAGTTACCCTGGGCGTCAACGGATACCGTCAGCGGTGTGCCGTCCACAGTCACGTTCACGGTTTGCCCGTCGCTCAGTGGTGTGGTGCCGTTAATCAGCTGTACTGACGCAGCTTCACTGGCATTGATGACGTTGTCGCCAAACAGCGTTTCCGCAACCGTTGGCGTCGCTGGTGGCGTCAGTAAGATCTCAACGCCGACGGATGCTTCTGCCGGATTGCCCGCCACATCACTGGCCGTCACCTGCACCTGCGTCACGCCATCGGGTAAACCGCTGAGCGCGTCCGGTGCCAGATTGAGCGTCCAGATACCGTTGGCAGCGACCGTCGTGGTAAAGGGTTGATCCCCAATTGTGACGGTGATTTCGCTGCCTTCGGCCAGATTGGTGGCTGTGCCCGTCAGCGTCAACGCACCCGCAGCCTCTGCCTGACTCAGCAGGCCATCGCCAAACGGGACGTCCAGCGTCAGGACAGGTACGTTTCTGATCGCCACATCCAGCGTCGTGCTGCTGTCGGTCGCGACGTTACCGCTGGTGTCCGTTGCCGTCACGGTGACAGTCTGAACACCATCAGTCAGCGCTTGCAGATCCGCTGCCGGGATGGCCAGCGTCCAGGCACCGTTTCCGTCGGCCAGGGCGGTGTAACTGATTTGATTTAGCGTCACGCTAATCTGTGCGCCAGGCGCACTGTTACCGGTGACCGTCAGATCCTGGAGCGATTCGGCCTGATTCAGCGACGTGCCGGCGCTCAGGGTAATATCGACCAGCGATGGCAGGGTCGTTTCGATGGCGACATTATGGCTGGCCTCCGCAGGATTGCCCGCAGCATCATTCGCCGTCACCACAAAGGCCTGTTCTGTCCCGGACGGCAGATCAGCAAGGGCATCGGCGGGCACGGTTACGCGCCAGTTGCCGTTGGCATCAATGGTGGTCGGGTACGCAATACCGTTAACGGTCAGCGTAACAGGCGTCCCTTCTGCCAGTAGCCTGCTGCTGCCCGTCACCTCCAGCGCCGTTCCGGCTTCGGTTGCGTTGATGATGTCGTCCGCTGCCACTACATCTACGCTAAGCGTTGGCTGCGCCGCCTCGCTGGCGATGACAGTGAGGCTGGCAGTGCTGCTGGCAGGATTGCCCGCCGTATCGCTCGCCACCACCACCACAGACAACGCACCATCTGGCAGCGCGCCAGCATCACCCGCAGGAACGGTCACGTTCCAACTGCCGTCTGCCTGTACGGCACCGGTGTAGCTCTGACCGTTCAGGGTGACAGTCACAACCTGCCCCGCCGTCAGGTTCGTGCTGCCACCGCTGATGGTGAAATCGGCAGCGGCTTCTGCCCGGTTCAGCAAGTTATCGCCGCTGACGGTATCGACTGTCAGCACGGGCAATGACGCGCTGTCGGCGACGCGGGTCAGATTTTGCGTCAGCGTGGTCTGGTTACCCGCCGCATCTGTCAGGGTAATATCCAACGCATACGTGCCATCCGGTAAGCCCTGCATGACGCTGGCAGGAATATTGACCTGCCAGCTTCCATCCTGAAGCACCAGCGTCTGATAAGTCTGGCCTTGTAAGGTCACGGTAACCGTTTGCCCTTCATCAGCCAGCGATGCCGTGCCGGAAACCGGAATGGTCTGCAGCACCTCCACTGCATTGATTTGATTATCTCCGGTAACCGGCGTCAGAGTCAGTTCAGGCGGTGTGAAATCCACGGTGATGTTACTGTCCAGGCTGCCCGTGTTACCCGCCGCGTCAGTCACATTGACGACAATGGGATTGACGCCTTCTGTCAGTGCCTGAAGGACATCACTACCCAGAGTCAGAGACCAGTTACCCTGTGCATCCACTGTCGCGCTGTAATCATTTCCCCCCACGGTCACCGTGACGGTCTGACCTGCGCCAGAAGCGCCGGTGGTGCCGCTGAGTGTCTGGTCAGTCGTGGACTCGATCTGGTTCAGATAGCCGTCTGTGAAAGGTGTAACGATACTGATCGGCAGACTGTTCGTTGATACGGTAATCTCGCGGGTTTCTGTCACGCTGTTTCCGGCCAGATCGCTGACGGTCACGGCCAGTGCATAGCTGCCTGCGGGAATACCTTCCAGTGCGCCAGCGGGCAATGTAAAGCTCCAGTTGCCTTCGGCGTCAACTGCCGTGGTCCATACCTGATTGTTTAAGGTGATCGTTACCGCCTGACCTTCCCCGGCATCACTGCTGCCGCTGAGCACAATCGGTCCGGTGCTCTCGGTCGGGTCGACAACATCATCGCCTGTCACCGGATCCAGCGTCAGCCCAGGCGGGGTGAGATCCACCTCGACAGTGCCCGCAACGGAACGGCTGTTACCGGCCGCATCCGTGACCGTCACCGTATAGCCGGTGCTGCCCTCAGTCAGAGCGGTAAGCGCATCAGCAGGCAGCGTAACGCGCCAGTTGCCGTTTGCGTCCACGGTTCCGCTGTAGATATTACCGTTAAAGGTGACGTTAACGGTTTGCCCAACGCCACTCACGCCAGTTGTGCCGTTCAGCGCCTGCGCACTGGTGACATCGTCTGCATTAATCACGCCGCCATCAAAAGCATTAATAACGACAGGGTTGGGTACATTGTTAATGGCCACGTTCAGCGTACCTGAGCTGCTGAGTACGGCCCCCGTGGTATCCGTAGCTGATACGGTCAACGTGGTCGGCCCATCCGTCAGGCTTGCCAGATCGGCAGGTGGGATCACAATGTTCCAGGTTCCGGTGGCTGAAACCGTGCCGGTATACGTGACGCCATTGAACACCAGCGTAACCGTGCTGTCGGGCGCGACATTGACCGTGGTTCCGCTAACAATCAGCGGGTCGGTTGCCTCACCGGCATTCAGATAGTTATCGTCGCTCAGGGGAGCCAGCGCGATGCCTGAGGCATTGCTGTTGAGCGTCAGATCCAGACTGCCAGTGGCGGTATTGCCTGCGGCATCACTGACGGCCACGGTGTAACTGGCGCTGCCGTCAGCCAGCGAAGCGAGGACCTCTGCCGGAACAGTCAGTTGCCAGGTGCCATCCCCCAATACTGTGCCGCTGAAAACATCGCTGCCTACAGTGAGGGTGACGGTCTGACCCTGCTCGACATTCGTGGTGGTGCCGGACAGCACCTGACTGACCTGACGCTCTGCGCCATCGACGACATTATCGCCTGCGAAGGGATTCAGGGTTAACGTTGGCAGCGAAGCCGCATCCGCTTTTACCGTCAGGTTACTGGTATTGGTAGAGACGTTACCGGCACTGTCTGTCGCCGTCACCGTTAAGGTATAGCTACCGTCAGACAATCCACTCAACGCAGCATCCGGTACATTCAGCGTCCAGGTGCCATCTGTATTAGCCGTTGTTGTGACGGTTGTACCATTAAACGAGGCGACGATGGTCGCACCGTTTTCACTGGTGCCGGTCAGCACAAGAGGCTGCTGAATTTCCGTGGCGTTGAGTACGCCATCGCCAGAAGGCGTGGCAACCTGCAGCACCGGCGGCACGGTATCCACCGTGACGGAGCCAGAGGCCGTACTGGTGTTGCCGGCAATATCGGTGAGCGTGACGGTATAAGGTACCGTTCCCTGATCCAGCGCAGCGAGGATGCCTGACGGAATGCTCACCTGCCAGTTACCTGCACCATCTACCGTGCCGTTGTAGTCAACCCCATTGAAGTTGACGACGACGCCTTGCCCGGCACCGGACACACCGCTGTTGCCCGTAATCGTGCCGTTGGCCGTGGCTTCAGCGCCATTCAGCACGCCATCACCAAAGGCGACGCCAGCCGTTGCGATCGGCAGATCGGTAGCAAAGACGTTAATATTCGTTGTATTGGTGGCAAGCGTGTTACCACCGGCATCGGTGATAGTGGTAATGACCGGCAGAGCACCGTTTGGCAGTTCAGCCAGCGAACCGGCAGGCAGCGTCACCGTCCAGTTGCCCTGCGCATCGACCGTGCCGGTATAGCTGGTGCCATTAACACTAACGGTCACCTGACTGCCCGCAGGAATGTTGATTGTGGTGCCACTCAACACGACATCGCTGGCCACATCCTCAACATTGAGGTAGTTATTTGTCCCTACAGGCGACAGCGCAACGCTGCTGCCCGTATTGTCCACCGTAAAGGCCAGCTCGGCACTGCTGGTGTTCCCGACGGCGTTTACGACCTCAACGGTCAGCGTCTGCGCACCATTCGGCAAGCCGGACAATGCGGTGGACGGCAGCGTGATTTGCCAGTTACCGTTGGGCTCTACTGTCCCCGTGTAGGTCACGCCATTCAGGGTAACGCTAACCTGTTGTCCCGCCTCAACATTGGTTGTGGTGCCGGTAAGGGTTTGTGGCTGCTGCTGTTCGGCACCATCCAGAATGCCATCGCCAGCAAAACTACCCGAATTAACCGTAATCGTAGGCTGGACTTCTGGTGCCGTCGCGACATTCAGATCGCTGGTGAACGTCGTCTGGCTGCCATTGGCATTCGTCACCGTGACCGTAAACGGATTGCTGCCTGACGGTAATGCAGCGAGATCAGACTGGTCAACTCTCAAAGACCAGCGGCCATTGGAGGCCACCAGCGTCCGGTAAAATCTGCCGTTGAGCGAGAGTGTGACCTGATCGCCATTCTGGCCGGTACCATTCAGGATCAGTGGCTGTGTCAGATCGCTGACGCTTAGCGTGTTATCGCCGCCCACGGGATCAACGCCCAGCACAGGTGACTGGGTATCCACCGTGAGGTTATTTGTCTGGGTAACCACGTTGCCAGCCTGATCAACCACACTGACAACCAGTGGGTTATTCCCCTGCGGTAAGGCAGACAGATCGGTGGCAGGAATCGTCGTACTCCAGCTGCCGTCCGTATTAACCGGAACGTTGTAGGTGTTGCCGCCGAGTTGAATCTGTACCTGTTGTCCGTCACCGGTAATGCCGGTATTCCCGCTCAGTACCTGATCGCTGGCGGCGTCCAGATTATTAAGGACACCATCGCTGATCGCGCCGCTGTCGAGGTTAACAGCAGGCAATGTTGTGGCCTGCAGGATCACGTCAGCTGTGCCGGTCACGAGGTTACCGTTAGCATCCACGGTGCTGACGGTAATCGATTTCAGCCCGTCTGCCACGCCGTCAAAAGCGGCTGCAGGCATCGTGACCGACCATAATCCGTCACCATCTACGGTACCGTTGTAATTGACACCGTTAAAGTTAACCGCAATCTGCTGACCCGGTGTCCCACCAAGGAACGCACCCTTAACGATAACGCCCTGGCTGGCCTCCAGCGCATTAATAAAACCATCTCCGCCCAGCGGTTGGGTAATCGTCAGCGATCCCGGTGTCCCCGCTGCGGGTTCAACGATAATGTCCTGGTTGCCCGTCGCGATGTCTCCGGCATTGTTAGCCACGCTGACGGCAATCGTCGTTGTGCCCGCCGCTAATGCGCCCAGCGCTGCCGACGGCACCGTCACGCTCCAGCCGCCGTCCTGGCCCACCGTGGTGGTATAGGTCTGCCCGCCCAGGGTCACGGTCACGGTCTGGCCCGGCTCCACATTGACGGTGGTGCCGGACAGAATCTGATCCGTTGCTTTTTCTGCATTATCCAGCACGTTGTCTCCGGCGAAAGGATCGACGGTCAACGTCGGATCGCCGGGCTGTGTTGCCGGTGCCTCCACAGTGATGGTTTCGGCAGTCGTGGCCGCGGTGCCCGCCGCGTTGCTCACCGTCGCCTCGATGGTCGTTGTGCCCGCCGCCAGCGCCTGCAGCGCCGCCGCCGGCACCGTCACGCTCCAGCTGCCGTCCTGGCCCACCGTGGCGGTGTAGGTCTGCCCGCCCAGCGTCACGGTCACGGTCTGGCCCGATTCCACGTTGCTGGTAACGCCTGAAATGAGCTGATCCGTCGTTTTTTCGTCGTTATCCAGTACGTTGTCCCCGGCAAACGGCGCAAGAGCTACCGTCGGATCGCCGGGCTGTGTTGCCGGTGCCTCCACGGTGATGGTTTCGGCAGTCGTGGCCGCGGTGCCCGCCGCGTTGCTCACCGTCGCCTCGATGGTCGTTGTGCCCGCCGCCAGCGCCTGCAGCGCCGCCGCCGGCACCGTCACGCTCCAGCTGCCGTCCTGACCCACCGTGGCGGTGTAGGTCTGCCCGCCCAGCGTCACGGCCACGGTCTGGCCCGGCTCCACGTTGCTGGTAACGCCTGAAATGAGCTGATCCGACGTTTTTTCGTCGTTATCCAGTACGTTGTCCCCGGCAAAGGGCGCAAGAGCCACCGTCGGATCGCCGGGCTGTGTTGCCGGTGCCTCCACAGTGATGGTTTCGGCAGTCGTGGCCGCGGTGCCCGCCGCGTTGCTCACCGTCGCCTCAATGGTCGTTGTGCCCGCCGCCAGCGCCTGCAGCGCCGCCGCCGGCACCGTCACGCTCCAGCTGCCGTCCTGGCCCACCGTGGCGGTGTAGGTCTGCCCGCCCAGCGTCACGGTCACGGTCTGGCCCGGCTCCACGTTGCTGGTAACGCCTGAAATGAGCTGATCCGACGTTTTTTCGTCGTTATCCAGTACGTTGTCCCCGGCAAACGGCGCAAGAGCCACCGTCGGATCGCCGGGCTGTGTTGCCGGTACCTCCACGGTGATGGCCTGGGTCTGGGTAACTGCGGTGCCCGCCGCGTTGCTCACCGTCGCCTCAATGGTCGTTGTGCCCGCCGCCAGCGCCTGCAGCGCCGCCGCCGGCACCGTCACGCTCCAGCTGCCGTCCTGGCCCACCGTGGCGGTGTAGGTCTGCCCGCCCAGCGTCACGGTCACGGTCTGGCCCGGCTCCACGTTGGCGGTGATGCCCGAAACGGTCTGATCCGTGGCCTTCTCCGCGTTGTCCAGAATGTTGTCCCCGGCAAAGGGCGCGAGGGTCACCGTCGGATCGCCCGGCGAGGTCACCGGCGCCTCCACGGTGATGGTTTCGGTAGTCGTGGCTGCGGTGCCCGCCGCGTTGCTCACCGTTGCCTCAATGGTCGTTGTGCCCGCCGCCAGCGCCTGCAGCGCCGCCGCCGGCACCGTCACGCTCCAGCTGCCGTCCTGGCCCACCGTGGCGGTGTAGGTCTGCCCGCCCAGCGTCACGGTCACGGTCTGGCCCGGCTCCACGTTGCTGGTAACGCCTGAAATGAGCTGATCCGACGTTTTTTCGTCGTTATCCAGTACGTTGTCCCCGGCAAACGGCGCAAGAGCCACCGTCGGATCGCCGGGCTGTGTTGCCGGTGCCTCCACGGTGATGGTTTCGGCAGTCGTGGCCGCGGTGCCCGCCGCGTTGCTCACCGTCGCCTCGATGGTTGCCGTGCCCGCCGCCAGCGCCTGCAGCGCCGCCGCCGGCACCGTCACGCTCCAGCCGCCGTCCTGACCCACCGTGGCGGTGTAGGTCTGCCCGCCCAGCGTCACGGTCACGGTCTGGCCCGGCTCCACGTTGCTGGTAACGCCTGAAATGAGCTGATCCGACGTTTTTTCGTCGTTATCCAGCACGTTGTCCCCGGCAAACGGCGCAAGAGCCACCGTCGGATCGCCCGGCGAGGTCACCGGCGCCTCCACGGTGATGGCCTGGGTCTGGGTGGCCGCGGTGCCCGCCGCGTTGCTCACCGTCGCCTCAATGGTCGTTGTGCCCGCCGCCAGCGCCTGCAGCGCCGCCGCCGGCACCGTCACGCTCCAGCTGCCGTCTGTTCCTACCGTGGCGGTGTAGGTCTGTCCGCCCAGGGTCACGGTCACGGTCTGGCCCGGCTCCACGTTGGCGGTGATGCCCGAAACGGTCTGATCCGTGGCCTTCTCCGCGTTGTCCAGAATGTTGTCCCCGGCAAACGGCGCAAGAGCCACCGTCGGATCGCCCGGCGAGGTCACCGGCGCCTCCACGGTGATGGCCTGGGTCTGGGTGGCTGCGGTGCCCGCCGCGTTGCTCACCGTCGCCTCAATGGTCGTTGTGCCTGCCGCCAGCGCCTGCAGCGCCGCCGCCGGCACCGTCACGCTCCAGCTGCCGTCCTGGCCCACCGTGGCGGTGTAGGTCTGTCCGCCCAGGGTCACGGTCACGGTCTGGCCCGGCTCGACGTTGGCGGTGATGCCCGAAACGGTCTGATCCGTGGCCTTCTCCGCGTTGTCCAGAATGTTGTCCCCGGCAAAGGGCGCGAGGGTCACCGTCGGATCGCCCGGTGAGGTCACCGGCGCCTCCACGGTGATGGTTTCGGCAGTCGTGGCCGCGGTGCCCGCCGCGTTGCTCACCGTGACCGCGATGGTCGCCGTGCCCGCCGCCAGCGCCTGCAGCGCCGCCGCCGGCACCGTCACGCTCCAGCTGCCGTCTGTTCCTACCGTGGTGGTGTAGGTCTGTCCGCCCAGCGTCACGGTGACGGTCTGGCCTGCCTCCACATTGGTTGTGGTGCCCGAAAGCGTTTGATCTGACGCCTTCTCGGTGTTGTCCAGCACGTTATCCCCGGCGAAAGGGTTGACGGTGAGCGTTGGCGCACCGGGCGTTCCCGGTGCGGCCGGGTTGTCACCACCACCACCTCCTCCTCCGCCCCGACTGGTACCCAGTGCAACGCCCGCCAGACCAAGCAGGCCCACACCGCTGGCGGTCATTAGTCCGGTAGAAATATTGCTGTTATCAGCCAGGAGAAGGGGATCGACACTGTCGAGAGATTCATAGGTGGGCGTCATGGTTGTGGCGGCGTAATCTGTTGCGTCAACCGCCGTGGGGAAAAGCGCATGCTCTGGGGGATTCACACCATCGTCAAACACCAGTTCACTGTGATCGCCGGCAGCATCATCCAGAAAGAAGTTTTTATAGCGAACCGTGCTGCCGTCACGCATCTGAACGATAAGGTCATCACCCTGCCGTTGAAATTGCGTCACCACTTCACGTGTGCCGTTAATACGGACAACGCTGGGTTCACTGAGGGTAATCGTTTGTGCTGAGACGCCATCGACCTGTGAAATGAGCGTACCATTTGCACGGGAAATGATATCCACCCGAGTTTGAGTGATTTCTGCCATCTTGACCTTACTCCACCAGAGAAGCTAATTAACTGAAATGAAAACCATAAAAATAATTTATGGGTAACTTTTCCACGTTTTACTTGCTGCGAATCTGAAAACGTTTCAACCTGGCGCGACAATAGGTAAAAAAATCAAGAGCGATGGCAAAAAATCTAAGCGAAGCGTAATAATTGTTTAAATTTTAATTAATCCGAACTTACTTTTGGCAACATCATGAAAATAATATTCATCACAGTCAGGGCAAAAATCAATCGTAATATGCAGTTTTATTTATGATTTAACCAAGATAACATTAGCCAAATTTTGGTTTTGTCAGTAAAAAAGTGGCAAAAATGTGCCGCGCATCGCTTTCAGATGTTGCTAAATGTTTCTAAAAAATGCGCAAAGTTACGGATTAACCTGTTTTTTTTAGGCCTTGACAGGCTGAAGGCATACTCAAATTTAACTAAGCAATACACGTAGCGAAAATGTGACCACGGTCATACAACGTCGCGGCAGGAGGGAAAGTAAGCCAGGAAAGTTCTGGAAAAATCATTGGCACCGCTAAAAGTCGGTACACTGGCGCTGCGCGAAAATCATCTACGTAAAATGATGAACTGTTAAGCCTGTGTTCTCACAGCGTTTTGCAGCAATTTGATGCTACACTTTTTTGCTTCGATACAGATGAAATAAGAGCCATGACAGCACTGGATGCCGCAAAATCAACCTGTTCTGAACGCCGCCTTAGCGCCGGTACGCGTACCATTTTTTTAATTAATGGACTGGGCATGTCAGCCTGGGCACCACTGGTACCTTATGCGCGCGATCGCTTGCAGTTAGAAGGAGCATCCCTCGGTGCCCTGCTGCTCTGCCTGGGGATTGGTTCACTGCTTGCGATGCCCGTCACAGGCACGCTGGTCGCCCGCTTTGGCTGCCGGCGGGTGATGATGAGTTCGACGCTGCTGGTCCTGTTGATGCTACCTGTGCTGGCAACCGCGCCTTCCCATCTGGTGATGGCCGCAGCACTCATGCTGTTTGGTGCCGGGTTGGGGATGCTGGACGTTGCAATGAATTATCAGGCGGTGGAAGTAGAAAAAGCCGCAGGACGCCCCATGATGTCAGGCTTTCACGCGTTTTTCAGCCTGGGAGGCATTTTAGGTGCCGGTGCGGTAAGTCTGCTGTTAGGTCTGACATTGACCCCTCTCTTATCGGTTCTGATCGTTATGGCGGTGATGGTCGCATTGCTGCTGTGGCGACTGTCCGGCTATATGAACCAGCGCTTACATCAGCCTGATCAGCCCTGGCTGGTGATTCCGCGCGGGCGTGTCGCCTTTCTGGGCGTACTGTGCTTTATCCTGTTTCTGGCAGAAGGCGCAGTACTGGACTGGGGTGCCCTGTTGCTGCTGCAAAATCCGTCAATGTCGACGGCACATGCAGGTCTGGGCTATGCCGTATTCTCTGTAGCGATGACGGCAGGACGCTTTACTGGCGATAAGATTATTCAACGTTTTGGCCGCTATCCGGTGATGGTCATGGGCGCGCTGGCCGCGGCGTCGGGCCTGGCGCTCGCCGTCCTGCTGCCCTGGCCGGAAGCGTCATTACTGGCTTTCTTACTGGTGGGATTTGGTTTATCCAATACCGTGCCTATGTTATTTAACGCGGCGGGTAATCAGCATGCAATGCCCGCTAACCTGGCGATTTCAGCCATGACAACGTTGGGATATGCAGGTATTCTTTCTGGTCCGGCGTTGATCGGGTTCATCTCTCAATGGATTAGCCTTAGCGGTGCATTTTTACTGATTGCACTGCTCTTGTTGGCTGTGGCTGTCAGTGCGCGCAACGTTGCGCGATAAATCAGGTATCTGAGACGCTATGTTGTATAAGTTTCCTCTGACATCCAGCAATGTCACCCGCTTTTTTATCGTATTTAACCTGGTACTGTTACTGGCGCTGGGTTGTATGGTGCAAAATTCAATTAATGCCTGGCTAACCGATAAACGCTATGCCATGGCCGATATGGCGCACGACGTACAAAAACGTATTGATACCTATCGTTTTGTGACCTGGCAAATTTATGAAAACCTCTCGGCCAGTGCGGCAGGTTCCGTCCCTGCCAGCAATTTACAAGAGACGCGTCTGCGTCCTGATGTCTATTACCTCGAAAAAACCCGACGTAAAACCGAAGCGCTGATCTTTGGTTCGCATGACAGCAGCACGCTGGATATGACGATGCGGATGTCCAGTTATCTTGATACGCTGTGGGGTGCCGAATCGCCGACCTGGTCGATGTATTTCTTAAATGGTCAGGACAACAGTCTGATTATGATATCGACCCTGCCGCTGAAAGATTTGGCCACTCGCTATAAAGAGAATGCGTTAAGTTCATTAGTGGATGCGCGCCGTGCTGAAATGCTGCAGCAGGCGAATGCGCTGGATGAACGCGAAAGCTTTTCGCCTCTGCGTCATCTTGCTTTCCAGAACGATCACTACTTTACCCTGCGTACGACGTTTAATCAGCCCGGCCATCTGGCTACTGTCGTCGCGTTTGATTTGCCTGTGAATGACTTAATCCCGCTTAATATGCCGGTAGAGAACTTCCAGTTGCGTCAGGATGCCAGCTTTACCAATAACACCAGTACAAACCAGGAAGGCCTTGAGACAACCCAGGTTTCGCTGGTCAGCCACGACATTGAGATAGCCGCAGCCCTGCCCAGCACCTCGCTGCAGCTGGTTTACCGGGTCCCCCTTGTTCGCCTGCTGCTCGACAGTGCGCATAACCTGATGTGGCCACTACTGATTAACCTGGTGCTGTTTTTACTTTCACTGAGTGGCGTATTGTTACTACGCAAACAATCGCTTCGTCCCAGTGAAAACCAGAGTGCTGAACTGGACTCCCTTCGCGTACTCAATCAGGAGATTGTGGCCAGCTTACCTGTGGGCCTGTTGGTGTACGACTTTGCGAGTAACCGTACCTTGTTAAGTAATAAGATCGCCGAGCATCTTTTGCCTCACCTGAACCTGCAAAAGATCATCAATATGTCCGATCAGCATCAGGGTGTATTACAGGCTACGATCAACAACGAAGTGTATGAAATACGCCATGCGCGTAGCGTTTTATCGCCGCATACACAGCTGTTTATGATGCGCGATCAGGATCGGGAATTACTGGTCAACAAGAAACTGCAAAAAGCACAGCAGGTGCTGGATCGCAACCACCAGATGCGTCAGCAGTTGCTGCATCACCTTGGCCATGCGTTAAACCAGCCGCTGGAAAAAATCGTCTCGCAGTTGGTGCAGTTGAGTCAGCGTGATAATGACGAAAGCGTGCTGGATATTCTGGATGAGAGCCAGTCACTGGCTCGTCTGGTGGACGATATCGTGCTGCTCAATCGTCTTGAAGCGCATGACTGGTCACCTGATGCGTCGGTATTTAACCTGCAAGAGTTACTGGACGAAATTACGCTGGAGAGCCTGCCGCTGCTGCGTCGCAAAGGCCTGTCCCTGGTGGTGAATAATCATCTGGCAAATGACGAGATGCGCTTTGGCGATCGACGTGCATTGCGCAAAATCCTCACCACGCTGATGCATTATGCGCTGATTACCACCCGCTGGGGCAAGATTACCCTGGCGGTGAAGACGGCAGAGAACCAGCCTGACCGGGTCTATATTGAACTGGTGGATACCGGTGCCGGACTGACCGTGGATGAACTGGCGAACGTGGACTTCCCGTTCCTGGGCGATACCAGTCAGGATCGTTATGGTCAGGCGTCCGGTATGGCGTTTTTCCTGTGCAAGCAGTTATGTAAACAAATGGGCGGTAGCCTGGAGATTGTGGCGAAAGCCGATATCGGCACACGCTATAACATTCAACTGCCCCTCACGCTTGAGGAACAGCGTGATGAGGAGGAAGAGAAAATCCTGGAAGGCGTAACCGCGCTGGTGGAGATCGCCGTTGAAGATGTCCACAAAATTGTTTGTCGCCATCTGGAAAACTGGGGCGCGCGCTGCCTGACGCCTGATGAACGTATTTCGGGTCAGGATCACGACGTACAGATCACCGACGATCCGGGCAAACTGAGTGGCTGGGCATTGTTACTGGCAGAAGACGAACCGGGCCATCATGCGCTGAACGATCAACAGTATCGCGTCAATTTCAATCTCAGTAATGCACTACTGGATGCATTACTGGCACTGATTGAGAAGCAATTGTCCCACGATGTAATGGAGGATAACACTGAAGAAGATGACGCCAGCACGCCACTGCTAAGTGGAGGCTATTTCCAGCTGTTTACTGAGACAGTACCGGATGATGTAAAGAGATTGTATACTGAGTCAGCGATAAACGATTATGCCTCGCTTGCTCAGACTGCCCATCGCCTTAAAGGCGTGTTTGCTATGCTTAATTTGACACCGGGCAAACAGCTTTGTGAAGAATTAGAACACCACATCAAAGTGTGTGACGATTCAAACATTAAAAATACCACCAGTAATATTGACGCTTATGTCAATCAACTGCTGCAGCAAGGTAACCAATAAGATGAATAACCTGAATGTAATTATTGCCGATGATCACCCAATTGTTCTTTTCGGTATCCGAAAATCTCTGGAACAAATTGAGTGGGTTAACGTTGTGGGTGAGTTTGAAGACTCAACAGCACTGATTAACAACCTGTCCAAGCTTGATGCCAATGTGCTGATCACCGACCTCTCTATGCCGGGTGAAAAGTATGGTGACGGTATTACGCTGATCAAATATATCAAACGCCATTATCCTGATCTGTCGATCATTGTTCTGACCATGAACAACAACCCGGCCATCCTCAGCTCCGTGCTGGATCTGGATATCGAAGGTATCGTTCTGAAGCAAGGTGCACCAACCGATCTGCCTAAAGCGCTGGCTGCGCTGCAGAAAGGCAAGAAATATACGCCGGAAAGCGTGGCGAAACTGCTGGAGAAAATCAGTGCCGGCGGTTATGGCGATAAGCGTCTGTCGCCTAAAGAGAGCGAAGTATTACGTCTCTTCGCTGAAGGCTTCCTGGTAACGGAAATTGCGAAGAAGCTGAACCGCAGTATTAAGACCATCAGTAGCCAGAAAAAATCGGCCATGATGAAGTTGGGTGTGGATAACGATATTGCCCTGCTCAACTATCTGTCATCGGTCAGCGCGACCCAGATCGACAAAGAGTAAGTTTTCAGGCGGTGCACTCGCACCGCCTCCTTCCGCTTCTCTTTTATCCCTGCCGGGCTTTACGTACCCGCTCCGCATAGAGACCCAGCGTTGATTTCAGCACATCCAGCGTCACGGGCTTCGACAAGCAGTTGTCCATCCCTGCGTCCATACAACGCTGCTTTTCTTCGGCCAGCGCGTTCGCCGTGACGCCTATCACCGGGAACACATGCCCTAACTGACGCAGGCGCTGAGTCAGACGGTAACCGTCCATATTGGGCATGTTCACGTCGGTCAGCACAATATCAATTGTATTACGGCTTAAGACATTTAAGGCGTCAACACCGTCCTGGGCGGTTTTCACCTGATAACCCAGCGTGCCAAGCTGCTCTGACAGCAGCATGCGGTTGATAGGATGATCGTCAACGATCAGCACCATAATGTCGTCATTATGGATTTTCTCTTCGACCGGCCCGCTCAGAGAAAGCGCGTCCGTGCTCTCGGTTTCCACGGCAATGCGGTAAATACGCGCCAGTAAAGTCGGCAGTTCATGCAGGGTTGCCGTGCTGTGGATCCAGCGCCCTGCCTGCGGCTCACGCGGCATATCCACATGCGCGCCGTCAAACGTGATAACCGCACGCACCTGGGGGAATGTCTCCATTGCATAGTCGGTTAACACCACATCATCACTGCCAGGGTTTGCCAGCATATCGGCGACCTGGAAGCCATGTTGCTTCAACAGCCTGTCTAGATACTGGGCCAGGTACTCATTGCGCATTGCCAGCCAGATTTTCTTATCCTGCAGCCCGTCAAGCAGTGGAATGGACGGCTGCTTACCATTGTAGATGGGGATACGCACGATAAACTGGCTTCCCATTCCCGGCTCTGACTCCACCTCGATATCCCCGTCCATCATGTTGATCAGCTTTTCACAAATCGCCAGGCCCAGCCCGGTGCCCTGGAAATTGCGCTGGACGCCATTTCCGACCTGGAAGAACGGATCGAATAACCGGGTGAGCTCTTTTGCCGGAATCCCGACGCCGGTATCACGCATACGAAAGGCCAGATAGCCCTGGGTGACGTATGCATGCAGGATAATGCAGCCGGTATGCGTAAATTTGATCGCATTATTGAGCAGGTTAGAAATCACCTGTTGCAGACGCAGGGGATCGCCATCGAGGAACTGCGGAACATCGTGCTCAATATAGCAGTACAGTGTCAGGCGTTTTTTCACCACCAGCGACAGATAGTTACCGACAATATGGGTAATCACTTCACGCGGGGAGAAAGGACGCGGTTCAATCTTCAACTGTTCCGACTCGATTTTCGAGAAATCGAGAATATCGCTGATGATTTTTAACAGCAGACTGGAGGAGTTGTTCATGGCGGTGACCAGCGAGTCGATACCGCTGGGCAACTGTCGTGTCTGTAATAAATCCAGATTACCAATAATGCCGTATAACGGCGTGCGCAGTTCATGGCTGACCGTGGCCAGAAACATCGATTTCGACTGGCTGGCCTGTTCAGCGGCATGCGCCATCTCCTGCAATGACTGCTCCATACGAACGCGCGCGGACACGTCAACCAGCACGCAGATGGCGACGTTTTCATTGCGATATCGGGAATGCACAAAGCTGATTTGCAGATTGGTGTTGCTGCCCGTCAGGACATCCACAAAGTTGACCTGTTGGCCGCCGATAATTTCATTTAACCGCTTGCGGTCTTCCTGCGTCAGCAACGTAAGATAGTTATGCGCCAGCTCATTGCTCAGAATGTTGGTGCCATCGCTGGTGCGCAGAATACAGATCCCGACCGGTGCTGACGCCACGATCTTACGGTTAAACTGCTCATGCTCTTCCAGCCTGTGTGCATTCTCTTCCGCAGGCAAAAACATGCGCCGCTCAAATAACCAGGCCAGCGTAAACAGCAGTACCGCACTCATGATATTGAGCAGCACCGCGTTAATCATCATGAGCCTGAGCTGATCGACCAGGACATCCGTTGACACCGACCAGATCACATTGAGTTCTGATGGCGGTAAGGGTTTCTTGAGCACCAGCTGGCGATAACCGTCCAGATAACCAAACCAGGTTTTATCGTCGGGTAATTCGTTTAGCGAGAAACCTACGCCTCCCCGGCGTGACGTCAGCAACGGCGTATAATTTTCGTCGGTTATGGTCGCGGTCACCGGCAGGCTGCCGGGCTGGATAAATTCATCAAGGCGGATATTTTGCTCTACGCCCAGCAAAGCCTGCAGTTTATCGGCCACATAGACCGGCATCACCACAGAGAAGCTGCCTACACCAGGCTGAGCGGAGCTGCTCACCCAGTAAGCCGGATTACGCTGGTCCTCTTCCGGGCTGTTACGGTAACGCTGCAGGTTTTCCCGCAGAAGCTTCAGACTGCGATCGCGACTGACATTATTATTGTTATTGCTGACGGTAAAGTCAGCCAGGCACCTGTTATCGCCGCCAATCAGGAAGACCCGGTTCAGCTCGTAGGAGGAGGCGAAATTGCTTTTCCAGTAGTTAATGTAGTTGCCTAAGGAATCAAGCGAGTTGCGCCAGGTGGTGCTCATGGAGGCACAGTCGTCACCGGAATATAACGGCATAAACTGTGGCTGAATCAGATTGTCCGCCTGGGACTGACCGATGGGTGCAGGTCTGGCGAGCCGGTTTTCAGCAATATATTTGAGTTCACGCATCATGCCCGCAGAATGACGGACGTACCAGTCAATGGTGCCGTAGTTACTGGCAAACTCCTGACGTACCTTGTTCTCTTTGTCATGCAGGACGCTGATAATATAGAACGTCGTCAGAACAGCGCCCAGCAACCAGATGAGCAGTGCCAGCGCGCGAAACAGATAGCGCGAAATGCGCAGCGTCGTGCGGAAAGAAACTAGATATTTCAAAGGTGACTCGCAGGTGGCAAGGTTAGTCGCATTGTTGGATTTTTGATGTTCATACACTAGCTTTATCGCAGCGAAAAAGCCAGTCGACTCCGGGCTCAGGGTGCAGTTTGAGAATGTTTGACCTGCCGCCCACCTCTCCTCTCGCTGTCTTCACAGCCAAAAAAAACGGCAGGCCGGGTTACCCCTGACCTGCCGTTGCGGTTTAACGTACGACGGGTAACTTACTCGTCGTCGTCCACTGCCGGTTCATCATCGTCGTCATTGTCGACTTCAGGTACGATATCATCGTCCCCTTCCGCCACGCTGCCATCGATAGCATCCAGCTCTTCTTCTTCCACCGGTTCCGCTACGCGCTGCAGACCGACAACATTCTCGTCTTCGGCTGTACGAATCAGGATCACACCCTGAGTATTACGGCCCACGATGCTGACTTCGGAGACACGGGTTCTTACCAGTGTGCCGGCATCGGTGATCATCATGATCTGATCGCTGTCGACAACCTGTACCGCACCAATAACCGGGCCATTACGCTCAGTTACTTTGATGGAAATCACGCCCTGCGTTGCACGGGATTTGGTCGGGTACTCACTGTTCGCGGTACGCTTACCGTAGCCGTTCTGCGTAACCGTAAGAATAGCGCCCTCTTCACGCGGCACGATCAGCGAAACTACGCGATCGTTTTGCGCCAGCTTAATGCCCCGTACGCCCGAAGCCGTTCGGCCCATGGCACGTACCGCGGATTCTGCAAAGCGCACCACCTTACCGGCCGCAGAGAACAACATCGCCTCATCGTTACCGTTCGTCAGCGCCACACCGATCAGCTCATCGTCATCACGCAGGTTAATCGCGATAATGCCTGCGCTACGTGGGCGGCTAAACTCCTGCAGACCCGTTTTCTTCACGGTCCCGCTGGCGGTAGCCATGAAGATGTTAAAGCCTTCGGTGTATTCACGTACCGGCAGAATCGCCGTAATACGTTCGTTGGCTTCCAGCGGCAACAGGTTAACGATAGGACGCCCACGTGCACCACGGCTGGCTTCAGGCAACTGGTAGACTTTCATCCAGTAGAGCCGGCCACGGCTGGAGAAGCACAGGATCGTGTCGTGGGTATTCGCCACCAGCAGACGATCGATAAAGTCTTCTTCTTTGATTCGGGCGGCAGACTTGCCTTTACCGCCACGGCGCTGGGCTTCATAGTCGCTCAGCGGCTGATATTTCACATAGCCCTGATGCGACAATGTCACCACAACATCTTCCTGATTGATCAGGTCTTCGATGTTGATGTCGGCGCTGTTAGCCGTAATTTCAGTGCGGCGGTCGTCGCCGAACTGATCGCGCATCAGCTCAAGCTCTTCGCGAATGACTTCCATCAGACGTTCTGAGCTGGACAGGATGTGCAGTAATTCTGCAATCTGATCCAGCAGCTGTTTGTACTCGTCCAGCAGCTTCTCATGCTCAAGGCCGGTCAGCTTCTGCAGACGTAAGTCCAGAATGGCCTGCGCCTGTTGTTCTGTCAGGTAATACTGACCATCACGGATACCGAACTGCGCTTCCAGCCACTCTGGACGGGCCGCATCGTCGCCTGCACGTTCCAGCATCGCGGCCACATTGCCCAGCGCCCACGATTGCGAGATCAGACCCGCTTTTGCTTCCGCTGGCGTTGGTGCGCGGCGAATCAGTTCGATAATCGGATCGATGTTAGCCAGCGCAATCGCCAGACCTTCAAGGATATGTGCCCGATCGCGCGCCTTGCGCAGTTCGAAAATAGTACGGCGTGTCACCACTTCACGGCGATGGCGAACGAAGGCTTCGAGAATCTCCTTCAGCGCCATAATCTTCGGCTGGCCCTGATGGAGAGCGACCATGTTGATACCGAAAGAGGTCTGCAACTGAGTCAGGGAATAGAGGTTATTGAGAACGACTTCACCAACGGCGTCACGCTTGATTTCAATGACGATACGCATGCCGTCTTTATCAGACTCATCGCGCAGCGCACTGATTCCTTCGACGCGCTTTTCTTTCACCAGCTCGGCAATCTTTTCTATCAGGCGCGCTTTGTTCACCTGATAGGGCAGTTCGTGAATGACGATGGTTTCACGTCCGGTTTTGGCATCCACTTCCACTTCACCACGGGCACGGATGTAAACTTTACCGCGACCGGTGCGATAGGCTTCTTCAATGCCGCGACGCCCGTTGATAATGGCCGCCGTCGGGAAATCAGGCCCCGGAATGTGTTCCATCAGCCCTTCAACGCTGATGTTTTCATCTTCAATATAAGCCAGGCAGCCGTTAATCACTTCGCGCAGGTTATGCGGCGGAATGTTGGTGGCCATACCGACGGCAATACCGGACGATCCGTTGACCAGCAGGTTAGGGATTTTGGTGGGCAGAACTTCAGGGATCTGCTCGGTACCGTCGTAGTTCGGTACGAAGTCAACGGTCTCTTTTTCCAGATCAGCTAACAGGTCGTGGGCGATTTTAGACATGCGCACTTCGGTATAACGCATCGCCGCAGCGGAGTCGCCGTCGATGGATCCGAAGTTGCCTTGACCGTCCACCAGCATGTAACGCAGGGAGAAAGGCTGGGCCATACGTACGATGGTGTCGTAAACGGCAGAATCACCATGCGGGTGATATTTACCGATAACGTCACCGACGACGCGGGCAGATTTTTTATAGGGTTTGTTCCAGT
This sequence comes from Pantoea sp. JZ29, assembly GCF_035190385.1. Classification (NCBI taxonomy): domain Bacteria; kingdom Pseudomonadati; phylum Pseudomonadota; class Gammaproteobacteria; order Enterobacterales; family Erwiniaceae; genus Pantoea; species Pantoea sp. JZ29. The sequence goes on along the minus strand of NZ_CP045241.1, from coordinate 1,418,038 downwards.
CATTACCCAGTTCGCTCATCGCGTAGAGTACGCGGCGATGTACTGGCTTCAGGCCATCACGCACATCGGGTAAAGCTCGGCCAACAATGACCGACATGGCGTAATCGAGGTAAGAATTTTTTAACTCTTCTTCGATATTAACCGGTGTAATTTCTCTCGCAAGGTCGCTCATGGAGCCGCTATCCCTCTACTAATCCCGGATTTTAAAGGTGCGAAAGTATATCACACCGCAATTCACTGGTGAACGTTAACCACCTTATTAAGGTGCTTTTACTCATGTTGATAAGATGCGCCATGATAAGTTAAGCGTTTATACTGATGTCACATTTTGTCAGGAGTCACGATTCAATGAATGCACAACCACAGAACCCTCAGCACAATGTCGATGCACAGGAAATTGCCAAGTTCGAGGCCGTTGCCTCGCGCTGGTGGGATCTGGAGGGCGAATTTAAACCGCTGCACCGTATTAATCCCCTGCGGCTGGGCTACATTGCGCAACACAGTCACGGGCTGTTCGGTAAAAAAGTGCTCGATGTCGGCTGTGGTGGCGGTATCCTGGCGGAAAGCATGGCCCGGGAAGGTGCAATCGTCACCGGGCTGGATATGGGCGCGGAGCCACTTGAGGTGGCACGACTGCATGCGCTGGAGAGCGGCGTGACGCTCGACTATGTGCAACAAACGGTCGAGGAGCATGCCAGCCAGCATGCAGGCCAGTACGATGTGGTGACCTGCATGGAGATGCTTGAGCACGTGCCGGATCCACGTTCGGTGGTGCACGCCTGCGCGCAGCTGGTTAAACCCGGTGGCGAGGTGTTCTTCTCGACCATTAACCGTAATCCCAAAGCCTGGCTGATGGCGATTTTCGGTGCGGAATATGTCCTGCGCATGGTGCCGCGTGGGACGCATGATGTGAAGAAATTTATCCGTCCCTCTGAGCTGCTGGGTTGGGTGGATGAAACCCCGCTGCGTGAACGCAACATGACGGGCCTGCACTACAACCCGCTTACCGATCGGTTCCGTCTGGGCAAAGGTGTGGACGTGAACTACATGATCCACACGCATCACGGCGAGGCGTAATTCCTGTGCAGCGTGCGGCTTTGCCCACGCTGCTGTCATCCCACTGTCATCACAAAACGCTATCCTCCCTGCCGCTACGCATTAAGCCCTGTGGCACGACGGCTATGGCTCAAAACAGGCTTTCGCATAGACCAATGCTGGAAAAAGTCGCGCAATGTTTGAAAAATCAGCGGTCGATCATAAATCGCAATATTTTCTCAGACTGGTTGACAAGACCTGCGGCCTTACGAGACGCGGCCTAAGAAAACCCGCAGAAAATACAACCCCCGCAGACATCATTTTTTCCTCTTGTTAAGCGCCAGCAAAATACTAGAATAAGCCTCCATATTGTTATACTTATCTTCGACAACCCCAAGATGTAGTGTTTATCCACAACATTATTCACAATGAATATGCTGTGTATAAATCGGGATTTCTTTTAATTATTGGATACTCACGCAAAGGTAAAAACGCGACATGAACCAAAGTCTGCTCGTTACTAAACGCGATGGCCGCCAGGAGCGCATTGATCTCGACAAAATTCACCGTGTCCTCGACTGGGCAGCTGAAGGGCTGAACAATGTGTCGGTTTCACAGGTAGAGCTGCGTTCCCACATTCAGTTTTATGATGGCATCAAAACCTCTGACATCCATGAAACGATCATCAAGGCCGCTGCAGACCTTATTTCTCGCGATGCCCCTGACTATCAGTACCTTGCCGCCCGTCTGGCGATCTTCCACCTGCGTAAAAAAGCGTACGGCCAGTTTGAGCCGCCCGCGCTGTACGATCAGGTCGTTAAGATGGTTGACCTGGGTAAATACGATCGCCATCTGCTGGAAGACTACAGCCGTGAAGAGTTCGAGCAGATGGACGGCTTCATCGACCACTGGCGCGACATGAATTTCTCCTACGCGGCCGTGAAACAGCTGGAAGGCAAATATCTGGTTCAGAACCGCGTCTCCGGTGAGATCTATGAAAGCGCCCAGTTCCTGTACATTCTGGTAGCCGCCTGCCTGTTCTCAGGCTATCCGCGTGCGACCCGGATGGATTACATCAAGCGTTTCTACGATGCGATTTCCACGTTTAAAATCTCCCTGCCGACGCCAATCATGTCGGGAGTGCGTACGCCAACCCGTCAGTTCAGCTCCTGTGTCCTGATTGAATGTGGCGACAGCCTGGATTCCATCAACGCGACCTCCAGCGCTATTGTGAAATACGTTTCACAACGCGCAGGTATTGGTATTAACGCGGGTCGTATCCGCGCGCTGGGCAGCCCGATTCGCGGCGGTGAAGCTTTCCATACCGGTTGTATCCCGTTCTACAAGCACTTCCAGACAGCGGTGAAATCCTGTTCGCAGGGCGGCGTCCGTGGCGGCGCAGCGACGCTGTTCTATCCGATGTGGCATCTGGAAGTAGAAAGCCTGTTAGTCCTGAAAAACAACCGTGGTGTGGAAGGTAACCGCGTACGTCACATGGACTACGGTGTGCAGCTCAACAAAATGATGTACCAGCGCCTGCTGAAGGGCGAGGACATCACGCTGTTTAGCCCGTCAGACGTACCTGGCCTGTACGATGCGTTCTTTGCCGATCAGGACGAATTTGAACGTCTTTACACCAAATACGAACAAGACAGCAGCATTCGTAAGCAGCGTGTGAAAGCGGTGGATCTGTTCTCGCTGATGATGCAGGAACGCGCCTCTACCGGCCGTATCTACATCCAGAACGTTGACCACTGCAACACACACAGCCCGTTTGACGCCAGTATTGCGCCAGTGCGCCAGTCGAACCTGTGTCTGGAAATTGCGCTGCCAACTAAACCGCTCAATGACGTCAACGACGAAAACGGTGAGATTGCGCTCTGTACGCTGTCAGCATTTAACCTTGGTGCGATTGACAGCCTGGACGATCTGGAAGAGCTGGCCACGCTGGCTGTACGCGCGCTGGATGCACTGCTGGATTATCAGGATTACCCGATTCCGGCCGCGCAGCGGGGTGCGATGGGTCGTCGTACGCTGGGCATTGGCGTCATTAACTTTGCTTACTACCTGGCGAAGCACGGCGTGCGCTACTCCGACGGCAGCGCGAATGGCCTGACGCACAAAACCTTTGAAGCCATTCAGTACTACCTGCTGAAAGCCTCAAATGAGCTGGCTAAAGAGCAAGGCGCCTGCCCGTGGTTCAATGAAACCACCTATGCACAGGGCGTGCTGCCAATTGATACCTACAAGAAAGATCTGGATGCGATTTGCAACGAGCCGCTGCACCTGGACTGGGAAACCCTGCGCGAGCAGATTAAAACCCACGGCCTGCGCAACTCGACGCTTTCTGCCCTGATGCCGTCTGAAACCTCGTCGCAGATTTCAAACGCCACCAACGGTATCGAACCGCCGCGCGGCCATATCAGTATTAAAGCGTCTAAAGACGGTATCCTGCGTCAGGTGGTGCCGGAATATGAGCGTCTTAAAGATCAGTACGAACTGCTGTGGGATATGCCGTCCAATGATGGCTACCTGCAACTGGTTGGCGTAATGCAGAAATTCATCGATCAGGCGATTTCGTCAAATACCAACTACGATCCGTCGCGCTTCCCGAATGGCAAAGTGCCGATGAAGCAACTGCTGAAAGATCTGCTGACCGCCTACAAGTTTGGCGTGAAAACGCTCTACTACCAAAACACCCGTGATGGTGCGGAAGATGCGCAGGACGATCTGGCACCTTCTATTCAGGATGATGGCTGCGAAAGCGGCGCCTGTAAGATCTGACGGTCGGGCGGGAGCCTTTCCCGCCCACATTTTTCCGCGAGGCCGGTGCTGAGCCTCGTCTACCATGGACAGTTTTTTATGGCTTACTCCACTTTTTCACAAAACAAAAATGACCAGCTGAAAGAGCCTATGTTTTTCGGTCAGTCCGTTAACGTGGCGCGCTTTGACCAGCAGAAATACGATATCTTTGAAAAACTGATCGAAAAGCAGCTTTCGTTCTTCTGGCGTCCTGAAGAAGTCGATGTCTCACGCGATCGCATCGACTACCAGGCCCTGCCCGATCATGAAAAGCATATCTTCATCAGCAACCTGAAATACCAGACGTTGCTGGACTCGATTCAGGGACGCAGCCCGAACGTGGCACTGCTGCCGCTGATCTCGATTCCGGAACTGGAAACCTGGATCGAAACCTGGGCGTTCTCCGAAACGATCCACTCTCGCTCGTACACCCACATCATTCGCAACATCGTGAACGATCCGTCTGTGGTGTTTGACGATATCGTCACCAACCAGCAGATTCTGGCGCGTGCGCAGGACATCTCTAAATACTACGATGACCTGATTGAGATGACTAACTACTGGCATTTGCTGGGTGAAGGTACGCATCAGGTCAATGGTAAGTCCATTACGGTTAACGTGCGCGCGCTGAAAAAGCAGCTGTATATTTGCCTGATGAGCGTCAATGCGCTGGAAGCGATCCGCTTCTACGTCAGCTTTGCCTGCTCTTTTGCGTTTGCTGAGCGAGAACTGATGGAAGGCAACGCCAAAATCATCAAGCTGATTGCACGCGACGAAGCTCTGCATCTGACCGGCACCCAGCACATGCTGAATCTGCTGCGCACCGGTGAAGACGATCCTGAAATGAAAGAAATTGCCGCCGAATGCCGTGAAGAGTGCTTCGAGCTGTTTAAGAAAGCGGCCTTACAGGAGAAAGAGTGGGCAGATTACCTGTTCAGCGGCGGCTCCATGATCGGTCTGAACAAAGATATCCTGTGCCAGTATATCGAATACATCACCAACATTCGTATGCAGGCGGTTGGCCTCGATCTGCCGTTCGAAACGCGCTCGAACCCGATTCCCTGGATCAACGCCTGGCTGGTGTCCGATAACGTTCAGGTTGCCCCGCAGGAAGTGGAAGTCAGTTCTTACCTGGTGGGTCAGATTGATTCAGAAGTGGGCGAAAACGACTTCGACGACTTCCAGTTATAACGATGAGCCGTTCTGTTGTTATTCTGCGCAGTTCCGGCACCCGACTGGAGTGCGCAGACGATCATCCTAATCTGTTGACCATGCTGGAAGCCAACAACCTGTGCGTGGAGTTTCAGTGCCGGGAAGGTTACTGCGGCTCCTGCCGTATGCGGTTACTGCGCGGCGAGGTCGACTACGCGGAAACCCCGCTGGCCTTTATTGAACAGGGGGAGATCCTGCCCTGCTGCTGTAAGGCGAAAGGTGAAATCGAGCTTGAACTCTAGTGGTTGAGCCAAAGCGTTTAAAAAAACCGTCATCCCAACCGGATGACGGTTTTTTTTCGCCGGGTGCTGACTCAGGGGATACGGGCAATGACTTTGATTTCAAAATCGAATCCTGCCAGCCAGTTAACGCCGACCGCCGTCCAGTTAGGATAAGGTGGCTGCGGAAATATCGCTTTTTTCACTTCCATAATGGTAGCGAACTGCGTTTCAGGGTCGGTATGAAACGTGGTGACATCAATAAGATCATCGAACGAACAGCCTGCCGCCGCCAGTGTCTGGCGCAGATTCTCAAAGGCCAGTTGCACCTGAGCAGCAAAATCCGGTTCAGGCGATCCGTCCGTGCGACTGCCAACCTGACCCGAGACGAACAGCAGGTCGCCCGAGCGGATCGCAGCGGAATAGCCATGCCTTTCATACAGCGCATGACGACCCGCCGGGAAAATTGCTTCACGATTGCTCATTGTTTTACCCTCTGGTGAGTTGTTATCAGGAAATCATGCGCCTCATGACGACATGATTTAATATACTTCCCGTATGTGAAATAAAACACACATACGCCCCGTATGTCAATTTCAGATACGCAACGTATACGAAAAGGAGAGAACCATGGCAGGACGACCTCGTGCGGTCACAATGGAAGAAAATCGCCTTAAGCTGATTGCCGCCGCACGTAAAGCCTTTGCCGAAAAGGGGTTTGCTGCCGCGTCCATGGATGAGCTGACGGCGAGCGTTGGTTTAACGCGCGGTGCGCTTTATCACAATTTTGGCGATAAACGTGGCCTTCTCGCCGCTGTGGTCGCGGAAGTCGACAGTGAAATCGCCCAGCGTGCAAAAGCGCGCGCGGCCAGTGCGGGCGACAGCTGGAACCAGTTGCTGGCGGAAGGTATCGCCTATATCGAGATGGCGCTGGACCCCGAAGTGCAGCGTATTGTATTACTGGATGGCCCGGCCTTTCTTGGCGATCCCTCGCTGTGGCCCAGCCAGAACGCCTGCCTGACCGCAACCCAACATGCACTGGAGGAGATGGTCACGAGCGGCGTGCTGAAGCCCGTGGATGTTGAAGCCGCTGCCCGCTTGCTGAATGGTGCGGCGTTTACTGCCGCCTTGTGGGTGGCCGCCAGCGCTGAGCCCCAGGTCACGCTGGCTAAAGTCACGGCGACCTTTACCGTCCTGGCGACGGGGCTACGGCGTTAAACAGCGTGTTAGTTGAGAAAAGGCGGGGAACAGAAAAGAAGGCGGTCGGTGCCGTTTGGCACCGGTCCGTATTTTTAATGCTTGATAGTTTCAAGCACATCAATCCAGCCGTGCCCTGTGCTGACCTCGCTGCCGTGTAACCAGCGCCGCAGCATGTTCATTGCCATCATCGCCACCACTTTCTGACGGGTTTCCAGGTTGTGACGACCACTATTGAATTTAACACGTTGTCCCCAGGTCGCTTCCGGTGTATGGAGCGCCACAGAGATCGCGTCTTCGCTCAGACTGCCGACGGACAGGGCAAGCTGAGTCTGCAAGCGCGTCGCCAGTGCCTGGGTGCGCATGACCTGAACATCCAGACTCTCGTCCTGCTGCGGCAGAATTTCGCTGGCGCTCAGGGGCACGTCAGCCGAAGCCAGTTGCCAGTAAAGTAACCCTGCGGTGTACTGTTCGCTGATCGCCAGCCGCCAGTGACGTTGATGCAGTTCCCGCGCCAGCAGTGCAGGCAGCCCCTCAGTGCCTTCAAATATCGTACACTCGGCCAGCAACAAACGTACCTGCTGCCAGACCTGCTCCATCGCGACGCGCTGTTCGGCTGGCCCCGTAAGTTTGATTTCGATAATCGGCATGGAAGAACGGTAGCCCATCAGCACGTTCTCCGGCAGCGGCAAGGGTTCAAGTTCATTCGCAATGTCGCTTTCTCCCCGGCCAAAGGTGGTCAGCCGCAGGCAAACGGGCGGTTCAGGCAGGTCGAACTTCGCTTTCAGACGCGGAATGATTTGTTGTTCGATCATCACCTTGAATTCAGAGGGAACGCCTGGCGTAAAGAACATCCAGCAGCGATTGAGTTGCAGTGCAAAGCCACAGGCGGTGCCGACCGGGTTATCCAGCATTTCGGCGTTAGCGGGAATTTCTGCCTGTTTACGGTTGCTCTCAGCCATAACCCGTCCTCGGCTGGCGAACCAGGCTTCCATCGTTTCCAGCCAGGCTTCCTGCATCACCAGCCCTACCCCGCTCGCTTTGGCCGCGGCCTGGGCGCTAAGGTCGTCAGTGGTTGGCCCCAGTCCACCATTCACGATGAGCACGTCCGCCTCAAGACTGCGGGCCTTTAGCGTTTCCACCAGCGACGACATTGCGTCACCCACCGTAGTCCGGCTGGTCATCGGCAGCCCGTGTTGAAATAACACATCAGCCAGCCAGGCGGCGTTGGTATCGACGATTTGTCCATGTAACACTTCATCGCCCGTGGACAGCATTTCAACTCTTATCACATTCATTCTCCTTGTGCCTGTCGCTTTACTTTAGAAAGCCCCTGAACAAAACACAATCTGCGGGCAGGAATTAACCGGGTAACGGCATTTTCAGGCAGGTGACAGAAGTGCGGAAGAACCAGAAAGGGAGAACGGACAGGACAGCGCCTGCCCGTTTTAGGCGATTGAGATTAGCGACGCGCCAGCAGCAGGCCTAATACCAGCCCTGCAGTAGCACCGATGCCAATGCCCTGCCACGGTTTTTCATGGACGTAATCATCAGCACGGTACGCGGCCTGTTTGGCACGGTAGTAATAGCTATCTGAGGCCTGGCTGACACGTGATTTAACATCTTCCAGCGCGCGTTCAGCTTTGGTTTTCAGTTCGATATATTTCTGATCGGCCGGATCACCTGATGACTTCAGCACTTCTTCCAGCGTTTCAGTCAGCAGTGCGATATCGTCGTCATAGCCCGTGTCGAAAGATTCAGTCTGTTTTACCATCATTTCCTCCATGTGAATTGCAATGCACCTGGTTAACTATAGCCATAAATGAGGGCTTTGCGCGGCCCCTTACCAGGAATCACCTGAAAATCGGCGCAAGGAAAGCGCACGCGCGTCAACTTATGGCAGGCTGTGATTACGCAAAGAAGTGTAAGAGATGACTTGCTTAAAGCAATTTCGCTTCGTTTATTTGATTTATCTGATAAATTTTCAGCGAACTGAATTTTTCTCTAAGCCGACTGTCGTACCCTGCTGTTGCCTGTAATAATCAGGCTCTGTGATTCGACACGACAGTCACAACAAACTCGAAAAGCTAAGGAATGATCTCCGGCATGAATCGAAGAATGTTTATGAAAGCGTCAATGGCCTTCTCCGCGGTGAGCGGTATGACAGGCTTATCAACGCTATTCGCGCAATCCGCCTGGGCAGATGATGGCATTGCTGACGGAATCGCAGTGCGCTTCGATTTCGACGAGTTAAAAAAGAACGCGGCCGCACTGGCCAAAAAGCCGTGGGGTGGTCCACCGGGCCCGCTGCCGCAAACGCTGGCTAACCTGACGCCGCAGGCTTACAACGATATTCAGTACGATGCTAATCACTCGCTGTGGAACAACATTCCGAATCGCGAGCTTGATGTGCAGTTTTTCCACGTCGGCATGGGCTTTAAACGCCGCATCCGCATGTTTTCCGTCGACAGTGCCAGCCGTGAGGCACGCGAAATCCACTTCCGCACCGAGCTGTTTAACTACAACGATGCGAAAGTCGACACTAAGCAGCTGGAAGGCAAAACCGATCTGGGGTTTGCGGGCTTCCGTGCCTTTAAAAAACCTGAACTGGCCCGCCGCGATATCGTCTCCTTTCTCGGTGCCAGCTACTTCCGTGCTGTCGATGATACTTACCAGTACGGCCTGTCCGCGCGTGGCGTCGCCATTAACACTTTCAGTAATGGCCAGGAAGAGTTTCCGGACTTTACAGCGTTCTGGTTTGAAACGCCGAAAGCCGAAGACACGACCTTCACCTGCTATGCCTTACTGGATGGGGCCAGCATCACCGGCGCATACAAGTTTGTGATTCACTGCGAAGCCGAACGCGTGGTGATGGACATTGAGAATCATCTCTTTGCCCGCAAGGATATTCGTCAGTTAGGCATTTCGCCGATGACCAGTATGTTCAGCTGCGGCACCAACGAGCGTCGGATGTGTAACACCTACCATCCCCAGATTCACGACTCCGATCGTCTGGCAATGTGGAGCGGGAAAGGGGAATGGATTGCCCGTCCGCTGAATAACCCTCAGCGCCTGCAGTTCAACGCCTACGAAGATGAAAACCCGCGTGGTTTTGGTCTGCTTCAGCTTGATCATGACTTTGAGAATTATCAGGACGTGATTGGCTGGTATAACAAGCGGCCAAGCCTGTGGGTTGAACCGGTTGGTAAGTGGGGTAAAGGTGCCATCAACCTGATGGAAATCCCCACGACCGGTGAAACGCTCGATAACATCGTCTGCTTCTGGCAGCCCGCCGAACCGATCAAAGCGGGCAACGCGTTTAGCTTTTCGTACAAACTCTACTGGAGCGCACTGCCGCCCGTACAGAGCCAACTGGCGCGTGTGGATGCAACCCGCACCGGCATCGGCGGCTTCCCCGAAGGCTGGGCGCCAGGCGAGCACTTCCCGGATGTGTGGTGCCGCCGTTTTGCTGTCGACTTTATCGGCGGCGATTTGCAGGCCGCCGCACCAAAGGGCATTGAACCGGTGATTACCGTGTCCTCCGGCACCTTTAAGCAGGTTGAGATTCTGTATGTTGAGCCGATCAAAGGGTACCGTATCCTCTTTGACTGGTATCCTGACAGCGACAGCGTACAGCCCGTTGAGATGCGTCTGTTCCTGCGCACCAAAGACGAAACGCTGAGCGAAACGTGGCTCTATCAGTATGTGCCGCCCCCGCCAGACCAGCGTAAATACGTTGACGATCGCCAGATGACCGTCAGCTAACACGGCCATCTCACGGCATAATGCATCTCAGGCCTGGCGCCGGGATGCATTTTTTTTGCGTACGTGAAAAGAACACGCGACAGGCTGAGGGAGGAATAAAACCGTCAGGCCGTTAGCGCGGTTTATTTCCCCCCTGCTCTGCGCATATCAATATGGGGAATACCGTCCTCAAGGTAGCTGTCGCTAACCGCGACAAAACCGTGACGCTGATAAAACCCCGCAAGATGTGCCTGGGCAGAAAGAAACTGTGCATGCTCCGGCCAGTGCTGTTCACAGCTGGCTATCGCCTGCATCATCAACTGGTTACCTAAATTCAGGCCACGGGCTTTGCTGGAGATGATGACGCGCCCAATTTTTACCTCTGTCTCGGCGCGCCGGGGCGACAGGATGCGCGCATAGGCCAGCAGGTCATCCTGCGCCATGCCGAGGAGGTGACGATTCTCGCCCTGCAAATCCTGACCATCCACATCCAGATAGGCGCACTGCTGCTCCACGACGAAGACTTCACAGCGCAACGCCAGTACTGCATAAAGCTGCGGGACGCTTAATGCCTGCTGGTGCAGATCCAGCCAACTGATATGCATGTCTCATCCTCATTCAATAACCGACCCCTCACTGTAGCCTGCTAGCGGCTTTGCAGCCAGTGTTGATAACGCGCAGGCCAGGCCATGGTGGGTGTGCCGGGTTTCCCCATACCAAAACCGTGACCGCCGGTTGGGTAGCGGATCATCTCCACATTTACGTGATGTTGCTGACAGGCTCGCGCCATGATCAGCGTGTTGTGGGGATCGGATATCGGGTCATCTTCGGCCTGCACCAGAAAAAAAGGCGGTGATGCTGCTGTCACCGTATTCTGCACCGACCAGGCGGCGTCTTCTGCCGCCGTAGGATGCGCCCCCAGCAAAACGCGGTGAGTAGATGTGTGCGTATAAGGCGCTTCCAGCGTAATGACGGGATAAATCAGCGCGGCACCGTCAACCTGAACAGGTGCGCTGTCCTGTGCCTCTGTCACCGCCCCCATGCGCGCGCCCATCGGGCTGATGGCCATCCCGAGCAAATGCGCACCGGCCGAAAACCCCAGCACCGTTAACCCTGTTGCCTGCGCTTTGACCAGTTGCAGGGCACGCAGCGCATCCTGCAGGGCAACCCGGTTACCATCGCCCCAGTGTTCGGACGGCAGACGATAACGCAATATCGCCGCAGTGTAGCCGCGCGCCGTTAACCAGCGAGCCGCGGGCCAGGCTTCTTTTGCCATTTCTATCCGTTTATAGCCGCCACCGCCGGCGATCAGGACAACGTGACCGTTCCCCATGCCCGGCCGTAAGACGGTTAAGGTGGGTACGGCGATATGACGCTCTGCGCCTGAAGGCGATGTCTCAACCGGCCCCTCTGGCCCGCCACCGCCGGGTGGCGTGCCGGGCCAAAGGGGAATAACGGTTTGGGCGACAGCGGCCCGCGCGGCGAATGACAGTGTGCTTTTTGCCGTCAGCAGCGTTGCGGTACACCCCAGCAGAAAATGTCGGCGATCCATAAGCAATGCTCCCCCTTATCTGTTCGCCCCATTTCAGCACGAAACTGTGGAAACAGAATGAAGATGCAGAATGAAAACGAAGAGAAAAGCGGACGCGACGTGATATTGCGAAGGCTATGCAAAAATCACCTGTGTCGATTTTCAGACAAAAAAAATCAGGCCCGAAGGCCTGATTGATCGCAACAGCGTGACATTACATCAGCGGCTGGGCCATCTGCACCAGTCTGATTAACGGCTGCGGATAAACACCCAGCACCAACACCAGAATCGCGGAGATCAAGACAACCACGCCACCGGCGGTGAAGGCCCAGTTGGCTGGCGTATCGCGGCTCAGCAATTCAGGCGGGCTGAGATAAAGACTGACGGTAACGCGCAGATAGTAGTAAAGACCAATCGCACTGCCGACCACCACCGCACCGGTCAACCACCACAGGTTGGCGCTCACGCCAGAGGCAATCACGTAGAATTTACCGATAAAGCCCAGCGTCATGGGAATACCCGCCAGCGACAGCATCATCACGGTCATCACGGCCGACAGAATCGGACGGTGCCAGAACAGCCCGCGATAGGAGTAAAGCGAATCGGCATCCGGGCCACGATAAGGACTGGACATCAGGCTTACCACACCAAACGCGCCGAGGCTGCTGAACAGGTAACCGGCCAGGTAAACCCCTGCGGTTTCCAGCGACAGCTGATGATCTTTCACCGCAATCAGCGCGACCAGCAGATACCCCAGATGCGCAATGGAAGAGTAACCCAGCAGGCGCTTGATATTGCTTTGCGAAATCGCCATCAGGTTACCGAACAGGATGGAGACAAAGGCAATCACGGCCAGTACCGTCCGTACGGCTTCGCTGTCGGTCACCGGCGCGTACATAAACAGGCGCATGATAACGCCGAAGATCGCAATTTTGCTGGCGGTGGCAAGGAAAGTAGAAACCGGTGCGGGTGCGCCCTGATAAACGTCCGGCGTCCACAGATGGAATGGCACCAGTGACAGTTTAAAGCCCAGACCGATAATCAACATGCCCAGACCGACCAGCAGCAGCGGCTCCTGAATCATGCTGTCCGTCAGACTTTTACCCAGGCTGACGAAGCCCAGGTTGCCCGAGTCAGCGTAAATCAGCGCGATACCAAACAGCAGGAAAGACGATGCCGCCGCCGACAGGATGGTGTATTTCAGGGCAGCTTCCAGCGAACGTTTCTGACGGAAGGCGTAACCAATCAAACCAAACAACGGCAGTGACAGCAGTTCAATCCCGATAAACAGTGATGCAAGGTGGTTAGACGCTGACAACACAATACCGCCCAGTGCAGCAATCAGAACCAGCAGATAAAACTCGTCCTTGTTGTCCGGGAACGTGGCCAGCCACGGATAGGCAAAAGTACAGGTTGCCAGGCTGGCGAGCATCACCAGGGCGGTATAGAACATCGAATACGCGTCTACACGCAGCAGCGGCGTGACATCCATCGCGCCAACCTGACCGACAAAATACAGTGACAGCAGTGCCAGGTTCAGGCCAACCACTGTTAGCGTGGCGTTAACAAAGTGGTTGCGTCGCCAGGCAATGGACAGCATCACAACCACCACCGTCAATCCGACGATTAACAGCGGCAGCAACGCGATCAATTGTTGAGGAGTTATTGTCATGGCGAATTACGGCCTTGTAGTTGAAATTGAAGCGGTAAACCACTGCTGAATATTGCTCATTGCAGCATGTGAGGTATCCAGAATCGGCTGAGGATAAACACCCAGCAGCACCAGCAGGACCACGAGCACCCCAATGGTCAGGAATTCACGCGCCGACATGCCCGGCAGCGGATCTTTCGATTTCGCTTCACCGTAGTAGGCACGTTGCATCATCACCAGCGAATAGACCGAGGCGAAAACCAAGCCAAAGGTCGCAATCACGATAATGACCGGAACGATCTGGAAACTGCCGGTCAGGATCATGAATTCCCCGACGAAGTTACCCGTACCTGGCATACCCAGATTGGCGACAGCAAAGAACAGGGATAACCCTGGAATCCATTTGATGCGCGACCACAAACCGCCCATCTGACGCATATCACGGGTATGCAGACGTTCGTACAGCTGTCCGCACAGGATAAACAGCGCCGCTGCTGACAGGCCGTGCGCGATCATCTGTACAACCGCGCCCTGGAAGGCCAACTGGCTACCGGTGTAAATCGCAATCAGGACAAAGCCCATGTGCGAAATCGAGGTGTAAGCAATCAGGCGTTTGATATCCGTCTGCGAGAACGCCATCCAGGCACCATAGAAAATCCCGATGATCCCTAACCACATCGCGATCGGTGCAAACTCTGCCGAGGCGTTTGGAAACAGCGGCAGGCTGAAGCGCAGTAAGCCGTAGGCGGCGGTTTTCAGCAGGATACCCGCCAGGTCAACTGAACCTGCGGTCGGAGCCTGACTGTGCGCATCAGGCAGCCAGCCATGAAGCGGGACAACCGGCATTTTCACCGCAAACGCGATGAAGAAGCCCAGCATCAGCAGGTACTCCACGGTGTGCGACATTGGCGTCTTCAGCAACTGCTCGTAGTTGAACGTCCAGACGCCCGTGGCGTTGTAGTGAACAAACACCAGCGCCAGAATCGCAATCAACATCACCAGACCGGATGCCTGAGTATAAATAAAGAATTTGGTCGCGGCGGTAATACGGGTTTTACCGTCCGATGCTTTATGTCCCCACAGCGCGATGAGGAAGTACATCGGCACCAGCATCATTTCCCAGAAGAAGAAGAACAGGAACATGTCAATGGCGAGGAACACGCCGATAACGCCGCCCAGGATCCACATCAGGTTCAGATGAAAGAAGCCCTGATACTTTTCAATTTCGTTCCAGGAACACAGCACTGCCATCAGGCCGAGCAGTCCGGTCAGCACCACCATTAACAGCGAAAGGCCATCAAGCGCTAAATGGAAATTAATGCCGAAACGGGGAATCCAGGGTACTGAGAAGCTCGATTGCCACTGCGGAATACCCGCTGCCTGCGTCAGTGAATAGCCCCCCTGCAACCAGAGTTGCAGCGAGAGCGCCAACGTCAGCCCCATGGTGATCAGTGCGATCCAGCGAGGCACCTTCGCGCCGAAGCGCTCGGTGAGCCAGCAGACGAAACCACCGAAGAAGGGTATGAAAATTAGCCAAGGTAATAACACGGCATACTTCCCTTTTTTTTGTCCTGGCTCGGGCTATCTCACTTGCCCGTTTCGCCCCCGGCAGTGCTCGCAATCCTCACGTACTTCAGTACGCTCCGGTTGCTGTGCGCTGGCGGTGGCAAAACGGACTGCGCCGATTACGCCCTTACATCAGACAATCTTTGACATTCTTAATGGGTAAGTTTTCACACCTACCCGCTCATCAATCTTTAAATTACCAGCAGCAGCGCCAGCACAACGACGGCACCAACGCTCATCGACGCGACATACCAGCGCAAATACCCGTTTTCACTGACCACCAGACCTTTATTGGCGATACGTGAAAGCAACGCAGGCAGGTTCATCAGGCCGTTAAGAGGATCGCGTTTTAACAACCACGCAATGCCCAGATACGGTTTGACAAAGACTTTGTCGTAGAGCCAGTCAAAGCCCCAGGCGGCGAACCACCAGGTGCCGAAGAAACGGCCCGGCGCACTGTTGGCCACGCTGCTGACCAGCTGACGCTTGCCCAGCCAGAGGGCAGCGGCGATAACGATGCCCGCAACCGCGACCAGGCCGGACGCGATCTCCAGCGTGACTTTACCGTTCTCACCAAACTCATTGGCCGGTAAAACGCCCGCCAGCGGTGGGGTAATTAATGCACCCACAAACGTTGAGAGCACCAGCAGCACAATCAGTGGCAGATGATGGGTAATGCCTTTGCCCGCGTGTGCATGGATTTTCTCTTCGCCGTGGAAGACGATAAAGATCATGCGGAAGGTGTAGATTGAGGTCAGGAACGCCCCTACCAGACCCGCGACCATCAGGTTCAAATGGCCGTTCGCCAGTGCACCAAACAGGATTTCATCTTTGCTGTAGAAACCGGCGGTAATCAGCGGCAATGCGGCCAGGGCAGCACCGCCGACCAGGAAGCAGGTGTACACCAGCGGGATGCTTTTACGCAGTCCGCCCATCTTAAAGATGTTCTGCTCGTGGTGGCAGGCCAGAATAACCGAACCTGAGGACAGGAACAGCAAGGCTTTAAAGAAGGCATGGGTCATCAGGTGGAAAATGGCGGCATCCCACGCCTGCACGCCCAGCGCCAGGAACATGTAGCCGATCTGACTCATGGTAGAGTAAGCCAGTACACGTTTGATATCCGTCTGGACCAGAGCAGCAAAACCCGCCAGTACCAGCGTAATCGCACCGATAATACCGACCAGATGCAGCACTTCAGGCGTCAACAGGAACAGGCCGTGGGTGCGGGCAATCAGGTAAACCCCTGCCGTCACCATGGTGGCGGCGTGAATCAGCGCGGAAACCGGCGTCGGACCTGCCATCGCATCGGCCAGCCAGGTCTGAAGCGGCAGCTGCGCAGACTTACCTACTGCGCCACCTAACAGCATCAGCGTGGCCCATTGCAGCATATGGTTGTCCGCCGCAAAGTGTGCCGGAGCCAGTTCCGCCATTTCGCGGAAGTTGAGCGTACCCAGTTCGTTGTAAAGGATGAACAACGCAAATGCCAGGAAGACATCACCGACGCGCGTGATGATGAATGCCTTCATCGCCGCCTTGCCGTTTTCCGGATTGCTGTAATAGAAGCCGATCAGAAGATAGGAGCACAGCCCTACCCCTTCCCAACCCAGATACATCAGCATCAGGTTATCCGCCAGAACCAGAACAACCATGCTGGCGATAAACAGGTTGGTATAAGCGAAGAAGCGTGAATATCCCTCTTCTCCACGCATATACCACGAGGCGAACATATGGATCAGGAAGCCGACACCGGTCACCACCGACAGCATGGTGAGCGACAGGCCATCCAGCGTCAGATTGACCTGAATATTAAAATTGCCGACATGAATCCAGGTCCACAGCGCCTGAGTGAAGACCTGCTGCCCGTGGGCAAAGAAGTCGAAACCCACAAACACCGTGGTGAGCGCGGCCAGCCCGACCGATCCCATGCCCACGGTCGCGGACAGGTTTTCTGACCAGCGGCCACGGGAGAACGCTAACAGCAGAAAGCCGATTAGCGGAAATAAGACAGTTAAATAGAGAAGGTTCATCCGCGCATCTCGCTCACAGTATCAATGTTCAGCGTCTGACGACGACGATAGAGCTGAAGCAGCAGGGCCAGCCCAATACTGGCTTCCGCTGCGGCGAGACTGATAGCCAGAATATACATCACCTGACCGTCAGCCTGTCCCCAGTAGCTGCCTGCAACAACCAGCGCCAGCGCCGCGGCATTGATCATGATTTCCAGGCTTATCAGCATAAACAGCAGATTACGGCGCAACACCAGCGAGGTCAGTCCCAGCACAAACAGCACCGCCGCCAGAATCAATCCATGTTGTAAGGGAATCATGCTTGCTCCTTATTCGCCTGCGCGGCATCGTTTGAACGGTTGCTCAGGACTTCGCCCTGGCGCTCTTCGCGGCCCAGGTGGAAAGCCACAACCAGGCCGGCCAGCAGCAGCATTGATGCCAGTTCAACCGCCAGCACATACGGGCCAAACAGACTGATGCCCACCGCTTTCGCATCGATAATTTTGCCGTCAATACCCTGGTCATGTGCCGTCATGATGGCGTAGATCATCACTGCCAGCAGCAGCAACGAAACCAGGCCCGGACCAATCCATAACGACGGACTTAACCATTCACGCTCCTGTTTCTGCGTGGCTTTGCCCAGGTTAAGCATCATCACAACGAACACGAACAGCACCATGATGGCACCGGCATACACAATAATTTCCAGCGCACCTGCAAAGTAGGCACCCAGAGAGAAGAAGACGCCAGCCACCGATAACAGCGAAACGATCAGGTACAGCAACGCATGTACCGGATTAGTGTGGGTGATCACGCGCAACGTCGTCACCACCGCCACCAGTCCGCAAAGATAAAACGCAAATTCCATGCCCTGCTCCTTAAGGTAGTAAGCCTTTGACGTCGATAGGTTTCGCTTCGTTCTCTGCGTCACCCTTATCTTTACCGTCAATTGCCATACCTGCCATACGGTAGAAGTTGTACTCCGGATATTTACCCGGCCCCGAGATCAACAGGTCTTCTTTTTCGTATACCAGATCCTGACGCTTGAACTCGCCCAGTTCGAAATCCGGCGTCAGCTGGATAGCGGTGGTTGGGCAGGCCTCTTCGCACAGGCCGCAGAAAATGCAGCGTGAGAAGTTGATACGGAAGAACTCTGGATACCAGCGGCCGTCTTTGGTTTCCGCTTTTTGCAGCGAAATACAGCCTACCGGACAGGCTACCGCACACAGGTTACAGGCAACACAACGCTCTGCACCATCAGGATCGCGGGTCAACACAATACGGCCACGGTAACGCGGTGGCAGGTAGACCGGCTCTTCTGGATACATCTGGGTTTCGCGTTTCGCGAAGGCGTGCATGCCAATCATCCAGATACTGCGCACTGTCGTGCCGAAGCCTACGACAATATCTTTTAACGTCATTTGTTACCCCTTACTGCGCTGTATAAAGAATCACTGCGGCGGTCGCCAGCAGGTTCAACAGCGTCAACGGCAGACACACTTTCCAGCCGAACGACAGCACCTGGTCATAGCGTGGACGCGGAAGCGCAGCACGAATCAGGATGAACATCATCATAAAGAACGCCGTTTTCAGGGCGAACCAGATGAACGGCGGCAGGAAAGGCCCGTGCCAGCCACCAAAGAACAGCGTCACAATCAGCGCTGAAACGGTGGTAATCGCGACATATTCGCCGACAAAGAACAGACCAAATTTCATACCGGCATATTCAATGTGGTAACCGTCAGCCAGTTCCTGCTCGGCTTCGGGCTGGTCAAACGGATGGCGGTGACAAACGGCCACGCCCGCGATACAGAAGGTCACAAACCCAAAGAACTGCGGGATGATGTTCCACAGATGCGTCTGACTGTTGACGATATCGGTCATGTTGAACGAGCCCGCCTGCGCTACCACGCCCATCAGTGACAGACCCAGGAACACTTCGTAACTCAAGGTCTGCGCAGAGGCACGCATCGCACCTAACAGCGAGTATTTGTTATTACTCGACCAGCCCGCAAACAGCACGGCATATACAGCCAGGCCCGCCATCATCAGGAAGAACAGCAACCCGATATTGAGATCGGTCACCACCCAGGTCGGTGAAACCGGGACGATAGCAAAGGCCAGCAGCAGGGAAACAAACGCGATGACCGGCGCCAGCGTAAAGATAAAGCGATCGGTGAACGGGGGAACCCAGTCCTCTTTAAAGAACATCTTGATCATGTCAGCAACCAGCTGCAACGATCCGCCCCAGCCCACACGGTTTGGCCCATAGCGGTTCTGAAACAGGCCGAGCAAACGACGCTCGGCGAAGCTCATAAACGCACCGCAGGCCACCACGACCAGCAAAATCACCAGCGCTTTACCAATGGCGATCAGAATGTCGATAACATCCGGTGTTAACCAGCTCATTGCGCCGCCTCCTGCAGAGAATCAATTTTTGCATTCGCCAGGAAGGGCGGGACACCCGGCATACCGAGTGGAAGCCCAACCTGCCCTGCCTGCAAAGAAGCCGAGAAACGCACTGGCAAACGTACGGTTTCACCTGCACAGGTTAATTCCACTGCTGCACCGTTATTCACGCCCAGCTTCGCGGCATCTTCCGGGTTCAGAACCAGGGTTGGTGCCGACATGCGCTGCTGGATAACCGGCGCACGCTGCGTCATTTCTTCACTTCCGAATAACTGGTAGTAAGGCGCGACGCGGAACTGACCTTGCGTGGCATAGGCTTCTGGCACGCTGCTGAACCAGGCAAGCTGCGCATCGCTGGCTTCGAACAAACGCACACCGGGATCGCCATGACGCAGTTTCCCGCCCACTTCATCCTGGAATTTGTTCCACGCCTGCGGTGAGTTCCAGCCTGGTGCCCACGCAAACGGAATTTGCGAACGCGGGGCGCTCGGCTGGTTGTTTCCTTCCATCGAGAAGGCAAACATGGTGTCCTGATCCTGCGGCTGACGCGGCTCGTGCACGCTGATATTCGCGCGCGCAGCAGTACGCCCACTGGCACGGTGCGGAGAACGCGCCAGCTTCTGACCACGAATACGGAAGCTGGCATCCGGCGCCGCATCCTTGATCCCTTTCAGCTGTGGCAGACTTGCCACAACGGCATCAATGACATGGTCCAGTTGCGTCCAGTCAACGTGACGGCTTTCCAGCGCGCTGTGCAGCGAGTGCAACCAGCGCCAGCTTTCCAGCATCACAATGCTGTTATCGTAGTAGGCAGGATCGTACACCTGGAAGAAGCGCTGTGCGCGGCCCTCATGGTTAATTGACGTACCGTCGCTTTCGGCAAAACTGGCAGCGGAAAGCACCAGTCCGGCTTTTTCCACCGTGGCGGTGCGCTGATGATCGACCACAATCACGTTAGCCGCATGGTTCAGCGCCGCATCGACCTGCGCTTTTGGCGCATGGCGATACAAATCGTTTTCCAGCACCACGACCGCATCGGCTTCGCCGTTCTGCAGTTGTTCCAGTGCCTGATCCAGCGTATTGCCACCCATCAGGCCCAGGCCCATGCTGTTAGCATGACCAGCCAGCAGGGTGATACCGACGTCTGCACCGCGCGCTTTCAGGGCTTTGGTCACGTTCGCGGCCGCTTCGATCATGGCACTGCTGCCTGAATGCACACCGGAAATGATTAGCGGTTTTTTTGCACCGGCCAGCGCCTGTACCACCACATCCAGCTTACCGTTCAGCGCACTGTCGAAATCGCTGACGGCTGGCGCACTGTCGTCCAGCGCGTGGGCAATCGCAAAGCCAAGACGCGCCTGTTCTTCAACCGGGGCACGGTAGCTCCACGCCGCGATGTCGTCCAGACGGGTTTCATCGACGTTGGTGACAAATAACGGATGCTTAGCGTGCTGACCGATATTGAGGATCGCGGCGATCTGCCAGTCTGCGACTTTCTGCGCAGCGGCCATTTCGCGGGCTTTGCCTTTTACTGCCTGACGCACTGACAGGGCCACGCGTGCGCCAACCTGTGTCAGGTCTTCGCCTAACACCAGCACCGCGTCGTAGCTCTCGATCTCGCGCAGTGAAGGCGTATAAATGCCGCCTTCACGCAGCACTTTCAGCAGCAGTTCAAGACGCGCCTGTTCGCCCGCGGGCATACCGGTAGAGAAGTTTTCCGCACCGACCAGTTCGCGCAGAGCAAAGTTACTTTCGATGCTGGCACGCGGCGAACCAATACCAATGACGCGCTTCGCCTGACGCAGGACATCGGCTCCGGCGTTAACGGCCTGCTCGGCATTCAGCTTCACGCTGTCGTTGCCACGCAACTGGACCGGATGGCGAGGACGATCTTTCAGATTGACATAACCGTAGCCAAAGCGACCACGATCGCACAGGAAGTAGTGGTTAACGCTGCCGTTGTAGCGGTTTTCGATACGACGCAGTTCGCCGTAGCGCTCACCGGGGCTGGTGTTACAGCCTACGCTGCACTGCTGACAGATGCTTGGCGCGAACTGCATATCCCATTTACGGTTATAGCGTTCGGAGTGGGTTTTATCGGTGAACACGCCGGTCGGGCAGATTTCGACCAGGTTACCGGAAAACTCGCTTTCCAGCGTGCCGTCTTCCGGACGACCAAAATACACGTTGTCGTGCGCACCATACACGCCCAGATCTTTACCGTCGGCATAATCTTTGTAGTAACGAACGCAGCGGTAGCAGGCGATACAGCGGTTCATTTCGTGCGAGATGAACGGACCGAGATCCTGATTGCGGTGAGTACGTTTGGTGAAGCGATAGCGGCGGAAGCTGTGGCCTGTCATGACCGTCATATCCTGAAGATGACAGTTACCGCCCTCTTCACATACCGGACAGTCATGTGGGTGGTTAGTCATTAACCACTCCACCACGCTTTCACGGAACTCTTTCGCTTCGCCATCATCAATTGAGATGAAGGTGCCATCGGACGCCGGTGTCATACAGGACATGACAAGGCGGCCGCGGGTGTCTTCAGCGTTCTGGAATTGCTTCACCGCACACTGGCGGCAGGCACCCACGCTTCCCAGCGCCGGATGCCAGCAAAAATAAGGAATATCAAGGCCCAGAGACAGACATGCCTGTAGCAGGTTGTCCGCTCCGTTCACATCATATTCTTTACCGTCTACATGGATTGTAGCCATAGTGACATGCTTCCGTCAGGCTCGTCAGAAACGAGCGTTAATCAAATTCTTGCCCCTGCACACTGCAACAGGGACGGCGGCACAGGGCCAGCTCCCGTGGATAACGGCGAATTACCAGCGCGCTTTCAGCAGGTTTGGCTGAATACCGCCGATAGATCGGGTATTGCCAAACACCTGCGGCGCAATGCCGGCTTCAAACTCTTCACGGAAATATTTAATGGCGCTCTGCAGCGGCTCGACCGCACCCGGCGCGTGGGCACAGAAGGTTTTGCCCGGGCCAAGCTGGCGGCAAAGCTGCTCCAGGGTCTCAATGTCCCCCGGCTGGCCTTTTTTCTGCTCCAGCGCGCGCAGAATCTTCACGCTCCACGGCAGGCCATCACGGCATGGCGTACACCAACCGCAGGATTCGCGGGCAAAGAACTCTTCCAGGTTACGCACCAGTGAAACCATGTTGATTTCATGGTCCACGGCCATTGCCAGAGCGGTACCCAGACGGCTGCCGGCTTTACCAATGCTGGCAAATTCCATGGGCAGATCGAGGTGCTGCTCCGTTAAAAAGTCGGTCCCCGCGCCACCCGGCTGCCAGGCTTTAAAACGCAGGCCGTCGCGCATACCGCCGGCATAATCCTCAAGGATTTCGCGTGCGGTGATGCCAAATGGCAGTTCCCACACCCCAGGGTTTTTCACCCGGCCGGAGAAGCCCATCAGTTTCGTACCGGCGTCGTCGCTTTTTGACAGACCTTTGTACCACTCGACGCCGTTGGCCAGAATAGCCGGCACGTTCGACAGCGTTTCAACGTTGTTCACGCAGGTCGGCTTGCCCCACACGCCCGCGCTTGCCGGGAAAGGCGGCTTGGAACGTGGGTTGGCACGGCGACCTTCCAGGGAGTTAATCAGTGCCGTTTCTTCACCGCAGATATAACGTCCCGCACCGGTGTGGACGAACAGTTCAAAATCAAAACCGGTACCCAGAATGTTTTTGCCCAACAGGCCTGCTTCAGTGGCTTCCGCAATCGCACGACGCAGATGCACTGCGGCTTCAATGTATTCGCCGCGCAGAAAGATGTAGCCCCGGTAAGCTTTCAGGGCAAACGCACTGATTAGCATGCCTTCCACCAGCTGATGCGGCATCTGTTCCATCAACAGGCGGTCTTTATACGTGCCAGGCTCCATTTCATCGGCGTTACACAGCAGGTAACGGATGTTCATGGATTCATCTTTCGGCATCAGGCTCCACTTCAGGCCCGTCGAGAACCCGGCACCGCCGCGCCCTTTCAGACCGGAATCTTTTACCAGTGAGACGATTTCGTCAGGTGCCATCCCTTTCAGGGCTTTTTCCGCACCGGCATAGCCGTTTTTGCTGCGATACTCATCAAGCCATACCGGCTGCTGATCCTCGCGCATGCGCCAGGTCAGGGGATGGGTTTCAGCAGTACGAATGATCTGTTTGATTGTCATTGATACTGCTCCAGCAAAGAGGCGATGCCTTCCGGCGTCAGATGAACGTGGGTATCTTCATCCACCATCATGGTTGGACCTTTATCACAGTTACCCAGGCAACAGGTCGGCAGTAAGGTAAAGCGACCGTCGGTTGTCGTCTGGCCAGGCTTAATATTCAGGTTTTCTTCCAGTGCCGCCTGAATCCCCTGAAAACCGGTGATGTGGCACACCACGCTGTCGCAGTAGCGAATCACGTGACGGCCAACAGGCTGACGGAAAATCTGACTATAGAACGTTGCCACGCCTTCTACGTCGCTTGCAGGAATCCCTAACACTTCTGCAATCGCATGGATCGCACCGTCAGGCACCCAGCCGCGCTGCTTCTGCACAATTTTCAGTGCTTCAATGGAGGCAGCGCGCGCATCTTCGTAATGGTGTTTTTCGTGCTCAATCGCATGGTGCTCTTCCGCACTCAGCACGAAGACCTCGTTAGGGTCGATCGTTTTAATAGCAATGTGTTGATCGTGCATAATTAGCGGTCCACGTCTGACATAACAAAGTCGATACTACCGAGGTATACGATCAGGTCGGATACCAGGCTGCCACGGATTACCGATGGAATCTGCTGCAGGTGCGGGAAGCTCGGTGTACGCACACGCGTGCGGTAACTCATCGTGCTGCCGTCGCTGGTCAGGTAGTAACTGTTGATCCCTTTGGTCGCCTCAATCATCTGGAAAGATTCGTTGGCCGGCATGACCGGGCCCCAGGAAACCTGCAGGAAGTGGGTGATCAGGGTTTCAATGTGCTGCAGCGTACGCTCTTTCGGTGGCGGCGTGGTTAACGGATGATCCGCCTTAAACGGCCCTTCCGGCATGTTGTTCAGGCACTGCTCCAGGATACGCAGCGACTGCCACATCTCTTCCATTTTCAGTTGTACGCGCGTATAGGCATCACTGATGCCGGCGCCCACAGGAACCTCAAAATCGAAGTTTTCATAGCCTGAGTAGGGGCGCCATTTACGCACGTCAAAATCGAGACCCGTTGCACGTAGTGCGGCACCGGTTGTGCCCCAGGCCAGCGCTTCTTCCATGTTATAGGCGGCTACGCCCTGCGAACGGCCCATCAGTACGGTGTTGCGCAGCGCCGCTTTGTCATACTCTTTCAGACGTTTTGGCATCCAGTCCAGGAAGTCACGCAGCAGGCGTTCCCAGCCTTTCGGCAGGTCATGTGCGACGCCGCCAATACGGAACCAGGCCGGATGCATACGGAAACCAGTAATCGCCTCCACCACGTCATAAATTTTCTGACGGTCGGTAAAGGCAAAGAACACCGGCGTCATGGCCCCGACGTCCTGAATAAAGGTGGAGATGTACAGCAGGTGACTGTTGATGCGGAACAGCTCTGAAAGCATCACGCGGATTACGTTAACGCGATCGGGCACCACGATGCCGGCCAGTTTCTCTACCGCCAGCACATAAGGCATTTCGTTGACGCAGCCACCGAGGTATTCGATGCGGTCAGTGTAGGGAATATAGCTGTGCCAGGACTGACGCTCACCCATCTTCTCGGCACCACGGTGGTGATAACCAATATCCGGAACGCAGTCGACAATCTCTTCACCATCCAGCTGCAAAATGATGCGGAACGCACCGTGCGCGGAGGGGTGGTTAGGACCCAGGTTAAGGAACATGAAGTCTTCACTGGCAGTACTGCGTTTCATGCCCCAGTCTTCTGGCTTGAACGTCAGCGCTTCCATTTCCAGATCTTCTTTCTGTTTGGTCAGCGTGAAAGGATCGAATTCGGTGGCGCGCGCAGGGTAATCCTTACGCAGCGGGTGCCCTTCCCACGTCTGCGGCATCATGATGCGGGTCAGGTGCGGGTGACCGTCAAAAGTGATGCCGAACATCTCCCAGGTTTCGCGCTCATACCAGTTCGCATTGGCGAAAATTTTCGTGATGGTCGGCACGTGCATATCGTTTTCAGACAATGCCACCTTGAGCATGATGTCGCGATTGCGTTCAATCGAAAGCAGGTGGTAGAAAACGGAAAAATCCGCGGCAGGTAATCCGGCGCGGTGGGTGCGTAAACGTTCGTCCATACCATGCAGGTCATAGAGCATGACGTAAGGCTTGGGTAATTTACGCAGGAAAGTGATGATTTCCAGTAGCTGTTCACGCTTAAACCATACCACCGGAATCCCGGTACGTGTTGCCTGAACAGTAAAGGCATCCGGCCCAAAACGATTACGCAATTCGCCAATTACCGGGTCATCCAGATGATCCCGGGTTTGCCATAGCGGCTGAGCGAGATCTTGCGTGGTCAAATCTGTCATACGTTACTCACCATTCCGGCCTGCTAACAGGCGCTCAAATGAAGGCGTCAGGATGGTGCCATGCATTAATTTGTGTATTGTCGCTGCAGGCACTGATTCCATCCATACGGTTAACTTAAACTTCGTCTGGTGTACGCAGGTTGGTTACTGCAATACGCTCGCCACGCTTACGTTCACGCTCAGACTGCATATTGGCACGGTAAACGCCCTGATCGCCGACCACCCAGGACAGAGGACGACGCTCTTTACCAATCGACTCCTGCAGTAACAGCAGAGCCTGCATGTAGGCTTCAGGACGCGGTGGGCAACCTGGAATGTAAACGTCAACCGGCAGGAATTTATCCACGCCCTGCACGACAGAATAGATATCGTACATGCCGCCTGAGTTAGCACAGGCCCCCATGGAAATGACCCATTTCGGCTCCAGCATCTGATCGTACAAACGCTGAATCACCGGGGCCATTTTAGTGAACGGCGTACCGGCAATAACCATAAAGTCGGCCTGACGCGGTGAGGCACGCATAACCTCAGCACCAAAACGCGCCACATCGTGCACGGCGGTGAAGGAGGTGGTCATCTCAACGTAGCAGCAGGAAAGACCAAAGTTGTAGGGCCACAGGGAATTCTTACGTCCCCAGTTCACCATGTCGTGCAGGGCATGTTCGAGCTTGCCCATGTAAACGCTGCGATGAACGTGCTGCTCCAGCGGATCGCTGACGATTTCCTGCTTTTGCAGAGGGTAACGGTCGTTCTCACCACCGTTCGGGTCTATGCGGGTGAGCGTATAGTCCATCTTATTGCCTCTCTTTTACTGCTTGTGAGGATTGGTGTGACTTACCGTGGGAGTTTTAACCACGATTCGGCGGCGTGCAGGAGTCCAGTCCAACGCGCCAATGCGCACCAGATAAACCAGGCCCGCCAGGAGCACCAAAATGAAAATTGCGGCTTCCACAAAGCCGACCCATCCACTTTCACGGATTGAGGTCGCCCATGCGTATAAAAAGAGAGCTTCGACGTCGAAGATAACGAAGAACATCGCCACCAGGTAGAATTTGGCGGATAAGCGGATGTGAGTATCACCCACGGATTCAATACCGGATTCGAAAGGCGTGTCTTTATGACGGGCACGAGCTCTGCCGCCTAACAGCCATCCTCCGGTCAACATAAACGCACAGAGGCCAAATGCGATGACGATAAAAACGATGAATGCCCAATGCTGAGCGATGATTTCGGTGGTAGTTGACATACTCATTGCTTACTCATCAAAAGTGGCGCTGGCATCCTGCTCTGGTTCTGGCAGCAAACTCACCACATCGATTCAAAGGGAAGGATAAAAACCTTACAAATTTTGCTGTTACTGTGCAATAAGCAGCAATTTTATGTGGTTTTTTACTCCTTTCTATAACCTTTTGTCAACTTTGACAAAAGTATCCAAACATTATTTTACACCTGCATCATATTATTAACATATGACGCGCGTGTTTCCAGCTAAATCGCTTCAGTCTGTAGGGGTAATTTCAGTGTAGCGGGTATTTCAACGTGTGGATCGCGTTATCAACGCGCATAGTTTGACAGGATTCGGCGAGATTGCCTTGCTTTTAGAAGGGCTATTTTGTTGATCCAGAACACAGAATTATCATTTTTGTGTTAAATTTAATCAGTTATCAGCCTGATTCGCATCAACAAATCTCCACTTCGTGCTTTCCCTTCCCCACTCGCCCTGTTGACCAGAGTATGAACAGGTAATTGACAGAACAGGACTGAAAAAGAAAACCACGGGTCAGAAAAGCAGCAAAAAAAAGCCTCTTGTTCCGGTTACAGAACAAAAGGCGCATTTACTCAGATTAACGTGCCGGCAGATTTCGCATTTTTTGCGAAAGAAGACGGGATTTACTCTTCGTCGTCCAGCAGTAAGGCACCATCGGCATTGCCGATCATGTTGTAGGGATCGTGGGTAGACTGCATGGCGTTGAAAATGGCCAGCGCCAGTTCGTTGTCGTTGTCCGCGTTGCGGCACAGCAGATACTGAGTATCTGGCAGCACCGGTAATCCTTCTGCTGCACCCATTACGCGCAGTTCAGGGCTCATCATCTCCACCGGACGCGCGGTCACGCCTAAACCAGCTTTAACGGCAGCACGCACCGCTGCCAGCGTTGAAGCGACGTAAGAGATGCGCCAGGGAATGCCTGCTTCGTTCAGATGGTCAATCGCCATATCACGGTAAGGGCTGGGTTCATCCAGCAATACCAGAGGGATCGCTTCCCCACGCTGGAACACATAGTCCGCTGCGCAATACCACAGGGTTGGCGATGTCCGCAGTACCTGATGTGTAAAGTTACCCGGACTGGAGGTGGTAACAACCAGATCGACTTCGCCCTGATTCAGCATTTCCATCATAAATGGATTGCGTTTCACACGAACGTCAATGGCCAGTTTGGGATAAACAGAGGTAACGCGGTTTAACAGGAACGGCAGAATGGTATCGGACGTATCGTCTGACGCCCCGATTGTCAGAACGCCCTGAATATTGCTGTACATCAGCGATGTGCAGGCTTCATCGTTAAAACGCAGAATTTTTCTGGCATAACCCAGAAGCTGAATGCCATGTTCTGTTAATAATTTGTTGCGGCCATGCCTGGCAAACAACTCTTTACCGACCAGTTGTTCCAGACGCTGCATCTGCTGACTTACTGCCGATTGCGTTCTGCATACCGCAGCAGCCGCGGCTGCAAAGGTGTTTAAATCCGCAACAGCAACAAAAGTTCGAAGCAGATCGAGATCGAGATTAAGTATCGGACGATTTGCATTAGTCATGTTTTTCTTCACTTATTAGAGTTTTAAGAACTACTATCCTGGTGTTATTACAAGCTTATCAAAGCGATAAGCGGTAATGATGCTTCATGCCGTCCCAACACAGGGCCGACATAAAATTTACTTACGAAGGCGCACGGCACGTTCCTGTAAAACACGGAAGCCGTGACCTGAAGACAGAGACAACTTCTGTACCGAAGGCACTGAATGCAAAATTGCGGGAAGCTGTGTAGTTGTCTTTTTCAACCCCAAAAAAGTCATTACGCCGGGGTAAATGGGTCTGTCATACACACACGCTGTATCGCGTTTAATCACATCAAATAGTAAATTATACTTAATCATTTTTGACCGCAAAATGGAAATGTTTTTATGAAAAGCATTGCAAATTTTGATCGGATCGCATTTTCCAACACGTCCTGCACGTCCTGTGCGCATTCAACCCGCCCAAAAACAGTGAATAAGACTTTTAGACAGGTAAACCTGTACTAAAGATGCTCTCTGTTTTTTAGCCTGGCTTCAAAAAACGGAAAAAAGTCCTTAGAGATAAAATAGTTAACCGTATTAACGATTAATGCACGGCTGTCACACCCTACTTACGCTATGCACTATCGTGCAAAATTTATGCATCAATAAAGCATAATTAAACTATTTCATTTATGACGCATTAGGCCTGTTCTGATTTCACTATGTCAATTACGTTCCCTGTCGGCATAAAAAAAACAGCAACGCGCCAAACAAAGCCTTTTTATCAGGCAGCATAAAAAACCATTAATGATGACTAAAGCAGACTTTTAAACCATACAGGGTCATAAGCAATATGCATTACGTCGTCTGGACGGAGACAAAGATGCTGAAGACGCCAAAACCACCTCGCGCCCTTCTTTTGTGTTCGTGAGGAGAGTACATTGTGCAGGTTTGTTTTCAGCGGCAGGCAAAAGGATTCTGCATATTAAGGCGGCCAAAAATGACTTTTCAAATTGATAAATCCGGCAAACTGGACAATGTGTGTTATGACATTCGTGGGCCGGTTTTAAAAGAGGCCAAGCGCCTGGAAGAAGAAGGTAATAAAGTTCTCAAGTTGAACATCGGTAACCCCGCGCCGTTTGGCTTTGAAGCGCCCGATGAAATTCTGGTGGATGTGATCCGTAACCTGCCCAGTGCACAAGGTTATTGCGATTCCAAAGGGCTCTATTCCGCCCGAAAGGCCATCATGCAGCATTATCAGGCGCGGGATATGCGCGATGTCACAGTAGAAGATATCTACATTGGAAACGGTGTCTCAGAACTGATCGTTCAGGCGATGCAGGCGCTGCTGAACAGCGGAGATGAAATGCTGGTTCCGGCACCGGACTATCCGCTCTGGACGGCAGCCGTGTCGCTGTCGAGCGGAAAAGCCGTGCACTATTTGTGTGATGAGTCCGCCGGCTGGTTCCCGGACCTGGACGATATTCGTAGCAAAATTACGCCACGCACTCGCGGCATTGTTATCATCAACCCCAACAACCCCACCGGTGCGGTTTACAGCAAAGAGCTGCTGATGGACGTGGTTGAGATAGCCCGTCAGCATAACCTGATTATATTTGCTGACGAGATCTACGATAAGATCCTCTACGATGCCGCACAGCACCACTCTATTGCCGCACTGGCACCGGACTTGTTAACGGTCACGTTTAACGGCCTGTCAAAAACCTACCGCGTGGCGGGCTTCCGTCAGGGCTGGATGGTGCTGAATGGTCCGAAAAAGCACGCAAAAGGCTATATAGAAGGGCTGGAAATGCTGGCTTCCATGCGCCTGTGCG
Source organism: Pantoea sp. JZ29 (assembly GCF_035190385.1). Lineage (NCBI taxonomy): Bacteria > Pseudomonadati > Pseudomonadota > Gammaproteobacteria > Enterobacterales > Erwiniaceae > Pantoea > Pantoea sp. JZ29. The sequence continues at coordinate 1,387,565 of NZ_CP045241.1, read as the reverse complement.
CCAACGTTCCGGCGCAGCACGCAATTCAGACCGCCCTGGGGGGATATCAGAGCATCAGCGAGTTCATCGCACCGGGTGGTCGTCTCTACGAACAGCGTCAGCGTGCCTGGGAACTGATCAACGATATTCCCGGCGTCAGTTGTGTGAAGCCGGAGGGAGCGCTGTACATGTTCCCGAAAATTGATGCCAAAAAATTCAATATTCAGGACGACCAGAAGATGGTGCTGGACTTCCTGTTACAGGAAAAAGTGCTGCTGGTGCAGGGCACCGCGTTTAACTGGCCGTGGCCCGATCATCTGCGTATCGTAACCCTGCCGCGCGTCGATGACCTGGAAATGGCCATCAATAAGTTTGGCCGTTTCCTGCAAGGCTACCGCCAGTAGTCCTGTTGCATCTATACTGATGTCATTTTGGGGAGAGTTGACCTCTCCCCTGTCGTAAACAGGAACGACCATGACTCAAAGCCATTTCTTCGCCCACCTCTCACGCCTCAAACTGATTAACCGCTGGCCACTGATGCGTAACGTGCGGACCGAAAACGTCTCTGAACACAGTTTACAGGTGGCGATGGTCGCCCATGCGCTGGCCATCATCAAGAACAAAAAGTTTAACGGTAACCTGAATGCCGAGCGCATCGCGATGATGGCGCTGTACCATGATGCCAGTGAAGTGCTCACGGGCGATTTGCCTACCCCGGTGAAGTATTACAACGCGCAAATTGCCCATGAATACAAAAAGATTGAGAAAATCGCGCAGCAGAAGTTGATTGAGATGCTGCCCGACGAGTTGCAGGACGTTTATCGCCCGCTGATTGATGAACATCTGCACAGTGAAGATGAGAAAGCGGTAGTGAAGCAGGCCGACGCACTCTGCGCCTACGTTAAATGCCTGGAAGAGTTGTCGGCAGGCAACAATGAATTCTTACTCGCCAAGGCGCGGCTGGAAAAAACCCTGACTCAGCGTCGCTCGCCTGAAATGAGCTATTTTGTTGAGGTGTTTATCCCAAGCTTTAGCCTGTCTCTGGACGAAATCTCGCAAGATACACCGCTCTGATTCGGGCGGCCCGATGCCGCCACTCTGCACTTAAGGCTGGCTGTGAAAGGCAAACTTACCCGCTGGCTGTCTGGTAATGATTAGTGACGCCAGTGAAGTCAGGCGCAGCGCCACGTCATCCAGTCGCGGTGTCTCGTCTGGCGCATTGACAGCAATGACGGCACAGCCCGCCGACAGCCCGGCCATCACGCCAGCAGGCGCATCTTCAACCACAACACAGTCGGCTGGAGACAGTTTCAGCCTTTCGGCACCCAGCAGGTAGGGATCGGGTTCAGGCTTACCCTTTGCTACCTGCTCAGCCGTAATGAAGACCGCAGGCAGAGGCAGGCCCGCCGCTTTGTGGCGGGCATGAGCCACTGGCACAGAACCTGAAGTAACAATCGCCCAGGGGATCTGCAGTTCATTAAGCTGAGTGAGCAGCGCCAGGGCACCTGGTAACGCCTTCACACCGTCCGTATCTTCCGCTTCCGTTTTTTCCAGTGCCAGGAACTCGGCCTGAATCGCGGCCTCTGACTGACCGGCCATAAAATGACGCAGGGAGGTGATTGCCTGTTTACCGTGAATGAAGTCCAGAATCTCATCAGCCGCAATGCCATGACGTGCGCCCCAGTTAGACCAGGCACGTTCAACCGCCGGTAATGAATCCACTAAGGTGCCGTCTAAATCAAACAAAAAACCACTGTACTCCACACGTCACTCCTCATCAGGCGTTAATGATTTGCGCAATCTCGTTTACGCTTAAATGGTACTGGCGGGGACAAGTCTGCCATAAAGCCAGCATGCGTTGATACTTTTCCCACATCGGTGTTTGTGCATTGAAGCCGTGCGTGCCGGAATCAAAATGCGTGTAGCGCCCTTCCGTATTCACCATAAAGCGTACATAGCCAAGGTAGCGGGATTCCGTAGCCGCATCAAATCCCAGAAACGCCAGGCGCCGGGTATCGATCTCTCCTTCGGTTTTCAGATTAGACCAGGAAATCTGTAGCGCATGGTGCATTTCCATGATGTCGATGAGCGTACGGCAGGTGGCTTCAGAGAGTTCGCCGAACTCTTTATCCAGTTCACGCATCTGCAGGCTGTAGCCGCGCTCAATAATGGTCTGATAACGCCGAAAGCGCTCCGCATTCTCAGGCTCCAGCATCGCCATCATTTTGTACTGGTTCGCCAGAATTAAGCGTTGTGCGTGGGTCATTTCCATCTTTCTCTCCCTCAGCCCAGAGGCTGTTCAGGTTTTATACGATGGAAGGATGATGACACAGGGGGAGCGATGCGGAGGTTGCCACATCGCTTTTCATTGATTTAACCACAGATTCACATGCAATATTTCGGCACGCTGCAGGTTAGAGATCGTCCAGAAAAGTCCGGTCCAGTTGCTTAAAGGCGCGCTTCAGTAGATCGGCGAGCGCCTGATAGGTTGGCGTGCCTTCAACCGGCGCAATCGCCTGCCCTGCGGCTTCCAGTTTGGTGCGCACGTCATGAAACCAGCGCAGAAGCGTCGGCGGCAGCGGCGTGACTGAACGTTTGCCCAGCCACCACAATCCCTGCATCGGTAAACTGCAGGCGAAAAGCGCTGTCGCGACGGCAGGGCCCAGTTGCCCACCCATCGCGATCTGCCAGGTCAGTGTAAACACCGCCAGCGGGGGCATAAAGCGAATGGCAAAACGTGTGGCCGATGATACCCGGTTTTCGGGAAAGACCGGTGCCAGACGTTTATCATTGGGCCACGTCTTCATATAATGCTGTCCGCGCTGAAACATCCGGAACCAGCCCGTGTTAGATTGATTCGCCATGGCTCGCCTCAACTAATGCTGTATTTTTTGAAAAATAACTATAACGACACAACTTTACGTAACATCCTTCAAATCTTTTTGTCTTTAAAGGTGACTCCGGCTATTCTGACGCCGTTTTAGTCGCGTCAGTGTCGCAACCTTCTTTGTCACAGAGGCGATAAGACCCGTTTTAAGCGTGATTTAAAATTTATGCGTAAAAACTCAACTTTTTTTGCGTATAACGCATTATTTTGACCCGGGTATGACTTCTGTCATTAATCTGGCAGCTTCAATAGGCTACGCTGTATGTCTGATTGCGTTTTTTTTAGCCACTTTTAACAAATAGGTACTTCCATGTCGAGTAAGTTAGTACTGGTCCTGAACTGCGGCAGCTCATCCCTTAAGTTTGCCATTCTGAATCCCACCACCGGAGACGAATTTCTGTCAGGTCTGGCTGAATGTTTTCACCTGCCCGAAGCGCGGATCAAGTGGAAGCTTGACGGCCAAAAACAGGAAGCACCTTTAGGTGCTGGCGCTGCCCACAGCGAAGCACTGAATTTCATTGTTAAAACAATTCTGGCACAAAAACCAGAGCTTTCGGCACAAATCGCTGCAATAGGTCATCGCATCGTCCACGGCGGTGAAAAATTGACGCAATCGGTCGTGATCTCTGACGCTGTCGTTCAGGGTATCAAAGATGCCGCTTCTTTTGCACCGCTGCATAATCCTGCGGGCCTGATCGGCATTGATGAAGCGATGAAAAACTTCCCCCATTTGTCTGACAAGAATGTGGCGGTTTTTGACACCGCTTTCCATCAGACAATGCCGGAAGAATCCTATCTCTATGCGCTGCCCTATGCGCTCTACAAAGATCACGGCGTGCGTCGCTACGGTGCGCACGGTACCAGCCACTACTATGTGACCCACGAAGCGGCAAAAATGCTGAATAAGCCGCTGGAAACCCTGAATATCATCACCTGTCACCTCGGTAACGGTGGATCGGTTTCTGCCATCCGTAACGGCGAATGTGTGGATACCTCCATGGGGCTGACGCCGCTGGAAGGCCTGGTGATGGGCACCCGCAGCGGGGATATTGATCCGGCCATCATCTTCTTCCTGCACGATACATTGGGCATGAACGTGGATGCTATCAACAAGATGCTGACCAAAGAGTCCGGTCTGTTAGGGCTGACCGAAGTCACCAGCGACTGCCGCTACGTTGAAGATAATTACGCCACGAAAGACGATGCCAAACGCGCAATGGACGTATTCTGCCATCGCCTCGCCAAATACATCGGCAGCTATACTGCGCTGATGGACGGCCGTCTTGATGGCGTGATCTTCACCGGTGGTATCGGTGAAAATGCGGCGATGGTCCGCGAGTTAACGCTGAAGAAACTGGCTCTGCTGGGCTTTGAACTCGATCATGACCGCAACCTGGCCGCGCGTTTTGGTAAAGCGGGCTTCATCAACAAAGAGGGCACGCGTCCGGCACTGGTTATCCCAACGAATGAAGAGTTAGTCATCGCCAGGGACGCCGCGCGTCTTACCGCCTGATATCCTTTCTCCGTCAGCTCAGGCTGACGGTGTTATTTTGACACCCAGTGAACTCTGAGAGGTGCAATCGTGTCACGTACAATTATGCTCATTCCGACCGGCACCAGCGTCGGCTTGACCAGCGTTAGCCTTGGCGTTATTCGCGCCATGGAACGTAAAGGCGTTCGACTGAGCGTTTTCAAACCCATTGCTCAACCACGCGCCGGTGGCAATGCGCCCGACCAAACCACCAGCATCGTACGCAAAAATTCCGGTATTCCTGCGGCAGAACCGCTGCCCATGTCACGCGTTGAATCCTTGCTGGGGTCCAATCAGCAGGACGTGCTGATGGAAGAAATTATTGCCCGCTATCATGCGAATACGCAGGATGCAGAAGTGGTGCTGGTGGAGGGCCTGGTGCCCACGCGCAAACATCAGTTTGCCAGCGCCCTTAACTACGAAATTGCCAAAACGCTGAACGCTGAAATTGTGTTTGTGACCGCGCTGGGTAATGACTCGCCGGCCCAGCTTAAAGAACGTATCGAACTGACGCAAAGTAGCTTTGGCGGTGCGAAGAATAAAAACATCACCGGCGTCATTATTAACAAGCTGAACGCGCCGGTCGACGAACAGGGCCGGACGCGTCCCGACCTGTCTGAAATCTTCGATGATTCCACGAAGGCCAGCATTGCCAATATCAATCCCGACCAATTGTTTGCCAACAGCCCGTTGCCCATCCTGGGTTGCGTGCCGTGGAGCTTTGATCTGATCGCGACCCGCGCGATTGATATGTGCCGCCACCTGAACGCGCGCATCATTAATGAAGGTGAAATTCAGACGCGCCGCGTGAAGTCGGTAACCTTCTGTGCCCGCAGCATTCCTCATATGCTTGAGCACTTCCGTCCAGGCTCGCTGCTGGTCACCTCCGCAGACCGTCCGGATGTACTGGTTGCCGCCTGTCTGGCCGCCATGAACGGCGTAGAGATTGGGGCTATTCTGTTAACCGGTAACTACGAGATCGACGAGCGGATCGCCAAACTGTGCGAACGCGCGTTCCAGACCGGTCTGCCGGTCTTTATGGTCAAAACCAATACCTGGCAGACATCACTGAGTCTGCAAAGCTTCAATCTGGAAGTGCCGGTAGACGACACACAGCGCATTGAGAAAGTGCAGGAATATGTCGCAGGCTACATCAATGCAGACTGGATTGAGTCGCTGACCGCCACCTCTGAACGCAGCCGTCGTCTGTCCCCGCCGGCATTCCGTTATCAGTTGACCGAGCTGGCACGTAAAGCCGGTAAACGCATCGTCCTGCCAGAAGGCGATGAGCCTCGCACCGTGAAAGCGGCCGCGATCTGTGCCGATCGCGGCATTGCGACCTGCGTGCTGTTAGGTAACCCGGATGAAATTCAGCGCGTGGCCGCAGTACAGGGCGTTGAGCTGGGTAAAGGCATTGAGATTGTTGACCCTGAAGTGGTTCGCCAGAACTACGTTCCGCGTCTGGTTGAACTGCGTAAAAACAAAGGCATGACCGAAGTGGTGGCGCAGGAACAGCTGGAAGACAACGTGGTGCTCGGTACCATGATGCTGGAGCGTGGCGAGGTAGACGGCCTGGTTTCAGGTGCGGTGCATACCACGGCCAATACCATTCGTCCGCCGTTACAACTGATTAAAACCGCCCCGAACAGCTCTCTGGTCTCGTCGGTATTCTTTATGCTGCTGCCGGAGCAGGTGCTGGTCTATGGCGACTGCGCGATTAACCCGGATCCTACCGCTGAACAGCTGGCTGAAATTGCTATCCAGTCTGCCGATTCCGCCAAAGCCTTCGGTATTGATCCGCGCGTGGCGATGATCTCCTACTCGACCGGTAACTCCGGGGCAGGAAGCGACGTCGAAAAAGTGCGCGAAGCTACCCGTCTGGCACAGGAAAAACGCCCGGATCTGGTCATTGACGGTCCGCTGCAGTATGACGCGGCGATTATGGAAGACGTCGCGAAATCGAAAGCGCCAAACTCGCAGGTCGCGGGTCGCGCAACGGTATTTATCTTCCCGGATCTGAATACCGGTAACACCACCTATAAAGCGGTGCAGCGCTCAGCCGATCTGATTTCTATCGGACCGATGCTGCAAGGGATGCGTAAACCCGTCAACGACCTGTCGCGCGGTGCGCTGGTGGACGACATCGTCTATACCATTGCCCTGACAGCAATTCAGTCACTCCAGGCGGAAGGCCAGTAACAAACCGCCTGACCGGTAGTGAGAACAAAGAGCATGCAGCCCGCATGCTCTTTTTTTATTGCAATGTCACATCCAGCGCACGTAAATGCTGTGGCTGCCAGGAAAGCATAACCTCGCTCCCCGGTTTCCACTCAGGCGCGACATCGGATGAGGCCAGTTTCACCATAAAATTCCCCTGCCCGGCCACGTCGGTCAGCATGCGGACATGATCACCCAGATAGATAAACTGTTGAATGGTAGCCTGCACAGACTGGTCGCCCGGTTTTGGTGCGTTCACGTTGATGCGTTCGGGCCGGATGCTGAGCTGGATACGTTTGCCACGCGAACTGGGTCGGACTTTCAGCGCGTCCAGATGAACGCCATTATCCAGCGCCACCTGATAATACTCGCCCTTTTGACCCGATTGTGTGGCTAACAGGCAGTTATTTTCGCCGATAAACTGTGCAACAAAGGCATTATCTGGCTGCTCATAAAGCTTACTCGGGCTGTCCATCTGCTGAATCATGCCATCATTAAACACCGCGACCCGGTCTGACATGGTCATTGCTTCGCTCTGGTCATGCGTGACGTAAACGATGGTCAGCCCAAGCAGGTTGTGCAGTTGCTTGATTTCCATCTGCATATGCTCACGCAGCTGTTTATCCAGTGCCCCTAACGGTTCATCCATCAGGATCAGCCTGGGTTCAAAAACCAGTGCCCGCGCCAGCGCTACACGTTGCTGCTGGCCACCCGACATCTGGGCAGGATAGCGATCGGCCAGCGAGGTCAGTTTAATCATATCCAGCACGCGCTTAACCCGCACTTTGATATCCGCTTTGCTCAGGCGACGTATGGATAGGGGAAATGCCAGATTCTCTGCCACGGTCATATGGGGAAACAGCGCATAATTCTGAAACACCATGCCGATATCACGCTGATGGGGCGGCAGCGTGTGCAGGGGTTTATCACGCAGCAGAATCTCGCCATCGGTGGGCGTTTCAAAGCCCGCCAGCATCATCAGGCTGGTGGTTTTCCCCGATCCTGAGGGCCCTAACAGCGTCAAAAACTCCCCTTCTGCCACGTCCAGATTAAGGTTGCGCACCACCAGCTTGTCGCCGTCGTAGCTCTTTTTGATATTCCTGAAACTGACAAAATTTCTCATGGCGTACTCTCGAAAACAGGATGGAAAGGGTTTCGGCACGATTCATGCATCATCCGTTTGACATGCGAATCCTGGCGGGCCTTTTTTTAGCACTACCATAACGCCGCTGATTCGCACAAGCAGAATTTGACAAAATAAAACGAACAGGCTTGCAAAACCTTCTTGCAGGCCATTGTATTTTATTGTCTTTTTAAATTTAACATTACATTAACGTGAATGAGATCACAGAATCAGGCAAGGTAAGAGGTTGCACACTTGTGGTGCCTCAGGGGGAAACTGAGGCGATTTGCAGGTGGTGTTCCAGACGGGCAAGGACAGGCGCGAACGCATTGGGGATATCCGCTTCGTCAACGCAGGCATAGCCCAAAAGTAACCCACGCTGCGGCGTGCCTTGCAGGTAGTAGGAAGACAGCGGGCGCGTCAGCACACCGCACTGTTCAAGCTCAGCGCTGAACGCCACATCGTCGATGCTGTCGGGCAGTCTGAGCACCAGATGCAGCCCCGCATTGCTGTGATGCACAATCCAGTCGGCCCCCAGCGACTGGCTGATCACGGCGACCAGCGCCGCGCGGCGACGACTGTAGATCTGCCGCATCCGCCGTACATGAGCCGCATAGTGCCCTTCGCGGATAAACGCGGCCAGCGTGAGCTGCACCAGCCCATAACCGCCGCGATAGAGCTCGGAGTGCGCCATTTTCATACGCGTAGCCATGGATTTAGGCACCACCATGTAACTGAGTCGAATGCCGGGATACAACGTTTTGCTGAACGTCCCCAGGTATATGACAGGCGCATCCGCCGCCAGCCCTTGCAGCGCGGGCATCGGGCTGCCGGAAAAACGGAACTCGCCATCGTAGTCATCTTCCACCACCCAACTGCCGCTGCGCTTCGCACGCTCCAGTAACTCATGCCGCCGTTGCAGGCTCATCACCGCACCCAGTGGATACTGATGGGAAGGCGTCACGCAGATTAAACGCGGCGCAGGGCTGTCAGGCTGCTCCGGGGGCAGCACCAGCCCCTGCTCGTCAACCGGCGTAGGGATCAGCGTAACGCCGTTCACCGCCAGCACGTTACGAATGCCCCAGTAGCCAGGTTCCTCTACCAGCGCCCGGTCACCCGGATCGCACAGCATCTTTGCCAGCAGATCCAGCGACTGATGCGTGCCTGCGGTCACCAGTACCTGCTCGGGGCTGCAGTTGACGGAACGAATCACCCGCAGGTAATCGGCCAGCGCCTGTTGCAGCTCGGTGCAGCCGCCGTGGCTGGCATAGCTCAGGTTCTCAACGGGCAGGCGTCGGCTCAGACGAAGCTGGATTTTGCGCCAGATGTCGTGCGGCATGTGACTGACATCCGGTACGCCGGGCATAAACGCCCCCCACTGATGACTTCCGGCACCGCTGTTTGCCAGTAATCGCGATCCCCGACGGGACAGCCTGACGGGCTTCATTGGCGGCGAAACCGGCCTGACCAGCGGCCCGCCTGGCACCTCTTCAGGCAGCACCGCACTGACAAACGTGCCGCTGCCTGTGCGGGTTTGTAAGTACCCCTCTGACTGCAACTGTTCATACACGGCCAGTACGGTATTGCGTGAGACCGCGAGTTCGCGAGCAAGGTCGCGGCTGGCGGGCAGCCGTGTTGCGGTGGCAATGGATCCATCCTGAATCGCCGCCTGCAGCGCGTCATACAGTCGCTTATTCAGCGTACCGCCGGACAGCGCGGCCAGCCGTTGTGCAAGCAGGTCACCGAGTAAGCTTCGCAAAATTGGTACCTCAAAATAAAAAAAACTGGCTCTGGATTATAAAACCCTGAAAACGCTAAAACCAAGAAGGCAAATTCCACTGTAACAATATGGAAACAAACACCACGAGGTCGCGTTATGAGTAACAGTGAAGTGCAGGTCCGTCGTCTCAATGCCACGCCACGCGGCGTGGGCGTCATGTGCGATTTCTATGCGGTGAAAGCTGAAAACGCCACGCTGTGGGATCACCAGGGCCGCGAAATCATCGATTTCAGTGCCGGCATTGCCGTACTGAACACCGGACACCGTCATCCTAAGGTCATCGCCGCCATCAAGGAACAGCTCGACTGTTTTACCCATACTGCATTTCAGATCGTGCCCTATGAAAATTACATCGCCCTTGCGGAAAAACTGAATGCGCGGGTGCCCGTCAACGGCCCTGCTAAAACCACCTTTTTCTCCACCGGCGCGGAAGCGGTTGAGAACGCGGTAAAAATTGCCCGCGCGGCGACCGGCCGTCCCGGCATCATCGCGTTTAGCGGCGCGTTTCACGGGCGCACCAACATGACGATGTCGCTGACCGGCAAAGTGACCCCGTACAAAACCGGTTTCGGCCCTTTTGCTGGCTCAGTATTTCATGCCCGCTACCCGAATGCACTGCATGGCTGTAGCGTCGAGGACGCGCTGGAGAGTGTACAAACGATTTTTCGCTGCGATATCAGCCCGCAGCAGGTCGCAGCGATCATTTATGAGCCGATCCAGGGTGAAGGCGGTTTCAATGTCGCACCGGCGGCCTTCGTCACCGCGCTGCGTAAGCTGTGCGATGAACACGGCATCCTGCTGATTGCCGATGAGATTCAAAGTGGTTTTGCCCGTACCGGGAAACTGTTTGCCAGTGAGTACTATTCCGATGTGCAGCCTGACCTGATTACCATGGCGAAAAGCCTGGCCGGCGGGATGCCGTTGTCGGCCGTGTCCGGACGGGCTGAGATTATGGATGCCCCGTTACCCGGCGGGCTGGGTGGCACCTATGCGGGAAGTCCTCCTGCCATTGCAGCCGCACTGGCCGTACTGGAGGTGATTCGTGAGGAGAACCTGTGCGAGCGCGCCCTGCAACTGGGCGGGCAGCTGGCCGAAACGCTGAAAGGCGCGGGTTGTAACGCGCTGGCGGACGTGCGTGGGCGGGGTTCGATGATAGCGGCTGAGTTCTGCGACAGCACAGGAAAACCGCGCGCGGACATCGCCAAAGCCATCCAGCAGGCGGCACTGGACGAAGGCTTACTTCTGCTCACCTGCGGTGTCCACGGTAACGTGATTCGCTTCCTTTATCCGCTGACCATTCCGGATGCGCAGTTCCGCACGGCATTAAATCTGCTGAACCGCATTCTCGGTCAACACTAAGTTGAGCTGGCTGGCTGCCCGTTCCGCAGTCAGCTGAGCTGATGGCATCAGGATTGCAACGCAAACACCAGGCAGTGAATTCTGCCTGACAAGAATAATTCAGGAGTTCGGGGATGATGAAAAAAATAGCGGCAATGGTGCTGGCAGCCGTGGCGCTGCAGGCACAGGCGGAAACCCTCACGGTAGTGTCCTTCGGCGGGACGAATAAAGACGCACAGGATAAAGCGTTCTATAAGCCGTTCATGGCCGCGGGAAAAGACAGCATCGAAGCAGGCGAATATAACGGTGAGATGGCCCGCATCCGCGCCATGGTCGAAACCAAACAGATCGGCTGGGACGTCGTCGAACTGGAAACTCCGGAACTGGAGCGCGGTTGTGAAGAAGGTCTGTTTGAAACCCTGGACTGGAGCAAAATTGGCAATAAAGCGGACTTTGCCAAAGGCAGCGTCAGCGAATGTGGGGCCGGTTTCTTCGTCTGGTCAACGGTACTGACCTACGATGGCAACAAACTGAAAACCGCCCCCACGAGTTGGGCCGATTTTTGGGATGTAGAAAAATTCCCGGGCAAACGTGCGCTGCGTAAGAGCGCAAAATATACCCTGGAAATCGCGCTGATGGCGGATGGCGTGAAGCGTGAAGATGTTTATAAGGTGCTGGCCACACCTGCGGGCGTGGATCGCGCCTTTAAGAAGCTTGATGTACTCAAGCCCCATATTCAGTGGTGGGAATCCGGGGCACAGCCGCTGCAGTGGCTGGTATCAGGCGACGTGACGCTGGCCTCGGCCTATAACGGCCGTATCGGCACCGCCCAGGCAGAAGGCCATAACTTTAAAATCGTCTGGAATGGCAACCTGTATGACTTCGATAACTGGGCGATTGTGAAAGGTTCAAAACATAAAGCGCTGGCAGAGAAATTCATCGCCTTCTCGCTGCAGCCTGAGAACCAAAAGGTCTATGCCGAAAATATTCCTTATGGCCCCGCCAATATCAAAGCAGGCAAACTGCTGGCGGCGGATCGTCTGGCTCAACTGCCAACAGCGCCCGAAAACATGGCCAAAGCCGTACAGGTTAACGCCACGTTTTGGCTGGAGCATGGTGAAGAACTGGAACAGCGTTTTAACGCCTGGGCCGCGAAATAACCTGCTGCCGGACGCGATCCGGCAGCCCCTTTTCAGGAGGTCGGCATGAGTCAAAACCCCGTGATGGATTCAGCGCCAGTCAGCCGTACAGAACGCGCGTTCAGTCTGCGCCACTCGTTCAACCGGGCAGGTTGGTTAAAAACACAACGCTCTCTGTTTTTAGTGGCCCCGTTACTGATTTTCGTCGTGGTGTGCTTTTTATTCCCTATCGGCTCTATCCTCAGCATGAGCGTGAGCAATCCTGAGCTTAATGACGCCTTACCCCAAACCAGCCAGGCCCTGGCGAAATGGGACGGTAAAGCGCTACCGGATGAGAGCCTGTATGCACTGCTTGCAAAAGAAGTCAGCGCGGCACGCGAACAGGGCCAGATTTCGGGGATTGCGAAGCGGTTAAGTTATGAAGATAACGCGTTTCGCCGCCTGATCCTGGCCGTACCGCGCCAGGCGCCCGAGGATGGCCTTAACGTCAAAGCCACCCTTATCGACAAACAGCCCCTGTGGGGCGAGTTATCCACCTGGCAAACCCTGAAGCGCGTAGCAAAGCCTTATACCAGCTATTACCTGCTGTCGGTGTTTGACCATAAAGTCGATGCCAGAACGGGTGAAATCACCGCGCAGTCGCCGGATCAGGCGCTGTATGTCAACGTCCTGCTGCGCACCTTATGGATGGCCACCGTCGTGACGTTATTGTGCGTGGGGCTGGGTTATCCGCTGGCCTACTGGCTGGCGAAACAGCCTTCTAACCGGGCCAATCTGTTGATGATTATGGTGCTGCTGCCCTTCTGGACCTCACTGATTGTGCGGACGGCCAGCTGGATTGTGCTGTTACAGTCCGGCGGATTAATCAACCGCACGCTGATGGGCACCGGACTTATCGACAGCCCGCTCACCCTGGTGTTTAACCGGGTGGGGGTTTACATCTCCATGACACATATATTGCTGCCTTTTATCGTGCTGCCGCTGTATGCCGTAATGAAAGGCATATCCCCCAGCTATGTCCGCGCGGCGGTGTCGCTGGGCGCCCATCCGTTTGTCGCCTTCTGGCGCGTCTATGTGCCGCAGACCTTTGCCGGGATCACCGCAGGTGCGTTGCTGGTGTTTATGATGGCGATTGGCTACTACGTGACGCCAGCCCTGCTGGGCGGCCCGGACGACCAGATGGTCAGCTACTTTGTCGCCTTCTTTACTAACAGCACGATGAACTGGGGCATGGCCGCCGCCCTGGGCAGCCAGTTACTGATCATTGTCACGTTACTGTATGTGGTCTATTCGCGCGTTACCCGCACTTCTTCTGAAGCCGCGGTGCGTTAAGGAGCAAATGATGAGACAACAAGGTTCCACGCTGCTGCGGGTCTGGCGTTACCTGTTTAATTTTTACGGTGCCGCCGCCCTGCTGTTTTTAATAGTGCCGGTGCTGGTGATCGTGCCGTTGTCGTTTAACGCCAGTTCGTTTTTAAGCTATCCCCTCAGTGGCTTTTCATTGCGCTGGTACGACGCGTTTTTCCATTCTAACGAATGGCTGGGCGCGCTGATGAACAGCCTGCTGGTGGCTCCGCTGGCCACCCTGCTGGCCACCGTGCTGGGCGTACTGGCCGCGATGGGCCTGGTACGGGGCGACTTTCGCGGTAAAGCGCTGGTGATGGCAGTCATCATTTCACCGATGGTGGCACCGGTGGTGATCATCGCGGTGGGCATGTTTTTCTTCTTTGCCAAACTGTCCCTGCTAAACAGCTATCTCGGGCTGGTTCTGGCTCATGCGCTGCTGGGCGTCCCGTTTGTGGTGATCACGGTTGTGGCCGTCCTGAAAAGTTACGACACCAACCTGACGCGCGCCGCCGTCAGTCTCGGCGCCTCACCACTGCTGGCGTTTTGTAAAGTCACCCTGCCGCTGATTGCACCGGGCGTGTTTTCCGGGGCGTTATTTGCCTTCGCGACCTCCTTTGATGAAGTGGTCGTCACGCTGTTTCTTGCCAGCCCTACGCAGCGGACGCTACCGATTCAGATGTTTGCCGGTATCCGCGAGAACCTCGATCCCACCATTGCAGCGGCGGCCACCATTATGATTGCGGCCTCTCTGTTGCTCCTGATCGTGATGGAAGTGCTGCGCCGCCGTGGCGAAAAAATGCGTCAGCCGCAGCCGGTCTGACGCTCGTTACTTGCTTTCCGCACGCACCACACCGCCCTTTCCACTGAGAGGGCGATTTTTTATTGATCCCGGGCACAGGCGCGTGATGTCAGCCACGATCCTCACAATGGGTTAACGATCAAACGTCTTAATGCAATACCTGACTGAGACATCGTCAAGACAGACTGGCGCGGTGGCGGAAAAGCGAAAGCCGACGCCCGAGGAAGAATGACGCTGCCCGCCAGGAAAAGGCTGCCGTCAATCATCTTGTGGAGCGCGTTGCCGCAAAAGAAGGAAGGATGCTTTGCGAACGGCAAGGCGTTCGCAAAGCAGAAAACTCAGTTGCTGTTTTCGTTATTGCGGCTCAGCCACAACGACAGCGCTTTGAGTGAATCATCGGTAAACTCGTCGCAACGGGCGGTGATTTCATCCGGCGTCATCCAGAAGATTTCATCAACCTCTTCTTCCTGCATCGCAAACGGGCCGTGAGAGACGCAACTGAACAATCCGCCCCAGACGCGGCAGTGCTCATCTTCGAAATAGAACTTGCCATGCTCCGCAAAGGGCACGTCGGCAATACCCAGCTCTTCTTCCGCTTCACGTCGGGCAGATTCCAGCATATCCTCACCGCTCTGCACCACGCCGCCTGCCGTCGCATCCAGTTTACCCGGCATAAAATCTTTGATTTCAGTACGGCGCTGAACCAGTATTTTCCCCATACCATCGTGAACCACGATATAGGTCGCGCGGTGACGTAAGCATTGTGCACGCATCTGCGCGCGCGTAGCCTGCGCAACGACTTCATTCTCTTCGCTTACGATATCGACCCACTCGATCTCGCCACCAGCAGTTTGATCCACCATCCGTAACCCTTTCCTGTTTAGCGTGTCTTCATGCACGCGCTGTTTGCCACATCTATATCATAGTGTGTCGTAAGGTAATCACTTATGACAACTTGAGCAAGCGCCGATCGCTAGCGATGTTTACCGCTCTCCGTCAACCACAACTGCACCGATGCGCGCTGCCACTGAAACTCAGCATAATGCTGTAAACGGGCTGGCAGGGGATCACCGTGAAGCGCCAGTCGATTAAGCATGACAGCCAAATCGGTATCTGCAATCGACCACTCACCAAAAAGGTTTTGCTGCCCTTCCGGTAACAGCCGCTGTACGGCACTTATCAGCTTATCGGCCGCCTGAAGCGCAGCGGGCGAAAGCGGCGCAAAGCGCTCTGCGGCGAACAGCACTTCTGTGGGACGCTCCTGTCTGATCGGCAGCAAATCACTGCGTAGCCAGGCCTGAATCTCCCGGGCGCGCGCGCGTTTCTCGCGATCTTTAGGATAGAGCCGTTCAAATTCTGGCGCGGCAAAGCGCTCTTCAAGGTATTCACAAATGGCTGAGGACTCACTCAGCATAAACTCATCAACCTGTAACGTTGGCACACGGCAGGTCAGTGACAGGCTACGGTAGGTGTCGTCAAGCTGCTGGTTTTGGGATAAATCAATGCGCCTGACGCTAAAAGGGATCCCCTTTTCCGTCAGCGCAACGTAAACCGACATCACATAAGGACTGAAAAACGATGAATCTGACCACAGGGTAATGGAGGGGTAATTCATCTGCTACCTCGATATCGCTGACAGGGGTGCATCATGTTTACCGATTTTTATTTCTGAAAACAACCCGGTGCTGGTCCGATGTTTGCCGCCACCGCACGAAATTACGAAGCGGCTCACGCCAGCCGGGAACGACTCTTCTATGATGAAGTAAGCAAAAAATAAAAAATCAGACGGAGCCGCACTATGCATATCTTAATGACCGGTGGAACCGGGCTTATTGGCCGCCATCTTATTCCGCAGTTACAGGCGCGTGGTCACACGATCAGCGTGGTGACCCGCGATGTCGTAGCCGCACGGGAAACGCTGGGCGAAAATATCGCCTTCTGGTCTGGCCTCGCACAGCAGCATTCGCTGGATGGGGTGGATGCCGTGATCAACCTGGCCGGTGAACCGATTGCCGATAAACGCTGGACCGAGCCGCATAAGCAGCAACTGTGCGAGAGCCGCTGGCAAATCACAGAACGTATTGCCTCACTCATCAATGCCAGCACCACGCCGCCGCGCGTGTTGATTTCGGGGTCGGCGACCGGCTTTTACGGCAACAGTGGTGAAGTAGTCCTGACCGAAGAGGATCCCGGCCAGAATGAATTTACGCATACGCTCTGTGCCCGTTGGGAACAGCTGGCACTGACGGCACAAAGTGACCGGACGCGCGTCTGCCTGTTGCGCACCGGCGTGGTGCTGGCGCGTGAGGGCGGCGCCCTGAGCAAAATGAAACTGCCGTTCAGGCTCGGCCTCGGTGGCCCGCTCGGCAGCGGTAAACAGTATATGCCGTGGATCCACATCGATGACATGGTCAACGGCATCCTGTGGCTTCTGGATCATGACGACTGCCAGGGTCCGTATAACATGGTCGCGCCCTATGCGGTGCGCAACGAGCAGTTTGCCGCCACGCTGGGCGAGGTCATGCACCGCCCGGCTTTCATGCGCACGCCCGCCAGCGCCATTAAGCTGATGATGGGCGAATCCTCAGTGCTGGTGCTCGGTGGACAACATGTGCTGCCTAAACGGCTGGAGGCCGCAGGGTTTCGCTTCCGCTGGTATGACCTGCATGATGCCTTAAAGGACGTGGTTAAGGGGTAATGCCGGGGGAGCCTGTGGCTCCCCTTCTTCTATTGCGATGTTACTGCGGACCCTGACTTGCGCGCTGTACGTTGCGCGCCATGATGAGGCTGCGGCACACGGATAATAAACGTCAGCACCCCGGCAAACAGATACAAGCCGGTATAAGCCCACACCACCCCGACGATATCAAAAAACGGCAACAGCATAGAGGCGATGGCCGGCGCGACAAAATTGCTCATCCCCGCTGACAGGTTATAAACCGAGACCGCCGCGCCCTGATGATGCGGCTCCAGCGTGGGAAAGACGGCCGTCATCGGCACAAACGCCGCGACGAAAATCCCCAACATGACGGCCGGAATAAGGGCGACCATGAAGTTATGACCGGCATAAACGGGCAGATAGTAGAATGCCAGACTGGAGAGCGCCATGCCCAGACAGCCAAACCAGCGCACCTGACGGATCCAGCCAATCCGCTCGCCCATGATGCCCCAGAAGATATTGGTAAAGATGGTGACAAAGAAAAATACCGCCCAGATTTGTAACCATTCCGACAAGGTGAAACCCAGCCGATCCACAAACAGCAGCGGCATGATGATGGCAAAACCAAACAGCGACAGCGTATTAATAATGCGGATCAGGCAGGCGTAAAACACATGCTGATTAGTAAACAGGATGGTCACCGCCCGGGACATTTCCGTCATTTTCTCGCGCATCGGTAAGTTCACGCGTGAGCGGTCGACCGGCACATGGCGCAGGCTAAAAAACGCCAGTACGCCACCGCAGGCCACCCAGGCAATCGCCAGCCATAATGTCCCGGTTTCACCAAGAGAGGGAATAATCAGGCTGGGCAGATAGCTCCCGACCACACCAATCCCTACCGAATACATTGCCCAGAACCAGCCCGTCGCCGCCGCGAGGCGTTCACGCGGTAACACCTGGACCAGCAGCATCATAAAAGAATAGATAAACAGCGGATAAGCCAGGCCGCGAATGCCGTAGAACAGCAGCATAAGGGGATAATTACGCAGTCCCAGCCCCAGGCTCATGAACAGGGCATGCATGACAATCCACAAGACAAAACCGATTAACATGGCGCGCTGAGGCGTAATCAGTTCCGCCACCACGCCGGAGGCCCAGGCGGCCAGCGCGACCGCTAAACCGTAACAGGTAAACACCAGCGCCGACTGGCCCGGCGTGAAGCCCATATCGGTGATATGGCGTGACAGAAATGCCATTTCGAAACCGTCTCCTGCCATAAAAATCGCAATGGCGACGAATCCCCAGATCAGCTGTTTGGGCAAGCCAAACCAGTACGCAGTTGCATGCATAACGATGGTCCTTCTCTGTTCGGTTACAGGTTAATCAGGCCAGTGAACGGGTCTGAACTTGTTGGTGATATAGCGCGCGGAATCGTGCCAGACGTTGTTGCAGCACCGCGCGAACTTCAGGGTCCGGCAGATAGCGGGCCTGCACGGACGGTTTGCGGCATACGGTCGCTTCATCCCCGCCCGTCGCCAGCCAGGCCAGTCGCGCCGCGCCCAGCGCGCCGGACGCGCTGGCCGGATGCGTCACCACCGGAGAGTCCAGCACATCGGCAATCAGCTGCGCCCACAGGCTGCTGCGCGCGCCGCCACCGGTCAGGCTGAACTGCGTGATGCCCTGCCGTCCGTCGCCCAGAACGGCCAGACCGTCGGCCAGGCCAAACGCGACACCTTCCAGCACCGCGTATCCCAGGAGGGCGCGCTGAGTTTCGTGGCGCAGGTCATAAAACGCGCCCGTGGCATCAGGGTCGTTATGCGGCGTTCGCTCGCCAGAGAGATAGGGCAGGAAAAGTGGGGCCCGCTGTTTCTGTGTTGGGCTCAGCTCAGCCACGTCCTCAAGCAGTTGATTTTCACTGACCGACAGCAGTTGACATACCCAGCGCAGGCAGCTTGCAGCACTGAGCATGACGCTCATCTGGTGCCAGCGACCAGGCAGCGCATGGCAGAACGCATGCACACCGGACTGCGGATCGGCCCGTAGCCGATCGTTGACCACAAAAATCACGCCGGAGGTCCCAAGGGAAATAAACGCATCGCCAGGGTGGATGGCACCGACGCCGACCGCTGACGTAGCGTTATCGCCACCGCCGCCGGCAACGATCACCGCTGTCGACAGGCCCCATTCGCGGGCAAGGTCAGGTCGCAACGTGCCGCTGACCGCATTGCCCTCCACGATTTCTGGCAGCTGCTCGCGACGCAGCCCTGTCGCGGCCAGTAGCGCGTCTGACCAGTCGCGCGTCGCCACGTCCAGCCATAATGTCCCGGCGGCATCGGAGGGATCCGTCACCCACCGTCCGGTTAACCGCCAGCGCAGGTAATCTTTCGGCAACAACACTTTGCTGATGCGGCTAAAGCAGGCGGGCTCGTGCTGCGCAACCCAGCGCAGTTTGGGTGCCGTAAAGCCCGGCATGATCATGTTGCCGCTGATTTGCATCATCTCGGGATGGTGCTGATGTAGCCAGTTACATTCCACCGCGCTGCGCGTGTCGTTCCACAAAATACAGGGCCGCAAAATGTCGCCCTGTTCATCCAGCAGCACCGCACCGTGCATCTGGCCGGACAGGCCTATCGCCGTGACAGCCGACCAGGCCTGAGGCGCCTGCTGACGCAGACGCGCCATCACCTGTTGGCAGGCGTGCCACCAGTCATGCGGATGCTGCTCTGCCCAGTGCGGATGCGGCCGCTGCACCTGCAAGGTGGCGTGTTCAGATGCCACAATGTCGCCCTGCGCATTCAGAATCAGCGCTTTCAGCTCGGATGTGCCAATATCGATACCCAGGTACATGTCGTTCCCCTATGCCACAGCCAGTTTCTGTTCCGGCTGGGCCAGCCATGTGGTGAGCCCGGCTACGGTAGCGGTGAGGCGTGCATGAAAATCGGCGGAAGTCGCCAGCGCCCCAAACAGGGAAGGCTGCGTCATATAGGTCCGCAACGGATCGGGCTGGGTGAACCACTGCTGAATTACGTCGGGTTGCAGAACACCATCCTGATAGTCGTAAGGCAGTTCGCCCAGCGCCCAGCGCTGCAAAAACAGATAAAACAGGGCCGGTAACACCACGCTGGCCGCAGGTGGCGTTCCGCGCTGATAGCACGCCTGCAAAGTGGGCGTGACCATCGCCGGGATTTTCGACAGGCCATCCGCCGCCACACGCTGGTTGGTGTCTTTGATCCAGGGGTTACTGAAGCGCGACAGTACGACATCGCGGTATTCAGCCAGATTTAAGGGACTGGGGGACAACGACGGGATGACATCCTGCGAAACATACTCCCGGGCCATCTGATGAATCGCTTTCTGCCGGGTACTTTCGTCGATGTAGCGCAAGCCGATCAGCGTGCCCGCCCAGGCAATCGCGCTATGGGTGGCGTTGAGGATGCGGATCTTGGCTTCTTCCCAGGGCAACACCGACTCCACCAGCTCAACGCCGACCTGCTCCAGCGCCGGACGCCCGGCAATAAAGTCATCCTCAATCACCCACTGGATAAAGGATTCCGCCATCACCGGCACCGCGTCATCTTTACCCGTGGCCGCCAGCACACGTCCGGCAATATCCGCCGTAGGACGCGGTGTGATCCTGTCCACCATGGTATTCGGCGAGGTGGTGTGAGTCCGCACCCAGTCAGCCAGCGCCTCGTTCCCTTGTGCGTTAAGAAACGCCAGAAAGCCCTGGCGGAAACGCTCACCGTTATGGCGCAGATTATCGCAGTTCAGCAAGGTAACGGGGCCGCCGCCGTTCGCGACGCGCGCCGCCAGGATCCGCGCCAGCGCACCGTAAAGGGTGCGCGCCTCGCCCTGCAGATCCGCGCGAATATCGGGCTGCTGTAGATCCAGCGCATGTTCCGTCGTCAGGTAGTAACCGGCTTCCGTCACGGTAAAAGAAAGGATCCGGGTGGCGGGATCGGCCCCCTGATGCACCAGGGCGCGAAGCGCGTTATCCCAGGGCAGAATCTTGCGAATCGAGGTAATCGTTTCATAGTCGCGTTCGCCCTGCGGCGTGACCGTTTCCAGCACATACTCGCCGTGCTGCGCAGCCAACTGGGTCAACAGCGGTGACGCATCCTCACGGATGTTCCCCAGCGCAATGTGCCACCGACTGTCCCCTTGCTGCATCAGCCGGTGCAGATACCATGCCTGATGAGCGCGATGAAAAGAGCCTGCCCCAATATGCATCCACACGGATGTTGTCATAGTCACCTCAATAAGCATTTGTCATAACAGAGGGCAATTGCCCGAACGCTGTATGTTAATCAGAGGTTACGAGTATTATCTGTGACAGATCTCACGATAAAAGCAATTGCCCAATATCTGAGCTTTTGCCCTGATAGGTTTTTGCCGGCTATACGCGATAAACTAGCGATTCGCTGAGAAGGGAATGCCGTGATGAACAAAGAAGAAAAAAAGCAGGAACTGGCTGCACGCGCCGCCTGGATGTATTACGTGGCCGGGTTAACACAGCAAGAGATTGCCCGGGCGCTGGGACTCTCCAGGCAGGTTGCCCAGCGCCTGATTTCAGGCGCGCGCGAAATGGGTATGGTCAGCGTCAAGATTGACCATCCTGTCACGCACTGCCTGCGCCTGGCACACGCGGTGCAGGAAGCCTTTGGCCTGCAGCACTGTCGTGTCGTCCCTTCTGCCGGGCTGGATGACCACGCTATTCAGCAGATGCTGGCGGTCGAAGGCGCAGAGGTTATGTCGCAGTTTATCAACGATGACCAGCCGCAGGTGTTTGGTATCGGTTCGGGTAAAACTCTGCGGGCGATTATTGATGCCCTGCCCTGGGTGGAGCGGCCCCAGCACCAGTGCGTTTCCATGATTGGTGCTATTGCGCGAGACGACTCCGGCACCCGCTATGACGTGCCGCTCAAGCTGTCTGAAAAAATGCAGGGCAAGTATTTCTTTATTCCTGCGCCGCTGTATGCCGACAGTCCGGAAGATAAACAGATGTGGTGCCAGCATCAGGTCTATCAACGCGTGGTCAGTCGGGCCTTACAGGCCAGTATGACCTTTCTCGGCATCGGCGAAGTCACACCCGGCTGTCCGCTTCATGCTGAAGGGTTTATCACCGACAGCCAGGTTCAGGCACTCAACGCGCGCGGCGTCGTTGGCGAAATGCTTGGCCACTTTTTCAATCAACAGGGTGAACGTGTGATGGGCGAGACCGATGCGCTGCTCACCAGCGTCACGCTGGAAAGCCGGACAACGCGTCCGATCATCGGTTTTGCAGGCGGCGAGCGCAAATTTGCCGCCATTCGGGCGGCATTAACAGGTGGCTGGATCTCGGGTCTGGTCACGGACGAATCTACCGCCACGCGCCTGTTAAGCGATGGCTCAACAGGCGCGGATCGGCTTACTTAAGAGAACCTTTCAGGAACTGCTGAAGGCGCGGGCTTTTGGGATTGCCGAACAACTCTGTCGGCGGCCCCTGCTCTTCAATCTTACCCTGATGCAGGAAAATCACATGGCTGGAAACGTGACGGGCAAACTCCATTTCATGCGTCACCACCACCATGGTTTTGCCCTCTTCGGCCAGCTTCTGCATGATGCGCAGCACTTCCCCGACCAGTTCCGGGTCAAGGGCAGAAGTTGGCTCATCAAACAACAGCACCTCGGGCTCCATCGCCAGCGCGCGGGCAATCGACACACGTTGCTGCTGGCCGCCTGACAGATGCACCGGATACTTTGACTGCGCCCGCTCATCAATGCCGACTTTATTCAGATAGGTGACAGCGCGTTCGCGCGCCTGGGCTTTGCTCAGGCCCAGCACCTGAATCGGTGCTTCCATGACATTTTCCAGCACCGTCATGTGGCTCCATAAATTAAAGTGCTGAAACACCATCGTCAGGCGGGTGCGCAGCAGGCGCAACTGCTCTTTGTCGGCCACCTTTAGCTGACCGTCGGTATCACGGACCAGCGAAATGGCGGTGTTATTGACCGTAATGGTGCCTTCGCTCGGTTTTTCGAGGAAGTTAATACAGCGCAAAAAGGTACTTTTCCCTGAGCCGGACGATCCAATAATACTGATGACATCGCCCGCATTAGCATGTAAAGACACGCCTTTTAATACTTCATGTTCACCGTAACGTTTATGCAGTTCGGTGACGCTTAATTTGTTATCAGCCATAGTCTTACTCAATGCGATGAAGAAGGTTTCACATGGGCCAGCCAGCGACGCTCCGCCAGGCGGAACAGGCTAATCAGTGTGTAGGAAATAATCAGGTACAGGACGGCCGCAATGCCAAACGCGGTAAAGGGCTGATACGTTGCCGCGTTGATGTCCCGGGCGATTTTGAGCAAATCAGGCACGGTTGCCGTAAAGGCCAGCGCGGTCGAGTGCAGCATCAATATCACCTCATTGCTGTAAACCGGCAAGGCGGTGCGCAGCGCAGAAGGCAAAATAATGCAGCGATACAGTTTAAACGTTGAAAAACCATACGCGCGCGCGGCTTCAATTTCCCCGTGAGGCACAGCACGAATCGCACCGGCGAAAATCTCCGTCGTATAGGCGCAGGTATTCAGGGTAAACGCCAGTAAGGTACAGTTCAGTCCGCTGCGGAAAAACGCATTCAGCAACTCGGTGCCTTTCACGATCTCCAGCGTATACATGCCGGAATAGAATACCAGCAGTTGAACATACAGCGGCGTACCGCGAAAAACATAGGTAAAGAGCCAGACCGGCAGGCTGATAAAGCGATTCGGCGACACGCGTGCAATCGCCAGCAGTACCGCCATACAGCCGCCCAGCACCACCGAAACAATCAGCAGCCATAGCGTAATCGCCACGCCGGTGAAGCGGTAACCGTCAGTCCAGAGCAGTGATTTCCAGTACTCGTGGATAATCTCAATCATAGCTCTGCCCTCTTCACGCCAACCGTGTAGCGGCGATTGAGCCACCACAGCACGCCGTTAGACAGCGTGGTAAACACCAGATAGATCACACCCGCGACGATGGCGAAATAAAACGGCTGCCAGGTGCTCTTGCCCGCCAGCTGCGTGGCTTTAACCACATCTTCCAGCCCCAGCAGCGAGACCAGCGCGGTCGCTTTCAGGATCACCTGCCAGTTATTACCAATCCCGGGCAGCGCATAACGCATCATCGCCGGAAAGAGGATGCGACGGAAAACCTGGGAACCGGTAAAACCAAACGCGGTCGCGGCTTCGATTTGCCCTTTGGGCACGGCCATGAAGGCCCCGCGAAACGTCTCGGTAAAATAGGCCCCGTAGATGAAGCCCAGGGTGATAATGCCCGCGACCATAGGATCGATATCGAACTGCGCCAGACCCAGCGCATCGGTGATGTGGTTCAGCACTATCTGCAGACCGTAGAAGATCAGGAGCATCAGGACGAGATCGGGCACGCCACGAATCAGCGTCGTGTAGCCCTCAAAAATAAGCGACAGCAGGCGATGACGTGACAGCTTCGCGCCTGCGCCAATCAGCCCGAGAATCACCGCCAGCAGCACGGAACTCAGTGCCAGCTCCAGCGTGACCAACGTGCCTTTTAAAATGACATCAGAATAGCCATACAACATGGAAAAGATCCTGTCGTGGGGTGGAAACGGCGCTGAACCCGCCACGTGGGCGGGCAGCGTTGCTTCTGGTAAGGCATCAACCACAACGCAGAGGTTGCCGGGGCCAGTGCGGCCAGGGCAACCAGGCGTTATCCGGTCAGGCGATTACCAGAGGCAAAGTCGACAGGTTAGTCACCGTACACGTTGAAATTAAAGTATTTCTTCGCAATTTTGTCGTACGTACCGTCTTTGCGCATGGATTCAAACGCTTTATCAATGGCCGCTTTCAGCTCGGTGTCATCTTTACGTAATCCTATACCGGTACCGACGCCAAAAATCTTGTCATCTTTCACGGCCGGACCGGCAAAAGCGTAGTCTTTACCGACAGGCTGCTTCAGGAAGCCTTCAGCCGCCTGCACTTCATCCTGGAATGCGGCATCAATACGCCCCGCAGTCAGATCCTGGTACACCAGATCCTGGTTCGCATAAGGCGTGACGGTCACACCTTTTGGACGCCAGTACTGGTTAGCATAGGTTTCCTGCGTGGTGCCTTGCAGCACACCGACGTTTTTGCCTTTCAGCGATTCAACCGTCGGCAGAATTTTCGAACCTTTAGGCGCGACTAAACGGGCATTGGCCGCATAGAGTTTGTCAGAGAAAGCAATCTCTTCCTGACGTTTCGCGGTGATAGAGAGCGAGGAGATAATAGCGTCAATTTTTTTAGCTTTCAGCGACGGAATCAGCGCATCAAAGTCGCTTTCCACATAGGTACATTTGGTCTGAATACGTTTACAGATTTCGTTAGCCAGATCGATATCAAAACCGACTAACTGTCCTTGCGCGTTTTTTGACTCAAACGGCGGGTATGTTGGGTCAGTGCCGACACGAATCGAGGCCGGTACGGCTGCAAATACGCTGGCCACACTGGACAGGCCCAACATTAAAGAAAGAGCCAGAACACGCTTCTTCATAGATTACCCTCAGCAAATTATTGTTATGTGATGCATGATGTGTGTTTGCAACGAACACTGCCAGTAACCTGTGCACGTTTCGTGCCAGTTATGCAGGTCTGCCGCGCACCCAGCCCGCCGTTTTTGCCACATAAAGGCTGGGTTTGTGAAAGGAATATATCAGTGAAGTCACAGAGAAAAAGCGATGTTGTGAACTTTTAGTTCACCAAATGCAGGAACAGTGATCGCTCCCGCGCTTTTGCACTAAATAAGTGCACAAGCTGAACCTTATGCACCTTGCCAGCGCACAAACAAATCCTGAGGCAGTTCAATGTCGAACTGATCGATAACCCGGTTAATTGTTTGATCGACCAGTTCGTCAATGGTTGTCGGACGATGATAAAACGCCGGTACCGGCGGCATGATAATCGCCCCTAATTCAGCGGCAGTCGTCATCATCCGCAGGTGGCCAATATGCAGCGGCGTTTCACGTACGCAGAGTACCAGCTTGCGCTGCTCTTTAAGCACCACGTCCGCCGCGCGCGTCAGCAGGGAATCGCTGTAGCTGTGCACAATGCCCGACAGGGTTTTCATTGAACACGGTAAAATCACCATGCCCAGGGTTTTAAACGACCCGGAGGAAATGCTGGCGGCAATGTCGCGCACATCATGAACCACATCGGCCAGCGCCTGAACATCGCGCAGACTGTAGTCACTTTCCAGGCTCAGCGTCTGACGCGCCGCGTGACTGATGACCAGATGGGTTTCCACGTCGCTGACCTGCTGCAAGACCTGCAGTAACCGCACGCCGTAAATCACACCGCTTGCGCCGGAAATACCAATAATGAGTCGTTTCATCGTTCAACCTTGCAGTGGCAAAGTGCACCATAATAGCGCAGCGCGACAAAAAACACAGAGGGCGGGATAAGTCCCGCCCTCTTTTTTTGCATCAGGCCTGATTAGCCTTCGTTATGCAGTTCAAGATTTTCGACTTCGTTCTGCCGCGCAATGGCTTTCGCGTCGTCGTTACGCAGGGATTCCAGATATTCAAGGTAGCCCTGATCCACATCTTTAGTAACGTAAACCCCGTTAAAAACGGAGCACTCGAACTGAACGATATCGGGATTCTCTTCGCGTACGGCTTCGATGAGGTCATTGAGATCCTGGAAAATCAGCGCATCTGCTTTGATAATCTGACGAATCTCTTCGACTTCGCGGCCATGGGCAATCAGCTCAGTGGCGCTCGGCATATCAATGCCGTAGACGTTAGGGAAGCGCACTTCCGGAGCCGCAGAGGCGAGATAAACCTTTTTTGCCCCTGCTTCGCGTGCCATTTCAATAATCTGCTCAGACGTGGTGCCACGCACGATAGAGTCATCGATCAGCAAGACGTTTTTATCGCGGAATTCGGCGCGGTTAGCATTGAGTTTGCGGCGCACGGCGCTGCGGCGCAGCTGCTGACCCGGCATGATAAAGGTACGACCGACATAGCGGTTTTTCACAAATCCCTGGCGGTAAGGCTTATCAAGGATGCGGGCGATTTCCAGTGCCGTATCCATGGAGGTTTCCGGAATCGGAATCACCACATCGATATCCAGATCTTCCCATTCACGGGCAATTTTCTGGCCCAGCTTGGTGCCCATGCGGACGCGCGCGCTGTAGACCGAAATTTTGTCCAGGAAGGAGTCCGGTCGGGCAAAATAGACGTATTCGAACAGGCACGGATTGTTTTTGGGGTTCTCGGCACACTGGCGGGTCGAAAGCTGGCCCTGCTCCGTGATGTACACCGCTTCACCCGGCGCGACGTCACGGATGAATTCAAAACCCAGTGTATCCAGCGCGACGCTCTCTGAGGCCACCATATACTCGGTACGGCCATCCGCAATGACGCGTTTGCCCAGCACCAGCGGACGAATCCCGTTAGGATCGCGGAAGGCGACCATGCCGTGGCCGATAATCATCGAGACCACCGCATACGCGCCGCGAACCTGCTGATGCACGGCGGCGATAGCGGCAAAAATGTTGTCGGCTTCCAGCGGATAGTGCTGAAAACGATCCAGTTCCTGCGCGAAGATATTCAGCAGGATCTCTGAGTCTGACGTGGTGTTCACATGACGGCGGCCTTTTTCGAACAGCTGCTTACGCAGCTCATGTGCGTTGGTCAGGTTACCGTTGTGTGCAAGAGAAATCCCGTACGGCGAGTTGACGTAGAACGGTTGCGCTTCAGAAGCGCTGGAGCTGCCCGCTGTAGGATAGCGTGCATGACCAATCCCCATGTTGCCTTGTAAACGCTGCATATGACGGGCTTCGAAAACATCGCTGACCAGGCCGTTGGCCTTACGCAGGCGAAAGCAGTTGAGCGCATCAATCGTACAAATGCCTGCGGCATCCTGCCCACGATGCTGGAGCACCGTTAACGCGTCATAGATCGACTGGTTTACCGGCATGAAACCGGTGATACCGACAATACCGCACATGTTGTCATTTCCTCATTAAGCCGTACGCCCGATGGTCTCACCGGGGCAAAAAACTCGACGTGCTTTTCAGGTAGTCAAAAAACCACCTGATTATAGAACTGAACTCGGGAATAAGTTGAGACTGCTGCCAGTCCGGGCTTTTTGAAAAACCCGTGAATGTATCCAGGAAGAACAGCAAAGCGGCTACAATAAGCACACCACGCAAGGCCCCGAAACAAACGCCTAATACCCGATCGGTTCCCGACAGGCCGGTTTTTTCTACCAGCGAGCCGATAACGTAGTTCACTATCGCCCCCACAATCAGGGTCGCAATGAACAGCACCGCAATGGCGATTCCGTTCCGAACCAGTTCGTCGTCAAAACCTGTAAACCAGACAGCAAGGTAGGCATAGTAATGACTGGCGACAAAAAACGCGCATCCCCAGGTAACAAGAGATAAGGCTTCGCGGACAAACCCTCGAACCAGGCTGACCAAAGCCGAAAAACCAACTACCGCAATAATGACGTAATCAATCCAGATCATGAACTCTTCCAGCGCCAGTGCCATTGCACCCCTGCATCCAGTTCGGGGCGCATTCTAACAGAAAAAGAAAACGTTTGCGTAGGGGTTTTCAGGTTCTGCATCCATAAAAAAGGCGAAGAAAAAAACGAACTTCGCCTGTGAGATTGTTATCCGGTTAACCCGTTGAAAAGCCAGGCTAACCGTTGCCCGCCCCGCTTAGCCAGAGCTGATTGCCGCTGCCTGTTATTCTTATCGGCAGCGCCAATCACGGATTTAACGCGCGCTGTAGGGCTTAACCACGCCGCTTAGACCCGAGACGTTTTTCAGCTCGCCCACTGCCGCCTGCATTTTCGCTTTAGACGCATCCGGTCCCACATAAATGCGGGTGATTTGTCCCTGCACCGGCGTTGACGGCACCGTATAGGCCCGGTAACCCGACAGGCGCAGCTTCGCGACAATCTCGTTGACCTTGCTGGCGTTCTTCAATGCGCCCAACTGGACAACATACGCCTGTCCCGAGGGTTGCGTCTCTTTCGGTTGCTCTGCCGGGGCCACTTCCTCGGTGCGCGCTGCCTGCTCGGCCGGCCTGGTTTTTTCAACGGGCTTCGCTTGCTCAACCGGTTTGGTTTTCTCGACCGGTTTGCTCTGCGTCTGTTCTACCGGCTTCGGTTTAGCCTGCTCGGTATGTTTCGGTTTTGTCGTCTCAGCTGGTTTTTCTTTCGCTGTCGTCGAATGTACAGGCGGCGGTGATACGACACTCGGCGCACTGTTTTGCTCGGGCTGCGTGCTGCCCTCTTGCGCCTGTGAGTTGCCCCCGTCAGGATGACTTACCGCACTGCCCGCGCCGGCAGGCGGATGGGCTGGCAGCGACTGGGTGACCGGCGGCACCATTTCGCTGTCCTGCTGGTCGTCCGGTTTCGGGACCAGTGGAATCGCCGCAAACTCTTCTTTATAGTGTTTTTTCTTACCATCCAGCAGCCCCGGCAACACAATCACGCCGATGGCCACCAGAATAACGGTACCGACTAAACGGTTTTGAAACTTACTCGCCACGTCCTCTCTCCGTTTCAATCGATTCCATCACCTGCGCGACGGTCAGGAAAGAGCCGCATACCAGGATGATGTCCTGCGGTTCAGCCTGCTGCCGCGCCTGTTGCCAGGCCTGTTCGACATCTGCGAATGCCCGGGCAGACGTTACGTGTGCCATGAGTTGTTCTGCACTGGCACCGCGCGGGCCGGACAGCGGCGCGCAGTACCAGAAGTCGACCTGCGGGGCCAGCGCGGACAGCGTCCCGGCGATATCCTTATCATGCAGCATCCCGACCACGGCGTGAACGTGCCCCCGCGTCGGCAAGGCAGCCAGGCGCGATGCCAGGTAGCCTGCTGCATGCGGGTTATGCGCCACATCCAGAATCACGCGAGGCGACTCACTGACGGTCTGAAAGCGCCCGGGTAGCACCGCCAGCGGCAGGCTGGCGCGGATATGTGCGTCGCTGACGTTGAGCCCCGAGGCACGCAGCGCCACCAGCGCCGTTGCCGCATTCGGCAGGGGCACCTGCGGCAGCGGTAGATCGCTCAGTTCACCGTGCGCATCGCGCAGAGACCAGCTTTCTGCCTGCGCATGATAGTGCCAGTCACGGCCAAGCTGAATGAGCTGAGCGCCCTTTTCCCTGGCGACATCGGCAATCGTCACCGGCATAGCAGGCTCACCCACCACCGCAGGTTTACCCTGACGGAATACGCCCGCTTTTTCCCGACCAATGCTGTCGCGATCCGGGCCAAGCCAGTCGGTATGGTCCAGCGCAATACTGGTCACCACCGCGACATCGGCATCCACAATATTCGTTGCGTCCAGCCGCCCACCCAGCCCGACTTCCAGAATGACCACGTCAAGTTTCGCCTGCTGGAACAGGTTAAGCGCCGACAGCGTGCCGAATTCAAAATAGGTCAGGGAGATAGTACCGCGTCCCGCTTCAATGTCAGCGAAACTGGCGCTGTGTTGCGCTTCACTCAACTCCTGTCCCTGCACCCGGACACGCTCTGTGTAACGTACCAGATGCGGCGAGCTGTAAACGCCCACGCGATAGCCCGCGGCCATCAACAGGGTTTCAAGCGTCCGACAGGTAGTGCCTTTACCATTGGTACCGGCAACGGTGAAAACAAAAGGGGCAGGCTTCAGCAGGTCCAGACGTTGCGCCACCTGGCGAATACGGTCCAGGCCCAGTTCAATTGCCTGAGTGTGGAGGTGCTCAAGATAATAAAGCCACGTGGCCAAAGGCGACGTGGCTTGAGGGAGGTGAAGATTGTCCATATGTCCCGTTTTGCAAATTTATACCTGGTGAAAGCAACAAGGTATAGGGTGCATGGGTGGAAGGCGCGACCGGCGCGCCTTCTGTCTCCTGTCAGGCCTCGTTACTCTCCGGGTGGGACGTCGCAGGTGCGAACTCTTCACCATCGTGCAACGGTGCCGGCAGGTTCATCATTTTTGCCAGCAGACTTGCCAGTTTAAAGCGCATTTCCGGACGACGAATGATCATGTCAATCGCGCCTTTTTCAATCAGAAATTCACTTCGCTGGAAGCCCGGTGGCAGTTTTTCACGCACGGTCTGCTCAATAACGCGTGGACCCGCAAAGCCAATCAGCGCTTTCGGTTCGGCCACGTTCAGATCGCCCAGCATCGCGAAGCTGGCGGAAACACCGCCCATGGTTGGGTCAGTCAGCACCGAAATATAGGGCAGACCGCGTTCCTGCATTTTCGCCAGCGCCGCAGAAGTTTTCGCCATCTGCATCAGTGACATTAACGCTTCCTGCATACGGGCACCGCCGCTGGCGGAGAAGCAGATAAGCGGACAGTTGTCTTCCAGCGCCTGCTCGACCGCGCGAACAAAACGCGCCCCGACAACAGAGCCCATTGAACCGCCCATAAACGCGAACTCAAAGGCTGCCGCGACAACCGGCATACCGTGCAGTTGGCCTTTCATGACGATCAGCGCATCTTTTTCATCTGTCGCTTTTTGTGCCGCAACCAGACGATCTTTGTACTTTTTGGAATCCCTGAACTTCAGCAGATCTTTGGGTTCCAGCTCACTGCCCAGTTCAACCAGCGTGCCCTGATCGAGCAGGCTCGCCAGACGCTCACGGGCGTGCATGCGCATGTGGTGGTCGCACTTCGGGCAGACCTCAAGATTACGCTCCAGCTCGGCACGGTAAAGTACCTGGCCACAGCTGTCGCATTTCGTCCACACTCCTTCCGGAATGTTGGCACGACGTGCAGGCGTAATATTGCTTTTATTAAGAATGCGTTCAATCCAGCTCATTGATGACCTTTCTGTTAAAAACTGACCTGGTCCAGTCGTCTTGATGCTGCTGAAAACCGCTTCAGCAGACGGTAAATGTCGCTCATTAAACCACAACCAGTTAAGACTGTGGATAAAAATCTGGTCTTACCCCTGAGCGGTAAGCCTGCTCAGGGTTAATTTTGCTGCTTAGCCTGGCGGCGATGACGCCAGATTTCGATAATGCCCGGCAGAACCGATACCACGATAATGCCCAGGATGAGCAGCTTAAGATTTTCCTGCACCACTGGCAAATCGCCAAACAGATAGCCTGCATAGGAAAACAGCAGCACCCATGCCAGCGCACCGGTAACGTTAAACAGGGCAAAATGCCGATAGGACATGTGGCCCATGCCGGCGACAAAAGGGGCAAAGGTACGCACAATCGGCACGAAACGGGCAAGAATAATGGTTTTTCCACCATGACGGGTATAAAACGCATGGGTTTTATCCAGATAGCTGCGGCGGAAAATTTTCGAATTCGGGTTGCTGAACAGGCGTTCACCGAACAGTTTACCGATGGTGTAGTTCACCGCATCACCCAGGATCGCCGCGATAACCAGCAGCGCGACCATCAGGTGGACGTTCAGATCGTTACCGGGCAATGCCGCCAGTGCCCCCGCGACAAACAGCAGCGAGTCGCCTGGCAAAAACGGCGTGACCACTAAGCCGGTTTCGCAGAATAAAATCAGGAACAAAATGGCGTAAATCCAGATGCCATACTGCGCGACTAATTCGGCCAGATGCACATCAATGTGCAAAATAAAATCGACCACAAAATGGATGAACTCCATAACGATCCCTTTAGCTAAGGTTGATTAATCCGCGAGGAACAACGGCCCCATCGGCGGCTGAGGTAAAGCAAAGTGCGCGGGATAATCCACCGCCACCAGGTAAAGCCCTTCGGCTTTTGCCGTGGCCGCCGCCAGCGTGCGATCTTTGGCGGCCAGCAGTTCTGCCATCCAGGATTCTGGCTGATTACCACAGCCAATTTCCATCAGACTACCGACAATGTTGCGCACCATATGGTGCACAAAAGCGTTGGCTTTAATGTCCACAATGACATAGGGCCCGTGACGACTGACGTTCAGGTGCATCACGTTGCGCCATGGCGTACGCGACTGGCACTGTACGGCGCGAAACGAGGTGAAATCGTTCTCGCCCAGCAGGCTCTGCCCGGCGCGCTGCATCTTTTCCACATCCAGCGGATAGTAAAAGTGCGTCACGCCCTTGCCCAGGATAGCCGGACGTAAGCGCTGGTTGTAAATCAGGTAACGGTAACGCCGGGCTGTGGCGCTGAACCGTGCATGAAACTCGTCCGGCACGGCTTTCACCCAACGTACAGCGATATCGTCCGGCAGATTGGCATTGACACCCAATGTCCAGGCGGCATCCGCTCGCTGCGCCACGGTCTCAAAATGCACCACCTGTCCGGTGCCGTGCACGCCAGCATCGGTACGCCCGGCGCAAAATACGCTCACCGGATGGTCCGCGACCTTCGACAGCGCCCGCTCCAGCTTTTCCTGCACGCTGCGCACTTCCTGCTGCCGTTGCCAGCCGTAGTATCGGCTGCCGTCGTACTCAATGCCCAGTGCCAGCTTTCTTGTCTGACCTTCCGACATCAGTACATATACTCCTGCACCAGCTTCTCTGCGGTTTTCACCGCCATCAGCGCGCCACCGAAACGAACGTTGTCCGCCACGGACCAGAACTGCAACAGCTCCGGAATACCGTAGTCATTACGTACACTGCCGATACTCAGCGCATCGCTACCTGAGGCATCCGTTACCGGCGTGGGAACGTCCTCTTCGTCGCTCAGGCGAATATCGGCGGCCAGGGCCAGCTCTGCTCTGGCTTCGTCTGCCGACAGCGGGCGCAGATTTTCAATGTGGACGATCTGGGCATTGCCATAAAACACCGGTGCCTGAACGCTGCTGACCGCCACGGGCAAACCGTCGTCCTGCAACACTTTACGCACCTGATCAACCAGGCGACGCTCGCTCTCCACGCTGCCCTCTGCATCGGCCTGTTGTGGCAGCAGGTTAAAAGCCAGCTGACGACCAAAATGGTGGTCATCCGCCGGTACGCCGTTCAGCAGGCGGGCGCTCTCCCCGGCCAGCGCATCCACAGCCACTTTGCCGTGCGTGGAGACGGAGATCAGATTGGTGACCTGCAAACGGCCTAAACCGGCGGCATCGACCAGCGGTTTGATAGCCGTCAGCAGCTGGCTCACCAGATTATCGGCCACGCTGATGATATTGCGATTACGGTAATCGGCCAGCACCTGCGGATTCACATCCGGCACCACCAGCGGCACATCCGGCGACAGGGCAAACAGCTCACTGCTGTCGATAACCAGGCAACCCGCACTCGCCGCCTCTTCCGCATAACGGGCCGAGGCGTCACGACCGGCAACAAAGAAGGCCAGCTGCGCCTGTGACCAGTCAAACTCCGCGGCGTTTTCAACCCGCAGAGAGCGCCCTTCAAAACGTTTACTTTCACCGGCGCTGTTATCGCTTGCCAGCAAATACAATTCACCAACCGGGAACTGGCGTTGAGCCAGCAGTTCCAGTACAGCGTTCCCTACTGCGCCTGTTGCGCCAAGAAGCGCAATATTCCAGCCGTCAGACATGTTGGTTTACCTCAGACAATGACATAAAAACAGAAGGCGGTGATGCCACCGCCCAGGGATTCAGATTTATCCCTGCACCTGTGCCCGCGTTTTACGCAGGCTGACAATCAGGTGGAGGATAATACGGCGTTAAAGCCCAACTGAGTGAGCATTTCTGCGGTCGCGGCCTCATCGCAGTTCACCTGCAATGATGACCACTCGCGACGCTCTTCATACTGCTTGCGCAGGCGGTCAAATTCACCCGGTTTTGCCGCCACTTTTCGCAGGGGCGCATCATCGCGGCGCACATCATACACCAGATGCACAAGACGTTTCAGCGTTGGCTGATCGAGCGGCCCATTCAGGCTGATCTGGCTGAACTCTGGCGTAGGCAACAGGCTGCTCAGGGGCACCTGCTGCGGCTGACCAATAAAGTCGCACCAGGCTTCGAACACCTGGGTGGTGCCGCGCGCCTTGCCCTCAAGGGTGTAACCGGCAATGTGCGCCGTGGCGATATCAACCCGATCCAGCAACGCGAGGGAGAGATCCGGCTCCGGTTCCCAGACGTCCAGCGCCACGCTCAGATCGTGACGCAGGTTCAGCACCTCAAGCAGTGCGGCATTGTCGACCACCGGGCCACGGCAGGCGTTAATCAAAATCGTCTTCGGTTTCAGGGCCATCAGCAGCGCGGCATCGGCCAGATGCCAGCTTTTATAGGGGCCGGATTTAAACAGCGGCGTGTGAAAGGTCAGAATATCGGCCTGTTGCACCAGCGCATCAAGCGAGAGAAACTCGCCGTCGTCACCCCGATCGGCGCGCGGGGGATCGCATAACAGGGTTTTTACGCCCCAGGCTTCCAGCCGCTTCTGCAGGCGTCCGCCCACATTTCCCACGCCCACGATGCCAACAGTACGATCGCGCAACTGGAAACCGTCCCGCTCTGCCAGCAGCAGCAAGGCAGAAAACACGTATTCAACCACCGCAATCGCGTTACAGCCGGGGGCCGCAGAGAAGGCGATGCCCGCCTGCTGCAGCCACGCTTCGTCAATATGATCCGTGCCCGCCGTGGCGGTGCCGACAAACTTAACGGGTTTGTCCTGCAACAACGCGGCGTTGACCTGGGTGACGGAACGCACCATCAGACCATCGGCATCCGCCAGTTCGGCTTCAGGAAGCGGTCGGCCAGGTACGGCGACCACATCGCCCGTACGACTAAAGAGTTCACGGGCATACGGCATATTTTCATCGACGAGAATTTTCACCACGGCTTTCCTGTCTGTGTATTGAAGGCCGCTATTCTGGCACAAAAGCCTGACATTCGCCTAACCACGCAGTGCAGGGGCGGGTAAGGCTGGCAGAAAGGGGCATCACAGGCGTACACTGCCGCGGGTCTGAGACGGGAGCCTTGTTATGGTCTTTTTATTTCCGCTGTTTGCGGTGTTGATTTGGTCGGTTAACGCTATCGTGAATAAATTATCGGCAGGTGCCATTGAGCCTGCCGCAATTTCGTTCTATCGCTGGCTGCTGGCGTTGCTGGTGCTGACGCCTTTTGTCCTGCCGGGCGTGCTGCGGCAATGGCAGACGATCCGGCCGCATCTGGGACGACTGATGATTCTGGGCCTGCTGGGCATGGCGCTGTATCAGAGTCTGGCCTATTACGCCGCCCATAGCGTGAGTGCCCTGTTTATGGGCATTATCGCCGCGCTCATCCCGCTACTCACCGTGCTGCTCAGTGTCCTTATTCTGCGGATTGCCCCGACTGTGGGGATTCTGGCCGGCAGTCTGATCTCCTTCTGTGGCTTAATCTGGCTGGTCAGTGAAGGCAAGCCTGACCAGCTGCTGCATCACGGTATCGGTACGGGCGAAGCTCTGATGCTGGCGGCCTCAGCCTGCTATGCGCTTTACGGCGTGATGACAAAACGCTGGTCGATTCCCCTGCCCGTCTGGCAGAGTCTGTATGTGCAAATTGCCGCTGGCGTGATGCTGTTGCTGCCCGGTTTTCTGATGACACCGGATGTCTCGCTCACGCCACGGAATCTTCCCCTGGTGGCCTTTGC
Organism: Pantoea sp. JZ29; assembly: GCF_035190385.1. Lineage (NCBI taxonomy): Bacteria > Pseudomonadati > Pseudomonadota > Gammaproteobacteria > Enterobacterales > Erwiniaceae > Pantoea > Pantoea sp. JZ29. The sequence goes on along the minus strand of NZ_CP045241.1, from coordinate 1,351,266 downwards.
CGGCCTGTTCGCCTCCATTCTGGCCCCCTGGCTGTGGATTCATGGCGTACAAAAGTTGGGGGCCAGCATCACCAGTATTTTTATGAATCTGACACCGCTCTTTACCGCCCTGATTGCGGTGCTGTTTTTGCATGAACATCTGCACAGCTATCACTGGATTGGCGGCGGTCTGACGCTGGCGGGCGTTCTGCTGGCACAGCGTCTGCGCAGGCCGTTAACGCGACGGGAATCGCTTAAGGCCGATCCGCATTAAACCGGATAGTGACACGCAGCCCACCGAGTGACGGGCTGCTATCCAGCGTGACGGTTGCGCCATGCCAGGCGCAAATATCGTGCACCAGCGCCAGCCCGATACCTGCTCCCGTCTGCATCGCGGCGTTATCCAGCCGGATAAATGGCCGTAACGCGCTTTGCTGCTCTTCCGGGCGAATGCCCGGCCCTGAATCCTCAATGTATAATCTGCCGCTCTCCAGGCGCGCCGTCACCGTACCCTGCACCGGCGTATAGGTAATAGCGTTATCCAGCAGGTTGGCGCACAGCTCGCCCAGCAGCAGCGCATCGCCTTTGACGTCGCCGTGCGCATCACCTTCGTAACCCAGGTCAATCTGTTTCGCACGCGCAGCCGCATAGCGGCTCAGGCACGCCTCGCGCACCACCGTCGCCAGATCCACTTTCACCATGGGTTTATCTTCGCCGTGTCGGGCTTTGATACGCGCCAGTTGCAGCAGCCGGTCGGTAAGCAGGATGGTGTCATCCAGCGTGTAGCGCATGCTCTGCAGGCTTTCCCGCCACTGTTCGGGCTGATGGCTGTCCAGCGCCGTGCCGATCTGGGTTTTCAGAATAGTGAGCGGCGTGCGAAGCTGATGAGCGGCGTCGGCGCTGAACCGATCCTGACGCGCCAGCAATCCCCGCAGCCGTTCCAGATAGCGGTTAAATGCCACGATAAGCGGCTGTAGCTCCGACCACGGCAGGGACGGCAGCGGCGTCAGTTCAGCACCATCGCGGCGCAGCACAATGCGGGACAGACGGCGTAAAGGCCGCAACACCCGGCGTAGCATCAGGCTTGCCAGCAACACGGCAATTAACACCAGCGCGCTCTGGCTGAGCAAAGCCGTGCGCATCAGCCCTTTCGCGAAAGCCTCACGGGAATGGATGGTTTCCGCGACCAGCACCAGCGCCATACCTTCCGCGCCCGTCTCGCTGACGGGCTGCCACAAGGCCGCCACCCGGATGCGCTGCTTTTGATAATAGCCGTCATAGAAATGGACCAGCGCGGGATAGGTCTCTGACATCGCGCTGGTGACGGGGATCGGGGGAAGCCCGTCATAGCCGGACAGCGTTTTCCCCTGCGGCGAAATCACCTGATAAAACAGGCGATCATTCATGTTGCGCTCAAAGCTGTCGAGCACCACCCAGGGCACGTCGACCTCCAGGTGTTGGTTACGCACCACCAGCCGTTCAGCGACTGTGCGCGCAGAGGCCAGCAGAGAGCGATCGTAGGCCTGATTCGCCGCCGCCAGTCCGCTCTGATAGTGCGTGTAAACAGAAAGCACCCACAGCAGGGAAAGCGGCAGCCCCAGCCAGGCCAGTAACTCGCCCCGTAGCGAGGTGATCAGTCGCATGCCAGGGTTTCCAGGCTGTAGCCCAGTCCGCGCAGCGTCACAATGCCCACGTTACTGCCCGCCAGCTTTTTGCGTACCCGGTGTACATACAGCTCGATGCTTTCCGGGCTGGCGTCATCCGCCAGGGTGAAGGTTTGTTCATACAAATGCTGCCGCGAGACCGGGCGGCCCCGACGCTGCATCAGCGTGGTCAGTACGCTGGATTCACGCGGTGTCAGCGCCAGCGGTTTCTCTGCCAGCAAAAAGTAGCCTTCACCGTTCAGCACCAACTGGCCCAGGGTCTGGTGCCGGGCCGAGTGCCCCTGCGCACGACGCAGCAACGCACGCAGGCGCGCATCCAGCTCATCCAGTTCGAAGGGTTTGGTCAGATAGTCATCCGCGCCGGTATTCAGGCCGCGCACGCGGTCGTCCAGCGTTGTGCGTGCGGTCAGCAGCAACACCGGGACATTTTGTCCACGCCGACGTAACCGGGTTAACACCTCAATGCCGTCCAGACGCGGCAGGGAAACATCCAGTACGACCAGCGCATAATCTTCACTTTGCAGGCTGTGATCCGCCGAAACGCCGTCCGCGACCCAGTCCACAGCAAACCCTTTTTGCGTTAACGCCTTCTGTAACCATCGCGCCAGCTCGGCCGTGTCTTCCACCAGTAAGAGACGCATATCACATCCTTTCACTAAACCTGATGGCTGAAAGGTAAATGAAAGGTTACCGATTTAACAATTCAATAACGCCGAATTGTAGGTAGTAATCACACTCTGAAAGAAAGATGGAGCGCACGATGAAAAAAATAATCCACACCGCCCTCGCCTCTGCCCTGTTGGCTCTCATGTTGCCGTCGCCAGGTAATGCCGCTGCCCCCGACAGGACCGAATGCATTGCCCCCGCCAAACCGGGTGGCGGTTTCGATCTGACCTGTAAGCTGATTCAGGTTTCACTCATGGAAACCAAACAGATCGAAAAACCGATGCGCATTACCTACATGCCTGGCGGCGTGGGTGCTGTGGCCTATAACGCTATTGTGGCTCAGCGCCCGGCTGAAGCAGGCACTGTGGTCGCCTTTTCGGGCGGCTCACTGCTGAATCTGTCGCAGGGAAAATTTGGTCGTTACTCGGTCGATGATGTGAAGTGGTTAGCGGCCATCGGCACAGATTACGGCATGATCGCCGTGCGGGAAGACGCGCCGTGGAAAAATCTGGGCGAATTAATGGCGGCCATGAAGGCAGATCCGACCAACGTGGTGGTCGGTGCGGGTGCCTCCATCGGCAGTCAGGACTGGATGAAAACCGCGCTGGTGGCGAAAGAAGCCGGTATCGATCCGCGTAAGATGCGCTATGTCGCCTTTGAAGGCGGGGGCGAAGTCGTCACCGCGTTGTTGGGCAATCATATTCAGGTGATGTCGGGCGATCTCAGCGAAATGGTGCCGCACCTGCAAGGCGGTAAACTGCGCGTCCTGGCGGTGATGGCCGACAAGCGTCTGCCCGATCAGCTGGCCACGATTCCGACGGCGAAAGAGCAAGGGTTTAACGTGGAATGGCCCATTATTCGTGGCTTCTATCTGGGGCCGAAGGTCAGCGACGCGGATTACCAGTGGTGGCAGAACGCGTTCGAAAAAATGGTGCAAACGCCCGAATTCAGGCAACAGCGCGAACTGCGTGGCCTGTTTGAGTTCAATCTCTTTGGCGCAGAACTGGATAAATACGTGAAGAATCAGGTGGCCGCTTACCGTGAGCAGGCGAAATCCTTTGGTCTGGCTAAGTAACCGGAGCGCATCATGAGCGATCGTATTTTTGCCACGCTGTGGCTGGTGTTATGTCTGGCAGGGTTAGTCGTCGCCTGGCAAATCCAGAGTGAATACAGTTATGAACCCGTCGGCCCGCGGCCTTTTCCGTTGGCGCTGCTCACCCTGATGGCGCTGTGTGCCGTCATGCTGCTGCTGAGAAAGCCCGATGCTATCCAGTGGCCCGCACCGCAGACGATGAAACGTCTGGTGGCGCTGGCCGTCATGCTGTTCGTGTATGGCTGGCTGTTTGAACGTCTGGGGTTCCCGTTATCCAGCGCGCTCCTGACCTTCGGCATCGGCATGCTGTTTGGCGCGCGCTGGTGGGCCGCCGTCCTGTCCGGCGCGGTTATGGGGTGGGCGCTGTTTTACGCCTTTGACCATCTGCTGGATGTCACCCTGCCGGCTGGCAGCCTGATGAGCTAAGGAGAAAAAAATGGATATCTGGTCTTTTCTCATGCAGGGTTTTGCCGTTGCCATGACACCGCAAAACCTGCTGATTGCCTTAACTGGCTGCTTTATCGGAACGATTGTTGGCCTGCTGCCCGGTCTGGGTCCGATCAACGGCGTGGCCATTCTGATGCCGCTGGCCTTTGCGCTGCACCTGCCTGCGGAGTCTGCCCTGATTTTACTGGCAACGGTGTATCTGGGCTGCGAATACGGCGGACGCATCTCGTCGATACTGCTCAATGTGCCCGGCGACGCTGGCGCGATTATGACCGCGCTGGATGGCTACCCCATGGCACAGCAGGGAAAAGCGGGCGTAGCGCTGTCTGTCTCTGCCGTGAGTTCGTTTGTCGGCTCCACCATTGCGATTATCGGCATCATCCTGTTCGCCCCGCTGCTGGCGCGCTGGTCGCTGGCGTTTGGCCCGGCGGAGTATTTTGCGCTGATGGTGTTTGCCATTGCCTGCCTGGGCAGCATGATGAGCCAGAATCCGCTCAAGTCATTTCTGTCCGCCCTGATTGGCTTAAGCATGGCGACCGTTGGCGTGGATGCCAACACCGGCGTTTACCGCTTTACCTTTGACAGCGTTCACCTCTCCGACGGCATTCAGTTTGTCGTGGTGGTCATTGGCCTGTTCTCGGTGAGCGAAATTTTGCTGATGCTGGAATCCACCCATACGGGACAAAAGGTGGTGCGCGCCAGTGGCCGCATGATGTTCAACATGAAAGAAGCCGCTCAGTCGACCGGGGCGACGCTGCGATCATCGTTTATTGGTTTCTTTGTCGGTGTCTTGCCCGGTGCCGGTGCCACCATCGCCAGCGCAATCGCCTACATGACAGAGAAAAAAATCAGCGGCAGCGACCAGTTTGGTAAGGGCGATATTCGTGGTGTCGCTGCGCCGGAAGCCGCCAACAACGCTTCGGCGTGCGGATCGTTTATTCCGATGCTGACGCTGGGCATTCCGGGCTCTGGCACCACCGCGGTGATGGTCGGCGCGTTGACGCTATATAACATCACGCCCGGTCCGGCGATGTTTACCGAACAGCCGGATATCGTCTGGGGGCTCATTGCGGCGCTGTTAATTGGCAACGTGATGCTGCTGATTATGAACATCCCGATGATCAACGTGTTCGCGCGTATGCTGACCATTCCGCTGTGGTTTCTGGTACCGGCCATTGCCGCCATTTCTGCGGTTGGCGTTTACGCCGTACACAGCACCACCTTTGACCTGCTGTTGATGGTCGGGCTTGGTGTTTTTGGCTATATCCTGCGAAAAATGGACTTTCCGATGTCACCGCTGATCTTAGGTTTCGTCTTGGGCGAAATGCTGGAGCAGAACCTGCGCCGTGCGCTGTCTATCAGCAATGGTGAAATGGCGATTTTGTGGGAGAGCCCGATTGCCAAAGTGCTGCTGATCCTGGCCGTGGCGGTATTGATTGTTCCGTTTGTATGGAAACGTCTGCGCCGTAAAGCCACGCCTGCGCATCAGTAAGTAAATCTTTGGTTGAAACACATCAGCCCCGTGGATTTCCAGGGGGCTTTTGTTATCATAGCGTATTCTGTTTCCGGCGCACCCCACGCTAGTCTGTTTTCCAAGGAATCCGCCATGCAACCTGTCAGCGGCCCCGGTGTGCCGGTCGGCGATCGTTCATCTGTTAATCCCCAAACTGACACTTCACGTCCGGGCAGCGTTGCCGGTGAACAACCGCTGTCGCCTGCCCAGCGTACGACGCTTGAGCGTTTGATTGTGCGCATCATGTCCCTCAGCACGTTAAAAGCGCCGGAGCTCTGGGCTGGGCTGCGCCATGAAGTGGGTGTGAAGAGTGAAGCGGAACTGCAGTCGCGCCACTTCCCGGCTGCCGAGCAGTTTCTCAACGCCCGCCTGGCGCAGGTGCAAAATGGCCATGCCACACGTCAGCTGATGACGCAACTGACCGAATTGCTGCCGAAAGGAAACAATCGTCAGGCTGTCAGTGATTTTATCCGTCAGCAGTTTGGTCAGACGGTGCTGAGTGCCCTGACGCAGGACCAGCTGCGTCAGGTGTTAACCATGCTGCAAAATGGTCAGATGGCAATCCCCCAGCCGCAACAGAGTCGCACCAGCGATCGCTCTCTGCTGCCCGCCGAACACCAGGCGCTGAATCAGCAGATCGTCCGCCTGGCGGCCGCCACCGGCGAATCCAGCGGCAAAATCTGGACGGCGGCGCTGAAGCTGGTGAACCTGACCAGTGGCGATCCGATTCCTTCACGCCATTACCCGTTACTGACTCAGTATCTCCAGGTGCGTCAGACGCTGAGCCAGCACAGCGCGCCAACGCTGCAGCTGATTGAAAGCTCACTGAAACATCCTCTGGACAAGCGTGAACAGCAAATGCTGGAGGATTACAGCCAGCAACGGTTCCAGGCTACCCCGCAGACGGTGTTGACGCCGACCCAGACACAGGATCTGCTTAACTTCCTGTTTTCACGGCGCGCAGAGCGAGCCCATGAGCAGGCGCTGGCCGACAGTGAGTTGAATCCGCACCCCATCTGGGCACCGATTTCCGCCTCGCTGCCGCCCGCACTGAAACCGCTGGCTGAGCGCCCCTTACTGGCCGCGGTCGTCGGGCTGATCGTACTGGCCTTTCTGCTCTGGCTGGTGCTGTAAGTCAGCAACCACAGGATGCCGCAGCCGTTGTCTGCGGCCATTCGCCCGCCTCATCGCCCCATGCCATGGGGTGACCATCCCGCTTCCAGAAATCCAGCCCGCCAGTCAGCTCTTTCACCTGAAAGCCCAACAAGGCTAACTGATGCGCCGCTTTGGTTGAGCCATTGCAGCCAATCCCATCGCAGTAGGTGACGTACACTTTATTACGATCCAGGCGGGCCGTGCTGGCTTCGTTCATTTCCCGGTGCGGGAAAGAGATCGCGCCACAGATATGACCGCCGCGATATGCCTCTGCCTGGCGCGCATCCACGACCACAATCCCCTGAACCTGACGGGAAAGATCCTCAGCCAGATCCCAGGCATCGGTGTAATACGCCAGTTTAGCCTGCAGATACGCCACGCTTTGCGACGGTGAGGCGGGAGGGAAACGTAAAACGGATGACATCGGCATTTCTCCTGTTGTGTGATGACGGCAGTGTACGGCAAAGTGGATGCCTGACTAAGACCCATCTGAACCTGTTGATAAGACCATTATGTCGTCACCGCTTCTGCAACTGTTTCATCATCAGACCACGGGCGGTCTGCGTGACCGCCTGTGCGCCACGCTGCGTCAGTGGATAGAAACCGCGCACCTTCAGGCCGGACAGAAACTGCCCTCTACACGTCAGCTGGCCACGGATTTAACGCTGTCACGCGTGACGGTGGAAGCGGCTTACGCCCAGCTCGAAAGCGAGGGTTATCTGCGGCGGGAAACAGGCCGGGGCAGTTTTGTTGCCATCACTCTCCCTGACAAAGCTCCCCGCATTCGCGCCAGCCGCATGGCCCGGTTGTCACGACGCGGCCAGCAGGTCCTGGCGACAGGCGGCTGCCAGGACGCGCCGTTTCCCTGTGCGTTTGCAGCGGGTTCTCCGGAGTTGCGGGCGTTTCCTCATGCGGTCTGGCGGCGGTTAACCGCACGTATCCAGCACAGCGAAGGCCAGAGCGTGATGGGCTATGGCGATCCGTCAGGCTATATGCCACTGCGCCACGCGCTGGCTGATTACCTTGCGTTGTCGCGCGGCATTCACTGCCAGCCTGAGCAGGTCGTGATTCTGACCAGCTCGCAGCAGGCCCTTCAGCTACTGGCGCTGATGCTGGTCGACCCTGGCGATAACGTGTGGATGGAGGAGCCGGGTTATGCGGGCGCACGCAACGCCTTTCTGGCTGCGGGTGCCCGCGTGAGCGGAATAAGTGTGGATGGCCAGGGCGCCGTCCCTCAGCCTGGCGCGGCAAAGCTGATGTACCTGACGCCCTCCCATCAGTATCCGACAGGTGTTGCCTTGAGTCTGCCACGTCGTCTCGCCTGGCTCGACTGGGCACGCCGCAACGGTAGCTGGCTCATCGAAGACGATTATGACAGTGAGTTTCACTATGATGAGCGCCCCGCTCCCGCGCTGCACGCACTCGACAGGGATCAGCGGGTGATAACCTTAGGCACGTTTTCAAAATCCCTGTTCCCGTCCCTGCGCCTGGCATGGATGGTCGTGCCCGAGGCGCTGGTGGAACCCTCGGGTCGCGTACGCAGCATTCTGGATGGTCATAGCGCCCTGCTTCCCCAGGCGGTGACCGCCGCGTTTATGCAGCAGGGGCACTTCGCCAGTCATCTGCGCCTGATGCGTCAGCTTTACCAGAGCCGTCGCGATCGCTTACTGGAACAGATTGAACAGCGTCTGACGCCGTGGCTCACCCCCTTTCCCTGTCCGGGCGGACTGCAGCTGGCTGTTAACCTGTTACAGGGGGATGAAGGCGCTTTGACCGTACAGGCGGCAAACGCGGGCTTATTGTTACCCCGGCTCAGCCCGCTGTATAGCGAAAAAACAAACCGGCAAGGCTGGCTATTAGGTTTTGCGGCGCTCACGCCGGATGAAATTGTGGCGGGATGTGACAGGCTGGTCAGGCTGCTGTCACGTAGCGCATCCCGTCAACGTGACTAATGGACCGAAACAAAAAAGGCCGGCAATCGCCGACCTTTTGGATGTGTGTGCATCATGCTGCGCGCAACATGACGCTTCGCCACACTTATGCCTGGTATTTACGCAGGGTCAGGGTGGCGTTGGTGCCGCCGAAACCAAAGCTGTTAGACATCACGGTGGTAAGGGCTTTTTCCGTCGGCTCTGTCACGATGTTCATGCCTTCTGCCGCGGCGTCCAGCGAGCTGATGTTAATGCTTGGGGCGATAAAGCCGTGCTCCAGCATCAGCAGTGAGTAAATCGCTTCCTGCACACCCGCCGCTCCTAAGGAGTGGCCGGTCATGGCTTTGGTCGCAGAGATGTACGGTGTGTTTTCGCCAAACACTTCACGAATAGCACCCAGCTCTTTGACATCGCCCACTGGCGTAGAGGTACCATGGCTGTTCAGATAGTCGATTGGCGTGTCCACGCCCTGCATCGCCATCTTCATGCAGCGTACAGCGCCTTCACCTGACGGTGCGACCATATCAGCACCATCAGAGGTGGCACCGTAGCCCACGATTTCAGCATAGATGTGCGCGCCACGAGCCAGCGCATGCTCCAGCTCTTCCACCACGACCATACCGCCGCCGCCTGCGATAACGAAGCCGTCGCGCTCGTTGTCATAGGTACGTGACGCTTTTTCTGGCGTGTCGTTGTAACGGGTCGACAGGGCGCCCATCGCATCGAACTCACAGGCCATTTCCCAGCACAGCTCTTCGCCGCCGCCGGCAAAAACGATATCCTGCTTGCCCAGTTGAATCTGCTCAACCGCGTTACCAATACAGTGTGCAGAGGTCGCACAGGCTGAACTGATAGAGTAGTTTACGCCGTGGATTTTAAACGGTGTGGCCAGGCAGGCAGAAACACCGGATGCCATCGCCTTGGTCACCACATAAGGGCCAACGGCTTTCAGGCCGCGTGGGCTGCGCATCGCATCCGCGCCAAAAACCTGAAAACGTGGAGAACCGCCGCCGGAACCTGCAATCAAACCTACGCGAGGGTTGTTCTGGTAGGCTTCGTTGCTCAGACCAGAATCTTTGATAGCTTCTTCCATTGACAGGTAAGCATAGATGGACGCATCACTCATGAACCGCACAATTTTGCGATCAATGAGGCCGGTGGTATCGAGTTTAACGTTACCCCAGACGTGACTACGCATGCCGGAATCTTTCATCTCCTGGGAAAAAGTGATGCCTGAGCGGCCTTCACGCAGAGATGCCAGCACCTCTTGCTGGTTATTACCAATACTGGAAACGATCCCTAAGCCAGTAATCACAGCACGTTTCATTCAATCTTCCTCAACACTTCTGTTATTTGACGAGCACTCTAGCTTACACTTGTACGCCGAACAAGTCCGATCAGCCAATTCCTTTGTAAATTTGCGTCATCTTCCTCCGACCGATAAACTCCTGCCATTCCCTGAAAAATGAGCCTTTACTGTGAAACTGTCTCCGGTTGAACATGCCCAACTGAGCTGGAATGAACAGGGTACACCTGTTTCCCGAGCCTTCGGCGACGTCTACTTTTCCAACGACAATGGTCTGGAAGAGACGCGCTACGTGTTTCTGGGTGGCAATGATTTCCCCCAACGATTTCACCACCACCCACGCGACCTGCTGATTGTGGCCGAGAGCGGCTTCGGCACCGGCCTTAACTTTCTTATGCTCTGGCAGGCGTTTGACCAGTTCCAGCGTCATCATCCCGATGCGGCGCTGAAGCGACTGCATTTCATCAGCTTTGAAAAATTTCCGTTGACCCAGGCCGATCTGATAGCGGCCCATCAGCACTGGCCTGAACTTGCGCCCTGGGCCGACCAACTCCAGCGTCAGTGGCCACAGGCCCTGCCCGGCTGCCAGCGGCTGTTATTCGATGCCGGCCGCATCACGCTGGATCTGTGGTTAGGCGATATTAATGCGCTAATTAATAATTTTGATGACAGTCTGCATCGTCAGGTCGACGCGTGGTTTTTAGATGGCTTTGCGCCGTCGAAAAATCCCGATATGTGGACGCCGGAACTGTTTCAGTCGATGGCGGCGCTGGCCCGGCCTGGGGGCACATTTGCCACCTTTACGGCCGCCGGTTTCGTGCGTCGTGGCTTGCAGGAAGCGGGCTTTGCGGTCACGCGCCGTAAAGGATTTGGTCCAAAACGGGAAATGCTGTGCGGCTCGCTTGAACGGGCACCAGCACAGTGCCCGCGCCAACCCTGGTATGCCCGGCCTGCGCCGTCTGAAAAAGAGGTTGCTCTGGTGGGCGGCGGTATCGCCAGTGCGACGCTGGCGCTGGCTTTACTGCGCCGCGGCTGGCGCGTTACGCTGTATTGCGCCGACGAAGCCCCCGCGCTGGGCGCATCCAGCAATCGTCAGGGCGCACTGTACCCTTTGCTTAATCAGCACGATCCGGCGCTTGCCACCTTTTTCCCCGCCGCCTTCACGTTTGCCCGTCGCCTGTATGACGCGCTGGATTTGCCGTTCGAACACGACTGGAGCGGCGTCCTGCAGCTCGGCTGGGACGATAAAAGTGCCAGCAAGATTGAACAGATGCTGGCGATGGGATTACCTGAAGAAATTGCCCATGGCGTGACGCAACAGGAAGCCGAGGCGCTGGCGAAGGTTGCGCTGCACTGCGGCGGCATATATTACCCGATGGGCGGCTGGTTAGCCCCGGCCGAACTGACCTCTTCCCTGCTGTCCAGGGGCGAGCAACTGGGATTGCGTGTACACTGGCTGCATCGCGTCACCGCGCTCAGTCAGAATGCGCAGGGCTGGACGTTAACCTTTAGCGAACAGCCCGATGTGCATCACGCTGCCGTGGTGCTGGCGAACGGCCATCACCTCACCGACCTGCCCCAGACCGACGCGCTGCCCGTGTATCCGGTGGCCGGTCAGGTCAGCCATGTTCCCGTATCGCCTGCGCTGTCGGCGCTCAGGACGGTGCTCTGCTACGATGGCTATCTCACGCCCGCCAGTCCCCAGTTTGCGACGCACTGTATCGGGGCCAGCTATCACCGGGGCGAGACCTCCACCGCCTTTCGTGAAGCGGATCAGCAGGAGAATCACCGCCGCCTGCAGCATTGCCTGCCGCACAGCGACTGGGTTAATGCGGTGGATGTCAGTCAGAACGCAGCGCGCAGCGGCGTACGTTGTGCCACGCGGGATCACTTACCGATGGTGGGCTGTGCGCCGGATTACGCAGCGACGCTTGCGCTTTATGCCGATCTGGCGCAGCAGAATGCCCGCGGAGCGGCGATCCCAGCGGCGCCGTACTTTCCCGGCCTTTATCTGTTCGGCGCACTTGGCTCGCGCGGGCTGTGCAGCGCACCGCTGGCGGCAGAAGTCCTGGCGGCACAGCTGAGCGGCGAACCTCAGCCGCTGGATGCCAGCATGCTGGCGGCGCTGAATCCTAATCGTTACTGGGTCAGAAAGCTGCTGAAAGGCAAAAAAGCGGGGAAATAGCACCAGGGCGGCATGCCGCCCTGCTCACTCAGGCAGTCTGCTGACGCGCCTGTAAAAACAGATTATCCCACATGCCAATGACCAGCGCCTGATCCCGTGGCGATAACTCTCCGGCGGCAATGGCGTTTTGCAGGCTGCGGGTGACCTGAATCTGCAGCGCCTGCGGCGTGTGGTCATCCAGTTGCTCCACTTCCGCGACTGCCAGGGTTAAATGGCCACGCAGATAACCGCTGGCAAACAGCTCATCGTCACTGGCGTGCTCAACCATATCGTCAATCAGGGCCAGAATACGCGCTTCAAATTCTGCGATCATCTCAATTCCTCTGTTAAATAATCCCTTCTGCATTACACATCTTCCGGCCATGGAAACTGTGATGCGGTCAGAGAAGGCCTGCCATAAAATTCAGCCAGGGCTGAAATAAAGCGTGCGGGACGGGCAGGAATGCCCGACGCCAGGTAGCTCATGACCTGGGCATGAACTTTACGCTGAAAAGCAATGCGATCGGGCTCACAATCGCCATCGAGATTGTCACAACTGACATTGAAGGGAAAGCCTGCGGCAACGCAAAACATCCACTCCAGGGCCTGCGGCTTCACCTCAACCGATTCAAACTGGCTTTGCGTTTGCGCATCCCGCCCGTCCGGGCAATACCAGTAGCCAAAATCGACTAACTTGCGCCGGGCTTCACCGGCAATGCACCAGTGCGAAATTTCATGCAGCGCACTCGCGTAAAAACCATGGGCGAACACCACCCGGTTCCATGGTGATTCGCTGTCTGCAGGAAGATAAATCGGTTCATCATCGCCTTTAATTAGACGGGTCTGAAAGTCTTCGCTAAAGCAGCGGTCAAACAGCGTAATGAGCTGCGGGTAGTCATGTGTTGTCATTCAATATTCACGTAAAGTATTACAGATTCAGCGCCGCCAGCCAGGCCAGAACCTCACTGCCGTGGCTGTCCCAGAGCAATTTCATGCTCATGACCGCCGAAACGATCACCACCATCGGACGAATCAGCTTTTGCCCACGCGCCAGAACCAGCCTTGCGCCCAGTCGTGCGCCACAGACCGCGCCCAGCATCATGATCAGGCCGGTGCCCCACACCACTTTCCCGCCAAAGATAAAGAACAGCAGGCTGCCAAAATTTGAGGTGAAGTTAAGCAGTTTGGCATGCGCAGTCGCTTTCGCCAGGTTAAAGCCACACAGCGTCACAAAGCCCAGCGCATAAAACGAGCCAGCTCCCGGGCCAAAAAAACCATCATAAAAACCGATACAGCCGCCGCCGATAAGGGCAAAAGGCAGCCCCCTGAGACGATGCACCCGGTCTTCCTCGCCAATGCGCGGCATTAACAAAAACCACATACCGATGGCGATCAGCAGCAGCGGCAGGATTTGCCGCAGGAAATCGGCCTGAAGATGCTGAATCAGCACCGCGCCGCCCACCGCGCCCAGAAAGGTCATGGCGATATTCAGCCGTTGCTCACGCAACGTAATGGCTCCCCGCCTTACAAAATACAGGCTGGCAGAGAAAGAGCCGCCGACCGACTGGAGTTTGTTGGTCGCCAGCGCCTGCGCCGGCGACAGCCCTGCCGCCAGAAGAGAAGGAAGCGTGAGCAGGCCACCGCCGCCCGCAATCGAATCAATAAATCCAGCCAGTAGCGCAATAAAAAACAGCAGGACAACCGCCAGCGGGCTGGCAATGAACCACTCCATGGGAACCCTTACAGTAAATGTTTATCCAGCAGCGCCTGACAGGCAGGCGGCAGCGGCGGGGGTTCACGCTTCACAGGCGCAGAACCCGGCTGCTTTGGCAGGAACCAGCTCTGCAACTCTGCCCCGCAGCCATCCCCGGGAGGTGGGGGAGCCTGCTCCTCACAATCCGGGCTGCCCTGTGGACAGCGCAAACGGACGTGCATATGGGCGCGGTGCGCGAACCAGGGCCGTACTTTATGTAACCAGCTTCGATCTGTACCCGCATCCGCGCAAAGCTGCTTTTTAATCGCCGGATTGACGAAGATGCGCGTGACATCTTCATCTTTCGCCGCCAGTTTAATCAGACTGGCGATTTCAGGCTGCCAGTGACGCGCAACGACGTTCCTGCCATCGGCGGCCACCAGATCCAGCGGCTGAGGTTTCAGTAACTGCTGTGCGCTCCAGCGGGTTTTCGGCAGTTGTAGCCAGATATCCACGTCGAGCCCGGTCTGGTGGCTGGCATGGCCGCTGCTGAAGCGTCCGCCGGCAGCCATGCCCATATCGCCAATCAGCACGTTGCCCAGTTGCAGATTGTGCGCCTGCATGGCCAGGCGCTGGATAAACAGAATCAGGTCGGGATGACCGAAATAGCGGCGCTGATCCTGACGCATGACCTGATAATCCGGTGAGTTAAGCGGCAGAGCCTGCGCGCCGACAATACAGCCGTTGGCAAAGCCGCCAATCGCATTCGGTGCACCCGCGACAGGGTGCTGAATACGCTGCCACGGCGTCGCCGCCAGGCTTGCCGCGCTGAGTAACAGCGCGCTGAGCACCAGCATCACTTTCATCAGGTTACCAACGTGGCACGGTGGAGTTGACATCGCCACACTGCGCACGCTGGCGCAGCAGATGGTCCATCAGCACAATTGCCATCATGGCTTCGGCAATCGGCACCGCACGAATGCCCACGCAGGGATCGTGACGGCCTTTCGTGATCATCTCCACTTCTTCCCCGTCGCGGGTGATGGTTTTGCCTGGCACGGTAATGCTGGAGGTCGGCTTCATCGCCAGATTGGCGCTGATAGTCTGACCGCTGCTGATACCGCCGAGAATGCCGCCTGCGTGGTTACTCTGAAAACCGTTAGCCCGAATTTCATCGCGATGCTGACTGCCGCGCTGATTCACTACGGCAAAGCCGTCGCCAATTTCAACGCCCTTCACGGCGTTAATGCTCATCAGCGCATGCGCGAGATCCGCATCCAGGCGATCAAAGACCGGTTCGCCCAGGCCCGGCGGAACATTTTCCGCCATGACCGTGACTTTGGCACCGACAGAATCGCCCTCTTTTTTCAGCGCGCGCATCAGTTCATCCAGCGCCTCAAGCTTATCGGCGTCCGGGCAGAAGAACGGATTCTCTTCAACGATGGTCCAGTCTTTAAGTTCACAGGCCACGTCGCCGATCTGCGCCAGATAGCCCCGCACCACGATCCCGTGCTGCATGTGCAGGTATTTTTTGGCGATGGCGCCCGCCGCCACGCGCATCGCCGTCTCACGTGCCGATGAACGGCCACCGCCGCGATAGTCGCGCGTACCGTATTTTTGTTCGTAGGTGTAATCCGCATGGCCGGGTCGGAACAGATCTTTAATGGCGCCGTAATCCTGCGAACGTTGATCGGTGTTCTCAATCAGCAGGCCAATCGAGGTCCCTGTGGTGACACCTTCAAACACACCTGACAGAATTTTGACCTGATCCGGTTCACGGCGCTGCGTCGTATAACGCGAAGTGCCCGGACGGCGGCGGTCCAGATCGTGCTGGATATCGGCTTCGGTCAACGGAATGCCGGGCGGCACGCCATCAACAATACATCCCAGAGCAATGCCGTGAGATTCGCCAAAGGTGGTGACGCGAAAGAACTGTCCGATGCTGTTTCCGGCCATTGAGATTCCTTGTTACGGTTTGACGGGCGAACGCTCGCCCCTCTTTTTAGTCTTTATAGAATGAGAAATGGTGCTGTGCATCAACGATTTGCTGACGGGTGAGCATAAAGACACCGTCACCACCGTTGTTAAATTCCAGCCAGGTGAAAGGCACATCGGGATACTGCTCCATCATGTGCACCATACTGTTGCCGACTTCGCAAATCAGCACGCCGTTTTCGCTCAGGTAACCCGGCGCACAGGCCAGAATACGGCGGACCAGCTTCAGGCCATCGCTTCCGGCCGCCAGACCCAGCTCAGGCTCATGGTGATATTCGCCCGGCAGATCGTCCATATCTTCGGCATCCACATAGGGCGGATTGGTTACGATCAGATCGTATTGCACAGGCGGCAATTCGCGGAACAGATCGGCGCGAATCGGCGTGACATGGTGGATCAAACCATGCTCTTCGATATTTTGTTCCGCCACCGCCAGCGCATCGTGGGAGATATCCACCGCGTCAACTTCGGCGTCCGGGAAGGCGTAAGCACAGGCGATGGCAATACAGCCGCTTCCGGTGCACATGTCCAGAATATGACGCGGCTTTTCAGGGATTAAGCCGGCAAAACGGTTTTCAATCAGCTCCCCAATCGGCGAGCGGGGAACCAGAACGCGTTCATCGACATAGAATTCATGGCCGCAGAACCAGGCTTTATTAGTCAGATAGGCAACCGGGATGCGTTCGTTAACGCGACGAATGACGCGTTCGACAATGCGATGACGTTCACTGGCGGTCAGGCGGGCATTGCGCATGTCTTCCGGAATATCAAGCGGTAACCAAAGCGTGGGCAGAACCAGCTGGACGGCTTCGTCCCAGGGATTATCTGTGCCGTGTCCGTACCAGATGCCAGCCGCGGTAAAGCGGCTGACCGACCAGCGCAGCATATCCTGAATGGTGTGCAGTTCGTTCACTGCCTCATCGACGAAAATTTTGTCCACATAGCCCTCCGCAGGCCTTTAACTAAATCGGCCGATAGTTTGCCACGAAGCCGAGCAGAATTCAGCGCAGCAAGGTGAAAAAGCTGACAATTAATGACAGTAAACGGTAAGGTAATGGCTTCTGCTGTTAATCAGCCACCTCATACATGATTCACGACCCATGCGTAAAAAACCGACCCTGAGCCAGGATGATCAAGCGCTGTTCCGTCAGTTAATGACCGGCACGCGAGAACTGAAACAAGATACTATCGTGCATAAGCCGGTGGTCAAAACCCGCGACGTGCCGGTTAAACGCCTGCTGTCTGAGCAAGCGGACAACAGCCATTATTTTTCCGATGAGTTCCAGCCGCTGCTGTCCACAGAAGGGGCGACGCGCTATGTCCGTGCGGACGTGAGCCATTTCGAGCTGAAAAAGCTGCGTCGGGGCGATTACACGCCAGAAATTTTTCTCGATCTGCATGGACTCACACAAATGCAGGCTAAACAGGAACTGGGCGCGTTGATTGCCGCCTGCCGTCGCGAACACCTTTTTTGTGCCAGCGTGATGACCGGACATGGTAAACATATTTTAAAGCAACAAACGCCGCTGTGGCTGGCCCAGCATCCCTGGGTAATGGCATTTCATCAGGCACCCAAAATGTTTGGTGGCGACGCCGCGCTGCTGGTCCTGATTGAAGTCGAAGAGTGGCACCCGCCAGAGCTGCCTTGATATTCCTGCCCTGAGACGTCTTTTCCACCCCGCCGTTTCGCCCCGTTTCTTCCCCCCTTTGCCGGGGGAAACCGGTTTAACCGACACCCGCTTTCTTTCACTTTTGCGCCTGTTTTTGGTCCTCTGTTCTGCCCGTTTTTGTTCAGACTGACGCAGACTATTTGCTTATGTAATTATTTATACTGAATACAATTTACTCGCTGCCGATAACGTCTAAGCATTTAGGCACATTACGTTTGATTATTTCGGCACATTGACCAAGGGAACTTTTTGAATGAGCGGGTTAAGTCATTTTTTTGAGAATTTGAAAGTGGGCAAAAAGCTGATGCTCGGTTTTGGACTGATTTTACTTTTGAGTCTGGCCGTAGCGATATGCGGGATTAAAAATCTGAACGACATCAGCGTCCGGGCCGAAAAGCTCAGGGAGCTGAAAAGCGTTAATGACCGGTTTTCACAGGCCAAAGATGCCCGACTGCAGTTCGTGAAAACGCATGATGAAAAATTCATCGACGTTAACGAAAATCTGCTGAAAGAGGTGGATCAGAATCTGAAAAACCTGGGCGTTTTTCACTGGGATGACAGTCAGCAGGCGATGATTACGGCGATGCCGTCCGCTATTGCCACTTACCGGCAGAAACGCGCCGATACGGTACAGGCTGTCCGTAACGGGGCACAGGCGCTTCAGAACCTGTCCGTGGCGGATGAGATGCGGGCTATCAGCCAACTGGCCGCAAGCAACAGCAGTGACCCGCAGACGAGCGCGGCGTTACAGGAAATCAATAAACACCTGGGCGGCGTGGCGGTACGTGTCAAACTCTTTGGCCTTGAGCACAAAGAAGAAGATCGCAATGCCCTGAGCAACTTCCTGTCGGAAACCGTGCAGCTGATGGCTCAGGTCAAACCGCGCCTTAACGCCGCAGACAGTGCTGCGCTTGAAAAAGTCAGCGCACAGCTTGAGACCAAACAGGGCGATATCAATGCGCTGATGGCGTCGGTGGCGGCTGGTGACGCAGCCACTGTGCAACTGGCGGCTGCGGGCAAAATCCTGACCGACATGAGCAACGCCTTGTTTACCCAGCAGTTAGATGCGACCAATCACGACGCGAATCAGGCCGTCTGGCTGATGACGGTGATTATCATCGCCGCTATCGTAGCAGGCATTCTTATCGCCCTGTTTATTACCCGCCAGTTGACGCGTCCTCTCGCTGAACTGCTGCACGTCGCTAATCAGATGGCGCGTGGCAACCTCAGCACCGTGCTGAAATCGTCCCGTCGGGATGAGCTGGGCGAACTGATGCATGCAGTCGGTGAAATGAGCGATGAGCTGCGTCGCATTATCAGCGGTATCCGCAGTGGCGTGACCAGCGTCAGTCAGGCTTCAGCGGAGATTGCCTCCGGCAATAATGATCTGTCAGCCCGCACAGAAAGCCAGGCCGCCGCCCTTGCGCAGACCGCAGCCAGCATGGAGCAACTGACCGCAACGGTTAAGCAGAACGCAGACAACATTCATCATTCCAGTCGACTGGCGCAGCAAACCTTCGACACCGCCAGCCGCGGTGGGCAGCTGGTTACGGATGTGGTCAGCACCATGAATGAGATCACCACCAGCTCTGGCAAAATCTCAGAAATCACCTCCGTGATAAACAGTATCGCGTTTCAGACTAATATCCTGGCACTCAATGCCGCCGTAGAAGCGGCACGGGCCGGAGAACAAGGTCGGGGCTTTGCCGTGGTAGCCAGCGAAGTGCGTAATCTGGCACAACGCAGTGCGCAGGCGGCGAAGGAGATTGAAGCGCTGATTCATGATTCTGTGGCGCGTATTAATGCCGGTTCGCAACTGGTGAGTCAGACGGGGAACACCATGGGGGAGATCGTCAACTCAGTCAGTAACGTGACGGATCTGTTGAACGAAATTTCTCATGCGTCGGAAGAGCAGAATCGCGGCATTGCGCAGGTAGGCGTCGCGATTGTTGAGATGGATAACGTGACGCAGCAGAACGCCGCGCTGGTGGAGCAGTCGTCCGCTGCCGCCAGTGCGCTGCACGATCAGGCGCAAACGCTGGCAGGATCGGTGTCGCGTTTTGTGATTGCGTAACGTGTGGAAAGAAAACGGGTGAAGTGAGTCAAACGTTTTCAGTGTCGGGCCAGAGGATGGCCCGACAGCGTTTACATCGCTTTTGCCAGTTTTTTAGGACTGACCTGCCAGAGCAGCTTGCCCTGGCTTTCCGCCGGGTCAAAATCCACGCAGGCAATGGCCGAAGTAGCGAACATCGGTGGCGTTTCCTGAGGGCACAGCTCCGACACCAGATAACCGACCAGCGGCAGGTGAGAGATCACCAGCACTGATTTCACCCCTTCGTTTGCCAGCGTCTGCAAATAGCAGCCCACCAGCCCCGGATCGCCGCCAGGCGTTAACTCCGGCAGGATATCCGCCCCGTCTGGTAAGGGCAGCGCCTCACGAACTGTCGCGAGCGTTTGTTGTGCACGCAGATAAGGGCTGACCAGGACACGTTCAATGTCAACAGCCTGATCTTTTAACCAGTTCGCCATCTGGCGTGATTCATCACATCCACAAAGCGTTAAGGGCCGGACTGAATCACTGGCAGCGTCGAGCGCCGCATCGCCGTGACGCATGATAAAAACTTGCATAAAGCACCGCTGTTGTTTGTCGACATCGCCTGACACCTTCGTGTCAGGCGCTTCATTCTGCGAATGAACGTCGTGTTTTACCCTAATGGCTTCAGTATAGTCAACCGGTTGTTTATTAAATAAGCACCTGCCCGATTACGGCGTCGCATCATGATGGTGCGACACACGACTAACCCCCTGAATCAGGATGGATATTCATATTTATGAAGAAGTGTAAAACTTTGTCTGCTGTTGCGCTGCCCGCTGCAGTCTTTCACAGGGTGCAAAGCGGTCACCATATTGCTGCTCAAGCCGCGTTAATCTGTTGACGATTTCCCCAGCACCAAGGCGATCAATATAGTGAAATGGCCCACCCAGAAACGGGGGAAAGCCAATACCAAACACCGCACCAATATCACCGTCACGGGGCGAGCGGATAACCTGCTCATCCAGACAGCGCACCGCCTCATTTAACATCATCATCACGCAGCGCTCTGCGATGTGTGCCCCACTCTGCACGCTTGCGGGTTTAATCTGCAATACGTCGTACACGGTGGGATCCGGCTTTTTACGTTGCAAACGTGACGATTCATACAGATAGAACCCTTTATGATTTTTTCGCCCTTTGCGTCCGTCGTTGATCACAGCCGCCAGAGCAGGCGGTGCCGCAAACCGTTCACCGTAAGCCTGCTGCAACCCGGGCGAGATTTTACTGCCGACATCGATGCCCACCTCATCCAGCAGTTGAACCGGCCCAACCGGAAAGCCAAAGGTTACCAGTGCGCGGTCAATATGTTCAACAGGTTCGCCCTCCAGCAGACAGCGCATCGCTTCGTTGATGTAGGGCGTCAGAATACGGTTGACGTAAAAGCCCGGTCTGTCAGCGACCACAATCGGCGTTTTGCCCTGTTTACGTGCCAGCGTGACGGTGCTGGCGAGCGTTTCAGGCGAGGTCTCCGCATGCGGGATAACTTCAACCAGCGGCATTTTCTCCACCGGACTGAAGTAGTGCAGGCCAATAATATTCTCAGGACGCGCGGCCTTCGCCGCAATGTCGGCAATCGGGAGGGAAGAGGTATTGGACGCAAAAATCGTCTGGGGCTGACAGTGCGTTTCCACCTCTGCCACCATTTGCTGTTTCAGCGCCAGATCTTCAAACACCGCCTCGATGACGATGTCACGTTGGGTAAACCCCTGATAGTCGGTACCGCCGCTGATGCGCGCCATCTGCTGCTGGCGCTGCGCCGGGGTGAGCTGACGACGCTGCACTTTTTTACTCAGCAGCGCCCAACTGGCCTGCAGCGCATGATTAATGCCGTTCAGGCTGATGTCTTTGATGCGCACGGGCAGACCGGCATGAATTGCGCTGACGCAGGCAATGCCGCCGCCCATCAACCCGCCGCCCAGCACACCGACACGTTCGACTGGCCGGGGCTGCGCCTCAGTTCCGTTCTCTTTTTTCAGCGCGGTGGAGGCAAAAAACAGGCTGCGTAGCGCCGCCGATTCCGGCGTCATGGCCAGCTCGCCAAAGGCGCGCGCCTCGGCGGCATAACCTGCCTGACTGCTTTGCTCAAGCCCAATGCGCACCACATCGATGATACGTTGCGCGGCCGGATAGTTCCCCTGGGTTTTGCGTTCCGTTTCCCGCCTGACCAGCGCAAACAAGGCCTGGCGGGCGATCGGCCCCTGCAGCAGACGGTCGCGCAGCGGAAGCGGTGCGCGGCGGCGTTTGCCTTTTTTAACGCTTTCGATAGCGGTATCCAGCAGGATCGCCTGCGGCACCGCGTCATCGACAATCCCCAGTTTTTTCGCCTGCTTCGCGCGCAGGCTTTTCCCCGTCAGGATGAGAGGTAAAGCCTTTTGCACACCAATCAGATGCGGCAGACGCTGCGTGCCACCCGAACCGGGCAGTAATCCCAGTTGCACTTCCGGCAGTCCCAGACGGGTTTTATCATCCAGCGTACAGATGCGTGAATGACAGGCCAGCGCCAGCTCAAGACCGCCGCCTAAGCAGGCCCCGTGAATGGCGGCCACCACGGGAAACGGCAAGGCGGCAATCGCGGCCATTACCTCCTGCCCTTGCCTTGCCAGAGCTTCGGCTTCATCCGCACGCTGACAGCGATCAATCATGCTGATATCGGCACCTGCTACAAAGTTGTCAGGCTTGCCGGAAATCAGTACCAGCCCGAGCAGCTGCGGATGCTGGCGTGCCTCGCTAATCAGGCTGGCAATCTGGACCGCAAATTCCGCCTTCAGCGTATTCATTTTTTCATTGGGCACATCAATGGTGATTACGCCAACATGATCGTCCCGCATCTGCAAAGTAAACGCGCGCTGTTCCATTATTCGGCCTCCAGAACCATGGCTGCACCTAATCCTCCGGCGGCACAGGCCGTGACCAGTCCCAGCCCGCCTCCGCGCCGACGCAATTCATTTAAGGTCTGCGTGATCATGCGCGCGCCGGTCGCCGCAAAAGGATGACCATAGGCGATGGAGCCGCCCAGGACGTTAAAACGTGCATCGTCGATTTCACCCAGCGCGTGCGAGCGGTTTAATACCTCGCGGGCAAAACGTTCGTCACGAAACAGCTTGATATTACTCAAGGTCTGCGCCGCGAACGCTTCATGCATATCAATAAGCGTCAGATCAGCCAGCGTGATGCCAGCACGATCAAGCGCCAGCGGCGAGGCGTAAGCGGGCCCGAGCAGCATGTCCTGCCAGACATCAATGGCGGTAAAGGCGTAGCTGCGCAGATAGCCCAGCGGCTGTAATCCCAGCGCTTTGGCCTGGCCTTCACGCATCAATATCACCGCCGCCGCCCCGTCCGTTAACGGCGTGCTGTTGGCTGCCGTTACCGTGCCGTGCTGGCGATCAAACGCCGGACGTAAACGGGCATAGTCAGCCGCTTTCGCATCCATTCGCACGTTATTATCCTGGTCTATGGGGGCCTTAAAGGGCGGGACGAAGGCGGCCATGACTTCCTGATTCAGCACGCCCGACTGCCAGGCCTGCGCTGCGCGCTGATGCGAACGCAGAGCCAGCGCATCCTGTTCTTCCCGGCTGATGCCGTGCGTTTTCGCCATCTGTTCTGCGGTATCGCCCATGCGTAATCCTGTGGAGTATTCGGCCACGGCAGGCGGCACCGGTAACAGATCGCCGGGACGCAGGCGGCGCAGAATCTGAAACTTTTGGGAAAGGCTTTTTGCTTTGTTCATATCCACCAGCGCACGAGCCAGCGTTTTACTGACGCCAATCGGCAGGACAGAAGAGGAATCCGCGCCGCCCGCAATACCGACCGAAATCGTGCCTGCCAGCAGGCTTTCCGTGACGTTAGCCACCGCCTGGAAGCTGGTCGCACAGGCTCGGCTGACGCTGTACGCATCGGTACTGACGCTGAGGCCACTGCTCAGCACAATTTCCCGCGCGATGTTGGGCGCCTCTGGCATCTGCACCACCTGACCAAACACCAGTTGCTCAATCATCCCGACCGGTAACTCACTCCGGGCCACCATTTCACTGACCACCATCCGGCCCAGCTCTACGGCGGGAATGCCGTGAAATCCTGTCGCCTGACGGAGAAAAGGCGTACGTAATCCGTGAGTGATAGCGATGCGCTCGCCCGTACGCGTCAACAGTGACTGCGCTTTGCTCATTGTATCCACCTGTGCATCGTGACCGGGGCATCATTGCCAAAAGAGGTCTGACCTGATCCACAGTGTTAACCACAAGCGGCTACGCCGCCAACATCAGGAAGAGAAAAGTGAGATGAGAAACACGAAAATGACAAACGCCGCCGGGCAGCGGCGTTAAGCGGTTCAGCGTAAACCTAACTGAAAAATCAGGGTTTCTGCCTGACAGCTAAAAGTAAAAGCAACATCAAGCCGCACGCCGCCCGTCTCTTCTGTGAATCGCGCATCTATGACACAGGGATCGGACTCGACCTGACGCGCCCTTTCGCTCAGTTCAGCCAGTTTGCTGTCGGCTTCCGCGCGCTGGCCAAACCACGCTGACCAACTGGCGGTACAATCGGTGTTGTCCATTACGGTACCGACATCCACACAACAGCATGCCGCCGTTTCGGTCGCGCGACATTTTTTCAGAGCATCCGTCATGGTAATCTCCTGGTTTCACAACTAAAGGGAAAAGCCTTCGCTGCGAAAAATTCTACGCTTTGGATTTCTCCCCCGCTATGCACGCGACGCTAAGTGACGAATATCACAATATAATTTGATCTGAATCAGTTTTGCGCCTGCTGCCTGCCTCGTTTCCCGCAGAGAAGTGTTAAGCAGATCGAATTTTCATCTATCAAATTGGAAATAATTTAAAAACAATATTGCAACATGTGTACAGGTCGGACCTATACTCTCCGCACTGGTCTGATATGTCCGACCGTCATCAGTCCATACAATCCGCCGTTCCTTGTTACACGACGTCACAACGTTAAATAATAATTCACATGAGGTTGTGGTCATGAACCATAAAAACCTGTTCGCAAAGTCAGCCGTGGCAGCTGCGGTAGCGCTTATTTCCTCTAACGTTTACGCAGCCGGATTTCAGTTAAATGAATTTTCTTCCATTGGTTTAGGTCGTGCTTATTCAGGCGAGGGTGCAATGGGTGATACGGCGGCCTCAGCCAGCCGTAACCCGGCGACCATGGCGCTGATGGATCGCCCTGAATTTTCACTCGGTGCGGTTTATATCGATCCTCAAGTGGATATCAGCGGCCAGAGTCCAACAGGACGGAGCCTGGATGCGAAAAATATCGCGCCTAATCAGTGGATCCCTGATCTGCACTATGTCCAGCCGATTAATGACCAATGGTGGGTAGGGGCCTCTGCCACCTCAAACTACGGTCTGGCGACAGAATTTAATAACGGTTATACCGCAGGCGGATTCGGCGGTAAAACAGACCTGACGACCGTGAATCTTAACCTCAGCACCGCCTACCGCCTGAATGAACACTTCAGCTTTGGTGTGGGTTTTGATGCCGTTTATGCTAAAGCGAAAATTGAGCGTTATGCCGGAGAGGCGTTCTCCGCGCTGGGCATTCCTGCGGATACCCAAATTACCCGACTAAAGGGGAATGAATGGGGTTACGGCTGGAACGCCGGTGTACTTTATGAAGTTGATGATAATAACCGTTTTGGTTTTACCTACCGCTCTGAAGTGAAAGTTGACTTTGATGGGGATTACAAAAGTAATCTTCCTGCGGCCATCAACGCATTTAACATTCCCGGCGCACCTTTTGGCACAAGCGGAAACACGATTCCGGGTTCATTAACCCTGAATCTGCCAGAAATGTGGGAAGTTTCAGGCTGGCATAAAGTCGCGCCACAATGGGCCGTTCACTATAGCCTGGCCTATACCAGCTGGAGCCAGTTCCAGGAGCTGAAAGCGACCGGTTCGAATGGTCAGACGCTGTTCTATAAAGATGAAGGCTTCCATGATGCCTACCGTATCGCCCTGGGTACCACTTACCAGTACGATAAAAACTGGACCTTCCGCAGCGGTATCGCCTTTGATGACAGCCCGGTTCCGGCTGACAAGCGTTCCATCTCCATCCCGGATCAGGATCGCTTGTGGCTGAGTGCGGGTGCCTCCTATGCATTCAATGACGATGCTTCCGTCGATGTCGGCGTCTCTTATATGCATGGTCAGAAAGTTACCATTCAGGAAGGCAATTACACCTTTAATTCCAGTGGTAAAGCCTGGCTGTACGGCGCGAGCTTCAACTACAAATTCTGATATGTTGACCGCATAAAAAAAGCGACACACTGTGTCGCTTTTTTTTGCTCCGCCTGGCGAGCCCTGACAGAACATTCGTATAAATCACTTCAGCCTGAAGCCGCCCTTTTCCGGGCGGCCTCACATTACTGAGAATCGATATCTTTGAGATCGTCCTGAATTGCCGCTGCGTTCGGATTATCTTCGGGCTTCAGCTTGCCACCACGCGCCAGGAAGTCATAGCGCTCAAAATAGGCGTTACGCATAAAGGCGTAAGGATCGCGCTGCTGTTTCAGGATGGCATCGGAGTCCAGCAGTTGCGCACGCGTTTCCACCCCTTCAAGTGCCCATTTACCCACGGACATCGGCCAGGTCAACCAGCCCAGCACCGGATAAAGCGTATCCACATAATCGCCGCCGTCCTGACGCACCGTAAAGCTGCCATAGCCAGGCAACTGCACGTAAGGACCGTAGCCCACGCCATAGTGCCCAAGCGTGGTACCGAAGCGTTGCGGCCCCTGGCGCGCCAGCTCAGGGTTCGCTTTGCCTGCAACGTCGATAAAGCCGCCCAGGCCCAGCACGGTATTCAGGAAGAAACGCGTGAAGTGAATACCGGCATTGCGCGGCTCACCGACCAGAATAGCGTTCACCATACTGGCGGGTTCGCTCAGGTTGCCCAGGAAGTTGCTCAGGCCAGCACGTGCCGGGACGGGCACATAGTCGCGCCAGGCCACAGCCACCGGACGCACCACGTACGGGTCCAGCACATTGTAGTTAAAGTTAAACATTGTGCGGTTAAAGCCTTCAAACGGATCGCTACGCCCGGCTGGCGCATCGGTCTCCGGCTTTGAACTGGCACAACCCACCAGAAGCACACTGGCCAAGGCCAGGCTGGTCAGGCGGTGATCCATTTTTTTCTCCCTGTGCATATAAGTGATGTATACCCTGCCGCCTTTCTCGGGTAGATCAGCGCGTTAAGCAAGCATAGCTGATATCCACGGTGCGGTTCACAGATTCAGACAGAGCCAGAGAATATCGGTCTAAGGCTGCTGCGCATTAATCTCAACGGTCACATGCTGATGACCGTCCCAGGGCACGACGGCGCTGACACCGAACCAGTCACCCGGCTCAGGGTTCGCGCGGCCATTACGTGAAATCCTGACGCGAACCTGGATCTGTTTCTGCGCCGAAAGACGGCGCCCCTGCATCATGGCATTACTGTCATCCAGCGTCAGCGACACGGGAAAATGCCCGGCAGCAAGACGCTTCACGGCCACCGGCACGGGCGACATACCGTCAGTAATCGAAATATACATGACTCCGCCCGGCGGTAACATGTTTTCTGCCTGGGGAGAAAGCGTCACATCTACCGTCAACTGGCTCGCTTGTTGTCCGGCGTCCGTTCTGGCTTGCTCAATACTGCGCGCAATGTTGTCGCGCCGGGGATCGTCCGCCGGCAGCGCGTTCAGTAAGGTTTGCCAGGCCGCAATCGCCTGAGCATAGTGTTGCTGTTCAAAGGCAGCGTAAGCCAGCAGGCTCAGCGTCCGGGCATTATGCGGATCCTGTTTACGCAGATCCTGCAACACAAGTTCTGCCTGACGGTTTTCCTGTGGATCGCCCGACCGGGCCAGAACCTCGGCGTAATCCTGTTTTAATACCTGATTATTCGGTGCCAACTGCAGCGCGTGCTCGAACGCCTGACGGGCGGTCGTCGCGTTATTCAGCACCATACCAAGACGGCCAAGCATTGCCCAGTCGCTAAGGTTATCAGGCTCGGTTTGCAGATGGCTGCGCAAACCGAGCTGTAAGCGTGAAAGCTGTTCCGGCGTCAGCGGCTTAGCGTGAGGATCCAGCACCTGCGCACGCAGCGCAGGATACGCTTTCTGCACCTGCAGCCAGCCGCTGAACGGCACAAAACCGCCGGTGTTGAGATAGCACACCAGCGGCACGACCAGTAAGACAATAATGCCCGGTAACAATACCCAACGGCGACTGCTGCGCGACTGTGCATCCGGTGCGGGCGGAATATCACTCAGCAGTGACTGCTGTAGCTCGCGCGCCATCACGTCCCGCTCGGCAATCACGCCCTGATCCTCATCCTGCGCCAGTTCGGCCAGCCGTTGGTGATAAAAATCTTTATTAAGGCTGTCACGCGTGACTATGTGGGACGCGCGCGGACGCCAGCCTGCGGCCAGGAACAGCACACAGGCCGCGAACAGCAGTACCAATATCGCGATTAAAAAGGCTGCCATTATGCTTCCCTGTCCGATTTCAAAATGGCTTCAAGCCGCTGTTGCTCTTCATCACTCAGTTCGCTACAGGTCTTACGCTGGCGACTGCGCCAGACGATTACGCCCGCGCCGCCTGCGACAAACAGCGCAGGTCCCAGCCACAGAATCACGGTGGATGGCGTTACGGGCGGTTGGTAGCTGACGAAATTGCCGTAGCGCGCCACCATATAGTCGAGGATCTGCTGACGCGTTTGTCCCTGTTTCATCAGCTGATAAACTTTCAACCGCATATCCGCCGCAATCATGGCGTTGGAATCCGCAATGCTGTTGTTCTGACATTTGGGGCAGCGCAGGGAGGCGGTGATATCACGGTACTGTTCTTCCTGCGCGACGGAGTCAAATGCATAGGTATCGATGGCCGCCCACAGGCTGGCGCTAAACAGCAAGCCGCAAAGCATCGTCACCAGCGCTTTCATGAGCCGCTCTCCGTGTTGTATTTATCCCATAAAGGCTTTACTTCCTGCTGCCAGACGCGCGGATTCAGATCTCCGGCATGGCGATAGCGAATAATGCCGTTGCCATCGATCAGAAAGGTTTCCGGTGCGCCATATACGCCAAGATCCAGGCCCAGCATACCGTCGCCATCATACAGGCTGAGCGCATAAGGATTACCCAGCGTGTTTAACCAGGTCACCGCCTTTTGCCGATCGTCTTTATAATTGAGCCCGACTACCCGCACGCCCTGCTCTGCCAGCGTATTCAGATAGTGATGTTCTGCCCGACAGGTCGGGCACCATGTTGCCCAGACGTTGAGTAAAAGCGGTTTGCCGGTGATAAGCGTTTGCTGGTTGTAGGTTTTACCGGGCGTTTCCAGGGCTTCGAGCCGGAACACCGGCAACGGTTTACCAATTAACGCCGACTCCAGCCGCGTAGGATCGTCGCCCGCCGCATTGCGTGACAGTTGCCAAAGCAGCGCGGCGGCCAGCAGTAAAAACAGGATCAGGGGAATAAACAGAATCTTTTTCATGCCCGCACCTCGCGCTCGCCTTTTTTACGCGCACGATAACGCGGATCCAGTAAACAGAGCAGACCGCCGGCAGCCATAAACAGTCCACCGAACCAAATCCAGCGCACAAAGGGTTTATAGTAAATGCGCACCGCCCAACTGCCGTCATCGAGTTCCTCACCCAGCGCCGCATAGAGATCGCGGGTAAAGCCACCATCAATTGCCGCCTCGGTCATCATGGTGCGCGCCGCTGAATAAAAGCGTTTTTCCGCATACAACATCGCTTCAGGCTGCCCGTCCCGCGTCACATCAATCACCGCCACGCCGCCGCTGTAGTTGGGCCCTTGCAGATCCTGAACATCGCGGAAGACAAAGTGGTAGTGATGGATATCAACACTGTCGCCCGCTTTCATGCGCACATCCCGTTCAACGCTGTATTGCGTGCTAAACGCTATCCCAATCACGGTGACGCCGACACCTAAATGGCCGAGCACCATGCCCCAGTGGCTGCGTGACAAGTGGCGCAGTCCGGTGAAAAAAGAATGACGATGCGTCGCACGTTCATGCAGTTCCATCAGGGTTAACACGATGATCCATACCGCCATCAGCAGGCCCACTACCGTCATTGCCTCTACCCGATCCTGTAGCCACCAGGGCAACAGCACGGAGGCCAGCAGCGTGACGACCAGTGCTAACAGCAAACGCCGTACCAGCTTCTGGGGTTCATCACGGCGCCAGCGCACTAACGGCCCAATCCCCAACATTAAGGCCAGCGGTGCCATCAGCCAGCTGAACAGCGTATTAAAAAAGGGCTGGCCCACGGAGATGCTGCCCAGACCGAGTTGTTTATGGACCAGCGGTAACAGCGTACCGAGCAGCACCACCAGCATGGCCGCAATCAACAGGACGTTATTGCCCAGCAGAAAGGATTCGCGCGACCACAAGGCGTTTTGTACCCTGCTGCGGACCTGCCCTCCTTTGAGGGCATAGAGCAGCAGCGAGCTGCCAATAACAATCACCAAAAAGGCCAGAATAAACATGCCCCGCGCCGGATCGGAGGCAAACGCGTGCACCGAGACCAGCACGCCGGATCGCACCAGGAAGGTCCCGAGCAGACTCAGGGAGAACGCGGTAATCGCCAGCAATACGGTCCAGGCTTTAAAGGTGCCGCGCTTTTCGGTCACCGCCAGTGAGTGCATTAACGCCGTGCCAGCCAGCCAGGGCATAAAGGACGCATTTTCAACCGGATCCCAGAACCACCAGCCGCCCCAGCCCAGCTCGTAATAGGCCCATGCAGAGCCCAGCACAATACCTATGGTCAGGAACAGCCAGGCTGCGGCGGTCCAGGGACGCGACCAGCGCGCCCAGGCGGTATCCAGTCTTCCGGCCATCAAGGAGGCAATGGCAAAAGCAAAGGCCACCGAGAAACCGACATAGCCCATGTATAACAAAGGCGGATGGAAGATCAGGCCAATATCCTGCAGCATGGGATTGAGGTCGCGGCCATCAACGGGAAAGTCCGGCAGGGTACGGCTGAACGGATTAGAGGTGAGGATGATAAATAACAGGAAGCCCAGCGTAATCATGCCCATCACCGCCAGCACGCGCGCCAGTGCGTCCTGCGGCATGCCGCGGCTGAAGATCGCCACGGCCAGCGTCCAGCCACTCAGCAGCAGCACCCACAGCAGCAGGGAGCCTTCGTGCGCCCCCCAGGTGGCCGCAATGCGGTAATAGACCGGCAGCAGGGAATTCGAGTTGTTAACGACATAGCTAACGGTAAAGTCGTTAACGATAAACGCCCAGACCAGCAACCCGAAAGCTCCCGCCACACAGCCGAACAGGCCAACGGCCAGGGGACGCGCCATGCCCATCAGGCGCGCATCCTGACGCCAGGCGCCCCACAGCGGATATACGCTGAGCAGCAGCGCCAACGCGACGCCGAGACAGAGTAAAAAACTGCCCAGTTCTGGCATCATGGTGTCTGTCCTGCCGGGTGAGTCGCGGCCTGTTGCACGGGTGGTGCGGGCTTCATCGCGGCGGTGATTTCAGGTGGCGTGTAGTTTTCATCATGTTTCGCCAGCACTTCTTTGGCGTTGATCAGGTTGCCGGGTTCAAGGACGCCTTGTGCAACGACGCCCTGCCCCTCGCGAAACAGATCGGGCAAAATGCCCACAAAGTTTACACTGACCACACCACGGCCATCGTAAAGCTGAAAAGAGACGGCCAGCGTTCGGGGATCTCGCGTGACGCTGCCGGGCATCACCACGCCGCCCACGCGCAGACGCTGTCCGGGTTCCGGCCTGATGTGTGAATCACCTTTCCCCTCCAGGATTTCACCTGGCGTATAAAACAGATCGATATTGGACCGCAGCGCATACATTACCAGCGCGGTAGCCAGTCCAAGTCCGGTAAGTATCGCCACGACGACATACAGGCGATTACGACGGCGGATATTCACTTCGCTTCTCCTGCCGTTTTAGTCCCGGCACGTTTAACACTGGCCGCGCGCAGACGGCGCTCCCGGGCATCACGCTGGCGAATGTCCGCCAGCAAACGTCTGTGTGACCACCAGCTGTGTACAATCAGGCCACAAAGAGGCACCAGCGCCCCTGCCACAGCCAGCCAGACGTAAAAGGCGTAACCGCCCATGGCAATGAAGTCATGCCATGAGGCAAAAGCGGGCGTCATTCTTTGCTCCTTGTCTTTGCCTGGGCAATCGCCCAGGGACGTTTACGTTCCGTCAGCAGAATCAGGTTGCGTAAGCGCATCAGCGTTAACGTGATAAACAACAGCAGGTCACCCAGGATGGCCCAGCGCAGCGGCGTGCGCATCGGCGGCGCGATAGCCTGTTGCAGTAAGCCGGACGATCCCTGATGCAAGGTATTCCACCACTGCACAGAGAAATGAATGATGGGCAGATTGATCACGCCGACCAGAATGAGCACGCCTGCGGCGCGCCCGGCCATGCGACGGTCGTCGAACGCCTGATACAGCGCAATGACGCCCAGATATAAAAACAGCAGCACCAGTTCTGATGTGAGCCTGGCGTCCCATATCCACCAGGTTCCCCACATCGGCTTGCCCCAGGCAGAACCGGTAACCAGCGCAATAAAGGTAAACACCGCACCGATCGGTGCCATCGCCGCTGAGACTAAATCGGCCATTTTCATCTGCCAGACCAGACCAGTAAACGCCGCAACGGCCATCGCGCTGTATATCCCCATCGACCACATGGCCGCCGGAACATGAATATACATAATGCGAAAACTGTCACCCTGCTGGTAGTCTGCCGGTGCATAGCCAAATCCCCATATCCAGGCCAGCAGCAGTACCGCCGCACTGGCCAGGGCGAACCCCGGCACCAGCCGACCGCACAACTGATACAGCCGTTCGGGCTTCGCCAGCTGATGTAATCCTTTCCACATGTTTACTTGCTCACTTTTAAATAAACGCGAATAACACGTCTGATGCGTGCTGATTTAGTGCAGCGTAATCCGCAACGCCGCGGCGGTGGCAAACGGGGCCAGCGTCGCACTCGCGACCAGCATCGCCCCCAGCAACGCCAGGTAACCGCCAATGGCTAACCCCTGACCTGCGGCGTCGATGGCCGCGCTGGCAAAAATCAGTACCGGAATAGCCAGTGGCAGAACCAACAGGCTGAGCAGCACGCCGCCGCGACGCAACCCAACGGTCAGCCCCACGCCAATCGCGCCGAGAAAACTCAGCGTCGGTGTTCCTAACAGCAGCGTCAGTGCCACCGCCCGCCAGCCCGGCATATCCAGGGACAGCAACAGGGCCGCCAGGGGCGAAAGCAGAATTAACGGCAAGCCCGTGACCAGCCAGTGGGCGATGATTTTCCCCAGCACCGTGACCGGCAGCGGTACAGGCGACAATAAAAGTTGCTCCAGCGTGCCGTCGTTAAGGTCATCACGAAACAGCCTTTCCAGCGCGAGCAGCGAAGAGAGCAATGCCGCAACCCAGACAATGCCGGGTGCGATCCGTGCCAACTGATGAGGATCGGGACCGATACCCAACGGGAAGAGCGTGATGACAATCAGGAAAAACCACAGTGGATTCATCACTTCGGCGCCGCGACGACAGGCGATACGTAATTCGCGCTGAATAAGACGACACAACATTACTGCCACTCCACGGCATGCAGGCGGATAGTATTGATCTGCCCCGTCAGCCCCGGCAGCGCCTGATGGCTGGTCACGATGACAGAACCCCCCTGCTGCGTGTGCGCCACAAAGCGGCTCATTAACGTCTCCACCCCCGTGTGATCGAGGGCGGTTAAAGGTTCGTCCAGGATCCATAAGGTTGCCCGGGTCAGCCACAGCCGGGCCAGGGCGATGCGCCGCTGTTGTCCGGCAGAGAGCTGCGCGGCCGCGACCTCTT
This sequence comes from Pantoea sp. JZ29, assembly GCF_035190385.1. Classification (NCBI taxonomy): domain Bacteria; kingdom Pseudomonadati; phylum Pseudomonadota; class Gammaproteobacteria; order Enterobacterales; family Erwiniaceae; genus Pantoea; species Pantoea sp. JZ29. Next base: position 1,318,024 of record NZ_CP045241.1, on the reverse strand, counting down.
CATAACCTGCCAGGCCGACGCTGGCCAGTGCAGTAAAAAGGTGTTCATCGCGGCAGTCTGGATGATAAAAGCGCAGATTTTCCAGCGCCGATAACGCCGATGAGATCCCCGGCAGATGCCCCAGGTAAAGCATGGCCTGATGCCAGGTGTCGCGTTGCCGGTTAACCGGCTGCGACTGCCAGCGCACCTCACCATGTTCAGGCGTGCTCAGTCCGGCCAGGATCCGCAGCAGCGACGTTTTCCCGGCCCCGTTTGGCCCTTCAATTTGTACGATGTCACCTGCCGACACGCGAAACGTAAGCGCCTCAAAGAGCGCGCGCTCATCACGCACACAAAGCAGATTAATGATTTCCAACATGGAGGGGTAAATCGCGCCAGCCAAATAAGGCGCAAATGATAGCACAATGTTACAGCGTGCCGAAGGCTGTGCGCGCTCCCCTTTTGCGCAGGGCTTAGATATTCGTGCTTTTCAGCGCGTCTGGTGGATAAAAAGCGCACCACGGCAGAAGGTTGTCACGTTTGTTCGCTGTCGCAGAAACAGTTTCGTTAGCCAAAAAACGACTACGCTTATAACGCATTTGTACTGTTACCAGGAGAAAACATGAAGCCTTCATCAAGCATAAGTCAGGGACCTAACGATGTAGACAGCGAAGAAAAAGAACAGGGAAAGGAGGATATTGAAGTAGATGAAGACGCCCTGCCCTCGCGTGCCGCCGCTATCCACGAAGAGATTCGACAGGACGGGGAAAAAGAGCTGGAGCGGGATGGCATGGCGCTGCTGTGGTCAGCGATTGCGGCCGGGCTGTCAATGGGGGCTTCTCTGATGGCCAAGGGCATTTTTCAGGTTCATCTGGACGGCGTCCCCGGCGCCTATTTACTGGAAAACCTTGGCTACACCTTTGGCTTTGTGATTGTGATTATGGCACGGCAGCAGCTTTTCACTGAAAACACCGTGACGGCCGTTCTGCCCGTTATGCACAAACCCACCACAAGCAATCTTGGTTTATTGCTTCGCCTGTGGGGCATTGTGCTACTGGGCAACCTTATTGGTACCGCGTTCGCCGCCTTAGCGTTTAACGAAATGCCCATTTTTGATGAAGCCACTCGCCAGGCCTTTACGGATATCAGCATGAAGGTGATGGAACATACGCCGGGCGAGATGTTTGCTAACGCGGTGATCTCCGGCTGGATCATTGCCACAATGGTCTGGATGTTCCCTTATGCGGGAGCGGCCAAACTGTTTGTCATTGTGATGATGACCTGGCTGGTCGCACTGGGCGATCTGGCACATATCGTGGTGGGTTCCGTTGAGGTGCTTTACCTGGTGTTTAACGGCAGCGTGCCCTGGACCGCGTTTCTCTGGCCTTTTGCTGTTCCAACCCTGTTGGGTAACCTGACGGGCGGTACGCTGATTTTCGCCCTGATAAGTCACGCCCAGATTCGCAATGATATGGGCGAAGCTGCTCAGGCAAAGGCGAAGGCAGAACGGCGCAAAGCGGAGAAAAAACGTCAGCAGCAGCAAGAAGAACGCTAAATTGCTGACAGAATGAGCAAACGCGCGGCAGTGTAGTGAATCCTGCCGCTTAACTGCGGTATACTGCGCTGGCGTCTCCTTAGTTAAATGGATATAACGAGCCCCTCCTAAGGGCTAGTTGCAGGTTCGATTCCTGCAGGGGACACCACGTACAGCCTTCTGACATTCACCAAATTCACTCATCCTTCTTATCTTTAATACCGCCTCTGCTCTGCCTGGGTGACGACGGCCTGTTTCTGCGCATTTCAACATGAACGATTACACATTTCCTGTTTAAGCATTCACGCTCTATTAAGGCTCAGAACGGCCGGCACTTTTAGGCAAGCGGTCAACATCTCATCGTGTTTTTTGCGACCAGCTTGCCCCTGTCGACAGACTGAAGAAAAGTGTAACGCCTGGCCGATAACACGCAATCTTCCTAAATAATCAAGTCGGGGACATTCTCAGAATCAGAAAGAAAATGAAGCGCCTTTATGTGGATCGCTACCCACTCATTTCTTAAGCGCCCTGCGTAAATCAGAAAACCCGACAGAAAACGGCGTGCTCGCTTTTGCCAGACGAGAGGTTTTATTTTTCTGCCTGCTGTTTCAGTTCGGCATAGCGGGCTGTCAGTTGTTTCAGGTGCATTTCCAGCTGAGATTGGGCAGCAGCAGGTAACGGTTTGCCCGCTGGATGTTGCGACAGTACGCGCAGCTGTTCTTCAGCCGGTATGGACTGATTAAAGAACTGCATCGTGGCAAAAACCACTGATTTCAGCTCACTGACCGTTATGTATTTACCCTTCTGTTCATCAAGGCCATTTAATCTGTCGCTCAGTTTTTGTAGTGTCATCATTCCCTGAGACCAGCCATTAAGCTGCTCTGCCGGTAATGCGACAGCACTGCGTTGTTGTTGCCATTGCTGTGCCAGAGACTTTGCCTGCTCCGGCCAGAGCGCCTGAGCCTGCTCTATAAGTTGTCGGCTGTAGTCAATGCTCCAGCCCGGCGGAAGCTTATCCAGACGGTTCAGCTGTTGCTGTGTCTGGGCGATCACGTTCTGCGGCAAAGCAGTCTGCTGACGCAATAGATCCACCTGTTCTGGCGTGAGCGTTGCAGGTAAAGGTGCCAGAGATGCCGCCAACTGAGCCTGCAGCGGATTTGGCCGGTTTACATATTGCCAGCTTCCCACTGCGGCCACGCTTATCGCCAGCATGGCACCCATACCGGCAACGAAAGATTTCCACTTTTTTACCGGCGCGGGAAGAGTCGCCAGTACTTCCACATTCGCCTGATATTCAGGGCGGGCAACATACATCCATTTCATCGCGCTGGCGGTTTCTTCTGCACCGTCGGCTGCGAAGGCGGCTGCATCGTTGATCACACTAGCTGGCAGCACAGCTGCCCCTGCCCGGGTTGTGTCGTCACTGTTTTCCAGCCGGACAGCGCTGTTATCCGGGCGGTTGAACAATCCCACCACCGCCACAAATTTTGCCTCTTCGTTCATCGGCATATTGAGGGTCACGCTGCCTTTGGGCATTACCAGCAGCGACTTGCTGGCCACTATGTCTTCCTTGAGCGTGGTGTCCGCATCGCGCAGCAGTTTCTGGTAGTCGGCCGCATCCACCTTCTGGCGGTCCCGGAGCTGGTAAACCTGCACCATGGTGGCCAGTGGTGTCTGCCCTTCATCGGCATTGGCAGCGGCACGTGGCTCGAAGTCCAGGTGCAGCACCTTTATTTTTTTGTAGAAAATGGCTCTGGTTGCGCTGACAGTGCCGTCCGACACGGCCTGAGTCAGGCCACATGCGGTCAAAAGGGAACAGAGCAGCATCAGTGCGGCGCTGCGCGACAGGGAAGCGAAAGTCATTCGTGGAGTCCTTTTCAGCGTTCAGAAACAGGGGCGTGTTGAATGTGTCTGGTATTGGGTATTGCTTTCAGGAATATCAGTCGAAGCGATAGCCGCCGGGCTCGGCCAGCCGCAGGGTCTCACAGGTCAGGCCTTCACAGGTGCCCAGACTTACGGTGAGGTGCGTACGGGTCGTGGGACGGTCGCGCCTGAGACCCAGTACGCCGGTGCGACCCAACTGAACCCGGCTTGTCTTACCCAGGCGTGGTTCAGGCAGACAGCTTACCGGTACCGTGAGGCGAAGGCGTACATCGGAGCGATAACCCATGTACACCCGCAGCAGTACCATCAGGTCAGTGTGCAGCTGACCGCCGGGCAACCAGCCCTGCGCCTCCTGCGGATTGTCAGTCGCCAGCATCAGGAGGATACGGCTGCAGGCTTCTTTCCCGGTCCTGCCGAGCGTGGCCCGCTGTGACAGCGACACGCGGCTGGCTTTGCCGAGCCCACTGCGGCTCTCCACGGGGACTTTCACCGGGTCCGGGCTGATAACCGTGCTCAGGGTGTCCGGGGCCAGCAGACTCACCAGCTGGCGGATGCCTTCGGCGTTTCGGGTTGGCAACCGCATGGTCCCCAGTAGCGCCAGGAAGCGGGAGACCGGCGTGGCAATCTGCTCCGCCGTTCCCGGGATGCCAAGCCCCACCAGACCCAGCAGACACTGAGAAGTGTCATCAACGCCACCGGCTTCGAAGGTCGCCGGGTAAGCGTACTTGCGCCAGATACGGTAGTACTGGGTGTGGACATCCGGTTCGGTCTGCAGGCGGGCCTCAGCCAGGTGCAGGGGCTGCAGGGGCACTTCGCGGGTGGTGCGGTACTGGCAGACCGTATTATCGGGACCGACCGGACGCGACAGGACGGAAAAGCCGTTTTCAAGCACTTCCATTTTGCGAAGCTGGCGCCAGTCCGGCGTGAATGCCACTACCGACAGCGACGGAATGGTGCGCATGTAATGGGGCCACAGCAGGCTCACCAGCCCTTCTGTCAGTTCCGGCAGGTCATCATCGAGCTTTTCACGCAGACGGCCCATCAGGAAGGCGAAGCCCTCGAACAGGCGCTCCACATACGGGTCACGGGCCCCGGTTTTATCTAGATTGAGCATCGCTGCCCGATCGGGGTGGGCACGAGCAAATTCTTTACCGGCTTCGCGCAGGTAACGCATCTCGGCTTCGTAATAGCGAAGGGTTAGATCATCCATGGGAGAAAGTACTCAATTCAGTAAATTTCTGGAAACGGCCATTCTTTCTTCTACAGCCTTACGACGCTCCCACACGGGAGGTTGAGCGTTCATTTCGTCAACGTTGACACGAAGTAACGGAACACCGGCCATTTCAAACAGATGTTCGAGCCGTTTATCACGTGCAATGCGCTCATCAAGTTCATGGCTTTTATCATCCAGTTCAATGACGCAGACAATCTTGTTATTTTTTCTGGAGACCAGAACATAATCCACGGACATCGCATTAAACTGGGTAAAGAAACGCGCTCTTTCTTCAGCACTGAACGCCTCCTGCTCCGGTAACTTCAGGAAGCGCCCGGGACTCACCTGGCAAAATATCCGACAATATTGACCAAACCACGCTTCGAGCTTTTCCAGATATTGTCTTTCGGTCGGGGTTGTCATGTATTTTTTGTTTTCAAGAATGACACCTTCTTCCACCATTCCCCAGAACAGGTCCTCCTTCTCTTCCCAGCGAGAGTTTCTGTATTTTACGGCTGGATGTGGCGACGATGCAGGGGGACAAGTTGTTGGCTGAGCTTCGCTTCGGACAGTACGGTTCTTCGATGTGGACTGCCGAAAGGATTTTCGCTGACTTTTTCTGTGCTGCACTCCAACCCAGACGCCAGCACCAAAGCTGGCCGCGCCCCAGAACAAAACATCCATCATGTTTACCTCTTTTCTAACCGCACAGCACCATCGCCCGGGCGGGGTCAATGGAAATCAAGCCAGCCAGCAGTTCATCCATTTCCGGGGTGAGCCGGGCTTTGTCGCTCTCGCTGCGACCAGCTTTCAGACGCAACAGCCGAAGACGGCGGGCAAGCACGTCAAACAACAGTCCAGGCTCCCAGTCACTGAGGGTCAGCTGCGGTGCACTGGCTGTGAGCTCACCGAGCAGGTGCAGGGCAAGCTCGTTGCGGCCGTACTGCTCTGCCACCCGCGCCATGAGTAAACGAATTAACCAGCGGTTCCGGGGTGAGGCCATGTGCGGACGATTCTGAAGCCAGGTCAGCGCTGCCTCCGGGCCATCGCGGTCACCTTTTTCCATCGCTTCCACTTCCAGCGCAGATATGTCATCTGTCTGGCCTCCGTTTGCCACCGCAGGTGCATCGGCAAACCCGGGCATGTCATCGTTGACCTTTTCGGCTATCCAGTTCAGTGTCACCTCATCGGCCAGCGGCGTGCCATCGTTCCAGGCAAGAGTCTCCAGGCCTGGCAGCCAGAGACGAAGTGACTGCGCCTGCACGCGGCCGGAGGCCAGCATCGCGTCATCAAGCTCAACCCGACCAACGCCCCAGGGGAACGCATTTCCGCGGGCGGCAATACCGGCCCGGGAAAATGCATCCCATTCAGACTGCTGCTGGAACTGCTGAGGGGCCAGAAGCGCCCCTTCATTCCATAACGGACGATGAATTTTCATCCCTGATATCCTCTCGCCTTAAGACTTGGCCTTCGGCATCTGAGCAACCAGTGACAGGTTGACGTCCATCCCTTCGACCTGGAAGTGCGGCACGGCATACAGCTTCACACGGAAGAAGCCCGGATTGTCCTCAATATCTTCCACCACCACTTTCGCGTCGCGCAGCGGGTGAGAAGCCTGCAGCTCGTCGCCGGGATCGGTCATCTCCGTGACCAGACTGCGCACCCAGGTGTTCAGCTCAAGTTCCAGCAGACGACGATCTTTGGTGGTCCCGATATTTTCACGCTGGATCAGCTTCAGGTAGTGGGCGATCCGCGACAGCAGGAAGATGTACGGCAGACGGGCATTGATACGGCTGTTGGCGGTTGCATCCGCGGTGTCGTACAGTGCCGGTTTCTGGGTGGAGTTCGCGCTGAAGAAACAGGAGTAATCTCTGTTTTTATAGTAACTCAGAGGAATAAAGCCCAGGTTCGCAAACTCAAATTCGCGGGTTTCCGGGATCATCACCTCTGACGGGATCTTCACCTGGTTGCCGGTGCCCAGATCGTACAAATGGATAGGCAGGTCCTGAACGGCACCACCGGCCTGCGGGCCACGAATCTGCACGCACCAGCCGTTGTTGATAAAGCTGCGTACCATATTGGCTGCAAACGCAAATGAGGCGTTGGTCCACAGGTATTTGTTGTGATCCGGGCCTTTCACCTCTTCCACATAGTTGAAGCTGCGTACCGGCGTGGTATCCGGACCATACGGCAGGCGGCCCAGTACACGCGGCATCACCAGACCGATATAGCGCGAATCATCCGTTTCGCGGAAAGATTTCCACTTGATGTACTCCGCACGATCAAAGTAGTTGCCGATATCCCTGATAGCCGCCACGTCCTCCATTGACTCTTTGAGGAAGAATTTCGGGCCAGCAGAGCCGATAAACGGCATATGCGCCGCTGCAGAAACTTTCGAAATATTGCGCAACAGGGCAACATCCTGCGCAGAAGCATCAAATTCATAGGCGGAAATCAGCGCGGCAATCGGTTCGCCACCCGGCGTGTCATATTCATCAATGTAGGTGTGTTTATACAGGCCGCTCTGGATAATTTCCGGGCTGTCTTCGAAGTCCTGACGCAGATCTTCTTTAGCCATATCCAGCAGTTCGACTTTCACGTTCTGACGGAAGTCGGTTTTGTCGACAAGGGATTTCACGCCGCGCCACAGGCTTTCTACCGCCTGAAAGTCCTCATGGTGCATAACGGCATCAAGCTGGCGACTAATCTGGTGGTCCAGCTCCGCGATATGATGATCAATCAGGTTTCTGTCGAGTTTCTCCACTTTTGAGCCCGATTTTGTCAGGCATTCCAGAAACACCTGCATCCCGGCCGTCAGACGCTCATCGGCTGTCGCATCCGACATCGCCTGTGCATCCTGCCAGATGTCCAGTGCACTCAACTCGGACACTGGGTTCAGATTGATTTTTTCAAACAGTGACGCATAAACCCCGGCAGCAGGACGCTCCAGCACCACACTCTCGCCACCCGCGGCATTTTCATTTTTTACAGACATCAGCATCTTCCTTATTAATCCGTTATTAATCCGTTAAAGCACCGTGAGCCTATGGCTGTTTCGGGGCCAGCGCAGACAACTCAGACCGGAGTTCGGCGCTTAATGCCGGATCGAGCAGGATTTTTTCCAGCTCTTTTCGGAATGCCTGGTTGTCCAGCAGGTTGGCCTTTAAATCACGAAGTAAATTGCGCATGGAAAGCATGGCTTTGAGCTGAGGTATTTGTCGGGAGACCTGCTCCGGCGAGAAATCCTTCATGCTCTGAAAGGTCAGACGGATATTTTCTTCGCTACCGTCACCAGCAAGCGTGTTTTTAACGGTAAGACTGACTTTCGGGGAATATTCGGAAAGCACAGCGTCGAAATTATTTTTGTTCAGATTAACTTTTTTTCGCTCAGATAACGGTGCTGTCTCCTGCCCATGGCTGAAATCGCCCGCAATCAGCAATTTCAGAGGGAGCTCGGTTTTCTTGCTCGCGCCGCCGGTATGCAGATCAAGTTTCAGATTAATACGTGCTTTGGGTATTTCGGACTGAAAGGAAGAATTAGACATAGCTGTCCCTGTTCTATGAAGTTATAGAAGCGGTGACTGCCAGCGAGAAATTAAAAGAAAAGCAAACCCTTTATTAGCACTATCCCGGTTCCCGTCATCTGACAGGAATCAAAACCCCGGGATGTAAAGCGGGCGCATTCCATTCACCAGCACGTCGACACGGTATTTTTCAGGTACTTTTCAGAAATAAAAAAACGTCCAGCAAGCACCTGGAGACGGAGTTTATGAACGTTTCACGCATGACAGGAAATAAAAATATGTAACTAAAGATTACAGAGATATGCTTTAACAATATTTTATCATCTTTATGATTTGCATGACTTTTATTTAAAAATCCCTTCAGAGCTTATGGAATAAGGATGTTCAGTAAGTGATCAATGTATTTCAGAGCATGACATGTGCAAAATCCCACCAGTCACATGAGAACGTTAATTTTTCATTGTTAAAAAAATAACTTTCAGGAAGCGAGTGTGAAAAGGGGGAATAGGACGAGACCGTCATGTCAGCATAATTTCTTTTATTGACGTAAATCAATTCTGGTTATTTTCGCTTAAAAAAAACTGAAATCAATGTATGTCACCTGTCTGTATAAACGTATTTCAGACATCGGAGAGAAGAAAGATTATCGTTATCTGCGTGCTTGTGACCTGTCACCGCATCTGACCGCGAGTTATGCGATGCCATCACTTACGTCAGCCAGAATAAATCCGGCCGGTGCACTCGCCTGCAGCGATCGCAGACGATAAAGTCAGCTAGTGTCACGATGTTGTTTGCGTTGGGAACGAGAGGTTTACAATTAACGGAAGGGAACGGTGCAGGGCATATTTACGCGATCAAAACGCGTCGATATAACATCATTGTCAGGCGCCCTCCAGGGCCGGGGCCTGCCAGATAATGTCGAAGGGCAGTACCGCAGCTGCCCTTCTCTGTTTACCCGTCATACCCGTAAACACGGGTAGCGACGCAGAACCTTATCGTTCAGTCGTTCTGTAAACCTATCGCCGTGTGTGGCTAAAGAGATCCGGGCGATTGAGGTTAATATAATCGACGCCCGCCGCCGCAATTTCCTGATGAATCGCTATATCGTCATCACCGTAATAAACCATAATCTCAAGCCCGGTCTTACGGCTTGCTTCAAGAATACCGGGATGACGCATCTGCTCTACGTTTACCTCAATGATCGATGCATGATGCACGGTGACAACGAGAGAGGGAGACATCGCGATATTGAGGGTCATCATTTTGCGCAAGTCCGGCGCAACGGCCTGAAGGCCAGCGCGCATCGTTTCGGAAAACGAAAAGAAAAACGTATCACGGACCATACCGAGATCGCGTACCAGTGCAGCCACTTTTACCGGATCGCAGTATTTCAGCTCAATATAAACGCCCGCGCGGCCGCGCAGATGTTCGAGATAGGCATCAAGTCGCGGCACCCTGGCGTCTTTAAAACGCTCATCGAACCAGCTTCCCGCATCCAGTGCATCAATATCGCGCGACAGAGCATGCCCAACAGGGCCCGTCCCGTTCGTGGTGCGATCCAGCGTCTCGTCATGGATAACGTAGAGCACACCATCGGCGCTCTCCCGTACATCCAGCTCAATGTAATCAGCCCCCTGTTCAAGCGCCAGATCGGCGGCAAAGAAGGTGTTCTCTGGCGCAAAATGGTTGGCGCCACGGTGTGATACGATTCGGGTCATGGAAATCTTGTCCTGTAAGCTAGCCAGCGTGAACCTGTCTGCTGGGGTGGCCGGTTACGGCGAGGTTGGCATGAAGATCGACGATGCGTTTACCGACAGCATTGAAGATCAGAGTCAGTTCGGGTTGGCTCGCTATTCCTACCCGGGAACCAGGCGCATGACGCACCGCTTCACCATATTCCAGCGCGCGAAGCGTGCCGGCCGGCGTGTCAATCGTGTAGAAAACTTCACGTCCCATCGGCTCAACGGTCATGATCTCCCCACACAAGGCAGCCTCGTCAGCGGCAATAAGGTTGATATCTTCCGGACGCAGACCAAAACAAACGGGGCCGTCGTATTCGTGGTTCAGTTCGAGTGTCGTTTGCCCCAGGTGCAGAAACCCGCCGACGGCCTGTCCTTCCACAAGATTCATCGGCGGCGAGCCGATAAACCCTGCAACAAAGCGATCGGCCGGACGTCTGTACAGGTCATCAGGTGTCCCAATCTGCACTATCTCGCCATGATTCATACAGATGATCCGATCGGCCATGGTAATGGCTTCCAGCTGGTCATGGGTGACGATCAAGGTAGTGAAGCCGAGACGTTTCTGGAGATTCTTGAGTTCCGTCCGCATGGTGATACGGAGCGTCGCGTCGAGGTTAGAAAGCGGTTCGTCGAGTAACAGAATATTCGGTTCCTTGACCAGAGCCCGCGCCAGCGCCACGCGCTGTTGCTGCCCCCCTGAAAGCTGCGACGGGCGTCGATCAAGCAGTGCGCTTATTTGCACCAGATTAGCCGCCTCTTCCACGCGCCTGGCAATGTGCTCCTTACCTGTTTTTTTAAAACGTAACGGAAAAGCGATGTTTTCACGTACCGTCAGGTTTGGGTAAAGCGCATAAGACTGGAAGACGATACCGACGTTGCGATCGCGGGCATCGATGCGATTGACGTTGTGCCCGTCAAACGCGATCTCACCGCTGGTCGGCGCATAGAGCCCTGCCAGCAGAAACAGCGTTGTCGATTTACCGCATCCTGAGGGGCCGAGAATGGCGACGAATTCGCCGTTCTCAATGGTAAGATTCATCGGTTTCAGGACCTGAGTCTCGCCCCAGTTTTTGCTGACATTGTTAAGAGTGATCGAGGCCATGACAATTATCCCTTGATACCGCCAAAACTCATTTGAGTGATGTATTTCTGCGTAAAGGTGTAGAGAACGAGCACAGGGAGTAAATAAATGATGCCCACAGCGGCGATCATGCCGTAATCCGCACCCGTATTATCCTGTGCGACAAAGAACAGGTAGAGGCTCATCGTCATCTGGCTTTTGTCGATAAGTAACGTCTGAACAAAAACGTACTCCTCCCAACCACGTAAAAAGGTGAAGGTGGCAATCGCAATCAGTCCGCTACGCACCTGGGGCAATACCACCATACGAAAAGCCTGAAAACGGGTCGCACCGTCGGTCACCGCGCTCATTTCAATATCCCAGGGCACTGCGTCGAAAAAGCCCTTCAGAACGAAGATCGCATAAGGCAGCTCCAGCGCACTCATCACCATCACCACACCGAAAAGATGGTTGAGCAGGCCCATAAAGTGAAGCTGGATAAAGATGGCGATGGTGAGCGCCAGCGCGGGGAAAGCATGTAACAGCAGCAAGCCACGCAGAAAATTTTGCCGCCCGGCAAAGGCAAAGCGCGATAACGCGTAGGCGGCTGGGGTAGCGACGATCGTGACAATCAGCGTTTGTGAAACGCCAAAGATCAGCGAGCTTCCAAGTGCCGTCCAGGCCGATGGCATCAGGTCCACGCGCGTGGTGCCCGTATTCGCGATGTCGCGCATCCAGAGAAAACGGTAGTTGTGCAACGTCATGTGTGGCATCAGAAAAATCATCACAAGCAGCAGCACAACGATCCCCAGCGCAGCCCAGGACAATACCGGTCTGCGTAAACGCTCTGCCAGGAAAGCAAGCGCGATCGCTCCGATATACGCGACGCCCGCAATTGCGCTGGTGCGCCACAGAACAAGCCGGCTGACGGACGCATCAGACGTGGTCAGCGATTTGGCCAGAAGCCAGAGGTAAGGCAGCAGAATCGGCACTGACATCACCGTCAGGAAGAGAATGAGCGCAGAAAGGAAGCCGACACGGTTGATTGTGCCTCTGCGTTCAAGACGCGCCCATTTCGATTTGGCCACTGCCGGGTTTGGGACGAGTGACATCACAATACCTCGATTTTCGGCGCGGCAAACGTCGCGCGCATATTACTGACCCGCCATTGCATTAAGGTCACGCCTACGCCGATCACCATCAAGCCAAGCGCCAACGCCGCGCCATAGGCGTAAGCCCCATTTTCAAAGGCGCGACGGTAGATATAGAGCGCATAAGGCGTCGAATCGTAGACGGGACCGCCACCGGTGATGAGCAGAATGTACTCGTAGGTCGTCAGCAAGGAGAGCCCCTGATAGATGGTGATAAACCGAATGGGCTGAGACAGTGCGGGGGCCACTACATAGCGCAGCACGCCCCATTCGCTCGCCCCATCCACTCGCGCCGCATTGGCAAGATGTGCAGGGATGGAACGAATGGATGAAGTCAGAATGACCATGGCAAACGATGCCCCGACCAGGCCATTTGCCACAATGATGAGAAACAAGGGGAAATCATTACGCAGATTCATGAGCGGCAGACCGAAGGATCCGGTTACCTGATTGAGCAAACCAGACGGCGTGGGATCGGCAACCCATATCCACAGAATACTGTAGAGGACGGCCGGCGACATGCGTGGCAAAAGCCAGAGACCGCGAAAAAGATTACCCAGCCTGTCGGGAATGGCCGTCGTTGTTATCGCCAACAGGACACCCAGCCCGACGTTAAAAATAAACAGCGTCGCCGTGACATAAATCAGCGTCGTCAGCAGCACCGCAGGCATGCGCGCATCGCGTAAGACAATCCGCTCGATGTTTTGCAGCGTGAAGTGACCGACCCGCAGATCAGCGCCCATATCGGTAAAGGCGATGACGGTATTGACGATAATGGGCGCCAGGAAAAAGACGGCCAACAGCGCGATAGCAGGCGCGAGATAGAACACAGGTCGGGCCGGCCGGTGCGCCCGAGGCTGAAACTGAGACATGACCACATCTCCCTGGAGAGTAAGCGACGCTTTACAGGCTAAGCACTATTTTTTGGCGACAGACGACCGGATTTCTATATCGTCGCCAAACTGCAGTTCGAGCTCTTCGGCGATAAAATCAACGGCCTGTTTTGCCGTCATTTTTCCTGTTTCAACCGCCTGGAGACCGCTGAACAGCACCTTGTTATAGCTGCCAAACTGGATATGATTGGGCACGAACTTCGCATGTACCATCATGGGCGAAGCGGCTGACAGCACCCAGTTATCGCGGTATTTCGGCATCGCCGTTTGCGCGTTGCTGATGGCCGTGTGATAGGACGTCACAGCATGTTCGTTGTTGAAATAAGGCAACGTCGCCAGTGCCACCAGTTCGGCAGCAATGTCAGCATTTTTGCTTTTGGCGTTCACCGTATAGAGAAGCGGATGCGACAGGTTTGAGGGCTGACCGCCCTTTTTGGCCGCAGGCGCCGGGATCCAGCCTATCTTATGAAAATACCCTTCTTTGTCTGTCGGCCAGACCGCGCCATTTTTGTCGCCCAGTTGCCAGGCAACCGCCCAGACGCCCTGGTGAAAGATAAAGGCCTTCTCCTGCTTGAACGCGTTCTGAATGGCATCCCAGCTCATCGCCGTGTTATCGACCGGCGTCACTCCCTGCTTCGCATTGCGCTCATACCAGCCAAGCGCATCCGCCATTTCTGCTTTAGGGAAGATGAGCTTGCCGGTCTTGTCATCCATAAATTTCACGCCGTAAGACTGAAAAACCATCAGATAATCAATACCGACATTCGGCCGGTGCAACATGCCGTACTGGGCCGCTTTACCGTCCACGACCTCTTTGGCAAGGGCCGTCAGATCGTCCAGTGTAAAATCACCGGACTCCACCCTGGCCGGTATGGCGTTGATAAAGGCTTCATCCTTGCCGATTTTTCTCAACATATCTTTGTTGTAAAAAAACATGCGTATTTCAGCATCCTGCGGTATGCCATAGATCTTTCCATCGTTTGCCTTTGCCGACGCCCACAGGACGGGCAGGATGTCGCCATAGACCCACGGTGCCGCCGCGATCTTATCGTTCATTTGCATGGCATAGCCGTCCTTCGCAAACTGACCAATCCATTCATGGGGCAGCACATAGATATCCGGCCCTTGTCCGACGGACATCGCCTTCAGCATATCCATGGCGAAGTCGTCCCAGCCTTTGACAGCACTGCTATTGGCCTGAATCACAATATGTTTGTCGACGCCCGCAGCCTTAAATTGCTTGTTCATGATGTCGGCTGCATCTTCAATGTTGGTAATGCGGTTCGGTGCGCTACGCTCGGCGAGCGTGGCGAGTTTGATCGTTATCTCTTCTGCGTGGGTCATGCCAACACACAACGCGGACATCACGAGGGTGGCGAGGACTGTGAGTTTTTTTGACATGGTGTTTATTCCCGTTGTGCCTATTATTTAAGTAAGTTAATTTATTTAAATGACAGGTTCATGACCATGTGAAAACGACAGGGAGAAGGTGCGTTGACTTCATCAAAACATTGGGAAGGAATCGGTACGACCCAGTCGGCCGTACTACGTTATCTGCGTCGCAACGACGCCGCATCACGTGCTGAGATCGCCGATTGTTGCGGGGTGACAGCGGCGGCCGTCAGCATGATGACCCGCGATCTCATCAAGCGAGGTATCATCATCGAAGGAGCCCGGCGTTCATCTGGCCGGGGCGCGCCCCACATTGATCTGATGCTTAATTCCTCCATCGGCTATGCCGTTGGGATTCATGCCAGCCGCTTCTCTGTTACGCTGATGCTGCTTGATTTCAAAGGGAAACGGGTCGACGAAATTGAACTGACCGGCCACTATGATACCTTTGCCCGCGCCCGCTCAGAGATACAGAAGGGCCACAAAACGTTGCTTGAGAGAAACCACATACCGGATCATTTACTGATTGGCGCAGGCATTGCCATGCCGACGCGCTTCCAGCGCGGTCAGGCTCCGCTCCATCTGGCTCCCGAAGTGCTTTCCTGGGATGAACCCGGGCTGTTCGAAGCCATTCAGCAGGCGCTGGGCTGTCCGGTGTTAATCGAAAATGATGCCAATGCTGCCGCCATGGGCGAAATGACGCTAGGTAATGCGGCTAATCATGACGATTTTATCTATCTCTATCTGTCAGAGGGCGTCGGCAGTGGCCTTATCCTGGGCAAACAACGTTATCGCGGTCATCTGGGCAATGCGGGCGAAATTGGGCTGCTGCTGCCACTCGACAGGCCCCGCCCCTCTTTTACTGACCTTGCGGCGTGGTGTAAGCATCGCCTTGGCCAGATACCTGAAGGCCGCGCTGAGGCTGTCTGGCACCATTTTCTTAGCGAAAACACAGCGGTTCTCGACGAATGGATCGCACGTACTGGCCCGGAGATCGCCCGGCTGGGCTTTATGCTGAATGCGGTCCTCGCGCCAGCGGCGATCTATCTGGGTGGGACACTTCCGCAGATGGTGCGTGAACGGCTTGCGGCCTGGCTCGACTTTTCCACTGTGGATACGTTAAACGGCACACCTGTCGTGCAGCCTGAAATCTGTCTGCCGGACGTCGCGGCCACGGATACGGTCGCATTCGGAGCCGCCGCCATGGTCCTGCATAATGTTGCTCAGCAGGATAACGGGCATCGCGACGGGGTCAACTGACCGCTCAGCGGCGGTGACGGAATGAAGGAAACCGACGCGGCAAACATCGGCGACGGTTCTCTGAGTTGGCCGCGGATAAACAGGTCTCTGTGAAATGAGAGCCAGTCCGCAGCGAGCGTCGGTTTATTTGCGACCGCAGCGTGGGACAGGTTTGGTTTAATTTGCCCGCACTATAATCCCCACTTGGGGCCAGCCGGTGAAAGCGTGATCGGGATGGGCTTGCCGCTTACCGCCACGCGTGGTGCAGAAGGCGTGTTCCACTGAAAAAGACAGATATGCCAGCCGCCGGGAATAAGACGCGAACGGTCAATAATCCCATCCGCGCCTGTTGCTCTGGCTTTATCTGCGTTGTGCCATGAATCCGGGATTCGCCCCTGCTGCAGCGCCATTCGCCAACTGCCATCAGCGGCTTCTGGCAGGATTCCCAGTTGCTCACATTTTGCCTTATCGCGCTGATCTACCAGCCAGGCCCCTGACAGGCGTAGTGGAATCAGGACGCGTGAAAAGCCATCCTCACGCATATAGCCCGATACCGCCATGATGGACCATTCCGGCAGCGGACTCATATACAAGGCCGGTTGCCCGAGGCGATGATAACGCCCCGCGCTTTGCGGGCCGGGTGCGGCAAGCACCGCCTGCGCCTTCGAGGTTAACACAGCGCGATAAAAAAGGCCGCCCACGGGCAATAGTGCGTGATGCATGTTTGTCTTTTCTCCCGCAACAACCCCATCCCTGCGATTGCTGAACGCGCCAGTTAATCGCTTAGTGCGTAGCCACGAACCAGCCCGACCTGTCGGCGCATGTCTGCCTTGCCTGCGCACAAGCCGGTGATACACAGGCGCGGGGCCAGCCGATCATCAGATTCGTTCCATCTGCCCGGACGACACGGTGTGATGCCGTTTAGGATGCGACTTTGGATGCGCCGGATTACATTGCTCATGTGTGCCGGGCAGATAAAATCTGCCGTCCTGAGAGGGCGCAGTTCCGCCGGGACAACCATTCATGCCGTGCTGACCATTGTGGCCAGGCAACCCAGCACCGCCAGGTTGATTGTCCATACTTCCGCCGTTACCGCCCGCTCCGCCATTTCCACCTTCCCCACCGTTCCCCCCTGGCGCGGCATAGCAGACTGATGCGGTTAACAACAAAATAAGCAAAGCAGCGCCTCTGCGCATGGTGTGACCTCCGTGATTCGCGATTATTTTTCGACAGTAATGACATCCGGCGTTTGCGCCACAATCTTCAACGGCGTGCCTTTTATAGCCTGTCCGAGCGCTTCACGAAGCGTCATGGTGCCCTCTACAGGATTCACCTGAACAGCCCCAGTGCGCGACAAATCCGTCTGGATAAAACACCCGGTACCGTGCGCCAACTGTTGCGCCGTTTCGTCAAAGCGCGACAAATGAAGATTGTAGGTCGCTTCCGCATCACATTTACCCGCAGGGATGTGACCAGAAGATGACTGGCTGCACGACGTACACGTCAGCGCCAGCAGCAAGCAGGCTGAGTTGAAGGATGTGAAATGCATAACGCCTCCGGGCACAGGAAAACTTGTGTCTTTGTCCCATAGTCAACTGTTTCTGTCAGCGTGCAGAGTATGTCTGAGTGTGATCGCAGGCGAGGAGGTGGGAAATGTGCGGCTCGCTATCGTGCCGCTTCGCACTGGCGGTAATGACCTGTCTTTGCAGAGAAAGCGAGAGCAGCGATGCACAGAGAAAGTCACGTTTACGGTGTCGTGCTCACCGGGCGCGACGGAACGCGTCTTCGCCGTCCATGGCGCTACCATGATTTTACGGTGATGTGTCCTGTGTACACAAAACGGAACCGTAGCGGGCATGGCGCCCTTTCCTGTCTGGGCGTCATGCCCGTTTTTGCTGCGCATTGACAAGATGCTGGGGTTGATTGATCGCTTTGCGCGCAATCCAGTAGAGCAGAACCCGCTCATCGTCACTGTCGCGGTCCGCCATTGACAATAATTTCAGTGCCAGGGTAGATTTCGTGACAGGCTGCTGTTCTGCGCTCAGTTCGATCACTGCCTGACCGATAATGCAGCAAACTTCATCCTCACTGGTGATGGATTCATATGTCCGGTCTTTCATATTTCCTCCTGTTGAATGGACTTTAAGCCTGGCAAAAAAATGCTAAGCCTGCCGGGAAAACAGGTTGGCCGTAACATTCCCTTACTGCTGTTTACCTGCCTTCATTACCTTGACTCACCTCGTTACACTTACCCCACGCGGCCATTCATTCCGCCCTGACAGCATTTCATTCCGCGTTGCATTCCGTTCATGCGCTTTCCGCCCTCGCGCGTAGGGGTTTTGGTTATTCTGACGCCAGTATTCAGTTTCCCCCTGGGAGTAACATAATGAACGCGACTCAACAGACTGCCCACCAGCGTACACGCTGGCTCACACTTATCGGTACGGTGATAACCCAGTTAGCGCTGGGGTCCGTTTATACCTGGAGCTTATTCAATGGTCAGCTCGCGCAAAAACTGGATGCGCCCGTAAGCCAGATCGCATTTTCATTTGGTTTACTGAGCCTGGGGCTGGCCATCTCTTCTTCACTGGCTGGCAAGCTGCAGGAGCGTTTTGGCGTCCGTAAGGTCACTATCGGCGCAGGTATATTGATGGCGCTGGGATTAGGGCTGACCGCCCATGCAGATAATCTGATGATGCTGTACCTGAGCGCGGGCGTGTTGTTAGGTCTGGCCGATGGCGCAGGGTATCTGATGACGCTATCCAACTGTGTGAAATGGTTTCCTGAACGCAAAGGCATGATATCGGCCTGCGCCATTGGCGCTTACGGTCTGGGAAGTCTGGGATTTAAATTCATTTGCGGGGCACTGTTGGCACGATTTGGGCTTGAACAGACCTTTGTGCTCTGGGGCCTGCTGGCAATGGCGATGATTATTGCTGGCGGACTGATGATGCGCGATGCGCCGCTGCAATCTGCGTCAGCTACCCAGGCAGAAGCGACGCGTCAGTATACGTTGGCCGAATCGGTGCGTCTGCCACAGTACTGGATGCTGGCGTTGATGTTTCTGACTGCCTGTATGAGCCGGCTGTATGTGATTGGCGTTGCAAAAGACATCGGGGAAGGTTTGGTTCACCTCAGCACCCAGACCGCCGCTAACGCAGTCACGGTCATCGCGGTAGCAAACCTGAGTGGTCGGTTAGTACTGGGCGTGCTGTCCGATAAAATGGTGCGTATTCGCGTGATCTCACTGGCCCAACTGGTTTCACTGATCGGTATGAGCCTGATGCTGTTTACACAGATGAATCAAACCACGTTTTTCCTGTCCCTGGCCTGCATTGCGTTTAGCTTCGGCGGCACCATTACCGTCTTCCCTTCGCTGGTCAGTGACTTTTTCGGCTTAAATAATCTGACCAAAAATTATGGCCTGATTTATCTCGGCTTTGGCATTGGCAGCGTAATGGGTTCGCTGGTGGCCTCACTGTTTGGCGGCTTTACGGTCACTTTCAGCCTCATTATGACCCTGCTGGTTATATCACTGGTGCTGTCACTGACAATCCGCCTGCCGCAGAGCCAGCCAGCCCATGAACCGCTGTTGCAGCGTCAGTAACGTTACAGGGCCAGATAAGCCTGGCCCTCATCATCAGCCGCGAAAACGCGGCTCTTCCATACCGGCCACGTCGACATCCACCGCAAAAATATCGCCCGACTGCGGATAGCGGGCGAGATCCTCTTCGCTGAGGTTTTCGCGTGAGCTGGTGATGAACAGCGTCTTGAGATCGCTGCCGCCAAACGTCACCATGGTGGGCCATTTCACCGGCAGTGTAATCTCATCGACGATTTCACCGTCGTGCGGATCAATACGCACGACGCGTCCGCCGTCAAACAGGGCTGACCAGTAATAGCCCTCACTGTCGACAGCCGCCCCATCGGGCAAGCCACCACGGGCATCAAACCGCCGGAAGATTTCACGCTGCCCCGGCTCGCCCTGAGCATCAAGCGGATAGCGATAGAGCACTTCATTCGGCGTATCGCTGTGATACATCCATTGACGGTCAGGAGAAAAGGCAACGCCATTGGAAATTTTGATGTCGCGTGCCTTCACCTCAAGCGTCAAATCAGGCGTTACGCGACAAAGCAAGCCGCCGTTTTTATCCTGTGGCTCCCATAAACTGCCGCACCAGAAATTACCCCAGGGATCCACACGGCCATCATTGAAGCGGCTTTTCCCGGCGATACCGGGATTATCCGCCACTTTTTTTTGCGGTTTCCCCTGCTCGTCCAGCAGCCAGACGCCGCTACGCAGTGCGGCAATGATACCGCCCTGTTCCCGCAGGCCGATGCATCCGACTTCTTCTGCCTGAGGAAATGTAGAGAGCTCACCACTCGCCGGATCGAAACGATGGATGGCCGGTGCCAGAATATCCACACACCACAGCACCTGTTCCTGCACAGACCAGAGCGGACATTCTGCCAGCTCTGCCTGAAGCGGCAGAACGTTTTTTACCCTATGCGTCATGTTTGTCTCCCTTTAATTGTCCTGATATTACTGTAGCGCTAATTTCCATCTTCACACATGCACGTCAGCCTTGTTTTTAAGACAGGTCTCACGCATATTAATACCTATTCGGTCTATTCCGATTGGAATATGCGCTCACCCTCTTTTTCGCGTTCTTTTTTGAAATATCGCGACATATTTATCGAAATAACTCTACACAGGCTGCATTTTTGCTGCACTTTTTCGGCGTATTATCCTGAGTATTGAAAAAGAGGAGGTGCCGTATGCCAGACATCGTTACCGCCGCGCTGTTCCCTCAGTCGGTAGCCTTTATTTCTCCTGGACAGGAGGCGTTATCCGCAGACGTTCCAGCGCAGCAGAAAGGAGGCATAAAACAAAATGATATTCACTGAAGGGCAAAGATTTCACACAGCATAATATAAAAAGAAGGTGGGATATAATCCCACCTCATTTATTCATTAACTTTTCACTGCGTAATTACACTGATACCAGGTTTTCTTTAAACCTGGTATTGTGCTGTCCTGAACAGGGAGTGACTCTACTTTATCAAAACCTTTATTGCTGCAGTAATTCGCGATATCAATTTCCATTGCATCACGATTCACTTTCAGCGGGTCGAAACGATATTGTACGGTATTTGAACTGGGATCTTCATCAACACGTTCAAACGCCCCGGGTTTACTGGCGGTACAACCGCTCAGAAAAATAAGTGCAAATGCACCCATGATTGCCATTTTCATTTTATTTCCTCACATTTTGACGCAGTGTAAGGCGCTGCAAAATGCGCATCTATAGGATTAGTACGCGAACAACTGCGTATTTACGAAGTTTTACCAATTGATTCAATACGGTTAAACAACTGGCAGGTTATGCCAATAAACTGCGACACTGATTCCAGTGAAAAGCCTCACGAACAACACCAGGAATTACTCTAAAAAAAGCCTCTCTCAGCATTTAGCCCGCCACTGGCGGGCTTTTTTCTTTTTAACCTTCGCCTGAAAGCGCAATCATTCTACGAAGCAGATTGGCGGCTTGCTTGTCCGGGAGTGCGAGGATGGCACTATAAAGATCGACAGACATGGCACACATGGAAGACCGATCAACGGCGGCATCGGCAGGCATATTCAGCTGTTGCAGCTTATTGCCCCACTTCAGGTAGAGATGGTCGACGATGGTTTTGAGATCGTGCTGCGCCTGCTTGCGGTCCAGCGGTTGTTCGTCCCCCAGACTGTTAAGCAGCAAATACTCGGTGGCATCGGCATCTTTTTGGTTCAGGCTGGCGGGCAGAGTTTCAACCAGATTGATACCGCCCTTCACCTGCGGATAAAGGAACTGAAAACAAAGGCCCGGGTCAATTTTATTGAGCGTCTGCATTTCTTCCACCGAGACGCCAATATATTTCAATACGGCCGCGTCAGTACCCCGCATAAGGCGCTGATTGATCACATCCGTCAATAACCCGCGCAGTTCGCCCGTTGCCTGCAACATGGGTTCGCCTTCACGCAGTTTGCGCGCCAGATCGCGCGTCAGTATTTGCCACAGCGCGGGTTCCTGAGTGCGTAGCACCCGATACACCGTAGCCTGTGCCATATAATCTGCCGCGCGCTCGTAGCGTTTCTCCTGCTGCTGCTGAGGCTGGATCCAGCTGAACCATAAAACATTCGACAACAACAGCGGCAGGATAAAAAGAACCACGCCCTGCCACGCTTTAAGCCGGGTGGTTCTGACTAACATAACGATGATAATCGCCAGCAGCACAAAGGCGGCCAGCGTAAGAAAAAGCAGGAGAGTCATACTACGTTGTTAATCCTTACGCACATCGATCAGTACCGGGCAATGCGCGCGTTCAACCACAGCGGCACTCACAGATCCTTTTAATAACCGGTTAAAGGGCGATAAATGACGTCGCCCCATAATAATCATGCTGGCATTGAGCTGCTGGGACTGGGCCACGATTGTATCCGCCGCTTCGCCGGCCAGAATCATACCTCGCGCCTTAATGCCGGCCTGGAGCAAGGGGGCCAGGGCATGACGCACCACCATTTCAGCGGTATTTTGCTCATCCTGCGCGGCCACAAAATCTGCCGGATCTTCACCGGCATCAATATCAATGGGCTGGCTACAGGATGAATAGGCGGGATCGATACAACACAGCACAATCACTTGTGCATCATGCGCCTGTGCTTCTTCGATCGTTAACGACACCACTTTCTTCGCGACCGGTGAATTATCGATAGCCATTAATACTGTTTTCATTGAGCACTCATCCTTCAACAGCGGCAATTTTGCCAATTTCACGAATCAGAGCCTGTTTGCACAGCAACATTTCTTCACGATAGCGTGATTCATGCTTCTTAAACCGCGCCGTGGGCACCAGTAAGGAGACCGCAAAGCGGCCAAATAGTGTATCGAGCGCAAAGGCCATGGTTGAAACGCCTTCAAGGGTTTCACCACGGTCGTAGGAAATGCTGGTTTCACGCACTTCCCGAAGCATCTCTAACAGTGCTGCCTGCGTCTTAACCGTCTTGTCCGTGAGTTCGCGCCAGGCATCTCCCACCAGCGTCCGGACGTCTTCATCGCTTTCCAGCGCCAGCAAGGCGCGGCCACCCGAGGTGCTGTAGAGCGGCAGCTCCAGTCCGATACGGGGAACCACCCGCAGCTCGCGCGACGCCACAACATAATGAATGACGGCAAGCTGCGCACCACTGGCGCGGGACAGGGAGACCGTTTCATTGGTATCCGCCGACAGTTTTTCCAGCAGCGGCTTGACCAAATCGACCACATCCGTGTTCACGCTGGCGAGCAGCTTCAGTAAAGCTGGCCCGAGACGCAATCCGCCCGCCCCACTGCTTCGAACCAGTTCGGCGCTGTCCAGCGCGGCCACAATGCGCTGTACGGTAGAACGCGGCAGATCAACCGCATGCGCGATTTCGCCCAGACTCATGCCACCGGGATGCTCGCCCAGAGCATTAAGAATTTTAGCCGCGCGCGCAATAACCTGAATACCGCCCGTTTTTTCATCTTCGCGGCTGGATGATTGTTGAGTCATAGCGTCGTCCTTTTTGAGCTGGCTTACTGTAACCCGAAAAGCGCACGTTTTACAGCGTGTACCACATTGCAATACAGCATATTGCCATGTAATATCGCCCCGCCTGTATCGCATCGCAATACATCGAACCAAAAAAACAATGAGACACCTGCTATGACGACCCAGCCTGGCACTGCGCCGCCGCTGCATCCCTTTACCTTACGTCTCGCCCTGGGCCTGCTTGGCGTCTGGATCGCGGCGCTGACCTCCGGGCTCAACGATCGCGTCAGTGATATTGCGCTGGCCGATATTCGTGCTGCCCTCGGTATGGGCTACGACGACGGAAGCTGGATTGTTTCGGCTTATCAGGCTGCCGAAGTGGCCGCCATGATGATTGCGCCGTGGTTCGCGGTGACGTTTTCCCTGCGCCGCTTTACGTTATTTGTTTCGGTCGGCTTTATGCTGTCCGGAATACTGTTACCGCTGATGACCGATCCTGTGCTCTTTATGGTATTACGCGTGATCCAGGGGCTCTTTGGCGGCGCGCTGCCGCCGATGCTGATGACCGTCGCCCTGCGTTTTCTGCCACCGCCGTTCAAGCTCTATGGATTAGGCGCCTATGCCCTTACTGCCACCTTCGGGCCGAATATGGCCGCGTCGCTGGCCGCCTTCTGGACCGATCAGGTCAGCTGGATGTTTGTCTTCTGGCAGGTTGTGCCCGGTATGCTGATAGCCCTCGTATTAACCGGCTGGGGATTGCCTCAGGATCCGTTGCGCACAGAACGTTTTCAGCAGATCGATCTGTTCGGGATGCTCACAGGCTGTAGCGGGATGGCGTTAATCATTCTGGTACTCAGCCAGGGCGAACGGCTTGACTGGCTGGATTCTCCGCTGATTGCCGCTATGCTGCTGGCCGCCGTGCCGTTACTCATCGTCTTTTTAATCAATGAGTGGTTCCATCCCCTGCCGCTGTTTAAGTTGCAGATGCTGCGGCGACCTAACCTGCTGCACGGCCTGCTGGTGCTGGCCGGCGTCCTGATCGTGTCGCTGTCTGGCTCTGCCCTGCCTTCCAGCTATTTTGCCCAGGTCGATGGCTTTCGCATCGCCCAGTTCGCGCCGCTGGCGTTGACCATTGGGTTGCCCCAGCTCATTGTGGCGCCGTTGCTTGCCGCCCTGCTGAATATCCGCTGGATTGACTGTCGCTGGATGCTGGCAGTGGGCTTGTGCTTCCTGATTGCCTCCTGCCTGCTCGGTATGCAGATCACAACGGACTGGGCGCGGGATAACTTCTGGTTGATTCAGGCGTTGCAGGCCGTAGGCCAGCCGATGGTGATTCTGCCCGTGCTGATGAGCGCGACCAGCGTGGTAGCACCGCCTGAAGGACCTTTTGCCTCGGCGATGTTCAACACGGTACGCGGGTTTTCCAGCATTGCGGCCTCTACCCTGGTGTCATGGTTTGTCAGCCATCGTGAACAGTTTCACTCCAGTATCCTCGTCAACCAGGCGGGCAGCAGGCCGTGGCTGATGACCGCCCCCAACAGCAGTCAGGCCAGCAGTCAGTTTCCGCTGTTGCCCGATGGCAGCGTGAGTTCCGTCGAGAATCTGCGCGGCTTTGCTACCCAGATAAAGCACCAGGCGCTGGTGCTCGGCCTGAGTGATACCTGGCTGCTGCTGATCGGTTTTGCGCTGCTGCTGCTGGTCGTCACCGCCTGGCTGCCCAAACGCGTCTGGCCGCCCCAAACCTTGATTCAACCTGCAACCTCCACGTCGAGATAACTGTATATGCGTGCTTTAGTAATGAGAAAAACCGTGCTGCTTTCCCTGCTGCTGCTGGTTTTGCTGGCGATGGCGCTGATTGTCTGGTCCGTGATGACCCGTAACGATCACCGTACCAATGATGCCTGGGTCAATGCCGATTACACCCTTGTTGCGCCCAAAGTGTCGGGGTACATCGCCAGCGTCAGGGTGAAAGATAACCAGCAGGTTGCCGCCGGTGAACTCCTGGCGACGCTGGACGATCGCGATTACAAAGTGGCACTGGAAAGCGCGGAGGCCGCATTGCAGGTCAGTGAAGCCAAACTGTTGAGCAGCAAAGCACAGCTGGAGCAGCAGGAGTCGGTCATTGATGAACAGAAGGCCAGCGTTTCCGCCAGTCAGGCTTCGGCGCAATATGCCGGACAGAGTGCCGAACGCTATAACCGTCTCTATCAGCGCGGCACCGTTGCCGCTGACGAGCAGCAAAAAGCCAGCTCGGCGCAGCGCTCTGCCAGCGCCGCGGTGCGTCAGAGTGAAGCCGCGCTCGCTTCTGCGATTAAGCAGGTTGGCGTGCTGCAGGCAGCCGTCCGATCCGCCGAAGCGGATGTTGCTGCCGCCCGAGCCAGCGTCGACCAGGCACGTCTTAATCTGTCTTACACCCGCATTGTGGCCCCGGTGGCCGGCATGGTGGGACAGCGCGCAGTGCGCCTGGGCGCCTATGTTTCCGCCGGTACCCGTTTGCTGGCGGTGGTGCCGTTACAACAAACCTATATCACCGCGAATTATCTGGAAACGCAGTTGCAGGATGTGCGTCCGGGTCAACCCGTCCGCATCAGGGTAGATGCTTTGCCTGACCAGATTTTTACCGGTCACGTCGACAGTCTTGCCCCCGCGACAGGCGCGACATTTGCGGCGATTGCTCCCGATAATGCGACCGGCAACTACACGAAAGTGGTTCAGCGATTACCGGTTAAAATTGTCCTGGACCAGAACCAGAAAAACCTGGCGCAACTCCGCGTGGGCATGTCGGCAGTGCCGGACATTGACGTTCGATAAAAATGTGAACAAACTCTCAGAACCAAACTATTTATTTTCGGTCTGAATACGCGTAGATTAGCCCCGATCCTGTTCTGAGTTATTCAGTTCGTACGGGAGATCGTTGACCGTAAATCTGAACGGCGACCTTATCCTTTCTGTCCGCGTTGCGCTGGATGGGATCGCCAATATCGTAACCGCTCAGAGGAGTTCGCTTGTGAAATATGCGCTGATGGGAATTTCTTTCTTTGTACTACTTTGGGTCGGCACCTTTGTGCTGATGCTGTAGTCTCTGCAGGCATTCCACAGGGGCGACAGGTGGTCGCCCCAATGGGATGTTAAATCTGTTCTTCCATACTTTTCACGCTGCCCGGCAAAATGCCGTCGGCGCGAAACATCGCCTTAATGCCTCTTACCGCCTGTCGGATACGATCGCTGTTTTCAATCAGTGCAAAACGGACGTGCGTATCGCCATAATCACCGAAGCCCACGCCGGGTGAAACGCATACTTTCGCTTCCTGCAGCATGTGCTTGGCAAATTCCAGCGAGCCCAGATGCGCATAATGATCCGGAATCTTTGCCCAGACGTACATCGACGCTTTGGGAATATCCACCATCCAGCCCGCTTCATGCAGCCCTTTCACCAGCACGTCGCGGCGACGTTTATACTGTTCGGCAATATCGCGCACGCACTGCTGATCCCCTTCCAGGGCCGCAATCGCCGCGACCTGTAAGGGCGTAAAGGTGCCGTAATCGTGGTAGCTCTTGATTCGGGCTAAGGCGGCGACCAGCTCTTTGTTGCCCACCATAAAACCTATGCGCCAGCCGGCCATGTTATAGCTTTTTGACAGGGTGAAAAATTCGACGGCCACATCCCGTGCGCCAGGCACCTGCATAATGGACGGCGCTTTCCAGCCATCATAGACGATATCGGCATAGGCCAGATCGTGAATGACCAGCACGTTGTACTGTTTGGCCAGCGCGATGACGCGCTCAAAAAAGTCCAGCTCTACGCACTGAGAAGTGGGATTCGACGGGAAACCCAGCACCATCATTTTAGGTTTGGGATAGCTCTCGCGAATAGCACGCTCCAGCTCATTGAAGAAATCAATGCCCTCCACCAGCGGGACGGAGCGCACCTGAGCGCCTGCGATAACGGCCCCATAGATATGAATGGGATAGCTGGGATTCGGCACCAGCACCGTGTCGCCATGGTCAAGCGTGGCCAGCATCAGGTGAGCCAGACCTTCTTTGGAACCAATGGTGACTATCGCTTCCGATTCGGGATCAATATCTACCTGATAACGCTCCTGATACCAGCGTGAAATAGCACGCCGCAGGCGAGGAATACCGCGCGATGTGGAATAGCCGTGCGTATCTTCACGTTGAGCCACCTGGCACAGTTTTTCGACAATGTGCGGCGGCGTCGCGCCATCGGGATTACCCATTGAAAGGTCGATGATATCTTCGCCGCGCCGACGCGCAGCCATCTTCAGTTCAGCGGTAATGTTAAAGACGTAAGGGGGCAGGCGTTCAATACGCGAGAAACGACGAGTGGTGCTGTTATCAGCCATGGTATCCTCTGGAAACGTTAGCGCCCGGACCGTCCGAGCGACGCTGGTCACTGCGGTGACCTCAACAAGAACATAACGCGCTAATAACAACTTTGTCGAGAGGAGCAGAAAATTTTTTATTTTCCCGGATTGAGCCGCTCGAGCAGCCAGTCATTCACCCAGCGGTCATTCAGCAGATAATTATTTTGCAGCGTCCGTTTCAGCAGAAAGCCGTTTTTTTCCAGAATTCGCCGGGAAGCCCAGTTTCCTTCCACCACCAGCGCCCGGAGTTTGAGAAAATCGGCGTCGAACAAACACGCACACAGCGCTTCCAGCGCTTCACTGCCAAACCCCTGACCACAGTGGCGATGCAGCAGCATATATCCCACCTCCGCCTGACGGGCGGGCTGCCATTCAGGCGTACAACCCAATAACCCGATGGCTTCCCCGCTGTCGCGCCGCCTGATGACCAGGCATAACATGTGAAAACTGCCGGGTTGCCAGGGTGCCAGACGCTGACGAAACCGCTCACGGATATCATCTTCATCGGGAATGTCACTTACCCAGCGCATAGTATCGCGATCTTCATGTACCGCACGAAACAGCTGCCAGTCTTCAGGCTGCAAAGAGGTTAACGTCAAACGCGAGGTAGTCAGATGCATACATCACTCCAGGCGATAACACGTAATAAAGTCACCGGGCCTGACCACAGTGGACCGGGCCGCAATGGCAGCGGAAAAACGTTCCTCTTAAATGAGCTCAACATTTCCTCTTTTTCAGCTTTTGAATAAATTGATCTAAAACATGAACTGCCCGGCTGGCTGTCAGGCACGCTGGCACAACATCATCACATTTTTTATCATAACCTTCTTTGACCTCGCTGAAGAGTCGCCTGTGACTTCACACTTTACTATGCTTCTGGCCGTCTTTGACCGTGCGGCGCTGATGCTGATTTGCCTGTTTTTTCTGACGCGAACCCCACCTTTTCGTCAGATCCTGCAGAAAGATGAGCATACGGCGCTGGAAAAAGCGGCCGTGATTGCCATTTTTTCACTGTTTGCACTTTTCAGTACCTGGTCAGGGGTCAATGTCGACGGTTCATTGCTCAACGTACGGGTGATCGCCGTGATGGCTGGCGGTATTTTGTTTGGTCCCTGGGTTGGCATTACCACCGGTGTGATTGCCGGTCTGCACCGCTTCCTGATAGATATTCATGGTGTGACGTCAGTGCCCTGCCTGATGACCAGCATCATCGCCGGCATTGTCGCCGGTGCCATTCATCGCCGGGTGCAGCGCGAACGGCGCTGGCTGGTAGGGATTCTGGGCGGCATGTTTTGCGAAAGTCTGACCATGCTGCTTATCGTGTTGTGGGCCACGCCCACCGCGCTCGGGCTGACCATTGTTTCTGAAATTGCCCTGCCGATGATTCTGGGCGCCGCCAGCATTGGCTTAATCGTGTTGCTGGTGCAGAGCGTGGAAGGTGAAAAAGAGGCTATTGCGGCACGTCAGGCAAAACTGGCGCTGGATATCGCTAACCAGACCCTGCCGCTGTTCCGTCAGGTCAACAGCGATTCCCTGCGCCGTGTCTGTGACATCATTCGACGGGAAATCAAGGCCGATGCCGTCGCGATGACCAACAAGCAGAAGATTTTGGCCTATGTTGGCTACGGTGAACACAATTACCAGCATGGTGACGACGGGATCAGCCCGACGACGGCGCAGGCGATGCACAGTGGGAAGATCATCATCAAAAACAATGACGAAGCCCACCGGACGAAAGATATTCACTCCATGATCGTCATCCCCTTGTGGGAAAAAGGCAAGGTGACCGGCACGCTGAAGATTTATTACCGTCGTGCGCACCGCATCACTGGCTCGCTGAAAGAGATGGCGGTAGGCCTGTCCCAGATTATTTCGACGCAGCTGGAAGTCTCGCGTACGGAGCAACTGCGCGAAATGGCCAATAAAGCGGAACTGCGTGCCCTGCAGAGCAAAATTAATCCGCATTTCCTGTTCAATGCGCTGAATGCCATTTCGTCATCTATCCGGCTCAATCCCGATACGGCGCGCCAGTTGGTCATCAACTTATCGCGCTATCTGCGCTACAACCTCGAACTGAATGACGATGAGCTTATCGATATCAAGAAAGAACTCTGGCAGGTAAAAGATTATATAGCGATTGAGCAGGCGCGCTTTGGCGATAAGTTAACCATGATTTATGACATTGACGAGGATTTGCATTTTTCCCTGCCCAGCCTGCTGATTCAGCCGTTGGTGGAGAATGCTATTGTTCATGGCATTCAGCCCTGTAAAGGTAAAGGTGTGGTGACGTTAAGTGTGCGAGACCTGGGCGACCGCGTGCGCATCGCCGTGCGTGATACCGGTAAAGGGATCAGTGACGAGGTGATTGATCGTGTGGCTCGCAACGAAATGCCCGGCAATAAAATTGGCCTGTTAAATGTCCATCACCGGGTGAAGTTACTCTCGGGCGAAGGGCTGCACATTGCGCGTCATCAGCCCGGCACCGAAATCGCGTTTACACTGAGCAAAACCGGGCAGTTACTGGTGGGGAACCTTGCATGAAAGCCATCATCGTCGAGGACGAATTTCTGGCCCAGCAAGAGCTGAGCTGGATGATTCAGCAACACAGTAAGATTGAGATAGCGGCCTGCTTTGATGACGGTCTGGATGTCCTCAAATATCTGCAGCAGCATCGGGTTGATGTGATCTTTCTCGACATCAATATTCCCTCTCTGGATGGCATGTTACTGGCAAAGAGTATTCATCAGTTTGTTCATAAGCCCCTGATTGTGTTTATTACGGCCTGGAAAGAGCATGCCGTGGAAGCCTTTGAACTCGAAGCGTTTGACTATATTCTGAAACCGTATCATGAATCCCGTATCGTCACGATGCTGAACAAGCTGGAAGCCACCTGGCAGCAACAGCACGCGCCCGCTCAGGCGCCAACGGCGCAGAGCGTACTGACCGTGAATCTGACTAAAGATGAACGCATTATCGTGACCGACGTGAATGACATTTACTACGTTGAGGCGCACGAGAAGTTAACCTTCGTCTATACCCGCCGTGAAGCCTATGTGATGTCGATGACAATGACGGAATTCTGCTCACGCCTGCCCGAACACCTGTTCTTTCGCTGCCACCGGTCCTACTGCGTCAACCTCAACAAAATCCGGGAAATCGAACCCTGGTTTAACAATACCTATCTGCTGAAGTTGCGGGATATGGAAGTACAGGTACCGGTCAGCCGCAGCAAAGTAAAAGCGTTTCGGCTACTGATGCGGTTGTGAGAGGGAAAGGCGGCTCTGCCCTTGCGTCGGGCAGGACAGAGCCTGCAAACTAGAGAATACGGCCCAGCGTCTGGCGCAGGTGCGCACCGGCACCCAACAGCCCGGGTTGGTCATGCGTGATCATATAAACCGGGATATCGGCAACATAGTCACGGAAGCGCCCTTTGTCTTCAAAAGCGGCACGAAAACCCGAGGCTTTGAAGAACTCCAGGAAACGCGGCACGATCCCGCCCGCGATGTAAACGCCACCGAAGGTCCCGAGGTTCAGCGCCAGATTACCGCCAAAACGTCCCATGATGACGCAGAACAGCGATAAGGCACGACGGCAGTCGGTGCAGCTGTCCGCCAGGGCGCGCTCACTGACTTCGCGTGGCTTCAGATTCTCCGGCTCACGGTTATCGACTTTTACAATCGCACGGTAGAGATTGACCAGACCAGCGCCTGACAACACACGTTCTGCTGAAACATGACCTAATTCTTCCCGTAAGACTTCCAGAATTTGATCTTCTTCTTCGCTGTTAGCGGCAAAATCAACATGTCCCCCTTCACCGGGTAAACTGACCCAGCGCTGGTCGACGTGTACCAGATGGCTGACGCCGAGGCCGGTTCCCGCACCGTAAATCGCGATCGGTTTATCCTTCACCGCCGATTTACCGCCAAACTGGATGACATGCTCTTCGCCGAGCATAGGAATCGCCATGGAGACAGCGGTGAAATCGTTAATAATTTCCAGGTGTTCAAAACCGATGTTCGCCTTCAACTTTTTAGTCGAGAAGGCCCAGTCGTGGTTGGTCATTTCAACCCAGTCATCGGTAATCGGGCAGGCAATGGCGATACAGCCGTCTTTAATATCCTGCTTTTGTTCATCAAGATAATGGCGGATGACGGCTTCGAGGCTGTCGTAGTCTGATGTTGCGAATGTTTTGGTCTGGGAGATGCTGCCGTTTTCCACCTCACACAAAGCGAGGCGGGCATTGGTGCCGCCGACATCGCCGACCAAGGCATAAGTTGTCATTCTTCTGGTGCTCCGCTTGGGGGTCTTAAAGAGTTGGAGGACACTATAAAATCCTGCCGATAAAACAACAACGCCCACCGAAGCTTGAGGTGAGCGTCTGACTCGTGTGTGCAACAGCCTAACCGCGTTAGTCTGGCCTGCACAGAGGCAACTTTCCGAATCTCATCCGCCGTTGCGCTGGCTCAGACAGGCTGAGACTTTACGTAACAGGGGCGGCAGGTCATCTTTTTGCATCACGACTTCAATAAACGACAGTCTGTGTTGTTGTGTCAGTTGCGCCATCAGTGCGGTCAGTTGCACGGTTTCACTGATGCGCCAGCTTTGTGCCTGACAGTGTAAACTGAATGCCTGCGGCAGCGCTGTCCAGTTCCACTGGGCAATATCATTATAACGCTGGTGTGCGCCATGAATGGCCCGCTCCACAGTATAGCCTTCATTATTGAGCAGAAAAATGATTGGATGCTGATCATCCCGCAGCATCGAGCCGAGTTCCTGAATGGTCAACTGTGCCGAACCATCGCCAATGATCAGGATGACGCGCTGTGACGGGCGTGCCGTCTGGGCACCAAACGCGGCTGGCAGAGTATAACCGATGGATCCCCATAACGGCTGTACCAGCAGCTGCGCCCCGGCAGGCAGGCGCAGCGCCGCCGCGCCAAACGCCGCGGTGCCTTGATCCGCCAGAATAATATCGCCGGGCTGAATAAAAGACTGCATGGCCTGCCAAAAGGCAGACTGGCTGATGATGGCCGCGTCAGGGACAGGCGCCGCCGGTTTCACTGGCCCGGCGGACTGCCAGCCTGCGCCATAGCGTTCGAACAACGGCAGTAATGTCTGCAACGCATCGGCCATCGACAACGGGGCAAACGTCTGTCCCGCGACGCTGGCGCTGTGTGGCTGCACGTCGATCAGCCGATCGGGGCGAAATTGCTGAGTGAATCCAGCGGTAATCGTATCCGTAAAGCGCACGCCGACGCAGAGCGTGACGTCTGCCTCTTCAATTTGCTGGCGTACCCAGCCTTCACTGCCCTCACCTGCGTAAGTGCCCACAAGCCCCGACTGCTGCTCATCCAGCACGCCTTTGCCCATCAGCAGTGTGGCGCACGGAAAAGCACGCCCGGCACGTAACGCAGCCAGCGCCGGTTGCTGTTGCCAGCGCTGCGCCAGAAAATCGGCCAGGAGTGAGACGCGTTGCGCCGGTGCCAGTAACCGCTCGGCGGCCTGGCGAAACGCGCTGCGCAGGGATTCGGGTGACGAAGCCGACGATACCAGGGGATGAACGGGCGCAGCGGTTTCGGCCTGGGCAACATCGACAGGCAACAGCAGATAGCCCGGACGATGTTGCTGGATCACGCTGCACAAAACCCGGTCAATTTCGGCGGTGGCATTCTCAGCGGTCAGTTGCGCGGTGGCGACGTTAACCTCTTTTGCCATGCGGATGAAATGGCCAAAATCGCCATCCCCTAAGGTGTGGTGCACGCAGTCTCCCTGCTGCATCGCCTGGCTCGACGGCGCGCCCACGATATGAATCACGGGCACGTACTCTGCGAAGCTGCCTGCCAGACCGTTGATTGCGCTGAGCTCCCCTACGCCAAAGGTAGTCAGCAACGCCGCCATACCCGAACAGCGTCCATAGCCATCCGCAGCGTAAGCGGCATTCAGCTCATTGGCACATCCCACCCAACTTATTGTCGGATGCGCAATCACCCGATCCAGAAACTGCAGGTTAAAGTCACCCGGTACGCCGAACAGATGTCGAATACCGCACGCCTGCAAACGCGCCAACAGATAATCACCAACCGTATAAGAGGACATAGCGAATTCCTTTAGGGGAGTGTATTGATAAGTATCTGACATGGCGTTAATTAAGCGAACAGTGCCTGTCATTTCGCCAACGGATTACATGGCAAGCAAGCGTTACGACCGTGGATTATTCGGCAGATATGCGATCTGACACGGATTAATCCTGAGTGTAACCGTATACACTCCCACTGTTTTGGCACATTTAATCGTTTTCACTCAGGACTTTTCTATGACAGCTTTTCCTCGCCCCGACAGGTATCAGCATATGCAATGGCGTCGAAGTGGACGCAGTGGACTGAAGCTTCCTGCGATTTCACTGGGCCTGTGGCATAACTTTGGTGACAGCACCCAATTAGCAACCAGCCGGCAGTTGCTGCGCCATGCGTTTGACTGCGGCATCACCCATTTTGACCTGGCGAATAACTACGGTCCGCCGCCCGGTTCCGCAGAAAGCAATTTTGGTCGCATTATGCGCGACGATTTTCAGGCGCATCGCGACGAGCTGATTATTTCGACCAAGGCCGGTTATACCATGTGGGAAGGCCCTTACGGCGACTGGGGTTCGCGCAAGTATCTGGTCGCGAGTCTGGACCAGAGCCTGCGTCGAATGGGCCTGGATTACGTTGACATCTTTTACCATCACCGTCCCGATCCGGAAACGCCGCTGGAAGAAACCATGCGGGCGCTGGATCACGTTGTCCGTCAGGGCAAGGCGCTGTATGCCGCCATTTCCAACTATCCGGCAGAGCGGGCTGCTGAAGCGATGACGATTCTGCGCGATCTGGGGACACCCTGCCTGATTCATCAGCCCCGCTACTCCCTGTTTGAACGCACACCGGAACAGGGCTTATTGCAGACGCTGGATGAGCATGGCACAGGCTGTATCGCATTTTCGCCCCTCGCGGGTGGTGTGCTGACCGATCGCTATCTGCAGGGTATTCCCTCCGATTCCCGCGTCGCCAGCGGCAGTAAGTTCCTGAATGAAAATCAGCTGACGGAAGAGAAAATGGCCAGGGTGCGTAAGCTGAACGATCTGGCAGAACAGCGTGGGCAGAAACTGGCGCAAATGGCGTTAACGTGGGTGCTGCGCGATCCGCGCATTACCTCCGTGCTGATCGGGGCCAGTAAAACGGCACAAATTGACGACGCGGTGCAGATGCTGACCCAGTCACCGCTCTCGACAGACGAACTCGCCGCCATTGAGGCGATACTGGCCTGATACGGGTTGCCCGCGTACGCGGGCGGCTGTGCCAGAAAACTCTCAAAGCCCTGTTTTTCGCGTATTTTCAGACAACATGTGCAGGCTTCTTTGTGCAATACCGTCAGAATGACGTGACAGCAGTAATCATAAGCTGCTGCAGGAGAAGATAATGATACGTGGAGTATGCTTTGCTGCTTTCATAGCAGTGTTAACGCCGCTGGCGATGCACACAGCACAAGCCTCGGGAAATGAAATACGCCTGGCTCCAGGCGTCACGCTGCATCTGGGCGACCGGGACCGCCGGGGTTATTACTGGGATGGCGACCGCTGGCGTGAACCGCGCTGGTTTAACGATCGCTACGCTTATAAGGAAAGACGCTGGTGGCGGCATGATGCCTGGCGACGTCATCAGGAAGCGGAACGGGAACGTCGCTGGCACGCGCGTGAACGGCAACGCCAGTGGGAACATGAACGACGCCACTGGCGTCATGCGCACCCTGAGCCGCATCGCTACCGCTAACCGTCCTCTGCCGGCCTGCGTGCCGGCAGACAACCTGCGGTTACTCCTCGCGGCTTTTCACCCGGGCGAGCGCAAAGCCATCCCAGCCTTTTTCGCCCACGGTCTGAATCGCGGTCGCCTCCAGTCGGGGATCGCTGGCCAGCAGCCGCAGACACTCACGTACCCCTGCACGTTGCCGTCGGTAGAACCGGCATCAATCACGGCACCGCCGCGAACAATGTTATCGACGATAATGAGACTGCCGGGCCGGGAGAGCCGAATGGCCTAGCGAAGATAGCCGGGATTTTTTTTGTCCGCATCAATAAAAATGAGATCAAAGGGAGCCTGCAGATGCGGCAGGACATCCAGCGCCGCCCCCACATGCAGCCTAACCCGTTCGGACAGGCCAGCCTGATGAATATTTTCGCGGGCAACCTGCGCATGGCGGGGATCGGCTTCTATCGTGGTGATGGTTCCCCCCTCACCCAGCGCCTGCGCCATCCAGATCGTGCTGTAGCCGCCGAGTGTGCCGATTTCGAGCACACGTGAGGCATTCTGAATGCTGATTAACAGCGCCAGCATTTTACCTTGCACCGCCGAAACATCATGCGCTGGCAGCCCGGCCTGACTGTTTGCCTGGAGGGCCGCGCTGAGGTGGTTATCGGGCGGCGCTAACAACTGTGAAAAATAATCGTCAACGGCGGCCCATTTCACATGGTCGTCTGAAGGGTAATCTGGCGTGCGCATGATGTCACTTCTGACTCGGGAAGAGAGTGACATTATAAACTTTGGCATTCAGCGCTTAAAGCCGTGCCCGATCGCTGCCGGGTAAGGCTACATGCCCATGGCCTGTCCGACGAGCAGGTAAATATTCAGGCTGACCACCAGCACCACAATGATTCGACCGGTATTCTGCATCAGACGACTGTTTACCAGGGCTTCGCCCATCAGCTCACGGTTCCCCGTAAAGACCAGCAAAGGGATCAGCGCCAGTGCAATACCAAAGCTCAGCAGGACCTGGCTCATCACCAGCACACGCGTGGGATCCCAGCCCGCCCAGATCACGATAAATGACGGCACCATGGTGACGGCACGACGGACCCAGAGAGGGATATGGAAATTGATAAAGCCCTGCATTACCACCTGGCCCGCCAGCGTACCCACCACGGTGGAGGATAACCCCGCCGCGACCAGGCTCAGGCCGAATACCGTCGCGGCAGCATGACCGAGCAAGGGCTGCAAGGTGGTGTAAGCCTGATCGAGTTCCGCAATACCGCTGTGGCCGCTAAAGTGAAAAGCCGCAGCGGCCGTGGCCATCATCGCCAGATTAACAAAACCGGCAATGGTCATCGCGATCGCCACATCCAGCTTAGTGGAAGAGTAACGTTGCGCCTGGCTGTCGCGGCTTTTTCCCTGCGTTAAGGCAGAATGCAGGTAGATGACGTGCGGCATAATGGTTGCACCCAGCACACCGGCCGCCAGGAAAACCGCATCGGCATTCGGCAGTGAAGGCAGCGCCATGCCTGTCACCAGTTCGCTGACTTTTGGCTGGGAAAAAAACAGTTCAACAATATAAGCGGCCGCAACAAACAGGAGTAATCCGCCGATCACCAGCTCCAGCGGCTTTTGCCCGCGGTTTTGCAGCATCAAAATCAGAACGGTGGCCACACCGGTAAGGACCGCGCCCTGCATCAGTGAGACGCCCAGCAGCAGTTTGAATCCCAGAGCCGCGCCAATAAACTCCGCCAGGTCGGTCGCCATCGCGATGATCTCTGCCTGCACCCAGTAAAACCACACGGCCGGACGCGGGAACCGATCGCGAATGTGTTCCGCCAGATTCTTGCCCGTGGCAATACCGAGCTTTGCTGACATCAGCTGGATAAGCATGGCCATAATGTTGGCCCACACCACCACCCACAGCAACTGGTAGCCATACGCGGCACCGGCCTGAATATTGGTCGCGAAGTTGCCCGGATCGATATAGCCGATCGCGGCGATAAAGGCAGGCCCCAGTAAAGCGAGTTTGATTTTTCTGGCGCCACGCGCTGCGCGTTCTGCGGCACGGCTTTCTAGCATATCGGGTACCCTGTCTGAGTTAACCTGTGTAGCTTAAGGCGACACAGGTACGAGTGAAATTCGGTTTCGCTAATCGCTATGATAGATAATGCTATAAAGTATAGCCATTGCTATAAATCAGGGCTAAGAAAGCCCTACTTATACAACGTATTTTAGTCACTCTACGTGTTGTGCAAATTACAGACAATAGATTTAAGTAAAATCCATGTGAATATTTTGGTTACAGGACGTGATCGCTGAGAGTTTTCTGAGAAATTTGGCGATAGTGAATACTTATATTGTGGATGAGATCTCGTTTTTCGGTAAGCCGTTACATAGAATACGCAGCAAAATACAATCCTCCTCAAATTTGGAGCAAACATGTCCCATATTTTGCAGTTTCTTTTAGCACTAGTGGTAGTCAGTGTGCTGGCCTTGCTGGTCAGCCACGACAGAAAAAGTATTCGGGTTCGCTACATTATTCAGCTTCTGGTTATCGAAATCATTCTTGCCTGGTTCTTCCTGAACTCAGAAGCCGGTCTGGGATTCGTCAAAGGCTTCGCCGGTTTCTTCGACCATCTTCTGAAATATGCGGCTCAGGGCACCAACTTTGTCTTTGGCAACATGAACGATAAAGGTCTGGCCTTCTTCTTCCTGAACGTCCTGTGTCCGATTGTGTTCATTTCGGCGCTGATCGGGATTCTTCAGCACTTCCGCATCCTGCCATGGGTGATTCGCGGCATCGGTACGGTGCTGTCTAAGATCAACGGCATGGGTAAACTGGAATCGTTTAACGCCGTAAGCTCTCTGATTTTGGGACAGTCTGAGAACTTTATCGCGTATAAAGACATTCTGGGCAAAATGTCACAGCGTCGTATGTACACGATGGCGGCGACCGCGATGTCCACCGTGTCCATGTCGATTGTGGGTGCCTACATGACCATGCTGCAGCCTAAGTATGTGGTTGCTGCGCTGGTGCTGAACATGTTCAGTACCTTTATTGTACTGTCGCTGATCAACCCTTACCGCGTCGATAACGAAGAAGACCTGCAGTTGCAGGATCTGCACCAGGGTCAGAGCTTCTTTGAAATGCTGGGCGAATATATCCTGGCTGGTTTCCGTGTAGCCATCATCGTCGCAGCAATGCTGATTGGTTTTATCGCCCTCATTTCTGGCCTGAATGCGCTGTTTGACTTCATTTTCGGTATCACGTTCCAGGGCGTGCTGGGTTACGTCTTCTATCCTTTTGCCTGGGTGATGGGCGTGCCATCAGGCGAAGCGCTGCAGGTTGGCAGCATCATGGCAACGAAACTGGTTTCCAATGAGTTTGTGGCGATGATGGATCTGCAGAAAATCGCCAGCCAGCTGTCGCCAAATGCCGAAGGTATTCTGTCGGTATTCCTGGTGTCTTTTGCTAACTTCTCGTCTATCGGCATCGTCGCGGGCGCGATTAAAGGCCTGAATGAAGAGCAAGGCAACGTCGTTTCGCGCTTCGGCCTGAAACTGCTGTATGGCTCAACGCTGGTCAGCGTGCTGTCCGCAGCCATTGCAGGCCTGGTGCTGGCATTCTGATTCCGGGCTTACGCAACAGACAAGGCGAGCCAACTGGCTCGCCTTGTTGCTTTTAACCAGAGACGGTTTAACGCTTACGCTTTACCCTTCCTGAGTCACCCTGCTACTTTGCATTGACAGCAGCTTGCAGCCTGCCCCTTGCCACACAGTCCTCTCTCTTCTTAAAGGAGCGTTTATGGCGTTGGATGCCGAGGGTTACATCGCCGTTCCACCTGTGACCGCCTTT
The DNA here is from genome assembly GCF_035190385.1 of Pantoea sp. JZ29. Classification (NCBI taxonomy): domain Bacteria; kingdom Pseudomonadati; phylum Pseudomonadota; class Gammaproteobacteria; order Enterobacterales; family Erwiniaceae; genus Pantoea; species Pantoea sp. JZ29. Next base: position 1,278,847 of record NZ_CP045241.1, on the reverse strand, counting down.
CAACCGGCGTTTCAGGCAATCGTTGACGATACTATTCATCAACTCCGTCTGACCGTCGGCGATGATCTTCACAGCCTGTGGCTCTATGGCAGCGTTGCGTTTGGCACAGCCGTCGAAGGGCAGTCTGATCTGGATGTCTGTCTTGTCTTTCGTCATCCGCTCGCGCCCGCTACGCGCGACAGCCTGGCGGCCGTAAAAGAGAGGCTTACGGCAAGGCATCCTGTCGTCAGTAACATTGACGTTGATAAAGGCACGCTAAGTGAGGTGATGGATCCGAACAACCTTAATACATGGGGATACTGGCTAAAGCATCACTGCCGCTGCCTTTACGGTGAAGATTTATCGGTGCGTTTTAACCGGTTCAGACCCTCGAAAGCGCTGGCGAGGGCACTAAATGGCGATTTCACAGAGGTTTTAGACGAGTATGTCGCGAAACTGTCCTGCGCCTTGCCCGGCCGCCAGCAGTGGCAACGCGCCGCCGCCAGAAAAGTCATTCGCTCAACGAATATGCTGCGCCAGGATAGCGACGCGGACTGGCCTGCAACGCTTGCCGAGCATGTATCGCGCTTTGTTCTGCGTTATCCCGACCAGGAAGCTGCCATCGCCTTCTTTCTCGCCGAAAGTTATCAGCCCGGCGCATCAGCCAGGGAATTTATCTCGCAGCTTGACGCGTTCAGGGGATGGCTGGTTCAGCAGTTAGAACAATCGTAACGAGAACGTACGAGGGAAATATGAAAAGCGCCCGATAAAACGAGAAGGCGATGCAGGCTCAACTCACCCGTCCGTATGAGCCAGGCGGTGTTTTAAAATGAATAGTTAATTTACAGGTGAAACTGACAGGTTAACCCCCACTAACAGGATCGTTTTATCGCTTATTAGCAACGTCCCTCCCTGACTGGCACCCTTTGAATTCTTATTTCATTAAAAGGATAAATCATCTCCCCATTAGCCAACGCCCTGCCTTTACTGATTCAGCAAACATTTTTACCGTCAGAGAATTTTTGTCTTGCTTAACTGGTTCAGTCGTAAACCATTTTCTGAAAAACCATGACATTTTCCAGGGATAGTCATTATCAATATTCAGTGTTGAACACCGATTTGGAACTGGTCAGAATACTGATCTAGCGCTTCAACTAAATCATCAAATTCTGCGCATTCCTGTAACCTGTCATTGATTTGAAGTGGAACGATGATGCCTGTTCGGGAGATGTGACTACAGACCAAAGCGGATTATTTTCACAAACCGCCACTAACATTCTGTGGAAAAGTATGAATAAAGTCACTCACTCGGTATTTTCGGGCTGCTTTGACTCTGACCCAAAATCCTGCTCCATTCATAAACAGAATTCCGGCATGATTAATACTCCCCGAGCGGACATAGAGCAGGGGGAGAAAATGTAGTTGCCTGGAGCGGGGAGGTGGTAATTGTGATTATTTTTATGTGGTATGTCATTGAGGGGATATGAGGCACACCCGCCCACAGTAGGATGAAGATTAAATAATTGTAACTCACTAATATTTTAGAATAAATCAACCATAATAAGGTATAATCTCTTACACATCACCCTGTGAGGGAGATTGATTTTCAATCAAATTTAAATAGCCTTCAATAGGATTAAAACACATATAATTAACTCATAAAAAAATATCAATATTTTTTCAAAGTGCTGCTAATTACTATTATCCTCTTATCATACTATTGAATAAATCAATTAACGTTTTGCTTTGGGTAATCTCTACTTTGAGGATTTTTTGGTGACTTCCCTTTTTGAGTTGGAATAAAAACTTAGTTGCTCTTATCTCGTGAAAGTCTTTCCCTATGAAAAAAATTATAATAGATAATAAACCCCTCAACTATAAAATACCAAGTTATTCCTTTATGAGTTTCACTCATTTTCTGTACAAAGTTTGATAATATATCTTTGATAATTTCATCTGAGATATGAAATGTACTATCAACAATTCTAAAAACTGAAACCTTGATAAAATGGTCTAACCTTAAGCCGCTAAGCTTGTTAATCCTTAGTTTCTTCTCCGCAATAAAATGTCTAAATAAATCATCTAAGCTCTCTGTGCCCTGCACAGTATCATAATAAGCGTCCTTTGCAATTGAAGCCCTCCAAAGGATACTGAGTAGATAGAGGTAAAATCTTTCATACTGAAAAGATCCTATGATGATGTGGTCTGCATTTTTCCTGAAATTTTTGTGATCTCTTAATACTCTAATTCCGTACTGCTCGTAATTAATAGACAAAAATTGCTCACAATTCCTGCATAGCATAGGCTCTTTAGGATCAAAATTGCCTACTAAGGATTTTATCCCATCTTCAAAAACAACAATTTTACCATTTTCTTTTTTAAGCCGCTTAAAATAGCTTCTGGGGATAACGTGCGATTGTTGTAAATCACTTTCCGCTAAACATAATTTGCACATCCCTCTCATTATTTGTTCCTGTCAAATATTATAAAGCAACTATTCATAGATCCAACGACCTGCCTTTGCTGATTCAGCGAACATCCTTACTGTCAGAGGCTTCTTATTTTGTTTTACTGGCTCTTTTTTAAACCATTCATGGAAGAACCAAGGGGTTTTCCATGGGTAATAATTGTCAATATTCAACTTTGAAACATCGATATTGAATTGGTCAGAATACTTATTAATAGCTTCAACCAGATCATCAAATTCTGCGTATTCCTGTAACGTATCATTGATTTCAAGTGGAACGATTTTGAAGCTGAACGTTCTGACCTGCGGTAAATTTTGGCGAAAAAAATCCAAGACTTGCTCGTCAGTTACCATAACTTATCATTACCTCGTGCTATGCGGTTGTAGTTAGTCGTGGCATTGAAAGCAATTTTTGATATGTCTGAAGCGACAATAACCCAGCCCAATATCGGCACAGTCCGTCCGACAAAAGCGCCAAGATTGGTAACGAATGAAAACCTCAATCTTTTTATGCTGGAATTAGTGAGTGTGGGAAGTCTGAAAGGAAGTTCAACATTGATATAGCGTCTTGCTGTCTCTGAGATTAGGGAAGTGCCTTTAGTCGTCATTGTACCGCCAATTTTGCCACGTGTTGGACGATTTGGTTGTCCAACGATGATGAAAGTAGCAGCAGCAATATCTGATACCCCAAGTTGCTCATCTACAGCATCAAGAAATACCCAGAAAAACAACTCGCCTGCTGAAAGGTTAGATACACCTTTATAGAAGTACGTCCCGTTTAACTCTTCTGTTGTATCCATGCTAGCAGTCTCACAGATAAGATTGTTTTATCATATGAGTCAGTTTTGAAGGTGTCTATATAAAAAAACCATAGGAGCCAATAAGCCCCGTTGGTAATACTACCAACAAGCGGAGCGTAGCGACTTCATCAATTGTCCAGAACGACCACACCTCATCAGGATAACCGTGTACCCTTGCGGGAGCGTGGCTGAGACGCTGGCAGAGCCGGATCTGTAGCTACCGGAGCATTACCACCATAAACCTGTTTAGTGGCCGTGTATGGCCGCACATCCGGCTTAAATGCGTGTGATCAGACTGTTTTGTAAGAAGTGTTTTGAGACGGAGGCGCGTCATTAGCTTTCGAGTTTTGAACTGCTACCTGTTCGAGCTATTAACTACAGGCCACAGGGATGTTATTCTCACAAATCGCCACTAACAACACTGTGGCAGTATATGAGTAAAGTCACTCACTCGAAATCTTTTAACTTATTGATTTTGAAGAGAAAAAGATGATTGGTGGAGATAAGCGGGATCGAACCGCTGACCTCTTGCATGCCATGCAAGCGCTCTCCCAGCTGAGCTATACCCCCACATCTGGAAATCGTTTTTTCAGTGCCAAACTTTTGGGAGAAGTTTGGTGGAGCTAAGCGGGATCGAACCGCTGACCTCTTGCATGCCATGCAAGCGCTCTCCCAGCTGAGCTATAGCCCCGAACCGAAAAAACCGTCGTGTTACGCGACGGACGGCATAATATGAAACCCCCCAGGGAGTGTCAACGGCAAAATCACATTCTGTGTTTGATCGCTGAAAAAGACGGCAAACTTAACGCGATGACGTCCGTTTGCGCAGAAAAAGAGCTTGTTAATATGATGTAAGGTGTCTGGTCGGGGTTAAACCTTTTTGATCGGCGTTAAGTTAATGCATCGTTAAATATGTTATAGGAATTATCTTGTCTTCCCTGTAATGTCGTGTAAAACTTAGCCCGCTATTTAATACGGCTGCATGGTTTTCTCCAGCGCACCGTTCTTCAACCAGGCGTTTTCGCTCCACCACTAAAATCAATAGAGAATATATGTCGCTGCATACACCTAAAGAGATCGCCCAACTGGCGATTCAGGCAGGGGTGGCCAAAAGCCATGCCTCCATTAGCTCCCTTATCATTCTTGGTTTCATGGCCGGTGCCTTTATTGCTACAGGGTTCCTGCTGGATGTTCACGTCATTAACTCTTTACCCGCAGACTGGGGGTCATTTGGTGGCTTTTTAGGGGCTGCCGTGTTCCCGGTGGGATTGATCCTGACCATTCTGGCCGGGGGCGAGCTGCTAACGGGTAACATGATGACGCTGCCCATTGCCTGGTTTGCCCGCCGTGTTAGCGGTTACAGCGTATTACGTAACTGGTTCTGGGTAACGATTGCGAACTTCCTCGGCAGCATCGCGATTGCCTGGTTCTTTGGTCACATGCTGGCCATGACCGAAGGTGATTACCTGAAAAAAACGCTGGCGATTGCGAATGCGAAGGTGCATGCCGATTTCCTGCATGCCTTTATCTCCGGCATTGGCTGTAACTGGCTGGTGTGCCTGGCCGTCTGGCTGGCATTCGCCAGTAAAGATGTCGTCGGTAAAATTTTTGGCATGTGGTTCCCGGTGATGGCGTTCGTGGCGATTGGTTTCCAGCACGTTGTCGCCAACATGTTCATTATTCCTGCGGCGATTTTCGCCGGTCAGATGACCTGGGCTGAATACTTCCCGAATTTTGTGGCGGTATTTTTAGGTAATGCTGTAGGCGGTGCCGTCTTCGTGGGTCTGGCTTACTTCCTGGCGTTCCGCCCCGCTGCCGAACAGGCACACACTGCGCAATAATTCCTCATTGCCTTTTGTTGAGAGACAAAAGGCAATTTCGTTTTCCGTTACTTTCACCCGTTACGATTTCCTGTAATATGTATAGCTAATGTATTGAACAGGGACAGCATCGTGAAAAAGGAATGGCTTACTCCGGAAGAACTGGCAATCGAAACGGGCTACAGTCGGCAGACGGTGAACAAATGGATCAAACGCGAGAACTGGACGACGACGCCAAAACCCGGCGTTCAGGGCGGAAAAGCGAGACTGATCCACATTGATGAGCGCGTAAAAAGCTTTATTCAGTCGACACGTAATCTCAATGAACCTACAGGCAATTATACTCCTCCACCTAATTCATTACCTGCGTTATTAATAAGTTCTGTCCAGCAAATGAGCCAGAATGAACAGGATCAACTTATGGCCCTGATTTTGCGGGAAGGGATAAAAGGTGTGCTTGAGCGTCTGGGCATTCGTGAAGAATAAGAAAACCGGAAGCGCGAGGCTTCCGGTTTTTTTGCGCCGCTGACAATCACGTCCCGCGGCTCAGACTTTAGTCGGGTGTTGTCAGTAAGTGTCCTGATAACATCACCCCCTGCCGTCAAAAAGAAAGATTATTCGCTCTGCGCTTCGCGCTCAGCAATAAAGGTCAGCGCTTTCTCAATACGCTCAACGCTACGGCTGCGGCCAATCGCTTCGACCGTCACATCCAGTCCCGGTGACTGCCCTGCTCCGGTAACGGCTACACGCAATGGCATACCGACTTTACCCATACCGACGCCTAACTCATCGGCAGCCTGCTGGATAGCGGCATGCACCGTTTCGGCATTCCAGTCAGTCAATGCAGCCAGTTTATCGCGAACCAGTTCCAGTGGCTGGCGGGCGACCGGACGTAAATGCTTTTTCGCGGCATCCGCATCGAACTCTGTGAAGTCCTGGTAGAAATAGTGGCAGGATGCCGCCATCTCTTTCAGCGTTTTGCAACGTTCCCCCAACAGCGTAACCAGTTTCGCCAGCTCCGGGCCGGTACGCGTATCAATGTTTTGCTGCTCGATGTGCCATTGCAGATGCGTGGCAACGTACTCCGGTGGCAGCGCATTAATATAATGATGATTTAACCACTGCAGTTTTTCCGTATTAAAGGCGCTGGCAGATTTGCTCACCGCGTCCAGGCTAAACAGCTCTGTCATTTCTTTAACGGAGAACACTTCCTGATCGCCATGGGACCAGCCCAGACGCACCAGATAGTTGAGCAGCGCTTCCGGCAGGTAACCATCATCACGGTACTGCATAACACCGACTGCACCATGGCGCTTAGACAGTTTTTTACCGTCATCGCCCAGGATCATGGAAACATGCGCATAAACCGGTACCTGAGCCCCGATGGCTTTCAGAATGTTGATCTGACGTGGTGTGTTATTGATATGGTCTTCACCGCGCACAACATGCGTAATGCCCATATCCCAGTCATCAACCACGACACAGAAGTTGTAGGTTGGCGAGCCGTCGGTACGGCGAATAATCAGGTCGTCCAGTTCCTGATTACTGAATTCAATCGGGCCACGAATCTGGTCATCAAAAATGACCGAGCCTTCCTGCGGGTTACGGAAGCGCACCACATGAGGTTCGTCTGCGGCATGGTGCTCGTAGCTGTCGCGGCAACGGCCGTCGTAACGCGGTTTTTCACCGTTCGCCATTTGGGTTTCACGCAGCGTTTCGAGACGCTCTTTAGAGCAGTAGCATTTATAAGCCGTGCCTGCTTCCAGCATTTCATCAATGACGGCGTTGTAGCGATCAAAGCGTTTGGTCTGATAATACGGGCCTTCATCCCAGTCCAGACTCAGCCAGTTCATACCGTCCATAATGGCTTCAATGGCTTCCGGTGTTGAACGCTCCAGATCGGTATCTTCGATGCGCAGCACAAACTCGCCCTGATGATGACGAGCAAAGAGCCATGAATAGAGTGCGGTACGAGCACCGCCTACATGTAAAAAGCCAGTAGGGCTTGGCGCGAAGCGAGTTTTGATTTTCATTCAGTATTGCCTTAAATGCGCGGGTTCTTGTCTGGATGACAAAAAACAGGTTAGACGCGAAAACAGTGCGCACATTCTAGCATCTGATGATGAATCCTCAATGCATGCAACGTAGCAGAGCGGCAGCAAAGCCCGCATTTCTGCTAAGAAAACCAGCATATTGGATAAAATCCCTGCGAGATGTTTAAAATTAAACCGAACGCACAATTAAGTTTTAAAAAGCGTTGACTCAAAATCAACTATCCCTATAATGCGACTCCACACAGCGGGGGTGATTAGCTCAGTTGGTAGAGCATCTCCCTTACAAGGAGGGGGTCGGCGGTTCGAACCCGTCATCACCCACCACTCTTAAGAAGGTTTAAGATGGCCCGCAGTGACAAGAGATAAGATATGGGTGATTAGCTCAGTTGGTAGAGCATCTCCCTTACAAGGAGGGGGTCGGCGGTTCGAACCCGTCATCACCCACCATATCTTAGTCAGATGACACTCTTGTGAAGCAGTACCGAAGTGGGTGATTAGCTCAGTTGGTAGAGCATCTCCCTTACAAGGAGGGGGTCGGCGGTTCGAACCCGTCATCACCCACCACTTCGGGTCGTTAGCTCAGTTGGTAGAGCAGTTGACTTTTAATCAATTGGTCGCAGGTTCGAATCCTGCACGACCCACCAATGTAGAAAGGCGCCCTAAAGGCGCCTTTTTGCTATGCGCAAAAAGTGCAGGATGAGAACCTGCTGCAGGTTCGACTGAATCGCGCAGCGATTCAGGCTGATGCGCCAGCATCACCCGAAGGGCGAGGCCCGCCGGGCCGAAGGCTATCCTGCACGACCCACCAATGTAGAAAGGCGCCCTAAAGGCGCCTTTTTGCTATGCGCAAAAAGTGCAGGATGAGAACCTGCTGCAGGTTCGACTGAATCGCGCAGCGATTCAGGCTGATGCGCCAGCATCACCCGAAGGGCAAGGCCCGCCGGGCCGAAGGCAATCCTGCACGACCCACCAATGTAGAAAGGCGCCCTAAAGGCGCCTTTTTGCTATGCGCAAAAAGTGCAGGATGAGAACCTGCTGCAGGTTCGACTGAATCGCGCAGCGATTCAGGCTGATGCGCCAGCATCACCCGAAGGGCGAGGCCCGCCGGGCTGAAGACTATCCTGCACGACCCACCAAATTCAGAAAAAAGCGCCTTCTGGCGCTTTTTTCGTTTCTGCGCTCCGCTGCCTGACGTGCGGAATGAGACTCTGCCGCAGGTTCAGTTACCCGCCCTGCTTTTTCCCACTGCCGAAATAATGAAACCAACAGCCGTATCCGCCACCGTTACCCGTCTACTCAACTGAATGGTAAGGACTAACGTTAATCTGTAAAAATCTTTTCGTAAATTTAACATTTTGAGGCATTAAGCTTTTGCCGCGCGCATCCGATAACCTAAAACGTCTAATTGCAAGGAGATCATCATGACAACTATTTCAACCAGCACACCGAGCATCGGCAGTGGCTCAACGTCAGATACGACAAGCGCGTCATCAGACACGGCAGCACAAATTGCCAGTCTGAATAAGCAGATTTCGCGCCTGAACGACCAGTTAAAAAGTCTGGGCGATGATAAGACACTGACCACCGAAGAAAAGAAGAAGCAGCAGGATACAATCAAAGCGCAGATTCAGGTTTTAGAAGCGCAAATCCAGCAGCTGCAACGCAAAGAGCAACAAAAAGCCGAAGCGAAACAGGCGGAAAAAGAAGGTAAAACCGTGTCAGCCGACGGCGTCAATCGCCCTACCCAAAATAATCAGCTCGACGTCTATATTTAAAACGCAGGACTGGAAGCACGTTGTTGCGTCAGCAGAGCTCCCTGCTGACGCACCTCCTGCCATATGGCCTCGCCCGCAGGCGTTAACGAGCGATTCTTGCGCTTAATTAATGTCAGGCTGCGATTGATCTCAGGATAGAGACGTCTTACCGTTAACGCGCGCCCCGCAGGAAGCGGTAACGCCAGCGCGGGTAAAATGCTGATCCCGATACCTGCATCAACCATAGGAAACAGCGTGGCCGGATGACCGATTTCCTGAACCACATTGATACTGATGTTCTGCTGACGTAACGCCGCGTCAATTAATATCCGGCTGCCCGACGCATAATCCTGAAGCACCATCGTACGTCCCTCCAACATCGGCCACCTTGCCTGCCCGACCTCAGCAAGCGGATCATCCTCCCGGCACAGCAGTAAAAAGGGTTCATCCAGTATGGCGCAGCAATCGAATTCACTGTCATTCAGCGGGCCAATCACAATGCCAAAATCGACTTCGGCGTGACGTACGCTCTGAAGCACGGCCTGCTGCACCCGATCGTGCAGGATGATCTTTATTTCCGGGTAGCTCTGCTGACTGGCGGCAAGGCATTGCGGCATCAGGTGGGCTGAGATCGTCTGACTCGCTGCGATGCGTACCGTACCACTGCGTTGTTCGCCATAGCTACGAATATCCAGCAGCGTGGTGTTTATCTCTTCCAGCAACCTTTCCATACGCGAAGCCAGCTGCTGCCCGGCTTCGGTCAGCACCACCTCGCGCGTCGTGCGATCCAGCAAGCGGACGCCCGTTTCCGCTTCCAGCTCTTTAATGCTGTGGCTGACCGCAGACTGACTCAGCCCAATCGCCTGCCCTGCCTGGCTAAAGCCACCATAATGCGCAACGGCCACAAAGGTGCGTAACTGACGTAGGGAGTAATTCATTAATTTCTCGCATAGATTCATTTAATAAATCAATTTTATTTCTAAACCCTCATCGCGCACAATCACTCCAGACTTAATTTAACCGGATTTTAACGATGGGATTTCTCCGTATTGACCCGATGATGATCAAGCTGATCATCACTGTACTTCTGGCCTCTTTCATTCCGGCGAGAGGCGGCTTCGTGGACTTTTTCACGTACCTGACCACCGCCGCCATCGCCCTGCTGTTCTTCATGCACGGTGCCAAACTGTCACGCGAAAAAATCATCGCAGGCAGCAGCCACTGGCGGCTTCACCTTTGGATCATGTGCAGTACGTTTGTTATGTTCCCGGCGCTGGGGCTGCTGATTGTCTGGTGGCATCCGGTTAACGTCGGCGCAGAAATTTATACCGGCTTCCTTTACCTCTGCATTTTGCCTGCCACCGTCCAGTCGGCCATCGCCTTCACCTCAATGGCTGGCGGCAATGTGGCTGCGGCGGTGTGCAGCGCATCGGCATCCAGCCTGTTAGGTGTTTTCGTCTCCCCGCTGCTGGTTAATCTGGTGATGGACGTCAACAGTAACGGACCAGGCGATGGCCTTGAGCAGGTGGGTAAAATCATGCTGCAACTGTTAGTGCCGTTTGTTTTAGGTCATCTGTCACGCCGCTGGATTAGCGGTTGGGTGGAAAGGAACCGTAGCCTGATTGGCATCACCGATCAGACGTCCATTCTGTTGGTGGTTTATTCCGCGTTCAGCGAAGCGGTGGTGAACGGCATCTGGAAACGCGTCGGGATTGATACGCTGCTGTGGATTCTGGCGGGCTGCATCCTGCTCCTGACGCTGGTGCTGATTATTAACTATCTAGCTGCGCGCCTGTTTGGCTTCAGTCGTCCCGATGAAATCGTGGTGTTGTTCTGTGGCTCGAAAAAGAGCCTGGCGAACGGCGTGCCGATGGCCAATATCCTGTTCCCCGCCAGCGCGGTGGGTATCATCGTCTTGCCACTGATGATTTTTCACCAGGTTCAGTTGATGGTGTGCTCGTTTATTGCCGGACGTTACAAGCGAACCAATGCGTTGCAGGCGGAGAAAAGCAAAGCGGCTGTCGTGGAATCGCAGAAATAACGGAAACACGTTCAGACAAGCGGCCTCATGCGAGGCCGCGAACTCAGTCACCACGCTTTAAAGGTTTAACTAACCCTTCCAGCCCTTCAATTTTTATCGCCAGGGTAAGCTGCATCAGCTCCCCCAAACGACCAGCCGGAAACTCGCCGCTGCGGGCGAACCACAGCAGATAGGGCTCTGGCAAATCAATCAGCATCCGGCCTTTATATTTGCCAAACGGCATGGCCGTATTCGCAATCTCGATCAGCGCCTGCTTATCCATCTCAGGTACCGAGTCGCCGGATCATTTCGGCTTCATCAATGATCTCGATGCCCAGCTCCTGCGCTTTTGCCAGCTTCGAACCCGCAGCTTCTCCTGCGATCAGCAAATCGGTTTTCTTCGATACGCTGCCGCTGACTTTGGCACCGAGTTCGATGAGTCGCGCTTTGGCATCGTCCCGGTTCATCTGCGAGAGTGAGCCCGTTAACACTACGGTCTTGCCTGCAAACGGACTGTCGATCTCGCCGGGGTTCACCGCCACCACCTGGGGCCAGTGGATACCAATATCTTCAACCAGCTGCCGGATCACCTCGCGGTTGCTCTCTTCTTCCATGAAGTGACGTACGTGCTTCGCGACGACCGTGCCCACATCCTGAACCGCAATCAGCGCGTCCAGATCGGCATCCATGACCTTTTGCAGATCGCCAAAATGACTGGCCAGGTTTGCCGCCGTGGCTTCGCCGACTTCGCGAATACCCAGCGCATAGAGGAAACGCGCCAGCGTAGTGGATTTGGCTTTTTCCAGCGCGTCGACCACATTCTGCGCCGACTTCGCGCCCATACGATCTAACCCGGTCAGGGTTTCACGGCTGAGCCGGAACAGATCGGCCGGGGTTTTGACGTACTCTTTCTCGACCAGTTGATCGATAATCTTGTCACCCATGCCGTCAACGTCCATGGCGCGCCGCGACACAAAATGCTTCAGCGCTTCTTTGCGCTGTGCGCCACAGATTAAGCCACCGGTACACCGCGTGACCGCCTCGCCCTCAACGCGTTCAACATCGGAACCGCATACCGGGCACTGAGAGGGAAACACGATCTCACGGGCATTGTCAGGCCGTTCGGTGGTTACAACGTTGACCACCTGAGGAATCACATCGCCGGCACGACGAATCACGACTTTGTCGCCAATGCGCAGGCCAAGGCGTTCAATTTCATCGGCATTATGCAATGTGGCATTGCTGACCATCACGCCTGCCACCTGAACGGGTTCCAGCCGGGCAACAGGTGTAATAGCGCCCGTCCGCCCCACCTGGAACTCGACGTCACGCACAATCGTCATCTGCTCCTGCGCAGGAAACTTGAACGCCACGGCCCAGCGCGGCGCGCGCGCGACAAAGCCCAGCTTTTCCTGCAATTCCTGCGAATCGACTTTAATCACCACGCCGTCGATATCAAAACCCAGCGTGGCCCGCTCTGATTCAACCTCGTGATAAAACGCCAGCGCTTCATCGGCGTTCTGCACCAGACGAATACGGTCGCTGACCGGCAGGCCCCAGGCTTTGAACTGTTGCAGTCGCGCCATGTGGCTGCGGGGCATCTCGCCCCCTTCCAGCAGGCCCAGTCCATAGCAGAAGAACGTTAGCGGTCGTTTCGCGGTGATACGGGGATCCAGCTGGCGCAACGAGCCCGCTGCCGCATTGCGTGGATTGGCAAAGACTTTGCCCTCTGTACGGCGCGCCTCGGCATTGAGTTTTTCAAAGCCGCTTTGCGTCATAAACACTTCTCCACGCACTTCTACTCTGGCGGGAATATTGTCCCCTTTGAGGCGCAGCGGAATGGCACGGATCGTCCGCACATTCGTCGTGATATTTTCGCCTGTTGTGCCATCGCCGCGCGTCGCCGCGCGCGTTAATAAGCCATCTTCATACAGCAGGCTGACCGCCAGGCCATCCAGCTTGAGTTCACAGCAATAGGTGAGATCGTCGGTGCTTTTCAGACGATCCTGGACACGCTTATTGAAGGCCCTGAAGCTGGGTTCATCGAACGCGTTATCCAGTGACAGCATCGGCACTTCATGGCGTACCTGCTCAAACACCATCAACGGGGCGGCCCCTACGCGCTGCGTGGGGGAATCAGGCGTGATCAGATCAGGATGCTGTGCTTCCAGATCCCGCAGTTCCCGCATGAGGCGATCGTATTCCGCATCCGGCACTTCCGGCGCGTCCATAACGTGATACAGGTATTCGTGATGGCGCAACGTGGTGCGCAGTTCAGTGATGTGTTCCTGGACGGATTTCATATAACCCCATCAGATAAAAAACCCCCGACAGGCGGGGGTTCATCATAATAATTTGAAAAAGTGTGGATTACTCGCGGGATTCGACCACATCGCGGATACGCGCTTTGTAGGTTTCCAGCTTTTGCGGCGTCATCATCCGGCGTTCGTCATCCAGTACCACACCGCCCACATCGTCCGCGATACGCTGCGCGGACTGTAGCATCAGCTTAAAGTTCTGATTCGCATCGCCATACGACGGCACCATCATGAAAATGGAGACGCCAGGCGTGGTGAAGTCGGTCATTTCGTCAGGATTGAAGGAACCGGGTTTCACCATGTTAGCCAGACTAAACAGCACAGGACCGCTGCCTGCCGGACTGAGATGACGATGGAAAATGTTCATTTCACCAAACTGAAAACCGGCCTGCAAAATGCCCTGTAGCAAGGCTTCACCATTCAGCTGACCGCCTGAGTGCGCCGCGACATGCAGCACAAGCACCGCTTCTTTGGGCTTACTGCTGGTCTGCGGACGAGGTTCAGGTTGTTTCGGCTGCGGCGGCGGACTGACCACCTCAGGCTCTGGCTCATAGTCAGGCTCAGGTTCGGCCTGATAAACAGGATTGGGCTGAACGCTGTCCAGCGGATCGCTATCCAACAACGGATCGGCCTGAACCGGCGGTGCGGTAAAGGCTGGTGGCTGGCGAGTCGGTGCAGGCCGTTGTGGCGCACGTTCCGGTTGCGGTGCCGGGTCAAAAAGAGGATCGCTTTCAGGCTGCGGCGCAGAAGGCTGACGCGGGCGCTCCTTAACAGGCTCACGCCGCACTTCAGGCTGTGGCTCGTGGATGTCGTCAAAACGAGGCTCCTGGTGCCCGCGCGTATTACGCACACGCACTTCACCGACGCCGTCATCAACGTCGTCGGTCAGCGTCTCATCATCATGTTCATCACGTTGTTTCAAACGTTTGTGCGGGCGATCGCGGAAGACTGAAGAGCGTTCTTTACGGCTGGTCCACAGTCCGTGAATAAGAAGCGCTATAATGGCGATCGCGCCAACAACGATTAATATCAGACGCAAATCCTGCATCATTGTATTCTCTGTTGTTCCAATACCTTGCCACCGCGGCAAACTTTATTCTCTAACTGTATTTGCCCTGCCAGATAAGTGCAAGTCTGTGCAGTATTTTCTCACAAATAAGATAGCTTACCGCCACTTTTTCGTTGTTTTTTTACCCAAACGGCACCTGGTCAGCAGAAAAAGCCAGGTTATAGTAGGCGCGCCTTAACATCTTCAGGAGAACTGGCTCGATGGCTGTGAATAATTCCGTTTCCTCTTTTAATGGCGTGCACTATTTTAGCCAGGGCTGGAAGCTAATCAGGTTACCGGGCATACGGCGCTTCGTCATCATCCCCTTGCTGGTCAACATCCTGCTGCTAGGCGGCGCCTTTGTCTGGTTATTTTTCCGTCTTGACGAGTGGATCCCCAAACTGATGTCGCATGTGCCGGACTGGCTGCAATGGCTCAGCTATGTGCTGTGGCCGCTGTCGGTGATTTCGGTGGTGCTGGTGTTTAGCTATTTCTTTTCAACGATAGCCAACCTGATTGCCGCGCCGTTTTGCGGCCTGCTGGCGGAACAACTTGAGGGGCGGCTGACGGGTAAACCACTGCCTGACAGCGGCTGGCTGGGCATGGTTAAAGACGTGCCGCGCATCATGAAACGCGAATTACAAAAGCTGGGCTACTACCTGCCCCGCGCACTGGGCCTGTTATTACTTTATTTAGTTCCGGGTTTTGGGCAGACGGTGGCACCCGTGCTGTGGTTTATGTTCAGCGCCTGGATGTTGTCTGTTCAGTATTGCGACTATCCTTTCGATAACCATAAAGTCAGTTTTCAGCAGATGCGTCATGCCTTACGCCAGCACAAGACAGCCAATATGCAGTTTGGCGCGCTGGTGAGCCTCTTTACAATGATTCCCGTGGTGAACCTGGCCATTATGCCGGTCGCCGTGTGCGGGGCCACCGCGATGTGGGTTGATCGCTACCGGGCGAACCTGGCTCGTGAAAGCCTGCGCTGAACATATCAACTATCCTTATGCAATTTTCGGCAGGTCTTATCGCCATGAGACATATAGATATATGATTTCTTTCCTTCCGCCACGGGGCAGAACAGGTATGCTCAGAGGGTTCCCAATAATTCATACAGTTAAGGACAGGCTATGAGTAAGATCTATGAAGACAACTCTTTGACAATTGGTCATACGCCGCTGGTTCGACTGAACCGCATCGGTAACGGCCGCATCCTTGCGAAGGTTGAGTCCCGTAACCCGAGCTTCAGTGTGAAATGCCGTATCGGTGCCAACATGATTTGGGACGCAGAAAAACGCGGTATTCTTAAGCAAGGTATTGAACTGGTTGAACCGACCAGCGGTAACACCGGTATTGCATTAGCCTACGTGGCCGCCGCGCGCGGTTACAAACTGACGCTGACCATGCCGGACACCATGTCTGTTGAGCGCCGTAAGTTGCTTAAAGCCCTGGGCGCAAATCTGGTCCTGACCGAAGGCGCAAAAGGCATGAAAGGCGCGATCGCCAAAGCCGAAGAGATCGTGGCCAGCGATCCCGACAAGTATTTGCTGCTGCAGCAGTTCAGTAACCCGGCCAACCCGGAAATTCACGAGAAAACCACCGGTCCCGAAATCTGGGAAGACACGGATGGTGAAGTGGATGTGTTCATTGCCGGTGTGGGGACCGGCGGCACGCTGACAGGCGTAAGCCGTTACATCAAAAACACCCAGGGTAAGAAATCCTTGATCACCGTGGCCGTAGAACCCACTGACTCACCGGTGATTGCGCAGGCGATGGCGGGCGAAGAGCTGAAACCCGGCCCACATAAGATTCAGGGGATTGGCGCGGGCTTTATTCCGGGTAACCTGGATTTGGCGCTGATCGATTTAGCTGTCGGCATCACTAATGATGAAGCGATCGCCACGGCCCGTCGCCTGATGGAAGAAGAAGGCATTCTGGCCGGTATCTCTTCGGGTGCCGCCGTTGCCGCCGCGCTGAAGTTGCAGGAAGATGAAGCCTACGCCAACAAAAACATCGTTGTCATTCTTCCTTCTTCCGGTGAGCGCTATCTCAGCACCGCGCTGTTCGCCGATCTTTTCACGGAAAAAGAGCTGCAATAGCCCGTAGTTCGCCCTGGACAAACGCTTAAAAAGCACCCTGACGGGTGCTTTTTTGTGGCACAGATCTCACTTTTACCATGCAGCCAATTGATTTCAGTCGTGTGGCTCTGGTATTTAGACTGCCAATTATTTCGATGCCTGAAATTAATCCTCCTTTGAAGTGGATCAAGCTGAATCAAGTTTCAGATTTAGTGAAAGGGCGAATCACGGCATAATTACCCGGTGACGTGCTCAACTCGTGTTTTGACACGCAGCGGGAATGAAACACTCATTCAAGCGCATTTGTTCGATTGTAAGTTGTATACCCGCGCACCTACACAGGCTAAAGTTACGGCTCCAGGCTAGACTTTAGATCCATAACACTCATCCTGAAAACGTTGGGGAAATAGAATGTTCCAGCAAGAAGTTACCATTACCGCACCAAACGGACTGCATACTCGCCCTGCTGCGCAATTTGTCAAAGAAGCTAAAGCCTTCCAGTCAGAAATCACCGTGACCTCCAACGGCAAATCGGCCAGCGCCAAAAGCCTGTTTAAGCTGCAGACTCTGGGTCTGACTCAGGGCACCGTTGTCACACTTTCTGCGGAAGGTGAAGATGAGCAAAAAGCCGTAGAGCATCTGGTTAAGCTGATGGCGGAACTGGAGTAATCTCCTTTCTGCTCCGCTTAAAACGACTCTTCTGCGCCATTGTGTGCAACATCTTGATCGCGGACAACCTGTCCGCGTTATTGCTTTCGTAGAGTACGTGTCACACGACTATGGCAACGCAACGAGTCCAGTCAGCCATCGTGATAAAAAGGTAGGGTTATGATTTCAGGCATTTTAGCATCACCAGGTATCGCTTTCGGCAAAGCTCTGCTGCTGAAAGAAGACGAGATCGTCATCAACCGTAAAAAAATTTCAGATGACCAGGTTGAGCAGGAGGTTCAGCGCTTTCTGCAAGGGCGTAGCAAAGCGGCTGAGCAACTTGAAGCCATTCGTATCAAAGCCAGCGAATCCCTGGGTGAAGAAAAAGCAGCCATCTTCGAAGGCCACATTATGTTGCTGGAAGACGAAGAGCTGGAGCAGGAAATCATCGACCTGATCAAAAAAGATCACGCCACTGCTGATGCTGCTGTGAACTCCGTCATCGACGCCCAGGCAAAAGCCCTGGAGGAGCTGGACGACGAATACCTGAAAGAGCGTGCGGCAGACGTGCGTGACATCGGTAAGCGTCTGCTGCAAAACATATTAGGTCTGCACATTGTCGACCTGAGCGCAATCCAGGAAGAATCTATTCTGGTGGCGAAAGATTTAACGCCATCCGAAACCGCACAGCTGAATCTGAAAAAGGTGCTGGGCTTTATTACCGATTTGGGTGGCCGTACCTCGCACACCTCAATCATGGCACGCTCATTAGAAATCCCGGCGATTGTCGGCACCGGTAACGTGACCGCCACCATCAAAAACGGCGATTTCATCATCCTGGACGGGGTGAACAATGCGATTCACGTTAATCCGTCTGAGGCGGTTCAGGAAGAGCTGAAAGCGGTTCAGAATCAGTATCTGTCTGAAAAACATGAGCTGGCGAAGCTGAAAGATCTGCCGGCTGTTACGCTGGATGGCCATCAGGTTGAAGTCTGCGCCAACATCGGTACGGTACGCGATATCGCCGGTGCCGAGCGCAACGGTGCAGAAGGTGTTGGCCTGTACCGCACTGAGTTCCTGTTTATGGATCGCGACTCACTGCCGACTGAAGAAGAGCAGTTCCAGGCGTATAAAGCGGTCGCAGAAGCCATGGGATCGCAGGCCGTGATCGTCCGTACCATGGATATTGGCGGTGATAAAGACCTGCCTTACATGAACCTGCCTAAAGAAGAAAACCCGTTCCTGGGCTGGCGCGCCATCCGTATTGCGATGGATCGTAAGGAAATTCTGCATGCACAGCTGCGTGCTATCTTACGTGCCTCTTCTTTCGGTAAGCTGCGCATCATGTTCCCGATGATCATTTCGGTTGAAGAAGTGCGTACGCTGAAAGCGGAACTGGAGCTGCTGAAAGCGCAGTTACGCGAAGAAGGTAAAGCGTTTGACGAGTCAATCGAAGTGGGCATTATGGTGGAAACGCCTGCCTCTGCCGTGATTGCACGTCACCTGGCGAAAGAAGTCGACTTCTTTAGCATTGGGACAAACGATTTGACGCAGTATACTCTTGCAGTAGATCGTGGTAATGATTTGATTTCGCACCTGTATAACCCGATGACGCCTTCGGTACTGAACCTCATCAAGCAAGTCATTGATGCGTCTCATGCTGAAGGTAAATGGACTGGCATGTGTGGTGAGCTGGCAGGTGACGAACGTGCTACACTACTGTTACTGGGAATGGGGCTGGACGAATTCAGCATGAGTGCCATTTCTATCCCTGGCATCAAGAAAATTATTCGTAATACACATTTCGAAGATGCGAAGGCGTTGGCAGAGCAGGCACTGGCTCAACCTACGGCGGAAGACTTGATGAACCTGGTGAACAAGTTCATTAAAGAAAAAACGCTCTGCTGATCCACGAGATGCTGGCCCCAAATTACTGCTTAGGAGAAGATCATGGGTTTGTTTTCTAAACTTTTTGGCGAAAAAACAGATAGCGCTGGGACAATTGATATCGTAGCGCCTCTGTCTGGCGAAATCGTGAATATTGAAGACGTACCAGATGTGGTGTTTGCAGAAAAAATCGTGGGTGACGGTATTGCGATCAAACCAAGCGGCAACAAAATGGTTGCGCCGGTTGATGGGACTATCGGCAAGATTTTCGAAACCAACCATGCCTTTTCAATCGAATCCGATAATGGCATTGAGCTGTTCGTGCATTTCGGCATCGATACCGTCGAACTGAAAGGCGAAGGCTTCAAACGCATCGCCGAAGAAGGTCAGAAGGTTAAAAAAGGCGACGTGGTGATCGAATTCGATCTGCCGCTGCTGGAAGAGAAAGCAAAATCCACACTGACCCCTGTTGTCATTTCCAATATGGATGAAATCAAGGATTTGACAAAACTGTCTGGTCAGGTCGTCGTGGGTGAAACCCCGGTGATTCGCATCAAAAAGTAATACACAAACGGCACCTCAGGGTGCCGTTCTCTTATGCTTCACGTCTCTGCTTAATGCGGCTGCCAGCGGGGCAAACGCAGTGTCAGCTCCAGTCCGCCTTCAGGCCGGTTAACCGCCCTGACCTCGCCATGATGCGCCAGTACCACTTTACGCACAATTGCCAGCCCCAGCCCGTAGCCTTTACCCAGTAACGGCGAATTGACCCGGACAAAGGGATCAAAGATGCTGGACAGCTTATTCTCATCGACGCCTGGTCCCTGATCCCGCACCTGAATCGCCAGCCACTGTTGCTCAACCTGCAGGCTGACCTCAATGCGCTGACCCGGCAGCGAAAAGCGTAAAGCATTACGCAGCACGTTCTCAATGCCTCGCCGGCATAACTCAGCATTCCCGCGTACGGTATGATCGGCCTGCTCATCAACGTTAAACACGACCTCGACGCCGGGGATCTGCGCTTCATAACGGAGATCGGTAACCACCGCCTCTAATAAGCCGGCCAAATCAAAATAGTGTTCGCCCGGCACACTTTCATGCTCGGCACGCGCCAGGGTTAACAGTTCACCAATCATCTTATCCAGCCGCTGTGCCTCTTCGTCGATGCGATCCAGCGAGTCATTCACGTTTTCTGGCCGCTGTCGCGCCAGGCCCGTTGCCAGCTGCAGACGGGCAAGCGGCGAGCGCAGTTCATGAGAGATGTCATGAAGCAGGGCTTCACGGGCACGCACCAACGTGTCCAGGCGTTCAACCATGGCATCGAACGCCTGCGCCACGCTGGAGAGCTCGTCATGACGCTTACGCAGCGCAGGATAGAGCCTGATGCTTAAGTCGCCATTGGCTACCCGCGAAAAACCTTCACGCAGTTGTCGCATAGGGCGCGTCAGGTTCCATGCCAGCAGCAGGCTAAACAGCAACCCCACAGACCCGGCGAAAATGAACATGGGCTCAGGAATATTCAGGAAATTATGTGGCCGCCCCTCCCGGCTCATTGTGCGTATGCCTTTCAGATCGTACAGCAGCTCATAGCTCTTGCCGTCCGGGCTCTGTGCCTGGCGCACAAGATGGTCGGGAAAAAAGGATTTTTCGGGCGTTTCGGGCGCAAGCGGCGGTGCCTCTGCGTTGCGGAGATTATCCAGTGCGCGTACATGCAAAAACGCCCGATCTTCCGGGGCCCACTCCGCCATCATCGCATCCAGCGCTGACGGGCCGCCCCGCTCCAGCACCGACACGGCTGACGCCATCAGCGCGTCAGCCAGCCGCTGGGTGACCAAATATTCAGGGGGATGATGCCGTGTACCGGAAAGTGAGAAACCCAGCCAGATCAGCTGACTGATAATCAGGAAAACCAGCCAGAACCCCAGCAGGATCTTCCAGAACATGCGCCCACGGTAAGTTTGATTCATCGAATGCGATAACCAATGCTGCGAACGGTTTCGATGGTGATGCTGTCGGCGGTGAGCGCGCTGAGCTTCTGACGGATATTACTGATATGCACATCCACGCTGCGATCGTACGCTTCACGCGGTCGTCCCAGGCCTTTCTCAGACAGCTCGTCTTTCGTCACCACCCGGTCCGGTGAACGCAGCAGCAAATCCAGCAGATTAAATTCAGAGGCGGTCAGATCAAAGGCTTTCCCCTGCCATTCCGTCACGCGGTTGGCCGCATTGAGTGTTAACTCTCCCCATTGCAGCGTCTCTTTTTTATCCTGCAGAGGCGCATGCTCTTCAATCCGACGCAGTACGGCACGCAAGCGCGCCACCAACTCACGGGGATAACACGGCTTGGGCATATAGTCATCGGCCCCCATTTCCAGGCCGATAACCCGATCAATATTGTCGCCCTTGGCCGTCAGCATAATCACCGGCAGACGGCTTTGCTGGCGCACCTGGCGCAGGACATCGGTGCCGCTCATATCCGGCAGCATAATATCCAGAATCATGGCGCTGTACTCACCGGACAGCGCCCCCTGCACACCGGCAGTGCCGGTTAACACCAGTTGCGTATCAAAGCCTTCCGTGATCAGATACTGGCTCAGCATCGTGCCTAATTCTACGTCGTCATCTACCAGCAGGATTTTCATTGTTATCTCTCTTACGTCACTGGCGCTATTTTGAACCGGGCCAGCGAAACGCGCAGCCAGTTTTACGCGATCCTTACAGATGCCAGTAAGCTTAGCCAAATAAACAAGACTCAGGCAGCCGACGGCGCAGCATAAGCCTTCAGAGGGCGTAATGGCTGCGTGACGTTACTGATAAACGCCGGTAGAGAGATAGCGATCGCCACGGTCACAAACAATGGCCACCACGACGCTTCCAGGATGGGCGCTGGCAATACGCAGTGCGCCCGCGACCGATCCGCCTGAGCTGACGCCGCAGAAAATACCTTCACGCCGGGCCAGCGCCCGCATGGTCTCTTCGGCTTCCTGCTGCCCCATATCAATTACCTCATCCACCAACTCGGGCCGGTAAATGCCGGGCAAATACGCCTGAGGCCAGCGGCGAATCCCAGGAATGCTACTGCCTTCTTTAGGCTGCAGGCCAATCACTTTCACGCCCGTCTTATGTTCTTTTAAAAACCGCCCTACGCCGGTAATCGTGCCGGTGGTGCCCATACTGGAGACAAAATGCGTCATGCGCTGATTCGACTGGGCCCACAGCTCCGGTCCCGTGGTCTGGTAGTGGCCCAGTGGATTGTCTGGGTTATTAAACTGGTCCAGCACCCTTCCCTCACCGCGCGCCGCCATCGCCTGGGCTAAATCACGCGCGCCCTCCATGCCCTGCTCCCGACCTATCAGGACTAACTCGGCCCCATAGGCACGCATCGCATCCTGCCGCTCCTGGCTCATATTATCCGGCATCAGTAAGCGCAACCGGTAGCCTTTCATCGCCGCGATCATCGCCAGCGCGATACCGGTGTTGCCACTGGTGGCCTCAATCAGCTGATCGCCCGGTGTTATCTCGCCTCGCCGTTCCGCCTGATGAATCATCGACCAGGCTGCGCGATCTTTGACGGAACCGGCGGGGTTGTTGCCCTCCAGTTTCAGCCAGATCTCACTGCCATTGTCAGGCGTCAGGCGCTGTAACCTGATAAGCGGTGTATTACCGATTGTGTGTTCCAGAGTGGTCACGGTGCATATCCTGGCGAAACGATACCGTTACGAATCAGGCCAGAGCCTGAGGTATGGCGGTATAAACATTAAAAAAGGGCGGGACATTGTCCCGCCCTGCGTGAAAAAGAAAATATCAGGCGCTGTGCGCAAAGGCAACTGCCCGCAATGGCGTGGCGCCCTGATAGAGCCTGGCCTGTTGCAGCCCGACAAACAGGCGCTCGCCGCGCAGTGGCGCGGTCTGATCACCATCGAACACCAGCGAGAAAGGTTCGCTCTGCCAGCCCGCAGGCTGCACGACCAACTGCCAGAAATGGCCACGCGGACTCACCTCAAGGACCTGTACCGGTAAAGGGGTTTCCAGGCTGCTTTTACGCGAAACATCAATCTCCCAGGGACGCAGAAACAGATCAACCGCGCCCTGATGGGCGGAGGTATAGCCTAACGGCCAGTGATGCGCCCCGACATGGAACTGGGAACCATGAACCTCACCGTCAAAGCGGTTAACTTCGCCCAGGAATTCCAGCACGAAGCGCGTCGCCGGATCGCGCCAGACCTCATCCGGCGTGCCCACCTGCTCGATGCTGCCCTGACTCATCACCACGACGCGGTCGGCAACTTCCATTGCCTCTTCCTGATCGTGCGTGACAAACACGCTGGTGAATTTTAATTCTTCATGAAGCTGGCGTAACCAGCGGCGCAGCTCTTTACGCACCTGGGCATCCAGCGCACCGAAAGGCTCATCCAGCAGCAGAATTTGCGGCTCGACGGCCAGTGCTCTTGCTAGCGCCACGCGCTGCTTCTGACCACCCGAGAGCTGAGCCGGAAAGCGGTTTGCCAGATGCGACAACTGCACCATCTCCAGCAGACGTGTTACACGATTTTTGATTTCGGCACTGGATGGCCGCTCACGACGCGGCAGCACGGTCAGGCCAAAGGCAATGTTGTCAAACACGGTCATATGGCGGAACAGCGCATAGTGTTGAAAAACAAACCCGACTTTACGATCGCGGGCATGCAGGCGACTGACGTCATACTCATGAAAACGAATCTGGCCGCTGTTCTGATGCTCCAGCCCGGCGATAATACGCAGCAGGGTCGTTTTACCGGAACCGGACGGCCCCAGCAACGCCACCATCTGGCCCGACGGGATATCCAGTGAAATATCGTTCAGCACCGCTGTGCGACCAAAGGATTTGTTGATTTGTTTAATCTCAATGCTCATGATTTTCCTCCAGTTGCAGGCGTTTGTGCTGCTGCTCTAAGCGCCACTGCACAATGCTTTTCAAAAACAGGGTCAGGATGGCCATGACGGTCAGCAACGCGGCGGCGGTGAAGGCACCCACCGTGTTGTAATCCTGATGCAGCAATTCGACCTGAAGCGGCAAAGTGTAGGTTTCGCCACGAATGGAGCCGGATACCACAGATACCGCACCGAACTCGCCAATGGCGCGGGCATTGGTCAGCACCACGCCGTACAGCATTGCCCAGCGAATATTCGGTAACGTCACACGGCGAAACATCTGCCAGCCCGACGCGCCCAACAGCACCGCAGCCTCATCTTCATGACTGCCCTGGCTCAGCATGACCGGCACCAGTTCGCGAACCACGAACGGACAGGTCACGAAGACGGTGACCAGCACCATACCCGGCCAGGTGAACATCACCTGAATATTGTGGGCATCCAGCCAGCCGCCTGCCGGACCGTTAATGCCCCAGAACAGCAGGTACATCAGGCCAGCCACAACCGGCGAGACCGCAAACGGAATATCAAACAGGGTTAACAACAGCTGGCGACCAGGAAACGTAAAGCGGGTGACCAGCCAGGCCAGCAAGGTGCCGAAGACCAGATTAACCGGCACGGTAATCAGCGCCACCAGTACGGTCAGCCAAATCGCGTGCAGCATATCGCTGTCGGTCAGGTTACGCAGAGTCGGGCCAAGCCCGCTGTGCAGCGCTTCCCAGAAGATGGAGACCATCGGCACCACCAGCAGCAGCACCGAGATCAGCACACCCGTGCCGATAAGCAGCCATTTACCCCAGTTTACGGGCTGGCGATCGGCATGATTGAGTTGCGAAATATCAGCCATCAGTGACCTCCCAGACGACGGCCAAAGCGGCTCTGTAAGGTATTAATGGCAAACAGCAGCAGCAACGACGCCGCCAGAATGACCGACGCGATGGCGCTGGCGGCCGGATAATCAAATTCCTGCAGACGGACAAAAATCATCAGTGAGGTCACTTCTGTTTTCCAGGCAATATTGCCCGCGATAAAGATCACCGCGCCAAACTCGCCCAGGCTGCGGGTAAACGACAGCGCAGTGCCCGCCAGCAACGCCGGAGCCACTTCCGGCAGCACAACGCGACGGAAACTTTGCCAGGGCGTTGCGCCCAGTGTCTGCGCCGCCTCTTCGTATTCCGGACCTAACTCTTCCAGCACCGGCTGCACCGTCCGGACAACAAACGGGATACTGGTGAAGGCCATCGCCAGCGCGATACCAATCCAGGTGTAGGAAATCTTAATGTCGAAATGAGCAAACCATTGACCGTACCAGCCGTTTACCGAAAACAGACCGGCCAGGGTTAACCCTGCGACGGCGGTTGGCAATGCAAAGGGCAAATCCATTAAACCATCCAGCAGCGTGCGACCCGGGAAGCGATAACGCGTTAAAACCCAGGCCATCAGCATGCCAAACAGGGCATTGAACAATGAGGCAACGCCGGCCGACAGCAGCGTCACTTTATAGGCTGCAATCAGCTGGGGATTGGTCACCACGTCCCAGTATTGCTGCAATGTCATCTGCGACAACTGCATGATGAGGGCGCTGATGGGCAGCAGCAGAATCAGGCAGGTAAACAGCAGACTGGTGCCCAGGCTCAGGCCGAAACCGGGCAAAACACGTTTTTGGCTGGCTGCAAACATTATCCACGCCCCGCCGCTAACAGTTGATCCAGTTCACCGCCACTTTCGAAATGGGTTTTCATAACGTTATTCCAGCTACCAAATACGTCTTCAACCCGAAACAGCTGTGTGGCTGGAAAGCGATCTTTTTGCTGCTCCATCAGCTGCGGATTGTTCACGCGATAATAAAAGTCCGTAATGATTTTCTGTGCCTCGGGCGAATACAGCCAGGTCAGATAAACCTTCGCCGCGTCGGCTGTTTTATTGTGTTCAACGTTTTTATCGACCCAGGCGACGGGGAACTCCGCCAGGATATCGGTTTTTGGCACCACGACTTCGTAATCCTCTTTACCGTACTGATTACGAATGGTGTTGACCTCCGATTCGAAGCTGATCAGCACATCCCCTAAACCGCGTTCAGCAAAGGTGGTGGTGGCGCCGCGTCCGCCTGTGTCGAAAACCTCGACGTTTTTCAGAAACTGTGTCATCCAGGCGCGCGTTTTTGCCTGGTCGCCGCCGTCCGCTTTCTCTGCGGCACCCCAGGCGGCAAGATAGGTATAACGCCCGTTACCCGAGGTCTTCGGATTCGGGAAAATCAGCTTCACGTCGTCACGGGTTAAATCGGACCAGTCATGAATCTGCTTAGGGTTACCCTTGCGAACCAGAAACGCCATGGTGGAATAAAACGGTGAACTGTGATTCGGCAGGCGCGTTTGCCAGTCGGCCGGGATCAGTTTGCCTTTGTCATGCAGCACCTGAACATCCGTCACCTGATTATAGGTCACCACATCGGCACGCAGCCCTTGCAGGATGGCCAGCGCCTGTTTAGAAGAACCCGCATGCGACATTTTGATGGTGAGTTTATCGTCCGGATGTTGCGCATCCCACTGGCTGACAAAAGGCGCGTTCAGGGCGACGAACAGTTCACGTGAAACGTCATAAGAGCTGTTTAACAGCTCTGTGGCGTGCGCGGCGCCAGCAAGGCCCAGCGACAGCGCGATTCCGCTCACGATTTTTTTCATCGCTTTGAAGGTCATGGTTCACCCTGAAGAAATTTGATGCAGATCTCATCCGCAGATACAGCAGTTTATTTATAACTCAGCGTAAACCCGTAACGGTTTTATATATCGTTTGTTGATTTCAAAGTCGAAAAAGGCATAAGGCGGCGGGAAAAGAATGCGCAAAAACAGAATTGGGTTGGCAGGGCGCACTGAACGCCCTGCGGGAGGCAAAAATTACGGGGCTTAACGCTGCCAGACGAACTTGCTGAGTTTCCAGCTTTTCAGCGTGTCATCGGCGGGCAGTAATCCTTCCGGACCGTGCCAGGTCCCGCTGTAAACATAGCGTAGATGCGGGCTGCCAGGCACACGGCATTCGACGTCATGATTGTCTAACCCGGCAGCCACAATGCAGTTATTAAAGGCTTTGTCATATCTGGCGCTAAACGCATCGCCAATTTTGCTGCCGTCGGCACTGGCGATGTCGTTGTCCGTCACCTCAATGCGGTCAACCTGTGACTGACCATAGATGACCAGCTTAACCTGACCGTCCTTCATCGCCTGCCAGAAGGACACCACCTGACCGTTCTGGCCACGCATGCCCTGACGCAGATCGTAGTTGCCCTTAAGCCCGTCTTTGATGGCCGATTCGTTCATCGCCGTGGCACTGTTGATCCCACCAACGCCCTGATCGCTGATCGTCAGTGAAGGACCAAACCAGTTCCATGGCAGCGCAGAAGACCAGTGGTAACTCAATGGATTCCACCAGCGTACCTGCTGGCTGCTGTTGGCGTCAGGGCCGGAGGAACTGGCACACCCACTGACCAGCATGGCCACCGTCAGTATCGTGTAACGAACAGCTTTCATGAAAACTCCTGTTAATAAATAGACCTGGGCAAAACGGATTGGAGTCGCAAAGCGGCAAAAAGTTTATTCGGGATCGTGTGGCGGCAAAAAGCAGGCGCGAAGCCGGACACTGATCAGTAACCACAGCAGTGCCAGCAGATCAAACAGCGTAAACAGCAGCGGCAACGGTGAGCTGAGCAGATCGGTCTGGACGAGTTGTACGCTCTGCCAGAGCAAATTCGCCCCTAACGAGACCACCAGCACCAGGCGCCAGCTGCGCCACACTCGGGGTAAACGCGACCGGTAGCCCGTGAGCAACAGCCCCGACAGCGCTGGCAGACCTAACACCAGTCCTGACCAGAACGCCTGGCGATCCGGATAGAAAAGTGCCAGAAGATCGTTTCCCTGCTGACGTGACGCGCCGGCCATCACCAGGAGCCACCAGGTGCGCGACTGCAATAGCAGAATCAGCCAGAAAAGAAACGGCAGGCGCAGTTGCCCTTTGTCGTCGTACTCCTCAGGCGGCCAGACCGAATTAATATTCACGATCTTCGATTAAACGTTTGCCCAGCAACACCACATCGACCGTTTCATAATCCAGCTTTTCATAGAAGGCAACGACCTGGTCGTTCTCTTCCCGCACCATCAGGTGAATTTTAGGGCAACCGCGCGCAATGAGTTTTTTCTCCAGGCGATTCATCAGGGCATTGGCAAAGCCGCGGCCCTGATAATCCGGATGCACCGCCAGATAGTAAGCCGCGCCACGGTGACCATCGTAACCGCCCATTACGGTACCGACGACTTCGCCCCCGACTTCCGCCACCAGAAACAGGTCGGCGTCATGATGCATTTTGCGTTCGATGTCCAGCTCCGGATCGTTCCATGGCCGTAACAAATCGCAGCGTTCCCAGAGCGTGATCACTTCTTCAAAATCTTCCTGGCGGAAGGTGCGGATTTCCATCTTCTGTACCTGCAGTTCACCTCAATTTGCTGATTATCACGCTTTCTTCGGCGGGTGCAACCCTGGCTGCTGACGGCAACGTTAAAAAAAAAGAAATTGCCTGTTACCAGGCTGAAAAACAAAGTAATAACCTGAAATGGTTGAAAGATCGCACCGGGCATAATGTTACGCTATAACACGGTGCATTATGACTGCTCAGGGACATGCACATGCACTTACTCAAACGTTTAATTCATCGTCGCCAGCTGCTGCTGTCCGGGCTGGCGCTCGCCATATTGTCCCCGCGCGCGGTGCAGGCGAAGGAACAGCAGGCTTCGCTCTCTGCCCGACCTTCGTCGCCCAGGCCGCGGGTTAACAACGGCAAGCGCATCGTGATGCTCGATCCGGGCCACGGCGGTATCGATTCGGGTGCGGTCGGCGAAGAGGGTTCCGAAGAAAAACACATTGTTTTAGACATCGCCAGTAATGTGCGCAGTCTGCTGCAGTCACATCCGCGTATCGAGGTCCGCCTGACGCGTGACAGCGACCATTTCATTCCGCTCTACCAGCGGGTGGAGATTGCGCATCAGCACGGTGCGAACCTGTTTATGTCAATCCATGCGGATGGCTATACCAGCCCGGATGCCAGCGGTGCCTCTGTGTTCGCGTTATCCAATCGGGGTGCCAGCAGCAGCATGGCGCGTTACCTGTCGAAACGTGAAAATGACGCGGACAAGGTCGGCGGAGCCAACGTGGAACAGCAGGACCAGTATTTACAGCAGATTCTGTTCGATCTGGTGCAAACGGACACCATCAGAAACAGCCTGACCCTGGGCAAACACGTTCTGGACCAGATTCGCCCGGTGCATCACCTTCACAGTCAGTATACCGAACAGGCCGCCTTTGCCGTGCTGAAGTCGCCGTCCATTCCCTCGGTGCTGGTGGAAACGTCTTTTATTACCAATCCGCGCGAAGAGCAGTTGCTGGGCACGACCGCCTTTCGGCAGAAGATTGCCTCGGCTATCGCCACAGGTATCATTAACTACTTTGATGAGTATGATCGTCGAATGTCATAGTAGATCAGCTATAATCACGGCCAATTTTTACTAAGAGAAGCCTATCCCATGCCTGATATCTCCCGCGTAAAAACGTTCCTGCTGGATTTGCAGGATGAGATTTGTCGCAAGCTGACTGCCGAAGACGGTGGCGCGC
Source organism: Pantoea sp. JZ29 (assembly GCF_035190385.1). Taxonomy (NCBI): domain Bacteria; kingdom Pseudomonadati; phylum Pseudomonadota; class Gammaproteobacteria; order Enterobacterales; family Erwiniaceae; genus Pantoea; species Pantoea sp. JZ29. The sequence goes on along the minus strand of NZ_CP045241.1, from coordinate 1,249,409 downwards.
AGTTCACTGAAGACCGCTGGGAACGCCCCGGCGGTGGCGGTGGACGAAGCCGTGTGCTGCGTAATGGTGCCGTGTTTGAACAGGCTGGCGTGAATTTCTCCCACGTTCATGGCGACCAGATGCCAGCTTCCGCGACGGCACATCGTCCTGAGCTGGCCGGATGCAGTTTCGAAGCCATGGGCGTTTCGCTGGTTATCCATCCCAACAACCCGTATGTACCGACCAGTCATGCGAATGTGCGCTTTTTCATTGCCGAAAAACCCGGTGCCGAGCCGATCTGGTGGTTTGGCGGCGGCTTTGATATGACGCCGTTTTACGGGTTTGAAGAAGATGCGCTGCACTGGCATCAGACCGCCTTCGATATCTGCCAGCCTTTTGGCGAGGATGTCTATCCCCGGTTTAAAAAGTGGTGCGACGACTATTTCTATCTGAAACACCGCGACGAGCAACGCGGTATTGGTGGGCTGTTTTTTGACGATATCCACGAGCCGGGCTTTGAACAAAGTTTTGCCCTTATTCAGGCCGTCGGCCGGGGCTTTCTGGACGCTTACCAGCCGATTGTGGCGCGCCGCAAGCACATGCCTTATGGCGACCGCGAACGGCAGTTCCAGCTTTACCGCAGGGGTCGCTATGTAGAGTTCAATCTGGTGTGGGATCGGGGCACGCTGTTTGGCCTGCAAACCGGAGGCAGAACGGAATCCATTTTGATGTCCCTGCCGCCCATGGTGCGCTGGGAATATAACTATCATCCTGAACCTGACTCACCCGAGGCCGCGCTCTACCGTGACTTCCTGCCGGTGAAAAACTGGCTCAACCTGCCTGAGTAATCCACGTTGCCGGCTCAGGAACGTGCCGGGGCGGCAACCCGGGTCGCCGCCCCGGTTGACTACAGCGGCTGCGTCTGCGCTTCCACCACCGCCAGCGCCACCATATTGACGATCCGGCGCACGGACGCGATGCGCGTCAGCACGTGCACCGGCCGGGTCATGCCCATCAGCACCGGCCCGACCGTTACGCCTTCCGAACAGGACACGCGCAGCAGATTGTAGCTGATGCGCGCCGCTTCCACGTTGGGCATGATCAGCAGGTTTGCGCTGCCTTTCAGCGGGCTGTCGGGCATGATTTCCCGCCGGATGCTTTCCACCAGCGCCGCATCGCCGTGCATCTCCCCGTCGATTTCCAGCTCAGGCGCGCGCTGTTGCACCAGCGCCAGCACATCGCGCATTTTCTGCGCACCAGGCGCACTGGAGGTGCCAAAGCTGGAGTGCGACAGCAACGCCACGCGCGGCTCAATCCCAAAGCGACGGACGGTTTCCGCCGCCATTAACGTTATATCCGCCAGCTGTTCCGGTGTAGGATCGGCGTTGACGTAAGTATCCGCAATAAACGTGTTGCCATTCGGCAGTAACAGCGCATTCATCGCACCGGCCACCTTCACATCACTCCGCAGGCCCAGCACGCGCTCCACAATCTCGTAGTGCTCGTTATAATCGCCGATGGTGCCGCAGATCAGCGCATCGGCCTCACCACGGTAGACCATGATGGCACCGATGAGGGTCGGATTGCCAATAACGGCGCGTTGCGCCTGCTCGGGGGTGACACCGCGCCGCTTCATCATCTGGTAATACTCATTCCAGTACGCTTTAAAGCGGGGATCGGATTCGTTATTCACGATTTCAAAATCCTTTCCGGCCTCAATTTTGAGCCCCTGTTTTTCTAACCGCATGGCGATCACGTTGGGGCGACCTATCAGGATGGGTTTCGCCAGCCCCAGCGAGACCAGCTCCTGCGTAGCATGCAGCACCCGCACCTCTTCGCCCTCCGCCATCACCACCCGTTTCGGGGCTTTACGCGCCTGGGAAAAGATCGGCTTCATAAACAGGTTGGTCTTATACACAAACTCCGTGAGTTGCTCCCGGTAGGCATCAAAGTCGGCCACAGGCCGGGTTGCCACGCCGGACGCCATCGCCGCTTTCGCCACGGCAGGGGCTATCTGCACGATTAAACGTGGATCAAAGGGTTTGGGAATCAGATAGTCCGGTCCGAAGCGCAGGTCCTGATCGCTATAGGCCGAAGCCACTACGTCGCTTTGTTCCGCCTGTGCCAGTTCGGCAATGGCGTGTACGGCCGCCAGCTTCATCTCTTCATTGATGGCGGTGGCCCCCACATCCAGCGCGCCACGAAAGATAAACGGGAAGCAGAGCACGTTGTTCACCTGATTAGGAAAATCAGAACGTCCGGTGCAGATAATCGCATCCGGCCGTACGGCTTTCGCCAACGGCGGCAGAATTTCGGGATGGGGATTTGCCAGCGCCAGAATCAGCGGATCTTTCGCCATGCTTTTCACCATATCCTGCGTCAGGACATCCGGACCGGAACAGCCCAGGAAAATATCTGCACCCTCGATCACGTCGGCCAGCGTGCGCTTGCCGTGATCCTCCACGGCATAATCGGCTTTGGTGGCCGCCATATTGGGTTCGCGGTTACGGTAAATCAGCCCTTTCGAATCGCACACCTGAATATGGTCTTTCTGCAAGCCCAGCGCGACCAGCAGGTTCATACAGGCAATGGCCGATGCGCCCGCGCCTGACACCACCAGCCGTACATCAGCGATAGCCTTGTTGACGATGCGTAGTCCGTTCAGCACCGCCGCCGTACAGATGATGGCCGTGCCATGCTGGTCATCGTGAAACACCGGAATTTTCATGCGCTGCCGCAGTTGCTGTTCGATATAAAAACACTCGGGCGCTTTAATATCTTCAAGATTGATTCCGCCAAACGTGGGTTCCAGCGCGGCAATCACCTCGATCAGCTTATCGGGATCCTGTTCGTCGACCTCAATATCAAAAACGTCAATGCCCGCGAATTTCTTAAACAGAACGCCCTTGCCTTCCATCACCGGTTTCCCGGCCAGTGCGCCGATGTTCCCCAGCCCCAGTACCGCCGTACCGTTTGAAATCACCGCCACCAGATTGCCGCGCGCGGTGTACTTGTGCGCCGCCAGCGGATCGGCGGCGATTTCTAAACAGGGCGCCGCCACGCCAGGAGAATAGGCCAGCGCCAAATCCCGCTGGGTGGCAAGAGGTTTGGTGGGGGAAACCTGAATTTTTCCGGGAGTGGGATACTGATGAAAATCAAGCGCACTCTGCTTCAGTTGGTCATCCATTTGACATCCTTCTTCGCCAGGTAAGTGGATGTTCAGTATAGAAAGCACACCATCACAAAGCGGTGAGGCGGTTCAAAGAACCTTCTTTCTTAACGCACAGATTGCCACAGTCTACCCTGCGTCATTTTTCATGGCTGCTATCCTTAATGGCTGGACAGTCATTATCCGCAGAAATGTCATCTCGGGTGGTTGCGCACAACCCTCATCGCACAACATTCAGAGAAAACGCATTTTCACTGCACCTGGTCTGTTGCAATGTGGTGAGTCGGCGTTACTACGACGGGTAATGTCTGCACTGATTAGGGCACGAGGCCAGAGGTGTTCCCTTTTGTTACAACGTATTTTTCAAGGAGTGTAGAAATGAACCAGCTTGAAGCCCTTAAACAGTTCACGACCGTGGTGGCTGACAGTGGCGATATTGAGTCCATCCGTAATTATCACCCACAAGATGCGACGACTAACCCTTCGCTTATCCTGAAAGCATCTGCTCTCCAGCCTTACAAACATCTGATTGATGACGCCATCGACTACGCGAAAAAACAGGGTGGCAGCAAAGAAACGCAGATTATTAACGCCAGCGATAAAGTGGCCATTAACCTCGGTATGGAAATTCTGAAAAGCATACCAGGCCGTGTTTCGACCGAAGTGGATGCGCGCCTCTCCTTCGATCGTGGCATGTGCGTCACGAAAGCAGAAAAGCTGGTCCGCATGTATGAAGAGCACGGCATTGATCGCTCTCGCATCCTGATCAAACTGGCCTCCACATGGGAAGGCATTAAAGCCGCAGAAGAGCTGGAAAAGAATGGTATCCAGTGCAACCTGACGCTGCTGTTCTCCTTTGCCCAGGCGCGCGCCTGCGCCGAAGCCGGGGTTTATCTGATTTCGCCGTTTGTCGGCCGTATCTATGACTGGTACAACAGCCGCAAGCCCATGGACCCGTATAACGTCGACGAAGATCCGGGCGTGAAATCGGTGCGCCGTATTTACGATTATTATAAGAAGCATCGCTATGACACCATCATCATGGGTGCCAGCTTCCGTAAGGTCGAACAGGTACTGGCGCTGGCCGGGTGTGATCGGCTGACGCTGTCACCTAACCTGCTGGAGGAGTTGCAGAACAGCGAGGCGCCCGTAGAGCGTAAGCTTGAGCCTTCCACTGAATGTTTCCATCAGCCGTCGCCGCTGTCCGAAGCGGAGTTCCGCTGGGAACATAATCAGGACCCTATGGCGGTCGAAAAACTGGCAGACGGTATTCGCCAGTTCGCCGTTGACCAGCAAAAACTGGAAGATGTGCTGGCGGCGCGCCTGTAGTTTTTCCCCTCTTTTACCGGGCGGGCTCACTCCCGCCCTGATGCTTAACAAGGGAGACCCTTTATGTCCTCACGCAGAGAGTTGGCGAATGCGATTCGCGCATTAAGTATGGATGCGGTACAAAAAGCAAAATCCGGTCATCCTGGTGCGCCAATGGGCATGGCAGATATCGCCGAAGTGCTGTGGCGCGATTTCCTCAAGCATAATCCGACCAACCCCGCCTGGCTGGATCGCGACCGCTTTATCCTGTCTAACGGTCACGGCTCAATGCTGCTTTACAGTTTGCTGCACCTGACCGGGTACGATTTACCGATTGAAGAGCTGAAAAACTTCCGCCAGCTGCACTCCAAAACACCGGGCCACCCGGAAATTGGCTACACGCCGGGCGTGGAAACCACGACCGGTCCGCTGGGTCAGGGTCTGGCAAACGCCGTGGGTCTGGCCATTGCGGAACGGACGCTGGCTGCGCAGTTTAACCGTCCACAACACGATATCGTTGACCACTTCACCTACGTGTTTATGGGCGACGGCTGTCTGATGGAGGGGATTTCCCACGAAGTCTGCTCACTGGCCGGAACGCTTGGTCTGGGCAAACTGATCGGCTTCTATGACCACAACGGCATTTCCATCGATGGAGAGACCGAAGGCTGGTTTACGGATGACACGCACAAACGTTTCGAAGCCTATAACTGGCACGTGGTCGGTGAAATTGATGGTCACGATGCCGAGGCCGTTAAAGCCGCAATTAAAGAAGCGCAAAGCGTCACCGATAAGCCGTCACTGATTATCTGCCGCACGGTTATTGGCTTTGGTTCACCGAATAAAGCCGGTAAAGAAGAGGCACACGGGGCCGCGCTGGGTGAAGAAGAAGTCGCCCTGACGCGCAAGCAACTGGGCTGGAATTATCCGGCGTTTGAAATCCCGCAAGAGATTTACCAGCAGTGGGATGCCAAAGAAGCTGGCGCGGCGCGCGAAAAAGCCTGGAACGATAAGTTTGCCGCGTATCAGCAGGCTTATCCTGAACTGGCCGCAGAATATACGCGGCGTATGAACGGCGAAATGCCCGCAAACTGGGAAGCGGAAACTGCCCGATTCATTGCCGATCTGCAGGCGAATCCGCAAAAAATCGCCAGCCGCAAGGCCTCGCAAAATTCACTGGAAGCCTACGGCAAAATGCTGCCTGAATTCCTGGGCGGCTCTGCCGACCTCGCCCCCAGTAACCTCACCATCTGGTCAGGTTCAAAATCCATCAAAGAGGATCCGGCCGGGAACTACATCCACTACGGTGTGCGTGAATTTGGTATGACAGCCATTGGTAACGGTATTGCCCACCACGGTGGTTTTGTGCCCTATACCGCGACCTTCCTGATGTTCGTCGAGTACGCCCGTAATGCCGCGCGCATGGCGGCCCTGATGAAGGCCCGCCAGATTCTGGTTTATACCCATGACTCAATCGGTCTGGGTGAAGATGGTCCAACCCACCAGCCGGTAGAGCAGATTGCCAGCCTGCGCGTTACGCCGAATATGAGCGTCTGGCGTCCGTGCGATCAGGTGGAAACCGCTGTAGCCTGGCAGGCTGCGATTGAGCGTCATCATGGGCCTACCGCCCTGATCCTGTCGCGTCAGAATCTGGCACAGCCGGAGCGTACGGCGGAACAGGTGGCGAATATCAAACGCGGCGGTTACGTCCTGAAAGACTGTGAGGGCACGCCAGACGTCATTCTGATTGCCACCGGCTCTGAAGTGGAGATCACGCTGGGCGCAGCAACGAAGCTGACGACCGGCGGCCATAAGGTGCGGGTCGTTTCACTGCCTTCAACGGATCTGTTCGACGCGCAGGATGCGGCTTATCGCGAATCTGTGCTGCCTTCCGCTGTGAAAGCACGCGTGGCCGTGGAAGCAGGCATTGCAGATTACTGGTATAAGTATGTCGGGCTGGACGGTGCCATTGTCGGGATGACTACGTTCGGTGAATCTGCGCCAGCAGAAAAGCTGTTCGCGGAGTTTGGCTTCACGATAGAAAACATCGTCAGCCATGCCGAAGCCCTGCTGAAACCGGCATAATCCTCGCACTCACGCGATCCGGCTTCCTCAGCCGGATCGCGGTTTTGCTCTCAGCACGCCAGCCTGACGCTGGCGTGCTGCTTTCTGAAAACCCACCTTCTTCGGTAACCACGTTTTTCGCCGTGCCCGTTGCAATCAAATCCTTTTCCTCGCCCGGACGCTCAATGGCTGGCAGCACAGAAACAATAAGTGTGATTAACGTTGCATCGCCCGTTCCGTTTCAGCGACAGTGAGGTGAACTCAGTTTTTCTGGTGATCCGCTGACGAGGTAAAGGATGAGAACGCAAAAGCGATGCATGGGCTATATTGCCGTGGTGGTTGATGATTACGACCGCGCCATTGAGTACTACCGGGATCAACTGGGTTTCACCCTAATTGAAGACACGCCCCAACCGGGCAAGCGCTGGGTTGTCGTCTCACCGAACCCCGACAGCGACTGCCATCTTCTGCTGGCGCGCGCATCAAACGAACGTCAGGCCGGTTTTATCGGAGACCAGTGCGGTGGCCGTGTCTTTTTGTTTCTTCAGACGGATGATTTTTGGCGGGATTATCACGCTATGAAGGCAAAAGGGGTGCACTTTTGTGAGGAACCCAGACAGGAAGCCTACGGCACGGTGGTAGTGTTTGAAGACATCTATGGCAACCGCTGGGATCTTTATCAGAATGCCTGAGACGGGATTCAACTGACGCTAAAGACCCTTAAAAGTGCAAAGCCCTCTCGTCATTAAACATATGAAGTGAAGTGCTCGCGCCCTGGTAACATACGATTGAAGCAGACGAAACGCGTCAGCAAGGCACCTTACAGGTCGCCTTGCTGACCTTAACAACCGTTACTTTAAAAAGTGGCTCAGCAGCAGCAAAGAGAGCGAAACGTTGATGGCTCCACCGATACGCGTCGCGATCTGAGCAAACGGCATCAGGCCCATGCGGTTACCGGCGGTAAGAATGGCTACATCGCCCGTCCCGCCCTGCCCACTCTGGCAGCAGGAAACAATGGCGACATCAATGGGATGCATGCCAATCTTTTTCCCGACAAAAAAGCCCGTTGCGACCAGCGCACTGACCGTGCTGATAATGACCAGCAGATTGGTGAGCGTAAACGCGGTGACCAGCACATGCCACGGCGTAATGGCCACACCGACAGCGAACAGGACGGGATAGGTCACTGCGGTGCGGAAAAAGCGATAGACCACCTGAGAACCGGCCAGAATACGGGGCGAAACGCCATTGACCAGTTTCACCAGCACGGCCAGGAACAGCATCCCTACCGGCGCAGGCAGCCCTGTCAGCTTCTGCCCCAGCATCCCTACCATATAGAGCAGCACCGCAAGCAGCGCCCCGGAGGCAATGGCCGTTACGTCAACTTTACCGGAAAAAACGGACTGCAGCGGCTCGGGCTCAACGTTCGTGACATTCGGCATCAGCTGGCCTTCCCCGGTGAGGTGCGGATAACGTTTACCCAGTTGGTTCAGGCAGCCGGAAATAATAATGGCGGTCACGCCCCCCAGCATCACCATCGGCAGGATACGGCCCAGCGCCACGCCCTGATCCATATGGAGCAACGCCGCATAGCCGATGGAGAGCGGAATGGCCCCTTCGCCGACGCCACCCGCCATAATGGGCAGAATGATAAAAAAGAAAATCTGGAACGGCTCCAGCCCCAACGCTAATCCGACGCCCATGCCGACAATCATGCCCACGATTTCACCGCACAGCATGGGGAAAAAGATGCGCAGAAAGCCCTGAATCAGCACCGTACGGTTCATGCTCATGATGCTGCCGACGATGATGCAGCAAATATAGAGATAGAGAATATTGGTCGATTTATAGAACTGCGTTGTTGAGGTCACCACAATATCGGGAAGTAACCCGTAATAGACCAGCGCAGAGGGAATAAAGGTTGCGCAGATAGCTGCGGCGCCCAGACGGCCCACCACCGGCAGACGTTTACCAAATTCACCGCAGGCAAAACCAAAAAAGGCCAGCGTGGCGACCATGACGACGATATCGCTGGCCAGTTTCCCGCTCAGGCAGTCCAGTGCAATGAGCACACCGGCCAGCACAAACAGAGGAAGAGGGATAATCCCGACTTTCCAGTTATCCATAATATGCCACCACTGCTCCTTCAGGGTTTTCCTGCGCGGTGAACGGGCCAGCGTATCAGACAGAAAAGAATTATCAGGTGAGCGCATTATTAACCTCTTTGCATCATCGTTTTTTTTCAGAATGCCGTGAAAAAAAGCGGAATTACGTGAAGGAGAAGGTATCTGGCATAAAGTTTTAATGGTGTTATTTCCAGAGCGTGATCCGCATCCTGGTAATCGTCGTGGTGTTTATGGTTTTTATTCCCCGCAGCCGTTGTTTGTCCTTTGCTGACGCTTCCCTGCCCTCTGAAAACGATTTAATCCCATTAATATCAAACAGATAAACGCATGTAGTGTCTGTTGTTAAAAAGATGATACATTGAAGTTATTATTCCAAAATGCGCGTGACAGTCATGAAATTGTCATTTCAAACGAAGCTGTTTCTTTCGCTCGTTGTTTTTTCGTCTGTCCTGTTCGTGTTACTGGGAAGCTATTACTACGTCAGCATCACCCGGCAGCTTTATCAGGCGATGAGCATGCGCGCGAAGGTGCAGGCAGACGAAATCGCGCTGATTCCGGAACTGAGAAAAGCGGTGGCGGATCGGGATATCCCGGCCATTAATATGCTGATGAGGGCTATTGCCCGGAAAAGCGATGCCAGTTTTATGGTGATTGGCGATAACCGTGGCCTGCACCTTTTTCACTCGGTGACGGCGGACCGGGTTGGCAAACCCCTGGTCGGCGGAGACAACGCGGCAGTACTGGCAGGGAAAAGTATCACCACCATCCGGACAGGCGGACTGGGAATCTCCCTGCGCAGCAAATCGCCTATCCTGAACGATCGCGGGCAGGTGGTCGGTATCGTGTCCGTTGGTTATCTCGCCCGCTATCTGGATGCCATCACGTTCAGCAACATGATCAACCTGCTGATCGTGGCGGCCCTGGTGCTTATCGCCCTGTTTATTTTCTCCTGGTTTTTCACCTGCAATATTAAAAAACAGATTTTCTCGCTGGAACCGCGCGAGATCGGCCTGATGGTCCGTCAGCAAAACGCCATGATGGAATCGATCTATGAAGGCGTGATTGTCATCAATGAACACCTGCAGATCGAAGTGATCAACCAGGCCGCCCGAAAGCTGTTAGGCCTTTCACAGTCCGCCGAGGCGCTGCGAGGGCAGTCTGTCAGCCAGATCATTTCGCCCGTCCCCTTTTTATCGCAGCCCGTGATGCTGGAGAAAGATACCCACGATGAGATTAGCCAGTTTAACGCGCTCACCGTCATCGCCAGCCGGGTACGTATCATGCTGGAGGACGCGCTGATGGGCTGGGTAATCTCCTTCCGCGATTTTAACGACATCGACTCCCTTAGCGCCCAGCTCAGCCAGGTGAAACGTTATGTCGATAATCTGCGCATTATGCGGCATGAGCAGCTTAACCGAATGAACACGCTTTCCGGGCTGTTGCACATGGGGCGTTTTGAAGACGCGATTGACTACATTGAGGCGCAGTCAGAACACGAGCAGGAGTGGCTGGACTTTGTCTCCGCACGCTTCAGCTCGCCACTGCTGTGCGGCTTGTTACTGGGCAAAGCGGCACGCGCCAGAGAAAAAGGCGTTATCCTCCACTTTGATCCCGCATGCCTGATGGACAAGCCCTTTCCCCCACTGTCAGAGGCTGAACTGATCTCGGTCATTGGCAATTTGCTGGACAACGCGATTGAAGCCACGCAACGCGCCCCGATGCCTCATGAACCTGTTGAAGTGCTGATTAAGCTCAGCGCCCGTGAGCTGATCATCGAAGTGGCGGATCACGGCGTGGGCATTGCACCTGCCATCCGCGAACACATGTTTGAACGTGGCGTCACCACGAAAACCCGGGGCGATCACGGTATCGGGCTGTATTTAACAAAAAGCTATATTACCCGCGCAGGGGGCACCATTGAGGTCAGCGACAATGTGCCACGTGGCGCCATTTTCTCGCTGTTTATCCCCTGCGCGCAAACCCACCGCTGTCCCGTAACGGAAACGGAGAAGGTCCGCGATGCAACATGAGCCTGTGACTGTCCTGATTGTGGAAGATGAGCCTGAACTGGCTCAGCTTCATGCCGAACTGATTGGTAAACACCCTGAACTCAGGCTGATCGGTATCGCCGGGTCACTGGCAGAAGCCAGACAGCAGCTTGCCATCAGTGCGCCACAGCTGCTATTGCTGGATAATTATCTGCCCGATGGCAAAGGCATCACCCTGATTGGCGATCCGTTGCTGGCCCACGCAAACTGTTCCATTATTTTTATTACGGCGGCCAGTGATATGGATACCTGTAGCCAGGCCATCCGCAACGGTGCCTTCGATTACGTCCTTAAACCTGTGTCCTGGAAACGGCTTAACCGCTCGCTTGCCAACTTTATCGCTTTCGCAGACCAGCAGCGCACATGGAAGATTGTCGATCAGAAAAATGTCGATGTCCTTTATCAGCTACAGGCGAAGAACTACCCGCACGATAACGGCAGCAAAGGTATTGAGGAAACGACTCTCGCGCGGGTCCAGACACTTTTTACGCCAGCCACCACGCGGCTTTTTTCGGTTGATGAGGTGATGACCGAAACCGGGCTCAGTAAAACAACCGCCCGTCGCTATCTGGAGCACTGCGTGGAAACCGGCTTTCTGACGGTAGAAATGCTGTATGGCAAAGTGGGCCATCCCAGGCGCATGTACAAACGGCCATGAACTGCGGCGCGCCACGCCGCCAGTGCAGCGGCTCGGTCCGGCGGCCTCTGCGGGGCAAAACATATCCCCCGTCCGCTGATGTCCATGGCCGCCATCGCCAGCTGACTGTAATCTGAAATAAAAAAAACTGTGCTTTGCTCTTCCCGTCATCCTTAAACTGATTACTATAGGTTTTCACCCGACTCCTATAGCGAAGCCCTCTCCGTTGAAAATGCGCACTCCTTATTTACTGGCTTTACTGGTTTCTTTGCTTCCCCTTAAAAGCACGGCGCAGGTTGCGCCCGATCCCTTACTGGCCTCCCAGATTGTCGATCGCTATGCAGAGCATATCTTTTATGCCAGTGGTGCCACCGGCATGGCCCTGGTGGCAATAGACGGTAATCAGCGCGTCTTTACCAGCTTTGGTGATACCCGGCCCGGCAACAATATTCGTCCGCAAAAGGATTCGTTAATTCGTATTGCCTCGCTCAGTAAATTAATGACCAGTGAGGTGATGGTAAAAATGGCCGAGCGCGGCGAGATTCGTCTGGACGATCCGCTGAGTAAGTATGCGCCTCCGGGAAAACGGGTCCCTGGTTTCGACGGTCAACCGATTCGGTTGATTAACCTCGCCACTCACACCAGTGGCCTGCCGCGCGAGCAGCCCGGCGGTAAGCCGCATCGTCCGGTTTTTGTCTGGCCTACGCAAAGTGAGCGCTGGAACTGGCTGAACACCGCCAGCCTGAAAGCGGCACCCGGCACCAATGCGGCCTATTCCAACCTGGGTTACGATCTGTTGGGTGATGCGCTGTCACGTGCGGCGGATAAACCTTATCCGGCCCTGTTTCAGCAGCTGATCACCCGCCCGCTGGGCATGAAGGACACCACGTTTACCCCGTCACCCGAACAGTGCGCCCGTTTAATGGTGGCGGAAAAAGGAGCCAGTCCGTGTAATAACACGCTGGCGGCTATCGGCAGCGGTGGCGTCTATTCAACGCCGGATGATATGGGACGCTGGATGCAGCAGTTTCTGAACTCCTCCGTGAATCGCCGCACGCCACAGATCGATCGCCTGCAGACATTAATCTACCGTCGCGATCAGCTTCACAAGGTGGATGGAATGGACGTGCCAGGTAAAGCCGACGCTCTCGGCATGGGTTGGGTTTATATGGGACCGTCAAAGGGGCGTCCGGGGATCATTCAGAAAACCGGCGGTGGCGGGGGTTTCATCACCTATATAGCGATGGTGCCGCAGAATAATGTGGGCGTTTTTGTGGTGGTGACCCGATCTCCCCTGACCCGCTTCACGCCAATGAGTGACGGTGTAAATAACCTGCTGGCGGAGTTGGTGGGCAATCAGACCGGTTCCCCCATGATGGTGCAGGCGATTCCTTAACGGCTGCCATCCGCAGAGGCTGACTGGCTTACCCAGAGCGTGGGCCAGTCATCGCTGCTGTGCCAGGCATCGCAGGTTGATTCTTCGGCATATTCCGCTAACACAAAGTGCTCACCGTTAAACTGCCAGCGGGACGCTGTACCGCAGTCGCCCAGTCCCCGCCCTTTACCAAAGGTGTAAAGCTGGCCGGTTGCCGCATCGTAATCCGCATTAATCAGCTCCAGCTGGCGCTCTCCTCCCTCGGGCGGCGTAAAGGGTAAAGTCAGGCTGACACCGCGTGCCACATAGGGCGGCGCGCGCGTCACTTCAAACGCCCGATCGATCACGTTATACGCCCCCATCTCACAGCTCACCAGCAGCAAGGCTTTTTTGTCCGTCAGCGGCGAGACGCTGACTTCGCGTCGCAGTGGATCGAGCGAACAGGTATCTGAATTAACCCGCCAGGTGCCGTAATCAATCAGGCCACTGGTTTCTTCCCGCGTCAGCGGTACAGGCGCGGCCATGGGAGGTGGCAGCTGCGGAATCGCCGGAGCAGCAGGCACGCCGTTGCGTTCGCCCCGTCGAACCCAGGCGCTCATGCTATTCACCCGCCCCTGTACGTCGTCCATGTACAACAGGGCCGCTTTCATGCCACGCAATGAAACCTGTGGGCTGGCGCTGAACGTCAGCTGCAGATTTTTTGCATCCATGGTGAGTTCAAGAAATTCGTTAATGGCAATCGGGTTGCGGGTGGCAAGATGATGCGGCTCTACGTCCCAGTGCTTGAAATCAGGACGAAGACGACGCTGATCTACCAGCAGATTATCTTTGAGCGCCGGCCCCGGCAGCGCACCACTATAGGCACTGCCGTAATCAATACGTAACAGGGGCTGGTCATCCGCCCCGGCATGTCGCGACAGGGTCATCACCAAACCACGGTCACCCTGCGTGCTGCGCGCAACGCAAAAGGCCGCGTTATTGCAGGTTAACTGCCAGTCAGAAAACAGTTTCTGCACCGGATCAGCCTGGACGGCGGCGACCATGAATAAAGGCAACGCAAACAGCGATTTCATCCTGTACCACATTAAGAAAATCGAGCCCCAACTTCTCTGAGTGGAAGATGATAGCGCAATCACGCACGTCACGACGTTCGCATTCTGTGAAGTGCCCAGCAAGCGCAGCTAACTGCCTAAAAAACATCCATTTTGCAACAGCCGTAGCGCCCTGTCGTGCGCAATGCGGTCATCATGCGTATTCGTCAGCGTTCTCTCAATCGGATTCGTCGGACTATCCGGACAGGCAAAGCGGTCAAATACACATAAACGGGCAAAAGCGGGCATGATAGAGTCGCTGCAGAATGCAGGATAAAATGTTCACAGCGGATCCTGAGACCGCTAAATAACCCTTATTTAGTGAGACAAATCACTAAACAATATTATTTCTTTCATTTCGTTTCATTAAAACCCAACACTGATCTCTTTATGCGCGTTGCAAAAACAGGTCCTGCGTACCCACGCTCAGGCCACATTTTTGCCGCGTGCCTTCCAGTACTTTATAGCCATCGGAGGCCATTATGTTGCCGATTGAACGCCAGCAGAGAATTATCGATGAATTAATGTGTAACGGACGGGTTATTGTCGCTGAACTCACCGCGTTATGTCGGGTTTCTCAGGAAACGATTCGCCGCGATTTAGCACAACTGGAAAAGAAAGGTATTTTACAGCGAAGCCATGGTGGTGCGGTTCCGGCTAAACGACACAGTGCAACGCTACAGGTTAATAATCGCGAGATTAATGAATCTGAATCGTCTTTTCGTCAACGCGTAAACGAACATGTTGACGCCAAAATGGCAATCGCGAAACGCGCGCTGGATTTTATTAGTGTGGGCGACTGCTTATTACTCGACAGTAGTACCACGTGTTTTTATCTGGCACGGCAATTACCGGATATTGAATTAACGGTATTAACCAATTCGTTACGCATTGTCCAGACGCTGGCAGCGCGCGGCAGTATTCGCACCATTTGTCTGGGCGGAGAATATTCAGATCGTTATGAAGATTTTCACGGCATTGTTACCGAGCAGCCGTTAAAAGAGTTTCAAATAAATAAGATCTTTTTTTCATGCAGCAGTCTGGGCAATGACGGTTATTTACGCGAAGGAAATGAACGTCATGCACATTTAAAACAACAGCTGATTCTGGCAGCAGAACGAAAACATTTATTACTGGATAGCTCTAAGTTTCTTCGGCCCTCATTCGCGCGTATTTGCCATTACCGTGATGTGGATTTTCTCATTACTGACCAGTTGAAAGATAAAGAGCTGGAACAGGAACTGGCCTGGAACGGCGTCAATATTATTGACTGCTCGCAGCGCCCCCAGTCTGTGCAGCTTATAAATAATTAAATGGAGCCTTTATGAAAAAACAGCTTATCGCCTGTTCGTTGTTCGCATTACTGGCTTTTCAGTCCCATGCGGCGGACAAAATACGCATGGGCATCGTGGTGAAAATCGGTGGTATTCCGTGGTTCAACGCTATGGAAGCCGGAATTAAAAGCGAAGCGGCCAAACGCGGCATTGACGCCTGGATGGTGGGGCCGACCGCAGCCGATCCTGCCCTGCAGGTGCGTGCCATTGAAGATTTGATTGCCCAGAAAGTGGACATTATCGGCGTCGTCCCCAACGATCCCAAAGTGCTTGAGCCCGTCTTGCAGCGCGCCCGTGAAGCCAGCATCAAAGTCATTACCCACGAATCGCCAGGCCAGAAGTTTGCAAACTGGGACTTTGAATTAGTGGATGCCGCAACGCACGGCATCAATCATATGAAAGCGCTGGCGCAATGTATGCATGACGAAGGGAAATACGCCATATACGTGGGGAGCCTGACGGTGCCGCTTCATCAGCAGTGGACCGATGCCGCGCTGGATTATCAAAAGCAGCACTATCCCAACATGCAGTTGGTTACGGACAAATTTGGCGTAGGCGAGTCCCTGGACGAGTCCATCCGTACCACCAATGAACTGATGTCTAAGTATCCCGATCTGAAAGGCATTTTAGCCTTCGGTTCGCAGGGCCCTATTGGTGCCGGTCGCGCCGTTATGAACCGCAATAAAACCAATCAGGTCTGTGTCATTGGGGCGTTCAGTCCGGGTCAGGGCGCGCAACTGGTTAACCGCGGGGCGATCAAGGGCGGCTATATCTGGAATCCACATACCGCCGGTGAAGTGTTTATCCGTATTGCCGAGAAGGTGGAGAAGAACGAACCGATTACGGACGGTATGACGATTGAAGGCCTGGGCAAGGTGAAAGTGGATCAGACAACGCACACCATTCTGGGCAACAACACGGAAAGTCTGGATAAAGCTAACCTGCCTAACCTGATCAAGCTGGGGCTGTAATGATGCAATCGGTCGCGCCGCAAAGGCTTATCACCCTGGAAAAACTGTCGAAAACCTTTGGGGGGAATCGTGCTCTGAGCGATATCTCGCTGACCTTGCTGGCGGGCGAAGTGCACTGCCTTGCCGGTACCAATGGTTGTGGCAAAAGTACGCTCATTAAAGTGATATCCGGCGTACATGCGCCGGATCGTGGCAGCGAAATTCGTTTAGGTGACGGAGACCGCTTGCCCCGTCTTTCGACTCAGCAGGCCAGAGACTTTGGTATTCAGGTCATCTATCAGGATCTGTCCCTGTTCCCGAACCTGAGCGTGGCCGAAAACATCGCA
The DNA here is from genome assembly GCF_035190385.1 of Pantoea sp. JZ29. Taxonomy (NCBI): domain Bacteria; kingdom Pseudomonadati; phylum Pseudomonadota; class Gammaproteobacteria; order Enterobacterales; family Erwiniaceae; genus Pantoea; species Pantoea sp. JZ29. Next base: position 1,232,981 of record NZ_CP045241.1, on the reverse strand, counting down.
TTTGAACACAATCTGCGCGGGTTATTTGGCTGGCATCAGCGCAAAACCCTGGTTGACAGTGCCCGGCGTATTGTTGAGGAACTGCAGTTTGACCTCAATCTTGACGACAGTGTCGCGCACCTTTCCATCGCTCAGCGACAACAGGTCGCCATTTGCCGCGCACTGGTGGCGGATGCGCGGCTGGTGATCATGGATGAGCCTACCGCTTCCCTCACCCGTACCGAAGTCAATCAACTGCTGCGCACGGTACGCTATCTCAAACAGAAAAAGATTTGTGTGGTCTTTGTCAGCCATCGCCTGGACGAGGTGCTGGAAATATCAGATCGCGTAACCGTCATTCGCGATGGCCGCAAGGTTGGCTGCTGGCCGGCGCAGGCTATGACACCGCACCATCTCACCGAGCTGATGACCGGGCAAAAACTTGATTATCAGTTAAAAACCCCTACGCGCAACGGTGATCGGGTCATTCTGGAAGTGGAAAACCTGCACCGTGCAGGTCAGTACCACGATGTTAATTTTCGGCTGTACGAAGGTGAGGTGCTGGGGCTGTGTGGTCTGCTGGGATCGGGACGTACTGAGCTGGCGCTTTCCCTGTTCGGCATGACCCGGCCAGACCGCGGCAGGATCTGGCTGGACAGTAAACCCGTGCGCTTTCGCAGTCATGAAGATGCCATCAAAGCCGGGATTGGTTATGTATCTGAGGATCGCCTGACGCTGGGGCTGATTCAGCAACAATCGGTGGCCGACAATATGGTGCTGCCCATTCTTAACCAGTTGCAAAACCGCTTCCACCTGATTGATGAATACCGCAAGAACAAGCTGATTCTTCAGTGGATTCAGCAACTTGGCGTGCGCGTTGCCGATCCACAGTTAGCCATCTCAACGCTGTCCGGCGGCAATCAGCAAAAGATTGTGCTGGCGAAATGGGTCCTGACGCAGCCGCGCCTGCTCATCCTCGATTCGCCCACTGTCGGCGTGGATGTGGGGGCAAAAGCGAGTATCTATCAACTTATTCACGAACTGGCACGCGAAGGCCTGTCGATCATTTTGATTTCCGATGAAGTCCCCGAGGTCTGGTACAACTGCGACCGCATTTTGCATTTCCGCGAGGGCACCATCCAGGCCGAATATCAACCAGACCGCATAGCGCAACAGCAACTGGCGGAGGTGATCAATGCCTGATTTTTCCCGTTTACGTCCTCATTCCAGTCAGGGCTGGCTGACGTGGGTATTGTTGCTGTTCATTGTGATTTTCTCCTTCGCCAGCGACCAGTTTCTGACCGTGCAAAACCTGCTGGATCTGGCCGAGAGTTACGCGGTTACCGGCATTTTCGCCCTCGGACTGTTTGTCGTGCTGGTGACCGGCGGCATTGATATTTCCTTTGCGGCCGTCGCCTCTGTGGTGCAGTACCTGATCGCCTCGCTGTTTGTGCATTACCAGTTTGCTAACGCGCCGCTGAGTATTGCACTGGCGATAGCCTGCGGCACGCTGTTTGGTGTCATTAACGCCTGGCTGATCACCTGGCTCCGGGTCGTCTCCATCATCATCACCATTAGTATGCAGTCGCTGCTGTTTGGCCTGCTGATGTGGGTGACCGGTGGACGCAGCCTGTATCAGCTTCCGGACTGGTGGATCACGCTGCGTAACGTGCTGCCGTTCGAATGGCAGGGACAAGCCTTTCAGCTCGGCCTGCCGCTGCTCACCCTGTTGCTCATTGCGGCGCTGACAGCGGTGCTCCTCAACAAAACACATTAGGTCGTCAACTCTATGCCGTGGGCGGCGATGCGGAATCCGCACGGCGTATCGGGATTCGCGTTGGCCTGATCTCCCTCTTTGCCTATGGCTGGCTGGGGGCCATGGCCGCGATTGGCGGACTGGTTCAGGTCTACCGCATGGGTGAAGTCGTCCCCAACGCCCTGGTGGGCGGTGAGCTGGATGTGCTGGCGGCAACCGTACTGGGCGGAGCCAGTCTGATGGGCGGCAAGGGCACCGTCAGTGGAACCTTGATGGGGGTTTTCCTGATCGCGGTTCTGAAGAACGGACTCAACCTGATCGGCGTATCCAACTACTTCATGAACATCGTGGTCGGTACCGTCATTATGGCCGCCATTGCTGTCACCCACTTTAAGAAGCGCAAAGAAACTGACGTCAGCTTTGTCTGAGGAGAGAAACAGAGATGAAAAGATTCGCTGCGTTAAAACCGGATGGCACCAATGTTGGCCTGCTGCTTCTGATTGCTTTCTCGCTGGCGCTGTTCGGCATTCTGTTACCCGGCCGCTTTTTTACCGACGCCACTTTCCTCAGCATGGCGTTCCAACTGCCGGAACTGGGCTTACTCACCCTGGCGATGTTTATTGCCATCCTGAGTGGCGGACTCAATCTGGCGATTATCACCACCGCCAATCTGACCAGCCTGTTTATCGCCTGGGTCTTACTAAACAGGGTGCCGGACGGGGCCGGAACCGCTCAGCAACTCATGTGGTTACTGCTGGCAGTACTGGGTGCGATGCTGATTGCTGCACTCATTGGCCTGATTACCGGCGTCATGGTAACGCGCATTGGCGCACATCCCATCCTGGTGACGCTGGCAACCATGATCACGATTAACGGCATCGGTATCTGGCTGACCAAAGGCGCGGCGGTAAGCGGTATGCCTCCCGTTGTAAGGGCTCTGGGTGCCGATACCTTACTGGGCGTGCCGTTGCCCCTGTGGCTCTTTCTGCTGGCGGCCGCCCTGCTGGCCCTGTTTCTGGGCAAAACCCGCGCCGGTAAGTGCATCTATATGGGCGGCAGCAACATCAACGCGACCTGGTTTAGCGGCATCAACACGCACCGTATGGTGATGCTGGTATATATCCTTTCCAGCCTGTTGTGCGTACTGGCGGGGCTGGTGATGATGGCGCGCTTTAACTCCGCCCGCATGGGTTATGGCGATGCCTATCTCTTACTCACCGTGCTGGCCATCATCCTTGGCGGCACCGATCCCAATGGCGGCTTTGGCCGGGTCACCGGCGTCGTGCTGGCGCTGATCGCGCTACAAATTCTTTCCACCGGGTTCAGTCTGATGAACATCAGTCCGCACGTCAGCCTGGCAATGTGGGGCGCGGTATTGATTGTGGTGCTGGCCGTTAAACAGGGCAAAGCCCGACTAAATGAAAGCCGGGCCGTAACGCGCAGCAAACGTTTAAGCGCGGCCCTGAATCCCTTGACTGAGAAAAAGGAAGTATAATGCGTATTCAAATCTCGCCGTCATTAATGTGCATGAATCTGATGGAGATTAAACAGCAGCTGGCGGTCCTGAACACCCGCGCTGATTTCCTGCACGTTGATATCATGGACGGGCATTACGTCAAAAACATCACGCTGTCGCCGTTCTTTATTGAGCAAATTCGTCCGCATACGCCCGTAGCGATAGACGTTCACCTGATGGTGGAACAGCCGACCAATTTTATCGAGGCCGTCGCGAAAGCGGGAGCAGACTATATCTGTCCGCATGCGGAGACCATCAACCGCGATGCCTTCCGGGTGCTCAACCTGATCCGCAGTCTGGGGAAAAAGCCGGGCGTGGTTTTAAATCCCGCTACGCCCGTGTCGTTTATTCATCACTATATTCATCTGCTGGAGAAGATCACCGTAATGACGGTCGATCCGGGTTATGCCGGGCAGCCATTTATTCCCGAGATGGTGCAGAAGATCCAGCAGCTTAAGGCCCTGAAACAGGCACAGGGCTATGACTTCCTCATCGAAATTGACGGCTCCTGTAATCAACGAACCTACCGCACGCTACTGGAGGCCGGCGCAGACGTGCTGATTGTCGGCACCTCAGGCCTGTTTAACGTGCATGACGATCTCAGCACCGCCTGGGACATGATGCGCAGCAGCATTGATGCCGCACAGGGACTGGCACAGGAGTCTGCATGAAACAACGCTGGCTTGGAATGGATATCGGTGGCACCAGCACCCGACTGCAACTGATGGAAGACGGCCAGCACTGGTGCGGATTCCGTAAAATAGCGACCGCCAGTTGGGCACAGCAAACGGATGCGCTTCACGCCCTGGGCGATGTGATTATTGACACGCTGGCGTCACAAACGATCAGCGGCGTAATGCTCGGGCTCCCGGGTATACTCAGCCGCGATCGTCAGCAGGTTATCTCGTTACCCTTTATTCAGGCGCTGGATGGGCAACCTGTGGCAGCCCAGTTGAGCAAGCGACTGGGCGTGCCGGTCGCCATGGATAAAGACGTCAACCACCTGATGTTATGGGATCTGCTACAGCTTGATGCCCTGCCCGACAACGCGGTGGGATTGTATCCCGGCACCGGTTTAGGCAACAGCCTGTGGCTGGAAGGCCGCTTTTATCATGGTCATCATGGCGGCGCGGGTGAACTGGGGCATATTCCCCTGCCCGGCAATGACCTGCCCTGCCCGTGCGGCAATCGCGGCTGTGCGGAAACGCTGATCTCCGGTCACTGGCTGAGCCAGTGGGCGGCGACGCATCAGCCGGACACCGCCCTGTCACAACTGTTTGCGCGACACGGGGATCATCCCGATCTGCAGGCCTTCGTCCAGCGGCTGGCGCACCTGATCGCCAGTGAAATGAACATCCTCGATCCGGAATACCTGATTCTGGGCGGTGGCGTGCTGGCGATGGCCGGTTTTCCGCTGGCGCAGTTACAACACCACATTCAGCGCAGTTTGCGGCCGCCCGTCACGCGCCACGGTTTACGGATCGTGTTCAGTCATGCCACCGATTACACGGGCTGCCGTGGTGCCTGCCTGGCTGCCGAACGCCACTTTGGGGAGCGAAAATGAAAGGCAAAGTCTGTGTGTTTGGTTCATTCAATCTGGATATTGTCGCCGGTATGCGCCGCTTTCCCCTGCCGGGCGAATCGCTGATTGCTCAGCACAGCATGATGGGACCGGGCGGTAAAGGTGCGAATCAGGCCACCGCCGCACTGCGCGCGGGCGCCCGGGTGCACTACATTGGCAAAGTGGGCAAGGACGACTTTGGTGTGTTTGCCCGCCGCCATCTGGAAAAAACCGGGTTTGATGCGATTACACTGTTCACCTGTAAGGAGAAACCCACCGGCAATGCGTTGATCTACGTTGCCGGAAACGACGCCGAAAACATGATTTCCGTCTATCCGGGCGCCAACCTTACCGTGACGGCGGCGGAAGTCACGCGCTGCAAACCCACCGTCGCGGCGGCGGACATCCTGCTGGTCCAGCTCGAGAACAACCTGAGCGCGATACAGCGCATGATTGATAATGCGCGGGCCGCCAATACCTTTGTGATCCTTAATCCCGCGCCGTTTCAAAAAATCAGCGATACGTTGCTGGCAAAAGTCGATCTGCTGACCCCGAACAGTACGGAAGCGAGGCTGCTGACCGGCATCAACGTCAACGATATCCGCAGTGCCCGGCAGGCGGCAGAAATTCTGCATCGCAAAGGGGCGCGCCAGATCATTATTACACTGGGGACGGCGGGTGCGTTACTGTCTGACGGCCAGCAGCAACGGCATATTCCCGTGTTTCCTGCCACCCCGCTGGATACGACCGGCGCGGGCGATGCGTTTAACGGCGCGCTGGCGGCCAGGCTCGCGGCGGGCGTTGCGCTGGATCAGGCGGCGCTGTATGCGGCCGCGTTTGCCTCATTATGTGTGGAGCGACCGGGTGCGGCCCATTCGATGCCTTCGTATGCCGAGGCACTGGCGCGTCTGCAGGCGCACCCGGAGTGCGTCGCCGACAGCGTGATGACGTGCGTATAAAGCGCAAAGCCGATGCGATGGTTTGCGCATCGGCTTCGTGCAGGATTACAGCGTTAGCCAGCCTGCGATCAGGGCGTGCTGCAATAACATGATGGTTTTACCATCACGAATGCGTCCGTCTTTCACCCACGCCATGGCCTGAGGAAAAGGCATTTCCAGCACATCAATGGCCTCATCTTCAACACCGCCACCAGCGTTCTCGCGCAGTGATTCGTGATATTCCGCCGCAAAGAAGTGAATCAGTTCAGTGACGCCGCCCGGTGACATATAGACCGAATACAGTTTTTCGACCTCGCCTACCGCATAGCCGGTCTCTTCAATGGCCTCTTTACGGATGCAATCCTCTGGCGAGTCGTCATCCAGTAAGCCCGCGCAGGCCTCAATTAACATTCCGTCTTCATTACCGTTCACGTAGGTCGCCACGCGAAACTGGCGCGTCAGCACCACACTGTTTTTTTCACGGTTATAGAGCAGAATTGTCGCACCGTTGCCGCGATCGTACACCTCGCGTTTGTGACGCACGACATCGCCATGGCTGTCGGTTAGCTCATAGGTGATGTTACGCAACACAAACCAGTTCTCAGACAGCAGCTTATCTTTGATGATAGTGATTCTGGACGACATAGGCGCTCCGCAAGTGAGAAGGGAGCCAATGATGATAGGTCGTGGGATGCAAGAAAACTATCTGAATTACGTGTCTGCGCACGCAATCATCAAGACCGCCCGAAACACCGAAAAAAAATGCCAGCACGCAGGCTGGCATTGATATTTCAGGCAAGATCACCGTCAGGATGATTTGCCATCGTGCTCGTGATGCTCGTGCTCCGTGGCGGCAATTTCGTTAACGCGCTTACGCACACCAAACCAGCCCAGAACCAGAATCACCGCAATCAGCGGAATAGAGGCAATAGTGTACGTGCCGTTTGGATAGTCAAACGCCATTAAGACCAGCACGCTGAACAGGAACAGCAGCGTCAGCCAGGAAGTGAAAGGCGCGCCCGGCAGCTTAAAGCTGACGTCGTCGGCCTTGCCTTCTTTAATAGCTTTGCGCAGACGCAGCTGGCACAGCACGATAAAGCCCCAGGACGAAATGATCCCCAGTGACGCGACGTTCAGGACAATCTCGAATACCTGTGACGGCACATAGTAGTTGAGTATTACGCCGACAACATAGACGCAAACGGTAACCAGAATCCCGGCATAAGGCACCTGCTGGCTGCTCATTTTTGACATGAATTTCGGTGCTGAGCCGCCCATCGACATGGAGCGCAGAATACGGCCTGTCGAGTACAGACCGGAGTTCAGACTGGACAGCGCGGCGCTGAGGACCACGATATTCATGATGCTGCCGATATACGGCACGCCCAGTTTAGAGAAGAAGGTCACAAACGGACTTTGCCCGGCCTGATAGGCATTCCACGGCAGTAACAGCACCAGCAGCACCACGGAACCGACATAGAACAAACCGATACGCCAGATTACGCTGTTGATCGCTTTCGGCAGCATGGTTTCCGGATCTTTACACTCACCTGCGGCTGTGCCCACCAGTTCGATCGAAGCGAAGGCAAAGACCACCCCCTGCACCAGCACCAGCGCCGGTAACAGGCCGTGCGGGAACAGGCCGCCGTTATCCGTGACCAGGTGGAAACCTGTTGCATTGCCGTCCAGCGGTTTACCGCTGCCCAGGAACACCACGCCGACCACCAGAAATATCACTATCGCCAGCACCTTGACTAACGCGAACCAGAACTCCATTTCGGCAAACCACTTTACGCCGATCATGTTCATGGTACCTACAATCGCCAGCGCGCCCAGGGCAAACACCCATTGTGGGACATCGCCAAACGCGCCCCAGTAGTGCATATACAGTGCCACGGCGGTGATATCGACAATCCCGGTCATGGCCCAGTTAACAAAATACATCCAGCCTGCCACATAGGAGGCTTTTTCACCCATAAACTCGCGTGCATAGGAAACAAAGCTTCCACTGCTGGGACGGTGTAAAACCAGTTCGCCCAGCGCGCGCAGAATGAAGAAGGAGAAAATGCCACAGACCAGATAGATTACCGCCAGAGCGGGACCCGCAGCCTGTAAGCGGGCACCTGCGCCCAGGAACAGACCTGTACCAATTGCGCCACCGATAGCGATCATCTGTACGTGACGATTACCCATGGCTTTCTTATAGCCGGAGTCGTGGGAATTGAGCCAGCGTCGTTTCGCAGCGCGCATGTCTGCTGCGGTTTTCTTCGTAGATTTCATAGCCTTCCTGTTTGTCCTGACCATAAGTCATCGCGCATCCAAACGATTGCGTTTAGCAGTGCGAAATGGGTTTTCTTCCTCTGTGCGTTTGCCTGTGAGTTAACGAAAAGCAGCGCGGGAATTTACGGCGATGAATCCTAACCGTTATGCAACATCGAAGCAAAATATACCGAGGAGATAAGCCGGACGATTTGTAAAAAACTTTTCTGAGATCACAAAAAAACCGGCCGACAGGCGACCGGTAAGGGCTACAGGGAAGGTAACAGAGGGGTTTAGCGGTAAATTTCGGCAGTACCGGTCCACAGGCTGGAGTCGCCGGGGTTATCAACCCCGATGACACGGAAATGACGGGCACCTTCTGATTTGGCCTCCTGCGAAAGCTGGCGGGTGACATCATCCAGAGAGCCGTTCACATTTGTCACCGAGACGCTGCCGATACGTTGCAGCCCCTGGGCTTCCTGCCGGTCCACTGCCGTGGCAGCAAGAGTAGAGAATGAAGCAGTGGCCAACAGAGCAGCGCTAAGGTACACAGGTAATCGTTTCATACTTCCTCCTGAACTTGCGTGGGTCACTGAGTAAAACATGGTGTTGAGTATTAGCGAGGCAATGAAAGCCAACATGGGCAAGGTGTAAAGCTATGGCAGTAATGTTCATCCGTAAGTGGACATTCCTGGGAAACGTCAACGGGGGTGAGTTTGCGTACACAGCGCCGCTGTTTTCGGGCATTTTGTAATAAGTCGTCGGGTGTCTCTGGCACCGCTCTTATGATTCCCTGTCAGTAAAGGTGTTATTGTCGTGATTGTTAAACGCTCTGTTACCAGAAGTATCGCGCTGTCGTTAACGTGGATTGTCTTGCTGGCGTTACTGACGACCGGCCTGGCGCTGCTGACGCTTTCCAGTAGCCTGCGCGATGCGGAAGCCATTAATCTGGCCGGATCGCTGCGGATGCAAAGTTACCGCCTGGCCTGGGATGCCAGAGCAGATCCGCATCTGCTGACGGCGCACCTGGCGCAGTATCAACAAACGCTCAATGCCGCCGTGTTACAGGAACTCGATCGCCCCTGGGTGCCGCGCAAGGTTATTAATCACTATCAGCGTTTACGCGAAGGCTGGCCCGGTCTGGCACAGCATCTGCAGGCGAACACGTCAGATGCCTGGCGGCAACAAATGCCCAACTACGTTGACGAAATTAACCGCTTCGTACTGGCGCTACAGCGCTACGCCGAACTGAAAATGCGCGTCGTGGCCATCAGCAGCCTGACGGGCGTGATCGCCATTGTTGCGCTCGCTCTGATGACGATCCGCTTTACCCGCCAGCAGGTCGTTAAACCCCTCAATGCACTGGTCAGAGCCAGCCGCTATGTGGAAAGCGGCAATTTTGCCTTTCCGCCCCTGCATGTGCAGCAGCAGAACGAGCTGAAAGTCCTGTCACAGACTTTCAGCAGCATGGCTGCACAATTACAGTGCCATTATCAGCAACTGGAACAACGGGTCCGCGACAAAACCCGGGACTTAACCCAGGCGAATCATACGCTCTCCTTACTCTATGAAAGCTCACAAATCCTGACCAGCCGTTCGCTGCAACCGGCGCTTTTCGATGATGTGCTGAACCGCATCGTCGGCAAAGAGAATATTGCCTTCATTCAGCTTCAGGGCGAGCAGTTTACCTGTGAGGCGGGCCAGCACGATCCCGCGCTGGCCTGGCAGCATTTACCGCTGAAACAGGACGATCAACGTGTTGGCACGCTGCGCTGGCAAACCGGCGGCACGGCCCCTTCCGCCGCGTTAATGGGCAGCCTGGCCGCGATGCTGGGACGGTCGATCTGGATCTGGCAAACCCAGAAGCAGTACCAGCAAATGCTGCTGATTGAGGAGCGCGCCACGATTGCACGTGAACTGCACGACTCGCTGGCGCAGTCACTGACTTACCTGCGGATACAGCTGATGCAGCTTCGGCGCAGCCTGTCCGCCTCCGATCAGTCGGCACAGGCGATCATTGCAGATTTTGATCGCGAACTGGCAGAGGCTTACCGCCAGCTACGCGAACTGCTGGCGACCTTTCGTCTGACGATCGAAAAGGCCGATCTGGAGGCTGCTCTGCACGTGATGATTGCGCCGCTTCAGTCTCAGACTGTCGCTGATATCCGGTTGACCTGCCAGCCAGGCCTGCAGCAACTGGATGCCCGGCAACAGGTCCACGTCCTGCAAATTGCCCGGGAAGCCGTCCTGAATGCCATTCGCCATGCGAATGCCCGTTTGATTACCGTCGACTACCAGATCACGGATACAGGTGAGCATTCACTGACAATCACTGATGACGGCACGGGCATGATCAGCACAGAAGAACCCCCGGGGCATTATGGTTTCATCACCATGACCGAGCGCGCAGCATGCTTGTCTGGCCAGTTAGACATTCGTTCGCAGCCGTGTGGAACACAGATTGTGTTGCGCTTTCCACCGCGTCCGGCATCAGAGATTGACTAGCCGCACGTAACACGGCTTTACTTTTATTGCATCTCGCATCACAGGGCATGTGGCAGATCAACGGCAGGCCATCGGGTTAATCTTTACAATGACAGCACCACAGAGGGTCGCTGCAGCCGCCGCTTGACGAACCGCATTGCCCATGCGACAACCTGCAGCGTCAGGTGACAGGGAGAAAACATGGAACAACCGACTTTAACAATCATGATTGTGGACGACCATCCGCTTATGCGTCGCGGTATTCGGCAGTTACTGGCGCTTGACCCGACGCTTCAGGTCGTCGCGGAAGCCAGCAACGGCACCGAAGCACTGGCCGAGGCCCGTCGCCTGACACCGGACGTCATCCTGCTCGACCTGAATATGAAAGGGTTGTCGGGCCTGGACACGCTGAAAGCGCTTCGTCATGAAGGCATCCACTCGCGGATACTGGTGCTGACGGTGTCGGATGCGCGCAGTGATATCTTCGCCATGGTGGATGCGGGAGCCGATGGGTATTTGCTGAAAGACAGTGAACCGGAAATCCTGCTAAACCAGATCGTACAGGCCACACAGGGCGAAAATGTCTTTAGCGAGGCGGTCCGGCATTCGCTCGCGACGCGTCACAACAGCGACGATCCGTTCCGTTTGCTGACCGAACGCGAACGCGACGTGCTTCAGGAGGTGGCGCGAGGCCTGTCCAACAAAGCCGTTGCTGATACCTTGCAAATTTCAGAAGAGACGGTGAAGGTACATCTTCGCAATATCCTGCGCAAACTTGAGGTTCGCTCACGCGTTGCGGCGACCATCCTGTGGCTTGAACGTCGACATCGTTGAGAAAAAGCGCGCCAATTTACACATTCTTTATAATTTCTCCACTTTTCAAACCCTGCCCGCACGTAAAGTAGTCGCCTGGTCGTGCGTGATGTCATGGAATACTTTCGTACGTTACGCGCTGCATCGGTCATATTAATAATAAAAGCAGTGAGGAGTGCCGATTCCATGTCGAATTTCTTTATCGACCGCCCTATTTTTGCCTGGGTTTTGGCAATTTTATTGTGTCTTTGCGGCACGCTCGCCATTATTTCGCTTCCCGTTGAGCAATATCCCGACTTAGCGCCGCCCAACGTGCGTATAACCGCGACCTATCCTGGTGCCTCGGCGCAAACGCTGGAAAATACCGTTACCCAGGTTATCGAACAGAATATGACCGGTATCGATAATCTGATGTATATGTCCTCGAACAGCAGCAATACCGGCCAGGCGCAAATCACCCTCACCTTTACTGCCGGCACCAATCCCGACGAAGCACGTCAGCAGGTCCAGAATCAGTTACAGGCAGCCCTGCGTCAGTTACCTCAACCGGTGCAGTCACAAGGTGTGACCGTCAATAAAACCGGTGACAGTAATATTTTGATGGTGGCATTTGTCTCCACTGACGGCAGCATGAACAAACAAGATATTGCTGATTATGTCGCCAGTAATATTCAGGATCCCATAAGCCGAATTGATGGTGTCGGTGAAGTGGATGCCTACGGCACCCAATATGCCATGCGCATCTGGCTCGATCCCTACAAGCTGACCGCCTATGCCCTGACCACCGATGATGTGGTGAATGCCATCAAATCCCAGAACACTCAGGTGGCCGTCGGCCAGGTAGGCGGTTTGCCGGCAGTCAATAATCAGGCGCTGAACGCCACGGTGAACGCGCAGTCGATGCTGCAAACGCCCGACCAGTTTAAAGCGATTACCCTGAAGAATAATCCCGATGGCTCCGTCGTCACGCTGGGCGATGTCGCAACGGTGGCACTCGGCGCTGAAAAATACGATTCCCTCAGCCGCTACAATGGCCAGGCCGCCTCCGGACTGGGCATCAAACTGGCCTCCGGTGCCAACGAGATGAACACGGATAAGCTGGTGCGGGCACGTCTGGATGAGTTATCACACTATTTTCCGCATGGGCTGGAAGCGAAGATCGCTTATGAAACCACGCCTTTTGTCAAAGCCTCAATCACCGATGTGGTCAAAACCCTGCTGGAAGCCATTCTGCTGGTATTTGGCGTAATGTATCTGTTTATGCAGAACTTCCGGGCCACGTTAATCCCTACCATCGCCGTGCCGGTGGTGCTGCTTGGCACTTTCTGTGTGATCTTTGCCTTCGGCTACAGTATCAACACCCTGACCATGTTCGCCATGGTGCTGGCGATAGGCCTGCTGGTGGACGATGCCATTGTGGTCGTCGAAAACGTCGAACGTATCATGAGCGAGGAAGGGATCTCGCCGCGCGCAGCCACCCGAAAATCAATGGGGCAAATTCAGGGCGCGCTGGTGGGGATTGCGCTGGTGCTGTCCGCCGTCTTTATTCCCATGGCCTTTTTTGGCGGCACCGTCGGCGCCATCTACCGCCAGTTTTCGGTGACGATTGTCTCCGCCATGATCCTGTCCGTGCTGGTCGCAATGATCCTGACGCCAGCCCTGTGTGCCACGCTGCTCAAACCCATCGCCAAAGGTGAACACCACGGCGAGCGCGGCTTCTTCCGCTGGTTTAACTATCATTTCAACCGCAATGCCGATCGCTATGAGCGTGGCGTTGCCCGCATTCTGCACACAGGCGGCCGCTGGCTGCTGCTTTATGTGGGGATAATTGGCGTCATGGCGTTTCTGTTTCTTCACCTGCCTTCGTCGTTTTTGCCACAGGAAGATCGCGGCATGATTTTGACGCAGGTCCAGTTGCCCGCCGGTTCCAGCATGGATCAGACCTCGGCGGTGGTGGCCAAAGTGGAAAAATACTACCTGACGAAAGAGAAAGATAACGTGCTGTCGGTCTTCTCAACGATCGGTTCAGGCCCCGGCGGGAATGGACAAAACGTCGCGCGTCTGTTTATCCGTTTGAAAGACTGGGGTGACAGACCGGGCGCCGATCGTACCTCGTTCGCCATCATTAAGCGCGCGGGTAAAGCCTTTAAACACATCAATGAGGCCATGGTCATTGCGAGCAGCCCGCCGGCCATTACCGGGTTGGGTAGCTCATCGGGCTTCGACCTGGAGATACAGGATCATGGCGGCATCGGGCATGACAAGCTCATGGCCATGCGCGACATGCTACTGGACAAAGCCAGCAAAGATACGCTTCTGTCCCGTGTCCGTCATAACGGCCTTGATGACAGCCCACAGTTGCAAATTGATATTGATGAGCGTAAAGCGCAGGCGCTGGGCGTGTCGCTGGATACCATTAACGACACGCTCGCCACCGCCTGGGGCTCAAGCTACGTGAACGACTTTCTGGATCGGGGGCGGGTAAAAAAAGTGTATGTGCAGGCTGATGCGCCCTATCGCATGCTGCCCGATGATATCGACAAATGGTACGTGCGTAACAGCAGTGGCACCATGGTGCCCTTCTCGGCCTTTGCCACCAGCCGCTGGGAAACGGGCTCGCCGCGTCTGGAACGCTATAACGGCTACTCCTCACTGGAGATCGTGGGAGAAGCCGCAGAGGGCGTGAGTAGCGGTACCGCGATGAACGAAATGGAGAAGCTGGTTGAATCCCTGCCGCTCGGTGTGGGCTTCCAGTGGACGGGGGCGTCGTATCAGGAGCGGTTGTCCGGCTCTCAGGCTCCGGCGCTGTACGCCGTTTCGCTGCTGGTCGTGTTCCTCTGTCTGGCGGCCCTGTATGAGAGCTGGTCGATTCCGTTCTCTGTGATGCTGGTTGTGCCATTGGGTGTGGTCGGCGCCCTGATCGCCACCTGGACGCGCGGGCTGGAAAACGACGTCTATTTCCAGGTCGGCCTACTGACCGTCGTCGGGCTTTCGGCGAAGAACGCCATCCTGATTGTCGAGTTCGCCAACGAGCTTAACAGCAAGGGCGGCGAGCTGATTGAATCCACGCTTGCGGCTTCACGCCAGCGTCTGCGCCCGATCCTGATGACTTCACTGGCCTTTATCTTCGGCGTCCTGCCAATGGCGATCAGTAGCGGCGCAGGGTCAGGCAGTCAGCACTCCGTGGGCACCGGCGTGATGGGGGGAATGATTTCCGCCACGCTGTTAGCCATCCTGTTTGTACCGCTGTTCTTTGTGCTGGTGCGTCGTCGTTTCCCGCTGAAAGAGAAACATCCCGACTAACCTGCCCGCCTGTCTGGCGAACCAGACAGGCAAAAAAAACGGCCTCTGGAAACAGCGGCCGTTTTATTTCTGTGTGTGGTAAGAACTACAGCAGAGGGGAAAGTGCCCTGCTTTTCTCGTCACGTGTTACTTGTTACGTAACATCGCTTCGATAAATTCTTTCCAGTTCCCCATTTCGGTGTCAATCATAGAACCCTCTCTTATTGTAGTGGCAATATTACGCCTTTTTTTTCGCCTGGTGAATACGTTTACACCTGTTAGTACTATCGGCAAAGACGCAAAAAAGCTGAGTCTTTTCTGATTTGCTGGCTGACGCACATTTCAGCAAAGCCTTAGCCTGACAGGTTTCGCGGGGTGCTTAACCAGGACGTAGCCTAAAAATGGCATTTAAGGAAATTCTTAAAGGAGAAGTGATAAACCAGGAAATCATTAGCGCTCAAACTGAAACCGTTTACGTACACCTCAGGGCTGTCTGTTTACGTATTTTATTCGATGCGGAGCGCCGCTGGCGGATGCTGCATAAGATCACACTATGGTAAACTGCTCAGCGCATTTTTACGGGACAGGAGTAGGCGATGAGCGGGCAATGGGTCATGTTTGGCATTAAAAATTGCGACACAATCAAAAAAGCACGGCGTTTTTTAGAGGCGGCCGGCGTGGATTATCGCTTTCATGATTACCGGGCTGACGGCCTGACCGACGAACAGCTCCAGCAGTTTATCGATGTCCTCGGTTATCAGGACCTGCTGAATACGCGCGGTACCACCTGGCGCAAGCTGCCCGAATCCGAGCGTGACAGCATTACGGATGCCGCCAGCGCCAAAGCGTTGATGCTGGCGCAGCCCGCGATCATTAAGCGCCCTGTGCTGCGCACCGCCGATGGCACCTTGCTGCTGGGTTTCAGTGAAACCCTTTACCAGAATCTTCTTCAGGAGAAGTCATAATATGTTTTGTCCGGTCATTGAGCTGACGCAGCAGCTTATTCGTCGTCCCTCTCTCAGCCCCGATGACGCCGGATGCCAGGCGCTGCTGATTGCCCGCCTGCAGGCAATCGGCTTCCACATCGAAACCATGAACATCGACGACACGCTGAACTTCTGGGCTACGCGCGGTGAAGGGGAAACCCTGGCCTTTGCTGGTCATACCGATGTGGTGCCACCGGGTGACGCCAGCCGCTGGATCAATCCGCCATTTGAGCCGACCATTCGCGACGGCATGTTGTTTGGTCGTGGTGCTGCCGACATGAAAGGCTCGCTGGCCGCCATGGTGGTTGCCGCAGAACGTTTTGTCGCAGTCAATCCTCACCACAAAGGGCGACTGGCGTTTCTGATTACTTCTGACGAAGAAGCCAGCGGCACCAACGGCACGGTCAAAGTGGTCGAGCGGCTGATGGCGCGTAACGAACGTCTCGATTATTGCCTGGTCGGCGAACCCTCCAGCAGCGAAATCGTGGGCGACGTCGTGAAAAACGGCCGCCGTGGCTCGATTACGGCTAACCTGACGGTACATGGGGTACAGGGCCATGTGGCCTACCCACAGCTTGCCGATAATCCGGTACACCGCGCGATGCCCGCGCTGAATGAACTGGTGGCGACCGAATGGGATCAGGGCAACGCGTTCTTCCCGGCCACCAGTATGCAGATCGCCAATATCCAGGCAGGCACCGGCAGCAATAACGTGATCCCCGGTGAACTGTTCGTGCAGTTCAATTTCCGCTTCAGTACCGAACTCACCGACAGCCTGATCCAGCAACGTGTGACAGAACTGCTGGATCGCCATCAGTTGCGCTACACCATTGAATGGAAGCTGTCCGGTCAGCCCTTCCTGACGTCACGCGGTAAACTGGTGGATGCCGTAGTCAACGCCGTTACGCACTATAATGAAATTAAGCCGCAGTTGCAGACGTCTGGTGGCACCTCTGATGGGCGTTTTATTGCCCGCATGGGGTCGCAGGTGGTCGAACTGGGGCCTGTGAATGCCACGATTCACAAAATCAACGAGTGCGTGAAAGCATCCGATTTGCAGATGCTGAGCCGGATGTATCAACGCATCATGGAACAATTGATCGCCTGACAGCGAGGAAAGGAGCGGGCCTGTGGAGTTTATTAAAGATTACTGGTGGATCCTGGTGGTCCTGCTGATGGTCGGTGTGCTGATGAATGTGTATAAGGATTTGAAACGCATCGATCACAAAAAGTTTATGGATAACAAGCCCGATCTCCCGCCTCATCGTGATTTCAACGACAAATGGGATGACGACGAAGACTGGCCGAAGAAGAAATAACGCGTTTGCGCCCTCGCGGTCGCGAGGGCGTGCCCGGTTACATTGTCATAATCACATCATCATCGCCGGGTTTAGCCCCGCCCAACGCCTCGTCAAAGTAGCGTTTCGGCACCGTGTACTGCAGATGATGCAGGGCAAAATTCATGCTGCGGTGGTCGATGGCGTGGGCCAGATCGTCCACAACATTCAGCGTGACGTCACCGCCGAGTGCGGTTAAACGCTGTTCGGCCTGATGAGCATGTGCCAGTGGCACGCGGTCATCATAATCGCCATGAATCAGATGCACCGTCGTGCGGGTGCTGGCGCTCTCCGGCAGGGTAATAAAACGTCCGCTGAACACCACTGCGCGGCCCGCCAGATCGTTGTGCGCTTTGATGCCCTCCAGCACCATGCTTCCGCCCTGTGAAAACCCGACCAGCGCCGTGGCTTCCGGACTTATGCCGCTCTGCTGCTGCCAGTGACGAACGGACTCAACAAACTGCGGCATACTGGCGTTAACGCACTGCTGCTCGCTTTTATCATGAAGTCCGGCCTCACTAAACCATTGACCGCCAGGCCCTGGCGATCCCACCGACACGACCAGCGCCGCAGGGAAGATTTTCGCAAACCAGCTGCCAATTTCCCCCATGGCGTCAGGGTTATCACCCACGGCATGGTAAAGCAAAAACAGCTGGGCAACTTTTGGGGGTTGCTGAACAATTACATATCTCAGTGTCATATCGACCTCCTGCTACTACTCTACGCGCCCTGGCGCAGGATCATATTGGGAATATTTGAACGAGTTGGTGGATTTATTGCAATTGCTGACGAAACCCTTCGCCATCAATGCTTTGCAACGCCAGAAGTGCTTCTGCGGCTTCCGCGCGCAGTGCGGTGATTAACGCCTTGCGTCCGTTTAGCTGCGCGGTCTGCGCCAGCCGGGACAGATTGGTGTCGGCCCTGACGGCCTGCCTGAGAAGGCGTAACGGAGCCTGGCTGACAATGACCAGACGCTGGAGCACCGCCAGGCTTGCTTCAAACGGGCGTTGTGCCCAGGCGAACCCGGCTGCGAGCCGGGCATCAAACGGGGTAAACGCGCAGTCATCGGCTGCGGACAAGGGCAATGCCAGTGGTATATGTGCGCTGAGAAATGACCAGTCCCGCGCCAGCTGCTGCGCCGCTTTCTGCTGCAACTGCCTGCCGGACGACGTCAGTCCCAGCAGCGCCATCGCGGCATAGCAACCACTGCTGGCTTCGCGCTGGCTGCCAATGCGCGCTAACGTAAAGCCACAGGCGCGCCAAAACGCCCATAACGCTTCAGTGTAGCCGAAACTCACCGAGATATAGTCGTATCCGGTCGCCGCCGCGCAGGCCGCCGTGACCAGTTGCCTGCCGGTTCCCTGACGGCGTCCGCGAGGTGCCACGGCAATCCGGCTGATACGTAAAGCCCGCAGCGTGGCGGCGTCGGTGAAACCGGCATGGGCCGCCAGTGACTGCGCCACCAGATTGCCGCGCGGCCGTCTGTGGCCCGCCCATACTGCCTGAGCTAACGCCTCGCTCAGTCCGCCCTCTTCCACCAGCCAGAGCGCGCCCTGCAATGCCGGGACAGTGCCCGCCAGCCACAGGTGCATACCTGGCGCATCCAGCAGACGGCGTAAATCCAGCGGTGAGGTGCGATAATGAGCGCTGGTAAGCAGCTGATAAGCCGCCCGTAAGGCGGGCATATCCGTGCGTTCCGCCCGACGCGGACCGCCCACTCTCGCAGGGGGCATATCGGGCGTTTCTTCAAACAGTAGCGCCTGATTCAGCCAGTTTTCCAGCGGATCGTTGAGCGCCCAGCGCAGCGGTTCATCCAGCGTAAAATGGCGCACCTGCTCCAGCTCCGCACAAAACTTCAGCATGAAGCCACGTCCGCTGCCTTCATAACCCTGAATGGTCGTTACCAGCAACACGCGACGAAAACGCGCTACCAGCGCATGCAGCAGCGGTGCGGGAATCGCCGCCGCCTCATCGACAATAAGCCAGTCAACGTCTGGCACGGTTTCCAGAGCCAGAATGGCATCGGGCGCCATAAAGCGGTAGTGCTCACCCGCGAAGGCAGACAGGACGCCCGTGGCCACTTTTGCCGGGGCGGTAATAAGGCAACGTGTGTTCTGGCGGGCGAGCATCCCGGCCAGAGCCGATTTCCCTCTGCCGCGTGCAGCGGTCAGGACCGCCACGCCTGCAGAAAGGCCGTTCAGCTGGCATAGGATTGTCTGCTGCTGGACGGTTGCCTGACTGTGCCATTCCGGTAAGGCTGGCCAGTCGGGCACGTTAAGTGGCGACGGCTGCCGCAGTAAGAGTCCCTGCGCATCCTGTTCGATCAGGCGTTGCAGATGGCGGATAAAGTGAGGTGTGGCAATGGGTTCGCTGACGTCGGCCCAACGCAGGCTGTCCGCGTCGGGTTGCTGTGGCCACTGTCGCCACGGCGGCACTAACAGCAGCAGCCAGCTGCCAGCCGTCAGCGTGCCCGCCAGCGCGGCGAATGCCTCGGCATGAAAGCCCGATCGGGCATCGAAGACGGCATGATGAAACTCACGCCCCAGTAAGGTACGGAACGCCGCTGGCACACAATGCGGGCCGGGGCCGAGAGGGACGTCACTCAGGCACAGCCAGTCGCCCGCCAGTGCGTCGAACCAGCGCGCAGCCATCGTCAGGCTGTAGTCAGCATCACCACTGATAACGGCTACCCGCCGTATGCCCGCCGACGCCATCGCGCGGCTGGCGGCCGCCAGCGTCATCCTTTACCGGCGAAGGTATCGCACTGGCCAGGATTGCCGGTGTCAAAGCCACGCTTAAACCAGGTATAGCGCTGTTGCGATGTACCATGGGTAAAGCTGTCGGGCACCACGCGCCCCTGACTTTTCTGCTGCAGGCGATCGTCGCCAATAGCTTCGGCGGCATTCAGGGCTTCCTGCAAATCGCCCACCTCAAGGATCTTCTCCTGTTCCATATAGTGGCCCCAGACGCCGGCAAAGCAGTCGGCCTGAAGTTCCATTTTAACGGACAGCTGATTGATCTGGCTTTGGCTGGCGCCCTGCTGCATCTGGCGTACACGGGGCTCAATGCCCAGCAGCTTCTGCACATGGTGGCCGACTTCGTGTGCAATCACATAACCCTGCGCAAAATCACCGCCTGCGCCCAGTTTGTGTTTCATTTCGTCATAGAACGAAAGATCGATGTAGACGGTCTGGTCTGCCGGGCAATAAAACGGTCCCATAACCGACTGCCCGGTCCCGCAGCCGGTGCGCGTGGCACCGCGATACATTACCAGTTTGGGTGGCGTGTACTGCTTATGCATTTGTCTGAACAGCTTGTCCCAGGTATCTTCGGTCGTCGCCAGAATGACCGAGGTAAATTTGGCCGCTTCATCCTGATGGGGATCGGCGCTGCGCTGTTGCTGTTGGCTACCCGGCGTCGCCTCGCCGCCCGTCAGCAACGGCGTCAGGTCATAACCGTAATAACCCGCGACGGCGACCAGAATCAGCATGATAATGCCCGCTTTACCGCGTGGCAGAGGAATGCGTCCTCCTCCCATGCCTGATGACTGATTACGGCGGTCTTCAACATTGTCGCTTTCGCGACGTCCTTGCCAGCGCATGTTTTGCTCCCTGTGGCCTGTTATGCAGATGGCATGATTTTAGTTGTGTGGGGCCGCAATCACCAGCTTTCCACCAAAATGAAAAAGGAGAGCCCGCGCTCTCCTTTTGCCGGCAGACGAAGGGCAGACTCAGTCCAGCTTCACGCCCAGGCGACGGGCCACCGCTTCGTAAGCTTCAATCAGGCCACCCAGGCTCTGACGGAAGCGGTCTTTGTCCATTTTATCCAGCGTTTCTTTGTCCCACAGGCGCGCACCGTCCGGGGAGAATTCATCACCCAGCACGACCTCGCCTTTAAACAGGCCAAACTCCAGCTTGAAGTCCACCAGGATCAGCCCGGCATCATCAAACAGTTTGCTCAGTACGTCGTTCGCCTTGTACGTCAGCTCTCGCATCCGCGCCAGGTTTTCTTTACTGACCCAGCCAAAGGTTTCGCAGTAGGATTCGTTGACCATCGGGTCATGCTTCTCGTCATCCTTCAGGAACAGGTCGAACAGCGGGGGATTCAGTACCATGCCCTCTTCAACGCCCAGGCGCTTAACCAGCGAACCCGCTGCGCGGTTACGAACGACGCATTCTACCGGTACCATCTCAAGCTTTTTCACCAGCGCTTCGTTATCCGACAGCAGGGCTTCCATCTGCGTCGGAATGCCCGCTTCCTGCAGCTTCGTCATGATGAAATGGTTGAACTTATTGTTGACCATGCCTTTGCGATCAAACTGCTCGATGCGGGCACCATCGCCTGCTGATGTATCGTTGCGGAACTCAAGTATCAGCAGATCCGGGTTATCGGTGCTGTATACGGTTTTCGCTTTACCGCGATACAACTCAGCTCGCTTTTGCATCTTATTAACTCCAAACATGAAAGATCCGGTTCTGAGGCAACATATTCAGGTCGATTGCCGTGACGCAATCGATTACCTCGACGTGCGCTATTATGCCAAAAAACAAAATAAAAAGGCCGGAGAATCTCCGGCCTGGGGTAATTTTATTTGTTCATTGCGGCCTGGAACACCGACACCAGCGCATCATTTTGCGCCTGCGTCAGCACATGGCCTTTAGGATCAATGAATTGCAGACTGGTTCGGTTATCGAGATCGCCAACCTGAACCTTGTAATCGCCGTTTGGCAGTTCAGGATCTTTGGCGCCAAGGCTGTCCCAGGTGCTGCTGCCCGGCGCTTTGTAGGTCACTTTCATGCTGCCGGTTGAACGGGTCGTGTCCGTGACGTCCATGCCGACGCGTTTCATTGCCGCAGGCAGGCGCTGCCAGGCGACGTTGAACGGCGTACGTAATACCAGCATAGGCAGGCCGGTATCATCCGCTGCACTCTGCACATCAATCGCACCGTTCACGCGGCCCGCTGCGGCGTTTTCATTCGCCGTGGCAACCTTGTCCATGCCCGCCGCAATCTCATTCAGCATCTGCGCGGTATAGCGTTGGATCTGCTCTGGCGAGGTGATGTTAGTGCCTTCCTGCTGCAGTTCCAGCAGACGCACGGTCAGCACCTGCTGATAGCTCTGTGATTTCACACTGATCTGGTAACGCCCGCGATATTGCTTGTCTTCATCTGCGCGGTTCCACTGCACCCAGTCGGTGGTCAGCTGCTGTCCGGCGTCATTGCGCGACGCAATCGGGAAGTTTTTCGCCTGCACAACGCCCACAACCTGCGACCAAATTGATCCACGGTTGTTGTCGAAAATCAGTGCGCCGGTGTTATTGCTGAACTGCGCGCGTGAGCCGTTCATCAAGGCCAGCGGCTGCGCCGGTGGACGGATATCCAGCTGCTTGCCAACCGGTGCCTGACTGGTTGACGGTGGGATATCGTATTCGCCGTTCTGAACAGGCAGAATCATGCCCGGCGGCGCTTTTAACTCACGCAGCCCGCTGGCCTGCAGGTAAGATTCATCACCGCTGACCTGGCGCTTATAACGCTGATCGTTCGAACAGGCCGACAACAGCATCAGGGTGGAAAGCCCCACCACCGTTGCAATCGTTGACCGCTTTACTGAGTAATTCATTCACACTCCCTAAATTATCGCAAACCCGCTTTCACCAGCGCCTGCTCCACTTTTGGCTGTGCAACCGCCGTCAGTGGCGTCATTGGCAGACGCAGCGTGTCATTAGCGATTAATCCTAGCTGTTTTGCCGCCCATTTAACCGGGATTGGATTAGGTTCACAGAAAAGCGTCTGATGCAGGTGCATCAGACGCTGATTCAGACGGCGAGCTTCAACGAAATTGCCCTGCTGTGCCAGTTTGCACAGTTCGGCCATTTCGCGTGCTGCTACGTTTGCCGTCACCGAAATGACGCCGTTACCGCCCAGTTGCATAAAGTCCAGTGCGCTGGCGTCGTCGCCACTCACCAGGATGAACGCATCATCAACCAGCTCTTGGATCTGGCTGACACGCGATAAGTTCCCGGTTGCCTCTTTGATTCCGATAATATTTTTGATTTCAGCGAGGCGGGCAACGGTTTCCGGCAACATATCACAACCGGTACGGGAAGGGACGTTATACAGCATCTGCGGCAGGCTGGTGCTCTCGGCAATCGCTTTAAAGTGCTGGTATAAGCCTTCCTGGGTAGGACGATTATAGTAAGGTGTGACCGTCAGGCAGCCAACAACGCCTGAATTTTCAAATCGTTTGGTCAGCGAGATGCCTTCCGCTGTCGCATTGGCGCCGGTGCCGGCAATCACGGGAATACGCCCATCCGCCAGATCCAGGGTTTGCAGCACCACATCACCATGTTCTTCATGGCTCAGGGTGGCTGATTCGCCGGTGGTGCCGACGGAAACGATCGCCGCAGTACCGCTGGCGACATGGTAATCAATCAGTTTTTTCAAACTCGCACGGCAGACATTACCTTTGTCATCCATCGGCGTAACGAGTGCAACAATACTTCCCGTAAACATTGGCGATCCCCTCGACAAACAAGTGCTTCATGGTACGGTTTACACTTAGGGAAAAGCAAGCAAGCTCCGCTATTCCCGCGCTTGTCAGCAGTTTTTTTTATGTTTACCTTATGGTTATTAGCAAATGCACAGGGAATCCTATTTTGTCGCAATCTCAACCCCATCACTTGGTGATCACCGCTCTGGGTGTTGACCGTCCGGGTATCGTTAATACGATTACTCGCCACGTCAGCAGTTGCGGTTGCAACATCGAAGACAGTCGCCTTGCCATGCTTGGGGATGAATTCACGTTCATTATGCTGCTGTCCGGCAGCTGGAACGCGATCACGCTGATTGAGTCCACGCTCCCGCTCAAAGGCGCAGAGCTGGAACTGCTGATCGTGATGAAGCGTACGCACGCTACCGCACGCCCACCGATGCCCGACACGGCCTTTATCCAGGTCGAGGTGGCTGACTCACCGCATATCATTGAGCGCTTTACGGATCTCACCGATAAGAACCAGATGAACATTGCGGAACTGGTTTCACGTATTCAGCCTGCTCAACACGGCAAGCCCGCCACACTCTATATTCAGATGACGGCACACAGCCCGACGCGCAGCGACGGCCCGGCATTTGAACTGGCGTTTAATGCGTTATGTCAGGAACTGAATGCACAGGGTTCGTTACGGCTTTACAGTCTGAGCGATGCGGACACCCACGAACTGGTTGTACCCGGCAGGTAAAGACGAGCGCCTCGCAGACTGTTCTGCTACGTTAAAAGTACGGTCAGGTGAGGAAACCGTCTGAAATTGATAATTTTCCATTTGGCTGTTTCTCGCCTCATGGTGTATTAACCACAGCATGAACCGAAAAAATGGAGAGATGTGATGAATCCACTGAAAGCCGGTGATACCGCACCGAAATTTAGCTTGCCCGATCAGGATGGCGAACAAGTGAATTTAGCCGACTTCCAGGGTCAGCGCGTTCTGGTCTACTTTTACCCTAAAGCCATGACGCCAGGCTGTACTGTTCAGGCATGTGGTCTGCGTGACAACATGGATGAGCTAAAAAAGGCGGGCGTTGAAGTCCTGGGAATCAGTACGGATAAACCGGAAAAGCTGTCACGTTTTGCAGAAAAAGAGCTGCTTAACTTCACGCTGCTGTCGGACGAAGATCACCAGGTATGCCAGCAGTTTGGCGTCTGGGGTGAAAAAACCTTTATGGGTAAAACCTACGACGGCATCCACCGCATCAGTTTCCTGGTCGATGCCAACGGCAAGATTGAAAAAGTGTTCGACGATTTCAAAACGTCCAATCACCACGACATCGTGATGGACTATCTTAAGTCTGCATGAGCCTCTCAGGGCGCGGTGAAAACCGCGCCCTGATTGTTTACCGACTCAGCGTTTCGTCAAGCGTGGCATCCGGCCAGGCGTGCACCACCGCCTTCACCAGCGTGGCGAGCGGAATCGCAAAAAATACGCCCCAGAAGCCCCATAACCCACCAAAGATCACCACGGATAATATAATCACCAGCGGATGCAAATTAACCGCTTCGGAGAACAACACCGGAACTAACACATTGCCGTCCAGCGCCTGGATGACCAGATAGACGGTCAGCAATGTCCAGAATTCCGTGCCCAGCCCCCACTGAAACAGGGCGACGCCAATGACCGGTATCGTTACCAGCATGGCCCCAATATAGGGAATCAGGACCGATATGCCCACCAGCACCG
This sequence comes from Pantoea sp. JZ29, assembly GCF_035190385.1. Classification (NCBI taxonomy): domain Bacteria; kingdom Pseudomonadati; phylum Pseudomonadota; class Gammaproteobacteria; order Enterobacterales; family Erwiniaceae; genus Pantoea; species Pantoea sp. JZ29. Next base: position 1,207,840 of record NZ_CP045241.1, on the reverse strand, counting down.
CCAGCAGCAGAGAGTAGTTGAGACCGAGATACAGAAACGCCAGCCAGCTGGCGATGCCGACGACGATCATCTCCAGCACCTTGCCACGAATATAGTTGGTGATTTGCTGATTCATTTCCTGCCACACCTCGGCGGCCAGACCACGGTTTCGCGGCAGAACACGTCGCACGGCGTTCAGCATCTGGTCTTTGTCTTTCAGCAGAAAGAACACCATCAGGGGCACCAGCACCAGATAAATCATCAGCGTCATCAACCCGACCAGCGAGGCCAGTGAGTATTTCACCAGTGAGTCACCCACGCCGCTCAGACGACCACGCAGGTTCTCGACAATCACATCAATAATGCCGGCATCGACCAGCGCCGGGAAACGTCGGGGCAAACCGGCCGCGTAGAGATAGAGCTTGTTGAGCATGTTAGGCAGATCCCGCGTCAGGTTAATGCCCTGCTGCCACGCCACAGGCGCGACGATCAGCACTAACACCAGCAGGATGCCGGCAAACAGCACCAACACAATGCTGGTGGCCCAGCTGCGCGTGCAGCCAATACGTTGCAGGCGCACGGTTGGCCACTCAAGCAGATAAGCAAGAACCACGGCCACCAGCAACGGTGCCAGCAGGCCACTCAGGAAGAACAGAATGCAAAATCCCGCCAGCAGAATCACCAGCAGGCCAATCGCCTGTGGGTCGCTAAAACGGCGTTTGTACCATTGAATCAATAAAGCCAGCATGCCGTTGGGTCCATGACGTCATAAGGGGCCACGATTGTACCGGATATTTGGGGGCTGAAAAGGCGCGAAAACCACGCTGACGAAAAATCCTCGCCGCTGGCGGCAGACCGTTGAACACCGCAGACGCTACGAATCAGATCGCGCCTGCGGCAATTCAGACCGGGCACCGGGCCCGGCTGCTGGCAGAGATGACGCCGTTATGCCTCATTCACCCAGATACGCATCTCCCCTTCTCCGCGATTGGCCCAACAGAACCAGGGAATAAAGGTTAAGGTCTGGGGTTGCGCCAGCGCAGGTGCCTGATCGTAATGCCACAGCAGCTGTTGCTCAGGTTCACCCGCCGCTTTTCTGATCCCTTCCGCCTGAATCAGCACCTTGTGCGCAAAGACCCCCTTCCCTGCAAAGGTACGGAATGTCGCCGACGCAGGCAGCCACAGATTATGTAACTGCTCGCCGTTATCCGCCTGTTCCAGGCAATAGATCAAGGGCCCGCGCTGAACGGCCACCTTGCCCGCCACATGGCGCACCAGCGGATTGCCGTAAACCCGGCGCACCGGCATGGGCAGGGTTAACGTTACCGTATCGCCTTCCTGCCAGTGACGGGTCAGATACAGGTAACCTTTGCACGCCGCCTCGTTCACTTCCGTCCCGTTACAGGTTATCTGCGGCGACGTACACCAGTCGGGCAGGCGCAAGGCCAGCGTATGGTTCACAGGCTGGGTGGAATCGATGGTGATCGTGACGGTTTCCTGCCAGGGAAGATTACCGCTGATCCTCAGGCCCAACGTTTCATTGCCAACCGGGATCTCGACCCGGTTACCAATATAGAGATTGATAAACAGCGCATCCTCGCGCGGCGTATAAATATAGTGGCCGAGAGAGGTCAGCAAACGGGCGATATTGGGTGGGCAGCAGGCACAGCCGAACCAGCGCTGACGAACCGGTTTCACATGATCGTAAATATGATTAAAAGGCAGGCTTTTCGGATGGACTTCCAGCGGATTGACGTAAAAGAAATGTTTTCCGTCCAGCGCCATACCACCCAGTACTGTGTTATACAGGGCGCGCTCCATGACATCGGCGTACTGGCTGTCCGCCTCCATTTCCAGCATGCGACGGGCAAACATCATCAGCCCAATCGAGGCACAGCTTTCGGCATAAACCGTATCGTTCGGTAAGTCGTAATCGCTACTGAACGCTTCACCGCTGCTCTGCGAACCGATGCCGCCGGTAATATAGAGCTGTCGCTGCGCCATGTTGTGCCACAGACGCAGACAGTCCTGTCGTTTCGATTCATCCTGGCTCAGCCGTGCGAGGTGCGCGACACCGGTCATCAGATAGACAAAGCGCACGGCGTGCCCCACCGCCTGCTGCTGTTCCGCAAGAGGTTGGTGCGCCTGGCTGTAAGCCTTGTCCTTGATCATCCACGCGGGCCCATAGGTGTGCCAGTACGACGTCTGACCACGCTTCTGGTACTCATCATCATAGAAGTGCGGCTGCGTTCCCCGCTGCGTGACAAAATAGTCGGCCAGCGCCATGTAGCGCGGCTCCTGGGTCACGTCATACAGCCGCATCAGCGCCAGTTCGATCTCCGGGTGACCAGGATAACCGTGCAGCTGCTGCTCGCCGGGGCCAAACACGCTGTCGATGTGATCGGCGAGTTTGCACACCACCGCCAGCAGTCGTCGTTTGCCGGTGGCCTGAAAAAACGCTACGCCCGCCTCAATCATATGTCCGGCGCAGTAGAGCTCATGACACTCGGCCAGATTCGTCCAGCGATCCTGCGGGGCTTTTACCGTAAAGTAGGTGTTGAGATAGCCATCCTCACATTGCGCCGCCGCGACCAGCTCTATGACCTCATCGGCGGTCTTCTCCAGCTCAGCATCCGGCTTCTGGCACAGTGACCAGGCCACGGCTTCCAGCCACTTTGCCACGTCGCTGTCCTGGAACACCATCCCATAGAATTCGCCCGTCTGCTGGCCCGCCGCAATGCGGAAATTAGCTATGGCATGGCTCGGTTCGGCGTCGTCAACACGATCGTTAAGCGCGGCCCATTGATAAGGGATCACCACGTCCCGCACCAGGTGCTGATACTGACCAAGAAACGGATCGTGAATCTGGAGCTTATGCAGATCGACTTCATTTACAGACATCATGCTCTCCTTAAGACTGGACATGGCGAATACGCAGGTCATGCGAAATCTGCGTCATCATCGGGTTAGTCAGCTTGCAGGCACGGACGGCAAAGGCCAGCAGCAGGTGAAAGAGGGCCGGTAACAGCGTTTCCATGGCGGTAATCGCATGCAGCGAAGCCGGGGTTTGATTGCCTGTGCCCGGTTTATAGGCCACCGCAATAAACAGCAGGCTGATGATGACGGCACTGGATGCCCATGCCAGCTTGATAAAGAACAGGTTAAAGGCGAAATTCATCCCCGATGAACGGACGCCGTTTTTCCACTCGCCATAGTCATCGGCAAAGGCCATCAGGGCGAAGTGCAGCGGCAGGGTAAACCCAAGAATGACACCATTACTCAGAATGACCACCAGCCAGAGACTCTGCCACGCCGACCCAACCGGCAGAAACCACATGCACAGCGCCACCGCCGCCAGCACGATATTGGTCCAGAAGTAAAGCCGGACGGTATCAATGCGTCTGGAAAGCGGATTCACGATGAACGAGCCCAAAATAGAGGCTAAGGTCACCATGGTAAAAAACAGGGAGGTATAGGCCGTGCTTCCCTGAAGGACATAGGTAATGAAGTACATGTAGCCGCCGCCGCGGATGTTGAAGACGTTAATCAGCAAAAAAGACATCAGCAGCATCAGTAACAACTGATCGTTTTTGCGTAACCCGGCCAGATGTTCCCGCAGGGTGAACTTGCCCAACGTATCCAGCGGTACGCGCTCCCGCACCCAAAAGAAACAGCACAGAAACATCACCACCGCCAGTCCGCACAGGATCCCGACCCCTGCGCGATAGCCGAGCACCGCGTTTCCTTTTCCCAGTTCAGCGACCAGCCACGGCAGCCCTACTGAGACCAGAAAGCCAGCCACACCACACAATACAAAGCGCCAGGACTGACAGGACAACACTTCCGAGTGGCGCGTCGTCATGGTGTTAATCAGCGCGCAATAGGGCACATTGATGGCGGTATAGCTGAGTGAGAGCAGCAGATAGGTCGCAAAGGCCCAGACCAGTTTCATGTCCATGCTAAGCGCGGGCGCGGTGAAAGTCAGCGTGCCAATAATCCCGACAGGCAGGGCTATCCACAGTTGCCAGGGACGAAAGCGGCCCCATCGGCTGTGCGTGCGGTCCGCTATCACGCCCATCACCGGATCTGATATCGCATCAAAAATGCGCAGCACCATAAACAGCGTACCGACCAGCGCTGGCGTTAAGCCAAACACATCGGTATAGAAAAAGGTTAGAAAATTCGTTATCAGGCAGGTAATGACGGTGCCACCGGCGTCACCCAGTCCGTAGCCGATTTTTTCACGCAGGGACAGTATCTGCTGTGTGTTTGACTGCGCCAGTGTGTTCTGTTCAAGTGTCGTAGACGTCATAAAGTCTTCCTCATGCAGGACAGAGAGGGTTGCCCGCTTTATAACGGGCTTATCGGTGTTTTGGCGCCTTACCCGATGTATTCTGTCAGGAATCGGCTAACCCACAAGAGAACGAAAAAGTATAAAAAAGGGAGGATTCCGACCTGAGCGTTAAACTGTGAGCTTGATCAGACACGGCGGCTATTTTTAGTTAATAATCAGGGAGAAGAGTCTAAAAAACGCTATCAGCAGCGGGAAAAGGCATCATGATGTTCGACTTATCCATCGCGTTTCCGGTTCGGGTGCAAAACGGCGGTCTGTTTATTTCGCGCGGGACAGGGTCACATCCGGCGCGCAGACTGACCTCCTGGGAAATTATTTTCGTTGAGCGTGGGCAACTCACTATCCGTGAGGACGACGTGCTGTTTCGCGTGACGGCGGGAGAAAGTTTACTGCTCAGGCCCGGGCACTGGCATGTGGGAGAAGGCGTATTTCCGCCTGATCTGAAATTTTACTGGCTGCATTTCGACTGGTTGAAACATCCTGTACCGCAGACAACGTTACACCAGAGCCTGCTGCACCTTCCTCAACATACGCGCGTAGGCGATCCGGCTTATGTCATTGCCCTGTTCCGGCAGTTTCTCAGTGAACAGCAGAATATTCACCGTAGCGTGGCGCTGGAGTGTATTTTACTGCTTATCCTGCAGCAGCTCACCGTCCCGGCTATGCAAGAGAACACCGTTGACAGCCCCGGTGCCGATCTGGCCTGGAAGGCGAATCAGCTGATTCGCACGCAGTATCATTTGCCCCTGTCCACCTCGGGTCTGGCGAAAACGCTGCACTGTAATGCAGATTACCTTGGGCGGGTTTACCGGCGCGTTTTCCGCTTAACGCTGACGGAAGCCATTCACCGCCAGCGTATCGTCATGGCAGAAAAATTGCTGACCGGGGATTCCCTCTCGTTAACCGATGTGGCGCGTCAGTGTGGCTTTAATGATGTCGGATACTTTCGCCAGATTTTTCGCAAGCTAACGGGCTTAACGCCCGCCAGCTGGAAGCGACGCTACTGCCGGGAACATATCAATTCCTGAGCGCAGCCCTGCTGCATCGGGCATCGTTTCTGCCTTCAGACGATGAAAAGGGTGCGCCGCTTTCGCGCTATTTCGCGACGACAGTGCAGTTACGTCCTGCGTTTTTGGCCTGATAGAGCGCATCGTCGGCACGCTTCAGACTGGTTTCCAGCGGCACGCGGCGTGCACTCCATTCGGCCACGCCAATCGAGAGCGTGATATTGCCGACATTTTCCACCGCCTCGCCTGCGATGCTCAGACGTATGCGCTCAGCGATGGCCTCGGCGTCGGCCAGACTGGTATCCGGTAACAGCATCAGGAACTCTTCCCCGCCGTTACGGCTGACAATATCCTGCTTTCTGGCGCTTTGCTGGAGCGTTCTGGCCACCTGCTGGATCACCCGGTCGCCGACGTCATGGCCCCAGTTATCGTTAACGTTTTTGAAATGATCGATATCCAGTGCCAGCACGGCAAAAGGCTGTTGCAGTGTCTGGAAATAATCGAGCACGGCATTCAGGCCACGTCGGTTGAGGAGCTGAGTCAGCGGATCGGTTTGTGCCTCAGAACTCAGACGGCCAATCTTATCCTGCACCAGCCCGATACCGGTCAGCAGGGCACGTTTCACCTGCGCCGCCTCAAAATACCAGGCATGAATGCCGCCGATATCGTTGGTGGCGCTCTGACCATCAATCTTGCTGGCTTTGCGGGCCAGTTGCCAGAGCGGCATAGCGATCATCCGGGCCAGAATCACTGCCACCAGCAAGGTCAGAAGCGCGAAGGGAACCGAGTGTTTCAGGACTTTAAGTATCAGACCCGACAGCGGTTGCAGCGTCGCGTCTACCGGTTTTAGCGCCACGACCATCCAGCCCGTGGTCGGAACGATGGCATAGCCCGCCAGCCGGGTGGGTTTGTCGGTTTCTGTTAACACCAGTGAACCGTTATCTTTTTCCTGCCGTTCACGGTCGCTCAACAGCGGCGGTATGGTTTTGCCAACCAGTTGCCGGTTCTGGTGATAGAGCACCTGATTATTGCTGTCGAGCACAAAGACGCTGGTGCCGTCCCGGTAAAACTGTTCACCCAGCAGGGCATTCAGAATGCTTTTCTTTTTCAGGTAAATGGTGCCGCCGACATAACCGAGATAGTGTCCCTGACTGTTCCAGATGGGCCATGAGACAAAGATAAGCAGGTTATTGGCGGCGGAAACCGTGGGCTTGCTGATCATGGGCTGCCGGGTTTGCAGCGCTTCACGTGACGCATCACTGGTCAGATGCATGCCGGTCAGGGTCAGCGACTCCGGCGAGATGGCCCGCACCGTACCGTTTTCATCCACGACGGCCACCGAGTTAAAACTGTCCGTCTGCTCGCGCAGGCGATTCACTTCCGTTTTTAACAGTTCTTCGTTATCGAAATCCTTTCCCAGTACATTGGCACTAAAGTGCAACTGTGACTGCGCCAGACGAAAAAAAACCTCACTGGTCGAGGCCAGCTTAGCCGCGTAGGCGCGGTTGGCTTCCAGCGTACTGTCGATCAGCACCATGCGCTGCACGCGCCATGTGGCATATAAATTATTGGCCAGGGTGATAACGATGCTGATGATGACCAGCAGCGCAATAAGCGTGCGTAAGTCAGCTCTTGGACGGAAATTCATTAACATGGCGTTGACGCCACAGTGCGAAAATTCATTGTGCTGTGCCTGGCTCTGTTGTTTTTATCATATCGCGGTTCTACAGCCTGTAAGTCTACACGCTGTAGGACATTTTGAGCAGGCTTAAGCACAGTACAGTTCAAAAAATCGCCCTGACGCGCATTTAATCGATTAAACCGTTTTCGTCATAGAAGGGCCAGGGGCCGTCGTAGTCGCCGATTGCGCACTGGTGGGTGGTCATGCCCTGCTCCCGTTGCCAGCGATGCAGCAAAAACCCCGCCGGTTCCAGCACAAAATTGGCCGGGCCATCCGGTTGCAGATCCAGCGCAACCTGGTGAGAAACGCCAGGCGCAATACAGGCCAGCGTGCCGGCAAACCGCGTCTGAACAGCCCGATGTACATGCCCACACAGCACCCGTTCAACCTGGGGATGGCGGGCAATAATCGCCGCCAGAGCTTCGGGCTGACGTAATCGCTGGCGGTCCATATGATCAATACCGCAGACAAACGGCGGATGGTGCAGCATCACCAATGTGGGCATGTCTGGTGACGCAGTGAGTGCGTCATCCAGCCAGCGAAGCTGCCGATCATCAAGTTCACCCCATGGCTGGTGCGGCACGCTGGAATCCAGCGCCAGTAGCTGGACGTCCCTGACGATAAGCCGCCAGTTGAGCGTCGGGCCCTGTTGCAGATAAGTGTGATCGGGAAACGCGGCCCGCAGGGCCTGGCGGTCGTCATGATTACCTGCCATCAGGTAAAAGGGCCGTTCCAGCCCCTCCAGCGCCTGGCGCAGCGTCTGGTACTCTGCGGCGGTGCCGAAATCCACCAGGTCACCGGTAATCACGACCACGTCAGGACGCGGTTGCAGTGCATTCAGCGTGGCGATGGCCCGCAGTAACGCCGTGTGCGTATCGACTTTCTTATAAGACAAACGCCCCTGCGCTTTAATATGTAAGTCACTGATCTGTGCGATCAGCGTAGGATTAGCGGACACTCTTTCACTCCTTAAGCGGTAAATTCCAGCGCGGCCTGCCCGGCCAGTGACCAGCTGATACGCTGCCCGGCATGCCAGTTTTCGCGCGCGTGACGCTCGACCTGGATGGGCTTATCCAGGCCAATATCGATCTGCAGGCGTTGAGAGGCACCGAGAAAGGTGCTGGCGACGATACAGCCGTGTCGGGCATAGCGCCCCGCTTCTGCCAGCAGGACATCCTCTGGACGACAGAATCTCACCGGCTGCCCCTGCTCATCGGTTTCAATGCAGTTAATCGCGCCCACGAAGTCCGCCACAAAGCGCGAAGCCGGACGCTGATAAATGGCCTGCGGCGTCGCAATCTGGACCAGGCGGCCCTGCTCCATGACCGCAATGCGGTCGCCCAGTGCCATGGCTTCCTGCTGATCGTGCGTCACATAGACGGCGGTAATCGCCAGCTTTTTCAGCAGATCGCCGATGTCTGCGCGCAGGCGTTCGCGCAGTTTGGCGTCCAGCGCCGCCAGCGGCTCATCAAAGAGCAACACTTTAGGCCGGGCCGCCAGGGCTCTTGCCAGCGCAACGCGCTGCTTCTGACCACCAGAGAGTTTATCGATATGGCGCTGGGCCAGTGCAGTCAGATCGACCAGTTCCAGCATCTCCTGGACTCGTGCCTCGCGTTCGGCACGCGGGATGCCCTGCACTTTCAGGCCGTAGGCCACGTTTTGCGCCACGTTGAGATTGGGAAACAGCGCATAGTTTTGGAACACCATCCCGACGTTACGTTTTTCAATCGGCAAATCGGTCACGTTGCGATCGTCAAACCAGACTTCACCCGGCGCATCGGTACGCTCCAGGCCACTGATAATGCGCAACGTCGTGGTTTTGCCACAGCCCGATGGCCCCAGCAGCACCAGGGTTTCGCCAGCGTGCACGCTGAGATCCAGAGGATGCAGCGCCTGGTGATGCGCAAAACGGCGCGCGCAGCCGCGCAACGTAACGTTAACAGCATCGTTATTCATGCCTTTTCCTCGCTGAGTGGCTGACGTGACTGACGTTCAAGCCAGTGATTACAGGCGTTAAGCATCAGCAGCAGGGGTAAAATCATTAAAATGAAGATTAAGGTGTACGCCGAGCCGACTTCCAGCCGCATGGAGGCATAGCTGTCGGCCAGGCCCACAGGCAGCGTTTTGGTCAGCGGTGTATGTAACATCCAGGTAATATTGAATTCGCCGACCGACAGCGTTGTCACCATAAAAGCCCCGGCAAGAATGCCGTTACGGCAGTTGGGAACCACCACGGTGAAAAAACGCTGCCAGAAGCCTGCCCCCAGGCTGGCGGCTGCCTCTTCCAGTCGGGGCAACTGGATAGCCTGCATCACGGCCAGAACCGGGCGAATCATAAACGGCAGCGTGAACAGCACATGGCCAATCAGGATAAAGACCCAACTGTCGCGCAGGCCGGAAAACTGGCCGTACAGCAGGATAATCCCCAGCGCCGTCGCCAGGCCCGGTAGCGCCACGGGCAGCATCAGGCACTCTTCAATACGTGACGACCAGCGCGACGGCGACTTGAGTAATCCCCAGGCGGCGGGCACGCCGACAACCATCGTGACAAGCAAACAGCTCATCGCGATCATCAGCGACAGCCAAAACGTGTCACTGTACATGTCCCACACCTGTTCAACCCACTTCAACGTCAGCCCGCTACGCAGGCCGACAAAGTCGTTTTGCGTGACGCCCGCCAGCATGGATAACACCACCGGCACAATCATGAACAGGGCGGTCAGCGTCGTGATCGCGATTTGCAGCCAGAACAGTCCACGCCGTTTCATGAGGTCTTCTCCTCCCGGGATTGGGTCAGTACACGTGCCAGCATCAATCCCAGCCAGGCCACCGCGCCCATGACCACCGACAGCGCCGCCGCCGTGGCGAAGTTGGCATAGTTAGTAAACTCGCCGTAAATCGTGAGCGGCAGCACGCTCAGGTCGGTGCCCAGCGTAAAGGCGGTGCCGAATGCGCCCATACTGGTGGCAAAACACAGTGCACCGCTGGAGAGCAGTGCCGGCTTCAGGCCCGGCACAATCACGTCACAAATAATGCGCCACTGGCTGGCGCCCAATGAGCGGGCGGCCTCCTCCAGCGAACGATCCAGTTTTTCACTGGCGGCGACCAGCGTGACAATGGCGCGGGGCAGTGAAAAGTAGAGATAGCCAATAAACAGCCCCGTGAGCGAGTAGGCCAGCGTCCAGCGTTCATGAACCAGTTGCATACTGATCTGCGCCAGCACGCCCTGCCGTCCCGCCAGCATCACCACTAAAAACCCGACCACCACACCCGGGAACGCCAGGGGGAACGTGAGCAACGCCAGTAAGGTGCCGCGCCCGGCGAAGCGCTGGCGAGCCAGAAAACAGCCCACCACGCTGGCAATCGCGAGCGTGACCAGTGTGACCGCCAGCGACAACAGGACGGTGTTAAACAGGCTTTGCAGATACTGGGGCTGGGTAATCACTGTCCAGTAACCACTGTGCCGGGTGCTGCGATCCGGCGTCATGCCCATCTGTAATAAACGGGCAAAAGGCAACAGCCAGAAGGCGGCAAAAAACAGTAAGGCCGGCAGCAGCATCCATGGCCAGTTGGCCCCCTGCTCACGTCGGCGAGACCGGTGGCGCGAGGCCACCGGTAAACCGCTGCGGGCATTCGACAAGGCCATTACCGAATCTCACTCAAATAACGGGCAGAGAAGGCTTTCTGTGCATCAGCCATCTGCTGGTAGTCAACAGTATGGGCGCGCGCGTAATCGCTGTCGGGCAGGAAGCGCTTTTTAGCCTCTGCGGACATCGCAGAAGGCCGCACCGGGCGCAGATAGGCGTTAGCCCAAATCGCCTGCCCTTTATCCGACAGCACGTAGTCCATCACTTTCTTGCCATTGGCAGCATGCGGGGCGTTTTTTACCAGACTGATGACGTAAGGCACCGTCACCGTGCCTTCCTGAGGAATGACAAAGACGACGTTGGCGTGATCTTTATACTTCGCGCGATAGGCATTGAAGTCGTAATCCAGCAAAATCGGGATTTCGCCAGAGATAAGGCGGGCATAGGCGGTTTGTTTAGGCACAATCGGCTTGTTGGCCTGCAGCTTTTTGAACCACGTCAGCGCGGGGGTAAAATCCTGCATCGTGCCCCCTTTCGCCTGGTTCACCGCCACGGCGGCGACATAACCGACAAACGCACTGGCGGGATCCAGATAACCCACCATGCCTTTGTATTCTGGCTTCAGCAGGTCGTCCCAGGACGTCGGCACCGGCGCGCCGCCCAGGGCATCGACGTTAACCATAAACCCCATGGTGCCAGAGTGCAGCGCGACCCACTTACCCTGTGGGTCTTTCATCCCTGCCGGAACCTGATCCCAGTTGGCAGGTTTGTAGTCGGTCACCACGCCCGCCTGTGCCGCCTGAATCCCAAAACTGACACCGTAATACACCACATCGGCGACGGGGTTATTTTTTTCGGCGACGAGCTGCGCCAGGGCCTGGCCGGAGTTTTTATTATCCTGCGGCACGACAATACCGGTGTCTTTTTTGATCGCCTGGAGCTGTGTCGCCCAGTCCGCCCATTCCGGTGGGCAGTTATAGCAAATCGCATTCTCCTCGGCCTGCGCCAGCGGGCTGGATAATGCACAGGCGGTAAGCAACGCCGCGCTGGCAAACAGCGCAATTTTATTGTGTGTAGACATGATGTTTTCCTGATGTTGAAGAATGAAAAATTGCTGCGATGCTCTCGCCTGAACGCAGGTGGTGGTCCAGTAAGCGCGAAGCCTCAGCAGACGAGTCGAGAAGCATATCGATGGCGCAGGCACCCAACCGCTCGCTGGGCTGCACCACGCTGGCCAGTGAAGGCGAAAGCTGTTCACCGATGGCAATACCATCGAAGCCCATAACAGACAGCTGTTGCGGTACGTTAATGCCTGCACGCGCGGCCGCCCCCATCAGGCTGATGGCCAGGAGGTCGTTACTGCAAATTACGGCGGTCAGCGGATCGCTGCCCGTCATCAACGGTAAAAAGGGATCGAACAGGGCGTGAATGTGGCTGGGCATATCAACCAGCGCGCTGGGCGTAAAGCCTGCCTGCTGCATCGCATCGCAATAGCCGAGGTAGCGCTGACGTGCACGGTCAGACTGCAACATCGGCCCTGCCGCCATGACAATATGCCGATGGCCCAGCGCGATCAGGTGCGCAGTGGCTTCTGCCATTGCCCGGCGGTTATCCACACAGACGCTGCGCCAGGCGGTGTTCTGCGGCATGTTATGCGCCAGAACGAAAGGCATGCGGGCTTCAGCCAGGGTGGGTAATACGGCGCTGCTGTCAGCATCTGACACGGTCAGGACCATCCCTGCAACGCGCTGACGCAGCATGTGTTCAACGATCGCCGCCTCACGTTCTGGCTGATAATCCGTTGTCGCGACCAGCAGGCCATAACCCGCCAGCCGGGCCTGGTGCTCCATCGCCTGAAGCTGTAACGCAAACACCGGGTTACTGAGTGATGGCAGCAGTACGCCCAGAGTGGTCGAACTCTGCATACGGAGCTGGCGCGCAATATGGTTGGGGCGAAAACCCAGTGCTTCCGAGGCATCCAGCACCTTTTTCAGCGTGCCAGGTTTAAGCAGATGGGGATCGGAAAAGGCACGTGCGGCGGTGGCGCGCGAAACCCCAGCCCGTTCAGCCACACGAATTAAGTCACTCATTTCACCCTCGTCAGTCGCCAATGAGATCGATCTCATTGGCGCTTACACTAAAGGCGTTTTATGACATGCACATCGCGGAAAGATGACGTTAAGGTGACAGCGGCGCGCGCCGCCATCGCGAGACTTACAGCATCAAAAAGGCATAACCCTGGTTTTGCAGCGTGGCAACGGTGGTGCCGCTGGAGATCGTGTGGGTGACGCGCGTATCAATCCAGTCACGCTCGAAATGGTGAAACGCCACTGACTGATCGCAAATGGACACTTTCACGCCCGCCTTTTCCAGTGCGCTAATTAACTGGAGGTTAGGATTATCCACCCCGTATGCTTTATGAAACTGTTCATTATTCAGTGCGGCGGGAACGGCATCACTGTTAATTGACACGACGAAATTCAGTTTATCTAACGGTACACCTGCGGCGTAATAGAGATTCGTGACGCGTGCCACGCGCTCCAGCCCCAGATTAGGCCGACGAATATCGCCTTCACTGCGATTAATTTGAAAAACAATTTTATTACTGAGATCCGCTACCGTGCCGGGTTTATACGCGGGTGTATCCACATAATGTATTTTTCCATAGCCCTGAATGGCCGGAGTGCTCCAGTAATCACTGGGTTCTGTTTTACTGGCAAATTTACCGCTGACCTTGTCGACTAATACTGGCAACTGCATAACATTCCCGCCAATAAATCCCGCTACCGCCGCTACCACAATAAAGGCTGCTGGTCGCATCACTCACTCTCCTGCTGTTTAAATCTGATGTATACCGTGCTACCGCAACGTCGGCGGCTCCTGAAGATGACGGCGGCTTATCTATATCACAGTGGTACAACGCGGAGAGCAGCTGAAATTCTTAATAGCATTTTGTCGGGACGGCCATAAAATAAAAACGGAGCGTGATAAAAAGTATTTTTTATCGACCGTGTTTTTTCTTTCTTATTTAAGATGGTTCATAAAGCGTGTCACGGTTCGTGATTGGATAACGCGATTTCCTGGCGCTTCCTTGCCAGCCATAAATAGCCTGTCGGCAATAAAGGCATTTTCACCATCAATATTTTTAATTTACCTTTCTGATAATCGTTACGGTACAGGGCCTTTTTTTCAGAGAATACCTGGAAAAATGGCCAGTATGTTCAGTTTTTTTGTTGCTTTTCAGCGCGTCCGCCGTGTGGCTACCCGGCCCGCATGTCAGTCCGCGTGTATCTTTGTATTCGGCCCTTGCGTTTATGCCAACGTTGTCGGCCATTTTCATCCGGACAGGCTGTTATTCAGGCGCTTTTCAGATCATTGTACCGTCAAATTTTTTCGTCAGGTTTGAAGCATTATCACAATCCTGCCGCGCAGTGGGCGCGATAACGTCATTTCATTCTTCATGCCCTGTGGTTAAGATACGCAGAACGCCTCGCTATTCGTGGGTAAAACAGAACATATTAGCGGCTTACCTGTCCCATTCAGGGATTCATTACAGGATTCAGGCATGTTGAACCGGTTAAAAAAAACGCTGATTGCTGCGCTACTCCCTGCACTCACGTTATCCTGTCCGCTGACCTCGCAGGCGGATATCAGCGACTCCCTGCCGGATATGGGCACGACCGCAGGCTCTACGCTGTCGATTAATCAGGAGTTGCAGATGGGGGATTTCTATGTGCGGCAACTACGTGCCAGCGCCCCGCTGATTAACGATCCCCTGCTAAATCAGTACATCAATCAGCTCGGTCAACGGCTGGTTTCTCACGCGGACGCGGTTAAAACGCCTTTCCACTTTTTCCTGATTCAAAATGATGAACTTAACGCCTTTGCGTTTTTTGGTGGCAATGTGGTGTTGCACGCCGCGCTATTCCGCTTCACCGATACTGAAAGCCAGCTGGCCTCGGTGATGGCGCACGAGATCTCCCACGTGACGCAGCGCCATCTGGCGCGGGCGATGGAAGATCAAAAGCGCAATGCCCCGCTGACCTGGGTAGGGGCTTTGGGATCGATCCTGCTGGCGATGGCCAGCCCACAGGCGGGCATGGCCGCCTTAACCGGTACACTGGCGGGTACCCAGCAGGGCATCATCAGTTTTACGCAGAATAACGAACAGGAAGCCGACCGCATTGGTATTCAGGTTTTGCAGCGCGCGGGCTTTAACCCGCAGGCCATGCCGGACTTTCTGCAAAAACTGGCCGATCAGAGCCGGTTTTCTTCCAAACCGCCGGAAATCCTGCTGACTCACCCCTTACCAGACAGCCGTCTCGCCGATGCGCGCAACCGGGCAAACCAGATGCGCGCGGTGGTAGTCCAGTCTTCTCAGGACTTTTATCTGGCAAAGGTGCGCACGTTGGGCATGTATCCGACCGGCCGTAATCAACTGACCGATGAGTTACTGAACCAGTATGCCAACGGTAATGCACGCGAGCAGCTGGCTTCCCGGTACGGCAAGGCGGTGCAGTTTTTGCAGGCCAAAAACTATGGCGAAGCCAAAAGGATTGTGACGCCACTTTTGGCTAAGCAGCCTGAAAACGTCTGGCTGCTTGACCTGATGACGGATATTGATATCGGCCTGAATCAGCCACAGCAGGCCATTGCACTGTTGACCGCGACGCAGGCGGCTAAAACCAGCCCGGTCGTTCAGCTCAACCTGGCGAACGCTTATGTTGAAGCGAAGCAACCCGCCAATGCCAGCCGCATTCTGAACCGCTATACATGGACACACAAAGATGACACCAACGGATGGGATTTGCTGGCTCAGGCTTCAGCACAGCAGGGCCATACCGACGAAGAGCTGTTTGCCCGTGCCGAAAGTCTGGCCTTAAATGGTCAGATCGCTCAGGCCATCAGTGCCCTGAGCCAGGCCAGTGCCCAGGTGCCGCTGGGGAGCCTGAAACAGGCGCGTTATGATGCGCGCATCGATCAGTTGCGCCAGTTGCAGCAACGCTTTAAGCAATATCAGAAAGGATAAGCAGTATGGTGACGCTTTATCATAATCCCCGTTGCAGTAAGAGTCGGGAAACCCTGGCACTGCTGGAGCAGCGTGGCATCCAGCCGGTGATTGTGCGCTATCTGGAGACGCCGCCCGACAAAGCGACGTTGCAGATTCTGCTGCAGAAACTGGGCATGGAGAGCGCGCGTCAGTTGATGCGCCGCAACGAACCGACCTATACCGCCCTGGCGCTGGATCAGGCAGCGTTAAGCGAAAGCGCTTTGCTGGACGCGATGGTGGAAAATCCCATTCTGATTGAGCGGCCCATTGTGATCAATGGCGATCGGGCCCGCTTAGGCCGTCCGCCCGAGGCGGTACTGGCGATTCTTTAAAGTCCAAGCGTTTCTTTAACAAACGGGATCGTCAGTTTGCGTTGCGCACTGATAGAGGCGCTATCCAGACGATCCAGCGTATCAAACAGCGTGCGCATCTCCCGATCCAGCCGCTTCAGTAAAAACCGGCCGACGTCTTCAGGCAGTTCGAACCCACGCAGTCCGGCGCGAAGCTGTAAAGCCTGTAACTTATCTTCATCGGAGAGCGGCTGCAGACGGTAGATTTGCCCCCAGTCGAGCCGTGATGCCAGATCGGGTAAGTGCAGGTTCAACTGACGCGGTGGGCGATCGCCGGTAATAAAGAGCCGGGTATTGCCGGTTTCCAGGATGCGGTTATAGAGATTAAAAATCGCCATTTCCCAGGCTTCTTCTCCCGCGATGCATTCGATATTGTCGATGCAAACCAGCGGCAGTTGTTCCATGCCGTCCAGCACCTCTGGAACAAACCAGGTGCGCTTATCCAGCGGTACATAGCCCACGGCTTCACCACGCGCGGACATTTCAGCGCAGGCAGCATGCAGCAGATGGCTGCGCCCTCCTCCTTCGCGCGACCAGAAGTAGAGATAGCTGCCATGTTGTTGGCTTAGCGCCCCCTTGATCGCAGCGATCAGCGAGGGGTTTTCCCCCGGCCAGAAGCTGGCAAAGGTTTCGTTGTCAGGTAGATAGAGTGGCAATGACAATTGTGCCGGCGTGTTCAGAAGCACCTCAGCAAGCGAACAGGCAAAAATCGGGGGCAGTCTATCATAGTTTTTGCGAAGAGATGAATCGGGCGTCCCTGCCCGCGTCTTCAGGCCTTCATCATGACGATGTGTCGCGTGTCTCTTCTGCATCAAGCACCACTTCTTCCGGGCGCAGCAGGTAAATGACGCGGAAAATCAACGCCAGCGCAACGCCAACCAGCGTCGCCAGCGCCATCCCTTTCAGCTCGGCGGCACCGATATGCACTTTCGCGCCGCTGACGCCAATGATCAGGATCACGGAGGTCAGAATCAGGTTTTGCGCTTTGTTGTAGTCCACTTTGGATTCGATCAGGACACGAATACCGGAGGCACCGATGACGCCGTAGAGCAGCAAGGAGACGCCGCCCATGACCGGCACCGGGATCGCTTGTATAGCCGCTGCCAGTTTGCCCACGCAGGAGAGCAAAATCGCGAAAATGGCCGCGCCGCCAATCACCCAGGTGCTGTAAACGCGGGTAATGGCCATTACGCCAATGTTTTCACCATAGGTGGTGTTTGGCGTGGATCCAAAGAAACCCGAAATGACGGTCGATAAACCGTTGGCGAACATGGAACGATGCAGGCCGGGATCACGGACCAGATCACGCTTAACAATATTGGCCGTGACCACCAGGTGGCCCACGTGTTCGGCGATCACCACCAGCGCGGCGGGCAGGATCGTTAACATCGCCACCCATTCAAAACGCGGCGTATAAAACGTCGGTAATGCAAACCACGGCGCATTTTCCACGCCGCGCCAGTCCACAATGCCCATAAAAGCGGAAAGCGCGTAGCCCACCAGCACGCCGATCAAAATCGGGATAATGGCCATAAAGCCACGAAATAACACCGAGCCAAAAACGGTGACGGCCAGGGTGACCAGCGAAATCAGCACGGTTGTCCCGTCAGGCGCATGACCTTCAGCAGGGAGCAGGCCCGCCATGTTTGCTGCGACGCCCGCCAGCTCCAGACCAATGACCGCCACGATAGCGCCCATTGCAGCAGGCGGAAACATCACATCCAGCCAGCCGGTACCGGCTTTTTTGACGATCAACGCGACCAGACAGAACAGCACGCCGCAGAGAATAAATCCCCCCAGCGCCACTTCGTAACCCAGCGGCAGCAGGAGTAAAACAGGTGAAATAAAGGCAAAACTGGATCCCAGATAAGCGGGGATCTTGCCTTTACAGATAAACAGATACAGCAGCGTCCCGACACCGTTAAACAGCAGTACCGTAGCCGGGTTGATATGAAAGAGGATGGGTACCAGCACCGTTGCGCCGAACATGGCGAACAGATGTTGCAGGCTGAGCGGAATCGTTTGCAGTAATGGCGGCCGTTCGCTAACGCCGATAGCGCGACGAGTCATTAAAAGTCCCCTTGAGTTGATAGTCTGTTTTTGGTCAAAAAAAAGCCGACTCTCTGGTCGGCTGATGAAGGTTATTGGCTGTTGCGAAAAAAAGCGGCTCGGCCTGCGCCTGCAGGCTGACAGCAAGGTGCTGCATGAAGCCGCCTGAACAGGTCACTATTTGGTGCCGAAAATCTTATCGCCCGCGTCACCCAGGCCCGGAATGATGTAACCCTTGTCGTTCAGGCCCTGGTCCACGGAGGCGGTGTACAGCTCCACGTCCGGGTGCGCTTTCTCCAGTGCGGCAATGCCTTCTGGCGCAGCGACCAGCACCAGCACTTTAATGCTGCTGCAGCCGGCTTTTTTCAGGAGATCGATAGTGGCGATCATGGAGCCGCCCGTCGCCAGCATCGGATCGACCACCAGCGCCAGGCGCTCTTCAATGTTGGACACCAGCTTCTGGAAATAAGGTACAGGCTCCAGCGTTTCTTCGTCACGGTACACGCCTACCACGCTGATGCGCGCGCTGGGCACGTGCTCCAGTACGCCTTCCATCATGCCCAGGCCGGCACGCAGGATGGGCACAACGGTGATTTTTTTGCCTTTAATTTGATCAACCTGAACCGGGCCATTCCAGCCCTCAATGGTGACCTTTTCGGTTTCCAGATCGGCCGTGGCTTCATAGGTCAGCAGACTGCCCACTTCAGAGGCCAGCTCACGGAAACGCTTCGTACTGATATCATGCTCACGCATCAGGCCCAGTTTATGTTTGACCAGCGGGTGTTTAACTTCCACGATCTTCATTGTTGTTCTCCCGGAGTGAGTTGAGCTAAAAAAAAATCGCGGGATTATACCGCCTTTTTAACATCGCGCCACATGTGCTTGCGCAATCCACCGCATAAAATAAGGATTGATGAAAATTGTCGGGGACGCAATCTGAGACTCGCAAACGTTTGCCTGCGCTGATAGAATTGCCGCGCTTTATATTAAACCACCAACCGCAACTCGCGTGGGGACCTCGCAGTGACCGATAAGACCTCTCTCAGCTACAAAGACGCCGGTGTTGATATTGATGCTGGTAACGCTCTGGTTGACCGTATTAAAGGCGTAGTGAAAAAGACGCGTCGCCCGGAAGTCATGGGTGGACTAGGCGGCTTCGGTGCGCTTTGTGCGCTGCCGCAAAAATACCGTGAGCCTGTGCTGGTCTCCGGCACCGATGGCGTGGGCACCAAGCTGCGTCTGGCGATGGATCTCAAACGTCACGATGCCATTGGTATCGATCTGGTTGCTATGTGTGTTAACGACCTGGTGGTACAGGGCGCGGAGCCTCTCTTCTTCCTGGATTACTACGCGACCGGCAAGCTGGATGTGGAAACCGCATCGGCGGTCATCACCGGTATCGCCGAAGGTTGTCTGCAGTCAGGCTGTGCGCTGGTGGGCGGCGAAACCGCTGAAATGCCGGGCATGTATCATGGCGAAGATTACGATGTCGCGGGCTTTTGCGTCGGTGTGGTTGAAAAGTCAGAAATCATTGACGGTAGCAAGGTTCAGGACGGTGATGTGCTGATCGCCCTGGGCTCAAGCGGCCCGCACTCGAATGGCTATTCCCTGGTGCGTAAGATTCTGGAAGTCAGCGGCACCGATCCGTTGGTTGAGCACCTGGAAGGCAAACCGCTGGCCGATCACTTACTGGCGCCGACGCGCATTTACGTCAAAAACATCCTCAGCCTGATTGAGCAGGTGGATGTGCACGCGATTGCTCACCTCACCGGTGGCGGTTTCTGGGAAAACATTCCGCGTGTCCTGCCCGACAATACTCAGGCGGTGATTGACGAGAAAAGCTGGCAGTGGCCTGCCGTGTTCGGCTGGATGCAGCAGGCGGGCAATGTCAGTCGTCATGAGATGTATCGCACCTTCAACTGCGGCGTGGGCATGATCATCGCGCTGAGCCCGGCTGACGCGGATAAGGCCGTTGACCTGATGCGTGCTGCCGGGGAAAACGCATGGAAAATTGGTGTGATTAACGCCTCAGACTCGGAAGAGCGTGTGGTTATTCATTCATGAAAAAGCTGGTTGTACTGATTTCGGGTAACGGAAGTAACCTTCAGTCCATCCTCGACGCCTGTGCAAACGGGCGTATTCACGGCAGCGTCGCTGCCGTGTTCAGTAACAAAGCCTCCGCCTATGGTTTAGTTCGCGCGCAGGAGGCCGGGATCCCGGCAAAAGCGCTGGATGCACGTGACTTTAACGATCGCGACAGTTTTGATCGGCAGCTGATGCGTGAGATCGATGCGTATGCACCGGATCTGGTGGTGCTGGCGGGTTATATGCGCATTCTGAGTCCGGGCTTCGTGGCGCATTACTCTGACCGTCTGCTGAACATTCATCCGTCGCTGCTGCCGAAATATCCCGGTCTGCATACGCACCGCCAGGCGCTGGAAAACGGCGATAAGGAGCACGGTACGTCCGTGCACTTCGTGACCGATGAACTGGATGGTGGCCCGGTCATTTTGCAGGCCAGGGTGCCGGTGTTTGCTGAAGACAGCGAGGCCGAGATTACCGAACGCGTGCAGCATCAGGAACATGCCATCTACCCACTGGTAATTAACTGGTTTACCGAAGGTCGACTGACCATGCGTGAGGGAAAAGCCTGGCTGGATGGTCATCCCTTACCCGCTCAGGGCTACGCCCACGATTAATGCTCAGGGAGCCAGGCTCCCTGCCCTTTCAACCGTAACGCCCGGTGATGTAATCTTCCGTCCGGCGCACCTGTGGTGTGGTGAAAATCCTGTCTGTGGTATCAAACTCCACCAGCGATCCCTGATGCATAAAGGCTGTGTAATCCGACACGCGTGAAGCCTGCTGCATGTTGTGGGTGACCAGCACCAGCGTGAAATGCTGCCTGAGCGTACTCATCAGTTCTTCGATCACCAGGGTAGAAATCGGGTCCAGCGCGGATGTTGGCTCATCAAGTAACAGGACGTCCGGCTCAATCGCAATAGCGCGGGCGATAACCAGCCTTTGTTGTTGCCCCGTGGAAAGCGTCAGCGCATTCTGTGCCAGCTGATCTTTCACCTCGCCCCACAGCGCCGCCGCCCGGAGTGCCCGTTCACAGGCTTCATTCAGTACGCGCTTATCGCGCACCCCTTGCAGCCGCAGTCCGTACACCACATTTTCGTAAACCGATTTGGGAAACGGATTGGGCCGCTGAAACACCATCCCGACCCGGCGACGCAGCGCAGAGACATCCTGAGCAGGTCGCATAATCGACTGCTGATCCAGCAGAATGTCCCCTTCAATGCGGCAGCGATCAATCACGTCGTTCATACGATTAAAGCAGCGCAGCAGCGTTGATTTGCCGCAGCCGGACGGGCCAATCAATGCGGTGATGCGATTTTTGGGCAGTTGCAGCGAGACATCCTGAAGCACCTGGCGCTCACCGTACCAGAGCGACAGATGATCAACGGTTAGCGCAATATCAGTTTCGGGCATCATAGTCATCGTCAGTTATTGAGTCATCAGGCGATAGCGTTCACGCAGGCGGTGACGCAGGCCCATAGCTAACAGGTTCAGCAACAGAATAATGAGCACCAGAAGCAGCGCCGTGGCGAAAACCAGCGGCCGGTCGGCTTCGGTATTAGGGCTCTGAAAGGCGAGATCATAGATCTGAAAGCCCAGATGCATAAATTTTCTGTCGAGGTGCAGGTAGGGGAACACCGCATCTACCGGCAGTTCCGGCACCATTTTAACCACGCCCACCAGCATCAGAGGCGCGGTCTCGCCTGCGGCACGTGCCACGGCCAGAATCAGTCCGGTTAACATGGCCGGAACGGCCATAGGCAATACCACGTTCCAGAGCGTTTCGGCCTGGGTCGCCCCCAGCGCCAGCGAGCCCTGCCGAAGACTGTCGGGAATACGGGAAAGCCCTTCTTCCGTCGCGACAATCACCACCGGCAAGGTCAGCAGGGCCAGTGTCAGCGACGCCCACAGCAAACCGGGCGTACCAAATGTCGGGGCGGGCAAGGTGCTGCTGTAAAACAGCTGGTCCACCGTGCCGCCCACCAGCCAGACAAAAAAGCCCAGCCCAAATACGCCATAAACAATCGAGGGCACGCCCGCCAGGTTGACCACGGCGATGCGTACCAGACGGGTCAACGCGTTGCGTTCCGCATATTCATGTAGCCACAGCGCCGCGATAACGCCCAGCGGCATCACAACTACAGACATCAGCAGCACCATGAGCACCGTGCCAAATATCGCCGGAAACACGCCAAACTCGCTTTCCCCTTCGGCAGGCGAATCGCTAATAAAGCGCCACACCTGCTGGCAGAAATGCCCCATTTTTTGCGTCAGGCTCATCGCATTGGGTTGCCAGGCTTCCACAATCTGCGACAGAGGGATGCGGTGATCAGTGCCGTTCACATCGCGCAGAATCAGCGCATCACGCTGGCTTTCCGCTTGCAGACTGTTCAGCCTGTCATTGAGCTGAAGAAGGCGGCGTTGCAGCGCCGCCTGGTTGGCCTCGTATTCTGACTGCGCCTGCAAATCGAACTGCTTTGCCGCGCGCTGATGCTCAGCCTGATCGTCCAACTGGTCCAGTTGTTCATTCAACCGGGCAATATCGACCCGACGCATCTCGCTGGCCTGCTGCTCAATAAGCTTTACCTGTTCAAGGCGCTGTTGCAGAAGCGCCATAATGTCTTTTGCCGTAAGAACATCATTCTCTTCCCGCAGGCCGACAAACCAGCCATAGGCATTCCCCTGACTGCGGCGCTGCAGCACCATCACGTCGTCCGGCTGGCTGACAATCGGTGCCTGCTGACTCAGCACCGCCCGAAAGTCAGGCGCGGCCCAGTCCCGGTTGCCGGTCTTAATCAGATAGCGATGTACGTCGCCCGGTTTGCCGTCTGACGCGGCGGCAGGCGCCGGATAATGCGATTGCCGCTCAAGCGTTTCGCCCAGTACACGGGTTTTGCTGCCATCAGGCAGTGTGAACTGATAGAGATCGACGGGATGGGGCCAGAACGCGCGCAGCCCCTGCCATCCCAGCAGCGCGATCAACAGGGTAAAGGCCAGTAAACAGACCGTCACGGCACCCGCCGTAAGCCAACGCCAGCGATCGTTTTGTCGTATCGCTTTCATGCCTGCTCCTTATACTGGCTAAAACGCAGGCGCAGACGCTGGCGGATAAGCTCGGCAACCGTATTGATCATCAACGTGAAGACCAGCAGCACCAGCGCACTTAAAAACAGAATCCGGTAATGTGCGCTGCCAACGGCCGCCTCAGGCATTTCAATCGCGATATTGGCTGACAGCGTGCGCAGGCCACTGAACAGGCCGCCTTCAGTTTGCGGCGTGTTCCCGGTGGCCATTAAGAGAATCATGGTTTCGCCTACGGCCCGTCCGAAACCAATCATCAGCGCGGCAAAAATGCCGGCCGACGCTCCCGGCAGCACGACCCGCGTCAGGGTTTGCCACGGCGTGGCGCCCAGCGCCAGTGAGCCCTGCCCCAGCGACGCCGGAACGCTGAACAGCGCATCTTCCGCCAGCGTAAAAATCATCGGCACCAGCGCAAACCCCATCGCCAGCGCCGCTATCAGCAGATTACGCTGCGCGTAATGCGGCAGCCAGTCACCGGCATCCGGCACGATAAGCGTGGGTAGCCAGAGCGTTAACGCCGCGACAATAAGCAGCACGGGCAGCAGCAGGATAACCTCATGGCCCGGCTGCCGCCAGCGGGCCGGTAAGCGGCGGGCCAGAATACCGCAGCCAAGCAGACTGCCCGCCAGCGTGACCGGCAGCAACAGAATTCCTGTTAATGCCTGACCGACATGGGGCGCTAACCATAATCCGGCAATCAGCCCAATCACCACACTGGGCAGCGCCCCCATCATCTCTATCGCAGGCTTCACCCAACGACGTAAACCCGGTGCCATAAACCAGGCGGTGTACATCGCAGCAGCCAGGGCAAGCGGCGTGGCAAAAAGCAGCGCCATACTGGCCGCTTTCAGCGTGCCCACCACCATCGGAATTAAACTGAACTTCGCCTGATAGCTGTCTCCGGCATTGGTGGACTGCCAGACCCAGTCGGCTTTGGGATAGTTTTCATACCAGATTTTTTGCCAGAAGTTACGCCAGGTCACATCCGGCCAGGGATTGGTCAGTTTAAGGGTTTCCCAACCTGACGATCGCTCCAGCAACAGGCTGTCACCCTGCGGCGAAAACTGCGCCTGCAGGATGCCGGGTGCTAACTGGTGTTGCAGAATGGGCCCATCCTGTTTGCTGGCAAAGACCTTAAGCAGGCCGGTTTGATCAAAGGTAGCGAAAACCCGGCGCTGCGCCTCACTGACGATCAGACCCTGTCCGGGGCTGTGTGCAAACGTGCGGATGGCGTGCAGGCGCAGGCCGTTATCGCCAGCAATGGAAAACCACTGCGTAATACCGTGACTGTCCTGAATTAACAGCGTTTGGCCTCCGGCCAGTAACTGCATATGTTGGGGCGCTTCCGGCAGCATCTGCGTTTCCCGCAGCCAGGCCCGCCCGTCATCGATTTGCCAGACCCGCAGCAGGCGGCCTTCGGTGGTGTACAGCAGGTCGCCTTTAGGCGAAAGCACCAGATGCGCAGGCTGCAGACCCGGCAGTTGGATGAGCGCAGCCTGGCGGTTAGTTTCCAGCGTTAACAGACTGACGCCCGCGTCAGTGAGCGCTGCAATCCGCCATTGATCGGGACGAAGTGTGGCGACAGCCATTTCTTTTACGTCGCCCTGGGGCAGACGAAAGCCGCTATCGCCCAACGGAAAATGCCACTCGCCTTCGCCTTTGCTTATCACCGGCTGCAACAGGGTTAAACTGCCCTGTGCGTTGAGCAGCACCGTATTGCCATCGGCGCTCGTTACCACCTGTTGCGGCGCGGGCGTCAGCATCAGCGCGGGCTCAGGCGGTTGGCCATTCAGCGGTATAAATCGTGCCTTGCCATCACGACTGATACGCCAGCCAACGCTGCCTTTATTACCAATGGCCAGTGCGGGCGATGCATCCCAGAGCCGCTGATGACTGAGACTGTGCACACCCGGTGCGCTAAACAACGGCAGGACCACCCAGAGCAACCAAAAGAACAGCAGCATCATCAGTAACAGAATAGCGCCCCCGCAGCACGTGACGAGGCGCCGCGTGTAACGGTCAATAGCACGACGTCGGCGATCGCTAAACTGGACGGGAATATGGTTTACGCTCATGCGGCCCTGATTATGCGGCGAAAATGAGTCGCTATGTTGCCCGTAGCGGCTTGATAAGACAACTTTTGCTGTTGGACAAGCCTGCCATACTCTCGCCATAATGCTGATGGATACTGTAGCGTCGTCAGTCCTGCAACCGTCATACGGAGTGAGAATGGGTCAGGTAAAGCTTTATATTGAAAAAGAAATGAGCTGGTTGTGCTTTAACGAACGTGTTTTGCAGGAAGCGGCAGACAAAAGTAATCCGCTGATTGAACGTATGCGTTTCTTAGGTATTTACTCAAATAACCTCGACGAATTTTACAAGGTCCGGTTTGCCGACCTGAAACGACGCATCCTGATTGGCGAAGAGCAAGGCTCCGCCAGTACACCGCGCCACCTGTTGAAGAAGATTCAGCAGCGCGTACTGAAATCGGATCAGGAATTTGATGCGCTCTACAACGACCTGTTGCTGGAAATGGCGCGCAATCAAATCTTTCTGATTAACGAACGTCAGCTTTCACCTAATCAGCAAAGCTGGCTGCGTCACTACTTTAAGCATGAACTGCGTCAGCACATCACGCCGATCCTGATTACCCATGAAACCGACCTGACGGAGTTTCTGAAAGACGATTACACCTATCTGGCGGTCGAGATCATTCGCGGCAGCGATATTCAGTACGCGTTGCTGGAAATCCCGTCAGACAAGGTCCCGCGTTTTATTAACCTGCCTGCGGAGCCGCCGCGCCGCCGCAAGCCGATGATCCTGTTAGATAATATCCTGCGCTACTGCCTGGATGATATTTTCAAAGGTTTCTACGATTACGACACGCTGAACGCCTATTCAATGAAAATGACGCGTGATGCGGAGTACGATCTGGTCACCGAAATGGAGTCCAGCCTGCTGGAACTGATGTCCTCCAGCCTGAAACAGCGTCTGACGGCAGAACCTGTGCGTTTTGTCTATCAGCGCGATATGCCAGATTCTATGGTGGCGCTGCTGTGCGACAAGCTGTCGATTTCCAACTACGACTCCGTGCTGGCAGGCGGACGCTATCACAACTTCAAAGACTTTATCGGGTTTCCTAACGTCGGGAAAAACAACCTGATTAACCGTCCGATGCCGCAGATTCGCCACATTGGTTTTGACGGCTTCCGCAACGGTTTTGACGCCATTCGTAATCGCGACGTCCTGCTTTATTATCCGTATCACACATTCGAGCATGTGCTGGAACTGCTACGCCAGGCATCATTCGACCCCAGCGTGCTGGCGATTAAAATTAATATTTACCGCGTCGCCAAGCATTCCCGCATCATGGATGCGATGATTCACGCCGCCTATAACGGTAAGAAAGTGACGGTGGTCGTCGAACTTCAGGCGCGTTTCGATGAAGAAGCCAATATTTACTGGGCTAAGCGCCTGACAGAAGCCGGTGTTCACGTTATTTTCTCGGCGCCTGGCCTGAAAATTCACGCCAAACTGTTTCTGATTTCCCGCCGCGAAGGCGAAGAAATCGTGCGCTATGCCCACATCGGCACCGGTAACTTTAATGAGAAAACCGCGCGTCTGTACACGGACTACTCGCTGCTGACCGCTGATGCGCGGATCACCAATGAAGTGCGCCGGGTCTTTAACTTTATCGAAAACCCGTACCGCCCGGTGACGTTTGATCACCTGATGGTTTCTCCGCAAAACTCACGTCGGATGCTGTATGATTTGATCGATAACGAGATTGCGAATGCCCAACAAAAGCGCCCCAGTGGCATAACTCTTAAAATTAACAACCTGGTGGACAAAGGGCTGGTAGACAGGCTTTATACGGCCTCCAGCGTTGGCGTAAATGTTAATTTACTGGTTCGTGGGATGTGCTCATTGATTCCGGACTTGCCTGGGATCAGTGAAAATATTCGTGTGATCAGTATCGTTGATCGCTTCCTGGAACATGACCGCGTTTATATCTTTGAAAACGGTGGAGACAAGAAAGTGTTTCTCTCCTCGGCTGACTGGATGACGCGTAACATTGATTACCGTATCGAAGTGGCCGTGGCTATCCTGGATCCACAAATAAAGCAGCGCATTCTGGACATCATTGCCATTCAGCTCAGCGACACGGTTAAAGCGCGCGTCGTGGATAAAGAGCTGAGTAACCAATACGTTCAGCGCGGCAATCGTCGTAAGGTGCGGTCGCAAATGGCGATTTACGAATACATTAAGAAGCTGGAACAACCTGAATAACGCCTATGCCAATATCCCAAAAAAGTACGCCGAAACCTCAAGAGTTTGCGGCCATCGATCTCGGTTCAAACAGTTTCCACATGGTCATTGCCCGTGTGGTGGATGGGGCTTTGCAGGTATTGGGGCGACTGAAGCAGCGCGTGCATCTTGCTGATGGCCTGGATGCCAAAAATTACCTGAGCGAAGACGCCATGGAGCGCGGTCTGAACTGCCTTGCACTGTTTGCCGAACGCCTGCAGGGCTTTAATGCCAGCAACGTGACGATTGTCGGCACACATACGCTGCGTCAGGCGGTTAACGCTGAGACGTTTTTACAGCGCGCGGCAGAGGTCATTCCTTATCCAATAGAGGTGATTTCCGGTCACGAAGAAGCGCGCCTGATCTTTATGGGCGTCGAACATACGCAACCGGAAAAAGGACGCAAGCTGGTGATTGATATCGGTGGCGGCTCGACAGAGCTCGTCATCGGTGAAGATTTTGAGCCTCAGTTGGTCGAAAGCCGCCGCATGGGCTGCGTCAGCTTTGCCCAGCTTTACTTCCCTGGCGGCGAAATCAGCGTTGAAAACTTCCGTCGCGCCCGGCTGGCCGCCACGCAGAAGCTGGAAACCCTGGCGTGGCAATATCGTCTGCACGGCTGGCAATATGCCCTTGGTGCTTCCGGCACCATCAAAGCGGCCTGCGAAGTGCTGCTGGCGATGGGCGAGAAAGAGAAGCTGATTACGCCAGAGCGACTGACAAAGCTTTATGATGAAGTGATCAAGCATAAATCGTTCGCTGCGCTGAGTCTGCCAGGCCTGTCTGAAGAGCGCAAAAGCGTATTTGTTCCGGGGCTGGCGATTCTTTGCGGCGTGTTTGATGCGCTGGCGATTCGTGAACTGACCCTGAGCGATGGCGCGCTGCGTGAAGGCGTACTTTATGAGATGGAAGGCCGTTTCCGCCATCGGGATATTCGCAGCCGCACCGCTCAGAGCCTGGCGAATCACTATGCCATCGACAGCGACCAGGCGCGTCGAGTGCTGGAAACCACCGAGCAGCTCTATCTGCAATGGCGCGACCAGAATCCCAAACTCGCGAATCCTCAGCTGGCGGCGCTGTTGAAATGGGCGGCGATGCTGCACGAAGTCGGCTTGACGATCAACCACAGCGGTATGCAACGCCACTCAGCCTATATTTTGCAGAACACCAACCTGCCGGGGTTCAACCAGGATCAGCAGATGCTGCTGGCAGCACTGGTCAGATTCCACCGTAAAGCCGTCAAAGTGGATGAACTGCCTCGCGTCACGCTGTTTAAGAAAAAACAGTTTCTGCCGCTGATATTCCTGCTGCGCCTTGGCACCTTACTGAACAACCAGCGCCAGGCGACTACACGTCCTGACGCGTTAACGCTGACCTGTGATGAGGGCCACTGGACGCTTACCTTCCCGGCGGGCTATTTCAGTCAAAATAACCTGGTCCAGCTCGATCTGGAGCGTGAGCAAAACTACTGGAATGAGGTCACCGGCTGGAAGCTGATTCTGGCAGAAGCCTGATTGTGCGGGCATTTGCTGCCCGCATTACCGAACGGATAATCATGACATTGCGAACCGATAACTATTTTGCAGAAACCTATGGCTTAACCCCTGTGCACTCGGAGGTGGCCGAGGCGCTGCCTAAACTGACACCCGGAAAAGCGCTTGATCTGGGGTGCGGAAGTGGACGTAATACGCTGTTCCTTAACCAACATGGTTTTGACGTGACGGCCTGGGATCACAATCCCGCCAGTCTGGAACGGCTCAATCAGATCATCGCCGCCGAAGGGCTGACCGGCATTCATACGGCGCTGCAGGATTTAAATCAGGTGCGTTTTAACGGGGCCTGGCAGGTGGTCATCTCGACGGTGGTCATGATGTTTTTGCAACCGGCCACCATTCCCCAGCTCATCGCGGATATGCAAGCCTGTACCGTGAAAAACGGCTTTAACCTGATTGTGGCCGCGATGAATACCGAGGATGCGCCCTGTCCGTCTGACTTCCCTTTCGCGTTTAAGTCCGGTGAGTTAAGCCATTACTACCGCAACTGGCACATTGTGAAATACAACGAAAACTGGGGACAGCTACATCGCAAAGATGAAAACGGCAACCGCATTAACTGCCGTTTTGCGACCCTGCTGGCCCAGAAAGCCAGCTATTGACCCGTTGTATTTTTTTTAAACAGCGGTTGATTTACCCGGGCGACTGTGACTAAATATTGCTGTCGCCCGGTCTGGGTTATTACAGGAATTTCTTTGCGTGAACAGCGCCCTTTCTCCCCGAAGACGTAAAAAAAGCGTCAGTATGACGCGGGTTGTTTTACTCATCAGTTTTATCATTCTGTTTAGCCGTCTCGTCTTTATCCTACCCGCGGCCTTCGAGCATCATCAGCAAAAGCAAACTGAATCCGCGCCTGCTATCCCGACGCTTTCCAGCAGTCGTTAATCCCTTACAGGCTTTTCGCTGACACATCCGCGCGCATTCCCGCCTGCGGGACGATTTTTTGCCTCCCTTTTTCAGTCAAAACGCTACACTTCGTGCAGGTGCTTTCAGACTAAAGGGATGCAATGTGTCTGCCTCACACACTCAACGTTTAAATGAAATTCGTCATCGTATTCTGACGCTGCTGCTCAATGAGCAGGGTCTCAGCGAGACACTACGGAATAAAGCCGGTCATCTCTCGCCTGAGCAGCAACGTGAAAATGTGATACATCGGGAAATTCTGCAACAAGACATCGACCAGCTCCATGCGGCTGACCTGGCCGACATCCTTGAAGCGTTGCCTGAAGAAGCCCGCCTGGCGCTCTGGAGCCTGGTGCCGCCGGAAAAACGCGGCCATGTGCTGGTTGAAGCGTCAGAAACCGTCTGGGACAGCCTGACCGACGAGATGAGCGACCGCGATATTCTCCAGGCTATCGCGCCGCTGGATATTGACGACCAGGCCTGGCTGGTGCGCTATCTGCCGCGCGGCCTCACCGGGCGCTTACTGACCTCTCTGGAGCCCAAACTACGGGCGCGTATTCTGAGCGTGATGAAGTTTGACCGCGATCGCGTGGGTCGGGTGATGGACTTCAATATCCTCACTGTACGCGAGGACGTCACGCTGGCGACCGTGCAACGGTTTTTGCGCAAAGGCAAAAGCATGCCCGACGGCACGGACAAAATCTTCATTACCAATGAACAGAATCAGCTGCTCGGCGAACTGCTGTTGACGGATATCCTGCTGAATAAACCCAAAACCCTCGTGAGCGAGGTGATGAATCCCCATCCCACCACCTTTCAGCTGGACGATAAAGCCGAAGACGCCGCCAGTGCCTTTGAACGCTATAACCTGATTTCCGCAGCGGTGACGGACGCCCAGGGCAAGCTCATTGGCCGTATCACGATTGAAGATGTGGTCGACCTGGTAAACAAAGAAAATGAAAGCAACATCCGCAAAATGGGCGGGATCAGCCAGGAAGAGGATGTCTTTGCTCCGGTCCGTAAGTCGGTGCGAAATCGCTGGGCCTGGCTGGCCATCAACCTCTGCACAGCCTTTATCGCTTCCCGCGTGATTGGGCTGTTTGAGGGCACTATCTCACAGATTGTCGCGCTTGCGACTTTAATGCCGATTATCGCCGGCATCGGCGGCAATACCGGTAACCAGACCATTACCATGATTGTCCGCGCCCTGGCGCTGCATCAGGTTGAACCGGGCAACTTCTCGTTTCTGTTTAAGCGAGAAATTGGCGTCGCCCTGATTAACGGCCTGTTCTGGGGCGGGATTATGGGTGCCATCACCTGGCTCATGTACAGCAATATGGCACTGGGCGGCGTGATGATGCTGGCGATGGTGCTGAATCTTTTGCTGGCGGCTATCATGGGCGTGATGGTGCCGCTGGTAATGACCAAAATGAAACGCGATCCCGCCGTGGGCTCCAGCGTTCTGATTACGGCCATTACCGATACCGGTGGCTTTTTTATTTTCCTGGGCCTGGCGACGCTTTTCCTGTTGCCGCACTAGGGCTTAGTTTTTTGGTAACCGTAGCGCTGCACGGAACCCAACACGTTAAGCCGACGGGTTACCTGCGCCAGTTCGCAGGTGACCGCGGGTAGCTGGTAGTGATTGCGCTGCCCCAGCCACTCCAGCACGTCGGCTAAATGCCAGATAGCAGTTTTGCCATCATGCACCGGCAGTGGAAACTGTTTGCTGTGCGTCAGCATCAGTTTGCGCATATTTTGACGCGACACGCCAATAAGGTCAGCCACATCGGTTAAGCCGACAAAGTCCGGTGCCGCTTCGATCATGACCGCGCCAGGAATGGCAACCTGAACATCCCGGATCGCACTGTCGACCGCATCGCTGGCCGACATCGCCGGGCGGGTAAACTCCAGCGCCAGCTTGCCAGCGGTTCCCGCGCCCACCAGCGCATCATCGCACCCTGCCTCGGCCAGTTTTTCCAGTAGTGTATCAATGGGTGCTGGCGTTTCAGGCAGTGCAAACCGCAAGGTGAAACAGTATTCCGTCATGTTAATGCCCTCGCTTGCGTTTTTTTATCTCACTACAGTTATCTACGACGCGCCGCAATGCTTTTGCATGGTTCGTCGCGCTTTTTGGTGTGTGCCAGATACAGGTCAGACAAAATTCCCCACACCGGCATGTCTCAAGATTTGAGGGGCAATACAGCTTTCCCCATGCATGATGACCGGAGGCAATAACCCGCCATCCGTAAGATTCTGCGTAACGTAATGCTGCCTCAATCTCTTTATTCGGGTGCCGCTTTCTGTCCACCATGGCGCGTAGCATTCCTTATATTTTCACGGTTGTCAACTGACAACCTTACGGTATTTTTGTGATGTGTGGACAGGATTCGAGCAGTCGGACGGCAGGTAAAACGGGTTGTGTCTAAAATGGAAAAGGCCGCGCAAAAAATGCGAGGCTGCGATGCCAGACATAACCATCAGAAAACAACGGAGGAAATATGTTTAACCCTGATGACCTGGTTCAGTCGAAAACGGGCGGTCCTAAAATGGTCGTGCTGCGTGCCGAAGGCGACACGCTTTGGTGCGCGCGCGTAGATGATGCCAGCAAAAAGGAAATTGAAATTAAAGCAGACAGCGTGAACCTTTATCACGAAGATGGCGATTTCGGCGTCTGCTGACCGTTTCTGCCGGGACGCGCTAACCTGTGGGCCGTTAGCGCGTCAGGGTAGACGAGGGCAGGACGTCAATGCGCCCGACGCCTCACCCTGGCCGGCAATCAGGGGTGATCATGTTGCAGGTTGTTATGCCCTACACCGCCGATAAAAGGCAGGCGCAGCTGAAACGGCGCAAATCCGACGCCAGCACTCAGTCCTAACAGATTAAACTCAACGCCCTCTTGCACGCCGATCGTTACGCCCGCCACGCCAAGCAGGGACAGTTGAACCCCGCGCCCTGAAGGCGGTAAGCCAACCGGACGCCATAATGGCCGATAGTCTTTCCCCAGAGCGTTAGCAGGCAGATTCAGTTTCAGCGCGGGCACATTGCGCCCAATGTGCGCCATAAAAGTATTACTGTTCGGTCCGGGCCAGGCATGATAGGTCGTGGGCCAGGGATAGGTTTTGATGGCGGCTTCAATCTGCGGAATCAGGTTCTGCGCTTCAGGGCCACGGTGCTCCACCAGCAAACGCGGTTTTGCACCGTACCAGTAACCATCTGGCAAAGAGGCATTGCGCCTTACCTTATCGCCACTGCCCCAACTGATGACTTCATAACGCGTATAGCGGGTTTCACCTGCGCGTTTAAAAATAATCCACGGATGCACCGCAACGGCACCCTTCCAGCCATAGGTCGGCGCGGCATAAACCTGAATGATGGCCTGACTGGCGTTAACATGCGGATCGGGAGCGAGCCCTGCCGAATCCCGCCGGGCAGTCGCCCAGCCGCCCTGATTCAGGGCATCAGCGCCGCGCGTCGCCTGCGCCAGACTGGCCGCGAGCGACAGCACAATGACGGTAAGAAAGCAGAGACAAAAAATTTTCAGGGTCAGCATGAGGGTTCCCGGGGATCAGAGACAGGCTGTTATAGTGCAATAAAGCACCGGCTTTGACTTCACTTCGCCTGCGGCGGCATGACACGTTAGCTGCCCCTGGCACGGTAATGTGAATACAGTTGCCCAAAGAAGGCTGCGGTGCGTAGCATCATGAGCATCGCCCCCAGCGGCAGGCTATACAGACTGAACCAGCCTGAAACGCCCATCCTGTAAAGGAGCTGGCCGGTATCGTATCCCAGAATAAAGCAGGGATACGCGCGGCTCTCATTCAGCGGACAACCGGCCACACTGGCAACCTGCCCTGCCGTAAGCGCGATGATCAGCGGCGAGCATCCCATTAACGCATAAATCAGCATTTCTGCGCTGAAACGCATGGCAAGGTGACGCAAAGGTTTTTGCACGGTTTTCCTCCCCCGGTTATGCCAGTGCGCTAAGGGGACTGACCGCTAGCCTGATCCGCAATGCGATGCAACCAGTCCCGGTAGCGCGGTTGTGCTTCTGGCAAAAGCTGTTTACCGAGCGCGTCAGTCTCCCCCTCGACACCGAACATTTTCCATATCAGCGGCGCAAGCGCGGCTGTTGCACTGCCCTGATTTAATTAGGTTCGATCAAGACGTACCAATAATCGATAGCCTGTTCGCGAGCGTAGCGGCTTCAACATGAGTGTAGCGCGCAAAAAAACAGCAGGCGTTAAATTATCACCCACCGTTTTAAGCCACTAATAAACAGAGTTATTTTTTATTCCGCCCTCGCTATTTGGCGTGTTCATCCCACCGTGAGATAGTAAAAATTTAGATCGTTCACTATTTAGTTGTTTACAAGGTGATAATTCGCTGGCATTGTAGCCAAACTAAATAGCACACTACTTAATAGCAAACACAAGGAAACCCCAATGAAAGTGAAACTCATCGCAGGTGCTTTACTGTTAGCCAGCCAGATGACATCAGCATGGGCCAGCCCGGCCGAAAACGCACCGGAGCCCACCGTTGGCGTGGCGGCATTTCTTCACGCGCTTAACAGTAGCGGCGGAAAACCGATTGAAACCTTATCCCCTAAAGAAGCCCGCGCGGTGCTTACAGGGGCGCAGAAAGGCGCCACGCTGCCGCCTGCACAGATTTCTGAAAAGACCATTACGGCACTGGGTAAACCGCTGACGCTGACAATAGTCAAACCAGCCCATGCCGCTGGCGTACTGCCTGTGTTTATGTTTTTCCACGGCGGTGGCTGGGTGCTGGGTGATTTTCCGACACATGAACGTCTGGTACGCGATCTCGTGAATGAATCCGGTGCTGCGGCCGTGTTTGTAAACTACACGCCTTCGCCGGAAGCGCACTATCCGGTCGCCATTACCCAGGCTTACGAGGCAACAAAATGGGTAGCCGAACACGGCGCTGAAATTGGGGTGGACGGTAAGCGCCTGGCTCTGGTGGGGAACAGCGTAGGCGGAAATATGGTTGCCGCCGTTGCGTTGCAGGCTAAGCAGAATAAAACCCCGGCTATTCGCTACGATGTAATGCTGTGGCCTGTCACCGATGCAAACTTTGACGATGCTTCTTATAAGCAGTTTGCCAATGGCTACTTCCTGACCCGTAACATGATGAAGTGGTTCTGGGACAACTACACCACCTCAGAAAAAGATCGGAACAGCATTCTGGCCTCGCCGCTGCGCGCAACCAAAGAAGAGCTGGCGGGTTTACCGCCGACGCTGATTCAGACCGCCGAACTGGATGTCCTGCGCGACGAAGGGGAAGCGTTTGGCCGTAAACTGGACGCGGCCGGCGTGCCGGTAACCGTTACCCGCTACAACGGCATGATCCACGACTTTGGTTTGCTGAATGCCCTGAGTAAAGAGCCAACGGTACGCACAGCGATAAGCCAGGCGTCCGTGGAGCTGAAGGAACATCTTAAGTAAGCATTGCCCGACCGGGGAGATGCGTCTTCTTCTCCCCGGCAGAAATACTGTCAATAAAATCAGCCGGATAAAGCCGGCTGATTTTATTGCCTTATATGTCGACCTGGTGCCCCGCGTTACCCTTTTCCGCATCAGCAGAGGCTGTGCCTTATGGGTTTCGACAGGGTCTCGCAAGACACGCGAAGGACGGAGAATAAAAAAGCCCGCAATCATGCGGGCTTCGTGCTTGATATAACCGACTGTCGGGCTATGCCGGAAGCGGGATTACTCCCACTCAATCGTCGCCGGTGGCTTACCGGAAATGTCATAGACCACGCGGGAAATGCCGTTCACTTCGTTAATGATACGATTGGACACGCGGCCCAGGAAATCATACGGCAGGTGCGCCCAGTGGGCAGTCATGAAGTCGATGGTTTCGACCGCACGCAGTGAAACGACCCAGTCGTATTTACGGCCATCGCCCATTACGCCCACGGAACGGACGGGCAGGAACACCGTAAAGGCCTGGCTGACTTTATTGTAGAGATCGGCTTTATGCAGCTCTTCAATAAAGATGGCATCCGCACGGCGCAGCAGGTCACAGTACTCTTTCTTCACCTCACCCAGTACGCGTACGCCCAGACCCGGGCCCGGGAACGGATGGCGATAGAGCATATCGTACGGCAGGCCCAGTTCCAGACCGATCTTACGCACTTCGTCTTTAAACAGCTCACGTAATGGCTCGACCAGGCCCATCTTCATCTCTTTTGGCAGGCCGCCGACGTTGTGGTGCGATTTGATGACGTGGGCTTTACCGGTGGCAGAGGCAGCGGATTCAATCACATCCGGATAGATGGTGCCCTGTGCAAGCCACTTCACGTCTTCCAGGCGCAGCGCCTGCTCGTCAAAGACTTCGACGAAAACGCGGCCAATGATTTTACGCTTCGCTTCAGGGTCACTTTCTCCGGCCAGCGCATCCAGGAAGCGCGCTTCACCATCGACGTGAATAATGTTCAGACCAAAGTGATCGCCAAACATATCCAGCACCTGCTGCGCTTCGTTCAGACGCAACAGACCGTTATCCACGAAAACGCAGGTCAGATTTTTACCAATCGCACGGTGCAGCAGCATCGCGGTCACAGAGGAATCGACACCACCGGACAAGCCCAGAATGACTTTGTCGTCGCCCACCTGTGCACGCAGGCGCTCAACGGCATCCTCAATGATTTTGGCCGGTGTCCAGAGCGCTTCACACTGGCAGATATCGATAACGAAACGCTCCAGCATGCGCAGGCCCTGGCGCGTATGGGTGACTTCCGGGTGGAACTGCACGCCATAGAAGCGCTTCTCTTCGTTCGCCATAATCGCAAACGGACAGGTTTCCGTGCTGGCAACGGTGACGAAGTCAGCCGGAATCGCGGTCACCTTGTCACCGTGACTCATCCAGACATCCAGCAACGGTTTGCCTGATGCGCTGATAGCATCCTCGATATCGCGAATCAGTGCGCTGGCGGTGTTCACCTCTACCTGCGCATAGCCAAATTCACGCTCGTTAGAGCCTTCGACCTTACCACCCAGCTGCATAGCCATGGTTTGCATGCCATAACAGACGCCCAGCACGGGCACGCCAGCCGTGAAAACGTAGTCAGGTGCGCGCGGACTGTCGTGTTCGGTGGTGCTTTCCGGGCCACCCGACAGGATGATACCGCTGGGATTGAACTCGCGAATCTGCGCTTCGGTAACGTCCCAGGCCCAGAGTTCACAGTACACGCCAAGCTCACGGACGCGACGCGCCACCAGTTGCGTGTATTGAGAACCAAAATCGAGAATCAGAATGCGGTGCTTATGGATATTTTCCGTCGTCATTGAGGGTTTTCCAAAACGGTGACTTGATAAAGTAAAGCGCCCGGCTGTCGCCGGGCGGGAAATCTTGCGGGGTTATGAACCCATGCGGTAGTTCGGCGACTCTTTGGTGATGGTCACATCGTGCACGTGGCTCTCATTGATGCCCGCACCGCTGATACGGACGAATTCTGCTTTAGTGCGCAGATCGTCAATGGTCGGGCAACCGGTCAGACCCATACATGAACGCAGACCGCCCATTTGCTGATGCACGATCTCTTTCAGGCGGCCTTTATAGGCTACACGGCCTTCGATGCCTTCCGGCACCAGCTTGTCAGCGGCGTTGTCGGTCTGGAAATAACGGTCTGATGAACCTTTAGACATCGCACCCAGTGACCCCATCCCACGATAGGATTTAAAGGCACGGCCCTGGTAAAGTTCGATTTCACCCGGCGATTCTTCTGTACCTGCCAGCATAGAACCTACCATGACACAGGAAGCACCTGCCGCGATGGCTTTGGCGATATCACCTGAGAAACGGATACCGCCGTCAGCGATAACAGGGATGCCCGTGCCTTCCAGCGCCGCAACAGCGTCAGAAACGGCGGTGATCTGCGGAACACCGACACCGGTAACGATACGGGTCGTACAGATGGATCCCGGACCGATGCCCACTTTAACGGCGCTTACGCCCGCTTCAACCAGCGCCAGCGCACCCGCGCCAGTCGCCACGTTGCCGCCGACGATTTCGAGATCAGGGTATTTCGCGCGGGTTTCCCGGATGCGCTGCAGTACACCTTCAGAGTGGCCATGAGAAGAGTCGATCAGTAAGACGTCAACACCGGCAGCCACCAGTGCATCCACGCGCTCTTCGTTGCCCGCACCGGCACCGACAGCAGCACCCACACGCAGACGGCCCTGCGCATCTTTACAGGCATTAGGCTTACGTTCGGCTTTCTGGAAATCTTTTACGGTGATCATGCCCAGCAAATGGAAGCTGTCGTCCACGACCAGGGCTTTCTCGACGCGTTTTTCGTGCATTCTTTGCAGAACGACGTCGCGGGCTTCGCCTTCTTTCACCGTCACCAGACGCTCTTTCGGCGTCATCACGGCAGTGACAGGCTGGTTCAGATCGGTCACAAAGCGCACATCGCGACCGGTGATGATGCCCACCAGTTCGTTTTTCGCGTTCACCACAGGGTAACCGGCAAAACCGTTGCGCTCGGTCAGCGCTTTAACTTCGGCCAGTGTGGTGGTGGGCAGTACGGTCTGTGGTTCGGTAACCACGCCGCTTTCATGTTTTTTGACTTTACGGACTTCGTCTGCCTGGCGTTCAATTGACATGTTTTTATGAATGAAGCCCAGACCGCCTTCCTGTGCCAGCGCAATCGCCAGGCCCGCTTCGGTCACGGTATCCATCGCAGCAGAAAGCATGGGAATGTTCAGGCGAATATTTTTGGTCAGTTGCGTGCTGAGGTCGGCCGTATTAGGCAGGACGGTGGAGTGAGCAGGAACGAGCAGGACGTCGTCGAAAGTGAGTGCTTCTTTAGCGATTCTTAACATGGCAATACTCCACCTCGGGTGCGTGAGAATAGATAAAATATTGCCGCGGCATTATACAGGGCGTAATCGATTGCCTCCACTAGTTTTTTAGAAAAAGTCTTGATCCGCGCAACAGGGCCTGTAGTATCGACTAATTAACCTACTGATTTGGAATTTGATCTTCGTCACATGTCGCTGCCACCGAACGCCAATATTTTTACCGTAAGTCGTCTCAATACCACAGTGCGTCAGCTGCTGGAAAATGAGATGGGCCTGGTGTGGCTGAGTGCCGAAATCTCTAATTTTACCCAGCCGGCTTCTGGCCACTGGTACTTCACGCTGAAAGATGATGGTGCACAGGTGCGCTGCGCGATGTTTCGCAACAGCAACCGTCGTGTGACCTTTCGCCCGCAACATGGTCAGCAGATCTTAGTTCGCGCCAATATTACGCTGTATGAACCGCGCGGCGATTATCAGCTGATTATTGAAAGCATGCATCCCGCCGGTGAAGGCCTGCTCCAGCAGCAGTTCGAACAGTTGAAAGCAAAGCTGGCGCAGGAAGGCCTGTTCGCACCAGAACATAAGAAGCCCTTGCCGCAACCGGCAAAGCAGGTCGGCGTCATAACGTCTGCTACCGGCGCGGCGCTGCACGATGTACTGCGCGTGCTTCACCGTCGCGATCCTTCACTACCGGTCGTGATTTATCCCACCGCCGTACAGGGCGTAGATGCGCCTGCCGCGATCGTACGTGCGATTGAAATCGCTAACCTGCGGGCAGAGTGCGACGTGTTAATCGTGGGACGCGGCGGCGGTTCGCTGGAAGATCTGTGGAGCTTTAATGACGAGCGCGTGGCGCGCGCTATCTTTGCCAGCCACATTCCCGTGGTCAGTGCTGTCGGGCATGAAACTGACGTCACGATTGCTGATTTTGTCGCTGACCTGCGCGCCCCAACGCCATCGGCTGCGGCCGAAATTGTCAGCCGTAATCAGCTTGAGCTGTTGCGTCAACTTCAGTCACAACAGCAGCGGCTGGAAATGGCAATGGATTACTATCTGGCGCGTCAGCAGCGTCTGTTCAGCCGTTTAGACCATCGCCTGCAGCAGCAACATCCGCAGTTGCGCCTCGCGCGCCAGCAGACCCTGCTGTTCCGGCTACAACAGCGCCTGGGCGATGCGATGGAAACACGGCTTCGCCACGCCAGCCGTCAGCAGGATCGCCTGGCACAGCGGCTGGCCCAACAGCAGCCACAAGAACGCCTGTATCAGGCACAAAAAAGTCTGCAGAACTGGCACTATCGTCTGCAGCAGGCCATGGAAAAAATGCTTAACCGCGATAAACAACGTTTTGGTCAGCTTGCCGCGCAACTGGAAGGCGTCAGCCCGCTCGCCACGCTGGCGCGGGGTTTCAGCGTTACGACGGATACCCATGGACAGGTCGTGAAAAAAACTGGTCAGTTGAATAAGGGCGATCGGTTACGCACCCGCCTTGATGATGGCTGGGTTGAAAGCCAGGTCACGCAACTTATTCCTGAAAAACCGAGACGAAAGAAAAGCATTTCTTAACTATACTTCCTGGTACATCCCTCATGCCAAGGAGTCTCAAATGGCTTTCAGCGTTATTCCTCCCTATATTCTTCGCAAGATTATCGATCACGGCACCGGCCACCAGCAGGAGCAGGCACGTCGTACACTGACCCATGTTCAGCACCTGATGGCTGAACACTGGAAAAAGACGGCAGCGCCAAAAACCACGCAGGCCGGGAAGATTGAGCGTGAAATCTATGATGCCAAAAACCAGGAAACATTACCTGGCACGCTGGTGCGTAAAGAAGGCCAGTCTTCAAATGGTGACGTTGCTGCCGACGAAGCCTGGAACTATCTTGGTGTCACACACGACTTTTTCTGGCAAATCTATAAACGAAATTCTCTGGATAATCACGGTCTGAAACTAGCTGGGACGGTTCACTACGGTGAGAAGTACCAAAACGCGTTCTGGAACGGTCAGCAAATGGTGTTTGGCGACGGTGATGGCGAAATCTTTAACCGCTTCACGATTGCGATTGATGTGGTGGCGCATGAGTTGTCGCACGGCGTCACAGAAACCGAAGCCGGTTTGATCTATTTTGAACAGGCCGGTGCGTTGAACGAGTCCATGTCTGATGTGTTTGGTTCGCTGGTGAAACAGTTTAGTCTGAAACAGACAGCCGATAAGGCCGACTGGATCATCGGTGAAGGGCTGCTGGCAAAAGGCATCAATGGTAAGGGTCTGCGGTCAATGTCACATCCCGGCACCGCTTACGATGACCCGATGCTGGGGAAAGATCCTCAGCCAGGCCACATGAAGGACTATATTAAAACACGTGAGGATAACGGCGGTGTGCACCTGAACTCCGGAATTCCTAATCGTGCCTTTTATCTGGCCGCAAAAGCCCTGGGCGGATATGCCTGGGAGCGAGCGGGTCAGGCATGGTACGACACGCTGTGCGATAAAGATTTACATCAGGATGCGGACTTCAAAGCCTTTGCACAACTCACCGTGCAGCATGGTAAAAAGCGCTTCGACACCACGGTGGCGAGCGCAATTGAACAAGCGTGGAAAGAGGTAGGCGTGTTATGAGTCAACTCCCCGAGCTCACCGATGACGCAACGATTGTGGTAACGCAAGAAGGCGGCTTTGCTTTTATTCCTGGCTTACGGAATGAGCGTCGATTTCCGTTGGGCGAACTTCCGCCTCCCGAAAAAGCGCACGTCTGTCAGGTACTGGAACGGGCGATGCCTTTGGGCGAACCCGAGGAAAAAGCAGCAGAGGTGGGACGCGGGGATCAACGTTACTTCCGCATCCAGATTCAATATGCCACGCGCCAGCAGTCCGGCACGGTCGTCATACTGGTTCCCGAGCAACAGGCACCGCCAGAACTCAAGTCGCTGTTGCGCGACGGTAAGTAACAAAGCCGCCTTCTCAGAAGGCGGCTTCGGGTTTGCCCTACGACACGTCTTATGAACCCGCAGCTTATCCTGTCGGGAAAACGGGTTTTCCGTTACGCAAAAAAAAGGGCCACGATGGCCCTTTTGTTTTATCGTCGCTTATTTGCTGTCTGGCAGCGCATAAGCAATCACATAGTCACCACGATCCGGCGACTGGCGTGCGCCGCCGGCGGAAATCACGATGTACTGTTTACCGGTTTTCGGTGAGACATAACTCATCGGTCCACCCTGACTGCCGACAGGCAAACGGGCTTTCCAGACTTCTTTACCGGTGGCGCTATCGAACGCGCGCAGGTAGTAGTCCTGAGTACCGGCAATAAACACCAGTCCACCCTGCGTCGCCAGCGTACCGCCCAGCGTCGGCATGCCAATAGGCATTTTCGCGCGCATTTTGATGCCAAACGGACCGGTATCTTCTACCGTACCTACCGGCACCTGCCAGACGATTTTCTGGGTTTTCATGTCAATCGCAGACAGGGTACCAAACGGTGGCGCCTGGCAAGGAATACCCAACGGTGACATAAAGCGGTTTTTGTTCACGGCATAAGGCGTGCCTTTCAACGGAACCGCGCCCATACCGGTATTGATGGCTTCCCCCCCGTTGCTGCCGCGTGAAATTTTGCTGGTATCAACCGGGATCATCTGTACCCACAATCCTAAACGCATGT
This sequence comes from Pantoea sp. JZ29, assembly GCF_035190385.1. Lineage (NCBI taxonomy): Bacteria > Pseudomonadati > Pseudomonadota > Gammaproteobacteria > Enterobacterales > Erwiniaceae > Pantoea > Pantoea sp. JZ29. The sequence goes on along the minus strand of NZ_CP045241.1, from coordinate 1,165,384 downwards.
CGTTAACAAACAACAGGTTGTTATTCGGATCGGTGGACATACTGCCCCAGTTCATCCCGCCCAGTGAACCCGGGAAACTCAGCGACTTATCAGTGCCAGGTACGGTAAACAGGCCGTTGTAGCGCATTGACTTAAACGCGATACGGCAGGCCAGCTGATCGAACGGGGTTGCGCCCCACATATCCGACTCTTTCAGCGTCTGATTACCAATCATCGGCATACCGGTCGAATGCGGCTGGGTTTTTGTATATTGCTCGTTCGGGATGTCACCCTGCGGCATCGGCAGCTCTTCAACCTTGGTGAGCGGCTTACCGGTCAGACGATCCAGCACAAAAATCATGCCGGTTTTACCGCCGATGACGACCGCAGGTTTGGTGGTGCCATCCTTCATCGGGAAGTCGATCAGGCTGGGCTGCATCGGCAGGTCGAAGTCCCACAGATCGTTATGAACGGTCTGATAAACCCACTTCTCTTTACCGGTTGTCGCGTCCAGCGCGAGTACCGAGGCTCCATATTTATGGTCCAGCGCGGTACGATTGGCTCCCCACAGGTCAACGGAGGAGCTGCCCATAGGAATGAACACGGTGTTCATGGCCGCATCGTACGACATCGGCGCCCAGGAGTTCGGCGTACTGCGCGTATAGTCCTTGCCAGGCATCAGGATGGCATTAGGATCGACATTGCCCGGGTCAAACGCCCAGCGCATTTTACCGGTGATCACATCAAAACCACGCAACACGCCGCCAGGCATGTCGGTTTTCACGTTATCCGCCACGCGGCCGCCCACGACCACCGTGGTTCCGGCAAGCGTTGGGGCTGAAGTCAGCTGATAAAGCGGATCCGGCGCATCACCTAAGCCCGCTTTCAGATCGACGATGCCATGGTTACCGAAGTCTTCACAGAATTCACCGTTGTCGGCGTTGATCGCAATCAGGCGCGCATCGATAGTATTCATCAGAATACGGCGCTGACAGCTGTCTCCTGCCGCCAGCGTTACGGCCGGTACTGGCGTTGAGCCGGGCTGCGTTGGCTGGTTCAGCGGTTTCGTCGCGTCGAAATAGGCCAGACCACGGCAGCGCGGCCAGACTTCAGCCTGTGCGTTGATTTCACGCTTCCAGATCTGCTTTCCACTGTCAGCTTCGACGGCGATGACATTATTGTGCGGCGTGCACAGGTAAAGTGTATTACCGACCTGCAACGGCGTTTCCTGATCTTCCGCACCGTTACCGGTTGGGCTTTCGGGAATGTCGCCCGTACGGTAAGTCCAGGCAACCTGCAGATCCTTCACGTTGTCACGGGTAATCTGATCGAGCGCGACAAAACGGCTGCCGCCAGCGGTATTACCGTAGTTATCCCAGTTTTGCTGTTGCTTCGATTTCTCTACCGGAATCAGCGGCAGTTCAGGACCCGTTGCCGCCACGGTTGGATGCGGCTGGAACATCTGGACTAATGTAGCCACCATACCCACGGCGATGACGGCAGACAGCGCATAAGAGAGTTTTGCCAGCGAAGGTTTATTCTCGCGCTTGCGTAAGGCGGGCCAGGTAAGGAAGGCCAGAATCATTAAACCGGCGGGCACCATCAGGCGAGAAACCAGTGGCCAGAAGACCAGGCCAGCGTCCATCACCGCCCAGACTAAAGTCCCTACAAATACCAGCAGGAAAAGCACAACCGCTGAGGATTTTGCCCGGAAAAACTGAATGGCTGACAGCACGATAACGATGCCCGCAACCAGGAAATACCAACTGCCGCCAAGCGTTGCGAGTTGTCCCCCGCCAACAGCAAAGAACAGGCCGGTTGCCAGTAGCACCAGCCCGAGCAGCACAGACCATATTCTCAATCCTTTACCGGATCGAGAGGATGTTTCAGCCATAACACTTACTCTCCTGATAAACAAAGTCCGCTCTTTCGCCCGCCGCTTTTCGCGCGTATCGCGGTTAACGTTGCAGGTTAATGAGACAGCGTTGTTTTAATTCCAATTAAATCAGACCTGCGTCCATGAAATGAATGATATGTTTCCGGAGGAAGCCAGAGCAGGCGATACTCCGTCATGACGCGGCGAAATTGTACCACCTGGTACGTTATGCAGTGAAGTTTTAAACCTGTTTGTTACTAAGCAATAGCATTTTCGCTACAAATTTTTACGCTGGATAAGGCCACGCCGATCCAGAGAGTAGCCCAGCGGACAACTAAAGTGATGTTTTGAGCTTTTAAGGGGGCAAGGATATATATCGGGAAAGTAAACCCGCATGCTGGCAGACGTCATCGGTCACCTCGCCTCAGTCACGTAAGGGTTGATGACAATCGGGACAGACAGGCGCCCTGTGACAGCGGATATCCCATCCTGTGCAGTGGACCACCGCTGTCGGGGACGAAATGTCCGCAGTTCTGGCGCAGCGTTTTTCACCATTGTGTAAATAAGCACAATGCCAGGGCAAAAAAAGAGGGCCATCTGGCCCTCGATTAGTTAACGCTTATTTTTCTTCATGTGCGCCATCAGACGCTTACGCTTACGCTGTTGCGTTGGCGTTAACAGGTTACGCTTGCCTTCATACGGGTTTTCACCCTCTTTAAACTGAATGCGGATTGGCGTGCCCATTACGTTCAGAGAACGACGGAAATAGTTCATCAGGTAACGCTTGTAGGAGTCCGGTAAATCTTTCACCTGGTTGCCGTGAATCACCACAATCGGTGGGTTATAGCCACCCGCGTGGGCGTACTTCAGCTTAACGCGGCGACCACGCACCAGCGGTGGCTGATGGTCTTCTGCCGCCATGTTCATGATACGCGTCAGCAGCGAGGTGTTTACACGCTTCGTTGAGCAGTCGTACGCTTCCGTTACCGATTCAAACAGGTTGCCTACACCGCTGCCATGCAGCGCAGAAATAAAGTGCACGCGCGCAAAGTCGATGAAGCCCAGACGGAAGTCCAGCGTCTCTTTGACTTCATCACGCACTTCCTGCGACAGACCATCCCACTTGTTCACCACGATCACCAGTGAGCGGCCGCTGTTCAGGATAAAGCCGAGCAGTGACAAATCCTGATCGGAAATACCGGCGCGCGCATCGATCACCAGCATCACCACGTTAGCGTCTTCAATCGCCTGCAGGGTTTTGATGACCGAGAATTTCTCAACCGTATCGGTGATTTTGCCGCGCTTACGCACCCCGGCGGTATCGATCAGCACATATTCACGATCGTCACGTTCCATCGGGATGTAGATACTGTCGCGCGTGGTGCCTGGCATGTCATAAACGACCACGCGATCTTCACCCAGAATGCGGTTAGTCAGCGTAGACTTACCGACGTTTGGACGTCCGACAATCGCCAGCTTGATCGGCAGTGTGGTCGGGTCGAAATCGTCCTCTTCTTCCTCTTCCTCACCGTTCTCTTCTGCGGCTAACGCGGCCCAGTAGGCTTCGTTTTCATCTTCTTCGGTGACTTCTACGGGATCAACCTTTTCCATCCACGGCAGCAGCGCCGTCTCCAGCAGGCTGGTCACACCACGGCCATGGGACGCGGCGATAGCGTAGATCTCCCCCAGACCCAGTGAATAGAAATCCACAATGGCCTGATCCGGATCGAGCCCGTCCGTTTTATTCGCGACCAGGAATGTCGCTTTTTGACGCGCGCGCAGATGTTTTGCAATTTGCTGATCGGCGGGCATCATGCCTGCACGGGCATCCACCATAAACAGCACCACGTCGGCTTCTTCAATCGCCAGCAGCGACTGTTCCGCCATACGCGTTTCAACACCGTCTTCGGTGCCATCAATACCGCCGGTATCGATAACAATGAATTCGCGCCCTTCCACTTCGGCGCGACCATATTTGCGATCGCGAGTCAGTCCAGGAAAATCCGCTACCAGCGCATCTCGTGTGCGAGTTAAACGGTTAAACAGCGTAGATTTTCCCACATTGGGACGCCCAACCAGCGCGACCACAGGTACCATAACAATGCCTCAATAATGTATTAATTCGCCCGAATGGCGTGATTATAACGGCTTTAGCCGTTCAGTTCAGGCTTACGGCGCAAAGGATACCATGCCTGACTAAAAACGAAACGGCCCCTGATGAAATCAGGAGCCGCTGTGCCGGAAGGATAACCCTGCCTGACAACTTACCCGTTAGCGGGTAATGGCATAAACTTCACCATCTTTCGACTGAATCAGCAGCTTGTCGCTGGCGACAACAGGCTCAGTCTGGAAGCCCGAGCTGTCCAGTTTTTGCTGGGCAACAAAGCGGCCATCCGTGGTGTTCAGCCAGTGCAGGTAGCCTTCGCCGTCACCGACGACGATGTAGCCATTATACAGCACCGGTGAGGTCAGATTACGATGCAGCAGCTCGCTTTGACGCCAGATAGCGACACCGCCATCCGCATTCAGGGCAATCACACGATCGTCCTGATCCACCAGGTAGATACGCCCGGTATCGACAATCAGATCTTTCACGCCGCCAATTTCACGTTTCCACAAAATCTGCCCTGAACGCAGATCCAGTGCGGAAAGGTTGCCATTGTACGCCAGCGCGTAAACCACACCATTTACAATGATCGGCGTGGTATCCACGTCGCTCAGGCGGTCGATTTCCGTCGCCCCGCTCGGCTGTGAAATACGCTGCTGCCAAATCAACTGGCCCTGATTCATGATCACGGCGCTGACGCGTCCGTTGTCGCCGCCCACAATCGCGCCACCAAAGGCAACTGACGGGGCTGATTCACCGCGCAGCGACAGCGCAGGCATGTCCAGGTTCACGGTCCACTTCACCGCCCCGGTCGCCTGATCCAGACCCTGCAACATACCGTTACTGGTATGAATCAGCACCAGGCCATCGCTGACCACAGGACGCGACAGCGCTTCGCCAGCCGCTTTGGCTTGCCATACAATCGAACCATCACTGGTGTTCAGGGCATAAACCTGACCGCGCTCACTGCCGATATACAGGCGATCGCCGCTGACGGTAATACCACCGGACAGCATGGCAGACAGGTTTTTAGAGAAGAAGCCGGTTTTCTCAGAGAGGTCGACTTTCCATTTTTCTTTGCCATCCGCTGCATCGAGCGCTTTTACGATACCAAAGCGGTCAGCCGCATAAACGGTGCCGTCTTGCCAGGTCGGATGCAGGTTGGAATAGAAATCGCCAATCCCGTCGCCCACGCCTGTACTCCATACTGTCTTCGGCGTGAACTGGTTTTCCACTTTCGGCAATGGGGCCATTTTCACTACATCTTCTTCGCCGCTGAACAGCGAGCAACCGCTGAGCAGGGTGACTGAAATCAGCCCCGGCAGCAGGTATTTACGTAATTCCATGCGCTCTCTCTTGACTGGCTTAGCTTAAGTTATTCATCTTCATCTGCATCATTTGCTTCAGCGCCGGAGACGCGTCAGATTCGACGCCTTTACTCCATGCATCGCGCGCGCCCTGCTTATCGCCTTTGCTCAGCAGCGCTTCGCCGCGGATGTCAGCCACAATGGCTGTCCAGCCATCACCCTTCACACCGTCAAGGGTTTTAAGTGCCGCATCAGCCTGTTTCTGTTGCAGTTGAATGCGTGCCAGGCGCAGGTTAATTACCGCCTGCAGATTGGCATCTTTGGTGTCTTTTAATCCGTTTTGCAGCAGGCTCTCGGCCTTGTCCAGCTGATTGCTGTCGACATACTGCTTCGCCAGATCCAGCGCCGCCAGGGCACCATAGGTGTTGCTGTTTTCGCGGGCAAACGTGTTAACGGCTTCCAGCGTTTCAGGCTTGCTGACCTGCATGGCACTGGTGAGTTTCTGGTACTCAGCCGACACGGTTTTAGCAGAATCCTGCTCATGGCTCGACCAGTAACGCCAGCCACCTAATGCAGCAATACCGATAACCACACCAATGGCTAATGCTTTACCGTTGTTGGCGAAAAAGCGACGCAGCGCATCAACCTGTTCGTTCTCATTGCTATACACTTCCACGCAATCCCTCTCCTTTCAATGGTTGTGCCATAACGCGCTTACTGTAACAGCGTGCGCAGTGCAGCCGCAGCATCCGCCTGCGCCAGCGTTTGCTGTTCGCCATTGCGCAGATCTTTAATCACGACCTGGCCGGCTTTCTGTTCATCTTCACCCAGCACCAGCGCCACGCGAGCGCCCCACTTATCTGCGCGTGCAAATTGCTTCTTGAAGTTCCCGCCGCCGAAGTTAGTCATCAGCTTCATGTCGGGCAGCTGATCACGCAATTTTTCGGCCAGTTGCATTGCCGCTGACTGAACGCCCTGACCTGAGGCGATAACATAGACATCGACATTACGCGCGGGTTCAAATTCTGGGTTCACCGCCTGCACTAACAACACCAGACGCTCCATGCCCATGGCAAAACCGACACCTGGCGTCGCACGTCCGCCCAGTTGTTCGACCAGGCCATCGTAACGTCCGCCGCCGCACACGGTGCCCTGCGAGCCGAGGCTGTCGGTGACCCATTCAATCACCGTGCGGTTGTAGTAATCGAGCCCACGTACCAGGCGCTGATTCACCGTGTAAGCGATACCGGCATCATCTAACAGCGCACGCAGGCCATCGAAGTGGGCACGTGATTCTTCATCGAGGAAGTCACCAAGCTGAGGCGCATCGTTCAGCAGCGTCTGAATATCCGGGTTTTTACTGTCAAGCACGCGCATTGGGTTGCTGTACATGCGGCGTTTGCAGTCCTCGTCCAGCGCCTCTTTATGCTGTTCCAGAAAGGCAACCAGCGCCTCGCGGTAACTGGCGCGCGCGTCAAGTGAACCGATAGAGTTCAGTTCAAGGCGCACATGGTCGGCGATACCTAACGCTTTCCACCAGCGGGCGTTCAGCATAATCAGCTCGGCATCAATATCCGGCCCCTGCAGGCCAAAGACTTCCACACCAATCTGGTGGAACTGGCGATAGCGCCCTTTTTGCGGACGCTCGTAGCGAAACATAGGGCCCATGTACCACAGGCGCTGTTCCTGATTGTAAAGCAAGCCGTGTTCGATACCGGCACGCACGCAGCCTGCCGTCCCTTCCGGACGAAGCGTCAGGCTTTCGCCATTACGATCGTCAAAGGTGTACATCTCTTTTTCAACCACATCGGTGACTTCACCGATTGCACGTTTGAACAGGGGAGTTTGCTCTACAATAGGTAAGCGAATTTCGCTGTAACCATAACTCGCCAGCACGGACTTCAGGACATCTTCAACTCGTTGCCAGATGGCCGTATCCGCAGGCAGAAAATCGTTCATCCCGCGAATCGCTTGAATATTCTTCGCCACGTTAAAATCTCTTAATGCAAAAAAACCTGTCCGGCATCATACCTCATGAGGATGAAACCGCACAGGCTCAGCTAAAAAAGTCGTGCATGCCGTACGCGCAAAGGATTATTTTTCCAGTTGCTGTACGTCGATACGACGGGTTTCATCCAGCATCGCCGCTTTGGCGCGAATGCGTGCTTCCAGTTGATCGATCATATTGTCATTGTCGAGACGATCGCGCTGACGGACACCGTCTTCGTAGAAACCGCTTTTCTTGTTGCTGCCGGTCACGCCCAGCGTAGACACTGTCGCTTCGCCCGGGCCATTCACCACACAGCCAATGATAGAGACATCCATCGGCGTGATAATGTCTTCCAGTCGCTGCTCCAGCGCGTTTACCGTGCCAATCACGTCAAACTCCTGACGAGAACAGGTCGGGCAGGCAATGAAGTTAATGCCGCGTGAACGGATACGCAGCGACTTCAGGATATCAAAGCCCACTTTGACTTCTTCTACCGGGTCAGCGGCCAGCGAGATACGCAGTGTGTCGCCGATGCCTTCTGAAAGCAGTAATCCCAGACCAATAGCGGATTTTACTGCCCCCGCGCGTGCGCCGCCCGCTTCGGTGATCCCCAGGTGCAGCGGCTGCTCAATTTGTTTGGCCAGCAGACGATAGGACTCAACGGCCAGGAACACATCCGAGGCTTTTACGCTGACTTTAAACTGATCGAAGTTGAGGCGATCCAGATGATCGACATGACGCATGGCCGATTCCAGCAGGGCCTGCGGCGTAGGTTCGCCGTATTTTTCCTGCAGATCTTTTTCCAGCGATCCGGCGTTAACCCCGATGCGAATGGGAATATTTTTATCGCGGGCACAGTCAACAACAGAGCGGATACGCTCGTTGTTACCAATGTTGCCGGGGTTGATGCGCAGGCAATCCACACCGTACTCCGCCACTTTCAGCGCGATACGGTAGTCAAAATGGATATCGGCGACCAGCGGGACATTGACCTGCTGCTTAATCAGTTTAAACGCTTCGGCGGCATCCATCGTGGGCACCGACACGCGAACGATATCCACCCCCACGCGCTCAAGGGCTTTGATCTGACTGACCGTCGCGGCCACATCGGTGGTGCGGGTGTTCGTCATTGACTGAACGGCGATGGGCGCACCATCGCCAATCGGCACCTGGCCGACGTAAATACGTTTGGACTTACGGCGGATAATGGGTGCTTGGTTATGCATATTTCTTCTCCACAATTGCCCGGAACACGCGTTACGCTGTTATTGCGCACCCAACGTCAGGCGAGCAACCTGGTTATTACGGATAAAGCGACTTAAATCAACGGGTTTATTCTGATATTCGACATGAACAGCTGCCGGCGCACCAATTTTCAGACGATACGGGGCCGTTCCTGACAGGCTCAGTTTACCGCCACTGCGCTGAATACCGCTAAACAGTTTTTTGCCCGTCGCATCGCTGACTTCCAGCCAGCAATCAGCCGTGAAAGTCATCACCACCGCATTCGGATCGGCGGCAGGTTCGCTGACGGCCGCTGCGCCAACAGGCATGGGCTGCGTAGCGTTCGACGACGTCGGTGCGGTAGTGTTCTCTACGGGTGCCTGACTGGGTGAAACCACGGCATTGTTCTCTGCCGAAGAGGAGGTGGCTGCATTTGCGTTGTCGTTTTCAGCGGGCGTGCTGGCCGCTGTGCCGCTGTTAGCAGGAGCAGGGTTCGCCGCGCTGTTTCCACTGGTTAACGGCACGCTGGTACTGTTATCCGCTGGCGCGGAGGACGAACCACTGTTTTGCCCTAAGGGAATCGACTGGCTGTTGTCACCGCTGCTGCCGTTTTGGTCGGCCATCGACACCAGTTCATCCTGAGAGGCTTTATGGTTTTGCCACCACCAGGCCCCCGTCAGACCAACGACAACAAAGACCACCAGCCAGGTGAAGATCATTAACCAGCCGTCCCGCTTCTTGCGGCGTTTACCCAATGAGAAGCTTTGCATCGGTTCGATTTTGGCTGCCCGCACTGGCGTCTGTTTTGCCATCATCGGCAGCAGTTCCTCTTCAGGAATATGCACCAGACGCGCATAGGAACGAATATAACCGCGCAGGAAGGTAGAGGCTAAATCCGCAGGTGACTTGTCTTCTTCAATATCACGCACGGTAGAAAGTTTAAGGCACAGGCGTTCAGCGACATTTTGCTGCGTAAGTCCCATTTGCTCACGGGCGATACGCAGGCGGGCACCTGTGGAATGAACTGCAGAATTTTCTTGAGTGGCTTCAGTATTCATTAGCTAAATAACGCTGGTACTGTATCGATTGCGGAAAACGTCGCGCTAACTGGTCGCCATAACGTGAAACGTCTGCGTGATTTCCCTGTTGCGCGGCGAAACGTATGTGTAACGCCAGGCTGCGTGCCGTCTCCGGCAGCGGCTGGTAAAGCTCTAACAATAGCGCCAGGTTAGCCCATTGGTCATGTTCGACCGCTCTTTCAGCTTCAGCCAGCAGCGATTCTCCCTTACTTCTGTCCGCATCACGCGCATAAGACAGTGCTGCTCGCGCTGACTGTCTGTCCCCTGCCCGCAGATAACAATATCCCGACAGTTCGTACGCATCGATGCGGGCGTCTCCTTCCTGCGCATCTTTTGCCCGGATAAACTGTTGATGCGCTTCATCATACTGCCCTAAAGTGCAAAGAAACGCACCGTAATTGTTAGCGATGTAACCATTATATGGGGCAATTTGCTGCGCCTGTAAAAAATGAAGATGCGCAGCAGAAGTTTGCCCTTGACGCTGAGCGAGCCTGGCAAAGGCCAGCTGCACCCGATAATCCTTTGGCGCTGCCGCCTGCGCGCGAAGGAAATTACGGCGCGCCGCACTGTAATCGTTTACGGCAAGGTAATGCATACCCAGCTGTAAACGCAATTCTGCGGCCCCGGGTTGCGACGGTGAACTGACACAACCGCTTACAACAAAAACGGCCAGTAGCCGCGCGCCTGCTCCTTTGCGCATAAGGTTTCCTCCCTGTCATCCGTGTGGTGAGCAGCAGCCTGCCACGCCGGTAACCGATCAGAAACCCTGTTCGTCCGCCTTTCAGATCGCCTTCACAGATATGGCTTCACCGGCCATCTTCTTACGCAGGGTACGTTTGGTGCGGTCGATGACTTCACCCGCCAGCTGACCACAGGCGGCATCAATATCGTCCCCGCGGGTTTTACGCACAATGGTGGTAAAGCCATAGTCCATTAGCACCTTAGCGAAGCGGTCAATGCGGCTGTTTGAGCTGCGACCATAAGGTGCGCCCGGGAAGGGGTTCCAGGGGATCAGGTTAATTTTGCACGGTGTTTCTTTGAGCAATGCCGCCAGCTCATGCGCATCATCGGTGCTGTCGTTCACGTGGTCCAGCAGCACATACTCAATCGTGACACGTCCCTGGTTGGCGTTGGATTTACCAATATAGCGTTTGACTGCCGCCAGGAAGGTTTCGATGTTGTACTTCTTGTTAATCGGCACGATGTCATCGCGCAGTTTATCATTGGGCGCATGCAGCGAGATAGCCAGCGCCACGTCAATCATGTCACCCAGCTTGTCGAGAGCCGGAACCACGCCCGAGGTCGACAGCGTCACACGACGTTTTGATAAACCGAAACCGAAATCATCCAGCATGATTTCCATTGCCGGGACGACGTTATTCAGGTTGAGCAGAGGTTCGCCCATGCCCATCATCACGACGTTAGTGATAGGACGCTGGCCGGTCAGTTTGGCTGCACCGACAATTTTTGCCGCACGCCAGACCTGGCCGATAATTTCGGAGACGCGCAGATTGCGGTTAAAGCCCTGTTGCGCCGTTGAGCAGAATTTACATTCCAGTGCACAGCCCACCTGGGAGGACACGCACAACGTGGCACGGTCGCCTTCCGGGATATATACCGTTTCCACCAGTTGATCGCCCACGCGAATAGCCCACTTAATGGTGCCGTCCGTTGAACGCATCTCTTCGGCCACTTCCGGCGCGCGAATTTCGGTGAGTTCCATTAAGCGGTTACGCAGCTTCTTATTGATGTCGGTCATCTGCTCGAAATCGTCGCAGCAGTAGTGGTAAATCCACTTCATCACCTGATCGGCACGGAACGGTTTTTCACCCAGGGACACAAAGAATTCGCGCATCTGCTGACGGTTAAGATCCAGCAGGTTAATTTTTTGGCTTTTGGGCGAAACGGAAAGCGGTGAGGTGGACGCGGGCGTCACAATCTGTTCGGACATAGTGTTCTCTGGCCTCGTTGTTACACGTTATGGCGCGGTTGGGAAAAGAAAAAATTACGCCTTCACTAAGCTGGCTCAATGAAGGCGCAATATTGTACAACATCTGCTGCCCGATAACAGGTGCGAGTGACCGCGGGTCAGCAGATTTTTGTAAAGCCGTGTACGCGTCAGTAATTAACGGGTACGTGGGCAGATTTCGTTTTCGCCGAAGAAGTACGCGATTTCACGGGCTGCAGACTCTGCAGAGTCAGAACCGTGAGTAGCGTTTTCGGTGAAGCTGTCAGCATAGTCAGCACGCAGTGTACCGGCCAGTGCGTTGGCTGGGTTAGTTGCACCCATCAGGTCACGGTGACGCTGAACGGCATTTTCGCCTTCCAGTACAGAAACCACAACCGGGCCAGAGGTCATGAATTCAACCAGACCGTCGAAGAACGGCTTGCCCTGGTGCTCTGCGTAGAAACCTTCAGCCTGCTCTTTGCTCAGCTGCAGCATTTTTGCGCCAACGATTTTGAAGCCTGCGCTTTCAAAACGGTTGTAGATAGCACCGATCACGTTTTTCGCGACGGCGTTTGGCTTGATGATAGAAAAAGTACGTTCGATTGCCATGATGACCTCTGTCTTGACGTTCTGAAGAAACCGAGGGCGCACGCCCCGGCTAAGAAACGGCGCCGATTATAGGGGCTGAGTGTGACGTTGCCTATCACAGAACCCATAATTTCTTGAAAAATCTTGATCTGTGTCGATGCGGAAGGCTTTCAAATCTGATTTAGCGCAAAAAACCATCATCCCCGTGTGAAGTTAACGGTCGCAAGCTGCCCGGCTTCATCCATCACCACCAGTTGATAGTCACCTGAGCGATCAAGACGCAGCGACAGCGTGCCGTTCTGGTTTTCCGCCGTCACGGGTTCACCGTTCAAAAACCACCAGCGCTGATTACCCTGCCCGCCCTGTGCCGCAACCGGCATGACCAGGGTGGAATTACCCGGCAACGGCTGCACCCGTTGCCCGTCAATGACGCCTGTGACAATCAGCGGCGCACTGCTGCCCTGCGTGAGTGGCGGGCACTGACTGTCGATAGCCGGTAACCGCTGACGCCGTCGCTCCTGCAACGGTAGCCAGGCTTCCAGCGGTAAGGGCCACAGTAAACGATCGTGGCTGACAGCGTGCGGACAGTCAGCCGCCACGCGGCGGCCCTGGTCATTTAGCCAGTAGCGCAACCGTAAACCGCTGAGGCTTTCCTGGCCCGATGCCAGCAAAGTGGGCGGCAATGTGTCATTCAACACCCAGCTCTGGCGGCGCTGGCGGCAGTTTTCATCGCCCACAGGCAGCGGTTGTCCGCCCGGCCAGCAGATGCTGGCCACCGTAACCGATGCGGGACGAGGATCAACGGGCACCTCCTGTCCGGCTAAACGGTTCATCAGTACGCTGTTTACCTGATTCATCACGGGAACGGCAGACGCAAAACCAAACTGCCCTGCGACGGGCGTTGCATCGGGACGGCCAACCCAGACGCCGATCAGATAGCGGGGATTCATGCCCACCGCCCAGGCATCGCGATAGCCATAGCTGGTGCCGGTTTTCCACGCCAGCGGTACAACCGCAGGCAGGTTCCCTTTGCCCGCAGGCTGCGCTTCACCCGCCAGGACACGGCGGATAATCCACGCCGCGCCGGGCGAAAGCAGAGGCCGCTGCTGCAACGGTTGATCGGGCATCCAGCGCAGTTGCGCGGCGTTGCCCCGATGCACGAAAGCGCTGTACGCCGCAACGATCTCGTCCATGCGCGCGCCGGTGCCCCCCAGGATCAATGACAAATTCGGCTCGGCGCCGGGCGGAAAGCGCAGGTTAAGCCCGACATTGCGCAGGCGGGCCGCGACATTTTTGGGACCCAGCGCTTCCAGCACCTGCACCGCAGGCAGATTAAGGGAACGCACCAGCGCTTCGCTGGCGCTGACCGGCCCATGAAAACCGGTATCGAAGTTACCCGGACGGTAGTCGCCAAAACGGCGCGGCACATCCTGCAGCAGCGACTCGGCATGAATCAGCCCGTCATCCAGCGCCATGCCATAAACAAAGGGTTTTAAGATCGATCCCGGTGAGCGTACGCTGGCAATCATATCGACATGCCCGAAGCGGTTGTCGTCAGCAAAGTCAACGGAACCAACATACCCACGTACGGCCATGGTGGTGTGATCGACCACCAGAATGGCCAGCGAGGTGCGCGGCGGCAGCTGATTTTTGATGTTCAGCGTCATACTTTCCAGCTCACGCTGCAGCGACGGGTCCAGCGTTGAGACGATTTTTTCGTGAGTGCTGATCGACAACAGCCGCCGGGCCAGCAAGGGTGCCATCTGCGGCATTTGCCGTGGTGGCAGCCAGACCGGTTCCTGGCGGATCTCGGCCACCTGACGCGCAGACCAGACGTGATATTGCGCCAGACGGTCCAGCACTTTATTACGTGCCGCCTCAGCCCGTTCCGGCCAGCGGTCGGGCCGCAAGCGGCTGGGTGACTGCGGCAGCACGGCCAGCAAGGCGGCTTCCCCGCGGGTTAACTGCGACGGGGCTTTGCCCAGCCAGCTCCAGCTGGCTGCGCCAATGCCTTCCAGCGTGCCGCCAAAGGGCGCGCGATTAAGATAAAGCGTCAGGATGTCGCGTTTTGACAGGTGCCACTCCAGTTGGAGGGCACGCCATGTCTGAATCAGCTTGCCGCGCAGCGTCCGCGGCTGCGGGTCGATAAGCCGTGCCACCTGCATCGTTAAGGTGCTGCCACCGGAAATCACACTACGATAGCGAAGATTCTGCCAGGCGGCCCGCAGCACAGACAGCGGATTAATACCAGGGTGATACCAGAACCAGCGATCTTCATAGGTCAGCAACGCCTGGATATAGGCGGGCGAAACCTCTTCGGGCGTGACCGGATAGCGCCAGATCCCCTGACTGTCGGCAAATCGCCACAGCGGCGTACCGTCCTCCGCGACCACTACTCGCGCAGGCTGGACCGCTTTAAGCGGCAGTGGTGACAGCCGGTCCAGTATCAGCAGCGCAAGCAGCAGCCCCAGAACACAAAGCGGCAGCGCCAGCAGCCACCGCTTTCTGATGTGCCTGATCACGCACGCACCCGATTACTGTACATGCAGCTGCTGCGGTGTGCTGCCAATGGCGCGCCATTCGGGCACGTACATGGATTCCACCTGCGGCGGGGGCAATTGATAGCGCCCCGGTGTGACTGCCCGCGCCAGATAAATCAGCGTGGTGGGACGATACGTATCGACGGCCAGAGCGGCAACAAAGCGGTCATCACGGAACTCAATATGCCTGATGCTGGCCTGTTGCATATCCATCATGCTCTCTTTTAAGGCATCGGCGCTGTCCCCCAGACTGGCACTGCTGTCCGCCAGGTTCTGATTTTCCAGCTCCAGACCGGCGGGCAATAAATCCACCACCAGCGCATCGCTAATGCTGCGTTTGGCTGAGACCGTCAGGCGCACCACCAGCAGTTCTCCGCTGCGCAGATTATTCAAATCGGCAGCCTGCCCATCCAGCGTAAAGTACTCGCGTTTAATCGCCATCATATGGCTGACTGGCGCAGGCGGACTCAGCGGATAGCCGACCACGTTCAGACTGGCGTACAGCGGCGTGCTGCCGACATTACGTACGTCAACGCCCTGAGTCAGTTGCTGATGATCCAGTCCTTTATTTAGCGGCGCATCTCCACTCACAGGCTGATCGCTACCAGAAAGTTGCGCCTGCCAGCGTTGCCCGTTGGCGGTTTGCAGCGTCCGGGCCGCCAGGTAAAGGGCATTATTCTCCTGAGTAGAGAACCAGCGCTTGCCCGTCACCTCTTTAGACAGTGACAGCAGCAGGCTGTTTTGCAGGTCCGGCTGCAGCTGATTTTCAGCCAGCAGCGCAATCATCATGCCCTGATCGCGCACGGTACTGCCGTAGTCGCCAAACCAGCGGTTCTCAGCGCGTGGCAGCGTTGCCCCCTGCATCACCGCCAGTTGCGCACGCTGTTCATCACCCATTAGCTTCAGCGCAATGCCCAACTGCATCAGCGCCAGGCCCGACTGGGCCTTGTCACGCTTTTCATACAGCGCACGTAAGGCACCCAGCGGTGCCCGCTGCTGGCGCGCCAGCACCAGTCCGGCATAAGCCTGCACGCTGAAACGTAACGCTTCGACGTGCTGGCTGCCGCCTCCGGTGATCTGCGCCGGGTCCTGAAGATAACGCAGCAGGCGCGCGTTCGCCCGGCTGACAACCTCATCAGGCAACGCATAGCCCGCCTCACTGGCGCGCAGTAAGAAATCCGTTACGTAAGGCGTTAACCAGAATTCTTCTTCGCTCTGTTTGCCCCATAAACCAAAGCTGCCGTCCGCGCGCTGCATGCCCGCCAACCGGGCAATACCGGTTTCCACCGCTGCCCGGCGAACCTCATCAGAGCTGGTTTTGATACCCATGGCGGTAAGTTGCGCCTGGCTGGTGTACAACGATGGCCACAGCCCGCTCGCCGTTTGCTCCAGACAACCGTAGGGATAGGCATAAAGCGCACTGATATAGCGCGCAATATTCAACGGTGGGCGATTACTCAGCGTCAGTTGTCCACTGAGCGTAGCCGCGTCCAGGCCGGCAAAGGCTGCCGCCGTTACCTGCCACGGCTGCTCACCGTTGATCACCGCGTCAAAACTGAGCGTCTGGGCTGGATAAGGGGGCCTGACGCCAATTTTCCACTGCTGCTGGCTGGGCCGCACCTGCTCACCCGGCAGATTCAGGCCCGAAATCGTGACCTGAACGTCACCGTCACCAAAACCATTTTGCGCGGTGACCGGCACCTGTAGCGTTTTCCGCTCACCTTTGGCCAGCGTCACGTTTTGCGTGGCCGCGCCGGACAGCGCAATCAGCCCCCGGGCTGCGAGATCCACCTTCAGCGTTTGCGGTAAATCAGTCAGGTTGGTGATATCCAGCGCCAGCGATGCGCTGTCGCCGCTGGCCAGGAAGCGCGGCGTGACCAGTTCACTGACCAGCGGCGCCGCCACAACCAGCTTGCGCTCTGCCGCGCCAAAGCTGTCATCGCTCCAGACCTGCGTCATCAGGCGCAGTTCACCGTTAAATGCCGGGACAGGGAGCGTGATCGAGCCCTTGCCGTTTTTATCCAGCGTAACAGCCTGTAGCTGCTGCGCCACAATGTTGACGTGGGTAACGGGTTTCTTGCCGCCGCGCGTCAGCGTGTCGTCTTCGCCGTCGCCGCCAAAGCGCAGCGCTGCCAGGCGTCCGCCGCCTTCAATCAACTGCCCAAACACATCGTACTGGTCGACGTTATAACGTTTACGGCCGAAAAAGGCCTGCCAGGGATCCGGGGTTTTGTAATCCGTCACGCTCAAAACCCCGCTGTCCACCGCCGACAGCAGCACATGCACCTTATCCGGCAGCGGGCCGCCTTCACGACTGGCCTGCACATTGACCGTCAGGTTCTGCTCAGGGCGAACCTTTTCGGGCGCATCCAGCGTCAGGGTCAGGCGGCGCGCGTCGGTCGCCATCGGCAGATGTAGCAGTCCGACGGCACGTTTTGGCGTAGCGCCGCTGGTCTTGTCCCCTTCCCGTACGACAATGGCACTAAAATAGAGATCGTGACGCTGCCAGCTGTTGGCAATCGGCACATCCACCGTCGTCCCGCCCTGCGGAACGGTCAGCGGCTGCCACCACAGCGTGCCGCTGCTGGACTCAACCATCAGATAGCCCTTACCGGCCGTGGGCGATTCCACCTGCAGATGCACGGTTTCTCCGGGCTGATAAGCGGCTTTGTCTAAGCGGAGTTTGACCTGATCCGGGCGCAGAGCGCCCGTACCATTAGTATTATCCTGCCAGTCATAGCCCGCCTGAAAACGCACGCTGCTGACAATTTTTTCACCCGCCTGCACTTCCAGTCGGTAGCTGCCCCACTCGACCGGGAAGCTGACTTTGGTACTGCCCTCAGCGGGCACCGTAATCGATCGCTCATCTTCCTGCAGATCTTTCGCGTCGTAGCGTGACTGCCAGCCTTCACTGTCAGAGAAGCTCCAGTAGTAGTCACGACGTTCGCGAATCAAGCGCACATTCAGCTTTTCTGCCGCCAGCTTTTCGCCCTGACTGTTGGCGTAAACAATGTCAAAATCGGCCAGGCTGTTTTCCGGCACGGTCGGCTCATCGCGATAACTGTCACTGCGGTAATCGTAGATCGACTTGTTGCCGAACAGGGGGCGAATGCCCGGCAGCGCCTCCGCGGGCCAGATCGCCTGAGTGGCACGTCGGGTCACAGGCCGTCCACCCGTTTCCAGCAGGCTGGCCTGTAAAATCAGGTTTAGCGGCGAGTGAAGCTGGTCCCACTGATTCTCGACGGTTAGCTGGGCTTTGCCGTTCGCATCCAGTTTGATATCCACATCACCCAGGCTGCGTTTGACGCCCTCCTCAGTGATATCCCCAAACTGATAGCCAGGCAGCGCTGCCACCGCGTCCCGGGCAGGACGTAGATAGAGCTGCCCCTGCAGCGCATTCCCCGCCGCAGGCGCACCATAGAGATAACGCCCCTCAACGTTAAAGGTGATATCCGCATCGGCAGGCTGAGGTTGCTCATCGTTTTTCAGCGTCAGCGCCATGCGCTCTGGCAGGAAATCTTCGACGCGGAAATGCCACTGACGCGGCAGGTTATCACCGGTGTTAAGTCGCAGCATCCAGCCACCAGTCATGGCGGTCGTGGGCAGGCTGAATCGCTGCTGATACAACCCGTCCTGCGGTTGCCAGACAAAGGTGCGCACCACTTCACCGTCGGGCTGTACCACTTCGGCTTTAACCGGCTGGGCCGGTAACGGTTTGCCATCAGCATCACGCAGCAGCGCATTGACGATCACCGTTTCGCCGGGACGGTAGATATCGCGCGGGCCAAACACGAACAGCTGCTTGTCATAGCCCTCCGGTCCCGCCACGGGAAATTCGGCTAAATCTAATGCCGGGCGAGCCAGATCGATGAGGGAGGTTTGATCGCCCTGTATTGCCAACAGGAACTTGCCCTTGTCTTCGGCTTTCAGACGCACATGCCCGCTGCTGTCGCTGGTGCCGTTTTGCAGGACCTGCCCTTTATCGTTCAGGACTCTGACATTGACGCCTGAGAGCGGATCGCCGTTTTCCAGACTCTGGGCAAACAGCTCAAACTGGCCCGGAAAACGGTGCAGTGACAGGCCGATATCGCTCAGGGTGAAGAGCGTGGCTGGCATACTGTAATGATACGTGCCGGCCTGTTTCATCACGGCCAGATAAACGCCCGGTTGCTGAAGCGGCTTGATGTCTTTTAGCGGCAGCTGCAGTTTTTCCCGCGTATTGCGTGCCGGGTTAAGCTCAAAGCGGCCGCTGTAAACCAGCTCGCTGGTTTTAAGCAGCTCCTGAGATTGCCAGGTTGAGAGATTACTCCCGTTATTCCACTGGGACAGGAATTGCGCCAGGCCCGCGTTTTTAATCCTGAAAAAATCGACATCCACCTGATCGACATTCAAGGCCAGCACCGGCAGGCCCTGCGCAATACGCAATGGCAGCAAAGAACCGCGACTGGCGAAGCCCACCATCGGCGCAATGTCGCGCGTGGTGATTTTTTGGCTGTAAGCCGCGGTCAGCGTTTCACCACTGGCGGCGCGCAAGCCCGGATCGACGGTGACAGTAAAGTGCCGTGAGGGTTCAGGATGGCGAAAACGCAGCGCCTTGCGATTCCCGGACAGCTCCCAACCGCCATCCACCTTGCCGCGCTGATCGTCCGTCAGCCGGACCTTTTTGGCCACGTCCTGCTTATCATCAAGCGGCTGATTGAACGTTAACACCAGTGCGGCAGCACCATCGAGCTGGAGCTCGGAGAGGTCGATAATGCTCAGCGGCTTACTGACCTGCGCACTGGCGGCAGGCGTTTCAGCGCTGACGGAAAAAGCAGGTAACGTGGCGGCAGACAGCAGCGCGCCGCCGATCAGCATGCTGAACAGCAGCCGGTTAATGCGTTGTTTCATGGTAAATCCTTCACCGTGCCCCAGGGGAATTGTTTTATAATGCTGCACGATTTCACATCAACCTTCGCATTTAATCAACGCTTCTCTTGAGATGGTGGGCACATTGCCCGACACTGGCATCACAGATTGCAGAGAAGAGGTTGTTATGACGACGCCACTGTTTGTGTCCGCCGACTGGTTACAAGAACATTTTAATGACGGCACGCTCCAGGTTCTGGATGCGCGTATGCTGCCGCCGGGCATGGAAGCCACGCGCGATATTCAAAAAGAATATCTGGCGGAGCATTTGCCTGGTGCGCCTTTTTTCAATATTGAAACGCTTTCCGATCACACCAGCCCTTATCCCCACATGTTACCCCGGGCCGAAAGCTTCGCGGTGGCGATGCGCGAACTGGGCATCAACAGTGATAAGCATTTGATTGTTTATGATGAAGGCAATCTGTTTTCTGCGCCCCGCGCGTGGTGGATGCTGCGCGCCTTTGGCGTGGCACAGGTCTCCATTCTGGCTGGCGGTCTGCAGGGCTGGAAAACGGCGGGTTATGCGCTGGCTGAGGGCGAGGTCAGTCTGCCGGAAGGTGAGTTTGATGCACAGTTCGATGAAGGCCTGGTGAAACGCCTGACGGATGTCTTGCTGATTAGCCATGAAGGCGGCGCGCAAATTGTCGATGCGCGCGCGGCGAACCGTTTTAATGCTGAGGTCGATGAACCCCGTCCGGGATTGCACCGTGGGCACATTCCCAACAGCCTTAATCTGCCCTGGAATACCCTGGTCGAGCAGGGCGCACTCAAGCCGGAAGCCGAACTTCGTTTACGCTTTGCGGAAGCCGGTGTGGATATCAGCAAACCCATCGTAGCCAGCTGTGGCTCTGGCGTGACTGCGGTGGTGTTGATTCTGGCGCTGACGGCTCTGGGTGCAAGGGAAGTGACGCTGTATGACGGATCCTGGTCCGAATGGGGCAGCCGGGATGATTTGCCGATTGCGAAGTAACGGTAAACGCGCGGCCGAACAGGCCGCGCAGTGTGTCAGATGATCCGCTGACCACCTTTGAACTCACGCAGGAAACTGCCCCAGCGGCGTTCATAAAAGGGCGTAATGTGCGCGGTAAAGAAGTGACTGATTCCGCGGTCCTCTGCCGTAATCTCACACACATCAATGGGTGCATCATCCAGTAATGTATCGGTGGCTACGCTGCCGGCCGCCTGAATAATTGCCTCAATATCGCTGTCCGCTTCAATACCAATCAACAGATTAGGCGCATCATCCGCCTGTTCACGAATGCTGGCAATGAAAGCGCGTTTAACCTGCTTGTATTTGCTGAACAACTGCGTCAGCGAGTCGATCATCTGCGCGGGCGGTTCCGCGATTTCTGACAGCAGCAGTGACTGACCGCCTTCCAGCACCGTTTGCTGCATCAGGGCACTGCCCTCTTCCCCCAGCAGATGACTGATTTCCGCCGCAGAAAACTCTTTGCCCGTGGGCAACTTTGGATTAAGAAACAGCGTTTCGCCACGGGTCATTTCAAACAGCGTACGTACCGGCAGCCGCACATAAGGCTGCTCATCGTTGATCGCCTCGCTCATCGCCTGTTCGGAGGTAAAAAACGGGATCACACTGCTGCCATCTTCTTTTTCCCAGTGCTGCAGGTCGACAGGCGTGCTGGCATCCAACTGCTGCTGGGTGCTTTCCCCCGGCACCCATGCATCCGCCTCCAGCAGTAGCTGAAAAAACTCAGGACGATGGGCAGGCTCCGTGGCGGCCAGCTTCAACACCTCTTCAAGACGGTTCATCATTCACTTCTACCTTCAAAAAGCGGTGACCAGGTCACCGCGGAGATTGCATTTATTTCAGTAACAGGTTGGCGATAGTGCGCACGCCCAGGCCGGTTGCGCCTGCCGACCATTGATCGACCGCGCTCTTACGGTACGTCGCCGAGCAGTCGATATGTAACCAGCCCTGCTGATAGTGGCTGACGAAATAGGACAGGAACGCCGCCGCGCTGCTGGCACCGGCAGAATGTGCCGGGCTGGCAATGTTATTCAGATCGGCAAAGTTTGACGGCAGATGACTGCGATGGAACTCTGCCAGCGGCAAACGCCAGAACGGTTCGTTTTCACTGACCGCACTGCCCATCACCGACTGCGCCAGCACATCGTCGAAGGTAAACAAGGCGTGATAATCATTGCCCACCGCCGTTTTCGCGGCACCGGTCAGCGTTGCCGCATCGATCAGCAGCGTCGGATTCTGCTCGCTGGCATCGATCAGACCATCTGCCAGGACCAGACGACCTTCCGCATCGGTGTTCATCACTTCTACCGACTTGCCATTGCGGTAACGAATGATGTCACCCAGCTTAAAGGCGTTGCTGCTGACCATGTTATCCGCGCAGCACAGGTAGAGTTTGACGCGCTTTTTCAGTCCGCGCGCGATGGCCATGGCCAGTGCACCGGTCACCGTCGCGGCACCGCCCATATCTGACTTCATGGAGTCCATGGTGGTACTGGTTTTGAGGCTGTAGCCACCGGTATCGAAGGTAATCCCTTTACCGACCAGGCAGGCGTAAACCGGCGCTTCGCTGTCGCCGGTGGGGTTAAAATCCAGTGCCAGGAAAACCGGCGGACGGTTTGAGCCCCGTCCTACCGTGTGCAGGCCCATATAGCCTTGCTCACGTAAATCATCGCCTTTGGTAATGCGATAGCTGACCGCTTCGCCACCTAACTCGCTCAGTAAGTCTACGGCACTGTGCGCCAGCGTCTCTGGCCCTAAATCATCTGCAGGCAGGTTAATCGTATCGCGCACCCAGCCTACGATCTTACGGCGGCGATCAAACTCCGCCTGTTCATGTTCACCCAACTGCGGCCAGTCAACGCTGTTTTTGGCTTTCGGGCTGCGATAGCCCTGCCAGAAGGCCCAGCACTGCTCCAGATGCCAGCCTTCGCCCGTCAGGGCAACATGACGAATGCCCTGCCCATCCAGCTTACGCGCGGCACGCTGGATGCTCATCAACGCATCGGCTTCACGCAGGTGCACGGTCATACCGTTTTCATTGCTGCTTAACAGTGCTTTTTCACCCCAGCGCGCATCGGCGGGCTGGTTGCTGAGCGTGATATTCATCGGTTGTGTACTCATTGTAGGGCTCCGTATTCGTTATTCGTTTCATCCAGCCTGTTTTAGCGACGGCTTTTCATACAGATGTTACGCCGCACACCGCAGGCGTTGCCGGTGCGCAGTGGTCAGCCTCTTCAGGCCTGATTATGACTTCATGAGTTCACGCAGGCGCGTCACGGACTTCTGCACCAGCGCAATGGCATAATCGATCTCTTCTTCAGTGGTGAACCGCCCCAGTGAGAAGCGAAGTGAACTGTGGGCCAGTTCTTCGTTCAGACCGAGTGCGCGCAGAACATAGGAAGGTTCCAGACTGGCAGAAGTACAGGCCGATCCGGACGACAGCGCAAGATCTTTCAGCGCCATGATCAACGACTCACCTTCAACATCAGCAAAACTGACGTTAAGTATGTTGGCGCAGCTGTGTTGCAAATCACCATTCACCGTTACGCCGCCTGTCTCACGGATGCCGTGCCACAGTTTGTCACGCAACAGCGACAAGCGGGCCATCTCTTCTTCACGCACCGCTTTGGCAATGCGGTAAGCCTCACCCATGCCGACAATCTGGTGCACCGGTAAGGTGCCCGATCGCATATTGCGCTCGTGACCGCCGCCGTGGATCTGCGCATCAATCTGGATACGCGGCTTACGACGGACATAGAGCGCGCCAATGCCTTTAGGACCATAAACTTTATGACCGGAAAACGACATCAGATCAACAGGCAGTTCAGCGAGATCGATAGCCAGTTTCCCGACGCTTTGCGTCGCATCGACGTGGAACAGGATGCCCCGCTCCCGGCACAGGGCGCCCAGCGCAGCGATATCCTGAATCACACCGATTTCGTTATTCACATGCATGATGGAAACCAGCACCGTGTCGTCACGTAGCGCGGCGCGCAGGTCGTCAGGCGCGATCAGGCCATTCGCTGCTGGCGTCAGCCAGGTGATCTCAAAGCCTTCACGTTCAAGTTGCAGGCAGGTATCAATGACCGCTTTATGTTCGGTTACGCTGGTGACGATGTGTTTACCACGCGACTGGTGGAAATGGGCTGCGCCTTTAATGGCGAGATTGTCGGATTCGGTGGCCCCGGAGGTGAAGACGATTTCACGTGGGTCAGCATTGACCAGCTCCGCGACCTGATTGCGCGCAACGTCCACCGCCTCTTCTGCCTGCCAGCCGAAACGGTGCGAACGGGAGGCCGGGTTACCAAACGTGCCATCCAGCGTCAGGAATTGCATCATTTTGCTGGCCACACGCGGATCGGCCGGCGTCGTGGCGGCATAATCCAGGTAAATCGGTAATTTCATTGCGCTACAGCTCCGTATAAAAAATCATACGTATTTATAGCAGATTCAGCCCCTGCCGCGTTAGCAGTAAGGGCCGGAGAAGCAGAGGATTAGGAGGCGCGGAGGTTAACGTTGATTTCCTGTGCGCGGGCGTGCTGGAAACGACGATTGTCGTTAGCATTCTGGCGGTCGGCCACATCCAGGATTTCCTGATTATTCACCAGCTCAGCCAGCGTAATGTTGTTCAGGAATTCGCTAATACGGACGCTCAGGTCACGCCACAACACATGGGTCAGACAGCGCTCGCCACCCTGACAGCCTTCTTTGCCCTGGCATTTGGTGGCGTCCACAGATTCATCAACCGCGGTGATCACTTCACCCACCGCAATCGCGCTGGCTTCTTTGCCCAGCAGATAACCGCCACCCGGACCACGAACGCTGGATACCAGATTGTGCTTACGTAACCGCGAGAACAGCTGCTCCAGATAAGAGAGCGATATACCCTGGCGTTCAGAGATGTCAGCCAGTGGAACAGGGCCCTGGTGAGAATGCAGGGCAACGTCCAGCATAGCGGTAACAGCGTAACGTCCTTTGGATGTCAGTCTCATAGCATACAACCTCAATAGCGTCCGGTTATCGGAGGATTAGCGAAGATGACGGCAAGTCTGACATTCCCGAGTAATTTGGTCAACTATTTAACCAAGTAATTTACTCAACTATTTAACCTGGCGTTTTACTCAACTATTCAGGGCCGTTTTGTTTCGGTCCTTTACGCTTCTCAAACGAGGCGAGCATCCCGCGCAGAATATTGAGTTCGTCGCGCTCAGGACGGGCGCGCGTATACAGACGACGCAGCTTGCTCATTACCTGGCCGGGATTGGCTTCACGGATAAATCCGCTTTCCAGCATCATCTGTTCCATGTGCTGGTAGAAACGTTCCAGGTCGTCAACCAGCGGATAAGGTGATTCCTCGTACTGCGGTTTGGGACTGGCGTTTTCCTGCGCCTGCAGCCAGGCCATGCGGACTTCATAGGCAATGATCTGCACAGCCATCGCCAGGTTAAGCGAGCTGTATTCCGGGTTCGCCTGGATGGCCACATGATAATGGCACTTTTGCAATTCATCGTTAGTCAGCCCGACACGCTCACGACCAAACACCAGGGCGACGGGGGCCTGCCGGGCCTCTTCAATACTTTTCAGGCCACATTCACGTGAATCCAGCATCGGCCACGGCAGCGAGCGGGAACGTGCACTGGTGCCGACCACCAGACTGCATCCGGCAATCGCGTCATCCAGTGAGTCGACAATTTTCGCCTCGCCAATCACGTCACTGGCCCCGGCAGCCAGCGAGATAGCCTGTGAATCCGGCTTCACTAACGGATTGACCAAATAGAGGTTAGTTAAGCCCATAGTTTTCATCGCGCGCGCGACGGAGCCCATGTTGCCGGTGTGAGAAGTTTCTACCAGTACGATACGAATATTTTGCAGCATAATTGGGATCGGTCAGAAAATGATGACGCGTACTCTAACATAAAGCAGGACATTTACCGAACACCCTGCTATACTCCGCGCCGTTTTCCCCGTTCTTTAACATCCAGCGAGAGATACCGATGCATCCAATGCTCAACATTGCCGTGCGCGCAGCGCGCAAGGCCGGAAATTTAATTGCCAAGAATTATGAAACCCCGGACGCCGTCGAAGCCAGCCAGAAAGGCAGTAACGACTTCGTAACCAATGTTGACCGCGACGCAGAACGCCTGATTATCGAAGTGATTCGTAAATCCTACCCGAAGCACACCATTATTACTGAAGAGAGTGGTGAACTTGAAGGTGAAGATCAGGACATTCAATGGGTAATCGATCCGCTGGATGGCACGACCAACTTTATCAAACGCCTGCCCCACTTCTCTGTTTCTATCGCCGTACGCATTAAAGGCCGTACTGAAGTGGCGGTGGTATATGATCCTATGCGTAATGAACTGTTCAGTGCCGTACGTGGCCAGGGCGCGCAGCTTAACGGCTACCGTCTGCGCGGCAGCATCGCTCGCGATCTGGATGGCACCATTCTGGCGACCGGTTTCCCGTTCAAGCTAAAACAGCACGCGCCGGCTTACATGAACATCATGACCAAACTGTTCACACAGTGTGCGGACTTCCGTCGTACCGGCTCTGCCGCACTGGACCTGGCCTATGTTGCCGCAGGTCGTGTGGATGGCTATTTTGAAATCGGTCTGAAACCGTGGGATTTTGCCGCGGGTGAACTGCTGGTGCGTGAAGCGGGCGGACTGGTTACTGACTTCACCGGCAATCATGGTTACCTGCATTCAGGTAACATTGTGGCCGGTAATCCTCGTGTGGTTAAAGCGCTGCTGTCGTCCATGCGCGATGAACTGAGCGAAGCGCTGAAGCGCTAAAGAAAAAGGCGGCACATTCTGTGCCGCCTTTTTTAACGCCTTTCGGTTAGCGACGTTCGTTCGCCAACACCTGACGTGGCTGAGTACGACGTCCCACCATGCCCATCACGCCTGCCAGGACTGCTTCAATAATCAGGATAAAGAAGGCGTACCAGCTGGCTTTCGCTGTCGCTTTAGCCGCCTGCTCACCGGCTTCACGGGCTTTCTGCTCAGCCTGCTGTTTCAGCTCCTGATATTTCTGCATAGCCTGCTGATAGCTCTGCTCTGCCTGATTAACGATCTGCTCTGCTTCCTGATCGCTTTTGCCGGTGCGCGCTTTAATAATATTTTTCAACGCCTCACGATCGGCTGCCTGTAATGTATCAGCATGACGATCAATAACGCCTTTAAACCAGTTAGCTAAATCCGTGTCTGCGGTTTGCGGATGATTAGCGGTGTTATTTGCCTGGTTCTCTGCATTCTGCGCTTCATTATTCGCATCCTGCTTCAGTTTTTCAGGTTGTAATTCAGGCTTGCCTGTTTGACGCAGCGTCGTTTCCAGCTCACGCTGCATGTCATTTAAATTAATATTGTTTTCCTGCAGCTTGTCTTTTGCCATTTGGGTAACAGATGGCGCAGCGGCTGAAATACCCTGACCGACAGCCTGGAAGCCCGTGCCCAGAATGTTCATCGCACCGCCTAATACGCTACTGGCAAGACTGACGGCTAAATAAATCGTTATCACCGTGCTGATGCCAAACATCAGTAACCCATGCAGCGCGCCTTCGCGCTGTGCCAGACGTCCGGCAACATAGGCGCCCGCGACGATGGCGAGAAGCATTTCAATCGCCGTCCACACCAGCGCACCGGTGCCCAGGTGTTTAAACGGATTGCCTTCCTGCAGGGGATCAATAGTCGTCGCGCCGATAGCTGTTCCCAGCAGAGTTAATAATATGTGAATTATCAGTGCGCAAATAACACCAGCAAAAACGGCACTCCATGAAATACGTTTTAGGGGCAAACCCGCTGTTCCAGTTACCAGCGGATCGGTGTAGCCATTATTAATACGGGTATCAGCCATGAGATATTTTCCTCGCAAAGCACGGAATCGTTCCGTTTTTATTCATCCCATTATTGGGAGGTGATTTAACTATTAACAGCGTAGACAGTGAAAACAAATTTCACCACTAAACAGTCAGCAGAAAAATAAAAAATAGTGAGGAATATATTGCAGAATGAGCAGCGAAAAACGCTTTTCGCTGCTATAGAAATCAGAAAGGCCGGATGCCGCCCGCCAACCCCGGCTGAGCAGATTGCCATAACGCACAGCCCGCAACGATTAACATGACGCTTCCCAGCAAAGCCAACAGAGGCAACAGACTGCGTGCGCGATCGCTTATGTGGCTGTTTGCACTCAGCCGTTGCGCCAGCGAACGCGAGCGCTGCACCAGCAGACCAATCGCCGAAATGGTCAGGGCCGTTCCCATCGCCATCACCGCCGCCGAGAGGACGCCCCAGAGGTAAACGCCAATCACCTTAGCAAACAGCAGCATCATAATGGCTCCTGAACAGGGCCGCAGCCCCATCGACAGAACCACCAGTAACTGGGTTTTCACGTTAACGGCACCGGCTACCTGCTGTGCACTGGGCAGATGAGCATGACCGCAGCCGCACTGATCATCATGATGATGGTGTGGATGCAGAGCACGAATGTTCATCGCCGGTTTCGGTCGGAACAGTCGCCACAGAGAGTTGACCGCCCGATAACCTGTCCAGATTCCCAGGGCAATCACCAGAAGATAACTGCCCTTCTCCAGCCAGAAACTGCTCAGATGCAACTGGCGTGATGAGGTGTGCAATACCACCAGCATCAGGGTTACCAGAACAATCGCGACTGAACCCTGTAACAGCGATGCCAGCAGCGTCAGCTTCATGCTGGTTTTCAGTTTTGCCGGATGAGTGGCCAGGAAAGTGGTGATAACAACCTTACCGTGCCCAGGTCCTAACGCATGCAGGATGCCGTACACCAGACTAAACGCCAGTAATGACAGGCCAGCCCGGTGCGGATGTTCGGCGACCTGTTGCAGGAGCTGCGTCATCTCGCGATTGAGAATTTTTTGCCAGAGCACACTTTGCAGCAGAATTTGCGGCCAGTACAGCCAGATCGCGCTGACCGCCGTCACCAGCCCGACCATGAATACTGCCAGTGGCCACAGCCGTTTTTTGGGCCGCGCTATGGTCGTCAGTGACATGTCAGAATCACCGTTTGCGCGAACTGCCTGCCCAGATCCATCTCTTCGGGTGGCGCATCGGCCTTGTCGAGCGATAAGGCATACTGCTTCAACGAGTCATTCGGCTTTGGCGTATGCAAGGTGAAGGCGCAGCGTGACTGCAACGCTGGCGGCACGGTTAAGGCGTCAGGCTTGTCATAGAACATGTCGACGAAATATGTGGGATCGAAGGTGAGAATCTCAAAGCGCTGACCGGTTAATGTGGGTGGCTCGGCCAGCGGCAACACAAACTCCAGCACCGCTTTGTTGCCACTGCGTGACAGATTGTATTCTTTTGGTAGATTCAAGAACTTCACCCGCTGCTTGTTATGCCAGATTTCAGAAAAATAATGTTGTCCCAGCACATTCGCCATCACGCCGGCTGCCAGTTTTTTCCAGACCACGGTGCCCGGTTTCGCATCGCTCGCGTCGTAAAGAAGATCGGCGGAGGTAATTTCATCCATGGTCCAGATCATTTTCAGGCCCGTAAACCGATCGCCGTCAGCAACCAGTTCCGTTTTCATATCAATAAAGCTGTGAGGATGTGCCAGTGCTGACGAACTTATCAGGGTTAGCAGTGCGAAAAACATGCGTTTCATAATGTTATAAAGTAACGTTCCTGATAAAAAGGTTTCATAAGTAACAAAATTTTGTGACCCGCCTTAAACCTCTGAACAAAAAACCGGGTAAACCATTCACCGGTCAGGGCAGTTGACTATTCTTAGCTAAAAAATAGCCAGCGGGAATATTGATTGATGAGTTCTGCTACATCTTCAGCACCACTCTTCACCGTTTCTCAGCGTCGCTGCCACCTGTTGTTATTGCTGTTTCTGCCCACTCCCGTGCTGACGCTCACGCGGTTAAGCCTGCTTAACGGCGTGGATGCTGCCACCGCCAGGCAAGATATTGCCGCCGTGGGTGATGAGATACAGCGCTATCATCAACTGGAACTTCACCAAATGGTGGATGGCAGCTTGCGCATTCATGGTACAGAGCTGGACAGACGAATTTGTCTTATACATAACCTGCGGCGCAGTTTGCGTCTGTCGCAGACGTTTGTCTGTGAGCATTTTGCGACACCGCTTCGCCAGCGCCTTAAGCAAATGAAAATTGAGAAGGCGCTCTACGATGAAACCAATCTACAGGCACTCATCCAGCACTGCAGCCTGTGCCTTGATCGCCCTTTCAGTACACGCGATCAACTCTTTTTACAAATATTTATGAAATACGGCCTGTGCCAGCGCCAGCCTGCCCTCTTTACTGCACAACAGCAGGACTGGCTGGCGATGAAGGCGGAGCGCCGCGCGGCCACTGATGTCATTCGTCACTGGAAAAAACGGTGCCATCTCGCACCGGATGCGAGTGAAACCGACTTCTGGACATTACTGTTCAGCCTCATCCACGCGCCGCATCCGGACGCCATCCGTCACGCCAGTGAACAGCGGCTCATGCGCGCCACGCATCAGCTGATCGATGACTTCGAGGCTTCGTCAGGCGCCCCTTTTCCTGAACGTGCCGAACTCCAGCAGCAACTGTATACGCACCTGGCGCAGGCGCTGGATCGCACTTACTTTACTATTGGCATTGATGACAGTGTGGCACAAGACGTAACCAGGCTTTATCCGCGCCTGCTGCGAACCACTCAGCAGGCGCTGGTGGCGTTTGAGCAGGAATACGCGATTTGTTTTAAACCGGAAGAAGTCAGTCTGATAACCATTATTTTTGGTGCCTGGCTGATGCAGAGCAGCGCCCTTCAGGAAAAACAGGTGCTGCTCCTGACCGGTGACGATCCGGCGCTGGAACAGGACGTTGAGCAGCAGATCCGGGAAATCACCTTATTACCCGTTAATATCACCTATCAGCATGTGGATGACTTTCAGCGCGACGGCGCGCCGCGCGAAGTTGATTTGATCATCTCGCCTTACGTCACCTCCCTGCCGCTGTTTTCGCCCCCGCTGATCCATGCAGAATTGCCGTTGACCGAATATCATCAGCAACGCATTCGTTATTTGCTGGAGTCCTGACGCGGGCGCAGAAACAGCGCAGGCAGCGCCACCAGCGCCATCACCCAAAACAGCTGTCCATGAAGATGGGTAAACAGCACGCCACAAATCATCGTCATCACGGCGATACCGCCGCCCATCGCCAGCGCCGAATAGAGCGACTGCAACCGAATCACCTCCGCACCCTGCCGCGAAGCAATGAAACGCATGGCTGCCAGATGGCAGACCGTAAACGTACCGCAGTGGAGAATTTGCGCCACAATCAACACCGGCAGTGCCGTGCTGGCCCCCAGCAGGCTCCAGCGAATTAACGCGCAAACGCCGGACAGCAGCAGTAAATCGCGCGCCTGCCAGCGGTGAAACAGACGGTGACTCAGCGCAAAGATCACAATTTCTGCCACCACGCCAAGCGACCACAGATAACCAATGCACGAGGCGGAATAGCCACTTTCCTGCCACCAGATCGCGCTGAAGCCGTAATAGGCCGCATGCGCTCCCTGCAGCAGGGTGACGCACACCATGAAACGCCAGACCGCGTTTTCCCGTATCAGATCGCGCCAGGCCTGCCAGCCACCGCTGACGTTGCTCTTGCGTTCGCTGCCCTGAGGGTGTGTTTGCGGCGTCAGCAACATGCCCGCCAGCATACTTATGACGCCCGCTGACAGCAGCATTAAAATCGCCTGGGATGAAAAAGCCGTCACCAGCATACCGGTCAACGACGAACTGATGACGAAGGCCAGAGAACCCCAGAGGCGCACCGGCCCGTAGGCCAGACCAATTTGTTGCGTCCAGGTCGCCGCCAGCGCATCACTTAAAGGCACCAGCGGGGAGAAAAACAGATTAAAGCCGGTCATCACTAACAGCAGCCACAACCACTGTTGTCCAGTCCAGTATCCCACGGCAAAAAGACAGGTCAGCAGCGCCAGCAGCCGCAACGCCGTAATCAGTTGAGAAGGATGTTTAACCTGCGAGGCGATGAACAAACTGCCTACAAAACGCGCCACCATGCCGCAGCCAAGCAGCAGGCCAATTTGTTCGGGGTTCAGTCCCACGCCTTTTAGCCAGACGCCCCAGAAAGGCAGGTAAATACCGTAACAAAAAAAGTAGGTGAAATAGCTTAATCCAAGCCATCTGGCGGAGCCGATTGCCATGTTCCCTCCAGCAATAGTGTGACCGGTCGTGTTAAGAGGTCGATACTTTGTCAGAGCCACGTGAGACGGGCAATAAAAAAGGATGGCCGGGGCCATCCTTTTTCCACCGTTGACTCACCTGACGGGATCAGGCGTAAACCGGCAGGCGCGCACAGATATCCAGCACTTTTTGCTTCGTGCGTTCAATCGTGGCTTCGTCGTTCACATCGTCCAGCACGTCAGCAATCCAGCCGGCCAGTTCACGCACGTCCGCTTCTTTAAAGCCACGACGTGTGACCGCTGGGGTACCGATACGTACACCGGAGGTGACAAACGGGCTTTTCGGATCGTTCGGCACGCTGTTTTTGTTCACGGTGATATTGGCACGGCCCAGTGCCGCATCCGCTTCTTTACCGGTCAGGTTTTTGCTCACCAGATCAATCAGGAACAGGTGGTTGTAAGTGCCGCCTGACACGATGTTATAACCGCGTTCCAGTAAGACCTCGACCATCGCTTTCGCGTTTTTTGCCACCTGCTGCTGGTAGGTTTTGAACTCGGGTTCCATCGCTTCTTTGAACGCCACGGCTTTACCCGCAATGACGTGCATCAGCGGGCCGCCCTGGCCGCCAGGGAAAACCGCAGAGTTAAGCTTTTTGTACAGTTCTTCGTCGCCACCTTTCGCCAGAATGATGCCGCCACGCGGACCGGCCAGCGTTTTGTGGGTTGTAGAAGTCACAACGTGCGCGTGCGGTAAAGGGTTCGGGTAAACGTCAGCCGCAATCAGACCCGCAACGTGCGCCATATCCACAAACAACCAGGCACCAACGCTGTCTGCGATTTCGCGCATTTTGGCCCAGTCGCAAATACCCGAATACGCAGAGAAACCGCCAATGATCATCTTAGGCTGGTGCGTTTTTGCCAGCTCAGCCAGTTCGTTGTAGTCAATTTTACCGGTTTCATCGATACCGTAAGGCACGACATTGTAGAGTTTGCCCGACAGGTTAACAGGCGAACCGTGCGTCAGATGACCACCGTGCGCGAGGTTCATACCCAGAATGGTATCGCCTGGCTGCAGCAGGGCGGTAAACACAGCAAAGTTAGCCTGTGAACCTGAGTGCGGCTGTACGTTGGCATAATCTGCACCAAACAGCGCTTTCGCACGATCGATAGCCAGCTGCTCAACAATATCTACATACTCGCAGCCGCCGTAATAACGTTTGCCAGGATAGCCTTCAGCATATTTGTTGGTGAGCTGTGAACCTTGCGCCTGCATTACACGCGGGCTGGTGTAGTTTTCAGAAGCAATCAGTTCAATGTGCTCTTCCTGACGCACTTTCTCTTGCTCCATCGCCTGCCACAACTCGGCATCATAATCGGCAATGTTCATTTCACGCTTTAACATCCGCATCTCCTGACTGGCTATCTTTAAATCGGCAAATTACGCCTCCAAAGGGCGAAGGCAGACAGTGTAAACCCTTTTACCAGGGGACGGTAGGGCCAATCCCCTCTTTTTACGCAAACGTTTGGCTTCGCATTGGCGATGTGTTTTTGGCTCGCTTTGCAAGCGGTTTTCCGCTGTTTTTCCCCGCACCCTGTAACGGAAATTTTCCATTTCTCCGTCTGAAAATTTGCCGCTCAGTCTTCCTGTAAACCACAACGCTATTTACAGAACAAAACGCCCGGCCATAAGATGCATTTAAAATGCAACTTTAAGTGAGGTATTCCCATGCTTGATGCCAAGACGATTCACATTGTGAAATCCACCCTTCCCGCGATTGCCGCATGCGGCCCCGATCTGACGGCCCATTTTTACAGTCAGATGCTCTCTCATCATCCAGAGTTAAAGCATGTCTTTAACAGGGCCAACCAGCGCAATGGCGCACAGCGTGAAGCGCTGTTTAATGCGATTTGCGCCTACGGGGCCAATCTGGACAATCTGACGGCGCTACGGCCAGCCGTCGAAAAAATTGCCCAAAAGCACGCCAGTCTGACGATCCAACCTGAGCAATATAAAATTGTGGGTGAGTATTTACTCTCCTCTATCGACGCCATGCTGAATCCTGGCGAAGCGGTGCTCGCCGCCTGGAGACGCGCCTACACAGTGCTGGCCGATATCTTTATCCAGCGTGAAGAAGCCCTTTATCAGGCATCGGCACACCAGCAAGGCGGCTGGCGCGGCACGAGAGCCTTCTTCATCAGCGCGATTGAGCAACAAAGTGACGTGATCAAAAGCGTTACCCTCGCTCCTGTTGATGGTAAACCCATTGCGTCCTTCAGGCCGGGACAGTATGTGTCACTGCATCTGCAGCCAGCGGGCTTCCGTTATCAGCAAATTCGTCAGTACTCACTCACCACCGTCAGCAATGCGCAGACCTACCGAATTGCGGTAAAACAGGAAGCCGGGGGAACAGTCTCAGGCTGGCTGCATCAACAGGCCAAAGCAGGCGATGAGATTCAGCTGACGCCTCCACACGGGGATTTTTTTCTCCAGGCAATTCCGACGACGCCGGTCACGTTGATTTCAGCGGGCGTAGGGCAAACGCCGATGCTGGCCATGCTGCATGCGCTGGCTGCCCGGCAGCACCCGGCAGCGGTCAACTGGTTACATGCCGCTGAAAACGGCCAGCAGCATGCCTTTGCAGATGAAGTGCGCGCGGCCGGTGCCCTGTTGCCTGATTTTGCCCAACATATCTGGTATCGCGAGCCAAATCAGGGTGATGCAGGTCGTTATGATGCGCAAGGCCTTATGGATCTGGCGAGCGTTTCACCACGTCTGCAGGAGGTGAATACCCACTTCTATCTTTGTGGGCCGCTGGGCTTTATGCAGTTCGTCGTTCAGCAGCTGCTGGCGGTCGGCGTGACGGCGGACAGGATTCACTATGAGGTGTTTGGTCCGCATAAAGTGATGTAATAATAAAAAAGCCCGCGACAGGCGGGCTTTCGACAAGGACACGATTAAATCGCTTCCTCGTCTTCTTCACCGGTACGGATACGCACTACGCGAGCGACATCGAAAACAAAGATCTTGCCGTCGCCAATTTTGCCGGTTTGCGCGGTGCGCATGATGGTTTCGACGCAGGTGTCCACGATATCATCGCCTACCACCATTTCAATTTTTACCTTCGGCAGAAAGTCCACCATATACTCTGCCCCACGGTAGAGTTCCGTGTGCCCTTTCTGACGGCCAAAGCCTTTCACTTCGCTTACGGTCATCCCGGTGATGCCGACTTCAGCAAGCGCTTCGCGCACATCATCAAGTTTGAATGGTTTAATTATTGCATCGATCTTTTTCATGTCAGACCCTTTCCTCGCGGCCTCCGTGGTCAGAGGGATTTTTTAAGTATAAATGTCGCTGGCCATGCTGCAGGCTGGTGCGGCAGAAAATTACTCTTTAAAGTCACTGGCGTCCAGTTCGTGACGTGACAGCAGCTTATAGAATTCAGTACGGTTACGTCCAGCCAGACGCGCCGCGTTGGTCACATTTCCTTTGGTCATCTGCAACAGCTTGCGCAGGTAATTGAGTTCAAACTGATTACGCGCCTCGACAAAGGTTGGTAATGCGCTGTTTTCGCCGCTCAGTGCCTGCTCTACCAGCGCATCGCTGATCACCGGCGAGGAACTGAGCGCCACGCACTGTTCAATCACATTCACTAACTGACGCACGTTACCAGGCCAGCTGGCGGAGATCAGGCGCTTCATCGCATCCACCGAAAAACTGCGCACCTGCGGTTTGTGACGGTCCGCGGCCTGGCGCAGCAGATGATTAGCCAGCAGCGGAATATCCTCGGTACGTTGATGCAGCGCCGGTATTTTCAGGTTAACGACGTTCAGGCGATAAAAGAGATCTTCACGGAATTCGTTTTTCTCCATCGCTTTCGGTAAATCCCGGTGCGTGGCGGAGATAATCCGCACATTGATATCAATATCGTTGTTGCTGCCAAGCGGCCGGACTTTACGCTCCTGTATGACCCGCAGCAGTTTCACCTGCAGCGCGGGCGGCATATCGCCGATTTCGTCCAGAAACAGCGTCCCGCCTTCGGCCGCTTTAAACAGGCCGTCGCGTGCGCTGACCGCACCGGTAAAGGCACCTTTCGCGTGACCAAATAACTCCGACTCCAGCAACTGCTCGGGCAAGGCACCACAGTTGATCGCGATGAACGGCTTGTCGGCGCGCGGACTGGCCGCATGGATAGCCTGCGCCAGCACCTCTTTACCCGTCCCGCTTTGCCCGTTGATCAGCACGCTGACATCCGACTGGGCAACCATGTGCGCCTGTTCAAGTAAGCGCAGCATCTGAGGATTGCGTGTTACGATGGCTTCCCGCCAGCGGTCGTCGCTGACCGGGACGCGCTGCGCGAGTGCTTCATCGATTGCCTTATAAAGCGCATCGCGATCGACCGGTTTGGTTAAAAAGCTAAATACGCCCTGCTGGGTTGCCGCGACGGCCTCTGGAATCGAACCGTGTGCGGTTAAAATGATGACCGGCAAGCCCATATGGCGTTTCTGGATTTCGCCAAAAAGCGCCAGGCCGTCCATCTCATCCATGCGCAAATCGCTTATCACCAGATCGATTTTCTCTTTCTGCAACAGCCGAAGCGCGTCAGGCCCACTGGCTGCGGTGGTCACCTGATAGCCTTCGCTGCTCAGCCGCATCCCTAACAGTTTCAGCAGGCTGGGATCATCATCCACCAGCAGCAGATGTGCCGCATGTTTTATCATTACTGCTCTTCCTCTTGTGGCAACGCCGTTCCATGACTGCCTTCTGGCATCTCTGAGGTTTTGCGCGACGAAAGCTGGCGTTCGATATCGGTTAACCGCTCCAGCTTGCTTTGCGTATCGCTTAACTGCTGCCGTAATTTTATCTGCTGCTGACGCAGCGCATCCGTCTGCGCATCGCTGCTCTGCTGCAGATGGACGTACCGCGAACGTAGCGCACTTAAATCCAGCTGTGCCGCCTGGTTACTGCGCCAGAGCTGGATGAGTGCCCGCAGGTTTTGCGGGAACTGCTCACTGTAGCTGTCCAGCTCGGTGATATAGTCGCGCCGTTCCAGTGGCGTTACGTTGCCATTTGCCATGAGTACGCCCTGTTTAAAGGCTCGCGACCAGCTGTCTACTGGCCAGCGGTGCGCCTCGGCGCGGGCTTCCGCGGGCGAAAGTCGTTCGGCGCAGTCAATACTGCGCATCCAGTAAAGGGGATTGGAAAGCGCGGCAGTGTTTTCAATATGCCAGATATCGCTACAGCGGGTTGTCAGATAATCCACCAGGCGCGTTTCAGGCACCGCGACAGAGTTTGGTGCGGGCTGGGATGCCGAGGTCGCCGGTGAGGAGGCACAGCCGCTGAGCATCAGGGTGCTCAGTGCGCTTATAAGAATCGCGGCAAAAAATTTCATACTTCAGACTTTCCCGGCGGTGGTATTCAGTTCAATGCGAAAACAAACATCCGCGTCATCGCGGCTGACCAGTTGCAGGTTGCCGTGCATGCGGCGCAGACAATCCTTTGCGATACTTAACCCCAGCCCACTGCCTTTAACCGGCCCTTTGCGCTGATGGCTGCCCTGAAAAAAGGGCTCAAAGATCATTGCCTGCTCATGCTCGGGAATGGGCGTACCGCTGTTAGCGACCTCAATGATGACTGTATCGCCCTGCTGCTGGCTACGAAGCCAGATGTTACCGGATTCATTGCCATAGTTCACGGCGTTAGAGTAGAGGTTATCAATTACGCTCATTAATAGCATAGGCTCAGCCAGGCAATCTGTGGCCTTCAGATCGATCTCAACATGCATCTGTTTGTTACGCGCCGAAAGGGCGTGGGCATTCACAACGTCATGCACGATATCGTCCAGTTTGATCGCCTCAAGCGTGATTGGCCCATCAGCGAGCCTGCGGTTGTAGTCGAGCAATTGTTCAATCAGGTGCTGCAAATGACGGCTGCTGGTATCGAGTATGGAGACGATTTCTTTCTGCTCCGGATTTAGCACGCCCGCGACTTCATCCGCCAGAAGCGCCGTGCCTTCACGCAAACTGGCCAGCGGGGTTTTCAGTTCGTGTGAAAGGTGGCGTAAAAATTCGTGTCGCTGAGATTCAAGCCAGTGCAGCCGCTCGCTCAGCCAGACAATACGTTGCCCCAGCGAACGCAATTCCCGTGGCCCCCGAAACACCATGCTGCTGCCCAGTTCCCGCCCTTCGCCAAGGCGGTTAATCATCCGTTCGACACTTTTGACCGGACCGATGATCATGCGGGTAAACAGCAGCGTGAGTGTCAGGCTGATAATGAACAGAATCAGCGCCTGCCAGCCAAAGAACTGACCGCGATCGGCGATTTCGCGCTGAAGCTGTAAGCCGCGGGCGAATACCACCTCCCGCGTGTCGTGCACCAGTTGTGCGTTGGTTGCGGAAAAACGGTCAAGCGCCTGCGCAGCACTGCCCATCGGATTACCGTTCTGGCACTGCAGGGTTTCCAACAGCGGCAGCGTGTCCCGTAGCGTCTTAAAAGCCGGTAAATCGGGCAGATTATCAGCATGGGAGCTGAGCATCTGGCTGTAACGAATCCGCTGCGTCTGATACAGCTTCGCCAGCGAGGCATCACCCAGTACGCAATACTGACGATAGCTGCGCTCCAGCTCAATGGCGGTTCGTGCCATGGCTTCGCTGCGCCGGACATCGGTAAAGGTGTTGCGGTTAGTGTCCGCCGCCTGATTGCTGAGTGCGGAGAGGCTTTCCCATGCCTGCCAGGCCAGTACCAGTAAGGGCAGGAGCACCAGCAAAAAGGCCATCAGCACCAGCTGACGCAGAGATTGGGGGAAAAAACGCCATTTTTTCACGCGACGGCTTCCATAAAGATACGCTTACCGGATGCTAGCGGAGTCGGCCCGGAGAAGGAAGAGGCAGAAAAGAAAACGGCAGACCATCTGGCCTGCCGCAGACGCGCCGCCTTAGCCACGCGTGAGAATGGGTGGAGCCTAACTCAACGTTACGTCCGATGCTTGATAACGATGCAATGCATACGATTATCGGTGTGGTGGACGGCAGGCTCCGTTTGGTGCGTCATTCGGGCTTTATGAGCTCTGACCGCAGCGCGGTGGCATTCATAAACAAGTGAATGAGCAGCGCGATAATTATAGCAAAGATCATGCCAACAATAAAAGACCCTTTCTGTTCAGGCTCTTGCAGGTAAGCGAGCAGTGAAAGCGGCCCATTCAGACCATCCGGTCTGGCAAATGTGTCGCCAAATGCCAACACATTTTCATCGTACCTCTGCCGTATAATAAAATCATAGAGATAGATGTCACCAATCAGCGACATCAAAAGGTGACGGCTGTCTCCTTTTGCCAACATCTCGTGCCCATAAAAAAGGGAGGCACCTGGCCTCCCCATTTTTTTACGGCAATTAACCCAGTTGTTTGCGCGCGTTACGGAAAATGCGCATCCATGGGCTGTCTTCCCCCCACTCCGCCGGATGCCAGGAGTTGCTGACCGTACGGAAAACACGCTCAGGATGCGGCATCATAATGGTGACGCGCCCGCTTTCGTTGGTCACGGCAGTGATGCCATTTGGCGAACCGTTCGGGTTGGCCGGATAGGTTTCCGTCACCTTACCGCTATTGTCCACAAAGCGCAGCGCCACCAGCCCTTTGGATTCCAGCGCCGCCAGGTGAGTACCATCGCGCACTTCTACAAAACCTTCTCCGTGTGATACCGCAACAGGCATCCGCGAACCCGCCATGCCATCCAGC
Source organism: Pantoea sp. JZ29 (assembly GCF_035190385.1). NCBI lineage: Bacteria > Pseudomonadati > Pseudomonadota > Gammaproteobacteria > Enterobacterales > Erwiniaceae > Pantoea > Pantoea sp. JZ29. The sequence goes on along the minus strand of NZ_CP045241.1, from coordinate 1,125,937 downwards.
AGTAATGACGGGCTGGCGGCCACTTCAACCAGGCTGAAGCGCGCTTCAAAGCGCTCAGACTGATTACGCACGAAGCGCGGCCACAGTTCGCTGCCAGGAATCAGCTCGCGCAGGTTGGACATCATCTGGCAACCGTTGCAAACACCCAGCGCCAGCGTTTGCGGACGATGGAAGAAGGCTTCGAACTGATCGCGCACACGCGGGTTGAACAGGATAGATTTCGCCCAGCCCTCACCGGCTCCCAGTACGTCACCGTAAGAGAAGCCACCACAGGCCACTAACGCCTGGAAACGTTCCAGATCGATGCGTCCTGCCAGCAGATCGCTCATATGAACGTCCACGGCGGTAAAGCCTGCGCGGTCAAAGGCTGCGGCCATTTCCACATGAGAGTTAACACCCTGCTCACGCAGCACGGCCACGCGCGGACGGGCACCTGTCGCAATCATCGGCGCGGCAACGTCCTCTTCCGGCCTGAAGGTCAGGCTGACGTTAAGACCCGGATCGTTGTCGTCCTGTTTTGCCTGATGTTCCTGATCAGCACAGGCCGGGTTATCACGCAGACGCTGCATCTGCCAGGTGGTTTCCGCCCACCAGGTACGCAGCGTGGCGCGACTTTCGCTGTACACAGCACTGTCGCCTGAACGAATCACGAAGCGATCGCCCGGCTGTGCGCTGCCCAGCACATGACTGCACTGCGCCAGTCCATGTTGAGCCAGAATCTGCTCGACACCTTCACGATCGGCGGCCTTGATCTGAATGACTGCGCCCAGTTCCTCAGTAAACAGCGCCGCCAGCGCATCACTGCCCAGCGCCGCGATATCAACATCTACACCGCAGTGACCGGTAAAGGCCATTTCTGCCAGCGTGACCAGCAGGCCCCCATCGGAACGGTCATGGTAGGCCAATAGTTTCTGTTGGCTGACCAGCGCCTGCATCGCATTAAAGAAGCCTGCCAGTTGCTGTACATCACGTACATCGGCAGGCTTGTCGCCCAGTTGACGATACACCTGCGCCAGCGCGGTTGCGCCCAGGGTATTGGCACCGTTACCCAGATCGATCAGCAGAAGCAGGTTGTCCTGATCCGCCATCAGTTGAGGCGTCACGTTGCGACGAACATCTTCGACACGAGCAAAGGCGGTAATCACCAGCGACAGCGGCGACGTCATTTCGCGTTGTTCAGTGCCTTCCTGCCAGCGGGTTTTCATCGACATGGAGTCTTTACCCACCGGGATAGTAATGCCCAGCGCCGGACACAGCTCCTCACCGACAGCTTTCACGGCGTCATACAGGCCCGCATCTTCGCCCGGATGACCCGCGGCTGACATCCAGTTTGCCGAGAGTTTCACACGCTTCAATGACCCCACGGGCGTGGCGGCCAGGTTTGTCAGCGCTTCACCAACAGCCAGTCGTGCTGAGGCGGCAAAGTCGAGCAGCGCCACCGGCGCGCGTTCGCCCAGAGCGAACGCTTCACCATGATAGCTGTCGAGGCTGGCGGTCGTGACCGCACAGTTGGCTACCGGGATCTGCCAGGGTCCTACCATCTGATCCCGTGCCACCATGCCGGTCACACTGCGATCGCCGATGGTGATCAGAAAGGTTTTTTCCGCCACGGTCGGTAAGTGCAGAACGCGATTCACCGCCTCCGTTAAGACGATGCCATCACGGTGTAACGGTGTGCCCTGCGCCTGCTGTTTGACGACATCGCGCGTCATTTTCGGGGTTTTCCCCAACAGCACATCCAGCGGCATATCAATTGGGCTGTTATCAAAGTGGCTGTCGTTGAGCGTCAGATGCTGCTCTTCTGTGGCTTCACCGATAACCGCAAAAGGCGCGCGCTCACGCTCGCAAATCGCCGCAAATTCAGCCAGCTTTTCGGGTGCCACCGCCATGACGTAACGCTCTTGCGATTCATTACACCAGACTTCCAGCGGGCTCATCCCTGGCTCATCGCTGAGGATATCACGCAGGTTGAAACGTCCACCGCGACCGCCATCGCTGACCAGCTCAGGCATGGCGTTCGACAGCCCGCCCGCACCGACATCGTGGATAAACAGAATCGGGTTGTCGTCGCCTAACTGCCAGCAGCGGTCAATCACTTCCTGGCAACGCCGTTCCATTTCCGGGTTATCACGCTGTACGGAGGCAAAGTCGAGATCAGCGTCAGACTGGCCCGATGCCATAGATGAGGCCGCCCCGCCGCCCAGACCGATATTCATTGCCGGGCCGCCCAGTACGATCAGCTTTGCCCCGACAGTAATCTCGCCTTTCTGGACGTGATCGGCACGGATGTTCCCGATGCCACCCGCCAGCATAATCGGCTTGTGGTAACCGCGCAGTTCGGTGCCGTTGTGGCTGTTGACCTGTTCTTCATAGGTCCGGAAATAGCCATTCAATGCAGGACGGCCAAACTCGTTGTTAAACGCCGCGCCGCCCAGAGGGCCTTCAGTCATAATGTCCAGTGCGCTGACGATGCGCGCGGGCTTGCCAAAATCCTCTTCCCACGGCTGCTCAAAGCCCGGAATACGCAGGTTCGACACCGAGAAGCCGACCAGACCGGCTTTCGGCTTCGCGCCCCGTCCGGTCGCCCCTTCGTCACGAATTTCGCCGCCGGAGCCGGTTGCCGCGCCAGGCCACGGCGAAATCGCCGTAGGATGGTTATGCGTTTCGACCTTCATCAGAATATGCGCCGCCTCCTGGTGGTAGCCATATTCCCCGTTTTCGGCATCCGCAAAGAAGCGTCCTACTTCAGAGCCTTCCATCACCGCCGCATTGTCTTTATAAGCCGACAGGACATAATCCGGCGTTTGCTCAAAGGTGTTCTTAATCATTTTAAACAGCGATTTCGGCTGTTTTTCGCCGTCAATAATCCAGTCGGCGTTAAAAATCTTGTGACGACAGTGCTCGGAGTTCGCCTGAGCAAACATATAGAGTTCGATGTCGTTAGGGTTACGGCCCAGCTTCGTAAAGGCTGCCAGCAGGTAGTCAATTTCGTCGTCTGCCAGCGCCAGGCCCAGCGATGTATTGGCATGAACCAGTGCCTGACGGCCTTCACCCAACACATCAACGCTTTTGACCGGTTGAGGTTCGTGGTGGGCAAACAGTTGTTCGGCCTGATGGAGGTCGCTGTACACCGTTTCCATCATGCGGTCATGCAGCAGCGCTGACAGCGTTTGCCACTGGGTTTCCGTCAACTGGGGTGCCTGAACATAAAACGCCAGACCGCGCTCCAGTCGACGGACCTGTGACAGATCGCAGTTATGCGCAATATCTGTCGCTTTTGAAGACCATGGCGAAATGGTGCCTGGACGTGGCGTGACCAGCAGCAAACGCCCTTGTGGCGCATGTTCAGCGAGAGAAGGACCGTACTTGAGCAGGCGCTGCAGACGGGATTTTTCATCCTCACTCAACGGCGCGCTGACATCGGCAAAATGGACGTACTCAGCGTAAATATCACTCACCGGCAGATGAGCGTCCTGAAAGCGGGCCAGCAGTTTGTTTACACGAAATGCCGACAGGGCGGGCGAACCACGCAGAATTTCCATCATAAGATCTCTCGTCTTTGAAACGCCGGGTGCGACGCTTCATTGGGCGCAACAGGGGGAAAACGGGGCGTATTATAGAGAAAGCCACTCCGCGACGAAACCGTTTGCGCAAAATTTATGGCCAACAAGATTTGGCTGATAATTGCGCAAAAATTGCTTTATAAGTTGCTCTACCTCAGTTTGTTGCGCAAAATGCCCCTCGCTCTGGGAGTTAAAACAAAATCAATACTGCCTTAAAAGACAGAGGCCTTGGAGCCATCGAGAGATAACTATTTGAAACGCCTGAAATTAAATTATCTGTTTATCGGTCTGCTCACCGTGCTGTTAGCACTGGCACTGTGGCCGTCCATTCCCTGGCATGGGAGCGGGCAGGATACGATTTCACAGATTAAAGCACGGGGAGTGCTACGGGTCAGTACCGTAAACTCACCGTTGACTTACTACACCGTGAATAAAGCACCGGCCGGGATGGATTACGAGCTGGCGAAGCGTTTCGCCCGTTATCTGGGCGTCAGGCTGGAAATCACGGTGCGCGCGAATATCAGCGACCTGTTTGATGCGCTTGACGACGGCAAAGCCGATTTGCTGGCCGCAGGCCTTATCTATAATAATGAGCGACTGAACCGCTATCAGACGGGCCCCAGCTATTACAGCGTTTCCCAGCAGTTGGTTTATCGTGTGGATAAAACTCGCCCGAAAAACCTGGGCGATTTAAAGGGACGGCTCGTCGTTGCCTCCGGATCGGCTTATCTGTCTACACTTAAGAGCGCCAGAGCGGATCACTATCCCGACCTTGACTGGGCTATCTCGACCGATCAAAGCCCGAAAGCGCTACTTGAGGCCGTCGCCGAGGGCAAGCTGGATTATACGATTGGCGATTCCGTCACCATCGCACTGCTTCAGCGCATCCATCCACAACTGGCGGTCGCCTTTGACGTCACGGATGAAGAGCCGGTGACGTGGTATATGCCCCGCGAAAGCGACGACAGCCTGAACGCGGCCATGCTGGATTTCTTTAATGGCATGGGCGAAGAAGGCGCAATGGCGCGGCTGGAAGAGAAATACCTCGGGCACGTTGGCACCTTTGATTATGTGGATACGCGCACCTTCCTGCGTGCGATTGATACGGTTCTGCCTGATATCAAACCGTTATTTGAGAAATACGCCAGTAATATCGACTGGCGTTTGCTGGCCGCTATCTCCTATCAGGAATCACACTGGAATCCGCAGGCAACATCACCGACCGGCGTGCGCGGCATGATGATGCTGACGCGCAATACTGCCGACAGCGTGGAAGTGGGCGATCGAACCGATCCTGAGCAAAGTATTCGCGGCGGCAGCCAGTATCTGCAAAATATGATGGATAAAGTCCCGCAGTCCATTCCGGAAGACGAACGTATCTGGTTTGCGCTGGCCGCCTACAACATGGGTTATGCTCATATGCTGGATGCCCGTAAGCTCACGGCAAAACAGGGTGGCAACCCGGACAGTTGGGCTGATGTGAAACTGCGCCTGCCGATGCTGAGCCAGAAGCGTTATTACGCGCAAACGACCTACGGCTACGCGCGGGGCCAGGAAGCGTATAACTACGTGGAAAATATTCGTAAATATGAGATTAGCCTGGTGGGCTATTTGCAGGAGCAGGAAAAGCGCCTTGCCCAGCAGGCCGCGCTGGAAGCGGAGATGGGCAAAGGCTATCCTGCCGTTTCGCCACAAGTGGCAATGAATTAGCTTTCGCGCTGCGCCTGTCGCAGCGCTTTTTGTTGCTGACGACGCATGCGGAAAAAGTCGCTCAGCAGCGCCGCGCACGCGTCTTCCAGCACGCCGTGATCTAACCTTACCTGATGGTTCATCCCCGGATGGCCCAGCACGTCAATCAGCGAACCGGCTGCGCCGGTTTTCACATCGTGCGCGCCATAAACCAGACGACCTATCCGGCTATGCACCATCGCGCCGGCGCACATGACGCACGGCTCCAGCGTCACATAAAGCGTGGTATCCAGCAGACGGTAATTTTCCAGTACTTTCCCGCCCTGACGAAGCGCCATAATCTCTGCGTGCGCGGTGGGATCATGCTGACCGATAGGCCGGTTCCAGCCTTCGCCAATGACGCGGTCGCCGTGAACCAGGACGGCGCCTACCGGCACCTCGCCCTCATCCCATGCGCGTTGCGCCAGCGTCAGCGCCCGGCGCATCCAGTATTCATCTTGTTCTTGTGTCACACGAACCACTCCCGGCAGCAAAAAGCGGCGCATTATACCGGGCATGCCGGCAAAACCGAAGCACAGTACAGGTTATTCTAACTGCTGCAATTCACCCGCCGGCGTGACGCGCCAGCGATGCTGACAAAAGAACAATAACGGGTTGTCCTGCTTGCTGTCGCTGTAACCACTATAGAGTTGCAGTGGTGTGCCGATGTGCTCTTCTAACTGCACCACTTTTTCGTGGCCCAGACAGCGCAATTTCAGCACGCGCCCCCCCAGGCCGCGCTGCATCTGGCTGGCAATCAACTTTACTCTGGGCAGAAACGCCGAATCGTAATAGACCTGCTCCACCAGCGACTGCGGCGAGCCCGTAATCAGCCACACATCCGCATCATCGCTGCTGAGGTACTCGCTGAGACGCTTCTGCACCACCGGAAACGCTTTCACGCGCTGGCGAAACCACTGAGCAAACTCGGCCTCCAGTCGTAACAGGGTGGTTTCAGATCGGCCAAAGGTGATTGACCAGAGCAACAGGCTCATCGGCCAGCGGGCCGCACGCCCTTTGAACAGCAGCCCCGCGCCGACGACGGGCAGCAAAGGCACGACCAGTAGCAGATTCAGGGGCTTGCGGCGCAGCAAATAGCGCATGAAAGTGCCAAACATATCCTGTTGGTGCAATGTGCCATCAAGGTCGAAAAACACCACGCGACGTTGTCTCTCGTTGGTCAAACAGCTCTCCTTTTTAACGAATATGCATCAACAGCCTCTATTGTAGTCATCTTCGCGCAGCGAGGCGATGACTGTCATTTTTTATTCCAGTGGCTACAATGCTTTTAGAATCATTTATTCCTTGCGGACGCACCGCTACATCATGAGGACTGGGCATGAGTTCATTGCTGCGCATTCGCCAGCTTTATCCTTCACTGGCGCTGAACGAACGCCGGCTGGCGGATTTTTTACTGTCACAACCGGATCGGGCACGGCATTTAAGTTCACAAAAGCTGGCAGAAGAAGCTGGCGTCAGTCAGTCCAGCGTCGTTAAGTTTGCGCAAAAACTGGGATATAAAGGTTTTCCGGCACTCAAGCTGGCACTGAGCGAATCGCTGGCCGATAAAGATGCCATCACCGTGCATAATCAGATCCTCAGTGACGATCCCCTTAAGGCTGTGGGCGAAAAATTACTGACAGAAAAGCTGTCAGCCATTCGCGCGACCCTGGATATCAACAGCGAAGAGAAGCTGAATGCCGTCTTGCAGCTGCTTAAGCGCGCACGCCGTATTTTACTGGTCGGAATCGGCGCATCCGGCCTGGTGGCAAAAGATTTTTCCTGGAAGCTGATGAAGATTGGTATCAATGCCGTCGCGGAGCAGGACATGCACGCGCTGCTGGCCAGCGTACAGGCCATGTCATCCGGCGATGTGCTGCTGGCGATCTCTTACACGGGTGAACGTCGTGAGATTAACCTGGCCGCGCAGGAAGCAGTGCGGGTGGGCGCGGACGTGCTGGCCTTTACCGGCTTTACGCCTAACACTTTGCAGCAGTGCGCCACGCACTGCCTGTACACCGTTGCAGAAGAACAGAGTACGCGCAGCGCCGCGATCTCCTCGACTACCGCCCAGCTGGCGTTAACGGACCTGCTCTTTATGGCGCTGGTACAGAACGATCCTGAGCGCGCGTCCAGCCATATTCGCCACAGCGAGGCGCTGGTGAAGAAGCTGATTTAGCCGCGCCGGGCTCAGGGTGCGCGATATCCTCATAACGGCCCGGTAACGTTCCGCTTACATGAGTGTTCATTTATCTGCATCATGTTTGCGAGGAACACGCTGTGTTATTGTACGCAGCGTAGCGCGCCTGACCCGGATCCCTTAGTTGAGTGACGAGGAGAAGGCGATCCATCGTGCTATAACGGCGTTATTTCGGGTGCTGTGGCGAGCATACTTGTTCGCCGCAGAAACGCCCTGCTCCCTTTACTGACTCAGAAACCGCGATGTCTTTACTGATTACAGAAAGATGCATTAACTGCGATATGTGTGAACCCGAATGCCCGAACCAGGCTATTTCGATGGGTGAGATGATTTATGAGATTGAGGTGAGCCGCTGTACCGAATGTGTGGGACATTATGATGTGCCGACCTGCCAGCGGGTTTGCCCTATTGATAACACCATTGTGACGGATCCCCAGCACATCGAATCACGCGATGCGCTGTGGGATAAGTTTGTTGCCCTGCACGATTAGCTTTCGATAATGACCGTAGCACAGGCATAGTGGCGCTCGTCGGCCAGGGTGACATGGACATGCTGTACACCCAGCCGCTGCGCCACCTCAGCAGCATGATCGAAAAAACGCAGGAGCGGTTTACCCAGCGCATCGTTGTAAACTTCAAACTGATTGAATGCCAGTCCGCCGCGAATGCCGGTGCCAAACGCTTTGGCTGCCGCTTCTTTAACGGCGAAACGTTTAGCCAGAAAACGCACCGGCTGACGATGCTGCTGATACTGCTGCCATTCGGCCTCACTCAGCACGCGACGCGCCAGTCGATCGCCAGAGCGAGAAATCACATCGGCAATCCGCTCTATTTCGACGATATCGCTGCCCAGTCCCAGAATAGCCATTAGCGACGCGCTTCTCGCAGCAGCTGTTTCATGGCTTTGACGGCGTCAGGCAGGCCGCTCATCACCGCCCGACCAATGATCGCATGACCGATGTTCAGCTCATGCATTTCCGGCAGCGCGGCAATCGGCAGGACATTGTGGTAAGTCAGACCGTGACCGGCGTTAACTTTTAATCCGCGGCTGGCCGCAAAGGTGGCCGCCTGACGGATCCGGGCCAGCTCAGCGTCGCGTGCCGGGCCTTCAGGGGCTTCAGCATAGGCACCGGTATGAATTTCAATATAAGGCGCGCCGCTGGTGACAGCCGCTTCGATTTGCCGGTGATCGGGATCGATAAACAGGGATACCAAAATGCCCGCCTCACTGAGTTTTTTTACCGCGGCGTTAAGTTTTTCCTGTTGTCCGGCGACATCCAGTCCGCCTTCGGTGGTCACTTCCTCACGCTTTTCCGGCACCAAGCAGCAGAAGTGCGGTTTGATATCACACGCGATGTTCAGCATCTCATCGGTGACCGCCATTTCGAGATTCATCCGCGTTTCGATGGTATCACGCAGAATACGCACGTCGCGGTCGGTAATGTGGCGGCGATCTTCCCGCAGGTGCACCGTGATCCCATCCGCGCCCGCCTGTTCGGCGATAAAGGCCGCCTGGACCGGATCAGGGTAATGGGTGCCACGCGCGTTGCGGACGGTAGCAATGTGGTCGATGTTAACGCCTAACAGTAACTCAGCCATGACAATCCTCGGTTCATTATGGTCATTGTATGGAGTGTAACGCGCCGTGATGCGATTCCGCTACGACCCGCATCAGGGCTCGCCGGCAATATCGGGCTTTTTTTTCGGTGTAAACTGACGGAAAAGCTCCTGACTTTTTAACGGTTTGCCCCCCAGGTAGGGTTTTAGCGCCATGCGGGTAAAGCGCTTCGCCGCGCGCAGGGCATCCGCATCGGGAAATTCACGCGTGGAGAGCGCCTGCAGGTGTTTACCTGTAAAGCTGCGCTGATTGAGCACCAGACTGGCGATGAAGCCCTTCTCTTCCCGGTAGCTGTAGGTCATGTCTTCACTGACCGGTTCACCACTGCCTGCGCAGTGCAGGAAATCCACGCCATAGCCTAGGTGCCCTAACAGCGCCAGCTCGAAACGACGCAGTGCAGGTTCGGGTGAACCCTCGGCGGCGGCCAGCGTCTGGATACATTGCAGATAGTCAAAAAACAGGTCGGAAAAGGGGATGTGCTGTTCCAGTACCCGAGACAACAGCTCGTTGACGTACAGGCCGCAGTAAAGCGTGATACCACTGAGGGGGAGAGCAAGCGAAACCGCTTCGGCATTGCGCAGCGTTTTCACCTCACCACGACCGCTCCAGCGCACCAGCAGCGGGGTAAAAGGCTGAAGTGTGCCTTTTAACTGAGAACGCCGTGATCGTGCTCCTTTTGCCAGGACACGAACACGGCCTTCACTTTCACTAAACAGGTCAAGCAGCAGACTGGTTTCGCTGAAAGGACGACTATGCAGCACAAAGGCGCGTTGCCAGCCTTCCATTTATTCAGAGATCGTCTGTGTAACCCAGACTACGCAGCGCACGTTCGTCATCTGCCCAGCCGGATTTAACTTTAACCCACAGTTCGAGATGCACTTTGGCATCGAACATCTCTTCCATGTCCTTACGCGCTTCAATACCAATGGTTTTGATTTTGGCGCCTTTATTGCCAATCACCATTTTTTTCTGCCCTTCGCGCTCGACCAGAATCAAACCGTTGATGTCATAACCGCCACGCGCGTTAGACACAAACTGTTCGATTTCGACTGTGACCGAGTAAGGCAGTTCCGCACCGAGGAAACGCATCAGCTTTTCACGGATAATTTCGGATGCCATAAAGCGCTGTGAGCGATCGGTAATGTAATCTTCCGGGAAGTGATGGTCAGATTCCGGCAGATGCTTGCGGGCGATGGCGGCGATGGTGTCGACATTTTTACCGCTTTCGGCCGAAACCGGCACGATATCAATAAAGTTCATCTGCTCGCTGAGGAACTGCAGGTGCGGTAACAGGACGCTTTTATCCTGGATGTTGTCGATTTTATTGATCGCCAGCAGAACCGGCACTTTGCCATCGCGCAACTTGTTTAACACCATCTCGTCGTCGGGCGTCCAGCGCGTGCCTTCAACCACAAAGATGATCAGTTCAACGTCACCGATAGAACTGCTGGCCGCACGGTTCATCAGGCGGTTGATCGCCCGCTTCTCTTCCATATGCAGGCCGGGCGTATCCACGTAAATCGCCTGATAAGCGCCTTCCGTATGGATGCCCATAATGCGGTGACGGGTGGTTTGCGGCTTACGCGACGTAATTGAAACCTTCTGCCCCAGTAACTGGTTCAGTAAGGTGGATTTACCGACGTTAGGCCGGCCAACTATCGCGACAAAGCCGCTGTATGTAACATTTTCGCTCATTCGAGTCCTGAGGTTTTCAGCGCCGGTTGCGGCGCCGGGATAATACTGTTATTCCAGACCGAGTTTAATCAGCGCCTGTTCAGCCGCTGCTTGTTCAGCTTTACGGCGGCTGGAGCCCACGCCCACCACCGGTTCTGCCATACCACTCACCTGACAGTGAATGGTAAATTCCTGATCGTGGGCTTCGCCGCGAACCTGCACCACTAAGTAACTTGGCAGCGGCAGATGACGGCCCTGCAGGTATTCCTGCAGGCGCGTTTTCGGATCTTTTTGTTTATCACCCGGACTGATTTCGTCCAGGCGCGTCTGATACCAGTCAAGGATCAGCTTTTCGACCGTCTGAATATTACTGTCGAGGAAGACACCACCAATCAGCGCTTCCACGGTGTCCGCCAGAATAGATTCACGACGGAAGCCGCCGCTTTTTAATTCGCCGGGCCCCAGACGCAGGCATTCACCCAAATCGAATTCACGCGCCATCTCTGCCAGCGTATTACCGCGCACCAGCGTCGCGCGCATGCGGCTCATGTCGCCCTCATCCACACGCGGAAAACGGTGGTAGAGCGCATTTGCAATCACGTAGCTCAGAATCGAATCGCCTAAAAACTCCAGGCGTTCGTTATGCTTGCTACTGGCGCTGCGATGCGTCAACGCCTGCTGTAAAAGTTCAGAATGTGTAAAAGTGTAGCCCAGTTTGCGCTGAAGCTTGTTAATCAGGATGGGGTTCATGCGATTCCAGTTCTGTTTTGCGTCTGTCACTCTGCATACCAAACAGGGCTGAGAATCCAACACATTCTGTTTGGTGTGCAGTGGCCCCCATGACGGAGGCCACCCTATTTTGCCTGACTCTCAGGCTGGCTTAATGGATACCGCCGATACGACTCAGTCGTACGCCGGTTGGCCACTGGCCTTCTTGTTTTTCAAAGCTCATCCAGATGGCGACCGCTTTACCGACCAGATTGCGCTCGGGAACAAAACCCCAGTAGCGACTGTCGGCGCTGTTGTCACGGTTATCACCCATCATGAAATACTGCCCCTGCGGCACAACCCAGCTCGCCTGCGGCTGGCCGGGCTGCTGATAGTACATGCTCGCCTGGCTTTGTGCTTCCGTCACCAACAGAATGTCATGCGTCACATTGCCCAGCGTTTCTTTGCGCGTGGCCAGACGTAATCCACCGCGCATGGTTTCATTCAGCGGCACCTGGTAGAACCCGTTACCGGCTTCGTTACCATCAAACCCGCTAAACGTCTGAACAAACTTGCTTGGCTCAATGTTACTGTAGGTCACTGGCAACGCTTTGCTGCAAGGCTTGCCATTATCGCAGGCCGGATTAATGGTCAGCGTTTTACTGTAGGGATCATAGGTTACACGATCGCCCGGCAGGCCAATCACGCGCTTGATGTAGTCCAGGCTGGGATCTTTTGGGTATTTAAAGACCGCAATATCGCCACGCTTAGGATGACCGGTAGGAATCAGCGTGGTTTGCGTAATCGGGTCTTTAATGCCGTAAGCAAACTTCTCGACCAGGATAAAGTCACCAATCAGCAGCGTGGGCATCATCGATCCTGACGGGATCTGGAAAGGCTCATACACAAATGAGCGCACAAAGAATACCACGGCCAGCACCGGAAATACGGAGGCAGCGGTTTCAATCCAGCCCGGCTTAGGTGCCATTTTTGCCAGCGTTTTTTTATCGAGCGTGCCGCCTGACTGCGCCTGTGCCGCCGCCTGCAGCGCCCGGCGCTGTGGTGCCCACTTGATACGATCGATCACCCAGAGAATACCAGTAATCAATGTCGCTATCGCCAGGACTAGCGCGAACATATTAGCCATTTAAGATCCTTATTTGCTGTCTTTTCCGACATGCAGAATGGCGAGGAATGCTTCCTGCGGCAGTTCAACGTTACCGACCTGCTTCATTCGCTTCTTACCCTCTTTCTGCTTCTGCAACAGCTTTTTCTTACGACTGACGTCACCGCCGTAACACTTGGCAAGGACGTTCTTACGCAGCTGTTTGACGGTTGAGCGAGCGATAATGTGGTTGCCGATTGCCGCCTGAATCGCAATATCAAATTGTTGACGTGGGATGAGGTCTTTCATTTTCTCAACCAGCTCACGTCCACGATAAGGTGCGTTATCACGGTGGGTAATCAGCGCCAGCGCATCAACGCGTTCTGAGTTAATCAGCACGTCGACGCGCACCATGTCAGAGGCCTGAAAACGTTTAAAATTGTAGTCCAGTGAAGCATAGCCGCGCGATGTTGATTTCAAACGGTCAAAGAAGTCGAGCACCACTTCAGCCATTGGAATCTCATAGGTCAGCGCAACCTGATTGCCGTGGTAAACCATATTTGTCTGAACGCCACGTTTCTCGATGCACAGCGTAATGACGTTGCCCAGGTATTCCTGCGGCAGCAGCATGTGACACTCCGCAATCGGTTCACGCAACTCTTCAATGTTATTGAGCGGTGGCAGCTTCGAGGGGCTGTCCACATAAATGACTTCGCCGCCCGTGGTTTCCACTTCGTACACCACCGTCGGTGCGGTCGTGATCAGATCGAGATCGTACTCACGTTCCAGACGTTCCTGAATGATCTCCATGTGCAGCAGACCCAGGAAGCCGCAACGGAAGCCAAAGCCCAGCGCGGTTGAACTCTCTGGCTCGTAGAACAGAGAAGCATCGTTCAGGCTCAGCTTGCCCAGCGCATCACGAAACGCTTCGTAGTCATCAGAACTAATCGGGAACAGACCGGCGTAAACCTGCGGCTTCACTTTTTTAAAGCCAGGCAGCGCTTTGTCCGCCGGGTTACGTGCTGTTGTCAGGGTATCGCCCACCGGCGCGCCCAGAATGTCTTTAATGGCGCAGACCAGCCAGCCGACTTCGCCACAGTTCAGTTCAGTGCGGTCAACCTGTTTCGGCGTGAAAATGCCCAGTCGATCGGCGTTATAAACCTGGCCGGTACTCAGTACCTTGATTTTATCGCCTTTACGCATGGTGCCGTTTTTCACACGAACCAGTGAGACAACACCCAGGTAGTTATCGAACCAGGAGTCGATAATCAGTGCCTGCAGCGGCCCTTCCGGATCGCCTTCTGGCGGCGGAATATCGCGCACCAGGCGCTCCAGCACTTCAGGTACGCCGACACCGGTTTTCGCCGAGCAACGCACGGCATCGGTGGCATCAATACCGACAATATCTTCGATTTCCTGTGCAGCACGTTCAGGATCGGCGGCAGGCAAATCGATTTTATTCAGCACCGGCACGACTTCCAGATCCATCTCAATCGCGGTGTAGCAGTTAGCCAGGGTTTGCGCTTCAACGCCCTGCCCGGCATCCACCACCAGCAGCGCACCCTCACAGGCGGCTAGTGAGCGGGAAACTTCGTATGAGAAGTCAACGTGTCCCGGCGTGTCGATAAAATTGAGCTGGTAAGTTTCGCCGTCTTGGGCTTTGTAATCGAGCGTCACGCTCTGTGCTTTGATGGTAATACCACGTTCACGCTCTAGGTCCATTGAGTCCAGAACCTGCGCGGCCATCTCGCGGTCAGTTAATCCGCCACAGATCTGAATCAAGCGGTCAGAAAGCGTGGATTTACCGTGGTCAATGTGGGCGATGATGGAGAAATTTCTTATGTGCTTCATTTATAGAGATATCTTCACGTAGAGAATCAGTTAGAAACCTGAGCACAGACACATTCAGGAAGATCGCTCTTAACCCACAATCCTGTCAGCCTCATTAATGACGACGCATATTACACTGTTAAGGCCGCGCATAAAAGAATGGAACGTCGTGGAAACGAAACAGTTTTTTGCGCGTCAGGCTTAAGACAAAAGCCGCAACAAGTGCGGCTTAAGCAGGGGTCAGGCTTCGCTTTCAACACGAAGCGCATCTGGGGGCAAGGCGATATTGAGGATAACCGGCTGGAAGGCCTCACGATCGCCAAATTTCATGGAAATGCCTTTGGCGACGATAAAGCCGCCAACTCCGCCTAACAGCGCGCCGCAGGCGGCGGCCAGGTCGCTGCCGAACAGGGCCTGGAACAGACCTGCGAACAGAAACAGGCCAAACAGCGGCGTCATGTATACCAGCAGTGCCGAACCGAGCAGGCTGCTCTCTTTGATGCCCAGTTCGACACGTTGGCCCGGAGCCAGGGGCTTGCTGCTGGCGATTTGCATCACATGCGCATTCTTTGGCCCCAGCTTATTCAGCATATGGCTGCCACAGCCTTTGCGTGCCTGGCAGCTGTTGCAGGAGGTTTTGGCTTCGGTATGCAGTGTCGCGATACCATCCTGCCATGCCACCACGGTGGCCCATTCTCTCATCATTTTTTTGCCCCAGGATTAACACTGTCCGCGATACGTTTGGCCGTCGCAGGCGGTAACTCGCCAACGACCGTAATTTCGTAATTATCGCGTATTACGGTTTCCACCGTACGACGTCCCGTGCGCAATGTCTGTGCGACGCTGTTTTTATCTGCCGGCGTAACGTTTACAGCAAAGCTAAACAGACCATCGCTGTACAGCCGGGATTCAAGGGATTTATTTAACGCGGGAAGCATACGCCGGCTTTGGGAAACGAGCGTCATCCCTGCGGGAAGCCAGGCGGGCTCCCAGTCCAGCGTCGCGTTGTCTGATTTGGTTAATGAGAGCGACGGCGGCAGATTGGCTTTTTCAAGGCCCTGCATCAGGTTGCGTACGCCATCATCCACCGCGAAGCTGATCACGCGAAACTGTTCCATCGTTTCACCGTCACGATCCAGCAGATCTACGCGCAGCGGCAGCTTGGTATCCACATCCAGCCATACAACATAGCTGTAGCGCGTGCCATCGCGCGACACTACGCGCACCACATCACACATTTGATCGGCAATGCGGGAACGGCCGACGGTAATAAAGTCATAAGCCGCATCAAGCTTGGCAAAGTCGGCGTAGATAATCGATGGCAACGCATCGACGATATGATTGCCGGGAAGCGAGAAAGGCTCAATACCCGGTTCGAAATAGCTGATGTCGTTGCCGCGCTGAATGACTTCGCGACGCGGACCGTCCATCTGCAGAATCTGTGCATAGACGCGATCGTCGATTACTGCGTGACGATAACGGAGCGATTCCATACCAAGACGGGAAACGTTGATGTAGGCGAATTCGTAGTTGAGCGTCTGACTTGCCTGCTCCATCTGCTGTAATAACGCCCCAGACGCAGAAACCTGCGCTGGGGCGGCAGTGGACCACAACAGGCTGCCCGTCAGAAGACTAACGGCATACCATAGCGGCTTCATTACTGCTGCTGCATTCCTAATGACTGATTACCCGGTACATTGGCCTGCGCTTGTTTTGGCGCATTGGTTTCGAACTGCAGCTGATCGGCGTGCAGACGACGCTGAAGTTCGTAGTCCTGCAGCATGGCGTTCACGCGGCGACGCTGGTCCTGCACCTGTTGTGAGGCATTGCCTGAACCAAACATATCCGAGGGGACACCCAGACTGACAGGTGACGCTTTGCCCATCACTGGCAAGGTGTTGAATACCGGTGAGTCAGAGCTTTCCACGCTGCCGTTGGTGGGTTGGTTATAGTGCTGAACACCCACAATTACCGCCAGGGAAACACAGGCGGCGACGCCGACCTGCGTAATCTGGGCCGCCCAGGGGCGAACTTTGTGCCAGAACGGCATTTTTTCCCAGCGAGAAGGCTCGGGCTGTGCTTCAGGAATCAGGGACGTCACATTGCGCTGTGGCTCGTTTTCGATGGCAGCGGCAACGCGAGCAGAAATATCAAAATGCAGGTGTTCACCAACATCGCCGCGCATGGTATCGCGAATCAGATGGTAGCGTTCCCAGCTTTTTTGTAGATCTGCATCCTTAGACAGGGCTGAAATCAGCGCGTTATCTAAAGCCTCACCATCCATTAAAGCGGAAAGTTTTTCTTTCTGCATGCCTAATACCCTTCCAGTAGCCGTTATCACTGACGTTGGATAAGCGGTTGAACTTTATTATCAATGGCCTCACGTGCACGGAAAATACGTGACCTTACCGTGCCCACCGGGCAATCCATAATGACGGCGATCTCTTCATAGCTCAGACCGTCAAGTTCCCTGAGGGTAATTGCCATTCGCAAGTCCTCAGGAAGCGCCTCGATGGTACGAAAGACGATTTGTTTCAGTTCGTCAGACAACATTAAGTTCTCAGGGTTCGAAATTTCTTTTAACGCACCCGCACTTTCGAAATTTTCCGCATCAATTGCATCAACATCGCTGGAAGGCGGACGGCGTCCCTGAGCAACCAGATAGTTTTTGGCTGTATTCACGGCAATCCGATACAGCCAGGTGTAAAACGCGCTATCGCCACGGAAAGAATCCAGTGCCCGATACGCCTTAATAAATGATTCCTGAACGACGTCAGGCACATCGCCTGAAGGCACATACCGTGAGACCAAGCTCGCGACTTTATGCTGGTAACGGATCACCAGTAAGTTGAAAGCTTTTTGATCCCCCTTCTGAACCCGTTCAACCAGAACCTGGTCCGCTAACTGCTCGCTCATCCGAGGTAAAGTCTCCCCAAATACTTTCTTATGCGTTAAGGAACTGCCAGCACACAGCTATTGAGCAAGCATGCGCTTTGAGTCATTACGTGGCGAAAAGTTCATTTTCGGCCGCTTTGCTGCAGGATTACACAGTTTGTTGATTTTCGTTCAATGTAACACGCGCAAATCGCAGGCAGAGTAACCTATGACAGCCGCTTTTTCATCTTTAAATCCTTGTATTCGATTAAGTTTGGTATGAAAAACAGATTTTAAACGGTTAAATGACTAACCATTTGATATATCTCATAAATTAGATTTAGTCCGCTATTACGCCTGCTTGCGTGTTCAAAATACTTCACAAAAAACCATCAAAGGCTTATGCTCGGGTCATTCTTGTTTAGTAAATTAAACACTATGACAACATTCTCCCCCTCAGATTATCAGTGTGATGTGCTTATTGTGGGCAGCGGTGCGGCGGGACTGTCACTGGCGTTGCGGCTGGCCTCGCATTACCGGGTCACTGTGCTCAGTAAAGCGCAGGTTAATGAAGGCTCAACGCTGTATGCGCAGGGCGGCATTGCGGCAGTGTTTGATGAAACTGACAGCGTGGATTCTCACGTTGAAGACACGCTGATTGCCGGGGCGGGCTTGTGCGATCGTGAGGCTGTTTCATTTGTCGCCAGCAATGCGCGGCACTGCGTGCAGTGGCTGATCGATCATGGCGTGGCGTTTGATACCGATCCTCAGGCCGGCGGTGAGATGCGTTATCACCTGACGCGAGAAGGCGGCCACAGCCATCGCCGTATTCTGCACAGCGCCGACGCCACCGGCCGGGAAGTGGAAACCACGCTGGTCGGCCAGGCGTTGCGTCATCCGAATATCCGCATCCTGGAACGCACTAACGCGGTGGATCTGATCCTGTCAGACAAACTGGGCTTACCGGGCCCCCGCCGGGTAATGGGGGCCTGGATCTGGAACCGCAATCGCGAACGGGTCGAAACCTGCCAGGCGCGCGCCGTCGTGCTGGCCACGGGCGGCGCGGCCAAAGTTTATCAGTACACCACGAATCCTGATGTCGCCTCTGGTGACGGCATTGCGATGGCGTGGCGAGCAGGATGCCGGGTCGCTAACCTGGAATTTAACCAGTTTCACCCTACCTGCCTGTTTCATCCGCAGGCGCAAAACTTTCTGTTGACGGAAGCCCTGCGCGGCGAAGGCGCCTGGCTGGTGCGGCCCGATGGTTCGCGGTTTATGCCTGACTTCGACGAACGCGCGGAACTGGCCCCGCGCGATATCGTCGCCCGCGCCATCGATCATGAAATGAAACGGCTGGGCGTAGACTGCATGTATCTGGATATCAGCCACCAGCCGCCGGCCTTCATCCGTTCCCACTTCCCGATGATTTACGAAAAACTGCTGACCTTTGGCTTTGATCTGACAAAGGACAGAATCCCTGTGGTGCCCGCCGCGCATTACACCTGTGGTGGCGTGGTCGTCGATCGGCATGGCCGCACCGACATCGATTGTTTATATGCAATCGGTGAAGTCAGTTATACCGGGCTGCACGGTGCCAACCGCCTCGCCTCAAATTCTGTCCTGGAGTGTCTGGTATATGGCTGGTCTGCCGCGGAGGATCTGATGCGGATCTTACCTGAAACGGAGACCGTAGATCGTTTACCGGCCTGGGATGAAAGCCAGGTGGATGATGCCGATGAGCGCGTGGTCATTCAGCATAACTGGCATGAACTACGGCTGTTTATGTGGGATTATGTCGGCATTGTCCGTACCACTAAGCGGCTGGAACGCGCGTTGCGCCGCATCAGCCTGCTTCAACAGGAAATCGACGAGTACTATCGCCACTTCCGGCTGTCAAACAACCTGCTGGAACTGCGCAACCTGGTACAGGTGGCAGAGCTGATGGTGCGTTGTGCGCTGCAACGCAAAGAGAGCCGCGGGCTGCATTTTATTCGCGACTATCCCGATACGCTGGCGGAAGCGCAACCGACCGTCCTGCAGCCCGGCGATCACATAAACAAATAGAAGTCACGCGTCAGGCTTTGCCAGGCGTCAGAATACTGCCGGTCGGCATCGCGGATAGCCAGGCGTTCAAACAGGGTTTCACCCGGACTGGGTGAAAACCCCAGCAATACACGATGTGGTGGACGGTGAGCATATTCCGCCACATCGAAGCGAAAGCGCAGATGCCAGCCCTCCGATTGTGCCTGCGCAATCACCTCCTGCCCTGTCGTCTCAGGCAATATCACACAAAAGAAGCCCTCTTCTTCTATGAGCAACGCTGCGCAACGTAATAAGGTCTGATGGTTTAAGGTACCGGTCGCGCGTGCGCTGTCGCGTGCCGACGTTGAGCAGGCCACGCCAGGTGCAAAGTAAGGCGGATTACTGACGATCAGTGAATAGCGCGTATTGCTGTTTTCCGCCCACTGCGCGATATCCTGTTGATGAACATGAATACGCGCAGCCCAGGGTGACTGACAGGCATTCTCGCTGGCCTGTTGCGCAGCGTCGGCATCAAGCTCCACCGCATCGATCACCACATCAGAATGCGTTCGCTGGGCCAGCATCAGCGCAATCAGGCCCGAACCGGTACCGATATCAAGGATGCGCTTTACCCCGGCGACCGGTGCCCACGCGCCCAGCAGAATGCCATCAGTACCGACCTTCATTGCACAGCGATCGTGTGCGACAAAAAACTGCTTGAAGGTAAACCCGTTCTTTTTTAACTGCGGCCGCGCCTGCGGCTTGTCCTGCATCATACTCAGCGACCATTCACCTGTTTTTCTGCCGTATAGCTGGCGCCAAGTGTAACGTGCCAGGTTGGGGAATTCACGCCGTTGACGTAATCTGACGCAGTCAATACCGATAAACAGATGAAGATTATGTCCGATCTGTCTATAATCAGCGCCCCAAACTGAGGTAGAACATGACCGTAACCACATTTTCCGAACTTGAACTCGACGAAAGCCTGCTTGAAGCGCTGCAGGAGAAAGGCTATACGCGCCCGACAGCAATTCAGGCTGCTGCCATTCCCCCCGCGCTGGAGGGCCGCGACGTTCTGGGTTCGGCACCTACCGGGACCGGGAAAACCGCCGCGTATTTATTACCGGCGTTGCAGCACCTGCTCGATTTTCCACGCAAGAAGTCTGGCCCGCCACGTATTTTAATTTTAACGCCCACCCGTGAACTGGCGATGCAGGTTGCCGACCAGGCGCGGGAACTGGCGAAACATACGCATCTGGATATCGCCACTATCACCGGCGGCGTGGCCTTTATGAACCACGCCGAAGTGTTCAGCGAAAATCAGGACGTTGTGGTTGCCACCACCGGCCGTCTGCTGCAGTACATCAAAGAAGAAAACTTTGACTGCCGCGCAGTGGAAACGCTGATCCTGGATGAAGCAGACCGCATGCTGGACATGGGCTTTGCCCAGGATATCGAAACCATCGCGGGTGAAACGCGCTGGCGTAAACAGACAATGCTGTTCTCCGCTACGCTGGAAGGCGAGCATATTAAAGATTTTGCCGAGCGCCTGCTGAACGAACCGGTTGAACTGGAAGCCGATCCCAGCCGTCGCGAGCGTAAGAAAATTCAGCAGTGGTATCACCGCGCCGACGATCTTGAGCACAAAACCAAACTGCTGGTTCACCTGTTAAAGCAGCCGGAAGTGACCCGATCCATTGTGTTTGTGCGTAAACGTGAACGCCTGCATGAACTGGTCAGCTGGCTGCATGATGCCGGAATCCGCACCAGCTACCTGGAAGGGGAAATGGTCCAGGCTAAACGCAACGAGGCGATTAAACGTCTGGTGGAAGGTCGGGTAAACGTGCTGGTCGCCACCGATATCGCCGCACGCGGGATTGACGTGGAGGATGTGAGCCACGTGATTAACTTCGATATGCCACGCACGGCGGATACCTATCTGCACCGCATCGGCCGTACGGGCCGTGCCGGTCGTAAAGGCATCGCCATTTCGCTGGTCGAAGCCCATGACCATCTGCTGCTGGGTAAAGTCAGCCGCTACGTTGACGAGCCGATTAAAGCACGGGTGATTGACGAGCTGCGTCCGGTCACGCGTGCGCCTTCGCCAAAAACCACCGGAAAACCGTCGAAAAAGGCGCTTGCGAAGCGTGCAGAGCGAAAAGCCAAAGAAGAAGAGAAACCGCGGGTGAAAAAACGCCATCGCGATCTTAAAAATGTCGGTAAACGCCGCAAGCCAAGTGGCAGCTCATCCGGCAGTGAGAATGCGGAATAAAACAGCACGCTTCTAAAAAAATCGCCTCCTGAGAGGCGATTTTTCATTGTTCAGGTGGGTAAAGCCCGGTTTCGTCGCCATTCAGCATCAAACATCATAAAGCCGCCCGGCTGGGTGTTTCACCCGACGACAGTCATGTTCTATCTGTCTGTTAACGCATAGAAATTTGTCCTTCTGGCGCTGCGTTTTATTTCAGCACACAGGCAGTTTATAAACTTTCCGTAAAGGTACGGGTAATGACGTCACGCTGTTGTTCAGGCGTCAGCGAATTAAAGCGCACGGCATACCCGGAAACACGAATGGTCAGTTGCGGATACTTCTCAGGATGTTTCACGGCGTCTTCCAGCGTTTCACGGCGCAGGACGTTAACGTTTAAGTGCTGCCCGCCTTCCACGCGCACCTGGGGTTTAATCTCGACCGGTACTTCACGGTAAGCCATGTCCCCTAACTCACCAATCGCGACAATCTGATCGTCCTGATAGCCTGCTACGGCACACAGACAACGTGCCTGAGCGGTTTCTTCATCTAACAGCCAGAACGAATTCACTAAGGCCGGATTGTGTGACTGGGTAATTTGAATACCTGTGATCATCTCAGTTTCTCCTGCAAGGCATTGGCTGGACCAATACCGTCAATAAATCAATGATGAGCAACTGGTATATCACTCGCTCATGACGTTAGTTTTGACCTGAATCAAGTACAATCGGGCACTTTTTGGCCACATTGCTAAGCGATTGATTTTTAAAACGTAGCGGGACTAAATTTTATTGAATTTTTAAAATAATTTTAGGCTTCATGTCTGGATACTGAACAGCTAAGCTTAGCGTTCAGAACACAAGGGAGTTGATTATGGCTGCAAAGCTGACCTGGCACGATGTGCTGGCTGAAGAGAAAGAGAAGCCCTATTTCATTGAAACCCTGAAACAGGTCGCTAACCAGCGGGCTGCAGGCGTGACCGTTTATCCGCCGCAGAAAGACGTCTTTAATGCCTTTCGCTTAACGGAGTTAGGCGATGTGAAAGTGGTGATTTTGGGTCAGGATCCTTACCACGGGCCGAATCAGGCACATGGTCTGGCTTTTTCTGTATTGCCGGGCGTGCCCATTCCGCCTTCCCTTCAGAACATGTATAAAGAGCTGCAGCAGGATATTCCGGGCTTTGAGAAACCCAGTCATGGCTATCTGGCCAGTTGGGCAGAGCAAGGCGTGCTGTTGCTGAATACCGTGTTAACGGTGGAAGCGGGCAAAGCGCATTCTCATGCCCGGCTGGGCTGGGAAACCTTTACCGACAGGGTGATTGACGCGATTAACGCGCAGCGTGAAGGGGTAATCTTTTTACTGTGGGGTTCGCATGCGCAGAAGAAAGGCAGCATCATTGATCGCCAGCGCCATCATGTGTTGCAGGCGCCGCATCCTTCTCCCCTTTCGGCACACCGCGGCTTTTTTGGCTGCCAGCATTTCTCAAAAACTAACGCCCTGTTAAAAGAAAGCGGCAGAGATCCTGTTGACTGGACACCAGTTTTACCTGACCCGGCAGCCTGAACACAACGGCCGCGTCAGTGCGCGGCCGTTGTGAGATGAGGCTACAATCAGGCTTTCGCCTTGGCCACTGCAACCATGGCCGGACGCAGTAGACGCCCATTCAGGGTATAACCGCGTTGCATCACCATCATCACGTGGTTAGGCTCGACATCGTCAGATTCCATCATCGACATCGCCTGATGGACTTCAGGGTTGAACGGCACGCCGGTTTCACCGACCACTTCAACACCGAATTTACGCACTGCGCCCAGCAGCGATTTCAGCGTCAGCTCAATGCCTTCCACCATCGAAGCGGATTTCTCATCTTCTTTGTTCGCCAGCTCCAGCGCACGCTCCAGGCTGTCAATCACCGGAAGCAGCTCGTTGGCAAACTTCTCCAGCGCAAATTTGTGCGCTTTTTCAATGTCCATCTCGGTACGACGACGCACATTTTCAATCTCTGCCTGTGCACGCAGCTGCGCGTCACGCACGCCGTTCTGCAACTGCGCTAACTCAGCTTCGAGCTGAGCGATGCGCTCATCACGCGGATCCACCTCACCTGCTGTCTCCGCGTCCTGAGGTTGCTGTTGTTCCTGTTGAATTTCGTCTGAGACTTGCTCGTTTGGGGTGTTCTGTTCTTTACTACTCATGAATTTCTCCGCGTTTTGCACATTCACTTCGCTGGTTGGCTTATTATGGGGATTGGTTTGGCGGTTTCAAGGGAACACGTCACATCATCGTGCCGATTTGGCTTATGAGGAAGACCCACTCGATGAACAAACACTTTAACTGCATTGGAATTGTGGGCCATCCACGCCATCCCACCGCGCTTACCACGCATGAAATGCTGTGCCGCTGGCTGACCGGTAAGGGCTACCGTGTCATTGTCGAACAGCAGATTGCGCAGGAACTCTCACTGGACGATGTCCAGACTGGCACGCTGGCAGAAATCGGCCAGCAGGCGGATTTAGCCGTCGTGGTCGGCGGTGACGGTAATATGCTAGGCGCAGCCAGAGTACTGGCGCGGTATGACATAAAAGTGATTGGCATCAACCGCGGCAATCTGGGATTTCTGACGGATCTGGATCCAGATAACGCGCACCATCAGCTTGATGACGTGCTAAACGGCAATTATTTTGTGGAAAGCCGCTTTCTGCTGGAAGCGCAGGTCTGCAAAACCGACTGCTCACCCCGCATCGGCAGCGCGATTAATGAAGTGGTACTCCATCCGGGCAAAGTCGCCCACATGATCGAGTTTGAAGTGTACATTGATGAGGTGTTTGCCTTTTCACAGCGCTCAGACGGCCTGATCATTTCTACGCCGACCGGATCTACGGCCTATTCCCTGTCCGCAGGGGGCCCGATCTTAACGCCGTCGCTGGACGCGATAACGATTGTGCCGATGTTTCCGCACACCTTATCGGCCCGGCCTCTGGTGATTAACAGCAGCAGCACCATTCGCCTGCGCTTTTCGGCCCGCCGCAACGACCTGGAAATCAGCTGCGACAGCCAGATTGCGCTGCCTATTCAGGAAGGGGAAGATGTGCTGGTCCGCCGCAGCGAAAACCATCTCAATCTTATCCATCCCAAAAACTACAGCTATTTCAACACGCTGAGTTCCAAACTGGGCTGGTCAAAAAAATTGTTCTGAAAGTGAGCGCACCCTCTTTACTGGATAAAAAACCAGTTTATACTGTATGAAAAACCATATGTGTTTATTCATACAGGTGACGCTATGCTGGCACAACTGACCATCAGCAATTTCGCTATCGTTCGTGAGCTCGACATTGATTTTCAACGTGGCATGACGGCCATTACCGGTGAAACCGGTGCCGGTAAATCTATTGCTATCGATGCGCTCGGATTGTGCCTCGGCGGTCGCGCGGATGCCGATATGGTGCGTCAGGGTGCCAACCGCGCAGATTTATGCGCGCGCTTTCAAATCAAAGCCTCGCCTTCCGCTCAGCGCTGGCTCAGCGACAACCAACTGGATGATGGCAATGAGTGCCTGTTGCGCCGCGTGATCAGTGCCGATGGCCGCTCACGCGGTTTTATTAACGGCACGGCGGTTCCGCTTTCACAGCTTCGCGATTTAGGCCAGTTGCTGATTCAGATTCATGGCCAGCACGCGCACCAGTTGCTGCTCAAGCCCGACCATCAAAAACACCTGCTGGATGCCTATGCCGGGCATGACGCGCTGCTGGTTGAGATGCGTGCGGCGTATCAGACCTGGCATCAGAGCTGCCGTACCCTGGCGCAGCATCAGCAGCAGGCGCAGGAACGTGAATCCCGTCGCGAATTACTGCAGTACCAACTCAAAGAACTGAACGAGTTTGCCCCGCAGGCAGGTGAGTTCGAGCAGATCGACGAAGAGTACAAACGCCTGGCCAACAGCGGACAGCTGCTTTCAACCAGCCAGCAGGCACTTCAGCTTCTGGCGGACAGCGATGACACCAACCTCAACAGCATGCTGTACAGCGCACGCCAGATGCTGTCAGAGCTTACCGCACTGGATGACAAGGTCAGCGGGGTTTATAACCTGCTGGAAGAAGCGGCCATTCAGTTGAGCGAAGCCAGCGACGAATTGCGTCACTACTGCGACAGCCTCGATCTGGATCCCAATCGCCTTTATGAACTGGAACAGCGTATCTCGCGGCAAATCGCGCTGGCGCGTAAGCACCATGTCACGCCGGAAGGCTTACCCGCTCTCCATCAGCAATTGCTGGATGAAGCAGAGTTGTTATCCCAGCAGGAAAGCGATCAGGAAAGTCTGCAAACATTGGTCACCGAACATTATCAGGCGGCCTTACAGTGCGCGGAACGACTGCACGAACAACGTAGCCGCTTTGCGGATGAGCTTCAGCAGTTAATTACCCAGAGCATGCATCTGCTTTCGATGCCGCATGGCCGCTTTGCCATCGACCTGGTGTTTAATCCCGATCAGTTAACGGCGGATGGCGCAAGCCGCATTGATTTCCAGGTGACGACCAACCCCGGGCAGCCTTTACAGCCGTTGGGCAAAGTTGCTTCCGGCGGTGAGCTGTCACGCATTGCGCTGGCCATTCAGGTGATTACGGCCCGCAAGATGGAAACCCCGGCGATGATCTTTGACGAAGTTGACGTGGGCATCAGCGGCCCTACCGCCGCCGTCGTCGGCAAGATGTTGCGCCAGTTGGGCGAATCAACACAGGTGATGTGCGTTACGCACCTGCCGCAGGTCGCCGGTTGCGGACATCAGCACTTCTTTGTCAGCAAAGAGACTGACGGCGAAATGACGGAAACCCATATGCAGCCGCTGGACAAGCGCGCACGTTTGCAGGAACTGGCGCGTTTACTGGGCGGCAGCGAGGTCACCCGCAACACGCTGGCTAACGCTAAAGAACTTTTAGCCGCCTGATATGCACTTTTTTAACACAGCGTGGTCATATGCATGCTCTGTAGAGGTTTCCAATAGCGAAAAGGTTTATTATCATCGACAGCTATTGTCGCCTGAATAATAAAGCCTGCCGCAGGCAGAGTTCAGAATTTGATGGCAGAAGAACAGCCTGTAAAAGGCGTTTGGCCCCAGAAAAGGAATGTATAGATGCGCTGTAAAACGCTGACTGCCGCGGCAGTGGTAATGTTGATGATGACCGCCGGATGCTCCACTTTAGAGCGCGTGGTTTATCGTCCCGATATCAATCAGGGAAACTATCTGGTTGCCAATGATGTTGCCAAGATTCATACCGGCATGACTCAGCAGCAGGTGGCCTATACACTGGGTACGCCGATGATGAAAGATCCGTTTGGTAGCAATGTCTGGTACTACGTATTCCGTCAGGAACCTGGCCATGAGAAAGTCAAACAGCAGACACTGACGTTGACCTTCGACCGCAGCGGTGTGCTGACCAACATCGATAATAAACCTGCCCTGTCCTCGCAAGAAGGCTAACGGTTGATCCTGACCGTCGCCATCGCGGCGGTGGTTAACCCGCAGAAAGCAAAAAGGCGCTCATCAGCGCCTTTTTCATGTTCTTCGATCTGACCGGTTATTTCTTGCTGCTGGCCGCGCGTTCTGCGCGTTGACGACGCAGTTCTTTCGGGTCGGCAATCAGCGGGCGGTAGATCTCAACCCGATCGCCTTCCTGCACGATATCCGTCAGTTTCACCGGGTGGCTGTAAATACCCACCTTATTGCTGGCAAGGTCGATATCAGGCCGCAGCTCAAGCAAACCTGATTTTTTGATGGCCTGCTCGACCGTACTGCCCTCTTCCAGCTTTACGTACTGCTGATACTGTTTTTCAGGCAGGGCATACACCACCTCAACCGAGATATCAGGCACTGTAAACCTCTTTGGCGCGTTGCGTGAACGCCTGCACCATGCTGTTGGCCAGTTCTTTGAAGATGCGACCGAATGCCATTTCAACCAGCATATTGGTGAACTCAAACTCCAGGCTTAGTTCGACCTTACAGGCATCATCGCCGAGATCGATAAAGCGCCATCCGCCGGTCAGCTTGCGGAACGGGCCGTCGACCAGCTGCATATGAATGCTCTGGTTGTCGGTCAGCGTATTACGGGTAGTAAAGGTTTTACTGATGCCCGCTTTAGACACGTCGACTGACGCCGTCATCTGATTTTCAGAGGCATCCAGCACGCGGCTACCGGTGCAGCCCGGCAGAAACTGCGGGTAGGCATCGACATCGTTTACGAGTTGGTACATTTGTCCGGCGCTAAAGGGGACCAGCGCCGAACGACTAATCTGAGCCATAATGGTTCCTGTTCGTCACAAAACCGCTAAATAATAGCATTTTCAGCGATTAAACAAAAATTCCTCATTGTCATGGTGTGCTAGAATACCCTGTTTCCTGCTGCCCCGCTGGACTGGGGATGCGATAACCGACCAAGTGATGTAAAATACGCGGCATTATGACAAAGAAAAAAGCACACAAACCCGGTTCTGCCACCATTGCCATGAACAAGCGCGCCCGCCACGAATACTTCATTGAAGAAGAGTTCGAAGCCGGTTTGTCGCTACAGGGATGGGAAGTTAAATCACTCCGTGCAGGTAAAGCGAACATCAGCGACAGCTACATTTTGCTGCGCGATGGCGAAGCCTATCTGTTCGGTTCAACCTTCCAGCCGCTCGCCGTGGCTTCAACGCACGTAGTCTGCGATCCTACCCGCAGCCGTAAACTGCTGTTGAAAAAGCGTGAGCTGGATTCACTGTATGGCCGCGTTAATCGCGAGGGCTATACCGTTGTTGCGCTGTCGCTCTACTGGAAAAACGCCTGGTGTAAGTTAAAAATCGGCGTGGCTCGCGGTAAGAAAGAACACGACAAGCGTAACGACATCAAAGATCGTGAATGGCAAATGGACAAAGCGCGTATTATGAAGAATGCCAATCGTTAAATACTGGAATTCGATACGCTTTTTTGCTAGTATTTGAAGTTCTGGGGCTGATTCTGGATTCGACGGGATTGTGAAGCCTTAGGAGCATGCCGAGGGGCGGTTGGCCTCGTAAAAAGCCGCAAAAAAATAGTCGCAAACGACGAAAACTACGCTTTAGCAGCTTAATAACCTGCTGAGAGCCCTCTCTCCCTAGCCTCCGCTCTTAGGACGGGGATCAAGAGAGGTCAAACCCAAAAGAGATCGCGTGGATGCCCTGCCTGGGGTTGAAGCGTTAAACTTAATCAGGCTAGTCTGTCAGTGGCGTGTCCGTCCGCAGCTGACCGGCGAATGTAAAGACTGGACTAAGCATGTAGTGCCGACGGTGTAGTAATTTCGGACGCGGGTTCAACTCCCGCCAGCTCCACCAAAATTCTTTCGCGGCGATACCAGAATTGTCCGCTGAAGTCCTGAAAGCCCGCAAGGTGAAAGCTCTGCGGGCTTTTTTGTGTCTCTGACTTCCATATAGCAGGCAAAAGTTAAGCGTTATTACCTCGATCACCACCATGCTGACCGGAACGGACAACGCCGTATTAACCACCATCGAGACGCTGTAATCCTCGCGCAAGCGCGTCTCGGTCATCGGCTATTCGCTCATCCGCCTGCCCGACCAGGAGAAGTGGAGCGGCGACGGCGCGGGCATCAAGGCGATTACCGGCGGCGATGCGGTGTCCGTTGACCCCAAGTACCACGACGCCTACTCCACCCACATTCCGGCGGTGATACTGGCCGTGAACAACAACCCCATGCGCTTCACGGACCGCAGCGGGGGCGTGTCGCGCCGCCGGGTTATCCTGCACTTCGCGGAAATCATCCCGGCGGACGAGCGTGACCCGCAGCTGAAGGATAAGATACAGGCGGAGCTGGCCGTTATCGTGCGCCAGCTGATGCAGCGCTTCAGCAACCCGCAGGACGCCCGCGCTGCTTCAGCAGCAGAACTCCGGAGAGGCCATGCGCATCAAGCGCGACGCCGACCCGATGGTGGACTTCTGCGGCTACCTGTTTGCCACCGCCGAGCCGAACGGTTTGCTCATGGGTAACGCCAGCATCCGGCCGCTCCAGCCGAAGCGCTACCTCTATCACGCCTATCTGGCGTACATGGAGGCCAAAGGCTACCGCAACCCGCTCAGCATGAAGACCTTCAGCCAGGCGCTGGAGAGCATCCTGCGCGAATACGGGAAAAGCTACCTCAAGCGGCGCACGAAGCTCGGGATGCAGACCAACCTCGGGCTGACGGACGAAAGCAGCGCTGACTGGCAGCCGAAGTGCGATGATCCGAACGCAGTATGACAACGTGAACCGGCGAAGGTCGGTTTTTTTACGTTCGCCGGTCATCTGTGGTGAACGATGTGCTCAGACATTCTCAGTTCACTATAAAGTTCCCGCGCCGTCAGGCGCCCCAGCACGTCATACTCAAACGCGGTGACCAGCGGCGCCTCCTGGCTGCCCGGCAGCGGATGGCGAATCACCTCCGTCACCTGGCCCAGCGCGTCGTGGCGATACTCCGTCAGACGACCCGCGTAGTCGCGCTGGCCCGTCAGCCGCCCCGTGGCGTCATACTCAAAGCGCCAGCTCTCGCGGTTCGGGTTAATCAGCGTCGTCAGGCGGCCTAAGCGGTCATAGCGCAGGCGCGTCAGATGGCCCGCCGGGTCGGCGGCGCTCACCACCTGCCCGCGCGCGTTGCGCGTGACTTTGCGCTCGCGCAGCCCGTCGTCGTACTGCCCACACAGCAATCCCAGCAGTGGCGCGTCGAGAAGCCCGCGTCGCAGCTCACCGTCGCGGAGCGTTTCGCCTCGTCAGCGTCGATGCGCCAGCGCTCCAGCACGTTAAAACCCCGAGATTTCTGTCCGGTACGTCCAGTTAAAACCTTCGATAAAGGCATTCTGCGATGGCTTGTCCGGCTTAATAAACGCCAGCAATACACCATGTTCTTCTGCCCACTGTGCCAGCGCCAGGGAGACCAGTGTTGATCCCCTTGGGACGAAAATTTAGTTTCAGCAGGCAGTAGATCCGATGATCGCCTTTATGGTTCCGGGTTTGGTCCTGCCTGCGCAGCAGCTGCTCAACATTTACCTGTATAAGAGGGGCTGATGTTTCGGGAACAACAGGATGTGGATGGTGATTACAGTGTGCTCTACGATTTTGATGGCAGTACAATTCAAATACTGCTTGTAATCAGTATGAAGCAGTATTTTGTTAATGCCCGGGCAGCCGGGCTATTTCGTATGCTCTGTCATTAGGGTGAGTTGAAGCCGGTTCACATTTCAAGGCTTCCGGATGCGAAATAAACTACGCCAGTTTTTTCCATCTGCCTTCATTGTCTTCCACTGCACCATCGAAAGGGTTTGAGCCTAAATCGTAAATTTCGATTAAGTGAGGAAGGATTTTAAAATTTGTCATCATAGCTCTATGGTCTGAGGGATCTTGTTTTAAACCATCAACGTCACTCTTTTTAACTCGCAATACCCTGCAATTAGATATTCCACCATGATACTTACCATAATCTTTCAAAGCTAAAGGACCATAATCTTTTTGGACAAAATAGATATTATTAGATGTTATATTTTCTTCAATATCATAAATCTTAGTAGTATATTCTTCCGCATAACGATAGATGTCACTATTACGGTGGCTTACAAGGTATTTTGGCACAATAGCCTTTATTTTTATACCAGAAAGCTTAACACTTGAAGGTGTTGTGGGTTTTCCAATAACAGTGTCTACCAATCTATTCTCTTCGTCAGTTAACTTTGACATGGCATCATCCCGATTCATCTTTGTATCGACACCCTGAATGGAGAAATTAAATTTTCGGTTAAAGAGTTCATCTGCAGAAAAACCTTTTTGTGATACTTTAAAGAGCACGTTACACAGCACGCTCTCAATCTTTTTTTGATACTGACTAGCTTTATTCACAGCAAAAGAACCAGAAGAACTGGCTTCGTTTCGTCCTGTTCTCTGGCTGGCGGGTACCAAACCTTGCTGGCGTATTTGAACAGTTGCTATAGCATTACCTGTCACATGATACAAATACTCTGACATTTTTACCTCGTCACACGTCATGAATTGGACATCTACAGCTTAATCCTGCTTCATTTTCGCACGTGAATCAAAAAAAATTTACTCACAAGAGTCAATTTAAAAATATGATAAGACTGGGGCAGTCAACATAATAATCTCAAAAAAAATAAATTTAGGATTTATCTTGCATTAATATGGCAATTTAATATACCAAAAAACATGATAAATAATTACTTCGACTAAAAAATAATGTCCTTAATTAGAATTGGGCGAGTATGGTTTATACGGCATTAAGGTGCCAGACGACTTTTGTCATTTTTTTGCGGCATACTTGGGGGCCAAAACCGACGTGATTTTCGCGTAACAGCGTCAGTATGCGGTGCCGCAGAGCCTCATCAATGCGATGCGTGCCGGGCTTTCCACGCCGTGCGTCGGTAAGACCGGCTGCGCCAGACTCGCGGTAGCGGTTCATCAGCCTCTGAACCTGACGCTCGGAAAGATCCAGCTGAGGGGCCGCATCACGGCGACGCATGCGCTTCTCAGTAACAGCCTGAATGACGGTAAGACGGTGAAGTTCTTTGTTCGACGTGGTCACCAGCATCAGCAGAGATCTCCCAGAAAAGGGGGTAAACGCGCCGCATCTGGGTGACATTATGAACCAGCTAAAAAGTGACATTACTATATTGGTGCTACACAGGGTGTGCGGCCAAGGGTTGTTATGTTTAATGTGGCAGAGCTTCACTGTGAACACCATTTGATGTCCGCTCCTCGCTCATAGCGGACCTTCAGCGCCGTTCGTCCACCTTGTGCCAGAAGCGGACGTTCATCGGGTTTACGTTGTTAAATTGAGCAACCTGAATTACTGCCTGATGTCCCGGTCCGAGGGTGAGAAACATACCTGACTGACTTCCAGGGATACGGTTTTTTCACCGACCCTGTAGTCTATCAACCTACAATTCCGTACTTTCCCTGCACGCCCTCTCTTAGGGCCAGTCAGATGACATTTTCAGCCTGGCCCGGCTTCTGAACATGGCGGCACCCAGACTCATTCGCCGTGCAGCTTCCTTTTTATCCATCACCATTAAAAGTCTGGCGCAGCGTTCAGGGTCATCTGTAGCTGCGTGATTACCGGCCTTGCGAGCTGAGACAGATTCTGGTGAAACGCATATTCTTTACTGATAAATTCAGTATTTAGCGAATGCCACTCCTCTCTGAGTTATGCAATCTCCTCCCGACTAAGCCTGCCCACCGACGTTTCACGTTCTTTCGCCATATACCAGAGGTGCAGGCGAAAAGGGTCGCGGCTTCGCGGTGCTGGCCGGAGAGGTGCGGACGCTGGGGCAGCGCCGTGGCCGCGAAAGACATCAAACTCCTGATTGAGCAGGCCGTTGCCCAGGTGGAAAGCGGCGTGGAGAGCGCTACGGGAACCAGCCAGAGCATCCTGAAGATAATGGGCATGGTCGGCGAACTGGCTGAGTCCGTGGACATCCTCGCTCTGGCCTCGTCGGAGCAGATGCAGGGGATTTCGCAGGTCAGCGTGGCCGTGAGCCAGATGGACGGCCTGACGCAGAACAACGCGGCGCTGGTTGAGGAGGCGTCCCCGGTCTCCCGTTCACTCTCAGAGCAGGCTCACCCCCCTGCGGGGTATGGTGGAGGCGTTTCGCGTCTGAAATGAATGTACCGGCTCTGCTATTTTAGCGGAGCCGGCAGAAAGCTGATAGTGATTCGCACAGTACGGGGTTATCTCAGGGCTGTGATAATCCCTCAGCCAATCTTCCAGAAAGGTCGGGAACAGATTTTTTTTACATTCCAGTAAGTTACTTTATTATTTCCGTAAACTTTAACAACTTCATCAGGGCTCTCTGATGCGTCTGGTCTGAAGCTGTCGGGAACCTGAACGGCACGGCTGCCTGAAGATACATAATAAGATTTCCCGGCCTCCGGAATGACTGAAGAGTCAGTATTCTCAATAAACCTCCCGTCATTTCTGATCTGGGATACGGAATAAAAAACGCCGGGTTTTATCCTGGCCGTTATCACGCTCCCTTTTGCTTTGAAGAAGTTGGAGTCGAGCTCGTAACGATCAGACATGTCGTAGCAGCTGTCTTTATTGTTATAGACATAAGATGCCAGATAGATTGTGCCCACGTTTCCCTGACTGTTAAGGACATACAGTGTCGCAGCGTCAATTCCCTCATAGTTTGTGTAATTAAGAGGTAGGACTTTTGCGCAACCATTCAGTCCCAGACAGAGCAGGCATAACAGTATCAGCCTTTTAGATTTCATATCGTCCTGCATGGGTTAATGTATGATTTTCGCCAGTGTTCAGTAAATATTGTGTAAGCAGCTAATATATCGGCATAAACCGGCACTTCTTCAGTCGCATCTGAATCTGCCCGGTTCCGGAAATATAGCGTGTAAGGCATTCTTTATAGTAATTCGCGCACGGAAGACTGATATCGATTCAGATAGTCGGCCTGATTATCGGCAGGTACGCCCCCTGACGCTGAGGGAGGCGCCTTCATACGCCTGCCTCGACCGCGGCGTTGAGCGCAAGGATATTGGTTTGGAAGGCAATGTTTTCAATCACCGACGTAATATCCCGTACCTTCAGCGCACTCCTGAATGCTCTGCATTGTTTCGGTCATGTGATTCACCTGAGACTTGTCGGCGTCAACGGTCTTCGTTGTATTCCGGGTTGAGGTACCCGCTCAGGCCCCGTTCGCCAGTGTCTCAGGAGAGGGCAGATAAGATAGATATGTTAAGATAGCCGGGTTTACATGGGACACGAGTGATCGGGGGTGATTTATGGATATATCAGTGTCACTGGAAGAACTCGGCCATCGCATCTGCATTTTGGGCCCCTCCAACAGTGGTAAATCCACGCTGGCCAGCGCGATAGCAGCCAAAACATCTCTGCCTTTAATCCATCTGGACCAACTCCATCACCAGTTGGGTACAAAATGGATCCCCAGAAAACCAGAAGGTTTTCATCGATTACATGCCGAAGCCGTGAATACGGAAAAATGGGTGATGGATGGCAATTACACGAAGTGCTTACAACAGCGACTTGCGCGTGCCACTGGGCTGATACTGCTGAATGTTTCGATGCCTCTGGCACTGCTGCGATATATAAAGCGGTGCTATTCGTCGAGTCCCAGAATCGGTGGTCTTTATACCGGAAAGGACAGCGTGACCTGGGAAATGCTCAAATACATCACGCTGACTGCGCCGAAAAACCAGCTTCGTCACAGAGAGCTTTTCTGCCACAGCACTCTTCCAAAAGTGATGCTGAAGTCATCCCGTGATATCAGTGCCTGCTGTCAGCAATGGGGACTGGAATTACTCCGCTGAAAGTAATACACAGCAGTACGCTTCGTCTTTTGCAGGCCCCAAAAAACGATGTAAGCACACGGCAGCAACAGTACACCATTTCTGTGCTTCACCGGCATCCTCCATAGAACGTTCGCTCTGTGCCAGAAGCGGACGTTTAACACACCTTAGAATTATGTTTAGCTGTAAAAATTAATAAACCGCCTGATGATGGCCCACGTGCAGTAAGGCAGATTCAGGTGTATTCAATAATATCAAAGCCTTCATCGGTTGTTGGTTCTGAGAAATAACGCGTTATGATCTCAAATTGTTGGTCTGAGGCCGAAAACTCATGTTCTCCTTCCGCGTTACGGGCGCGTAAGCGGGATTTACATACTTCATCAGAAACTTTCAGATAGTGCAGCTGATGACTGGCTCCTGACGCTTTAATAATGCTCATCATCCATTCACGATTTGTTTGTGTGTTTGCCGGAAAATCAAGAACTACTGATAAACCAGCTTTTAGTAATGACACCAGATGAGGCTTCATGGCATTTCTTAGTCTTAATGAATACTGCACATAATCAGATATGGATTGCATTTCATTGGCAAAGAGAGTAGCCAGCCAGTGATCCTCGCTGACAATTACAGTCCTAGGTGATGATCCTAATTTTGCTGACAATGTGGATTTTCCTGATGCAATTTTTCCACATAACAAGTGCAAGACCGGTTTTTCAGGCGTTGTTATTGCAGTTGTATCCATTGTTTACCTCACTGGATTGTTACCGGTAAGGCCCGCCTTACCGGCGGGAAAATGGCGAACGTTATCCCACCTGAATTCGACAGGTGATAATAATGATTGATTTGAATAGCACAAAGTTTGTTTTCATCGACATTCAAGTTAACAGTGTCTGGATGAAAAACCAGCACTTTTTTCACATATACGCTTAATGTCCGCTTTTCGCTCATAGCGGACTAAACCAACTCCAGTACCTCACGACGTGCTCGCATTTCGACGAAGCAAGATAAGAGCTATCTTCCGATGCGGCGATTATAGCTCGGGATGCAGACCAACCCGGGGCTGACGGACGAAAGCAGCGCCGACTTACTGCCTAAGTGTGACGATTCGAATCCAGCATGACAACCTGAACCGGCGAAAGCCGGTTTTATTATGTCCATCTTTCACCCTTGGTGAAGGATATGCGTCACCCTTCACCTATCCATTACCCGTTAAACAAATGATATAATTAGATAAAATATAAAGGTGAACAGTGTGAAGGATTATTTATAAAATCTTTTTTCGTAGAATCTCGCTTTCTGGCCGCGCAACTGTTTTGATGACGTTTGAATGCCTAAAAAAGGAGCAATAAATGGACACCTCTTTTTTGAATGCACTGGACACTGAAAATCGTGAACAGTTTGACGCAGCGATTAATGCTTTGCAGGGGGATGTTGCTGCTGCCGCTCGATTATCCATAGATCCCCGCTTGCGCCTTGAGTATTCCAGGCGTATCAAAGAGATGGCTGACGATTTACGAGCCCGAGTTAATGCTGGATTGCTGACATAGGAACAGGCTGCGAAAGAAGCTCAGGAAACGCGGAATCTCATCATGGAAATGATCAGGACTCGCAGTACGCCACCTGGGCGTGCAATGGCGGAAAGGATGAAGTCATCAGGTAAGACGCTTACTGAGTTAGTTGCAAAGAAAGCGACCTCACTTTTTGGGCCTAAAACAAACTTTGCCAGCCTTTCTGAAGTGCAAAAAAACCAAGTGTATGCCAGCATCGTGGAAGCTGCGGGTAAATCTAACCCCAGCGTTAACCTGAAGATGTTGCAGCTTTCACGAGCAGGAAAAAGGCTTATCGTCCTCTCTTTAGCCATCTCTGTATATGAAATTGATACCGCTGAAAACAAGGTTGCTGAAACCGGTAAACAAATAGCGATTAACGGTGCAGGCATAGCAGGTGGTGCAGCGGGAGGTGCTTTAGCAGGTTTAGTATGCGGCCCCGGAGCACCCGTTTGTGTTTTAATTGGTGGATTTGTAGGTGGTGCACTTGCCGCTTTTGAAATGGGACGTTTTTGGGGGTAGTCATGGAACAAACTCTCTCGGTAAAGCTTGTTGAGAAAAGTAAAGCGACTGATTTTCAGCAGGCCGTTTCTAAAGTAGTGATCGATAACGAACCGACGGGTATCACTATAAAAGGACAGGTACTCGAAGCCTCAGTTAAAGTCGACAATGACAGGTATATTCTTTTTACAACGGATGATGTGATATTTGAGGAGTTTCTTACTGTTACTCTCATCAGCCTGAGTCAAGGGATTGTTGAAAGTTTGCAGGTTGGCAATGCGTATTCATCAGGCTCTTTCGAGGCGCTGTCTGTCAATCACAAAACCATTGAGTTCAATTTCATTGGCGGGTCTGTCTGGACAATTAAAGTGAACGACACCCCAAAGCTCCGTGTTCCATTCTTTTCCGATCCGCGTGGTGTAAAACGCTCTTCAGGTCTAAAAGCGTATCTGACCATAGATGCAAAGCCATCGCCCTCCCCAACATAAAAAACCTTTTAACAAAAGCAATTGGTATACGCTTAGGTATACCAATTATTTTTATATTGGATATTTATATTAAATTTCATGCAGATAGGTGATTTATTCAGATTCCGCCAGCGATGAAATCCTGAAAGCCCACACGGCGCAAGCCTGCGGGCTTTTTTGTCCCCTCCTGTGCCTTTGAAACCCGCATTCAAAACTTACCGGTTCCAGAGAAGCATGGTCATTGATTGCAGGTATCCGATATTGACTGACTTAATGGCCCATGCGTCATGGTAGACCTCAATGCATTACGGGAAAACCATTATTCATTTAAATAACGCTATTATGCTAAGCCAGCTTATTTCACAAAACAGAATCAAATATTTCACATAATCAGACTTATTATTGATCCAAGTCATTTTTCTCAACTTCTTAACAATTATATAAATTAACAAGAACATCTTTTACCTTTCGTAAATATCATCCAAAACGTAAAAAAAGATAATATTAAAAAGAAACTTACAGGCAGGGAATTATTCAGAAATCCAATCAGCAAAAGAAGAAATTCTTCGTCTTAAATCTTTATATATCAAAGGCCTGTCTTACATAAAAAGCAACTACCCTTTCCCGCTTCCAGATCATTCCCGCCGATCCTGAATCATTAAAATTCCCACGCAATTACCCTGCGCATTTATTTCACCGCCAACTGATAATGATTATTGATTTGATTCCCATTTATATATCACCTTATGCTGTTTATCAGCCCGTAAATATCTTCAGGACAAACAACCGTTAAAGGATTAACCGTTATGACGTCGTTAACCCCTCTCGCCCGTCGTATCAAAACCAGTCTGTTCATTCCCGTTTTTGGCATAGCTTCACCTGCGTTTGCTGAGCCGGAGATCACCGATCCCGATGAAGAGGTGATGGTGGTGACGGCTTCAGCTGTCGAACAGCGTCTGAAAGATGCTCCGGCATCAATTTCCGTGATTACCGCACAGCAACTGGCACAGGACGTTGGTAAATCGGCCACGGATCTTGCGGATGTGCTGGAACGTGTCGCGGGCGTATCCAAAGCCATCGGAACAGATGTGGGCTCCGGTATTCAACTGCGCGGTATGCCAGCGGCGTATACGCTGTTGCTGGTTGATGGCAAACGCATGAGCTCCAGCAACGGCATCAAAAGCACGCAACAAAACTATTTCGACGATATCAACTGGATCCCCGTTGATGCCATTGAACGCATCGAAGTGGTGCGGGGACCGATGTCCGCGCTCTATGGCTCGGATGCGATGGGCGGCGTGGTGAATATCATCACGAAGAAAAACAGTGATGTCTGGCACGGTACCTTAACCGCAGGCACGCGCCAGCCGCAGGACGATAAGCGGGGAAGTACCCAGACCTGGACAGGTAGCGTTGGCGGCCCACTGGGGAAAGGGTTTGACCTGCGTCTGAATGGTTCGTGGAATAAGCGCCAGGCGGATAAAAGCGACACCGGCGCACTGCGCTGGGGAAGCGGTCAGGAGGGACGCAAGAATGAAAATTACGGTGCCGAACTGGGCTGGGATATTACCCGCCAGCATCGGCTGACGATCTCTACGCAGCAGGGAACCGAAGAAGGTCTTCCCGGCGTCGCCAGTAACGGCAGTGAAATTAATCTGCGCGGGGCCAGTAAGCTTGAGCGTGAAAACTATGCGCTGGATTACCGCGGCATTTTTGCATTTGGCACGGCGAAGCTAAGCGCTTATCAGAATAAATTTAAAAACTGGGTGTCGGACGTACCGGTTATCGCCAACGGCGCGGTGAAGGGCAGCGAGGACAGCACGTTGTGGAATAAAGAATCCATTATTGAAGGCGATCTCAACCTGCCCTTCGAACTCGGTTTGCCCCAAAACCTGACCGTGGGCGCGCAATGGAAAAAAGAAGAGCTGCATAACCCGCGCTCGCTGGGCGTGACAGCTGACGCGGCCGATACCTTTGGTAAACATACTGGCGAAGCGAAAAGCACCGGCATCTTCATCGAAAACCAGATTGACCTGCGGGACGATCTGGCCCTGACGCTGGGCCTGCGCCGGGATAATACCGATTACGGCAACCGGACCACGCCACGCGCCTATCTTGTCTGGCAAGCCACGGATGCTCTGACGTTGAAAGGCGGCTATTCCGAAGGCTTTAAGGCGCCCAGCGTTCGTCAGGCCAGCAAAGGCTTTATCGAAACCTCCCGCGGTGCCGGCTGTAACGGCTATGCCGATTACCAGGGCGGGAGCTGTTATACCCTGGGGAATGACGCGCTGAAGCCTGAATTGTCGCAGAACTGGGAAGTGGGCGCCCTGTACGATTATGCGGGATGGGGCGTGGGCTTAACCTTCTTTGACAGCCGCTTTCAGGACAAAATTGCTTCCGCGC
This sequence comes from Pantoea sp. JZ29, assembly GCF_035190385.1. NCBI lineage: Bacteria > Pseudomonadati > Pseudomonadota > Gammaproteobacteria > Enterobacterales > Erwiniaceae > Pantoea > Pantoea sp. JZ29. The sequence continues at coordinate 1,086,127 of NZ_CP045241.1, read as the reverse complement.
CGGTGGGCTATATTCCGGGCGATGCGTCCGGTAGCTACTGGCTGAAGCGCGTCAATCTGGATACCGCCCGCACGCAGGGCGTGGAAGGCAGCCTGACGGTGCCTCTGATTACGGAAGAGAAAGGCCCCTGGCTGAAAAGCCTGACCCTGAATAACACTTTTACGCGCATGATCAAAGCGGAAGACACACTGGGCGTCATGTTGGTGACCACACCAAAACTCGCCACCTGGTCCTCGCTGGACTGGCAGGTCAATGAGGCGATCAGTCTGTCGATGACCGCCAAATACTACGGAAAAATGCTGGGGCTGAATAACCGCGCGGATCAGGCCGCACGCGGCAATACCGCAACTGCACGTATCCGCCAGGCCTATATGATTTATGGCCTGTCCGGGCAGTACCGGGCGACCAGGCATCTGAAATTCAACATGGGCGTCGATAACCTTTTCGATAAAAATCCGGTGTCCGCGCAACCCTCAGCCGGTACCACCAGCGGCAATAACTATTACGTTCCCGGACGAACGCTGTACGCCTCCGTGACGGCTTCGTTCTGATAACACTGAGGGTCCGCTCGCCATGCTGAACATACCACGTACCCAGGGCGGAAAGCGGATGGTCAGCCCGACAACCGGGCACACTTTTACGGACAATGACAACGTACAAGGAGAAGGTATGCGTTTTTCCCGTCTGGCAGGTTTACTGGCGCTCGCCTGCTTACTGAGCGCGCCGTTGGCGTCGGCCAGCAACGCGCCCAGCGTCCAGCTGTCGCATTTTCAGGGCACAACGGCCATTCCTCTGCATCCCCAACGTGTGGTGATCTTAAACCCGGTAACGCTGGACAGTGCCGATGCGTTAGGAATTCATCCGCTGGGCGTGCCCCGGACCGCGATAAGCTATCCGGCCCATCTGGCGCGCTACAACAGTGATGAGTACCTCAATGCGGGCACGTTATTTGAGCCTGACTATGAGGCCCTGAGCCACGCCAGGCCGGATCTGATTCTGGCCGGCGGCAGAGCCCTGGCGGCCTATAACAAACTCAGCGACATTGCGCCGACCGTATCGCTGGATATCGATCCCAATGATGTTTTAAACAGCCTGCGTCAGCGAACCACGCAACTGGGCGAAATCATGGGTAAACAGGCGCAGGCGAGCACCGTTCTGGCGAGATTTGATGCGCAGGTTGCTGACCTTCGCCGCCAGGCGGCTCAGGCAGGCACGGCCATGATGCTGATGGTCAACGGCGGCAAACTCAGTGCTTACACACCGCATTCCCGCTTTGGTTTTATTTTTGATGTCCTGCAGTTCAGACCGGCCATCGCCCTGCCGACCGCCAGTAAACACGGAAACGCCATTTCGCCCGAACTCATCATGCAGGCCAATCCGGACTGGCTGTTCGTTCTGGATCGCGACAGCGCCATCGGCAGCAAGGCGGGCGTTTCTGCCCGGCAGGTACTGGATAATCCGCTGGTGCGCCGCACCACGGCATGGAAAAAACAGCAGATAATCTGGCTGGATTCGGCCTCGTTGTACCTCGCTGGCGGGATCCAGAGTTACAGCCTGATGATGGAGCAGATCAGGCAGGCACTCAGCACAGCCGGCGTCCGCCCAGAATGAAGTCCGTGGCCTTTAGCTTTAGCCTGATCCTGCTGGGGGCGCTGATGATGCTCAGTGTGATGACGGGCGTCACGCAGCTGTCACTGATGGACGTGTGGCGCGATGCCGACATGCGGGAGATTATGTGGTTGAGTCGCGTGCCGCGCACGGTCGCGCTGGTGCTGGCTGGCAGCGCCATGAGCGTTGCAGGGCAAATCATGCAAATGCTGACGCAAAACCGTTTTGTCGAGCCCTCTGTCGTGGGCACGACACAGTCCGCCGGTCTGGGCTTACTGCTGGTCATGCTGTTTTATCCCGCCGCGCCCGTCATAGTCAAAATGGGCATTGCCGCCCTGTTCGCCCTGGCCGGTACCCTGCTGTTTATGCTGTTAATCGCCCCTGTTCGTCAGAAAAGCGCCCTTATTGTGCCGCTGACCGGCATCATGTTGGGGGCCGTTTTCAGTTCGGTCACCACCTTTCTGGCGATGCAGTTTGACCTGCTGCAGGCGCTGGGCAGTTGGGAATCGGGGGATTTTTCCAGCGTGATGCAGGGGCGCTATGAACTGCTGTGGCTAGTAGGGATGATCGCCCTGCTCGCTGGCCTGCTTGCCGACCGTTTCACGGTCGCCGGTTTAGGGCATGATTTTTCCGTAAACGTCGGGCTGAACTACCGTCGTGTTCAGCTCACGGGCATGGCGATGATTGCGCTCATCAGCGGCGTGGTTATCGTGGTCGTCGGGGTCCTGCCGTTCCTGGGGTTAATCGTGCCGAATATTGTCAGCCTGATGGCTGGCGATAACCTGCGACGCACCGTGCACTGGGTCGCGCTGACGGGGGCTATGCTGGTAGTAAGCTGCGATATCCTGGGGCGGCTTATCGTGCAGCCGTTCGAGATCCCGGTCAGTACGTTGCTCGGTGTACTGGGCGCGGCGGTGTTTCTGCTGCTGATTATGAAGGGGAAACGCCATGGCCGTTGAGTGTTCGCTGCCGTCTCGCGTGCTGAACAGGATGCGCTCCCCTGCCGGACGGCTGTGTTTGCTGACCATCATCGCGATTGCGCTCTGCACGCTGTTTCTGACCCTTAACCTGCAGGGCAATATCGGCTATCTCCTGAAACACCGCGGGCAGATTTTACTGACAATGGTGCTGGTTGCGTTTGCCTCGGGCATCAGCACGCTGCTTTTCCAGACCATCACGCAAAACCGCATTCTTACGCCGTCGATCATGGGGCTGGAGTCGCTGTTTATTTTACTTCAGACGCTGATGGTCTTTTTTATTCACCTGTCGCCGTTGAGCCAGACCTACCCTGTGGTGCAGTTTCTGGGCGAAACGGCGCTTCTGATGCTGTTTGCCACGCTGCTTTACCGCTGGTTATTTAACCGCAGCGGGCTGGAACTTCAGCGCGTCTTACTGGCAGGCCTGGTGTTCGGCACGCTGTTCCGCAGTCTGTCCGGACTGATGCAGCGCCTGCTATCACCGGGAGAATTTGCCGTTTTACAGAGCCGGATGTTTGCCACCTTTACCCGCGCCGACAGCGACGTCCTGCTGTTGTCAGGCAGCGTCATTGCTGTTGTGACGGTAATCATCTGGCGCATGCGCCATCGCCTTGACGTGCTGGCGCTGGGCAGCGATACCGCCACCGCACTCGGCGTGCCCGTTCAGCGCTACGTGACCGGTCTGTTGCTGCTCATCTCCCTGCTGGTAGCGATCTCAACCGCGCTGGTGGGGCCAATGACGTTTCTGGGCTTGTTGATCGTGAATCTGGCCTGGCCCGCCATGGGCTCATGGCGTCATCGCGAGATGCTGCCTGCCGTGGTACTCATCGGCATGATTACGCTGACCGGCGGACAGCTCATTCTGGAGCGACTGCTGGACAGGGCAGGCACGCTGTCCGTCATCATTGAATGTGTTGGCGGTGGACTCTTTCTTTATCTGGTGCTTAAAAAGGTGGCAACGTGATTGAAGTGGTGAATGTGAATAAGCGCTACGGCACGCTTTCTGTTCTCAACAATATCAATGAAACCCTGCCCGCGTCGGGCATTACTGCCATCATTGGTCCTAACGGTGCCGGAAAATCCTCTCTGCTGTCGGTGATGAGCCGACTGCTGACGCCGGACAGCGGTGAAATCAGAATCGATTCGCTGGTCGTGAACGAGGCGCACACTGAACAGCTGGCGAAAGTGCTGTCGGTGCTGCGGCAGGAGAATCATTTTACCCATCGGCTGACGGTGTACGATCTGGTCAGTTTTGGCCGCTATCCCTGGTCAAAAGGACGGATAACGGAAGCGGACAGGCACCATATTGAGCAGGCGCTGTATTTTCTGGATTTGTTGCCGCTGGCACAGCGTTATCTGGATGAGTTGTCCGGCGGGCAGCGGCAGCGGGCCTTTGTGGCGATGGTGCTGTGCCAGGATACGCAGTACGTTCTGTTAGATGAACCGCTAAATAATCTGGATATGAAACACAGCGTGGCCATGATGCAGCAATTGCGACGAGCGGCGGATGAACTGCACAAATCCATCATTCTGGTTATTCATGATATCAATTTCGCCTCCGCCTATTCCGACTACATCATTGCCATGAAAAACGGCGCCGTTTTTATGCGCGGTACGCCAGCCGACATCATGCAGCCGGACGTGCTGACGCGGCTGTTTGAGATTCCGGTGGCGATTGAAACGGTGGCGGATCAGCGGATAGCGATCTATTACCGCTAACCTGACTCACGCTTTCGTGGCGCGGAAGCGGAGCCGCGGACGTCGCCGCGCGGTCCGCTTTATCACTGGCCGATTGCAGGCAAGCGGAGAAACGCGGATGCGCCCGGCTGAGCAGTAGAATACATGTCGGAGTTCTGCCTGCACACGGGGCGGAGGACGGCAGCACATGCCTGCCCTGCTCAGCCGCCGAACGGTTCTTGACCCAACCGCGCGGCACTGCCCGCTATTTACCCCAGTAAACCCCATCGCAAAACGGCTTTCTGGCCCCTAACTGAGCCGACAATCTGGCGGCACTTTCCCGCATCAGGTCACCCAGCCCTGCCGCTTTGCGGTCCAGGGTTAAGCGTGATGACGGACCGGTCAGCGCCAGGGCGGCCGTTAATTTATCCCCTTCGCCAAACACCGGGATGGCAAAGGCGGCAGTGTGCGGATCGCGCGCCCCCGACGTATAGAGCGGTAAGTCCGGTGTCTCAGCAAACAGGGGTTCGCCCATTCCCCAGTAACGCAGCACCTGGCTAATCGCCGAGTTATCCAGAGGATAAAGCGAGCCCGGCAGTCGCGTATGGCGCAGGCCATCCGACGATTCCGCACGGAAGACGCAAAGACGCTGACCGTTATCAATCACATACCAGCTGGCGCTTTCATGGGTTGCCGAAGCCAGCGCCTGTAGCTCGGGCTGGACCACGCTGGCCAGATGAAACGACTGTTCGTAGAGCTTGCCCAGATACAGCAGTCTTGGTCCCAGGGTATAAATCCCGTTATCCCGTCTGACTACATAACTCATGCGTTCCAGCGAATTCATCAGGCGATAAACGGTGGTTTTGTGGTAGCCCGAGAGCTGCGACAGCGCCGTCAGGGACAGGCTTTCTTCGCCTGGCTTAAAACAATCCAGCAATGCCAGCGCCTTCTCTACCGCATTAACCCCTTCGTTTCCCATTTCGCTTCTCCTGATTTTTGCTGGCACTGAGTGTACCTGAAACTGTGAGTCACATCTTATTTACATCACAAACAAGCTCGCAACACTGGCGCGAGCGTCAGTGTCACCGATATAGTAATTTCATTATGTACAACACAGTTTTACTCTGTAAAACATCAAACCTGTGAGGTGACCCATGTCCGCGAACGAAAAACCGATGATCAACCGCGACGTTACGCGAGTCAGTCATGATTATGTCAGACGTGCCGCTGAATTTCAGGCCGCGATTATTGCGGATGTCGCGGGCAGACGAGGCACGCTCCATGGCCGCGTTAAGCCACTGGGTGCGCATATGAAAGTGGCCGGACCGGCGGTAACGGTGGAAGTGCGTTCAGGTGATAACCTGGCGATCCATGCTGCGCTGGCGGTGGCCAAACCCGGCGATGTCATCGTGGTAGACGGTAAAGGCGATATCAGTTGTGCGCTGCTAGGCGAAATCATGGCGACCCAGGCAGAAGCGTCCGGCATTGCCGGCATTATCATCGATGGCGCGGTCAGGGATGCGGATGCGCTGAGCAACCACACCTATCCGATTTTCGCCGCTGGCCTGAATCCATGTGGCCCGACCAAGCTGATTCCCGGTCGTGTGAATTACCCGGTTTCTGTGGCCGGTGCGACGATCAACGCGGGCGATCTGGTGGTCGGTGATATCGATGGTGTGGTGGTCGTCCCACGTGACGAGGTCGAATTGGTGCTGGAACTCGCGGCGAAAAAGCTGGATATGGAAACCCGCCGTATTGCGGCAATCAAAGCCGGAGACAAAAGACCGACCTGGCTGAACGGTGCCCTGCGTGCAGCAGGCATGTTAGCGGAAGGGGAGGAACTCTGATGCGCAAACAGGATACTGTCATTATTACCGGCGCTGACATCGCCCCCGCCGCGCTTGCGATGCTGAACGATTATGAAGTGGTGTTTGCGGGCACCAGGCCAACCGAAGACGATCTGGTCGCGCTGTGCCAGCAGTATAATCCCGTCGGAATCGTGGTGCGCTATGGAAAAATTAACGCCCGCATCATGGACGCCGCGCCTGCGCTGCGCGTGATCTCTAAACATGGCAGCGGCATTGACGTTATTGATCAAGCCGCGGCGGCCGAACGAAACATCAGCGTTCAGTCTGCGCCGGGTGCCAACGCGGCGGCGGTGGCTGAACATACCTGGGCAATGATTCTGGCCTGCACCAAATCCCTGATTCCGCTGAATCGCCGGATGCGTGACGGTCACTGGGACAAATCCAGCCACAAGTCCCTTGAACTGGAAGGCCGGACGCTCGGGCTCGTGGGCCTCGGCGCGATTGGCGGTCGGGTGGCCGATATTGGCCGCGTGTTTGGTATGCAGGTTATTGCTTACGATCCCTGGGCGAAAACGCTGCCCGCGGGCTGTGAGCAGGTGGACGACTTAGCCACGCTGTATGCGCGCGCGGATATTGTGTCGCTGCACTGTCCGCTGACCGCGCAAAACAGCAAGATGATTAATGACCAGGCGCTGGCACAGTTCAAACCCGGCGCCGTGCTGGTGAATACCGCACGCGGTGGACTGATTGATGACGATGCTCTGGTGCGTGCGCTCAGGAGCGGCAGGCTCAGTTGGGCGGCGCTGGACAGCTTTACTGTGGAGCCGCTGACCGCGCCCAACCTCTGGCAGACGGTAGAAAACGTCATTATTACCCCGCACATCGGCGGCGTGAGCGATAACTCTTACGTGAAAATGGGGACAGCTTCCGTGACCAATCTGCTGAAGATCTTAGCGCAGAAGGAAGCGACGGTATGATGTGCCTGACTACACCGGAGATCAGGCAGACCACGGTATTTACCCGGCTGCCCGATCGTTTCCGCCAACCTGACAGCCGCAATGCCTGGGCGGTCGCTAATCGCGGCGGCCAGCTGACCGATTCATTTCTGGAAGGGCCGGTCTGGCATCCCTCGGGTTGCCTGTACCTGACCGATATTCCGTATGGCCGCATATTCCGTGTCGATATGGCGGGCAACTGGGAGCTCGTGGTGCAGTACGACGGCGAACCCAACGGCATGAAACTGACCGATCCCGATACGCTTCTGATCACGGATTACCGTCACGGCCTGATGAAGCTGTGCCTCAAGGAGAACACGATCGCGCCGTGGCTGTCGCGCCGTAACAGCGAAAGTTTTCGCGGCGTGAACGATCTAACCCCTGACAGCCGGGGCAATCTTTATTTCACCGATCAGGGGCAAACGGGGCTGCACGATCCGTCCGGACGCGTTTACCGGCTCAGCCAGGACGGGCAACTGTCCGTTCTGCTGGATAACTGCCCAAGTCCAAACGGCCTGGTGCTGTCACCCGACGAGAAGGTGCTGTATGTCGCCATGACGCGCGGCAATGCGATCTGGCGCGTACCGCTTCAGCGTGACGGATCGGTCAGCAAAGTCGGCCAGTTCTTTACCTCGCACGGGCCAAGCGGTCCTGATGGTATCGCCGTCAACGCGCAGGGCGAACTGTTGATTGCTAACCCGGGGCTGGGCCGCGTCTGGCTGTTAAACGATATGGCAGAGCCGATTGAGATTCTGACCAGCCCGGTCGGACGATCCACCACCAACCTCTGTTTTGGCGGCGATCAGCGCCGGCAGTTATTTATCACCGAATCTGTCAGCGGCAGCATTCTTACCTGCTCAATGCAAACGCCAGGCCACCCGCTGCCCTTTCTTTCCACTGCTTTTCTCTGAGAATAACTCTGCGTTGACGCAACGCAGCGGAGACAACCATGAATCTGCACTCAACGCCTTCCCGCTCAATGACGGAGCAGGATGACGTGCCCGTGTCCCATGACGGCATGACTCAAACGGATTTTGAACAAAGTGAAGTCGCGGCAGGCAAAGCCTTTCGCCGTATCCTGCCTTTTATTTTTATCTGCTACGTGGTCAGTTATCTGGATCGCACGAATGTCAGCTTTGCCGCGCTGGGCATGAACGCGGATCTAGGGATTACAGCAGAGCAGTTTGGCTTTGGCGCGGGCATGTTCTTTATCGGGTATTTCCTTTTCGAAGTGCCCAGTAATCTGATCATGCAAAAAGTAGGTGCCCGCATCTGGATCGCCCGTATTATGATTTCGTGGGGGTTGATCTCCATGGCCACCGCCTTCGTCACCGGTCCCGTCAGCTTTGCCTTTGCCCGTTTCTGCCTGGGCGTGGCGGAAGCGGGCTTCACCCCGGGCATTTACCTGTTTTTTACCTACTGGTTCCCCGGCAGCTGGCGCGCCAAAATCACGGCCGCCTTTCTGGTCGGCATTCCCGTGGCGAATATTATCGGTGCGCCGTTATCCGGCATGTTGATGCAAATTACCGGACACGACACTATCCGCAACTGGCAGTGGCTGTTGCTGCTGGAAGGCTTTCCGGCGGTAATACTTGGTGTCATGTGCCTGTTCTTTTTACATGACCGTCCGGCCAAAGCGGGCTGGCTAAGCGAGGCGGAAAAAGTGTTGCTGAGCAGGCGGCTGGCGAATGAACAGAAAAAGATCGAACAGGCACACGGTTCCAGCCTGCGGGATGCAATGCGTAATCCCCTGCTCTACCTTCTGGCTTTTATTAACTTTTGCGGCATTGTCGGCTCAATTGGCGTAGGTTTGTGGATGCCGCAGATTATCAAACAGCTTGGCGTCAGCCACACCGCGACGGGTTTTCTGACCGCGTTGCCCTATATCTGTGGCGCCTTCAGCATGCTGTTTTGGGCACAGCGCGCGAATGCTTCCCGCCACCGTATTCGCTGGATCAGCGCGGCGCTGGTGATCGCCGCCGTGGCGTTAGGCTGCAGCGCCCTCATTGATGAACCCGTCCTCAAAATGCTTGCGCTGTGTTTCACTGTGAGCGGCATCCTGGCATTTCAGGCATCATTCTGGGCGCTGCCTTCCGGTTTTTTGACAGGGAGCGCGGCGGCGGGCGGACTGGCGATGATTGTCTCGATTGGTAATCTGGGCGGCTTCGTGGGCCCTTCGCTTATTGGCTATGTGCGCCAGACCAGCGGTGGCTTTATGTGGGCACTGCTGGCGGTGTCGGCGGTGCTGCTGCTGGGAGCCTTCTGCGTAGCGTCCGTCAAGGACCCTTACCGTCACACCTGACCGGACAAAACGACCACGCCGCCGACATTCAGGGTGGCGTGATGTCGCCTCGGATTATGGCCTCAGTTAACTAACCCCGACGCACGATCTGAATGGACACAAAGCCACGCCAATATCAGAGGCGGCGTGGTTTTATCCCCCACGGCTTCATTTCTCCATTATCCTCCTTCCTGCCGCCGTTCCTGCGCATGCAGACTGTTTTTCCACGCCGTTGTCTTTCCCACCGCAACAACGTTCGCGTTCGTCTGCTGATCGCGGCCCGGTATTTCCGATAACCGATACCGGTTTCCGGGAAGTATCCCATCACGAGGGCAGGCGAGCACACGGAGCAGAGCAGGCTGAAACGGTATACAGGCGTCCTTGCCGCATCAGAGCGCTCGGCCTGCCCGATAAGGATGGCAGAACCGAACACGGCACCGCTCCTTCCCGGCATTCCTGCGGTTCGCCTCACCTTCACTTTTCTCCGGTATAAAAAAAAGCGCCCGGAGGCGCTTCAGTGATTTCAGCGATGCGACTTATTTGCTGACGGTCGACAGGCTGTGATCCGCTTCGATTCTGGTCGCGCTTTTGCGGCCCATGATCAGCACTGCGATACCGCCCGCCCCGCAGAGCACGGCCAGCGGAACCATGGCCAGCGCATGACTGCCCGTCTGCTCGTTGATGATCCCGTACACGTTAACCATCAGGCCGCCGCCAATCAGGTTCGCCATGGCACCGATAGCCGCCAGGCCCGCCGCTGCGGTGCTGGACGACAGCCAGCCGGAAGCCAGTGCCCAGAACGGCCCTTTCATGGAGTACGCGCCAATCAGCACCAGCGACAGAATGACCACGCTGCCCGCCAGCGACTGCGTCAGGAAAGCCGACAGTAGCCCACCCGCAATAAGAAACAGCGTCAGCGCCGTGTGCCAGCGACGTTCGCCCGTACGGTCGGAACTGCGGCCCCAGACGATCATCAACACGGACGCCAGGCCGTAAGGAATGGCGTTCACCAGACCGGTCGTGAAGTTGTCGAGTCCGAACGACTTGAGTAATTGTGGCGACCAGACGCTGAGCGTGGAACCTGCCGCCGAGGCACCGGCATAAATTAAGGCCATCACCCAGATGTGCTTGTGTCGCAGTAACTGCCACAGCGAGATATGACCGATCACCTTACGTTTCGCATTCTCGTCCGCCAGCGTTGTGCTGAGCCAGTTGCGCTGTGCTTCCGTCAGCCAGGTCGCGTTTTCCGGGCGGTTGCTTAACAGGAAAAAGGCGGCTATTCCTAAAAGGATGGCCGGGAAGCCTTCTAAAATAAACAGCCAGTGCCAGCCACGTAAGCCAAACCAGCCATCCAGTGACAGGATGGCCCCGGAGATCGGTGAGCCGATAAAGTTTGCTGCCGGGATAGCCACCATAAAGGTCGCAATGACGCGGGCGCGGTATTTACCGGGGATCCAGTAGGTCAGGTAGAGGATCACGCCAGGGAAAAAGCCCGCCTCCGCCGCGCCCAATAAAAAGCGCAGGAAATAAAGCATCCCGGCACTGGAGACAAAGGCCGTGCAGACCGACACGATGCCCCACGTCACCATAATGCGCGATATCCAGATCTTCGCCCCGATCTTTTGCATCGCCAGATTGCTGGGCACTTCAAACAGAAAATACCCCACAAAAAACAGGCTGCTCGCCAGGCCGAACACCGCTTTGGTCAGCCCGAGATCTTCATTCATCTGCAGGGCCGCCATTCCGATATTGCCCCGGTCAATGATAGCGATCAGATAACAGACAATCAGAAACGGCAGAATGCGCCATATAACACGCTTTACCGTCTGCTGCTCTATATCGGAGGTTATGGCCACATTGGGTCTCTTTTCAGACATGGTGTTCCTCACAGAAGGTTCATGGTTTTACATCTGGGTAAACTTCATGTTTTACTCTGTAAAACTATGGTGTACAAAGTACACTCATTATCTGGCGAAACTTTTTCCTGTGCTGGCAAATGTTATGAGGTTGTGTGACTTGTCACAAAAAGGGATCAGTTTGCCGTGGGATATGTGACGCAGCCGGAGCTTTTCCCGCTTCCTCCGCGTTCCCGGGACATGGCGCATTGAGCAGAATCGCAGAAAGCCCGCAGGTACAAACGCCAGGAAAAGCGGAACCGTGCGATAAAAGCCGCACGGTGCCCTGCGGTGCTGACAATACTGAAAAGCAGTATGCCGTTTACCGGACTGCATATGTGATGCGGCTTCGTTGTTCCCCTCTTCGAAAAAATTAGCGTCGCCGCAGGTTAATTTGAAAAAGTCATTTAAAAGCCATAATACTGAAATATATTTTTAGCGGTAACAAACGCGTGCAAAATGATAATAGATATTGCAGACATAATGTCGTACTGATAATTAAAGGGCAAAAAGGATGGGGTTAATATGAAATATACTTTCTGTGCGGCTGCCGTTTTTGTCCTGGCCAGTTTTACCTCACAGGCGGCGATGAACAAAGTCGTTGACGAGAAGCGCCCACCCAACACCGTTAAAACGGTAAAAATTGCTTTCACTGGCGCGATAACGCAGAACAAAATTATGGCCCTGTCCGCCGCCATTGACGAGATTGCGCAAAACTACAAAGCCGCTACGGAGATACAGCTTTATCTCACCAGCCCCGGCGGTGATGTTGATGCCGGGAAAATGGGCTATCAGATAGTGAAGGACTCACCCATTCCGGTGACCACCGTGAATATGTCCTCCGTCGAATCCTCCGCAACCTTAATTTATTGTGGCGCAAAGAAACGGCTAACCATGGACGATTCGATTTTTTTATTACATGCGCCCACGATTCATGATGCTCAGGACAGAAATTTTTCAGAAAATATGCTGGTTGAAAAAAATGAATTTAGCAGCCGATTCCGCAATATTATTAAAAATATTTATCACACCTGTACCAACCTGACGGATGATCAAATCGACAAAATTACCTACAGCGAAGACAACCATATGCTGCTGGATAATCAACACGCACTGGCTGTCGGCATTGCGACAGGCGGGCTCAGCCATTTTATGCCCGCTGACGCGGCCTATTATATTCACGACAATAATTAATCCTGCGCAGGCCGCGATGCCTGATGAAGGTTCTGGTTTCAGCCCTCATCAGGCACCGTTTCTACGGACACACCAGCCTTACTGCGCGTGACTCACCATTCCACACAGATCTTGCCGAAATGCGAACCGCTCTGCTGCCAGGCAAAGGCCTCGGCGAGGTCCTGATAACGGAAGAGGCGATCAACGACGGGCTTCTGATTCATCCCTTCCAGCGCGTTCACGTAATCGATCTGATCCTGTCGGCTGGCAACGATCACCCCTTTGATGGTGACCTGCTTCGCCAGGACAGACAAAATGGACAGCCGGGCTTCATCGCCGGAAATGATGCCGATTTGGGTAATGTGGCCGCCCACTTTGATCGCTTTCAGCGACTCACCCAGCGTGGCAGGTCCGCCCACTTCCACCACCTGATCCACGCCCACGCCGCCGGTCAGTTCGAGCACCTTCTTCCCCCACTCTGGCGTCGTGCGATAGTTAATGGTTTCGTCTGCGCCCAGTTGTCGGGCGCGCGCCAGTTTCTCATCCGAAGAGGAGGTGGCAATCACTTTCGCGCCCATGGCCTTAGCGATTTGTAAGGCAGCGATAGATACACCGCCGGTGCCCTGCACCAACACGGTATCATTAGCCTGAAGATTGCCTTCGGTCACCAGTGCTCGCCAGGCGGTCAGGCCAGCTGTCGTAATGGTGGCTGACTCAGCGTGCGTCCAGCCTTTTGGCGCATGAGTAAAGGCGCTCTGCGCCCGCACAACGTATTCACTGGCCATGCCATCAATGCCGTCGCCCGGCGTGTGGGCAAAGCCGCCGACGTCCGCGGTGGGTTTGCCGGACAGCCAGACGGGGAAGAATGTCGACACGACGTGATCACCTGCGCGAAAATCGGTCACGCCCTCGCCCACGGCTTCCACCACGCCCGCGCCGTCGGACAGCAGTATGCGGCCATCTTCGGTGGGAAATTGCCCGGTCGCGACGACCAGGTCATGGAAATTCAGTGAGCTGGCCTTGATGGCAACCCGGATTTCGCCTTTTCCCGGCTGTCCCGGATCGGCTCGGTCTGACAGGTGGATGTTCTGCAGTCCGCCAGGGGCTTTCAGGGTCATTGCTTTCATTACGTTCTCCGTTGCCTGATGTGTTTTCTTAAGACATGTTGCTTAACATAGTCCACAGGGAGATTTTGTAAAATGTCGTCATCAGGAAGCGGACCGCGGCAAAGAGAATACGCTCAGGCCTGCGCGATGGTACGGTGACCGGGCTAAAGGCGTGACCATCATCACCGTGGTTAACGTCGCAGCGCTGTCAACGCGCGCCTCCGTTTCCCGCTAAACGGCCGTAAAGGGCACGCTCGCGCCTTGCAAAACGGGCACTGCGAAGCAGAGCACCCCGCGCGTCGTTCATTGTACGGGTGAGCATGTTAAAGGGCGCCTGTTGGCGCCCTGCCTCGCGTTAAACCGTGCTGTCTACCACCGCATACATTTGCTCAAAGAGTTGTGCATAGTGGCTGACGTCATCCTGAATGGCCTCCTCAACCCCTAACGTGTTGTAGAGGAAATGGACGTCCACATCGCGGATCGCCAGATAAGCCGAAACGCCCAAAAGATGATCGGTGATGTTTTTCTCCCAGCCATATTTAATAAATGACCGATGGGAGCCGCCCGCCAGCGCCAGCCAGCGCACCGTTTTTGCCGTTAACCGGTTTTGCTCACCATAGGCCAGGCCATAATTCCATACGCGCTCAAGATAGCCTTTCAACATGGCCGGAAAGCTGTACCACCACACCGGGAAGACAAAGAAGATAATGTCCTGATTGTCCAGTTCAGCAAACAGGCGGTGGACCTCTGGCGAATAGCGCTTATCCGGGTTGTCCCACTCCGGTTCATCCTCGACACGTAACACCGGATCAAAATCGCTGCGATACAAATCCAGTTCAGTAACATGGGCGCCGCGCGCCTCTGCGCGCTGGCGCAGGCTGTGGACCATCTGCGCGGTTAACGAATTCCTGCGCGGATGCGACCAGACGATATAGACATGTTGTTTCATCGTTCACCTCATTTTTGTGCTGACGAAAGCACCTTACGCTCGCGACATTGCTGTGGGAATCGTATGATTTGAGACGGGTTAATGAGGGATTTTCATCAATGAAACTGAACGTCTATGACTTCGCGACTTTTATTGCCGTTGCCCGGCACAACAGTTTTCGCGCCGCGGGAGATGAACTCGGACTGTCGCCATCGGCAGTCAGCCACGCGATTAAGCAGCTGGAGCAGCGGCTGAAAATTCGCCTGTTTAACCGTACCACGCGCAGCGTGTCACTCACCGAAGCCGGCGCCCGTATGTTTGAACGTTTACGCCCCGCTTTCGATGAAATCAACATGGTGCTGGATGAAGCCAACTGCTATCGCCAGACGCCGATGGGCGTGCTGAAAATCAATGCCTCGCGCCTTGCCTCACGTCTGGTGCTGATTCCGCTGGTCACCGGCTTTAGCCAGCGCTATCCGGATATTCGTGTGGAAATCACGACAGAAGACAGGCTGGTCGACATTGTGAAAGAGGGTTTTGATGCGGGCATTCGCCTGAGCAGTACGCTGGAAAAAGACATGATTGCCCTGCCGGTAGGGCCAAAAGTCAAACTGGTGGTCGCGGCCAGTCCCGATTATTTTGCCCGTCATCCTCGTCCCACGCATCCACGCGAAATCGACGTGCACCCGTGCGTCATGTTTCGTCATCGCAGTGGCCGGATTTATCAGTGGGAATTCAACGGACCGGACGGCCAGTTTGCGCTTCTTCCCGGCGGAAACATCATCCTTGACGACATGGATTCACAGTTGGATGCCGTACTGCAGGGTGCGGGGCTCGGCTATCTCTATTACGAGCAGGTGAAAGATCATCTGGCAAACGGCAGTCTGATCTCGGTACTGGAGGACTGGTTACCGGAACGGCCCAGCCTGCAGTTTTATTACCCTAATCGCCAGTATATGTCTTCGGCATTGCGGACGTTTATTGACTATATCAAAGCGGCACCGTTGTCGACATTCAGCCGCTGATCTCATACGCTTTTAGCTTACGCCACAGGGTGGTCGCACTGATCCCCAGCATTGCCGCCGCCTGGGTTTTATCACCCTGGCATTGTGCCATCACGTCAATAATTAGCCGGCGCTCCTGTTTTTTCAGAAGATCGGTTTCAGCGTCTATGCACGCAAAAGAGGATGATTCATACACCACGTTATTGAGTACCTGCTCATCCTCAAGCAACGAGATCACGGTCGATTTATCGACCGTACCGCCCTGATGAAATACCGCCAGTCTGCACACGACCGATTGCAGTTCTCGTATATTCCCCGGCCAGTGATAACGGTTTAAATACGCCAGCGCATCCGGCGAAAAGACCCTGTCTTTTCCCTGCTGGTGAAGTAAATGCCGGATAAGAGGTTCAACGTCACCTTTACGCTCAGTCAGCGCGGGAAGCCGGAGTGTGAGGATATTGATACGGTAATAAAGATCCTGACGAAAAGCGCCCATGGTTATCTGCGCCTTCAAATCTTTATTACTTGCTGTTATGAGTCGAAAATCCGCCGCAATCAGCCCATCACCGCCCACGCGAACAAACTGTTTTTCCTGTAGCACACGCAGTAATTTGACCTGTACGTTGAGTGGGGCCTCGCTGATTTCATCAATAAATACGGTGCCCTTCATCGCCATCTCAAAGATACCGGGCTTGCCCCCTTTCCGGGCCTGGGTAAATGCCCCGTCAGCATAACCAAACAGTTCACTTTCAAGCAGACTTTCAGGAATCGCCGCGCAGTTAATCGCAATGAACGGGCTGTGGCTTCGGGTGCTGTGCTGGTGAATGCTTTGAGCGAACAATTCTTTACCCGTACCGGTATCACCTAAAATATGGACAGGTGCATCATGGCTGGCACAACGCTTTGCTTTTTCGATCGCTGACTTAATACTGGCTGACTCACCAACAATATCATCAAAGGTGTAACGGGTATAAAAAGCACGCTGTTTTCGCTTTTTACTGACCGTGTTTCGCCACGGGGCTTGCGATTGCAGACAGCCGGTCACGATTGAATAGCTCTCCTGCCGCTTACAGTAATGCTTTATCGCGACAGAAATGCGTTCCCCGTCAAGTTCAAGGGTCATATCGCTGAAGTCAGACTCGTCAATAATGGCATTGTATACGTCTTTGAATCCTTCTTTTTTGTATATTTTCTCCCCGACGCGGCACTGAAAAAGCGCTTTTCCTTTGCTGTTTATTGTGACGACAGTCCCCATCGGGTCGAGACACATAATGCCTTCCCGTGACTGATTTATCGCGGACTGACTTATCTCCAGCTTCAAATTTTCCTGGTTAATATATTTTAACAGGCTGAAGGCCTCGTTGATGGCCTGTTCAATAGAGATATTATCGGTATCCCCCATTACAACCTTCAGACCATATTTTTTGGCCATTTCAGCAACGGTCAGACCGCCAATCACGACCTGATAATTATTTTCCGCAAGGCTTTTGACGACATTATCGATATCGTAATGATTATAGACCTGACAGATCTTGAAATTATCATGAGTCATATGTTGATAATGCTTAAGCGCGTGGCAAAACTGGGGAAAGCCGACCGCAGCAATCTTCTGTGACTTGATTTTTGCTTCCTGCAGAATACGGTTCACGCCTTGAAAATCATGTGCAATTTCGACCACCGGGATGGCCAGGCTGCTGCGCAGTAAGGCAGCGGTACCGCCACGACTGATGATGATTCTGGTGCCGGCGCGAATCATTTCATTCGCTTTATCCAGCACATCTGAATAACCTATTTCGTAGACGGGTAATTCTAGCTGTTTTTCAAACAGCACATTAGAGATACGCTGAGTAATGGTTTTTGAAACAGAGAAAATGACAATTTCATTGAACTTCATTAACAGTCCGATTATATCGATAACGCGCTGAACAAGTATAAAGATAACGTCTGCCCCTATATTGACAGACGTCATGTGCAGGCACGTAAAAGCCACCTGGCGTTAATATTCCAAAACTGAGCGAACGGATAAGGCGTGATTAAACATGCAGACGGCGATAGCAGATCTGCCCACGACTGATGGTTAAGCAGTTATCAATATAGCGATCGCCTTGTAACTGATTGCCCCTCGTGTCTTCGAAAATGGTTTTTTCCTGACGTATTTTAACCACGGCGATGTCGGCAAATGCCCCCGGTGTGAGCGTTCCGATCTGGCCCTGCATTTTCATTAGCCTGGCAGGGGTGCTGGTGACCGCTTTTACGATATCAAACAGTGACATACCCATATTCAGGTATTTTGACATGACATGAAGCAGACTGTAGACCTTATTCGTACGCAGGCTGTTACGCTGCGTTAAGTCCGTGCTGATAATATCGGGATAAAATCCCTGCGCCATCGCATGACGGGCAATATTAAAATCAAAATGCGCCACGCCATTTGAACAGTCAAAGATGACGCCTTTCCGCTGGGCTGCCTGAATCGACGGGTACACTTCGCCCTGCTCATTAAGGATGGTGTGACCCGTTCCGTGAAAGCAGTGCGCGTATATATCACCCGGGTTGAAATGCGGGATGAGTTCGTCCGCCTGGCGTTGGGAATCCGTGACGTGCACGCATAACGAGGTATTCAGCTCACGTGCCAGCGCAACGGTCGTCAGAAAAGGATCGCTGCTGTAGGGTTTGCCTTTCGCAATATCCTGACTGTAGCGCAGCTTCAGGCCCAGAATATTGTCTGCATTTTTGCTGACAACCTGCTTTATTTTTTCCCGATTAAAATTGGCCGGATTCGTGTTTTCCAGATATCCCGTCGGCCCACCACCCAGCGTAGACAGGCCTACATTTACCACATTTAAGTAACTTTTTATCCTTACCGTAGCCGTGTTGATCACACTGTTACGGAACAATCCATAATTGACCCAACCGCTACTGCCAGCGTCAACCACGCTGGTTACGCCATTGGGCAAACAAATGATGTCTGGATTCACGCTTATAGCCGTTCCGCCATGAAAAACATGAGTATGAAAGTCAATTAAACCAGGAAGGACAATACAGCCTGCGGCATCAATTTCAGTTTCAGCTTCAATGCCGTCAACCTGGGTAAGATCAACGATAACATCCCCCATAATGCCCACATCCCGCTGAATATAATTCTGGCCCTGGCCGTCTATCGTCAGGCCATTTTTGATACGAAGATCCAGTTTCATGTTTATCCTCCGATCAGATACCGATGAATTTCCAGTAAGGAATGCCGAGCAGGAAATAAACAATGACGTTAAACAGCACCATCATTGTGCCCAACAGCCAGAAGGTTTTTTGCGGCACATAGCCACTGGAGAAGGTAAAAACCCCCGCTCCGTTACCGTAATGCGTGAGGAGAGCACCGTAGCCTGCTGAAAACGCCAACGACAATGCAACGTACATTGGATTGGCCTGCGTCGTCATGCCGAGGGTAAACAACACGGGATAAAAAGAGACGACAAACGCACTGTTTGAGACAAAGAAATAACGTACGGCAAGACTGATAAAAATCAGCACACCAATTGCGCTAAATTCATTGAGATGAGAAAGATCCAGGTAGTTTTTAATCACCCCCACCAGGAAAACGTAGAACCCGCCTTTTGACAGCGCGACAGCACATCCATAGAACGCGCCGTACCAGACAAACGTTTGCCAGGCCGCTTTTTCACTGACCACATGTTCCCAGCTCAGCACTTTAAATAACAACAAGCAGGCAAGGAATGCAAAGCCAACCGGAATAAAAGGAATACCCGTTACTGAGCCGGTCATCCATCCCAAAACGCCCAGAATAAAAAACACGATCAGCAGTTTCTCTTCGCGCTTCACCGGCCCGAGTTCACGCAGTCCCTGTTCAGCGATCTCATTGACGTTATCAATTTTTTTCAGTTCAGGCGCATAAACTTTATAAAGTATCCAGGGACACAGCAGCAGAACTAATCCGGCCGGAATAATGGCCGCCTTAAACCAGGTCATCCAGTCCAGATCGACCTTCATAATTTCGTTAGCCAGTGACACGGTGATAGCGTTGGTGGCCATACCGGTTAAAAACAAGCTGGATGTTCCCATTGATACGACATACATCAGAATCGTCAGGTAGGAACCAATCCGGCGGCTACCCTCGTCAGGTTTTGAGCCCAACGCTTCAGCAATGTTGCGGAAAATGGGATAGACGATACCGCCAGAGCGCGACATATTCGAGCCGGTGGCCGGAGCCAGCACGGTGTCCGTAACCATCATCAGATAACCCAGCGTCAGAGTATTTCTGCCGTAGCGTTTCAGTAAAATGTAGGCGATACGCTTACCCAGCCCGGTAATAACGAATGCCTTACAAATAATAAAGGCGCTGATAATAAACCAGACCATGGCCGTGCCATAACCTGCAAACAGAATATGAGGATCGATAAAAACAGATGCGATGCCGAGGATAATGAGCATAATAATCGCATCCGTAAAAGGCCGAAATACCAGCCCGCATAACATCGCCAGATAAATACCGACCATATGCCAGGTCGTGGCGGAAATCTCGTCAGGGTTAGGCAAGATCCAGAATAAAACCGGGAAAAACACGATCAATAAGATTTTTAAAGAGAACATATATTTTTACCTTTGCTTATCACCACGAGAGCATGACTCCCGTGGTTTGAGCGAATGGATATTATATTGGTCGACTAACGAAATACGTCGTTAATAAATTCAACGCCCTTTTCTTCCAGTGATTTGGTGACCCATTCACGATTTGCCGTGCCGTTTTTTGCGGCTTCAACTTTGCTCGCATCGAATGCTGCATACGCTTTAGCTTTTTCGAGTAAGGGTTCTGCATCATGCAAAGGAACAACAATTACGCCATCCGCATCACCAATAATGAGATCGCCAGGGCACACGGCTACGCCACCCACCGCAACAGGTGTATTTACTTCGCCAGGACCTTCTTTAAACGGACCGGCCGGGTTTGCCCCTGTGGCAAAAAGGGGAAAATCCAACTGTGACAAAGCATCAATATCGCGGATGGGACCATCCAGCACGATGCCAGCGATCTTCTTGCAGTGATGCGCGTAAGCCACCATGATTTCGCCCATCAGGGCTCGCGAACGGTCACCTTCATTAGATACGACAATAACGTCATTCTCCGTCGCCATATCCAGTGCGGCATGCAACATCAGGTTGTCGCCCGCGCGCGCTTTCACCGTAATGGCATATCCCGCCATAACCGGTTTTTGAGGGGAAGAAATCCGCCTGATACCGTTGCCCAACACAGCAATACGATTCATGGTATCGGCGATATTCGCAGCGGGAAGTTGCGCGTATTCCTTGAGTAAATCAGGCTTACCTGCAGGACGTTTTAAATAAATACGATTTCCAATAGTCATTTTATTATTCTCCAAAGCCAGGAACGGGCCAGGTTGGTTTTTTACCCGACAGCACCTCATCAATCCCTATGGCGGTATGAAGTGAGGCTCTGTCGGTGGCTTCTTTCGTTGCGGCGCCGATATGAGGGCCAATAACGACATTGCTGAGTGAAAAAATCGGATCGCTGGCGTCGAAGGGCTCTTTCTTTAAAACGTCCAGACCTGCGCCGGCAATAAGGTGGTGACTGAGGGCGTGATACAGCGCTTTTTCATCGACGAGTTTGCCGCGCGCAGTATTAATGAAGTAAGACGTCGGTTTCATCATGGCAAATTGCTTTTCTCCGACGAAATTCTGGGTCTCTGCCGTTGTCGGGCAATGCAAAGAGACAACGTCGCTTTCGCTGAAAATGCGGTCAATATCATCTGTACGTTCAACGCCGTCTGGCATTTGTTCCTGCGTCTTATAGGGATCGTATGCAATCACTTTCATATTAAAACCCCGTAAGGCTTTAACAGCGACGCGCGAGCCAATATTGCCTACACCAATTAATCCCAGCGTTTTGCCATCCAGTTCCACTTTGGGCGTGCGCAATTTTGCCCAGTAGTAATCCTCAAGCATTTTCTCTTCAACCAACCTGAAATTGCGGGAACAGTGCAGCATGTAGAAAATAGCCAGTTCGGCCACGGACATGCTGTTCGCCACCGGCGCATTCAGCACCACAACACCGTGACGTTTCGCGGCCTCAAGATCGACAGTATCGTAGCCCGCGCCGTGTCGTGCGACGACTTTGAGTTTTTTCGCGGCGTTAAATACACGTTCAGACATTTTTGAAAGCCGAACGATGATGCCATCACAGTCGGGAATATCACGAATAATGTCGTCCTCTTCCATGCCAGAGCCCGTAATTAATTCATAGCCCCGACTCTCCAGATACGCTCTCCCTTCCGCCATAATTTCCTGTGGGAGTAAAATTTTATAAGCCATGCCATTATCTCCAGTGTTATACGCGACAATGTTATTGTTTGCAGACGCCGTGCCAGACCCGATAAAAAAACAGAAGAAATAATGCAATCGCCTGAGAAGAAAGGATTTAATTTATTTGGCCGTAAAAGAAGGTGAAGGGGTAAAAGTGAAATGCGTCACGAAATAAAAAAATGATAATTTCAAAAAGAAAACCCATTTCGGATAGTGAGTTCATTTTGAAATGCGAGATGTGAATACGTTAACAGCGAATTAAACATCAACACCGCATCATCTATGAACACCTGATGCATCGACGCAGACTTCTTATTACTGCAATCCGTACAGGTATGATAAAAACGCGCTTTAATCACGCGTGCCTTTCTAAGGCGTCACCTAAAAAAATGAATACGCTTAGCAACCTGCTCCATTTTTTGTGCTGGCAGGCTAATACAGAAAACGATCAGGCCCGATGTTTTAACCGATGCTGCAACAGCGTCAGGAGGCTTGATGGGCATTTTTGAGGAATCTTTATTACAGCGTTAGTGTCATCTGCAAAATACCTCTCTCTTGACGCTATGCACGCTGCCTTTCACTCAAATTTTAATAATATAATTCGATACAGCTTTAACTATTACTTAAGATATGCCTCTGTAATTAACATGCTAGTTACGACTTCTGATCGATACAAAAAATGACATAAACCATCACAGCGACACCCATAAAAATTCAAACAAAAAGTAAAAATAAGAAGCAGTAACAACAAACACCGCCAAGGTAAAAATATATACAAAAACATTCAAAATAAATATCACAATAAAATCAAACAGCATAATAAAGTGATAACAAATAATCACTGATTACTGGATCGGGATCATATAAACAAAAACAAACAAGATCTTACGGAAACTTATTATTGAATTTACACTGCATCTATTTTAAAAATAACGCGCCATTTAAGCGCACCATACTTTTCAATTGCTCTGGTCGAGATAAAACATAATTAAAAGGATTTCTTTAATGAAACTTAACTTAGTTGCAGTGGCCGTTACCACCTTATTCGCCGCAGGCGTAACAAATGCTGCGGAAGTTTATAACAAAGATGGTAATAAAATTGATCTCTACGGTAAAATGCAGGGGCTGCACTATTTCACCAGTGATAACGACGGACGTGGGGATAACTCCTATGCCCGTCTCGGTGTAAAAGGTGAAACACAGATTACTAACCAACTGACTGGATTTGGTCAGTGGGAATACAATATGCAGGCGAACCGTGATGAAAGGTCTGAAAACCAGTCCTGGACACGTTTAGGCTTCGCCGGTCTCAAATTCGGTGAGTATGGTTCGGTCAACTATGGTCGCAACTACGGCGTCGTTTACGATGTCACCTCCTGGACCGACGTCCTGCCAGAGTTCGGCGGTGACAGCTACGGCTCGGATAACTTTATGCAGCAGCGTGCCAATGGCCTGGCAACCTATCGTAACACCGATTTCTTTGGCCTGGTCTCCGGCCTTAATTTTGCCTTGCAGTACCAGGGCAGAAATGGGGGCTCCAACGCAGAAGGCGGCAGTCTCACCAATAACAACCGAAATGCAGTGAAACAGAATGGCGATGGCTATGGCGCGGCTGTAACGTATGCTCTGCCAGAAGGTGTGAATTTCGGTGTCGCCTATTCCCATTCTAAGCGTACGCTGGACCAGAACGGCCTGGCATTGGGCGAAGGCGATAATGCTGAAACGTATTCAGGCGCCCTGAAATACGATGCCAATGCTATTTACCTGGCAGCCCAATATACACAGACATACAATGCTACCCGCATTGGTAATGGCAATCCAGGCTACGCCAATAAAGCCCAGAACGTTGAACTCGTTGCACAATACCAGTTTGACTTCGGTCTGCGCCCCAGCATCGCGTATCTGCAGTCAAAAGGAAAAGATCTTGAAAGCTATGGCGATCGGGATTTAGTGAAATACATCGACGTGGGCGCGGCTTATTACTTCAATAAAAACATGTCAGCCATCATCGATTACAAGATCAACCTGCTTGATGAAACCGACTTTACTCAGGCAGCCGGTATTTCAACCGACAATATCCTGGCCGTGGGTCTGACTTACCAGTTCTGATTCCGGTGTACTTGTATCAAGCCAGCGCTTTCTGCGCTGGCTTTTTTTATGGTGCGGCTTTTATCGCTCTGCGGTTTCACAACTGGCGCTCACGGCACTGACCGGACAGCATCTTTGGTGGGGCGGCCCGTTCACAATCCAGATCCACGAACGAAACAGGCACGTCCGTTATTTACGCTCCGCCCGCCTCCCGGCGACAATGCAGAAGGCGTTGGTCTTCTCCACTGTGCTTTTCACGCTAAGAGGCGGCCTTTTGCCCACGCGGCCCTGCACACTGTTAAGACCACTTACGCGTCAGTTTCTCCACGACCTTCATGACCGAGAAATAGAACAGCGGAACAAAGAAGATAGCCAGTAATGTGCCGCTGATCATGCCACCAAACACGCCCGTTCCAATCGCCTTTTGCGTTGTCGCGCTGGCCCCTGTGGCCAGCATCAGCGGTACAACACCCAAGGTAAACGCCAGCGATGTCATCAGAACAGGCCGCAAACGCATACGTGAAGCCGCTAAGGTGGCGTCGATCAGCCCCTTACCACCTTCGTGAATCTGTTTCGCAAACTCGACGATCAAAATGGCATTTTTTGCCGACAGCCCGATGAGAGTGATCATCCCGACTTTAAAAAAGACGTCGTTTTGCATATCCAGCATGCTGACCATCAGTACCGCTCCCAGCAGTCCCAGCGGGACGACCAGCATGACCGATATCGGAACTGACCAGCTTTCATACAGCGCCGCGAGCACCAGAAAGACCACCAGCATCGACAGCACCATGAGCGCGGGCGCTTCTGATGCAGATTGCTGCTCCTGTAACGATCCACCGCTCCACTCAAGGGCAAACCCTTCAGGCAACTGCTTTACCAGACGTTCCATCTCGTTAAGCGCATCGCCACTTGAATAGCCTGGTGCAGGGTTACCGGTGATTTTTATTGACGGGTAGCCCTGATAACGCACCCGTTGCAAGGGGGCAGTTTCCCACTGAGCCTGCACAAACTCACCGATCTGCACCATGCCGCCTGTCGCGTTGCGCACATATAACGCCAGGACGTCGTCCGGTTGCATGCGATATCTCGCATCCGCCTGAATGATGACCTGCTGCATACGATCGCGGTTCGGGAAGTCATTGACGTACAGCGAACCGATCGCTCCCGAGAGCGTCTGGCTGATCTCCTCAAAAGAGACGCCCAACGCGAAGGCTTTCTGGCGATCAATATTCAGTCGGATCATCTGTCCGTCAGGCAGGCCATCGACATAAACGTTGCGGACCACCGGGCTTTTTGCCGCCAGCGCGAGCAACTGCGCTTCAGCCTTCTTCAGTTCAGCAAGGCCTTTACCACCGCGATCCTGCAGACGCAGGGTAAAGCCCGAGGAGTTTCCCAGTTCATCAATGGCGGGCGGGATCAAACTGAAGGTTTCCGCTTCAGGATTCATCGCCATCTGTTCCTGCGCATGCGCCGCTTCAGAAAAGGCGGTCGCGCCGTTTCGTTCGTCCCAGCCTTTTAAAGTCGTAAACGCCATCGCCGAGTTGGGCCCGGATCCGGCAAAGCTGAAACCGAGAATGGCGATGGTCGATTGCGTCGCGGGGCGTGAAAGCACCGCCTGTTCAAAAGCCTTAACCACGTTTAACGTGCGCGCTGCCGTGGCTTCCGAGGGTAGCTGAATGGACGTCATAAAGTAGCCCTGATCCTCTTCAGGCAAAAAGGACGAAGGCAGATTTTTCATCGCCAGGAAAAGCAGCAGACACAGCGCCGCGTAAACCCCCAGCGCGCTGCCGACGCGTTTCAGTAAGCGACTGACGCCGCGACCATACAGCGCCGTAATGGCGGCAAACTGGCGGTTAAATCCGCCAAAAAATCCTGTTTTCTGCTGCGCGTGTTGGTTGACAGGCCTGAGCAATGTCGCACAAAGGGCGGGGGTCAGGCTCAGCGCCAGAAATGCCGAGATCAAGACAGAGACAGCCATTGTCAGCGTAAACTGGCGATAAATCGCGCCGACCGACCCGCTTGCCATCGCCATCGGGATAAACACGGCACTCAGCACTAACGTAATGCCGATGACCGCGCCGGTAATCTCTTTCATCGCTTTCCGGGTCGCTTCTTTCGGGCCCAGTCCCTCTTCCGCCATGATACGTTCGACGTTTTCCACCACGACGATGGCATCATCAACAATGATCCCTATGGCCAGTACCATACCGAACATCGTAAGTACGTTGACCGAGAAGCCAGACAGCAGCATAACGGTAAATGTGCCCAGCAGGGCAATCGGAGCCACAATAGCCGGGATAAAGGTATAACGAATGTTTTGCAAAAACAGGTACATGACGAGAAAGACCAGCACCATGGCTTCAATAAAGGTATGAACCACTTTCTCGATGGAGATTTTTACAAACGGCGTGGTATCAAACGGAATGCTGTAGGTCATGCCTTCGGGCATGGCGTTACTCAGTTCATTCAGGCGCTGTCTGATCCTGTCTGCGGTTTTAACGGCGTTTGCTCCCGGCGTCAGCTGAATGGCCGCCGCCGTCGACACGTGACCGTTTTCACGCGTAGCAAAACCATAGGATTGGGAACCCAGTTCGACGCGAGCCACATCCGACAGAATGACGCGCGAACCATCGGGATTGGCACGTAAGGTAATATGACCAAACGCCTCAGGTGAGCCGAGCTGCCCGGTGACCAGCAGCGGATAGCTGACCTGCTGACCGGGGATAGCGGGTGAATCACCGGTCCGGCCTGGCGCAATCTGTGCGTTTTCGATGCTGACCGCCCGGTTAATATCGCTGACGGACAGACGATACTGACTCAGCCTGACGGGATCGATCCAAATCCGCATCGCTTTCTCGGCACCAAACAGCTGAACGCGGCCCACGCCTTCCACCCGGCGCAGTTCTTCGGAGAGGTTACGGGAAAAGTAATCGCTCAGATCGGCGTCAGTCAGCTTACCGTCTTTCGATGTCAGCCCGACAATCATCAAAAAATTTGCGCCTGAGGCTTCAACGCTCAGGCCATTCTGTCTCACAACCTGCGGCAGGCGAGGCTCCACCACTTTTATACGGTTTTGCACGTCAACCTGCGCCAGCTCGGGATCGGTTCCCGGCGCGAAGGTCACGGTAATGGAAGCCATGCCGCTGGTATCGCTGGATGATTCGTAATACAGCACGTGCTTCGCCGAAGAAAGCTCACGCTCAATCAGGGCAATTACGCTGTTGTTCATCGTTTCCGGCGTTGAGCCCGGATAAGAGGCATTAATGGTAATGGTAGGCGGCGCGACAGACGGATACAGGGCCACCGGTAATTTTGGAATCGCGAGCAGGCCAGACACGATAATAAAGATGGCAATTACCCAGGCAAAAACGGGGCGGTTAATAAAAAACTGAGGCATGTTCTACCCTGAGAAAATAAGTAAGGTATGTTCCTGCTGCATCTGATCAGGTGTTATTCAGCGCATGACGCCCTTTTGTGCGCATCTGTGGAATGCATTTCACCCGACGCGCTCCACCGTCAGTTTTCAGTCAGCCGATGGACAACGGACTTATATAACAGCCGGGTAACCCGACCGCCGCGCCAGGCTGTGGCGTTTGTCGCGACGGCCTGCCAAAAATGCCGGTTCCACGCGTGAACGGTGAGCGTTTTTTTTGGATAATAAAGCGCAATAACCGTCGGCTTTGCGTGGGGAACACGGTAAATTTTTTGAGACAGGCCTGATGCGGGACTTATTCCTGTCGCGAGTAATGACCAAAATAAACAGCAATAACTTAACCTGATTAAAATACCTGGCCTCATCACGAACGGTCTCATAATAATGCGCATAGTTACAGCTTAACGCGCGAACAATGAGCCATGATGTCATTTTTATGGAGGGAATATGGAGAAGAAAATCATTAAATAAAAACGGGGGGAATGGCTTATATACGATGGACAACATCAAACCATCAACAGTAATATAGCGCCAGTTTTCACACAGGGCAGCCTTTTAAAAATGCTTTATCTGTCCCTATTATCGCTTCTATTTCCTCACGTAAAGGTGCGTTATGCAAATAGCAGAATCAGAACGATTAATCCTGCGGCGTTTTATGCCGGACGACGCCGAAGCGTTGTTTGCTTATTTGTCTGATCCCCAGCCCGCATGCTTTTACGATGAAAAACTGGAAGACATGGCCGCCGCCAGAGAGGAAGCGACAAAAAGGCGCGATGATGACACGCAATATGCCATCTGTTTAAAAGAAACGGGTGCCGTGATCGGCCATCTGTTTGCTTCTGGTGAGGCCGAGCCTGATGACAATACGTTAAGCGTTGGCTGGTATGTCAATCCACACTATCAGGGACAGGGTTTTGCACTGGAAGCCACGACCTGTCTGTTTACTTATCTCTTTAACGTCAGGGACGTCCGCCGCCTCTATGCGTATGTCGCAAGCGATAATACAGGCTCACAAGCGCTATGCCGCCGTCTGGGGATGCGCCTGGAAGGCTGCTTCAAAGAGTACGTCTGTTTTGCGCAGGAAGACGGTGTGCCTGTGTATGAGGACACGTTGGTTTTTGCCCTGCTGCAAAAAGAGTGGTGAGTGAACTGTTGCGAGCCTCCTGCGGTCTCATCATGCTGTATGCGTTCAGGGCCTGATGTCTGTTATGTCGCAGTGTGCTTTGCTGGTCTGCCGCGACTGACAACTGTGCCGATTGTGAGGCGACGCATTCTGGTGTGGATGTGACATTGACCGGCAACCGTTTCTGACTTTGATGTTGAGGGCGTCATGAATAACGACAAATTAATCCTGGTGGCGGAGGATGATGTTGAAATCTCCGATATCCTGATGAGTTACATCAAGCGAGCCGGGATGAGAACCGTCCATGCGGCCGACGGTGAGCAAGCCCTCACATTGATCACCCGCCTGCAGCCTGATTTAGTGCTGCTTGATATCCAGTTGCCCCGCGTTGATGGCTGGAATGTCCTTTCAACATTGCGTAAAGAGAGCAATACGCCGGTCATCATGGTCACAGCCCTGGATCAGGATATCGATAAACTCATGGGGCTTCGGCTGGGTGCGGACGATTATATCGTTAAACCGTTTAATCCTTCTGAGGTCGTGGCCCGTATCGAGGCGGTGTTGCGCCGCGCCAACCCTCAGGCGGCACCGCATAACCTGATTAAAACCCGTTTCATGACGCTTTATCCCGATGAGTTTTATGTGGAGATCCACAGCAACGGTCAGACACTGACGCCTGTCCTGACCACGACAGAATTTAAGCTGCTGACGCACATGGCAAAATACCCACGTAGAGTTTTTAGTCGGGAAGAGTTGCTGAACGCCTGCTTACCTGAAAGCGATACGCTGGACAGAACGGTCGACAGCCACATGAGTAAATTACGCAAAAAATTCGAAAACTGTGGCATATCAGGCGTACCGGAAAGTATTCGCGGCATGGGCTATCGGCTGGGTGAACAGAAGTGAATAAAGACAAAGCGCTCAGTCGGCAAATTCTTTTGTTTATGCTGACTCTGGCCTTAGCCATTATTTTTGTTGCGGTGGTGGGCTCTTATCTGTTCTACAGCTTTGTCATTGATCATATCCCTGGTGGCTTATCCGCCAGCAACAGCGAAAATATGACGGTCTTCGACTGGGTCTGGATCGCCATCAGTTCCTCTCTCTGCATCCTGATTGCCTTGCTGTTTGCGTTTAAACTCACCGCGAAAATCCTTCACCCCTTAAGTTCCGTCGCCGCCAGCCTGCGACGTATTTCTCAGGGTGATTTAAGCGCGCGCGCCGCCAGCAGCCAGAGCCGCCTGGGCGAGGTCAATCTGTTAGTCCGGGACTTTAACGACATGGCGGAAAAACTGCAGACCCTGGACAACGAAAGGAAGTCCTGGAACGCGGCCATTGCCCACGAACTTCGCACACCGGTGACTATTCTGCGCGGCAGGTTGCAGGGGCTGGTCGACGGCGTTTTTGAGCCTGAACCCCCCTTATTTATCAGCCTTTTGCGGCAGACTGAGGGATTATCTCGTCTGATCGACGACCTTCGCGTTGTCGGCGCGGCGGAAGGGGGTTCGTTTACGCTGGATATCCAGTCTGTCCCGTTTAGCGATATCCTGGAGAACGTCAGTACTGCGTTTTGCCATCCGTTCCGTGAACGTGGATTCACTCTGGTCATGGAGAAAACGCAGGCGATAACGCACTGTGATCCCCTCAGAATTATTCAGTGCCTGACGATTTTATTTGATAATGCACGCAATTACGCCACGCCAGGCCCGATCGCTGTGCGAAGCGGTGTCCGGGACAGCGCCTACTTTATTGAGGTGGAAGATGCGGGGCCGGGCGTAGCCGAAGAGTTCCAGCGTCATATGTTCGAGCCGTTTCAACGTGGTATCGCAGGCCGTGCGGCCAATCCGACAGGCTGCGGGCTGGGCCTGTCGGTCGCCAAAGCAATTATGCAGGCTCACGGTGGCGATATCGGCTATAAAACGTCTTCTCAGGGCGGGTCGCTGTTTTTATTGCGCTGGCCCGTTGCGCGCCAGGGCAGATCGGCAGGATAAGGTGGGTTGATACGGCTTCTGTTGCCACATCGCGCCGAGTTTAGCGTCCCATTCCAGAGGCATTATTTTGAGCTTGCCGCGCTGAGGCGTTAAGGTGATTTCACTAAAATACAGGCTGTCATCTTTCAGCATTAAATCGACCCGACAGTAGTCGATATCTTTTGCCAGCGCCTGCGCCGCACAGAGTGCGCGATAAAACAACGCGGGCTCGGCTATCGGCGCGGGATGATGAGGATAGGCAATCTGGAAAGGCTGCAGTTCCCACTTTCTGTTGTAGACATTGACATATTCCCTGCCCTGCTCATCCGTAAAATCCGCTTCAATAATGCTGGCATTACCGTTGAAACAATGGATACGCAACATCTCAGGCGTTGTACTTCTTTCACGGCCTGCAAACAATTCAATATATTCTTCACAGAGAATCATCGGCGAGATGTTTTTATATTGCCATTCCCGAGTGGTGTAATACATATTCTTTTTCATCGCTAAATCCAGCTTCAGTAAAGCGGCTTTGATATTGAACGTCGTTTTGTCTTTACAGATTATCGTGCTGCCGCTGTCGTGATTGCATTTCAAAACGAAAGTCGCGGGTAAACGTTTTAACGTAATCTCTTTGGTGCTTTTATACGTGTTAATGAGTGGCACAATCATCACATCATCGGTCCGGCTGGCCACGTAATCGCGCACCGCTAATTTATCCACCAACTGCGTATAATGCGGATTCCTGTCATAAATCAACCGATGACACATTTTTTCATTCAGGGTGACCGGATGAATCAGGTCAGGCTCTCTGCCCAGTAAAATACGCAATCGCTGCGTATGAAAACGTGCATCATTAATAATAAAACACCTTGCAACCTTGAGGCCGTATTCACAGTATTTAGCAATAAACGTAAGGGTATTCATGACATCCTCCACAACGGTGGCAGGATGATAAGCACCCCAGGTTGCCTGAGTTTGTCTGAACTGTGGAGCGCAAATGGAGGCTATCTGTTTCACTCTGCTCTCTCACCCAGGCCCGTTTTAATCGTGCGTTCGGTCAAAGTGCAAAGCGGTTTTTGGGTTTATTCTCTGATATCGATGCCGCTCAATGGTTCGTGATCTTTTTATCACGTGGAAAACGATTAACCCGTTCTTATGCAAGAGCGGCGTCAGTGCCGCCTCAGCAAGGGCTTATCACGCTGTTTTGACTCGGCGTGATTTATCTTTATTGCTGCGCTGATATTTCTTTCCCGGCTAATAACTGAAGTAAATTTTATGCGTTTTTGTTAAATATCAACTCATATAATAATGATTTCTATTTACATTTTTTGTCTGATAAAATTCGCCGCGCCAGAATCGTTACGGCATGCCGTCTCATTTAATGATGGAAAACACCAATGAAAAAAATGCTTAGCCTGTTAAGTTTTATTTTCCTCACGACGAGTTCCGCCTGGGCCACCACCTATCCGCTGACCATCGAAAACTGTGGTCAGAAGGAAACCTTTACTAAAGCGCCAGCGCGCGTCGTAGCACTTGGGCAAAATACGGCGGAAATCATGCTGCTGCTGGGGCTGCAGGATAAAATGGTGGCGAGCGCATTCTGGCCGACCAAAGTGTTACCTGAGCTTGCTGAAAAGAATGCGAAAGTGCCGGTACTGACGGTGGAAATTCCTACGCTGGAATCCATCCTGGCGAAAAACCCCGATTTTGTGGCTGCCCAGATTCAGCTACTGATGGGGCCGAGCAGTAAAGTTGCCAAACGTGAAGACTTTGAGTCCGTTGGCATAAACACCTACCTGTCACCAGGCATGTGTGCCACAAAGCAGAATACCGGCGATATTTATGGCAGCCGTTCGACGCTGTGGAATATGGCCTATGTTTACGAAGAAATCGCCGATTTTGCCAAAATCTTTAACGTTGAAGATCGCGGACAGCAGGTGATCAACGACTTTAAGAAGCGTGAAAGCGCCCTGAGAAAAGCCTTTCCTAAAGGCAAGAAAGACCTGTCTTTCGTGTTTTGGTTCTCCAGCTCCTCCCCCACCGCGGATGCCTACGTGGGCGGTAAAAATGGTGCCTCCGGCTTTATCGCCGATCTGCTGGGCGGCCATAATGCCATTACCACCGAAACCGAGTGGCCCACTGTCAGTTGGGAAAGTATCATTGCCGCCAATCCGGATGTCATCGTGGTCACCAGCCTTGATCGTAATCGCTGGAAGCTGGATAGCGCCGAAGAAAAGATTAAGTTCCTGAAAAGCGATCCGGCCGTGAGCCAGCTCGATGCCGTGAAAAAAGGCCATATTGTCGTGATGGACGGTCAGGCGATGAACCCGACGATTCGTACGATTTATGGTGCAGAACAGGTTGCAGAGCAGTTACGTAAGATGGGCCTGAATTAATGAGTGAAGGGGTTGTTCAGGCACGACGAGTGGGGTTTATCGCCATTGCGATCCTCGCCCTTGTCGTGCTGGTTGTGGTGATTGCACTGGGCGTCAGCGTAGGCGAGTTATCAATACCGCTAAAATCCGTCTTTTATACCGTCACCAATAAACTGGGAATGACGGCGGTGCCCGTTAACCGTATCCATGAAAGCGTGATCTGGGATTTCCGTTTAAGCCGGGCGCTGGTTGCCGCATTCAGTGGGGCAGGTCTGGCGATCTGCGGGGCGGTGTTACAGAGCCTGCTGAAGAATGCACTGGCCGAACCCTACGTGTTAGGGGTTTCGGCTGGCGCATCAACCGGGGCGGTGTTGATTGTGGTCTCGGGCGTCGGCGCGGGGGCCATCTCCCTTTCGCTGGGCGCCTTTACCGGTGCCTTTGCGGCCTTTGCGTTTGTTGCCCTGCTGACCAATGGCGCACGTGGCGGGACGGAGCGCACGATTCTGGCGGGCGTTGCGGCATCGCAACTCTTTAATGCGATAACCGCTTACACCATCAGTACCTCGGCGAATGCGCAGCAGGCGCGCGACGTCATGTTCTGGCTGCTGGGCAGCTTTAGCGGCGTACGCTGGCCGGAGTTTCAGTTGGTGGTCGTGGTCGTGCTGGTCGGTTTAGCGGTCTGTCTTTATTATGCGCGCGCGCTGGATGCCTTCACCTTTGGCGACGATGCCGCGGCTTCGTTAGGTATTCCGGTTGGCGTGGTTCGTCTGGTGCTGTTCACGGCAACCGCCCTGATGACCGCCACGATTGTCAGCATGGCCGGCTCGATTGGCTTTGTCGGGCTGGTGGTGCCGCATGTGATGCGCTTCTTTTTCGGTCCTCTGCACAGCCGCCTGCTGGTGGCCTGTGCTATCGCGGGTGCGATTTTGATGGTGCTGGCGGACATTGCCTCTCGTATGCTGATTGCCCCCCAAAGCCTGCCGGTGGGCGTGGTTACCGCGCTGGTGGGTGTGCCATTCTTTGCCGTTATTATTTATCGCTCCAGGAATCAATAATGAGCATTAGCGCCGAACACCTTACCTGGCAGGTGGGGAAAAAAATCATCGTTAATGACGTTTCCCTGGCGGTATCGCCGGGCGAAACGGTGGGATTACTGGGGCCAAATGGCTCAGGCAAATCCTCCCTGCTTCGTCTTCTGGCTGGCCTGCGTAAGCAACAAAAGGGCAAAGTGCTGCTGGATGGCAAGGACCTGTCGTCCATTGCCCGCAAACAGCTTGCCCGTCGTGTCGCCTTCGTTGAACAACATGCGTTAACCAGTGCCAATATGCGCGTGCGCGATATCGTCAAACTGGGCCGCATTCCGCATCACTCTCCGTTTTCCAGCTGGACCCATCAGGACGATGACATCGTCGATGCCGCACTGAAACGTGTGGATATGGCCTCACGTTGCGATCAGGGCTGGCAGAGCCTGTCTGGCGGAGAACGGCAACGCGTGCATATCGCCCGGGCCCTTGCTCAGTCACCGAATGAAATACTGCTTGATGAGCCCACCAACCATCTGGATATTCACCACCAGATTCAGCTGATGAAGCTGATCAGCGAGCTACCGGTCACCAGCATTGTGGCAATTCACGATCTGAACCATGCCGCGCTGTTTTGCGATCGTCTTATCATTATGCTGCACGGGGGCGTGGTGGCGCAGGGCACGCCGGATGAGATTCTCACGGAGTCACTGCTGTGGGACGTGTTCAGGGTCAAAACACAGATCGAGACGTCCCCGGTACATGGTAAAAAACATATTCATTTCTATGTGTGAATCCCCGCGGCGCGCCGTCAGGACGGCCGGTTACCGGCCATCAGTCTGACGCGCGCGGGGGCGCGTCCGTTGCCGCGTTATGACGGGCTTCTTTCCCTGCGGCACATCCCGCCTGTGCAGTCACGCACGGTTGCCGGTGAGCGTCAGGTCATCGGGAGCACGCATGGGAAACACTAAAGAATAAACCATTTACAGGATTTGGTTCCGGCCTCTCTTTTTAGCAGTCCACTGTTTTCCAGTTTTAACAGCCAGTTTCTTGCAGCGTAAATAGACATATCGCACTCATCGGCGACGTCCCGGGTTAATATGCCTTCCGACTGTTTTTTAATAAGACACATAATGACGTCTTTCATCTGTGGTTTTTTCTCAGTGTCCTGAAGCTGATTCCATTTCGCGTCACATTGAATTTTATAAGCAAGCTCTTTCATGGCCGTTTCCCCGTAAAGTGTTAACACCTCAAAAATTAAATTTTCCGGCTATGTCTGTTATTTCGTTACAGCGCCAGGCTGTAACGAACCCGGGCATGCTGCCGATATGAGGATTTAACAATTACGGGGCTCAAATAGCTACAAACACCTTAGAGTGGTTAATCTTAGAAAGGAAAAACTGTTTTTATAAATTTATATAAAATTAAATTCCACACAAGAGACGCTCGCTGTGCAGGGTAGCCACCAGAAGGAGGCGTAAACCCGCGTACATTCCACAGGGCAAGGACGTGCGAAACGGCGCTACCCGCGCCTGCGGACAACGCCATTAGCGGGTATGACAAACGATAAGAGGTAATACCCGACTGCCTACCAATATCGCATCCTCCATTCCTTTTATTTTCGAAATATAGAGATAGGCAAAGTGGCTGTTTAATATATTTTCCGGTACGTTGTCGCGCAGACCGCGACTCACACTATAGTGGTCGAGCTTATAAAGTGACTGGATATAGGGTGAATACTGAAATTCGACATTACGTCTTAAGATATACGTATTTCCCGCTTGATAGACCGTTCCATCAACGGACACCATACCTTCTCCGGAATGACGCAGCGTCAGCACAAAGCTGGCATCCAGATGATAATTCCGGGTGAGATCGCGCTGTTGAAAATTCGCTGCGCAGGTAAATTCGAACATGGCGCGTTGCGATTTTACAGAGTACAGGCCTCCCGCAATAACCAGGATGGCACAGAGCAAAACCAGACTGAGCGACACGACGGTCTTCTTATTCATTCTCTGCCCGCCATCCGAGTTCAGAATAGTTTGAGCAGTAGGCCTGGCCGCCCGTTACGTGGCGGCAGTAAGCGACGTAGACATTGCCCCAGTGGCCGGCCGTCACGTTTCTGTCCGCGTAAAACAGATATTTGCCGCCCTTCTGACAGGGCATGCCGCTGCTGGCGATGATTTTGCGCCACACGGGTTCCGGCGGGAAAGCCGATTCCCCCGGATGCACCGGCAGATAGAGTACCTCGCAGCCGTTGACGTCTGCCACGCTGACAGGCGCGATCGATTTTTCAGGCCGGAGGGAAGACAGCACCAGCACAGCCATGCCTGCCAGCAGGAGCACCGCAATACCTGCAGCGTAATAACGACGGTCGCGTCGCGGCAGAGCCGCCGTCGGAGAGACCGGATCCGCAGTGGGAGCCGCCAGTTCCGGCTCAAGGTGCGTCGTTTGAATCGCCAGCGTGGGATTGAAAACAAAGCCCACTTTATAAACGGTGGTGATAACGTCCTGGCTGATGCCCAGCGAGGCAAAACCGCGTCGAATAGACGATACATAGGCATTCAGGCTGTTGAACGAAGGCGTTGCGCCCGTTTCCTGCCAGAAATTATCAAGAATATGTTCCCGGGCCAGCACCACGCCGGGGCTTTTCAGAAACATTTCCAGTAAATGATTGCAGGCAGGCGATAAGGGCACGCTGGTTTCACTGGACTCGACCAGGCACAGTCGTCCCTGAGCGGGTGAAAACCGAACCAGACCTTCAATTACATATTCTGTCTGCTGCATTTCAGGCTCCGGCAACACACAGGCAAGGCAGTAAACAACAACGCATGCGGGATAACGATCCTCAATCATCGGGCAAAAAAGTCCGCGCATCATCAGCGCCGGCCGGGTGTGGTATGCATGGCCACTGAGCAAAATCTTCTGACGTGGCGGGCAGTGTGCATTACCGGCCGGGGAAACGGGCGGCGTTCAGATACGTGTCCGTTCGCTGAGCTAACACGCATGATGACGGCAGATCCCTCCAACCCGAATATTGTCAGGTCAGGTTAAATAATTTCGCTGTAATTGTATCAGAGAACGCCACGGCAAGAGCGGGAATGGCAGAAAGGTTCGTCTACGTTATCGACATCACGTTTTTTGCAATGATTTAGCACAAGTTCACGAAGACGGGCCATGCAGATGCGCACAGAGGGAAAACCGGTCAATGCCACCCTCACCTTGTGGCATTGACCGGCGATGTTTTTACGGCTGATGCATTTAATACCAGCGGCCAAAGCGTTTGATGTACGCCATCTTCATTCCCTGCGCCACCAGACAGTAGCTAAACAGGGTGAGCACCAGCCAGGGGAAATAGTGCCAGGGCAGCGGAACTAATCCCACCAGCGTACCCAGCGAAGAGAACGGCAGCAGGATACCCGCCGCACAGATACCCATCGTGGTCAGCAGCACCGGCAGCCGGGCGCAGCTTTGAATAAAGGGAATTTTCTGCGTCCGCAACATATGCACCACCAGCGTTTGAGACAATAACCCTTCCACAAACCAGCCAGACTGGAAAAGCGACTGGGCGCTTTCATGATTTGCCCCGAAGACGTACCACATCAGCGCAAAGGTCGTGACATCGAAAATAGACGATGTTGGCCCCATCCACAGCATAAAGCGCTTGATGTTACCAGCATCCCACTTACGCGGTTTACGTAAAAACTCGCGATCCATCTTGTCCCAGGGCAGAGCCAGTTGAGAGATGTCATACATCAGGTTCTGAATCAGCAACTGGATAGACAGCATGGGCAGAAAAGGAATAAATGCGCTGGCAATCAGTACGGAGAACACGTTGCCGAAATTCGAGCTGGCCGTCATGTTCAGATACTTGATGATATTGCCGAAGGTTTCGCGCCCTTTGAGGACACCTTCGCCCAGCACAGCCAAATCTTTTTCCAGCAAGATAATGTCCGATGACTCTTTGGCAATGTCCGTCGCCGTATCGACAGAGATCCCCACATCAGCCTCGCGCAGCGCAGGCGCATCGTTGATGCCATCGCCGAGGAAACCGACGGTATGACCATTCTGCTGCAGCAGTTTAAGCACGCGTGACTTTTGCTGCGGCGTCAGCCGGGTGAAAATCATGCAGCGCTCCACTTCCGTGCGCAGCACCGCGTCGCTCATGTCATCAATCTCATTGCCGGTCAGCATGGCTTCAGAAGCCAGCCCCACTTCCTGACAGACGCGCAACGTCACCAGCGGATTGTCGCCTGTCAGCACTTTGACCTTCACGCCACTGTCTTTCAGCGCCTGAATCGCTTTGCCCGCGCTCTCCTTAGGCGGATCCAGAAAGGTCAGCATCCCTTCAATGGTCAGCTCGCACTCATCATTGCTGCTGAGTGGCAGCGCTATGCCGTGCTCACGGGTTGCCACCAGGAGGACGCGAAAGCCTTGCTGATTATAATGCTGCGTCAGGTTCAACAGTTCGACGCGTTTCTGTTCGCACAGCGGAATGACCGACTCGCCCTGACGTAGTGTGGTCGCAGCAGCCAGCATTTCCTCGACCGCCCCTTTGCAGATTAACAGTGGACGGTGCGTTTGCAGATCTTCCACCACCACAGAGACACGACGGCGGACGAAGTCAAAAGGCAGCTCATCCACCTTCTGAAACTGGCTGCACTGGGCCGCAGACAGGGTTTGCTCTCCAAATTTCAGTACCGCGCGGTCCATCAAATTTTTTGCCCCGCTCTGGCTGCTGCTGTTGAGCCAGGCCAGCAGCAATACGCGCGCATCCTCTACGCCTTCCCCGTTCAGATGCGCCGACAAAAAAATGTTGTCCTGCGTCAGCGTGCCGGTTTTATCGGTACACAGCACATCCATTGCACCGAGGTTTTGAATCGCGTTCAGCCGTTTAACGATGACTTTGCGCCGTGACATCGCAATCGCGCCTTTGGCCAGATTGGCACTGACGATCATCGGCAGCATTTCGGGGGTCAGACCGACGGCAACCGCCAACGCGAACAAGGTGGCGTCCATCCAGTCGCCTTTAGTAAAGCCGTTGATCAGTAAGACAACCGGCACCATCACCAGCATGAAGCGGATCAGCAGTCTGGACACGCTGTTTACGCCACGGTCAAACGCGGTCTGCGGACGACGACCTGAGAGCGAGGCCGCCAGCGAACCAAACCAGGTTTCACTGCCGGTGGCGACAACCAGTGCGCGAGCCGTGCCGCTGGCGACATTGGTCCCCATCAGACAGCTGTTTCTGAGCTCCAGTACGCTGCGACCGGGCTGCTCTGCGATCTCTTCACCTGCGCTGAGATCGTTTTTCTCAACGGGCAGCGATTCACCGGTCAGGATCGCCTGACTGATAAACAGATCGCGCGAAGCCAGCAAACGCACGTCGGCCGGCACCAGATCGCCCGCACTCAATAAAATCACATCGCCGGGCACCAGTTCACGCATATCGATATCGTGACGGCGGCCAGTCGTGCTGCCTTCTTCACGACGCAGTACAGTAACCTGCGTGCGAACCAGCGACTTTAAAGCCTGCGCGGCGCGGTTGGTACGGAACTCCTGCCAGAAACGCAGCAGTCCACTGAGCGTTACCATGGTAAGTATGATGATCACGCCAGACAGATCGGTGTCCTGACCGGCCCGCATCGGTAGCCAGTAATCGGTTACCCAGCTGACCAGTGCCAGCACCATCAGCACATAGATGAACGGATTGTTAAAGGCCAGGATCAGCTGGACAAACGCGGAAGGCGCTTTTTCATGCACCACTTCATTGCGGCCATAATCACCCAATCGCGCCCGGGCTTCCGTGTGCGTCAGGCCCTCATAGCTGCTGTGGAGGTTGCTCAGCGTGACATCGGTGCGATTGCGTGCTTCGCGTTCAATGGCAAAGGGCGTTTTGGTTTTTTTAAGTGCACGCTGGCGGTTGTGAATCATCGCGGCGTGTTCGAGTTTCATGTCGCTCATGTCGACATCTCCCTGCTTTAAAGCAACAGATATCCTGCATGCGAAATAAAGCATGCCTGTATGTCCGGTTATTTCCGGTAAAGAGGTTCAGTCAGTTTTTAATAAATAAGCGCGCACGTCCGCCGCGCAGAAAAATAAAAACACCGCGCAATACCGGACCTGGGGAAATAAACGCACAAAAAATGACTGTATGAGAAAGGGTGCGCAGCCCGCGGCTACGCCTGTCGAGGCGGAGGAAAAAGTGCCTGAATATACATAAACATAATGCGCTCTCGCAGTGACTACAGCGTGTATTTCAGGGAGAGCAATCGGATCGTACAGAGAAGATTGCTGCCCGCCAGGTGGCAAGCAGCGAAATGCAGTTAGCTTGCCGGAGTAATAACGTATTTAGGGTGACTGTCCAAAGTATGACTCCTGCGACTATTTTCGCTTAGTATAATCCCAGCCCGGTTCGGGTAAAGAAAAATAACGGTTCAATCCCGGTTTCGTTTATTAACCGTTGTGACTTCAGCATGACCGCCTGATCAGCCTTATAACTGTGCTGCATTTGTTATAACTTTTTTGCATATCATTAGCCCATAATCGACTATTCTTTGCATGAGCCCTTTCGTACACTCGCGTTACTTTCTCAGGCAAGGATTTTCCATGAAAAAAATAATTCCATCATTACTGGCCTTGTCACTGGCCACCGCATTCAGCGTTAACGCCGCCACACCAAAAGATACCCTGGTCGTCGTACAGTCAACAGACGATGCAGACAGCTTTGATCCGGCGAAAGGGTTTGAACTGACCAGCGTGCAAGCATTTACCAACATTTATCAGCGCCTGGTGCAGTCGGATCCACAAAACCCCACAGATTTAAAACCGACCCTGGCGACATCCTGGCAGCCAGGTAGCGATAACCGCAGCCTGACGTTTGCATTGCGTAAAGACGCCAAATTCGCCAGCGGCAATCCCCTGCGCCCGGAAGATGTGATCTTCTCGCTGGGGCGCGTGGTGAAACTGAATCTGGATCCTTCCTTTATTCTGACCCAGCTCGGCTGGAACAAAGATAATGTGGATGGCTTCCTGAAAAAGGTTGATGACAACCATGTGCAGATTAGCTGGACGGCGAACGTCAGCCCGGCTTACGTTCTTAGCCTGCTGTCCGCACCGGTTTCCTCCATCGTCGATGAAAAAACTGTCAGCGCGCACGCCGAAAAAGGCGATTTCGGTAACGGCTGGCTGGCCACCAACTCTGCCGGTAGCGGCCCTTACCAGATTCGTAAAGTGGTGATGCATCAGGCCGTCATCCTGACCGCCAACCCGACGTCACCGGCCGGCGCGCCGAAGATTAAAAATATTCTGATCAAAAATGTGCCGGAACCGGCGGCCCGCCGGTTGCTGCTTGAGCAAGGC
Organism: Pantoea sp. JZ29; assembly: GCF_035190385.1. Classification (NCBI taxonomy): domain Bacteria; kingdom Pseudomonadati; phylum Pseudomonadota; class Gammaproteobacteria; order Enterobacterales; family Erwiniaceae; genus Pantoea; species Pantoea sp. JZ29. The sequence continues at coordinate 1,044,966 of NZ_CP045241.1, read as the reverse complement.
GACGCTGACATCGCCCGTAACCTGGGGGCAGACCAGATTGCCTCGCTGCAGGGCAAAAGCGGTGTGAAAACCGACGCGATTCCGATGGCCTCGCTGTATTACATCCAGTTCAACATCGGCAACAAAAACAACCCGGCGTTAAAAAACCCGGCCTTCTGGGAAGCAGCACGCTACCTGTTCGACTATAAAGGCATTGCCGGACAGCTGCTGAAAGGGCAGTTCGATGTGCACCAGACGTTTCTGCCGAAAGGTTTTCTGGGTGCCTTAAACGACAACCCGTACAGTTACGATCCGGAAAAAGCGAAAGCGATCCTGAAAAAAGCCGGCCTGACGAATGTCAGCTTTACCCTGTCCACCAGCAATCAGCCCCCGTATCTGGATATTGCCCAGGCCCTGCAGGGCAGCTTTGCTAAAGGCGGCGTAAAAGTGGAAGTGTTGCCGGGACTGAGCTCTGAAGTTTCTACCCGCGTTAAAGCGCATAACTACGAAGGCACGATCAACGCCTGGGGCGCAGACTACTTTGATCCGAATACCAACGCCTCGTCGTTCGCCTACAACCCGGAAGATGGCAGCAAGACGATTGCTTACCGTTCTGACTGGCATATTCCAGAGCTGAATAAGCAGGTGCTGGCTGCAACCGCGGAAAGCGATCCGAAAAAACGCGTTGAACTTTACCAGGCGATGCAACGTGAAGTGCTGAAAAGCTCGCCTTATGTTATTGGACTGCAGGCGAAAAACCTTATCGCCCTGCGCGATAACCTTAAAGGCTACGTTCAGGGCATTAACCCGGACATGGTTTACTATTCGCAGGTTACTAAGTAATGGCACACTCTGCCTCTTCTGCCGGGTCCGCCCGGCATTTTTGGCGGCGCGCTGGCCGCCTTTCATCAGGCTTACTGTCACTGGTAATCACTCTGTCAGGATTGCTGGCGTTTACCTTTATGCTGTCGCATCTCTCGCCGATCGATCCGGTACAGCAAATCGCGGGCGATCATGCCAGTGAAGCGACCTATGCGCAGGTTCGTCACGATCTCGGGCTGGATCAACCGGTACTGATGCAGTTCTGGCACTACATTGCGCATCTGATGCGCGGCGACCTCGGCGTTTCGCGTCTGACGAATCAGCCCGTCAGCAGCGACCTGTTGCAGACGTTTCCGGCCACCATTGAGCTGGCCACCTGCGCAATGATTTTTGCCGTGATCTTTGGCGTTTCACTGGCGTTGCTGGCCGCCTGGAAACCCGGCAGCGTGATCGATAACGTGGCACGCTTTATCTCTCTGTTGGGTTACTCCGTGCCGGTCTTCTGGCTGGGCCTGCTGGGCTTATTGCTGTTTTATGCGGTGCTGCACTGGTCTGCCGGACCGGGACGGCTGGATGATATCTGGGCCTATACGCTGGAGCCGAAAACCGGCTTTGTGCTGATTGACAGCTGGCTGTCGGGCGACCGGGAAATTTTCTGGAATGCGGTGGCCCATCTCTGGTTGCCGGTGGTGATTTTGGGCCTGCTGGCGATGGCGGGCATTACCCGTTTGCTGCGCGCGGCGCTGCTGGAAGAGAGCAGTAAAGAGTACGTGGTGCTGGCGCGGGCAAAAGGCGCGGGCCGGGTGCGGATTCTGCTGCGCCATATCTTCCCGAACGTGCTGGGTACGCTCATTACCGTGATTGCGCTGTCCTACGCCACGCTGCTGGAAGGCTCGGTGCTGACAGAAACCGTGTTTGCCTGGCCTGGCGTAGGGCGCTATATGACCAATGCGCTCTTCTCTGGCGATGTGCCAGCCATTCTGGGGGCCACTCTGTTGATTGGAAGCTGTTTTATTCTGATCAATGCGCTGGCGGACGCCCTCACCTGGTTAACCGATCCGAGAACACGATGACGCAACAACTTACTGAACTTGAAACGGTGCGACCACGACGCAGCCGCCGACGCATCACCTCGTTAACCATCGGGTTAACGCTGGTGGCGATTGTCATTCTGATGGCAGTGCTGGCACCGCTCATCGCGCCTTACGATCCCAATCTGCAAACCATCTCCAGCCGCCTGCTGCCGCCTTCGGCTGCACACTGGTTTGGCACCGATGGCTTTGGCCGCGACCTGCTCTCACGGGTGATCTATGGCGCACGTCCGACGCTGCTGCTGGTATCACTGATTCTGATCCTCACTATCCCGGTGGGCCTGCTGGTGGGCATTACCGCCGGCTATACGGGCGGCTGGACCGAGCGCGTCTTAATGCGCATCACTGATATTTTTCTTTCACTGCCAAACCTGGTGATTGCCCTGGCGCTGGTTTCCATTATGGGACCGGGCCTGATGAACGGTGCGCTGGCGCTGGCGCTGACCAGTTGGCCGCCGTTTGCCCGTCAGGCGCGCGCCGAAACCCTGGCGCTGCGGCGCAGTGACTATCTGGCCGCCGCCCGTATGCAAGGCATTACCGGCTTTCGCCTGATGTTCGGCCATATTCTGCCGCTGTGCCTGCCCACCGCCGTGGTGCGCGCGGCGCTGAGCCTGGGCGGGATTATCCTGGCCGCTGCCGGACTGGGCTTTCTGGGCATGGGCGTGCAACCGCCTACCGCCGAGTGGGGCTCAATGGTTGCGGAAGGCAGTAAGGTGATCTTTGACCAGTGGTGGGTGGCGGCGGCTCCCGGCGCGGCCATTCTGTTTGCCAGCCTGGCGTTTAACCTGACAGGCGATGGCCTGCGTGACCGACTGGATACCCGACATGCAAAATAACATTCTTGTGGAGTCACTCAGCATCCGCAGCGAGGCGGCGACGCTGGTCGACAATATCAGTTTCTCCATCGGGCGGGAGCGGGTGGCGCTGGTTGGTGAATCCGGTTCGGGTAAATCGCTGACCGCCCGGACGTTAATGGGCTTACTGTCCCCTGCCCTGCATCTGCAGGCCAGCCAGCTTCAGGTCGCGGGTGAAAATGCCCTGGCCCTGAACGAGCGCGGCTGGAGTAAGCTGCGGGGCGAGCGCGTGGCCATGGTCATGCAGGACCCCAAATATGCGCTGAATCCGTCACGGACGATCGGCTGGCAGGTGGAAGAGCCGCTGATTCTGCACCGTCGCCTGAGCCGCGCAGCGCGCAAAGAAAAGGTGTGCGACATGCTGGATGCCGTCGGCCTGCCTAATCCGCGCCAGTTGATGCAGGTTTATCCGCATCAGCTGTCCGGCGGGATGGGACAACGCGTGATGCTGGCCATCGCCCTGATTACCGATCCGGCCTTTTTGATTGCCGACGAGCCGACATCCGCACTGGATCACGCCATGCGCGATCAGGTGCTGTCGCTGATTCGTGAGCTGGTGGAGTCCCGCAACATGGGCCTGCTGCTAATTAGCCATGATCTGCAACAGGTCTCAGAGCACTGCGAGCGCGTGATGGTAATGTACAAAGGTCGCGTGCTGGATACGCTGCCTGCGGCGGATTTGCCGCGCGCAACCCATCCCTACACTCGCACGCTGTGGTCCTGCCGCCCCAGTAAAGCCACGCACGGACAACCACTACCGGTGCTGGACCGCGCAGCGCTGGAGGCTCACTATGATTAATCTGCAACACCTGAGCGTGTCACACAAACAGGGTTACGATCTGCGTACCGTCGTACACGACGTTAACCTGCAGGTTAACGCGGGCGAGTGTTTTGGTCTGGTCGGCCCGTCTGGCTGCGGCAAGTCATCGCTGCTGTGGGTGATGGCCGGACTGAACCCGCACTGGCAGGGGGATATGCAACTGGCAGGGCACAAAGTCCTGCCGGGCAAAAGCTTTACCGGCGCGCTGCGTCAGGAGGTGCAGATGGTGTTTCAGGATCCCTATGCCTCCCTGCATCCCCGCCATCGCCTGCGCCGTACGCTGTCCGAGCCGCTCAACCTGCTGAAACGGGACAACATCGACGATCGTATTCATGAGGGATTTCGCCATGTGGGGCTGGATCCGTCGCTGGCCGATCGCTATCCTCATCAGTTGTCCGGCGGTCAGCGCCAGCGTGTGGCTATCGTGCGCGCCCTGTTGCTTCAGCCCAAAATACTGCTGCTGGATGAGCCAACATCGGCACTGGATATGTCAATCCAGGCTGAGATTCTCAATCTGCTTAACGATCTTAAGCGTCAGGATGGTCTGACGATGGTGCTGGTCAGCCACGATCCCGATGTGATTGATCACATGTGTGACCGTGCCGTCCGGATGGCGCAGGGACGGATCGTTGAGCAGATTGCCGCCTCAGCCTGATGCAAGGAAAAACCATGAGCATCCGACTTCGCCCACTGGAACGAGAAGATCTTCACTTTGTGCATCAGCTGGATAACAACGCCAGCGTCATGCGCTACTGGTTCGAAGAGCCGTATGAAGCCTTCGTGGAATTGTCCGATCTGTACGATAAGCACATTCACGATCAGACCGAACGGCGCTTCGTGGTTGAGCATGAGGGGCAAAAAGCGGGGCTGGTGGAGTTAGTGGAGATTAACCATGTTCACCGCCGCGCTGAATTTCAGATCATCATTGATCCGGCGCATCAGGGCAAAGGTCTGGCCACCCAGGCGGCGAAGCTGGCGATGGATTACGGTTTTTCCGTGCTGAATCTGTATAAGCTCTACCTGATCGTCGATCAGGAAAATGAGAAAGCCATCCACATCTACAGCAAACTGTGCTTTGAGATTGAAGGCGTGCTTAAACACGAATTCTTTATCAATGGCGAATACCGCAACACCATTCGTATGTGCATTTTCCAGCATCAGTATCTGGAACGCCATAAAGCACCGGGCGGTATGGTAAAACCTACCGCCCAGTAATCAGCCGCGTGCGCCGACCGGGTTCATGTAAGGCTTTGGATGCTCGGGCTCCAGGTTATACATGCCCCCGTAGAACGGATCGACCAGCAGCCAGCCGGGGAAGCCCAGCAGTGGAATATTCCCCAGCAGGTACCACAGGTTGGCACGGGCTTCGATCGGCACCGTGACGGGCACATAGCCCGGACTTTCCAGCATCAGCAAATAGTGCTTTTTACCAAAATAGCGATGGGTGGATTTTTCCAGGATGACGGTTTTTGGCGTATAGCCTTCCGCAACCGGACGACCAGTTTCATCCTGTACGGTAAAACGCGCGCCGGGCGGCTGCGAATCGATCAGAACCGATTGGGTTTCGTTGCCAACAATGGTGGCGCAACCGCTCAGTAGCATCGCGGCAGCGAGAGCCAGAATGTGCTGTTTCATGGCAGGATCCGATAAAAGTCAGGAAGCACAGTGTAAACCGCCCTTCCCACCTTTTCATCCTTCTCAATCGGGCTATCATCGCCCGATTCTGCTGCTTTATTGCGGTTGACAATGGCGGGCAATCGCCGCGATGTCACGGGGTGAGGTGCGGCAGCAGCCGCCAATCAGTCGGGCGCCGGCCTGCTGCCATTCGGCAAATTTGTCATGCAGCGTGCAACCTGAGGGCGCGGAGTGCCAGCTTTTGCTGTTGGCATCGTACTGCTCACCCGAATTGGGATACACCACCAGGGGCTTCTCTGTCAGGCGCTGAAGCTGCTGCAGAGCGGGTGTGACACTTTCCAGCGCGATGCAGTTGATCCCCACGGCAATAACCTGCGGCTGCGCATTCAGGTAGGCCGCAACGTCACGCAGCGGCGTGCCATCGCTGAGGTGTTCCGCATCACGCAGCGTAAAGGAGAACCAGGCACAGCTGTCAGGGAATTCGCGCAGCAGGTTGACCAGCGTCTGCGCTTCGGCAAACGAAGGCAGGGTTTCACAGGCCAGCACATCCACGCCCGCTGCCAGCAAGACAGCTATCCGGGGGCGATGAAACGCCATCATCTCGGCTTCGGGCAACGTATAGTCGCCGCGATATTCCGACCCGTCCGCCAGAAACGCGCCATAAGGGCCCACCGAGCCTGCTACCAGCAATATCCTGTCGTCTGTCTGCGTCGCCAGGTAATCTGCGCGGGCACGTTGAGCCAGTTCGACGCTTTGTGCGATCAGCGCCAGCGACTGCTGTTCGTTCAAACCGCGTGCCGCAAAGCCTTGTGGCGTCGCCTGATAGCTGGCGGTAATCGCGCAGCGCGCGCCAGCAGCAAAATAGTCATAGTGCACCTGGTAAATCAGCTCAGGATTTTCCATCAGCACTTTCGCGGACCACAACGCATCCGTCAGATCGCAGCCCCGGGCTTCCAGCTCAGTCGCCAGCGCCCCATCCAGAATCAACGGAGCAGTCTGCTGCAGTGCGTGTGATACAGGATTACGCGACATCTCTGGCCTCCTTAGCCTGTGATTTTTTGTGGGTCACATGGTAAGCGCCATAGCAAAACAGCACAAACGGAATTCCGCACCACAGGGCAATGCGCTGTGAGGGATCAAACGCCAGCCCGGCACAGGCCAGCAGGCAGAGTAAAAAGCCCAGAATCGGCGTAAACGGATAGAGTGGCGCGCGGTAAATCAGGTCCGCTGGCGCTTTGCCCTGCTGCACATGGCGGCGACGGAAAACATAGTGCGATGCACAGATGCTGAGCCACACCGCCACGACGGCAAAGCCAGAGATAGCAGACAGCGCCACAAATACGGTGTCCGGCGCGACCACACTGGAAAACAGCGCCAGCAGCCCGCCAATCATGCTGACGGTGATAGCCAGCAGCGGTACGCCACGTTTATTTACCCGGGCGAAGGCGCGCGGCAAGGTGTTTTCATTGGCCAGCGACCACAGCATCCGGCCCGAAGCATACAGGCCCGAGTTCGCCGCTGACAGGATGGCCGTGAGAATAACAAAGTTGATGATATCCGCCGCCCATGGAATACCGATTTTCTCAAACACCAGCACAAACGGGCTTTTGACGATACCGGCCTGATCCATCGGGATCAGCGCCGCCAGCACGAAGACGGTGCCGACAAAGAACAGGATGAGACGAGCAACGGTGGTACGAATAGCCAGCGGCACGACTTTTTGCGGGTTTTCGGTTTCACCGGCGGCAATACCGATTAACTCAGTGCCGGAAAAGGCAAAGTTCACCGCCACCATGGTCATGATGATCGGCAACACACCGTTAGGCAACCAGCCGTGCGCGGTAAGATTGCTCAGTCCGGGTGCTGGCGTACCGTCCTTCATGGGAATAAACCCGAACATGGCTGCGCCGCCCAGGACGATAAAGGCGACAATGGTGATGACCTTGATGATGGAAAACCAGAATTCCCCTTCCGCAAAGAAGCGGGTAGAAATCACGTTCAGCAGATAGATGGCAATACAGAAAACCAGGCACCAGATCCAGACCGGCACATGCGGAAACCAGTACTGCATACAGAACCCTGCCGCCGTCAGGCTGGATCCCAGCGCGACGGTCCAGGTCAGCCAGTAGAGCCAGGCCACGGTATAGCCGGTTGCCGGACTCAGATAGCGGGCCGCATAGACGTGGAATGCGCCGGTTTCGGGCATCGCCACGGACAGCTCACCCAGGCAGGCCATGACCAGCCAGACCACCAGCGCGCCAATCAGATAAGCCAGCAGCGTACCGGCGGCCCCTGTCGTGGAAATGATGTAGCCGGTGTTAAAAAACAGGCCCGTACCGATCACGCCGCCCAGCGATAACATCACCAGGTGGCGTACTTTCATGGTTCGCTTGAACTGACCCTGCGAAGACGTATTCTGCTCGCTCATAAACCTCATCCGTATGGACGTCTAAACATCTATATGCAGCAGATTTATACGCGTCGTCGCGCCGAAATGCAACGGGCGAAGCGGTAAGGTGCCAGAAAGGCCGGGATCGGTGCCCCGTGATAACGGGGCGGAATGCGTTAGCCAAACACGCTTTGCAGGTAGCGTTCCAGCGCCATTCGCGAACTGAAACCGTGCGGAATACCGTAGTGTTCCTGCGTATCACCGGCCAGGTAGAGAGGGAACTGTGTGTAGTGATCACAGGTTTTCATTTCTGAGGCCGGTTCGGCGAAAGGCTGACTTTTTTCTTTTAACGTCGGGTGGATGACCAGCGCCGTGCGCCCCATGCGCGCTTCGCGATTGACGTAAACATAGTTGTCGCCACGACGATAGCCGTACGCACGGGGGGTAATTTCATCGACTTCAAAGCCCACTTTTTCCAGGACGCGCGCTACCTCATCTGGTCGTAAATACATGCTTGATCCTCTCCTCTTCAAAAGCCACGCAACCTTACATCAGCGTGGCTGTACGGGCATTCGGAATTTTCCCTAAAGGGTCGTCCCGCGCCTCGTTAAGCAAAACGTGGTCTACACTGAGTATTACGTGTTAATGACAAGGGAGCCAAAAATGTTTAATCGAACGCAAAAAAACGATGACATTGATATCAATCAGGATGTTAATGAGTTGGCAGATTCACTTGAAGCCCTGCTGAAGTCTTACGGCAGCGAGGCCAAAGACGAAGTCAATTCTGCGCGCAGTCAGGCTGAAGCCCTGCTTAAGCAAACCCGGGCAAAACTGAACGGCGGCGGTAACCGTGTCACGCAGGTGGCCCGCGATGCCGGCTATCAGGTTGACGCGTATGTCCATGAAAAACCCTGGTACGGTGTCGGTATCGGCGCGGCCGTCGGCATTGTGTTAGGCGCACTACTGGTTTCACGCCGCTAACGCTGTTCCACCCCGTTATCATCCGCCTCGCTCACTGAGCGGGGCTTTTTTATGCCTGTTTTTTAATCAATCAGCTTTACAAATTTATTTTTCGGGTGGCAGAGCGCGCCAGGCCTGACTTGCCGCGATAATCGCGATTAACCCTACATATGGTGCTATTGACCGCCATAAATACTACATCTAGTATTCATTTCATTGTCAGCCCACAAGATGTTTGCACGAACGAAGCCTGATTCAGGGATATACACGTCGTTATTCGCAGCAGGACCGCAATGAAAGAGGAATACGAATCATGCGCATTATTATTTACACTAAAAACCACTGTGTCCAGTGTAATGCCACGAAGAATGCACTGGATCGCCACGGCATCGATTACCAACTGATCAATCTGGATACCCAGCCGGACGCAATCGACAGCCTGAAAGCGCTGGGCTATCGCCAGGTGCCCGTGGTGATGACCCATGACGATCACTGGAGTGGCTTTCGTCCTGACAAGATAGCCCGTTTAACCCAAACCACGACCATCGGCGGGTAGTCACATGTTCCCACTGGTCTATTTTTCCAGCCAGTCGGAAAACACCCATCGGTTTATTACCCGTCTGGGCCTGCCCGCGCACCGCATACCGATTGAGAGTAAGCAACCGCTGCATATTCACCAGCCTTATATTCTGGTGGTGCCGAGCTATGGCGGTGGCAGTCATCGCGGCGCCGTGCCCAGACAGGTGATTCAGTTTCTTAATGATGAAGCCAATCGTCGCGGTCTGCGCGGCGTGATCGCGGCCGGTAACCGTAACTTCGGTGAAGGCTACTGCCTGGCGGGCGACATCATTGCTAAGAAATGCCAGGTTCCCTACCTGTATCGGTTTGAACTGATGGGAACGCCGGACGATATCGCCAATGTAAAAGCGGGAGTAACCCAATTTTGGCAACAACAGACACTCTGAACAACGTTGCGCTGGACTACCATGCGCTGAACGCCATGCTGAATCTGTACGACGCCGATGGCCGTATTCAGTTTGAAAAGGATCAGCAGGCGGCGCGACAGTTCCTTATTCAGCACGTGCAACCCAATACGCTGCACTTTGCCAGCGTAGCCGAGCGCCTGCGCTATCTGGTTGCAGAAGGCTACTATGAAGCGGACGTGCTGAATCAGTACGATTTTGACTTCCTGTGTGCCCTGCACGATGAAGCCGACGCATGGGGTTTTGAGTTCAAAACCTTTTTAGGCGCGTGGAAGTACTACACCAGCTACACGCTGAAGACATTTGACGGCAAGCGTTACCTGGAAACCTTTGCGCAGCGTGCCTGCATGGTGGCACTGACGCTGGCACGGGGCGACGAAAGCCTGGCACGCGCAGTACTGGCGGAAATCCTCAGTGGCCGTTTTCAGCCTGCCACGCCGACGTTCCTTAACTGCGGCAAGCAACAGCGCGGCGAGCTGGTTTCCTGCTTCCTGTTGCGTATTGAAGACAATATGGAATCGATTGGCCGGGCGGTGAATTCCGCCCTGCAGCTGTCCAAACGCGGCGGCGGCGTGGCGTTCCTGTTGTCGAACCTGCGGGAGGCCGGTGCGCCGATTAAGCGCATTGAAAACCAGTCTTCCGGCGTCATTCCGGTCATGAAAATGCTGGAAGATGCGTTCTCCTATGCTAACCAGTTGGGCGCACGTCAGGGAGCGGGCGCAGTCTGGCTCAGTGCTCACCATCCTGACATTTTACGTTTTCTGGATACCAAGCGCGAAAACGCCGACGAGAAAATCCGCATTAAAACCCTGTCGCTGGGCGTGGTGATCCCGGACATCACCTTCCAGCTTGCCAAAGAGAATCAGCCGATGGCGCTGTTCTCGCCCTACGATGTGGAGCGGATCTACGGTCAGGCGTTTGGTGATATCAGCGTCAGTGAGAAATATCACGAGATGCTGGCGGATGACCGCATTCGTAAAACCTATATTCAGCCGCGCGATTTCTTCCAGACGCTGGCGGAAATTCAGTTTGAATCGGGTTATCCCTACATCATGTATGAGGACAGCGTCAACCGCGATAACCCTGTTGCCGGTCGCATTAATATGAGCAACCTCTGTTCAGAGATTTTGCAGGTGAACAGCGCCAGCGAGTTTAATGAAGACCTGAGCTACCGCCGCGTGGGAAAAGACATTTCCTGTAATCTGGGTTCCCTGAATATCGCGCATGCGATGGACTCGGGCAATCTCGCACAGACGGTGGATACGGCAATCCGCGCCCTGACGGCGGTATCAGAGATGAGTGATATTGCGTCCGTGCCTTCCGTTGCAGAAGGTAACCGGCGTTCCCATGCGATCGGCCTGGGCCAGATGAACCTGCATGGCTATCTGGCGCGGGAAGGCATCGTCTATGGTTCTCCGGAAGCACTGGATTTCACTAATCTCTATTTTTACTGTGTGACCTATTATGCGCTGCGCGCCTCGAATCAGCTGGCAAAAGCACGCCAGCAAACCTTCGAGGGTTTTGAGTCCTCGACCTATGCCACCGGCGCTTACTTTGACAAGTATCTGAACGCTGACTGGCAGCCGCGCACCGCCCGTATTGCCGCCCTGTTTGCCAAAGCGGGCATTACGCTGCCCGGCCGTGAAGACTGGCTGGCGCTGCGTGAAGCGGTGATGACCTCGGGTTTATACAATCAGAATCTGCAGGCTATCCCGCCCACGGGGTCGATCTCCTACATCAATCACGCCACCTCCAGTATTCATCCGATTGTGTCGCGTATTGAGATCCGCAAAGAGGGTAAAACCGGTCGCGTATACTATCCCGCCCCCTTCATGACCAATGACAATCTGGCGTTCTATGAAGATGCCTACCAGATTGGGCCGGAGGCCATTATTGATACCTACGCTGAGGCAACCCGACATGTGGATCAGGGCCTGTCACTGACCCTGTTCTTCCGGGACGACGTGACCACGCGCGACATCAATAAAGCGCAGATATACGCCTGGAAGAAAGGTATCAAAACGCTCTATTACATTCGACTGCGCCAGATGGCCCTGCAAGGCACCGAAGTGCAGGGGTGCGTCTCCTGTGCACTGTGAGAAACCTGTTATGCAACTTCGACATATTCACGCGATTAACTGGAACCGGATTCAGGATGAGAAAGATCTTGAGGTCTGGAACCGTCTGACAAGCAACTTCTGGTTGCCGGAAAAAATCCCGCTGTCCAATGATTTGCCGGCCTGGCAGACGCTGGACAAGTCACAACAGCAGCTCACCATTCGCGTCTTTACCGGCCTGACGCTGCTGGACACCATTCAGAATGTGCTGGGCGCACCGGGGTTAATGCCTGACGCGCTGACGCCGCATGAGGAGGCGGTGCTGTCGAATATCAGCTTTATGGAGGCGGTGCATGCCCGCTCCTACAGCTCGATTTTTTCGACCTTATGCAATACCAGCGATGTGGATGCGGCGTACCAGTGGAGTGAAGAGAACCAGGCCCTGCAAAATAAAGCCGGGATTATCCTGACCCATTACCGCGCTGACGATCCGTTAAAGAAAAAAATCGCCAGCGTCTTTCTGGAGTCGTTTCTGTTTTATTCGGGCTTCTGGCTGCCGATGTACTGGTCCAGCCGCGGCAAGCTGACCAATACGGCGGATCTGATTCGTTTAATCATCCGCGATGAGGCGGTACACGGCTACTATATCGGCTATAAATACCAGAAAGCGCTTGAGCAGGTCGATGAGGGCCGCCGCGAAGCCTTACAGCAGTTCGCCATCGATCTGCTGCTGGCGCTGTATGAAAATGAAGTGGCCTATACGGAAGCGCTGTACGGCGAAACAGGCTGGGCAGACGAGGTGAAAACCTTCCTGCATTACAACGCCAATAAGGCGTTGATGAATCTGGGCTACGAGGCTCTGTTCCCGGCGGAGCTGACGCAGGTCAATCCGGCCATTCTGGCGGCACTGTCACCCAATGCGGATGAGAACCATGATTTCTTCTCGGGCTCAGGATCGTCTTACGTGATGGGGAAAGCGGTCGAAACCGAAGACGAAGACTGGAATTTTTAAGACGTTGTGTGCCGTGCTGTCAACGGCACGTTTCCCCTTAGCGAAGGGACAGGCGCGCGGCATTTTCACAGCGCGCTGAACCTTCCCTCTCCGTCCGCGGAACGGGTGCCGATCGCGCCACAATAAATGACGGTAACGATTTGGCCGCCGTTGCCAGGGTTAACCAGGCTGAGATCACTGCTCACGCAATGACCGCTCTCAGCATCGCGCTGCCTTTGGCATGGCGTTGAGAAACCCGTTTATTCCGACGCCAAAACGGGGCGCCGTACCCGGATCCAATCTGACAGAGGGATAAGTCTGTGCCTGCCACGACCCGAGAAATCGCGACCAACAAACCCGACGTAAACGGCTGTCGATCTTTACTGTTACCCGACTATCATATAAACATAGCTATCAAATTATTTTTTAGGTTATTATTAACGCCACATTATTATTCATCTTTGCTACTGACGACCTATGACAACGTCTCACCCTGGTTTATCTTCCGCGCTGGTGGGACTGATGTCCGTTGCCACGGGACTGTGCGTCGCCAGTAATTATTATATTCAGCCTCTGCTGCATACTATCGCCCTTCACTTTCACTTATCCGTCGCATTCGCCGGGTTTATCGTGACCAGCGCGCAACTCGGCTATGCCTGCGGTCTGCTGTTGCTGGTCCCACTTGGCGATATGCTGGAACGGCGTGGACTGATTGTTGCCATGATGGTGCTGGCGGCGCTTGGTATGGTGATCATTGCCCTTTCCTCCTCTTTTCCTGTGTTGTTACTGGGAACGGTACTTACCGGGCTCTTTTCTGTCGCGGCGCAAATTCTGGTACCGCTGGCGGCCACCCTGGCCCGCCCGGAAACACGGGGCAAAGTGACCGGCACCGTCATGAGTGGCTTGCTGTTGGGTATTTTGCTGGCGCGCACCGTGGCGGGCGGCCTGGCTCAGTTGGGCGGCTGGCAAACCGTCTACTGGGTCGCCAGCGTCTTAATGCTGTTGATGGCGCTGGCGCTGTGGCGCGCGCTGCCGCGTATTACCCCCTCGGTCTCGTTAAATTATCCGCAGCTGCTGGTTTCCATTTTCAGGCTGTATGCGGCCGACGCTGTTCTGCGCACCCGGGCCTTTACCGGTTGCCTGACGTTTGCCAATTTCAGCATCCTGTGGACCTCAATGGCCTTTCTGCTCTCTTCCGCGCCCTACGGTTATTCGGAAGGGGAGATCGGCTTACTGGGGCTGGTGGGTGCCGCTGGCGCGCTGGCGGCCAGAAAAGCCGGGGCGCTGGCGGACAAAGGTAAAGCGAAACTGACCACCAGCATGGGCTTGCTGATTATGCTGCTGTCATGGAGCGTGACCGCCTGGGGCACGCAGCATCTTGCGGCTCTGATTATCGGCATTTTGCTGCTGGATCTGGCGGTACAGGGCGTGCATATCACCAATCAGAGCGTGATTTACGCGCGTCAGCCTGATGCCCGTAACCGCCTGAATGCCGGCTATATGACCAGCTACTTTATCGGCGGTGCGTTGGGTTCGCTGCTGTCTGCCAATGCCTATCATCTGGGCGGCTGGCATGGGGTTTGCGCAGCCGGTGCAACACTGACGTTACTGAATTTACTTGTCTGGTGGAGGAATCACCGCTTAGAGCAACCGAATAGCTAGAATAGTGTGATTTAGCCTGTTCAGCCGAGTGTGAGTTTGCTATGGTTGGCCCCAAAGTTATTCACGTCGGTTATTTTTTCTTTCGAAATCATTTGATGTCGTACCGTTTCGCTCTACGACTAACGCCTGTGATATCGATGCGCACCACCTTCACCCTGGGGTCAAGGACAGATCTTGAATCACCACAGTGGAACAGCCCGAGAACACCGCTTCTGTGTCCGGTGACTCAACAGTCATGCTGTCGCCGTGGTTACTATAAAAGTTGAAATTAGTGAGGTTTTTTCTAATGGAAAGTTCGTTTACTCCCATTGAGCAAATGTTAAACATCCGCGCCAATCGTCATGCGGATTTCCCCTTTCAGGAGATTCTTCTGACGCGACTCTGCATGCATATGCAAGGTAAGCTGCTGGATAATCGTAATAAAATGCTGAAAGAACAGGGCATCAATGAAACCCTGTTTATGGCATTGCTGACCCTGGATGCGCAGGAAGATCAGAGCATTCAGCCTTCTGAACTGAGTACCGCGCTGGGTTCATCACGTACCAACGCCACGCGCATCGCTGATGAGCTGGAAAAACGCGGCTGGATTGAGCGCCGTGAAAGTGCGCAGGATCGCCGCTGTCTGCATCTGCATCTGACCGACAAAGGTAATGCCTTCCTGCAGCAGGTTCTGCCGCCGCAGCATCAGAGCCTGCAATATCTGTGGTCCGCTCTGACCGCTGACGAAAAGTCGCAGCTCGAAAGCATCACCCGTAAGTTGCTTACCCGACTGGATAAAATGGAAGAAGACAAACTGTCTGCCTCGTTATCACGGTAATAGCAAGATCTGCGACACAATCACCTGACGAAATCGTTATTTTAACCCTCTTTCATCCGGCCAGCGCTTAGTCGCTGGCTTTTTTGGCTCGGGCGAAGGCGAAAACGGACTTGACCTCGCCGACATAGTGGAAAACGTGGAGAAATACATGAGTGCATCAGAGGCGCAAAGCCCGCATCAGCCTGTGAACAACAAAAAGAAAAAGCGCAAAGGCGCACTGATTTTACTGGCGCTGGTGGTCGTACTGCTCGGCATTGCGTGGGGCGTATACTGGTTTTTAGTGTTGCGTCATTTTCAGGAAACGGATGATGCCTATGTTGCGGGTAATCAGGTGCAGATCATGGCCCAGGTATCAGGCAGCGTGAACAAAGTCTGGTTTGACGATACGGACTATGTCAAAAAAGGGGATGTGCTGGTGTCGCTGGATAAAACTGACGCACAGCAGGCCTTTGAAAAAGCGCAGACGGAGCTGGCTACCAGCGTTCGTCAGGTGCACCAACAGATGATTAATGCGAAACAGTATCAGGCCACCATTGCACTCCGTCAGACGGCGTTGGATCAGGCGCAGGCCGATCTGAAACGCCGCGAACCGTTGGGTGCGTCCAACCTGATTGGCCGTGAAGAACTGCAACATGCGCGCGATGCCGTGGCCTCGGCGAAAGCAGAGCTGGATGTGGCGATTCAGCAATACAACGCCAACCAGGCGATGATCCTGAACACCTCACTGGAAAACCAGCCTGCCGTAAAACAGAGCGCCGCGCAGCTGCGTGACGCCTGGCTGGCACTGCAACGTACCGACATTCGCAGCCCGATGGACGGTTATGTCTCGCGTCGTAGCGTCCAGGTCGGATCGCAAATCAGCACCAGTACCCCGCTGATGGCTGTCGTCCCGGCGACGGATTTGTGGGTGGATGCAAACTTTAAAGAAACCCAACTGGCAGGCGTGCGTATTGGTCAACCGGCCACCGTTGTGGCAGATATCTACGGCGACGATGTGGTCTATCACGGCAAAGTGGTGGGGCTGGATATGGGCACAGGCAGCGCGTTTTCCCTGTTACCTGCACAGAACGCCACGGGCAACTGGATTAAAGTCGTTCAGCGCCTGCCAGTGCGCATTGAGCTGAACCAGGACGAAGTCGCGAAGCATCCACTGCGTATTGGCCTGTCAACGTTGGTCAAAATTGATACCGACAATAAAGACGGTAGCGTACTGGCAACCAGCGTACGTCAGCAGGCAGCTTACAGCACTAACGCGCTGGCCATTGACCTGGCACCGGTTAATACGCTGATCACCGATATCGTCCACGCGAACGCCGGATGATGAGCCGGAGGCTGTAATGGCACAAACACCGCTTAAAGGGATGCCGCTGGTCTTAATGACCATTGCGTTATCGCTGGCGACGTTCATGCAGGTTCTGGACTCTACCATTGCGAACGTTGCGATTCCGACGATTGCCGGTAACCTGGGGGCGTCCAACTCCCAGGGAACCTGGGTCATCACCTCATTCGGGGTGGCCAATGCTATCTCGATTCCGATTACCGGCTGGCTCGCCAGGCGCATCGGTGAAGTCAAACTCTTTACCTGGTCCACTATCCTGTTTGCGCTGGCCTCCTGGGCCTGCGGTATGTCAGAAAGCCTGGAGATGCTGATTTTCTTCCGCGTCATTCAGGGGATCGTGGCCGGTCCGTTGATTCCGCTGTCGCAAAGCCTGTTGCTGAACAACTATCCTCCGGCCAAGCGCAGTATCGCCCTGTCGCTCTGGGCGATGACGGTGATCGTGGCCCCGATATGTGGACCGATCCTCGGCGGCTGGATCAGCGATAACTACCACTGGGGCTGGATTTTCTTTATCAACGTTCCTATCGGGGTTGTCGTCATTATGCTGACGCTGCAAACCCTGCGTGGTCGTGAAACACAGACACAGATTCGACCGATCGATACCGTCGGGCTGGTCCTGCTGATTGTCGGAGTCGGTTCGCTGCAGGTCATGCTGGATCGGGGTAAAGAGCTGGACTGGTTTAGTTCGACGGAAATCATCGTTCTGACCATTGTTGCCGTGGTGGCGCTCGTGATGTTGCTGATATGGGAGTTGACGGATGAGCATCCGATAGTCGATCTGTCGCTGTTCAAATCGCGTAATTTCACCATAGGCTGTTTGTCGATTAGCCTGGCCTACATGCTCTATTTTGGCTCGATTGTCCTGTTGCCGCAGTTGTTGCAGGAGGTCTACGGCTATACCGCAACCTGGGCCGGGCTGGCGTCGGCACCGGTGGGGATTATCCCGGTTATCCTGTCGCCGATTATTGGGCGTTTCTCGCATAAGATAGACATGCGGCAACTGGTAACGTTTAGCTTCATTATGTATGCCATTTGTTTTTACTGGCGAGCTTACACCTTTGAGCCCGAGATGGACTTTGCGGCCTCCGCCTGGCCTCAGTTTATTCAGGGCTTCGCGGTGGCCTGCTTCTTTATGCCATTGACGACAATCACGCTTTCCGGTCTGCCACCGGAGCGCATGGCCGCGGCATCCAGCCTGTCTAACTTTGTGCGTACGCTGGCGGGCTCGATTGGCACTTCCATTACCACGACAATGTGGACGGATCGTGAGGCAATGCACCACAGCAACCTCACCGAATCAGTGACGCCGTACAACATCAATGCGCAGCAGATGTACAGCCAGCTTGAAGGGATGGGCATGTCGCATCAGCAGGCGTCGGCCTACATCGCCCAGCAGATTACCAATCAGGGGCTGATTATCTCTGCCAATGAGATTTTCTGGGCCTCGGCGGGCGTGTTCCTCGTCTTGCTGGTCCTGATCTGGTTTGCCCGTCCACCGTTCGGCGCGGGCGGTGGAGGCGGCGGCGCGCACTAGCGGCTGCCGCACTGTCTTCGCCGGTTCTGGCGTACCTGCCCGGTACGCCAGAACGTCCTTACCAACGCGTCGCTTTTATATCAATCACGAACCGGTATTTCACTTCTCCTTTCAGCATCCGCGCAAATGCCTCTTCTGTCTGCTCTCCGCGAATCAACTCGATGTCAGCCGTAATATTGTTCTCACCGCAGAAGTCCAGCATGTCCTGCGTTTCTTTGATGCTGCCAATAGAAGAGCCGCTGATGCTTAAACGGCGGAATACCATAGGCGTGATATCCGGTGAGGCGTGCGGGCTGTCGGGAATGCCCACCAGCACCAGACGGCCATTGGTTTTAAGCGTGGCCAGATAGGGATCCAGATCGTGAGGCGCGGCAACGCAGTCCACGATCAGATCCAGCGACTGCTGACAGGCCTGCATCTCTGCTGCATGGCGTGATACCACAACATGACGGGCACCAAGTCGGCGCGCATCTTCCGCTTTGTCGGGAGAGGTGGTGAACAGCGTGACGTCCGCACCCAGTGCGCTCGCCAGTTTTACCGCCATGTGCCCCAGCCCACCCAGGCCAATGACGCCAACCTTGTCGCCCGCTTTGACATCAAAGTGACGGAGCGGTGACCACACAGTGACGCCCGCACACAATAGCGGGGCCACGCCTGCCAGCGGCAAGTGCGAAGGAACCGATACGACAAAATCCTGATCGACGACAACGTGTTCCGCATAACCGCCCCGGGTGCGCTCCCCGGTATATTTATCTGTGCCGTTATAGGTCGCGGTGAAGCCGGCTTCGCAATACTGCTCTTCCTGCTGCTGACAAAAACGACAGGTGCGGCAGGCATCCACCATCACGCCCACACCGACAAGATCGCCGGGGGCAAAACGGCTGGCCTTTCCGCCGGTTTCAATAACCCGGCCCACAATTTCATGACCGGGTACTAATGGATAGTGGCTCACCGCCCACTCATTGCGGGCCATGTGCAAATCGGAGTGGCAAACGCCACAGTAAAGAATTTCGATTCTGACATCACTGGGCTGAAGCGGACGCAGCGCTATCTGGCCGGGCGTCAGGGGTTGTGTCGCATCGTGGGCGATCAGTGCATTGATTTTCATTGTGCCTCTCATCGTATCTGGCGTTATTTAACGGAAGGCGGCAAACTCTACTCAAATGGGTTCATTATTGATAGTAGTCACCTTTTGGTGACCATAGAAAGGAAGGACACTATGCCAGCCTGGGTTGACGGAAAACTGGTTTTTTATGTGGATTCGCCACCGCGCCGCCTGATGGATCTGTTTTCGGTGAAGTGGAGCACAATGGTGCTGCACGCGCTGTTTCACTGGCCAGGTGGCCGCGCACGCACGGGGGAACTGCAGCGAAGCCTGCAGGGAATATCGAAAAAGATGTTGTTTCAGACGCTAAAAGAGCTGGAGCAACGCGGACTAATTTCCCGCCATGTTTATGACGTGGTGCCGCCTAAAGTGGAATATCAGTTAACGGCGCTGGGCAGAACCTTTGCGGAACCGGTGGAACAGCTTTATCAATGGGGACTGGAGAATCAACGGGTACTTAATGAGATGGATGCGCATTATCAGCGATCAAAGCCTGAGGGAGAGTAAAGCGCGGTAACGAACGGCATAGAGCATGATGGCGCCTTGGCCGCGCCATCGTTTTGCTCGCACAGATTATGCGTTCTGACGCCACCATTCGGCTAACAGCACACCGGTCGCGACCGACACATTCAGACTTTCCACATTACCGGTGCCGCCAATTGACAGGCTCATATCGCCCTGCTGGAACGTGCTGTCGGACAAGCCTTCACGTTCCTGCCCTAACACCAGGACCATTTTGGCAGGCAGCTCGGCTTCAGACAGCGGCGTACCCTGATGGCTGGATGTGGTTACGATGGTGTAACCCGCTTTACGGAACGCGTCGAGGCCTTGCGTAAAGGTTGTGCCGCTGATGGCCTGAACGTGTTCCGCCCCGCCTTCCGCGGTACGAACTGCCGCGCCGGATTCCAGCAACGAGGCATCATTCACCAGCAGCCCTTTCACACCGAAATGTGCACAGCTACGCATGATAGCGCCAAGGTTATGTGGGTTACTGACATCTTCAAGGGCCAGCACGCAGTCTTTGCTTTCGGCCTTCTCCAGCCACGCCGCCACATCCATGCCCATGCGCTTTTTAATCAGGAAGCACACACCGCCATGGTGTTCGGTGCCGGAGGCTTTGGTGATCTCAGCGTCATCTACCACGTGGTAGGCTTTACGGTTCGCTGCCAGCCAGCGCAGCGCGTCGCGAAAACGCGGCGTAACGCTCTGCACAAACCAGGCACGCACGATGCTTTCGGGACGGCTCTGGAACAGCGCCTGACAGGCGTTTTCGCCATAAACCCGGGTTTCTTCCAGGCGCTGGCGGCGGATCTGCTCTACGTCCACGACACCTTTACCGCTGATGCCCGGGTTATCCGATTTGGGCTCATCGACCGGTGCACGGGAAACGGTGCGCCAGGGCGAATCACTGCTGCCGTAAGCGTCGCGGTTATCGCTGCTGCGATCGTTGCGGCGAGGTGCACTGTCATTGCGGCGTGGCGCGCTGTCGCTGCGACGACCTGTACTGCGTCCGCCTTCTTCACTGCGCTCAGTACGTGGGCCGGATGAACGACGAGTGTCTTCACGGCGAGCAGCAGGACGGCCACCTTTGCCTGTACGAGGATTGGGCGCACGCGCGCTTTGCTCATCTTCGCCACGCACATACATGACTTTGACCTTACCACTTTTGCCTTTAAATTCGTCGTTCATTTCTTCCTCCTGCATTGAGAGCGCGAAGATTACCTGATGTGACTGCGCTTAGCTATCAACTATTGAACCTATAGAGCAATCCACATTGAGCGGATCTTATCACCCTTTCATAATGGACAATATTGAGCAAAGCGCTCTACATCATTATCAGAGGTTTTTTATGAATACGGTATGCACGTCTTGTCAGGCAACCAATCGCGTTCCCGAAGAACGGCTTGCCGATGGTGCCAAATGTGGTCGTTGTGGCGAAAGCCTGTTTTCGGGTGACGTGATCAACGCCACTGCCGCCACGCTGGACAGCTATCTGCAGGATGACCTGCCTGTCGTCGTGGATTTTTGGGCACCCTGGTGCGGCCCTTGTGTCAACTTTGCGCCCGTTTATAAAGACGTCGCGCAGGAGCGTAGCGGTAAGGTTCGCTTTCTGAAGGTGAATACCGAAGCCGAGCCCGCCCTGAGCAGCCGTTTCCGCATTCGCAGTATCCCGACCATCATGGTGTTTAAAAAAGGCGAGATGGTAGATGTGCTGAACGGCGCGATGCCGAAAGCCCCCTTTAATGAGTGGCTCGACGAATCCCTGTAAGTCCCTGAGGCCAGCATCTGCTGGCCTTTTCCTTTTGTCCGACGCTTCGATTACACTACGCTTTTTCCTGTCCTGAAGAATCATGTCTGATAACGCCGTTTTACGTTTACGCAGCCAACGTCTGGCCCGTGCTACGCGTCCTTTTTTAGCCCGCGGAAATCGTGTGCTTCGCTGTCAGGGCTGTCTGTTGCCGGAAAAACAGTGCCTGTGCGACAGCATCGTTACACAGTCCGCCCGGAGCCGCTTTTGCCTGGTGATGTTTGATACCGAGCCGATGAAGCCAAGCAATACCGGCCGGTTGATTGCGGATGTGTTGCCAAATACGCAGGCCTTTGGCTGGTCACGCACGGAGCCCGATCCGCTGTTACTGGCGGCGGTGGCCGATGGGGCTTATCAGCCGATGGTGGTTTTTCCTGCCTCCTATGCGGATGACGGTCGCGAGGTTCTCCACGCGCCGCCGCTGTCGGGCAAACCGCCGCTGTTTATTATGCTGGACGGTACCTGGAATGAGGCGCGGAAGATGTTTCGCAAAAGCCCCTGGCTTGATCGTTTCCCGGTGCTGTCGCTCAATGTAACGTCCCCTTCCCGCTACACGCTGCGTGAAGCACACGGCGAAGGCCAGCACTGTACGGCAGAAATTGCAGCGGCATTACTGCAACAGGCGGGCGACAGCGACGCAGCGCAGGCTTTATCCCGGCATTTTGAGCAGTTTCGCCAGGCTTACCTGGCCGGTAAACCGCACCATCCCGGTCAGAACCGATAACGTTAGCGGTCACGTACATGCGTGACGAATAGTGTCCCGGGCGCGCTGATGTACGCCCTTCTTCAGCCTGCGATCTGCCCGGCGGTAAAACGGGGCAAATACGTTTACAATCACCTAAATCCTGATGAATGGAGTACGTGATGAGTCAACGCGGACTGGAAGCGCTGTTAAGGCCGAAATCCATTGCGGTTATCGGCGCCTCGATCAAACCGGGACGCGCAGGCTATTTCATGATGCGCAACCTGCTGGCCGGCGGCTTTAGCGGACCGGTGTTGCCGGTTACGCCAAAATACAAAGCCGTCAGCGGCGTGCTGGCCTGGCCTGATATTCACAGTCTGCCTTTCGCCCCGGATTTGGCGGTCATTTGCACCCATCACAAAAGGAATCTGGAACTGCTGCAGCAGCTTGGCGAGAAAGGCTGTAAAGCCTGCATCATTCTTTCTGCGCCCACCAGCCAGCTTCCCGAATTAAAACAGTGCGCCAGCCGCTGGCAGATCCGCCTGCTCGGCCCTAACAGTCTGGGCCTGCTGGCACCGTGGCAGGGACTGAATGCCAGCTTTTCGCCCGTACCCATTGCTAAGGGCCGCATTGCGTTTATTTCGCAGTCATCCGCCGTCTCTAATACCATTCTCGACTGGGCACAGCAGCGTAACCTGGGCTTCTCCTGGTTTATCGCGCTGGGAGACAGTTTGGATACCGACGTGGATGACCTGCTGGATTTTCTTGCCCGCGATGGCAAAACCAGCGCGATTCTGCTTTATCTTGAACATCTTAGTGATGCACGCCGTTTTGTCTCGGCTTCGCGAAGCGCCTCACGTAATAAGCCCATCCTGATCATCAAAAGTGGGCGCAGCCGTCAGGCACAGGCGTTGCTGGGAACGCACAGTGGTCTGGATGCCGCCTGGGATGCCGCCATTCAGCGCGCGGGGTTACTGCGGGTACAGGATACCCACGAGCTGTTTACCGCAGTGGAATCCTTAAGCCATATGCGCCCGCCGCGTGGTCATCGCCTGATGATCGTCAGCAATGGTGCCGCGCCCGCCGCACTGGCGCTGGATGAACTCTATGCCCGCAACGGTAAGCTGGCCGTGCTGAGCGACGAGACCGTGCAGCAGCTCAATGCTGTCCTGCCGGAGGGCGTCGGACATGGCAATCCGCTTGATTTAAAAGACGATGCCACACCGGCGCGTTATCTTGACTGTATTAGCGTGCTGCTCGACAGCCATGATTTAGATGCGTTGATGCTGATTCATGCCCCCAGTGCCGTTGCCCCCGCCACCGAAACCGCAGAGAAAATTATTCAGCTGGTGCAACAACATCCGCGCGGTAAACAGCTTACGCTGTTGACGAACTGGTGCGGGGAATACTCTTCTCAGGCGGCGCGCCGGGCTTTTACGCAGGCGGGCATTCCTACCTGGCGCACGCCGGAAGGTACCGTTACTGCCTTTATGCACCAGGTGGAATACCGGCGTAATCAGAAGTTACTGCGGGAAACCCCCGCGCTGCCGGCCAGTCTGACTCAGGACAGTGCGCAGGCGCACCAGATCTTATCTCAGGCATTAAATCAGGGTGTGTTATCGCTGGATACGCATGAGGTGCAGCCGGTGCTCAAAGCCTACGGACTGGCCACTCTGCCCACCTGGATTGCGAAAGACAGCGATGATGCGGTCACCATTGCCGAACAAATCGGTTACCCGGTTGCGCTAAAACTGCGCTCCCCGGACGTGGCGCATAAATCCGACGTCCAGGGCGTGATGCTGTATCTGCGCAATGCTGCTGAAGTGCGGCGCGCGGCAGACGCCATTATCGACCGCGTAAAACAGACGTTACCCAGCGCCCGAATCGAAGGGCTGGTCGTGCAGAGCATGGCAAATCGTGCCGGAGCACAGGAGCTGCGCATAGTCGTGGAACAGGATCCGCTGTTTGGCCCGATCATCATGCTGGGTGAAGGTGGCGTGGAATGGCAGGCTGAGAAACAGGCTGCCGTAGCGTTGCCGCCGCTCAATATGACGCTGGCGCGCTATCTGGTCATACAGGCGATAAAAGGCGGTAAGATCCGCAGCCGCAGTGCGCTCATCCCTCTTGATGTTGCCGCGCTGAGCCAGTTACTGGTACAGGTGTCTAACCTGGTGGTGGATTGCCCGGAAATAGCGCGCCTGGATATTCATCCGCTGTTGGCGGCGGGCAGTGATTTCACGCTGCTGGACGTCACCCTGTCGTTGGCCCCCTTTGACGGCGACAGCGAAACCCGCCTGGCGATTCGTCCTTATCCTCAGCACCTGGAAGAGGAGGTGGAGCTGAAAGATGGTCAGCATTGCCTGTTCCGCCCGATCTTACCTGAAGATGAACCGCTGCTGCGTGACTTCATCAGTCAGGTAACCAAAGAAGATCTCTACTACCGCTATTTCAGCGAAATTAACGAATTCACACATGACGATCTGGCCAATATGACACAGATCGACTATGACCGGGAAATGGCGATCGTCGCGGTGCGTCAGCACCAGGGACAGCCGGAGATCATCGGCGTCACCCGCGCCATTTCGGATGCCGACAACATTGATGCAGAGTTCTCCGTGCTGGTACGTTCCGATCTGAAAGGTCTGGGAATGGGGCGGCGGTTACTCGAAAAAATGATTCGTTACACCCGCGCCCATGGCCTGCAACAACTGAACGGCATCACCATGCCGGGCAACCGTGGCATGGTCACGCTGGCGAAAAAACTCAATTTTAACGTGGATGTGCAGATGGACGATGGTATCGTCAGCCTTAAGCTTTTGTTACAGGATAATGTCAATTTACCGTGTACAGAAAAGTAAAAATCGCCCGGTCAGCTCGGGTTGATGTTATTATTTAGCGTTATGACCCTGATTTGGTGGCAAAAGGCCATACAATGAACCGAGAAGAAGTGCACTGTGATGTTGTCTAAATTTAAGCGCAATAAACACCAACAACACCTCGCACAGCTGCCTAAACTGTCACAATCTGTTGCGGATGTGTCGACGCTTTATTCGCCTGGCGAATTCCGTGAGACGCTTTTGGAAAAGATTGCGTCAGCGCAATCGCGCATTTGTATCGTCGCCCTTTATCTGGAAAATGACGATGCGGGCCGCGCCGTCATGAACGCACTTTATGCGGCAAAAATCGCGCGTCCACAGCTGGATATCAGTATTTTAGTTGACTGGCACCGCGCCCAGCGCGGGCGCATTGGTGCCGCGCGCGGCGTCACTAACGCCGACTGGTATTGTGAGATGGCCCAGCAACATCCCGACAGCGTGATTCCGGTGTACGGCATCCCGGTGAATACGCGTGAAGCGCTGGGCGTACTGCACCTGAAAGGTTTCATCATTGATGACATGCTGCTTTACAGCGGTGCCAGCATTAATGACGTCTACCTGCACCAGCATGATAAATACCGCTACGACCGCTATCAGCTCATCCGTAACCCCGCCCTGGCTGACACCATGTTCGAATGGATTAATCACCATTTGAAAGAGGCGGAGGCGGTGAATCGTCTGGACTATGCAGAGCGGCCTTCCAGCCCGGAAATTAAAAACGAAACCCGGCAGTTTCGTCAGGACCTGCGCGGTTTTAACTATCAGTTTGAAGGCAACGCTGGCAACGATGAGCTGGCCGTAACGCCTTTAGTGGGCTTAGGTAAACACAGCCTGCTGAACAAGACCATTTTCCATCTGATGCCCTGCGCAGAGAAAAAACTCACTATCTGCACCCCCTATTTCAACCTGCCCGCCTTGCTGGTGCGCAATATCATTTCCCTGTTACGTCAGGGCAAAGATGTCGAGATCATTGTGGGTGATAAGACGGCGAATGACTTCTATATTGCACCCGATGAGCCGTTCAAGATCATCGGTGCACTGCCCTATCTCTACGAAATTAATCTGCGTCGCTTTTTGAGTCGCCTGCAGTATTACGTCAGTAACGGACAGCTGATCGTGCGCTTATGGAAAGAGGGTGAGAACAGCTATCACCTGAAAGGGATGTGGGTCGATGATGAATGGCAGCTTATTACAGGCAACAACCTGAATCCGCGCGCCTGGCGGCTGGATCTGGAAAATGCGGTACTGATCCACGATCCGCATCAGCAACTGGCCGATCAGCGCCAGCACGAACTGATGCTGATCCGCCAACATACCACTGTGGTTAAGCATTTCCGTGAGCTGGAAAGTATTGCTGACTACCCGGCTAAAGTCCGTAAACTGATTCGACGCCTGCGTCGTATCCGTATTGACCGCCTGATCAGTCGTATCCTCTAGTTTTTCAGCATGCCGCAGACTGACTGCGGCATGTTTACCGATTAAAGCGCCATGCCCTTACCCTGCCGGTGCAGCAACAGCGATACCACGAAGGCCAGTGCACCCATCCCAGAAACATACCAGAAGAACGTGGTTTCCATGTCGTGGTGTTTCATCAGCAACGCAACATACTCTGCCGATCCACCAAAAATGGCATTCGCCACCGCATAGGAAAGCCCGACACCGAGCGTCCTGACCTGCGGTGGAAACATCTCTGCTTTTAAAATCCCACTGATCGAGGTGTAAAAACTGGTGATCAGCAGCGCCAGCATAATCAGAACAAATGCCATGCCCGGACTCTGAACGTTTTGCAAAAGTGTCAGGATGGGCACAGTACAGATTGCGGCACCAGCCCCGAAGATCATCATGGACGTGCGGCGGCCGATTTTATCCGACAAACCACCGATAATCGGCTGCAGCAGCATATAAACCAGTAACGCGCCGGTCATTAATCCGCTGGCCGTTTTCGCATCCATGCCTGACGTATTGACCAGGTACTTTTGCATATAGGTGGTAAAGGTATAGAAACTCAGCGATCCGCCCGCGGTAAAGCCCAGTACCATCAGAAACGGCTTAGTATGATTTCGCAATAAGCCGATGACGCTGCCCGCATCGCGGTGTTCACGGGTTTGTTTATCTGAGGTCTCATCCAGCGAGCGGCGCAGCCATAACGCGACGACAGCCAGCGCGGCGCCTAAAAAGAACGGGATACGCCAGCCCCAGGTTCGTAGCTCATGATCGGTTAACAGAAACTGCAGCACCACGACCGTCAGTACCGCAGCCAGTTGGCCGCCGATTAAGGTGACATACTGGAATGAGGCATAAAATCCTTTTCGTCCTTCCAGCGCGACTTCACTCATATAGGTGGCGCTTGTGCCGTATTCACCGCCTACTGACAGTCCCTGAAACATACGCGCCAGCAAAAGCAGTGCGGGCGCGGCGATGCCAATACTTTCGTAGCCCGGCAGGCAGGCGATCACCAGCGATCCGAAACACATCATGCAGACCGAGATCAGCATGGATTTTTTGCGACCGTGGCGGTCGCCAATGTAGCCAAATAACCAGCCACCAATCGGCCGCATTAAGAAGCCCGCCGCAAAGACGCCCGCGGTTTGCAGCAGTTGGGTTGTGGTGTCGCTCTGGGGGAAGAAAATATGGGCAAAGTAGAGTGAGAAAAACGAGTACACATAAAAGTCGAACCATTCGACGAGATTACCTGAGGATGCGCCTACGATGGCCCAGATACGTTTTTTTCTGTCGATCGCCTGCGTGTGGGGAGTGCTGTTCATGTCTGACATGCTATGCCTCGGCTCCTTGCTGATAAGCAGCGTTAAAGCGTTGAGTAAAGCATGGACGGCAATAAAACGGAAAGAGGTGTTGCCCCGAGCCTATAAAATGTGACCTGTGTTGCTAATTTACTGAAATCATTGCGTGATATATCAGGCGGCATTTACCGATAACGCTGCGTCAGCGCCTCACGATGACATCCTGGAAGCACTGACATGCGCACAGGGAGACCGTTAAAATGCGGTGATCACCGTAACACCGGGCGATTCAAACTTATCCATATTCATTAACGCCTCTATGGATTGCTCCAGGTTAATGGTTCTGCCGATCAGTTTTTCCGGACAGAGTTTTCCTGCATGAATCATGTTCATCATCACATCATAGCGATGGGCCTGCATGCCGTGGCTGCCAATAATTTCCAGTTCATTAGCAATGACCCGCGCCATAGGAATGGGCGGTGCGCTGTGTTCACCTGCCATCAGGCCAACCTGAACGTGCCTGCCTCTTTTTCGTAATGAGTTGATAGCGTTGACACAGGTTGCCGTATGACCCAGCGCATCGATTGAAACGTGCGCCCCGCCGTGGGTGAACTCTCTGACCGCTTCCGCTACGTCGGCGACCTGCGTGGCATTTACGATGGCAACAGCGCCCAGCTCACGCGCCAGTTGCAGCTTTTCATCCGAGATATCCACCGCTATGACATTGGCGCCAAGTGCATTGGCAATCATGATGGCGGAAAGGCCTACGCCACCACAGCCGTGCACAGCAAGCCACTGCCCTGCGGACGTTTTCCCCTGATCAACAACGGCCCTGAAAGAGGTGATGAAGCGACATCCCAGACTGGCCGCAGTGGTGAAATTCAGCGTATCCGGTAGAGCAATGAGGTTCAGATCCGCCTGCTGTATGGCGACATATTCTGCGAAGGATCCCCAGTGGGTAAAGCCTGGCTGAAACTGATGATCGCAGACCTGTTGATTGCCTGAATGGCACTCATGGCATAAACCGCATCCCGAGACAAAGGGCACGGTGACATTATCGCCCGGGCGCCATTTCGTCACCGCGCTGCCGACCGCTTCAATCGTGCCGGCGAATTCATGCCCCGGCACGTGGGGTAACGGGATATCAGGATCGTGGCCGACCCAGCCATGCCAGTCGCTTCGGCAAACCCCAGTTGCTTTAACCCGAATCACAACGCCATGGGGTTCCGGTGTGGGATCCGGCAGCGTTTTCAGGACAGGCGGGGACAGAAATGATTCGTATATGACCGCTTTCATCAGTAAACCCTCATGTATGGTTTACTAAAAGTATACTGACAGGCCGTGAAATTACTTTTCGTGTATTGCAGGCGGATCATGGTTTATGAAATTATCTTTCATTAACGATAGTAAGGCTGAGTGGATATTTCAGTGAGTATTCTTGATAAGAAAGATGTGGCGTTACTGCGCTATCTGCAAAAGGACGGCAGAGTATCGAGTCTTAAGCTGTCTCAGGATTTGGATATGAGCCCGGCGTCAACATGGCGGCGCCTGAAGCGGCTTGAGGACGAAGCCTTCATTGAAGGTTATCAGGCGGTAGTGAATCGTCGAAAGATGGGGTTTGGCGTGATGGCATTCGTGCGTCTGGTCTGCAGCCAACACAGTGAGGCGGCAACACGAGACTTTGAAGAGCGGATCAATGCGAATCCTTATGTCCTGTCATGCCACAATATCACTGGCGAGGCCGACTTCCTTTTGCAGGTGGTTGCGCGGGATTTAGATCATTACAGCCTGTTTATTGAAAAGGAACTGCGCAAGCTGCCGGGGATCCTGAGCATTAATTCTTCGATTTCGCTCAGGGAAGTGAAGAAAAGCCATCCCCTGCCGGTCTGAGGGTACGGTTTACTTTCTGACCCAGGATGGCGGGCCTGGAGAATTTATACAAAGAAACGGTACCAGGCGACGATGGAAGGAGTCTTGCCAGCCGGTTCAGTGCAAACAGCAGCGTAGGATATCGGGCTCAAGAGGCTTTAAACGGCCATAAGATTCTGCCCGGCTGCCTGCTGAACCATGATTTGCGGACGTAAAAAAGCCCCGTACGGAAGTACGGGTCTTTTTTACTTTATTGATGCCTGGCAGTTCCCTACTCTCGCATGGGGAGACCCCACACTACCATCGGCGCTACGGCGTTTCACTTCTGAGTTCGGCATGGGGTCAGGTGGGACCACCGCGCTACAGCCGCCAGGCAGATTCTGTCTGCCGCACCGCCCCCTCGGGCCGCACGGCGTTATCCGGTAAACAAGGCTGAAAATTCTTCTGTCTCTCAACCAAAACGCCTCTGGCGTTGTAAGGTTAAGCCTCACGGGTCATTAGTACCGGTAAGCTCAACGCATCGCTGCGCTTACACACCCGGCCTATCAACGTCGTCGTCTTCAACGTCCCTTCAGGAGGCTCGAAGCCTCAGGGAGAACTCATCTCGGGGCAAGTTTCGTGCTTAGATGCTTTCAGCACTTATCTTTTCCGCACTTAGCTACCGGGCAGTGCCACTGGCGTGACAACCCGGACACCAGCGGTGCGTTCACTCCGGTCCTCTCGTACTAGGAGCAACCCCCCTCAATTCTCCAGCGCCCACGGCAGATAGGGACCGAACTGTCTCACGACGTTCTAAACCCAGCTCGCGTACCACTTTAAACGGCGAACAGCCGTACCCTTGGGACCTACTTCAGCCCCAGGATGTGATGAGCCGACATCGAGGTGCCAAACACCGCCGTCGATATGAACTCTTGGGCGGTATCAGCCTGTTATCCCCGGAGTACCTTTTATCCGTTGAGCGATGGCCCTTCCATTCAGAACCACCGGATCACTATGACCTGCTTTCGCACCTGCTCGAGCCGTCACTCTCGCAGTCAAGCTGGCTTATGCCATTGCACTAACCTCCTGATGTCCGACCAGGATTAGCCAACCTTCGTGCTCCTCCGTTACGCTTTGGGAGGAGACCGCCCCAGTCAAACTACCCACCAGACACTGTCCGCAGCCCGGATCACGGGCCCACGTTAGAACACCAAACATTAAAGGGTGGTATTTCAAGGACGGCTCCACGCAGACTGGCGTCCACGCTTCAAAGCCTCCCACCTATCCTACACATCAAGGCTCAGTGTTCAGTGTCAAGCTGTAGTAAAGGTTCACGGGGTCTTTCCGTCTTGCCGCGGGTACACTGCATCTTCACAGCGATTTCAATTTCACTGAGTCTCGGGTGGAGACAGCCTGGCCATCATTACGCCATTCGTGCAGGTCGGAACTTACCCGACAAGGAATTTCGCTACCTTAGGACCGTTATAGTTACGGCCGCCGTTTACCGGGGCTTCGATCAAGAGCTTCTCCTTACGGATAACCCCATCAATTAACCTTCCGGCACCGGGCAGGCGTCACACCGTATACGTCCACTTTCGTGTTTGCACAGTGCTGTGTTTTTAATAAACAGTTGCAGCCAGCTGGTATCTTCGACTGGCCTCGGCTCCGGGAGCAAGTCCCTTCACCTACGCGCCAGCGTGCCTTCTCCCGAAGTTACGGCACCATTTTGCCTAGTTCCTTCACCCGAGTTCTCTCAAGCGCCTGGGTATTCTCTACCTGACCACCTGTGTCGGTTTGGGGTACGATTTCGTGTTACCTGATGCTTAGAGGCTTTTCCTGGAAGCAGGGCATTTATCACTTCAGCACCGTAGTGCCTCGTCGTCACGCCTCAGTGTAAAGTGCACCGGATTTGCCTGGCGCACACACCTACACGCTTAAACCGGGACAACCGTCGCCCGGCCGATATAGCCTTCTCCGTCCCCCCTTCGCAGTAACACCAAGTACAGGAATATTAACCTGTTTCCCATCGACTACGCCTTTCGGCCTCGCCTTAGGGGTCGACTCACCCTGCTCCGATTAACGTTGAACAGGAACCCTTGGTCTTCCGGCGACAAGGTTTTTCACCTTGTTTATCGTTACTTATGTCAGCATTCGCACTTCTGATACCTCCAGCATGCCTCACAGCACACCTTCGACGGCTTACAGAACGCTCCCCTACCCAGCAACGCTTGCGCGTCGCTGCCGCAGCTTCGGTGCATGGTTTAGCCCCGTTACATCTTCCGCGCAGGCCGACTCGACCAGTGAGCTATTACGCTTTCTTTAAATGATGGCTGCTTCTAAGCCAACATCCTGGCTGTCTGTGCCTTCCCACATCGTTTCCCACTTAACCATGACTTTGGGACCTTAGCTGGCGGTCTGGGTTGTTTCCCTCTTCACGACGGACGTTAGCACCCGCCGTGTGTCTCCCGTGATAACATTCTCCGGTATTCGCAGTTTGCATCGGGTTGGTAAGCCGGGATGGCCCCCTAGCCGAAACAGTGCTCTACCCCCGGAGATGAGTTCACGAGGCGCTACCTAAATAGCTTTCGGGGAGAACCAGCTATCTCCCGGTTTGATTGGCCTTTCACCCCCAGCCACAGGTCATCCGCTAATTTTTCAACATTAGTCGGTTCGGTCCTCCAGTTAGTGTTACCCAACCTTCAACCTGCCCATGGCTAGATCACCGGGTTTCGGGTCTATACCCTGCAACTTAACGCCCAGTTAAGACTCGGTTTCCCTGCGGCTCCCCTATACGGTTAACCTTGCTACAGAATATAAGTCGCTGACCCATTATACAAAAGGTACGCAGTCACACCACGAAGGTGCTCCCACTGCTTGTACGTACACGGTTTCAGGTTCTGTTTCACTCCCCTCGCCGGGGTTCTTTTCGCCTTTCCCTCACGGTACTGGTTCACTATCGGTCAGTCAGGAGTATTTAGCCTTGGAGGATGGTCCCCCCATATTCAGACAGGATACCACGTGTCCCGCCTTACTCATCGAACTCACAACTCATGCACCTTTGTGTACGGGAGTATCACCCTGTACCCTGCGACTTTCCAGACGCTTCCACTGATGCACAAGCTGATGCAGGTTCTGGGCTCCTCCCCGTTCGCTCGCCGCTACTGGGGGAATCTCGGTTGATTTCTTTTCCTCGGGGTACTTAGATGTTTCAGTTCCCCCGGTTCGCCTCATGCCGCTATGTATTCACTGCATGATAGTGTGACGAATCACACTGGGTTTCCCCATTCGGGTATCGCCGGTTATAGCGGTTCATATCACCTTACCGGCGCTTATCGCAGATTAGCACGCCCTTCATCGCCTCTGACTGCCAGGGCATCCACCGTGTACGCTTGGTCGCTTAACCTCACAACCCACAGGCGTTTTGCGCTTGCGTGTCGTGAGCTTTTGAGAGACCCGAACGCATCGTGCTGTGTTCCTTATTACGGAGGAACACGACGTGCGTCGTTTCAAATTTTCAGCTTGTTCCGGATTGTTAAAGAGCATAATACTTCGCAGCACACCGTCGCCGGTACGCTCTGAAGTATTGTCAGAAAAAACAGCAAGTATGGTGGAGCTAAGCGGGATCGAACCGCTGACCTCCTGCGTGCAAGGCAGGCGCTCTCCCAGCTGAGCTATAGCCCCATACAGTTACTGCAGAGACCACTACTACCACTCAACCGAGTACACATTCTTCGCATGGAGGAATGCAATTTCTTCTCAGGCAAGGCATGCGGAAGGGAAGTTTACCTCTGTAAACGACCGCGCGCATAACGCAGCATGAGGAGAAATTTGGTAGGCCTGAGTGGACTTGAACCACCGACCTCACCCTTATCAGGGGTGCGCTCTAACCACCTGAGCTACAAGCCTGTAGAGGTTTTTTCTGCTCGTGACTTTCTATCAGACAATCTGTGTGAGCACTTCGCACGAAGGTATCTTCAGGTAAGGAGGTGATCCAACCGCAGGTTCCCCTACGGTTACCTTGTTACGACTTCACCCCAGTCATGAAT
The DNA here is from genome assembly GCF_035190385.1 of Pantoea sp. JZ29. Classification (NCBI taxonomy): domain Bacteria; kingdom Pseudomonadati; phylum Pseudomonadota; class Gammaproteobacteria; order Enterobacterales; family Erwiniaceae; genus Pantoea; species Pantoea sp. JZ29. Next base: position 1,011,427 of record NZ_CP045241.1, on the reverse strand, counting down.
CACAAAGTGGTAAGCGCCCTCCCGAGGGTTAAGCTACCTACTTCTTTTGCAACCCACTCCCATGGTGTGACGGGCGGTGTGTACAAGGCCCGGGAACGTATTCACCGTGGCATTCTGATCCACGATTACTAGCGATTCCGACTTCACGGAGTCGAGTTGCAGACTCCGATCCGGACTACGACGCACTTTATGAGGTCCGCTTGCTCTCGCGAGGTCGCTTCTCTTTGTATGCGCCATTGTAGCACGTGTGTAGCCCTACTCGTAAGGGCCATGATGACTTGACGTCATCCCCACCTTCCTCCGGTTTATCACCGGCAGTCTCCTTTGAGTTCCCGACCGAATCGCTGGCAACAAAGGATAAGGGTTGCGCTCGTTGCGGGACTTAACCCAACATTTCACAACACGAGCTGACGACAGCCATGCAGCACCTGTCTCAGCGTTCCCGAAGGCACCAATCCATCTCTGGAAAGTTCGCTGGATGTCAAGAGTAGGTAAGGTTCTTCGCGTTGCATCGAATTAAACCACATGCTCCACCGCTTGTGCGGGCCCCCGTCAATTCATTTGAGTTTTAACCTTGCGGCCGTACTCCCCAGGCGGTCGACTTAACGCGTTAGCTCCGGAAGCCACTCCTCAAGGGAACAACCTCCAAGTCGACATCGTTTACGGCGTGGACTACCAGGGTATCTAATCCTGTTTGCTCCCCACGCTTTCGCACCTGAGCGTCAGTCTTCGTCCAGGGGGCCGCCTTCGCCACCGGTATTCCTCCAGATCTCTACGCATTTCACCGCTACACCTGGAATTCTACCCCCCTCTACGAGACTCAAGCCTGCCAGTTTCAAATGCAGTTCCCAGGTTAAGCCCGGGGATTTCACATCTGACTTAACAGACCGCCTGCGTGCGCTTTACGCCCAGTAATTCCGATTAACGCTTGCACCCTCCGTATTACCGCGGCTGCTGGCACGGAGTTAGCCGGTGCTTCTTCTGCGGGTAACGTCAATTGCTGAGGTTATTAACCTCAACACCTTCCTCCCCGCTGAAAGTACTTTACAACCCGAAGGCCTTCTTCATACACGCGGCATGGCTGCATCAGGCTTGCGCCCATTGTGCAATATTCCCCACTGCTGCCTCCCGTAGGAGTCTGGACCGTGTCTCAGTTCCAGTGTGGCTGGTCATCCTCTCAGACCAGCTAGGGATCGTCGCCTAGGTGGGCCGTTACCCCGCCTACAAGCTAATCCCATCTGGGCACATCCGATGGTGTGAGGCCCGAAGGTCCCCCACTTTGGTCTTGCGACGTTATGCGGTATTAGCTACCGTTTCCAGTAGTTATCCCCCTCCATCGGGCAGTTTCCCAGACATTACTCACCCGTCCGCCACTCGTCACCCGAGGAGCAAGCTCCTCTGTGCTACCGTCCGACTTGCATGTGTTAGGCCTGCCGCCAGCGTTCAATCTGAGCCATGATCAAACTCTTCAATTTAAAGTTTGATTTGCTGCAACCAGTGCAGCGATGCTCAAGGAAAACGTCGTAATGAATTTCAATACGTGTTCACTCTTAAGACTTGATATTTTTTTGCGTCCGGAGACGCGGATATCAATCCTGCGAGTGCCCACACAGATTGTCTGATAAATTGTTAAAGAGCAGTGCAACCACCGGGTTAACCGTCTGTTGCGAGGTGGCGTATATTACGCTTTCCTCCTTCAGAGTCAACCTCTTTTTCAGAAGTTTTTCTCCGGCGAAAACTCCGGGGAGTTCTCTGCTGAACACCGCGTTACGTAAGCCGTTGTGCCGTGTCAGTGGAGGCGCATTATAGGCAAATATTTTGGGCTGGCAAGGGGGTAATTCAAAGAAACTTCTCAACCGCTCACTTTCCAGGCAAACCGTCGCAGAAACCGCCAATCCGGCCCGTTTCAGAAACAAAAAACGGGCATTACGCCCGTTTTTAACAGAGACAGCCTTACTGATGTGCCGTAATGACGTCGTCTTTGACATCCATTTCTATCACTTTTCCCGGAACCAGTTGTCCGGAAAGGATCTGCTGTGCCAGCGGATTCTCTATCTGTTGCTGGATAGCGCGTTTCAGTGGACGCGCACCGTACACCGGATCATAACCGTTCTCACCCAGCAGCTTGATCGCGGCATCAGAGATATGCAGCTGATAACCGCGATCCTCCAGACGTTTGTACAACCGTTGCAGCTGAATCTGTGCGATAGAGGCAATGTGTTTTTCACCCAGAGGATGGAACACCACCACCTCATCAATACGGTTAACAAATTCAGGACGGAAGTGCTGTCCTACCACACCCATGACAACCCCCTTCATTTCGGCGTAGTTCAGATTGCCGAAACGTTCCTGAATCAGATCGGAGCCCAGGTTCGAGGTCATGATTACCACCGTGTTGCGGAAATCAACGGTGCGACCTTGCCCATCCGTTAAACGGCCATCATCCAGCACCTGCAGCAGGATATTGAAGACATCGGGATGCGCCTTCTCTATCTCATCCAGCAGAATCACCGAATACGGACGACGGCGAACCGCCTCGGTCAGATAGCCGCCCTCTTCATAGCCAACGTAGCCCGGAGGTGCCCCCACCAGCCGCGATACCGAGTGTTTCTCCATAAATTCAGACATGTCGATACGGACCATCGCATCGTCACTGTCAAACAGGAAGTTAGCCAGCGATTTACACAACTCGGTTTTACCCACACCCGTTGGGCCGAGGAACAGGAATGATCCGACAGGACGGTTTGGATCGGCCAGACCCGCACGGCTACGACGAATGGCATTGGACACCGCTTCGACGGCTTCATCCTGTCCGATAACGCGCGAGTGGAGCTCCTGTTCCATTCGCAGCAGTTTGTCTCGCTCCCCTTCCATCATGCGGGCAACCGGAATACCGGTCCAGCGCGCCAGCACATCGGCAATTTCCACATCTGTCACGCGATTGCGCAGCAGCTTCATGGTTTTGCCTTCAGACTGGGTGGCAGAAGCCAGTTGTTTTTCCAGCGCCGGGATTTTGCCGTACTGCAGCTCAGACATCTGCGCCAAATCACCAGAGCGACGCGCCTGCTCAAGCTGGAGGCGTGCCTGTTCCAGCTCCGCTTTAATATTCTGCGTACCGGTTAATGAGGCTTTTTCCGCTTTCCACTCTTCTTCCAGCTCAGCATATTCACGCTCTTTCTGATTCAGCTCCGCTTCGAGCATCTCCAGACGTTTCACGCTGGCATCATCAGACTCTTTCTTCAGCGCCTGCTGTTCCAGTTTCAACTGAATAATGCGCCGCTCCAGTCGATCCAGTGCCTCTGGTTTGGAGTCAATCTGCATACGAATGCTGGATGCCGCTTCATCGATCAGGTCAATCGCCTTATCGGGTAACTGACGATCGGCGATATAGCGGTGAGAAAGCGTGGCCGCCGCAACGATAGCCGGGTCAGTAATCTGTACATGATGGTGCAACTCATAGCGCTCTTTTAACCCGCGCAAAATGGCGATGGTATCTTCAACGCTTGGCTCTGCGACAAACACTTTCTGGAAACGACGCTCCAGTGCCGCATCCTTCTCAATGTACTGGCGATATTCATCCAGCGTGGTGGCACCGACGCAGTGCAGCTCACCACGTGCCAGTGCCGGCTTCAGCATATTACCGGCATCCATTGCGCCGTCCGCTTTGCCTGCGCCCACCATGGTATGTAACTCATCGATAAACAGGATGACGTTGCCTTCCTGTTTGGCCAGGTCGCTGAGTACGCCTTTCAGGCGCTCCTCGAATTCACCCCGGTATTTTGCCCCTGCCACCAGCGCGCCCATATCCAGCGCCAGTACACGGCGACCTTTCAGCCCTTCCGGCACTTCGCCATTGATAATGCGTTGGGCCAGCCCTTCAACAATGGCGGTCTTACCTACGCCGGGCTCACCGATTAACACAGGGTTATTTTTAGTACGGCGCTGCAATACCTGGATGGTACGGCGAATTTCCTCATCACGACCAATCACCGGATCCAGCTTGCCTTTCTCGGCACGCTCAGTGAGATCGATTGTGTATTTCTTTAACGCCTGACGCTGATCTTCAGCACCCTGATCGTTCACGTTGTCACCTCCACGAAGTTGTTCTATCGCTTTGGTGAGCTTGTCGTTAGTGGCACCCGCAGACTTCAGAATGTCTGCCAGCGAGCCACGTGAATCCAGGGCTGCCAAAACAAATAATTCAGATGAGATAAAGTTGTCATTGCGCTTCTGTGCCAGCTTGTCGCACAGATTAAGCACTCTGATCAGGTCGGCAGAAGGTTGCACGTCGCCGTCGCTGCCTTCCACCTGGGGCAGACGATCGATAGCCTGGTCAATCTGCGTACGCAGAGAGGCCACATCTATGCCGGTAGAGGACAACAGCGGAGCGACCGATCCCCCTTCCTGTTTGAGCAGTGCGCTCATCAGATGCAAAGGTTCGATAAACTGGTTGTCGTGTCCCAATGCCAGAGACTGCGCGTCGGAGAGAGCAAGTTGAAATTTATTAGTAAGACGATCCAGACGCATAATTCCTCCCATTACAGGTCAAATGCTACTGGAGATTAAAATGAGGTCATCCCTCAAGTTTTCAAGGATAATGACCTGAGATATGAGTAAAAAATGCACTGCCTGGATCGTCTTATGGCGTAAGACTATAACAGCCAAATTAAAGTTGCCATACGCCCGGTGATCCCGTCCCGACGGTAGGAGAAGAAATTGTCGGGTTCACTGACGGTGCAGCGTGAATCTGCACTGACAGACTGGACCCCTGCGGCCTGCAGGCGTTGTCGGGCCAGATGCCAGATATCGGCAAAAAATTTATCTCCGACGGGGCGGAATGCATCCGCCGCACGCGGATCAATGTCCATGAATGCACGACGAACCTCCGCGCCGACTTCAAAAGCATCAGGACCGATCGCCGGCCCCAGCCAGGCATGGATTCTGTCGGGCGGCGCCTGAAACTGCGCCAGCGTATTTTCCAGCACGCCGCCACAAAGCCCACGCCATCCGGCATGTGCAGCGGCCACTTCACGCCCATCGTCAGAACAAAACAGCACGGGCAGGCAGTCAGCGGTCATCACAGCACAAACTACGCCCGGCTCACGCGTCATGCAGGCATCGGCTTGCCGCGGCTGAGGATCCATACCGGCAGAGAGATGTTCAACGTCAGTTGAATGCACCTGATTCAGCCATTGCGGCATCGCGGGCAACGCCGCTAGCGAGACCAGTCGCTTGCGGTTAGCACGAACATGTTCTGCTTTATCACCGACATGGCCCCCGAGATTCAGCGAGCACCAGTTTCCCTCACTGACGCCACCGTGGCGTAATGTCGAGACAGCTCGCACCTGCGCTGGCGCAGGCCATTTTGGGATAATCAGACTCATAACCAGTCCAGTTGATCCTTGAACATCTCTGTGTCGGCTTTCAGCGCGTCAATCAGATCGATCATATCCTGCGGAATGGCCGCATGAAACTCCATCTCAATACCCGAGATAGGATGATAAAGACGGAGCATCGTGGCGTGCAGTGCCTGACGATCAAAACCGCGTAAGGTCGCGATAAATTCTTCAGACGCGCCTTTTGGCGGACGCGGCCGACCACCATAGAGCGGATCGCCCACCAGCGGATGATTAATATGCGACATATGCACGCGAATCTGGTGCGTACGGCCGGTTTCCAGTCGCAGACGAAGCCGCGTATGGGCGCGGAAATGCTCCATAATGCGATAATGGGTCACAGCGGGTTTACCCATTGGATGCACGGACATATGCGTACGTTTCGTCGAGTGACGGCTAATCGGTTCATCCACCGTTCCCCCCGCCGTCATGGTGCCAATGGCCACCGCCTCATATTCACGCGTAATTTCACGACGCTGCAGGGCATCAACTAAATGCGTCTGCGCCGGTACGGTCTTCGCCACCACCATCAAACCGGTGGTGTCTTTATCCAGACGATGGACAATCCCCGCACGCGGAACGTCCACAATGGCGGGATAGTGATGCAGTAGTGCATTCAGTACCGTACCGTCGGGATTTCCCGCCCCAGGATGAACAACCAGGTCACGTGGTTTATTGATGACGATAATATCTTCGTCTTCGTATACGATATCCAGCGGGATGTCCTGGGGTTCCCAGCGCTGCTCCTCTTCGATCTCTGCATCAATCGTGACGCGCTCGCCGCCAAGCACTTTCTCTTTCGGCTTATCAATGACAGTGCCGTTAACACTGACGCGCTGGTTGAGAATCCACTCTTTTATGCGGGAACGTGAATAATCAGGGAACAATTCCGCCAAAGTCTGATCTAAACGTTGTCCGAGTTGTGACTCGGATACCGTTGCGGTGAGTTGAACTTGTTGTGCCATATACAGCTTCTTCGTTAACGTTGGGTTTTACGGCGATGCCGTTTAATATAATGTGCTATCGTACCTGGTCATTACCGGGAGCTATACGGACAGCTTCCGCCATAACATTTTGAGGATAATCACTTCGTCATGACGCGTATGAAATATCTGGTGGCTGCAGCCACACTGAGCCTGGCACTTGTTGGTTGTTCCGGCTCAAATGACGCGGTACCGGACAACCCGCCTTCTGAAATCTATGCTACAGCGCAACAAAAGCTGCAGGACGGTAACTTTAAAGCGGCGATTAAGCAACTGGAAGCGCTGGATAATCGTTACCCGTTCGGTCCCTATTCGCAGCAGGTTCAGTTGGATTTGATCTACGCGTACTATAAAAATGCCGATCTGCCCATGGCGCAGGCGGCGATCAGTCGCTTTATGCGTTTGAATCCTACGCACCCTAATATCGATTACGTCATCTATATGAAAGGTCTGACGGATATGGCGCTGGACGATTCAGCATTGCAGGGCTTTTTTGGCATTGACCGTTCGGACCGTGATCCTACGCATGCGCGCGATGCTTTCCGCGACTTTGCACAGCTGCTGCGCAGTTACCCGAACAGCCAGTATGCCGCTGATGCTTACAAGCGTCAGGTCTTCCTGAAAGATCGTCTGGCTAAATATGAACTCTCGGTGGCGCAATTCTATACCAAGCGCGGGGCTTATGTCGCGGTCGTTAACCGTGTTGAAGGCATGATGCGCGATTATCCTGATACGCAGGCGACCCACGACGCGCTTCCGCTGATGGAAAATGCCTACCGTCAACTGCAGTTGAATGCAGAGGCCGATAAAGTGGCAAAAATTATCGCCGCCAATAACGGTTAATCAGCCTTCCTTTCCCGAAACAAAAAAAGCAGCCCTGAGGCTGCTTTTTTTTGCGCACAGAACAGGCAATATTGACACGTTGCCGCTGAGCTAACCTGTCAACAATGCCTTGTTAATGCCCTGGCTTCAAGCCTTTTCGACCACATTCTCGCCCTTTCTCACAATTTGCCCTGGTTGACAAAAAGTGACATTTTTTTGTGATCAAAATCACACAAATACAGAATTATCGCGCTATGCTGGATCTATTCCGACGGCAATCACAGAGAGGTAAGCATAATGATCGTGAACATTACCAGTAAGCAAATGGAAATTACTCCAGCCATCCGTGAACACGTCGAAGACCGCCTTGCCAAGCTTGAGAAATGGCAAACTGACCTGATTAATCCGCATATCGTCCTGTCGAAAGAGTCCAAAGAGTTTGTGGCGGACGCGACCATCAACACACCAAACGGTACCCTGGTCGCCAGTGCCAAACATGACGACATGTACACCGCTATCAATGATTTGATCGGCAAACTTGAGCGCCAACTCAATAAAGTCCAACACAAACCTGAAGCGCGGCGTGCGGCCAGCAGCGTGAAAGATTTCACGCCAGCAGCCGAAGAGTAGCCTCATCCCCGCTTTTCTGACGCGCCTCCGGGCGCGTTTTTTGTTGACAGCTTTTCGTGAGTACGGTTACTCTCAGGTCAGCTCAATTTTGGAACGCCTCATGAAAATACTGTCGTTTTTCTTCGCTTTCTTTTTTACCTTCCCCTGAACGGGAGGCCATTCGTCGTGTAAAAAGAAAGCGAAGACGAACAACAAAGCCTCCCAATCGGGAGGCTTTTTTATTGGATAGCTTACAGGTGAGCCTTATGACCCCGGACAATCCGCTTCTGGCGCTGCGTGAAAAAATCAGCGCCGTGGACGAAAAACTACTGACGTTACTTGCCGAACGGCGTTTGCTGGCTGTGGAGGTGGCAGAAGCGAAACTCGCCACCCATCGTCCTGTCCGTGATATCGAACGTGAGCGCGCGCTGATCGAACACCTTATTGTGCTGGGCAAAAAGCATCAGTTAGATGCGCATTACATTACCCGTCTGTTTCAGTTAGTCATTGAAGACTCCGTGCTGACACAGCAGGCATTGCTGCAAAAGAACCTGAACCATCCGCATGCACAGGCTGCGCGCATCGCGTTTTTAGGGCCAAAGGGCTCTTATTCTCATCTGGCTGCGCGACAGTATGCTGCCCGCCATTTCGACAGCATGGTGGAATGCGGTTGCCTGAAATTCCACGACATTATTAAACAGGTGGAGAACAACGCGGCAGACTACGCTGTCCTGCCCATCGAAAACACCAGTTCCGGCTCCATCAATGATGTTTATGACCTGCTTCAACAGACCAATTTGTCGATTGTCGGTGAAATGACGTTGCCCATTGAGCACTGCATGCTGGTGAGCGGCCCGAGCGACCTGGAACAAATCGAAACGGTTTACAGCCACCCACAGCCTTTCCAGCAGTCCAGCCACTTTATCAACCGTTTTCCACACTGGAATATTGTTTACACAGAAAGTACCGCCGCCGCGATGGAAAAAGTGGCCGCGCTCAACTCGCCGAAGGTTGCGGCTATCGGCAGTGAGGCTGGAGGTGAGCTTTATCAGTTACGCGTGCTTGAGCGCCATCTGGCTAACCAGCAGCAGAACCATACTCGCTTTATTGTTCTGGCACGCAAACCTATTGATGTCTCCGATCAGATTTCGGCCAAAACCACGCTGATCATGGCAACCGGTCAACAGGCAGGTGCACTGGTTGACGCCCTTTTGGTCCTGCGCCAGCACAATCTCATCATGAGCAAGCTGGAATCCCGTCCAATTAACGGCAATCCCTGGGAAGAAATGTTTTATCTGGATGTGCAGGGTAATTTGCAGTCTGAGAAAATGCAGCAGGCACTGGAAGAACTTCGCGCCATGACGCGTTCACTGAAAGTTCTTGGCTGCTATCCCAGTGAGAATGTGATTCCTGTGGAACCCAAGCAATAGAAATGAAAAAGGCATCCGGTTGGATGCCTTTTGCTTTTAAGGACGGCTGTCGTTAGCCGATCGCAGTAAGCTTCTGCTTTCAACCAAAAAGCGTTTTGCGTGATCGCCAAACCAGGCCTCAACCCGATTGAAGCTGGCGATAAAGGCGTGCTTATCGCCTTGTTCCAGCAAAGCAATCGCTTCGCCAAATCGCTGATAATACCGCTTGATAAGATTCAGGTTATTTTCAGACGACATGATGATATCCGCATAGAGCTGGGGATCCTGAGCAAACAGGCGCCCAACCATTGCCAGCTCCAGCCGGTAGATAGGCGATGACAACGCCAGCAGTTGGTCAAGATTGACGTTCTCTTCCGCCAGATGCAGCCCATAAGCAAACGTCGCAAAATGGCGCAGGGCCTGAATAAAGGCCATGTTCTGATCGTGCTCTTCCGCACCGATACGATGGAGGCGCGCGCCCCAGACCTGGATCTGCTCCAGAAACCACTGGTAGGCTTCCGGTTGTCGCCCATCACACCAGACCACAACCTGCTTGGCCAGGCTGCCGCTGTCAGGCCCAAACATTGGATGCAGACCCAATACTGGCCCGCGATGTGCGGCCAGCATCGCCTGCAAAGGGCGATGTTTAACCGAGGCAAGATCCACCAGAATGCAGTCATCCGGCAAGGGAGGAAGCCGGTTAATCACTGCCTCTGTCAGATGAATAGGGACACTGATCATCACCATACCGGCATCCGCCAGCAATGTATCCGCCTTGTCCCAGTCATCTTTGTCCAGCGTCTTTACCGCATAGCCAGACAACGTCAGCATTTTATTGAACAGGCGCCCCATCTGCCCTTCACCGCCGATAATCACGATTGGGCGAAGCGCAGGACACAATGTTTTAAAACCTTTATCGTTTTCGCTGGCGTAAGATTCACGCATCACTCGGCGTAATACGTCTTCGATCAAGTCCGCAGGAACACCGAGGGCCTCAGCTTCTTTACGACGCGACGCCAGCATTGATGCTTCACGTTCAGGGACATAGACCGGCAAACCATGGCGGCTTTTGACTTCACCCACTTCAGCGACCAGTTCCAGACGTTTTGCCAGCAGATCCAGTAAAGCTTTATCTACCGTATCAATTTGTTCACGTAATGCGTTTAGTTCCGCGACCATTACCTATCAGACCTCGTGTGAAAAACGCGCCGCCAGCGCCCCTTGTAGCTCATGATGCATGCCACGCAGTAAATCTTCGGTAACCTGCCAGTTAATGCAGGCATCCGTGACGGAAACACCGTACTTCATCTCGCTGCGCGGCTGCTCAGAAGACTGGTTGCCTTCATGGATGTGACTTTCCAGCATCAAGCCAATAATTGAGCGGTTACCTTGTTTGATTTGCGCAACGGCAGATTCCGCTACACCGGGCTGACGGCGGTAATCTTTATCGGAGTTACCATGGCTGCAATCTATCATTAAGGCCGGACGGAGTCCCGCTTTTAGCATGGCGGCTTCGCACTGCGCCACATCTTCAGGGCTGTAGTTGGGCGCTTTTCCTCCGCGTAAAATGACGTGGCCATCCGGATTACCCTGCGTTTGCAGCAGGCAGACCTGGCCCGACTGATTGATCCCGACAAACCGGTGAGGCATCGCCGCCGCACGCATGGCATTAATCGCGGTGCCCAGGCTGCCATCAGTCCCGTTTTTGAAGCCAACCGGCATGGAGAGCCCTGACGCCATCTCACGGTGCGTTTGCGATTCCGTTGTACGCGCACCGATCGCCGACCAGCTGAAGAGATCGCCCAGATACTGTGGGCTGTTAGGATCCAGCGCTTCCGTAGCTAAAGGCAGGCCCATGTCGACCAGATTAACCAGCAATTCACGTGCAATATGCAGCCCTGCTTCCATATCAAATGAGTTATCCATGTAAGGATCGTTGATCAACCCCTTCCAGCCAACGGTTGTGCGGGGTTTCTCAAAGTAGACGCGCATAACAAGATAGAGTTGATCACTCACCGTTTCGGAAAGAGTTTTTAAACGACGCGCATAATCAAGAGCGGCTTCTGTGTCATGAATAGAGCAAGGACCGCACACCACTAACAGGCGTGGATCGCGACCGGCAATGATATCGGCAATGGTCTGGCGCGATGCCGCGATTTGCGCCTGCTGCGCAGGGCTTAACGGAAACTTGGTTTTCAGCTCTTCAGGGGTGATCAACACTTGTTCATTCGCAATGTGAACATTGTTTAGCGCGTCTTTTTGCATCTTGCTGTCCTTTACACTCATTTATGCGTTTACAGGATCCTCACAGAGGATGTGGCACTACTGTACCATAACTGATACACGCAACAATGCTGGATGTACACTTTATTTACCACTAACCATAAAATCATTGGCAAAATAAATTAAATACCAATAAAAACATAATATTAATAAAAACAAAAGAACTCAAAAGTCGCTGAATGTGTAAACTTTAATATACATACAAGAATTTTACGTGGCGGTATCGCCTGTTAAGATAAGCGCAATCCCACAGAGAGGCAGAAATATGGTTCAGATCCCACCAACAATCCGGCTACGTCCTTTTCAGTTAAACGATGTCGAGGCATTTACCGCGGCGGTAAATGCCTCACTTGATACCCTTTTGCCCTGGATGAGCTGGGCACACGAAAACTATCAGCCTCATGAGGCCGAAAGCTGGATTCGCTTTACCCACTTACAACGGGCGGTACGAGAATCAGAAGAGTTTGCGATTGTGGATGCGCAGGATCGTCTGTTAGGCGGTGCTGGTTTTCGTTTTGCCAGCGAGCCGGGCGCGTTGTGTTCCCTCGGTTACTGGGTGCGCAGCGATGCACAGCGCCAGGGCGTGGCTACGCAGGCGGTGAAGTTATTACTGGAATTTGGCTTTGCGCGGCCGGATGTGCAGACAATCGAACTGCTGGCGGTGGAGAACAACTATGCCAGCCGGCGAGTGGCAGAAAAAAGCGGTGGGCGCTTTATCGATTACCGTTATGGCTTAATTGTCTTGGACAGCGGGCCAGTAAACGCGGCGATCTATCATTTTCAGCGCCCCTGATGTCAGGTCAGCCGGGCGTTCTCAGAGGCTATAAGCCTCAACATAAGCGATAAGCCAGTCGTCAACGGTCATGCTTTCATTTGTCCGCCAGACAATAACCATGCCGTACTCAATCCGGTCCAGTTCGAATGCGCGTAACTCTCTGTAAAAATGACTATAACCTTTAATAAATCGCCCATCGCAGGATTCCACATCGACGCGTTGGTAAACGACCTTGCCCTCATAGTCAAAATAACTGAAGCCAATCTCTTTCATGTTCAGCCAGGGTATATCCACATCGACTAACGGGATATGCGGCTTAACTGCCGTGGCTTTCTGCTTCTTACGCGCCATTTCCTTTCTGTGTTCACGGCCAGCCCAGACAATGATGAGGTTCAGCGCCACCAGAATCAGGGCCGGACCATATAATCCAATGGCGAGAAACAGGGGAAACAACACGAACACCATGAGGGACCACAGCACGGTCAGAATGCGGCAAAGCCATAGATTGCTGTTGCCTTCCAGCGCATAGCGGGCTGAACGAAATGAGGCGATGGAAAGTAAAAATCCAGAAAGAAAAAAAAGAGCGTCCTTCACAACCTGTCCTTATGATAATGCGCACCTTCCCGGGCAACCCCTCTCATGGGCGAGACGACGAAAATCGGGGAGGCAATATTTATGCAGCCGCTCATGACAGCGTGCTTTTATTTTGCAGTACGGCCCTGTCTTCAACGCGCGAACGGCGGGACACATGTTACCTGAAAACACCGGCAGAGACGCCATCCCTTGCTGACGGGAGTGACCGTGATCGTCCTTCACGCCGGGATTCGTCATCCTAAACGACAATCAGCCCTGTCAGGCCGACAGACCCGGACTGCGGGCTGCATCGGGTAAGTCTTTTCTGTAAAAGCGTTTCTCTGGCAATAAAAAAAGGGGCTGGCATGCTGCCAACCCCTTGTTTGCTATTAACTTTTAGATGTCGCGTTAGCGATACCTTAGCTAAGACGCTCTTTGATACGAGCAGACTTACCAGTACGCTCACGCAGGTAGTACAGTTTGGCTTTACGCACAGCGCCACGACGTTTAACAGCGATGCTGTCAATTACCGGAGAGTGAGTCTGGAAGACACGCTCAACGCCTTCGCCGTTAGAAATTTTGCGAACAGTGAATGCAGAGTGCAGACCGCGGTTACGAATAGCGATAACCACGCCCTCGAATGCCTGCAGACGTTTTTTAGAACCTTCAACGACCCATACTTTCACTTCCACGGTATCACCCGGACGGAAGGAAGGTACGTCCTGTTTCATCTGCTCTTGTTCAATTTGCTTAATAATGTTGCTCATAATTAAATCTCTTATCCTGGGTAAACTGATAGTCAGGGAAGATTACTCTTCCGCATCATCGTTTTGTTGCTGGTGTTCCTGTTGGAACGCCTTAAGCAACCTTGCTTGCTCTTCAGTCAGAGCCAGGTTTTCCAGAAGTTCAGGTCTTCTCAGCCAGGTACGGCCTAGCGACTGTTTCAGGCGCCACTGGCGAATATCGGCATGGTTGCCCGACAGTAATACTGGCGGAACCTCCATCCCTTCTAACACTTCAGGTCGGGTATAGTGTGGACAATCCAGCAATCCCTCCGAGAACGAATCCTCATCGGCTGACGCCTGCTTGCCGAGTACTCCCGGAATGAACCGGGCGACTGCGTCAATCATCGTCATTGCGGGCAGTTCCCCACCGCTGAGAACGTAATCACCGATTGACCATTCTTCATCAATTTCGGTCTGGATTACGCGCTCATCAATCCCTTCATAGCGGCCACAAACAAGAATTAACTTGTCGCGTGACGCCAGTTCGCAAACGCCCTGTTGGTCCAGTTTGCGCCCCTGAGGTGAAAGATATATCACCCTGGCACCCTCTCCCGCCGCTGCTTTCGCTGCGGAGATGGCATCCCGTAAAGGTTGTACCATCATCAGCATTCCCGGTCCGCCACCATAAGGACGATCGTCCACAGTACGGTGCCGGTCGTGCGTGAAGTCACGTGGACTCCAGCTTTGAACGCTGAGCAGGCCATTTTTTACTGCCCGGCCAGTTACCCCGTAATCGGTAATAGCGCGAAACATTTCTGGAAACAGGCTAATTACACCAATCCACATTGTTTTCGCCGTTACGTTACCGTTTGATTCGGAGATCAAAAACCAGGATCCCAATCTACTTCAATAAGGCCAGTAGCGAGATCGACTTTCTTGATAACCTGTTCATCAAGAAACGGAATTAACCGCTCCTGTACACCAAACGCATCTTTCAGGTTTGCCTTCACGACGAGAACGTCGTTCGAACCGGTTTCCATCATATCGATGACTTTACCCAGCTCGTAGCCTTCAACGTTGACCACCTTGCAACCCATCAGGTCTTTCCAGTAGTACTCACCGTTTTCCAGCGCAGGCAGTTGCGTAGAGTCGACCTGAATTTCGCAATTGGTCAACTGTGCCGCCGCATCCCGATCGTCAATGCCTTTGACTTTGATGATCAGGTCCTGATTGTGGTGCTTCCAACTATCCAGTTCCACCTGCTGCCATTTACCGGCGCGCTGGATAAACCAGGGTTGGTAGTCAAAGATGCTTTCAGCGTCTTCAGTGGAGGAAAACACTTTGAGCCAGCCGCGAATGCCGTATGCAGCGCCCATTTTGCCCAATACAATCGGGTTAACAGGTGCCTGTGCGGCAAGTTGTCTGCTCATGCTCACCACCGTGACAGATTAAGCTGCTTTCTTTGCTTCTTTGATCAGCGCGTTAACGCGATCAGAAAGCGTTGCGCCCTGGCCAACCCAGTGCTCGATACGATCCAGATCCAGACGCAGTGCTTCAGCCTGACCAGAAGCGATCGGGTTGAAGAAACCTACGCGCTCGATGAAGCGACCGTTGCGTGCATTGCGGCTGTCAGTAACGACGACCTGATAGAACGGACGCTTTTTAGCGCCGTGACGTGCCAAACGAATTGTTACCATAACATCCTCTTCAGTTAATAAAACACCCGGCCCCCATCGAGGAACGGGGTCCGGGTGCTGTATAAAAAGCCCGAAAATTTTACTCATTTTGGCGCAAAAAGCAACCTAAACTGAGCCATCCCAGGCTTTTTTGTGGAACCCCTTAGCGTCCGGGGAAACCTGGCGGCATCATACCTTTCATGCCGCGCATCATTTTCGCCATTCCGCCCTTCTTCATTTTCTTCATCATCCGCTGCATGTCGTCGAACTGCTTTAATAAGCGGTTAACGTCCTGCACCTGCATACCGGAGCCGGTGGCAATACGGCGCTTACGTGAGCCTTTGATGATTTCTGGTTTTTCGCGCTCTTTGCGCGTCATTGAATTGATGATGGCTTCCATGCGGACCAGCACTTTGTCATCCATCTGCGATTTCACGTTGTCAGGCAGTTGCCCCATGCCCGGCAGCTTGCCCATCAGGCTCGCCATTCCGCCCATGTTGCGCATCTGCTTCAGTTGCTCAAGGAAATCATTGAGATCAAAACCGTCGCCGGTTTTCAGCTTCTTCGCCAGTTTTTCCGCTTGCGCGCGGTCAACTTTGCTCTCGATATCTTCAATAAGCGAGAGGACGTCGCCCATACCAAGGATGCGTGAGGCGATACGGTCCGGATAAAACGCTTCCAGCGCATCGGTCTTCTCGCCCATCCCCATAAACTTGATTGGCTTGCCCGTGATATGGCGAATCGACAGCGCGGCACCGCCGCGCGCGTCACCATCCACTTTCGTCAGGATAACCCCGGTCAGCGGCAGCGCTTCATTAAAGGCCTTCGCGGTATTCGCCGCATCCTGACCGGTCATGGCATCCACGACAAACAGGGTTTCAACCGGATTAATCGCGGCATGAACCTGTTTAATCTCGTCCATCATCGCTTCGTCTACGTGCAGACGACCTGCGGTATCCACCAGCAATACATCGTAAAACTTGAGTTTGGCTTCACGCAGCGCGTTGTTGACGATATCAACAGGCTTCTGGCTCAGATCGGACGGGCAGAAATCCACCCCCACCTGTTGTGCCAGAGTTTCCAGCTGTTTGATCGCCGCCGGGCGATAAACATCCGCAGACACCACCAGCACTTTTTTCTTGTGCTTTTCACGCAGGAATTTACCCAGCTTACCCACACTGGTGGTTTTACCCGCACCCTGCAGGCCCGCCATCAGCACGACAGCCGGCGGCTGCGCGGCCAGATCCAGCGCGTTGTTTTCTGCGCCCATCGCCGCAACCAGTTCATTGCGGACGATTTTGATAAATTCCTGCCCCGGCGTCAGGCTTTTATTGACGTCATGGCCCACCGCGCTTTCTTTTACGCGGTTAATGAAATCCCGCACCACCGGCAGCGCAACGTCAGCTTCCAGCAATGCCATGCGCACTTCGCGCAGCGTGTCTTTGATGTTGTCTTCAGTCAGCCTTCCGCGGCCGCTGATATTGCGCAGGGTTTGCGACAAACGATCGGTTAAATTGTCAAACATTGTCTCTCACTTAAAAAAAATCGCGAGGCGCCATATCGGCAGAATGCGGCGGATTATAACACGAAGCCGAGCCGATCTCTTCAATTCCACCTCAGATCGTTTGGAGCCTGCTTCGCCTGGCGCTATACTGCCCTTTTCCTTTATCTGACTGATGCCTGAAAGGAACTATGTCCGTTTTCGCGATTGTGGCGCTGTTCGCCTACTCCCTGAGTCTTGCACTCATCATCCCCAGCCTGTTGAAACGTCAAAGCGGCTGGCGTCGGTTAGCTGTGTTGTCGGCCTGTGTGGCGCTTGTCACCCACGCCGTCGCCCTGCAGCAACGAATTTTCGCTGTCGATGGCGGGCAAAACCTCAGCCTGCTGAATATTGGTTCGCTGGTCAGCCTGCTGATCTGTGCCATTATGACCATTGTTGCCTCACGGAATCGTGGCTGGTTACTGCTGCCGATTGTCTACAGCTTTGCCTTAATTAACCTGGCTTTTGCCACATTTGTACCGAACGCATTCATTACCCATCTTGAAACAACGCCAGGCATTATGATCCACATTGGCCTGTCGCTGTTTGCCTATGCCACGCTGATTATTGCGGCGTTGTATGCGTTACAGCTGGCATGGATTGACTACCAGTTGAAAAACAAAAAGCTGGCCTTCACGCAGGATATGCCACCGCTGCTGACCATTGAACGGAAGATGTTCCACATCACCCAGGTCGGCGTGGTGTTACTGACGCTGGTGCTGTGTACAGGCCTGTTCTATATGCACGATCTGTTCAGCGCCGAGAACGTGGATAAAGCCGTGCTGTCCATTATTGCCTGGTTTGTCTACATCGTTTTGCTCTGGGGCCACTATCATGAAGGCTGGCGCGGTCGCCGTGTGGTGTGGTTCAACTGCAGCGGCGCTGTGCTGCTGACGATGGCTTATTTCGGCAGTCGCGTGCTTCAGCATCTGCTTATTCACAGTTCTTAATCAAAAGGAAGTTTTGCGGTGGAACATGTTTCGACCACGACCCTGATTGTCACGCTCATCATCATGGTGTTGGTTTCAGCCTACTTTTCGGGTTCTGAGACCGGCATGATGACGCTCAATCGGTATAAATTGCGTCATCAGGCAAAAAATGGTCACCGCGCCGCCCGCCGCGTTGAAAAGTTGTTAAAGCGTCCCGATCGCCTTATCAGCCTGGTGCTCATCGGGAATAACCTGGTCAATATCCTTGCGTCCGCCATTGGCACCATTGTGGGAATGCGCCTGTATGGTGACGCCGGTGTGGCGATTGCGACGGGTGTTCTGACCTTTGTCGTGCTGGTTTTTGCCGAGGTGCTCCCTAAAACCGTTGCTGCACTTTATCCAGAAAAAGTCGCCTATCCCAGTAGCTTTCTGCTGGGTCCGCTGCAGTACGTTATGCTGCCGCTGGTCTGGTTACTGAATACCATTACGCGTCTACTGATGCGTCTTGTCGGCATTCGGGCAGAAGGGGCTATCAGTTCCGCGTTAAGTAAAGAGGAACTGCGCACTATCGTTTATGAATCACGTACGCACATGTCCCGACGCAACCAGGACATGTTGCTGTCCGTACTGGACCTGGAAAAGGTCAGCGTGGACGATATTATGGTGCCACGCAATGAAATCGTCGGCATCAATATCAATGACGACTGGAAATCCGTGATTCGTCAGCTCAGCCACTCACCGCACGGTCGTATTGTACTGTTCCGCGACTCACTGGATGACTGCGTTGGCATGCTGCGCGTGCGTGAAGCCTGGCGCATGATGACGGAGAAAAAAGAGTTCACTAAAGAGATGTTGCTGCGTGCCGCTGATGAAATTTACTACATCCCGGAAGGCACTCCGCTTAATACACAGTTGGTGAAGTTTCAGCGCAACAAGAAAAAGACCGGTCTGGTCGTTGATGAATATGGCGATATTAAAGGGTTAATCTCTATCGAGGATATTCTGGAAGAAATTGTCGGGGACTTCACTACCTCGATGTCGCCGTCGCTGGCCGAAGAGGTCATGCCGCAAAACGATGGCTCGGTGCTCATTGAAGGCAGCGCCAATATTCGTGAGATCAACAAAGCTTTCAACTGGCAGTTACCCGAGCAGGAAGCGCGCACGATTAACGGCATGCTGCTGGAGGCGCTGGAAGAGATCCCCACCGTTAATACGCGAGTCCGGGTGAATCATTACGACGTCGATATCCTGGATGTGCAGGATAATATGATTAAGCAGGTGCGCATTACGCCACAGACGCCGCTTAAACAGTCTGTAGGCTCCTGAGCAGAATAAAGCCGCCTTTTAGGGCGGCTTTTTATTGGCCTGGCTCCGGCTTTTTGCATAAACGGCGAGCCGTAACCCAATAAAAAACGCCGCGTATGCGCGGCGTTTTTGTGAGAACAGCCCAGACTAGATGTGCAGCTCTTTTAGCTTTTCAGCAGGCAGTTTCAGATCGTCATTGTGGTTAACGCCGATCTCCTGTGCCAGCACATTACGGGCAATTTGCTGCGCTTCATCCAGCGAATGCAGCTTGTAACTTCCACACTGGTATTCATTCAGCTCAGGAATCTGGTTCTGATCTTTCACTTTCAGCACATCTTCCATCGCGCCTTTCCAGGCCTGTGCCACACGTTGCTCATCTGGCGCACCAATCAGGCTCATGTAGAAGCCGGTACGGCAACCCATAGGTGAAATATCGACAATTTCTACGCCATCACCGTTGAGGTGGTTACGCATAAAACCTGCAAACAGATGCTCAAGCGTATGGATGCCACGTTCAGTCAGAATATCGATATTGGGGCGACAAAAACGCAGATCGAAAACGGTAATCGTATCGCCATGCGGCGTCTTCATGGTTTTTGCAACACGCACGGCGGGCGCGGCCATGATGGTATGATCTACAGTAAAACTATCCAGTAATGGCATACGTCACCTCTTAGTCTGAAAAATTTTTTATGAACGATGAAACTTTTCCGATCGCCCAGCGTCTGAATATATGAAAGACGCGCATTTGTTATCATCCATCCCTGACAACAGAGATGTTAATTTGGCCACAGTGATGTGGCCTTTTTCTTTTCTACCCTTCCCGGCTGGCCAGATAGGTTTCAAAATCCAGCGTATCACTCGCTTCGAGCTGCTGTTGCGCCGCAACAGATGCCTGCGCCTGTTGCGCAAAGTCTTCTGGCTTTAACACTTCCAGCGGCTCATTAACCAGCAGCTGACGATACTGTTCCGCCAGCATAATCCCCGTGCCCGTTACGCCGTGTTCTTTCATGGCATTCAGAATACGTGCCGAATAGGTTAGCTCAGGATCGTCAAAGGATGCTACCAGTTCATCGCAGACCTGCTGATATTCAGTGGTGCCCTGATTACTGTCCAGCGCTTCTGCGACGCGGCGCAGGTCGGCGAACAAGGTTTTGCCCACCTCGCGCAGTGAATATTCCGCCTCACCACATCCTACCGCAATCTTCAGGTCAGGCTTACGTCCTTCCAGCACTACGCGGTTCCAGTTCTGCCGGCTACATTGTAATTCATCAGCGCTCATTTCAGGCGCGTCTGCCAGCGTGCACCAGATCAGGAACAGATCGAGGAAGCGGACCTGATTCTCATCCACACCAACAGGTGAGAAGGGATTAATGTCCATGGAACGCACTTCAATGTACTCAATACCACCCCGTAACAGCGCATCTGATGGAGCTTCTCCGGAACGGGTAACGCGTTTCGGACGAATCGGCGCATAGAGTTCATTTTCAATCTGCAATACGTTGGTATTCAGCTGTAACCAGTTGCCCTCAGCATCCCGGGTGCCCATCTTCACAAAGTCTTCTGAAGGCGTTTTAATCGCTTTTTTCAGTGCGCTGACGTAACCCTCAAGGGAATTAAAGGTAATGCCCAATGCGCTTTGTGACTTGTTGGTGTAACCCAGGTCGCTCAGACGTAACGATGTCGCGTAAGGCAGCCACAGCGTGCCTTTGTCATCGTGTTTAAACGGCAGTGCGCTTTCTTTGCCCTGCAGGAAGCTGGAGCAGATAGCGGGCGATGCGCCAAACAAATAAGGAATGACCCAGCCAAAGCGATAATAGTTACGAATCAGGCGCAGATAGCCCGCAGAAATCGTCTCTTTACCACTTTCGTAATCTTTTACGTCTGCCCATGCCTGCCAGAACGACAGCGGCAGAGAGAAATTATAGTGAATGCCGGAGATGGTTTGCATCAGCGCACCATAGCGGTTTTTAAGCCCCTGGCGATACAGCGTTTTCATCCGACCAATATTCGATGTGCCATACTGCGCCAGCGTAATCTTATTGGCGTCCTCAATCAGGCAAGGCATGCTGAAAGGCCACATGCGTTCGTCACCGAGCTCATCCGCAACATGGCGGTGGACATCGCGCAAAAACGCCAGCATATGCTCAATGCTGTGATCGACTGGGGTAATGAACTCTAACAGCGTCTCAGCAAAGTCAGTGGTGATCCAGTCATGCTTAAGCGCCGATCCGAGCGACGCAGGATGCGCAGTCGTTGCAAGATGTCCATCCGGCTGCACGCGCAACGTTTCACGTTCGATGCCACGACCAATGCCTTTTAATGCATCAGGATGCGCCTCCAGCCAGGATAACGCTTTTGATACGTCGGGGATCACATTAACCTCCGGCTGTGTGAATAATTTATTTTTGTTCAGCATAGTGTTAACCCTAGCCCCGAATCTGTACGAATCAATGCCACCATTCCATGCCCTGTAATGTGGCGGTCGCAATAACGATGTAACGCAGAGTTTTGCCAATCGCCAGAAACAGCACAGTAGGTAGCCAGGCAAAACGCAACCAGCCTGCAAGCACGCAGAGCAAATCACCCACTACCGGCAACCAACTCAATAACAAAGCCGCCGGCCCAAGCCGCTGCAACCATGCCATTGCTGTTTCATGCCATCGCCCCTGACGTTTTAACGGCAATAAGCGACCCAAAATTATGTTGGTCAAGCCACCCAGGGTATTCCCTAACGATGCGACTCCAATCAACCCGTAAACTGATGCGCTTTTCGCGATCAGCAATGCAACCAACAGCGCCTCTGAGCTACCCGGAAGTAGCGTCGCACTAAGAAAGCTGCTGCTCAATAAAGACAGATATGCCAGCGTCTCGCTCACAGCAGACGGACATCAACCACGGCCATACCTGCGGCTTTCGCTGCCTGTACGCCAAAATCTGCGTCTTCAAATACTACACAACGCGCCGGTTCAACGCCCAGTAATGCCGCACAGCGCAGGAACGTCTCGGGCTCCGGTTTGTGATGCTCGACGTCATCCGCCCCAACCACCGCCGAGAAGAGATCTCTGACACCCAGATGATTAAGAAGTGCATCTGCCATGGCGTGCTGGCTACCGGTGCCAACAGCCAGTGGTCGACGTCCGTGATAAGCCTTAACGACGTCCATTAACGGAAGCGGCTGGACATTTTCCAGCAGCATCGCTTTCACTGCCGCCGTTTTTTCTGCGGCAAGCAGATAAGGATCGTGATCGGCGTTATTAGTTTCGACAATTAGCTGCGCCAGCCGCCATGATGGCGCACCATTGAAATCCATCATGCGCGCTTCATCAAACGTTAAGCCATAACGCGTCAGCACCTGACGCCACGCTTTTCGATGTGTCGGTTCTGTATCAAGAATAGTCCCGTCCATATCGAAAATCAGGGCGTCGTATTGATCGTAGATTGTCACAGAGGACCTCCAACAAATGAGCCACTACTTTAGCTGAATGTGCGTAGGTTGTCGCCAGGCGGGATGAACAGCAAATGCTTTGAAAGCATTAGCTATTTTAGTTTTCAGATAAAGGTGATCGTGATGGAAAGCCTGTAACCCTTCGAATTTCCAATGGTTTTAGCAGGAAAGCAGAACGTAAGCATTATGTTAAGAAAGCCGAAGTGCCTGCCATCCGGGACAGAAAGTTTACGTCGCGGTAAACACGATATTCCTTACAAAATCAGCCTGATCGAGAGGAATTCAATACTATGTTTATGACTAAAACAGTTAAGTTGGCGTTCTGGATTGCGACGGTAAGGCTGGATGTTACGCACCTGCTGCACCAGGAAGGCGTTGAATGAAATACACGACGCCAATCCTTGCTTTTGCGTTTAGCACGCGTGGCGAGGTTGTGTGGACTGTCAGGTGGAGCGCAGAGAGAAGGCGTTTGAAGATTAATCGCGATACACCGGGAGGATGATTCG
Organism: Pantoea sp. JZ29; assembly: GCF_035190385.1. NCBI lineage: Bacteria > Pseudomonadati > Pseudomonadota > Gammaproteobacteria > Enterobacterales > Erwiniaceae > Pantoea > Pantoea sp. JZ29. The sequence continues at coordinate 988,448 of NZ_CP045241.1, read as the reverse complement.
GCTAGCGCCTTACCCTTCGGGCCGTTGCTGTCGCAACGTTATCCTCTCTGGTTCTGACTGACAGACTGAATGGCTTACAGACCAGGAACACATGTTCGTCCTGAAAAGTATGGTGCATCCGGGAGGATTCGAACCTCCGACCGCTCGGTTCGTAGCCGAGTACTCTATCCAGCTGAGCTACGGATGCATTTAGAAAGCTTTATGGGACGGCAGAAGCCAGTCTGGGGATAATACGAAGAATGGTGCGTCCGGGAGGATGATTCGGCTCGCGCCTTACCCTTCTGTCCGTTGCTGACGCAATGCTGGTTCTGACTGACAGACTGATTGGCTTACAGACCAGGAACACACGTCCACACCGAAAAGTATGGTGCATCCGGGAGGATTCGAACCTCCGACCGCTCGGTTCGTAGCCGAGTACTCTATCCAGCTGAGCTACGGATGCATTTAGAAATCTTTTATGGAACGGCAGAAATCAACCTGGGGATAATACGAAGAATGGTGTATCCGGGAGGATGATTCGGCTCGCGCCTTACCCTTCGGGCTATTGCTGTCGCAACGTTATCCTCCCTGGTTCTGACTGACAGATTAAATGTCTTACAGACCAGGAACACACGTCCATACTGGAAAGTATGGTGCATCCGGGAGGATTCGAACCTCCGACCGCTCGGTTCGTAGCCGAGTACTCTATCCAGCTGAGCTACGGATGCATTATGAAATTCTTGTACAACGCAGGGTGCTAACGACTCACCATGAAGGAATTGCTAATTCACTTTACAACTCTGTTCCGATACCGTTCTCTGCTGGCGTGTAGCCTTGCATCAACGTGTCCATATTCAACGATATGGTGCATCCGGGAGGATTCGAACCTCCGACCGCTCGGTTCGTAGCCGAGTACTCTATCCAGCTGAGCTACGGATGCATCGGAAATGGCGGTGAGGGAGGGATTCGAACCCTCGATACAGCTTTTGACCGTATACTCCCTTAGCAGGGGAGCGCCTTCAGCCTCTCGGCCACCTCACCTTACGCGTTCTTCCGAACTGTGCTTCTGAACTTTGTTTCCGCTCATCGGCACTGCGTGGCGCACATATTACTTTCCCGGACTTATAAGTCAAACAATTTTTCGGAAGGTTTTTTCTGTTTGCACAAATGACAGGCAATTGGAACAAAATGACGGCAAAAAGGGTGAATAATCAACAATGAAAGATGATGAAGTTAACAAAAATGAGCGATAAACAGAAAAAAGGAAATTAAGCGGCGGGAGGAAAAAGGGGAGCGTCTCGCACAGGTGCGAGACGCAGAATCTGTCAGACGTTAGTTTGTTGCGTTTTTTCGGCCTGGATGCGCTGGTAAATCTCTTCGCGATGCACAGACACTTCTTTGGGTGCGTTAACACCAATACGGACCTGGTTACCTTTGACGCCCAGCACCGTTACAGTCACCTCATCGCCAATCATGAGGGTTTCACCAACTCGACGAGTTAGAATAAGCATTCTTTGCTCCTTGAAAGATTAAAAGAGTCGGGCTCATACAGCTTCCCGGCGTTATCCATCACTTAACGCTGTACACAGGTTATGAGAAATACACCATTGCACATCAACGCGCCAATACATTCTGCTGATAAATAGTTTAGCCGAAATACGCTACATCAACCCGACTTTGTCACTAGCAAATTTAACACCGTATTAAAAAGCGCCGGAACATCAGTTCTGACGCTTGCTACGATGAATTATTTTATTTCATCACAGACGGCTCGAAACCCATCCTTCAACACCTGCCAGCGCACCTTTCAGTGCCGTAGCATCACTGCCACCTGCCTGCGCCATATCAGGTCGACCACCGCCTTTCCCGCCCACTTTCGGGGCAAGTTCAGCAATCAGCTCTCCCGCTTTTATGCGGTCGGTAAGATCTTTTGTTACGCCAGCAATCAATGACACTTTGCCCTCAGCGACAGTGGCCAGAACAATGATGGCTGAACCCAGCTGATTTTTAAGATCATCAACCATAGTGCGCAACATTTTCGGATCGGTGTTACTGAGCTCTGTCACCAGCAGCTTCGCGCCTTTCACATCAATGGCGTTGTTGCCAAGCTGGGCACTTTCCTGCGCCGCCTGCTGATCGCGCAACTGCTGTAATTCTTTTTCCAGCAACCGCACGTGATCAACCAACCCACGCACTTTGTCGTTCAGGTTACTGCTGTTGGCTTTCACCAACTGAGCAATGTCCTGTAACTGACTGCTCTGGGCATAAACCTGCGCCAGTGCTGCTTCACCCGTGACCGCTTCAATGCGGCGAATACCGGCTGCGCTACCCGATTCAGCCTGAATACGGAACAGACCAATATCCCCCGTACGTGCAGCGTGCGTACCACCACAGAGTTCAACAGAGAAATCGCCCATGGTCAGTACACGCACGCGTTGGTCATATTTCTCGCCAAACAGCGCCATTGCGCCTTTCGCCTTCGCCGCCTCAAGATCCATCACGTCGGTTTCTACCGGTAAGTTGCGACGGATTTGCGCGTTCACAATGTCTTCGACCTGACGAATCTCCTGAGGTTTCATGGCCTCAAAATGAGAGAAGTCAAAACGCAGGTATTTATCGTTAACCAGAGAGCCTTTCTGTGCGACGTGCTCACCCAGCACCTGACGCAATGCAGCGTGCATTAAGTGCGTTGCGGAGTGATTCAGACGGATACGTGCACGACGTGCTTCATCAACCACCGCCTCCACGCGGTCGCCAATGCGCAGTTGACCGCTGCTCACTTTGCCAATATGCCCAATTGCCTGGCCATATTTCTGCGTATCCTGAACCTGGAATTCAACGTTATTGCCTTTCAGCACACCGGTATCGCCAACCTGACCACCCGACTCGCCATAGAAAGGCGTTTCATCCAGCACTACCACCGCATCCTGGCCTGCCGAAACGGTGTCAACCGCTTCACCTGCGACGAACAGCCCTTTCACCGTCGCGGCCAGGTCCAGTTGGTCATAGCCTTTAAAGGATGAGGCCGCATCTGTGCGGATGACATTGCTGTAGTCAGCGCCGAAGCCGCTGGCTTCACGGGCCCGTTGACGCTGTTGTTCCATGGCTTTTTCAAAACCGGCTTCGTCAATTTTGAGATTACGCTCACGGCAGACATCGGCCGTTAAATCGGCAGGAAAACCAAAGGTATCGTACAAACGGAAGACAGTTTCACCATCCAGCGTATCGCCTTTCAGTTTAGCCAGTTCGTCATCAAGCAGGGCCAGGCCACGCTCCAGCGTTTTCGCAAACTGCTCTTCTTCGCTCTTCAGAACATTTTCAACCTGAGCCTGTTGGCGCTGCAGCTCTTCGCCAGCCGCCCCCATCACCTCAATCAGTGGCGCAACCAGTTTGTAGAAGAACGCCTCTTTCGCACCCAACATGTTGCCGTGACGCACTGCACGACGAATGATACGGCGCAGAACATAACCGCGGTTTTCGTTCGACGGGATCACGCCATCCGCAATCAGGAATGCACAGGAGCGGATATGATCGGCAATAACGCGCAACGACTTATTGCTCAGATCGGTCGCACCAGTGACCTCAGCAACCGCGTTAATCAGCTTCTGGAACAGATCGATTTCATAGTTGGAATTCACATGTTGCAGGACCGCCGTGATGCGTTCCAGCCCCATTCCGGTATCTACCGACGGCTTAGGTAATGGCAGCATGGTGCCATCCGCCTGACGGTTAAACTGCATGAAGACGATGTTCCAGATTTCGATGTAACGATCGCCGTCCTCTTCAGGACTGCCTGGCGGCCCGCCCCAGATATGATCGCCATGATCGTAGAAAATCTCGGTGCAGGGACCACAAGGACCCGTGTCCCCCATCTGCCAGAAGTTATCTGACGCGTAAGCACTGCCTTTGTTGTCGCCAATACGGATAATACGTTCGCGCGGAACACCAATATCATTGGCCCAGATGTCGAACGCTTCGTCATCGGTTTCATAGACAGTAACCCAAAGGCGCTCTTTCGGCAGCCTGAACCATTGGTCGCCGGTCAGCAGTTCCCAGGCATAGGCAATGGCTTCTTTTTTGAAATAGTCGCCGAAGCTGAAGTTGCCCAGCATTTCAAAAAAGGTGTGATGGCGTGCGGTGTAACCGACGTTTTCAAGGTCGTTATGCTTCCCGCCCGCACGAACGCAACGCTGCGACGTGGTGGCGCGGGTATAGTCACGCTTGTCCTGACCGAGAAACACATCTTTAAACTGGTTCATTCCGGCGTTAGTAAACAGTAACGTCGGATCGTTGTTCGGTACCAGGGAGCTGCTTGCTACAACCTGATGTCCCTTACTATTGAAAAAGTCGAGAAACGCTTGACGGATCTCAGCAGTGCTCTTGCTCATATATATCCTGGAATCACGCTAACGAAAGGTCCTTCTTTATCAGGCGTACCGCGTTATCACGGCAGCAAGCTTAAGGAACCAAAAGGGGTAAGATAAATATTCTTCGGAGGGAAGTAAAATCACATCGGCCTTTAGTCGTCAAAATTTCTGAAAACCTGCTGAATATCTTCACTCAGAAAGCCTTTTGCATGCAGATAGCGTTGCACTTTTGCTTTTTCTTTCCATTCGGTCGGCAACGGATGGCCAAATTTCTTTTCTGCCAGTTCCGCTGCGCAGGCTGACCAGTCGATCTCCGTCTCTTCCATGGCGAGATCAATCGCATCACGGCTTATGCCCTTTTGCCCCAGCTCCAGCCGGATCCGTTGTGGGCCAAAGCCTTTACGGCTGCGGCTCTGAATAAATCGCTCTGTGAAGCGCTCATCGTTCAGCCAGCCATTTTCGCTGCACCAGTTGATGACCCTTTCCAACAGCTCGGGAGTGATAATTTCAGGTTCTTTTTGTTTTATCCACGCACTGCGCTGGGCAGATAACTGCAGTTTTTGTTTGAGCTCTTCGCGACTGTGATCGCGCTGACCCAGCAGGCGCATTGCCCGATCGAGCAGGCGTGAAAAAGAGATAACGTGTGGCTGAGGTTGTTCAGACATACTGCGCACCTTTAACAAACGGAAAGAGAGTATGGAGGCAGAGGAGGAAAGAGGAAAGGCAAGTGAGAGGTTAACGTCAAACGGGAGCAGATTTCTCTGCTCCCGTTTCAGGCATTAATAGTCTTCGTTTGCTTCGCTGGCTGCATTCTCAACGTCGTCAGCGGAGAAGTCCGCTGCGTCGTTTTGCTCAGCGCCGTTGAGCAACATGTCGCGCAGTTTCAGGTCAATTTCGTTCGCGACAGCCGCATTTTCCTTGAGGAAGTTGCTGGCGTTTGCCTTACCCTGACCAATTTTATCGCCTTTATAGCTGTACCAGGCACCCGCTTTTTCAATCAGCTTGTGCTTCACACCGAGGTCTACCAGCTCGCCAAAGGTGTTGATCCCTTCGCCATACATGATCTGGAACTCAGCCTGCTTAAAGGGCGCAGCAATTTTGTTCTTAACCACTTTAACGCGGGTTTCACTACCGACGACGTTATCACCCTCTTTGATGGCGCCAATACGGCGGATATCAAGGCGAACTGACGCGTAGAACTTCAGTGCGTTACCGCCGGTGGTGGTTTCCGGATTACCGAACATCACACCAATTTTCATACGAATCTGGTTGATGAAGATCAGCAGCGTATTCGACTGTTTCAGGTTACCGGCCAGCTTACGCATCGCCTGGCTCATCATACGCGCCGCCAGGCCCATATGTGAGTCACCGATTTCGCCTTCAATTTCGGCTTTTGGTGTCAGGGCAGCAACGGAGTCGACGATAATCACGTCAACGGCACCGGAGCGCGCCAGCGCGTCACAGATTTCCAGCGCCTGTTCACCCGTATCGGGCTGTGAACACAGCAGGTTATCGATATCAACGCCCAGTTTCTTGGCGTAGACCGGATCCAGTGCGTGTTCAGCATCGATAAAGGCACAGGTTTTACCTTTACGCTGTGCGGCGGCAATCACCTGCAGCGTCAGCGTGGTTTTACCCGAGGCTTCAGGACCGTAGATCTCGACGATACGGCCCATCGGCAATCCACCCGCACCTAATGCGATATCCAGTGACAGGGAGCCTGTTGAGATGGTTTCCACATCCATTGAGCGGTCTTCACCCAAGCGCATGATGGAGCCTTTACCAAATTGCTTCTCAATCTGGCCGAGCGCGGCAGCTAAAGCCTTCTGTTTGTTTTCATCAATTGCCATTTCTACTCCTAATCATGCCGGGTAAACACGCACACATGGTGCCTGTGCACTTTCTGTTGCGAATAATTATACTGTATAGTCATACAGTATCAAGTTTAATTTTTCAGAAATTTACTGGCCAATGTCTGCAGCGCCCAGGCAACCGACTGACGGCGCACCGCATCACGGTCACCGTCAAACTGCTGGCGAAAAGCCATGACAATATCGTCGGGGCCGGCAAAGCCAAACCACACCGTTCCCACGGGTTTGTCTTCACTGCCCCCCTCCGGGCCAGCAATGCCGCTCACGGAAATGGCGTAATCGGCCCGCGCCTGCTGCCGGGCACCGACAGCCATTTCGCGCACTACGGCTTCACTGACCGCGCCAGAGTGCGTCAGTGAGGCGGCACTGACGCCGACTAATTCCTGCTTGGCTTCATTACTGTAGGTCACGAATCCCCGTTCAAACCAGGCCGAGCTTCCACTGATGTCCGTAAACACCTTGGCGATCCAGCCGCCGGTGCAGGATTCGGCGCAGGTCACCGTAGCATTACGCTGCTTCAGCGCCTCACCAATCTGCGCACTCAACGTCTGCAACTGCGAATCATTCATTTTGTCGCTCCCTGTCAACGAGTACTGAACATGGTGCAAGCCCTGCCCTTTTTCAAGCGCCTGGGGTAAAGCAATGCAGAAATTGCGTGTGACTATCCAGATATTTTAGCGATTACGTGTCGCCACCATGAAAAGCCGGGGAAACGCCAGTAAGACCTTGCCGTCCTGCCGCGCCGGATACGCGGTCATGAGGCACTGGTGATAGGCGGCCAGAAACTGTTCCTGTTCAGATACGCTAAGTGGCGCAAGAAACGGACGCAGCCCGGTGGCTTTCAACCAGTGGATGATGGCCTGGGCATTATCCATAACGTGATAATAGGTGGTCCGCCAGATATCAACGGCACACCCGGCCGTTGTCAGCACATCGTAATAGTGTTCAGTTGAAGGTATTCGCTTGCGCTCGGCCGCCTGCGCGCTGATTTTGTCACGCCACGGCCCGGAAGTGGCCACATCTCGCATTAACTGATGTGAAGGCTCATCCAGATTATCAGGCATCTGGACGGCCAGCGTACCGCCGGGTGCCAGCTGATTTACGAGATGTGGTAAGAGCGAGGAATGGCCGCCCAGCCACTGTAGCGAGGCATTCGCATAGATAACCTGCTGTGGAATCGCGGCCTGCCAGGTGGCGATATCAGCCTGAATAAATGCGCATTGTGGTAGACGTTCACGCGCCTGCTCCAGCATGGCAGCAGAACTGTCGAGGCCCGTAATCTGCGCCTGTGGCCAGGCGTCGACAAGCAGTTCGGTACTGTTGCCGGGGCCGCACCCCAGATCGGTAACGAAACGGACATCTTCAACCCTGATTCTGGACAGTAATTCCTGAGCCGGTCGTGTTCTTTCGGCTTCGAACTTGCGATACAGCGTGGGATCCCAGTCTTGCATAACGTTTCACCTCTCATGCGCTCCGGACACACAGAACATAGACGTATAAATACGCATAAAGTGCCCGTTCAGGCAACAAAAGGGATAATGTCTGGTGGGGCTGTCAACGGATTTTGGCAGAGCCGGTGAGTACCGGTAACGCATCAGGGCGACGTGAGGACACATAAAATCGGGCGCACTGGGCGCCCAATACCATCAGTTCTTTTTGACAAACTCAGACTTCAGCTTCATCGGACCGAATCCGTCAATTTTACAATCGATATTGTGGTCGCCTTCTACCAGCCGGATACTCTTCACGCGGGTGCCAATCTTCAGCACAGAAGAGCTGCCCTTCACCTTGAGATCCTTGACAACCGTTACGCTGTCGCCATCTGCCAGTATATTGCCGTTAGCATCGCGAACGACCTGTTCCTGAGCGCTGTCGCTGCCTTCAGCTTGCGTCCAGATATGACCACATGACGGACAGTTTAGGTTCTCAGCATCCTGCCAGGTGTAATCAGCCTGGCAAACGGGACAAGCAGGTAAAGACATAACGACTCCAGATAATAACGGCGGCACAAAATACAGGGCCGCCATCATATAGCCTTACAGTTAATAAGGGTAGTATTAAAACAGCGAGCCCTTGCGCGCCTTGCTGACCGCTTCACCCAACTGCCACACAGCCATCGCATAATGCGTGCTGTTGTTATAACGCGTAATGGCATAGAAGTTAGGTAAACCGTACCAGTACTGATAACTGGTGCCTAAATCCAGCCGCAGCAGGCTGACCTGATCATTGCCGTCCAGCGGACCCTGGGGAGAAAGTCCTGACGCGGCCAGCGTACTGACGCTGTAACGGGTCTTAAAGCCATTCTCCAGCATCGGTGCCTGGCCGCTGGCCGGCACGGCCACATTCTCGCCAGGACGCCAGCCATTCTGCTGAAAATAGTGCGCGACGCTGCCTATCGCATCGACCGGATCCCATAAATTAATATGGCCATCACCATTGAAGTCGACTGCGTAAGCTTTGTAGGACGATGGCATGAACTGGCCATAGCCCATCGCACCGGCAAACGATCCTTTGAGATCGAGCGGATCGTCTTTTTCATCACGCGCCATCAGCAAAAAGGTTTCCAGTTCGCTGCTGAAATAGGCAGAACGGCGTGGATAATCAAAGGAGAGCGTAGCCAGTGCATCCAGAATACGGGTTTTGCCCATAACACGGCCCCAGCGCGTTTCGACGCCAATAATGCCGACGATAATTTCCGGCGGAACGCCATAGACCTGCTGCGCGCGCTGCAGAGCATCCTGATATTGATTCCAGAACGCCACGCCATTTTGTACGTTATCCGGCGTAATAAACTTATCGCGATAGCGGATCCAGGCCCCGTTAGGCCCACTTGGTGGTGTATACGAGGGAGCCTGGCGATCCATCAGACGCAGGACATAATCCAGTCGTTTTGCCTGGCCGATGATGGCGTGCAGTTGCTGACGGTCAAAGCCGTGCTTCGCCACCATTTTATCAATAAATTGTTCTGCAACAGGGTTACTGGCGAAATCACCAAACATCGGTTGAACCGCATGTGCGGGTTCCAGTAAAAATCCGCCTTTCGGCGCAATCAGTTCCGCAGGAGGCTGCGGCTGCGAAGTGTGTGGCTTACTGCTACAGGCGGCAAGCAGGGCAAAAAGCGGAAGAAGAGCAAGCTTAGAACGCATTGGATATCCATATAACAAGCCAGACCAGGGATGTTAATGTTAATCGTTCAGCAGGAAGACATACAAACGTGATCGTATAAAAAATCGCTTTTTTTACCGCTGCATCGGCACGTTTTGTGAAGTGGCCCGAACGCTGAGGCCTCCCTTTACTGACGCGCTTTCTGTCACCCCGCGGCTTTGTTAAGTTCATGACTCGCCGTGGCAACCCTGATGATGCAGAAGCCGTAAACTGGTAAGATTCCTGCACGGTACAGACATCCCTGTCTGTCTCTCTGTTAAACCACCGCCTTGACCGTGACGGGCAAAAGGAAGAGTCAACCTTGAGTAAAGATGAGATGAAAAAAGCAGAGCAAATGGACTTGAGCACCCATACGCCAATGATGCAGCAGTATTTACGCCTCAAGGCCGAGCATCCTGACATCCTGCTGTTTTATCGCATGGGCGATTTCTATGAGCTGTTTTACGACGATGCGAAACGCGCCTCTCAGTTATTAGACATTTCCTTAACCAAGCGCGGTGCCTCGGCGGGCGAACCGATCCCTATGGCCGGTGTCCCGCATCATGCGGTTGAAAATTATCTGGCGAGGCTGGTGCAACTCGGTGAATCGGTCGCCATCTGTGAACAAATTGGCGACCCGGCGCTCAGCAAAGGGCCGGTCGAACGTAAGGTCGTCCGCATTGTTACCCCGGGGACGATCAGTGATGAGGCACTCTTGCAGGAGCGGCAGGATAACCTGCTGGCCGCTGTGGTGCACGGTGCGCGCGGCTATGGTTATGCCACGCTGGATATCAGTTCAGGCCGGTTTCGTCTGAGTGAGCCCATGGATCTGGAAACCATGGCGGCCGAACTGCAGCGAACCAATCCTGCCGAACTCCTTTATCCGGAAGATTTTTCGCCGATGTCGCTCATCGATCAGCGTCGTGGTCTGCGCCGGCGTCCCCTGTGGGAATTTGAAATTGATACCGCGCGTCAGCAGCTTACTTTGCAGTTTGGTACGCGGGATTTAAACGGTTTTGGTGTTGAGCAGGCCCATCTCGGCCTGCGCGCGGCGGGTTGTCTGCTGCAGTATGTCAAAGATACCCAACGGACCAGCCTGCCACATATCCGCGCCATCAGCATGGAACGTCAGCAGGACAGCATCATCATGGATGCCGCTACCCGACGTAATCTTGAAATTACCCAAAACCTTGCAGGCGGTACCGAGAACACCTTAGCCGCGGTGCTGGATAAAACCGTCACGCCAATGGGCAGCCGGATGCTAAAACGCTGGCTGCATATGCCGTTGCGTGACAGCAGCGTCATCGCGAAACGACAGGAATCAATCGCCGAGCTGCAGGCGCTGAGCGACGTGCTTCAGCCCGTTCTGCGCCAGGTCGGTGATTTAGAGCGTATTCTGGCCCGTCTGGCGCTACGCACGGCGCGTCCACGCGATCTGGCGCGCATGCGCCATGCGTTTCAGCAGTTGCCGGAACTCAACGATCTGCTGGCAAACGCCGGGTCCGCCCACCTGAAAACCCTGCGTACCCAGATAGGTGACTTTAGCGACCTGCGCACACTGCTTGAGCAGGCCGTTGTCGAATCCCCACCGGTATTAATCAGAGATGGCGGGGTGATCGCCCCGGGTTATCACGCTGAGCTGGACGAGTGGCGCGCCCTGGCGGATGGCGCGACGGATTATCTGGATCGCCTGGAGATCCGCGAACGTGAAAAACTCGGTCTGGACAGCCTGAAAGTCGGTTTTAACGGCGTGCACGGTTATTACATTCAGGTCAGCCGGGGTCAGAGCCATCAGGTGCCTATTCACTATGTCCGCCGTCAGACTCTTAAGAATGCTGAACGCTATATCATTCCCGAGCTGAAGGAGTATGAAGACAAGGTCCTGACGTCAAAAGGCAAAGCGCTGGCGCTGGAGAAAAGCCTGTATGAAGGCCTGTTTGATCTGCTGCTGCCGCACCTTGAAGCGTTACAGTTAAGTGCGGCGGCGCTGGCCGAACTGGATGTACTGAGTAACCTCGCGGAACGCGCATGGACGCTAAACTACTGCCGTCCCACGCTGCACGACAAGCCCGGGATTAAAATCACCGCCGGCCGCCATCCGGTAGTGGAGCAGGTCCTGAAAGAACCTTTTATCGCCAACCCGCTCTCGCTGGCACCACAACGCCGCATGTTGATCATCACAGGCCCGAATATGGGCGGTAAAAGTACCTATATGCGTCAGGCTGCGTTAATCGCGCTGATGGCCTGGATCGGCAGTTTCGTTCCCGCCGAAGAAGTGGTTATTGGTCCACTGGATCGTATCTTCACCCGTGTGGGCGCAGCAGATGATCTGGCCTCCGGCCGCTCGACATTTATGGTCGAAATGACGGAAACGGCCAATATTCTGCACAACGCGACAGAAAACAGCCTGGTCCTGATGGATGAAATCGGCCGCGGCACCTCTACGTATGACGGCTTGTCGCTTGCCTGGGCTTGTGCGGAAAACCTGGCGAACCGAATCAAAGCGATGACCCTGTTTGCAACGCACTACTTTGAACTGACGACCCTGCCTGAGAAACTGGAAGGCGTGGTTAACGTTCACCTGGATGCGGTAGAACATGGCGATACGATTGCGTTCATGCACAGTGTGCAGGACGGTGCCGCCAGTAAAAGCTACGGGCTGGCCGTGGCCGCGCTGGCCGGCGTGCCAAAAGAGGTGATTAAACGCGCGCGTAATAAGCTGAAAGAGCTCGAAACGGTTTCCAGTCAATCCGCAACGTCAAACGTTGACGGCTCGCAGTTGCCATTGCTGGTGGAAGAAACGTCTCCCGCCGTGGAAGCGCTGGAAGCACTGGATCCCGATACGCTGACACCGCGCCAGGCGCTGGACTGGATTTACCGCCTTAAAGCACTGGTCTGATGACGGCCGCCCTTTCGCGGGGCGGCTATGGATTTCCCGTTACGCGTTTCTCTGCGCCCGCCTTCTTTACCCCTGCTGGCGCATCCTTCTGCTACCGCTTTACGCGATTACAGGCTGATAAAGCGGTGTCATAATGCTGTCGTGTGCCTGTCGTGCTGCGATCGTGTTTCTGTCGACACTTACCGGCGATGCTGCAAACCGATTGTTTACTCTTTCGGAGACTCATTATGCGTAACCTGAACAACGTCAGAGAATATCGTCTGGCACGTGCCTGGTCACAGGAACAACTGGCTGAAATGGCCGGCCTCAGCACCCGAACCATACAGCGCATCGAAAACGGCGATCCGCCCAGCCTGGAAACATTGAGCGCACTGGCGGCCGTGTTTGAGATTAACGTGACCGATCTGACCGATGCCCCTGCGAATAACGGTGAAGCGCTGGACAGCTACATTTCTGACGCCCGCCAGCAGCTGGCTGCCGAGAGCCGGTTTTACCGTTCTCTGTTTAGCGCTGTGGTGGTATGCGCATTGCTGTATGTCCTGAACCACTTTACGGCGCCCAATGACCGCTGGTCACTCTGGGTCGCCGCCATTTGGGGCGCCTTACTGCTCGTCAGAGCATTGCGTCTGTTTATATTTAAGGATGCGATCCGCCGCTGGCAGCAAAAACGGCTGCAAAAATTATTGCGCAGGCAGGGCTAAGTTGCGCCGGTTACACATCTCTGTTACACCACACTGTGGGAAAAGCCTATGAACTGGTATCGTCAGGACGCGTTTGCTGTTCGTCTGGAATGGGGGATCCCGGCCATTGATCATCTGGCCGGGGACGTGGATATCATCGTGATTATTGACGTGATGTCCTTTTCTACCTGTGTCAGCGTGGCAGTGGAGAACGGGGCGCGCGTCTATCCTTATCCTTGGAAAGATCACTCTGTCACGCAGTATGCGCAGTCCGTCGGTGCCATCGCGGCTAACAGCGACAGGCGTTTCAGTGGCGAGGGCTACAGTCTGTCGCCGCGAACGTTACTCAGCGTTCGTCCGGATGAAAAACTGGTGCTGCCCTCCCCTAATGGCTCCGCAACCTGCTTCAGGGCGCGGGAACGGGGCGTCCCCGTGCTGACAGGCTGCCTGAGAAACCTGACCGCAACGGCCGAAGCCTGCCGCGCCTTCAGCCGTATTCTGATTGTCCCCTGTGGCGAACGTTGGCCAGACGGGAGCCTTCGCCCCTGTATTGAGGATTATGTGGTAGCGGGGGGAATCATTGCCGCGCTGGCACAACGCACGCTTTCACCTGAAGCGCAGACCGCTGTCGCCGCCTGGCACGCTCATCAGTCCCAGAATTTCGCGGCACTGTTTCACTGCGCGTCCGCAGTCGAGCTGATACAAAGAGGCTTTCCGGACGATGTGACACTTTGCCTGACAAAAGATGCCGCCCGTCAGCCCTGTTTTCTGACAGGGGAGTATTTTGCCGGACAGACTTAAGCGTAAATAACAGACAAAAAAAAGCGATGGGGGTTACCCATCGCTTTCTGTTGACGTGCCGTATTCAGCTTATTCGCGGAACAGTGCTTCAATGCTGAGGCCCTGACCTTGCAGGATTTCGCGCAGACGGCGCAAACCTTCAACCTGAATCTGGCGCACACGCTCGCGGGTTAAACCGATCTCACGGCCAACATCCTCAAGCGTTGCCGCTTCATAGCCCAACAGGCCGAAACGACGAGCCAGCACTTCGCGCTGCTTGGCGTTCAGTTCGAACAGCCATTTAACGATACTTTGCTTCATATCGTCGTCTTGCGTGGTATCTTCTGGGCCGTTGTCTTTTTCATCGGCCAGGATATCCAGCAGCGCTTTCTCAGAATCGCCCCCTAAAGGAGTATCAACTGAGGTAATACGTTCGTTGAGACGCAACATACGGCTTACGTCATCAACCGGTTTATCCAGTTGTTCTGCAATCTCTTCCGCACTCGGCTCGTGGTCGAGCTTGTGAGAAAGTTCACGCGCAGTACGCAGATAAACGTTCAATTCTTTCACAATGTGGATCGGCAAACGAATTGTCCGGGTCTGGTTCATGATTGCCCGTTCAATGGTCTGACGAATCCACCAGGTGGCATACGTTGAGAAACGGAATCCACGTTCTGGATCAAATTTCTCAACGGCGCGAATCAAGCCGAGGTTACCTTCCTCAATCAGGTCCAGCAGGGCCAGACCGCGATTGCTGTAACGTCGTGCAATCTTCACCACCAGTCGTAAGTTACTTTCGATCATGCGGCGACGAGAAGGAATATCACCTCGTAATGCCCGGCGAGCGAAGAGTACCTCTTCCTCGGCCGTCAGCAATGGAGAATAGCCAATCTCCCCAAGATAGAGCTGAGTAGCGTCAAGGACACGTTGCGTCGCACCCTGCGCCAGCAACTCCTCTTCTGCTACATCATTGTCGCCAGAGTCATTTTCGACGAGCGCCTTCTCATCAAAAATTTCTGCTCCATTCTCTTCGAATTCCGCATTCTCATGTAACTCGTTTACTTTCAGCGTATTCTGGCTCATAAGTGGCTCCTACCCGTGATTCCAGGGCAGACTCCAGAGGACTCTGCCGGATTATCGCTGCGGTAAATAACGCAACGGGTTTACGGATTTCCCCTTGTAACGAATTTCAAAGTGTAATCTAACTGAACTGGTTCCGGTGCTACCCATGGTAGCGATCTTTTGCCCAGCCTTAACTTCCTGTTGTTCCCGGACCAGCATTGTATCGTTGTGGGCGTAGGCACTCAGGTAATCATCATTGTGTTTGATGATGATTAAATTACCGTAACCACGAAGCGCGTTGCCTGCATAAACCACCCTTCCTGAAGCAGTGGCCACAACCGGCTGTCCGCGCGAACCTGCGATATCGATCCCTTTGTTACCACCCTCGGTGGCAGAGAAGTTATCGATGATCTTACCTTCGGTCGGCCAACGCCAGCTTCCAACAGGCGTTGAACTGTTTGTTGTACTGCTCACCGTCGGTGGTGCGGTAACGGCTGGAGCTGTTGTCGTTGCAACATTTGCTCCCTTCGAAGGCAACAATTTACTGCCATTCGAGTTACCTGAATCATCAGAATACGTAATAACAGGCTGCTGTGCAACAGGGGCCTGTTTTATTTGTGGTGCGGTGACGATGCCACTTTGTGATGCATCCGCCGCGGTAATCGCGTTGCCCCCGGTAATAGGCTGGCCGGAGCCGTTGTCGACCTGCAAGGTTTGCCCAACATTTAGGCTGTACGGTGGCTGTACGTTGTTGCGCTGCGCCAGATCGCGGAAGTCATTGCCGGTAATCCAGGCAATATAGAAGAGGGTATCGCCGCGTTTTACGGTGTACGTTTGTCCAGAATAGCTTCCTTTAGGAATATTCTGATAACTTCTGTTGTACACAATTCGCCCGTTCTGGGTTTCAACTTCATTACTTGTATTATTACCGGTACTAATGATTCCCGGCTTATTCTGCGGCACAGGCGTATTTCGGCTTAACATGCCGCCCTGCGATGGCATCGTCGGCACACCACTGGCAACAGGCGCAGTACCAGTGCTGGCCATATTACCGTTATCATTCATGCTGCTGCCGTCGCCGATATTACTTATTGGCGCTTGTGTATTGTCGCCTGAACTACAGCCTGCCAGCCAAAAACTTACCAGTGAAAGCGCCGCCAGACGGCGTAACTGAAAAATTGTGCTTCCCGTGCTCATTAATCCCCCGTGGTGGCAACCTTTAAAAACTGACTTTCTCTTTTCACCAGCACATTACACTGTGTGGCACGTTAAACGCTGTATTTTCGTTGAACTGACTGGATAGTAACAATATCAACTACCGTGTGCCATGAAACAGTTATTAAGAAATGCTAACACGGTCATCAGGCCAGATCGCCCTGAACCAGCGGGACGAAACGCACCGGCTCAATCGTTTCCTCGGTGATTTCACCGCCACGTCGGCGCAGGCGTTTAAGCACCTGCTGCTCTTCACCGACAGGTAGCACCATAATGCCACCTTCTGCCAGTTGTGCTATCAGCGCAGTCGGAATTTCGGGGGGCGCCGCCGTCACAATAATGGCATCGAAAGGCCCGCGCGAGGGCCAGCCCTGCCAGCCATCACCGTGGCGGGTAGAGACGTTATGTAAATCGAGCTGTTTCAGACGGCGCTTTGCATGCCACTGCAGACCTTTGATGCGTTCGACAGAGTAAACATGCTCAACCAGATGAGCCAGAATCGCGGTCTGATAACCAGAACCGGTCCCGATTTCCAGAACACGCGAGTGCACATCGAGCTCCAGCAGGGCGGTCATCCGCGCCACCATATAGGGCTGTGAAATCGTCTGGCCTGAGCCGATGGGGAGCGCCATGTTATCCCAGGCTTTGTGCTCAAAGGCCTCATCGATAAAGCGCTCACGCGGCACGTCGGCGATGGCTTTTAACAGGTGTTCGTCATGAATCCCCTGTTGACGCAGTTGCGCCAACAGTGTCTCGATACGCCGACTCACCATACCAGGTTTACCTCAGCGTTATCCAGCCAGCGACTCAGCACGTCCTGAGCCTTGTGCGCGGTGAGATCAACATGCAGCGCGGTGACGGACACATAACCTTCATCCACGGCGGCAAAATCAGTATCAGGGCCGGCATCCAGTTTTTCGCCCGGTGGTCCTATCCAGTACAGCGGATTGCCGCGCGGATCGGTTTGGGCAATCACCTGATCGGCCGGATGCCGACTGCCACAGCGCGTCACGCGAATGCCTTTCACCTCCGCCAGCGGCAGATCGGGCACATTGATGTTCAGTATGCGTCCGGTGCGCAGCGGCTCACGACTCAGCGCTTTTAGCAGCGCACAGGTTACCGCCGCCGCAGTGGCATAGTGCTCGTGACCATTGAGCGAAACCGCAATGGCGGGCAAACCCAGATGACGTCCCTCCATGGCCGCGGCCACCGTGCCGGAATAGATAACGTCATCACCCAGATTGGGGCCGGCATTGATCCCCGAGACCACAATATCGGGTCGGGGTTGCATCAGCGCGTTTACGCCCAAATACACGCAATCGGTGGGCGTGCCCATTTGCACCGCAATGTCCCCGTTTTCATGGGTAAAGGTGCGCAACGGGGTTTCCAGCGTCAATGAGTTGGAGGCACCACTGCGATTGCGATCCGGTGCCACCACCTGCACCTCGGCAAATTGACGCAAAGCCTTTGCCAGCGTCTGAATACCAGGCGCATGGATGCCATCATCGTTGCTGAGCAATATCCGCATTTAATTCTGACCTTTTCTGTTCAACCGGGTCGCCGTAATAAGGACCTGTTTTGAAGCATGGCAACAGGTTATGACTGGACAGCGACTTTTGCATTCTAGCGGTGAGCGAGAGGAAGTGGTAGACGAAAATAAAACGCACAGGCAGGAAAAAGGTAACACATTTGCTTGAAAGGAAAGATTTCGTGCGATGCTGGCCCCCTGCTACGCCGCCCATTGTGCACGCCAGCGCGTCCCTCACCCGCGCGACTGGCCAGGTGAGGACGTGGCTTATTCGTCAGGTAAATCCGCTGTGTCGTCAGTGATGACCAGCTCTCTGACCACGCTGGTGGCAAAGCTGCCCGCCGGTAACCAGAACTGCAACGTCAGGGTGGCGTCATCCAGCCACTGCCAGTGCAAATCGCGCGGCACCACCAGCATGGCACGCCGGCTGGCCTCCACCCGTTCACGCACCAGCAGCGCGCGCAGTTCTACCGCATCCGCCAGACAGTGCTCTTCGAACGCCAGCGCGTCGCCCTGTGGCCCCGCCTCGCCTTTTCCGGGCAAGGGTGCCGTGATACGCAACGCATGCTGATCCACGCGCGCCTGCAACGCCTCCCTTTCCTCGGGCTGGGCGACAAACCAACTGCCACGCCCGGTAAGCTGCAATGCATCCCCGTTCATGACCTGAGTCAGGCTACCCTGCTGCTGCAAACGCAGACTGGTGACCTGATTGAATAACGCACTGCGTGCAGCAGAGAGCATCAGGCCACGTTTATTGCGGTCACGTATCTGGATTTCCTGACGCGCCAGTTTCAACGCCGTCTGCAGATTGTTGCCGTTGCGCCCAAAGCGTTGCTCGCCAAAATAATTAGGCACACCGCGTTCACGAATCTGCTTAAGGCGGGCCTCGACGTCATCACGCTGGCTGACCTGTCGTATGGTCAACCGAAAGGCGTTTCCGGCCAGCGCGCCGACGCGCAATTTGCGCTTATGACGCACAACCTCAAGGATTTCGACGCCTTCTGATGCAAAGCCTGTCAGGTTGGGCATCGCATTGCCCGGCACACGGAAGCAGAGTGTTTGCTCAGTCACGGCGTGGCGGTCTTTCATGCCGGCATAACTGAGGTCGCGGGCAGGAATTTTCATAAATTTTGCCAGGGCTTCGGCAACAAAACGCGTATTGGCACCCGTTTTACGAATGCGCACCAGCACATGCTCACCTTCACCGTCAGGGCGGTACCCCAGGTCTTCCTTCACCTCGAAGTCTTCCGGACGGGCTTTAATCACGCCCGTCGCGCCAGGCACACCGTGGAGGTACTGCAACGTCATGCCGACTCCGTTTTCAGCAGCAACGCGACCGCTTCACAGGCAATGCCTTCGCCGCGTCCGGTGAACCCGAGCTTTTCCGTCGTGGTGGCTTTAACGTTCACCTGATCCATATGGCAATCCAGATCTTCAGCAATATTGATGCGCATCTGGGGTACATGCGGCAGCATTTTAGGTGCCTGAGCGATAATCGTGACGTCCACGTTACCGATGCGATAGCCTTTCGCCGCAATACGGCGCCAGGCTTCCCGCAGCAAACCGCGGCTGTCTGCGCCTTTGAACGCCGGATCGGTATCCGGGAACAGCTTGCCAATATCGCCCATTGCCACCGCGCCCAGTAAGGCATCGGTCAGAGCATGCAGTGCCACGTCGCCATCCGAATGGGCGATAAAACCATACTCAAATGGAATTCGCACACCGCCAATCACCAGCGGACCTTCTCCACCGAAAGCGTGAACGTCAAAACCGTGACCGATACGCATCATGCGCTCTCCTTTGACTGAATCTGACTAAGATAAAAAGCCGCCAGGGCTAAGTCTTCCGGGCGGGTAACTTTAATGTTATCGCTGCGACCTGTGACCAGTTCAGGATGGTAGCCACAATATTCCAGTGCCGAGGCTTCATCGGTAATGATCGCGCCCTCGTTCAAGGCGCGGGTCAGGCAGGCGGTAAGGAGCGCGTAGGGAAAAAGTTGCGGCGTCAGGGCATGCCACAGATGGTCACGTTCGACCGTATGCGCAATCGCTGACTGGCCGGGTTTCCCCCGCTTCATGGTGTCACAGACCGGTGCCGCCAGAATGCCACCCGTTTTGCTCTTTCCTGGTAACTGCAGCAGGCGGTCCAGATCATCCGGATGCAGACACGGGCGCGCGGCATCGTGCACTAACACCCAGTGTGCGCCCTGCGCCGCCTGTAATCCCGCCAGAACCGACTCGGCACGCGTTTCTCCGCCGGTCACGCGCACAACACGCGGATCGCTGGCCAGCGGCAAACGGGCAAAGTGATTATCGTCAGGGCTTAACGCGACGATGACCTGAGAAACCGCGGGATGGGAGAACAGACGCGCAATACTGTGTTCCAGAAGTGTGTGCTGACCAATCGTCAGATACTGTTTGGGACAGGTTGCCTGCATGCGGCTGCCGATACCGGCAGCGGGCACCACGGCAATCACATCCGCAGAGTGGGACTGATTGTTCATGTTTTATCGTTGTTGGTTTTGCGCAGCTTGTTGCGCGTTGCGTTTGTTCTGGTCAGGCACCAGACGATAGAAGGTTTCACCCGGCTTAATCATGCCTAATTCACTGCGTGCGCGTTCCTCGATCGCTTCAGAGCCGCCATTGAGATCGTCAATTTCGGCAAACAGTTGATCGTTACGCATTTTAAGTTTGGCGTTTGTCGCCTTTTGTACCGCCACGTCATCGCTGACGCGCGTAAAATCATGGATACCATTCTTGCCTAACCACAAGGAATATTGCAGCCAGCCAAGCAGCACCAGTAGCAGTAACGTCAGTTTTCCCATCCCGCCCCCTAAAAACGGCTCAATCATCCCATAACTTTACTCAGGACTCCACACTAGCAGCGAAAATGCCTGCTAATGCCGTTCGCCTGAGCAAAAAAGGAGAAGAATGAGAAGGCACAAGACCGGAAAACTTTTGTAACCTGCTGGTGCGTTTAGACATCAACGCCGTTACCAGCGTGACAGAAACAGGAACAGTATCCAGAACTGGAGGGCGACAGCGATAACGCATATCAGGGAGGTCCATATCCATTGTCCACGCAGCCAGGTACTCAGTACCATGCCCGTCAGGACGGAAACCGGAAACAGCGCCAGGAAAAAGGGCCACGTGTAGAGAAAGAAAAACAGCGTACTGGAGCCGTACAACAGGAAAGGAATGGCCAGCGCACACCAGTAACATACGAAACCAATGATGCCACCCGGTAATACCGAACGCGGTTCATCAGGCGTACGTGAGTCTTTGCGTGCCAGCATGGGGGTTATATTCTGCATAAATATCCTGTCAACGCGAAGGCGGCAAAACGGAATGCGCTCTGCCGCTGTCTGTTCAGGAACTGATAATATCGCGCTGGCGCAGCAGATCTAATAATTGGGGCGTCAGTTTTGTAACCAATTGTTCCCCATTAAGCCGGATTTCTGGCTGTTCCGGCGCTTCATAAACGCTGTCTATACCGGTGAAATTTCGCAATTCGCCCGCGCGGGCTTTTTTGTATAACCCTTTCGGGTCGCGCGCTTCACAGACTGCCAACGGTGTATCGACATAAACCTCAATAAACCGGCCTTCATCCAGCAGATCACGCACCATTTGACGCTCGGCCCGATGCGGTGAGATAAACGCGGTCAGCACCACTAACCCCGCATCCACCATCAGTTTTGCGACTTCGCCTACCCGGCGAATATTCTCTTTACGATCGGCATCGCTAAAGCCCAGATCGCGGCACAGGCCATGACGCACGTTGTCGCCGTCCAGCAGATAGGTGCTGACGCCGATGCGGTGCAACGCCTGTTCCAGCGCGCCAGCCACGGTGGATTTTCCCGACCCCGAAAGGCCGGTGAACCACAGCACCACGCCCTGATGGCCGTGCTGCTGTTCACGCGCATCGCGCGTGACGGGATGGTCATGCCATACGACATTTTCATCATGCCGGGCCATTACTGACCGCCCAGCAGATCGCGTGCATTCCAGTGCGGGAAATGACGACGAACCAGCGCATTCAGTTCCAGTTCAAACGCACTAAATTCACCGTGCTGCTGGGGGTTATCGGCCAGCGGCTCATGAATAAGCCCTGCCCCGACGGTCACGTTACTCAGACGATCGATGATAATCATTCCGCCGGTGACCGGGTTATCCTGATAGCTGTCGAGCACCAGCGGTTCGTCAAAGGTAAACGTCACCAGACCAATGCCATTCAGCGGCAGGTTGTCCGCCTCGCGTTTTTCCAGCGAGTTAATCTCAACCTGATGAATGACCTTTTCAACACGACCGCGCGCTTTTTTGCCCGCAATTTTTACATCGTAACTTTGCCCGGCCTGTAACGGCTGCTCTGCCATCCACACCACATCGACGGTGGCTGACTGAACCGCACGCAGTTCCGCGCTTGCCTCCACGAGCAGATCGCCACGACTGATATCAATCTCATCATTGAGAACCAGCGTAATGGCTTCACCCGCGCCCGCCTCCTGCAAATCGCCATCAAAAGTCACGATACGGGCAACAGTCGATTCAACGCCGGAGGGCAGCACTTTAACCCGCTGGCCCACCTTTACGGTCCCGGACGCGAGCGTACCGGCATAACCCCGGAAATCAAGATTGGGACGGTTGACGTACTGCACCGGAAACCGCATTGGCTGATGATCGACGACTGCGTTCAGCTCCACCGTTTCCAGCACGTCCAGTAAGGTCGGACCGGTGTACCAGGGCATGCTTTGACTCTGTGAGGCGACGTTTTCGCCTTCCAGCGCCGACATCGGCACGAAACGAATATCCAGGTCGTCGGGCAGTTGTCCGGCAAAATCGAGATAATCCTGTTTGATCTGCTCGAACACAGACTGCTGATAGTCCACCAGATCCATTTTGTTGATCGCCACGACCAGATGCTTGATTCCCAGCAGAGTGGAAATAAAGCTGTGGCGGCGGGTCTGGTCCAGCACGCCTTTACGGGCGTCGATCAGCAGAATAGCCAGATCGCAGGTCGATGCCCCCGTCGCCATATTGCGGGTGTACTGCTCATGCCCCGGCGTGTCGGCAATGATGAATTTGCGCTTCTCGGTAGAGAAATAGCGGTAAGCGACGTCAATGGTGATGCCCTGCTCACGCTCGGCTTGCAGGCCATCCACCAGCAGGGCCAGATCCAGTTTTTCGCCCTGCGTACCATGACGTTTACTGTCACTTTGTAATGACGACAGCTGATCTTCGTAGATTTGTCGGGTGTCGTGCAGCAGGCGACCGATCAGCGTACTTTTCCCATCGTCCACGCTGCCGCAGGTCAGAAAACGCAGCAGGCTTTTGTATTGTTGTGCGGTCAGCCAGGCTTCAACGCCGCCCTGTTCGGCAATTTGTTGTGCAATTACGGTATTCATCTGGCGTCTCCTTAGAAATAACCCTGACGTTTTTTCAGTTCCATCGAACCGGACTGATCGCGGTCAATCACCCGGCCCTGACGCTCGCTGGTGGTCGAAACCAGCATCTCTTCAATAATCTCAGGCAAGGTTTGCGCTTCAGATTCCACCGCACCGGTGAGCGGCCAGCATCCCAGGGTACGGAAACGCACCATGCGCTGTTTAATCACTTCACCTGGCTGAAGGTTGATACGGTCGTCATCGATCATCATCAGCATGCCGTCACGTTCCAGTACCGGACGCGGCGCGGCAAGATAGAGCGGAACAATCTCAATGTTTTCCAGGAAGATGTACTGCCAGATATCCAGCTCGGTCCAGTTTGACAGCGGGAAAACACGGATGCTCTCGCCTTTGTTAATCTGGCCGTTATAGTTATGCCACAGTTCCGGGCGCTGGTTTTTCGGGTCCCAGCGATGAAAACGGTCACGGAATGAGTAGATACGCTCTTTAGCGCGTGACTTCTCTTCATCACGGCGCGCGCCACCAAAGGCCGCATCGAAACCGTACTTGTTCAGGGCCTGCTTCAGGCCTTCGGTTTTCATGATGTCGGTGTGTTTGGCACTGCCGTGCACAAAGGGATTAATGCCCATCGCCACGCCTTCCGGGTTGCGATGCACCAGCAGTTCGGCCCCCATGGCTTTTACGGTGCGATCGCGGAATTCGTACATCTCACGAAACTTCCAGCCGGTATCGACATGCAGCAACGGGAAGGGCAGCGTACCCGGATAGAAGGCTTTGCGTGCCAGATGCAGCATCACAGAAGAATCCTTGCCGATAGAATACATCATGACCGGATTGCCAAATTCGGCTGCCACTTCACGGATGATATGGATACTCTCTGCCTCCAGTTGGCGCAGATGAGTGAGTCGTTTTTGATCCATCGTTTTTCCTCTCAAGCCAGATTGACAACGGCGGACTCACGAGCCCCCTGCTGTGCCGAATGCTGAAACCAGGCAAGTTGCCCGTGTAAATTAACCACTTCCCCAATCACCAGCAGGGCCGGGGAAGGCGCTGACGCTGCCAGCGTTTCAAGATGTTCAAGCGTGCCGGTCAGAACCTGTTGGTCGGACCGGGTGCCGCGGCCAATTACCGCCACCGGCGTCGACGCCGCGCGTCCATGGAGAATAAGCTGTCGACTGATTTCGGCGGCCTTCATCGCGCCCATATAAATCGCCAGCGTTTGTCGCGCGCGCGCCAGGGACGGCCAGTCAATGTCATCACTATCCGGCCGACAGTGACCGGTAATAAACAGAACGCTCTGCGCGTAATCACGGTGCGTCAGCGGGATACCGGCGTAGGCGGTTGCGCCAGCGGCAGCGGTAACGCCAGGCACGACCTGGAACGGAATGCCCGCCTGCTGGGCGGCCTGTAACTCTTCGCCGCCGCGGCCGAAGATAAACGGATCGCCGCCTTTCAACCGCACCACGCGCTTGCCTTTCTGCGCCAGCTGCACCATCAGTTGGTTGATTTCGTCCTGCGGTAACAGATGCGCGCTGGCACGCTTGCCCACGCAGATACGGTCGGCATCGCGTCGAACCAGATCCAGCACCTCTTCACTGACCAGATGGTCATAGAGCACCACATCGGCAAGTTGCATCACCTGCAGCCCGCGCAGCGTCAGCAGACCGCTGTCGCCCGGCCCGGCACCGACAAGGATAATCTCGCCCTGCCGGGGCGGCTGATCGCCCAGTTCGCTGTCCAGCGTCGCTTTGGCGGCCTCAACATCGCCTGTTGCCATCTGACTGGCAAAGCGGCCGTTAAAGATCCGTTCCCAGTAGCGGCGGCGATCGGACATGCGACTGAAGCGGGCTTTGACTTTGTCACGCCACTGCCCCGCCAGCTCGGCCATCTGGCCCAGATGAGACGGCAGCAACGTTTCCAGCTTTTCACGTAACATGCGGGCAAGGACCGGTGCCGTCCCGCTGGAGGAGATCGCCACCACCAGCGGTGAGCGGTCTACGATGGAGGGGAAAATAAAACTGCATTTCGGCTGATCGTCGACGACATTGACCAGTTTATGGCGGGCATTGGCCTCGTCATAAACCTGCGCATTCAGCGCGTTATCGTCGGTCGCGGCAATGACCAGAAACACCTTGTCTAGCTGTGCAGGCTCAAAAGCCGTCGCCAGCCATTCAAGCTGCTGTTCATCCAGTAAGGTTTGTAACTCCGGGCACAGCTCGCGTGAGGCAATCTGAATGCGCGCCCCCGCCCGACGCAGCAATTCAATCTTGCGCGCCGCGATATCTCCCCCGCCCACGACCAGTACAGGTCGACCCGCGAGATCGGCAAAAAGAGGCAAATAATCCACGTTAACCCTGGTGTTGTTACGATGCGTTATCGCGACTATACGTTCCCTGGTGAATTGAGATGAAATTACGAATTGGAATGAGATGTTACCGAATGGAATAACGCTAAAGAAAAGCTCAGAACAAAATGTGCTTAGCGGATGATCCTACAGGCCTTTCAGGACGATTCAAATTGTGTAATGAGCATCACAGTTTCATACTAGGCCACAAAAAATGCCCCTCCTTTTTAGGAATAAGCCACAAGGAACCCGACATGCTTGCCTTTCTCCGCCTGGCCGCACTGCTTGGTGGCAGCGTGATCTTCAGCGCTCAGGCCCTGACCGACCTCACAGGACACTTCGCCGAACAGCAGGTCCGTCATATCTCAACGTACTTTCCCGGTCGCATGAGCGGCAGCCCGGCCGAGTTGATGGCGGCGGAATACCTGCAACATCAGTTTACGGCCCTGGGGTTTGAAACCAATACCCGACAGTTCAATACGGGTTACACATGGCAGGAACGTGATGGCACATCGCGCTGGCGCAAGCTTACCGCGACCTCGGTGATCGCCGCACGGGAAGGCAGCGCCCCACAGGAAATTCTGGTGATTGCCAGCCTGGATACCTGGATTCCACTCAGCGACAATGAGCAGGCGCGCGGCCTGGGTGGCCTGCGTTTGCAAGGCGTGGATGATAATGCTTCCGGATTAGGCGTGATGCTGGAACTGGCTAAGCAGTTAAGCCATAAGCCGCTTCATTACGGGGTGCGCTTTGTGGCGCTCAGCGCCAGCGAATCCCATCTGCATGGCATGGACGATTATGTGGCGCGCATGAGCGAGAAAGAGAAGAAGAATACGCTGCTGGTAATCGATCTCAACAGTTTGATTACGGGCGACCACCTCTATTTCAACAGCGGTATGAACACGCCGCGTGCCGTACGCAAACAGACCAGCGAACGCGCCCTGCTGCTGGCGCGTCGTTTTGGCATTTCCGCCGCCAGTCGTCAGCTCACGAAAAATGACTTTCACGGTGTCAATCCTTTCGATGCGGCAGGTTTTCCCTTACTGGATGTCACCGCCAGAAACTGGAACGCAGGCAGCAAAGACGGCGACCAACAGCGCCGCCGTTCCCGGCATTTCCCTGACGGTACCACCTGGCATCAGACCGACCGCGACAATCTGGATTTCCTGGATCACTGGCTGCCCGGTCGTATCAGTCTGCGCACCCATGACAGTGTGAAAGTCCTGCTGCCGTTACTGAGTGAACTAACCAACCCCAAAGTGTGAGGCGCTACGATGTACATCGTTTACCTGAACTATTTCCGCCCGATTGAGGACGTCGAGGCCCTGCTGGCTCCGCACATTACGTGGCTGGATCAGCATTTTAACAGCGGCGACTTTATCGCTGCGGGCCGAAAGGATCCGCGTACCGGCGGCATGATTATGGTCAAAGCAATGCCGCGCGCCCGGTTAGATCACATTCTGGCGGACGATCCTTTTGTTGCGGTGGCCCATTACGAGGTCACTAACGTCAACATCACGCGCGCAGCCGATGAAGTCGCGGTCCTCAAAGGTTATTAGCACGTCAGTGTGACCGACAGAAGAAGCAGGCTCTTCTGTCGGTTCAGGTAAAGTCAGACAGCTTTTGCCCCGCGTTAATAAGCGTTTTTAACAGCATCTGACGTCGCTCCTCGGGCGTATCCCGACTGACCATAAAACAAATCGCGGCCACGGCCAGATCGTTTCGGGCGCGAATCGGGGCGGCCATACAACAGGTAAAACTTTCAGACAGCCCTTCCGTCATCGAATAGCCCTGATGGCCCGCCCGATGAATATCGGTCAGAAAAGCCTGCTTATCTAAGACGTTACCATTGGCCAGCCGGTAATCCTCCTCGGGGATCAGGGCCAGAATCGCCTCATCACTCCAGTTACTCAACAGCAGACGGCCCGTTGCGGTCCAGGGAATCGGAATTTTAACGCCGATGTCTGAGGTGATTTTGAAAGGATGCGCATTGCTCTCTGACAGCACCACCGTATATTTATTGCCTTCCAGCATGCACAGCTGCACGGTTTCGCCATGCTCAGCAACCATCTCGATCATTAATTGATGCGCGCGGCGAATCAGAGGATTGTGCGCCATGTAGTCCGCACCGTAATAGTGCATTTCGCGGCCAAAATACACGCTGCCTTCTGCATCCAGTTCAACCAGCCCTGCCTCACTCAGCAGATTAACCAGTTCATAAACGCTGGAACGCGGCGCACCGGTCGCTTCAATCAGTTCGCGCATCGCCATCGGCTGGCGGGCAATATGCAGCTGACGGAAAATATCAATTACGCGGTCCACGCCGCGCGCTCTGGCGGGTTTATCTTCCTGCATACCACTTTTCTCCTACCGGCATCGCCACGTTAAATCGGTTCAGGCCGCCATCATACACAGCCAACACGGTTTTACCTGAGTACGCGCACAATAACCATCCTTTTCTTTTTCCTCCTGATGCTAATTATTGGGGCACCAAAAACGCGCACGCTGAATTAAAAAAAGAGACATCGATCACTTTTAATTTAAAAAACTAATCATTGATAAAAAATATTCGTGAGCCATACGTTAATGCTAAAAAATAATCCCGTTACTCGCTATTGCAAAATAATTAACATTGTGCAAATCTCGAACTATCCGGTATTGCAGATTGAATTCCGGTATACCAGACAAAGCGAAGTGACGATTTTAAGGGCATAAGTATGACTATCAAGCGTTACGGTACGGAAGGCGGCGTCGGAACCGGAGGACAAAAACTGCCTTTTGCACGTGCGGTCGAAGCCGATGGCTGGCTTTATATCTCCGGACAAACACCGATGACAGGCGGTGAAGTCGTAGAGGGCGGCATCATTGAGCAAACACGGCTGGCCTTTGAAAACTGCCTGACCATCATGCGGGAAGCGGGTTATCAGATTAAGGACGTGGTGCATGTGACGGCGGTCCTGACGGATGCCCGGTACTTTAGTTCATTTAATAAAGTGTTTAGTGAACTTTTTCACGACCATCCGCCCGCCCGAATCTGCAGCGTGCAGGACCTGGTTGTGGATTGCAAAGTCGAAGTCGATATGACGTGTTTTAATGCCGGACGGAAATAATAGCTGCGGTTTATTCGCCTGGTAAAAATAAACGCATCCAACAGAAAAGCCATAATTAAAAATATCCCGCCACATTATTTAATAATGTTGGTGATATCCCTCTTTTATTTGAGAGAAGAAATATGAATACCACTTTCCAGCAAAATGTATTCGTCCGGCTCCTTCCCGCTCTGCTCACCGTCGCGGCGCTGACCGGTTGTACACCGACCGAAAATAAAAACGAAACCGCAGGTGCAGCACCGCCATCCACGCTACAAACCGTTCTTCAGCGCGGCACATTGCGGGTGGGCGATTGCCTGAGTTTTGCACCGTTCGGTTTTTACGATAAAGCGGGTAATCCGGATGGTTACGATGTCGACCTGGCGAAAGCGCTGGCAAAAGAGATGGGCGTCAAACTGGAAATGGTGAATACCACCAGCGCTAACCGTATTCCTAATCTGCAAACCAACAAAGTGGATGTCGTGTTCTGTAATTTCACCCGTAACCTGACGCGCGCGAAAGAGATTGGCTTTACTCAGCCCTACGTGGTGGCCAGTGAAGCCATGCTGGTGCGTAAAGCGAGCGGGATCAAATCGGCCCACGACATGGCGGGCAAAACCATTGCGACCGTGAAAGGCTCGACCAACGGCGACGAAGTACGCAGCATGGGGATCGACGTGAAGATTCAGGAATATGACTCTTCTCAGGCCGCTATCCTGGCGGTGAAACAGGGACAAGCCGATGCGATGATTGAGGATAACAACTTCCTCGCCTACCAGGCCAAGCTCGATCCGACGCTGGAAGTGACAAACGAAGCGCTGGTCCCGCTGGAATATAACGCGTTTGGTGTTAAACAGGGCGATCAGATCTGGACGAACTACCTCAACGAGTTCCTGTTTGAAATTAATGCATCCGGTGAGAATGCCCAGCTCTACCAGAAATGGTTTGGCAGTAAACCTCGCTATCCGCTGAATCCGCAGTTCTGACCAGAGAGGACGCAGGTGATGTCCTGCGTCCTGTTAAGGAGGCTTCCTATGCGCTATCAATGGCTGACACTCTGGCAGTATGCCGACACCTTTCTCGCCGCGACCTGGCTGACGCTTCAGGTGACGCTGCTGGCGTTTATGCTGGCGCTGGCGCTGGGATTGCTGGCTGCCGTGGCAAAAGCCGCCCGCTTTGCGCCTGTTCGCTGGCTGAGCCACGGCTATGTTGAATTTATCCGTAACACGCCCGTGCTGTTGCAAATATTCATCGTGTTCTTTGGGCTGCCTTCGCTGGGCATCACCATGAGTGCGTTTACGGCGGGTGTGCTGGCGTTGGGCATTAACGTCGGAGCCTATCTGGCCGAGATTTTCCGGGCCGGGATTCAGTCGGTTCCTAAAGGTCAGCTGGAAGCCGCCTGGATTTTGGGCATCAGCCGCCGCCAGATGTTTATCAATGTGGTCATGCCCCAGGCAGCGCGCGCGGTCTGGCCCGCTATCGTGAATAACCTGATTCAGCTGTTGCTGGGCACCTCACTGCTGTCAGCGATTGCGCTACCGGAACTGACGGGCACAGCCACCGTGATTAACGCCCGGACGCTGCTCTACATCCAGACCTTTAGCGTTGTCGCGCTGGTCTACCTGTTTCTCAGCAACCTGTTCTCGTGGTTAGGGACGGTTGCGGGACGTCGGCTGTTCATGCCACCGCTGGTCGTCGCCGTAAAAAGGCCGCTCTGGTCACAGGCCAGAAAAATGCTGTCACCTTCCGCTAAACAGGAGCCGGTCCAATGAGCGAACTGATTCTCAGCAGCCTGCCATTGTTGTGGCGCGGTCTGATAATTACGTTGTTGCTGTCGGTTGCCGCCATTGTCGGCAGTACGTTGCTTGGCCTTCTGGCCGCCGTCTTGCGGACCAGCCGCCTGCCTGTCGCCCGGCAGATTGCGGTGATCTATACCGAGCTGTTTCGCGGCACACCGGTTTTGATCACGTTGATGTTTATCTACTTTGGCGTGGCGTATTTTGGCTATGACATCAACCTGTTTGCCGCAGGCATTTTGGGGCTGAGCATTTATCAGGGCGCATACATTGCCGAGATCTTTCGTGGTGGCATTGAGGCGGTCCCGAAAGGCCAGTGGGAGGTTTCCTGGATCCTCGGCCTGTCCAGACGACAGACCTTCACCAGCGTTATCCTGCCGCAAACCCGTGGGATCGTCTTGCCCCCGCTTGTCGGCCAGTATCTGTCGCTCATCAAAGATACCTCGATTGTCAGCATGATCGGCATGTCTGAACTGATGCATCAGGGCCAGGCCATCGTTGATCGTATCGGGCAGCCGGTGCTGATTTATGGTCTGGTCGCCCTGCTCTACTTCGCGCTTTGTTACCCGCTTTCTCGCTGGGTGCAACACCAGCAAACCAGGAACCCGTTATGATGAAAAATGCAGCCATTACCCTGAGCCGGATCACGAAGTCATTCGGCGCGACTCAGGTTCTGAAAGAAATCAGTCTGGATGTCTCGCCGGGCGAGGTTCTGGTGCTGATCGGAGCGTCCGGTTCGGGTAAAAGTACGGTACTGCGCATTATGAGCGGTCTGGAAAAAGCCGACGGCGGCGAAATTTGGGTTAACGGCATACCGCTGCACGATCAAAAACGGAGTCGTGATATCTGTGGGCACGTCGGCATGGTGTTTCAGCAGTTCAATCTGTTTCCCCACAAAACGGCACTGGGCAACGTCACGCTGGCCTTGATTAAAGCCCAGAAACTCTCCGTCGCAGAGGCAAACGCGCGCGGCATGGCCGCGCTGGAACGCGTCGGACTGGCTGACCGCGCCGGCCACTATCCTTCTCAGCTTTCGGGCGGACAACAGCAACGTGTGGCTATCGCACGCGCGCTGGCGGTACAGCCCAAAATCATGTTTTTCGACGAAGCGACCTCCGCACTCGATCCCGAATTAGTCGGCGAAGTCATGGAAGTCATGCGCGGGCTGGCGCGTGAAGGGATGACCATGGTTGTGGTGACGCATGAGATGGGCTTTGCCCGCAAAACCGCCGACCGGGTGGTGTTTATGGATCAGGGCGTGATTGCCGAACAGGGCACACCAGACGCCATTTTCGGGCATCCCCAGAATCCACGCACGCAACAGTTTCTGTCACGCGTTCTTGAGCATTAAGGAGCCGCTATGTCTTTACGTCTTCCGCTAAACGCGGATGCCACGCTGGATGCCGCGCAGCCATCGCCCCGTTTTAAATCCGTTGCCGGTACCGGCGCGGCGCCGCTTGAGATCGGCACCGACGTCCTGCGCAGCGCAGCGGTGTTTTCGCCGGTGATGGTCATGAAACAGGCCGCACTGGAGAATAACCTGCAGCAACTCGCGGCATTCTGTCGCGAAAAAGGTGTCATGCTGGCGGCGCACGGTAAAACGTCGATGGCACCGACCATCTTACGGCGAGCTGTCAGTCAGGGCGGTGCATGGGGCATCAGCGCCGCCACGCCCGCTCAGGTCCGTGCCCTGCGACACTTTGGTATCCGCAATGTCTTTCTGGCAAACGAGTTAGTCGATCCTGCCGGTATTCGCTGGATCGGTGAATGGCAGCGCCAGCATCCTGACCACGGCTTTCTCTGTTATGTGGACTCACTGGCGGGCATCACGTTGCTGGAAGAGAACCTGGGCGATACGGCCATTGCCGTGTTGATTGAAGTATCGATTCCCGGCGGCAGAACAGGATGCCGAACCGAGGAGGAAGTGCTGAGGATAGCTGAACGCATCGCCCGGAGTCGTCACCTGCAGCTTGTCGGTGTCGCGGGCTATGAAGGGGCGCTGGGTGCCGCGCGTGATGCAGCGGGCGTGGCGTTAATTCAGCACTACTGCAACGTCATGTTATCTACCGCCACTCTGCTGGCTGAACGCCAGCTGTTTCAGAGTGAGACCATTCTGCTGAGCGCCGGTGGGGGTGCCTGGTTTGATGTGGTGACAGCGTGCTTTACCCAGGCCACGCTGCCGCTACCGGTTCAGCCTTTAATTCGCTCGGGTGCGTATATGGCACACGACAGCGGTCTCTATTCCCGTATCGCCCCCTTTGCGCAGCCGGGCTCAGGCCACCATTTTGAAGCCGCGCTGGAAATCTGGGGACGCGTACTGTCCCGTCCGGAACCGGGACTGGCGCTGCTGGACTTTGGCCGACGCGATGTCCCTTTCGATCAGGATTTACCTGTCCCGCTATGGATGCGTGCCGCTGACGGCAGCGCACCGCGATCCGGCACGCATCTGTCGATCAGCGAGGTTAACGATCAGCATGCCTATCTGCGCCTGCCTGCGGATGAATCCCTTCAGCCGGGCGACTGGGTAGGATGCGGTATTTCTCATCCCTGTACCGCTTTTGATAAGTGGCGCTATCTTCCGCTGGTCGATGACGACTACCGCGTCATGGACAGCGTAGAAACCGCGTTCTGACCGCAGAGAATCTCCACCGCTGAGGCCGCGACCCGGCCCATAACAAAACGGGCGATTCGGATGAATCGCCCGTTTTGTTATGCTGTCTTCATCAGCCTTCGTGCAAGCCGCACTCGCGTTTCAGGCCAAAGAAACGTGTTTCTTCTTCCGCCATGCCCGGTTCCCACTTACGCGTGGTGTGCGTATCTCCAACCGACAGGTAGCCTTCGTCCCACAACGGATGGTATTTCAGATTATGGGTTTGCAGATACTGATGAACCTGGCGGTTATCCCAGTCAATAATCGGCAGCACTTTAAACACACCGCGCTGAACGCCCAGCACCGGCAGACTGGCACGACTGCCTGACTGATCGCGACGCAGGCCCGCAAACCAGGTCTGGGCGCCCAGCGTTTCCAGTGCCCGGTTCATCGGCTCAACTTTGTTGATTTGATTGTACTGCTCAATGCCTTCAACCCCTTGTTCCCACAGCTTGCCATAACGCGCTTCCTGCCAGGCAGGCGACGTTTCGGCGCGGAACACCTTCAGGTTGAGATTGAGCTGGTCGGCCAGCTCATCTATAAAGCGATACGTTTCCGGAAACAGATAGCCCGTATCCGTGAGGATAACCGGAATATCGGGTTGCACACGCGTGACCAGATGTAGCGATACGGCAGCCTGAATACCAAAGCTGGACGAGAGCACATAAGCACCCGGCAGGTTTTCCAGTGCCCAGCTTACGCGTTCTTCCGCAGAGGCTTTTTCCAGTTGGGCGTTCGTCGCGGCCAGCGCCATCGCGCGCTGGACCTTCGACATCGCATTCAGTGCTGCAAGATCGATACTCATTTTGCCTCCTGCCAGAAGTCGCGCGCAGGGTCCAGCACCGGAGCAACGATGCCCGCACGGATCACGAAGTCGCCAAAGCCTTCTGCGGCCTCGCGCTCTTTCGCCCAGCGCCCTACCAGCTCATCAATTGTGGCGAGAATTTCAGGTTCGGTAATGTTTTCACGATACATACGTGGGATACGCGTGCCGATACGGTTACCCCCAATGTGCAGGTTGTAACGCCCTGGCGCTTTCCCGACCAGGCCCACTTCTGCCAGCATCGCACGGCCACAGCCGTTCGGACAACCGGTAACGCGTAGCACGATGTGCTCTTCACCGACGCCGTGATTGTGCATGATCGCTTCAACCCGGGTGACGAAAGACGGCAGGAAACGCTCAGCCTCCGCCATAGCCAGTGGACAGGTCGGAAACGCCACGCAGGCCATTGAGTTTTCTCGCTGCGGCGTCACATTTTCCATCAGTCCATGTTCACGGGCAATCGCCTCAATCTGCGCTTTCTGGCTTTCTGGCACGCCCGCCACGATCAGATTCTGGTTGGCGGTCAGGCGGAAATCGCCCTGATGGATTTTGGCGATTTCGGCGATGCCGCTTTTTAACGGACGTCCCGGATAATCCAGCAGACGGCCGTTTTCAATGAACAGCGTCAGATGCCATTTGTTGTCGATCCCTTTGATCCAGCCGAAACGATCGCCGCGTGTAGTGAATTCGTAAGGGCGCGTCGGCTCAAACGTTACACCAGCGCGCTTCTCAACTTCGGCCTTAAAGGTGTCAACGCCCACGCGCTCCAGCGTGTATTTGGTTTTGGCGTTTTTACGATCGGTACGGTTGCCCCAGTCGCGCTGCGTGGTAACCACCGCCGCGGCGACGTCCAGAATCTTCTCTACCGGAAAATAGCCGAATTCGCTGGCGGTACGGGCATAGGTCGCTTTGTTACCGTGCTCAATGGACAAACCGCCGCCCACCAGCAGGTTAAAGCCGACCAGCTTGCCGTTTTCCGCAATGGCAATAAAGTTCAGATCGTTAGCGTGCAGATCGACATCATTGTGCGGCGGGATCACCACCGTGGTTTTAAACTTACGCGGCAGGTAGGTTTCCCCCAGGATCGGCTCTTCGTCGGTTGTGGCGACTTTCTCCTGATCCCACCAGATCTCAGCATAGGCGCGGGTTTGCGGCAGCAGATGTTCTGACAGCTTTTTCGCCCATTCGTAGGCTTCCTGATGCAACGCGGATTCCACCGGGTTGGAGGTACACAGGACGTTACGGTTAACGTCATTCGCCGTCGCCAGCGCATCCAGCCCCACTTCATGCAGCATCTGATGCGTAGGTTTGACGTTCTTTTTCAGGATGCCGTGAAACTGGAACGTCTGACGGTTCGTCAGACGAATGCTGCCGTAGAGCGTTTTCTCGGTGGCAAACTTATCGATCGCCAGCCACTGGGTCGGCGTAATAATCCCACCCGGCAGGCGGCAGCGCAGCATCATGGCATGGCGCGGTTCCAGCTTTTGCTCGGCGCGTTCTGCGCGAATATCGCGATCATCCTGCTGGTACATGCCGTGAAAACGGATCAGCAGGAAGTTGTCGCCGCTGAAACCACCGGTCAGTCCATCCTCAAGATCGTCAAGAATGGTTCCACGCAGGTAATTGCTCTCTTTTTTTAACCGCTCTGCATCCGTCAGTTTGCCTTCAACCACCAGCGGTCCAGGGTATTTTTCAGTCATTAGTAAACGTCTCGCTGATAGCGGCGCTCAATGCGCAGCTCACTTAAAAATTCGTCAGCCGTTTCACGATCCATAGCACCGTGCTCGACCACCACATCCAGTAACGCCTGCTCAACGTCTTTTGCCATGCGATTTGCATCGCCGCAGACATACAGGTGCGCGCCATCCTGAATCCAGCGCCAGACTTCCGCACCCTTCGCGCGGATTTTATCTTGTACATATATTTTCTCTGCCTGATCGCGCGACCAGGCCAGATCGATGTGCGTTAACAGACCGTCTTTAACATATTTCTGCCATTCAACCTGATACAGAAAGTCATCCGTAAAGTGCGGATTGCCAAAGAACAGCCAGTTTTTCCCACTGGCCCCATCGTTATCACGCTGTTGCATAAAGGCGCGGAACGGGGCGATTCCGGTGCCCGGACCAATCATGATCACAGGTGCATCGGGATTCTCCGGCAGGCGGAAGTTATCATTATGTTCGATAAACACCCGGACTTCGCCGTCTTCTTCAACACGGTCTGCCAGCCAGGTTGATGCGCCGCCGCCGCGCTGCCGTCCTTCGATATCAAAACGTACCGCACCCACGGTGATATGCACTTCGGTATCGGTCTCCGCCTGCGAAGAGGCAATCGAATACAAGCGCGGGGTTAAGGGACGCAGCAGGCCGGTCAGCTGCTCAGCCGTCAGTTGCGCAGGCGCCAGGCGAACCATATCGACAATCGGATAACGTTGCGCGTACTGTTGAAGTTTAGCTTTGTCATCCACCAGC
This sequence comes from Pantoea sp. JZ29, assembly GCF_035190385.1. Taxonomy (NCBI): domain Bacteria; kingdom Pseudomonadati; phylum Pseudomonadota; class Gammaproteobacteria; order Enterobacterales; family Erwiniaceae; genus Pantoea; species Pantoea sp. JZ29. The sequence goes on along the minus strand of NZ_CP045241.1, from coordinate 952,349 downwards.
GACAGCAGTTCGTCGTTGCGGGACAAAGTGGCGTACTGCGCCACAATTTGCGCGGTGTTGACCGTTAACTCGAAATGTTTCTGCAGCGCCTCTGCCAGCGGCAGCGTCTGGCCCTGTACGTCAACCGGCTCATCGCCTTTTAACCACACCAGCTCCAGCAGTTCGCTGACCAACGCGGCATCGTTTTCATACCAGACGCCCAGCGCATCGCCGGGCTGGTAGCGCAAACCGGAATCGCCCAAATCAATTTCGATATGGCGGACGTCTTTATCCGAATCGCGGCCGGTGATTTTCTGATTGACCGATAAACTCGCGCTGAGGGGCTGCGTTTTGGAATAGGGGCTGGTGGACACTTCATTGACGCTGCCCGCCACGGTTGCCGCCGCCTGTGCGGGCGAGGCCGTCGGGACCCGTGCTTTCAGAATGTCGGTGAGCGCCTTGCGCCAGGCGCTGGCCTGCTCAGCATAGTCAACATCGGCATCAACCCGATCCAGCAGGCGTTCCGCCCCCAGCTCAGCCAACCGTGTATCGAAATCTTTGCCCGCCTTGCTGAAGAATTCATAGGAGGTGTCGCCCAGACCCAGTACGGCAAAAGCCGCACCGTCCATTTTGGGCGCTTTTTTCGACATCAGGAATTTATGCAGCGCAACGGCTTCTTCCGGCGGCTCGCCTTCCCCTTGCGTGGAGGTCACCACAATCAGCAGCTTTTCCTGGCCGATTTGTTTAAATTTGTAGTCGCCGGCGTTTACCAGATTCACGGTCAGCTTTGCGGCCTGCAGGTCATCGCGGAGCTGTTCAGCCACCCGACGGGCGTTGCCGGTTTGCGAGGCGGAAAGCAGCGTAATCGCGGGCGCTTCAGGCTGTGCCGGAGCGCTGGCCACCGCCTGACCAGGCGCATGATTGACTTTGCCCCAGAAGTAGCCGGAGAGCCACGCCATTTGAGTGGTGGAAAAATCTGTCGTTGCTGCCTCTAAACGGGCAAGTTGCTCCGGAGAGAGCGGAAGCAGTGAACCTGGTGCCTGAGTCGTCATCGCGATAAAAATTCCAGTAGCAGAAATCCGGACCGAATAGTGGCGGAAGAGAGAGAAGGGTACAGCCAGCTATATTAACGATTAAAGACGCCTTCGACATATCAAATAACCAAAATGACTAAATGGTTTTTCAGATACAATTAATCGTTAAAAGTGGTAATCCTGACAGTCATCAACAGACTCAGGTAATCATCCTTCCCGCTCTGATTAATGGCGGGTGATTGCCCTGAATACGTGGCATAACGAATTGCCAAAGCGACGATACGAGAGGATCGGGTGCCTGAGACAGTAACTGCATTATCGCCTGCGCTGACAGAGCGAATCCTGGATAAACTGGGCCTGGATCACTCCCCTGCCCCAGATGCGGCCGGGCTTCAGGCGCTTTACCGCGCCTGGTGCCAGAAGGTGCCCTTCGACAATATCCGCCGGCGCATTCTCGCGGACGATCCTCCTTCCCAACCGTTGCCCGGCACTACGGCCGACGATTTTTTCACGCACTGGCTACAATTTGGCACCGGCGGCACCTGCTGGGCCGGTCATGGCGCACTCTTTGCGCTGCTCATGCAACTGGGATTTCGTGCGCAACTCGGTGTCTCCAGGATGCTGTCCTCGCGTCCGTCCCCCGTCGATTCTCCCGGTCATGGTCTGCTGTTGGTCACCCTCGACGATCGTCCTCTGGTGGTGGATGCTACGATGCTTCATGGCCATCCGCTGCCGCTTGAGGTAGCAGAGTATGCGCATCCCGTCTGGGGCACGCAGGTTCATCAGCAGGGCGACAGTTGGTTGATTAACTGGAAGCCGTTAGGTCGGGCAAGGCTGGATTGTCAGCTCCTGGCGCTTAATATCCCCTTCGCTGACTTTCAGGCGCGCCATCAAAAAAGCCGCAACACCAGTCGCTTTGATGGTGCACTGCTGATTCGTCGGGCAGGTCATGAAACACTCACCGGCATCGTTAAAGGTGAGCAGGTAGTAAGAGCCCAGGACGGAAGCGAAAGCTTCACGCCGCTGTCACAATCACAACAACATCAGTTGTTAATTGAACATTTCGGTATCGCCGAAGAAATCGTGGCGCGTCTTCCCGCCGACGTGTCGCACAACGGTTAACGGCTTTATGCCGGGTTAACGCCCTGATGCGCTTAACCATTCTGGCGATTGGCTGAGCAAACTCCGCTTAACGGGTGCGAAAAAGCTGCTTTTCAGGTAGAATTCGGCCCGTTTTTAATGCCTGAGAGCGATTATGTCTACCACGTTATTTAAAGAGTTCCAGTTCGAAGCCGCACACCATTTACCTAATGTACCGGCCGGACACAAATGCGGTCGTTTGCACGGTCACTCCTTCCTGGTGCGTCTGGAAATCACCGGCGAAGTGGATGCGCATACCGGCTGGGTGATGGATTTTGCTGAACTGAAAGCGGCCTTTAAACCCCTTTATGACCGGCTTGATCATTATTACCTCAATGACATTCCGGGACTGGAGAATCCGACCAGCGAAGTGCTGGCCAAATGGATTTGGGATCACATGAAGCCTCGCCTGCCGTTGCTGAGCGCGGTCATGATCAAAGAAACCTGCACCGCAGGCTGTACCTACCGCGGTTAACCGGCCGCCCTTCGCCAACGGGCGGCTGATCGGACACAGGGTTGATCAGTCGGCAGGGTTGCTGACATGTGCATTTTAACGTTCCGTCGGCTGTCATCCCGCTGTCATCTTTACCGACCAGGCTGTTCTCTCCTTCATTAAAGATCATGAGAATCAACAATGAACCTGAGAAAGCCTTTTCTGGCCTTGTCCGTTTTTATCACTGCCTCTGCCGCCGTCCAGGCGGAAAACATCCTTAACTTCCCGCAACCCGAAACGCTGCCGGATGCCTTCTATGCCGTCACGGAAATTCCGGCAGGCGGCATCATTAAATATGAAACCGATGCGAAAACAGGTTTCATCGTTGCCGACCGTTTTCAGTCCATGCCGGTTGCGTATCCGGCTAACTACGGTTCGCTGACGCAATCACTGGGCGGTGATAACGATCCGCTGGATGTGATCTTCTATACGCGCGCCCCACTCGCCCCCGGGACACTCATTAAACTGCGCCCGATTGGCGTACTGAAAATGATCGACGGCGGCGAAGTGGATGACAAAATTGTCGCCGTACCCGCCAGTCATGTCGATCCAACCTATGATGCGATTCAGACGGTAGCGGATTTGCCCAAAATGGAGCAGCAGCGGCTGGAGGCTTTTTTTCGCGTTTACAAGGAACTGCCCGAGGGCCGTAAGAAGGTTGAGCTGAAAGGGTTTGAAGACGCGAACGCCGCAAAAGCGGAGATTAAGCAGGCTTATGAAACCTGGAAAGCGAAACAGTAAATGAAAAAGGCGGCCAGGGCCGCCTTTTTGCTGTCAGGCAATATTCAGGTATTTATGCGTCTGCATCGACAGGCGCCAGTTGCGCGCAATGCAGGTTTCGATACACAGTTTAGTCGCATCATCTTTGCGACTGATCGGCTGCAGCGCAATAATGCGCGCTTTCGTGTCCTGAATCCCGGCCAGTAAATCGTCTAAGGCCTCCACATCACGTTGCCGTGCTACCGGATGTTTGATCTCATCTGCACGGCTCAGCGCCTGTGCCAGGACATCATAACCGCCGCGCATATTAACCTTCGGCGACACGGTCACCCAGGTTTGTGCAGAGCAGTGGATTTCGTGGGTCCCGCTGGTTTCGATCTGGCACTGAAACCCTGCGGCTTCCAGCGCGTCGGTCAGTGGGCGCAAATCGTAGATGGCCGGTTCTCCGCCGGTGATCACAATGTGACGGGCAGTCCAGCCCTGTTGCGCGATGCTGCTGAGCAGCATTGGCACATCCGCGTTGCCCCAGGCATCGCTTTCCACCGTTTTAACCAGAATATCGCCTAATGCTGTTTCCCGATCCGCCTGTTTTTCCCAGGTGTGTTTGGTGTCACACCAACTGCATCCTACCGGACATCCCTGTAAGCGGATGAAAATCGCCGGCACGCCGGTGTAATAGCCTTCGCCTTGCAGCGTCTGGAACATTTCGTTAATCGGGTACTGCATAATCATCTCTGTGAAGTTTTAAAACGCGATTATCGCAGAACTCAGCGCTGAGATCATGTCAGGTGATGCTGAACCGACGCGATCTGCTGTGAACGCGCCAGGCGACAGGAGGACAGCAGGCGGGATCAGAGGGCCAGATCCACCCACACCGCCGCATGATCAGACGCCGCATTCACCTCTTTTTTCAGTTCGGGATAGGTTTCCCATTTTACCGGGCGAACACCGGGCCACATCCCTTTGCGCCACACGCCGCCTTTTTCGACCTTTTTCCACAGGGCGGGCGACAGCAAAATATAGTCAATTTTATTACTGGCGCTGCAACCGCCCCAGGTACCGGGATAGCCACCGTTATCAAACTTTTCATGGGTAAAGATATCTTTCAGGTCGGTGTCCTTCAGCAACGGCGATAAGGCCTCGCTGTCTGGCGTGTCGTTAAAATCGCCCGTGATCGCGATCAGGGTTTGCCCGTCTTTAATGCGTTGCTGATATATCGCTTTGACCCGCTCCGCCTGCCGTTTACGGCGGGCGTCAGAGGTGGCTTTTGCACCGTACCCTTTGCTTTTAAAATGGTTAACCAGCACAAGCAGGGTTTGACCGTCGGGCAAAGGAATCGTGAATTCGGGACAGTCGCGCGAGAAAATCAGCTCGCCCTGTTTATCTTTGTCATCGACATGACTTCGGATTGTGTCGATAGCAAAGTCTGCCGCGCTCATTAGCCCGACATCAATGCCCCGCTCATCGTTGCCATCAATCACCATCACATGATTAAACGGCGTGCCGCCGCGGGCGGGCAGCATCGTGTTATTAAATTCCAGCAACGCGGGGCGGCTTTCTGCTTCCACGACCGTCAGGATATCCGCCCTGAGATCTGTCATGACCTGCGCCGTTAATCCCATAGCAATCTCGTCTATCGGCGCACGTCGCAGTTCCAGCGAACCGACCCAGTCAGCACGGCCATTGGCGATAATGCGAATGCCGCTGTTGTCTGTGGGTCGGGTCAACAGTTTACCCCGGTTGCGCCGCAGGAGAACAAAAGGCCCGGTGTCTGACTTTTGCAGTCCCAGCGCCACCATCAGTTCAACCATCTGTTTTTTCATCGCGTCGGTATACTCAGCCTGCCCCAGCAGGGCATTCAGCTCGGCGAATTTTTCGAGCACCGGTTTTCCTGCACGCCATTCGTTCTGATTCATCGCTCTGGCGCGATCAAACAGGTTTTCAACGTTATACGAAGCCAGCCTCACAGGTTTCCTCCTTCAGCCAGTTAATTTTTGCCTGAAAGCGGCGATTCATGCGCCTCAGGCGAGCAACAGGATGCGTCAGATTCGTGTATACAACGTCAGTGTCGGTGGGTTGTGTTAAGCGCAGATGTATACAGCATAGACGTCGCAGAAAAAGGTGAGGAAGCCTGACAGCAAAGGCATAAAAAAACCCGCCACGTGGGCGGGTTTTCATCAGAAGTCAGAAGTCAGTAAACTTACTGGCCTTTTACTTCTTTCAGACCGTTGAAGGGCGCTTTTGAACCCAGCGCTTCTTCGATACGGATCAGCTGGTTGTACTTCGCAACACGGTCAGAACGGCTCATTGAACCGGTTTTGATCTGGCCTGCAGCAGTACCGACCGCCAGGTCAGCGATGGTCGCATCTTCGGTTTCACCTGAACGGTGAGAGATCACAGCGGTGTAGCCTGCGTCTTTCGCCATTTTAATCGCAGCCAGGGTTTCGGTCAGTGAACCGATCTGGTTGAATTTGATCAGGATGGAGTTCGCGATGCCTTTCTCGATACCTTCTTTCAGGATCTTCGTGTTGGTAACGAACAGGTCGTCACCTACCAGCTGGATTTTGTCGCCCAGCACTTTGGTCTGGTAGGCGAAGCCATCCCAGTCAGATTCGTCCAGACCATCTTCGATAGAAACGATCGGATACTGCTTCGTCAGATCTTCCAGGAAGTGGGTGAACTCTTCAGAGGTGAAGGCCTTACCGCCTTCACCGGCCAGCACGTATTTGCCATCTTTATAGAATTCAGATGCCGCACAGTCCATTGCCAGGGTGATATCTTTACCCAGCTCATAGCCTGCTGCTTTTACCGCTTCAGCGATAACCGCCAGCGCTTCGGCGTTAGAACCCAGGTTTGGCGCATAGCCACCTTCGTCACCTACCGCTGTGCTCATACCTTTGCTTTTCAGCACTTTCGCCAGGTTGTGGAACACTTCTGAACCCATGCGGATCGCTTCTTTCACGCTTGATGCGCCGACAGGCTGAATCATGAATTCCTGAATGTCGACGTTGTTATCCGCGTGCTCACCACCGTTGATGATGTTCATCATAGGCAGTGGCATAGAATATTTGCCTGGGGTGCCGTTCAGTTCAGCGATGTGCTCATACAGCGCCTGACCTTTAGAGGCTGCCGCCGCTTTTGCCGCAGCCAGTGAAACAGCCAGAATGGCATTAGCACCGAAGTTAGATTTGTTCTCAGTACCGTCCAGGTCGATCATGATTTTATCGATGTTCGCCTGATCTTTCGCGTCTTTGCCTTTTACCGCTTCAGCAATCGGACCGTTAACCGCAGCAACCGCTTTAGTTACGCCTTTGCCCAGGAAGCGAGATTTGTCACCGTCACGCAGTTCCAGTGCTTCACGAGAACCGGTAGAGGCACCTGATGGTGCTGCAGCCAGACCTACGAAGCCGCCTTCCAGGTGCACTTCAGCTTCAACAGTTGGGTTGCCACGTGAGTCGATAATTTCGCGACCGATGACTTTTACGATTTTGGCCATTACGATTTTCCTCAGTACAAGTTAGTCAATCCTAAGACAAACAACGCGCGAAAAGTTCGCGCGTTGTTCGTTAAACTTATTTCGCTAAACGCTTCTGATGCTCATGTGCTGCCTTCACAAACCCGGCAAACAACGGATGACCATCGCGTGGCGTCGATGTGAACTCAGGGTGGAACTGGCAAGCAATAAACCATGGATGGTTCGGGATCTCAATGATCTCAACCAACTGATCGTCGCCAGAACGTCCTGCCACGCGTAAACCCGCTGCTTCAATTTGCTTCAGCAGCATATTATTTACTTCGTAGCGGTGACGATGGCGCTCAACAATCGTGTCAGAACCGTACAGCTGGCGAACCTTGCTTTCCGGGGTCAACTGGCACTGCTGGCTGCCAAGACGCATGGTACCGCCCAGATCGCTCTGCTCAGAACGGACTTCAACGTTACCTTCTTCGTCACGCCATTCGGTGATCAAGGCGACCACCGGATACTTACAGTCTGGCACAAATTCTGTGGAGTTTGCGCCTTCCATACCGGCAACATTGCGCGCGAACTCCATCAGGGCAACCTGCATGCCAAGACAGATGCCGAGATAAGGCACGTTGTTTTCGCGGGCATATTTCGCCGTCATCAGCTTGCCTTCGACACCGCGGTAACCAAACCCACCCGGAATCAGAATGGCATCTAAATCTTTCAGCAATTCGACACCGCGGGTTTCTACGTCCTGGGAGTCGATCAGCTTGATGTTGACGGTAACGCGATTCTTCAGCCCGCCGTGCTTCAGGGCTTCAATAACAGATTTATACGCATCCGGCAGTTCGACATATTTGCCCACCATACCAATGGTGACTTCGCCGCCCGGGTTCGCTTCTTCATAAATCACCTGCTCCCACTCGGCCAGATTGGCTTCCGGAGCATTCAGATTGAAACGCTTACAGATATAGTCATCCAGACCCTGCGATTTCAGCATGCCTGGAATTTTGTAGATGGAATCGACGTCTTTCAGCGAAATAACGGCTTTTTCTGGCACGTTACAGAACAGGGCAATTTTGCCACGCTCGTTGGCCGGCACCGCCCGATCGGAACGGCAGATCAGGACATCTGGCTGAATACCGATAGAGAGCAGTTCTTTTACAGAGTGCTGCGTCGGCTTGGTTTTGACCTCGCCCGCTGCCGCCATGTAAGGCACCAGCGTCAGGTGCATGTACATCGTATGTTCGCGGCCCACGTCGACGGCCATCTGACGAATCGCTTCCAGGAACGGCAGGGATTCGATATCACCGACCGTACCGCCGATTTCGACCAGCACGACGTCGTGACCTTCGCCACCTTCGATGATGCGCTCTTTAATCGCATTAGTAATATGCGGAATGACCTGAATCGTGGCACCCAGATAGTCGCCACGGCGCTCTTTGCGCAGGACTTCCGAGTAGATACGGCCAGTGGTGAAGTTGTTGCGGCGCGACATTTTCGTGCGGATGAAGCGCTCATAGTGACCCAAATCCAGATCGGTTTCGGCCCCATCATCAGTGACGAATACTTCACCGTGCTGTGTCGGGCTCATGGTACCCGGATCGACGTTAATGTACGGATCCAGTTTCATGATGGTCACGTTCAGACCACGCGCTTCGAGAATGGCTGCGAGGGAGGCTGCGGCAATGCCTTTACCCAGAGAGGAAACGACCCCGCCGGTCACAAAAATATAATTCGTTGTCATGCTGAACCTGAGAGTTTAGGTTTAAAGACGGTGGAATAACCAGGACGGGAAAACAGTATACTGGAAACCGCCATCAGCCACAATTGATGAATCACATCCCTCTCCTCACGCATTGCTGCGCGTACCTTAGCGGATAGCGGTTAACAAAATGTTGACGTACATCACAAAGTTGACGCGAAGCTGAATCGAGTAAGCCCGAGCGCGCACTTTATGCGCAGCGCTGGAATAATCAGCGTTTTTCGTCGGCTTTTACCTGCTGCCAGGCCGCTTCCATTTGTTCCAGCGTGGCGCCAGGCATAGACAGTCCCTGTGCAGTAATGATTGCTTCCACCGCACGGAAACGGCGTTCAAACTTATCGTTGGCCTTCTGTAGCGCGATTTCGGCTTTGCTGCCCAAGTGACGCGAGAGGTTAACCGTCGCAAACAGTAAATCGCCGATCTCTTCTTCCAGCTTTTGCGGGTCGACGACGCTTTGCTGCGCCTCATGCATCACCTCATCGATCTCTTCATGCACCTTGTCGACCACCGGGCCCAGCGTGGTCCAGTCAAAGCCCACATTGTGGCAACGCTTTTGAATTTTATGGGCGCGCATCAGCGCAGGCAGCGCTTTTGGAATATCGTCCAGTGCCGAATGCTGGGCTTTCTCTGCCCGTTCCGCGCTTTTTATCGCCTCCCAGTTTTTCAACACCTCAGCACTGTTCCCGGCGGTGCCTTCCGCAAAAATATGCGGATGGCGACGTTCCAGCTTGTCACTGATGGCATGGCAGATATCATCAAAATTAAAGCGCCCCTGCTCCTGTGCCATCTGGGCATAAAACACCACCTGAAACAGCAAATCGCCCAGCTCCCCCCGCAGATCGTCGAAGTCTTCGCGCTGGATCGCATCCAGCACTTCGTAGGTTTCTTCCAGGGTATAAGGCGCGATGGTGGCAAAGGTCTGCTCGCGATCCCACGGGCAGCCCTGTTGCGGATCGCGCAGGGTTTTCATAATGCCCAGCAGGCGATCAATTGACGTCATAGGGTAATCCTTCCGGTGTTTCGTTGGCATAAACGCGGTGATAAAAGCAGCCAGGCGCACGTCGGTCAAAACGTGCGCCTGATGACAGGTTAGTGCAGGCGGCGGGCATCGATGATGTCAGGTACCTGATTGAGGCGAGACAGCACGCGCCCCAGGACCTGGTGATTGTAAATCTCGATGTCCATATCAATGGTGGCGAGCTGTTTTTTGGTATCGCTGCGGCTCGATACGCCAAGCACGTTGACCTTTTCGTTGGCGAGAATCGTGGTGATATCGCGCAACAGCCCGCTGCGATCGTTAGCCGTGACGCGCACCACCAGCGAATAGCCGCTGGAGTAGCTTTCGCCCCATACGGCATCGACGATGCGCTCTGGCGCGTTGGAGATCAGCTCCGACAGCTGATCGCAGTCGGCACGGTGAATGGAAATACCGCGTCCGTGGGTGATAAAGCCGACGATATCATCGCCCGGGATAGGCTGACAGCAGCGTGCGATATGGTGCATGAGGTTGCCCACGCCTTCCACCACGACGCGACCACTTTCCTTGCGGGCAGACGGCGCGTGCGATTTTTGCGTCAGCTGACGCAGGGCTTCACGGTCCTGTTCTTCCGCCGTCGGCTTATTAAGTTTGGCCTGCAGGAAATTCACCATCTGGTGCAGACGAATATCCCCGCCGCCAATGGCGGCCAGTAACTCGTCCAGCGAAGTGACGTTATAGCGCGGCAGCAGCAGCTTCTCGGCTTCACGCAGGCTGATATCCATCTGGTTCAGCTCGTTGTCCAGAATCTGGCGACCGGCGAGAATGTTTTTATCGCGATCCTGCTTACGGAACCAGTTGTGAATTTTGGCGCGGCCACGGCTGGTAGTGATGAATCCTAAATTCGGGTTCAGCCAGTCGCGGCTCGGATTCGGCTGTTTTTGTGTGATGACTTCAACCTGGTCGCCCATCTGCAACTGATAGGTAAAGGGCACGATGCGCCCACCGATTTTGGCACCGATGCAGCGATGGCCGATATCGCTGTGGATATGGTAGGCAAAGTCCAGCGGCGTAGAACCGGCGGGCAAATCGACCACATCGCCTTTCGGGGTAAAGACGTAGACGCGGTCATCAAACACCTGACTGCGGACCTCTTCCAGCAGCTCGCCGGAATCGGCCATCTCTTCCTGCCAGGAGATCAGCTTACGTAACCAGGCAATGCGTTCTTCATGGCCTGCTGCCCCACGGGCATGGCTGGACGACGGGCCTTCTTTGTATTTCCAGTGTGCCGCGACGCCGAGTTCCGCGTCCTCATGCATCTGACGCGTACGAATCTGGATCTCAACGGTTTTACCCTGCGGTCCCAGCACCACCGTATGAATGGACTGATAGCCGTTAGGCTTCGGGTTAGCGACGTAATCGTCGAATTCACTGGGCAGATGGCGGTACAGCGTATGTACCGTACCCAGCGCGCCATAGCAGTCCTGCAAACGCTCAGCCACAATACGCACCGCGCGCACGTCGAACAGCTCATCAAAGGCGAGCGATTTTTTCTGCATCTTGCGCCAGATGCTGTAGATATGTTTGGGACGGCCGTACACTTCGGCACGAACGCCCTCTTTCGCCATCTCTTTACGCAGGTTAACAACAAAGTTATCGATATATTGCTCACGATCGATACGACGTTCGTGCAACAGTTTCGCAATGCGCTTGTATTCTTCGGGATGCAGATAGCGGAAGCAGTAATCTTCCAGCTCCCATTTCAGCTGGCCGATGCCCAGCCGGTTGGCCAGCGGCGCGTAAATATTGGTGCTTTCTTTGGCGGCCAGAACGCGTTCGTCTTCCGGTGCATCCTTCACCTCGCGCAGGTTCATAATGCGCTCTGCCAGCTTAAGCACCACGCAGCGGAAATCTTCCACCATCGCCAGCAGCATGCGGCGCACGTTATCCACCTGCTCTGAGGCCATTGAATCGTTATGAATGGCTTTCAGCTGGCGAATCGCATCCATATCGCGCACGCCATGTACCAGCGAAACGATGCCTTTGCCCACGGTTTTTTCCAGCTCTTCTTCGCTGACCACTTCGTCATTGGCGAGCGGGAAAATCAGTGCCGCACACAGGCTTTCAATGTCCATGCTGAGCATTGAGAGGATTTCCACCATCTCAATACCGCGCCACAGCAGCAGCGACTGGTCGGGATGGCCTTGCGTCTGCGCCTCACAATAGCGCCAGGTTTCAGCAAGACGTTCACATGATTGCGGGTTAGACACGCCAAGACTGGCGATCCACTGGTCGAGGGCAAATTCCCCTTCCGTATTTAAATGTGCACTTCTGACCGCAACCATATCCTCTCCTGCACAGCGCCCCTGCCGGACACTTATGTTTTTTTTCTGAACAGCACCATGGATTCGAGATGACGGGTATGCGGAAACATATCCAGCATCGCGACCCTTTCCAATTGGTAGCCCGCCGACAACAGTGTTTCGCTGTCACGCGCGAGTGTTACAGGATTACACGACACATAGACCACACGCTGTGGTGATAGTTTGACGACATGGGACATGACACCCGCCGCCCCGGCCCGCGCCGGATCGAGTAACACCTTATTAAAGCCTTGCGTCGCCCAGGGCTGACGCGAAACATCGTCTTCCAGATTGTGCTGAAAAAATCTGACGTTTTTAAGATCATTGACCTCAGCATTATACTCCGCCTGCTGGACTAATGCTGCAACGCCCTCCACACCTACGGCATTTTGTACCGTTTTTCCTACAGGGAGCGTAAAGTTTCCCATGCCGCAAAACAGGTCCAGCACACGATCGTCAGGCTGTAAATCCAGCCACGCGATTGCCCTGGCGACCATCTGCTGATTCACCGTATCATTAACCTGAATAAAATCCTGTGGACTGAAGGTTAGCGTAAGCTGGTGTGAATGATAAAACGGGCGTTGTTCACTGATTGCGCGCAGTGCCTCGCCGCCATCATCCAAAAACAGCATGAGCTGATGCTGATGCGAAAACCGTTCCAGTTTTGCCATATCGTCAGCAGTTAATGCATCCAGATGACGCAATAACATCACCGGCCCGTTATCAGCCAGCACCAGTTCGACATGGCCTAAACGGTTGACAGCATTAAGCGTAGTGAGACAATTGCGCAGCGGAATAATCAGCGCCTCAAGTTGGGGCACCAAAACGGGGCACTGCTGGATATCGACCAGATCGTTGGTGGCTTCCTGGCGAAAGCCCATCTGAAGCTGCTGTGTTTTGCTGTGCCACTGCAGGCCAAGGCGGGCACGGCGGCGATAGCCCCAGGCAGGACCGGCGATGATCTCATCCACCGTGATCGGCTGCTTTGCTGCCTGAGTAAGCATTCGTGCCAGCGCACGCGCTTTACTCTGCTGCTGTAGCGGCTCATCAACATGTTGCTGTTGGCAGCCACCACAGCGGCTAAAATGCGGACAGCGAGGTTCAACCCGTGACGGGCTGTGGTTCAACAGACGCTCTGTTTTGGCGCGAGCATACTGGCGCTTCTCCTCCAGCAGGGTGACTTCCGCCTGTTCGCCGGGCAGCGCACCCGCGACAAACAGGGTTTTTCCTTTGTGCCGGGCCACGCCCTGACCGAAAGGATCCAGGTCTTCGATAGTGACGGTCAGCCTTTTTCGGGTCGTCACGCGCTGTTTTGCGGAATAAAATTGCGCCATAGTGTAGTTCTTTCTCTTTAAATTCGATGTGCATCCATTTCAGCGACGTGCACAGGGACGTTCAGGCCGAAACAGCAGGCGACTATTATGACTAAATACAGCCTGCGGGCGCGAATGATGATTTTAATCCTGGCGCCTACGCTAATGGTAGGCTTACTGCTCAGCTCATTTTTTGTGGTGCATCGCTACAATGAATTACAGCGCCAGGTGATTGAGGCGGGGGCAAATATCATTGAACCGCTGGCGGTCTCCACAGAATACAGCATGACCTGGCACAATCGTGATGCGCTGCGTGAACTGGTGAGTTTACTCCATCGCCGCCATTCCGGCATTGTACGGGCCATTTCTGTTTTTGATGATAATAACCAGCTCTACGTCACCTCCAACACCAACCAAAACCTCAGCCTGAAGACAAAGCAGGCGATCCAGGCGCTGCCCGAGGATGTTTCCCTGGAGGGCAGCGGCAACCTGTTGATCCTGCGCAAACCCATCACCTCCGAGCGTTACGCGGTGGATGAATTGCCCGGACAGGATGCCAAGCCCGCCGGGAATCCGCTGGGCTACGTGGCGATAGAGCTGGATTTGCAGTCCGTGCGTTTACAGCAATACCGGGAAGTCTTTATTGCCACCCTGATGCTGCTGTTCTGCCTGTGTATTGCCATGTTGTTTGCCTATCGCCTGATGCGGGACGTTACTGGCCCCATTCGCAATATGGTCAGCACCGTTGACCGGATTCGTCGTGGGCAACTGGACAGCCGGGTGGAAGGCCACATGCTGGGCGAGCTGAGCATCCTGAAGAATGGGATCAATGCCATGGCGATGTCGCTTACCGCCTACCACGAAGAGATGCAGCACAACATCGATCAGGCGACCTGGGACCTGCGGGAAACGCTGGAGCAGCTCGAAATTCAGAACGTTGAGCTGGATCTGGCCAAAAAACGTGCCCAGGAAGCTGCCCGCATCAAATCCGAATTCCTGGCGAACATGTCCCATGAACTGCGCACGCCGCTGAATGGCGTGCTGGGCTTTACCCGTCAGATGCTGAAAACGCCGCTGCGCACCACCCAGCGTGACTATATGCTGACGATTGAACGTTCGGCCAATAACCTGCTGTCGATTATCAATGACGTACTGGATTTCTCGAAGCTGGAAGCCGGAAAGCTGATGCTGGAATCCATTCCTTTCCCGCTTCGCGCCACGCTGGATGAAACGCTGGTTTTGCTGGCCCCATCGGCCCACGAAAAGAAGCTGGAGTTGACGGTGGTATGCGATAACAACGTCCCCGACAACGTGATCGGTGACGCGCTTCGCCTGCAGCAAATCCTGATTAACCTGATGGGCAATGCGATTAAGTTCACCGAAAAAGGCACCATCAATTTACGGGTTGAGCAACATACCCTTACGGCAACCCAGGTTGAGCTGGAGATTCAGGTGCGTGATACGGGGATAGGCATTTCCGAAGAACAGCAGGCGCAGCTGTTTCAGGCTTTTCGCCAGGCGGATGCCAGCATTTCCCGTCGCCACGGCGGATCGGGGCTGGGACTGGTGATCACCCAGAAACTGGTGCGGGAAATGAACGGGGAGATCACCTTCGTCAGCCGCCAGAATCACGGTTCCACCTTTTGGGTGCGCGTGAAACTTGATCTCAATCCGAATGCACCGAGTATGCCGCGCGTCCTTGACGCACTATCGAACACCCGCATGGCCTATGTGGAAGCGAATCCCGATGTTGCCAGCGCAGTCGTCGAGATTTTAGGCGCGACGCCGTTACAGGTAGAGCACAGCTTAACGCTGGAAGGCCTGAGTCAGCCGCGTTATCCCCTGTTGCTGATGGCGATGCCTGTCGATGCCAGCCAGTCGCAGGTGCTGGAAAGCCGGTTTATCAATTCGCTGCTGGAACGCGCCGATCAGGTCATCATGGCGCTGCCAAGCCCAATGATGTTGCTGGCCGATGAGCTAAAAGTACGCGGTATTGACGGCTGTATTGCCAAACCTGTCTCACAAACGCGTTTACTGCCCATGCTGCTGGAGCTGCATGCCCGCCACAGTAACGATGCCTCTTCCTCGCCGCGTCTGCCGTTAACCGTCATGGCGGTGGATGATAATCCTGCGAATCTCAAGCTGATCGGCGCACTGCTGGAAGAACAGGTTGAGCACAGCATCCTGTGCAATAACGCCGAGCAGGCCATCCACGTCGCCCACCGGCAAGCACTGGACGTGATTTTAATGGATATCCAGATGCCCGACATCGATGGCATTCGCGCCAGTGAAATTATCCGCACGCTGCCAAACCATGCCAACACGCCGATCGTCGCTGTAACCGCGCACGCGATCGATGGTGAACGTGAGCACCTGATCCGGGCCGGCATGAACGACTATCTTGCTAAGCCTATTGATGAAAATAAGCTCAGTCAGGTGTTGACGCGTTATATGCCCAGCCCGGCCAGCGCTGTGCCTGAGGTTCCCCAGATCCTGCCCACGCTGGACTGGAAACTGGCGTTACGTCAGGCGGCCAACAAACCTGATTTAGCGCGGGATTTATTGCGAATGCTGCTGGAATTTTTGCCGGAAGTGCACGCTAAGATCGTACAGTATATGGCTGAAAACGATGCGGTTGCCTTGCGGGAAATTATCCATAAACTTCACGGCAGCGCCAGTTACAGCGGCGTACCGCGGATGAAGCAACTCTGTCGTAAACTGGAAAAAGAACTGCATCAGGCCAGTGATATTGAGGCGCTGGAGCCGGAGTTGCTGGAGCTGCAGGATGAGATGGAAAATGTGGCCAGACAGGCGCGCCGCGTGCTCGCTATGCCGTGAAAGGCCGGTCAGTCAGCAGGCCCCTGAACGCCAGGGGCCCCCAAATTAGCGTTTAAAAACCCCCGATTTTCAGGGTGGCCGCCACATTGCGTGCAGTAAGCCGCACATTGTTGCGTGCGCCATCCAGCGCTTCATCCAGCGAACAGATACGGTATAGCACGCTGAATACCGCATCAATGCCATGTTGATGAACGACGCCGACATCGTCCGTCAGGCTACCGGCAATGCCAATCACCGGAAGACCAAACCGCTTTGCAACTTTCGCGACGCCAATCGGCACTTTGCCATTGATACTCTGACTGTCTATGCGCCCTTCGCCCGTAATCACCAGTTGGGCGTCCTGCAACTGCGCCGCCAGCCCGAGCGCTTCTGTAACGATTTCAATACCGGGGCGCAGGGCCGCCTGGCAAAATGCATACAGCGCGGCCCCCATTCCCCCTGCGGCACCGCCACCGCTGACCTGCAGGACATCCATGCCCAGATCGCGCTGAATCATCGCAGCATAGTGCGTCAGCGCCTTATCGAGCAGTGCCACCCGTTCAGGTGTTGCGCCCTTTTGCGGGCCAAAGACCGCCGACGCACCGTCATCGCCTGTCAGCGTATTGGTCACATCACAGGCCACTTCGAAACGGCACGCCCGGATACGGCTGTCCAGGCGAGAAATATCAATGCGGGCCAGATGCGGCAGCGCGCCGCCGCCTGGGCCAATCTCTTCACCTTGCTTATCCAGCAAACGTGCACCCAGCGCCTGCATCATTCCTGCGCCGCCGTCATTGGTGGCGCTGCCACCAATGCCAATAATGATGTGCTTTACCCCTTTATCCAGCGCGTTTTTGATCAGTTCACCTGTGCCAAACGAAGTGGTAATCAATGGGTCGCGCCGCGCCGCCGGGACCAGCTCCAGGCCACTGGCGGCGGCCATCTCGATATAGGCGGTCTCGTCGTTGCCCGACACCCCATAGAACGCCTCCACAGGTTCCCCCAGTGGACCGGTCACCTGTAACCTGATCTTTTTTCCCTGGGTTGCAGCGACCATCGCTTCAACCGTGCCTTCACCGCCATCAGCGACCGGTATTTTCACATAATGCGCATCGGGGAAAATCTCGCGAAATCCCGCTTCGATTGCCGACGCCACATCCAGGGCAGAGAGACTTTCTTTATATGAATCCGGTGCGATGACGATTTTCATAAGCAATCCAGGCGGTATGGTTTGACGATAAGGGAAGGACATTCGCCCGGCATCCGCAGATACCGGGCAACCCTTAGCGCGAAATTTCGACGTTTGCTAACTTTTCATAATAGCAGGCCAGCGCGCTGTGGTCGGCGGTTCCCTGTCCGTCGTTACGCAGTGCCTGCATCATCTCCATCACCGCCGCTGTCAGTGGCAGAGGAGCACCAATGTCATGTGAGGTATCCAGTGCGTTAGCCAGATCTTTAATATGTAAATCGATACGAAAGCCGGGTTTAAAATTGCGGTCCATCACCATCGGCGCTTTCGCATCCAGCACGGTGCTTCCTGCCAGACCGCCACGTATAGCCTGATAGACCAGCTCCGGATTGACACCGGCTTTGGTCGCCAGTGACAGCGCTTCTGACATCGCGGCAATATTCAGCGCCACAATCACCTGATTGGCCAGCTTGGTCACGTTACCGGCACCGATATCGCCGGTATGCACGACCGAGCCCGCCATGGCTTTCATGATGTCGTAACACTGGTCAAACACCGCTTTATCGCCGCCCACCATCACCGACAACGTGCCTTCGATGGCTTTGGGTTCGCCGCCGCTGACCGGCGCATCCAGCATACGGATCTGTTTTGCCGCCAGCGCATCATGGATTTCCCGGCTTGCCAGTGGGGCGATTGAACTCATGTCGATGACAATCAGACCGGGTTTTGCCCCATTGATAATGCCATTTTCACCCAGACAAACCTCTTTGACCTGCGGCGAGTTCGGCACCATGGTGATGACCACATCGCACTGCCCGGCAATCTCTTTCGCGTTGCTGGCCGTTGTCGCACCCAGCGCGACCAGCTCGGCCTCGTTTTCGGCATGATGATCCCGCACGACCAGTGAATAACCCGCCTTCAGCAGGTTTTTACTCATAGGTTTGCCCATAATCCCAAGGCCAATAAAGCCAATTTTCATTGCGTCTCTCCTGGATGATTACGTTTTAAATTTGCCACACAACGCCTGCGTGGCACTGCGGAAAACACCGAGATCGCTACCCACAGCAACAAAGGTCGCGCCCCACTCGAGGTAGCGGCGGGCGTCGGCCTCGACCGGCGCCAGAATCCCGCTGGGTTTGTTGGCAGCTTTTGCCCGTTCGAAGATGTGTTTGATAACGGGCAATACCGCCGGGTGCGCCGGCTGGCCGAGATAACCCAGCGCGGCGGACAGATCGCCCGGTCCGACAAAGATCCCGTCCACGCCCTCAACGGCCGCGATAGCATCGATGTTGTCCACGGCCTGCTGCGTTTCTATCTGGACTAACACCGTAATGTTGTCGTTGATAGTGCTGTTGTACGCTGGCATGGTGCCGTACATATTGCTGCGATGTGAAACGGATACGCCGCGAATCCCCGCAGGCGGATAACGCGTCGAGGCGACCGCACGTCTGGCCTCGTCTTCGTTCTCGACGAAGGGCACCAGAATGTTGTTAAAACCAATATCCAGCAGGCGTTTAATAATCACCGGCTCGTTACAGGGTGGACGCACAACCGGCGCACTATCGCTGCCTTTCAGCGCCATCAGTTGAGGCACAAAGGTGGTGATATCGTTAGGCGCGTGCTCGCCGTCCAGCACCAGCCAGTCAAATCCGGCCAGCCCCAGGACTTCGGTCGAAAGGGGATTCGCCAGGGCACACCAACTGCCAATCAGGGTTTCACCTGCCAGCAGGCGATGGCGAAATTCATTGCGCCAGGTTGTATTACTCATGGTTTTACTCCTGTGAAACGGGTTTCCTGCAGGAAGCCCAAAAACGTTAACGCACCAGGCACGGACGCTTGTGATCGAACGTCCACTGCGGAATCAGAAACTGCATGGCCTGTGCATCATCACGGGCACCCAGGCCATGCTTTTGATAAAGCGCATTAGCCTGCATCACCCGCTCCCTGTCCAGCTCAATACCCAGGCCCGGCTTCTGTGGCACTGCCACCCTGCCACCTTCAATCTGGAAAGGCGCTTTTGTGAGCCGTTGATTGCCCTCCTGCCAGATCTAGTGTGTATCAATGGCGGTGATGTTGCCCGGTGCGGCGGCCGCAACGTGCGTGAACATCGCCAGGGAAATATCGAAATGGTTGTTGGAATGGGAACCCCACGTCAGGCCAAATTCATGGCACATTTGCGCCACGCGCACGGATCCCTGCATCGTCCAGAAGTGCGGATCGGCCAGCGGGATATCGACTGACTGTAAAGACAAGGTGTGTCCCATCTGACGCCAGTCTGTAGCAATCATATTGGTGGCGGTAGGCAGGCCGGTGGCGCGCCGAAATTCGGCCATAACTTCGCGTCCGGAGTAGCCCTGCTCTGCGCCACAGGGATCCTCTGCATAGGCCAGCACACCTTTAAGCTGTTTACCCAGCGCGATGGCCTCCTCAAGCGACCAGGCCCCGTTGGGATCGATCGTGATACGCGCCTGGGAGAAACGCTTCGCCAGCGCAGCGATCGCTTCCGCCTCATCATGGCCATTCAGCACACCGCCTTTCAGTTTAAAGTCGTTAAAGCCGTATTTTTCATAGGCCGCTTCGGCCAGCCTGACCACGGCCTCAGGCGTGAGCGCTTCCTCATGACGCAGGCGATACCAGTCACAGGTCTCGCTGTCCTGGTTCTGATAAGGCAAGGTGGTTTTTCGGCGGTCGCCGACGTAAAACAGGTAACCCAGCATCTCGACGCTGTCGCGCTGCTGCCCGTCCCCTAACAGTGAGGCGACATTCACGCCCAGATGCTGTCCCAGCAGATCCAGCAGCGCGGCTTCGATGCCGGTGACGACGTGAATGGTGGTGCGCAGGTCAAACGTCTGATTACCGCGCCCACCGGCATCCCGATCGGCATAAGACGTGCGCACCAGATTCAGGATATTTTTATATTCACCCACCGTTTTACCCACCACCTGCGCGGCAGCCTCTTCCAGCGTCTGGCGTATCTTTTCGCCGCCGGGGATTTCTCCCAGGCCCGTATTGCCGGCATTATCTTCAAGGATGACGATATTACGGGTAAAGAAAGGTGAATGGGCGCCGCTCAGGTTCAGTAACATACTGTCATAGCCGGCGACCGGAATGACCTGCATGGCGGTGATCTTCGGTGTCGTGTTCATCTGTTATCCCTTAAGCAGAGGCTCGGCCAAAAGCCGGGCGTTTACGGTCAAATGTCCAGCCGGGAACCAGGTACTGCATGGCCGTCGCGTCATTACGTCCGCCCGCTGGCAGTGATTTGTAGCGTTCGTTTGCCCGCCGCAGTTGCGCCCAGTCCAGTTCAATGCCCAGGCCCGGTGCAGTGGGCACTGCAATTTTTCCCTGCTGAATCGGCAGTGGATTTTTCGTCAGGCGCTGGTCGCCCTCCTGCCAGATCCAGTGCGTGTCTATCGCGGTGGGGTTACCGGGTGCCGCAGCGCCGACATGGGTAAACATGGCCAGGGAAATATCAAAGTGGTTATTGGAGTGACAGCCCCAGGTGAGTCCCCATTCATCGCACAGCTGAGCGACCCGCACGGCACCGCTCAGCGTCCAGAAATGGGGATCGGCCAGCGGGATATCGATCGCGTTAAGCATCAGTGCATGCTGCATCTCGCGCCAGTTGGTGGCGATCATATTGGTGGCGACCGGCAGGCCCGTCGCGCGCCGAAACTCCGCCATCACCTCACGCCCGGAATAACCCTGCTCCGCCCCACAGGGATCTTCTGCATAGGTCAGCACATCCTGCATGCCTTTGCACAGCCGGATCGCCTCGTCCAGCCGCCATGCGCCGTTAGGATCAACGGTGATACGCGCAGCGGGAAAGCGTTTTTTCAATGCCTGCGCGGTCGCGATTTCCTGTTCGCCCGGCAGCACACCGCCCTTGAGTTTAAAATCGTGAAATCCGTATTTATCCTGAGCCGCTTCCGCCAGCCTGACGATGGCCTCACTGCTCAGGGCTTCCTGATGACGCAGCCGATACCAGTCATGCTGCGCGTTCTCACCAGTGAGGTAAGGCAGATCGGTTTTGCGCCGGTCACCGATATAGAACAGGTAACCCAACACCGTGACCGCATCGCGTTGTTTACCCGGCCCCAGCAGCTCGGCGACCGGCACGCCCAGACATTGCCCCAGCAGATCCAGCAGCGCGGCCTCCAGCGCCGCAACCGCATTTACGCGCAGTTCAAACGTCCAGGCGCCCTTGCCAAAGGTCTCGAAATCCGCAGACTGATTGCCCCGATGCACCTGCTGTACCAGCCGGTTCAGGCAGGCGACCTGCTGACCTGTCACCTGCGGTACGGCATCCAGCAAGGTCTGATAAATGGTCTCGCCTCCCGGTGCCTCACCCAGCCCGGTATGACCCGCACTGTCCGTCAGTATCACAATGTTGCGGGTAAAACTGGCATTGTGTGCCCCCCCAATGTTGAGCAGCATACTGTCGTAACCGGCCACCGGCACAACCTGCATAGCGGTGATAACGGGCGTGGATTGCGTATTCATACAGGCTCCTTAGCGGGTTTTCAGCTCAATGCGCTTGATGTTATCCACCAGCACCAGATAACTGAGTACCGCGACAAAGGCGTGGATACCCACGTATACCAGCGCACCGTTATACGATCCGGTCGAGGCAATGATGTAGCCAATCGCGACAGGCGTGATAATGCCGGACGCATTACCAAACATATTGAACAGGCCGCCGCTCAGACCGCTGATCTCCTTCGGCGCGGTATCGGCCATCACCGCCCAGCCCAACGCACCAATGCCTTTGCCAAAAAAGGCCGTCGCCATAAACAGCACCACAACCCAGTCGGTTTCAACGTAGTTACATATCACCATAGAGGTCGAGAGCAGCATCCCGAGCACAATGGGCGTTTTGCGGGCGATGTTCAGGGAACCGGTTTTGCGCATCAGCCAGTCGGAGATCACGCCACCCAGCACGCCGCCAATAAAGCCGCACAGTGCCGGTACGGAGGCAACAAAACCGGCTTTAAGAATCGACATTCCGCGCGCCTGAACCAGATAAACCGGAAACCAGGTGATAAAGAAATAGGTCAGTGCGTTGATGCAGTACTGGCCAATATAGATACCGATCATCATGCGTGACTGCAGCAGCTGTTTGATCTGGAACCGCTTGTCACGGAAGCTGACGTTTTGCTTTTCGCTTTTCTGATCCATGTTGATCAGCGCACCACCCTGCTCCATGTATTCCCGTTCCGCCTGATTAACGCCAGGATGATCGCTGGGATCGTGAATCACTTTGAGCCAGATAAGGCTCAGGATGATGCCCAGTCCCCCCATGAACCAGAAGACATGAGCCCAACCGACTGCGGAGGTCAGCCAGCCCATGATGGGTGCGAAAATCACGGTCGCAAAATACTGGGCAGAATTGAAAATGGCCACGGCGGTACCGCGCTCCTGAGCCGGAAACCAGGCGGCCACAATCCGGCTGTTACCCGGAAATGAAGGTGCTTCTGCCAGCCCCACCATAAAGCGCAACATAAACAGCGCCATAACGATGGTGTAACCACTGAACAGGTCCACGAAACCTTGCAGCAAGGTAAATAACGACCAGAGGAAGATGCTCCAGAAATAGACGCGTTTGGACCCAAAGCGATCCAACAGCCAGCCGCCGGGGATTTGTCCAATAACATAGGCCCACGAAAACGCCGAGAAGATGTAACCCATGCCCACGGGATCGAGGCCAATATCCTTTGCCATCGCGGAGCCAGCGATGGATAACGTCGCCCGGTCGCCGTAGTTGAATGAGGTCACAATAAACAACATGACCACAATCCAGTAGCGTGCATTTGTCCGTTTATGGACCGCCTCTGACGTCTGGTGAAAACTACTCATGATGCACTCCTGAAAAATAGCGAAAGTGACATTCGCTCTGACTGCATACACATCGCGTTGGGTATCAGAGAGATGTAGGTTAAACACGGCAATTTTTTTATTGGCAAATTGCTCACGCGGCGTGACATATAACCTGACCGGGGAAACGGAAATCAGTATAAGAAGTGGGTTTCACGGTGACATTGGAATATCTCCCTGGAATAAGGAGAAGGAATCGTGCTTTTTTGGGCTATTGCATAAAACACTGCGGCGCATTTCACGTATTTTGGTATTCCTCACCCAAAGCCAGCTCCTACGCCCGACGATCGCCGGCTTTGTGAGAATCTTCACTTGATTTGGTAAAAAGACATGAAAACGGCCGTCTCTGAAGGCTGAATGTAGGTCAATTGCACAATGTGCAGGTGAGAACCCCTCTTTATACTGACGGTGGCAAATACTGAACCTGTGACATCTGACTTCTTATAATGAATGCGCCACAGAAATAAGGCGCGACGCACTGGAAGGTGAGCGATGATCCCCCTGTCAAACGAACAACCGCTCTATATCAAAGTTCATGAAAACGATAACGTGGCCATTGTGGTTAACAGTCAGGGACTGCCTGCCGGTACCACGTTTCGTGATGGCTTAACTCTGACCGAGCATATTCCCCAGGGACACAAGGTGGCGCTGCAGGCTATTCCTGGTGGGCAGCCCATACTGCGCTATGGCGAGGTGATTGGTCTGGCCATGCGTGATATCGGCCAGGGGAGCTGGATCGACGAATCGCTAATTGCTCTGCCGGACGCCCCGGACTTAGCGCATTTACCTTTAGCGAATAATGTGCCGCCGGCGTTACCGCCGCTGGACGGTTATACGTTTGAGGGCTATCGCAACGCCGACGGCAGCGTGGGCACCCGTAATCTGCTGGGAATCACCACCAGCGTGCACTGCGTCGCGGGTGTGGTGGATTATGTGGTGCAAATCATTGAGCGTGATTTACTGCCCCGCTATCCCAACGTTGATGGCGTGGTGGCGCTGAATCATCTTTATGGCTGTGGCGTGGCGATCAATGCCCCCGCGGCGGTGATCCCGATCCGAACCGTTCATAATATGGCCCTGAATGCCAATTTCGGCGGCGAAATCATGGTGGTCAGTCTGGGATGCGAAAAGTTACAACCCGAACGCCTGCTGACCGGCACGCCTGACGTACAGCCCATCTCGCTGGACGATGCGGATATTGTGCGTTTGCAGGACGAGAGCCGGGTGGGCTTCGGTGCCATGGTGGATGAGATTTTGCAGGTCGCAGAGCGTCACCTGAGCCGCCTTAATCAACGCAAGCGCGAAACCTGCCCGGCCTCTGAACTGGTGGTTGGCATGCAGTGTGGCGGCAGCGACGCGTTTTCGGGCGTGACCGCGAATCCCGCCGTCGGCTTCGCCGCTGATCTGCTGGTACGCTGCGGAGCCACCGTAATGTTTTCTGAAGTCACGGAGGTACGGGATGCCATTCATTTGCTGACGCCACGCGTGGTTGACCAGACCGTGGGCCAGCGACTGATTGAGGAAATGGCCTGGTATGATCGCTATCTCGATCAAGGCAAAACGGACCGCAGCGCCAATCCCTCGCCCGGCAACAAGAAAGGCGGACTGGCCAACGTGGTGGAAAAAGCATTAGGCTCGATTGCCAAATCAGGCCGAAGCCCGATTGTGGAAGTGCTGTCGCCGGGACAACGGCCAACACGACGAGGGCTGATTTTTGCCGCCACGCCCGCCAGCGATTTTGTCTGCGGCACGCAGCAGCTGGCCTCAGGCATCACCTTACAGGTTTTTACAACAGGCAGGGGAACGCCTTACGGCCTGGCGGCGATTCCGGTGATTAAGATGGCGACCCGTACCGCATTGGCTGAACGCTGGCATGATTTAATGGATATTAACGCCGGTACGATTGCCACGGGCGAAGAAACCATCGAGCAGGTTGGCTGGCGGTTGTTTACATTAATTCTGGACATTGCCAGCGGCCGGAAACAAACCTGGTCAGACCGCTGGGGCATCCGCAATCAGCTGGCGGTCTTTAATCCCGCACCGATCACCTGATGCCGTTTTTATGCAGACAGGCAGTGCTGACACCCGCATGGCGCGCATGTCAGCCACGCGGGTGCCGTCTTCCCCACCCTGTACAGTCAGAGCTGTTTGCCCCACTGCTCAACCCAGGGAGACGTTACCGACTCTGGCTCCGGATTTTCGGTGGCGTCGATGAGCAACACGTCACCGATCCGCTTCGCCTGGTGCGCCTGCAGCAATGCATCAAAACGCTTGCCTGCGCCGCAGAAATTTTCATAACTGCTGTCGCCTAACGCTATCACGCCATAACGCAGCGTGGGCTGATGGCCCAGCTTATCCTGCATAGCATGAAACAGGCCGGAAATCGTATCCGGAAAATCGCCCTGACCGGTGGTCGAGGTGATGATCAGAGCGACATCACTGGCATAGTGTTGCCAGTCGGCCAGTGTCGGATCTTCGAAAATCGTTACCTCATGGCCCTGCTGCTGCAACAACGGCTCAGCTTCTTCTGCAACCAGTAAGGCGTTCCCATAGACGGTGCCTACAAAAATCCCAATCTTTGCCATTTCTTTTCCCCTTTATTCCGGAACGCTATCCTGACCTGAGCCTGCGAGAAACTCAACCCGTGGCACATCAGGAATACAGGCCTGCCAGCCAAACCGCTCCATCACCCGTTGCCAGACAGGATCGAGCCCGGCACGAATAAGCAGCGGTTCGCCCGTCACAGGATGGTTAAGGGATAAGCTGCTGGCATGCAGCATCAAACGGCTGGCCCCAAAGTGCGCAGCCGCACCACGATTCTGGCGTAAATCCCCGTGGGCCGAATCGCCGATGATGGGATGACGCAAATGGGACATGTGCCGACGGAGTTGATGTTTCCGCCCGGTTTGCGGTTTAAGCTCAACCAGGCTGTAACGTGCCGTGGGATAGCGACTGATGGCGACCGGCATTTCTACCGTTGCCAGTGCGGCGTAATCGGTCACCGCCGGCTGCGGCGCACGGGGTTCGCTGACAAATTTGTCCGCGATCTTGTCCAGTTCTTCCACCAACGGATAATCCAGCCTGTCACTGCCTTCAAGCCAGCCGCGCACAATGGCATGGTAGGTCTTTTCCATGTGGTGATGCTCAAACTGCTGGGACAGCAGGCGGCCTGCCTCACTGGACAGCCCCATCAGCAGCACGCCTGATGTGGGACGATCCAGCCGATGCGCCGTGAAAACATGCTGGCCTATCTGGTCGCGTACCGTCTGCATCACAAACCGGGTTTCATGGCGATCAAGCCAACTGCGGTGCACCAGCCAGCCTGCGGGCTTATTCACCGCGACCAGCCACGCATCCTGATAAATGATTTCCAGCATCAGACCGGGTCATCCTGCAGCAATGCATCCAGCTGCTGTAAGGTCAGCAACAACAGTGTGCGCCCCGGCTGAACCGGCGTTAACGCCATTTCAAAATAGGGGGCAACCGCAAAATTTTTTGGCAATGCCTGGCCCGCACGAATCAGCATCTGCACCCGTGGAATCAGGACCCACTGCAACCATTCCAGCGGCTGCATCGTGTCGAGGAAAAAAGGTTGCTGGCTTGCGAAAGCCTGTTCGTCTGGCGCGTCCACCTGCCACAGATCGTGCTCACGCATGACGGCTTCGAGCTGTTCAAGCCGTTGCATAATAAACTGTTCTGACGTCATGCCTCACCTCTGACGAATAAAAAGGGGCGGCAAGGATAACCCGCAGGCACAAAAAAAGGGAGCACTGTATTAAACAGTGCTCCCGGTTCGTTTGCAGCTCTCCTGCTACGTTAATGCTCCCTGCTCATCCTTGACAACTTTTCCCGTGCGTAGTCCTTCCGCGAATCATCCTGATCACTCCTTAGCCTCCTGGCCCACCGCCTCGTCCGAGGGGCTCTCATTCTCCATCCTGGAGGTGTCCCTTAACTCATTCCTGAGTGTCCTGCTTCGTCCTGAAGCCTTCCTTGTGACGTAACAGCATTACGTTCCTGCCTCCTGGCTACCGTCTTCCTGACGGTTCCTGCTGTCCATGACGTCCTGTCAGCGAGACCTATTCTCTTAAGAAAAGCCTCAGGGCACAAGGTGTTAAAACACGATATAACGCGATCCTGTTCAAGAGATTGAACAGCGGTGCTAATAAGTTAATGATTTACAATATTTTTACATCTCGGCCGCCACTTCACCGTTTCGCTAATATGGCGATCTCTCACACGGCATGTAAGAGATCTCTCACACGCGAAGCGGCACATCTCTGCAATTAATCACTAAGCGGTTGTAAATTATTAAGAAAAGTACAGATATCCGATGCCAGCGTAATACGTTTCTTCTGACCGGGCGTTTCAAGGATGATGTCACCGCTCAGATTGCACAGGGAAATAATGTTCTCTTCTGACGCAGTGGTGGCAATAAACAGTGTTGGATTCTGCTTCAGGCGCCGCTGCATGACGAGGTGCCCGATCAGGTTTTCCTGCAGCCGGACAAAGTCGGTTTCACTCCAGACCTGGAGCAGCGTTAGCCTGTGGTCCTGCCACATGGCCTGCATGTCCCCCGCGAACTGGTGCGTATAAAAGGCCGTAATCTGCGGTTGCAGCGCAATCTCCAGCGCCCGCTCAACCGCCTCCAGCGAGGGCGGTAGTGTAAAGGGTTGCGGTTGCCAGAGCGCACACTCATCACGGTTTTCCAGCAAACAGGGGGAAGGAATACCATAAAGATCGCGACTGGCTGGCGCATGGCCCCGGCTCTGCTGCCAGTGCTGGCAGTAGCGCGTGGTAAAATCCGTTAACGCTTCAGCGGTTTGCTGCATCATTCAAATTCTCACTTCTGATAGGTTACACTTACTCACTTTGATGACTCTAGTGGTAACCGTTATGTCTTCTTACCAGCCGGACCCGGCACTGAGCAACCTGACGCTGGGCAAGCCTACAGCGTATCACGATCGCTATGACAACAGCTTATTACAGGCCGTGCCGCGCAGCATGAATCGCGAGCCTTTGGGCCTTTATCCCGATAATTTGCCGTTCTCGGGCAGTGATATCTGGACGCTCTATGAACTCTCATGGCTCAACAGCAAAGGCGTGCCCCAGGTGGCCGTGGGCGAAGTCGAGCTTGATGCCCGGAGCCGTAATCTTATCGAATCAAAGAGTTTTAAGCTCTACCTTAACAGCTTTAACCAGACGCGATTTACAGACTGGGCCGAGGTACGCCAGACGCTGGAGCAGGACCTGCGCGCCTGTGCCGAGGGCGATGTCCGTGTGGCGCTGTTTCGCTTACAGGAGATCGAAGGTCAGCCTGTCGGCCACTTTGCGGGCACCTGCATTGATGAGCAGGACATCGAGATTGAAGATTACGGCTTCAATGCCGATTATCTGATCGACGCCGCCGGTCAGGAACAGGTGCAAGAAACGCTGGTCAGCCATCTGCTTAAATCCAACTGTTTGATCACCAATCAGCCTGACTGGGGATCGGTAATGATTCGCTATCAGGGCCCGCGCATCGATCGTGAAGCTCTGCTGCGCTATATCGTTTCATTTCGTCAGCATAATGAGTTTCATGAACAGTGCGTGGAGCGTATTTTCAACGACCTGATGCGCTTTTGTCAGCCATCACAGCTGACCGTCTACGCACGTTACACGCGACGGGGTGGACTGGATATCAATCCGTGGCGCAGTAATGTGCCCTTTACGCCGGGCCATTCTCGTCTGGTTCGTCAATAGTTTGCGAATCCTTTCTCAGACTGTTAAACGCGCATACGGTTCCACTTGAGCAAACCTTGCCGACAAGGCTACTCTGGACAGGGCGGTAACCTGCGGGTTGCCAACCAGGGATTTTGGTCACTGCATTTGCAGTGTCAGTTATCACCCCAGCGGGTGCAAAGGAGTTCATTTGATTACACATGTCAGCCCTCTTGGCTCTATGGATCTGCTCTCCCAACTGGAAGTAGATATGCTGAAGCGCACGGCCAGCAGCGATTTGTATCAACTTTTCCGTAACTGCTCGCTCGCCGTACTCAACTCTGGCAGTCAGACTGACAGCAGCCATGAACTGCTGTCGCGTTTTGAGAACTTCGACATCAACGTACTGCGCCGTGAGCGCGGCGTTAAGCTGGAACTGATTAATCCCCCGGAAGAAGCCTTCGTCGACGGTCGTATCATCCGTTCACTCCAGGCCAACCTGTTTGCCGTCTTGCGCGACATCCTGTTTGTGAATGGCCAGCTCGCCAGCTCGGGGCGTTTACCCTGCGAAGAGGACAACGACTCAGCCACCATCACCAACACGGTGTTTTCCATTTTGCGCAATGCCCGCGCCCTGCATGTGGGTGAATATCCCAATACCGTTGTCTGCTGGGGTGGCCACTCGATCAACGCGGTGGAATACCAGTATTGTCGCAACGTGGGC
This sequence comes from Pantoea sp. JZ29, assembly GCF_035190385.1. Lineage (NCBI taxonomy): Bacteria > Pseudomonadati > Pseudomonadota > Gammaproteobacteria > Enterobacterales > Erwiniaceae > Pantoea > Pantoea sp. JZ29. Next base: position 922,802 of record NZ_CP045241.1, on the reverse strand, counting down.
ACGCAACTGGGGCTGCGTGAGCTGAACATTTGTACCGGTTGTGGACCGGGCGTGATGGAAGCGCCGATGAAAGGTGCCGCCGTGGGCCATGCCCAGCAGCGCTATCGTGACAGCCGCTTTATCGGGTTAACTGAGCCGTCTATTATCGCGGCTGAGCCACCGAATCCGCTGGTGAACGAACTTATCATCATGCCGGATATCGAAAAGCGCCTGGAAGCCTTTGTGCGCATCGCGCACGGCATCATCATCTTCCCGGGCGGCGTGGGTACCGCAGAGGAGTTCCTCTATCTGTTGGGCATTCTGATGAATCCACAGAACGCGCATCAGGTTCTGCCGCTTATTCTGACCGGCCCGAAAGAGAGCGCCGATTATTTCCGCGTACTGGACGACTTCATTGTCAGCACGCTCGGCGAGCAGGCACGTAAGCATTATCAGATCATCATTGACGATGCTGCTGAAGTTGCCCGTCTGATGAGAAAAGCCATGCCGCAGGTGAAAGAGCATCGCCGTGAAACCGGTGACGCCTACAGTTTTAACTGGTCAATGCGTATTGCTCAGGATCTGCAGGTGCCGTTTATGCCAACGCATGAAAATATGGCCAACCTCAATCTCTACACAAACCAGGCTCCAGAAAAACTGGCGGCGGATTTGCGCCGGGCCTTCTCTGGGATTGTTGCAGGAAACGTCAAAGAGATGGGCATTCGCGAAATCCGCGAAAAAGGCCCTTACAAACTGCACGGCGATGCCGACATCATGCACCGCATGGATGAACTGCTACAGGGCTTTGTGGCGCAGCAACGTATGAAACTGCCCGGCACTGCCTATATTCCGTGCTACGAAATCATCAAGTAAATCTGGAGGCAGCCTGCGGGCTGCCCATATCTTATGTCTCTTCACTTACTCATTGTTGACGCCCTCAATTTAATTCGTCGCCTGCATGCGGTACAAGGCTCGCCCTGCGTCGACAGTTGCGTAGGCGCGCTGCGTCAGCTTCTGGGGCACACGCGGCCGACGCACGTGATGGCGGTGTTTGATGGTGAAGCCCGCCATCAGGGATGGCGGCACCAGTTGTTGCCTGACTATAAAAGTGGACGCCCACCGATGCCCGACGATTTGCAGGCCGAAATGCCCGCGCTGAAGGACGCCTTTCGAAACGCGGGCGTCAGTTGCTGGATAGCCGACCAGGATGAAGCCGACGATCTGGCGGCGACGCTGGCGGTCAAAATGGCGCAGGCTGGTCATCAGGCGACCATCGTTTCAACCGACAAAGGTTACTGCCAGTTACTGGCACCGACGATTCGCATCCGTGACTATTTTCAAAAGCGCTGGCTGGATGTGCCTTTTATTGAAGCCGAATTCGGCGTTGCACCCGCGTTGCTGCCTGACTACTGGGGATTGTGCGGCATCAGCAGCAGTAAAATTCCCGGCATCGCAGGCATTGGCCCCAAAAGCGCCCGGGAACTGCTACAGCAGTTTGGTTCACTGGAATCGCTGTATCAGCAGTTGGATCAGGTGCCGACCAAATGGCGTAATAAGTTACAGGCCGGACAGGAGATGGCGCTGATCAGCCGCGATGTGGCCCGGCTGAAACAGGATTTGGTGCTGGAAGGGAATCTGAATTTACTGCGTTACCATGGCGGCTAATCATATCAGACCGGGCACAATCGTGCCCGGTCAGCAGGGTTAACGCTCGTCGCGGCGGCCACCGACAGCGGCCCAGATGCGACGAATGTGCACTGTCACTTCTTCACGATCGTGATAAAGCTGACGTGCCCGAATCTGCGCGTTAACGCCATTTTCATTGAGCCGCTGCTCGATCATGGCCAGATTCTGCGTGACTTCTTCGTAGCGCTTCTTCATGGGCAGTTTCAGGTTAAATATGGCTTCGCGGCACCAGCCGTTGACCAGCCAGTCCGCCATCAGGTTCGCCACGCGAGCCGGCTTTTCCACCATGTCGCAGACCAGCCAGCTGATGTTGGTGCGGGGCGGACGGAAACGGAAACCGTCTTCACGCTCGTGAAAAACCTGGCCGGTCTCCATCAGGCTGGGCGCCATCGGCCCGTTATCCACGGCGTAAACCATCATGCTGCGCTGTACCAGTTGATAGGTCCAGCCGCCTGGACAGGCCCCCAAATCGACGGCATACATTCCACTGGCCAGACGTTCATCCCACTCATCGGCCGGAACAAAAACGTGAAAGGCCTCTTCCAGCTTAAGCGTGGACCGACTCGGCGCATCAGACGGGAACTTAAGACGCGGAATGCCCATATAAAAGGGTGAGCTGTTCTCCGGCAGTGAATACCCGACGTAGCAGGTGCCGGGGGCGATAAAGAACACATGCACGACCGGGCGTTTTGGGCTTTCATAGTTGAGCAGGATTTTGCTCTCACGCAGGCTGGCGCGCAGCGGGACGGTAAACTTGCGGCAGAACCTGGTGAGCTCTTTGGCTTCGTTGGTATCCGGCACTTCAACACGCAGTTCCCCGCCCTTTTCCACCACGCCGCTTAACATGCCTACGATGGGGGAAATACGATCGTCCTGGGGCAGATCCCGCAGCAGTTCGCCAACAACCAGCATCTGACGGGCAAAAATCAACTGCTCAAACGGCAACTCGCGGATCAGTCTCTCCGCATCGGGCTGCTGGTAGCACTCAAACAGGACATAACCTGCATCCTCTTTAACCCGAGGAAAGCCGTAAACATTGCGCTCGGCGGCTTTAGCACTAATTTCCGCCGCACACTCTTTTTCAAAGCCAGCGCGGCAATACAGTAAAACTTTATTCATGGCGTTCTGCCTTGGTTTTAAGACGCAGTGCGCCAATCAACATCAATAGCCAGCCAACGAGGAAGAACAGCCCCCCGACTGGCGTGATAAAAACAAAAAACGTTAAGTGCGACAGCGCCAGGGAATAGAGGCTGCCGCTGAATAATACGGTACCCAGTGCCATAGAGGCGCTGCTCCAGTAGAACCAGATATTACAGCGATAAAGCATCGCCGCTCCCAGTCCCAGCACAGCCAGCGTATGATAAGCCTGGTATTCCAGCCCGGTATGAATCCAGGCCATTTCAGTCGCTCCCAGCGTTTTATTCAACACATGAGCACCAAAAGCACCAAATGCCACCAGGAAAAACCCACTGATGGCCGCAAAAATAAACATGGCACGTCTGGACATGAATGTATCCTCAAGGTGCGTTTGCAGGTCCCTGCAAAAAAATAAAAAAGTTACTGATCATAACGAAAGCGGAATTTTTCTTGTTCGGTAGCCGCTTTGGCGAGGATCCACTGTCGAAAGGCGGCTATTTTACCCAGTTCTGCCTGACTGTCATGACAAACCAGATAAAAAGCATTTTTGCTCACTAAAACGTCATTAAACGGACAAATCAACCGTCCCGCTTCGATTTCGCTTTGCGCCATAACGTTATTGGCCAGGGCAACGCCCTGCCCATGGATGGCCGCCTGCAGCACCATCGCGCTGTGGCTGAAAATGGGCCCCTGTTGCACATTGATATGCTGGACGCCTGACTGACGGATATACGCCTGCCAGTCACGGCGGGAAGCATCATGCAACAGTGTAAAACGAGCCAGATCCATGGGCGTTTTCAGGGGATTTTCCCCCGTCATCAGCGACGGCGAACAAACCGGCAGCAAATATTCGGCATAGAGTTTTTCGACCCGCAGGCCTGGCCAGTTTCCCCGGCCATAGAAAATGGCCACATCCACATCATCGGCCAGCTTCTCTTCATCCCGATCGACCGCCTGAATGCGGACGTCAATTCCCGGATAAGCCAGATTAAAGCTGGAAAGACGCGGGACCAGCCACTGAATCGCAAAGCTTGGCAGCAAACTCACCGTCAACGCCCCTTTGGCGCTGCGTGCCTGCAGTTTACGCGTCGCCTCGTTGAGCGCAGAGAAAATTTCTTTGATATCCAGATAGTAGCTTTGGCCTTCCTCGGTGAGTAAAAGCGACCGGTTTCGCCGTCTGAACAGCTTCAGTCCCAGAAAATCTTCCAGTGATTTGATCTGGTGACTGACAGCAGCCTGGGTCACAAACAGCTCTTCAGCGGCTTTGGTGAAGCTTAAATGGCGTGCTGCGGCATCAAATACCCGCAGTGCATTCAGGGGAGGAAGACGTTTTGACATGGTTATCCATAGCCAGCCTGGCAAAAAATACGCGGACTAATACAAAGCCTTAACGTATTAGAATTTATAATCCGAGACATTATAAATTGTCCGTTGAGGAAGCTCCAGCAAATACCTATAGTTGCGGTACTTCCTGAGCCGGAACGAAAAGTTTTTAGATTTGTGAGTGAGTTCGCAGATTTTCTGAAAGCTTTTGGCTTGTGGTCGTGATGTTGTGTTTGCAATTTTGATCTGACCTTTACAGATCAAGCTTTTTTATTTCCTGTAGATTTACCCTGTCTGTCCATTGTGATATTGAGTAGCACCGCGAATTGCGGTGCTTTTTTTATGCGCGGATTACTTCATCTCAACCATTTCTTTCACATCTGAACGGTTAATCTGCTGCTCATTGCCATTCGCATCTTTATAGCTAATCATACCGGTATCAGTATCGACTCTTGGTTTACCTTCAGCAACGATAGTGCGTCCGTCATTGGTATGCATTACGTAGTTGCTTGAACAGGCAGCCAGGGTAAAGGCCATTGTACAAACGGCCAGCATTGCGGCGAGTTTTTTCATCTTCTATCTCCTTGCAGATTGATTGCACCAAACCGCCCGCGTTACGCTGACCCGAGAAATGGTCAAGTGGGATCGACTATCAGAATGTCGTATCGCCATGCGGGTGAAGTTTTTACCTTGCAATATTCAGCATAACCCGCTTTTCCAGCTTTGCCAGACAGACATCCATCTTTCAGCCTGAGTCTGAAAATTAACAACGAGCTATGTATGCGTGCCTTTAATCCTTCTTCATTCCGGCAGCAGTTTCCTGCCCTGAGCGACGCGGGTGTTTATCTCGACAGCGCCGCCACCACGCTAAAACCGCAGGCGGTAATCGAGGCGACTCAGCAGTTCTACAGCCTGAGCGCCGGTACGGTTCATCGTAGCCAGTTTGCAGCGGCCCGCCGGTTAACCGAGCAGTATGAGCAGGCGCGGGGCCAGGTGGCGCAGTGGCTCAATGCCGCCAGTAACCGGCAGATTGTCTGGACGCGCGGTACCACCGAAGCCATTAACCTGGTGGCGCAAAGCTGGTTAGCCCCGCGTTTACAGCCCGGCGATGAAATCCTCGTCAGCGAAGCCGAGCACCACGCCAATCTGGTTCCCTGGCTCATGGTCGCACAGGCCACGGGCGCGCGCGTGGTAAAATGGCCAATCGGTGAGGATCGCCTGCCCGATATCGCCGTGCTGCCCTCACTGATCACTCACCGGACGCGTCTGCTCGCGCTGGGTCAGATGTCCAATGTCACAGGCGGCTGCCCCGATTTATCCCGGGCCATCGCTCTTGCCCATGCGGCAGGCGCAAAAGTTATGGTCGATGGCGCGCAGGGCGTCGTACATTGCCCACCGGATGTACAGGCGCTGGATATTGATTTCTATGCCTTTTCCGGCCACAAGCTCTATGGCCCAATGGGCATCGGTGTGCTGTACGGTAAAGCGGAATTGCTGGAAGAGATGGCCCCCTGGCAGGGCGGCGGTAAGATGCTGACGAAGGTCGACTTCACCGGCTTTACGCCCCAGCCGGTGCCCTGGCGCTTTGAGGCCGGTACGCCAAACGTGGCGGGCGTGACCGGACTGAGTGCCGCGCTGAGCTGGCTGCAACAGCATAATATGTCTAAAGCGGAGATCTGGAGCCAGCAGTTAGCCAGTCTGGCCGAGGAACAGCTTGCAGAACTGCCGGGCTTTCGCAGTTTCCGTTGTGGCCAGGCCAGCCTGCTGGCCTTCGACATTCAGGGAATTCATCACAGCGATATCGTGACACTGCTGGCAGAGCATGGGATCGCCTTACGTGCGGGTCAACATTGTGCCCAACCGTTAATGGCGGCACTGGGCGTTGAGGGGACGCTGCGCGTATCGTTTGCCCCCTATAATAATTTACAGGACGTCGATGCGCTGCTGCGCGCTATGCACAGCGCTGTCGCGTTGTTATCGGAGTTTTAATCATGCACGCATCCCTGCTTGCCCCGCATCCGTTCGGTGTTGAAATTACGCCTGCGGATCTGAAAGAAACCTTCTCTCACTGTCGGCAGTGGGAGGATCGCTACCGGCAGCTGATTTTACTTGGCCGACAGTTGCCGGCCTTACCTGACGCATTAAGAACACCGAACAGTGAGCTGAGTGGTTGCGAGAATCGCGTCTGGCTGGGCAGCCAGATCCGGGAAGAAGGTTCCCTGCATTTTTACGGTGACAGCGAAGGTCGCATCGTTCGTGGTTTGCTGGCCGTGCTGCTCACCGCTGTTGAAGGCCAGACGCCCGCGCAATTACTGGCGGCCGATCCGCTGGATCTGTTTGAATCGCTGGGCCTGCGTGCGCAGCTTAGCGCCTCACGCAGTAGCGGCCTGAAAGCGCTGGCCGATGCCGTCCAGCAGCATGCGCAACGGGCGCTGGGTTAACCGCTCATGGCGCAGTCGTCGGCCAGTGTTTAGCTAATCAGGTCAGGCTGGCGGCCTGGCAAACGCGGGCTAAAGCCGTACAACCGCGTTGCACGGCAGATTAGCATTACGCCTGGCGCGCGGCCCGTGCCAGAAATTTCTTCAGGGCATGCGAAACGGCAACAAAGCCAAAGGTGGCGGTGACCATCGTGGCTGCGCCAAATCCGGATTCACAATCCATTCTTTTCGGCCCTTCCGCTGTGCTGCGTGAAGCGCAAACCGAGCCATCCGCCTGCGGATAAACCAGCGCCTCTGTAGAGAAAACGCAGTCGATGCCCAGCTTGCCTTTGCTGTTTTTTACCACGCCCAGCTGTTTAAGCCGCTCGCGTAATTTAGCTGCTAGCGGATCCTGGATGGTCTTCGCTAAGTCAGTCACCTGGATTTGCGTGGGATCGATTTGCCCACCTGCGCCGCCCGTGGTGATCAGGGGAATCTTATTGCGTCGACACCAGGCAATCAGCGCCGCCTTGGGGCGCACACTATCGATAGCGTCAATCACATAGTCGATATCGGCAGTCAGCAGCGTCGCCGTGTTTTCCGGGGTGATAAAGTCATCAATACAGATCACCTCACAGTCAGGATTAATGGCGCGCAGACGCTCGGCCATCACGTCCGTTTTGGCTTTACCCACATTGCCGCTCATCGCATGTATCTGACGATTGGTGTTGGTGATACAGACATCATCCATATCGATCAGGGTAATCCTGCCGATGCCGGTTCTTACCAGTGCCTCGGCAGCCCAGGAGCCCACGCCGCCAATACCAATCACACAGAAGTGGGCATCAGCGAAATGCTGCAACGCCGACTGCCCATAAAGACGTGCCGTGCCACCAAATCGCTGGTGCCAGGCATCGTTTAACACTTTCATAGTTGAACCTGTTACTGAGCGCGGGCCCGATCGCCCGCCGCTTCAAAATTTAGTTAGCGCCTAACAGCAGGCTGCCGTTGTTGTTGCTCTGCGCGTTGCTGAACAGCGGCTGACCGGCTCCCGGTGCTGATTTCAGCACCCACACACGACCATAATGGTTATAGAATCCCGCCAGATGGGCAGCATCTGGCCCTACGCCCTGATAGATATCGAAGTGCTGGCCTTTGATCGCGCCGCCGACATCCAGCGCCACCATCACCCGCATTTCATATTTCCCGTTGAATTTGCCCTTTTCATTGAGCTGCGGCACTTCCGCCAGCAGCACCGTTCCGGCAGGAATCAGTGAACGATCGGATGCCACAGAGGCTTTCGCCACCAGCGGCACCGCGCTCGCGCCACGTACCGGCACATAAGGTTCGGGTTTGAAAAAGACAAAGGAGGGGTTAGTTTCTAGCAGCGCCCGCACTTCCTCGGGTGAATGTTCCTCAGCCCACTGGCGAATGGCCTGCATTGACATGTCTTCACGCTTGACCTCGCCCCGGTCGATCAGCTCTTTACCGATGCTATGATAACCCCAGCCGTTTTTGCCGCCATAACCAAAAAAGCTCATCGGACGTCCGTCACCAAAATCGACATAGCCGCTGCCCTGCACATCCATAATAAAGTTATCGATGAGTGAGTTACTCCAGGCAATGACGTAGCGATCGTCCAACGCCCCACTGTATATCGATGCGCGGCTGGGTAATTTCTGACCGCGTTTGCGCGGCGGCATGCGGTAAATAGGGTACTGAAACTCGCCCTGTCGCGTGTAGCGTGCCTGAACGACCGGCGTGTAGTAGCCCGTGAACTGGACGTTACCGTAATTATCGGTGCCTTCCATCTGAAACGCATTTAACCCAAACTGGCGCAACTGTCGTGTATCGCCCCCCGCCATCAGCCAGTTTTCAACCGCACTGTAAGTGCTGTTGTTACGGCCAAACAAACCCGAAGCGGCCGCCTGGATTTGCTGAATCTGTTGCCCAAAATCTCTGCCGTTAACCGGACGGCCTTTGGCGTTAGGTTGATTCACCAGCGCTAAGGGCTGATCAAGTTTTCCGTCTTTATATTGTTGACCCCGATCGGTCGGCTTAGAACTACAGCCCGCCAGAAGCGCTAAAAATGCGCCAGTAAGTGCGTACTTCGCCCAACGTCCTTTCATCTTCATCTCTTTTTATAAGTGTTCGCCACGCGACGATAGCAAAGCCGTCATCAGAATGAAATCCATCCTCTTTCGTCATAACGGATATCGGTGCAATAAATCACCAATTGGTGGAATCCTTCAGCAATTAACAGCAAATTTAGCCTTTTAGGGCAAAAAGGGGTTGCAACAATCATCGTGCGGAGTATAGTGCGCATCCACGGACGCGGGGTGGAGCAGCCTGGTAGCTCGTCGGGCTCATAACCCGAAGGTCGTCGGTTCAAATCCGGCCCCCGCAACCAGTTCTTCTGTAGTTTTGCTCAGACAGAAGAAACAATGTGAAAAGTCGCTATGCGCAATCGGACGCGGGGTGGAGCAGCCTGGTAGCTCGTCGGGCTCATAACCCGAAGGTCGTCGGTTCAAATCCGGCCTCCGCAACCAATTCTTCTGAGATAATGCTCACTCAGAAGGGACAATGTGAAAGTCGCTATGCGCAATCGGACGCGGGGTGGAGCAGCCTGGTAGCTCGTCGGGCTCATAACCCGAAGGTCGTCGGTTCAAATCCGGCCCCCGCAACCACTTTAAACACCTGAGAAGGTGTTTTTTTGTTTCTGGCCTCCGTCAGTCAATCCCCCTCTCCTTTTTACCGCTCAGACACGCAGTGAGATCAGACCGCACGCGAATGTCGCAACAGATCTTGCTCTGGCCAACCCGTTTCTGCTTTTATGATTCATCCGGACACGACAAGGTCTGTTATGAATACCTTCAACATTGCTGCACTTGCTGCACAGTATCCGCCGGTTGCGGATATGATCGCGCTGAAAGAAACCATCTGGTTCAATCCTGCCACCACAACCGTCGCCGACGCCCTGCCCTTTGTGGGTCTGACAGAGCAGGACGTTGAAGCCGCCCATGCCCGCCTGAAGCGGTTTGCGCCTTTGCTGGCTCAGGCCTTTCCTGAAACCGCCGCCACGGGCGGTATAATCGAATCGGATGTGGTCGCGATCCCCGCCATGCAGGCCCGGCTGGAACAGGCGTACGGCCAGAAAATTGCAGGCACACTGCTGCTGAAGAAAGACAGCCACCTGCCGATTTCTGGCTCCATCAAAGCGCGTGGCGGCATTTATGAAGTCCTGAATCATGCCGAGAAACTGGCATTAGCTGCCGGTTTGCTGTCCCCGGAGGCGGATTACCGCACGTTGCTCTCCCCCACGCTTCGGCAGTTTTTTAGCCAGTACCGTATTGCCGTGGGATCGACCGGCAATCTCGGGCTGTCGATTGGCATCATGAGCGCCCGCCTCGGCTTTAACGTAACCGTTCATATGTCGGCGGATGCCCGGGAATGGAAGAAAGCAAAACTGCGCAGCCATGGCGTAACGGTGGTGGAATATGAACAGGATTACGGCGTGGCGGTCGGGCAAGGACGCAAAGCGGCCGCATCGGACCCCAACTGTTTCTTTATTGACGATGAAAACTCCCGCACGCTGTTTTTAGGTTATGCGGTCGCAGGCCAACGGCTGAAAGCGCAGTTTGAACAACAGGGTCGCGTGGTTGATGCCCAACATCCCTTATTTGTGTACCTGCCCTGCGGCGTAGGCGGTGGCCCCGGCGGCGTCGCGTTTGGCCTGAAGCTGGCATGGGGTGACCATGTTCACTGTCTGTTTGCGGAGCCCACTCATTCGCCCTGCATGTTGCTGGGCATAACAACGGGCTTACACGACGGCATTTCCGTACAGGACATAGGTATTGATAATGTCACGGCTGCGGATGGTCTGGCGGTAGGCCGGGCGTCCGGCTTTGTGGGCAGAGCCATGCAACGTCTGCTGGGTGGCATTTACACACTTGATGATGCGCGCATGTACGACATGCTCGGCTGGCTGGCGCAGGAAGAAGGTCTGCGGCTTGAACCTTCTGCGCTGGCCGGGATGATCGGTCCACAGCACGTATGTGGTTCAGCGCACTATCACGCGCTGCACGACTTCGGCCCAACACAGTTACGACAGGCCACTCACCTGGTCTGGGCGACGGGCGGCGGCATGGTGCCGGAACAGGAAATGGCGCACTACCTGGCAAAAGGCCGCTAAGTGGACGCACATCGCCGGCGAGACAGGAACGCCACGCAACCCGGTCCCTGTTCTTCTTCTGACGACAAACCCTGACAGCAGATAAGGCCGGGCGGGTGATTTTTCCTGCCCGGCTGCTTAACGGTGTGCCAGCGCCGCCCCGTTTTTGAAATAGGCCTTAATGCCTTCCAGAATGGCCTCGGCGACCTGATGTTGATAGCGCGTGGTGCGGAGTTTACGCTCTTCTTCGACGTTGCTGATGAACGCGGTTTCCACCAGGATCGAGGGAATATCCGGTGCCTTCAGCACCGCAAAACCGGCCTGATCCACAGTGCGTTTGTGCAGATGGTTAATCCGCCCCATCCGGTGCAGCACTTCTTTGCCAAACTTCAGGCTGTCATGGATCGTCTGGCGCTGCACCATATCAAACATGGTGTGATCCAGATAGCGATCGCCACTCATGCTGACGCCGCCAATCAGGTCGGATTCATTCTGGGTTTGCGCCAGAAAACGCGCCGCGGCTGACGTCGCCCCCCGGGTCGAAAGGGCAAACACAGAGGAGCCCCGTGCGGCCCGGCTGGTGAACGCATCCGCATGAATGGAGACGAACAGATCGGCCCGCTGTTTACGGGCTTTGGCCACGCGAACCCGCAGAGGAATAAACACATCCTCGTTACGCGTCATGTACGCCTTCATATTGTGTTCTTTCTCAATCAGCGCCTTAAGGCGGCGGCCAATCTTCAACACAATGTCTTTTTCACGGGTTTTGTATTTACCGTGCGCGCCCGGATCTTCCCCACCATGGCCAGGATCGATCATGATAATGATAGGGCGATCGCGCCCGGCTTTACCGGGTAACGGCGGCTGAACGCTTTCATTTTTATCCAGATCGCCCTGGTTGTAATCTTTCAGTAATGCCAGCAGTGGATCATCTTCTACCGTATTCTGGCTGGGGTAGAGATCGACCACCAGCCGGTGTTGAATACTGGAGACCGGTGCAAGGCTGAAGATTTTTGGCGAGACGTTGCGTTTCAGTTCCAGCACCACCCGCACGGTATTGGCATCGAACTGCCCGACCCTGGCGTTTTTGATAAAAGGATCGTCCACCCTGACGTGCTGGTTAACGCCCTTAAGGACCGAATTAAGGTGCAGGTTCTCAATGTCGATGACCAGCCGGTCCGGATTCGTCAGTGCGAACTGCTTATACTTAAGGGCAACATTGGATTCCAGCGTCATGCGCGAATAGGTTGAAGAGGGCCAGATGCGAACCGCCATAATATGGCTGGTGGCCGCGATGCCCACACCGCTTACGCTGAGCAGCAGCAGTGCCCCAGTACCTTTTAATAATCGTCTACGTGAAATAAGGGGATGACCTTCCGACATGCCACTCCAGCTGTTATATCGTGTTTAAAAAAACGGCAACCAAATAAAATGGCGGCGAAAACTTTATCCAATCCGGCTGACGATGTCACCCCGGAAACTCTAAATAATGCAGTCTGTTAGCGGCGTTATCACCTGAAAAAACGTAAATAAACGTCAGGATTAGCGCTTGCAAAATGGCCGCCAAAGGCATAAAAATACAGAAAATACGAATAAAGATTCACTGAGGGTTAGCCGTGAAGGAACGTAGTACTGAACTGGTTCAGGGTTTTCGCCATACCGTTCCCTATATCAATGCGCATCGGGATAAGACATTTGTCATCATGCTTGGCGGTGAGGCCATTGAGCATGAAAATTTCTCCAGCATCGTCAACGATATTGGCCTGCTTCACAGCCTTGGCATTCGTTTAGTCGTCGTGTACGGCGCACGTCCGCAGATTGATGCCAGCCTCGCCGCAAACCAGCTGGAACCGGCTTACCACAAATATACCCGCGTAACCGACGCGCAATCACTGGAGCTGGTAAAGCAGGCCGCAGGCCGTCTTCAGTTGGATATTACCGCCCGCCTTTCCATGAGCCTGAACAACACTCCGTTACAGGGCGCACATATCAACGTGGTGAGCGGCAACTTTATCATTGCCCAGCCGCTCGGCGTGGATGACGGCGTCGATTACTGTCACAGCGGTCGCATTCGTCGTATTGATGAAGAGGCTATTCACCGCCAGCTCGACAACGATGCCATTGTGCTGCTGGGTCCGGTGGCCGTGTCAGTGACCGGTGAAAGTTTTAACCTGACTTCTGAAGAAGTGGCCACGCAGCTGGCAATTAAGCTTAAAGCAGAAAAAATGATTGGCTTCTGCTCGGAACAGGGCGTAATCGATCGTGAAGGCAACATTGTTTCGGAGTTATTTCCCAATGACGCTCAGGCACGCATTGATGAAATGGAACGCGATGGCGATTTTCTGTCTGGCACGGTGCGCTTTCTGCGTGGCGCCGTTAAAGCCTGTCGCAGCGGCGTCCGTCGCAGCCATCTGATCAGCTATCAGGAAGACGGCGCCCTGTTACAGGAACTCTTCTCGCGCGACGGCATTGGTACGCAGATTGTCATGGAGTCCGCCGAGCAGATTCGTCGGGCCACGATCAACGACATCGGTGGCATTCTGGAGCTGATTCGTCCGCTGGAGCAGCAAGGGATTCTGGTACGCCGTTCACGCGAACAGCTGGAAATGGAGATCGACAAATTCACCATCATTCAGCGGGATAACCTGACCATCGCCTGCGCCGCGCTCTATCCGTTTATGGATGAAAAGATTGGCGAAATGGCATGCGTTGCGGTCCATCCGGATTACCGCAGCTCCTCACGCGGAGAGCTGCTGCTGCAACGCGTTGCACTTCAGGCGAAGCAGATGGGGCTGGAAAAACTGTTTGTGTTAACCACACGCAGTATCCACTGGTTCCAGGAGCGCGGCTTCACGCCGGTGGATATCGAGTCGCTGCCGGAGAGTAAGAAAGAGATGTACAACTACCAGCGCCGTTCCAAGGTGCTGATGGCCGATTTAACCTGATGGCAGCCGGGCGGCCATCCCGCCGCCCGACGTGTTATCCCTGCGTTTCCGCCCCCAGCCTTTCCACCAGGCCACTTCGCCGCTGCGTCTGCAGCTGGACTGCCCGTTCAAATATCGCGCGATCGCTGTAAAGGGTCAGTTGTTTGCGTGCGCGGGTAATGGCCGTGTAAACCAGCTCACGGGTCAGGACCGGCAAAAACTGCGTCGGCATGACCAGCGCGGTATGATCAAATTCTGAACCCTGCGACTTGTGCACCGTCATCACCCATGCCGTTTCATGAGACGGCAAACGGCTGGGCTGAATCGCTTTCACGCTGCCGTCTGGCAACGGAAAAAACACCCTGAGTTGCCCTTCAGCATCACGCAACGTAATGCCGATATCGCCGTTAAACAGCCCCAGGGCACTGTCGTTGCGGGTGATCATCACCGGACGTCCCGGATACCAGCGGCTGCCCAGTGCAGGACGCCGGATGCGCTGCAGCTGCATCAGACGCTGTTCGATGCGCTGATTTAATCCGTGCACACCGAATGGCCCTTCACGCAGGGCACACAGGAGCTGATAACGGCTAAATGCCGCAATGGCCTGTTCTGGCGCAGCCTGACGCTGAACGGCATCCAGATAGTCCTGATAGCCCTGCGCCACCTCGTTCAGCATGGTCTGATATGCCTCACCGTCATTCAGCGGCTGAAAAGACAGGTCAGCATGTCCGGCGGCGAACACCTTACTCATCTGGCGCGCATCGCCCTGGTTGACGGTGCGGGCAAGCTGGCCAATACCGGACTTTTCGTCAAAGCGGTAACTCTGGCGGAGCAGACAAATGCTGTCGCGAACGGCAGGCGCGGTATCGTCATCGCTGCCCGTAAGCGCACATTCGGTAAGCGTCACCAGTTGTGCGGCGCGCGCCGGACTGAAGCCGGTTTCGCTGCAACGACAAATGTCCCCCAACACCGCTCCGGCTTCAACCGAAGCCAGCTGATCGCGATCGCCCAGAAACACCACTCTGGCGTGAGGCGGCAAGGCGGAAATCAGTTTTGCCATCATCGTCAGATCAACCATCGACGCTTCATCAACCACCAGCACATCCAGGTGTAACGGGTTACCCGCATGGTAGCGCATGCGCTGCGAGTCAGGCTGTGCGCCAAGCAGGCGATGCAGCGTGGTCGCTTCAGCAGGAAAACGCGCACGCTCGTCATCGTCCACCGCCAGTCCCTGCAGGGCTTTTCCCAGGGATTCGGTCAGACGGGCTGCCGCTTTCCCTGTCGGTGCCGCCAGCTGTATGCGCAGAGGTTCGGGATTAAGGCGAATCAGCGCCGCCAGCAATTTCGCCACCGTCGTGGTTTTGCCGGTACCGGGTCCGCCTGAAATAACGGCGGTTTTACGGGTCAGTGCCACCGCAGCAGCAATTTTTTGCCAGTCGTCAGGTTGACGGCCAAATAACGTCTGCAGAACATCTCGTGCCTGTTGCGAATCGAACGTCCCGCTATCCGGCTGCAATGAGAAAAACCGGGCAACCTGGCCTTCACTTTGCCAGAGCCGGTGCAGGTATAAACGCTGGTGACTCAGCACCAGGGGCGTGACAACACGGCCATCGCTCACCGCTGACCAACTGGACAACTGTGCATGCCGCTCTGCTTCATCGGGCGCGCCTGCGGCCTGCCACAGTGCCTGTGCCAGTGCGGGCTGACGACCGGAGAACAGCCCAGCCTCATTCAGGTTAGCCAGCGGCAGGCAGACATGTCCTTCGCCCGCGTCGGCACTCACACAGGCCGCTGCCAGCAACCGAAAGGGTTGCGTCTCATCTGCAATCAGGCGGGCAAACTGAATATCCAGAGGACGCAGTAAACGCTTTTCGACTGCCTGAAGCAGCAAGGCGTTTATATCACTCATAAGCTCTCCTCTGTATGACCAAACAATGCATCCAGTACCTCAATAAAGGCGGGATCGGGACGAGTGGTAAAGATGCCGTTATCGGCAGAGGTGCCATCCACCCCGCGCAGGAATACATAAAAGACGCCGCCAAAATGCTGTTGGTAATCATAGCCCGCCAGGCGGTGCTGCAGATACCGGTGCAGCGCCAGTGTGTACAGCTGATATTGCAGGTCATAGCGATGGTCGATCATGGCCTGCGCCATCGCCTCCTGCGTATACGCGGTATGGCTGTCACCCAGCCAGTTCGATTTGTAATCCAGCAGATAATATTTTCCCTGCCAGCGAAATACCAAATCAATAAAGCCTTTTAACATGCCTCTCACCTGACGGAAATCCAGCGCGGCAGCGCGCTGCGACAGTGGATCGTACCGGCGCATCAGCGCATCCAGATCGGCAGCCGTCAGCAGGCGGTTGATCGGCAGGTAAAACTCCATCTCAATCAGCCGATCAGCGCTGCGGATGCAGTCCAGGGTTAAGCCGTCTTTGTTGAGCGGCGTGGTCAGTACGCGGGCGATCCACTGCTGAATCACGGGCAGCCAGTTCAGGGAATAGCCCTGTTGCTGAAGCTGATCCTCCAGCCAGAATGCGTCCGGCGGCTCAGTGAAATCCATGGCCTCAAACAGCCCGTGCAGAAACGTGCCGGGAGCCGCACCGCGGGGGAAGTGGTGCGGCGTTAACAAGGGCTCTTCATCCTCAACCGCCTCACCAGCAGCATCAATATCGAATTTCGGCAAAGCATCCAGCAGGGGGGAACTGCCGTGCTGTTGTAATCCGGAGTAACTGGTGACGCGCCAACTGTCCGCCAGCGCTCGGGTCATTTCCCGACTGCTCAGCGCGTTCTCGCGGTGTTCGCTGTCCTGCCACTTCGCGCCGGGCTGCAGCTCGCTCCGTATCACCTCAATCCCTTCGCCTGCGAGCGCCTCAAGATGGTGACTGAGCACGGCGGCATCGCCGCTCTCACCGCGCTGTACCAGGTAGCCCAGCGCGCTCTTATGCAGATCGCTGTCGCCCTCTTTTTTACGCGCGCCTTTGATTAGGGGCGCAATACCCACGCTGCAGTGGTAAACCGAGCGCGTCAGCGCGACATAGAGCAGCCGTAAATCCTCGGCCAGTCGCTCCTCTTCCGCCAGCGTCAGGCTCTGTGCATCGCCCTGTACGTCGAGCATGGCAGCAAAACTTTCACGGTCGTGATACAGGGCGCTGGCCGCTTCGCGAAATCCGGCCGCAAACGGCAGCCAGACCAGCGGATACTGCAGGCCTTTGGATTTGTGAATCGTGACGATCTGCACCAGATGGCGATCGCTTTCCAGACGCAGCTGCTGACTGGCGGCCTGGCTGTCAGGGCGGGCAATTTGCTGTGCCAGGAAACGCACCAGAGCATGCGTGCTGTCGAGCTGCGTTGCCGCTTCCTGCAGTAATTCGCCCAGATGCATCAGATCGGTTAAGCGCCGCTCGCCATTTTCGGAAGCCAGCATATTTTCCGCCAACTGCCGTTTAATCATTACATCGCGCAACATGGGCAGTACGCCACGTTGCTGCCAGATCTGCTGCCAGCTGACAAACTGCTCTACCAGCGCATCCCACTCACGTTCGTTTTGCGCCAGCGCATCAAGTTGGGCGGCATCGATAGCAAAGATGGACGTGGCCAGCGCGCTACGCAGCAGTCGCTCCTGTTCAGGTGACTGCACCGCCTGCAACAGCCATAACAGCTCGCGCGCTTCAGGCGTGGTATAAACGCTGTCGCGGCTGGAAAGATAGACCGACGGAATGGCCAGCTTATTCAGCGCGTCACGAATCAGACTGGCTTCATTGCGGCTACGCACCAGTACGGTGATATCCGAGGCCTTAACCGGCTGCAGTGCATCGCCTTTCCCTAACCGCGCCTTGCCCTGCTGACCGGCCGCCAGCCAGCGGCTGATATCGGCCGCACACTGCTGGGCCATAAATTGTTGGTAATCACTTACTCCAACACCTTCGCCCGGCTGGAGCCAGAAGCGCAAGGCTGGCTGGGGCTGATCATGGTAAACCAGCGTTAACGCCTGATTCGGGGCGGCCGGGCTGACCGGAAGAAACGGAATGGAAGAAAATAAAAAGGGTGCGTCAACCTGTGAAAACAGGCGGTTGACGCTGTTCACCATCGCGGGCGATGAGCGCCAGTTCGTCTCCAGCGTATAGTGAGCACTAACTTCACTACGAGCGCGTAAGTAGGTAAAAATATCTGCGCCGCGAAACGCATAGATCGCCTGCTTGGGATCGCCAATGAGCAGCAACGCCACATCCGGCTGTTGAATATACAGCGTACGGAAGATTCGGTACTGTTGCGGGTCGGTATCCTGAAACTCGTCAATCAGGGCCACCGGGAAACGGCCACGAATAGTTTCGGCCAGCAGCGCCCCGCCCGGCTGCTGAAGCGCTTCATCCAGACGACTTAACAGATCGTCAAATCCCAGCAAGGCACGCTGCCGTTTTTCCCGCTGCACCGTTTCTTTCACCTCGCTCAGCGCCTGCCAGATGATGATATCGCGGAGCGTCAGCGGTTCGGCAAGAAAGCCATCGACGGCATCGAACACCGCATGTTGCGGTGCCTCGCCCTTTTTGGTTTTTTCGTGCAGCACCTGCTGGCCAAAGCGTTCAAGCTCTTTAGGAAACTGGTAATCCAGCGTATCGCTCTGTGCCCACTGAGTCACTTTCGCCACCCAGTTAGGTAAGTGCTTACTGCTGTAGCTGCGTTTGTCGACGCCGGAAGCCGCGATCATCCCTTCGATATCGGCACAGACAGTCTGCCACTGCTGCTTGAGGGCCTGGATGCGTTGCAGGTTAGCGGTATGACGTGATGCCAGCGTTTCGTCTGCGCGAGGCGGACGCTTCAGCCTGGGGGATTCCCCCTGCAGCCAGGGCCGTAACGTCGTCAACAAACTGTCCGGGCCGCTCCACTCCGCCGCGATCACCCGGGCCACATCCAGTGACAGGGGATAACACTGGCGACGCCAGAAATCCGCCGCGGCCTGGCGGAGTAACGTTTGTTCGTTTTCGATGAGTTCCTGCTCGAACAACATGCCTGACTCAAAGGCATTCAGGTTGAGCATGCGCTGGCAAAAACCATGAATGGTAAAAATCGCCGCTTCATCCATTTGCCGCTCAGCCGCCAGCAGCAGCGAGGCCGCCTGGGGCAAATCCGCTATCTGTTCAATCAGCTGTTGGTGCATGGTGTTATGGCTTTTACCCCGCACGCAGGCGAGCCGAAGCTGATGAATATTGTCACGAATACGGCCGCGCAACTCCGCCGTGGCGGCTTCTGTAAAAGTCACCACCAGGATCTCTTCGACTGACAGCGGCCTGCGCCAGGCGTTCTCGCCCCCCAGCCCTAATAACAAACGCAGGTAAAGCAGACCAATCGTAAAGGTTTTACCGGTGCCCGCTGAGGCTTCAATTAACCGCTCGCCGTTGAGGGGCAGCGTTAGGGGGTTTAACGGTTCAGGTCTGGACGCCGTCATGGTGTTTCACTCTTGACCGGCAAAGACTGCTGTAATTTGGCGATTTCTGGCCAGGTCCGCCAGCCCGGTAACGGTGCGAACGCGATGTTATGCTCGCCGCTACCGGCGATTTGAGAGGTCATTGCCATGCCCTTTTTCTGCATGACGGCCTGGTGAAAGAAGTCCGCCAGTCCGGCAGGGGTAAGCTGTTGAACCTGCTCCATCAGCTTTTGTCGGGTATCAAAATCGTAATTCTGCCGATCAAAATCGCGGCTGTAACGGTCGGCCTCTTCATTCAGCGTTTGTGGACGCTGTTTCAAATCGTTGATCATGGCCTGCTGATACTGCACAAAATCGGCCTGACTCATCGAGCGCAGGCGGTGTTCCGCCTGGGGATAAAACGCCTGATAGCGCTGCATCAGATAAGCGGGTGGCTTACTGTTACTTTGCAGCAGAAAGCCAATCCCCCACTGACGCCCTACCGGCATCCTGAACGCAAACACGGCATAACCTAACTGCTCCTCGGTACGCAGTTGGTTATAGAACCACGGCTGGACAATCTGACTGAGCATCGCGCTGTTGGCCATACTCTGGTATTCGTCATAACCCAGGGGAATATAGAGCGCCGCCAGCGCAGAGTCCGTGCTGCTGCCGTGCTGCTCCAGATTCGCCTTAAGCGGCTTTTCGACACTGAGGTAATTGCTGTGCCAGTAGTGCGTACCGTCGCACTGCATCTGCTGTTTCAGCTCGCGTCCCAGTTGCGTCACACTGTCAGCACTCAGGTTACCGATCACCATCATTTCTGGCGTGGCATTTTTAATTAAGGCATCGCGATAGGCCACGACATCCTTCAGTGTAATCCCGTTGACCAGCTTACGGCGCGTGTCTCGTTGCGTGTAAGGCAGTTGGGATAAGAGCTGCATAGGCTGGATCGCCTGCTCGAAGGCTTTTCCTTTCTCTGCGGCATCCAGACGCTCCAGATACCAGGATTTGGCCTGTTGTAGCTGTGCCTCGCTGGGCTGAAAAGTGCTGTAGCGATTAACTAACTGCTTAAGCAGGTCAGGCAGGCGTTGTGTAAAGCCGCTGGCATTAAAGACCAGACCATCGTTTTCGCTGGTTGAAAAACTGATGCCGCCAATAGACGCCTGGGAACTCAGTTCATCCAGCGCCAGGCTTGCCAGATAATCATTCAGGCCGAACAGTACCTGCTGACGCGCATCACTGATCGCCTGCTGATTTCGCAGCGCGACGGTGATGCTGGCCTTTGGCTCGCTGGCATAGAACTGGCTTGGCATCCAGTAAATACGCATCCCGAAATCATTGTCGAGCTTAACCGGATGACGGTAGGTTTTGTCAGTCGACACCAGGGTAAACGCATCGGGAATGTAGGGATTTAAGCGCGGCATGGCGAGCTGAATCGCCTGGCCACGCTGTTGCCATTGCGTCAACGTCTGGGCCGTTATCTTATCAACCTGATAAGGCGCATTCACAAAATAGGCCAGCTTGTTATGCGGTTCCTGCGGGCTGATGTACCAGATTCGCGCCTGCGCTGGCGTCATGCTTTCCAGACGAGCATTGATAGCCGCGGGATCGTAGCGATCGGCCAGATAAGGCGCATCCAGCGTGTGCTCAACCGGGACACGCAGCATCGTATCCGCCAGCCACTCAATATAGTCCATGTCGCGGGTGATTGACGGATAACGGAAGTCCAGCGCCAGCACATGCGAAACTTCATCGAAATAGCGTTGGTCGATACCTTTTTTGCGCAGCATCGCGAGATAGCTAAAAACAGCCGCGACGACCTCATCACGTTGTGCCAGACCTTTGTCCGTTAATGACACGCTGATGGAGAACACGCCGCTGGTGCGCTCGGTCACCGGATCGGCCCCCGCGCTGACGCCGTCGGCCAGGCCCTGTTTTTGCAGCCAGTCGGCCAGCGTATTGGGGCTGCGGTTACCAATGACATAGCTGATAAGCGTGTCCGTTTTACTGCGAAAGCGGTCGCTGTTATTCGGTATACGGAACTCGATTTTTAACTGCTTACGCGGCTGCGCCGGCACATAGTGAATAATGATGCCTTGCTGGGCTTCCGTGACGACCGGCTCGGTAATCGCGGGAACGCTGGCATTGTGGTTAGCCACGCGCCCAAACGTATTCACGGCGATGGTCGCCATCTCTGCCAGCGGTTTATTACTGTAGATCACCGCCTTCATCAGATTGGCTGAATAGTGCGTGTGGTAAAAGTCCAGCAGCGCCTGATGCAGATTACTGCCGGGCTTATCGCGCAGGGTATCCAGATTGCCGCCGTAAAAATGCGCGGCCGGGTGCGCCGGGTTAATCGTCTCAGCCCCGACCTGTCCCATGCGCAAACCGTCACGGGACCGTGCCATGGTCAGCTCCGCATTGACCGCATGGCGTTCCCGATCGGCATTGACCGGATCCAGTAAGGGTTCGGCAATCGCGTCGGCCAGACGATCGACGGCAGGCTCAAGCGCATCGTTTTCGACTTCGAGGTAATAAGCCGTGCGACAGGAGGCGGTGCTGGCATTATGGCTGCCACCGTGTTTCTTGAGAAAATCGGCAAGGCTGTCAGGCTGTGGGTAACGCGTTGAGCCCATCAGCACCATATGTTCAAGATAGTGCGCCAGGCCGGGCTGCTGCGCGGGATCATCCAGTGAGCCAATGGGCAATGTCAGCGCAGCAAGGGATTTCGGCGCCTGAGTATCTGAAACCAACAGCACCGTCATGCCATTATTCAGCGTGATGGCCTGATACTGACGCGGATCCTGTTCGCTTTTCCCGATGGGCGTGTTGACAGGCTGCCAGCCCGCGCCGGTTTCGGCTTGTACCGCCAGCGCCAGTAAGCCCAGCAGAATGGCGGCGATCAAGCGTGCATGTGTGCGCATGTAAAACCTCTTACGTTACCCAAAAGCCGCGTTGCGAGCGCATTAACGGCTGAAAGTACAACAAACTTTTTGATGTTTTCATTACCCGGCAGCGGTCGCTTACCGGTCGTCCTGATGCGCCTGGAGTACCGGTAAATACCAGCATTCAGCCGCGTCGGTTATCTGCTGTATCCGGGGTTCATCCAGTGCCCTGCATAACCGTTGCAGGTAGGGATCGCTTCCCTCGCCTTCCTGTTGGTAACCGCCGACCCAGGCGGCAAGCAGAGCGTTACGGGCTTTGAGCTGTGTCGCCTCATCTGTCATAAGCTGATGATTTTTCTTGGCAAAACAGGCATTAAGCCAGGCGCCACCGCTTTTGGTCAGCAACATCAAAGGCTCGCGCATGCCCTGCAGATAGCCTTGCATATAGCGCGCCAGCGCATCAGTCGCCTCGTCCGGCGGCACGGCAGGGAAGCACCAGTAGCTGTGCTGTCGGCCAAACATCCGACTTTTACCGTCGCCACCCAGTGCACAATAAACTAAATGTTCCAGCCACAGTAATAAACCGTCATTGATATTCAGCACACCCGGTCGCCAACGCAGCAGGCCATCGCTCTGCACCTGGGTTAACCAGCCGGTTAATGTGACGCCCGCCAGTGCCAGATTGATCTCCCGACTTTCACCCTCACTGCGCTGAGTGATCACCTCTGCGGCCACCTCCTGCATCTCTTCGCGCTGAGCCTGCCAGAACAGCTCGCCAAACGCCCCATAAGGTAAATTGCCGGCGGCGCGGTGATGGGCATAAAGGCGATCGGTGTCCTCCCCTGTTACCAGCGCATTCAGTAGCTGCGCATTGATCTGATAGCGCTCCAGGCTGTCCAGAGCAAAGGGTTCACTGTCGGGCAGTTCATTTTCTTCAAGCCAGAAATTGACCCCCAGGCGCTGCTGAAACCAGGCCCGAACCGGATGACGCCAGAAGCGCAGAAACTGTTCGAAGGCTAATGTCTCTACAGGCGGTGTGCTCAGCGGCTGAACAAAATCAGGCTGGGGCTGACCGGTGCCCTGCGCGGCAGGCAGCCATTCACGGGCAAAGCTGTGTGCCGCTGACGCAGGCTGGAAGTTTTCCGGCGCAAACGGCATCCGGCTGTGTAAATGTTCCAGGTGTGCCCGTACCCGCTGTGCGCTGTCATCCAGTTCCCTGTCCTCGTCGCCAGGCAGGTAAAAACTTTGCCCGATATACTCCAGCAATTCGGTGACCAGCACCGAAGGGTAACGTTCGGTATTGTCCTGAATAGCGCGGCCAATATAGCTGATATAGAGCTGTTGCTGAGCGGAAATCAGGGCTTCCAGAAACAGATAGCGGTCGTCATCACGACGGCTACGGTCACCTTTGCGCGACTGCTGCTGCATCAGGTCAAACCCCAGCGGCGCTAAGGTGCGCGGATAAACGCCGTCGTTCATCCCCAGTAAGCACACCACGCTGAAGGGAATCGAGCGCATCGGCATCAGGGTACAAAAATTGATTTGCCCGGCCAGAAAGCGTTGGCTGATCCGCTGCTGATCCAGCCGCCCACGCAGATCGTCGCGCAGGAGCACGACCGGAATCGCCTCATTGAAACGCGCGTCCATACCGTA
Source organism: Pantoea sp. JZ29 (assembly GCF_035190385.1). Lineage (NCBI taxonomy): Bacteria > Pseudomonadati > Pseudomonadota > Gammaproteobacteria > Enterobacterales > Erwiniaceae > Pantoea > Pantoea sp. JZ29. The sequence continues at coordinate 899,221 of NZ_CP045241.1, read as the reverse complement.
CTCAATCAGCGTCTTCCACTGCTCTTCCACCAGCAGCAATGCCGCTTCTGTTTCGGTATCCGGTGTAAAAAAGGCATTCAGCAGTTCGCGACACAGCGGCAGCCAGGCCTCCAGCGGGCGCGGCTCCGATAAGACCTGTCGCCAGTGATTAAGCCGGGACAGCAGTTCAGCCAGATGGCCCGCCAGTTCGGCGACCAGCCCACTTGATTCGTCATAAGGCAGAATACCTTGCCAGTCGCCATGCTGGCTTTCCATTGCATATCCCAGCAGCATACGTTGCAAACCAAAGCGCCAGGTATGCTGACCGGTGACCGGCAGAGCCAGCGCTTCCACACTGGCATCATCCAGCCCCCAGCGCACGCCTGATTCGCTGACCCAGCGGCGCAACAGACGCAGGCCGCTTTCGTCAATCGAGAAGTGATTCGCTAAGGCCGGGACATCCAGCAGCGCCAGCACATCTTCAGAGACAAACCGGCTGTCCGGCAGTGACAGTAATTGCAGAAACGCGACGATAGCAGGATGCGCCTGACTGGCACGACGGTCAGAAATGGCAAACGGCAGATAGCGTTCTGCCGGGGCGTTTGCAAACACGGCCTGAATAAAAGGCGCGTAAGCGTCAATATCGGCCACCATGACGATAATATCCCGCGCTTTCAGCTCAGGATCGGCTTCCATCAACGCCAGCAGATGATCCTGTAGCACTTCAACTTCGCGCTGCGCACTGTGGCAAACCTGGATGGCAACAGAGCGATCCTGCGGGTCCAGCCGCCGTTTCTGCCCACTGTAAGCCAGTTCATCCGCCGTCAGGCCAATGATTGCCCTGTCCTGCAGATTAAGAAGATCGTGCTGCATGCAGTGCAGCAGGTTGTCTTCTTCGACGTCAACAAACGCATCGATTTCGCTGTTCAGCTCCATCTGGCTGAGCAGGAAGAGGTTATCGCGGCCTAACTTGCCCCAGGAGGCCAGCAGCGGGTTAGTCAGATGTTGTTCCCCTTGCTCACTAAACAGGGCTGGCGCGCGCGCCACATCACTGAATAAACCGCGATATTCTTCCCGGTCATGACGCCGCCGCTGGCGGCTTTGTAGCTTCGCCAGAAACGCATAGTCCTGAATATCGCCCCAGTAATCACGGCAGGGATTGGTAAACAGCAGATAGATATCAACGTGCCGCCCCAGCGCCTGCAACGCCTGTAAATAGACCGGCGGCAGCGCTGAAATACCACAGATAAACACCCGCTGCGGCAGGTTATCAGGTCGGGTTTGTGCCTGCTCAAGCGTGGTAATAAAGCGCGCATAGAGGTTGGCACGATGCCATTTGGGCTGGCCCAGCGCGTCGGTATAGTCGACTAAATCACGCCACAACGCGGCCTGCCACACCTGCGCCTCTCCCAGGCCCTCGATCTGTTGACCGCGTTCCCAGCTGTTAAGCCAGTCCGCGCGGTAAACCAGATACTGGTCAAACAGGTCGGCAATGCGGGCACTGAGCTGAAAAAGTTTGCGCCTGTCTCCGTCGTCACTCAGATAATGGCGCAGTGAGGCAAACTCGTCCTGCAGCAGCAACGTGGGTAAACGATGCATCAGTTTCCAGCTCATGCTGGCTTTGCTGAAGGCGCTCTCCGGCGGAATGTCTGGCAGGACGCGCACAAACATTTCCCAGATAAAGCTGGCCGGGAGCGGGAATTCGATATTTGCCGCAATGCCAAAGGTGCGCGCCAGTTCCATCTGCAACCACTGCGCCATCCCCGGGCTTTGCACCAGCACCATTTCTGACGCAAAGGGATCGTCAAGCGGATCCAGTTTAATCACTCTCGCTGCCAGACTTTTGAGCAGATCAAGCTGATTAGAGTGATAAACGTGAAACATGCAAACTCCTGTGGAAACACTAAACGGCATGGCGATGGCAGACGGTACTCACTCTACCGCGTATCGCATTTGAAGCCTACCGTGAAAACCCATTCTCATCCGCTCAGCAGTGTAATCGCGTCAGGCTGGCCTGACGTTGATGCGGACCGCTCACCGTAACCGTTTCCAGCGTGCAGCCGCCCGGCCCCGTTTTTTTATCTGACCGGGTTTGCCAGCCCGCCACTTCACGCCCCAACAACCGCTGTTCCGCCACACGCCAGGCTTCACGCTGCTGCCATTGCTGACTAAAGCCGAGCGTTAACACCCGGTGATACTGCAATAAGGCGCTGGTGCTGACGGCCATCAGTAACAGGGCAAACAAGGCTTCCGGCAGGCTAAATCCTGCCGCCTCACAGGCACTGCTCCGGCGCGGATTGCGGGCAATAATCAATCCAGCCCTGTGGCAAGGGACTGATTTTGCTGCCCTCCAGCCTGACCCAGTGCCATAACGCCTTATCACCTTTTTGCGTTTCACCTTTAAGCAATCCTTTCTCATCGTCCACGCGATGCAGGCACGCCTGCCAGCCATACTGCGGCTCGCGCTGGCAGGTGGCAGGTGGTTGCGCTGGCCACGTTAATGTCAGTCCCCATTGCAGTGCCGACTGGGCCTGCCAAAACCCCTGAATAGCGTGTTGCTCATCGGCGACGATAAACATTCCCTGCGCCAGCATCTCGCGGCTGGCCTGAAGCGTGATGCCGCCTGTCAGCAGGATGACGAGTACCATCCCCAGCGCACTGTTGCCCTCGGCGTTCACAGATTCATTCCTTCGACCCGGCTTTCCAGCGTTTCGGTTCGGTTCCCGCTTCGCCCCTGCAGTACAACGGTGACCAGCCGGCCTTCACGGCGCACGTCGAATGCCTCAATCGAAAGGAAATCCGGATCGGAAAGCCGTTCCCATCCACTGCCGTTGCAGTTATCCACACCACGCTGCATCTCCAGTTGGTGTTGTCGCAGCCGGTAACCGTAGTAATCGCTCTCACTGTGCGTAACCCCTTCCCACTGACCGTTGCTGTTCTCGTCAAACCGGATCAGCACACAGCCTTCGGCTGTCATCAGGCCACCCGTTCCGCACTCCCCGTGGCAATAACCCGCCCGCCGGATCGCTTTTTCCAGCGTGGACAGCATTTGCTGTAACTCCTGACGCAGTTGAACCTGTTGTTGCAGCCTGAGGTTTTCGGCCAACAGTCGCGGCATAAAGCGTCCTGCACTGACCATCAGCACCGCACTGATCGCCATGGCGATGAGCATTTCCAGCAGACTAAACCCGGCCATTTTCATTCGCAGTCCGCATCGTCAATACGGCAAAGACGAATTCGCGCCCGTGCAGAAATAATCACCCGTATTTTTCCGGCGCGATTGCGCAGCTCAATGCTGCCCGCTTTGGCCACGTTGCGGCGTCCGTAAAAACCCGGCTCGCCACGCAGGGCGTGAAGGGTGATGTCCGCATACGGCGCGATAAAGTGCAGGCGGCTTGCCGTACTGCAGCCATTCTGTGGCGGTGCTGCCACGCCGATACACCAGGGCTGTGTGGGGCGGTGCCACAGCACCAGGTCCCGGTTTTGCGCATTGGCCTGAGCACGGACGCGTAACAGAAAGTGTTGCAGTTGCAGCGCCGTATCGCGAAGCTGTTGACGCTGCTGCCAGCGCTGCCAGCCTTGCGTGGCAAAGGCGCTGAGTATGCCAGCGATTACCATCACCAGCAGCAGCTCCGCCAGCGTAAACCCTTTTGACTGTGATCTTTTCATGGCGGCAGAGTGCCGCAGCAGCGAGCGCTTCAGCAAGCCCGAAAGCCACCTGTTGGAAGCAAAGCTACAGCATTTTTCCTCTGGATAAAGACATGATCAGTGCAAGTGTGCACCGCGCCGCAACATCGCTGTAAAAAAAACGCCCCGGCATGCTGTGGCAAGACCGGGGCGGATGCTGGCGGCGGGTGTTCAGACCGCAACCGGCGCTTTGATGGCGGGATGCGGATCGTAACCTTCAATCTCAAAATCATCGAAGCGATAGTCAAACAGCGAGGCAGGCTTGCGTTTAATCACCAGCTTCGGTAACGGACGCGGTTCGCGCGTCAGTTGCAGGCGCGCCTGCTCCAGATGGTTGCTGTAAAGGTGCGTATCGCCGCCGGTCCAGACAAAGTCACCGACCTCCAGATCGCACTGTTGCGCGACCATATGCACCAGCAGCGCATAGCTGGCGATGTTAAACGGTAGCCCCAGGAAAATGTCGCAGGAACGCTGGTAAAGCTGACAGGAGAGCCTGCCATCCGCGACGTAGAACTGGAAAAAGGCATGGCACGGAGCCAGCGCCATTTCATCCAGTTCGCCCACGTTCCACGCCGAGACAATGATGCGGCGGGAATCCGGATCGCGCTTGATCTGTTCAATCACTTTGGTGATCTGATCAATCTCTTCGCCACGGGCGGTGCCCCAGCTACGCCACTGTTTGCCGTATACCGGTCCCAGATTGCCCTGCTCATCTGCCCACTCATCCCAGATAGAGACATTGTTTTCTTTCAGGTAACCAATGTTGGTGTCCCCTTGCAGAAACCACAGCAGCTCATGAATGATGGAGCGAACATGGCACTTTTTAGTCGTGACCAGGGGAAAGCCATCCTGCAGATTAAAACGCATCTGGTGACCAAAAATTGAAAGCGTGCCTGTACCGGTACGGTCAGATTTTGGTGTGCCTTCGTTCAGCACGTAGCGCATTAAGTCCAGATACTGTTTCATTTTTCCTCGTGAAGTTGTTGCTGCGGACGTCGACGGTACGCCCAAATCATCATAATCACACCGGCGATGATCATCGGCAGAGACAGTATTTGTCCCATGCTCAGGCCGCCGGTGAGCAAACCCAGTTGCGCGTCGGGCTGACGGAAGAACTCAACAATAAAGCGGAAGCAACCGTAGCCGATCAGGAACAGGCCGGACACGCTGCCCATCGGGCGGGGTTTGCGAATAAACAGGTTCAGGATAATGAACAACACAATGCCTTCAAGGAACAGTTCATAGAGCTGTGAAGGATGGCGCGGCAGGACGCCATAGGTGTTCAGCAGTGCCTGATATTGTGGATTGTTAGCCGCCAGCGCGATATCTTCGCTGCGCGAGCCGGGGAACAGCATGGCGAAACGGAAATTGGGATCGACACGGCCCCACAGTTCACCATTGATAAAGTTGCCCAGACGACCGGCGCCGAGGCCGAACGGAATCAGAGGGGCAATAAAATCAGCAACCTGGAAGAAATGACGTTTGGTACGGCGCGCAAAAATCAGCATCACCAGGATGACGCCAATCAGACCGCCGTGGAACGACATGCCGCCATCCCAGACTTTGAACAGGTAAAGCGGATTTTCCAGGAACAGCGGCAGGTTATAAAACAGCACGTAACCGATGCGTCCGCCCAGGAAAACCCCCAGGAAGCCGGCATACAACAGGTTTTCGACTTCCTCTTTTTTCCAGCCGCTGCCGGGTTTGTTCGCGCGGCGCACCGCCAGCCACATGGCGAACACAAATCCCACCAGATACATCAACCCGTACCAGTGAAGCGAAAGCGGTCCGATTGAGAAAATCACCGGATCAAACTGTGGAAATGCGATGTAGCCGTTATTCATCATTCACCGTTTTTTTTCTGCCCTGAAAGGGGACGTGATGCACATAAATTAAGGCTGTGCATCATAGCACAGCCAGTTTTTTGCGTAGTCGCAGAAATGTAACCTGGGTTAACGCCCGCCGCGTATCAGACCGCCCAGACCACGCTGTTCCATAAACGCCGACATCATCTGGCGTACCTCCGTCGCTGACGAGGCTTTAAGCGCCTGGGTGCTGAGCTTCTGCGTTTCTTCGTAATCCAGATGACGCAGCAGGTATTTAACACGCGAGACGTTTTTCCCGTTCATACTGAGGTGGTGATATCCCATTCCCACCAACAGCGCCACGCAGGTCGGATCGCCCGCCATTTCACCACACAAACACAATTCCAGATTCGCCAAATGGGCTTCAACAGAAATGGCCTGCAGTGCGCGCAACATGGCCGGATGGAGGGAATCGTACAGATTCGCCACGCGCGTATTGTTACGATCGACCGCCAGCAAATACTGGGTCAGATCGTTGGTGCCTACCGAGATAAAATCAACACGCGAGGCCAGATGCGGGATCATAAACAGCATGGAGGGCACTTCAATCATGATGCCGATGCGCGGCTTCGGAATCGCATAGCCAAGCATCTCTTCCACTTCTGCCCCGGCACGCTGAATCAGCCGTTTGGCCTCGTCGATCTCATCAATGTGGCTGATCATCGGCAGTAAGATGCTCAGGTTGCCGGAGGCGGCATTCGCACGCAGCATCGCGCGCACCTGCACCAGAAAAATTTCCGGTTGATCGAGCGTCAATCGAATCCCGCGCCAGCCCAGACACGGGTTCTCCTCGCTAATCGGCATGTAAGGCAGTTGTTTATCGGCCCCGATATCCAGCGTACGCAGCGTAACGGGCTTGTCGTGAAAGAGCTGTAACATGCCCTGATACTGTGCCACCTGCTCTTCTTCTGACGGGAATCCACTTTGCAGCATAAACGGGATTTCCGTACGGTAAAGACCGATGCCGTCAACCCAACTGCCCTGCGTTTGCTCATGCTCCGGGCTCAGTCCCGCATTAAGCATCACCTGTATGCGCTGACCGCTTCTCAGTTCTGCCGGTCTGTCTACACCGCCTTCAGCCATCTTGCTGAGGGCATTTTCTTCATTGATTAACCGCTGGTACTCCTGCACGATCACCGGTTCAGGGTCGATCAGCAGTTCACCACGATAGCCATCGACAATCAGCAGGCGCTTATTGAGCTGGCCGGGCTGAATGTCTGCGCCCATGACCGTGGGGATCCCCATGGCGCGGGTCAGGATCGCGGCGTGCGAATTCGCGGCGCCGTCACGCACCACAATACCGGCCAAGCGATCATGCGGGATCTCGGCGAGCGTTGTCGCTGTCAGCTCATCGGCTACCAATACAAAGCGTTCGGGCCAGGCGTTGACGCCCACCAGGGAATCATCAAGGTGGAACAGCAACCGCTGTCCAAGCACCCGCAGATCGCCCGCGCGCTCTTTCAGATAGCTATCCGTCAGGCTGGCAAACTGCGCGGCAAACTTTTCAATCACGGTTTTGACTGCCCACTCGGCCACGGATCCGCGTTCGATCTCATCGAAGAGATCTTTTTTCAGGCGGGCATCCGTTAACAGGTGCGAGTAGAGATCGAAGATTGCCGCGCTTTCTTTCTGCGCGCTGGCAGAAAAGCGTTTACTGAAGCGACGAAACTCACTGGCAGCTTCGCTCATCGCCAGTGACAAGCGCTCACGTTCGCGCAGTGGATCCAGCGTGGAGGCCGCGGAGACCTGATCGAGCAGGGGTTGGGTTTCATCCACCCAGCCCGGTGCAACCGCCACACCCGGTGCGGCCGCGATGGCGCGAACACGGGCCTGGCGATACTGACCAAACAGCTGGCTCAGCTGCGATTGTGACAGCAGGGCCGCTAGCTGGGTGGCGAGCGTAACCAGAAAAGACTCTTCGCTTTCGTCGAACTGGCGATGCTCGCGCTGCTGCACCACCAGCACGCCCAGAAGCTGGCGGCGGCTGATGATGGGCACACCAAGGAAAGAGCGATAGCGTTCTTCCTTAACGGAAGGGATGTATTTAAAGCTCGGATGGCTCTGCGCATCAGCCAGGTTGATAGGCTCGGCCAGGCGACCGACCAGGCCCACAATCCCTTCATCAAACGCCAGTTTCACCGTCAGGCCACGCGGTTTTTTCAGACCGCGCGTCGCCATCAGGTAATAACAGCGATGATCGTGATCGGCCAGATAAACGGAACAGACTTCCGTTTCCATCGCCAGACAGATCTCATTAACCAGGATGTCGAGTGCTTCGTTCAGACGGGGCGCACTCGCCACCTTTTCAACAATTTCTCGCAACTGAGTGAGCATAAAGGGCGTGGCCTATCCTCTTTTACGTCGATGGGCAGGATGATTTCGCTGCACCGCACTCTCCTGCATGGACATGACAACGCCTGCAAACTCCTTCATCACCCGACGGTACACATCGCGTTTAAAAGAGACAACCTGACGTACCGGATACCAAAAGCTCACCCAGCGCCAGCCGTCGAATTCCGGCGTGCTACTGTGTTGCACATTAATATCTGCATCACTGCACATCAACTGCAGAAGAAACCACTTTTGTTTCTGACCAATACAAACCGGTTTTGTGTCCCAACGCACCAAACGTTTTGGCAATTTGTAGCGCAACCAGTTACGGGTAGATGCAAGTATTCGGACATCCTTTCTGTGTAACCCTACTTCTTCGAACAATTCGCGATACATCGCCTGTTCTGCGGTTTCACCGGGATTGATGCCTCCCTGAGGAAATTGCCAGGAGTGCTGTCCAAAGCGCCTGGCCCATAACACTTGTCCCTGCCTGTTACAAATTACGATACCAACATTCGGGCGGTAGCCATCATCATCGATCACTGGACTACCTCAAAAGCTAAATTTGAATGGTCTGATTGTTTCACACTCCTTACAGGCGGTAAACCACTGGATTCGCGGGCAATGGGGACCGTAATCTCGGGATAACTCACAGAAGAATGCAAAGTTATAAACAAAGTACCGAGAAAACATCGATCTTATTCACGTTTTCTGTGGATAGCTTTGTGTAGAACACGGGAGTTAACTGAATAACCCGTTGGGAGGAATCTGAATACGCTTTACTGTGATTCTGAAATAGCCATTGAAATATAAGACTATTTCTCTGCTGAGGTTTGAATAAATTCGTCTGAGTGACATTGTATAATGTCCTGCCGCTGACAATTGGCTAAAGATCCACCACCCGGCTTTTTATCCACAGAGATCGGTTCAAGCTTGCAGCAAACCGGCTAATTTTTGCTAAAAAACAGCAAAGTCAAGGCTGTAAATCGAACCAGTAACCCGTCTGATGCCAGGTTATCCCATCTTTCTGTGGATAACTGGTCATAAGATCCTGTTCATTGTTGATAGCAAGTTGGGATAACCTGACCCGTCGTTAACAGCATGAAGCGGTGCATTCTTAAAAAAGCACTATGTTTCATGTTATTATGCGCACCTTACCCTGCTCATTCCTGTGGAAAACCTGACAGGCCGCAGGGCGCTTATTTTTTAACCACATCGGGTTACGCATATGATCACTCTTCCAGAGCCACCTGAAAACGAATCGGTACTGTTCGCGCGGGCGCAGGCACTGGCAGGTTTACCTTTACACTGTCTGGCAGAACAGGCCGGCATTCCAACGCCAGCCAATCTGAAGCGCGATAAAGGCTGGGTGGGCATGCTGCTGGAATGGCATTTGGGGGCCAGCGCAGGCAGTAAAGCCGAGCAGGATTTTGCGCATCTGGGCATTGAGTTGAAAACTATCCCTGTCGATCGTGAAGGCAAACCGCTGGAAACCACATTTGTCTGCGTTGCACCGCTGACCGGTAACAGCGGCGTGACGTGGGAAAACAGTCATGTTCGCCATAAGCTGGCTCGCGTACTGTGGATGCCGGTTGAGGGTGAGCGTGATATTCCCCCTGGCGAGCGCCGGGTAGGCGCGCCCTTGCTGTGGAGCCCGACGGCACAAGAAGAAGACATGCTGCGTCAGGACTGGGAAGAACTTATGGATATGATTGTGCTGGGTCAGGTGGAACGTATTACTGCCCGTCATGGTGCCTGGCTGCAAATTCGCCCCAAAGCGGCTAACAGCCGGGCCCTGACCGAAGGGATCGGCGAACAGGGACAGCCCATTATGACGTTACCGCGCGGGTTTTATCTCAAGAAAAGCTTTACCGCCCCGCTGCTTGCCCGCCATTTTCTTCTCTGAATCCCCTTTCCCCTGGCCATACACTATTTAAATGTGAGTTCGACAGATTAGGTGCGTATAATCTTCGTTTACTTTTCGTTTAGGATACGAGTGCAGGTATGTTCGAGTGGATTTCCGATCCTAACGCCTGGCTGGCGTTGGGCACCCTGACCATTCTGGAAGTGGTTCTGGGCATTGATAACATTATCTTTTTGTCATTAGTGGTGGCAAAACTGCCTAAACATCAGCAGGCCCGCGCACGGCGCATTGGTCTGATGGGCGCGATGCTGATGCGGCTGGGACTGCTGGCCTCGATTGCCTGGGTAGCAAAACTGACCAATCCCCTGTTTACTCTGATGGATCATCCGTTCTCCGCGCGCGATCTTATTCTGCTGTTTGGTGGCTTATTTCTGCTCTGGAAATCCAGCATGGAAATCCATGAAACTATCGAAGGTGAGGAAACCGAACACAAATCCAATGTGCATTCGTTCCTGGGGGCGATTGTGCAGATTATGTTGCTCGACATTATTTTCAGCCTCGACTCGGTTATTACAGCCGTCGGCCTTTCCGACCATCTGTTTATTATGATGGCCGCCGTGGTGATTGCCGTCTTAATGATGATGTTTGCGGCACGCAGTATTGGCGAATTTGTTGACCGTCATCCGTCGGTCAAAATGCTGGCGCTTTCTTTCCTGATTTTGGTGGGTTTCACCCTCATTCTGGAGAGTTTCGGCGTGCATGTACCAAAAGGTTACATTTATTTTGCCATGTTCTTCTCGATGGCCGTTGAGTGCCTTAACCTGATGCGCAGTAAGAAAAAAGTCAGCTAGCGTTGTCAAGGGCGGCGGCCTGCCGCCCACCTATTTTCAGATTGATACGATTAACCCAATCGGTAAAAGGATTTATTACTACACTTTTTTACAGTGGACGCGTTGCGAGGATAAGCACAATGAAAGGGCTGAGTAAGATTATATTGGTGGCCGTTGCCGCAGTGACATTAGGTGGTTGTAGTTCTGATTATGTGATGGCGACAAAAGACGGTCGCATGATTATGACGGAAGGCAAACCGAGCATTGATAAGGAGACCGGACTGGTACAGTACACCGATCAGTCAGGCCATACGGTACAGATTAACAGTGATGAAGTATCAACCATCATTGAGCGTTAAATGCGAAACCGAGCAGGCCTGTCGACCTTTCCCTCTCCGGCAGGCTGTTTCTCCTTGTTGTTTCCCTTTCTTAGCCGCTACGCCTCGCGCTATAGTCCCTTAAGACACAATATCCATCCTCAGAGAAAAGGAAGCCGGCAATGCATTATCACCGTATCCCCCATAGCACGCTGGAAGTGAGTCAGCTTGGATTGGGCACCATGACGTTTGGTGAGCAAAACAGCGAAGCCGACGCCCACGCGCAACTGGATCTTGCGATCAGTTCCGGCATCAACCTGATCGATACTGCCGAAATGTATCCGGTGCCGCCTCGCCCGGAAACCCAGGGCCTGACCGAAAAGTACATTGGCAGTTGGTTAAAAAAGACCGGCAGCCGCGATAAAATCATTCTCGCCAGTAAAGTCGCAGGGCCGACCCGCGGCAACGATGCCTCCATTCGCCCTAATATGGCGCTGGATCGTAAGAACATTCGCGAAGCGCTGGATGCCAGCCTGAAGCGCCTGAATACCGATTATATCGACCTGTACCAGCTGCACTGGCCGCAGCGCCAGACCAACTTCTTTGGCAAACTTGGCTATCAGTACAGCGCTTCCAGCGTCCCGGTGACCCTGCTGGAAACGCTGGAAGCGCTGGCAGAACAGGTGCGGGCCGGTAAAATTCGCTACATCGGCGTCTCTAATGAAACCCCCTGGGGCGTGATGCGTTACCTGCAACTGGCAGAAAAGCATGAGTTACCGCGCATTGTTTCTATTCAGAATCCCTACAGCCTGCTGAACCGCAGTTTTGAGGTGGGCCTGGCGGAAATCAGCCAGCATGAAGGCGTGGAACTGCTGGCCTATTCGTGCCTGGCTTTTGGTACGCTAAGTGGGAAATACCTGAACGGTGCACAGCCTGCTGGTGCACGTAATACCTTGTTTAGCCGGTTTACCCGCTACAGTGGCGAGCAGTCTCAGCTGGCAGTCGCAGAATATGTGGCGCTGGCAAACAAGCATCAGATCGATCCCTCGCAAATGGCCCTGGCGTTTGTTCGCCAGCAGCCGTTTGTTTCCAGTACGCTGCTGGGCGCCACCACGCTGGATCAGTTAAAGATCAATATCGACAGCGCCAACCTGACGCTCAGTAGTGAGATTCTGGAAGAGCTTGAGGCGATTCACCGCCGTTATACCTACCCTGCACCGTGATGCCATGTGCCAGCCGCAAGTGCGGCTGGCAGTCCTGACTGACAGCCTGCCTTAACCCAGTTCCAGAGCCAGCAGATCCTCGATACGCTGCGCGCGACGAATCTCACGTGGCGTGCCGTTTTCAAACAGGATTTCCGGAATCAGCGGTCGACTGTTGTAGTTAGAGGACATGGACGCACCGTACGCCCCGGTATCGTGGAACACCAGATAGTCGCCGACTTTCGCGTCGGGAATCGCCCGGGTTTCCACTTTGCCCCCTTCAAGCTGAGTAAACACATCGCCGGACTCGCAAAGTGGCCCCGCGACAACGCTTTCACGCGTATCCTGTTCATCAATCTGTCGGTTGTCGCCAGCCATCAGGGAGATATGGTGATAGCTGCCGTACATCGATGGGCGCATAAGATCGCTGAATCCGGCATCCACCAGCACAAAGTGACGGCTGCCCATCTCTTTAACGGCCCGCACCTGCGACACCAGCACGCCTGACTCCGCCACCAGGAAACGGCCCGGTTCAATTTCCAGCTTCACGGCGTGACCCAGATGTGAGGCAATACGCTGGCGCGCGGCGTCCCACAGGCCAAAATAGTGATCGGTATCAATCGCTTCTTCCCCATAGTGATAGGGAATGGATAAACCGCCGCCCGCAGAAATCGCCTCCAGATCCTGACCGAACGCCACCACCAGATCGACCATGGCATCGCAGACCTGCTGCAGGTGCGCATAGTCCACGCCCGAGCCGATATGCATGTGAATGCCGATCAGGCGCAATCCATATTGCTCAACCGCCGCCTGAGCAGCAGGCAAATCACTCGGCCAGATGCCATGTTTACTGTTTTCACCGCCGGTATTGGTTTTCTGGCTGTGGCCATGACCAAATCCCGGATTGATACGCAGCCAGACCGCGTGCCCTGGCGAAACCGCACCCAGCTGATGCAGCATATCGACCGAACCGGCATTCACCGGCACCTTTAATTCTGCAACTCTGGCGAGTGTAGGTTCATCCAGCACGTCAGCCGTAAACACGATGTCGTCACCGCCGGGCGTAAAACCGGCCACGAGGGCGCGCTCAATTTCGCCCAGCGAAACGGAATCCACCTTAACCCCGGCCGATTTCATGAGGCGCAGGATGTGCGTATTTGAACAGGCTTTTTGAGCAAAGCGCACCACATCAAAAGCGTGAAGCTGTGCAATACGCTGCTGAATCACCTGCGCATCGTAAGCCCAGAACGGGCCCGAATACTGGCGGGCAAGCGGCAGCAGATGATCAACGTTGAGGGCGGTTTCTGTGGTGTTTAACGGACGCGGCATGGCATTTCTCCTGTGGCAATCCTCCTATTAAGCCAGATTCGTGCCATGACTAAAAATATCTGTTTTAATAGCATCTATGCATAAATGATATGGGATATCCCATGGCCACGATTAACTGGCGCCACATTGAGATCTTTCATGCCGTGATGACCAGCGGCAACCTCACCCAGGCCGCCACGCTGCTGCAAACCTCACAGCCCACGGTCAGCCGTGAACTGGCGCGGCTTGAACGGCAGTTGAGTCTGCAACTGTTTGAGCGCGTGCGTGGCCGTCTGCAACCGACGGTGCAGGGATTACGCCTGTTTGAAGAGGTGCAGCGCTCGTGGTATGGGCTGGACCGCATTATGGATGCGGCAGAAGGTTTGCGGCAGTTTCGTCAGGGCGAGCTGTCGATTGCCTGTCTGCCGGCCTTCTCACAGTCGTTGCTGCCGCCCATTTGTCAGACGTTTTTACAACGCTATCCCGACGTCAGCCTGAACATCATTCCGCAGGATTCACCGCTGCTGGAAGAGTGGCTGTCGGCGCAGCGCTATGATTTGGGCCTGACAGAAACGCTGCACGCACCTGCCGGTACCGATCGCCAGGCTTTACTGACCTGCGATGAAGTCTGTGTCTTACCGAAACAGCATCCTCTGGCGCAGCGCAACTTACTTACGCCGCAGGATTTTGCGGGTGAGAACTATGTCAGCCTGTCACGTACGGACAGCTATCGGCAGTTACTGGATGCACTGTTTCATGAGCAAGGCGTGACGCGCAGGATGGTGATGGAAACCCATAGCGCAGCCTCGGTGTGCGCGATGGTGCAGGCTGGCGTGGGTATTTCTGTCGTTAATCCGCTGACAGCACTCGATTATGCTGACAGCGGGATCGTCATGCGTCCGTTTAGCGTGGCGGTGCCCTTTACCGTCAGTCTGGTCCGGCCGCGCCACCGGCCGGCTTCAGCGCTGGTTGACGCCTTTGCGGCGCACCTTCAACATCAAATTGCCCGTTTTCCGGCGCTAATTGCGGCCAGGCTGGCTTAGGCGTGTACGCTGGTCGCCGCACCGCCTGATTTACGGAAGGTGATCAGGCAGACGATCAGCCCCACCGCCGCCAGCGCGGCCGCGGCAACCGGCACGCTGGTCAGCCCATAGCCCCGGGCAATAACCGCTCCGCCTACCCAGGCGCCCAGTGCATTCCCGACATTAAAGGCCGAAATGTTCAGGGTCGACACCAGATTTGGTGCCTCCTTACCGTGGCGCACGACATTTATCTGCAAGCCGGGTACCGTAGCGAAGGTAGCCATCGCCCAAAGGAACAAGGTGATTTCCGCGAGCCACAGCGCATGGCTGGTCCAGCTAAACAGCAGTGAGAACAGCGCGATCAGCAGGAAACTGCCTGTCAGGCTGAGCGCCACATTGCGGTCAGCCAGTTTGCCGCCCAAAATATTGCCTGCCGTCAGCCCCGCCCCAATCAGGAACAGAGTCCAGCTCACGCCATGATCGCTGATGCCGGTGACCTGCAACAGCAACGGCGCAATATAGCTGAACAACGTAAACATGGCGGCAGCAAAACAGACCGTCATCAGTAACGACAGCCACAGTTTACCGTTTGCCAGCGCGCTGATTTCGCTGGCCAGATTGACGGGCTTCTCGTTTTTATTTCCCGGCAGGCTGGTGATCAACGCAATAAAGGCCAGCACACCAATTACCGCAACGCCCCAGAAGGTGGCACGCCAGCCAAACAGCTGACCAAACCAGGTCCCCAATGGCACGCCTAATACGTTGGCTAACGTCAGGCCGGTAAACATCAGCGCCACGGCGGACGCCTGGCGATCGGCAGCCACCAGACTGGCAGCCACCACAGCGCCAATGCCAAAAAACGCACCGTGACAGAGGGCGGTAATCACCCGCGCCAGCATCAGAAGGTTGTAGCTGTACGCCAGCGCGCACAACAGGTTACCGATGATGAAGATGGCCATTAACAGAATCAGCGTTTTCTTGCGTGGCAGTTTCGCGGTCAACAGTGCCATGACCGGCGCGCCAATCGCCACGCCCAGGGCATAGCCGCTGATGAGCCAGCCCGCTGACGGAATGGTCACCTGTAAATCGTTTGCCACTTCCGGCAGTAATCCCATAATAACGAACTCAGTGGTTCCGATGGCGAACGCACTCAGCGCCAATGCCAGTAATGCCACAGGCATAACACTCTCCCAAATATGATTATTGCGACGCGGTTGCTTCCGCGTGCATCGCGATGAACAGGCTATAATTTATGATCTCTGTCACATTCTGTATTACACCATAGCTGACTGTCATCGGATACTCACACAGAGGCAACACTGTATTGCAGGAAAGGCAATAATTGACAGTAAGATGAACTATGCTTATTAAACATGAGGTTAAGGAGAAAGGGATAGCCCGCCACTTAAAACAAGCAGAAAGGTTGCCAGCGAAGTAGCCGTTTTTTAGCTAATACCGATTTTAGTTATCAATAAAGTATTAGCGTTGCCGATAAAGCTCTTATGAATCGCCAGATGAAATGCAGTCCAACTGACGCGGAGAGAGAATAATGCAACGGCTTACCCTCTTACTGGTACTGGGCTTAACGGGTTGCTCAGTCGGTCACTATGAGTACAGTAAAGAAGCTGAAAAGCGGGTTGATATGACCGTTACCGGCATTCCAACCATCATGGGGCTGGGCACGCTGGGTACGACCATTCCCCTGACCCCGGACTACAGCCTCACGGCGGCCCACGTGGCGAAATATTCGCTTTACCGGGTGAAAGCCTGGCATCCGGAGTGCGACCTGGCGGTGGTCTACCACAAGAACAGCGAAGCCAACCTTCCTCCTGCCTTCCGTAACAGCCACATTGGCGACAAGGTAAACCTTTACGGATACAGCTTTATCTCGGCCATGCCGGTCAGCTCAACCGGTCAGAATCTGGTGAATACCACGCTGGCCAATGACTGGAACAAAGCTAACTGTGTGGTGGTGGCAGCGAATGCCGGCGTAGTGAAAGGGATGTCTGGTGGCGCGGTTTACAATGCCTCTGACGACACACTGGCTGGCGTGATTGTCGGCTACAGCCAGCGCATTAACGATAACCACAGCGGCAAGACGTTGTATAAAGACGTCGCCCTCTATGTTCCTTACTCTCGCTTTCAGCACTGGCTGGATGACGCCGTAAAATCTTAATTTTTGTCGGGCAAACCGGGATGCTTGCCCATCATCTGTTCAGGCGGATTCAGCCACCTGTCCTCACGGGTTGCTTCGTAGTCCGGATTGAGCGGATAAGTAATACGGTTTTCGGGTTTGCTCACCTCGCCCACCACTAAAAAGCGCGCCTCATGGTCGCGGTTGTTGATAAAGGTGTGGCAGATGCCTGTTCCGGCCGGAAAAGCAACGGCATCGCCCGGCGACAGCGGGTACAACTCACCGTTGATCCAGGCGTCAGGATGACCTTCAAGCACAAAGATAAACTCTTCTTCCGCGCTCTCCGCGTGCGGATAGGACATGCGGCGTCCGGGCAACAGCCTTTCATGGTGAATGCCGAGGCGGGTTAACCCCAGTAACCGCCCCAGTGGCGCGCCAATCGACATGCGCTCATCGCTGTCAGAATAGTGTTCGTTATCGTCGCCTTCCAGCGTCTGCCAGTGGCGAATACAGTCGGGACGTTGTGTCATCGTGGTTGGCTCCCTGTTGAGATTTCAGTCTGGCAGAGGGAGCGGGATGACTCAAGCACGGCATCGCGAACAGCAGAAAGAAAAAAGGCCGGGATAACCCGGCCTTTTTACAGAACAACAAGACTTATTTAGCGCCAGGACGCAGCGCCGGGAACAGGATCACGTCACGGATGGTATGGCTGTTGGTAAACAGCATCACCATCCGGTCGATACCAATGCCTAAACCTGCCGTTGGCGGTAAGCCGTGTTCCAGTGCGGTAACGTAGTCTTCGTCATAGAACATGGCTTCATCATCGCCCGCGTCTTTGGCATTAACCTGCTGCAGGAAGCGATCAGCCTGATCCTGCGCATCGTTAAGCTCAGAGAAGCCGTTGCCGATTTCACGTCCGCCGATAAAGAACTCGAAACGGTCGGTGATTTCCGGGTTTTCATCGTTACGACGAGCGAGCGGAGAAACTTCCGCCGGGTATTCGGTAATGAAGGTAGGCTGAATCAGGTGCGCTTCTGCGGTTTCCTCAAAAATCTCGGTCACCACGCGGCCTAAGCCCCAGCTTTTCTCGACTTTGATGCCGATGGCCTGGGCGACTGCCACGGCTTTATCGAAATCGTCAAGATCGGCCAGATCGGTTTCCGGACGGTATTTTTTGATGGCTTCACGCATGGTGAGCTTTTCAAACGGCTTGCCGAAATCGAATTCCTGCTCACCGTAAGGCACGACGGTGCTGCCCAGCACATCCTGCGCCAGCGTGCGGAACAGGCTTTCGGTCAGTTCGATCAGATCCTTATAATCCGCATACGCCATATAGAGTTCCATCATGGTGAACTCTGGATTATGACGTGGCGAAATCCCTTCGTTACGGAAGTTACGGTTGATCTCAAACACGCGGTCAAAACCGCCCACAACCAGACGTTTCAGATACAGCTCTGGCGCAATACGCAGGTACATATCGATATCCAGCGCATTATGATGCGTGATAAACGGACGCGCTGATGCGCCGCCCGGGATCACCTGCATCATTGGCGTTTCCACTTCCATAAAGTCGCGAGCGACCATGAACTGGCGAATACCGGCCATAATCTGAGAGCGAATTTTGAAGGTGTTGCGTGATTCATCGTTGGCGATGAGATCAAGATAACGCTGACGATAACGTGTTTCCTGATCGGCCAGGCCGTGAAACTTATCAGGCAACGGACGCAGCGCTTTGGTCAGTAAACGCAGTTCTGAACAGTGAACAGACAGCTCGCCAGTTTTAGTTTTGAACAACTTACCGCGTGCGCCGAGGATATCGCCCAGATCCCACTTTTTGAACTGCTCGTTATAGATGCCTTCAGGCAGATCGTCACGTGCTACGTACAGTTGAATGCGGCCGCCAACGTCCTGCAGGGTGATGAAAGACGCTTTGCCCATAATACGGCGCGTCATCATACGGCCCGCCACGCTGACCTCAATGCCTAAGTCTTCCAGCTCTTCGTTACTCTTCTCGTCATAGCTGGCGTGCAGCCGATCGGAGGTGGTATCACGACGAAAATCGTTAGGAAACGCCACGCCGTTTTCACGCAGCACGCTCAGTTTCTCGCGACGCGTTTTCAGTTCGTTATTTAACTCAAGTGCGACGTCAGCGCTCTGCGGTTGTTGTTCAGACATGTCGGTTCCTTATAGCCCTGCTTTTAAACTTGCTTCAATGAAACGGTCCAGATCGCCATCCAGAACCGCCTGCGTATTACGCGTTTCCACGCCGGTACGCAGATCTTTAATTCGTGAGTCGTCCAGAACGTAAGAACGGATCTGGCTTCCCCAGCCGATATCCGACTTATTGTCTTCCAGCGCCTGCTTCTCGGCATTTTTTTTCTGCATCTCAAGCTCGTACAGCTTCGCCTTCATCTGCTTCATCGCCTGATCTTTGTTTTTGTGCTGAGAGCGGTCATTTTGACACTGCGTGACCGTACCGGTCGGAATATGGGTGATACGCACCGCAGATTCCGTCCGGTTAACGTGCTGACCACCGGCACCGGAGGCACGGTAAACGTCAATGCGCAGGTCTGCCGGGTTAATGTCGATATCGATATCGTCATCGACTTCCGGGTAGATAAACGCGGAGCTGAATGAGGTATGGCGGCGACCACCGGAGTCAAACGGACTCTTACGAACAAGGCGATGAACGCCTGTCTCGGTGCGTAACCAGCCAAACGCATAATCGCCCGACACGCGAATGGTTACCGATTTAATGCCCGCCACTTCGCCTTCGGACTCTTCAATAATCTCGGTTTTGAAGCCTTTCGCTTCAGCCCAACGCAGATACATACGCATCAGCATGCTGGCCCAGTCCTGCGCCTCGGTGCCGCCGGAGCCAGCCTGCAAGTCGATATAACAGTCTGCGCTGTCGTACTCACCCGAGAACATACGGCGGAATTCGAGTTCACCCAGTTTAACATCCAGCGCGTCCAGTTCTTCGACCGCTTCGTTAAAGGTTTCTTCGTCATCGGCTTCCACAGCCAGATCAAGCAGGCCCTGTACGTCTTCCAGCCCCTGCGTCATCTGATCCAGCGTATTCACGATTGCTTCGAGAGAGGAGCGCTCTTTACCCAACGCCTGGGCGCGTTCAGGTTCGTTCCAGACGTCAGACTGTTCGAGTTCTGCGTTTACTTCTTCAAGGCGTTCTTTCTTGGCATCGTAGTCAAAGATACCCCCGAAGAACGTCGCTGCGCTCGGTGAGGTCCTGAATACGGTATTTGACCGGATTAATTTCAAACATGTGTTTAGCGTCTTTTTAACGTTTGATGGAATAAGAAATGTAACCTGCGAGTTTACCCGAAACCGGCGACAGTTTGTAGCGTTGAGAAAATGCGCAGGGTGTAAACGTTTGGGACAGGCTGTGCTGAAAGGGAGGGAGGCAACGTCAGAAAGGCCTGGCGGACGGACTCCCGTCCGTCCACCTTCATCCGTTAACTGAGCGGCCAGAGATGTTCAATAATCAACTGCACTGAGCGGTTACCGCGATATTCATTGATATCCAGCCGGTACGCCAGTTCAACCTCGCGAACGCTGCTGTCAGGCCACAGCGTGGTATCTACGTTAAACGCGATACCGTCGATCAATGGCCCGCCGCCCAGTGGCTCCACCATGACTTTCAGATGACGTTCCCCCACCAGCCGCTGCTGCAACAGCCGGAATTTGCCGTCAAACGCAGGCTCCGGAAAGGCCTGTCCCCAGGGACCGGCATCGCGCAGCATTTCGGCGGTCTCCAGAGAAAACTCAGCGGGTTGTAACGCGCCATCAGACCACATCACCCCTTGCAGCGCTTCGCCAGCCAGCCAGTCGCCGACCAGTTCAGCGAACCGCTGACGAAACTCCTCGTAGCGCGCCTCCTCCAGCGACAGCCCGGCCGCCATGGCGTGACCACCAAACTTCTGCATCAGCCCGGGGTGAAGCGTATCGAGCCGTTCCAGGGCATCCCGCAGGTGCAGGCCCGCAATCGAACGTCCCGAGCCTTTGAGCATGCCGTCGCCCGCAGGCGCAAAGGCGATGACCGGACGGTGAAAACGCTCTTTGAGCCGGGAAGCCAGAATACCTACCACGCCCTGATGCCATTCGGGATGATAAAAGGCCAGCCCCAGCGGCAAATCGGTTTGCTCACGCTCCAGCGTCTGACAGAGCGCCAGCGCCTCGCTTTGCATGCCCTGTTCAATCTCTTTGCGCATCTGATTGAGCGCATCCAGCTCGCTGGCTAGCATACGCGACTGGCTGAGATCGTCCGTCAGTAACAGCGCGACGCCGACCGACATATCGTCGAGCCTTCCGGCCGCATTCAGCCGCGGTCCCAGCGCAAACCCCAGGTCGCTGGCGGCCAGCTGGCGCGCATCGCGATTGGCGATTTCCAGTAGCGCCTTGATGCCCGGTCGGCATTTACCGGCACGAATGCGGCTCAGGCCCTGCCAGACCAAAATACGGTTATTTGCATCCAGCGGCACGACATCCGCAACCGTGCCCAGCGCCACCAGATCGAGCAGGTCAGCCAGGTTAGGTTCTGCCCGCGTGACGCCAAACCAGCCCTGGGTTCGCAGATGGGCACGCAGCGCCATCATCAGGTAAAAGGCCACACCAACGCCTGCCAGCGCACGCGACGGGAAAGTGCAATCAGGCAGGTTTGGGTTAACGATAGCGTCCGCGTCAGGCAGCGTTTCGCCGGGTAAATGGTGGTCGGTCACCAGCACCGCAATCCCGTGCGCATGCGCGACGGCGACGCCAGCATGAGAGGAAATACCGTTATCGACAGTGAGGATCATCTCCGCGCCGCGCGCTTTCGCCTGTTCGACAACCTCAGGACTGAGGCCGTATCCATCCTCAAACCGGTTAGGTACCAGATACTGAACATTGCTGCATCCCATGCTGCGCAGAGCCAGCACGGTAAGCGCGGTACTGGTGGCACCGTCAGCATCAAAATCGCCGACGACCATAATACAGCGTCCATCCAGCAGCGCTTCATGCAGCAAGGCGACGGCCTTATCAATACCGCTCAGCGCACTAAACGGCAGCAGGTTTTTCGCGCCTCTTTCCAGCTGAGCGGCATCACTGACGCCGCGTTGCAAATAAAGCCGACGCAGAAGCGGCGGCAAATCAGCAGGGAGCCCGGGCAAATCCGGTACCGCCTCACGACGACGTAATTCGACTTCGTGCTTTACCACGCCTTAACCACCACGCTTTTGATTATCCAGTACCTGTTTGAGTTCCTGAGGGCTTTGGTAGCCCGGGATCATCATTCCGCTATCGGTCAGAATGGCGGGCGTGCCCTGAATGCCGAACAGAATGCCCAATTTATACTGCTGACCAATGTCAGTTTTGCATGACGCAGGCGCCTCCATCTTCGGCGCATCACCTTTCATCGCGTCATCGAAGGCTTTGTTACGATCGGCGCTGCACCAGACCGCTTTCATGGCGCTGGCGACATTACCGTTCATCCCTTCGCGTGGGAAAGCAAGATAACGAACCGTGATGCCCAGCGCATTGTAATCGGCCATCTGCTCGTGCAGCTTGTGACAATAGCCACAGGTAATGTCCGTGAACACCGTGACCACATGCTGCTCTTTTGGCGCTTTATAGATGATCATCTCCGGAACCAGCGCGTCGACCTTTTTATCCAGCAGCGTATTGGTCACGTTCACCGGTTGCGTGCCGCTGACATCATAAAGGGGACCCTGGATCATGTGTTTACCATCATCGGTCACATACAGGACGCCGCTTTCGCTGAGCACGGTTTTGAAGCCTGGCAGCGGAGACGGCTGAATCTCGGTCTGGTGTAAACCCAGTTTTTTCAGGGAAAGCTGAATAGCGCTGTCATCAGCGTGGGTTAAACCGGAAAAGGCGCTGACCAGCAGCGCCAGCGTGGCAACATGTTTGTTCATTGTTTTCCTTATATCCGTCGGTCATGCACGCGGATGATGCTGTTGATGTAACAGTCGCAGACGTTCCGTGGCGACGTGAGTATAAATCTGGGTCGTGGAGAGATCGCTGTGTCCCAGTAACATCTGTACGACACGCAAGTCTGCCCCGTGGTTCAGCAAATGTGTGGCAAAGGCGTGGCGCAGCACATGGGGCGACAGCTTTTCGCTGTCAATGCCTGCCAGCGTGGCGTAGTGCTTGATTCGGTGCCAGAACGTCTGCCGCGTCATTTGCTGCGCGCGGCTACTGGGGAAGAACACATCCAGCGTTTGCCCGTTGAGCAACCACGGACGACCATGTTCCATATAATATTCCAGCCAGTAAACCGCCTCTTCACCTAATGGCACCAGGCGCTCTTTATTGCCCTTACCGATCACCCGCACCACGCCCTGACGCAGGCTGACGTCGTTCAGGGTTAATCCCACCAGCTCCGAAACACGCAGCCCGGTGGCATACAATAATTCCAGCATGGCTTTATCGCGCAGTTCCAGCGGCACGTTGACATCCGGAGCCTGCAGTAAACGCTCGACCTGTGCCTCGCTCAGATCTTTGGGCAGCCGCTGGGGCAGCTTTGGCGCGGCCAGTTGGGCGCTGGGATCGTCCACACGAATCTTTTCACGGTACAGGTACTGAAACAGGCGGCGCATAGCGCTGAGCAGACGCGCTGAGCTGGTGGCCTTATAGCCGCCTTCCAGTCGCTCTGCGAGAAACTGTTGCAGATCCTGCGGGCTTAATGACACCAGCGTCAGGCCGTGATGTGCCAGCCAGCCGGTGAGCGTTTGCAGATCCTGTCGATAGGAGGACAAGGTATTTTGCGCCAGATTGCGCTCAATCCACAGCGCGTCAAGAAACTGTTCTGTCAGTTCGCTGTCTTGCACGTTTTCCCCGCCGTTCAGTCTGAAATCGTGCTCATTATGCCTGATTCACCCCTGCTTCTGATACAATTACGCCAAAGTCTGGATTAACAGAGCACTATCTGCATGAAAATTGGTCTTTTTTACGGTTCCAGTACCTGCTACACCGAAATCGTAGCGGAGAAGATTCGGGATTGTATTGGCGACGAGTTAGTGACGTTGCACAACGTGAAAGATGACGATCCGCGTCTGATGGAAGAGTACGACCTGCTGATTTTGGGCATTCCGACCTGGGACTTTGGCGAGCTACAGGAAGACTGGGAGGCCATCTGGCCGCAGTTGCCCACCCTCAATCTGCATAACAAGATAGTGGCGCTTTACGGCATGGGCGACCAGATTGGCTATGGTGAATGGTTTCTCGACGCGCTGGGTATGCTGCACGACCTGCTGCAACCCATGGGCGTGCAGTTTGTCGGCTACTGGCCGCTGGATGGCTATGAATTTACCAGCCCCAAACCGCTTAGCGCGGATGGCAAACAGTTTGTGGGGCTGGCGCTGGATGACGTCAATCAGTTTGACGTGACGGATGAGCGCGTTGAGCAGTGGTGCGAGCAGATTCTGACGGAAACGGCAGAACGCCTGTAGGCTGTCGGTGTTAACGCGCGCGCTGTCTGTCGCGAAAACAGCAGGCGCGTAAGGCGCGCCATTCAGCAGGCTGCATATTATCCTGCATGAGCCAAAACCGCGTTATCCTGCCCTGAGGGTTCTTCATAACCAGCAACACCGCGCCAGGTAACCAGTAAAGCGGTTGCTGCGTTTGCCAGTGTTCATCCTGCCAGTGCCAGTCACGGGCACTGTCGCGTTGTAGCGCTCCACAGCGCAGACACAAGCGCCTGTCCTGCCGCCATCCTTCCCACACGATGAGGGCGAACAGCACCGGCTTTATCACCCACTCTGCCGCAGACAAGGGCATCAGCCCGACGCCGGCTAGCGTTACCACCAGCGTCAGGGCAAGGATTGTGCGCGCCTGCAACGAGGGATGAAGGTTACATTGCCACCGGGCCGCGTTCACGATTACGCTGCTGAATAAGCTTCACCATGCGTTTCAGCTCGGGATCGGCTGGCTCGCCGTGGTTCATCATCCAGTTGAAAAGGTCCGGATCGTCACTTTTCAGCAGGGCAATGAAAACCTGCTTGTCGGTATCGTTTAACGTGTCATATTCGTACTTGAAGAACGGCATAATAGCGACATCCAGTTCCAGCATGCCACGACGGCAGGCCCATTGAACGCGCGATTTATCATTAATATCCATGCATCAGTTTTCCTGTTTCACATCGTGGCGACTAGTGTAACCTGGATTAACAGCGGCTGCAGGCTCCAGACTTCGTCATGTGCACAACGCCGCAGGATGACGCTTTTGCTGCGTTCATCACGCGTTTTGTGCGCCCTGTTCAGTAAACAGGTTGCAATGCCAGTCTGCTCTTTTACCATTGAAGATATTGTTCCGGATGAACCTTCATACTCAGGATTTATCAATGCCAACATTTACGCTTCCCCCACGTCAACCTGCGGCCTCATCGCGTCTGCCGCTCACGTTAATGTCTCTGGATACCTGGGCTCTGGTGTCTGTAGTGGGCCCGGACAGTACGTCCTATTTGCAGGGTCAGTTGACGCTGGATGTCGCCGCGCTGGATGCCGCCCATCATCTGCCCGCCGCCCACTGCGATGCGAAAGGCAAAATGTGGAGCAATCTGCGTCTGTTTCACCGCGGCGAAGGCTATGCCTATTTAGTGCGCCGGGCACTGCGTGATACCCAGTTGCCGGAGCTAAAAAAATACGCCGTATTCTCTAAAGTGACGCTGGCCGCCGATGACGATGTGGTGCTACTGGGCGTTGCCGGTTTCCAGGCTCGGGCTGCGCTGGCCGACCTGTTTGAAGTCCTTCCTGACAGTACCACTCCCGTGGTGCAACAGGGCGAAACCACCCTGCTGTGGTTTGCCCAGCCCGCAGAGCGCTTTTTACTGGTCACCTCGCTTGCTGAGGCAGAAGCACTGAAACAGAAGCTGGCCGAGGATGCTCAGTTAACAGACAGCACACAGTGGCTGGCCCTGGACATTGAAGCCGGTATTCCGGTGATTGAACCTGCGACCAGCGCGCAGTTTATTCCCCAGGCGACTAATTTGCAGGCACTGGACGCGATCAGCTTCAAAAAAGGCTGCTACACCGGGCAGGAGATGGTGGCCCGCGCGAAATACCGTGGCGCCAATAAGCGCGCCCTGTACTGGCTGTCAGGCCAGGCCAGCCATCTGCCTGCCGCAAACGACTCGCTGGAATTGCAGATGGGTGAACGCTGGCGTCGCACAGGAACCGTTCTCGCCGCCGTGCAGCTTGATGATGGCGTGACCTGGGTGCAGGTCGTGATGAATAACGATCTGGAGCCAGACAGCGTATTGCGCGTCGAAGGGGATGAAGGAGGCAAACTCACTATTCAGCCTTTGCCTTATTCGCTGGACGAAAACTGAGTGTCGGGGCGGGAACCTCTCCCGCCCTGTTTCTACATGACGTAGAAATAGATGGCGCAGAAATGACAGATGCAGCCGCCTAACACAAAACCGTGCCAGATGGCGTGATTAAACGGCACGCGGCGCGCCACATAAAAGATCACCCCCAGGGAATAGATGATGCCTCCCAGCGCCAACAGCCAGATTCCCCCGGCGACAGTTTCATCGCCAGTTGATAGACCACCACCAGCGACAGCCATCCCATACAAAGATACGTGACCAGTGACAGCACCTTATAGCGTTCGGCGATCGTCAGTTTAAACAGGATGCCCAGCAGCGCCAGTCCCCAGATGACCGCCATTAATGCGTGAGCCAGCGGTGACTGCAGCCCTGTCATCAAAAACGGCGTATAAGTGCCCGCAATCAACAGATAGATGGCGCAGTGATCCACTTTTTTCAGCACGCGTTTGGCGCGTGGATGACTGACAGCGTGATAAAGCGTGGACGCCAGAAACAGCACGATCATGCTGCCGCCATACAGGCTTGAGCTGACGATGGTGGTGACATCCGCATGGATCGCTGTTGCCTTAACCAGTAGCAGCACTAACCCAACGATCCCAAAGAGGCAACCCAGCCCGTGACTGATACTGTTGACAATTTCCTCTGCCAGTGGATAGCCCTGCGTGGAAAAATGTTTATGCGTCATAACCTTCCTGCCTGAAAAGTGAGAGCCATTGCAGATTAATCACCAGACAAATTAATCAGAAAAACTTTCAGTGTACAAGTGTAAGCTTAAATTAATTAATGCGGTCAACGCCGGTTCAAATTCTGTTAAAATGCTGACTGGTCAACTATCTGGTGATTTTTTCATGTTCGCGCATCACGATCTTGCCACGCTCAACGATCTGGAATTGCAGGTTTATCAGTACATCATCAGACATCGTGAAAGTGTCAGTTACATGACCATTCGTGAACTGGCGGAGCAGGCCGCCGTGTCAACTACCACCGTGCTGCGTTTCTGTCGCAAAATGCACTGTGAAGGCTGGTCTGAGTTTCGTATCCGTCTGCGGCTGGCCCAGGAACACACGGCCCCAGCTTTACCGGTCTCTGGCCCGGCCGATATGCTGAGTTTTTTTAAAAGCATCAATAATGCTGAATTTGAGCAGGTCATCACCCAGGCAGCCGCGATGATCAGGCAGGCTGAGCGGGTTTTTTTTATTGGTGTGGGCACATCAGGAAGCCTGGGAAAATACGGTGCACGTTTTTTTTCGAATGTGGGGAAATTCAGTCATGCTATTGATGATCCTTATTATCCCGTCAGTCCGAGCCTGTATGAAAATGCCCTGGCGATCATCCTTTCTGTCTCGGGCGAAACAGAAGAAGTGCTGCGTATCGCCAGCCAGTTTAGCCTGAATAAATGCAAAATTATTGCGGTCACCAACAGTGAAAACTGTTCGCTGGCAAAAATGAGCGACTTTACGGTTTCCTATCACGTCCCGGTTATCCGCCTAGCGGATAACTGCGATATTACCACTCAGGTACCGGCGATTTATATTATCGAATCGCTTGGCCGACGGTTAAGCCAGTAAAACACAGCGTTTTTTAGCTGTGACAAATCCCTTTTTTCGCACGGTGTTATACCGTGACTTTATAAAGTGCTTTGCTACACTCAGCCCAATTTTATCTGTATTGGAGAGTGGGTAATGAGCTTACCAGACACATTTTTGTGGGGCGGTGCCGTCGCGGCTCACCAGGTTGAAGGCGGGTGGGATCAGGGTGGAAAAGGTATTAGCATCGCTGACGTGCTGACAGGGGGTGCACACGGCGTGGATCGTGTCATTACCGATGGCGTTCAGCCCGGAAAATTTTACCCTAATCATCAGGCCGTCGAGTTTTACTCACACTACAAGCAGGATATTGCGTTATTTGCGGAGATGGGATTTAAATGCTTCCGTACCTCGATTGCGTGGACGCGTATATTCCCTAATGGCGATGAGCAGCAACCTAACGAAGCCGGCCTGCAGTTTTATGATGACCTGTTTGATGAATTACTGAAATATGGCATCGAACCAGTAATTACCCTTTCCCATTTTGAAATGCCCTACCACCTGGTAAAAGAGTATGGCGGCTGGCATAACCGTAAAGTCGTCGATTTCTTTGTGCGTTTCAGTGAAGTCGTGCTGGAACGATACAAAAATAAAGTTAAATACTGGATGACCTTTAACGAAATTAATAACCAACGTAACTGGCAATATCCGCTGTTTGGCTACTGCTGTTCCGGCGTTATTTTCACCGACCATGAAAAACCTGAACAGGCGATGTATCAGGTCATGCACCATCAGTTCGTTGCCAGTGCCCGGGTGGTGAAGCGCGGACACGAGATCAACCCGGACTTCAAAATTGGCTGCATGATCGCCATGGTGCCGGTTTATCCGTTCTCCTGCCATCCGGACGATGTCATGCTGGCTAAAGAAGCGATGCATCAACGCTATGTCTTTAGCGATGTACAAATGCGCGGTTACTACCCTGCCTACGCGCTGAAAGAGTGGGAACGCAAAGGCTACCACATTGAGATGCAACCAGAGGATGCAGATACCCTGCGTCAGGGCTGTGCCGATTACATCGGTTTCAGCTATTACATGAGTAATGCCGTGCAGCACAGCGCCAGCGGTGTTGACGACCCCATTACCGGTTTTGACGGGGTGGTCAAAAACCCGCATGTCAGCGCCTCAGACTGGGGCTGGCAGATCGATCCCGTTGGCCTGCGTTATGTGCTGAACGATCTGTACGAACGCTACCAGAAGCCGCTGTTTATCGTGGAAAACGGCTTTGGCGCGATCGACAAACCGAATGCGCAGGGCGTGATCGAAGATGATTACCGCATTGCGTATCTGGCGGCGCATATCGCAGAGATGAAAAAAGCCGTCATTCATGATGGTGTGGATCTGATGGGATATACGCCGTGGGGCTGCATCGATTGTGTATCCTTTACGACCGGCCAGTACGACAAGCGCTACGGTTTCATTCACGTTAATAAAAACGACGATGGCAGCGGTGATTTCTCACGCGCGAAAAAGAAAAGCTTTGCCTGGTATCAGCAGGTTATCGCCAGTAACGGTGAAAAGCTGTAAGTCGGCTGCCGCAGCGTCACGCTGCGGCATGAATTTACCGCCCGCCGGCGGCATCAATTATGCTGCCGGTGATGTAAGAGGCCGCATCGCTGGCCAGCCAGACCACCACTTCTGCAATTTCTTCGGCATGTCCACCACGTCCCATCGGAACGCCGCTCGCCAGTCGGTCGACGCGGCCGGGCTCCCCGCCATCGGCATGCATCCCGGTGTAGATCAGACCGGGCCGCACACCATTGACACGAATCCCCTGTTGCGCGACCTCCAGTGACAGACCTTTCGTCAGCGTATCCATCGCGCCCTTCGATGCGGCATAGTCGACATATTCACCGGGAGAACCCGTACGGGCTGCCGCGGAGGAAACGTTCACGATACTGCCGCCCAGTCCTCCCAGGTGCGTTCCCATGCGCCGGACGGCTTCACGACAGCAGAGGAAGGTACCCGTGACATTTGTGGCAAAAACCTGTTGAATGCGCGCCGCATCCAGTTGCTCAAGACGGCATTGCTGAAACAGGATACCGGCGTTATTTACCAGCAGCGAGAGCGGCAGGTTCTCCTGATCCAGCCGTTGAAACAGCGCCATGACCTGCGCCTCGTCACTGATATCGGCCTGTACGCTAAAGGCTTCTCCGCCGTTACGCACAATCTCATCCACCACCCGCTGCGCTTCACTTTCGCGCGTGCGATAATTCACGGCCACACGGTAGCCCCGTGTCGCCAGTAAAACGGCGGTCGCACGGCCAATGCCGCGACTACCGCCAGTAACAAGCGCGAGTTTCATCTGAGCCTCCATAAAAAAGGGCCGAAAACCGGCCCTCAAAACAGTTGTGTTAACCCGACTCAGGCATAGTCGCTCATCGGTACACATGAGCAGAACAGGTTGCGGTCACCAAAAACATCATCCAGGCGCTTCACTGTTGGCCAGTATTTATTGTGGCTGCCTGCCGGGAAAACGGCCAGCTCGCGGCTGTAAGGATGCGTCCATTCGCCAGTCACTTCCATTTGTGTGTGAGGCGCGTTAACCAGCGGATTATCATCCATTGGCCACTCGCCCTTTTCCACCCGCCCAATTTCCATACGAATCGCCAGCATGGCATCAATAAAGCGGTCCAGCTCCAGTTTGCCTTCCGATTCGGTAGGTTCCACCATCAGCGTGCCCGCGACCGGGAATGACATGGTTGGCGCATGGAAACCGTAGTCGATGAGGCGTTTTGCAATATCCAGTTCACTGATCCCGGTCTGCTCTTTCAGCGGACGAATATCCAGAATACATTCGTGCGCCACACGACCATCCCGCCCGGTATACAGAATCGGATAAGCTGATTTCAGACGGCTGGCGATGTAGTTGGCATTGAGAATCGCCACCGAACTGGCCTGCTTGAGCCCTTCCGCGCCCATCATGCGGATGTACATCCAGCTGATTGGTAAAATGGAAGCACTGCCAAACGGTGCAGCAGATACAGCGCCCTGCTGTGTCAGCACACCATCAATCTGTACCACGCTGTGACCGGGTACAAACGGTGCCAGATGCGCTTTCACGCCAATAGGTCCCATGCCCGGGCCGCCGCCGCCGTGCGGAATACAGAAAGTTTTGTGCAGGTTAAGGTGCGAAACGTCAGCGCCAATATAACCCGGCGTCGTAATGCCCACCTGGGCATTCATGTTCGCACCGTCCAGGTATACCTGGCCGCCGTACTGATGCACGATCTGGCACACTTCACGAATAGTCTCTTCATACACGCCGTGCGTGGATGGGTAGGTCACCATGATGCATGACAGTTTATCGCCCGCCTGTGCGGCTTTTTCGCGCAGGTCGCCCAGATCGATATTACCCTGTTTGTCACAGGCCACGACCACCACATCCATGCCCGCCATCTGGGCTGAGGCCGGGTTGGTCCCGTGTGCTGAGCTGGGAATCAGGCAAAGGTGACGTTCACCTTCACCACGGCTTTCATGGTAACGACGAATCGCTAACAGCCCCGCGTATTCCCCCTGTGCACCGGAGTTCGGTTGCATGCAGAGCGCATCGTAACCGGTAAGCTGAACCAGCCACTGGGAAAGCTGGCCAATCATTTGCAGGTAGCCGCCCGCCTGTTCTGCCGGGCAGAACGGATGCATTTCGGCAAATTCAGGCCAGGTGATGGGAATCATCTCTGCGGCAGCGTTAAGCTTCATCGTGCATGAACCCAGCGGAATCATCGCCTGGTTGAGAGCCAGATCTTTTTTCTCCAGGCTGTGCATATAGCGCATCATCTCGGTCTCACTGTGATGGCGATTGAACACAGGGTGAGAGAGGATGTCGCTGACGCGCTGCTGGCTTGCAGGGATTGACTGGCTGTCTGCCGCAACCTGGCTATCAAGTTGATCGATATCCAGACCATGATCATCGCCCAGCAGGATGGCGAACAATGTCGCAACGTCTTCACGACATGTGGTTTCATCCAGCGTGATACCGACAGCGTTATGAATATCACTACGCAGGTTAACGCCGAAACTCAGCGCACGGTTTAACACGGCGGCTTTATCGGTCACGTCCACTGTCAGCGTGTCGAACCAGTGGTGATGACGCAGCTTCAGCCCGCCACGTTGCAGTCCGGCAGCCAGGATATCGGTGAAGCGGTGAATACGTGAAGCGATACGTTTCAGCCCAACAGGCCCGTGGAACACGGCATACAGTCCTGCGATATTGGCCAGCAGCACCTGAGAGGTACAGATATTGGAGTTGGCTTTTTCCCGACGGATATGTTGCTCGCGAGTTTGCATCGCCATACGCAACGCGGTGTTGCCAGCGGCGTCGCGTGAGACACCGATAATACGGCCAGGCATAGAACGCTTGTGTTCATCACGGCTGGCAAAAAAGGCCGCATGAGGACCGCCATAGCCCATTGGTACACCAAAGCGCTGAGCGGAACCGAACACAATATCCGCGCCCTGCTTGCCCGGCGATTCAAGTAACACCAGGGCCATAAAATCCGAGGCCACGCTGACGACCACCTTACGGGTTTTCAGCTCGGCAATCAGGCTGGTGTAATCGTGTACCTCGCCCGTGGTGCCTACCTGCTGAAGCAGGACACCAAACAGATTATCGTGCTCCAGGGCTTTCTCCGCGCTGTCGATAATCAGTTCAAAACCAAAGGTTTCGGCGCGGGTCCGTACCACATCCAGCGTTTGCGGATGGATATCATCAGCGATAAAGAACCGGTTGGCATTTTTCAGTTTGCTGATGCGTTTTGCCATCGCCATCGCTTCGGCCGCCGCGGTGGCTTCATCCAGCAGTGAAGCGGACGCGATATCCATGCCGGTCAGATCAATGGTGACCTGCTGGAAGTTTAGCAGCGCCTCCAGGCGCCCTTGAGAAACTTCGGGCTGATACGGCGTGTAAGCCGTGTACCAGCCCGGATTTTCCAGCATGTTCCGCAGGATAACGGGCGGCGTTATCACCGCACTGTATCCCATGCCGATCCAGGATTTGTAGCGCAGGTTTTGCGCGGCAATCGCTTTTAACTCTGCCAGCGCCTGCTGTTCAGTTGCCGCATCGCCAACGGCGGGCGGACCGGGCAACTGAATGTCGGCGGGAACAATAGAACCAATCAACGACGCCAGAGAGCTGGCACCAATCGCCTCCAGCATAACGGCCTGTTGTTCTGGCGACGGACCAATATGGCGCTCGATAAACGCACCGTTGTGTTCAAGCTGGCTGAGAGTCTGAGTCATGAGCTGTAAATCCTGAATCGGGCTGGGGAACAGAGAGTGCTGGTCAGATATCGGCGGCCTCATCTGGAGGCCGCGCAACGATTACTCGTCAATAGATGCTTTGTAGGCATCCGCGTCCAGCAGTGAGTCTAGTTCTGACTCATCGCTGGCTTTGATCTGGAATAACCAGCCGTCCTGATAAGGCTCGCTGTTAACCAGCTCTGGGGAATCATTCAGCGCGTCGTTCACGGCGATAATTTCGCCACTGACAGGAGAATAGATATCGGAAGCCGCTTTTACGGATTCGGCGACGGCGCACTCTTCGCCGGCAGCGAACGTCGCCCCTACTTCTGGCAGGTCCACAAAGACCATATCGCCCAGTAATTCCTGCGCGTGTTCGGTGATGCCGACGGTGTAAGATCCATCCGCATTTTTGCGCAGCCATTCATGACTGTCGCGGTATTTCAACTCAGCTGGCACATTGCTCATCGCCCTTTCTCCTGTAATTATGTTTTACTGCGCAACCGGCTTGCCGGCGCGAACGAAAACGGGTTTAGTCACTTTTACGGGCATTTCACGGTTGCGGATTTCAACGATAGCGTCTTCGCCAATGCCCGCAGGCACGCGGGCCAGCGCAATGCTGTAACCCAACGTTGGTGAGAAAGATCCGCTGGTAATAATGCCCTGCTGCATCTGCCCCTGACTATCCGTAAAACGCACGGGCAGGCCGTTACGCAGTACGCCTTTTTCTGTCAGGATCAGGCCAACCAGTTTTTCAGTGCCTTTTTCGCGCTGACTTTCCAGTGCTTCGCGCCCGATAAAATTGCGGTTCGCCGGTTCCCAGCACAGGGTCCAGCCCATGTTGGCGGCCAGCGGTGAGACGCTTTCATCCATTTCCTGACCGTAAAGATTCATGCCCGCTTCCAGACGCAATGTATCACGTGCGCCCAGTCCGGCGGGTTTGACGCCCGCGGCGAGCAGGCGCTGCCAGAATGTAACGGCCTGCGCCGCAGGTAGCGCGATCTCGTAACCCACTTCACCGGTATAACCGGTGGTGGCGATAAACAGCTCCCCGGCCTGGATGCCAAAGAACGGCTTCATACCTTGTACAGCCTGACGCTGTGCATCACTGAAGAGCGTTTGTGCTTTTTGCTGGGCCTGTGGGCCCTGCACGGCGATCATCGCCAGATCGTCACGCTCCCGGACTTCCACGCCATAACCCTGCGCATGCTCATTGATCCATGCCAGATCCTTTTCACGCGTCGCAGAGTTCACGACCAGGCGGAAAAACGTCTCATCCATGAAATACACGATCAGATCGTCAATCACGCCGCCCGACGCATTCAGCATGCCGGTGTAAAGCGCTTTGCCGGGTTGCGTCAGCCTCGCGACATCGTTTGCCAGCAGAAAACGCAAAAACTCACGCGTACGTGCACCGTGCAGATCGACGATGGTCATGTGCGAAACATCAAACATGCCTGCGTCGTTGCGAACAGCATGATGTTCATCCAGTTGGGAGCCATAGTGCAGCGGCATCATCCAGCCATGGAAATCCACCATACGCGCACCGTTTTCCTGATGCTGGTCAAACAGAGGTGTGTGCTGAGTCATAACTATCCTGTGCTGAAACAAGTAAGTTTGAAACCACGCCGCCGGGAGCCGACGCAAACGTTCTCTTTGCAATGACGTTACCACTGAACGGGTCGATTAACCATAAGCAAAGCGAGGTCGAACGCAGGCGCACAGCCTAACCGCGCAAAAGAAAAAGCAGGACAAAAGACTGTAATTCTGTGATTAAACACACAACAAATACGACCTATTCATTTTTTTACAGCCATTTTATTCGTACCGACACGCAAGATGTTAAAAAAATAGCGAAGCAAAAATGGCGTCGAATAAAAATAAGTAATGCGAAACATCACGCAAAATTAGAATAAATCAAATGAGGCGCTGCAACGGTGCAGGACTGCATTTTTACGGTGCAGTCCTTTTTTTAATATAAAAAAGCCAGCAATTACGCTGGCTTTAAGAAAGGGATTCGCGTCAGCGAAGCCAGGCGGGAATGTCGTTCAGGCCCATCGCCTGCCGCAACATGACAGGTTTCACGCCCGGTAAATTATCGGCCAATTTTAGCCCGACATCGCGAAGCAGCTTTTTAGCCGGATTATTGCCCGCAAACAGCTCACGAAATCCCTGCATGCCCGCGAGCATCATGGCGGCACTGTGTTTACGGCTGCGTTCATAGCGGCGCAGATAGAGGTGCTGCCCGATATCTTTGCCCTGCTGATGCAGGCGGCGAACTTCACCAATCAACTCTGCGGCATCCATAAAACCGAGATTGACACCCTGCCCGGCCAGCGGATGAATGGTATGCGCAGCATCGCCCACCAGCGCCAGCCGATGTGCAGCAAAGCTGCGCGCATAGCGTGCCGTGAGGGGGAATGCCTTCCGTTCGCCTTCCAGTTCGCACAGGCCAAGGCGCATATCAAACGCCACCGACAACTGTTGATTAAAGAGCGCCTCAGGCATCGTTTCCAGCCGGGTGGCTTCCTGGGGCGACAGCGACCAGACGATGGAGCACAGATGCGGATCCTGCATCGGCAGAAACGCCAGAATGCCATCCCCATGGAATACCTGACGCGCGACGCCATCATGTGGCATGGAGGTACGGATGTTCGCCACCAGGGCATGGTGTTCATAATCCCAGAAAGTCAGCGGAATATCGGCTTTGTTGCGCAGCCAGGAATTGGCACCGTCTGCGGCAACCATCAGCCGTGCGCTCATCATGCCGCCATCCTGTAGCGTAATGAAGGCTTCGTTATCGCCAAATGCCACCTGCTGAAGATGTGACGACGGCAGCAACGTCACGTCACTGCACTGCCTGGCTCGCTGCCATAAGGCGCAGTGAATCACCGGGTTTTCGATAATGTGCCCGAGATGGGTTAAGCCCTGCTGCTCACCGTCAAATGAGATAGCACCGAAGCTGTCACGATCCCAGACTTCCATGGCCTGATAAGGGCTGGCTCTGAGCGACAGGATCGTCGACCAGACATCCAGTTTTTGTAAAAGACGTTCACTGGCCGCATTGATAGCCGATACGCGGACAGACGGAGAAGCGGTGGCATCAAATTGCGGCTCGGGCGCTTGTTCGAGTACGGCGATACGCAAGCCACTGCCCTGCAGACCGCAGGCCACGGCCAGTCCTACCATACCGCCACCGGCGATCACCACATCATAAGTTTGCATCAGTGCCTCTCAGTTAACGCTTAACCCAGCCAAGCGTGCGCTCGGCCAGAAGATTTCTCAGCAACGGCAGATGATCCATTGCCAGCAGGCCAAGGTTGCGCCCGACGACCAGCGGTGCATGGCGGTTGGCAAACAGGCGCACCAGACCGTCGGTGAGACCGATGGTCGTGGCCCGATCCTGTTGGCGACGCTGACGGTAATGCTGCATGACAGCATAGCTGCCAGGGTCCTGTTGCTGCCGGTGCGCGGTGGCCAGGATTTCGGCTAAGGACATGACATCCCTCAGGCCCAGGTTAAATCCCTGCCCGGCAATAGGGTGCAGCGTCTGGGCTGCGTTGCCCACGGTGGCAACACGATGTGAAACGACCGGTTCGGCCTGTTGCAATGCCAGCGGATAGATATCGCGTTTACCGGTGTGGGTAAATTTCCCCAGTCGCCAGCCGAACGCGTGCTGAAGTTCGCTGAGAAACGTCTCGTCGTCCCAGCGCTCAAGCTGCGGGCGCTTATCCAATGAATGACACCACACCAGCGACAGACGGTTGTCAGACATCGGCAGCAGGGCGAGCGGGCCGAACTCAGTAAACCGTTCAAAGGCCCGCCCCTGGTGCGGTATCTCGCTGGTGACATTCGCAATGAGTGCCAGCTGCTGATAAGTTTCGGTTTGCCACTGAATACCGCAGGCTGCCGCGACAGCCGAACGCGTGCCATCAGCCGCCACCAGCACATCAGCGTCCAGCTGTTCATCATTATCCAGCGTGACCTTCACGTGCGCCTGAGTACGGTTCACATTGGTGACCCGTGCCGGACAGCGCAGGGTGACGCCGGGAGCCTGTTTAAGCTGCGCGAATAAACGCTGGCCTACGTCGAACAATTCGACGACCTGGCCCAGCGCGGGAATCGCATAGTCGCTGGCCGTCAGTGAGACAAAACCCGCATGACCCCGATCGGAAACATGGATCGTCGTGATCGGCGTTGCGCAGGGGGCAATGCGCTGCCAGAGATTAATATTGGCCAGTTGCTGACAGGTGCCGGCAGACAGCGCAATGGCACGGCCGTCATAACCTGGATGCGCGCGGCTGGCAGGTTCGCTGCTTTCGATCAGCGTGACGGGCAGCGCGCCCTGTGTCAGGTGCGAAATAGCCAGCGCCAGCGTGGCACCGGTCATTCCGCCACCCGCGATGAGGACGGTCATCCTGCGCGTGCCGCCGCCATCAGCGCCTCAATAGCATCCGGATCTTTCACCACGCTGTCAGTGAGATTCTCGTTACCTGTTTCAGTGATCACAATGTCATCCTCAATGCGAATGCCGATACCGCGGTATTCCACCGGCACGTCGGCATCGGGGGCAATGTATAAGCCTGGTTCAATAGTAATGACCATGCCCGGTTCCAGAATGCGATCCCGGCTTGGCGTGCCGTAGTGCCCCACATCATGGACATCCAGCCCCAGCCAGTGGCTCAGGCCATGCATAAAGAATTTGCGATGCGCGTCTTCAGCAATTAACGCGTCAACCTCGCCCTGCAACACGCCCAGTTCAACCAGACCGGTCACCATGATGTGCACCACCTCATCATTCACCTCGCGAATACTGACGCCAGGCCGGAAACGGGATAATGCCGTCTCTAACGATTTCAGCACGATGTTGTAGACAGCACGTTGAGCGGGTGAGAATTTACCGTTTACCGGGAAGGTGCGGGTAATATCGCCTGCGTACCCCTGCCATTCACATCCCGCATCAATCAGCACCAGGTCGCCATCCCGCAGCTCACATTCATTCTCGGTATAGTGCAGAATACATCCATTTTCACCGGAACCGACGATGGTGTTGTAGGAGGGAAAACGCGCACCGTGGCGGTTAAACTCATGATGAATTTCGCCTTCCAGATGGTATTCGTACAGGCCGGGGCGACAGGCCTGCATAGCGCGCGTATGGGCCAGCGCACTGATCTCACCTGCACGGCGCAGAATGGCGATTTCTTCCGGACTTTTGAACAGGCGCATCTCATGCACCCAGGGACGCCAGTCTGTCAGGCTGGCAGGGGCGCTCAGGTTCTGGCGGAAACCGCGACGTAGTTTATCCAGTGCACTGAACACCAGCTTGTCAGCCTCAGGATATAACCCTTGCGCGTGATAAACCTCATCCAGACCGTTCAACAAAAGATGAAGCTGCTCACCGATATCGTTCCAGGGCAGTGCGCGATCCACACCCAGTTTTGCCGGTGCCGCCTCCTGGCCCAGACGGCGACCAAACCAGATTTCTGCGGTCAGGTCGCGGACACGATTAAACAGCACACTGTGGTTGTGGTTCTCATCACTTTTGATCAGCACCAGTAAGGCTTCAGGCTCATTAAAACCTGTGAAGTACCAGAAATCACTGTTTTGACGAAACGGATATTCGCTGTCGTTACTGCGCGTTACTTCAGGCGCCGCAAAAATTAACGCTGCGCTGCCCGGAACCATTTTCGCTAACAGCGCCTGACGACGCTGCTGGAAGGTCTCCAGTGAAATCATATCTGCACTCCCTGTTGAACTGAGATATCTGGCTTAGTGTAACGTTGGCTTCTGTACTTCAGGTGCGGTTGGCTGCGGGCGCGTGAACGTATCGTGACAAAGTAGCGCCGCGACGCGGACGTACTCGATCACCTCCTCCAGCGACTGCTCCAGCTCTTCCTGATCTTCGTCTTCGTCATAGCCAAGCTGCGCGATAGTACGCAGATCATCAATGGCCTCGCCGGTTTCGCCGGTGACCTTATCCAGTTTAGGCTGAGTTACGCCCAGGCCGAGTAAAAAATGGTTTACCCAGCCAGCCAGGGCGTCCGCCCGATCAAACACGGTGATGTCATCATCGTCGGGCAGCATCAGTTGAAAGAGAAAGCCATCTTCTTCAAGCGCCGTCGTAATATTTGCATGCAAATCCTGCAGCGGCTGGGCCAGCGTGTGCGAAAAAGCCATGCCTTCATTCGCGAGATCGTGGACCAGCGTTTTCCAGCTGGTATCCTGATTACCGCCACACAGAATACCGCTGAGTAATCCGTGCATTTCGGCAGGTGTCATTCCGACGCCGTGCTGTGAGAGCGCCGCCGCCAGCGCATTGTAATCAGGGGTTGCGTTCTGTGAAGACATCATTTTTCATCGTCGTTGGCTGTAAGAGTTCGTGGTATGCTACCACTAGCTGCCTCAAGGTTTCCAGAAAAGGGGTTGTATCTTATTTCTCAGGTCTATATAGTTGCCCGCCTCCCAGGCCATTGAAGGCTAAGGGAATGGCGAGCCAGGTAATCAGTCAGGAAGGTGGCATGTCTGCACAACCGGTAGATTTACAAATTTTTGGTCGTTCTTTGAGAGTAAATTGTCCGCCTGAACAGCAAGATGCGCTGAACGCGGCGGCGGAAGATCTCAATCAACGGTTGCAAGATTTAAAAGTTCGCACTAGAGTCACCAATACAGAGCAACTGGTGTTCATTGCCGCGTTAAACATTTGCCATGAACTGGCACAAGAAAAAAACAAGACGCGCGACTATGCTGCTAATATGGAACAACGAATCCGTATGTTACAGCAGACGATAGAGCAGGCATTAGTTGAGCAAGGTCGCATAACTGATCGTCAGGATGCGAAGTTCGAATAATACTTCATGGTCACTGTGCTACACTGACGGTGAAGTCAATTTTCTCTGAGATGTTTGCAAGTGGGCCAGTCCCCTGAGCCGATATTTCATACCAACAGAATGTGACGCTCCGCAACCTGTGAGCATGCTCGGTCCGTCCGAGAAGCCTGATGGTTGCGACGGCATGTTCACCTTGAACCAAGGGTTCAAGGGTTACAGCCTACGGCGGCATCTCGGAGATCTCCTTTCTGGTTGTACTGCATTATCCCCCACCAGACATGATATAGTGCGTCGCTCAGGCGACTTCTTCTGGGGGACACCATGTCAGAACCCTCTTTACTTCAGCGACAGGCCATTCGTCAGCATGTTCGTCATTTACGTCGCGCCTTAACCCCGGAACAGCAACATACTGCCGCCGAACAGCTTGCGGAACACGTGATTAACTTTGCGCCTGTCTCCGACGCCCAAAACGTCGCGCTGTTCTTATCCGTCGATGGGGAAATTAATACGCGTCCGCTTATCGCAAAATTATGGCAGCAGAACAAACGCGTTTATCTTCCTGTGCTTCATCCCTTCTCTGCCGGTCATCTGCTTTTTCTGCGCTATACGCCAGAAACGCCGCTGAGCCCGAACAAGCTACGTATTCCTGAACCGCCACTTGATATCCGGCATATGGTTACGCTGGACGAACTGGATGTGATGATGGTGCCGCTGGTGGCCTTTGATCGCAGTGGTCAGCGTCTGGGCATGGGGGGCGGCTTTTACGACCGCACGTTACAAAACTGGAAACAGCACGCTTTTTTACCGGTTGGCATCGCGCACGACTGCCAGTTGGTCGATTCGCTGCCTGTGGCGGCCTGGGATATTCCTTTGCCCGCCGTGCTGACGCCGTCAACGCTGTGGTTGTGGGAAGAATAAACCCAGGCACTGTTGTGCGCCTGGGTTGATTATGTCGATAAATCAGTAGAGGAGACGGGCGCGGATAGTGCCAGGGATAGCCTTCATCAGCTGCAACGCTTTCTCTGCCAGTTCATGCTCGGCATCGATATCAATCACCACATACCCCATCATGGGTGAGGTTTGCAGGTACTGCGCGGCGATATTGATGCCCTGTTCGGCAAAAATCTGGTTAATTGCGGTCAGCACACCCGGACGGTTTTCATGAATGTGCAGCAGACGGCTTGCGCTGACGCCGTGCATAGGCAAGGACACTTCAGGGAAGTTCACTGCAGACAGCGTTGAACCGTTATCGGAATATTTCGCCAGTTTGCCTGCTACTTCGATACCAATGTTTTCCTGCGCTTCTTCGGTGGAACCCCCGATGTGTGGCGTCAGAATGACATTATCGAACTCACTCAGTGGCGAGACAAACGGATCGCTGTTTGTGGCTGGCTCAACCGGGAACACGTCAATGGCCGCGCCCCCGACCTGCTTGCTGGCCAGCGCGTCACACAGTGCCGGAATATCCACGACGGTGCCGCGTGAGGCGTTGATTAACAGCGCGCCAGGTTTCATCTGCGCCAGCTCATCAGCAGAGATCATATTTTGTGTCGAGGCGGTTTCAGGCACATGCAGACTGACGACATCGCTCATATTCAGCAACTGCGTCAGGCTTCGCACCTGCGAGGCATTACCCAGCGGCAGCTTATTTTCAATATCGTAAAAATACACGTGCATGCCCAGGCCCTCAGCCAGCACGCCTAACTGCATACCAATGTGACCATAGCCGATAATGCCCAGCTTCTTACCGCGCGCTTCGAATGAGCCTTTAGCAATCTTATTCCAGACACCGCGATGGGCTTTGGCGTTCGCTTCTGGCACGCCACGCAGCATCAGCAGCATTTCGCCAATCACCAGTTCGGCGACCGAGCGCGTGTTAGAGAACGGGGCGTTAAAAACGGGAATACCGCGCTTTGCCGCCGCATTTAAATCAACCTGGTTGGTACCGATACAGAAACAGCCCACAGCGACCAGTTTTTCTGCTGCGGCAAAAATCTCTTCAGTCAGTTGGGAACGGGAACGGATACCGATAAAGTGCGCGTCACGGATGGAAGCCTTTAATGACTCGCTATCCAGTGCGCCTTTGTGGAATTCAATATTGGTGTAACCTGCAGCACGAAGATTGTCCAGCGCGCTCTGGTGGACACCTTCCACCAGCAGGAACTTAATCTTGTCTTTTTCCAGTGAAACCTTTGCCATTTCCCAACCCTATTCAGAATTCAACGAGGACTGAACGCAGTCAGCCAGCAGTCAAAATATCAAAAAAAACGCCAGCAGCAATACAAACGATTGCCTGACCGGCTGGCTGGCTGGATTCAGAAGCCAAACTTTGCCGGACAAAATCGTGGGTTGGCCGCATCGGGGAGAATGAACCCGCTGTTGATGACGCTTATGTGACATAAGTCACCAAATTTCAGCCTGGCGAGAAAAGTTTTTTTTTAATTAAAAAAACGCGGGCGCAAATTATGCGCCCGTCGCGTTATTTTTTCAGCGTTTTGACCCCATCCGGTCCGCCAATCAACGCCACATCGGCACCCCGGGTAGCGAAAAGCCCGACGGTGACGACGCCCGGTAACGCGTTAATGGTTTTTTCCAGCTCAATGGGATCCAGAATACGCAGATTATGCACGTCCAGGATGATATTACCGTTGTCAGTGACGACATTCTGGCGATACTCAGGCAAACCGCCCAGCCTGACCAGTTCACGCGCGACGTAGCTGCGTGCCATGGGAATCACTTCAACGGGCAACGGAAAACGCCCCAGCACGTCGACTTCTTTCGATGCATCGGCAATACAGATAAACTTTTTAGCCACGGCCGCGACGATTTTTTCGCGGGTCAGCGCGGCACCGCCGCCTTTGATCATCTGCATCTGGGGATTAATTTCGTCGGCACCATCAACATAGATGGCCAGGTCATCGATTTCATTCAAATCAAACACCTGAATACCGAGGCTTTTGAGCTTTTGCGTGGAGGCTTCAGAGCTGGACACGGCACCTTCAATCTGGTGTTTGATGCTGCCGAGCGCATCAATAAAATGGGCAGCGGTAGAGCCTGTTCCCACGCCGACGATCGTACCTGGCTGGACATAATCAAGTGCAGCCCAACCAACAGCTTTTTTCAGTTCATCCTGCGTCATGGTATGTTTAGAACCTGTGCGATAAGAAAATGCGCGTAGTATAAAGCAAGGTTTGCTGAAAATGCTCGGATGCATTGGGCGGATTTAATGCTTTGGAAGCCAGCCCACAAAAATACCCCAGACTTTTGCTCAGGCACATTTGTGGCATCGTAACGTCCACCCTGAAGGAGAGAAAAGAATAATGAAACGCCCGGACTACAGAACGCTTCAGGCGCTGGACGCAGTGATACGTGAACGTGGCTTTGAACGTGCTGCGCAAAAACTGTGCATCACCCAGTCGGCCGTATCGCAACGCATCAAACAGCTGGAAAACCTGTTTGGTCAGCCGCTGTTGGTTCGCACCGTGCCCCCTCGTCCCACTGAGCAGGGGCAAAAGCTGCTTGCGCTGTTGCACCAGGTTGAACTGCTGGAGGAAGAGTGGCTGGGGGACGAAATCAGCGGTACGACGCCGTTACTGCTCTCCCTGGCGGTGAACGCCGACAGTCTGGCCACCTGGCTGTTGCCTGCATTAAAAGACGTGCTGGCCGATTCGCCGGTGCGCCTTAACCTCCAGGTTGAAGATGAAACCCGTACGCAGGAACGTCTGAGACGTGGCGAAGTGGTCGGCGCAGTCAGTATCCAGCCCCAGCCTTTACCCAGTTGTCTGGTTGATCAACTGGGCGCCCTGGATTACCTGTTTGTGGCTTCCCGTGACTTTGCCGAGCGCTTTTTTCCCAACGGCGTCACCCGTTCCGCGTTGCTGAAAGCGCCTGCCGTCGCATTTGACCATCTGGATGATATGCATCAGGCCTTTTTACAGCAGAACTTCGATCTTTCGCCGGGCAGCGTGCCCTGCCATATCGTTAACTCTTC
Source organism: Pantoea sp. JZ29 (assembly GCF_035190385.1). NCBI lineage: Bacteria > Pseudomonadati > Pseudomonadota > Gammaproteobacteria > Enterobacterales > Erwiniaceae > Pantoea > Pantoea sp. JZ29. Next base: position 855,699 of record NZ_CP045241.1, on the reverse strand, counting down.
TGAAGCCTTTGTGCAGATGGCCCGTCAGGGCTCAACCTGCTGTATGATCCCGCATCTGCAGATTGAGCGCGAACTGGCGAGCGGTGAGCTGATCGATCTGACACCGGGGCTGTATCAGCGCCGGATGTTGTACTGGCACCGTTTTGCACCGGAAAGCCGACTGATGCGTCGGGTAACCGATGCGCTGATTGCGCATGGTCATCGGGTTCTGCGTCAGGACACGATGGAATAGCGGCCAGAGGCGAAAGTGAAGGCCGGATAAACTGGAAGACGGTGCGTGCCAAACGCGACTCTCTGCCGCTACCGGGCAGCATTCCTGGTCTGCTTATTCTCCTGACAAACCGCCCGGAACCGGACAGCCTGTCCGGGCTTCTGCTGAACTAAAGAGAATAATCCCCTGTGCCGCAGCAAGCGTCAGGCGTTGCAGTGAGAGTGTACCCTGCTAAAAGCAGCACGGCTCCATGGCCATCAGGGGCGTGATTTCAGCAGGTGATACCGGGCGCTGAAAAGCGGGAATCAACCAGAGATTGCCCCCGCAGGGATGCGGGGGAAAAGCGCCGCCGGCAAAGGAACAGGCCGACTGCGACAGTCCGTCAGGTTGCTGAGCGATGGAAAGGCACCGCATCAGCGGCGCAAAGCGCACCTGGTAAACACGGCCGCTGATGGCTTCACGACAGCATCGATAGGCTTACTGTGCCGTATTGGGTTTCATCTCAAAAACCACATCAACCTGGTCATCGAAGTTAATGCTTTGCTGGTCGTAGGTTTCCTGCGCGGAAGTATCGGCCGCTGCCGCGGAGGCTTTAAACATGCGATTCATCGGCATAGGCTGGTAGTTAGCGACCTGATAGCGAATGCTGTAGATTGGCCCCAGTTTGGCGTTAAAGCCTTCTGCCAGTTCTGTGGCTTGCTGAGTCGCATTTTTGATGGCGGCTTTCAGCGCCTGCTGCTTGTAGCGCTCAGGATTGGCGACGCCTAACTCGACGCTGCGAACTTCGTTCAGGCCCGATTTCAGCGCGCCGTCAAGCAGCTCATTCAGCTTGTCCAGCTGGCGGACGGTCACCTGAACCTGACGTACCGCACGGTAACCTTTCAACTGCGATTTACCGTCTTTGGTATAATCGTATTCTGGCTGCGTGGTCAGGTTGGCCGCTTCAATATCCTTTTTCTCGATGCCGTTTTTCTGCAGGAAATCAAAATACTGCGCAACACGACTGTCGACCTGTTTCTTTGCCTCTGCGGCATCTTTCGATGAGACATTCACCACAATTGACAGCGTCGCGATATCCGGGCGGGCATCAACCGTCGCTTTGCCTGACGTCACAACATGCGGTCCGTTTGGCAGTTCATCAGCCTGTGCGCTTAAAGGCAATGCCCCTGCGCTCATCATCGCGACAAGCGCCAATGCTTTCAGTTTCATGAAAGTCCTCCTTGAAAGGTCAGTTCGGTGGCTTCGGGTCCGAAGCCGGCACGCGCATCATATTACGCCTTGCTTGGAGTGAAGGTAATGACAAAAGTTCGGAAAACGGGTCTGGATAACCCGTTTTCGTTTACCTTTTGCTCAAAATCCTTTGATGGCCTGCTGTACGAGTTGAAACGCGATAAACCACATGACCGCGCCGACCAGCAGGTTGATGAGGCGTTGCGCGCGCGTTGTCTGCAGTAACGGCGCAAGCCAGGCCGCCAACAGGGCTAAGCCAAAAAACCACAACACAGAGGCACTGACGGTCCCTAGGGCGAACCACTGACGCGCGTGGGTATCAGGAAACTGGCTTCCCAGGCTGCCAAGCACAACAAAGGTATCGAGATAAACATGGGGATTGAGCCAGGTGACTGCCAGCAGGGTAGCAATGATCCGGCCTCGGCTCTGCCGGATATCCAGGCCTGACGCCAGCGCCAGCTCGCGGCGAAAAGCGGTCCGTAATGCGCCCCAGCCATACCAGAGCAAAAAGGCCACACCTGCCCAGGTAATCACGGTCAGCAGCAGTGGCGACTGCTGCAGGATCGCACTTCCCCCGAAAATCCCCGCGCAGATCAGCACAACATCGCTCAGCGAGCAGAGCGTGGCGGTCATCAGATGATAGTGCCGTTTCACGCCCTGATTAAGCACGAAGGCATTTTGCGGCCCCAGCGGCAGAATGAGCGCGGCCCCAAGAGCAAGCCCTTGAAAATAAATCGATAACACGGGAAATATCCTTACATCAGTCAGATGTCAGGCATTATAGGGAAGCCGATATGATTAGCGGAAATGGAAAAAATTAATACGTCATTAGCCATTTTAATGGGCGGCGGCTGCCGCCCATCGGCTTAACGGGTGACCGCAGTTTCCGCGTCAGGTTTGTTCACCTGATGCAGATGGACATCCATCTGTGGGTAAGGAATACCAATGCCTTTGTTATCCAGCGCACGTTTGAAGTTCTTGAGCAGATCCCAGTAAACGTCCTGCAGATCGCTACTGTTGCTCCAGCAACGCACAACGAAATTCAGCGATGAAGCGCCCAATTCATTCAGGCCAATCTGGATGCCACGATCTTTTAAGACACGCTGATCGGCTTCCACCACTTCACGCAGCAGGGCAATCACCTCATCCACATCGGCTTCATAGGCCACGCCGACAATGAATTCATTACGGCGCACGGGTTCACGCGAGAAGTTGATGATATTCCCGCTGATGATTTTGCCATTGGGCACCACCACAATCTTGCCATCCGCCGACCGCAGTGTGGTCGAGAAAATCTGCACATTCAGTACGGTGCCCATCACGCCGCCCAGATCAACAAACTCACCGGTACGGAAAGGACGGAACGTGACCAGCAGTACACCGGCTGCCAGATTGGACAATGAGCCCTGTAGCGCAAGGCCGACGGCCAGACCTGCCGCACCCAGCACGGCAATGACCGACGCGGTTTGCACGCCAACGCGTCCCAGCGCAGCAATCACCGTAAACGCAATGACGCCATAACGAACCAGCGCGGAAAGAAAGTCTGCCACGGTGGCGTCAATATGACGCGCGATGAGCAGACGATTAACGGCGTTTGAAATCACTCTGGCGATGACCATCCCGACAATAATGATGGCAACAGCCGCAACGATATTCACGGCATAACTCAGAATCAGCGCCTGGTTGTGTACTAACCAGCCACCGGCACTGTTGATACCATCCACAACATTCAAGTCTTCCATTTGTAAGCCCTGTTGATGAATCCCCGAGGGGAAAAACAAAAACTGCCAGATGTAATCCGACACCCAGGGATTAAGGGTAATCAATTATTTAGCCTGGTGCCAAATTACATGGCACCATAATGAGGACGGGCAGCCTGAATCGTCGCCACAATGCGTTTGACTCCCCTCGCTTCGCCCTTCCCTGTTGAGAAGTTTTTGAGCATAAAAGGTGGTGAGCGATGCCGCTGTAACCGGACGTCGACTTATCAAAAGCGCAAAGAGAAAGGTGTGCAAAGGCGGGATAAAAAAAGTCCCGATCGGCTGATCGGGACAGAGTCAGTCACGCTGACGTCCTGACGACCTCAGCGCTGAGCAACGCTACTTACAGAACGTCAACGGCGTTGAGTTCTTTGAACGCCTGCTCCAGACGCACCACCATGGATGCCTGCGCAGCGCGCAGCCAGACGCGTGGATCGTAGTATTTCTTGTTCGGCTTATCAGCGCCTTCTGGGTTACCCAGCTGCGCCTGCAGATAGCCTTCGTTCTTTTTGTAGTACTGCAGAATACCGTCCCAGGTCGCCCATTGAGTATCGGTATCGATGTTCATCTTGATCACGCCGTAGCTGATAGACTCTTCGATTTCTGCAGCAGAAGAACCTGAACCACCGTGGAACACGAAATCCAGCGCATTGTGCGGCAGGCCATGTTTTTCACAGACAAATTTCTGGGAGTCACGCAGGATGGTTGGGGTCAGTTTCACGTTACCGGGTTTGTAAACGCCGTGGACGTTACCGAAGGATGCCGCAATGGTGAAACGCGGGCTGATCGCATTCAGTTTTTCGTACGCGTAGTTCACGTCTTCTGGCTGGGTGTACAGGGCAGAAGCGTCCATGTGGCTGTTGTCCACGCCATCTTCTTCACCGCCGGTGCAGCCCAGTTCGATTTCCAGGGTCATGTCGATTTTCGCCATGCGCGCCAGGTATTTGCTGCTGATTTCGATGTTTTCTTCCAGTGACTCTTCAGACAGGTCGATCATATGAGAAGAGAACAGCGGCTTGCCGGTTTTTTTGAAGTGCTCTTCGCCTGCGTCAAGCAGACCGTCGATCCACGGCAGCAGTTTTTTGGCACAGTGGTCGGTGTGCAGGATAACCGGCACGCCATACTGTTCAGCCATCAGATGCACGTGCTGTGCGCCAGAGATCGCACCGAAAATGGCGGCGCCCTGTGGCTTGTCGGTTTTAAAACCTTTACCGGCGATGAACGCAGCACCGCCGTTAGAGAACTGTACGATAACCGGGGCTTTAACTTTCGCGGCGGCTTCCAGCACAGCGTTAATTGAGTCAGTACCGACGCAGTTAACCGCTGGCAGAGCGAATTTATTCTCTTTCGCTACTTTGAAGATCTTCTGAACGTCGTCACCAGTGACAACGCCGGGTTTTACGAAATCAAAAATTTTAGACATGATTGTGTCCTGTTTCGTGACCGGTTATCCCCAACATGGGGACAGCGATTTAAACGCCCGGTATCGGGCGAGTTTTCAGGCAGTGCCGCCAGGCACCGCCCCCAAAGGATTACTGCTTCGCACGCTCTTCCAGCATGGCAACGGCAGGCAGTTTTTTGCCTTCAACGAACTCAAGGAACGCGCCGCCGCCCGTCGAGATATAGGAGATTTTGTCTTCAATGCCAAACAGATCGATAGCAGCCAGCGTATCACCGCCACCTGCAACAGAGAACGCGTCACTGTCTGCAATCGCGTTAGCGACAATCTCGGTGCCTTTACGGAAGTTCGGGAACTCAAACACACCAACCGGGCCATTCCACAGAATGGTTTTCGCATTCTTGAGGATGGTTGCCATGGCCTGAGCGGTTTCGTCGCCGAAGTCCATAATCTCTTCGTTATCTGCCACTTCCGAAACCTTTTTCACGGTTGCCGGGGCAGTTTCAGAGAATTCCGTGCCAACGCGTGAGTCGGTTGGGACAGGAATACCGTACTGATCGCGCAGGCCTTTTGCCGCTTCAACAAAGTCTGGCTCATACAGCGATTTACCCACTTTGTTATCGATAGCGACGAAGGTGTTCGCAATGCCACCGCCGACAATCACGGTGTCCGCAATCTTGACCAGCGACTGCAGCACATCAAATTTGGTTGAGACTTTAGAACCACCGACAACGGCCACCAGCGGACGCTCAGGGTTTTTCATCACTTTACCCAGCGCGTCCAGCTCAGCCGACAGCAGCGGGCCCGCACAGGCGACAGGCGCAAATTTACCCACGCCGTGTGTAGAGGCCTGGGCGCGGTGCGCGGTGCCAAAAGCATCCATCACGAACACGTCACACAGTGCTGCGTATTTTTTTGCCAGCGCTTCGTCGTCTTTCTTTTCGCCTTTGTTAAAGCGAACGTTTTCCAGCACAACCAGCTCGCCCGCGCCGATATCGACGCCGTCAAGGTAGTCTTTCGCCAGCGTTACCGGGGTGCCGTTCAGTTTTTCTTTCAGGTAGTTCACTACAGGCAGCAGTGAGAATTCGTCGTTGTATTCACCTTCGGTCGGACGACCCAGGTGAGAGGTAACCATCACTTTAGCGCCCTGCTTCAGGGCTGCTTCGATGGTAGGCAGAGACGCACGGATACGTGCATCTGACGTCACTTTCCCTTCTTTTACCGGCACGTTGAGATCGGCGCGGATTAGAACGCGTTTGCCAGCAAGATCCAGATCGGTCATCTTAATTACGGACATGGTGAACCCTCTCGTTGATTCTCATAAGTTTTGCCAGACGCAAACCGCGTCTTACCTGAAACCGCTTGCGGCCATCGCTAACGTCGTGTCGATCATTCGGTTAGCAAAGCCCCATTCGTTGTCGCACCAGACCAGGGTTTTGATCAGATGCTGACCGCTGACCCGCGTTTGTGTACCGTCCACAATGGCACTGTGCGGATCATGGTTGAAATCTATTGAGACTAACGGCAACTCCGTATAGTCAACTATACCACGAAACGCCCCTTCTGCCGCGCTCAGCAACAAGGCGTTAACCTCACAGGCCTTAACCGGCTGACGCACAGAAACGCTGAGATCAATGGCGGTCACGTTGATCGTCGGCACACGCACTGCAATGGCTTCAAAGCGATCGTTAAATTTCGGAAAAATACGCGTAATGCCTGCCGCCAGGCGCGTGTCCACCGGAATAATAGACTGACTGGCTGCACGCGTGCGGCGCAGATCGCTGTGATAAGCATCGATCACCTGTTGATCGTGCATCGCCGAATGGATCGTCGTCACCGTGCCCGACTCAATCCCAAACGCATCATCCAGCAGCTTAATCACGGGAATAATGCAGTTGGTGGTGCAGGAGGCATTCGAGACAATACAGTCCGTTTGTTTCAGTTCCTGCTCGTTAACACCGTACACGACGGTGGCATCAAGATCGTGACCACCCGGATGGGAAAACAGGACTTTTTTAGCGCCAGCGCGCAGATGAGCTTCACCATCCTGGCGGGAACCATAAACGCCGGTACAGTCCAGTACCACATCGACATTGAGTTCGCGCCAGGGCAGCGCGTCCAGTCCGGCGTGGTGCAGAATACGAATAGTATCTTCTCCCACCCACAGCAGGTCCCGCTCCTGGCGAACATCCAGTGCAAAACGGCCATGACTGGTGTCGTATTTTAATAAGTGCGCCATGCCTGCGGCTTCCGCCAGCTCATTAATCGCCACCACGGTGATTTCAGCACGGCGTCCCGTTTCATACAGTGCACGCAACACGTTGCGTCCAATGCGACCAAAGCCGTTTATTGCAACCCGAATGGTCATCTTTCTCCTGCCAAACCAGACTGAAAAAAAGGTGCAGATAGCCTGAGCGTTTCACCACGTTTTGTACAGGAGATTCTTACCCGATGCAGGGTGAACGCGCCATAACTGAAACGGTTCAGCGAGAATAATAGAAGTGAGGAATAACAGGAATGACTGCGATCAAGCGAGCTGCGAATTTTTGGATCTGCATCACATAATTGAGCAAAAATGAGCGATTACTCCAGGAATAATTGCGTCAGTCAGGGGGCAGAAAGCGCCCCCTTTTTATTGCTATCCTGACGCGCAGGCACGCGTCAGGACTGTGGCATTACGCCAGCAACGCTTTTGCTTTTGCGACAACGTTGTCGAGCGTGAAACCAAACACTTCGAACAGCTTCTCAGCAGGAGCCGACTCACCAAAGGTGGTCATCCCAACAATAGCCCCGTTCAGCCCGGTGTATTTAAACCAGTAATCGGCGATACCAGCCTCAATAGCGACGCGCGCCGCAACGGCTTTTGGCAGAACAGATTCACGGTATTCTTCGGACTGTTTATCGAAAGCATCGGTCGATGGCATAGACACCACGCGCACCTTGCGACCTTCTTCGGTAAGCTTCTGGTAAGCCGCGACGGCCAGTTCCACTTCGGAACCTGTGGCAATCAGAATCAGTTCTGGCGTGCCTGCGCTGTCTTTGAGGACATAACCACCGCGGGCCACGTTGGCCAGTTGCTCGGGTGTACGCTCCTGCTGTGCCAGGTTCTGACGCGAGAAGATCAGGGCGCTTGGGCCGTCTTTACGCTCAATGGCATATTTCCACGCCACGGCAGATTCAACCTGGTCACACGGACGCCACAGGCTCATGTTCGGCGTCGTGCGCAGGCTTGCCATCTGCTCAACAGGCTGGTGCGTCGGGCCATCTTCACCCAGACCGATTGAATCATGGGTATACACCATGATCTGACGGATCTTCATCAGCGCAGCCATACGTGCCGCGTTACGCGCATATTCCACGAACATCAGGAAGGTTGCGGTATAAGGCAGGAAACCGCCGTGCAGGGCCAGACCGTTAGCAATCGCGGTCATACCAAACTCCCGCACACCATAATGGATGTAGTTACCCGCAGCATCTTCATTGATTGGCTTAGAGCCCGACCAGATAGTCAGGTTACTGGGTGCCAGATCCGCTGAGCCGCCCAGATATTCCGGCAGGATCTTACCAAACGCTTCAATCGCATTCTGCGAGGCTTTACGGCTGGCAATTTTCGCCGGGTTCGCCTGCAACTGCTCAATGAATTTTTGCGACTCTTGCTGCCAGTTAGCTGGCAGTTCGTTGCTCATGCGACGTTTGAATTCGGCAGCCAGTTCCGGGAAGGCTTTGGCGTAAGCGGCAAATTTTTCATTCCACGCGGCTTCTTTCGCCTGGCCCGCTTCTTTAGCATCCCACTCGGCATAAATCTCAGACGGGATAACAAATGGCGGATACTCCCAACCCAGTTGCTTACGGGTCAAGGCCACTTCGTCGTCACCCAGTGGCGCGCCATGTGAATCATGGGTGCCCGCTTTGTTTGGTGAACCGAAACCAATCACGGTTTTGCACATCAGCAGTGAAGGCTTATCGGTTACGGCTTTCGCTTCTTCGATGGCTTTCGCGATCGCATCCGCGTTATGCCCATCCACACCGCGCACCACATGCCAGCCATAGGCTTCAAAACGCTTAGCGGTGTCATCGGTAAACCAGCCGTCGATATGGCCATCGATTGAAATACCGTTATCGTCATAGAAGGCCACCAGCTTACCGAGCTTCAGCGTACCGGCCAGTGAGCAGACTTCGTGTGAGATGCCTTCCATCATGCAACCATCGCCCATAAACACCCAGGTGTTATGGTCTACGATGTCATGACCCGGACGGTTAAACTGCGCCGCTAATGTGCGCTCAGCAATGGCAAAACCCACGGCATTGGCAATGCCCTGGCCCAGCGGACCGGTGGTGGTTTCCACACCAACGGTGTAGCCGTACTCAGGGTGCCCCGGGGTTTTAGAGTGCAGCTGACGGAAGTTTTCCAGTTCGCTGATGGGCAAATCGTAACCGGTCAGATGCAGCAGGCTGTAGATCAGCATCGAACCGTGACCATTCGACAGCACAAAACGGTCGCGGTCAGCCCACAATGGGTTAGTTGGATTATGATTCAGGTAGCCACGCCATAACACTTCGGCGATATCCGCCATGCCCATAGGGGCACCCGGATGTCCCGATTTAGCTTTTTGCACTGCATCCATACTTAACGCGCGAATGGCATTGGCAAGATCTTTACGAGAGGGCATCTTCTACTCCATTTCGGATTAACGATTTGCGCCTTAACCTTTTGTAATTAATCAGTTATCGGGCAAAGCGAGGGGAAACTTTCACAACAATGTACATGAAAAACGGCCTAAAAGTAATGTCGTAAAACGCGAAATATGCCCGGCGCGTTTGGCTTTTCCGGTAATGTCTGCTAGCAAAACGGTTTACCGCCGACTATAACCAGTAAGTTCGATCACCAGCCACCGCGTCAGGTGATTGTTTTTTATCTTGTTACTATTGGGAAGATGGAATGAAAATTCAGAAAACGGTACTGGCTTTGGGGATGATCGCGCTGTTAAGCGGCTGCGAGGGGATGAATAACAACGGCCTGCTGCAGTCAGGTGCACAGGCTTTCCAGGCTTACACATTAAGCGATGCCCAGGTGAAGCAGTTGAGCGATCAATCCTGTGCCCAGATGGACAAAGACAATCAGGTCGCGCCGGCGAACAGCGAATACCAGCAACGTCTGAATAAAATCGCGGCCGCACTGGGCGACAACATTAACGGTACGCCGGCTAACTATAAGGTCTACCAGACCAAAGATGTGAATGCCTGGGCGATGGCCAACGGCTGTATTCGCGTTTACAGCGGCCTGATGGACATGATGAACGACAATGAAGTGGAGGCGGTGCTGGGGCACGAAATGGGTCACGTCGCGCTGGGCCATACACGTAAAGCGATGCAGGTTGCCTTTACCACGACCGCCGCGCGCACCGCTGCCGCGTCCGTAGGAGGCATCATTGGCTCGCTGTCGCAGTCACAACTGGGCGATATGGGCGAAAAACTGGTGAATGCGCAGTTCTCCCAGACTCAGGAAACGCAGGCGGATGACTACTCTTACGATCTGCTTAAAAAAAGGGGAATTGACCCTGTCGGATTAGCGACCAGCTTTGAAAAACTGGCGAAACTGGAACAGGGTCGCCAGAGCTCTATGTTCGATTCGCACCCTGATTCTGAAGCCCGCGCACAACACATTCGCGATCGTATCGCGGCAGACAGCAAGTAAGCCTGAATCAGCGGGATAACGCTGTGTTATCCCGCTGTGGCATTAGCCTTTGTTGGCGGCCTGAACGTGTAACATATCCAGTGCCAGCGTTGCGGCAGCCAGCGCGGTCAGATCGGCGTGATCATAGCCCGGGGCCACTTCCACCAGATCCATCCCGACAATATTCATGCCCTGCAAACCCCGAATCAACTTGGTCGCTTTATCGGTCGTTAAGCCACCGATCACTGGCGTACCGGTACCCGGCGCATGCGCAGGGTCCAGGCAGTCAATGTCAAAGGTAAGGTAAACCGGCAGATCGCCAACGGTGCGCTTAATTTCCGCAAGGATATCGTCCACGCTGCGGTCGTTAACCTGCGCCGCATCCAGCACGTTAAAGCCCAGGCTCTTATCGAACTCGGTACGGATACCGATCTGGACGGAGTGCTGCGGATCGATCAGGCCCTCTTTTGGCGCCGTAAAGAACATGGTGCCATGGTCAAACGTGGGGCCGTTAGAATAGGTATCGGTATGCGCGTCGAAGTGCACCAGCGCCATTTTACCGAAGTGCTTCGCGTGGGCACGCAGTAGTGGCAGCGTGACGTAGTGATCGCCGCCAAACGTCATCATACGTTTACCGTTAGCCAGCAGCTTCTCTGCGTGAGCCTGCAACTTGTCAGACAGGTCCTGAGAGTCGCCAAAGGCATAAACCAGATCGCCACAGTCCACGACATTCAGGCGCTGACGCAGGTCAAAATCCCACGGCCAGCGACAGCCTTCCCAGGCCAGATTCGTTGAAATCTGACGGATGGCACCAGGGCCAAGACGGCTGCCTGGACGGCCAGAGGTTGCTGCATCAAACGGAACGCCGGTGATCACCCACTCTGCGTCGCTGTCGTAAGGCTGAAAATTGACTGGAAAACGCATAAAACCAAAGGCGTTAGAAACCAGTGAATTGTCGTACTGATTACCGAGGGTATTGTACATAAGTCGTCCTCTGTTAATGTCTGAACCGGGCCGGGCCCGCACACCTTTCAGGTTGAGATAAAAAAAATCCCCTCCGCGTCGTTAGGCCCGACGAGGAAGGGATGTGTTGCCGCCGATTATCAACAATGTCCCGCCCGGCTGCAAGCGCTTCGCAGGGCGTTATTCGTCTTCTAAATACGTGTAGCCATACAGACCGCTTTCAAACTCCTGCAGGAACTGCTCACGCAGGTCTTCGTCCAGTTCAGAAGTCTGAATCTGTTTACGGAACAGCGTCATCAGCTCATTGGGGTCCAGTTGCACATACTGCAACATGTCGGCCACGGTATCGCCTTCATCGGAAAGCTGTACTTCCACTTCGCCATCCTGGAATGCGAAGACATCCACCGCTTCGGTATCACCAAACAGGTTGTGCATGTTGCCCAGAATTTCCTGGTACGCGCCGACCATAAAGAAGCCCAGCATCGGTGGGTTCTCCACATCATATTCCGGCATCGGCATGGTCGTAGCGATGCCGTCGCCGTCCACGTAGTGATCGATGGTGCCATCGGAGTCACAGGTAATATCCAGCAGCACGGCCCGACGTTCGGGCTTTTTATTCAGGCCTTCCAGTGGCAGCACCGGGAACAGCTGATCGATGCCCCACGCGTCCGGCATCGACTGGAACAGCGAGAAGTTCACATAGATCTTATCCGCCATGCGCTCCTGCAGCTCATCAATAATCGGGCGATGTGCGCGGTTGCTGGGATCCAGATGCTGCTGAATATAATGGCAAATGCTCAGGTACAGCTGTTCAGCCCAGGCGCGCTGCTTAAGGCTGTAAATGCCTGACGAATAGCCGGTGTGAATATCAAACAGGTCCATCTGGCTGTCGTGCAGCCATTCACGCAGAGAGCGGCGCGTATTCGGCTCGTGCATCTCCTGCCAGGTTTCCCACATGCTCAGGATAGGACGTGGCGCATCATCGATATCGGGCGCTTCAGGTTTGCTGAATTCGTTCCGCTCAACACCAATGATGTTAGAGACCAGCACCGTATGGTGCGCCGTTACGGCGCGACCGGACTCGGTGATGACGGTAGGATGTTCAAGTCCGTGTTCGTCGCAGGCGGCACCGATGGCCCAGATAACATTATTAGCGTATTCATTCAGCCCGTAGTTTACCGAGCAGTCAGACTGTGAACGCGTCCCTTCATAATCCACGCCCAGGCCGCCGCCGACGTCGAAGCACTTAATGTTGACGCCCAGCTTCGCCAGCTCCACGTAAAAACGTGCCGACTCGCGCACGCCGGTGGCGATATCGCGAATATTCGCCATCTGAGAGCCAAGGTGGAAGTGCAGCAGTTGCAGGCTGTCAATGCGTCCGGCTTCGCGCATGATTTCAACCAGCTTCAGCACCTGCGTGGCAGACAGGCCAAATTTGGATTTCTCGCCACCGCTCGACTGCCATTTACCGGAACCTTGCGACGCCAGACGCGCACGAATGCCGAGGCGCGGCACCACATTCAGGCGTTCCGCTTCTTCCAGCACCAGGCGCACTTCGGTCATCTTCTCCAGAACCAGATAAACCTTGTGCCCCATTTTTTCGCCGATCAGCGCCAGACGAATGTATTCACGATCTTTATAACCGTTACAGACAATCACTGAGCGGGTGTGGCCGGCATGCGCCAGCACCGCCATCAGTTCCGCTTTTGATCCGGCTTCAAGGCCCAACGGCTCACCGGAGTTCACCAGCGATTCAATCACGCGTTTGTGCTGGTTAACCTTGATGGGATAAACCAGGAAGTAGTCACCGGTATAGCCATAGGATTCACGCGCGCGTTTGAACGCGGCGTTGATTGAGCGCAGGCGGTGCTGAAGGATCTGCGGAAAACAGAACAACGCCGGCAGACGCTGGCCTTGCGCCTCACGTTCTTTCACCAGTTTTGCCAGATCAACGCGCACGTCCGGGCGATCCGGGTCGGGACAGACACTAATATGACCCAGTTCATTCACGTCATAATAGTTATTGCCCCACCAGGCAATGTTATAGGTCCGCAGCATCAGGCTGGCGTCCTGATCGTTCATCGCCACCTCCTGCATAGAGCGGAGAGCACCTTGTTCGCCAGCTGACGAACCCTTGATATTCTTCATGCCGTCAGACATCACGAACCTCAATTTTCCGTTGAAAGATAATACTGTAATCCGACTCAACAGCCGGATGTAGGGAAATTCGTTGCCACATATTACGTCATGCTCTGTCAGCGTCATGCGCCCAGATAATCCCCTTGCATGACCTAAGTGTAAAACACTCCGCCACGACAGGGGAAAAAAGGGCCGCGAATAATTCACACCACGTCGGTCGGGCCACTTGCCCACTTTGACGTGTCAGAGGTTAGCCAGCGCTTGTGTCGGGATAATTACCGAAGCGAATAAAAGGGTGGCAGGAAAGAAATAAAGACGGGAAACAGGATAACGCTGACGCAAAGCCAGCACGCAAAGAAGCCGTGAAGGAGAAGATAAGGCTCATGACGTGTATCACCTCCGCACATGACGCCGTCATGTGGCAAACCATCAGGGTGAAAGCCAGACAGTGGTCTGACGGGCGCGACGCGATAGCGCGTCATCCTTTTTCTGCTGCAAACGCAGCGGCGTTTTATACAATTTGCGCCTGAAAAATGCAAAGAGATTATTCGCTTAATGCTGGCCCTGCCCGCAGCATTATTCACTACTCAGCACCAGGCCGGCAGTGCATCAGAAAAAAGGGCTGGTAATTCGCTCATCTCGTAACCTAAAATAGACGTCCAGATGGTTTTCCATCTAAACAGGTTAATATCCAGGCGGTGTTGGCCTGGCGTGCTGACACTACCTGACTGCTCTCGGCTTTGCCTTAAGGGGCGTTAAGTCAGCTAACACTCACTTGCGCTACGCAGTCGAACTCAAACCATTGGTAAGGTAAAGAACATAATGGCTAAACATCTTTTTACATCCGAGTCCGTATCAGAAGGACATCCTGATAAAATCGCTGACCAGATTTCCGATGCGGTGCTTGATGCGATCCTGGAGCAGGATCCTAAAGCGCGCGTGGCCTGCGAAACGTACGTGAAGACCGGTATGGTTCTGGTCGGCGGCGAAATCACGACCAGCGCCTGGGTTGATATCGAAGAAATCACCCGTAATACCGTACGTGAAATCGGCTATGTTCATTCCGATATGGGCTTTGATGCCAATTCCTGCGCTGTGTTAAGCGCCATCGGTAAACAATCTCAGGACATCAACCAGGGCGTTGACCGCAGCGATCCGCTGGAACAGGGTGCAGGCGATCAGGGCCTGATGTTCGGCTACGCGACCAACGAAACCGACGTGCTGATGCCCGCCCCGGTAACCTATGCGCATCGTCTGGTCCAGCGTCAGGCTGAAGTCCGCAAAAATGGCACGCTGCCATGGCTGCGCCCGGATGCGAAAAGCCAGGTCACTTTCCAGTATGACAATGGCAAGATTGTAGGCATCGACGCGGTCGTGCTCTCGACTCAGCACAGCGAAGCCATCAGCCAGAACGATCTGCAGGAAGCGGTGATGGAAGAAATCATCAAGCCGGTACTGCCTTCTGAGTGGCTGAACGCGTCCACCAAATACCACATCAACCCAACCGGCCGTTTTGTTATCGGCGGTCCAATGGGTGACTGTGGCCTGACCGGTCGTAAAATCATTGTCGATACCTACGGCGGGATGGCGCGTCACGGTGGCGGCGCATTCTCAGGTAAAGATCCCTCAAAAGTTGACCGCTCCGCGGCGTACGCTGCGCGCTATGTTGCCAAAAATATCGTGGCGGCTGGCCTGGCCGATCGGTGTGAGATTCAGGTTTCCTACGCCATCGGCGTGGCAGAGCCGACATCTATCATGGTGGAAACCTTTGGTACCGAGAAAGTCTCTACTGAACAGCTGACGCTGCTGGTCCGTGAATTCTTTGACCTGCGTCCATACGGTCTGATTCAGATGCTGGATCTGCTGCACCCAATCTATAAAGAAACGGCTGCTTACGGTCACTTTGGCCGCGAACATTTCCCATGGGAAAAAACCGACAAAGCGGCACAGCTGCGCGAGGCCGCTGGCCTGTAAGCATCGGTGAGTAAGTGCACCTGAAAGCCCTGCCCGATGGCGGGGCTTTTTTATGGGCTTTATCCCGCATTCGACCTCCGCTTTTTTCCTGCGGCACATTTTTTTAACTCAACTACACTTTCTTTCAGTTTGTACCCTGCCCTTGTGTTAACGATTACAATTTGAAACGCTTTAAATATCGGCTATTTAGGAATTTATCGCCGTAGTTATTCTTTTAAAAATGCGTTATTTTCAGCGTCATCTGATAGGCGTTAATCAGGACATTGTCAGAAACTTCGAGGGTACTATACCTCACTGGTTACTTGACCTTTCTGGGTTGTAAATGCTGGATTTCAGGGTTTCAGCATGTGTAAGCGATTACATCAATGTGATCGGGCTCACTTTTAACCCAGATAAGGTTTTTTAACATCGATAACAACAATGATGGATAATTTGGAGGCAACCATGCCTGGCAACTCACATAAAAGCAGAACCTCAAATAAGGCAATGACCTTATTTGTCTGCTTTCTGGCAGCGCTCGCAGGCCTGCTCTTTGGGCTGGATATCGGCGTTATCGCAGGTGCCCTGCCCTTTATCGCTAAGGACTTTAATGTTACTGCCCACCAACAGGAGTGGATTGTCAGCTCCATGATGTTTGGTGCAGCCATTGGTGCTATCGGCAGCGGCTGGATGTCATCACGTCTGGGCCGTAAAAAAAGCCTGATGGCCGGTGCGATTCTGTTTGTCATTGGATCACTCTGGTCAGCGATGGCACCTAATCCAGAAATGTTGATCTGCGCGCGCGTCCTGTTAGGTCTCGCCGTGGGTGTCGCCTCGTATACCGCGCCACTTTACCTTTCTGAAATCGCACCAGAGAAAATCCGCGGCAGCATGATCTCGCTGTACCAGCTGATGATTACCATCGGTATTCTGGGTGCGTATCTCTCCGATACCGCATTTAGCTTTACCGGAAACTGGCGCTGGATGCTGGGCGTGATCACGATCCCTGCCATTCTGCTGCTGATTGGTGTGTTCTTCCTGCCGAACAGCCCGCGCTGGCTGGCGGCGAAAGGCAACTTCCGCGACGCACAGCGTGTTCTGGATCGTCTGCGTGACACCAGTGAACAGGCAAAACGCGAACTGGATGAGATCCGCGAAAGCCTGAAAGTGAAGCAGTCTGGCTGGGGTCTGTTTACCAATAACGCCAACTTCCGCCGCGCGGTCTTCCTCGGCATTCTGCTTCAGGTGATGCAGCAGTTCACCGGGATGAACGTCATCATGTATTACGCGCCGAAAATCTTTGAGATCGCCGGTTTTGCGAATACGACTCAGCAGATGTGGGGAACGGTTATTGTCGGTCTGGTTAACGTACTGGCCACCTTCATCGCCATTGGCCTGGTGGATCGCTGGGGCCGTAAGCCTACGCTGATTCTGGGCTTCCTGGTCATGGCTGCCGGTATGGGCATCCTGGGCACTATGCTGCACATGGGCATCCATACACCAGGCGCGCAGTACTTCGCCATTGGTATGCTGCTGATGTTTATCGTGGGCTTCGCCATGTCAGCCGGTCCGTTGATTTGGGTACTGTGTTCCGAAATTCAGCCGCTGAAAGGGCGTGATTTTGGTATCACGGTTTCAACCACCACCAACTGGATTGCCAATATGATCGTTGGCGCAACCTTCCTGACCATGCTGAACACGCTGGGTAATGCACCGACCTTCTGGGTTTACGCGCTGCTGAACGTGTTCTTTATTGTGCTCACCGTTATGCTCATTCCGGAGACCAAAAACGTGTCGCTGGAACATATTGAACGTAACCTGATGGCGGGTAAAAAACTGCGCGATATCGGCCAGTAAATTCCTTCGCGCCCGCGTCCGTGAAAGCCAGTCAGTGTAAACTGACTGGCTTTTTTTAACCCTTTACCCACGTCAACAGCTCAGCGTATTCACGCTCAAACCCTGCCACGCCTGGCTTGCGCCGCCCCGCTTCGCTTTTCTTTCGTTAAAGTCGAAAAAATATACGCCGATAAATGACCTGACGTTTCCCTTATAAAAACCCGTTTTCAGACTTTATTTTCATCAGGAAATCCAATGAACAACCCCAGCGTAAAAAAGACAATGAGCACTCGGGCTCAGATGCTGCTGGCAGGGGGAATGACGATTGTCGTGGGCTTTGCAGCGACCATCGGATTGCTCAGCTGGCAGTCTTCAAAAGCGCAAAAATCTCTGGCCGCTGACTACCTGCAACAAATTGCTGCCAGCCATGCCGGACAAATTCAACAGGAACTGACGCATGCCCTGGACGCGGCACAAAACCTGGGGCAAAGCCTTGCCGCGCTGCCTGCGGCCGGCGTGACCGATCGCAACGTTGCCCATAAGCTCATGGAATATGCCCTGCAGAAAAATCCTGACTTTGTATCGATGACCGTGGTGTTCGAACCCAACGCCTTCGACGGTCGTGACAGTGCTTTCGCCGGCCAGCAGGGAATGCCACCCGAGGGGCGCTATGCCTGGTATATTGATCGGGATAAAGACGGGCATTTTAAAATGAATCCGGCGCTGGATTTTTTACAACCCGGTGCGGGCAATTACTATCTGCTGCCGAAAGAAACGCTTAAAGACACGCTGATTGAACCCTACAGCTTCGCCTATGATGGCGCGAAACCCGAGTGGTTAACCTCAGTCGCCACGCCTGTCATGGTGAACGATAAGCTAAAACTGGTCGTCAGCTCGGATATTCTGCTGTCGTCTATCCAGAAAAAAATCAACCAGATCAAACCCTGGCAAGGCACCGGTTACGCGCTGCTGATTTCGAACAGCGGTAACGTGATTTCCTCCCCCGATACAAGTGAAGCGGGCAAGAAATGGCCGGGGAACGTAAACAGCACCAGTACCAACGTGACGGAGCAATACGATCCGGTGCTCAAAGAACAGGCCATGTATACGTGGTATCCCGTGCGCGTTGGGAAGAGTGATAAACCCTGGTATGTCGGGATCGTGGCGCCCGTCAGTCAGGTGATGGCGGCCGCTGACCGCCAGCTGTACTGGGCCATCGGGCTGATGATCATCAGCATCCTGTCGGTGGGTGCCGTACTGGGGCTGCTGTTCAGTCGCAAAGTGATGCGCCCGCTGGGTGGTGAACCGGCAGAGGCTGCGCGTATCGCGCTGGCTGTGGCTGAGGGGCGGTTAAACAACAGCATTGGCGTTGCGCCCGACGATAGCCGTAGTCTGTTCTACGCGTTGAGTACCATGCAGTCACAGCTTAGGACGATGGTCGGCCAAATCAAAGATGCCAGCCTCTCTGTCCAGCAGGGCGCGGGCGAAATCGCCAGCGCCAACCTGAACCTGTCCTCCCGAACTGAGGAGCAGGCTGCCGCCCTGGAGGAAACTGCGGCCAGCATGGAACAGATTAGCGCGGCCATTCGTATGAACGCTGACAACGCACAACAGGCGACAGGCCTGACGGAAAATGCCACCCGTATCGCTAACCGTGGCGAAACGCTGGTGGATCAGGTCGTGACAACCATGGCGAAGATCGATGAAAGCTCGCAGAAAATTGGTGATATCACCACGCTGATTAACAGCATTGCTTTCCAGACCAATATTCTGGCGCTTAACGCCGCCGTTGAAGCGGCACGTGCAGGGGAACAGGGACGCGGATTTGCCGTGGTGGCCTCAGAAGTGCGTAACCTGGCGCAGCGCACCACCAGTGCCGTAAAGGACATCGCCGCCCTGATTGAAGAGTCAGCGCTGCGCGTCGAGAATGGCGTTGTGCTGGTCAATGATGCGGGCAAAACCATGCATGAAATGACAAATGCCGTTTCATCCGTGCAGCGCATCATCGGTGAAATTGTTGCCGCATCCGATGAACAGGCGCGCGGTATCGCTCAGGTCACCATTGCCGTTAATGAAATGGACGGCACGACTCAGCAAAATGCGGCACTGGTTCAGCAGATGTCGGCGGCCTCCAGTTCGCTTGAGGATCAGGCCCGCCAGCTGGCACAAACCGTCGCGCAGTTCCATTAAGCCGTGGCGATGTCCGTCGTGACAGACGGGCATCGCCATCTTTGCCCCGCGCATTCATATTGAGTTCCGCCTCTGCGGCGCTTATGCTGAGCGCCATGAAAACACCTCGTCTTCCGATTGCCCTGCAACAAGCCGTTATGCGCGCCCTGCGTGATGCTCTTGAGCGCGCTAATCGCACGCTTGAACGCACCTACCCTGAGCCCACGCTGGTTTATCAGCAACGGGGCACCGCCGCCGGTACCGCCTGGCTGGAAAAATGGGAGATTCGCCTCAATCCTGTGCTGCTGCTGGAGAACCAACAGGCGTTTATTGATGAAGTCGTCCCTCACGAACTGGCCCATTTGCTGGTGTGGAAGACCTTTGGTCGCGTGGCACCGCACGGGAAAGAGTGGAAGTGGATGATGGAAACCGTCCTCGGTGTTCCGGCCCAGCGTACCCACCGTTTTGAAGTCGCGTCCGTCCGTAGTCGCACCTTTGCCTACCGCTGTCAGTGCCAGCAGCACCACCTTACCGTACGGCGTCATAATCGCGTGATTCGCGGCGAAAGCGAATACCGCTGTGTCCATTGCGGCAACGTATTAAAAGCCGGCCTTTTCCTTCCATCCTGACCGGATTCTCATTCCGCCTGCCCCCGCATTCTGGTACCCTGCCGCCCTTTTTAGGATCAAGGTGATAACTGGAATATGTCTCGCAAAATAATCATGACCGCCGCGCTGCTGCTGGCCTCCTTTCATGCTACCGCGCTTAACCTGAATAATTACCATCAGAATAATTTTCAGCAGGCAAAAGCTTATGCGGCCGAGATTAATGCCGATGCACCGGGCAGCTTTTATTGCGGCTGCAAAATGACCTGGCACGGTAAAAAGGGCGAACCTGATCTGAGCAGCTGCGGTTATCAACCGCGTAAAAATGCCAACCGTGCCGCGCGCATCGAGTGGGAGCACGTGATGCCTGCCTGGGAGTTCGGTCATCAACGTCAGTGCTGGCAGAATGGTGGACGCAAAAACTGCAGTAAAGATGCCGACTATCGCCATATGGAGACCGATCTGCACAATCTGCAACCGGCAATAGGGGAAGTAAACGGCGACCGGGGTAACTTTGCTTACAGCCAGTGGAACGGGACAGAGAAGCAATATGGTCAGTGCAGCATGCACATTGATTTTAAAAACAAACAGGCAGAGCCACCAGAACGGGCCCGCGGTGCCATCGCGCGCACCTACTTCTATATGCGCGATCAATATCATCTGCGCTTGTCGCGCCAGCAAACCCAGCTATTTACGGCCTGGAACAAGCTCTATCCGGTCAGCCAGTGGGAATGCGAGCGAGACCAACGTATCGCACGGGTACAGGGGAATCACAATCCTTATGTGCTCGAAGCTTGCAAGCGTTAAAATCCCTGCCCTAAACTAACTGTCTTTACGGCCTCGCCGCGTGGATCGCGCGGCGTTTTGCTCTCAGGTACTTTATGCGCATACCTCGCATTTTTCACTCACAGCCGCTGCATGTTGGCAGTGAGATTACACTGGATGACGATGCCTCTAACCATGTTGGTCGCGTATTACGCATGACCAGTGGACAGCATCTGGAACTGTTTGATGGCAGTAATCTGACTTTCGCAGCAGAAATCACGCAAGTTGATAAAAAACGTGTAAAAGTATCCATCACAACGAGTCAGACTGACGATCGTGAATCGCCCCTTTATCTCCATCTCGGCCAGGTGATGTCGCGTGGCGAAAAAATGGAATTTACCATCCAGAAATCAATCGAACTGGGCG
The DNA here is from genome assembly GCF_035190385.1 of Pantoea sp. JZ29. Taxonomy (NCBI): domain Bacteria; kingdom Pseudomonadati; phylum Pseudomonadota; class Gammaproteobacteria; order Enterobacterales; family Erwiniaceae; genus Pantoea; species Pantoea sp. JZ29. Next base: position 834,569 of record NZ_CP045241.1, on the reverse strand, counting down.
TTAATGTCATCACGCCGCTGTTTTCTGAGCGCTGTGGTGTCAAACTGGACGCCGAACGTCTGGCGAAAAAAATTCAGCAATGGCAAAAGATTGCGATTGCCGCCTGTGAACAGTGTGGCCGTAACCGGGTACCGGAAATCCGTCCGGCGATGACGCTGGAAGCCTGGTGCAGTGAAGCGGAAAGTGGGTTAAAACTGAATCTGCATCCGCGCGCCAGCCACAGTATTAACACCTTGCCCCAACCGGTCGAGCGCGTCAGGTTGCTGATTGGCCCGGAAGGTGGGCTGTCCGCTGAAGAAATTGCCATGACGGCACAGCATGGATTTACGGATATTTTGCTTGGCCCACGCGTTTTACGCACCGAAACCACCGCGCTGACGGCCATTACGGCACTTCAGGTGAGGTTTGGCGACCTGGGTTAAGCGATACTTTTAGCACGTTCAGGCCATGCAGCCTCACCGCCAGCCTGAAAGATCAGCCCCTTTTGCCCGAACGGAACGAGACGGTTAGTGCCGCCTCCTTCAGGAGAGAATAATGATTAAGCTTGGCATCGTGATGGACCCGATCGCATCCATCAACATTAAGAAAGACTCCAGCTTTGCAATGCTGCTGGAAGCCCAGCGCCGGGGCTACGAAATTCACTATATGGAGATGAACGATCTCTCCCTGCGCGGCGGCGTGGCCTTTGCCCGCACGCGCCTGCTCAGCGTGGAACAGAATGCCGCGAGCTGGTACCAGTTTGGCAGCGAACAGCAGATCAAACTGGCCGATCTTGATGTCGTCCTGATGCGCAAAGACCCACCGTTCGATACCGAATTCATCTACTGCACCTACATTCTGGAACGTGCCGAAGAACAGGGCACGCTGATCGTTAACAAGCCGCAAAGCCTGCGCGACTGCAATGAAAAACTCTATACCGCCTGGTTTGCTGAATTTACGCCGGATACGCTGGTGACCCGTTCGAAGCAGCAACTCCGTGCGTTCTGGCAGGAACATGGCGATGTGATTATGAAGCCGCTGGACGGCATGGGTGGCGCATCCATCTTTCGCGTGAAGCAGGATGACCCGAACTTTGGCGTAATCGCCGAAACGCTGACAGAGCATGAAAGCCGCTACTGCATGGCGCAAAATTATCTGCCAGCGATCAAAGAGGGCGACAAACGCGTACTGGTCGTCGATGGCGAACCCGTTCCCTATTGCCTGGCGCGTATCCCCCAAGGCGGTGAAACCCGTGGTAACCTGGCCGCCGGTGGACGCGGTGAAGCGCGCCCGCTGAGCGAAAGTGACTGGGCGATCGCCCGCAAAGTCGGACCCACGCTTAAAGCCAAAGGCTTGATTTTTGTCGGACTCGATATTATTGGTGATAGACTGACAGAAGTTAACGTGACCAGCCCAACATGCATTCGTGAAATCGAGGCCGCTTTCCCTGTGTCCATCACCGGTATGCTGATGGATGCCATTGAGAAGCGTCTGGGCTCAGCATAACGCTGGGACCATGCTCCGTGATCAACCCAACACCGGTGCTGACGTTACGCACCGGTTATCTTTGGTAAAGCATGTGAGAATGAATTTACAGCATCACTTTTTGATTGCCATGCCAGCGTTGCAGGATCCCTTTTTCAAACGTTCTGTGGTCTACATTTGCGAGCACAACGAAGAAGGGGCAATGGGGCTGATTATTAACAAGCCTATGGAAAACCTGACGGTTGAAGGCATTTTGAAAAAGCTCAAGATTGCCGAGGAAAACCGCGATCCGGCAATCAACCTGGATAAGCCGGTATTCAGCGGCGGCCCGCTGGCAGAAGATCGCGGATTTATCCTGCACTCTGCCCAGCGCACGTTTACCTCCAGCATCCGTGTCTCAGACAACACGGTGATCACGACATCACGCGATGTCCTGGAAGCCATAGGTACCGCCGATCAGCCCGACCATGTTCTGGTGGCGCTGGGCTATTGCGCCTGGGAAAAAGATCAGCTTGAAAATGAGCTGATGGAAAACGCCTGGCTGACCACCCCCGCAAACAGCAATATTCTGTTTCAGACGCCCATCGCTGAGCGCTGGCGCGAAGCGGCACGAAGCATCGGGGTGGATATTCACAATATGGCCAGCGATGCAGGTCACGCCTGATGACACATCAAACCTTGTTAGGCTTCGACTTCGGCACCAAAAGCATTGGCGTTGCCGTCGGGCAGCAGCTGACGGGCAGCGCCCGTCCGTTAAGTGCCCTCAAAGCACAGGACGGTACGCCTGACTGGCTGCAAATCGAAAAGTTGCTGAAAGAGTGGCAGCCTGATTTTGTGGTGGTGGGATTGCCGCTTAATATGGACGGCAGCGAACAGCCACTGACCGCGCGTGCGCGCAAGTTTGCCAACCGCTTACACGGGCGTTTCGGCATTCGCGTGGAGCTGCAGGACGAACGCCTCAGTACCGTTGAAGCCCGTGCGGGCCTGTTTGAGCGTGGCGGTTACCGTGCGCTGAACAAAGGGTCGGTCGATTCACAGTCAGCGGCCATTATCCTGCAGGACTGGTTCGACACTCACTAGCGAATGACCCCTTCAGCCTGACGGGCTGCGCGGCTCTGTTCGAATGTCTGCATCCCGGCCCGAGCGCCGGTTTGCAGAAGCGCCGGAATCTGATGCATTTTGCCTTCCCGAATCAGATTGACCACGGCACTGGTCGCCATCAATACTTCAAACAGCCCGGTCCTCTTCTCATCACAGGCTGGCACCAGTTGCTGCGCGATCACTGCGTTGAGGCTGCTTGCCAGTTGAGTGCGCACCAGATTTTTTTCTTCCGCAGGAAACACATCCACCAGCCTGTCTACCGCCTGCACCGCACCGCGCGTGTGCAGCGTGGCCAGCACCAGATGGCCGGTTTCTGCGGCAGTGAGCGCCTGACGAATGGTATCGCTGTCGCGCAGTTCCCCCAGCATAATAACGTCAGGATCTTCCCTGAGTGCGGCTTTCAGGCCCTGGCTGAAACTCCGGCAATGCACACCGACTTCACGCTGTTGAATCAGGGATTGCTGACTGCGATGGATAAACTCAATCGGGTCCTCCAGGGTCAGGATATGGCGGGCCTGCTGCCGGTTAATCGCATCCACCATTGCCGCGAGGGTGGTCGACTTACCGCTGCCCGTCGCCCCGGTGATTAATATCAGTCCGTCCCGTTTCTTCAGTAACGCCTGCACCCCTTCCGGTACGCGCAGATCGGTCAGCGTCGGGCATTCGCTGGCGATGGTGCGTAGCGCCAGAGACAGCCCGTTACGCTGCATAAACAGGTTGGCGCGCAGGCGCTGTCCCGCCGCCAGGGTCAACGCGAAATCCAGTTGCCCTTCCCGCTTAAGTTGCTGCTGCTGTTCGCTGTCCAGCCACACCGACGTAAACTGCGCCATCCAGTCAGGTGACAGCGCAGACCGAGCGGGCAGCGGCTCCAGCCTGCCCTGACGCCGCCAGTACGGCAAATGTCCGCTACAAAGGTGCAGATCGGCAGCGTTATGCTTTACACTAAGCGCCACGATTTCATCCAGATTCATTGTGTTCTCCCGACTATGACTTCAATCCAGCACAACCTACAGCAAGTCCGCCAGCGAATCGCCGCTGCTGCAAGGCGTTTCGGCCGGGCTCCCGAAGAAATTACGCTACTTGCAGTGAGCAAAACGAAACCTGCGAGCGCAGTCAAAGAAGCGGCGGCGGCGGGTCAGCTCGCGTTCGGGGAAAATTACGTTCAGGAAGGGGTTGAAAAGGTTCAGGCGCTGACCTCACATCCCAATCTGATATGGCACTTCATTGGCCCGCTGCAGTCCAATAAAAGCCGACTGGTGGCAGAACACTTTGCCTGGTGCCACACCCTTGATCGTCTGAAGATTGCACAGCGGCTTAACGATCAGCGGCCTGAACATCTGGCACCGCTCAATGTGCTGATTCAGGTAAATATCAGTGACGAAAACAGCAAATCTGGCATCATGCTGGAGGCCGTCGACGAACTGGCGCAGGCTATTGCCGCGATGCCGCGTTTGCGTTTGCGCGGGCTGATGGCGATTCCGGCACCCGAACAGGATTATCAGAAACAGCTGGCGGTATGCCAGCAAATGGCTGATGCATTTCACCAGTTAAAACAGCACTATAGTGATGTTGATACGCTGTCGATGGGAATGAGTGATGATATGGAGGCGGCGATTGCCGCAGGCAGCACCCTGGTGCGCATTGGCACCGCAATATTTGGCGCACGTGATTACACACAGCCTTCACAACAATAATTGAGGAACTTCATGTTAACAATGACGTTTTTGGTAAAAACGCTAATCGATCTCTACGTCATGGTGCTGTTGCTGCGCATCTGGATGCAGTGGTCACGTTGCGATTTTTATAATCCGCTTGCCCAGTTTGTCGTGAAGATTACTCAGCCGATTGTAAAACCGTTGCGTCGCATTCTGCCTGCGCTGGGTCCGATTGATACGGCTTCTCTGCTGCTGGCGTTTGTGCTCACTACGCTGAAATATCCGCTTCTGCTGCTGATTCAGGTCGGCGTGTTCTCTGTCGATCCCGCTAACTTGCTGGTCGGCCTGCTGTCGCTACTGAAATCCGCCGGTTATCTGGTGTTCTGGGTCATTATTATCCGTTCCCTGATGAGCTGGATCAGCCAGGGCCGCGGTCCGATGGACTATGTGCTGATTCAGCTGACCGAGCCGTTAATGGCGCCGATTCGCCGCATTCTGCCCGCGATGGGCGGCATCGACTTCTCCGCCATGATCGTCATTCTGGTGCTGTATGCCCTGAATTTCCTCGGCATGGACCTGTTCCCGGGTCTCTGGTATTTGCTGTAAATGAACCAAACTGGAACTGTTATGCAAAAAGTTGTTCTTGCCACCGGTAATCCCGGCAAAGTCCGTGAACTGGCGGATCTGCTCTCCGCCTTTGGACTGGATATCGTGGCGCAAACCGACCTCGGCGTTGAATCCGCCGAGGAGACCGGCCTGACCTTTATTGAAAACGCCATCCTGAAAGCGCGCCATGCCGCGCAGGTGACCGGGCTGCCCGCTATCGCAGATGACTCCGGGCTGGCCGTCAACGCGCTGGGCGGCGCACCGGGCATTTATTCGGCCCGCTATGCCGGTGACGACGCCAGTGACCAACAGAACCTGGAAAAGCTGCTTCAGGCGCTGGAAAGCACCCCGGACGGACAGCGTCAGGCCCAGTTCCACTGCGTGCTGGTGTATTTACGTCACGCTGCCGATCCCACGCCGCTGGTGTTTCACGGCGCCTGGGACGGCGAAATCACCCGCACCCCAGCCGGTGAAGGCGGCTTCGGCTACGACCCGGTGTTCTACATTCCGGCATTGGGTAAAACCGCCGCCGAGCTGACAAAAGCAGAGAAAGGAAAAGTCTCTCATCGAGGTAAAGCATTGACGCTGTTACTGGAAGCGATGCGTAATGCCTGATTTACCCCCGCTGAGTTTATATATCCATATTCCCTGGTGCGTCCAGAAATGCCCTTACTGCGATTTTAATTCTCACGCGTTAAAAGATGAGGTGCCGCACATTGAGTATGTGCAGCACCTGCTGCGCGATCTTGAAAACGATCTGCCGCTGATTCACGGACGTGACGTACGCACGATATTTATCGGTGGCGGAACGCCAAGCCTGTTAAGCAGTAGCGCGATGCAGATGCTGATGGATGGCGTACGCGCGCGCCTGACGCTGGCAGAAGGGGCGGAGATTACGATGGAGGCGAATCCAGGCACGGTGGAAGCCGACCGTTTCAGCGCCTATCAGCGCGCCGGGATTAACCGCATCTCCATTGGGGTACAAAGCTTTAGCCCGCAGAAGCTGGAACGCCTCGGTCGCATCCATGGTCCCGAGGAAGCGAAGCGCGCCGCGGCGCTGGCGCAGGGCCTGAACCTGCGCAGCTTTAACCTCGATCTGATGCACGGTTTGCCCGACCAGTCACTGACGGAAGCGCTGGACGATTTGCGTCAGGCGATCGCGCTTAATCCTCCGCATTTGTCCTGGTATCAGCTGACCATCGAACCGAATACGTTGTTTGGCTCACGTCCGCCTAAATTGCCCGACGACGATGCGTTGTGGGACATCTTTGAGCAGGGACATCGGCTGCTGACCGCTGCCGGTTATGAGCAATATGAAACATCGGCCTATGCCAAACCGGGATACCGCTGTGAGCACAACCTGAATTACTGGCGTTTTGGCGATTATCTTGGGATTGGCTGTGGTGCCCATGGCAAGCTGACCCAACCCGATGGCCGTATTGTTCGCACGGTCAAAGTGCGCCATCCGCGGGGTTTTATGAAGGGCAACTATCTCGATAAACAGTACGAGGTAGCAGACAGTGACAAGCCGTTCGAGTTCTTTATGAACCGTTTCCGGTTGCTGGAGCCTGCGCCACGCGCGGACTTCGGCCGCTATACCGGGCTGAATGAAGCGCTGATTCGTCCACAGCTCGATCAGGCTATTGCCGCAGGTTACATCACTGAAACAGCGGACATCTGGCAAATTACCGAGAAGGGCAAACTGTTTCTGAACTCGCTACTGGAACTGTTCCTGGCCGACGAGTAACGCGCTTCGGGTTCGGCGTGCAAACTGCGGCTGTATGAAGGAGGCCGAATCCTTATCCGCGCTCAGTATTCTGTCTCAGTTGCAACAACCGGGTATTGATGATGGCAATGTTCACCTCGCAGGGCATGCCATCATCCAGATAAACCGTCTCATTAATCTCCAACGCCGCCTCATTCGCACTAAAATTCAGCAGTCTGAGTTGCTCACTGTCGGTCACGTTAATCGCATTAAGCTGCTGGTCGCGGCGCTGAATCTTTTTGCCGGTGATTTGTTCAATGTAAGAGTATTTCGAGATTTCCAGCCGGCCAAACTCCATGCTGCTGAACAGGCTGACAGGCAGGTGGATATATTCCAGCGCCACGGGAATATCGTCAAAGCACATCAGTCGAAGAATTTTGTATATCTGATCGCTGTTTCTGATACGTAACGCCTGCGCCATCTCCGGTCCGGGCACCTTGATGATGCTGGCAGTGAGCACCTTCCTGACCGCTTTATGGCCTTTTTTATGAGCCTGATAATCAAAGGGCGAAAGCGCATGGAACCGGCCGGCGTGATTGCTCTTGCCGATAGAACCGACAAACAGTCCCGACCCCTTCACGCGATAAATACGCTGCTGCTCAATCAGAATACGGGTTGCTTCCCGTACCGTCGCCCGGGTGATACCGATGTTCTTTGCTATCGCAATTTCGGTATCCAGCTTGTCGCCCGGCAGCAGTCCGTCCTGCATGATCTTGGTCAGAATATAGTCGACAACCTCTTTTTGTTTCTCTGTTATGCCATCGAACATCACGCTGTTCCCGAATAGTAAGCCCGTGCCTGCGGTGCGCCGCCGCATCGCCTGTATGCCTGATTTCCGTCACTGCGTATGAGTGAGACAGGAACCAGTGTGATCCAGCTAACGATTTTGCACTCCAGTGTCGCCTGTCCAGCCAGAATTGATTCTTGCATATTGTATCTGTACAGGTCGAGGTGCATCATCAAGATGACTAGACACGTTAAACATGTCTATACGTATAAATAAATTTGTGCAACAGGCAATTGTCAGAACTGACGCCTGCTTTAGCAATAAAAGTCATTACTAATCAAATAACTGGTTTTGACTTTTTATCTACCCTGACGTGTGTGGAAGAGAATCAGGAAAAACAAACAGGTTGACCGCCTGAAAAAGGCAAAAAGCTGACTGTACATCTTGCAATGACAAGCAGCCTGCCTGCTGGCCCAACTTTTTTATCCAGGACACCGTATGGCAAATCTTACCCAATGGCTGAATGCTGAAAAAATTCAATACATTGAGCGCGTTTCCGACTGGAAAGAGGCGATTCAGGTCACCGGTAATCCTCTCTGCCGTGAAGGCGCTATTTCGCAGGATTACATTGACACCATCGTCCGGCTCAAAGAAGAGACCGGCCCCTACTTCGTGATCGCCCCCCGAATCGCGATGCCACATGCGCGTCCTGAACAGGGCGCGAAGAAACTGGGCTTGTCCGTCGTGAAACTGGCAACCCCTGTCAACTTTGATGCTGATGAAAACGATCCTGTCGACATCCTTTTTATGTTCTCGGCCCCTGACAGCAACAGCCATATCGAGATGATTTCGCAGCTGGCTGAAGTGCTGACAGACGAGGACATCATGCAACGCGTTTATCACGCACAAAGCCAGCAGGAACTGTGCACGGTTCTGCTGGCAGACGACCTTATCAGTTAACAATTTCAAATAAGAAGAGGTAGTTATGAAAATTATGGCAGTGTGTGGTTCAGGCCTGGGAAGCAGCTTCATGATGGAAATGAACATCAAAAAAGTGCTTAAAGCGATTGATATGACGGCGGAGGTCGAACATGCCGACCTCGGCTCGGTGACGCCGGACGTCGCAGATGTATTCGTGATGGCAAAAGACATCGCCTACAGCGCTAATCTGCCCCCGGAAAAAGTCATTATCATCAACAACATCATCGACCTGAAAGAAGTTGAGCAGAAAATTCGCGACTACTTCAACAAATAACACCGTTATCCCCTTTGATAAGAACACTTACCGCTGAGGTTATTATGTTTATACAAAACCTTTTACTGGTAGTTGTCGATGTGCTGAAAGTCCCTTCGATTCTGGTCGGATTAGTCGCGATGTTCGGCCTGATCGCGCAGCGCAAGCCGTTGCCGGATGTGATAAAGGGAACGGTAAAAACGATTCTGGGCTTTTTAGTGCTGGCAGGCGGTGCCACCGTTCTGGTGGGCTCGCTGACGCCGCTCGGCGATATTTTTAAGCACGCATTCAACGTTCAGGGCATTATTCCTAATAACGAAGCGATGGTATCCATCGCGCTGGCGAAATACGGCGCGCCTACCACGCTGATTATGGCGTTCGGCATGGTGGCAAACATTACCGTCGCCCGCTTTACCCGCCTGAAATATATCTATCTCTCTGGCCACGTCACCTTCTATATGGCCTGTATGATTGCCATTATTCTGTCCGTTGCCGGTTTTGAAGGTGTGCAGCTGATTTATACCGGTTCGCTGACGCTGGGCATGCTGATGGCCTTTTTCCCGGCCCTGGCTCAGCCCTATATGCGTAAAATTATCGGTCACGATCAGGTTGCGCTGGCTCATACCGGCACGGTGGGTTATGTCCTGTCAGGCTGGATAGGCTCTATAGTGGGCAAAGGTTCAAAGTCCACCGAAGAGATGAACATGCCCAAAAACCTGAGTTTTTTGCGCGACAGTACCATCTCCATCTCTCTGACCATGATGATCATCTATTTTATTTTGTCCGTCTCGGCGGGCAGAGAGTATGTTGAAAGTCAGTTCAGCCATGGTCAAAACTATCTGGTGTATTCGTTTGTCCAGGCCATTACCTTTGCTGCCGGGGTCTTTATTATCCTGCAGGGCGTGCGCTTAATTCTGGCGGAGATTGTACCGGCCTTTACCGGGTTTTCAGAGAAGCTGGTGCCCAGCGCGCGTCCTGCTCTGGACTGCCCTATCGTGTTTCCCTATGCGCCCAATGCCGTTCTGGTCGGCTTTATTTCCAGCTTTATCGGTGGACTCGTCGGGTTGTTTATCCTTGGGCAGCTGCACTGGGTGCTGATTTTGCCCGGCGTGGTGCCGCACTTTTTCTGCGGGGCGACGGCGGGCGTCTTTGGCAATGCGACGGGCGGCAAGCGGGGTGCGATGATTGGCGCCTTTGCACACGGTATTCTGATTACCTTCCTGCCGGTTGCGTTACTGCCTGTGCTGGGTGCGATTGGTCTGACGAATACCACATTCTCAGATACGGACTTTGGCGTGACAGGGATTCTGCTGGGTAATATGGCGAGGTTCCTCGATAAAGGCACCATTACCATGATTATTACGGGCATCTTTGCGCTGCTGGTGATCTATAACTATGTCGCCGGTAACAAGACCGTGACCAAAGAAGCTAACAGCGACTGAGACAAAACGGGGCTGATGATTCAGCCCCTTCTTAACAGGGCAGGACATAAAACGGGTTAGTTAAATGATTTAACCAGCGTTTTACGGTCTTTTTCCAGCGAGATAACCCGGTTACAGACGTCTTTACCAAACTGCTGGAAGTCCGTTTCCTGATTATTCCATTCGCTCTGAATGGCGTTCTGCAGACCACCAAGGTTACCCATCAACCCCTGCAGCCCGCTGCCGCCACCGTTGGTCATGGCTTTCGTCCCCATCTCATTAATGCTGTCCTGCAGGATACCGCCCATCGCCTGATTCACCAGTTGCTGCCCATCGGCACGAACCTGATCGATCGCCTGGTGATGGAACGTCAGTCCGTCACTGCGATGTTCAATAATGCGGTTCATCTGGGTTTTTAACTGGGCATTCAGCGTGGCCAGTCGGCTGTGCAAGCGGCTTGATTCCCCTACCTGCTCAGTGATGATCTTATCCAGCGCCAGCCGACCTTTCTCCAGACGGGAGGTGGCACCGTTATCGATCCACGGCAGATCGCGACGTAACGCATTTTGGTAATTAATGGCCTGCTGACGACTGGCGGCGTTCATCGTGATTTTTTGCCCGTTGAACTGCACATCGCCCTGCGGCGAAATCACAAGATTGCCGTTTGCGCCAACAACCTGCACGTTTTGTGGGCTAATGACCACATCATCCTGTGGTTTAACGCTGCATTCCCAGGCCGCCTGGGCCTGCGTTGCCGCCAGCAAGAGGCCAGCGACCAGCACGTTACGAATCATACGTTCTCCCTGTCTGGGTGTGAAAGCGATATCGCTGGTAACTTAGTCCCACCAGACGTCAAAGAGTTCGGTCACCTTTACATCCAGTAACTGGCGATCTTCCAGCCATTTACGTACCAGCTCGCGATGTTCCTCGGTACATTTACCGGTTTGCTGCAGGCAGATTAGCCCTTCCCAGGCCAGATAGCCGCTGCCGTCATAAGCCAGGCCATTGGGATCGATCGCTTCGTTAATAAACTGATTCAGCGTTTCGTCGATAACCTCTTCAGAGGTGCCGTCCGGGAAGCGCCAGGCTACGGAAAAGCCCAGCTCCTGAAACTCATCAATATGCAATTTTTTACGTAAACGACGGCTGCGTTGTGTGGCCATTATTTCACCCTCTCAAACATTAAATCCCAAACGCCATGGCCCAAACGCTGCCCGCGCTGCTCAAATTTGGTCAGTGGACGCGTCTCAGGACGCGGCACATACGTATTGTCTTCAGACAGGTTTCGATAACCCGCGATGCTGCTCATCACCTCAAGCATATGCCCGGCATAGGCTTCCCAGTCGGTCGCCATATGGAACACACCGCCCAGTTTCAGTTTACGCATCACAAGCTCGGCAAACGGCACCTGCACGATACGGCGTTTGTTGTGACGGGCTTTATGCCACGGATCGGGAAAGAACAGCTGAACCATGCGCAGTGAATTATCCGGGATCATTTTCTCCAGCACTTCCACCGCATCATGACACATCACCCGCAGATTGCTGACATTGGCCTCTTTCGCCGACGCCAGGCAGGCTCCCACGCCGGGCGCATGCACTTCGATGCCAAGGAAGTTTTGATGCGGATTATTTTGCGCCATGGTGACCAGCGACGCGCCCATACCAAAACCGATCTCCAGCGTGACAGGCGCATCGCGCCCAAACAGCGCGGGCAAATCAATGGGCTCTGGCTGATATTCAACACCCATTTCCGGCCAGTAGTTGTCCAGCGCCTGCTGCTGGCCTTTGGTTAAGCGGCCCTGGCGGCGCACAAAACTACGAATCCGACGCAACGGGCGTCCATTTTCATCATATTCTGGGGTGATGACGTCATTAATCATGTTGAAGCCTGCTGGTTAGCCTGTTCAGGGAAACGGGCATTATGCAAAGTTCAAAAGCAGAAGCAAGCCTTTGCCACTTTCCGCGCGCACCCGGCGTGTTTTGACATGCGTTTTCCTGCCTGAGTGTAGAGTAATGCAAGAAAATTGCCTGGGAGGCTGCTGGCCGGAAACAGAATTATAACGTCATGGTCTGCCGCCGTTGCTGACTGAGCTTGCGGTACTGTTGTGGCGACATGCCGACATACCTGGCAAAGGTGCTGTAAAAGCGACTACTGGAACGGAAGCCGGCCGTCAGCGCCACATCCAGCACGGTAATATCGGTATCGCTCAGCAGCGCCCGGACATGGTTAATGCGCATCGCGGTAATGTACTGTTTTAGCGTAAGCTGCATGACGCGTTGAAAGATGCCCATGGCATAGTTTGCATTAAGCTTGACGTGCTCTGCGACGTCATTGATTGTCAGAGCCTGGTCATAATTGTCGGCAATATAGCTCAGCATCTGGCTGACATAAAACTGCGCATGGCGCGACACGCTGTTTTTGTGTGTCCGCGACGTTTTGTTCACCAGCACAGGCTGCCACCCTGACAGACTAAAGCGTTTAAGCATCAGGCCAATTTCATCCACAGCAAGCTGGCGAATCTGTTCATCCGGGCTGTTCAGTTCCTGCTGCCAGCGCTGCACTTCAAAGGCGCTGAGCTGCTGTTTTGCCACAGACTTAATCACCATGCCATGTGTGACATGATTGATGAGTTCCCGGTCGAGCGGCCATGACAGAAACAGATGCATCGGCAGATTAAGGATAGCCATGTTCTGGCAGTTACCGGGCCGGGTAAGCTGGTGCGGTGTACAGGCCCAAAACAGCGTGATATAGCCCTGCTTAATCTGCACGACTTCATTATTGATTAAATATTCCACGTCCCCGTCGAACGGCACATTGACCTCAACCTGCCCATGCCAGTGACAGCTGCTCATCGCCAGCGGCCGACGCAGTTCGATATCCATACGTTGATATTCGGAATAGAGCGACAGCGGGCTGCGGGTTTGCTTTTCGTCACTGCTGCACATATGCGGATCGGGCGGCAGCGTGGCAACGGGCTGTAATGTCGTCATGATTCTCTCCTGAATTATCAGAACCCCGCCCAGCGTACCCGCGGAGACGGCCAAAAACAGCAGTGGATTCCCTATACTAAGCGCTCTTTCAGACCAGATACTCTTCTTTTTACGTTAATTTATCCCAAAAACTCAGATCTGTTCGTTGCCAGCATCTGATCTGAGTTTTTGGGAATGCTCATCCGATAAGACGGAAGTTTTCGCCCGCACAGCGTGCCACCATGAGATTATCCCACCCTGTCATGGAGCGTTCTGATGTCTGCACCCAAAATTACCTTTATTGGCGCGGGTTCCACTATCTTCGTCAAGAATATCCTTGGCGATGTCTTCCATCGCGATGCGCTAAAATCGGCCCATATTGCCCTGATGGATATTGATGCAACCCGGCTTGAAGAATCCTATACCGTCGTCAGTAAACTTATGGATTCCGCGGGCGCGGCTGGCCAGATTACCTGCCACAGCGAGCAGAAAGCGGCCTTAGCGGATGCGGATTTTGTCGTGGTCGCCTTTCAGATAGGCGGCTATCAGCCCTGTACCGTCACCGATTTTGAGGTCTGTAAACGCTATGGTCTGGAGCAGACCATAGCCGATACGCTGGGCCCCGGCGGCATTATGCGCGCCCTGCGCACCATCCCGCACCTGTGGCAGATTTGCGAAGACATGACGGAAGTCTGCCCGCATGCCACCCTGCTTAATTACGTCAACCCCATGGCGATGAACACCTGGGCAATGTATGCGCGCTATCCCCATATCAAACAGGTTGGGCTGTGCCACTCGGTACAGGGAACGGCGGAGGAACTGGCCAACGATCTGAATTTAAATCCTGCCGATCTGCGTTACCGCTGCGCCGGGATTAATCATATGGCGTTTTATCTGACGCTGGAGCGCAAAACCGCTGACGGCAGTTACGTTGATCTCTATCCCGACCTGCTGGCGGCCTGGAACGCCGGCCAGGTGCCGAAGCCCAACCTGCACGGCAATACGCGCTGTCCCAACATTGTGCGCTATGAAATGTTCAAAAAGCTGGGCTATTTCGTCACCGAATCCTCAGAGCACTTCGCAGAATATACGCCGTGGTTTATCAAACCAGGCCGCGAAGATCTTATTGAACGGTATCAGATTCCGCTGGATGAATATCCCAAACGTTGTGAAGAACAACTGGCGGAATGGCGGGCAGAACTGGCACGTTACCGTCGCGCCGAAGGTATTGAAAGCAAACCCTCGCGTGAGTACGCCAGCACGATTATGAACGCTATCTGGACCGGCGAACCGGCGGTCATTTATGGCAACGTGCGTAATGATAGTCTGATTGATAATCTGCCGCAGGGATGCTGCGTGGAAGTCGCTTGTCTGGTCGATGCCAATGGGATTCAGCCCACCAAAGTCGGTACGATTCCGTCACATCTGGCCGCCATGATGCAAACCAATATCAATGTGCAGACACTGCTGACCGAAGCCATTCTGACTGAAAACCGCGATCGGGTTTATCACGCCGCCATGCTGGATCCGCATACGGCAGCGGTATTAAGCCTTGATGAGATCTATGCACTGGTGGACGAACTCATCACTGAGCACGGCAGTTGGCTGCCCGCCTGGCTTCATCGTTAATTCTTTGTCGCCGGATGCTATGTCCGGTCGCGATTCTACGTCATAACAGTGAGCGGGCGCTGGCAACAGCGACCCGGCAACCGATGAGCATTTCGATAACGACAAAACTCAGTTACGGATGTGGTGCGTTTGGAAAAGACTTCGCGATTGGCATTGTTTACCTCTACCTGATGTATTACTACACCGACGTGGTGGGATTATCGGTTGGCATGGTCGGCACGTTGTTTTTAGTCGCCCGGATCTGGGATGCGATTAACGATCCCATTATGGGATGGATCGTTACCATTACACGTTCTCGCTGGGGGAAATTTAAACCCTGGATTTTAACTGGCACGCTGACAAACTCGCTGGTGCTGTTCGCGTTATTCAGCGCTCACCTGTTTGAAGGGACGACACAGCTGGTTTTTGTCTGGGTCACCTACATTCTGTGGGGAATGACCTATACCATAATGGATATTCCGTTCTGGTCACTGGTACCGACCATTACGCTGGACAAACGTGAGCGCGAAGAGCTGGTGCCCTGGCCACGCTTTTTTGCCAGCCTCGCCTCCTTTGTCACGGCCGGCATTGCGCTACCGTTTGTCAGTTATATCGGGGGCGACGATCGCGGCTTTGGCTTTCAGATGTTTACCCTGCTCCTGATCGTATTTTTCATCGCGGCAACCCTCATCACGCTGCGTAATGTTCATGAGGTTTATTCATCAGACGGCGCGCAGACCCAGGACGGCGGCCGGATGGGACTGAGCGCGATCGTCGGCCTTATCTACCGCAACGATCAGCTTGCCTGCCTGCTCGGTATGGCGCTGGCCTATAACATTGCGGCGAATATCATTACCGGTTTTGCGATTTACTATTTTACCTATGTGATCGGCGATGCCAGTCTCTTCCCTTACTACCTCTCCTATGCTGGCGCGGCGAACCTGGCAACACTGGTTCTGTTCCCCAAATTAGTGAATCTGCTGTCACGCCGGATACTATGGGCGGCGGCGTCTGCCCTGCCGATTCTGAGCGGCGGTGTGCTGTTCGCTATGGTATTAGCAGGCAGTCACGCGACATCCTTAATCGTTATTGCCGGGATTTTATTCAATACCGGAACGGCGCTTTTCTGGGTGCTTCAGGTAATTATGGTGGCGGATACCGTAGATTACGGCGAATACAAACTGCATGTGCGCTGTGAAAGCATTGCCTATTCGGTGCAAACCATGGTCGTTAAAGGCGGTTCTGCGCTGGCGGCTTTCTTTATCGCTGTCGTGCTGGGCATGATTGGCTATCTGCCCAACGTCAACCAGTCGCAGGAAACCCTTGCTGGCATGCAGTTTATTATGATCGTGCTGCCCGCTGTCTTTTTTGCCCTGACGCTGCTGCTCTATTTCCGTTTCTATACACTGAACGGCGACATGCTACGGAAAATTCACATCCGCCTGCTGGATAAATACCGTAAGCCACCGGAAAAGGAAGCGGTGCCGATCGCAGCAACCAAAGAGATAAAAATTTAAACGCGAAGCCCCGACCCGGGGCTTCTGTTTTAAGTCTGACTTTCGGCTATGCCCGAAAACGAGAAACAACCCGTGTTTTATCAGCAACATTTCCATCGCCTTCTTGTGTGTAACCGGCCTTATCTGACAACCGGGCGTCAGTGGCCACCAGAAAGAAACAGGCCTTTGCAATCTTCAGGTTTACTCTCAGTGGCGCTTATGCTGGAATTCCCACCTGAATGTCGCGTAATCACGGAAATATCCCCTTTATGATGCAAGCCCCGCAGTTCGCGCAACAGGTGCTGGACTGGTATCAACGCTTTGGCCGCAAAACCCTGCCGTGGCAGTTAGAGAAAACACCTTATAAGGTGTGGCTGTCTGAAGTGATGTTACAGCAAACCCAGGTCGCCACCGTTATCCCCTATTTTGAGCGCTTTATGGCGCGCTTTCCGACCGTCAGCGATCTGGCCGCCGCGCCGCTGGACGAAGTGCTGCATCTCTGGACCGGTCTGGGTTACTACGCGCGTGCGCGTAACCTGCACAAAGCCGCCAAACAGGTGGTTGAGGTGCACGGCGGCGAATTCCCGCGCAACTACGATGACATCGCCGCGCTGCCCGGCGTAGGCCGCTCGACAGCGGGTGCGATCTTATCGCTATCGCTGGGCCTGCACTTCCCGATTCTGGACGGTAACGTGAAACGGGTTTTGGCTCGCTGTTACGCAGTGGCTGGCTGGCCGGGCAGGAAGGATGTTGAAAAACGGCTGTGGCAAATTAGTGAAGACGTGACGCCAGCCGAGGGCGTCAGTCAGTTTAACCAGGCCATGATGGATCTGGGCGCCATGGTTTGCACCCGCTCGCGCCCGAAATGTGAAATCTGCCCGCTCAGCGATGGTTGCGAAGCCCGCGCGACGAACAGCTGGGCAAACTATCCGGGCAAAAAACCTAAGCAGACGTTGCCTGAACGCAGCGGCTGGTTTTTGATGATGCAAAACGGCGACAATGTCTGGCTTGAACAGCGTCCGCCGGTGGGTTTATGGGGCGGTTTATTCTGCTTCCCGCAGTTCACCAGCGAAGACGATCTGAACGCCTGGCTGTCGACGCGCGGCATCCATGCCAAACCGCAGCAGCTTACGGCATTTCGTCACACCTTCAGCCATTTTCATCTGGATATCGTTCCCATGTGGCTGTCATGGCCTTCTGCCGGGGCATTAATGGATGAAGCTGGCGGTCTCTGGTATAACTTAACGCTGCCGCCATCTGTGGGATTAGCCGCACCTGTAGAGCGTCTTTTACACGAACTGCGCCATCCCCAGCCGTTGCCTGTGGGCGACGGTGAGATTAATGAGGAAGAGTAATGAGCCGCACCATTTTTTGTACTTTTTTACAACGCGACGCTGAAGGGCAGGATTTTCAGCTCTACCCTGGCGATCTGGGAAAACGCATTTACAATGAAATCTCGAAAGAAGCCTGGCAGCAATGGATGGCTAAGCAGACGATGCTGATCAACGAGAAAAAACTCAATATGATGAATCCCGACGATCGCAAAGTGCTGGAAAAGGAAATGATCAATTTCCTGTTCGAAGGTAAAGACGTTCATATTGAAGGCTACACGCCACCCGAAGCATAACTTTATTGGCCTCCGTGTTGAGGCCGTTTTCCAGGTCAGGCACGTATTTTAGATGAATAAAAAGCTGATAGCCCTGCTGGTGATTGCCCCCCTTTTGGTGTCCTGCTCCGGTAAAAAACATCCGGAATATTCAGAGGAATGGGTCAAAGATACCAACGGATTTGACATTCTGATGGGGCAATTCGCCCATAACATTGAGAACATCTGGGGTATCAATGAGGTCCTGATCGCCGGACCGAAAGACTACGTTAAATACACCGACAATTATTACACCCGCAGCCACATCAACTTTGAAAGCGGGAACATCACCATTGAGACCATTTCCGGTACCGATCCTGCCGCCAGTCTGCGTCAGGCGATCGTGACTACGTTACTGATCGGTGACGATCCGGGAAATGTCGATCTCTACTCTGATGCTAACGACATTCAGATCAGTAAAGAGCCGTTGTTGTACGGACAGGTGCTGGATAACACCGGTCAGGCGATTCGCTGGCAGGGACGTGCTCAGGCCTTTGCTGACTACTTGATTGCCAATAAACTGCAACGCCGTACGTCCGGCCTGCATGTGATCTACTCGGTCACGATTCCGATGGTGCCAAACCATCTGGATAAGCGTGCGCATAAATATCTGCCTATGGTGCGTAAAGCCGCCGAAGAGTACGGTGTAGATGCGTCTCTGATTCTGGCTATTATGCAGACCGAATCCAGCTTTAACCCCTACGCAGTCAGCCATTCTGATGCGCTCGGGCTGATGCAGGTAGTGCAGCATACCGCCGGTGTGGATGTATTCCGCATGAAGGGCAAATGGGGCAAACCGAGCCGCAGCTATCTGCTGGATCCCGAGAACAACATTGATGCCGGTACTGCCTATCTGTCGTTGCTGCAGAGCAACTATCTGGCCGGTATTCAGGATCCGGTTTCACGCCGCTATGCGGTTATCACCGCCTATAACGGCGGCGCCGGTAGTGTACTGCGCGTGTTCTCCAGCGATAAAGATCGTGCCTTTACCATTATTAACAGTATGTCGCCGGGTCAGGTTTATCAGACGCTGTCGAAGCAGCATCCGTCGGCGGAATCGCGGCGGTATTTGTATAAGGTGAGTTCGGCGCAGCGGAGTTATCACAGGTATTGATTTGGCGGGGTTCCGCTCAGCAGGTGCTGCGGGTTGCTCTGAGCGGGTTCCGCCCGCCAGGTGGCGGGAGCTGCGGGTTGCTCTGAGCGGGTTCCGCCCGCCTGGTCGCGGGGCTGCGGGTTGCTCTGAGCGGGTTCCGCCCGCCTGATGGCGGGAGCTGCGGATTGCTCTGAGCGGGTTCCGCTCACCAGGTGGTGGGGCTGCGGGTTGCTCTGAGCGGGTTCCGCTCACCAGGTGGTGGGGCTGCGGGTTGCTCTGAGCGGGTTCCGCCCGCCAGGCGACCGGGAGTTTCAGCCTGCCCGTGCAGGCGGACGTGTTAAGGGGCTCGCGCCAGCCCCTTAACAATCCCGGCGGCCGTCAGCCGTCGCTGTTCCTTCGTCTCTCACTCCGGCCCCACGGGCCGTCCGGATGCGCCCTCCCTGGCGCAGCCGTCCTCGTCGCGGCATCCCTGCCGCGCCGCCCTGGCCTCCGTTCTCTCCTCAGCGCGCCGGATGCCGGCAGAAAACCCCCCGCCTGCCAGTCCTGGTTTCTTTTAAAAGCGGGTGTTGTCTGTTTGAATGTGTTCAGTGAGGCTTAAAAAGAGCAGACTTGATAAACGGGGAGTGCTTCAGAACCTACAAGAGCAGGTTTTGCGATTACCTACAGCGACACCGGAAGTGGCTTTAACAAAGACAGTGAAGCGGGGGTTTGGGGCGGCCTTCCCACCCGCTGAGCGGATGAGGGATTTCCGGATGAGCCGACAGGACGTCGGCGAGAGCCGGGCCGCGCCACGGATGGCGCGTCCTGGCGGTCCGCAGAAATCCTGAAGCAGCGAAGGCACCGCGAAGCGGCGGGTGGGCAGGACGGGAGCCCGGGGTCAAGGGGCCGCGGCGGCTGGCGGCCCCTTGTCGGTCGCCCGCACCGGGCAGACTGAAACTCCAGGCCGCCTGGCGGGCGAAACCCTCTCAGCGTTTCATAAGCTGTCAGAGACTCAAACCTTCTCAGTACCAGCCATGGCCCCTGATTCCAGCCAGGCTGTGCAAACAGCCACCCAGCACTTACCCCTGCATCATGTTCGCCACCAGGTACTTACGTCCCTCGGCATCTTCCTCGGTGTAAACGCCCTGTAGCTCGGGTGAAAAACCCGGGAGCTGGTTGATGCCTGCTTCCAGCGCAAGAAAATAACGCTGTACCGCCCCACCCCAGGCTTCACCGGGAACAACACAGAGTACGCCAGGCGGATAAGGCAGCGCGCCTTCCGCGGCGATGCGTCCTTCTGCTGACGCAATCGGCACCAGCTCCACATCACCGCGAATATAAGCCTGATGTGCGTCCTGTGGATTCACTTTGAGCTGAGGTAAGCCCTGCTCACGGAACATGAGACGTTGCAGATCTTTCACATTGAAGCTTACGTACAGGTCATGCATCTCCTGGCACAGGCGGCGCAACGTGTAACCGGCGTAGCGTTTGGCGTTCTTACGGTAAAGCGTGGGCAGGACTTCAGCCAGCAACGTGTCGTCTTTTACATGCTGCTCAAACTGCGCCAGCATGGCGACCAGGTTGGCCATTTTCTCCGGGCTTTCCGCTGGCGTAAGCAGAAACAGGATGGAGTTAAGGTCACATTTTTCCGGCACGATGCCGTTTTCACGCAGGTAGTTGGCCAGGATCGTCGCCGGAATCCCAAAGTCAGCATATTCGCCGCTTGCCGCGTCAATGCCCGGCGTGGTCAGCAGCAGTTTGCAGGGATCGACGCGGTACTGATCGCGATCGTATCCCGCAAAACCGTGCCATTTGGCGTTGGGTTCGAAGCTGAAATAGTGCAGATCCCGCGCGATCTCCTCTGTGGGCGCATCCTGCCAGCGTTTGCCGTTCACCGTTTCAGGAACAAAAGGCAGGATCATATCGCAGCGTTCAAAGATTGCCTTGCGCGCCTCAATGCCCAGCATGACGCACTCGTCCCACATGCGACGTCCCGCCTCGCCCTGGTGCATTTTGGCGTTAATATCCAGTGCGGCAAACAGCGGATAAAACGGGCTGGTAGAGGCGTGCAGCATAAAGGCGTTATTCAATCGCTTATGCGGGCAGAAACGCTTCTGACCACGGATATGGTTGTCTTTTTTATGAATCTGCGAGGTCTGTGAAAAGCCCGCAAGCTGCTTGTGTACCGACTGCGTCACGAAAATGCCGGGATCGTTTTCGTTTAACGACAGCGTCAGCGGTGAGCAGCCTTCCATCAGCGGAATAAACTGTTCGTAGCCCAGCCAGGCGGAGTCAAACAGGATGTAGTCACACAGATGACCTATGCGATCCACCACCTGACGCGCGTTGTACACCGTGCCGTCATAGGTGCCTAACTGGATAATCGCCAGGCGGAAAGGACGTGCTTCCTGCGCTCGCTCAGGGGCCACGTTGGCGATCTGAGCACGCAGATAATCCTCATCAAAACAGTGCGCGTCAATGCCGCCAATGAAGCCAAACGGATTACGGGCCGCTTCGAGATAAACGGGCGTTGCGCCAGCCTGAATCAGCGCCCCATGGTGGTTGGACTTGTGGTTGTTGCGGTCAAACAGCACTAAATCGCCGCGCGTCAGCAAGGCATTCGTGACCACTTTGTTGGCGCTTGAGGTGCCGTTCAACACAAAGTAGGTTTTATCGGCATTAAAAACTTTGGCAGCAAACTTCTGTGCATGCTTGGCCGATCCCTCATGGATCAGCAGATCGCCCAGCTTGACGTCAGCGTTACACATGTCTGAGCGAAAAACGTTTTCGCCATAAAAATCATAAAATTGCTTACCTGCCGGATGCTTTTTAAAAAAGGCACCGCCCTGATGACCGGGGCAGGCAAATGTACTGTTTTGCATATCGACATAGCGGGTCAGCGTTTCAAAGAACGGGGGCAGCAACTCAGCTTCATACGCCTGCGCCGCCGTTTCCAGTGCCGCCCAGTCCTGCGGTTCACCGTTCAACTCACCCGTCACGCCGGGCAGATGCATGACCTCTTCTTCAAAGGCATTGGCAACAAACACCGGTAAGTTAAAACCGGTATGCCGCAATAAGGCCAGCACGCCACTGCGTGTATCCGCAAGCGAGACGACCACAGCCGCCACATCGGTAAAATCAGTATTATCCAGCGTGACCACGTCGCGCGCAGTATTCAGGGACAGACTTGGCGCAACGGCAGCGCTGGCAGCAATTTTAAGTGGTGTCATAACACAAATCCCTAACAGTCAGGGAGTGGGTGCCTGAGGCACGGCAATAGGGAAATTTCCCCGGCGAATGATATCTGACGGGCCAAACCGATAGACATCAGTAAAGAGTAGTCCTTACTCATGTCCAACAGCAACGACCAGGCTGGCGTCACCGCATAGTGACGGAAATTTGTGTAACCGGTATGACGGCGGAAAACAGGTCACGCGCCAGGTCTGGCGAGTGGGAACAAGTGCAAAAACGCATTGATCCGGACATGGTAGCGTCCTCTGTCTGGGATGGCGGCGGGGAAAAATGTGGCGGCAATAATGTCATTTTTTACTGACAGGGACAACCCGACAACGTTAAATATCAGGTCAATAACTTTAAAATAAAAAACAATACATATCATTCAGTTGCAATATCTTTAAGCGACTAAGCTTCTGTAATCAATGCAAAATTATGCCATGTCCGGACATTGCCGCCCCGCCACCGGGATGTTTGATAATGCCTCAGAGCGGGGTACTTGTCGGGCCAGTACCTGGCCCTCTCAGGCTGTCGGGCGTAAACTTGCCTGATGATTCTTACACCTGACGGAGGCTGTATGTTTAAGGCACTGGTCATTGAAAATGACGAACAAGGTTACCGTACCGAGTTAAAAGAACTCTCCGAAGCACAGTTGCCCCACCAGGATGTCACGCTCGACGTGCACTATTCCACCCTGAACTACAAAGATGCGCTGGCCATCTGTAATAAAGGCCCGATTGTCCGTGAATTTCCCATGGTGCCGGGGATTGATTTCGTCGGTCGCGTAGTCGCCAGCCAGCATTCCGACTGGAAGCAGGACGACACCGCTATTTTGACCGGCTGGGGCGTGGGAGAAAAACACTGGGGCGGCCTGGCGCAAAAAGCCTGTGTCGCAGGCGACTGGTTAGTGCCCGTGCCAGACGGCTTATCGCCACTGAATACGATGGCCATTGGCACCGCCGGTTTTACCGCCATGCTGTGCGTGCTGGCTTTAGAAAAACAGGGCGTTACGCCCGATCGCGGCCCCGTGCTGGTCACCGGTGCCAGCGGTGGCGTGGGCAGCTTTAGCGTCAGCCTGCTGGCAAAACTCGGCTACGAGGTGATCGCCTCCAGCGGCCGCGCCAGCGATGAAAACTGGCTGATCAACACGCTGGGCGCGAAAAGGATTATGGATCGTGCTGAACTGTCTCAGCCGGGCAAACCTTTGGGCAAAGAGCGCTGGGCCGCGGCTGTCGACAGCGTGGGCAGCCATACGCTGAGTAACGTTCTGGCGGGCACGCAGCGCGATGGCGTTGTCGCCGCCTGTGGCATGGCTCAGGGGCTGGATCTGCCCACCAGCGTCGCGCCTTTTATTTTACGCGGCGTGACGTTGGCGGGCGTGGACAGCGTGATGTGCCCTAAACCGCTTCGCCAGCAGGCCTGGCAACGGCTCGGACAGTTGATGAATGATGCGCAACTGTCTCAGATGATCACGGTCATCCCACTGAGCGAAGCCAGTCAGGGCGCGCGGGATCTGCTTGAAGGCAAGGTTCGCGGCCGCCTGGTGGTGAACTGCCGCTAACGGTCTTTATGGGGCGGCGCATCCTGCTGCATCAGTAACGCGCTTAGCCCCTGCAGTGCCCAGCTCGCGCCCTGCTCCATGACGGCTTTGGGGTCGCCAGAAAAGTGCTGACAACGGGCCACGACTTTGCCATCAGGCAATGTCCATCCTACCCAGATAGTGCCTGCAGGCGTACCATCTTCGCCGCCGTCCGGTCCGGCATAGCCGCTTATCGCCAGACTCACCGGTTCGCCGGACCGTTCACGCGCCCCCAGCGCCATTTCACACACGGTTTCTCTGCTGACTGCAGTGTGGTTTTCCAGCGTTTGCGGGTTAACGCCAAGCAGACGCACTTTGGCGCTTTCGCTGTAGGTGACGAAGCCGCTGGTAAAAAAATCACCGCTGTTTTCGACCGCCGCCAGCGTAATACTGATCAATCCCGCCGTGCAGGACTCTGCGGTTGCCAGACGCAAACCAGAGGATAAAAGCTGCTGACCCAGTTGTTCAGCAGCCTGACTGAGTTTCATGGTCATGAGTTTTCCTTTGTTTTCTGTCACAGGTAAAGTATGGCTGAAACTCAGTAATCTGATGCGGCTAATCTGATGTTTTATCAGCGTAAACGGGAAAATGGCCTGTGCCGTTTCGGCTAACACGTCGCCCATCGTTCTCTGCCGTTTCGGCTGGCAACGCGAACCGGTTTGTCCCGGTCAGCCTGTAGATGTTTCATGTAGCCTGTCTGCCATTGCGTAACATCGCTGACAGCCCTTATTCAGGAAAAGGAGAAAAGAATATGCAAAAACCTGTCGTTGTGATCCACTACTGTACCCAGTGTAACTGGCTGCTGCGCTCAGCCTGGATGGCACAGGAATTGCTGCACACTTTTGCTCAGGACCTGGCCAGCGTCACGCTTCGCCCCGGCAGCGGCGGCATATTTGAAGTCACGGTAGATGACCATCTGGTGTGGGAACGTAAACGTGACGGCGGCTTTCCCGATGCTCAGGTGCTCAAGCAGCGTGTCAGAGATATCTGCTTTCCGGAACGTTCACTGGGACACATCGACAAAAACAAAACTGACGGAAGCTGACGGGCGCGATCCGGCGTTAACTGCGGCTGATTTGCTCAGCGGCTGCGTTCAGCGCAGCCACAATCTTATGCCGTGTTTCGTCCGTGATGTCCTGCTGTGCCAGACGGCCATTTAAGGCGTTTTTAAACTGAAAGATGGCCTGTTCTATGTCGGGAATACTGCGGTTGTTGACTAATACAGCCAGCGAGGTAAGGCGCGTAATCAAACGCGACAATGGCTGGGCTTCGGCCTCTAACATCGCCTGACCCGTTGCGGTCACTACATAAGCCTTTCTCGCCGCCTGAGGCTCGACAATCTCAATGGCCTCCATTTCCTCAAGCAAGGTCAGATTGGGATAAATGATACCCGGGCTGGGGGAATATTCCCCTTTCGACAGTTCTTCAACGCATTTAATCAGCTCATAACCGTGAGAGGCGCGCTGAGCGATAAAGTGCAGCATCAACAGGCGCATTTCACCCGCATCAAGCATCTTTTCCCGGCGCTTCCGCCGCGCTGCGCAAGGCCGCGCAGACTGGCTGCGGTTATCCTGTTCTGAATGGGCCGAATCCATCTGTCGCCTCTGCCTGTTTAAGGAGAAAGAGCCTGATGGTAGAGGGCCACCAGGTAAAATTCAATCAACGGCAGGTCACTCACTTGTGATGCCAGTAAGCAACCGCACGCACAAGATCAGCATCCACGCCGCGTTGCGTTGTGAAGTAGTCAGCGAGCTGTTTAACGACGCGCCCTTCTCCCGTTAGCCAGATAAAAGCGTCATGCGACGGTATCGCTATCTTATCCAGCGCCGCCGTCAGGGCTGGCAAAGCCGCCTGCGTCATCTGCTGGCTACCGAGCCAGGCCACATTTGCCTTGCCGGTGTCCGCTAAGTAGTCACGCCCCGTTTTTTCATCGGTGAAGGCAAACAGGTGCAGGGTTTCGGCTTCAATGCTGCGGCTGCGGCGCTGAAACGCAGGCAGACCAGTTTCATCACAGACATAAAGCTGGAAAGCATAATCCGTTGGGACCAGCAGAGAACCGCGAGGTCCACCGATAATCAGGCTGTCGCCGGTCTGTGCCTGCGCGGCCCAGTCGCTGGCGACACCGCTTTCATGCAGGTAAAAATCGATTGTCAGCGAAGATTCACCATCAAAGTCAAACGGCGTGTAGTCACGCGCAGCCGGCCGCAAGCCGTCTTTCCAGTGAATGCCGTCATCGTCCATCGTCGGCAGTTGCAGCGTCGTGTCAGCGGTGGGCGGGAAAAAGACTTTGATGTGATCATCAAAACCGGGCGAATTAAATCCTTTCAGGTCGTCGCCCGTAAACACGATGCGCCAAAACCGGTCAGCCACTTTGGTTTTGGTGGCAACGTGAATACAGCGAAAGCGGAGCGCGTTACGGATACGTTCAGGTAAACGGCGGGAAGAAGATGCAGGCACAGTGGCTCTCCGAAAAACAGGGTTGTACGCAACCTTAGTAAACAACAATCATTCTCATGTCAGTCGGAGAGAATAGCTATGATATATCTTAAGAACAATGACTAAAAATGCGGTCCGGCAATAGGTGCAGGCACATCTGTCGGCCTTTTATCGCTGAAAAGCAAAAAGGCGCTTACGCGCCTTTTAAAGGAGGACTGTCGGTCATCGGGCGGTTACTGCGCCTGATTTTGTCCGCTGTTTTGCGGCAGCGAGCTGTCACCGAGTATCTCGCTGTGGCCGGCCTGACTGCCGGGATGTAATCCTGTGCGAACATTGCCGGGATCGGTGAGTTGTGCAGTCGCCAGGCCGGGAGCGGCACACAGCGCGACAGTCAGAAAAAAGGCGGCTATTTGCGTTATTTTGGTCATGGTATTTTGCCTGTTCAGGCGTAAAAAGCAGGTGAATATCCAGCGCTGAGAAGGAAATACAGTATGCGTAGCTGCGCTCAGCGCTTCGGTAAGGATTTTACGCCTTGCCTGCCAGCCTGCTTATAAAATCGTGCGCTTTATCACACATTGACGCACATAATGTGCATTATCCCTGCGTGACAGGAATAGAGAACACGCCTTCAATGTTGTCGGCTGTGCATCGGGTTAAATCCAGACAGAGCAAATCCATTCCCGGCCGGCAGGCCACATTCAACTGCGGCAGATAAAGGTAGTAAATATCCGCGATGAAACGCGTCAGTTCTTCCGGTGAGCCACGCCATGCCAGGCGGGCGTAAAGCCCCGCAGGCACCGTGCGGCATTGAAGATCGCCTGGCCCGGCATCCGTGTTTGCCAGCGCGACGCCACGAAACAGGCTGATGTGCTGTTGATCGACGGACGCGTTGCCGGGGCCATACTGAAATCCCAGCCATCCTTGCGCGTCACCCTGCTGCGTACGGACAAAATGGCGTACCAGGCCGGCCATACGCTGATGCCGGTCGCGAATATAGTCGCCATAGGGGCATTCCCATTCCAGCGTGTCGCCCTGCAGGAGCAACTCCTCTTCGCGCCGGTAAAGCGATACCGGCATGACCGGCTCGCGCTGAGCAATACGGCCGTGAAAATACCGGACAGGCAGCACGTTAAGACGGCGAAAACCGCCCGGCGTAACAGAGAAGTGATTTTTAAACACGCGGTTGAAGTTTTGCTGATTTTCAAACCCGAAACGGACGGCGATATCAATTAACGGCATGCGCGTCAGTCGTAACGCCATAGCGGCAAGGGTTAAGCGGCGCTTGCGCGTATAGGCCGCCAGCGTTTGTCCGGTCATCTCCTTGAACAAACGTTGCATATGCCATTTGGAATAGCCCGATTTGAGCGTAATCAGATCGATGGAAATGTCGTTGGTCAGGTTGGCTTCAATCCAGTCGACTAAATCATTTATATGCTGTTTTTTTATGGTTTGACTTAGCATTTTAAAAAACGTGAAAAGAAAAAAGAGGGAAAGATTTGTAATAAAATAGTAACAAAAAGCGTTGCAGGATGTCATGACTCATGGGCCAGCTAGGGCCGGATAGCGGCAAAAAGCGCATTAATTGCCTGGGTTACTACTTTAAAAAGCCAGCACACAGGCTGGCTTATGGAAGGACGAGGGGAACAACGGAGGCAGTCGGGAATGCACTGCCTCGTTCGGAGGACTCAGTGGCTACGCATGCCTGCGGCGGTCATCATCATTCTGAACAGCGTCGCGACCACACCGAGTGCCAGCACGCTGGCACTGTAGATGACCACCAGCCACAGCACGCGTTTCCACCACGGTGACCGGGTTTCGTTCTGACGTTCTTTGCTGCTGACCTGGGTCTGCATATCAATGGTATCCTTCGTCTGCTTTGATTTTTCCACGGAACACGTAGTAGCTCCAGAAGGTATATCCCAGAATCATTGGAATGATCAGTAAGCTACCTACCAGCATAAAGGCCTGGCTCTGTGGCGGGGACGCGGCGTCCCAGATGGATACCGAGGGCGGAATAATATTCGGCCAGATACTGATACCCAGACCCGAGAAGCCCAGGAAGATCAGGGCCAGCGTCAGCAGGAAAGGCGAATAATGCGCCTCGCGCTTGATTGCGCGGCGCAGTCCCCATGCACACAGCAGCACCAGTACAGGCACCGGCAGGAATAAGAACAGATTTGGCGTGGTGAACCAGCGATGTGCAATGTTCTGATGCGTGAACGGTGTCCAGATACTGATGATGCCAATAATTAACAACAGCGCAATCAACAGCGGTGTCGCCAGGGCTGACATTTTACGGTGCAGTTCATGTTCGGTTTTCATGATAAGCCAGGTGCAGCCCAGCAGCGCATATGCCACCACCAGCCCGACGCCGCAGAACAGCGGGAACGGGGCCAGCCAGTCCATCGTCGAGCCTGCAAAGCTGCGGCCTTCGACAGGAATGCCATCCAGCATCGCGCCGACGGCAACGCCCTGGCTAAAGGTTGCGAGGAGTGAACCGGCAATAAACGACTTGTCCCAGAAGGCCCGATGGTGCTCGACAGCCTTGAAGCGGAACTCAAAGGCGACGCCACGGAAAATCAGCCCAATCAGCATGGCGGTTAACGGCACGGAAAGCGCATCGGCTATTACCGCATAGGCCAGCGGGAAAGCGCCATACAGTCCTGCGCCGCCCAGCACTAACCAGGTTTCGTTGCCGTCCCAGACAGGCGCAACGGTGTTGACCATCATGTCGCGCTCGCCTGCGTCTTTGTTAAAAGGAAACAGCAGGCCGATGCCCAGGTCGAAACCGTCCATGACGATATACATCAGGACAGCAAAAACGATAATCGCGAACCAGATAACAGAAAAATCAATCATCTCAACGCTCCTCATGATGGTGAGTGGCCGCAGAGAGCGGGCGCGCTGGCGTTTTGATTTGTCCGGGGCCACCTGTTTCCACGGTATCGCCTTCGCCGGTGACCGGCCCTTTTTTAATCAAGCGCATCATATAGTGATAACCCACACCGAAGACGGAGGAGTAAACCAGAATAAAGGCGAGCAGGCTGATACTCATGTGCATTTCGCCATGGGGAGATACCGCATCAATCGTTCGCTGAACGCCATAAACTACCCAGGGCTGACGACCGATTTCGGTAGTAAACCAGCCTGCTAAAATCGCGATCAGGCCGGAGGGTCCCATGAGCAAAGCAAACCACAGGAACGGACGCGACTGGTACAGGCGTCCTTTGTAACGCAGCCACAGGCTGACTACGCCAAGGGTGATCATTAACAGTCCCATTGCCACCATGACGCGGAATGACCAGAAAATGATGGTGGAGTTAGGACGGTCCTCTTTCGGGAAAGATTTCAGCGCCGGGACCTGTTTATCCAGACTGTGCGTCAGGATAAGGCTGCCCAGATACGGGATTTCGAGCGCATATTTAGTACGTTCCTCTTCCATATCCGGTAAACCAAAGAGTATTAATGGCGTGGCTTCACCGGGTGGGTTTTCCCAGTGGCCTTCAATGGCCGCAATTTTTGCAGGTTGATGCTCCAGCGTGTTCAGTCCATGCGCGTCACCAATCATGGCCTGCACAGGGGCGACAATCAGCGCCATCCACAACGCCATTGAGAACATTTTACGGATGGCAGGATTGTCATTTCCTTTAAGCAGATGCCAGGCCGCCGACGATCCGACAAAGAACGCACTGGCCAAAAATGCCGCCACGGACATATGTAACAGGCGATAAGGAAAGGACGGGTTAAAGACAATTTTAAACCAGTTTTCTGGCACCACGATGCCATTCTGAATGAGATAGCCCTGCGGTGTTTGCATCCAGCTGTTAGAAGACAGGATCCAGAAGGTGGAAATCAACGTTCCCAGTGCCACCATGCAGGTCGCAAAGTAGTGCAGCCCGGGGCCGACGCGGTTCCAGCCAAATAACATCACACCTAAAAAGCCCGCTTCAAGGAAGAAAGCCGTTAACACTTCATAGGTCAACAAGGGACCCGTGATACTGCCGGCAAACTGGGAGAAACCACTCCAGTTGGTCCCAAACTGATACGCCATGACCAGCCCGGAAACCACGCCCATGCCGAAATTCACCGCAAAAATTTTCGACCAGAAATGATAGAGATCGCGGTAGGTTTGATTACGTGTTTTGAGCCACATTCCCTCCAGCACAGCAAGAAAGCTGGCCAGACCGATGGTGATGGCTGGAAAGATAATATGGAAGGAAACAGTAAAACCGAACTGGATCCTGGCGAGATGAAAGGCATCTAATCCAAACATTGCTTACCTCTTTGCCACATAGAGCACCACATATAGTTACTTATAATTAACGACTTATACACAAAGCATGTCATTCCATTGCATGGAAAAATGCCATGACGAATGTAAGATGCTTCGTCCTGGTAAAACAGAGACAATCAGATAAGTAAAAACTATAACAGTATTTTTTGATTAAGATCATTTTTTTATTGAAAGTTTTCTTATTTAGGACGGATAAGCAAAACGTTAATTTCAAAGGGGCAATGTGACATTATTGTTATTAAAACAGACCCTGCGCGGAGCCGTAACGGCCACGCGAGATTACCGCTAAAAAATAACGCAACTCGCTGTTTTTAAGCGTCATTCGCCATTTCCGCGCTTCGTTAAACAGAGAAAAGTACCGTTCTGACAGGGGAATCACGTGTTTTATTATATTGTTAGCAGGATATTTATCTTATCTGCGCTTTATGATGCTTTTTTTTAGAATACGTCCGGTTTTTCGCACTCTGGCTTCGCTATTTCCGGGCAGGAAAACGAAGCTCAACCGGTCAGGCATGTTAAAAATCATATGCAATATGTAAATAACTCATCACATCTTTATCGCGCGCAATAATTAACGCAGCCAGAAACCTCAGGAAAAAGTCGCCTGGTAAAAAGGATGTTAAAGAAATGCTGTGAGTAATTAAGACCGCCCGACGCAGAATGAATCTGTTATGTCGGACAGGCATTTTTTTACGGTGGCCGAGGGGAGTGTTTCTCTGCGCGCTTCGGTCCCGTCTTATGAACGGTCTTACGCGTCGGCGGACTGTTTCTCCCGGTGGGCGAGGATGCGTTCTACATTCATCTCCAGCCAGTCGGCCAGTCCTACCACCTGCTCCCCTACTTCCAGACCCAGCGGTGTCAGTCGGTATTCAACATGCGGCGGCACAACATCGTAGGCGATGCGCTCAACAAAGCCGTCTTCCTCCATATAGCGCAGGCTCTGCGACAGCATACGTTCGCTGACGCCGCCGACTGCACGCCGGAGTTCGCTAAAACGCAGCGTGTCATTTTTCAGCGCCAGTAAAATTAATACGCTCCAGCGACTGGTAATGCGCTTTAACACATCGCGCGACGGGCAGTTAACATTCAGCAATTCGCCGCGCATAAATTTTTCGCTTAATTTATCAGTCATTTAAACAAAACCCTTCATCCTAACAATTCTGTAAGTACTTACGAAAAGTTAGCATATCGCATAGGCTGCTGTTGACCAACTGTCCTCTTAAAGGAGCTATGTGATGATCGCAGTGACTGGAGCAACAGGCCAACTGGGCCGTTTAGTTATCGACGCATTACTGAAAAAAGTAGCCGCAGATACGCTGGTTGCCGCCGTACGCACGCCGGCGAAAGCGAGTGACATCGCCGCCCGTGGTGTTCACGTTCGTGAGGCGGATTACAACCGCCCAGAAACCTTAACGGCCGCCCTGCAAGGGGTCGACAAACTCCTGCTGATTTCCGGCAGTGAAGTGGGCCAACGTGAAGCGCAGCACCGTGCAGTTATTGATGCCGCTAAAGCCGCAGGCGTGAAATTTATCGCCTATACCAGCCTCCTCCATGCGGATAAGTCTCCGCTGTCGCTGGGCGCTGAGCATCGGGCTACGGAAGCCCTGCTGGCAGCGTCTGGCGTCCCTTATGCCCTGCTTCGCAACGGCTGGTACACCGAAAACTACGCGGCGAGCATCGCCCCTGCCCTGGCGCATCATGCGTTTCTCGGTGCGGCAGAACAGGGCCGTATCGCTTCTGCGGCGCGTCGGGATTATGCCGACGCCGCAGCGGAAGTTATGGTGCGTGACGGCCAGGCGGGCAAGGTGTACGAGCTGGCCGGCGATGACAGCTATACGCTGGCGGAGTTTGCGGCTGAAATCGCCGCGCAGAGCGGCGAAAAGGTGGATTACGTCAATCTGCCACAGGCAGATTTTGCCGCCGCACTGAAAAGCGCAGGCTTGCCGGCCCCGCTGGCAGAGCTTCTGGCAGATTCCGATGCGGGTGCCGCTCAGGGCGGTCTGTTCGATGCGTCCCGCACACTGAGCCAACTGCTTGGTCGCCCCACCACGCCTTATGCCGAGGTGATCCGCGCGGCGCTGACAAAGGGATAACGCACTCACGCTTACGCTGCGGTTAAGCCCTGCCGGTTAACCGCAGCGATTATCCTCTCTCACTCCCTTTCTCCCCTTTCTGATGCTCCATCAGCCACGATTCGGTGCACACCGAAGTAACCGCTTTTGCATCGGGTACGCTGTCTGCAGGCTGACTTAAGGGAGAGAGAAATGATTGCCGTACTTTTTGAAGCAGAGGCCTTACCGGCAGCGCAACAGCGTTACATTGAACTGGCGGCCGAACTTCGGCCCGAACTGGACAGGATACCGGGATTTATCGCGATTGAGCGCTTTCAGAGTTTGAGCGAGCCTGGCAAGATATTGTCCCTGTCGTGGTGGGAAGATGAACGGGCGGTGCGTCACTGGCGGGAAAACAGCCTGCATCAGTCGGCACAGCGGGAAGGCCAGAACACAATTTTCAGCCATTACCGCCTGCGCGTTGCGAAGGTTATGCGTGATTATGCTGGTCCAGAGGAGAACACCCGGCATGTTTAATCTTTATGTGGTCTTCAGGAACGAACCGGGGTCGCTGGCCGCGTTTGGAACACTGCTTGGGCAGCATGGCATCGGCCTGGAAGGCGGCGGCGTCTTTTCAACGGGCAAGGAAAGTCACGCTCATTTTCTGGTGGAGGATGGCCCGCGCGCCCGGCAGGTGTTAGTGAATGCCGGTTTCGATGTCAGGGACGTCCGAAGGCCACTGCGCCGAAAACTCCCTCAGCAGCGGCCAGGTGAACTGGGTGAAATTGCGCAGTGCCTGGCGCAAAATGGCATTAATATTCGCGCGCAGTACAGCGATCACAGCAACTGGCTGGTGCTGATTACCGATGATGACAGGCGGGCCGAAGCACTGACCCGCCAGTGGAAAGGATGAGCAGAATGACACGCATGGCGGCCCGGTGTGATGACAGCACACACTCTTCTCTGACCTTCAGCATGGCGACGGTGGCCACTGCGCTGGCGGATACCTCGCGCATGCACATCCTCTGTGCCCTGATGGATGGCCGGGCCTGGACGGCGACCGAGCTGAGCGTGGTCGCTGACGTTGCGCCCTCCACCACCAGCGGCCATCTGAATAAGCTGACGGAGACAGGGTTGCTGACCTGCGTGGTACAGGGACGGCATCGTTATTACCGTCTGGCCAGCCATGAGGTGGCGGGCCTGCTGGAAAACCTGATGGGCATTTCGACCCGGCCCGGTTCAGTCCTGAAAACAACCACGCCAGACCGGCTCCGGCGAGCCCGCACCTGTTATGACCATCTGGCCGGTGAGATTGCCGTCGGTATCTATGATGCTATGCAGTCAGCGGGCTGGCTGATGTCGGATGGCACGGCGCTCACAATGGAGGGCAAGGCGCATTTTGCCGCAACAGGCATCGAGCTGACTTCGCCGTCGCGACGAAAGCCCTGTTGCCCCTGCCTGGACTGGAGTGAGAGGCGCTTTCATCTTGGTGGCGAGGCCGGTGCAGCCTTGCTGCGCTTCATGATACAAAAAGCCTGGCTACAGCAGACGCCCGGCTATCGGGAACTTGGCGTCACCGCACGCGGCCAAACTGGGCTGTCGCGCATATTTAACCTCCGCCTCGGCTGACAGCCTCCTTTTCGCCTTATACCACGCGCGGGCATGCTGGCAGTGCGCCTCAGCCGATAGCCGTTAAGTCCAGCCGCATCAGCAC
Organism: Pantoea sp. JZ29; assembly: GCF_035190385.1. Lineage (NCBI taxonomy): Bacteria > Pseudomonadati > Pseudomonadota > Gammaproteobacteria > Enterobacterales > Erwiniaceae > Pantoea > Pantoea sp. JZ29. The sequence continues at coordinate 800,495 of NZ_CP045241.1, read as the reverse complement.
GGTATCGTGGAACACACCGTCGACATACAGCGCCGCGACGTCTGTTCCGTAGGTCGTAAATCCCGCAGACCGGTACAGGGCCGTTGCTGCTGCATTGGTGGCGCTCACGGCAAGCCGAATGCTGATGCATTCACGGGCTTGCGCGATTGCGGTCATGAGCAGCGTCTTCGCCAGGCCGCTTCCCCGCCACTCAGGCAGCACATACATTCCCCAAATCGTGGCGTCGTGCCGCTGTTTCTGGCCGGGATGGAAGCGTAAACCCGTCACGCCCACGATCTCGCCCTGGGGATCGAATCCGGCCAGCACAGTATTGTTTTGCAGCAGAGCCGCAAAAAACGCGTCAGGTTCTGAGCGCTCACGCGCATAATCCGCGCCAAACGCCTCAGGATGGCGTTGTAATCCGTCCAGCCGAATGGCGCGATAGCCTACACTGTCGCTGCTGGTGAGTCGTCGCAGAGTAAAGGAACGCACGATCATTCTCCTTAACAGGGCACCCCAGAGGGTATTTTCTTACATCATGCCACTTTTGCTTCATTTTCCTGCCACACAGGGAAAAAACAGCCCCTTTTGGCCCAGGCAAAATTTTATTAAGCCTGCCGTAAGAGATTCATCTGAAATGCATTTACGTCATAAGTCGAGATATTCGGTTGAATTGTCTGTGTTTTATTCAATCTATACGATTAATAGACAATTTTTATTACGTTCATAGACAATCTGCATTGTTGTTCCTGCCTGCGAGAGGTCTATAATTTCCTTTTTGTGCAACCCCGTTCGCTCAGGAGGCCGTTATTAATACTTATCGCCAGCAACTCAATGCATTCGAAGAGAATCGTGCCGGGGCGGAAGTTGAGTATCAATACGATCCCCATGAACTGAAGCTGGAGCGCATGCAGGATTCTGAACCCGAGCCAGAGCTGATCGAAGGTCTGCCTGCCCCGGATGCGTTGACGCCTGCCGATCGCTATCTTGAGCTTTTCGAGGCCGTTCAGATGTCGGGCATCTTCGAGGACAGCAAAACGTTCCCCGACTGCTCGCCCAAATACGATCCGCTTGATGTGCTGATGCGTTACCGCCGTCAGAAGCGCAGCAAGGACTTCGATCTGGCGCGATTCGTTGCCGACCATTTCTACATGCCAGGTATCAACGAAAGCTTCTACGTTTCGAACCCTGACAAAACGCTTAACGAGCACATCGACGATCTGTGGCCGGTTCTTACCAAGATGCCGCAGCAGCATATGCCGCATTCGTCGTTGCTGCCGTTGCCTAAACCTTATGTCGTGCCCGGTGGTCGTTTTGGCGAAACTTATTACTGGGACTCGTACTTTACGATGCTCGGCCTGGCGGAATCAGGGCGTGACGATTTGTTACGTCATATGGCCGACAACTTTGCCTGGCTGATTGATAACTACGGGCACATTCCGAACGGGAACCGCACTTATTATCTGAGCCGCTCACAGCCACCTGTGTTTGCGCTGATGGTGGAACTGTTCGAAGAGGACGGCGTGCAAGGCTCACAGCGCTATCTGGATCAGCTGATGAAAGAGTATCAGTTCTGGATGGATGGCGCCGGCTCACTGATGCCCAACCAGGCTTATCGCCATGTGGTCCGGATGCCGAACGGCTCGCTTCTGAATCGTTACTGGGACGACCGCGACACACCACGTGATGAATCCTGGATCGAGGACATCGAAACAGCGCGTCATTCTAAGCGTCCGGCAAGCGAAGTTTACCGCGATCTGCGCGCGGGTGCCGCGTCAGGCTGGGACTATTCATCACGCTGGCTGCGTAATCCAAAACGTCTGTCGAGCATCCGTACAACGCAGTTTATCCCGATCGATCTCAATGCGTTTTTGTACAAGCTTGAGCTGATGATTGCGACGTTGTCTCACGTTAAAGGCGAAGAGCTGACTGCGCTGGCCTGGCAGAATAAGGCGGATGCCCGCAAACGTGCCATTACCCGTTACCTGTGGGACAGTACCGCAGGCGTTTTCCGGGATTATGACTGGCGCCGCGCCCGCTTTGGCGCGTTCACCGCCGCTGCGGTAGTGCCGCTCTTCGTCGGACTGGCAACGCCTTATCAGGCGCATTTACAGGCTATCGCGCTGCGCCATCTGCTGCTCAGCAATGGCGGGCTGCTGACCTCTATGGTGGAAAGCGGCGAACAGTGGGATAAACCTAACGGCTGGGCGCCTATGCAGTGGATGGCGGTGGTGGGCCTGAATAACTACGGCGAAGAAACCCTGGCGAGCGAAATCGCCGTGAACTGGCTGACAACCGTGAATAACTTCTACCAGTTACACCATAAACTGGTCGAGAAGTACGATATCAGCGGTGACCGCGCGCGTCCCGGTGGCGGCGGTGAATATCCTCTGCAGGACGGCTTTGGCTGGACAAACGGCGTAACCCGTCGGCTGATGGCGATGTATGGCCATATGATGATGGATTAATCTGTGTCGCAGGCACAAAAAAGCCGGGAAACGTTCCCGGCTTTTTTCTGGCGATTTCTCTGTAGAGAACTTACTTTTTCGCTTCAACGCCTGGCGCCGCAGAGCGCTGCAGGAACTGCTGAGTGACTTCCGGCAGATGCGTGAACAGCCATTCGGCCATCGCAATTTCCTGATCGCGAATTTCGGTCAGGACTCTGACGCCATCACTGTCGCCGACCTGCTCGGCAGCCGCGATCAGGCTGGTGTAGCTGGCGATTTCCGCGTTTTCGAACACATAGCCGCTCATCGCGCCTTTGACGACTTCGTCAGAAGTAAACATGCCGCCAATCGCCTGTCCTGTGGCGGCCATTTTGCCCATCACGTCTTTCATAATGGAATGGTCAATGCCGTGGCGATCCAACAGTTGTTCAAGCAGAGTAAGCTGATGCTTAGTTTCATCCAGATGCTGGGCAAGGCGCTGCTCCAGAGCGGGATAATGCTCCAGACGACCCGCCATTTTGCTCAACATGCTCTCGGCCTGCTTCTCCATGGCATGCGCGTCACGCAACCAGTCATGATAGTTTTCAATGGCCGTCATTTCGCAACTCCTTCAGCCGAACTGATGGTCTGTGCAACGCTGGTCAGTTTTTCATCCGTCTGCTTTTCCTCCGCAAGGGTTTGGGCCAGCAGCTTCGCGGCTTTGGTATAACCCAGCTTTGAGGCCAGCGCGTGCAGCGTACCGTAGGTCGCAATTTCATAATGCTCGACCTTCTGCGCCGCCCCGATCAATCCCTGATCGCGTACTTCACCCTTTTCAACAGACTCAATAATTTCCTGGGCTTCTTCTACCAGGCCTTCCAGGGCATGGCATTTCATTCGCTTGATTTTCACTTCAGGCGTAACGTCGACTAATTCGTCCAGACGTTCGATTTGCCCGCGTGTCTCTTCGAGATGCTGATTAAACGCAGCGATAAGATTTTCATCACTTGCCGCACGCGCCATTTTGGGCAGTGCTCTCGCGATTTGTTTTTCCGCACTGTAAACATCGGACAAGTCATGGATAAAGAGATCGTTTAACGTTTTGACAGTCATAAAAGAGCCTCATTAATTGAACGGCTACGCCACTATTTTTAATGCAGCGCCAGTGACAATGTACTCACTAACCTTAGACTATTTAACGAAGAATGCATTCGGCTCCGTTTAATTCAGATTTTAAAGTAGCATTGAAAATGCCTTTTTCCCTTAATTACCAGTACTTTACTCAAAATGAGTTATTTTGATAAATGCCCCGCCTCACCTCAATTAAGACAAACCTATACAGAATTAGCAAAAACCGTACAAGTTAACCTTCAGTTAAAATAGAGGCGTTTCACCTGGTGAACCCGGATTTCATTTTTTCGTTCAGACAGCCGTGCGTTGACCGGAAAAGCAGCAATAAAAAAACCGGAAAGGAATATCCTTTCCGGCAAGATTGACCAAATCCTAAACCAGAGGTGGTTTATTTCATGGATTAAACAGCGAAGTTTATATATTGAGTAGAAGTCAGCTTCACTGAAGGTTTCAGTTTAAATAGCTAACCCCTTGTTAATATTGAATTAACTCCTTCGACTGACCTTACCTCCCTTACGCCCCGCCTCAATAGCTCGCTGGGGATCGTTTTTGAAATTCCCACCGCTGTTTTGTCCGCCTTTACGGCCTGCTTCTGCTGCTCTCTCTTTGTCTGCAGCGAAATTACCGGCCCCACCACGATATTGAGTCATTCTGTGTTCTCCGCAAGTTTAATTATTGAAATAGCACAGTGGAAGTTGCATCAACTAAAGGGTGCACAAACAAATGTAGCTGTAAAAATCACCTAATCAAGCATGACGGCCACGACACTCACAAAGGCAGATACATATACCTTATTTGTACATCCAGTTAATTCTTTAGTGATGAAACTATTTTTCGAGGAAACTCTAGTTTAACGCTCCTGGCGAAAACTTTAATGAAAACGCTCCTCTAAGGCTCTATTAATCGATCTATTTATTAAAAAGTCCACACTGATTTTATTTTCAATCGCAGCACAGGGACGGCCAGGTGACATTGCCTATCGTCAATATGATCAATAAATGATCTATTTAACTAAGCGCGATAAAATCGAATTCATTACGGCAGGGTTTGCAACATGCAAAAATAAGCGAAGCGGTAAACGTCTCGTTTATTAGAATGAAGAGAAAGAAAAGATCATAAAATGACCAGGCAGGCGACAATTAGTAAAATGGCACTTCTCACAAGCGGAAGAAATACCGCTCATCACATTTCAGGTAAGCGAAGCGGCAATAAAAATAAAAACGCCCTGACGGGCGTTTTTTTCGGACTATTCTGCCCTGCTGTTTTGCAGGAAGGCGAGTAAATCGTTGTTGAGCTGAGCCTGATGCGTGACAGCGAATCCATGAGGCCCCTGATCGTAGATCTTGAGCTCTGAACCCGTAATCAGTTCATGGGCCAGCTTTCCGGTCGCCTCGAACGGGACGATCTGATCATGGCTGCCATGAATGATTAAGGTGGGCACATCAACGCGAGCGAGATCCGCGCGGAAGTCGGTTTCAGAAAAAGCGGTAACACAGTCCAGCGTTCCCTTGAGCGATGCCAGCAGGGCCATGTTTAACGTCTGCGTCAATACGCCCTCGGATACTGACTGGCCAGCATTGGTGCCATAAAAGGGGGCGGCAAAATCCTTAATAAACTGCGCTCTGTCGTCAAGCAGTCCCTGTTTGATATCGTCGAAAACCGATTTCTCTACGCCTTCGGGATGATCGTCTTTCTTACCAAACACGGGCGTGACTGCGCCTAACAGAACCAGCCCTTTAACGTTGCCCGTGCCATATTTTCCAATATAACGCGATACGTCGCCGCCGCCCATTGAGAACCCGACCAGCGTGACATCCTTGAGTTGTAAATGTGTGATCAGGCTATGAATGTCGTCAGCAAACGTATCGTAGTCGTATCCTTCCCATGGCTGGTCCGAACGTCCAAAACCGCGCCGGTCAAAAGCAATAACCCGATAGCCGCGTTCGGCAAGGAAGTTGAGCTGGCTATCCCACATATCCGCGTCCAGCGGCCAGCCATGGCTAAACAGTACCGGTTGCCCTTTGCCCCAGTCTTTGTAGTAGAGGTTAAATCCATCTTTGCTTTTAAACAGACTCATAAACGCCTCGCTATGGATGAAGGTGATGACGCTTCCGGCCATCGTCTGAGAAGCTCAGCGACGTTCCGGCGCGCGGCACTACCTGTCAAGCATGGCAGAGGGAAACCGATGGTCAAACCAGAAGCAGAAAAAACGCGTTTTTACAACGCTACACCGCGTTTACCGTTTTTTTTGATGCGGTACATCGCCTCATCAGCACGGGCCAGCGCACTGTCAAAGTTTTCTGGCTCCTCAACCTGAACAACCCCAATGGATGCGCCAATGACGGCAGTACCGTTGGCCAGCTCAAAAGGTTGCATGGCAGCATTAAGACAGGCGTGCGTGAGCCTCTTCGTGAGTGGATGGGTTAACGCGAGCGGAATCAGTAAAACAAACTCATCGCCGCCCAGTCGCCCAATAATGACACCTGGTGGGCAGGCTGCGATAAAGCGCAGACTAAGTTGAATCAGGACTTCGTCGCCACTGCGATGCCCTAACGTGTCGTTGACATGCTTAAAATTATCTAAATCAATAAAGGCAATACATAATGCCTTTTTCTTCATATCGCGAAAATGATTGATCAACGCATGCCGGTTGGTTAATTGCGTCAGGGGATCGTGCATGGCCAGTGAAGCCAGTTGCGCTTCGTACTGTTTCTCTTTGGTCATATCAATGTGCGTGCCCGTCACTTTGATCGGTCTGCCCTGCTCGTCCCATTCACTGACGCGGCCCCGGTCCAGCACCCACGTAATTTTTCCTGTTTTACCAATCATCCGATGTAAGGCTTCATAGAAGGGTGCTTTGCCCTCGATATGATCATAGAACGCCTTCAGAACATCTGCGGCATCCTCAGGATGCAGGCAGGATTTCCAGACATCAAAATGGGCATCCGTTTCTTTAGGCTGAAAACCCAGCATGGATCCCCAGCGGCGGTTAAAAATAACCAACTTGCCCGTGGGAATATCCAGTTGCCACAAGCACAGGCCCGTGCCGTCCAGCGCAGCACCCAATTTATCGCGGGCATCATGCGCAATACGCCTTAATCGCGCATTGTGTTTTTTTAAATTCGCAATTTGCTGCCGCAGGGCATCTTCAGACATATCGATAGCGGGAAAGAGAAAAGGCTATTTTGCCATTGCCATGCGCACTGTAAAGCAACATGTTCAAAACACGATGAGACAGGGATAAAGTCAACCCGTTCAGAATTAACCACGCTTAGCCGCATCAGAACCAGCATACGGCAGACACTCAGTGACAGCGCGCTGAATGATTATCTTGCACAGAGAGTGATCAACGACGGCGCGGCTGATGTGGCTTCTTTTATAACCCGACTGTCAGCCTGTACGCTTTCTTCTATAGAAAACTCAGGTTTTTTAAAGAAGCGGTAAGATGTAACAAACACTGATTCGCAAGCCATTGAATTAAAATGATAAAAAACCATGCAATTGTAACAGTGACATTTTTCTGCAAACTCATAATTACAATTAAATATCCTCCGGGTGTTAAGTAAAGACGTCAAGACGACATCAAGGAGATAACATTATGGCTCTGCCCCTTCTGCTTTCTTACCACGGTAACCTGTGTAAAAGTGATTATTCACGCCAGGATTCACATCTGACCGACGCCCTGTTTGTTGGCGATATGTTTTTCTCAAAAAACAGCCCGGACATTTCGCAGGCGGATTATGTTTTCAACGCCGTTTCACCTCATTATTTTTGCGTGAAGAATGCCATTCTGGATAACTGTTTCCCAAACAGCAAAAACAGCGACGTTGCATTTGTCTGACAACGCAGTGTTATTGCTTTTTCGAAAAAAGACAGTCCAGGTAAATGAACACTACAGATGTAATCAATGACGTTAGCACCTTTCGGATGCATAAATACAGAGGATAAATATCATGAAAAAGATGATTATTAGCTCAATGATTGTAGCCGTATTAGTGTTTACTGGTGGCGCTGCGGCCGCTGAGTCCTTTAAAGACAGCCATACATTAAATAATGAAGTCATTTCGGCCCAGGCCGCGCAGGCCATGAATGATATTCAACTTTCACGCAACGCGTTATTTAATGGCCAAACTCAACAAGCAAAAGCGCTGGCGACTCAGGCTGACACTTATTTAAAAGATAATAGTGTGGACTGGACAAAGTATATTCGCTATGACAAAAAAGCCCCGATGACGGGAGATAATTATATTCGCATCGGCTCCGATGTATCCGTGTCGGAAGATTACCAGTTATCAAAACAGAAAAATGACGCGATCGATAAAGCCAATCAGCATATTAAAGCAGGTGATAAGCAAGGTGCGCTTGATGCGCTGAAGCTGGCTGGCGTAGCCGTCACTGAAACGCAGGAACTGATGCCGCTACAACAAACAGAAAATGATGTTTCAAATGCCCTTGCTTTAATGAAACAGGATAAATACTACCAGGCAGGCATGCTGCTGAAATCCGCAGAAGAAGGCGTGATTTACGATACGCAAACTTATTCTGAACTGCCTGTGAGCCCGACCCTGCATCACTCACAGACCGGTGCCAGTGCATCACAGAGTAATAAAGGCTCGTAATTATCAATAAGCGTGACATTAAATACACGATGACGATGTTTAACAATAAGGCCGCTTTCATTTCATCGATAAGGTGAGATGAAAGCGTCAACCTTATTTAATCCGTTCAGATATCAAGCGCACAATGATACGGCCTGATTATCATCCATTTTTTTCTCCCCACTCCAGCGACTACGCTCACTTAACACAAATCCCCCGCATCTCCTTTTCATTATCACTTTTATTTTCAGTTTATTTATACACCTTACGCTAATCTCGTCCTTTCTATCGAATACTATAGATAACTCAGGAAATTAACTTTTTACTAAACTTAAGGATAGTTTTTAAACTTTTTTTTAAAAAACGGCTTCGCTTTCATAAACTGCCTTCCTTTGTTGCCGATACTCGAAAAGCAAGGGTTGTTATTACAAAAATAAAAAAATTACTAAACGGGGAATCAACATGAAAATCACAACAGGCCGCAAAATCGCGTTCGCGTTCGGCATCATCGTTCTTGTGTCATTAATAGGCAGCAGCTTGTCGATTATTAACTTTCTCAAGCTACGGCAGGCCAATAGCTGGAATATTCACAGTTATAAGGTGATGAGTCTGAGCGACAGCATGTTAACTGACATGGTTAATATGGAAACGGGCGTGCGGGGATTTGTCATTTCCGGTAATGAAGCCTTCCTGGCACCGTTCAACGCAGGCAAAACGGCGTTCGACCAGAAATATAATCAGCTCCGCACCATGACGGCAGATAATGCCAGTCAACAGCAAAGACTGACGTCATTACTTGACCTGCACAACAGCGTCCAGGCCATTGACGATCAGCTAATCGCATTGCGTCGTCAGGTTAATGGTGGACAACAACCGCTCGATGCCCTGACGCATTTTTTTCAGGAAGGGCGTGATAAAGCCTTTATGGATCGCTACCGCGCCGTCGCCGCCGATTTCAACAACGCAGAATCGTCGCTGCTGGCTACGCGCTCTGACGACGTCAACAGCCTGGCCTTTGCCACGAAAATGACGCTCAGTCTGGCCGGGTTAACCACCATCCTGCTCTCGTTGGTGCTGGGCACCATCATTACACGCAGTATCGTTCGCGCACTGGGCGGCGAACCCAAAGCGGCTGCCGATATTGCTGGCATGATTGCCCAGGGTAACCTGACGGTAGACATTGCTGTGCCGCTTAAAGGCCAGGGCAGCCTGATGGCCTCGCTGGAAGCCATGCGCCAACAGTTGGTCACCATTGTGAGTGGCATTCAGTCCTCTGCGGAACTGATCAATAACTCAGCGAGCGAAATCGCCCAGGGCAATATTGACCTGGCTCAGCGCACTGAAGAGCAGGCTGCCGCACTGGAACAAACGGCCGCCAGTATGGAGGAGCTGACCGCTACCGTCCGTCAAAATACCGATAACGCCCGTCAGGCAAATTCTCAGGCGGATACCACTTCGCACGTGGCCCTGCAGGGGGGAGATGTGGTGAAACAGGTTGTCGAAACCATGCGCTCTATTTCAGAAAGCTCAGGCAAAGTGGCCGAGATTATCTCTGTCATTGAAGGGATTGCATTCCAGACGAATATTCTGGCCCTGAACGCCGCCGTTGAAGCCGCACGGGCTGGTGAAGGCGGACGCGGATTTGCGGTGGTTGCCGGAGAAGTACGTTCGCTCGCCTTACGCAGTTCTACCGCGGCTAAAGAAATCAAAGATTTGATCACCCAGTCGGTTGAACACGTGGCGAAAGGTTCGGGCCTGGCGAAACAGGCAGGTAACACGATGGAGGAGATCGTGAAATCCGTACAGGGCGTGACGACCATTATGGGCGAAATCACCATTGCGTCGGATGAGCAAAGCAACGGTATCGGGCAGGTCAGCATTGCCGTCAGCCAAATGGACCAGGTCACCCAGCAGAACGCCGCGCTGGTGCAGCAGGTCTCCTCTGCGGCCCAGGGCATGGTGGAACAAACGACCCTGTTACGTAATGCCGTGTCCATTTTCCGTATTGACCGACACCAGCCAGCCGCTGTGCTGCGCTAAACAGCCTCGGTGTTTAGCTGCGGCATGACGTAAAGCCCACCCGGCACGTGTCTGGATGATTCTGGCGCGTGCCGATTTTACTGTTAGCGTGAATCACTCACCTTCCTCTGTCGCCTGAAAAAAGCCGTTTAAAAAAACAGCCATGCCGACTAAAGTGGGCCTTCCCTCACTTATCAGTGGCCATACTATGTTTAGCAAAACGTATCAGGTTGACGAAAAGCATATCGATTTTCAGGGCGTTGTAGACGGACTTTACTATCCCTTCTATATGGAATGGACACGCCACGCGTTCATGAAAGAGCATCTTGGCGTGGATCTGGAAGCGGAGTTTGCCGAAGGCCGTATCCATATGCTGCTTGAATATACGCTTCGCTTTAAAAAGAGTCTGAAAAAAGGCGATGAGATGCAGGTGACCTGCGCACTCGCGGCAAACGAAAAGCGTAACCGCGTTAATTTCGTCCAGCAAATTTTGGTTGATAACGTTGTTTATGCTGAGGCGGTTTTCACCGGCACCTGTCTGGAAAAAGGGCGTCCTGTTATTCCGGCTTTTTTACGTAGTGCGATACCTGACGCCGGAAACTAACGCGCCGGCTTTCCGGCTGATTACCGCGACGCTCGATCACGACATTCTCATCATGTTGAGATCGAGACGTCCTCTCCTGTGTCGATGTACCTGCCTTGCCCACCACCTGTAACGTGACGCATCTCACTGTGCGCTCACCGTGGCTGAAATGTGACCTAAATATGACATGCGCAATGCCGATAACCGAAGTAGACCCGAGCCGATCGACTTCCCCTTAACCGGGTCGCTGTCTCTCCACTACGCGGTCATCACCTTTCGAGCTTATTACAGCGATATCTGGAGAGATCTATGTTTTCCCTTATGCGTTTACTTCGCGGCAAAAACGCGCGGAGCGCCTCGGATGATCAGAATAATATCCAGGCCATCCAGGCCTGTAGCGGCTGGATTGAATTCACGCCCGAGGGCATTATTCTCACGGCTAACCCGGCCTTCCTTGCCGTAACGGGTTACCAGCTCAGTGAGATCACCGGTCAGCACCATCGGCTGTTCTGTAAGCCTGATTTTGTGCGCTCCCGTGAATATGCCCTGTTTTGGGAAACCCTGGCCTCAGGCCAGTCATTCAGCGGCATTTTCGAACGCTACCGCAAAGACAACAGCCTGCTCTACTTAAGCGCTAACTATTTCCCCGTGAAAGATAAACACGGCACGGTCAAAAAAATTATCAAAATCGCTAACGACATTACCGATCGGCATGAAGAACTCACGCATAAAGAAGCGATTATTACGGCGCTGAACAACACCATGGCCATGATTGAATTTACGCCACAGGGCGAGGTCATTAATGCCAATAAAAACTTCCTTACGCTGATGGAGTACGATCTGGCCGCTATTCAGGGCAAACATCACCGTCTGTTCTGTTTTGACGCGTTCTATAAAGAAAACCCGGACTTCTGGCACAAAATTCAACAGGGGCGCGCGTTCACCGGGCGCTTCGAACGGGTAACAGCATCAGGAAAACGCGTCTGGCTTGAGGCCAACTACAACCCGGTGAAAGATGCCTCGGGACACGTTTATAAAGTGATTAAACTGGCGTCGGATATTACCGAACGTGTCGTCACGGCGCAGGACGTGGCGGATATCGCCATGACCACGTCTGAAAAAACGTCACACATCACCGTGAATGCCAATGATGTTCTCAGTCAGACGGTGCGTAACGCCGAATTGATGGCCTCGCAGGTCGCTGCGGCAGCGGGAATCAGCGACAAACTGAATTACTCAGCCAAAGACATCAAAGAGATTGTCTCAACCATCCATAACATTGCCGGACAAACCAATATCCTGGCGCTCAATGCTGCGATTGAAGCCGCACGGGCAGGCGAAGCAGGACGCGGTTTTGCCGTGGTGGCAGAAGAAGTCAGACGTCTTGCTGCTTCTACCTCACAGGCGACGCAGAAAATCAGCAAGGTGGTCGAAGAAAATGCCAGCCTGATTGGCGATATGCACCAGCAACTCGACGGCATTAACAGCTTTCTCACCACAGAAAACGACAAAATCACGCATCTGTCCGACAACATTCAGGAAATTTTCAGCGGCGTAAACGAATTCGTAACGGTGATTCATCGACTGAAGGTCTGAGGGCACAGGCAGCATTGATGCGATTCACGGCACTGCATACGGTTTTATTGTCAGGGTTACGCCCCACACACGGGCGCGTCATTGTTTGACGCGTCAGCCTTTTCTGCTGCCACCAGCCTGTCAACGCCGCCGTGTGGTGATGCAGCGCCTGGGTATCACAGCGGCGACATGCCTGCCTGACAGAAAATCCGGCTCATCGCCATCGCAGGCGCGTTCTCGGGTGTGCATGAAAACGCCTGGCGACGCCATTGCCATCGGCTTCGCTCTCGCTGATTCGCGCTTTCCTGTCATAAAAACGTCCCTACACTGCAACAAGCCCTAAACACTTTATGTTGACTGTATAACCCCTCCTGATGTCTTCTTTTACCTCGTTTGACAAACTCTGGTTAACAATCTTATCCGGGCTGTAGCGGTTGCCGCTGACATCTGCCCGGAAAAGCCCCCGCTCATCCTGCTTTTTTATCTGCCGTCCTGTCTGGCAGCGGGAAGCAATCCGCCACATGGCTGCTGTTTTTCTGCTTTCGCCATCTTTTCACTGTTACAGGCAGTCTGTCAGAAGACGTAGCTCGTTATCTGTGTGCACTGACAGTCACTGTGATAAGCATCAATTTTTTTAATACATTTCTAAATATGAACCGGCCTGTGCCGATAAGTTAAATGACCCGGGCCGGACGCTTTACTTTCCATCAGACAGCAAACTCTCCGCCACGAGGCCCGACGCTTTACGTCCCTTTAACTGAATCAGATGGAGAGAAGTATGTTAGCCCTGACACGTTTTATGCCTGGTAAAGCTTCACTGGGGTTAGCGGACGACCAGACCAATACACAGGCGATCAAAGCCAACATCGGCTGGATTGAATTTACGCCCGACGGTCGCATCATTACGGCAAACACGCCTTTCCTCGAACTGACAGGCTACACGCTAAATGAGATCGCCGGTCAGCATCATCGCCTGTTCTGCGATGATGAATTTGTGCACTCCAGCGACTATACCCACTTTTGGCAAACACTCGGCTCAGGTCACTCGTTCAGCGGTATCTTTGAGCGGTTTCGCAAAAATCACAGCCGGCTGTATTTGAGCGCCACCTATTTCCCTGTGAAAGATCGCCACGGTGCGGTGAAAAAAATCATAAAAATTGCCAACGACATTACGCATAAACATGAAGCGTTAAAGCATAAAGAAGCCATCATTACCGCGTTGAATAACTCCATGGCCATGATTGAGTTTACACCGCAGGGTGAGGTCATTGACGCCAATAACAATTTTCTGAAATTAATGGGCTATCAGCTTGAGGCCATTCAAGGTAAACATCATCGCATATTTTGCTTTGATGAATTTTATAAGGAGCAGCCTGATTTTTGGCAAAAGATTCAGCAGGGGCGTGCTTTCACAGGGCGTTTTGAACGTGTGACAGCGTCTGGAAAACGCGTCTGGCTGGAGGCCAGCTATAACCCTGTCAAAGATGCCTCCGGGCATGTTTATAAGGTTATTAAACTGGCGTCTGATATCACCGACCGCGTAGAGAATGCCAAACGGATCGCTGACATTGCCGTTACAACGTCGGAAGAGACGTCGCAAATCACCTTTAATGCCAATGATGTCCTGGGTGAGACCATCCGCAATGCGGAATCCATGTCGTTACAGGTGGGTGCGGCAGCAGACATTGGCGACAGACTCAATCATTCTTCCATGGACATAAAAGAAATTGTTTCGACGATCAACACCATCGCCGGACAAACCAATATTCTGGCGTTAAACGCGGCGATTGAGGCCGCGCGGGCAGGCGAAGCGGGACGTGGGTTTGCCGTGGTGGCCGAGGAGGTCCGGCGACTGGCGGCTTCGACGTCGCAGGCAACGCTTAAAATCACGAAAGTTGTGGAAGAAAATACCGCGCTCATTGAAAACATGTCCCGGCAGCTTGATGAAATCAGACGCTTTCTTACGACTGAAAACGATAAGATCAGCAATCTCTCGCGCAGTTTCCAGGAGATCAATCGCGGGGTAAATGAATTCGTGACGGTCATCCACCGGCTCAATGTATAAGCATGAAAACGTCATGCCAGCGGCGCATACGCTGGCTTTTTCTTTCTCAGACGAGCAGAAAAAAGCGCGCAGATGAACAAGCCACGACGACGCTGCATCGGGCGTTATGAAGCGTGCTGCAAGCGCCATTGCGGCCCGCTTAGTCATAACAGATATTCCTCTTTCGCTCGTTGTACATCTTCAGTCATTTTTTAGTCACAGATCTTCACTAAGCTCCCCGGTTGAGAAGCGCCCTGAGCGGATCACCGTGCAGGATGACGTCGGGTTCTTTGTTTCTGCGCATGCGCGTTATTGTCCCCTTATCACAGCACCCCTGCCTGTTAAGCCCGGTCAGGCATGAGAACAGCTTCTCAGGAATACATCACGCGCAGATACGGGTGGCGTTGCGCGGGGAAACGGTCCCGTTACCGACCTTGTCGGAACCGGCTAAATGCAGAGGTTATTCGATGACAACACGGAGAAGGCTGTTGAAAGGTACGATTGCCACCCTGGGCGGTCTGGCCGCTTCCCTCGCCATCGGTGCGGAACACCGCCCCAACGATGTGGGTCGTAAGTTTGACGCAGATGGCCGGGTTCTTCCCTTTAAAGGAAACACGATTATCTGCCATCTGCCGCAGCAAGGTGACGGCTCAGAATCCTTTGATGCCCTGCTTGATGTCTATCGTGAATTGCCCGGCGAAAGCTGGTCAAGGAAGGTTACCGCACTGCCGCCCTCCAGTTATCACATGACTGTTTTCGGCGGAGCCAACGACAAGGCAAGACGCTATCCCTTATGGCCTGCCGGGCTGCCGCTGGACATGCCCATGGACGAGTGCGACCGGATTCTGGCTGAACGCCTGCGGACATATAAACTGGGTGAGGATGCCTCGCCTTACCACATGCGCGTCAATCCGGAGGCGCCGTCTGCGCGTGAAACCCCGTTAACGCTGCGCCTGCTAACGGCGGATGCGGAGACAGAGACGCGGTTGCGCCGTTTACGCGATCGGCTGTCCGAGGTCACCGGCATTCGCGAACCAGACCACGATCGCTACCAGTTTCATATCACGCTGGGATATCAGTTTGCGCCGTTGACCGACGACGAAGACGCCGCCTGGCGACGTTCACTGGCGAACTGGAAAACGATGATCGCGCAGCGCGCGCCAGTTATTACGCTCGGTAATCCCGAGTACTGCCTGCTGAATGATATGTTTGCCTTCAAGCGACAGTTTTATCTGACCTGATCCGCCTCACTGTGCAGCGCGACGCCCCTGCTTCGCGCCTTTGTTTTGATTCCTGACTTTGCGCGCCAGCCACGGTTTACAGGTGGTGGCTGAAACGTTTACAGCTTTCGCGTTTATGCCGATAAAAAGATGACATAACAGCATTAATAAGCATTTTAAATGTGAGCAACATCCCACTAACACGCTTAATCCTGCCTGATTTTCCAGCAGGTGAGAGAAATCACGTTTCCGCGTAGCCCAAATCAGTAAATTCCTCTCACTAATGAAAAAACGATTCAGCCAGAGAGGTAAACGATGAAGACGAAACTCGCACTGACGGTGCTGGCCGTAATGATTTCGGGTTCGGTATCTGCAAAAACTTGGGTGCTGACGAGTGCTGAACAAGGCACCGACAAAGGAAACTGGCAGATAAACAGCAGTGAGCTGAACATTCAGGGCAAACCGTTCAGCATTGAGCAGAAAGTGTTGCATGGCGGCAAGCAGGAAGGCAGTAAGCTTCTGGTCATCCGCAGTCAGGATGGCCTGACTATTACGCTTATTCCGACACGCGGTATGAACCTGCTCCGCGTAGAGGGATTCGGCACCCGCCTGGGCTGGGATTCGCCCGTTAAAGAGGTGGTAAACCCGGCGTTCATCAATCTTGAAAGCCGCAATGGCCTGGGCTGGCTGGAAGGATTCAACGAAATGATGGTGCGTTGTGGCTACGAATGGACCGGCCATCCGGTGAACGACAAAGGCCGTATCTACACGCTGCATGGCAAAGCCGGAAACACGCCGGTCTCGCAGCTTGAAGTCGAGGTGGCGGATGCGGCCCCGCATGAAATCCGTATTCGCGGTTTGATCAAAGAGAGCACGTTTAAGAAAGCCGATTTGCAGACGTGGACGGAATTGCGTTATGTGCCGGGCAGCAACCAGTTCAGCCTGCACGACGTGCTGACCAACCATTCCGATTACCCGCACGATTACGAGATCATCTATCACAGCAACTTCAGTACGCCCATTCTGGAAGAAGGTGCCCGCTTTATGGCCCCGATGTCGGGCATCAGCCCGTTCAATGACTATGCCAAAGCGGGGCTGAAAAACTGGCAGACCTATCAAGGCCCAACCAAAGACTTCGATGAAATGGTGTTTAACATCAAACCGCTGTCCGACAAGGATCATCAGACGGTCGCCGCCGTGGTTAATAAAGCGGGCAACAAAGGCGCGTCCATTCAGTTTGATACTCAGCAGTTACCGCTGCTGACCTTGTGGAAAAATACCGACACGCTTAAACAAGGCTATGTCACCGGGATTGAGCCCGGCACCAACTATGCCTATCCGGTCACGATTGAACGGGAGCAGAAGCGCGTGAAACAGCTGGCACCGGGCGCGAGTGCAACCTTTGATCTGACCTACACGCTGTTGCACAACAGCGATCAGGTAAATGCGGTAGAGAAGCGGATTCAGGCGATTCAGGGCGACACCAAAATCGAGGAAAATTCGACGCCGATCGCGAATGAATAAGCGCGGTTTACTGCCACAAAAGCGGTAAGGTTTCGCTGTTCATCACAGAGCCGGGGGCAACCCCGGCCAGTTGATATTAACGCGAACAGCGTGGACAGGTTTTTTATTGCGCAGCTGAACGCAATATGGCGTTACGCTGAAAACTGGCCGGGATTATCCAACTCGTCCAGCTTCTTCTCCACCAGCCACTGAAACGTTTTACCATCCGGTTGTGAGTAGAGCGTCTTTCTCACCGTTGACAGTGCAACCCACTTTTGGGCGATGGTCATTTTTCTGACCTCCGCCAGCGGCAGCCCCTGACTCTCGCTAATCACGCGGTTGACGGCCTGCTCCGCGCTGATATCAGTCCAGTTGTAGTTACGTTTCAGCGCCTCGCCGAACCACAGCAGACGAAAACTCTGGTGACGTTCGATAAGCTCTTTCATCGCACTGACGCGCTGCCAGAACGTTTTACTGAGGGTATCAATGACATCCTCAGGAAAGAAAGAATCCATGGTGGTTCTCCTTTGCAGATGAATGTTCAGGTCAGTATGTGCACTGTTTTCTGTTTTATCGGCAAACTTCCGACTGAGTGACAGTGACGTATGGCAGGAATGATAAGCGCGTCACAGGCTAAAAACGCGCGTTTTTACAGCCTTTTACGTCCTTTACACTACTCCACAACGCAGCCGTACTGGCGATCAGATAAAGCGGAAAAGCGATAAGGCGAAGTCCGAAAAACGCAGTCTGCCTTCACAGCGGGTGCGTAACCTGATGACGTAATCAAACGGCTGAAGAATGAAGCGGCCCAGGCAAGTGAACGCACGGCGCTTTCGTCATCCGTCAGGGGATCGTGGCCGTTGCAGAGCAAAAAGGCGGGCTTGCAGGGCGTTGAGCGGAAACGCTCTTATCGTCTGGGAAGCCCTACCTGAACCTACCGCTTTATAATCCGGCCTCTCAGGGCTGCGTGAGTGCCTCCAGCGCCGTTAACTGCTGCCGCGCAAACGCTAAAAACATCTCCAGCGCGGCGCTGCGGGGCCGACCAGAAGGCACCTGCAGTTGCAGATTGCGCTGGCTCAGTTGATCGATGTCGACAGATCGCATCACCAGTCCATGCGCTTCGGCTTCCTGTAGCACGCTGAAGGCACTACAGATGGTCATGGCCAACGGCGTACGGAGCAGAAACTGGAATAAGGTAGAGAAATTATCGCAGGTCACCACCGGCTCAATCAGGTTGCCACTCATATGGCTCGCCAGCTCGAACAACTGACGCACGGTGGTATTCTGCTGGGGCAGTGCCAGCGGATAGGGACTGATATCACGCAATGTCACCTGCGGCGCGCTGGCGAGTGGGTGGCTCTGATGCATCACTAACAACACCGGCGCAGGCCAGGAGCCGATAATTTCCACGCCCGTTTCGGCATGAAGACTGAACTGCAGCGCCAGGTCGCACTCGCCGCTGCGTATTCGTTCGGACACGCCCTGTGGGCTGGCGACATTAATGTCAAAGAGGATGCCGGGATTCGTCTCGCGAAAGTCGGCAATCATGCGCGGCAGCAACGTAAAGGCCAGCCCGTCGGTACAGGCCAGCCGAATCAGCGTGCGCCGCACGGCTTTCAGCCCTTTGATCTCGGCCAGCGCATAGTCCATATCCAGCATGTTCTTGCGCACATGGTGGGCAAAAATCTCCCCGGCTTCATTCAGCACCATCCCGCGAGCGTGACGTTCAAACAGCGGAACGCCCACCTGGGTCTCCAGCCGCTGAATCTGACGGCTGATAGCCGACACCGCAATAAACAACTGTTCGCTCGCCGCACTTAACGAGCCCGTATTCGCCACGGCGAGAAAATAGCGGATTTCATTACTGATCATGCGCGCCTCATGCTGGTGCATGCCTCGAAAACGGGCAGGTTAGCTTTGCTTTAAAAGCAAATCTTACTCGATAAATTGATAATTGTGGCAAAGCAGCGTTTCGGAAATGATGGGACAACATAATACGCATAAAAGATACGCAAACATGACAGCGCAAAACGCCATACAACAGGCCACCGCCTGGTTCGACAGTGGGGAATTTCAACGCATTCTGGCGCGTCGCGTGGCGCAGCGCACCGAGAGCCAGCGCCAGGATCGCGACGGCGAGTTGCATCACTATTTACACGATGAGATTGGGCCGCAGCTGCGCGCGCTGGGCTTTACTTTGCACTTTATTGAGAACACCGAAGCAGCCCACCGTCCCTTTCTGGTGGCGGTACGCATTGAAGATCCCGCCCTACCCACCCTGCTGAGCTATGGTCATGGCGATGTGGTGTTTGGCGATGACGAAAACTGGCGCGCAGGGTTAACGCCCTGGGAGCTTGTTGAAGAAGACGACCGCTGGTATGCCCGCGGCAGTGCGGATAACAAAGGTCAGCACTGCGTCAACCTGGCCGCGCTGGAACAGGTGTTTCAGGCGCGCGGCGGCAGGCTGGGTTTCAACTGCAAGCTGCTGTTCGAGATGGGCGAAGAGATCAGCTCGCCAGGTTTGGCACAGCTGTGCCAGCAGCACGGCGATCTGCTCAAAGCCGACCTGTTTGTCGCCTCAGACGGTCCACGCCTGAACGCGGTGCAGCCGACCCTGTTCCTGGGCTCGCGCGGTGCCGTCAATTTCCGCCTTACCATCACGGCTCGCGACAACGCCTATCACTCCGGCAACTGGGGTGGCCTGTTGAGTAACCCCGGCACGCAACTGGCCAATGCCATTGCCTCGCTGGTGAATGCTCAGGGCGTGCTTCAGGTGGCGGCGCTGAAACCCAGCTCACTCACTCAGCAGGTACGCGATATTCTCCGTCAGATTCACGTCGGCGGCATGCCTGGCGATCCCGAGATTGACAGAGACTGGGGCGAACCGGCACTTACCCCCACAGAACGCCTGTATGGCTGGAACACGCTGGAGGTGCTGTCTTTTCTCACCGGCAATCCTGCCCGCCCCATGAACGCCATTCCGGGCGAGGCGACCGCGGTATGTCAGCTGCGGTTTGTGGTCGGCACCGACTGGGAAAATCTGGCGCAGCACGTCAGGAAACACCTTTCACAGCACGGCTTTGACAACGTGAACGTCGAGTTTATGCGCGGATCGCCTGCCACGCGGCTGGATCCCACCGATCCGTTAGTCGACTGGGTGCTGACCAGCATGGCCGAAACCAGCGGCAAAACGCCGGCACTGCTGCCGAACCTGGGCGGTTCACTGCCTAATGAGGTGTTCTCCGACATTCTCGGCCTGCCCACGTTGTGGGTGCCGCACTCTTATCCCGCCTGCGGTCAGCACGGCGTGAACGAGCATATGCTGAAGTCAATTGCGCGCGAAGGCCTGCAGATCATGACCCGACTGCTGTGGGATTTGGGCGAACAAGGCCGCGAACTGGTCGCGAAGCATCGTCACCATGCCGGAGGTGCCGCATGAGCACACTTAATACCACCGCATCTCTGCACGCGAATAAACCCAGCCTGCACAAAACCCTGTTTGCCACCTGCATCGGTAATGCGCTGGAGTGGTTTGATATTGCGGTTTACGGCTTCTTTGCCAGCTATATCGCCCATGCGTTTTTCCCGACCCGCGATCCGTCCGTGTCGATATTGCTTACGTTCGGCAGTTTCGGTGTGTCTTTCCTGATCCGGCCGCTGGGCGCGATTGTGCTGGGCAACTATGCTGACCGCCATGGTCGCAAAAAGGCGCTACTGCTCTCCATCAATCTGATGATGCTGGGCGGTGCCGTGATTACGTTTATGCCGGGTTACGACAGTATTGGGTTGATGGCCCCTGTACTTATCCTGCTGGCGCGGCTGGTTCAGGGTTTTTCTGCCGGCGGCGAATTTGGCAGCTCGACGGCGTTCCTGGTGGAGCATTTTCCCGAGCG
Organism: Pantoea sp. JZ29; assembly: GCF_035190385.1. Taxonomy (NCBI): domain Bacteria; kingdom Pseudomonadati; phylum Pseudomonadota; class Gammaproteobacteria; order Enterobacterales; family Erwiniaceae; genus Pantoea; species Pantoea sp. JZ29. The sequence goes on along the minus strand of NZ_CP045241.1, from coordinate 779,524 downwards.
CAAAGCCTTTATCGCCAGCTGGCAGTTTGCCACTCAGGGGGCCAGTACGCTGATGGCATCCGCGTTTGGTCTGGGATTAACGAAAATCCTGACGGAAAGCGAGATTCAGGACTGGGGCTGGCGCATTCCCTTTGCCTTTGGTCTGCTGATTGGCCCACTGGGAATTTATATCCGCCGCCATGTGCATGAACCTGCCAGCTTTGCCACACATCAACCTGATGTTGCCCCACTTAAACGCCTGTTTGGCCGCCAGAAAGAGCTGATGTTGCTGGCGATTGGCCTGATGGTCATCTCCACGGCGGTTAACTACATGCTCAACTATGTACCGACCTATGCCACGCGCAATCTGCACCTGCCCGGCTCTGTGGCCTTTACCGCGACGTTAATGGCGGGTGTGATCCTGACCGTGGTGACGCCGGTTATGGGTCTGTGGGCAGAACGCATCGGCCGGGTTCCGTTGATGTGGGGATCGCTGATTTTACTGATCGTCACCATCTATCCCGCCTTTAAGCTGGTCGTCAGTCACACCACGCCCACCACGCTTGTCGCGCTGGTCTGCTGGATGGCGTTGCTGAAATCGATCTACTTCTCAACCGTGCCGTCGGTCATGGCCGATCTGTTTCCGATGGGCACCCGCGCCAGCGGCATGGCGATCAGCTATAACATCGCAGTGACCGTATTTGGCGGATTTGCACCGCTGATCTGTTCGCTGTTAATCACGGCCACCGGCACCAGCCTGGCACCCGGCTATTACCTGATGGCCATGTCGGTGCTGAGCGGCCTGGCACTGCTGCGCAGCCAGAAGCGCGTGAAGTAGGAGAACAGGTGCACAGGGTTGTGCACCTGACGGATTTTACAAGGTGGCAGAAGTTTGGCTGTTAACGCTTCATTTGCTTCAATAACCCCAGCATCAGTCGGGCTGAGAAAGCTGACTGATTTTTCCTTTCTTTATACCTTGCTAAGAACCCCACCGATTGCTTTCAACAATATTCATCCCCCCCACTTTAGAATGTAACAGTCTTCATAAAACCCGGTAATGGCTCAATGTGTGGTCTGCCACCCCGAAAACGGAACGGTAGAAAAGACGCATTAATACTGTAAACAAGATTAACTTACTCACATGAGGCATCATCTTTATGCCGTCTGGCAAGCTGACGATAATGAAAAATAACAATCCAGTCACGATAAAGAAGCTCTGTGAACCATCATATTCTGCTGCGTTCCAGCAGCAAGACTTACGGAGAACCCACTAACAATTAACACGCACCGTTTTTATTCCAGTGATGGAACGGCAGAACAATAAGGATGCGTTCACCAATACGAGCAAAGGTTATTACAGCGTTATTAAGAACAGCCCATTTCGGAAGTATTTTTTAGCAGCATTAAAACTATCAGACCATGACTTTTCGCCTGGCCAGTGAGCCATCTTTCCTCCGCCTGAATATGCTGTTTGTCAGCGACCCGTTCGCCTTTTTCCTGTTGCGCGATTTGGCAGGGATCTGTGAATCATTTCAGATCGGCTTTAACTGTAAAATCTATCCCGTATTCTGTTTAACTCATCCCGGCTCTGTTAACCATTTTGATCTCGCTCAATGTTCTTACGCTTAATGTTGCCTACCCAGGCAGAAACCCGTTTTTTATTACGTGCAATCATGCAAACCTGCCATTATTCGGCCCTCCCTTGCTGAAGATGCAGTAGAAACACTGCGTAATTTACATTAAATACGGACAGACACACCATGCAGATCAAGTAGGTTTTACGTTAAAAATGAGGTGAATATGGATACGTTATATGACTATATTTTTGCGCCCGACATGGGTATTTACCCTGATACATCCGAAGATCTCTCTGAAAAACTCATTGCGCTATTAAATATCAGCACGCAACAGAAAAAAGGCATTTATTTCCCCGCAGGCGTCTACCTTTTCTCGCAGGATATCCAGCTCAAATCGTTTAACTCACTGAAAGGTGATGTTACCGGCACGCTATTTCGCGGTATCAACAACAAACGCGCCGTCATGTTTGGTGACGGTCAATATGGCAATACCGTTGCTAACCTGACAATAGAGAATATTATCTTTGAGAATGCGACGCTGTATTTTTACGGAAGAAAAACCGGCATTAATGTTAACTATAATGTTTTTATTAATACGGTGAGCGATACTAACGAGGCCCAGTTAACCTGCTCAACAAAGGCTTACCTGATTAAGGGCAATGTTTTTATGCGTGGCCGGGGTTATCCCGGCGTGGCGATAAATACTTATGGCAATGCGCCCGGCCTGACAATCGAGCAAAATTTTCTGGGTTCAATAACGGACATTTCTGTTGCTGAAGCGTGGATTGATGCAACCACAAAAGCGATGCTGCTGACGCTTATCGCATTACGCACACGGGGGATAATGACATTTGATGATGAGCAGGGGCACTTTGTTGCCGGGTGGTACTCGACCAGCAATTTGAAAAAAGGGGTTTTCCGTAAAAATTTCTTTTCAGGTAGCACGACTCCCCGCTTGTATAATCCGGCCAGCGGTGAAAATGATATTGTCCGGGATCATGCTGTTTATATTAAAGCCTACGACCAGGTTGAAGTTGTTGAGAACTATTTTTCAGGCTGGCCTGCTGATGCGTCCGGTCAGTTGAAATTCCGTAATGCCCGAGGCCTCGTATTTGCCGGTAACTATCTAAAAAGTATCTCATTTGATGCACGTCCCTACGACGATCTAGCCGTTCAATGGCGCATCATGCAGGATACCTTTATATTCAATAATTATTTGAACGATGGAATGATTAGCTACTGGAGTAACATTTATGATACGCCAGAGAAACACATCACCGTTTCAAAGTATCTGGTGTTCTCTAATCTGTTTATTAATCGCAGCGAAGATTCTCAACTCATTGGTTCGCCTGGCCCTGGCGTCACCCTGTTCCCTGACGCTTTTCATTGCGCGGAAAACCGCTTTGCCGACAGCGGAAAACGGGTGGTGATAGCAGGCGTCATCGCAGAAATACCCCTGCCAGCGATCATCGATCTGTTACCTGACTATGCGTTGCCCTATCTGAATCTTCAGCCGATCATGCCAGCCGTGTAGCCTCTCGCTTCGCCCCGGTACCGTCCGGGGTTTATTATTAGCCTGGGCCAGGCCGGACAGCCTGATTTACGCAATTCGAATGGGGCAGCAGGCCGTAGCAGTAAACTGGATGTCAGTCCTTGCGTCTGGCAGGCGTCAGCGACGTGATCCCGTTAAGCTGATGATAACAGGCTTCCGGTAAAAAGAGGTCTTTCTGCTCTGCTACCGGACTGCATACTTTTCGGAGAAGCGCATGACATAGGGAAGATCGAGGTGCTATCGCCGCTCAGTCAGCCTTTTTATGGGCAGATGCCGTAACAGGCTGGCAATCGACATACGCCTTGTCCCTCGCCACGAAGAGGCTGTTTTGCACGTTTAGCCGTCCCGATAACTACGGCCTTGCCCCCAAACGCAAAAACCCCCGCCGAAGCGAGGGTTTCAAATTTGTGGTGCCCGAACCCGGAATCGAACCAGGGACACGGGGATTTTCAATCCCCTGCTCTACCGACTGAGCTATTCGGGCAACGGGGCGCATTAAACCCTATGCAGGCCCCAGCGTCAAACGCTTTTCACAAAAATGAAATCAACTGCCGCCTTTTCCATCAACCGCAGCAACATTGACCGCCGGTCCCGGTGGCGCATAACTCGGGTGCCGGATTTTCACGCTGTCTAACGCCGCCTGGCTGGCGGTTTTTCGCTGCTATTTTGCTTTATCCACGATTTATCGGCGCTCTTTTTACTAACTGTTTTTTTGCCATAAATCCGTCATCTGCGCTCATTACTCTTAAGATTATTCCTGGACAATCAAGAGCCGCATCATGCAGTTACCCGCCTCTGTGAATACTGTGGTTTCCGCCTCAAGTCGTTACGACGCGCGGGTGTTATGCATTGAGGTCCCTTTTGTCAGTCCGGAGACGGATAACCGTGCGGTGATGGCGCTGTTTGCCGAGCATAAAGATCTCATCGGTTTGCCCGTGGTAGAAAACGGCAAGCCATTCGGCATGATTAACCGCCACATCTTTTTGTCGCAGATGGCGCGGCCCTTCTTTCCCGAACTGTATGACCGTAAGAGCTGCATTGCCTTTATGGATAAGTTCCCGCTGGTGATCGACGTAGAAAACACGCTGGAAAGCGTGGCGCAGCAGGTGGTGGCCAATGGCGATAAGTCCGTCGCTGATGGCTTTATCCTGACGGAGAACGGGCACTATATTGGCATTGGTTTAGGGATCGATCTGATCCGCCGCGTCTCCGACTTACAGGCGCGCCAGCATCAGCAGATTTTACAAAGCATTGATTACGCGCGGGTGATTCAGGATGCGATGCTGGACCGATCCAATCAGCTAATCGCGACTCTGCTCGACGACTGGTGTCTGTACTGGCAGCCCAGGGACGGCGTGGGGGGCGATTATTACGCCTTTCACCGTCATGATAACGGCTGGCTGGCGGTCATTGCCGACTGTACGGGCCACGGTATTCCTGGTGCCTTTATGACGGTAATTTTGCAGTCTGCGCTGGAAAATGCGCTACGCGAGGCCGATCTGCAGGCGCCTGCCCGCATTCTGCATGCGCTTAACCACCATATTAAACAAACCCTGGGACAGTTAAATGCGTCTCAGCAAACGTCACTCTCTAACGATGGCTGCGATGCCATCGTGCTGTCTGTCGATACCGAACTGCATCAGCTGCGTTGGGCCAGCGCCCGAACCCAGGCATTTATGCTCAGCAACATCAGTAACGAAATCATCGCGCTCAGCCAGGATCGCGTCGGCGTGGGGTATACCGATACGCCGGAGGATTATGACTGGCCGGAACAGAGCCTGGCATTTAATCGCGGCGATATGCTGTTTGTGCTGACGGACGGCGTCACCGATCAGCCGGGTGGCGAGCGCAATATTATGTTTGGCAATAAGCGTATTCAGTCACTGCTGATGCGCTATCAGCATTTGCCTATGGCGGAGTTATCGCTGGCGTTTCAGCAAGACTATTTAAGCTGGCAAGGTAACCAGGCGCGACGCGACGACGTCACCTGGTTTGGCTTTCGCTATTGATTGCACCGGGAAGAAAATGAAAAACGAATCACTCCGTGGTCTGCCGTTCAACACCGAATCGCAATCTGGTCTTATCGCGCTCCAGTACACCGGCTTTTTTTCGCCGCAAAACATCACGGCAATGGGTGAAGTGGTCAAACTGTTTCTGGAGAACCACGAGCAGTCACAGAAAGTGCGACGACGGCTGTTCTCCAGCTTTGTCGAGATCGCGCAAAACATCCTGCGCTACTCGCAGGACAGCCGGGCGCTGAGCCACAACGATCAGCTCTATCGTTTTGGATCGCTGAGCCTGCGCTATGATGGTGGGCGCTACTATCTGGAAAGTGCCAATCTGGTAGGCAGCGATGCCAGCGTTCAACTGCGTGGCGATCTGGACTCGTTACGGGTCATGAACGCAGACGAAATTAAACAAGCCTACCGCAGTCGGTTACGCGCAGAGAGTCCTGTCTGGAGCAAAGGCGCCAATATCGGCTTACTTACCCTTGCCCGCGACGTCAGTGAACCGCTGGAATACTGCTTCCAGCCACTGGAAGCCAGCGAGCTCTCTGCCTTTTGGCTAAAGGCGACAATCTGCCATGACTAAAGAATCCTCTATGCAAACCATTCATCTCACCGCCACCGAATGCACGCCCGCCGTGGAATTTGATTTTGCGGCCCAGCGATTTTCCCTGCGGGGCGAATCCTGGCCGGAAAATGCGGCCGCCTTTTATCGCCCGCTGCAAAGTGCACTGGAATCCTGGCAACCGCAGGCCAGCCAGCTGACTGAAGTCAATATCGACCTGAGCTATTTCAACAGCTCCAGCACCAAAATGCTGTTTGGGCTGTTCGATCAGTTCAACAGGCTGGCGCAGAACGGCTGTGAGATTGTGCTGAACTGGTTCTATGACGCTGAAGATGACGTGTCAGAAGAGTTTGGCGAGGAGCTGTCGCTGGATTTCACCGCCCTGACCGTCACATTACATGCGGAACAGCGCCAATGACGCACCTTAATGAGCTGTTTCTGGAAGAAACCCAGGCGCTGAACCATGCCAGCCATGTGGCGGCGCAGAGCTGTCTGCACGCCGAAGAGTACCGCCAGGCGCTGTCCGATCTTAATAACCACTATCAGCGGCTGATGCGCGAAACTTACCGGCTGATCTCGCGCAGCGATCGAGCCGAGCGTGAGTTAAACCGGGTGAATGAGCAGCTTATTGAGCTTACGAGAGAGCTGGAGTACAAAGCCACTCACGATCCGCTGACGAATGTCTGGAACCGCAGCGCCATTATTCAGCGCATCAGCGACACACTGACGCGAACCCCCGCCGCTCTGATCATTCTTGATATCGATTTTTTTAAACGGATTAACGACGAATATGGCCATCCCACCGGGGACAAAGTGATCTGCGAGCTGGTGCAACGTATACAGCGCAACACACCGGACATTGCCAGCATCGGGCGCATTGGGGGGGAAGAGTTCACGATTATGCTGCCGGATACGTTCCTTGGGGAAGCGGTGATTGTCGCCGGGGCGATTCTCGCCTCACTGAACGCGTCTCCCCTGGATGCGTTGCCCGAGCGGCTGGTCACCGCCAGCCTGGGCGTGAGTTGGGGCGCGGCGGGCTCCCACTTCGAAGCGCTTTATACGCATGCCGACGCCGCACTCTATGATGCTAAAAAGCACGGACGTAACCGGGTATTTTTCCGCTAGCGGGCCGGACGCTGGGCAACCTCAACGGGCGGCGGCGTGGTGGGCGGCAGGAAAATATGATCGAGAAGCTGCCGCATTACCGGCGCGGCCAGCACGCCTTCGCTGCCCCCATTTTCCAGGATCAACGCCACAGCCACCTTAGGATCGTTAAAGGGGGCGAAGGCGGTATAAAACGTATGATCGCGCAGCCGCACCGGGATCATTTTGGCATTGTAGGTCTGATTTTGTTTCAGGCTGAATACCTGCGACGTTCCACTCTTGGCCGCAATGCCATAAGGCGCGGTGTGGAAATACTTGTAGCCTGTGCCGTTCGGCGCGTTAGCCATGCCAAACATGGCGTGACGCACCAGCGACCAGTAAGGGGAATGCGGATCACCAATCTGCGCCTGCGGCAGTTTCGGCTGGTAAAGCTGCACGTGGTTGCCAAGCTGCGATTTCTCCAGCAGGTGCGGGGCAATGACTCTGCCATTGTTAATCAGCGCCACCAGCGCCTTCACCATCTGAATCGGCGTGGCGATCCAGTAGCCCTGACCAATGCCGACTGACACCGTATCGCCCTGATACCAGGGTTTCTTATGCACTTTCATCTTCCAGTCACGGCTGGGCAGCAGTCCGTTGTACTCTTCATTCAGATCGATGCCGGTGGACTGACCGTAGCCAAATTTACTGAGCATGGTGTGAATACGATCGATGCCCATCATAAACGCCACCTGATAGAAGAAGGTGTCCGCCGACTCTTCGATCGCTTTAGTGACATCCAGCGTACCGTGACCGCTTTTTTTCCAGTCGCGATAGCGGCGGTCAGTACCGGGTAATGTCCAGGTGGGCCCGCCAAAAAAGGTGGTCTGTGGCGTAATGACGTGCGTGAGCAGCGCCGACATCGCCATATAGGGTTTTACCGTTGAGGCCGGCGGATACAGGCCCTGCGTGACACGGTTGATCAGCGGTAAATTTTTATCCTGCAGCAGCTTTTTGTACGCCTGATAGCTGATGCCCTTTACGAACGGATTGGGATCGTAGCTGGGGCTGGAAACCATCGCCAGCACTGAGCCATCATGGGGATCTTCGACCAGCAACGCGGCGCGCTGCCCGACCAGCAGGCTTTCCGCGTACTGTTGCAGATGCAGATCCAGCGTCAGCGTAATGTTCTTTCCCGCCACCGGCGGCACTTCTTTCAGCACCCGGACAATGCGCCCGTGGTTATCCACTTCCACTTCCTGATAGCCGGGTTTGCCGTGCAGCAGGGATTCGTAATAGCCCTCAATCCCCTGCTTACCGATGTTATGGTCGGCAGCATAGTTTTCAGCGATGCCCTCTGCGTTCAGCCGCTTGTAGTCATTATCGTTGATTTTGGAAACATAGCCGATCACATGCGCGAGATCGGCCCCATAGGGATATTCCCGGTCCTGATAGGTATCGATGCTGACGCCGGTAAAACGGAACTGGTTAACCGAAAAACGCGCCACCTCTTCGTCTGTGAGTTCCTCTTTGAGAATGACGGGCTTATAACGGCTTGTCTGATGCAGATCGTGCTGAAAGCGCTCGATATCTTCCGGGGTCAGATCAACCAGTGGCGTCAGTTCTTGCAACAGCGCCTTCATGTCCTCCACTTTGTACGGGGTAACCGTGATGTCATACCAGGTCACGTTGCGCACCAGCGGGATCCCGTTGCGGTCAAAGATCAGTCCGCGCGTGGGCGCAATGGGGATCATTTTGATGTCGTTCTCGTTCGAGCGCGTCTGATAATAGCTGTGGTCGCGGACCTGCAGGCGATACAGGTTAAAACCCAGGATGCTAAAGCACAGGCAAACCAGTACAAACGCCATAGCGGCACGGCGGACAAACAACTTCTCTTCAGCGTCGAAATCACGGAAATTCATCAGGCAGGTATTTTCTGTATGGCGTGTTGTTATTAATTGTTCGGCTTCATGATAGTGACATCAGCCCGTCGTGCCAGCGCGAAGATGCACAAGCCTGATGAAAAGTGTGTCATTTAGTGAGAATGTTGCGAAATGGAAAACGGGAGAGGATCATCCGGCCGCAGATGCGCAGCCGGATAAAGGGGCCGATCAGCCACCGTGGGGATTAATCACCCAGCAGCACCGACTCCAGCGCGATTTTAATCATGTCATTAAAGGTGGTCTGGCGTTCTGCGGCCGTGGTCTGCTCGTGGGTACGGATATGGTCAGACACGGTACAGATGGTCAGCGCTTTCGCGCCAAATTCAGCGGCTACGCCGTAGATGCCTGCGGCTTCCATTTCCACACCCAGAATGCCGTACTTCTCCATCACGTCGAACATCTGCGGATCGGGCGTATAGAACAGATCGGCCGAGAAGATGTTACCGACGCGCGCCTCGACGCCCAGGTTTTTGGCCGCATCCACCGCGTTGCGCACCATGTCGAAGTCCGCGATAGCGGCAAAGTCATGGTCTTTGAAGCGCATACGGTTCACTTTGGAATCGGTGGATGCCCCCATGCCGATCACGATGTCACGCAGTTTCACATCGGGACGCACCGCACCGCAGGAGCCCACGCGGATGATTTTCTTCACACCGAACTCGGTGATCAGCTCTTTCGCATAGATAGAGCAGGACGGAATGCCCATGCCGTGGCCCATAACAGAGATTTTGCGGCCTTTATAGGTGCCGGTGTAACCCAGCATGCCGCGCACGTTGTTGACCTCAACGGCATCGTCCAGAAAGGTTTCTGCGATGTGTTTCGCACGCAGCGGATCGCCCGGCATCAGTACGACGTCAGCGAAATCACCCATTTCTGCGTTAATGTGAGGAGTTGCCATGATTCTCTATCCTTTTTAAAAATTTCGCTGTTTTTACAGCATGTTCTTGCCGTAGTCCATGGGGGACAGGTCAAAATAGTGTGCAATCGTCTGGCCGATATCCGCGAAGGTATCGCGGTAACCCAGCGATCCCGGCTCGACCTTCGGGCCGTAAATTAAGATCGGAATATGCTCGCGCGTATGTTCCGTGCCTTGCCAGGTCGGATCGCAACCGTGGTCGGCGGTGAGGATCAAAATATCATCCTCTTTGACCAGCGCCATCAACTCTGGCAAGCGGCGATCGAACAGCTCCAGCCCGCCTGCATAGCCTGCCACATCGCGACGATGGCCCCAGGTAGAGTCGAAGTCTACGAAGTTGGTAAACACAATCGCCTGATCCGGCGCGGTTTTCATTTCCTGGATGGTGGCATCAAACAGCGCATCCAGTCCGGTGGCTTTGACTTTTTTGGTGATGCCCTGCTCCGCGTAGATGTCGGCAATTTTACCTACCGAAATCACATGACCGCCCTTCTCATCCACCAGCTTCTTCAGCATGGTAGGCGATGGCGGCTCCACGGCCAGATCGTGACGGTTACCGGTGCGCTCAAAGCTGCCGGCTTTGTCACCCACGAACGGGCGGGCAATCACGCGGCCAATGTTATAACCGCCTTCCGTCAGCTCCTCGCGCGCAATTTCACACAGCGCATACAGGCGATCTAAGCCGAAGGTTTCTTCATGGCAGGCAATCTGAAACACGGAATCCGCCGAGGTGTAAAAAATCGGCTTGCCCGAAGCCATGTGTTCTTCACCCAACTGGTCGAGAATAACCGTACCGGATGAGTGACAGTTACCGAGATAACCCGGCAACTCCGCCCGCTCAACCAGTTTATCCAGCAGCTCCTGCGGAAAGCTGTTCTCTTTATCGCTGAAGTAGCCCCAGTCGAACAGAACAGGCACACCGGCGATTTCCCAGTGGCCTGACGGCGTATCTTTACCGGATGAGCGTTCGCTGGCGTAAGCGTAAGCGCCTTTTATCTCAGCGTCAGGATCCAGTCCCGGCGGGAAACGCCCGGTAGAAAGCTCGGCCGCTTTGCCCAGACCTAACGCGGTCATATTCGGTAAGTGCAGCGGTCCTTTACGGCCCTGATCCGCTTTACCGTTAAAACAGGCTTCTGCGATATGACCTAACGTATCGGAACCTGCATCGCCGAATTTGTCGGCATCTTTGCTGGCGCCGATTCCAAAGGAATCCAGCACCATAATAAAAGCACGTTTCATGCCAGTCTCCTGCGCTAACGCGCGCGACAAGTCAAAAAAAGCGATCAGATCAGTATACCCGAATCGTCTCCGGTATACAGTCTGTTATCCGCGTTATCCCGCTTCAGTCACACGGCGATAAACCACCGGTGTGGTCGCCGGGGCGCTGTCCCCCAGAGTGATGGCCGCTTTGACAGCGGCGGCGGCCTGCTGCCAGTGCGCTTCGCTGCTGGCATGAATAACCGCCAGCGGGCGTGAAGCGTCCACCCGCTCGCCCAGCGTGATCATGTCGCTTAAGCCCACGCTGTAATCAATGGCGTCGCTGGCGCGCTGACGTCCACCGCCCATCGCAACCACCGCCATGCCTAACGCGCGGGTATCCATCTGCGTGACGTAACCTGCGCCATCGGCATAAACCGCTTTGCTCATCACAGGGGCTGTGAGGTAGCTGTCGTAGCGCTCAACGAAATCGGTTGGGCCACGTTGTGCTGCCACCATGCGGGCAAATACCTCTGCGGCTTTGCCGTTATCCAGCACGGCGAGAAGTTGTTCACGGGCGTCGGTTTCGTTAGCCGCCAGTTTGCCGGAAATCAGCATTTCGCTGCACAGGGCCAGCGTCACGTCCAGCAGGCGCGGATTGCGCTGCTCACCCGTCAGGAAGCGCACGGCTTCGCGCACTTCCAGGGCATTGCCCGCCGAAGAAGCCAGGACCTGATTCATATCTGTTAGCAGCGCCGTGGTACGGCAGCCCGCGCCATTCGCCACGCCCACAATGGCCTGCGCCAGACTCTCAGAGGCTTCCCAGGTCGGCATAAAGGCGCCGGAGCCGACTTTGACATCCATCACCAGCGCATCCAGGCCTTCGGCCAGTTTTTTCGCCAGGATCGAAGCGGTAATCAGCGGAATGGAATCCACGGTGGCGGTGATATCGCGGGTCGCGTAAAAACGTTTATCCGCCGGTGCCAGCGAGTTAGTTTGCCCGATGATGGCCACACCAACCTGTTTGATGGTCTGGCGGAAATGGTCATCGCTGGGGAAAATGTCAAAACCGGGAATCGCCTCCAGCTTATCCAGCGTACCGCCGGTATGGCCCAGTCCGCGTCCGGAGATCATCGGGATATAGCCGCCACAGGCCGCCACCATGGGTCCGAGCATCAGCGAGGTCACATCGCCCACGCCGCCCGTGGAGTGCTTGTCGACCACCGGCCCGTTCAGATTCAGTGAAGCCCAGTTCAGGACGGTGCCGGAATCCCGCATCGCCATGGTCAGCGCAACGCGCTCCGGCAGTGACATATCGTGGAAATAGATGGTCATTGCCAGTGCGGCAATTTGCCCTTCGGACACGCTGTTATCGCGCACCCCGTTGATGAAGAAACGAATTTCGTCTTCAGTCAGCGCCTGGCCGTCACGTTTTTTTCGAATGATTTCTTGTGCGAGGTACAATGTCGCCCCCTTACGTCAGGGAAAGAGGAGAAGAGGCGGCCGTGAGCCGCCCGGATGAATCAGTAACCCGACTTGCTGGTGTCGCTGCTGTGCCCAAGCGTGTTGAGCAGATTTGCCAGCAGGCTGGAGGCACCAAAACGGAAATGGCGGGCATCGGCCCAGTCGGCACCCAGCGTGTCATCCGCCAGCTGCAGATAGACAGCGGCATCTTCAGCGGTGCGAACGCCGCCTGCCGGTTTGAAGCCAACCTGCGCTTTCACACCTTTGTCGCGAATGACGCTCATCATGATCTGCGCCACTTCCGGCGTGGCGTTGACCGGCACTTTACCGGTTGAGGTTTTGATAAAGTCAGCCCCGGCATCAATCGCAATTTCAGAGGCCTGACGAATCAGCGCTTCCTGCTTCAGTTCGCCGGTTTCGATAATAACCTTCAGTAAAACGCCGGCTTCCGCACAGGCGGTTTTGCAGGCCTTGACCAGATCAAAGCCGACCTGCGCATTGCCTGCCATCAGCGCGCGATAAGGGAAAACCACATCCACTTCATCAGCGCCGTAAGCGATGGCGGCACGGGTTTCGGCCAGCGCAATCTCAATATCGTCATTGCCATGAGGGAAGTTGGTTACGGTGGCGATGCGCACGTCAGGCGTGCCCTGCTCACGCAGCGTTTTACGCGCCACGGGAATGAAACGCGGATAAATACAGATGGCAGCGGTGTTACCCACCGGAGATTTCGCCTGATGACAGAGCGCGATCACTTTCTCGTCGGTGTCATCCTCGTTCAGCGTGGTTAAATCCATCAGTTTCAGGGCGCGCAGGGCCTGCTGTTTAATATCGGTCATGGTGATCTCCAGAACATCGGGTAAACGTTCGCCCACCCTTAAATGTGATAATATTAACAATAATGACGGCCATTTTATGTGCACCAAATCACATAAAAGTATGAAACGGCTGCAAACACTCAGCGAAAATTTAGATTATATGCAAGGTATGGCGCAAGGCAGCCAGTATAAGTCAGCGACAGGGATGTTACTATTATAACATTTCACCAGGACACGATGTGACGGCGGGAATTATGTGAGCGAAAACAGCGCATGACTGTTGTGCCATAACGCGTCGGCGATTTCGGCGGGCGGCTCGTCACGCAGTTCACACAACACCTGCCAGACTAAAACGGCGCGCTCGGGTCGGTTTGGCTGGCCCTGGTAGCCGTTCAGCGGCATATCAGGCGCATCGGTTTCCAGCAGCAGCGACGAGAGCGGTAAACGGGCAATCGTCTGCCGGGTTTTACTGGCGCGGGGATACGTAATCGTGCCGCCTACGCCAATCGCATAGCCGAGCTTAATAAACGCCTGCGCCTGCTGCAGGCTACCGGCAAAACCGTGTACGACGCCGCGCCGTGGCACAGCCTGCCGACGCAGATGCAGTGCCAGCTGATCGTGCGTGCGGCGCGAATGCAGGATCACCGGCAGATCGTAACGTTTCGCCAGCTTCAGTTGCGCATCCAGGAAACAGGTTTGCTTATCAAACTGCGGATCGTCCCGATACAGATCCAGGCCGATCTCACCGAGGGCCACCAGCTTTGGGGGCCGCTGTTGTAACAGGCTTTCAAGCTGAGCGAGGTGCTGCTCCTCGTGCTGCTCCGTCACAATCGGATGCAGGCCGAGTGCGGCATATAACGCGCGGTGCTGCCGGGCTAACTGACAAACAAGGTCAAAGCGCCCTGCCTCGACCGACGGCACAATAATTTTTTCAACGCCCGCGTCCGCAGCCTGGCGCAGACTGACGTCGGCCGCGTCCACAAACGGCGGAAAATCAAAGTGACAGTGGGTATCAACAAACCTCATGTCAGCGGACCCTCGCCATAAGTGCCATCGTTGCCGGTCAGCGGGATGACCGGAGCGATATCCCCCGGCTCATTTGCCACCGGCGCAGAAGGGACCACAATATCCAGCCCTGTGTGGGGCTCGGCATCGCTCAGCCATTGCCCCAGCGTGGCAATAAAGTAGCGACCACAGCGGCGCCCCAGATGGTAATCCTGATTCAACGCGGCAATACGACTGCCCAGTGCGTTACTGGCTAACACGCGCGGCGGGAAGATTTCGATGATACGTAAATCACCCGGCGGCTTTTCAATAAACTGCTGGGTTTCGCGATAGGTCTGCTCGTGATGGTGCAGAATCTTGATCATCGGCTGCAGCGCCCCGCCGCTGAACCAGCGTTCCATACGGGTCACCCAACGGGGCACATCGAACATCTGCGACGGCACGGTACGGATGACCACAATGGTATCGGCCCCGCGTTTTGCCGCTTCGCGTACGGGAATCGCATCGCTGACGCCGCCATCCAGATAGCTTATGCCTTCCAAATCCACGCCCAGACGGTAAAAGCCCGGAATGGCGCTGGAAGCCTTAATAATATCCAGCCAGTTACTGGCTGTGGGGGCAAAGTAACTGGGGGCATAGTCATCACTGCGACAGGCGCACATGTAAAATTGCCGCCCCGAAGCAAACAAGGTTTCGGCGCTGGTCATGGCCAGCGGAAATTCGCTGCGGGTGATATCAATTAACCAGTCGAGATCGATAAGATTACCGCCGCGCAGGAAACGCACGGGGTCAAAGAACAGCTTACTGGTGGTATAGCGGGTAATCACCCGACGTGCATAGCCCGGTTGGCCGCAGACATAAGCGGAAAGGTTCTGCGCACCAGCAGAAGAGCCTAACAGCAACTGAAAGGGATTGAATTTTGCCCGCTGGAACTCATCCAGAACGCCTGCTGTGAAAATGCCGCGCTGGCCGCCGCCCTCGCACACTAAGGCAATTTTGTTGGCTTTAAACGGTGTGAGTGCAAGGGGTTCAATGGCCCCGAGCGTCACGGGAATACGTATACCCAATGTACCGACCTCAGAGTGGGATCCCGAAATACGAATGAAGAGAATGCAGGGAGTTAATTGTGGGTCGATACTAGCACGGAGAACCAGCCAGAGTGTCCATTAATTGTGCTATTAGCGTTGCGCTTTTTAACACTTCGTTGCGAATATGAAGCATCCTTTGCTTCACACTACCTTTCGCGACAAATAACTGGTCTCCGTTTAACGCTGACTATGCCAGCGTTAACCTGTCTGGGTCATCGCTATAGCTTTTTACGGCCAGTAAACAAGCTGATGAGGAACAGAATAATACCCACCACGAACACGACTTTCGCTGCCCATGCTGCGGTACCGGCCAGGCCACCAAAACCTAATGCAGCGGCGATCAGTGCAATCACCAGAAAAATAATGCCCCAACGAAACATAAGCCTCTCCTTAACCATTTTTAATATTGAACTGCTTGTTTCATCCCAGGATGGGTATTCTTATTTGTGCGGCCCGGACAGAGGCCGCACGGAGTCATGTTAAGACTTGACCTTCAGGTCGTTTTTAACACTTTTTACGCCTTCGATAGCTTTCGCGATGCTCTCGGCACGATCGGACTGCGCCTGGTTCGCCACTTCACCTGAGAGCTGTACCACACCGTCGGTGGTTTCAACTTTCACGTTACGTGAAGGAACCTTGTCATCTGCTAATAGCTTAGCTTTAATTTCGCTGGTTGTGGCAGCGTCACCGGCATAACCTTTCATGGACTGCTTTTTCACGTCTTTTACGTGCAGCTTGTCACTAACGGATTTCACACCTTCGACTTTCTTCACCACGGCCACGGCTTTTTCCGCCTGGTCTTGTGAAGTCACGAAACCGCTCAGCGTCACAACGCCGTTGTGGGTTTTGACCGAAATATCGGTGCTCTTAATCGAGTCGTCATCCACCAGCGCCGCTTTCGCTTTGGCGGTCACCGCGCTGTCGTCCATAAAGCCACCGACTTTCTTCATTGAGCTGTCGATTTTCGCGCCCGCGCTGTCAGCGGTTTGTGACGCTTTCTGAGACGCGGACTCTTCTGCAAAGACGTTTCCGCTTAACAGTGCGGTACCTACCATTGCAGCCATTAATGTTTTAGTAAGCTTAGTTGTGTGCATCGATATCATCCTTCTATCTGTTAATTCGCCCCAGACTGTGGGCGCAAGAGCAGCAAACAACGCTACTGCGGCACAGGACGCATGGAGAAATAAGTCTCTTTAACCGTCCGATGAAATAAGGATAGTCGGGATTTGGCACTTTGCTCGGGTAACTGGTTGATCGTGCGTCAAAAGCGAGGAAAAAGCGTGTTTTAGGAGGGTTCTGTATCGTGGGAAACCGGGCCATTCCCAGGGAGAATGGCCCGGAAAACGCGATTAGTGCTCGCGGGTTTTGCGGAAAATGACGTCAGGATAGCGCTCCTGAGTGATGTTCAGGTTCACCATTGTTGGGGCGATATAGGTCAGATTATCGCCGCCATCCAGCGCGAGGTTGACCTCGTTTTTACGCTGGAAATCTTCAAATTTTTTGGCGTCTTTGCATTCAACCCAGCGCGCCGTCGACACGTTAATCGCCTCATAGATGGCTTCGACGTTGTATTCGCTCTTCAGGCGCGCCACCACCACGTCAAACTGCAGCACACCGACCGCACCGACAATCAGGTCGTTGTTATGCACCGGGCGGAACACCTGCACTGCCCCCTCTTCCGACAGTTGGACTAATCCTTTCAGCAGCTGTTTCTGCTTAAGCGGATCGCGCAGGCGGATACGGCGGAACAGTTCGGGGGCGAAGTTCGGAATCCCGGTAAACTTCATGTTTTCACCCTGCGTAAAGGTGTCGCCGATCTGAATGGTGCCGTGGTTATGCAGGCCGATAATGTCGCCCGGATAGGCTTCTTCCACATGCGAACGGTCGCCCGCCATAAAGGTCAACGCATCCGAAATCACTACATCTTTGCCGGTACGGACCTGACGCAGCTTCATGCCTTTTTCATAACGCCCCGACACGACGCGCATAAAGGCCACGCGGTCACGGTGTTTTGGGTCCATGTTGGCCTGAATTTTAAACACGAAGCCCGTGAATTTCTCTTCTTTGGCTTCAACGGTGCGGGTATCGGTCTGGCGCGGCATAGGGCGCGGCGCCCACGCCACCAGGCCATCCAGCATATGATCTACGCCGAAGTTACCCAGTGCGGTTCCGAAGAACACCGGCGACAGCTGACCGCTGAGAAACGCGTCCAGTTCAAACTCGTGTGATGCGCCCTGCACCAGCTCCAGCTCGTCACGCAGTTGCGAGGCCAGCTCTTCCCCGACGGCCGCATCGAGGTCAGGGTTGTTCAGGCCCTTAACGATGCGGACTTCCTGAATCGTGTGACCTTTACCGGTCTGATACAGGTAGGTTTCGTCCTTGTAGAGATGGTAAACGCCTTTAAACAGCTTGCCGCAGCCAATCGGCCAGGTGATGGGCGCGCAGGCAATTTTTAGCTCACTTTCCACTTCATCCAGCAACTCCATCGGATCGCGGATATCACGGTCAAGTTTGTTCATAAAGGTCAGGATCGGCGTATCGCGCAGACGGGTTACTTCCATCAGCTTACGGGTACGATCCTCGACACCTTTCGCCGCATCGATCACCATCAGGCAGCAGTCGACC
The DNA here is from genome assembly GCF_035190385.1 of Pantoea sp. JZ29. Lineage (NCBI taxonomy): Bacteria > Pseudomonadati > Pseudomonadota > Gammaproteobacteria > Enterobacterales > Erwiniaceae > Pantoea > Pantoea sp. JZ29. The sequence continues at coordinate 761,706 of NZ_CP045241.1, read as the reverse complement.
GCCGTCAGCGTACGATAGGTATCCTCGGAGAAGTCTTCGTGCCCCGGTGTATCCAGCAGGTTTACCAGGCTGTCACGATAGGGAAACTGCATAACGGAGGTAGTAATCGAAATACCACGCTGCTTTTCCATCTCCATCCAGTCGGATTTTGCGTGCTGGTTAGAGCCACGGCCTTTTACCGTACCGGCGGTCTGGATAGCCTGTCCGAACAGCAGAACTTTTTCGGTGATGGTGGTTTTACCGGCATCCGGGTGCGAGATAATCGCGAAGGTGCGGCGGCGTGCCACCTCTTCTAAAAAGGGATTAGACATGAGTGAATTCTTCTCAACGTAGCCACGCACTCTCAGGCGCAGCAGATAAATCACGGTGGCCGGCAGAATTTTACCGGCGAGTAAACGGTGCCAGATGCGACTTTCTGTCGTCGCGGGATGAGCGCAAAGTTACATTGGCGTGATTCCGGTTACCTGGTCAACTTTAAGGCGGCATAGCATACAATATTTTGCGCTATTGGCCTACAGCGGACGGAAGAGAAAGTCGCGCCACCGGCAAACAGCGGGTCACTGTGCAGCAGAGGGCTGCTGGTGAAGCCAACGCGGGGGAAATGACGCCGGGTTTTCTCCCGTCTTTACGGTATTCATCCCGCCGCCTCGCCAGCGGGTTAATCCACCAGCTCAATGCCCAGACTTTCCAGCAGGCAAACCGCCTCCAGCCGCGAAAAGCGGGCTTTTTCGACTGTGTTATTAAAGATGTTGATGGCGTAATGCCAGGATTCCGTCAGATCGGCCCCGCGCAGCACGGTGTGATGAAACAGGCTGCCCGTCATGTCACACTCGGTCAGCGTGGCACCCGTTAAATCGCACTCTCTGAAATCCACCTCGATCAGTTTGCATCCTTCCATTTTCACGCCGTGTAGCCGCAGACCAAAAAACGATCCGCTGGTCAGGATACACGTTGAAAAGTGCAATTCATGGTCCAGGTAAAAATCAGGCCACCAGGCTTTCGTCCAGTCCATGCCGGTCAGCTTGCAGTCGTTAAAGTGAACGCCAAAGAAGCGGGTGCCGGACGGATCGACCAGACTGAGGTTACAGTGCGTAAAGACGCAGTTAATGAATTTACAGGCTGAAAAGCGCGCCGAGGTAAAGTTAACGTGCGTAAATTCACAGTCTTCAAAATGCGCCTGCGTGAGCACCCGTTCGCTGAGATCGCAGGTGGTAAAACACGCATCATAGTATTCAGTTTTGCTTTCCAAAGATTGCATTTTTACGCCATCCTCTTTCGTGCGAAGACACAGGCCCCGCTCCGCATAGTAAACCCCGGCCAGGCACACCAGTGTAATGCTGTTCATGCTTCCTGACGCGATTATGGCCTTACCTTATCACCGGGACGGGAAAAAGCGGTTGCCGGACAGTAGCAGAACGCCGCAGAACGCGGTCCACTGACGGATCCGGGCCGACTGGATAAACCGCCTTCACGCCCGCGCGTCCGGCACAACCTGGCTCAGACACAGGCAGAAAAGCAGACCACAATGATAATCGCTCGCATTCAAGAGTTGAAATAATTCTTTTTAAATCAATCAGATAAAATGGTATTTTTTTAACAAAACGCTTCACATTTCTTATAAGCCTGATGCATAATTCATCACTTATCACCTGTCTATTTACAATGAAATAAGGACGCGGCCATGCTGACTGCTGAAATGACTGGGCGTTTAAACGACCAGCTGAACCTGGAATTTTTCTCCGCGAATCTCTATTTACAGATGAGTGCGTGGTGCAGCGATAAAGGCTATGAGGGCGCAGCGTCCTTCCTGAAAATGCACTCACGTGAAGAAATGGAACACATGCAGCGCCTGTTTAACTATCTGAGCGATACCGGTGCGATGCCGGTGCTGGGTACCATCGCAGCCCCGCCTGTTGCCTACAATTCACTGAACGAAGTGCTGATTCAGGCGCTGGATCATGAAAAGCTGATCACCAGTAAGATTAACGAGCTGGCCCATGCGGCAATGACCACCCAGGACTATTCGACCTTCAACTTCCTGCAATGGTACGTTGCGGAACAGCATGAAGAAGAGAAGCTGTTTAAAACCGTACTGGACAAACTGGCGATGGTCGGCGAAGGCGGCAATGGCCTGTTCCTGGTAGATAAAGACCTGGGACGCATGAGCACTGAAACGCACTCAGCCTGAATACAAACCGGCCCACGCAGGTGGGCCGGTGGTTATCGTAACGAACCCTACCGGTCTGACACGTTACGGCTTATGCCAGCCGATAGCATGATGTCATTTCACCATTGATCCACAACGTACGTTTCTCACCCGGCGGTAAGATAACCGTCATTTCCCGCCATGCTGGCAGATAATCCCCGCGCTTCTCGACCGTCAGATCCAGCCGCGACGCGCTACTGGTTAACGTCCAGCTCAGCCAGAGTGCATTGCCCTGGCGCCAGCCGTGCGACTCGCCGTCATCGTCAAACAGCTCACCGTGGGTCGTGGCGTTGCCCGGCGCAGGCCATACCTGCAGTTCACGCACGTTGTCACGTTGCGCATCGGTGGTGGTTTCACACTGGCCAAGCGGAAGCGCGGCACCTGCGCGCACCAGCAGCGGCAGGCGATCCAGCGGTGCATCCAGCGTAACTGTTTGTCCGCCCGCCAGCCAGTTGCCGTTATGCCAGTCATACCAGCCGTGTGGATTCTCGGGCAGATATACGGATCGGGTACGCGCGCCCTGCTCCACAACGCTGGCGACCAGCAGGTCGCGTCCCAGCATAAAGTCATCGCACTCATCATAGGTCCGTGCATCGTTCTCATGGTCCAGGAAAGTCGGACGCAGCATCGGTTCATCGTGCGCGCTGGCCTGCCATGCCAGCGTATACAGATACGGCATCAGCCGGTAACGCAGGCGAATCGCCTCGCGAATCATTGGCGTGGCTTCCGGATACATCCACGGCTCATTCACGGTGTGATCGTCATTCCATGAGTGAATGGTAAAACGCGGATGCATAACACCATTCTGAACCCAGCGCACAAACAGCTCCGGATCCGGTTTATCCCCGGCAAAGCCGCCGACATCGTGCCCCACGTTAAACAATCCTGACAGGCTCATCCCCAGTCCCATGCGGATGTTGTAGCGCAGGGTCTGCCAGTTGGTCCGGTTATCCCCGCTCCAGGTCTGCACATAGCGTTGCATACCGGCACAACCCGAACGGGAAATCAGGTACGGGCGTTTTTCCGGGGCAAAACGCTGTTGGGCTTCCAGCGAGGCGCGCATCATCAGCAACGGCATGACCGGACGAATATGCTTAATGGCAATCGGCTGGCCGAAGCCATGACAACGCGCTTCGCCGTCCCAGACTTCATATTCATTGTTGTCGTTCCAGGTCGCGTCGATGCCTTTTTTCAGCAACTGCTCCGTGACGTTTTCCTGCCACCACGCCACCGTTTTGGGATGGGTGAAATCCAGATGCGAACCTTCGTCGTCCCAGAACACGGAGCGTTCTGGCTGATCCTGCTCAGAATCACGGATAAACAGTCCCTGAGCCGCCACCTCGTCATAGCGCGGATGATCCTGTAACAGACAGGGTTTGATATTGGCTGCCAGCTTCATCCCGGCATCATGGAACGCGGCGGTCATCGCCTCGGGATTGGGCACTTTGTCGTAGTTCCAGTTAAAGACATAGCGCTTGTTATTAATTGAGGTATAACCGGATGACAGCTGGAACGAATCACAGGGGATCTCATGCTCACGGCACAGCTGGATGAAGGAGAGCAGCTGGTGTTGCGCATCCGGCGCATCGGTGTAGTGCATGGTGGATCCGCTGTAGCCCAGGCTCCATTTCGGCTGAAAGAGCGTTCGGCCCGTCAGGCGCACAAACGCCTTGGTCACATCCAGCAGCGTCGGCCCCAGCATCATGTAGTAATCCAGATCGCCCGCCTCTGCACGATAGCGGCGATAAGGCAGATGGTAGTTATCCAGCTCATTGCCCAGATCGAGCCAGCTACTGGAAAGATTATCGTAAAACAGCCCAAAACTGACGCCGTCGCGCTGGGTCAGCGTGAAGGGAATATGTTTATAGAGCGGATCGGTGCTGGCCGCGTTATAGCCCATCGCATCCAGATTACGCATCTCATAGCGGCGATTAACCCGGTTAAGATCCCCGCTCTTTTCGCCCAGGCCATACACCCGATCCTGCGGCTGACGGCGCTGGTAATGTTCAACGCCATCGCCATGCATGTTCAGCAGATAAGCCCCGGTATGACGATCGGCCGCCAGCGGCTGCCACTCGGTACCATCGAAATGCTCCCAGCTAAGGTACAACGGCGAATGCACCGTCACGCGCAGCCGGTCGGTGGCCAGGCGAACAAACTGCGCCCCCTGTTCAAAGGTGAATGCGGGCAACGAAAAGCCTTCCAGCGATTCCCGATCGCGCCCCTGCCAGGGCACGTCATCCTGAGGCGCAATGCTCCAGGTCCGGTTTAATGCCAGCTCCCCATCGCGTTTCAATAACACGCGCATCAGCCCGCTTTCCAATACGTAAATACGTAAAAAGTGACGCTGCTCGGTTTTCAGTTCGACGAAGTGCGCTGCCTGCTGATGGAGCGTCCATGTCTTAAGCGTTTTCATCAGGTTACCCTCAATTTTTAGCAATATTCTGGCGGCGTTCGGCGATAAACATCACCAGGAAAACCGCGCCAATCAGGTCAAAGAAACCCATGGCAATAAACAGGGGATTGAAGCCAATCGTGTCGGCGGTGACGCCGATAATCAGCGAGAAGATAAAGCTGGCGATCCAGGCGCAGGATCCGCGCATGCCGTTGACTGTCGCCATCTGGCGGCGATCAAAACGCTCTACCACCAGCGCACTCAACATGCAGGAGATCACCTGATGACCGAAGCCACCAATGGAGATCAGCGCGATGGCCAGGTAGGGATCTTTAACCAGCGTCATTAACGCCAGCGAGATCATCAGCACCGCACCGGTGATCGAACTGGCAACGATCGAGTTCACCCGGGTGCAGCCAAACCAGCGCACATAAATTTTGGTCAGATAACCACTGGCCACGCTGCCAATATCTGCCGCCAGGAAGGGCAGCCAGGCAAACATCACGATCTGTTTCAGATCCATGCCGCGTTCATTGGCGAGGTAGAGCGGCACCCAAAAGCTCAGCACGGCCCAGGCGGGTTCGGCTAAAAAGGCCGGAATGGCAATGCCATAGAATTTCTTTTCTTTGCCGATGACTTTCAGCGCGGTAAAGAACGGTAACTTTTCACCGATGACTTCCTTGTCCTGCGTAATAAAATCCCGCTCTTCATCCGACAAACGAGGATGGCGTTCCGGTGAGTGATAACCCCACCACCAGAGCGTGACCCAGATAAGGCCAAGGCCGCCGGTCAGCAGGAACGCGCCCTGCCAGCCAAAGGAGATATGGGCGACATAGATGATGGGCGGTGCCAGCATCGCGCCAATAGAGAACCCCACGCCCGCCCAGCCTGCCGCAACCGGACGTTCCTTTTTCGGAAACCACTCGCCGATGGCCTTGGCGTTGGCCGGCGTCGCCGCCGCTTCGGAGGCACCCATCACAAAGCGCAGCAGCGCCAGATGCAGCCAGCTTCCCGCCCCGGCGTGCAGCAGGCAGGTGATCGACCAGATGACGGCGCAAATCAGAAAGCCCATCTTCAGACCGATGACATCGATTAACCAACCGCACACGGGCTGAAACAACGTGTAGGCCAGCTGGAAGGCGGCAACGACCCAGGAATATTGCTCGGTGCTCATATTCAGGGTGTTTTTCAGTTCAGGGGCCAGAATGCCCAGGGAGTTTCGGGTGATGTAGTTCACCGTCACGCCAAGCAGAAACATGCCCAGCATCCACCAGCGCAGATTTTTTATGATCCGCAGCGGGCGCGATGCGCTGCGGGCAGAGGTTGAGTCGAGACTCATGATGACGCTCCTGTAGCCAGTGATTATCACGTTGCCGTGAACAAACTTCTCTCTGCCCCGACCTTAAAAAAGCGCAAAACGTGGGTACAGCCAATTTTTTGCAACTCTTTTCATGGCAAGCTTGCAGCACAACAAAAATGTCCGTTCACACCAGAAAGGACACGATTCAGCACTTTATGAAAAATTTTTCATTTGCAGACTTGAGGGCGATCACAGAATGAAACAAAGCTTAAAAGTGAGCGAAATTGCCGCCCTGAGCGGTGTGTCGGTGAGCACGGTTTCACGCGTTCTGGCCGGCAAAGCCAACATTCGCCCTGCCACGCGCGACAAGGTACTGCGTATTGCCCAACAGCAAGGTGTGCTGGACAACCTGCACCATGGCCGGCTGCTGCTTAATGACCTGATCGTGTTTGCGCCGCCGCGTGCCTTCGATATCCGTACGGATATTTTCTATTACAAGGTGATCCAGGGGATCAGCGAAGCCGTGAAACCGCACGATGTCCGGGTGCGCTACTGCCCGCTGGAAGAAGTCGACAGCGATGCGGCACTGTTTATCGATAAGATGCAGCAGACCGAAGCTGCGCTGGTGATTGGTATTGATGATGAACATATCCATCAGCTGGCCGCTGAAATGCACAAGCCCTGCGTGCTGATTAATGCCCGCGACCGCCGGATGCGCCTGCCGTCGGTCTCCCCCGATCATCATTTGATTGGCGAGTTCTCAGCACGCTATCTGTTTGAACAGGGCCACCGGCAAATCCTGTCGCTGCACTGCCTGCGCCGCTACACGATGGAGCAGCGGCTACAAGGCGTCCGTGATGCCTGGCATGCCATGAATCTGCGCTTCGACAGTCGTCAGCATCTGCTAACGCTGAACAGCTTTAGCAGCAATGACGCCCGCGACCGGCTGAGCGACTACCTGCGCCATTGCCCTCAGGCGCAGCGGCCCACGGCCATTCTGGCCAGCGGCGATTATATTGCCGCCGGGGCGGTTCAGGCGTTACAGCAGGCGGGCCTGCGGGTGCCGGAGGATGTGTCGGTGATGAGCATGGATGGTTTTAACCTGGCGACCGTTCAGGAGATTCCCTTAACCTCAGTACAGGTGCCACGCGATGAGCTGGGCGAAGCCGCGGTGAGAATTCTTCAGTCGCTCCGGTTAGATCCGGATCTTCCTCCGGGTAACCTGCTGCTGAACGGCAAACTGGTGGTGCGCGATTCGGTACGCCGCATCCGGGATAATCCGGGCCATGCGCCGGTCCAGCAGTACGGGCTTTACAGTTGAAGCCGTTTGCTAAAGCGTCAGACAAAACTCTCCCAGCGGGATGACAGCGTGAAGTGACGCTGCCAGCACAGCGTGCTACCCGCACGGGCCATCAACTGCTGACACTGTTCGGGTGCGACAAAGGCGGGGATCACCTGCTCGGCTCCGCAGTGTTTTATCAGGGCCAGTTGATCGTCCAGCGGCGGATGAACGTTCCAGGGCAGCCACTGCGCCAGCCCGTTTTGCAGCATCTCAAAGGCTCGTGTCCCGCGGGCGACGTGGCTACTAAAAATCAGGGTAAACTCAGGGCAGTGGCTCAGCGTGGCCGCCAGACCGCTGTCGGCGACCGCATCGGCAGCCACGATTACGCTGTCAGGTTGCCAGCGTGCCGGTGTCGGCTCGCGCAGCAGCGGCAGTAACGCCAGCGCCGTGGCGGCCGGTAACGTTTTTTGCGCCAGCAACTGGGAGACTTCCTCGCGCACCTGCGGACACAGCCTGACCGGTAATCCCTGGCTGCGCAGTCGCAGGGCCATCTCTGGCCCTCTGCCATGTAACGGTGCCGTGACCACCACCCCGTGTCGGGCCGCCTGCACCAGCGCGTCGACCTGTTGATGCAGACGCTGATGACGGTCGCCGTAGGACGCATCGGTAATCAGCCAGCGCGCCCGTGGTGGGCGGTCAAACGGTAACAATAATGACTCGCGGCTCCAGTCACCCATATAGGTGATGCCGCCAGCGACAGGCAGATGAAGCCACACGGATCCCGGTGAATGTCCGCTCCGGCCGGTAAACAGATTCAGTGGCCCTACGGCGCACTGGCCCTGTAAAGGCAGCGCATGTCGGCAGCGCGCAGGCACCGGACCGTCGCCCAACTGCTGCCAGGTGATGTCCGTCGCGTAAACCGGTGGCGAGCCCAGTTGCTGCCAGCTGTCCAGCGCCCCGGTATGATCGCGATGAGAATGGGTCAGGCAGATCGCATCAACCTGACCGATGGCGGCCAGATCGGGTCTGACGCCCGGCTCCGGCCCGGCTCCCAGGTCCCACAGCAGACGATAGCCCTGAATCTCCAGCAGGAACGCCGCGGGCAATTTGCCGCCCACCCCGCTTACAACGGTCAGGCTTGCCATGGCAATGTACCCTGTGGCAGACGACGCGTTAAACGCGTCGCCAGCAGCATTAAGGTCAGAACCACCAGTATCATCAGGCAACCCACCGCCGCCGCCAGCGGGGCAGATCCGCCTTCATCAAGAAAGATAATCGTGGGACCGAGGGTTTGCGTTTCCGATGTCACCAGCAGAACCGATACCTGAATTTCGTTTAACGCGGTAAGAAACACCAACAGACCGCCTGCCAGTGCGGAGGGTGCGGCCAGCGGCAGTAAGATATCGCGCATACGGCGCATCAGTCCTGCGCCACACAGACGGGCGGCTTCATCAAGCGCAGGTTCGATTTGCGCGAAGCCAGCCAGCACAGGCCGCAACACCAGCGCCAGAAAGTTGGACAGATAGGCGGCCAGAATGATCCAGACCGTGCCATAAATCGACACGTCCAGCAGCGGAAGCGGCGGCAGAAAAAACAGGATTGCCGCCACGCCGGTGACAATACCAGGCAGCGCATAGGTCAGCTCGCTGGCGAACCACAGGCCGCGAACCAGTCGGGTACGCTGCCAGCTCAGAAAAAAAGCCAGAAACAGCGCCATGGCGGTCAGGATCAGCGTCGCCAGCCCGGTCAGCCACAGGCTGGTTGCAAAAGCATGGCGGATGGCGGGATAGCCCCACAGCGCCTGAAAAAAGTTTTCCAGCGTCAGGGTTTGCCACGTCAGAGCCTGTCCAAAACCCCGCGTCAACGCGCTGGTCAGCAACGCACTGACGGGCAGGATAAGCGTTGCGACCATCCACAGCCAGGCCAGAATTTCTGTCGGCAAACGTGCGCCCTGTAGCGGTTGTCGCCACGCCTGCGGGGATCCACTGACGCGGACATCGCGCCGTCCGCCCAGCCAGCCGCTCAGCAACATGCCCGACAGGCTAATCAGCGCCATCAGCAACGAATAGACAGCCGTGTCCGGCAACGCACCCGGACCTGTCGCGTTAAGCTGTTGATAGACGAGGGTGATAAGCGTCGGCAGGCGCGCCGGAATGCCCAGCATGGCCTGAATACCAAAATTGCCGACGGCCGCGACAAAGGCCAGCGCGGCGCCGGCAAACAGGGCCGGACGCGCCAGCGGCAAAATGATGGTGCGAAGAATCTGCCCATGTGACGCGCCACTGATACGCGCCGCTTCCACCAGTTCGGCGGGTAAACGCCGCAGACCGGCCCGTACCGTCAGAAACACCAGCGGCGCGCTGTGCAGGCCCAGCAGCAGTACGATGCCGCCCCATGAAAAGAGCGGCTGATCGCCTGGCGCGAACCAGGGTAAACCCAGTAACTGAAACAGTGAGGCCAGCAGGCTACCCGGTGCCAGCGCCTGCAGCCAGGCCAGCGCGGTCACCTGGGGCGGAATCATCAAGGGCAGAATAAACGCAAAAACCCAGGCTGCTTTGGCGCGCATATCGCTGAGCGCGACCAGCCAGGCAGCGAGCGTGCCCAGCAGCAGCGACAACAGTGTGGCACAAAGCCCGATACTCAAGGTATTGAGCGTTGCACTGAGGACCCGCCGACTGACCAGCAACTGCGCCAGCCGCGTCAGATCGGGGACGCCCTGCGGCGCTACCGCCGTCCAGATAAGCCGGGCAAAAGGCGCCACCGACAGCAGCCCAATCATCAACACCAGCACGCCCAGCACCCACGGCTCGGCGCGAAAACGCCCGCGTGTAAGATGCCAGCAGCGAGGCTGACTGTCGTGACTCAGCACGCTCATGCTCAGCCTCCGAACAGTGCGGTAAACTGCGCCCGCACCTGCGCATCATCTGCGACCGCCTTTTCCACGTCCGGCGTCAGCAGTTTGATCTGCGCAACCGGAACAAAGCCTTCCGGCGCGGCTACGCGATCGTCAACCGGCCGGTTGCCCTGATCGGCCACCAGTTTCTGGCCCTGCTCTGACAGTAAAAAATTCACAAAGGCTTTCGCAGCGGGCAGGTTGTGGACGGATTTCATAATAGCAACCGGTTCGGTGACGTAAGACACGCCCTCTTTGGGATACACCAGATCGATCGGCGATCCTTGCTTTTTCGCCCGGATAATATCGGCATCGGTGATCACGCCATATTTATCCATCCCGCTCGCCACGGCTTTCAGTGCTGGCCCGTTGCCTCCCTGCGGCGCAATGCCCAGCGCCGCCAGCTGTTTATAGAAGTTCCAGCCGATGTCAGGCGTGGCGATGTCGGTATGCAGTTTGTACAAGGCCGCCCCGGAATAGAGCGGACTCGGCATCGCGATTTGCCCTTTGTTATCGGCGTTGAGCAATGCGTTCCAGCTGTTGACCGGTTTGGCCCGTTGCGTGTTGTAGGCAATGACCGTGGCAATGATCTTGGTGCCAAAAAAGGTCTTGTCACGATCGTAGAAGGACGGCTTCAGGTGTGCAACGGGGGCGTCCTGATAGGCATAGAGCTGCTGCTCTTTCTTCAGCGCGCCGAGATTAATGGCATCCGCAACCAGCAGCACATCAGGCTTGACTCTGCCGCTCATCATTTCCGTATGCAGCACATTCATTAACTGCGTGGTGCCGTTGCGCGTCCACTCCACCTGAATATCGGGATAGGCCGCTTTGAACGCATCCATCGTTTGCTGTGCAATTTCCGGTGCCTGCGAGGTGTACACCACCAGTTTACCGGTGGGCTGGTCTGCCGCCTGCGCCAGCGCTGAGCCTGCCAGCAATACGGTAAACAGCAGCGAGGTCACCGAAGTGAAAATAGCCTTTTTCATACTGTCTGAAGTCCTTTATGCGGGGAGAATCCAGCCGTCAGTCACGATAATGCCGACGGTATCGTCAACCGTAAGCGCAGAAACGTCGTTGAGGGCCAGGGTAAAAGACACATCAGGCGCTGCCGAGGGGGACAGATGGACGTCGTAATGACCGCCACGGTAGACCAGACGTGTGATCTGCGCGGCAAAATGCCCGGTTTCGCCCCGGGCCAGGCGGAAACTGGCGCGATGGAAACTGGCTTTGCCATAAGGTAAGGCTGTCTGCTGCGCGGCACAACGCAGCCGTAGTCGCGTACCGCAGAGCATGACCGATGCCACGCCCTGTCCCAGGGGTTCAATATCCTGTATCGGTAGCACACGTCCTTCATCGATAAAGGTAGCAACCATCTCGTTGGCCGGTTCGCGCCACAAGGTTTGTGGCGAGGCAAACTGCATCACCTGACCACCCTCCATCACCACAATACGATCGGCCAGTGCCATGGCCTCACGCTGATCGTGGGTGATGTAAATCAGCGTCGCGCCGCTGTGACGATGAAAACGGCGAAATTCGTCTTCCATCGCCGCGCGCAGATGTACGTCAAGGTTAGCCAGGGGTTCATCAAGCAGCACCAGCCGTGGCCTGGCCACCAGACAACGCGCCAGCGCCACGCGCTGACGCTGGCCCCCGGAGAGATCGGCCGGGTGCCGATCGGCAAACGCCAGCAGATCGACCAGCGTCAAGGCCTGCCGGATGCGATCCGCCCGTTCAGTTCGGTTTACGCCGGTGACTTTCAGGCTGTAGCCCACGTTTTCGGCCACCGTCATGTGCGGCCACAGCGCGTAGTTTTGAAACACCACGCCAAGATCGCGACGTTCCGGAGGCAGGTGAAAATCCGGAGCAGCAAACACGGTGTCGTCCACCCGAATCTCGCCGCGATCCAGCGTTTCGAATCCGGCGATCAGGCGTAGCAAGGTTGTCTTGCCGCAGCCGGACGGACCCAGCACGGCGACAAATTCGCCCTGCTGGATCTTCAGCGTTACGTCATGGATAACCGGCTGCGCCGCGAAGGCCTTATGCAGCCCGGTGAGAGAGAGTGCGGCCATATCTACTGTGCCTTTGCCATAAACGTCCTGCGTTAAACGTTACGACACGTTGATGACAGCACCGTGACATCCCGCTACTTCGGCAGATGCACCGCCACGTAACGTTCATAGCGCGACGGCTTGATTTTGGTGAGATCCGCCAGCACCAGCCCATCAATACAGTTGTTAAAATCGGGATCGCTTCCGAAATCAATAAACTGCACGCCGCCCGGCTCGTACACTTCGCAGTACTGTTTGTACAGGGTCGGAATCGCGGCGCCAAGGTTACTGAGCAGTTGTTTCAGCCGCTGCAGATCCTCTTTGTAATCATTACCGCTGAACTGTGCCAGCACGTCAGGCAGCGAGGCCGGATACGGGCAGCGTGAGGTGGCCAGCGGAAAATCTGTCGGGAAGTAGATGCGGTAGAACGCCACCAGCAAATCACGCGCCGCCAGCGGCATGGTGCCTGAAATCGAGACCGGCCCGAACAGATAGCGTACTTCGGGATATTTGGCGACATAGGCACCAATGCCGAGCCAGAGGTAATCCAGTCCACGTTTGCCCCAATAGGCTGGCTGAATAAAGCTACGGCCCAGCTCGATGCCCTGGCGCAGGATCGGGATCATCCGTTCATCGTAATGGAACAGGCTGTGGCTGTAGAGACCTTCCATTCCGCGCCGTTCCAGTTGTTCGCCACCCGGAATAAACCGGTAGGCACCGACGATTTCCAGTTCGGCGTCATCCCACAGAATCAGGTGATAATAGTCATCATCGTAGCTGTCCAGGTCACGACGACGTCCGCTGCCCTCGCCCACGGCGCGAAACGCAATTTCACGCAACCGGCCCAGCTCGCGCAGGATTGGCACCCAGGTTGCGCCGTTGCGTCGCCACAGATAGATCTGCTTACCGTCGGTGGTCGTTCCCAGCAGCTCGCTTTGCAGTAGCGCTTTCTTCAGTTCAGCGCGGTCTTCCGCCAGGGCGATAGCGGATTCGGTCTGGAAGAGCCCCTTTTTTCCCTGCCCCAGGCGATAGACATGTTTACGCACACGTTTTGCCAGCTCTTTGCCTGGCGTGTGACCATCGTGCCAGTGCGCGAACGGAATCTGTGCCCCAATGCGCAGTTTGATGCGCATGCCGCGCTGCTTAAACATTTCACGCACCAGCATCAGCATCGCCACCGGTGGGGCGACTTTGGCGGTGGTGTAAAACAGGGAGCTGTTACGCCCTTCAACGTGCACCGGTACCAGCGGTGCGCGGGCTTTCGCGGCAAGGCGCAGGAAGCTGTGATGCCATTCACGGTCGCGAACGCCCGCGCTGGTGAGACGGGAAACTTCCCCGGCAGGGAAAATAATCAGTACGCCCTGATTATTGAGGTGCTGCTGCATGTGTTGCAGCTGCTGGCGGCTGGTACGGTTACCGATGTTGTCGACAGGCAACATCAGACTGTTGAGCGGCTCCAGTAACATAATCAACCGGTTTGCCACGATTTTGACATCACGGCGCACCTGAGAGATCGCATGCAGGAGTGCCATGCCATCAATCGTGCCCAGCGGATGGTTCGCCACCACCACGACCGGGCCGCGCGGCGGAATTTGTTCCAGATCGCGCTCGCTGAGTTCGCAGCGTACATCAAGGTGTTCCAGTACCTGCTCCACCATATCCAGCCCTTTCAGGTGCGGATAGCGCGCGGCAAAGCGCTGGAATTCATCTTCACGCAACACCCACTTCAGCATCCGTTTCTGCCAGTTGGCAGGACGCTGGTTAGGCCAGAAACTCTCAATAACCTGATCGACTGAAAACATAGTTAACCTTTCGTGCCTGTCCCAGAGATACAGCGAAAGTAAGTCGCGATGTTTGCACTTTTATGAATCGGGACAAATCGAAGGGCAAAATTGTCAGCACAGTCTGCTGATAACGCATGGAAACACGGATTTTATTTACTAAAAACAGCAGGTTAATAAAGACAATTTCGCCAGAGCGAAACGCGGCGTAAAGGGGGAAAAGTCGGCTATGACGTGGCAGTCACTTGCCCTTGCCGGGAGAAACAAGGGGCGGTTGCGCGGCGTAAAAAACGGCAGCGCAACCGTGCAGCGGGTCCCTGCCTTACTGCTGGTGCATGATGGTGGCAACGGGATTCCAGATCTCCGTCATCGCCCCGGCTTTGCCTGTGAAGGGATCGCGTGTTGGCAGGGGCACTTTTTTCACTTTTTCCTGCGACAGTTTGAGCAGGCCGATTTCGTCGCGCAGAATCTCGGGCTTCAGGCCCTCGGGATACGCGCCCACGGCCACGAAGTCTTCGCTGGCCGACACCTGACGGTGCCCAACGCCCGCAGGAATCAGGACGGCATCGCCCGCCCGCAGGGTAATCATACGGCCGCTGTCCCCACCAAACAGCACTTCAGCCCAGCCTTCCGCCACACCCAGCAGCTCATGCGTGTTGGGATGATAGTGCATGTAGGGGAAGATCTGATCGCGCCAGTCCGAAGGCCAGCCATTTTTTTCAAACGTCGTCTCAAACCAGCGCGCGATGTCCTCTTCCTCTTCAGGCACAACGCGCGGCCAGATGATGAGCGGCAACGGATTATTGGGCACGCCAGCAGACGGGCTGGCGAACATCAAATGTTGCGGGTTATTCGATGCACCGGCTGAAAATGTCCCTGCGGCGAAAGACATCAGCAACATCAGACTGGAAGTTTGGGCAGTCATACAATGTCTCCTTTTTTCTATAGTGTGACAAAGGTCGCAGGTGATGTAATGTGCGCCATGCATCACAATTTACACAATCATCCAAACTCGCTAACCAAAGCCAAATTAATTGTTAACAATTCCACCTTAAGTCGGTAAGGCTTTGTATCGTGGTAGGATTAATCTGTAAAACGCGCAACACAATGCGCCCGTCGCTGAGCAGGCCGGGAAAACCTGCCAGGGCAACCGGCCATGCAGCCTGTTTATATCAGGAAGGGATGAGCGAAAACAGGCTGACCGCGCAGCCTTCTTCTGTCAGATGAGACGGGATTATTCGCCCGTGCTGGCACTGGACTGTCAGGGCCTGTGGGGGAAAATCCGCCTGCAGGCCCTGAATCAGTACACAATACCGGGTGGGTTAATCGTGGAATGGGTGATCGCCTCATCCTGCTCACCCCAGCGTTGCAAAACCTGCTGATATTGTCCGCCTGCAATCGTGCCATCGAGTGCAGTTTGCAGCGCCGCCGCCAGGCCATTGCCCTTTTTCGTCGTGACGGCAACCCAGGCGCGAAACGGCCCCTGGCCCACCAGTTTCGTCTGGCCCCGTGAGGCGACTTTCCAGGCCGCCACAGAATGTGGACCAAACATCACATCGGCCCGCCCAGATAGCAGATACAGCGTGGCTGAAGCATCATCGGTCAGATAGATCGGCGTAACCGGCGGCAAGCCCTTCGCCCGATTCTGTGCGTCCCAGTTCAGCAGAATGCGTTCCTGATTGGTCCCCGAGGCCACGATGATACGTTTCCCTGCCACGTCCGCCGGTGAGGTGATCGCGCGGAGGGGACTGTCAGCTTTGACCGAAAAGGCATGGTTATCGGCACGATAGGTCGCGAAATCAAATTTCTGCTTTCGCTCTTCGGTTACTGCGATGTTAAACATGGCTACGTCATAGCGGCCTGCGCGAATGCCCAGGGGCCAGTCCTCCCAGGAGGCCGGCACCAGTTTCAGTTTGAGTCCCAGGCTGTCTGCCAGCAGGCGGGCAATGTCCGGATCGCTGCCAATGCGCGTCACGTTATCCGACGCCAGCAGCGCCAGCGGCGGTGAGTGGATAGCCGAGGTGGCGACGGTCAAGGTGCCCGGCTCCACAAACGGAAAATTCGCCGGGATTTTTCTCACCGCTTCCGGGTTCACGGGCGCATGAATGGGCTGTTCATTCTGGGCGGCATCCCGTCTTTCTTCGGCGCATACCGCACCGCTCACCAACACCGCTAACAGCGTCAGAGACGCGTATTTCATATCGGCGGCTCCTTATAATACGCGTGCCAGAAAGCGGCGGGTGCGTTCATGACGTGGATGGTTTAGCACCTGGGCACTGCTGCCCTGCTCGACAATTTTCCCGTCCACCATAAACACCACGTTGTCGGCAACTTCACGGGCAAAGCCAACCTCGTGCGTCACGATAACCAGGGTGGTGCCGGAGCGGGCCAGTTTTTTAATCACATCCAGCACCTCGCCTACCAGTTCAGGATCCAGCGCGGAAGTCGGCTCATCAAACAACATGACACGGGGTTGCAGCATCAGGGCCCGGGCAATCGCAATGCGTTGTTGCTGACCGCCCGACAGATGACGCGGCCAGGCATCCGCTTTATGGCGCAGGCCGACCGTTTCCAGTAGCTCGCCAGCCCGGATGATCGCCTCACGTTTTGAGAGCTGCCGGTGCGCTATCGGCGCTTCGATTAAATTTTCCAGCACCGTGAGATGAGGAAACAAATTGAAGTTCTGAAAAACATAGCCAACGTTGACGCGCTGGCGCAGTATCGCTCGCGCCTTCAGTTCATAGAGTGTATTTCCCCGACGCTGATAACCGATGTACTCACCGTCGATCTGAATAAAGCCTTCGTCCACGCGTTCCAGATGGTTGATGGTGCGCAGCAGGGTCGACTTTCCTGAACCGGATGGCCCCAGAATCACCGTCACAGAACCGGGTTCAAGTTCCAGCGAGACGTCGTCCAGCGCCTTGAGCTTGCCGAAACGTTTGCTGACCCCGGTAATGCTGATGGCCCCGGTACGTTGCGCTACGCGGTAATCAATGGCTTCGGACATGGCTGATCTCCTCAACAGGATTGAGCGGTGTGACGCGGCTGCGCCATTGTCGCCAGCGCGACGGTTGGGGTTCACGGCTGACGCTACGCGCCAGCCAGCGTTCGACGCTGTGCTGAATCAGTGACAGAACGGTGGTGATAATCAGATACCAGGCCGCACCGACCATGAGTAAGGGGATCACCTCCTGGTTGCGGTTGTAGATCATCTGAATGGTGTAAAACAGTTCCGGCATCGCCAGCACATAGACCATTGCCGTGCCCTTCGCGAGGCTGATAATTTCGTTAAAGGCCGTGGGAATAATGGCGCGTAGGGCCTGGGGCAGAATAATGCGGAAGGTGCGCCGCGTGGCAGACAGCCCGAGTGCGGAAGCCGCTTCCACCTGACCGTGATCAACGCCCAGAAAACCACCCCGGATGATCTCTGCACTGTAGGCCGCCTGGACCAGGGTCAGGCCAATGACGGCCGCCGGAAACTGCCCCAGCACGTTAATCGTCTGAAAATGGCCCCAGGACAGCGTGGTAAAAGGCACGCCAATGGACAGCGTGTCGTAGAGATAAGAGAAGTTATAGAGAATGATCAGCACCACGATAAGCGGCAGCGATCGAAACAGCCAGATGTATCCCCACGCCAGGCTGCTTAACAGCCAGGACGACGACAGCCGCGCCAGCGCCAGTAGCCCGCCTAAAAGCAGGCTGAATACCGTGCCCAACAGCGTTAGCAGCAGCGTTTGCCCCAGACCATGCAGAATGACGGGATCAAAGAACCAGCGGGCAAACACGCCCCATTCCCAGCGTGGATTAAACGCGACCGACTGCACCACGCCTGCCAGGATAAACAGCGCGACCACCGCGCCCAGCGTGCGGGCAGGATAACGGGCAGGCACGACATGTAAATGTTGATGAGAGTTCATACTGACTCCTTAACTTGCCTGCACAACGCTGTGCACGCCAATCACTTTGATAAACCGTAAGCGGCCATCGTGCGGTGGCTGCCCGTAACGCTCCAGATCGCCACTCAGATCGAACTGCGGCTCATAGCCGTGGCCGGTATATAAGCGAACGGCCTCGGGCTGCCGGAAACCGGTAGTCAGAAACAGCCGTTGATAACCGGCGCGCAGGGCCCGTCGCTCCAGCTCTTTCAGCACCACCAGGGCTAACCCCTGTCGCCGGAGATCGCCACGCGTCCAGATTCGCTTCAGCTCTGCCGTCTGCGCGTCGTAAGGTTTGTACGCCCCCATCGCGATAATCTCCTTGTCGCGCTCCAGCACGATGAATAAGCCGTGCGGCGGCAGATACCATTCGGTTTTTTCCTGCTCCTTGTGGCGGCTGAAGTAATCGCCATAGCGGGCCGCATATTCACCAAATAAGCCGGTGAGAATGGGCTCTAACTCTGGTGCATCAGGTGACAGTTCACGGAATTGCTGTTGACTCATCGTGTGCGCCTCAGTCACCCAGACCGGGTGGATTAATTTCGGAATGGTCGATGCGTTCAACGCCTTCGCCCCAGCGATCCAGTACCTTCTGGTAAGCGCCATTTTGAATGACGCCGTTCAGCGCCGTACTGACAGGTTGCGCTAAGCCGCTGCCTTTCTTCACCGTCACGGCGATATGCGCCGCCTTGGGCCAGCCGCCATCCACACTGCCGACCAGACGAGTCTTACCGTTGAGCGCGGCTTTCCAGGCGCCAATCACGTTAGGGCCAAAATAGGCATCTGCACGTCCGGCCTGCAGCGCCAGCGTCTGTGCCGCATCGTCTTTGGTATAAATGGGTGTAAACGGTTTAAGCCCTTTGGCCTGATTTTGTTTGTCCCAGGCCAGTAAAATGGCCTCCTGATTGGTCCCGGAACCGACAATGATGCGCAGCCCGGCGATATCGTCGGCTTGAGTGAGTGATTTAATCGGGCTGCTGGTTTTTACGTAGAACCCCAGCGAATCTTTGCGGTAGGTAGCAAAATCGAATTTCGCTTTGCGCGCCTTCGTCACGGTGATGTTGGTAATGGCGGCATCATATTTTCCGGACGCCACGCCCAGCGGCCAGTCCTCCCACGAGGTGGGCACCACGTTGAGCTTTAACCCCAGGCTGTCTGCGACCAGTCGCGCGATATCGACTTCGCTCCCCAACAACGTGGTATTGTCGTCCGAGAAAACGGTGAGCGGCGGCGAGTTCAGGGCCGCCACCGCCACCGTGAACGAACCCGGCACAGCAAAGTGGTAACCGGCGGGCAACTGTGCGATGGCCTGCGCATTCTTTACGGTATGGACAGGCGTTTTATTGGCTTCAAGACTGACGCGCTGCCCATTTACCGCGACGCTGGTGCTTTCCGCCTGGCTGGTAGCGCTGGCCGTCAGCAGCATCAGCGCCATCAGCATTTTTTTCTGCATAGCAAAGGTCCTTATTGCAAAGTGAACTGATTGACCGGCTTGGGCAAGGCGAAGCTGCCACGCAGTGTGCGCCCCGGATACTCACGTCTTGTCAGGCCACGCGCCTGCAAAACAGGCACCACTTCATCAACAAAGCGCTCAAACGTATCCGGCGTACCGCCATTGATGATGAAACCGTCTGCAGCCCCGCTCTCAAACCATGCCTGCAGGCCGTCGGCAACCTGCGCTGGCGTGCCATGAAACAGCGGCCGTGGCGTGGCGGCTTCCAGTGCCGCCTGGCGCAGTGAATGTCCCTGTTCACGGGCTTTGCGTTTAATTTCGTCGGTGGTGCTGCGGAAACTGTTCTGGCCAATGTCGCCAACGTCGGGGAACGGCGCATCGAGCGGATACTGGGAGAAGTCATGGTGATCGAAGAAGCGGCCGAGATAATTCAGCGCATCATCAATCGAGACCAGCGCAGCGGTAGTTTGATACTGCTGCTCCACATCCTCTGCATCGCGACCCACAATGACGCTGACGCCCTGAAAGATATGCAAATCGTCCGGTTGCCGTCCGTTTTTCACCAGCTGCTGCTTCACATCCCGGTAAAAGGCCTGGGCTTCTTCCCGCGTCGGCTGGTGCGTAAAGATGGCATCGGCATGTCGCGCCGCCAGCTTTTTACCGTCGTCAGACGCGCCGGCCTGGAAAATGACAGGCCGTCCCTGCGGCGTGCGTGAAATATTGAGCGGCCCCTGTACCTGAAAGAAATCGCCGTGATGATGCAGTGTGTGTAGTTTGGCGGGATCGAAGAACTGGCCACTCTCTTTGTTGCGAACGAAGGCATCCTCTTCCCATGAATCCCACAGCCCTTTCACTACCTGAAGGTATTCGTCGGCAATGCGGTAACGCAAAGCGTGTTCCGGGTGCTGCTGGCGGGAAAAGTTTTTTGCCGACCCTTCGAGTGGCGAAGTGACGACGTTCCAGCCCGCGCGGCCACCGCTCAGATGATCCAGGCTGGCGAACTGGCGCGCCACGGTAAAAGGTTCGCTATAGGAAGTGGAGACCGTGCCCACCAGCCCTAAATGTTCCGTAACGCCGGCCAGCGCCGAGAGCAGCGTTAAAGGTTCAAAACGGTTCAGGAAGTGAGGAATCGATTTTTCATTGATAAACAGACCATCGGCGACAAACAGAAAGTCCAGTTTGCCCTGCTCGGCTTTACGCGCGATTTTTTTGGCATAGTCGAAGCTGATGCTGGCATCCGCCTGAGCGGCCGGGTGGCGCCAGGCGGACATGTTACCCGAGGCACCGTGCAACAGGGTACCCAGTCTAAGCTGTCTTGTGGTCATGATTACTCTCTTTTTTCTGCGTCACAATGCCAGGCGGTTGTCCGCGACAAGCCGCACAGGTCGTCAGGAAGTGGAACTTAATTCAGGGCGGGTTCACGACATCGGTCATGAAGATGGCGCAGGGCCTGCTGCGCGAGTTGAGCAAAGTAGTGGGCAGCGGGCGCGATCGACGCTTCATCGGGTGTAAAACCGGCATGGTGCAGACCAAAGTCGCTGCCGCTGCCGATGCTGACAAAGGCACCGGGCACCTGCTGCAGGTAGAAGGCAAAGTCTTCTCCCCCCAGATGCAGGTCAGCCGTCTGTACCCGATAGCCGACATCGTGCGCTACTTCGCTGGTAAACTGCGCCCACTGCGCATCATTGATCAGCACAGGCGGTCCGGCGTGCCAGCTCAGACTGGCCTGCGCGCCGCTGGCCCG
Source organism: Pantoea sp. JZ29 (assembly GCF_035190385.1). Classification (NCBI taxonomy): domain Bacteria; kingdom Pseudomonadati; phylum Pseudomonadota; class Gammaproteobacteria; order Enterobacterales; family Erwiniaceae; genus Pantoea; species Pantoea sp. JZ29. The sequence continues at coordinate 740,669 of NZ_CP045241.1, read as the reverse complement.
GGCGATGTGCTCCACCAGCGTGCGCACACGGTCTTCCAGTTCGGCACGGCGTTGCAGGTCGTGGGTGCGGGCAGTGCCGCCAAATTCCACAGAACCCGGCAATACATTCCAGGTTTTGCCGCCATCAATGCGGGTCACGCTGAGCACCAGGCTGTCGAGCGTATTGAAGCTGCGACTGGTCAGCGTCTGAAGAGCCTGAATAATCTGGCTGGCCACCACAATGGCATCCACGCCCTGCTCAGGATGCGCCGCATGCGCGCCTTTGCCGGTAACCTGAATGACGAACTTGTCTGCATTGGCATAAAACGCACCGCTGCGCGTGGCAAAGGTGCCGCTCGGCAGGCCCGGCTCGTTATGCATGCCAAAAATTGCCTGAACGCCCTCCAGCACGCCGGCCTCAATAAACTGTCTGGCACCGCGTGCGATCTCTTCGGCGGGCTGAAATAAAATACGTACCCGTCCTGGTAGTTGATGCGCCCTTGTCTGCAGCTCAAGTGCAGCGCCCAGCATGACGGCAGTATGGAGATCGTGACCGCAGGCATGCATGACGCCGGGCTGACGGGAATGAAAACTGACGCCGCTGGCTTCATGGATTGGCAACGCGTCAATATCGGCACGCAGTGCGATCAGATTTTCACCCTGGCCGATTTCCGCCACCACGCCGGTTGCCAGTGGGTAATCCAGTAAGCGAACCCCGGCGGCCTGGAGCCACTGGCGAAGGCGCGCGGTGGTGGCAAATTCCTGACCGGAAAGTTCGGGCCAGGTATGCAGTTCACGTCGCCATTCAATTAGCTGTGCTTCGTTCAGACTCATCATGACCTCGGCGATTCAGGCAGCGACCCATTGATGGGTTGCCAGTAATTCCAGAGACCGGTATCGGGCGCGCGCATCGGCAACCGGCGTGTCGATAACGAATTCATCAATGCTGAAGTTCTGATGCAGCGCGTCAAGCTGCGCGTGAACCTGTGAGGCCGTGCCTTTCAGCAGCGAGGGCGTGCGCGGCTCAATCAGGTAGTCCGTGAATCCACCCTGACGGACATAACGTTCGGCCTGTTCCAGACTGGCAACATTGACGCCCGGCCCGTCTTTAACCTGGACATGGAACTGTTTGAGCCCCGCGACCAGCAGATCGGCCTGGGCGGGAGAATCCGCCACCACAACCTGTACCGCCACCAGTGCCCGCTTGCCGCGGGTCAGATGTGAATAGGTCTTCAGTGCACGCTCAAGTAACGGGCGATCACCATTGATGTGAGCGGCAAAGACAAACTGCCAGCCCAGCTCTGCCGCCAGCTGTGCGCTCTGTTCACTGCCACCCAACAAAAAACGCTGCGCCGGGCGCGCCGGTATCGGCGTGGCGCGTAACGTTTCGTCCTTATTCTCTTGCGCCGCGCCGGGTGCCAGCCAGTGTGCTAACTGGCGCAGTTGTTCCGCAAAGCTGCCTTTTTCATCCTGATGCACACCGCGCTGCAGCGCCCGGGTGGAAAGCGGCAGGCCGCCCGGTGCTTTACCAATACCCAGATCGATACGTCCGGGGGCCAGCGAGGCCAGTAGATTGAAATTTTCTGCCACTTTGTAAGGGCTGTAGTGCTGCAGCATTACGCCACCCGATCCCAGCCGGATGCGCGTCGTTTGTGCCGCAATCCAGGCGATTAACACTTCGGGCGACGGACTCGCCAGCTGTTCAATGTTGTGATGCTCAGCCAGCCAGAAGCGGTGATAGCCCCATTTCTCGGCCTGTTGCGCCAGCCGCAGCGTACGTTGCAGGGCCGCGCCGGGCGATTCCCCTTCCGCCACGGGCGCTTTATCTAACAGACTTAACTGATATGCCATTCACCTGCCCTCGCTTATTTCCTTTGAAAGCTAGTGTGGCGAGAACGTTATATTTCGTAAAACAACAATTATGAGAATATGAAGTTAAAAAACGGCAATAGAATTTAAAAGAATAAAAAAAGCAGAGAGTAACGTTATTTCCGCCTCCCTGTTTAGACGACCTGTGGAAATAAACCCGGCAACATATCTCAGGCATTTGCGTATTTTCACTAAGCTTTGCGCTATTCCTTATTTTATCTGTCAGACAGAACGTTTAATGATGAAACCATTGTAAAAACACCGCGTTTCAAGAGGAAGATAAGGATGAATAACATCATTGGCCTGATACGGGAAAACGTTCTGAAGCCGGATGGGTTTTCAAAAAAAAGACTGTCGGCTATCCCGCCTGCCCTGCCAGACCGCGCATCTAATCAGACGTATTCTGACAGCGGTTCATGCCTGAATAATATTCCTGCCCCTGAGACGCGTGAAAAGAACAACGTGCAGCAAGCCTTTATCCAAACGCCATTATCGCGGAACGACAGTGCCCTTACGGTATTACCGGATTATCGCTGGCAGCCCAATCATATTTAAAGACAACGCGGCCCCTTTTGCTGACCGGGTCTCAGTCTGTGTTATCAGGAGAATCATGACTTCTTTAACGGAAAAACTGGTGCAGTGGCGGCGTGAACTGCATCAGCATCCCGAGCTCTCTCATCAGGAGTTTGCGACCACGGAACGTCTTACCCGTTGGTTACAGCAGGCGGATATTCGTCTGTTGCCCCTGCCGTTAACGACAGGTGTGGTGGTGGAGATTGGTCAGGGCGAGCCGCTGATTGCTTTTCGCGCCGACATTGACGCCCTTCCCATTGACGAGGCGGTGAACGTGCCCTGGAAATCTCAGCGGCCCGGCGTCATGCACGCCTGCGGACATGATATCCATACGTCAGTCATGCTTGGCGTTGCGCATCAGCTGAAACAGCAGGAAGCCGCCCTGCCTGGCCGGGTACGCATTCTTTTTCAACCCGCAGAAGAAACGTTCGACGGTGCCAGACAGCTGATTGATGCCGGTGCACTGACGGGCGTACAGGCTATTTTTGGTCTGCATAACGCGCCGGATTTGCCGCTGGGTACGCTGCGCACCCGCCCCGGCGCGTTTTACGCCAATGTTGACCGCTTTACCATTCGGGTGCTGGGTAAAGGTGCGCATGCCGCCCGACCGCAGGAAGGCATTGATGCCATCGTGATCGCCAGTCATATCGTTTCGGCACTGCAAACCCTACCGGCTCGCGTCTTTAGCGCGCTGGACACGGTGGTGTTAAGCGTCACCCGCTTTACCGCCGGCAATACCTGGAATGTGCTGCCAGAGCAGGTGGAACTGGAAGGTACGGTACGTACGCACAATGCGACCATACGTGAGCACATGCCTGAACGCATGACCGCGCTGATTCAGGGCATCGCGTCGGGCTTTGGCGCGCACGCTGAACTGGCGTGGATAACGGGACCGCCTGCGCTGCTGAATACCCCGGAATGGGCCGACTTTGCCCTGCAACAGGCTGCCCAGAGCGGTTATCGCGCCGAACGGGCTGAAGTACCGCTGATGGGAGGTGAGGATTTTGCCTTTTACCTGCAGCAGGTGCCGGGGGCATTTGTCAGTATTGGCAGTGCCAGTGAATCGGGGCTTCATCATCCGGCCTTTAATCCTGACGAAGCGCTGATGGGACCGGCTGTCGACTATTTTAGTCAGTTGGCTCCGCACGCCCTACGCCGGATTGCGGCGCGCAAGGAGGCATTGGCGCAACTGTTATAGAAAAACGGGCGTAATCTGTGTCTGAACAAGTTGACTGTTATCTGTTCTAATCGCTATCAGTTGAAAGTGAGGGGAACGATGGACGCCATTAAACAGATCTTAATCGACGAAATTAATACGCTAAACCGTGAAGGACGCCGCGATAATTTGCCGCGTTTCAGCTTCTCGTTTTTAAAAACCCATCCCGGACTGTGGGCAGTGATGTACCTGTGCTATGGCCTGTGCGTCGCGCTGATTTTTTCCACGGATATGCTGGGCTGGCCCGCGTTCTGGTTTGCAACAGCATTTGTGCTGGTGATGAGCTTTCTGATGTTGCTGGACATCAATCCTAAATACCGTTTTGAGGATATTGATGCTCTGGATCTGCGGGTTTGCTACAACGGCGAATGGTATTACGTGGAGCCCGTCCCTGAACAGGCGGTCTCCCGCATTCTGTCACTGCCGGATGCGCCAGAGCGTGTGAAAAGCGGCATTACCCGTTTGCTGAAGCAGAAAGGTGAAGTGGACTTTTACGATGTGTATTACCTGACCTGGGGACATCGTCAGGCCGCTCAGGTTTAATCCTGCGCCATCTCTGCCATTAACCTGCCCAGCGTGACCACCGCCGCCTCGGCCCGCGTATCCCACGGCCAGGCGGTGTTAAGCCGAAAACAGTGACTGAACTGTTCGCCTGCGGCAAACATCTGTCCCGGTGCAATACTGATCCCTTCTGCCAGCGCACGCTGATACAGCTGTGTGGTATTAATACTGTCTGGCAACGTCACCCATAAAAAATAGCCCCCCGCCGCGTCACTGACCGTTGACTGCGCAGGCAGCACCTTTATCAGGGCCTGGCGCGCCAGTTGCTGACGCTTAGCCAGACTTTGCCGCAGCCGTTTCAGGTGATTATCGTAACGTCGGGTCGCCAGGAAATCGGCTAACGCTAACTGCATCGGCGCGCTGGTCGAGAGTGTGCTCATCAGTTGCAGGCGCTGAATTCGCTGCGCATGCCGCCCGGCCGCGACCCAACCGACACGGAACCCCGCCACCAGCGATTTCGAAAAGGAACCGCAGTGCAGCACATTCCCCTGGCTGTCCCAGGCTTTAGCGGGCAACGGCGGTGTGCTGTTGTCGTCCCATAGCTCTGCGTAGACATCATCTTCAATCAATGGCACCTGATAGCGTTCCAGCAGGGCAACCAGTTGCGCTTTACGCGCCGGCGTTAAGGTCACGCCGAGGGGATTTTGCAGCGTGGTCATTAACCAACAGGCTTTAACCGGCCAGCGCTGAAGCGCGTCTTCAAGCTGTTGCAGGTCGATGCCGTGCTGGGTATCGCTCGGGATCGCCAGCGCCTTGAGCTTAAGGCGCTCAATGGCCTGCAGGGCACCATAAAAACTGGGCTGTTCGATCACCACATAGTCACCCGGTTCAGTGAGCGATTGCAGGCTGAGGTTCAGGGCTTCCAGTGCGCCGCTGGTTATCACGATTTCGTCGGGCGACAAAGTGATGCCCTGGCGGGCATAGCGCTGAGCCAGGAGCTGGCGCAATGTCGCGTTGCCCGGCGGCAGGTTATGCAGCGCATCCGTGGGCGTGAGCTGATGCGAGACATTTGCCAGCGAACGCATCAGCGGACGTTGCGGGAACAGCGCCGGATCGGGAAAAGCTGAGCCAAACGGCACAATAGCGGGATCGCGCGAGGCCTGTAACACATCGAACACGAAGTCATTAATATCGACCCGTTCGCTGATGGCAACGCTGAGCGGCGCGGCGGCAAGGGCACGGGGCGCGACGTAATAGCCTGACTGCGGACGCGAAACGATCCAGCCCTGACTTTCCAGCAGTTCGTAGGCGTGCAGCACCGTCATCAGGCTCAGCCCCTGACGCGCGACCTGCTGGCGCAGCGACGGGAGCCGGGTACCCGGCGGCCAGATACCGGCTTCTATTTGCTGCTGAATGTCATCCATTAATCGCTGATATTTCGCCACGGCCTGTCGCTCCTGATGCAGAGGCGTCACTTTATCATGTTGATCAGCGCTAACAAAAATCCCTGGCGGGCCTTACACTTCCAGTGCGGCAGGCTCAGTAGCGTGCGGGCCGACAAACTCCTTCAGCTCATCGATCCGATCGGGTGGCAGCGGTTTGCCAAGCAAATAGCCCTGCAGCGTATTACAGCCAAGCTGGGTCAGAAACGCTTGCTGTTCCGACGTTTCCACGCCCTCTGCCACGACCTTTAACTGCAATGACTGCGCCAGCGCCACAATGGCCGACACAATGGTGGCATCTTCAGAATGATGCTCCAGTTCGTTGACGAAGGCGCGGTCAATTTTCAGCTCACTTGCAGGCAGGCGTTTAAGATACAACAGGCTGGAATAGCCGGTACCAAAATCATCAATCGAGGCTTTCACGCCCAACTGCGTCAGTTCGGTCAGAATCCGCACGCTTTCATCGGGATTACGCATGGCGGTGGTTTCGGTCACCTCCAGCGTCAACAGCTCCGCCGGAATCTGGTGTGTCGCCAGTGCCAGCTTGACGGTGTCGATCAGATTGCTTTGCTCAAACTGCAGCGCCGACAGGTTGACCGCGACTGACCACGTCTGATGGCCCTGCAGGTGCCACTGATGCAGCTGGCGACAGGCTTCGTTAATGACCCATCCCCCAATATTCACAATCATGCCGGTTTTTTCCGCTATCGGCAGAAAGCGATCCGGCGACAGCAGGCCATGCTGGGGATGCTGCCAGCGCAGTAGCGCTTCGAAGCCCAGAATCGGGCCGTGCGGTGCGCAGTACTTGGGTTGATAAAACAGGCGCAGTTCATCATTGTCCAGCGCATGCCAGAGGTCGTTGTTCAACTGTAACTGGCTCTGTGCCAGCAGATTCATAGAAGGCTGGAAAAAGGTGTAACCGTTTCGGCCATTGTTTTTGGTGTGGTACATCGCGGCATCGGCATTAAACATCAGCTCGCGCTCATCCTCGCCATCACCGGGATAGACAACAATGCCAATGCTCAGTGACACCACCAGATCGTAACGCGAAATGGGGAACGGGCGGTCAACGGCCTTAACCAGCTGATCGGCGACCGCCGCCGCATCATTCGGCTCGGTAATTTCAATCAGCAGTACAAACTCGTCGCCGCCCAGACGTGCCAGCGTGTAGTAGCCTTTCATCTGGTCACTCATTCTTTTGGTGACGCTGATCAACAGGCTGTCACCGATGTGGTGACCAAAGGCATCGTTTACGGCCTTGAAGCCATCAAGGTCCATAAACATCAGCGCAAACTGCGTGCTTTCACGATTCGCTTTATTGATGGCCTGCTCAAGGCGATCTTCGAGCAGAATACGGTTTGGCAACCGGGTCAGGTTGTCGTGCAGCGCCAGTTGTGCCAGCTCACGGTTGGCTTCAGCCAGCGAGCTGGCCAGGATCGAGGTGCGCGCCTGCATACGGGCATCCAGCATGGAAACCAGCAGCGTAATCCCCAGTATGGCGAGGGTTACTACCGTGACGACAATCGCCAGCCAGTTGCTGTTGACGCCGGATGACATCGTGTGGCTTCCCATCGGGAACTCCGCCGCCATCATGCCGGTATAGTGCATGCCGGCAATCGCGGCCCCCATTACGATAGAGGCACACAGCCGCAAGGCGGCAATTCGCCCCTGTGGGCCTTCGCGCAGTTTAAAAGCCAGCCACAGTGCGGCCACCGAGGCCACAAGGGCAACAATGACTGAAGCCGCGACCCAGCCCCAGTTCCAGCGAATACCCGGTGAAAGCATCAGCGCGGCCATGCCGGTGTAGTGCATCGCGACAATGCCGCAGCCCAGGACAATCGCGCCGCCCAGCAAGCGGAACAGCGGCAGGTTGCCCTGGCAAACCAGCCACAAGGCGAAGATGGATGCGCACACCGCAATGCCGGCGGACAGCGCCGTCAGCGAGGCGTCGTAACTCATCATCATGTTCAGGTCCATGGACAGCATGCCAATGAAGTGCATGGCCCAAATCCCTATCCCCATGGCAAAGCCACCGCCAAAGAGCCACGCCAGGGCCACTTTACCGGTTGAGGTCGCAACCCGTCCCGCCATATCCAGCGCGGTGAATGAAGCCAGCATCGCCACTAAGACCGAAATGACGACAATGAATGAGTTGTATGAGGCCACTAACATAGTGATTTCCGAATAGCGCCGAACACGCCGCTGTTAAAGAGATGATGGAAAGGAATTTTCGCCTTGTTACCCTTTTATCGGCGCGGGAAACGACTAAATTAGGCTTTTTTAATAGCGCTTTCCGATACCTGCAAGCGTCCGGCTCAATCAATTCTTTTAGCTGGCATATGAGCCGCCGTTTTGCTGCCTGACCACAACGTTATGCCTGCACTGACGACCTTTACCGCACGGGCAGACAGCAGCTATTCAAAGATAGCGCATCTGCCGCTTTTCAGCCTCACATCCCACATGCGCTTCTTTCTCATACCAAACTGACGGAAACATAACAGCGACACCACAGACAGGCAAAACAGTTCTGCGGCTCTGCGTCTTCAGCCCGTGATCGCCTGTCGATTCGCCGTTGCGGCAGGCAATGTAACAAAATAATAAAAAATTTATCGATGAGTTTCGCCACTTTGCCTGCGCTGATGTATAGTAAAAAAAACTAATATAAATCAGCCCCCCCTTTTTGCTGGGGCGCTGGAGAGAGTGACGGCAGGTTGCTGTTATCTGGCGATTTAATGTTATTTTTTCGAGGTTTTTGCATTATACCATCAGGTGAAAAAGCACTGACCCTAAATAATCAGTAAGGAATGGTTATGAAATTCAAGCTTTTTCTGTTAGCTGCCGGTGTTGCTACCACCCTGCCGTCCGCGACGTTTGCTGCCACTACCACGGGTGCAATTAACGCTACGCTAACATTAACCACGGGATGTCTGGTGAACGGCCAGTCGGCCACCTCTGGCGTCAACTTCGGTTCGTTGAACTTCGGTAGCAGCGCAGCCACCTTTGGTACGTTGAACGCTACGCTGGTCGGCGCGGCAGGTAACGGCATCTATGTGCGCTGTACGACCGGCCAAACGTTTAACGTTCAGGTGACCAGCAGTAACGCAGCACCGGGAACCGTCTACGGTACCGTTTCTTCTGCGCCACGCTACCTGGTGCTGGGCGCCGATAATACTCAAGGCATCGCTTATACCCTCTACAGCGATGCGTCCTTCACGACCGCCATCGCCAACAACACGAATATTGCGCCCAGCGGGACGACCGATCCGACCCTCGGCACCAATTACGCGATCTATGGACGTGTGGTGGGCGGCGGATTTAATCCGGTGATCCCGGCCGGGACTTATACCGACACGATTAACGTCGCCGTGAACTATTAAGTGCCTGTGTTGGCGTAGATGCAGATGACGGTAAGACGGTCACCTGTTTCGTTCACCGCTGGCGGGTTGCTGCTGATCGTGTGTATGAATGGGTGGAGCATTACGACCAGCTCCACAACATTCCAGGTTTCAGCGTCAATCGTGGCAGGTTGCGTGATCTCCGGCACCAATACGGGGATCTTCGGCACGCTCAATTTTGGCACCCAGTCGGGGCTGGCCAGTAGCAGCGTCAGCGCCAGCTATGTACAAAGTTCCACGATTAACCTGGCCTGCACGCCGGGTACGACGCTGAGTATGACCATCAACGGCGGCAGCAATTACACCACGGCCCGTAACCTGAAGCTGGCGAACAATACCAACACGATTCCTTATTACCTCTACAGCAATGCTGCACACACCACGCCGATTCCGGTGAACACAGCCGTGCCATTGAGTTACAGCAACGCGAACAACATTACGTTACCTATTTACGGCTTGCTGCAATTACCCGGTCCGACAAGCGCCGGGGTTTATTCTGACACCCTCAGCGTCACGCTGACCTGGTGATGAAAAAGGAGCTTTACCATGCCATCCCTGCGTGCCCTGTTTTTTCTGTTCGCTTTTCTGGTGTTGCCTCAGGCTCAGGGTGCAAATTCCGTAATGATTTGGCCCATCGATCCGGCCATCGATCCGGAAGATAAGGCCAGTGAACTGTGGCTGGAAAACCGAGGCAATACTACCACGCTGATGCAGGTGCGCATTTTTGCCTGGCAGCAAACGAACAACCAGGAGCAGTATCAGACCCAGCAGCAGATTGTTGCCAGTCCCCCGTTAGTGCGCATTGAACCGGGGCAAAAGCAACTGGTCCGTCTGATTAAACAGATCCCGCCTGCCGCAGGACAGGAGATGGCCTATCGCGTTGTGCTGGATGAAATCCCCACGCCACGTGCCGTTGGCGATAATCAGGCCGGGCTCAATTTTCAGATGCGCTATTCGGTGCCGCTCTTTGTCTATGGCAACGGTCTGGTGCGCGACAATGCAAAACCCGCCCTGAGCTGGCGTCAGGTGAATGCGGGCGGTAAGCGCTACCTGGAACTGACGAATCGCGGTAACGGCCATGCCCGACTCAGCAATGTCACCATTGGTGGCCAGCGGCTCGGCAACGGCCTCTATGGTTATGTGCTGGCGAACAGCACACAGCGCTTTCCGCTCAGATCCGCCGTCAGCGGTGAACTGCGCGCAGAGACCAACACCGGACAGTGGCGCAGCGCCGCGGCGCAGTAAATCGCAATGAAGCCGTATTCCCCGCATCCCGTTGCGCTCGCCATTGCGAGTCTGTGTTGTCTGGTGCCCACGTTTGTGTGGGCAGAAACGTTTACGTCGCTTCCCCCGCCGCCGCCCGTTGACAACGGGGCCACGGGCCAGCGCTATATGCTGGAGTTGGTGGTGAATCAGCTGTCACGTGGCGATATTGTGCCCGTGGAGCAACAAAACGGCCACTTCCTGGTGCGGGCAGGCGACTTACAACGCGCGGGAATCCCGGCGGAGAAGATTCAGGGGCAACAGCAGGTCGATGTGAATCAGCTCGCCGGGGTCAACGTGGAGTACGACGATCGCCGTCAGCGCCTGTTGCTGACCGTGCCGCCCGGCTGGCTGCCTGAACAGACCATTGGTGAGGAAAGGAACGGGTCGCGCTTCCCCGGACGCGTGAGTACCGGGGCGCTGTTCAATTACGATCTCTATGCCACGCGCACCGATGTGGCAGGCACGCGTCTGGCCGCCTTTAATGAGCTGCGCGTGTTTGGTCCCGCCGGGCACTTCTCCAGCAATGGCGTTTTACAGCAGCAGCTGGAAGGACAGAATCGCTACCAGAATGACGGCTACATTCGCTACGACACCTGGTGGAGCAATGAAGACGAAAACGCCATCCTGAGCTGGCGGGTGGGGGATCTGACTACCGATGCGCTGTCATGGAGCAGCAGCGTGCGGCTTGGCGGCATCCAGATTGCCCGCGACTTTAGCGTGCGGCCGGATCTGATCACCTATCCCTTGCCTGCCTTTTTTGGCCAGGCGGCGGTGCCGTCAACGGTGGATCTGTTTGTCAATGGCTACCGCTCTACTCAGGCGAATGTCCAGCCTGGCCCCTGGTCGCTCACTAACGTGCCTTTCGTTAACGGTGCCGGTGACGCCGTGATTACAACAACGGATGCGGTGGGCCGTCAGGTCGTCACGACGCTGCCGTTCTATGTGTCCAGTAACTTGCTCAAGCCAGGCCTGTCTGACTACGCCTTTTCAGCCGGTGCGCTTCGGCAAAATTACGGCATCAAAAACGCCGATTACGGTGCGGCCGCGATGAGCGGCTCGTGGCGCTATGGCCTGACAGACTGGCTCACACTGGAAACCCATGGTGAAGGGAGCCGCGATTTGGCCATGGGCGGCGCAGGTGCCCTGTTTAAAGTCGGCAGTTGGGGCGTGATCAACGGAGCCGCCGCACAGAGCCACCTGGACAGCGAGTCGGGCAATCAGTACAGCTGGGGTTATCAATACAACACCAGCCGTTTCAGCCTGGGCACTCAGCATACGGTGCGCAGCGCGGGCTTTGGCAACCTGGCGTTGGTGAGTAGCCAGAGCAATGCCCTCTATGCAGATAACCGCTACAGCCTGGCACGGCGCACGGCGCAGTACACCGCCAGCGTGTCGCTCAATCGCTATGGCAGTCTGGGCGCGGCCTGGATCGACATTGCCAGCGGCGATAACCAGCGTACCCGCCTGTGGAACCTCTCCTGGAGTAAAAATTTGTGGGGCAATGCCAGCCTGTATGTCTCCGCCAGCCGCGACAGAGAGCAGGGAGAATGGAGCGGCGCAGTCTCGCTGGTGATTCCGTTTGGTGAAAACAGTAATGCTTCCCTGAGCGTCGAACGCGATCAACAAGGTCAACAAAGCCAGCGGGCGTATTTATCCCGCGCCATGCCCAGCGATGGCGGATTCGCCTGGGATGCCTCCTGGGCGAACCAGGGCGGCAACAGTGGCGACTATCGTCAGGGCAGTCTGCGTTACCGCAATAACAAGATCGATACCTCTGCCGGCTTCTACGGCGATGACGACAACCTCACCCAGTGGGCCGATGTGTCCGGCTCGGTGGTGTTAATGGACAGCCAGGTGTTTGCCGCTAACACCATTAACGATGCGTTTGTGGTGGTGAAAACCCATTACCCTGACGTGAATGTGCGCTATGAAAATCAGTCGATGGGACGCACCGACCGCCAGGGCTATCTGCTGGTGCCGTCGATCAGCAGCTACTATCCCGCTAAATACGACATCGATACGCTCGATCTGCCCGCCGATATGACGGTGCCCAACGTCGAGCAGCGCTTTGCCGTTAAACGGCAAAGTGGGTTTTTGCTGAACTTCCCGGTCGAGCGGTTGCGCGCCGCCAGCGTGATACTGCATGACGGTCAGGATAAGCCGCTGCCCGTGTCCAGCCAGGTGATTCGGCCGGGACGGGCTACGGGCTATGTGGGTTGGGACGGTATTGTCTGGATGGAAGAACTGGGTGCCACCAATCCCATCCGCGTGATCGCCCCTGATGGTCGCGCCTGCGAAACGATCCTGACGTTGCCTGGCGGTCAGCCGCAGGCACTCAAAACGTATGGCCCGCTTACCTGCCCGTTGCCGCCGCTCCCCAGAGGCGCATCCGTGCCTAATCCCGATAACGCCACTGCCGGAATCACCCCATGAAAACGCTAATGTTGCTGCTTTGCCTGCTGCTGTTACCCTCGCTGAGTTACGCCGCCTGTGCCCTGCCCGCCTCCAGCGCCAGCTTTGGCAGTGTGACCACCTTTGTGGCTAACACCACGGTCAGTAGCACCTCGACCAATGCTGACGTCAACTGCGGGGCCGGCAGCGCGCTGTCGCTGCTGAGCAATAACCAGATCACCTTTCAGCTGACCAGCGCCAGCAACGCCAATGGGACGCGCGGCATCCTCAAACGGAGCGGCGATACCGGCAGCGACAACATTCCGGTGCGGTTATGTACCGACAGCGCCTGTGCCAGTGAGCTCACCATTGGCGGACCTGCGTTTGTCTACAACTCCGCCACCTTAATCAACCTGGCGGGATTGCTGGGTAGTCTCAACTTTGCCATTCCGGTCTATTTGCGCACCCTCACCGGGCAAACCGTGGCCGCCGGGACCTACACGGTGACGCTGAATATGACGGTCACCTACAACATCTGTACCAGCGTTTCGGCTGTTGGCCTGTGTCTCACACCGCAAACCGGCAGCGGCGTCATTCCCATTACTGTTACCGTGGTGCTCAGCAACGACTGTACCGCCATCACCGCGCCCAATATCAGCTTTGGCAGCGCACCGCTGGTCGCCAGTTTTGGCAGCGTGTCACAAACCATCAATGTCCTGTGCAGTAAAGGCAGCACCTATACAGTGGGGTTAAGCAACGGCAATAACGCGGTAAGCAGCGTACGTAATATGGCGAGTGGGACGAACCGACTGAGTTACGAGATTTATAAAGGAACGACCAGTAATCGCTGGGGACCGAGTGGCACGGAACGGGTAAGCAGCACGGCGGCGGATACCGTCAGTACCGATGGGCTGACGCGCAGCTACAACTACACTGCGCGTGTCCTCACCACCCAAAATACGCCGCCTGCAGGGAATTATACCGACAGCGTCGTGGTGGATATCGCGTTTTAGAGCGGCGCGCTGACGGGGGTTCCGCTATGCCGGGCGCGATACTGTTTCACCATGCGGCCAATCAGTAATGTCCCGATCAATCCACAAATGGCCGCAAAGGTCAGCCACGCGCCGGGCATCGCCTTATCGCCGCTGGCGTGGATCAGATAGCTGGAAACGGCGGGCGTGAAGCCACCGAACAGCGCCGTGGCCAGGCTGTAAGCCAGCGAGAAACCGGCGGCACGCACCTCGGCGGGCATAATTTCTGCCAGATAAACCACCATCGCGCCGTTGTAGCTGGCGTACAGGAAGGAGAGCCAGAGCTCCGCCGCCAGCAGGTGGCCGAAGCTCGGCGCGCCAACCATCCAGTGCAGCACAGGCCAGGCGGTGGCAATCATCAATACCGTAAACGTCAGCAGCAGCGGACGACGACCTACGCGGTCAGACAGCGCGCCCATCACCGGGAGCCAGAACAGGTTGGAAATCCCCACAAACAGCGTCACCATAAAGGCCTGTTTGTCACTCATCATTAATACGGTCTTGCCGAAGGTTGGGGTGAACGCGGTGATCATGTAAAACATCACCGTGGTGGTCACCACCATCAGCATACCGGCCAGCACCAGTGCCCAGTTGCTGGCGACGGAACGCATAATGTCGGTCATTGATGGATGGTGTTTACGCTGACTAAAGGCTTCGGTCTCTTCCAGCATGCGACGAATATAGAACAGGAAAGGGACGATCAGGCAACCCACGACAAACGGAATACGCCAGCCCCATTCGGTCACCTCATCATGTGAGAGCAGATGATTCAGCCCCAGCCCCAGCAGAGCCGCGAAGATCACCGCGATTTGCTGGCTACCGGACTGCCAGCTGACAAAGAACCCTTTACGCCCTTTCGGTGCCACTTCGGCCAGATAAACCGAAACGCCGCCCAGTTCTACCCCGGCAGAAAAACCCTGCAATAAGCGACCAAGTAAAATGAGTATCGGTGCGGCAGCACCCAGGGTGGCATAACCCGGTACCAGTGCGATAGTCAGCGTGCCTAACGCCATCAGCCCAAGCGTTAACAGCAGTCCTTTACGACGGCCATGATGGTCAATGTACGCTCCCAGAATAATCGCCCCCAGAGGACGCATCAGAAAGCCGGCACCGAAGGTCATCAGTGTCAGCATTAACGAGGAGAAGGGATCGTCTCCGGGGAAAAAGGTTTTGGAAATGGCCGTGGCGTAGTAGCCAAACACCATAAAATCGTACATTTCAAGGAAGTTACCGCTGGTAACATTGAAAATGGTTCTGGCCGCACCTTTTGGCGGCTTTTGTAAAGTTTCACTTTGGCTCATAACTGCTTCCTTGGTTTTTTATCCCTTTTAGCCTGCCAGAGGTGAGATTAATGTGACCTCCATCACCATTGCACTTTACAAACTCTCTGGTTTAAGTAACAAGAAATTAACAGAAGGGTTACAGCAGCATAACTGCCTGCTCGGCGCAGGATTTGCCAGACAAGATGTGGCAAAAATTCAGGCATAAAAAAAGCGCGTCGGGCTGAACGCGCTGTCTTACAAAACAAGGGATAAACGGATGAAGGAGAAACAGGCGAAACGCACTCAATGCAAGGCTGTGCAGGACGGGTTTAGCCTGCGCACATCAACGACGCGTTATTTTTTTACCGTTTCCATCCCCATCAGGCCGATCTTGAGATAACCCGCCGTGCGCAGTTCATCCATCACGCTCATCAGAGTTTCATAATCGACCGATTTGTCGGCCTGGAAGAAAATGGTGGTATCTTTGTTGCCTTGCGTCTGCTGCATCAACACGTTGATAAGCGCGTCCTTGTTCACCTGATCGTTACCTACGTAAAGCTGCTTATCGGCTTTAATCGAGAGATAGACCGGTTTTTCCGGACGCGGTTGCGGCGCACTGGTGGAGGCGGGCAGATTCACACGCACATCCACCGTTGCCAGGGGCGCAGCCACCATAAAGATAATCAGCAGTACCAGCATCACGTCGATAAACGGCGTGACGTTGATTTCATGCATTTCACCATCGGTTTCTGAGCTGTCGTTAAATCGCATTGCCATAACGCTTACCCCAGACGCAGTTTTTGCGCGGCGGCAGGACGGCTGACCTCAGGCTGAGCCAGGTTTCCCAGGTCGATATCGCGGCTTTGCAGCAGCATGACCTGCGCGGCAACGTCGCCTAAGGAGGCTTTGTAATTAGCGATCATACGGGCAAACACGTTATAAATCACAACCGCCGGAATCGCCGCGACTAAACCAATGGCCGTCGCCAGCAGCGCTTCGGCGATACCCGGTGCCACGACCGCCAGGTTAGTCGTCTGGGTTTTGGCAATACCGATAAAGCTGTTCATGATGCCCCAGACGGTACCAAACAGGCCGACGAAGGGCGCTACCGAGCCAATCGTGGCCAGGAAGCCATTCCCGCGCCCCGCATGACGGCAGAATGCCGCAACCCGACGCTCAAGACGAAACGCAGTGCGTTCTTTAATGCCGCCGGTTTCTTCAACGCCTGCGGACAGTTCCAGCTCGTTTTGCGCATCATGTAACAGCACCGCGCTGTGGCTGGCCGCATGGAAGCTCTGGGCCGCGCGCGCGGCATCATTGAGATTGCGGGCTTCGCCTAATGCCAGCTGTTCACGCTTCAGGCGACGTCTGGCGGCGCTCAGCTCAGCGTACTTCCCGAAGAAAATGGCCCAGGTCACGACTGAGGCCAGTAACAGACCGATCATGACAACCTTCACCACAATATCGGCATGCTGATACATGCCCCACACGGAAAGGTCCGCTTGCATTAAATCACTGGCTACCACGCTGCTTCTCCAACTTCATATACAGGATGCGGAATAAGGGCAAATGATAGCAAAAATCAATCGAATTGATAGTGGTTCTCATTAGTATTTACAATCAAATAGCTGGACATCGCTGGAAGAAGGGATAACGCGTAGCCGTATCTGTTGCACCGTGTTGCCTGTATCCGGACAGTATGCAACGCAGCGATGAGGGCGGTCAGAAACTGCCTGGTCGATGGCTGATGCGCATGGAGAGTGAGTTGATCCGCAGCCCGCCCTGCTGAGCACGCTAACCGCAGACGCAGGGAAAGTGTTTTGTGGCGTTTAATAAGCCATCGGGCGTCATAATGGCGCGAGAAAAATAATTTTATCCGGTCCAGCATCAATCTGAATTTTCATTGTCAGATAAGCCAGCACGTAAAACATTGAGGCCGCCAGTCAGGGTTTGCCTGTTGTAAGTGGCCGTTGCGCAAACATAATGAAAACAGCCGATGAGTAACCTCTTTATCGCCAGCCTGATGACGTTTTTTCGTCGAATAAAGCAGCAGGGCCGCTGTGCTTCACATAACAGGATCGCTGCCTGCAATCGCCACGCTGATCGGCAATCCGTCCGGGCCCATCCGGAAGATGCGTCACTGAGTGCCGGCGCGCGCCGGTCCTCTTTGGTATCTGTACCAGGCGCTGAGGACTCGCCACAAATGCCGGGACGCCCTGCCTCTCTCTGGCTGTCGCGCGTCTTCCTGCTTATCTCACTGCTGTTGCCGGGATCGGGCATGGTTTCACCCTGTTCAGGGGCGTGCTATGCCGCGACGAACACCTTGATTACGTTGCACTTCTTCAGACGCTGCTATGAATCGGGTAAGCCCTCATCCGGTATGGTGAAGTGTTTCAGTCGTCAGCTCCGCACGGTCGCGCTCATTCGCTTTATTCATGCTTCACGCAATGCGGCACCGCCGGGCAAACTGAAGCGTTTTCACTATGCGCATCACGCCGGTAAAAAGTCCGTCCGGCCGCCATTCCGTGCAGACAGCGGGGAAGCGCCAACACCGGTAAGTACGTCAACCTCCCCCCTGTTCCAGCCTGATACCTTACTGCGTCAGCGCCCTGCGCAACCGCTGCCGCCCTGCCTGAGTCAGGCAGACAACGCGGCACAGCAAAATCTGTTTGTGCCGCAACGGGACATGGACGCGGGCTTACTGCCCTGTCTGCATTGACCGCGGCTGGGCAGGTTAATGGATATCCCCCGGGCTGACGCCCCAGCGGGAGACGGTGCCGCTGTCCGCGCGCTGACGCTGCTGATAGCGTCCTTTCGCCGCAATCATTGCCACCGTCAGCAAGGCCGGAATCGCTAATACCGCGAAAATCGTGGTAACGCCCCACCCCAGCGCCAGCATTTCCGCGCCCGCCAGCGCACTCAGGATTGCGCCAACGCGCCCGACGCCGTGCATCCAGCTGGAACCGGTTGCCCGCGCCTCGGTGGGATAAAAGCTGGCCGACAGGGCATTCATTCCGGTGTTCGCGCCACCAATGCAAAAGCCTATCATCAGTGCGCAGCCGCCAAGCAACACCGGATGCGTCATCGACAGCCCCATACAAACAGTAAACAGTCCACCCGCACCGTAAATCAGCGATAAGGCACGATGCGATTCAATACGATCCATCAGCCAGCCCGAAAACAGAGAACCGCATGTGCCGCCAGCCTGGAACAGGGCCGTAATAACCGCTGCCTGAACCACGCTAAAACCGTTGTCTTTAATCAGCATCGGCAGCCAGCTGCCCAGGGTGTAAAACAGAAACAGTGCGGTGAAATAGGCGCCCCACAGCATCAGGCTGCCGAAGCGGTAGGTGTCATTGAGGACGACTTTAACAGGTTGCGCGTGAGCCCGACTGACCGGGGGCAACGCCAGCGTACACTGTTGCAGATCCAGATCCGGGGCCAGTTTCGCCAGGATACGGTGAATTTTTTGGCTGGCCGCGCGCCTGACCACCAGAAAGCAGACCGACTCCGGCAGCGCCCAAAGCAGTAACGGCACAAACAGGATCGGCAGGATGCCGCCCAGCAACAGCACAGCATGCCAGCCAAAGTGCGGCATCAGCCAGGAGGCGGCGAAACCGCCCAGTGCCGCGCCAAAAGTAAAGCCACAAAAAACGACGGTGATAAGAAAGGCGCGCCGTCTGGCCGGGGCAAACTCCGCCACCAGCGTCCCCACATTCGGCATCGCCGCGCCTAAACCCAGGCCGGTGAGAAAGCGAAACAGGACCATCTGTTCCATATTTTGCGAGAAGGCGGTGATCAGCGTCCACGCGCCAAAAAAGAACACGCTGTTAATGATGACTACTTTTCGGCCCAGCTTATCGGACAGCGGACCCGAGAGCATCGCCCCCAGCGCCAGTCCCACCAGCGCCGCGCTGATAATCAGCCCCAGTTCGCGATTCGTGATCCCCCAGTCTGCTTTTAATTCAGGGGCAATAAACCCCATGATGGCGATATCGAACCCATCAAGCGCGATGATGCAGAAGCCGAACAGCACCACCATCTTTTGCCACATCCCCAGCGGGCGGCTGTCGATTAACGCCCGAACATCAATTGCTTTGCTTTCCGCCACGGTGACTCTCCGGTGAAATAAGTAATGTGCAGTTACTATATGCAGGCGCTGCAGGGCAAGAAATGGCGATAATCGAAATTTTGTGCGTTTATCGCGCAACCTGCGCCCGTGCGGGCAGCTGAAATGCGTTAATGGCTTGTTAAAAATAAGGAATTTTCTGGAAAGTCTGTCTGGACTGTCCGGTGAGGATTGTGAGCGTGATCGGCGTGATGCCAGCAAAGGGAAAGAGAGAAAACGCGGGATTAGGGTAACGGGGCCAGTCAGCCTGGCCCCTGTGAATTACCGCATGGCGGTCAGCCGTACCGGCGCGTTTGCCGCACCGAAGCCGTGATAGCGACGCCGCCGCTCCAGTAGTTCAAAGAAAAAGCGCCCTTTTTCATAGGGTTCCGTATAGACGTGAAGCAGCTCTCCGCCCTGTTCATCGCGATCATACATCACGTCAAAGCGCTGTAACTGCGCCAGAAAATCCGGGTCGAGGTCAAAGCGCGCCAGCAGATCCTGATAATAGTTAGCGGGGATGCGCAAAGTTTTCAGGCCGCGTTCGCGGGCGGCTTTTACTGCGCTGAACAGATCGTCGCAACCAAACGCCACGTGCTGTAATCCCGCCCCCTGGTAGGTCGTCAACGCACGGGCGATCTGCGTTTCCCGGCTGACCGACATATTCAACGGCAGACGGATAGCATCATTCGGGCTGCGTAAAACGCGGCTGCGCACCAGCCCAAGCGGATCAGGCAGTTCCCATTCGGTATCCTGAACAAAGCCCGGTACGCTGCGCAGGAACATAATCCAGTTGTCGCGCGTTTCATCCGGCAACGCGATCGCCAGATGATCCAGGGTCTGCATCGCAGGCTGAGGCGCGCTGCGATGCGTTAAATTGAAATCACTGTGGTAACCGTCCTGACCGGCGGGCTCGTCTTCCACCAGATAAATCAGGCTGCCATCCGGCGCGCATAAAGCCGGTATCTGACGTTCATTCGGGCCGGTTTCGCCCTGCCAGATAGCGTAGCCATAATCCTGCGCCCGCTGAATCAGGTTCTCCACGCCGCATACGCGCCAGGCCACTGCACAGAGGGAAATACCATGCTGATGGTAGTAACCGCTGGCCTGGCTGTCGGGCTGCGCATTCAGAATGACGTTGACCTTGCCGTTGCGATAAAGCGAAACCTGTTTCGAACGGTGCTCGCCCGCGTGCACCAGGCCAAGCTGCGTGAGCCACTGTCCTAACGCCAGCGCATCGTTATGGCTGACGGCAAATTCAATAAACTCCAGTGCCATCAGCGGCGGCTGAGGCGCTGAGTGAAATAATTCTTCTCCCGCCAGCGAAGCCAGCGCGCTGGGTAGCAGCGGTTGCCTGACCAGCCAGTCGCGGGTTTGCTCCTCCAGCCACAACAGCGATCGGTAGCCGTCCTGCGCCGTCGGCACTACCGGTGAAGCGCGGAATCCGTCGTTAAAAATCTCCAGCGACCAGGCATCGCGATAGCCATGTGCTGACAGCTGCGTCATAAACTGCGTCAGATTCAGTTCCCCCTGGCCGGGGAAGCAGCGGAAGTGACGGCTCCAGGAAAGCACGTCCATTTTCAGCAGCGGCGCATCTGCCAGTTGCACGAACACTATTTTTTCGGGCGGCACGATGTCCAGGCCGTCAAGGCTGTCGCCGCGAGACAAAATATGAAAACTGTCGAGCACAATGCCAAAGGAGGGATGGTCCACCGCTTCCACGCGGGCCCAGGCATCACGCCACAGGCTGACATGCCGGCCCCAGGCCAGCGCCTCATAACCGAGGGTAATACCGTACTGCGCGGCCAGCTCCGCCAGCGCACGCAGATCGCTGACCTGGGTGTTGAAATCATCGCTGCAGTCGGGTGACACATTACTGCATACCAGCATCCGCTGGCAGCCCAGTTGCGTCATCACCTCAAACTTGCGCGCCGCACGGGCCAGATTTTGTGCCAGCCTGTCACGCGGGCCGCCTTCGAAGTCACGGAAGGGCTGGAACAGCAAAATTTCCAGGCCCAGCTCTTCGCACAACTGGCGAATCTCCACGGGTGAGCCGGGATAATAGACTAAATCGTTATCGAAAATTTCGACACCATCAAAGCCGGCGGCGGCGATTGCGCGCAGCTTTTCCGGCAGCGTGCCCGATACCGAGACCGTTGCGACAGAACGTTTCATTATTGCCTCCTGATAAACGGTCACAGGGTGACCTTAAAGCAGCCAGTCAGCAGCGAGGCGTTCTGCTAACGGAGATTGGCAATTGTTATGAACCAGATGGAACATTTCGTCAATGTGACAGGTCATGATTTTTGGTTATGAGCAAAGCTACGTTTTTTCACTTTTCTTTTACAAGTTACGCTTCCTACACTCGTTCCTCTGTACGCGAAAAACAAAACAATAAGGATGCCTGGATGAAAAATGACTGGCCCGCCCGTGAACTGGTACACCGTGATTACCGCCATCACCCGCCGGCGCTTGCGCCGTTGTACAAAACCAGCATACTGCGCTCGCCGCGCAATGCGCTGATTTCGCTGCAAAATTCCTTATCGGAAATCACCGCACCGGTGTTCACCCGTCAGGAGCTGGGCCCCCGGGACAGCGATCTGATTCTTAATTATGCGAAGGACGGCCTGCCGATTGGCGAGCGCATCATTGTGCATGGCTACGTGCGCGATGCGTTTGGTCAGCCGGTGCGGAATGCCCTGGTTGAGGTATGGCAGGCCAATGCTGGCGGTCGCTATCGTCATAAAAAAGATCAGTATCTGGCCCCCATCGATCCGAATTTTGGCGGCTGTGGTCGCATGCTGACCGACGACAATGGCTACTACTGCTTTCGGACCATTAAGCCCGGCCCCTATCCCTGGCGTAACCAGGTCAGCGACTGGCGTCCAGCCCATATTCATTTTTCCCTTTCTGGCGAAGCCTTTGCTCAGCGCTTGATTACGCAGATGTATTTTGAGGGCGATCCGCTGGTAGGACGCTGTCCTATCCTGCAGTCGGTAGGCAGCGAAGAAGCCGTCCGCACCCTGATTGCAGAGCTGGATACGCATTCGGCGATTCCCCTGGACTGTCTGGCCTATCGCTTTGATCTGGTATTGCGGGGTCACCGCGCAACCTGGTTCGAAAACCGCACTCAGGGAGCCGCATCATGAAAAACTATCTGCCTGAAACAGCCTCACAAACTGCCGGCCCTTACGTGCACATTGGCCTGGCACCGCATGCCGCGGGCTTTGATATCTTTGAACATAATTTCAGCGAGGTGCTCACGCAGCCGGAAACGCGCGGTGAGCGCATTACCGTTGAAGGCTGTGTTTACGATGGTTCTGGCACGCCGGTGCGCGATGTGCTGATTGAAGTGTGGCAGGCCAATGCCGCCGGGCGCTACCAGCATCCCGCTGACCAGCAGCACGACAAGCCGCTGGATCCGGCGTTTCGCGGCTGGGGGCGCACCTGCTCCGATTTTGACAGCGGCATCTGGCGTTTTGAAACCATCAAGCCCGGCAGCGTGACCGGCCGCGACGGACGTCCCATGGCGCCTCACCTCAACTTATGGATTGTGGCACGAGGTATCAATATCGGCCTGAACACCCGCCTCTATTTTGTCGATGAACAGGCGGCAAATGCCCGGGATCCGGTGCTGAATCTGATTGAGTGGGAGAAGCGGCGCAACACCCTGCTGGCACACCGTGAACAACGCGGCAGCGAAACGGTTTACCGTTTCGATATCGTTCTGCAGGGCGAAAACGAAACCGTATTTTTTGATGTCTGACGCTTAACAAAGTCGCTACATTGTCCTTGCCGCTGCGGCGGCAAATTCTTACCATGAGCCATGGATAGTGTTTCCCGGTTCAGTCAGCGCGTGCGCCTGCGTCATCTTCACGCTTTTGTTGCCACCGCGCAGCAAGGGACGCTGGGCCGTGCCGCCCGCCAACTGGGTATTACTCAGCCCGCCTTATCGAAAACCCTCAGCGAACTGGAATACCTGACCGGTGAACAACTGCTGGTGCGCAGCCGCCAGGGAACAGCGCTGACCGCCAGCGGGACGCGCTTTCTGCATGACGCCATTCGCATCCTGGATGCACTTACGCTGGTCGATCAGGTCATGCGTCCGGACAGCGCGCCACATCTCGCGCCTCTGCATATCGGTGCCTTGCCGACCGCCATCGGCAGCGTGGTTGCGCCGGTGCTGGCCAGCCTGCAGCAGCACTATCCGGGCTGGCGTATACAGGTCACTACGCTTTCGAACGACGCGCTGCTGATGGCGATAAAGTCGGGGCAAATGACGCTGGGAATCGGACGGATGGCGGAACCGGTTCTGATGGACGGTCTGAACTTTGAACTGTTGTATCTGGAAACACTGCGTCTGGTCGTGGCCCCGCACCATCCCTTGCTGCATGCGGGCGTGACCCTGGCAGAAGCGCTCAGTTGGCCGTTGATCCTTTCGCCACGCGGCACCGTACCGCGTCAAAATGCGGAATCGCTGATGACCAGCCATGGGCTGACCCTGCCTGAAGGCGCGGTAGAAACCCTGTCAACGACGCTGGCGCGGCGGCTGACGCAAAACCACGGTTACGTCTGGCTGGTGCCTTACGGCGCGGTGCGCGACGACTTAACGAGTAATCAGCTTCGGGCTCTGCCGCTGCCGAACCAGGGCATGGCCGAAGCGGTGGGCATCCTGACCCGTCAGCAGCATACACCGCCCCCTGAACAACAACATCTGGTGGCGGCATTGCGTCAGCGGGTGCTGGATGTCCCGGTCTGACGCCGCGATTTAACGGGCACTATCCCGCTCGTCGAAAATGCTTTGCGCCAGGTGGAACGCCGCGTTCGCCGCAGGC
This sequence comes from Pantoea sp. JZ29, assembly GCF_035190385.1. NCBI lineage: Bacteria > Pseudomonadati > Pseudomonadota > Gammaproteobacteria > Enterobacterales > Erwiniaceae > Pantoea > Pantoea sp. JZ29. The sequence continues at coordinate 716,801 of NZ_CP045241.1, read as the reverse complement.
AGGCCACAATACAGCGCGGCATGCATCAGTACCTCTTTGATCTCATCCCGACTGACCCCGTTATTGAATGCGGCCCGCAGATGCATTTTCAGTTCGGCTTCACGGTTAAGCGCAATCAGCATACCGATGGTGATCAGGCTGCGCGTGTGGCGCGACAATCCGGGCCGGGTCCAGATCTCTCCCCAGGCGTAACGACTGATGAAGTGTTGAAATTCGTCGTTCAGAGGGGACAGATTCTCCAGGGTGCGGTCCACATGCGCGTCACCGAGTACCGCGCGGCGCACCGTCATTCCCTGCTGATAACGCTGCTGCTGCGTCAGTTGCGCGTCAATAAACGGCTGCAGGGCGCGATTAAATGCCAGCCACACCTCCACACTGGAGAGATGCGACGCAGGCAACACCACCAGCTGCGCGCCGTGGATGTGCGCCACCATGGCTTCTGCGTCGGCCACCGTCGTCACGGCATCGTCCCGCCCCGCAATGACCAGCACAGGAAGATGAATGGCCGCCAGTTCGTGACGTAAATCTGCGGCAGCCAGCGCATCGCAGCAGTCCGCATAACTTTCTGCATCACAGTCACGCAGTTGCGTGAGCAACGCCTGCACGGTGGCGGGTGCCCGTTCGCTGAACGCCGGCGTAAACCAGCGTGCGGCAGCACCGTCAGCAATCGCCGCCATACCGTACTGACGCACCTGCGCTGCGCGCTGCTGCCAGGCCGCAGACTCACCGATCTTCGCGGCGCTGTTGGCGACCGTGAGCGTGATCAGGCGATGAGGATGGAAACGGGCCAGCCAGAGCCCGGTCAGCCCGCCCATCGAAATGCCGCAAAAATGCACCCTGTCGATAGCCAGCTTATCCAGCAGCGACAGCACCGCCATCCCCAGCTGTTCCAGCGAACGGGTTTGTCCGTTCGGTGCCGAGGCACCGTGCCCCGGGACATCGTAACGCAGAATGCGATAATGACCGATCAGCGCATCGCGCTGGGGCTGCCACATGTCTGCCGCCGTTCCTAAGGAGTTGCTGAATAACACCACCGGAGCATCGTCTGGCCCCTCAAGGATGTAATGAAGTGTCATGATTCCCTCGCCGCCGCTAAAACCTGTTGAATAAAGCGCGCCGCACTGCCCGTGGCATTGGCCGGGTCGAGCAGTGCCTCCAGCGTTGAATGACTCAGGCGCGTTCTGACCGTTTCATCCGCACTCAGTACGGACAACAAACTCTGCTGTGTGTCCAGCGCCCGGCGGCAGCACTGCTCAATATGATGGTGCGCCTGCTGGCGTCCCATCTCGTTCGCCAGCGCCAGCGTGACCGCTTCCGCCATAATTAATCCCTGCGTCAGGCCAAGGTTACGTTGCATGGCATCTTCATGCACCTCCAGCCCGTCGATCAGTTCCGTGCTGTGGGCCAGCGCCGCGCCGCTCAGTACGATCAGCTGCGGCAGGCTCTGCCACTCGGCCTGCCAGCCACCCAGCGCACGCTCGTGTTCCTGCACCATCCCGGCATACAGACCGGACATCAGCGCCGGTACCCGATTGGCCGCGCTGAGAATGGCGGCGCACAGTACCGGATTACGTTTATGCGGCATGGTTGAGGAGCCGCCGCGCCCTGCCGCCTGAGGTTCGCTGATCTCCCCTACCTCGCTCTGCATCAGCAGCGACATATCCCGCGCCAGCTTGCCCAGCGTCCCGGTCAGGCCGGCATACCAGCCTGCCAGCTCGGTAAGCCTGTCGCGCTGAGCATGCCAGGGCGTGGCGCTACGCGGCAAATTCAGCGCCTCGGACAGTGCCTGCTCGACCTGCTCGCCTTTATCGCCCAGCGAGGCCAGCGTGCCTGCCGCCCCGCCAAACTGCAACGCCAGTACCCGCGGCTGCATCGCCCTGAGGCGTTGTCGATCGCGTACCAGGGCGTCCAGCGTGCCTGCCAGCTTTAGCCCAAGGGTAACGGGCAAGGCATGTTGCAACCACGTGCGTCCGACCATCAGCGTTTTGCTGTGCCGTTCGCACTGCGCGCTCAGCACGGCAATCAGCCGATCCAGCAGCGTAGCCGTACCGCTGAGCGCCGCGCGCAGTTGCAGCATCAGTCCGCTGTCGATTGCGTCCTGGCTGGTTGCGCCCCAGTGGACATAGCGCGCCGCCTCGGGCGATCGGGCAGCCACCAAAGCGGTCAATTGTTTGACGAGGGGAATCGCCAGGTTGCCGGCCAGCCCTGCGGCCTGGGTCAGCGCAGCGGCATCGATCGCGTCGGCACGGCAGCAGTCCTGAATGATCTGCGCAGATTCGCGGTCCATCAGCCCCGCACTGGCAAGCGCCTGTGCCAGGCCAGCTTCAAAATCCAGCATCCCCTGCAGCAGCGCCGTATCGCTGAAGCCCTCACTGAGAGGAGAAGCCATAAACATGGCGCGGTAAAGAGACATTAATTATACCCGTTCCAGAATAAGTGCGATTCCCTGCCCGACACCGACGCACATGGTGCAGAGTGCGTAACGTCCTCCGGTGCGCCGCAGGTGATAGGCCGCGGTCATGGTCAGCCTGCCACCGGATGCGCCGAGCGGATGGCCCAGCGCTATTGCGCCGCCGTTAGGGTTCACCTGCGCGGCATCGTCGGCCAGCCCGAGCGCCCGCGTCACGGCCAGCGCCTGGGCAGCAAACGCTTCATTTAATTCGATTACGTCCATTTGTGCCAGCGTCAGGCCACTCTGGGCCAGCACTTTGCGTACCGCAGGTACGGGACCATAACCCATGATACGCGGTTCAACGCCGCAGGCAGCCATCGCGACCACACGCACCAGCGGCGTGAGGCCGTGGGCGGCAACCGCGTTTTCACTGGCGAGTAATAAGGCGCAGGCCCCGTCATTGATGCCCGAGGCATTGCCTGCCGTCACGCTGCCGTCCGGCGTCACGACGCCTTTTAACCCCGCCAGCGCCGCCAGGGAGGTACTGCGCGGATGCTCATCGCAGGCAACAGTGATAGCTTCACCTTTGCGCTGCGGGAGAGTGACGGTCATCAGCTCGTCACTGAACAGGCCCATCTCCTGCGCACGCGCGGTACGAAGCTGGCTGCGTAACGCAAAGGCATCCTGATCGGCGCGGCTGATAGCAAAATCGTGTGCCACGTTTTCCGCCGTTTCCGGCATGGTTTCAACGCCAAAGCGGTCGCGCATCTGCGGGTTGATGAAACGCCATCCCATGGTGGTGTCTTCCATTTTCAGGCTGCGACTAAACGCGCTTTGTGCTTTTCCGGTCACGAAGGGCGCGCGCGACATACTCTCTACGCCGCCTGCGATCATGACCTCGGCTTCGCCGCATTTTATTGCCCTGGCCGCCATGCCGATGGCATCCAGCCCCGAACCGCAAAGACGATTGATCGTCGTGCCAGGCACGCTGGACGGCAGCCCGGCCAGTAACAGGGCCATACGCGCCACGTTACGATTGTCTTCGCCTGCCTGATTGGCGCAGCCATAGATCACATCATCGATCGCCTGCGCGACAGAAGCAGGCTGACGGGCAAGCAGCGCCGCCAGCGGTAAGGCCGCCAAATCGTCTGCCCGAATTCCCGCGAGCGCGCCGCCATAACGGCCAAATGGCGTGCGGAGCGCATCACAAATAAAAGCCTGTTGCATTCGCGGTTCCTCAGGCGGTGGTCGCCAGTTCAGGTTGCAGTAAACGCACCGGCGTGACCGCCTGGAGCGCCTCAAAACTCAGTCCGGGGCAGCACTCGACCACCAGCGGACCGTCCGGCGTAATATCAATCACGGCCATATCCGTATAGATCCGGCTGACGCACCCCAGCCCGGTGAGCGGATAGCTGCACTGCTTCACCAGCTTGCATTCCCCTTTTTTCGTCAGGTAGTCCATCATCACGTAAACCTTGCGCGCGCCAATGGCGAGATCCATGGCGCCGCCGACAGCAGGAATTGCATCCTGCGCACCGGTACTCCAGTTCGCCAGATCGCCGCTGACGGATACCTGGTACGCGCCCATGACGCAGATATCCAGATGCCCGCCACGCATCATGGCAAAGGAGTCGCCATGATGGAAAAAGCAGCCGCCCGGCAGCAGGGTTACCAGCTCTTTCCCGGCATTGATCAGCTCCGGATCGGCGTCTTCCGGCGCAGGCGCTGGCCCCATGCCGAGCAGTCCGTTTTCGCTGTGCAGAAAGATTTCTTTGTCCGCAGGCAGATAGTTCGCAATGCGGGTCGGCAGGCCAATCCCCAGGTTAACGTAAGCCCCTTCCGGAATATCGCGCGCCACGCGCTGTGCCAGTTGGTCACGGGTGAGTTTTTGCATTGCCGACTCCTCAGGCTGAAACGGTCAGGGTAACGGGATGGGGAACGCACACCAGGCGCTGGACAAAAATGCCCGGCGTGACGACGTTTTCAGGATCGAGCTGGCCCAGCGGCACCAGCTCTGCTACCTGGGCAATGGTCGTGGTGGCGGCCATCGCCATCACGGGGCCAAAATTCCGCGCCGCTTTGCGGTACACCAGGTTGCCCCAGCGGTCGCCCTGATGGGCTTTGATAAGCGCGAAATCGGCTTTGAGCGGTTTTTCGAACACGTAATGGCGGCCATCGATTTCCCGCGTTTCCTTGCCTTCCGCCAGCGGCGTGCCAAAGGCGGTGGGGGTGAAAATGCCGCCTAAACCGCTGCCTGCGGCCTGCATCCTGGCGGCAAGGTTGCCCTGCGGCACCAGCTCCAGTTCAATCTCTCCACGACGATAGCGCTCATCGAACACCCAGGAGTCAACCTGGCGCGGAAATGAACAAATCATTTTATCAACGCGGCCTGCCTTAAGCAGCGCGGCCAGGCCGCTGTCACCGTTGCCAGCGTTATTGCTGATCACCGTCAGCCCGCGAGCGCCGCTTTCGATCAACGCATCGATCAGTTCCAGCGGCTGACCGGCAGGTCCAAATCCGCCAATCATGATGCTGGCCCCGTCCGGGATGACCGCCACGGCCTCTGCCAGTGTTGCCACACTTTTATTGATCATTAGCTGTTCCTTTAGCCCGGCATCAGCCGGTTGGTAGTGAATAGCCAAAAAGTAGATCGCTCTGTGAGCGCAAACAATACCGATTATCGAAATAGTGTGCGATTATCGGTCACTGGCAAAACCAAATAGCACAATGTGATCGTTCGCACAGTTGCAGGACGATCCAGTTAATCTCGGGAGAAAAGCATGACGGATGACGATCAGACGCTGCGCGGCAGCAGCGATCCCTGGAAAGGGGATCCGAACTTTATGGCCTCACTGGCGCGTGGGCTGGAGGTCTTGCAGGCATTCACCCCACAGCGACGCGTGATGTCCGTGTCGCAAATCAGTCAGCGCACCGGTATTCCGCGCGCAGCCGTGCGGCGCTGTCTGTACACTCTGAGTAAGCTGGGTTTTGTCTATGCCGAAGATGGTAAAAACTTTGAACTGCGTCCGCGCGTGCTCACTCTGGGTCATAACTGGCTGGGCGCCACGCCGCTCGCCAGCGCCTCACAGCCGGTTTTACGCCAGCTGAGCCAGACGCTGAACGAGTCCTGCTCAATGGCGGTGCTGGACGGGGATGACATTCTCTATATCGCCCGCGCGTCCGCGTCGCGCATCATGACGATCGACCTGCATATCGGCAGTCGTCTGCCCGCCAGTACCACCTCCATGGGCAGAGTGCTGCTGAGTGGGCTTGCCGCTGAGCCATTGAACGACTATCTGGCGCGGCTGACCCAGCTGCGTTATACCAGCCACACGCTGGTCAGCAGCAGCGCACTGCGTGAAGAACTGACCCGCGTCCGGCAGCAGGGTTACGCCATTAACGATCAGGAACTGGAAATCGGTCTGCGTTCGCTTGCCGTGCCGCTTTGTGGCGCGGACGGACGCATCGTGGCCGCTCTGAACGTCGGCGTCCATGCCGGACAGGTTTCTGCGGATACGCTGCGTCAACACCATTTGCCGCTACTGCAGGAGGCCGCACGGGAAATCTCCCTGTTGCTGCGCGAATAATCTGTGTTGCCCCTCAACGTCATCGCCGAATTCGTGCTAACGTGAAGGCTCAGGTGCAAGCGGCAAGGCAGGGAGTTCATGACCACAAAAAAAATTGATACCACACTCGTCAGCGCAGGACGCGATAAACGTTATACCCAGGGTTCGGTGAATGCGGTCATTCAGCGAGCCTCGTCGCTGGTTTTCGATACCGTTGCGGAGAAAAAACGCGCGACCGCAGGGCGGGCAAAGGGCGAACTGTTTTATGGTCGTCGTGGCACGCTGACCCACTTTGCCTTGCAGGACGCCATGACAGAGCTGGAAGGCGGCGCGGGCTGTGTGCTGTATCCTTGCGGCGCCGCAGCGGTCTCTAACGCTATTCTGGCGTTTGTTGAAGCAGGCGATCATGTGCTGATGAGCGGCGCGGTGTATGAACCAACCCAGGATTTCTGCACCAAAATTCTTGCTAAACTTCAGGTCTCCACCACCTGGTTTGATCACGGCATCGGCGATGCGATCGCCACCCTGATTCAGCCCAACACGCGCGTGGTGTTCCTGGAGTCGCCCGCCTCCATCACGATGGAAGTGCAGGACGTTCCCGCCATTGTGGCGGCGGTGCGCGCAAAAGCACCGGACGCGATTATTATGATCGACAACACCTGGGCGGCGGGCGTGCTGTTTCGTCCTCTTGCGCTGGGCGTGGATATTTCGATTCAGGCTGGCACCAAATACCTGATTGGTCACAGCGATGCCATGATTGGGACCGCCGTCGCCAATGCCCGCTGCTGGGATCAACTGCGCGAGAACAGCTACCTGATGGGGCAGATGGTGGATGCCGATACCGCCTACATGGCCAGCCGGGGGTTACGTACGCTGGGCGTACGTCTGCGGCAGCATGAAGAAAGTGCACTTCAGGTCGCGGAATGGCTGGCCGCCCGCCCGGAGGTCGCCAGAGTGAATCATCCGGCGCTGCCCTCATGCCCCGGTCACGCCTTCTGGCAACGCGACTTCAGCGGCAGCAGCGGATTATTTTCGTTTGTGCTGAAAGAAAAACTGAGCCGCGAGCAGTTAGCGATGTATCTTGATCATTTTCAGCACTTTAGCATGGCGTACTCATGGGGCGGTTATGAGTCGCTGATTTTAGCCAGTCAACCCGAAGAGCTGGCGGCTATTCGCCCGGCGGGCGGCGTTGATTTCAGCGGTACGCTGGTACGGCTGCACATCGGTCTGGAACATGTGGATGATTTACTGGTTGATCTTGACGCGGGTTTTGCACGCCTGACGCGCTAAAAGAGTAAACCTGATATAAACCAGATACAGACCCGTGTGATATATCGACAGGCCACAGCCAGATAGATGTTAAAATTCTCTTAATATAAAAGTGTTCAGCGAGCAGAAGAACCCCCGCAGGTTAAGGTTGTCGCCCACTCTGGGGCAGGCGACAACCAAGAGGTCAGGCCGATCTGAACACTATAATTCAGCATGATTGTGACGTAATGGGATAGCTAATGGGTGTTTTACATGAGATTGTGCACGCGCTTTGGCATCAAGACTTCGCCGCGCTGGCCAATCCGGAAGTGGTATGGATCGTCTACAGCGTGATGTTTATGACGCTATTCCTGGAAAATGGTTTACTGCCCGCCTCTTTTCTGCCCGGCGACAGTCTGCTGCTGCTGGCTGGCGCGATGGTAGCCAAAGGCGTGATGGATTTTTTCCCCACGCTTTTGATCCTGACCACCGCCGCCAGTCTGGGCTGCTGGCTCAGTTACCTGCAAGGCCGCTGGCTGGGTAATACCCGACTGGTTAAGAGCTGGCTGATGCAGCTTCCGGCACAATATCACCAACGCGCATGGAATATGTTTAATCGTCATGGCCTGATGGCGCTGCTGGTGGGACGTTTTCTGGCCTTTATTCGTACCATTTTGCCAACAATGGCGGGCATTTCCGGCCTGAAGAACAGCCGTTTTCAGCTGTTTAACTGGCTGAGCGGTCTGCTGTGGGTGGGCATTGTGGTGACGCTGGGTTACGGCATCAGCCAGGTGCCGTTTATTAAACGGCACGAAGATCAGGTGATGGCTGTCCTGATGGTATTACCGATGGTGCTGCTGGTCGTCGGGCTGGTTGGCAGCATCGTGGTTATCTGGAAAAAACGTCGTCAAAGAGCCTGACCACGCGTGCGTCAGGCGGGCGGTTCGGCCACCGTCTGACGCACCCGATTCACTTCCTCACCCGGCGTCACGCCAAAGTAGCGCTTAAACTCCCGCGAAAACTGCGACGGACTCTCATAACCGACGCGCACCGCCGCGACGCTGGCTTTCAGGCCATCCTGCAGCATCAGTAAACGCGCCTGATGCAGGCGATAACGCTTGAGATACTGCAGCGGCGACGTCTGCGTCACCGCTTTGAAATTATGATGAAACGCTGAGACACTCATGTTCACCTCTGCCGCCAGCGTGTCCACGCTGAGGTTGTCGGCATAGTGATTCTCTATACGGCGCAGTGCCCGGGCAATCTGGCTGAACTGCGTCTGACGACTCACCAGTGACAGCAGTGCCCCCCCAATCGGCCCGGTCAGCACATAGTAAAGAATTTCCCGCACAATCTGTGGCCCCAGCACCCTTGCATCACGAGGCTGGGTCATCACATCCAGCAGGCGTTCTGCCGCACACAGCATCGGCTCTGTGAGAAAGGCAGAGTGAATGCCCGAGGTCAACGGCTGAGGCTGAAACCCTTCGTCATCACCGATGTCCATCAGCAAATCCTGCAGGCTGGCCGTATCTACGCGCAGGCACATCCCGGCCAGAGGCTGCTCGGGTGACGCCCAGGTTTCACATTCGACCGGGAGCGGCACGGTGAGCATCAGGTATTTTGTGGCGTCGTACTGAAAAACCGTACTGCCCAGATAACCGGTTTTGCTGCCCTGAAACAAAATGACAATGCCGGGCTGATACATGATGGGCTCACGCGGTCGGTGCTGCCCCGCATAAATCAGTGAGACATTTTCCACCGGACACAGTTGTTCGCGTCCGTTCGTCATCAGCGTGACCACCTGTTGAGCCAGCCGCTGACACAGTAAGTCGTGGGGCATCATCACTCCTGAAAATTAAAAGCGCAGTTTGCCGCGCGCCTGGTTAAATCGCCAGCAAAATGGAGGATCAGGCAGGGTTATCCTCGCCTGTTCGCAGGCAGCCTGAAAATTGTTAGCTAGACTTAAGCACAGCGAAGACTCACTGGTTTACTGCAAATGTAAGGAGCAGGATATGGCAGACCAACCTATTATCAAACTGCACGACGGTAACATGATGCCACAGCTTGGACTTGGCGTGTGGCAAGCCAGCATGGAAGATGCGCGCAACGCCGTGCTGAAAGCGCTGGACGTTGGCTATCGTTCAATTGATACCGCCGCCGCGTACAAAAATGAAGAAGCGATTGGTCAGGCGTTACAGGAAACCGATGTCGCGCGTGAGGATATTTTTATCACCACTAAACTGTGGAATGCTGACCAGCAAAATGTCCAGCAGGCACTGGAAACCAGTCTGCAAAAACTGAAGCTGGAGCAGGTAGATCTGTATCTGATGCACTGGCCGTGCCCGGAGAAAGATCAGTACGTTGATGCCTGGAAGAACATGATTGCGATGCAGCAACAGGGCCTGGTCAAAAGCATCGGCGTCTGTAACTTCAACCAGCCGCACCTGAAACGTCTGCTGGAAGAAACCGGTGTAACCCCGGTGATCAACCAGATCGAGCTGCATCCGATGCTGCAACAGCGCACGCTGCATGCCTGGAACGCCATGCACCAGATTCAGACCGAGTCCTGGAGTCCCCTGGCTCAGGGCGGCGAAGGCGTATTCGATCAGGAAATCATCAAGTCTCTGGCCAAAAAATACGGTAAGACGCCGGCGCAAATCGTTATCCGCTGGCATCTGGACAGCGGGCTGGTGGTTATCCCGAAATCCGTCACGCCGGCACGCATCGAAGAAAACTTCAATGTGTTCGATTTCCGCCTGGATAAGGCAGAAATGAGTGAGATTGCCCAGCTTGATACCGGTAAGCGTTTAGGTCCTGACCCGGATACGTTTAACGGCTAATACGGGCGCATCGGACCCGATGCACGCCTCATGCAGGCCTCTCCTCCGGGAGGGGCTTTTTTACGGTTAGCGCCCACGCAAAATGTTAAACGTCCTTAAAATGTATGACAAAACGCATAATAATTACGCAACGCCTTTCTGGGCAGTGCGCGGCGCAGGGCAAAAAAACCCTTCCCTGACCGAAATCCCCCTGTCTTTCCGCTCTGCTAAATCAAATTTTTTGCGCTGAACGCTGACACCTTAATTCCGCCCTGTATTTTGTTTTTTAAATCAAAAACTTAAAATTCAAATCACCTCACCTTACCTTGTTATAACAGGTAAAATTTTGCAACACACCGAAGCCGCTCCGCTTTTGTGAAAACGTCGTTGTGCAGGTAATACTGTTTTCTGTCACACCTGTCGCGTGATCCCGGCTACCACCATTGAACGTCATTTCACGGTTTTCAGAACGTTAAGCGACTTAACCAGGGAGCGTATCATGTCGGTTATCAATACCAATATCGTGTCGTTGATCGTTCAAAACGATCTGTATAACTCTCAAAATGCTTTATCGACCGCCATTGAGCGCCTGTCTTCAGGTTTGCGCATTAACAGTGCGAAAGATGATGCGGCGGGAATGGCGATTGCTAATCGTTTGACCTCAAACATCGACGGCATGACGGTAGCGGGCAGAAATGCCAATGATGCGATTTCGCTATCACAAACCGCTGAAGGGGCGCTCTCCACGATTAACGACAACCTGCAACGCATACGTGACCTGACGGTGCAGGCGCAAAATGGCAGCAACTCCGCTGCGGATATCGACTCTATTCAGACAGAAGTGAATCAGCGAATGGAGGAGATTAACCGTATTACCGCACAAACGAATTTTAACGGCATTAGTATGCTGAATACCGGATCGGGCTCGGCTGCGTATCGCTTTCAGGTCGGTGCGGAAGACGGCGAAACGATCACGATCGATCTGGATGCCAGCGACAGCTATAACCTTCTGAAAGCGGGTACCACCGGCTCAACACTTAATATCCGGCAAATGACCTCAGGAGATACCGTAAATGGCGTGGCCCGTACGGTTGCGGCAGAAGGCTTTGACGTTTTAAAAGGGGATGTTACCGGCGGAGCAAGTGGAACCGCGACAGACGGTACGCCTTTGGCCGATCTCGATCGGGCGATTAAATCCGTTGATAGTCAGCGTAGTATGCTGGGTGCCTATGAGAACCGCTTTCAGTCGGTTATCGCCAACCTGAACAATATGGTCACAAACCTTACCTCTGCCCGTAGCAGGATAGAGGACGTAGACTACGCTGCGGAGGTATCGGCGATGTCACAGGCGCAGATTTTACAGCAGGCCGGTACCGCCATGCTGGCCCAGGCAAATCAGATGCCCCAACTGATGTTGCAGCTTCTGCGCTAGCCAAACGCAAAAGCTGAAAGCCCTGCCCGGCACAGTCTGCTCCGTTATGCCGTGGCAGGCTGCACCAGCAGCTGACCTGCCGTTCCCCGATCCGCCAGCTCCAGCGTCTGACTGTAATAGACAAACGGGAAATGGTCTGAAGAGCTTTGGGTAAAGTTGACCAGCAGTTCGACCTCGCCGTCCACCCAGACGGTGTCTTTCCAGCCCCGGTCTTCCCCCATCGACTGCGCACCGTTCACGCTCTTAATCAGGAACATTACACCCTGAATATGCAACGATTGCGGACGATCGGCACGGATAATCCAGCGCTCAAATGTGCCCTGCTGCGCGGTGGTATCAATGCGGTTCATATCCCACACGGCACCGTTGATGCCGGGCATACTGTCGCCAATACGAAACTCCCGGGTACGCACCGAAGCGCCGTCCAGAATCTGATCGGCCAGTAAACGCATTGGCAGGTTATCCGTCACCAGCGGCAGCAGGCCAGTGGGGCGAAGCGTGAGCACCAGCGTTGAGGTCAAAATCGTCGAAGGCTCGAAGAAACCGCGCAGGCGATCCATGATGCCAGCCGCGGTGCCCGCTGTAATGGAGACCTCATCCCCTTGCGACATATCCACCAGAACTTCGCGCCGCTCACCGGGAGCCAGCGTTAGCCGCTGTACCGCTACCGGCGACGGTAAAAAACCCTGATCGCTGGCGATGACCGTAAACGGTCGGTTATCGCTGATGCTGAGTTCGTAACGTCGGGCATTGGAGGCATTGAGCAACCGCAGGCGCACCCAGCCGCGTGATACCTCAATAAACGGATTGCGTACGCCATTAACCAGCAGCGTATCGCCCAGGAAACCGCCGTCAGCGGGTGGGTCATAAACCGGTGTCGCAAAATTATCCAGCCGCTTGTCCTGAATGATCAGCGGAAAGTCATCCACGCCATAGTGTTTTGGCAACGGAAGCTGCTTACTGAGGTCGTCCTCGATCAGCCACATGCCCGCCAGGCCGTTATAGACGTGCGGTGCCATGCGGTTTGGCGTGTTGGCGTGATACCAGCAGGTGGCGGCGTTCTGACGAATCGGTAACACCGGTGCCCAGTCGACGCCCGCTGACATCATCCGCGGCGCGCCGCCCATCAGTGCCCCTGGCACCTGCAGGCCGCTGACGGTCATCGAAACCGGTTCATTGAGGCGGTTGCTGTAGATCAGTTTGACATCATCGCCGCTGTAAACACGGACAGTTGGCCCAAGGTACATGCCATTGATGCCCCAGACCGGCACCTTGTTATTGTCACCGTTAAACGACCAGTGGCTGCGCTGTAAGGTCAGAAACAGCGGCTGACCCCGGCGGGATTCGATCAACGGCGGAACGGGAAGCGGCGTGTCACCACGTAAGGAAGCGGCACGTGCCGCATGCGGCATTACCGTGGCACTGAGCGCCACACCGGCAGAAAGCTGGATAAACTGACGTCTGCTGAAAGACATGAAATTTCAGACCTTTTACGCGTGGCGCTGAAACGCCAACCCTGTTTTTATTGCTGTCATTGCTGTGCTGCTTTCACGGCGAGCGACGCAGGACGTCACTCGCCGTGGGGCATCCATGCAGAATAGTCCGACAACGGATTTGTCGGTTAGATTTTACCGTTTTTTTCGCGTTCTTCGACTTCGGCGTTAAGCTCTTCCAGCTTCGCCGCCATCAGTTCACGACAGTGGGTAGCCAGTTTGCGCACAGACGACGACTCAAATTGTTTGACGTCTACCGGCGGCAGCATTTCCACAATCACCAGGCCGTTTTTCAGGCGGTTGAGGTTAATTTTATTATGCGTATTGGACACCACAATCGGGATGATCGGGACGCCGGCCGCCACCGCAGCGTGAAACGCACCGGTTTTAAACGGTAATAATCCCCGCCCGCGACTGCGCGTACCTTCAGGAAACATCCAGAACGAAATCCGTTTTTTATTGAACTGCTCGACCAGCTCGCCAATGGTGCCGTGAGCTTTGGCCCGGTTGTCACGGTCAATCAGCAGATTACCGGTCAGCCAGTAAAGCTGGCCAAAGAACGGTATCCACAGCAGGCTTTTTTTCCCCACGGTCACGGTGGTGGGCTGCACAATTTTAGCGGCCGTCACCATATCGTAGTTGTTCTGGTGATTAGCGATATAAATCGCATTACCGTAATTATCCGCGCCCTCTGGGCGACGAAGTTCAACCTTCAGACCAAACAGCGTCGATAATTTGCCAAACAGATGACCAAAGGTGGCGACGTGACGCGGATTGCGCGGCGAGAACAGACACCAGATGCAGCCAAATACACAGACCAGAATCGAATAAATTACCACAATAATCGTGCGTAATATCAGTAACATAGCTTCCTCAATGTAACACGGCTGGCGATGAACCAGCCGGATGAATTACGCGTCGCTGTCAGCGCTGTCAGGACGTGCCGGGGCATCCAGTTCGACCCGATCAATTTTTTGCAGACCGCGCGGTAACAGCGTGCCACGGCGACCCCGATCGGCACGGAATTTCTGCAACTCTTCACTGCGCAGCAACAGCTTGCGTTTACCGACGTGCAGCGTAATCGCGCTGCCTGGTGGCAGAATCATGAGCCAGGCCAGTTTATCCGTGCCCGCCGCGGCATCTGCCGACGGAATCGAGATAATCTTGTTGCCCTTGCCTTTCGACATTTGCGGCAACTCGCCGACCGGGAACATCAACATCCTGCCCGCCTGGGTGATCGCTAACAGCATGTCGTCTTCATGATGCACAGCCATCGGCGTCATGACGCGCGCATTCTCCGGCAGGGTCAGCAGCGCTTTGCCCGCACGGTTGCGCGAAATCAGATCGTTGAAGGTGCAGATAAAGCCATATCCGGCATCCGAAGCCATTAGCAGGCGCTGCTCTTCCGGCTCCATCAATACCTGTTCAACAACCGCACCCGGTGGTGGCGTCAGTTTACCGGTCAGTGGCTCGCCCTGGCCGCGTGCCGACGGCAGCGAGGTGGGATCCAGCGTATAGCTGCGGCCAGTGGAATCGATAAAGGCCACAGGCTGATTACTCTTGCCGCGTGCCGCCGCCAGGAAGCTGTCACCGGCTTTATAGCTCAGGCCCGCCGGGTCAATATCATGTCCTTTGGCGCTGCGCACCCAGCCCATCTGCGACAGAACAATCGTAACCGGCTCAGACGGAACCAGCTCGGTTTCGCTGAGCGCTTTGGCTTCCTCACGTTCACGCAGAGGCGAACGGCGATCATCACCAAAACTGTTGCTGTCTGCCTGCAGCTCTTTTTTCAGCAGCGTATTCATTTTGCGTTCAGAGGCCAGCGTCGCCTGCAGCTGATCGCGCTCTTTTTCCAGTTCGCTTTGCTCACCACGAATCTTCATCTCTTCCAGCTTCGCCAAATGGCGCAGCTTGAGTTCAAGAATCGCTTCGGCCTGGGTTTCACTGATCTCAAAGCGCGACATCAGCACTGGCTTTGGTTCGTCCTCGGTACGGATGATGTGAATGACTTCATCAATATTAAGGAAGGCCACCAGCAAACCGTCCAGGATATGCAGACGGCGCAGCACGCGTTCTAAACGATGATTCAGACGGCGACGAACAGTATCGCGACGGAACACCAGCCATTCAGACAGGATTTCCAGCAGGTTTTTCACGGCCGGACGGTTATCCAGTCCGATCATATTCAGGTTGATACGGTAGCTTTTTTCCAGATCGGTCGTGGCGAACAGGTGGTTCATAACCTGATCCAGATCGACACGGTTTGACCGGGGCACAATCACCAGGCGAGTCGGGTTTTCGTGATCGGACTCATCACGTAAATCCTCGACCATTGGCAGCTTCTTATTGCGCATCTGGCTGGCAATCTGCTCCAGTACCCGGGCACCGGACACCTGGTGCGGCAGCGCGGTGATCACCACCTCGCCGTCCTCTTTTTTCCACACCGCACGCTGGCGAATCGAGCCGCGCCCGTTCTGATAGATTTTGCGAATCTCGTCGCGTGGCGTAATGATTTCGGCTTCGGTCGGGAAATCCGGCCCTTGCACAATCTCCAGCAGCGCATCCAGGCTGGTTTTCGGATCGTCAATCAGGGCGATAGCGGCCTGCGCCACTTCGCGCAGGTTATGCGGCGGAATATCGGTTGCCATGCCCACCGCGATCCCCGTGGTGCCGTTCAGCAGAATGTTTGGCAGGCGCGCCGGCAACATCTTCGGCTCCTGCATCGTGCCGTCAAAGTTTGGCACCCAGTCTGCCGTGCCCTGCCCCAGCTCACCCAGCAGCACTTCGGCATACTTCGACAGGCGAGACTCGGTATAACGCATGGCGGCGAAAGATTTAGGATCGTCAGGTGCCCCCCAGTTTCCCTGGCCATCGACCAGCGGATAACGGTAGGAGAACGGCTGTGCCATCAACACCATGGCTTCGTAACAGGCGCTGTCACCATGAGGATGGTATTTACCCAGCACGTCACCCACGGTACGGGCCGATTTTTTAAATTTGGCGGTAGCGTTAAGCCCCAGCTCCGACATGGCATATACAATGCGGCGCTGGACGGGTTTCAGGCCGTCGCCAATGTAAGGCAACGCACGGTCCATGATGACGTACATGGAGTAGTTTAAGTACGCATTCTCAGTAAACGTATGCAGGGCAAGACGCTCTGCACCATCCTGCGTCAATTCGCTCATTAAGTCCTCATCCTCACATCGTGACCCGCAACGGCGGATCACCCGGCGGTTGTTTGGCGAGGATAGTACCTTATTCGTGGGTATTAGTCACAGTCCTGGAGCGGGCTGGTCACTCTTTTTTCCCTGTTTTCCGGTCGCCGAAAAAACCGCACCGGTAAAAATCCCCGTGCGCTTATTTTTAATAGTTTGTGACCTTCCTCGCAATTAATTATCAGCTTATTTATAGCGTATTAATCCTGTCCCGTTCCCGGGACAACATTTAGTATTGTTGCTTTTTCTTTCACCACCTAAATTCAATTTCAGCGACATATACCGGTTTTATTTTATGCCCTGGTTGGATTTAACGAATTGCCACTTAAGCACCGCTAACGAAATAATAGACGGGTGACTGAATGCAAAATCTGACTTCACGACAACACCGATTACTGAAATTACTGTTACAGGCGGGCACGCCGCTGGCGTTGGCGCAATTAGCCCAACAGTTAACCGTTTCTGAAAAAAGTATTTATCGGGATTTACAAAGTCTGGAACCCTGGCTGCATGGCTGGCAGGCGCAACTGGTGAAGCTGCCTGGCCGCTGTGTGGCGCTGGAAACATACGATCATGAACAGCGGCTGCGCTTGCAGCAGCATGTTGCCAGCGACGATAACTGGTCTGCGGGCTTAAGCAACAATGCGCGGCGGGTAAAAATCCTGTCCCAGTTGCTACGAGACGCGCCACGTGAAACCTCGATCAGTAAGTTATCTGAACGTTATTTCATCAGTCACGCTTCGATTGTTAATGACCTCAAGGTGATTGAAGAGTGGTTGCAACCGCTGGCGCTGGAGCTGGTCCGTAGCCAGAGCGGCACGCATGTGGCAGGCAGCGAACAGGCACTGCGCCAGGCCATGGTTTTGCTGATTAACGACGTTATGCAGCATAACACGGGCAGCAATATGGCCCTGCCGCGGCTCGACCCCGGCAGTTATCAGGCGCTGATCCACTATTTCGGCGAAGAGGACGTGGCCTTTGTGCAGCGCTTACTGCAGCAAATGGAGCAGCAGCTTGGCTACCCTTTGAGCGATGCGTATTACCTCAAT
This sequence comes from Pantoea sp. JZ29, assembly GCF_035190385.1. Lineage (NCBI taxonomy): Bacteria > Pseudomonadati > Pseudomonadota > Gammaproteobacteria > Enterobacterales > Erwiniaceae > Pantoea > Pantoea sp. JZ29. Next base: position 699,587 of record NZ_CP045241.1, on the reverse strand, counting down.
CTGTCCACCCATATTCTGATCATGATTCACCGTATGGCGCAGGGCAAAGCCTTGTCCCTGCCGCTGGCTCTGAGCGCGTCAGAAATGGACAACCGCATTCTGAAGATTGCCCGCCAGATGGTAGTACAGATTGAACAGCGGCTGGGGCAATCCGCGCCCGCGGATGAAGTGGGATTTATTTATCAATATATTATTTCATCGGGCATTGTAGTCGAAGAACGCGGCAGCCACATGCTATCGCACTCTCCTTTTTCAAATGCAGCATCGCGCAATATTACGCTCGAATTAATTCATTGCTTTTCCGCATTCATCCAAAAGGATCTGTCGACCGATTCTTTATTATTTGAAGGTTTGCTATTCCATATTAAGCCGCTACTTAACCGGCTTAAATATCATATTACGATTCGCAATCCCTTACTCGATGACATAAAAGCGGAATTACAGGATATTTTCACGCTGACCCAACGCGCCATGCAGGTAACGGCCGAGCGGTTTCATTATGGGCCAATCGCTGACGATGAGATCGGTTATCTGTGCGTGCATTTTCAGGCCGCGCTTGAACGGCAAATCGCCCATAAACGTATTTTGCTGGTGTGTTCCAGCGGCGTCGGCACGTCGCATTTGCTGAAAAGTCGCATCCTGCGCGCCTTTCCGGACTGGATTATCGTGGGCGTTATTTCGGCCAGCACGCTGGACGACTTTTGTCAGCAGGAGCCGGTGGATCTGGTCATCTCCACCATTCATCTCGATATCAGCACCTTGCCCACCGTGTATGTTACTGCGTTTTTTAACGACGACGATATTCGCCGGGTGACGGACGCCATGATTGGTCGCCAACTGCCACAGGCCGCAACGCGCGCACTGGCAGAACATTAACTGAATGAGGTCTGATTAATGGATATTTCTCGCATTCTCACGCCACGCCGCGTCAATCTCAATCTGCAGGCCAGCAGCAAAGAAGCGGCCATTATCGAACTGACGGAGTTGCTGTTCAGCGACGGTGCCATTAGCGATAAAGAGGCCTTTATCCGCGATGTCTGGCTACGCGAGGCGGAGGGATCGACCGGGTTTGAGAATCATATCGCCATTCCTCACGGTAAGTCCTCTGCCGTTAAGCAAACCACGCTGGCCATCGGGCGCAGCCAGCAGGATATCCCCTGGGAGACGCTGGATGGCAGCAAGGTGCGCTGCATCATCCTGTTTGCCGTGCGGCTGGAAGATCAAAACACGACCCATATTCGCCTGCTGTCACAGGTGGCCAGTGCGCTGGCCGATGATGAGGTGATTGCGCAACTGCTGGTGGAAAACGATCCCAGCGAAATCATTCGGCTGTTTAGTCAGTACGCCGAAACCGACCTCTGTTAACCCTGGAATCCGAGGTAATCATGAACATTGTCTGTGTTGCCGCCTGTACGGCGGGCATCGCGCATACCTACATTGCGCGTGAAAAAATGATCAAAGGCGCTCACGCCCTTGGCCACACCATCCATGTGGAAACGCAGGGCACCATCGGGACAGAAAACGCCCTGGATGCCGAAACGATAGCGGCAGCCGACGTGGTGATCCTGGCGGTGGACGTGAAGATCACAGGCGAGGAACGTTTTCGGGGCAAACCGATCGTGCGGGTGAAAACCGAAGTGGTGATCAAGTCGCCCATCAAGTTTCTGGAAAAAGTGGCGGATTCACTGGCGCGTGCCTGAGGAGATCCACAATGAACGCTAACAAAAGCCAGTACGGGCAAGCGATCAAAGGCCATCTGTTAACCGGGATCTCCTGGATGATCCCGCTGATTGTCGCCGCCGGGATCTGCATTGCGCTGGGTCAGGTGATTGGCGGGCCCGATGTGGGTAAACATCCCGGTACGATCGCCTGGATGCTGAACCAGATCGGTGGCTGGGGCATGGGCTTAATCGTCCCGTTGATCAGTGCGGCTATCGCTTACTCGATTGCCGACAGGCCGGGCTTCGCGCCGGGTTTGATCGTCGGGTTTATCTGCGGACAGATTGGCACCGGCTTTATCGGCGGCATCCTGGGTGGCTTCCTGGTGGGTTACACGGTGATTTTGCTGCGGCGCAGTATCCGGTTGCCACAGTCGATGCAGGGGCTGATGCCGATCATGGTCTTGCCCGTACTGAGCACCATCATTGCCGGGCTGCTCATGATGACGTTTATCGGTCAGCCCATTGTCTGGCTGCAAAAGGCGCTGATCGCCCTGCTGGAATCAATGCAGGGGGGCTCTAAGTTCATCATGGGGGCGATTCTGGGGGCGATGGCGACCTTTGACTTCGGCGGGCCGGTCAATAAAACCATGTCGCTGTTTGCGGATGGCATGCTGGTGGACGGCATTTACGGGCCGGAAGCGGTCAAATTTGCCGGTTCGATGATCCCGCCCTTTGGCATCACGCTCTCCTGGCTGCTCACGCGCCATAAGTACACCCGCGCGGAAAAAGAAGCCCTGAAAGCGGCCTTCCCGATGGGGATCTGCATGATCACCGAAGGTGTGATCCCCATTGCCGCACGCGATTTGTTCCGGGTCGTCGGGAGTTGTGTGGTTGCCTCAGCCGTTGCCGGTGGCCTGATCATGGTCTGGGGCGTGGAAGCGCCGGTGCCTCACGGCGGCATGTTCGTCGTACCGCTGTTCACCAAACCCGGGTTGTTCTGCCTGGCGCTTGGTATCGGCACCACGATCTGTGGCGTCATGCTTTCGCTGCTGAAAAAGCCCGTCACTGAAGCCGACGAAGAGTTTGACGACGTGGAAGATCACACCGTTCGCGACGACGACATTAAATTCACACTGGAATAAGGAGTGAGTATGTACGCGGCAATGAACGACCTGATAAGCCAGGCTGCGCAGAAAAAATATGCCGTTCTGGCCATCAACTGCTTCAACCTGGAAAGTGCCCGGGCGGCGGTTAAGGCGGCGGAGCAGCAGCGTGCGCCCCTGATACTGAATGTGTATCAAGGCCATAGCCGTCATTTTCCGCCAGCCATCGCGGTGCCGCTGGTGCAGGCGCTGGCGGCAGAGGCCAGCGTACCAATCGCGCTGGCGCTCGATCATGGCAAGGCCTTTCCGCTGATTGGCCAGGCCTTTCGCGCAGGCTTTACCGGGCTGATGATCGATGCTTCGGCGGAGCCGCTGGCCGAAAACATTCGTCAGACGGCCCGCGTGGTCGACATGGCCCACACCGCCGGGGTTTGCGTCGAAGGTGAACTGGGCCATATCGCCGATGCGCCCACCTACGCGCTGGCCGACGCGGCGGTCAAAATGACCCAGGTGGCGGATGTCCTGCCGTTTCTTGAGCAGACCCATATCGATCTGCTCGCGGTTTCGGTTGGCACCGCGCATGGGCTTTATCCCGCTGGGGTGCAGCCGACAATCGATTTCCAGCGTCTGGCAGACCTGCACGCGGCCTCATCGCGCCCGCTGGCGCTTCACGGCGGCAGTGGCACGCCAGCGGACGATATTCGGCGCGTCAGTCAGCACGGCGTCGCCAAGATTAACGTTGGCGCGGCGGTATTTGAAGCCGGTAAACAGGCGCTGCACCAGGCGCTTAAACACCCTCCCACCACCGAACTGCCGGACTTACTCGCCCTGATGGAGTCCGCCTGTTGTGAAGTCGTCAGTGACTATCTGAGCTGGTCTGGCTCCGCCCGCCAGGCCTGATGGCTTTCTGCTGTAACCCGGTGCGCGTCACTGAACGTCAGCGCAGGGCAACCCTTTGTCATAAAACAAGCTGAGGAAGATTTAACATGTTGATTTCTATGAAAGAGATGTTAAGACCCACCCGTCAACATCGCTTTGCGATTGGCGCCTTCAATGTCGCTGACAGCTGTTTTATCCGCGCGGTCGTGGAAGAAGCCGAAGCCACTCAAACCCCGGCCATTATCTCGATTCATCCCAGTGAACTGGAATTCGTCACCGATGCATTTTTTGGCTATGTGCGGGAGCGCACACTGAAAAGCAGCGTGCCGTTTACGCTGCACCTGGATCACGGTGCATCGGTGGCCCATGTGCTGCGCGCTATTCAGTGCGGTTTCACGTCGGTGATGATTGACGGTTCCCTGCTGCCTTACGAAGAAAACGTGGCGCTGACGAAAGAGGTGGTGAAGCTGGCCCATGCGGTGGGCGTGTCGGTTGAGGGCGAACTGGGGACGATTGGCGATACCGGGACGACCGTGGAAGGCGGCGTGAGCAAAGTGATCTACACCGACCCGGCTCAGGCCGAAGACTTTGTGCAGCGAACCGGCGTGGATACCTTAGCGGTCGCCATCGGCACCGCGCATGGTATCTATCCCAAAGATATGAAACCGGAATTGCAAATGCATATCCTGCGCGACATTTCACAGCGCGTTTCCATTCCACTGGTGCTGCATGGCGGCTCGGCGAATCCCGATGCCGAAGTGGCCGAGGCGGTGACGCTGGGCGTGGGTAAAATCAACATCTCCAGCGACATGAAATATGCCTATTTCCAGAAAGTGCGTGAAGTGTTAACCCGTGAAACCTGGTGGGATCCGAACGTAATTTATCCCGAAGCGATTGAGGCGGCAAAAGCGGTCATTCGCTACAAGATGAATTTGTTTGGTGGGCTGGGTAAAGCGTCGTTGTATTAAGCATCTTCGCTTTTGATTCAGACAACCGCACCGTGGCGTTTCAAAGCCATCTGACAGGAAGTCGGAGCAGGCAATCCGCAGCGCTGAACAGAGCGATAAAACCAGGATTTGCCCGCAGGACGCGGGCAAAAAACGGAGTCGGTACAGGCTGTATCGTCTCCGTCAGTCCGTCAGGCTGAAGCGCGACGTGAAGGCACGCGACAGCGACGTGAGGACGCCCGCTCAGAAACCCTGTCGGATGGCGTGTACAGCGCTGCAAAAAAACTGAGCGCACAAAACATGATTACTTCATCACGCCCATCCACTGCTGCGCAATCTTCGCATATTCTCCCGTGGCCGTGCTCAGGTGTAGCCACTGATCGACATACTGTTTCCAGCTCATATCATCACGCGGAAGCATATAGGCCTTCTCGCCATACTGAAGCGGTTTATCCGGATTGAGTGCGCACAGGGAAGGGAAGCGTTTTTGCTGATACAGCGCCTCTGAGGCATCGGTAATCATCACATCGGCTTTGTTATCCACCAACTGCTGGAAAATGGTGACGTTATCGTGAAACAGCGTTAACGCCGCCTGAGGAAGATAACTGTGCACAAAGGCTTCGTTCGTCCCGCCCGCGGGTTCGATTAACCGGACGCCGGGTTTATTTAGCTGGTCAACCGTCTGATACTTCGTTTTATCCGCGCAGCGCACCAGCGGAATTTTGCCGTCCACGCCAAGCGGCTGAGCAAACCAGGCGGTTTGCTGGCGCTTCAGCGTAACCGATACGCCACCCAGTGCGATATCACACTGTTTCGCTAAAAAGTCCTGCATCAGGGTTTTCCAGGTGGTAGGTACCCATTGCACTTTCGCTCCCAGTGACGCCGCCAGCGACTCCGCCATGCTGATATCCAGCCCTTCATAGTGGCCATCGGGTTTCAGAAAGCTGTAGGGCTTGTAGTCCCCGGTCGTACAGACTTTCAGGGTTTTGGTGTTGAGCACGCTGTCCAGACGCGACTGGGCCTGGGCAACGCCAGCCACCAGCAGTAAAGTCATTATGAGTGTTTTCTTCATCATTCTTTTTTTTCGGAGGTGAGTTTGCGCCGTTATGGTGACATAACCTTACGGGTTATTGCGCTAATCGCAAAAGTGTTGTGATCATTCTCGCATTTTTCTCCCGCGCGTCGCGGCCTAAGCTACTCCCCATAAACGCATACGGGAGACACGCTTAATGAGCTACATTTTAATTATCGATGGTGGTAAAACTTTCGCCCATTCTAAAGGTGAACTGAATCATACGCTGACCGACGTGGCCGCCAGCCAGTTGCGCGATCTGGGCCATGAGGTGACCGTTACCGTCGCCGACAGTGACTATGTTGTGGCAGATGAGATCCAAAAATATCTCGACAGCGATGTCGTGATTTATCAGATGCCAGGCTGGTGGATGGGCGAACCCTGGACCGTGAAACGTTATATTGACGAAGTCTTTACGGAAGGCCACGGCAAGCTGTATGCCAGTGATGGTCGCACACGTTCAGACAGCGAGAAAAAATACGGTTCTGGCGGCCTGCTTCAGGGCAAAAAATATATGCTTTCCCTGACCTGGAACGCTCCGCTGGAAGCCTTTACCGATCCTGAGCAATTCTTCGAAGGCGTCGGCGTGGATGGCCTGTACCTGCATTTTCACAAGGCTAATCAGTTCCTTGGAATGGAAGCCTTACCGACGTTCATCTGTAACGACGTGATCAAGCAGCCTGATGTGCCGCGGGATATTGCTCGTTATCGGACGCATCTCAGCGAAATTTTTGCTTAAATAGACTTTCCCCCCGAAAGAGGAAACGTGAATGTTAACCGTCGTTGCTGAAATTTGTGTGAAGCCAGGCTACCGTCAGAAAGTACTGGAGGCGTTTCATCAGGTGATCCCGACCGTGCTGGAAGAAGAAGGCTGCCATCAGTACAGCGCGCTGGTCGATCATCAGGCGCAGGTGCCGTGGAAACACAACTCACCCGATTCGATTTTCATGCTGGAGCAGTGGGAAACCCTGCGTCATCTCGACCAGCATCAGCAAATGCCGCATATGGAAGCCCATCGCGCTGCCATTAAAGAATACGTGACAGACGTAAAAATTCTGGTGCTGGAACCCGGCCAGTAATTTCTGCTACGCTGACACGAAAAAGCCCCGGTACAGGCCGGGGCTTTTTGCAGCGGGTAACCGACTCAGACTTCGATATCGGCCTTGTCGCCTTTTTCCTGTAACCAGTTGCGGCGATCTTCAGAACGCTTCTTCGCCAGCAGCATGTCCATCGTCCGCAGCGTCTGCTCAATATCGTCGTCACTGACGGTAAGCTGAACCAGACGGCGGGTATTCGGATCGAGCGTGGTTTCACGTAACTGAAGCGGGTTCATTTCACCCAGCCCTTTAAAGCGCTGAACGTTCGGTTTGCCCTTCTTACGCTTTAACTGCTCCAGTACGCCCTCTTTCTCGTCTTCATCCAGCGCGTAATACACTTCTTTGCCCAGATCGATACGATAAAGCGGCGGCATCGCTACATAAACGTGGCCGTTTTTTACCAGCGTACGGAAGTGCTTCACGAACAGCGCGCAGAGCAGCGTGGCAATGTGCAGCCCATCTGAGTCGGCATCGGCGAGAATACAGATCTTACCGTAGCGCAGCTGCGTCAGATCTTCGCTGTCGGGATCGATACCGATCGCCACAGAGATATCGTGCACCTCCTGTGAGGCCAGCACTTCATCCGACGAGACTTCCCAGGTGTTCAGGATCTTGCCTTTAAGCGGCATGATCGCCTGGTATTCGCGGTCGCGTGCCTGCTTGGCTGAACCGCCCGCCGAATCCCCTTCCACCAGGAACAGTTCGGTTTTATTCAGATCCTGTGCTGTACAGTCTGCCAGTTTTCCGGGCAACGCCGGGCCGCTGGTCAGCTTTTTACGCACGACCTTCTTCGCCGCGCGCATCCGGCGCTGGGCGCTGGAAATCGCCAGCTCTGCCAGCTGTTCTGCCGCCTGCACGTTCTGATTCAGCCACAGGCTGAAGGCATCTTTGACCACGGCTGACACGAAGGCGGCGCACTGGCGTGAAGATAAGCGCTCTTTGGTTTGACCGGCAAACTGCGGATCCTGCATTTTGACCGACAGCACATAGGCACAGCGATCCCAGATATCCTCGGCGGACAGCTTCACGCCACGCGGCAGGATATTGCGGTATTCGCAAAACTCACGCATGGCGTCCAGCAGGCCCTGGCGCAGACCATTAACGTGTGTCCCACCCTGCATGGTCGGGATCAGGTTCACATAGCTTTCGGTCAACAGCTCACCGCCTTCCGGCAGCCACAGTAACGCCCAGTCCACCGCTTCGATATCGCCTGCAAAGGCACCCACAAACGGTTTTTCCGGCAGCGTCGGCAGGCCGTTTACGGCTTCACACAGATAATCTGTCAGGCCATCTTCGTAACACCAGCGCTGCTCGGTATTGTTGAGCTTGTCTTTAAAGACGATTTCGACACCCGGACACAACACGGCTTTCGCTTTCAGCAGGTGAGATAAGCGGGAAACCGAGAAACGCGGGCTGTCAAAGAAGTGTTCGTCCGGCCAGAAATGGACGCTGGTGCCGGTGTTGCGTTTGGCAACCGTGCCGGTGACGGTCAGATCCTGCACCTTTTCACCATTTTCAAAGGCGATAGTGTAGATCTCGCCGTTACGGCGCACATTCACTTCAACGCGTTTGGACAGGGCATTAACCACCGAAATCCCGACGCCGTGCAGGCCACCGGAAAACTGGTAGTTTTTATTGGAAAATTTACCGCCCGCGTGCAGCCGGCACAAAATGAGTTCAACAGCCGGAACGCCTTCTTCCGGGTGGATGTCCACCGGCATGCCGCGCCCGTCGTCGATGACTTCCAGCGACTGATCGGCATGCAAAATCACCTCTACCCGTTTGGCATGGCCCGCCAGTGCCTCATCGACGCTGTTATCAATGACTTCCTGACCCAGGTGGTTAGGGCGCGTCGTATCGGTATACATTCCCGGGCGACGGCGAACCGGCTCAAGGCCAGTCAGGACCTCAATGTCACCCGCATTATAGCTTGATTGACTCATGGTAACTGTCTGATTAGATGAAGAAAATGGTTGCGATTTCCACGTTGCTCAAGCGTGATTCAGGCCCAGAAAGTCCAGAATTTGCGGGAAATGGCGCTCGAATCCAGTAAATGCATGATTTCCGCCCTCTTCAACCGTATGACGGCACGCGCTGTAATAGTCGAGTGCCTGGCGGTAGTCGAGCACTTCATCGCCGGTTTGTTGCAGCAACCACAATAAATCAGGCGCTTCCAGCGGATCAACTTGCATCACTTTCAGATCGTAAATGTGGCGAGACTCTAACACATATTGCTGACCGGTGTAGGGATTCTGATTTTCACCCAAAAAATCCACCAGCAACTCAAACGGGCGAACGGCGGGATTGACCACCACCGCCGGCAGCATAAAACATTGTGACAGCCAGGTGGCGTAGTAGCCGCCCAGCGAAGAACCGACGAGGCCCAGCTGTCGTCCGCTGTGGCTGAGCACGATATCTTCCAGCATAGCTGCCGCATCCGCAGGAAACGTTGGCAACTGCGGCACAATCATCTCAATATCGGGATGATGCTGGCTCAGCCACTGTTTAAACAACGTCGCTTTTGCTGAACGCGGTGAGCTGTTAAAGCCGTGCAGATAAAGCAGCGCCTTCATCCGTTAATATCCTTCAGCATCCAGATCGGGGCGAAAAGCCTGTGTGGTGAGTCGGTTGACTTCGGTCTCAAGCTGACCGTCATTGTGCAGCGTAAACCAGCGCCAGCCGGGCGCAACGGTATCGATGGTAAAGCTGGTACAGTGCGGTTTGAACTGCACGCAGGTCGACGGCGTTGCCAGCACACGGCGGCCCTGCCACGGTACATCCATTTCCTGATGAATATGGCCGCAGACCAGCGTTTTTGCCAGCGGATAGTGCTGCAACACGGCGTCTAACTGATGCGGATTGCGCAGGCTGTGTTGATCAAGCCAGGTGCAGCCCGACGCTAAAGGATGATGGTGCAACAGCACCAGCGTATGGCGCTGCGGATAACGGGCAAGCGTGGTATTCAGCCACTCAAGCTGGTAGTCACTTAACATGCCATGGGGCACGCCGAAGACCTGGCTGTCCAGCAGAACAACCTGCCAGTGATCGCCTAACAGCACATGCTTGTGTGCGTTAATGCCGGCCTCTGCCAGCGTATCGACCATCGCAGGTTGAAAATCATGATTCCCCGGCAGCCAGACGCAAGGTTTAGGCAGGCGCGAAATGCCCTCAACAAAATGCTGATAGGCTTCGACTGAGTGATCCTGAGAGAGATCGCCGGTGGCAACGATAAGATCATAATCACGCTGCTGCGCGATGATCGCATCCAGTACCGCGTCATAACTGGCCCAGGTATTCACCCCCAGCAGGGATTCGTGTTTTCCTGCGAACAAATGCGTGTCCGTTACTTGCAGAATCCGAACCTCAGATTCTGTTGTCGCAGGAAGAGTTAGCAGGCTATCCAAAGCGTTTCCTTCGTCTCTACGCCATTCAGTGCATTATACGCATCAGCAAACCGGAACTGCCATCGCGCCGTGCGTCAGGCAATAACGTAACCAGTCAGCAAGAAACTGATTGATTTGATGCTTCTCATCACGCTGATTCATTTTTTTATTCGGATAATCATAACGTGCTTTGAACCGATAGATCTGCTGTGTCGAACACACTTCAGCCACCATCGCGTCATGATACAGCCTGACAGACATTGACGGCAGGCTCCAGTAACTTACGGCTGGGGCCGTCTGACGGATATCGACCAGGGTAGTATAACGCGTTGATTCTTCAACGGTTACCTGGTAGCGGGCGCCACTCACCTGATAGATCACCGATGCGCCTGCTGCGTCATCACGTGGTAGCAGACGACGTAACTGGGCGAAATTGGTTTCGCACAGCCTCATCATCTCGGGGAAATCAGGGATATAGCGCTGTTTCATTTTTGCGTCCACTCTTCTCGAAGTTTTTTATGGTGCAGTGCCAGCCATTGCAAGGCGATGACAGATGCCGCGTTATCAATAATCCCCTGTTCCACCCAGTGGTAAGCCTGTTCACGACTGACCACATGGACAAGAATATCCTCATTCTCTTCCTCCAGACCATGGCATCCTTTTGCCTGGCTGGCATCCACTTCTCCGACCATTACCGATAACCGTTCGCTGGTGCCGCCGGGGCTGGCCAGGTAGTTCAGCACCGGTTTGACCCGGCCAACCGTCAGATCCGCTTCTTCGACGGCCTCACGGCGTACCACCTGCTCCGGGGTTTCACCCGGTTCAATAATGCCTGCCACCATTTCCAGCAGCCAGGGCGTGGGACTGCAATCGAAAGCCGGGATGCGGATCTGTTCAATCAGCACCACTTCATCACGGACGGGATCATAAGGTAGCAGCACAGCGGCATGACCGCGCTCAAAAACTTCACGCGTCACTTCCCGGCTCATTTGGCCATTAAACAACCGATGACGAAAGCGATAACGCACAATGGAAAAAAAACCCTCGTACGCGGTTTCTCGTGCAATAATTTCTACATCATTTTTTGTGAAAGTCACAGGTGATGTTTTATTGTCCTTCATCATTAAGTTCCTTATGCAGATTGGGATAACACAGATAAAACACAAGCCCAGATGCCATCCAAAGGGTTATTACTGAGTTATTTACCTGAAACACACAAATATGGCACGTTCAGCCACCTTATCTCACAGTTGCCCTCTGCTAGAATCTGCGATAATTTTTGGCTTACAGGCGGCACAGTCACTGCGATTTGCTGCAACAAAAGGAATGCAAATGAAAAAACTGCTCCCATTTTTTATTGGGCTGAGCCTGGGCGGTTTCAGCTTCGCCAGCCAGGCGGAAAACCTGCTTCAGGTTTACCAGCAAGCGCGTTTAAGCAACCCTGATCTGCGTAGCTCTGCGGCGACGCGTGATGCGGCGTTCGAGAAAATTAACGAAGCGCGCAGTCCTTTATTACCCCAACTGGGTTTGGGTGCAGACTATACCTACGCAAACGGCTACCGTGATAGTAGCGGTATTCACTCCAATACCACCAGTGGCTCGCTGCAATTGACGCAAACCATTTTCGATATGTCAAAATGGCGTGCGCTGACGCTGCAGGAAAAAGCAGCCGGTATTCAGGATGTGACCTACCAGGTCGCCCAGCAGGATCTGATTCTGAACACCGCGACGGCCTACTTCAATGTGCTGAAAGCCATTGATACGCTTTCTTACGTCGAAGCGCAGAAGATGTCGATTTATCGCGAACTGGATCAAACGACCCAGCGCTTCAACGTGGGCCTGGTCGCCATCACCGACGTGCAGAACGCCCGCGCGCAGTACGACAGTGTCCTGGCGAATGAAGTGACCGCGCGTAATGACCTGGACAACGCCGTGGAGTCTCTGCGTCAGATTACCGGTATGGATTACCTGGCGCTGGCGTCGCTGGATATTGATCGCTTCAAAACCACTAAACCTGAAGCGGTTAACTCGCTGCTTAAGCAGGCTGAAAGCCGCAACCTGAACCTGCTTTCTGCCCGTCTGAACCAGGACTTAGCCCGTGAGCAAATCCGTTCAGCGGAGGCGGGCCATTTACCGACGCTGGATCTGACCGCCTCGACGGGCCTGTCCAACAGCAAATACGGCGGAAGCCGTGCTGAGCAAAATGCCAGCTCGACAGATTCCATCACCGGCAACAACAAAGTGGGCCTGAGCTTTACCCTGCCGCTTTACAGCGGTGGCAGCGTGACCTCGCAGGTGAAACAGGCGCAATACAACTTTGTCAGCGCCAGTGAGCAGCTGGAAGCCGCGCACCGTTCAGCCGTGCAGACCGTGCGCTCGTCTTACAACAACGTCAATGCGTCAGCAAGTAGCATTGCCGCGTACAAACAAGCCGTGGTGTCCGCACAAAGTTCATTAGACGCGATGGAAGCCGGTTACCAGGTGGGAACCCGTACCATCGTTGACGTGCTGAATGCGACATCAACGCTTTATAACGCTAAGCAGCAGTTGTCGGATGCGCGTTACAGCTATCTGATTAACCAGTTGAATATCAGCTATGCCCTGGGCACGCTGAACGAGCAGAGTTTGGGTGTGCTTAACAGTCAGTTAGGTAAAGAAATCTCAACCTCGCCGGAAACGGTTCAGCCACAAAATGTACAGCAGGTGCTGGGTGAAGATCACATCTCCACTTCCGAAACGGCACCAGCACCGGCCCCCGTACATAAGGCCGCACATAAGAGCAGCCGTAATCCGTTCAGTCACTAAGCCTGTTGCGGGCTGCTTTGCGGCCCGCCTCTCTGCAAAACGTATAACTACGTAAAGATCCCCGTCCTGCCTGGCCGTTAGCTTCATTTCTCACCACTCATCCCCTATTCTATGCACTACCTTTGGGCACAGGATATTTATAATGAAACGGACTAAAACGATCCGCTATGCCGCCTTTCGTAAGAGCTGGCAAGCAAGACACTTAACGCCTGTTGCTATCGCTGTTTCAGCGGTATTTATGCTGGCAGGTTGTGAGCAAAACGACGAAACCGTCACCCTTTATCAAAACGCGGACGACTGTTCAAAAGCCAATCCGGGACAAAGTGCGCAGTGCACCACCGCGTTTAACAACGCTAAAAAGGAAGCTGAACGCACCGCGCCAAAATATGCGACACGTGAAGACTGTGTCGCCGAATTTGGTGAAAACCAGTGCCAGCAGGCACCGGCACAGGCGGGCACAGGCAGTACGAATGCCGAAGCGCAGCAAAGTGGCAGCTTCTGGATGCCGTTAATGGCAGGCTACATGATGGGGCGCATGATGGGCGGCGGCGCGGGCTTTGCCCAGCAACCGTTGTTCTCACCGAAAACCCCCAACAGCCCGGCAAACGGTCAGTTCGTGGATGCCTCTGGCCGTAACTACGGTAATGCCACCCCAGGTAAAACCATGAACGTGCCCAAAACTGCCCTGGCGCCGAAACCGACCACCACCTCCACCATCACACGTGGTGGTTTTGGCGAAACGGTTGCGAAACAAAACGCGATGCAGCGCAGCAGTGCTTCCTGGACCTCCAGTCGTTCGCTGGGAGGCTAATACCGTTTATGCAACGTATCGCGATTTCTGAGCGTCCGGGCTGGCGGGAAAAAGCCACAGAGTTTGGTTTTCGTTTTCACACCATGCACGGTGAGCCCTACTGGTGCGAAGATGCTTACTATCAGTTTACCCTGGCGCAAATCGACTATCTGGAGGAGGTGACCGCCGAACTTCATCAGATGTGTCTGCAGGTGGTGGAAAAAGTGGTAAACAGTGAAGCCCTGCTTACCCGCTTCCGTATTCCAAAACATACCTGGGACTTCGTGCGTGACTCGTGGAATCAGCGTCAGCCTTCACTTTATTCCCGTCTCGATCTGGCGTGGGATGGCCGAGGCGATGCCAAACTGCTGGAAAACAACGCCGATACACCGACCTCGCTGTATGAAGCGGCGTTTTTCCAGTGGCTGTGGCTGGAAGACCAGCTGAATGCGGGCCAGTTGCCGCCTGGCAGCGACCAGTTTAACAGCCTGCAGGAAAAGCTTATCGATCGCTTCACGGTGCTGCATCAGCAGCACGGCTTTAACTGGCTGCACTTTGCCTGCTGCCGGGATACCGAGGAAGATCGCGGCACGGTGCAATACCTGCAGGACTGCGCCACGGAAGCCGGCTTACCCAGCGAATTTCTCTATATTGATGAGATAGGGCTGGGTGAGAAAGGCCAGTTTACTGACCCGCACGATCAGGTGATCAGTAATCTGTTTAAGCTTTACCCGTGGGAATTTATGCTGCGCGAAATGTTTTCGACCAAGCTGGCGGATGCGGGCGTGCGGTGGCTTGAACCCGCCTGGAAAAGCATTCTGTCAAACAAAGCGTTATTGCCAATGCTGTGGCAGATGTTTCCCAATCATCCCAACCTGCTGCCTGCCTGGTTTGCTGAAGACGACGTGCCGCCTATGGACAAGTATGTGGTCAAACCGCTGTTCTCCCGCGAAGGCGCTAACATTCGTATCGTGGAAAACGGCAAAGAGATCGCCCGGGTGGATGGTCCATACGGCGAAGAAGGCATGATTGTGCAGCAGTTCCATCCGCTGCCAAAATTTGGTGACAGTTATACGCTGATTGGCAGTTGGCTCATCGACGATCAACCGGCCGGTATTGGCCTGCGGGAAGATCGGGAGTTGATCACGCAGGATCTGTCGCGTTTCTATCCGCACGCCTTTATTGAATAGCCTTTTATCTCCAGGCCAGTTCGCTGGCCTGTCTTACGCGTTAACCGACCTGTACCGACAACATACTGATTGCGCCCATCTCCATACCTTCCACCGGAACGGTCACAGGCTCATCTGCGTGACGGGAACCCAGCACATACAGCAATGGCAGGAAGTGTTCCGGCGTCGGGTTGGATAAGGCCGCATCCGGATGCTGCATAAAACTCACCAACGGATGTGCGTCCGCCTCGGCCTGCACCGCCAGATTGTCCCGCACGAAGTTATTGAACCCCGTCGCCCAACTGTAAGCTTCGCCACCGCCCCAGAGAACTTTACGCAGGTTGTGCACCACGTTACCGCTGGCGACGATCATCACGCCGCGATCGCGCAGCGCAGACAGCTTTCTTCCCATCCCGAAATGCCAGGCGGCGGGCTTGCCGCTGTCGATACTGAGCTGGACGACCGGGATATCTGCGTCGGGATACATCTTAATCAGCACGCCCCACGAGCCATGATCCAATCCCCATGCGTGATCCAGATGAACCGGCACCGGGGATAACCGTTCCGCAATCTCTTCCGCCAGTGCGGGTGAGCCCGGCGCGGAATAACGGGTATCAAAAAGCGCCTGAGGAAAGCCGCCAAAATCGTGAATAGTGCGTGGATTGTCCATCGCCGTCACGGCAGTTCCCTGTGTGTACCAGTGAGCCGAAACCGCCAGAATCGCACGTGGCCGTGGCAGGGTTTCACCGGCTTTACGCCAGGCAGCGGTATAGCGGTTTTCTTCTAAGGCATTCATTGGGCTGCCGTGTCCCAAAAACAGCGCCGGCATGCGAACCTGACTCATAGTGATCCTTGATGTGCTCATTCTGTGAACACCACGATACGCTTTTTACCGGCGTGATCACGCGGATAAGCATGATGTTCTCTGTCAGAAATTTTGAATAAAAATGGCAGGGACTGAGGAAGCACACACACAGGACAAGGCGAGACGATCAGGCCAGAGAACTGGCCTGATTAAGACGAAAACTAGCTGGCCTGACGCGTTTCGTGTTCGCGACGGTAGGCGACCAAATCTTCGATGGTGACGACGGGCATGGCGTGTTGTTTCGCGAACGCGATCACTTCCGGCGCATGCGCCATGGAACCGTCGTCGTTGGTCAGTTCACACAGAACGCCTGCGGGCTTGAAGCCTGCCAGCGTCACCAGATCGATAGTGGCTTCGGTGTGGCCACCGCGCGTCAGAACGCCGCCATCATGGGCACGCAGCGGGAAGACGTGACCCGGACGGTTTAAATCTTCAGGTTTTGCGTCATCGGCAATCGCGGCACGGATAGTGGTGATACGATCCTGAGCAGATACGCCGGTGGTTACGCCTTTTGCCGCTTCAATCGTCACGGTGAAACCGGTGCCGTAGGCGCTGGTGTTGTTTTCCACCATCATCGGCAGCGCCAGTTGCTGGCGACGCTCTTCAGTCAGGCACAGACAAACGATACCGCTGCCGTGACGAATGGTTAACGCCATCTGCTCCACGGTCATGGTTTCCGCGGCGAAAATCATGTCACCTTCGTTTTCGCGATTCTCATCGTCGAGAACCATAACACCACGGCCTTCGCGTAAGGCTGCAATAGCACGTTCTACACGCTGTTTCGGCGTGCCAAATTCAGAAAGTAGAGTCTGATTCATGGTAATAAAACCTTATAAATGTGTTGGGTTACCAGAATCAGGGCAAGCTTAGGAGTGACGTCGTAAAGACGTAGCAATGACGCAAAACAGACATAATGCCTGACAGATGTCGTTACCCTCTCCCATCCGGACTTTAACCGTCGGCCCCGGAATTACACCGGATCTGCTGACCTTCACCATTACGGCGAAGCGCTCGCGGGCTTTCAGCCTGGGCTGATTTACCGCCGGTGGGGAATTTCGCCCCGCCCTGAGAATAAGCGTTTTAACTATAACGTTTCCCCGTCAGGGCAGCAATCCACAAAGCCATTATTGCTTTAGCTTTTTTTGCGCTATGGATTTCAGGTTTAACCTTTTCAATTCAGGCATTACACTTAAGTGACTCTAGCGTTGGTAAAATGCTGCCACAGCAACCCGTAACCAGGAAATCATCATGATCGACACGAAAAAAATTGAACAAATTGCCCGTCAGGTTCATGACGCGCTGCCGAAGGGAGTTCGTGAATTTGGCGATGATGTTGAAAAGAAAATACGGCAGACTCTGCAGGCCCAGCTGACCCGCATGGATCTGGTCAACCGTGAAGAGTTTGATGTACAGACTCAGGTTTTACTGCGTACGCGGGAAAAACTGGCGGCGCTGGAACAACGTCTGGCCCAGCTGGAAAGCAAAGGAACCGGGACCGCATCGTCTGCACCAGCGGTGCCCACCACGCCAGGCCCGGCACCGGCGATTGTCCCGGCGGCGAACCCTGCGGATAAATCCGGCGAGTGATGCTGGCTGGCGGGAGCGCAGGCTCCCGCCATCACGACTCAGTTGCCGCGAATGGTTTTAATGATATTGGTGGTTGAAATGCCATCTTCAAAGTTCAGCACCCGCACGTCACCGCCATTCGCCCAGACTTCCTTACTGCCTGCAATGTCTTCCGGCTTGTAATCCCCGCCTTTCACCAGTAAATCCGGTAATATGCTGGCGATCAAACGCTGCGGCGTATCTTCTTCAAACAGCACGACCCAGTCTACGGCTTCCAGTGCACCCAGCACGATCATCCGGTTTTCCTGCGGATTCACCGGACGGCTGTCGCCTTTAAGACGTTTCGTCGACGCATCGCTGTTTACCGCCACAATCAGGCGATCGCCCAGTTTACGGGCGTTTGCGAGGTAGGAAACATGACCGGCATGCAGGATGTCGAAGACGCCATTGGTCATGACCACTTTTTCGCCGCGCTGACGGGCCATAGCGACGGCCTCTTTCAGTTCCGCTTCGGTCATGATGCCAAAACCGCGCTCCGGACGGGCATGAATGGCGTTTTCGAGCTCCACGATGCTGACGGTTGAGGTTCCCAGTTTACCCACCACCACACCGGCTGCCGCGTTGGCCAGGAAACAGGCTTCTTCCAGCGAATCCCCCGCCGCCAGAGCAGCAGCAAGCACACCAATCACCGTATCCCCGGCGCCGGTAACGTCAAACACTTCCTGTGCCTGCGTGGGCAAGTGCAGCGGCGCTTTCCCCGGCTGTAGCAGCGACATGCCATTCTCAGAACGCGTGACCAGCAGCGCGGAAAGGTCGCAATCGGCAATCAGTTTCATGCCGCGTTCAACAATTTCCTGCTCCGTCCTGCATTTACCGACAACAGCTTCAAATTCCGACAGGTTGGGCGTCAGCAGCGTCGCGCCGCGATAGCGGGCAAAATCGGTGCCTTTCGGATCGATCAGGACGGGCACACTGGCTTCACGCGCCAGAGTGATCATCTGCTGAACGCTGTCGAGCGCCCCTTTGCCGTAATCCGACAACACCACCGCGCCACTGCTGGCCAGCGACTGGCGCATTTTTTCGTGCATCGGTGCGGCATCAACCTGCTCAAAACCTTCTTCAAAATCCAGGCGGATAAGCTGCTGGTTGCGGGACAGCACACGCAGTTTGGTGATCGTCGGATGGCTTTTTAACGTGACAAAATCGCAGTCAACACGAACGTCCTTCAGCGTTTTACTCAGGACCTGAGCCGCATCGTCCTCACCGGTCAGCCCGATCAACCGTGAACCGGCACCCAGCGCAGCAATATTCATCGCCACGTTAGCGGCGCCGCCAGGGCGTTCTTCAACGGTCTCCACTTTCACCACCGGCACCGGGGCTTCAGGGGAAATACGGCTGGTAGGGCCATACCAGTAACGATCCAACATGACATCGCCAACGACCAGTACCGAAGCCTGGCCGAACGCGGGCAGAGTAACTTTCATTCCAGACACTCCAGACTGCATTCAAAATAGTGCGCGGATGATAGCACAGTTGCTATCAGCATCACGCCGTGAGAGATTCTGCTGACTGCAACCACCGCTGCCAGCTGGCGTTGACCGACGCTCTTTCCTGCGCAAAGGCATCCGGTTCGACGTGTCCCGGCAGCGCCTGCAGCGCCAGATGGTGCAAGGCATCGCGCAGCGTGACATAGGCATGGGTTAATGCCGCCGCTTCGTCGTCTGCCATTTTTTGATGGTTTGCCATCAGTTCAAAGATCCGCACATTGTCCGACCAGCGCGTTAAGGCAGGCTCTGCTGCGGCATAGCGCAGTACCAGATATTGGGCAATAAACTCGATATCGGTAATGCCGCCTTCGTCGGTTTTGATCTCCCAGCGCCCTTTATGCTTATTGCTCAGATGCGCGCGCATTTTATCACGCATCTCCCTGACCTCGGTTTGCAACGCCACCGGTTCACGGGGCAGGCAGAGAATCGCCCGACGAATGGCGTTGAAACGTTCGCTCAGGGCGGGCTCACCGAAGACAACCCGGGCACGCACCAGCGCCTGATGTTCCCATGTCCAGGCTTCGTTACGTTGATAGTCATCAAAAGCGTCAAACGTGCTGACCAGCATGCCCGCCGCACCGGAAGGACGCAGGCGCGCATCCACTTCGTACAAAATCCCGGACGAGGTGCGGGTGCTAAACAGGTGCATGATGCGCTGCGCCAGCCGCAGATAAAACTGTCGGCCGTCAATGCTGCGTTCGCCCTGGGTCACCGCGTCCAGCGGGCAGTCGTGCAGAAAAACCAGATCAAGATCGGAGCTGTAACCCAGCTCCCATCCACCCAGCTTGCCATAGCCCAGCACGGTAAAGCCCCGCTCGTGCTCCTGCACCAGATGCGAAGGCCGACCGTAACGCTGCACCATCATATTCCAGGCCTGTTGCACCACCGATTCAATGATGGCTTCGGCCAGCCAGGTTAAGTGATCGCTCACTTTCATCACTGGCAATGTCCCTGCAATGTCGGCTGCCGCGATGCGTAACATCTGCGCCTGTTTAAACTGGCGTAACGCTTCAAGCTGTTGCTCTTCATCGTCGGCGGGAATGCGCATCAGGTACTGGCGCAGTTCATCACGATAGGCATCCGTCGCGGTGGGCTGATACAGCGTGGCGGGATCGAGAAGCTCATCCAGCAGCAGCGGATAATGCGCCAGCTGGCTTGCCACCATCGGCGAGGCTGCACACAGACGGATCAGGTGCCGCAGGGCTCCGTGATATTCCGTCAGCAGCTCCAGATAGGTACTGCGCGTCAGCACGCTGAGCAGCAGCGGTGCCAGCCGGCTAAAGGTGACGGCCGCATCGCTGCGCAGACAGACTTCGCTCAGCAGGCGCGGCATCAGCTGATCCAGTGCCTGACGGCCGCGCGGACCAATGGAACGGCGGCTGATATCCTGACGAAACGCTTCCAGTGACTGATTGAGCGCCTGACAGTGTTCCGCGTCCAGTTGAGGAACCAGCGGGGCCAGCTCGCTGTCTTCCAGACTGTCCTGCCAGAGCATATTAAAATCGGCCAGCTCCGGTTGATCGCCAACATCCGGCGAATCTTCACCAATCAGCTCGTCAAAGATTGCCCGCACGGCGGCCATGTGCGTATCCAGTTTTGCGCTAAGTTCTGACCAGTCCTGACACTGCATCGCCCAGGCCAGTCGGGCGCGGTGCAGGGCATCTTCCGGCAGCGTTTGCGTTTGTTCATCGGCCAGGCTTTGCAGCAGGTTTTCCAGCCGCCGCAAAAACAGGTAGGCCTCGCGCAGTGCAGCAACCTGCTCCGGTGGCAGTAAGCCCAGGGATTCAATGGCGGAAAGCGTGGGCAGCAAGGCTCTGAGCTGAAGCGAGCGCTCACGTCCACCACGAATCAGTTGAAAGACCTGGACGATAAACTCCGTTTCGCGGATGCCGCCCGCCCCCAGCTTAATGTTATTTTTCAGGCCACGGCGGCGCACTTCACGTGAGATCATCGCCTTCATGTTACGTAACGACTGAATCACGCTGAAATCAATGTAGCGGCGATAGACAAACGGCCGCAGCATCTGCTGCAACTCCTGGCTCCAGCGATCCTGATCATCGCCCATCAGCCGGGCTTTCACCATGGCATAGCGTTCCCAGTCGCGCCCCTGCTCCTGGTAATAATCTTCCAGCGCGGCAAAGCTCATCACCAGCGGCCCACTGTCGCCAAAGGGCCGTAAACGCATATCCACCCGGTAAACAAACCCGTCCGCGGTGGGCTGATCGAGCACCTTGATCAGGCGCTGCCCCATACGGGTAAAAAATTGCGCATTGTCGAGTTCACGCCGACCGCCACGGGTACTGCCGTTCTCGGGCCAGACAAAAATTAAATCGATATCAGAGGAGAAATTCAGCTCGCCGCCGCCCAGTTTTCCCATGCCCAGGATCAGCAGCGGCTGAGGCTCACCCGCGGCATTACACGGCGTGCCAAACTCACGACAGCAGTCCTGATAAACCCAGTCACGCGCCGCACTGATCAGGACCTCCGCCAGTACACTCAGCTGTTGCAACGTCTGTTCTGTGCTGGCGTGATGCAGGCACTGCATCCAGGCAATGCGCACCAGCATCCGACGCCGAAACAGGCGCAGCACGCGCATCAGACTGGCTTCGCTGTCTGCCGCCGCCATGTCACCACTCAGCCACTGCGCATAGTGCCGCCACTCTTCAGGCTGAGGCGAGCGGTCAGCGATCGCCTGCCACCAGTCCGGGTTCTGCTGCAGGTTGTCGAGCACGAAATCGCTGAAGGCCAGACCGGCAAGTTGCTCTTCCGTAAGAGCAGAACCGGTAAGACCTGACTGTTCGACCGCCCGCTCGGCCTGAGTACGCAATACGGTAGGTAAGGCTGGCAACATGTTCTCTCCCTGATAGCGTGCTGTTAGATTCAGCGCGGCGAGCCGCTGGTTAACCAGAACGGCGGTTGTTTCATTGCCTGCGCGGTTAAGCCGTCTAAGCTGACGTGCTGCTTTTCGTGTATGGCGCGCTGTAGCTGCTGCCACGGGGCCAGCCAGTGCTCTACCGCGTCCGGCGAGTAAGCGCCCGCCAGCAAATGAACGGCCAGTAATTGTCGATCGAGACGCGTGGCTTTGTCCTGATATTCATTCGCCTGATGAATAGTGGCAAAGGTTTCTTTCAGATCGGCATTAATGCGGCCCAGCATGATATCGCCGAAACGCTTGAAGGAACCTTGCAGCTTGGCTTGCCCCTTCTGATCAATCCACGGCGTCCATTGTGCCTCAGCCAGCCAGTGAGTAAGTGCTAACTGAGTTTCTACGGAGCGAGTAGAGAAGCAGAAGCTGTCTGCATCCACGTCTTCATTCAGCAGCGTTTCTTCCAGCGTCGTCAGCTTCTGACGCAGATCGCTACTGGCCTTACGCGGCACTAACGCACCAAAGAGCGCAAAGGCCTGGCGCAGCACGTCCAGCGCTTCACGTACTGATTCCCGCGCGCGCTTATTGCCCCGTAACCACACTTCTTCATGATATTGCCAGTGCTCCAGGCCAGCGGCCATTGCCGCCACCATGCCAGCTTCCACCGTCGCCTTCGGTCCGGCTTTCAAAAGCGGAAAAGCACGTAATTCACGTGGAAGGTTACCTTTAGCCAGCTGATAGCCGCGTGCCGCTTTGCTCAGGCTGCCCATACGCAGGTCGCCCACGGCAATCAGTTGCTGCGCAAACGCCAGCATATCGCTGCGCTCACCGCTTTTTAACTCCAGTTCGACTTCTGACAGCGCTTCCTGATGCTCACCGGCCGCGACCTCGCCTTTATCGAACGCGATTTCCACTTCGCTCTTACCTGCCGTCACCAGCCAGATTTCACGGTCAAAATGCGTGCTGAACAGCGGGTTCAGGCGCTGCTGCAAGGCCGCGATATCCGTTCCCTCTGGCCAGATGTCGGCGGGCAGACGGCTGATATCCAGCGTAGGTTCCGTCAGGTCAACGTTGTATTCGCCGCGCTGATGTAAACCGCCCAGCGTACTGCCGGCCGTTTTCAGCGTCATTTCGTAACGCTGGTCCACGCCGCGAATACGTAAGCCCATGTTCCACCGACGTAACTGGTTATCGTCGGTTTCAAAATAGATATTGGTCAGCTGGCGCGCTGCCTGATGCTGATGCGGAAAAGCCGCTAGCTTCTCTGCCAGTTTCCCGGCAGCGTTGGGTTTTGCAATGAACTTAAGCTCAATCTCGATGGTCATATTTTTTTATTCACTACGTCGCTGGCACTTGAGGATATATTCCCTGCCCGTTTAAGGTTATCTTCTGCTGCATCCACTGAGCCGAAGATGCGGGTTTTCAGGCGAAGAGTAATGCACAGAAGCCTTGCTGTCTCTGGTTTCTTTCTGCTTTCGCTCGCCTTTTCGCACTGTTATGAGACCAGGATAGTTCTCATTCAGATTTATGCGAAGCCTCTACAGACTGTGCCGGTAAATTATCTTTATTTTTAAACAAAACGAAATCGAATGAAAAAAATCACACTTGCTGGAATCACTTTGCTGGCCCTCAGCGCCCTTACACCTGCTCATGCCGATCAAAAACGCTATGTTTCTGACGAATTATCCACCTGGGTTCGCAGCGGCCCCGGCGACCAGTTTCGCCTGCTCGGTAAGCTGAACGCGGGTGAACAGGTCGAACTGCTACAAACCAATGACGCCACCAAATATGGCCAGGTGCGCGATGCGGAAGGCCGCACCGTCTGGATTCCCCTGTCGCAGTTGAGTGAAAATCCCAGCCTGCGCACCCGGGTGCCTCAGTTAGAACAACAGGTTAAAGACCTGACGGCTAAGTTAGCGAACATTGACAACAGCTGGAACCAGCGCACGGCCGAGATGCAGAATAAAGTGGCCAGCAGCGACAGCGTTATCAATGGGCTGAAAGAGCAAAATCAGAAGCTGAAGAACGAACTGATCGTGGCCCAGAAGAAGGTCAATGCCGCTAACGTTCAACTGGATGACAAACAGCGCACGATCATCATGCAGTGGTTTATGTACGGTGGCGGCGTGCTCGGCGTGGGCCTGCTGCTGGGTCTGTTGCTGCCGCATATGATGCCGCGTCGCAAGAAAAACGATCGCTGGATGAACTAACCTTTTCCACCGCTCGCTGCAAAAGGGGATCGCAAGATGCCCCTTTTGGCCTGTCTGCAATATGTCGAATTTGTGTAACAATAAGGGTTGTGCCCGTCTGAATTCAGGTGCAGGACGCCCGCAGACGCGCAGGTCGCTTATTTATCTCTGGAGTGGTGCGTGAAGACGTTTCTTGTTGGCGGTGCGGTACGTGATGCGTTGTTGAAATTGCCGGTTAAAGACAAAGACTGGGTGGTCGTGGGCGCAACGCCAGAAAGCATGCTGGACCAGGGCTATCAGCAGGTGGGCCGCGATTTTCCGGTGTTTCTGCATCCTGACAGCCGCGAAGAATATGCACTGGCGCGCACCGAACGCAAAAACGGCAAAGGCTATACCGGTTTTACCACCTGGTCGGCCCCGGACGTCACCCTGGAGCAGGATTTACAACGCCGCGATCTGACGATCAACGCTATCGCCCGCGATGAAAACGGCACGCTCTATGATCCCTACCAGGGGCAACAGGATATTGCTGACCGACTGCTGCGCCACGTTTCAGAAGCCTTTAGTGAAGATCCGCTGCGCGTGCTGCGCGTGGCGCGGTTTGCTGCGCGCTTTGCCCACCTTAACTTTCGCATTGCCGATGAAACCCAGGCGCTGATGCGGCAAATGGTCGAGAGCGGCGAGCTGGCCGATCTTACCGCTGAGCGCGTGTGGAAAGAGACCGAAAAAGCGCTGTCCTCGCATAATCCTCAGGTCTATTTTCAGGTGCTGCGTGACTGCGGTGCCCTGAAGGTGCTGTTCCCGGAAATCGATAACCTTTATGGCATCCCCGCCCCCGCCAGATGGCATCCTGAAATTGACACGGGCGTGCATACGCTGATGGCATTGACGCTGTCCGCCGCCTTAAGTGAGGCCATTGATGTACGTTTTGCCACGCTGTTTCACGATGTAGGCAAAGCGTTAACGCCCGTTGAAAAGTGGCCCAGCCATCGCGGTCATGGCCCCGCCGGCGTGCCGCTGGTTGCCGCACTCTGTGAGCGTTTGCGCGTGCCGAATGCCATTCGCGATTTAGCCCTGCTGGTAACCGAATTCCACGACACGATGCACACCATTGAGCAGTTGCCTTCTGAGGCGATTGTGGCGTTATTTGACCGTCTCGACGCCTGGCGTAAACCTGAACGCGTGCATCAACTGGCGCTGTGTAGCGAAGCCGATGCCCGTGGGCGCGGTGGGCTCGCCAGCATGCCGTATCCACAGGGCGACTATCTGCGGCGCGCATTTGCGCGGGCGCAGGCCGTGTCATCGAAAGCGGTGGTTGAGGCGGGCTTTAAAGGGAGTGCGGTGCGGGAAGAGCTGACGCGGCGCCGCATCGACGCCGTTGCCGAAGGCAGAGGTTAACGCGGCCAGTGACCTGGCCGCGTTGGGTTTACGTGAACAGCATGTAAACCGCAGCCGCTACGATAAAGCGGTAGACCGCAAACGATACGAAAGAGATGCGTTTGATCAGCTCCAGGAACACTTTGATCGCAATCATCGCGACGATAAAGGCAGTGATAAAACCCACCGCAAACATCGGGAAGTCGGCCATGCTCAGGAAGCCCAGGCTCTTATACAGATCCAGCCCGGTCGCCCCCATCATCATCGGTACGGCGAGGATAAAGGAGAACTCGGACGCCGCATAGCGACTCACGCCCATCAGCATCCCGCCTGAAATCGTGGCACCTGAACGCGAGAAGCCCGGCCACAGCGCCAGACACTGGAAGCAGCCGATCATAAACGCCTGACGATAGGTAATGTCATCCACGCCAACGGATTTTGGCTGTTTTGGCTTCAGGAATTCCGCCGCTAACAGCAGCAAACCGCCGACCACCAGCGCATACATAACATTTATCGGATTAAACAGCGTTTTAATTTGATCGTGTAAGACCAGCCCTATCACGACAGCAGGAATCATGCCCAGCAGGATATGAATCAGCGTTAAGCGACCGGTTCCTGTCCCTTCGTGTTTGACTTCGCCAAAGTGGATGCCGATCAGGCCAAACAAACGCCGCCAAAACATCACGACTACCGCCAGAATGGAGCCTAGCTGAATCACGACTTCAAAGGTTTCGGCTTTGTCACCCTCAAAGCCAAGCAAATGCCCCACTATAATCATGTGCCCGGTGGAAGAGACCGGTAAAAACTCGGTCAGCCCTTCTACCACGCCCAGGATTGCAGCTACCCACAGCTGATGAATATCTGCCATCAATGTATTCCCTCTGTCCGTTTTAAAACCATGAAAAAGGCGCTAGCAGCCGCGCTATCGCCTTAAATCTTATCTGCTTCAGTCTGAGTAAAACCTTAAGGTTAACTACCGTTGAGTTTTTACTAACGAAACGGTATCTGCTGAGACAGACCATAATTTGGTTTGGTTTCATTGTGATGGCAATCACATCATCACTATTTAGGAATAGTCCCGCGCTCAATTCGCACGCCAACCTGCGCGGCCTGCGCTACAGCGCCCGGTTTTGCTACCTTTATACGCACACCGGGCGAATTGAAACGGTTCATCAACAGATCCGCAATTTCTTCGGCAACGCGTTCGACCAGTGCAAAACGTCCGCCCGTCAGATGTGTCAGGATCGCCTCAGAGACGTCGGCGTAGCTCAGACAATCCTTAACATCGTCACTGGCGGCCGCCTGGCGGTTATCCCAGGCCATTTCGATATCGATCACCAGCTTCTGCTGAATCCCCTGCTCCCAGTCGTAAACGCCAATTGTAGTGAAGACGGTGAGTTGTTCTATAAAGACGATATCCATGACGGTGCTCTCTGTTTTTGGCCAGGCCGGATACCACTTCCGGCAGATTGTGCGTATTATCCATAGTTGACGTGATCAAAACGACCCCAAAGGAAACGGGACGGTGTTATGAGTGCTTTCGCGCTTGGTATGATTATTTTCGCGTATCTGTGTGGGTCCATCTCCAGTGCGATTCTGGTATGCAAACTCGCCGGGCTACCCGATCCCCGCACCCACGGTTCAGGCAACCCGGGTGCCACCAATGTGCTGCGCCTTGGCGGCAAAGCGGCGGCAGCAACGGTGCTGGTATTCGATATTCTGAAAGGTATGGTGCCTGTCTGGCTGGCGTACCTGCTTCATGTGCCCCCGCTCTACCTGGGCTTAACCGCCATTGCCGCCTGTCTGGGCCATATTTATCCGGTGTTTTTCCGCTTCAGAGGCGGGAAAGGCGTGGCGACCGCGTTTGGTGCTATCGCGCCTATCGGCTGGGATCTGACCGGGCTGATGACCGGCACCTGGCTCTTGACCGTGCTGCTCAGCGGCTACTCATCGCTTGGGGCGATTGTCAGCGCCCTGATTGCGCCGTTCTATGTCTGGTGGTTTAAACCGCAGTTTACGTTCCCGGTTTCCATGCTCTCCTGCCTGATTTTGCTGCGGCATCATGACAACATCCAACGTCTGTGGCGTCGTCAGGAAAGTAAAATCTGGAAGCGCAAAAAGAAACAGTAAGCGTAAAAAAAGCCGGTTGACCGGCTTTTTTCTGTCAGATGGCAGGCAGTTCGGCCAGCGGCCAGCGCGGCCTGACGCTTACGCCCAGCTCTCCCCGCGTACCGCCTTTCAGACGCACCATGCCCGCGTAGGCAATCATGGCACCGTTATCGGTGCAAAATTCAGGACGGGCATAAAACACCTCACCACCGCGCTTCTGCATCATGACCGCCATTTGCTCGCGCAGCGTACGGTTGGCACTCACGCCGCCCGCAATCACCAGCCGCTTAAAGCCGGTTTCATCCAGGGCGCGTTTGCATTTGATGGCCAGCGTATCCACCACCGCATCTTCAAACGCACGGGCGATGTCGGCACGGGTTTGCGCGTCATCGTCATGGCCACGAATGGTATTCGCCGCAAAGGTCTTCAGGCCCGAGAAACTGAAATCCAGCCCCGGACGATCGGTCATCGGACGCGGGAACGTGAAGCGTCCAGCCGTGCCCTGTTGCGCCATTTTCGACAGCATGGGACCGCCGGGATAATCCAGCCCCAGCAATTTGGCGGTTTTATCGAAGGCTTCGCCTGCGGCATCGTCAATTGACTCGCCAAGCAGTACATATTCACCAATGCCGGTAACGCTGATCAGCTGCGTGTGGCCGCCAGAAACCAGCAAGGCCACAAACGGGAAGGCGGGTGGATTGTCTTCCAGCATCGGCGCCAGCAGATGGCCTTCCATATGATGCACGGGCACCGCAGGCACCTTCCACGCAAAGGCCAGCGCGCGCCCAATCGTCGCGCCCACCAGCAGCGCGCCGACCAGGCCCGGCCCCGCCGTATAGGCCACCGCATCAATCTGCTGCGGCGCTAAATCCGCCTGTTTCAGCGCCGCCTGAATCAGGGGCACCGTTTTACGTACGTGATCGCGCGAAGCCAGTTCCGGTACCACGCCGCCGTAATCGGCATGCAGTTTTACCTGGCTGTAGAGCTGGTTCGCGACTAAGCCAGCCTCGTCATCATAGATTGCGATGCCGGTTTCATCGCACGATGTTTCAATACCCAGAATTCGCATTGCTTCACCTCATTCTTGCGGCGCGCAGTTTAGCATAGCCACTGTGCAAAAAGAGGACTCAATCCACGCAAAAAGTCATTTTCTGCTGCCTAAAGAGTGCGCTATACTCCCGCCCCTGGAAAAAACCGGCAGCCGCACAGGCACACGCTCCTGTTGGTTCTTAATTATCCATGGTGCTTTACAAGCCGACGCGAGTTGGAGTAAAATGCTGCACCATTTTGAAATGTGCTGGCGCCGCAGTCAGCAGAAAAACCGAATTTTATTGAGGTGAGAGTTACATGCCGGTAATTAAAGTACGTGAAAACGAGCCGTTCGACGTAGCACTGCGTCGCTTTAAGCGTTCTTGCGAGAAAGCAGGCGTTCTGGCTGAAGTTCGTCGTCGTGAGTTTTATGAAAAACCAACGACCGAGCGTAAGCGCGCTAAAGCATCTGCAGTTAAGCGTCATGCCAAAAAACTGGCTCGCGAAAACGCACGCCGCACTCGTCTGTACTAATATCCCGGAGGTTCGCCTCCACAGCGTGATAAACGCAGACCGAGTCAAGTAAAAGGCCGTGCTTTCCGAAAGGAAGCGCGGCTTGTTGTCGTTTATGAGCTGAAAAAACGGGGCTTATGGCAGGACGAATTCCACGCGTATTTATCAATGACTTACTTGCCCGCACGGACATCGTGGAGTTGATCGATGCTCGCGTAAAGCTAAAAAAGCAGGGAAAGAATTATCATGCGTGCTGTCCTTTTCATAATGAGAAAACCCCCTCTTTTACCGTAAATGGCGAAAAACAGTTTTATCACTGTTTTGGTTGTGGTGCGCACGGTAATGCCATCGACTTTCTGATGAACTACGATCGTCTGGAGTTTGTTGAAAGTATCGAAGAGTTAGCCACTTCTCACGGGTTAGATGTCCCTTACGAAGCGGGTAACGGGCCCAGCCCGATGGAACGCCATCAGCGCCAGAGCCTGTACCAACTGATGGACAACCTTAACGGTTTTTATCAGCAGAGTTTGCAGCAATCCAGTGCCCAGTCAGCGCGCGATTATCTTCAACATCGCGGCCTGAGCGCCGATATCATTAATCATTTCGCGATAGGTTATGCCCCCGCCGGTTGGGACAATGTTCTCAAACGCTTTGGTAAGCAGCCGGAAGATCGCGAGTCATTAATGGAAGCGGGCATGCTGGTCAGTAATGACAAAGGCCGGGTTTACGATCGCTTTCGCGAGCGCGTGATGTTTCCCATCCGCGATAAGCGAGGCCGCGTTATCGGTTTTGGCGGCCGCGTGCTGGGTAATGATACACCGAAGTATCTGAACTCGCCGGAAACGCCTGTTTTTCATAAAGGTCGTCAGCTGTATGGCCTGTATGAAGCCTTAAAAAATCATCCTGAACCGAAACGCCTGTTAGTGGTGGAAGGCTATATGGATGTCGTTGCCCTGGCGCAATACGGCGTGGACTACGCGGTTGCCTCACTGGGTACATCGACCACGGCTGAACATATTCAGTTGCTGTTTCGCAGTACGGATAACGTAATTTGCTGTTACGACGGCGATCGCGCCGGACGTGAAGCCGCCTGGCGAGCGCTTGAAACCGCATTGCCTTACATGAATGACGGTCGTCAACTACGCTTTATGTTTTTACCTGACGGCGAAGACCCGGACACGTTGGTTCGCAAAGAAGGTAAAGCCGCATTCGAAGCGAGGATGGAGCAGGCTATGCCGCTCTCTTCGTTTTTGTTCGACAGCCTGTTGCCGCAGGTCGATTTAAGCTCTCGTGACGGCAAAGCGCGTTTAAGTACACTGGCATTGCCACTGATCACGCAGATTCCCGGTGAAACGTTACGCATTTATCTGCGTCAGGAACTGGGAAACAAACTCGGTATTCTGGATGATGCGCAGCTTGAAAAGCTGATGCCTAAACAGGCACAGGGCGCAAGCGCACCGGTTGCTCCGCCGCTGAAACGCACCACAATGCGCGTACTGGTGGCGTTGCTGATTCAGAATCCACAACTGGCAAGTCTGGTCCCTGCACTGGATGGGCTGGCCGAGTCAAAAATAGCCGGTTTACCGCTATTTATTGAATTAGTGAAGCGCTGTAACGAGAATCCTGGATTGACCACCGGTCAGCTACTAGAGTTATATCGCGGAACAAATTTTAGCCAAACGCTTGAAACACTGGCCGTGTGGAACCACATGATAGTGGATGAAGAGAGCGAAGCGGTGTTCCAGGATTCCCTGGCCAGTATTTATGACGCGGCTCTGGAAGAACGACTGGAGTTCCTGATTGCGCGAGAACGCACCCATGGACTCAGCACCGACGAACGTCGCGAGCTCTGGACACTGAGCCAGGCCTTCGCGAAAAAGTAACAGGTTACCCTACCTGCTGCTGTCCGTAACCGGAGCGGCAGGTTTAGTTATTCAGGGCGAAGCAGGTTTTGTCGCGGTAAGCGAACCGTTACCTCCGCTATGTGAGGATGGCGAGTACCGCCAGTGGCAAAAATGTTGTGAAAGCCAGCTTCCGTCCTCGGGCTATTGGCGTTGAAGCAGGTTTTGCCGCTGAAAGCGCGCAGTCACCGGAGCGTACTGATGTACGTGAGGATGACGAGCACTGTCAGAGGCAAAAATGGCGAGTAAGCCAGGCCCGACATAAAATTTGCGGCTTAAGTGCCGATTACTAATGGGCAAAGCCCAGGCCGCGACGAAGGCAGCGGCGAGAACGAAATGCCTTCAATGTTATTGTTGGCTCGCTGCCGACCGACACCAATCTAATTAACAGAAGTGTGGATACCGTCTTATGGAGCAAAACCCGCAGTCACAGCTCAAGCTTCTTGTCACCCGTGGTAAGGAGCAAGGCTATCTGACCTATGCTGAGGTCAATGACCATCTGCCGGAAGATATCGTCGACTCCGATCAGATCGAAGACATCATCCAGATGATTAACGACATGGGCATCCAGGTGGTTGAAGAAGCCCCGGACGCCGACGATCTGATGCTGAATGAAAACAGCTCCGATACTGACGAAGATGCCGCGGAAGCTGCCGCTCAGGTATTATCCAGCGTTGAATCTGAAATTGGCCGCACCACCGACCCGGTTCGCATGTACATGCGTGAAATGGGTACCGTTGAACTGCTGACCCGCGAAGGCGAAATCGACATCGCGAAGCGTATTGAAGACGGTATCAACCAGGTTCAGTGCTCCGTTGCTGAATATCCGGAAGCCATTACCTACCTGCTGGATCAGTACGATCGTGTTGAAGCCGGTGAGTCGCGTCTGTCAGACCTTATCACTGGCTTTGTCGATCCTAACGCAGAAGAAGACCTGGCACCGACCGCCACCCACGTCGGTTCTGAGTTGTCCGAAGAAGATCGTAATGACGACGACGATGACGACGAAGAGAGCGACGACGACAGCTCTGACGACGATAACTCTATCGACCCGGAACTGGCGCGCGAGAAGTTCTCTGACCTGCGTACGCAATACGAAACGACGCGCGATGTGATCAAGAGCAAAGGACGCAGCCATGCGGCCTCTGTCGCTGAGATCCAGAACCTGTCTGACGTCTTCAAACAGTTCCGCCTGGTACCGAAGCAGTTCGACTACCTGGTGAACAATATGCGCGAAATGATGGAACGTGTCCGTACCCAGGAGCGTCTGATCATGAAGCTGTGTATTGAAGTGTGCAAAATGCCGAAGAAAAACTTCATTACGCTGTTCACCGGTAACGAGACCAACGAGAGCTGGTTCAAAGCCGCACTGGCGATGAACAAGCCATGGTCTGAAAAACTGCTGGACGTGCAGGATGACGTGATGCGTTCGCTGCAGAAGCTGGCACAGATTGAAGAAGAAACCGGCCTGACCATCGAGCAGGTGAAAGACATCAACCGTCGGATGTCGATCGGTGAAGCGAAAGCCCGCCGCGCGAAGAAAGAAATGGTTGAAGCTAACCTGCGTCTGGTGATTTCAATCGCCAAGAAATACACCAACCGTGGTCTGCAGTTCCTGGATCTGATTCAGGAAGGGAACATCGGTCTGATGAAAGCGGTTGATAAGTTTGAATACCGTCGCGGCTACAAGTTCTCGACCTACGCCACATGGTGGATTCGTCAGGCGATTACCCGTTCTATCGCTGACCAGGCGCGTACCATCCGTATTCCGGTGCATATGATTGAGACCATCAACAAACTCAACCGTATTTCGCGCCAGATGCTGCAGGAGATGGGCCGTGAGCCGACGCCAGAAGAACTGGCTGAGCGTATGCTGATGCCAGAAGATAAGATCCGCAAAGTGCTGAAGATTGCCAAAGAGCCTATCTCTATGGAGACGCCGATTGGTGATGATGAAGATTCACATCTGGGTGATTTTATCGAAGACACCACGCTGGAGCTGCCGCTGGACTCTGCGACCTCTGAGAGCCTGCGTTCTGCGACCCACGACGTGCTGGCTGGCCTGACCGCGCGTGAAGCCAAAGTGCTGCGCATGCGTTTCGGTATCGATATGAACACCGACCACACGTTAGAAGAAGTGGGCAAACAGTTTGACGTTACCCGTGAGCGTATTCGTCAGATTGAAGCGAAAGCCCTGCGTAAACTGCGCCACCCGAGCCGCTCGGAAGTGCTGCGTAGCTTCCTCGACGACTAAGTCCCTTAAAACCCCGGTTCGCCGGGGTTTTTTATGTCTGCTGCCCTGCCCTTTTCCCGCAAACCGCCACCATTAACGCCGCAGTTGTAACGCCTCGTACATCTGGCGATATAGGGCCACCATCTCTTCCAGTGAGGCCCGGTTTAATCCGCTGGGATTCGGCAACACCCACACCTGGGTTTTCCCCATGTAGATCGGCTGCTCGCCCCATTCCACTTTGCTCTGACGAAACGCGCGTTTAAAGGCATCTTTGCCCAGGATAGCCAGCGCGGCAGGCTGATAGCATAGAACCTTGTCCATCAGCCGCTGACCGCCATCACGTAGCTCATCACTGGCCAGTTCATTTGCCTGGATGGTCGGGCGCTCGACCAGCATTGTAATACCACAGCCGGTCTCCAGTAAGCGCTGCTCCTCTTCCGGCTTCAGTTGCTGCACCGTAAACCCTGCCAGGTGAATCACCTTCCAGAAGCGATTGCCGGGATGGGCAAAATGATAGCCGGTGTGCGCGGTCGACTGACCGGGATTAATGCCGCAGAAGAGGACGTTCAGGTCCGGTGCAATGATATCGGTGATGTTGTGTTCGCTCATGAGGCCTCCTGGCTTTGCGCTGCGTCCTGGCCGCTCACGCAAAGAATCCGTATTCGTCATAATCTTGCCAGTGGTTAACGCTTATTTGCGGAGCAATGTCGTGATCGCGGCTGTCTTTCCTACTGTTAAGCCCGGCAAGTCAATCGTGCATTACCGCGCATGTGATGACGCTGCGTATCAGCGTAGCGTTTTTGGCGGTTTTATCATAGTTATCAGCAAGTAAAACATTGCTGCTTATTTCAGCAACCAGCCGAACAACGCTGGATTGCCCCGAACAGATACTTTATAATCCCCGCTCCATTGGCCCCTTAGCTCAGTGGTTAGAGCAGGCGACTCATAATCGCTTGGTCGCTGGTTCAAACCCAGCAGGGGCCACCAGATAAAACAAGGAGTTAGATGAGAAATCGTCTGACTCCTTTTTCTTTGGGTGCGATTCAGGTGATGTAGTGGATGACGCAAGTGAATGGCTGGGTGACGTAAGTAGTATGGGTTTAAATGTCTGGCTGGCCGGTTGCCAGAAACCTGATTTCCTGTTTTCGAAAAGCCTGAAAGCCCTTCGAGTTCAATAATAAACACAGCCTTATCTAAACCATCCTAGGGTTGCAGTACAAAACAAGCCATGAGTTTCGACGATTCCATTCAGCAACTGCGTAATGAGCAACTAGCGTGCCGGTCAGATACAGAACGCTTTATAAGCATCCCGGCAAACCCGACCATTCACTTTAGAGATCTTCCGGCATACTGATTATGTCCACGGAGGAGATCGCCATGCTTAAAGCACGATTCACTGAACACCAGATCATAGCCGTTCTGAAGCCCGTCGAAGCCTGACGCACGATTAAGGATGTCTGCCGCGAGGCCGGGGTCCCTGAGGCCTCGTACTACAACTGGAAAGCGAAGTTCGGCGGCATGGAACCCTCTGATATCAAAAAGATTAAGGAACCTGAGGATGAAAACCGTCGACTGAAACAGATGTTTGCGGAACTGAGTCTCAAGTGCCGCGCCCTGATAGACGTTATTGAAAAAAGCTTTAAAACCAGCGATAAAGCGTGAGCTGGTCAGCTATCTGACCGCGCAGCTTGCCATGAGCTTACGTCAGGCATGCAGGACATTGTCACTGAGCAGGACGGTATTCGTTATCAGCCGGATACGCGACGTGATGAGCCGGTGATTATGGAACTGACCGTGGCGGCTGAACGCTATCCGCTATCCGCGATACGGATTTAAAAAAGCTTTTTCAGGTGCTATGCAGGCAGGGCAATAGGTGGAACCATAAAAGGGTTCGCCGTATTTATTGCCTGCTGAAACTGAATTTTCGCCGTAAGAGAAAACAGCGCCTGCCGGTGCGTAATCTGGCTCCGCTGGCGACGCCAGGAGGCGATGAACCAGAGCTGGCCCGTCGATTTTATGCACGATGCGCTGGTGTGCGGCTGGCGCTTCAGGACTTTCACCGTGGTGGATGATTTTAACCGCCAAGCACTGGCGATCGAAATTGACCTGAATATCCCGGCGCAGCGGATTGTGAGAGTGCTGGACATGATCGTGACAAACCGCGGATATCCGCTGAAAACGCGGATGGATAACGGTCCGGAGCTGATCTCGCTGACGCTGGCACAATGGGTAGAAGAACATGGTGTGATGCTGGAATTTATCAGGCCCGGCAAGCGCACGCAGAATGCCTTTATCGACCGGTTCAATCGTACATAAAGGACAGTAAAACTGGATTTTTATCTGTTCAGAACGCTGAATGAAGCACGGGAAATTACTGAGCGCTGGCTCAAAGAATATAACAGCGAGCGCCCTCATGAATCCCTGAATAACCTGACGCCTGAAGAATACCGGCTGACGGTCGAAAACCCGGAGATCTAAAAAAGTGCGTGAAATTAAAACAGGCATGCTTACAATAAAGTGCATTAATTCGGTGAGTTGTGTGTTCATGCTGAAATGATCGCAGTCTAAACATATTAAGGAAATCATTGCATTATGTGTGGCAGATGATACAAATTTATATACATTTTCAATCTGAAAAAAGCTGGAGAGCAATATGGTAGAAACACATGCTGTTAGCGGGCTGCTTAATAATCTTAGCATGAAGGATATAATTGTTAGCTTGGCAGGATTGACTGCTATATTAACTGCCTTAGGTAAATTTATAAGTACAACCATAAATAAATTAAACCTTCCTATAAAATATCATCAAGAAACTTATCGGAAAGCAGGTATAAAAACATGGCTATTAAAATTATTTTCTATAAGCATCAACCTTAAAAAGGTTCCAAAGTTAGATCGCATTGATCTTTTCTTTATTTATTTAATGATGGCGGTATTTATTTCTGCAGCTGTAACTTTTACATACCTAGACTGGAAGATCGCAATAGTTCCTAAAAACTGGACTGCATTAACGTTAAAATCAACAAAAGAAAAATTCCTTATTACATATGATAAAGCTTCTGCACATGCATTGAAACCATCTTGGTCAATTAGTAGTGAGCAGTGTAAATCAACCCCTCACACTACCCTAGCCTACAATAATAAAATATCCAATGAGCTTGCGAATGTAATTTGTGAAATTTTAAGTGCAACACCTCCTGATAAAAAACTCAAGCAATCCATACTGGAGTTTAACAAAAATCGTAATTTTTATATTATACTCCTTTCCCTATTAATATTACTTATGGTTTGGTTATCAATTGGCGCCAGGCTTAATATAAAGTACACAAAAAAATTAAGGGAGCATATTTTAAAGGAGCAAGAAATGGTAGAGAGATATACGTAATTTTATTTTCAATATATTCCCAACCAACGGAGTAATGCTTTCCATATTGCGTTGGTTAAATCACCCCTCTTAGTGAAAACTCATCAAGAATTTAAATTCTATAAGCTTCTTACCTGTTCACTAAGCAATTAGTTATGTTTCTCTTAAATAAAACAATTATTATTGACTGTAAAGATAGTTCCAACATAGCTCAAGTTGGAGGTAAAACGCATTAGCTCAACAATTTTTTTCATAGTGTTATAATGACATGAAAATAACTACTATACCTTAAACAGAAATTTTGACAAATTACATAGCACGATATACCACCTAACTTTTAAATTATATGATAAATCCATCTGATAAGAGAATCCGACTGGACAATCACCCACTTTATGTATTTTTAAAAACCGACAGGAACGCATCAATGTTTGATATTAAAGACGAGAAATTTACGTTTACGGTTTCTCCTTTTGAAAGAGTGGTCGATAACGACATTGACCCTGAACATCATCGCTGGGACTGGATAAAATCTTTTGTTGAATTTTCTGTTCCTGGCCTGAAAGCGCAGTTTCAAACTGAATTTACGGTAGGCGAGCTACTGGAACTACGTGAGCAATTTGCAGCGCACCATAACGCTTTAATTGCTCAACGTGAGATAAAGCCTTTCGAGTTTCAAAGCCAGTGCCATCAACTGAATATGATAATCAGGAAAGTAACCGGCGAAGAGGGTGTAATTATTGAATATAACCTTCGTCCTGAAGCGCATGCTGACAGCGCTCAGGTGAAAGGTGATTTCGACATCAATGAGAGCTACTTCCCAGATATTTTAAAACGGCTGGATGAGATGATTGAATGGCAAAATTAAGCCTTCCCGCCTCTAAAATTTTCCTGATAGTCCCCGCTGTAACGGGGATGTTTCTGTTTAGGCTTTCCCGGCCAACTAATATCCGGTGCCGTTAAGGTCTCCACGCGGTAGGTTCTCCATTACTCCAGTAGCGCTTTCTCGCTCTCCATGGCGATGCCCAACTCGTCCGCATCCTGCAAGGGCGGAATAACGTATTACACCTCACATTACGCTAAGAATGGCACACTTTGACCTACTCACATTTCCCCCATGATTTTGCGCGGACCAGCCACTGTAAAACAGGTCCGCAGATCCTATACGCTTTCCTGGATTGCTTTCGCTCAACGTTTTCAGCTTTGGCAAAATTTTGCTCTCAGTGCGTTGGTAACGCATACAGAGCGTACAGCAGGTATGCTATTTTTTTAACCTGACAAAATATCGGTAGATTTTTTTTGCCAGACAGATAGCGGCAATGCCCAGCAAAATCGATGTTATACCGAGAAAAAGCATTAACGAAAGGAGATGGCTAAACATCCCGCCCAGGCTTGTGAAATCGCTGAGTCTGACGAGTTGTTCTGGGGTTAGTGTACGAACCACTATTTCCGGAAGAATCAGAAAACATATAATGACTGCTAAAATATAAATCGTCTTATTTTTTCCCTTTTTCATTATTTTCCTGTCTGAGTTTGAGGGTAAGGTATTTTCTGTTTTTGATTTTTCTTCATCCGTCCAGTGACCTGCTCGGGCCGAGTCAATCAGTAATTGAATGGTCAACGCCTTTTCTGCTTTGCCATTGTCTTCAGGAAAATAGCGAGTGAAATTGATTTCATCTAAATTAATTGAAAATTTCTCTGTGAATTCCTCTAGTAAATCATAGACATCTAACGGGTCCATTCGAAAATCTTGATTAAGATCGGTATTATGTTTGAGCGGATACCGCTTAAAGGTAAATATGCTTCGACCATTGTAAGTCTCAACAAGATCGAGTACTGCTTTTTCTGTCTCGTCCATTATCGTAGTCTGCTCTTCTTTCTGGCAATCTTATTTTATTTGAATGTTATCTCATAGCTAATTTTGTAAGCGTACAACTTAGATTGCTCATTCATTTATAAGGATCTTACATCCTGATTATTTACTTTGAGCAAGTCAATATGGGTAAGGCCCGATTCACTGAACATCATATTACAGATAAATATTTAAATTTCATGGTGTTTTGAAAATCGTCATGAAAAAGATTATACGGTTGAGGTTAAACCCACTTACTGTATCTTACATAAAGATAAGCAACGATACCGACCCAGGCAACCACAAACCCCATTGGGTAAAATGGAACGAATCGCACAATAAAATAAGCACCAACAACACTGACTATAATCGGTACAAGATAGAAAAAAGATTGAAGTAACCATAAAATAAAAAGCTTCATTTACTCACAACTCCATCAAAGCCTCAGCTATTTTATCAAACTTGTAATGGCCACATTAAAAAATTCACAATAGTGAAATTTAGCTTTTTTTCATTTACCACACATATAAT
The DNA here is from genome assembly GCF_035190385.1 of Pantoea sp. JZ29. Taxonomy (NCBI): domain Bacteria; kingdom Pseudomonadati; phylum Pseudomonadota; class Gammaproteobacteria; order Enterobacterales; family Erwiniaceae; genus Pantoea; species Pantoea sp. JZ29. The sequence continues at coordinate 660,739 of NZ_CP045241.1, read as the reverse complement.
TAACTCAATATTTCACGCACAAATTACCCCTCCGGCTCAATCCCCCTTGCCTTTAACGCCTCTCTCGCCAGGTTCTTCAGCCAGCTTGCCAGACTAATTCCTTCTTCAGCTGCAACCGCATCGAGCTGTTTTTTCAAGGCGGGATCAATGCGCATTTGAAATTGTGGGGACTTGCCTCCACCTTTTGGTTTTTTTTCACGCATTATAATTGACATGTACTGACCTATTCCCTCATTTTAATCCTTTAAAAGACCACACTAACATGAGGCCTTTTATGAGAGCAACGCCCCGGCAGTGATGCAACACATACCGGAGCGTCTGACCACAACGTTCACTCTAAAGGAAACAACGCTATGGCTAATACCAATAGTAACACAACCACTCATTATGAAATCGTGGACATTCAGCCAGTTATCGAACCGGCAGTATCAACCCTTTTGAAAACACCGCTCGGCACGACGCACGATCTCTTTCAGGTGCTGGAGGCATGTAGCCACTATGTCGATGCCCTGGTGGAATATCACGATATCACCGCTCGTATGGCACTATGCGGCCGTCTGCTCGCTGCACTGGAAGTCTTGAAAGTTCTGTTAGACAAGCCACTGCCAGAACACCTGATTAAACGCCTCACGCTGGAGAAAGGTAATGACAAAGCCTGTCGCAGCGGTTGTTCGATAGATTCGGAAGAGATGCGGCAATATTGCAGCGCATTGACGTTAGTGTTGCTGAATCAGCCGGCTTCTACAGACTTGCAGAAACACATCACCGGCTTGTTATTCCAGATGATTAACATCATGACTGATGACTTAACCGCGCCGCGTTTTGTGCAAACAGCGTCGGGGCTGGTGATGATCGATAGCAAACTTACAGATAGCGTTCATTAATTTCGGCCCTTTCCCTTCTTCCCTTTGGAAGAAGGGAATTCGCATACCGAATTCAAATCCCAGCGCGGACTTACTCTTAGTACCAAAATACTTTATCACCCCTGCGTTTTCTTCTGGCGAAAATCGCCACGCTTTTTCTCTCTTCACCGGAAGCCTGTTTTGCCTGACTCATATCAGTGAAATCTTTTTATTCCGTACAGTAATTGCCAGTGTCCCCCCAAGGGCCCCGGCCCTCACCACCGTACAGTTATTAACAGCACTCCCAGAGGCCGCTGTCGCGCCCTTAAACGTCAACGGCGCGTGGGCCTTCAGCCCCGTCTGTCCTCTATCCCACCTAAACCGCTATCATAAAAAACCCGCTTTCGCGGGTTGGGCTTACAGCATCTGCGGTGACGGGTTATTGCTGCCTTTCGCCATCACCGGCACGGTATTAATCTGCGCCGGTTCGACGATAATCCCGGATACGCTCTCCAGGGTTTTAAAGGTACAACTGCAGTTAATGTTCTGGCACTGGTGATAACGTTCTTTCGTCTCTTTCGAAACGTAACGGCTGCTTTTCGTATGGGCGGCGGTCTGACATTTTGGGCAATGCATCATAGTTGTTCTCCTCTCTGGCATAGTGCAACATTAGCCAAAGACTAAGCAAAAAGCAACAATAATTAGACTAAATCTAACCACCTTGCTTTTCAACTAAGATGTATTCCACGTTTTCGATCATAAGCTCCAGGTTCAACTGGGTGGTAAAGCCACTTTTATCGAGGGTATGCACGATATTGGTAATCAGCCATTTTTGATTATCGATGACCGATTTAAAACCTTGAGCTTTGACCGGCGTTTCAGGAATCAACTCCGCAGCACCCAGCGCCAGTAGGATCTTCAGCGTAGCCCGGTTGCGTTGCAGTTCCTGCCACTTTGCCTTAGCCGCCTCCTCTGCTTCCTCCTGGCTACTGAAGTGCGTATTCAGTACATACAGCTTCTTATTGCTGCCAAAAACATAGGTTTTTCCCGGGTCTTGTTGCCCGATTGTGGGGATATTTTTGGCCGCGGGATGGACAGGGTTCACCGTCGGTGTTGCTGGCGGTATCGTGTTGACGGTTACCCCTTTCTGCTGCGCCTTTTTCTGATCGTACCATTTTGCTTCTACGCCACTGTAATCGTCGCGCTTAAACAATTTGTACTCATACTTATCGCCATCCTGTCGGTTCAGATTCAGGAGTGAAATCGGCTTTCCGCTCACGGTCACGCCCTGCCCGGGGGCAAAGAACTGCAGCATTTCTTTTTTAATTGTCGCCACCGCGCCAACCAGCATAGCCAGACGAGTAATAAATGTGCCGTCCGTTTCCTGCGTTTGATCGAGATGCTTAATCTTTTTCTTAGCTATCTCCTGCGAAACTTTCCACTTGAGGTTGTTACGTTTCGCGATTTTCTCCACGGCCTCGCCAACCGTCATGTCTGGATATGAATCAGTGATTTTAACATCGAGCGAACCGCTAAAATCGGCGCTTCGGGCGACCACCGTTATCGTGTCCGGCGCGCCCTGGTAGGTGACCTCATCAATGAGGTAGATGCCTTTATTTGCAAGCGGCTGTCCTTTCCAGCCAATCTCCAGGGCGATTTTTGCGCCAAAAGGCGGCATGACCAACTGGCCGTCGCTGTCGTCCAGTGTCAGCTCCAGTTGATCGGCCTGCAAGCCACGGTTATCCGTTAACTTCAGAGAAATCAGCCGTGGGCGAATATCTTCCGTTTTATCCTTCGTCTCAATTTTGATATTGAAGTCCGGCGTCGGCGCAACGCGCAGAGGCACCGGAATCGGGGCGATATCGCTCATCTCAGCGCCCTCCGCTCAGCGCAGAGGTAACGCTGTTGATGACAGAACCCACCCGTTGCGCTGCGTCACTAGCCCGGTTTTGCAGTTCTTCCGCCTGCCTTTTTAAGTCGCCGAACATGCTGGTCAGCGAATCGTCAACCCGCAGCAGGTTGAGGGTAAAGCCAATCTTGCGCGCGCTGCCGTCGCTGTAAAATTCCGTATGCGTGGCCGAGAAATCTGCTACGACAAACATGCCGTAAATAATGCCATTACCGCCAATCAGCGGCCACGCCAGGCCTTCATCGGCCATCGCCTTCAGTGCCAGCAGCGTGACATTGCCGCCGGTGATTTCAGGCCGGAGCTCGCCAGACAGGGTGATTTTATCGTCACCGGCACCCATAAACTGGGTCGACTCACGTCGCCCCACGCGACTGTTCTTTGCCCAGCGATAGCCCACGTCATGCTTCAGATTGTCGAAGGGAAGGGTTTGCCGTACAAACGGCATCATGCCTAATATCATCATCATGGTGAATTAATCCCGGCTAAACATGGAGTTATAGCTGCTATCAGCCGTGGACCACGGCGATGCCGTGGAATACTGTGCAACGGCCTGTCCAATCGCCTGGGGGTCGCCTGTCGCATAGATGTTGTTGGTTACGGTGTGCTGACGGTTATCCACGTTTGAATTGTTAACCGAGGGCAAAGGCTGATTGAGCGTGCTGTTAAGGCTGGCGCGCGATGCGGCCGGACGGGCATACGCATTATCCTCATCCTCGTCGTCCTGCTCGCGCATTTTGGGCGGTGGCAGCTTGTCTTTCACCTTGTCAGATTTCTCATCGATGATGCCAAGTTTGCCCAGCACCCAGTCAATGCCGCCCCGCAGTTGGTTAAGGGCTTCACCGGGCAATTTCAGCGCTGTCGCCAGCATGTTGCCGAAGCGCTGTCCCATCTCCCCTGCTGAAGCCAGCTCCTGCTGAGAAAACTTCACGGGTTCCAGCAGCTTCGAGAACCATGCGCCCAGCTCGGACACTTTGTTACTGAACCAGTCAAATACCGGCTTCAGCGGCGCGAACGCGTCGCTGATCGGTCCCATCGCCGCGCTGAAACCTTCAGCAACCCCGCTGATAAAAGCGCTAATCGGATCCCAGTATTGGTAAACCAACATGGCGCCCGCCGCGATAGCCGCGCCAAGCAAGACCACCGGTAGCGTAATCGCCCCCAGCGTGGCCGTAATCGCGCCACCGATGATGGCAAACGCGCTGCCCAGCAGCTCCACACCCGCCATGATAGTGCTCAGCCCGCTAATGACAGGCCAGGCAATGTTTCCCACGCTGGCCAGGGAATCCACCAACGTCAGCCCACCGGCCGCCAGCGTCAGCAGGCTGTCCGAGAGCTGGGGATTGATATTCATAACGCCGGTCAGGACGGACTGTACGGACAAGCCGTCCTGGGTGATGGCCTGCAGGCTGGTATCAACCGACGCGTCTGCGGCTGGCGGCTGGGCAGCGGGCGCCTGAGACAGCTGATCCAGTCGGCCACTGGCTGCGCCCTTCATCAGCACTGCGGCAGGGGCCGCGCCCTGTTCACCAAAAATGGCCTGCAGATAAGCGGCTTGTTGGGCTGCGTCGAGTTTATTTTTCTCAAATGCCGCCTGTACCTGACCGAGCACCGCGAAAATGGGCTGGTTGTTGCCCTGGTCGTCAGCGGTTTGCACATTCAACGCTTTCAGAGCGCTGTCTGCGCTGGCGTCCGGTGCCTGAACATGTGTCAACATGGCGCTGACGCCAGCACCGGCCTGGCTGCCCGTCATGCCGTTTTCCGCCAGCACGCCCATCATGGCCGCGGTCTGACCGACGCTTACACCGGCGTCCTTCGCGGCTGGCCCTACAGCGACCATCGCCGTCTTAAGCGCGGTAAAATCGGTGGTTTTATTGGCAAAGGTCGATGAGAGCACGTCGCCTAACTGACCAACCTGGTCATCTGCAATGCCGAACGCGTTTTTAATATTGAGCACCAAAGACGCGCTTTCTTGCATGCTACGTTGCGTCGCGTTTGCAAGGTTAGCCACTGCCGGTGCTGCAGCTTTTGCCTCTCCCGATGAGCCACCCGATTGCGTAATCGCCGCGCGGGCTTGCACAACCTCATTTGCAGGTGACAGGTAACCAATGACTTTTCGGCCCTTCTCAACAAAGTCTTTGGCCTTCGAACTGGCACTTTGCACGTTATCTGCCAGCGCCATGCCGGCACGGTAGCGATCGCGTATGCGGTTGAGCTTGTCCTGACGTTGATTCAGCCGATCCATGGACTGACCCTGCGCATTGAGGGTGGATGTCGTCTGCTCGGCTTGTTGGTTCAGCTTCCGGCGCTCACTGCTCAACCGGCGCGTGGAAATCCCGGCGTCATTCAGCGCCTGGCGTTGCTCCTGTACCGACTGACGCAGCTGAATATTTTTTTGCTGCAGCGCGTTAGCCGACTGACGCAGCTTATCCAGCGCCTGCGTTTGTTCCGCGGTGGGGTTTTGGGTGTTTTTAAGTTGAATGGCGAGTGCTGCCGCTTCTGCCCGGGTATTTTTAAGATTTTGCTGGGTCAGCGTCAGTTCTTTGCGTGTCGCCCGGAACCCTTCAATCTGCGCGGATTTAGCGTTGAGCGCATCCAGGTGGTCCTGCGTTTCCTGGATATCCGCAGACAGTTTTTCTGTTTCTTTACGCACGGCACTGAACGGGCGCGTCGCCCGATCAACCGCTTCCAGCAGCACTTGCAGCTTGAGCGTGTTACTCATCTGAGGTTACTCCACTGCGGATCATCACTCTATGCCGCCAGTCGAGTAACTCTTCCAGCGACATGGGATACATTTCTGAGGGGGGCCAGTGAAAAACGCTGGCAATATCGGCCATCAGATCATTGACCGTCATATCGCGGGGCCAGCTTACGTGGCCGATTTCGCTGACAAAAAACCAATCACCTTGCCGCCCAGGGCAATCAGGTCAACCGGGTCCAGCGCATTGCATTCCGCTTTGGTCAGCGAAGGCATCGTGATACGGGGCAGCACCATCAACAGCGCATCCACATCGGACGAGGCCAGCTCGGCCAGTCGTACACCGCGCAGTGCGCCGGCGTTCGGTTTGACCAGCTCGACCTGGGCGATCACTACATCACCGCGTGAAATCGGGCTTTCCAGCACCACCAGGTTGTCTTTCTGTTCCGGCTTATCCAGCTGTTCCATTTTTTCTCCATCTCAATCAAGAGGGGCCAGCGCAGAACGCGCTGGCCTTTGTTATTACACCAGGCCGAGATTTTTACGGCGCTGTTCCAGACGATCGACGCCGTTGACCTTCTCCACCATGTTGACGGTGTCGATTTCGATCAGCTCTTTGCCATTCCAGGTCAGTTTGAAATAGGTATTTTTGCTGGTGACTTTGGTTTCGGTGTTTTCACCCTGCTTGGCTTCACCGAAGTCAAACGCCTGATGCTTACCGCGCACTTCAATTTCAACGGCAATCTCTTCGCCGGTGTCATCGCGCTGATAAGAACCGGTAAAACGTAACGGAACGTTGGCCGTTGCGCCCCACTGGCTGAGTACCAGCTCATCCATACCGCCCAGCGTCCACTCCATATCGAGCGCCGCATCGTCCAGGCCGTTATCGATAAACGCGGCGCCGTTCATGCCGCCTGCGCGATAGGTATCCAGCTTGCGTGACAGCTTCGGCAACGTAACGGCGGTTACAATGCCCTGATAGCTGTTTGAATCATTAAAGAGGTTTAACCCCTTGAGTTTACGTGGCAGTGCCATTTATCCGGCTCCTTAGCTGTTTACGGATGCGGCGAAGTTCGCCAGATAGGTATCAGTGATGCGCTGACGCAGCGTCAGATCTTCCAGCGGGGGTACCGGCGTGTACTCGTAATCGATAAACAGTTTGCCCGCCTTCAGGCTCTCTTTATCGTTCGCACTTTCGTCGTACCAGCAGTTCGCACCCAGCAGATAACCAGCGCTGACCAGTTCACGGAACTTCGCGTTGATGCCAGCGATGATTTCGCGTACCAGCACTGGCGTCAGCGGTTTATCGTTGGCCCACATGTGCGCTTCCGCCATGGTATCGGCCAGCACCTGCGCTGAACGGGTGTAGTTCTCAAACGCGAAAAGCGGATCGTCGCTACAGGTACGGTTGCCCCAGAAACGGAAGCCGTCTTTGCGGATTAGCGTGGTGACGCACTTCTCATTCAGCAGATCGGCATCGGTGCCAGTCTGTTGCAGATCCCAGAAAACGTCTGCAGAGATGCCGGTTACGCCATTGACGCCCACGTTGGACAGGGTTTTATGCCAGCCCGTATCGTTGTCAATTTTGGCGCGCAGGCCCAGCGCACGTGCGGTGGCATAAGCCATTTCAGATTTGCTGGTCGCGGTATTCCAGGCAATAAAGTCTGGCCAGATGACCATCAGCTCACGCTGGCTGAAGTTTTCGCGGTACTTCATGGCATCAGAGATGGTTTTGCTGTTCCAGGCGGACACGTAAGCAAAGCCACGCAGCTGCTGTGCAATGCTGGCCAGCGCGGTCGCCACTTCCAGCGAATCCAGCCCTGGCACGCCCAGAATACGTGGCTTAACACCCAGCTGAGTTTGCGCGCTGAGCAGCGCCTTCATGCCGGTGTATTTACCGTTCGCGTCTGTCGAGCCAATCAGGTTAGAGGTGGTTTCCGCCTGACTCGCGCCTTCTGCTACGCGAACCACGACAGTTACCGGCTTCGCCTGGTCAGCAATCGCCTGCAGCGCGGCCGCCAGGGTGCCCTGGGTACCGGCTTTGCCGATGGCCGCCTGCACGTTGGTCAGCAGAACAGGTGTGTTAAGAGGGAACGCCGTTGCATCAGCATCTTCTGCGGTGCAGATCATGCCAACAATGGCGGTTGAAACAGTCGAGATGGTGCGTGTGCCGTCATTAATTTCGACGACGCGGACACCGTGATGAAAATCAGACATCTGTAGCACTCCGTGTTGAGGGTGTGCTCAGAGTGTCAGGTCAGCAGAAAGGATGCATGCGATTGCGGTTTGCTGGCGCGTGGCTAAACAGCGGCGATAATTTACAGGGTAACGGGGCTGTCAAAAGCCTTACTCCAGAGCCGGATATCCACGTTTTGACGCAGTCCCTCTTGCTATAACGGGTCCTGCTTCAGGAGGGTTTCAACGGCTTCTTTGGATGCGGCTTCCACAATCCATAACGCACCATCGGGATGAGCCGTGGCATGCTCTCTGAGGGAGCCCGCAATCAGTACGCCTGACCTGACGCTTTCCAGCCACTGCAGATGAGCGTCCATATAGATTTTGCGGATATCAGCCCGGTCGGCACGATCGTAAAAACGCACGGCAAATAACATCGCTTATTCCTGTTAGTTACTACTGTGATCGGTGGGTTTAGTGGCGTTGACTGGAAGGTAGCGATACAGGGTTTTGACAGAAATATCCAGCACCAGTGCCACCTGGTAACGTGTGGCGCCGTTCGTCAGCATTCTTTTTGCCCGCTCCACGACGTCCGGCGTCATAATGCGCCGCCGCCCACCAATGCGTCCTTTCTCTCGCGCAGCGGAGAGGCCCGCTCGCGTGCGTTCAACGATTAATTCACGCTCCATCTCCGCCAGGGCGCCCATCACATGAAAGAAAAAACGTCCCATCGGCGTGCTGGTGTCGATGCTGTCTGTCAGGCTACGGAAATTGACCCCGCGTTCACGCAGCTCCTCAGTGAGCATGACCAGATGACGCATGCTGCGGCCAAGCCGATCCAGCTTCCACACCACCAGAGTATCGCCCTCTTTTAACGTCCTGAGCGCCCGCTTTAGGCCTGGTCGTTCGCTGGTCTTACCGCTGATTTTATCCTCAAAAATCTGTTCACAATTTGCACTCTGCAAGGCATTCCGTTGTAAATCGGTGTTTTGGTCATTTGTTGACACCCTGACATAGCCAATCAGCATCGTTTTTCCTCTGGTAAAAGGTGGGGAGTTTGCCATTGTGCAGGTTACAGGGGCCAGGGGTTTGTTTCGTGGAAACCTCGGTTTAGGGGAAGGCTCTGCTTTGCCGGTTGGCGTGCCGGTTCCCTGGCCGTCTGAAGTACCACCATCAGGCTGGTTGACCTGTAATGGTGATACTTTTAGCGCAGCTGATTACCCGCTTCTGGCGAAAGCCTATCCATCACTTAAATTACCGGATTTACGTGGAGAGTTTATTCGTGGCTGGGATGGTGGTCGTGGTATCGATAATGGAAGAGGGATCTTAACATCGCAGCAGTCTACGACCCTCAGAACAGCGATGCTCGATTATTATAATCAGGACGCAACGGGCGCTAATGGTGTAGTCGGGCTAGGATTCAAAAATGAAGACTCATTATTTGATATGCAGCAATCTGACTTTAAAATGCCAGATGGAACTAACCCGAATAATTATGAAGGCGCGATTTCAGACAATGGTATGAGTTCAACCATTATTACCTCTATAAAATCTGGAATATCCAAAGGTATAACTACCAGGCCACGCAACTTAGCATTCAATTATATAGTGAGAGCTAAGTAATGACTTATATACATCCTGCTTTAGAGTTCTGTTTAAGAGATAATGAAAGCTGGGTAAGGGGCTGGCAAAAAGTATGAAGCCTGTATGTCAAATGTCGACAAGCATTGATAATGTGTTATTGAATGATACTAAAATATTATATTGCACCGAAAGATTGCAACTTTCTTTTGTGATATTAGCGGCAATATAAAGTCGAAATATTATCTTGTTTATCATATGATAATCCAGTAAAAGCCGTCGATGTATCGACGGCCCTGGAATATTAAAATTTATCCGTCTCGGCTTGAAGTTGACATCGAAATAATTACAGATGCAAGGATATTTATGCATCTGTAATTTGCAGGAGGGTTATTTTTAGTTGAACATCTTCCTGTGGAATAAAGTGGCTGGATTTTTTAGTATAAAAAAAAGCCCTGGTTACGCTCACTATTGAAAAGATAAATCATTAATTTTTTGAGATGACGTTGACTTGATTCTGGAATTAATCTACTCGAAGAATATTTCAATGGAAAATAATTGTTATATTTCTACAGTTTCAAATGGCCTAAAAGACAAGTGGGTTTCTATTGTTTCCCTGTCCAAAGAGTGAAAAATTCTCATAACCAAGCTGAGTTAACAGATAGCGAGCCTCGCTATCTGTCATTCTTGAGGAACACTTTAATTATTCCGGTTTTTGCGGCCAGTTAACTTCAGGTGCCGTCGATACATCGACGGCTTTCACTGCAGACTTGTATGCCATCCACGCTGATAGTTTTGCTTTGTCATTATCGCTAATGTCACCAAGCAAAAGTTCAATCTTCCAATCGGAGATTGTCTTATCGATACTATTTAAAATATCTTCTCGATGTTTTTCTGCATTTTTTTTATCGGCTTCATGTTTAAGCGAAAAATCCTCAGCCCAGTTTTCACCATCCCATTTACAGTACTCTGAAGCTGGAACTTTTGAAGTTGTATTGGTTGGGTAATCACCCAGTTCAGTTATAATAAATGATTCTCCTGTCTCAGTGTTGTAGACAGTTTCACCGCGATGATCACTAATATATTCCCATGCAGAAAGGTCTTTAGTTCTGCAAACCTTCATGCCCTCTTTTTTTTCTAAGGGAGCATCGACACATGAATTAGCAGGAAGTCCTACTCCTTTAGCAAGGGTTTCAGTGATAGTTGAAAGATATTCACGAGAAACACCATCATAATTATAAACACTAATTTCCCCATAGTTAATAGCTATGAGATTTTTATCCAACTGAGCTCTTAACATTACGCAGCCCTCAAAATATAATTAAATGCAATATTGCGTGGTCTTGTTTCATTGCCGCCAGTATTTTCCATGAAAATATAAGTCCAGGCTCGCAAACCATTGACATTATTTGCCTCAGCGTTTTCGTTATTTTCATCCGTGTACGCGATTATCTTGTCCGTAGGCGTACCATACTCATTTATAAATCTGTGATTATGGGACTTAAACATATCATCTTGGGAAGAAAGCAAGCTACGTGAGCTGTCGATGCCTCGACCATCATCCCATCCACGAATAAATTCGCCGCGTAAGTCCGGCAATTTTAACCCAGGATAAAGTACAGCCAATTTAGGGTAGGTTGTACTGGTGAATGAGGCACCATTCGCTTTGACAAAAACCATTCCAGCCATTGATGCAAACAGTTCATTGGGCATTTTTGAATGCGGCCATGCAAAAGGGGAGCCAATGAGTGGAGCACCTTCTCCCAAACCGAGGTTTTTGAGAACCTCCGCCACCAGCCCCGCATCTTTAATCTCTGCCAGCGCTTTAGCCGTTTGCAGATACTGGCTATGAGGGTTTGTCGCATCGACATGCTTCTTCATCACGTCGTCGGTATAGGCTTTCACTTCGATGACTTTGTCATCCACATACTGGCGCGTGGCCAGCACCACCGAAGGATCAATCTTTAATGTGACGGCACTGGTGCTGTTCACGATCAGAATCATGCGCACGGTCTGGGTACGGCCGCTGCCTTCCTGAAGTTGTGGCTTATAAGTTTCAGCGCAGTTTGCCACCGCAACCATAACGCCATCGGCGTCATACAGGCCAATTTCGCGGATCCAGAAGCCGCCTTCACCTTCAGGGATAATCTGCTCAGCAATAATCTGGCTGGTGTTCGCGGCATCCACCTTCAGTGAATTCAGTGCGGCGCGTCGCTTTTCGCCGACCAGTTTGGTCTGTGCAGGATCGGGCGTGGGCAAAGTGCCGCCGCCATCCCCCACCGCCATTTGGGTGATTTGCAGTTGGGTACCCAGGGCTGCGGCATTGGCCAGCTTAGCCGCGCCCTGATTGGTCAGTATGGCAAAATATTTCGTTGTCATGCTCTCACTTCCGTCAGGTCAATAAGATGGACCGCTGCGCCGGTGTAACCGGAACCGCCTGCGGTGATAACTTCAGGTGTATAGGGATAAACGGTAAGCTCATCGCCACTGTAACTGGCGGCCGCAACAGGAACGGTGCCGGTGCTGTCCAGATTGATGGATAACCCCGTCAGATGACGGCTGACCGGCTTGGCATCGGCAATTAATCGCTCCAGCTCGTTGTACATAGCCTCAGTGATACCGGTTTCCAGCACGCCCACGTCCAGGCGGAACGTGCCCGGCGCTTCGTTGGTGTTCCACCATTCCTTGATGCGGATTAGATAGCCAAGCGGCTCCACCACACGGCGCAGCGATCCAATCGTTCCCTTGTGCTTATGGATGTATTCCGATGCGGCAACCACGCTGCGCTTGGTGCTTTCGCTCCAGCCTGAATCCCAACGGTCAACCGACCAGGCCCAGGCCAGATAAGGCAGCAGCTCGACCGGGCAGGTCTGAGCATTCCACAACATGCGCATCGGCGCAGGGATGGCCTCCAGCGTTGCGCAGGCTTCCGCCGCCGCCACTTCCAGTGCCGAAGATCCGGTGGGCAGCAGGCGTTTACTCATCAGAACCTCCTACCGTGATCTGATAACCGGTGCAAAACGCCGCCTGGGTTTTATCCAGCACCACATCCGCAGTCGGCTGCGCCAGTTCGACACGCTGTACACCTTCGACGTGCAGGGCGGCGTAAAGCGCAGACTTCCGGATATCGCGGCCCAAACGTGCCTGGGTGTTCACGAACGCCTGCAGTTTTGCTTCTGAGGCAGCGCGAATAGGTTCGGCTTCGGGGCCGGGATAGAGGTACAGCGTGGCCTCGACGCGATAATCCACAATCTGAGCCGACTGAACAGTGACGCGGTCGGCGACCGGTCGTACATCTTCATCGTTCAGGGCGGCATCCACGATTGCCAGCAGATCGTTATCCGCCACGCCGTTGCCTTCACGTGACAGCACGGTAATGGTGACGCTGGCAGGAGACGGACTGATGGCGGAAGCATCGGCGACGCGTCCGTCGGCACTCCGCGCATGAAACTCATAGGCACCCGATGGCCCTGCCACACTCAGCCCCTCAAAGGCGGCAGCAATGCGGGCGCGAAAATCTTCGTCACGCTCCATTACGGCTTCAACAGGCGGCGTGGCGGTAGGATCTGCAGGGGTCAGTACCAGCCGCGTCACGCCGTTATTCGCGCCCAGTTGATCCAGATCGCTGCCGTTGGCCCAGGCAACCATCACCGCCTTTGCCGCCTCGTTAACGCGCTGGCGCAGGATAACTTCCCGGTACGCGTTCTCCTGCAGGAGCTTCACCAGCGGATCCGACTCCAGCGCCAGTACGCGAGCAACCGACGCCTGCTGGTCAGCAGGATAGAGCGAAATCAATGTCGCCTTGCGTTCCGCAAGCAGCGTTTCATAGTCCAGCGTTTCCACCACATTTGGCGCAGGCAGCTGGCTCAGGTCGATAGTAGGCATGATTCAACTCACAGGGACGGTTAACGAAAAATCCTGCGCGGTATCCGCTCGGTTGCCGGTGATTTCCACCTCCATCCCGCCGTTAAACGCAGACTCAAAATTGATGCCGCTCAGGCTGATGCGCGGCTCCCACTGCAGCAGCGCCATATAACAGGCCGACATGATTTGCAGACGCAGCGTGTCGTTTTGTGGCTGGTCAATCAGCGCCGACAGTAGCGAGCCATAATCACGGCGCATCACCCGCGACCCGAGTGGCGTGGTCAAAATGTCGCGCACGGATTGTCGGATGTGATCCAGCTCTTCCAGCGTCGTACCCGTTTCGCGGCTCATACCGCTGTAGCGTGCTGTTGTCATAATGGCGCTCCTGTTGTCCCACCGCTGTCGCCCGGATGTTGGTGCGTATGCAGCACTTTGCCATTGGAGGCGAAACTGCCGCCGCTGTGCGATACGTCGCCCTTCATGGTGCCGCCCTGTGTGACTTCCAGCGTGGCGGTTTTGAGTAACGTTGTGCACTCCACCTCGGGCGTATCCAGCAGGATTTTAACGGCCGCCTTGAGAGTGGCAGTCTGGATCCCCTCCGCTTTTAGCGCGCCGGTCTGGGGCTCATATTCAATAACCGCCCCATCGGGAAAGGAGCAGTGCAGCGCATCCGCAGAGGCCGATGGCGCCGGGCTGGCATCCGAAAACACACCGGGCAAAACAAAGCCGCTGTTCAGCTCGCCGCCCAGGCTCATGATCAACACCTGCTCGCCAACCGAAGGGGCATTCCAGGTACGGGTGCGTCCCGCCCGGGCTGTCAGCCAGTGCAGCCAGTCAGTGGTGTTATCACCGGTCTTTACACGGCAGGTGCCCGCCTCCAGATTGACGTCGGAGACAGTACCGATGCGGACCATGTTGCGCAGCAAGCGCTTGATTTCTAATATTTGCTCGTTCATGGCAGTAGTTTCACGTTGCAGGAGAAAAGCAGCAATCGAATGCCGTTTACTCAGAAATGACTAAACAGCGCCTCAGCAACAGCGGCAGTGGCTATGCCTTCCATTCGCTGACCAGCTTGCCTTTGATATACAACTGCCAGGGCCGCGCATCGTTTTCTGGCAGCGCAGGTTCCGGCAAATGCGTGATGTGTAATCCACCTTCCTGCTGCTCAACCCAGACACGTTCGGTCAGCTGGAGCGTGACCGTCACGGTGTGCTTCCCCTCGCCCGTGGCATCGAGCGTGAAGGTAAAGCCGGTGCGGCGTTTTTCCTCCGACACCATGATGTCGGGCTGGTTTTCCCGCAGCCAGGTCAGCACGGGCACCATGATCAGATCAATATCGTCGGCATACTGAGTAATGACGACAGCCAGCTGAAAGTGGTATTCAAACGACAGCGAGCTGGCGAGGGTGGAGACCAGACTGCCGGACTGAATATCGATGGTCAGGTTGTCAGGATTTTGCTGTAGCAGCGGAACGCTGTTTATCAGCACCTGACGGAGTTGGGTTGCTTTCAACATCATGCTGCTCCTGGCACGCTTTAATCATCTCTACCTGCAACCCGCACGATGCGAGCGCAGCCTCTAACTGGCGGTTATCTGCCGCCAAATCACCCTGCGTTTGCAGGCGGTTCTCCGGGATGGGGCAACTGGTCACGCGTGGACAGCCAGTCCAGATAATCTCGGGCATTGCTGAAGGCGGGACGGCTGTGCAGCCGGATAACGTCAGCAGGCAAAGCAGTCGCACTCCAGGTACGTAAAGCGGGATTCGCATCGGTTTCTCTTCTGATTGTCGTTTCGCGGTTCAGCGCCTGAGCGCTGGCCTGGTTTTGCTGTAGCCGCAGTTCGGCCTCACGTTTTCGGCTGGCCTGACTATCCCGGTTGAGTTGATCGATGGCCTTCTCCCGGTTGCTCAGGTCGGCGGCCAGCGCCGCGGCCTTGTGCTGTGCCTTGTCCAGCCGCGCCTCGATGACGCTGAGACGCCAGCCGCCGGCCCCCAGTGCCGCAAGTAACGTCACGATCGCAAACACCATCAGTCGCATCATCCTGCCCCCTTCAGGCACCAGGCCATTTCACGCTGGCGACGGTTATCCAGCCCGGCGTTATACGTCCCTTTGACATAGACCCAGCGTCTGAGCTGCAGGCAGGCATCGCGCCAGCGGCCACGGTTAATGAAGCCCGCCAGCGTGGAGTTACAGGCGGCATGCACGCCGACGTTAAAGCCAAAGGACACCACCGCGTCGTAGACCTCGGAGGGCATGTCACGTGTCATGCACTGATCAATGCCGCGCTCAACGCGCATGACGTCATAAACCAGGTTGACTGCCGCCTGGCGCTCGTTCACCACGCTGGCAGGCGTAACGCCCTGCGTATGGCCAATGCCGTTAGTCCAGACGCCGGCGCTGCACTGATAAGGTGACGTGCGGCACCCTTCGGCATCAGCAATCAGCCTGAGTCCGGCTTCGGAGGTTTTTAGCATCTTGATTTGCGGTAGCAGTGCGGCCATGGCCAGCACGGCGACGACGGCACATCGCTTAGCGGTCTGGCTCAAAATTCAGCCCCTTAACGTTGCGCTGCTGCAGCTCGTAGGTTTTGCGGCGGTAATACCAGTTGATAAAAAAGGTTGCGACATTGATGCACATCGTTAACACAGCAACGCCAGAGCCCACCATAAAAGCGATATCCTGTGGTGTGTGACGTCCAAACCACATCAGGACAATCCCGATGAGGTAATTAATCAGAGAACTGATTTTTTCCATTGGCACTAATCCCACAGATTGAGCGTCTCACCAGTAGCCGCCTGGGGCAGATCCGGTAAGACCACTTTGCATCCGTGCGGTAAGGTTGGGCCTTTTTCTGCCAGGCCAGGATTGGCGGCATAAACCTGTTCAACCGCCTGCTGCGTGCGTCCGTAATAACGCCAGCAAATCTCATCAACCGTTTCTTCCTGTCGTGCATAAATCAGCATTGATTGGCCCCTTATGAGCATAAAAACCATGGTTGGCTGGGCGAAATATTGTCAGCGGTAGCCTGCATTACCGGCACCGCATCGCCAGGCCATATCTCCTGTAGCAAAAGCAGGTTTCATAAAGCTCAGGCCATGCGGTAAACAGGGGGCATGTGCTCAGCGCGGCCTGCGTTGCCAGCGCGCGACAGGAGTAGTGTCTGCTTCAGCAGCGCATTGCTCAACGCGGGAGCGCCCGCTCAACAGTGAGCGGGCAAAGGCAGTAAAAATGGGATGACTCCGGCTAAAAAAACGGTAGGAAGGAAGAAAAGCGCGCGTTTTAACGATGAGGTTCCATGACCGGAAGAGGCAATAAAACGGGAAAGGAAGGTGCGTGTTTTAGCCGTGATGATCCGCAGGCGGAAGAGGCAGCGAAACGGGAAAGAAAAGTGCGTGTTTTAACGATGAGCGTCTGCGGCCGGATGAAGCAGTGAAACGGGAAAGGAACGTGACAACTGCCTGGCGTTTTTTGTGGCCTGACATGACAGAAAGGAACGCTAAAGACCGATCGAAGTGAAGGTCTGTTTGCCCGGACCGCTGCCCGCGCCTGAACCCACATCATCCTTTGGGTGGGCTCAGGCGACGGACAACCCGCTGACGTTACAGTGAGAACGCCGGCATCATGGTTTTTTTAAAGGCGTAGCCGAAAAGACAACGGAAAATCGGTTATCGGAAAGGGTGTAGTTAGCTGCGAGTTCAGCAATCAAATTTAACGCAATTTCCCTGTCTCGTTCGCCGCAGGCCCCTTCACTGGTGAGCCTGGCGATAAGCTCAACGCGCTCAAGCATAACTCGCTCATGTAATTCATTTCCCACAATTCCCTCCCCCAAAATAAACACTGTACATACATACAGTATCATAGCATTGATTAACTGTGGAAGCGTTTTAAGATAGTTGGTAAAAAATTATATCATGTTGATAGGCATCAACTTTTATTAACCTTCCCTTAAGACAAACCTGCGGCACTGACCTGCAGAAGCGTAAGAAAAATCAATAGATTTTCACTGTTTATAGTTTAAAAATCTGGCCTTTTAACCCGCCTGTTTTCGTCCGGATCAGGCCAGGCCTGCCTGTCACGATAACGCGGCGGTACCGTCAACGCTGTCCGGCTGTCCGGCTTAAAAACCGTGCCGGAGAATGCGACAGACTGGGTTGTGTGTGGGCACTGAAAAGGCTTCTGACCTGTACCGTTCCCGAACCCGACTTTATTCCGCGCCTCCGCAGATAATGTCCCGCTGTCAGAAAGAAGATATGCCTGAGACGTACAGTTATTAACAGAACTCCAAGACCGCAACGCCGGCTGCGGTTTTTGGCCGCCCTCTTCTTCAGCGCGTTTAGGCACAACTTTCCATGTTTTCAGCCGGGTCAACACGGGCACGCCGGGCCCTGTCGCCGTGGCATAAACACCTTTAATCGACTGCGTTTCCTCACCAAAGGCATTACAATTTTCATCGGGCTGATACCAGACACGCACGGTAAGTGCGTCACGTTTAACGAAGGGGCCGCCCTGGGCATCGGTGTACGCAGCCCATTGACCGGCATCAGCCGCAGCATGTACGGCAGCAAACGCCTCGCCCGCACCATGAGCGCTTTGCAGATCAGCCAGGCGGCGCAGTTCGCGATAAACCGTGACGGGAGCACCGCCGATAAACTGAAACTGGCGGATGCGCCAGCGGGCCGCCCAGGCCGAGACGGCCATCGCCGTTTCCTTCAGCGGCTTTCCGCTTTCATGATCCCGCTCACCTTCGAGCGCATAACCATCAATGTTTTTTGCTACGTATTTAGCGATATAGCCTGTCGCGCTGCCTTTTGCTGGATCAATGGCTTCCGCATGAAAACGCGCTTTGCATGCGCGGGCGCTGTTCAGCTCATCGCTGTCCTGCTGGCAGGCATAATCACGCAGGATCTCACTTACCCGACTGACGTCCTCAGGGCGCATAAACATCAGCATGTGCCAGTGCGGTGTACCATCGTGATGAGGCTCAGCAACGCGCAGACCAAAAATACTGATGTTATTTCGATGCAGTTTGGCACGGACTCGCTGCCAGAGCGTGCAAAGATAGCGCTGCGTGTCCGCCGGGCTGGCCCCGTTCCATTTCGCATTGCGGTGGCCCGTTTGCAAGGTGGCGTGATAGCGAGACGGGGCGGTTAAAGTATAAAACTCCGCCCGGAAGCCCATATTTTGACAAAGGGTTTCAAAGCCACGAATGCGTGTCATGAGTTCCGCACGACGAATGGCTGGATTGGCCACACTGCCGTCATATTTTTCGATCAGGCTGATGCGGTTCCCCTCCTCATCTTCCAGATCCATACTCTGCAGGAAGTCACGAGTGCGTCGACGCTGTTCCCGCCATTCCGCAACCGCCATCGGGCTGGCATAAGGTGACCGCTTTTTGCTGACGTTGGCTAAGGCAATATGCAGATGTTCTCGCCAGAAGGCGCTGAGACGACGCAACTGTCCTTTCCACCATTTCTCTGCCTGCATACGCAGGATGGCGGCGGTAACCTCGTCGGGACAGAAGAAGCGAGTACTGACCGTTTCCCAGAGCGGTGGCGTTTGTCCCAGCTCACGGGTGATGATAGCCGCGGTTGTGTAAAGGTGATGGACATAACGGTAATCCGTCCTGTCACTGATGCTGGCATGCAACTGCACCAGTTCTGCATGAATAAAGCTGGCAATATCGCCCGCGAGTAAATCAACATCAGCACGGGACATATCCGGCAGGCGGTTAAACCGCTTCATCAGTTCCCACAATGTGCCGGCCGCTCTGGCTGCACCTTGCGGGCACGACAGCGTTCGGGATAGTTGCGCCACGATGCCGGGACGCATGGCATGCAACTGGTAGCGCTGGTTGACTGACTCAACACGCGGTAATGTACGCTCAACAAAGGTTTTTGCTAAGTACGCATTAGCCCGGGCTGTGCCCTGTTGCTTTTCAAGTAACGCCATGCGACGCCGGACGTCCAGTTGCACCATCCTGGCCTGGGCATTAAGGGTTTTCTGCCCATGCAGCCACGCCGCAATCAGGCGATCGCGGTGTTGCTGCTGGTCATAAGTGGGATACGGGCTGGCAATCGCCAGCCGGGGGGCATTCCACGGGTAAGCAAAAGTCATCATCGCGCCTGTCCGTGGTGAAGACGTGTGCGTAACTCGCAGACTTCCTGACAGGACAGGCAGCGGGTGACACCCTGAACGGCGCGACGGCGCGCCTCGGGAATCGGTGCATCACACTCTTCACAAAACGAAGCGCTGATTGCCACGGGCCGTTGCGTGACCTGGGCAATATTGTGCGCCAGGATTTCTTCGCTGCGCTGCTGCGCGACATCAATGGTATCGGCCATCAGCGCAGCGCTCCTGATTCGTTTTCATAACGTTCAGCTTCGTTGCGCAGCAGTTCCGCAGCCTCAATGCCGTTTAATGTCTGACGCGTAATATGCGCCGCCATAACATTCAGCCGTCTGGCGACCGCCAGTGCGCAGGCTTTTCTTTCGTTATCAAGTAGTTTGTTAAGGGTAAAGGTTGTGGCGTCATTCAGTGAATGGGTTTCGCTGTTCATCATTTCTCTCCAGATTTTGGGCAAAGTCATGCCCGACGGGTTTACGTCATTGCGTTACGATTAGGTGGTCTATTCAGGCAAAAAGCAGTCCGCCGTTGAGAACTGTCGCGGCAATATCTTTCCCCAGCGCGCCAGCTTGTTCATCGCCATGATGATGCGTTCACGACGTAACTGATCGAAACACTCGAAAGGTTTGCCAATATCTTCCTGCCTGAAACTGCCGGGCCAGTCACGATTGACCAGCGTTAAAACACAGAATTTGAAATCGTCATTTTGGTGATTGAAGTACCGCAGCGCAGGGTTACGGTTGCTGTCGCGCAGCAAACGCCAGCGCTGACGAAATTCATCAAAGGTCATCTTTTCGCTGCTGCCGTTGTCAAAACGCGCTTCAGCATGCGAAGCGGATAGCGGGCTTTTTATCTGGACGGTGCGACTCATTGTTTTCCTCCGATAAAGTTTGCATCGGGTTTGACTGACCAGTCGCCACCGTCACTGACATCATGGTGTCTGTACCTGATGACGGATTCGCGCCTGTCTCATCGCTGGCTTTTGTTAAGCATTAAGCGAAACGGTAATAAAACTGGCCTCAGTGTCAGCACGACAAGGCGTTAAACCACTTTCACTCACATCTTGCGCGCAATCGCGGCGCTTACCGACACAATCGCCCTTGTTGCCTTATCTCACCGGTGCTGACCGTTACACGCAGACAGGTGAGCGACGCGATAAGGTTCCGGCATGACGATTGTAAAAATGGGCCTCATCAGGCAAAATCTTTCGTTATCTGATAAAGCCGCCTGCTGCTGCATCAATCAAAGGCTAACTAAAACCGGAGGATACTTAGACTAAATCTAAGTGTCAATGAAAATGAGCGTTTATACTAATTTCAAATTTCCGAACTCGAGCGCTGAAGCTCTGGATCGCGTTGTCGATGCCTATGGCTTTACCATGAAAATGCAGCTTGCAGATCACCTTGGAATTGCCGCAAGCAGCCTGTCTGCACGCTATAAACGTGATGTTTTTCCGTCAGATATCGTTTTGCAGTGCGTTATGGAAACGGGGGCGGACTTGCAATGGTTGATTACGGGTAAAGGAAGTAAGTTCTCAGAAAGCAAACCTGACACACCGACACTGATTAGAAAAAAACTAATCAGCGGAAAAATCGAGGATGCGGGTTATGTGATGCTGGATAAAGCCTTATATGCGCCCCTGAAGCAGGAACCGCGCAACGCTTTTTTACTGTTGGCCGAAACCACGCAATACATCATCGATACTGACTTCGAAGATATGCATGACGGCGTCTGGTTGGTCGAAATTGAAGGCACAGCCAGCGTCAGAACGCTGACGCGTATTCCGGTCAGGAAAGTCCACGTCAGCGGGATTGGCGTGGCCTTTGATTGTGGAATTGATGACATCAAACTGATTGGCCGGGTTGTTCTGACCATTCAGTGACAGGCCTGATCGCGGGGATGTCCTGTCGTGAGGCTGGAGACACCAGACTCTGTGATATAAAAAAGGGGCGTTACCGCCCCTGCTAAGCGATCAAACCTGAAATGCTTCAACCATGCCGCGTAAGGCGTGCGCCTGCTCTGACAGGGAGTGCGAGGCGGATGAGGATTCTTCAACCAGCGCCGCGTTATTCTGGGTGACCCCATCCATCTGACTGACGGCGACGCTGACCTGCGAGATCCCCTGCATCTGCTCTGACGAAGCCATTGATATTTCATCCATCGCGCCCGCCAGTGCATTGACCATGCCCACGACCTTCAGAATACTTTCTCCGGTCCCGGCGGCGACATGAACGCCGCTATCCACCTGTTCCACCGCATGTTCGATCAGTTCTTTGATCTCTTTTGCGGCAGTGGCGCTACGCTGTGCCAGGATTCTGACCTCGCCAGCGACGACGGCAAAACCGCGCCCACCCTCGCCCGCCCGCGCTGCCTCAACCGCCGCATTTAACGCCAGGATATTGGTCTGAAACGCAATACTTTCAATCACGCCTGTGATGTCGCGTACTTTTGTCGCGCTCAGGGCGATGTCATTCATGGTATGAGACATCCGCTGCACTTCGGACTCGCCGCTGCGCGCCAGGGTTGCAGCCTCGCGGGCAACGGTAGCCGTGTGTTGTGCACTGGCCGTATTGCTCTTCACCGTGGCGGTGAGCTGTTCCATACTGGCCGCCGTTTCCTGTAGGGCGGCAGCCTGCTGTTCTGTACGTGATGACAGCTCAGTATTGCCCTGAGCGATTTCATCGGATGCCGAGGCGACCGATCCGGCGGTCTCTTTGATTTGGCTAACCAGACGACGCAAACTGGTCTGCATATTCGCCAGAGAGGCGAGCAGACTGGTTGAATCGTTGGCACGCAAGGTGACCGGTGCGGTTAAATTGCCGCCGGCAATCGCCGCAGATAATGCCTGCGCCTGAGCAGGTTCACCACCGAGCTGACGCATCAGCACGCGTATAATCATATACCCCGCTGCGACGGAAACGACCACCGACAGAGAGGCAAGAATCAACAGAATCAGCGTGGCCCGGCGCACATTTTGACTGGTGATTTCAACGGACTTTTCACTGTCTTCCATTTGCAGCCTGGTCATCTCTTTCAGCGACTCAAGTAATTGCCCTTGCAATGGCCGAACCGTTTTTATCAGATAAGACGTCGCGTCCTGCTGCTTGTTTTGTAAGCCAAGCTGGCCGGCATGTTCCAGCGCCGCCAGCACCGGGCCCTCGCTACTTACTATCTTATCAAAGGCCTCTCTGGCCTTTGGCGTTGAATCTCTGGCAACCATTGCAGCCAGACGCTCACGGTTCTCTATATAGCTCGCTTTTTGCGTGACAATACGTTGCCACTCTCGCTGCATTTGGTCGGGATCCGTAATCAGGGCAAGGTTACGCACAATGACGGCCATGTCACGTAACCCACCGTACATGTCCATCCCCACACGGTATTTCTTCATTTTGACATTTACGGCTTCATCCATGCCGT
Source organism: Pantoea sp. JZ29 (assembly GCF_035190385.1). NCBI lineage: Bacteria > Pseudomonadati > Pseudomonadota > Gammaproteobacteria > Enterobacterales > Erwiniaceae > Pantoea > Pantoea sp. JZ29. Next base: position 638,134 of record NZ_CP045241.1, on the reverse strand, counting down.
TACGGGCATTATTCATACCGGTATAGGCCACTGAGGTGCAGATAATAAACAGCGTAATTAAAAGGCCGAAACTCATCGTCAGGCGCGTTGAAATTTTCATTATGGACTCCCTGCTTATGGTGAAAAACAGGTATCGGTTAAAAAAGTAAAATCCACAGTAAAAATTAAGAGCCCCGTAATAAAAAAATAATAAGCAATTGATAATTATGGTTTTTTAATAAAAACAAAAATAATTTGACGAATATTAAATCTTAAACTAAACGAGAAGAATTTCATTTAGAAAAAGAGAATAAAACATTGTATTGGTTACTTTCTGGCGATAAGAAAAAAATATTCAATCTTGGTTAACAGGGAACACTCACCGTTTGCCGCTGCGGCGTCAGAGCGTGCACCACTTCTTCACTGTAAACAGTGCTTAAGCGCAGGAAAACACGCAGGCGATGACGCACGCAGCGACACAAAACGCGTCACAGGGATTGCAACACAACCCTCAGCTTCGGAAGCGTCTTGCGGGAGTAAGCGGAATGTATGTTTAACCGGTCCTGAGCACGTGGCGATACTCATCGTAAGTCATATGACTTTAATTATCTGACCAGAATATTACCCGGTAAAAGCCCCTGGAAGACTTTATTGTTGGCTAAAAAAATAAGGACCGCCATTATCGTCACCCCTCAGGATAACTTTAATTTTTTTTCATTCTTTGGGATCGAGGCTGCTTTTTTATAACAAGCATCCCATATATACCTATTTATGATTAGATGAAAATTAAAAAAGAAAAATAATTTGGCTTAGCCACACTGAAAAGAAAATTTAGTGAATCTTTAACATGATAAACAGAAGAATGCACTCTATACTGTCTTTCACTGTGAAAAATGGGCCTCGTCCTGCCGTTAAATCAAACAGATCGTTGATAATAAGCGAAAAATTTCCATTCTATTACAGTAAAAACATAACATAATTATATTTTGATGATTTTATCAAAAGACACCACTCCACCTGGACCGCAAGTAATGAAAAACATTCTCGACAAACTCGGCCTGCCGACAAAATTTCTTATCCTCGGTATTTTTGCTCTGGTTTTATTTATATTACCTACCTATCTATTTATTCAGACGGGTAATGAAGCGATTAACGTAAAAACACAAGAGTTACAGGGCGTACCGATCGAAAAAGATATCCTGACATTACTTAACCTGATACAGCGCCATCGTGCGGAAAGTGCCATCGCTATTTCCCAAAATAAGCTGGATAACGCGCCACGCGTAGCGCTGGCTTCTCAGATCGATGCAATGTATGAAAAAATAGCCTCTGAATTGCGTCAATATGATGCCAGCGCACAACCCACTCAGCGTTTTTTAAATGTTCAGACCGCATGGTCACAGCTACAACAGGACGTGTTAACGGGGAAGTTAACGCTGTCGAGCAGCCTGACGCATCATGCCCAACTCATTCAAAACCTGCTGGACACGAATCAAGACATTCTTGATTTGTATAGTCTATCTTTAGATGCCGACCTGAATACTTATCAGCTTATCATGAGTATTTATGGCCGCCTGCCAGAGCTGACCGAAACGCTCGGGCGCATCCGGGCAAGTGGTACGTCCATCATTGCGGCGGGGGATAAAGCTGACGAATCCTATCGTGGCGCCATGGAATATCAACTTGAAGGCGGCCGAAATGCACTGGAAAAATTCAGTAATGTACTGAATAAAGCCTTTACCGTGGAGCCAGGACTGAAAACTGACTTTGCCGCGCAGGCGCAGGACGCCTATCAACGTTCGGCCAGCGTACTTAAGATGGCGGAAAACGTCTTTATCACGAAAACCGTGCAGATTACGCCTCTGGACTACGTAAAAGACTTTACCCAGGCGATTAACGCCTATAACGATCTTGACACAAAACTCAGCCAGCAACTGGCAATCACGCTCAACGATCAAATCGATCAACGTCGTCATTCGCAGTATATCCTGCTGGCCGCATTACTGGTGTTAGCACTCATAGCAGTCTTTGTGGCGTTTATGATTAGTCGTTCGGTCACGCGCCCTGTAAAAGAGGCGGTGGCAGTGGCCAGTAAAGTTGCAGCGGGTGATCTAACCACCGTAATAACGGTATCGGGCAATAATGAGATCGCCGAACTGCTGAATGCCCTGGCGCAGATGCAGCTACGTCTTTCGCTGTTAGTGACCAGTATTAAAAATAACGCGTCAACCATTGCCAACTCGTCGGAAGAAATTGCGATGGGTAATAACGACCTCTCATCGCGTACGGAGGAACAGGCCGCCTCGCTGGCTGAAACCGCCGCCAGTATGGAGCAACTGTCGTCCATTATTAAACAGAATGCCGATAACACACGTTACGCCTCCGATATGGCCGTATCGGCGACTAATGCGGCCTTAATGAGTGGTGATGCGATGAACGCTGTCATGGCGACAATGCAGAAGATGCGTGGCAGCTCAAGCCAGATTGAGGAAATCACCGCCGTCATTGACAGCATCGCCTTTCAGACTAATATACTGGCGCTTAACGCCGCCGTTGAAGCGGCTCGCGCCGGCGAACTGGGTAAAGGATTTGCCGTAGTAGCGGCCGAAGTGCGCGCGCTGGCGCAGCGCTCAGCCGGTGCCGCCAAAGAGATTAAAGGTCTCATAGAGCAATCCGTCGTTCAGTCGAATGAAGGCTTAACGCTGGCGCAGGATGCGGGCAGCAAAGTTAAGCAGAGCGTAGAGGCCATAGAGCAAACCTCTCAGCTGATTCGCGATATCTCATCATCGTCTGAAGAGCAGAGCAGCGGCGTAAGCCAGATTAATATTGCCGTTAACCAGATGGATCAGGTGACACAGCAAAATGCAGTACTGGTTGAGCAGTCGGCGTCATCCGCAGATGAACTGGCAAAACGGGCCAGTGATTTGCGCGACATGGTTTCTGTGTTTCGTACAGCCTGACCGCCTGCTCAGTTAACCGGCGATGCAGCAGCATGACCGCCAGAGCCCGGCACTGCCCGGGCTGTTTCTTTGGCAAAGATGAAAAATACGTCAATGTGCAATTGAATGATTGCTCAAAGAAACTTATTCTGTTGCCCGCAAAAAAAAGCCAGTAAAGGTTTTCGGTGCCATTGCAGTGCCGCCTGCACATCCGTGCAGTCTCATTTTGATGCTGAGCAAACCCCCACTGGAAAAACCTGTGCTAATCTTTCGGTCTCAGAACCGCCTTCCGGGGAGTATATGAATAACGTTTTTGACGAAAAAATGACGGACATCATCATCGGAGAGATGGTGACGCAGCTACTGAATGAGGATGCGGCAATTTCCTGGCGCCTTCTCCTTGAGCGGCTGCAACAGCTTCTGGATACCGAAAGTGATGAGGTACGCATTCGCGCAGCATTGCGGGCCATTGAAGAAATCCGTGCGGAGATGATTTCTCGTCCGGCTGAATCGCAAACGACAGAACTCGGTGATCTCAGTATCCATCACCTTCATTAAGTCGCTGCCAGGCAGCGGCTTACCCCATTTTCTGAAAAACGCTTTGCACGAGTAAGCGCCTTGAAAGGTATTCACATAACCGACGCGCTGATTAATAAAGGCACGTTTTCGCTGACGGAGGTCGAATGAGTGATGACACCGCCATGCAAGACATCTATACCATTATTGGTACGATAGTTGCGCGTTTGCTTAAACCCGATGGCGAGCTCCATCTTCAGGATATTGTCAGTTCACTGCATAATTACAGTGAACAGAGCACAGAGCAGCTTGAAAAGAAAGCGTGTCAGGAAGCGATACGCCTGCTTTCCCGACAGTTTCATTAAGATGATGAAGCACCGGACTAGCGGTGGTACCGATACCGCTTTATCAGTACAGGGCGATGCGCTTTTATTCCATGACAGATTCAGCGAGACCGCGCAGGCTGTATCTTACGCATCGTCCCTGGAGGATGTTCGCCCCACAACAATTTCCAGGCAATGGCGTAACACGGCCAACTCATTGCTATCTTCCGTGCATTCCAGTTCGGCAATCAGACGTATGATGATGGCCTTACTGGTCACCTTTTGCCCCTGAATGACGATGTCACGAATCACCGCATCCAGCACTGCATTTTCAGCCTGAAGTGTGTCACCCGCACGGCGAAAGAGATGCAGTATTTCTGCTTCTGTCGTGTTTTGCTCAATGTCGATAGTATTCGGCATGATGATCTTCTTAATCTGTATCTGTGAAGGTAAGTGACGTCATACTGACTGTTCAGTGCTGCAATCCTGCGTGCATACCAGCAACCGCTGCGTTTTTACCCTGCATGCATCGCCCTGAAGGCCGCCCAGACTTAGTGCTTACGACTGTTGTCCGGAATGCTCTGACCAAATGCCAGTACGGTGGCATCAATCGGGTCACGTGCGGAGGCAAACTCGTTGCGAACTTCCGTAAGCGCCATTTCAATAGCCTCGTGCCGCTCGTCGTGAGTTTCATCCCGGAGAATGATCTTAAGTCTGTTTGCCAGTGTCGCACCACTGATGGTGTCATTGCTGTCAAGCAACGCGGTAATCGCCTCGCCCATGACAATTTCAATAAGTTTCTCTTGTTTATCTTTTTGCATACCCGCATTCCTGATGACATTGTGCCCCTGTAACCGGGCAAACCAGCCTCAAATGCTCAGGCCTCTGGTGACCTGCTTATTTGACCAATCAGATTACTGCTGCGGGACGTGAATGCACGTGTGCGTCGCAGTGTTCAGCGGTCAAAAAGCATACTGATCAGTTTCTGATAATGTTGCTCTTCAAGCGGACTGGCCGACTGACTCAGTCGACGAATCAGCGCGCTACAAATGGCCTTACGGTTAAGGCTTTTGCCTGCATGAAGGATCTCCACGATGACCTGACCCAGCGTCGCTTTTTCGGAAGGGAGCGTGTCGTTGCCAAAGTAACGGGCAATATCGTGAACCGTATTGGACGTATTTTCGTTCTGACGCATCATGAATCTCCCAAATGAGAAATAGTATAAACGTTAGTCAACGCAATGTTCACTAAACTTATACAACATCTGGAAAATTGTACAGGAATTCTCTTAACTGGCTGGCAGGGTTATTGTGCATAAAGTGCTATATCATACTTAACAGTCACTTGCGTAAATATCAGAAAGCTAACCGTCTTACAGCGTTGTGATTACACCACAGGGCAGAGGCGAGGCGGTAAAGCAGAGGCAGAGAGGTCATTGATTACCTTTTCTTGACTAACTTGCCAACGTTTGGCTATGCACGGTCGTCATCCTCTTCCGGATTAAGACGAATAACATTTTCATCTGTTTTTCCTTCCTGACTGGCTGTCATTAACCAGCGCAGGCCGGAATCCCTCCTGACGGGTGAAGGTCTGAACTGCTTTAGCCAGCGTCGCGCCGAAAAAATATCGGCTAATCTGTTATCACAGGTTTCTGACTCGGCCATCATATTGAGCTCCGCAATGAGTGTATCAATACTAATTTCTTTCTCACCAAGGGCAAGATTGACCACCGCTTCGCCAAGAATGACATGACTTTTCTCATCGTCGTGAAATAACACTTTACGCTCCTCAATCGGGCAATTAATCACTATTGTTTTTCACATTCTAGTAATAATCAAACAGATGACAAAAGCCTTTTTCTGCCGAAAGAATAGTAGCCTGAAGTGATAAAAATGATACTTTTGAAATGCCTGTTTTAACTTAATGAATTGCAATAAATTTATTAAATTCCTGGCCTGAATGCTGTCTGATAAAGACTATTCTGAATATATCTACAGTACGCCTGACAACACCTGCAGGCCTTGCCAGGCCTGGCCCGGCGTTATGCGTGTATTTTCAAAGGCACGTAAAGACAGATATCCGTCAACGTCGAGATATTATCGTTCAGCATTTTGTAAGAGCAGTATTAATATTTTTTGTTGTGGCGCTGATGGTTATACTTCCTGGCGACTGTTTACGCCCATGAATAAAACCCTGCTAATGATGATGTTATTCTCTTCGGTAATGCTTCGCACTAAAACGTTATTATTAACGTGCGCCATGCCTGTGCCTGTTCATTTAGCGGCGTTTATGCTCTTATCACAGACTGAAATATTCACGCACAATGGGAAGCCAGTCGCCGCTGTCAGCCAGCTCTGAAGCGCCAGTGCCCGCCTTACATATCGCCGCTTTACCCTGCCAGATCTAAGCCAGACGGCTGGCAACCTTTCTCTCGCCAGTAATCGGTAATACTGCTGTACAGCGGCCCCCAGGATCGGTTAACTTGCGCACAAATACTCCTACTCAGCTTCAAGGAACACTATGCGCCAGGACGGTTTGCCGCCCTCAGGAAAAACCAGCAATCTGGCCCATTATTTCAGCCAGATTGATCACCCACATCAACTTGAAACACTTGGCAGGATCGCAGTCGAAATTCTTCGGGAAAATAAGCCTGTGAGTCGACGCATCATCTGTCTGAAGCTGATTGGTTGTCTTGAAACGGCAACGAATGAGGACGATGCGTCACATTATCGTGAACTTCTGACGCTGCTCTTCAGGCAATAAACGTTACACGCGCCTGCTTACCTGCCTCTCGACTCACCATTACCACGCTGACGTTAATGCCCTTCCCTCTCTTACTCTGTCCTCTGTCGTTATGCACAGGAAACGGGCTGTCGTCAGCGCTGGCCTGCAAGCAGGTTTTACGGCCTTCCCTGACGCGTTGAACGTGCAACAGAGAGGCAAGGCGCTGTTTAAAGTGCAAAAAAATGCCCGAACCTCGTTAAAGGGCCGGGCCGGAGTTCTCAGGGAAATCCTAAATGACTTCCAAACAGCGTTATTACACTAGTTCACGCTTTGGATTGTCGCCACCCGGGATCAAATAAATTTTCTCTATACCTGAAATGCCTCTCTCTTTTTTTGCGGATAAATGCCCTCAGACCGCTTAAAACCTGCGTCGCGTCACGTTTTCACAAACGTGTCATCGGTTCGCTCAATCTTACTGGCACAGGGCCGATAATCTTAGTGTGAGTTGATTATCACAATGATTGTCCTGACAAACGTTGCTCACTTCGGCATCCTCGCGGTGCCGTTTTTTCTGCCTCATCGGTCAGGACAGCGTCATCTTCGTTAACGCTCAGGACCCTGAGCGTTAACTCCAGAAGAACAGCAAATCAGGGTTGGGGGCAATTGAGCGGCGTAACATAAAGCTTTTCGAAGCGAGGCGCGCTGACGGGTGCCCCCATCTGTTTGCCCTGTAAAATGTCACATGCCGCAGCACAAATGAATTCATGCTGTGCACGGTTCTCAATGCCTTCAGCCGCGACCGTGATGCCCATATTTTTGCCTAACGAAGCAATCGCGTTAAACAGCAGTCGGGCTTTGTTGCTCTGCTCAAGTTGGCCCGTCAGCGATTTATCTATCTTGAGACCGGCAACACAGCGATGCTGCAACAGGCTGAGCGAGGCCAGGCTGCGACCAAAATGGTCGATGATAAATAACGCCCCTGTATTTTTAACCGCATCCAGAACCTGTAATTTTGTCTCATCGGCGTCGGTAAGCAGCGGTTCATCGATTTCCAGTTCGATAAAGCCTGCATCTTCTCCGGCACAGTGACGGATAACATCGGCCAGGCCCGTTTCCAGCAACTGACGTGGGAACAGATTAATACTGACACGCAAGGCAGCGTGTTGACGCCGCCACTGCTTAATTTGACTGACAGCGGACTGAATGATCCACTCCCCAAGTTTGACTGACAGCGGACTTTTAATCAGCATATCAATAAACTCAGCGGGAAAAAGGATGCCACGCGCGGGATGCATCCAGCGCACCAGTGCTTCGCAGCCGATCAATGTCCCATCGGCCCCATTAAAACGCGGCTGGTAATGCAGAACGAACTGATGCTGACGTACCGCAGCTTCCAGTTCACGCTCAAAACGGCGTCGTCCCTGTTCCGCCTCACGAAATTCAGGCTGAAAGAGAACAGACTGGCCTTTCCCGCGCGCTTTGGCGCGGTACAGCGCTAAATCGGCGGCTGACATGACCGATGACGTGTCGGTGCCATGTAAGGGAAAACAGGCCACACCGGTGCTGGCTCCCACCGTCAGCACCGATCCCATGTAATCAAATGGCATCTGGATGGCCGCAGTGAGTATATGCGCTATCCCCATGGCCTCATCGCAACCATTGGGTAGCAGGACAATAAACTCATCGCCGCCAAGTCGGGCTGCCGCAATCGCATGGGTACAAACCGCGCGAATCTGCTCAGCCACATGGCACAGCAAGGCATCGCCTGCGGCATGGCCTAGTGTATCGTTCACCTCTTTAAAACTGTCTAAATCCGTCATCAGCAAGGTATAAGGTACGCCGGATTCCGTCAGCTTACTGAGTTGGGTCATAAACGCACTGCGGCTGGCAAGACGCGTCAGCATATCCAGTGACGCCAGCTCACACAGTCGCGCCTCGCTTTCATAACGCAGCGTAACATCACGGATAATCATGCCGACATAGCGTTCCTCCCCTTCGCGCCAGCCCGAGAAAGAAACTTCTGCCGGAAACTCTTCACCGTTGCAGCGTTTCCCCCAAATCTGCAGAGTACGAGGGACTGCGATCGCGTCATCGTCATGCTCAAGCCGATCAAGTTCGTTGCGGTAGTCGGTCTGGCAGCGTTCCGGGATCAGTCCGGCGACATATTTTCCCATCATTTCGCTGGCGTCATAGCCAAACATGTTGGTCGCGGCAGGGTTCCAGAATGTAATCCCGCGATTCAGATCGGTACAAATAATGGCATCAGGCGAGGTGACCGATATGGCTTCAAGCCGCTGCTGACTGGCATGGCGCAGCACCTCCATACGATGAACCTCCATGCGGTCCATCACCAGCGCAGCCAGATCGGTCAGGTTCTGACGATCCGTTGGACTCATTGCAGGGCGGGGATGATTATCGGTCAGACATAATGTCCCAATTCTGTGCCCGTCGGGCGTAATCAGCGGGACGCCAGCATAGAATCGAATATAGGGATAACCCAGCACCAGCGGGCTGTTACAGAAGCGGGGATCGTTGAGTGCGTCAGGCACACAAAGAATCGAGTCACTCTCAAGCGTATGATGGCAGAACGCCACGCTCCGCGAGGTTTCAGTAATCTGCAGACCATAGCGAGACTTGAAAAACTGGCGTTTTTCATCAATCAGCGACACAAACGCCACCGGCACGCTAAACAGTCGCGCGGCCAGAATCGTCAGGCGATCGAACGCTTCATTCGGCGGCGTGTCCATCAGGTGATACTGGGCCAGCGCACGCAAGCGCGCTTCTTCAGCGCCGTTTTCGGTTGAGTGCTTCAGAGTATGTCCTCCTGAGGTCGTATACTGTGGCCGGGCATCTCACAGTAAAAAGAGGACGCCTGCAATCAGACAGAACCAGGTAAACGTCATCTGCCAACCTGAAACCGCAACAAAGGCCCGCCTGTACAGCAAAAATCCCAATCTCAGTCATCTGCTCTGATCACGGGATCGCCTTTAACTTCGACCCCGTTTTTACTGTTATCGTCCTCTCAGAGATGAACTTCATAGTCTGAGGCTGCTTATCTGTGTAAAACGGTAAAAATCGCTATTTTTTGGACTGTGGCACCAGTTCATAATAGGGATGCTTGCCTGCCAACAGCAGCAGCAATTCATACTCGCCCTGACTCAGTAACGCGACTTTCGCCGTGGCTTCTTTTGTCTGCCAAGCGCGCAAGCTAAGATCAAAGCGTTCGGCTGCGCCCTCCTGTGACAGACCTGCCGCAATACGCAGCTCCCGGACGTTATTCTGGACGGGCACGGGCCGTCGGACGATTGAATTTCCCAAACCAGGCTCCCTGTTGTTGACTTAGGGTAACAGTGCCTTAGCGCAGCCCGTATCGGTTCTCTCACACGGTCATCAGCCACCGCCGCAGCACACATTTCATAAGAATACTTAATCTTAACAGGGGAAATGTCAATCGAGGGAAGGCCGTTCTGGCAGGAATTTTATGGGTCCGAATCTATGCTTTGATCAACTTATATCACTTTCCCTTAAGCGAAACGGCATGACTTTTAAAAAAACCAATAATTTGAGTTTATTTCGTAACGTAAGATGTAAGGAAATATAAATTTAAAACAGGACGTTCAACAATAAATTCCCCCGCCATAAGGCGGGGGCATGAAAACCTCAGTGGTTATTTTCAATTGAAAAACAGACCACCGGCTGGCTTATATATCTTTATTTGCCAAACGCAATCCAGGCCGCATCATCTTTTGTCGCCACAGAGACCGAAGGACGAAGAGGTTGCGTGGCCTTATGGCTGGCTGAACGGACAACAGACGAGGTTGTCACGGGCAGTGTAAACCGTGTAATGACGCTGGTCAGTGTCTCAGTCTGGCTGCTCATGCTTTCCGCAGAGGCTGAGATAGTCTGCACCAGACTGCTGTTTTGCTGCGTAACCCGGTCAATTTCCGCTACGGCGAGTGTGACCTGAGAAATACCTTTACTCTGTTCTTCGGAAGCCAGAGCAATCTGACCAATCAGGTCGTTCACGCTGCCGACGTTACGTAACACCTCTTCCATCGTGCTGCCCGCCGTGTTGGCCGCATCACGTCCTTGACTGATACCGGCGACCGTATCCGCAATTAACCCTTCAATCTCTTTCGCCGCTTCGGCACTGCGTTGCGCCAGAGAGCGTACTTCGCTGGCCACTACAGCAAAACCGCGCCCCTGCTCTCCGGCGCGCGCCGCCTCGACGGCGGCATTGAGCGCCAGAATATTGGTCTGGAACGCAATACCATTAATGGTAGCCGTAAACTGACGTATTTTTTCTGCGCCCACAGACAGGCCTTCCATCGCGCCAACCACCGTTTTCACCAGTTGTTCGCCCTGCTGAGTGGTTTGCGCAGTGATGCCTGACAGCGCGCGCGCTTCACGGCTGTTTTCTGCGTTATAGCGCACGGTCGCGGTTAACTGCTCCATGCTGGCCGCCGTTTCTTCCAGCGCGGCTGCCTGAGTCGCCGTCCTGTTCGACAGATCGGCATTGCCTTTAGCGATATCGCTGGCCTCATCCCGTAACACGGATGCATTGTCGCGAATCGCCAGAACGGTCTTCAGCAAACTTTGTTGCATTTCTTTAAGTAACGGCACCATTTGCCCGACACAATTCCGACCAAGATCTTCGGGTTCCTGGGTCAGATCGCCGTCAGCAATGATGCGGAAGTGATTACGCAGTTTTGCTACGGGGCGAACAAGATGGACAACCAGATAGCGGTCACAAAAGAAAAGCAGCCCCGTGACCGCAGCCAACGTAATCAAAAAGAGTTCTACCAGTCTCTGATGCTCTACGCTCAGCGGCGCGTTATTGCTGGAAATCTGCTGCGTCAGAGCACGGAGTCTTTCCTGCGCAGCCGCAGGATAATCCTGTGGCGCGCTGGTCAGCGCGGCACGGTAGCGCTGCCACTCATCACCCGCAGGCACGTCTGCCGCCAGCGCAGCACGATTCGCTGTCGCATTCTCCTGCATCTGCAAACTGGCACGATTGAGGAAAATAAGCTGCTCTGTCAGGCTGTTACTGCGCGTAACTTCCCGATTAATGTCTTTGAGAATCACCGAACCATAGGCACCCGCAAGCGCAATGACGATCACGGCGATAATGAGTATCCATAAGACGACACGTCTTATCGTAAAATTTTTTAGAATATTCATAGTATTTCCCCGGTGTGGCTGTGTAAAAACGTCAATAAAAATATTCATGCCTAATAGTTGCGGGCAAAACAATAGCGCGCTACTCTTTATAAAAATAATTGTGGCAGTGTTAATGAAAAAATAAAACGTAAAAATTGATTAAATGTGTGCATCGTTCATAACTAAGAAATTTATTAAAGAAAATAAAAAGAGACATAAACCCAGAACACGCCTATTATTTAGTGAAAATAAAATTATTTCCTGTTTTTCCTTTCGCGCCCTTTGGCCAGCGTTGCGGTGCTTCTATCCGACACTTTTTCTTTTTAATTTCGCGCCGTTATCAGTACGGAGCGGAGGACACACATGCTTATGAGTCTCGACGGCGATCCTGAACGCCGCATCCGTGCCCTTGAGGCACTTCGTCATCCTGATGAAAGTCGGGATGACATACTGAGAAAATTTGTCAGACTGGCCAGTCAGGCACTGAACATTCCCGGCAGTTTTATTTCTATCATTGATGATGAGTTTCAGTATGTGCGTGCCTCACACAATTTTAAGCTGGAACGTTCGTCCCGGGAGGATTCACTTTGTCGCTATGCGGTAGATGGTGATACCGCCGTCGTCGTGCCTGATACCTATCTCGACAGCCGCTTTGCGGCCCATCCCCTGATCGTTGGGGCGCCCTTTATTCGGTTTTATGCGGGCGTCCCACTGAAAAACCGTGATGGCATAAACCTGGGTACGCTGTGCGTCACGGATGTTCAACCGCACCCCTTCAGCGCCTCACAAATTACGACGCTTCAGTTACTGTCATCATTAGTGATGTCGTTTCTGGAGGCCTGGCATTCTGCGGGCTTTGTCGACCCGGTGACCGGGCTGCCCAACCGCCAGCGCCTGATTCGTGACATGCATTATTTATCGGCAGCAGGCGATACAACCTTACGCCGCCTGGTCCTGATTGACTGTATTGATATGCCGCGCGCCTATGAACTGGCCCGGTCGATGGGCATGGGGCCCGTTGAAAGCCTGCTCAAGGATGTCGCTACCCTTTTGCCCCTTCGGCTGCGTCCTGCGGCCAGTGACATTATTTATACTGTTGCCACCGGGCGTTTTGCGGTGCTGACGCGTGCGGACAGCCGCATCAGTGCGCACTGGGTCGCCTGTCAGATGGAAGGCATCAGCGCCGACCTGGGTGAAGGCCTGTCAGTGGGGCTCAGCACCCACACCGGCGAGGTCGATTTCGTCTCCGGTATTTTCCCGCCCCATGAAACCCTGCGCCAGGCGGTCAGCGCCTTGCACGAGGCCATTGGGCGCGGTTTACCCTCTTTACGCTTTAGTGAAGCCACGGATATCAGACGTACGCAGGATTTCACGTTAATCAACGATCTGGCGCGCGCGCTGCGCGAAGATGTGGGCCTTTATCTGGTTTATCAGCCTAAAATTTGCCTGCAAAGCGGTAAACCCATCGGGCTTGAAGCCCTGATTCGATGGCATCATCCTGAACGAGGCGAACTCTCACCGGCCACTTTCATCCCGCTTGCCGAGCAGACCGAAACCCTTACTGCCCTGACATCATGGGTGATTGACAACGTTATCGCCCGCCTGAAGCGCCTGCGCAACAGCTGTATCCAGTTGCCTGTTACGATTAATGTGAGTGAGCGCGATTTCTCGCTTGACGGTTTTGCGGATAGTCTGGAAGAGAAAATGCTTAAGGCAAAACTCCCCACCTCCCTGCTGGGAATCGAGTGTCTGGAAACGGAGCGCATTGTTGAGAGCCCCTCGTCCATGCGGGGGCTTGAGATGCTGAAACTGCGCGGCTTTGGCATTTCTCTTGATGATTTTGGTACCGGCTACAGCAATATCAGTTATCTGCGCCGGATGCCGCTGGATGTGATCAAGCTGGACCGTTCGCTAATTAGTGAGCTTTCATCCGATATGGCCTCACGCATTATTGCTCGTAATATTATTACCATGCTGAAAGAGCTGGATTATGTGGTACTGGCCGAAGGCGTGGAATGTGTCGATACCGTGGAAGCGTTAACGGAATATGGCTGCGATCAGGCCCAGGGTTTTTTCTATTCCCGTCCCCTGGCAGACAGCGAACTGGACCACTGGCTGCACTGGAAACTCCGCGAAATGTGTTAAGACGCCGTTGGGTTCACGCCCACGGCGTTACCTGGCAGGATAGCGAGAAATGTTCCCCTCATGGTTCACCATGACGCAGTTACGGCCTTCGTCTTTTGCCGCGTACAACGCTTCATCTGCTCGCCTGAGCAGTGAGGCGTCGTCGCCCAAACCGTTTAAGGTAGCGACGCCGAGGGAAACCGTCATGCTGTTGATAAACGGGAACACCGTATGACTGACGGCCTCACGGATGCGTTCTGCCATTGCGGCCGCGTCGCCCATAGAGGTGCCCGGCAGCAGCAGCACAAACTCTTCGCCGCCGAACCGGCTGATTACATCCAGCGTACGGCAGCGCTTTCTTAACAAACCCGCCAGGCTCACCAGGACTTTGTCGCCAGCATCGTGTCCATAGCGATCGTTGATGATTTTAAAGTGATCGATATCGATGGCAATCGCACTCTGCACAGGCTCCTCGCGGTGCTGAGCCGCCTGTGCATAGAAACCGCGACGGTTATTTAATCCGGTCAGCGGATCGGTCATGGCTTTATCGTTCAGGTCCGCAACATGCCCGGCGACCGCACGCCGGTGATGCTGAACCGCTTCTCTTAATCTGTCAGCTTCGTTGTACCAGGTGTTAACGGATGACAGCGGATCCGGGCTGGCCTCACTTCCCCCGTCACGCACCATGCCTGCCAGTTTTTCCAGCGGATAAGAGATGCGGGACGCCAGAAAGGCCATGCAGGTTGCAGTCAGGACGATGATGATCAGAATAAACCAGAAGGCATTTCTGGCCGTATGCATCATCAGGCCATTTACCGTTTCTGAGGTACCGGACATAAAGATATTCCAGTCCGTTTTTTGCAGGCTGGCGTAACCGATAAGGTACTTTTTGCCCGCGTCCTGAATCATAAACTGGCCGCTCATCGTGGCCGCCAGGCGTTTCTGTAACGGCTGACTTAACGCCATGCGCGTCCCGACACGCGTCGGATCCTGACTGAAAATAATCGTGCCATCATCACTGACAATACTGACCGATGTGCCATCACCGTAATAATGCTGGCTCAGGATGTCACTCAACATACTCTGTTTTTTCAGGTAAATCGTTCCCCCAATAAAGCCGAGATAATGACCGTCATACGCAAACAGGGGATGCGAGATAAAGACCACATAGTTGCCCGAGGGTGAGATAAAAGGCGAAGAAATAAACGGTTTTTGTAGCTTATTCGCCTGTTCCGTTTCAGCGGTGTCCACCTTAACACCCAGCAGAGACAGGCTTTCAGGCGAGAGGGAGGCGATAATGGAATGGTTATCCAGCACGACTACCGAGTTGAAAAAACCTGACTGTTGTAACAGGCGCGTAGTTTCGCGATGTAACAGCTGAACGTTATTCAGGTCAGCGATCTGACCGGCGCTCCAGGCCAGTTCACGTTGGGCAATGGCAAGATAATGATCGGTGGTGTCGGCCAGCTTACGGGCATAGGCAATATTGCTGTCCAGCAGCGACTCTTCAATATTACTTTTTTGAAAAAGAAACAGCGCGCCCAGCAGCAAGCCGGAAGTCACAATGACACTTCCTATCGATAACGCGGTGAGTAACGTTCGAAGATGGATTTTTCTGCGATACATAACGGGATGTGCTGAGAATAAATTATGCAGATAGTAAACGCTAATCAGCCAGACAAAGGGCAGAATAAACGTCACTTTTGTTCTCTACAGTACTGAATGAGTGGCAGTATTCATCCGCAGGCAGCAAGCGACACTTTTTTACCTGTGTGCAGATTCTCACCGTGTTGAGGCGTCATCTGAGCTGGCATCAATCATAGTGGCCCCGCACGCAATACCGCTATAAGAGTAGTTAATTATTTTGCCTTAAACAAAATAATCCAGTTATTCGATGGCAGATTCTTTCTTAAATATACGTCAGTCCGTTAACCCCGTGTTGAGGAGTACGCTGAAAGAAATTCAGGCGCTACTCCTTGCGAAGTAATGAAGCGTTGCAAGCGTTCTGAATCGCGTGTCTCCTCTTTTCTCTCCGACCTTGCCCGGCGTGCTGATCACGACGCACAACAGAAGGCGCTCTCGTTCATCCGGCTGTTTTTTATGACAATGCGCATGCTATGGTAGTGATTTGCGTTTATGTGGATACCTTTGATGAAAAAACAGCGGGTTGGCATCGTCTTTGGCGGGAAATCTTCAGAACATGAAGTATCGTTGCAGTCAGCAAAAAATATCGTTGATGCCATTGATAAGACCCGGTTTGAGGTCGTGCTATTGGGTATCGACAAACAAGGGCAATGGCACCTCAATGACGCCTCCAGCTTCCTGCTGAATGCAGAAAATCCGTCACTTATTGCCCTCAATCGCACGGCAAAACAGATTGCCCTGATTCCCGGCGAACCTGAGCAGCCACTCATTGCCCGTGACGATGCGCATTCCCTGTCACAGCTGGATGTCATTTTTCCGGTGGTTCACGGTACGCAAGGCGAAGATGGCGCGTTGCAGGGGTTACTGCGCATGGCGTCGCTGCCCTTTGTCGGGTCGGATGTGCTGGGGTCGGCGGTCAGCATGGACAAGGATTTCACCAAGCGCCTGTTACGCGATGCCGGCTTGCAGGTTGCCCCCTGGCTGAGCGTCACGTCTTCACAGCTGAACCAACTGGACACCGAAGCCGTCATCGCCCGCTTCGGCCTGCCGCTGTTTGTTAAGCCTGCCAATCAGGGCTCTTCGGTGGGCGTAAGTAAAGTGACCCATGCCGCAGCGCTCCTGCCCGCGCTGGAAATGGCGTTTACGTTCGATCGTAAAGCCCTGATTGAAAAAGCTATTAAAGGCCGGGAGATCGAATGTGCGGTGCTGGGTAACGAAGAGCCACAGGCCAGCCCGTGTGGCGAAGTGGTGGTGAAAGAAGGCTTCTATTCCTACGACACAAAGTACATCAGCGAAACCGGCGCACAAACGGTTATTCCTGCCGCCATCCCACCGGACGTCGATGCGGCGATTCGCCAGGTAGCGATTAAGGCATTTACCACACTGGAATGCTTTGGCATGGCGCGTGTCGACGTGTTTTATACCGAGGAAGGCGAAATCGTGATCAACGAAGTGAATACACTACCCGGTTTCACCAATATCAGCATGTATCCCAAACTGTGGCAGGCGGCGGGCCTGAGCTATCAGGACCTGATTACCCGACTGATTGAACTGGCTATCGCACGCCATCAACAGAGCGCCCTGCTGAAAACCAGTATTCATTAATGTGCGTCCAGCGACCTGCTCAGGCAACGTCGCTGGTCATTTCATTATGGGCTTTGCCCGGCGATGTCTGATTGCGACCATTTCGCTTGGAAATATAGAGATTTTTGTCGGCTGCGGAGATCAGGTTGTTAATCGTCTCAGCCCAGGCCGTACCCGGTTGGGCTTCGCCATTTGCCAGGCCCAGGCTCACCGTGACCGTGACGGCATTGCCCTGCAGCACAAATTTCTCGCGGACAATGCTCTGCCGAATCCCCTCCGCCAGCGAATAGATTTTCTCCGGAGACAGATCGAACTGCACCACCACAAATTCTTCTCCGCCAAAACGGCAAATGTGCCCTTTGCTGCCAACCAGCGGCGAAATGCGGCGGGCAATCTCTTCCAGCACGCTGTCGCCCGCATCATGGCCGAAATTGTCGTTGACTGATTTAAAGTAATCCACATCCAGCAGGATCACGCCGACCTGACGTTGCGCATAGCTGGGCTCGTTACGCAGTCTTTCATACAGGCCGGATCGCGATAATAACTGGGTAAGAAAATCGTAATCGGCGCGCAGAGCCAGCCGCTCATTGAGCTGACGGATAGCATCCACGCTGACCGCCACAATCAGAGGACTGATGGCAAGCGTAGCCACGCCCAGTCGCGCTGACGTCAGATGACTGATGGGCAGCAGGCTTGAATCGCCCTGGATATGCATGACGCCATGGGAAACCAAAATGATCTGGCTGATGCCGGTTATCAGTGTCACCAGGCTGGTGAGCGGGATGGGCAAGACAATGGCGCACCAGATTAACGCCGGCACCGGCAGCGTCAGGCTGCCTGCGCCGCCCATTAAGGCCCCCGTCGTTAAGGACAGCCCCACGGCGATAAGCGGCAGAATCGTCCCCACCTTTACCCGTAGCCCTGAGAACATCACGCGCCAGTTTGGGGTCAACAGAAACGGCAACAGCATTAAGCCGGTCGAAAACTGTTCGCTGAACCAGTTCATCCAGGCATCGGCGAACGCGGCATTGACACTGCCTACCTGTGCCAGTGCGCCCCAGGTGGCGCAACCGAACGCCGCCAGCAGGCAGGCGGGGAAGATCCGTAAGGCATTTGAGATGCGTTCACTGCTGGAATCATGCTGATACTGTTTTCCCATCACTAGTACGCATATCAGGATAAACAGAATATTGGCGACATTGAGCGTAAATGCCGGTAACGTCCAGCCCGAAAAGACCGTATCGTTAAATACCATCGCACTAAAGCAAATAAGATAAAAACGGGTTCGGTGAAGGAAGGGATAACGCAGCATCATACCGGCAATAAACACGTTTACCGGCCAGAACAGGGATAAATCGTGGGGAATGCGCAGATGACCGCCAACGAAACAAAACATCAGCGTAATCATAAACAGCCAGAAGGCACTCTTTTTAGCATTATGCTCTTCAAACAGCTTAGCGCGCATACGTCCGGACCTTGTCACAAAGAGGCTCACTATCTCGCCGCCCACAAAGTATGTGGCGTTATCATCATCATTAAAGCCTGATTAGTGTCTGCGCCATTCAGAGAAAAACAACAGTAAACAGGCGAACGTCAGGGTATTGAAACAGGTTACCGGTAACGAATGGGCTGGCAGACATCCCTGCCTATTATGTCTTACAAATAAAAAAATCGGATATCCGAGATATCCGATTTTTCTGCTGTAAATTCCAGAATACCGATGTCTGGTTATTTCACCGCCACCGGCCACTGACTCAGGCGTATGTTTCGTTTATCAGCATTTTCACCAAAATCTTTCAACACGGCTTTTACATCCGGATCGATATATTCTGCATTATCGTTATCAACAATTACCACGCTATTTTCGGGAATTTTTTCCAGCAGGCCCTGAAGTTTAGGGTTGTGCAAAAACGTCAAATTTTGCTGAAAACGCAGCACATAGTGGTCGTCATAGCGCGTAAGCTGCAAGGCGTTGCGATGACTCTTGTAGATGCTGTAGATAATTTGAGTGGCAATACCTATGCCGATTCCCACCAGCATTCCCAACGTGATAATTCCGATAATCGTCGCCAGGAACGGGACGTACTGCTGTGCGCCCATACGAAACTGTTCGATAAACAGTCGCGGTGCAGCCAGCTTATAACCGGTATAGAGCAGGACCGCAGCCAGACTGGCAAGCGGAATGGCATTCAGCATCTCACTAAACCACATACCGCAAATCAGCAACATCACACCATGAAGCAAAATGGACAGTTTGGTTTGTGCGCCTGCGTTGACGTTTGCTGAGCTGCGAACAATAACCGCCGTGATAGGCATTGCACCAAAGAAGCCCGCCGTTATGTTACCAATGCCCTGAGCAAACATTTCTCTGTTGGGCGATGGCGCAGGATTTTGCGGACGTAGCTTTTTCAGGGCTTCCTGGCTCAGGAGCGTTTCCAGACTGGCCACCAGCGCCAGCGTCACCGCGACAACCCACACCTGCGGATTTTGCCAGGCCATCCAGTCCGGCGTTTCAAGTTCGGCTATCATCGCCGAAACGCTGTCAAAAGCGGGCAGTGAAATACGCGGTAAGGCGTCGGTGAGTGACGGGAACAGTCGCGCCCCCAATACTGTCACCCCACAGCCAAACAGAACCGCAAAGAGCGGCCCCGGGATCCAGGCTATCGCCTTGATGCGCTTGATGGGGCCGGTTGTCCACGCAAACAAAATGAACAAGCCCACCAACGACACCAACAGCGCCGAGAGCGAAAAGGTCATTTCACCGTTTACCAGCGACACCAGTTTTACGCTGCCGCCGGCTCCTAGCGCCACCGGTATTTGCTGCATGATCAGCAGCAGGCCAATCGCCGCCAGCATACCTTTAATCACGCTACCGGGCACGAGTGCAATAAAACGGCCAGCGCGCAGCAGACCAAACAGGCACTGTAAAAGCCCGGCGATGATCAGCGCAGTGAGAAACGCGGAAAAACTTCCCAGCGTGGCCATCGAGGCGACCACGATAGTGACCAGTCCTGCCGCAGGACCGCTGACGGCGAAGCGTGACGGACTGAGTGATGTCACGATTATCCCGCCAATCACACCGGTCAGTAAGCCGGCAAAAGGCGGTAAACCGCTGGCCTGAGCAATACCGAGGCAGAGCGGGAGTGCGACCAGAAACACAACCAGCCCTGCCGGCACATCGCGGCGTAACGTATCCAGATTCATGGTGAAGACTCCTCTGCAGATTGCTGAATCAACTCTTTAAGATGACCCGATTGCAGGCCGTAAACACAGCCAAACACATCCAGTTCCTGACCAGATTGCCAGGCCTGACGGACAGGGTCGGAAGCCACCAGCCTGGCAAACTGCACCCGCACGTTTGCCTCCACCAGACGGTTCAGTTTCTCACCCTCTGTTTCCTGCGCCGTCGGGTCGCCAAGATGGCTTGCCAGGCCGTCGCGCAAACAGGTAATACGACGCGCCAGTGCAGAATCCTCCGTCGCTAACGGACTGCCAGGCAGATTCAGAGCCGCCTGAACGCCGCCGCAACCATAGTGACCGCTTAATACAATGCGCTTCACGCCAAGAAAGAAGACGGCATATTGCAGAACACTCAGCAGATTGTCGTCTTCCGCCACGACCATATTGGCGATATTACGATGAACAAACAGCTCGCCAGGATGGGAACCCGTTAACACCTCCGCCGGTACCCGACTGTCTGAGCAGCCAATCCATAATGAATGCGGTTTTTGCTGATAGAGCGATTTTTCAAAATAGGCGGGGTTACGTTGGCGGCGCTGTAAGGCCCAACTGCGATTTTTCGCTAATAAGGGTTTAAGTGTCGTCACAATCATCTTCTCTTAACTACCGGGAATATCATTTCCAGGCGAACCACGGAGTGAACCCGCTCACCTTATTTGGCCGAGGGGCTAATGAAACCTGAACTCCATCACATTAAAAGGTTATAGACGCTTATCATTTTCAATGCACCTGGAATATTACACGCGCCAAAATACTGCCTGCCTGTGTAAGACTTTATTCAACTAACGTCATCAAAACGTAAATAAGATTAAGAGGTCATACCACCAAATTTTGCAGCTATTTTACTTTTATTCATTTAAAATCAAACACATAAAATTCACGCCATGATTTATAAATTGACAAATAAATACAAAAATTTCATAGCGAACTAAGTAATTAAAATAACAGCGACGCCGCAGACCAGGATTAGTCTTAAATGCAGAATTTATGAATAGCACGATTAACCGCCTTTATTTAATGCAGGCAGTGAATCCGTCTTAATGAAGGGGTAAACTAAAGCGAGAGATAGTTAATTTAATTTGCGTGAAAATAGTGACGGATGTAAGTAAATATTTGAGCCAACGTGAAGGCGCCCGCCCAGTGCAGGCGCTTCATATTGACATTTTATTTACCGTTCCAGGCGTTGAGGCGCGCCTCACGAACGGAAAGCTGTTGTTGTGGTGTCAGCTTATTGTAATTTTCCGCCATGCCGCTTTCCCAGTCGCCATACAATGGATTGGGTAAAACAATAAATTGCGTACCGAAAAGCGCGTGATTATTGTCGACAAATGCCCGACGCTGCGCGTTACCCTGATGCCAGGTTGCGCCGCCAAAATCATTCAGGTTGTCACCGATATATAAAACGACATTGTAGCCCGCATTTTTAATGGCATCGAAACGCGCCTGCTTGTTTGAGGAGTCGGTTTTCAGGCTGACCGTTTTCTCACTGACTCCGCTGAAGCCAAGCTGCTGCAGGTTGGCCACCGTGGCGGCATAGTCTTTTTGATCGCGATTGGAAACGTAAAAAACGGTGCCGCCATGGCTGTTGACGTAGCGGGCGAATTCCACCGCGCCGGGAACCGCTTTTGCCTGCCGCGCCTGTGTCCAGGCTGACCAGGTTTTGTCGCTGAAAGGCTGGCCATTCTTCACCTGCCACGCGCTATAGGCACTGTTGTCCAGCATAGTTTCATCTAAATCGACAATGACCGCTTTAGGCTTGCCCGCCAGCGAAGCCGATTGATCAAAGGCCAGACGGGCGCTGTTGAATGCCTGCCAGCAGAGCGCCTGATATTCGCCGGACTGCTGGAACCAGTTCAGGGCCAGGACCGATTGTTGCCCCAGTTGCTGCTGTGCCTGCTGTCGGGCAGGTTGCGCGCAACCTGCCAGTGCCAGCGCAACCACCGCCGACAGTGCGAAATTCACTGAATGTTTCATCGTTTTATCCTAAGGTGTGAAAGATTTAAGTGGGTAACGCTTCAAAAATGTAGCAGTTAACGTAAGCTGAGGGCAGCAACATTACACGCTGTTTCAACAGGAGATGAGGATGTCCGCTACACCGCGTTCGCCGTTGCTTGATGCACTTGACTGGGTCGATTATGCGTTTCAGCCCGCAGGCGAACCGCCTCCTGATGATGCCGCCTATGCCCATCAGCGTCACAGCGCCGTCGTGTTAACCGACACTCACACTATTCCACCCAAAAGCGGTGATGCAGATGGCGTGATCGCCACCGGCCACCGCCCCGTCGCGGTTTACACGGCCGACTGTTTACCGGTGCTGTTTGCCGACAGCCAGCAGAAACAGGTTGCCGCTGTTCATGCGGGTCTGCAGGGGACCCTGGCTGGCGTGCTGTATCGGGCGGTAGCGCATCTTTGCGAACGCGGTGCCACGCCAGCGAGCCTGACGGTGGCGATTGGCCCGGCGCTGGCTCCCTGCTGTTTTGAGCTGGATCGTCAACGTCTGGCAGAGATTGAACAGATGCCCGACATGCCATTGCCCCTGCGCTATTATGCGGCGCAGCCCCACAATCCCGGCGCTCAGCGCCCCCAGGCCGTTGCTACCCGTGGCGGTGTCTGGTTTGATCTACCGTATCTGGCGACGCAAATGCTGATAAAAGCAGGCATTCCGGCAGAAAACATTGACCCTGTCCACCAGTGCACCTATTGCACTACCGAGGCGGGCGCCAGTTACCGTTTCAACACGCATCACGGCAGTGGCTATCGTTCTCGCTATTCCTGGATTCGCCGCCGCTAAGGTTGCGCACACATCCGCTGGCCTTCCCCTGCATTTCCCCGGCCTGGCCGTTTTATGTGGCGGCTAAGGCCGCTTTTATGATGTTTCTCACAGCCTGATGCCATTTCACTTTTTTTTAACAGAAAAATGGTTAAAGCTAACTCATCCGACCACTTTATCTGTGAGTGATTATGACTGTGCTGCCCTCATCCTACCCGGCGTTGTTTACGCCCCTTGATCTGGGGTTTACTCAGCTCAGAAACCGCTTTTTGATGGGATCTATGCACACCGGTCTGGAAGAGCGTGAAGATGGCGCGGCCAGGCTGGCGGCATTCTATGGCGAACGGGCACGGGAAGGCGTGGCGCTGATCGTGACGGGCGGCGTGTCGCCCAATCCTCAGGGCGTGACCGCCGCACACGGTGCGGTGCTGAACCAGGATTCACAGTGTGACTGGCACCGGCAAATCACCGCCGCCGTGCATCAGCACGGGGGAAAAATCGCGCTGCAGATTTTGCATACCGGCCGTTACAGTTTTCAGCGCGATCTGGTTGCGCCCTCTGCAATACAGGCCCCCATTAACCGTTTTACGCCGCGGGAACTGAGCGACGCCGAAGTTGAGCAGACCATTGCCGACTTCGCGCACTGTGCCCGTCTGGCGCAAAAAGCGGGCTACGACGGCGTAGAAATCATGGGCTCCGAAGGGTACCTGATTAATCAGTTTCTGGTACCGCACACCAACCAGCGTCAGGACCGCTGGGGCGGCGATTTTACCGGGCGCATGCAGTTTGCTTTAGCGGTCACCCGCGCGGTCCGTCAGGCCACCGGCGACCGTTTTATCATTATCTTCCGCTTGTCGATGCTGGACCTAATTGAGCAAGGCAGTACGCTGGACGAAACGCTACGACTGGCAACAGCGCTGGAACGCTGTGGCGTGACGCTCTTTAACACCGGCATTGGCTGGCACGAAGCTCGCATTCCGACCATTGCGACCTGCGTGCCCCGCGCCGCCTTCGCGTGGGTCACGCGCCGCTTGCGCCAACACGTTGCCGTGCCCGTGGTGGCAACGAATCGAATCAACCATCCACAGGTGGCAGAACAGCTTTTGCAGGATGGCTGTGCGGACATGGTTTCCATGGCCCGACCGTTCCTGGCCGATGCCGCGTTTGTCAGCAAGGCGCAACGGGGGGATGACGACAGTATCAACACCTGTATCGCCTGTAATCAGGCCTGTCTGGATCAGATCTTTGCCGGTCACGTCACCGCCTGTCTGGTCAACCCGCGTGCCTG
Organism: Pantoea sp. JZ29; assembly: GCF_035190385.1. NCBI lineage: Bacteria > Pseudomonadati > Pseudomonadota > Gammaproteobacteria > Enterobacterales > Erwiniaceae > Pantoea > Pantoea sp. JZ29. Next base: position 613,843 of record NZ_CP045241.1, on the reverse strand, counting down.
CCACGAATCCCTCATGCCGGTGACACCGGCGCACATGCCCAAACGGCTGGCGGTTGTAGGGGCCGGTCCGGCAGGTATGGCGTTTGCCTTACAGGCGGCTGAACGCGGCCACCAGGTCACCCTTTATGAGGCGGCCGATGAGATCGGCGGACAGTTCAATATCGCCCGACAGATCCCAGGTAAAGAGGAATTCCGCGAAACCCTGCGCTATTTTCGCCATCGTCTGCCGGCGGCGGGCGTGGTAATCAAAACAGGCTGTCGGGTCACCGCTCCCCTGCTGGCAGACGCCGATGAAGTCATCCTGGCGACCGGCATTAAACCGCGTACGCCAGATATCCCCGGTATTGATCATCCCAAAGTCCTGAGCTATCTGGCCGTGCTGGCGGATAAGCGTCCGGTTGGTGCACGCGTGGCGATTATTGGCGCGGGCGGGATCGGGTTTGATACGGCTGAATATCTGTCTGAACCGCCCGCAAACGAAACCACCGGGGATTTTTATCGCGAATGGGGCATCGATCAGAGCCTGACGCAGCGCGGCGGCGTGATTGCGCCCGCGCCACAGCCTTCACCGCGTCAAATCTGGCTGCTTCAGCGCAGGCCCGGCAAGCCCGGTGCCACGCTGGCGAAAACGACCGGCTGGATCCATCGCAGCAGTCTCCAGTCACGGGGAGTTGAAATGTGGGGCGGGATTGAGTATCTGGCGATTGATGATGAAGGGCTGCATATCCGGCGCGACGGTGAGCGCCTGCTCCTGCCGGTCGACAACGTGATTATTTGTGCCGGTCAGGAGCCGCAACGCGAGCTGGAAGCGGCGCTGCGGGCAAACGGTAAACCCGTGCAGGTGATTGGCGGGGCCGACGTCGCGCAGGAGCTGGATGCCCGTCGGGCGATAGCCCAGGCCACCGCGCTGGCGTTAACGCTGTAGTTAACGCATTTTCACTGCACGCAGCACCACAAATTTTTTGTTGGAGGCAACCAGGGTGCAGTTGCCAAAGAGCTTCTTCAGCTTGTGGTGATAATCCAGGTGACGGTTGCCGACAATGCGCAGCTCCCCGCCGTATTGCAGGCAGCGCTTTGCGTCACGGAACATCTGCCAGGCCAGGTGATCGGTCACCGCGTGCTGCTGGTGGAACGGCGGATTACACAAGACCGCATGCAGCGTATCGGAAGGATAACCGCTCAGGACATTATTGACCCGGAACTGACAGCGTGACAGATCGTCCGGGCGGTTGATCTCTACGTTTAACCGGCTGGACGCCACCGCCATGTATGACTCATCAAGAAAATGCACCTCCGCCTCGGGATTTTGTGCCAGCGCCATCAAGCCAATCACGCCGTTGCCACAGCCCAGATCGACAATCTCGCCTTCAATATTTTCCGGCAGGTGCTGCATGAACAAGCGCGCGCCAATATCCAGTGAAGAGCGGGAAAAGACGTTGGCGTGGTTATGGATCTGATAAGGCGTACCGTCCAGCGACCAGACCTGGGTAGGCGATTTTTCGCGCAGCGCAGGCTGGGTGAACTGGCTGTAAATCACGCGCGCTTTTTTGACGGCCAGTGAGGTTTTGGTCTCACCAATGATTTGCTCAAACAATTGCAGAGTGGAGGTATGAATCTCTTTCGCACGCCCCGCCGCCATTATCACGGTCTCTGGCGTGATAACCTGACGCACTGCGCGCAGTTGCTGCTCCAGCAACGCCAGGGTTTTAGGAATTTTGATCAGGACCAGTGCCGGTGCGGCCGGCAACGGTGCCAAGCTGTCAAGGAACTGGACATCGCTGTCGTCCAGCGCATTCAGGCGCAGGTTCTGACGCGTGGCCTGCTGACTCAGCCAGGAGTCACTGATATGCCACAGCGGACGGGTGTTTAGTGCGCAGGTTAACGCCCCAAAGCTGTCGTTAAAGATTAACGCTGGACCAGACGGCAGGCTTTGCTGCAGGAGATATTCATCAGCGGCATCCCAGGCTTGTAACGGACTTTCGTCACGCATCTGCGGGAAACGGTGCAGGATCAGTGTGCGATCGTTCAGTTCAAGTTGGCTCATGAATTCTCCGGCGTGGTACACTTTGGTTGATTTTCGCCCCAAAAAGGGGGCGCAGTATACTGTCTTTCGCCGGGAATCTCTAATGTCCTCACTGATCTATCTTCAGGGTTATCCTGAGTCCATCCTTGAACAGGTGCAAACGCTCATCGATCGCCAGCGTCTGGGCCCGGTGCTGCAACAGCGCTATCCCGACAGACACGATGTGATGAGTGATAAGGCGCTGTATGACTTTACGCTGGCACTAAAAAACCGCTTCATGCGCAACGCGCCGCCCATCAATAAGGTGATTTGGGATAACAAAATCAAGGTGATGAAGCACGCGCTGGGCCTGCACACGGCCATTTCCCGTGTGCAGGGCGGCAACCTGAAGGCCAAAGCGGAGATTCGTATTTCCACGTTTTTCCGCCAGGCGCCTGAGCCTTTTTTACGCATGATCGTGGTACATGAGCTGGCGCACCTGAAAGAGAAAAATCACGACAAGGCGTTTTATCAGCTGTGCTGCCATATGGAGCCGGACTATCACCAGCTCGAATTCGACGCCCGCCTGTGGATGACAGAACAGGCTTTGCAGGGCAATGCGGCTTAGAGAAACTCCTGCGCTTTCTGAATCAGGCTGGTTTTGGTCAGCGCGCCTAAAAAACGGCGCTCCTGGGGATTATTCAGGACAGGCAGACGTTCCAGCGTGACGGCTGCAAAAGCTTCCCATCCTTCCCGCAGACTTTGGTTTTGATAGGCCACCGGGAAATCCTCATCCATCACGCACTGCACCGGCGAGTCCAGATTAATCTCCTGCGCCAGCACCCGGCGGGATATTTCGTGAATGGAAACCACGCCCAGAAACGCGCCCTGCGCATTGATGACGTACACATAGCGCTCACGCTTAAGCGAACTCACCGCCAGTGCTTCCCCAACCGAAGCCTCAGGTTGCAGGGCCGCCCCCGGAATGATCAGTTCGCTGATGCGCATATTATCGAAGTCATATTTGGCTTCAGAACGGTTGAAATGGTGCGTCACGACGGGATAGGTACTGGCCATTTGCAGGCGGTAGACCACCATTGTCGCCAGAACGGACGCTATCATCACCGGAAACAGCAGGCTGCTGTTGAGCGTCATTTCCAGCACCATTAACATGGCCATTAACGGCGCCTGACTGACGGCCGCCAGGACGGCCGCCATGCCAACAGCGGCGAACAGCAGGACATTATTCAGGGGAAGATGCAGGGCAACCCCACATAACGCGATGACCATACCCAGCAGCGCCCCGATCAGCAAGGACGGTGTAAACAACCCGCCCACCGCATTGGAGCCTACCGAGAGGCTGGTCGCGAGCGTTTTTAAGACCAGCAGCAGCAGTAAACCTGATAACACATAATGCCCTGCCATCACCTTTACAATGACTTCATAGCCGTTCCCGAGGATATCGGTCGAGACCAGCGCCAGCAGGCCCACGGCAAAGCCACCCGCCCCAAGACGTAGCGGTAAGGACCGAACCCGACTGAACAGCGTTTTAGCACGGGCGATCAGGCGAATCAGGAGCAAACCGGCCAGCCCGGACAGTAAGCCAATCAGGACGGTAATCAGCAGGCTGCTGACATCCATCGTGAAACTCACCTCGGCCAGCGGATAAAGCGCATTACGAAAGCCCAGCGCCCACATGGTCATGACCGCAACAGCGGAGGAGACCACCAGCGGAATCAGGCGTTGCAGGGCGGAGATACCAAACGCGATCTCTGCCACGAAAATGGCCGATGCCAGCGGCGCATGGTAGACCGAGGAAAGACCAGCTGCGGCGGCCATGGCGACGACGTCGCTGTTTTTTAACTGCACGCCAGGCGGCAACAGGCGGCCGATCATGCTGCCACAGAGCGCGGCCAGTTGAACCATCGGGCCTTCTTTACCGATTGACGCGCCGCTGCCAATACTGGCAACCGAAGACAGCGCCCGGAAAAGGGAGGTTTTCGTCGGCACGGCGTCAAGGCGGGCATTAATGACTTCGAGATAGTCGGTCTTGACGGTTTGCTGCCGCTCTATCGCGACCGCGTAGCGCAGGAAGAAACCGGCCAGCAGACCGCCCACGCCGACCAGAACGGGCCAGAACAGCATGGGCCAGAGATGGATGGATTCGGTGATGTCGTTGCTGCGGCCAAACAGCAGATAATTGATGAGCTCAATCGTTTCGCGGAACAGCAAAGTAACTAACGAGGCGGCACAGCCCACCGGCACGGCAATCACTAATGTGGTCCAGTTTAATGCGTGTTTGCTTCCTTTCACCTGCGCTCCCCGTCTTGTGCTTAACGTGCGGTATTCAGACATAGTATTGGAATGGCGATCTCAGGATCAACGTCTGATGTTGCCTGCCGGATGCCAGATGCTACTCTGCACTTTTACCTGCGCAGGAGATCACTGTGATTCGCTTTGCCATTGTGGGAACGAACTGGATAACGCGTCAGTTCATCGAGGCGGCACACGAAACCGGCAAGATGAGGCTGTGTGCCGTCTATTCACGTACCCGGGAGCAGGCGGCGGCATTCTGTCATGACTATCCCTGCGACCAGCGCTTTACGTCGCTGGCGGCCATGGCCGCCTGTCCTGATATCGACGCCGTCTATATCGCCAGTCCCAATGCCCTGCATTGTCAGCAGGCCATGCTGTTTATGTCGCAGGGCAAGCACGTCATTTGTGAGAAACCGCTGGCCTCGAATCTGCACGAGGTCGAAGCCATGATCGCCTGCGCCCGCCAGTATCAGGTGGTGCTGTTCGAAGCCTTCAAGACCGCCAGCTTACCCAACTTTATTCAACTCCAACAAGGGCTGCCTGCGCTTGGCACAGTGCGCAAAGCGCTGCTGAACTATTGTCAGTACTCGTCCCGTTATCCGCGTTACCTGAACGGCGAACATCCCAACACCTTCGATCCTCGCTGGTCCAACGGGTCCATCATGGATATTGGCTACTATTGCCTGGCGGTCGCCGTCACGCTGTGGGGCGAACCCCGGCAGGTGCTTGCCTCGGCCACCCTGCTGGAAAGTGGCGTGGACGGCCACGGCACCGTGAATCTGAATTATGGTGAGTTTGATGTCACGATAGTGCATTCAAAAGTCAGCGACTCGGTACTGGCCAGTGAAATCCAGGGGGAAGCGGGTTCGCTGGTGGTGACACGTATTTCTGAGTGTCCATCTGTGACCTTTATTCCGCGTGTCGGGGAGAAACAGGATTTGAGCCAGCCTCAACACATCAATACCCTGCTGTATGAAGCAGAAACCTTTGTACGACTGGTAGAACAGCGCCATGTCAGCCATCCGGCGCTGGACATTTCCCGTAGCGTTGCAAAATTACTGACCGAGATCCGACGTCAGACCGGCGTGGTCTTTCCGGCCGACAGTGCCTGAGTGTAAATATTTCAAAATATGACGGGCAGACGATTGATTCCTGACGGCCAGCCACGTAATTTATCGGCTTGCAAAGGGGAGTAACTTGTAAGCTGATTGATCGTCACTACGTTGCGTACGCATCCGGTCATCAGGCAACCCAGAATCCATTCCTGAGTTGTAAGTGAGACCTTGCCGGAAGGCGAGGTTTGCTTACACAGAATAAGCGGCTGACGTCTTCTGACCTCAGCCGTTTTTTTATTTCAGACAGGATACGATTATGCAAACTGTAGGTACGCCACTCCTCTGGGGCAGTTTTGCGGTTGTAGTACTTATCATGCTGGCGATTGACCTGTTCCTGCAGGGCCGTCGCGGTTCGCAAACCATGTCCTTCAAACAGGCTGCCGTCTGGTCGCTGATTTGGGTCTCCGTCTCGCTCCTGTTCAGTGCGGCGTTCTGGTGGTATCTGGACGGTACCGCCGGGCGTGACGTGGCGACCAGTCAGACGCTGGCTTTCCTGACCGGTTACGTGCTGGAAAAATCGCTGGCGGTAGACAACGTCTTTGTCTGGCTGATGCTGTTCAGCTACTTCTCTGTTCCGGCCAACCTGCAACGCCGCGTCCTGATCTACGGTGTACTGGGCGCTATCGTTTTGCGCACCATCATGATTTTTGCGGGTAGCTGGCTGGTAACGCAGTTTAGCTGGATCCTCTATGTCTTCGGTGCCTTCCTGCTGTTTACCGGTATCAAAATGGCGATGGCGAAAGAGGACGATGCAGCCGTAGGTGACAAACCGGTTGTGCGCTGGCTGCGTAAACATCTGCGCATGACCGATACGCTGGACGGGGAAAAATTCTTTACGCGGAAAAACGGCGTGCTGTTTGCGACGCCGCTGCTTTTGGTACTGATCATGGTCGAACTGAGCGATGTCATTTTTGCCGTCGACAGCATTCCGGCCATCTTTGCCGTCACCACCGATCCCTTTATCGTTCTGACCTCAAACCTGTTTGCGATTCTGGGTCTGCGCGCCATGTACTTCCTGCTGTCTAACGTGGCGGAACGTTTCTCAATGCTGAAATATGGTCTGGCTGTCGTGCTGGTCTTTATCGGTATAAAAATGTTGATTGTCGATATCTACCACATTCCGGTAGCGATATCGCTGGGCATCGTCGGAACGATTCTGGCGTCGACGCTGCTGATCAACGCCTGGGTTAACCGTCAGAATGACAAAAAGAAGCTGAATAAGCCGTAACGGTAAGGCAAGGAAAAACACGGAACAAGGGCGGCATGGGTGCCGCCCTTGTGATTTACAGCGTCACACCGCTCTTGAAAATCGCGAGCTCACGAAAATCATTTTGTTCGTTACGGGTGCGTTGCCCGTTGGCAATGGCCACAATCGTGTCCACGAAATCCGCCAGCAGCGCCTCCATGCTCATGCCCTCAACCAGCCTTCCGGCATTAAAATCAATCCAGTGCGGTTTCTTTTCAGCCAGCGGCGTATTGGTGGCCAGCTTAACGGTCGGTACGAATCCGCCGTAAGGGGTTCCGCGTCCGGTGCTGAACAGCACCATATGACAGCCTGCGCCCGCCAGGGCACTGGTCGCCACTGCATCATTGCCCGGTGCGCTTAACAGATTAAGGCCGGGTACCGTCAGGCGTTCACCGTACTTCAGTACGTCCACCACCTGACTTTGCCCCGCTTTTTGTGTGCAACCGAGCGATTTCTCTTCCAGCGTAGTGATGCCGCCGGCTTTATTGCCCGGAGACGGATTTTCATAAATAGGTTGATGGTGATCGATAAAGTACTGTTTGAAATCGTTGATCATTGCCACGGTTTTATCGAAGGTCGCGCGGTCGCGACAGCGCCCCATCAGAATGCGCTCGGCACCAAACATTTCGGGGACTTCGGTCAGCACCGTGGTGCCGCCGTTGGCGATCATCTGATCAGAAAAACGCCCCAGCAGCGGATTGGCGGTAATGCCTGAGAAGCCATCAGAGCCGCCACATTCCAGACCAAATTTCAGCTCGCTGAGTTTGCCCGGTGTACGGCGATCGTGACGCATTTTTTCGTACAGTGCGTGCAGGCGTTCCAGCCCGGCTTCTATTTCATCGTCATGCTGCTGGCAGACCATGAACGCAACGCGGTCGCTTTCAAACGCCCCTAATGTTTCACGAAAGGCATCGACCTGATTATTCTCACAGCCCAGGCCAATCACCAGCACCGCGCCCGCGTTTGGATGACGCACCATGTTTTGCAACATGGTGCGGGTGTTCTCATGGTCCTGGCCCAACTGTGAACAGCCAAATGTGTGGCTGAAAAGAAACGCCCCGTCGGTTCCGGCCGCGTCCTGGGTTTCTTTCAGGAAACGCTGCAGAATTTGCCGGGCAATTCCGTTAACACAGCCGACGGTCGGTAAGATCCACAGCTCGTTGCGAATGCCTGCCTCACCGTTAGCGCGGCGGAAGAGCTGCACGTCGCGATCGCCAGGTTGAGGCGTTAAGGCTGGCGGCTCTGGCTGGTAGTCGTACTGGTCGAGATCGCTAAGATTGGTACGTGCATTGTGCGAATGCACCCGTTCTCCGGCCCCGATAGCCTGCGTGGCGTGCGCGATGGGCAACCCGTATTTCACGACCGTTTCGCCTTTCTCCAGCGAGCGTAAGGCAAACTTATGCCCCCGCTCCACGGCCTGTCGTAACGTCACGGGGTGATCCGCCAGCGCAATTGACGTCCCGATGTCGATATCCTGCAACGCCACGGCGACATTGTCCTGCGGATGAATTTTTATGGCGTCTTGCATCATGATCTCCGGTGGCTCAGCGCGTCGCGTATTCCATGCGCGAGAATGCGTTGCAGATGGTGGCTGACCGTTTCGGTCAGGCCGGGTAGCTGAGTTAAATCCTGTCCCCAGTGCGATGCCTCACCTAAAACCTGCTGAACCAACGCCGCGGGAGAAAGACGTTGTGCGCTGACGGCAGCCCAGCTCTCTGCATAACGCTGCAACCAGTACGGCTCGTCCTGCAAGGTCCAGCGCTTGTCTGCCTGTTCGCCCCGATAAAACGCGATCAGGGCGGCAAGCGCAAACGTCAGGTTTGTTGGCCACTGGCCGGTTTGCTGATGGGCAGTCAGTAATGGCTGCAGCAAACGTGTGCGAAATTTGGTCATGCCATTAAGAGCGATAGACAGCAGCGCATGGTGGATAAAGGGGTTACGAAAGCGACGCAGTACCGCGTCGGCGAAGGCGTTAAGCTCATCAGCGGGCAGATCGAGCGTAGGGATGATCTCTTTGCGCAGGAGATCGTCAATATACCCAGCGATCTGTGTATCCTCCATCGCCTCGCCCACGCTCTCCAGGCCCGCCAGAAACGCCACCGGCACCATTGCGGTGTGCGCGCCATTCAGAATGGCCACTTTTTGGGCTTTATACGGGGCGATATCCTCCACCCGGCGCACGTTGGGTGCCAGCGCCGTCAGCCTGAGTTCGTCAAACAGCGCGGCGGGGCCTTGCAGAACGAACTGATAATAGACCTCACCCGCTACCAGGAAGTGATCCTGATAACCCAGTTGTGCCTCAAGCGCGGCGCTGTCGGCCGGAAACCCGGTGACGATGCGATCCACCAGCGTGTTATAGAACGCACAGCTTGTCGTTACCCAGCGTGTAAAGGCGTCCGGTAACTGCCAGTGTTCGGCATAGCGCAGCACCAGCGCGCGCAGCATATCGCCATTATGATCGACCAACTCGCACGGCACGATAAGCCAGCCTTTGCTTTCGTCACCGGCAACGTGCTGATAACGCGCCCAAAGCAGCTGCGTCAGTTTGCCGGGAAAGCTGGCGGCGGGCGAATCGGTCAGCCGATCCGTTTCGCTAAACGCGATGCCCGCTTCGGTGGTATTCGAGAAAACAAAGCGCATGTCGGGCTGGCGCGCCAGCGCCATAAACGCATCGAACTGCGTGTAAGGCTGGATTTCACGGTTCACACTGCGGATCAGGCGGCTTTCGCTCACCGACTCACTCTGCGCGTTCAGGCCACGAACCAGGGTCGTATAAAGGCCGTCCTGCTGATTCAACGTGTCGCTGACTTCGCGATTGCGCGGCCTGACCACCACCACACCGGCATCCGTTCCCTGATGCTCATTGAGCCAGTCCAGTTGCCAGTCGATAAAAGCACGCAGAAAATTGCCTTCACCAAACTGAATCACGCGATCGTGGTAGACCGCGCCGGGAAAGTCGTGGCGGTTCAGCCGCGTCATCATCAGGCTCCCAGCTCAATGCCAAAATAGTCGCGCGCATTGTTAAAGCAGATGTTTTGCACCATCTGTCCTAACAAGGCTTCATCGGCCGGGGCTTCGCCGTGATCCACCCAACGACCAATCATCTGACACAGCAGACGACGGAAATACTCGTGGCGGGTATACGAGAGGAAGCTTCGGCTGTCGGTTAACATGCCCACGAAACGGCTCAGCAGACCGATTTGGGCCAGCTGCGTCATCTGACGTTGCATGCCATCCAGTTGATCGTTAAACCACCAGGCGGAGCCAAACTGCATTTTCCCGGCCTGGCCTTCTCCCTGGAAGTTGCCGGCCATAGTTGCCAGCACTTCGTTGTCACGCGGATTCAGGCAATAAAGGACCGTTTTAGGCAGCGCATTATTGAGGTTTTGCGCACCCAGCAAACGAGCCAGCGGTTCTGCCACAGGCTGATCGTTAATGGAGTCAAAACCGACGTCCGCGCCTAACAGCTGGAACTGGCGCTGATTGGTATTGCGTAACGCACCAATGTGGTATTGCTGCACCCATCCGCGTCGGGCGTACTCGCCGCCCAGCCAGACCAGCACCGCCGTTTTGAACTGGGCGATCGCCTGTGCATCGGGTTTGGCACCACTGCGACGGTGCGCCAGAATCCTGTCCAGCGTCGTTTCATCGGCCTCGGCATAACACACGACATCCAGCGCATGATCGGAAATCTTACAGCCGTGTGCGGCAAAGTGGTCCAGCCGTTTGCTGAGCGCCTGACGCAAATCATCGAAGCGTTGCACGCTGACATCGGTAAGGCTTTCCAGCTTTTCAATCCACGGCAGGAAGGTGTCCGCTTCGATGTTGAACGCTTTATCCGGACGCCAGCTTGGCAGCACCTTAACGTTGAAACTGCCGTCTTCGGCGATCGCACGATGGTGCACCAGATCGTCCAGCGGATCGTCGGTGGTGCCGACCATTTTCACATTCATCTGCTGCATGATACCGCGCGCGGTGAAAGCGTCCTGAGCCAGCAGATCGTTACAGCGCTGCCAGATCTCATCCGCCGTTTTTTCTGACAACAGGACGCCGGTAATCCCGAACGGGCGACGCAGCTCCAGGTGCGTCCAGTGGTAAAGCGGGTTGCCGATGGTGTGCGGTACGGTCCGTGCCCAGGCATTAAATTTCTCGCGATCGCTGGCATCACCGGTGCACAGCGCCTCAGCCACGCCGTTTGCCCGCATCGCGCGCCATTTATAGTGATCCCCTTTCAGCCAGATATCGTAGAGATTGGCAAAACGGTAGTTTTCAGCGATCTGTTGCGGCGGTAAATGGCAGTGATAGTCGTAGACAGGCTGGTCTTTGGCGTAGTCGTGGTAAAGACGACGGGCGAACTCTGTGTCCAGCAAAAAATCCTCGGTCATGAAACGCGACATAAAAAGCTTCCTTATGGGATACACCCCGAATGGCCCAAAGTTATCATACCAATTTTCACTGACTGCCGTTTTTTTTACGACTCAGGTCACATTTAAGCGAGATTTTTCCCCCGAAAAGCGACCTTTTTGCCGCCGGCAGCGCGCTAACTGGCTGTGTTCTCATCTGTTTGCAGTATCCCACATGCGATTACGGGTTTTTGTGATGGCTTTCAACTTTTAAAGTTGTATAACAAGTTAGGCTCTCGCTTTACCGCAAGGTAACAAACTTCTGACATAAGGCAAGGCAGATAACGGTCGCTCAGGCAGGGCCGGCGGGCGTGAGCAGAGCTGTATCACGAGATGTCCCGCTCCAGATAACAACAGCGGTTTGACCGCATACACAACTGGAAGAGGTACAGAATGCGTAAGATCAAAGGATTACGCTGGTATATGATTGGCCTGGTGACGCTGGGGACGGTACTGGGTTATCTGACGCGTAACACTATTGCCGTAGCAGCGCCAACCTTACAGACCGAGCTGCACATCACCACCCAGCAATACTCGTACATTGTGGCGGCGTACTCCGCCTGCTATACCGTGATGCAGCCCGTTGCGGGTTATGTGCTCGACCTGCTAGGCACCAAAGTCGGTTATGCGGTCTTTGCCGTACTGTGGGCCACATTCTGCGCCGCGACCGCGCTGGCAGGCAGCTGGGGCGGACTGGCCCTGGCGCGTGGCGCTGTCGGTGCCGCCGAGGCAGCCATGATCCCCGCCGGGCTCAAAGCCAGTAGCGAATGGTTCCCGGCAAAAGAGCGCTCCGTCGCAGTGGGCTACTTCAATGTGGGCTCATCCATTGGTGCCATGGTCGCGCCGCCGCTGGTCGTGTGGGCTATTGTGGCGCACAGCTGGCAAATGGCGTTTATCATCGCAGGCGTACTGAGCATGATTTGGGCGCTGTGCTGGCTGGTGTTCTACAAGCATCCTAAGCAGCAAAACAAGCTGAGCGACGAAGAACGTAACTACATCATTTCAGGTCAGGAATTGCAGCATCAGACAGGTAACACGACCAAAATGTCGGCACTGCAGATCCTGCGTAACCGCCAGTTCTGGGGCATTGCGCTGCCGCGTTTCCTGGCCGAACCTGCGTGGGGCACCTTTAACGCCTGGATCCCGCTGTTTATGTTTAAGGTTTACGGTTTCAACCTGAAAGAGATCGCGCTATTTGCCTGGATGCCCATGCTGTTTGCTGACTTTGGCTGTATCCTGGGTGGCTACCTGCCTCCGCTGTTTCAACGCTGGTTTGGTGTAAACCTGATCGTGTCGCGCAAAATGGTGGTCACAATGGGCGCGATATTGATGATAGGCCCGGGCACCATTGGTTTGTTCACCAGCCCGTACGTTGCCATCGCGTTGTTATGTGTTGGCGGCTTTGCCCATCAGGCGCTCTCTGGCGCGTTGATTACGCTCTCGTCTGACGTTTTTGGCCGTAATGAAGTGGCCACCGCCAATGGTTTAACCGGTATGGCGGCCTGGACAGCCAGCACGCTGTTTGCGCTGGTGGTTGGCGCGCTGGCAGATACGTTAGGTTTCAGTCCCCTGTTCGCTGCGCTGGCCGTGTTTGATTTGCTGGGCGCCATCGTCATCTGGACCGTCCTGAAAAATCAACCGGTGTCGGAACTGCAGACGCCACATTCGCCTTCTCAGGCTGCGCCCGTTCGCAGCTAATCTCCCGGGCTGGCCTGCGCCAGCCCTTTTCTTCAGTTACAGCAAAGTGGTATAACAACTTATCTGCTTGTTACTTTGGATGGTGCTATGGACCTCACCGAATCGCGTCGACTTTATCAACAACTGGCCAGCGAATTAAAACGGCGCATTGAAAATGGCGTTTATCAGGTGGGAGACAAGCTGCCCGCAGAGCGTCTGATTGCCGAAGAAATGCAGGTCAGTCGCACAGTGGTCCGCGAAGCCATCATCATGCTGGAAGTAGAAGGCTATGTTGAGGTGCGCAAAGGCTCGGGTATTCATGTGATAGCCAGCCAGCAGCAAACCCGTGTGGCTGAGTCCAGCAGTCAGTTGGAGTTCGCCACCTTTGGTCCCTTTGAACTCCTTCAGGCGCGTCAGCTGATTGAAAGTAATGTCGCCGAATTCGCCGCCACGCAGGTAACGCGTCAGGATATTGTCGACCTGATGGCGATTCAGGAGAAAGCCCGTCAGGAGGACCATTTCAGGGATTCAGAATGGGATATGCACTTCCATGTTCGTATTGCGCAGTCCACGCAGAACAGTGCCCTCGCGGCCATTGTCGAAAAAATGTGGCTGCACCGGTTACACAATCCCTACTGGCTCAAACTGCACGAGCATATCGATCAGCGCAGTATTCTCAGCTGGTGTGACGATCACGATCAGATTCTTAAAGCACTCATCCGCAAAGATCCTGCCGCCAGTAAGCTGGCAATGTGGCAACATCTCGAAAATACTAAGCAGATGTTATTTAACGCCACCGCCGACGATTTTGAATTTAATGTCGACCGCTACATGTTCAGCGAAAATCCGGTTGTCTTACCTGATGCCGATACGATTCAGCGCTAATCTGGCCTAAAAACAGTCAGTTAATCTGCAATAGTGTCAGAACATGTAAAACTCCTTTTTACATCGTAATGGAGAGGGTAAAACTCCTGTTCGTTTAGGAGTAGTTCTGTCTCCGAAGCTGGATTTTTGTTACAGTTATCACCCTTTTCTTACCTTTTGCGTTAAGGGCTTATCAAATCGCTGATTTAACAATCAGTTCTGGAAGGATCCAGACATGCATGCTCAGACGGTCACCCCAGAATTTATAACTAACTGTCAGTCTGCGCTTTAGTCCCAGTGGGACATGTTCAACGATGATGTTCGGGAATGATTGATGGAAATTTTGCAAGCGCTGCTGCATGCCTTATGGCAACAGGATTATGAAACGCTTTCTGATCCAACACTGGTGTGGGCGATTTACGGCGTTTTATTCATGATTCTTTTTCTGGAAAACGGTTTACTGCCTGCCGCTTTCCTTCCCGGGGACAGTCTGCTGATTCTGGTTGGCGTGCTGATTGCCAAGGGCACAATGAGCTTCCCGCTGACGATCCTGGTCTTAACAACAGGTGCCAGCCTTGGCTGCTGGGTCAGCTATATTCAGGGCCGATGGCTCGGCAATACGCCCACCGTACAAAACTGGTTATCGCACCTTCCCGCCCGCTATCATCAGCGGGCCCATAATCTGTTTCATCGCCACGGATTATCCGCCTTACTGGTTGGCCGTTTTATCGCCTTTGTCCGCACCTTACTGCCCACGATTGCCGGGCTGTCCGGTTTAAGTAATGCCCGTTTCCAGTTTTTTAACTGGATGAGTGGCTTCCTGTGGGTGGTGATTCTGACCGTTCTGGGCTTCGCGCTGGGTAAAACCCCTATTTTTCGGCGTTATGAAGATGAGCTGATGTTCTTTCTGATGATGCTGCCGCTGGTGTTACTGGTGGTGGGATTAATCGGTTCGCTGGTTGTTCTCTGGCGCAAGCGCCGTGCAAATCAGCGGGGGACCGGCTTATGAAAACATTACAGGCCATACCTAAACACTGGCGGCCCTGGTTGATTGGCGGTGCATTCGCGCTGATTGCGATAAGCCTGGTGCCAGGTCTGATGCGCCATGAAAATGTGGTACAGATTCGTGTTTCGCACGCGGGAGCCCCGATGCCGGACGGCTTCTATTTATACCAGCAGTTGAGCGCGCAAGGTATTCGCATCAAAAGCATCACACCCGCAGGTGATGCGCTGGTTATTCATTTCGACAATGAAGAGCAGAGCCTGGCCGCGCAAAAAGTGTTGCGTCGCTTGCTGCCTGAGGGCTTTATCGTCGCGCAACACGATCAATCGCCTCACCTCTCTCTCGCCTGATGCGCGTTTCTTTATACGTTCAGCGTTTATCGACCGCGCGCTGAACGTTTCCCCGTATATCGGTGATCTTTGGACTTTTTCCACCTGATGTCTATGCTTAAACTAAGGCGGGTTTCAACGCACACCGTGAAGCGGTTGCGCCGCGTTGATGTAAATCAGGCAACAATGGAAGGTACTACGCCTAATGAAAAATAAATTACTGCTGGGCATCGTGTTGTTTTCGCTTTCAGGTTCATTGATGGCGGCGGAATCGCTGTGCCAGCAAAAAGAACAGGACATACAGCACGAAATTGAGATGGCGAAGAAGCATAACAATCAGCGCCGGGTAAACGGCCTTGAGCGCGCCCTTACTGAGGTGCGCGCGGGCTGCACGGACAAAAAGCTGAAAGCTTCACATCTGGAAAAAATCAACGCGCAGAAACAGAAAGTGGCTGAGCGTGAACGCGAACTCAAGGAAGAGCGCGATGAAGGTCATGATAAGGACAAGATAGCAAAACGCGAACATAAGCTGGAAGAAGCACGCCAGGAGCTTAAGAAGTTACAGGCGGAGCCCTATTAATCGGATTCACTCTACTGATGTTAAAGGAGTATTTTATGTCTAAAGACACATCATCGGAACATTTGCGTGCTGAGCTGAAAAACCTGGCGGATACGCTGGAAGAAGTGCTGAGCAGCGGCACAGAAAAATCGAAAAGTGAACTGGATAAACTGCGTCATAAAGCGCGCGTGGCGCTAGACAGCTCCCGCGAGCGTTTAGGTGAATCCGGCGAGCGCCTGGCAGCCACTACGCGCGAAGCGGCACAAAAAGCAGACGGTTATGTACGTGATAACCCGTGGCATGGTGTCGGTATTGGCGCGGCGATCGGTGTCGCTATCGGTATGCTGATCTCGCGTCGTTAACCATGACCGATTCACAGCAGAACCACGGACCAGCTAAAGGGGTGATCACGATTGGTCAGCGTATCGTTACGACGCTGGTCAGTATGGTCGAAACACGCGTTCGTCTGGCAGTGGCAGAGCTGGAAGAAGAAAAGGCCAATCTGATACAGATGTTGTTGATGCTTGGCCTGACGATGCTTTTTACTGCTTTTGGCCTGATGAGCCTGATGGTGCTGATTATCTGGGCAGTCGATGCGCAGTACCGTCTTATGGCGATAGCCATCACCACCGGCGTACTGTTCCTGCTGGCGTTGATTTTTGGGCTCTGGACACTGCGTAAATCACGCCAGTCGACGCTGCTGCGTCATACGCGTAAAGAGCT
Organism: Pantoea sp. JZ29; assembly: GCF_035190385.1. Classification (NCBI taxonomy): domain Bacteria; kingdom Pseudomonadati; phylum Pseudomonadota; class Gammaproteobacteria; order Enterobacterales; family Erwiniaceae; genus Pantoea; species Pantoea sp. JZ29. The sequence goes on along the minus strand of NZ_CP045241.1, from coordinate 597,606 downwards.
GGCCAACGATCGTGATTTGCTTGAGGATAACCGCTAATGAGCCGCCGCGAACGTGAAGCGCGTATAGAAGAGTTGCTTAAACAGGTTCAGCAACAGCGCCTTGATCTCAGCGCGGCGCGGCGTGGCTGGCTCGAAATCACGGCACCTTACGACCGTGGCTGGTTTACCTTTTTGAGCCTTAAACGCTATCTGGCCATTGGCAGCAGCGCGTTAGCGATTTACTCCATCCGCAGTCCCAACCGCCTGTTACGCTGGGCTAAGCGCGGCTTTGGCCTGTGGAGCACCTGGCGCATGGTTAAGTCAACCTTCCCCCCGCGCTGACATCACCAGGCCAGTCCATTGTGACTGGCTTTTTCTTTTGTCAGATTTACTGAATAACATCGACAGTTTATATCGCTTACAACTGTCACACCTCGCGACTATCATCTCCAGCTATCAGCCCAGCGGTTTGCTATCAGGCGGCCAACGGGAATATTCACTGCGGGCATTCCTGCCTTGCAAACTTATAGCGTTGGAGTAGATGATGAAAAAATTCGAAGACAGTGGTTTGTTGGCCGCCCGTATCCTGATGACCATTCTGTTTATCACCGCAGGCTGGGGCAAAATTACCGGTTATGCAGGTACACAGCACTACATGGAAGCGATGGGCGTCCCCGGCTTCATGTTGCCACTGGTTATCCTGCTGGAGTTTGGCGGCGGTCTGGCGATCATGTTTGGCTTCCTGACCCGTTTCACCGCGCTGTTCACCGCGGGCTTCACGATTCTGACCGCCTTCCTGTTTCACAGTAACTTTGCCGAAGGCGTGAACCAGCTGATGTTTATGAAAAACCTGTCTATCGCTGGCGGTTTCCTGGTGTTAGGTCTGGTTGGACCGGGCGCGTACAGCATCGATCGCCTGATCAGTAAAAAGCCACAGGGTGTTCTGGCGCGCTAATTCACCGCCAGCAATCCCGCTTTAGCTGAACGCACCGGCTGCTTTTTCCGGTGCGTTTTGCTTTTTTGCTGCCTGCCGTCTCGCCGCTTCTCCGGTACCGCGGAGAAACGCTTAAGGTAAGCCTAATCTACGCATGAAAATATAGTGTCCTGTTCTTTTCATTTCAGGATTACTATGAACATGTCTTACAGGCAGTGGCTCCCTCATCACGATGCGCCTTTTTTTCGACGGCTCCATCTCTTCGTTGCCGTCCTCATCCTTTCCCAGATCATCAATTCCAGTTTCACCGAACGTGAAGCGCTGGGCGGGCACAGTCTGGAAACGGTGATCACCTGGTTTCATATCCTGTCTGGCCTGTTACTGATTGTCGCCGGATTCGCTATGCTGATCTGGATGCGCATGCAGCGCGGCTTACACTGGTACTTTTCGTGGCTGACGCTGGATTTCCGCGGTATTCGGGACGATCTCGCCTGTCTGGCGCGCATGAAATTACCCGACGCGCACAGTGGCGGCATCGCTGCCACCGTACAGGGGCTGGGCGTTAGCGCGTTGCTTGTGGTGGCCTGCTCAGGCGCGCTATGGTTTTTACTTAACAGCACATCGTTCGCGTCGCCGGGTCTGACGCATGCAGTGCTGCACTGGCACAGGTTCCTGACCACGTTTGTCGAAATCTATTTCTACAGCCACGGTGCAATGGGCGTGCTGCATATTCTGCTTTCGCACGATGAAAATAAGCGTACCCGTCGGGTCGCTGATCACAGGGATAACGAATGCAACACAGTGAAACGCATAAAATAGAACACGCAGGCTGGCTGCGCGCGGCCGTTCTGGGGGCTAATGACGGGATTGTCTCAACCGCGAGCCTGCTGGCAGGCGTGGTGTCAGCCAGTAGTGCCCCCCACACGGTATTGCTCGCCGGGCTGGCGGGAATCGTCGGCGGCGCGATGTCGATGGCCACGGGAGAATATGTCTCCGTGTCTTCACAGTCAGATAGCGAACAGGCCTCTCTGCAGCAAGAAAAAGCCGAGCTGGAGGCTGACTTTGCGGCGGAAACCGTTGAACTGACGGCGATTTACCAGGCGCGCGGGCTGTCTGCTGACCTGGCTCATCAGGTAGCAGAGCAACTGATGGCCCATGATGCCCTGGCCGCACATGCCCGGGACGAGCTGGGCATTACCGACTTCAGCAGCGCGAAACCTCTTCAGGCCGCGCTGTTTTCCGCTATCAGCTTTGCCTCCGGCAGCGTGCTGCCGTTTGCTGTCGCCCTGCTCATTACCGGGCCCTTCGCCCTGCCCGCGATTGCATTGTCGGCCCTGCTGGCGCTGGCACTACTGGGTGCCCTGGCAGCTAAAGCGGGGGATGCGCCCGTACGCAAAAGTATCATGCGTATCTGCTTCTGGAGCCTGCTGGCAATGAGCTTTTCGGCGACCGTCGGCTACCTTACGGGTCAGGTACTGGGCTAGCCGCATAAGGCCGTCCACGAGCCCCATCAGGCCTTCACGGGCTGGCCCACCACCAGCCCAAGCTGACTGGCCAGAACCCGGCCTGAAACAGATTCACCGTCCGGGCCCTGCCCTTGCAGGATTTCGAGTTGCCCTTGTCCACAGCGAATGATCAGGGGCGATAGTGATACAACCTCACCCGCACGCCCGCTGTTATCGCCGTTCATCACCTGGGTTTGCCAGACAGTAAACCTTTGCGTGCGGGTAAAGCTGAACGCCCCCGGCCAGGGAAAGTCCAGCGCCCGAACCAGATTGTGGATATTGACGGCACTGTCCTGCCAGTGTATCTCGCCGTCCTCGGGTTTGCGGCTGCCCCAGCAGCTGGCGGCCCGTTCATCCTGCGGTGTTTCTGTCAGCTCGCCCGCCACCAGCGCCTTAAGCCAGCCCGGCAACATCTTGCCCGTCGTTGCCACTAAGCGCGTATGCAAGGCCAGAGCATTATCTTCCGGCAGAATATCCACCGCCTGCTGCGCCAGTATGGGACCGGCATCTGGCCGTTTAATCATGCGGTGCAGCGTAACGCCTGTACGGGTTTCGCCCTTGATAATGACCCAGTTGAGATGGGCGCGGCCACGGTAGGCTGGCAGCAGCGCGGCATGAACGTTATAGGCGCCTTTTGTTACCGAAGACAGAATGGCCTCGCTCAGTACCTGACGGTAGGAGAAGCAGAACAGGTAGTCCGCGTCGAAACTGGCGATACGGGCCTGCCACTCGGCGGTATTCACCTCCTCGGTGATAAATACCGGAATAGCGTGACGACGCGCCAGCTCAGCAACGGAACCATAAAATGGTGTGGCGTTGCCGGGATCGGCATGGGTAAACAACGCACTGATACTGAATCCGGCATCCAGCAGCGCCTGTAATCCGGTACAGGCCATTTCATGGTATCCAAAGACGACGGCTTTCATTGCACTTTCCTTTTTCTCCGCCTCTCCGGATGGACAGGCTGGTGGAATGAGATGCCTGGGGCAGGCAGAATGTCCGACATCATAAAGGAATCGTTACCGGTTTACGTCATCAACCCTTCTCTCAGTGAGAGGCCGTTAAGACGATGGCACAAAATGTCTGACGCCATGCGCGCACAACGCTGTCGCAGTCGCGCATCACCACCTATGGTTAATCAGACGAGAACATTTCATTGCACGACAGAGAGTGGAGACAAGATGGGCCAGTTAATTGATGGTGTCTGGCATGACACCTGGTATGACACAAAATCAACCGGCGGGCGTTTTAAGCGCTCGGAATCCGCATGGCGCAGTTGGGTCACGCCGGATGGCAGCGCCGGCCCGAGTGGCAACGCCGGGTTTGCGGCAGAGCGCGATCGCTATCATCTTTATGTATCGCTTGCCTGTCCCTGGGCACACCGTACCTTGCTGATGCGTCAGTTAAAAGGGCTGGAGAACATGATCGATGTGTCAGTCGTGCATCCGCTGATGCTGGAAAATGGCTGGACCTTCGATGACAGCTTCCCGGCGGCAACCGGTGACAAGCTGCATCAAAATGAATTTCTTTATCAGCTCTATCTGCACGCGGATAAGGACTACACCGGTCGGGTGACCGTGCCCGTGTTATGGGATAAGCAGCAGAATACCATCGTCAGTAATGAATCTGCCGATATCATTCGCATGTTTAACAGCGCCTTCGACGGCGTGGGCGCACGTGCGGGCGACTATTATCCGCCGGCACTGCGCGACAAGATTGATGACCTCAACGGCTGGATTTACGACACGGTCAATAATGGCGTGTATAAGGCGGGGTTTGCCACGTCACAGGCGGCTTATGATGAAGCGGTTACGGCACTCTTTCAGTCGCTGTCCCGTCTGGAACAGATCCTGGGCCAGCACCGTTATCTGACCGGCGACACGTTGACCGAGGCGGATTTACGTTTATGGACTACGCTGGTGCGCTTCGATCCGGTCTACGTCACCCACTTTAAATGTGACCGTCACCGTATCAGTGACTACCTGAATCTGAGCGGTTTCCTGCGGGATATTTACCAGATGCCTGGCATTGCTGAGACCGTGAATCTGGCCCATATTCGCCATCACTACTACTGCAGCCATAAAACCATCAACCCGCACGGCGTAATCTCTGTCGGCCCGGCGTTCAACTGGGATGAACCTCACGGTCGCGGTTAACAGGATGACGCAGACCTGACATGGGGACATGTCAGGTCAAAACGGCTGCGCGGCCCGTCAGAAAAACTTATACGCAATATTCAAAATCGTCAGCACGCCAATCGCGCTCACGAAAACGTTGTCAGCGCGGCCTTTATATTTCGCCAGCGCCGGAACCCTGCGGATAGCAAACATCGGTAACAGGCACAGCAGCGAGGCGATAATGGGCGCACCCATCGCCTCGATCAGGTCAAGAATATTGGGATTGAGATACGCCACCAGCCAGGTGGACCCCATAATAAAGACCATACTTACGGTGTTCAGCTTACGATGGGACACGGCGTCTTTATCACCGTGGTAGCGGAACTTGATGATTAACCCATTCAGCCCTTCCAGCGTGCCCAGATAGTGGCCAAAGAAGGATTTAAAAATCGCGACCAGGGCGATGACCGACGCGCTGTATTCCAGCACCGTGGAAAAGGTAGACTTTTCACCCGCCATACTGGAGAAGTGATTCGCCAGATAAGACAGCACAGGAATATTTTGTGCCCTGGCATCCGCCATGTCCTGCGGCGACAAGGTAAACAGACAGCTAAAGGCAAAGAACATGACCACTGCCACCATCAGGATGCTGGCGCGGGAGATAATCTGACTGCACTTGTTTTCTGTGTAGGTCCGGCCCATTTCCGGCTCGTACTCCTCCCGTTTCGACACCACGAAAGAAGACACAATGGGCGAGAAGTTAAACGAGAACACCATGATAGAAATGCCAAGCCATACCGTGACGAGAATGCCATCATGCCCGGTAAAGGCCAGATCGTTCAGGTGAACCTGATCGATAACGGCGCGATTCCAGTACGGGATGAGCGACAGTGAAATCAGCACCAGACTGGCAATAAACGGAAACACCAGCCAGCTCATCACTTTGACCATCAAATCTTTACCAAACCCAATCACAAACGCCATCAGCAGCAGCAGACACAGCGCGACGACGCCACGATTAAGGGCGGGCAACAGTAGCTGATATTGCCAGAACGCCATAAACGTGTTGGTGATGGTGACGCCATAAATCCATAACAGCGGGCAAATGGCAAAAAAGTAGAGGAAGGTGATGACCACGCCGCCGGTTTTACCGAAGTGTTCTTCTACGGTGTCGGTAATATTGCCCGATACGTTACTGCCGGACAGGCACAGGCGCGCCAGTGCCCTGTGGCAGAAAAAGGCAATCGGATACGCCAGCACTAACATAATCAGAATGGGGATCAGGCCGCCATAGCCCGCTCTGATAGGAAAGAAAAGGACCCCGGCTCCAATGGCGGTACCAAAAAGCCCCAGTGTCCATGTGGTATCGGACTGACGCCAGATCGACGCTTTTTCCCGGTTGAGAATATTTTCAGAATTACTCATAACTTATCCTTTATGCGTCAGCGAGACCCGAAACCCGGGACAAATCAATATTGCCGCCAGAGAGCGTGTAAACGGTTTTCCGCCCCTGAATGTCATGGTCCACGTTGCCGCTGAGCGACGCAGCGCAGGCTAACGCACTGACGCTTTCCGTAACCATCTGGTTTCGCTGAGTCTTTTCAATCAAACACTTACGAATGTCGCCTTCACTTAGTCACCCCTTCTGATCGACCTGTTCGTTCATAACCGCGAAGGTGAGTTCACCCGAACAGGCGACATCGCGGCCATCCGCAAGGGTACCCGAGTACAACAATGGGGCGTCATGGTACCAGCAAAAATGGAGGCTGCCATACCGTCAGGATCAACAGATTGCGCACCGTTGACGGTAAACGCTGGATTCCTTGATCTCAGGGCAGCCACCCTACCGGCCCTCCGTCCATGGCGAAACCGACACCGAAAAGTTCGTCAGGCATCGCCAGACCGATGGCGCCCTGCCCGGCAATACTGGGCATTTTCTTGCCAGCAGGGATAAAAACAGGGGATGAGTGCGCGAAAAAAACGCCCACTGGGTGAGTGGGCGTGATGAGGACATTACTTCTTGTCGCAGGCGACCGGCCAGGGCTTCGCGGGGGAGTTAAACGGATGGTACTGATAACACCAGGTTTCAGATACCACGTTTTCCTGCGCTTTCAGATAAAGCTTCAGCTCCACCGGGTCACCGTCCCCCGCCACCAAATCAAACTGCGCCAGCCAGTTGCCGGAGTCATCAGGCAGCTTAGAGACCAGCACGTTCTCAAACGTCCCGCGCGAGGCGGACAGCACGGCTTCCGGCGCAACGCCTGACGGCAGGTGATTCAGGTTGCCACCGTGGAATTCAACGGTGAATTTACGACTGTCATGCGGACGGTCAGATCCCGGCACGCCGCCGCGTCCCAGTCGGGTTGCACCACAGCGCGCCAACGTTGAGGGATAAGGTTCATCGGACAGCCAGTGCAGCCGGTAATGGAAATGATGTTCATCACCCGCTTTGGCTGGCGCATCCGGCACCCACATGGCGACGATATTGTCGTAGATTTCGTCATCGGTCGGTATTTCCACCAGTTGTACCGATCCTTTGCCCCATTTCCCTAGCGGTTCGACCCACAGGTCCGGGCGACGCTCGTAGTGCGCAGCATCCAGGTAGCTGTCGAAATTCCTGTCTTTCTGCAGTAATCCAAAGCCTCGCGGATTCTCGTCGTGGAAGCTTGAGGTGACCACACGCAACGGATTGTTCAGCGGTCGCCAGAGATGTTCACCGCTGCCGGTCCACATTGCCAGACCATCGGAGTCATGCACTTCGGGACGCCAGTCTGTCGCAGCCCCCTTGACCGTTTTTGAGAACCAGTACATGGACGTCAGAGGCGCGATGCCGAAACGCTGAATATCCTTACGCAGGAAAAGCGTGCATTCCACGTCCTGCACCACGCCTTTGCCACGATGCAGGATAAACTTGTAGGCACCCGTTATGCTCGGCCCGTTGAGCAGGGCATAGACCGTGAGGTTTTTGCTGTCATCTTTCGGCGCTTCGAACCAGAAATCCGTGAAATCAGGAAACTCTTCATCCACACCGGGCTGGACGGTATTCAGAGCAATACCGCGAGCGGACAAACCAAACTGCCCTAATTCACCAATAGCGCGGAAATAGGACGCCCCCATGAAGGAAATCCAGTCATTTTGGGGATTGGTTTTTAACGCGTCCTGGCTTGCCAGCACTCTGAAACCTGAAAATACGTTTCCTTCCAGCGCCGGCAACCTGACGCTTTTATCCGTCGTGGTGAAGTAATCAATATTTTGAATGATTTCGCGCGCGGCGTTATTTTCCACTACGTGCATTTTCACCGGCATGCGGTGCAGGCCGTTAACCATGAAAAAGGTGACAGGAAACCGCCCGGCATTTTTGAACAGGGCATATTCCGGTTTGTACACGGTCTTCATGTAGGCGTCATAGGTGATGTTGGACAACAATGACGGATCGAATTCGGTGGGTTTTTCGTAAGGTTTGGCTGCCAGCGCTTTAGCCCGGGCAATCAATGTCTGAAAATTAAATGTTTCGCTGTTACCCAGTTTGAGCACACCTGCTGCCATCGCGCCGGGAGAAATGCCTAAAGCAGATAAGGCAGCAAACGCCCCAGAATACGTTAATAAATCCCTTCTTGTAACCATGATCCACCTGTTTTTTTAATCTTCATTCAATGAATGCGTGCCCAATGGGGCAAAACGTAAAATCAGTGACGTCTGGCGAGCTGCCTTCAACTATAGACGAGAGAAACCGTTGCCTCCCAAACAGATGGCAAGCCATCATGTAACACATCGGATGAGCGTATAGGGCATTGGCGAGAAATTGCATGGGATTTGCCTGAGAAACACACCCTCTGGCAACCGGCCGCTTATTTCCCCGATCAAAGGGTATAGCCCGGACGCCCGTACAGAACCGCCCTGCCGCATTTTTTTACCACGGCATCGTCAAACCATCCTGTGTGACTCGCGCCGAACAATGGCTCCCGTGGCAACGTCGTGCGCGTCTTTCCCCTGTGCCTGATGGAGACAGCAAAGCCTGCATAGCTGCGCCATAAAGCAAAAACCCCGCTTGCGCGGGGTTTGCATGAATAAGTCGAAACTGACCGATAAGCCGGGTTCTGTCGTGGACAGTCATTCATCTAGGCCAGTAATCGCTTACTGGCTCAAGCAGCCTACCCGGGTTCAGTACGGGCCGTACCATGTGAACCCCTATTTGGCCTTGCTCCGGGTGGAGTTTACCGTGCCACGGACTGTTACCAGCCGCGCGGTGCGCTCTTACCGCACCCTTTCACCCTTACCTGATCCCATTACTGGGCCATCGGCGGTTTGCTCTCTGTTGCACTGGTCGTGGGTTTCCCCCCCAGGCGTTACCTGGCACCCTGCCCTATGGAGCCCGGACTTTCCTCCCCTTTGCCCGTCTCCCTCAGAGAGGGACGACGACAAAGCGGCGACTGTCTGGTCAGCTTCGGCGCGCATTATAGAGCGTTTAGCCGGCGCTGTCACGCAGGCAAAACAGGCGGCTTACGCCTGCTGATCCAGCGCATATTTATAGAGGGCGTTCTTTTTCACCCCATGAATCTCCGCTGTCAGGGCGGCCGCTTTCTTTAGAGGCAATTCCTGCTGTAACAGGGCCAGTGTGCGCAAGGCCTCCGCTGGCAAAGCCTCTTCATCAGGCTGGTGGCCTTCCACAATCAGCACCATCTCACCTTTGCGGCGATTTTCATCCTCTTTGACCCAGGCCAGCAGTTCCGCCACGGGCGCACCATTGAGATTTTCCCAGGTTTTAGTCAGCTCACGCGCCAGCACGACATAACGATCGGCACCCAGCTCGGTCACCATGTCCTGCAGGCTGTCTAACAGACGGTGAGTCGACTCATAAAAAATTAAAGTGCGTGGCTCGTCGGCAAGGGCCCGCAGCGCATCACAGCGTGCCTTGGTTTTGGCTGGCAGAAACCCTTCGTAACAGAAACGATCAGACGGCAATCCCGCTGCGCTTAATGCTGTAATCGCTGCACAGGCACCCGGTAAAGGAACGATGCGAATACCGGCCTCCCGGCAGCGGCGAACCAGGTGGTAACCGGGATCGTTGATCAACGGCGTGCCAGCATCAGAAACCAAAGCTATGCTTTCTCCCTGTTGCAGCCTGGCGAGCAGGATGTCTGCTTTCTGCTGTTCGTTGTGGTCATGAAGTGCGAAGAGTCGCGCATTGATGGCGAAATGTTGTAGCAACAGTCCGGTATGACGTGTATCTTCCGCTGCGACCAGATCGACGCTGGAAAGTACCGCTAGCGCCCGCTGGGTAATGTCAGCCAAATTACCTATTGGGGTTGGCACGATGTAAAGCGTGCTGGCGGAAATGTCTGCCCGATCGAGTTGTTTCATTGTTTCATCCGAATTGCCGATTTAATATTGAGCATCTTGAAAAAAACATCACTGGATACAGTATGCTTCCTTCAAAAATCGTTCGTCATAAAGCAGGACGCTTTGTGCCTGTCCTTCTTGCTGGTCTGATTTTAGCCGCGTGTAGTGGCCAGGGTCCCAAAAGCCAGTCCGTAGACATTCAGGGGCCAGCCACCAATAATTCTGCTTACTATCTGCAACAGGTGCAGCAAAGCAGCGATGATAGCAAGACCGACTGGCAATTACTCGCAATCCGCGCCTTGTTAAAAGAGGGAAAATATCCTCAGGCCGACCAGGCGATTGGCGAACTGCCTAATCAACTGTCCTCAACACAGCAACAGGAATTACGCTTGCTGAAAGCCCAGTCGCTGATTGGACAGCAAAAAGTGGCTGACGCGCAGCAACTGTTGAGCCAGGTGAAAACCAGTGAATTGTCTCAGGATCAACTGGCGCGCTACTACGATTTGCAGATCGCCAGCGCACAGGGGAAAACCTCTCTGGCCCTGCTCCGTGCCTACATTGCCCAGGAACCGTTGCTGAAGGGTGACGCACGTCAGAAGAACATTGATGCAACCTGGCAGGCACTGACGCAACTGTCACAGCAAGACATGAACGCGCTGGTCATCAATGCCGATGAAAACATTCTGCAGGGCTGGCTGGATCTGCTGACCGCCTGGCACGCCAATGCGCAGGATGCCAACATGCTTAAGTCGGCCATTAAAGACTGGCAGACGCGCTATCCTGACAATCCCGCGTCCAAAACCTTGCCGACGCAGCTGAGCCAGGTGCAGAACTTCACCAAAGCGTCCACCAGCACCATCGCGCTGCTGCTGCCACTCAACGGTCAGGCTCAGATGTTTGCCAGCGCCATCCAGAAAGGCTTCAACGACGCGAAGAACGGTGTTATCCCGGCGGCACCCCAGGCAACGCCGGGCAGCGCACAGGATCCCATCGCGATGAATCAGCAGCAGCCTGCTGATGCCAACGCGGTTGTCAGCCCCTCAGCCGCCCCTGCGGCAACAACGCAGACGGGCACGGCTCAGCAACCTGCCACGACCGCCCAGCAGCCTCAACAGCAGCAACAGCCGTCGGCGCAACCGGCCAGTAATGCGCAGGTTAAAGTCTATGACACCAGCAGCCAGCCCATCGCCCAGGTGATGCAGCAGGCGCAACAGGATGGCGCGACACTGGTCGTCGGCCCGCTGTTGAAAAACAACGTCGAAACCGTCGCCAACAGCCAGACACCGTTGAACGTTCTGGCCCTGAATGAGCCGGAACACATCCAGAACCATCCCAATATGTGCTACTTTGCGCTGTCGCCAGAAGATGAAGCGCGTGATGCGGCTCACCATATCTGGGATCAGGGTAAGCGCCAGCCGCTGCTGTTGCTCCCGCGTAATGGCCTGGGCGATCGCGTCGCAACGGCCTTTGCGAAAGAGTGGCAGTCACTGGGCGGTGGCACCGTGCTCCAGCAGCGTTTCGGTTCGGTTTCAGAGCTTAAGCAGGGCATCAACAGCGGTGCAGGAATCAGCATGAGCGGGACGCCGGTGGTTATCCCTTCTGCGTCTCAACCGCAGAACGTGTCCGTTGCAGGGCTGACTATACCGGCCCCTCAAACCAGCGCACCGGCAGCCAGCGAATCGGGTGCGGTAGATGCGGCCTATATCGTGTCGACGCAGGATGAACTGCAGCTGATTAAACCGATGATCAGCATGCGCACCGGCAGCCGCAGTAATGTCGCGCTCTACGCCAGTTCCCGTAGTGCTCAGGCTGGCGCAGGCCCGGATTTCCGTCTGGAAATGGAAGGCCTGCAGTACAGCGATATCCCTCTGCTGTCCGGCGCCAATCCAGGCCTGATGCAGCAGGCCGCCCGGTCGTTTAACAACGATTATTCACTGGTGCGCCTGTATGCCATGGGGATGGATGCCTGGACGCTGGCTAACCACTTCAATCAGATGCGTCAGGTGCCTGGCTTCTCTCTTGATGGCAATACCGGCAAGCTCAGCGCGACGCCTGATTGCGTGATCAACAGGAAGTTGACATGGAACCAGTATCGTCAGGGCAATATCGTACCGGCCAGCTAAACCGCCGCCGTACAGGTGCCGAATATGAACAACGCGCCCGCCGCTATCTTGAGCGGGCGGGGTTAACATGGGTCGCCAGCAATGTGTACTATCGCGCAGGTGAACTTGACCTGATAATGCGAGACAACCAATGCTGGGTGTTTGTCGAAGTGCGTTACCGCCGTAACGCACGATTCGGCGGCAGTCTGGCCAGCATTACCCGACAGAAACAACACAAGCTGCTGCGTGCTGCCTCTCTCTGGCTGGCGCAACGCGGCGGCAGTTTTGAAACAGTGAATTGCCGTTTCGACATCATCGCCATTACAGGCCCGGCGCTCGAATGGTTGCCCAATGCCTTTAATGCAGACGTTTAGAACCAGGTGGTCGTGTGCAGGAAAGAATTAAAGCGTGTTTTACTGAAAGTATCCAAACTCAAATCGCTGCGGCTGAGGCATTACCTGATGCCATCTCACGTGCAGCAATGACCATGGTGCAGTCCCTTCTCAACGGTAACAAGATACTGAGTTGCGGTAACGGCGCATCATCCGCCAACGCACAGCATTTTGCCGCCAGCATGATCAATCGTTTTGAAACCGAACGCCCCAGCCTGCCTGCGCTGGCTTTAAGTGCGGATAACGTCATGCTGACTGCGATCAGTAATGACCGCCTGCATGATGAGATTTATGCCAAGCAGGTGCGCGCCCTCGGGCTAAACGGTGATGTGCTGCTCGCCATCTCGACCCGCGGCAATACGCGTGACATCGTCAAGGCTGTCGAGGCCGCCGTCACGCGCGATATGACGATCGTTGCGCTTACCGGTTATGATGGGGGAGAATTAGCCGGATTGCTGGGACCGCAGGATGTGGAAATTCGTATTCCTTCACATCGCAGTGCTCGCATTCAGGAGATGCATATGTTAACACTCAACTGTTTGTGCGATCTGATTGATAACACCTTGTTTCCCCACCAGGAATGACGGAAGGAGCACCCATGAAAGCATTGAACGCTGTAGCCATTGTTTTAACCGCCATGCTGCTGCAAGGCTGCGTCGCGGTGGTGGCCGGTAGTGCCGCTGTCGCGACCAAAACCGCCACCGATCCCCGCTCTGTGGGCACGCAGGTTGATGATGGCACGCTGGAGTTACGCGTCAGCAATGCGCTGGCTAAAGATCAGCAAATCAAAACCGATGCCCGCGTCATTGCCACCGCCTACCAGGGTAAGGTTCTGTTGACCGGCCAGGCACCTAATCAGGAAGTCGCTAACCGCGCGAAACAGATCGCCATGGGCGTTGACGGTGCCACCGAAGTCTATAACGAGATTCGGATTGGGCCGAAAGTCAGCCTGGGTACGTCCTCCGCTGACACCTGGATCACCACGAAGATCCGCTCGCAGCTGCTGGGCAGCGATCAGGTGAAATCATCAAGCGTGAAGGTGACCACTGAAAACGGTGAGGTGTTCCTGTTGGGTCTGGTCACGCCGGAAGAAGCGAAAGCCGCTGCGGATATTGCCAGCCGGGTAAGCGGGGTGAAACACGTCACCACGGCCTTTACCATGGTGAAATAACGCGGAGGTCGGGGTGGTCTTGCCTGCCTGAATCGCGTGAATAAAAAAGCCGTCCCCTTTCAGGGACGGCTTTTCTCGTTTCTGGCGTCTGATCCCATGACCAGGCTGACGCACACCACTTCGCCCTTCGCTGTCGGCTATCCGTCTCTGCGCGGATATCCACTGTTGTGATACCGCCACAACGCCACGCCAACAGAAGCGCGTCAGACAGGGATATCGATTACCAGCGCCCGCGTCGGTGTGAGGGCAGCCAGCCACAGTTGCTGCTCTTCCTGCAAAAACGCGCCATCACCACAGCCGAGCGTTTCCTGATGCGATGCACCTGCAGAGGCTTCAAGCGAACCATGGATCGACTGCAGATAGGCGCGCGCGCCATGCAGCGGCACCAGATGCTGCTCGCCAGCCGCCAGCTCAAGCTGGTGGATCCAGACCTGCTGACGCAGTTGCAAGCTGTTGTCGCGGCCATCCGGCGAAGCCACCAGTTGCGAGCACGTTCCTGCGGTCAGGCTGATTTTCTGCATACGCGGGTTTTCCCGTTCCGGGCAGGCCGCCAGCCAGAGCTGCATGCGGGTCAGTGAGCGCTCTTTACTCGGATTCAGTTCACTGTAGCTCACGCCAGGCTGGGCAGAGAGCAGCAGTGCCTCACCTTCACCGACGGTAATGTGATTGCCTTCGCTGTCGCGGTACTCCGCTTCACCCTGCAGGACAATATTCAGCACATCCACCTGAGGATAGGTGCGCGGCTGAAACGCCGCGCCGGGTGCCAGCACTTCCTGGTTCAAAACACGTAAAGCGGCATAACCCATTAATTTGGGATCGAAATAGTGGCCAAAAGAGAAACTATAGCGTGCCTGTAGCCAGCCATAATCAGCCTGACCACAATCGGATGCACTGCGTGTGGTTATCATTGTTTACCTCCTGCATCCGTCGGCAAGAATCGACGACGGGTATGATTCCCTTATGGTAAAAGTCTGGACGCCGGATTGTTAGCCAGTTAATCTGCCGGGCATATTCAAATTTCCTGACAGAGAACCAGGATGGCAAAAGACCGTGCGTTAACCCTTGAAGCTTTACGTGTGATGGATGCTATCGATCGCCGGGGCAGTTTTGCCGCCGCCGCCGATGAGTTAGGGCGCGTGCCCTCGGCACTCAGTTACACCATGCAGAAACTGGAAGAGGAGCTGGATGTGGTGCTGTTTGACCGCTCTGGCCATCGCACAAAGTTTACGAATGTCGGACGCATGCTGCTTGAGCGCGGTCGGGTGTTGCTGGAAGCCGCTGACAAACTCACGACCGATGCCGAAGCACTGGCGCGCGGTTGGGAAACGCAGTTGACCATCGTGACCGAAGCCCTTGTCCCTACCGATGCGCTGTTCCCGCTGGTTACAAAGCTGGCTGACAAGGCTAACACCCAGATATCCATTATGACAGAAGTGCTGGCAGGTGCCTGGGAAAGGCTGGAACAGGGGCGGGCAGATATCGTTATCGCACCGGATATGCACTTTCGCGCCTCAACTGAGATCAATACCCGCAAACTCTACAGCATCGTCAGCGTTTATGTCGCCAGCCCTGACCATCCTATTCATAACGAACCCGAGCCGCTTTCAGAGATTACCCGGGTAAAATATCGGGGGATTGCCGTGGCCGATACCGCACGCGAAAGGCCGGTGTTGACCGTACAGCTGCTGGATAAACAGCAACGTCTGACCGTCAGTACAATGGACGATAAGCGGCGTGCGCTTCTGGCCGGTTTAGGCGTGGCGACCATGCCCTATAACATGGTAGAGCAGGATATCGCGGAGGGGCGGTTACGGGTCGTCAGCCCGGAATATTCTCGCGAGGTGGACATCATCATGGCCTGGCGTCGTGACAGTATGGGCGAAGCGAAAGCCTGGTGCCTGCGCGAAATCCCCCGCCTGTTAGCAAAGAAACACTGATAACGGGCTGGACGCTATCCAGCCCACCTTGCCCCTACTTACAGCCGACTCAGACAGTCCAGCGCCACGGTTTTAAAACTGCTGAAGTCAGTGCTGTCGCGCAGGCGCGTCATCGCCCGCTCACGCATAAACGTGACGAAAAGGTCATAAATTGCCATGGCTTCTTCATACTCGCTTTTACTGATTGCCAGCAGAAAAATCACGTAAGCCGTATCGTCGCCCCACGGAATACCCTGTGGAGCCAGCACGGTGTAGACGACCGTTTCCCGGGCCATGAGCCCCAGCGAGTGCGGTAGCGCAATGCCCTCGCCCAGCATGGTACTGACAATGGCTTCGCGTTCCTCCACGGATGCAAAGAAAGCCTCATCCACCACCCCTTCATCCTCAAGCTGATCGCACAATAACCGGAACAGATCCGACTGGCTCATGGGCGCATCAACAATCCGAAAATGCCGGGCATCAAAAAATTTCTCCAACATATAGGGGCGGGTACGATCCACCAGCACCAGCTTACCAATCTGCTCCAGCTGGAATTCGGTCGGGAACGGCGCCACCACCACCACCGGTTTTTCTTTTTCGCTGACCCGCGCGGTAGAGATGACAAAGTCTTCTTCGATACGTTGACGCGCTTCGTATTCGCGCTGAGACAGGCACTGGGTTACCTGCAACTGGGGATAGTTTCGCAGCAGCATCGCTTCAATCATGCGCAGCGTGGAATTCCCGCTGTCGCACACCAGCAGCACCTGAGGGCGACGTTGATAGCCCACGTTGTAATGGCGCTCCAGCCCGACGCCAATATGCAGCACCAGGAAGCCAATTTCATTCTCACTGATGACGTAAGGCGAATATTTGCCCCAACTGGAAACCGCCGCCAGCGTTACGTCATAGGCCATCGGATAGTGCTGCTTGATATTACTTAACAGGGGATTGGGAATATGGATCTGATAACGCACCCGCGTGATCATGGTTTTAATATGGGTGAGCAGATCGGCACGCAACTGAGGATCGTTCTGCAGATCGTAATAGTAGTGTGTGTTAATAAAGCTGAGCAGATAGTCGACCAGCGCATCCGCGTCATCCGCATTGATCGTGCTGGGTGCGCTGTCCTGAATGCGCCGGGCAGCGATATTAACCTGTAGCCAGCTCTCCTCCGCCGGCGAAACGGGCTTGCCGATAAGCGGCAGCAGCGAATGAATCAGGGTTTGTGCCGCGTCGCGTATCGCATCGTCCATCTGTTCCGTGTCCGCGGGATCGTTAACCGGATAACCTTCGCTGATGCGCCGGACCGCCACCGCACAGTAAAACTGTAAATAGCGTTCACCTTCGTCACTGAGACGGATATGGTGCTGGGCAAAACAGCGTTGCAGGCACGGTTCCAGACTTTCCAGCAGGCCACCTTCCAGGGATTCCGGCGTGATCAGCGGGCTGTCTGGCTGCGACTGATCGATCTCGATCAACAGATCGGTTAAGCAGGTGCGGATCGCCACCTCGCTGCCAAACAGTTTCATGCCGTGGTGCGGTTTGCTTTCAATGCTGAGTTGGTAGCGTCCGAGCCATTCACGTACGTCGGCCATGTCATTCTGCAAGGTCGCGCGGCTGACAAACCATTCTTCTGCCAGCGCCTCCAGTTTCAGCGAATAGGCGGCGGTCAGGAAGCGCACCAGCAGATAGCGGATCCGCTCCTGAGAAGTACGCGGCACCCGGAGAGGCGCACGCGTTTGCTGCTGGAGAATAGTAAAACGCTGCGCGTCGGCAATTTTAAGCTGATAGCCGGCCCCGCGATTCAACACAAACTGCGCGCCGTGCTGTTCCAGTAAGGCATTCAGGGCGGTGATATCCGTGCGTACGGTACGCGTTGACACGGCAAAGCGCCGGGCCAGCTCGTCCTGAGGCAAGGTTTCGTTTTTCAAAGCGTCAAACAGTTGCGCAAGGCGCTGATTAGGAAATCTCACGTCGGTTTACCTGACTGAATGGAGAAAAGAGCAACACTCACAGAGTGCAGGAAACGCGGCTGTACGTCCAGGAAAGGGCGCGCCGGCCACAGTTTTCTGCGCCAGCGCACAACCTACGTCAGGCCAGCAAGGACTTGCTCATTGCCAGAAGCTGTTTGACGTCATCCACGCGGGTTTCACCGCTGGCCTGATCAATGATCGAACTGTAAATATGCGGGATCACCTTGCTGACGCCCGCATCCAGCGCAATTTTTACGATCTCGCTAAAATTTGCCAGATCGATCCCGCCTGTCGGCTCCAGCCAAAAATCCTGCTGTGCACAGGCCTCCGCCACGGCGCGGTATTCTTCCACCCTGTCCAGACCGCCCATGGGGAAATATTTTACCGAGCTGCCGCCCATATCGATCAGCATGGCGATGGCGGTGTCGATGGGCACGATGCCGTCGTTGCGCTGTGAGCTGAGCGGACCGGTCGAAATTTTTACTTTTCCTGGCGTCCCTGTCGGCGAGATCAAGCCGTTCACCACCGTTTGCGACTGGCCAAGCAGCGCCCGGCTGGTGCCAACGCCGGTAAAGACCTGGTTAACATGCTGAGGCTGTAGCTCAGCGGCCAGCTCGCTGACCATGCGTGACTGCCGGGGATCGCCCGCGCCCAGGCCAATCGAGAGCGCATTATTGATCAGCGCAGCATAGTCGCGCATATCCGCGATTGCGGCGTCATGACTGGCGTAATTCTTCGATAGCACACCGACCAGAACGTGCCCTTCTGCCGCCTGCCAGATAGCGCGCGCATTTTCTTTTGAGCCGGCCAGCACGTTGAGGCACAGCCGGTCTTGATAAAAATCAGGGGTAAGCGTCATTAGTGTTCTCCGGTTATCAGCGCCTGAATACGGGTAAAAATGATATGCAGTTGCTCAGCGCTGACGCTACGCACGTCGGCTTCGATAATGCCTTCATTCGCTTTGTAGCCACGGAAGTAAATGGCGATATCACCGTTTTTCAATGCCTGAACCAGATCGCCGGTTTGACGCGCAATTTTGGCTTCATCAAAGTGTATTTCGGCGCGTGCAATATCGCGTCCGGCCGCATCCCAGACGACGCGCGCAGTTACGCCGTCCAGCCCATTGAGGTTGTTAATAAAGGGCGTCATTTTTTCTACCATCTGTGCGCCGGTCACTTTCGGCTGAGTCAGATAGGACTCAATGGCCTGCGTCAGCCCCAGAATCCCCTCTTTGCCCACTTTCATGGTGCGGCCAATGCCGTTGCTCTGGCGCTTTACCCACTCAACAAGCTGGTGCTTACCGATAACCAGGCCGCTGGTTGGGCCTTCAATCGCTTTGGCGCCGCTGTAGATCACCAGATCGGCACCGGCCTGGTAGTAACACTGCAAGTCCTCTTCGGCGGCGGCATCCACAATCAGTGGCACACCATGCTTACGTGCGACTTCTGCGGCCTGTGCAACGCTCAGGTGGCTCTTTTGTACGCAGTGATGTGACTTCACGTAGAGAATGGCGGCCGTCTGATCGGTCACCGCGGCGGAAAGCTGCTGAGCCGAGCATTCATTACTGTAACCCGCTTCAACCGTCCGGCCCCCACCCAGCGCGATCATGCTGCCCACCGGCGCACCGTAGTTCACGTTATGCCCTTTTGGCACCACGATGTCGCGCGGCACGGTCAGCGGTGCACTGTGTAAATTATCCAGCAGCCAGTCATCATCTTTCACAATGACGGCGGCCACGCTCTGGGCTATCCCTGCCGAGGCGCAGGAGACCACCAGCGCATTTTCCACTTTCAGCAGGTTAGCAATATACGCGCCGGTTTTATCGACCAGATCCTTTACTTCAAAGTAGTGCGCCAGACCGTACTTAACCGTATCGATCACCTCATCCGATGGCGTTGAAACGCCCAGTATGGTCATACGACCGGAGGCGTTGATGACCTGCTTCAGGCCATATTTTTCATACAGAGAAGACATGGTATTTTTTTCCTTGTTCAGTAATCCAGCACTCGCCGGCGACAATGGCGGCAAGGGGAATCAGGTGACGATCGCCCTGTTCCGCCAGCCCTTCCGCATCTACAAAGGACACCGGCTCTTGCGCGACGGTGAACAGCGTAAAGTCGGCATCGTAGCCGGGCTCAATACGGCCTTTGTGGCGTAAACGCAGGCCGCTGGCTGCCTGGTGAGTCACACAGGCGATAATCTGTGGCAGGGTCATGCCGACATTGAAAAACTTCGACATCACATGGGCCAGGGTATAAACCGGTCCATTGAGGCGGTTACGGCAGTAAATATCCGAACTGATGGTGTCAGGCAAAATGCCCTGTGCGATGGCCGTACGCGCGACCTCGAAACTAAAGCTGGCGCTGCCGTGGCCGACATCAAGCCGTACGTCGCGTGCCAGCGCATGTTTGACGGCGGCACGCAGTTCGCCGTCGGGTGTCAGGATGCGATTGGGTTTGCCGTTATAGCAGTGAGTGATGATGTCACCCGAGGTCAGCAGTTCCGCGATCTCATTAAGGTTGGGTGGGTTGTTACCGATATGCACCATCAGCGGCAGATGGCCGTTTTCCTGCTGAATAGCTTTCGCGAGGACCAGCGGCTTAATGCCGTTTTCGCCCACTACGCTGCTGCTCATACGGGCTTTAAGCCCCACAATAAAGTCGGGGTGACGTTTTACCGCGTCGGCAATGGCCTGGCGATCAATCTGCGTCATGTCCGCCAGTTCATTTTGGGTAATGATGCCAGTGCGTGCGATATTCAGCAGCGCGTAAACCTGCGTGCTCACCGCTCGGGTGCGCTGCCAGAAATCGTCAATGTCATTCGCGCCAGTACTGCCTGCATCCACCACGCAGGTGACGCCGCTTTCCACGCCAACCCGATCGGGATGATCGTGGTAGACAGGGGATTTTTCATAGCAGTGCACATGCGAATCAATCCAGCCCGCACTGAGATAACAGCCTTCTGCCAGCGTTTTCTCGACGGTTGCGTGGCCGC
This sequence comes from Pantoea sp. JZ29, assembly GCF_035190385.1. Lineage (NCBI taxonomy): Bacteria > Pseudomonadati > Pseudomonadota > Gammaproteobacteria > Enterobacterales > Erwiniaceae > Pantoea > Pantoea sp. JZ29. Next base: position 577,183 of record NZ_CP045241.1, on the reverse strand, counting down.
TGATTTCACCTGTGGCGGCAATCTTGCCGTCACGTATCGCAATATCGATCAGGGTTTCATCAGGCAAACGCGCACGCCGCAGAATCAGATCGTACACAGGAACCTCCTTAACTGCCCCGATCGGCCTGAACCGATCGGGGGATAACAGGGTCAGATCGCCACAGGAAAGATCGCGCCCAGGATCATGGCACCCAGGATCGCACCGCCCGTGATCGGTTTATTCCACAGATAGAACACCAGCGCGCCCAGCAAGGATCCGAGGCCGATAGGAATTGAGGCACCCATCGCGGCCAGAATGATCAAGGGTCCCAGGAAACGGCCTGATGCATTGCCCGCCCCCATCATGACGTCCGCACCGTACGTGCTGTTGCTCTGATTGATGGTGAACTTACGCGCCAGGATAATGACGTAACCGATTGCCACACCGAGAATCAGGCCGGTGACCAGCGAAGCCGCAAAGTTGGCGACGGGGAAAACAAAACCCGCTCCGAGCAGCAGCGCCGGCACGCCCAGACCGACACCGGTCTGTATCGCACCACCGATGTCCAGAATCCCGACCAGCGATCCTTCAATGATGCGGGCGAACAGGAAGCTGGCTCCGAAGGCAGCCACCGCCCCATAGACGCCGGTATCGATTCCGGCCCGGAGCATGGACACGAAAGCGACTTCGTTAAACGCCCCAATGCCGTACAGGTAGTACATATGGGTCCCGGCAAACACGCCGGAGGAGAGCAAACCGACAAAAATCGGGAATGACCAGTCGGCATACCAGAAACCTTTGTTTGATTCTTCCATTGCAGACGCTCCGTTATTTGCCGCTCAGGCTGTTATGAATACTGTCGAGCCAGCCAGGAATGCCGAGCTGGAAGGATTGCAGCATCTTCATATCGAAACCGCGGAAGAAGGCGCTGAGGACAAACAGGGCAACGATGGCGGTCATCATGACTTTGGTCACTTTGTGCCAGCCGCTCTCTTCAACCCCTTTGCCAATCAAAATACCCAGCACCAGGCCCGGTACTGCATTGCCCATAATCAGCTGCGCCAGACCGCCAAAAATGGTGGCCCAGAAGCCCGATTTCTTACCGGCATCGATTGCGGCCAGCCAGAAGATGACGGGCATGACCGTGTTCACCAGCAGATTCGCCGCAGGGACCAGCACTTTGACCGCCGTAACCTGCAGGGCCGCCGGAACGGCAGAGGCCGTCGAATTCAAAAACGCGACCACCACCATGCCGATGATGCCGCAGGCGATAGCCATCTTTTTTGGATCGTGCAGCGTTTGCGCGACGTTGCGGTTTTTGACCATGATGGCCGCCGCGCCCCAGTTGGGAATGATGCGGTGATCCACATCCTGGGTGAATGCACCCGCCGCAACGGAGGAAGCCCAGGCATTGAAAAAGAAACCCAACCCAAAAGAGAAGTGAGAAGCGGGATCGCCTTCACAGGAGTTGAGTTCACCCAGTGTGCGAAACGCGCCCATACCTTGTGTCGTCGGCGCGTGGAACATGCGGGCAGCGCCAGCACCCACACCGACGCCCACAAGGCCGCCGATGATTAACGACTTGAGCAAAATGATGAGAAACATCCTCTTTCCTTATTTATGTTGTTTGAGGCTGACTTACACGCGGGTGAACGCAACTTTATCGCCGTCCAGACAGGTCACGTTGATGGTGACCTCCAGATCGACACTGAAGTGCCTGCGCTCGCGTGCCAGGAAAAAGAAAAGAAATTTTTCGGTTCTGACGCGCTCCTGCGCGCGCACCACCTTTACGTCCTGGGGTTCGATGCGCAGCAAAATCTTGTTGGCGTTGCGCAGGACTTCGTGCTGCACCCGGCTGAGCGCATCAGAGAACGCTTTCGCTTTGGTATCGCCTTTGCCGCTTACGGCTACCGAGGTTGTAAAGGTCTCTTTCATTCCTTATCCACCGTGTTTTTTGTGCCAGGCCTGAACCAGACGTTCACCCAGCTCTTCTTTATCCATAAACCCGAAGCCCAGCACGGTGGCGCCTTCGTTGATGGCTGTCACACCTTCATCCACTGAGCGCATGCCGTGTTTGGCTTTGTAGCCATACTTGTTTTGTGCCGTAATCGCCCCCGCACCGCCGCTGCCACAAAAAGAAATGCCAAAGTCGGCATTCTCAGCCTTCATCACATCGCCCAACTTCATGTCAGCTGCCACGCCGGGCACGACAACAGCACGCCCGCCCGCTTTCTCAACGCCGGCCGCCACTTTCTGTCCTTTACCTAATCGATCGCCTATTACTACGGTTACCATATGTCTGTACCTCTCATGATGGTGAAAATCAGTCGTTCTTAGCCACTTCAAAGTGGACGGAGAGCAGCCAGGCTTCTTCCGGCGGTAAATTGCCAAACAGATCCACGACCTGCTGCGCCAGTGCCATTGACGCTGGCGAGATCTCATCGAACAGATCCGCCTCCACCTCCGGCAGCCCTTCACCGGTTACCGATCGCAATGCCATTGCGCGGACATGCGAAGCCAGCATTTGCAGCTGTACCGCATTCGGCTTAATGGACCGCTCGGCAAACAGCGCGCCGATCTGGGTCATTACGCGATCCGCCAGGGCCTGAATCGTTTGCTGCTCGTCTTGTGACGCGTTCATCGCTACCGCTCCATTACACGTGCTCATCGTCTGCATCCCGTTACGCATTCAGCGTGATCACAAACTAAACAGAGTCCGCGCGGCTGTGGAGAACGACTTTTTCCGTTTCGAAGTGGAAATCCTGCACCTGAGCGTGATCGGTGCCGCAAAGTGGGGAATGAACAGGGGGAGAATGGAGATTCAGGTTATATAAAACAACAGGTTAGGCTGTCTTACCTGTGCGCAGTGATGCGCCTGCGAACACATAATGCGCGATGGCCGGTACTGTACCGCTGTCACAAAACCGACAAACAGTTACCTGCCATCACGTCTTAACAGAGAAACTTATGGCTTTTCCGCACCCGTCACCTGAACGCAGGCCTCGTTGCGCGTTGGGATAGCAGCAGGGGCAAGAGCGTGCCGTTTACGCTGGTTAATGGCCGCGACAATGCGCGCGAAACGCGCTTCATTGAGCCTGTAACCCCATCCCATAATCAGTGCCGCCGCGATGGCCAGCGTACAGGGCCAGATAAAGATCAACTGCCGCAGCCCCGCCAGCGTGGCATCCGATTGAAGGGCATTCGGCACATAGCCGATTTGTGTCAGCATCAGGCCCGGCAAAAACCCCGCCATGGCGGCAGAGATTTTACGGAAGAAGGTGTAGCCGGTATAGCAGGCGCCCTCTGCGCGGATACCGGTTTTCCATTCACCGTACTCGACGGTATCCGGCACCAGCGCCCAGTTAAGGCTGTTCACAAACGCTGTGCCGAAGAACGCCATACAGGAGAACAGGACGAACATTAGCGATGTGCTGCCCCAGAGAAAATTGCACAGATCGCCGACAGCCCAGAATACTAAACCCCCCAGATACACCTGCTTTTTACCCCAACGTTTCACCGCAGCGGGCACCAGCAGCACACCGGCCAGAATACAGCCCATGCTGAAGAAACCCATCCAGGAGAGCAGACTGACATCGTTCAGCACGTACTGGGTGTAATAAACCTGAATCGCCAGCTTGATGTTGAATGCCGCCAGGGTACACAGGTTCGCCAGGCACAGCGTCCGCAAGGGCGGATTGTGAAAGATGGCGCGAAAGGCGGTTGCAACGCCAGGTTTGTGATGGGCGGGCGTGACCTCGACATAGCGTTCTTTCACGCCGCTGTAGCAAAGCCCCATGCACAGCAATCCGCCAGTGACAAAGACGGCAGCCGCCACCTGATAACCCAGCGCACTTTTGCCCACAAACAGCGACTGGATGGGCATAAAGCCTACGGTACAAACCAGCAATCCTAACGTGGCCCCGCCCTGCCGCCAGGCGGCAAGATGAGCGCGCTCGGTGGGATTTCTGGTGATGGCAGGCACCATTGCCCCGTAGGAACAGTTCATCAGACTGTAAAACAGGCCAAACAGCATAAACAGCGCGGTGGCGACAGCCGTTTTACATGTCAGGCTGAGGTCATGCGCCACAAACTGCGCCGCCGCCACCAGCGCGACCGGCAGCGAAAAATACAGGATAAACGGCCTGAATTTTCCTCTTGCGCCAATTGTCCGCCGTGAATCCAGCACGATGCCCGTAAACATATCGGTAAGGGCCGTAAAGAATTTGGCGACGAGGAAAATCACGCCGCCATACCAGGCCGGCATCCCCAGTTCATCGGTGTAAAACTTAAGTAAGTAAAGCGTCCCGATAGCCAGCATCAGGTTGGAGCCGAAATCACCGATGCCGTAAGCAAACTTCTCACGCAGAGGCAGTTTCAGCGTTAAGGGATCAGAACCTGTGTTCATAACGGATCCTTATCACAGAGCCAAATCAGTGCTGACGCTTACGGGCGTCAATCTCGTCAATGATGCGGACATACATCTTTTCATTGAGGTTGTAGAAACACCCCATGGCCACAATCGTGACCACGGCTAACGCACCGGGATAAATAAACATCAGTTGCTTCAGGCCCTCGACCGTACCGGCGCGCTGGACAACGTTAGGCACGTAGCCAATCTGGGTCAGCATCCAGCCGGGGAAAAAGCCCGCCAGTGCCTGTGAGACCTTACGGAAAAAGGTGAAACCGGTATAAACCGTGCCTTCAGAACGCACGCCCGTCCGCCATTCCCCGTATTCGACCGTATCAGAGACCAAAGCCCAGTTAAGACTGTTCACAAAGGCAGATCCAAAAAAAGCCAGACAGGAAAACACGATGAAACTGACGGAACCGCCCCCATAGCAATAGTTGAGCAGATCGCCCACGACCCAAATCAGCAAACCGCCGATATACACTTTTTTCTTACCAAAGCGCCTGACGGCGCCGGGCATCATAAAGACACCGATAAAAATGCAGCCCATGCTAAAGAAGCCCATCCATGACAGCAGGATGGGATCGTTCAGAACGTACTGGGTGTAATAGACCTGAATCGCCAGCTTGACGTTGAACGCCCCCAGTGTGCACAGGTTGGCAATACAGAGAATAAACAGCGGACGGTTACCCGCGATAGCGCGGAAGGAGGCTAACAGGCCCGGGTTTTGCGTGGGGTGGGCAGACGGCTGTTCGACATAGCGCTCCTTTACACCGGCATAGCACCACCACATAAAGAACAAACCAAATGCCGAGAAAAGTGTGGCTGCAGCGATATAGCGGAACTGCGCGCTGCCTTCTGCCAGGTTCATCACCGGCACAAAACCCACAGTACAAATCAGTAACCCCAGCGTTGCACCGCCCTGCCGCCAGGCGGCCAGGGAGGCGCGCTCATCAGGATTTTTGGTGATGGCGGGCACCATCGCCCCATACGAACAGTTCATCATGCTGAAGAACAGGCCATACAACATAAACAACACCGTGGCGACGACCGCTTTACCGGTGATTTCAAACGGCGTGCCGATAAAGTTGGCGACAGCCAAAAGCGTGACCGGAAACGCGGCGTACAAGACAAACGGCCGGAACTTCCCTTTCGGGCCAATCCTGCGCCGCGAATCCAGCATGATGCCCGTGCCCATATCGGTAAACGCCGTGAAGAACTTGGCGACCAGAAAGATAATTCCGCCGTACGTTCCCGGCAGCTCCAGCACATCGGTATAGAACTTCAGTAAGTAAAGCGTCCCGATATCTAACAGGATGTTAGAACCCAGATCGCCCATGCCATAGGCCACTTTTTCCCGGAACGGCAACCGCAGCGTCGCAGGCTCGCCGGCAGAAGATACAGTTTGCTGATTCATGATGGTTCTCCGGTTTACCCGCCCGCCTGGCGGGTAACCTTGCTCAGGATGAAGGGGAAGCGTTTTGCTGCTGTGTTTCCGCGCGTATCGCCGCAACTTTTTTGCCCAATACCCACTGCATAATCGCCAGCAGGCCAAACACCGGCACCAGTACCGACCATACCGGAATCGCCAACGCCCCCTTGATCAGCATGGCGCCGGATGCGATCAGCAGCAGGAGCACCATCAGCCGGAAAGTGCTGACAGAGATGCGTTGGTGAACATACTGGCCCACCAGCGAGCCCAGGATCATGGTGGGCACGCAGAACAGCACCAGCTTGACGGTTGACAGCGTTAAGATGCCGCTGGTCGTCAGGCCGCCAATAATGGCGATGTTACTGGCGGTAAAAAACGCATTGAGCGTGCCACGAAACGCCGCCGGAGCCAGATTTCTCAACATGCCATAAATCACTACCGGCGGGCCGTTGGTCGCAAAAGCCGACCCCAGAGCGCCGGCGATGATGCCCGTAGGCACCACTAGCCAGTTTTTGTCACAGACGGGCAGACGAGGAACAAACAGGCTGTAAAACGCGTACAGGATCAGGAAAGTGCCCAGCCCGGTTTTCATGATGTTGTCCGGGAAACTGGCGAGCGCATAAATCCCCAGGGGAATGCCGGCAAAGGAGAACAGGATAAGCACCAGCGCAGATCGCCAGTGGGTTTCGTTACGTGACAACCAGGTCGCATATAACGCGGTGGCTGTCCCGACAATGACCGACATAGGTGCCGCCATTTTGACTGGCAGCAACAAGGTGATCAGCGGCATCGTCACCAGCGCGCCACCAAAGCCTGCGCAGATACCGATGAAGGTATACAGGAACATGATGGCGATGATGATGCAGACAACCTCAATACTCAGCTCAAGCCCGTCGGGAGTAAAAAGCGTGAAGAAATCCATACCCTTTCTCCTTTATCGCGTCGAACCGGCACTGTCGATCAGCCGTAACGAGGCGAATAACGCCTGCCATTCACTTTCAGCCCGGTAAAAGACGGGCGGCTGGCCAAGCGGTGCGGCCACCGTGATCTCGCCACCGCTGGCCGCTTCACCGGTCCAGAGGTTTATCCAGCGATCCTCCGGCAGATAGAGCGTCCAGTCGTGGCGGCCCTCTTCATACACCGGCGCGACCAGCAAATCACGACCAAACAGGTACTGGTATTTCAGCGAGTAGGTGCGGGCATCCGCTTCATAGTGCAGGAAAAGCGGCCGCATAACAGGCAGACCACTGCGGGCATTCTGCGCCACCGCCTGCCTGATGTAAGGCTTTAAGGAAGTAAAGATCGTCGACATACGGGCAAAATGCGCCATGGTTTCGTCATCGCTGTCAAACTGCCAGTTATCGCCGGGACGGTTACCTTCATGGGTACGCATCATGGGCGTAAAGGTGTTGAAATCACACCAACGCAGCAGCAGTTCTTTGCTCCGTTTCATACCGTAGAGCGTGGTATAGCCACCAATGTCACTGTGATGCAAACCGTGCCCACTCATTGCCAGCGACAAGGCGGCAGGCACTACCGACGCGAGGCCATCGTCCAGACTCCAGTCAACGTTTTGATCCCCGGCCCACATCATCACGGCGTATTTCTGACTGCCGGTATAACCCGCGCGCATAAAATAGAGCGTTTCGCCGAGCTTGCCGGTTTCTGCCAGCGCGTCGTAGTTACATTTTGCCCACAGCGCAGGCCAGGCATTATGCATAATCTCGGCGTGGACACCGTTATGCAGAACCGTATCGGTTGGGAGATATTCGCCAAAATCCGCCATCCAGCCGCCACAGCCCAGGCCGATCAGATTTTGTTTGATAACCTCTTTGAACCAGTTATAAGCATCAGGATGAGTCAGATCGACAACGCCCGCATAGAACTCACCAAATTCAACGTGGTAGTCCTGACCGGAAGCCGTTTTGGTGAGATAGCCGTGCCGGGCGGCCTCGTCGCACAGAGGGCGATCGCTGGCGACATAAGGATTGATATAAGAGAGAAACTGGACGCCTTCGGCTTTCCATTGCTGAATGCGTGTATCCAGTTGCGGATAGAGTTCGCTGTCCCACTGCCAGTTCCACATGACACGTTTGCCAAACGACGTCATGCGAATACCGGACCAGTCCTGAGCCCAGATACCGTTAACCTTCACGCCCGCCTGACGCATCTTGTCTAACTTCTGCTGACACACGTCGGTGCCGCCCTGAATGCCCAGAATCACGCCATCGTAAACCCAGTCAGGCAATTCAGGCTGGCGGCCCAGCAAGGCGCTCAGTTTTTCCAGCAGCGCAATATAGCTGTCGGCGCATTCAAAGCGTAACGTCGCGCGGTTTTCCCAGAACGCCAGTTCGTGATAATCGGGTGCGCTGAAGTCAAAATTCATGTAGCCGCTGTTGTCCACATGGCAGTAATACTTCTGGCTGCTGACGAAGGTGGGCTGAGGGAAAAACGTCCAGTAATAATCGCCGCCGGCATTCTCCGCACAGTCCGCCTGCCAGGTAACATAACTGTTTTTATTCCGTCCGACGCCCTGCTCACTGGTCCAGAGCGGGAACGGTTTCCCGCGCAGGTCAAAACAGGAAAACTGTTCGCCGCAGCCGTAGATGTGATCCGCCTGCTGCGCTGCCAGCCGTAGCCAGATGCGGTTATGACTGTCGGCGTCATTATTTAGCGTGAGCAGTAAACGCCCGCCGGCATCCAGCCCAACCGTCAGCGTGGCGCTGATGACGTTGCCGCGCGAGAAACGAATGTGCCAACAGTCGGCCTGCGACGTCATGGTGGCCTCAGTCAGGGCCAGCTTTTCATTCAGCCGATCTTTGATACTGAAGTTGCCACGAAACATTTTAATGTCGGCCCGACCGTGCCCCATCCACAGACAGGGCGCTTCCGGGCTGTGGCTCAGAATAACGCGGCCGTGATAAACCAGTGAAAAGCCGTTATCAGTGGCAGTGAGTTTTACCCCTGCCGTTTCAAGATGTTGTAAGTGCATACTGGCCTCTTAGTTGTAGGGTAAGGCGGTAAGGTGATCTTTATCCGGGGCGATCGCAGCCAAGGGTGAAGGCCAGCCGATGCGTCGCCTGCGGTGCGAGCCAGACCAGATCAACGCCGGAGTTAAACGCATCAGGCGGGCAACTCATGGGCTCGGTTGCCAGCCCGGTGCGGCCCAGTTTTTCGCCGGTGTAAATTTGCAGCCAGGGCTGATCGCTACGTAAGTAAACAGAAAGGGACGGCTTCCGGCTGGTCAGGCGCACTTCCCACTGCTGGCCGTCCGTGCCTGTGCGAAGGCTGTCATCAATTTGCGTTGCGCCGAGCAGACGTGGGGAAAGGAAATCGCCTTGCGCTATCGCGGCAGGCAACGTGAGCAGGCACTCGTCCAGCGGCGTTCTGTTGCAGGTCAGATACGGGTGCGCACCTGCGCCATAAGGAGCAGGTTCACGTCCTGTATTTTGACTGTCGAGCGTCACCAGCAGGCCCTGCATGGCATCCAGCCGGTACGTCACCGTTGAAACCAGGGCAAACGGATACCCGTAGCTGGGCGGTAAAAAGATTGTCAGCCTCGCTGTGCTGTCGGTATGTTCCGTAATCTGCCAGTCACGCCACGCCAGCAAACCGTGAATGGCGGTTCCCCCTTCGTGATCATTGATCGGTAAATGAAGCCATTTACCGTTATGGTACCAGGTGCCCTTCGCGACGCGATTGGGCCAGGGAATCAGGACTTTCCCCATGTGCGCCAGCGGCAGGGTTTCAGGGGGATGGGGGAGCACCAGATGCTGACCTGCGTATGTCAGTTCAGCCAGACCCGCGCCCACGGTGACAAGGGTGGCCTGATAGTCTCCGGCACGCAGTACAAGGGTTTTTCCGCTGCTGTGCATAGCTGGTACTCCCGTCTGTTTTGGAATTATTTTGCGTTACAGTCCAGTAATCCGGCGGCGACAGCGGGAGCCAGGCCCGGTGCCAGCGGAAGGCGTGGGATGACCAGGCAATGCAGCAGGTGGTAGATATCCTGTTTGCCGTCCCAGACTTTGGTCGTCACCTTGTTTTCGCAATCCAGTTCCTGCCACCAGGAACCGTTTTCGAAGTCCATCAGGTAGGTCATGCAGTAGTCCCACCACTTCTGATACCAGGCTTCGTATTGCGCCTCACCGGTGACGGTATACAGCGCATAGGCGGTTCCCATCGCTTCGACGATAGGCCAGCGTACCCGCTCGCGCACCACGGGCTTGCCGTCCCAGTCCACGGTATAAACGAAACCGTCTGCGCCATCGGGCGCCCAGGCATCACGCAGGGTGGCGTGAAATAACCCTTTGGCATCTTCCACTAACCAGGCCGGTGGGGTTTCAAAGCGCGCTTCAAACGCGGCGTGCAGATGCAGCATCAGTCGCCCCCACTCAATCCAGTGGCCGGGCGTGCCACCATAAGCACGGAAGCGGTGGGCAGGGTTGTCTTTGTTGTAATCGCGCAGTGGCGTCCAGTGCGTGTCAAAGTGTTCATTCACGCGGTAATTATTTTGACGCGCGACATCATGGATGATTACGGACGTGACGCGCAGCGCGCGATCCAGCCATTTCTTATCGTGCGTGACGTCATACACGATCAGGAACGCTTCAACGGCGTGCATATTGGCGTTCCCTCCCCGGTAGTCTTCGGTCTTGCTGAATGCCTCGTCCCAGGATTCCAGGCACATCTGCTCGTCTTCACTCCAGAAGTAACGTTCAATGACCTTGATCGCCTCATCCAGCAATGGACGTGCCGCCGGATGACCGGTGGTAACGGCGCTGGCGGCGCCCAGCAATACAAAAAAATGCTGGTAGCCCTGCTTGGAGGCATCGAGAACGCCTTCGTCGTTGACGCAGGCGTACCAGCCGCCATATTTTTTATCGCGAAGGGCACCGTTTAATGCATTGATACCATGTTCAACCAGTTGATAAGCCCCGGGCCGCCCCATCGAGGCCGCCACCGCATAGACGTGCAACATGCGGGCGGTGATCCACAGGTGCGTTCCCTTATCGGGTTTGACCTGACCGTTATTACCCAGCCAGCCAAATCCGGTTGGCACCGCCGCATGCTTGCCAAAACTGAAAATCCGATCGGTTTCCTGTTCGAGCCAGCGATTGTGGCTTAAGGTGTTAAACCATTTCATCTGCTTCTCCCTATTAACGTTTCGCCATCATTTCATCTACGATCTCGCCCAGCCGTTGCAGTCTGGGAACAGAGATATCCCGCAGCATCAGGTCGGTATCGGGTAAACCAATAACCGAAGACCAGACTGCGCGGCCCGCCAGGAATCCGGAGGCACCCGCCTGCATGGCGACTCTGACGGCTCGTGGGAATAATTTTTCGTCAATGCCAGAGGAGAGGATGACCCACGGCATCATGATCAAATCGTTAAGTTTCTGCGCGGCCGTCAGCAGGTCGGCTTGTGAACCTTTGCCGTACAGCGGCATTTCCACCTTATAAAGATCCGCTCCGCTGTTACCCAGTTCCTTCGCTGCAGCGAGGATCGCCTGCTCGCGATCGAAGCGATCGCCCCGGCGCGGCGGTCTGACAACGGGTTCGATAATGCTGAGCAGACCATGGCGATGACAGCGCGCAGTGAAGGTATTCACCATATCGAGCCGCTGCTGTGCGTCTTCATCGCTGCGCCACAGCACCAGCAGCTTGAGCGCCTTTGCCCCGTCACGCTTGACGGTCTGAGGATCGACGCGGTGATCAATCTCCACACTGTCAACCGGCATGCCGTTGCCCGGTATAAACGCATCCGCCGCGACAATGATGCCGCAACCGGGCGACACAGCCCGCTGCTCCACAATCTGCTGAAAGCAAAATTGCTGATCCACCAGGATGGCGGAGGCATAAGGCGATAACACGCTGGCGGCATTCACTTTGAATTCGGTCAGAACCCGATCGCTGACCGGCTGTGGCGCACCCGCGGCGGCAAACATCAGCCGCATCGCTTCACGCTGATCCACAGCCAGCATGGCGAAACCACCTGATGGCCGGGCGATGTCTTTAAGGGTGTAATGAGTCATGTGCTTTCCTCTGATTAAGCGTCACAAGGGGTTGTCGAAGGTGAGAGGCCTGCGCTGGCGCGCACGTGTTCGAGAAGGGCGGTCCAGTCCTGACGTCCGCGTCCGGCGGCGCGCGCCTGGCTGTAAACCTCACGTGAGGCGGCCCCGAGCGGCATGGGCACATGCAGCTGGTTAGCCACATCCAGCGCGATGCCCAGGTCTTTATGAGCCAGATCGATCATAAAGGCCGGTGACAGGTCGCCTTTCAGCACCTTATTTGGCCAGGTCGTGGTGAAGTGCCCCTTCCCTGCTGGCGTGCCGTTCATGACCTGTAGCGCAACTTCCAGCGGCAGCCCCAGCCCTTCACACAGCACCGCCGCCTCTGCAGAGAGCGCATTCAGGGCGATACTCATGTAGTTATTAATCAGCTTGACGCGAATCCCCATGCCCGGTCCGCCAGCCACCACCACCTCATTTCCCATGGCCAACAGCAGCGGTTTTGCCCGCTCAATCTGTTGCAGTGTTCCGCCTGCCAGCAGCAACAGCGTGCCGGCGATAGCATGATCGGATGTGCGCCCAACCGGCACGTCCATCATGCTGAAGCCGCTCGCCCGCATCTCGTTAATCATCTGGTCGGTCTGTAGCGGATGGATCGTCGACATATCGATCACCAGTGCCGAAGGCGACAGGGTGGTACAGACGCCCTGATCACCTGACAGGACAGCGCGCACCAAATCGCCATTGGGCAGCATGGTGATAACGAATTCAGCCCCTTCGGCGGCCTCGGCTGGAGAACGGGCAGCCTGTGCGCCTTTTTCCACTAACCTGGCAACCGCCTCGGGATTGACGTCAAACACCCTGAGCTGATGGCCCTGCTTAAGCAGATTGCTCGCCATCGGCGCCCCCATTTGCCCCAGTCCAATAAACGCTACTTCCGCCATACCGCTCTCCCAAACCCGATGAATGTCACATTTTGTCCGATATATGATTTTTGCTGTCTTTTTCGGATCATATTTGTAATTTATGGTCAAAAAATTGACAGGTGTCACTTTTAAAACATTTGATGAAATTAAAATGACAGCACGAGAAAATGTCTGAGGAAGAGTGATGACGCGCATAGCTTGTGTAGGGATCACCGTACTGGATCGCATCTGGTACCTGGAAACGTTACCGCATCAGGGCGGAAAATATGTCGCCAGCAACTATCGGGAAGTCGGCGGTGGCCCGGCGGCCACGGCAGCCGTCGCGGCTGCCAAGTTGGGTGCGCAGGTAGATTTTATTGGCCGGGTCGGGGACGATGACACCGGGAAAAGGCTGCTGTCCGAGTTAAACAGTTACGGCGTAAATACACGTTATACAAAGATTTTTAACGCTGCCCGCTCCTCGCAATCTGCCATTCTTGTGGATGCTGAAGGCGAACGTATCATCGCCAACTATCCCAGCCCGGATTTACCCGACGAGGCCGACTGGCTAGCGGAAATCGATTTTTCTCAGTGGGATGCCGTGCTGGCGGATGTCCGCTGGCATCAGGGCGCAAAATGCGCCTTTACGCTGGCACGCAGGTCCGGCGTTCCCACTATTCTGGATGGCGATGTGACGCCACAAAACATTGCTGAACTGGTAACGCTGAGCGACCACGCGGCGTTTTCCGCACCCGGTTTGCAGCGCCTAACCGGTATGGAAAGTGACGCCAGTGCGCTGAAAAAAGCACAAATGCTCACAAAGGGACATGTCTATGTGACACAAGGCGTTCAGGGTTGCCTCTGGCTTGATGCGGGCAGATTACAGCATCAGCCAGCTTTTCATGTCAGGGTGGTCGACACGACCGGTGCCGGCGATGTGTTTCATGGCGCACTGGCATTCAGGCTGGCCCAAAAGCCCGCCGTGGCGGAAGCGGTGCGCTTTGCCAGCGCTGTCGCGGCCTTAAAATGTACGCGCCCGGGTGGCCGGGCCGGTATTCCCGATTATGAGCAAACCTGTTCTTTTATGTCAGTTAATGGTTAAACTGACAGCCAAAGTGGTCTTCAGAGAGCAGCTCATGATCCTCACGGACGTAACCGGTAATCCTCGCCACGATCGTTTACTCAGCCTGATCGCCGAACGTGGCTACATGAATATTGATGAACTTGCGGTGCTACTGGATGTGTCGACGCAAACAGTACGCCGCGACATTCGCAAACTCAGCGAACAGGGATTGATTACCCGTCATCATGGCGGCGCAGGCCGCGCATCCAGCGTGGTCAATACCGCCTTTGAACAGCGCGAAGTCTCACAAACCGATGAAAAACGATCTATCGCTGACGCCATCGCTGACTACATTCCTGATGGTTCTACGGTGTTTATTACGATTGGCACCACCGTGGAGCATGTGGCCCGCGCCCTGATGAACCATAAGCATCTGCGGGTTATCACCAACAGCCTGCGGGTGGCACATATTCTGTATAAATGCCCCCAGTTTGAAGTCATGGTGCCCGGCGGCACGTTGCGCCCACACAATGGTGGCATTATTGGTCCGGTGACCACGGCCTTTGTGGCCAGTTTCCGGGCGGATTATCTCGTCACCAGCATGGGCGCCATTGAGAGTGACGGTGCGCTGCTGGAATTTGACGTCAATGAGGCCAACGTTGCACAAACGATGATGGCGCATTCGCGTCATATATTGCTCGCCGCCGATCATACTAAATTCCAGGCCTCGGCCGCGGTGGAGATGGGCAGCGTGGCGCAGGCGACAGCCCTGTTCACTGATAAACTGCCGGGTACGGCGCTGCAAAACCTGCTGAAAACCCATCAGGTTGAAGTGATCCTGGCTAAGCCGGGTGGCGATGAGGGGGCGGAATAATTAACCCCGGCAGTGCCGGGGTTAGCGTGGGTTTAGCGGAACTTCTTGTGGTTTTCGTTACGGATAGCAGCCAGTTTTTGCGCTTCTGCTTTCGCTTCATCCAGCTTGCCCTGCTTAGCCAGTGCATCGGCTTTATCAATCTGGGCAATCAAATCATCCATGCCTTTGTGAAAGTCTTTCATTTCCGGGCTGTCCGGTGCTTTGCCTTCCAGTTTGTCCGGGGTGCCTTTTTTGGCATCTTCGGCTTTGGCGCGCAAATCACCTAACATTTTGTGCAGCTGATCGGCGCTTTTCGCCCCATCCAGCGACTTGTAAATACCCGCCATCTCTTTCATATCGTGCTCAAGAGAAGCCGCACCGGCGGTGACATTAACAGATAACAAGGCAACAGCTAACAACGACATAAACGCTTTACGCATGCTCAGCTTCCTTTTTATTGTGAAAACGCTGCTTATAAAAAAGCGGAGGGTCGATGCCCTCCGCTTGCTATCGCCTACACAACTTAAAAGAGATTTTACTGTCCGGCAATATACATTTCGGGTAACAGAACAGAACCACACTGAATATTGCTGCGGGTTTCAATGTCATCGCCTACGGTAACAATGTTCCGCCACATATCGCCTAAGTTACCTGCAATCGTAATTTCACTTACCGGATACTGAATCTCGCCATTCTCCACCCAGAAACCGGCTGCGCCACGCGAATAATCGCCCGTGATGGCGCTGACGCCCTGTCCCATCAGTTCGGTCACGACCAGCCCGGTGCCCATCTGCTTCAGCATGTCGTTGAAGCTGTGCCCCTGACCGGCGATGCGCCAGTTATGAATGCCGCCCGCGTGACCGGTGCTGGTCAGGCCCAGCTTGCGCGCAGAATAGCTGGTCATCAGCCAGGTTTGCAGCACGCCATCTTTAATAATGTCGCGGGCCTGTGTACGTACGCCTTCGCTGTCAAACGGCGTGGAGGCCAGGCCTTTTAACAGATGCGGCTGCTCCTGAATGGTCAGCCATTCAGGCAGAATCTGTTTGCCCATCGCATCCAGTAAGAATGTGGATTTACGATAGACGCTGCTGCCGCTGATGGCGCCGACCAGATGGCCGAACAGGCCGGTCGCGACTTCCGGCGCAAAAATGACCGGCGCTTTCATGGTATCGAGCTTACGCGGTGCCAGGCGCGACAGCGTCCGGCGAGCGCACTCAGCCCCAACCCAGTCCGCGCTCTTTAAGTCCTCAATGGCGCGGCCAATGGTGTACGCATAATCACGCTCCATATTGCCGTCCTGCTCAGCAATGACGCAGCTGGACAGCGAATGACGGCTGGAACAGTAGCTTTGCAGCATGCCGTGGCTGTTACCAAAGACTTTGATACCGACATGGCTGTTAAAACTACCGCCTTCAGTATTGGTGATGCGTTTGTCTGCCTGCAATGCCGCCTGCTCTGCCTGTGCCGCCAGCTGGATAGCATAATCGGCATCGATCTCCCACGGATGGTAGAGATCCAGATCCGGTGCGTCATAAGCCAGCAGTTCGGCATCCGCCGGGCCGGCAAAGGGATCCGGCGAGGTATAGCGTGCGATATCAATCGCCGCCTGCACGGTTCGTTTAATGGCATCCGGGCTGAGATCGGTCGATGAGGCACTGCCTTTACGGTTTTGGTGGTAAACAGTGATGCCCAGCGCGCCATCACTGTTGAATTCGACGTTTTCCACTTCGCCGTAACGGGTACTGACACCAATACCGGTGGTCTTGCTCACCGCGACTTCCGCGCCATCCGTACTTGCTTTTGCCAGTTCAAGCGCCTGTGCAATTGCCTGTTCCAGTGCTTTTCGCTGTTCTGCAACTTGAGTTGATACGTTCATCGACCTGCCGTCTAATCTTATGGTTGAATAATTTGAGTCTATCAGAGTCAGAGAACAATTTCGCAGTCACCCGATAAACTGGTAGGATTAGCCTCTTTTTTTTGGAGCCAGATATGACTAAGCAGCCTGAAGAGTGGCTCGATGATGTGCCCGATAATCACGAAGAAGAAGATGAAGAGATCATTTGGGTTAGTAAGAGCGAAATCAAACGCGATGCTGAAGAGCTGAAACGCCTGGGGGCCGAACTGGTCGACCTGGGGAAAAACTCGCTGGATAAAATTCCGCTGGATGAGCGTTTGCGTACCGAGATTGAACTGGCGCAGCGTATTAAGAAAGAAGGCCGCCGCCGTCAGTTACAGTTAATTGGTAAGCTGCTGCGCAGCATCGACGTTGAACCGATTCGTACCGCACTGGATAAGCTTAAAAACCGCCATAACCAGCAGGTTGCGCTGTTTCACAAGCTGGAAATGCTGCGCGATCGCCTGATTGAAGAAGGCGATGAGGCGATGACCGACGTGCTTGCCCTTTATCCTCAGGCCGATCGTCAGCAACTGCGTAGCATGATTCGTAATGCACAGAAGGAAAAAGCGGGTAACAAACCGCCAAAATCTGCCCGTCAGATTTTTCAGTACCTGCGCGAATTAGCAGAAGCCGTCTGACCCTGGCGGTGATGTGCGGCTGAGCAGTGCCCAGCCGCAGGGTTTTCTCTCCCCTCGTTCGGGGAGAAAAGGATCGGCTACCGGTTAACGAGCCAGACGATCCAGCAGCTTCTGATGAATCCCACCAAAGCCCCCGTTGCTCATTACCAGGATGGAATCGCCCGGCTGCGCCGTTTTGGCGATCGTTTCTACCAGCGCATCAATATCCGCGCTGCAGTGCGCAGGCTGCATGCAGGCTTCTGCGACATCCGCGACCTGCCAGGGAATATGGCTCGGCTGGAACAGAAACACTTCGTCGGCACGCGCCAGTGACGGGGCAAGTTCATTTTTATTCACGCCCATTTTCATGGTGTTTGAACGCGGTTCGAGCACGGCCAGGATACGCGCCGTCCCGCCCACTTTGCTGCGCAGCGCGCTCAGCGTGGCAAGAATCGCGGTCGGATGATGGGCAAAATCATCATAGATCTTGATGCCGTTGACCTCGCCGCGCAGTTCCAGACGACGACGGGCATTGATAAAGCTGTCCAGTGCCTGGCTGGCATCCTCGGGTTTCACGCCAACATGACGGGCTGCCGCAATGGCCATTAAACCATTGTGCATGTTGTGTTCGCCGACCAGTGCCCAGTTCACTTCACCCACTTTGTTGCCGTCCAGCCAGACTTCCCAGTGTGAGGCGTCAGGCGTCAGTTTTTTCGCCTGCCAGTGACCGCCGTCGCCGACATGTTCCTGCTCGCTCCAGCAGCCCATCGCCATTACCTGCTTCAGGTTATGATCGTGCTCCGGCAGCAGGATCTTCCCCTGGCCCGGCACGATGCGCACCAGGTGATGGAACTGTTTCTGGATCGCCCGCAGATCGTCAAAAATATCCGCATGATCGAATTCCAGGTTATTCAGAATCAGCGTACGTGGGCAGTAATGAACGAATTTAGAGCGCTTATCGAAAAACGCGCAGTCATATTCGTCAGCCTCAATCACAAAGAATGGGCTTTTTCCTAATTTTGCTGAAACATCGAAGTTGCCGGGTACACCGCCGATAATAAAGCCCGGTTCCAGACCACACGCCTCCAGAATCCACGCTGCCATGCCTGCCGTCGTGGTTTTACCGTGGGTGCCGGCCACGGCCAGCACCCACCGGTCACGCAGCACGAAATCATGCAGCCACTGGGGACCTGAAAGGTAGGGAATGTTGCGTTCCAGAACCGCTTCCACACAGGGATTACCGCGCGTCATGGCATTGCCGATGATGACCAGGTCTGGTTGAGGATCAAGCTGACTGGCGTCATAACCCTCTGTTAATTCAATACCTTGCTGTTCCAGCAGGGTGCTCATCGGCGGATAAACATTGGCATCTGAGCCTGTCACCTGATGGCCAAGGGAGCGTGCCAGCATCGCCAGCCCGCCCATAAACGTGCCACATATCCCGAGGATGTGAATGCGCATAAAAACGTCCATAACTCAAAAGTTCGGCGCACAGTGTAACCTCGGTTGCGAGCGGAAGAAACGGATTAGGACTATGGTTTTTGAAGTTCAATCGGCTAAACTGCGTACGCATCCGTCGGCAGTGAAGTATGCCGCTGCCACTCCATCGATGATTCAGGGAATGTGTTATGAAAACGTTGGGCGAATTTATCGTCGAGAAGCAACACGACTTTCCGCACGCTACAGGTGAACTGACGGCGCTTATCTCAGCAATTAAGCTGGGTGCCAAAATTATCCACCGCGATATTAACAAAGCCGGTTTAGTGGATATCCTGGGGGCCAGCGGCGTCGAGAATGTTCAGGGTGAACAGCAGATGAAACTGGATCTGTTCGCCAACGAAAAACTCAAAGCCGCACTGAAAGCGCGCGGTATCGTTGCCGGTATCGCTTCTGAAGAAGAGGACGAATTTGTCATCTTTGAGGGCGAGGAAAACGGCAAGTACGTGGTCTTGATGGATCCGCTGGATGGATCATCGAACATCGACGTTAACGTCTCTGTCGGCACCATTTTCTCAATCTATCGTCGCGTCAGTGAACCCGGCACACCGGTCGTCGAAGCGGACTTCATGCAGCCGGGCAATAAACAGGTCGCGGCCGGTTATGTGGTTTACGGTTCGTCTACCATGATGGTTTACACCACCGGTTGTGGTGTGCACGCGTTTACCTACGATCCGTCACTGGGCGTGTTCTGCCTCAGTCACGAACGGATGACGTATCCGGAAGTGGGCTACACCTATTCCATTAACGAAGGTAACTACATTCGTTTCCCGCAGGGCGTGAAAAAATACCTGAAATTCTGTCAGGAAGAGGATGTGGCAACGCACCGTCCTTACACCTCACGCTACATCGGTTCACTGGTGGCGGATTTCCATCGTAACCTGCTGAAAGGCGGCATCTACCTTTACCCCAGCACGGCCAGCCATCCGAAGGGTAAACTGCGCCTGCTGTATGAGTGCAACCCCATGGCCTTCCTGGCCGAGCAGGCGGGCGGTAAAGCCAGCGACGGGCAAAACCGTATTCTGGATATCCCCCCGGTAACGCTGCATCAGCGCTGCCCGTTCTACTGTGGCAACACCGCCATGGTGGATGACGTAGAGCGCTTCCTGGCAGAGTTCCCGGAGTGTCGTCAGGGCTAAACATAAAGGGCGCGGGTGTCGCGCCCTTATTTTGTCTTATGCCTGCTGAAGCCGGAACAGCGCCATAGCAGCCTGCAACTGCTCTGACTGCGCCTCCAGTGAATGCGTGGCGGCGGTGGCCTGCTCCACCAGCGCAGCGTTCTGCTGCGCCGCTTCATCCATCTGCGTCACCGCATGGTTGACCTGATCGATGCCCCGACTTTGCTCTTCTGAAGCCATCGAAATCTCTTTCATCAGTGCCGTCACGCGCATGACTTCACCAGCGATATCATCCATGGTTTCGCCTGCACGCGTGGCCATTTCACTGCCCTCTTTCACCCGCGTTTGTGAATCGCTGATCAGCGTGCGAATCTCTTTCGCCGCGCTGGCACTGCGCTGCGCCAGGGTGCGCACCTCATTCGCGACGACGGCAAAACCGCGCCCCTGTTCACCGGCACGTGCCGCTTCCACGGCGGCGTTTAACGCCAGAATGTTGGTCTGGAAGGCAATGCCGTCGATCACGCTCAGAATATCGCCGATGCGATTGGCGCTCTCGGTGATCTCACGCATTTTTTCCATCACGTAGTTCACCACTTCCGCCCCGCGATCGGCACTGTCAGAAACGGCATTTGCCAACTGGTGAGCCTGCTGCGCGTTACTGGCGTTCAGACGAACCGTTGCGGTCAACTGTTCCATACTGGCCGCCGTTTGCTCCAGCGACGCGGCGGATTCTTCGGTACGTTGAGAAAGGTGAACGTTGCCCGCCGCCAGCTCGCGGCTGCCGCTGTCGATTTTCAGCCCGGCCTCACGCACCTTATTCACCGAGTCACGCAGAGCCTGCTGCATACCCGCCAGCGCATTGTTAAGACGACCCAGTTCGTTGTTGCCCGCCAGCGGCAACGGTTGAGACAGATCGCCCGCCGCCACCTGCTCAAGGTGAATAATCGCCTTGTTCAACGGCGTCAGTAACATGCGGCGCAACAGCACCCAGGCCAGTACCAGCAGCAGCACGGAGAGCCCCACCGCCACGGCGATCAGCACTTTCATCATGATTTCATTGCGCTGAGCTTCAACTAACTGTGCCTGGGTAATTTCGTCGGCTTTTGCGCCAAAGGTCTCTACCGCTTTGGTGTACTTCGCGGATAAAGGCTCCAGTTTACCTTCCAGCAGTTGGTAATATTCATCGTTATACTGTTTGTCGAGCGCCTTCATCATCGGCAGGATGCCCTGATCAAGGTAATCCTTATAGCTTGATGCAATGGCATCAGCCATGATTTTGCCTTCCGCCGTCACGGTTCCGGCATCCACAAAACGTTTTAAGTTGCGCTGAGAGGACTCGACATCGGCCTGCGCCGTTTTGGTGACCTGCGCGCCCTCATCCAGTAAACCAATCTCAATCTTGCGTACTGCAAGCGCAGCACTGGCACGCGCGCGCATTAAATCGGCGTTACTGCGATACAGACTGTTTAACTCAATCCCCTGAATGCGGTTAATCACATCCAGCGAGCGGTTGCCCTTGTTGATTGCCACAATGCCCATCACACTCACCGCCAACAACAGCAGTGTCATGAATGCCAGCAACGCCAGCAACCCCGTGCGTAGTGATAACTGTTTCATCTTGATCGTTTCCGTATGAGTAGTAAAAGGCGAAATAATTTCGACAACCCTTAAACGGAGAAAGTATCGGCATCGGGATTCGCAAACTTTAACGCCTGTGAATGATTAATCCGGTGCTTGCCGCTAACCTGTTAATGGAATTGAAGGTATTTTGTTAAGGAAACAAAGGGGAAATCGATGAAAAAAAGGGTAATGTTGATAGCACTCTTGAGTTGTAAGCTCGCAGTGGCTGAGCAGTCCACTATTGATGTCACTTTAAATCAATGCCTTAATCAAGCCGATACCACGCTGGCCTTGATGCAATGTCAGGATACGGCAACCCAGCAATGGGACGCGGAAATGAACGCGCAGTACAGTGCATTGATGAAAAAATTAAGCGGAGAACCCAGAGAGAAACTGCGTATCGCCCAGCGCGCCTGGCTGCGTTACCGGGAAGCCTGGTTAGCGGTGAGCCGCAGCCAACTCAACACGCAGGGCACTCTCGGCCCCGTTGCGCTGGCCACCCAGAGCACCGCGCTGGTCCGCAATCAAACTCTACAGTTGCAATCTTTAGCCACTGGCAGTTGCGCGAACCCCGACGATTGTTGATTAATGTAACCCTTTAAAGTCAGTCATAACTGTCTTCATTCATTTTCAGGGAAAAACTATGGTTGCTTACGCCTCCACGCTGATCTTGATCTGCCTTGCTGTACTGAGTTACTTCGTCCACAACACCGCCGTGACCCTGTCCATTCTGATCCTGCTGATCATCAAAATGACACCGCTGTCGCAATTCTTTCCTTATGTGGAAAAACAGGGCATTACAGTGGGCATTATTATCCTTACCGTAGCCGTAATGGCCCCGCTGGCCAGTGGTTCGCTGCCTGCGTCATCCCTGCTGAAATCCTTTGCCAACTGGCAGTCGATTGTCGCGATTTTGGTAGGCATTTTCGTGGCCTGGCTGGGCGGGCGCGGCGTGAGTTTTATGAGTGTACAGCCTTCCGTCATTGGCGGATTGCTGATAGGAACAGTAATCGGCGTGGCGTTTTTCCGTGGCGTTCCGGTAGGGCCACTGATTGCTGCGGGCATTGTATCCCTGTTTGTCACGGCCAAATAGCGTTGAGGAGCATTCTGAAACGCCAAAAAGGGGGCGTACTTTCACAGTCAGTTGGCTATAATAGCCGACACTCAACATACGACGACTGAAGGAATACCCGATGAGTTTGAACCAGGTGCCAGCAGGTAAAGACCTGCCAGAAGATATCTACGTAATTATTGAGATCCCGGCGAATGCCGATCCGATCAAATATGAAGTTGATAAAGATTCTGGAGCCCTGTTTGTGGATCGCTTTATGTCTACGGCAATGTTCTATCCATGCAACTATGGTTACATCAACAATACGCTGTCGCTGGATGGTGACCCGGTAGACGTACTGGTTCCAACACCGTACCCACTGGAGCCCGGCTCAGTGATCCGCTGCCGTCCGGTTGGCGTGTTAAAAATGACCGACGAGTCTGGCGAAGATGCCAAACTGGTTGCTGTCCCGCACACCAAACTCACCAAAGAGTACGATCACATCAAAGATGTAAACGACCTGCCAGAACTGCTGCGTGCGCAGATCACCCACTTCTTTGAGCACTACAAAGATCTGGAAAAAGGCAAATGGGTTAAGGTTGACGGCTGGGATAACGCCGAAGCAGCCAAAGCCGAGATCGTCTCGTCTTTTGAGCGTGCGGCGAAGAAGTAATGCCACTTGTGCTGTGAAATAAAACTGAAGTTGCAGCACAGGATACACGCTAAATCTGTTGATATAAACAGGCCCAGCAATGGGCCTGTTTTTTTGTCTCAAAACTAATAAATTACAGCAAGCTCTTATACATTAGTGCTGGCAACCCTTTAGCGTAAAGTCGACGGTCAGTCGGTCATGGTACTTATATAAATCATAATCCTGATTATGTGCAATGCGCTCTCCGTGACACAGCGCCATAACCAAATCTTCATTGCTCACAGTAATATTGTCCTGAATAGGATTTTTAGCCTGAAAGCCCCTTATCGCCATGTAAGGAAATGGAAACCACCAGTTGGCGAAATATTCAGGAATCAGCGCGCTGAGAACCGGATAGTTATTCAGGGAATTAAGATATACTGGGGAACGCGGCGAGGCTCCATAAAACTGCATATAGAGGGAGCCAACGGATAATGCATTGGTGTCCTGTTTTAACCGTTGTGTGATTGCGGCATTAATCTCATCTTGCTGATGAATGGCATTCCCATAGACATATATACCTGTAAAGGCGTAGAGCAAAGGAATTGCGATAACCATGTTTACGAATGACCATTTTCCTTTCATCGCCCACGCCAGTAATGTTGCACTGAACAACATAAACCCACTCACTGCCAGCATGACCCGAGGTGCAAGTAATGGATTTTGTAAAATGAGCAGGCTACCGGGAATCATCAGGAATGCAGCGAAAGGTAAAAACAGCGCTATAACTGCAACAATAATCCTGGCTGGATTACGTTGTTGCTTTATATAACGCGAAGCGATTATCGCTGCGGAGACCACTGACGCACTCAGGACAACCATGAGCACAGCCATTCCTTTACCATCTTTATAAAAGGTGGCATTAACGAAGTGCCAGTATGCGAGCGCATTATTGCAAGCGGTGAGCCACAATTGCTCAAAGGCAATAGCCGGATGATTAGCTGCGTACTCACCTGAAAAAGTCAATGGTAAAACAATTTTGAGGTAAACAGCTGAGGCGACGATAAACTCTGCGCTTCGCAGTATAAGCCCACGAATGATCTCTGTGGCAGGGGCATTGTTGACCATCTGTCCAAAGACGATCACGAACACCATCATCACAGCAATGTTTGCCGCAATCTGATAGAGGCTAAAGATGGCAACGATAGCAAGTACAGCCACTAAGAACTGTATCCATGTTTTCTGCACAGGAAATAAAATCCATGCGATGCTCAACACCAGCGCGCAACCTATGGTGAGCACGTCAAAACGATAGGAAAAGATTTCAGCAAGATAAGGGTTAGCAAAAAAACTCAGCGCGGCTAAAGCACCGACCCAGGTTTTGAGTGACGTAAAGTGGCGGCGATGATAGTGCGCTAATACCACTGCGATAAGCACACTTGTGATGATCAGCGGTAAAGGAAAAATGTCTGAAACGTGAGAACTAAGAAATAATATTTTCATTAGCAGGTCAGCTAAAGGCCTCCCATCCCGGCCCCAAAGCGCATTCCCTGTAATGGCTCTTCCGTTGTCATCAATGTAAAAAGTATTGGCAAGCAATAACGGTAATGAAAATAAAAAAACTGCGACAAGATAAATATTGATTGTTTTTTTCATTGCTTTTCACTTTGGTAAAGTTTTGCTGGCGTCGTGATAATGGCACCATTATGCGATTTTCTCGCATGCGTACAGACTCGCAAGCGTCATGTGGGCGCGATTATCAATGTATATTTCTTTTTCGCAAACCGCTTTTTTATAACTAACCCCGCGGATGTACGATTACGCTGTAAAAGTGAATGATCGGAAAATTACCGCTATCAGGTTGGCGCAGGAAGAAACAGAGAGGGCTTTAAGCCACTTTAGTGCATGGATAAAAGGGCACATAACAATCATGAACCCTTTTACCTGAGAAGCATTTAGCCTGATACACGCAACCGCAACGTATTAGTGGCTTTCCTGCTCCTCATCACGCTTCAGCCAGTCTCCACTCTGGATACGCTGGCGACCCGCGACCGAACGCTGATAGACATAAAGCCACGCACTACCAAACGGCGTCTGAATCAGATGGCGTTTGTACTCACCACCTTTGGTCCGAAGCGCATCTAACTCGGCGAGAATGGAGGCATCAATTCGGTAGACTTCGCAATATACCGTTCCTTCGCCCGTGATCACGCCAGGATAGTGACCCAGACTGTAGAGTTCATAACCCTCAATCTGGTGATCACCCAACCATTGCGCATGTGTCATCCAGTGACTGTTTCCCTGTTTGCGCCGTAAACTGCCATAGACAATTATTCGCATTACTAAAACTCAAACTGATAGAGCAAATCAAGAGCCTGATCCACACCGGACACGGCTTCCAAATAGAGTTTGGGCATCAGTCGGTAACGTAAGGTTAACGTTGCCAGTGAATCAAAGATGCCAACCCCGTATTTTACTTGTAGACCCGGCAACACATAGCCGCTGACCTGTACCTGCTGACTGTCGCCAACGCCGGTCGTATCAAGGGCAAGATTACTGACACCGAATGTCTCGCCGATTTTACCCACAACCTGCCCACTTTGTGCAACCCCTAAGCCGACTAACGCTGACGTTAACGCGTTACTGTCGCCGTCGCTATTCAGCCCCTGACCGCGTAACAGGTAAGAAAGGGCCTCCTGCTGTGACATCGCCGGATCGGAGAACACTTCCACTTTCGGCTCATCCGCCAGCCCCGTAACGCGCAATCCTGCCGTTACGCCATCCTCGGTCGCATCCGGATTACGAATCGCTTCCAGGTTAAGATAAGGCTGGTCTGGCGGGCCCGCAAACTGCAGCTCGCCTTTACGCACGATCAAGTCCTGACCGTAAGCATGGAAACGGCCGGATGGAATATTGATCTGTCCGTTGAGTCCCAGTCCTGATTTATCCTGGACCATTTTCAGATCGCCATTCAGACGGGCTTTCAGTCCAAAGGCCGACAGACGCACATCGTTTCCAACATGAATGGTCAGGTTACTGTTAATCGGTATTGAGGCCGTTTTAGGCGCAATCGGTTTAAGGTTTTTATCCAGCATAACTTCATCAGACGATACGCCGACTGCGCTCTCAGGAACCTCCTGTACCGTGATACGTGCCCAGGGAATATCGACGCGCCCGTCAAGATTAAAGGCGGCTGGCGTGGCTTCAAATACCACATCCGGCGACACATCCATGCGCACCATTGGCGGCACCGTGACACGGACCCGGCTGCCTTTGGCGGCTACGCGCGCACGCCAGTTATCCAGTTGGCTCCAGTCCGCATCGCCGCTCAGGTTGATATTGCCCTGTGCGGTCTGTAGCAGGCCATTCAGCGTCGAACTCATGCCGTTAAACACCATGTTCAGACTGGCACTGGTCAGATCCACCGGCATGAAGTTGCCTTTCACATTCACATCTTTCAGACCCAGTTGCCCAAAAAGCTGCGGCTGCTGCACTGTGCCGCCCAGGCGCAGATCGCTGTTCAGCAGGCCTTTGATGCTCTCGCCCTGCATTAAGGCGGGATTGATCATCGCCAGCGAGATATTGCGGATATTCACATTGCCACCCAGCTCACGGCGCTGTTGCGGATCGGTAATCTGCACATTGCCATCCAGTTGGCCGTTATTGACGAGGCGAATCAGCCAGTCGAGCTGTGCACGTCCGTCCCGCAGTGCCGCATTGACATTAATTGTGTTAAACGCGATGGGCAGCGTATTGCCCTGCACATCCTGCGCGACTTTCACGTTATTACTCTTCAGCGCCAGCGTGCCGACGGGCAGTTTGCCATCCGCCGTCCAGTTAACGCGGGCATCACCGCTGAACACGCCGCTCAGTTGGGTCTGGTCAGTCAGGAAGGGTTTTAGCATCGCCAGATCGAAGCGGTTTAATACCACATGAGCGTGACCGCTGGGGCCGGCTTCAATCGGTTCTGGCACACAAAGCTGCGCGTTGGGGTTTTGCCAGCAGTGCGGGCCGATTGACGCAGTCTGCTTCTGATTAACATAGTCGATCGCCATAGCGCGCGTCAGACGCCATTCCCCGACGGGCGTATTAAAACGCGTATTGTTCAGGCTGCCTTTCCATGTCTCCGTCTGGCGGTCAAAGCTACCGTTCAGCGCGAGCTGACCCGATACCGGCTCGCCCTGCACGTTAAGTTTAAGCTGATGCTGCTTTTCGTCGCCATCAGCATTGAGCGTCAACAGATTAATGTTAAGCGCATCCTGCTTCAGTTGTTCAACGCGCAACTGCAGCTTACCGGCGATCTGGTCGCTGGAGCGTACATCGCTTTTCAGCGTTACGCGCCGGACCAGCAGTTGCTGCCAACGTAAGCCAGTGGCCGTCAGATCCGCCAGCAGCTGAGGGGCTTTCAGCGATCCGCGGGCTTTGATATCCCCTTTGACCACACCGCCCAGTCCCGGCAATGCGTTATCAAGATGGGGGGCATCCACGTTGGCATCCAGGTTCAGCGTTTCGCCCAGACTGCCTTTGATATCCAGATGATTGCGGCCCAGCGCAATCTTAATACCCGGAATATCCCACTGGTTGTAGCTGTTGCCCCGTAATGTTCCGTCCGCACTGACCGCGTTCTGTTTGACGTTACCCTTCAACATCAGTTGCGGCATACTCAGCTGCCAGCTGCCGCCATACAGGCTGCCGCGCGTAGTGATTTTACCCTCCAGTCTGGCTGGCCAGTCCGGATACTGGCGGGCGGTATTGATGCCCGCCAGCGTCAGTTCACTGCGCCAGCTGATGGCTTTGCTCCAGTCCACCAGCGCCGTCAGATCGATAGTGCCCTGTAACGCTGCCACACGCAGCTTGTCCAGGCTGAACTGTTCACTATTCCCTTTACCGTCCAGCGTAATCGTGGCAGGCGGCACCGCTTCGCCTTTCACCGCCGTGCGCAGCGACATCACGTAGTCGGTCGCCTTGCCTTTGAACTGATAGTCGAGATTGTCCGCCTGATACTGAACCGCTCCGGTGAGCGGCCAGCGCAGTTGCGGACTGGTCAGGGTTAATGCCAGCGGAAGACCGGCAACGGCAGGCTGAGCGCGGGCATCCAGCTGCGCCCTGACCGGGCCAGAGAGGTTGAGCGCCAGCTTCAGCTCGTCACGCATCGCGCCCTGTAAGGTCAGACTCAGCTTTTCCCCTTTAACCGGATCAACATTCACATCGCCATTCAGGGCAAAATCAACGGGCCAGTTGTCTGCGAGCGTGGCCTGGCCGCTGCCGTTGAGCCTGCCGAGGTTTGAGTCCACGTCCAGCGTTTGCAGTTGTATATGGCGGTCAAGCGTTTTGGCCTTCACACGCAGCTGATTCACAACGATATCCGTATCGCCGGTAATGCGCAGTTGTTCGCCCACGATGTCCTGAACATCGATATCCAGCGGTAACTGGAAGTCCGGCAGTGTCGGTAGCAGGGGTTTGGCAAACATCGCCTGCAGCGTTTCGCCCAGCGGCTTCTCGTTTGGCTGCGGCTGCTGGACTTTCGGATCGACCACCTGCTCCTTCGCGACCGCTGCCGCTTTAGGCAGCGCAATTAACAGGCTTTGAATGTGGGTAGGATTCAGCGTTAACGCCCGCGCCTGCCAGTGTAATCCGGTGGAAAAATCCACCAGCGAAATCGCGGTATCATCGACTTTCACACTGATGTTATGCAGCCCGACGTGGCGCAGGCTGATGGGATACGGCGTACTGAGATTGGTCGCGCTGTTATCGTCTTCGGGTGCCGCCGCCGACGGCGTCATCTTTTTACTGTCGACGACCACACTGATATCTTTTAGCGTCAGATCATCGACGCAGACCGACGAGTGCAGCAGGCAATTGAGATTTACCGCCAGATGGATATTGCCCGCGTTAACGCTGACGCCCGGCATGTCGTAACGCAGACCGCTGAGCGTAAGATTACGCCAGCCGCCATCCACTTTGTTGATGGATAATCCCGGTACCCAGCGCGACGCGCCGTTTAACACTAAATGCAGGCCCGGCGTCGTACCAATCAAAAATGCCACACCAGCCAACAACAAGACCAAAAAAATCAGAAAGCCAGTCAGGACCTTTTTCCAGCGCTTCATAGTTCAGGCCCCAATCCTACGTAAAATTGCAAACCGTGCTCCTCCCTGTCGCCAATGGGACGCGCAATATCAAACTTAATGGGCCCCACAGGCGATGCCCAGCGCACGCCGATACCGGCACCGGTTTTAATATCGCTTTGGCTGATGTCATTGACGGCCTCACCGGCGTCAACAAACACCGCACCCCACCATTTTCCGCTGACGTTGTACTGGTATTCCAGTGAACCGGTGGCCATTTTTGAGGCTCCGGTCAGTTTGCCATCACTGTCACGCGGCGAGACGTTTTTGTACTTATAGCCACGAATACTGCGGTCCCCCCCGGCGAAGAAGCGCAGATCCGGCGGCACCTTATCGAAGTCGTTGGTTTCAATCCATCCCACCGTGCCGCGTGCAATAAAGCGGTTCTTTTCGCCCAGCGTACGAATCCAGACGTTTTGCGCCTGCAGGATCAGGAAATCGACATCCGATCCCCAGGTGGTATCGGACACATCGACAGAATAACGCTGCGAGTCGCCCCAGGTCGGCATCAGGCCACCGCGTGAGCGCGTGCGGTTCAGACTGACGCCGGGATAAAGCAACATCGTGGTATTGGTGACATTCCCCTGGGTAAAGTGGTCAAGGCTCCAGCGCAGATTGACGGCCCTTTGCCAGCCACTGCTGCTGTCCCAGTTACGCGATACTGCCAGCGTGCTGGTATCCGCTTTGGTGTCGTTCAGATCGGTGCGTTTGAGCCCGCCTGAAAAAGTGTAGTACTGCTCCAGCGGGCTTTTGAGTAACGGAACTTTGTAGCTGAGATCCACCTGCTGCTCAGGCGCAGAAATATAGGCACTGGCCATCATGCTGTGGCCACGGTCGTTAACCCAGGGCTTTCTCCAGGTGCCTTTCAGGCGCGGCCCGACATCCGTCGAATACCCGACACCGGCTTCAACAATATTTTTTGCCCGAGGGGAAACGGCCGCATTTAACGGCAGGACTTTGGTTTTGCGTCCCTCTTTAAATTCCGGCGCGACGACCACCGACTGGAACCACCCCGTCGCCGACAGGCGGCGATTCAGTTCAGCCAAATCACGGGAACTGTAATAGTCGCCCTTTTTAAACGGCACCAGATTTTGCAAATAGGCGTCACGGATCTGTGAGCCCTGGAAGGTGACATCGCGGAAGCGGTAACGCGGTCCGCTATTGTAGTCGATATCCCAAAAGGCTTCGTGGCGCGCCACGGAAACGCCTAACTGACTTTTTTCAAATTCGCCATCGAAATAGCCGTTGCGCAGCGCCAGGTTGGTAAAGCCACTTTTGAATTTATCGTACTGACCATGATTGAGGATTGTGCCAACTTTAGGGCGGCCCTGGGCGATCCAGTTTTTATAGTCTGCATCGTTTTTTGCCTGACCGGTGACAATGATCGTACTACCGGCAATCTTTACCGGCTGGCCAGGCGTCACGCGCGCGATGAGCACCGGACGGCCGCCTTGCGCAGGGGCAGGGCGTGATTCAAAGTCGATATCAGGCTCATAGTAGCCGAGCGCGCGAAGCCCTTCTTTGATAGCGGCCGATACACGCGCGCGGAAACGGCCATCGTTGGTGACTTCGTCGCTGCTGATGGTCGACAGGCGTGCCCTGACGTTTTTTTGCAGTTCGCCGGTCAGCCCTTCAAGCTGTAGTCGAACCGGTGCCGCCCCAAAGGCGGGCGCGACGAGCAATAAGCCCGCCATGCAATAAACATAAAATCGTGGCACCTGTACTCCTGTCTCTCATGCCCGCCCCATTCCGCAGGGCGCGTGTTAATCCTTGTTGCCGTCACAATCGCAACGGCAACTTACTCATCATAGCCGCACTTTTTGCCAAAGGGCAGTCTGTAACGCGTTCTAAGTCAAATTGCGCATTATTGTCGGTAAAACGGACGCACGATACAACGACCTTGTTGTCCAGACAGGCCGCACGCCAGTAGACCGCTCTCCTGCATTACACATGCATCCTGAGCTGAAAACCTCATTATAAGCCACTGTTTGCCCTCTGGCGGCGGCCTCCTCGCTGCTGCTATAATCACCCACCGCAGGCATCCCGCCTGTCTTCATTTCTGCCCCTTTCCCCTTACAACCTTGTCGAACGGGCGCAGACATTTTTGGCACGGATAGCTCCTCTGCGTCGTACGTACAGGGAAGAAGCGCATCAACCGCACGCTGCCCAGGCCAAAAATGACAAGTGGATAACTCTTTGGATTACTTATGCTTGATAGCTTACTTGTCATTCTGCTACTGATCGTAATCAGTGCTTTTTTTTCTCTCTCCGAAATCTCGCTGGCTGCCGCCCGCAAGATTAAGCTGAAACTGCTGGCTGATGAAGGCAACGTTAACGCTCAGCGGGTATTGAAGATGCAGGAAACGCCCGGCATGTTCTTCACCGTGGTGCAAATTGGCCTGAACGCCGTCGCCATTTTGGGTGGTATCGTCGGTGATGCGGCCTTTTCCCCGGCATTTTCCGCCCTCTTCAATCGCTTTATGTCTCACGAACTGGCCGAACAGCTCAGTTTTATCTGCTCATTCACCATCGTCACCAGCCTGTTTATTCTGTTCGCCGACTTAACCCCAAAACGGGTAGGCATGATCGCGCCAGAAACCATTGCCCTGCGGATTATCAATCCCATGCGCTTTTGTTTACTGGTTATGCGGCCGCTGGTCTGGCTGTTTAACGGCCTGGCCAACGTCTTTTTTCGCGTCTTTAAGCTGCCGATGGTACGCAAAGACGATATCACGTCCGACGATATTTACGCGGTTGTGGAAGCCGGTGCGCTGGCTGGCGTGCTGCGTAAGCAGGAACACGAACTGATTGAGAACGTGTTTGAGCTGGAATCACGCACCGTGCCCTCCTCCATGACGTCACGTGAAAATATCGTCTGGTTTGATCTGCACGAAGACGAAGTCAGCCTGAAAACAAAAATCGCTGAACATCCTCACTCGAAATTCCTGGTCTGTAATGGGGATATCGACCACATCGTTGGCTATGTCGATTCGAAAGAGCTGCTGCTGCGTGTGCTGGGCAATCAGAGCATGGCGCTGAACAGCGGCGTGCAGATTCGTTCCGCGCTGATTGTTCCGGATACCCTGACGTTGTCTGAGGCGCTGGAAAGCTTTAAAACGGCGGGCGACGACTTCGCGGTCATCATGAACGAATATGCGCTGGTGGTCGGTATCATTACGCTGAATGATGTGATGACGACGCTGATGGGCGACCTGGTGGGTCAGGGCATGGAAGAACAGATTGTTGCGCGCGATGAAAACTCCTGGCTGGTGGAAGGCGGGACGCCGATTGATGATGTTATGCGCGTGCTGGATATCGATGATTTTCCGCAGTCGGGTAACTACGAAACGATTGGCGGCTTTATGATGTATATGCTGCGTAAAATCCCGAAACGTACCGACTTTGTGAAATTTGCGGGCTACAAGTTTGAAGTGGTCGATATCGACAGTTACCGCATTGATCAGCTGCTGGTGACACGGATTGATGAACGACCGCCGATGCTGAACGTGACGAAAAGCGAAGAATAGAAACACTCAGGGCGCCATCGGCGCCCTGTTTTTTAGTTAAACTCTAGCTTGAGACGAACGACCTGGCGGTTAATTTCTGACATCACGCTCAGGTGCTGTTTGTCTTTGACCCGGGGGATCAGGACTTTACCTTTATCAAACTCAAACGCGCCCACATCCTTGATGTACAACCTTCCTTTAAACAGCGTCTTAACATATTTTGCTATCTGTAGCGGATTATAGCGCTGGAAGATTTTCATACTTCTTAACTCCTTAATTTTTAAGCACGCTTCACCGTTGCCAAATTCGGTACGGGTCCATGAAGCGCGAATGCGAGATAAACTATAGAACACTCTGCTTACTTCGCACGACCAGAAATAACTTTTTTTACCGTGCTGACAGAACATTACAGAATACTCTGTTATTTACTTTTCACTATTCAGTATAAACCTTCGTTCGTTACAGAATTGTGTGGTTGATAACAAAGCTGACAGCTTTTTGAGACAGCCGCATCATCCCTGCTTACTATTACAGTTGGATGACTAACTGGTCTGATCACTGGAGAAAATAATGAGGCGTATCACTCTGGCCGCACTGGCCTTGTCACTGCTGCTTCCTGTAAGTGCGTTGGCCCACAATCTTGAGCCGGGAAAACGCGTGCCGCCCGTGGGCGTCAATGACAAAGGCGAGTTGATCCTGGCGCAGGAAAAATTCAGTTATCAAGACTGGAACAGCGCGCAACTGAACGGAAAAGTACGTGTCATACAGCACATTGCAGGCCGCTCATCGGCTAAAGAGATGAATGCAGCGTTGGTTGAGGCCATCAAGTCAGCGAAACTGTCACACGATCGCTATCAGACCACCACGATTGTGAACACCGATGATGCCATTCCCGGCACCAGCCTGTTTGTTCGCAGCAGCATTCAGAGTAATAAAAAGCAGTATCCGTGGTCGCAGTTTATCGTCGACAGCAAGGGCAATGTGCAGCACGCCTGGCAGTTGCAGCAAGGCGGATCGGCCATTGTGGTGCTGGATAAAAACGGTCAGGTGAAATATGTCAAAGACGGGGCACTGACGCAGCAGGAAGTCAAAGAAGTCATTACGTTGTTAAAAACGCTGTTAAAAGCACCCTGACAGGTGAAGTCGGGAGGCGAGTGCCTCCCGTCTGACGTCAGAACAGCGATACACGGAAGCCCGGATTCAGGAAAGATTCACGCGGCGCATAATCCAGCGTTCTTCCCTGCCAGTCGTGGACGTGGGCACCTGCCGCGACAGCAACGGCATGACCTGCGCCGGTATCCCAGATATTGGTGGGTCCAAAGCGCGGATAAAGCTGGGCCTTACCTTCAGCGACCAGGCAAAATTTTAACGATGAGCCGGTTGCCACCGTCTGATGTTCCCCTAGCTGCTTCAGATACTCTTTCATCTCATCATCATCGTTGTGGGAACGACTCACCACCACCAGCGGTGGACGTGCATCCAGAACGTGAATCTGCTGCTTTTCTCCGCCCTCTTCCTTCCAGGCTTTACCTTCTGCTGCCGAGTACATCACGCCCAGCGCGGGCGCGTACACCACGCCCATGATCGGTTTGCCCTGCTCGATCAACGCAATATTGACCGTAAACTCACCATTGCGTTTGATAAACTCTTTGGTGCCGTCAAGCGGATCCACCAGCCAGTAGCGCTGCCAGTGCTGACGGACTTCCCAACCGGGCGGATCTTCCTCTGACAACACCGGAATATCCGGTGTCAGCTGTTTCAGGCCCTTCACAATCACATCATGCGCGGCCAGATCGGCTGCTGTGACGGGCGAATCGTCTGCTTTATGCGAAACATCAGCGGGAACCGAACCGTTATAGACCTGCATAATCGCGTCGCCTGCCTCACGCGCCAGTTGGCTTATTTGCTCTAACATTTGTCACCTCATGTATGCGAATGCTACGCGTTAACTGTTATGCCTGTTGGAGTACATTTTAGCAGCTTCATGCTCGCCCCTGGTTTCAGGTAAACATTTTGAATCCTTTTTCAGCTATATCAACACAATAGCCCACAATGGCAAAGACCTCTTTTCACGCTGGCCTCTGCACTGATATGACTGAAGCGGCACCAGTCAGGCTCAAAACGTTATTTGCATCACGTTTTAATCTGCCCTTTCATCAGCCTTTTACATTACTTTTGTAGCCTTGATCTTTTAACGTTGGGAGTGAACATGGTTAAGGCGGGAATGATGTTACTGGCACTGAGCGTTTCAGTTGCAGCACAGGGAGCCACCGTGGATTTACGCGTGCTGGAAACGACCGATCTGCACAGCAATATGATGGACTTCGACTATTACAAAGATACGCCCACAGAAAAATATGGTCTGGTGCGCACTGCGTCCCTGATCCATGCCGCGCGTCAGGAAGTCACGAACAGCGTGCTGGTGGACAATGGCGATCTGATTCAGGGTAGCCCGTTAGGCGACTATATGGCTGAGAAAGGGCTCAAACAGGGTGAAGTCCATCCCGTCTATAAGGCGATGAATACGCTGGATTACAGCGCGGGCACGCTGGGCAATCATGAATTCAATTATGGTCTGCCCTATCTGCAAAAAGCCCTGGCGGGCGCGCATTTTCCTTACGTCAATGCCAACGTCATCGATCTGAAGAGCGGTAAGCCACTGTTTACGCCTTATCTGATTAAACCCACCACAGTGACCGATCGCGACGGCAACACGCAGACGGTGAACATCGGCTATATCGGCTTTGTCCCGCCGCAGATTATGGTGTGGGATAAAGGCAACCTGCAGGGCAAAGTGCGGGTGGACGATATTACAGAAACCGCCCGGCGCTACGTGCCCGAAATGCGCGCTAAAGGAGCGGACGTGGTTGTCGTATTAGCCCATTCAGGGTTAAGCAGCGAGCCGTATCAGGCGATGGCAGAAAACTCGGTTTATTACCTCAGCGAAGTTCAGGGCATCAGTGCCATTATGTTTGGTCATGCGCATGCCGTATTCCCGGGGAAAGAGTTTGCGGGGATCAAAGGTGCAGACATTGAGAAAGGAACATTAAACGGTGTGCCTGCGGTCATGCCCGGCATGTGGGGCGATCATCTTGGTGTGGTGGATCTGGTGCTGAGCAAGGAAGGCAATCACTGGCAGGTGACAAGCGGTACCGCGCAGGCGCGTCCGATCTACGATATCGCGCATAAAACTGCGCTGGCTGCTGAAGATCCTGCACTGGTTAAGGTTCTGAAAGACGATCATGATGCTACCCGCACCTTTGTCGCCCAGCCTATCGGAAAATCTGCGGATGTGATGTACAGCTATCTGTCGCTGGTGCAGGACGATCCTACTGTGCAAATTGTGAATAACGCCCAGCGCGCCTACGTCGAGCATTTTATCCAGGGCGATCCCGATCTGGCGCACTTGCCGGTACTGTCTGCCGCCGCGCCGTTTAAAGCCGGGGGACGTAAAAACGATCCTGCCAGCTATGTGGAAGTTGAGAAAGGCAACCTGACCTTCCGCAACGCAGCCGATCTCTATCTGTATCCGAATACGCTGGTGGTGATGAAAGTCAGCGGCGAGCAGGTGAAAGACTGGCTGGAGTGCTCTGCGGGTCAGTTTAACCAAATCGATCCGACCAGTCGCCGCACACAGCCGCTGATCAACTGGAATTTCCGCACCTATAACTTCGATGTGATTGACGGCGTGAGCTATCAGATTGATGTCACACAACCCGCCCGTTACGACGAAGAGTGCAACCTGATCCATCCGGACGCGTCACGCATTAAAGATCTTCGCTGGCAGGGAAAACCCATCGATCTTAAGGCGACCTTCCTGGTAGCAACCAATAACTACCGGGCCTACGCGGGCAAGTTTGCCGGAACGGGCGACAAATACATTGCCTTTGCCTCGCCTGATGAAAACCGCGCGATTCTGGCGGCGTATATCAGTGCCGAAACCAAAAAGCACGGTGAAGTGCGCCCACAGGCGGATAATAACTGGCGACTGGCTGCAATACCTGCCGCGCAGCCTCTTGATATTCGCTTTGAAACCGCACCCGGCGATAAAGCCACACACTTTATTCAGCAGCATGCGCAATATCCCATGAAGGCGACAGGGAATGACGAGACGGGATTCGCTCTCTGGCAGGTAAACTTACAGCAGTAGAGGGGTAAGGGCAGCATCGCGCCGCCCTTTATCCTTACAGGATTTCCAGTAGCTCAACTTCAAAAATCAGGGTGCTGAATGGCGGGATGGACGCGCCCGCTCCACGCTCGCCGTAGGCGAGGTTGTGGGGAATCACCAGTTCCCACTTTGAGCCAACCGGCATCAGCGTCAGCGCTTCGATCCAGCCCGCAATCACGCCGGTGACCGGGAATTCCGCCGGCTCGCCACGTGCAACAGAGCTGTCAAACACCGTGCCGTCGATCAGTTTACCGGTGTAATGCACGCGTACGCGGTCCTGGCGCGAAGGAATCGGGCCTTCGCCCTGCGTAATCACGCTGAACTGTAAACCTGACTCGGTGCTGCTGACGCCTTCACGCTGAGCATGGTCCTGCAGGAAAGCCTGGCCTTCTGCGGCCATGGCTTCCACGCGCTCACGACGCACGCTTTCCGCACGCTCATGTACTTCACGCAGGGCGCGATGTACCACATCGACAGGCACCGCAGGTGAGTTCCCTTCCAGCGCGTCGCGCAGGCCCGCGAGCAGTGCTTCTGGCTGCAGCCCCTGCAGACCAGATTCCAGCAGCTGCTGGCCAACCTGTAAACCAATACCGTAACTTGCTTGTGCTTCGACGCTGTCGAAAGAAGGGGTAGTCATCTTCGTTCCTTTCACTCTCGGATATAGTAAGACGGGCAGCATAACAGCGCTGGCCGCTGGCGTAAAATCCGCAGCGCTACAGATGACTTTTGTCGGCGAAAGAGAAACAATACGCAGGTCAAATTTACCAATGCTGGCAGGCACTTCGCGTCCACATTGCCCATACTGTATAAGTGACAAGTTCCCCCTTGTCAGTGGCACTATAAGAAAGAGAGAGAATATGGGCCAGATAGCCCCTCGTCGCCGCAGGACGCATGCACTGCGTATTTTAACCCGGTTACAGAACTTACTGCCGCAACGAACGCGGTCGCAAGGTGCCGGAGCGGAGGAACCCGATATGACTTCAGACGTCCCGTCTCGCCTGCCCAACTGGCTGTATCGCCTCTGGCATTTTACAGACGATATTCGCTGGATGGACCCGCTCCCGGCTTTCCACCGTCGGGGGATCGTCATTGCCGTCATCGTACTGCTGCTGGCCTTTCTCTGGCCCTCCAGCACGCCGCAGTATCCGGTCGAACGGCCTGTGACACCTTCGGCCGAAAAAGACGTGCCGATGCAGGCGGATATCTACGATAACAAACCGTCTCGCTCCTCTGCCCAATCCGAACCGAAGGCGGACACGCAGGGTGACTGGCACAGCTATCAGATTGCCGCCGGACAAACGCTGGCACAGCTGTTCCGCGACAATAATCTGCCGGTCAATGATGTGTTTGCCATGGCACGCGTTGAGGGCAACGATCAGCCGCTCAGTACGCTGAAGCAGGGGCAGCAGGTGAAGATCCGGCGGGATGCGAATGGCGTCGTTACAGGCTTAACGCTGGAAGGCGCTAACGGTCCCGTCCTGTTTACCCGCCAGCCGGACGGCAGCTTTTTACGTGTAGAATAAGTCCTCCCCGGTGGCGGTCCGTCACCGGTTGCGCCCTTCATGGCCGTCATTTTATTTGCCCGCCCGGTTTCCGGGCTGACCAACCGCAACACAAGCGGATAGCCGCGTCAGCACAGATGACGGAGTGTGGTCGGTGATGTCGCGTCGTCACCCTGATGCGCTGAGGGTTTAGCCGCACATATCATCGTCACCTTTTAATCGGCAAACAGCGCGTTAATCGCATGAGGATCGGGCTGTCCGGTACGCCTTTATGTGATGGTGAAGATGCGGGTGCCGGTGAAGAGGGATGGGGCCGGGCAGAAAAAGAAAGGGTGTTAACGACTGAAAACAAAAACGCCGACACAAGTGTCGGCGTTCAGGTGCGGCAGGCTAATAAAAATTAACCTGCAACCACGTTCACGATCAGTTTCGCGAATACTTCGCTGTGAACCTGGAAGTCCACTTCGTGCTCACCGGTGGTGCGCAGAACGCCGTTCGGTAAACGAACTTCGCTCTTAGCAACGTCAACGCCAGCTGCAGTAACAGCGTCAGCGATGTCGCGGGTACCGATGGAACCGAACAGTTTACCTTCATCGCCTGCTTTAGACGTGATGGTAACAGTGCCCAGTGCGTTGATTTTTTCTGCGCGCGCGTTAGATGCTGCCAGAACGTCAGCCAGTTTGGCTTCCAGTTCTGCACGGCGTGCTTCGAAGAATTCAACGTTTTTCTTGGTAGCAGGAACAGCTTTACCCTGTGGAACCAGGAAGTTACGAGCGTAGCCCGCTTTAACGTTAACCTGATCACCCAGGCTGCCCAGGTTTGCTACTTTATCAAGCAGAATAACTTGCATTACCTTATCCTCTTAAAGTCGTTAATGGACAGTTGCCGATTACTGATGACGATCAGTGTACGGCAGCAGAGACAGGTAACGCGCGCGCTTGATAGCACGAGCCAGCTGACGCTGGTATTTTGCGCGAGTACCAGTGATACGGCTTGGTACAATCTTGCCGCTTTCAGTGATGTAGTTTTTCAGCGTTGCGATATCTTTATAATCGATCTCTTGAACGCCTTCCGCGGTGAAACGGCAGAACTTGCGACGACGGAAATAACGTGCCATTTGGCTAGTCTCCAGAATCTATCAATTCAATCTGCTCGGCATGTAACACCATTTTACTCTGACCATTTCGCGCCTGATGGCAGCTAATAAAGCCTTCGAGAATGAGTTGCGTGCCGACCGTTATATGTTGAGTAATCACCTGATGGGCGCTGCCGCTAAGAATAACAGGCATTCGACACCAGGCTTGCCGGTGAAATCCGGCTTCCATCTGCACCGAGTTGTGCTCAAGCACGAACTGACAGTGCGGAATTCCTGACGGGCTAATTTTTCGAACTGGCGTCTTACACACGGTGCCAGACAGGCGCAGCCGATTAACCGTCACGATGGATTACTCTTCAGAATCCCCAGCATCTGAGTCATCAGCGGATTCGTTAGCAAAATCTTCGCGGCGCTCACGACGCTCGTCTTTCGCTTTAACCATCGGTGATGCTTCAGTTACCGCGTTTTTAACGCGCATAACCATGCTGCGGATAACGGCGTCGTTGAAGCGGAAGTTCGTTTCCAGCTCGTCAATCACTTCCTGCGGCGCTTCTACGTTCATCAGAACATAGTGTGCTTTGTGCAGTTTGTTGATTGGGTAAGCCAGCTGACGGCGGCCCCAGTCTTCCAGACGGTGGATCGTGCCTTCTGCACCAGTGATAGCACCAGTGTAACGCTCGATCATGCCAGGAACCTGTTCGCTCTGGTCAGGATGAACCATAAATACGATTTCGTAATGACGCATCGAAATTGCTCCTTACGGATTATTCAGCCTCCTGTCAGGGTCAGCTGCGGCCCACGGAAGCAAGGAACGTTATAGGTTGTGAATCACCGAA
The DNA here is from genome assembly GCF_035190385.1 of Pantoea sp. JZ29. Lineage (NCBI taxonomy): Bacteria > Pseudomonadati > Pseudomonadota > Gammaproteobacteria > Enterobacterales > Erwiniaceae > Pantoea > Pantoea sp. JZ29. The sequence goes on along the minus strand of NZ_CP045241.1, from coordinate 536,867 downwards.
ATGACACACACCTCTGAATGCAGCTGAAAAATTGACGCGTAATCATACTGGCGTGGGCGGACAAACTCAAGCGGGGATTTCATTTAAATCGGCGGGAGACCGCCCCGCTCCCGCGCTTATGTGTGAAAAGCAAGCAAGGTCCAAAGCAAGAGGGCGGTTTCGTTAACGGATCAGAGTTGACGCTTAAAAAAGCTGACCAGCGCGGTCAGACCTGACGGCGTAATTTTATGTCCGATATGCGTTTCGGACAGCGTGGTCAGGTGGGCATCAAGCCCCTTTTCGCGTAATGCCCGATCCAGGCGCTGAGTTTCAGCAAAAGGCACCACTTCATCGGCATCACCGTGCCACAACAAAAGTGGCCGGTTCGCCAGGTTCTGCAGCCGGGCAGAAGGATCATAGTCCGCCAGCGATGCCATACGTGCTGTGAACTGGGCTTTCTGTTCTTCGTTCGTTACCACCACAGGCGGAAACAACGTATGACTGAGCTGCATAAAGTAGCCTGACCCCATCATGCAGGCAACGCTGTGGATGTGTGAATAGCGCGCCATAATCCCCAGCGCCGTCATGCCTCCCATTGAGGCGCCAGCAACGGCAAAGCGCGCATCGGCAATCAGATCGTCGGCACGTAAGGCGGCCTCGATAGCCGGAAATTCATCAATGTTCTGTTTGAGGATGTCCCAGAAATGGCGCAACCGCGTCTCGGCATCACCGTTATAACGCGCACCATGCATGTCGGCATCGGGCATAACGGCACGGAAGCCTGCCTGCGCCAGCGCAACGGCAAAGTAAGCGTACACCTCTTTGGATGAGGTAAACCCGTGATAGAAAACGAGGGTGGGTAAACGCTGGCGACGCTGACCCGCAGGCGCAGCATGCAGGCACTCGATTCCTGCAAACCTTTCCGTGGTGAGCTCAATCATTTTTTCTCCTCTCCGACGACAAATTGAGACGACATATTAGGGGTTTAATGTAATTCCGCGCTTCACAACATCATAAAGGCAATAATTTCTTAACTAAACATTTGCGCCGCGCTGCCGTTGTTAGTGCATATTTGACAAAAAATAAAGGTACTTTATGAAACGTTTCTCTCTCAGCAGAACAAGCCTTGGAGTGAAGCTGTGCGCCATAACTTCAGTAAGTGTAGGCGTTTTATTGTTAGTTTTGACGCTGATTCAAAGTCAAAATGCTTCACGCCAGTTGGAAAGTCTCGCCATGGATGACATGGTCAATCAGGTGCAGGGCATTACTGAAATGGCGTCCATGTTTAACGCGACGCTGACGCAGGAAGTGGGCAATTATACTCAACTGTTTGTCAGCTTTTTGCCTAAGCGTTTCAGCCGCGATGAAACTTCACGTATTCAGGTGGGCGAGTTTTTAACACCGACTCTGCGGGCCGGGCTCAAAACGCTGAACCTCGATCAAATTGCCGTAGATGATTTTACGGATCGTACGTCGGCCGTCGCCACCATCTTTGTGCGTGATGGTGATAATTTCATTCGTGTTTCCACCTCGCTGAAAAAAGAAGATGGCAGCCGGGCCATTGGCACCCAGCTTGATCGGACCAGTGGGGCCTGGAAAAAAGTGACGCAAGGCGAGATCTACCGTGGACTGGCCACCCTGTTTGGTCACCGTTATATCACGCAGTATCAGCCCGTTAAAGACGACAGCGGTACCGTGATTGCCATTATTTTTGTTGGCGTACAGATCGATAAACAGTACGGCCTGATGCGCGAAAAAGTGCTGGCACGTCGTCTGGGCGACAGTGGGCATTTCTACGTGTTAAACGGCACGCCAGGTGCTATGCAGGGGCAGTACCTGTTTGATAAACAGGCTGAAGGTAAACGTCCCGACTGGCAGGAGGGCGTGCTGAACGCGATGCTGACGCAGCCTGAGGGCGTACAGCAAGCCGATATTGATGGGGAAACCAAAATGCTGGCCTGGCAACAGTTGCCTGGCTGGAACTGGATTGTGGTCGGTGAGGTCAACCGCGACAGCCTGCTGGCACCGGTGATTCACAGCCGCAATATGTTCCTCATAACCGGCCTGATTCTGGTCTTGCTGTTTGCGCCGTGTTTTGTCTGGTACAGCCGTCGTGCCATTACGCGTCCGTTACAGCAGGTCATCCATTTGGCTGAGCAATACGCGGCCGGCAACTTACTGGTTCATCTGGCTACGACGCGCCACGATGAAGTGGGTCAGTTGATTAATGCCATTAACGGGATTGGCGAAGGGCTGGAGAAAATAGTCGCGCAGGTTCGCCGTGCCGCGCAGGAAATCAGCGATGGCACGGATACCATTGCCGCCAGCAGTCACAACATCAGTGAGCAAATTGGGCGCCAGGCAAGCAGCGTTGAAGAGACATCGGCCAGCATGGAGCAGTTTGGTGCGACCGTTGAGCATACCGCCGACAGCCTGCGTCAGGCCATGTCGCTGGTGGCCGAGGCCAGCAGTATCGTGGATAACGGCAACCAGACGGTCACCCGTTCGGTCAACACCATGTCCGCCATTAACGTTTCGTCGCAGAGCATCGCTGACATTACGCACGTTATTGAGTCCATTGCCTTCCAGACCAATATTCTGGCGCTGAACGCCGCGGTTGAAGCCGCCCGGGCGGGTGAGCACGGGCGCGGCTTCGCCGTCGTTGCCGCCGAAGTACGGGCGCTGGCACAGCGTTCCGCGCAGGCAGCAAAAGAAATTGATACGTTGATTGCGACCTCAATACGTCATGTTGCTGAAGGCCATGCATTGTCGGAACAAACCCGCGATGCGATGAGCGAAATTGTGATGCATATTGAGCAGGTTCAGGCGTTAATGGGTGAAATTAACGTCGCCGCACAACAGCAAACGGCCGGCATTGGCCAGGTTAACCTGGCGATGAATCAGATTAGCCAGGCCACGCATCAGAACAGTGAACTGGTTACGCAGGCAGAACAGACAGCCCAGAGCCTGAGTGATAAAGGCCACCACCTGACGCAGCTTGTCAGCGTTTTCTCGATTAAGTCGTGATGATCGTGGGGCGGTAGCTTACACTTATCTTGTTAAGGTGACTCTCAAGGATTAGCTATGCGTTATGTTGTGTTACTGACGTTGAGTCTGTTGTTGAGTAGCTGCACGGCGTTTCAGGAGACGCCGAAAGCCCCGCCCGCGCCAACGGCTCAGGCGCAGTCGATTACCCGCGCGCAAAGCTATGGTTTACCGAAGCTCGGTACGATTAGCGCCAGCGTGAGAGGCTCACCGGATGACGCGGAGCGGGCGATTGCTGCGCGCGCGAATCAGGCAGGCGCCGTTTATTATCAGATTCTGATGGTCGACGAAACGATAACGCCTGGCATCTGGTATACCACCGCGATCCTCTACGGTGCCTCACCGGCCGCTGGCACGCGCCAGTAGGCGATTGGCCAGTGCCGCATCGATAGTGGGGTCGCCCCGCGTATCCAGCCACTGGCCGCACCAGGCATCCGCCAGTCGCGGTTCAGCGTGGCGTAACAGTTGAACCGCTGTGGCCAACTGCAGGATGTCCTGTGTTAACGTCCGCGCCTGGGCTTCATCGTGTTTGCCAAGGCGCAGCTTCAGTTGACGCCAGCGTCTGTCGAAGTGGCGGTTAACGCCCTTTACCTCATCACATTCCCGAATTAACGCCTCCACGATACCGCTCTTTTTGCTTATCACACGCAGAACATCCAGACACATCACATTGCCTGAGCCTTCCCAGATGCTGTTAACGGGCATATCACGGTAAAGCCGGGGCAGTTCGCTTTCCTCGCAGTAGCCATTTCCTCCCAGCATTTCCATGGATTCCGCTACAAACGGCATGCCCGCTTTGCAAATCACAAACTTCGCCGCGGGGGTTAACAGCCGGGCAAACGCCGCCTGATTCGCGTCATCCGCCTGCGACCAGGCACGCGCCAGCCGCATCAGTAAGGCCGTTTGCCCTTCCAGTTGTAGCGCCTGACGCGCTAACACCTGACGCATCAGGGGCTGATCCACCAGATTTTTTCCCATCACCTGGCGCTGGTGGGCATGGTAAAGGGCGACGGAGAAGGCCCGGCGCATTTGTCCGTGGCTGCCCAGCGCACAGTCAAAGCGCGTCATGCCGGCCATTTTCAGGATCAGGCGCACGCCTTCGCCCTCTTCACCCAGCAGCCAGCCGGTTGCGTCTTTGAACTCCACTTCACTACTGGCATTGGCGCGGTTACCGAGTTTGTCTTTTAAGCGCTCAATGAAAATGGCGTTATGTGACCCATCCGGCAGCAGGCGAGGCAGAAAGAAACAGCTGAGTCCCTGCTGAGTTTGCGCCAGGATGAGGTGGGCATCGCTTTGCGGTACAGAGAAAAACCATTTATGGCCGATGAGGCGATACGCTTCGCCACTTCCCCGTCCCTGCAGCGGCTCTGCGCGCGTGGTATTCGTCAGCACATCGCTGCCGCCCTGCTTTTCAGTCATCCCCATGCCGATCAACAGTCCACGCTTCTGATCGCCCGGCATCGCATGTGTGTCGTAACGATCGCTGAGTAATGGCTCAAGCCAGCCCCGAAACGCGGTGGGCAGATAGCGTTGCAGCAAGGGAATCGCGGCGTGCGTCATCGTCACCGGGCAAAGCGTGCCAGCCTCAACCTGGGCATGCAAAATAAACCGGGCCGCGCGCGCCACGCTGGCGTTTGGCTGTACATCAGGCTGCCAGCTGAGGTTATGCAGACGGCTGCTGCACACGCCCTGCATCAGCAGATGCCAGGCAGGATGAAAGCGCACGTCATCCACTCTTACGCCGCGCGCATCATAGCGGTGAAGTTCAGGAGGACAGGTATTCGCAAGCCGCCCCAGCTCCAGCGACTCTGCACTGCCCAGTTGACTGCCTACCGATGCCAGCCAGTCGCTGTCCCATCCGCCGCCTTCACGCAACAGCGCGTCACATAACGGCACGTCAGACAGAAACAGGTTGCTGTTACTGAGAGGAAAAGGTTGATTAAACACGGTGTGAGTTGTCCAGGTCATAACGGCTCCTCGCGGATATCACTCACTCAGTATGTAAGGTGAGTGGCCATTATGACCGGACAGAAAACCTAATTTGCGGCGGCGATCACGCGTTGCGCTGACGCACCGCCTCAAACAAACAGACGCCCGTTGCGACTGAAACATTGAGCGAGGAAACGCTTCCTGCCATTGGAATGCTGATCAGTTCGTCACAGTGCTCACGTGTCAGGCGGCGCATGCCTTCGCCTTCCGCGCCCATGACCAGCGCCATCGGGCCTGTCATCTTACTTTGATAAACGGTGTGGTCGGCTTCACCAGCGGTACCCACAACCCAGATGTGATATTCCTGTAGCAGACGTAAGGTACGCGCCAGATTCGTGACCCTGATTAACGGGATGTTTTCCGCTGCACCGCTGGCCACTTTTTTAGCGGTTGCGTTCAGGGGCGCAGAGCGATCTTTCGGCACGATAACGGCATGTACGCCCGCCGCGTCGGCACTGCGCAGGCAGGCACCCAGGTTATGCGGATCGGTGACGCCGTCCAGCACCAGCAGGAAGGGTTTCTCCAGGCTCTGCAGCAGATCCGGCAGATCGCCCTCCTGATACTGCCGACCCGGCTTAACACGTGCCACGATGCCCTGATGTACGCCGCCTTCGACCTGGCTGTCCAGCCATTTGCGGTCGGCCAGCTGAATGACGATCCCTTGAGCTTCCAGCGCGGTCACCAGCGGTTGCAGGCGACGATCGTCGCGGCCTTTGAGAATAAAGACTTCCTGGAAACGTTGTGGGTCACGTTCCAGCAACGCCTGCACGGCATGGATACCAAAAATAATTTCGCTCATCAATCTGCTCAGTGGTTGGAAATAAATGGATAACAGCCCCTGCGCGAACGCAGAGGCCTGGGCGCATCAGGCAGGCTTCGCCTTCTTCGCGGCGCGCTTCGCCTTAGTGGCGGCGGCGATTTTACGGGTTTTCTCCGAAACTTTTTTACTTTTTTTCTCAGTCTTTGCCGCAGCAGGCTTGCTGCTACTCTTGCGGAAAGCGGAATCCGGTTCAAAGTTGGTTTTACGGCTGGCCTGGCGGCGGCGTTTGGTTGGTGCTTTACCGTCCCGCTTCGCCTTGTCACGTTCGGTTTTCCCTTCGCCGCGCACCTGACGCTTGCTGGAGATCAACGCAAAGTCAATCTTGCGCTCGTCCATATGGACCGCTTCAACACGCACTTCAACCGCATCACCTAAGCGATACGTGCGCCCACCGGATTCACCGATCAACCGCTGCCCCACCGGATCAAAGCGGTAGTAATCATTGTCCAGTGTCGACACATGCACCAGGCCGTCGATAAACAGCTCGCTGAGACGGACAAAGAAGCCAAAGCCGGTAACGCTGGAGATGACACCATTGAAGACATTACCGACCTGATCCTGCATAAAGTCACATTTCAGCCAGTCGGCGACATCGCGGGTGGCTTCGTCGGCACGACGCTCGGTCATGGAACAGTGCTGGCCCAGTTGCAGCATCTGCTGCATATCGTAGTGATAACCGCCCGTGGGTGTCGTCAGGCCTTTCACGTCGCCCTGCTCTTTAGCCAGCAAATACTTGATGGCGCGGTGCAGGAGTAAATCCGGATAACGGCGAATGGGTGAAGTGAAGTGAGCATATGACGCCAGCGCCAGGCCAAAGTGCCCACGGTTTTCCGGGTCGTACACCGCCTGTTTCATGGAGCGCAGCAGCATGGTTTGCAGCATTTCCGCATCCGGACGATCGGCAACCTGCTCCAGCAACGCGGCGTAGTCGACAGGCTGCGGTTTATTGCCTCCAGGCAGACTCAGGCCAAGTTCATTTAATACGGTGCGGAAACTTTTGATGCTGTCGTCGCTGGGGCGATCGTGATCGCGGAACAGCGCAGGCTCCTGATTCTTCTCCACGAAGCGGGCAGAAGCAATGTTTGCCAGAATCATGCACTCTTCAATCAGCTTGTGGGCGTCATTGCGCGAGGTGCGTTCAACGCGTTCGATGCGGCGTTCAGCGTTGAAAATAAACTTCGCTTCTTCTGTCTCAAAGGAGATACCACCCCGTTCTTCGCGGGCGGTTTCCAGCACCTGGTACATGTTGTGCAGTTCCTGCAGGTCTTTGACCAGCGGCGCGTACTGCTCACACAGCTCCGGGTTGCCTTGCAGAATATTCCACACTTTGGTGTAGGTCAGACGCGCATGGGAGTTCATCACCGCTTCATAGTGTTTGAAGCCGGTGAGTTTACCTTTTGCCGATACGGTCATTTCGCACACCATACACAGGCGATCGACCTGAGGATTCAGCGAGCACAAGCCGTTCGACAGCACTTCCGGCAGCATTGGCACTACCTGCGAAGGGAAATATACCGATGTCCCGCGCTGCTGTGCTTCGTTATCCAGCGGTGTGCCGGGGCGAACATAGTAACTGACGTCCGCAATGGCCACCCACAGACGCCAGCCACCTCCGCGCTTTTTCTCGCAGTAAACCGCATCATCAAAATCGCGGGCATCCTCACCGTCGATAGTGACTAACGGCAACTGGCGCAGATCGACCCGGCCTTTTTTCGCCGACTCGGGCACCTCTTCACTCAGCTTGCTCACCTGAGCTTCAACCTCTGGCGGCCAGCTGTGCGGAATTTCATGGGTGCGCAGCGCCATATCCACGGCCAGGCTGGTGCCCATATCATCGCCCAGAATCTCGGCGATTTTACCGATTGCCTTCGAACGGCGGGTTGGACGTTGTAAAAGCTCAACGACCACGACGGACCCCATGCGGGCATTCATGGTTTCTTCAGGCCCGATCAGAATATCGAAGCTCAGACGACTGTCGTCGGGCACAACAAAGCCGACGCCGGCATCGGTGAAATAACGGCCGACGATTTGATTATTGCGCGGTTCCTGAACCCGAACGACACGCGCTTCGCGGCGACCTTTCCGATCGGCCCCCAGCGGTTGCGCCAGGATGACATCGCCATGCATACAAAATTTCATCTGTTCGGCAGAAAGATACAGATCGTCTTTTTGCCCTTCAACGCGTAAAAAGCCATAGCCATCGCGATGACCAATGACCTTTCCACGCAGCAGATCAAGACGTTCAGGCAGGGCATAACACTGGCGGCGGGTGAAAACTAACTGGCCATCACGTTCCATTGCACGTAAACGACGGCGTAAGGCTTCGAGGTGCTCTTCTTCCTGCAAATTCATTTCTTGTGCCAGCTCTTCGCGGCTGGCGGGTTTTTCGCGTTTTTCTAATAAAGCCAGAATAAATTCACGGCTTGGAATAGGGTTTTCGTACTTTTCAGCTTCTCTGTCCAGAAAAGGATCTTTTGACATTACGGTTCCTCCGATGTCATTGAGTATTCATTGCCACCGGCGGTTCAGACAATACAATTTCATATAAAGGCGTATTACCTTCCACTAAATCTGCCAGCGTATAGCCGTCCAGTTCTTTTAAAAATAACTGCACGGCATCATGTAAGGCCTGCTTAAGGCGACAGGCAGGCGTGATAGAGCACCGGGCGCAGTCAACCAACTGCAAAGGTTCCATTTTGCGAACCACATCACCAATGATGATATTTCCCGGAGGCATTCCCAGACGAATGCCCCCATTTTTGCCACGTATGGCCGCAACAAACCCAGCACGACTAAGTTGATTGATAATTTTGACCATATGATTACGCGACACGCCATACGTATCGGTGACCTCTGTAATACTGGTTAGTCTGCCTTCCGGCAGCGTGGCCATATAAATCAACGCCCTCAGGCCGTAGTCGGTAAAACTTGTTAGCTGCACAGTGACCTCAGTCAATCATTCGGTGGCACCTGTATGCTCGCCCGTCCTGCTGTTTATTTCAATATTGAACTGGTTCTGACGTATTTCGCTACGATGATAAACCAGAGTGTTGGCGGCTGTGTATTTTTTTCAGCCAGTGTAGAGTTGGACAAGCGAAGGGAATTTTAGTGGCATTAAATCACATAAAAAACAAAGGCCGGACATTGTCCGGCCAGATGATGATTACGCGCTGAATGGGTCACGCAGAATCATTGTCTCGCTACGATCAGGGCCGGTTGAAATAATATCAATCGGAACACCGGTCACTTCTTCTACACGTTTGATGTAGTTGCGCGCCGCCTGAGGCAGGCCTTCCAGCGTTTTAACGCCAAAAGTGGTTTCGCTCCAGCCCGGCAGGGTTTCATAGATCGGCTCAATGCCTTCCCAGTTCTCAGCAGCCAGCGGCGTAGTGGTGACTTCACTGCCGTCAGGCATGCGATAAGCCACGCAAATTTTTACTTCTTTCAGACCATCCAGTACGTCCAGCTTGGTCATACAGAAACCAGACAGTGAGTTGATCTGCACCGCACGGCGGACCGCAACGGCATCCAGCCAGCCCGTACGACGGCGGCGGCCTGTAGTGGCACCAAATTCGTTACCTTGCTTGCAAAGGAACTCACCGGTTTCATCGAACAGCTCGGTAGGGAACGGACCCGCACCCACACGCGTTGAGTAGGCTTTAACAATACCCAGTACGTAATCGACAAAACGCGGGCCGATACCTGAGCCTGTCGCCACACCACCGGCGGTGGTGTTGGACGAGGTCACATAAGGATAGGTACCGTGATCGATATCCAGCAGTGTTCCCTGCGCGCCTTCAAACATAATCAGATCGCCACGCTTACGCGCCGTATCCAGCAGTTCAGACACATCGACCACCATGCCGGTCAGAATGTCGGCAACCGCCATGACATCGTTCAGCACTTTATCGTAGTCGACGGCTTCTTCTTTGTAATAATTCACCAGCTGGAAGTTATAGAGATCCATCACTTCTTTCAGCTTGGCAGCAAAGGTTTCTTTGTTGAACAGGTCGCTGACGCGCAGTGCACGACGGGCAACTTTGTCTTCGTAAGCCGGTCCGATGCCACGGCCCGTCGTCCCGATCGCTTTTGCACCGCGCGCTTTTTCGCGCGCCATGTCCATGGCGACATGGTATTGCAGGATCAGCGGACAGGCTTCAGAAATCAGCAGACGTTCGCGTACGGGAATCCCACGCTCTTCCAGGCCTTTCATCTCTTTCATCAATGCTTCAGGAGAGAGAACCACGCCATTACCAATGATGCTGGTAACGTTATCACGCAGGATGCCAGAAGGGATTAAGTGGAGAACGGTTTTTTCACCGTTGATGACAAGTGTATGGCCCGCATTGTGGCCGCCTTGATAACGCACCACGTAGTTAGCGCGCTCAGTCAGAAGGTCTACAATCTTACCTTTACCTTCGTCACCCCATTGGGTGCCCAGTACGACGACGTTCTTACCCATTTCTCAAAATCACCGATTGCTTAAAAAAGGATTCTACCATCTGATTTTATGGTTTTCAGCACTTTTAGCACACGATTGCGCGCTTTTTTGCCTGCGTTTTGATCACTACTACATCCAGGGGGTAAACACGACTTCAGATACCACACAGATGGCGAGCGCCACCTTATCAGGCTTCGCCATGCAGCCGCAGCATGCAGTAAATCACCACGCCGGCGACCACTAATCCCCCACCAAAACGGTGTAAAAGCCGATCGGGCAACTGGGTCATGCTCAACACTACGCGCCGCCACAGCCGTGGCATAAACATCGGCCCCAGTCCCTCAAGCACTAAAACCAATGCCAGTGCCATCCAGATATTTACGTTCATTCCGCATCCAAAAAAAAGGCCGACAACATTGTCGGCCTGTCAGTTATATCAGTTCTTAGCGCGTGGCGTTAGACGGTGCCTTCATATAGCGGAAGAAGTCACTGTCCGGGCTCAACACCATCACGTCCTGATTTTCGTTGAAGCTGTTTTCATAAGCACGCAGGCTGCGGATAAAGGCGTAGAAATCCGGATCCTGACTGAAAGCATTCGCAAACAGTTTTGCCGCTTCTGCATCGCCATCACCGCGGGTAATCAGGGCTTCACGCTGGGCTTCTGCCAGCGTACGGGTAACCTGATAGTCAGCCTGAGCACGCAGTTTTTCCGCCTCTTCCTGTCCCTGTGAACGCTGGCTACGCGCAACCGCTTCACGCTCGGCGCGCATACGGTTAAAGATCGCATCTGAGACTTCCGTCGGCAGATTGATCTGCTTGATCCGCACGTCAACAACCTGAATCCCTAACGCCGCCATACTGTTTGGATTTGGCGCAGGTTCACTGCTGTTGGTTTCCCGTTCAACCCGGGCCGCTGCGCTGGCGATAGCATCATCTGCGGCTGGCGTAGACACGTCATCGTCACCGCCTGCCGTACCGGTATTCAGCGCATCACGGACATCCGTGGTCAAACGACCACGAGAATCGGTCACGATGTCTTTCACGTCGAGACGGCCCATTTCTGAACGTAAACGGTCACTGAATTTACGCTTCAGCAGCACTTCGGCCTGAGACACATCCCCACCACCGGTTGCCAGGTAGTAGCGACTGAAATCGCTGATGCGCCACTTAATGTAAGAGTCGACAATCAGATCTTTCTTCTCTTTGGTCACGAAGCGATCGGCCTGGTTATCCATGGTCTGGATACGCGCATCCAGCATTTTAACCGTTTCGATAAACGGAATCTTGAAATGCAGACCCGGTGCAAAAACCTGAGGCTTGTTTTCGCTGTCGCGCAGGACTTTACCAAAGCGCAGGACAATACCGCGCTCACCTTCCTGTACCACGAAGAGCGACGCATAAATGGCGACCAACGCGATAATAATGACAACTATGACTGGCTTACGCATTGATTACTCTCTCCCTTCGCGCTGGGTATCGTTGCGCAGAGCGTTGGCTCGACGCTGATCCATGATGCTGTCTGGACTGTATGACGACGTGTCCGTGCGGCTTGCACTCCGATCGGAAAGTGACGGCAATGCTGCGCTGCTCTTTTGCCCGTTCTTCGCAGAGGAAGACTGAACACCACGCATCAGTTGATCGAGAGGCAGAACCATCAGGTTGTTACCACGATCGTTCACCAGCACTTTACGTGTATGACTCAGCACACGCTCCATGGTCTCAATGTACAGACGCTCTTTGGTAATTTCCGGCGCGGCTTTGTATTCCGGTAAAAGCTTGGCAAAACGCGCCACTTCACCCTGTGCTTCCAGCACCGTGCGCTCTTTGTAAGCACGAGCTTCTTCCAGCACACGCTGCGCACGACCGTTAGCCCGCGGCTGAACTTCGTTCGCATAGGCTTCCGCTTCACGCACATACTGCTCACGGTTTTCACGCGCGGCAATCGCGTCATCAAACGCTGACTTCACCTCTTCAGGAGGACGCGCCGCCTGGAAGTTAACGTCAAGCACCGTGATGCCCATATGGTACGGGCGAATGGTTTCGTCGATTTCGCGCTGCGTTTCGCTACGCACGACCGTACGACCTTCTGTCAGAATACGATCCATGGTAGAGCGACCAATTACGCCGCGCAGCGCACTGTCCGTTGCCTGACGCAGGCTGTCGTCCGGGCTGGTAACAGAGAACAAATAGCGTTCCGGATCGGTTACGCGGTACTGCACGTTCATCTCCACGCGCACGACGTTTTCATCAGAAGTCAGCATGACGCCCGATGCCGCCAGTTCACGCACGGCTTCGACATTCACGGCGCGGACCTGATCGATAAAGGTGGGCTTCCAGTTCAGGCCTGGCTCAACGATGTGGCTGAACTTACCAAAGCGCGTGACAACACCGCGTTCCGCTTCTTTGATCGTATAAAATCCGCTTGCTGCCCAGATCACTACTGCCGCAACAGCGACAATGCCAAAAAGTTTGCCGCTACCGCCGGAACTGCGCTGACCATTGTCACCTTTATTGCCGCCGCCGAATCCGCCAAGCTTTTTACTCAGCTTGCGGAAGATATCATCCAGATCAGGAGGCCCAGATTCCTTACCTCCCTTATTCCCCCCAGAGTTGCCGCCTTGATTATTGCTGCTTCCCCACGGGTCGCGGTCCTGTCCGTTATTTCCGGGCTGATTCCACGCCATGTCATTACTCCATTTATAGTTTTAGCGGCTTACCCTTGTGATTTTCCGTTGTGGCGGCACTGGCTGCGTCTGTGTTCCCGACTCGCCGACCAGGTGAAGAGAGTGGCCGTCGGGAAATATGTCAACTAACGCCGCGCAACAACATAAAATCGTCAGGGTAAGTTCGGTTTGGCAATCTCAAACAATATAACTGGTCAGCGACGGCTCCTGCTTGCATAAGCGGTGCCAGTCAACAATCGGCATTCGCACATGCAACCCCACACTGCCGTCCTCTTCGTTCCACTCTTTTTCAATCGCCTGCAACTGATAGAAACGGCTGCGTAAGCGCCCCGCATCCGGTGGCAAACGTAAATCGTACTGGGCAATCTCGCCCGACAGACGCTCGGACAGCGCCTGCCATAACAGCGGAATCCCCGCCCCCGTCTGCGCAGAGAGCCATACTCGCACCGGCAGGTTATTTTCGTCACGGTCAATGCGCGGTTCAAAACCGTCCAGCATATCGATCTTATTCATGATCAGTAACGCGGGAATTTCATCGGCTTCGATTTCTTCAAGCACCTCATTGACAGCATCTATGTTTTCATTGACCCGTACGTCGGCTGCATCGATCACATGCATCAGCAACGTGGCCTGGCGGGTTTCCTGCAAGGTAGCTTTAAATGCGGCCACTAAATCATGCGGCAGATGGCGGATGAAGCCGACGGTATCGGCCAGCACAACTTCACCGACATCGGCAACATTCAGGCGACGCAGCGTGGGATCCAGCGTGGCAAACAGCTGATCCGCGGCATAAACGTTGGCAGAGGTGATGGCGTTAAAAAGGGTAGACTTGCCGGCGTTGGTGTAACCCACCAGCGAGACAGTCGGCACATCGGCTTTAGCGCGCGCCTGTCGTCCCTGCTCGCGCTGTTTTTCAACGCGTTCCAGACGTGACAAAATCTGGCTGATACGGCCACGCAATAAACGGCGGTCGGTTTCTAACTGCGTTTCACCCGGGCCACGCAGGCCAATACCGCCTTTCTGGCGTTCAAGGTGCGTCCAGCCTCTTACCAGGCGTGTTGCCAGGTGACGCAACTGCGCCAGCTCAACCTGCAATTTCCCCTCATGGGTACGTGCACGTTGGGCAAAAATATCAAGAATCAGGCCAGTGCGGTCGATAACACGGCACTCGCACAGGCGCTCAAGATTACGTTCCTGAGCGGGCGTTAAGGCATGATCGAAAAGGACGACCGATGCTCCACTTGTTTTTACCGCATCGGCAATTTCAACGGCTTTTCCTTCACCGACAAAATACTTGGGATGTGGCGCTTTACGACTGCCGGTGACAACCTGCAGTGCTTCAACGCCAGCAGAAGAAACCAGGGTTTCGAATTCCTGTAAATCTTCGAGCTCTTTGTCTTGGGAGAACCAGATGTGTACCAGTACGGCCTGCTCACCGGCATCATAACGGTCAAACAAGCTATAACCTCGCTTATATAAAAAGACCAGGACGGAAAACCTGAGGCTTTCCAGTCCTGGTTAAACGGTGCCGCCTTACTCTGCGTTATCACCGTCTTGTTGTGGCTGCGACTGAGCAGACGTATTGCTGCCGCCGTGATGGTAATTGTTGTTGCTGCCACCGCCGGTATTGTTGCTATGGTGAGAAACCGGACGTGAAGGCACAACAGTAGAGATGGCATGCTTATACACCATCTGACTTACCGTGTTTTTCAACAAAATAACGAACTGATCAAAGGATTCAATCTGACCTTGCAGCTTGATACCGTTGACCAAATAGATCGAAACCGGAACACGTTCACGACGCAGTGCGTTCAGAAACGGGTCTTGTAATGATTGCCCCTTAGCCATTCTATCTTTTCCTTATATGCTTGTTGTTTGTTGCTTGTAGAACACAGTGGTTCTGAAAAAAACTGCGTAAAAATTTGCGCACGTAACTTGCCAATTGTACACAATCACCCATGCTTCGCACTAACAACCTGAAGTACTGTATCACGCGCTAAGTGAGGTTCATCACTGTCTAACCAGTGAATGTTCTCCCAGCCACGTAACCAGGTCATCTGACGTTTAGCGAGTTGCCGGGTTGCGCAAACTCCCCGATAAACCATTTCGTCGTAGTCGATCTCGCCCGCTAAATAAGACCACATCTGGCGATAGCCGACACAACGAATGGAAGGCATATCCGTATGCAAATCACCTCGTGCAAACAGGGCCCGAGACTCCGCTTCAAATCCTGACGCCAACATCTGGTCGAAACGCAACGCGATGCGTTGATGCAACAGCTCGCGGCTCGCGGGGGCGATAGCAAACTGGTGAACATCGTAAGGGAGCGCTTCGCCGGAAATTTTAGTCAGTTCCGTTAAAGTTTTACCCGAAATAAAAAAAACTTCCAGTGCTCGCGAAAGTCTCTGCGGATCATTCGGATGAATACGACTGCCTGCGACCGGATCAATTTCGCAAAGTTGACGATGTAAAGCTTCCCAGCCTTTTTCACTCGCCATTTGCTCTATTTTTTGGCGGACATCCGGATCGGCCGAGGGCAGCGGCGACAATCCTTCAAGTAACGCCTTGAAGTAGAGCATAGTTCCACCAACAAGCAACGGAATTCGTCCATGCTGAACGATATCCGCCATTTCTGCTAACGCGTCTCGCCGAAACTCCGCTGCCGAATAGGCCTCAGCAGGATCGCGAATGTCCAGCAAACGATGGGGTGCCAGCGCCAGTTCCTCTGCAGAAGGCTTCGCCGTACCGATGTTCATCTCTCGATAAATCAGAGCAGAATCTACGCTGATCAGTTCCACCGGCAACTGTTTACGCAGCTCAATCGCTAATGCGGTTTTGCCTGACGCTGTCGGCCCCATCAAAAAAATCGCCTTTGGCCGGCCAGCCTGGTTTAATTCACTCATGCTTCAACGCGTTTATCGCGCTCTCAATCTCGATGGCTTGCAACAAGCCTGAAGGTGGCGATTTCAGCAGCTGTGGACAAAGCCTTTCCAGCTCCGTCAACAGCGTAATCGCCTGGGAGTGATTCCAGTTCTGAGGCTCTGCATCCTCTCGTCGCGCCAGCCACTGGGCCAGCTGCGTCGCAGAGTTCTCTTGCTGCCGGGCGAGATAGCCTAACAGTTCAGGAATCAAGATTTGTAAATTTTGTGTTCGTAACGGTAAAGGCACGGCGCGCAAGATAATGTGGTCGCCCTCCGGATGCAAATCAATGCCCATCTGGTTAAGCAGACTGAGATTGTCCTGTGCCGCCTTGCGCTCTGCCGAGGCGATTTTTAACCGCACAGGAATCAAAAGCGGTTGTGCTTTTAATCCACCTTCCTGCGGCTCTAACTGGGCCTGTTTTAACCACCGCGCCGCTACGGGCAGGGCTAATAACAGTAAAGTCTGGTCCTGCTCCAGCACGGCATACTGATCTGCCAGCACCGTCAGTACGCGACCAAAACTGTGCAGATGCGCTTTCACAGGTGCTGGCGTGATCGTCGCCTCACGTGGCGGCGAGACCGGCGCTTTTGCCGCAGTGGCAGGAGGGGCTGCGGTATCCAGCAACTGCTGATAAACCTTGCCTTCACGCGGGCGATAACCCGGCTCTTTACTTTGCCAACCCGCCCCACCGGTTGTGCCACCACTGTTACGCGGCGTTGCCGCAGGCTGGCTGAAATGATTGCCGCCTGCGGCCTGGCGGTTTTCCTGTTGCCAGCGTGGTGCAGGCTCCTCTGCCTGTACGGCTGGCAGAACGGGTGCCGCGCTTTCCTGCAAGACGCTCATGACGCCCTGGTAGATAAAATCATGCACCAGACGTGACTGATGAAAACGCACCTCATGTTTTGCCGGGTGGACGTTGACGTCGACCTGGTGAGGATCGATCGTCAGATAAAGCACATAGGCGGGCTGTTGATCGTCCTGCAACTGGCTCTGAAACGCCTGCCGGATGGCATGGTTGATGAGCTTGTCACGCATCATGCGGCCATTAACATAACAGTACTGGATGTCGCTGATCTGACGAGAGCCGGCGGGATCGGCAACCCAGCCGCGCAGAGCTAAATCGTCATGCTGCCAGTCGATTCGCAGTGCATGCTGCATGAAGGTCGTGCCACAAATCGCGCCAAGGCGACGTTCACGCTGGCGCTCATCGTTAACCGCCCGGTACTGACGCATCAGCTTGCCGTTATGGTTCAGAGAAATCGCCACGTCAAACCGCGCCAGCGCAATGCGACGGATGACTTCATCAATATGACCAAACTCGGTTTTCTCAGTACGCATAAACTTGCGGCGCGCTGGCGTATTGTAAAAAAGGTCAAGGACTTCCAGCGTCGATCCACAGGGATGTGCGGCAGGCTTGAGGGTCACCTGCATATCACGGCCTTCCGCGTACGCCTGCCAGGCTTCGCTTTGTTCGGCCGTGCGCGACGTCAGCGTCAGGCGGGAAACCGAGCTGATACTGGCCAGCGCTTCCCCACGGAACCCCAGGCTCATAATGGCTTCCAGATCGTCCAGCGATGCAATTTTGCTGGTTGCATGGCGAGCCAGCGCCATCGCGAGTTCATCTTTTGCGATACCACAGCCGTTATCGCGGATGCGGATGAGTTTTGCACCGCCCTTTTCGATATCCACATCTATTCGCGTTGCCCCCGCATCAAGGCTGTTTTCCACCAGTTCCTTCACAACCGATGCGGGGCGCTCAACCACTTCTCCGGCGGCAATCTGGTTAGCGAGTTGCGGCGGTAAAATTTGTATTGGCATGCGGGATATCCTTGTAGCTGGTTGCCCGGCCTGCTGGCCGGGCCCACAATCAGGATGCAGGGATTTTCAGGTTTTGACCCAACATCACGTTGGTTGATTTCAGGTTATTCGCCTGAAGGATCGATTTCGGGCTGACACCGTAATGGGCGGCGATGCTGCTCAGTGAATCACCACGAACCACCTTATGTCGGATCGGGCGACGGGGAGTCGTTGCAGCTGGCGTTGTCCTGCTGGCTACCGCGCTGGCAGGCACTTTCAGTCGCTGTCCCACCCAGACGACATCGCGCTTCAGGGTATTCATCTGCCGTAACGTTGCCATACTTACGCCATATTTTGCTGCAATACCGGACAGCGTCTCTCCACGTGTCACGGTATGCCGCTGCACAGCGCCCGTATACTGCGTCTCACCGGTAGCCGGATTACTGGCTACGCTGACCGCTGGCGACGAGCCCAGCGGCCGGTTTTCCTCCTTTGGGACCGATTGTAGCGGGTGCGCCAGGAAATAAGCGCGCAGTCCTTTATATATTGACTGTGCAATCTTATCCTGGTGTGCGCTACTGCCGAGCAGTCGCTCCTCCGAGGCATTACTGATAAATCCGGTTTCCACCAGAAGCGACGGAATATCCGGCGAACGCAACACGCCAAGGCTGGCATGCTCCGGTAAACGTTTGTGTAACGACGTCACACCGCGCAACTGTTGGATGACTTTCACCGCAATGTCATATCCGACGCGCTGCGAGTGACCAAACTGGAGATCAAGCACCGCCTGGCTCAGATAAGGATCGGCCTGGCTGTTGGCCAGTAAATCGCCAGCCCCGCCCAGGAGTTCAGACTGTTTCTCTTTTTGCTCCAGCCAGTTCGCCATCTCACTGTTTGCACGACGGTTAGACAAGACCCATACCGAGGCACCTGTGGCCGCATGGCTGGGGGCAGCATCCGCATGGATAGAGACCAGCACGTTGGCATTCGCTTTACGCGCCACGTCTGACCGGCCCATCACTGAAATAAAGTAGTCGCCATCACGCGTCAATACACCTTTAAACATCGGATCATTGTTTAAGAGCACTTTCAATTTACGCGCAATCGCAATAGTGACGTTTTTCTCTTTCAGGCCGTGCTGCCCAATTGCGCCTGGGTCCTGACCGCCATGTCCCGCATCAATGGCGACAATCACCGTATCGTTGCGGCTGGACGTGCCACCCGGTACGGCCGTGCTATTGGTATTGGTTACCGTAGTGACCGGATTCGCATTGAACGGATTGCTGGCATTGCGTTGTCGCGTTCGGGTGGGCTGGGATTCTGCCACGGCAGCAGGTGCGCTGCGCGTAACGGCGGGATGCTTACCCTGAATAGTAAAGACAACGCTGTAATTGCTGCCATTGCGCTGTGTCACTGCGCGGGTTTTTCCCGACTGCGTTAGCTCAAAAACCAGCCGGATACTTTGTTTATCTTTTGGCGTGCTGGTACGAATGCGCTTTACGATGTTATCGCCGCTAAACGTTAAGGGTAGCCCTTTAATCACGCCACTTTGACGGATATCCAGAACAACGCGGTCGGGATTATGTAGGGGAAAATAGGCATAAACCGGCTGGCCAGAAAAACTGAGCGTTACTGTCGCCTGATTCCCGCCATTTGATACCTGAATGTCCGATAAATTAGCGGCAAACAGCGGACCCGCAACCAGTAGCAATCCTGCCACGATAACTGTTTTCATCCATGACATCATGCCGGTGCCCTGCCTTGTTCGATCTGCGTCACCCAGCGCTGTCCCTGCTCGGAATGTGCCACCAGTTCGGCCTCGCGTGCCTCATTGACATAACGCAGCGTTAAGGCGATATCCGGGGAAGGCAAAATACCGGCACCCTGTTGCGGCCACTCCACCAGACAAATCGCGTCATTGGTGAAGTAATCACGAATCCCCATGAACTCGAGTTCTTCCGGATCGGCAAGGCGATAAAGATCAAAATGATAGACAGCACGCCCGTCCAGAACATACGGCTCAACCAGCGTATAGGTCGGACTTTTCACATTGCCCACGTGGCCGGATGCCTGTAAGAAACCGCGGCTGAATGTGGTTTTTCCCGCACCGAGGTCGCCGTAAAGATAGATAACCGCCGCCTTGCCACAGGCATGCGCCAGTTGAGCACCCAGGTCGAGTGTTGCCGCCTCAGTGGGCAAAGGTATAACACAGCTCTTCATGCTTCTTGATTCATCTCTGGATTAACAAACTGCCACAGCAGATCAAATAAGTCTGATGCCAGCATACCGCGCGTGCCCCATAGTGCCGCTCGCTTATCAGCGGCAGCACCGTGAGCGACACAACCTGCGCAGGCAGCATCAAACAGCGCCAATTTTTGTCCCATCAACGAGGCAATAATACCGGTGAGCACATCACCCATACCACCCGATGCCATTCCTGCATTACCCACATCGGCAAAAGCCATCTGACCACTTTCACTGGCAATAATGGTGCCGGCGCCTTTTAAGACCACGACACCACCATAGCGTTTCACCAGTTCCTGTGCAGCATGTAAGCGGTCACTTTCAATTTCGCTGGTTTTAACACCCAGCAAGCGAGCCGCTTCGCCTGGATGCGGCGTTATAATGCGATTCTGACGTTTCTCTGCCTTTATTGCCAGCAAGTTAAGCGCATCAGCATCCCAAAGCATCGGCTTTTCAGCGCTTTTAACCTTCTCCAGTGCATTCTGGCCCCATTCACGCTGTCCCAGCCCCGGTCCAATCGCAATGACATCCGCCCAGGCGATGCCGTCATCCAGGCGCGTATCCGTCAGCTCGTCCACCATCACTTCCGGGCGCGCGGTAAGAATGGGCGCAATATTATCCTTGTGAGTAAGTACTCGCACCAAGCCGCTACCGGTGCGTAGCGCTGCTTCCGCAGACATCCGAATAGCGCCCGCGGTTCCACTGTCCCCACCAATAATCAGCAGGCGGCCCTGATCACCTTTATGGGAGGTCGCCTTACGCGGCTTAAGCCACTGGCGTAAACTGTGTGCATCGTATCGGGCCATGGGGGGCTGCTGTGCTGCCAGAAAGTCGTGTAAACCCAGACCGGCGAAATAAAGTTGTCCGACACAATCCCGTGCTTTACCGGTGAGCTGTCCGGGTTTTAACGCGATCACGCTCACCGTATGCGTGGCTTCTGTCGCCTCACCCGGCGTCGTGCCGTTTTCTGCCGACAGGCCGGATGGCATATCGATGGCCACGACCGGCGCGCTATGCTGATTTATCTGTGCAATCAGGGTGGATAAAGGCTCAACCGGCGCCCGTGAAACGCCAGTGCCTAACAACGCGTCTACGATCACGTCGACGTTTTCAGGCCAGGCGGCGTCGGGCGCGTGAATTTCGCCGCCCGATTCAAGCCATCCGTCTCGCGCAGTACGCGCTTCGTCGGGTAAAGGTTTACTGCCATCGCACGCCAGCAACGTCACCTGTTTACCTGCAGCCTGAGCCAACCGGGCAACAACATAGCCATCGCCTCCGTTGTTGCCGTGACCGCACAACACCAGCCAGTGCTGAGCTTCTGGCCAGTGCGCCATAATATGTTCATATACCGCCTGACCTGCACGTAACATCAGCTCGTAGAGCGTAATGCCCAGCGCATCTGCCCCCTCGCGCTCAAGTTGTTTCAGCGCCTGCGCAGGCCAGACAGAGTGTGGTAAACTGCCGCGGTTTCTCTTCGGATTCTGGTTAGTCATGTCATACCCTCTGGATCTTGATCAACTCGCTCAACACATTAAGCAGTGGGGACGCGATCTGGGCTTTCAGCAGGTCGGTATTACCGATACCGATCTCAGCGCAGAAGAACCGCGCCTGCAAGCCTGGCTGGATAAGCAGTACCATGGCGAAATGGAATGGATGGCCCGCCATGGAATGATGCGCGCACGTCCGCATGAACTGCTACCCGGCACGCTGAGGGTGATCAGCGTTCGCATGAACTACTTGCCCGCGAAAGCCGCGTTTGCCAGCACGCTGAAAAACCCACAGTTGGGTTATGTCAGCCGTTACGCGCTGGGCCGCGATTACCACAAAGTATTGCGCAATCGCCTGAAAAAGCTTGGAGAAATGATCCAGACGCACTGTGGCGAAAGCCAGTTTCGCCCGTTTGTGGATTCTGCGCCGCTGCTTGAACGCCCGCTGGCGGCTAAAGCCGGACTGGGCTGGACCGGTAAACATTCGCTGATCCTGAATCGTGAAGCCGGTTCGTGGTTTTTTCTGGGTGAACTGCTGATCGATCTGCCCCTTCCCATCGATACGCCGCAGGAAGAACAGTGTGGGCGCTGCGTTGCCTGCATGACCATTTGCCCGACGGGCGCGATTGTTGAGCCCTATACCGTCGATGCGCGACGTTGCATTTCCTACCTGACGATCGAACTCGAAGGAGCTATACCGGAGGAGTTTCGGCCGCTCATGGGAAACCGGATTTATGGCTGTGACGACTGTCAGTTGATTTGCCCCTGGAATCGCTATGGGCAGTTGACTGACGAAGCCGATTTTTCGCCCCGCGCCGCGCTGCATGCCCCAGAGTTAACCGCGCTGTTTCAGTGGGATGAAGCTAAATTCCTGCGCATTACTGAAGGGTCCCCTATTCGGCGCATTGGTTATCAGCGCTGGTCCCGTAATATTGCCGTCGCGCTGGGCAATGCACCCTGGCATACAGAGATCCTTAGCGTCCTTGAGCAACGACGTGGCGAAAGCGATCTGCTGGACGAACATATTGAGTGGGCTATCACGCAACAGTTACATAAGCGAAAAGCGCTGGCGATCGATGTTCAACCCGCGCAGCAAAAACGGCTGGTGAGAGTCATTGAAAAGGGATTACCACGTGATGCCTGATTGCGCAACTGTCCAGAAGGCGCAGATTTCCACATCCTGTGAATAAAAATAAAAACGCGTTGTCATTCAATCGTAATAACACAACTGACAGAAAAGAATAACATAATGAAATATTATTATTTCATTAAAAATCAGCAATTTAAATAAAATTTGTGTTATTTTGCAAATGCGTCTACCGTCTGGCTTAATTCACAAACCTGTGGATAACTCTGTTTAAAACAAAATTTCAGAAGGGCGAAAACGGCACAGACAACGCGATAACGGCTGTGGATAACTGGACTGAATTGTCGTTGATACTGCTGCCAGCCTGACAGGCTGTTAACAAAAACGTGACGATAAATCTGGAGCGGGAAACGAGACTCGAACTCGCGACCCCGACCTTGGCAAGGTCGTGCTCTACCAACTGAGCTATTCCCGCATAGAAGGGCACTGCAAAACACATTTTGGAGCGGGAAACGAGACTCGAACTCGCGACCCCGACCTTGGCAAGGTCGTGCTCTACCAACTGAGCTATTCCCGCATAGTAGGATACTGCTAAACATCATTTGGAGCGGGAAACGAGACTCGAACTCGCGACCCCGACCTTGGCAAGGTCGTGCTCTACCAACTGAGCTATTCCCGCGCCTTGTACCGTCATAAATTCTTCACCGGTACGGGGTGCGCATTATACGAGAAATCGCTGCTGCTGCAAGATGCTGACAACAAAATTTTGCGCTTTTAACGCGTTTGCTGATTATTGCAGCAACATGGCGATTTCCTGTGCACCCTTTGCTGGTTAAAGCTGCAAAAAGTGTTGACGGTAATAAGCAAGCTCGGCAACAGACTCACGAATATCGTCCAGTGCCTGGTGCGAACCCGTCTTTTTGAAGCCTGGCAGGATGTCTGGCTTCCAGCGGCGAGCCAGTTCTTTTAGTGTACTGACATCCAGATAGCGATAATGGAAGTAGGCTTCCAGCTCCGGCATGTACTTAAACAAAAAACGGCGATCCTGGCCGATACTGTTGCCGCAGATCGGCGAGGTATTGGCTGGCACCCACTGTTTCAGAAATTCGATCGTTGCCTTTTCAGCAGCACGGTCATCTGTCTGGCTGGCCTTAACGCGCGCAACCAGTCCACTGTTAGTATGAGTACGGACGTTCCAGTCATCCATCAGGCTCAGTTGTTCATCAGACTGATGAACCGCCATCACCGGCCCCTCCGCCAGAATATTCAGATCGGCATCAGTCACCAGAGTGGCAATCTCAATGATACGATCGCGTTCCGGATCGAGCCCGGTCATTTCCAAATCAATCCAGATTAAATTATTTTCGTTTCCAGTGGCCATGCTATTACCTGTGGTTGCTGAGTCGTCATTCGTCATCAATAAGGTGTATCATAGACGTTTTGCCCCTGTGGCGAAATCCAGCTAAACCGGTGAGGGTGAGTGAGTAAAAATAAACTGTCGAAAGGTCAACAACGCCGCGTAAGCGCTAACCACGATCGTCGTTTAAATCAGCGCAAAACGCGCCCGGAAGCGGACGATAATTTATTTGGTGAAGATGCTGAGGGCATTGTGGTCAGCCGATTTGGCATGCATGCCGATGTCGAAGACAGTGCGGGCATTACGCATCGCTGCAATATTCGCAGGACGATTCGTTCACTGGTGACGGGCGATCGTGTGGTCTGGCGCCCTGCCCTCAACGGCGGCAAAGGCATTGTTGAAGCGGTGCATGAGCGCACCAGCGTACTGACACGTCCTGATTTTTACGACGGCGTTAAACCTATTGCCGCGAACATCGATCAGATTATTATCGTGTCGGCCATTTTGCCCGAGCTCTCCCTGAACATAATTGACCGCTATCTGGTCGCCAGTGAAACGCTGGATATCGAGCCGCTGCTGGTGCTCAATAAAATTGACCTGCTGGATGATAAAGCCCGCGCGTTTGTCGATGAGCAAATGGCGATCTATCGCAAGATTGGTTATCGGGTCTTAATGGTCTCCAGCCATGAGAAAGCCGGTCTGAGTGAATTGCAGGCGGCATTGATTGACCGGATAAGTATCTTTGCGGGACAGTCCGGCGTCGGCAAGTCGAGCCTGTTGAATGCCCTGCTCGGTTTTGATCAACAGGAAGATACGGCCATTCTGACCAATGACGTGTCCGACGTGTCGGGTCTGGGTCAGCATACGACGACAGCATCCCGGCTTTATCATTTCCCCGACGGCGGCGATGTGATCGATTCGCCCGGCGTTCGCGAGTTCGGTTTATGGCATCTGGAGCCGGAACAAATCACCCGGGGATTTGTCGAATTCCGTGAGTTTTTAGGCGAATGCAAGTTCCGTGACTGCAAACATGGCTCGGACCCTGGCTGTGCCATCCGTGAAGCCGTTGAGCAAGGAAAAATCGACGCATCCCGCTTTGACAACTATCACCGCATTCTGGACAGTATGGCGCAGGTGAAAGTCCGGAAAAACTTTGCTGAGAGTGAAGATTAAGGCCAGTAACAGCGTAGTCGCCATCTGACCGGGGCGCTGCTACAATCCGCCCCCATTTTGTCAATGTTATAAAAGATAGCCAGGAGGCTAGGGTGTTTGATCGTTTTAAACTTGGCTTGAACCACATTCTCCCCAAAAAATGGCTGACTGAACTTGCTGGCTGGGGCGCAAGCCGTCGCGGCGGCTGGCTGACAAAGCTGGTGATTGACGGCTTCGTCTGGTTTTACAAAGTCGATATGACTGAAGCACGTAAACCGGATACCGCCAGTTACCGCACCTTCAACGATTTCTTCGTCCGCCCGTTAAAGGATGAGGCGCGCCCTGTGGATCCGGATGCGAGCCTGATCGCGCTGCCTGCGGACGGTGCCATCAGTCAACTTGGACATATCGAAGGCGACCAGATTTTCCAGGCAAAAGGCCACTACTATACGATCGACGCGCTGCTGGCAGGGAACGAGCAACTGGCCGCGTTGTTTCGTGAGGGTGAATTTATCACGACGTATCTGGCACCGCGTGATTATCACCGCGTCCATATGCCGTGCAACGGCATCCTGCGTGAAATGATTTACGTGCCAGGCGATCTTTACTCAGTGAATCCTCTGACCGCACGCAACATCCCTAACCTGTTTGCCCGTAACGAACGGGTCATTTGTTACTTCGAGACCGATATGGGACCGATGGTACAGATTCTGGTGGGCGCGACTATCGTCGGGAGCATTGAAACCGTTTGGGCTGGCACGGTCACGCCACCACGCGAAGGCATTATCAAACGCTGGCACTATCCGGCCGCCGACCACGACGGTGCCGTTGTTCTGCTTAAAGGCCAGGAAATGGGCCGCTTCAAGCTGGGCTCGACCGTGATTAACCTGTTTGCGCCTGGCCGTGTCAGGCTGGCAGAAAGCCTTGAGGCCGAAAGCAAAGTCCGGATGGGACAACCTATGGCGGTCGCCCTGCCTCTGGCCACCGCACCGTCTGACGCTGTCGAATAAGAGTAAGCCCTGTGTTCGTACGCGCGTTCCTCTGTTTGCTGCTGAGCCTGGGGCTCAGCAGTACTACGTTTGCCGCCAGCCTGCCAGATGCCAGCCAGCTCAGACAACAGCTGGAAGAAGTCAAGTCCGCTAAAAACGCCACTTCGCAAACCGATCAGATTCAGTCGCTTGAAGCTGCACTGGCGGCCCTTTCTGAACGTGATGATGCCGTTGAGCGCGCGCAGCAGTATCAACAGGTCATTGATGATTTTCCGCGTCTGGCACGCGAGCTGAGACAGCAAATCGCCTCACTCAACGACAGTGTGAAGACGGTACGCAGCACAATGAGCAGTGCCGAGCTGGAACAAGAGATTCTGCAAATCAGCAGTCAGCTGATTGAGGAAGGACGCCAGGCTCAACAGGAGCAGGATCGGGCCCGCGAGATCAGCGATTCCCTGTCACAACTGCCGCAGCAGCAAACGGAAGCACGCCGGGCGCTGACGGAGAGCGAGCGACGTCTGCAGAGCGCGGGCAGCCCTGCCACGCCAGCCGGCCAGGCACAGCTGATGGCCCGTCAGGCAGAAAATGCCGCGAATAAGGCCCGGGTGGATGAGTTTGAGCTGGCGCAGCTGTCGGCAAATAACCGTCAGGAACTGGCGCGCATGCGCGCCGAAGTCCACCAGCGTAAGGTCACCCAGCTCGATAATTATCTTCAGGCGCTGCGTAATCAACTTAATGAGCAACGTCAGCGCGAGGCAGAAACTGCACTGGCCAGGACAGAACAGCTGGCGGAAAACAGCGGTGATCTGCCGCCAGCGATCAGTAAACAATTTCACGTTAACCGCGAGTTATCTGGCGCACTGAATCAGCAGGCGCAGCGAATGGACCTGGTGGCCTCACAACAACGCCTCGCTACCAATCAAATCATTCAGGTCCGCCAGGCACTGTCCACGTTACGGGAACAATCTCAATGGCTGGGTGCATCCAGTCTTCTCGGTGATGCCCTTCGCGCGCAGGTCGCACGATTACCTGACATGCCGAAGTCTCAGCAGATCGACAATGAGATGGCTCAGCTCCGTGTTCAGCGACTGCATTATGAAGATTTGCTCGAACAGCAAAACGTATTGCGTAAGGCCCATCAGCCCGACGGACAGCCTTTTACTAGCGAACAAAAGCGGATTCTGGATGCGCAGCTTAAAACGCAACGCGAACTGCTTAACTCGTTGATTTCGGGCTGCGATACGCTGATTCTGGAAATCACCAAGCTGAAAGTGGCGAACACGCAGCTACAGGATGCGCTAACCGAAGTTAAAGATGCGACGCATCGCTACCTGTTCTGGACGGCCGATGTCAGCCCGATTTCGTTGAGTTATCCCCTCGATGTGGCTAACGGCCTGTCTCACCTGCTGACGCTGGACACACTGGGGCAGCTCGGTAAAGCACTGGCCATGATGTTTACCAGCCGCAGCACGGTATTACCTATTCTCGGTGCGGTGCTGCTGGTCGGCTTCAGTCTCAGTACCCGCCGTCACTTCAATGCTTTTCTTGAACGCTCAGCCAGTAAAGTCGGTAAGGTGACGCAGGATCGTTTTCGCCTGACAATCCGTACCGTGTTCTGGTCGATTCTGGTGGCGCTGCCGCTGCCGGTACTCTGGGCTACGCTGGGATACGGCCTGCAAAATGCCTGGCCCTATCCTGTCGCCGTGGCGATAGGCGATGGCATCACCGCCACCTTACCTTTGCTGTGGATCTTTATGGTCAGCGCACAGTTTGCCCGCCCGAACGGCCTGTTCATCGTGCATTTCCGCTGGCCTCAGGTGCGTGTTGCACGCGCGATGCGCTATTACTCGTTGAGTATTGGCCTGATCGTGCCGCTGATCATGTTGCTGATTACCTTCGATAACCTTGACGATCGCCTGTTCTCCGCCACCCTGGGGCGGCTGTGCTTTATTTTGATCTGTGGCGCGCTCAGTATTGTGACGGTAAGCCTGAAGCGTGCGGGCATACCGCTTTATCTCGATAAAGAGGGCAGCGGCGAGAATATGATTAACCGCCTGCTGTGGAATCTAATGATCGCTATTCCACTGGTAGCCGCCCTTGCGTCAATGACGGGCTATCTTGAAACCGCGCAGGCGCTGCTCGCCCGTCTGGAAACCTCTGTGGCGATCTGGTTTTTCCTGCTGGTGATTTACCACATCATTCGCCGCTGGATGCTGATTCAGCGACGCAGGCTGGGCTTTGATCGCGCACGCCAACGCCGTGCCGATATGCTCGCCAACCGTGCGCGCAACGAAGAGGAGAAAGATCAGGCCGCACAAAATACTGACGTAATTGAAATTGAAGAGCCTGTTATCGACCTGGACGCCATCAGTGCCCAGTCGCTGCGTCTGGTACGCTCCATTTTGACACTTATCGCGCTGGTATCGGTCATTGTCCTGTGGTCAGAAATCCACTCTGCATTTGGTTTCCTTGAAAATATTCGTCTGTGGGACGTGAATACCTCCGTTCAGGGCGTCGAAAGCATTCAACCTATTACGCTGGGTGCCGTCCTGATTGCCATTCTGGTATTCGTGATTACCACACAACTGGTGCGCAATATGCCGGCTCTGCTTGAGCTTGCGTTACTGCAGCATCTTGATTTGTCACCGGGCACCGGTTATGCCATCACCACGCTGACAAAATATGTGCTGTTGCTGATCGGTGGCTTGCTGGGCTTCTCACTCATTGGCATTGAGTGGTCAAAACTACAATGGCTGGTTACCGGTCTGGGCGTCGGGCTGGGATTTGGTCTGCAGGAGATTTTCGCGAACTTTATTTCCGGCCTGATTATCCTGTTTGAAAAACCGATTCGTATCGGTGATACCGTGACCATCCGCGACCTTACCGGCAGCATTACGCGCATCAATACCCGCGCAACCACGATCACTGACTGGGATCGCAAAGAGATTATCGTGCCCAATAAGGCGTTCATTACTGAGCAGTTTGTTAACTGGTCGCTTTCCGATTCCGTCACGCGTGTGGTGCTGACCATCCCTGCCCCCGCAACCGTTAGCAGTGAAGAAGTCACTACCTTGCTTAAACAGGCGGCAGAGCGCTGCAGCTATGTGCTGGATACACCGCCACCTGAAGTGTTCCTGGTGGATTTACAGCAGGGAATTCAGTTGTTTGAACTGCGCGTGCATGCGGCGGAAATGGGCCATCGAATGCCGCTTCGTCATGAACTGCATCAGCTTATTTTACATGGCTTTGCAGAGCATGGCATTGAAATGCCGTTCCCGCCGTTCCAGATGCGTGTAGAAGCGCTGAGCCGAAAAACGCCGACAGGTAATAGCGCATCGACCACCCGAACGTTCCGTTCAGGTGGGCTCTGAGAATAAAAATTGCCGTAACGGGCCGGTTAAGAGCGGATTGGTGCGCAGCGAGACAGCGCGTAATCTTGTTCAGGTTGGTTATCAGAACGCAATAAAAAACGCCCGGTCGAACCGGGCGTTATGTTGTCTGAAACGCTTTATTGCTTCACAAAGGCTTCGCCCTGCGCGATATCTTTTTTCAGCGTTTCAAGCATGCCTTCCAGTGCCTGCTGTTCAAACGGACTTAATGCGCCGATGGGCTTGCGCTCAGCAACGCCATTCTTGCCCAGCAGCAGCGGTTGGGAGAAGAAGCGGGCATACTTTCCTTCACCTTCAACATAAGCACATTCCACTACGTTCGCTTCGCCATTCAATGCACGCACCAGCGATAATCCAAAACGGGCAGCTGCCTGGCCCATAGACAATGTAGCAGAGCCGCCACCGGCCTTGGCCTCAACGACCTCAGTACCCGCATTCTGGATACGTTTGGTCAGGTCAGCCACTTCCTGCTCACTGAAGCTGACGCCCGGCACCTGAGACAACAGTGGCAGGATGGTCACACCGGAATGCCCACCGACGACAGGCACTTCAACTTCGCCAGGTTGTTTACCTTTAAGCTCCGCAACGAAGGTGTTTGCACGGATGATGTCCAGCGTAGTGACACCGAACAGACGATTCTTATCGTAGACGCCGTGTTTTTTGAGCACTTCCGCCGCAATCGCCACGGTCGTATTAACAGGGTTGGTAATGACACCAATCAGCGCCTTAGGGGCGGTAGTCGCCACCTGCTCGATCAGGTTGCTGACGATGCCGGCGTTAACATTAAAGAGATCCGCACGATCCATGCCCGGTTTGCGTGCCACACCCGCGGAAATAAGCACAACGTCGGCCCCTTTCAGGGCTGGTTTCGCATCCTCACCGCTGAACCCCTGCACCTTTACTGCGGTGGGAATATGGCTGAGATCTACTGCCACGCCCGGCGTGACAGGCGCGATATCGTAAAGAGACAGTTCTGAACCTGCTGGAAGCTGGGTTTTGAGTAGAAGTGCGAGCGCCTGGCCTATGCCACCCGCGGCACCGAGAACGGCAACTTTCATTCATAACTCCTTATTAAGGTGGGGCAGAGAAGATCCGATATTCCATCTGTATCAGAGCGTAACCAACGGCTCAGTGGATGACGTTTGTCCGGTGCCTGCTCTACCTGCTTCTATACAGAAGCGCCGGATAAAAAATGACACATCATCTTCCTGTCCCTTACTCGCCAGGTTACTCACGCGAGTCAGGCAATTCCCGGTTCAGGCTTACTTTAGTAACAAATGATGAAGGCATCATTCTCACTAACAGGCTGTAAACATTATACCCGTGAACTGGCAACCGTATTATCCGCAGAAAGAGATCGGCAATGTACATTTTTATTTTCTTACCTCATCAATAATATAACACCTTTGCAACCTTTGCCTTTTCAGGCTGTGAGCTGGGTTTTGGTCTGAGGAGATTCTTTGCTATTATCGCCGCCCGCGATGATGACCTCGCAGTACAATTAACAACCGATTGCATAAAAATTCATTTATATGCATAATAATGTCTTTGCTGCGGCCTGGTTCGCGGTTTGTCTTACGTATACTGGTAAATTATGCGAAACCCATCGAAACAAGACGATCTGATTAAAGCCTTCAAGGCATTATTAAAAGAAGAAAAATTCAGCTCTCAGGGCGAGATTGTTCAGGCGCTTCAGGAAGACGGCTTCGAGAACATTAATCAGTCAAAAGTTTCTCGTATGCTGACGAAATTTGGCGCGGTGCGCACCCGCAATGCCAAAATGGAAATGGTTTACTGTTTACCTGCGGAACTGGGCGTGCCGACTACCACCAGTCCTCTGAAAAATCTGGTGCTTGATATTGACTATAACGATGCTCTGGTCGTGATTCATACCAGCCCGGGTGCCGCACAGTTAATTGCGCGTTTACTTGACTCATTAGGTAAGTCCGAAGGCATCCTGGGCACGATTGCAGGAGACGACACCATTTTTATCACGCCAGCACGCGCCTTTACTGTCAGGCAACTGCACGATGCTATTCTGGTATTGTTTGAACAAGAACTTTAGCCTTTATCTCTGACCGGCAGCGCATCTGCCGGTTGATCTGCAGCGCGTCCCTCCTTGTGTTCTCTTCTGTTTAAACGCTCTATTATCAACGAGTTGAGCCTATCTCATTGCCGCTATTTACCTTGTACTATTGGTCATACCCTTTATCCTGACTACTTT
Source organism: Pantoea sp. JZ29 (assembly GCF_035190385.1). Lineage (NCBI taxonomy): Bacteria > Pseudomonadati > Pseudomonadota > Gammaproteobacteria > Enterobacterales > Erwiniaceae > Pantoea > Pantoea sp. JZ29. Next base: position 505,261 of record NZ_CP045241.1, on the reverse strand, counting down.
TCCACGCTATTTTATACTGCTCTACACCGCATCGATGGTGCTATCCTTTGAGGTTATGTTCACAAGCAGCCTGATCGGCCATAAATTTCCGCACCAAAAGTTAAAGTTGCGCATCTTACTGTTTTTATAAGTAATTACCTGCCAAAGGCCGTTTTTTAACCGCTTTTAATAACGTTTAGTTATAAAAAAATCCCATAAGGTTAAAGTATGACTACAAAACATTATTAGGCAGATATTAATTTCTTCCGTTATTAGTCCTATACTTACTTTCGTGATGTGAATCACACTAATAAAAAAGAAGAACAGCCACGACGAGGACATCTTTCATGAAAATTAAAACTACCATCGCTGCTTTAAGCATTCTCTCTGCCCTGTCATTTGGTGCATCTGCAGCTGAATATGTTTCTGCTGCGGATGCTCAGAATCTGCACTCTGTCGGCACTGTGAGCGTTAGTGGTGTCGCCGGTGCGCCATCAGATATCAGACAGCAACTGAGTGAGAAAGCGGATCAACACGGCGCTAAAGCTTTTCGTGTTATCGAGGCTTACAACGATGGCAACTATCACGCCACCGCTGAGTTGTACAAATAAAAGCGTTTGAACTGACAGGTAACCAGATGAGACCACATGCTCACTGGTTAATTAACATTGCTGGAGAAGAGTAATGAAAACCACATTAACCTTTGCCGCCCTGAGTTTGGCTTCGCTCCTGTCCTTTGGTGCCCATGCCGCCAGCCCGGTAACAAATCAACAGGCGCAGGAAATGAACCTGCAGCCCCTGAATCAAACCATCACCGTCAGCGGCATCGACGGCGATCAGACGAATGTTCGCCAGGTTCTGTCTCAAAAGGCAGATGCCCAGGGTGCGGGTCACTATCGCGTCATTGAAAATAATCGCGACGATACGTTCCACGTTACCGCTGAACTTTATAAGTAATACATCGACGGCAATCGTGCCGCATCTGAAATTAATCGACAACCCGCTCTGTGTTTTGACTCCGTAGGTTGTTGACAGTTATGAGGAAATAAACATGAACATCAAAGCAACCATCGCAACAGTAAGTCTTCTTTCTGCTATGACATTCGGCGCTTCCGCTGCACAGCTGGTGACCGCCGAACAAGCACAGAACTTACAACCTGCCGGAACCGTAAGCATCAGCGGTGTAGCAGGCTCTCCGATTGATTATCGTGCTCAGCTGTCTCAAAAAGCTGATGAGCAAGGCGCAAGCGCTTACAAAATCATTGAAGCAAATACCGGTGACAGCTATCACCTCACCGCACAGCTTTATAAATAGTTCCTCGTCTGTTCATGACGAACCCTTTAGCCCCGGTCGCCGGGGCTTTTTTCTGTCTGAAACGGCGAGGCAGAACCTGACAGCCGTAAGGCGCAGGAAAACGGACATCGGCTAACGATCGCGCCAGCGGCACAACACTCAGGCGCGTTAAAAGACAGGAACTGGCTTGCGCATGAGGTGCTCTGACGCGAAATGGGTGACGTATTTAATGACAGAGTTGCGCTAAGTCGTCATCAGAGAGTGCTGTCATCTCGGCGACAACACGGGGATGCAAACCATTTTGCAGCATCGTGCGTGCGATCTTCAGCGCGGCCGCACGCTCTCCCTCGCTGCGTCCTTTCTCCAGACCACGTTGCTCACCGAGCTGAATGCCCTTTTCAATGCCTTTCTGCTCAAGCTGCTGTGCAATAGTCATCAATGCATCCTCATGTTGCGGTACTCGCTGTGCCAGCGTCCTGACGAAAATGTCGGCGTCGGCTGTTTCGCCTGCCTGCAAGAGATAGTGTACCAACGATATCACTTGCGATGAAGAGAGATATCCAGCCAGTAAGACGGGAGCCAGCTTATCGATGAGTTCTGTCAACTCTCTTTGATGTATATGCTTTTGCAGCAATGTTAAAGCCGCCATGCTGCGGTGACCGATAATGTCCTCATCCGGAATAACCGTCACGTCCACCAGCGGAAAAGCGTTGCCATACAGTTCACTGGCGAGCACGGGCATTGCAAACTCATCAAGCCAGCGGGTACTGTAAGGATACGGGCTACGTTTGCCGCTATAGAACAGAACCGGGATGACTAACGGTAGCCGTTTGTTCCCTGCGTCAAGATGCCGCTGCATTGCCGCAATGGCATAGCGCATCAGTCTGAACGCCATATGCTTATCTGGTGATGACTGGTGTTCGATTAAGACATGGATGTAGCCATCCTCTCTGCTTGTAGTTTTCATGCTATACAGCACATCGCTGAAATATTGCCGCAGATCCTCCTCCACAAAAGCACCCGATTCCAGTTTTAATGTATTCAGATCGCACAGGGCGAGCAGCGCTGCGGGAAGGTGCAGTTCCATAAAATCACGGGCAATCGTAGGCTGGGACAAAAATTGCCGGAAAGTCGCATCATGTGGCGTGGGCGTACCTCTTTTACTTTTCATGTGACCTGTCCTGATGATTGGCGGGCAGAGTATCACGACCAGAAAAAGCGAGGCGTCAGTAAGCGTTAACGTTGCGAGGATGCTCGAGAAATAATGTTTACTTACGCGGACAAGGCATTAAGCCTGATGATCACAGCCGACCTTAGCGTGTTGAAGATGAGAGCACGTTAAACTGCAGTTGCCCTTCCAGTTCCTCCTCCGCCTCGTCGAACAGCAGAATCAAGGCACCGTAGCGCCGCTTCTGTCCCTGCCCCAGGTTCACAAACTCTATTTTGATGGGCAAAGGTAGCCCTCTGCAGACAATCACATCCCACAATCCATCCAAATCGCAGATATAGCGCGCTTTCAGGGAAAAGCGTTCACAGAACTGCCGGAAGAAATGGGCCTGATCGACAATCTCATTAAAATCAAAACGCTCGACTCTCATACAGGTGACTCCTGTTATTCGTCGCTGGGCGGCCCGGTGCCGCCCAGATAGCCGTTTAACTTAAACCGCCAAGGTGCAGCGCTTTGACCTCAAGGTACTCTTCCATTCCCAGTACCGATCCTTCCCGGCCCAGTCCCGACGCTTTCACACCGCCGAAGGGGGCCAGCTCTGTCGAGACGGCACACTCATTGATGCCTATCATCCCACTTTCCAGCGCCGAGGAAACGCGGAAGACGCGTTGCAGATTCTGCGTATAGAAATACGCCGCCAGCCCGTATTCGGTTTGGTTCGCCCGACGAATAACCTCGTCTTCATCCTCAAACCGGAAGCACGCCGCAACCGGGCCAAATGTTTCTTCCTGAGCCAGCTTCATGCCTTCATGCGCATCGACGATGACCGTAGGCTGCCAGAAATTGCCGCCCAGCGCATGTCGCTTACCGCCCGCGAGCACCTTGCCACCCTGGGCAACCGCATCGTTAACATGTTCTTCCACTTTTTCTAACGCCGAACGCTCAATTAACGGTCCGACAATGACGCCGCTGTCCATACCGTTACCCACTTTGAGTTTATTGACCTCATCTGCCAGTTGGGTTGTGAAACGCTCATAGATCGCATTATGAACAAAAAAACGGTTTACGCTGACGCACACCTGGCCCGCGTTACGGAATTTATTGGCGATAGCGCCCTGAACGGCAGCATCGATATCCGCATCCTCAAACACGATATAGGGCGCGTTGCCCCCCAACTCCATCGACACTTTTTTCATGGTCTCGGCCGCATTGCGCATCAACGTTTTGCCCACCGCCGTCGAACCGGTGAACGAGATTTTACGTACGGCGTTGCTCGCCATAATCGCATCACTGATAGCATGCGTATCTCCTGCCACGCCGTTAAGGACGCCGTCCGGGATACCGGCTTTCTTTGCCAAAGCCAGCAAGGCAAACGCAGAAAGTGGCGTATTGTTGGCAGGCTTGATGATCCCTGTACATCCTGCTGCTAACGCCGGACCTAACTTACGGGTCAACATGGCCATCGGGAAGTTCCACGGGGTGATCGCCGCTACAACACCAACGGGTTCCCGCGTGGCCAGGATACGTGATCCCGCTTTAGCAGGCGGAATGATTTCACCATTGGCTCGTTTGGCCTGCTCGGCAAACCACTGGATGAAACTGGCGGCGTACTCAACCTCGCCTTCCGCTTCTTTAAGCGGTTTGCCCTGCTCCGTTGTCATGAGCTCAGCAAGCCAGCGTTTGTTTTCAATGATTAACGTATACCAGCGGTAAAGCAGCGCTGAACGCGCTTTAGCCGTCTGCGCCCGCCAGGCGGGAAAGGCGTCTTGTGCAGCCTTAATCGCGTCTTCGGTTTCCTTTTTACCGGCTTTCGCCACCTGAGCAACAACGTCCCCCGTTGCAGGATTGGTTACGTCAAAAGTCGACGTCGTCCTCAGCCACTGCCCGTTGACTAAATAGCCGGTCTGGAACAGTTCGCTGTCTTGCAGTGAAGAAGGCATCTGCGTTACTCCTGTCAGTTTGTTTTTACTTCAGGAAAGTATAGATGGCAAAAATGACAGGTCGGGGAAGGAAGGAAAGTGAAAGGGCCGCCAGCATGGCTGACGGCCCAAATTCAGATTTGGACGAGCGTATTTTGATACTTTGAAAGCATCTCAGACAGCCGTTTCACCGGCTCGGTAACACTGTCCGGTGCATCATAAAGGGCCAGCTTTTCCTGATAGACATCCAGCTCGCGCAGCAAGCGTTGGAAATAATAACGGCGCTTCTCATCACTACGGACGGCAATGATACGATCGGCCGTGTGCCGTAACTGGCGGTGGAAGGCGGAAAGCTCCGCATTAATCGGCACGTCTGCCGCACGCAATCGTTGATGTCCAATGATTAACGTCAGGGCGATGCGGTATTTGTCGATGTCGCCGGGAAACAGGTTAAGCAATAAGAAGAGCTGCTGGTACAATGCTGGCAAATGGTTTTCACGCCGGCGCGCCTTATTGGTGGTCATTGCCGACACCGCAGCATACATAAAGCGGTTAAGCAATTTACGTCCTGTTCGTGCTTTCGATTTATCACGGATCAGCAGAATCACCATTAAGGCAAGAAAACTCCCGATCCACTGCCCCAGTGCGTTATCGATAAAAACTGTAAAGTTGAACTGCATCGGATTATCCAGCACCAGGACGTTAATCGTACCGGCCATCGCGCCCAGCGTACCAATCTGGCGGCGTTGAATGAGAATGCCTGAAATAAAGCCCAGTAAACCGATGGCAATGCACAGCAGCAGAGCGCTTTGCTGCGTATTGGGCAAGATGTACATAAAATAGAGCGCCCCCAGCGGTATCGCGACCGTCATACCATAAACGAAGTCTTTCGCCATCATGAGCGGATTAGGCATGCGCATCGCCAGGGCGGTAATCACGCCAAGCATGACCATACAGCCACTACCTGAAGTCCAGCCGGTATAGAGCCAGAATAATGAGCCCAGTGCCGTCGCCACAAACGTACGAATACCGTTTATCATCGCATGGTGGGTTTCTGCCGAACGCGCCTGAATCACGACTTCTCGCTGGAGAATGCGCGCTTCCAGATCGGTAATACGACTATTGCTCTTCACACCATGAATCAACAGCTGGTATTCCGTTGCGGCACTCATCCAACTCCCCAACGTTTCCGGCACGGTTTTACTGCTGGCTGCCATGAGTCGCCGCATCGTTTTCAGACGTTTATGCACATCTTCTGGCGTCGTGGCCTCTTTTTCCGTCAGCACGCGATACTGCGTGGGAATGTACTCAGGACGTGAGTTCTGAATCAAAAACGTTTCCGCCGCCTGTGTAATCAGCGTCAGCGATAGCGTGTTTAGCATCTGCAGACGGCGGCTGGTATTTTGCCAGCGTGACGACTCCATCATTAACTGGCTACGCATACTGCTCAGCGCGGTTGTGCGTCGTACCAGCGCACTCCAGGCTTTATCGACTTCCTCTTTGTCCTGATGCGCCACACACAGTTGCAGCAACCGGTAATGGGCCACCAGCAGCGACGTCACCTCGGCATCAATCACTTTTTTAATGGAGCGCGGGGAAAAAATCATATCTGCCAGAATGGCGCAAAGGATGCCCAGGATAATTTCGCTACAGCGTTCCACCGCATATTGCGGAACCAGCGTAAGGCCGCCGCTGGCGTTTGCCGTGACCACGATAATTAATGCGGTATAGCCCGCGAGACCGAGCGCATAGGAATTTTCGACTTTAATCAGCGACGAAAGCCATACGCAAAAACCGGCCCAGATACAGCACAGCAACAGCATGACCACTGGCGCTCGCACAGTGGCAATCATGATAACCAGAGCGGCAACACAGCCAATTAAAGTACCGATAATACGCAGAAGACCGCGATAGCGTAATGCGCCAGAGTAGGGATCGCCTCCTGCCGCAAACGCCGTTCCCCCTGCAACAATCCCGGCGGTCATCACGGCCCAGCGCGGTGTTTCAAGGTTGAGATGAAAGCCGATCATCAACGCTGCCACCAGGGCAAAGGTCAGCTTTATCGGGAAACGGAGAAATTCGATCATATCGCCCTCTTAACCAAACTCACGCAGGCGGTTAAAGAAGGACATCATGGGTGAAACCGCCTGGTGCGGACGATCCTCCGCGCCAGTAATCACCACGGTCGCCGTCGTGCCGGCAGGGAACTGATTACCAGGCTGCTGATCAAGTCGGATGCGGACCGGTACGCGCTGAGCCAGGCGAACCCATTCCAGATTAGACTGAACGGTTGCCATCCCCTTGCTGTCAACACTGCTACTGCTGTTGGTTACGCCTGCCGCAATGCTGTCCACGGTGCCACGTAAGGTGATGTTGCTGCCCAATGGCGTGATCTCTGCCCGAAAGCCCGGTCTGACGCCGTGCAGTTTGGTCTCTTCCAGATAGGCCAGCACATAAAAGGAGTGCTGCTGCACCAGGGCGACCGCAACCGAGCCGCGCGTAATGAATTCACCCTGGTAAACATTCAGGTTCGTCACCCAGCCGTCTGACGGTGCCTTAATCGTGGTCCGCTCCAGATCAATTTTCGCCAGATCGCGGGTCGCAACAGATTTCGCCAGCTGGTGTTCTGTGGTTTGCAAATCGTTATTGGATTGCTCGATGGCTTCACGCGACATCGCAGAGGTGCCGAGTTGGTTACGACGTCCGGCCTCACGGCGTTTTTCATTCACCAGCGCCTGGTAATATTCTACGTCCGCCTGGGCTTCATCCAGCGCCTTTTGATAGCGGGGACGATCGACAACAAACAGCGTATCGCCTTTTTTAACGAGCTGGTTGTCATGAACCGGCACATCCGTAATTAACCCAGTGACATCAGGAGAAATGGCCACCACGTCGGCTGCAAATCTGGCATCACGCGTCCAGGGCGATTCGGTGTAGAACACCCAGGCACGGAATATGATGATAACGGCGATGATGACCAGCAGGATGGTGATCGCGTAACGCGCGATTTTTCTTATAAGCGTGTTCACGTAAACCTCAAACGAATAAACGGGATACTAAATAAAATACACAGCAGTAGAGAGCTGTATTGAAGAGTGCCGGGTGCCAGACAAGATCGTAAATACCACTGGGCGTCAGCACGCGTTTCACCAGCCAAAACAGCATAAGTGAAACGATGAGTTCGATAAAAATGGGCGGAAAAGAGAGCCCAAACATGACAAAGACCGGAAGTACACTCATTAAAAATCCTTAGTTCGACACGGCCGGGATAGTCCACCGCCTTGATCGACGCAAAAGCCTGCGCCCTAAGCCACATCTGAACTACGGCTGGCTTAATAATAGCGTATCATCGGGTGTTTTCAGGTAATGAAGCGTCGCCAGGTGATACCCCGGTACGCTTATAGTAACGCGCTTAACTATACGTTTTCTACTGAATGTGATCTAAATCACTTTTTAGCCAGAGTAAACAATGGAACGACTTAAAGGTATGTCGATATTTGCCAAAGTGGTTGAATTAGGTTCTTTCACGGCGGCCGCACGACAGCTTCATCTCAGCGTGTCATCCATCAGCCAGATAATCGCCAGGCTGGAAGATGCCCTTCAGGTTAAGTTACTCAATCGCAGCACACGCAGCATCGGCCTGACCGAAGCGGGGAAAATTTACTATCAGGGTTGCCGCCGCATGCTGGCTGAAGCCAGCCAGGTACATGAGCAGTTATATGCGTTTAATAATACACCTGTCGGGGTGTTACGGATTGGCAGTTCCTCCACGATGGCGCAGAACGTCCTGGCCGGCATGACCAGTGATATGTTGCGTGACTATCCCGGCCTGAGTGTCAATCTTGTCACCGGCATTCCTGCCCCCGATTTAATCGCCGATGGCCTGGACGTGGTTATTCGGGTGGGCGCATTGAAAGATTCCAGTCTGTTTTCACGCAGGCTGGGGGCAATGCCCATGGTGGTGTGTGCCGCTAAATCCTACCTGGCGCAGCATGGAACACCCGAAAAACCGGCAGACATTACAAAATTCGCCTGGCTGGAATACAGCGTTCGCCCCGACAACAATTTTGAATTGATTGCACCCGAAGGCCTTGTGACTCGTTTGTCACCTCAGGGGCGTTTCGTCACCAATGACTCCCAGACGTTAATTCGCTGGCTTAAGGCAGGCAACGGCATCGCCTATGTCCCGATGATGTGGGTGGCAGATGAGATCAAGAGCGGAGAGATCGATATTTTATTCCCACACTATCAATCCGACCCGCGTCCGGTTTATGCGTTATACACCGAAAAAGACAAGCTGCCGCTGAAAGTTCAGGTCTGTATCGACTACCTGACGCACTACTTTGAACAGGTTGCCGAGCAGTACAAGCAGCACCGCAAGACATAGCGCGTCGCCTTTAGCAAGGTGCAGAACAGGGCATCACAAAGGTGCGGAGCAGGACTTTAAACAGGCCTCATTTACGGCAGAGACAGGAAAATCGCGCCAGCGTTTACTGAATGTGGCGCCTTCAGGATGTAATAGTAGCGCACTAAAAAAACCCGCCAGCAGGCGGGTTTGTCAGGCTAATCAGGCGGTGCCGCCGATAGTCAGCTTGTCCAGCTTGAGCGTAGGCTGGCCCACGCCAACCGGCAGACTCTGGCCTTCTTTACCGCACACGCCAACGCCTTTATCGAGCGCCAGATCGTTGCCAACCATAGAGATTTGCTGCATTGCCTCAATACCGGAGCCGATCAATGTCGCCCCTTTTACCGGTTTGGTGACTTTGCCTTTCTCAATCAGATAGGCTTCGGACGTGGAAAACACAAATTTACCCGACGTAATATCGACCTGGCCGCCACCAAAATTAGGCGCATACAACCCGTATTCCACACTTTCAATAATGTCCTGCGGCGTCGATTTACCCGCCAGCATGTAGGTGTTGGTCATACGAGGCATTGGCAGGTGCGCATAAGATTCGCGACGACCGTTTCCGGTAGGATTCACGCCCATCAGCCGGGCATTCAGCTTGTCCTGCATGTAGCCTTTCAATACGCCATTTTCAATCAATACGTTGTACTGTCCGGGTACGCCTTCATCGTCAATAGCCAGTGAACCGCGTAATCCCTCGATCGTGCCATCATCAACCACCGTACAGAGGTCAGACGCCACCAGTTGGCCCATCTTACCGCTAAAAACGGAGGTTCCACGGCGATTGAAGTCGCCTTCCAGACCATGACCCACGGCTTCATGCAGCAGCACGCCTGGCCAGCCCGCCCCAGCACCACCGGTAAAGCGCCTGCAGGCGCAGCCACTGCGGAAAGATTGACCAGTGCCATGCGTACCGCTTCGCGTGCCCAGGCATCAGCGCGCACATCGCCATTTTCATCAGCGAGGAAAAACGCGTAACCAGTACGCGCACCGCCACCGCTGGTACCCCGTTCGCGTTTGCCTTGATCTTCCACCTGAACGCTGATGGACAGACGCACCAGCGGACGCACATCGGCGGCCAGGGTACCATCGGTTGCCGCCACCAGGACCTGCTCATATACGCCGGTCAGGCTGGCATTCACTTCCTGAACCCGTGGGTCAGCAGCCCGCGCAACCTGGTCAACACGATGTAACAGGGCGATTTTGTCTTCACGGCTGAGGCTGCCAAGCGGATCGACAGGCGCATAGAGCGCGCGGTTGACGACGGCTGACAGCGTGTGCGCCTTGCCATTCCCCTGCTCGCGTACGATGCTGCGGGCCGCTTCTGATGACAGACGCAGGGCATTCATTGTGATCTGATCGGCATAGGCGAAGCCGGTTTTTTCGCCGCTGACGGCGCGGACACCCACGCCCTGATCGATATGGTAGGAACCATCTTTAATGATTTTATCTTCCAGAACCCAGGATTCATGGAAGCTGGACTGAAAATAAAGATCGGCATAGTCCAGACGACGTTCTGAAAGCTGCCCTAACAGGGAAAAAAGGTCCTGCTGATTAATGTTGTTAGCAGTTAGCAACTGCTCACTTACCAGATTCAGAGTCATCGTTTCTCACTCAATATGTGCTCGGATATTCATAGCCTGAGGCAATTATGTTACGCCGTCAAATATCACTTGTTATAGGTTTCGCGTGGCTTACGCATAACCTCGTCAATTTTGGGCTTATCGAGCGGGCCGCTGATGTGATAGCGCAGCACAGAAATTTTACTCCAGAGCGGCCCCAGAACCTTACTGGCCGCGAATACCGCGGCCCCGACGACCGGGTTAATCGCGAACGCGGTGGCGACACCAACGGAGGCGGAAATTTCCGGGGTAACTATGGCTTCCATATCAATCCGTCGCTTCACAAGATCCATATTGCCCTGCATGGCGATATCCGCCTCCAGCCCATCGACTGACAGGTTATCAGTACGGATGACGCCATCTTCAATCCAGGCGGTACCATTGATTGAATCGAAATAGAAACCCTGTTTAAAAGTATCACTGAAGTCGAAACGCAGTTTACGTAGCAGTGCATCAAAACTGAGCAGGCGCAAAATCTGCCCCGCCGCACCGGTATCCACATCCGTTATCTGGCCTTTACCAAAGTGTGTTTTCAGTGTGCCGCTCAGCGTTTCCGCTGATGGTTGCCAGGGTGCAGCGCGCCAGTGCAGGTCATAGTTAATTTTGAAAGGTGCATCGCGTAATGGCGTATTTACGCCGAACCAGTTGGTTGCGTTATTGATGTTGCTGCCCTGCAAGGTGCCTTTCAGCGAGGTACGCTGGTCGTTGGGCCGGTTAACCCATTCGCCCTGAATATTCAGACGCGAACTGCCTGTATCCACCAAGCCATTAGTAAGTGCTAACGTACTTCCTTTAGGTTGCAGCCCAGCGGAAACGCGCCCGTATTTTTGTCCCATCAGCCAGCATTCTGCACACTGAAACTGCACCGCAGGCCACTTGCTAAAGTCAATCTGGTCGCTTTTTTGCCCCAGTGGCGAAGCCGCGGTATTTTTTCCGTCAGCGCCCTGCCAGTCGGGATTGTAATAAAGATAATCCAGAGCAACCTGCCACGCTGCTGACGGCGAGGTCGTAAGCTGACCACGTAACTCTTTGGCATTAACCTTCACCTGGGTTTTACCGCCCATTTCCTGGGTGACGGTGGTATCCACGTCATGCCACTCTTGCCCTGCCAGACTGACAGCGGGGCTACGTAAGATAATATTGCCTGGCAACGTTGCCCCGCCCACCTTATGCTCACCCGACGGGCTGGCCGCTCCGCCTTCGCCCGCCATCAGGAGTGCCGCCCAGGCTTCGCCATCGAGCGCAGGCAAATTCAGCACCATGCCTGAACGATCCGGCAGCGCCGGTGTGGTTTTGGTGTCGTTAAGCCAGATGCCTCGCTCAACGCGCAGCGTGGGCTCCAGCAGCCAGCGGCTGTTAAACCGGTGCCGCTCGTCAACGCTGCCGCTCAGATCGAAATGCGTTAAGTCGCCGTTTGCATTAACGGTAACCGGCAGGCTCTCGCCAGCCTTTTTGTCGAGTGGTGGAGGTAAGCGACTACTTACTTCCTTACCGTCTCCTTTGAGTTGCACGGCATAATGCGCACCGCCCTTGTGAGGCAAGGTGACGTTTACCTCACCTTGCCACGGAAGATGACCGGCCAGTTGGCTGCTAATCTGTCGGGGTATGTCAGTGATTTTTGCCAGTTGCCAGTCCGCCTGTAATTTGACGTTCACGCCAAAATCGTCAGGATTCTCCTGCGTCGTGAAGCTGACATCAATCGGCTGTCCAAACCAGTTGGCCTGCAGCGTATCGCTTTCGAGATTGCCGTTGTTATAGCGGAACTGCCCCGTCAAATGGGTCATTGTGGTATTCAGGGGTTTGATATGCAGGCTGTTGTTATTCATCTGCACATCCCCGCTGGCGTGAACATCTTTGCCATTCAATGGAATATCCAGCTTGAGATGACCTTTGGTCAGGCCTTTGACCTGGAGCTGTTCCAGTGCCGCTCCCAGCGACGATTTGAGCGGCGTGTGCTGGAAGTACTCACCGATTTGCTGCCCGTCACCGCTGATATCGCCATTAATAATCAGCTTTTCCTTCAGATAATCCGGGATGACAGCGCTGACATTGCGGGCATCGACTTCACCCAGTTTCGCCAGTGGCGCATTCATCCACAGGCCGTCATTCAGGAAGTTAAGATCGATATCAAGATTGCTGAGATCGGGCCAGCCCGGCTGGAACGCATAGGTTGCCTGGCGTAACGGCACCCAAACCTGGAACATCCCGTCGTTGTGCTGGAAGGGAAAAAGCGCTGGATTACCGTTAAACAGCAGCGTGGCATTACTGACCTTGCCGCCTTTAATCGCACCGCTTAAATAGTGTGTCAGCGAGTGGCCCATTATCGGTGTCGGAAAATAGCGCCACGCATCACCAGCGTTCGTGACGTTAATGCCGGCCAGAATATTCAGTTGAGGTTGCGCATCACTGTTTTGCTGATAGCGGAAATCGCCGTGCGCCCAAAGGGAACGGGCCTGAATGTCAAGGTCGTGACCCGCCAGCGTCAGCCCCTGCTTATCCTGCGTCCAGTTAAGGTTGCCGGTGATCTGTTTGATCTCCAGCGGTGCCTGGAACATATCACCATAAGGCACCGTAGCCTGCCCCATCGCAATTGCGGCTTGCCCATCGTTCAGGCTGCCTGTCGCCTCACCATTAAGATGGCTGATGCCGGGAACCAGCTTCCAGTACTGCCAGCTAAAATCACGCCACTTTACCTGAAAGCGGGTCTGCTCGGGTTGTGCTAAGGGAATATCTAACGCAAGCCCATCAATCGTGCCCCGCGGCCGCAATGCACGCCAGTTATCAAACAGCGCAGGTGAGAGAGGCGCAAAAAGCGGCACCAGCGGCGCGATGCGATCTAATGCTAACTGCGTCGCACGAACGCGGACTTCGGCCTCGCTGTTGCTGCCCAGCATCTGCTCGTCCTGCGGTTGCCAGAACAGCGAAAAATGACCAGCAGGCCACGCATTGCCGTCTGTGCTGAGTTTGGTTTGCGGCACCGTTACCACCCAGCCATTTTTATAACGCGAAAGGTGCGCCGTCAGACCATCAACGTTGAGAGTATGGGGGCCGCTCTCGCCCTGCCAGCTTGCGCCGCCTTGACTTAACAGCAGGTCGCCAGCGTAGATATCACCATCACGCAGAGTGACCCAGGCTGCCAGGCTAAACCGGGCGCTGTCCAGACGGGTGTTATCCCGCACCCAGCGGCCCAGCCAGGGGCGCATATCCACGTCATCAGCCTGCATCCAGATGCGACCGTCGTTGAGTAAGCCTTCGTTATCGTTCAGGTCGAGACGGACCTGCACAACACCGTGCTGTCCGGTAAAACTCGACAGGCTGACCTCACCTTCTGCGCGATGTCGGGTATGTTCGTTCAGCCAGGTGAGTTTAGGGATAGCCAGTTCAGCATGCTGACCGGATGGCGTGATAAAACCAATCGTGCTGTCGCGCAGATCGAAGTGATCGAACTGGCGTAAAAACAGATCGTTGATCTGGGTGAGCCTGAAGCTGTGCTTCTCGTTGTCACTGGTCAGGAGAGGCTGAGTGCTGTTAAAGTGCAACTGCCAGAAAGTCAGATCGCGGAACTGCCAGCGCCAGTGGAGCAATGACTGCCAGACGTCCAGCGCAACGGTAATACGCGCGATCGAGAGCGTCCCCGTTTGTTTCATGTCCACGTTCAGGTCACGGATTTGCAGCGTGGGCCCAAAATTTTCCCACTTGCCCTTCAGCTGGCTGGCGTTAACATTGGCACCGCTGACATCAGAAACAAACTCTAAGACCTGACTACGATAGTTATCAAGGTGCGGCATCGCCAGACGCAGCGCACTGACCAGCAGCGCCACAATCACAATGACTGTCGCGAGCAGCAGTAACATCACTCTTGGCAACTGCCTCACTCACACCTCTCCTTGTCTACCGTTAACGACGGATGGTTGCTGCTCATACCCGGCGTCTTATGACATAAGCGGTATGGGGCCACATTTTACCCTAAAATGTGCGGCCAGACATCGTGAGCCTGACCGGCCAGCACTACATCATGACCACATCGAACTGTTCCTGAGTATAGAGCGCTTCAACATGCACCTTTACCTGCTTGCCGACAAACAGCTCCACTTCCGCCAGCGCATGGGACTCATCCGTTTTCAACGCTTCGCCCACCGTCGGCGACACGTAGACCAGGAAACGGTCAGAATCATAAGCATGATGAACACGAACAATTTCACGCATAATTTCGTAGCACACCGTTTCGACGGTCTTCAGTGTGCCGCGCCCTTTACACACCGGGCAATCCTCACACAGCACGTGTTCGATACTTTCGCGCGTACGCTTGCGCGTCATTTCCACCAGCCCTAAGGCGGAAAACCCGCTGATGCCCGTCTTCACTCTGTCTTTACTGAGCGCGGTTTCCAACGAATGCAGCACGCGACGGCGATGATCTTCATTACTCATATCAATGAAGTCGATAATGATGATGCCGCCAAGGTTACGTAGCCTCAGTTGGCGGGCGATCGCCTGTGTCGCTTCCACATTGGTGTTAAAAATAGTTTCATCAAGGTTTCGGTGGCCGACAAAGGCACCGGTGTTGATGTCGATTGTCGTCATCGCTTCAGTTTGGTCGATGATGAGGTATCCGCCAGATTTCAGTTCAACTTTACGTTCCAGTGAGCGCTGAATCTCGTTCTCAACATCAAACAGATCAAAGATGGGCTGTTTGCCATTGTAAAGCTCGAGCTTGCTGGACATCTCCGGGATGTATTCGCTGGTGAATTCCTTGAGGAGATCGCAGGTCAGGCGCGAATCGACACGAATGCGATCCAGCGCTGCGCCCGCAAAATCGCGCAGAATACGCTGCGCCAGCGCCAACTCACCATAGAGTAAACAACGGGTTTGATTGCGCTTTTTCCGCTCTCTGACTTTGGTCCAAAGCCGTTTCAGAAACGCAGCATCCTGCGCCAGCTCTTCTTCGCCAATACCTTCCGCGGCGGTGCGGATGATGAAACCGCCCAGGTCGTCACAGTAGTCGGCCACGACGGCTTTAAGCCGTTCACGCTCTTTTTCACTGGCAATGCGTTGTGAAACGCCAACGTGTGAAGCGCCGGGCATAAACACCAGATAGCGCGAGGGCAACGTGATATCTGTGGTCAGCCGCGCGCCTTTAGTGCCAAGGGGATCTTTCACCACCTGCACCACGAGATCCTGTCCCTGACGCACCAGCTCCGCGATATCACGTACCACGAAATTTTTCTTTTCATCGCCCGCAACGCATTCTGTATGCGGCATGATGTCGGACGCATGCAGGAAGGCCGCTTTATCAAGCCCGATATCCACAAATGCCGCCTGCATGCCAGGCAAAACCCGGCTGACGCGCCCTTTGTAAATATTACCGACGATGCCACGCCGGGCTTCGCGCTCAATGTGAATTTCCTGCAGGATACCGCCATCAATGTAGGCGACGCGCGTTTCAGCAGGCGTAACGTTAACCAGTAGTTCTGCCGTCATGTTAACCCCTTACGGCACGCAGTGACTGGAACTGGTCGATCAGTTCCGCGGTCTCAACCAACGGTAATCCGACGACTGCGTGATAACTTCCATTGATTTTACGAACAAAGTTTCCGCCCTTTCCCTGAATACCGTAAGCGCCTGCTTTATCCATAGGTTCACCTGTGGCGATGTACTCATTGATGTCGTGTGCGGTTAAGTTACGAAACGTCACCTCGGTGACCACCAGACAGTCCAGCACCTGCTGACGATCGGCCAGCGCGATAGCCGTCATGACCTGATGCGTTTTTCCCGAGAGTTTACTGAGCATCGCGCTGGCATGGTCGGCATCGTGGGGCTTTTCCAGCACCTCGCCATTGAGCACCACGATGGTGTCGGCACCCAGCACCGGTAAGTCTTGCCGGGCAAGCGTGACGCCCGCTTTAGCTTTGTCATGCGCCAGGCGTCGAACATAGCCCTCCGCCGTTTCACCGGGCTGACGTTGCTCTTCAACATCAGTGACAAGACGCTCGAAGGTGATGCCAAGCTGGCTCAGCAGTTCACGTCGGCGGGGAGACGCGGAGGCCAGATACAGGGTTACCATAAATTTCCTTATTGAACAGCGAACTGACGGCGGATCTTTCTCATCAATAAGAATAGCCACGGCCAGAGAATCCCGTCGACAACACTGCTCCAGAAAATTTCAGGGCGGAATGAGACGTTGATCACCAGAAACTCTGCCCAGAAGACGATCACATCCATTGCTAATGACAGCACCATAACCATTAACGCCTGCTGCCACAATGCTAAGTTACGGAATAACTGGAATTTAAACGCAACCAGATAGGCGATAATGCTGAGCGCCAGAGCGCGAACGCCCAACGTCGAACCGGCGATTAAATCCATAATCGCCCCCAGCAGAAAACCGCTGCCCACATTCACGCGATGCGGCAGCGCCAGCACCCAATACACCAGAATCAACAATAGCCACGATGGCCGGAACATATAGATCTGTTCCGGCCATGGCATGATTTGCAGAATAAACGCCATCAGAAAGGACAGCCAGATCACCCATCGTCCCTGGCTGCGATATCGACTCAATTCTGGCCTCCGCGTGAGCGGGAAGCGGCATCCTGCGAACGACTTTCGCTGCTGCCCGAAGCGGGTGTGGTAGTCTGTGTGGTGGGCGCAGGCGGCCCCATTTCGCCGGCAGGCGGCAGCACCTGCGGCATCATTTGCATCAGGCGCTCGTTCGCGACCCGATGCACTTCATCAGGCGCCATAGGCATATCACCATTATGATCGGCTCCCCAAAGCAGCAGCAAATAGCGCAGACGTTGCAGACCCGCAGTAGGATGTGCCTGAATCACGGTATAAGCGCGTTGCGTATCCACTTTTACCGAGGACACGACACCGACAGGATAGCCTTCAGGGAAGCGGCCACCTAAGCCTGAGGTGACTAACACATCGCCCACGCGAATATCGGTATTGCCTGGCAGATGTTCCAGTTGTAAATCTTCCGTACAGCCATTGCCCGCCGCAATGACACGAATATCATTACGCAGCACCTGAATGGGCAGCGCATGTGATGCATCACAAATGAGCAGAACGCGACTGGTAAACTGACCGACAGCGATGACCTGGCCCACAACCCCTTTATCACTGATGACCGGCTGACCTTCATACACGCCATTGGCGCTGCCTTTATCAATCACGACCTGATCGGTATAGGGATCGGTACCGGTGGAGATCACCTGGGTCACCATCTTATGCTCGTCCTGACGCAGAGGTGAACCCAGCAATTCGCGCAGGCGTGCATTCTCCTGCTTGTATTGCCCCAGCATGAGCAGGTCGCTGTTTTTCAGAAACAGCTCCCGACGTAACGCTTTATTTTCCAGCTCAAGCTGCTGGCGCGAAGCCAGCGTATCTGACACGCCATCCAGAAGTTGACGCGGGCCGTTGGCCAGGAAGTAAAACGGACTGACCGATGTGTCCAGATAGTTGCGTATTTGCGTAAATGAACTCACGCGACTATCTGCGATGATGATGGCAATTGCCACAATCACCGCCAGAAAGAGACGCAATTGCAGAGAAGGGCCTCTGCTAAAAATCGGCTTCATATAATCTGCGTGTTCCTCGACTACAAGGTAAGAAAGTACGGACGTACCGCACTTTCCTGGGCTGGACACATCATACCGATGCACGCAGCGCCGGTTTACACGCTACTCCCTGCGCACTGTTACGACGGTCTCAGCCGGTTGAGGCCATTATTCTTCGCTGAATAAATCGCCGCCATGCATGTCGATCATTTCCAGGGCTTTACCGCCGCCGCGCGCAACGCAGGTCAGCGGATCTTCCGCGACGACAACAGGAATGCCTGTTTCTTCCATCAGCAGACGATCCAGATTTCTCAGCAGCGCACCACCGCCCGTCAGGACCATGCCACGCTCGGAAATGTCAGAGGCGAGTTCTGGCGGACACTGTTCCAGCGCGACCATTACTGCACTCACAATTCCGGTAAGCGGCTCTTGCAGGGCTTCAAGGATTTCATTTGAGTTAAGGGTAAAGCCGCGTGGCACACCTTCTGCCAGGTTACGACCACGCACTTCGATCTCACGCACTTCGTCACCCGGGTAAGCAGAGCCGATCTCATGCTTGATACGTTCCGCTGTGGCTTCACCAATCAGTGAACCGTAATTACGGCGCACATAATTAATGATGGCTTCATCGAAGCGGTCACCACCGATACGCACGGAAGAAGAGTAAACTACGCCGTTCAAAGAAATGACGGCAACTTCAGTGGTACCGCCACCAATATCGACTACCATTGACCCGGTCGCTTCAGAAACCGGTAAGCCAGCGCCAATGGCGGCCGCCATAGGTTCTTCAATCAGGAACACTTCACGTGCACCCGCCCCTTGGGCAGATTCGCGGATTGCGCGGCGCTCAACCTGCGTGGCACCGACAGGCACACATACCAGCACGCGCGGACTTGGACGCATAAAGCTGTTGCTGTGAACCTGCTTAATGAAGTGCTGCAGCATTTTCTCGGTCACGAAGAAGTCGGCGATAACGCCATCTTTCATAGGACGAATGGCTGCAATATTGCCCGGTGTACGGCCTAGCATCTGTTTGGCGTCATGACCAACGGCCGCTACACTTTTAGGTGAGCCGGCACGATCCTGGCGAATAGCCACTACGGAAGGCTCGTTCAGCACGATGCCTTGTCCTTTTACATAAATCAGGGTGTTCGCGGTACCCAGGTCAATGGACAAGTCATTGGAAAACATGCCACGAAATTTTTTAAACATACTAAGGGATAATCCTGCAAGCTGGAGGCGGAAAATAAAATCCGCTTACTTTACCAACCACACGAAGCTGCCACAAGGCGCAAAAACGTTCTGCTTCGGTGAAAAATTAGGCGACATTCGCATTAAATCATTTACAGCTGTTTCGCACACGAGCGGAACAGCGATATCACGCTATCAGAGCAGCTTGTTAAAGAATTTTCTTAACTTTACTCCGACATAAAATCTAACATTTCAGGCGCTCTATTCTGCCTGTTTGTTGTCCTGTATTCACTAAAAGCTGGCGTAAAACCGGCGAATTTAGGCAAACGATTAAATCTGGTAACGTTGCGAGTACTTTTTCACATTACTGTTGACCGGCTGAGAAGGTGAAAACAGGTCGCCCTGCCCGCCTTCAACGCCTAATTCGACCAGAGTTTGCCACTCCGCTTTTGTGCGAACGCCTGCCGCATAAAGCCGGGTACCGGTCGGCTTGCAGACGTCCAGCAGGCTCCGCACAAACAGCTGATTTTCAGTACGGCGCTCAATGTTGCGCACCAGGCCGGCATCCAGCTTGATTAACGCGACCGGCAGTTGCCTGATATAGGCGCTACTGACTACCGTCAGTCCTGCCTGACTGATGGCAATCCGGCAGCCAAATGCCTGGAGCGAATGCAACACCGGAATCAAACGGCTGATGTGTTGACAAACATCCCCTTCCGCAAGTTCAAATAAAAATCGTTTTCGCTGACTTTTTGGGCAGGCCAGCAACATTCGCTGCAACCAGACGACAAAGGGACGCTTTAACAGAGAGTCGATACTGACCGGGATAACCAGTGTTTCTTCAGGCCACAGCTCTGACAAAGCGGCAATGCGCAACACCATCTGCCGGTCCCAGCTCTCTACCATCCCAAGCTGCTGCACCAGTGGCATGTATTCAGCCGACAGCACTTCTTTATCACCATCAAAGATGCGGCTGAGTATGACACGATGACGAACCTTGCCCTCACGGTCCACGGCAGGTTTTTGATAGAGCCGCGGCCCACCGCGACTGAGTGTATTTTCCAGCAAAGTGCGCCAGCGAACACTGCCGCGCCCGGCATCCTGCGGATTGCCCGCGCCGTTTGACCAGTTATTGCCACCGGACAGCGTTGCCCGTCGCGTCGCCATCTCCACATTTTCCATTACCTGCGGCACCGTCTGGCCACTGTGCCAGGCGCTGATACCAATGTGAATAAAGTCGTCACGGTTCACCATGCGCATAGGAGGTAACGCATCAACGGCATTAATTAACTGGTCAGCGATGCTGTTGGCCTCTTTCAGGCTGCGGTGCGGCAGCAATACCGCAAAATCACTGCGAAAATAACGCGCAAGAAGCGCGCCGGGATAACGCATGACAAAAGTGGACAGCATATTGACGACGTTAAACAGGTACTCTTCAACCAGCACCGGTCCAAGCGAGTGATCGTGCGTGTCGAGCTCAGGAAAGCGGATCATCATGACCACGCCGTGTGTCCCGACATCTTCCTGGTCCTCCAGCAAGGTGGCCAACTGATTATCGAAGAAAAGCCGGTTATTCAGCCCGGTTCGGCCATCCTGCGCAGCAAAGGTACGAATTAACGTATCAATGCGAACGCGCTGCTCGCCGGCTTCCTGTAAATCTGACAGAAGCTGATCGATCGCCCGACTGGCTTTGGGCGGCCACTCATCACGCTGCTTTTGGCGGAAGAAGGTACGCTCGCCAGCAAGAATCGATGCCGAACGACTTTCCAGGTGTTCCATCCCGCGCCATTGACGCACCAGCCAGCGATGGATGATGGACAGCATCACCGCCATAATCAGTACAACCAGCACGAGGGCGACAAGGGTATAAGTCGCAGGAATCGAGCGTAGCCAGGTTTGTGCAGGATCGAGAATCGTCAACTGGAGCCGCATTCCCGGTTGGTGCATTAGCGCAATGTCAAAATGGATATAGCGGTTTTTTTCGTGCTCGAGCATCTGATTTTCATGGCGGGACAGCGTAAAAACAGGTTGGCGACCGTTATAGAGAGAAAGTTGCTCCGCGTTAATAACAGGTAACATAGGGGCCAGCCAGGCCTTAAGCGCATCGGGAGGCTGGCTCAGCAAGACGTTATCAACTTCGGTCGCCAGCACCTGTACGCGACTTTCGACGCGCTGATGCGTGAGCCAGAAAACACTAAAAGCACAACCCACCAGCATTAAAACCATTGCCAGTACGCTAATCAGTGTAATAAATGCAGAAAGTTTGGTCGTTAATCGCATCCCTGTGCCTGTTTCACTTCGGTTGTCGCCGGATCACGCTGGCGCTGCACGGCAGCCGGAAGAAATTTGTGCAAAATAACACAAATGTCGTCTGGCAACAGTGGCGTTGTGCGTGAAGGCGAAGTATACCGCTGAGAAGATCTCACAGCGCCTGATTCTACATTTTTCAGTGGATTCCCATTTGAGAGCGAAGCCAGGAAATTTCACATTTTTGCAGCGAAATTCGCCAGCATAAGTAATAGTCATCATGCTGGTTGAGACTATCGCGCCTGGAGAAAAACGATGAAGCCGACTAAAAGCCTGACCGAAGCAGATGTAACGCCAGAAAGCATCTTTAATATGAACCGTCGTCGGGTGCTTCAGACGCTGGGGCTGGGTGCCGCGGCCATGGGCCTTCCCGGCATGGCGAATGCTGATATCCTGAGCTGGTTCAAAGGCAACGACCGCCCTGCTGCCCCCGCAGGCCGTCCGCTTGACTTTACCAAACCCGCCCAGTACCAGGCTAACCTGCCCTTAACGCCCGCCGATAAAGTTTCCGGATACAACAATTTCTACGAATTCGGTCTGGATAAAGCCGATCCTGCGGCGAACGCCGGTACCCTAAAAACCGATCCCTGGAAACTGACGATTGAGGGCGAAGTGGCTAAGCCCGTGACGCTGGACATGGATGATATTTTTAAGCGCTTCGCGATGGAGCAACGAATCTATCGCATGCGCTGTGTTGAAGCCTGGTCGATGGTCGTTCCCTGGATCGGATTTGAACTGAATAAACTGCTGAAGCTGGCAGAACCCACCAGCAAAGCCCGCTTCGTCGCCTTCCAGACGCTGTACGCGCCCGATCAGATGCCAGGGCAAAAAGACCGGTTTATTGGCGGCGGGCTCAATTACCCTTATGTAGAAGGTTTGCGTCTGGATGAAGCGATGCATCCGCTTACGATTCTGACAACGGGCGTATACGGTAAAGCGCTGCCGCCGCAGAATGGTGCGCCGATTCGCCTGACGGTTCCGTGGAAATATGGCTTTAAGGGCATCAAGTCCATTGTGAAAATTACGCTCACTCACGATCAACCGCCAACGACATGGAATCAGATTGCCGACAATGAGTATGGTTTCTATGCCAACGTGAATCCTCATGTGAACCATCCACGCTGGTCACAGGCGACCGAACGTTTTATTGGGCCGGGCAGTAGCTTTAATGTGGATCGTCAGCCCACGTTACTCTTCAACGGTTATGCCGATCAGGTTGCCTCACTCTATCGCGGCATGGATTTGCGGGAGAATTATTGAGTGCGCCTGACAATAAAGCAGATCGGCTGGCTTAAAGTCCTGTTGCATCTGGCTGCGTTCCTGCCGTTGGTTTATTTGATCATGGCCGCGATGCACGGTGGACTGAGCGCCGATCCGGCAAAGGATATCCAGCATTTTACCGGCCGAATGGCATTGAAACTGCTGCTGGCTACGTTGCTGGTGTCGCCCTTAACGCGCCTGATAAAACAACCCCTGCTTATTCGGACCCGACGCCTGCTGGGGATCTGGACATTTTTCTGGGCCAGTTTGCATTTGACCAGCTACTACCTGTTGGAGCTGGGAATAAATAACATCGGCCTGCTGGGCAGTGAGCTGATTTCCCGGCCCTATCTGACGCTGGGGATCCTCTCCTGGTTTATCTTGTTGGCGCTGGCCGTCACGTCTTTCCAGCGCATGCAGCGTAAACTCGGCAAACGGTGGCAAACATTGCATAACCTGATCTATCTGGTCGCGATCCTGGCACCTGTCCATTATCTCTGGTCAGTCAAAATCCTTTCGCCGCAACCCATTATTTATGCGCTTTTAGCTCTGGTCCTGTTAGCCTGGCGCTACAAAAAGTTCATTAAGTGGTGGCCGCGTTAACCGCTCTTTTCCCCGCTATCGTCTGCAAAAATGCGGTCTCCGGACCGCATCCGATCAACTTCGCAGATAAGACCAGTATTTTGCTGCGAAATGCCACGAAACGGATATAATGGCCGGCTTTATTGCGATTTGACGCTTCTTTTTCACCGTGACGGGTGACAAATGGAAAGCGGCAAGGTATTTTACGCGATGCCTCAATGATTGCGGGAGATGGCAGCAAGATGGCCGATAAATTACATATTCTGCTTTTGAACGGTCCCAACCTTAATCTGTTGGGAACGCGCGAGCCTGAAAAATACGGGGACGTCACGCTGGATCAGATCGTTTCTCGTCTGGTGCAGCAGGCAGACCAGTTGAATGTAGCGTTAAGCCATTTGCAGTCCAATGCTGAATATCAGCTCATTGATCGCATTCATGAGGCAAAAGGCAACGTGGATTATATCATCATCAATCCTGCCGCGTTTACGCACACCAGCGTCGCACTTCGTGATGCGCTGTTAGCAGTGGACATTCCCTTTATCGAAGTTCATCTGTCAAATGTGCACAGCCGCGAGCCCTTCCGCCAACATTCCTATTTTTCTGATGTCTCTGCGGGCGTTATTTGTGGGCTTGGCGCCGATGGCTACTCGTGGGCATTACAAACGGCAGTAAAGCGCCTGTCTCATACTAATTAATCAAACTGAGTACGGAACCCCATTCATGGATATTCGTAAAATTAAAAAACTGATCGAACTGGTTGAAGAATCTGGCATTTCTGAGCTGGAGATTTCCGAAGGTGAAGAGTCTGTTCGTATCAGTCGTGCACCTGCAAACACTGGTTATCCGATGATGCAGCAGGCTTATGCTGCGCCTGTTGCTCAGCAACCGGCGCTGGCGAGCGCCGTGGCACCTGTTGCCGCTGTCGCAGAAGCTGCACCAGCAGAAATCAGTGGTCACATCGTACGTTCACCGATGGTCGGTACCTTCTACCGCACACCAAGCCCGGATGCGAAAGCGTTTGTGGAAGTGGGCCAGAAAGTCAATGCCGGTGACACGCTGTGCATCGTTGAAGCCATGAAAATGATGAACCAGATCGAAGCCGACAAATCTGGCGTTGTTAAAGCCATTCTGGTCGAAAGTGGTCAACCGGTAGAATTTGACGAGCCACTTGTTGTCATCGAATAACGGGGCGAACCATGCTGGATAAAATTGTTATTGCTAACCGCGGTGAGATTGCACTGCGCATTCTGCGTGCCTGTAAAGAACTGGGCATTAAGACTGTCGCTGTTCACTCAAGCGCGGACCGTGACCTGAAACACGTGCTGCTGGCAGACGAAACGGTTTGCATCGGCCCGGCACAGTCGGTCAAAAGTTATCTCAACATCCCGGCGTTGATCTCTGCTGCAGAAATCACCGGCGCGGTGGCGATTCACCCTGGCTACGGCTTCCTGTCTGAGAACGCGGATTTTGCTGAGCAGGTTGAGCGCTCTGGCTTTATCTTTGTGGGCCCAAAAGCTGACACCATCCGCCTGATGGGCGATAAAGTGTCGGCCATCACGGCGATGAAGAAAGCTGGCGTGCCGACCGTACCTGGCTCCGATGGCTCACTGACCGATGACATGGAAAAAAACCGTGCCTTCGCCAAGCGCATCGGCTATCCGGTCATTATTAAAGCCTCCGGCGGCGGCGGCGGTCGTGGTATGCGCGTTGTGCGCAGTGACAAAGATCTGGAACAATCCATCAACATGACGAAAGCGGAAGCCAAAGCGGCTTTCAACAACGACATGGTGTACATGGAGAAGTATCTGGAAAATCCACGTCACATCGAAATCCAGGTACTGGCTGATGGCCAGGGCAACGCCATCTATCTGGGCGAGCGTGACTGTTCTATGCAACGCCGCCACCAGAAAGTCGTGGAAGAAGCGCCAGCACCGGGCATCACGCCAGAGCTGCGTTCATTCATCGGTGAGCGTTGTACTAAAGCCTGTATCGATATCGGCTATCGCGGCGCAGGGACGTTTGAGTTCCTGTACGAGAATGGCGAGTTCTATTTCATTGAAATGAACACCCGTATTCAGGTTGAACATCCGGTCACCGAAATGATCACCGGCGTCGACCTGATTAAAGAGCAGCTGCGTATTGCTGCTGGCCAGCCGCTGTCAATCAAGCAAGAAGATGTGATTATTCGTGGTCATGCGGTTGAATGCCGTATCAACGCCGAGGATCCGGTCACCTTCCTGCCAAGCCCTGGTAAGATTACCCGTTTCCATGCACCGGGTGGTTTTGGTGTGCGTTGGGAATCCCATATTTATGCGGGTTACAGCGTGCCGCCGTATTATGATTCCATGATCGGAAAGCTCATCACCTACGGTGAAACCCGTGATATCGCCATTGCCCGTATGAAAAACGCGCTGGCGGAGCTGATTATCGACGGTATCAAAACCAACATCGAACTGCAGATGAAAATCATGTCCGATGAAAACTTCCAGCACGGTGGCACCAATATCCACTATCTGGAGAAAAAACTCGGCCTGCACGAGAAGTAATCGCAATGCTGAGTTAGTCTGAGGCCGGATATTCCGGCCTTTTTCTTTTCCCGCTGGCGTTAAGGTCACATCATGGACGCGCGTTTTTTACAGGCTCACAAAGAGGCTCGCTGGTCGCTCTGTCTCACGCTGGCCTGGCTGGCTGTCTGGGGCATTTCCGCCTGGTCGGGCGGCGATGCGGTTGGCATAACCGGTTTGCCACGCTGGTTTGAGCTCTCCTGCATTTTTGCGCCTCTGCTGTTCATTTTTCTGTGCTGGCTAATGGTCCGTACACGCTTCCGTGAGATGTCTCTTGAGGAGGAAGATGAACACTGAAATCATCCTGCCACTGTTGGCTTATCTGGTCGTTATTGCCGGTCTGTCCGTCTTTGCGATGCGTAAACAGCGCAAAGGAAATTTCCTGACCGAGTATTTTCTGGGTAGCCGTTCGATGGGCGGATTTGTGCTGGCTATGACCATCACCACCACCTATATCAGCGCCAGCTCCTTTATCGGTGGCCCAGGCGCAGCGTATAAATATGGTCTGGGCTGGGTGCTGCTGGCCATGGTTCAGGTTCCTGCTGTCTGGCTTTCACTGGGTGTACTGGGGAAGAAATTTGCCATTCTGGCGCGTAAGCATAATGCGGTCACGCTTAACGATATGCTCTATGCGCGCTATGGCAGCACACTATTGGTGGTCCTGGCCAGCCTGAGTTTACTCGTTGCCTTTGTGGGCGCGATGGCCGTGCAGTTTATCGGTGGCGCACGCCTGCTGGAAACCGCAGCCGGTATCCCCTACGACACGGGATTACTGATCTTCGGTGGGACTATCGCGCTTTATACGGCATTTGGTGGCTTCCGGGCCAGCGTGCTTAACGATGCCATGCAGGGCATTGTGATGCTGATTGGCACCTTTTTGCTGCTGTTTGCAATTATTCACCATGCCGGAGGGATCCACACTGCTGTAGAAAAACTGCATGCGATTGATCCCAAACTGCTGTCTCCTGAGGGGCCGGGCGATATCATTACGCCGACGTTCCTGAGCTCATTTATCGTTCTGGTCTGTTTTGGCGTTATCGGTCTGCCCCATACCGCTGTCCGCTGTATTTCCTACAAGGACAGTAAAGCCGTTCACCGGGCGATTGTTCTCGGCACTATCGTGGTGGTGGTACTGATGCTGGGAATGCATCTGGCAGGCGCGCTGGGCCGCGCCATATTGCCCGATCTGACCGTGCCGGATCGGGTTATCCCGACGCTGATGATTACCGTACTGCCGCCGCTGGCCGCAGGGCTGTTTTTAGCGGCGCCGATGGCGGCGATCATGTCGACCATCAATGCGCAGCTATTGCAGGCTTCCGCTACGCTGGTTAAAGATCTGTATTTACGCCTCGCACCTCAGCAACTGGACAATGAGCCACGACTGCGGATGTTATCGGGCACGGTGACATTTGCCCTTGGTGTCGTTTTGCTGTTCGTGGCCTGGCATCCGCCCGACATGATTATCTGGCTTAACCTGCTGGCGTTTGGTGGGCTGGAGGCAGTATTCCTGTGGCCGCTGGTTCTGGGGTTATATTGGGAACGCGCCAATGCCGCAGGCGCGCTCAGCGGGATGGTGGTGGGCGGAGGCTGTTATGCCATTCTGGCAACCCTGGGCCTGCAACTGTGGGGATTTCATCCCATCGTGCCTTCCTTATTGTTAAGTCTGCTGGCGTTCCTGGTCGGCAATCTGTTTGGGCGTTTACCCGCCGTGGTTAACGCACCACAACACTGAATTAAGAGAGATGTTATGCCGTGGATTCAAATCAAAATTAACAGTTCTGGTGCCAACGCAGAGGCGCTGAGCGATGCACTGATGGAAACCGGTGCCGTGTCAGTGACCTTTCAGGATACCCATGACACGCCCGTCTACGAACCTCTGCCCGGGGAAACCCGTTTATGGGGCGATACCGATGTTATCGGGTTGTTCGATGCCGAAAGCGACATGGAAGGCGTCATTGCCGAACTTTCACAGCATCCACTGCTGGGAGAGAATTTTCGCCACAAGATCGAGCAGATCGAAGACAAAGACTGGGAACGCGAGTGGATGGAGAACTTCCATCCTATGCGCTTTGGCGAACGCTTGTGGATCTGCCCGAGCTGGCGCGATGTGCCCGATCCGAATGCCGTCAATGTCATGCTGGATCCCGGGCTGGCTTTCGGAACCGGCACACATCCCACCACATCGCTCTGTCTGACGTGGCTCGACGGTCTGGATCTGAACGGTAAAACGGTGATCGATTTTGGCTGCGGCTCTGGGATCCTGGCGATCGCCGCCTTAAAGCTGGGTGCAGCGCAGGCCATTGGCATTGATATCGATCCTCAGGCGATTCAGGCCAGCCGCGACAATGCCGAGCGCAATGGGGTGGCGGACCGTCTGTCTCTTTATCTGCCGCATCAGCAACCGGAAAACCTGCAGGCTGATGTGGTGGTGGCAAACATTCTTGCCGGACCGCTGCGTGAGTTAGCGCCACTTATCCGGGTGCTGCCTAAACCAGGCGGACATCTGGGGTTATCAGGCGTGCTGGAAAGCCAGGCCGAGAGTGTCTGTGAAGCTTATGCCATGCACTTTGCGCTGGACCCTGTCGCCGTTAAGGAAGAATGGTGCCGGATTACGGGTGTAAAAAACGCTTAGCGTCGTAAACGATGCGAGCGTCAGACTCTGCCCTGCGAACGTCGCAGGGCTGTATACCTTCTCCTCATACAGATGAAAGCGAACCTGTCTGGTCGTCGCTGCCTTTCACGCTCAATCGCTATGCTTTTGTCAACCGTCTGTACGGCGTGTTGTGTCGTTAATCACGGTATGTGACGTTTTTTATCTGGCGAATGCCGAATCTTCGTCGGAAAAACCTTTGTTCACAAAATAAACATAACTGGATAACGCCATGATTTTTAATGTCATTTATCCATAACACCCTTGTCAGAGCAGACTAAAAGCAGTTTTCTTGCGAATTGTTCAAAGTTTGGCCTTTCATCTTAAGAAAAAAATGCGTAATATACGCCGCCTTGCAGACACAGTATGGCATTACGACTTCATGCGCATTGGAAACCTCCAGCTGAGAAATCGACTGATTGCGGCACCGATGGCCGGTATTACAGACAGGCCTTTCAGAACGCTTTGTCATGAGATGGGTGCAGGAATGGCGGTTTCTGAGATGTTGTCATCCAATCCCGAAGTGTGGGCCAGTGACAAATCTCGTTTACGCATGGTGCACAGTGATGAACCCGGCATTCGTGCCGTCCAGATTGCAGGCTGTGATCCCAGTGAGATGGCTCAGGCTGCACGTATTAATGTCGATGCTGGTGCACAGGTGATTGATATTAATATGGGTTGCCCAGCCAAAAAGGTGAACCGCAAAATGGCGGGGTCGGCCTTACTGCAATATCCTGCCGTGGTCGAGTCTATTCTCTCTGCCGTGGTAAATGCGGTTGATGTACCGGTCACATTGAAAATCCGTACCGGTTGGGATCCAGAAAACAGAAACTGTGTCGCGATTGCCCAATTGGCTGAGCGTTGTGGCATTCAGGCTTTGACGATACATGGCCGCACTCGTGCCTGCCTGTTCAACGGAGACGCTGAATACGACAGCATTCGGACAGTTAAGCAGAGTGTCTCTATTCCGATTATCGCGAACGGAGACATAACTGACCCGCATAAAGCCAGAGCAGTGCTCGACTACACCGGAGCCGACGCTTTGATGATAGGACGTGCTGCTCAGGGAAGACCGTGGATCTTCCGGGAAATCCAGCATTATCTGGACACTGGGGAGCTGCTTGCCCCGCTGCCACTGGCAGAGGTCAAGCGTTTGCTTGTTTCGCATATACGTGAGCTGCACGACTTTTACGGTCCAGGCAAGGGATACCGTATAGCGCGGAAGCACGTGTCCTGGTATCTCCAGGAACATGCCCCAAATGACCAGTTTCGGCGCACATTCAACGCCATTGAGGATGCCAGCGAACAGCTGGAGGCGTTGGAGGCATACTTCGAAAATCTTGCGTAACGAAATAAAGAGCTGAAAGAACTATGTTCGAACAACGCGTAAATTCTGACGTACTGACCGTTTCTACCGTTAACTCACAGGATCAGGTAACTCAAAAACCTTTGCGTGATTCGGTTAAACAGGCACTGAAGAACTATTTTGCTCAACTGAATGGTCAGGATGTGAGTGACCTGTATGAGCTGGTTTTGGCTGAAGTCGAGCAGCCTCTGTTGGACATGGTGATGCAGTATACCCGTGGCAACCAGACCCGTGCTGCCCTGATGATGGGTATCAACCGCGGTACGCTGCGTAAGAAACTGAAAAAATACGGCATGAACTGATTCAGGTTCACACCGTTAATCTCGCCAGCCTTCGGGCTGGCGTTTTTATTTGTGCGTTACTACGCAAATTTTTTTAAAAAACGCTGAAACAGTTGCATCACATATGGTAACTGTAGTTGCAGTCGCCAGCGTGACTTTAACAGACTTACCTTTCACATTTTCTCTTCTTCGCGGCCTTTGTCTTTTGTACCACCATGCCCTTCAGCCCAGCCCTGTCGGCCTTTTGTGAGCACGGCTACCTTTTTAAGCAATCTCATGTCTGCTTACATCAGCCACATGCAAACAGGCTCACACTGTTGCTAAATAGTGAAACAAATTGCACTAAATGTGATCTACCCGACTCGAAATGCATCCTTTTGGTGCGCCATATTATTGCAGCCTTCCGGATAATTCAGATTATTACCCGATATTTCAGGTGAATTCAGAATTCTGCAAACCTGGCACTGGCTTTGCAAAGTCGTGGATGGCTGATCGCCACAGACAGGAAACGCACACCAAAGTGCGCACTACATAACAACACAACACGACATGCCACACAGGATGCTTTATGAAAAAGATGATGCTCTCTACTCTGGTTGCTGCGGCTTCGCTGCTCGCCGTTGCTCAGCAAGCCCACGCAGGCGCCACGCTGGATGCGATTAAAAAGAAAGGATTCGTTCAATGTGGTATCAGCGATGGCCTGCCAGGTTTCTCTTATGCAGACGCCAGCGGTAAATTTACCGGTCTTGATGTGGATATCTGTCGTGCCGCGGCAGCAGCCGTATTTGGTGATGCAACAAAAGTAAAATATACCCCGCTGACCGCAAAAGAGCGCTTCACCGCATTACAGTCTGGCGAAGTGGACGTGCTTTCTCGTAACACTACCTGGACCTCATCACGTGATGGCGGCATGGGCTTCATGTTTACCGGTGTTAACTACTATGACGGCATTGGTTTCCTGACACACAAAAAAGCGGGCCTGAAAAGTGCGAAAGAGCTGGATGGTGCCACCGTCTGTATTCAGGCCGGTACTGACACTGAACTGAACGTTGCGGATTATTTCAAAGCGAACAAGATGCAGTACACCCCGGTGACATTTGACCGCTCCGACGAATCGGCAAAAGCACTGGATAGCGGCCGTTGCGATACGCTGGCTTCCGATCAGTCACAACTTTATGCACTGCGTATCAAATTAGGTAAACCAGACGACTTTATCGTTCTGCCGGAAGTCATCTCTAAAGAACCGTTGGGTCCTGTTGTTCGTCGTGGTGATGATGACTGGTTCACCATCGTGAAATGGTCACTGTTTGCCATGCTGAACGCCGAAGAAATGGGCATCACCTCTAAAAACGTGGATGAGAAAGCCGCGAAGCCAGCGACGCCCGATATGGCCCACCTGTTAGGTGCCGAGGGTGACTATGGCAAAGATCTGAAGCTCGATAACAAATGGGCGTACAACATCATCAAGCAGGTCGGTAACTATCAGGAAAGTTTTGATCGCAACGTCGGTAAAGACAGCCCGCTGAAAATCGCTCGTGGCCAGAATGCGCTCTGGAACCAGGGTGGTATTCAGTACGCACCACCGGTTCGTTAAGTCTACCTCCCCGTCGGGCACCGTTTTCTGCGGTGCCCCAGCAAGGCTTTCGTTATTGAGGTTTCAACATGTCACAACGCCCAACCGTGAAAAGGGATTTTTCGTTCGGTAATCCCACGGTTCGCGCCTGGCTTTACCAGATCGTGGCGATCGTTATCGTACTGTCTGTGGTGGGTTATCTCGTCCACAACACCGTCATCAATCTCGCTAATCGCGGTATCACTTCCGGGTTTGGTTTTTTAGAACGTAATGCGGGTTTCGGCATCGTTCAGCATCTTATTGATTATTCCGAAGGGGATACCTACGCGCGGGTATTTCTGGTTGGCCTGACAAATACCCTGCTGGTTTCCGCACTTTGTATTGTATTTGCTTCCATACTGGGCTTCTTTATTGGTCTGGCGCGTCTCTCAGAGAACTGGTTATTACGTAAAATCGCGAATATCTACATTGAAATCTTCCGCAATATCCCGCCGTTATTGCAGATTTTCTTTTGGTATTTCGCGGTGTTGCGTAACCTGCCCGGCCCGCGTCAGGCGCTGAATGCCTTTGATCTCGCCTTCGTGAATAATCGTGGCCTGTATATTCCCTGGCCGACCTATGCGCCTGGTACCTGGCCTTTCGTTATCGCTCTAGCACTGGCTGTGGTGGCGAGCTACGGTTTATACCGTTTTAACCGACAGCATCAGCTTAAAACCGGTCAGTTACGTCGCTCCTGGCCCGCAGCTGTTGCGATGCTGATCCTGTTCCCGCTGGTTGCGCATGCAGTTTTTGGTGCCGCCATGCACTGGGATATCCCGGAGTTGCGTGGGTTTAACTTCCGGGGCGGCTTCGTCATGATACCTGAGCTGGCAGCGCTCACGCTGGCCCTGTCGATCTATACGTCATCTTTCATTGCCGAGGTGATTCGCTCAGGTATTCAGGCTGTGCCTTACGGACAGCATGAAGCGGCGCGTTCACTGGGGTTACCGAATCCCGTCACGCTGCGTCAGGTTATCATTCCTCAGGCCATGCGAGTGATTATTCCGCCCCTGACCAGCCAGTATCTCAATATCGTCAAAAACTCCTCTCTGGCTGCCGCGATAGGTTACCCGGACATGGTGTCGCTGTTTGCCGGTACGGTGCTGAATCAGACCGGTCAGGCTATTGAAACCATTGCGATTACGATGAGCGTCTACCTGATTATCAGCCTGCTGATTTCACTGTTGATGAATCTTTATAACCGCAAAATCGCTCTGGTTGAGCGTTAAGAACACGGGATGACTATGTCTGTCACTGCACATGAAACGACGCCCGTAGCCTCCTCGCCGCTGAGCCGGGGCTGGCTATGGGCCCGCAAGAACCTGTTTTCAGGATGGTTTAACACCTTACTGACGTTGTTATGTATCTGGCTGATCTGGCACCTGATCCCCCCGGCGCTGAACTGGCTGATCTTTGATGCCAACTGGTTTGGCACTACGCGCGCAGACTGTACAAAAGAAGGCGCATGCTGGGTCTTTATTCATGCCCGTTTTGGTCAGTTTATGTATGGGCTCTATCCCCATGAGCTGCGCTGGCGCATTAATCTTGCGCTGGTGATTGGCTTAGTGTCGATTGTGCCCATGTTCCTGAAACGGTTGCCCTTTCGTGGACGCTATATCGCCGTCTGGGCGGTATGCTATCCGCTGATCGTCTGGTTTTTACTGTATGGTGGATTTTTGGGACTGGATCGCGTGGAAACGCGCCAGTGGGGCGGCTTAACGCTGACCCTGATCATCGCCTCGGTGGGCATTGCGGGCGCCTTACCTTTAGGCATTTTGCTGGCGTTAGGGCGCCGCTCTAAAATGCCTGTTGTCCGTACGCTTTCTGTCATCTTTATTGAGTTCTGGCGTGGCGTTCCGCTGATCACCGTGCTGTTCATGTCATCGGTCATGCTGCCGCTGTTTATGGCAGAGGGAACCACTATCGACAAACTGGTACGTGCCTTAGTCGGCGTGATTCTGTTCCAGTCGGCGTATGTGGCCGAGGTAGTTCGCGGTGGGCTGCAGGCATTACCAAAAGGACAGTATGAAGCCGCTGAATCCCTTGCCCTGGGATACTGGAAGACCCAGATGCTGGTGATCCTCCCTCAGGCGTTAAAACTCACCATTCCGGGCCTGGTGAATACCATTATTGCGTTATTCAAAGATACCAGCCTGGTTATCATCATCGGTTTGTTCGATCTGTTTAGCAGCGTTCAACAGGCTACGGTCGATCCGGCCTGGCTGGGCATGTCCACAGAGGGCTATGTCTTTGCGGCGCTGGTCTACTGGATTTTCTGTTTTAGCATGTCACGTTACAGCCAGTATCTGGAAAAACGTTTTCACACCGGGCGTAAATCGCACTGAGGTTTCTATGACACAAATAATAACTGATTCAACCAATGCGATGATTTCGCTTGAAAATGTGAACAAATGGTACGGCCAGTTTCATGTGCTGAAAGACATTAATCTGCAGGTGAAACCGCGCGAACGTATCGTGTTATGCGGTCCGTCAGGGTCAGGAAAGTCGACGACGATTCGTTGTATCAACCATCTGGAGGAACATCAGAAGGGGCGGATTGTGGTCGATGGTATTCATCTGAATGATGACGTACGGAATATAGAGCGCGTTCGTACTGAAGTCGGTATGGTCTTTCAGCACTTTAATCTTTTTCCTCACCTTACGGTTTTGCAGAACTGTACGCTAGCGCCGATGTGGGTGCGTAAGATTGCCAAAAAAGAAGCGGAGGAGCTTGCGATGCACTATCTGCAGCGCGTACGCATTGCTGAACACGCGCATAAGTTTCCTGGTCAGCTTTCAGGCGGCCAACAGCAGCGTGTCGCGATTGCGCGTTCATTGTGCATGAAACCTAAAATTATGCTGTTTGATGAGCCCACCTCTGCCCTGGATCCGGAAATGGTGAAAGAGGTGCTGGATACCATGATTGGGCTTGCAGAAGATGGCATGACGATGCTGTGTGTCACGCATGAGATGGGCTTTGCACGTACCGTTGCCGATCGGGTGATCTTTATGGATCGCGGCGAGATCGTGGAGGTTGCGCCACCGCAGGAGTTTTTTGCAAATCCGAAGTCAGAACGTACCCGCGCTTTCCTGTCACAGGTTATTCACTAACCGCTCTCGTTGCTGACC
Source organism: Pantoea sp. JZ29 (assembly GCF_035190385.1). NCBI lineage: Bacteria > Pseudomonadati > Pseudomonadota > Gammaproteobacteria > Enterobacterales > Erwiniaceae > Pantoea > Pantoea sp. JZ29. The sequence continues at coordinate 470,373 of NZ_CP045241.1, read as the reverse complement.
GTACCTCCGTCTCTGACAGAGGTACGGTTCTGACCTTTCCTGTCCGGATGATGCACCACGTTGCAATCCTCCGTCACCTTTATAAAACTCCGCTTTTAGCAACTGAGGATACGCTGTCGTCGACGGTGCATGCCTGAATCGTGCTGTATCCAGCGAGGGTGAGCTGGCCCAGCCAGTGCTCGCTGTGCATTGATCGGATATGGGTGATTCAGGCAGGTTTACTGACGGCTTATAGGGTGATCCACAGGTCTTTCCGCTTTAACCCTGATACGCGTCTGCCTGAGCTGGCCCGTCATGTACTTTATGTGGACGAGCCTGCTGGCGACAGGTAGAAATCGACGTTGCGGAAGTCAGCCAGCCCACCAATGAGGCGAGTTTCCAGGCTGTGGGGCCGGCGGTAGCGCGGCTTACGCTGAGGTGCGGCTCGCCCCTTTCGGTTTCAGGCGAATAACCGACGTAAAAAAGCCCCGTACTTTCGTACGGGGCTTTTTTACTTTATTGATGCCTGGCAGTTCCCTACTCTCGCATGGGGAGACCCCACACTACCATCGGCGCTACGGCGTTTCACTTCTGAGTTCGGCATGGGGTCAGGTGGGACCACCGCGCTACAGCCGCCAGGCAAATTCTTTATTCGCCGAACTCTAGCCATATATAACTGGTGCTGATACCCAGAGTCGAACTGGGGACCTCACCCTTACCAAGGGTGCGCTCTACCAACTGAGCCATATCAGCACGCAACAGGTATTCCCGGCATTATTATGCTGATGCTCGGGTCGTTCAATTTGATGCCTGGCAGTTCCCTACTCTCGCATGGGGAGACCCCACACTACCATCGGCGCTACGGCGTTTCACTTCTGAGTTCGGCATGGGGTCAGGTGGGACCACCGCGCTACAGCCGCCAGGCAGATTCTGTCTGCCGCACCGCCCCCTCGGGCCGCACGGCGTTATCCGGTAAACAAGGCTGAAAATTCTTCTGTCTCTCAACCCAAAACGCCTCTGGCGTTGTAAGGTTAAGCCTCACGGGTCATTAGTACCGGTAAGCTCAACGCATCGCTGCGCTTACACACCCGGCCTATCAACGTCGTCGTCTTCAACGTCCCTTCAGGAGGCTCGGAGCCTCAGGGAGAACTCATCTCGGGGCAAGTTTCGTGCTTAGATGCTTTCAGCACTTATCTTTTCCGCACTTAGCTACCGGGCAGTGCCACTGGCGTGACAACCCGGACACCAGCGGTGCGTTCACTCCGGTCCTCTCGTACTAGGAGCAACCCCCCTCAATTCTCCAGCGCCCACGGCAGATAGGGACCGAACTGTCTCACGACGTTCTAAACCCAGCTCGCGTACCACTTTAAACGGCGAACAGCCGTACCCTTGGGACCTACTTCAGCCCCAGGATGTGATGAGCCGACATCGAGGTGCCAAACACCGCCGTCGATATGAACTCTTGGGCGGTATCAGCCTGTTATCCCCGGAGTACCTTTTATCCGTTGAGCGATGGCCCTTCCATTCAGAACCACCGGATCACTATGACCTGCTTTCGCACCTGCTCGAGCCGTCACTCTCGCAGTCAAGCTGGCTTATGCCATTGCACTAACCTCCTGATGTCCGACCAGGATTAGCCAACCTTCGTGCTCCTCCGTTACGCTTTGGGAGGAGACCGCCCCAGTCAAACTACCCACCAGACACTGTCCGCAGCCCGGATCACGGGCCCACGTTAGAACACCAAACATTAAAGGGTGGTATTTCAAGGTTGGCTCCACGCAGACTGGCGTCCACGCTTCAAAGCCTCCCACCTATCCTACACATCAAGGCTCAGTGTTCAGTGTCAAGCTGTAGTAAAGGTTCACGGGGTCTTTCCGTCTTGCCGCGGGTACACTGCATCTTCACAGCGATTTCAATTTCACTGAGTCTCGGGTGGAGACAGCCTGGCCATCATTACGCCATTCGTGCAGGTCGGAACTTACCCGACAAGGAATTTCGCTACCTTAGGACCGTTATAGTTACGGCCGCCGTTTACCGGGGCTTCGATCAAGAGCTTCTCCTTACGGATAACCCCATCAATTAACCTTCCGGCACCGGGCAGGCGTCACACCGTATACGTCCACTTTCGTGTTTGCACAGTGCTGTGTTTTTAATAAACAGTTGCAGCCAGCTGGTATCTTCGACTGGCCTCGGCTCCGGGAGCAAGTCCCTTCACCTACGCGCCAGCGTGCCTTCTCCCGAAGTTACGGCACCATTTTGCCTAGTTCCTTCACCCGAGTTCTCTCAAGCGCCTGGGTATTCTCTACCTGACCACCTGTGTCGGTTTGGGGTACGATTTCGTGTTACCTGATGCTTAGAGGCTTTTCCTGGAAGCAGGGCATTTATCACTTCAGCACCGTAGTGCCTCGTCGTCACGCCTCAGTGTAAAGTGCACCGGATTTGCCTGGCGCACACACCTACACGCTTAAACCGGGACAACCGTCGCCCGGCCGATATAGCCTTCTCCGTCCCCCCTTCGCAGTAACACCAAGTACAGGAATATTAACCTGTTTCCCATCGACTACGCCTTTCGGCCTCGCCTTAGGGGTCGACTCACCCTGCTCCGATTAACGTTGAACAGGAACCCTTGGTCTTCCGGCGACAAGGTTTTTCACCTTGTTTATCGTTACTTATGTCAGCATTCGCACTTCTGATACCTCCAGCATGCCTCACAGCACACCTTCAACGGCTTACAGAACGCTCCCCTACCCAGCAACGCTTACGCGTCGCTGCCGCAGCTTCGGTGCATGGTTTAGCCCCGTTACATCTTCCGCGCAGGCCGACTCGACCAGTGAGCTATTACGCTTTCTTTAAATGATGGCTGCTTCTAAGCCAACATCCTGGCTGTCTGTGCCTTCCCACATCGTTTCCCACTTAACCATGACTTTGGGACCTTAGCTGGCGGTCTGGGTTGTTTCCCTCTTCACGACGGACGTTAGCACCCGCCGTGTGTCTCCCGTGATAACATTCTCCGGTATTCGCAGTTTGCATCGGGTTGGTAAGCCGGGATGGCCCCCTAGCCGAAACAGTGCTCTACCCCCGGAGATGAGTTCACGAGGCGCTACCTAAATAGCTTTCGGGGAGAACCAGCTATCTCCCGGTTTGATTGGCCTTTCACCCCCAGCCACAGGTCATCCGCTAATTTTTCAACATTAGTCGGTTCGGTCCTCCAGTTAGTGTTACCCAACCTTCAACCTGCCCATGGCTAGATCACCGGGTTTCGGGTCTATACCCTGCAACTTAACGCCCAGTTAAGACTCGGTTTCCCTGCGGCTCCCCTATACGGTTAACCTTGCTACAGAATATAAGTCGCTGACCCATTATACAAAAGGTACGCAGTCACACCACGAAGGTGCTCCCACTGCTTGTACGTACACGGTTTCAGGTTCTGTTTCACTCCCCTCGCCGGGGTTCTTTTCGCCTTTCCCTCACGGTACTGGTTCACTATCGGTCAGTCAGGAGTATTTAGCCTTGGAGGATGGTCCCCCCATATTCAGACAGGATACCACGTGTCCCGCCTTACTCATCGAACTCACAGCCTGTGCACCTTTGTGTACGGGAGTATCACCCTGTACCCTGCGACTTTCCAGACGCTTCCACTGATGCACAAGCTGATGCAGGTTCTGGGCTCCTCCCCGTTCGCTCGCCGCTACTGGGGGAATCTCGGTTGATTTCTTTTCCTCGGGGTACTTAGATGTTTCAGTTCCCCCGGTTCGCCTCATACAGCTATGTATTCACTGCATGATAGTGTGACGAGTCACACTGGGTTTCCCCATTCGGGTATCGCCGGTTATAGCGGTTCATATCACCTTACCGGCGCTTATCGCAGATTAGCACGCCCTTCATCGCCTCTGACTGCCAGGGCATCCACCGTGTACGCTTGGTCGCTTAACCTCACAACCCACAGGCGTTTTGCGCTTGCGTGTCGTGAGCTTTTGAGAGACCCGAACGCATCGTGCTGTGTTCCTTATTACGGAGGAACACGACGTGCGTCGTTTCAAATTTTCAGCTTGTTCCGGATTGTTAAAGAGCAAATATCTCAAACGTGACCCTGAGGCCAGTTTTGAGATACTTCGTGGAGACACCTTTCACCTGTCACCAAGCAAGTGGCGTCCCCTAGGGGATTCGAACCCCTGTTACCGCCGTGAAAGGGCGATGTCCTGGGCCTCTAGACGAAGGGGACGTGAAATCCTTGTGCAACAGACACGGGTTATTTCACGTGAAGGTGAGATTAGATAATCAGGCGACAATAGTTATTGTTACCGCACCCCAACGCGTAGACGCTTTGCTCATTACTTTTCTATCAGACAATCTGTGTGAGCACTGCGCACGAAGGTATCTTCAGGTAAGGAGGTGATCCAACCGCAGGTTCCCCTACGGTTACCTTGTTACGACTTCACCCCAGTCATGAATCACAAAGTGGTAAGCGCCCTCCCGGAGGTTAAGCTACCTACTTCTTTTGCAACCCACTCCCATGGTGTGACGGGCGGTGTGTACAAGGCCCGGGAACGTATTCACCGTGGCATTCTGATCCACGATTACTAGCGATTCCGACTTCACGGAGTCGAGTTGCAGACTCCGATCCGGACTACGACGCACTTTATGAGGTCCGCTTGCTCTCGCGAGGTCGCTTCTCTTTGTATGCGCCATTGTAGCACGTGTGTAGCCCTACTCGTAAGGGCCATGATGACTTGACGTCATCCCCACCTTCCTCCGGTTTATCACCGGCAGTCTCCTTTGAGTTCCCGACCGAATCGCTGGCAACAAAGGATAAGGGTTGCGCTCGTTGCGGGACTTAACCCAACATTTCACAACACGAGCTGACGACAGCCATGCAGCACCTGTCTCAGCGTTCCCGAAGGCACCAATCCATCTCTGGAAAGTTCGCTGGATGTCAAGAGTAGGTAAGGTTCTTCGCGTTGCATCGAATTAAACCACATGCTCCACCGCTTGTGCGGGCCCCCGTCAATTCATTTGAGTTTTAACCTTGCGGCCGTACTCCCCAGGCGGTCGACTTAACGCGTTAGCTCCGGAAGCCACTCCTCAAGGGAACAACCTCCAAGTCGACATCGTTTACGGCGTGGACTACCAGGGTATCTAATCCTGTTTGCTCCCCACGCTTTCGCACCTGAGCGTCAGTCTTCGTCCAGGGGGCCGCCTTCGCCACCGGTATTCCTCCAGATCTCTACGCATTTCACCGCTACACCTGGAATTCTACCCCCCTCTACGAGACTCAAGCCTGCCAGTTTCAAATGCAGTTCCCAGGTTAAGCCCGGGGATTTCACATCTGACTTAACAGACCGCCTGCGTGCGCTTTACGCCCAGTAATTCCGATTAACGCTTGCACCCTCCGTATTACCGCGGCTGCTGGCACGGAGTTAGCCGGTGCTTCTTCTGCGGGTAACGTCAATTGCTGAGGTTATTAACCTCACCACCTTCCTCCCCGCTGAAAGTACTTTACAACCCGAGGGCCTTCTTCATACACGCGGCATGGCTGCATCAGGCTTGCGCCCATTGTGCAATATTCCCCACTGCTGCCTCCCGTAGGAGTCTGGACCGTGTCTCAGTTCCAGTGTGGCTGGTCATCCTCTCAGACCAGCTAGGGATCGTCGCCTAGGTGGGCCGTTACCCCGCCTACCAGCTAATCCCATCTGGGCACATCCGATGGTGTGAGGCCCGAGGGTCCCCCACTTTGGTCTTGCGACGTTATGCGGTATTAGCTACCGTTTCCAGTAGTTATCCCCCTCCATCGGGCAGTTTCCCAGACATTACTCACCCGTCCGCCACTCGTCACCCGAGGAGCAAGCTCCTCTGTGCTACCGTCCGACTTGCATGTGTTAGGCCTGCCGCCAGCGTTCAATCTGAGCCATGATCAAACTCTTCAATTTAAAGTTTGATTTGCTGCAACCAGTGCAGCGATGCTCAAGGAAAACGTCGTAATGAATTTCAATACGTGTTCACTCTTAAGACTTGATATTTTTTGCGTCCGGAGACGCGGATATCAATCCTGCGAGTGCCCACACAGATTGTCTGATAAATTGTTAAAGAGCAGTGCAACCAGCGGGTTAACCGTCTGTTGCGAGGTGGCGTATATTACGCTTTCCTCCTTCAGAGTCAACTTCTTTTTCAGAAGTTTTTCTCCGGCGGCTCAGTTGCCTGACCCTCTCAACACCGCATTCCGTAAGCCGTTGTGCCGTGTCGATGGAGGCGCATTATAGGGATCCGAATGAATTGCACAACCCTTTTTTTGGATCTTTTTACTGACTGCCGAGAAAACATTCATATTGATTAGATCACCAACGATCCGGCACAAAATCCCCTTGCCAGTTGGTCAGAATCGCATCAGGCTGCCAGTAAACTCAGTAAAAGGAGAACAAAATGACTGTAGCGTTACGCCCTTACAAACATCTTTTCCCAAAATTGGGTCTGCGCGTCATGGTTGATCCCACCAGCGTGGTAGCGGGTGACGTCATTATGGAAGATGATGTAGGTATCTGGCCTTTAGTCGCTATTCGTGGCGATGTGAACCAGGTGCATATTGGTGCCCGAACCAATATTCAGGATGGCAGCGTCCTGCATGTCACGCATAAATCAGAGGCCAACCCCGCCGGTTTTCCTCTGATAATTGGGGAAGACGTAACGGTTGGGCATAAAGCGATGCTGCATGGCTGCACGATAGGCAATCGCGTACTGGTTGGAATGGGCTCAATCGTACTGGATGGCGTCATTGTTGAAGACGACGTTATGATTGGTGCCGGGAGCCTGGTTCCCCCCGGCAAACGACTGGAAAGTGGCTATCTGTATGTCGGGAGCCCGGTCAAACAAATCCGGCCGCTGAATGAAAAAGAAATTGAAGGTCTACTTTACTCTGCCAGCAACTATGTTAACTGGAAGAATGACTATCTGGCCGGAGACAGCCAGACCCATCCTTCATTATCGACCTGATCGTTTCGAATGCAGTCTTCGGCCTGATCTTCCAAATCCCAGCGATGATGGCGAAACAACGTCATCGCTTCTCCCTCACCGAACTGTTCATTAAGCGCCTCAACACTGATAGCGCAGGTTAAGCCCATCCCGTTTACCAGAACAGGGAAACAAACGGCCCTTAATTCTGTATTCAGGCTTTCCCGATCAGGAAACTGTATCGCCTGGTTCATGACTGCATCCCGGCTTTTAATGAGGCGATGACCGGTGCGATTTCGGGCATCACCCCGTGCCATAGATGAAAGGCATGCGCGGCCTGACCCACCAGCATTCCCAGCCCGTCAGCAAGATGAGATGAACCGTGCTGCTGACACCAGCGCAGGAAAGGCGTTAAGCCACTCTGATAGAACATATCGTAGCAACGTAGCTCAGCATGAACTAATGAAGGCGGCAACGGCGGTACTTCTCCCTGAATACCACTTGATGTGGCATTAATGACAAGGTCGAAATGTCTATCCACAAGCGCGTCAAACGAGCACGCATTAATCGCTCCGCGATGGGCAAACTCTGCGGCCAGAGTCTGCGCATTCAACGCCGTTCGGTTCACGACCGTGATCGTTGCTCCCATTGAAAGCAGAGGGAGAATGACGCCCCGAGCGGCCCCACCTGCCCCCACCAGCAGAAGATGGCTGTCGGGCTTAATCATCCCAAGGCGCTGAAGATCGCTGAGCAGCCCAATACCATCCGTATTGTCGCCAAGAATTTGGCCATCATCACACAGCTTTAGCGTGTTCACAGCTCCTGACAGCGCAGCGCGCTCGGTCAACTGGTCGGCAAATGCCCACGCCTGCTGTTTAAAAGGCAGCGTAATGTTCGCACCCGCCCCGCCGTCGTGGAAAAAAGTGCGGAGAGTCTCAGGAAAAGCATCAACAGGCGCATCAATACGATCATACTGAAGAGAGATTCCTGTCTGTCGCGCAAACGCCTGATGAATGTGCGGCGATTTGCTGTGACTAATGGGATGACCGAAAACTGCAAAATTTGCCATATATTAACCCTGGCGTATCAAATTGCCGCTGATGACATCGCGAATCTCAGAAGGATTGAGCCTTCCTCCTGTCTTTCCATTAAATACGGGAAACGCGGTGCCAAACTGCAATTTGACCTCTTCGACTGAACGGCACGGTGGCTGACCGGAAAGATTAGCGCTGGTCGATACCAAAGGTTTTCCAAACGCCCGGCACAGCGCCTGAACATCCGGATGATCGCTAACGCGGATGGCCAGCGAATCAAATTGCCCGGTTAACCAGCGCGGGGTAACCGGAGAAGCAGGCACGACAAAGGTGACCGGGCCTGGCCAACAGGCAAACATACGTTCACGCTGCTCCGTGGTTAAGGCCTCATCCGATACGTAAGGTTTAAGCTGATCATAGTCGGCAGCTATCAGGATCAAGCCTTTCTCTACTGGCCGTTTTTTTAATGCCAGCAGTGCCATGACCGCAGATTCATTATCGGGATCACAGCCTAAGCCGAATACCGCTTCGGTGGGATAGGCAATCACAGCATGCTGGTTAAGATGGCTTACACAATCCTGCAATGAGCCGGCAACGGGTTGATTTAACATGGTTATGCCTTATGTCTCTTGAATAATAGCTTTGCCACAACTTTTACTGGCGCAGAAAAGCCGGATGCCCTGCGCCGTCTTTTTCTCGACTAAAAGCGGAAATTCACAATGCGGACAGCGCCCCGCCACTGGCGTCAGGTTCACGGCAAACTGACAGGCTGGATAGCGTTCGCAGGCATGAAACGTTTTACCAAAACGCGAGCGGCGTTGTACCAGCTTACCCTGCTGGCACTGCGGACAGTCGATCGTGGTTTCATCCGGTTTATCGATGGTTTCGGTGTAATCACACGCGGGATAGTCGCTACAGCCAATAAACATGCCAAACCGGCCCTGGCGCAATACTTTATCTGCCCCGCATTGTGGGCAAACGTGGCCTTCCAGAACTTTGACGACATGCCCATCAGCCTGGTTTCCCAAAGGCTTGATATAGTCACAGGCAGGGTAATTTGCACAGCCCAAAAATGGGCCATGCTTTCCTGAACGTATAACAAGTTCTGCCCCGCATGCGGGGCAGGGATCCTGTTTACGCACAGTAAAGAGTGCGGTTTTACTCATAACAGTCATGCATTACTAAAAATTTAATGCAGCATACCTTCGTTGACGTCGAATAGCAGTTCTTCCATCTGCTGATACGCGTTTTCACATCCAGGGATGTTAAACAGCACCATCAGCACCACCCATTTAAGATCCTCAAGATCGAAATCCAGCGTATCAAGCGCCATGACACGTTCAATGACCATTTCTCGTGTTTCCAGACTCAGTACCTGGATTTGCTCCAGGAACAGCAGGAAACCGCGGCTTTCGGCATCTAAACGCTTGCTCTCTTCATCGGTATAGATGCGCATAGAGAGCGGATCATTTGCCAGCAAAATTGGTGCGACCAGTCCTTCCTGATAGTCCGCCAATTTCTCTAACCAGTTCAACGCATTATAAATATCTTCGCGGTGGAAACCGGCATCCGTCAAGTCATCTGTCAATCTGTCCTGATCAACACCCATTTCTGTTTCGTTGTGGATATAGGTCTCAAACAAGTACATGAGTACGTCGAACATGGCATGCCCTCCTCAATCGGACATAGCCGCCGGGTACAGCTGCGATCCATCCTGCTAACTCCAGTTCCAGCAATTGAGCTGTAATAACTGGCACAGGTTGGCCGGCACGTTCAGCGACAACGTCAACAGGTGTAACCTCATCACCTACGTTAGCCAACAGCTCGGCAAATGGCAATGGAGCATCGTCACTGGCATCAGAATAAATTTCATCTGACGGGTTAACAGGTAACCAGTTAAGCATAGCGCGTAAATCTTCGACAATGTTATTAGGATGTGCCACCAACATGGCACCTTGTTGGATCAACCAGTTTGTCCCCTCACTGCCGCTGTTACCCAGCGCACCCGGTAAGGCATAAACATTGCGATTCTGCTCTAATGCATAACGGGCTGTGACTAATGAACCACTTTTTAATGACGCTTCAATGACGAGAACACCCTGACTTAACCCACTGATAATACGGTTTCTGCGCGGAAACTGATGCGCCAGTGGCGCGGCAGTAAGCGGAAACTCCGAGATCACGGCGCCTCCCTGCATAACAATCTCCTGCGCCAGCGCAGTGTGTTTTTTGGGATACAGATGGGCCAGTCCACTCCCCAGTACGGCCACGGTTTTACCCTGCACATTTAATGCGGCACGGTGTGCCACGCCATCAATCCCGATAGCCAGCCCACTGGTTATGGTCAAACCGCTCAATGCCAGTTGTTGGGTGAACCAGTCGCACCAGTAACGGCCTGAGGGCGAACACAGACGGCTGCCTACCACCGCCAGTTGAGGTGAAGATAATACGGTTGGATCACCGTTTACATATAAGAGCGGAGGGAAACAGGCCGTTTCAAGGAGTTGAGCGGGATAATGCGCATCCAGCGCCGTAATCAGGTGATGCGTTGGACGCTGTGCCAGCCAAGTGTTAACGGTTGCCAGCCAGTCCGTGGTTTTCTGAGGGGCATAATGATGTTGCGCTGTCTCGAAGCCCTTTTGGCTTAATATCACATCAATATCCTGACCTGCGCACAGTTGCTGCGCCGCGTTCAGCCAGCGTCGGCCCGTCAGGCCGGGTATCGCGGCCAGCCGCAGTAATCGCGCCCTTTTTTCCATCGTCACGGCCTCCTGATAACCGTCGCATCCCTCCGCAGAATGCTGTCAATCAGGTACTAAAAAGTCTACAATATGAGGCAGTAATCTTTTCCTTTTAGAATATAGATCTGGATATTTATGTCAGTTTTACAGGTGTTACATTTTCCTGACGAGCGCCTGCGCAAGATCGCCGCGCCAGTCAAAGAAGTTAACGCAGAAGTTCAGCGTATCGTTGATGATATGTTCGAAACCATGTATTCCGAAGAAGGTATCGGCCTTGCCGCTACGCAGGTGGATATTCATCAGCGCATCATTGTGATTGATGTCTCTGAGAACCGGGACGAGCGACTGGTATTGATCAATCCCGAGCTTCTGGAAAAAAGTGGTGAAACAGGTATCGAAGAAGGTTGCCTGTCCATTCCTGAGCAACGCGCCTTTGTGCCTCGTGCAGAGCGGGTAAAAGTGCGGGCGTTAGATCGCGAAGGTAAGCCGTTTGAACTGGAAACCGGTGACCTGCTGGCTATCTGTATTCAGCATGAAATTGATCATCTGGATGGCAAACTGTTTATCGATTATCTGTCGCCTTTAAAGCGTCAGCGAATCAAGACAAAGTTAGAAAAACTGGCGCGGCAAAACGCCCAGGCCTCTTGAGATCTGAAAAAGGGATAAACGTGTCTGCCCCGCTTAATATAATCTTTGCTGGCACACCAGACTTCGCGGCGCGTCACCTTGACGCGTTGCTCGCATCTGAGCATAAGGTCGTTGGTGTTTTTACCCAACCAGACCGCCCTGCCGGGCGCGGCAATAAGTTGACCGCGAGCCCGGTAAAAGCGCTGGCTCTTGCCCACGACATTCCGGTTTTTCAGCCCAAATCGTTGCGCCCTGCGGAAAACCAACAGTTGGTTGCCGATTTGCAGGCCGATGTCATGGTCGTGGTGGCTTATGGCCTTATCCTGCCGAAAGCCGTGCTTGAGATGCCACGTCTGGGCTGCATCAACGTACATGGTTCGTTGCTGCCACGCTGGCGCGGCGCGGCGCCTATTCAGCGCGCGCTTTGGGCAGGTGATCAGGAAACCGGTGTCACCATCATGCAAATGGATGTCGGGCTGGATACCGGTGATATGCTGGTAAAACTGGCCTGCCCTATTACTGCTGAAGACACCAGTGCTTCATTATACGACAAGCTGGCCAGCCTCGGACCAGAAGGGCTACTGACAACCTTGTCGCAGTTACGTGAGGGCAACGCCCAGCCGGTGAAACAGGATGAAACCCTGGCAAATTATGCTGAGAAGCTCAGCAAAGAGGAAGCACGTCTTGACTGGCAGTTACCCGCGGAACAGCTTGAACGCTGCATTCGCGCCTTTAATCCCTGGCCGGTTAGCTTTTTTATGGTAAATGATCAGCCAGTAAAAGTATGGCAAGCCGGTGTTTTACCTCATGTCAATAAACGACCGGGCGAGATCGTTAAGGCTGACAAACAGGGCATTCACATTGCCACCGCCGACGGCGTACTCAATTTACTTCAGTTGCAACCCGCCGGTAAAAAACCGATGTCGGCACAGGATCTGCTCAACTCTCGCCGGGAATGGTTTGAACCTGGCTCTCTTCTGGACTGACATTCAGGCCCGGTAAATCCGGGCCTTTTGTTTGATGGCACTATCTTATGACTAAATCATCCAACCTTCGTAGCCTGTCTGCACAACTGATTGAACGTGTTGTCGATAAGGGCGAGTCACTCAATACTGTGCTGCCTGCCGCACAGAAAAAAGTCGCCGATAAAGACGCCGCTCTGGTGCAAGAGATCTGCTTTGGTGTGTTACGAACGTTACCGCAGCTGGAAGCGCTTATCGGGAAATTGATGGAGCGCCCTCTGACCGGCAAACAGCGTACGCTGCATTTTCTGATCATGGTGGGCCTGTACCAGTTACTCTACACGCGCGTCCCGGCACATGCGGCATTAGCCGAGACCGTTGCTGGTGCTGAAGTGCTTAAACGTGCCAATCTGAAAGGATTGATCAACGGTGTGTTACGTCAGTTCCAGCGCCGTCAGGAGGAACTCCTTGCCAGCATCCAGGAAGGTCCACAGCGCCATCTTCATCCCGGATGGCTACTGAACCGACTGCAGCTTGCCTGGCCAGATCGCTGGCAACAGATTGTTGACGCGAATAACCAACGCCCACCGATGTGGCTGCGGGTTAACCGTCAGCACCATACCCGTGACAGTTGGCTTGCTCTGCTGACCGCCAGTGAAAGAGAGGCGATGGCTGCAGAGGATGTGCCGGAAGCATTACGCCTGGCCTCGCCAGCGCCGGTTCACCAGTTACCCGGTTTCGACCAGGGCTGGGTTACGGTGCAGGATCTCTCAGCACAGCGCTGTGCGCTTCTGCTTGCGCCTAAAAATGGCGAACATATTCTCGATCTGTGTGCAGCGCCAGGCGGCAAAACGACGCATATTTTAGAAATAGCCCCTGACGCGCAGGTCCTTGCTGTGGATGTGGACGCACAACGACTGAAGCGCGTAACCGAAAACCTGACACGGCTGGGAATGACCGCCGAGGTCAAACAAGGTGATGGCCGTACTCCGCAGCAATGGTGTGACCAACGGCAGTTTGATCGTATCCTGCTGGATGCGCCCTGCTCAGCCACAGGCGTGATTCGCCGCCATCCGGATATCAAATGGTTACGCCGCGATCGCGATATCAGCGAACTGGCCGCTTTGCAGCGTGACATTCTGGAGGCCACCTGGCCGCTTCTTAAAGCAGGCGGTACGATGATCTACGCGACCTGCTCTGTCCTACCGGAAGAGAACCATGAGCAAATCAGCGGTTTCTTACAGCGACATGCGGATGCACAGGCTGTCTCCCTTTCAGGCGCGCCCGACACGGGCTGGCAGGTGTTCCCTGACGCTGAAGGCGGAGACGGATTTTTCTACGCTAAGCTGATTAAAGACGCTAACGCATAATGAAAAGGCTTTGAAAAGCGATGAAAATCATCATTCTTGGTGCTGGCCAGGTTGGAGGCACACTGGCCGAAAATCTGGTTGGCGAAAACAACGATATAACAGTTGTTGATACAGATTCAGCACGTTTACGTCAGTTACAGGATAAATTTGATTTACGTGTTGTGCAGGGTCATGGTTCCCACCCACGGGTTCTCCGTGAGGCGGGCGCGGAAGACGCCGATATGCTGGTCGCCGTTACCAGCTCTGACGAAACCAACATGATAGCCTGTCAAATCGCGTATTCGCTCTTCAACACGCCAAATCGTATCGCCCGTATACGTGCGGCTGACTATCTGCGCGATGCGGATAAGCTTTTTATCCCCGAAGCAGTGCCTATCGACCATCTGATTTCGCCTGAGCAACTGGTTATCGACAATATTTACCGCCTGATTCAATATCCGGGCGCGTTGCAGGTAGTTAATTTTGCTGAAGGCAAAGTGAGCCTCGCAGTCGTGAAAGCCTATTACGGTGGCCCCCTGGTGGGCAATCCATTGTCGATCCTGCGCGATCACATGCCCCATATCGATACGCGCGTAGCAGCGATTTTTCGTCAGGACCGCCCTATCCGGCCACAGGGCTCCACCATTATCGAAGCCGGTGATGAAGTTTTCTTCATTGCCGCCAGCCAGCATATTCGTGCGGTAATGAGTGAAATGCAGCGCCTGGAAAAGCCTTATAAACGCATCATGTTAGTAGGCGGCGGCAACATTGGCTTTGGCCTGGCGCAAAAGCTCGAGAAAAACTACAGCGTGAAACTTATTGAGCGCAATCCCCAGCGCGCGGCCGAACTGGCTGAACAGTTGCACGACACGGTGGTCTTTTACGGTGATGCCTCCGATCAGGAACTACTGGCGGAAGAGCATATTGAGCAGGTGGATTTGTTTATCGCCGTCACCAACGATGACGAAGCCAATATCATGTCTGCCATGCTGGCCAAAAAAATGGGCGCCAAGAAAGTTATGGTGCTGATTCAACGCCGTGCTTATGTCGATCTGGTCCAGGGCAGCGTCATTGATATCGCCATTTCACCCCAGCAGGCGACCATCTCGGCCTTACTGGGACATGTGCGCAAAGCCGATATTGTGGGTGTCTCGTCATTACGTCGAGGCATTGCCGAAGCCATCGAAGCCATCGCGCATGGCGACGAAACCACATCGCGCGTTGTGGGACGGTCAGTTGATGATATCAAGCTGCCACCCGGCACACTGATTGGTGCTGTGGTGCGCGGCGACGATGTGATGATAGCGAATGACAATCTGCGTATTGAACAGGGCGATCACGTTGTGATGTTTTTAACCGATAAAAAGTTTGTGCCGGACGTCGAGCGCCTGTTCCAGCCCAGTCCGTTTTTCCTATAACACATAAAAAGCCAGCACTGACATGTCAGTGGCTTATTGTACGTGGTTAATGGCAAATATTGTGAGCTTTGTTAAACTTTATGGCATTGGCTAAGGCAAGGAGAGAAGTATGAGTTTATTCAAAGAGTTTCGTGATTTTGCGATGCGCGGCAACGTGGTTGATCTGGCCGTCGGTGTGATTATCGGTGCGGCATTCGGTAAGATTGTTTCATCACTGGTCGCGAACATCATTATGCCACCGCTGGGCTTGCTGATTGGCGGCGTTGATTTCAAATCGTTTAGCTGGGTGCTTAAACCTGCCGTCGGCAACACACCGGCTGTGGTTATGGAATATGGTATTTTCCTGCAAACCGTATTTGATTTCATCATTGTTGCTTTTGCTATCTTTATGGCGATTAAGCTGATGAACAAACTGTATAAGAAGAAAGAAGTAGAAAAACCGGCACCTAAGCCTACAAATGAAGAACTGCTTCTGACAGAAATCCGCGATTTACTCAAACAACAGAATACGAAAATCTAAAATAAAAAGCCGCTCTGAAGCGGCTTTTTTGTGTCTGTAAAGCAGAAGGCCAGTGATAAACGGCTTGCTTATCACTGGCCTCCCAGCCTTTCGCATGTTTTTCTTTACGCCGGTAACTGCCTTTGCCTTTTTGTTTTTCTTCAACACGTTGCCTGAACAGCGGGTCGTGTAACAATGCCTGTAAGGCGTTATCCTGTATTTGTCCTTTCGTATGACGGTATCTGGACATAACTTCTCCGGTTGAGTAATGGAATAATGCGGTGAAAAGATGAAGCAAACTCATTATACGCGCACAACAGCGACAAAAAATACACCTTAATCGGGCACGAGTTTGGTCTTAATCGCACGACCATATTCCCCTTCAAGAAAATCAGTGCGCATACCGGCCTGGCTCAGCCTTATCTTCAGTTGCCGTAATCGTTGTGTCTGGATCAGCGCCTCTGGATCGTCAGGATCTAAATGCTGTAAAAGATCGCTGACCTGAAGTGCTTCGCGGCGCAGCTCAAGTTCGGGGGAAGAAAACCTGCATTTTTTAACAGTCGGT
The DNA here is from genome assembly GCF_035190385.1 of Pantoea sp. JZ29. NCBI lineage: Bacteria > Pseudomonadati > Pseudomonadota > Gammaproteobacteria > Enterobacterales > Erwiniaceae > Pantoea > Pantoea sp. JZ29. Next base: position 454,257 of record NZ_CP045241.1, on the reverse strand, counting down.
ATCCTGCTCGTAGTTCAGGTGGAACCTGACTGTCGTCTTCGAGATTCAGCGGTGCGCCTTCGCCCGGCAGATCACTCAGCTCACCTTTCTCCTGCGCGGCTTTAATATGCTGTTCTGCAAGCTGATCAATTAACCACATTGTTCACCTCCTTCATAACACCACAAGCGTAGCAGACGCAAAATGACAGGCAATAAAAAACCCGCCGAAGCGGGTTTTTCACGTTGCAACAGATTACTCTGCTGCAGCTTCTGCTTGAGCTTCTGGACGATCAACCAGCTCGATGTATGCCATCGGAGCGTTGTCACCAGCGCGGAAGCCACACTTCAGAATGCGAGTGTAACCACCTGCACGGCTCGCGAAACGCGGGCCTAACTCATTAAACAGTTTTGCCACGATCTCGTTATCACGAGTACGGGCGAATGCCAGACGACGATTAGCTACGTTGTCGGTCTTGGCAAGAGTAATCAGCGGCTCAACTACGCGGCGCAACTCTTTGGCTTTCGGCAGAGTCGTCTTGATGATCTCGTGACGAACCAGAGAGCCAGCCATGTTGCGGAACATAGCCTGACGATGGCTGCTGTTGCGGTTCAGTTGACGACCACTCTTACGATGGCGCATGACCTTATCCTTCTCAGTGAAACCTTAACCTGTGATCGGGTTATTCATCAGCAATGCTTGCCGGTGGCCAGTTTTCCAGGCGCATGCCCAGAGACAGACCACGTGAGGCCAGCACATCTTTAATCTCGGTAAGAGATTTTTTACCAAGGTTAGGCGTTTTAAGCAGCTCAACCTCAGTACGCTGTACCAGATCACCGATGTAGTGGATAGCTTCTGCCTTAAGGCAGTTAGCAGAGCGGACAGTCAATTCCAGATCGTCAACAGGGCGCAGCAGGATCGGATCGAATTCTGGTTTCTCTTCTTTCACTTCTGGCTGACGTACATCACGTAAGTCAACGAAAGCTTCCAGTTGTTCTGCCAGGATGGTCGCCGCACGACGAATCGCCTCTTCAGGATCGATTGTGCCGTTGGTTTCCATTTCGATGACCAGCTTGTCCAGGTCGGTGCGCTGCTCTACACGCGCTGCTTCAACATTGTAGGCGATACGGTCTACAGGGCTGTAGCAAGCGTCGACCAGCAGACGGCCGATTGGGCGCTCATCTTCTTCCGAATGAATTCGGGCAGAAGCCGGCACATAACCACGACCACGCTGAACTTTGATACGCATGCTAATAGATGCGTTGTCATCGGTCAGATGGCAGATCACATGCTGCGGCTTGACGATTTCGACATCACCATCATGGGTAATGTCGGCTGCAGTCACAGGGCCAATGCCAGATTTATTCAAGGTAAGAATAACTTCATCTTTGCCCTGAACTCTTACCGCCAAACCTTTAAGGTTGAGCAGGATTTCCAGGATATCTTCCTGTACACCCTCTTTGGTGCTGTACTCATGCAGTACACCATCAATTTCAACCTCGGTCACCGCGCAACCCGGCATTGATGAAAGCAGAATACGGCGCAGCGCGTTACCAAGAGTATGGCCAAAGCCACGCTCTAAAGGCTCAAGGGTCACCTTGGCGTGCGTCGAACTCACTTGCTCGATATCTACCAGGCGCGGTTTTAGAAACTCTGTCACAGAACCCTGCATTGTGTCCTCTCTTTGGTACTAAGCTTTACTTAGAGTAAAGCTCGACGATCAGGTGTTCGTTAATGTCCGCAGACAGATCAGTACGTTCAGGAATACGTTTGAACACACCTTCCATCTTAGCTGCATCAACTTCCAGCCAGGTTGGCTTTTCACGCTGCTCAGCCAGCTCCAGAGCGGCCTTCACGCGAGATTGCTTTTTGGCTTTCTCACGGATGCTAACGACATCATTCGGAGATACCTGATAAGAAGCGATGTTAACAACGCGACCATTTACCAGAACAGACTTATGGCTGACCAGCTGACGTGCTTCCGCACGCGTGGCACCAAAGCCCATACGATAAACGACGTTGTCCAGACGGCCTTCCAGCAGAGCCAACAGGTTTGCACCGGTGTTGCCTTTCAGACGTGCTGCTTCTTTGTAATAGTTACGGAACTGACGCTCAAGCACACCGTAGATACGACGAACTTTTTGCTTTTCACGTAACTGACCGCCGTAGTCAGACAGACGTGGCTTGCGCGCACCGTGCTGACCAGGGGCTTGTTCAATCTTACACTTGGAATCAATCGCGCGAACGCCAGACTTAAGGAATAAGTCAGTGCCCTCACGACGGCTCAGCTTGAGCTTAGGACCCAAATATCTTGCCATTTTCTTTCTCCAACTAACCTAAAAAACGGACGTTATACGCGACGTTTTTTCGGCGGACGACAACCGTTGTGAGGGATCGGAGTCACATCAGTAATGTTCGTGATGCGGAAACCAGCGGCGTTCAGAGCACGAATCGTTGATTCGCGGCCTGGACCCGGACCCTTAACCATAACTTCCAGGTTCTTAATACCGTAATCTTTTACAGCTTCTGCACAGCGCTCTGCAGCGACCTGAGCAGCAAACGGCGTAGATTTACGTGAACCGCGGAAACCGGAACCACCGGCGGTTGCCCAACCCAGTGCGTTACCCTGACGATCAGTAATGGTAACGATGGTGTTGTTAAAAGACGCATGGACATGAGCCACGCCATCTGAGACTTGTTTTCTTACACGCTTACGTGCACGAACTGGTGCCTTTGCCATTATTTACTCACCCCGATTATTTCTTGATCGGTTTACGCGGACCCTTACGGGTACGTGCGTTGGTCTTGGTGCGCTGACCGCGAACCGGAAGACCACGACGATGGCGCAAACCACGGTAGCAACCAAGGTCCATCAGACGCTTGATGCTCAGGGTGATTTCACGGCGCAGATCACCTTCAACAACGAATTTAGCAACTGCATCACGCAGCTGATCAATTTGTTCTTCAGACAGCTCACTGATCTTAACATTTTCAGCAATACCCGTTGAAGCGCAAATGGCTTTAGAACGAGTTTTACCAATACCGAAGATCGAAGTTAATGCGATAACGGTATGTTTCTGATCAGGAATGTTAATGCCTGCTATACGGGCCACTATGCACTCCTACTATTTAATATGTACGCACCATGCTGAAAAGCCCGTTTTCAGGATACTCAAATGGAAACGTACAGACATACAAAAGATTGGCTGGCTAATCTAGCCAGCTCAACCCGACTTTGCAAGAAAAATATGTGAAAATCAGCCTTGGCGCTGTTTATGCTTTGGCTCGGCGCTGCAGATCACACGAACGACACCGTCGCGACGAATGATTTTGCAGTTACGACATAATTTCTTGACGGAAGCACGAACTTTCATTTTTACTCTCCGTAACTTCTCAACCACCTGAATTAACGGCCATAGCCCTTCAGGTTAGCTTTCTTCAATGCAGACTCGTACTGACTTGACATCATCAGAGTTTGCACTTGAGCCATAAAGTCCATGATGACGACCACTACGATAAGCAGCGATGTACCGCCAAAGTAGAAAGGAACTTTCATCGCATCACGCATGAACTCCGGGATAAGGCAAATAAAGGTAATGTAGAGGGCACCGATTAAGGTTAACCGTGTCATTACTTTATCGATATATCTCGCCGTTTGCTCTCCCGGACGAATTCCCGGTACGAATGCACCAGACTTCTTCAGGTTATCTGCTGTTTCACGCGGGTTGAAAACCAACGCCGTGTAGAAGAAACAGAAGAAGATGATAGCAGTCGCATAGAGTAGCACATAAAGCGGCTGTCCTGGCTGCAAATACATCGAAATTGTTGTCAGCCAGTTCCAACCGGTACCGCCCCCGAACCACGATGCAATCGTTGCCGGGAACAGAATAATGCTGGAAGCGAAGATTGCCGGGATAACCCCTGCCATATTCACTTTCAACGGTAAATGTGTGCTCTGTGCAGCGTAAACGCGACGACCTTGTTGACGTTTCGCATAGTTCACCACGATGCGGCGTTGACCACGCTCAACGAAAATAACAAAGAAGGTCACTGCAAATACGAGAACTGCAACCAACAGCAACAGAAGGAAGTGCAGGTCACCTTGCCGCGCTTGCTCGATGGTATGGCCAATGGCCGGCGGAAGTCCCGCAACAATACCCGCGAAGATAATGATCGAGATACCGTTACCGATACCACGTTCAGTAATCTGTTCGCCCAGCCACATCAGGAACATTGTCCCGGTAACCAGACTTACAACAGCGGTAAAATAGAATGCAAAGCCTGGATTCATTACCAGGCCTTGCATACCAGGCATATTCGGCAAACCGGTAGCAATACCGATCGACTGGAATATGGCCAATACCAACGTACCGTAACGGGTGTACTGGCTAATCTTACGACGGCCAGCCTCCCCTTCTTTCTTGATTTCTGCTAAGGCAGGATGAACCACCGTTAACAGCTGGATAATAATAGATGCCGAAATATACGGCATGATACCCAGAGCAAAAATAGAAGCACGGCTGAGAGCACCACCAGAGAACATATTAAACATTTCAATGATGGTGCCACGCTGTTGCTCAAGCAGTTTGGCAAGTACAGTGGCATCAATACCAGGGATTGGAATGAAAGAGCCAATGCGGAAGACAATCAGTGCACCGATAACAAACAGCAGTCTGCGTTTCAGTTCACCAAAGCCACCTTTGGCACTTTGAAAATCTAATCCCGGTTGTTTAGCCATCTGCTACTTATTCCTCGATTTTACCGCCAGCAGCTTCGATTGCAGCACGAGCACCTTTGGTGACACGCAGGCCGCGAACCGTCACCGGTGCAGAAACTTCACCAGACAGAATGACTTTAACGAACTCAATCTGGACACCGACAATGTTAGCTGCTTTCAGCGCGTTCAGGTCGACGATACCGCCTTCAACTTTCGCCAGATCAGACAGACGAATCTCTGTGGTGATCATTGCTTTGCGAGAGGTGAAACCGAACTTCGGCAGACGACGGTACAGAGGCATCTGACCACCTTCGAAACCGCGACGTACGCCACCGCCAGAACGTGAGTTCTGACCTTTGTGACCACGACCACCGGTTTTTCCGAGGCCAGAACCGATACCACGACCCAGACGCTTGGTAGCGTGCTTAGACCCTTCGGCCGGAGACAGAGTATTTAAACGCATCTCTTACTCCTCCACTTTAACCATGTAGGAAACCGCGTTGACCATGCCGCGTACAGCTGGCGTGTCTTCACGCTCTACGGTATGACCAATACGACGCAGACCCAGGCCAACCAGAGTGGCTTTATGCTTAGGCAAGCGGCCGATTGAACTACGGGTTTGAGTGATTTTAATAGTCTTTGCCATCGTGATTACCCCAGAATTTCTTCAACGGATTTACCACGCTTAGCAGCGACCATTTCCGGAGACTTCATATTGCCCAGGCCGTCAATAGTTGCACGAACCACGTTAATCGGGTTAGTAGAACCATAGGCTTTTGCCAGAACGTTATGTACTCCAGCGACTTCCAGAACGGCGCGCATTGCACCACCGGCGATGATACCGGTACCTTCTGAAGCCGGCTGCATGAACACACGGGACCCAGTGTGCGCACCTTTAACAGGGTGCTGCAGGGTGCCGTTGATCAGCGCGACATTAACCATGTTGCGACGGGCTTTCTCCATCGCTTTCTGGATCGCTGCTGGAACTTCACGCGCTTTACCGTAACCAAAACCAACGCGGCCGTTACCATCACCCACTACAGTCAGTGCGGTGAAGGAGAAAATACGACCACCTTTTACAGTTTTAGATACACGGTTTACCGCGATCAGTTTTTCCTGCAGTTCGCCAGCTTGTTTCTCGATGTGTGCCATCTTAGACCTCTACCTTAGAACTGAAGGCCAGCTTCACGGGCAGCATCTGCCAGTGCCTGGACGCGACCATGATATTGGAAACCGGAACGGTCGAAAGAAACACCAGTGATGCCTTTTTCGATTGCGCGTTCTGCAATAGCTTTACCTACAGCAGCTGCGGCTTCTTTATTACCGGTATACTTCAGTTGTTCAGTGATAGCTTTTTCTACAGTAGAAGCAGCAACCAGAACTTCGGAACCGTTCGGGGCGATTACCTGTGCGTAAATGTGACGCGGGGTACGATGTACCACCAGGCGAGTAGCACCCAGCTCTTTGAGCTTGCGACGTGCACGGGTCGCACGACGGATACGAGCAGATTTCTTATCCATAGTGTTACCTTACTTCTTCTTAGCCTCTTTGGTACGCACGACTTCGTCGGCGTAACGGACACCCTTGCCTTTATAAGGCTCAGGACGACGGTAGGCGCGCAAGTCAGCTGCAACCTGGCCGATCACCTGCTTATCAGCGCCTTTCAGCACGATTTCAGTCTGAGTCGGACACTCTGCAGTGATACCCGCGGGCAGCTGGTGATCAACTGGATGAGAAAAGCCCAGAGACAGGTTAACTACGTTGCCTTTAACGGCAGCACGATAACCAACACCAACCAGCTGCAGCTTCTTAGTGAAGCCTTCGGTAACACCGATAACCATTGCGTTCAGCAGCGCGCGAGAAGTACCCGCCTGCGCCCAGCCGTCAACATAACCTTCGCGCGGAGCGAAAGTCAGGGTGTTGTCAGCATGCTTAACTTCAACAGCATCATTGATAGTACGAGTCAGCTCGCCGTTTTTACCTTTAATCGAAATTACCTGACCGTTGAGTTTTACCTCTACGCCGGCAGGAACAACGACAGGTGCTTTAGCAACACGAGACATAGTATCCTCCGATTACGCTACGTAGCAGATAATTTCGCCACCAAGACCAGCCTGGCGCGCTGCACGATCAGTCATAACACCTTTCGATGTAGAAATGACAGCGATACCCATACCAGCCATTACCTTTGGCAGCTCATCTTTTTTCTTATAGATGCGCAGGCCGGGACGGCTTACTCGCTGAATGCTTTCTACAACCGCTTTACCCTGGAAATACTTAAGAGTCAGTTCCAGTTCCAGCTTGGTGTCGCCTTCGATTTTAAAATCTTCAATAAAGCCTTCTTCCTTCAGCACGTTGGCAATTGCCAATTTCAGCTTGGAGGAGGGCATGGTGACCGCAACTTTGTTCGCGGCCTGACCGTTACGGATACGGGTCAGCATATCCGCGATCGGATCTTGCATGCTCATCTGTGTTACTCCCGTGATTCAATTGGTGACAATTACCAGCTAGCCTTTTTCAGACCCGGGATTTCACCGCGCATTGCGGCTTCACGGACCTTGATACGGCTCAACCCAAACTTCCGCAGGAAACCGTGCGGACGACCTGTTTGACGGCAGCGGTTACGCTGACGTGAAGGGCTGGAATCACGCGGCAGACTCTGCAGCTTGAGAACGGCATCCCAACGGTCTTCGTCGGAAGCGTTCACATCAGAAATGATCGCTTTCAGTTCAGCGCGTTTTGCGAAGAATTTGTCTGCTAATTTCACACGCTTAACTTCGCGTGCTTTCATAGATTGCTTAGCCATTAAGTAACCCTACCTTACTTACGGAACGGGAAGTCAAAGGCAGCCAGCAGAGCACGGCCTTCATCATCAGATTTCGCAGTAGTGGTAATGGTAATATCCAAACCACGAACGCGATCGACTTTGTCGTAGTCGATTTCTGGGAAGATGATCTGCTCACGTACACCCATGCTGTAGTTGCCACGACCATCGAATGACTTAGCGGACAGGCCACGGAAGTCACGGATACGCGGTACAGCAATGGTGATCAGACGCTCAAAGAACTCCCACATGCGTTCGCCACGCAGAGTTACTTTACAGCCGATCGGATAGCCCTGACGGATTTTGAAGCCTGCAACTGATTTGCGTGCTTTGGTGATCAACGGTTTTTGACCGGAGATTGCTGCCAGGTCAGCTGCTGCGTTATCCAGCAGTTTCTTGTCAGCGATCGCTTCACCAACACCCATGTTCAGGGTGATCTTCTCGACCCGAGGGACTTGCATGACAGAATTGTAGCCGAACTCAGACATGAGTTTCTGGACTACCTCGTCTTTGTAGTAATCATGCAGTTTCGCCATCGTACTACTCCAAATTACTTGATAGTTTCGCTATTAGATTTGAAGAAACGGACTTTTTTACCGTCTTCGAATCTAAAGCCTACACGGTCAGCCTTACCGGTTGCCGCATTGAAGAGAGCAACGTTAGAAACCTGAATTGCAGCTTCTTTTTCAACGATGCCGCCTGGTTGGTTCAGAGCCGGAACAGGCTTCTGATGTTTCTTAACCAGGTTGATACCTTCAACGATGACCTTGCCAGAAGACAGGACGTTCTTAACTTTACCGCGCTTACCTTTATCTTTACCGGTTAACACGATAACTTCGTCGTTACGACGGATTTTAGCTGCCATTGTTCGCTCCTTAGAGTACTTCTGGTGCCAGAGAGATAATTTTCATGAACTTTTCAGTACGAAGTTCACGAGTTACCGGCCCAAAAATACGCGTACCGATAGGCTGCTCGCTGTTATTGTTTAAAATAACGCATGCATTACCATCGAAGCGAATGACAGAACCGTCCGGGCGACGAACACCCTTCCTGGTGCGCACCACTACCGCCTTCAGGACATCACCTTTTTTAACTTTACCACGTGGAATTGCTTCCTTGATGGTAACTTTAATGATGTCGCCGACGCCTGCGTAGCGACGGTGCGAGCCACCCAGAACCTTGATACACATTACGCGACGTGCACCGGAGTTGTCGGCGACGTTCAGCATAGTCTGTTCTTGGATCATTTCAGTGCTCCGCTAATGTCAACTACTACTTCGGGACCTAGACCTCAGGTCGATTGAAAGCCCCATAATTGAGGGCGCGGCATTATAACACCGGTTCTCGCAGATGGGTAGAAAAAATGAACGGCTCTTTCGAGCCGTTCATTAGATTTTTAAAGAGGGCAAATTCTATTACAGAATTGCTTTCTCTACAACGCGAACCAGTGTCCAGGACTTAGTCTTAGACAGTGGACGGCATTCGCGGATTTCTACCACGTCGCCGATTCCACATTCGTTGTTCTCGTCATGGATGTGCAGCTTAGTCGTACGCTTAATGAATTTTCCATAGATTGGATGCTTCACGAAACGCTCGATAGCAACAACAGCAGATTTCTGCATTTTGTCACTAACAACACGACCCTGCAGAGTACGGATTTTATCGGTCATTACGAACCCGCCTTCTCAGTCAGTAAAGTCTTAACGCGTGCAACATCACGGCGAACCTGCTTCAGCAGATGAGACTGCTGCAGTTGACCAGATGCTGCCTGCATGCGCAGGTTAAATTGCTCACGCAGCAGATTAAGCAGCTCAGTGTTCAGCTCTTCAACGCTTTTTTCACGCAGCTCTGTTGCTTTCATTACATCACCGTCTTAGTTACAAAGGTGGTTTTGATAGGCAGTTTTGCTGCTGCCAGCTTGAATGCTTCACGGGCCAGCTCTTCTGGTACGCCGTCCATTTCATACAGGACTTTACCAGGCTGGATCAGGGCAACCCAATACTCAACGTTACCCTTACCTTTACCCATACGCACTTCCAGCGGCTTCTCGGTGATCGGTTTGTCCGGGAATACACGGATCCAGATCTTACCTTGACGCTTAACTGCACGGGTCATAGCACGACGTGCTGCTTCGATCTGACGGGCAGTCAGACGACCACGGCCAACAGCTTTCAGACCGAAAGTCCCGAAGCTAACATCCGTACCCTGCGCCAGACCGCGGTTGCGGCCTTTGTGCACTTTACGGAATTTCGTACGCTTTGGTTGTAACATAGCGACTCTCCTTACTTACGGCCTTTACGCTGCTGCTTTTTAGGTTGAGCAGCCGGTTCCGGTTGTTCAACAGCAGCCATACCACCCAGGATCTCGCCTTTGAAGATCCATACCTTAACGCCGATTACACCATAAGTGGTGTGCGCTTCAGAGGTGTTGTAGTCAATGTCAGCACGCAGAGTGTGCAACGGCACGCGACCTTCACGGTACCATTCGGTACGTGCGATCTCGGCGCCGCCCAGACGGCCGCTAACTTCAACTTTGATACCCTTCGCGCCCAGACGCATGGCGTTCTGAACCGCACGCTTCATAGCACGACGGAACATCACACGACGCTCCAGCTGTGAAGTGATGCTGTCAGCAACCAGTTTTGCGTCCAGTTCCGGTTTACGGACTTCGGCGATATTGATCTGTGCAGGAACGCCAGCGATTTTCGCGACGACCGTGCGCAGTTTTTCTACGTCTTCACCTTTCTTACCGATCACGATGCCAGGACGAGCGGTGTGAATGGTCACACGGATGCTCTTAGCTGGACGCTCGATAACGATACGAGATACAGACGCCTTAGCCAGTTCCTTAGTCAGGTACTGACGTACTTTAAAGTCGCTGTCCAGGTTGTCAGCGAATTCTTTGGTGTTCGCAAACCAGGTAGAGTTCCATGGTTTTACAATACCCAGGCGAATACCATTAGGATGTACTTTCTGACCCATTGCTAGTCTCCAGAGTCTCAGCGATCGGACACAACCACAGTAATGTGGCTGGTGCGCTTCAGGATGCGATCTGCACGACCTTTTGCACGCGGCATAATGCGCTTCATGCTTGGGCCTTCGTCGACGAAAATTTTCGCGACTTTCAGATCGTCGATATCAGCGCCATCGTTGTGTTCAGCGTTAGCAATGGCAGATTCCAGAACTTTCTTGACCAGTACAGCCGCTTTCTTGTTGGTGTAGGTCAAAATGTCCAGTGCCTGCGACACTTTCTTACCGCGGATCAGGTCAGCAACAAGGCGAACCTTCTGAGCAGAAGAACGAGCGTGGCGATGTTGAGCTAAAGTTTCCATCTCTTCCTCCTACTTATTTCTTCTTGGCTTTTTTATCAGCCGCGTGACCGCGATAAGTACGTGTCGGCGCGAATTCACCCAGTTTGTGACCAACCATTTCGTCGGAAACAAAGACAGGAACGTGCTGACGACCATTATGGACAGCGATGGTCAAACCGATCATGTTAGGAAAGATCGTTGAACGACGGGACCAAGTGCGCAAAGGCTTCTTGTCACCGCTTTCCACCGCTTTCTCTACCTTCTTCAGCAAGTGCAGGTCAATAAAAGGACCTTTCTTGAGAGAACGTGGCATGGCTTATCCTCTAATATTATTTGCTACGGCGACGTACGATAAATTTATCGGTACGCTTGTTGCTACGGGTCTTCTTACCTTTGGTCTGAACGCCCCACGGAGTTACCGGGTGCTTACCAAAGTTACGACCTTCACCACCACCGTGCGGGTGATCTACTGGGTTCATCGCGGTACCACGAACGGTCGGACGAACACCACGCCAACGGGTTGCACCAGCTTTACCCAGAACGCGCAGCATATGCTCAGCGTTACCGACTTCGCCCAGTGTAGCGCGGCAGTCAGCTTCGACTTTACGCATTTCACCTGAACGCAGACGCAGGGTAACGTAGGAACCTTCACGCGCAACGATCTGCACGTAAGCACCGGCTGAGCGAGCAATCTGACCGCCTTTGCCTGGTTTCATTTCTACGTTGTGAACGGTAGAACCCACCGGGATGTTACGCATCGGCAGTGTGTTACCTGCTTTGATCGCAGCATCAACGCCAGACTGAATCTGGTCGCCGGCTTTCAGGCCTTTAGGGGCCAGGATGTAACGGCGTTCGCCGTCTTTGTACAGAACCAGTGCGATGTTCGCAGAGCGGTTCGGATCGTACTCAAGACGTTCAACGGTTGCCGGGATACCATCTTTGTTGCGTTTGAAGTCAACCAGACGGTAAGCCTGCTTATGACCACCACCGATGTGACGGGTAGTGATGCGACCGTTGTTGTTGCGGCCACCGGATTTGCTGTTTTTTTCCAGCAATGGAGCAAACGGCTTGCCCTTGTGCAACTCTGGGTTCACCACTTTAACGACGTGGCGACGACCCGGAGATGTCGGTTTACATTTAACAACTGCCATTGTCTTTCTCCTCCGACTTACTCAGCGCCGCCGACGAAGTCCAGATTCTGGCCTTCCTTCAGGGTGACGTAAGCTTTTTTCCAGTCGCTACGACGACCGATACGCTGTCCGTGACGCTTAACCTTACCTTTAACTACCAGGGTGTTAACGTCTTTAACTTCTACTTCGAACAGTTTCTCAACAGCAGCAACGATCTCTGCTTTAGTCGCGTCTTTAGCTACTTTGAGTACGATGGTGTTGGTTTTTTCCATCGCGCTAGATGCCTTTTCAGATACGTGCGGCGCGCGCAGTACTTTCAGCAGACGTTCTTCACGGATCATGCCAGCATCTCCTCAACTTGCTTAACTGCATCAGCAGTCATAACGACTTTGTCGAAGGCGATCAGGCTAACTGGGTCGATACCCGCTGCATCACGCACGTCAACCTTGTACAGGTTACGCGCAGCCAGGAACAGATTCTCATCCAGTTCGCCGGTGATGATCAGCACGTCTTCCAGCGCCATGTCTTTCAGCTTCTGTGCCAGCAACTTGGTTTTCGGTGCTTCAACAGAGAACTGCTCGACAACGATCAGACGATCTTGACGTACCAGTTCGGACAGGATGCTTTTCAGCGCGCCGCGGTACATCTTTTTGTTAACTTTTTGACTGTGGTCTTGTGGCTTAGCAGCAAAGGTCACGCCACCTGAACGCCAGATCGGGCTCTTTACAGAACCTGAACGCGCACGGCCGGTGCCTTTCTGACGCCAAGGCTTTTTGCCTGAACCGGTTACTTCAGCGCGAGTTTTCTGCGCGCGAGTACCCTGGCGGGCGCCTGATGCGTAAGCAACAACAACCTGGTGAACCAGCGCTTCGTTGAAATCACGACCGAAGGTAGTTTCGGAAACAGTCAGCGCGCTCTGCGCGTCTTTCAATACTAATTCCATTGCTATCCCCTTACGCCTTCACAGCTGGTTTAACGATCAGGTCGCTACCGGTAGCACCGGGAACTGCACCTTTAACCAGCAGCAGGTTGCGCTCAGCGTCAACACGTACTACGTCCAGGCTCTGAACAGTTACGCGCTCATTACCCAGCTGACCTGCCATTTTCTTGCCTTTGAACACTTTGCCCGGAGTCTGGTTCTGACCGATAGAACCCGGAACGCGGTGAGACAAGGAGTTACCGTGGGTTGCGTCCTGGGTACGGAAGTTCCAGCGCTTAACGGTACCTGCGAAACCTTTACCTTTAGAGGTGCCAGTTACGTCTACTTTTTTAACGTCAGCGAAAATTTCAACGCTGATGCTCTGACCTACAGAATACTCATCACCTTCAGCGGTGCGGAATTCCCACAGGCCACGGCCAGCTTCTACGCCAGCTTTAGCAAAATGACCAGCTTCAGGTTTGGTCACACGGTTTGCTTTTTTAGCACCGGTGGTAACCTGAATTGCCTGGTAACCATCGTTCTCCAGGCCTTTGACCTGAGTAACGCGGTTCGCTTCAACTTCGATTACGGTTACTGGGATAGATACGCCATCTTCAGTGAAGATGCGGGTCATACCCACTTTTTTACCGACTAAACCAATCATTGTTTCAACCTCTCAATCGCTCGATGACCTGATTAACCCAGGCTGATCTGCACGTCAACACCGGCAGCCAGGTCCAGACGCATCAGAGCATCAACGGTTTTTTCAGTTGGCTCAACGATGTCTACCAGACGCTTGTGAGTGCGAATTTCGTACTGGTCACGCGCATCTTTGTTAACGTGCGGAGAGATCAGAACGGTAAAGCGCTCTTTGCGGGTCGGCAGCGGGATCGGACCACGTACCTGCGCACCAGTGCGCTTGGCAGTCTCGACGATTTCCGCGGTTGATTGATCGATCAGACGATGATCAAACGCTTTAAGACGGATACGGATTCTTTGGTTCGACATGAGACCAAGGCTCCAAACATTTTATAGACGAAAAAAATTACTACTCGAACCCATTACGATTGATGGGAGAGTGTAATCGTTCAGCATATAACTCCACAGTTGGGAGTATTGTCAGACGGCCCAACAAACTGCCGTCTGCGATTCAGCTCGAATCGCGCCTGCCAATATCGGCAGGCCCGCGCATTATACGTAGATTTGCTCAGGAAGCAACCCACGATGCACATTTGCCACATAAAACTGTGTTTAACGCTTTTGTGTACGTCTGCACAGAAGCCCTGCAGGACGGATGTCTTCGCCCCTTTTTTTCTGGGCGCGGTTTTCCATTCTCTTTTTCTCATCCGCGACGCAGAGGACGCGTTCAGACAGACTCAGTCATCACATCAGGTTAACCGGAGGTCATCGTGTTGCTCATCATCGTTGCTGTCTCCCTGTCAGGCGGCGCGCTTGGCAGCTTTCTCGCCCTGGCCTGTCAACGTTTTAATACGTCCGCTTCACCACGTCGCTGGCTGCAGTCATTGTGGACGCCGCCTTCCCACTGTAGTTACTGTCGCCGCACGATCCTGTGGCACGACAGCGTTCCGCTGATAAGCTGGCTGTGGTTGCGGGGGCACTGTCGGTTTTGTTCGCATCCGGTCGGTTTGCTGCCCGTGCTGTTTGAGCTGACAGGCGCCCTGCTCTGCCTGTTGCTGGCTTACCTGTTTTACGACAATCTCATTCATGCGCTGTTTCCGCTTCTGGCTTCCTGTTTGCTCCTCGTCCTTGCGGCCATCGACCAGCGCCACTTCCTGCTGCCAGATGTTCTCACCCACGCGCTCCTGTGGCTGGGTCTTTCACGTTTCATGTTCTTTCAGCCACTCACGGTCAGTTCGGCCATCGGTGGCGTCATGTTTGGCTATGGTTCACTTTGGTTGCTTGCCGGAATTTTTCAACAGGTTACGCGGCGGAAAGGATTAGGTTGTGGGGATATCAAACTGTTTGCCGCACTGGGCGCATGGTGTGGTTGGCAGGCCCTGCCCTTCATTGCCCTGACTGCCTGTACGACAGCCTTGATCGCTTTCGGCGCGCTGCGGATAAGGAACCGGGCGTGGTACCTGAACAGCCCGCTTCCCTTTGGTCCTTTCCTGGCCGTCGCGGGCTGGGGAGTTATCGTTAGTCAAAGCCTTACTCTTCTTTGATTTGCGCCTGCAGGTAATTCTGAATGCCCATCTTACTAATGAGATCAAGCTCGGTTTCAATCCAGTCGATATGGTGCTCCTCATCTTCGAGGATGGCGATCATCATATCGCGGCTTACGTAATCATGAACTTTATCCGCATAGGCGATGGCTTCTCGCAGGTCTTTTGCGCCTTCGAGTTCAAGATTGAGATCGGACTGCAACATCTCCCCGACATCTTCTCCAATCCTGAGTCGCCCCAGATCCTGTAGATTAGGAATGCCTTCAAGAAACAGAATACGTTCGATGTATTTATCCGCATGCTTCATTTCATCTATGGACTCATGGTACTCAACGTCGTTAAGACGCATCAGTCCCCAGTTTTTGAACATCCGTGCATGTAAGAAGTACTGGTTTATTGCAACCAGTTCATTCCCCAACAATTTATTGAGATGACTTATGATTTTCGCATCGCCCTTCATTTCGCTTCCTCCGCTCATGTTTATTTGAGCGTAGATGCGGTTAAAAAGAAGTCAAAAAAACGCGATGAAAATTGTGGGTATTATCAAGTCGGTGGTGTGTGTGCGTTTACGCGATTTCTTTATATTGCGGAGCGTGCTGCATCTCTTCATCCATAATCGCGCGGGCATCCCGAATACATTTTCCACATTGCTTTCCCACGGGCACGATTTGGCGCAACTGCTGGATAGATTTGGGCTGATAACGGCGCACGACTTCACGGAGCGTTTTGTCACTGATGGCATTACACAGACAGACGTACATTTATTCATCACCCGGTCTATTTCGTGCGCACAGTGTAAATGCGAATCGTTTTTATTTCAAACCTACCTTTTGTGAGGAGAAAGCCTGCGTGATTAAATGACAGGCATAAAAAAAGAGCACCGAAGTGCTCTTTTTATTTTGCAGTGGCCACTCATGTGGCCACATCAGAGATCACAATTAAGCGATAACTTTAGCAACAACGCCCGCGCCAACGGTACGGCCACCTTCGCGGATTGCGAAGCGCAGACCTTCGTCCATTGCGATTGGGTGAATCAGGGTAACAACCATTTTGATGTTGTCGCCTGGCATAACCATTTCAACGCCTTCTGGCAGCTCTACTGAACCGGTCACGTCAGTGGTACGGAAGTAGAACTGTGGACGGTAGCCCTTGAAGAACGGAGTATGGCGGCCACCTTCGTCTTTAGACAGAACGTAAACTTCTGACTCGAACTTGGTGTGTGGCTTGATGGTGCCTGGCTTCGCCAGAACCTGACCACGCTGGATGTCTTCACGCTTGATACCGCGCAGCAGAACACCACAGTTTTCGCCTGCCTGACCCTGGTCCAGCAGTTTGCGGAACATTTCAACACCGGTACAGGTTGATTTCGCCGTATCTTTGATACCCACGATTTCAACTTCGTCGCCGACTTTAACAACACCGCGCTCAACACGACCGGTTACTACAGTACCACGGCCAGAGATTGAGAATACGTCTTCGATTGGCAGCAGGAACGGCATGTCGATAGCACGAACCGGATCCGGGATGTAGTTGTCCAGGTGGTTAGCCAGCTCAACGATCTTCTCTTCCCACTCTGGGTTGCCTTCCAGCGCTTTCAGTGCTGAACCGCGAACGATTGGAGTGTCGTCGCCCGGGAAGTCGTACTGTGACAGCAGGTCACGGACTTCCATCTCAACCAGCTCCAGCAGCTCTTCGTCATCAACCATGTCACACTTGTTCAGGAACACGATGATGTAAGGAACGCCTACCTGACGACCCAGCAGGATGTGCTCACGGGTCTGCGGCATTGGGCCGTCAGTCGCAGCAACAACCAGGATCGCGCCGTCCATCTGCGCAGCACCGGTGATCATGTTTTTCACATAGTCGGCGTGGCCCGGGCAGTCAACGTGTGCATAGTGGCGAGACGGGGTTTCATACTCAACGTGTGCAGTGTTGATGGTGATACCACGTGCTTTTTCTTCAGGGGTGCTGTCGATCTGGTCGAACGCACGCGCCTGGCCGCCGTTGGTTTTAGCCAGAACGGTGGTGATTGCTGCAGTCAGGGTGGTTTTACCGTGGTCAACGTGACCGATGGTGCCCACGTTTACGTGCAGTTTGTTACGTTGAAATTGCTCTTTCGCCATGGCGATATTCCTTACGTTATGCCTTCATCACCCGGGATGAAGGCATCAGTTCAAATTTAAACCGTAGCTTATTTGCTACGAGCTTCAATAACGGCCTGCGCAACGTTGTTCGGTGCGTCGTCATACTTCAGGAACTCCATGGAGTACGAAGCACGACCTTTGGTCAGAGAGCGCAGCTGAGTTGCATATCCGAACATTTCAGACAGTGGAACTTCAGCGTGGATCTGAACGCCAGTAGCGTTAGATTCCTGCCCTTTGAGCATACCACGACGACGGCTAAGGTCACCGATTACGTCACCGGTGTTCTCTTCTGGGGTTTCAACTTCAACCTTCATGATAGGCTCAAGCAGAACAGGCTGCGCTTTCTTAAAGCCATCTTTAAAGGCAATAGACGCGGCCAGTTTAAACGCCAGTTCAGAGGAGTCAACGTCATGGTAAGAACCGAAGTGCAGACGAACACCCAGATCCACAACCGGATAACCTGCCAGTGGGCCTGATTTCAACTGCTCCTGGATACCTTTATCAACGGCTGGGATGAATTCGCCAGGAATTACACCACCTTTGATATCGTTGACAAATTCGTAACCTTTCGGGTTCGAACCTGGCTCCAGCGGGTACATGTCGATAACAACATGACCGTACTGACCACGACCACCAGACTGCTTGGCGTGTTTACCTTCGATACCGGTAACTTTAGAGCGGATAGCTTCACGGTAAGCAACCTGTGGTTTACCCACGTTCGCTTCAACGTTGAATTCACGCTTCATACGGTCAACGATGATATCGAGGTGAAGTTCACCCATACCAGCGATGATAGTCTGGTTAGACTCTTCGTCAGTCCATACGCGGAATGACGGGTCTTCTTTCGCCAGACGACCCAGAGCCAGACCCATTTTTTCCTGGTCAGCTTTGGTTTTCGGCTCAACGGCGATAGAAATTACCGGCTCAGGGAATTCCATACGCTCCAGAATGATTGGCGCGTTTGGATCACACAGGGTATCACCAGTGATAACGTCTTTCAGGCCGATCGCAGCGGCGATGTCACCTGCGCGAACTTCGCTGATTTCTTCACGTTTGTTAGCGTGCATCTGAACGATACGACCGAAACGCTCACGTGCAGATTTCACGGAGTTCAGAACGGTATCGCCTGAGTTAACTACACCAGAGTAAACGCGGAAGAACGTCAGGTTACCCACGAATGGGTCAGTTGCGATCTTAAACGCCAGAGCAGAGAACGGCTCTTCATCACTTGCGTGACGCTCAGCTGGGGTATCTTTACCATCGTCCAGCATACCGTTGATTGCCGGTACGTCGGTCGGGGCTGGCAGATACTCAACAACCGCATCCAGCATTGCCTGAACACCTTTGTTCTTAAATGCAGAACCACAGGTCACCAGGATGATTTCGTTTTTCAGCACGCGCTGACGCAGCGCTTTTTTGATCTCTTCTTCAGTCAGCTCTTCACCGCTGAAGAATTTCTCCATCAGCTCTTCAGAGGCTTCTGCTGCAGCTTCGATCAGCTTGCCGCGCCATTCTTCAGCCAGTTCTTGCAGGTTAGCTGGGATCTCTTCGTAATCGAAGGTCACGCCCGCATCCTGGTCGTTCCAGTTGATGGCTTTCATTTTGATCAGGTCAACAACGCCGGTGAAGTTTTCTTCAGCGCCGATAGCGATCTGCAGCGGAACCGGAGTCGCGCCCAGACGAGATTCGATCTGACCAACTACTTTCAGGAAGTTTGCACCCATGCGGTCCATTTTGTTAACGAACGCAATGCGTGGAACTTTATATTTGTTAGCCTGACGCCATACGGTCTCAGACTGTGGCTGAACACCACCTACAGCACAGTAAACCATTACTGCGCCATCGAGCACACGCATGGAACGTTCTACTTCGATGGTGAAGTCAACGTGTCCCGGGGTGTCGATGATGTTGATGCGGTGTGGCTCAAACTGCTTAGCCATACCTGACCAGAACGCGGTCGTTGCAGCAGACGTGATGGTAATACCACGTTCCTGCTCCTGTGCCATCCAGTCCATGGTCGCTGCGCCATCATGCACTTCACCGATTTTGTGGTTAACACCGGTGTAGAACAGGATACGCTCGGTAGTAGTGGTTTTACCGGCGTCGATGTGTGCGCTGATACCAATATTACGGTAGCGCGCAATGGGTGTTGTACGAGCCATTTTATTCCTCGGTTTTTAGGACGTTCAAAGTTAGTCGACCCCAGCGGGTTGGCTGTTTGAGCGCCCGCTGGTTTAACAACAACTACGCAGCTGTTACCAGCGGTAGTGAGCGAACGCCTTGTTGGCTTCAGCCATACGGTGAACGTCTTCACGTTTCTTAACTGCAGTACCTTTGTTTTCTGCAGCGTCAGAAAGTTCGTTCGCCAGGCGTAAAGCCATAGATTTATCACCGCGTTTACGAGCAGCTTCTACGATCCAACGCATTGCCAGGGCATTACGACGAACCGGACGGACTTCAACTGGAACCTGATAGGTTGAACCACCAACGCGACGTGACTTAACTTCGACAGTCGGACGCACGTTTTCGAGAGCAACCTCAAAAGCTTCCAGGCCATCTTTACCAGCACGTTGAGCCAGGGTCTCAAGTGCGGTATAGACGATAGATTCAGCAGTAGATTTTTTACCATCTACCATCAGGATATTTACAAATTTAGCCAGCAGCTCTGATCCGAACTTAGGATCCGGCAGAATTTTACGCTGACCAATGACGCGACGACGTGGCATGGAAATACTCCGTTGTTAATTCAGGATTGTCCAAAACTCTACGAGTTTAGTTTGACATTTAAGTTAAAACGTTTGGCCTTACTTAACGGAGAACCATTAAGCCTTTGGCTTCTTCACGCCGTACTTGGAGCGTGACTGCTTACGGTCTTTAACACCTGAGCAGTCCAGCGCGCCACGAACGGTGTGGTAACGCACACCTGGCAGGTCTTTAACACGACCGCCACGGATCAGGATCACGGAGTGTTCCTGCAGGTTGTGACCTTCACCACCGATGTAGGAGGTGACTTCAAAACCGTTAGTCAAACGCACACGGCAAACTTTACGCAGTGCTGAGTTTGGTTTTTTAGGAGTGGTGGTGTACACACGGGTACAAACGCCACGTTTCTGCGGGCAAGCTTCCAGCGCCGGCACGTTGCTCTTTGCAACTTTGCGGACGCGTGGTTTGCGAACCAGCTGGTTAACTGTTGCCATTAAATAGCTCCTGGGATTTAGCTTTTTGCTTCGTAAACACGTAATAAATCACCTCGTAGAATTACGAGGAGGCAGAATTTTAGGGCTGTGTCAAAAAGGTGTCAAGAAATAACCAGGGGGCCAACGCATTACCAGGCCATTTGTTGTTGATGTTTTACCGTTAGCGCAACGAAAAAAGTATAGTCCACAGACTGCACAACAGGGGAAATTTGCGTGCTCAGCCCCCGGGCATTCAGGTCATCTTCCAGTGCCCAGAGCTTCGCCCCTGAGGCGCGAAGCTGTTCCAGCGCCCTGCTGCCCTCAATCGCCGCCAGTACGCCATCCTGCAGCAAGAGCAGGTCATCCTCCGGCATAAGCAGTCGGGTCAGGCTTTCGATGTCGCTGTAAGTCGGTGAGTGAAATAACGTATGCAGCATTAGGTGCTCTTAAAAAGTCAAAATACGGTCATAGCCTGCGAGTTTTTGCCGCAGGGCCGACGCATCTAAAATTTCGGCATCCAGAATGCGTGGCGCATTTTCCGCTAAACCGCGCGACTGCAGCGACGCCCTGCACAGATAACACTGGTCGATATCATACAGCGCCAGCACGCCGAAGGTAGCGGCATAATGCCGGCTGTGAATATTTTCCGGCTGTTGCTCACTGTTAAGCTGCAGAACGCCATCTCCAATAAAAAACAGGCCGATATCGTCACTCAACGCGCCGGTGGCCAGCACCGCATCTAACCCTTCACGTCCCGCACTGCTGCCATGTGGGGCTCGGGTGAATACAAACGCGACACGCTTCATCAGAACTGCACCATCCGCTCGCAACGCAGCGCCGCTTCCGCCAGCGCACCTAAGCCGGCCAGGGTAAAACCGGGCTGAAGATTCGCGCCCGGCAGCGCAAGCCGTGAGGCTTCCTGCGCATCCGTCACGCCGCGCCGGAGTGCGGCCGCCACGCAAATGTTCAGCGCCACGCCATGCGCCTGATGAAGCGACTGCCAGGCACGAACAAGATCGAATTCGTCACTGGCGGGCGCGCTAAGCTGATTGGCGTTCAGCACCCCTTCCCGATAAAAAAAGACGCTTTCCAGCTGGTGTCCCGCTGCCAGCAGCGCGTTGGCAAACAGCAGGGCGCTGGTCGCCTGCTGCGTACCATAGGCCGGACCGGTGACAAGAAGCGCATAGCGCATTAACGATCCTGCCCCTGAAAGTCACCGTTTTTAAACTGGCGGATGTACAGGTACACGGTATGTTTGGAAATATTTAAGCGCTCGGCGACCTGATTGATGGCGTCTTTGATATCGAAAATCCCTTTTTCATACAGATTCAATACGATCTGACGGTTCTTGGCATTATTCGAGACGTTACGGTCGGCGCTCACTTCTTCAATCGTAAATTCCAGCGTCTGCATGACCAGGTCATCGACCGAACTGGCAAAGTTCACATTGGAATCGACCTGCTGCATCTCTGGCGGCAGAAACGTCGACATGATCTGTGAAAACGGAACGTCGAGGTTCATGTTGATACACAGCAAGCCAATCACCCGCTGCTGGCGATTACGAATCGCAATCGTGACGGACTTCATCAGCACACCACTTTTCGCGCGGGTAAAATAAGCGCGGGAGACGTTGCTGTCTGCACCCTGCATATCATGCAGCATGCGCAAGGCTAAATCCGTGATGGGCGAGCCCACTTTACGCCCTGTATGCTCGCCGTTAGCAATACGCACGGCCGAACAGTTTAAATCTTCCAGTGAGTGAAGGACGATTTCACAATGCGAGCCGATCAACATGGCAAGACCATCTACAACGGCCTCATACGATTTTAAAATATCGTAATCAGTTTGCTCGAACGGATGCTGCTCCAGAAGATCGAAGTCGCTCAGTTCACCGGGATTGAATGGATTAGACATTGAAGACATCACCCTACATGGCTGGAGCCTGTCACAGCGGCTACGGGCAGACTCAATATTGGGATAGTTATGCAGGCGATAGTCTGGCAAATGTCGCGGGGTTATGCCAGAGGTTTGTCATAAAGAGAAACCGCCACCCGAAGGTGGCGGCAGACAGATTACTGGGATTTCTTCGCGTCAGCAGCAGGTGCCTGCGTTTTTTCATCCGCTTTTGGTGCCGGTTTGATATCAAGCAGCTCAACGTCAAACACCAGCGTGGAGTTAGCCGGGATGCCCGGAACACCGTTTTTACCGTATGCCAGGTTTGGTGGGATAACCAGCTTGATCTTACCGCCTTTCTTAACGTGCTTCAGGCCTTCAGTCCAGCCTGGAATCACGCCGTCAAGACGGAAAGACAGGGGCTCACCGCGCGTGTAAGAGTTATCAAACTCGGTGCCGTCGATCAGGGTACCTTTGTAGTTTACAACGACTGTATCGCTGTCTTTTGGTGCCTCACCGGTCCCTTCTTTCTCAACCTTATACAGCAGACCACTTTCGGTCTTCTTCACGCCGCTCTCTTTAGCAAACTTAGCGCTGTAAGCTTCACCCTTCTCGGCATTTTCTTTTGCGTCTTTTTCCATCTTGGCTGACGCCGCGCCTTTCACGCGGGCTTCGAACGCCTGCAGGGTTTGCTCGATTTCTTCGTCAGACAGCTTGCTCTTGCCGCCAAACGCGTCCTGAACACCGGCAATCAGTTGCTGCTTGTCCAGCTTGATGCCCAACTTCTCCTGTTCTTTCAGGGAGTTGTCCATATAACGGCCCAGTGACGCACCCAAAGCGTATGCAGATTGCTGATCTTCATTTTTGAAGGCGGCATTTTTTGGAGCCTGAGGAGCAGACTGTGGAGCATCGGCAGCGGCCGGAGCTGCTGCTGTTTCTGCAGCCATTGCCAGCGGAGCATTCAGCGCGACGGCCATGGTGGTAGCTAACAATGTGACTTTAAACAGTGATTTCATCCTTTCTCCAAAACCGAAGCCTCTCACCTCGGGAATCATTGCGGACTGAGGGCCCACACTATAACTTTACGTGGCAGTGACGAACACTCCCACAACGTAATTATCTGGTCTACTTCCGACCTTTTTTGCATCAGGAAGTTTCACCAGAGATGATGTCATCTGACCCTTTTTCAAGCTAAACACCAAATAAAAGCGAATAAATAGGGCAATTCTGCAACGCCAGCCTTTAGAATCATGCGCTGAGTAGCCCCTTAACAGGAGAAAAGATCATGCAACAGTCAGAGTGGGAACAACGTATTGAAGCGCTTGAAAGCAAGCTGGCCTTTCAGGAGATCACTATCGATCAACTGAACAATACCGTCGTTCAGCATGAACTTGAAATGAGTAAGATGCGCGAACATATGCGCCTGTTACTTGAGAAGTTTAAAGCCAGCGCGCCGTCGATGATTGCCGATGCTTCAGAAGAAACCCCGCCGCCGCATTACTGATCCATCCGTGACAGGTCAGGCTGACTGTCGGCAGGCCCGCTCTGCCGAGGCCTGCTGACAATAAAATGCCACAAAAAGTAAGGCCACCCGAAGGTGGCCCTGCACTACCGCGTCGGACTTAGTGGCTGCAGCCACAACCGCCCGTTCCGCAACCACCTTTACCGTGGTCATGGTCATGGTCGTGATGATGACCATCTGCACCGTGAACATGGCCGTGTGCCAGCTCTTCCGGTGTGGCTTCACGAATCGCAACCACCTCAACGTTAAAGTTCAGGTTCTGACCCGCCAGCATGTGGTTACCGTCAACCACAACATGGTCGTCTTCCACTTCGGTGATTTCAACCGGCACCGGACCCTGATCGGTTTCCGCCAGGAAACGCATGCCAACCTGTAATTCGTCAACGCCCATAAAGACGTCTTTTGGTACGCGCTGTACCAGGTTGTCATCGTACTGACCGTACGCGTCATTTGCCGGGATATGCACGTCAAACTTATCGCCCGCGACGTGGTTTTCCAGCGCATTTTCCAGACCAGAAATCAGGGAACCATGACCGTGCAGATAGTCTAACGGTGCACTCACCGGTGACTCGTCAACCAACACACCGTCTTCTGTACGTACCTGATAGGCCAGGCTTACCACCAGGTCTTTTGCTACTTTCATGATATCTCCTAACCGTTGAGAACTAAGATCCCGTCTCATTGGTCTATTCTTGCGTGCAATAACACCAACCAGAAAGGTTCGGGGCTGAGTACAAGAGGCACTCTTTTTCTCTTGCGACTTCAGCGTTAATGGCGTCAATTGTAACGGAATTCAATCCCGCTGTGTGCTTAAGCTTAAAAAAAGCTGGGCCATTTCGCTACTCGGGATGGAAAATTCCGATCACTTGCTCGTTACTGCGAACCTGATCGCGTGCCTGTTTATCGGCTTCCCGCATTTGATGGCCGCACTTCACACACTCGACGACATCGACATTGTTTTCACGCCACATGGCCAGCGTGTCTTTTTCCTGACAATGCGGACATACCGCACCAGCAATAAAGCGTTTACGCATGCTGTTCTACCTGTGTCTTTTGATTACTGATCGTCATCCCAGTCATGGAACTGACGTCGTTCATGCTGCATTTCACGCTGAAAAATGTCTTCCAGTTCACGTCGCGCCTCGCGGACACGGGAAATCTGCGCCATA
This sequence comes from Pantoea sp. JZ29, assembly GCF_035190385.1. Lineage (NCBI taxonomy): Bacteria > Pseudomonadati > Pseudomonadota > Gammaproteobacteria > Enterobacterales > Erwiniaceae > Pantoea > Pantoea sp. JZ29. Next base: position 429,293 of record NZ_CP045241.1, on the reverse strand, counting down.
TCAGAGTGGACAGGCATCAGCTCCCGCAACATGCGCATATCCAGCCGGCGGAAGTGTTGCTGTGCCCGATGAGCCTGATGAGGATGCATTCCCAGCGACATAAGCGTTTTACGCCCCAGTTCCAGCGCACTGGAAAAAGTTTCGCGTGAGAACTGCGTCACGCCCGCCTGCAGCAGTTCGTGGGCTTCCACACGACCACGGGCACGCGCCATAATCTGCAAATGCGGAAAATGTTGCTGGCAGAGATGCACAATCGTCATCGCATCTTCCGGATTGCTGCAGGTAATGACGATTGACTGCGCATCAGCCGCACCCGCCGCTCGCAGCAGTTCCAGCTCCGTTGCATCACCATAGTAAACCTTGTAGCCGTACTTGCGCATCAGGTTGACCGCACTAATATCACGCTCCAGTACGGTGATGCGCTTATTGTTTGCCATCAGCAAACGGCCCACTACCTGACCAAAACGTCCGAAGCCCACCACAATGACCTGCGGCTGATCGTCCTCAACGAAGGGTTTTTCAGTGTCTTCATCGCTTTCATTAAAGCGACGCGCCAACAGCCGATCAATTGCCTGCATAAGCAGCGGCGTGGTCATCATGGACAGCGTCACGGTAACCAGCAGCAGCGGCAGTTGGTCGCCCGAAAACAGTCTGGCTGACGAGGCCGCCGAGAACAGTACAAAAGCAAACTCGCCGCCCTGACTCAACACGCCGGCAAACTGCTGACGTTCAGAGCTGCGTAAGCCATAGATTCGAGCCAGCACATACAGCACCAGTAACTTGACCGACACCAGCGTCAGTACGCCCAGTAAAATGGCGATAATGTGGGTATAAAGCACCCCGAGGTTCAGCGCCATGCCCACCGAGATAAAAAACAGCCCCAGCAGTAAGCCTTTGAACGGCTCGATCGCCACTTCCAGCTCATGACGGTATTCACTTTCCGCCAGCAGAATCCCGGCGATAAAGGTGCCTAACGCCATGGATAACCCCAGCGCATCCATAAACAACGCGGAGCCCAATACCAGCAGCAGCGAGGCGGCGGTAAACACTTCACGCACGCCTGAGGCCGCGATGTAGCGAAAAATGGGGCGCAGTAAATAGCGGCCCCCGACGAGCATGCCGGCAAACGCCAGGACCTTCATGCCCACTTTCATCCAGTCGACGCTGCCGCTGTCATTCCCGGCCAGAAGCGGAATCAGTGCCAACGCCGGAATAACAGCCAGATCCTGAAACAACAGCACCGAAAACCCTAGCTGGCCCGCTTCGCTGCGGTTCATGCCCTTGTCCCGCATCAGCTGCAAGGCCATCGCTGTTGATGACATGGCCAGACCGATCCCGCCGATTACCGCCGCGCGCCAGTCAAAGTTTGTCAGCCACAGCAATGCGCCAAGAATGGCGGCGGAGAAAATCACCTGCGCGGCACCGATACCAAAGATAGAACGGCGCAGCGCCCACAACTTTGCCGGGTTCAGTTCCAACCCGATGATAAACATCAGAAAGACAACGCCCAGTTCAGAAAAGTGCAGAATCTCGTCGACGTCACTAATAAATCCCAGTCCCCACGGACCAATGGCAATACCGGCCAGTAAGTACCCCAGTACTGCGCCAATCCCCAGGCGAGCCGCTACCGGTACAATCAGCACCGCCGCAAAGAGATAGATGACTCCTGCGGTCAGCAGCGTTTGTCCTTCCATTTATAACCCTCCATTCGGCAGCGGTGCTGCCAGCCAGTCGCTATAGGCACGGGCATATTTTTTGAGTAAATCAGGTTGCTGACGGCGCGCCCAGTAAATAATCATCGGCGACATCCAGTGCATACGGCACATCTGTGCGGTCAGCTCAAAAGGTCGCAAAATGTCATTCATGGAATAGCGGTTCAGTCCGTGCTGCTGAAAGGCCGTTTCAGGTTCGCCGGTTGTGACGATACTGCGCCAGTACTTTCCTTCTAATGCGTTTCCGTCTATGCCGTTAGCAAAACCCCGGGACAACACGCGATCTAACCACTCTTTAAGTAACGCCGGGCAGCTGTAGGTATAGAGAGGATGTTGAAAAATAATCACATCATGCTCACGCAGTAGCTGTTGCTCATGGTGGATATCGATAAAAAAATCCGGATAGGCGGCGTAGAGGTCATGAACGGTAACATGCTCAAGGGGCCTGGCCGCGTCCAGCAAAATACGATTTGCGATGGAATCCTGCGCTTCCGGATGAGCAAAAAGCAGCAAAATCTTAGGTGGCTGCGACATCCTTTCCCTCCAAAGCGTCGTCATTGGTGCGGATTTCCGCTACCATGCACAACGCAACAAAAACCCAATTATGTTGCACGTAAATTAACATATTCTGACGATACGGCGCTTATGATTGTCTTTTCTGCCCTACAAATTCGCCGCGGTGTTCGCGTCCTGCTCGACAACGCTACCGCCACCATCAATCCCGGCCAAAAAGTCGGGCTGGTGGGTAAAAACGGCTGTGGAAAATCCACCCTGCTGTCGTTGCTGAAAGGTGAGATCACCAGCGATGCGGGATCGTTTACCTTTCCCGGTAACTGGTCGCTTGCCTGGGTGAATCAGGAAACGCCTGCCCTCAGCCAGGCCGCCCTTGACTATGTCATCGATGGCGACCGTGAATACCGCCATCTTGAAGCAGAACTGGCAGAGGCCAACATCAGAAATGACGGAAATGCCATCGCCCTGATTCACGGTAAGCTCGATACCATTCAGGCCTGGACGATTCAGTCGCGCGCCTCAAGCCTGCTGCACGGGCTCGGATTCAGTCAGGAACAGCTTCAGCGCCCGGTCAGTGATTTTTCGGGGGGCTGGCGCATGCGTCTTAACCTGGCCCAGGCACTGCTGTGTCGATCGGACCTGTTGTTACTCGATGAACCGACGAACCACCTCGATCTGGACGCCGTGATCTGGCTGGAACGCTGGCTAAAAAGCTATGAGGGCACGCTGATTCTGATCTCGCACGATCGCGATTTTCTCGATCCGGTGGTGGACAAAATTATCCACATCGAACAGCAGACGATGACCGAGTACACCGGTAACTACAGTTCCTTCGAACGCCAGCGCGGCGCGAAACTGGCCCAGCAGCAGGCGTTATACCAGAGTCAGCAGGAAAAAGTGGCGCACCTGCAAAAATATATCGATCGTTTCCGTGCACAGGCCACCAAAGCCAAACAGGCGCAAAGCCGTATTAAGATGCTGGAACGGATGGAGCTGATTGCGCCAGCCCATGTGGATAATCCGTTTAGCTTCAGCTTCCGCGCACCCGAAAGCCTGCCGAATCCGCTGCTGAAAATGGATAAAGTCACCGCGGGCTATGGCGATCGCATTATTCTGAACGCCATTAAACTTAACCTGGTGCCGGGATCGCGCATTGGCCTGCTGGGTCGCAACGGTGCCGGCAAGTCAACGCTGATTAAGCTGCTGGCGGGCGAACTCGCCGCCAAAGCGGGCGAAATTGGCCTGGCGAAAGGGATCAAGCTGGGTTACTTCGCTCAGCATCAGCTGGAGTTCCTGCGCGCCGATGAGTCGCCTTTACAACATCTTTCACGGCTTGCGCCGAAAGTGCTCGAGCAGCAGTTACGGGATTATCTGGGCGGCTTTGGCTTTCAGGGCGATAAAGTCACAGAGGTAACCGAACGCTTCTCTGGCGGCGAAAAAGCGCGGCTGGTGCTGGCGCTGATTGTCTGGCAGCGCCCCAACCTGCTGTTACTGGATGAACCCACCAACCACCTCGATTTGGACATGCGTCAGGCATTAACCGAGGCGTTGATTGATTTTGAAGGCGCACTGGTTGTCGTATCGCACGATCGCCATCTGTTACGTGCCACCACCGATGACCTCTATCTGGTGCATGATGGCAGCGTTGATGTGTTCCCGGGCGATCTGGAAGATTATCAGCAGTGGCTGAGCGACCTGCAAAAACAGCAAACGCAAAATGAGGCCGCGCCTAAACAGGACAATGGTAACAGTGCTCAGGCCCGTAAGGATCAAAAGCGTCGTGAAGCCGAGCTGCGAACGCAGACCCAGCCCTTGCGCAAAGAAATCGAGAAGTTAGAAAAACAGATGGCGAAGTGGCAAGCCCAACTGGCCGACGCCGAACACCTGCTGGCAGACAGCGCGCTGTACGAACACAGCCGCAAGGCTGATTTAACGGCTGCCCTGCAAAAACAGGCTGAAAGTAAATCGGCGCTGGAAGAGGTGGAAATGGCCTGGCTGGACGCGCAGGAAAAACTGGAAGCGATGCTCGCCTCCTGACAGAGGCGGCATCACCTTTCGTCACAACCGTACCGGTGTACTCGCGGTACGGTTCAGTAAGGCTTATCGCCTAATACCGTGGCGCGCTGCATCACTCTTCGGGCCGGATAGTAATCGGCATTGGCGTAGTGCTGAGTGACGCGATTGTCCCAAATCGCCAGGTCATTAGGCTGCCAGCGCCAGCGCACCTGAAACTCCGGTTTCGTGCTATGCGCAAACAAAAAGCCCAGTAATGCATCGCTCTCTTTCTGACTCAGCGTCAGAATTCGGGTTGTAAAACCCTCATTGACGAACAACGCTTTTTTCCCACTAACCGGATGCGTCCGGATAACAGGATGCTGCACAGGTGGGTTTTTCGCCGCAGCCTGCTGCCAGCGCTGGTGTTCCTCTTCTGTCTTACGGTGTTTATATTCCGGAAACGACTTTGTAAAATCGTGCTCCGCATAGAGTTCAGACAGCAAGGTTTTGAAGGGAGCAGACAGCGCCTCATACGCCGCAATACCGCTGGTCCATAACGTATCGCCACCCGCCTCCGGCAACACTTTGGACGCCAGCAGCGCCACAGCCGGAGGCGTCTGGATGAACGTCACATCGGTGTGCCAGTTATCATTATCCGGAGGATTATCCTGATGCGTATCCAGGACAATGATCTCTTCCACGCCCGGCGCATGCGGATAAACCGGATGGATATGAAGATCGCCAAAGCGAATGGCCAGCGCACGATGCTGCTCGGGCGTGATCGCCTGGTCACGTAAAAACAGTACCTGATGACGCAGCAGGGCGTGATAGAGCTGCTCAAACTGCGCGTCACTGAGTGGACGCGAGACATCAAGGTTGCCGACCTGCGCGCCGATAAAGGGGCCCAGAGGCGTAATCGCTAACTTTTCGTTCATTTTTGCTCTCCGTTCCAGGGCGTCAGACGGCGCTGTAGCGCACGCAGACCCAGTTCTAAACTACATGCCACAATGGCAATCACCGCGATCCCTGCCAGCACCACATCCGTTGCCAGAAATTCCCCTGCCGACTGCACCATAAAGCCCAGCCCACGCGTGGCAGCAATGAGCTCGGCGGCCACCAGCGTTGACCAGCCCACACCTAATCCAATGCGTAAGCCGGTCAGTATTTCTGGCAAGGCACCCGGCAGGATGACCCAGCGCAGCCGTTGCCAGCGATTCGCCCCCAGCGATGCCGCGGCGCGCAGACGAACCTGCTGTGCGTTGCGAACACCGGCCACAGTCGACAGCACTATCGGGGCGAAAATCGCCAGCGTGATCAGCAGTATTTTCGATGTTTCACCAATACCGAACCAAATGACCATCAACGGTAAATACGCCAGCGGCGGCACGGGCCGATAGAGCTCAATCAGGGGATCGATCAGGGCACGTAAAACCGGGCTGACGCCCATCGCAATGCCCACCGGAATGCCTGTTAATGCCGCCGCGCTGAGCGCAATCAGCATGCGCGTCAGGCTGGCTGACAGGTGCTGCCACAACGTCGCGTCCATAAACCCCTGCGGACCGGCAACGCTCAGTAACTTACTCAGCACCTGCTGCGGCGACGGCAGAAACAGCGGCGCAATGAGCCCCAGTGTGGTCACGCTCCACCAGATGAACAACAGCACAAGCAGGCTCACTGTGCTCAGCGTGGCCGTCAGGGAGAAAGGCCAGCGCAGGCGACGACGCCGGGCGCGGGTCGGCACATCGTTAATGATCGCACTCATGCAAATGCCTCCCGTTGTGCAAATACCCGGTTCAGCACATATTCCCGTTGGGCGATGAAATCGGGATCAGACTTGATGCTGCGGCAGGGTTCGCCGTCCACAAAACGCTGGCCAAAATTCAGCGTCAGCGTTTCCTGTACCCGACCGGGCCCCGGAGAGAGCAGCACCAGCTCGCTCGCCAGAAAAATGGCTTCTTCAATGTCATGCGTAATCAGCAGGATCTGTTTACCGCTGTCCTGCCACAGCCTTAACAGCAAGGTCTGCATTTGTTCACGGGTAAACGCATCAAGTGCGCCAAACGGTTCATCGAGCAGTAACAGGCGGGGATCGGCAGCCAGCGCGCGGGCGATGCCAACGCGTTGACGCTGTCCGCCAGATAACTGCCAGATATGCCGCTTTTCAGCGCCTTCCAGCCCAACATTTTTTATCATCTGCCGTGCAAGGGCTTCACGCGGCTGGCGCGCCATATCGGCAATCTGTAATCCGAAAGCGACGTTATCCAGCACATTCCGCCAGGGCAGCAGGCCTTCATGCTGAAACACCACGCCGCGATCGGCGCCTGGCCCCTGGATCGCCTTGCCGTCCAGAGAAATACTGCCGGACTCGACCGGTAAAAACCCGGCGATCAGGTTCAGCAACGTGGTTTTGCCACAGCCTGACGGTCCCAGCACAACGACCAGCGCGTTATCCTCCACGCGCAGTGAGATGTCCTGTAATACCGGCTGTCCGCCATAGCTCGCGTTCAGATGGGCTATTCGCAACATGACGATGTCCTCAGGGCTTGACCAGGGGCGCAACAAAACGACTCGTGACAAAGGCGCTGTAATCATTACCGGCCTGCGGCACCTTGCCCTGTTCTTTCAGGAATTGCGCCGTGTCCACGATGGCTTTGTTCACCGGCTGCTGCAGTTGCGCCACCTGCTGGGCGGCGGTCAGATAGGTGTTGCCCTTAACCAGTCCAGGAATTTGTTGCTCGGGCACGCCGCTTAAGCGCGAAAGTTTACTGAGGTTATCAGGCTGTTTAAGCCACTGTTCGGGATGGTCCAGGTAGGCTTTCTGCGCCTCAATAGCGCTACGGGCAAAGGCGGTCACGATATCCGGATGCTGCTGCGCGAAGTCTTTGCGTACCACCCAGACATCAAGTGTCGGTGCGCCCCAGCGCCCGACCTGCGACGAATCCGTTAAAACGGTGCCATCTTTCTCCAGTTCATTCACCGCAGGTGCCCAAACGTAAGCACCGTCAATGTCCCCGCGTTGCCAGGCCGCCACAATCGCAGGCGGTTGCAGATTGACCAGTTGAACCTGAGACGGCTTAATCCCCCAGTGTTTTAATGCCGCTAACAAGCTGTAATGGGTGGTCGAAATAAAGGGCACGGCGATCCGCTTGCCGATCAGGTCCTGGGGACGGGTGATTGTTTTCTTCACGACCAGCGCTTCAGAATTGCCTAACTGAGAAGCCAGTAAAAAGGCTTCGATGGGGAGTTGCTGCGTTGCCGCAACGGCCAGTGGGCTGGAACCAATATTGCCAATCTGGACATCGCCTGATGCCAGCGCACGAAGCACGCCTGATCCGCTATCGAATTTGCGCCATTCGACCGTCGCACCGCTCTCTTTGGCAAACGTATTATCCGCCTGCGCCACCTTAGCGGGTTCAGCGGAGGTCTGATAAGCCACCGTTACGTTGACCGCGTTGGCCTGAAACGCCAGCACTGACAGGACCGCCGCCAGAATCGTGAGTCGCCCTTTCTGCATGATTTTTCCTCATCATTTTTATGATGTGGGCAGTGTTGCTGGCAGAAGTAATTTCATAAAGGAATTAAAAGTTATCCCTAATAGAAAGAAATTCTTAGATCATCATCTGCAATAGATTGCCGTTATACGCAAATTAAATTTCAGACAAAAAGCCATAAATTTGTCAGGCGCTCACATCCTGGTTGTGCTATTGATATGCGCTATTATTTGCTCCCCGGTGAGGCTTGCGAGTTCGATGTCGATCGACAAAGTTGCCCTGTTAGCTGGCGTGTCTAAAGCCACGGTATCCCGCGTGCTTAACGCGCATCCTGGGGTAAAAGCAGATACGCGACAGAAAGTGCTGGATGCCATTGCCACAAGCGGCTATCAGCCAAACCTGCTGGCGCGTCAGTTGCGAACCTCGCAAAGTCATATGCTGCTGGTCCTGATCTCCGATATCACGAACCCTTTTTGCTCCCGAGTTGTTCAGGGCATCGAAGCTGAAGCAGAAATGCACGGCTACCATATTCTGCTGTGCAATTCGGCCTCACAGTTTAAACGTGAGTCGGCCTACCTGACCTTACTGACCGGCAAGGTGGTGGACGGCGTGATTACGATGGATGCCGCCGCCGGGCTGCAAAGCCTGATCGATATTATCGGTGATGCGCCCTGGATTCAGTGTTGTGAGTTTGATCCCGAGATTGCGGCCTCGTCCGTCTCCATCGATCATCTGGACGCCGCACGTGATACCGTCCATTATCTGGCCGGCCGGGGCCGTAAGCGCATTGCACTGGTGAATGGCGATATGCGTTATCTCTATTCTCAATATCGCGAACAAGGCTATCGAGAAGGCGTTGCGCAATCGGGGTCAGACTGGACGAATGTCGTCTATACCGAAGGCATTACCTGCGAAGAAGGCAGTCGGGCATTGCAGGAATTGTTGCGTTTAGCGGAGCCGCCGGATGCGGTATTTGCCGTGTCTGATGTGCTGGCGGTTGGCGTGGTGCATGCAGCGCTGGAGGCGGGCCTGCGTGTCCCGGAAGACCTTGCCGTCGTGGGGTTTGACGGCATTCCCTTTACCAGCAGCCTGAATCCACCGTTAACCACCATTGAACAGCCCATGTATCAACTGGGTGCGCGCAGCGTGCAGCTGTTGCTGAAAAAAATTCGCCAGCCGCATGCGCCGGTTGTTCGCGAAGTGTTGCCCTGGACGCGCCTGGAGCGCGCATCCAGCTAAGCTCAGTGCCAGATCAGCAATACGCAGGCCGCCGTTAACAGCCCCATGCTCAGGTTAAAGCGTTTCCAGGCGCGGGGACTACGTAAAATACGGCCGATCATCGCACCAAAGCCCATCCAGATAACGCCTGCAACCAGATTGACCATAACCATGCCAAGACTAATTAACAGGACAGAATGGCGATAGCCCGCACCGGCCAGACTAAAACTGGCGACGGCACCCAGCGCCATGAGCCAGGCTTTGGGGTTGATCAGTTGTAATAAGCCTCCCTGCCAGAACGGCATAGGTGCGACAGGCGCCGCATCGGTTTCCAGCTTCTCATAGGCTGCGGTGGCAATCTTCCAGGCCAGCCACAGCAGGTAAAGGCTACCGGCAATTTTCAGGATGAGATGCAGGGAGGGATAAAGCAGTATCAATCCACCCACGCCAAACGCTACCAGCAGCAGCATTAGCTGCATGCCGATCATAATGCCGATCATCAACGGGAGGGTGCGCAAAAAACCAAAATTGGCCCCCGAGGCGGTGAGTAACATATTATTAGGTCCGGGTGTAATCGCCGCGACCCAAAGAAAGCCTAATAATGATAAAAACAGACTGAGTTCCATTAACCCGGGTTCTCCTCCCTTAGTGAAAACTTATCGAAGCTAACAGTGTGATATGGAACAGACAAGCCTTTACAACATGAAATTTTCGGGCCCTGACGACGCGGCGTTCATTCCCCTGCCCGGTCTGGGCAACCCGCACCTGCAAACCATTCTGCCGCGGCTGATACGGCGGACGAAAAGGTTAACGCCACACTGGCAGCGGCTGGATTTACCTGACGGTGACTTTGTTGATTTGGCCTGGAGTGAAGATCCTCAGTTTGCCCGGCATAAACCGCGCGTGGTGCTGTTTCATGGCCTGGAGGGAAGTTTCCACAGTCCCTATATTCATGGCCTGATGCTGCAGTGCAAACAGCGTGGCTGGCTGGCAGTAGTAATGCATTTTCGCGGCTGCAGCGGTGAGCCGAACCGTCTGAACCGGATATACCACTCCGGTGAAACCGAGGATGCGCGTTTTTTCCTGCACTGGCTGACGACGCGCTGGGGCCGGGTGCCCACAACTGCTGTCGGCTTCTCGCTGGGCGGGAATATGCTCGGTTGCCTGTTAGGCCAGCAAGGTGATGAAGCCCTGATTGACGCGGGCGTGATTGTGTCTGCGCCCCTGATGCTGGAACCCTGCAGCGCCCGACTGGAGCGCGGCTTTTCACAGGTTTATCAGCGTTACCTGTTAAGCCAGTTAAAAAAGAATGCCCAGCGTAAACTGCGGGCCTGGCCCGACACGTTGCCGGTGAACCTCATTCAGCTTAACGCCCTGCGCCGTCTGCGGGACTTTGACGACGCGATCACGGCCCGGGCGCATGGTTTTGCCGACGCCACGGATTATTACCGTCGCGCCAGCGCTATGCCGCGACTTAAGTTCGTGACAAAACCGCTGCTCATCATCCATGCAAAAGATGACCCGTTTATGAGCGATGAGGTGATCCCGCAGCCTGCGCAATTATCTGCCACTATTACCTATCAGCTGACACAGCAGGGTGGGCATGTTGGTTTCGTCAGTGGCACCCTGCGTCAGCCTCGGTTGTGGCTGGAGCAGCGCGTGCCACAGTGGATTTCCTCTTATCTGGATAACTGATTCTGTGATTATTCCCTGGGAACAGGTTTCTCCCGAAACCCTTGAAAATCTTATCGAAGCGTTTGTTTTGCGTGAAGGCACGGATTACGGCGAGCAGGAGCTCAGCCTGACGGAAAAAGTCGCCGATGTGCGTCGTCAGCTGGAGCACGGCGAGGTCGTTCTGGTATGGTCGGAACTGCACGAGTCGGTCAACATCATGCGCAAAAGCGAGTTTCGTGGCTGATGCAACGAACGGAAAATCGTGCTAACAATGCTCATCGCCCGACGTCACAGGGACTTCAACTATGTCTGCACGCCATCCGATTATCGCGGTAACGGGCTCCAGCGGTGCGGGAACCACCACCACCAGCCTGGCGTTCCGTAAAATTTTTCAGCAACTCGGTTTGCACGCTGCCGAACTGGAAGGGGACAGTTTTCACCGCTTTACCCGACCCGAAATGGACATGGCTATCCGAAAAGCGCGCGATCTGGGGCGACATATCAGCTACTTTGGCCCGGAGGCGAATGATTTTGGCCTGCTGGAGCAAACGTTCATCGAATACGGCGAACACGGTAAGGGTCAGTCGCGTAAGTATCTGCACACCTATGATGAAGCCGTTCCCTGGAATCAGGTTCCCGGCACCTTCACGCCCTGGCAACCGTTACCACCGGATACGGATGTGCTGTTTTATGAAGGCTTGCACGGCGGCGTGGTGACTGCACAACACAATGTGGCGGAAAAAGTCGATTTGCTGGTCGGCGTCGTGCCCATCGTCAACCTGGAGTGGATTCAGAAACTGGTGCGCGATACCAGCGAGCGTGGCCATTCACGCGAAGCGGTGATGGATTCGGTAGTGCGTTCCATGGAAGATTACATCAATTTCATTACGCCGCAGTTTTCACGAACCCATATTAACTTTCAGCGAGTCCCCACGGTGGATACCTCTAATCCCTTTGCCGCGCGCACCATCCCTTCGCTGGATGAAAGCTTTGTGGTTATCCACTTTCAGGGGCTGGAAGACATTGATTTTCCCTATCTGCTGGCCATGCTGCAGGGATCGTTTATTTCCAATATCAACACGTTGGTGGTACCCGGCGGCAAAATGGGACTGGCGATGGAGTTAATTATGGCGCCGTTAGTAAAACGGCTCATGGAAGGGAAACGGATTGAATAAGCACAGAGGCCAGCCTGGCCTCTGTGAGATTACAGCGCGATCACTTCGTAGCTGTGGGTAATGTTGACGCCTTTGCCTAACATGATGGCGACAGAGCAATATTTTTCCGCTGACAGATCGACAGCGCGTGCCACGGCTTTATCCGAAAGTGCGTTGCCGCTGACGATAAAATGCAGATTGATATGGGTAAAGATGCGGGGGGCTTCTTCCCGACGTTCAGACGATAGTTTCACTTCGCAATCAACCACATCGTTGCGGCCTTTTTGCAAAATTGACACAACGTCAATGGCGCTGCATCCCCCTGCCGCCATCAGCACCATCTCCATAGGGCTCGGCGCTTTGTCGCCAGAATTGCCATCCATCAGTACCTGATGGCCGGACGATGATTCCCCCAGGAATGTTAACCCTTCAACCCATTTGACGCGTGCCTGCATAATTTTGACCTCAGAATACCCTGTTTTGGCTCAGCGTACGCTTTTGCCTGGGAAACAGCAATCCAGAGAAAACGCCATCTTGCTGAAGCGAGACAACACAAGACAGTCGACGTAAGCTGTGCTACAAACAGAGCTGAAAATATTTTTCGTCATCCGAAGACGAAGCCGGGAAGAATGATGCGCACTGCGCCGAATGCAGCCCGAATAATTTCCTGAATGGAAAGACGCTTAACGCTTACATCGCCTGGCAGGGAAACAGAGCCCTGTATTTTGGGCACGATTACAACAGAGGATAATAGCGAATGGTTCTCGGCAAACCGCAAACAGACCCTACACTTGAATGGTTCCTGTCCCATTGCCATATTCACAAGTATCCATCCAAAAGTACGCTCATTCATCAAGGTGAAAAGGCGGAAACGCTTTACTACATCGTTAAAGGTTCCGTTGCGGTACTGATTAAGGATGAAGAAGGCAAGGAGATGATTCTGTCCTATCTGAATCAGGGCGACTTTATTGGTGAGCTTGGCCTGTTCGAAGAAGGTCAGGAGCGCAGCGCCTGGGTACGTGCGAAAACCGCGTGCGAAGTGGCAGAGATTTCCTACAAAAAATTCCGTCAGCTGATTCAGGTGAATCCGGACATCCTCATGCGCCTCTCCTCGCAAATGGCGCGCCGTCTGCAGGTCACATCGGAAAAAGTGGGCAACCTCGCGTTCCTTGATGTCACCGGTCGCATTGCGCAGACGTTGCTCAACCTGGCGAAACAGCCGGACGCCATGACGCATCCTGACGGCATGCAAATTAAAATTACGCGTCAGGAAATTGGCCAAATCGTGGGATGTTCACGTGAAACCGTGGGACGTATTTTGAAGATGCTGGAAGACCAGAATCTGATCTCCGCACACGGCAAAACAATTGTTGTTTACGGCACGCGCTAAGCTTTATTCTTCACGGCATAATGGCAACGTTATGCCGTGAATTATTTGCGTTGAGCCGATGTGGCGAAGAATAATTTATCACCCTGAAGTTAACTATGCCCTGCGCCAGACACTGGTGTTGTGTCTCCCCGTCGCGCTCGGCTGGCTGTTTGGCGATCTGCAAAAAGGATTGCTGTTCTCATTGGTGCCTGCCTGCTGCAATATTGCCGGTCTGGATACGCCCCACAAACGCTTCTTTAAACGCCTGATTGTCGGCGGCAGCCTGTTTGCCCTGGGTAGCTTACTGATGCAGTGGCTTCTGTTTAAAGACGTGCCCTTACCGCTTATTCTTTTCGCCCTGCCTTTGCTGCTGGGCGTGACAGGTGAAATCAGCCCACTGCACGCACGGTTACTCCCTGCCACACTGATCGCAGCGATATTTACCACCAGCCTGATTGGCCGCATGCCCATTTACGTACCGCCCCTGCTCTACATCGGCGGTACGCTGTGGTATGGCCTGTTTAACTGGTTCTGGTTTTGGCTGTGGAAAGAGCAGCCAATGCGTGAAAGCCTGAGTCTGATTTACCGCGAACTGGCGAACTATTGTGACGCCAAGTACACCTTGCTGACGCAACTTACCGATCCGGAGAAGGCGCTACCACCGTTGCTGGCGCGGCAGCAAAAAGCAATCGACCTCATCAACACCTGTTATCAGCAGATGCATATGCTGTCCGCCAGCCGCGATCACAGTCATAAGCGACTGACCCGCGCTTTTCAGGTCGCACTGGATTTACAGGAGCACATTTCTGTCAGCCTGCATCAGCCAGAAGAAGTGCAAAAACTGGTAGAACAAAGCCATGCTGAGGCCGTGATTCGCTGGAATGCGAAAACCATTTCCGCCCGTTTACGTGAGCTGGCAGACAACATCCTGTACCACCAACTGTCCAGTCGCTTTGATATGGACAAGCAGCTGGGGGCACTGGAAAAAATCGCCCGTCAGCACCCGGACAATCCGGTAGGAAATTTTTGCCTTTATCACTTCAGCCGCATCGCACGGGTACTGCGTACACAAAAGCCCCTTTATCAGCGTGATTTGATGGCGGATCGCCAGCGCCGTTTACCGCTTCTGCCCGCACTCAGAAGCTATCTCTCGCTGCGCTCTTCTGCCCTGCGCACGGCCGGACGTTTTTCTGTGATGCTGATGCTGGGTAGCGGGCTGGCGCTGTTCTTTTCGATTCCCAAACCCTACTGGATTCTGATGACCATCATGTTTGTCAGCCAGAGTAACTACAGCGCCACACGGGTGCGTATTCAGCACCGTGCGCTGGGCACCTTTGCCGGGCTGGTGATTGCGGCAGCCTCGCTGCGGCTGGATGTCCCTGAACCGCTGGTGTTGAGCATCATGCTGGTGATTACCTTTATCAGCTATCGCTTTACCCGCCAGTTTTACGGCTGGTCGATGGTGGGGTTCACGGTCACCGCGGTATATACCCTGCAACTTCTGTCACTTAACGGCGCACAATTCTTACTGCCGCGCCTGCTGGATACCCTGATGGGCTGCCTGATTGCGTTTGGCGGAACGTTATGGCTTTGGCCGCAATGGCAAAGTGCCCTGCTACGACAGAACGCACATGATGTGCTTGAGGCTTTCCAGGACGCGTTACGCATGTTGCTTGGTCCGGAACAGTCTCCCGAGGTACTCGCCTATCAGCGCGTTAACGTTAATCAGGCCCACAATGCAGTCTTTAACTCACTAAATCAGGCGATGCAGGAGCCGGGGTTTAACGCACGCTATTTACAGGATATGCGTTTATGGGTCACGCACAGCCAGTTTATCGTTGAGCACATCAACGCCATGACGATTCTGGCACGCGAACATACCATGCTGCCGCCTACGCTGGCGGAGCACTATCTGCAATGGTGTGAAATTGCGCTGCAGCGTTGCCAGCAGCGGCTTGAATATGACGGCGAAAGTTCGCAAACCGATCTGTTACAGGGGATTGAAGATATCAACGAGGGACCGGTCACAGTACTGGAGCAGCACATCAGGCGCATTCTGGATCATCTTAAGGTGATGCACACGATCTCATCGCTGGCGTGGAACCAGCGACCGCATCATGGTCGCTGGCTGATTCGCAGTCTGGGTCGAAAATAACTCAGGCAGCCAGGACTTTCCCGACCGCTTTGGCAAAGCGCGCCATGCCTTCTTCAATATCGGCGGGTTCAATAATCAGTGAAGGGGCAAAACGCATCACATCCGTACCAGCCACCAGCACCATAACGCCTTCAGCCGCGGCGGCATTGAGGATATCGCGTGATTTTCCGGCATGTTGCGGCTTCAGGGCCGCGCCTACCAGTAAGCCTTTGCCGCGAATATCGCTAAACAGATCGTAACGGGCATCAATCGCCTTGAGTGCCTCGACAAACTGCTGGCGACGGGATTCCACGCCGTTCAGCACGTCTGGCGTATTGATCAGATCCAGCGCGGTTTCAGCAATCGCACAGGCCAGCGGATTGCCACCATAGGTGGTGCCATGCACGCCAGGAGCCATCGTTGACGCCACCTCTTCGGTGGTCAGCATCGCGCTGACAGGAAAACCACCGCCCAGCGCTTTCGCCGAAGTCAGAATGTCTGGCGTGACGCCGTAGTGCTCATAAGCAAACAGCTTACCGCTGCGCCCCATACCGCTCTGAACTTCATCCAGCACCAGCAACGCCTGATGTTTATCGCAGAGCTCACGCAGCCCCTGCATAAATTCTGGCGTGGCCGGCATGACGCCACCTTCACCCTGAATGGGCTCAACGACAATCGCACAGGTGTGGTCGTCGATAACGGCTTTCACTGCCGCCAAATCGTTGAAGGGCACATGCACAATGTCAGCGGGTTTTGGGCCAAAACCGTCGGAATATTTTGGCTGGCCGCCTACCGTGACCGTAAACAGCGTCCGGCCATGAAAGGCATTATGGAAGGCAATAATTTTGCTTTTAAACGGGCTATGACGTTTACAGGCATAATAACGCGCCAGCTTAAACGCGGCCTCGTTGGCTTCTGCGCCGGAGTTGGCAAAAAACACTCTGTCCGCGAAGGTGGCGTTAATCAGTTTGCTGGCCAGGCGCAAAGCCGGTTCATTGGTGAACACATTGCTGGTGTGCCACAGGGTTTCGCCCTGTTTCTTCAGGGTTTCAATCAGCGCCGGGTGACAATGGCCCAGCGCGGTAACGGCAATCCCACCCGAGAAGTCGATATACTCTTTACCCTGCTGATCCCACACCCGGCTTCCTTTGCCTTTTACCGGTACAAACTGCGCAGGTGCATAAACAGGCAAAATAACCTGATCGAACGTTTCCCGTGTTACCGCAATGTTTTCCGCTGCCATTGACAACCTCGCAAACTGATGAGTTGATTCATGATGAAATAATAATCATGAAATATGCATAAAAAATCACTTAAAGGCAAACACAACTTTACTGTTGCAGGAAATTAGCGAGCAGTTGATGCCCCTGTTCGCTGAGGATACTTTCAGGATGAAACTGCACGCCTTCCAGTGCCAGCGTTTTATGGCGGATGCCCATAATTTCGTCGGGCTGACCGTCACGTAAACTCCATGCGGTGACGTCAAATTCATCAGGCAGCGTATCGGCTTTCACAATCAGCGAGTGATAACGCGTTACGGTCAGCGGTTGATTCAGACCGCGAAATACACCACAGCCGTTATGCTGAACAGCAGACGTCTTACCGTGCATGACTTCGCGCGCACGCACAACCTGCGCACCGAACACCTGGGCGATGGCCTGATGCCCCAGACAAACGCCCAGCACCGGCAGGCGACCGGCGAAGTGGCGAATGGCCTGTAATGAGATCCCGCTCTGATCGGGCGTACAGGGGCCGGGTGAAATCACCAGGTGGGTTAACGGCAACGCCGTCATTTCATCCAGAGTGATGGCATCATTTCTTACCACCTGAACGTTCGCGCCCAGTTGGCAAAAATACTGGTACAGGTTCCAGGTGAAAGAATCGTAATTATCAATAAGCAGCAGCATGGTTATGATTTCAGGCAGATCAGAAGGATACGTACAAGGCCCGGCATCCGGAATGAGGACCAGAGCCGTATCTTATCATGCGGTGTGACGTGAGTGTGATGTGAGGAAAACAGACTACCACGCGCAGGGAGACGCGCTCGCCTCCCTGGCGGGAACGGGGTTCAGACAGGATGCGCTTCGCTGACGATGCTGGCAAAGACGTCTTCCAACGGTTGTAAATCCCCTGCCGCACCGGCCTGACTGGCGCTGACCCACTCTTCCGGATTCAGTTTTTCCCATTCCAGCAGGTAACCTGCATGCAGGGCCAGTTGCTCAAAGAAAATACGCTGCGCCCGGCCATTACCTTCGCGAAAAGGATGAAGCATATTGATTTCGCAATAATACCAGGCGACGCGTTTCGCAAACTCAGCTAAAGGCAGATCGGCCAGGCCGTTCTCTTCTTCTAGCGCGGCCATGAGTGCATTACCCTCTTTTTCGATATATTCGAAGTGACAAAAAGGGGTTTCGTCGCGCCAGATGTCCAGCGTGCGGAGTTCGCCAGCCCAACTGTAGACATCCTGAAACAGCGTACGGTGAATGTGACACAGATAAGGCAGGCCGATTTTGGGTGGGCCCAGTTCAAGTGTGGCAAGCCGGGCGGCGCTAAAGCTCAGTTCCGCTTTACGTAACTGTGCCTCATCATGAATATCGAGACGGTTTTTGAGGACCGTGTCGTTTTGCCACAGGTAGGGATCCTGCGTGACGGCAGTATTAGCAGCCATATTGCCTCCTTAATGAGGCCAGACGGGCTTCCGCCTCTTCACCCTTAACCTCCGGTTCCGTCAGGGTAAAGCCTTCAAGCCGACAGCTTGCCCGATAGCTGGCATTCCGCCGCTGTCGCCAGAGCGCTGCCTTCTGTTTGTCTGTAAGTGTATTTGCCATACCGCCTCCTGCTCAGGTTTGCCCTAAGTATAAGAGCAAATTTTCCCTTTGCCGGAAACGGGATGGCAATCAAGACAATCAGGGCAGGACTTTTGCCGACAAAATGACCACCGGCTTGACGGGAACATTCTGGTAAGGCCCGACATCTTTGGTTGGCACCTGAGAGATTTTGTCCACGACGTCCTGGCCCTTCACGATCTTACCAAAGACGGCGTAGCCAAAATCGCGCTGACCATGATCCAGAAAGGCGTTGTCAGCGACGTTCAGAAAGAACTGGCTGGTGGCGCTGTCTTTGTCGGAGGTGCGCGCCATGGAGATGGTGCCGCGCAGGTTGCGCAGACCATTATCCGCTTCATTTTTGATCGGCGCATTGGTTTGTTTTTGCTGCATTTCATTGGTAAAGCCACCGCCCTGAATCATAAAACCCGGGATAACGCGGTGAAAAATCGTGTTGTTGTAAAAACCACTGTTAACGTAATCAACGAAGTTTTTAACGGAGATCGGTGCTTTTTGATTATTCAGTTCGAGTTCGATGTTACCGGCAGAAGTGGTCAGCAGGACATGCGTATCACCTTTGGCCGCTAAAGCTGAGGCAGAAACAGAAGAGAGCGCTAACAGGGCAACTGCCGCTGTCAAAGTACGTTTAAACATGAGTAATTCCTTACTTTGGAGAGCTAGCTCAAAAACGATATTGATTGTAAAGAGCATGTAATACAAGAGCCAGCGTTTTACCTATATTTACGCTAAACGCACCCAAAAACGCCTGAAAAAGATTGCTTCCGCTTCGTGACTAAAATCACAGTATTGATGAAATGAATGACAACAGTTTTCACTCTTAGTTTATTAAGATCACGGTTCCGTTTACAATTTCTGCCGCTTCAACGCTCCCGCTTCCCAACAGGTTCAGAACATGACAAATCGTAATCGTATCGGCCTTACCTGGATTAGCTTTCTTTCCTATGCGCTCACCGGTGCCCTGGTGATTGTCACCGGTATGGTAATGGGTGATATCGCGAAAGATTTCCAGATTCCCATCGACAGTATGGGTAACACCTTCACTTTCCTGAACAGTGGCATCCTGGCTGCCGTTTTCCTTAATGCCTGGTTGATGGTCATTGTGCCGCTCAAGCGCCAGTTGATTTTTGGCTTTGTGCTGATGGTATTAGCCGTTATCGGACTGATGACCAGCCGGGATCTGTCGGTATTTTCGCTGTGCATGTTCGTACTGGGCGTCGTCAGTGGTATCACCATGTCGATTGGGACGTTCCTGATTACCCACATGTACGAAGGCCGCCAACGGGGTTCACGCCTGCTGTTCACGGACTCCTTCTTTAGTATGGCTGGCACCATTTTCCCGATTCTGGCCGGCATTTTACTGGCACGTCATCTGCCGTGGTACTGGGTTTACGTCTGCATTGGCGTCATTTACGTCGGTATTTTTATCATGACGTTATTCGTGGAGTTTCCGGTTCTGCGTAAGCCAGAGAACAGCCCAACGGTTGAAAAAGAAAAATGGGGACTGGGCGTACTGTTACTGGCGATTGCCGCCTTATGCTACATTCTTGGCCAGCTCGGCTTTATTTCCTGGGTGCCTGAATATGCCACCAAAGTGATGGGCATGAATATTGATGA
Source organism: Pantoea sp. JZ29 (assembly GCF_035190385.1). Lineage (NCBI taxonomy): Bacteria > Pseudomonadati > Pseudomonadota > Gammaproteobacteria > Enterobacterales > Erwiniaceae > Pantoea > Pantoea sp. JZ29. The sequence goes on along the minus strand of NZ_CP045241.1, from coordinate 409,573 downwards.
TGCCGGTCAACTGGTAGGAAGCTTCTGGACCGCTTATATGGTCGGCATGTGGGTATTCAGCTTCCTGCTGCGCTTCTTCGATCTGCAACGTATTCTGATGGTACTGGCAGGACTGGCCACGGTGCTGATGTACTGGTTCGTAAGCAGCCAGGATGCAAGCATGTTGCGGTGGATTATTCTGACGCTGGGCTTCAGCTCAAGCGCGATCTATACCACCATCATTACGCTCGGCTCTCTACAAACCAAAGTCGCGTCTCCCAAGCTGGTTAACTTTATTCTGACCTGTGGCACCGTGGGTACCATGCTGACCTTCGTCGTTACGTCACCCATTGTGAAAAACAGCGGCGTGCACAGCGCGCTGCTAACGGCAAATGGCCTGTACGCCGTGGTGTTTATCATGTGTGCGTTGCTGGGCCTGGTGACCAAACACCGCTCGCACGGTCATATCACGCATTAATCCTCTCAGGGCGGCGGCAACGCGCCGCCCTTTGCTTCAACGCCTGAAGGTCACCGCTTCCCAAGTGTCCAGACAGATTTTGCTCTCTGCGGGCTGCGTCGCCGCGATGACCTGTCCACGCCGAAGCGAATAACGCACCGGCACCTGCCGCCTGACCGCATCAAAACCGTTTTCTGCGGGCAGAATGATAAAACTGGCGTCATGACCGCGCTGAATACCGTACTCTGCTAAATTCAGCGTGTTGGCACTGTTGCGTGTAATCAGATCGAGCCCGGCATTAATTTGCTCGTACCCCATCAGCTGACACACATGTAATCCCATATGCAGCACCTGAAGCATATTGCCTGTACCCAGCGGATACCAGGGATCGAACACGTCGTCATGGCCAAAACAGACGTTAATCTCCGCCTCCAGCAGCTCTTTCACCCGGGTAATGCCGCGGCGTTTGGGATAGCTGTCAAAGCGACCCTGTAGGTGAATATTCACCAGGGGATTGGCAACAAAGTTGATGCCGGAGAGCTTCAGTAAGCGAAACAGACGAGAAGTATAAGCCCCGTTATACGAGTGCATCGCTGTGGTATGGCTTGCCGTGACGCGCGCACCCATCCCGTCACGGTGTGCCAGCGCGGCAACGGTTTCGACGAAGCGTGACTGCTCATCGTCAATTTCGTCACAGTGCACGTCCACCAGCCTGTCGTAACGGTTGGCCAGCGCGAACGCTTTATGCAGGGATTCCACGCCGTACTCCCGCGTGAACTCAAAATGGGGAATCGCGCCGACGACATCCGCGCCGAGTCGCAGCGCTTCTTCGAGTAGCGCTTCGCCATTAGGGTAAGACAGAATGCCTTCCTGCGGGAACGCCACGATTTGAATCGTGATCCAGGGTGCCATCTCCGCTTTCAGTTCCAGCATAGCCTTGAGGGCGGTTAACGTCGGATCGGACACATCCACATGCGTGCGCACAAACTGTATGCCATTCGCGATCTGCCATTTCAGCGTTTGCATCGCGCGCCGTTTTACATCCTCATGACTTAATAAGGCTTTCCGCTCTGCCCAGCGCTCAATACCTTCAAACAGCGTGCCGGACTGATTCCAGGCCGGTTCACCCGCCGTTTGGGTGGTATCCAGGTGAATATGAGGCTCAATAAAAGGCGCGTACGCCAGGCCGCCTTCCGCATCCAGTGCTGCGCCCTCGGCTGACAGCTGCTGAGGCTGCGCCGTGATGCGGGCGATTTTTCCTTCCACGATCTCTATCTGCCACAGCCCTTCCCGGGTGGGCAAACGCAGATTGTTTATCCAGCGAAGTGGTGCTGTTGTCATTCCGGGCTCCTCATGCGTTAAGCGCTGCGAAGTAAAGCTAACACGATCTCTCTGCCCTGCTCCAGATGACTTTATTCGTTATTTAAATCACTTAGCGCGTACGAGGCCGAACCGGTGCCCTGCCTCTGCGGACAGGTCAGGCGCGGGAGCAAAAGGTCGGGGACGAATAAGATGACATGATTACCGAAAGCGAAACGCAAGAAGGGTTGGCACACGTTCCGCTCCGTTTGCGCGTGGTACCTGGCCGTCATTTTCCTTTGTCGGCAGCGTGGTCAGCCTGCGCCGCCCATTACGCTGGGGGGAAAATCAAAACGGCGAGCCTTCGCTCGCCGTTTGACTTACAACGTTACCGATCAGGGTTGAGAAACAAATCCGACCGCTTCATAGACTTTTTTCAGGGTTTCCTGCGCCTGGGCACGGGCTTTCTGTGCACCGTCACGCATCACCTTTTCCAGCAACGCTTCGTCGTTGCGGAAGCGATGATAACGTTCCTGCAGGTCTGTCAGCATGCCCGATACGGCTTCTGCGACCGCGCCTTTCAGGTGCCCGTACATTTTGCCTTCGAACGCCTGCTCCAGCGTGGTCACCGGCGTACCGGTTACGCCTGACAGGATGTCCAGCAGATTCGAGACGCCCGCTTTCTCTTTAATGTCATAGCGGATAACCGGCGGCTCTTCAGAGTCGGTCATCGCACGCTTAATCTTTTTAACCACCGATTTGGGATCTTCAAGCAGGCCGATCACATTGTTGCGGTTATCATCCGACTTAGACATCTTTTTCGTCGGTTCCAGCAGCGACATCACGCGTGCGCCTGATTTTGGAATGAATGGCTCCGGCACCTTGAAGATATCGCCATACAACGCATTAAACCGGCTCGCAATATCACGGCTCAGCTCAAGATGCTGTTTCTGATCTTCACCCACCGGTACCTGCGCGGTCTGGTAAAGCAGAATGTCGGCAGCCATCAGCACCGGATAACTGAACAAACCCGCGTTGATGTTTTCTTCATAGCGTGAGGATTTGTCTTTGAACTGGGTCATGCGGCTCAGCTCACCGAAATAGGTGTAGCAGTTCAGAATCCAGCTGAGCTGCGTGTGCTCCGGCACATGCGACTGAACAAAGATGGTGCTCTTCTCGGGATCGATGCCGCAGGCCAGATAGAGCGCCAGCGTATCTAAGGTGGCTTTACGCAGTGCAACCGGATCCTGGCGCACGGTGATGGCGTGCAGATCGACGATACAGTAAATGCAGTGGAAATCGTCCTGCATCTGCACCCACTGACGCAGCGCACCCATATAGTTGCCAATGGTCAGTTCGCCGGACGGCTGTGCGCCGCTGAAAACGATGGGTTTGCTCATGCTTATGTCCTGATAAATTACAGCCCGATAGCGGGCAAAAGTTCGTCAAAAGAGTCAAGGGTCAGATCGGGCTGGCTGCTGGCAATGGGTTCACCATAGTTATAGCCAAACGTCATGCCGACATTGGGTACGCCGGCAGACTGCGCGGCCAGAATATCATTGCGTGAATCCCCGACAAACAGCAGTTGTGAGGGCAGCAGCCCCCATTTACCCAACACCAGAAAAATCGCGGCAGGATGCGGTTTTTTAACCACCACATCATCGCCACCAATGATCAACGAAAACGCCTGGTCGATTCCCAGCGATTGCAGCAGCGGCGCGACAAACGGCGTCGGCTTATTGGTCACAATCGCCATCGGCATGCCTGTGGCCTGTAACCGTGTCAGCGTCTCTTTGACCTGAGGAAACAGGGTACTGCCCGCCTCCACCGTGCTGGCATAATGTTTGTCAAACAGCACACGCGCATCACGCTGCTCGTCCGGGTGTGGCTCGCGCCCGAGTGCCCAGGTCAGCGCACGGCACATCATAACGTCGGCACCATTCCCAATCCACGTTGATACGCGCGCCACGCCAGCAGCAGGCAACGCCAGGTCTGCCAGCGTCAAATCGATCGCATCCGCCAGCCCCGGCGCGCTGTCGACCAGCGTACCATCCAGGTCAAAGGCCAGCCCACGAATATCAGTGAAATGAGCCATTCGCTTTCTCCAGCTCGTTCCGCATGTCGTCGATCACTTTCTTGTAATCCGGATGGCCAAAGATGGCCGAACCGGCAACGAACATATCTGCACCCGCTGCCGCGATTTGCGCAATGTTATCAATCTTCACACCACCGTCGACTTCAAGGCGAATGCTGTAGCCGCTCTGATCAATCCGCTTGCGCGCTTCACGAAGCTTGTCGAGCGTGCCGGGGATAAATGACTGACCACCAAAGCCGGGGTTCACCGACATCAGCAAAATGATGTCCAGTTTATCCATCACATAGTCGAGGTAGCTGAGCGGAGTGGCAGGATTAAAGACCAGGCCTGCTTTGCAACCGTGCTCTTTGATTAACTGCAGCGTGCGGTCAACGTGCTCGCTCGCTTCGGGGTGGAACGTGATGTAGGTCGCGCCAGCCTTGGCAAACTCGGGGATTAACGCGTCCACTGGCTTCACCATGAGATGCACATCGATCGGGGCTGTGATGCCATAGTCACGCAGCGCTTTCAACACCATCGGTCCCATTGTCAGATTCGGCACGTAGTGGTTGTCCATTACGTCGAAGTGAACCACGTCGCCTCCGGCCGCCAGTGCCTTCGCGGTGTCTTCACCCAGGCGAGCAAAGTCTGCCGAAAGGATGGAAGGGGCCAGCAAATATTGTTTCATCCGATTCTCCACTGTTGTGCGCCAGCATGATGGCTGGCGTAGTACCCTGGTCGCGGACGAAACAGACTAGCTATAGAGTGCCAGCAGTTCGTCGACCTTGGTGCGACCGGTTATGCTTCGGCTAATAGAACGCCGGACTTTGACCACATGTAACACGGCATCCTGATACCAGCAACGCGTCAGTTCCGTATCATGGTTAGAAATCAGGACCGGAATTTGACTCTCAGACGCCAGCTTTGCGGCCAGTTGCGCCAGATGCTGCTGCTCATGCAGGCTAAAACTGTTGGTGTGGTAAGCCGTGAAGTTAGCCGTTGCGGACAGCGGCGCGTACGGCGGATCACAATATACCACAGAGCCTTTTTGGGCATTGTTCAGGGTAACATCGTAGGATTCACAGACAAACGTCGCCTTTTGCGCCCGTTCGGCAAACCAGAGCAGCTCGGCTTCCGGGAAGTAAGGTTTACGATAGCGCCCAAACGGCACATTGAACTCACCACGCAGATTGTAGCGGCACAGGCCGTTGTAGCAGTGGCGATTCAGATAGAGGAACAGCAGCGCACGCTGATAAGCGTCATGACTGAGGTTAAACTCCGTGCGCAGTTGGTAATAACGGATTTCGCTGTTTGTTTCGCTGGTAAACAGTAAACGCGCATCGCGAATAAAATCCACCGTGCGCGTTTTGACAATATTGTAGAGATTGATGAGATCGTTGTTGATGTCGGCCAGATGATAGCGATCAAAATCGGTGTTAAGAAACACGGAGCCCGCGCCAACGAAGGGTTCGATCAGGCAATCACCTTGCGGCAAATGACGGTGGATCTCTTCGACTAAGGGAAATTTTCCCCCCGCCCATTTCAAAAAAGCGCGATTTTTTTTCATGCTGTCGTGGTAATTACATCTTATTGTGAGGCTGTGGTTGAACCGACAGCAGATCTGCGCTTAAAACAGGGCCCGCATGGGCAGGCCCCACATCACTTATTGACTGGCTTCTTTCCTGACCTGACTGACCGGTTTCACCCAGGGATTCTGTGCACGTACCTCTGCAGGCAATGTCGCAACGGCACGCTTTGCGTCGGCCGGCGTGGCGTAAGAACCACTGACCAGCACATACCAGGGTTGACCATTGCGCGTGGTTTTATACACATGGTACGCACTCAGGTTTTGCTTCTTCGCCCAGGCATTCAGGCTTTCCGCTTTAGATGCGCCGCTCAACTGCAACGTGTAGTTGCCGCCCGGTACTGATTTGCTGGCCGTAGCGCTACTGCCCGCCGCTTTTGCCGGCGCGTTATTCACGGATGAGTGCGCTGGCGTTGTGTGGGTTTTATGCTCGCTGGCTGCGGGTTTAGACGCCGTTCTGGCAGGCTCACGCGTATGACGCGGCGTGACGGGTGCCTGCGCGGCGTTTTGACGACCTGTAGCGGGAAGACTCGCCGCTGCACCTGCTTTCCCGCTCACCGTAGCGGGTGCGGTCGGCAGAGAACTGCTGCCTTCTGCACCCTGTGCGGCGCCATCAACCTGCTGTTGCTGGTTGGTCAATGCGCTGTTCAGGTCGCCGGGTAATGTAATGCGTTGCTGATTAGCCGGGGTTTCAACCGGGGCTGCCTGCGTGGGTGTGGATGCAACCGGTGGCATGGAAATATCACGTGGCGCATTTGTCGCCACCGCTGCCGGTTCCGCTCCTGCTGCATTCGGAGTGCCGGTGGAAGGCTGTGCTGTTCCCGTGGCGTTCTGACCGCCGCTCATGGCGGTGGAGCCGCTGAGATCAATATTTTTTCCGTTGCCCGATCCTGCGGCCCCGCTGGTGGCGGTGCCTTTGTCAGTAGAGGACGACGCGGATTTGCTGTCGTCAGCGCCGTTGAGCGCTGAGCCAATGCCCAGCACGAGCAGCAGCAACACAAGGATACCGACGCCCATCATGACGTGCTGGCGCGAGACCGGAGCTTTCGTCGCAGAGGACGATTTACGTGGGCGCGAGGGACGACGGTCACTGGCGTCAGGTTTTAACTCATCATCCGGTTTGAACTCATCCATTTTGCCTCCTCCGTAAAGCGGCCGTTCGCACTGCGCACCCGCGCGTCGCGTCACCACTTACCTGCTGAATATCAAGATTTCTGGCAGTCATTAATTGCCGCCATCACCATATCATGAGCCACGCCACCACGCACTTCAGCGCGGCCTATCGCCAAAGGCAGTATCAGACGTAATTCGCCCGCCAGCACTTTTTTATCGCGCATCATATGGGGCAAATAGTCTTCGGCCTGCATCTCAACCGGGCCGTGTACCGGCAAACCGGCGCGCTGCAGTAACGCGATAACGCGTTCGCAATCCTGCTCGCTGAACTGACCAAGACGTTGCGCGGTTCGCGCCGCCATCACCATACCAGCGGCAATCGCTTCACCATGCAACCAGTTGCCATAGCCCATATGCGCTTCAATGGCATGGCCAAAAGTATGACCCAGATTCAGTAATGCGCGCTGACCGTTTTCACGCTCATCCGCGGCGACAACCTCGGCTTTCAGCTCACAGCAACGACGGATGCACCAGGCCAGCGCGGCTTCATCCAGCGCCAGAAGGCGATCAAGATTTTGCTCAAGCCAATGAAAGAATTCACCGTCCAGAATGATGCCGTATTTAATCACTTCAGCCAGACCGGACGCCAGCTCACGCGGAGGCAGTGACCGGAGACATTCCGTATCAATCACGACCGAAGCGGGCTGGTAAAACGCACCTATCATGTTTTTGCCAAGAGGATGGTTAACCGCCGTTTTTCCGCCAACCGACGAGTCAACCTGAGACAGCAGCGTGGTCGGCACCTGAATGAACCGCACACCACGTTGATAGCTTGCCGCAGCAAAACCGGTAAGATCGCCAATCACGCCCCCACCCAGCGCCACCAGCGTGGTATCGCGCCCGTGGGGCTTTTGCAGGAGGGCGGTAAAAACCTGATCCATCACCGCCAGCGTTTTGTGCTGCTCACCGTCGGGCAAAATCACCTGATCCGTCTTCACTCCCGCCGCCTTTAGCCGCGCCGTGACCTTATCCAGGTAAAGCGGTGCCAGCGTCTCGTTCGTGACCAGCATGGCATTATCACCCGCTTTTAACGGCCAAAAAGAAGCCGGATCATTAAACAGTCCGGCGGCGATAGTGATGGGGTAACTGCGTTCCCCCAATGAAACGGTGATCTTCTCCATGATGCTCGATACCTGTCAAAGAGCTTTCAAACGTTGGATCAACTTTTTTCCAACATGTGGATAATCTGATTCGCCACCACTTTTGCACTTTGATCGTCAGTGCGGATGGTAACATCGGCGATCTCTTCATACAGCGGGTTGCGTTCAGCGGCCAGCGCTTCAAGTACTTCACGCGGTGGCGACTCGACCTGCAGTAAGGGGCGTTTTTTGTCACGCTGCGTACGTGCCAGTTGTTTCTCAATAGTGGTTTCAAGATAAACCACGACGCCGCGGGCGGAGAGACGATTACGTGTTTCCCGGGATTTTACGGAGCCACCGCCGGTCGCCAGGACGATGCCCTGCTTCTCGGTCAGTTCATTGATGATTTTTTCTTCACGATCGCGGAAGCCAGCTTCGCCTTCAACGTCAAAAACCCAGCCCACATCCGCTCCGGTGCGTCGCTCAATTTCCTGATCGGAATCGAAGAACTCCATATTGAGTTGCTGAGCCAACTGACGGCCAATAGTGCTTTTGCCGGCACCCATCGGCCCAACCAGAAAGATATTGCGTTTCTCTGCCATTTTGTCGGTATTACTAAGAATTCGTTAATGATACCCCGCTTTCAGCATTTTACTGGCGGGACAGGAACTGAGACCTCATGAGCGTTAGCAAGAGTCAGACGAAAAATTATCTCAACACTCAAGGCTGTTTGGCAACCGATTATATTGCTTACAGCACATCCATTTCTGAATTGGCCTGTTGTTCGCGAAACTGTAAGGCGTCAGTAAAGCGTTGTGACATGACTGCGTACAGAGGAATTCGCTCATCTGCTTGCCGGGTTCTTCCAACTCAGACGCTTACAACGTGTTAAAAATCGCTAAACCTTGTAAGCTAATTCCTGTCCTGCGTCAACGCAGTTAAACTTTAAGGGCACATTTTCCGTTTTATCGTGCCGTAAGCGCTGCTTCCCTGACCAATCGCGGCGTCATGAAGATCACCAGCTCGCGTTTTTTATGTTCTTCAGCCTGCTGGCGGAATAATCCCCCCACGACAGGCAGACGGCCAAGTAACGGCACCTGCGTTTGCCCCTGAGTGCGCTGCTGATGGAAAATACCGCCCAGGGCCAGTGTTTGCCCGTCGTTAACCGTCACCTGCGTTTCCATTTCCTGCTTATCAATCGACAGCACCTGCGAGGCGCTGGTCTGAACCACGCGCCCCGGCACGTTCTGGCTGATACGTATTTTCAACTGAATGCGGCCATTGCCTAAAACGGTGGGCGTGACTTCCATGCCCAGCACCGCTTCTTTGAATTCGATACTGGTTGCGCCGCTGTTACCGGCTGAGACTTCATAAGGGATTTCGGTGCCCTGTTTAATCGACGCGGTTTGCTGATGCGACGTAAAAAGCCGTGGGCTGGCGATGATTTCAACCTGGTTTTCCTGCTCCAGCGCACTGAGCTCCAGATCCAGCACTCTGCCGCCTGTCCGCGACAACGTGACGCCCAGCGAAACAGCGGGCGAGCTCAGCCCCAGGGGAATAGCCAGAAGCGGGTGATGTAAAGCCCGGCTGAGGCTTTCACTATCCTCAGACAGTCGCCAGTTGACGCCCAGCTCATGCAGATTCTCTTCACTAATCGTCACGATATGGGCCGCCAGCTCAACCTGTTCCAGCGGCACATCCAGCGCCTGAATCCAGCGCTCCGTGTCTTGCAGCGCCGGTTCAATGTCGCGTAGCAACAGGCTGTTGGTGCGCGTGTCCACAGAGGCGCTCCCGCGCGATGTCATAAGCGACTGGCGTTCCCCTTGCAGGCTGCGGTGCACCTCACTGGCACTGGCATAGAGCAGGTTGATCCTGCGCTGCATTAAAGGACGCTGCTGACGCGCTTCCGCCTGTTGTACCTTTTCTGCTTCGCGCCGCTGCTGCTGCCAGCGCTCGGGATAAACCAGCAGAACGTTATCTTCTTCCAGCACAGTCAGTTGCGCCATCCGCGCGACCAGCGACAGTGCCTGTTGCCAGGAGACGTTGTCCAGCCGCAGTGACAGCGTTCCGTTAATCTCAGGGGAGATCATCAGGTTGATCTGCTGGTAATCAGCCAGCGCCTGTAAAATGCGCTCAATCGGCGCATCATCAAACGCGAGGCTCAGGCCCTCATCAGGGCTGGCGTGAGCGGGGATCTGGCAAAACAGCAGGAGGGTCAGAATCGCTATCCTTATCATGCAGGCGTCCTTTGAGATGAAACGTGAAACGTTGGGCCGGGCAACTGCCCGGAATAAATAGCTGAAGCGAACGGGAAGTAAACCGGAGGGTTTGCCAGGGGAACAACGGAAAAGGCTGGTCGCTCAGGACGTGAACAGATTTGCCCTGTGGCGTCAGTAGCCAGCCCTGAAACCGGGGAGCACGACCAATGATGCCCTGCAAACGCCATTCGCTGAGAGGTTCAACCTCCGCCAGGCAGGCCGCGCCAGGAAGGGGACGAAACGGATCGCGTGCCTGCGCAACGCCAGCGCCACAGCTGAGTAACAGCAGAACAACACTAATGGGTTTCATCAGCGTCCAGCCAGAGTTGCGCCACCAGATAGTCAGAATGAGCGGTTAACTGAAAGCGATCAGGAAACGCCGTTGCAGACGTTGAAAGCGCAGAAAACAACGGCGGAAACTGGGCCCATTGCAGATGGAAAGTGAGGGCTCGAGGCTGTTCATCGGGCAGCCACTGCTCAAGCGCTGCACCCCGCTCTGCGATAATCGCCTCCAGCGTCGATGACGTAGCTGGCTTTTCCATCTGAATCTGCTGAAGTTGTGCCTCTAAAACAGCAAGGGCGGGATAGCGGGCAAACTGTCGCTGCAACTGTTGCAGGTGCGCCTGCTGCTGCACGCATTGATGCCTGGCATCAGCCAGCACCCGTTTTTGCGGCTGTAGCACGGTCCACCAGGCCACACACAGCAGGCAGACCGCGCCCGCCAACAGGCTGCCATAACGCAGCGGTGGAGCTAACCGCATCCAGTGCCCGGTAAGGCTACTCACTAGTCGCCTCCTTAAGGCGAATATGCAAGACGAAGCGATACTCCCCTTCAGGCTGGCGTTGCACATTGCCTTGTTTGATCTGTGAAAACAGCGCCACATCGCTTAAGCGCTGGCGAAAGGCGCGAATCTCCTGCATATGCTGCGCTTTGCCCTCCAGTTGTAACGACGTTTCCCGTTTATCCAGTCGCGTTAACCACAGCCCGTCAGGCAGCAAAGCAGGCAACGCAAGCCAGAGTTGCTGCCAGACCTGAAACTGCCTGCTCTGCTGGTGCAGCCAGTGGCGGCGCTGCTGCGCCTCATCCAGTTGTTTCAGCAGTCGCTGTTGCTGCACCACCTGCTGTTCAGCGGCCTTAAGGGCATGACTGAGGCCGACATGCTGACGCTGAACCCGTCTGAGCGCCTTATGATCCCGCCAGCACTGTCCTGCCACCAGCAGCACGACCAGTCCTGACGTGACAGCCAGCATACGTAAGCTCTGACGCCGTTGACGCTGCCAGCGCCAGTACCGCCAGGGAAGAAGGTTTACAGCGACCATCAGCAATCCTCTTTCCGCAACGCCAGCCCGGCGGCCAGGACGAAGGCCCCCGGATGCGCGGGCAAAGGTGGCTGCTGATAGCGAAATGTTTGCAGGGGAGAGAACGGCACCGTGCCAGCCGGCGGCAATGCGTTATCGGCATCACAATAATAAAGCGACGTCGCGTGGGGAAAAGCCTGCTCACGTAGCGCGTCAAAACCGCCCTCTCCGGCAAAAAGTGCGGCGTTGACGCCATCGCTCCACAGGTAACGTGCATCCTGGCGTAAAACCACTACACTTCCCGCAGCCAGTTGCGCCTGTTCTGCGACGATGTTGAGTGCGTTCGTCGCCAGTTCAAACACAGAGCATTTAAGGCCGGCCTGCTCCAATGGTGTCCGCCACTGCGTAACGACATCCCGCCGTGCAGCCGTGACGCTTAGCCGTTCCAGGTTGGTATCGACGCGGTAATCCAGGGCCAGTTCACTGGGGTCCACCGGGAAAAGACGCTGAGCGGATGCCCGGACAAAGCGGCCCAGTGCGGGTTCTTTTAAGGGCGGATCAGGCAGAGAAAGCGGTTCCTGTAGTGCCAGGTGCGCGGGAAGACAGACCCGTAACGTATAGCGCCGTGGTAACACCTTACGCCACTGGCTTAATACAGACAGCAATGCAGGGGAAGATTGCAGCACACCGTTTCTTAACGTATCTTGCGGCAGCCGTTGCTGCCACCAGTGGCATAATTGCCAACCCCGGCGACGACGCAGGATGGCAAGGGCACAGCACTGCCGGTTCTGAATATCCAGTCCAATTTGCCAGGTGTGAAAAGCCATGCGCGCGATCTCCTTATCGTCCGGAAAAATGGACATATCAAAGCGTCTGGCTTGCCTTTATACTACTGCGCGGTTGCTTATAAACTGCCCAAACGACAACAGATGGGAAATCTCAGGTGAAGTTCGTAAAGTATTTATTAATCCTTGCAGTGTGTTGCATCTTGCTGGGAGCTGGCTCGATTTATGGTTTGTACAAATATATAGAGCCCCAGTTACCCGACGTTAACACACTGAAAGATGTGCGTTTGCAAACCCCTATGCAGGTTTACAGCGCCGACGGCGATCTTATCGCCCAGTATGGTGAAATGCGCCGTATTCCGCTTAGCCTGCAGCAGGTTCCACCTGACATGGTCCATGCGTTTATTGCGACGGAAGACAGCCGCTTCTATGAGCATCACGGTGTGGATCCCATCGGGATTTTCCGTGCCGCCAGCGTTGCGCTGGTTTCAGGCCATGCGTCCCAGGGGGCCAGTACCATCACACAGCAACTGGCGCGTAACTTTTTCCTCAGTCCGGAACGCTCCCTGATGCGTAAGGTAAAGGAAGCCTTTCTGGCGATTCGCATTGAGCAGTTGCTGAATAAAGACGAAATTCTTGAGCTTTACCTGAATAAAATCTATCTCGGCTACCGGGCTTATGGCGTTGGCGCAGCCTCGCAGGTGTATTTTGGCAAACCCGTTGGCGAGCTGTCGTTGAGTGAAATGGCGACCATCGCCGGGCTGCCGAAAGCCCCGTCAACCTTTAACCCGCTGTATTCCCACAGTCGTGCTGTCGCCCGGCGCAATGTGGTGCTGGCTCGTATGCTGGACCAGAAATACATCACCCAGCAGCAATATGATGAAGCACGTAATGCGCCGCTGGTCGCCAGCTATCATGGCCCGAAAATCGTCTTCTCCGCGCCCTATCTGACCGAGATGGTGCGCCAGGAAATGGTGAAACGCTATGGCGATAATGCGTATACCGATGGTTACAAGGTTTACACCACCGTGACGCGCCGTCTGCAGGAATCCGCGCAGGAAGCCGTGCAGAACAACGTCATCGCCTACGATATGCGTCACGGCTATCGCGGCCCTACCAGCGTGCTGTGGAAAGTCGGCGAGCCAGCCTGGGGGCAAACGCAGATTGTTAAAGCATTAAAAAATCTGCCTCTGTACGGGCCGCTTCATCCGGCCGTCGTAACGCATGTCCAGAGTGACGAAGCTACCGTCATGATGAAGGATGGCAGCAATGTGTCACTGACGATGGCGGGCGTGCGCTGGGCGCGTGCCTTTAAATCGGACACAGTACAGGGCCCGACACCCAAAAGCATTGCACAGGTGCTTCAGCCGGGCCAGCAGATCTGGGTACGCCAGGTCGGCGATACATGGTGGCTGGGCCAGGTACCGGATGTGAACTCGGCGCTGGTTTCACTGGACCCTAATAACGGTGCGGTTCGCGCACTGGTCGGGGGCTTTGACTTCAACCAGAGCATGTTTAACCGCGCGACTCAGGCGCTGCGCCAGGTGGGTTCAAACATCAAGCCGTTCCTGTATACCGCGGCGATGGATCGCGGGTTAACGCTGGCCTCCATTCTGAACGACGTACCGATTTCTCGCTGGGATGCCGGTGCCGGTGCGGACTGGCGTCCAAAGAACTCTCCGCCCACTTACGATGGTCCGATTCGTCTGCGTCAGGGGCTGGGGCAGTCTAAAAACGTTGTCATGGTTCGTGCCATGCGTGCAATGGGCGTGGATTACGCCGCAGAGTATCTCCAGCGTTTTGGCTTCCCGGCACAGAATATTGTGCATACCGAATCGCTGGCCCTGGGTGCCGCGTCGTTCACACCGCTGCAGGTCGTGCGGGGCTATTCGGTGATGGCTAACGGCGGCTTCCTGATCGATCCTTATTTCATCAGTAAGATCGAAAATGAACAGGGACAGACCGTTTTCGAAGAGAAACCCAGAATTGCCTGTCCGCAGTGCAACTTACCGGTGATCTACGGTGAAACCAAAAAAGCGCTGGCGCTGAATGCGGAAAGCGTTGAGAACGTTGCCCCGTCCGCCCCACAGCAAAATCAAGCCGTGCCGCAGCCTGAGCTGGAGCAAGTGCCCGCCCAGCCTCAGCAGGGTGGCGAGCAGCAGTATGCGCCGCACGTGATTAACACACCGCTGTCCTTCCTGATCAAAAGCGCACTGAACAGTAATATTTTTGGTGAGCCAGGCTGGATGGGCACCGGCTGGCGTGCCGGACGCGACCTGAAACGTAATGATATCGGCGGGAAAACAGGGACGACTAACAGCTCCAAAGATGCCTGGTTCTCGGGTTACGGCCCGGGCGTGGTGACCTCGGTGTGGATCGGCTTCGATGATGCGCGTCGCGATCTGGGTCGCAGTACGCTTTCTGGTGCCATTCCCGATCAGATTTCGGGCTATGAAGGCGGGGCGAAGAGTGCACAGCCTGCATGGGATGACTTTATGAAAGTGGCCCTTGAAGGTGTACCTGTTCAGCCGTTAACGCCGCCTGAGGGCATTGTTACCGTGACCATTGACCGCAGTACGGGCAAGCTGGCCAATGGCGGAGGAAACACACGTCAGGAGTACTTTATCAACGGAACACAGCCAACCGAATATTCGGTTCATGATGCAGGTACGACCATCATGGACAATGGCGAAAGTCACGAACTGTTCTGATAAACGTGAGAGGCGGCCTGGCCGCCTCTCCGCTTTTTACCGCCCGGAAATCTGGTGCTCAATTAGTAATGCAGACGGCCCTGCTTCACCAGCCACTCACGCACCATAAACAACGCACTGACGTTGCGCGCTTCGCGGAAATCAGGCTCCTGCAGTAACGCCAGCATGTTGCTTAACGGCCAACGGTGGACCACCAGCGGCTCAGGCTCATCCCCTTCCAGCTTCTCCTGGTAAAGCCCTTCTGCAACCACGATGTTCATCTTGCTGGAAAAATAGGACGGTGCCATCGTCAGTTTACCCAGCAAAGTCAACTGGCCAGCCCCGAATCCCGCTTCCTCTTTCAGTTCACGGTCGGCCGCCTGATTGACCGTTTCACCCGGATCGATTAAGCCTTTTGGAAAGCCCAGTTCATAGCTTTCCAGGCCCACGGCATACTCTTCGATCAGAATCAGATGATCATCAATAATGGGCACAATCATGACTGCCTCGCGTTCCGACGGTTTCATGCGTTCATAAATGCGCCGGGCGCCATTGCTGAAGGCCAGGTCGACCGCTTCGACAGTAAACAACCGTGAACGTGCTACGGTTTCTACATTGAGGATGTCAGGTTTTTTTAACGACTTTTTCATATCAGCCTCAAACTTGCTGCGCCAGCACTCCGTAGCGAATTAGCATACCTAACCGTGGAGCATTGTGCGACTCAATGACGTCATCCGGTTACGCAGCCCACGTTTTCTCTATGCAATAACGGCTCTATTTCGGGCACAAAAAATTTGCGTTAGTCAATATCTGCCTTCAAAATTCAGACAATGCCGATACAATACTATGTGCATGATAGTTACTATTCTGGCACTGTGTGCTGTAATAACGCCTAATCAAATGATTTACAGTACAATTTTGTTTGTTGTTAAACTTGTCAGAGTTGTTTAACCTCCCATCAATCGCCTGAAATCAGGGGCGCGTCTGGGGACGTAAGTCTAAAGTGAAGGCAGTATTTTGGCTGAATTGAGCAAAGCATGAGCACAATAATTATTATATTGGCCTTAGTGCTAACCTGTTCAATTCTGGCAGGTATTGGATTTTGGTACGCTATGCGGCGCAGGCCGCCGTTGGCGAAACCGTTGCCATTCATCAGCCCGCCCTGCCGTAAACTGACTGAAAGAGAGCGCAGAGCCGTAGAGCAGTATCTTGCCGCCCTGGAAAAACAACCCCGTATTCTCAGCCCTGGTGAATCCCGTCGTCGGCACGAAAAGCTGGTGCTGACCGCCCAGAGCAACAATGTTTATCCGGTTACCCGCGCGATTACCCGCTATGGGCTTTCCACCGACGATCCGCATAAGTGGCGCTACTATCTGGATGAAGTTGAAGTCCATTTGCCGCCGCTGTGGGAACAGTACATCACCGATGAAAATTACGTTGAGTTGATCCGTACGCAATCGATCCCACTCATCATTTCGTTAAACGGCCACTCGCTGGTGGATTACGCGATTGATCAGCAGTCACTGCCTAATCTGATACGTCCGGCATCCACAAATGCCTCTATCCGTAAGGCCGAAAGCGAAAACGTTGAGTTAGTTCGGGTGCGCAAAGAAACACTGGAAGAGTATCGACTGTCCCGCCCGGATGGCACGCGCGAGGCCGTTATCATCTCGTTTGCGTTGATGATGTTTTTTATTGGTTTGTTATTACCCACAAGTCTGATGATCTGGCTGGTGGTGATTGCCAGCGCGATGGTCGCCGCAAGTCTGTGGTTAATGTACCGGATTCCCGGTGAAAATGGTCTGCGTGAGATCCACTGCCTGCGCGGCGCGCCAAAACGCTGGGGCTTATTTGGCGAGTCCAATCAAGAGCAGAGCAACATCACGCTGGGGATTATCGACCTGATTTATCCCGCGCACTGGCAGCCTTACGTCGCACACGACCTGGGACAGGTTACAGACGTCGAAATTTATCTTAACCGTCAGGTGGTGCGTCAGGGGCGTTTTCTTTCTTTGCAGGACGAGGTAAAAAACTTTCCGCTTCAGCGCTGGCGGAAAAATGTCGTTCTGGCCTGCGGTGCCTTTATTGTTCTGGCCTTCTTACTCACCTGGATACCGCTCAGTATGCCCATCAAGCTCAGCCTTGCATGGGTAAAAGGTACTGACAGCCTTGATGTCAGTAGCGTCAATCAACTGAGTCGTGAAGATTTGAAAGTGGGTGACAGCCTGAAGGTTACCGGGACCGGCATGTGTGCCGTGCCGGGCAATTATCAAAGCAATCGCACTTATATCTACATGCCGTTCGACTGCTCGCAGATCTACTGGAATAACGCTACGCCTCTGCCACTGCCTCACTCAGATATTATTGAGAAAGCCTCCGCGCTTCTGGAAACCACCACAAAACAGCTGCATCCCGAAACCAATACGGACCCCAAACTGAATCCGCAGTTAGCGTCTGCGATTCAGAAATCAGGCATGATTTTGCTGGATGACTTTTCCGATCTGGTGTTGAAAACGCAGGCGCTGTGCAGCCAGGCACAGGACTGTGTTCGGCTTAAAAACGCGTTGGTGAATTTGGGCAATGCCAAAGACTGGGACACATTAGTCAGCCGCGCCGATTCCGGTCAACTTAACGGGATGAATGTCCTGCTGCGCCCTGTCAGCGCGGAAGCGCTGGAAAATCTGGTGCACACCGCGACGTCGACCTTCTTTTATCGTGAAACGCGTCGTGCCACAGAAAATCTCAACAGCCCACCGCCGGGCGGGTTTGTGATTGTCAGCGACGAAGGGCATCAGTTAGTCAACCAGCCTCAGCCCGCGGTTCCCTTGTTTGATCTGGATGCGGCCTCACAATGGCAGGAGCTGCAACGTCTGTCCTCACTGCTGTTGCACACGCCGTTCAGCGCGACGGGCATCATCACGAACATCTACACAGATGCCAACGGCACGCGCCATATCGCCCTGCATAATGAACCTGATGCGATGGCAAAATGGCGCTATCTCGGTGCCGCCTTGCTGTTAATCGTGCTCCTGGCCTGTGGCCTCACTAACGGCCTGCTGGCGCTGCGTCGTATGCATCTGAATCGTCAGCGTATGCTCGCGATTCAGCAATACTACGACACGTGCTTTAACCCTTCCCTCAGCACTATACAGGGCGTGCGCTCCGTATTCTGACCGGCCTGCAACTGTGCTACCCTGTTGCGCGAAAAGGCAATGGGTAAATCCGCCATGATGTGTAACGGTTCTGATATTGATACCGTGCTGTTGGATATGGACGGCACGTTACTGGATCTGGCGTTTGACCGCGTCTTTTGGCGGGAACAGGTGCCGGATGCGCTGAGCGCGCATCGGGGCATCCCTGTCAAACACGCGCGGCAGTTGATGGAAGAAAAATATCAGGCCGTGTCCCATACGCTAAACTGGTATTGTCTGGACTACTGGTCAGAGGCCCTGCAACTGGATATCCACGCGATGCTCTGGGCACACCGTCATCGCGTCCGCTTACGGCCCGATACGCTGCCTTTTCTGCAGATGCTGCGGCGCGCAGGTAAGCGCACTATTCTGCTGACCAATGCGCATCCCTGGAATCTGGACGTTAAACAACGACAAACAGGTTTAGCACCACACCTTGATTTATTACTTTCCACCCATACCTTTGGCTATCCGAAAGAAGATCAACGTTTGTGGCAAGCGGTCGCGCAACACACGGGCTTTGATGCATCACGAACATTGTTCATTGATGACAACGAAATCCTTCTTGATGTCGCTAAATCCTGGGGAATCGGCTGGTGTTTAGGCATCCGTAATCCTGATTCCGGTCGTCCCGAACAACCCTTTCAGCGTCACTATGCAATAAGCCATTACCGCACAGTGATCCAGGCCTGGGAGCAGCTATGAAAGAAAAATCTGAAGACGGTGTTCGTCTTGATAAATGGCTTTGGGCGGCGCGGTTCTATAAAACCCGTTCCATTGCGCGCGAGATGATTGAAGGCGGTAAGGTTCATTACAATGGTCAGCGCAGCAAACCAAGTAAGCTGGTTGAACGTGATGCGGAGCTAACCCTGCGCCAGGGCAATGATGAACGTACCGTCGTAATTACCGGGATCAGCGAACAGCGGCGCCCGGCCAGTGAAGCGCAGCAGCTTTATCGTGAAACGGACGCCAGCATTGAGAAGCGCGAAAAAATGGCGCTGGCGCGCAAAATGAATGCGCTGACTATGCCCCATCCCGATCGCCGGCCTGACAAAAAAGAGCGCCGCGATTTGATGAAATTTAAGTTATCGGGTGATGAGTAAGACAGGCCTTGATGCCGCTCACCGCCCGCCCAAAGAGAGAAAAATTATGTCTGTAAACGATCAACTGCGCCGTTATCTGTTTGAAAATGCTGCTGTTCGCGGCGAACTGGTCAACGTTTCAAACACCTGGCGTGAAACCATTAAAAACCACGATTATCCACCCGCTGTGCAAACCCTGCTGGGTGAGTTACTGGTGGCAACCAGCCTGCTTACCGCGACGCTGAAATTTGATGGTGAGATCACCGTGCAGTTGCAGGGCGATGGTCCGCTGACGCTGGCCGTGATCAATGGGAATAATCAGCAGGAATTACGCGGTGTCGCGCGAATGAAAGGCGAGATCCCTGACGACAGCACGCTTAAGAGCATGGTGGGCAATGGCTATCTGGTGATTACGATTACACCAGAAAAAGGTGAGCGCTATCAGGGCGTGGTCGGTCTGGAAGGTGACACGCTGAGCGAATGCCTGGAAGATTACTTCATGCGTTCAGAACAGCTGCCAACCCGACTGTTTATCCGCACCAGCGATGCAGGCGCCGCCGGGATTCTGTTACAGGTTCTGCCCGCGCAGGACACGGATAAAGAGGATTTCGACCATCTCGCTACGTTGACAGAGACGATTAAAACAGAAGAATTGATCGACCTGCCGGCAACTGATGTGCTCTGGCGACTGTACCATCAGGAAGAAGTGACCGTTTACGATCCCCAGCCGGTGATCTACAAATGTACCTGCTCGCGCGAACGTTGCGGCGAGGTCCTGAAAACGCTGCCGCAGGAAGAAGTCGATGAGATTATTGCCGAAGACGGCAAAATCGATATGCATTGCGACTATTGCGGATCGCATTATGTTTTCGATGCTGTCGATATTGCCGGTATCCGCAGTAACTCCGTGGAAAACAGCAACCGTCTTCACTGATCCGACCAGGGCGGTTTTGCCGCCCTCACATCTACTCTGCTATGCCCTTAATTTACTTGATAAATTATCTTTTTTTACTTTCTTAACATCTTAAAAACGTTCGAAACACGACCTTAACGCGCCCTGAGTCGCATTTTTAAAAGAACATACCTTCCCCCTCAGACTCAGTAGAGTACACTGCGCGCGATCTGTCTCCTCGCCTGACCGGGCGGCCTTTGACCGACACGATCCCAAACTCTTTTTGCCCGTACAGAACAGACACCGATTTAAGGAGCAGTAAAATGCGCGTTAACGGCCTGACCTCGAAAGCCCTTGCCGATCTGGGCATCACCGATACCACTGAGGTGGTTCACAACCCTGATTACGACACGTTATTTCAGGAAGAGATGCGCCCGGAGCTCGAAGGTTTTGAGCGTGGCACCCTGACGCAAAGCGGCGCAATCGCAGTCGATACCGGGGTGTTTACCGGGCGCTCGCCTAAGGATAAGTACATCGTCCGCGATGACACCACGCGCGATACGCTGTGGTGGAACGATCAAGGCACCGGAAAAAACGATAACCAGCCTCTGTCGCAGGAAACCTGGCAAGCGCTGAAAAAATGCGTGACGCAGCAGCTTTCAGGTAAGCGTCTGTTTATTGTGGATGCCTTCTGCGGTGCCAATCCTGACTCACGCCTGAGCGTACGCTTTATTACCGAAGTGGCCTGGCAGGCACACTTTGTGAAAAACATGTTTATCCAGCCCAGCGCTGCCGAACTGGATAACTTCACGCCGGATTTTGTGGTCATGAACGGCGCAAAATGCACTAATCCGGACTGGCAGGCGCAGGGACTGCATTCTGAGAACTTCGTGGCCTTTAACCTGACGGAAAGGATGCAGCTGATTGGCGGCACCTGGTATGGCGGGGAGATGAAAAAAGGGCTGTTCGCAATCATGAACTACCTGCTCCCACTGAAAGGCATTGCGTCAATGCACTGCTCGGCCAACGTGGGTAAAGCCGGTGACGTGGCGGTGTTCTTTGGTCTGTCCGGCACGGGTAAAACCACATTGTCTACCGATCCGGATCGCCAGCTTATTGGCGATGATGAACACGGCTGGGACGATGACGGCGTGTTTAACTTTGAAGGCGGCTGCTACGCTAAAACGATTAATCTTTCTGAGCAGGCCGAACCCGAAATCTACCGCGCCATTCGCCGCAATGCGCTGCTGGAAAACGTTGTGGTGCGTGAAGACGGCAGTATCGATTTTGCGGATGACAGCAAAACCGAAAACACCCGCGTCTCCTATCCGATTCATCACATCGATAATATCGTGCAGCCGGTTTCCAAAGCAGGTCATGCGAAGAAGGTGATTTTCCTGACCGCCGATGCCTTTGGCGTACTGCCTCCGGTCTCCCGTTTAACGCCAGAGCAGACGCAGTACCATTTCCTGTCGGGATTCACCGCCAAGCTTGCCGGCACGGAACGTGGTGTGACCGCCCCCACGCCAACATTCTCAGCCTGCTTTGGTGCCGCCTTCCTGACACTGCACCCCACGCAGTATGCAGAAGTGCTGGTGAAGCGCATGGAAGCGGCCGGTGCGCAGGCTTATCTGGTTAACACCGGCTGGAACGGCAGTGGAAAACGCATTTCGCTGAAAAATACCCGCGCCATTATCAACGCGATTCTGGCCGGTGAACTGGATGATGCGCCAACGGAAACGCTGCCGGTATTCAACCTTCAGGTCCCTAAAACCCTGGGCGATCTGGATGAAGACACCCTGGATCCACGTCGTAGCTGGGAAAGTGAAGCGAAGTGGCACGCTGCGGCGGATGATTTGGCCCAGCGTTTTATCACTAACTTTGAGAAGTATACCGATAATGCGGCAGGTGCCGCGTTGGTTAAAGCCGGTCCACAGCGCTAATCGCCACGGCGCGGCCTGAACCACCGCGCCGTTGTTTTAGCTCAGCGAAAGATTGCCGCTGTTTTGAACCGCTTCCGGGGTTTCTGCTAACGGCAGCCAGGCACGGATGCGTAATCCTCCCCGCTCACTGTCGCCAATTTCCAGCGAACCCTGATGTGCATCGATAATACGCTGCACGATAGCCAGTCCCAGACCGGTACCGCTGGTGCTACGCGCACTGTCACCGCGCACAAAGGGCTGGAACAGATGGGCCAGTTGATCGGGTTTAATACCCGGGCCATCGTCTTCAACCTGGAACCAGGCGCGATGCAGTTCCCGACCGCTGCTGACCTTGATCCAGCCATTTCCATAACGTGCTGCGTTCACCACCAGGTTAGCCAGCGCACGTTTAATGGAAAGGGGATTAATCTCCAGCATCAACTCTTCCGCCATCACCGCATTTTCGATTTCACGCTCGTAACCGCTTTCTGCGGCCACCACTTCACCTAAAACGCTGTTCAGGTCGGCCAGTTCGGTCTGCATTTCCTGACCGGTGCGCAGGTAGTCAATGAACTGCTCGATGATGGCATTGCACTCTTCGATGTCTTTATTGATCGATTCGGCCAGATAGCCATCCTGCTCGTTCATCATCTCTGTGGCGAGGCGAATACGGGTTAACGGCGTACGTAAATCGTGGCTGACGCCCGCCATGAGCAACGTTCTGTCGTCAGCGAGCTGTTTAACGCCTGCCGCCATCTGGTTGAACGCGCGCGTGACCGAGCGCACTTCTGACGCGCCATACTCACGCAGTGGCGGCGGGATAATGCCTTTACCGACCTGCAGTGCGGCGTGTTCCAGGTCCACCAGCGGGCGGTTTTGTATGCGGATAAATAGCCAGGCCCCGCCGATCGCCAGCAACATTATCGCCAGGGTATAGCGGAACAGCGGCGAGAAATCACCCTGGTGAATTTCAGTCAGCGGCACGCGCACCCAGATATCGGGCGACAGCCAGGTCTTTAACCAGACAACCGGGGAGTTTTTATTAACCTCGACGCGCACATCGGTCGGGCCACCAAGCTGCTGCCCCATCTGATCGCTGAGGAACTTATAGTGCTGTGCCCAGCGCAGTCCGCTCTCCTCTGCTGCCGCATTGGTATAGAGCGAAATACCCAGTTCACGATAGATTTCGCGGCGAAACGCGGGTGGCACTTCCAGCTGCGTGCCATCTTCCAGTTGTAGACGGTCCGTCATCAGCATACGGACTTCATACGCCAGAACCTTATTGAACTGTTGCAGGCTGGGAAGAATGGCGAAGTTCAGCACCACCAGGTAGGTCGTTACCAGGCTGACAAACAGCAAGGTAACGATCAACAGCAGGGTGCGGGCAAACGAACTTCGTGGCGAGAAGCGCAACCGCCTCATGCTTTACTGCCGTCCGGTACAAAGACGTAACCCAGGCCCCAAACGGTCTGGATGTAGCGTGGGTGAGCCGGATCTTCTTCCACCATGCGGCGCAGGCGAGAGATCTGAACGTCAATGGAACGCTCCATAGCACTGTATTCACGACCGCGGGCCAGGTTCATCAGTTTATCGCGCGACAGCGGCTCACGTGGGTGACTCACCAGCGCCTTAAGCACGGCGAATTCGCCGCTGGTTAACGGCATAGGTTCATCTTCACGGAACATTTCCCGCGTGCCCAGATTGAGCTTGAACTTACCAAACGCGATGACCGCTTCTTCCTGCGAAGGCGCACCGGGCAGCTCATTGGCCTGACGACGCAGCACGGCACGAATGCGCGCCAGCAGCTCACGCGGGTTGAATGGTTTAGGAATATAGTCGTCCGCACCGATTTCCAGCCCCACGATACGGTCCACTTCTTCACCCTTAGCCGTGACCATGATGATAGGCATGGGGTTGCTCTGGCTACGCAGACGACGGCAAATCGACAGCCCATCTTCGCCAGGCAGCATCAGATCCAGCACCATCAAATGGAAGGATTCGCGGGTTAACAGACGATCCATCTGCTCGGCGTTGGCGACACTGCGCACCTGAAAGCCTTGTTCGGTAAGGTAGCGTTCAAGCAGAGCGCGTAAACGCATATCGTCATCGACGACCAGGATCTTGTAGTTTTCTTGCATTTTTAACTCCCAAAGGCGCGATTGCCTGAGCCAATATTGTTAAAAAAACATGTGGCACAGCGACAGTGTTTAATGGTTTATATTCTAGTCAAAATTGTTACAAAGCATATTAAACAGCAGCTTATATTTAAATTCACGTTCTGCTGACGGGGAAGCCGTTCCGTTTCGTCCTCCGTGGGACAGAATACGGCAAATCTGAAATATTGGCTAAAATTCCGCTATTTACTGGTTTTAACACCGTACCAGTGATAATCGCGCTAACAAAAACAACGGGTTGCCAGAAAATTTGACTTAAATCGAATCTGTTATTGCCCGCTTCTCCGGCAAGCTGCGGTTTATGACTCTGATAACAGCATATTCTTCCGCAAAAAAACAGGATAATACGCGACCGTTCTCGGATTAGTATGAGATCCGCTTTTAATGAGTCCACTTGCAGCTAAAGTCCAATAAATCAATCAGTAAAGCTCACTTTGCGTACTGCCTGATATCACCCAGACTAAAGCAACGCCAATCTGTCGCTTTACGGGGAAAACATGAAAAAAACGATCTTACTGCTGAGCGTACTGGCCTTGTTCAGCATCAGCCAAAGTTATGCCGCCCCTGCAGCCGGTGAAGCCGCCGGTGCACAGGCCACCACAACCGCTCAGGGCAACTCCAATGCCATCGGTATTGGTGCCATTGGCGCGCTGTTGGGCGTAGCGCTGGCGACCGCAGGCGGTGGCGGTGGCGGCGGTGATGGTAACAGCAGCAGCACCTCAACCACGACGTCGACCAAAGCGGGTAAATAAGTCAGCCTCCTCGCCTCATTGTGCTTCCCTGAGCGTGAAGCGCAGTAAAAGGGTTTTTAGCCTGTTAAAAACCCTTTTCTCGCCCCCTTTTTCGTCACACCGGATTTGCTTTACACTGAAGCTCTTTTGATTTGACCGGCTGCAGTACATGAGAACGCGACTGATTACCCGTGAAGGTTTTAACACCTTAAAAGCTGAACTCGATTATCTGTGGCGGGAAGAGCGACCCGAGGTCACCAAAAAAGTGACCTGGGCTGCCAGCCTGGGCGATCGGAGTGAAAATGCCGATTACCAGTACAATAAGAAGCGTTTGCGCGAGATTGACCGCCGCGTCCGCTATCTCAGCAAAAGTCTTGAGCAACTGCGTATTGTGGATTATTCGCCCCAACAGGACGGCAAAGTATTTTTTGGTGCCTGGGTGGAAGTCGAGAATGACGACGGTGAAGTGAAACGCTTTCGTATCGTGGGCTACGATGAAATTTTTGGCCGTAAGGATTACATCTCGATTGACTCGCCGATGGCCCGTGCGCTGTTAAAAAAAGCGGTCGGTGATATGGCCATTGTTGAGACGCCAGCCGGGCCGGCCGCCTGGTATGTTAATGAAATTAGCTATATTGAAGCCTGATTCAGAATATCGCTGAAAGCAGGCCCATTCTCTGGCATTTTCGCCCATCAATCCGTATAACTATCGGCTATTTCTCAACCCAGAAAGCATAATAGTCCGATGATGAATGTTCTTAGCCAGCTAATTGCAAGTGAGCTCCAGGCGCGCCCCGAGCAAGTTGACGCCGCCGTCCGCCTGTTGGATGAAGGGAATACCGTGCCATTCATTGCACGTTATCGTAAAGAGGTGACGGGCGGTCTGGATGATACGCAACTCCGCCAGCTGGAAACCCGCCTCGGCTACCTGCGTGAACTCGCTGAACGCAGGCAGGCCATCCTGAAATCCATTGAGGAACAGGGAAAACTCACCGACGACCTGGCTCAGGCCATCAATGCAACGCTCAGCAAAACAGAACTCGAAGATCTTTACCTGCCCTACAAACCCAAACGCCGCACCCGTGGGCAAATCGCCATCGAAGCCGGTCTGGAGCCGTTGGCCGAGACATTGTGGCAGGATCCCTCGCACGATCCGGAGCAGCTGGCTGCCGGTTATGTGAATGCCGATAACGGTGTCGCCGATGTGCGCGCAGCCCTTGATGGCGCGCGCTATATCCTGATGGAGCGCTTTGCTGAAGATGCCGCGCTGCTGGCTAAAGTACGCCACTATTTGTGGAAGAATGCCCATCTGGTATCGAAAGTGGTGGAAGGTAAAGAGGAAGCGGGCGCGAAATTCCGCGACTATTTCGACCACCATGAGCCGCTGCATACCGTACCGTCTCACCGTGCACTGGCGATGCTGCGCGGACGTAACGAAGGCGTGCTGCAACTGTCGCTGAATGCCGATCCGCAATTTGATGAGCCACCGCGCGAAAGTCATGGCGAAACCCTGATTGCCGAACACCTGAACCTGAGACTGAATAACGCGCCCGCCGACAGCTGGCGCAAGGCTGTGGTCAGCTGGACCTGGCGCATCAAGGTGATGCTGCATCTGGAAACTGAGCTGATGGGCACGGTTCGCGAGCGGGCCGAAGATGAGGCCATCAACGTCTTTGCACGCAACCTGCACGATCTGTTGATGGCGGCACCTGCGGGCATGCGTGCCACTATGGGCTTGGATCCGGGCCTGCGTACCGGCGTGAAAGTTACCGTCGTTGACGCCACCGGCAAGCTGGTCGCCACCGATACCGTTTATCCCCATACTGGCCAGGCCGCGAAAGCGGCGGCGGCCGTGGCGGCGCTGTGCGTGAAGCACCAGGTCGAACTGGTGGCGATCGGAAACGGTACCGCTTCACGTGAAACCGAACGTTTCTTCCTTGATCTGCAAAAGCAGTTCCCGCAGGTCACGGCGCAAAAAGTGATCGTCAGCGAAGCGGGCGCATCGGTCTACTCCGCGTCAGAGTTAGCGGCGCAGGAGTTCCCGGATTTGGATGTCTCCCTGCGCGGGGCGGTTTCCATTGCCCGCCGCTTACAGGATCCGCTTGCCGAGCTGGTGAAAATCGACCCGAAATCCATTGGTGTAGGCCAGTATCAGCATGACGTCAGCCAGAGTCAGCTGGCGAAAAAGCTGGATGCGGTCGTGGAAGACTGCGTGAATGCTGTCGGCGTTGATCTGAATACCGCTTCCGTACCGCTGCTGACGCGCGTAGCAGGTCTGACGCGCATGATGGCGCAAAATATCGTCGGCTGGCGTGACGAAAACGGGCGTTTTCAGAATCGTCAGCAGTTACTCAAGGTGAGCCGCCTGGGGCCGAAAGCCTTTGAGCAATGCGCAGGCTTCCTGCGTATCAATCACGGCGATAACCCGCTGGATGCGTCTACGGTTCACCCCGAAGCCTATCCGGTCGTCGAGCGCATTCTGGCGGCCACGGAACAGGCCCTGACCGATTTGATGGGCAATCCGGCCAGCCTGCGGAATCTGAACGCTGTGGACTTTACCGATGCGCGTTTCGGCTTGCCGACCGTGACTGACATCATGAAAGAGCTGGAAAAACCTGGCCGCGATCCCCGTCCTGAGTTTAAAACCGCGCAGTTCGCGGAAGGCGTGGAAACCCTGAACGACCTGATGCCGGGCATGGTGCTGGAAGGTGCGGTCACTAACGTCACTAACTTCGGTGCTTTCGTGGATATTGGCGTTCATCAGGACGGGCTGGTCCATATTTCTTCCCTGTCCGATAAGTTTGTGGACGATCCGCATCAGGTCGTGAAGGCGGGCGACATCGTCAAGGTCAAAGTCATGGAAGTGGATCTGCAGCGTAAACGTATCGCGCTTACTATGCGTCTTGACGAGCAGCCGGGTGAAGGCCATGCCCGCAGTGGTAAGAGCAGCACGGCACGTGAGGAAAGACGTCCCGCAGCGAACAAAGGCCGGGCGCGTCCCGCCAGTCAGCCAGCAGGTAACAGCGCCATGGGTGATGCCCTGGCTGCGGCCTTCGGTAAGAAGCGCTAGTTAACGGCGGTTACGTCGCCTCTTTCCCGGTGCGGAAGGAGGCGACGCTTCACCCTCTCTTCCCCTTTACGCTGTTCTTAGCCCTCCGCCAGGCTTTGCCTGCCAGCAAGCCATTGCGCCCTTTCGCTGGCTGCGCGTGCGATTAAGTTGAAAATCCTCACCCTGACGCTACGCTAAAAAGACGCCCGTGATAATAACGACACCCGCTGTGGCAGCCCCTTAAAATGGAAAAAATCACTGCTTTACTCGATGCGATTTATGCCGATGCCTTTCCACAGGCTTTACGTGAACGCCTGCTCGTCCTGATTGCAGACGCTCGCGATACCACAAAATTGCCACGTAAAGCGCACTGGGACGAACAGGATGTCGTACTGATTACCTATGCCGATCAGTTTCGCGAACCGAATACGCCTACGCTCCGCACTTTCTCACGCTTTTATCAGCAGCATTTGCAGTCGACCTTTCCACTGGTGCACCTTCTGCCGTTCTATCCTTATTCGTCCGACGACGGTTTTTCCGTCATCGATTACCATCAGGTCAATCCGTTATGTGGCGACTGGCATGACATTGCCCTGCTGCATCAGGAAACACGACTGATGTTCGATTTTGTCTGTAACCATATGTCGGCGCACAGCGCATGGTTTAAGCATTATCTTGCACAGGATCCGGGCTGGGATGATTTTTTTATAAGCCTGCCG
Organism: Pantoea sp. JZ29; assembly: GCF_035190385.1. Taxonomy (NCBI): domain Bacteria; kingdom Pseudomonadati; phylum Pseudomonadota; class Gammaproteobacteria; order Enterobacterales; family Erwiniaceae; genus Pantoea; species Pantoea sp. JZ29. Next base: position 381,135 of record NZ_CP045241.1, on the reverse strand, counting down.
CCCACTACCGATCTGAGTGCGGTAACGCGGCCACGGACGTCGCCCTTGCTCACCCCGTTCACGCTGGCAAACGGTGACATTCGTTTTGTCTGGACCACCTTCAGCGCCGATCAAATTGACCTGAACTTTGCCAGCCCTGACGTGCTGCTGCGCATGGTTGAGGTCCTGCTCGACTACCTGAAACGTGGAGCCGATTACGTACGGCTGGATGCAGTGGGCTATATGTGGAAAACACCCGGCACCACGTGCATTCACCTCGAAAAAACGCATCTGCTGGTCAAACTGTTTCGTGCCATCGCCGACGAGGTTGCACCGGGCACCGTGATCATTACTGAAACCAATGTGCCGCATAAAGACAACATCAGCTATTTCGGCAAGGGTTATGATGAAGCCCAGATGGTGTACCAGTTCTCGCTGCCGCCGCTGGTGCTGCACGCCATCCACACCGGCTCGGCGCGTGCGTTACGCCAATGGGCCAGTACCCTTACGACAGGCAATGGCAATACCACTTTTTTCAATTTCCTGGCATCGCACGATGGTATTGGCCTGAATCCGGCACGCGGTATTTTATCTGAAGTGGAAATTACCGCCCTGGTGCGCGATCTGGCGCTGGAAGGTGCGCTGATCTCGTACAAAAATAATCCTGATGGCACAACCAGCCCCTATGAAATCAACGTGACCTATTTCGACGCGCTCAACCGTGAAGGCGATGACGATGAAACGCGGCTCAAACGCTTTATGTTAGCGCACGCTATCTTACTGGCGTTTCCGGGCGTACCCGCCATTTATATCCAGAGCATACTGGGTGCACGTAACGATTATGAGGGCGTACGCGAAGCCGGCCATAACCGGGCGATCAACCGGCAAAAATATGCGATGCCGGAGATTGAAGACGCGCTGGCAAACAGGAACGGTTTACGCCATCAGGTTTATACGCATTTGAGTAAACTGATTCAGCAGCGTCGCCGTCTGGCCGCTTTCCATCCTGATAATCCGATGCAGCTCTTTCAGAGTGACAATGCGCTGTTAATAATGAAGCGTGATGAGCCCGCCCGCGGCGATGCGTTACTGTGTGTATTTAATCTCAGTGGCAGACAGGTTAAAGCGCAGTTACCCGAAGCGCGCCTTTTTCAGGATGTGATCAGAGGTGAGAAGGTGGATGGCACCCAGCCTGTGGTGCTGGATGCCTGGCAATTCATGTGGCTACGCTAATTACTTGTACACTTCCGCAGTTGCACTGAACTTACCGTGCTCACGGCCCGCGATCACCCGGAAGTACTTGCCGCCCTTCTCATCCGCTGCTTTTGACAGCTTCTTCTTGGCATCCATTGGCGAGGTGGTTTCTGCCGTGGTGTTTACGGTACCAATTTTGGTCAGATTCATCTTCTGCACTTCTTCTTTGGTGACTTCTTTCGCCGCCAGTGCAGAAAATGACACTGCGCCCATCATCACTGATGCAACTACCCATTTCATAACCTTCATTTGTCTACCCTCATTCATGATCCATTGTTGAGATGTAAGCAGCCGCAAATCGCTTAAGGCTATATCGAACGGCATAGTCATTTCCCTGACTAATCGCATAGAAGTGCAGCGGCCTTGCTCACTCATCAAGTATTGCCGCTACACAGAAATTTGCCAGTTACGGTCTGGGTTAACTGTCTAATCCGCTGATAAATGAAATAATATGCTGGCAGAAGGCGTCAGGATGAGAAATAAACGGCGCATGTGCGGCTTTGTCTGTCACAACAGAAGGCGATGCCGGTAACTGTTGGTCAAGCTGTTGCGCAATGCGACGGGGTACCAGACCATCCAGCGCGCCATAGATGCGCAGAAAAGGCAGTGAAAGCGTGGCAAGCCTGTCACGTAAATCGCATTCGCTCAGAATCTGCAGGCCACCATTCAGCACCGCTACGTCGGGCATCGGCTGTGACAGCACAATGTCTTTCAGCTGGCGTGCATCGGCGCGGGCGCTTTCCGAGCCCATGGTTTGCAGAGCCAGAAAACGCTCAACGGTACGCTGAAAGTCCTGACTCAGCTGCTGCTGAAAGTTATGTAAGGTTAAAGGGGCAATCCCAGGCCAGTCATCGCGGGCGGTAAAGCAAGGTGACGAGGCGACGGTAATCAGGGCACGTAATCGTTCGGGGACGCTCAACGCCAGCTGCGTGGCAACCAGCCCGCCCAGAGACCAGCCCAGTACAGTGGCGCGCGAGGGCAGATGCGGCTCAAGCACCTGTGCCATCGCTTCCAGCGACATCGCCGGGAATCCCTGGCTGCGGCCATAACCGGGTAAATCCACTAAGTGCAGACGGAAATGCGTGCTGAGTCGCGGCACGATGTTTTGCCACACTTCCGCATTCAGTCCCCAACCGTGCAGCAGCACAAGATCGTTATCTCCTTCGCCGCAGGTATGCCAGTAAAGTGAGCTCATCCGTTATGCTTCCATCATTCATTAATAAGGAGGCCACTATGCTACCAATGCCCGCCCTGTGTTGGCTATGCCAGTTGCCGCTACGTCTTGCCCGGCACGGCATTTGCTGTGTCTGTCTGCGCCAGTTGCCCCGCCTGCCCCCGTTATGCCCGGTGTGCGGTCTGCCTGCCGCCTCTGGCAACCTGACCTGCGGGCGCTGCCTGCGTCACCCGCCGCCCTGGCAGACGTTAGTCTGCGTCAGCGCCTGGCAGCCCCCGCTCAGCACATGGGTAAACCAGTTAAAATTCTCCGGGACAACCGCACTAAGGGTGATGCTGGCGCGTTTGCTTTTGTTAAGCTGGTTGAATGCGTACCGTAGCAAACGGACGAGCCGTCCCGATCTGCTGATGTGTGTTCCGCTGCATTCACGACGCTGCTGGTGGCGCGGCTACAATCAAACGGCCTTGCTGGCCGCACCCCTGGCTCACTGGCTGGGCTGTGCATTCAGTCCGGCGTTATACCGACGGCGCGCAGGTGCCGTTCAGCATCACTTAAGCGCCCGCCAGCGTCGTCGCAACTTGCGAGGAGCGTTTCATCTTGAAGCCGATGTCACCGGACGCCATATCGCCCTGATCGATGATGTGGTCACCACCGGCAGTACGGTCAAAGAAATCAGCCGGCTGCTCCGGGCGCAAGGCGCAGCCAGCGTGCACATCTGGTGCCTGTGCCGTACCTTGTAGAGCCCGAATGATGGGCGTATTATAACCAACTAAATTAGTCAACTATTGAGCAACTGACATGATCCGAATTACTGATTCTGCCCAAGAGCATTTTTCAAAACTGCTGTCTAAACAAGAAGATGGCACCCAGATTCGCGTATTCGTGATTAATCCGGGTACGCCAACGGCCGAATGCGGCGTGTCATACTGCCCACCCGATGCGGTTGAAGCCACGGATACTGAACTTAAGTTTGAAAAACTGTCCGCGTATGTTGATGAACTGAGCGCGCCCTATCTGGAAGACGCTGAAATTGACTTCGTCACCGATAACCTGGGCTCGCAGCTGACGCTGAAGGCGCCTAACGCTAAGATGCGCAAGGTTTCTGACGATGCGCCACTGGTTGAGCGCGTGGAGTACCTTTTACAGGCGCAGATTAACCCACAGCTGGCCGGACACGGCGGACGCGTTTCGCTGATGGAAATCACCGACGACGGTTTTGCTATCCTGCAGTTTGGTGGCGGCTGTAACGGCTGTTCGATGATCGACGTTACCCTGAAGGATGGCATTGAGAAAGAGTTGCTGGCAGCCTTCCCGCAGTTGAAAGGCGTGCGCGATATTACTGAGCACCAGCGTGGCGAGCACTCGTTCTACTGATGTTTACGCGCGACAGCCCGGCTGTCGCGCGTTCCCGTTATCCCGCCTTTCGCCGTTTAGTCACGGTTTTCAGTAGCTTATTGACGTCATCATCGGCAAAGATGCTTTCCAGTGGCTGCACCAGCTTGCGACGCCAGTTGGGATATTGATCGACGGTGCCCGGCACGTTAACCGGCGTGGTCATGCCCAGCCAGTCCTCAGGCTGCAACCCAAGCAGTGCACTGTTGGTATCCGCCAGAAAACGGTGCACAGACTGATTCAGACCGGGCGTCATCGCCAGCGACGCCGCCTGTTTTGCGCTCCGCGCCGGCACCGCGCCCGATTTATGTAGCGCATCGAGCAGCGCCTGCTTTTGCTTCAGTCGCTGCTGCTGCAGGTTGAGGACAGTTTTTTTATCGGGATAAAGCCCAAGCTCCTCGCCAAGCTGCAAATCGCCGCCACTCCAGAACCCTGTCAATGTAGGCAGATCGTGCGTGCTGGCGCTGGCGATTGACTGCCGTGGATAGGCCCGGGGCGCGCGATACTGGCCCTGCCTGCCCTGTTCAAACCACAACACTTTCCACGAAAAGACGCCACTGTCGCGCAGCAGACTGACAATCTCTTCAGGCACGGTACCTAAATCCTCGCCGATCACCATACAGCCCTGTCGGTGGCTTTCCAGCGCCAGAATACCTAACAGATCGTGAACCGGATAAGCCACATATGCCCCTTTATCCGCCGTTTCACCCGCCGGTACCCACCAGAGGCGCAGAAGCGCCATTACGTGGTCGATACGTAGCGCGCCGCAGTCACGCATATTCGCACGCAGGATGTCGATAAAGGGCTGATAACCTCTGGCCTGCAGAACATGGGGATCCATCGGCGGCAGCCCCCAGTTTTGGCCCAGCGGACCAAGCCGATCGGGCGGCGCGCCGATGGACGCTTTCAGCCGGTAGAGCTCTGGATCGTGCCAGGTTTCAGCGCTGCCTTCTGCTACGCCGACGGCCAGATCGCGGTACAGGCCGACACTCATACCCAGCGCCTGACTGCGCGCCCAGCACTGCGAAAACTGCTGCTGCGCCAGCCACTGCAACCACTGCCAGAAAGCAATCTCCTCGCCGTGCTGTTCGCACCAGTTCTGCACCTCCGCGGAGCGGCAGTCACGCCAGCTTTCGGACCAGGCAGGCCAGCCTGTCAGCGCGGAGCCTTCACGCTGCATGTCTGCCTGCAGACCGTCATAAACGGCCTGATAGCGCAAACTGTCGCCCCCTTGCTGGATAAATTCGGCAAAGCGTTGTTTCTGCTCATCTTCCGCACGCCGGGCCTGGAACTGAGTCCAGCTATGGCGCAACGCCGTCAGCTTCAGCGCCATCACTGCATCGTAATCCACCCACTCACTTTCCCGGGCCTTGCTGAGTGCTTTTTGGGTTTTCGCGCTTTTCCACCACTTTTGCGCCGCGCGGCTCTGCTGGAAATCCTCTACCTGTGCCACATCGATATAGATAATGTTTAACCAGCGACGGGACGACGGACTGTAAGGGCTGGCAAAAGCGGGGCTGGCCGGATAGAGCGCGTGCAGGGGATTCAGGCCGACAAAATCACCACCGCGCGCGGCAAGCTGCTCCAGCAAATATTCCAGATCGCCAAAATCACCAATGCCCCAGTTTGTTGCTGAACGCACGGTATAAAGCTGAACCAGCGCGCCCCAGCGTTTCTCTCCGGCACGCAAGGCCGGGGGGAGATAACAGCGGCGCGGCGCGACGATCACTCTCGTCTGCCACGTACGCTTGCCCTTGCTCAGGGTAAGCTGGTGATAACCCTGTCCCAGAGGAGAAGGCAGCGTAAAGGGCGCACCACCTTCGAGTGTTCCGCTAAAAGTTTTGCCTTTCTCTGTCTGCAACTGCCAGCTTATGCGACCGTCAATCTGTGGCGCCAGCACGCGTTGGCGATTACCGCTGAAGACCACAACAGGCGGCAGCGGTGATTTGCTGGCTTTCTGCGGGTTTTCCATCACGGCGAGCAAGGCACGCTTTGTCTCATCGCTGATCGCTTCCGGTTCACCGTTCGCATTGAAGTACGTCAGCGCTATTCCTGCCGCCAGTGCGGCTTTATCAAGTGAAGAGGATGTCATCGCAATTCCTTAGCGTTGCGCCTGCCAGATGCGCTGTTGGTAGTCCCGAATCGAACGATCCGAACTAAAAAACCCGGCTCGTGCCGTATTGAGAATGGCGGCGCGCGTCCAGGCTTCCTGATCGCGCCATAACGCCTCAACGCGTTTTTGCGCATCGACGTAAGCCTGATAATCCGCCAGCACCAGCCAGGGATCGCCATTTTTTGTCAGACTCTCCAACATTAGGTCGAATGCATGCTTATCGCCATTACTGAACTTCCCTTTTTTCAGAGACGTCAGTAATTCATCCAGCTCTTTGTTATGCTTGCGGATCTTTTGCGGCTTGTAACCTGCCGCTTTAAGCGCCTTAACCTCATCCACGGTATGGCCGAAAATAAAGATGTTCTCTTCGCCGACCTGTTCGGCGATTTCTACATTCGCGCCATCCAGCGTGCCAATAGTGAGTGCGCCATTTAATGCCAGCTTCATGTTGCCTGTGCCTGAGGCTTCGTAGCCCGCTGTGGAGATCTGCTCCGACAGATCGGCAGCAGGGATCAGGTATTCGGCTGCCGTAATGCGGTAATCCGGCATAAAGACGACTTTGAGTTTGTCGCCAACAAGCGGGTCGTTATTCACCACGTCTGCCACCTTGTTGATGGCATAGATAATGTTTTTTGCCAGGTAATAACCCGGTGCGGCTTTGGCACCAAAGAGAAACACGCGGGGAATCATGCTGGCATCATCGGGATTATCGCGAACGCGTTTATAGCAGTGCAGAATATGCAACAGGCCTAAATGCTGACGCTTATACTCATGCAGCCGCTTGATCTGCACATCAAAGATCGCTTCTGGATTAACGAGGATGCCGGTGCGCTGCGCAATGTAGGTAGCCAGACGCGCTTTGTTATGGCGCTTAACAGCACGGAAGCGCTCACGGAAGGCAGGATCATCCGCACAGGGCTCCAGGCCCTGTAAGGCCGTCAGATTACTGACCCATTCGCATTGAAGCGTGTCGTCAATCAGGCTCGACAGTGCGGGATTACACTGCTTAATCCAGCGGCGCGGCGTGATGCCGTTCGTGACATTGTGGAATTTTTGCGGCCAAAGCTGATGGTACTCGGGGAAAAGATCGGTCACGACCAGGCCGGAATGCAGGGCCGCCACGCCATTCACTGCAAAACCGCTCACCACGCACAGGTTTGCCATGCGCACCTGACCATCGGCCACCACTGCCAGCTTCTTCCATATCGCTTTATCACCTGGCCAGCGCTGTTTAACCTGCTGTTTCAGGCGGCGATTGATCTCTTTGATAATGACCATATGACGCGGCAGCACACTGCGCATCAGCTTTTCATCCCAGCATTCCAGCGCTTCAGGCATTAAGGTGTGATTGGTATAGGCAAACACGCGGCTGGTGATATGCCAGGCCTCATCCCAACTCAGCTGATGCGCATCCAGCAATACACGCAGCATTTCCGGTATAGCGATGGTGGGATGCGTATCGTTTAGCTGGATCACTTCATGGTCTGGCAGGGCATGGATTCTGCGCCCTGCCTGATGATGACGTCGCAAAATATCCGCCACTGCGCAGGCACACTGAAAATATTGCTGCATCAGGCGCAGGCGTTTTCCCTGTGGGTGATTATCGTTGGGATAAAGCACTTTGGTCAGGCTGGCGGCATCAATCCCCTGCTGTTCAGCCTGTAAAAACTTACCATCGTTAAACAACGTCAGGTCAAAAGGATGTTCGCTGCTGGCTTTCCACAGCCGTAACGGCAGCGTCACCCCGTTACGGTATCCCGTGATCGGCAGATCCCAGGCTTCCCCGCGAAGATAAAGGGCAGGTACCCATTCCAGGCGACCTTCATCGCGCTTGATCACTTTTCCACCCAGCCCGACACGCACATCCAGCGCTGCGTTATGGCGAAACCAGGGATAGGTGTCGCGTTCCCAGTCATCCGGTTCTTCAACCTGTTTGCCCTCTGCGAAACGCTGGCGGAACAGACCATATTGATAATTAAGCCCATGTCCGGTTGCAGGCTGGCCTGCCGTCGCCATGGCGTCCATGTAACAGGCCGCCAGCCTTCCCAGGCCGCCGTTACCTAAGGCTGGATCGACCTCTTCTTCCAGCAGTTCGCTCAGCTCAACCTGATGTTCAGCCAGCAGAGCTTTTACCTCATCAAACCAGCCCAGATTAAGCAGGTTATTGCCCGTAAGACGTCCCAGCAGAAATTCCATCGACAGATAGTTCACATGACGTTGTGGCGAGAGGGATCGGGAGGTGGGCTGCACACTGATCACATCATTCATTGCGGCACTGAGTGCCTGCCACCACTGATGCGGCGTCATTTGCCTGGCGGAGGTGTAGCCAAGATGTTGCCATTGGCGGGTTAATGCAGCCTGAAAGCGGGATTTATTGAATTTCTGCTGTGGCATATCACTCCCTTTGTATCCATATGGGTAAGGTAAACATGGCATGCGCATGGGCCGGCAACATGGCCAGCGACCGTTTTAATTAAATACGTGAGTGCGGGAAAAAGCGACAGACTGAGGTAAAAAACGCCAGTTTACTCACTGGCGGGCAGGAATTAGCAAAGTTCGAGGTGAACGTCGTGCTGTTCAATCACCTTCATGACGCTGGCGGGCGGCATTTTATCGGTATAAAGATAATCAAGCTGGCTCATATTGCCCAGGTTGACCATGGCATTACGTCCAAATTTCGAGTGATCCACAACCAGCATGACACAGCGTGAGTTCTCGATGATGGCGCGCTTGGTGCGCACCTCGTGGTAGTCGAACTCCAGCAGTGATCCGTCCATATCAATGCCGCTAATCCCGAGGATGCCGTAATCAAGGCGAAACTGTGAAATAAAGTCCAGCGTCGCTTCGCCCATGACCGCGCCGTCACGGGTACGTACTTCGCCACCCGCAATAATGACTCTGAAGTCCGGTTTGCCCATCAACAGCATGGCTACGTTCAGGTTGTTCGTCACCACGCGCAGATCGCTGTGGCCCAGCAGCGCATGCGCCACCGCTTCCGGCGTGGTGCCGATATCAATAAACAGCGTTGCGCCGTCGGGAATCTGGCTGGCAACGCGCTGGGCAATGCGCGCTTTTTCGGCCGACCACATCATTTTACGGTCCTGCCAGGCGGTGTTCTCCGAGCTGGAGGGCAAAGCCGCCCCACCATGGTGCCGTTGAATTTTATTTTGATCGGCAAGGTCGTTTAAATCACGACGAATCGTTTGTGGGCTGACTTCAAAATGGTCGACCAGCTCCTCAGTACTGACATATCCCTGACGCCGAACCAGATCAATAATGGCGTCATGACGTTGCGTCTGCTTCACATTCCTCTCCTGTTTCGGGCTTATTCTTCTTCGTTGTGACTAGCGTTTTTTCTTGCGCGTATCAACAAATGCCATCGCCAGGCCAACCAGTAGCCCACCCACGTGCGCGGCATTGGCGATGGCCAGACCAAAGGCCCCAAACCAGCCGACCACCAGCCAGACGAGGGCAAATCCGATTAACCCGCGCTCCAGACAGATACCACTCTCAGGATCGCGTTCGCCACGCAGCCAGCAATATCCCATTAATGCATAGACCACGCCGGACAGACCACCAAACCAGATGCCGCTGAACTTTGCCTGCAGCCAGCCACTGAGCAGGGCGGAGATCAGTAAAATGACAAAAAGTTTGCCGCTGCCTAACCGTTTTTCTACCGCTCCGCCGAGATACCACCACCACATCAGGTTAAACAGGATATGCAGCAGCGAAAAATGCAGCAAAGCATGACTAAACCAGCGCCAGACCTCAAAGTGCTGATCGGCATCGGGCCAGGCTAACCAGTACATTACGGTGCGATCGCCCAGCACCTGCATCAGAATAAAGACGGCGATACAGGCCAGCATCACGACGGTCGTCAATGGTCCGGCCCGCTCACGTATGTTTGCCCAGATGTTGCTGCGCTCATAGCGCAGGCCGCTGTCGGTTTTACCACTTTGCCAGCTCGCTGCCTGGTAGCGCGGATGATTGGGATCGCGCACGAACGCCTGAAGTTCGTTTTCGACCATTGAAAGCTGACTTTCATCATCCAGCACAATGACATAGTGACTTTCATGCTCAATACGCAATTTCACGCCACGCGTCGCCATGTAGTCAACAAAAGCCTGCGCCATGCGCGGCTGATTAAATTGGGTAATGCGCATTACTCACTCTCCGTGTTACGCCCGCTTATTTATTCAGCGCCGCTGGCAACCTGTTGAGGAAAGGCGGCGCGCCAGGCGTCAAATCCGCCATCTATACTGTAAGCCGTGGCAAATCCCTGACCATGCAGATAGTCCGCCGCACCCTTACTGCTGTTGCCGTGATAGCACATCACCAGTACAGGCAGGCTCATGTCAGTGGTGCTGATGAAATCATTGAGGTTGCTGTTCGACAAATGCAAGGCGCCGCGGGCATGGCCGAGTGCAAAACTTTGCGCATCGCGAATATCCACCAGCACTGCGCCCTGCTCAAGATGCGCCTGCGCCTGGTGAACATCGATACATTGGTAGGTTTCCATGGTGTCTCTCATCATGTTTCATCATCAAAATGACAGCTAGTGTAACCCGATAATCCTCGGCAATAACCTGACAATAATTGTGGCTACTCACCTTTCCGCACACATAATGTTATCCATATCACGCAAAATTGTTTTTAAGCGGTTAAATACTGGCATCAATGTTGGTTTGCGATTATGATTATGCTCGAAAACGAACATAAGTGAACTATTCCGAACATCGGAGGAGACAACGTGGAAACCAAAGACCTGATCGTTATCGGCGGCGGCATCAACGGTGCTGGCATCGCAGCAGATGCTGCAGGACGCGGACTGTCGGTGTTAATGCTAGAGGCGCGGGACCTGGCTTGCGCGACCTCTTCCGCCAGTTCAAAACTGATTCATGGTGGCCTGCGCTACCTTGAACATTATGAGTTTCGTCTGGTAAGTGAAGCGCTGGCTGAGCGCGAAGTGCTGCTAAAAATGGCACCGCATATCGCGTTCCCGATGCGTTTCCGCCTGCCGCACCGTCCGCATCTGCGCCCGGCCTGGATGATTCGCACCGGTCTGTTCATGTATGACCACCTGGGCAAACGCACCAGCCTGCCGGGCAGTAAAAGCCTGACCTTTGGGCCGGATTCGGCGCTGAAGCCTGAAATTAAACGTGGTTTCGAGTATTCCGACTGCTGGGTCGATGATGCCCGTATGGTCGTCCTCAATGCGCAGGAAGTGGTTAAGCATGGCGGTGAAGTGCGCACCCGTACCCGCGTTACCCGCGCGTGGCGTGAAAATGGCCTGTGGATGGTCGAAGCAGAAGACATTGACAGCGGCAAAACCTTGACCTGGCAGGCCAAAGGTCTGGTCAACGCAGCCGGCCCCTGGGTTAAGCAATTCTTTGACGACGGACTGGCGCTGAAGTCGCCTTACGGTATCCGCCTGATTAAAGGCAGCCATATCGTGGTGCCACGCGTTCACAACGAGAAGCAGGCTTATATCCTGCAAAACGAAGATAACCGCATTGTGTTTGTCATTCCGTGGATGGACGAGTTTTCCATCATCGGCACAACCGACGTGGAATACAAAGGCGATCCGAAAAATGTCGCTATTGACGACAACGAAATCGACTACATCCTGAAAGTGTACAACGGCCACTTTAAAAAGCAGTTAACGCCTGACGATATCGTCTGGACCTATTCCGGTGTGCGCCCGCTGTGTGATGATGAATCGGATTCGCCGCAGGCCATCACCCGTGACTACACGCTGGACGTCCGTGATGAAAACGGTAAAACGCCATTACTGTCGGTCTTTGGCGGTAAATTAACGACCTATCGCAAGCTGGCTGAGCATGCGATGGAGAAACTGGCGAAGTATTATCCCAAGGCTGGCCCGGCCTGGACGAAGAACTGCGTATTGCCCGGCGGTAATATCTCTGGCACCAGTGATGACTACGCTGCCAGCCTGCGCCGCCGTTATCCGTTTATTACTGAAAACATGGCGCGCCACTATTCCCGCACTTACGGCAGCAACACGGAACTGCTGCTCAACGATGCAACGTCGCTGGAAGATCTGGGTGAGAACTTTGGCCACGAGTTTTATGAGGCCGAACTGCGTTACCTTGTTCAGCATGAATGGGTGCGTGAAGTCGACGACGCTATCTGGCGCCGCACCAAGCAAGGTATGTGGCTCAACGAAGCTCAGCAGGCCCGTATCGCTGAGTGGCTGGCGGCGAAGGCCAAGCCGACGCTGTCGCTGGCCTCGTAACAGCGCGTCAGCGTTGAGCGTGCGGCACAACAGGTTACGGCCTGTTGTGCCGTTTTTTTTTGCCTGCGCGGCTGGGCGGTGGTGGGAAAGCGGCTGATGAAACGCTGAGAGGGTTTCGCTCGCCAGACGGCCTGGAGTTTCAGCCAGCCCGATGCGGGTGACCGCCCAACTCCCCCGCTTTGAGATTTACGCCCGCTCAGGCGTTTTTATTGCTTTGGATACCGATAATTGATGCTTGTGCGAGAAGTCTTTTCAGGCACTGAGAAGGTTTGAGTCGCTGACATCTGATGAAGCGCTGAGAGGGTTTCGCTCGCCAGGCGGCCAGGAGTTTCAGCCAGCCCGGTGCGGGCGACCGACAAGGGGCCGCCAGCCGCCGCGGCCCCTTGACCCCGGGCTCCCGTCCTGCCCACCCGCCGCTTCGCGGTGCCTTCGCTCCTTCAGGATTTCTGCGGACCGCCAGGACGCGCCATCCGTGGCGCGGCCCGGCTCTCGCCGACGTCCTGTCGGCTCATCCGGAAATCCCTCATCCGCTCAGCGGGTGGGAAGGCCGCCCAACTCCCCCGCTTTGAGATTTGCGCCTGCTCAGGCGTTTTTATTGCTTTGGATACCGATAATTGATGCTTGTGCGAGAAGTCTTTTCAGGCACTGAGAAGGTTTGAGTCGCTGACAGCTTATGAAGCGCTGAGAGGGTTTCGCTCGCCAGGCGGCCTGGAGTTTCAGCCTGCCCGGTGCGGGCGACCGACAAGGGGCCGCCAGCCGCCGCGGCCCCTTGACCCCGGGCTCCCGTCCTGCCCACCCGCCGCTTCGCGGTGCCTTCGCTCCTTCAGGATTTCTGCGGACCGCCAGGACGCGCCATCCGTGGCGCGGCCCGGCTCTCGCCGACGTCCTGTCGGCTCATCCGGAAATCCTTCATCCGCTCAGCGGGTGGGAAGGCCGCCCCAAACCCCCGCTTCACTATCTCTGTGTTAAAGCCACTTCCGGTGTCGCTGTAAGTAATCGCAAAACCTGCTCTTGTGGGTTCTGAAGCACTCCCCGTTTATCAAGTCTTCTCTTTTTAAGCCTCACTGAACACATTCAAACAGACAACACCCGCTTTTAAAAGAAACCAGGACTGACAGGCCGGGGGTTTTCTGCCGGCATCCGGCGCGCTGAGGAGGGAACGGAGGCCAGGACGGAGCGGCAGGGATGCCGCGCAGAGGACGGCTGCGCCAGGGACGGCGCATCCGGACGGTCCGTCAGGCCGCAGTGAGTGACGAAGGAACAGCGACGGCTGACGGCCGCCGGGATTGTTAAGGGGCTGGCGCGAGCCCCTTAACCCGGCCGCCTGCACGGACAGGCTGAAACTCCCTGTCGCCTGGCGGGCGGAAAATTCCCGGAGCAGGACCGTAATCTCCTCCGCCCCGCGGGCAAAATATTCCCGGCGCACGACCGTAATCTCCCCCGCCCCGCGGGCAAAATATTCCCGGCGCACGACCGTAATCTCCCCCGCCCCGCGGGCAAAATACTCCCGGCGCACAACCGTAAACCCTCACCCCACGAACAACGCCCCAATAAAAAAGGGGCTGTCACTAGCCCCCTCAATCTCAACTTTACCGCCAGACTACAACCTCACCGGCGAAATGTTCCAGATCTCATCCGCATACTCCTGAATCGTGCGGTCAGACGAGAAATAGCCCATGCCGGCGATGTTCATGGCGGCGCGGCGCTGCCATTCGTCTGGCTGACGATACAGTTCATCGACCTTATCCTGCGTATCCACATAACTGCGGTAATCCGCCAGCAACTGGTAGTGATCGCCAAAGTTCACCAGCAAATCGAACAGGTTACGGTAGCGGCCCGGATCCTGCGGGCTAAAGACACCCGAGGCGAGCTGGGTGAGCACCTGGTGCAGTTCGGCATCTTCTTCATAGTACTTACGCGGATTGTAGCCTGCCTGACGCAAGGCTTCGACCTGCGGAGTGGTATTACCAAAAATAAAGAAGTTTTCTTTGCCCACATGCTCCAGCATTTCGACGTTGGCACCGTCCAGCGTGCCAATGGTCAGCGCACCGTTGAGGGCAAATTTCATGTTACTGGTGCCCGAGGCTTCGGTACCTGCCGTCGAGATTTGCTCAGAGAGATCGGCTGCCGGAATAATAATCTGCGCCAGACTCACGCTGTAGTTAGGGATAAAGACGACCTTCAGCTTATTTTTAACCTGAGGATCATTGTTAATTACCTTCGCCACATCGTTAATCAAATGGATAATGTGCTTGGCAACGTAGTACGCCGAAGCCGCTTTACCCGCAAAAATATTCACGCGCGGCACCCACTCGGCATCGGGATCGGCCTTGATGCGGTTGTAACGGGTAATCACGTGCAGGACGTTAAGTAACTGGCGCTTATACTCATGAATACGCTTGATCTGAACGTCGAACAACGCGTTAGGATCGATCACCACATCGAGGTTTTTCGCCACCCAGACGGCGAGCCGTTTTTTGTTTTCCAGCTTGGCATCCGCCACTTTCTCAATAAAGGCCGGGTAATCGATACAGGCTTTCAGCTCGCTGAGCTGGCTTAAATCTGTCCGCCAGTTACGACCAATCTGCTCATCCAGTAATTCAGACAGAGGTGGGTTTGCCAGCGCCAGCCAGCGGCGCGGCGTAACGCCATTGGTTTTGTTGCAGAAACGGCCGGGGAACAGGCGGGAGAAATCGGCAAACAGGGACTGAACCATCAGGTTCGAGTGCAGCTCTGAAACGCCATTGACCTTGTGACTGACGACCACGGCCAGCCAGGCCATGCGCACCCGGCGCCCATCGTTCTCATCAATGATAGAAATGCGCGACAGCAGATCCCAGTCGTCAGGATAATATTCCTGAATCGTTTTAAGGAAAAAGTCGTTGATTTCAAAAATGATGCTGAGGTGGCGCGGCAGGATCTTGCCAATCATATCTACCGGCCAGGTTTCCAGCGCTTCGCTCATCAAGGTGTGGTTGGTATACGAAAACACCTGGCAGCACACATCGAACGCATCATCCCAGGTAAATTTATGCTCATCAATCAACAACCGCATCAGCTCGGGAATCGCCAGCACCGGATGGGTGTCATTGAGGTGAATGGCAATTTTGTCCGCCAGGTTGCCCCAGGTCCGGTGCATCGTCCAGTGACGATTCAGAATGTCCTGCACGGTAGCCGACACGAGGAAATATTCCTGGCGCAAACGCAGTTCCCGACCGGAATAGGTTGAGTCGTCGGGGTAAAGCACGCGGGACACGTTTTCTGAGTGGTTCTTGTCTTCCACAGCCGCAAAATAGTCACCCTGATTGAATTTACCCAGGTTGATTTCGTTACTGGCCTGCGCGCCCCACAAACGTAACGTGTTAGTAGAATCCGTATCGTAGCCGGGGATGATTTGATCGTAGGCCATAGCCAGAATCTCTTCGGTTTCCAGCCAGCGAACCTTGGCCCCTTCGTGCTGAACACGGCCACCGAAGCGAACTTTATAACGGGTGTTGAAACGCTGGAACTCCCACGGGTTGCCGTATTCAAGCCAGTAATCCGGTGACTCTTTCTGCTCGCCATCCACAATATTCTGTTTGAACATGCCGTAATCGTAGCGAATGCCGTAGCCGCGGCCCGGCATACCGAGCGTTGCCAGCGAGTCCAGGAAGCAGGCCGCGAGGCGACCCAGGCCACCGTTACCCAGACCGGGATCGTTCTCTTCTTCCATCAACTCGGCCAGATCGAGGCCCATTTCGTCGAGCGCCAGATTGAGATCGTCATAGATCCCCATCGCCAGCAGAGCATTGCCCAACGTGCGCCCCATCAGAAATTCCATCGACAGGTAATAAACCTGCCGCACATCCTGAGAAAGTTGCGCGCGGTTAGAGCGCAGCCAGCGCTCAACCATACGATCGCGCACGGCCAGCAGTGCGGCGTTCAGCCATTCGTGTTTATTCGCAATAGAAGGGTCTTTACCAATGGTGAACATCAGTTTGTATGCAATTGAGTGCTTTAAAGCATCAACCGTCAACGTAGGTGAAGCGTAAGTGAATGGTGTATTCATTTTCAGTTTCCCAATCCGTTACAACAAACGTTGATAAAGATCGCGGTAGGCTTGAGCGGCGACCTGCCAGCTAAAATCCATCCCCATCGCCTGACGCTGCACATAACGCCACAGTGAAGGACGAGACCACAACACAAACGCGCGACGAATGGCCCTTAATAAAGACCAGGCATTACTGTCTTCAAAACTGAATCCACTGGCAATACCATCCGCAAGGTTTTCCAGCGAACTGTCGTTTACCGTATCGGCCAGGCCGCCCGTGCGACGCACTAATGGCAGGGTGCCATATTTCAGTCCGTAGAGCTGTGTCAGACCACAAGGCTCGAAGCGGCTTGGCACCATGATGACATCCGCGCCGCCAACGATGCGATGCGAAAACGCTTCGTGGTAGCCAATCTGTACGCCAACACTGCCGGGATGTTCCGCCGCAGCGGCCAGAAAACCCTGTTGCAGTTCGGCATCACCCTGCCCTAACAGCACCAGTTGTCCGCCCTGAGCCAGCAAACCGGGCAGCGCTTCCAGTACCAGATCCAGCCCTTTCTGTCGGGTCAGGCGGCTGATCACGGCAAAGACGGGGGCTTTGTCGTCCACCTTCAGTCCCATCGCCACCTGCAGCTGACGCTTGTTTTCCGCTTTGGCTTCCAGCGTATCGCGGTTATAGCGTGAGCTCAGCAGCAGATCATGGGAGGGATCCCAGATTGCCGGATCGACACCATTTAACACACCGCTTAAACGCCCTTCGCGCATCCGTTGGGCCAGCAGGGTTTCCATGCCGTAACCGTATTCGGGCGTGGTGATTTCATGCGCATAGGTTGGGCTTACGGCCGTCACATGATCTGCGTAAAACAGGCCCGCTTTCAGATACGAGATCTGTCCAAAAAACTCCAGGCCGTACATATTAAAAAAGGATTGTGGCAGTTGAATCTGATCCAGATGATGCGCGGAAAACAGTCCCTGATAGGCCAGGTTATGCACGGTGAAAACGGATTTTGCAGGCCGTCCACGCGCTTCAAGATAGGCACAGGTCAGCCCTGCATGCCAGTCGTGTGCGTGAACGATATCGGGCCGCCAGTAGCTGTCCAGACCGCAGCCTAACTCACAGCCCATCCACCCCAATAAAGCAAAGCGTAAATAGTTGTCGACGTAGGCAAACTGCGATTCATCATGATAAGGACTACCCGGACGATCATAGAGATCAGGGGCATCAATAAGGTAAATGCCTACCCCATCAAACTGCCCAAACAGTAAGCGAACGGGCCCGGCAAACGTCTGCAACTCCGCCACCAACTGCGTATCCGGTATTCCTTTACGTAATGCAGGAAACGCGGGAAGTAACACTCGCGTATCTGTTCCACCCGCAATTTGTGCCTGAGGTAATGCCCCGACTACATCAGCCAGCCCGCCCGTTTTCAACAGCGGGAAAAGTTCTGAACAGACATGTAAAACCTGCATCCTCGACCTCATTAAGTTACCAGGCACGATCCTCGTGCCGATGGGTTGTGTGCCGCTTGTCGTTTATTGTCCCGCACTACTGAGTTTGGCCAGCATGGCGCGGGTCACCAGTACAATGCCTTCTTCTGAACGGAAAAAGCGGCGGCTGTCTTCATCAGGGTTTTCACCAATCACCATCCCTTCTGGCAACACACAGGCGCGGTCAATGACGCAGCGGCGCAGACGACAGGATCGGCCAACCACCACATCAGGCAGCAGTACCGTTGAATCAATGTTGCAAAATGAGTTCACCCGCACGCGGGAAAACATAACCGAATTCACGACCACCGAGCCCGAAATAATGCAGCCGCCAGAGACCAGGGAATTCATTGTCATACCATGGCTACCGGAACGGTCCTGGACAAACTTCGCCGGGGGTAAGGGTTCCATATGGGTACGAATCGGCCAGCTGCTGTCGTACATATCCAGTTCCGGTGTGACCGAGGCCAAATCGAGGTTCGCACGCCAGTAAGCCTCCAGCGTACCGACATCCCGCCAGTAAGGCGGAGCCTCGTGATCGTTTTGCACACAAGAGATCGCAAATGAATGGGCGTAGCCCTCACCACTTTCTACGACCTTCGGCAAAATATCTTTGCCGAAATCGTGGCTTGAACCGGCCTGATGCAGATCGTCCTCCAGCAAACCATAGAGATACTCGGCGTCGAAAACGTAAATCCCCATGCTGGCGAGCGATTTTGTGTCATCGCCCGGCATGGTTGGCGGCTTCGGCGGCTTCTCCACGAAATCGATTACTTTATTGTTTTCGTCAACTGCCATCACACCAAACGCGGTCGCCTCTGCGACGGGCACCGGCAGACACGCGATCGTGCAGCGGGCATCGTTCAGCACGTGATCCAGCAGCATTCTGGAGTAATCCATTTTGTAGATGTGATCGCCTGCCAGGATAACCACATACTGCGCGTTGTAACGCCGGATAACGTCGAGGTTCTGGGTCACCGCATCCGCTGTGCCGCGATACCAGTGCTCAGTGGAAAACCGCTGCTGAGCCGGAAGCAGATCAACAAATTCATTCATCTCTTCGTTGAAGATAGACCAACCACGCTGAATATGTTGGGTTAACGTATGAGATTGATACTGCGTAATGACGCCGATACGGCGAATGCCGGAGTTAACACAGTTGGAGAGCGCAAAATCGATAATGCGGAATTTGCCGCCAAAATGAACGGCGGGCTTGGCGCGTTTGGCGGTCAGATCCACCAGGCGCGTCCCGCGTCCTCCAGCGAGTACAAGGGCGATGGTTTGTGTAGGGAGCTGGCGCGCCAGCATAAGATGTTCTGCTCTTTCTAATTTAACCATGTCTGACTCCTTATCATTGCTTTTGGAACACACACACAGCGTGTGCGGGACCATGCCAGACAGTTAATCGGATGGGGTTACATTCCCCGGTAAAAGGAGGAAGGACGTGCCATTCTCCGTCTGGTAAGGCGATATCACATTGCGTATCTGTCGCATTTATTGTTATTAACCAGCAACCAGAGAGCAGAATTTGCAACCTGCGCATGCCCTGCTTCCAGCCGCCTTCATCCACAGGTTTACCCTGGTCATCCAGCCACTCGACATTGCCGTCCTCGTTCTGCCACCAGCTATCCGCAGTGAGTGCCGGAATGCGCTTACGCAGGTGAATCAGCGATGCGGTAAAGTCGACAAGGCCTTTTTCTTCATCGTCCCACTTGAGCCAGGTCAGTGGGTTGTCCTGGCAGTAGGCATTATTGTTGCCGTGCTGGGTTTGACCACGCTCGTCCCCGGCCAGCAGCATCGGTGTGCCCTGAGCAAGCAACAACGTTGTCAGCAGCGCTTCCGTGCTGCGCCTGCGGCGCTGGGCCACATCCGCACTGACCACCAATCCTTCTGTACCATGGTTATGGCTGTAATTGTTACCGTGTCCGTCACGGTTTTGTTCGCCGTTGGCTTCATTATGTTTTTGACTGAAGCTCACCAGATCGCGCAGCGTGAAACCATCATGCGCGGTGATCATATTCAGGCTGGCATGGGGCTTGCGGCCATTGTGCTGAAAAAGGTCGCTTGAGGCGGCAAACCGGCGAACAAAATCCCCCATCGTCACATCCCCATGCAGCCACGTCCGGCGGGCCGTATCACGAAACTGATCGTTCCATTCAGCAAACTGTGCGGGGAAATTCCCTACCTGATAACCATTGGGGCCAATATCCCAGGGCTCGGCAATCAGTTTGACCGTTGAGAGGATCGGGCAGGCGCGCATGGCCTGGAACAGCGCGGCGTCGCGATGGTAGTCAGGCTCACGCCCCAGAACCGGTGCCAGATCAAAGCGAAAGCCATCCACGTGGCAGACGCGCACCCAGTAGCGCAACGCCTCCAGTATCCAGTTCATGACCTGAGGATGGCTCAGATTGAGTGTGTTACCGCAGCCAGTCCAGTTGTGATAACCGCCCTGGTCGTCGAGCCAGTAATAGCTGGCATTGTCGATGCCGCGAAAGGATATTGTCGGCCCGGTCTCATCCAGTTCTGCCGTATGGTTAAACACCACGTCCAGGAGCACTTCAATGCCCGCAGCATGCAGGCGCTTCACCGTCTGCTGAAACTCCTGCAGCGGAGACAGCCCATCCTGGCCGGAAGCATAACGGGGATCGACCGCCCAGAGGGCAAAAGGGTTATAGCCCCAGTAGTTGGTTAAGCCCAGACGCAACAGGCGCGGCTCGCTGGCAAAGTGGGCCACAGGCAGTAACTCGATAGCCGTAATGCCCAGTTGGAGCAGGTAATCGATCATCACAGGATGCGCCAGTGCGGCATAAGTGCCACGCAGTGCCTCAGGAATACCGGGATGCAGCTGGGTCAAACCGCGAACATGGGCTTCATAAATCACGCTGCTGCCCCATGGCGTGCGCGGTGCCTGATCTCCCTGCCAGTCGAAATCCTCCATCACCACGACAGATTTGGGTGCCAGCGCCGCGTTATCGCGTGTGTCGGGTTCCGTGTAGCCACAGTGGAAACGCGGATCGTCGGGGATGTCGCCCAGCACCGCTTTGGCACAGGGATCGACCAGCAGCCTGGCGGGATTGAAAACATGCCCCGCCTGCGGTGCCCAGGGGCCATAAACCCGGTAACCATAGCGCTGTCCGGGCTGGACGCCCGGGAGATAACCGTGCCAGATATCGCCGCTACGCGCAGGGAGTTCAACGCGCTGCTCAAGCCCGTTCTCGTCGAACAGGCAGAGTTCAACGCGCTCAGCATGATGGGAGAACAGCGTAAAGTTTACGCCCTTCCCGTCATAGCTGGCACCCAGCGGGTGGGGATGTCCGGCACGCACGATCATTCTCCCTCCCGCACCAACCATACCGTCGCCAGCGGCGGTAAGTTCAGGCTCAGTGACTGGGGACGACCGTGGCTTTCCTGCTGATCGGTATGGACACGATGATTACGTACGTCGCTGCCGTGATAGTCATGCTGATCGGTATTGATGACTTCGCGCCAGCTGCCCGCCTGATTGACGCCAAAGCGATAGCCCGGCCGCGGTACAGGCGTAAAGTTGCTGACGACAATGATTTCATTGCCTTCACGATCGCGACGCACAAAGGCAAAAACTGAATGTTCGGCGTCATCCACCACCAGCCATTCGAATCCGGCCGGATCGAAATCAAGCTGATGAAGCGGGGTGTAATATTGGTAGGTATGGTTCAAATCACGCACCAGACGCTGCACACCGTGGTGCCAGTTGTCTTCCCCTTCCAGCAAATGCCAGTCCAGGCTGACATCATGGTTCCACTCTTTGCCCTGTGCGAATTCGTTGCCCATAAACAGCAGTTTTTTACCCGGGAACGCCCACATCCAGCCGTAGTAGGCGCGGAGGTTGGCAAATTTTTGCCAGGCGTCGCCGGGCATGCGATCCAGGATAGAGCGTTTACCGTGCACCACCTCGTCGTGGGACAACGGCAGGACAAAGTTTTCGCTGTAGTTGTACATGATGCCGAAGCTCATCAGGTTGTGATGGTAACGGCGATGAACGGGATCGAGCTTCATGTAGTCGAGCGTGTCATGCATCCAGCCCAGATTCCATTTGTACCAGAATCCCAGGCCGCCGCTTTCAGGAGGACGTGAAACGCCGGGATAATCGGTAGACTCTTCGGCCATCGTCACCGTACCGGGCGCAACATGCCCCAGCGTGCGGTTGGTGTAGCGCAGGAAGTTAATCGCTTCGAGATTTTCCCGACCGCCATATTGATTGGGGATCCATTCGCCCTCGGCGCGGCTGTAATCGCGATAGATCATTGAAGCAACGGCATCCACGCGCAGACCATCAATACCAAAACGTTCCAGCCAGTAAAGCGCATTGCCTGACAGGTAGTTACTGACTTCGCGGCGACCAAAGTTGTAAATCAGTGTGTTCCAGTCCTGATGGTAGCCTTCACGCGGATCGCTGTGTTCGTACAGTTCTGTGCCATCGTATTTCGCCAGGCCAAAGTCATCGCTGGGGAAATGGCCTGGCACCCAGTCCAGCAGAACGTTGAGTCCCGCTGCATGGGCCGTCTCGATAAAGTGACGGAAATCATCCCGGGTGCCAAAACGGCGCGTGGGCGCATACATGCCCAGCGGCTGATAGCCCCAACTGCCGTCAAAAGGATGCTCATTGATGGGCAGCAATTCGATATGGGTAAACCCCATCTCTTTCACGTAAGGCACCAGCTGCTCAGCCAGCTCTTTGTAGCTGAGCCAGAAGTTGTTGTCGGTATGGCGGCGCCACGATCCCAGGTGAACTTCGTAAATAGAAACAGGCTTGTCGAAGCCATTGGCCGCTTTACGGGCCTCTGACATCTCGACTTTTTCTGGCAGGCCACAAATCATCGAGGCCGTTTGTGGCCGCATTTGCGCCTCAAAGGCATAGGGATCGGCTTTGATTCGCAACTGACCCTGCGCATCGATGATTTCAAATTTATAGAGCTGCCCGTTAATGGCCCCAGGAACAAACAGCTCCCAGACCCCCATTTCCTGGCGCAAACGCATCGGATGGCGACGGCCATCCCAAAAGTTGAAATCACCGACAACGGAGACACGACGCGCATTAGGAGCCCAGACGCAGAAACGCGTGCCGATGACGCCATCAATCACATCACCGTGCGCGCCCAGGGTTTCATAAGGCCGAAGGTGAGTTCCTTCCGCCAGCAGCCACAAATCCATCTCCTGCAACAGAGGACCAAAGCGGTAAGCATCATCGATGAGGTTTTGCTGACCATGCCAGTTCACAGCCAGTTGATAGCGAAAGGGATTTTTACGACGAGGAATAACGCCGCTGAAAAACCCGCGCGCGTCATCGCATTTCAGTTGAGCAAGCTTACGTCCTGTGGAGGTTTCGATAACCCAGACTTCAAGGGCCTCGGGGAGCAACGCCCGCACTTCAAGACCGTTTTCCGTTTTATGCATCCCCAGCAACGAAAAGGGGTCGGAATAGTTACCCGCAAAAAGGGCATTGATCGCCTGGCGATCGGGTAGCTCTGACATGACTTTCTTCCTGTGATAGTTGGCAGGCTAAAAGACCACGATGCACGCGCTATCGCATATCTCTTGCGCTGCTCTTCATTGAGCCATGAGTACAGCGGCGTGGGCGCCAGCAAAAAACGCTTGTCACCACGCGCCTCCTTAAATCACAACCAGTAAGCATTAAGCCTGTCTGCTTGATGCCAATCCCGCAGTATCACCAGACGACTATCCGGCACTCCGAGACATTAGATAATTTTGACTTTTCCCTACCGTCCGGTTCCTGATGCAATCCTGCGCCATTCGGACGATTTTCCTGTATACCGTCGACTTCAACCGCGGAGCCGGTATGTGAGCGCCCTTGCACAATGATGAAAAACAGTAAAATATATTAATACATAACGGATTTATGTCTCATAATCTTCACTCAAATGCAGTATCTTTTTTTGGCGCGATCATCATGCCTGCGTGCCGTATGGACGAAAGGCGGTCAACGGCCTGCCGGACTCGCCACCTGTCTTACGCGCCGGGAGCCGTGAGCCACGGCGACATTTCCCTGGCCGCTTTAACATGACATAAAACGGACAACTGCCGAGTGTGCGTTAACAGTGTGACAGGATTCCGCTCACACGCCGGAACCACGCGCCTTTTGAAAAAAAACGCGGCCAGCTTGCACCGAAAAAAGTCTGTCTTTACCAGCCACAACAACCAGTTAGTGAATACATTAAAACAGCCCGTCTGTTACACGCCCTTGTTAAATCATAGCTTGGCGGCGAGCGTTGACAGAGCAGATCAGCAAAAATTTATTTCTGGACAGGCAAAAAGGGGAAGCGGATCACTTAGTGATCGTAACGGTAGAACAGTTTGCAGGGATTTGTAGAAAAAAGACCGGAAAAACCCGGTCTTTTTCGTCTTTCAGATTTAGTCGATCAACAGACGTAACATGCGGCGCAACGGCTCAGCCGCACCCCACAGTAGCTGATCGCCCACGGTAAAGGCCGAGAGGTATTCTGGCCCCATATTCAGTTTGCGCAGACGGCCGACCGGCGTGTTCAGCGTCCCCGTTACCGCCGCAGGCGTCAGTTCACGCATAGTGATTTCACGATCGTTAGGCACGACTTTTACCCATTCATTATGGGACGCCAGCAGTTGCTCAATCTCGGCCAGCGGCAGATCCTTTTTAAGTTTCAGCGTGAAGGCCTGACTGTGACAGCGCAGCGCACCGACACGGACGCAAAGTCCATCGACAGGAATGACGCGCGGGGTCGCCAGAATCTTGTTAGTCTCAGCCTGTCCTTTCCACTCTTCGCGGCTTTGGCCATTATCAAGCTGCTTGTCGATCCACGGAATCAGGCTGCCCGCTAACGGCACGCCGAAATTATCCGTCGGCAACGTGCCAGAGCGCGTGAAATCCGTCACGCTACGTTCGATATCCAGAATGGCAGAGGCAGGATTTTGCAACGAGGTCGCCACGTGATCGTGCAGCATGCCCATCTGTGTGAGCAGCTCGCGCATGTGACGGGCACCGCCCCCGGACGCAGCCTGATACGTAGCCACGGAAACCCATTCAACCAAATCATGTGCGAACAGGCCGCCCAGTGACATCAACATCAGACTCACCGTACAGTTGCCGCCAACAAAAGTTTTGATGCCGCTGTCGATGCCCTGACGAATAACCTGATGGTTAACCGGATCCAGGATAATAATGGCATCGTCTTTCATGCGCAGCGTGGACGCCGCATCAATCCAGTAGCCATTCCAGCCACTGGCACGCAATTTCGGATACACCTCAGAGGTATAGTCGCCGCCCTGGCAAGTAATGATGATATCCAGCGCCTTCAACGCGTCAATATCAAAGGCGTCCTGCAATGTTCCCTGCTGTTTGCCCGCAAACGTCGGGGCCGCTTCACCATGTTGTGAAGTGGAGAAAAAGACCGGATTGATTACATCAAAATCACGTTCTTCACTCATGCGGGACATCAGCACTGAACCCACCATACCGCGCCAACCCACTAAACCTACATTCTTCATGTCATATCCGTTTCAGGGTGATAAACACCTGACTTTCTCATCGAAGGGAAAAGTGTCGTGGTACTTTCACGCCACTCTGCGTAATAATCAACGTTGCCTGTGATGATTAACTCTACAAAATGCAGATTTTCTGGCAAGTGAATTAATGTAATCGGGCCAACTTTTTCAGCAGCCCTGCTAATAACCCGGCTTTATCTATAACGAGAAGATGTTAAACGAATGACTGAAATGATCTCAGCAACAATATTATTGTTGTTAATAATGGATCCGTTGGGCAATTTGCCGATTTTTATGTCGGTTTTAAAGCATCTGGAACCCAAACGTCGGCGCGTCGTGCTTATTCGCGAAATGCTGATTGCCCTTATCATCATGTTGTTGTTTTTATTCACGGGCGAACGCATTCTGGCCTTCCTTAATCTGCGTACCGAAACCGTCTCCATTTCCGGTGGCGTTATCCTGTTTTTAATCGCAATTAAGATGATTTTCCCCTCGCCGGAAAGCAGCAGTACCGGGTTACCGGCGGGCGAAGAACCCTTTCTGGTGCCGCTGGCCATCCCACTGGTGGCGGGGCCTTCACTGCTGGCGACACTGATGCTGTTATCCCACCAGTATCCGAACCAGATGTCGCATCTGGTTGGAGCCTTACTCATCGCCTGGGGCGTAACGGTGATGATCCTGCTGTTATCGGGCCTGTTTCTGCGTCTGCTGGGGGACAAAGGCGTTAACGCACTGGAACGCCTGATGGGATTGATCCTGATTATGCTGGCGACGCAGATGTTTTTAGACGGGATTCGTGTGTATCTGAAGCTATAGCTGTCGGCGTTAACCCGGGCAGCGTTGCCCGGGTTAAATCGCTCAGGTGAGCAGGGTAAAGGCGATCATCCCGACCACCGCGCCCACGGTGCCTAAAATGGTTTCCATCAGCGTCCATGTCTTGAGCGTTTCACCTTCGGTCGCGCCGGTGAAGCGGCCAAACAACCAGAAGCCCGCATCATTAACATGGCTGATAATAATGGAACCGCCGCCGATGCAGATGGACAAGGCTGCCAGTTGTGCGCCGGAGTAATGCAACGGTTCTATCACCGGCATGATCAAGCCCACCGTCGTCAGGCAGGCCACCGTCGCCGACCCCTGAATCACCCGGACCGCACCGGACAGAATAAAACAGGCCAGGGCAACCGGCAGCCCGGCACCGGTCAAGGCATTGCCCAGTACCGGCCCTACGCCAGAATCAACCAGCACCTGTTTAAAGACGCCGCCCGCTCCTATTACCAGCAAAATAATCCCCGCAGGCTGCAGCGCACTGCCACAAATCTGCATCACTTTTTCTTTATCCATGCCCTGACGGTACGCCAGGCCATAGATAGCGACCAGGCAGGCCAGCAGAATCGCGATGAAGGGATGCCCGATGAATTCCAGCCACTCGTAAAGTGTAGAGCCCTCAGCGGTGAAGCGTGCACCAATGGTTTTCAGCCCGACCAGCACAAGTGGAAACAGGATAAGCGCCAGGCTAAAGCCAAAAGAGGGCAACTTGCCGGCATCAACGTCGGGCTGATGATCTTCCGGTGGTGCGCTGAACGTTACGCGCTTCGCGATAAAATTGCCAAACAACGGCCCGGCAATCAGCATGCCCGGCAGAGCGGCACACAGCCCAAGCAAAATCATCCAGCCGAAATCCGCATGCATTTGCGAAGCTAACAGCATGGGCGCAGGGCCCGGCAGCAAAAAGGCCGCCGCCGCCGCCACACCGGCAAACAAGGGAATAACCAGCCTGACCAGGTTATCCCCTGTCCGCCTGGCGACAGCGAATGCGATGCTAATCAGCAGCACTACGGCCACCTCAAAGAACAGCGGCAACGCGCAGATTAAGCCGGCAATGCCCATGGCAAAATGCGCCCGGCTCTCGCCAAAGGTTTTCAGCATGCGAATCGCAATCTGATCCACCGCCCCGGTTTCGTGCAGGATCTTGCCAAACATGGCACCCAGCGCCACGACGATGGCTAAGAAACCGAGCGTGCCGCCCATGCCTTTCTGCATCGTTTCCGCGATTTTATCCAGCGGCATGCCCGACAACAGACCCGCGCCCACAGAAACCAACATCAGGGCAAGAAAAGCATGCATCCGGGCTTTCATCACCAGAAAAAGCAGCAGCAGGACAGAGCCTGCTGCAGTCAAAATAAGTGTTGCGGTATTCATGGTCTAGCCTTGATTGATTGCATCCTTAATGGTTGCAACCGTTGCCGCTACAACCTCGTCCAGGGAGTGCGTGATATCGACAGCCAGCACATCCGTTTCATCCGCACCCGGCTCTTCCAGCGTCGCAAATTGTGTTACCAGCATTTGCGGCTTAAAGAAGTGCCCTTTGCGCGCTTTCAGACGCGATTCGATGGTGTCGAAATCCCCTTTCAGGTAGACAAAACGCAGGTTGTCGTTGCCCTGTCGAAGCATATCGCGGTAATGCTTTTTCAACGCTGAGCAGACGATGATCGAGATCGCCTGCGTACGTTGCATGGCGAACGCCGCGTCGTTCAATGCCTGTAACCATGGCAAACGGTCGTTATCGTCCAGCGGATGGCCTTCTGCCATCTTTAAGATATTGGCGCGGGGATGAAGAAAATCGCCATCGAGAAAAGCGGTGTTCAACTGGTGGGAGACCCGGTTTGCCACAACGGATTTGCCGCTGCCTGAAACACCCATCAAAATAAAAACGTGATGTGGCGTGGATTGCGTCGTCATTTTCTACTCCGGCAAGTCAATGTGCCATGTTACCGATAACAATGATGCTTATCATTCTCCTGGTGACATTACACTCTGGCAACCTTTTTACTGACTGAAGCCTTAAAGTGTGAGCTGACTCATAAATTTGCGCGAATCAGATACTGCCGCCTTCCACAATAGCAAATCCCATATCCAGCGGCTGGCTGGCCCGGTTTTCGCCGGCAATGCGCGCCAGCAACAACGCGGCCGATTCACGACCTATTTGGTCACGCGGCGTCAGAACCGTCGCCAGCGCAGGCGTCACCACCTGACTAATATCATGACCGTGAAAACCGGCAATAGCCATTTGGGAAGGCACCTGAAGTCCCTGGCGCTGGCACTCAAACATCGCGCCCACCGCCAAATCGTCGTTGGTACAGAACAGGCTGTCCGTCTGAGGATAGCGTCGCTGCGCTTCGCGGAGCAATTCGCCACCGGCACTGAAAGAGGAGGCTTCTTCCATCATGACACTGCGCGGCGTTAATCCGGCTTCGCGCATGGCACTTTCATAACCCCGCTGCTTTTGCAGCGTGCGTTCATCCAGGCGCGCCCCCAGATAAACGGTATGACGGTGTCCTTTTTTCAGAATCGCCAGCGTCATTTGCCGGGCGGCTTCGACGTTGTCAAAGCCTACCGCCATATCCAGACAGGGCGTAACGCTGTCCATCATTTCAATCACCGGAATACCGGCCACCTCCAGCATGCGTAACGTCCCTGCTGTATGTGTGCGTTCGGTCAGAATCACGCCATCGATGTTCCAGCCAAGCAGCGACCGCAGCTGGCGCTCCTCTTTTTCCGGGTTATAACCAAAGTGTGCCACCAGCGTCTGGTAACCGGCTTCATCCGTCACCGCTTCGATTCCCCGCAGAACATCGGCGAACACCTGATTGGTCAGCGAGGGCAGCAACACGCCGATGGCGCGGCTGGTCGCGTTGGACAGCATATCGGGGGCGCGATTGGGGATGTAACCCAATTCATCCAGCGCAACGGCGATCTTCTCCCCCAGCGCAACCGACACCTGCTCAGGATTGCGCAGATAACGACTGACAGTCATTTTGGTGATACCGATACGATCGGCAACGTCCTGTAGAACCGGTCTTTTCTTCTTCATCGTAAGCGCCTGGATCTCGCTGAAAGCACATGACGACGAGTCTACCACTTTTTTACAGGCAGATTGCTAATGGGGCGAGACAGGCTCGCCCCCTTCAGGCTCAGACCGGCGGCAGGTCGAACAACAACACTTCGGCCGCGCTGTCGGCTTCAAGCGTCAGGCCAGTTTCGTCCCAAACGGCAAAGGCATCACTGTTTGACGCGGATTGCCCGTTCACCTTCACGTCGCCTTTGACAACCTGAATCCAGATACGGCGTCCCGGCTCAATGGTCACGCTGTCGCTTTCGCCTGCCGCAAATACCCAGCGCGATAGCGTCATGTCCTGCCAGACTTTGAGCGAACCGTCACGGGCATCCGGGGTGAGGATAAACTGGCGACCCTGCACATCCGGAAAGCGACGCTGATCGTAACGCGGCTCAATCCCCGTGCGCTCTGGAATGATCCAGATTTGGTAAAGATGCAGCGGTTCTGTTTTGCTGGCGTTGTATTCTGAATGACGTACGCCGGTACCTGCACTCATGATCTGGAACTCACCCGCGGGAATCTGTTCCTTGTTGCCCATGCTGTCCTGGTGTTCCACGGTACCCGACAGGACATAGGTCAAAATTTCCATGTCTTTATGCGGATGCGTACCAAATCCCTGGCCGGGATCGATCACATCTTCATTAATCACCCGCAGGGCTGAGAAGCCCATAAAATTTGCATCGTAATAGTTGGCAAACGAGAAGGTGTGCCAGCTGTCCAGCCAGCCATGATTAGCGTGGCCACGTTCTTCAGCTTTACGTAAATAGATCATGTTCAAATCTCCTCACTGTTTTTTATAGTTTGGTATCAGGTGAGAAAGATTGATAGCTGAAAAACTTCACCTCTCTGTTCAAAAATTATGAACCTCTGGCAAAGGGTTGTTGAACGGAACTGAAGGAAAGCAGGACGGGCGCGCAAAAAAAAAGCCAGCACCCGGCTGGCTAAATAATACTGGAAGCAATGTGAGCAATGTCGTGCTTTCTGACGTCTCGACAACATCCAGAAGGCATGACAATAATAATCATTATCATTCTCGTCTGTAAAGCGCTTTTGTGTATTATTTCTGTTGACGCCTGACGTAAATCCCCTGATGTTTAAAGGGCTTACCACGTGCTCATAAGGATAACCGCCATGCCTTCAGTGATGATTCGCCATGCTGTCCCGGCTGATGCCCCCGCGTTAACTCGTCTTTACAGCCAGCCTGAAACCCAGGCCGCAACCCTGCACCTGCCCTATCCCTCGCCCTCACTATGGGAGCAAAAACTGGCCAGTCCACGCGCCGGTGTGCATATGTTGGTAGCCTGTATTGATGAGCAGGTGGTCGGGCAACTCACGCTTGAAGGCGTTACGACAGCACGGCGGCGACACTGCGCCAGCATAGGGATGGGCGTTGATCCGGCGTTTCATCGACGCGGGGTGGGCAAAGCTTTGATGGCGGCAATGGTCGATCTTTGCGACAACTGGCTTCAGGTGACGCGCATTGAACTGACGGTCTTTGCTGATAATCACAAAGCAATCGCGCTGTACCAGCAGTTCGGTTTCCGAATTGAAGGCACCGCGCAGCGCTATGCGATACGCGAGGGGAACATGACAGATGCGCATTTTATGGCGCGTATCAGAGCATAACGAAACGGGCAGCCAGAAGGCTGCCCACCGATATCAATAACCGGCACTCAGATCGCCCACCGTGCGGGGATCAGACGCACCGTACAGCGTACCGTCAGGACCAATCATAATACTTTGTGTACTGCCCATGGCCGGTTGCACTTTAACGTGTTGCCCTTTCGCTTCGAGTAAGCGCAACGTATCCGGGCTGAAGCCCTTCTCAACCCGTAACTGATCGGGCAGCCACTGGTGATGGAAACGCGGCGCATTGGTCGCCTCTGCCACGTTCATGCCGTAATCAATGCTGTTCACGACCATTTGTAATACCGTGGTGATAATGCGACTGCCGCCCGGGCTACCGGTAACCAGCCAGGTTTTTCCGTCCTTCGCAACGATAGTCGGTGACATTGAGGATAACGGACGTTTGCCAGCCTGCACCGCGTTGGCTTCCCCGCCCACCAGCCCATATACATTCGGCGTGCCCGGTTTGGCCGAGAAATCATCCATCTGGTTGTTCATCAGAATGCCGCTGTTACCCGCTACGATGCCACTGCCGAAGTTAGTGTTTAAGGTGTAGGTTACCGCAACCGCATTGCCGCTTTTGTCCACCACAGAGAAGTGAGTGGTTTGATTACTTTCGTAAGGGGCCAGTTTACCGGGCTTAATATCACTGGATGGCCGTGCCTTCGCCAGATCGATTTGCTGTGCCAGCGATTTGGCATAGGCTTTGCTGGTCAGCGCCTGCCACGGGACTTTGACGAAGTCTGGATCGCCCAGATACTCGGAACGATCGGCATAGGCATACTTCTCTGCTTCAGCCATGACCTGCATGGCGTCGGCGCTGCCAAAACCCATTTTTCCCAGATCGAAATTTTCCAGGATATTCAGGATCTGCACGATATGAATACCGCCCGATGAGGGTGGTGGCATCGAGAAGACCTCATAGCCCCGGTAAGTGCCGCTGATCGGCTTACGCTCTACCGCATGATAGGCCGCGAGATCGGCTTTCGTTATCAGGCCGCCATGCTGCGCCATCTCGGCCGCAATCTGATCGGCAATCTTGCCTTTATAAAACGCATCCGGGCCTTGTTGTGCGATCAACTGCAGGCTGTGAGCCAGATTCTTTTGTACCAGACGTTCGCCTTTCAGCCAGGGCGTGCCATCCGGTTTGAAGAAAATAGCTTTACTGTTGGGATGGGCGAGCAGGACTTCCTTGCCATAGGTGTTAAGATCGTCCGCCAGCGCATCATTCACGATAAACCCGTCGCGCGCCAGTTTGATGGCAGGTGCCAGCAGTTTATTCAGCGGCAGCGTACCGTATTTGTTCACCGCCAGCGCAAAGCCAGCCACGGTGCCAGGCGTGCCTGAAGCCAGCGGTGACGTTAGAGAAAGCTTACTGTCGGCGTTGCCTTGCTTGTCCAGGAACATATCGCGCGTGGCCGCCGCCGGGGCCATTTCACGAAAATCGATCGCCGTGGTCTGTCCTGATGCCGTTCGCAACAGCATAAATCCACCGCCGCCCAGGTTGCCCGCCTGCGGATGCGTCACTGCCAGCGCGAAGCCAACCGCCACAGCGGCATCGACCGCGTTACCGCCCTGACGCAGGATATCCACGCCCACATTGGTGGCCAGCGCATCGACTGACGCTACCATGCCGTTATGGGCTTTGACCGGATGAAACGTATCGCTGTCTACGCCATAGGAGACGGGCGGCGCCTGAACCGGTGCGGCATTTGCCCCCGTAACAACAGTAAAACTCATTAGTAGTGACCAGCTCAGCTGGCGTAACCTGGCTTGCATCATCATTCCGTTCCCACCTTCACGGTTATTTACATTTCTTTATCCTTTATGTAACTGACTACAAACAAAGCCGAATATCAAGGATTAACGCAAATTCAGTGCACTCCTGGAGCAGTAATCTGAACCAGCGCATAAACTTACGCTAACGACCACATGACCTGCTTCAGGCATGCACACACAGCACCGGTCGTTTACTGGAGGATTAAAATGAAAAAGTGGCTTATGGTTTTCGCCGCCCTGCTGCCGTTAACCGGCATGGCGAACATGCTGAACAGCACGAATGATCCCAACAAGCCTGGCTATAATCCCAGCCAGCAACGCATGCAGACCCAGATGCTTAACCAGTCGCAGCAACAGCAGACGAAGTTACAGCAGGACCAGCAGCGTCAGAATCAGGACGTACAGCGGAAGTTGCAGGAGCAGCGGGATAGTGCCCAGCAGCGCGTGATCAAATCGCAGCCGGGCCAGCAGCAGAACCAACAGAATATGAACTAGTGAAAATCGGGGCCAATGCTGTCGATGCTGTCGGTACAGATGGCATCGACGCCCCATTTCAGTAATGTCCTTGCCCGTTCCGGGCTGTTCACGGTATACACCAAAATACGCAGATCGGCCTCTTTCAGCTCAGCGACTCTGGCCTCAGTGAGGACTTTGTGATTCAGGTGAATTGAAGTGCAGTCCAGCGCCCGCGTCTTCTCCTGCCATGCGTTATCCCAGTGATGAGATAACAGGCCGCGCGGCAGTTGTGGTTCGGCCTGCATGGCCGCTTCCAGTGCCACAAAGGAGAACGAGGATAGAAGAGGAAGAGGTTGCCCCTGCCACAGCGTGGCAGCGGCCTGCGCAATGGCGCGTCCGGTTTCGGCGTCGGTCCCTGTGGTCGGTTTAATTTCGATATTGGCCATCAAACCATGCTGACGGCAGCGTGCCGCGACCTCATCCAGTCGGGCCAGCTTTTCGCCCTGAAAGGCCGCGCTGAACCAACCGCCCGCATCAAGCTGCGACAGCTTGTCCCACGGGAGCTCGCCCGCAATGCCCCAGCCGTCGCTGGTGCGATCTAACGTATCGTCATGCAGCAGAAAAATGTGCGCATCTGCCGAGAGTTTGGCATCAAACTCAATCATCAGATGTCCGTATTTTGCGCCAACGTCAATCGCAGCAAGGGTATTTTCAGGTGCCAGCTTGCCACCACCACGATGGGCGACAATGCGCGGATAGGGCCATTGCTTTTTACTCATTCCAGACGCTTCCCGTGACTTGAATCGAAGAAATGTAACGCCTCAACAGGCAGATGCAGCCACAGGGTGCTGCCTGCTTCCGGGCGCTCGCTATGGGGTAAGCGTACCACTAAACGTGCCTCACCGATGCGACCGTGTGCCAGATTGTCGGCACCCAGCATCTCAAGCGTCTCAACACGGAAGGGAATGCCGCCCTGCTGCTGGCTACTGAGTTGAACATGTTCGGGCCGGATACCGAGCACCACGGGGCGATTGGCCCATTTGGCTTTGCCCTCGCCCACCGGAATAGCGTGGGAGGCATCAACCACAAAGCGAGCGCCATCTTCGCTGAAATTGCCCTGTATCAGACTCATCGCGGGGGAACCCATAAAGGAGGCCACAAACAGGCTGGCCGGGCGCTCGTAAACGTCGACCGGCGTGCCAATCTGTTCCAGCACGCCTTTGTTCATCACCATCACACGCTGGGCCAGCGTCATCGCTTCAACCTGATCGTGCGTCACATATAAGCTGGTCGTTTGCAGACGGCGATGCAGTTGCTGAAGCTCAAGGCGCATTTGTACGCGCAGGCGCGCATCCAGGTTAGAGAGCGGCTCGTCGAACAAAAACACGGCGGGTTCACGCACGATGGCGCGCCCCATGGCCACGCGCTGGCGCTGTCCACCGGATAACTCACGTGGACGGCGCGTTAACAGATGATCCAGCTCCAGGCTCCGTGCCGCATCCAGCACGCGTTGGCGAATATGCTCTTTACTCATCCCACGAATTCTGAGGCCGTAAGCCATATTTTCTTCGACGGACATATGGGGATAAAGTGCGTAGTTCTGGAACACCATGGCAATGCCGCGATCCTTGGGCTCCTCATGCGTGACGCGTTTATCGGCGATATAAATATCGCCGGACGTGACGCGCTCCAGTCCGGCCACCATGCGCAACAGCGTGGATTTGCCACAACCCGAAGGGCCTACCATCACCATAAACTCGCCGTCATTGATCGTAACGTTGAGCGGCTGGATGATTTGATTTTTACCGTCGTAAGATTTGGTCACCGCCTGAAGGGTTACGCCTGCCATCACTATTTCTCACTCTCAACCAGACCACGCACGAAGGCGCGCTGCATAACAAACACCACCACCACGGGTGGAATCAGGGTTAATAACATTGCGGCCATCACTTCGTTCCACTGCGTTGGCGAACCGTTGGTAGAGATCATGCTTTTAATCCCCGCCACGGCCGTGCCCAGGCTGGCGTTATCAATGATTAATAATGGCCAGAGGTACTGGTTCCAGCCATAGATAAACGTGATAACGAACAGCGCCGCCAGATTGGTTTTTGACAAGGGCAGCACGATGTCCCAAAAAAAACGCATCGCGCTGGCACCGTCAATGCGCGCGGCTTCAATGAGCTCATCCGGCAGCGACATAAAGAACTGCCGGAACAGGAAAGTGGCCGTCGCGGAGGCCATCAAGGGCAGTGTCAGGCCGCTGTAGCTGTCCAGCATGTTGAGATCGGCAATCACCTGCACCGTTGGGAAAATGCGCACTTCGACCGGCAGCATCAGGGTGATAAAGATCATCCAGAAGAACAGTGAGCGCAGGGGGAAGCGAAACCACACCAGGGCAAAAGCGGACAGAATCGACACCAGAATCTTACCGACGGTGATACCCAGCGCCATGATAACGCTGTTCATCAGCATCAGGCTAAAGGCCGGACCGTTGCCGTTCACGCCCTGCGTCCAGATATGCGAAATGTTTTCCCACAGGTGAGTACCGGGAATCAGCGTCATCGGGACGTTATAGACGGCGTCGTTATCCAGCGTGGCGGCCACAAAGGCCACATAGAGTGGAAACAGGATGGTCAGAATACCCAGCACCAGGACGACATGGCTGAAAATGTCCAGCCCGCGACGATTTTCAATCATTGATATTGCACCTTACGCTCGACGAAGCGGAACTGAATGACGGTCAGCGCGATAACCAACAGCATCAACACCACGGACTGCGCAGCAGATGAGGAGAGATCCAGACCGGTAAAGCCTTCACGATAAATCTTATAGATGAGCGTCGTCGTCGCCTGGACCGGGCCACCGCCTGTCGCGGCATCAATGACCGGGAACGTATCGAAGAAGGCATAAATCAGGTTGACCACCAGCAGGAAAAAACTCACCGGGGTAATCAACGGAAGCGAAATAGAGAAGAACCGACGCACCGGCCCTGCCCCATCAATGGCGGCGGCTTCGACCAGCGACTTTGGTATCGACTGTAACGCGGCAAAAAAGAACAGGAAGTTGTAGCTCATCTGCTGCCACACTGAAGCCAGCACCACCAGGAACATAGCCTGGCCGCTGTTCTGTGCGAAGTTCCAGTTATAGCCCATGTGGTTAAGCAGGTAGCTCAGCAACCCCAGGCCGGGACTGAACAGAAACATCCACAATACGGCCGCGATCACCGGTGCCACCGCATAAGGCAACAGCAGCAACATCTGATAGAGCTTGCGCAGGCGCACGACGTAGTCCACCAGCGCCGCCAGGAGCAATGAGGACACCATGCCAAAAAAGGCGACCATGCTGCTGAACTTGATGGTGGTCCAGAAGGTGTCCAGATAAAGCCCGTCGGAAAAGAGCCGTTCAAAGTTCGCCAGACCCACAAAGGTGCTGGAGATGCCGAAAGGATCCAGGTTTTGCAGTGAATACCACAACGCTTCACCCGCTGGCCAGACAAAGAAAATAGCGGTGATCAGGAGTTGCGGCAGCACCAGCAAATAGGGTAACAGGCGATTACGAAACACCGGGCGAGATGGAGACATAACGTTCTCTGACTTGGGTGAAAAAAGGCCAGCCGGAGCTGGCCTGCAGAACGGATTATTTATTCTGTTGCTCGAAACGACGCAGCAGCTCATTACCCCGCTTCACGGCGTTATCTAACGCAGCCTGCGGTGTCTGCTTGCCGGTCCAGACGCTTTCTAACTCTTCATCCAGGATGGTACGAATCTGCGGCATATTCCCCAGACGCATGCCTTTGGTGTAAGGCAACGGCGGCTTGTTCATCATCTGGCGAATCGCAATATCCGCACCTGGGTTTTTCTCGTAGAAGCCTTCTTTCTTCGTCAGCTCATACGCGGCGGTAGTAATAGGCAGGTAGCCCGTTTTCTGGTGCCATTCCGCGGCAATTTTTGGCTCGGTAAGGAACTTCATAAATTCCGCCGCGCCTTTGTAGGTATTGGCATCTTTGCCTTTCATCACCCACAGGCTGGCACCGCCGATAATCGCGTTCTGCGGGGCATTCGGAATATCCGCATCGTAAGGCATCATGCCGACGCCGTAATGGAATTTGGCGTAATGGCGGATATCGGCCAGTGAACCTGACGAGGCCGTGGTCATGCCACAGTCACCGTTATAGAACTTCGCGGTGGATTCATCTTTACGACCAAAATAGGTGAAATCACCTTTCTTGTTCATGTCTTCCAGCAACTGGATATGACGAACCTGCGCCGGTTTATTGAATTCCAGTACCGCATCGGTGCCGTCGAATCCGTTATTTTTGGTGGCCACCGGCAAACCGTTCCAGGCGCTGAAGTTCTCAATCTGAATCCACCCCTGCCAGCCGCTGGCATAGCCACAGCTCATGCCTGATTTACGCAGTGCATCGGCATCTTTTGCCAGTTCCTGCCAGGTTTTGGGTGGCTGATCCGGGTTTAAACCGGCTTTTTTAAACGCATCTTTGTTGTAGTACAGCACAGGCGTGGAGCTGTTGAACGGTTGCGAGATCAGCTGGCCTTTTGAATTGCTGTAGTAAGCCGCGACCGCAGGAACAAACTGCTTCTCGTCCATTGAAATGCCCGCGTCTTTAAAGACCTGATAAACAGGCACAATGGCTTTAGAGGCCATCATGGTGGCGGTGCCCACTTCGTAAACCTGTAACAGCGCGGGCGCTTTTCCGGTGCGGACCGCGGCGATACCTGCCGCCAGACTTTGTTCGTAGTTCCCTTTGTACACAGGGACGATTTTGTAGTCAGGGTGTTCCTGGTTAAAACGTTGTGCCAGTGAGTCAACTTCTTTGCCTAACTCGCCTTCCATTGAGTGCCAGAAAGGGATCTCAGTGACGGCCAGTGCATTACCACTGATCGCCAGACCGAGCAGGGCGCTCATCAGGCTACGACGAAAAGTAACAACGGACATAGGATTTTCCTGTTCAGGTAGGTACGCGCGCTATCACGCATTTTTTGCTCGCGAAGTAACATGACATGTGGAAATGACGGAAAAATAACAGTCAGATGACGGAAAAATGACGACAGAATGTCAGGATATGACAGTGATAAGCGCGTTTAATGGACCGGAAAGCACCGGGCTGAACCGCGCTGCTGAAGCAGGGATAAGTATGTGCCGTAAGGGAAGGAAAATCCGCCGGGTGACAGCCCGGCACAGAGCCTGCAGTCACCCGGCGTAGATGATGGCGGGGAAACCTAGGCGCCCAGATAGGCGCTGCGCACGGCTTCATTCGACAGCAGTGCCGCACCGCTGTCCTCCAGCACGACATGACCATTTTCCAGTACGTAGCCCCGATCGGCCAGCTTCAGCGCCTGGTTCGCGTTCTGTTCAACCAGGAAAATCGTCATACCTTCGCTGCGCAGTTGCTCAATCGTGTCAAAAATCTGCTGGATAATAATCGGCGCCAGACCCAGAGAAGGCTCATCGAGTAACAGCAGGCGCGGCTGGCTCATCAACGCGCGGCCGATGGCGAGCATTTGCTGTTCACCGCCCGACATGGTGCCCGCACGCTGCACCTTACGCTCTGCCAGACGTGGGAACAGAGTGTAAACGCGATCGATGCGCGCCAGATACTCCGGGCGACTGGCAAAAAAACCGCCCATGGCCAGGTTCTCTTCCACCGTCATGCGTGAGAACACGCGGCGACCTTCGGGCACGATGGCAATCGCCTCACGCATAATGCGCGCCGTTTGCCAGTCGGTAATGGTTTTGCCGTCAAACGTGATCGTACCGCTGGTGGCGCGCGGCTCGCCGCATAATGTGCCCAGCAAAGTGGTTTTGCCTGCACCGTTTGCGCCGATCAGGGTGACGATTTCGCCCTGATCGATATGCAAACTGACATTATGCAGCGCCTGAATTTTGCCATAGTGCGCACTGACGTTATCAATGGTTAACATGGCCATATTACGCCTCTCCTAAATAGGCACGGATCACATCCGGATTATTACGAATCTCTTCCGGCGTGCCGTTCGCCAGTGGCGTGCCCTGATTCACCACATAAATACGGTCAGAAATGCCCATTACCAGCTTCATATCGTGCTCAATCAACAAAACGGATACCTTATGCTCGCCTCGTAACTCGGCGATCAGCGCATCCAGCTCATGCGTCTCTTTCGGGTTAAGTCCGGCTGCCGGTTCATCCAGCATTAGAATCTCCGGCCGCGTCACCATGCAGCGGGCGATCTCCAGTCGGCGCTGCTGACCGTAAGCCAGATTACCGGCCTGGCGATTCGCCATATCGAGTAAGCCAACCCGCTCAAGCCAGGTGGCAGCGCGATCCAGCGCCTCGCCTTCACTGCGGCGAAAAGCCGGGGTTTTCAGCAGCCCCGCAAACACGCCACTTTTCAGGTGCTGGTGCTGGGCGACTAACAGGTTTTCAATCACCGTCATTTCGCGGAATAAACGGACGTGCTGGAAGGTCCGCACGATCCCCATACGGGCGATCTTCTGTCCGGGAAGGCCAGTCAGGTTCTTGTCGCGTAAGGTGATACTGCCGCCCGTTGGCTTATAAAAGCCGGTCAGGCAGTTAAACACGGTGGTTTTACCCGCACCGTTTGGACCAATAAGCGACACAATTTCCTGGGGGCGCAATTCCAGTTTAACGTTGTTCACGGCTAACAGACCGCCGAAGCGCATCATCAGGCCTTCAACGGCTAATAAAGGCTGACTCATGCCTGTTCTCCTTGTTTACCCTGACGCAGTTTCAGGTGCGGTCGTTTCATCGGCAGTAAGCCTTGCGGACGCCAAATCATCATCAGCACCATCAGCGCCCCCAATACCAGCATGCTGTATTCGTTGAGGTCGCGCATCAGCTCACGCGAAACCACCAGCAAAATGGCGGCCAGAATAACGGCAAACTGCGAGCCCATTCCGCCCAACACCACGATAGCCAGAACAAAAGCGGACTCGACAAAGGTAAAGGACTCCGGACTGACAAAGCCCTGGCGAGCAGCAAACAGCGTCCCCGCGAAGCCAGCAAAGACGGCGCTGATAGTAAACGCGGTCAGCTTAATGCGGGTCGGGCTCAAGCCCAGCGAACGACAGGCGATCTCATCTTCACGTAACGCTTCCCATGCCCGACCCAGCGGCATGCGCAGCAGGCGGTTGATCACAAACAGCGTCAGCACCACCAGCAACAACGCCACCAGATAGAGGAATATCACCCGGTCGTTAGGATCGTACTTCATGCCAAAGACATCGTGAAACGTGCCCCATCCCCCCTCGCTGACGCGACGGCCAAACTCCAGGCCAAAAAAGGTGGGCTTAGGAATCTGAGCAATTCCATTTGGACCGCCGGTGATTGCCGTGTTATTGAGCAGCAGAATACGGACGATTTCGCCGAAGCCGAGCGTGACAATAGCCAGATAGTCACCGCGCAAGCGCAGCACCGGGAAGCCGAGCATCAGGCCAAATGCGCCCGCAACCAGGCCCGCCAGCGGCAGGCTTTGCCAGAAACCAAAACCATAGTAATGATTAAGCAGCGCGAAGGTATACGCGCCAATGGCATAGAAACCACCGTAGCCCAGCACCAGCAGACCCGACAGCCCTACGACCACGTT
Organism: Pantoea sp. JZ29; assembly: GCF_035190385.1. Lineage (NCBI taxonomy): Bacteria > Pseudomonadati > Pseudomonadota > Gammaproteobacteria > Enterobacterales > Erwiniaceae > Pantoea > Pantoea sp. JZ29. The sequence goes on along the minus strand of NZ_CP045241.1, from coordinate 340,577 downwards.
CAGTCCCAGACCCAGCATGATGTAGATCAGTGTCAGGGTGGCAATATCGACGCTGCCGCGTGTAACCAGGAACGGCCAGATAACCGCCGCGGCGATCATCAAGCCCATAATGGCTTTTTGCTTTGGCGTTGAGCCGTCGAAGCCCGGCAGCACCAGGCCACCACCGCTACGTGTCAGCTTGCCCTGAAACAGCGGACGTAGCAGTTGAAACAAAAACACAACGGCACAACCGATGAATATCCAGTTCCAGCGCACGCTGCCGGCATTCACTATCTGTAGCTGCGTACCATTCAGATCGAGGCGCATTCCCATAAAGAAGGCCGCCAGCACCAGCAGCATGACCGCTGAAACAATCGCATTGACCAGACCAAGGCGTTTCATACTTTCTCCACCTCCGGGCGGCCCAGAATACCGGTAGGCATGACCAGCAGCACCACAATCAGTAAGGCAAACGACACCACATCTTTGTATTCGGTGGAGAGATAAGCCGAGGTCAGCGCTTCGGCAATGCCCAGCACCAGCCCGCCAATCATCGCGCCGGGAATACTGCCGATGCCGCCCAGGACCGCCGCAGTAAAGGCTTTCATCCCCGCCATAAAGCCGATAAACGGGTTAATCGAGCCATAAAACTGCCCCAACAGCACGCCCGCAACCGCCGCCATCGCCGCACCAATCACAAAGGTCAGCGAGATCACCCGGTCAGTATTAATGCCCAGCAGGCTGGCCATTTTGAGGTCTTCCGCACAGGCGCGGCAGGCGCGTCCCATGCGGGAATAACGGATAAACAGGGTCAGGGCCAGCATTGCCAGGAACGTGACCACCCAAATTACGATCTGCATCGTCGACAGCGTGGCGGCAAAGCCGTTGCTTTCGCCCAGCGTCCACTGGCCGGTGATTAAGCTCGGCAGGGCAAGGTCACGTGAACCCTGCGTCAGGCTGACGTAGTTTTGCAGAAAGATGGACATTCCGATGGCGGAGATCAACGCAATCAGACGCTTGGATGCCCGTACGGGACGATAAGCCACCCGTTCGATGCTCCAGCCATAGGCACTGGAGATGATAACGGCCATAACAAAACCGGCGGCAATCATGAGCCAGCCGGTATCAATACCCATCATCATCAGGGCTGCAATAACCATAAAAGAGACATAGCTGCCGATCATATAGACTTCGCCATGGGCGAAGTTAATCATACCGATAATGCCGTAAACCATGGTGTAACCGATGGCGATCAGCGCGTAGGTGCTCCCCAGAGTCACCCCGTTGAACATCTGCTGAATAAAATAGAGAAACTGCTCGGACATAGTGAGGACCTGCTCAGAAACCAGAAAACCCCTCTCCTGCTGCCAGAAGAGGGTTAGCCAGGCGATGGCGCGTCAGTCACGCCTTCTCCTGCTTCCCCGCTGTCGTACGACGGGGAAGAATCAGTGCCTTATTTAACTGCGGTAGACGAACCGTCTTTGTGCCATTTGAAGACGCCAAACTCGAAGCCTTTCAAATCGCCTTTCTGATCCCAGCTCAGGTCGCCCATCACTGTCGGAACCGGTGCGCCGGTTTTCAGGTTCTTCGCAATCGCATCCGGCTCATCGCTCTTACTGCGCTCCATGCCGGTCACCAGAGACTGGATAGCCGCATAGGTTGTCCAGACAAACGGGCCGGTAGGATCTTTACGGTTAGACGCGCTATTCGCTTTGATGGCGTCTACGATGGCCTTGTTCTGAGGCAGCTGGTCGTAACGTTTTGGCAGGGTTACGTAGAGCCCTTCTGAGGCGTCGCCCGCAATGTTAGACAGCGAGGCGTTGCCCACACCTTCTGGCCCCATAAAGCCTGCTTTCAGTCCTGCCGCTTTTGCCTGACGCAGAATCTGGCCCAGCTCCGGGTAATAACCACCGTAATAAACAAAGTCGACGTTTTCTTTCTTCAGTCGCGCAATCAGCGTTGAGAAATCTTTATCGCCCGCAGTGATCCCTTCAAACATCACCACGTTGCCGCCTTTCGCTTTCAGGGTTTTCTGTACCGATTCTGCCAGACCCTGGCCGTATTGCTGCTTGTCGTGCACCACAGCAATGCGTTTTGGCTTGATGACATCCAGAATGTAGTTCGCCGCAGTTGGACCCTGATCAGAATCCAGACCGGTCGTACGCATCACGTCGGCATAGCCGCGTGCAGTCAGTTCTGGCGCGGTAGCCGCAGGCGTAATCATCAGCACGCCTTCATCGTTATAGATATCTGATGCAGGCTGCGTAGAGGAGGAGCACAGGTGACCGATAACATATTTAATACCGTCATTGATGACCTTGTTAGCCACCGCAACCGCCTGTTTCGGGTCACAGGCATCGTCATATTCGACACCAACCAGTTTGTCGCCGTTTACGCCACCTTTGGCATTGATGTCTTTAATCGCCTGTGCGGCGCCGGTAAATTCCATATCACCATATTGCGCGACCGGGCCAGTAGCGGCACCTACGATAGCGATCTTAATGTCTTTCGCCATTGCCGCATGGCTCATCGCCAATGCAATGCATCCTGCCAGTAACGCGCGACCTGTCATTTTCATGCGAACTACCCCATCAGTTATGTCGTGTTTGTTGTGAGTGGTTTTATTTTTGCCAGATAAAGGGGAAAACTGATTTAACAATAAGGAGTTAGCACGCTTTTCTGGCTTTTATTAATAATAAGGCTTTATATTTCAGTCTATTAAACAGGAAGTTTATTCTGTAAAGCAACTGACATATTCATGATTCGCGGCCAAAAGCAGCATAATCAACTGGATGCAATGCGCGGCTTTTGTTCACCAGGCCAGCACGTTATGCTGGCTTTAAATGCTGACTACCTGTTTATAACTATTATCCTGGCACTCTGTCGCTGTTTTGACCTGTTTTATTGCGTAAAATGTGCCGGGGTTCTGATTACGGGAATTGACTACACTTTCGGCTTTTACACGGACAGGTGTTTGTTATGAAGCTTACTATTTTGCGGTTGACCACTCTAACGCAGCAGGATCGGATCGATCTGGGGAAAATCTGGCCTGAGAGGGATTTGGCCACGCTGGAAAACGCGTTAAATGAAAATCACCGCCTTTATGTCGCACGCTTCAACGACCGTTTGCTGGCGGCGTTACAGTTAGAGATAGCCGGTATCCACGGTAAAGTGCATCATCTTTCCGTCAGAGATGTCACGCGACGTCGCGGTGTCGGGCAATATTTGCTGGAAGACACGATGAAGCAGAACCCATCGCTGGAGGACTGGTGGATTGCTGATGACGGTAGCGAAGATCAACGCGTTCGGGCGGCGTTTATGCAGGCCTGTGGATTTCGTGCGCAGGTTGATGGCTGGGTAAAATAAATCGCGGGCAATAAAAAGGGCGACCTGAGGTCGCCCTGTCTCGTCAGGCTTCGATAGCCATTCGGAGTTTTTTCATCGCGTTCTTCTCAAGCTGTCGGACACGCTCAGCAGAAACACCATATTGATCGGCCAGTTCCTGCAGGGTGGTTTTGTTGTCTTCGTCCAGCCAGCGGGCACGGATAATATGCTGGCTGCGCTCGTCCAGCCCTTCCATTGCATAAGTCAGCTTATCGGCTGCATGCGATTCCCAGTTGTCCTCTTCGATGCCGTCCGCAAAGTCAGAGGTTTTATCCTGGAGATACAGCACCGGCGCCATGGATTTTCCTTCGCCGCTTTCATCGTCAGCGGACATATCGAAGGTCATATCCTGAGCCGCCATGCGCGATTCCATTTCTCGCACATCTTTGCTGCTCACGCCCAGCTCACGCGCCACCATCTCGACTTCATCCTGGTTAAACCAGCCCAGACGCTGCTTGGTTTTACGCAGGTTAAAGAACAGCTTGCGCTGTGCCTTAGTGGTCGCCACTTTCACGATGCGCCAGTTACGCAGCACATACTCGTGAATTTCTGCTTTGATCCAGTGAACGGCAAAGGACACCAGACGAACACCCACTTCAGGATTGAAGCGACGAACGGCTTTCATCAAGCCAATGTTACCTTCCTGGATCAGGTCAGCCTGAGGCAGGCCATAGCCAGAATAGTTACGAGCGATATGAACAACAAAGCGTAGGTGAGACAGGATCAGCGTCTTTGCCGCATCCAGATCGCCCTGGTAATGCAGCCGTTCAGCCAACGCTTTTTCCTCTTCTGCCGACAGCATCGGCCAGGTGTTGGCAGCCCGAACGTAAGATTCCAGGTTGCCCAGAGGAGCAATAGCTAAAGTTTGCATTTCTTTGGTCATTCAAACCCTCACAAAATCAGTGGAATTGCCGCATCTTTCCATAAGCGCACGTCACATTATGTCAACGTCGCAGGAAAACCAAAAGCAATCTGTGCTACTTAGAAAACAAAGTTATCCACAAGTTCAATTATAGCAGTGAATATTTTACACACAGATGACAGCAGGGCAAGATCCTCTGCGCCCACTGTCGGCAGCAGAGGATGATTATAACAAAAAAATGTTGCAGCGCTTTACTGGGGCGTAAATCGACGTAAATGTTGTACGGTTGCCAGCCAGGCGGCAATCCAGCCGATAATGGCGGCGATGAGCAACAGCAGTAACGCCTCATCCCAGGAAAACCCTTCCAGAGAGAAGGTGGTGCCAAATACCGACGCCACCTGAGCCACAACAGACTGCAGGCGCAGCACCAGCACTTCAGACAGGATCAGGGAAAGTACCGCGCCACTGAACCCGAGTAACGCGCCACCATACAGGAACGGCCGCAGGATAAATCCATCCGTTGCCCCGATCAGCTTCTGAACGTTGATCGTATCGCGGCGGGCAAAAATACTCAGCCTGACGCTGTTACCAATCACGAGGAAGACCGCCACGATCATCAGGATACCGATCATCGACGCAATTTGACCGACCAGGCCGGTCAGCGCCGCCAGACGGGCAAACCAGCTGTCATCCATCCGTACCTCATCGACGCCCTGCACTTTCGCCACTCTGTCGCGTAACGTTTGCATGGTGTCCGAATTCTGGAAGTTGAGCTTTGGCGTAATGATAACGACAGCAGGCAGCGGATTCTGTTCCAGCATGTCCATCGCGCCGCCGAAGCCTGACCAGTTGCGGAATTCATTCAGGGCTTCTTCACGCGTCAGATAGTTAACGTGATCCACGCCCTCAACCTGTTTCAGTTGCGCGGTCACATTCTCAGCAGCCGTATCATCCAGCGTTTTTGAGAGATACACCGTCAGCTGCGGCGCGGGATACCACTGCGAAGCCGCCTGGCTGACGTTTTTCCACACCATATAGCAGACGCTGGGCAGCGTCAGGGAAATCGCAATCACCATCACTGTCAGCAACGTCGCCAGCGGCTGACGCCACATATCTGACAGCGTACCGCGTAGCGCGTAGCGCCACTGTTCCTGCCAGCCACCGCGTAACGCTTTACTCTTTGACGGTTGCTTCGCCTTCGGGGCTGCCGCGCGTTTGTTGCGTTTATTGACCATCGTGGCCTCCGTGCAGGCGTCCTTTATTCAGCGTCATTACCCGATAATTGCGGCGACCAATAAGGGCAACATCATGCGTCGCCATCAAAACGGTCACACCTACGCGGTTAAACTCTTCAAACAGGCGCAGGATGTCTTCTGACAGCGCCTCATCCAGGTTACCCGTTGGTTCGTCAGCCAGCAGAACGGCGGGCTTATTCACGACGGCACGGGCAATACCGACACGTTGCTGTTCACCGCCGGAGAGCTGAATAGGAAAACTTTTCGCTTTGTCGAGCAGGCCCACTTTATCGAGCGCCGCCGAAACACGACGACGGATATCCTCGCCGCTGGCACCGGAGATGATCAACGGGATGGCCACATTGTCATAAACGCTACGATCCATCAGCAGATGGTGATCCTGAAAGATCATCCCGATCTGACGACGCAGGAACGGCACTTCGCTGTTACGTAGGCGCGAAATATCGTGTCCGCTAAACCAGATTTGCCCGGCGCTGGGGCGCTCAATGCCACAAATCAGCTTCAGCAACGTACTCTTACCTGCCCCGGAGTGGCCGGTCAAAAACGCCATTTCGCCAGGACGCAGATTAAAATCTACGCCCTGCAGCGCCTGACGTCCGCCGAGATATGCCTTACTGACCTCTTCAAAGCGAATCATCCTAATTAGTCCTCTCGGGCAAACAGTGCCTCAATAAAATCCTCGGCCTTGAAGGGCCGTAAATCGTCGATGCCTTCTCCGACACCGATATAACGGATAGGGATGCCAAACTGATCGGCGACCGAGAAAATCACGCCACCTTTGGCTGTCCCATCCAGTTTAGTCAGTGTAATGCCGCTCAGCCCTACCGCTTCATGGAACAGTTTGGCCTGGCTGATGGCATTTTGCCCGGTACTGGCATCCAGGGTCAGCATGACTTCATGTGGCGCCTGCTCATCCAGCTTCTTCATCACACGGGTAATTTTCTTCAGCTCTTCCATCAGGTGCGATTTATTTTGCAAGCGCCCTGCGGTATCCGCGATCAACACGTCAACGCCACGTGATTTGGCCGCCTGGATGGCATCGAAAATCACCGAGGCCGAATCCGCGCCGGTATGCTGCGCGACAACGGGAATGTTGTTGCGCTGGCCCCAGACCTGAAGCTGTTCAACAGCGGCCGCACGGAACGTATCGCCCGCCGCCAGCATCACAGATTTACCTTCTGCCTGATACTGACGTGCCAGCTTGCCGATGGTGGTGGTTTTACCCACGCCGTTCACGCCGACCATTAAGATGACAAACGGGGTTTTACCTTCGACATTCAGCGGTTCATCGACTTTCGCCAGGATCGCCGCCATTTCGCTTTTCAGCAGGCCATAAAGCGCTTCCGCATCGCGCAGTTGCTTACGGTCAGCTTGCTGCGTCAGGCTGGTAATAATGCGCCGCGTCGTTTCCACGCCCACGTCGGCAATCAGCAGTTGTTCTTCCAGTTCTTCGAACAGGTCATCGTCGATTTTCTTGCCACGGAACAGGCTGATAAAACCCGAGCCCAGGTTCTGGCGAGTCTTCACCAGGCTGCGCTTCAGGCGGGCAAAGAATCCCTCTTTGGTGGGGCGCTCCTGTTCCTGCTCGTGCGCTACCAGCGGTGCGGCGGCTAACGGAAGATCGCTGACCGTGTCGTCTGGCGCTGTCGCCCCGGCATCGTGCCCGACAGTTTCAACGTTAACGACATCCGCGTCTCCCAGCGCCAGTGCAGCCAGTTCTTCGTCACTCAACGGCGCATCGTCCGCCTGTTCAGTTTCAGCGATGGCAGCGTCGTGCGGCGCGATATCTGTCACGTCGGCATCCGCCAGCGCCAGCGCGGCCAGCTCATCGTCGCTCAGCGGCGCATCGTCCGCCTGTTCAGTTTCAGCGATGGCAGCGTCGTGCGGCGCGATATCTGTCACGTCGGCATCCGCCAGCGCCAGCGCGGCCAGCTCATCGTCCGCCACAGATACCTGTTCAGGCGCGGATGAGGCAAGCTCAACCTCCGCTGACGGCAGCGCAGTCAGTTCCTCATCGTTGACGTCATCGGCAGGCTCAACGGGCGTGATCATACCGGTATGCGGATCAACCGCCGTTTCAGGCCCGGCTACACGGGCGGTAACCGGTACGTCTTCAGACGTAGCTTCATCACTTTCCTGTTGCTGTTCAACACGGTTTTCAGGTGCGGCACCGCGTTCCTGTTCAGCGGTTTCCGCCTGACTGCGTGCCGGGGCTTCCTGTTCTGGCTGCTGGGCTTCCGGTTGTGCCGTCTGCGCATCCGTTAAGGGTTGTTTCTCTTCTTCTTTGCCAAATCCCAGCCAGGAAAAAAAGCCTCGTTTCTTCTCTTTTGCCATTGTGTAACCACACTCCTCGATGGCTTCATCCCGGTAGCACAATGTTCCCAGGGTTAAAAACAGTATTGGTGATAAACGCCAAAGTGGCGTTAAACCGCAGAATTATGCATAACATCAGCAGCGTCGTAGTCTAACACTTTCCTGGCGGCTCACCACAGCACCCTTTTTTAACGTTTCTTCTCATCGTTTCGCCCGTTAAACTACGCAACAAATTATGACGATTTGTGAGCAAGATGATAAAACCTCCCCGTAAAACAGGTGGTGCGGGCCAAATCCGCATTATTGGCGGACAGTGGCGCGGCCGCAAATTACCGGTGCCAGACAGCGCGGGTCTTCGTCCCACCACCGACAGGGTGCGAGAAACCCTGTTTAACTGGCTGGCACCCCACCTGCAGCAGGCTGACTGCCTGGATTGCTTTGCCGGAAGTGGCGCACTGGGGCTGGAAGCGCTCTCACGCTATGCCGCGTCGGCAACGCTGCTTGAGCTGGAGCGCCCGGTGGCGCAACAGCTGAGCAAAAACCTTCAGACATTGCAGGCCTCAAACGGCAACGTTGTACAAACCAACACCCTGAGCTGGCTGGCGCAGGACGGCCATCCCTTTGGTATCGTGTTTGTCGATCCTCCGTTTCGGCAGGGTTTGCTGGAGCAAACCCTGCAACTGCTGGAAAAAAATAACTGGCTGACAGCGGATGCACTCGTCTACGTTGAAAGCGAAGTGGAAAACGGCCCACCGCCGGTGCCGGTTCACTGGGATTTACATCGCGAAAAAATTGCGGGCCAGGTGGCCTATCGTTTATATCAGCGCCAACAGGAGACGCATGATGTTACTTAATTTAGGACGCCTGCTGATGCTGTGCGTATGGGGTTTTTTACTGTTTAACCTGATTCATCCGTATCCGAAGCCCCTGACCTGGTTCATCAATGTGGCCTTGATATTTATGATCCTGATGCACGGCCTGCAGTTAGTCCTGCTGCGCACGACGCAGGGCAAAGATGCACCACCGCTCGATCGCGCTACCCAGATCAAAGTCTTTTTGTTTGGCGTGTTCGAACTGGTTGCGTGGCAGAAAAAAAATTTCCCACGTAAATAAAGGATAACGGCGGGCGTCACGCACGCCGCCAGTTTCCGGCAGGCGTGAAGCGGATAAAACGCGTGCCCTGAAGTGTCAGCTCGCCTTTCGTGCCCTTGTCCATCAGGTGGTAGTCGCTTTCATTAACGCGCATCTTAATATCGCTTTCGCCATTGAGCGGATGAAACCAGGCCTCATAGCGCATTTCGTCTCCGGCGATCACTTCGCGCTCACGTGAGCGGCGACTGGATACCGAAAACTCACGTTTGGTTTTGACCTCAACCGCGACGGTGCGTACCGGCGAGGCATCGTTGACGGCTGCCTCGCGCCGCTGTTTGATGAACTGGCGTGTCGCGAGTACGGCAATAATGGCCACGACAATAATAAAAAGTAGCGGTGGTTTCATCTTTCCTCAGCGTTTATCCGGTCTCAGATCGTCTTGCATTGCGCGATAAAGCATACAACCAGAGTTGACCGATTGTCACATCGCGCTGGCATAACCTAGACTGACAGGAGTGTTTCAGGAACTGTCACCATTTTGGTAAAAAGGGAGAAGCAATGCTCTGGTCCTTTCTCGCTGTACTTTTCTCCGGCTGGCTGTACGTTGATGCCTCTTACCGGGGCCCGCAATGGCAACGCTGGTTATTTAAACCTGTCACGTTGCTCCTGTTAGTCGGTCTGGCCTGGCAGGCCCCCACACGCAATACATCTGATTACCTGATTGTGGCTGGGTTAGTCGCCACGCTCATCGGCGACACGCTGACGCTGCTCCCGCGGCAACAAATGCTTTATGCGCTGGGCGCGTTTTTCCTGTCGCATCTGCTGTACACGCTGTGTTTTGCGGCCAATATGACGATGACATTTTACTGGCCCATCCCACTGACCTTTCTGATCATCGGGGTAGTTGTGATTGGTGTGCTGTGGAGTAAGCTGGAAACGCTGCGCTGGCCCGTCTGTACGCTGATCGGCATGACGCTGGTCATGAACTGGATGGCCACTGAACAATATGTCTTCCGCCCCAGCGATTACAGCTTCTCAATTCTGGTTGGCTCTGCCCTGCTGCTGCTGGCCAATATCGTGTGGTTTATCAGTCATTATCGCCGCCGTTTCAGCGCCGACAGCGCGATTGTCGCGGCCTGCTACTTTGCCGGTCACTTTATGATCGTCCGCTCCCTGTGGATCTACTGAAAAAAGACACAATAATGCTGGCGTTGGGTTAAACCTCTGGGTGTAAGATAAGCCGTGGGCACGTCGCCCACGTCTTCCGGAGGTTATATGCATCAACATCATGCTTGTGGCTGCGGTAAGCCACGCAATACTCATCGAGCCGCAAAACCACTTTGTGCCATTCGCCCTGTTCGTCCGGGCACCTTATCCATTACTGCGGCCTCTCCTGAAACGACAGAGCACGCCAGCTGCGGCGGCGACTGTAGCTGCTCTGCCGCGTCTGCCGGCGAAGCCAGCGACGAAGGTGACCGACGACGATCCTCTGATGCTTTTCAGTTCAGCTGGCAGGTTAGCGGTATGGACTGCCCCAGTTGTGCCCGCGCAATCGAAACCGCCGTTCGCCAACTCCCTGACGTCCTGCAGGTCCGCGTCGTCTTTTCCAGCGAAAAACTCGTCGTTAATGCCCGTGCCCCGGTTCAGTCTGCAATAGAAGACGCGGTGGTAAAAGCAGGTTTTCATCTCTCCTCAACCTCTGTTTCTGCGCCTGCGCCATCGCCCTGGCGTGCCCGTTTCCCGCTTTTACTGCTTGCTGCGCTCATGGTAGCCAGCGCTGCGCTTACGCAGGTGAATGCCGTTTGGGGCGACCGGTTATTTATTCTGACGACGCTGGTCGGGCTGGTGCCGGTCGCGCGTAAGTCGTGGCAACGTCTGCGAACCGGCTCTGCCTTTACCATTGAAACTCTGATGACCCTGGCGTCGGCAGGTGCGTTATTAATTGGTGCGCATGCGGAAGCCGCCATGGTTCTGCTGCTGTTCCTGTTGGGCGAAAAACTGGAAGCCTATGCCGCAACCCGCGCGCGCAGTGGGGTAAGCCAGCTGATGGCGCTGCGTCCCGAGTTCGCTGTGCGCCTGCAAAATGGAACCCGTAGTGAGGTGCCCCTGTCCGCGTTGCAGCCTGGCGACCGGATCGTAATCGCCGCCGGTGGCCGTTTGCCGGTCGACGGCTGCTTACTGGCGGAAAGCGCCAGTTTCGATGAGAGCGCGCTGACGGGCGAGTCGGTACCGGTGCTGCGTCAGCGTGGCGAAAAAATACTGGCGGGTGCGACCAGCGTTGATCGTCTGGTGGAACTGGAGGTGGTTTCCAGGCCTGGCGAAAGTGCCATTGACCGCATTTTGCAGTTGATTGAGGAAGCCGAAAGTCATCGTGCTCCGGTAGAACGTTTTATCGATAACTTTAGCCGGATTTACACGCCAGCCATCATGCTGCTGGCCCTGCTGGTGATGGTGCTGCCGCCCCTGTTTGGCGCGGGTGCCTGGCTGCCCTGGGTTTATAAAGGCCTGACGCTGCTGTTGATCGGCTGTCCCTGTGCGCTGGTAATCTCCACGCCCGCCGCCATCACGTCCGGACTGGCCGCCGCCGCCCGCCGTGGTGCGCTGATTAAAGGAGGCGCGGCCCTGGAACGGCTGAGCACAGTGCAGACGATCGCGTTCGATAAAACGGGTACGCTGACAGAAGGCCGGCCGCAGTTGACGCGAATTTTGCCGTTCGGCGAGGCTAACGAAGACGCGATTCTGCAATTAGGTGCCGCGGTGGAACAAGGTTCTACCCATCCACTGGCAACGGCGATTGTGGCAGCCGCACAGTCCAGGGCACTGCCGTTTCCGTCTGCCACTCAACAGCAGGCACTGGCGGGAAGCGGTATTCAGGCTGAAGTGGACGGCCAGCGTATAACGTTGCTGGCACCGTCGTACGTCAGCAGCCTGAGCCCGGCGCACCAGGCAATGGTGCATGAGCAGGAAGCCCAGGGCGAAACCCTTGTGATGGTGCTGCGTAATGGCGAGGTGCTGGGGGCGCTGGCCTTACGGGACAAGCTGCGCAGCGAAACCCCCGCCGCCTTGCAGGCCTTAAAAGCGCTTGGCATCAACAGCCTCATGCTGACAGGTGATAACCCGCGGGCGGCCGCTGTCGTCGCCCAACCTTTAGGCATCGGCTGGCATGCCAGCCTGTTGCCAGCCGGTAAGGTGGAGGCGGTTCGTCAGCTCAGTGAGCAGCAGGTGGTGGCGATGGTGGGCGACGGTATCAACGATGCACCAGCCATGAAGGCCGCCACGCTGGGTATTGCGATGGGCAGTGGGACGGATGTCGCGCTGGAAACGGCGGATGCCGCCCTGACGCGCAATCAGCTCAGCAACCTGGCCCCGATGATTGCCCTGGCGCGCCGCACCCGGGCGATTATTCGTCAGAATATTGGTATTGCGCTGGGGCTGAAGGCGCTGTTCCTGGTGACGACGCTGGCGGGGTTAACGGGATTGTGGCTGGCGGTGCTGGCTGATTCCGGTGCCACCGCACTGGTCACGGCAAACGCGTTGCGGCTGTTGCGCACGCGGGATGCATAACCTGACGGCGGCTCACTGCCGCCGTTATTCTCCCATCCCTTTCTGAATCAAAAACTGGTAAGGCAGCGTGTCGGTTTGTTCGGCCAGTAGCTGATGCTCCATAAACCGGCAAAAACCGGGGATATCCCGCGTGGTTGCCGGATCGTCCGCGATAATCAGCAGCGTTTCACCGTCCTGCATGCCGCGCACCGTTTTACGTACCATCATGACCGGCTCGGGACAACGCAGGCCCTGAGCATCCAGTTGATGGTCGGCGGAAGAAAATGCATCACTCATGACGGTCTCGATTTCAGTTAACGGGCGCTTATTCTAGCGCGTCCGCCCTTTGACGCAAGGCGGTAACGATTGCGTTAAAATTAGCCATTGCATTAATAGCACAACAGGGTAAGATGCGGCCGTTTTTTGTTCATAAAACTGCAGCGCACTGAATGTTCAGTTGCCTGCACTGGGTTCCCTCACCCCACCACTAAAAAGGCTTACTATGCTCGCATTTACCCCGCGTCAGCGCGCTCATGCGCTCGTCTGGTTGTCCCTGTTTCATCTGCTGGTGATCACTTCCAGCAATTATCTGGTGCAGTTGCCTGTTTCCCTTTTCGGTTTTCATACCACCTGGGGCGCCTTTAGCTTTCCGTTTATTTTCCTGGCCACTGATCTGACCGTGCGCATCTTTGGTGCGCCGCTTGCACGCCGCATTATTCTGGCGGTGATGGTGCCGGCCCTGTTTATCTCTTACGCGATTTCCAGCCTGTTTTACCAGGGCGAATGGCAAGGCTGGCAGGCGCTGCAACAGGTAAACCTGTTTGTCGCCCGTATCGCCTGCGCCAGCTTTATGGCTTACGCATTGGGCCAGATTCTGGATGTGCACGTTTTCAACCGCCTGCGTCGCTTGCCGCAGTGGTGGGTGGCGCCAGGCTGTGCCATGTTTTTAGGCAACATCAGCGATACGCTGGCCTTCTTTTTCATTGCCTTCTACAAAAGCTCCGATCCGTTTATGGCACAGCACTGGGTAGAAATCGCTCTGGTCGATTACAGTTTCAAAGTGCTGATTTGTATGATTTTCTTTTTGCCTGCCTATGGTGTTTTACTCAACGCTGCGCTCAAACGCCTGGCCGAACGCCAGGCCCAGCCGCAGATACATTTCGGCTAACCGGCAATACAGCCTTTCCTGACAATCCGCTAAAATCTCCTGACAATACTCAGGTTGCGTTTGCAACCTGATTCCTGTTGTATAAACGCCTTCGTGGAATGTTAAAAAGGGATTCTGATGCGTAATTTAGTGAAATATGCGGGAATTGGTTTGCTGGTACTCGGCCTTGCCGCCTGCGATCAAAAGAAAGATGAAGCAGCAAACGATAATGGCGCATCTGCCAGTCAGTCTGCACAAACCGTGGCGCTGATGGACGGTAAATTACGTTTTACCCTGCCACCTGGCCTGTCAGATAAGAGCGGTAAACTGGGTTCTCAGAGTACCAACATGCACGTTTATGCTGATGAAAGCGGTGCGCGGGCGATTATCGTCATTGCCGGTGAGCCGACGAATGAGGCCCTGGATGTGTTAGCGCAACGCATGGAACAACAGCAGCGTAATCGCGATCCCCAGCTTCAGGTTGTCTCCAATAAAGCGGTCACGCTGGGCGGTGAGCCGGCACAGCAGCTGGATACCGTCATCTCAGCAAACAACCAGACCTCCTGGTCCTCGGTTGTTCTGGCCAAAGTCGATGGTAAGCTGATGACGATGCAGATTACGCTGCCCGGGGACAATCAACAGCAGGCCCAAAGCGATGCTGAAACCGTGGTGAAAAGCATTACCCTGAAATAACGGCAAGGGCACACCACACCACCGCGCGTTAATACTGAGCCATGCAATGATCATTCTGCCGCATGGCTCAGTTATCACTCATCCCTTCTGCTTTAGACACACTGTTCGCGCGCCTGACGCCAGTAATCAATCAGCCGCAGGTAGTTCTCTTTTACCGCCGCCACCAGTGCGTCGTCACGTATTTCACCCTGCAACCACTGGCGCGAGGGCTGTGCAAAGATTGTGCGCCCCACCGCAAACCCTTTTACCCACGGGGCCTGCGCCGCCGCGGCAAACCCCGCTTTAAGCGTGGCTTCTGGCGCATCAAGTCCCAGTAATAAAATGCCACGACAGTAAGGATCCTGCTGTTCGATCAAGGCACCTATGTCACGCCAGCTTGCCGGAGACAGGGGTGGGAGCTTCCACCAGTCAGGCTTGATGCCAAGCGCATAAAAGTGGTTCAGCATCTTCAGAAAATGCGCTTCATTGTGGTCTGGCTGGCTGTCAGGCAGGATCACTTCCAGCAGTAACTCATGACCGCTCTGGTTACAGCTTTTCCACACTTCCAGCAACAGCGCGTCCTGCTCCTCGCGCAGTTCGGCACTGTCGTGAGGATGATAAAACACCAGGCATTTCACCACATGCTCCGCTGGCCAGCCGATCAACTGGGAACCAATGCTGCCATGTTCCAGGCGTAACGGACGCGACCCCGGTAGTTCAATGGGTCGGCCAATCCATCGGTTCTTACCCGTAATCGCATTCAGCGTTTTCTGACCGAAGGTCGTGTCCGCCAGAATGCCGCTTTTACTTTCAATGCCGGCTTGCTGCACGGCCTGCTCCGCAGCCTGCAATAGCAAAAGTTTCAACTGCGGAATGCGCGAAACGTCCGCGCCAGCCTCCGTAGCCATCTCTACCAGCTGTTTGCGGTGATCAAAAGCGAAAATATTCAGTTCTGGCCAGGCGTGTTGACGCGACGTGACGCGGTGCAGATGGGTCAGACGGCTATCCAGATCGGGGCGTTTCACGTCCTGTTCGCGGCTTAAAAAGTCATCCAGCTCCTGTCGGGTGGGCATCGCAGGGGCGCACCCGTGTCGCGAAACCACCAACGCGCCACAGGCGTTTGCGTAACGGCAGGCCTGTTCCCATCCTTCATCGTTTAACCAGCCGCGCAGCAGACCGGACATAAACGCGTCCCCTGCGCCCAGCACATTCAGGACCTCGACACGCACGCCGCTGTGCAGTTTCACCGCTGCCCAGTTGTCTGGAATCGCGCCTTCAAATACCACGCATCCCATTGCTCCTCGCTTACAGACCAGCGTTGCGTTGCTCACCGTGCGCACGTTTTTCAGCGCGGTCAGCGTATCGGTGCTGCCGCCTGCGATATGAAACTCTTCTTCCGTGCCGACAATGAGATCGAAATAATGCATAACCTGCTGCAGTTGCGCGGTGACTTCAGAGGAGGCAATAAACCGGGTTTCCCCGTCCCCCAGTGAAGTCAGGCCCCACAATACCGGGCGATAGTCGATGTCCAGCGCGGTACGCAGACCATGCTTACGGGCATACTCCAGCGCTTTCAGCACGGCCGCTCGCGTCTGCGGGTGCGACAAATGCGTGCCGGTTACCGCAACCGAGCGAGAAGAAGCGATAAAGTCTTCATTAATGTCGTCTGGCACCAGGGCCATATCGGCGCAGTTGTCGCGGTAAAAAATCAGCGGAAAAGTGTCTTCATCTTTAATGCCCAGGATGACCAGAGCGGTCAGCCGCTTTTTGTCCGTGATAAGTGCTTCTGTATTGCAGCCGACCCGCTGCAAACTTTCCCGCAGAAAACGGCCATTATGTTCATCGCCTACACGAGCCAGCATGGCGGATTTCAGCCCCTGAATCGCCGTACCGTATGCGACATTGCCTGATGACCCGCCCAGATATTTCGCGAAAGACGTGGTGTCTTCCAGCCGCGCGCCAATTTGCTGACCATAGAAGTCGACGGCAATGCGTCCGATACAAATCACATCAAGACGCTTCTGTTCTCTCTGCATGCTTCTGGTTTCCTTCTGTGATGAGCAGACACTGCGGACAGGTTGTGCGTGGGGTCTGAAGGTGTCTGGTTAACGATAAACGCAGTATGAGGAACAAATATTCCAAACTCAATTCAAAATGAAACTTACACTGCGATTATGTGAAGCAGTTAAAAATCTGTTATGCCCGACACGTCAGTCAGGCGTTGCCGGACGGGACCTCGCGGACCCGGTGCGACAGGGCCATGACGCTCCTGCCCGTTTTGCAGCATCTTTCTGCGTGATGAAATGAAATCTCGAAAACTTTGTAACTCTCACTAAACATTCCAGTTACGCTTATGGCATAGCTTCCCGCAGCCCTGTCAGCAAGGGTAAATTTGATCCCCCTCGCAAAATGAAATATTTCTTCTGTAATCGTATTTTATGAAAAATGCATTTGTTTATAATCCTCTGACATTTCAGTTCTTCAGGTAGCCTTTTCCGTTACGTCACGCCTTTTTAGCGCGGTGCCGGACTCTGCTACTGCCAGCACGTTGAGGAAGGTTTATGGCCACCATCAAACTGACTACCGCACAGGCATTAGTTAAGTTTCTCGATAATCAATACATTGACGTAGACGGCACAGAGACAAAGTTTGTAAAAGGCATTTTCGCCATTTTCGGTCATGGCAATGTGTTGGGACTGGGACAAGCGCTGGAGCAGGACAGCGGCGATCTGGTGGTCTATCAGGGGCGTAATGAACAAGGGATGGCCCACGCCGCAACGGGCTTTGCCAAACAGTCTTTGCGCCGCCAGATTATCGCCTGTACGTCGTCCGTAGGGCCCGGCGCCGCCAATATGCTGACGGCCGCCGCCACTGCCACCGCAAACCGAATTCCTCTTCTGCTCCTGCCTGGCGACGTCTTTGCCACCCGCCAGCCCGATCCGGTCCTACAGCAGATTGAGCAGCCCTGGGATCTGAGTATCAGCACCAACGACGCCTTTCGTGCCGTCAGTAAATACTGGGACCGCGTCAGCCGTCCGGAACAACTGATGAGCGCCTGTATTAACGCCATGCGCGTCCTGACCGATCCGGCTGAAACGGGTGCCGTCACGCTCTCTTTACCGCAGGATGTTCAGGGTGAAGCCTGGGATTATCCGGATTATTTCTTCCAGAAACGCGTTCATCGTCTGGATCGGCGTCAACCCACCGTTGCCCAGCTCGAAGATGCGCTGAAGCTCATCATCCGTAAACGTAAGCCATTAATTATCTGCGGCGGAGGCGTGAAATATTCCGGCGCAGGCGAGGCGCTGCGTGCATTTGCCGAACGCTATCAGATTCCGTTTGCTGAAACCCAGGCGGGAAAAGGTACCTTATTGTCTGATCATCCTCTCAACGTCGGCGGCGTGGGTGAAACCGGCTGTCTGGCGGCCAACCTGCTGGCAAAAGAGGCCGATCTGGTGATAGGCATTGGAACGCGCTACACCGATTTCACCACCTCGTCGAAATGGATCTTTCAGCATCCTGATGTGAGCTTTCTGAATGTCAACGTCAGCAACTTTGACAGTTATAAGCTCGATGGCGTGCAGCTGCTGGCCGACGCACGTGAAGCACTGCTGGCGCTCAGTCATGGACTGGTTTCACAGCACTATGCCAACGACTGGGGCGATCAGATTGCCCTGGCCCGGCAGCAGCTGGAAGACGAGACACAGCGCGTTTATCACATCACGCCCAACGATACCGCCTTTGAGCCTGAGATTGCCGATCACCTTGACCGAAAAGCCGTCTATGCCGAATTTAACCGCCTTACGCAGTCTCTGCTGACACAAAGCAGCGTAGTGGGCACGCTGAATCAGCACCTGCCTGCCGATGCCGTGATCGTGGGTGCTGCGGGCAGCCTGCCCGGCGACCTGCAACGCGCCTGGCGTACGCGGGGTTATAACGGCTATCACCTTGAATATGGTTACTCCTGCATGGGGTACGAAGTGAATGCGGCACTGGGCGTCAAACTGGCGCAGCCTGAGCGAGAGGTTTATGCCCTGGTAGGCGATGGCTCGTTCATGATGCTGCATTCCGAGCTGGTGACCTCCCTTCAGGAAGGGGCGAAAATCAATGTGGTCCTGCTGGATAACATGAGCAATGGCTGCATTAACAACCTGCAAATGGGGCACGGCATGGACAGCTTTGTTACCGAGTTCCGTTTCCGTAATCCGGACGGTGGCAAGCTCGACGGCGGACTGGTTCCGGTGGATTTTGCCGCCATTGCCGCCGGTTATGGCTGCAAAACCTATCGCGTCAGTACGCTGGAGCAGCTTACCGCCGCGCTGGAAGACGCAAAAACGCAGCGCGTTTCCACGCTGATTGATATCAAAGTGCTGCCCAAGACCATGATTCACAACTACTTCAGCTGGTGGCACGTTGGTGTGGCACAAACCGCCCACTCGACGCGCGCGCAACAGGTGGCGAACACGCTGAATACGCATCTGGCTCAGGCCCGTAAATACTGATTTCCGGGCCGTCTGACGGCCCATGTTTCTACTCTCCGATTTAACCCTACAGGTGTAATTATGACATTGAAACTTGGTGTGATTGGAACAGGTGCGATTGGTCAGGAGCACATTCGCCGCTGCAACAATGTCTTACAAGGGGCAAAAGTGGTTGCGGTATCCGATATCAATGCGGAAGGCGCCAAAGCCGCGCTGCAACGTCTGAACAGTGATGCAGACGTATGCGAGGATGGCTTCGCAGTCATTCAGTCACCCAACGTGGATGCCGTGCTCGTCACCTCCTGGGACCCGACCCATGAAGCGTTCACGCTGGCCGCCATTGAAGCGGGCAAACCGGTCTTCTGTGAGAAGCCGCTGGCGATGAGCGCTGAAGGCTGTCGTCGTATCGTGGACGCCGAGATCAAACACGGCAAACGTCTCGTACAGGTCGGCTTTATGCGCCCCTACGATGCCGGTTATCGGGCATTGAAAAAGGTGATTACCGATGGTGATATCGGTGAGCCGCTGATGCTGCATTGCGCGCACCGCAACCCGACGGTGCCGGAAAACTACAACACCGAAATGGCGATTACCAATACGCTGATCCACGAGCTGGATGTCCTGCGCTGGCTGACCCGCGACGACTATAAAACCGTGCAGGTGGTGTTCCCGCGCGTCAGTTCTAAAGCCCGTCCACACCTGAAAGACCCGCAAATCGTTCTGTTTGAAACGCAAAAAGGGATTCGCATTGATGTGGAGATCTTTGTGAACTGTACCTACGGCTACGATATTCAGTGCGAAGTCGTGGGCGAGGAAGGTATCGCCAGACTGCCCGAGCCGTCATCGGTACAGTTACGTAAAGACGCCAAACTGTCCAATACCATTCTGGTCGACTGGAAAGATCGCTTTATTGAGGCATACAACGTTGAGCTACAGGCCTTTATCAACGACGTAAAAGCGGGCCAGTTAACCGGTCCTTCCGCATGGGATGGTTTTGCCGCCTCGGTCGCTGCTGACGCCTGTATCAAAGCGCAGAAGAGCGGCGCGATCGAACCCATTGAAATGCCCGCCCGTCCGGCATTTTATAACTGACTCCTCTCGCCTTCAGGCAGGTAACTGATGAACAATCAAAAGGTTAAGTTGGCGATCGCGCCCATTGGCTGGACGAATGATGATATGCCCGAACTGGGCAGCGAAAACACCTTCCAGCAAACGGTCAGTGAAATGGCGCTGGCCGGGTTCACCGGCAGTGAAGTCGGCAGTAAATACCCACGCGATCCTGCGGTTCTGAAACCGATGCTGGAGATTCGCGGTATTGAGATCTGTAACGCCTGGTTCAGCACCTTCTTTGCACAGGGCGACAAAGCGAAAACGATTGAGGGATTCACCGAGCACATGAATTTCCTCTTCGAGATGGGCGCCCGGGTGATTGGGTGCTCTGAACAAAGCAAGAGCATACAAGGCACGACGCTGGCGGTGCTGGACGATAAGCCCGTGTTTAACGACGATGAATGGCAGCGCACGGCGGAAGGCTACAATGAACTGGCCGCGATCGCCGCCCGTAAAGGCATGCGCGTCTGCCTGCACCATCACATGGGCACCGCTATCCAGACGCCAGCAGAAATTGACCGTTTTATGGCCATGACGAACGATACTGTCGGCTTACTTTACGACACCGGCCATATCTACTATTCCGAAGGCTCACAGCAGGCCATGCTGGCGGTACTGGAAAACCACTTGCCACGTATTTTCCACGTGCACCTCAAAGATGTGCGGGATGACATCGTCGCTGAAGTCAGAGATCAGCATCTGTCTTTCCTGGACGGCGTAAAAAAAGGCACTTTTACCGTGCCGGGCGATGGCGTGATCGACTTTAAACCCGTGTTTAAAATCCTTGATGATTACGGCTATCAGGGCTGGATGGTGGTGGAGGCAGAGCAGGATCCCGCGCTGGCGAATCCATTTGAGTATGCGGTGAAGGCACGAAAATATATTCGCGAGCACACCGGGCTGTAAATTCACCCTGACGCAGGACGATATGCCTAAGGCTGCCCCAGAGCAGCCTTTTTTCAGCCCGATCGCACCGTTTGACGACGAATCTGTGAGTCATTTCATAAACCAATGAAATAAATTATGCCTGAAAAACAAACAAATGAAATTTTCCATCCATCTGGTATCATAGCGATTCTTATCCAGCCACGCTTTCCGCACATGAGCCGACGTAATGAGCAATAACCCTTCCCAACTTTCACTGCTGCAGGACGAGATTCGTCGCCGTTATGAAACGCTGAGTAAGCGTCTGAAGCAGGTGGCTCGTTATATTCTTGATAACAGTAACAGCATCGCCTTTGATACCGTCGCGTCTATTGCTCAGCAGGCCGATGTGCCGCCTTCGACCCTGATTCGCTTTGCCAACGCCTTTGGTTTTAGCGGCTTCAACGAAATGAAACAAATTTTTCGTCAGCATCTGATGGAAGAGACGGTTAACTACACCGAACGGGCACGCCTGTTCCGCCAGACCGCCGCAGACGACGCAGCGAACGCGCCTGAAAGCCCGGCGGAAATTCTGAATGTCTTCACCATGGTAAACAGCCAGGCGTTGCAGCAACTGGCGATGCAGGTGAGCCCGGAGCAGATGAACAAAACGGTACAGTTACTCAATGATGCCGAGAATGTCTATGTTATCGGCCTGCGTCGCTCGTTCAGTGTCGCCTCCTATCTGGTTTACGCCCTGCGCCATCTGGAGCGCCGCGCCTTTCTGATTGACGGGTTAGGCGGCATGTTCACTGAACAGCTGACGCTGGTGAATCCGAAAGACGTGGTGATTGCTATCAGCTGTTCGCCTTACGCCCGCGAAGCGGTAGAAGTGGTTGAGCTGGGTGCCAGGCGCGGTGCCCACCTGATTGCGATTACGGACAGCCAGGTGAGCCCTCTGGCCGCGTTCAGCGACGTTTGCTTTGTGGTGCGGGAAGCCCAGGTTGACGGTTTCCGCTCTCAGGTGGCGTCACTCTGTCTGGCTCAGACGCTGGCGGTTTCCCTGGCGCTGAACAATGCCCGGACGCCCCCCGCATCCTGACGATCGCGCCACCTGACAGGGCGGCGTAGCCTGCGCCCGTCAATCAGAAACGGCCTCGTCAGGTAACAGACAGAGCCTGTCGCCGAACACCGTTCTCTGGTCAACTTACAGGTACCATCACGCAATAAAAAAGGCAGCGCATAGCGCTGCCTTGTCAGTCCTTGCCACGGATTAACGTCGCGGATAACTGTCGCTGTTAACCCAGGCGTGATCGTGCTCCCAACTGAACTTCCACAAACGTACCGGCCCCGACATGACGTTAAGGTAGTAATTGTCGTAGCCTGCCAGCGTCGCCACAGGATGATAGCCGCGCGGCACCATGACCACATCACGGTTATACACTGCCATGCACTCATCCAGCGAACGGTCGTCAGTATAAACGCGCTGCATAGCAAACCCCTGCTCGGGTTGAAAACGGTGGTAATAGGTTTCTTCCAGATAGGTTTCGTGTTCGCTGTTTTCCTGATCGTGTTTGTGGCTCGGGTAAGAGCTGGTATTGCCCTCATCGGTATACACTTCCACGACCAGCAGGCTCTCTGCCGGTTGATCGTCCGGCAGAATATTATGCACCAGGCGCTGATTTTGCCCTTTGCCCCGCCGTTCAACGCCAACATCCTCCGGCGCAATCAGGCGAGCGGGCAGCTTGCCGCCCTGCCCGGGTGCCTGGCAGACCGCCAGCTCAAGATCGCTTTCAGCCTGTACCCTGACGTCATCATCATGAGGAACATACACAGAATAAGGCGGCGTGCGCTCAAACGGTGACAGACGTTTGCCGATATTCGGGAAACGTGCGTGGCGCGTGGTGACGGAAGCCAGCCCCGCGACCAGCACCAGGCAAAGTTCGCTGTCGCCACTTTTCAGGTCGAGCGTTTGCCCTTTTTTCAGCAGATAGGATGAAAAACCGACATAACGCCAACCGGCGCGCGCTGGCGTCACCTGCTGAATGCAGCCGTTATTGTCGGGCTGTTTTACCTTCGAAAGTAAGGCCATTCGCCTCCTCCTGTTTTGCGGTCCTTCACCTGACAACCCGCGCCCCTGTGTGTGGAACGCTGCGTCAGTGGTGCAGGTGATTTAGCCTAACGTTGGCATGCTGAATTCGGACACCGTTTGCTGACCGCCTGGCCAACGCACGGTGGCGGTTTTCATGCGGGTGTAAAAACGCACGCCGTCTGGCCCGTGCACGTTTAACGCACCAAAGACTGACCGTTTCCAGCCCCCAAAACTGTGGAAGGCCATCGGCACCGGCACCGGCACATTGACGCCGACCATTCCGGCCTCAACATCCTGCACAAACTCCCGCGCGGTATGGCCATTGCTGGTAAAGATGGCGCTGCCGTTACCAAATTCGTGGCTGTTAACCAGCTTCAAGGCACTGTCGTAATCCGGCGCGCGCATAATGCTCAGCACCGGACCAAAAATTTCCTCACGCCAGATGGTCATCTCGGCGGTAACGTTATCGAACAGCGTACCGCCGACGTAGTAGCCCTCTTCGAAACCGGCGACTTTGTGGTTGCGGCCATCAACGACCAGCTTCGCCCCTTCCTGCTCGCCCAGATCGATATAGCCCAGCACTTTTTTCTGGTGTGCCGCAGAAACCACAGGCCCCATTTCATTTTCATCGCTGCCTTGCTGGATTCCCGGCCCAACCCGTAATGCGTTGATCAGCGGTGTCAGGCGCGAAATGAGCTTATCGGCGGTATCGTTGCCCACTGCAACGACAACCGGCAGCGCCATGCAACGCTCGCCCGCCGAGCCAAACGCACCGCCCATAATCGCGTTTACCGTGGCGTCCAAATCGGCGTCTGGCATAACGATGGCGTGATTTTTTGCCGCGCCAAAAGCCTGAACGCGCTTACCGTGCGCACTGGCCGTTTTGTAAATATGCTCGGCCACACCGGATGAGCCAACGAAGCTGACGGCGGCAATACGCGGATCTTTATAAAGCTGTTCTGCATTGTCATTGGAACTGTGCACGACATTAAACACGCCATCCGGCAGGCCCGCCTCCTTCAACAGCTCGGCCATGCGCACCGATGCTGACGGATCCAGCGCAGGCGGCTTGAGAATAAAGGTGTTACCGCAGGCCAACGCAATCGGGAACATCCACAACGGCACCATTGCCGGAAAGTTGAAGGGCGTAATCCCTGCCACGACGCCCACCGGCTGCATCAGCGAGTAACTGTCTACGCCACCGCCCACATTCGGGGAATACTCGCCTTTAAGCAGGTGCGGAATACCACAGGAAAATTCGATGACTTCGATACCGCGCGTCAGCTCACCCAGCGCATCTGACCAGACTTTGCCATGCTCAGACACAATCAGCGCCGCCAGTTCATCGCGGTGCTGCTCCATCAGAGCTTTAAAATTGAACATGATGCGTGCGCGGCGCAACGGGGAGGTTTTTGACCAGGCAGGAAAGGCCGCATGTGCCACATCAATCGCCTGAGCCACTTCATCTGCGCTGCTTTGCGTGAGCTCACGGATAACCTTGCCGGTTGCCGGATCGAACACAGGAATGGTTTCGTTGCTGGCGCTGAATGTGGTTTGACCGCCAATAAAGTTTCCTACGATAGTCATGATGTTGCCTCTTTGGTATGTACGGTTCCAGCGGGCAGAGCACAGAAGTGGCATGCTGGCTGGGCAGGAAAAGCCAAAAGCATGCTGGAAAACTATTACAATGGAATAAATTTTTCAAATAGATATTTTTGGAAAATTACTTTTTAGCGGCACAGATCGCATTTCTCTTTTCATAAAGGATTGACGCCTTCGCGGCGGCCATTCTGGCTCGTCATCGCTGACGGTGTAATCGGGGTCCCCATGACATTGTCGCTTCAGGGCGTTTTAACGCCTTTGCGGGATGAAAGGTTTTCGGCCTGACGGCATTAAGCAGCCCGGATATGTTTCATCAATTTAAAATATGAAATATACATTTCTTTTTGCTGAGAGTCGGCCAGAAAAATGGCTGCTGGCCATGAGGACAGGTGTCTGGTGAAAAAACATCACTACGCACTAACGCAGTGCAAAAAAGGGCGTTAATCGTCATTTCATGAACCAATAATTTCTTCACTGCCCCATCAGGAATCATGTGTTTCACTTTCCCTGGGCGAGCAACACGTTTTATCACAACATTATCCCTATGATTTTAAAGGCATTGATAGCAGAGGAACGTTTATCAGATAAACCTGGCCTGCTTTATGCAACATCCGGTGACTTCCCCGCACTGAGATGAGATAACCGTGTCTGACGAAAAAAACAGTGGCTTACTGTACGGCCTTGATCAGCGAATTCCGCCTGTGCAGGCTTTTTTTAGCGCATCGCAGCATGTACTGGCAGGTCTGGTCGGGATTATCACGCCGCCTTTGCTGATTGGCACCGCGCTTGGTCTGGAAGCCTGGCTTCCGTATTTAATTAGTATGTCGCTCCTTGCTTCGGGCATCGGCACCTTTCTGCAGTCAAATCGCGTGTGGGGCGTGGGCGCGGGCATGATATGCATGCAGGGCACCAGCTTTGCTTTTCTCGGCGTCGCCATTTCAGGTGGCCTGTGGGTCAAAGCCCAGGGCGGCAGCCCTGAGGACATTATGGCGATGCTGTTTGGCGTCAACGCCGTGGCCGCGCTGGTTCCGGTTATCGTCAGCCGCTTTATTGATACCTTAAAACGGGTCTTTACGCCGGTCGTGACGGGAAGCGTGATTGCGTTAATCGGTATCAGCCTGATTAAGGTCAGCGTGATTAACTGGTGCGGCGGTCAGAATGCACAGGATTTTGCCAGCCTTAGCAACCTCGCCCTGGGGGCCTTGACGCTTGGCGTGATCGTGCTGCTGAGCTGTTCGGGGAACCGCTGGCTGCGTCTGTCATCCATCGTGGTCGGCATTCTCACCGGCTGCATCGCGGCGGCACTGAGCGGCAAATTTCAGGTGCATGGTTTGGGGGACAGCCTGTTTCGCCTGCCCGCGCTGTTTCCGTTTGGCTTTCACTTCAACAGCAGTCTTTTTGTGCCTGTGGTGCTGGTTTCACTGGTCTGCATCATTGAGGCGGTAGGCGATCTTACCGCAAACCACCTGATCTCCGGTAAGTCGATTACGGATAAAGCGTTCAGTGCGCGCCTGAAAGGCGGCATTCTGGCTGACGGACTGAGTTGTATGATTGCCGCCATGCTGAGTGCCTTTCCAAATACCACCTTTGCGCAAAACAACGGCGTCATACAGATGACCGGTGTGGCAAGCCGTTTTGTTGGCCGCTATATCGGTGTGATGCTGATTTTACTGGCTCTGTTTCCGCCGTTTAGCGAAGCGTTGCGTCAGATTCCCACGCCCGTCCTGGGTGGCGCGACCATGGTGATGTTTGGCTGCGTGGTAACGGCCGGCATTCGTATTCTCAGCCAGACCGCGCTGACGCGCAGAGAGATGCTGATTGTCGGCCTGGCCTTCAGCTTCGGCTTAGGGATTGAGTCCGTGCCTGCTGCCCTTTCCCATCTGCCGCCCCTGTTTGCAAACCTGTTTGGTTCAGCCGCCACCAGCGGCGGGATTGTTGCCATCGTGCTGAATATTCTGATTCCCGGCGGGCAGGAGACGGTGCCACAGGACGCCACGAAAGAGGAATCTGCGCCCTCAGTGTAAGGCGGCGGCAGGCGGTCGCCTGCGTCGTTTCATTGCGGCGGCATCGCTGTTGACAGCATATCGCCGTGACAGTCGCCATTGTCCGCCGCGGCATCAGGACGCTTAACACCCTTTCGCGTCCTGTTTCCCGTCACCGTCTCGCCTCGCTTATCCTTTTCCTCAACGAATCCGCTTCTGATTTTTCCTTCAACTACACTTCAATCAGTTATTTATGCGTAGAGAGAACGAATGAACGGGTTGCAGCAGGAAAGAATTGGACAAAATATCTTAATCAAACTGGCGATGTTAGTGATTATCCTTGCCGGGATAAGAGCCGCTTCCGATATTCTGGTGCCGTTACTCCTGGCGGCGTTTTTTGCCATTGTGTTGAATCCCTTAGTCACGATACTGATGCGGCGCGGACTGCGGCGCGGGATGGCGATTACGCTGGTGATCACGGTCATTTTTGCTGTGATTTTGCTGCTGGGGGCCGTACTGGCCAGCTCAATGAGTGAATTTTACGATCTCTATCCTCAACTGCGCACCATCATGGAAAAGAAAATGCTGGTCGTTCAGCATCTGGCGGCCAGCATTCATCTGAATGTCTCTACCGATGCGCTGGTTCAGCGCTTCGATCCCAACACATTGATGAATCTGGCCAGCGTGGCGCTGAGTGGTTTTTCCGGCGCAATGACCAATACTGTCCTGTTGATCCTTACCGTCGTCTTTATGCTGTTTGAAGTGCACCACCTGCCTTACAAAATGCGCAACTCGTTTGTGAACCCCAAAATTCGTATTGCGGGTTTACACAAAGCGCTTAAAGGCGTGACGCATTACCTGGCATTAAAAACGCTGATCAGCCTGATTACCGGTATCTCGGTCTGGCTGACGCTGTACCTGCTGGATGTGAAATTTGCATTACTGTGGGGCGTGGTAGCCTTTATCCTGAATTTTATTCCCAATATCGGGCCGATTATCGCCGGTATTCCCCCTTTCCTGCAGGCACTGTTGCTGAACAGTGTGTTTGACGCGGCGATGGTGGCGGCGCTGTTTACCGCCATTCATATGGTGTTTGGCAATATGTTAGAGCCGCGCATCATGGGGCGCGGACTGGGATTGTCGACACTGGTGGTCTTTCTGTCCTTGATCTTCTGGGGCTGGCTGTTGGGTCCGGTCGGTATGCTGCTCTCCGTACCGCTGACCAGCATTACAAAAATTTTGATGGAAACCACGCCAGGCGGAAGCCGGCTGGCAATCATGCTGGGCACCGGACGTCCTAAACCTGCCCGGCTGCTAACCAAGTAAACGCTGCTGCACATGCTGCAGATGCGCTCTCATCGCAGCCTGTGCAGCCTGCTCATCTCCCCCGACAATGGCATCTGCAATGCACTGATGGTCGGCGTTCATTTCGTCAGCAAAGGTATTGTCGGCATAATGGCGTTCCAGCCGACGAAAATGCGCGCTGTCGCGTTTGTTCCACAGGTTTTCCATCATCTCCCGCAGCAGATCGTTACCGCTCATCTCGCTAATCAAAAGATGAAAGGCTTTATCCTGTTCTATAAACGCCGCATCGTTTTCATTAAATTGCTGGAGGCTGATGCTCATCGCCATGAGCCGCTCACGTTGCGCCTCACTGCCGTTACGCGCCGCCATTCCTGCCAGCAGACTTTCATAGGCTTCGCGCGCCTGTAAAAGATCCTGCAGGCTGAAATGTTCGGTGTCTTTGACCGCTGAGGGCTGAGGCAGGGTTTGGGCGACAAATACGCCCGTTCCGGTCTGGATAGTGACGTAGCCCGTCATCTCAAGCGCAATCAGCGCTTCACGCACGGACGAGCGACTGACGCCCAACTGCTTTGCCAGCTCTCGCTCCGGTGGCAACGCACCGCCGGGTACGAAATCCCCACGCTGAATGCCCGCGATAATGGCATTGGCGATCTGTCGATAAAGTCGTTCAGTTTTCAGTACCGGTAGCACCATCACCTTCTCCTGTTATGGCCGTCTTTGCAGAATCCAGCCGGACGTATTTACTATGCTGCGATCCGGATCACGGCCTTAATTTACGCGCTAATTTACTCTTGGTCCAGCGGCCTGACCACTGGGCCACCCGTTCATCAAGGAGTAATAATGGAACATACATGGCGCTGGTACGGCCCCAACGATCCTGTTTCACTGGACGATGCTCGCCAGGCAGGTGCAACCGGTATTGTTACGGCACTTCATCACATCCCAAACGGCGACGTGTGGCCCGTAGCCGAAATCAAAGCGCGTCAGGCGCTACTGGCGGAAAAAGGACTCACCTGGTCTGTTGTTGAAAGCATTCCCGTTCACGAATCCATTAAAACGCAACGGGGCGATTATTCGCGCTATATCGCCAACTATCAGCAGTCGATTCGTAATCTGGCCGCCTGCGGGATCGATACCGTGTGCTACAACTTTATGCCGGTGCTTGACTGGACGCGTACCGATCTGGCCTGGACCTTGCCGGATGGGGCGAAAGCGTTGCGGTTTGACGCCGATGCGTTTGCTGCGTTTGAACTGTACCTGTTAAAACGTCCCGGTGCGGAAAAAGAATACAGCCCCGCCGAGCAGCAGGCCGCTGCTGCCTGTTTTGCCGCGATGAACGAAGAAGAGAAAGCCACGCTGGTGCGCAACATCATTGCGGGCTTACCCGGTGCGGAAGAAGGCTACACGCTTGAACAGTTCCAGGCCCAGCTGGCCCAATATGATGGCATTGATAAAGCCAGACTGCGCGAGCATATGGCCACCTTCCTGCGGGCTATTGTGCCAGTGGCAGAAGAGGTGGGCATCAAACTGGCGGTACATCCCGACGATCCGCCGCGTCCTATTCTTGGCCTGCCGCGCATTGTCTCCACCCAGGAGGATATGCAGTGGCTGAAAGAGACTGTCGACAGCCTGCATAACGGATTCTGCTTCTGTACAGGATCGTACGGCGTTCGCGAGGATAACCCACTGGTTACGATGGCCGAAACCTTTGCCGATCGTATTAACTTCGTGCATTTACGCGCCACAAAACGCGAAGCAAACCCCAACAGCTTCCACGAAGCCGCTCATCTGGCGGGAGACGTTGATATGGTTGGCGTCATCAAAGTCATTCTGGCTGAGGAGCAGCGCCGTCGTCGTGCAGGCAATCTACGCGCTATTCCTATGCGTCCCGATCACGGTCATCAGATGCTGGACGATTTGCACAAGCGCACCAATCCGGGCTATTCAGCAATCGGCAGGCTCAAGGGGCTGGCCGAGCTGCGTGGCGTAGAAGTCGCGCTGAAGCAAATCTACTTTCAGGATTAGCCCACCACGGTGCCGCTGGAGGGACGTGCCAGACCAGAAGCCATCGTGTTCGGTTGAGCCGCCGCATGTGGTCCGTGCCTGCGGCGTCAACGCCCTTTTGCTTTCTCCACCGCGCGGGGACATTCTTTTGCCCCGCGCGCACGGCTTGCCTGCCGGCCACAGGAACACTTAGCAGAAAATGTGAGTATTCACTTTCATCAGTACACTCTGTCATATGCCGTCTTTCACCCAATCCGGGCATGAATTTTCTGTCAATAAATTATGGACGAGGCCGATAATGACGATTATCGGAGGCAAAGGATATCCGACCGTTCACCCGTGGTGTGAACTGGCGTGCTATGCTGAATAAACCCTTAGCACCGCTCAAAAACATGATTACAATTCAGAGGTTATACGGTGCCGCTGATTAAAGAAAAACCGGCCCATACCAGGCTACTTATCGTCTTTGCTGGCGTCCTGCCACTCCTTCTGGGACTGTTTTTTTGTGCCATTGATGCGCGTCAAACTGTGCGCGAGCAACAGATCAACACGGCAGCGACTTTACTGTCTCAGGCAGAAAAAATCAGCGACAACGCCTGGAGCATGATTGCCTGGCTTCGGCAGTACGAGGAGCAGCCCTGCGAGCAAATTGAGCATGCATTGCGGCTTAACGGCACGCTTTATCCCTATTTTCGTGGCCTGGGCACGCTGGAAAACGATGTGATCACCTGCTCTTCGGCTTACGGTAATAAACCCTCAACCCTGAAAGCGATGATTGGCGTAACGCCGCCGGTGGCGCGCAAAGACGGGTGGAGTTTGTCTCTGCGCGGCTCCTACAGCGTACCCGACCGGCCCGCCGTCATCTTTGTGCGTAACCTTACCGCAGGCAGAGCCGTCTGGGTAATGGTGGAAGGGCAATATCTCATCGATTTTATGAGTGCGTTAGGGAGCACGCACGATTATCAGATCACGATGCGCTTCAGTGACGGTGCGTCAATTGTGTCAGGTGAACATGATTTTACCGGAGATACCGGGCCTTCTCCTCAACTTTATCGCGCCACGTCATCGCGCTATCCCATCAGCGTAACGCTACTGGCACCGGGCACAGAACGCATAAAAGCACTGAAACAGTTGTTGCTCCTGATTATGCCTTTTGCTTCCGTGTTTTCCGTTTTGTTGATGATTCTCACGGCATCATGGCTACGCCGGCGATTTTCATGGGCAGATGACATTCGTCGCGCCATTCGTTCCGGGCAGTTCAGCGTGCACTATCAGCCCACCTACAGCTATGCGCTTAAACGCTGCACCGGCGCAGAAGCCCTTTTGCGCTGGACGCTGCCCAATGGTGACAGCGTACGTCCCGATACCTTCATCAGCGCGGCGGAAGCCGAGGGAATGATCATTCCCGTTACCCGCCATTTAATGGATTTAATCGTTGAAGACGCGCGGCAGTGGAAAACGAATCCCGGTTTTCATCTGGCAATTAACGTGGCCGCCGACCATCTTCAGCATCCAGACTTCGTCGATGAGATGCTGAGCTTCGCGGAAAAGATGGCAGTAACGGAATTCAACCTTACTCTGGAGCTGACCGAACGAAGCCTGATTAAGGAAGGTAACGTGGTGGCGGACAAACTGGAAAGATTGCGTGCGGCGGGGATGAAAGTCGCGATTGATGACTTCGGAACCGGCCATTGCTCGCTCAGTTATCTGCAAACTTTCGCGCTGGACTATCTCAAAATCGATCGGGGCTTTATTAATGCCATTGAATCACTGGATGGCGAAACGCCTGTGCTGGACGCCATTATCAGCCTGAGCCACAAGCTTAAGCTACAGGTATTAGGTGAAGGTGTTGAAACTGCACTGCAATTCCACTACCTGCAACAGCACGGCGTGACCTTCGTGCAAGGCTATTTTTATGCCCGCCCTATGGAAAACAGCGCCTTCATTGCATGGATGGAAAAATATGGTCATTTGCCAGTGCCTCCTGAAGCGCTCTAGAGCACATCAGGTCACCATCGGATGACAACAGCACGAGATGATTTTGTAGGGATTTAGCGCCGTTTACGTGCCGCGCGCAATGCGACGGCTACCGTTTCTTCCTGCTGGCAGACAGACAGGCCTTCACAGGGCCGACGGGTTCGCTGACTTAGCCGCTGTAGCGTTGGCACCGACTGCTGGAGTAACTGCTGGCATTCTTCATATGCCGAGCACTGCTTCCCCGTTGTCGTCGACGTGATAAGCGTTTCGCTCAGCTTTGTCAGTCGGTTTATCCAGCGTTTCCCCCGACAGCGAAACCAACCCGGCGCAGAGTCCATCTGTGTCCTCTCGCCGCGCTGCCGGTCAGCGGACAACAGAGTGGCAGGATAGATTAATTTTTTTTCCACACTATCGATGAGCGCCACCCAGGGATTTTGGCTCATGGCGATATCCTCCTTGACAATTTCTATCCAAATCAAGGGGGATGAGTATTACTGAAGGGAATTGATTAGGCAAGCCTCAACAGTCAACACGAAAAATCATAAGTAATTTTAACCTGTAATGCGTCAGAGCGCATTTTCACTTGCGATCGGCACGTATCGTTACCAGGCAATCGCGTTCGCCTGCTTCTTTTTTTAGCCAGTAAGACTGGTGTAAACACAAGGCAGAGTTGGTCACTTTCAGGCCAAACATGACAAATATCACACAAAAACGTTATACTCTGCGGTCGATGAAATGAATCACGGCAGTTTTCGTTGTATTTATACGTCGACAGATAATGCTGTTTTACGGCTATGCTTAAATTTCCTCAACGCAGCGGTCTGAACGCTGTGGTCGGTTCGCGCCGTTGAGGACTTTCATGTTCCATTACAGGGTAATTCTATGAAATTGCGTAGGAAGCGTGTAAAACCGATTGGGATCGATGATGTGACCATCATTGATGATGCCCGTTTACGAAAAGCCATTACCGCCGCGTCGTTGGGTAACGCCATGGAGTGGTTTGATTTTGGTGTTTATGGCTTTGTGGCTTATGCCTTAGGTAAAGTCTTTTTTCCGGATGCCTCACCGGGCATTCAAATGATTGCCGCCCTGGCAACGTTCTCTGTTCCTTTTCTGATTCGTCCTCTGGGTGGCCTGTTCTTTGGCATGCTGGGTGATAAATATGGCCGTCAGAAAATACTGTCCATTACCATTGTCATTATGTCGGTCAGTACGTTCTGTATTGGTCTGATTCCCTCTTACGCCTCCATCGGCATCTGGGCACCGATTTTGCTGCTGTTGGCCAAAATGGCGCAGGGCTTTTCCGTCGGCGGGGAATATACCGGCGCATCGATTTTCGTGGCGGAGTATTCACCGGACCGCAAACGTGGCTTTATGGGAAGCTGGCTCGACTTCGGTTCTATTGCCGGTTTTGTGCTGGGTGCGGGCGTTGTCGTCCTGATCTCGACCATTATTGGCGAAGAGAACTTCCTTGAGTGGGGCTGGCGTCTTCCTTTCTTCCTGGCCTTGCCGTTGGGCATTATTGGTTTATATCTGCGTCATGCGCTGGAAGAAACGCCAGCATTCCAGCAGCACGTTGATAAGCTGGAACAGGGGGATCGCGAAGGCCTGCGTGATGGTCCGAAAGTCTCTTTCAAAGAGATCGCCACCAAACACTGGCGCAGCCTGTTAGCCTGTATCGGCCTGGTCATTGCGACCAACGTGACCTACTACATGCTGCTCACCTACATGCCAAGTTATCTGTCACACAACCTGCATTACTCGGAAGATCATGGCGTGCTGATCATCATCGCCATCATGATGGGGATGCTGTTTGTGCAGCCGGTAATGGGCATGCTGAGCGACCGTTTTGGCCGCCGTCCGTTTGTGATTCTGGGCAGTATTGCGTTGATGGTTTTTGCTATTCCCGCCTTTATGATGATCAACAGCGGCGTGCTGGGAATGATTTTTGCCGGACTGCTACTACTGGCGGTAATCCTGAATGCCTTTACGGGTGTGATGGCATCGTCTCTGCCTGCAATGTTCCCTACGCATATTCGTTATAGCGCCTTAGCCAGCGCCTTCAATATTTCGGTATTGATTGCCGGTCTGACGCCAACGGCCGCGGCCTGGCTGGTCGAAGCGACCAACAACCTCTACATGCCCGCGTACTATCTGATGGTCGTGGCGGTGGTCGGTCTGATTACCGGTCTTTACATGAAAGAGACCGCGAATAAGCCGCTGAAAGGGGCGACGCCTGCCGCATCAGATTTAGAAGAGGCGCGCG
This sequence comes from Pantoea sp. JZ29, assembly GCF_035190385.1. NCBI lineage: Bacteria > Pseudomonadati > Pseudomonadota > Gammaproteobacteria > Enterobacterales > Erwiniaceae > Pantoea > Pantoea sp. JZ29. The sequence goes on along the minus strand of NZ_CP045241.1, from coordinate 306,646 downwards.
AAATCCTTCAGGAACACCACGATAACATCGAACAGAAAATCGAAGATATCGACGCAGAAATTGCCCGTCTCGAAGCGAAACGTAAAAATCTGGTGCAGCAGCACCCGGACATTAACGAGTAAGCTCCCCCGTCTCCCGCCTTGTGGCGGGAGACGTTTTATTCTCTCAGCGCACCGCACACAAACCTTCATCGCCTGCTCTTAATCGGAGTAGACTGTCCGTCTTATTTGAATTAGCTACGTGAGTAACTATGTCTGATTTTTCCCTTACCCAACGTCCCAGAAGATTGCGCGCCAGCGCATCCATGCGTGCAATGTTTCAGGAGTCCACCCTCAGTATCAACGACCTGGCTTTACCCATTTTTGTTGAGGAAGGCGTTGATGACTATAAAGACATTCAGGCTATGCCAGGCGTAAGGCGTATCCCGGAAAAACGTCTGGCCCACGAGATTGAACGTATCGCCAGGGCAGGCATCCGCTCCGTGATGACCTTCGGGATTTCTCATCATACCGACGCGACCGGCAGCGATGCCTGGAATGAAAACGGCCTGGTCGCACGGATGTCGCGCATTTGCAAAGATACCGTGCCTGAAATGATTGTGATGTCGGATACCTGCTTCTGTGAATACACCAGCCACGGCCACTGCGGCGTGCTGTGCGATCACGGCGTGGATAACGACGCAACCCTTATTAACCTGGGTAAGCAGGCCGTTGTCGCGGCAGCGGCAGGCGCTGACTTTATCGCGCCCTCGGCCGCGATGGATGGTCAGGTGCAGGCTATCCGCCAGGCACTGGATGCTGCGGGCTTTACGCAAACGGCGATTATGTCTTATTCCACCAAATTTGCGTCATCCTTCTACGGCCCGTTCCGTGAAGCCGCCGGAACCGCGCTGAAAGGCGATCGCAAAACGTATCAGATGAACCCCATGAATCGCCGCGAGGCCATTCGCGAATCACTGATTGATGCCGCCGAAGGTGCCGATTCGCTGATGGTGAAACCGGCTGGCGCCTATCTGGACATCCTGCGCGACATTCGTGAACGCACTGAGCTTCCCCTGGCGGCTTATCAGGTCAGCGGTGAATATGCGATGATTAAATTTGCCGCGCAGGCCGGCGCGATTGATGAACGTAACGTGGTGCTTGAGAGCCTGGGGGCCATTAAACGTGCGGGTGCCGATCTGATCTTCAGTTATTTTGCGCTCGACCTGGCGGAGCAAAATCTGCTGTAGGCAGTCGTTCTCTGCGATGCGACAACGTGTCGCAGAGAGGTCTGTTTTAACTTTGCTCAGGGTGACATTTTACTTGCGGCATGGTAACGTTATGTAATAGTATCACAAAGTCACCCCTCCCACCTTTGCAACAAATAATATACATATCACGCATAAATATAATTGCTCATCATGTTATTTCACATTCCTGGAAATAACCATGCACTTCCTTGAGAATCTTTACGTAACGCCTATTTTGAGAAACATATGTTAATTTAAAATCATCCTCATTATTTAAGGGGGTGTTATGAATGAGAACAAATACAATGAGAGCGTAATTATTTCTGTTACTGAATGGATTAATGAAAATCTCGATCAGCGATTAAGCATTGATGATATTGCGGAAAAGGCGGGCTATTCAAAATGGTATCTGCAGAAGTTATTTTCCCGCTATAACGATGAAACGCTTGCACGCTATATTCGCAAGAAGAAATTAATATCCTGTATTAACGATCTCAAAAACAGCCGTACACCTATTATCAACCTGGCCGTTAAATACCATTTTGAAAGCCAACAATCTTTTACGCGCTCGTTTAAACAGATGATGGGCTGTACGCCCAGCGTTTGCCGCAAAAGACAAATGAAAGGGGGAACGGACAGCGCCACGTCCACCGGTGCGCATCCCTGTAGTCTCTGCATACGGACGCCGAAAAAGACAAAAAAGCCGGTTTACAGCGGAATAAATGACACCCGGAGCAGCGACGATTTAGTCCGCTTTTTTTAAATACAGGCGTTACTCGTCCGGCTTATAATATTGCACGCCAATCTGAATTCGCTCTCGCCCGTTGGCAACACGATGACGATTGGTATCGCGTAATGAGTAAATACATCCGCAGTACTCTTGCTGATAAAAGCTTTCGCGCTTACTGATTTCGATCATACGCGCCGAGCCGCCGCCTTTGCGCCAGTTAAATTCCCAGTAGGTCAAATCGGGATATTTTGCCGCCGCACGGACACCGCAGTCATTAATCTGCTGCATGTTCTTCCAACGGGAAATCCCCAGACAACTGGTGATAACAGGAAAACCATTTTCATGCGCATAGAGCGCCGTACGCTCAAAACGCATATCGAAGCACATGGTGCATCGCTCACCACGCTCAGGCTCCCATTCCATGCCTTTGGCCCGTTTAAACCAGTCGTCACGATCGTAATCTGCATCGACAAAAGGCACATTAAACTTTTCAGCAAAGCGGATATTCTCCTCTTTACGCAGTTCGTACTCTTTAAGCGGATGAATATTCGGGTTATAGAAATAGATCGTGTATTCAATGCCGGAGGCCAGCATGGCTTCCATGACTTCCCCTGAACAGGGCGCACAGCAGGAGTGCAGAAGCACTTTTTTGTGTCCACCGGGCAACGGTAGCGGTTGACGCTGATAGGGCTGAGACATAAGCACCTTCAATCAATGAAATAAAAAAGGCAGTGTAATGCCGGGACAGGTCTGTTGCAAAACTTCAGTGTATCGGATCGCCCCTGCCTGTAGTGAAGGCCTGAGGGCGAATTCCTTTACGCCATTACCATTGCAGCGTTTTTCCCGCGTAGTCCACATAGTGGTGACCACCTCGCCCCTGAAACATCGTCAACTGCGTGAAGATCCCTTCCGCGCTTTTTTCAGCCGTAAGGGGGGCCTTATCGCCGCCCATATCCGTTTTCACCCAGCCGGGATGCAGCGTTAACAGCGTGCCATTCTGCGCTTCTACCCCTCTGGCAAGGGAACGGGTCAACATATTGAGCGCCGCTTTACTGGCCGAATACAGAGGAGCGTCCGCGCTGCGGTTCTCATTCAGGCTGGCAAGCTGCGAAGACGTTAACGCAATCACGCCCTTTTGCTGATTCAGCAACGGCAGCAAAATCTCAGCGCAACGTACCGGCGCGACGGCATTGGTCAGGAACAGCTGCATCAGTTCGCTGTCATCCGTCTCGGCCAACTTTTGATGCGCTGGCCCGTAAACGCCTGCATTAATCAAAATGGCGTCATAAGGCTCTCCACTCAGCTGGACCGCAACGTGTTTAACCGCGTCGGTATCCGTTATATCCACTTGATGCCAGTCAACCTCAGGGTGCTCGCCTTGTGGCGGAATAGCACTACGGTAAGTGGCCGTCACCTGCCAGTGATGGGCTACAAACGCGTTAACCACGGCGAGTCCGATGCCGCGCGACGCGCCGATAACTAAGATTTTCCCCTGATGAGCCATAGGATTGTCCTCGTTGATGAAGTCAGTAAGCAGAGTAGAGGCGGGTTAGCGCACGCACTGTATTATACAGGCTGTTTTGTGCGGATACCGCCGCTCCGACCCTGCTGTGTGTCCTGATACGCCCTGCCTGGGTTATTCAATTTGCTGATCAGGCGGCGAAGATTTGTTGCCATCCCGGCTCTTTTCCACACTCTGCGGATGATCTTCTCCCATTGCCAGGGCTGTCGCGCTGGCGGGATCGAACAATGAGAAGCTCTCGATCTGGTCCAGCATGATCACTTTGCGAAACGCCATGGCATTTTTGGGTTCTGAATCCAGCGTGATGCCGTGCTCGGCGTACCAGCTACTGTAATTATGTTCGACCGCCAGCTTTAATGTATGGCTGTCGCGATAACCGCTCAGCATCGGAATGAGCACGATATTGGCGGTGCTTTCATATTCAAAAGTTGCCGCATGCACCATGCCTATGTAGATGCGTCGCGATTTTAGCGTGATCCATGCCAGTTCCCCCTCCTCCATGCACTGGAAAAGCATCTGCTCGACGCCGTTAGAACGGGAGAGTTTTTGATAGAGGTCTTTTCGGCCAGAGACATTCAGCCGTGCGCTGCCCGCCCAGTTCGAGCGATAAAGGCAAAACAGAATGGCGAAGGTCAGCATAATGACTACCGGTGCCTGAATACCTAAAAAGCTCCAGTTCATAAACTTCATTTGCAGCTGAAGATGATCGCCGGGGAAAATATAAAGCGCGTTGGAAACGGAGGAAATAATAAATAAGACAAACCAAATAAATGCGGTGGCAAAAACCCCCTGAAGCACGAATATACAACCGTATAACGCCACCAGAAAATAGACATCCCAGCCTGAGGTACGGCGCATTTTGAAACGGCTGGAAAGATCCCGACTGGTGTACCAGTAACCACTTACCATCAATACCATAAAAATCGCGGTACCCACCTCAGACTCCTTTTAAGCTATTGACGTGCCGGTTGAAATCCTCCTTTACTTCCTCACTGAGGATATTGACCGCGGCGTTACCGTTTTCATCGATAATAATGCGCTCACCATCGGCAATGGAGTCGTTTATGTCCTGGCGGCTCATTATCTGGAGGAATTTATCCGGGCTGGCGAACAAGGAACGAACAAAGCTGATCATGACAGGTCACTTACTGAGTTAAAAAACACAAGTATGTGACCGAATTGGCTTTGCTGCCATTTTATTGCCGGTAAACATTCTTAAAAGCCTGATTAACGAAGCGGTAAATGTTGCTGATTTTTTCGCGTTCTGCTCTCCCCCTTTATAAAAGATGGCGAAACGCATTCATTCATCCCTGACGATGATGCCCTTCTTAACGCAATCCGGTCTGCCCGATGCACGCCATAAAACGACAGTGCACAAACCGCTTTTGTCGCCTGATGGCAGCTCATCGCGGCGCTCGACAGCGCCGTGCATCGTACGCACCTTGTTGCCGGCCCCGACGTAAAGGATCGGCCACTCGCTCGTACGCGGAAAGAGGAACATCATTTCTTCAGTCTGGATCACATTACCGGGTTATTTTGTTGCACTAGTGTGATGCAAGTTTCAATTACGTTGCACCTCGATTGCGCTTAATTTATCGGCAGGCTATCAACTCCACCATTCCGTTGCACATAATCACCTGACGTGGCTGTTTTTTAACAGGCCAGGGCAAACTGGCATGCATTGTGCTTGTTACTTCAATAACAACATTGCGAGCAATGACAGCCAGGTAACATTGAGGACGACATGAGCGCTCACACCGAACTGCTGAAAAAAATCGAGGCTGCCATTAGCCAGCAAACGCCCAGCGAAAAACGGATAAGTTCGTGGCTGCTCAGCCATTCCGAACAAATCCCCTTTGAAACGGCGGACAGCATTGCCCAGGCGACCGGCACCAGCGGAATTACTGTCGGGCGTTATTTGCGCAAGCTGGGATTTAAAAATCTTGATGATGTGAAAAACCTGCTGCGCGATGTGCCGAATACGCCGTACAAGCAATGGGGCGTGATTGACCGTCTTGATTCATGGGAGCAGCAACGCACGCTGCCGGATCCGGCCAGTCAGTCATTACAAATGGAGTTAGAGGCTATCCGCTATGTCTACCAGCTGGCGCAGACGGAGACCTTTCGCCATATCAGCCAGCAAATAGCCGAGGCCGAAACCGTCATCGTGCTGGGGATTCAGTCCACCCGGGGCATCGCGAACACCTTCTTCAGTCATCTGGAATATCTGCGACCGCGCGTGACCTATGCCGATGGCAGCTCGGGCAGTTGGCTGGAGTCGCTGAACTCCGAGTCGTCAAAGCCTTACGTCATTCTTACGGATACGCGAGCCTATTCCACCGTAGCAAGACAGTTTTGTCGGGTCGCCACCGCACGTGGCGTGTCGATGGCGCTGGTTACCGATATCTGGTGTCCGTGGGCCCGGGATTATCCGGTGGATTTACTTCAGGTAAAAACGGACACCGCCAATTTTTGGGATTCACTGGCCCCCATCAGTTGCCTTTTCAACCTTCTGCTGTCTGCAGTCGTCGAACGCCTTGGCCCCGCGCTTTCTCAGCGCCTGGCACAAAACCGACTGTTGCAGCAGGAATTTGGTCAGTTTGAACATTGATAAAACAGGGATTACAGAATGATGCAGGAAACAGAGCTGGTCGATATCGCAGTGGCCTTTCCGGCGCTGACTATCGATCTGAAATATGCCACCGCCGATAACATCACGGGCCAGCCCATCTACAGCGTAGCCCGCTGCCTGCTGCATCCCGATGCCGCCGTCGCGCTGGAGAAAAGTATTGCTATTGCCAGCGTGGCGGGTTTTACGCTGCTGGTGCTGGACGCCTATCGCCCACAAAAAGCGCAGGAGCTGCTGTGGCACGCCTGTCCTGATCAGAATTACGTCGTGCCTTTATCGCAAGGCTCGAATCACAGCCGTGGCACCGCGATTGATGTCACGCTAATCGATGCTGACGGGCACATTCTGGATATGGGAACCGGGTTTGATGAAATGCAGGCGCTGTCGCACCCCTACCATCCCGACGTGCCGCTGGCTGCTCAGCGCAACAGGCTACTGCTTAATGCCGTGATGTTTGGCGGTGGCTTTACTGGCATTGCGACCGAATGGTGGCATTTCGAGTTACCGGAAGCGGCCCGTTATCCGCTGATTAACGATGTTTTCACCTGCATATCCCCAGCCCAGACTGACGGAGTTTTACCATGACAATGACGCACACAGCACCCCGTTATTTTCGCCCTTTGTTACTTGCTATTACCCTCGCGGCCACGACGACATCCGTGCTGGCTGCGGTACCGAAAGACATGCTGGTGATCGGAAAAGCGGCCGATCCGCAGACGCTGGATCCGGCGGTGACGATTGATAACAATGACTGGACCGTTACGTATCCTGCCTACCAGCGCCTGATCAAATACAAAACAGAAGACGGTAAAGGCACCACGGAGATCGAGGGCGATCTGGCTCAAAGCTGGCAGAGTAGTGACGATGGCAAGATCTGGACGTTTACGCTACGTCCGGATGCCGCGTTTGCCGATGGCTCACCCGTGAATGCTGAGGCGGTTAAGCTCTCTTTTGAGCGTCTGATGCGTATCAAACAAGGCCCGTCGGAAGCCTTTCCAGCCGACATGAAAGTCGAGGTAGTCGATCCGCATACCGTGCGTTTCACGCTGAACACCCCGTTCGCACCGTTTCTTTATACGCTCGCGAATGACGGCGCGTCCATTATTAACCCTGCCGTGCTGAAAGCGAACGCCGCCGATGATGCGCGCGGCTATCTGGCCGAGCATATCGCAGGATCCGGTGCCTATATGCTGCAACGCTGGCAGAAAGGTCAGCAGCTGGTGCTGGTGCCTAACCCGCACTTTACGGGGCCTAAACCGGCCTTTAAGCGCGTTTCCGTGAAAATTATCAGCGAAAGCTCTGCTCGTCGTTTGCAGCTGGCAAAAGGCGATGTCGATATTGCCGATGCGTTACCGGTAGACCAGTTCGCCGCGCTGAAGAAGCAAGGCGACGTCACCGTCATGGATTATCCCGCCCTGCGTGTGACCTACCTCTATCTGAACAACAGCAAAGCACCGCTGAATCAGCCTGATTTACGCAGAGCAATCTCCTGGGCTACCGACTACCAGGGCATGGTACAGGGCATTCTGGGCGGCAACGGTAAACAGATGCGCGGTCCGATTCCGGAAGGCATGTGGGGCTATGATCCTCAGGCCATGCAGTACAGCTTTAACATGGATAAAGCCAGGGCTGAACTGGCTAAACTGCCCAGCAAACCGCAGACGTTGTCCTTTCTCTATTCGGACAACGATCCTAACTGGGAGCCGATTGCCCTTTCCATGCAAGCCAATCTGAAGACGCTGGGCATCAACGTTAAGCTGGAAAAACTGGCCAACGCCACCATGCGCGAGCGTATCGGTAAAGCGGACTATGACATTGCCATTGGCAACTGGAGCCCGGATTTTGCCGATCCCTACATGTTCATGAACTACTGGTTTGAATCAGACAAAAAAGGTCTGCCCGGCAACCGCTCTTTTTATTCCAATCCGGCGGTCGATGCGCTGCTGAAGAAAGCGGTTTCCACGACCAGTCAGGCTGAACGGACCCGCGATTACCAGCAGGCCGAGCAGATCGTGATTAACGATGCGGCTTACGTGTATTTATTCCAGAAAAATTATCAGGTTGCGATGAATAAGTCGGTTAAAGGCTACGTGTTTAATCCGATGCTGGAGCAAATCTTTAACCTCGCCACCATGCATAAAGAATAACAACCTTCACGCCCGTTCACGCAGGGCCTGCCTGGCCCTGCTGAGGAAGACATGATGAGTTACTGGAGTCTGTTAAGACAGCGTAGCTGGGGACTGCTGTTGGTGGTCGCTGGCGTCTGCGTCATTACGTTTATTATTTCGCATCTTATTCCCGGGGATCCGGCCAGGCTGCTGGCCGGCGATCGTGCCAGTGATGAAATTGTCCAACACATCCGCCAGCAGTTAGGGCTGGACTTACCGCTGTGGCAACAATTTATCCGTTATGTACAGCAACTTTTGCATGGCGATCTGGGCACCTCGATCCGCACAGGCCGCCCGGTGTTAGATGATTTGCGGGCATTCTTTCCCGCCACGCTGGAGCTGGCCTTTTGTGCGCTGTTGATCGCGCTGCTGGTCGGCGTGCCGCTGGGCGTGCTTTCTGCCGTTTATCGCAATCGCTGGCTTGATCATCTGGTGCGTCTGCTGGCGCTGACCGGTATTTCGACCCCGGCGTTCTGGCTGGGACTGGGTGCCATCGTCCTGTTTTATGGCAAGTTGAACCTGCTGCCCGGCGGCGGACGCCTGGATGACTGGCTTGATCCACCCACACGCATCACCGGTTTCTACCTGGTTGATGCCTTGCTGGAGGGCAATACTGAGGTCTTTATGAACGCCCTGCAGCATCTGATTTTGCCTGCCACCACGCTGGCCTTTGTCCATCTGGGCATCGTGGCGCGTCAGATTCGCTCGGCCATGCTGGAACAGTTAAGCGAAGACTATATTCGCACCGCGCTGGCGAGCGGACTGCCTAAGTTTACTATCGTCGTGCGCTATGCCCTGCCCAACGCCCTGATCCCCTCTGTGACCGTGCTGGGGCTGGCCCTGGGTGACCTGCTGTATGGTGCCGTCCTGACCGAAACCGTGTTTGCCTGGCCCGGTATGGGCGCGTACGTGGTGTCCTCGATTCAGGCACTCGATTTTCCCGCCGTGATGGGTTTTGCCATCGTCGTGTCCTTTGCGTACGTGCTGGTCAACCTGTTTGTGGATCTTCTTTATCTGTGGATTGACCCGCGCATGGGTCGGGGAGCGTAACGCATGATGATGACGCAAGAACAGCCTGCTGTACGTCAGGCGAAACCCACGCTTCTCGTCTGGAAGCGTCGCCTCTGGATGGTGCGTAAAAGTCCACTGACCCTGCTGGGGGCCGCCATTATTGTCCTGATGCTGGGATTGATGGTGTTCTCGCCCTGGCTGGTGCCCCACGATCCGAATGCCATCAGTTTGACCGACCGTCTTCAGCCGCCCAGTGCTGCGCACTGGTTTGGCACCGATGAAGTCGGCCGGGATCTGTTTAGTCGCGTGCTGGTCGGCAGCCAGCAGTCTGTCGCGGCCGGACTGGCCGTGGTGTTGCTGGCGGGCATCAGCGGTTCATTACTGGGCTGTCTGTCCGGTGTTCTGGGCGGTCGCAGCGATGCGCTCATTATGCGCCTGATGGACATCATGCTGTCTATCCCTTCGCTGGTGCTGACCATGGCGCTGGCCGCGGCGCTGGGACCGAGCCTGTTTAACGCCATGCTCGCCATCGCCATTGTGCGTATCCCTTTTTACGTCCGGCTGGCACGCGGTCAGACGTTGATTGTCAGACAGCATACCTTTGTCGAAGCCGCCAAAACCTTTGGTGCCTCGCGCTGGCATCTGATTAGCTGGCATATCCTGCGTAATGCGCTGCCGCCTCTGGTGGTACAGGCCTCACTGGATATCGGCAGCGCCATTCTGATGGCCGCGACACTGGGCTTCATTGGCTTAGGCGCGCAGCAACCGACCGCTGAATGGGGCGCGATGGTGGCGAACGGGCGCAACTACGTGCTGGACCAGTGGTGGTACTGCACCTTCCCCGGCGCGGCGATCTTAATCACCGCCGTTGGATTCAATTTGTTTGGCGATGGGATTCAGGATCTGCTGGATCCGAAAGCAGGAGGACGTCACTGATGCAAGAGAGAATCCTGACGATTGAGGATTTACGCCTCAGTTTCCCGGTCTATCAGGGCGAGGTGAATGTGCTGAACAATGTGTCCATGCACATTAACCGTGGTGAAATTGTCGGCGTAGTCGGGGAATCCGGTTCGGGGAAATCGGTCACCGCCATGCTGGCGATGCGGCTGATTCCCGAACACAGCTATCAGATCAAAAGCGGCAAACTGGAACTGGCGGGACAGAATGTCCTGACCGCCAGTGAGGCCGCGATGCGTAAAATGCGCGGCAATCGCGTTGCCATGATCTTTCAGGAACCCATGACCGCCCTGAATCCCACTCGCCGCATCGGCAAGCAGATGGTGGATGTCATTCGACAACATCGTCCCGTGTCAGCCCGTGAGGCCAACGCACGGGCGCTTGCGCTGTTGGGCGATATGCAAATCGCGGACGCAAAGAACGTGATGGCGCGCTATCCTTTCGAGCTTTCCGGCGGCATGCGTCAGCGCGTCATGATCGCCCTGGCCTTTTCCTGTGAACCCGATCTGCTGATTGCCGATGAACCCACGACCGCGCTGGATGTCACCGTACAGCGTCAGGTACTGCGCCTGTTAAAACAAAAAGCGGAGGCAACGGGCACGGCGGTGCTGTTTATCAGCCACGATATGGCGGTGGTTTCGCAGTTGTGCGACCGGATTTACGTCATGTACGCCGGCGCAGTCATTGAAAGCGGCATGACGGAAACCGTCCTGCATTCACCGAGCCATCCCTATTCCATTGGCCTGCTTGCCTGCTCGCCCGATGCCAGCGAACCGCGCGCCCCGTTGGCGTCCATTTCCGGCACCGTCCCCAACCTGACCTCCCTGCCCTCGGGCTGTGCGTTTCGCGAGCGCTGCTTCGCGGCAGGCGAACGCTGCACCCGCGCACCACGTTTACAGGCGACGGGCAACGCTGCCCAGCAGGTGGCCTGCTGGTATCCACAACAGGAGACGCGCCATGTCTGATGCTCTGCTCACGCTACAAAACGTACACGTTGCCTTTCCTGCGAAGAAGAACTGGCGTGGCAAAGTGACGGAACGGGTTCATGCACTGAATGGCCTGGATATCCAGGTCAGACAGGGCGAAACGCTGGGCATTGTCGGTGAATCCGGTTGCGGCAAAAGCACCCTGGCGAAACTGTTGATGGGCATGCTGAGTCCGACAACGGGTCAGCTTGACCTGGCCACCGCCGCTGGCGGAGGCCAGGAACGTCGCATGCAAATGGTCTTTCAGGATCCGCTCTCGTCACTGGATCCCCGCCTGCCGGTCTGGCGTATCATGACCGAACCGGTCTGGATTCAGTCACGCGCGTCAGAAAAAACGCGACGCGCCCTGGCTGACTCCCTGGCCCGTCAGGTGGGGATTCGCCCGGAATACCTGGACCGTCCACCGCATGCGTTTTCCGGCGGTCAGCGTCAACGCATTGCCATCGCCCGGGCACTGTCCTCCCAACCCGACATCATTGTGCTGGATGAACCTACCTCGGCACTGGATATTTCTGTCCAGGCGCAGATTCTGAACCTGCTGGTGGAACTGCAACAGCAGTACAATCTGACGTATATCCTGATCTCTCACAACGTCTCGGTCGTCCGTCACATGAGCGATCGCGTTGCGGTCATGTATCTGGGCCAGATTGTCGAACTGGGCGCGGCTCAGCACGTTCTCGATTCGCCTCAGCATCCCTATACGCAATTGCTGATGGACTCTGTGCCACGCATTGGCGCGCCGCTGGAGGGGGCTCCAGTCAACACCGAACTACCGGGTAACCGCCACCTGCCAACCGGCTGTTTCTTTCGCGATCGCTGTCCGCAGGCAACAAGTGGCTGTGCCACGCCTCAGTCTTTGCGCGTTCAGGATGACGGGCGGGCGGTCAGGTGCTGGCTGGCCCATAACCATATGCATGCCTGATTCACAACACATCAAACGGGTGGCGCAACGCGACCACCTTTTAACGATCACTCTTTCAGGAAGACATTGCGATGAAAATCATTGTGCTTGGCAGCGGCGTGGTGGGCGTCACCACCGCCTGGTATCTGCAGCAGGCAGGGCATCAGGTCACCGTGATCGAACGCGAAGCGGGCCCGGCATTGGGTACCAGCGCCGCCAACGCCGGTCAGATCTCGCCTGGCTACGCCGCGCCCTGGGCCGCGCCAGGCGTGCCGCTTAAAGCGGTGAAGTGGATGGTGCAGCGCCATGCGCCCCTTTCGGTACGGCCGGATGGATCTCGCTTCCAGCTGGCCTGGATGATGCAAATGCTGAAAAACTGCAATCCTCACAGCTATGCCGTCAATAAAGCCAGGATGGTCAGACTGGCAGAGTACAGCCGTGACTGTATCAGTGCGCTGCGGGCCTGCACAGGAATTGAATATGAAGGACGCCAGGGCGGCACCCTGCAGCTGTTTCGCACAGAACAGCAGTTTGAAAACGCAGCGCGTGATATTGCCGTGCTGCAGGAGGCTGGCGTGCCGTATCAACTGCTTGAAGCCGACCAGCTGGCGACCGTCGAACCTGCACTGGCTGATGTAAAGCACAAGTTGACGGGAGGTTTACGGTTGCCTAACGATGAGACTGGCGATTGCCAGCTGTTTACCCAGCGACTTGCCGCCCTGGCGCGCGATGCCGGCGTCACGTTCCGCTTTAACACGCAGGTGGATGCGCTACTGAGCGAAGGTGACAGGATCAGGGGGATTGTCTGTGGCGATCAGACGCTGACGGCAGACGGGTACGTTATGGCATTTGGCGCTTACTCTACCCAGTTGCTTCGACCACTGATGTACATTCCGGTGTATCCGCTGAAAGGCTATTCCCTGACGATTCCCCTCGCCGATGAGGCCGGCGCCCCGGTTTCCACGGTACTGGATGAAACCTATAAAATTGCCATCACGCGTTTTGATAATCGCATCCGCGTCGGCGGTATGGCGGAAATCGTGGGATACAGCAAAACCCTGCTGCCCGCGAGACGGCAAACGCTTGAGATGGTGGTAAACGACCTTTATCCCCGTGGCGGCCGCGTTGAGCAGGCGACCTTCTGGACCGGATTACGTCCGATGACGCCTGACGGCACGCCGATTGTCGGTCATACACATTTCACCAACCTGTGGCTGAACACCGGACATGGCACGCTGGGCTGGACGATGGCCTGCGGATCCGGCCAGCTGTTAAGTGATGTGATTTCAGGCAAACAGCCCGAGATTGCGCACGCAGACTATGCGGTTTCGCGCTATGCCTGAGCGCGTCACTGATGGCGAAGCACGTTACACGGCCTGCGCGCAAGCCCAGGCCGAGCTCCAGGCCCACTGGAAATTATAGCCTCCCAGCCAGCCGGTCACGTCAACGACCTCACCGATAAAATAGAGTCCCGGCACGTCACGTGCTTCCATTGTTTTAGAGGACAGCTGAGTCGTATCCACACCGCCCAGCGTGACTTCAGCGGTACGGTAACCCTCCGTGCCGTTGGGCTGCACCTGCCAGTTGTGCAACGTCTGCACCAGCGCTGACTGCTGCTTGCTGTTCAGCTGCTTCAGCGTGACATCCGGCACCACCTGCATTTCCTGTAAAATTTCGACCAGGCGCTTAGGCAGAATTTTCGCCAGACTGTTTTTCAGACTCAGATTCGGGTGCGCGTCACGTTGAATCGTGAGGAACGCATCCAGCGGCGTGGCAGGCGAGAGATTGACCGAGATAAACTCACCCGGCTGCCAGTAGCTGGAAATCTGCAAGACCGCCGGGCCGGACAGGCCACGATGGGTAAACAGCATCGCCTCTTTGAAGACGGTGCCGTCTTTCGCTTCGATGGTCGTGTCCAGCGCCACACCGGACAGTGTCTGCAGTTGTTCAAGCAGGGGTTTATGCAGCGTAAAGGGCACCAGGGCGGCACGGGTTGGCAACACCGTTAACCCAAACTGCTCGGCCACTTTATAGCCAAACGGTGACGCGCCCAGGCCCGGCATGGAAAGCCCGCCGCTGGCGATGACCAGCTTCTCTGCCTGTACGCTGCTGCCGTTGAGCTGCAGGACGTAGCCCGCTTCGTCGCGGGTTACACTCAGGATTTCGCTGCGCAAACGCAGGGTCACACGCCCCTTTTCACACTCGGCGAGCAGGAGATCGACCATCTGCTGCGCAGACTCATCGCAAAACAGTTGCCCCAGCGTTTTCTCGTGCCAGGCAATGCCGTGACGATTCACCAGATCGATAAAATCCCATTGGGTATAACGCGCCAGCGCTGACTTACAGAAATGGGGATTATTCGACAGGTAGGCGGCCGGTTCGGTATAGAGATTGGTGAAATTGCAGCGCCCACCGCCTGACATTAAAATCTTGCGGCCCGGCTTTTTGCCGTTATCCAGCAGTAATACGCGGCGACCGCGCTGTCCAGCCTGCGCGGCACAAAAAAGCCCCGCGGCCCCTGCTCCAATCACGATAACGTCAAACTGTTCCACTGCCATTGTCCACCTGATAAAAGAGGGGCAGATTGTAGTGATCTGCCTGCGTTGATGCCAGTGTCAAAAAATTGCCGCAATTATGTCATAATGTAACTTTATAATTTTAAAGGAATTTACGCCTTTAAGCTTACAAAATTGACACTTTTAAGCCGGTTCAGGTCTATATTTTCCTTTCCCAGACCACATATTGTCGCGGATAATGCGCCGCGTTCATGTCCTCCAAAATGGCGTAACGTCTATGCTACATCTGTTTGCTGGTCTCGATCTTAGCACCGGCCTGTTACTGGTTCTTGCTCTGCTGTTTGTATTGTTTTACGAAGCAATTAACGGCTTCCATGATACGGCCAACGCGGTTGCGACGGTCATCTATACACGCGCTATGCGTGCTCAGCTTGCTGTGTTAATGGCTGGGGTATTCAATTTCTTTGGCGTGCTGCTCGGCGGATTAAGCGTGGCTTACGCCATCGTGCATATGCTCCCGACCGATCTGCTGCTCAATGTTGGCTCCGCTCACGGTCTTGCTATGGTCTTCTCCATGCTGCTGGCCGCGATTATCTGGAACCTGGGAACGTGGTATTTAGGGCTTCCGGCCTCCAGTTCTCACACCCTGATCGGCGCGATTATCGGTATTGGCCTGACCAATGCGTTAATGAGCGGGACATCGGTGGTGGATGCGCTTAACATTCCGAAAGTGCTGAATATCTTCCTGTCGCTCATTCTCTCCCCCATTGTCGGTCTGGTGATTGCGGGCAGCCTGATTTTCCTTCTGCGCCGTTACTGGAGCAACACTAAAAAGCGTGCACGGATTCATATGACGCCCGCTGACCGTGAGAAGATTGACGGCAAGAAAAAACCGCCTTTCTGGACCCGTACCGCCCTGATTATCTCCGCCATTGGCGTCAGTTATTCACATGGTGCTAATGACGGGCAAAAAGGCATTGGTCTGATTATGCTGGTCCTGATTGGCGTTGCGCCAGCGGGCTTTGTAGTCAATATGAACGCGTCGGGTTACGACATCACGCGAACGCGCGATGCTGTGAATCACCTGGAACAGTATTACCAGCAGCACAGCGAATCACTGACCCATATTATCCAGATGGCACCGCCTAAGCTGCCCACGCCGGAAGAAGTCGAACCCACCAGTCCCAAAGAGTTTCACTGCGACAGTGCGCGTGCGCTTCAGGCCGTGCAACGTGCGCAGGTGCTTCTGAACAATCTGCAAAACTACAACGACTTGTCGGTTGAGCAACGCAGCCAGATGCGTCGCCTCTTGTTGTGTATTTCCGATACGGCCGATAAAGCGGCGAAGCTGCCGGAAACCTCACCAGAGGATAAACGCTTCCTGGGCAAGCTCAAAGGCGACCTGCTGAACACCATTGAGTACGCGCCGGTGTGGATTATCATGGCGGTCGCACTGGCATTGGGAATCGGCACGATGATTGGCTGGCGCCGCGTGGCCACCACCATCGGTGAGAAAATCGGTAAAAAAGGCATGACGTATGCGCAGGGCATGTCGGCGCAGGTTACTGCCGCAGTGTCCATAGGGATTGCCAGCTACACCGGCATGCCGGTTTCCACGACCCACATCCTCTCGTCTTCCGTGGCCGGCACCATGCTGGTCGACGGTGGCGGACTGCAGAGTAAAACGATCAAAAACATCGCCATGGCCTGGGTTTTCACCCTGCCGGTCTGTATTTTGTTATCAGGTTCACTCTACTGGATAGCGCTGAAGCTCATCTGAGTAAGCAGCACATCAGGGCGACTTCGGTCGCCCTTTTTAATGCCAGATAGCCAGGGCGATCAAACTGATAATGACTAATCCGCACAGCGAACTGGTCAACAAAAACAAGCCTCTTACCCGCTCACACCGGCGAATAAATTCGTCATCATGATGATCAAGATAGCGCCTTGCCCAGATATAGCGGACCAGCCGCACCTGCTTGCCAGGCTGACCATGGGAGGTGAAAAAACCCGCGCCGTCAACATATTGGTATAAGAGGGGATCGCAACCCCGCAGAACCACCAGCAGCGCACGCAACGAAGAGAAATAGCGCGCCATATTTACAAGGCATACCACACAAAGAGCCCAAAAAAGCGCGATAGTGCTGATCATGTCACCCTCCTTACCGGCACCGCAGAACAGTGCAGAACGCGCACCATGCTGAACAGTCCCTGCAGAATTTGCCAACAACCCCGTTAAGCGATTTGTAGTTTTATTTTTGAATCATCAGAAAAGTAACAGCCATGTGATCAAGGCTGCTTTTTTTAGTTTAGGAGAAATGTTCAATTTTTTACCAGCGAGGATTTTCGTTTTATACGAGTAAAAATCGTTCATCATTGATCTTATTCACAAGCCAGACGGCTTCAGAAGCATTTGTTAACACACAGGGCTATACTTTCAGGTATAACAACAGCATTGCCTGTATTGCAGGTTACCCAATTTGGTGGCGCTCATCGCCCGTTCGCGCAATGGATTTCGCAGCTGTGACGCGTCTGGAAACCGCTGCCATTCTGAATCTCGTGGAAGGAGTTATATCATGGCTTATAAACATATCCTGATTGCAGTCGATCTTTCGCCAGAAAGTCAGTTATTAGTGGATAAAGCTGTCTCGCTCGCGCGCCCTTACGACGCCAAAATTTCGCTGATTCATGTCGATGTGAATTACTCTGATCTGTACACCGGCCTGATTGACGTCAACCTGGGCGATATGCAAAAGCGGATTTCTGAAGAAACCCATCTGGCGCTGAAAAATCTGTCAGATGCAGCGGGCTATCCCATCACCGAAACCCTGAGCGGCAGTGGCGATCTGGGCCAGGTGCTGGTCGATGCGATTAAAAAATACGACGTGGACATGGTGGTGTGCGGTCATCATCAGGACTTCTGGAGCAAGCTGATGTCATCAGCGCGTCAGTTGATCAATACCGTGCATATCGACATGTTGATCGTGCCACTGCGCGACGAGGATGACGAATAACCCGCACGAAAAAAGCCGGGGCGGTTGACGTGAAGGAACGTCGTCGCCGACCGGCTTGACATGACTACTCCGCGAGCGGCGGATAGATATCGAAGCGGTGGCTTTTCGTGACCACCGCAGACTGCGTAACGACACCGGCCAGCGGTGGCGCATAATCAGGACGTTTCACCACGATACGCTTCTTTGCCAGACGGCGGGCCGGTTCCAGCAAGGCATCCGCATCCTCATCCGCGCCGACTAATGACTGAAACACCCGCATCTCTTTTTTCACCATGGCGCTTTTTTGCCGATGGGGATACATAGGATCGAGATAAACCACATCTGGCGGTGGCGCAATATCGGTGAGTGCCTGAATACTGGAGGCATGAATCAGTGAAAGACGCTCACGCAGCCAGCCACCAATTTCCGCATCCTGATAGCCACGCGCCAGCCCGTCTTCCAGCAGTGCCGCCACCACGGGATGCCGTTCCAGCATGCGCACCCGACAGCCTAAGGCCGCCAGCACAAACGCATCGCGCCCTAACCCGGCGGTCGCATCCACCACATCGGGCAGGTAACTGCCTTTAATGCCGACCGCTTTTGCTACCGCTTCGCCACGGCCACCGCCAAAACGCCGGCGATGCGCCATGGCACCGGAAACAAAATCCACGAAGATGCCGCCCAGTTTAGGCTCATCCCGCTTACGCAGTTCAAGATGCGTTGCGGTCTTTACCAGCGCCAGCACCGCATCGTCACAATGCGTCAGTTGCCAGCGTTCGGCCAAAACAGATAAGGCGCCGTCACCGGCGCCTGTTTCATCAAACAAACAAATTTTCACGTACGGCTTATCCCTGAATACCGTAGTGTTCCAGCATGGCATCCAGCTGAGGCTCACGGCCACGGAAGCGTTTAAACAGCTCCATCGGTTCTTCCGAACCGCCGCGCGTCAGAATGTTGTCGAGGAAGGACTGACCGGTTTCGCGGTTAAAAATGCCCTCTTCTTCAAAACGTGAATACGCATCCGCCGCCAGTACATCGGCCCACAGATAGCTGTAATAACCCGCTGCGTATCCGCCCGCGAAGATATGGCTGAACGCATGCGGGAAGCGGCCCCATTCCGGGCTGGGGACCACGGCGACTTTGCTTTTCACTTCGCGCAGCGTCTCCAGGATCTGTGCGCCTTTTTCTGGGTTGAATTCAGTATGCAGACGGAAATCGAACAGACCGAACTCCAGCTGGCGCAGGATGAACAACGCCGCCTGGTAATTTTTCGCTGCCAGCATCTTATTCAGCAGGTCTTCAGGCAGTGGCTCGCCGGTTTCGTAGTGCCCGGAAATAAACGCCAGCGCCTCCGGCTCCCAGCACCAGTTCTCCATGAACTGACTTGGCAGTTCCACCGCATCCCATGGCACACCGTTAATGCCTGACACGCCAGCCGCCTCAACGCGGGTCAGCATGTGGTGCAGGCCGTGACCAAACTCATGGAACAGGGTGATCACTTCGTCGTGCGTGAACAGCGCCGGTTTACCACTGACGGGACGGTTAAAGTTACAGGTCAGGTAAGCGACCGGTTTTTGCAGGCTGCCATCGGCTTTACGCATCTGCCCAACGCAGTCATCCATCCACGCGCCGCCACGCTTATGCTCACGCGCATACAGGTCAAGGTAGAAGCTGCCGCGCAGCTCGCCACTTTCATCAAACAGATCGAAGAAACGCACATCCGGGTGATAAACATCCACATCCGTCCGCTCTTTGGCGGTGATGCCATAGATGCGTTTGACGACTTCAAACAGGCCAGACACCGCACGGGATTCCGGGAAGTAAGGACGCAGTTGCTCATCACTAATGGTGTAGAGGTGCTGTTTCTGTTTTTCGCCATAGTAGGTCAGATCCCAGGGATTCATGGTCTCCACGCCGTACTCTTTCTTCGCGAAAGCACGCAACTGCGCCAGCTCTTTCTCGCCCTGTGGACGTGCGCGGTCGGCCAGATCGTTCAGGAAATCGATCACCTGAGCAGGGCTTTGCGCCATTTTGGTTGCCAGCGATTTATCCGCGAAGGAGTCGAAACCCAGCAGCTGAGCCAGTTCGTGGCGCAGAGCCAGCTCCTCGGCCATAATCGGGCCGTTATCCCATTTGCCCGCATTAGGGCCTTGATCGGAGGCGCGGGTGGAATAAGCACGGTACATTTCTTCACGCAACGCGGCGTTATCACAGTAGGTCATCACCGGCAGGTAGCTGGGAATATCCAGCGTCAGCAACCAGCCTTCCTGACCTTTGGCTTCAGCCTGCGCTTTCGCTGCGGCCAGTGCGCTCTCCGGCATGCCCGACAGTTCGCTTTCGTCAGTGATCAGCTTGCTCCAGCCCATCGTGGCATCCAGCACGTTGTTACTGTAGGCAGAGCCCAGCTCAGACAAACGCGCGGCAATTTCGCCATAGCGCTGCTGCTTGTCTTTTTCCAGACCAATCCCGGACAGCTCAAAGTCACGCAGGGCGTTATCGACGGCTTTCTGCTGCGCCTGATCCAGCGTGCGGTAATGACTGCCTTCCTTTAAATCCCGGTAAGCCTGATAGAGCCCTTCGTGCTGACCAACCCAGGTACTGTACTCAGACAGCAGCGGCAGCGTTTGCTCGTAGGCTTCACGCAGTTCCGGGCTGTTTTTAACCGAGTTCAGATGGCTGACCGGCGAAAAAATACGGCTCAGGCGATCGTCGGCTTCTGCCAGCGGCTGGACAAGATTGTCCCAGGTGTAAGGTGCGCCGTGCGCTACCACTTTTTCCACCATCGCCCGGCATTCATTCAAAACGTCGGTCACGGCAGGCACCACGTGCTCAGGCTTAATCGCCGAAAACGGGGGAAGCGTGAACGAGGTGAGTAACGGATTAGTCATAGCGCAGTCCTTTAACAATGTGTGGGGCGCGATGAATCGCGCAACGCAATCTTATTAACATGCGGTCTGGAATGCTGAAAATCAATGGTGTAACCGGTCATGAATAGCAGAATAGCGCCAGGCTGGCCTTCCGCCGGCGTTTGGATTAACCATAGCAGAGGATAAAACAGGCTAACACACCGATGGCGCAGAAGGTTTACCCTGTAATCCAGGGCCAGAGGCCCGCTGCCGTGCGCGAAATGCCAGCAATTATTCTTATCTGTCGTTATAATCGGGCCAACTTGATTATTTTTAGCTTCAACCGCGGACATACCCTTTTTTATGTTGAGTTATCGCCACAGTTTTCACGCTGGCAACCATGCCGACGTGCTTAAGCACACCGTACAGAGCCTCATCATCACTGCGTTAAAAGAGAAAGAAAAACCGTTTCTCTATCTGGATACGCACGCCGGTGCAGGACGTTATCAACTCAGCGGCGAGCACGCAGAGCGCACGGGTGAATATCTGGAAGGCATCGGACGCATCTGGCAACAACCGGACGCGCCCGCCCTGCTGCAACCCTATTTCGATGCAATTCATGCCCTGAACCGTAACGGCACGCTGCGCTACTATCCCGGCTCTCCGCTAATCGCCCGCCATCTGCTGCGCCCTGAAGATAAGATTCAGCTGACCGAGCTGCATTCCAGCGATTATCCGCTGCTGCGTACCGAGTTCAGCAAAGACAGTCGCGCGCGCGTTGAAAGGGCCGATGGCTATCAGCAGCTAAAAGCGAAGCTGCCACCGCTGTCACGTCGTGGACTGATACTGATTGATCCGCCTTACGAAATGAAAAGTGATTACCAGGCCGTCGTAAAAGGCATTCAGGAAGGTCACAAACGTTTCGGTACCGGTATTTATGCGCTGTGGTACCCGGTCGTCTTGCGTCAGCAAATCAAACATATGCTGCGCGAGCTGGAAGCCACGGGCATCCGTAATATCCTGCAGATTGAGCTGGCCGTGCGCCCCGATAGCGATCAGCGTGGCATGACCGCGTCCGGCATGATTGTCATCAATCCCCCGTGGAAGCTGGCCGATCAGATGAACACGCTGCTGCCGTGGCTGCATCAGAAGCTGGTGCCAACCGGCACAGGCCATTTCAGCGTTAACCAAATCGTACCTGAATAATTCCTTTCCCAGCTTAACGTCGCCGCGCACAGCACGGCGGCGTTGAACGTAGGTCATTTTTATGTGGATCATCCTGGCGGGCGCGCTGGCCGCCCTGCAACCGGCGAAACGCCTCTCTCTGTTATTGCTCGCGCTGGCAACGGCGCTGGGCGTTTATCAAAACGTCCTCGACTGGCCCGTTACCTTTGTGTTTGCGGCTGTCGCTGCCCTGGTCGCGTTTCGTATCTACGATCGCCGGAGTCGGCGATGGCAGATCGTCAGCGAAGCCCTTCTGGTGTTGATTGCGCTGGCGCTGATGCTGCACCTTATTCCGGGATTCAATAATCCCCTGCAGGTCGAGGCGGTTAAGGTCGGTGCCCGCAGCGTGCCCTTCTCATTTTCCTTTAATTTCGATAAAGCGCTGATTCCTTTTCTGCTGCTGGCCTGTATGCCGACGCTGTTCAACGCAGAGGCGCATCCGCCGCGCTCGCCGGCCTGGTGGCTCGCGCCTGTCGCCGCCGTGCCGCTGCTGTTGGGCAGCGCCGTGTTGCTGGGCGGCCTTGCCGTCGAAACGCACCTTCCGGACTGGCTGGGATCGTTTGCCCTGGCCAATCTGTTTTTTGTCTCACTGGCCGAAGAGGCGTTTTTCCGGGGTTATCTCCAGCAGCGCCTGCGCCAGAAATGGGGCGGCGTGATCGCCCTGCTGGTAACGGCACTGCTGTTTGGTCTGGCCCATGCATCTGGCGGGGTGCTGCTGATGATCTTTGCCGCGCTGGCCGGACTGATTTATGGTCTGGTCTGGCACTGGAGCGGCCGCCTGTGGCTGGCGACCGCGTTCCATTTTGCACTCAACATGGTCCACCTGCTGTTCTTTACCTACCCTGCGCTGGCGCACTGATCCCTACAGCGTGAAGACCGCCAGGTCGTGCGCCATCTCGGTGTCAGGGAAAATGCGCTGGCATTCTGCCAGCAGGCGCGCCATGTCCCGGGCGAGATAACGCGAACTAAAATGGGTGGCAATCAGGCGCTTTGCTCCGGCCTGCTTTGCCACCGTCGCAGCCTGTAAGGTGGTAGAGTGACCGCGCCCGTTGGCTTTTTCAGCCAGCGCCTCTTCCAGCGTGGTTTCATGCACCATCACATCAACGTCCGCCGCCAGCTGTAGCGCGACGTCAGTGGGCGCAGTATCTCCAAAAATGGCCAGCGTTTTGCCTTTCACTGGCGGCCCAAGATACTCAGCGCCGTTAACGGTACGCCCGTCTTCCAGCGTAATCGTGTCGCCCTGCTTTAACTGCTGATACCAGGGACCGCGCGGTACGCCCTCTGCTTTCAGGCGAGGCGCATCCAGAAAACCGGGTTTGTCATGCTGCTCAATGCGATAGCCAAAGCAGGCAATGGTGTGATTCATCGGCCAGGCGGTCACGCGAAATTCGCCATCATCCAGTACCTCACCCGCGGCGATCTCAACGATCTCCAGCGGGTAATCGGTATACGAGCTGGACAGCGACAGTGCCGTTTCAACGAAGGCTTTCAGCCCTGCTGGACCGTAAACCGTCATTGGCGTGGTTAACCCCGCCATCGAGCGACTGGTAAGCAGGCCCGGCAACCCAAAAATATGGTCGCCATGAAGATGGGTGATAAAGATTTTATCGAGTTTGCCAGGCTTCAGGTCTGAGCGCATAAACTGGAGTTGCGTGCCCTCACCGCAGTCAAACAGCCAGGTGGCGCCGCTTTTGTCGCGGGTAAACGCGATGGCAGTGACATTGCGTTGCAGACTCGGCGCGCCCCCGCCGGTGCCAAGAAAAGTCAGGTACATGCTATGCTTCCCTGTAAATAATGAAACGATAAGGCCTGTTACAATCATAGGCGCAATTTTTGCGACGCCGTACCCTGCGGCGTTACACTCTCTATCACTTTCCCAGTAACCGGATGAGACTTCCATGACCCGACATTATGACTATCTCGCCATCGGCGGCGGCAGCGGCGGTATCGCTTCAATTAACCGTGCAGCAAGCTATGGCCAGACGTGCGCCCTGATTGAAGCCAAAGCGCTGGGCGGAACCTGTGTCAACGTCGGCTGCGTGCCGAAAAAAGTAATGTGGCACGCCGCACAAATTGCCGAGGCCATTCATCTTTACGGGCCGGATTATGGTTTTGATACCACCGTTAATCGCTTTGACTGGGGCACGCTGGTGAAAAACCGTAGCGCCTATATCGATCGTATTCACCATTCATACGACAATGTTCTGGGGAAAAATAAGGTCGATGTGATCCACGGTTTTGCCCGTTTTGTTGATGCCCATACCGTTGAGGTGAATGGCGAAACGATCACCGCCGATCATATTTTGATTGCTACGGGCGGACGCCCGAGTCATCCCGACATTCCCGGCGCGGAATACGGGATTGATTCTGACGGCTTCTTTGAGCTGGATGCCCTGCCAAAACGTACCGCCGTGGTCGGCGCGGGCTATATCGCCGTTGAGCTGGCGGGCGTGGTAAACGCATTAGGTTCAGAAACCCATCTGTTTGTTCGCAAACATGCGCCACTACGCAATTTTGATCCGCTAATTACGGATACGCTGGTTGAGGTGATGAACGCGGAAGGCCCAACGCTGCATATGCAGGCGACGCCAAAAGCGGTAGTAAAAAATGCCGATGGCAGCCTGACGCTGCAGCTGGAAGACAGCAGTGAATACACGGTTGATTGCCTGGTCTGGGCGATTGGACGCGTTCCTGAAACCGACGGCCTGAATATTCAGGCAGCGGGTGTGGCGCTGGACGAGAAAGGCTACATCAAGGTCGATAAATTCCAGAACACCAACGTGCCTGGCGTTTATGCCGTCGGCGATAACACCGGTGCCGTTGAACTGACGCCGGTCGCCGTCGCGGCGGGCCGTCGCCTGTCAGAGCGTTTGTTCAATAACAAACCGGATGAGCATCTGGACTACCGCAATATCCCGACTGTGGTGTTCAGCCATCCCCCCATCGGCACGGTGGGCCTGACAGAGCCGCAGGCGCGCGAACAGTACGGTGATGACCAGGTGAAAGTCTACAAGTCCGCCTTTACCGCGATGTACACCGCCGTCACGCAGCATCGCCAGCCGTGCCGCATGAAACTCGTCTGCGTCGGTCCGGAGGAAAAAATCGTCGGCATTCATGGCATTGGCAGTGGTATGGACGAAATGCTGCAGGGCTTTGCGGTTGCGTTAAAAATGGGCGCGACCAAAAAAGACTTTGATAATACCGTGGCGATTCACCCGACGGCGGCGGAAGAGTTTGTCACCATGCGCTAACCCGTTCCTCTCTGCTGCCGACAGACAGCAGAGAGACCACCGCTCGCTGGCCTTCGCGCCAGTGAGCGATTTATCAGTTGAAATAGGTCTCCCGCAGCGGCGTCAACGCCGCACCGAGTGCCGAGCTGTCGCCCTCAATAGTGCTCAGCAGAATATCCGGATACTCCGCCGAAATATTCCAGCGTTTGCCCGAACTGACCCGGGGCATGGCTAAAAACATTTCGCCCAGCTTACGAGGCAATTCGCCGCCTAAAATAATGGCACCGGGATCGATAACGGCATTTAGGGCATCCATGGCCCGATGTAAATTGGGCGTGACTTCGTTGACCCATTGCCGGGCAATGGGCCAGTCCGGATCGAATTTATTATTCAGATCGCGAATGTTGTGAATTTCAATACCGCCGTTGCGCAGTCGATCAATTAAGATCCCCAGCGCAGGACGCAGTTTGCCCTCTTCCGGCGAAAAAATCCGGCTGATCTCGCCCGCATTGCCAAAAGCGCCCTGAAACGGTTTGCCGTTAATGACAATGCCGCCACCAAAGCCGTAATTAAAAGAGAGGTAGCCGAAGGTCTCGTAGTGCAGGCCCGCGCCCAAAAAAGCTTCTGCATGCGCGGCCGTCGTGGCGTTATTTTCAATCCAGACGGGCCGGTCAAACAGCGTCATAATTTCACGGCGCAGATCAATGCCCATCCAGTTTTTCAGCGGTTCTGGCGGATTAAAATATTTCCGGGCGTCATACAGAAAGCCCGCCATGCTGTATCCGACGCCACACACTTTTTCTGACGAAATACCAATATGTTTTAAGGTATCCAGATAATGGCGTTTGAGATCCAGCAGCGTTCGGGCAGGATTGCCGGGCAGCGTGTCCAGCACGCAGTATTCGATAATATCGCCGCGGAAATTAATCAGGCTTGCCGCCACGCTGTCAGAGTTAATGGAAATACCGTAACTGTAACGTGCGTCCGGATTCAGGGATAACGACGGGCTGGGCTTACCCCTTCCCTGTGAGGGCGATTCCCCCAGGCTGAGAAAACCGTTTTCGGTCAGTGTATCAACAATACGGTGAACCGATGACTGATTCAGAATCGTTTGTGAAACCAGCGAGGAGCGGGAAATGCCGTGATTGCGGCGGACAAGCTCAAGAATAAGTTTTTCACTGCGATTAAGTTCGACTTCATCACGACCTGAATATCCATGAACCACCACGTTATCCTCACCGTTTTAATGACAGGTTCTGTTACACCCTAGCACGCTTTTATGCATTCCGAATAGTCATGCGCCTGACCTTTACGTGCTGTGTGAACATGCTGATTCAGGACGATATTCCTAAAAAAAAATCGCATCACCAAATCATCATAATACTGACACAAAACAGGCCGACACTCTAATTTCATGCGTAAAGCATTATATTAAATCAGCGTTTCCCGTTGCTGAGTCATTGTGCAGCACAAGGTAAACGAACAAGCTCAGGACCTTTCACAAAATGAACGGATTAAGAATGGATACGCGCGTAAAGGTGATTGAACGTATTGCTCAAGAAGCATCACAGCTGGCGCTGGATTATTTCAGGCAGCTCAGTGAATTAGAAATCTGCGAAAAAAGGCCCCAGGATGTGTTCAGTGAAGCAGATCAGGAGGTTGAGAAGCTGATTCGTCAACGTCTGGCGCAATATTTCCCCAATGAACGCGTCATTGGCGAAGAGCAAGGCGGCGAACTCAGTGACCGTTACTGGTCGGTCGATCCGATTGATGGCACCAGTAACTTTCTCCGTGGCTCGTCGTTATGGGGCATTTCTGTCGGTTATGTCATCGACGGCGAACCGGTCATCGGGGTGATTGTTCATCCGGTGTTAAACATCATGCTGAGCGGGGGCAAGGAGGCCGGCATTTATTTTAACGGCCAGCCTTTTACGCGACCCGAAATCGCCCAGGGACTCAAAACCGTTGCCATTGGCGACAGTCCTTCATGGGACTTCACCCACCAGCTCTGCATTGAAAAAGCGTACCGGGATACTGGCTGGAATGTGGTGCGCTACCGCTGTGCCACCATCGGTTTAAGCTTTAGTGTGCTGGGCTATGTCGATGGCTATCAGGAGTGCTTCAGCAGTATGTGGGATGTTTCCGCGGGCTATGCCCTATGCAAAGCCGCAGGGCTTGATGCTCATCTGGCCGGGAGCCAGGAAAAAAGTTCAACACATGTGAGTGTTGGCACCGCGGCACTCAATCGCCTTTCCGCCCAGTTTATTCCGCACCCCCGCTTTACCCCCGCCTGAATATCCGTCAGTCCGCGCTCTCTTCCTGCCGTCTTTTCAGGACAGCGTTTCGGCGCTGTCCTCCCCGCTTTTTTCTTCATATGACCGACAAACGTTCTGCCTTCAATATTATTCACTATGCATGATAATAGTTAGCAGAGTAAATGTAAGAAATCAAATCAACTCATTATTACCATGTTAAATATGGGTTTTATAAAATTAATAAATTCTTAACCTGCCTGAAATTGCCTAATTTCGCCGCATCAAATTATTATGCGCATCGCATTAATTAAGATGCACACATTTCTTCAATGACGGGGCAGCCATACGTGAATACGCTTGAAATCAATAATGCCATGCTCAGATTCGACGACTTTGTCGCGCTGGACGGCATTTCACTGAAGGCCGAAAAAGGACAGTTCGTTTCCCTGCTGGGTCCGTCTGGATGTGGCAAAACCACGCTGCTCAAAGTGATTGCGGGCTTTTACAGCCTGGACAGCGGGGAAGTCCTGATTCACCAGCAGGACATGCATCAGGTTAACCCTGAGCACCGCGATACGGCCATGTGCTTTCAGTCCTATGCGCTGTTCCCTCACCTGTCTGTGGCCGAAAACATTGGGTTTGGGCTGAAGCAGAGGAAAATGGCCAAAGCGGAGAGACAGGATCGCGTCACGCAAACCGCCGCTCAGGTCTCGTTAAACGCCCACTTACCGAAGCTGCCTGCGCAGTTATCGGGCGGTCAGCAGCAGCGTGTCGCGCTGGCCAGAGCGCTGGCTGTGCGGCCCGAAATCGTGTTGTTCGACGAACCGCTGTCGAATCTCGACGCCACATTACGCGACAGAGTCCGCCTCGAAATCCGCCAGCTGCAGCGTTCACACGGGTTTACCGCTATCTATGTGACCCATGACCGTGCAGAAGCCCTGTCCATGTCTGACGTCGTCGTGGTTATGAACGCCGGACGCATTGAGCAAACCGGCACCCCTGAAGATATTTATTACTCGCCGGTTAACCGGTTTGTTGCGGGCTTTGTTGGCCAGGCGAATGTGATGAAAGCGCATGTCATTGACGGTGACAGTCACACCGGAATGTATCGTGTTTCCTGCGTGCTGGGTGAAATGAACATTCACAGTCCTGTTCCGCCCCTTTCCGACAAGGTATACACCTTCTGGCGTCCGGAAGATGCTCTGCTGAGCGAACAGGAAACCGGTATGAATAGCCGTGCTTTCGAAATAGGTGCCGTGAGCTTTCTGGGCAACCTGTCCGAGCTACAGGTTCACCCAAAGGACCATGAAGAGCCGGAATACCAGTGGCATATTCAGTTAGTCGGTAAAAATCACATTCGGGAAGGAGATAGCGTTAATTTTTCCATCGCGCCTGACAGGATTCGCTTTTTGCAGGAAAGCTGGTCATGAAAGTGCACAACCGAAACATAGTCGCCTGGTTACTGGTGCTGCCTGCGGTCGCTCCCGTCGTGCTCACCCTGATTCTGATTGTCGTTATGGCCATCGCGCAATCTGTCGGACTGTTCAACTTTGGCGCGCCTGCGCATTTTACGCTGCAGTACTGGGAAACCATCCTGAACGACAGTCAGCTGTGGCGCGCCACCGGCTATTCCCTGAAAATTGGCGTGGTCAGTGCCGTCCTGTCTGTGGCGCTGGCCCTGCCGCTGGCGCTGTGGCTGAGAAAGCCCTTTCCCGGCTCTGTGCTGATGAGCGGCTTACTGAAAGCCCCGTTGATGGTACACGGGCTGGTCGCCGCCCTGCTGTTCATCAATCTGATTTCCTGGCAGGGCTTTATTAACCTCGGCCTGCTCAAACTGGGCATCATCTCGCAACCCATCCGTATGCAGAATGATCGCTGGGGCATTGGTGTCATTATCCTGCAGGTCTGGAAACAGCTTCCCTATGCCCTGTTGATCATCACCGGCAGTCTGCGCGCTATCGGGGACGAAATCGTTGATGCGGCCCGCGATCTGGGCGCAGGCAAAACCGCCCGCCTTTTACAGATCATTCTGCCCTTATCCATCAAAGCCGTTCAGGTCTCGCTGATCCTGATCTTCATTGGCGCATTGGGCGACTTTTCATTCCAGGTCGTGGCTGGACCCACCAGCGTTTTCTCCCTGTCGCAATACATGCTGCGCTTTCCGGAAATCAGCGCCCAGGGCTGGAACCTTGCGGCCGTGGTGGCGGTGATATTAATGCTGGCGGCGTTTGTCGGTGCGGTGGTGCTGGCCGGTGTGGCGAAGTGGCTGCAAAAAGTGGGAGAACATAAATGATGAGAGCCAGAAAAAGCATGTCGCCCCTGCGTATCATGATGATGATCCTGATTACCGCACTGTTCATGTTGTGGCTGGTGATCCCCTTTATTCTGACCGTGCTGTGGTCTCTGGTGGATAAAACGCATCCCTGGGCCTGGCCGGATGCCCTGCCGCCCGTGCTTTCCCTGGGCCGCTGGGTCGAAGTCTGGACGACCACGGCCCTGCCACAGGCGCTGAAGAACAGCTATTTACTGGCAGCAACCGTCTCTGTGCTCACGTTGCTACTGGCCCTGCCAGCGGCCTGGGCGTTTGGCCGGATGTCGTTTACGGGTAAATCCCTGCTACAGAATGCGGTTTTGCTTCCGCTCATCGTGCCCGGCTTTGTGATTGCGCTGTTTTTTTCCATGCTGTTGAACGTGGTGGGCATCCACAGTCGGTTTGTCGGCATTTTACTGGGACATACCATCATCTTAATGCCCTATGCCGTGAGGATTCTGACCCTTTCCTTTTCTCAAATACGTCAGGACACCCTGGATGCCGCCCGCGATATGGGCGCGTCTGTAGTAAATCGTTTTTTAGTTGCCTGCCTGCCAACTATCAGACCCGGCATATTTGCGGCCTTAATTATTGTCTTTACGTTATCCATCGAAGAGTTCGCCATTAGCTTTATTGTCGGCTCGCCGGATTTTATTACCGTACCGACCATTCTTTATTCTTATCTGGGTTACAACTTTATCAGACCTAATGCCGCTGTTATTTCTTTAATGCTGGTCGTGCCGAATGTCATTTTAATGCTGATAGCTGAAAAATTACTGACAAAGAATCCCGTCGCCGCTTTTGCTGGAAAAGGCTGACGGTTATTAATTCGCTTAACTGGGGAAAATCATGTTCAGACGATCTGCCACCTTATTATTACTTGCGTGGGCTTTTTGTACTCAGGCTCAGGATATTACACAAATGGACTGGCAACACATTGTTGACGAGGCTAAAAAAGAAGGGAAATTAACCTGGTACCAATGGTATTACCAGGATCGTCTTAAAGAGCAGGTCAGCCTGTTTGAAAAACAGTACGGTATTGCTGTTACGATCTCTGAAGGTCCGCTGCAAGGCAATATTAATAAACTCATGGCTGACCGGGGACGGGAAACAGGCGATATTGATGTGTTTTCGATTGGCGGAGGCGCATTCGGTACGGTATCGCCTCAGCAAACGTTTTTTGGCCCGATTAATACACTGCTGCCGGAAGGCAAAACCCTGAACTACACCATTGAGGGTACGGACAGTAAAGGTTATGGCGTGGCATTTTGGGGCAATCAGACGGGCCTGGCCTACGATTCGCGCCGCATGAAAGAAAGCGAGTTGCCCCGTACCCTGCCGCAGCTCACCACCTTCCTGCAGACTCATCCTCAGGAGTTTGGCTTTAACGTGGAAAACGGCGGTTCCGGTCCGGCGTTTATTGAATCTGTCACGCGTACGCTGGTGCCTGGCTTTGATTTCACCAAAGGCGATGCGGATGTAAAAAGCCTGACGGCCTTACAACCGGCCTGGAACTGGTTCAAACAACTGCGTCCTGATTACATTATTACCGCCTCTAACGCCGACAGCGTAACGCGACTGGTGAGCGGTGAGTTTCTGCTGGTCCCCGCCTGGGAAGACTATCTGGTGGGCTTAGAAAACCACGGCGAAGTCCCCAAAACCATCCGACTCTATATCCCCGATTTCGGCATGCCCGGCGGCGGAAATATGGTGGCGATTCCCAAGAATGCGCCGCACAAAGCGGCAGCATTGCTGTTTATCCACTGGCTGACGCTGCCCACGACACAAAGGCTGTTTCAACAGGTTTATGGCATTACGCCACAAAACAAAGAAGTGAATCGCGATGCAGGTCTGATCAACAGCAAAGAACGTGTTCATGGCACCCAGTTCATGCCTAAACCGCTGGGCGACGAAGTCAGAACCGAATTTTCTAACCAGGTCTTACTTAAGTAAGCCTGTGCTAACCCGACAACAGAAGGTAACGCTGAGCATGCCGACAAAAAAACACCCTGTACGCGTAGTGAATTCCCGCCTGATTGCACATCGTGGTGCGCCTCTGCTGGCACCAGAAAACACACTGCCTTCTTTTCAGGCGGCCGTTGAGCATGGCGCGACGTGGATAGAGGTGGATGTCAAACTGACCAAAGACAGGCACCCGGTCATCATTCACGATGATGCGGTGGATCGGACAACAAATGGCACCGGCTACGTCGCCAATTTAACCCTGGACCAAATCCGGTCGCTGGATGCGGGCGTCTGTTATGGCCACCTGTTCAAAGGCGTTAAAGTCCCTACACTGGCTGAAACCGTGGGATTTGTGCTGGATAAAGGTATTGGCCTTCAGCTGGAGATCAAACCAACGTCTGGTCAGGAAATTGAAACTGCGGAAATTGCCATTACGCAGCTGAAATCGCTGTGGCCTGCGGATGAAAAGAAGCTCTTTATCAGCAGCTTTTCTGAGCTCTCGCTGAAGGTTGCGGAAAGGATCATGCCTGACGTCCCGCGTGGACTGGCCGTGTGCGTTCCTCCCAGCGATCCTGTGGCATTACTGGCCAGAACCGGCTGTCAGATCCTGCACTTCCTGGCGGACTTTGCGACGGATGACGACCTGAAACGCCTGGCCGATTCCGGTATTGAGTTTGCGATTGCCACAATTAATGACCCTGCTGTCGCCCGTAAATATTTACACAGTGGCGCGCAAACGATATTGAGCGATATACCTGATTTAGCCATTTAATAATAAATACATTATCAAGGCGTTATGCGCCCTGATAATCAACACCAGGGAAAACCATAAAAATACGGCCACATGATGTAGCCACGTAACGCTTTTAATTATTTCGTCATAACGAAACTGACATTTTTGAACAATTCCGCCTTGTGCGGAAATAAACCTCATGCTTCACCAACATTAAAGGGTAGATGATATGCAACGTAAAATAAAAATATGCGCGCCGCATGCACTGTGTTTGCTGATCTCATTTTCTGCATGCTCCGCTGAAATTTATAATAAAAACGGTAATAAACTTGATCTGTACGGTAAAGTCGATGCGCGTCATGTATTTTCGGACAATACCGCCGAAGATGGTGATAACTCTTATGCGCGCCTGGGTTTTAAAGGTGAAACCCAAATTAACGATCAACTGACAGGCTATGGTCAATGGGAATATAACTTCCAGCTGAACCACAGCGAAGGCGGCACTGACGCACAAACCGGGAATGCGACGCGTCTGGGTTTTGCAGGTCTGAAACTGGCTGACTTTGGCTCATTCGATTACGGCCGCAGCTTTGGCGTGCTGTATACCGCATCGGCTTACACCGATATGGCACCGATTTACGGTTCCGGCACCATGACCACCAACGACAACTTCCTGTCAAAACGCTCAACCGGCCTGGCCACCTGGCACTCGCCAGACTGGAACGGCCTGAAGGTCATTCTTCAGTATCAGGGGAAAAACGACCGCTCAACCGCTAAGCTGGCAAACGGCGACGGCTACGGTGCCGGTCTGACCTACAGCATTACCGATGGTTTGAGCATTGCTGCGGCCGGTATGAAAGCCAATCGTACGCTGACACAGCAAGCGGACGGTCAGGGTGACGATGCGACGGCATGGGTGACCTCGGCCAAATACGATGCGAACCAAATCTACCTTGCCGCGATGTACGGTGAGGCCAACGATGTGACCCCGTACGGCCAGCTGTCGCAGATTGCTGACAAGACGCATAACTTCGAAGCCATTGCGCAATATCAGTTCCTCAACGGCTTACGCCCTTCCATTGGTTTTGTCACGCAGCGTGGGGAAAACCTGCAAGGCGCAGGCAACTTTGCCGGTGGAAGTCAGACCATGCAGAAGTATATTGCGGTGGGCACCTATTACTACTTCAACAAGAACATGCTGACCTATGTGGATTACCGCATTAACCTGTTGAAAGATAATGACTTTACTCGTGCTACTGGTATCACTACGAAAGACAGCGTCGGGATGGGCCTGACCTATCAGTTTTAATCGCAGTGACCATGCTTTATCACATGCTTTGCCCTGTGTCGCTTCAATCCTGAGAATCGCTGTTTTAGCGAGGCCGGCAACTGCCGGCTTTTTTTATGACCGGCGTCGCCAGAATAACTAAAGGACAGTGGCAGACCGATGCGTCAACGGCGAGGGGTTCTGATCAAGGTTTTCCAGCCATTTCACATAGGCCTGATCCCACAGCGCAGCCGGCGTGCCCGCTTTACCCAGGCCAAAACCATGCCCGCCGCTGGAAAGCTGAATCAACTGAACCGGCACGCGATTGCGGCGACAGGTATCGCGCATTAACTGCGTGTTAAAGGGTTTTGAAGTGTGGTCGTCACCGGCCTGCGCCAGGAAGGTTGGCGGATAAGCGTGCGTGACATAATTTTGCACAGACCAACTGGCTTCTTCCTGTGGGCTGGCATCATTACCGACCATCATCAGATGTGTATTGGTATGTTGATAAGGGGCTTCCAGGGTAATGACCGGATAAATCAGCCCGACACTGTCCGCTTTGGGGATTTCCTGATCCACTCTGTCAATGGGGGGATAGGACTGAAAGTCCGGACGCGCCGCCGCCATCCCCAGCAAATGCCCACCGGCCGAAAATCCTAATACATGCACTTTTCGTTCGAATGAGCGAAGCAGACGCAGCGCGCGCTGGGCATCCTGTAAAGGCGCCAGATTCCCGGCCTGCCACTTTTCACGCGGCAAACGGTAGCTGAGAACATAGGCGGTATAGCCGTTGGCATTTAACCAGTGTGCAACGGGCCAGGCTTCACGTCCCATACCGATCCAGCGGTAGCCGCCGCCTGCCGCGATGAGCACCGCTTCACCGTTGGGGTTTTCAGGTCTGAAACGCTGAATCGCCGGGCTGACGATATTCGACCAGGAGCCCCATGCATCAACACGTAATTTTCCGCCAGGGCCGCCACCGCCGGGCGGTTCGTCCGGCCAGAGGGGAATAATATCATCGCGGGCAAACAGTTTGCTGGTAGCCAGTGAAAGCGCAAGCGCTCCTGTGCCGAAAATAAAGCGTCGACGCGTAATCATGATGCCTGTTAAATCTATGCCAGAAAGGTCAGACGGCCCTGTCGGTCCGCTGCGTTTTTATTATGTATCGCACGTTTGGTGAAGACGCTGGCGATTATGTACGCAATCGGGCATGAAAATCCATTAAAAAACGCGCCATTTTAGCGCGTTTATTGACGATTTAACTGCGGTTAATCTTCCTGCTGGAACTGCGTCATCACCGTTTGCTCACACTGCTGCGTATTTTTACGCAGTTTAGCGCGCTCTTCGTCACCCAGCTGCAGCCATGCGCTGGCGACTTCATTCGCCAGTTCCTCGTCAAATTCAGGTTTATTGAAGGCGGAAGAGGACTGCGATCCTGCGACGCTGGATTTCATTTTTTCGACATACTGATCGGCTGTCGATACGCTTTTTTCACTGCTCACGATGTGACACAGCTGGCTGGCGTAAGCACTTTGTTCCGTGTCGTCTGCCGCCAGCGCACTGCCAGAGGCCAGTACGCTCAGCAACAGTATCTGAGATATCTTCATCGTCTTCTCCTGTTATCAGTTAACCCACTTTCATGACTGGCGCTGCTTTGCATCCAGTCGGGCCTGGCGCCAGTTTAGCAGCGGCGTTACTGACACGCCGTGCACCACGATGCTGCATACCACCAGCGTCAGCGCCATATCAACCATCATCGTTGCCTGCGAGCCGCCCATACCATGGACCCAGGCAAACGCAATATAATTAAGACTACCTATACCGCGAATCCCCAGCCAGCCGATGAGCAAACGGTGAGGAAGCGATACGCCGCAACGCAGCGTGACCAGCCATACGGCGAGTGGCCGGACGACCACAAACAGCAACAGGCCGAGCATCACGCCCTGCATGTTCCAGTGATGGGCCAGCGTCACGCCGAGGACCACCATCATTGTGGCCGCCAGTAAACGCTCAATAGTATCGCCAAAAGACAGCGCGTCGCCTACCACTAAACCGACCGATTTCACCATACCGCTACCGTGTTGCTGTAAACGCTGGTTGGGATTGACCAGTGCTTCCGCAGGCAGCACCCGATCGTCATCCGGCATATCATCAGGCTGATAACGTTTGAACACACCCAGTTCAGCCCGACGTAATCCCAGGCCTGCCGCAAAGGTAGCCAGAAAGCCCGACGCGCCCAGCGATTCAGCAAGGGCATAGCTCAACGCAATGAGCGCCAGCGCCAGAAAGTCATTGGGTGCGACATCACCATGCGCATGACGAAGCCGTGCGGCCAGCAGGCCGACTAACCGCCCCAGACCAAACCCCAGCAGAATGCCGCCGCCAATGGCCCACACCACATCAATGGCTGCCCAGCGTGCCAGCATGCCCGTGCCCAGACTTTCACCGTTAAACAGCAACAGGGCCAGAATGAGTAACGGCAGCGCCGAACCATCATTCATGCCCGCCTCACTGGATATCGCAACGCGCAGGGCGTCATCGTCCTGCGCATCGCTGACGGAAATCAGGCTGGCCAGCACAGGATCGGTGGGCGCAACAATGGCACCAAAGGCCAGCGCAATCGGCCACGACAGCCCCACCAGCCAGTGAGACAGCAGCGTCATTGCGGCGACCGTCAACAACATGGCCGGAAACGCCAGCAGGCTGCCCGCGCGCCATTGCCTGGCTTTCAGCGGCAGACGCAGCTTGAGCCCGGTGATGAACAGCGACGCGGCCATCGTTATCTCGGTAATATGCGCGACCAGTTCAGCATGGCGGAGGATATCGATTTCAATCACATCAAATCCCCACGGCCCACAGGCGATCCCGGTTAATAAAAAAAGACCAAAAGAGGTCACGGGGCCGCGGTGGATCCACCCTGATGCCAGCGACATTAATAACAGCAGACAGCCCGTCGCAGCTGTCCAGGCAATGAAGTTCATAACGCACCGTTTTAATTGAGTTTATGACTAAGCCTGGCACATTTGCTGGCGGGCGGAAGAATCAGTCCCTGAGGTGACGACTGGCGAGGCGGATTAACAGGCTGACAGCGGCGGCAACGGTGGATAACACGACAACGCCATTCCAGCCCCAGTGCGCCAACGCCAGGCTACCCAGTGCCGCCCCACTGGCCATACCGATAAACACCACGGTAAACAGCAGGGCATTTAGCCGGCTACGCGCCTCGGGAACCAGACCGTAAATCAATGTCTGATGGGCCACCAGCGTGGCCTGCACGCCTAAGTCAAAACCTATTGTGCTGATAATAATGACGGCCAGTTGAGCAGACAGCGGCAGGAAAGGCAGTAAAAACATCAGCGCGAAAGAGAGCGTCACCAGACCGGCACCAAACTGGGTGACGCGCGCCGGGCCAATACGATCCGCCACGTTCCCGGCCAGCGGCGCCGCCAGCGCGCCTGCCGCCCCTGCCAGACCAAAAGCACCGGCAATGGCACTGTCAAAATGGAAGCGGTCGCTAAGCATGATCGCCAGCGTTGACCAGAACGCACTAAAACTCACGGAGAGCAGTCCCTGTGCCAGCGCCGCACGCCGCAGGGTTTGATGCGCACGCCATAAGTGCACCAGTGACAACAGCAGGCGGGGATAGCTTACCGACGTACCCGGCGTAAAGCGCGGCAGTACGCGCCACAGCGTCAGGCTGATCAGCAACACGGCCACAGCCGCAATCATGTACATGGTGCGCCAGCCAAAATACTCCGCCACCACACCGCTAACGACACGGGATAATAAAATGCCGACCAGTAAACCCGTCATCACCGTGCCAACCGTTTTACCCCGGCTGGCCACCGGGGCGAGCGCGGCCGACGCCGGAACAATGTCCTGCGCCACGGTCGCCGTCAGGCCGGTGATAAAACTGGCGATAAGCAGTGCGCTGATGCCGCCGGAAAAGCCGCACAGCAGAAGCGCCATGACTAGCAGTAACCCTTTGATCAAAATAATGGTGCGACGATCGTGGCGATCGCCGAGCGGGGCCAGCAGCAGGATCCCCAGCGCATAACCCGCCTGGGTTAACATGGGCACCATACCGACGCTGCCGACGCTTATCTGGAACTGCTTGCTGATGATGTCGAGCATGGGCTGACTGTAATAAATCGATGCCACGCTCAGACCCGCACCGGTTGCTAACGTAAAAACAAGGGGCGCAGGCAGGCGCTCAGTTGAATGCCGGTTCAGGTTATGTACCACTGTCATAGTGAAATCCTCGAAAAAAGCGTGTGGCAAGTAAAGCCTGTTTTTGGCATACGCGGTAGACTGATAAAAAACAAAACGGTTATACGTGGGGCGCATGAGCAATTTCAGCAATAACGATCGTATCGCATTGATGCATACCTTTATTCGCATTGTCGAAAGCGGCAGTTTGTCTGCCGCCGCAGTGCAACTTGGCACAACGCAGCCCACTATCAGCCGTCGGTTGCAGGCGCTTGAGCACGGGCTCGGCGTGAAACTGATACTGCGCACGACGCACGCGCTCAAGCTCACCGATGATGGCGAACGCTGTTATGCACAGGCACGGCAACTGCTCGCCACCTGGCATGCGCTGGAAGACGATCTGACCGGCGCAGGCAGCGATCCCGTCGGGACACTGCGGGTACGCGCGCCACATGCATTTGGTCAGGATCAACTGGTCGCCCCGCTGGTGGACTTTATGCGCCGCTATCCCCGTTTACGCATAGAGTGGATGCTGAACGACAGAACACCCGATTTTGTGGCCGAGAACGTTGACTGCGCCATTCAGGTCGGCGCGCCTACCGATCCTTCGGTCGTGGCGGTGCTGCTGGCCGAAGTGCCGCGCATTGTTGTCGCGGCCCCTGAACTGCTCCGGCAGCATGCACCGATCACCCGGGTCGAACAGCTGGGCGCGTTGCCCTGGCTCGCGTTAACCAGCTTCTACCGTAACGAAATCGCGTTACAGCATCAGGACAAAGGTGAACCGGTGAATCTGCCGATCGCCCCTGTTTTAAGCAGCGACAGCCTCTATGCGGTACGCAAAGCTGCGCTGGCGGGCCTGGGGGCCGCCATCGTCTCGTCGTGGGTGATACAAGAGGATTTAGCAGAGGGCAGGCTGGTCCAGCTCATGCCGGAATGGCAGGCTCCGGCGTTACCGGTATGGCTGACCTATCCCTGGGCGAGCTATTATCCTGCCCGGCTGACTGCGTTTTTTGCCATGATCAAGGCGGTGTTGCCTCATCTGGCGGGGGCACGGCCGGCGTCAGGCTGACGCCGGCATCTCGCGGGAAAAGCGACGTCAGTCGCCGGCGCGGATAACGCGTGCCGTCGGTTACACGTTTTTCTTCTCTGCCCGCGACATGCTGTCCAGCCAGCCCATCACAAAGGCCGACAAAACGAAGGTCAGATGGATGATCACGTACCACATCAGCTTATCGTTTTCGACATTGCGCGCGTCCATAAACACCCGCAGCAGGTGGATGGAGGAGATAGCCACAATCGACGCCGCCACTTTGTTTTTCAGCGAGCCGGAATCCATCTTACCCAGCCAGCTCAGCTTCTCTTTACCCTCATCAATATCGAGTTTGGAGACAAAGTTTTCATAGCCAGACAGCATCACCATCACGAGCAGCCCGCCGACCAGCGTCATGTCCACCAGTGACAGCAACAGCAGGATCAGATCGTTTTCTGCAATGCTAAAAATGTTGGGCAACAGGTGAACAATTTCCTGGAAAAATTTGATGGTCAGTGCCAGTAATCCCAGCGAAAGTCCAATGTAAACGGGAGCCAACAGCCAGCGCGATGCATACATCAGGTTTTCGGTAAAACGTTCCATAATTTCCCAGTCATAAGCAGTAAAGTCGCGCATTATAACCGATCATCTGTGAAGTTATTTCAGCCCTTCAGGAGAAATTTCAGGTGCGGGCGGCAAGGGTAAAGAAAGGCGGAAACAGGCCCCACCTTCCGGGCGATTTTCCGCCCAGATCTGACCGCCGTGACTCTCAATGATGGTTTTACAAATGGCCAGTCCCAGTCCG
The DNA here is from genome assembly GCF_035190385.1 of Pantoea sp. JZ29. Lineage (NCBI taxonomy): Bacteria > Pseudomonadati > Pseudomonadota > Gammaproteobacteria > Enterobacterales > Erwiniaceae > Pantoea > Pantoea sp. JZ29. The sequence goes on along the minus strand of NZ_CP045241.1, from coordinate 267,130 downwards.
ACGCCAGGCACGGCCGACTCTTTGTCGCCACGCGAAAACTTATCAAAAATACGGGTCATGTCCTGTTCCGCGATGCCCGGACCGCCATCCCAGACGGCAATTTCCAGGCGGGCATGATCACACCAGGCGCGGATCCCGCGCGGCGCGCAGTTACCGGCGTATTTGAGGCTGTTTTCGATCAGGTTGGTAAACACCCGCTCCAGCAAGGTGCTGTCTCCCTTAATCAGGACGATATCCGCAGGCAGATCGAGTTCGACCGCCTTTCCTTTCAGCGACGGTGCCATGCTACTGAGCGCCCCGCCGATCACCTCTTCGAGAGCCAGCCACTCTTCCCGTAAATTCAGACCGCCGGACTGAATACGCGCCATATCCAGCATATTGCTGACCAGACGAATCGTGCTCAGGGTCTGTTCGCGAATCTGGCTGGCCTGGGGCACATATTTTGAATTATCACTGGCCAGGTCGAGCATCAGCATTTCCGCCTGACCAAACAGCACGGTTAAGGGCGTGCGTAAATCGTGAGACAGCGCCGACAACAGGGCATTGCGTAACTGTTCACGCTCGGCGGCCAGCCGCGAAGCCGCTTCACTCTGCGACAGCGCCAGACGTTCCAGCGCGTTCGCAATCAGGACGGTGAAGGTTTCTAACAGCCGCTGCTGTTCGGGAATCATCAGCTGGCGCACGTTTTCTGGCTCGACGACCAGCAGCCCGCGACAGGATTCTCCTACCTTCAGCGGCAGAATCTGGTAGGGCACGGCCGGTAACGTGTCTGTGCCTGCGCCGGCTGGCTGGCCTTTGCTGTAGCTCCATTTGGCGATAGCCCAGTCCGGTTCATTTCCCGGCAGCGCGTTGCCCAGGGTTTGCAGCTCGCCCTGCTCATCCGGCAGCAGGAGCAGGGATCGGGCCTGCAATGTGGCGTCGAGCACGCGCTGACTGGTGGCCGCGATATCCTCGGGTGTCAGACCGCTGCCCAACGATTTAGCCATTTCATACAGTTGCCGGGTGCGCTGTTCGCGATAACGCGCGACGCGCGCCTGGTAGCGCACGCCCGCCGTCAGGTTACCCACGATCACGCCGACCGCCAGCATTACGCCAAAGGTCACCAGGTACTGTAAATCGGAGACGGCAATCGTGCCTTTCGGTGCCACAAAAAACAGATCAAAGGCAATGATGTTGATGACTGTGGCGATCACGGATGGCCATCGGCCATAACGCAGGGCCACGATCACCACCGCCAGCAGGTAGATCATCACGCAGTTGGCCGGATCAAAGCTGATCAGCACCGATTGTCCGGCGGCGGTGACCAGAATACACAGCACCAGCGCCATCATGACGCCGCGCAACTGCATGCGCCATTTGTCGCTGTTAACCCGGTCGCTGGCTAAGGGATGCGGCGCATCCTGCATGGGCTCATTGAGTGCCACTACCAGCAAATCCAGATCCGGGCCCAGTTGCCCCAGCCGCTCAGCAAAACTGTCGCGTCGCCAGCGTCGCACGGGACGCCGTCCGGTCACAATCTTGCCCAGATCGTGTTCCCGCGCGTAGCGCAGCACCGCCTGAGCGTCGTCGGGATCGGAGAGCGTTGCCGTTTCCGCGCCCATCTCCTGCGCCAGTTTGAGCGTCCGCAAAATGGCGCGGCGACGGGCCTCCGGTAAGCGGTTGAGGCGCGGCGTTTCAACATAGACAGCATGCCATTCGCTGCCGAGCCGGGCGGCCAGCCGTGCCGCCGTACGAACCAGTTTCTCGCTGCCCGTATCGTCTCCGATACAGAGCAAAATCGCGTCGCGCGTGTGCCAGACCTTGTCCCGTCCCTGGCTGTCGCGCCAGGCGCGCATCTGGTCGTCTACCCGATCGGCCGTGCGGCGCAGTGCCAGCTCACGAAGCGCAAACAGGTTGCCTTTGCGGAAGAAATTTTCGATGGCCCGCTCGGCGCGATCGCCAATGTAGACCTTGCCCTCTTTCAGGCGTTGCCGGAGATCATCAGGCGGCAGATCCACCAGCACCACTTCATCGGCGCTGTCAAAAAACGGGTCTGGTACGGTTTCACGCACCTGAATGCCGGTAACGCCGCCGACCACATCATTCAGGCTTTCCAGGTGCTGAACGTTCACTGTGGTCAGCACATCGATGCCCGCATCCAGCAGTTCTTCAATATCCTGCCAGCGTTTGGGATGTCGCGAGCCTTTCACGTTGGTATGAGCCAGTTCATCCATCAGGATGACCGCCGGATGACGTGCCAGCGCGGCATCCAGATCGAATTCAGCATGGCGGGATCGGCCGGTAGCGCGACGCGGCAGCACCACCAGTCCGTTAAGAAGCTGGGCCGTTTCCGGCCGCTCGTGGGTTTCCACCACGCCGACCAGCACGTCGAGTCCCTGGGCACGGAGCCGCTGCGCCTCCTGCAGCATGGCGTAGGTTTTCCCTACCCCCGCACAGGCACCAAAATAGATCTTGAGCTTACCGCGATGGCTGTCACTGTTGGCCTGTAACAGCGCATCCGGATCGGGGCGCAGCGGTTCGTGATTCATAGCGTCCTTTTACTTATTTAAGATCGTTCAGCGCCAGATTGAGTTGCAGCACATTCACCGTGGGTTCGCCGATAAATGGGAGCAGCGGACGTTGGGTCAGACTGTCCACCAGCGCATCCACTTTCGCCAGCGGCAACTGACGGGCCGCCGCCACGCGCGGTGCCTGCCACAGCGCTGCCTGTGGCGAAATCTCTGGATCAAGCCCACTGGCTGAACTGGTCACCAGATCCACCGGCACCGGCCCATTGGCCTGCGGATTGGCTGCACGTAACGCGGCAACGCGTTCAGCCACCGCTTTGTCGAGTGCCGGATTACTCGCGGCCAGGTTACTGCCACTGGATGCCAGGGGATTATACGGTTTGTCGCCGGTGGCAGAAGGACGGCCCCAAAACTCGCCAGGCTGGCTAAAAGCCTGCCCAATCAGTGCAGAGCCCCGTTCTTCACCTTCTACCTTTAACAGCGATCCGTTAGCCTGCCAGGGAAACAGCCACTGCGCCAACCCGGTCGTGAGCAAAGGATAAACTACGCCACATACAACCGTTAGCAGCAGCAGCAGAAAAATTGCCGGACGTAACTGACTCATTTTATTCTCCTCAGGCCATACCAAACAGCACAAGCAACATATCGATCGCTTTGATACCGATAAACGGCACCAGCAGTCCACCTAATCCATAAATCAGCAAATTACGGCGCAGCAGTGATGCGGCGCTTAATGGCCGGTAGCTCACGCCTTTTAAGGCCAGCGGAATCAGGAAGACGATTACCAGGGCATTAAAAATCACTGCCGACAGAATCGCGGAGGACGGTGAGTGCAGCTCCATCACGTTGAGCATATTGAGCTGAGGATACGTAGCCGCAAACGCCGCCGGAATAATGGCGAAGTATTTGGCTACGTCGTTGGCGATACTGAACGTGGTTAACGATCCGCGCGTCATCAACATCTGTTTACCGATATGGACCACTTCCAGCAGCTTGGTCGGGTTGGAATCCAGATCGACCATGTTGCCTGCCTCTTTTGCGGCCTGCGTCCCCGAGTTCATCGCGACCGCGACATCGGCCTGCGCCAGCGCAGGCGCATCGTTGGTGCCGTCGCCGGTCATCGCCACCAGGCGGCCTTCGGCCTGATACTGACGGATCAGCGCCAGTTTGGCTTCGGGTGTCGCTTCCGACAAAAAGTCATCCACGCCCGCTTCGGCTGCAATCGCGGCGGCGGTCAGCGGGTTATCACCGGTAATCATCACGGTTTTAATGCCCATTTTGCGCAGTTCGGCAAAGCGCTCTTTGATCCCGCCCTTGACGATATCTTTCAGCGCGACCACGCCCAGCACTTTCGGGCCTTCAGCGACCACCAGCGGAGTGCCGCCCGCCCGGGCAACCTCTTCTACCCGGGCGTTTACTTCTGCCGGGAACGCACCGTGACTGGCTTCAATATGACGGCGCACCGCATCGACCGCCCCTTTACGAATCAGGCGGTTCTGCACGTTCACACCGCTCATGCGCGTCTGGGCTGAGAAGGGAATAAAACTGGCTCCCATGCTGCTCAGGTCCCGCTCACGCAGATTAAATTTTTGCTTCGCCAGGACCACGATACTGCGACCTTCCGGCGTTTCATCCGCCAGCGAGGCCAACTGCGCGGCATCGGCAAGCTGTTCTTCTGTGACACCGGGGGCCGGTAAAAACTGGGTCGCCTGGCGGTTACCCAGTGTGATGGTGCCGGTTTTGTCCAGCATCAGCACGTCCACATCCCCGGCCGCTTCGACAGCACGACCACTGGTGGCAATCACGTTTGCCCCCAGCATTCGGCTCATCCCCGCGACGCCGATAGCGGAGAGTAAACCACCAATCGTGGTAGGGATCAGGCACACCAGTAACGCAACCAGCACGGTGATGGTCACCGGCGTACCGCCCCAGGCGGAGAACGGCCACAGCGTGACGGTAGCTAACAGAAACACAATCGTCAGGGACACCAGCAGAATCGTCAGGGCGATTTCGTTGGGCGTTTTACGGCGCTGTGCGCCTTCCACCATCGCGATCATGCGATCCAGGAAGGTTTCGCCGGGGTTTGCACTGCAGGTGATGACCAGCCAGTCGGACAGAATACGCGTCCCGCCGGTTACCGAGGCAAAGTCACCGCCCGATTCACGAATCACCGGCGCGGATTCCCCGGTGATGGCACTTTCATCAACCGATGCGCCCCCTTCGACCACCTCACCATCGCACGGGATAACGTCGCCCGCTTCCACTAATACCGCATCCCCTTTGCGCAGCTCATCGGCCGCAATCTGCTGCCATTTTGCACCGTAATGCGCAGCCGACAGTTTTTTCGCAAAGCTGGTTTTTTTGACGCCTTTCAGGCTGTTCGCCTGGGCTTTACTGCGCCCTTCGGCCAGCGCTTCTGCCATGTTCGCAAACAGCACGGTAAACCACAGCCAGACAGACACCGCGCCGGTAAAACTGGCGCTGCCGGTCTGATAGCCAGTAGACATCAGCACCGCCAGTACCGTGGTCAGGAGACTGCCCAGGTAGACGACAAACATCACCGGATTACGAAACTGAACGCGTGGGTCGAGTTTTTTCACGGCATCGATTGCTGAAGTGCGCAAGAGCGCTGCGTCAAACACCTGTTGTTGACGACTCATGATTAATGTCCCTGAATAAGTTGCAGATGCTCGGCTACCGGACCCAGAGCCAGAGCGGGGATAAAGGTCAGTGCGCCCACCAGCAGGACGGTGCCCACCAACAACGCGATAAACAGCGGACCATGCGTTGGCAGCGTCCCGTTACCGACCGGCTGAATTTTTTTACCGGCCATAGAACCGGCAATCGCCATTACCGGCAGGATGATGCCAAAGCGCCCCAGGAACATGCAGATGGCCAGCAAAACGTTCCAGAACGGCGTGTTCGCGCTCAGACCGGCAAAGGCACTGCCGTTGTTGTTGGCGGCCGACGATACGGCGTATAACACTTCACTGAAGCCGTGGGTGCCTGGGTTAGCCATACCGGCCCGGCCAGCGTCGGTCATCATGGCGATGGCTGTACCGATCAGCACCAGCGCGGGCGTCACCAGAATGGCAAGGGCGGTCATTTTCATTTCCCAGACTTCGATTTTTTTGCCGAGAAACTCGGGAGTACGGCCAATCATCAGTCCGGCGATAAACACCGCCAGCAACACGAACAGCAACATCCCATACAGGCCCGCACCGACACCGCCGAAGATCACTTCGCCCAGTTGCATCAGCAACATAGGTACCATGCCGCCCAGGGCCGTGAACGAGTCATGCATCGCATTCACCGCACCACAGGACGCGGCGGTCGTGATAACCGCAAACAGGCTGGAATTGAGAATGCCAAAGCGCGTTTCTTTTCCTTCCATATTGATGGCACTGTCCGCGCCCAGCGTCAGGAAGTGCGGATTCCCGTTCACTTCCGCCCACATCACGAAGGCCGCCGCCACGACAAACATCAGCGTCATTGACCACAGCAGCATGTTGCCCTGACGACGGTCTTTCACACATTCGCCAAAGGCAAAGCACAGCGCGGCCGGTATCAGGAAGATACTGAGCATCTGCACGAAGTTGGTCAGCGCGGTGGGGTTTTCAAACGGGTGAGCAGAGTTCGCGTTAAAAAAGCCGCCGCCGTTGGTGCCCAGCATTTTGATGGCTTCCTGCGAGGCCACCGGGCCCATTGCCAGCGTTTGCTGCGCCCCATCCAGGCCGGTAATCGTCTGATAAGGCAGGACGTTCTGAATGCTGCCCTGGCTGACAAAAAACAGCGCCATCAGCAGACTGACGGGCAATAACACGTAAAGCGTAACGCGCGTCAGATCGCGCCAGGCGTTACCCAGGGTTGCAATCGAGCGATTCGCAAAGCCCCGAATCAGGGCAAAGGCGACAGCGATACCGGTCGCGGCAGAGAAAAAGTTCTGCACGGTCAGGCCCACCATCTGGCTGAAATAGCTCAGGGTGCTTTCGCCTGAATAAGCTTGCCAGTTGGTGTTAGTGACGAAGCTAATCGCGGTGTTAAGCGCCAGATCCCAGCTCAAGGCCGGAAAATGTTGTGGATTGAGCGGGAGCTTGTCCTGAAGCAGCAGTATAGCCAGCAGGAGGATCAGGCCGAACAGGTTGAACAGCACAATGGCCAGCAGGTATTGCGGCCAGCGCATATCGCCTTGCTGTACCCCGGCGACGCGCCAAAACAGCGCTTCGGCACGGGTAAAAAGGGGTTTGTCCGCCACCAGCGCTGCCAGACCACGTCCCAGCGGCTGTGCCAACACCATCAGCACCAGCAGATACACCGCGATCAGTAAAAATGCATTGGCCGCCATCAGAAGGCCTCCGCATTCAACAGGGCATACACTAAATAGCCCAGCAACAACACGACCAGCACAATGCCGGTTATCACGCCTGCACTCACAGCAACCTCCAGAGGTTTGGATTTGCTGAATAGCTTGCGCTGAGTCACATAAAGAAAGGGTTAAAAAGCACTGGCACGCTGTAAAAAAGGTATAAAAATGGCGACGTTGGCTCAGGCAACGTCCAGCAACCAGACCCGGTTGAGGTCGATCGTTGGCCAGGCCGCGAGACTCTCCGAGCAGACAATGCTGTCCGTGCAAAAACTGTCCCCCAGATCGACCACTTCTGGTCTGACGGGGCGCTTAGCGTGCAACGACCAGAAAACATGTACGCGCGGCTTCTGAAGCGATTGTTCGCCCGCCTTGACCACCAGTGCAATACGTCCCGATGCCAGCCGCACCAGCGACCCCACCGGATACAGACCGATTGTCGTAACGAACGCATGCAGCAGCGTTGTGTCAAAATGCCCGCGCCAGGCCAGCATCGACTGTAAAGCCTGTGCGGGTGTCCAGCCCTCGCGGTAAGGACGCGTTGAGGTCAGGGCATCGTACACATCACAAATGGTGGCCATACGGGAATAGACGCTAATCTCATGGCCTTTATGGCGGTAGGGATAACCGCTGCCGTCATATTTTTCATGATGATGCAGGGCAATATCGACCAGGTCATCCCCTGCGTTCGCTTCCATCAGCATCTGTGCACCCGCTATCGGATGCTCGCACATGATGGCAAACTCGTCGTCGCTCAGCTTATCCGGTTTATTCAGGATACTGAGCGGTACGGCCGCTTTGCCAATGTCATGTAACAGCCCTCCCATGCCAACGCGCTGAAGTTGATGCGCATCCAGGCCGAGCTTTTTACCCAGGGCGATCATCAAGCCGCAGACCGCCATGGAGTGCAGGTAGGTGTAATTATCGTGATCTTTCAGTTGTGCCACGCGCAGAAGTGCGCTGGGCTCGCGCTCAATCGAACCGGCTATTTTATCCACAATATCAATCATACTGCTCAGATCGAGGCCGCAACCCATTCGCGCTTCGTTAAACAGCGCCAGCACCTTGATTTTGCCTTGTTCAAACAGCTGCTGTGCCTGTTCACGTTCCTGCGTAAAGGGAGCCTGCTGGCAGGGTGCGGTATGGACTGGCTCAGGAGGTGGTGATGAAATCGATTTCTCTTCATCAATCCATAACCGCTGAATACCTTCACGCCGGAACATCGCAACCTGCTGCGGATCGGTGATCAGCATCTGATTACGAATACGTTTGTCTTTAAACCACCAGACCTCAAGTTTGTGGACGAACATGCCCGTTTTCAGTTCGTCGATCGTTATTAGTTTTATCACAATCGCCCTCCAGAGCATCAGTGGGTGATACCGTCATATCGGCAGGCGATGGGTTTTATGCAGGGCATTTTGTGCGAACTGTGGCACAGAACAACGTTTAAACATGTTGCGCGACTTTTGACCTTAACGCCGCGCGCAAAAACGGGCAATGCGCGGTCGTTACGCCACGTTGAGCAGTTTGGCCATCATCACCACATCATGAAGTTTACCTTCACGTAAGGATGCCTGACGACGCACCCCTTCGCGCTCAAAACCCAGCCTTTCATACAGCGCCAGCGCCCGATGATTGTCATGAAACACCTCAAGCTCCATGCGGGTGATGCCCAGCCAGTTACGTGCATAATCCATTGCCGTGCGGATCAACAGCTCGCCAATGCCGCGCCCTGAGAACGCCGGATTGACACCGATGCCGAAGCTGATGCAGTGACGCGTACGCGGATTATGATTTGTAAACAAGGTCAGCTCACCAACCATTTCGCCGTCTACTTCGGCAACAAAATTGATGAAGCCCTCGGCATCCATTTTTGCGAATTTCTTTTCCCAGGTGGCGACGCTGGGAAACGGCAATTGCAGCGTCCAGGGGAAAACCGCCGGATGGCCGTAAAGACGTTGGTAAGCCGCTGCATCATGTGGTTCACGGCCGCGCAGAGTGATATCCATAGAGAATCCTTTTTTTAATCGGGCGTACACATGCACTAAGCTGTAATTCTTATCGAACGGAAAGAGTAACTGTATGTTGTATCGTCGTTTCGAACGTTTTATCAATATTTTTCAGGATGCCCCCACCGATATGCCGCCCTCACGGGTCTGGCCTTTTTATTTTTACTACCTGCGCCAGGTGTGGCCGAGCTTCGCCGCACTGCTGGTGGTGGGGCTGGTGGGCGCGCTCATTGAGGTGGCGCTGTTCAGTTATCTGAGCCGCATCATTGATCTGGTTAACCATTCCACCCCGGCTACGCTGTTCCACGATAACTGGCCAACCTTACTCTGGATGGGCTGCGTCGCCCTGATACTGCGGCCGATGTTTATTGCGCTGCACGATATGCTGGTTCACCAGAGCATTAATCCCGGCATGACCAGCATGATTCGCTGGCAGCACCACAACTACGTTTTGCGTCAGAGCATGAATTTTTTCCAGAACGATTTTGCGGGCCGGATTGCGCAGCGCATTTTGCAAACCGGCAACTCGCTCCGCGATTCTGCGGTGCAGTTGGTCGATGCCATCTGGCATGTGCTGATCTACGCCGCGACGGCGCTGGTGCTGTTCGCCGAAGCGGACTGGCGTTTGATGATTCCGCTCATTATCTGGATTGTGCTTTACAGCGCGGCGCTGCGCTATTTTGTGCCGCGCGTAAAGGCCCGTTCCGTGGTGTCCTCAGAAGCGCGCTCGAAACTCATGGGCACGATTGTGGATGGTTACACCAATATCGCTACCATCAAGCTGTTCGCCCATAGCGACCTGGAGCGGCAGTACGCACGTGAGGCGATTCAGGAGCAGACAGACAAAACGCAGCAGGCTAACCGCATGGTAACCAGCATGGATTTGACGCTGTCGACGCTGAACGGCGTTCTGATTGTCGCCACGTCCGGCCTGGCGCTGTGGCTGTGGAGCGCATCGCTGATTAGCGTCGGTGCCATTGCCCTGGCGACCGGCCTGGTTATCCGTCTGGTTAATATGTCCGGTTGGGTGATGTGGGTGGTGAACGGCATTTTTGAAAATATCGGCATGGTGCAGGACGGACTGAACACCATTTCCCAACCGCTTAGCGTGCAGGATGCGCCCCAGGCGAAACAGCTCAGAGTGACGCAGGGGGAGATTCGCTTCGACAACATCCGTTTTAACTATGGTGGCGAGCGGCAGGTGATTAATGGCCTGAACCTGACCATTAAACCGGGGGAAAAGATTGGCCTGATTGGACCTTCCGGTGCCGGAAAATCGACGCTGGTCAATCTGCTGTTGCGTCTTTACGACCTGAACGGCGGGCGCATCCTGATTGACGGTCAGTGTATTGCCGAGGTGACGCAGGAAAGCCTGCGCAGCCAGATTGGAATGATCACCCAGGATACCTCGCTGCTGCACCGCTCTATCCGCGAAAATCTGCTCTATGGCCGGCCCCATGCCAGCGAGGAAGAACTGCAACTGGCTATCCGTCGCGCCCGCGCCGACGAATTTATCCCGCTGCTGTCGGATTCCCAGGGCCGGACGGGGCTGGATGCGCATGTCGGTGAGCGCGGCGTAAAACTGTCTGGCGGGCAGCGTCAGCGCATAGCCATTGCGCGCGTGTTGCTGAAAGACGCGCCGGTTCTGATCATGGATGAAGCCACTTCCGCCCTTGATTCAGAGGTGGAAGCGGCGATTCAGGAAAGCCTGGAGTCGTTGATGCAGGGTAAAACGGTGATTGCCATCGCTCACCGTCTGTCCACCATTGCAAAAATGGACCGGCTGGTGGTGCTGGAACACGGCCAGATTGTCGAAATCGGTAGCCACCAGGAACTGCTGGCACAAAATGGCCTGTATGCCCGGCTCTGGCAACACCAGACCGGCGGGTTTGTTGGGGCGGACTAGTCGCCGCGTCGGTAAGGCAAGGCGTCCCGGGCTTCCTCGGCCCACAGGTGAACGCCCTGCCGCTCCTGCTGCAAAAAATCGTCAACGGCGGCGCGCAGGCCGGGATGACACAGGTAGTGCCAGGAGTGGGTAATCTGCGGTTCGAAACCACGCACCAGCTTGTGTTCGCCCTGCGCGCCCGCATCGAAGCGTTGCAGGCCTTCGGCGATGGCGAAATCCATCCCCTGATAAAAACAGGTTTCGAAGTGAAGCTGGTTAAATTCCGCCAGGCAGCCCCAGTAGCGGCCATACAGGCTTTCCCCGTCTTTAAGGTAAAAAGCCATCGCTGCGGGCTGCTGCTGCAAACGGGCAATGACGACGCGAATGTTTTCCGGCAGACGCGCGGCCAGTAAGCTAAAAAAGGCACGCGTCAGATAAGGACGCTGACCGCGCACCGCGTACGTGTTGGCATAGCAGGTGTACACAAAATCCCATTGATCTTCACGCAGTTGATCGCCGCGATACCAGTCAAATTCAAAGCCGTTCAGGGCGATCTGCTCCCGTTCCTTGCGCAGCTGTTTGCGCTTGCGTGACATCAACGTATCCAGAAAGTCCTGGAAGTCGCGATAGCCGCGATTGTGCCAGTGATACTGGCAGCCCAGCCGCGCCAGCCAGTCGGGTTGTTCCGCCAGCAGCGCGTTAGCGTGAGAGTCGGTGAAATTGATATGCGCGCCACTCAACGCCTGGCGCTCCAGCCAGTCTGGCAGCCTCGACAGCAGACGGATAGCGGCATCGGATTTGCCCAGCACGCGCGCGCCCGTTACCGGGCTGAAGGGAATGGCACCGAGCCATTTCGGATAGTAAGCGATACCGGCTCGCTGACAGGCATCGGCCCAGGCGTGATCGAACACGTATTCACCCTGTGAATGGCTTTTTTGGTAGCCGGGTAGCGCGGCGCAGAGTTCACCCTGCTCACGCCAGACCAGATGGGCTGGCTGCCAGCCCCTTTCCGGCCTGACGCTGCCGCTGTCTTCAAGGCTCAGCAAAAAGGCATGGCGCAAAAAAGGCTGATCATCAGGCAGCAGCGCATCCCATTCAGCGGCGGGAATGTCGGATAACGTGCTCAGGGTAAACAACGACATGCATAACTCCAGACGGCAAGCGGTGACGTTTCAGTCAAGCAGGTTTTACGTTACAGGGAAAGGGAGACGGCACGTAATGTTTGCCTTCCCCTGTACGACAGGCGGCCTTCCCGGCGGTCAGTTTGATTTTGACGTTAACCGGTGTAACTGTTCAAATACCTGTCAGACAACACAACTTTTACAGGAACCGGCATGGCAAAAGCACTGGTGATTTTTCTGCACGGCGTAGGCAGTAACGGCGACGATCTGGCACCTGTCGGCGACTATTGGGCAACCTTGTTACCCGATGTGGTCTTTGCCTCACCGGATGCGCCTTATGCTTTTGAACAGGGCATGGGCTATCAGTGGTTCAGTCTGGCGGGCATTACGCCGGAAAACCGTCCAGGGCGGGTTCGCGAAGCCCGTGAGGCGTTTGACCGCGTTCTGCGTGACCTGATGGCGCAGCATGATATGGCAGAATGCTGGGAGAAGGTCATCCTGGTGGGCTTTTCTCAGGGCTCGATTATGGCGCTAGATCTACTGGCCTCTGGCCGTTATCCCCTGGCGGGCGTGGTGGCATTTTCCGGCCGACTGGCCTTTGACGGCCCACTGACACCACTCGCGCATACGCCAGCCCTGCTGATCCATGGCCGGGCTGATGCGGTGATCCCCGTCAGCGAAAGCGAGTCAGCCGCGGCCCGCCTGAAAGCTGCGGCGGTTCCGGTCGAGGCATTGATTGAGCCACAGACTGGCCACACGATTTCAGCCGAGGGCGCCCTGCACGCCGCCAGCTTCATCGCTCAGTGTCTGCAGGACTGATGGCATCCGGTTTCGCGGCGGCGTTAACCCAACAGGTTAATCAGCGCGAAACCGGCAAAACTCATCAGCAACGAGCCAATGACATGCACCAGCGCGCTGCTCATCGCCCAGAGATATTTTCCGGACTGCAACAGGGTCATTAATTCTGCGGTAAACGTGGAAAACGTGGTGAGCCCGCCACATAAGCCTGTAATGATCAGTAACCGCCAGGCGGGATCGAGCTGGGGATTTTTAATAAACCAGGCCATGGCCCCCCGATCACAAAGCCGCCAATCAGATTCACCAGCAACGTACCCGGTGGAAGATTGGGGAAAAACGCATTGAAACGCATACCGAACCACCAACGCAGTACACAACCTACGCTGCCGCCCACAATCACAGCGAATAGCGGTTTTAACATCTTATACTCCCGTTAACAGGCATTGTGCAGAAGACGGTGGAGGGTCAGCAAATACCGGCACCTGACGCTCCCGCTCCCACGAAAGGATAAAGGATAGTGTCAGGCGTCATCAGCCGCAGGGGAAACCTGCTGGCGGTTGGGGAAGGTGGAACGCCATCACCTTGCGCAGGCAATCATACGATGCCTTTTTCTGACTGGCAACTCAGACCATGTGAACGCGCGCCCGTGATGTGCGGCTGACATGCTGTGTCAAAAACCCGACGCGGGTAGCCTTAAAAGGGGGGAGAATTCAGGTTTCCCCTTTTTCCGTTTTCCGCTTAAATAAATGACGGCTTTTACGCTTGCCGCGCCCACACAACGATTGTCGCCCCGGGTGAGGCGCTCACGCTTTCTGGAGAATCCTGTGCGCACTGTCATTTTTGATACTGATATCGGCGTGGATGATGCCTTTGCGCTGGCCTATGTCGCGCGGACGCAACATCTGCTGGGCATTACCACGGTATTCGGCAACGTTGCCGTGGGCCAGGCGGTGAAAAATGCGCGGCTCTTTTGCCAGAAAATGGCGATTGACGTGCCGGTGTACCGCGGCTGCGCCCGTCCGCTGGCACGGGAACCGAGCGCACCTGCCAGGCTGCATGGTGAAGACGGTTTAGGGGATGCGTTTGATAATCCGTTTAGCGACGACGCGCCCGGTGCCGTGCAGTTTATTATCGACAGCGTTCGTGCTAATCCCGGCGTCATTACGCTGGTGGCAATCGGTCCCCTTACCAATATCGCCAGCGCCATCAATCAGGCACCGGATATTATCCCGCTGGTCAAAGAACTGGTCATCATGGGCGGCGCCTTTGGTACCGATGGCCACAGCGGGAATGTGACACCGTTCAGTGAATTTAATATCTGGAAGGATCCTCATGCTGCGGATCAGGTCCTGTCCTCGGCCTTGCCGGTTATTCTGATCCCGCTGGATGTTACCCATAAAGTGTTGATCAATAGCGATGAGGTGGATCAACTGCAACAGCCGATCCTGCGGGCGATCTGCCGCCCTTATCTGGCGTACAGTCTTGAGAAGGAAGGATTTGCGGGAATGGCGTTGCATGACACGCTGACGATATCCTGGCTGTGTTTGCCCGAGGCATTTACGCTGGTGGAAAGCCCACTGCGGGTGATTACCGAAGGCATCGCCTGTGGTCAGACGGTGCGCCAGATCAGCACGCTGGCTTCCCGTCACAACCCTTTTCGCGATTTGCCCCGACAACGCATCGCATTGGGCGTGGATGCCGACGCCGTGCGTCGCCACTTTTTCCAGTCGCTCTCCGGAACGGCGTAGCGCGTGCGGAGACAGCGCCCCCCGTTGTCTCCGGCTTCAGCGATCAAAATCGATAACGCCCTTAATTAACGCTCGATTGTTGATGACCTGCGCCTCAAAGTGTTCTGCCAGCGTCGAAAACGCGAAACGCCGGTTGAGCATCATATCGGCACGTAACGTCCCGGCCGCCATGAGTTCACGCACCCGATCAAAATCCTCACGGGTGGCGTTACGGCTACCCATGATCGTGCTCTCCTTCTTGTGAAACTCACTGTCAGGAATCACCAAATCCCCTTTATGCAGACCGACATACACGACTGTTCCGCCATGGCGAATCAGGCTTACGGCCGCGTTCATCGCCGCAGGATTGCCTGTGGCATCAAGCACCTTCAACGGCAGCCTGCCATCAAATTCGTTTCGCAGTGAGGTTATAAACGCCGCATCAGCCGGATTGAGTGCACAGAGTCCCAACTGCTGACTGACGTGCTGACGGCGGTAATCACTGGTATCCGCGACCACCACCTGCGCGCCGTTAGCAGCGGCAATGGCGGCAGCCCCCAGGCCGATCGGCCCCGCCCCCACGACCAGCACCTGCTCGCCCTGCGCCACCGCCGCTCGCCGCACCGCGTGGGCGCTGATGGCAAAAGGCTCAATGAGCGCTGCGGCTTCTGGCGCAAGATCGTCCACCACCAGCAGGTTAGCTGCCGGTACGCAAAGATAGTCGCTAAAGCCGCCATCCTGATGGACACCCATCACCGAAATGTTTTCGCAGCAGTTGGTTTTACCGCTGCGGCAGGCATCGCATTCAAAACAGGAGAGATAGGGAATCAGTGCCACCCGCTGTCCTGCGGCTAAATCGTGAACGGCAGCGCCTGTCTCCACCACCTCCGCACAGAGTTCATGGCCGAGGACACGCGGATAGCTAAAAAAGGGTTGGTTTCCTGCCCAGGCGTGAATGTCGGTGCCGCAAATGCCTGCGCTGACGATTTTAAGCAGCGCTTCAGTCGCGGCAGGCCGGGGTTGAGCGCGTGTAGCCCAGACCAGCGAACGCGGTTCTGCGATGACTAAGGCTTTCATAGTGGTCATGGCTACTCTCCGGTTATCAAAAGCGCAGTTATGGCGAATCTGGCTGCGGCACCGTATTCCCCTCTTCTCACTTTGTGAACCAGAACGGCTTTTTTGGGCCTTCAATGGTTTTTAATGCATAAAAAACCGGAGCCCCCGCATGAGCCGCAGCCAAAATTTACGCCATAACGTCATCAACCATATGCTGGAAAGCATCGCCCAGGGCCACGTTCAGTCGCCGCTGCCACCGCAGGCCGCCCTGGCCGAAATGTTCACAGTCAGCCGCACGACCGTGCGTCATGTGCTGAGTTATCTGCATGAGCGAGGCGTGCTGGAAAAAGTCAAAGACAGCTGGGTTATTGTGCGCGCGCCGGAGGCGCAGGACAGCCTGAACGCGGTGATGCCGCCGATTGATCAACAGGCCAGTCTGGTTGAAAAGCGTTTTTTCGATCTGATCAATCAGCGACAGTTGCAGCCCGGCGATACCTTCAGCGAGCTGCAACTGGCAAAGCAGGCCAATGTCAGCCCGGTGGCCGTGCGCGAATTCTTACTGCATTTTATGCGCTACAACCTGCTGGAACCGGTCAAACGCGGCCACTGGCAGATGAAAAAGTTTTCGCAGACGTATGCGGAAAAGCTGTTTGAGCTACGTGAAATGCTGGAAACCCATGCCCTGACGCGTTTTTTAAACTTGCCCATGGACGATGAACGCTGGATTCAGGCGCGCGATCTACTGGATCGGCACCGATCGATGCGTGAGACCATTGCCAGCAACTATCGCCATTTTGCGGCGCTGGATAAGCAGTTGCACTCGCTGATTCTGTCTGCCGCCAATAACCCGTTCTTTAATCAGTCGCTGGAGATTATTTCCGTTATTTTCCATTCGCACTATCAGTGGGATGAAAGCGATCTGAAGCAGCGCAACATCGTTGCCCTGGAGGAGCATATGGCGATTTTGTCTGCGTTAATCGGTCGCCGGGATGTGGATGCGCTTTGCGCCCTGCACAGTCATCTGGCCACAGCCAAGCGATCCATGATCCGCAGCATTAATCAGTACAATTAAAAACCGATTAAAAACCGCAAAGCATTAGCTCTCGCACGATTTTGAAACAACTTTACAACATCTCTGCTTTATCGCCCTTACTCTTCATCGCAACGCGCCGGCGGCCCTGTGCCGTCGGGCATCCTTAATGCTCACAATAATGATAAATCGCCTGCTCAGGGAGATTGCCATGGAAAACAGATCGGTTATTGATCGTTCAACCTCGCCCGCCGCCGCTGCACCTGATGAGGCGTTTGTGCCGTTGCGCAGTGATATCGTGCGCTCGCCGCGCATCCGTAAAGTCCAGATTACCGCCATGCTGTTGCTGCTGCTTGCCGCCATCATTAACTACCTTGATCGCAGCTCGCTGTCGGTAGCCAATATGACGATTCGTGAGGAGATGGGGCTGAGCGCGACGGAAATTGGCGTGCTGCTCTCGGCATTTTCGCTGGCTTACGGGCTGGCACAACTGCCCGCTGGCGCCCTGCTGGACCGCAAAGGCCCACGTATTATGCTGGGCGTGGGCATGTTCATCTGGTCACTTTTCCAGGCCGCGTCCGGACTGGTGCATAACTTTACTCAGTTCGTGTTGGTGCGCATTGGCCTCGGGATGGGTGAAGCGCCCATGAATCCATGTGGCGTAAAGGTCATCAATGACTGGTTCAACATTAAAGATCGCGGGATGCCGATGGGGATGTTTAACGCCGCCTCGATGATCGGATTATCGGTGGCGCCGCCGATCCTGGCGGCCATGATGCTGCTGCTGGGCTGGCGCGGCATGTTTGTGACTATCGGTATTTTAGGGATTTTCCTCGCGATCGGCTGGTACATGACTTATCGCGACCGTGATAACAACACCTTAAGTGCGGAAGAGATCCATTATCTGCAGGCGGGCAGCGTGGCATCGCGTAAAGCGCCGATCAGCTTTCGTGAATGGCGCGGCCTGTTTAAGCAGCGCACCATGTGGGGCATGATGATTGGCTTCAGCGGCATTAACTACACCGCCTGGCTGTATATTGCCTGGCTGCCGGGTTATCTGCAGTCGACCTATCACCTTGATCTTAAGAGCACAGGCTTACTGGCGGCGATTCCTTTCCTGTTTGGCGCAGCCGGCATGTTGCTCAACGGCTATGTGGTGGATGCGTTAGTGAAACGCGGCTGGGATGCGGTTAAAACCCGTAAGGTGTGCATTGTCAGCGGCATGGTTTTGTCTGCGGGTTTTACCGCCTTCGTCACGCGCGCCACTGAGACCACCAGCGCCGTCACCCTGATTGGCATGGCCCTGTTTTGTATTCACTTTGCGGGGACCTCATGCTGGGGCCTGATCCACGCTAACGTGACCGCGCGCATGACAGCCTCCGTAGGCAGCATTCAAAACTTCGCCAGCTTTATCTTCGCGTCCTTTGCTCCGGTGATTACCGGCTGGATACTGGACACCACGAAGTCCTTCAGCCTGGCGCTGATGATTTGTGCCTGCGTAACCCTGATGGGCGCACTGGCCTATCTGGTGCTGGTTCGCAAGCCCATCACCGACGGAGCCTGACTCAGGTCAGCGCCCTGATGCTCACGCCATGACGGGCGCCGTAACGCTGAATACCGGCGATCGCTGTCCCGACAGTGAGCGGCGGCGGCGCAGGCAGCAGCGGTGCCCGCTCACGGAGCGCCGCGTCAAACTGCGAAACACTGGTGACATCATGAGGAAAACGCGTTTCATCCACACCGACCAGCGCGCCTTCGTCTTTGGCGAAGGTAAGCAACTGCTGCCAGCGGGCGATGTCGGCCAGCCCGATGCTGTCGGCCCCTTGTGAGTACAACAGCATATCGATGTAGCGGAACGGCGGCTGTTTTTCCAGAAAACGCTGCAGCGCATCTGCCGAGGCGGCAGAGGGGAACATCAGCCAGAAGGGAATCGCCTGTTGCTGCATACTGCACCAGGGATCCAGCAATATAAAGCTGTCTACCGTAAGCCGGGTGGGCAGCACGCCTGCCGCCAGATACCAGTCACGGTAGATTTCCGCCACCACAAAACTCAGCGCCTCCGGTTGCTCATAACGAATTTCCATCAGCGTCCAGCGTTGAGCTTCTGCCAGTTTTTTCAGAGGAGAGATCAGGTAACCGTCCAGCCCCCATTCGGCTTCAGGGACGTGATCGGTGATGGCAGGCGGCGTCCAGCGCGCCCGATCAACCCCTGCCCGCGCCAGATATTCCGCAACGCGGGTGCCGCCCTGCAAATACTCGCTTTCCGTTGCCCCACCGGGTGCGCCAAACTGGAAAAACGAA
Source organism: Pantoea sp. JZ29 (assembly GCF_035190385.1). Taxonomy (NCBI): domain Bacteria; kingdom Pseudomonadati; phylum Pseudomonadota; class Gammaproteobacteria; order Enterobacterales; family Erwiniaceae; genus Pantoea; species Pantoea sp. JZ29. The sequence goes on along the minus strand of NZ_CP045241.1, from coordinate 248,333 downwards.
CGGTCGCTGGTGCGGGTAACCGGCCACTGGCGCGTGCAGTGATTGATAAACAGGGTCGCGCCTGCGGGCAATCCTCCCAGCAGAAATTCATTAAAGGCGAGTGGCATATCGCGTAATTTAAGCCGGAAAGCCTGCATATTTTCGAGCAGCAGCCGGTCCTGACTCGGATCCTGCCTGTGATGGACCGCCAGCCTTGGCCAGGTCGCCAGCAGCGCCGCGGCCACCGCTTTGCCTTGTTCAAAGCCGGCCTGGGCATCATCCGGATCGCTGGGTTCCACGCGCACCGGGCACAGAAACGTTTGCGGTAGCCAGGGCGTTCCCATCGCCGCCGCCAGATGGATCAGCGCACCGTTCGATGCGCCGATAAATGCCGCCGGATACTCGCGCTGCGGGTAGGCACTCACCATCCATTCGGCGATGCCTTCCACATCCAGCTCACCCGCCTGTTTCGGGCTGATTCCGTCCGCCTGGCCACTTATCGCATGGCCCCATTCACGTAACCGGCTCGGTAGTCGATCCAGTGAAGGCAGTAACCGGTCCAGCATCGATGACGAACGGGTCAGGGGCTCATCGCGCAGTGCACTTGCCAGAGCCAGCAACATGGTTGCTGCGGAATCAAAGCGGGCGATGCCCTTCGGCGGTTTACTCATCGGCGTTCTCCTGCTGAATACGGGCCAAAAAGGGTCGGATCGCATGGCAGAAGCTCCATGGATAGACATAGTGCAGCCGGTGGGTACCGCCGCGCAGGGTGATTTTTTCACACTGAGGCAACAGCCCCGCCAGCTCATCCAGCCAGCGCGCCGGACAAACCGGGTCCCGCGAACCCCGGAGCAACAATGTGGGGGCCGTCAGATACGTCAGATGGTATTCAATCGGATCGTTAAGCATGGCGCGCAGCGTGCCAAATACACGGGGGAGACCGGCTTTCGCCCAGTCGATGCGGGCCAGCGGGTCAGGTGAACGGTGGGCTTCCAGTCGGCTGTTGCGCCAGCCGCGCCAGAGCTGGCGCAACAGGCTTCGCGCATGGCGATCGGCTGTGGGCCCCTGTAGCACCAGTCCGGCCACGGCGTCCGGGTGTTTATCCGCCAGCGCCGCCAGCACCTGACAGCCAAAGGCGCTGCCGACCCAGATTGCCCGCCGGAAACCATTGTGCTGGAGCCACTGCCACAGGATATCGGCCAGTTCACTGACGGAAAGCACCGGTGCCGATGCGGGCAACGCGCTACCGCCAAAGCCGGGCAGGTCGGGGACCAGCACGTGATAGTCCCGACCCAGCGCGAGGGCCAGCGCCTCCATCGAACGGCCTGACATCGCCAGACCGTGAAGCAGGACGACAGGTAAACCATGAGGTGCGTCGGGCGTCACGCGGGTGAACATGCGCCAGTCACCGATCTGTTGATAGTAACCCGCCAGTCCCGCATGGTGACTACGCGGTGAAACAGGCGGCGTTTGTTTCATTTGCTGCCAGCGCTTCGCGCCCCACAGCACTGCGCCTATACCTAAACCAACCCCTGCGGCCACGGCTATGCCCTGTCGCCTTTTACACCGGATGGTACGCCTCATCAGCTGCTCCTGTTCCTGGGTACTTATTGAGTGTAGGACGGGATCGGCAGAGAGGCAGTGAATACGCTGCGTCAGGCGACAGGGTTACGCAGGCAACCGATTTTTTCTATCTCGACTTCCACCACGTCGCCACGGAACATGAACAGGGGCGGCGTCCGTTTTTTCCCTACGCCGCCGGGGGAGCCGGTGATAATGACATCGCCGGGTGATAGCGGACTGAAGGCAGAGATATATTCGATAATGCTGGCGACCGGATGCACCATGCTGGCGGTGGTATCGTTTTGCACTTCACGACCGTTCAGTCGGGTTTTAATCGATAACTGTTGGGGATCAGGAATCTCGTCCGCAGTCGTCATCCAGGGGCCAAATCCTCCGGTCTGCGGCCAGTTTTTCCCGGCGGTAAACCAGGTAAACTGCATGTCACGCACGGTGGCATCCATAAAGCAGCTGTAACCCGCAATGACGTCCAGCGCGTCGGCGGCCTTAACCCGATGCGCCGGTTTACCAATAATCACCGCCAGCTCACCCTCGTAATCGAATTCCTGGGTAGTCAGCGGTTTTTGCAGCGGTTGCTCATGGCCGGTCAGTGAATCAGCAAAACGGATAAATAAGGTTGGCGCGTCCAGCGTTGCGGCAAACTCCTGGCGTTTATCCGCGTAGTTCATTCCTACGCAGAAAATTTTTCCAGGCTGCTCAATAACGGGAAGAAACTGCACGGCAGAAAACGCGTGATCGACGGGCATGTTCTGAAAGGCGGCAAGATCGGCCAGAGAAGAACGCGTCAAAAAGGTTTTTAAATCCGGGCAGGCTTTGCCCAGGCGCATCCCGACATCGATCACGCCCTGTTCCCGAACGATACCCACGCTTTTTTTCCCCTGAGCGGGAAGATAAAAACTGCATAACTGCATTGCTGCCTCTTTTATTATGTCGGGCGATCCACCCGTGTTGAGAATAAATCGGCGCGCAGAGTAGCAAAAAACATGACGGAAATCGTACTGCGATTGGCACAGTGGATGTCCAGATGTATCACAGTATGTCAGGCGGAATGCGAGACCAGTGCGGGCTGAACAGAGAGGCGGAGACAGGCGAGAAGAACGACAAAATGAGGTGATAATCACCGGTCATTCCCTGACCGCGACTATCGAGGGTAAAACGTGGCGCTTAGTTCAGCGCACCAGGTGGTACGTGTTTAAAGGTTTCCACATACGCGTGAAACACGTACTTAAATAAACGTTTCATACAGCATCCAGTTAAAAATTTGTTGAATAACTACAGGAAAAGTATAGCTCCTGCTGTTTTAATCAGCAATAAATTTTGAACCAGATCACAAAATACGATTTTGCGGGCGTTACTGAAACAGCCCGAGATGCTCGGTGAGGATGGTGGAGCCGATGGCGATGAGGACCAGTCCGCCCAGCACTTCGGCCCATTTACCTAAAACAGGCCCAATGAAGCGGCCGACCAGCACACCAGTGGTAGCCATAACGGTAGTGGCGGCACCGATTGTCAGAGCCGTGGTGACGATATTAACCTGAAGGAAGGCCAGCCCCACGCCAACCGCCAGCGCATCCAGGCTGGTGGCAACGGCGGTCGCCGCCAGGACCATAAAACCATGGCTTTGCGGCGCTTCGCACGGTTCAGACGCCGTTTTACGGAAGCCTTCCATCATCATTCGGGCACCCAGGAAAGCCAGCAGGAAAAAGGCTATCCAGTGATCCCACGCGGCAACATACTGGCTGGCAGCAAGACCCAATGCCCAGCCAATCAGCGGCGTCAGGGCTTCGATACAACCGAAAATCAGACCGGTGCGCACGGCTTCTTTCAGGCCCGGGCGATGCAAGGTCGCACCCTTGCCCAGCGCAGCAGCAAATGCGTCCATCGACATTCCAAAAGCAAGAATCAGGGTGGCGATAAAGGTCATGATTTGTTCACTTGGGATGAAAAGCCAGCATTTCGTGCTGAATTCATCACACATATGGCTCGGTTATTAAAAAGTGCGCGCAGTCTATCACGCAATAATCGTTATAAAAAGACAATAAAATCAGGGATTTAAGTATAGCAAAGGCTATAACTCATAACAATCGCTATGAATGTCTCTAAGTTAATGTCATTTAAGCCTTTTCTTTGCAATGCACAGCGTGACTTCCTGCCCTGAACAGTCCGTCATTGAACCTTCCCGCGGAATGCCGGAAAATGGCGGGCTGGTAAATACGGAATTTTTGTCCATGACTAACCCCTTCGAATCCCTGATCATTCCCGGCGGCATTTTACTGTTGGGCTTTCTCTCTGCCCTTCTGCTTCCCGCTCCCGCGTTTAGCCTGGCCGTCGCGCAGCACCTGCAACAGATGTTCCATCTGCAGGACCTTAATCAGCTTTATACCGTGGTCTTTTGCCTGTGGTTTTTACTTTTGGGCGCGCTGGAGTTTTTTGTTATTCGCTTTATCTGGCGCCGCTGGTTTCGGGCGTAATCACGCCGTCAGGGCGACATCTGCCTGCTGCCCCTCTTTTTTTAAAAGACTGAATTACTGAGAGGCTGGCGGTGGAGAACCTTTGATCATGCAAAGCGTCAGCGATGCGGCGCGCTTCCTTGCCGTCGGTCAGTCACCTGGCTGGCTCTGAGGTCACAAAAATGTAACATTTGTTTTACAAGATAGCCTTCGCCGCCTTATCGATTAAAAATTCAACGCAAAGAATAAATTTCAATAATCCCTTTTTTTCATTAGGTTAGATTATTCCTTTCGCTAAGTTACATTTTCATACCGCACCATTATGGGGCAATCCCGCAACATCCTCTTTTACTTAACCCGTTGAGTTAGCTGCAAAAAAGGCTTATGGCGCGCCTGTTATTATGATTCTTTCTTATGCTGAATCATTTCTGCATTTAAAAAATAAACAAATGTTTAATTCGAACGCGAGAATGTTATATTTGGGCAACAAAGCATAACGTTCAGTTAACTCGTTATCGTCGCTTTAACCTATACCTGAGTCTTAACCCGGAAATAGCGCAACGCGCTCGACAGAAGCGTGACTATTTCGCCTGCAACACTGTTGAGCTTCAGGTCAACAGAAGAGGAGATGTCGCCTCATGTGCAAATCAGCTGTAAATCTTGCGCTCACAATGAGTGTTAGCGGAAAGGACACCACCGGGGCGCAGGAGCGTAAAGACGTCGATGTGCTACTCATTGGCGCTGGCGTCATGAGCGCCACCTTAGGCACCTGGCTGCAGGATCTTGAGCCAGACTGGTCCATTGAAATGGTGGAACGGCTGCCGCATGTGGCGGAAGAGTCCTCTAATGGCTGGAACAATGCCGGTACAGGCCATGCCGCGCTGGCCGAGCTGAACTATACGCCGCAGAGAGCTGACGGCAGTATCGATATCGCGAAAGCCATTGCGATTAACGAAGCCTTCCAGATTTCTCGCCAGTTCTGGGCCTATCATGTCCAGAAAGGCAATCTGCATACGCCAAAAAGCTTTATCCACAGCACACCGCATATGAGCTTTGTCTGGGGCGATGACAACGTTAACTTCCTGCGCAAACGCTTTAATGCATTACAGAAAAGCACTTTGTTCCGTGGCATGGCTTACTCTGAAGATCCACAGCAAATTGCGAAGTGGATTCCGTTGGTGATGAAAGGCCGTCCCGCCAGTCAAAAAGTGGCCGCGACCTGGACCGATATGGGCACCGACGTCGATTTCGGTGAAGTGACGCGTCAGTTGATTGCCTCACTGGAGAAAAAAGCCAGTTTCCGTTTGCGCATGAGCCAGGAAGTTCGCGACATTACACGCCTGAACGATGGTCGCTGGCAGGTTACCCTTGTCAGCCTGACAGACGGTTCACGTCGTACGTTAACCGCCGGTAAGATTTTCATTGGCGCAGGCGGTGCGGCGTTGCCGTTGCTGCAGAAGGCTGGCGTTCCCGAAGCCAATGGCTATGCGGGCTTCCCGGTCGGCGGCTCTTTCCTGGTGACCGAAAATCCCGATGTTGTGAAACAGCATATGGCGAAGGTCTATGGTAAAGCGAGCGTCGGTGCGCCGCCAATGTCCGTGCCGCATGTGGACACGCGCGTTCTGAACGGCAAACAGGTTCTGCTGTTTGGGCCGTTCGCGACCTTCTCGACCAAGTTCCTGAAGCAGGGTTCGCTGCTGGACATGTTTGCCTCGCTGAACAGTACTAACCTTATGCCGATGATCAAAGTCGGACTGAAAAGCTTTGATCTGGTGAAGTACCTGATGGATCAGGTTCTGCAAAGCGACCGTGACCGGATGGACGCGCTGCGCGCCTATGTTCCGCAGGCGAAGCAGGAAGACTGGCGTCTGGTGACCGCAGGTCAGCGCGTGCAAATCATCAAGAAAGATGAAAAAGAAGGCGCGGTATTGCGTCTGGGCACAGAAGTGGTGTCGTCGGAAGATGGCTCGATCTCGGCACTGCTGGGTGCTTCGCCGGGCGCCTCAACAGCGGCACCGATCATGCTGGAACTGCTGCACAAGGTCTGTCCAGAGCAGATGGCGTCACCGGAATGGCAAAATAAAATTCGTGCCGTTGTGCCGTCCTGGGGCCGCAAACTTAACGGTGACGTCGCCCTGACTGAAAAAGTACTGGCTGAAACCAGCCGCGTCCTGCAACTGCCGTATACGCCTGTAACGCCGGTGGCCGCGAATGACGAAGGCCGTGAAACTGCCTATGTCGTCGGTAAATAACCGTCTTCTACCTGTCTGAGGCCTCGCTTGCGAGGCCTTTTTGTTTGCCGCTTGCCTGGTTGACTCCCCCATTCTCTATTAGGGTTAGTGCATCGTCTGACGTAATGCAGGAGAAAATGGCATGGCTCAACCGAACACGGCACACGAACTCACGTTACTTGATCGCTACTGGCGCGCCGCTAACTATCTGTCTGTCGGGCAGATTTATTTGATGGACAATCCGCTGTTACGCGAGCCATTGAAGCCAGAGCATATTAAACCGCGCTTACTGGGCCACTGGGGCACCACGCCCGGACTGAATTTTATCTATGCCCATCTGAACCGGATTATTCGTCAGCGCGACCTCAACCTTATTTATGTCTGTGGTCCCGGCCATGGCGGGCCTGGCATGGTTGCGAATACCTGGCTTGAGGGGAGCTATAGCGAAATCTATCCGCATATCCGTCAGGATGCCGACGGCATGCAGAAGCTGTTCAAACAGTTTTCTTTTCCGGGCGGTATTCCCAGTCATGCGGCACCCGAAACCCCGGGCTCGATCAATGAAGGTGGAGAGTTAGGCTACTCACTTTCTCATGCCTTTGGCGCTGTCTTTGATAACCCCGATCTGATCGCGCCCTGCATCATTGGCGACGGCGAAGCCGAAACCGGGCCGCTGGCCTCCAGCTGGCACGGGATTAAGTTTCTTAATCCCCAGCGCGACGGTGCCGTGCTGCCCATTCTGCATCTGAATGGTTATAAGATTGCGAATCCAACGATTCTGGGCCGCGCCAGTGACGACGATCTGCGTCAGCTGTTTCGCGGTTACGGCTATGAACCGCTGTTTGTCTGCGGTCATGAACCTGAAGAGATGCATCCGTTGATGGCCGACACGCTGGATCGCGCTTTTTCAGAGATTGCCAGCTTTCAACAGGCCGCCCGGCAGGGCTCACCAATGAAGGCCATTCCCCGCTGGCCGATGATTATCCTGCGCAGCCCTAAAGGCTGGACCGGGCCGAAAACGGTAGACGGCAAGAAAGTGGAAGGTTTCTGGCGGGCGCACCAGGTGCCCGTAGCGGCCTGCCGCGAAAACGAAGACCACCGTAACATTCTGGAAAACTGGCTGCGCAGCTATCAGCCTGACGATCTGTTTGATGAACAGGGGCGGCTTAAGCCGGAACTGCAGGCGTTGGCCCCGCAGGGCGACAAACGTATGGGCGCGTCCCCGTTTGCCAACGGTGGTTTACTGCGCCGTGAATTAGTTACGCCTGATATTCGCGAATTTGCTTTCGATACACAGCAGCCCGGCTCGCAGGCCGGACAGGCAACTGAACAGTTTGGCCGTTATCTTAACGCCCTGTTCCAACGCAATCGGGACAATTTCCGCGTGTTTGGTCCGGATGAAACCGCCTCTAACCGCCTGACGCCGGTATTTGACACCACCAGCCGCACCTGGCTTGAAGCTATTGAGCCTTATGATGAGCAGTTGGCCCCCGATGGTCGGGTAATGGAAATTCTCAGTGAACATCAGTGTCAGGGCTGGCTGGAAGGATATCTGCTTACCGGCAGGCACGGATTATTTAACTGCTACGAAGCCTTTATTCACATCATTGACTCGATGTTCAATCAGCATGCCAAATGGTTAAAGGTGACACGCAAGCTGGGCTGGCGTCAGCCCATCTCCTCGCTTAACTATCTGCTGTCTTCTCACGTCTGGCGTCAGGATCATAACGGTTACAGTCATCAGGATCCGGGCTTTATCGATCACGTTGCCAATAAAAAAGCCGACATTGTGCGTATTTACCTGCCGCCCGATGCAAATACGTTGTTATGGGTGGGCGACCACTGTCTGCGAACATGGGACCGCATCAACGTGATTGTGGCCGGCAAACAGCCTGCGCCGCAGTGGCTGGACATGGACAGCGCCATCGCCCATTGCGAGGCCGGAATGGGTGAATGGCACTGGGCCGGCACAACCCCACAGGGCGCAGAGCCGGATGTGGTGATGGCCTGCGCGGGTGATGTGCCCACCATGGAAACGCTGGCGGCCGTCGATCTGCTGCGAAGTTATCTGCCGGACCTGCGCATTCGGGTGGTTAACGTGGTAGACCTGCTGGCGCTGCAAACGCAGAAACAGCATCCTCACGGCAAGTCAGAAGAGGCGTTTGATGCGCTGTTTACCGCAGACAAGCCGGTGATTTTTGCCTTCCATGGTTACCCCAGTCTGATCCACCGGCTGACCTATCAACGCAATAACCATCGTAATTTCCATGTGCATGGCTTTAATGAAGAGGGCACAACTACCACGCCTTTCGACATGACGGTGCTGAACGAGCTGGATCGCTATCATCTGGCGCTGGCGGCCATCAGGCATATCCCGGGGCTTGCCGATCGCCATCCTGAACTGCCTGACGATCTGCAGCAGCGCCTGGCAGAGCATCATCGCTATGTACGGGTCTATGGCGAAGATGTGCCGGAGGTGCAGAACTGGAAGTGGCCCTCCGCCAGCGCCCCCGGCGCACCGGACTAAACCGCTTTCAGGGCATCGGCCAGCATCCAGATCGTCGTTACCACCAGTGACAGCGCCATCAGGCTGTTGAACAGCTGGCGTTTCCAGGCGATTTGCAGGTGACCGCGCAGGCGGTCACCTAACGCCGCCCACAATAATATGCAGGGCAGGTTGAGCAGCATAAAACTCGCCATCACGATCAGGACGTGACTGTTGGCGCTGTACAACAGCGCCACGTTGCTGGCCATTAACCAGGCTTTAGGATTCACCGCCTGAAAGCAGGCACCGCCGAGAAACGTCATCGGCTGAGGCTTGTGCCGGGCCTCAGGTGCAGCCGCACGAAATATTTTCCAGGACAGCCACAGCAGATAGCTACATCCCACCAGCGTAAGCGGCAAGCGGATGGATGCCATCCAGTGCAGCAACAGCTCCAGTGTCATGCCCGCAATAACCGTTTGCAGGCCGCATCCAAGTAAAATGCCAAACACCATCGGCAGCGTCCGGCGCATACCAAAATTCACGCCGGAAGTGGCAAGCAACAGGTTGTTAGGACCCGGCGTAATCGACATCACGGTGACATAACTGAAAAAAGAGGGATCAAGCATCATGGTATTCCTGACAGGGAGACAGAGCACCATGCTACGTTGCGAAAAGTGATGGTAACAGGGACAGGAAATGGCTATTTTGATGGGTACAATCACGATGATGTCAAACTGTACCTGTCGTGCCAGGAGGCAATTGTGTCCCTTGAAATTCAGCCTGAACAAACGCTTTACCAGCAACTGGCCGATAGCTTCGCAGAGGCCATTCATCAGGGTACTCTCAAGCCTGGTAAGCGCTTACCGGCTATCCGTCGCGTCGCCCAGTCGCACCAGGTGAGCGTGAACACCGTGCTGAATGCCTGGCAGCTGCTGGAGAACCGTGGCCTGATTGAGGCACGACCGCAATCAGGCTATTACGTGCGCGGCGTCCTGCCTGTGGTCACCCGGCATACTCAGCACGCTGCTCGTGTGATACGCGATCCCAGCAACGAAAAGCTGGATTTGATCGATAAAGTGTTCGCCGCGCAGAATCATCCTGATTACATCAATATCTCGCTGGCCTGTCCGCAGGACAGCGAACTGTTCCCCTCGGCCCGGTTAGCCCGCATCACCGCCTCATTGCTACGACGCAATCCCAACCTTATCGGTCGCTATGCGCTTCCGCCCGGTAGTGAGCGCTTACGGGAGGAGATTGCGCGACGCGCATTACATGCGGGTCAGTCACTCACCGCCGATGATATCACCCTCACCCATGGTTGTATGGAGGCGTTGCAGCTGGCATTGCGCGCGGTGACGCAGCCCGGCGACTGCGTAGGGCTGGAATCACCTACCTACTTTTTTTTGTTCCCTTTGCTGGCTTCACTCGGCCTCAAAGCGCTGGAAATCCCCACCGATCCGCAGCGTGGTTTGTCGCTGGATGCGCTGGAAATGCTGCTGCAGGAAGAGCGACTTCAGGCGATTGTGGCGATGCCCACGGCACAAAATCCGCTGGGTTACTGTATGAGCCTGCCCGACAAGAAAAGGCTCGCAAGGTTGGTAAATACTTACAAAGTGCCGCTCATTGAAGACGGCCTTTACGATGAATTGCAGTTTGACTGGCCGCTTTCCCCTGCCGTGAAGGCCTTTGACGAGCAGGGCTGGGTTTTATACTGCACCAGCTTTACCAAAACCGTTGCGCCGGATTTCCGTGTCGGCTGGATTGCGGCCGGACGCTTCCACGATGCTATCGCACGGCTTAAAGCCGTGTCATCGATGGCTGAGTCCGCTCTGCTGTCAGAGACGCTGGCAGAGTTTCTTGCCAATGGCGGTTATGACCATCATCTGCGTAGCCTGCGGCGCTGTTATGCCAGCAATCTGGATGAGGCGCGAGGGTTAATTGCCCAGCATTTTCCCCAGGGCACGCAGGCCACGTTGCCGCGCGGCGGCTTTGTTTTTTGGGTGGAACTGCCGGGCAACGTGAACACGACCGAGATGTTCTCTCGTCTGCTGAAAGAGCAGATCTGCGTGACGCCCGGCGCGCTGTATTCGCTGAGTGAGCGCTATAACCATGCACTGCGCCTCTCGTGCTGCTATCCGTTTACCGATCGCTACATTCGCGCTATCGCCCGCGTCGGTGCCATCGCCTGTGAACTTGCGGGCCTGCCGCCGGGTCGGGCTCAGGGCGTTCCGTTCCGTCCCCAGATTGTATAACCATGACGTTCAGTCAGACGCTCGTAATAGGTCCGGACAGCCGGCAGGTCGGGATGATCCAGCGGGGTTTCAAACCAGCGGTTCACGGCAAGGCCAATCGGGATATCCGCCAGCGTGAAGTTGCGTCCGGCGACATAGCGACCGGTGTGCTCCAGCTGCTGGTTGAGAATCCCCATGGTATGGGACCAGCCTTTGCAGGCCGCAGCTAACAGGCGGGGATCCTGATGCGCGGGCGAATGGCGCACCAGCGACATAAAGGCATAGCGCCACGAGGTGTTAAGTTCGGTTGATTGCCAGTCCATCCACTGATCCACCGGCGCGCGCGCGCGCGGATTTTCCGGGTAAAGCCACTCGCCGCCATAGGCCGTGGCCAGATAGCGCAAAATAGCGTTGGATTCCCACATGACAAAGTCGTCGTCGAGTAATACCGGGATCATGGCATTGGGATTAAGCGCCATAAATTCTGGCGAGTGAGTGGATTTGAAACCTTCGCCCCACTCTTCGCGTTCGTAAAGCAGGTCCAGCTCGTCACACAGCCATAATACTTTGCGCACATTGATTGAGGAGGCGCGTCCAAGAATTTTTAACATAGCAGGCTCCATCCGGTTGCTTAACTTATTCATAGCCCTGTTAACTGACATAAGCAATTGCCCGGGCATGAAAAAACCGCTTTATCTCAATGAAAAGGAGTGACAATGAAGGTTGCGTTTAAACAAGTGGACGTTTTCACCTCGATTGCGTTCAACGGCAATCCGCTGGCCGTCATCATGGATGCGCAGGGCCTCGACGACAGCCAGATGGCGGCGATTGCACGCTGGACCAACTTATCCGAGACGACCTTTGTCCTGCCGCCAGAAGACAGCCAGGCTGACTACCGCGTGCGCATCTTCACCGTACAGGGCGAGCTACCGTTTGCAGGTCATCCCACGCTGGGTACCGCCCATGCCCTGCTTGAGGCGGGCTGGAAAACCAAAACACCAGGCAGGATGGTGCAGCAGTGCGGCGTCGGCAATGTGGTGGTGACAATCGCATCCGATGGTACGCTGGCTTTTGCCGCGCCCAGCGCCACCCTGACGCCCTACCACGATGCCCTGATCAGCACAGCATTAAACAGCGACGCGCTGGATCATTCACAGCCTGTCACCGTGGCGGATATGGGCATTCGCTGGTTGCTTATCCCGATGGTCAGTGCCGAGGCGGTGCGCGCCGTCATACCCGACGTCAACGATCTTGAGCGGTTAATTACCCACGCCAGCGTGGATGGTGTAATGCCCTTTGGCCCGCTGCCCTCGGGAGAAACAGAACAGTATGAAGTGCGGGGATTACTGGTTGAGCACGGCAGCCTGACAGAAGATCCGATTACCGGCAGCGCAAATGCCTGCCTGGCGCGCTACTTCGCGGCTCAGGGTAAACCGCACAATTACCGCGTTCGTCAGGGCACGCAGGTCAGACGTCAGGGCCGGGTGAACGTGGCTTATGAGGGCGAAACCATCTGGATTGGCGGAAAAACAGTGACGATCGTTGAGGGCACAATTGACGTTACGCCCTGAGACACGACAGGGCGACGGGGTCGCCCTTACTGTTACAGTCCCTGCCCGCCCGATGCTTCGATGCGTTGCGCGGTGATCCAGCCGGTTTCCTCGCTCAGAATGGCGCAAATGGCGTCGCCAATATCATCAGGTAATCCGACCCGCCCCAGAGCGGTCAACGCAGCGATGCTTTCATTCACGGCTTTATCGTCACGCACCCGTCCACCGCCAAAATCCGTTTCAATCGCGCCCGGCGCCAGGATATTAACGCGGATTCGACGTTCCCCCAGCTCTTTGGCCTGGTAACGGGTCAGCACTTCCATCGCCCCTTTCATCGCCGCATAGGTGCCCGAGCCAGGATAGGTCAGGCGCGTTAATCCACTGGAGATATTCAGAATGCGCCCGCCGTCGCTGATAACAGGCAGCAGTTTCTGCGTCAGGAAGTACGGCCCTTTGAAATGCACATTCATCAGCGCATCAAATTCCGCCTCCGTCGTCTCGGCAAAAGGTTTGTAGTGACCATGCCCGGCATTGTTCACTAAATAATCAAATGTCTCACGCTGCCAGTGCTGCTGTAAGGTGTTTTTGACATCAGAAATGAAGCGGTCGAACTGGCTAACATCACCCACATCCAGCTGTAGCGCTATGGCGCGGCCGCCTGCGCGCTCAATAGCGTTGACGACGTCTTGTGCTTCGTTTTGATGATTGCGGTACGTCAGGATGATATCCCGGCCTTTTGCCGCCAGTTTTAGCGCTGCATTCTTGCCTAAACCGCGATTTGCGCCCGTAATCAAGACGATTTTACGATTCATGTTGATTTCCTGTTGCAAAATTGAACACAGATTCAGGATATTCGTTAAAAATTGTTCTATAAACGCTTAAGAATACGCAGCACTGTTCCACTTACAACAACAATCGGCAGGCTATATGGATAAAATTCATGCAATGCAGGTGTTCGTCAGAGTTGCAGAGATGGGCAGTTTTACGGCGGCGGCTGACAGCCTTGGGTTACCAAAAGGCAGCGTATCACGGCAAATTCAGGCGCTGGAGAATCTGATGGGCACACGGCTGCTGCATCGTACTACCCGCCGCGTGCAGCTTACTCAGGATGGCCTGGTATACTATGATCGCTGTCTTGATTTGCTGGCGATGATTGGCGATATGGACAGCCTGTTTCAGCACGATCCCGCGACGTTAAGTGGCAAACTGCGGGTCGACATGTCCGTGGCAATGGCGAGCGATCTTATTCTTCCGCGTCTGCCTGAATTCCTTCAGCACTATCCTGGCGTGGAAATTGAACTCAGCAGCAACGATCGCCAGGTTGACGTCATTCGCGAAGGTTTTGACTGTGTGATTCGCGTTGGCGAGCTAAAGGATTCGGGACTGATCGCCCGCCGTATAGGCACGCACACCTTGATTAACTGTGCCAGTCCTGACTATCTTGCGCGTTTTGGCAGGCCGATTCGGCTTGAAGAACTGTCGCAGCATGCAATGGTGCATTACAGCCAACCGTTAGGTCAGGCGGCGCAGGGCTTCGAATACTTCGATGGTAAGCAGTGCCACTATGTGCACACGGGCGGCGTCGTGACGGTGAACAGCACCGAAACCTACCGCGCCGCCTGCCTTGCGGGCCTGGGCATTATTCAGGTGCCGACGGTGGGCATCCAAAAATATCTGGAAAGCGGTCAACTGGTCGAGGTGCTCCATGCGTTCCCGGCCAAACCGATGCCCATTCACTTGCTCTATCCCCATCGCCGGAATGTCGCGCGTCGGGTTCGGGTGTTTATGGAGTGGTTAAGTCAGGTGCTCCAAGAGTATGTCACCTGACAGGCTATAATGTGATTTTAAGGTTCAACAGGAAAGTGAATGTCTATGACAGACGAGCAGGACAACGTAAAAGACGCCAAACCGCTGATCGATATTAAAACCGGCAACAAGTCCGTCGATCGCTCCATCGTGCGCGTATCACGCTTCGCCGCCTGGTTCCAGGCGATACCGGCGGTAGCGCACTTTATTCGCGCGCTGGATCGGTTTAACGATCGCCTCGGCAGCCAGTTTGGTGCCGCCATTACCTATTTTTCGTTTCTGTCGCTCATCCCCATTTTAATGGTGTCTTTTGCTGCCGTGGGTTTCGTGCTTGCCTCGAATCCGGACCTCCTGACCGATATCATCAACAAAATCGTCAGTAGCATCAGCGATCCGTCGCTGGCGACCACGTTAAAAAACACCGTGAACACGGCCATTCAGCAACGCGCAACCGTGGGCATCACCGGTTTGTTGCTGGCGTTGTATTCCGGTCTCAACTGGATGGGGAATTTACGCGAGGCTATTCGCGCGCAGTCACGCGACGTCTGGGAACGTCAACCCGACGATAAAGAGAAGATCTGGAAACGCTATATTCGCGACTTCTTGTCTCTGACCGGCCTGATGCTGGCGCTGGTGATTACTTTGTCACTGACCTCCGTCGCCGGTTCCGCCCAGGCGACTATCGTTAATGCGTTAGGGCTGGATGGCATTGAATGGTTGCGCCCGGCACTGACGATCATCGCGACGTCCATCTCTGTACTGGCAAATTATCTGCTGTTTCTGTGGATTTTCTGGATTCTGCCTCGCCATAAACCGCGCAAAAAAGCCCTGCTGCGTGGCACCTTACTGGCGGCCATCGGGTTTGAAGTCATTAAGTTTGTGATGACGTTGACGCTGCCGAAACTCGCCAGCTCGCCCTCGGGTGCGGCTTTTGGCTCGGTGTTGGGGCTGATGGCGTTCTTCTATTTCTTTGCCCGCCTGACATTGTTCTGCGCGGCCTGGATTGCCACCGCCAAATACAAAGACGATCCACGCATGCCTGAAAAAGGCGCAATGGCCACCCACGAACAGCAGTAACCAGCGAAAAATCCCTGCCCCCGGTTATTTATCAGCCACTTTACAGCATGAATAACCAGGGGGTCACTTTTCTTCAGCGCTTTCACAGAGTATCTCGCCATGTTTATCTCTGTTAACGCTGCCATTCTCCGACATTTCACATCAGGCAAAGATTTTCTACTTTTAGGCAGAGAAAGCCGCGGCTGACGCGGTTTCCAGCCATTGAATGCCGCTATACAGGTGCGTAAGATTCCTTAACGGTATTTAAAAATAAGAAACATTTATGCAAGCCTCCATCTCAGAAACTCTTGATAAACAACATGAGCCAACGCCAGTGAACTCACGCAGTAAAGTCGTTATTGCTTCACTGGTCGGCACCGCCATCGAATTTTTCGATTTCTATATTTATGCCACCGCCGCGGTCATTGTCTTTCCGCATATCTTTTTTCCTCAGGGTGATGCCACTGTCGCCACGCTACAGTCACTGGCGACCTTCGCGATTGCGTTCGTTGCCCGCCCTATCGGCTCAGCGCTGTTTGGTCACTTCGGTGACCGTGTCGGTCGTAAAGCCACCCTGGTAGCCTCGCTGCTGACCATGGGGATCTCTACCGTGGTCATCGGTTTGTTACCCAGCTATCAGAGCATTGGCGTTCTGGCCCCGCTGCTGTTAGCACTGGCCCGCTTTGGTCAGGGCCTGGGACTCGGCGGCGAATGGGGCGGTGCGGCCCTGCTGGCCACGGAAAATGCGCCAGCCAAAAAGCGTGCTCTGTACGGTTCCTTCCCGCAGTTGGGTGCGCCCATTGGATTCTTTTTTGCCAACGGCACCTTCCTGCTGCTCTCCTGGTTGCTGACCGACGAGCAGTTTATGCAGTGGGGCTGGCGCGTGCCTTTTGTACTGTCTGCCGTGCTGGTCCTGATTGGCCTGTATGTGCGCGTGTCGCTACATGAAAGTCCGGTCTTTGCCAAAGTGCAGAAAGAGAAGAAGCAGGTGCGCGTGCCGATTGCCTCACTTCTGAGCAAACATCTGACGGCGACCATTCTGGGCACCTTCATCATGCTCGCCACCTACACGCTGTTTTACATCATGACAGTTTACTCAATGAGTTACGGCACCGCCGCCGCGCCTGCGGGGCTGGGCATCTCACGTAACAGCATGCTGTGGATGTTGATGATGGCGGTCATTGGCTTCGGCGTGATGGTCCCCATCGCGGGCCTGCTGGCTGACCGCTTTGGTCGCCGGAAAACCATGATCACCATTACGCTGATGATTATTGGTTTCTCATTCCTGTTCCCTGTGATGTTGGGTTCCGGCTCTCAGGCGCTGGTGATGGCCTTCCTGCTGCTGGGATTAAGCATTATGGGCCTGACATTTGGCCCGATGGGTGCGCTGCTGCCCGAGCTGTTCCCGACAGAAGTGCGCTATACCGGCGCGTCGTTCTCATACAACCTGTCGTCGATTCTGGGGGCCTCCGTTGCGCCATATATCGCAACCTGGCTGAACGTGCACTACGGCTTATATGCCGTCGGATTGTACCTGGCCTCTATGGCCTTCCTGACGCTGATCGCCCTGATTGCCTGTAAAGAAACCCGGCATCAAACGCTGTATGAAGTGTGATCTCAGGTCACGCTCATAAAAAAACCCGGCTCAGGCCGGGTTTTTTTATGCGTTTCCGCGGCGAAAGCGCGCTATTTCGACTTAAGCCAGGCCATAAAATCGTCGCTAAAAACCCGGATTTTTAGCGGCAGCAGACGGTTGGGTAAGGTGATGGCCCAGGGCGTCATCGGTGTTGTGTTTTCACTGTGCCAGTCCGGCAAAACACGACGCAGTGGACCATCAAGCAGATAGCCGTTTGCGATAAATCTACACACATTGCGCAGCCAGACTTTTCCCGAAGCACATTTGGGGGAAAAGGCGGGGACTGACTGAATGCCGACCCGACCCGCAGCGCACGGCTGTCGCTTCTGTCGCCGTATGCTATGCCCTCAGACATCATCACGAGTATTTTGCTGGCAACCTTACGGCTGGCATGTTCCTTATTCTTGCCGGGTGTCAGTATGTTGGTTACAGGAGCCTTTTACCGCCTGTTATCGTGTCGCCAGGCGCATGCTAAAACAAAAAGGCGCAGCCAGATGGCTGCGCCTTTTTGTCTTACATTTGCTGAAAACGGTGGCGGTGCGACTTAGCCTGCAACCGCGATGCGTTTCATATCGGTCATGTAACCACGCAGTTTGCGGCCAACCTGCTCGATAGGATGCTGACGAATGGCTTCATTAACGTCGCGCAGTTGGGCGTTATCCACCTGCGTGCCGTCAATAGCTTTACCCAGATCGCCCGGCTGCAGTGAGGTCATAAACTCTTTCAGCAGCGGCACCGCCGCAAAAGAGAACAGGTAGTTACCGTACTCAGCGGTATCAGAAATAACCACGTTCATTTCATACAGGCGTTTACGGGCAATGGTGTTCGCGATCAGCGGCAGCTCGTGCAGTGACTCGTAGTAAGCCGACTCTTCGATGATGCCAGCATCTACCATGGTTTCAAATGCCAGCTCAACGCCCGCTTTGACCATGGCAACCATGACAACGCCTTTGTCGTAGTATTCTTGCTCTTCGATTTTGCCGTCGAACTGAGGGGCGGTTTCGAACGCGGTTTTACCGGTCTCTTCGCGCCAGGTCAGCAGCTTCTTATCGTCATTCGCCCAGTCCGCCATCATGCCAGCAGAGAAATCGCCTGAGATGATGTCATCCATGTGCTTCTGGAACAGGGGAGCCATGATGGTTTTCAGCTGCTCAGACAGTGCGTAAGCACGCAGTTTCGCCGGATTAGACAGGCGA
Source organism: Pantoea sp. JZ29 (assembly GCF_035190385.1). NCBI lineage: Bacteria > Pseudomonadati > Pseudomonadota > Gammaproteobacteria > Enterobacterales > Erwiniaceae > Pantoea > Pantoea sp. JZ29. Next base: position 230,132 of record NZ_CP045241.1, on the reverse strand, counting down.
TCCATCATCAGCGTAATGCCGCCAAATTTCAGGGATTCGGTGATGGTTTCCCAGCCAAACTGAATCAGTTTCTCAGTGTACGCCGCATCGTGACCTTCAGCCACCAGCTTATCGAAGCACAGCAGAGAACCGGCCTGCAGCATACCGCACAGAATGGTCTGCTCACCCATCAGGTCAGATTTCACTTCCGCAACGAAAGAGGATTCCAGCACGCCAGCGCGGTCACCACCGGTGGCAGAAGCCCAGGCTTTGGCGATAGCCATACCTTCACCTTTCGGATCGTTTTCCGGGTGAACCGCGATCAGCGTCGGTACCCCGAAGCCACGCTTGTATTCTTCACGGACTTCGGTGCCCGGACACTTCGGCGCCACCATAACGACGGTGATATCTTTACGGATGGTTTCGCCCACTTCGACAATGTTGAAGCCGTGTGAATAGCCCAGCGCGGCACCGTCTTTCATCAGTGGCTGTACAGCCTGAACCACGGCGGAGTGCTGTTTGTCTGGCGTCAGGTTAACCACCAGGTCCGCCTGAGGAATCAGTTCTTCGTAAGTGCCCACTTTGAAACCGTTGTCGGTGGCTTTGCGATACGAGGCACGTTTTTCGGCGATGGCTTCTGCACGCAGGGCATAAGAAACATCCAGACCGGAATCGCGCATGTTCAGGCCCTGGTTCAGGCCCTGCGCACCACAGCCCACAATCACAATCTTTTTGCCTTTCAGGAAGCTGGCGCCATCCGCGAACTCGTCACGCCCCATAAAACGACATTTGCCCAGTTGCGCTAACTGGTTGCGCAGATTCAGTGTGTTGAAGTAATTAGCCATGGGTACTCCGGTTAAATGTTGTGTTTGCTTTTGTCTGTTGACGGCGTGAGATTCAGCACCGCGAATGACCCCATCATATGACAGGATTTCTGTTGCTTAAATTGATATATTAACAACATTACATTGCAATAATCGCAATGCATTCCTGAGGTGGAACCTGTATGGATTTACGCGATCTCAAATTGTTTTTACATCTGGCAGAAAATTGCCATTTTGGCCGCACCGCACGGGCCATGCACGTCAGTCCGTCCACGCTGTCACGCCAGATTCAGCGGCTGGAAGAGGATGTCGGCCACGCGTTGTTTCTGCGTGATAACCGCACCGTCACGCTCACCGAAGCGGGCGAAAGACTGAAGTTATTTGCACAACAAACCTTACTGCAGTATCAGCAATTGCGCCATGCCATGGATCTCAACGGTCCGTCACTCAGTGGTGAACTGCGCCTGTTTTGCTCGGTGACCGCCGCGTACAGCCATCTGCCGCCCATTCTGGATCGTTTCCGCGCCGAGCATCCTCAGGTGGAAATCAAACTGACTACCGGCGATGCGGCCGATGCGATTGAAATGGTCCAGTCGGGCAATGCCGATCTGGCGATTGCCGGTCGACCTGAATCGCTGCCTGCCAGCATTGATTTCACCACGCTGGGGCTGTTGCCGCTGGGACTGATTGCACCTGCACTGCCCTGTCCGGTGCGCAGTCAGGCGACAGAAGAGGCACCGGACTGGTCACAGATTCCGTTTATCCTGCCCGAGCAGGGACCGGTCCGGCGGGCGATCGAGCTATGGTTCCGCCGTCATCGCATCGTTAACCCATTGATTTATGCGACCGTTGCCGGTCATGAAGCAATCGTGTCGATGGTAGCGCTGGGCTGTGGGATTGCGCTGCTGCCGGATGTGGTGCTGGAGAACAGCCCTGAGCCGGTACGAAACCGTGTGCTGCCGCTGGAAAGCGTGGCGTCCGTCGCACCGCTGGAGCTGGGTGTTTGTGTACAAAAAAAGCGGCTCGGAGAGCCGCTTATCAGTGCATTCTGGCACCAGCTATAGTTACTGGCCTGCCAGGAAGAAGCGGAATGCCGGGTTATGCGTTTCGTCGTGGAAATCGTAACCCAGGTCGGCAAGGTGCTCTTCAAAACGCGGTTCGTCGTTGCCAAGCTCGAAGGCCGTGAGGACCCGGCCGTAATCCGTGCCGTGGCTACGGTAATGGAACAGTGAGATATTCCAGTGCGTGCCCAGCGTTTGCAGAAACTTAAGCAATGCGCCAGGCGCTTCCGGAAACTCAAAGCTGAACAGGCGCTCACGCAGCGGCTTGGAAGGCCGTCCGCCCACCATGTAACGCACGTGCAGCTTCGCCATCTCATCGTCAGACAGATCCACCACCTGATAGCCGTTTTCCGTTAACTGGCTGATGATCTCTGCGCGCTCATCCATCCCGCGCGTCAGCCGCACGCCCACAAAAATGCAGGCTTTGTCGGTGTCGGCATAGCGATAGTTAAACTCGGTAATCGAGCGACCACCCAACGTCTGACAAAACTTCAGGAAGCTGCCCTGCTGTTCCGGGATCGTGACCGCCAGCAGAGCTTCGCGTTGTTCACCCAGCTCACAACGTTCAGAAACGTAGCGCAAACCATGGAAGTTAACGTTAGCCCCCGACAACACGTGTGCCAGGCGTTCGCCCTGAATATCGTGCTGCTGGACGTATTTCTTCATGCCCGCCAGCGCCAGCGCGCCTGAAGGTTCTGCCACGGCGCGCACATCTTCAAACAGATCTTTCATTGCCGCGCAGATCGCATCGCTGTCCACGGTGACGATATCGTCGAGATATTCCTGGCACAGGCGGAAAGTTTCGTTACCGATGCGCTTCACGGCCACACCTTCGGCGAACAAGCCCACGCGCGGTAAATCCACCGGCTCACCAGCCTCCAGCGCCGCTTTCAGGCAGGCCGAGTCTTCTGACTCAACAGCGATCACTTTGATTTGCGGCATCAGCTGCTTGATGAGCACCGCCACGCCCGCGGCCAGACCGCCGCCGCCCACCGGAACAAAAACCCGATCGAGATGTGCGTCCTGCTGCAGCAGTTCCATCGCCAGCGTGCCTTGTCCGGCGATGACCGCCGGATGGTCAAACGGTGGCACAAAGGTGTAACCCTGCTGCGTCGCCAGTTCAATGGCTTTGGCTTTCGCCTCGTCAAAGTTGGCACCATACAGGAAGGCTTCACCGCCAAATGCACGCACCGCATCCACCTTGATGTCCGCTGTCGCCAGCGGCATGACGATCAGCGACTTGATGCCCAGCTTCGTCGCCGATAACGCAACGCCCTGGGCGTGGTTACCGGCCGACGCGGTGACAACACCGCGTGCTTTCTGCTCTTCATCAAGGCCGGCAATCATCGCGTAGGCACCGCGCAGTTTAAAACTGTGCACCGGCTGGCGATCTTCTCGCTTCACCAGAATGGTATTGCCCAGACGTGCAGAGATTTTTTCCATCTTCTGCAGTGGGGTAACCTGTGCCACTTCGTATACCGGTGAACGTAACACCGCACGCAGATACTCGGCACTGCAGGGCGCCTCGGGTAGCGGTTGAGCCTCAGCCATCTTAGCCTCCCAGCTTACTCTTATCGCGCACAGCACCTTTATCGGCGCTGGTCGCGAGCGATGCATAGGCGCGCAGGGCAAACGACACGTCGCGCTGACGGTTCATCGGCGTGTAAGCTGCGTCACCACGGGCTTCCTGCTCTTCACGGCGGGCATGCAGTTCATTATCCGGTACGGCCAGTCTGATACCGCGGTTTGGGATATCGATATCGATGATATCGCCATCTTTCACCAGCGCGATGGTGCCGCCGTTAGCGGCTTCAGGTGAGGCGTGACCAATTGACAGGCCAGAGGTGCCGCCAGAGAAGCGACCGTCGGTGATCAGAGCACAACTTTTACCCAGCCCCATCGACTTCAGGTAAGTGGTGGGATACAGCATTTCCTGCATGCCCGGCCCACCTTTTGGCCCTTCGTAGCGGATCACAACCACGTCACCCGCTACCACTTTGCCACCGAGGATAGCTTCAACAGCGTCATCCTGGCTTTCATAGACTTTAGCCGGGCCGCTGAACGTCAGAATCTCTTTATCGACGCCCGCGGTTTTTACGATACAGCCATCTTCGGCAATGTTGCCGTAGAGCACGGCCAGACCACCATCCTGGGAATAGGCATGTTCGCGCGTACGGATACAGCCTTCAGCGCGGTCATCATCCAGCGTGTCCCAACGGCAACTTTGCGAAAACGCCTGAGTCGTTCGAATACCGGCTGGCCCCGCACGGAACATGTCCTTCACCGCCTGATCCTGAGTCAGCATGATGTCGTACTGATCGAGCGTTTCACGCAGGCTCTGCTGCAGAATGTTACGGGCGCTGGTGTCAATCAGCCCGGCACGATCCAGCTCGCCGAGAATACCGATGACGCCACCCGCACGGTGCACATCTTCCATGTGATATTTCGGCGTGCTCGGTGCCACTTTGCACAACTGAGGAACTTTGCGTGACAGGCGATCGATATCAGAGATGTTAAAGTCCACCTCACCTTCCTGCGCGGCAGCCAGCAGGTGCAGAACGGTATTTGTAGAGCCGCCCATAGCGATATCCAGCGTCATGGCATTTTCAAACGCGGCTTTGGTGGCGATGTTGCGCGGCAGCATATTCACATCATCCTGCTCGTAATAGCGTTTGGTCAGGCTGACGATGCGCTTACCGGCGTTAATGAACAGCGCTTTACGGTCGGCATGGGTGGCCAGCAGTGAACCGTTACCCGGTTGTGACAGGCCGAGGGCTTCGGTCAGGCAGTTCATTGAGTTTGCGGTGAACATGCCCGAACAGGAGCCGCAGGTTGGACAGGCGGAGCGTTCAATCTGCTCGCTGTCAGCATCGCTGACGTTCGGGTTAGCCCCCTGGATCATGGCATCCACCAGATCCAGCTTAATGATCTGATCGGACAGTTTGGTTTTACCGGCTTCCATTGGGCCGCCGGAAACAAAGATCACCGGAATATTCAGGCGCAGTGCGGCCATCAACATGCCGGGGGTGATTTTGTCGCAGTTTGAAATGCAGACCATGGCATCAGCACAGTGCGCGTTCACCATGTACTCGACAGAGTCGGCAATCAGCTCACGTGAAGGCAGAGAATACAGCATGCCGCCATGGCCCATGGCAATACCGTCGTCCACCGCGATCGTGTTGAACTCTTTGGCCACGCCACCTGCCGCTTCGATTTGCTCGGCAACCAGCTTACCCAGGTCACGCAGGTGTACGTGGCCCGGCACAAACTGGGTGAATGAGTTAACGACGGCGATAATCGGTTTGCCGAAATCATCGTCGGTCATTCCTGTTGCGCGCCAGAGGGCACGGGCACCAGCCATGTTGCGGCCGTGGGTGGTGGTAGCGGAACGGTACTTAGGCATGCTCTTTACTCCAGTCAAAATAAGATCGCGGACATCCAGCGACATCCGCGCAAGGTCTGGTTATGCGTTAACCGGGTCCAGCCAGCCCCATTTGTCTTCGGTCTCGCCGGTAAACAGGCCAAAGAATGCCTGCTGAATGCGTTTGGTGACGGGCCCACATTTGCCTTCGCCAACCTGAATGCGATCCACGCTGCGTACCGGGGTGATTTCTGCCGCCGTGCCGGACATAAAGACTTCGTCAGCCAGGTACAGAGATTCACGAGACAGTGCCTGTTCACGCACTTCGATGCCCATATTACGCGCCAGCGTGATGATGGCATCGCGGGTGATGCCCGGCAGTGCAGAGGAGGTAAACGGCGGGGTAAACAGCACGCCATCTTTCACTTCAAACAGATTTTCGCCTGCGCCTTCTGAAATCAGGCCATTGGTATCCAGCGCAATGCCTTCCTGATAGCCATGGCGGCGCGCCTCACTGCCTACCAGCAGGGAAGACAGATAGTTGCCGCCCGCTTTTGCTGCGGTTGGCAATGTGTTTGGCGCAACGCGGTTCCATGAAGACACCATGGCATCAATGCCGTTTTCCAGCGCTTCAGCACCCAGGTAAGCGCCCCACGGGAACGCTGCAACAATCACATCCGTGGTGAAGCCATCCGGCGGGTTCACGCCCAGACCGACATCGCCCACGAAAGCCAGCGGACGGATGTAGGCGCTTTTCAGGTTGTTCACGCGAATCACTTCACGGCAGGCTTCCATCAGTTCATCAACGCTGTGCTTGATCGGGAAACGGTAAATTTTGGCGGAATCGTGCAGACGCTGCATGTGCTCGCGGTGACGGAAGACGACCGGGCCTTTGTGTGAGTCGTAGCAGCGCACGCCTTCAAATACCGAGGTGCCGTAATGCAGAGCGTGAGACATCACGCTGACTTTCGCCTCTTCCCACTTAACCATTTCGCCATTGAACCAAATGAAATCTGCTTTCTTGGTGCTCATTATTATTTCCTTTCGCGACTACGCGCGGATTTGTTGTGATGTCTGTTGTTGAATCTGGACGCAGGCGACATCCATCAGTTTGCTTAACTGGGAAGACAGTAAATCGACAGAGCGCTGGCTGGCAACGGTCATTTCGATATTAATGTTTTCGGCATTAGCCATAGTCGCCATGTTCATTGAACACACCTGAAAGCCACGATGGCGTACTACACGTAAAATGCGTTCCAATATTTCAGGTCGAAAGCGCGCTTCGATAGACAATTGATGCTGGTTCATACGGTTTTCTCCATCATGTTGGCGTTGCTGGCACCGGGCGGTACCAATGGCCAGACGTTTTCATGCTCATCAATTGACACGTGCAGGAAATAAGGACCTCCACTGTTCAGCAGAGCATCGATTGCGGCGTCGACCTGATCTTTACGGGTGATTCGCTGGCCCGGGATATCAAATGCGCTGGCCAGCGTGAGGAAGTCGGGGTTGTCGGTCAGGATGGTTTCACTGTAGCGACCGTCAAAAAACAGCTGCTGCCACTGGCGAACCATGCCCAGACGCTGGTTATCCAGCAGCAGAATTTTCACAGGCAATTTGCCACGCTTAATGGTGCCCAGTTCCTGAATATTCATCATGATAGAGCCGTCGCCCGAGACACAGATGACGGTATCGTGAGGGCGCGCAACCTGTGCGCCGATTGCCGCAGGCAGGCCAAAGCCCATGGTGCCTAAGCCACTGGAGGTGATGAAATCTTCAGGGGCGTCACAGGCTATATGCTGGGCCGCCCACATCTGATGCTGACCTACGTCGGTGGTAACAACAGTGTTTGCCGGTTTGCGATCGGACAGTTGTTTCAGTAATAACGGCGCATAGATGGCTTCACCGGGATGATCGTAGCGCCACGCATGCTGTGCTTTCAGCGCCATGACTTCGTCGCGCCACGCCTGTATCTGTAAAGGCTGGCTCAGGGCCGGCAGGACATGGTTGAGATCGCCTTGCAGCGACACATGTGCACGGCGCAGCTTGTTCAGTTCTGCAGGATCCACATCCAGATGGATCACGCTGGCCAGCGGGGCGAAGGTGTCCAGTTTACCGGTGACGCGGTCGTCAAAACGGGCACCTACCGCGATTAACAGGTCGCAGGACTGGACGGCCAGATTAGCGGCCTTAGTGCCGTGCATGCCCAGCATGCCCAGATAACATTCGCTGTCGGCATCCACACTTCCCAGGCCCTTCAGCGTGGCAACAGCGGGAATGCCGGTTTCCTGCATCAACGCGCGCAGTGCCGGCACCGCTTGCGCCATGCCGACGCCACCGCCGACATACAGCATAGGTTTTTTGGCCTGCGCCATCATTGCCCGCGCGTCAATAATTGCCTGATGCGGCATCGACATCGCTTCTTCCACCGGCATCAACTGCGGTGAAGGTTCCCCTTTTGCCAGCTGAATATCCTTTGGGATATCGACTAATACCGGCCCGGGGCGACCCGACTGCGCAATGGCGAACGCCTCGGCCATCACGGAAGGCAAATCATCCAGCGATTCAACCATGAAGCTGTGTTTGGTGCAGGCTAACGACAGACCGAGAACATCGATTTCCTGAAAGGCATCCGTACCGATGAAGGCAGAAGCGACCTGACCGGTCAACGCGACAACCGGCACGGAGTCCATCATGGCATCAGCCAGGCCGGTGATCAGATTTGTTGCACCGGGACCCGAAGTGGCAATGCAGACACCGGTTTTACCGGTTGAACGGGCATAGCCGATTGCGGCCATCACCGCGCCCTGCTCGTGACGGCACAACAGGTGTTCGACGCCGCCGTCGTATAGCGCATCGTACACTGGCATGATGGCGCCGCCAGGGTAACCAAATACGGTATCAACGCCTTGTGCGCGTAAAGCCTGAACTACCCATTGTGCACCTGTCATCGTTATTCTCCTGTCGCCTGAGGGGAACAACAGAATTTTATGCTACTGTTCATTGTTTGTTCCTTGCAGATTTACTGAATTTTGCCAGGTCAAAAAAAAACCCCCGGACCTTTCGGTGCGGGGGGTTTTTTAGAGTTCTGGCTTGATTTTTAAGCCTTTCTTGCTCCAAGCGTTGCCCCGCACAGTGGGTTAATAATCACCACCACGCTAATCACGACAAGGCTAATCACTAGTAGAAGGGCTTTCATAACGTATTCGATTCTTTAACTCGTTCGAAGTAATGCCTACAGAGTTATCATAGTTAGTAGGCTAATTACAATATTTTTTATCAGGTTTTTTATTGCGGCCCATTGCGTTCTTTCGTTATCAATTTGTAATTAAAAGATTATTTTATTGAGCCCCGACTTTGACAAAAAAACCATGCCGATGCGGTTATACCGCGTTCAAAGTCCGGTTCCACAAAAAAAAGCGTGCGGATGTATAGTGCGCAAATAAATCACGGCGCAGCTTACATTTTGTCCTTTTGGCCCTCGCCGTCATTGAAGCGCCAGGGCAGACTTGCCGCATTTGGGAGCGGCCATGTCTTTGTCAAAAGTTCTGACACGTGCAGCCATCGGGGTTGATGCGCCGCTGGTGACTATTGAAGTCCATATCAGCAACGGATTGCCTGCCCTGACGTTGGTGGGCTTACCGGAAACTACCGTCAAGGAGGCACGCGAACGTGTCCGTAGCGCCATCATTAACAGCGGCTTTGACTTCCCTGCCCGGCGAATCACCATCAATCTGGGCCCGGCCGATCTGCCTAAGGAAGGCGGGCGCTACGATTTGCCCATGGCTGTCGCCATTCTGGTCGCGTCTGAACAGCTCCCTGCAGAGAAGCTGGGCGGATATGAGTTTCTGGGCGAGCTGGCGCTAAACGGCGCTCTGTGTGGTGTACAGGCCGCCATTCCGGCTGCCCTTGCGGCGATTAAAGCTGGCAGGCAGTTGATTCTCTCAGCAGAAAACCAGACTGATGTGGGTTTAATCCGTAAAGGCTCAACGCTGGTAGCCGCCCATTTGATCGACGTTTGTGCTTTCTTACACAACAGGGGTGAACTCACGATTGCCACCGCCCACGCCGATAACACCGACGAAATCACAGACGATCTTCGCGATATTGTCGGGCAGGAACAAGGACGCCGTGCCCTGGAGATCACGGCGGCCGGTGGACATAACCTGATGCTGATCGGACCGCCAGGCACAGGCAAAACCATGCTTGCCACTCGTTTACCGGGCATCATGCCGCCATTAAGCGATCAGGAGGCCTTAGAATGCGCAGCGATAGCCAGCCTGAGTAATGCGGGCCCTGTGCATCATTCATGGCGTAAAAGGCCGTTCAGGGCCCCTCATCATAGTGCTTCACTGTATGCGCTCATTGGCGGTGGCGCATTGCCCCGTCCCGGCGAGATCTCGCTGGCCCATAATGGAGTGCTTTTTTTAGATGAATTGCCTGAATTCCAGCGCAGCGTTCTGGATGCATTGCGCGAACCCATTGAGTCCGGTGAAGTCGCGATTTCGCGAGCCAGGGCTAAGGTGGTTTACCCTGCACGTTTTCAGTTAGTCGCTGCGATGAATCCCAGTCCGACAGGACACTATCAGGGACAGCATAACCGCACCTCACCGCAGCAGATTTTACGCTATCTCAGCAAACTTTCCGGCCCCTTCCTTGATCGCTTTGATCTGTCGCTGGAGGTGCCATTGCTACCGCCGGGACTGTTAGGCCAGCAACAGCAGACGGGAGAAAGTTCTGTGGCGGTACGCGAGCGCGTGCTTGTTGCCCGGCAAAGACAGATTGCGCGTTCAGGAAAAATCAACGCTCATTTAGCTAATGCGGAGGTATTACGGTGGTGTGCGCTTTGTTCAGCGGATGCGAAGTGGCTGGAGTCTGTTTTAAATCAGTTGGGCTTATCAGTACGGGCTTGGCAGCGGATCCTGAAAGTGGCGCGCACGGTGGCCGATTTGGCCGGTGAAGAGACGATCAGCCGTTATCATTTGCAGGAAGCCGTCAGTTACCGAAGCATTGACCGCCTCATGACCTATCTTCATAACAACCTGCAGTAAAAAGGGGCTTTCGCCCCTTTTCATTAATCGTCGCTTTCTGTGTAGTCTTCAACGGTATCCATTTGTGGCTTACCGCCTGACAGCGTGTGAAAACGCTTAGGACGCTTGATACGGGTCATGTATTTGGACCAGACACGTTCTGCTTCCGTCTGCGGCTCACGGACACCACGACATACCTCGATGAACAAACGCTCTTCTTCTGTCGCTGGTTCACGTTTGGCAAGATCCAGCTCATTAAACGCGACGCCGTGGCGTTCAAGTAGCTGTGCTTCTTTAATCGTAAAGTCCCCATGACGCGAAAATCCGCGTGGGTAATGTTTGTTATCAAAGAAACGATTTTCCGTTGAGAAGCTTTCCGCCATGTTACACGCTCCTGTTTCTCTTATGGCCGTGCTATTTATGGCGCGGAGTATTAGATACGCTTGACAGAGTGTAAAACAAAACATTTAAATCTATACGACAAACAAATTTTGGGAGAAGGCTGTGGATACGGAATTACTGAAAACTTTCCTGGAAGTGAGCAGAACTCGCCATTTCGGGCGTGCTGCAGAAGCACTTTACTTAACGCAGTCTGCTGTCAGTTTTCGCATCCGCCAGTTAGAAAACCAACTGGGAGTGAATCTTTTTACCCGACACCGCAACAACATCCGTTTGACCTCGGCAGGTGAGCGTCTTTTGCCTTACGCGGAAAGTCTGATGAATACCTGGCTTATGGCGAAGAAAGAAGTGTCGCACACGCAGCAGCATCATGAGCTGTCCATTGGTGCCAGCGCCTCACTTTGGGAAGCCTATCTGACGCCATGGCTTCAGACACTCTACGAAAACAGGGAAAGTCTGCACCTGGAAGCGCGTGTGGCGCAGCGTCATTTGTTAGTTAAACAGTTGCATGAACGCCAACTGGATTTATTGATTACGACGGAAGCACCAAAGATGGATGAATTGACCAGCCAGCAGATAGGTCATATTTCGCTGGCACTGTTTCGTTCCCGGCAGACCGAAAAGCGTGAGAAATATGACTATATTAAGCTGGAATGGGGCGCGGACTTTCATCAGCACCAAAGTTATCTTTCCGGCGGGGACGATGTTCCGGTATTAACAACGACATCAGCACAGGTGACGCGTGAATTGTTGCACACGACAGGAGCCTGCGCGTTTCTGCCCGAGTTCTGGCAAAGCTTGTACAGCGACCTGATAGTGATGCCCGATACGTCTGTGGCGGTGCGGCCTTTGTATGCGGTATGGCTGCAAAACAGTGATCAGCAGACGTATATCCGTCAGTTGCTGAAGTTTCCAGTCGTACCGAATTAAAGAGAGGGAAGAAAGCGAGGATTAAGCCAGTCTTTGCTGGCTGGTTTTCTGTTTTGCTTTTCTTAAGGCAAAAAAAAATCCTTCGCATACGCAAAGGATTTTTCTTTTTCTGGCAGGGGCGGAGGGACTCGAACCCCCAACACCCGGTTTTGGAGACCGGTGCTCTACCAATTGAACTACGCCCCTAAAAAGGGTGGCGGAACGGACGGGGCTCGAACCCGCGACCCCCTGCGTGACAGGCAGGTATTCTAACCAACTGAACTACCGCTCCACCGATTCTGTACTGATCGCAGAAAAACGTTCTGCTGTCAGGTGTTTCGCCCTTCCGCGTCACCGGTAAGGTCATGACCAGCGTGCTGGTCTTAATTTAATGCCTGGCAGTTTATGAATCACGCGTGATTCACCCTTCGGGCCGCTGCGTTGCAGCGTTCAAAAGCGTTCGCTTTTGTCCTGCTCTCTGTCGAGTAGCGAACTGCCCGAAGTTACGTGCAGGTTTGTTAATTTAATGCCTGGCAGTTCCCTACTCTCGCATGGGGAGACCCCACACTACCATCGGCGCTACGGCGTTTCACTTCTGAGTTCGGCATGGGGTCAGGTGGGACCACCGCGCTACAGCCGCCAGGCAGATTCTGTCTGCCGCACCGCCCCCTCGGGCCGCACGGCGTTATCCGGTAAACAAGGCTGAAAATTCTTCTGTCTCTCAAACCAAAACGCCTCTGGCGTTGTAAGGTTAAGCCTCACGGGTCATTAGTACCGGTAAGCTCAACGCATCGCTGCGCTTACACACCCGGCCTATCAACGTCGTCGTCTTCAACGTCCCTTCAGGAGGCTCGGAGCCTCAGGGAGAACTCATCTCGGGGCAAGTTTCGTGCTTAGATGCTTTCAGCACTTATCTTTTCCGCACTTAGCTACCGGGCAGTGCCACTGGCGTGACAACCCGGACACCAGCGGTGCGTTCACTCCGGTCCTCTCGTACTAGGAGCAACCCCCCTCAATTCTCCAGCGCCCACGGCAGATAGGGACCGAACTGTCTCACGACGTTCTAAACCCAGCTCGCGTACCACTTTAAACGGCGAACAGCCGTACCCTTGGGACCTACTTCAGCCCCAGGATGTGATGAGCCGACATCGAGGTGCCAAACACCGCCGTCGATATGAACTCTTGGGCGGTATCAGCCTGTTATCCCCGGAGTACCTTTTATCCGTTGAGCGATGGCCCTTCCATTCAGAACCACCGGATCACTATGACCTGCTTTCGCACCTGCTCGAGCCGTCACTCTCGCAGTCAAGCTGGCTTATGCCATTGCACTAACCTCCTGATGTCCGACCAGGATTAGCCAACCTTCGTGCTCCTCCGTTACGCTTTGGGAGGAGACCGCCCCAGTCAAACTACCCACCAGACACTGTCCGCAGCCCGGATCACGGGCCCACGTTAGAACACCAAACATTAAAGGGTGGTATTTCAAGGACGGCTCCACGCAGACTGGCGTCCACGCTTCAAAGCCTCCCACCTATCCTACACATCAAGGCTCAGTGTTCAGTGTCAAGCTGTAGTAAAGGTTCACGGGGTCTTTCCGTCTTGCCGCGGGTACACTGCATCTTCACAGCGATTTCAATTTCACTGAGTCTCGGGTGGAGACAGCCTGGCCATCATTACGCCATTCGTGCAGGTCGGAACTTACCCGACAAGGAATTTCGCTACCTTAGGACCGTTATAGTTACGGCCGCCGTTTACCGGGGCTTCGATCAAGAGCTTCTCCTTACGGATAACCCCATCAATTAACCTTCCGGCACCGGGCAGGCGTCACACCGTATACGTCCACTTTCGTGTTTGCACAGTGCTGTGTTTTTAATAAACAGTTGCAGCCAGCTGGTATCTTCGACTGGCCTCGGCTCCGGGAGCAAGTCCCTTCACCTACGCGCCAGCGTGCCTTCTCCCGAAGTTACGGCACCATTTTGCCTAGTTCCTTCACCCGAGTTCTCTCAAGCGCCTGGGTATTCTCTACCTGACCACCTGTGTCGGTTTGGGGTACGATTTCGTGTTACCTGATGCTTAGAGGCTTTTCCTGGAAGCAGGGCATTTATCACTTCAGCACCGTAGTGCCTCGTCGTCACGCCTCAGTGTAAAGTGCACCGGATTTGCCTGGCGCACACACCTACACGCTTAAACCGGGACAACCGTCGCCCGGCCGATATAGCCTTCTCCGTCCCCCCTTCGCAGTAACACCAAGTACAGGAATATTAACCTGTTTCCCATCGACTACGCCTTTCGGCCTCGCCTTAGGGGTCGACTCACCCTGCTCCGATTAACGTTGAACAGGAACCCTTGGTCTTCCGGCGACAAGGTTTTTCACCTTGTTTATCGTTACTTATGTCAGCATTCGCACTTCTGATACCTCCAGCATGCCTCACAGCACACCTTCAACGGCTTACAGAACGCTCCCCTACCCAGCAACGCTTACGCGTCGCTGCCGCAGCTTCGGTGCATGGTTTAGCCCCGTTACATCTTCCGCGCAGGCCGACTCGACCAGTGAGCTATTACGCTTTCTTTAAATGATGGCTGCTTCTAAGCCAACATCCTGGCTGTCTGTGCCTTCCCACATCGTTTCCCACTTAACCATGACTTTGGGACCTTAGCTGGCGGTCTGGGTTGTTTCCCTCTTCACGACGGACGTTAGCACCCGCCGTGTGTCTCCCGTGATAACATTCTCCGGTATTCGCAGTTTGCATCGGGTTGGTAAGCCGGGATGGCCCCCTAGCCGAAACAGTGCTCTACCCCCGGAGATGAGTTCACGAGGCGCTACCTAAATAGCTTTCGGGGAGAACCAGCTATCTCCCGGTTTGATTGGCCTTTCACCCCCAGCCACAGGTCATCCGCTAATTTTTCAACATTAGTCGGTTCGGTCCTCCAGTTAGTGTTACCCAACCTTCAACCTGCCCATGGCTAGATCACCGGGTTTCGGGTCTATACCCTGCAACTTAACGCCCAGTTAAGACTCGGTTTCCCTGCGGCTCCCCTATACGGTTAACCTTGCTACAGAATATAAGTCGCTGACCCATTATACAAAAGGTACGCAGTCACACCACGAAGGTGCTCCCACTGCTTGTACGTACACGGTTTCAGGTTCTGTTTCACTCCCCTCGCCGGGGTTCTTTTCGCCTTTCCCTCACGGTACTGGTTCACTATCGGTCAGTCAGGAGTATTTAGCCTTGGAGGATGGTCCCCCCATATTCAGACAGGATACCACGTGTCCCGCCTTACTCATCGAACTCACAACTCATGCACCTTTGTGTACGGGAGTATCACCCTGTACCCTGCGACTTTCCAGACGCTTCCACTGATGCACAAGCTGATGCAGGTTCTGGGCTCCTCCCCGTTCGCTCGCCGCTACTGGGGGAATCTCGGTTGATTTCTTTTCCTCGGGGTACTTAGATGTTTCAGTTCCCCCGGTTCGCCTCATGCCGCTATGTATTCACTGCATGATAGTGTGACGAGTCACACTGGGTTTCCCCATTCGGGTATCGCCGGTTGTAGCGGTTCATATCACCTTACCGGCGCTTATCGCAGATTAGCACGCCCTTCATCGCCTCTGACTGCCAGGGCATCCACCGTGTACGCTTGGTCGCTTAACCTCACAACCCACAGGCGTTTTGCGCTTGCGTGTTATGAGCTTTTGAGAGACCCGAACGCATCGTGCTGTGTTCCTTATTACGGAGGAACACGACGTGCGTCGTTTCAAATTTTCAGCTTGTTCCGGATTGTTAAAGAGCATAATACTTCGCAGCACACCGTCGCCGGTACGCTCTGAAGTATTGTCAGAAAAAACAGCAAGTATGGTGGAGCTAAGCGGGATCGAACCGCTGACCTCCTGCGTGCAAGGCAGGCGCTCTCCCAGCTGAGCTATAGCCCCATACAGTTACTGCAGAGACCACTACTACCACTCAACCGAGTACACATTCTTCGCATGGAGGAATGCAATTTCTTCTCAGGCAAGGCATGCGGAAGGGAAGTTTACCTCTGTAAACGACCGCGCGCATAACGCAGCATGAGGAGAAATTTGGTAGGCCTGAGTGGACTTGAACCACCGACCTCACCCTTATCAGGGGTGCGCTCTAACCACCTGAGCTACAAGCCTGTAGAGGTTTTTTCTGCTCGTGACTTTCTATCAGACAATCTGTGTGAGCACTTCGCACGAAGGTATCTTCAGGTAAGGAGGTGATCCAACCGCAGGTTCCCCTACGGTTACCTTGTTACGACTTCACCCCAGTCATGAATCACAAAGTGGTAAGCGCCCTCCCGAGGGTTAAGCTACCTACTTCTTTTGCAACCCACTCCCATGGTGTGACGGGCGGTGTGTACAAGGCCCGGGAACGTATTCACCGTGGCATTCTGATCCACGATTACTAGCGATTCCGACTTCACGGAGTCGAGTTGCAGACTCCGATCCGGACTACGACGCACTTTATGAGGTCCGCTTGCTCTCGCGAGGTCGCTTCTCTTTGTATGCGCCATTGTAGCACGTGTGTAGCCCTACTCGTAAGGGCCATGATGACTTGACGTCATCCCCACCTTCCTCCGGTTTATCACCGGCAGTCTCCTTTGAGTTCCCGACCGAATCGCTGGCAACAAAGGATAAGGGTTGCGCTCGTTGCGGGACTTAACCCAACATTTCACAACACGAGCTGACGACAGCCATGCAGCACCTGTCTCAGCGTTCCCGAAGGCACCAATCCATCTCTGGAAAGTTCGCTGGATGTCAAGAGTAGGTAAGGTTCTTCGCGTTGCATCGAATTAAACCACATGCTCCACCGCTTGTGCGGGCCCCCGTCAATTCATTTGAGTTTTAACCTTGCGGCCGTACTCCCCAGGCGGTCGACTTAACGCGTTAGCTCCGGAAGCCACTCCTCAAGGGAACAACCTCCAAGTCGACATCGTTTACGGCGTGGACTACCAGGGTATCTAATCCTGTTTGCTCCCCACGCTTTCGCACCTGAGCGTCAGTCTTCGTCCAGGGGGCCGCCTTCGCCACCGGTATTCCTCCAGATCTCTACGCATTTCACCGCTACACCTGGAATTCTACCCCCCTCTACGAGACTCAAGCCTGCCAGTTTCAAATGCAGTTCCCAGGTTAAGCCCGGGGATTTCACATCTGACTTAACAGACCGCCTGCGTGCGCTTTACGCCCAGTAATTCCGATTAACGCTTGCACCCTCCGTATTACCGCGGCTGCTGGCACGGAGTTAGCCGGTGCTTCTTCTGCGGGTAACGTCAATTGCTGAGGTTATTAACCTCACCACCTTCCTCCCCGCTGAAAGTACTTTACAACCCGAAGGCCTTCTTCATACACGCGGCATGGCTGCATCAGGCTTGCGCCCATTGTGCAATATTCCCCACTGCTGCCTCCCGTAGGAGTCTGGACCGTGTCTCAGTTCCAGTGTGGCTGGTCATCCTCTCAGACCAGCTAGGGATCGTCGCCTAGGTGGGCCGTTACCCCGCCTACAAGCTAATCCCATCTGGGCACATCCGATGGTGTGAGGCCCGGAGGTCCCCCACTTTGGTCTTGCGACGTTATGCGGTATTAGCTACCGTTTCCAGTAGTTATCCCCCTCCATCGGGCAGTTTCCCAGACATTACTCACCCGTCCGCCACTCGTCACCCGAGGAGCAAGCTCCTCTGTGCTACCGTCCGACTTGCATGTGTTAGGCCTGCCGCCAGCGTTCAATCTGAGCCATGATCAAACTCTTCAATTTAAAGTTTGATTTGCTGCAACCAGTGCAGCGATGCTCAAGGAAAACGTCGTAATGAATTTCAATACGTGTTCACTCTTAAGACTTGATATTTTTTTGCGTCCGGAGACGCGGATATCAATCCTGCGAGTGCCCACACAGATTGTCTGATAAATTGTTAAAGAGCAGTGCCACACTTCTCTGTGGCGCGGGCTGCATATATTACGCTTTCCGCTTTATGAGTCAAGCACTTATTTTTGCTAAACTCATCGGTTCGAATCATTCTGAACCTTACTCAACCCGGCGCTTCGTATTGCGTTGTGCCGTGTCAGTGGAGGCGCATTATAGGGAGTTCTTCGAAGCTGACAAGGGCTAATTTCAATTAATTTTTCGAGTGCTGTTTTTTTCAGCAAAAACCCGCTAAAGCGCCAGTTTTTCAAGCAACGGGAAGCCATAACGCTGTAAAACCGGCGATAATTGCGCCGCCTCTTCATCCAGCTCAGTGCAAAACGCCATGTTTTGATCCGGCGAGCGGACTTCGGGTGCTTCATTGTCCAGTAGCCAGGCTGTACGTCTGGCTATTGCGGCACCGGAGTCAATTAAACGCGTACCTTCAGGCAGGACGTGCTGAAGCTCATCGCGAAGTAAAGGAAAGTGCGTGCAGCCTAATACGACAGTATCCGGTGGCTCCGTCATACGTAACCAGGGTTGCACAATGCGCCTGACATCATCCAGTGAAACCTTGTCGCCATGAAGCTTGGCTTCGGCTAACTCCACCAGCTCGGCTGAGCCCAGCATTTCAATCTTGCAGGTTTTAGCAAACTGCGACACCAGATCATGCGTGTACGAACGCCGGACCGTTGCGCGCGTCGCCAGCAGCCCGACCACACCGTTACGTGTAAGGCGTGCAGCCGGTTTGATTGCCGGTACAACGCCGACAACCGGAAAGGCAAATCGCTCACGTAATGCAGGCAAAGTGACGGTGCTGGCGGTATTACAGGCAATAATGACGAGAGAAATGGGATGACGGCGAGTAATGGCATCAACCATCGCAACAACGCGCTCGACAATAAAGGTCTCGGTTTTCTCACCGTAAGGAAAACCGGCATTATCGAACGCATAAAGATAATGCAGGTCCGGCAGGAGTTGCCGAACCTCATCATAGACAGAAAGCCCGCCTACGCCGGAATCAAACACCAGCACAGTCGGGCGCAGGTCAGAAGCAGTAGCTTCCGTTGAGGTAATACTCTCTTCCTGGAGTCTGGTAGCCATACGCTGTCTCGTAATCTTTATCGAACAGGTTGGCAATTCTACCACGAACGGTCAGATGTGATGTGACAGGATACGATACGGCGAGATCAACGGTGCTGTAGGCCGGCAAACGGCGCTGCTCACTCGTGTACTGGCTCGTGTTATTGTCATAACGCTTGCCAAAATACTGGTAAATAACATCTATATCAGCCTCATAAACCGTTACACCCAACTGATATTTCATCTGTTGACGAGACCGGCGAGCCAGGACTTCATCATCCGAATCGCGTCGGGCATCAAGATAGCCTAAGGTGATTTGATGATGCAGGAAAGACGTATCGAAGTCTGCGGTGGCTTCAATACCTTTCATTGTCACCGCTTTCTGATTGAAATAGCCGCCCTGGAATGTCACCGGATCGGACGCATAGTCAATCAGGTTCGTGACGTGATTACGGTAGGCCGCCAGCCGCCAGTTAACGGGGCCACTTAACCCTTCGAGCGCAGCTTCCCATTGTTTTGATTTCTCAGGCTGCAAATCGGGATTGGCGCTAATGCCAAAATGCTTTTGGCCATAAAGCTGCCCCAGCGTCGGTGCCTGGAAACCGGTGCCATAGGAGAGCGATGCCTTATAACCCGGCACAAACTCCCATCCAGCCGCCGTTTGCCAGGTACCATGACGGCCATAATCCTGGTTATCGTCTCCCCGGACAGCCCCTTCAAGCGTAACAGTGCCCAATTGCTGCTGCGTCGTCAGATATGCCCCGGTATTATCCTGCTTATAGCGGTCCGTTTCTCTGGGCTGGCCAGAAAAGAGTTGGCCTACTGAGCTCAACGCTTGCCGCTGCCAGTCAATCCCGGTACTCACCGTGCCATAACCGACTGCGAAGGCGTTCCCCCATTGAAGGTTGCGCTGATCCATATCATCCAGCGTATTGGAGTCTGCGTAACGTCCCTCAGCGCCAACATAATTATATATTTTGTACTTTTGGTAGCTGGCGACCAGTTGAGAAGAATAATCACCTTTAGTAAAGCGCAGGCCGGTATCAAAGGCGTGGTTATAAATCTGCTGCTCATCCGATCCGCCCGGGAAGCCAGCATCGTAGTCAGTATTCGCCGCATAACCATAACCACGAAAGAAACCGGAAAACATGTCATTGAACTTATGCTCAACCCCTGCCCAGAACGCTTTGTTGCGCCAGCCATCACGATCGCGATCGGCTGGAGACGTCGAATCAGGCTGGATGTTATAGCCATTGGTTGCCTGATAAGAACCGGCGACGGTAAGGCGGGTTTGGTCGGTCACATTCTGGTTTACGCCCCCGCTGTACTCCTGATATCCCTTTGACCCCATGCCTGCAGAAAGCACATTGTGATTTTGTGGATTTTGAGTAATCACGTTTACCACTCCGCCAATGGCATCAGCGCCATAGACGGAGGAGCGCGGCCCGCGAATGAATTCAACGCGTTGTATAAGGGAGATCGGAATCAGATTGAAGTCCGCTGCACCGGTGATGCCCGGTCTGGCAAAGGGCACGCCATCCACAAGAATCAACGTCTGGCGCGCTTCAGCGCCTCGCACAAACATTGACGCGCTTTGCCCAATCCCACCGTTCTGCGCAATATCCACGCCGGGCAGGCGACGAAGCACGTCTACCAGATTTTTTGCCTGCCACAGGTCAATCTCATCCCGTGTCACCACCGAGGTTGAAGCCAGTACCGACGAAACCGGCTGTTGAAAACGATTAGCCGTCACGATGAGCGCATCATCACTTCTCTGTGCAAAGCCATTTTGCGCCCAGAGGAAAATCGCCGTTGCACTGAAGGCAAACAGCGGGGTTGTTGTTTTACTCATTTTTATCGCATCCAAAAGAAAAAGGATGCCGCAGGCATACAGTCGATAGTACGCGTGGCGACGTCACACCGGCAGGTCTTCGGGCTGGGAATCATAGCAGGTGATGACTTCCCATCCCGCAGGACAGTGTCTGCAATTGCAATCACCCTGACATTCCTTACCGCTGCGCGTCAGCTCCAGATTCACACTGGATTCCCTGTTAACTCAAGGTTGAGGCCGGTGCCCGCAGTCTACGAAGCGCGCACGGGCAAGTCCAGATCTGCACACCCCGACGCTCTGCTCGCGCGCGCAGGACTGGACATCAGCAGGTGAATCCCTACAATCGCCCGGCAAGCAGGCTATTAACCAGGATTAAACATGACACCCGAACATCTCCCTGTTGAACAGTATGACGCGCAGCTGGCGGAAAAAGTCAGTCGGTTAGAAACGATGATGACGCCTTTCGCTGCCCCCGCCGTGGAGGTGTTCCGTTCACCGGTCAGCCACTATCGCATGCGTGCAGAATTCCGCATCTGGCATGATGGCGACGACATTTATCACATCATTTTCGATCAGGAGACGAAACAGCGCATTCGCGTTGACCAGTTCCCGGCGGCCAGTGCCCTGATTAACCAGATGATGCCGAAAATGATGGCGGCCATTCGCGATAATCGCATCCTGCGCCATAAGCTGTTCCAACTTGATTATCTGTCGACGCTAAGCAACCAAATCGTCATCTCCCTGCTCTATCACCGCAAGCTGGATGAGGAATGGCAGCAGGCCGCCACAACGTTACGCGATCAGTTGCGGGCGGAAGGCGTCGATGTGCAGCTGATTGGTCGCGCCACTAAGACCAAAATTTGCCTTGATCGGGATTACGTGGAAGAGCGTTTGCCGGTCGCCGGTAAAGAGATGATTTATCGACAGGTGGAGAACAGCTTCACGCAACCCAACGCGGCGATGAACATTCATATGCTGGAATGGGCGCTGGATGTGACAACGGGTTCCCGTGGCGATTTACTGGAACTCTACTGTGGTAATGGCAACTTCTCGCTGGCGCTGGCCAGAAATTTCCGCCGCGTGCTGGCCACGGAAATTGCCAAGCCATCCGTCGCGTCGGCCCAGTACAATATTGCCGTCAACCAGATTGATAATGTCCAGATTATTCGCATGGCGGCCGAAGAGTTTACCCAGGCAATGAACGGCGTGCGCAGCTTTAACCGGCTGGAGGGGATCGACCTGAAGAGTTATGACTGCGAGACGATCTTTGTGGATCCGCCGCGCAGTGGGCTGGATGAGGAAACCGTCAGGATGGTGCAGGCTTATCGCACGATCCTGTATATTTCCTGCAACCCGCAAACCCTGTGTGACAATCTGCTGGAGCTGGCGCAAACCCATGATGTCACGCGACTGGCCCTGTTTGACCAGTTCCCGTATACCCATCATATGGAATGCGGTGTGCTACTGACGCGCAAAGCGTAAAAAAACGGGAACCCAGGGGTTCCCGTTTTTGTGATTACCGGTTGCGATTGCGCTTGTAACGCAGGGCAATCCAGAACACCAGCCCGACCATAAGAATCGTGGGGATAAAGTTAGATCCGATATCCGGATATTCGGCACGCACTAATGCGCTGTACACCAGGATTCCCAGCAGGAAGAAGGCCGCAGCCAGCCCCGGAACCCCATCGGGCATACTTTTATTCAGGTAACGTTGATGCAGGCACCATGCCGCCAGCCCCAACGCAATCAACGGGAAAATAGAAAAAGGAACGAAAGCACTAAACAGCACAGAGAACGAGCCGTTCATAGCAAGGCCGGTGATAAAAGCCAGTAACATCGTGCCTTTATCACGGGAGCTTGGGTGGGTCATGGCAGGGTCCTTATTCATAGCTCTTCAGGTTTATCCAGGGTTACCGCCAGGCGTTCTTGTTCCCGGCGATACCAGTAATACGCGCCCTTCGCGATCATACGTAACTGCAATACCAGACGATCTTCCAGCTTACGACGCTGCGCTATATCAATATCCAGCGCCTCGGCACCGGCACTGAAGACAATAGTCACCATCGCTTCAGCCTGCGCTTCGGTGAAGCTGCGCGGCATGCGGTTTTCGACCTCAAGATAATCAGCCAGTTCAGCAATAAAATGTTGGATTTCACGCGCAACCGCCGCACGGAAAGCCGCAGACGTCCCCGAACGTTCGCGTAACAGCAGCCGAAACGCATTAGGGTTATTTTCGATGAACTCCATAAAGGTGGCGATAGAGGTTTTAATGATGCTGCCGCCTTTCGCAATACGTTGACGTGCCTGTCGCATCAACTGCCGCAGCATCAGCCCGCTTTCATCCACCATGGTTAAACCCAGCTCATCGACATCTTTAAAGTGCCGATAAAAAGAGGTTGGCGCGATGCCCGCCTCGCGGGCAACCTCACGTAAACTCAGACTGGCAAAACTGCGTTCGGCGCTGAGCTGACTGAAGGCAGCTTCAATCAGTGTACGTCGTGTACGTTCTTTTTGTTGCGCTCTGACGCCCATTCTCTCTGCCTTGTGAGGTTCTGAAACAGCACTATAACAAAATATTCAGCGTACAGTCCGGCAAACTTTGTGACGACGTGTTAAACCTCACTGAAAGCCAAAACGTGATGAAAATCGCTGTTAGAATTCAGAAGTGCGCGGCGAGATGTTAGAATCTCGTTGTAAAAATGTATAAATAATAGGACGTACCGGTATGCAAAAGTCTTACGATTACGATGTCATTGTGATTGGATCAGGACCAGGCGGTGAAGGTGCGGCGATGGGGCTGGTGAAGCAAGGCGCCCGAATCGCGGTTATCGAACGCTATCACAACATAGGCGGCGGCTGTACACACTGGGGTACGATCCCCTCGAAAGCCCTTCGTCATGCTGTGAGCCGCATCATCGAGTTCAACCAGAATCCCCTCTACAGTGACCATACCCGCCTTCTCCGCTCATCGTTTGCCGATATTCTCAATCACACGGAAAGCGTGATCAGCCAACAAACCGCAATGCGTCAGGGTTTTTACGAGCGCAATCGCTGTGAGCTGTTTCAGGGCGATGCGCATTTCGTGGATGCCAACACGGTTGAAGTGGAACATCATGATGGCACGCGCGAACAGCTGACCGCCGGGAAATTTATTATTGCCTGTGGTTCGCGCCCTTATCATCCGCATGATGTCGACTTTACCCATCCACGTATTTACGATTCCGATTCTATTCTGAACCTGCATCATGAACCCGGCCACGTCATCATTTATGGCGCGGGCGTGATTGGCTGTGAATATGCTTCCATTTTCCGTGGGCTCAATGTCAAGGTTGACCTGATCAACACCCGTGACCGCCTGCTGGCGTTCCTTGATCAGGAGATGTCTGACTCGCTGTCTTATCACTTCTGGAACAGCGGCGTGGTGATTCGTCACAACGAAGAGTTTGAGAAGATTGAAGGCGTGGATGACGGCGTTATCATGCACCTGAAATCCGGCAAGAAAGTCAAAGCGGACTGCCTGCTGTATGCGAACGGCCGTACAGGTAACACCGATTCACTGTCGCTGGAAAATGTCGGTCTGGAAGCGGATGGCCGTGGGCTGTTGAAAGTGAACAGCATGTATCAGACAGCGCAGCCGCACATTTATGCAGTGGGCGACGTCATTGGTTACCCCAGCCTGGCCTCCGCTGCTTACGATCAGGGCCGTATTGCCGCACAGGCCATCATTAAAGGCGAAGCCTCAGCGCACCTGATCGAAGACATTCCGACCGGGATTTATACCATTCCGGAAATCAGCTCTGTAGGCAAAACCGAACAGCAGCTCACGGCGATGAAAGTGCCTTACGAAGTGGGACGTGCGCAGTTTAAACATCTGGCGCGTGCGCAGATTGTGGGGATGAACGTCGGTAGTCTGAAGATCCTGTTCCACCGTGAAACCAAAGAGATTCTGGGCATTCACTGCTTTGGGGAACGTGCTGCGGAGATTATCCATATCGGTCAGGCGATCATGGAGCAAAAAAATGGTGGCAACACAATTGAGTACTTTGTGAATACCACCTTTAACTACCCGACCATGGCAGAAGCGTATCGCGTCGCCGCGCTAAACGGTTTAAACCGCCTGTTTTAACGTGGTATCGAAATAGCCTTGCATATGTGTGCGGATTGCCTCTGCCAGTTGTTCATAACGGCTGCGCAGAGGTGAGCCGGGACGGTAAACCAGCGCAATCGTACGCTGTGGTACCGGCTTATAACAGGGCAGATAACAAACCCCATCACGCACACGCTGTGGCGGGACAGCCAGAGCAGGCAGTAACGTAATACCGCTTCCTGCCGCGACCATATTGCGCAACGTTTCCAGGCTTGTCGCACGGAAATGGGTATCTTCGTCTGCACCCGCTTCAAAACAAAAACCCATGGCCTGATCGCGCAGGCAGTGGCCGTCTTCCAGCATCAGCAGTTTTTCACCAGCCAGATCGGACATTGGCACACGATCGCGTTCGCGCCACGGATGATCCTCATAAACCGCCAGCTTCATCGGTTCATCGAACAGCGGGACTTCAATAAAGGCTTCGCTTTCTTTGACCAGCGCCAGAATCGCGCAGTCCAGTTTGCCGCTGTCGAGCTGAGCCAGCAATTGCTGGGTCTGTGCTTCATGCAGGTACATTTCCAGCTTTGGAAAAGTCTGATGCAGCATAGGAATAATTTGCGGCAGTAAATACGGACCGGTGGTGGGAATCAGCCCAATATGCAGTGGTCCTGACATCGCTTCGCCCTGCTGACTGGCCATCTCTTTCAGCACTTTGACTTCACGAAGGACAGTACGCGCCTGGTCGACCAGCAGCAAACCGGCCTGCGTAAACAGTACTTTGCGGCTGGTACGTTCCAGCAGCATGACACCTAACTCATCTTCTAATTTGCGAATCTGCCCGCTTAAGGTCGGCTGACTGACATGACAGGCATCCGCCGCACGTCGGAAGTGACGATGTTCAGCAAGCGAAACCAGATATTCAAGATCACGGATATTCATTATTACCCTCCATTCCACGATAGCTCGTGGCGATAGATAGAATAGCAACCAACGATTGGCCCTATCAAGAGCGGATGGGAATAATGCCCACATCAAATTCATACTCATCGCCACCCAGGGAAATGTTTTCTGAATCATAAAGACAGCGTTATCCGCTGTTTTTAGCTGACGCAAATCTTCTGGCGACGCTGATAAAACAAAAAACTGAACAGGCGAAGGCCAGACGACAAGCGTAACGAATCTGAACATCGGTCGGGAGCACCGATGGTCTGATGATGTGCCTAAAATAAAAGTAGTTTCTGAAGCTAGAGGTTGGCGGGCATGGTATGCCCGCTCTTTTTTTATCTGCGACTCAGGCTAAGCGCGCTTTGGCATCCGCAATGGCACGGGCAACCTGAGACGGTGAAACGCCTCCCTGCGCATTGCGCTTATCCAGGCAGGATGACAGGGCCAGCACCGGATAGACATCGTCTTCGATAACAGCACTGAACTGCTTAAGCTGAGATAACGACAAGGCTTCCAGTGCCACACCTTGCGCGATCGCTGCAACGACCGTTTCTCCCACGATATGGTGCGCTTCACGGAAGGGAACGCCTTTTGCCACGAGATAATCGGCCAGTTCCGTTGAGTTTGCGTAACCCTGTTCGGCCGCTTCCTGGCAGCGAGGACGTTTTACCTGCAAACCTTCCAGCACCAGCACGGACATATGCAGGCAGTCCAGCCAGGTATCCAGCGCATCAAACAGCCCTTCTTTGTCTTCCTGCATGTCTTTGTTATAGGCAAGCGGCAGGCCTTTCAGCGTCATCATCATGCCGGTTAACGCGCCCTGAACCCGCCCGCATTTTCCACGGATCAGCTCCAGTGCATCCGGATTTTTCTTCTGTGGCATCAGGGACGAACCTGAGGTGACTTTATCCGAGAGTTCGATAAAGCCGGCTTCGCCGGTATTGAAGAAAATCATGTCTTCCGCAAAACGTGAAAGGTGCACCATGCCGATTGACGCATCGGAAAGCAGCTCCAGCACATGATCACGGTCGGATACGGTATCCAGGCTGTTACGCGTTGCAGACGCAAAGCCTAACCAGCCTGCCAGTTGCTCACGGTCAATAGCGTAAGCCGTTCCGGCCAGTGCACCACAACCTAACGGGCTGACATCAAGACGCTTTAACGTATCCTGCAAACGGCTTTCATCGCGCGCCAGCATTTCAACGTAAGCGAGGCACCAGTGTGCAAACGTCACCGGCTGTGCACGCTGTAAATGTGTATAGCCCGGCATCACCGCGTCCTGATTGACTTCGGCAGTCGCCACCAGCGCCTGCTGCAGCTCACGTGTGGCATCCAGCAGTGCGGCAACCTGCTCTTTACACCAGAGTTTCAGGTCGGTCGCCACCTGATCATTGCGGCTACGGCCGGTGTGCAGTTTTTTGCCCAGCGCACCGACTTTCTCAATCAACTGGCCTTCAACCCAGCTGTGAATATCTTCGGCATCGCTTTGCAGGATTTGCTCAGGATTGGCACGAACCTCCTCCAGCAATGCGTTCAGTGCGGCTTCAAGCTGCTGCTGCTCATCACTGCTCAGGACATTTACCGTCACCAGCGCTTTGGACCAGGCCACTGAGCCAATGATGTCCTGCTCTGCCAGGCGGTAATCAAAACGCAGCGAGTCGTTGAACTGTTTGAAACGTTGATCTGCTGCCTGGGTAAAGCGTCCACCCCAAAGTGCCATGTGAATCTCCTTCAAGTCGTTAAACCAGGGGCGGCCTGAAAGCCGCCCCTGATGTCATACTGAGAGGCGAGGCGATCCCCGCCTGCGATTACTTTTTCTGCTCGTTCAGCGCACGGATACGTGAAGAGAGTGAGAACAGACGGATAAAGCCGCCTGCATGACGATGATCGTAAACTTCGTCTTCGCCGAAGGTCGCGAACTCTTCGGAATACAGGCTGTTAGCTGAACGCTTCTGCGTCGCCGTGGCCTGACCTTTGTAGAGTTGCAGAACCACTTCGCCGTTAACCTCTTCCGCCAGCGACTCTGCCGCCGCCTGGATAGACTTACGCAGCGGTGCAAACCAGCGACCATCGTAAACCACATAAGACATTTCATGGCCCAGCTGCTCACGCCATTTGAAGCTGTCGCGATCCAGAACCAGTTGCTCTACCGCACGCAGCGCGTTAACCATAATGGTGCCGCCAGGGGTTTCGTAACAGCCGCGTGATTTAATGCCTACCAGACGGTTTTCAACGATATCGATACGGCCCACGCCATGTTTTGCGCCCAGCACGTTCAGTTTTTCCAGACACTGGAACGGGCTCAGTCTTTCACCGTTCACCGCCACCACGCGGCCTTTTTCAACGGTTACTGTCACGTCTTCTGGCTGATCGGGCGCTTCCAGCGGATCGACAGTCCAGACCCAGCAATCTTTGTTAGGTGCGTTAGACGGGCTTTCCAGCACGCCGCCTTCGGTAGAAATGTGCCAGGCGTTTTCATCACGGCTGTAGATTTTTTCCAGCGACGCGGTGGTAGGGATGTTGCGCGCTTTCAGATAATCCAGCAGCGCTTCACGCGAACGCAGATCCCACTCGCGCCATGGCGCCACCACTTTCAACTGCGGCGCCAGTGCGGTGTAAGTGGTTTCGAAACGCACCTGGTCATTACCTTTACCCGTGGCACCGTGGCACAGCGCATCAGCACCCACTTTCAGCGCCAGCTCAACCTGGGCTTTCGCGATGACAGGACGCGCCATTGAGGTACCCAGCAGATACGTCCCTTCATACAGGGCCCCGGTCTGCAGCACCGGATAAACGTAGTCACTGATAAACTCTTCACGCAGATCGACAACGTGACATTCTGATGCACCTGACTGCAGCGCTTTCTTCTCAACGCCTTCCAGATCGCTACGTTCCTGACCGATATCCGCCACGAACGCGACCACTTCACAGCCGCCATAGTTTTCTTTCAGCCAGGGAATAATGGCCGAAGTATCCAGACCACCGGAGTAAGCCAGTACGATTTTTTTGATGTTTTGCGTTTGCATTTCGTAATCCTTGAATCTGAGTCGTTAAGCGAGAATCCGGGTGCCAATGGACACGCCATTAAAAAGGGTAGGTAACTGCTCGGCATGACGCCAGCTGGCAATATCGACCGGACGGCCCAGCGTACGTGCCGCATCCAGCGCAGCGTTCACTTTGACAATCATGCCATCGGTGATGATGCCCTGAGCGATCAGCTGTTCTGCTTTATCTGCCGTCATTTCTTCGATGCGCTGACCTTTGCCATCAAGAATGCCGCTGACGTCCGATAACAAGACTAAGTCAGCACCCAGCGTTGAGGCCAGCGCTGTGGCAGCCTGATCGGCATTGACGTTCATGAGCTCACCGCTGTCGGTGATGCCGATTGAACTGACAACGGGCATGTAACCTGCACCCAGCAGCGTGTTAATTAATGCAGGATTGCCCGGCGTTGCGTTGCCCACATGGCCCAGCGCTTCATCTAACTGGGTGACATTGGCCAGGCCCGCATCGCCCAGACACAGACCGACGGCCTGAATGCCGTATTTTTTCGCCCAGGCCAACAGCGTTTTATTGGCGGTACCAGCCAGTGCGCCGGTGATGATGTCAATCTGATCGGCAGGCGTAACACGCAAACCGTTCTTCTTTTGCACCGGCAGCGCCAGTTTTTTCATCAGTTCATCGACCAGGCAACCGCCACCGTGAACGATAATCAGGGGGCGCTGATGAGCAGAACGGTAGGCCAGCAACGCGTCAAATAAACGGGCCAGTGCTTCTTCGCTGTCTAACAGCACACCGCCCAGCTTGATAATTAATGGATTAGTCATGGTTTAGTCGTCCGTTAAATCAGTGACTGCGTTTCAGGGAAACCGAAACGAATATTAAGGCACTGTACTGCCTGAGAGGCTGCCCCTTTAAGCAGGTTATCTTCAGCAGCCACCACAATCAGGTGTTCGCCCTGTACGGCAAAGCCAATATCACAGTAAGGCAGACCGACCACGGCTTTCAGTGCCGGTACGCCTTGCTCGTAAACGCGTACCAGCGGCTTATCGTGGTAGGCATTGTGAAAGACCTCAGCGACATCATCACGGCTGACGCCGGCATTAAGACGGCAGGTGATCGTGGCCAGGATGCCACGCGGGAAACTGCCCAGGTGCGGCGTAAAAATTACCGGTGTACCCAGGTGCGCCACAATTTCAGGATGATGACGATGATTAAAAATACCGTAAGGCTGCAGACTGACTTCACAGAAGCTGGTACCAACATTCGCTTTGCGCCCTGCTCCACTGACGCCACTGGTGGCATTGATGACCGGCCACTGCGCCTCATTCAGTAAACCGGCATCCACCAACGGCTTGAGTGCCAACTGAGAGGCGGTGGGATAGCAGCCAGGGACGGCAATCAGCTGTGCTTCTTTGATTTTTTCCTGCTGGAACTCCGCCAGACCGTAAACGGCTTTATCCAGCCAGTCCCCATGCTGGTGCGTGAAGCCATAAAACTGCGTGTAAAACTCGCCGTCGTTGACGCGGAAAGCGCCGGACAGATCGAACACGACGCAGCCAGCTTTCAGAAATTCAGGCGCCAGGTCGTGGCTGACTTCGTGGGCCGTCGCCAAAAACACCACATCAACTTTATCTGCCCATTCGTCGGCGCGGCTCAGTGGCTGCAGCGGCAGATCCACCACGCCTTTCAGCTGTGGATAAAGATCGGACAAGCGCTTACCCGCATCGGGACTTTGCGCAGACACCGCCAAAGCGGTTATGTTGATATGTGGATGGCGATTAAGGAAGGTGGCAAGCTCTACGCCAGCGTAACCACTGGCACCAACGATCAGCGTATTCAACATCAGGCTGTATACCTTTATTACAGTCACACGTTCCGGGTCGCGGCCTTGCCCCGTTGCCCACGATGTCGTTTGCAGCGATTTAAGGTTCACATGCACACGACGTTAATGTATTTTTATTCACTATTAATGCATGAATATTGATACATCCTAACTCAAGGACCGTCAACAGTGAAGACAAAATTACCGCCTTTTATCGAACTCTACCGCCAGTTGATCGCAACACCGTCTATCAGCGCAACCGATGCCGCTCTCGATCAGAGCAATGAAACTTTAATCAATTTACTGGCTGGCTGGTTCCGTGACCTGGGTTTTACCGTGGAAGTCCAACCCGTGCCGGGCACGCGGCATAAATTTAATATGCTGGCGCGCACCGGAAACGGTGCGGGCGGTCTGCTGCTTGCCGGGCACACCGATACCGTTCCGTTTGATGATGGTCGCTGGACTCGCGATCCTTTTACCCTGACCGAGCACGACAACAAGTTGTACGGTCTGGGTACCGCCGATATGAAAGGCTTCTTCGCGTTTATTCTGGACACGCTCCGTGATGTGGATGTGACAGCCCTGAGTAAGCCGCTTTATATTCTGGCCACCGCTGATGAAGAAACCACCATGGCGGGCGCGTCATATTTTGCCGCATCCACACAGCTTCGCCCTGACTGCGCCATTATTGGCGAACCGACGTCGCTGAAACCTGTCCGTGCGCACAAAGGACATATCTCGAATGCGATTCGTATTCAGGGTCAATCTGGCCATTCCAGCGATCCGGGTCGCGGCGTTAATGCCATTGAGCTGATGCATGAGTCGATTACCGAACTCATGCAACTGCGCAATACGCTGAAAGCCCGTTACAGCCATGATGGTTTTGCGATTCCTTATCCCACAATGAACTTTGGTCATATTCATGGCGGTGATGCAGCAAACCGTATCTGCGCCTGCTGCGAATTGCACATGGACATCCGCCCTTTGCCGGGGCTGACGCTGAGCGATCTTGACGCGCTGTTGAATGAGGCACTGGCGCCGGTGAGCGAACGCTGGCCGGGACGGATTACCATCGAAGAATTGCATCCGCCGATTCCGGGCTATGAATGTCCGGTTGACCATGAGCTGGTCAAGGTGGTGGAAAAACTGCTGGGTACACCGACAGAAGTGGTGAATTATTGCACTGAAGCCCCGTTTATCCAGCAACTTTGTCCAACGCTGGTGCTAGGCCCGGGTTCTATCAACCAGGCGCATCAGCCGGACGAATTTATCGATACCGCATTTATTCAGCCTACGCGCGCCTTAATCGCTCAGGTTGTGCAGCATTTCTGTCACTAATTATCATCAAACGGGGCATTTCACTGTATTAACAGCAAAATGCCCTGCCAATCTGTGGGATTTGATAATAAGAATAACTTATCCCGCTTCGTCGCTATCAAATTCCATGAATTTCCGTCAGTTAGCTACACGTTTCCCTCACTTTAAGTCATTTGACGAACGCCTGATTACGTGGCTAGATAAAAGACGATGTTATACCCACTGGGCAATCATCCCACTTTATTCAGCTTGCGACGGGCAGCAACTGAAGAACCCCGGTCAGAGCCGGGAGGACGACGTTGCTGGCTTTTCTGCTGCCTGAAAAGGCGGGTATAGAGGTTTATCAAGACGATAAGGGTGTCAGGGTCACATGAACGAACAATATTCCGCAATGCGAAGTAATGTCAGTATGCTCGGCAAACTGCTCGGGGATACGATTAAGGATGCGCTGGGAGAGAATATCCTGGGCCAGGTGGAAACCATCCGTAAGCTCTCTAAGTCATCCCGTGCAGGAAATGACACTCATCGTAAGGAATTGCTGAATACGCTGCAAAACCTGTCAAATGACGAGTTATTGCCCGTGGCGCGTGCCTTTAGTCAGTTCCTCAACCTCACTAACGTGGCTGAGCAGTATCAAACGATTTCCCGCAGCGGCGATGGCGCAAACCACCCTGAACTGTTGAAAAAAACATTTGAAACCCTCAAGCAAAATAATCTCAGTGAAAGTGCGATTCATAAAGCCATTGAATCACTTTCCCTGGAACTGGTTTTAACCGCGCACCCTACTGAAATTACACGCCGCACGCTGATTCACAAACTGGGCGAGGTCAACAGCTGTCTTGAACAACTCGACCACAGCGATATCTCTGAATACGAACGCAACCAGATTATGCGCCGCCTGCGCCAACTGGTCGCGCAGGCCTGGCATACGGATGAGATCCGTAAATACCGTCCAACGCCGGTTGATGAAGCCAAGTGGGGATTTGCCGTCGTTGAAAACAGCCTGTGGGAAGGTGTACCTGCATTTTTGCGTGAGCTGAATGAGCAGGTAGAAGAGACGTTTGGCATTAAGTTACCGGTTGATTTTGTGCCGGTGCAGTTCACCTCCTGGATGGGCGGAGACCGTGACGGTAACCCGAACGTCACCGCCGCCATTACCCGCCATGTTATGCAGCTCAGCCGCTGGAAAGCCACCGATCTGTTTCTGCGCGATATTGGCGTGTTGATTTCGGAACTGTCGATGTCCGAATGCAGTCAGGAAGTTGCCGAGCTGAGTGGCGATCCTGAGGCGCTGGAGCCGTATCGCGTGATCTTAAAGCGTCTGCGCAGTCAGCTAATGTCTACCCAGGCTTACCTGGAGCGCCGCCTGAAAGGCGAGCGCTTGCCCCGCCCGGCAGACCTGCTGGTCTCCAACGCGCAGTTGTGGGATCCGCTTTTCGCTATCTATCAGTCCCTGCAGCAGTGCGGCATGGGCATTATTGCCAACGGTCAGTTACTGGATACGCTGCGCCGTGTGAAATGCTTTGGCGTGCCGCTGGTTCGCATCGACGTCCGTCAGGAAAGCACCCGTCACACTGAAGCTATCGCTGAAATTACCCGCTATCTGGGCCTGGGCGATTATGAAAGCTGGTCGGAAGCCGACAAGCAGGCTTTTCTTATCCGTGAGCTGAACTCCAAGCGCCCTTTACTTCCACGCAGTTGGGAACCGAGTGACGAAACCCGCGAAGTGCTGGAAACCTGCAAAGTAGTGGCAGAAGCGCCCCAGGGCTCTATCGCAGCCTATGTCATTTCGATGGCGAAAACGCCGTCTGATGTCCTTGCCGTCCATCTGTTACTGAAAGAGGCTGGCATTCCGTTCGCTATGCCGGTTGCTCCCCTGTTTGAAACCCTGGATGACCTGAACAATGCCAATGATGTGATGAGCAAACTGCTTAACATCGACTGGTACCGTGGTTTTATTCAGGGCAAACAAATGGTCATGATTGGCTATTCCGACTCGGCGAAAGATGCCGGCGTGATGGCCGCCAGTTGGGCACAATACCAGGCACAGGATGCACTGATTAAAACCTGCGAAAAGGCGGGCGTTTCCCTCACGCTATTCCACGGACGCGGCGGCACCATCGGCCGCGGGGGTGCACCCGCGCATGCCGCACTGCTGTCCCAGCCGCCAGGCAGCCTCAAAGGCGGCCTGCGCGTGACGGAACAGGGCGAAATGATTCGCTTCAAGTACGGCTTGCCGGAAGTCACTATCGCCAGCCTGTCGCTTTATACCGGCGCGATTCTGGAAGCCAACCTGATGCCGCCGCCGGAACCCAAACCGGAATGGCGTAATATCATGAACCAGCTTTCTGCCGACTCCTGCGCCATGTACCGGGGTTATGTGCGTGAGAATAAGGATTTTGTGCCTTACTTCCGTTCCGCAACCCCTGAGCAGGAACTGGGCAAGCTGCCCCTGGGCTCTCGTCCGGCGAAGCGTCGTCCGACGGGCGGTGTGGAATCCCTGCGCGCCATTCCCTGGATTTTTGCCTGGACGCAAAACCGCCTGATGTTACCCGCCTGGCTGGGCGCGGGCGCCGCCCTGCAGCAGGCGATGCTGGCAGGCCATCAGGATCAGCTTGAGGCCATGTGCCGCGACTGGCCCTTTTTCTCAACCCGCCTTGGTATGCTGGAAATGGTGTTTTCGAAAGCAGACCTGTGGCTGGCGGAGTATTACGATCAGCGACTGGTTGATAAATCGTTATGGCCATTAGGTAAACAGCTGCGTGACCAGCTGGATGCCGATATTAAAGCGGTGC
Organism: Pantoea sp. JZ29; assembly: GCF_035190385.1. Lineage (NCBI taxonomy): Bacteria > Pseudomonadati > Pseudomonadota > Gammaproteobacteria > Enterobacterales > Erwiniaceae > Pantoea > Pantoea sp. JZ29. Next base: position 195,771 of record NZ_CP045241.1, on the reverse strand, counting down.
TGACCATCGCCAACGATTCCCATCTGATGGCGGACCAGCCGTGGATTGCCGAATCGATTGCCCTGCGTAACGTTTATACCGATCCCCTGAACGTACTCCAGGCAGAGCTGCTTCACCGTTCACGTGCACAGGAAGCCCGTGGTGAAGAACCGGATGCGCGCGTCGAACAGGCGCTGATGGTAACGATTGCCGGTGTCGCTGCAGGGATGCGTAATACAGGTTAACTCACAGAAACAGGGCGGTTGATACCGCCCTGTTTCGTATCAGTTAACGTCATCTTCATATTGCCATTACAGGTCGCCCAACTGACGCGGGGGCAAAAGGTATCGCACCTTTCAGATTGCAGAAATGCCGGCCTTTTACCCTTTCGCGTGACAGAATATTCACCCTGTTCGTAGCAGGCTCAGGTGACCAATGGCATGCCATAGCTTCTCTGCCATTTCGCTGATCCGGGGAGGGAAGAATGAAGAGTAATCTGTCCGTTTAGCGCTGACCGGCAAAAAAACGCATCCTGCCACCACCACCCAACGCTTCCCCCCAACATATTGAGACGTTCAGACATTCAACGTGACCGATGCTCCCCTCAGCGCCAGTCAAAATGGCGCCACAGGCAGGCAAACGTTACCGCACGTTATGACATCGGCGAGCAGAAACAGGGCAAAAAAACAGGTGCCGGAGCACCTGTGTTGAAACCTGTTTAGAGGAGTTGCGCGAGGCGATTGATATCAGACTGTATCGCGCCTGCCGTGACGTCACGACCCGCGCCAGGTCCGCGAATCACCAGAGGATTATCGCGATACCAGCGGCTGTCGATGGCAAACACATTATCGCAGGGCAGTAAGGCTGCCAGAGGATGCTCAGGACGAACGGCTTCCACACCCACACGTGCTTTGCCATTGGCATCAAACCGTGCCACATAACGCAGGACCAGCCCCATTTCCTGGGCGGCTTCAAACCGTTGCAGCATCTGCTCGTTAAGTTCGTCACCGTTCTCGAAGAAATGGTCGACGGATTCATCACAGTTCTGGGGCACCAGTGACTCGACGCGTACCTGATCGGGTTCAATGTTATAGCCCGCTTCACGGGCCAAAATGACCAGCTTACGCATCACATCTTCGCCAGACAGATCAACACGCGGATCCGGCTCGGTTAAGCCCTGCTGCCATGCCTGATCCACCAGTTCGGTAAAGGGCACCGTCCCGTCAAACTGCAGGAACAGCCAGGACAATGTGCCTGAGAAAATACCGCTAATCGACAGAATGGTATCGCCACTTTCACGCAGATCCCGCACCGTATGGTTGATGGGTAAACCTGCGCCTACGGTGGCGTTATATAACCAATGACGCCCGGTTTTTTCGAAGGCATCGCGAATCTCACGCCAGGTTTGCGTGTCGGACGCGCCCGCAATCTTATTGGCGCTAATCACGTGGAAGCCATGACTGGCAAAATCCAGATACTGCTGTGCCAGTGGTTTACTGGCGGTGACGTCCAGCACCACAAGATCATCGTAAGGATGCGCCCGCATCCACAGAAACAGCGATTCTTCATCACGTGTTTCCGCTTCATCGTCAAAGAAGGCCAGCGCGCGGCTGGCATCAAGCCCGTCATAGTTCAGCAGGCTGCGTTGACTGTCGACCACACCCGCCAGCACAAATTCAAAACCGGTTCGTGCTGACAAGGTTTCCTGCTCACGCGCAAACAGTTCCAGCCAGCGTGAGCCGATATTGCCTTTGCCAAACAGCATCAGGCCAATTCGCTTTTCGGCACGGAACAGGGAGCTGTGTAAGCCCTGAATTAAATGCTGCGTCGGCCCCACGCGCAGGACCGCCACCACGCTGATATGTTCTGGCGACTGACAAACAAACTCAACCGGCTGATCTTTCAACTGCTGCCAGAAACGGTGCGTATGCAACGGATTACGAGTCACGCCTGCTCCGACCAGCGCTACCAGCGCTAAGCCATCACGTAACTGTAAATGCCCGGGTAAGCCTGCGTCCTGTAACAATGTGAAGGCGCTGTTAACCACTTCAGAGGTGTAACAGAGTTGCAGCAGCTGACGATCAGGATGAACGCCCATTGCCAGTGGGCGCATCTGCGCGCGCGTGAGCAACTGATCGATCTCTTTGCGCAGGAGCGTAAAATCGTGCTGCCCGGGAAGCTGGATTTCGACCAGACACACATCATCGTGACTGGTCACAATGCGTGCGCCCGTTCCGGAAGCGAGGACGCGCTCAATACGGGTTGAGCCCTGTTCTGGCTGATAGCTACAGCGCAACTGCAAATCGATGTCGCTGCCGGAAACGGGCTGTAAGGTGCGGGTATGCAGCACCGGTGCGGCGAGACGCGCCAGTTCACTGGCCTCATCAAGACGCAACAGCGGCAGCAGACAGGCATCAGAAACTTTACGTGGATCGGCACTGTAAACACCCGCCACATCACTCCAGATAGTGACGCGTCCCACACCGGCCAGCGCACCAATTTGTGTGGCGGAGTAATCAGAGCCATTACGCCCCAGCAACACGGTTTCACCCGCATCGTTGGCGCAGATAAAGCCCGTCACCACGATACGTTTATGGGGATGCTGGGCCAGCAGCGTTTGTAACAACGGCCAGGATTTTCCTTCATCAACCTGAGGCTGCGCGGCACGTTCTGCACGCAGAAAATCGCGCGCATCCAGCCAGCAGGCCTGCAGGTCGTGTTGATTCAGCACAGCGGACATTAAACGTGCCGACCAGACTTCACCATGGCCCACGACTTCCGCATAAACCGCGTCGGTAACGGTACCATCGAGTAATCCGGCAAGCTTCTCAAGATCGCGAATAAAGGCCGATATTAAAGGTTCGGCGATTTCGGCAGGCAACAGGGCACTGATGAGCTCACTCTGATAACGACGTAATGTCTGCTGCACCTGATGCGCGGACAAGCGGTCACTCTGGCTCAGTTTCAGCCAGCTAATCAGCTGATTGGTCGTTGAACCTGCGGCTGAGACCACCATCATGTCGCCTGGCTGGCTGTAATCCGCCATGATGCTGGCAACACGCTGGTAGCAGCGTGCATCGGCAAGGCTGCTGCCACCAAACTTGTGGAGCTGTCTGTTGTTTGGCGTTCCTGCGCCTGCTGAAATCGTCATGGTTAATCCTCTGCTGCGATCCGGAATGCATTATCCAAATCGGCAATTAAATCTTCGTGGTCTTCAATCCCCACAGAAATACGGAGCAATGTTTCAGAAATACCTGCTGCGGCACGGGCTTCTGCAGACATGCCAGCGTGTGTCATGGTCGCGGTATGCGAGATTAAGCTCTCAACGCCACCCAGTGATTCAGCCAGCGTAAACAGTTCAAGCGCTTTCAGGAAACGACGCAAACGCGCTTCATCGCCATCGAGTTCGAAACTGAGCATGGCGCCAAACCCACGCTGCTGACGCGCAGCGACTTCATGCCCGGCATTTTCTGGCAGAGAAGGATGATACAACTTTTTCACCAGGGGCTGCTGCTTCAGATAAGCAACAATTTCTAACGCATTACGCTGAGCAGCGGCCATACGCGGCCCCAGCGTACGCATACCACGTAACAGCAGGTAGCTGTCAAAAGCGGAACCGGTCACGCCAATATTATTCGCCCACCACGCCAGATCGGTCGCGACCTGAGGATCTTTGGCAATAACAGCGCCAGCCACGACATCGGAGTGCCCGTTTAAATATTTGGTACAGGAGTGAATAACCAGATCTGCGCCCAGCGCCAGCGGATTTTGCAGCGTCGGACTCATAAAGGTGTTGTCCACAACGCTTACTGCGCCTACTTTGCGCGCGGCGTCGCAGATGGCCGCGATATCGACGACACGCAGCAGCGGGTTACTGGGGCTTTCTACTAATACGAGCTGAGGTTTCTCGTCCAGCGCAGCCTGTAGCGCGGCACTGTCGCCTTGATCGACAAACTTCACCCGATAAGCACCGCGCTTGCTTAAACTATCGAACAGACGGTAGCTGCCGCCATAGCAGTCGTGCGGTGCCACCAGCAAATCGCCAGGCTTCAGGAAAACCGTTGTGACCAGATGAATGGCGGACATGCCGGTATTAGTCAATACCGCGCCCGCCCCGCCTTCCAGCTCTGCCAGCGCGCGTTGCACAACGTCGCGCGTAGGATTACCACGACGAGAATAATCGTGGGCTCGCGGCTCATTGAAATCATGGAAGTTATAGGTGCTGGAAAGATGGATGGGCGGGACAACGCAGCCATATTGCTCGTCGTCATTCAAACCGCTGCGCACTGCGATGGTTGCCTGTTTACGCGTCATAGGGCTAACTGTTCCTGAAGTGAGAAATAAACTGACCACAGGATATCAGCTTACATTTAGACGTCAATACATCTGGACATCCAAATGTCTTTGCGTATAGATTGAGCATGGCCGCAATAACCGCTAAAATTATGCGCCCATGCTGGCGTTCAACCCATTTTCTTCCTGTGTTGGACGAAGAAACCCGCCAGAGAAGGGGTCCGGTAGAAGAAAATCAGGCATAATCGGCTGATTTCGTAACTTTTAACTTTTATTGATTAAGGTATCCCATGGCTGAATGGAACGGCGAATATATCAGCCCGTACGCTGAGCACGGCAAGAAGAGCGAACAGGTTAAAAAAATCACGGTTTCTATTCCGTTGAGCGTGTTAAAGATTTTGACTGACGAACGGACACGTCGTCAGGTGAATAACCTGCGCCATGCGACCAACAGTGAGCTCCTGTGCGAAGCCTTCTTGCATGCTTTTACCGGACAACCGTTACCAAATGATGTCGATTTGCGTAAAGAACGTAACGACGAAATCCCGGAAGAAGCGAAGAAAATTATGCGCGAGATGGGCATTGACCCGGACACCTGGGAATACTGAGTCAGCCAGACATAAAAAAACCCAGCCTGAGCTGGGTTTTTCTTGCCGCCGAACAAATGTTCGAATGCCGTTTCTTATTTTTTGGTGCCTGGCACGCTGAAACGCTTGTTGAAGCGGTCAACGCGGCCACCAGTGGCAACTTCACGCTGCTTACCGGTGTAGAACGGGTGGCACTTACCACAAACGTCCAGGTTCAGTTCGTGAGTCAGCGTAGAGCGAGTGTGAATCACGTTACCGCAAGTACAGTTGATGGTAACTGCTTCGTATTTAGGGTGAATACCTTGTTTCATGGGAAACCTCATAGAAGGCCGTGTCGCTCTCCGCGCCAGGACGAAACCTGCGCAGCACCACACGCGATTGAACATTAATGGTGTACTCCGGCAAGGTCTTTCCTACCGAAGGCGGCATATTATACAGGCTAATGTTTGCTGCTGCAAATGTCGCCTGAGATACCCGTCCTGTGCGCCAGCGTGTACACTAATCGCCCTGTCAGATGAACCGGAAAGAGAAAGTTATGCCCGTTGTTCAGGTTGCCCTGCCCGTTCCCCTTCCCCGCCTTTTTGACTATCTGCCGCCTGAGGGTGTGCAGCCGGTGACTGGCGGTCGCGTGATCGTGCCGTTTGGTAACCGGAAAATGATCGGCATTGTGGTGGCGTTCTCTGACAGCAGCGATCTGGCGACCTCACAGCTTAAACAGGTGCTTACCGTCCTGGACAGGGAATCCCTGTTTCCGTCCTCTCTGTGGCGCATTCTTCACTGGGCAGCCGACTATTATCACTCTCCGCTGGGTGAGGTGCTCAGCCATGCCATTCCGGTACTCCTCAGACAAGGTAAACCGGCTCAGGATGATCCCCTGTGGCGCTGGGAAATCACGGAACAGGGCCGCGCGACGTCCCCGGAAAGTCTTAAACGCGCGCCCAGGCAGCAGCAAGGTCTGGCGGTGCTGCGCCAGCAACCGCTCTATCGTCATGAAGTCAGTGAACATGACCTGACCGAGGCGGCTATGCAGGCGTTGCGCGCGAAAGGGCTTTGCGAATTGCACGAGCACCAGCCGCAAATGCATGACTGGCGAACCGCGTTTGCGGTAAAGGGTGAGCGTCTGCGCCTGAACACCGATCAGGCGACTGCGGTGGGCGCCATTCGGGGAGAAGATGAGCACTATGCCGCCTGGCTGCTGGCAGGAATTACAGGTTCCGGCAAAACCGAGGTGTATCTCAGCGTACTGGAAAATGTGCTGGCGCGGGGGAAACAGGCACTGGTGCTGGTACCGGAAATTGGCCTGACGCCACAAACCATTGCCCGTTTCCGTGAACGTTTTGACGCGCCGGTGGATGTCCTGCATTCGGGACTTAATGACAGCGAGCGTCTGTCCGTGTGGCTGCGGGCGCGACGGGGGGAAAACGCCATCATTATTGGTACGCGTTCCGCGCTCTTTACCCCCATGGCGCGACCGGGCGTGATCATTATTGATGAAGAGCACGACAGTTCCTATAAGCAACAGGAAGGCTGGCGCTATCAGGCACGGGATCTGGCTGTTTTCCGCGCGCATGAAGAAGACATTCCTGTTGTCATGGGATCCGCAACGCCGGCACTGGAAACTCTGCATAACGTGCGTAACGGTAAATATCGCCAGCTTGATCTGATGAAGCGTGCCGGCAATGCTAAACCGGCACTGCAGCAGTTGATCGACCTGAAAGGGGCACAACTTACTGGTGGCCTGGCACCCGCCCTGATCTTCAAAATGCGTCAGCACCTGAAAGCCGATAACCAGGTTCTGCTGTTTCTGAACCGCCGCGGTTTTTCGCCGGCTCTGCTCTGTCACGATTGCGGCTGGATCGCCGAATGCCAGCGCTGCGACCGTTATTACACGCTGCATCAGCATCACCGCCAGTTGCGTTGCCACCACTGTGACAGTCAACGACCGCTGCCGCATCAGTGCCCGCAATGTGGTTCAACACATTTACTGCCGGTCGGTGTGGGCACGGAACAGCTGGAGCAACAGCTCGGCACCCTTTTTCCCGGCGTCCCTGTCTCACGCATTGACCGTGATACCACCAGCCGAAAAGGCGCTCTTGAACAGCACCTCGCCGACGTTCATCGCGGGGGCGCGCGTATTCTGGTTGGCACGCAGATGCTGGCAAAAGGTCATCATTTCCCGGATGTCACCTTAGTGTCGCTGCTGGATGTAGACGGTGCCTTGTTCTCAGCCGATTTCCGTGCTGCGGAGCGCTTTGCTCAACTGTATACCCAGGTGGCAGGACGTGCCGGACGTGCCGGTAAGCAAGGTGAGGTTTTACTGCAAACCCATCATCCTGATCATCCCCTGCTGCAAACGCTGCTGCATCAGGGCTACTTCGCTTTCGCACAACAAACGTTGCTGGAGCGCCAGTCGGTCTTTTTACCTCCCTGGACGCACCATGCCTTATTCCGGGCAGAAGACATGGATAATCATCAGGCTGCAGAATTTCTGCAACAGCTACGCAATATGCTGGAAGCCAGCCCGCATAACGATGCGTCAATGTGGTTTATGGGCCCGTTACCTGCCTTGCAGCCCAAACGCAGTGGCCGCTGGCGCTGGCAGTTACTGGTTCAGCATCCCTCGCGTAAACGCCTGCAACAGTTGCTGAGCAGTTCGTTACCGCTGGTCACAACCTTGCCTGCCTCACGAAAGGTGAAGTGGACGCTGGATGTCGATCCTACCGAAAGTTAAGGCCGACCAGGTTGCGAGCGGGATCGAAATACGTCGCATAAGTCACAATTTTTATGCAAATTAAGTAACAGCCTTGTTGGCCAATCGATAACAATAGTGCCCGGCTTGTTTTTATACCCGTCGATACGAACGTTGAATGCGCGATTACGCATCAGGAGCATGTGTTGGATCAGAATCAACCGCCGGCCGCCGCCACCATGAAAGACGTCGCAGAAAAAGCCGGCGTCTCCACTGCTACCGTGTCGCGTGCGCTGATGAATCCCGAAAAAGTCTCTTCGGCCACTCGCCAAAAGGTGGAACAGGCCGTCGCGGCCGTAGGCTATGCGTCGCAAAGCATGACACGACATTCCCGGCGCAACGACACACAAACGATTTTGTTGATCGTCCCCAATATCTGCGATCCCTTTTTCAGCGACATTATTCGCGGCGTTGAAGTCGCCGCCTCAGAAGCCGGTTATCTCGTGCTTATCGGCGATTGTGCGCATCAGAAACCGCAGGCGTGGACATTTCTCAACCTGATACTGACACGTCAGATTGATGGCATGGTGCTGCTGGGCGCGCAGTTGCCTTTTGACGTCAGCCCGGACGAACAACGTAATCTTCCGCCCATGGTGATGGCGATTGAGTTCGATCCCGAGATGTCGTTGCCGACGGTGAATATCGACAATCTTACCGCCTCATTTGTTGCCGTTAACCATCTGCTGGAGTTAGGCCATAAACGCATCGCCTGCCTGGCCGGTCCGGAAGATGTCGCCCTGTGTCAGTATCGTCTGCAGGGCTACGTACAGGCGTTACGACGCAGCGGGATTAGCGTCGATCCGACCTGTATTGTTCGGGGAGATTTCACTTTCGAATCAGGTGTGGCCGCGATCAATCAGCTCATGACCTTAGCCGAGCCCCCGCAGGCCCTGTTTTGTCACAGCGATATCATGGCCATCGGTGCCATCAGTCAGGCAAAAAAACTGGGCTTACGTGTGCCGGAAGACCTGTCCGTGGTGGGATTCGATGACATCGAGCTGTCGCGCTACTGCGAACCGCCGCTGACCACGGTGAAACAACCCTGTTTTGACATTGGCCGGGAAGCGGTGCTGCTACTGCTGAACGAACTTCAGGGGAAAGGCACGCGGAGCGGGTCAAAGTTACTCGACGCAGAATTAGTGATACGCGGTAGCACAACATTGGCAAAAATGGGGCGTTGATACAGAAAATGTTCCGCTATTTTCAGGAGATTCTTAGGGCTATCATTGCTGGTCAAAGTTCCAGCCCTTAAGTAACATGGCGGGCTCCTTGCCGGGCGTGTGGTAACAACGGATTCGCCCAAATGGCATCATATTTTGAAGGGTATCAGGACGAGAGTGGCAAAAAAAGATTATGTAGGCCGCGGGCGTTCAACAGGGACGCGTCGCAAGAAAAGCCCCAGCCGTGGTAAAAAAACGAAAAGCGGTTCAGGCACCTCTAAACTTATGATTGTACTGGCGGTGGCTGTATTAGTGACCTTTGCCGGTGGTTTATGGTTCCTTGCGCATCATAAGAAGGAAGATGTGCCGGTCATTACGGATCATAAAGCCAACGGTAATGGCTTGCCGCCCAAGCCTGAAGAACGCTGGAAATACATAAAAGAGCTTGAAAATCGTCAGGTTACCGTTCCAACGCCCAGCGAACCAACCTCGGGTGGCGAAGTCCAGTCACATACCCAGTTGACGGATGAGCAACGTCAGTTGCTGGAACAAATGCAGGCAGATATGCGCCAGCAGCCTACCCAGTTGAACGAAGTCCCGTGGAACGAGCAAACCCCGGCACAGCGGCAGCAAACGCTACAACATCAACAACAGGTTCAGCAATACCAGCATCAACAACAGGTGCAACAATTCCAGCGTCAGCAACAGCAGGTGCAGCAACGTCAGCAACAGGTACAACAGCCGCGTCAGCAGATTCAGGAACAACATACGCAGCGCCAGCAACAGCAGAATACCCAGCAGCAGTCACAACCTGCGCCGGTGACACGCGAACCTACCGCCCAGCCTAAGACACAGGATACGGCGAAAACGAAACCTGCTGAAAAAGCGGCATCGCAACGCTGGATGGTGCAGTGCGGTTCGTTCAAGGGAACAGAACAGGCTGAATCCGTGCGTGCTGCCCTGGCGTTCGAAGGTTTTGAAAGTCGCCTCACCTCCGGCGGCGGCTGGAACCGTGTGGTGGTCGGGCCCTTTAAAGATCGGGCCAGTGCCGACAGTACGCTGAAACGTCTGCGTGCGTCAGGCCATTCCGGCTGCATTCCGCTCGCCATTGGGGGTTGAAACCCGTCAAACCCGCCCCATATCTGTCTGCATGATCCTCCGCGCCTTGTGCGCGGAGCTTTTTTCCGACAGTAAAAGGGGTCTGCCCGTGACAACAATAGTAAGTGTTCGACGCAACGGCCAGGTAGTGATTGGCGGTGATGGCCAGGCTACGCTCGGTAATACCGTAATGAAAGGCAACGTTAAAAAAGTGCGTCGTCTTTACAACGATAAAGTCATTGCTGGCTTCGCTGGCGGTACCGCCGATGCCTTTACCCTGTTTGAACTCTTCGAACGTAAACTTGAAATGCATCAGGGCCATCTGGTGAAAGCGGCCGTTGAGCTGGCGAAAGACTGGCGCACCGATCGGATGTTGCGCCGTCTTGAAGCGCTACTGGCGGTGGCCGATGAATCCGCCTCGCTGATTATCAGTGGTAATGGTGACGTCATTCAGCCTGAAAACGATCTTATTGCCATCGGTTCAGGCGGTCCCTTCGCCCAGGCGGCGGCGCGCGCACTCCTGGAGAATACAGAGCTGGGCGCACGTGACATCGTTGAGAAATCGCTGAATATCGCTGGCGATATTTGCATCTACACTAACCACAACGTTAATTTTGAAGAATTAACGTCTAAGTCGTAAGGATTTAACCATGTCTGAAATGACTCCACGCGAAATCGTCAGCGAACTGAACCGCTTTATCATTGGTCAGGACAGCGCCAAGCGCGCCGTGGCCATCGCGCTGCGTAATCGCTGGCGCCGTATGCAGCTTGATGAAGAGTTGCGTCACGAAGTGACACCGAAAAACATTCTCATGATCGGCCCGACCGGTGTGGGTAAAACGGAAATTGCTCGCCGACTGGCAAAACTGGCTAACGCCCCCTTCATCAAGGTGGAAGCCACCAAGTTCACCGAAGTGGGTTATGTCGGTAAAGAAGTCGACTCCATCATTCGCGACCTGACGGACTCCGCGATTAAAATGGTGCGCAGCCAGGCCATTGAGAAGAACAAATACCGCGCAGAAGAAATGGCGGAAGAGCGTATTCTGGATGTCCTCATCCCGCCGGCAAAAAATAACTGGGGACAGGCTGAACACACCAGTGAGCCCTCATCTGCGCGTCAGTCTTTCCGTAAGAAGCTGCGTGAAGGCCAGCTCGATGATAAAGAAATCGAGATCGACTTAGCTGTAACAGGGCCGGGTGTAGAAATCATGGCACCGCCGGGCATGGAAGAGATGACCAGCCAGCTACAGTCCATGTTCCAGAATCTGGGTGGTCAAAAGCAAAAGCCACGCAAACTCAAAATCAAAGAAGCGATGAAGCTGTTGATTGAAGAGGAAGCGGCTAAGCTGGTTAACCCGGAAGAACTGAAACAGGATGCCATCGACGCGGTTGAACAGCACGGCATCGTCTTCATTGATGAGATCGATAAGATCTGTAAACGCGGCGGCCAAAACGCCGGTGGCCCCGATGTTTCGCGCGAAGGTGTCCAGCGCGACCTGCTGCCACTGGTAGAGGGCTGTACCGTGTCGACAAAGCATGGCATGGTTAAAACTGACCATATCCTGTTTATCGCCTCGGGCGCATTCCAGGTGGCCAGCCCGTCTGATTTGATTCCTGAGCTACAGGGCCGTTTACCGATTCGCGTTGAACTACAGGCGCTGACGGTCAATGATTTCGAGCGCATTCTGACTGAACCGAATGCCTCCGTCACCGTACAGTACAAAGCGCTGATGAATACCGAAGGCGTGAACATTCACTTCACCGACGATGGTATTCGCCGTATCGCGGAAGCAGCCTGGCAGGTCAACGAAACGACCGAAAACATCGGTGCGCGTCGTCTGCATACCGTGCTGGAGCGCCTGATGGAAGATATTTCTTACGATGCCAGCGATCGCAGTGGAGAGTCCGTAACCATCGATGCTGATTACGTCGGCAAGCATCTGGATGAACTGGTTGCAGATGAAGATTTAAGCCGCTTTATTCTGTAACACTCCGCGTCCATGCGTTGTATCAAAGCCCAGACATTACGTCTGGGCTTTTTTCTGCATGCGCTTGATGCCGTACCGTTTTTTTACGATTGATGATTTTGCCAACAATTAGCATAAAGCGATATACTTAGCGCTCCTGTGGCAAACAGACGAAACCCTTATGAAATACGATACTTCTGAACTCTGCGACATCTACCACGAAGAAGTGAATGTTGTTGAACCGCTTTTCTCAAATTTCGGTGGGCGGACCTCATTCGGCGGTCAGATAACCACAGTGAAATGCTTTGAAGATAACGGCCTGCTTTACGATCTGTTGGAAGAGAATGGCCGGGGTCGCGTACTGTTAATTGATGGCGGCGGTTCAGTGCGCCGTGCGTTAGTGGATGCACAACTTGCGCGTCTGGCAGCACAGAATGAGTGGGAAGGCATCGTCGTTTACGGTTCAGTTCGTCAGGTTGACGAACTGGAAGAGCTGGAAATTGGTATTCAGGCCATTGCAGCCATTCCGGTGGGCGCAGCGGGCGAAGGGATTGGTGAAAGCGATGTGCGCGTGAATTTTGGTGGCGTCACTTTTTTCTCAGGCGATCACCTGTATGCAGACAACACCGGTATGATTTTGTCGGAAGACCCGCTTGATATTGAATAATGTCTGCAAACGAAAACGGGTGCCAGTGGCACCCGTTTTTGTATCAGCAGAGGCTTAAACCTCTTCCATTTTTCCCAACAAGGCACGCAGGCGTTCTTGCCAGACATGCTGCTCCTCTTTCAGATGCTGATTTTCACGCATCAGAGCTTCGTGGTTGCCGGCTGCGTTCTGCGCCTCATTGCGCAGGTTGTTGTTCTGCTCTTTCAGCTCTTCAATTTCCATTTGCAGCAAGGTGATAGTATCAATCGCCTGCTGTACTTTCGCTTCCAGTTTCTCAAACACTTCAAATGACATCTTTCTGACCTCTCCTAAAATCCTGCAAGGCGTTGATGATGCCAGCTTTCGCACACAAGGCGTTTACCAGCAACGTTGTCCCGATTGTATGTAGCCTCATCCCGCAAGTCCAGCAACGCAGGCCTGCAGTCCACTGTCAGTACCACTTTTCAGCCTATCCCTAAAAACCACTTTTTGCTGCGCGCATTACTGTCAGAGCCTGAAGAAAGCCCGCAGAAAGGCACTCAATGGCGCTTAAAGAAAACTGAAACACGCGAAAACGCGCATTTTTTTGACGCGCCACACAAAAATCAATTTCGCTATTTCTCGTTTATGCTCGTTAACGATAAATTAACATCAGCCCTACAACGAAGATGGGTGACTCACGGACTGAGAACAAAAACTGATAAAATTTAACCTCGCTTCAGGAACAACTATCATGAGTCAGACTACAACCACACTCAAAGGTCAGTGTATTGCCGAATTTCTGGGTACCGGTTTGATCCTGTTTTTCGGCGCGGGTTGTGTTGCCGCGCTTAAGCTGGCTGGCGCCTCTTTTGGCCAATGGGAAATCTGTATCGTCTGGGGCTTAGCCGTTTCAATGGCGGTCTACCTCAGTGCTGGCGTATCAGGCGCCCACCTCAATCCAGCCGTTACGATTGCACTTTGTCTTTTCGCTAATTTTGAAGGCCGCAAAGTCGTGCCTTATATCCTGTCTCAGGTCGCAGGCGCATTCTGTGGCGCAGCGCTGGTATATGGTCTTTACTACAGCTTGTTTATCAATTTCGAACAAAGTCATAACATAGTGCGCGGTTCAGTTGAAAGCCTGAGTCTGGCCGGCATTTTCTCTACCTATCCAAATCCACAGATTTCCGTGGGCCAGGCGTTCCTGGTAGAAATGGTCATCACCGCGGTATTGATGTCTGTGATTATGGCGCTGACGGATGACGGCAACGGCGTTCCACGTGGTCCAATGGCACCCCTGTTGATTGGCCTGCTGGTAGCGGTGATTGGCGGTTCAATGGGTCCACTGACCGGTTTTGCGCTGAACCCGGCTCGTGATTTCGGACCTAAAGTTTTCGAATGGCTGGCTGGCTGGGGCTCCGTTGCCTTTACTGGCGGCCATCAGATCCCTTATTTCCTTGTGCCAATTTTTGGTCCACTGGTCGGTGCTTGCCTGGGTGCCTTTGGTTATCGCGCCCTGATTGGTCGCCATTTACCCGGCGCGGTGATTGCCTCACCCAGCACTGACAAACCGATTGCGTCCGCGCATGAACGTAAAGCGTAAGTTCCACTTTTATCATCAGGAATGAATTTATGACTACCACCAATAAAAAATACATCGTCGCTCTGGATCAGGGCACAACCAGTTCACGCGCTGTTGTGCTGGATCATGACGCTAACATTGTGGCGGTATCGCAACGCGAATTTACTCAAATCTATCCCAAAGCGGGCTGGGTAGAACATGACCCTATGGATATTTGGGCGTCCCAGAGTTCAACGCTCGTAGAAGTGCTGGCCCATGCTGATATTCGTTCTGATGAAATCGCCGCTATCGGCATTACGAACCAGCGTGAAACGACCATCGTCTGGGATAAAGAAACGGGCAAACCGGTTTATAATGCCATTGTCTGGCAGGATCCCCGTACCGCTGACTACTGTCACAAGCTGAAGAGTGAGGGGCTGGAAGAATACATTCAGCACACCACGGGTCTGGTGATTAACCCCTACTTCTCCGGCACCAAAGTGAAATGGATTCTTGATAACGTTGAAGGTGCGCGTGAGCGTGCAAAACGTGGCGAATTGCTGTTCGGTACTGTGGATACCTGGCTGGTCTGGAAAATGACTCAGGGACGTGTGCATATCTCCGATTACACGAATGCCTCACGTACCATGTTGTTCAACATCCACACACTTGAGTGGGATCAATGCCTGTTGGATGTTCTTGATATCCCGCGTGAAATGTTACCAGAAGTGAAATCTTCGTCTGAAGTATACGGGCAGACTAACATCGGTGGTAAAGGCGGTACGCGTATTCCTATCGCCGGTATTGCAGGCGACCAGCAGGCTGCGCTTTACGGTCAAATGTGCGTGCAGCCGGGAATGGCGAAAAACACCTACGGCACCGGCTGCTTTATGCTGATGAACACCGGTACCGAAGCGGTGACTTCAACGCACGGTCTGCTGACGACTATTGCCTGCGGCCCGCGTGGAGAAGTGAACTACGCGCTGGAAGGTGCCGTCTTTATCGGTGGCGCAGCCATTCAGTGGTTACGCGATGAGATGAAGTTGATTAGCGATGCGGCTGACTCTGAATACTTCGCGATGAAAGTGAAAGATTCTAACGGCGTATATATGGTGCCAGCCTTTACCGGTCTGGGCGCACCTTACTGGGATCCCTATGCGCGTGGTGCGCTGTTCGGTCTGACACGTGGTGCGAATGCAAACCACATCATCCGTGCAACGCTGGAGTCCATCGCTTACCAGACGCGTGACGTCCTGGAAGCCATGCAAAACGATGCTAACACACGTCTTCAGTCACTCCGTGTCGACGGTGGTGCGGTTGCCAATAACTTCCTGATGCAGTTCCAGTCTGACATTCTGGGTACGCGCGTTGAGCGTCCTGAAGTGCGCGAAGTCACAGCACTGGGTGCCGCGTATCTGGCGGGTCTGGCCGTTGGCTTCTGGAAAGACCTGGATGAAGTCCGTGCTAAGGCTGTCGTTGAGCGCGAATTCCGTCCAACGCTTGAAACCACAGAGCGTAACTTCCGCTACGCCGGCTGGAAAAAAGCCGTTGCGCGCGCGCAAGCGTGGGAAGAAAAAGAGTAATCTGCCCTATGCCCGTGACCTGGGCTGTCACGGGCCTTTTCCACGCCTTCTCCCTCCGCTACACTGCCTGCCTGTTTTTTGTCAGGTGCCTACAATGAAACGAGAACTTGCCATTGAATTTTCCCGCGTAACCGAAGCTGCCGCGCTGGCAGGCTATAAATGGTTAGGACGCGGCGACAAAAACGCGGCCGACGGTGCGGCGGTCCATGCCATGCGTCACGTCTTAAATACCATCCAGATCGATGGCCAGATTGTGATTGGCGAAGGGGAAATCGACGAAGCCCCGATGCTTTATATCGGCGAGAAAGTGGGAACCGGCCAGGGTGACGCGGTAGATATTGCGGTCGATCCCATTGAAGGCACACGCATGACGGCGATGGGACAAGCCAATGCGCTTGCCGTCATGGCCGTAGGCGATAAAGGCACCTTTCTTCATGCGCCTGACATGTATATGGAGAAGCTTATCGTGGGTCCGGCGGCGCGCGGCCATATAAATCTGGACCAACCGCTTGAGCTTAACCTGCGTAATATCGCGATCGCCATGAATAAACCGCTCTCAGAGCTCACCGTATCGATTCTGGCCAAGCCGCGCCATGACGCTGTCATCCAACAGCTTAAAGCGCTGGGCGTACGCATTTTTGCCTTTCCCGATGGCGACGTTGCGGCATCCATACTGACCTGTATGCCGGACAGTGAAGTTGACGTGATGTACGGGATTGGCGGCGCGCCTGAAGGCGTGGTTTCAGCCGCCGTTATCCGTGCGCTGGATGGTGATATGCAAGGCAGATTACTGGCACGTCACCATGTGAAAGGTGACACGGAGGAAAACCGCCGCATTGGCGAATATGAGCTGAAACGGTGTGCTGGTATGGGAATCGAAGCCGGAAAGGTTCTGCCACTTCAGACGATGGCGCGCAATGATAATGTCGTTTTTGCGGCTACCGGCATCACCAGCGGCGACCTGCTGAAAGGTATTACTCGTCAGGGCAATATGGCCACCAGCGAAACGCTGTTAATACGCGGCAAATCGCGCACAATTCGCCGCATTCAGTCTGTACATTATCTCGACCGTAAAGATCCAGCTCTGCACCCTTTTATCCTGTAACCGCCTGATTGTCACCTGCTGGCTGCCGCGAAAGCGGTAGCCAGCAGAGCAGCATCACCAGCGCCGTGACGAACATCAGCATGCCAAGACTGAACTGATCGCGCTGTGGCATCAACGCCGACAAAGAAGCGACCAGCCCGGACCCCAGGTTCTGCATACCACCAATCAATGCACCCGCGCTTCCTGCCAGCCAGGCATAGGGTTCCATGGCACCCGATGTCGCCAGGGGAAACAGCATCCCCGCGCCAAAGAAGAACAGCGATGCCGGTATCAATAACGTCCAGATAGTCATGATGCCAAACCAGGCAGGCACCCACATCAGCACTGCTGCCAGCAGGCAACTGTTGACGCCAAACCACATCAGGCTGTGCCAGGAACGCTGCTCACGCCCGGCAAACCATGCCCCAAAGAAGGCGGCCGGGATGGGCAGAATGAACAAGATACTGACGGTAAAACTGTTCAGACCCAGTACGCCGCCCAGCAGCACACCACAGCTGGCCTCAAAGACGGCAATGCCTGACAGCGCACCAATCAGCAGTACCAGATAGCGGACAAAATTCGCATCGCGTAACAGACGAATGTAACGTTTAAGGAACGGCGTTACTTCGGCGCTGACCGGGCGTGTTTCCGGCAACCAGCACGCCATAGTCACCGTCACGATCATGCATAACAGCAGTAAAAAAGCGAAACAGGCATGCCAGCCAAACAGTTGTGTCAACGCTGCGCCAATCACTGGCGCGACTAACGGGCTGGCAAGCACGCCCATGTTGAGCCAGCTGTTCGCCTGACGTAACGCATGGCCATTATAGAGGTCGCGCGGCATGGTCCGCGCCATCACCCCGGCCACGCCAGTGCCCGCGCCCTGAATCGCACTGCCAATGACCAGCATATCCAGTGATGAAGCCAGTAAGGCGATAATTGATCCGATCATAAAGATCGCCATGCCCGCCAGGATCACCGGACGGCGTCCTACGCTGTCAGACAACGGGCCATAGATCAGCTGCGATCCACCATAGGTCATTAAATAGGCCGCCATGACATGTTGCATCATGCCGTTACGCACCTGCAGTGCGTCCGCCATTGCCGCCATTGCCGGCACATAAATGGTCTGAGCCATCTGCCCTACTGCGACCAATGCGATGAGCATGATCAACAACGGGCGATTTTCTATCTTCTTCATCATCATTGAACAAAAATTCTGTATGAAAAGGAACGTTTAAACAGCACAACTAACGGCTGAAACAGGTTGTGGCAGGAAAATATCAGGATTACGTGACAAAGCGAGTGAATCACACAAAGTGGGTGCGCCATTCACGTCAATAAATGCAACCAGGATGTAAACTTAATATTACAGTTTGTCGATTAGAGCCTTTGCCCCGTTACCGACTGGTAATCTGTCAGAGCAGTAGCGAAGATGTTTATCCGCCTGACTATCAACGCTTAAGGAGTCACTATGGCCGAGTGGATCAATGCGCAAGTGAAGGAAGTGAAAAACTGGACCGATGCGCTGTTTAGCCTGCGGGTTAAGGCACCGATTGCCCCCTTCCATGCCGGACAGTACGCAAAACTGGCACTCGAAATTGAGGGCGAACGTGTGCAGCGAGCTTACTCTTACGTCAATGCACCCAATGACGACCTGCTTGAGTTCTACTTAGTCACCGTACCCGACGGCAAATTAAGCCCGCATCTGCAGGCGCTGCGCCCCGGTGAGCAGGTGATGATCACCAAAGATGCGGCGGGCTTTTTTATTCTGGATGAAGTCCCTGAATGTCAAACACTATGGATGCTGGCGACCGGTACCGCCGTGGGCCCTTACCTGTCGATCCTGCAACAGGGCGAAGGCCTGGATCGCTTCGATAATATCGTCCTGGTCCATGCCGCCCGTTATGCCGCCGACCTGAGCTTTTTACCGCTGATGCAGCAACTCCAGCAAATCTATAACGGTAAGTTGCAGATCATCACGGTTGTCAGCCGTGAGGAAAGTCTGGGGTCGCTGACGGGGCGCATTCCGGCCCTGATTGAGAATGGCAAGCTGGAGCAGGCAGCAGGGTTAGCCATTGACGCAGAGACCAGCCATGTCATGGTTTGTGGTAATCCACAGATGGTACGTGATACGCAGCAGTTACTGAAAGAGACGCGCGGTATGCGTAAGCACCTTAAGCGCAAACCCGGCCATATCACCAGCGAAAACTACTGGTAAGGGGCGCGTTTCAGACGCAAGGGCACCGGCGCGGCACCAAAGCGGTTGTCGCCGACGGTGCCACGAAACACCCCCAGATCCAGAATCAATCCGGCCAGGATAATAAAGGGCAGTACGCGCCCGATGAGCCACTGTAACACTTCTCCCGTCATGCTCCAGTTGCCCGCCATCAGTAGCCAGGCGGCAATCAGCAGCAGGGCCCAGTAGCCCCGGCGATCGCGATCGTGCAGGCGTTTAACCACAATCGCGCTGGCAGGCCACAATAAGCAGACGATGCCAAACGCAGCCATCTGTGTGTCCAGCAGATCGTTACCTGCCAGGAAAAACAGCAGGCTGGTTAGCAGTACCCAGATTGCCTGCCAGAGCCAAAAATCCCGACGCCCTACGCGCCCGCGAAAAGAGAAAAACCATTGCTGGATTATCATGCACTTTCCTTAGACAAAATTTTACGCTGCACACTTTTGACCTTGAAGATAAAAACCGTTCTAATTTGGCATCGAGTTTATTGGTCAGAGCCGACAAAATGAAGAATTTGCCAGGCGTACTGTTGCTGAGCGTCGCGCTGACGGTTCCGGTATTTGCCGCCGATCCGCAACCCCTCGACAAGGCTGAACACATGCCAACCGCACCCTATCTGTTACCGGGCGCACCCACGCTGGACATGACCATTGGCCAGTTTCGTGAAAAATACAACCTGGCCAATCCCCAATTGCCGCTCAGGGAATACAGTGCCATTGATACGCGCGATGAAAAGAGCGATCTGACACGCGCCGCCACCAAAATTAATGAAACCCTTTATTCTTCTACGGCGCTTGAGCCGGGCACGGGCAAAATCAAAACGTTGCAGATCACGTGGCTGCCGATTCCGGGGCCTGACCAGAGCGCCTCGCAGGCTAAGGCGCTTGATTATATGACCGCCATGTTACGTTTTTTTGTGCCGGGACTCACGCAGGAAGAAGGGCGAAAAAAGCTGGAAACGCTGCTTAAAGCCGGTAAAGGCTCACGATACTATGAGCACGTTGAAGGTGCACTGCGTTTCGTGGTTTCAGATAACGGGGATAAAGGACTCACCTTTGCCATTGAGCCGGTAAAACTGGCGCTGGCTACGCCCTGATGGACGGGGCAAAAATGACGAAAAGCAAAGCCATGGCATTATTTGATCTCTATACTGTCTGGCAGACAACGTTGCCCCAGGGCAGCGCCATTTCATGTATCGCGTTATGCGGAGGATAGAATGCGACATCCACTGGTTATGGGTAACTGGAAGTTGAATGGCAGCAAGCATATGACAGCCGAACTGATCGACGGTCTGCGCAAAGAACTGTCGGGCGTGGAAGGCTGTGGCGTTGCTATTGCCCCCCCTGCGCTCTATCTTGATCAGGCTAAACATGCTGTCTCCGGTAGCCATATTGCACTGGGTGCTCAAAACGTTGATGTAAACCTGTCTGGCGCATTTACCGGCGAGATTTCCGCTGAGATGCTGAAAGATATTGGCGCGAAGTACATCATCATTGGTCACTCAGAACGCCGCACTTACCATAAAGAAAGCGATGAATTCATTGCGAAAAAATTTGCCGTCTTAAAAGCAGCGGGTCTGGTGCCGGTTCTGTGCATCGGCGAAACCGAAGCCGAAAATGAAGCAGGCAAAACCGAAGAAGTGTGCGCACGTCAGCTTGATGCTGTACTGACCACTCAGGGTGCCGAAGCATTTAAAGATGCGGTTATCGCCTACGAACCCGTCTGGGCGATTGGCACGGGTAAATCAGCCACCCCAGCGCAGGCGCAGGCCGTTCACAAATTCATTCGTGACCATATCGCGAAAAAAGATGCTGCTGTCGCTGAGCAAGTGATTATTCAGTACGGTGGTTCAGTCAACGATAAAAATGCAGCCGAGCTGTTTACGCAGCCGGACATTGACGGTGCCCTGGTTGGCGGTGCGTCACTGAAAGCCGATGCATTTGCGGTCATCGTTAAAGCAGCCGCGGCAGCCAAACAAGGCTGACCTGGCGCTTAGTCCATTCTGAGCGGCCAAATCAGGCCGCTTTTTTTATGGGTTGCAGTAACGCGCAGTCGTGATCCTGCACTTCCTCAGCGGAACCTTTATTTAACAACAGCCAGTTGCGCTCCACTGCCATCAGTATCAACCGCCCATCAGACAAGCGCGCTAACGCGAGGCCGTAGCGGCCCATCTGATCGCGTGCATGCGGTATCTCAGCGGCCAGACGGATAAATACGCTTTGCTCTGCCAGCTCGGCTTCACTCAGCGTACGCACGTTATAAGGATGACTGAGAAAGGTGACGGCTTTCCATTCCGGTGTGAACGTGGGTGTCAGCGCATCCAGTTGCTTTCTTACATCAGGCCGAAGGCATGAAAGATGAATATGAAGCTGATTCTGGGTACGGCCGTACTGGGAATTGATGGCCAGTGACAGCACACTGTCGTTGATGGGCTTGCCATATTTTTGCGCCACGACGCCTCTGTCCTGCCAGGCTAGGTCAAAATAATTCGGCGTGTCTGAACGGAGCAACTGTGGGCTTTCGATTCCGGTGATTTTATCAATGGGGATGAGCAGATACTGAAGGGGGCCGTTTCGGTCTTTCAACAGCGCGTAGCGGTGCTGCAGATCAACGTGCTGACACGGCGCGGGTTGACCATGCGTGAGCTGATCGGGCAGACACTTTTCACTGACGATTTGCCAAAGCGCATCCGCATTCGTTTTAACATGCGTAGCCGCAACCAGGATCCCTGCGCCGATCAATACCAGCAGAAGCGCAATGATGATGAAGGCCCGACGATTTGCCTGCATTGTTATCTTCCCCTGACTGTTTTCATTCGCATCCTCACGTGACAGCGCGTAAATGTCACGCATAAAAAAACCAGCGTTTCCGCTGGTTTCAAGAATAACCGGTAAGGATTACGGCTTCATGATCTGATCATAGGTGCCGCCATCAGCGAAGTGCGTTTTTTGCGCCTTCGCCCAGCCGCCAAACTTGTCGTCGATGGTAAACAGTTTTACCGGCGCAAACGTACTGGCGAACTTCTTCGCGACCTCTTCATTGCGCGGACGATAATAGTTTTCAGCCGCAATCGTCTGCCCTTCCGTCGAGTAGAGATATTTCAGATAGGCTTCCGCCACCTGACGCGTTCCCTTCTCATCGACCACCTTATCCACGACGGACACAGTTGGCTCCGCGAGAATCGATTCACTTGGCGTCACAATTTCAAATTTGTCTTTACCCAGTTTATTGACCGCCAGGTAGGCTTCGTTTTCCCAGGCGATCAGGACATCACCAATACCACGCTCTACAAAGGTATTGGTTGCGCCGCGCGCACCGGAATCCTGCACTTCAACATGCTTAAACAGATCTTTCACGTAACGCTGTGCTTTTGCCTGATCGCCGTTGTTATGATCCAGTGCCCAGCCCCAGGCAGCCAGGTAATTCCAGCGAGCGCCGCCTGACGTTTTAGGATTTGGAGTAATCACCGAAACGCCGGGCTTGATAAGATCGCTCCAGTCATGGATGCCTTTAGGATTGCCTTTACGCACCAAAAAGACAATCGTGGAGGTATAAGGCGCGGAGTTGTCGGGCAGACGTTTAATCCAGTCTTTATCAATACGACCGCGATCAGCAATTGCATCAACGTCCGACTGCAGCGCCAGCGTCACCACATCAGCACGAATACCGTTGATGACAGAAGTCGCCTGTTTACCTGAACCGCCGTGCGACTGGCGGATGACCACGTTGTCGCCCGTTTCCTGTTTGTAGTGCGCGCTAAAGGCCTTGTTGTACTGCTCGTAGAGTTCCCGGGTAGGATCATAAGAAACGTTTAGCAGCTGAATATCCTTCGCCAGAACACTGCCAGATGCCAGTAACAATCCTAAACCCACGGCCCATTTATTCATTGCGCACTCTCCCCATTCATGATGAGACAAGCGTGACATAAACGTGATTATAGCTAAAAGAATTAAAAATAAGCGGTTATAACTTTGGGGAATATGAGGAAGGCATAAGGGCATGCCGTTAAGCATGCCCGGTAATACTTAGTACAGCTGCTTAGCCGTATCCATCCAGTCACGCTTAAATGGACGTTTCATATTTTCAATGGCATCAATGATATCGTGATGGACCATCTTGTCATTCTGGATACCTACACACCGGCCACCGTAGCCCTGCATCAGCAACTCAATCGAATAGGCACCCATGCGCGACGCAAGAATGCGGTCATAAGCGCAGGGCGCGCCGCCGCGCTGAATGTGACCAAGTACCGTGGCACGCGTTTCGCGTTTGGTTTCTGTTTCGATGAAACGCGCCAGGTCGTCGATATCACAGATGTGCTCCGTAATAGCTACGATCGCGTGCTTTTTACCTTTCGCAATACCGGCTTTAATCTCTGCCACCAGCTCCTCACGAGTGTAAGGAATCTCAGGTAACACGATAAATTCACATCCCCCGGCAATAGCCGCAGCCAGCGTCAGGTCGCCACAGTAACGACCCATGACTTCAACAATCGAGATGCGCTGATGCGATGACGACGTATCACGCAGGCGGTCAATGGCTTCGACGACCGTTTCCAGCGCCGTAAAGTAGCCGATGGTGTAATCTGTCCCGGCCACGTCGTTGTCAATCGTGCCTGGCAGACCGATACACGGAAAGCCCATTTCGGTGAGCCGCTTGGCCCCCATATACGAACCGTCACCACCGATCACTACTAAGGCATCAATGCCCCGCTTTTTCAGGTTCTCGATTGCTACCTGGCGGACATCATCATTACGAAACTCAGGAAAACGTGCAGAACCCAGGAACGTGCCGCCGCGATTGATCATATCTGACACACTGTAGCGGTCGAGGTTGATCATGCGATCTTCATATAAACCCTGATAGCCGTCATAGATACCAAAAACTTCCAGCCCTTCGCTTAATGCGGAGCGAACTACACCGCGAATGGCTGCGTTCATGCCTGGGGCGTCACCGCCGCTGGTCAGTACACCAATTTTTTTGATCATGACAACCTCTGGATTGTTCAAAACTAAGGGTTAATCCGGCCTGTGCAACGCTGATGAACACTGATGTGGTAAGCGCGACATATGATGGCAGATAGTATATCAAAGGCCTGATGCTGAATTGATTCAGGTCAGACAACTTTTCACTAATTTTTTTAGCAATGTTAGCTGCATGTCATTTTCATCTTTCTAACGTCTTTCCTGTGCGTCAGAAATTGAATGCATCCTGTTTCTCTGACGGTACCACAGAACAGGGATCCTGATGAATAATGACGTCCGACCCGGGAAAGGCCTCGCGTAATGCTTTTTCAACCTGATCGGCGATTCGGTGTGCCTGCACTAACGGTAATTGATCTTCCAGCTCTACGTGAAGCTGAATAAATTTCGTCGGGCCAGACTGACGCGTCCGCACATCATGAACGCCTTGCACACCGGGCCAGTTTGATGAAATCGCAATAATATGTTGTCGTTCTTCATCGGGTAAGGCTCTGTCCAACAGGGACTGAACGGCTTCATAGCCCATCCGAAGTGCGCTGACGAGAATATACACGCCAATGCCCAGCGCAAACAGCGCATCGGCGCGAGCGAATCCGTAGCTGGTTAACACCAGCGCGACCAAAATTGCCCCGTTCATGAAAACATCGGATTGATAATGCAGCATATCGGCCCGAATCGCCTGACTGCGTGTTTTTCGTACGACCCAGCGCTGGAAAGCCACCAGCAGTAATGTCGAAATGAGAGCCAGCACCGTCACGATAATGCCCATACCGGGCGATCGCAGTTCATTCGGGGAAGCGAGATGCTGAATACCCGTCAGAAAGAGGAAAAGTGCCGAACCTGAAATGAACATGCTTTGCGCCAGGGCGGCCAGCGATTCCGCTTTACCGTGGCCAAAGGTGTGATCGGCGTCAGCGGGCTGAAGGGAATAGCGCACCACCAGCAGGTTTGTCAGAGAAGCGGCAATGTCCACCAGCGAATCAACCATGGCAGCCAGCAGGCTAACCGATCCGGTATACCACCAGGCAAAAATCTTGATAATTAACAAGGTCGTCGCCAGCAGCGTCGCCGCAATCGCCGCAGATTTAACCCACTTTCCATACGAAGCCTGCATGCCATACTCCATGAACATCATGACTAAAGAGATAAAATAACAGCAGAGAAGGGCTAAGTTTAACACTGACGCAGGCGATGCGCCCGACTGATACCGTTCGGACAGAGTGATGAGGGATAAGATGGGAAGAGATAATACGACTTCGCCCCATCGGGTAACGATGGGGCGAAGGATTGCTTACCTAAGTAAGCGCCAAATCAACGTGCAGATTTGGTTCAGTGCTCAGCAAAATTATTTTTTGCCGCCTTTCTTGCCCGCTTCGGAGGCTTTTTCGGGGTTATTTTTGAAATTACCGCCGCCGCCGTTGCCGCTGCTCTTTCCGCCTTTTTTACCGGCTTCAGAGGCTTTTTGCGGGTTGTCTGCGAAATTACCTGAACCACCACGATGCTCTGCCATAATTTACTCCATTAATAGATTAATTCGGACTACATGATGTGGTTGCTGCTCTCCGTTAATTTCAGAAGTGCATCGGCTTCCTTGCTGAGACAATATAAGTGTAGGCGAGGCCGGATAAGGTGCAAGCGGAGCGGGATATTTACAGCCCCTTGAAAAGCAAGGAAAATGCATAAATAAATTAATGTAATCTTTATATTTATCAATCGATTGGAAATAACTCACGACCTGTAAAACAGATCGGCAAGACAGTAATAACAGACAGGAAAGCGTGCGTAAGAAAAATAAAAAAACGTTGCCATTCAATCGTCCAGATCATTTTTTCGCGCACTGTAAAACTACAGTAAATAATGGCGAAAAACAGATAAAAAAAACCCCCTCATCATGAGGGGGAAGACAGGGATGTGTCTATGGCAAGGAAAACAGGGATACTATTTACTACTGGTTACTACTGGTACGACTTACGGGTTGCAGCGTCGAAGCTGGCTGCAAACTTGAGAGCTTACGCATGGCATTCAGGCGCTGCTCATAATTCTTCTGTAACGCGGCCTGCTGCTCGGGCGTTAACAGGTGGTACATCTGATTACGCACTCTCGCCATCTCAACTTGCTGTTCAACCTGAACTTTGGCGATGGCCTCTGCCTTGTCACGTATGGCCGCTTCGTTAAATTTATCTGCCGTCACCAAATCGTGCATAGCTGCGATATCATCAATATTCGTTGCCGGACGGTCATGTCGGGCTTGCTGCATAAGGTCACGCATTTGTTGTCGTTGATGTTCCGTCAACTCAATGCCGTCGAACATGTGACTTTGCGAATTTTGCGTCATACTGCCTGTCGTAAATCCGCCGTGATGCACCTCGTCAAGCGCCATCGACTCTGCTGCTCCTGCGCTGGCGTGACTGAGAACCATCGCTGAGGCAAGAACGACGGCGGTTAATTTGCGCATCGTTTACTCCAGTTCGTTCTGTTTTGCGATTCAACGATAGCCAGTGTACGGCGATAGCTGCAAACATCCGTCAGGGGGTGTAAAAGTACGTAAAGCGATGGATTGGTATCATAGGAACACGCTATTTTGCCTGCGGAGGGCTACAAAAATGAATAAAATCCTGTTGGTAGATGATGACCGCGAATTGACTTCGCTTTTAAAAGAACTGTTAGAAATGGAAGGGTTTGAAGTGGTGGTTGCCAGCGATGGTGAGCAAGCACTGAATCTGCTCGATAACTCAATTGATTTGCTTTTACTGGATGTCATGATGCCCAAGAAAAACGGTATCGACACCCTGAAAGAATTACGCCAGCAGTATCAAACACCTGTGATTATGCTTACCGCCCGCGGAAGCGAGCTTGATCGTGTGCTGGGCCTTGAGCTGGGCGCCGATGACTATCTGCCTAAGCCCTTTAACGATCGGGAGCTGGTTGCGCGCATACGCGCTATCCTGCGCCGTTCGAACTGGAGCGAACAACAGCAGCAGCACGATAACAGCTCACCTACGCTGGAAGTGGACTGCCTGCGCCTGAACCCGGGCCGTCAGGAAGCCAGTTTCGATAACGAAACGCTGGATCTCACCGGCACAGAATTCACCCTGTTGTACCTTTTGGCTCAGCATTTAGGTCAGGTTGTCTCGCGCGAGCATCTTAGCCAGGAGGTGCTGGGTAAACGCCTGACGCCTTTTGACCGTGCCATCGATATGCACATCTCGAACCTGCGCCGTAAACTCCCTGAACGTCGCGATGGGCATCCGTGGTTCAAGACCTTACGTGGCCGCGGTTATTTGATGGTTTCGGCATCATGATAGGCAGTTTGACTACCCGCATCTTTGCTATTTTCTGGCTGACGCTGGCACTGGTATTGATGCTGGTGCTCATGGTACCCAAGCTTGATTCACGCCAGATGACGGCGCTGCTGGAAAGCGAGCAGCGCCAGGGCACGATGATCGAGCAGCACGTTGAAGCCGAGCTGTCACGCGATCCGCCTAATGATTTGATGTGGTGGCGGCGCTTATTTCGCGCTATTGAGAAGTGGGCTCCACCCGGCCAACGTTTGCTCCTGGTCACCAGTGAAGGCCGGGTCATCGGCGCACAGCATAATGAAATGCAGGTCATTCGTAACTTCATCGGTCAGTCAGATAACGCCGATCACCCACAGAAGAAGAAATATGGCCGGGTAGAGATGGTAGGTCCTTTCGCCGTCCGGGATGGAGAGGATAACTATCAGCTGTATCTGATCCGCCCCGCCAGCAGCTCTCAGTTGGATTTTATTAATCTGTTGTTTGATCGCCCTTTGCTGCTGCTCATTGTTACCATGCTGATTAGCTCACCGCTTCTGTTGTGGCTGGCGTGGAGCCTGGCGCGTCCTGCACGGAAACTTAAATATGCCGCGGACGAAGTCGCCAGCGGTAATCTGCGCCAGCATCCTGAACTAGAATCAGGCCCACAGGAATTTCTGGCGGCAGGTTCCAGCTTTAACCAGATGGTCAGTGCGCTGGAACGGATGATGAACGGTCAGCAGCGCTTACTGTCTGATATCAGCCACGAATTACGCACGCCGCTAACGCGATTACAGCTGGCGACCGCCCTGCTGCGCCGCCGTCATGGTGAAGGCAAAGAGCTGGAACGTATAGAGACGGAAGCACAACGCCTCGATGGCATGATTAATGACCTACTGGTGCTGTCGAGGACCCAGCATAAGAACGCGCTGGTCAGCGAGGCCATGAAGGCAAATCAGCTGTGGAACGGCGTGCTGGAAGACGCCCGATTTGAAGCGGAACAAATGGGTAAGACACTGGAGATCCCTTATCCTCCGGGGCCATGGCCTTTGTATGGTAACCCCCATGCGCTTGAAAGTGCGCTGGAGAATATCGTGCGGAATGCGTTGCGCTACTCTCATACCCATATCAGCGTCAGTTTTTCCGTTGATATTGCAGGCATTACCGTTCACGTTGACGACGATGGTCCCGGCGTGAGCCCGGAAGATCGTGAGCAGATATTCCGACCGTTTTACCGCACTGACGAGGCGCGCGACCGAGAGTCCGGCGGCACCGGCCTGGGGCTGGCCATTGTGGAAACGGCCATTCAGCAGCATCGTGGCTGGGTAAAAGCAGATGACAGCCCACTGGGTGGTCTGCGTCTGACAATCTGGCTGCCACTTTACTCCTCTGGCAGACAATAATTTGCTATGCTTCGGCCCTCGTTACCGGGGGCCTTATGCTTAACATCGTACTCTTTGAACCAGAAATTCCACCCAATACAGGTAATATTATTCGCCTGTGCGCCAATACCGGCTTCCAGCTTCACCTTATCGAACCGCTGGGTTTTGCCTGGGACGACAAGCGCCTTCGTCGCGCGGGACTGGATTACCACGAGTTCACCGCCATTAAGTTCCATGCTGATTTTCAGGCGTTCATGACGACCGAGCAACCTGCGCGGCTGTTTGCGTTGACAACGAAGGGGACGCCCGCGCACAGTGCCGTCGCCTGGCAGCAGGGAGATTATCTGCTGTTTGGTCCAGAGAGTCGGGGCTTGCCCGCAGAGGTGCTACAGACGCTGCCTGCAGAGCAAAAAATACGGATTCCCATGCGGGCGGAAAGCCGCAGTATGAATTTATCAAATGCGGTATCCGTGGTGGTATACGAAGCCTGGCGCCAACTCGACTACGCTGGCGCGTTGATTAAGTCCTAAATTCCGTCACCAAACTGAAAACCTGCGCCATTGCCGCTGAAATGCTGGTCCATATCCATGGACGGCTTTTCACTGCCGGGCTTGCCAACGATGCGCGCAGGCACGCCAGCGGCGGTGGTGTGAGGCGGAATGGGTTGCAGCACAACAGAGCCAGCACCAATCTTGGCACCGCGACCAACTTCAATATTGCCCAGAATTTTTGCACCTGCGCCAATCATGACGCCTTCGCGAATTTTCGGATGACGGTCGCCGCTGGTTTTACCGGTCCCGCCGAGCGTCACCGACTGCAGGATGGACACATCGTTTTCCACGACGGCCGTTTCACCGATCACAATACCTGTAGCGTGATCCAGCATGATCCCGTGTCCAATTTTTGCGGCCGGATGAATGTCCACAGCAAAGGAAACGGACACTTCATTTTGCAGGTAAACGGCTAAGGCGCGTCGGCCTTCATTCCAAAGCCAGTGCCCGATACGATGGGCCTGGAGCGCATGAAAACCTTTCAGATACAGCAGCGGCGTCGAATATTTATCAACCGCAGGATCGCGCTGGCGTACGGCCTGAATATCGCAGGCAGCGGAAGCAATCATTGAGGGATCTTTTCGGTAGGCCTCTTCGACAACTTCACGAATCGCGATAGCAGGCATGATTGGATTCGCCAGCTTATTGGCCAGCATATAGCTCAGGGCGCTGCCCAGATTCTCATGCTTAAGCAATGTCGCATGATAAAAGCTGGCCAGCATTGGCTCGCAGTCTGCCAGCGCGCGTGCTTCTGCCTTAATGTTGTTCCAGACCAGTTCTAACTCATCAGACGACATGCTGTTTTCTCCCGATAAAAAAAGCGCCTTGACCGGCGCTACAGGTGATGACGCTTGGCTTCCTGCTTTAGTTTGTGCTGTTTTCGTCCTTCCGTGAACGCCCCAGCAGGCTTAATGCTGCATCTCGTGCCGGTTTTCCGCAATAGAGCACCTGATAAATCTGTTCGGTGATAGGCATTTCAACCCCTGTGCGTGCCGCCAGCGCTTTGACTTCTTTGGTATTTCTGTAGCCTTCTACAACTTGTCCGATAATGCGTTGTGCGCTATCGACATCTTCACCCTGCCCGAGCATCATGCCAAAACGACGATTGCGCGATTGGTTATCAGTACAGGTCAGCACCAGATCGCCCAAACCGGCCATGCCCATAAATGTTGTGGCATCTGCGCCTAATGCCGCACCCAGACGACTCATCTCGGCCAGCCCGCGCGTAATTAACGCCGTGCGTGCATTCGCACCAAAGCCGATGCCATCAGACATGCCAGCACCGATAGCAATGACGTTTTTCACCGCGCCGCCCAGTTGAACCCCGATAAAATCGGGATTGTTATAGACGCGAAAGCTTTTGCCGCAGTGCAGTCGCTGTTGTAAATCGTCTGCGAACTGCGCGTCAGTAGCCGCCAGCGCAATCGCTGTCGGTAAACCCGCTGCCAGTTCTTTTGCAAAAGTGGGGCCGGAGATGACGGCCAGTGGAATCGTTTCGCCCAAAATGTCGCGGGCAACATCCTGCAGCAGACGACCCGTTTCCTTCTCCAGTCCTTTCGTTGCCCAGACGATGCGTGAGTCATCACGTAAACCGGGCTTTATCTGCGTCAGCACATCGCCGAAAACATGGCTCGGTACAACAACCAACAAATCGC
Organism: Pantoea sp. JZ29; assembly: GCF_035190385.1. NCBI lineage: Bacteria > Pseudomonadati > Pseudomonadota > Gammaproteobacteria > Enterobacterales > Erwiniaceae > Pantoea > Pantoea sp. JZ29. Next base: position 165,001 of record NZ_CP045241.1, on the reverse strand, counting down.
GGCTGGCGGCTATAACGGTATTCAGGTCAGGTTCAACAGTCAGATTATCGGGAAACGTTACATCTGGCAGGAAAGCACGGTTGCAGCGGTCGGACTGAAGTTGTGCCATATGGGCAGGATTGTGCCCCCACAGCAGCACCGGGTGGCCATTGCGGGCCAGCGTAATCGCCAAAGCGGTGCCGTATGAACCGGCACCGATGACGCTAATCGAAGCGTGAGTGGTCATCAGGCATCCTGATGTTGCGCTTCTTCGCCTTGCTGCTGCTGCAGATAATTCATAAACAGCGCATCAAAGTTCACTGGCGCAAGGTTAAGCTGCGGGAAGGTACCACGTGAAACCAGGCTGGTGATGCATTCGCGGGCATAAGGGAACAGGATATTTGGGCAGTAAGCGCCAAGGCAATGCGCCATCTGGGTACCTTCAATGCCACCGATGGTGAAAATACCTGCCTGCTGAACTTCACACAGGAAAGCGGTATCTTCGCCAACGGTTGCCGTAACGGTCACACGCAGCACCACTTCATACACTTCATCAGCCAGCTGCGAAGAGGCAGTATCCAGATCCAGCTTAACGTCTGGCTCCCACTCTTTCTGAAACACCTGCGGCGCATTGGGCGCTTCAAAAGAAATATCCTTCGTGTAAACGCGCTGAATCTGGAATTGCATTTCGTTAGTGTTATGTTCTGACATGTGACTAAGTCCTGTAAGTTAAAATGTCTGGCGTAAAACTACGCCTGAAGTAACGGATCTAAACCCTGACGATCGTTAAGTGCCATCAAATCGTCGCAGCCACCAATATGCTGGCCATCGATAAAGATCTGAGGCACTGTCGTGCGGCCGCTGCGCTTAATCATCTCTTCACGTTTTGCCATGTCCCCATCAATGGGGATCTCCTGGAACGCCGCGCCTTTCTCATTCAGCAGCGCTTTTGCGCGATGACAATACGGACAGGTTGGTTTGGTATAAATCTCAACGTTTGCCATAGGGACCTCAGGATGGTTATTTACCGCGAACTAACGGCAGATTTTCGCCGCTCCAACCGCTAATACCGTCTTTGAGCACGCTCACCTGATTGAAACCTGCCGCGCTCAGATGTGCAGCAGGATCGGCCGCGCTCTGCCCGGTAGCGCATACCACAATTATGGGCTGTGTTTTATGCTTTTCCAGCTCGCCAAAACTGCCTTTCTTGATATCAGCTGCAGCGACGTTGACCGCGCCCGAAATATGCCCCTTGCGGTAATCGTCGCGCGAACGCACGTCTACCACCACCGCATCCTCTTTGTTAATAAGTCGGGTTGCTTCGCCTCGACTGATCGTTTTTACTTTAGAGAACATCCCTTTAACGGTGGTCACAATCACCAGTATAAGTAAAACGACCCATGCCAGACTCAGGATGGGGTGATTGCTTGCAAACTGCATAATTTCTTGCATGAGGGGTAACGACTCCAGACCGGGCTAATAAGCTAAAACAAGGCTTCTGAGTATACCTGCGCCACTTCGCATGTACAGACGCTAAGCGGGCAGAGTGATAATTTGTGCGTCATTTTCCAAAAAAATTCACCGAATGGCAAAAATGTCGTGACGCTTATGCCTTGTACTGTTGAAAATGGTCACGTTTAGGGAAGCAAAAGCCGGTCGGCAATGCTGGTAAGCAACTGTTCATCGTGGAATAATCATCGACCTATGAAGGGAAAGACAACTGCTCTGCCAACATGGACCCGTCACAACGGCGTTACCGTGCCGCTGTTTACACGCTTGTCCGTTCTGTCTTTTAGCCTGCTTTATGCGGGCCTGTTGTCATTGCCCTTACCCGGGCTGGCCGCTGATGATAACAAAGCGCAACTGAAATCCATTCAGCAGGAAATTGCTGAAAAAGAAAAAAGCGTTAAGGCGCAAAAAGCCCAGCGCAGCCAGTTGCTTAATCAGTTGCAAAGTCAGGAAAAAATCATTGCGCAGGCCAGCCGGCAGTTGCGTGAAACGCGCAATAGTCTGTCCGCCTTAAACAATGACATCGTGCAGGTCACCGCCTCCGTTGCCCACCTTGAGAAACAACAGGCTCAGCAGGAAAAACTGCTGGCAGAGCAACTGGATGCCGCTTTTCGTCAGGGCCAGCACAAGGGCCTGCAACTGCTGTTAGGTGGCGAAGAAAGTCAGCGCAGCGAGCGCATCCTGGCCTACTTTGGTTACCTGAACACGGCACGTCAGGAAAATATCACCGCCCTGCAAACTACCCGCAAGGAACTGGCTCAACAGCGCGCATCGCTGGAACAAAAACAGCAGCAGCAAAAATCGTTGTTAACTCAGCAGCAAGCACAGCAGGACAAACTTCAGCAAGCCAGCGCCGCCCGCAAAAAAACGCTAACTTCTCTGGAAAGTGCGCTGCAGAAAGATCAGGCTGATTTGGTCGAGATGCGGCAGAACGAAAGCCGCCTGCAAGACAAAATTGCCCGTGCCGAGCGAGAAGCGCGTGAACGCGCCGCACGGGAAGCGCGTGAGGCTGAAAAAGTCCGCCAGCGTCAGGTGCAGGCAAAAGCGAAAGGCTCCAGCTATCAGCCAACCCAGAGTGAACGCGAACTGATGGCGCGCACAGGCGGGCTTGGGCGGCCAAATGGTCAGGACATCTGGCCAGTAAGAGGACGGATTGAGCATCGCTTCGGTGAGGAGCTTCAGGGCGAATTACGCTGGAAAGGGCTGGTCATTAACGCGCCTGAGGGCACAGAAGTTAAAGCCATTGCCGATGGTCGCGTGTTGATGGCTGACTGGTTACAGGGTTATGGCCTCGTCGTCGTGATTGAACATGGCAAAGGGGATATGAGCCTCTATGGTTACAACCAAAGCGCACTGGTCAGCGTCGGCGCTCAGGTAAAAGCAGGTCAGCCTATTGCCCTGGTCGGCACCAGCGGTGGCCGTGGTACACCTTCGCTCTACTTTGAAATCCGGCGTCAGGGTAAAGCGGTTAATCCACTTCCGTGGTTAGGAAAATAAGTGTTACGTCAGCGAAAGACCCTGGTTGCGCTGCTGAGTGGATTGCTGCTCAGTTTCGCAGCCCAGGCCGGTAAGCTCGCCATTGTTATTGATGATGTCGGCTACCGGCCTACAGAAGAGAATAAAGTGTTGCAGATGCCGCAGGCGATATCGGTTGCCGTCCTCCCCGATGCGCCCTATGCACGTCAAATGGCAATCAAAGCGCATCAGGGCGGACACGAAGTCCTGATCCATCTGCCCATGGCCCCTCTCAGTAAGCAACCCCTTGAAAAAAACACGTTAACGCCCGAGATGAGCAGCGCCGAGATTGATCGCATCATCCGCAGTGCAGTAAATAACGTGCCTTATGCGGTGGGGCTGAATAACCATATGGGCAGCAAAATGACGTCCAGTCTGCCGGGTATGCAAAAAGTCATGCAGGCCCTTAACCAGTACAATCTGTACTTCCTTGACAGCATGACGATTGGCAACAGCCAGTCTGTACCCGCCGCCCAGGGCACGCATGTCAGAGTGCTAAAGCGCAGGGTCTTTCTGGACGACAGCCAGGACATCAACGCCATCCGTCAGCAATTTAGTCGGGCAGTGAAACTGGCCGAGCGGGATGGCTATGCGATTGCGATTGGTCACCCGCACCCGAACACTGTGCGCGTGTTGCAACAAATGCTGCCCACTTTGCCTGCGGATATTACGCTGGTGACACCGGGTCAGTTATTAAATGAGCCGCTGCGTAACGGCAGTGCTTCGCTGGCAAAAACCCTGCCGCGCAATAAACCTGCGCAAGGCTTCCAGGCGCCAGGCGAATGTAAAGTGAAGCAACCACTGTCACCTGTGCCTGCTACGCGTGCACTGGGCGTGATTGGTGAGAGCATCGCTGAGAGCCCGCTGTATCGCCGTATTAATGCACTTTTTTGACACACTCAGCATCGGCCTTAAACCCGATGCTGAGCGTCAACGTTAAAAAACAAAGGGCAACATTACGTCCAGCTCAGAATCACCTTTCCTGATTGCCCCGACCGCATATCATCAAAACCTCGCTGAAAGTCATCTATATCGTAGCGATGGGTAATGATCGGGGTGAGATCCAGACCTGACTGTATCAGTGCGGCCATCTTGTACCAGGTTTCAAACATCTCCCGCCCGTAAATGCCCTTAATAAACAGCCCTTTAAAAATCACCTGATTCCAGTCGATGGCCATTTCACCGGGCGGAATGCCCAGTAAGGCGATACGGCCGCCGTGATTCATGACGTCAAGCAGGGTCCGAAAAGCAGGCGGTGCGCCCGACATTTCTAAGCCCACGTCAAAGCCCTCTCGCATATCGAGCGTATGCATGACCTCACGCAAGTCCTGTTTCGCCACATTGACCGCACAGGTCACGCCCATTTTACGGGCCAGTTCAAGGCGATAATCATTAATGTCTGTGATGACGACATTTCGTGCACCCACATGACGACATACCGCCGCCGCCATGATTCCAATCGGCCCTGCCCCAGAAATCAGAACGTCTTCTCCCACCAGATCGAAGGACAAAGCGGTATGAACTGCGTTGCCAAACGGGTCAAAAATCGACGCCAGTTCGTCTGATATATTGTCGGGAATTTTGAAGGCATTAAAGGCAGGGATCACCAGATATTCAGCAAAGCATCCCTGCCGGTTGACACCTACACCTTGCGTATTGCGGCATAAATGTGTCCGCCCTGCCCGGCAGTTACGGCAGTGCCCGCAGGTAATGTGACCTTCACCCGAAACGCGATCGCCAATCTGAAACCCTTTCACTTCCTGCCCCACAGCCACCACTTCGCCTACATATTCATGGCCAACAATCATGGGCACGGGGATCGTTTTACGGGACCAGTCATCCCAGTTGTAAATATGTACATCGGTGCCGCAGATCGCGGTTTTGCGGATTTTGATCAGCAAATCGTTGTGACCAGGCTCCGGAATGGGCGCATCGTTAACCATCCAGATACCCTGCTCTTTTTTCAGTTTCGCAAGTGCTTTCATGGTCTGTCCTCAGGCGATCACGCCAAGTTGCTTACCAATCCGCGTGAAAGCGGCCACAGCGGTATCGAGCTGCTGCTGGCTGTGCGCGGCTGAAATTTGTGTGCGAATACGTGCCTGACCTTTTGGCACTACCGGATAGAAAAATCCGGTCACATAAATCCCCTCCTGCTGAAGCAGATGTGCAAACGCCTGCGCTACGCTGGCTTCGCCCAGCATGACCGGAATGATGGCGTGATCGGCCCCCGCCAGCGTAAAGCCCGCTGCCGTCATTTTTTCGCGGAACAGGCGTGCGTTTTCCCAGAGGCGCTGACGCAGTCCGTCGCCTTCGCTTAACAGATCCAGAACGCGCAATGAGGCAGCCACGATTGCGGGTGCCAGTGAATTAGAGAACAGATAAGGTCTTGAACGCTGACGTAGCCATTCTATAACCTCGGCTTTGGCTGCCGTATAGCCACCGGAAGCCCCCCCCAGCGCCTTACCCAGGGTGCCGGTGATGATGTCTACCCGCCCCATGACATCACAATACTCATGCGTTCCCCGCCCTGCCTTTCCCACAAAACCCACCGCATGGGAATCATCGACCATGACCAGGGCTGAGTATTCGTCTGCCAAATCGCAAATGCCTTTCAGATTGGCAATTACGCCATCCATAGAGAAGACGCCATCGGTTGCAATCATGATGGTCTTTGCGCCGTTATCTTTGGCTTCCTGCAGGCGGGCACGTAACTCGGTCATGTCATTATTGGCGTAACGGTAGCGTTGTGCTTTACACAGACGCACACCATCAATAATCGACGCGTGATTAAGTGCGTCAGAAATGATGGCATCCTCAGCCCCCAGCAGTGTTTCAAATAATCCGCCATTCGCATCGAAGCAGGAGGAGTAAAGTATGGCGTCTTCCATACCCAGAAAATCAGCCAGTTTTCTTTCCAGTTGTTTGTGCTTATCCTGCGTGCCACAGATAAAGCGCACCGATGCCATCCCAAAACCGTGCGAATCCATTCCCTCTTTCGCGGCCTGAATCAAAGCAGGATGGTTAGCCAGCCCAAGGTAATTATTTGCACAGAAATTAATGACAGCGTGATGATGCCCAACGTCGATTTCAGCCTGCTGCGCGGAAGTGATAATACGTTCTTTTTTGAACAGCCCTTCTTGCTGGGCGATAGCCAGTTGCTGACGAATATGCTGATAAAAATGCGCTGACATTATTACACTCCTGAAAAGGTAGGACGGGGCAAATACGACTGAACATATCGCCTTTTAACGCCTAATCGACCAAAATAATGTGAATTATGTAGCACAGTTCACGTCACAGGCATTTTGGGTCCTGACCTTACGGAGTCATCTGGCTGTCTGTGGCGGGATGAAATGTTATGATGGTGACATTACGCGTGAGACGTCCCGTTTCACCACAAAACGTTAAAGGTAGCAATATGATTATCGTAACCGGTGGCGCAGGTATGATCGGCAGCAATATCGTTAAGACGCTGAACGATCGTGGCCATACAGATATTCTGGTCGTAGATAATCTGAAAGATGGCACCAAGTTCGTGAATCTTGCCGATCTGGACATCACAGATTACATGGATAAAGAAGAGTTCTTAACCTACATCATGTCGGGTGAAGATCTGGGTCCGATTGAAGCGGTGTTCCATGAAGGTGCCTGCTCAGCCACAACGGAGTGGGATGGTAAGTACATGATGGATAATAACTATCAGTACTCAAAAGACCTGCTGCACTTTTGCCTTGAGCGTGAAATCCCCTTTCTGTATGCCTCTTCGGCAGCCACCTATGGTGGACGCAATGAGAATTTCATCGAAGAGCGTCAGTACGAGCAGCCGTTAAACGTTTACGGCTACTCAAAAATGCTGTTTGACCACTATGTACGCCAGATTCTGCCAGAAGCAACGTCACCAGTCTGTGGTTTCCGTTACTTCAACGTTTACGGACCGCGCGAAGGCCACAAAGGCAGTATGGCGAGCGTTGCCTTCCATCTGAATACGCAGATCAGTAATGACGAAAATCCAAAACTGTTCGAGGGCAGCGACAGCTTTAAACGCGATTTTATTCATGTTGATGATGTTGTGTCAGTCAATCTGTGGTGCTGGGAGAACGGCATTTCCGGGATTTATAACTGCGGCACAGGCCGCGCCGAATCGTTCCAGGAAGTTGCGGACGCCGTGCTTAATTTCCATCAGAAAGGTGAAATTGAATACATTCCTTTCCCGGAAAAACTGAAAGGCCGTTATCAGGCTTATACCCAGGCTGATCTGACGAAACTGCGTGAGGCAGGCTACGACAAGCCTTTTAAAACAGTGGCACAGGGCGTGTCTGAATATATGGCCTGGTTAAACCGCAACGTCTAAGGAACGGATACCGGTAATGAAAATTCTGGTGATCGGCCCGTCGTGGGTCGGCGATATGATGATGTCGCAAAGTCTCTATCGTACGCTCAAGGCCGAACATCCTGATGCGGTGATTGATGTGATGGCACCTGAATGGTGCCGTCCTTTACTTTCCCGAATGCCTGAAGTGAATCAGGCGCTGGCCATGCCACTCGGCCATGGTGCGCTGGCGATAGGCGAGCGCCGCCGTTTGGGTAAATCACTGCGCGATCAGGGTTATGATCGCGCTTACGTGTTGCCCAACTCATTCAAATCGGCATTGGTGCCCTTTTTTGCGGGTATTCCTCGCCGCGTCGGCTGGCGCGGAGAAATGCGCTATGGTCTGTTGAATGATGTGCGGGTACTGGATAAGGCCGCGTTTCCTTTAATGGTAGAGCGTTATGTTGCGCTGGCCTATGACACGCCTTTCCGTTCAGCCCGTCAACTGCCACAACCCTTGCTGAAACCGCAGTTACAGGTCAGCGAAGCGGAAAAAAGCGTAATGGCTGCGCAGTTTCAACTTTCCTCTGAGCGCCCGGCTATTGGCTTTTGCCCCGGGGCCGAATTTGGTCCGGCAAAACGCTGGCCGCATTTTCACTACGCCGCACTGGCAGAACAGTTAATTCGCGAAGGGTTTCAGATCCTGCTGTTCGGTTCAGTAAAAGATGGCCCCACTGGCGAAGAAATCATCGCGTCGCTGCCCGAGAAAAGTCGTGAGCATTGCCGCAATCTGGCAGGTCAAACCCAGCTGGAACAGGCTGTCACTCTGCTGGCCCAGTGCCGGGCGGTAGTGAGCAATGATTCTGGTCTTATGCACATTGCCGCCGCGTTGAACCGCCCACTGGTGGCTTTATATGGTCCCAGTAGCCCGGACTTCACCCCGCCGCTGTCGGATCAGGCGCGTATCATCCGTTTAATCAGCGGTTACCATCGCGTCCGTAAAGGGGATGCTGAGCAGGGCTACCATCAAAGCCTGATTGACATCCAGCCTTCACAAGTCCATGAAACATTACGCAGTTTGTTGCGTGAAGCCCAGGAGAGTTCATGCACGTCCTGATTGTTAAAACCTCGTCAATGGGGGATGTGCTCCATACGTTACCTGCCCTGACTGATGCTATGCATGCCCTTCCCGGTATTCGTTTTGATTGGGTGGTAGAAGAAAATTTTGCCCAGATTCCTGCATGGCATCCCGCCGTTGATAAGGTTCTGCCCGTTGCAATCCGTCGCTGGCGTAAGCACTGGTTCGGCAGCGAGCAGCGTGAAGAACGTGTTCGATTTAAACGCGATTTACAGTCTCGCCACTATGATGTGGTGATTGATGCTCAGGGGCTGATTAAGAGTGCCGCACTCGTGACGCGTCTGGCTAAAGGTGTCAAGCACGGTCTGGACAGCCGCAGTGCGCGTGAACCCTTTGCCAGTTGGTGGTACGACAAAAAGCACGAGGTCAGTAAGCAGCAACACGCAGTAGAGAGGACCCGGGAACTGTTCGCGAAAAGCCTGGGTTATGAGAAGCCGCAAACGCAGGGAGACTATGCTATTGCTGGCCATTTCCGCAATGTGGCATTACAGGGTGAAAACGCTTATCTGGTCTTCCTGCATGCCACGACCCGTGATAACAAGCACTGGCCGGAATCCCACTGGCGCGAGTTAATTGAACGGCTCCAGCCGACAGGTTTGCGCGTAAAACTGCCCTGGGGCGCTGAGCATGAGCATCAGCGTGCGATCCGGCTGGCTGAGGGTTTTGAGCATGTAGAGGTATTGCCCAGGCTCACTCTTGAAGCGGTTGCTCAGCAGCTGGCAGGTGCGAAAGCTGTTGTCTCAGTAGACACAGGTTTGAGCCATATGGCAGCAGCACTGGACAGACCCAATATTACGTTATACGGTCCGACCGATCCCGGCTTGATTGGTGGTTACGGACAAAATCAGCATGTTTTGCGGCCTGCAGAGGGCAGCAAATTGGCAGATATTAGCGCTAAGGACGTGGCAGATATGGTTTTTGAGATTACCGCATGAAGAAACTTCATATCATTAATCTCGGCAAAATGGGTGGCGTTGAGCGTCTTTTCCTACAGTACATCAACGATTTTTCTGACGGGCGTGACGATGTTATTTGCATCAGTAACGAGATCGATGATGACATTCGCCGTCACATCCCTCAACAAAAAATCATCTTCGCCAATCGATGGTTAAATAACCTGAAAATAAAAGTCCCACAATTTCTTCGGAAATATTTGCTACAAAAGCGCGTAGAGTCGAGCGATGCCGATGTAATCGTCGTCTGGGATTTGATTCCGGGATTAAGCGCAAAACCTGAGCGGGCAAGTCTGGTTTATTACGATCATGGCTGCTCATGGCGATATCCTAAAAATAAAAAAACGCTGGGCTTTATGGCCATGCTGGATGGTGTCATTTCTGCTTCTTATGCCTCTAATCGCGTGATGCAGCTTCGTTTTAATCTGCCCTGTCCCCATCACGTAGTGATTAATCGCATCATGGTGCCTCAGGGAATCCATTCTGGCATCCGGACGCTAAATAACCCGATCCGTCTCGGCACTGCTGCTCGTCAGGTTAGCCTGAAGGGTATTAGCGTCGCGCTGTTAGCTTTAAAGGAATTACGCCAGCGCGGCCGGAATGTCGTACTGGAAATTGCGGGAAAAGGGCCCGATCATGATGCTTTTGTTGCACTCGCTAAACGTTTAGATATCAGCGAATTCGTTACTTTCAGCGGTTTTCAGCATGACATTGGTGCATTTTTCAATCGTATTGATATTTATCTTAGCACACCTGTCACTGAACCCTTTGGTCTTTCCTGTATGGAAGCACTCTATTTCGGCGTCCCCGTGATATTCCCGATGATCGATGGACAGCCTGAAGTGGTCAGGCATCAACAATGTGGCCTGGGGTTGATTCCTTCAGTAACGATTGATGAACATGAAAAATTAACAGAAATTCATGTGGATTTCCCTTATAAGATTTACGATCCTGTGCGGGATGTAATGCAAGACGCCAAACTGGTTTCTCATATTGATTGCGCCGATGCCGTTGACGTTTTATCTCAGCATGAAACCTATCAGCAATACAGTGACACAGCAAAAAACTGGACAGCAGAACATTTTGATTATGCGCTGTTTAAGACAGAATTTAACGATGCTTTAATGGACGTTATAAGAAAAAAATGAAAATGGACTCTTTGCTTTTTAAAAAAGAAGGCCCTGTCCGGTTTTTAAGCATGCTTATTTTTCTTGGATGCACTTTCGCCTTCATTACTTCGCCACTTGGTGGCTCTATTGGCAGAAACGTTTTTTATCTGACGAGTTATCTTTCTTTTTTAGCCGTCATTTTCAATCTCAAATTTTATGTCGCTAACAAACGCAACCTCATTCTGCCTGGTGCATTTTTTGCTGTCGGCTTTATCAGCATTCTCTGGACAGTTATGTATAAACAACCCGGAGATTTTATTAGTCTTTACCGGCAATACCAATCGACAGGACGATTACAGATTGCCGCCGCGTTTATTTTGCTGGTAACGCTTAATGAAAAAAAAGCCTTACAAAAACATACAGCCCTTGCTGCGCTCGTTTGTGGGCTGGTCGTGAACGGCTATGCGCTTTATCAGGGGGTTTATTTACATATTGAACGTGTAGAGCTTAACTTCGAGAGAGCAACTGTTGCCGCCTATATTATCACAGCTGTTAATTTGGTTTTCATCAAAGCGGTTTTGCTTTTAAAATCAAGATACAGAGTGCTGCTTTTCCTTGCGGCCTTTACCTTTAGCTATGCTGCGATCGTGCTGACCGGAACACGGGCCGCCATGCTTGCTTATCCTGTCCTGACCTTGATCATTGTGCTGATGAGTACCCACATCATCAGCCGCCGGCATAAAATCATTCTGTTCACGCTGGTCCCTGTGATGATTGCGCTAAGTGCAGCCATCTTCCATAACGTTATTGCTTTACGCATTCAGCAATTCAATGAAGATATTGCGCATATGCATGAGCAAACGGGTGAAAACTCAATTATTTCACGCTTAAGTATGCAAACCGTGGCATTTCGGACAGGCTCAGAAGCCATTTGGGGAGAGTCCGCTGAGCAAAGAGCGGAGGAAGCAAAAGCCATTGTGGCAAAAGAACCCGCCCTTTATGGCGCGCTTACTTATCTCACGGTTCACATGCATAACGAAGTAATGGAAACCTTTTCGATTAAAGGCATTCTGGGCGTGCTGGCGTTGATTGGCCTGTATTTCTGTTTATTATGTAATGCTTTGCTGCGTTATCGTAATCCAGCGTTGTTGGCCGTGACCATTTCGCTCATCACCTATGGTCTGAGCGACGTCATCTTTTTCAGTACTGAAGGCACATTGATCTATTGCCTGGCTGTCATCATGAGTATCTTACTCATAAAAACATCCGACGGATTACAGGAAACGGAATGAGTCAACACCGGGACTGGCTATTAAGCATCATCATCCCTCTATATAATAGTCAACAATATATTCATTCTTGCCTGACGTCGCTGTTCATTCAGGCAGGTGAGGATATCCAGGTCATCATTATCGATGATGGTTCGACAGATGACTCTGCGCTGCGTGTTAAAGAATTGCTGAGCACAAATCCACCCTGTTCAGTTGAATTTATCCAGCAAACTAATCAGGGCGTTTCTGCGGCCCGCAATGCAGGCCTTCAGGAAGCCAAAGGAAAATTCATTACCTTTCTGGATGCTGATGATTTGCTCAGCAGAAACTATCTCTCAATTATCCGGCCACTATTGTTAGCCGATGTGGATGACCTGATTGATTTTAATTATGCCCGATTTGAGCACAGTATTCCGGAAGCCACAGATGACGAACTGCCCCAACGCATCGCGTACGATTTTTCAGGTCAGGGGTTGAATTGCCTGAATTCACTCTTTACCCGATCCATGTGGCACCTGTGGAATCGCATTTACAGACGCACTTTGCTGGAAGGTGAGCGCTTTGAAGTAGGGAGACGTTACGAGGACGTGATGTTCACTCCCTTTCAATACCTGAAAACACAAAAAATCGCTCATCTTGAGAACACACTCTATTACTACCGTGATAATAACCACAGTATTACGCGGAATGTACGTAAGAGTGATATTCAGGATATGCTGTTCGCGATGAACAAAATGTGTACGATGGCGCAGTCAAATAATGAACTGCGCGATCTTGCGGCGGGCATGATCGTTAATTGCTTTAATGAAGTCAAAAGCATGTCGAAAAAAGTTTATGGCTTTTATCATTATGACAATCAGACTAAACACGCAATCAAGTCTGCAGCACGTCTTTGCAAGGGCAGTTGCAAAACAAAAAAATACATGCAAATGCGCTACCCGGAAGTCGACACGTTTTTTTCATGGCTTCGCTACAAAAGCCAATAGCGGGCCTTTAACGTTCCCCCGGTCATGACACCGGGGATTGTTTTTTCTTTAGGGCGTATTCAGTCAGCGTCATGCCCTGAGTGCGTACCTGAAGCCAGCTAAACAGCTGTTCCAAATCATCATACAGACGGTCTATATCAGCGTGGTTTTTGAAGGTCGGGCTCCCGTCTGGCATAAATTCAGACGAATGCAGCATGAACTCAACGTAATCATTGCCCTGCGCCAGGGTTTGTTCAACCACCTGTTTCATTTGTGCCAGATTTCCACCCACGGGCCTCAACCAGTTTACCCTTGGTCCTCTTGATTTACCCCGAACATTATCCCATGCTTTTTTTAGCGTATTTTTCAATGCACCATGCCGGTACTGAATGCTCATCGGTAATTCTAATAAGGTCGAGTCGCCAGGTTTCGAAATGTCGTTGATATCGACATAATAAGCCTGGTCAGGGAAACCACTGTAATCGGTCCCGCCCGTTCCCTGAGGTGCCCCCAACGAATTGCGCCAGTCAACACGTGGTGTGACGGAGCAGTCCACCAGATAACCACGCTCAATTAATGCACGTGCGTATATTTCATTAAAGGCCCAACGTCCGGCCCGATGACTGCGCATTTTTGTCTTAAAGGCGGTCTCAAGCAAATCCGTCATACGGGCGACTTTATCCCGCAGGATGTTGTCAGGATATTCAATCAGGTAAGGTTTATAACGCCAGTCATCTTCAGTCAGCGCATAATCAGGAGGACTATACCAGGCATGCAGATGCATACCGATTTCACCCTGACCTCGTGAAAGAAGGTCACGCCCGAATTCAACATAAGCCGGATCGCTAACCATTTCATAGTTGGTAAGCCAGGTAGGTTTGAACGCGTATTTTTCGCACAGAGACTGAAAACGTGGCAAAAACCGAACATTGTGCGTAGTGACATTGCCACTGCGATTGCGCCAGATATTATCGCCTTCAGTATCCAGGGTGATTAAAAACGCGGGTTTGTCCATAACTAATCCAACAAGCGGTAGAGATCATCCTGCTATGTTACGCAGGGCAACCGACGCAAGCAAAACTATAATTGTCCAAAGCACGATCTTTATCCGTGGTCATCCGCTAAGTGATATCCTAGAATAATGCGTTTAATCAGGATGTCTTCATCGTGAAAATACTGTAGAAGTATGGCGATGTTTTCATGATATTCAGTGAGATACCTCAGAACAGTCCGGTCCGTTTTTTGGTATCCCTTTTATGCCGGGAAATGTCAGCGTTGAGATCATGCATAAATTGTCGGCGTTGATGAGGTGGTAAGTTGTCCAAGCGTATTTTGATGATAATTGATGGGTTACCCGGCGGCGGCGCTGAAAAAGTGGTGCTGACGCTGGCTCAGGGTATGATCAATGAAGGACATCGCGTATCGCTTTTTTCACTGCGGGACGTTTGCGATTATGCCCTTCCGGCAGGGCTTGATTATCAGGTCATTCGCGACACATGTCGTCGCCCCTGGCGGAAGCTCACAGAAACAGCTCGCCGTGCCACTCTGCTGGACAATGCCGTCCGACTCAGCGAGGCCCGGGAGGGCAAATTTGATTTAGTGCTCTCACATCTTCATAAAACTGACCGCATTGTAAGCGCTTCGCGTGCACTTAACGCCCTTAAGACCTGGTACTGCATCCACGGCGTCTTTTCAGCCTCTTATCTGGCGCGCAAATCCGGCTTTTCGTTGTGGCTCAAACGTCAGAAAATCCGTCACGTCTATCGTAATCGCCAGGTGATAGCCGTTTCTCAGTATGCGCTTGATGATCTAATGACACGCGTTGGCGTGAAACCTTCCCGGGCCGGTGTGATTTTCAATCCTTTTGATTTTGATGAAATCAGACAACGCGCATCAGAACACTGCCCACTCGAAGGCACTGAATTTCTTCTACATGTCGGGCGCTTTCATGAAACTAAACGCCACGACCGTTTGCTGGATGCTTATGCGCAAAGTGGGATTCACGCACCTTTAGTTCTACTGGGTCAAGGCAACGAAGGGGCAAAAGAAAAATTATATCGTCTGGCTCAACAATTGGGTATTTCAGACCGCGTACAATTTGCAGGCTTTCAGTCGAATCCTTATCCCTGGCTACGGCATGCGCGAATGCTGATTTTGAGTTCGGACAGTGAAGGATTTGGCAATGTGCTGATTGAAGCCATGAGCTGTGGAACGCCGGTGGTCAGCACACGATGCCCCGGTGGACCTGCAAGTATTTTAACCGGCGATTTAGCACGCGGTCTTTCTGAAATGAATGCCGCCTCGCTGGCTGAAAAAATGCGTGACATCTACGCTAATCCGCCCGATTTGAACCAGGTGGACTTAAGCATCTATAGTCTTTCCACGATTTGTCACCAATATCTGCAGTTAGCAGAGACCTGAATCCTCGCGCTCGCCGTTACTTAACTTTCCTTGTGCTCGTTAGCCGTTCTGTCATCGCCTTAACAGATGACAGGAACGGCATGTTCGAGAGGGCTATGTCTTATTCAGGACGTCTGAAAAAAATCAGGCGACTCACTGAAGGTTGACTGCCTGTATTCTCCTTTTTGCGAGATCCCCTCGAGTTCTCGCCAGGCGTGGATAACGTATTCCGGGGTGAAATCATTGCTTTCACCAGAAGGTGACTGCAAAATTTTGTATTCACCTGACCACGGATGCCAGCCAAGGGCATCCGTATCACCAAAAAACACGACCTGTTTTTTGTGCAAACCCGCTGCGGTATGCATTTGACCGCCGTCACTACACAAAATCTGATCACAGCAATGAAAACCCGCCATCAGATCACGCACTGACCCTGTAGGATAGGCTGCTATTCGTGAAGAATTAACTAACTGCAAGAGCTTCTCAGCACGCGCGTTATCCCTCATATCCTCATGACCAAAACCGTTATAATTGAGCCTGTTCATCCTTTAAGAGGTAAAATTGCATAAGAAATAATTTCTGCTAATCATTTATTTGACTCTAAATGCACAAAAAGTTCTGAATACTTTCGTGCTAGCATGAGTAAAGTTCCGTCTCGATTTTATTAAAATGCATAATGCCGTGATACAGAATTCACCTTTATTGTCCATAATCACGCCGATGTTTAATGCTGGTGCCGGTTTTGAAAGGTTTATCCAGTCTTTACTGGCGCAGACGCTCACATCACTTGAAATCATCATCGTTGATGATGGTTCCACCGATGACTCCGGTAAACAGGCTGACAACTACGCGCAACGCTATCCTCACATTCGGGTCATTCACCAACCAAACGGTGGCGTATCCCGTGCGCGCAATGCTGGCCTGGCAGTGGCTCGCGGCAAGTACGTGACCTTTCCTGATGCTGATGACACCATGAAGCCCGACATGTACCAGACGCTGACAGACATGGCAGAAGCGGATAATCTGGATGTAGCGCAATGTAACGCTGAATGGTTTTTTCCGGCCGACAATGCGATTCAACCGCTAATACCGCTGGAGCGCCTTTCTGGCACGTCAGTTCTCAGCGGCCCAGAGTGGCTTAACAAGGCGCTGAAAACACATCGCTATAAGCATGTTGTCTGGCTGGGCATTTATCGCCGTGAACTGATTGAAAAAACAAAACTGGCGTTCGAACCCGGACTACACCACCAGGACATTCCGTGGACGACAGAACTTATGCTCAATGTGCAGCGCGTGCGCTACACCGACAGACAACTGTACCGTTATCATACGCATGACGCTTCAATCAGTAACCGCAAGCGCACCGGACAGGCCAATGTCGAATATCAGCGCCATTACCTGAAAATTGCCAGAATGCTGGAAGAGATTAATGCGCGCTACCGCGATAAAGTTAAAATATACCCGACGTTCCATTATCAGATAACGCATGAAGCCCTGAGCGTTTGTCACAGTATTCGACGTGAGCCCGATGAGGCTGCGCGTCAGGCGATGATTGCAGATGTGTTCGCGACCGGGACGCACAAACGTATGTTGCGCAATGCACGTGGTATTAAGCAGTGGTATCACCTGCTGCTGTGGCTGGGACGGATTTATTACTGGCGCAGGAAATAAGCGCCGTCACTTGCTTTAACCCCTAAAGGGTTTGCCCTACAATCAGCTCACTGAATTTTGAGAGCATTTGAGTATGACAAGCCCGATTCCAGTCCAGTTTGCACCGAAAAAAATACTGATAATCAAACTGCGTCATCATGGCGACATGCTGCTGACCACGCCTGTCATCAATGCTTTGCATCGGCATTACCCACAGGCCGTGATTGATGTTCTGCTCTATAAAGAAACCCGTCCTATGCTGGAAGCACATCCTGCCATCCGCCATCTGCATGTCATTGACCGCGGCTGGAAAAAGGAAGGTGGCTGGCAAAAATTCCGCCATGAAATGGCGCTGGTCGCTGCCGTCCGCAACTGTCAGTATGACCTGGTCATTAACCTTGCCGATCAGTGGCGCAGCGCCATTATCACCGGTTTATCTGGTGCACCAGTACGTATTGGCTTTGCCTTCACAAAACGTGACAAGGCCATCTGGCGCTGGTGCCACACGCATTTGGTTACCACTGAAAATCATGAGCAATTACACACAGTGGAACAAAATCTGTCCGCACTTTCTCCATTGACTATTCCAGCGGAAGGCATCGGTGCCTCAATGCATTTCAGCCCCGACGATGCGCAAAAAGTGCAGGACAAGCTCCGTCAGCAGCAGGTTGCCGGGGGCTATATTGTTTTACAGCCCACTTCACGCTGGCAGTTTAAATGCTGGGAAGAGGACAAGGTCGCGGCCACCATCGATCAGTTAGCCCAAGCCGACCGCAAAGTGATACTGACGGCAGGCCCCGATGCAAATGAACGGGAGATGGTCGAACGTATTCTGGCACAATGCCATTCCCCTCACGTTATCTCGTTTGCGGGTCAACTCTCTTTACCTCAGTTGGCGGCGCTTATCGCGGGCGCGCAACTCTTTATCGGTGTCGACTCCGCGCCCATGCATATGGCGGCGGCGCTGGATACACCCTGCATCGCCCTTTTCGGACCGACCAAGCTGCAGCACTGGCGTCCGTGGGGAGACAACAATCGGGTGATTTGGGCGGGCGACTATGGATCTCTGCCCCATCCGGATTCTATTGATACCCGGACCGATCAGCGTTATTTATCGGCCATCCCGGTTGAGGATGTCGTGAATGCCGCAAGGAGCTATCTGAATGCGTAAGTTACGTCTGGCCATTGTCCGGCAAAAATATCGTCCTGATGGCGGCGCAGAACGGTTTATCTCACGCGCGCTGGAAGCGCTGGGAAGTGGGCAACTGGATCTCAATATCATTACCCGCAGCTGGCAGGGCAAACCCAACCCAGACTGGCATCTGCACATCTGTAATCCAGGCAAACTGGGGCGGGTTTCACGCGAGCGAGGATTTGCACAGGCTGCGCGGGCCTGCTGGGAGCGGGAGAAGTTTGATATCGTACAAAGCCATGAGCGCATCGCAGGCTGTGATATTTTTCGGGCCGGCGATGGCGTTCACCGTGTCTGGCTTGAGCAACGTGCCCGCATTGTGTCACCACTACAGCGCCTGAGTGCCAGCCTGAGTCCTTACCATCGTTACGTTTTGCGGGCGGAAGCGGACATGTTCCAGTCTCCCTCACTGAAAGCGGTGATCTGCAATTCTGAGATGGTAAAACAAGACATTTTGCGCTGTTTTACGCTGCAGGCAGACAAAATACACGTTATCTACAATGCGATTGATGCCACGCGCTTTCAGCCTGCGACCGAGGCCACGCGCCATGCCATGCGAACCCAACTGAATCTGCCCACCAACGCGACAGTGCTGATTTACGTGGGATCGGGTTTTGAACGCAAAGGCCTGAAAGCGGCCATTGAAGCGCTGGCCAACAGTCATCGTTATCTGATTGTGGTAGGCCAGGACAAACAGGTAAAACGTTATCAGCAGTTGGCTAATCAACTGAACTGCCTTGACCGCTTGCGTTTTGTCGGCGTGCAGCAGGACGTACAGCCTTTCTATCATGCTGCCGATGGTTTGCTGCTGCCGACCTTATATGATCCCTTCCCCAACGTCGTACTGGAGGCGATGGCCTGTGGTTTACCGGTCATTACCAGCACCGGCTGTGGCGGCGCTGAGTTTATTCGCGAAGGCCAGGAAGGATTTGTTCGCGATGCGCTGGATATTAAAGGCCTGAACCAGGCGATAAACGCCCTGTCGAGTCTGACCGTCGACGCGCGAATGGGAGAAGCGGCGCGGCGCAGGGTTGAGCCATACAGCCCACAGCACCTGGCGCATTCCCTTACCTCCCTCTATGAGCAGGTGCTGCGTACCCAATCATGATGTGAGATGAGTGATCATGCTGTTTCTGATAATATGCAGTAATCTGACTTTAAACTGCTTTTTTGACGCCAACGTGTCATAACGGTAACTATGACGACCATTTACACCGCATTGCTCTATTTCATTCAGCCACTCATCTGGCTGCGCCTGTGGCTGCGCGGTCGTAAAGCCCCGGCCTATCGCAAACGCTGGGCAGAGCGTTATGGCTACTGCGCCGGAAAAGTGAAGCCGGACGGCATTGTCCTGCATTCGGTTTCTGTGGGGGAAACGCTGGCGGCGGTGCCGTTGGTACGCGCGCTGCGTCATCGCTATCCTACCCTGCCCATTACCGTGACCACCATGACGCCAACCGGTTCGGAGCGCGCGCAGTCCGCTTTTGGCAAAGATGTACACCATGTCTATTTGCCTTACGACTTACCCGGCGCCATTAATCGTTTTCTTGATACGGTGAATCCACGTTTGGTCATCATTATGGAAACGGAGCTGTGGCCTAATATCATCCGTATTCTGCATCAGCGCCATATTCCGCTGGTGATCGCCAATGCTCGCCTGTCAGAACGCTCAGCCAAAGGCTATCGCAAGCTGGGCAAGTTTATGCGCAATCTCCTGCAGAGCATCACGCTGATCGCTGCGCAAAATGCCGAGGATGGTGAGCGTTTTATCCAGCTTGGGCTGAAACGCTCTCACCTGTCGATCACCGGCAGCCTGAAATTCGATATTTCAGTTACTCCCGAGCTGGCGGCACGCGCCGTCACGCTGCGTCGCCAATGGGCTCCGCGCCGTCCGGTCTGGATCGCGACCAGTACACATGAAGGTGAAGAAGCGATTCTGTTGGATACGCATCGCCGTTTACTGGAGACCTTTCCCGATCTGCTGCTGATTTTGGTACCACGCCATCCTGAGCGCTTCAACGATGCGCGCGAACTCACTCAAAAACGTCACTTCAGCTTTACCTTACGCAGTAGCGGAGAGATCCCCTCCAGTTCAACACAGGTTGTCATTGGTGACTCAATGGGCGAACTGATGCTGCTCTACGGTATAGCCGACCTGGCTTTCGTAGGAGGCAGCCTGGTTGAGCGTGGCGGTCATAATCCGCTGGAACCGGCAGCCCATGCTATCCCGGTACTGATGGGCCCGCATACCTGGAACTTCAAAGATATTTGCAGCAAACTGCAGGAGGCACAGGGATTGATCACTGTGACTGACGCGGCGTCGCTGGAAAAAGAAGTGACGAATTTGCTACAGGATGACGACTATCGTCGTTATTACGGTCGCCACGCCGTCGAGGTGCTGCACCAAAATCAGGGTGCGCTGCAGCGCCTGCTACAGTTACTTGAACCTCATTTACCGCCACGGGCTCATTGATGACCGCTACGCGCCAACGCCTTTCAGTGGTGATGATTGCCAAAAATGAAGCCGCCTTGCTGCCTGACTGTCTTGCGTCAGTCAGCTGGGCCGATGAAATTATCGTGCTGGATTCCGGAAGTACCGATGGCACCCTCTCGCTGGCTCAACAGGCCGGCGCACAGGTTTTTCAGGCAACGGAATGGCAGGGTTATGGAAAACAACGCCAGCGGGCGCAAAGTTTTGCCAGTGGCGATATGATTTTGATGATCGATGCCGACGAGCGCGTGACGCCAGAATTGCGTCAGGCGATTGAACAGGTTCTGGAAGCGCCGCCGGGGCCAACCGTTTACAGCCTCAGTCGTAGCAACCTGTTCCTGGGCCGTTTTATGCGTCACAGCGGCTGGTATCCTGACAGAGTGATGCGTCTGTATCCGCGTACACTGGGTTATAACGATAATCAGGTCCATGAGTCACTCAAAACCGAAGGTGCGCCCGTTAAGGTACTGAAAGGGGATTTACAGCATCTGACCTGCCGTGACCTGATGGTTTTCCAGCGAAAACAACTGGCTTATGCTGAAGCCTGGGCGCAGGAAAGATTCCAGCGTGGAAAAACGTGCAGCCTGTTTTCTGTCTTCAGTCATACAGCGGGTGCCTTTGTAAAAACGCTGCTGCTGCGTGCCGGATTCCTTGATGGCAAACAGGGCTGGCTACTGGCAGTCGTTAATGCCCAGTACACATTCAATAAATATGCAGCGCTTTGGGCGCTAAATAAGACTTCGGCGGAAGGGCGCACATGACGACAAAAGCGATTTATCCTGGCACCTTCGATCCCATTACCCTGGGCCATATTGATATCGTCACTCGTGCAGCACAGATGTTTGATCGGCTTGTTGTGGCGATTGCCGCCAGCCCGAGTAAAAAACCGCTGTTTACGCTGGACGAAAGAGTGGCGCTGGCGCAACAGGCCACTGCACATCTGCCCAATGTCGACGTGGTCGGTTTTAGCGATCTGATGGCAAACTTCGCCCGGGCGCAGCAGGCAAATGTGCTGGTTCGTGGATTACGTGCCGTGTCCGATTTTGAATATGAAATGCAGCTCGCGCGTATGAACCGACACCTGTTGCCAACGCTGGAAAGCGTATTTTTAATGCCTTCAGAAGGCTTTTCTTTTATCTCATCGTCACTGGTCAAAGAAGTGGCGCGGCATGGTGGCGATGTCTCTGCCTTCCTGTCCGCACCTGTCCATCAGGCCTTACTCGCAAAGCTGCCTTAATGCTGGCAGTTGGGGCACCAGTAGGTGCTGCGCTGCCCGTGCTTCCCACTCACAATCGGCGTGCCGCATGCCCTGCAGGGTTCGCCAGCCCGGCCGTAAACCTGTAACTCCTGAGCAAAATAGCCTGGCTTGCCATCGCTTTGTAAAAAGTCACGCAATGTCGTTCCACCCTGCTCGATAGAGCGGAGCAGTACCGCTTTAATAGTGTTAGCCAAAAACGCCGCTTCATCGTGAGACAGGCTCATCGCTGCTCGATCAGGCAGGATCCCTGCTGTAAACAGTGACTCGCTCGCATAAATATTGCCCACGCCCACCACGACTTTATTGTCCATCAACCACTGCTTGATCACTGTTCGCTTACCGCGGGATTTTTCAAACAAATAGTCGCCACTGAATATTTCACTCAGTGGTTCTGGACCTAAATGGGCAAGTACGCTGCTTCCGTCCAGATCGCTGCTCCACAACCAGGCACCAAAACGTCGGGGATCGGTGTAGCGCAGGACCTTCCCGTTGCTCATCACCAGGTCAACATGATCGTGTTTGGCGGCAGGCAATTCTTCGGGCAGAACGCGCAGACTGCCAGACATACCAAGATGGATAATGATCCAGCCGTGTGGCAGCTCAAGCAAAAGGTATTTAGCGCGCCGCTGAACACTCAGTACTGGCTGATCGCTTAATGCGAGGATTTCATTGGATACCGGCCAACGCAAGCGTGCGTTGCGAACGACGGCGTGAAGAATTGTTTGACCAACCAGATGTGGCTCAATGCCGCGTCGGCTGGTTTCTACCTCTGGCAACTCTGGCATAACCTCTCCCCTGCGCATTACACAAACAAAAAACCCGGCCGGAGCCGGGTTTTTAGCAGAACACCAAAATTATTTAATTTTGGCTTCTTTGTAGATCACATGCTGACGTACAACCGGATCGAACTTTTTCAGTTCAAGTTTTTCTGGTTTAGTACGTTTGTTCTTCGTGGTGGTATAGAAGTGACCTGTACCAGCAGAGGAAACCAGCTTGATCTTCTCACGAATACCTTTAGCCATGATTCAGTTCCTTAGTACTCTTAGTACTTCTCACCACGGGCACGCATGTCGGCTAACACCGTATCAATGCCCTTTTTATCAATAATACGCATACCTTTTACAGATACACGCAGAGTAACGAAGCGCTTCTCGCTCTCAACCCAAAAACGGTGTGAGTGCAGGTTCGGAAGGAAACG
The DNA here is from genome assembly GCF_035190385.1 of Pantoea sp. JZ29. Taxonomy (NCBI): domain Bacteria; kingdom Pseudomonadati; phylum Pseudomonadota; class Gammaproteobacteria; order Enterobacterales; family Erwiniaceae; genus Pantoea; species Pantoea sp. JZ29. The sequence goes on along the minus strand of NZ_CP045241.1, from coordinate 142,064 downwards.
GCGTTTCGTCGCGTTCATTGCGTGGGAACGGTTGTTACCGGTCACCGGACGCTTTCCAGTTACCTGGCAGACTCGTGACATGTCTATTCTCCAAAAATCAAATCAGCTCGAGCTTTAAAAATTAGGTTTTGGCCGCCTCGTCAGGCTTGCAGCCCGCCAGGCGAGTTCCATGGAACCCGCTAAGCTGGCCTAACCGCCAAACCCGAGATTCTCAAAGGTGGCGTAGTATACGCCGCTCGGCCCAAGTGCTCAAGTCCCGAACAGATAAAGATCCCGAATGATCGTGTAAAAAGCCGCCACCTGGACCAGATTTTCAGGCTCAGAGCCATCCGCGTTCGACAAATGAGACAGATTGACCGTGTCCAATCACCAGATGATCAAGCAACCGGATATTCAATAAGCGACAAGCTTCGCAGATTTTTAGTGTAATGTCGCGGTCAGCCTGGCTGGGTTCAGCAATTCCTGACGGATGGTTATGCGCTACGATGAGCGCAGCCGCGTTGATTTTCAGGGCTTCACGCACAATTTCACGAGGATGGACTTCGACGCTGTTGATGGATCCGGAAAACATTTCTCTGGCCATTAATACCCGATGTTGATTATCCAAAAACAGCACGACAAACACCTCACGCTCCTGCCTGGCCAATAATGTCTGCAGGTACTGACGCGTCGCTGCGGGACTGTCAATTGTGCTCTCACGCGCCAGCTGGCTGGCGAAAAACCGTTTGGCCAGTTCTGCCACTGCGCGCATCTGAATCAACTTGATTTCGCCAGCGCCTTTAATGCCCTTAAAGTCTGCAGCCGTCGCATTAACGATATTATAAAGCGACCCCAGCTCCTGCAGCATCTGCTGCGCCAGCATCATGACAGGAACGCCTTTTGAACCTGTTCGTAAGAAAATCGCTAACAGCTCTACGTCACTTAACGCATCCGCACCCCATTGCTGAAGTTTTTCTCGTGGTGGCAAATTTTTCATTGCTGCTCTCCCTGTCGCCCCCTGTATCATCGCGTGCGAACCTATCCGCCACCAGCGCGTGATTGTGATTCTCCGGCATGTCTCGCAAACGCAGCCATTGAAAAGGTGCATGCCACGTTTTGTGATAAAATTCGGCCATTACACCGTCCCTGCGACGGCAATCGAAAATGAGGTCAACAGCATGATGGGATTAGCCGGTAAAAAAGTTCTTCTGGGCGTCAGTGGTGGAATTGCTGCCTATAAAACCCCCGAGCTGGTCCGTCGTCTGCGCGATCGCGGTGCCGATGTCCGCGTGATGATGACTGAGGGCGCAAAGGCTTTTATCACACCACTCAGCCTGCAGGCCGTCTCCGGTTATCCTGTTTTTGATGATCTGCTTGACCCGGCAGCCGAGGCCGCAATGGGACACATTGAGCTGGCCAAATGGGCTGACCTGATCGTGCTGGCCCCGGCCACGGCCGACCTGATTGCGCGCATTACGGCAGGGATGGCCAATGATTTAGTCACCACTGCCGTGCTGGCAACAGCAGCGCCTGTCGCGATTGTGCCGGCGATGAATCAGCAGATGTATCGCGCTGCCGTAACGCAGGAAAACCTGGTCAGGCTTCAGGCGCGCGGCCTGTTAATTTGGGGGCCAGACAGCGGCAGCCAGGCCTGCGGGGATATTGGCCCCGGTCGCATGCTTGACCCTTTAGCTATCGTTGACCACGCCGTACAGTGGGCCGCGCCCGTCAACGACCTGCAACATCTCAATATTATGATTACCGCGGGTCCCACCCGGGAAGCGATCGACCCCGTGCGTTATATCAGCAACCACAGTTCGGGAAAAATGGGGTTTGCGATTGCGGCGGCGGCGGCAAAGCGCGGCGCCCGCGTTACGCTGGTAAGCGGTCCGGTTGCCCTGCCAACGCCCGCCGGCGTTAAACGAGTGGATGTGACCTCGGCCCTGGAAATGCAGGCGGCGGTAATGGGGGAGATAAACGCACAACATATTTTCATTGCAAGCGCAGCCGTGGCAGACTACCGGGCAATTGAGATCGCGGATGAAAAAATAAAGAAACAGGATGACGATGAGAAAGTCAGCCTGCAGCTCATTAAAAATCCCGATATTGTCGCGGGGGTGGCGGCCTTAACGCAGAGCCGGCCATTTGTGGTTGGATTTGCGGCTGAAACCCAGAATGTGGAAGAATACGCCCGAAAAAAACGCGCGCGTAAAAACCTGGACCTGATTTGTGCTAACGATGTGTCAAAAGCAGGCCACGGGTTCAATAGCGACACCAATGCTCTTCACCTTTTTTGGCAGGAAGGAGAAAAAACCTTACCGCTCAGCGATAAGTCACTCCTTGGTCAACTTTTAATAGACGAGATTGTCAGCCGTTATGATGAAAAAAATAGACGTTAAAATTCTTGATGCGCGCGTCGGCAAAGCGTTTCCCTTGCCGACCTATGCGACACCGGGTTCCGCTGGGTTAGACCTTCGTGCCTGTATTGATGATGTGATGGAAATCGCACCCGGCACAACCACATTAATTCCTACCGGTCTGGCTATTCACATCGCCGATCCGAACCTTGCCGCCGTGATTCTTCCGCGCTCTGGCCTGGGCCACAAACATGGTATTGTCCTGGGTAATCTGGTTGGTCTGATTGATGCCGACTATCAGGGACAACTTATGGTATCGGTATGGAATCGCGGGCAGGAAAGCTTTACGCTTCAGCCGGGCGACCGCATGGCCCAGATGGTTTTTGTCCCTGTCGTCCAGGCCGAATTCAATCTGGTAGACGAGTTTGACGCCAGCTTGCGCGGTGAAGGTGGCTTCGGTCACTCAGGCCGTCAGTAACCAGCACGACCGATTTTCACTTACGCCAATCTTATTATTTCTCATCGCCCCAAGGCTTTCTCTTGTGGCAGATGCGTAGGTGTTGCCTGTATATGGTGAAATTCAGGGGTTTTTAAGGGCATGGCAGAGAAAAAAGTCGTAAAGCGGAATCGCCGCGAGGAGATTTTGCAGGCGCTGGCGCAGATGCTTGAGTCAAGTGATGGCAGCCAACGCATTACTACTGCAAAACTGGCGGCTAACGTCGGTGTATCGGAGGCGGCGCTTTATCGTCACTTTCCCAGTAAAACGCGGATGTTTGACAGCCTGATCGAATTTATTGAAGACAGTCTGATTACCCGCATCAATCTGATCCTGAAAGATGAAAAAGAAACAATGGCGCGCCTGCGTCTTATTGTGCAACTGATTCTGGGATTTGGTGAGCGTAATCCGGGGCTGACGCGGATTTTGACAGGTCACGCGTTAATGTTTGAACAGGACCGTCTGCAGGGGCGCATTAATCAGCTGTTTGAGCGCATTGAAGTGCAGCTACGCCAGGTGATGCGCGAACGCAAAATGCGCGAAGGTGAAGGCTTTCAAACGGATGAAACCTTACTGGCCAGCCAGCTGCTGGCCCTGTGTGAAGGGCTGTTATCGCGGTACGTCCGTTCCGAGTTCCGGTTTAGCCCAACGGCCGACTTTGACACCCGCTGGCCGCTGATTGCGGCACAACTGGTGTAATACAAAGGCGGGCGCAATGCCCGCCAGTTATCAGACGCCGTACGCCTTTTGGTACGCCCGAACCTGCGCTAAATGATCGGCCATGTGCGTTTTTTCAGCCAGGTAATCAATCAGGTCGTTAAGCGTAATTATCGCGGTAACTTTGCAGGAATAATCCCGTTCCACTTCCTGAATAGCGGAGAGTTCACCCCGGCCGCGTTCCTGACGGTCCAGTGAAATCAGCACGCCCGCCAGGCTGGCATCATGTGCATTGATAATATCCATGGATTCGCGAATCGCCGTGCCGGCCGTGATGACATCATCGACCAGCATCACTTTACCCTGCAGCGGGCTTCCCACCAGCAAACCGCCCTCACCATGATCTTTCGCTTCTTTACGATTGAAGCAGTAAGGTACGTCACGATCGTGATGATCGGCTAACGCAACGGCTGTGGTGGTGGCGATAGGGATGCCTTTGTAGGCCGGACCAAATAACAAATCAAAATCGATTCCGCTGTCGACTAACGCCTGCGCATAAAACCGTCCCAGCAGCGCTAAATCCCGGCCCGTGTTAAATAAACCGGCATTAAAAAAATAGGGGCTTTTACGACCCGACTTTAATGTGAACTCACCAAATTTGAGCACCTGCTTATTCAGTGCAAATTCAATAAACTGCCGCTGCCAGGCTTTCATGTCTTACTCCTCAGATAAAAAAAAGGCGACTCTGTGGTCGCCTGTTACCTTAATTTTCCAGCGCCGCTTTCTGCGCCTGAATCAATTCTTCAATACCGCCACGCGCTAACGCCAGCAATGCCAACAGTTCTTCGTGGCTAAAGGGTTCACCTTCAGCGGTGCCCTGCACCTCAATCATGCGGCCATCTTCCATCATGACGACATTCATATCCGTTTCAGCGGCAGAGTCCTCAACGTATTCAAGGTCACACAACGCTTCACCATTGACAATCCCCACTGACACGGCGGCAACCATGCCTTTCATCGGATTCGCTTTCAGCTTACCACTCGCGACCAGGGAATTAAGCGCATCTGCCAGGGCTACACAGGCGCCAGTAATGGAAGCCGTACGTGTACCGCCATCGGCCTGAATGACGTCACAATCGAGCGTAATCGTGTATTCACCAAGCATGGTGAGATCGACCGCAGCACGCAGTGAACGGGCGATCAGACGCTGAATTTCAAGCGTGCGACCACCCTGTTTGCCTTTCGCGGCTTCACGCGCCATACGACTGTGAGTGGAACGCGGCAACATGCCATATTCGGCAGTGACCCAGCCCTGGCCCTGCCCTTTGAGAAAGCGCGGAACTCCTTCATCCACCGTTGCAGTGCAGAGCACTTTGGTTTCACCGAATTCCACCAGAACGGAGCCCTCTGCGTGTTTAGTGTAATTGCGGGTCAATGTGACTGGACGCACCTGATGTGCGCTACGGCCTGCTGGACGCATGGTTATCTCCGGCTTGCTAATGATTGGCTGCGTATTATACGGACTTCCTGGCCTGCTGTCTCTTGCAGTGGTCAGTGCAGCCTGGGATGAAATTCATGCCGGAGTATGGCTAAATGCCTTACCTTTTCCTGCATATCCGCTAACTGACTAAACTATGACCGCTCTTCTTCATTTCCTGCTGGCGCTGGTGGTAATTTTTGCCCTTGCGCTACTGGTCAGTCATGACCGAAAACGCATTCGCCTGCGCTTTATCATTCAACTGATTGTTGTAGAAGCCGCACTGGGCTGGTTCTTTCTTCACTCAGCCAGTGGACTGGCGCTGGTAGGCACGGTGGGGCATTTCTTTGAAACGCTGCTGCGTTTTGCTGCACAGGGCACGGAATTTGTGTTTGGTGGCATGAGTCAGCAGGGGCTGGCCTTTATCTTCCTTGGCGTGCTCTGCCCTATTATTTTTATTTCCGCACTGATTGGTATTTTGCAACACTGGCGCATCCTGCCGTTACTGATTCGCGTTGTTGGCACGCTATTATCAAAAGTTAACGGCATGGGAAAACTGGAGTCCTTTAATGCGGTAAGCACGCTGGTGCTGGGCCAGTCAGAGAACTTCATTGCCTATAAAGGTATTTTGGCCGATATCCCACCACGCCGACTTTACACCATGGCGGCAACCGCGATGTCTACCGTTTCGCTGTCGATTGTTGGTGCGTATATGTCGATGATCGAGGCCAAATATGTCGTTGCGGCTCTTCTGCTTAACATGTTCAGCACGTTTATCATCCTGTCGATTATTAACCCCGGCAAAGGCAGTAATGAGCAGGCTATTCCGCTGGATAAATTACACGAAGATCAGAGTTTCTTTGAAATGCTGGGGGAATACATCCTCGCCGGTTTCAAAGTCGCGATGATTATTCTGGCCATGCTGATTGGTTTTATTGCCTTAATCGCGGCCATCAACGCCCTGTTTGCCACCCTGTTTGGGTACAGTTTCCAGCAGCTTCTTGGCTATGTTTTTTATCCTTTTGCCTGGCTGATTGGCATTCCCGCTACTGATGCATTACAGGCTGGCAGTATTATGGCCACGAAGCTGGTGGCGAATGAATTCGTCGCCATGATTGAACTGAAAAAGATAGCGGCAGGCATGACGCCACGCGGATTGGGCATCCTGTCTGTTTTCCTGGTTTCCTTCGCGAACTTTGCTTCTATTGGAATTGTTGCGGGCGCGATAAAAGGCCTGAACGAACAACAAGGCAATGTCGTCTCAAGGTTTGGCTGGAAACTGGTCTATGGTTCCACCCTGGTCAGCCTGCTTTCCGCTGCATTTGCCGGACTGTTTATCTGATGGACTCAACGGCGGCACTGGCCGCCGTTTGTCCCTAAAAACTAATGCAGGCTGGCGTATCCACGCGCATAACCGATTCCTGACCAAACTGTTTTTTATAGCGAGCACGCAGCGCTTCGACACGACTGTTGCTGTCACTGTCGAACTGATAGATAAGCACTAACGCCTTGCTTTTCTCACGTGCTAACTGACCGTTTTCGCCCAGCCATTGGCCCTGCGCATCATAAACAGACAAGCCAGACCTGAAGCGCGGTGTTACCTCTTTATCGACAAAATTCATCCAGTCCAGTGCGCTCACATTGCCGCCCTGCGGCTTGCTGAGACCAAACCACAATGTGGTTTGCATCATGACCTCACCGCCGGCGCACACCGGAACGGGTCGGGTAGAAGGCGGATATGATGGTGATGATGGAGACGGCGACTGACAACCCACAAGCAGCAGGCTGAGTATGAGTGGAAGAGACGATACGCGCGACATAAAAAGAGGGCCTCAACGAGTAAACCAGTAATTAGCATAAGTGGCTGTTGAGAAAAGCGGAAACATTTTGTTATCGCATCCTGTACACGCTTACACCTGTTCTGGTCAGCCTTGCCTCGTTATACTGGCCTCAACCTTATTTAAAAAAAGAGTAACGCTTATGATCCGCAGTATGACCGCCTATGCCCGCCGTGAAATTAAGGGCGACTGGGGCAGCGCCGCCTGGGAGTTGCGTTCTGTCAATCAACGTTATCTTGAAACCTATATTCGTCTGCCTGAACAGTTTCGCGGACTGGAACCGATGATCAGGGAGCGCATTCGCCAGCGACTGACGCGTGGAAAAATCGAATGTAATCTGCGCTTCGAGGCCGATCCTGGCGCGCAGGGCGAACTGATGCTCAATGAGTCACTGGCCAAACAACTGGTTCAGGCGGCTAACTGGGTCAAACTGCAGACCGATGAGGGCGTTATCAATCCGCTGGATATTCTGCGCTGGCCGGGCGTCATGGCAGCACCTGAACAGGATTTGGATGCAATTAATACTCAGCTGATTCAGGCGCTGGATGGCGCGCTGGATGATTTCATCGCCGCACGTGAAAGCGAAGGCAGCGCTCTGAAGGCACTGATCGAGCAGCGGCTGGAAGCGGTAACGCATGAGGTCAGCAAAGTCCGCGCTCAACTGCCCGATGTGATTAAGTGGCAGCGGGAGCGCCTGATCGCCAAACTGGAAGATGCTGAGGTGCAGCTTGAAAATAATCGCCTTGAGCAGGAATTGGTGATGATGGCACAACGTGTCGATGTCGCAGAAGAGCTGGATCGTCTGGATGCGCACGTTAAAGAGACCTATAACATTCTGAAGAAAAAAGAGGCGGTAGGCCGTCGTCTTGACTTTATGATGCAGGAGTTCAACCGCGAGTCAAACACACTGGCTTCAAAATCCATTAATGCAGAAATTACGAATTCAGCGATTGAGCTAAAAGTGTTGATTGAACAGATGCGAGAGCAGATTCAGAATATCGAATAATTTCCACCTCCATCCGTTATAACCATAAGCCCATGTTAAATGGGCTTTTTTATTGTCATCACATTCCACCAATAAACATACCTCTCCTGACCTGCCCCCAGTATTAGATATAACCGTCAGTCAGTAATGTCGGTTTGTTGACCCGCTCCCCGTATGTGATCCATTCATAGTCACGAATATCCGGCTTCAGTCTGGCTGCATATTCTGGTAACCGGTAAATTCTGACGGCGTCATCCAGCCCAGTGCAGAATGGGGACGTTACTGGTTATTGTGTATGCGCCAGGCCTCAATTTTGCACCGGGCATCTTCCAGCGACATGAACCAGTTTTCATTCAGGCATTCCTACCGCAGTCTGCCGTTGAACGACTCCACCGTCGCATTATCCGTTGGGGTTCCCGGGCGTGAGAAGTCTATACGGATCCCTCTTTCATACACCCACTTGTCCAGCATTTTCCTGCAAACTCAGAGCCGTTATCGGTTTTCAGCAACTGTGATAAAGGACGTCTGAACGCAATACTGTTAAGCATCTCCACAACCTCCATTGAGCGCAGGTTCTGGCCCATGCAGATCCCCAGGCATTCACGCGTGTAGAGATCAATTACCGTCAGCAGGCGTAACCGACGCCCGTAAAATAATGCGTCAGAGACAAAGTCCATGCCCCGGATACGATGCGGATACAATCCCTGAGGCCGGGGTTCTCGGCGTTGTGCCGATTTGTTACGACGCGGACGTTTGAGATGCAGGGACAGCCCCTGCTCGCTGTAGATTCGAAAGATGTTTTTATGGTTACCCCGCCAGCCTTCAAGCCTGAGCATGACGTGAACTCTGCGGTAGCCATGGTGTACCCGGGTTTCGCTGATCTCCCTGATGCGCAAGCGTAGCGCACTGTCGTCTGCCGCCACAGAACGATACCTGAACGCGTTGCAGCTTACCCGCAGGGCAAAGCATATCTGCCTTTCGCTGGCTCCGTAGCATGTCTGTAGATACCGGACCCATTCGCGCAGTCGCGCCAGCGTCAGTTCTTTTTTGCCAGCACATCCTGCAGCATAGCCTTGTCCAGGCTCAGATCGGCAACCAGCTTCTTCAGCCTGAGATTCTCTTCCTCAGGCTGTCGCATGTGCTTCAGTTAAGAGGGGGAAATCCCGCCGTATTTCTTGCGCCACGTACAGAATGTGGCATCGGAGACCCCCAGCTTGCGACAGATTTCCGGTACAGATGTACCCAGTTCAGCCTGCCTGAGGGCAAAGACAATCTGTTCTTCAGTGAATCGTGACTTTTTCACCGGCTCAACCTCCGCTCGGGGGAGTATTAATCATGCCGGGATTCTTTTTATGAATGGAGCTGGATTATGCGTCAGAGTCAGTAAGCACTAACATTGGTTAAGTTGAATATTGAGACCAGGCTATAACAATAATTTGAGAAAAAGATGAGATTCTCTGCACTTCCATTTCTCGTCTATGAAGTTTATTATTACACCAATCAGCTACAGATTACGAATCAGAAATAAAAATTCCGTAATATCAAGGAGTTGAGTTTACAGGCATGACGATATTTAAATATTTGGATCTACTTTTACAAGAATGAAATCGGTCTGGAAACTAATATCATAGGGAAGTTATTATGGCAGCTATAGTGTTTCCAGCCACACTTTATCAGACTAAACATCAGTTCAATGACCACAGCTCTGATGATATGCAATGTGGCGATCTTACTGAAAAACAGCTTAGAAGCGATTTAGGTCTTGATGATGTATCTAATGTTGTCGATCCGTGGACTGGAGAGGAAGTCTCAATATTTAGTTCCTTCCGTAAATCACAACCAAAATCAAAAACGGAAATTGCTCAAATCCTTTTCGATGGGTTTCTTCGAGTTTCCTTGCCTACATATTACTTAGGGCAACATAATTTATTTAATAATCTTGTTAAGCATTTTTATCATGGCAATGGAAAAAGTTATTCCAGCCCTTTTCTTGATAGTGCATATAAAAGTTTAATATTAAACGAACAATCCACTCCAACATCTTCGCTAAAAATAATCCAGTCTATGCTCGATAAGGTTGCCATTGATGTAAAAAATGGCTTATCTGATGCCGACAAAGATTCAATAACTAAAGCAATAGGAAATTCAATACTTCCTAAGTTCAATAGATGGGCTGATAGCTTCAATGGGTTAGGAATGTCAATACATGACATATATGCCACAAAGATACAACTCACTAAGCTTGATATCACTAAGAGTGGTTATGTAGCGAAAATAACTTTTACGGGACAAGATCATTTTGGTCTCGACAAAACTGATATTATGAATATGAAGTTTCACTATATTAGGGCATTCCGCATCTGGTTTGTGCTTCAACGATGGGAAAAATTTGCATTTAGACCTTTTTTTACAAATATGAAAGCCGAGTTTGAAATTAGTAGTCGGAGGAATGGATGAAAGCCAGAAAAATCATAATATTCATATTAGCAGCTATTATTTTTGCATTTTTTTATTTTATTTTCTTTAATTCTACTAAGGTCCTTGCCGTTCACGGCACTGGCCCTAATAAAGAATTTTTAGTAAAAAACATGCCTTTCAGTGATAGTAGTAAAATTGAGTGGTGGGATAATAATGGCGCTAAAGCCCTCTCATCACCTGAAACTTATTATGTTTCAATCTGGAATTTTGACGGAAAATATCAAAAGCTTGCTCCTAAAAATTCAGGTATTTTTCCAGATCATGATACTGATTATTTACTATGCTTCGATGACATGAATACAGAAGAAAATTGTATTGATAAGTCTGACTGGATCATGGACATAACTAAGACAAAGGATGGCTATACCTATTACCGGATAGGAACAGAATCTTACTATCGGAAACCTTCTGGTGAACTCATGCAAGGTGAAAGATCGAAGACAACCATTCAATGACAGATGTAATCGTAACCTGGCAAGCTGAACAGCTTGCCACTGTTATAAATGGGGAGTTGATTGGGGAGTAAAATGGCAATTGCGTCACAGAGCAACCCATTAAAGCGCTGATAAATAGCGTTTATTTAATTTCAGTCAACATCCTGGTTCAGAGTATCGAGTAATCAGGCTATCTGTCGTCATTTGGCAACCTTACCAGAAAAAGTCCGCGTAGATGCGGACTTCTTTTATTTTTTCAGCCATTAAACAGGTACATAACAATAATCGCTTGATTCGGTTAACGTTGTCAGTCTTTATTGAAATTAGCCCGTTTTATAAGGATGGAAAAATTTCCAGTCAGATGATGTCAGGCATTTTTTAACAAAACTACCGAGGCGTTGATTTTTCTATAGCTGGTTTAAATATTTCACTTTGAAAAAAATAGCAGGCTATATATCTACCCGTTTTCCCCCTCTCCGTCACAGCCTGCTCAGGCAAAGAAAAGGCCCAGTCCGCTAAAAAAATAACCGTGCCACTATTTCAGACGATGCGTGGACGTCTTTCTCAAATCGCGGCGTGATCACAATTGTGAATAAAATAACAACAGAAAGGAAACAAATACATCTGTTCGACTAAAGTTTTAATAAGGATTGCCGTTATTTAAGTAACCCCCACCTGAGATCGCCATTATGAAAAAATCAGCCGTTTTACTCGCATTACTCATGCTATCACCCCTTTCATTTGCCACAAGTGGACAAATTAACTTCAGGGGCGCGATTGTCGAAAGTCCTTGCGACACGCTGATTGCGCCCAACCAGATACAGCAAAGCTGCACACGAGGAGGAAAGACCGTTATTAATAAGGTCAGTCTGAACAATGCCCAGCAACCCATGCCTTATAAACTTGGCACGGTGCAGGTCAGGCAAACTGGTAACGTTAAAATGATGACGGTCAGCTACAATTAACGCTGCTTTATCGTTATTTTAATGGGTACGGCTTATCGGCTAAACCCGCCTCTGGATAAGGTCAAATAACATGATTAGGACAGGATGCCTCTCATAAGGTGAGATGACTGGCGCAGAAGCGATTGTCATCTCCGTTATTTTACCTTTTACCAATGACAGCCAAATTCCTGTTCAATTTTTCAACTTTCGCCACAATGGAATGTAAGTTTTTCGAAAAGAGTACATTTTTTATTGCAGAACCGTCCTAATTTTTATTGCTCTCTTTGCATCGCCTGTTAAAAGCATAAAAATACAATCTATTGTTTTATAGATAATTTAAATAAAAAAAGCGCTATCTTTCTTCTGATTATGACGCTGTCAATCCCTCATTTTATTCCTCGCTGTAACTGACGCTTCCTGTGCTTTAAGGCACTTTTTGATAAAGTGTGGGTCGTAGTCAGTACAGCTGTACCGCTTGAGAACTTAAGGAATGGGTCTTTTTGCGCTACATCCATTACTTCCTTAAGGTTCATAATGAAAAACACCAGGCAGTTTAGTCGTTCCCTTTTACATCCCCGCTATTGGTTTACGTGGTTTGGTCTTGGCATTCTTTGGCTGTTGGTTCAACTCCCCTATCCTGTGCTGATGCGACTTGGCGCAGGTGCCGGCCGGCTTTCCCGCCATTTTCTTCAGCGCAGAGAGCGCATTACGCGCCGTAATATTGAACTCTGCTTTCCGGATATCAGTGACGAAGATAAAGAAATCATGATTGCGGGAAATTTTGCCTCTCTCGGCATGGCACTGATGGAAACGGGTATCGCCTGGTTCTGGCCAGACCATGCCGTTAAACGTCTGTTCAACGTCTCGGGCCTGTCGAACCTCTACTCAGCCCAGAATGAGCGTCGTGGCGTAATGCTCATCGGCATCCATTTCATGTCGCTGGAGCTGGGTGGTCGCATCAGCGGGTTGTGTCAGCCGATGATGGCAATGTACCGTCCCCATAATAACCACGCGATGGAGTACGTACAGACCAGAGGCCGTATGCGTTCGAATAAAGCGATGATAGACCGTCGCGATCTGAGAGGGATGGTGCAGGCGCTGAAACAAGGTGAATCTGTCTGGTTTGCGCCAGACCAGGATTACGGTCCCAAAGGTAGTACGTTTGCCCCCTTGTTTGCTGTAGAAAAAGCCGCGACGACCAACGGTACCTATGTGTTGTCCCGGTTGGCTAAGCCCGCTATGGTTCCAATTATGCTGATTCGTAATCCTGGCAATGATGGCTATAAGCTGATTATTGAACCGATTCTGGAAAATTACCCGCATGCGGATGAAGCCGCAGCCGCAGCTTATATGAATAAAGTGATTGAGAACCAAATCATGCGAGCGCCTGAGCAATACCTCTGGCTACATCGCCGCTTCAAAACGCGTCCGCCTGGCGAAGCCTCTCTTTACGTATAGACAGACATAAAGCAGGTTTCGGCCTGCTTTTTCGTGTGACAGACCTCTCTGTTAATTTGGAGGCTTCCTTCTGACGGCCTGTTTTCACTATTACCGCGATAATCCTGCCTCCCTGCCACGGGCTCTGTTCGCCTTCTTAGCCCGAACTCAGATCCAGACTGAGCCATAAATCGTACGCATTACAAATATTTTCGCAGTCAAAATGCATTAGCAGTATATCGGGTCTGAATGCTTACCCTTCGGTTATTATTTGCCCTTGCTTAAGCATGCTGTATGGGAAAAATCCTGGAGAATGACGGGCGAACCCGTGTATGTACGGCTTATTTAACGTTTTTTTATTTTTTTCATGTATTGCTTCAGTTTCCAGACTTAACGAAAAAAGAAAAAAAGAGAACGCTGTGATAAGGCCTGTGCAAATAATGCTGTAAATGATGAATATTATTTCCTTAGTCAAATCACATATCAGATTTTCCTTATGATGTTAACTTTCATAAAACGCGCTATAAATCATCTGCACACAGCAAAGCTATTCAAAACATAACAGCATGACATTTCCGGCGAACATTATTTCCGCCGGAAAATTTAAGCAATTTAAAATGAACGGATAATAATAATGACAACAGGGGAAATTCATCACCAGGGGAACGTTTATTATTAGCAGTATGCTTTAACACACAGCTCATTATAAAGATAAAAATTTACTTTATTAAATTATAGTAATGCCAGCGCGGTCCTGATGAATACTCATCGGCGCAGCGCCCTACTACTCTGCCCGGCGAGAAAAAAATGACAACACGAAAAATAAATCTGGAAAACGTCAAGTGGCCTTTTCTTTCATCGGTCAAAATGCTGAGTATGGGTGTGTTACAACTTTCAGTATTGGGAAAAGTCCTGCAGGCCGATACCTATAATCTGCTGGCGGTCGTCATTACAGGCTTGATGGTTATTGACACACTGGCCGATCGTGGTTTTTCCAATACGTTGATTCGATATGCACCGCTGCCAGTAAAAACGCTGTCCGTGCTTTACTGGGGCAATATATTCATGGGCCTGGTCATTTTTTCTGCCCTTTTTACTTGCGGTCTTATGCTTGAACATATGTTTGGGCTACCCGAGGTGGCCAGGGTTGTTGAAATCGCATCGGTCATCTTTATTATTATTCCTCAGGGCCAGTCTTATCGCGCCCTGATGCAGCGTGAAAAGCAATTCTCTGATATCGCTTTTTGCGAGATCGCCTCTGTATTTGTCGGCCTGATCATTACACTATTGACCCTATGGCTGGCGCCTTCCGTTTTATGTGCTTTATGGGGCTATCTGGCAATGGCATCAGTGAGAATGCTGACGTATTGCTTTTATGGTCGTAAATGGTTTCGACCCGACTATGACTTCAACCTGAAAGCGTTCTTTCAGCTTCATATGAAGCACTGACAAACCGCTATTGGCTGGAAGCAGCCAGACGGTAAAAGCAGGAAAACGTGCTGTTAACCGGTACGTTTTCCTTAATAAAACCCACCACTTTTCATTTCAGACACCTTCTGTGTGCGTTGTTGTCCTCTTTATCCTTATTCTCACCTTACTTCCCCCCGCATTTAGCCCACGGACAGGTCCCCATGCTCTGCTTTGCGTGGTTTGCTTTCTCTGTCTGTCACCACATAATGTCGCCGACGGGCAAGGGTTCAACGTTGTAAACAGGCTGGCGTCATATCGGCGAAAAATTCGCATCACGACGTTTTTTTAATTCGTCTCCGTGTAAAAACCGATACAGCCTTTTGATAATAAAGGGATTACTCTTGCCCGCATAATTTTTACTAATACTTTAACTCTTAATAACAGAAAAACTCAGTCGCGCCGTTTTTGTCAGTGGCGTAGCCTTGCCGCCGTCTTCCTGGAGCCTGCTATGTTACTTACTGTTCTTTATATTATTGGGATCACCGCCGAGGCGATGACAGGTGCGCTTGCCGCAGGTCGCCGTAAAATGGATCTGTTCGGCGTCATTATCATTGCTTCCGTTACCGCGATAGGCGGAGGCTCCGTGCGCGATATATTGCTGGGGCACTATCCGCTTGGCTGGGTCAAACATCCTGAGTACATCATGATCGTGGCCGCTGCTGCTGTAGTAACGACTTTTTTGGCACCGCTAATGACGCACCTGCGCAAGGTGTTTCTGGTATTGGATGCGCTGGGCCTGGTGGTATTTTCGATTATTGGCGCGCAGGTGGCACTGGACTCAGGCCACGCCATGATCATCGCCGCAATCAGCGCCGTGATCACAGGCGTCTTTGGCGGCGTTTTACGCGATATGTTTTGTAACCGCATCCCACTGGTATTCCAAAAAGAGCTGTATGCCGGCATCGCTTTTGCAGCAGGCTGGATGTATATCCTGCTCCTGAAAACGCCGCTGCCGCATGAAGCAGTGGTGATTATCACCTTACTCTTCGGCTTCTTTGCGCGTCTGCTGGCGCTGAGATTCCGTCTCGGGCTGCCCATCTTCAATTACCCTCATCCTGAGCATTGATGAAGAAGGAATGCCCTGCTGCTGCAAAAAGTGGATTAACGCTCTGAGCCCGGCATCCTGAAACTGCGCCGTAATCTGCTCTGCCCGGCGTGCGCCAACGCTCGGCAGAGATTGCCAGGCCTGTTTATCCCGGGCAAGAACACTCTCCCAGTCGCCGTCGGCCAATGACAGTAGCGCCTTTTGCGGCAACGCCACCCCTAACGCGCTAACCCAGCGGCGCAAAGGCTGTTGACGGGTCAAACTGAATTGATGCCAGATTTGCTGCGCTCTTTCGGGTGAAATACTCGCTGCTGTCGCGATCTGTTCGGGGGTTAAGGCCAGCCACGCAAACAGATGTGTAATCAAACCCGTTTCCAGTAACCGTTGCCAGGTGCTGCGTTGCACACCCGCAATATTCAGCACCGATTTTTGACTCAACCAACTGAGGCGCGCCAGTAACTGACGATGGCACTGCGGTGCCAAAATATAACAACTTAGCGACGTGAAACGATCCGTCTGAGGCGGCTCAGGATAGTCACGTTGCGCAACGCGCCAGATAACGCGATCCAGACGTGGAATGCCTTGTCCGGCAAGGCTGACCGTCACCTGGTCGCCCGCAATAATGTCCCGCTCTCGCCAGCGTTTTAGTGAGCCGATGCTGACTCGCCGGACGATTTTGTCATCCAGTTGAACGGGTTGCAGGTTGAGTACGACCGCGATTTTTCCCGTTCGCCCGATTGAGAAATCAACGGAACGGACCTCAGTGCTGACCTCAGGAGGCGGGTATTTCCAGGCGACAGCCCACTCGCCTTCACCGGGCCGCCAGTGTTTGCCTGCAGGCCGGGCCGTCTGATGCACAACGATGCCATCGGTTACAAAAGGCAGTGGCGCGTGAAACCAGCGCTCGCGCCATTCAGCCGCGTCCTCTTCATCCTGAACAGGCTGACTCCATTGACGGGCAAGGCTAAACCCCCAATCCGATAAACGCGTCAGTCTTTCCCGCATGGCATCTGGTCCGTCAGGCCATCCCCAGATAAAAATGCCCAGTTGTGTCAAAAGCGGTGTGGCGTCATTACGCAACATTGCGCCTGCGACCAGAGCCCTGGCATTCTTCCCGCCGTCAACCGCCTGGTGATGACCGGTCATCTGCAAAAAGAGTTCGCCCTGTAAAACCACGCTCTCTTCATCGCTGTCAATCTCCAGCGGAATAGCAGGGATCAGCCTGGCTTTTTCGACCCACTCCTCACCGTGTAAACCGTCGCCACGACTGATGAATGACACCAGTTTCCCGTGCCGATAGACCAGCGAAACGGCCACGCCATCGACTTTGGGCTGCACCCAGAGATCCCGGCGTGGCTGCATCCAATAGCCTAAAGCACGCTTATCCCGAACCTTAG
This sequence comes from Pantoea sp. JZ29, assembly GCF_035190385.1. Lineage (NCBI taxonomy): Bacteria > Pseudomonadati > Pseudomonadota > Gammaproteobacteria > Enterobacterales > Erwiniaceae > Pantoea > Pantoea sp. JZ29. The sequence continues at coordinate 125,070 of NZ_CP045241.1, read as the reverse complement.
AAACACCAGTATGCGCAACGGGATGCCAGCGCGTGCCATCGTTGGGCAATACCGGTACATCCTCTTTCTCACCCGTACTGAAGCAACGTTGCCAGTGATTGAGCCGCGTCTGCAGGCTATCGTAGTCGGCATCGGTAACGGACGAATGGCCTTGCTGATAATACGCCGCGTCCCACTGCCGGAGCTGTTGTTTTAAATGGTCAATCTCCTTTGCCGCGCGACCCGGCGTCCAGGCCGGGCACAGCGCCCCAAACGCGGAAAATGTGCTGGCTGTTATGAGCAGCCCGGCGACTAAGCATCCTTTCATCCCTGACCTCCTGATGTTTAGGATATTCAACCGCCAAAACAGCCGGTTCAGCCAGCCCCGCTCCCCGGTTCTGGAACGCCTCCTGGAAAATGAATACCTATTTACAGCCTGCGAAACAGTGGTTGCGGCGCACCCCGTATAAACTTTTCGTGATGAGGGCGGTGCAAACGCTGCGTGGCGCGGGGAAGCCGTGTATACTGTGCAGGAAATCGACTCCGCAATTAATCAATTCAAGAACATCATGGCCCAAGGTACGCTCTATATTGTTTCTGCTCCTAGCGGCGCAGGAAAATCCAGCCTTATTCAGGCACTGTTAAAAACGCAGCCGCTGTACGATACGCAAGTGTCTGTTTCGCACACCACTCGCGGCATGCGCCCCGGTGAAGCGCACGGTGAGCATTACTTCTTTGTGCAAAAGCATGAGTTTGAAAAAATGATTGCGGAAGATGCTTTCCTTGAACACGCGAAAGTTTTCGATAACTACTACGGCACGTCACGCAAGGCGATCGAACAGGTGCTGGCAACCGGCGTCGATGTTTTCCTTGATATAGACTGGCAGGGCGCACAGCAAATTCGCGCTAAAATGCCCGACGCGCGCAGTATATTTGTCCTGCCTCCTTCTAAAGAAGAGCTGGATCGTCGCCTGCGCGGCCGCGGTCAGGACAGCGAAGAGGTGATTGCCCGTCGTATGGCACAAGCCGTGGCCGAAATGAGCCACTATGGCGAATACGATTATTTAATTGTGAATGATGATTTTGATCTGGCGTTATCCGATCTGAAGACCATTATTCGTGCAGAACGTCTGCGCATGGCCCGCCAGAAAGCGCGCCATGATGCTTTAATCAGCAAACTGTTGGCAGTCTGAACCCAGTTTCAGTATGATGCCGAGTCATTTCTTCATCTGTGGAGTAGCACACCTATGGCACGCGTAACCGTTCAGGACGCAGTAGAAAAAGTTGGTAATCGTTTTGACCTGGTGTTGGTCGCTGCACGTCGTGCACGTCAGATGCAGGTAGGCGGCAAAGATCCGCTGGTTCCGGAAGAGAACGATAAACCGACCGTTATCGCATTGCGCGAAATCGAAGAAGGTCTGGTCACCAATCAGATTTTAGATGTGCGTGATCGTCAGGAGCAGCAAGAGCAGGAAGCCGCTGAGTTACAGGCCGTTACCGCTATCGCTGAAGGTCGTCGTTAACCGCGAACTGCAGGTCAACCTTGTATCTGTTTGAAAGTCTCAATCAACTGATTGAACAATACTTGCCTGAGGACCAGATCAAGCGCCTCAAGCAAGCCTATCTCGTATCACGTGATGCCCACGAGGGACAGACACGCTCCAGCGGTGAGCCTTACATTACCCATCCTGTTGCGGTGGCGTGCATTCTGGCGGAAATGAAGCTCGACCATGAAACCCTCATGGCCGCGCTTTTGCATGACGTTATTGAAGATACGCCCGCGACCTATCAGGACATGGAACAACTGTTTGGCAAAAGCGTAGCTGAACTGGTTGAAGGCGTTTCGAAGCTGGATAAGCTGAAATTCCGTGATAAGAAAGAGGCGCAGGCAGAAAACTTCCGCAAGATGATTATGGCGATGGTGCAGGACATCCGCGTTATTCTCATCAAGCTGGCTGACCGCACCCACAACATGCGTACGCTCGGGTCCTTACGCCCTGATAAACGTCGTCGCATCGCGCTGGAAACGCTGGAAATATACAGCCCACTGGCGCACCGCCTGGGTATTCATCACCTTAAAACGGAACTGGAAGAGCTGGGTTTTGAAGCGCTCTATCCGAACCGTTTTCGGGTAATTAAAGAGGTCGTGAAAGCGGCCCGCGGCAACCGTAAAGAGATGATTCAAAAAATCCTCTCTGAAATCGACGGTCGTTTGCAGGAAGCCGGTATTCCCTGCCGGGTAAGTGGTCGCGAAAAGCACCTTTACTCGATTTACCGCAAAATGACGCTGAAAGAGCAGCGTTTTCACTCGATCATGGATATCTATGCCTTTCGCGTCATCGTGAAAGATCTGGATACCTGTTATCGCGTACTGGGCCAGATGCACAGCTTATATAAGCCGCGTCCGGGCCGGGTCAAAGATTACATTGCTATCCCCAAGGCTAACGGCTATCAATCGCTGCATACCTCTATGATCGGGCCGCATGGCGTGCCGGTTGAGGTGCAAATCCGTACCGAAGATATGGATCAGATGGCCGAAATGGGGGTGGCGGCACACTGGGCCTATAAACAGGCCGGTGAAAGCGGCACAACCGCACAGGTGCGTGCGCAACGCTGGCTGCAAAGCCTGCTGGAGCTGCAACAAAGTGCCGGTAGCTCATTTGAATTCATCGAAAGCGTCAAATCCGATCTCTTCCCGGATGAAATCTATGTCTTTACACCGGAAGGCCGCATCGTCGAGCTGCCTACCGGGGCAACGCCTGTCGATTTTGCCTACGCGGTCCATACCGATATCGGTCATGCCTGCGTTGGCGCGCGCGTTGATCGCCAGCCTTATCCGCTGTCACAGCCGCTTACCAGCGGCCAGACCATCGAGATCATCACAGCGCCTGGTGCGCGTCCTAACGCGGCCTGGCTCAACTTTGTCGTCAGTTCCAAAGCCCGCGCGAAGATTCGTCAGTTGCTGAAAAACCTGAAGCGCGAAGACTCGGTGAATCTGGGGCGTCGCCTGCTCAGCCATGCGTTGGGTGGCAGTCGTAAACTGGCGGAGGTGCCAGCCGAAAACATCAAGCAGGAGCTTGATCGGATGAAGCTGACCTCACTGGACGATCTGTTAGCCGAAATCGGCCTGGGTAATGCCATGAGCGTGGTCGTCGCCAAGAACCTGTTGCAGACCGACACCAGCGCGCTCAACAACAAAAAACAAGGCAAGCTGCCGATTAAAGGGGCAGACGGCGTCCTCATTACCTTTGCAAAATGCTGCCGCCCCATTCCAGGCGATCCTATCGTTGCCCACGTCAGCCCGGGCAAGGGCCTGGTCGTTCACCATGAATCCTGTCGCAATATTCGTGGCTACCAAAAAGAGCCCGAAAAATTCATGCCTGTGGAGTGGGATAAAGTTACAGAACAGGAGTTTGTCGCAGAGATAAAGGTGGATATGTTTAACCACCAGGGCGCACTGGCCAACCTGACGGCCGCCATCAATACGGCGGGCTCCAATATTCAGAGCCTGAATACGGAAGAACGCGATGGCCGTGTTTACAGTGCTTTTATTCGTCTGACCGCACGCGATCGCGTCCACCTGGCCAATATCATGCGTAAGATCCGTGTGATGCCGGATGTGATTAAAGTTCACCGCAACCGTAACTAGTGCATGAATCCTCAACGTTTTGCCCGAATTCAGGAAATGCTGGCCTTGCGCCAGCACGACCTTACCGTCTGCATGGAGCAGGTACATAAGCCGCACAATGTTTCTGCTGTCATTCGCACCGCGGATGCTGTCGGTATCCATGAAGTCCATGCCGTATGGCCAGGCCAACGCATGCGAACGCAAGCCTCAGCCTCGGCTGGCAGCAACAGTTGGGTAAACGTAGTAACGCACCGCTCAATCAGCGACGCGATTAGCCACCTCAAAACGCAAGACATGCAGATACTGGCGACGAACCTGTCGGCGGATGCTGTGGATTTTCGTGAGATTGACTACACCAAACCTACCTGCATTTTGATGGGTCAGGAAAAAACGGGCATTACCGATGAAGCCCTGGCGCTGGCCGACCACCATATCATTATCCCGATGGTGGGTATGGTCCAGTCGCTTAACGTTTCCGTTGCCTCTGCCCTGATTCTGTATGAAGCCCAGCGCCAGCGGCAGAATGCTGGCATGTACCGTCGTCAGTCCAGCCTCCTGGCAGAGAAAGAGCAACAGCGTCTGCTGTTTGAGGGCGGCTATCCCGTTCTGGCGCGCGTGGCAAAACATAAGCGGATGCCTTATCCCCATATTAACGCGCAGGGTGACATTGAAGCCGATGAGAGTTGGTGGGCCGCCATGCAGTCAACGGGCAGACGTCAGAAATGAAAGGCCGTCTGCTGGATGCCATCCCGCTCAGTACCCTGACCGGCGTCGGCGCCAGTCAGGCAGCAAAGCTGGCTAAAATCGGCCTGCACACCATTCAGGATTTACTGCTTCACCTTCCTCTGCGTTATGAAGATCGTACGCAGTTATATGCCATTAACGACCTGTTGCCTGGCATTTGGGCGACAGTGGAAGGCGAAGTCCTGCATACCGATATCACTTTTGGCCGTCGGCGCATGATGGTCTGTCAGATCGGGGATGGCAGTGGCGTTTTAACGCTGCGCTTTTTCAACTTCAATGCCGGCATGAAAAACAGCCTCGCACCGGGCCGACGCGTCACCGCTTACGGCGAAATCAAACGCGGTCAGCGCGGCGCAGAAATCATCCATCCGGAATACCGCGTACAGGGCGAGCACAGCCATGTCACGCTGGAAGAAACGCTGACACCCGTCTATTCCACGACCGAGGGCATTCGTCAGGCGACCCTGCGCAGCCTGACCGATCAGGCTTTAACCCTGCTGGATAGCTGTGCCATCACAGAACTTTTGCCGCAGGCGTTAAGCGGCGGGCTGTTAAGCCTGCCTGAAGCCCTTCGCACGCTGCACCGCCCGCCGCCGGACCTCAAACTCAGCGAGCTCGAGAGTGGGCAGCATCCCGCACAGCGCAGGCTGATTCTGGAAGAACTGCTGGCGCATAACCTCAGTATGCTGGCCGTCAGGGCCGGCGCACAGCGCCATTACGCCCTGCCGATGCCTGCCCGGCATACATTGAGTGACCGGTTACTGGCCGCCCTGCCGTTTTCCCCCACGGCAGCCCAAAAACGCGTTGTCGCAGAGATCGAAAAAGACTTAGCGAATGACTTCCCCATGCTGCGCCTGGTACAGGGAGACGTCGGTTCAGGTAAAACCCTGGTTGCCGCGCTCGCCGCGCTGAACGTTATCGCCCACGGTAAGCAGGTGGCCCTGATGGCACCTACAGAGTTACTGGCTGAACAACACGCCAATAATTTTCGCCAGTGGCTGGCACCGCTTGGCCTTGAGGTCGGCTGGCTGGCGGGCAAACAAAAGGGCAAAGCGCGACAGGCCCAGCAAGAGGCGATTGCCAGCGGGCAGGTTGCGATGGTGGTCGGCACGCATGCCCTGTTCCAGGAGCAGGTGAAGTTTAACGGGCTGGCGCTGGTCATCATTGATGAGCAACACCGCTTTGGCGTGCATCAGCGACTGGCATTATGGGAAAAAGGAGAAGAGCAGGGTTTTCATCCCCACCAGCTCATCATGACAGCGACGCCGATCCCGCGCACGCTGGCCATGACCGCCTACGCCGATCTTGATACCTCAACCATTGATGAGCTGCCGCCAGGCAGAACACCGGTGACCACCGTAGCGATCCCTGACAGTCGTCGTAATGAGATCATTGAGCGTGTGCAAAAGGCCTGTCACGAGGGCCGTCAGGCTTACTGGGTCTGTACGTTAATTGAAGAGTCAGACCTGCTGGAAGCTCAGGCTGCGGAAGCCACATGGGAAGAACTCAAAGTGGCGCTGCCTGATTTGCAGGTCGGGCTGGTTCATGGCCGTATGAAGCCAGCGGAGAAGCTGGCGGTCATGCAGGCTTTCAAAGCCAACGAAATCCAGCTGTTAGTTGCTACAACCGTCATCGAAGTCGGTGTGGACGTGCCGAACGCCAGCCTGATGATTATTGAAAATCCGGAACGACTTGGCCTGGCGCAACTGCACCAGCTACGTGGTCGCGTAGGACGCGGCGCGGTCGCCTCTCATTGTGTTCTGCTGTACAAAGCGCCGCTGAGCAAGACGGCCCAGAAGCGTTTGCAGGTGTTGCGTGACAGCAATGACGGTTTCGTGATTGCTCAGCATGATTTAGAGATTCGCGGTCCGGGGGAGCTACTGGGAACGCGCCAGACCGGTAATGCGGAGTTTAAAGTTGCCGATCTGCTGCGCGATCAGGCCATGATCCCTGAAGTCCAGCGCGTCGCTCGTCATATTCACGAACATTATCCTGAGCAGGCGCAGGCGCTGATTGAGCGTTGGCTGCCCGAAACCGGCCGCTACAGCAACGCCTGACCTTTTTTTGCAACCGTGAGCAAACGTTTGCTTTTGATCCGGGGACGATTACAATCGCCTCACTTTTTTTGGGAACCATGACGATGTCGACCACACAGCAACCAGCCCCCACCACCGCCAGTAAAAGTGAACTGATCTATCGCCTGGAAGATCGTCCACCGCTAACACAAACCTTGTTTGCAGCCGGACAACATCTTCTGGCGATGTTTGTTGCGGTGATCACGCCCGCGCTGCTCATCTGCCAGGCGCTCGGTTTACCGGCGCAGGATACACAGCACATTATCAGCATGTCCCTGTTCGCGTCCGGTGTGGCATCGGTACTGCAAATCAAAACCTGGGGACCGATCGGTTCAGGGTTACTCTCCATTCAGGGCACCAGCTTTAACTTTGTCACACCGCTGATTATGGGGGGAATGGCGCTGAAAAATGGCGGCGCGGACGTACCCACAATGATGGCGGCGCTGTTTGGTACATTGATGGTAGCCTCCTGTACGGAAATGGTGCTGTCGCGCGTGCTGCATCTGGCACGCCGCATCATCACGCCGTTAGTCTCAGGTATTGTGGTGATGATTATCGGCTTATCCCTGATTCAGGTCGGCCTTACCTCTATCGGCGGCGGGTTTGCTGCGATGAACGATCACAGCTTCGGCGCGCCGAAAAATCTGCTGTTAGCCGGTGCCGTGCTGGTGGTGATTATCCTGCTGAATCGCCAGAAAAACCCCTATCTGCGCGTTGCGTCGCTGGTGATTGCGATGGCGGTAGGCTACCTGCTGGCCTGGGCAATGGGCATGCTACCCACCCTCAGCACGCCTGCCGGGCAGCCGATCGTGGCGTTCCCCACTCCGCTCTATTACGGCCTGGGATTTGACTGGAATCTGCTGATCCCGCTGATGCTGGTCTTTATGGTGACCTCGCTGGAAACCATTGGGGACATCACCGCCACTTCGGATGTCTCTGAACAGCCGGTCAGCGGCCCGTTATACATGAAGCGCCTGAAAGGCGGTGTGCTGGCAAACGGCCTGAACTCTTTTGTATCTGCCCTGTTTAATACCTTTCCTAACTCCTGCTTTGGCCAGAATAATGGCGTGATTCAGCTGACTGGCGTTGCCAGCCGCTACGTGGGATTTGTTGTCGCGCTGATGCTGATCCTGCTGGGACTGTTCCCGGCAGTGAGCGGACTGGTACAGCACATTCCTGAGCCCGTGCTGGGCGGCGCTACGATTGTGATGTTTGGCACAATCGCCGCATCCGGTGTCCGTATCGTTTCCCGGGAGCCGCTGAATCGCCGGGCTATCATGATTATCGCGCTGTCGCTGGCGGCAGGACTCGGTGTTTCCCAGCAGCCCCTGATTCTGCAATTTGCACCCGACTGGCTGAAAACGTTACTCTCTTCCGGTATCGCTGCGGGTGGGATTACCGCGATTGTGCTGAATCTTATCTTCCCACCCGAAAAGTAACGTTCAAGGCAGGCGGCAACCCGCCTGCTATTTCGGCTGATTTACATCCAGGCGGTTGAGCTATAACGATAATTCAGGCATAACAACCTTTCAGCGGACTGAACCCGGGAAGGATACGATGAAATTTATAGGAAAGTTTTTCCTCACCTTATTGTTACTGCTGCTGTTTGCGCTGATCGTCGTCTATGTTCTGCTGCAAACTCAGTGGGGCGCGGGCTGGTTTAGCCGTTGGGTGAGTGATAAAACAGAATGGCATCTGTCGCTGAGCAAAATTGAGCACAATTTTTCTTCACCTACGCACATTATTCTGGATGACTTCAGCTTTGGTCATGACGGCCAGCCTGCCGTACTGGTGGCCAAACGCGTCGACCTTGGCATCGCCCTGTTACAGTTCAGCGATCCGTTTCATTTTGCCAGCATAGAATTACGTGACGGCGAGGTAAACCTTGCTAACCTGGCGAACAAAAGCGCACTGCCCATGCAGGCAAACCGCCTGCAGTTAAACAACATGCGCATCGACAGCCCTGCCTCAGCGCTACCGCTGGCGGCACAGCAGGTGAATGGCGGCATTGTGCCCTGGCATCCGCAGGCCGGTGATTTGCTGGGTCGTGATGCGCAATTCCAGATGAGCGCGGCCAGGATGACGCTCAACAGCGTTGACGGTGAAAACGTGCTGATTCAGGGTAATGTGTCCCAGGGCCGCATGGTATTTAGCAATATTGGAGCGGATTTAGCTCGCGGTTCAATGACCGGTAACGGTGAGCGCGACGCGCAGGGTAACTGGAAGATTAATCAACTGCGTCTGAACGATATCCGTCTGCAAACGGCGCATACGCTTGTCGATTTCCTGAAACCGTTTGAAGAAGTACCCTCAGTTACGCTCAACCGGGTTGATATTACCGATGCCCGGCTCCAGGGCCCTGACTGGGCGGTGACCGATCTCGATCTGACGCTGAAAAATCTGAGCTGGAAGGGCCGGGACTGGCAGAGCCAGGACGGATCGCTGGCCATGAATGCCGGTAACTTTATTAACGGGCGCTTCGAACTTAACGATCCCATCATTAACATGGATTTCTCGCCTCAGGGGATTGCCCTGACGCAGTTCAGCTCGCGCTGGGCCAATGGCGTTATCCGGGCTGACGGCAACTGGTCACGTCAGGATAAACGGTTAACGCTGAATAATCTGGCGGTGGCCGGGCTGGAATATACCTTGCCTCAGAACTGGCGGGCGTTATGGCAGGATGCCCTGCCTGACTGGCTGGATGCCGTAACCGTGACGCGCTTTACCTCGAACCGCAATTTACTGATCGATATTAATCCGGCCTTCCCTTTCCAGCTCACTTCACTGGATGGCAGCGGCGAAAATCTGCAGCTGGCCCGTCAGCATCAATGGGGAATCTGGTCAGGTAAGCTGAGTCTGAACGCGGCGGAGTCGACCTTCAATCGTACCGATTTACGTCATCCTTCTGTCGCACTGGAGGCTGATGAACAACAAATTAAGGTGACAGAGCTCAGTGCGTTTAGTGGTAAAGGGTTGCTGGAAGGCACGGCGACCATAGGGCAGCAGGCGGATCGACCTGTCAGCCTGAACCTGACGGGACGCGGCGTGCCCGTTAATGTTCTGCAAAACTGGGGCTGGCCGGCGCTTCCCTTGCAGGGTGACAGCAATTTGCAGCTGCGCCTGAACGCCTCACTGAAAGCGAATCAGCCGCTGGCCCCGTCGGTTAACGCGACACTGTCCGTAACCACAGACAGCCAGCAGCTACAGCAGAGCATGCAGGCCGGACAGGTCCGCTAACGCACACAGGGCCGCAATAGCGGCCCTGTGATTTAATTGATACGCGCGCCGGAGCCGCCCTCTTCCAGTGGTCCGTCGGGATCCACCGGCAACACGATGTAAACCGCTTCAAATACCGCGCCACACTCATCATCGCCAAACAGCTGCACTTCAAGCTGAACACGGGCTTTGCGTCCGCGCGCCAGGCGATCAAGATCGCCACTCAGTGAGCCAAGATCGGCAATAGCACCGGGTTTACCGGTAATCGGACGACTGTAGCGTATGTGCGCGTCGGCCAGAATAATGGTGCCGCCCAGATGGCGCTCCCGCAGTAACAGCCAGATCAGCCCCCAGCCGGTGAGCGTAGCCAGTGAAAACAGGCTTCCGGCAAACAACGTATGGTGCGGATTTTGGTTGCCGGTTTCCGGCATGGTGGTAATAAACTTCTGCCCGGTATATTGCAGGATGCGCACGCCCATTTTTTCACTCAGAGGAATGTGCTCATACCAGGCCTGTTGTAACTGCCCGCACCAGTCCGCACGGTGCAGAATATCGTCCAGTGTGACAACCGGCTTGATCATCAGAAAGTGGCGCACCGGCGTCGTCTGCGGTGCGGTAATCTCGCCCTGATTCAGGTAGCCAAGTTTAGCGAAGAACGCCACCGCATCTTCTCGTGCGCTACAGGTCACGCGCTTCACACCTTCCTGACGCGCAACGGACTCCAGCGTCATCGCCACCAGCGTGCCGAGGCCTTTGCCCTGTACGGTGGGATGAACGGCCAAAAAACGGATAGCCGCTTCGTTATCAGCATTGATATAGAGCCGTCCTACCGCAACCGGATTGCCCTGTTCATCCACCACCATTTGATGATGCGCTAATGCATCCCAGGCATCGCGTTCAGAACCCTGAGGCTGATGCAGCGGCTTTCGTAACATTTCCCAGCGGAACTGATAATACATATCCAGCTCTTCCGCCGTTTGTGGCACACGAAGATGATACATAAAATGGTTCTCTCGTTCTGAGGCGGGGTTGCCGAGGCTAAGCCGTGCGAAATGAGGCGTCATACCTGTAACCAGAACGTCACCGGACCGTCGTTGACCAGAGCAACCTGCATATCGGCAGCAAAACGGCCATTGGCGGTCGTGACATCATGACGGCGACAACACGCGCTGAAATACTCATATAACCGCTCCGCTTCCTGCGGCGCGGCGCCACCGGAAAAAGAGGGCCGCATGCCCTTTTGCGTATCGGCAGCCAGGGTGAACTGTGATACCACCAGCACGCTTCCGCCAGCCTGTTTGACGTTCAGGTTCATTTTGCCCTGTTCATCGCTAAAAATACGGTAGCCCAGTACGCGCTCCGCCAGTCGTTCAGCGCGCTTTTCGTCATCACCTTTTTCAACGCCTAACAGAATTAATAATCCCTGCCCGATCTCACCCACGACCGCATGATCAATGCTGACGCTGGCACGCTGAACGCGTTGAATTAAAGCAATCATCCGTCCTCTCGTTCTTTTTCTTTTTCCTGCCGTTTGAACTGGCGATAGTCATCTAAGGTAACCGTAATTTCGGCACCGAGCAAAACGATGCACCAGGTCCAGTACACCCACAGGAAAAGAATGGGGATCACCGCCAGCACGCCATAGATTAACTGATACGTCGGGAACATCGTAACATACAGCGCAAACCCCTTTTTCCCCAGTTCAAACAGCAACCCGGCGACCAGCGCCCCCGTCAGCGCATCGCGAGAAGGCACCCGCTGCGTTGGGACAATACTGTACAGCAACCAAAATGACAGCCACGACAGAAGCAAGGGAAAGAAACGCAGCGTCTGATCGACCAGGCTGGTCACCCCCGTCACGTTTATCCATTTCAGCGACAGCAGGTAAGAGCTGATGGCTAAACTGGCACCAGCCAGCAACGGCCCAAGCGTCAATATCATCCAGTAGACGGCAAAGGAATAGACCAGCGGGCGCTTTTTATGACTGCGCCAGATAGCATTCAGAGCCGAATCGACAGAATGCATCAACAGCAGCGCCGTGACAATCAGCCCCACGGCGCCCACGGCGGTCATGCGGTGCACGTTAGCCACAAACTGCTCAAGGTAACGCTGCAACGTGTTCCCCGCAGCAGGCATAAAGTTGGCAAAAATAAAGTTTTTAAGCTGGACGCTGATATCAGAAAACACAGGAAACGCGGCAAACAGCGCAAAAACTACGGCGATCAGCGGCACCAGCGCCAGTAGCGACACAAAGGCCAGGTTGCCCGCCTGTGTCGTCATGGCATCATTATCAATGCGCTTCCAGAGCAGCTTAAGCCACAGCCAGAAGGCATGAAACCTGGGGCGAAAACGATGTAACTTCATGGCTTAAGGCTGACCCGCGAACCAGTCGGGCACGGTTTTACTGTCGGTCACCAGCACGCTGGTAATGCCTAATGCGCGCGCACCTTCAATATTGGCGGCATTGTCGTCGAAGAAGACGGCCTGATCGGCACTGAATCCTTCCGCATCCAGTACGTGCTGATAAATGCGGGCTTCAGGTTTACGCATGCCCAGTTCCTGGGACAGATAAATCTTGTCAGCCGCCTGCTGCACATCAGGATACTGGGTCGGCCAGAAGGTGCAATGCAGTGCATTGGTATTCGACAATATCACCACCCGATGTCCCGCCTGGCGTAGCTGATTCATCAGCGCCAGCGTATCCGGACGCACCCCCACAAAGATAGCCTGCCAGCCCGCAGCAAACTGTTCATAGCTCAGCGCAATCTCCAGTTTTTCACATAAGGCTTCTGCAAAGGCTTCATCGCTGATTTCACCGCGCTCATGCTGCTCAAAAGCCGCATCCATTTGAAAATGACTTTGAAGCGATGCCAGCGGTACGCGGCTGAGGTCACTCCAGACGCCCAACACGCGGTTAAAGTCGATATCGATAATCACATTGCCCAAATCAAAGATATACAGCATGGTGCCTCCTTTGGTTCCCTGGATCATTCACTCTAGCGGTAAAAGTGCGGCCTGAACAGGCGGCCCGGACGAGAAAATTACACACTTTAAATTAAGGTACGACAGGACAAAGTGGGAAGGGGACAAAGAAGAAGTTACAGGCTGGTTTAGACTGGATTTAACTGAACTGGTAAAAACCCCGGACAAAAAAAGCCCCGTTAAAACGGGGCGTTATTATTACGCGATTAGGCGTCTTTACCGCCGCGTGAAGCACGCTTACGGTCGTTCTCAGTCAGGTGACGTTTACGGATACGCACTGACAGAGGCGTAACTTCGACCAGTTCGTCATCATCAATGAACTCGATCGCCTGTTCCAGCGTCATTTTCTGCGGTGGAACCAGTGTAGTGGCTTCGTCTGTACCGGAAGCACGCATGTTAGTCAGCTTCTTACCGGTCAGGCAGTTCACGGTCAGGTCGTTAGAACGGCTGTGAATACCGATGATCTGGCCTTCATAAACTTCCGCGCCATGGCCCAGGAACAGCTTACCGCGATCCTGCAGACCGAACAGGGCGAACGCTACCGCTTTACCCTGGCCGTTAGAGATCAGAACGCCGTTCTGACGCTGACCCACTTCGCCCGGACGAATATCGTCGTAGTGGCTGAAGGTGGAGTACAGCAGACCTGTACCTGATGTCATGGTCATAAATTCGTTACGGAAACCGATCAGACCACGGCTTGGGATGACGTAGTCAAGACGTACGCGGCCTTTGCCATCTGGATCCATATTTTTCAGGTCGCCTTTACGCTCGCCCATGGCCTGCATAACGGAACCCTGATGCGTTTCTTCGATATCCAGCGTCACGTTCTCGAATGGCTCTTGTTTACGGCCTTCGAATTCGCGGAAGATAACTTTCGGACGGGATACCGCCAGTTCGAAACCTTCACGACGCATGTTCTCGATCAGTACAGACAGATGCAGCTCACCACGGCCCGATACGCGGAACGCGTCAGCATCTTCGGTCTCTTCCACACGCAGTGCCACGTTGTGAACCAGTTCTTTGTTCAGACGCTCAAGGATCTGACGTGAGGTCACGTACTTACCTTCTTTACCGCAGAACGGTGAGGTGTTGACGTTGAAGAACATGGTTACCGTTGGCTCATCCACGCTCAGGGCTGGCAGCGCCTGCACATTCTGCGGATCGCAAATGGTGTCAGAAATGTTCAGTTCACCCAGACCGGTGATCGCAATGATGTCGCCCGCTTCTGCCAGGTCGCTGTCAATACGCTCCAGCCCCAGGTGAGTCAGCACTTTACCCACTTTACCGTTACGGGTTTTGCCTTCGCTGTCTACGATGGTGACTTGCTGGTTAGGCTTCACTTTACCGCGCTTGATGCGGCCGATACCGATCACGCCCAGATAGTTGTTGTAGTCCAGCTGAGAGATTTGCATCTGCAGCGGCGCTTCGACTTCAACCTGTGGAGGTGAAACGTGGTCAACGATTGCCTGATACAGCGGGGTCATATCGTCAGCCATGTCGGTGTGATCCAGACCGGCAATACCATTCAGCGCAGAGGCGAAAATGATAGGGAAATCGAGCTGCTCATCCGTTGCATCGAGGTTAACGAACAGGTCAAACACCTGATCAACAACCCAGTCAGGACGTGCGCCAGGGCGGTCAACTTTGTTGATAACCACAATCGGCTTCAAACCATGCGCGAACGCTTTTTTGGTAACGAAGCGGGTTTGCGGCATAGGGCCATCCATCGCATCTACAACCAACAGTACCGAATCCACCATAGACATTACGCGTTCAACTTCACCACCGAAGTCGGCGTGTCCTGGGGTATCAACGATGTTGATACGGTAGTCGTTCCATTTAATGGCGGTATTTTTTGCGAGGATGGTAATCCCACGCTCTTTCTCCAAATCATTGGAGTCCATCACGCGCTCGGTGGCTTCAGTACGGGCATCAAAAGTACCAGACTGTTGCAGCAGTTTATCAACCAGGGTGGTCTTTCCATGGTCAACGTGCGCGATGATGGCGATGTTACGCAAATTTTCGATCACAGCTTTTTTGCCTCAGGCATTAGAAATAACGTGGTATTGTACACGGATTAAGCGGGAGACTGAACACGATCACACTTTTCACTGAAAGTTTATTGCATTGTCGCAAAATCGCACTAATAGCCGTGCAAAAATTGCACTGCAATGATGTTTTGCACCACAATGGTGCTCATTTTCAACGCCAATGCACATAAAAAGTGCAGTGCAACTATCATGGTGCACGTCTTTTATGACAAAAAGGTGCATGACAGCGCGATTTTGTGCAAAGAAATAAAGTTGGCACAGAATTCGCTTTGTATTATCCAGATGAAAACGACGTAAGACAACGGTTGCAGAGCTGGTCGGGATCAGACTGAGGTATGGCTGACACATGTCGCACATTTCCTCACCCGGTTCTCACCATGTAGACAATGACCATTTCCAGGAGAGTTGAGTATGTCCGCTGAACACGTTCTCTCGATGATGAACGAGCACGAAGTTAAGTTTGTTGACCTGCGTTTTACCGATACCAAAGGTAAAGAACAGCACGTTACTATTCCGGCTCACCAGGTTAACGCTGACTTCTTCGAAGAAGGCAAAATGTTCGATGGCTCTTCCATCGGCGGCTGGAAAGGCATTAACGAATCAGACATGGTACTGATGCCGGATGCAACCACGGCAGTTATGGATCCGTTCTTTGAAGATTCAACACTGATCATTCGCTGTGACATCCTTGAGCCTGGCACCATGCAAGGCTATGACCGCGATCCACGCTCTATCGCAAAGCGCGCTGAAGACTATCTGCGTTCTTCAGGCATCGCTGATACCGTTCTGTTTGGACCCGAGCCAGAATTCTTCCTGTTCGACGATATCCGTTTCGGTTCGTCAACCTCTGGTTCGCACGTCGCTATCGATGATATCGAAGCGGCCTGGAACACCGGCAAAGAATACGAAGGCGGTAACAAAGGTCACCGTCCAGGTCTGAAAGGCGGCTACTTCCCGGTTCCACCGGTCGATTCATCACAGGACATCCGTTCTGCTATGTGTCTGACAATGGAGCAAATGGGTCTGGTTGTTGAAGCTCATCACCACGAAGTTGCGACAGCGGGTCAGAACGAAGTGGCAACCCGCTTCAATACCATGACCAAAAAAGCTGACGAAATTCAGATCTACAAATATGTTGTGCACAACGTGGCGCATGCTTACGGCAAAACGGCAACCTTTATGCCGAAGCCAATGTTTGGTGACAACGGTTCAGGTATGCACTGCCACATGTCTCTGTCTAAAGGCGGACAAAACCTGTTCTCTGGTGACAAATACGGCGGCCTGTCTGAAACCGCGCTGTTCTACATCGGCGGTATCATCAAGCACGCAAAAGCAATCAACGCCCTGGCCAACCCAACCACCAACTCTTACAAGCGTCTGGTTCCGGGTTATGAAGCACCGGTTATGCTGGCTTACTCTGCCCGTAACCGTTCTGCATCAATCCGTATCCCGGTTGTTGCCAGCCCGAAAGCACGTCGTATTGAAGCGCGCTTCCCGGACCCAGCGGCTAACCCGTACCTGGCGTTTACTGCACTGCTGATGGCTGGCCTGGATGGCATCATCAACAAAATCCATCCTGGTGATGCGATGGATAAAAACCTGTATGACCTGCCACCGGAAGAAGAAGCTGAGATTCCAAAAGTTGCAGGTTCACTGGAAGAAGCGCTGAATGCACTGAACGAAGACCGCGAGTTCCTGACCCGTGGCGGCGTCTTCACTGACGACGCGATCGATGCTTACATCGAGCTGCGTAAATCAGAGAACGACCGTGTGCGCATGACGCCACATCCGGTTGAGTTCGAACTGTACTACAGCGTCTAATTTCAGAGTCAGCAAAATGGGTGCCGCATTGAAAGATTGCAATTGCGGCACGCTTAACCTGAAACGTTTTTTTGTTGCCGTGGAAACTTTAGCCCATCTTCGGATGGGCTTTTTTCTCCGCGAATTCATCGTTCATTCGCTTTAATTCCGGCTTAAAGACTACAATGCACTAAATTAGTGCAGAGGAACGCTGTATGGCAACTGCCTCCCTGCCCGACGCCGGGCAGATTCTCAATACCTTAATCAACAGTATTTTGTTGGTGGATACCGATTTGGCGATCCATTATGCCAACCCGGCGGCACAGCAATTACTGGCGCAAAGCTCACGTAAATTGTTCGGCACGCCGTTACCTGAATTAACCGGCTACTTTTCGCTGAATGTCGAGGTCATGCGCGAGAGTCTTGAGGCGGGCCAGGGCTTTACTGACAGCGAAGTTACTCTGGTCGTGGATGGCCGGGCGCACATTATGTCGCTCACGGCACAGCGCCTGCCTGATGGGTTGATTCTGCTGGAAATGGCACCGATGGATAATCAGCGTCGCCTGAGTCAGGAACAGCTGCAGCATGCTCAGCAGGTGGCCGCACGCGATCTGGTCCGCGGGCTGGCCCATGAGATTAAAAACCCGCTAGGTGGATTGCGCGGCGCGGCGCAGCTTTTGTCACGCGCCCTGCCGGACCCTGCCCTGAATGAATATACCAAAGTCATTATTGAACAGGCAGACCGCCTGCGAAATCTGGTCGATCGCTTACTGGGGCCGCAACAGCCCGGTATGCATATTACCCAGAGTATTCATCAGGTAGCGGAACGTGTCGTTAACCTGGTTTCGATGGAGCTGCCAGAAAACGTATCGCTGGTTCGCGATTACGATCCCAGCCTGCCGGAATTACCGCACGATCCCGATCAGATTGAGCAGGTTTTGCTGAACGTCGTGCGCAATGCGCTGCAGGCGTTAGGCGAAGACGGCGGCACAATCGTGATTCGAACCCGTACAGCCTTCCAGTTAACACTGCATGGCACACGTTATCGTCTGGTTGCCCGCATTGATATCGAAGATGACGGCCCCGGTATTCCAGCCCAGCTACAGGATACGCTGTTCTATCCAATGGTAAGCGGACGGGAAGGCGGTACCGGCTTAGGCCTTTCTATTGCCCGTAGCCTGATTGATCAGCATTCGGGAAAAATTGAGTTCAACAGTTGGCCGGGTCATACCGAGTTTTCGGTTTACCTGCCTATTCGCCAGTGAGGTTTCTATGCAACGAGGGATAGTCTGGATCGTCGATGACGATAGCTCCATCCGCTGGGTGCTTGAACGCGCGCTCACTGGAGCCGGTTTAAGCTGTGCCACTTTTGACAGCGCGAACGACGTGCTCAATGCACTCGCAACAAAAACCCCGGACGTTTTATTGTCTGATATCCGTATGCCGGGTATGGACGGGCTGGCTCTGCTAAAACAAATCAAACAGCGCCATCCCATGCTTCCGGTTATCATCATGACAGCGCATTCCGACCTGGATGCCGCGGTAAGCGCCTATCAGCAAGGCGCGTTCGATTACCTGCCCAAACCGTTCGATATCGACGAAGCGGTCGCGCTGGTTGAACGTGCCATCAGTCACTATCAGGAGCAACAGCAGCCACGTAATCAACCGGTAAGCGGCCCCACCACCGATATTATCGGTGAAGCGCCCGCCATGCAGGACGTGTTCCGTATTATCGGCCGTCTCTCCCGTTCGTCGATTAGCGTGCTGATCAACGGGGAATCGGGTACAGGTAAAGAGTTGGTAGCGCACGCACTGCACCGCCACAGTCCTCGCAGTAAAGCGCCGTTTATTGCCCTCAACATGGCGGCGATCCCTAAGGATTTAATTGAGTCGGAACTGTTTGGCCATGAAAAAGGGGCCTTTACCGGTGCGAATCAGATTCGTCAGGGACGCTTTGAACAGGCCGACGGCGGGACGCTGTTTTTAGATGAAATTGGTGATATGCCGCTGGATGTTCAGACGCGCCTGCTGCGCGTACTGGCAGACGGGCAGTTTTACCGCGTCGGTGGCTATGCACCGGTCAAAGTGGACGTGCGCATCATTGCCGCTACGCACCAGAACCTTGAACTGCGGGTACAGGAAGGCAAGTTCCGTGAAGACTTGTTTCACCGCCTGAATGTCATCCGCGTGCATTTGCCGCCGCTGCGTGAGCGTCGTGAAGATATTCCCCGTCTGGCCCGTTATTTCCTGCAGGTGGCCGCACGCGAGCTTGGTGTGGAAGCCAAGATCCTGCATGCGGAGACCGAGACCGCGCTGACCCGTTTGCACTGGTCGGGTAACGTGCGTCAGCTGGAGAATACCTGCCGTTGGTTAACGGTGATGGCCGCCGGTCAGGAAGTGCTGATTCAGGATTTACCACCGGAGTTATTCGAATCCAGTACGCCGGAAAGCCCCACGCAGTCGCTTCCCGACAGCTGGGCAACCCTGCTGGCACAATGGGCCGATCGTGCCTTGCGTTCCGGTCATCAAAACCTGCTGTCAGAAGCACAGCCGGAAATGGAACGCACGCTTCTGACGACTGCACTGCGCCACACGCAGGGTCACAAACAGGAAGCCGCGCGTTTGCTGGGTTGGGGAAGGAATACGCTGACACGTAAGCTGAAAGAACTGGGCATGGAATAAGCCATTCCGCCGGAACAGCCTGTGCTGTTCCGGCGGTTAAATCACACGCGAATAGGGCTGCGGTTGCGTCTTTTGTCGCAGGTAAGCATCAAAACACATACAAATATGGCGAATCAGCAGTCGTCCTGTTCCTGTCACTTTCAGGCCTGTCGCGTTTTGCACCACCAGCCCATCCGCAATCAGCGGTTTTAACCGCGCCAGCTCTTCGGCAAAATAGCTGTCGAAGGTGATATTCCACTGCGTTTCTGTCGCGCTGAAATCGAGCGCAAAGTTGCAGATAAGCGTTTTGATCACATCGCGGCGCAGGCAATCGTCCTGACTGAGCGTGAATCCCCGCCATAAGGCATGGCCCTGTTTTTCAACCTGGCTGTACCAGTCATTCAGGCTTTTCTGGTTTTGCGCGTAGCGATCGCCGATCATGCTAATGGCGGAGACGCCCAGACCGAGTAAATCGCAGTCGCCCTGGGTGGTATAACCCTGAAAATTGCGGTGCAGGTTCCCCTCGCGCTGAGCCACCGCCAGCTCGTCCTGCGGTTTAGCAAAGTGGTCCATACCGATGAACTGGTAGCCATGCCGGGTCAGCGTTGTAATGCTCTGCTGCAGGATAGCCAGCTTCTGTTGCGCCGAGGGCAGTTCATTTTCTTTAATTTTTCGCTGTGCGGCAAAGAGTGACGGAAGATGCGCATAGTTAAAAACGCTCAGTCGATCGGGATCCAGCGCGATAACCCGCTGCAGCGTAAAAGCAAAGCTTTCCGCCGTTTGCAGCGGCAGACCGTAAATCAGGTCGATGCTGGTTGAACGAAACCCCTGCTCACGTGCCCGTGCCATCAGGGCAAAAATCACGTCCTCATCCTGCACCCGGTTAACCCGCTCCTGCACCGCCTTGTTAAAGTCCTGTACGCCCATGCTCAGGCGATTAAAACCGCACGTCCGGAGATGATCGATCATCTCCAGTTCAATTTCACGCGGATCGACCTCGATCGACATCTCCGCGTCATCCTCGAAGGTGAAATGCTGTTTCAGCAGCGCCACCAGCCGGCTAACCTGCTGCTTATTCAAAAATGTCGGCGTGCCGCCGCCCCAGTGCAGTTGAGTGACGCGACGATCACGAAACAGTGGCGCGCGGGCGACAATCTCCTGTTCCAGCGCGTTCAGATAGCGGTCGGCTTTATGTAAGTGACGCGTGACAACCTTATTGCAGCCACAGAAATAGCACAGGCGATGACAGAACGGGATATGAACATAGAGCGACAGCGCGCGTTGCGGATAACGTTCAGTGGCACGTTGAAAATCAGCGTCTGTAAAGGTCTCGCTGAACGCTAGCGCGGTGGGATAAGAGGTATAGCGCGGACCCGCCGCATTGTATTTTTCAATTAATGCCTGGTCCCAGTCGATTTGTGTCGCTGACATGCTGACTCCTTCCGTTTACCTCGCTGTGGGAAAGGCCGCGATGCAGAAGGAAAGAGAGGAGTGCGGGAGGAAACCCGCCGTAAACGCTGCTTCAGACGCGACAGTCGTTGTAGTTTAAACAATAACCACAGGAGATAACATGTCATCAAAAGCACGAAAATTGATCCAGGCCAAAACATTGTCGTTTACCTGTTAAACCAGGCATGCGCATTTACGCATGCCGATCAAAGACGGCTTAATGCCCTTTAAGCAGGCGGTACATATCTTCTTCCGCCTCCGGATCGTCTTCCTCGTCCATCGCGATGCCGAGCTGTTCCATCAGTTCATCAATGCGATCCAGCGTGACATCAAGCCAGCCCTGATCCTCAGATGACAGCGTTTCGCCTTTCTCAAGGCGGTCCAGTAGCGCATCAAGACGCTCGCTGTTCTCTAACTGCGCCAGCTCTTCTTCCGGTGTCAGCACCACTTTCTGCTTCGCCGGTTTTGCCGTCACTTTTTTGGTTTTTGCGGGTGCAGCGCTGTCGTCAACGATTAACGACACCGGCTTTTTACTGCCGATACGCGGATCTTTTGCCGGGGCCGCTTGCTTACCGTTGCTGCTCTGCGCTTGCGGGTTAGCACGGCTGCCTGACGCATGGCCACGATGCTTTTTATCGCGTTTACGATCGCGCGCTTCGTTATTGATCTCTTCACGCGATTTACGTTTTGCTTTGGCGACAGGCTTGCCCTTCGCCGCGCTTGCAGGTTGCTTCATAATCTTGGGTTCCGGTGTTTTTTATTCAGTATAGAATTGCGGCGAAATCTAGCAGAAACCAGACAAAGAAAAAAGGCGACAGCTCAAGCTGTCGCCTTATTTCATACCTTCGGCAGAAGGAATCATGTTTCAAATCCGTTTCGGCTCACAACATCCCGGTTAATCCTGCGCCTGCTCAACTCCGGAGCTCATCCTTTTCCTTTTCTGGTCCGCAATCCCTGACCATTTCCTTTCCTGTCGCTCTTCGTTATCCCAACGTTCCTGAGCGCATCATCCTGATGAATGCTGTCCTGCACTGCTGAATAATGTAGACCAATTGGTAAAAGGCTCAAGTAATACTTGTATGGTGTTTGAGCGAAAAACCTGTACTTTAGTATAATGCACTGAATTTTAATCATTTATTTTTTTAATTTTTTAATTAAAAAGCGACATAACTTGCAAGATTTATGGCAAATGTCTTACAGCGAGCCCTGAACAATGGTATTGAGCACTTTCCCGCCATAATGCGTATAATCAGCGCCATTGCCCTAATGCGTTTCTGGAGTACTACCTTGTCTGAACTGAATTACCATGTCACCCGCTTCATCCTTAGCGCGCCTGATATCCGCCATTTACCTTCTGATACCGGCATTGAAGTGGCGTTCGCTGGCCGTTCTAATGCGGGGAAATCCAGCGCTTTAAACACGTTAACCAACCAAAAAAGCCTGGCGCGTACCAGTAAAACGCCCGGTCGTACGCAGTTGATTAACCTGTTTGAGGTGGCCGAAGGTAAGCGCCTCGTCGATCTACCCGGTTATGGCTATGCCGAAGTACCGGAAGAGATGAAACTCAAGTGGCAGCGGGCACTGGGAGAATATCTGCAAAAACGCCAGGCATTAAAAGGCCTGGTGGTACTGATGGATATTCGTCACCCTCTTAAAGATTTGGATCAGCAAATGATTCAGTGGGCCGTTGACAGCGGTATTCCTGTTTTGCTGCTGCTGACGAAAGCCGACAAGCTCGCATCTGGCGCACGTAAGGCCCAGCTTAATATGGTGAAGGAAGCCTCGCTGGCTTTCATGGGAGATGTGCAGGTGGAAGTTTTCTCATCGCTGAAAAAGATTGGCGTTGATAAAGTGCGCCACAAGCTGAATAGCTGGTTTAGTGAACTGGAACCCGCAGTGGACGATCAGGACAGTGACGCATAAGGCCGGGCAAAAAGCCCAATAAAAAACGCCCCAGTCACAGAATGACTGGGGCGGCTAAATTCAGCCAAATCCGATTACGTGAAGTAAAAGGTCTGAAAGATAGAACATCTTACCTCTGTACCCTACGCCTCGAACTTTACCTGATTTTTTGTGAGCAACAAAGGTTTTTTTGTTACTCCCATTCATTTTCCGCCACTTTTTTTACTATGCTCGTCACAAAAATGAAGATGACATGTAGTTAAATTATCAAAAAAATGGTGGAGGCAGAGTCAGTCATTCCTTCATGATGCTGAGAAAACCTGAATGGTTGAACGGGCCACGTTTCTCACCGGGCGCTAACGCATCACGTCAGCGCCGGTTGCTTACCTAGTGTGCCTGCTCCCAGTTATCCCCTACCCCAACTTCAACCAGTAAGGGCACATCCAGCGCCATACTGCCTTCCATTAGCGTACGAATCTGCTTACTGGCCGCTTCAACGGCCTCCTCTTTGATTTCGAACACCAGTTCATCGTGCACCTGCATAATCATCTTCACTGCGTCGCTTCGCTGTTCCTGTAACCAGTTATCAACCGCGATCATCGCGCGTTTAATGATATCGGCCGCCGTTCCTTGCATGGGGGCATTGATTGCGGCGCGTTCTGCCGCTTTACGTCGTATCGCATTGCTGGACTTGATGTCAGGCAACCACAGGCGACGCCCGTCCAGCGTTTCGACATAACCGTTACTCGCGGCGAGCTGACGGGTATTTTCCATGTAGCGCAGGACGCCTGGATAGCGCTCGAAGTACAGATCCATATATTTCTTCGCCTCACCTGCACCGATATTCAGCTGGCGGGATAAGCCAAATGCACTCATACCGTAGATGAGACCAAAATTGATGGCCTTCGCGCTGCGACGTTGTTCACCCGTCACCTTACTGAGCGGTACGCCAAACACTTCCGCTGCGGTAGCCCGGTGGATATCTTCTCCCTGCGAGAACGCGTCCAGCAGGCCTTTATCCTGCGACAGATGGGCCATGATACGCAGTTCAATCTGCGAGTAGTCCGCCGCGACGATGCGGTTGCCTTTGCCTGCTACGAAGGCCTGGCGAATGCGCCGTCCTTCGTCATTCCGCACCGGGATGTTTTGCAGATTAGGATCGGTAGATGATAAACGTCCGGTCGCGGTGACGGCCTGATGGTAAGACGTATGCACGCGGCCGGTTACAGGATTGATCATCAACGGCAGCTTATCGGTGTACGTGGACTTGAGTTTTGACAGCCCACGGTGCTCCAGAATGACTTTCGGTAATGGATAGTCCAGCGCCAGCTCTGCCAGCACTTCTTCGCTGGTCGACGGCGCACCACCCGGCGTTTTCTTGGTGGGCTTAATGCCCTGCTTTTCAAACAGGATGACCTGCAGCTGCTTCGTGGAAGAGAGATTAAACGGCTCGCCCGCCAGTTCATGCGCTTCACGTTCCAGTTCAGCCAGGCGCGCTGTCAGCTCTTTTGAGTGCTGCGCTAAGATGGCCTGATCGATCAACACGCCATTACGCTCAATGCGCGAAATGACCCTGAGCAACGGCATCTCGATCTGTTCGAACACCTTTTTCGGGCCGGCTTCTTTTTCAAGCTCAGGCCACATCTTCAGGTGCAACTGCAACGTGACGTCAGCATCTTCTGCCGCATAATGCGCAGCCTGCTCAAGGGCAATCTGATTAAACGTAAGCTGATTTTTACCCTTACCGGCGATCTCTTCGAAGGTGACCGTTTTATGATTCAACCAGCGTGCCGACAGGCTGTCCATATCATGCTTGCCCACCACACTGTTCAGGATGTACGACTCAAGCATGGTGTCATATTTAATGCCTGCTAACTCAATATCGTAGTTCTTAAGGACACCGCGATCGTACTTGAGGTTTTGCCCCACTTTGCTCACATCAGGATCTTCCAGCAGCGGTTTGAGCTGTGCGAGCACCGCATCGCGATCAAGCTGTTCGGGCGCATCAAGATAATCATGCGCGACAGGAAGATAAGCCGCTTCGCCTGGCGCGATGGCGAAACTGAGACCCACAATGTTGGCTGTTAACGTGTCCAGCGCATCGGTTTCAAGGTCAAACGCGAAAACGTCGCTTTTTTTCAGTTTCTCAACCCAGTTGTCCAGCGTTTGCTGATCCAGGATGGTGACATAACCCTCGGCAGACAAGACGCTTGAGGCTTCCGCCTTTACAGGCTCATCGACAAGAACCTGTTGGGCCTGTCGGTTGCTTTTCTTACCCTGTAGCCATTTTCCCTCTTGCAGGTCGGTCAACCAGCGCCTGAACTCGTAACGGCTAAACAGCGCCTGCAAGGCCTGAATATCCGGTTCACCGACGGTAAGCGCCTCACAAGGCTGATCCAGCGCCACATCCGTTTTAATGGTCGCAAGTTGATAGGAGAGAAACGCCACCTCGCGGTTTTGTTCCAGCTTTGTGGCCATAGTTTTGGCACCACGGAATGAAAGATCGGCAACTTTATCGAGATTATCGTAGATCGACTGCATCCCTCCCAGTCCCTGTAGCAGGGCCTGAGCCGTTTTTTCACCCACGCCTGGTACGCCTGGAATGTTATCTGAGCTGTCGCCCATCATCGCCAGAAAATCGATGATCAAGGCGGGTGGCACACCATACTTTTGCTCAACTTCTTCCGGCCCAAGAATGGTGTTAGTCATCGTATTGATTAACGTTATCGCTGGCGTCACCAGCTGCGCCATATCTTTGTCGCCCGTACTGATAAGGACAGAGTAACCCTTTTTTTCCGCTTCTAACGCCAGCGTACCAATCACATCATCCGCTTCGACACCGCTGACGGCCAGCAGAGGCAATCCCATCGCACGCACCATTTCGTGTAACGGCTCAATCTGTGACCGCAGATCGTCGGGCATGGGCGGGCGATGAGATTTGTAATGTTCAAACAGCTCATCCCTGAAGGTTTTGCCTTTAGCATCAAACACCACAGCAACATGTGTAGGGCTGTATTGAACCAACAGGCTTTTAAGCATGTTCAGCACGCCATACATAGCACCGGTAGGCTCTCCTGCACTGTTCGTCAGCGGCGGGAAAGCGTGGTACGCGCGATAAAGATAGGATGAGCCATCAACCAAAATCAGGGGGTTTTCTGCTATTTGCGCCATATGTCTGTGTATTCTTCGTTGCCATGGATTGGTCTATAAGGATGCCACACCTTGGCGAAAAGGGTTAATCAAGACAAACGGGAAGTTGTTTTTTTGGTGCTGTAGCCTTTTGGATCGTAACGATCTTCCTGTGGATAACTTTGTGCGTAAAAATCATATCAATCATTTATTTATATCATAGCGATCCCAGCCAGCAATGATACTTGTTTAAAATTAGTAACTTAAAACAAAACCGTGATGTGATCGTGATTTTTGACGGCATGTCTGCTTGTGTGGATAGAAAAACTGTGCTTCTCCAGTCCAGCAGAGATAAGGTGAGTGATGGCAAAAGAAAACGCCAGCGAATGCTGGCGTTTTGCGGAAGATGATAGCAAAAAACGCTTATTTCTTTTCGACCAGGAATTTAACAACGTTGGCATAATCCGCCACGAAGTTTTCCATTGAGCTCGTATCCAGTCCACCATTATTAACCATGTATTTGCCGTTAATAAAGATAGCGGGAACACCGCGCAGATCCACATCAGCGGCCGCTTTTTGCTGCTGGGCAACCAGCGCTTTTACTGCAAAGCTGTTCCAGGCCGAATCATATTGCTCAGAGGTAATGCCTGCGGCTTTGATGAAAACGTCTTTCAGACTGGCGGGATCGGTAATGGTCTGGGTTTTCTGAATACCGTCGAAAATAGGTGCCGTGACTTTATCTTCAACCCCCAGCGCCATGGCCACAGCCCATGCGTGCGTGACAACCGGCCCCAGCTCGCCGCCCAGGAAATCAACATGGTATTTAACCATTTTGGTATCCGCTGGCAGGTTCTTTTTCACCGCATCACTGACATGATAGATTTCTTCAAACTGGTAGCAGTGAGGACAGAAAAAAGAGAAAAACTCCATGACCTGCGGTTCACCGGCAACCGGCTTAGGCAGGCTGACATATTGTTTACCTTCAGAGAATTGTGCAGCAGATGCGCTGAAGGCCAGCACCAAACCCATCAGTGCAAAAAATATTTTCTTCATTGGGGAAAACTCTCCTGACTTGTCATTAAAATTGCGGGGTCAGCTGCAACGGGGGTTCCCGCAACACCTTTTCCTGCTCGATAAACTGCAAAATTTGCCTGCGCCAAAAATCCTCATCGGTCATCCAGGGAAACGCGCGCGGAAAGGCGGGGTCCTGCCAGCGGCGAACAACCCAGGCCAGATAATAAATCATGCGCATCGCACGTAAAGGTTCAATCAGTGACAATTCGTTAATATCGAAGTCACTGAATTCACTATAGGCTTCCAGCAGAATATCCCACTGGATCCGCTGCTCCTGCTTATCGCCGCTGATCAACATCCACAGATCCTGAACGGCCGGGCCATTGCGGGCATCGTCGAGATCGACAAACAGGGGGCCATCCCGCCACAGGATATTGCCTGGGTGGCAATCACCATGTAATCGTAACGGCTGCCAGTTGTCGTGCCAGCATTGACGGAGTGTCATACCCAGCTTATCGACGGCCTCTGACAATGCACTGCGCAGCGACGCGGGCACAAGTTCAGCGTTTGCCAGCACATCCCGGGGCTGATCCAGATATTCATCAAGTCCCATTGAGGGGCGATGCCGGAACAGATTTTTTCGGCCTGTTTGATGCATGCGGCCCAGGAAGCGCCCAACCCATTCCATCTGATCGTCGTTATCGGTTTCATATTGTCGGCCCCCGAGGCTGGGGAAAACCGCAAAGTAAAAACCCGCATGCTGTTGCAACGTATTACCCTTAAGAACCAGGGGCGCAGCAATGGGCACTTCATCGCCGAGTAAATCGTGAGAGAACTGATGCTCCTCAGTAATCTGCTCAGCAGACCAACGCTGTGGTCGGTAAAACTTGGCCACATAGCGCTGCCTGTTATCATCGCTAAACTGATAAACGCGGTTTTCGTAGCTGTTCAGGGCAGTAAGACCGGAGTCTACCCGAATACCTGTTTCCCAAAGCGCATCAAGCAGGACATCTGGATTGAGCGTTTGAAAATTAAAGGCGGCATCACTCATGGTTATCCCTGTGCTTATCTTTACTGTGAACGGCTAAGGATAACACTACTCATCATTTTTAATGACTCCACGTGCACGCAGCAGCGCCGTTTTAAAATCAACTTCATAATCTTTTTTCAGTCCGGGAATCTGATCATGGCTGGCAGAATCACGCATTTTTAGATGATAAATCAATATGTCATCGCTTAATTCACTTAATGGGCCAACGAAACCGGACGCCTGAGCCAGTTTTTGTAAAAATGCCAGCAGGTTAAGATCAGGTTCTTTTTCCCAGGCAGGTTGCAGGAGTTCGAGCAGTTCACTCAGCCGATGCGTTTTCATGATAATTCCTTTATGCAGGTGGTCCGCTGCCGCAATGTGAGTATCGTCCAGATTTGAGTCAGGAGACGAAAATGACAGCAATTACCGGGGTAATCCTTGCAGGTGGACAAGGTCGCCGTATGGGAGGACAGGATAAAGGGTTAATAATGCTGCAAGGTAAACCACTTTATCAGCATGTTCTTCAGCGGTTAAAGCCGCAGGTAGACATTGTGTTAATAAGCGCCAACCGTAACATTGATCGTTATCAGATAAGTGGTTGTCAGGTCGTGGCTGACACCATGCAGGACTATCCCGGACCACTGGCAGGTATGCTGAGCGGTTTGCGAAACAGTCCTACTGAGTGGGTTGCGTTTTGCGCGTGCGATACACCTGATATTCCCGGCGATTTTGTTGCGCGTCTTTGGCAGCAGCGTAACAGCGCACCTGTTGTCTGGGTGCAGTCATCCGAACGTGATCATCCGACTCTGGCGCTGATGAATCGGGCGCTGATCGGCGATCTTGAAGCGGGCCTGTTACGTGGTGAACGCAGGCTTATGCAATTTATGCGTGAACAGGGTGGGCATCCCGTACTGTTCAGTGATGCGGAATCAGCTTTCCGCAATATTAATACGCCTGACGATCTGGTTAATCGGGAGAAATCATCATGCCCGTCCCGTTATTAGCGATTGTCGCCTGGAGCGGAACCGGTAAAACCACGCTGCTTGAGCAGGTTATACCGCTGTTGAAAGCGCAGGGAATACGAGCAGGACTGATCAAACATACGCATCATCAGATGGATGTTGATACGCCAGGTAAGGACAGCTATCGGCTGCGAAAAGCCGGTGCCGATCAGGTTATTGTCGCCAGCGATCGGCGCTGGGCGATGATGTGTGAAACGCCAGAGCAGCCCGTTAGTCTAAGGGCGTTAGCCTCACGAATGGATAGTACGCAACTGGATTTGGTGCTAGTGGAAGGCTTCAAAGATGAGCCCGTGCCCAAAATCGTGCTTTGGCGATCGGGTGTTAAAGGGGAGTTGGTCGATCTGCTGGATGAGCATGTCGTGGCGGTTGTCACTGACGACCTTTCGCGTAAGCCGGATGTGCCTACCGTGGATATCAACCAGCCCGGAGAGGTTGCTGCGTTTATCATGACATGGCTGGAAAAGGCCAGTTAATGGAACGAGATACATGGCGCGTTATCTCTGACAGGTATCGGCTGAGACGTCGTATGGGGTTGTACGAGGGCGGCGTCGGAAGATAAACGTCATGACGGCCGCATACATGCAGAGGCAAGGTAAACGGTCAGGGCAGGACCAGGACCAGGGAGGATGACCGGCAGGCAGCAACAGAGCTCTGCCCTGAAGCCCGCAGAGGTCCGGCAGCCCCCGCCCTCCCCGGACGACGGACGTAAAAAAGCCCCGTACTTCCGTACGGGGCTTCTTCACCTGATTGATGCCTGGCAGTTCCCTACTCTCGCATGGGGAGACCCCACACTACCATCGGCGCTACGGCGTTTCACTTCTGAGTTCGGCATGGGGTCAGGTGGGGCCACCGCGCTACAGCCGCCAGGCAGATTCTGTCTGCCGCACCGCCCCCTCGGGCCGCACGGCGTTATCCGGTAAACAAGGCTGAAAATTCTTTCTGTCTCTCAACCCAAAACGCCTCTGGCGTTGTAAGGTTAAGCCTCACGGGTCATTAGTACCGGTAAGCTCAACGCATCGCTGCGCTTACACACCCGGCCTATCAACGTCGTCGTCTTCAACGTCCCTTCAGGAGGCTCGGAGCCTCAGGGAGAACTCATCTCGGGGCAAGTTTCGTGCTTAGATGCTTTCAGCACTTATCTTTTCCGCACTTAGCTACCGGGCAGTGCCACTGGCGTGACAACCCGGACACCAGCGGTGCGTTCACTCCGGTCCTCTCGTACTAGGAGCAACCCCCCTCAATTCTCCAGCGCCCACGGCAGATAGGGACCGAACTGTCTCACGACGTTCTAAACCCAGCTCGCGTACCACTTTAAACGGCGAACAGCCGTACCCTTGGGACCTACTTCAGCCCCAGGATGTGATGAGCCGACATCGAGGTGCCAAACACCGCCGTCGATATGAACTCTTGGGCGGTATCAGCCTGTTATCCCCGGAGTACCTTTTATCCGTTGAGCGATGGCCCTTCCATTCAGAACCACCGGATCACTATGACCTGCTTTCGCACCTGCTCGAGCCGTCACTCTCGCAGTCAAGCTGGCTTATGCCATTGCACTAACCTCCTGATGTCCGACCAGGATTAGCCAACCTTCGTGCTCCTCCGTTACGCTTTGGGAGGAGACCGCCCCAGTCAAACTACCCACCAGACACTGTCCGCAGCCCGGATCACGGGCCCACGTTAGAACACCAAACATTAAAGGGTGGTATTTCAAGGACGGCTCCACGCAGACTGGCGTCCACGCTTCAAAGCCTCCCACCTATCCTACACATCAAGGCTCAGTGTTCAGTGTCAAGCTGTAGTAAAGGTTCACGGGGTCTTTCCGTCTTGCCGCGGGTACACTGCATCTTCACAGCGATTTCAATTTCACTGAGTCTCGGGTGGAGACAGCCTGGCCATCATTACGCCATTCGTGCAGGTCGGAACTTACCCGACAAGGAATTTCGCTACCTTAGGACCGTTATA
Source organism: Pantoea sp. JZ29 (assembly GCF_035190385.1). Taxonomy (NCBI): domain Bacteria; kingdom Pseudomonadati; phylum Pseudomonadota; class Gammaproteobacteria; order Enterobacterales; family Erwiniaceae; genus Pantoea; species Pantoea sp. JZ29. The sequence goes on along the minus strand of NZ_CP045241.1, from coordinate 94,426 downwards.
GTTACGGCCGCCGTTTACCGGGGCTTCGATCAAGAGCTTCTCCTTACGGATAACCCCATCAATTAACCTTCCGGCACCGGGCAGGCGTCACACCGTATACGTCCACTTTCGTGTTTGCACAGTGCTGTGTTTTTAATAAACAGTTGCAGCCAGCTGGTATCTTCGACTGGCCTCGGCTCCGGGAGCAAGTCCCTTCACCTACGCGCCAGCGTGCCTTCTCCCGAAGTTACGGCACCATTTTGCCTAGTTCCTTCACCCGAGTTCTCTCAAGCGCCTGGGTATTCTCTACCTGACCACCTGTGTCGGTTTGGGGTACGATTTCGTGTTACCTGATGCTTAGAGGCTTTTCCTGGAAGCAGGGCATTTATCACTTCAGCACCGTGGTGCCTCGTCGTCACGCCTCAGTGTAAAGTGCACCGGATTTGCCTGGCGCACACACCTACACGCTTAAACCGGGACAACCGTCGCCCGGCCGATATAGCCTTCTCCGTCCCCCCTTCGCAGTAACACCAAGTACAGGAATATTAACCTGTTTCCCATCGACTACGCCTTTCGGCCTCGCCTTAGGGGTCGACTCACCCTGCTCCGATTAACGTTGAACAGGAACCCTTGGTCTTCCGGCGACAAGGTTTTTCACCTTGTTTATCGTTACTTATGTCAGCATTCGCACTTCTGATACCTCCAGCATGCCTCACAGCACACCTTCAACGGCTTACAGAACGCTCCCCTACCCAGCAACGCTTACGCGTCGCTGCCGCAGCTTCGGTGCATGGTTTAGCCCCGTTACATCTTCCGCGCAGGCCGACTCGACCAGTGAGCTATTACGCTTTCTTTAAATGATGGCTGCTTCTAAGCCAACATCCTGGCTGTCTGTGCCTTCCCACATCGTTTCCCACTTAACCATGACTTTGGGACCTTAGCTGGCGGTCTGGGTTGTTTCCCTCTTCACGACGGACGTTAGCACCCGCCGTGTGTCTCCCGTGATAACATTCTCCGGTATTCGCAGTTTGCATCGGGTTGGTAAGCCGGGATGGCCCCCTAGCCGAAACAGTGCTCTACCCCCGGAGATGAGTTCACGAGGCGCTACCTAAATAGCTTTCGGGGAGAACCAGCTATCTCCCGGTTTGATTGGCCTTTCACCCCCAGCCACAGGTCATCCGCTAATTTTTCAACATTAGTCGGTTCGGTCCTCCAGTTAGTGTTACCCAACCTTCAACCTGCCCATGGCTAGATCACCGGGTTTCGGGTCTATACCCTGCAACTTAACGCCCAGTTAAGACTCGGTTTCCCTGCGGCTCCCCTATACGGTTAACCTTGCTACAGAATATAAGTCGCTGACCCATTATACAAAAGGTACGCAGTCACACCACGAAGGTGCTCCCACTGCTTGTACGTACACGGTTTCAGGTTCTGTTTCACTCCCCTCGCCGGGGTTCTTTTCGCCTTTCCCTCACGGTACTGGTTCACTATCGGTCAGTCAGGAGTATTTAGCCTTGGAGGATGGTCCCCCCATATTCAGACAGGATACCACGTGTCCCGCCTTACTCATCGAACTCACAGCTCATGCACCTTTGTGTACGGGAGTATCACCCTGTACCCTGCGACTTTCCAGACGCTTCCACTGATGCACAAGCTGATGCAGGTTCTGGGCTCCTCCCCGTTCGCTCGCCGCTACTGGGGAATCTCGGTTGATTTCTTTTCCTCGGGGTACTTAGATGTTTCAGTTCCCCCGGTTCGCCTCATGCCGCTATGGATTCACTGCATGATAGTGTGACGAGTCACACTGGGTTTCCCCATTCGGGTATCGCCGGTTATAGCGGTTCATATCACCTTACCGGCGCTTATCGCAGATTAGCACGCCCTTCATCGCCTCTGACTGCCAGGGCATCCACCGTGTACGCTTGGTCGCTTAACCTCACAACCCACAGGCGTTTTGCGCTTGCGTGTTATGAGCTTTTGAGAGACCCGAACGCATCGTGCTGTGTTCCTTATTACGGAGGAACACGACGTGCGTCGTTTCAAATTTTCAGCTTGTTCCGGATTGTTAAAGAGCAAATATCTCAAACGTGACCCTGAGGCCAGTTTTGAGATACTTCGTGGAGACACCTTTCACCTGTCACCAAGCAAGTGGCGTCCCCTAGGGGATTCGAACCCCTGTTGCCGCCGTGAAAGGGCGGAGTCCTAACCGCTAGACGAAGGGGACACGTACGTGTGTCTCGGCTTCGCAGCCGTCTTGCTTCTTCAGCTTTCTATCAGACAATCTGTGTGAGCACTTCGCACGACGGTATCTTCAGGTAAGGAGGTGATCCAACCGCAGGTTCCCCTACGGTTACCTTGTTACGACTTCACCCCAGTCATGAATCACAAAGTGGTAAGCGCCCTCCCGAGGGTTAAGCTACCTACTTCTTTTGCAACCCACTCCCATGGTGTGACGGGCGGTGTGTACAAGGCCCGGGAACGTATTCACCGTGGCATTCTGATCCACGATTACTAGCGATTCCGACTTCACGGAGTCGAGTTGCAGACTCCGATCCGGACTACGACGCACTTTATGAGGTCCGCTTGCTCTCGCGAGGTCGCTTCTCTTTGTATGCGCCATTGTAGCACGTGTGTAGCCCTACTCGTAAGGGCCATGATGACTTGACGTCATCCCCACCTTCCTCCGGTTTATCACCGGCAGTCTCCTTTGAGTTCCCGACCGAATCGCTGGCAACAAAGGATAAGGGTTGCGCTCGTTGCGGGACTTAACCCAACATTTCACAACACGAGCTGACGACAGCCATGCAGCACCTGTCTCAGCGTTCCCGAAGGCACCAATCCATCTCTGGAAAGTTCGCTGGATGTCAAGAGTAGGTAAGGTTCTTCGCGTTGCATCGAATTAAACCACATGCTCCACCGCTTGTGCGGGCCCCCGTCAATTCATTTGAGTTTTAACCTTGCGGCCGTACTCCCCAGGCGGTCGACTTAACGCGTTAGCTCCGGAAGCCACTCCTCAAGGGAACAACCTCCAAGTCGACATCGTTTACGGCGTGGACTACCAGGGTATCTAATCCTGTTTGCTCCCCACGCTTTCGCACCTGAGCGTCAGTCTTCGTCCAGGGGGCCGCCTTCGCCACCGGTATTCCTCCAGATCTCTACGCATTTCACCGCTACACCTGGAATTCTACCCCCCTCTACGAGACTCAAGCCTGCCAGTTTCAAATGCAGTTCCCAGGTTAAGCCCGGGGATTTCACATCTGACTTAACAGACCGCCTGCGTGCGCTTTACGCCCAGTAATTCCGATTAACGCTTGCACCCTCCGTATTACCGCGGCTGCTGGCACGGAGTTAGCCGGTGCTTCTTCTGCGGGTAACGTCAATTGCTGAGGTTATTAACCTCACCACCTTCCTCCCCGCTGAAAGTACTTTACAACCCGAAGGCCTTCTTCATACACGCGGCATGGCTGCATCAGGCTTGCGCCCATTGTGCAATATTCCCCACTGCTGCCTCCCGTAGGAGTCTGGACCGTGTCTCAGTTCCAGTGTGGCTGGTCATCCTCTCAGACCAGCTAGGGATCGTCGCCTAGGTGGGCCGTTACCCCGCCTACAAGCTAATCCCATCTGGGCACATCCGATGGTGTGAGGCCCGGAGGTCCCCCACTTTGGTCTTGCGACGTTATGCGGTATTAGCTACCGTTTCCAGTAGTTATCCCCCTCCATCGGGCAGTTTCCCAGACATTACTCACCCGTCCGCCACTCGTCACCCGAGGAGCAAGCTCCTCTGTGCTACCGTCCGACTTGCATGTGTTAGGCCTGCCGCCAGCGTTCAATCTGAGCCATGATCAAACTCTTCAATTTAAAGTTTGATTTGCTGCAACCAGTGCAGCGATGCTCAAGGAAAACGTCGTAATGAATTTCAATACGTGTTCACTCTTAAGACTTGATATTTTTTTGCGTCCGGAGACGCGGATATCAATCCTGCGAGTGCCCACACAGATTGTCTGATAAATTGTTAAAGAGCAGTGCAACCAGCGGGTTAACCGTCTGTTGCGAGGTGGCGTATATTACGCTTTCCTCCTTCAGAGTCAACCTCTTTTTCAGAAGTTTTTCTCCGGCGAAAACTCCGGGGAGTTCTCTGCTGAACACCGCGTTACGTAAGCCGTTGTGCCGTGTCAGTGGAGGCGCATTATAGGGCGTTCTTTCTGGGTGACAAGCATTAATTATAAAAAAATGACTGAGCGATTCATTTTTAAACGAACGGGGTAAAAAGCAACACATCCTGCGTAAATAACGCACGGAAATCACCACATATCGGTTGAAAGAGGCGTATTGTGCATTTCTGCCAATGCTATTCTTTTTTATATTCTTTGCCGAAGACATTACGAAGGACGCTCAATGATTAAATCCGCGCGCAGTATGGCCGGTCTGCCATGGATTGCCGCTATGGCCTTCTTTATGCAGTCACTGGATGCCACGATACTCAATACCGCGCTGCCCGCGATCGCTACCAGCCTTGAACGTTCCCCGCTAGCCATGCAGTCCGCCGTTATCAGCTACACCTTAACTGTTGCCATGCTTATTCCGGTTAGTGGATGGCTTGCAGACCGCTTTGGCACACGCAAGATCTTTATTATTGCCGTTTCGCTGTTTACGCTGGGTTCACTTGCCTGTGCCTTATCGCCCTCCTTATCAATACTGGTCACATCGCGCGTTATTCAGGGCGTGGGTGGCGCGATGATGATGCCCGTCGCGCGGCTGGCACTTCTGCGTGCCTATCCCCGTAGTGAACTCTTACCTATTCTCAACTTTGTCACCATGCCGGGATTAGTCGGACCGATACTGGGGCCGTTGCTGGGGGGAATCATGGTGACCTATGCCACCTGGCACTGGATCTTCCTGATAAACATTCCGATAGGTCTGCTCGGCATCGTCTATGCACGTAAATTCATGCCTGACTTCACGACACCAAAGCGCCGTTTCGACTTTCTGGGATTTTTATTGTTCGGCATTGGATTAGTGATGATCTCTACCGGCATAGAGCTGTTTGGTGAGCGTATTGTCTCACCCTGGCTTGCGGCAGGCGTTCTGACTGGCGGCGTTGTCTTGTTGCTCCTCTATATAGCCCATGCCCGGCGTCATCCCTCGCCGTTGATCAATCTGCCCATGTTTAAAACACGCACATTCTCGGTAGGCATCATTGGTAACATCGCTTCGCGGCTGGGCACTGGTTGCGTGCCGTTTTTGATGCCGCTGATGCTTCAGGTAGGATTTGGCTATTCTGCGATTCTGGCTGGCTGCATGATGGCCCCCACAGCCATTGGCTCCATTCTGGCTAAACAAAGCGTGACGCAATTACTGCGCTGGTTTGGCTATCGCCGCCTGTTAGTCAGTATTACGATGATCATTGGCGTGATGATCGCCAGCTTCTCGCTGCAGTCACCTTCTGAGGATATTGCGTTCTTATTAATTCCACTCTTTCTGTTAGGTATGGCGATGTCCACCCAGTTTACGGCAATGAACACCATTACCCTGGCTGATTTGGATGACGACAATGCCAGTGGCGGCAACAGTGTACTCGCGGTGACACAGCAGCTCGCGATCAGCTTTGGGGTGGCCGTGAGTGCAGCTGTCCTGCGCTTTTATCAGGAATTTGATAGCACGACAGTAGAACAGTTCCATTCTACCTTCCTGACGATGGGCATCGTCACCGTCCTGTCAGCGCTGACGTTTACGATGCTGCGCAATGGCGACGGACGCAACCTGATTAAAAATCGCGATAAAAAGAAGAAAGCTTAAACCGATCCCCGCGGAACCAGTTCCGGCGTCAGTACCAGCGTCTGCTGGCTGACGTCGGGATTACTCAGACGATAAATCAACGTATCAATAGCCAGTTCACCCAGCTCATCTTTCGGTTGATGAATGGTGCTCAGCGGCGGCGACATATAGCGCGCCAGTTCCACGTCATCATATCCCATCACCGCCATATCCTGCGGAATCTGCAAGCCGGCCTGATGTAGTGCATGGTAAACCCCAACCGCCATCGCGTCGTTGCTGGTAAAAACGGCATGCGGTGGGGTATCCAGCGCCAACAGTTCGAACATGGCGTTATAACCGCCCGCAAACTCAAAGTCACCGCTCACGACATAGTCTGGCGGGACCTCCAGACCGTTTTTCTGCATTGCCTGATGAAAACCTTCAAGGCGCATGCGCGCCGGGGTTTTATCAAGCGGCCCGGAAATACAGGCGATTCGCGAATATCCGCTGTCAATCAGATGCTGTGTCGCCAGTTCACCCCCAACAGCGCGTTATCCTGAATGATATCGCCCCGCCCTTCGAAAGGCGCCCAGTCCATCATCACCATAGGAATAGAAGGATAACGATTCAGGATTTCCGCCGACGGTAAATGGCTTTCCGTGCACATAATCAGCAAACCATCGACCCGCTTTTGCAGCAAGGTTTCCAGGCTACGATTCATACGGTCTTCGTCCCCGGCGGTATTGCACAGAATCAGGCTGTATCCACGCTCATAACAGCTGTCTTCAACACCACGTACCACTTCGGCATAAAAGGGGTTACTGCTGGCGGTCAGTAGCATGCCGATCGTATGGGTTTGGTTAAGCTTGAGGCTACGAGCCAGTGCCGACGGCGCATAGTTCAGATCGCGAATCGCCTGTTCGATTTTTTCACGCACCCCATCGCTCACAAAACGATTCTTGTTGATGACGTGTGAAACCGTTGAGGTGGAGACGCCCGCCAGCCGGGCGACATCTTTCATCGTAGCCAAGCGCTTAACCCTGTTGCTGTAAAAAGTCGTCGATCTCGGCACGCCAGGGTACAGAGGGCTGTGCTCCCGAACGGGTTACCGCAATTGCCGCAGCAGCGTGCGCAAAGCGAACGGCATCCAGCATGGCCTTGCCTTCAAGACGTGCTGTGATAAACGCGCCGTTAAACGTATCACCCGCCGCAATCGTATCTACGGCTTTCACGTCAAAACCCGCAACACGTTGCCCCTGGCCCTTTTCACTCAGCCAGACGCCACGGCGTCCCAGGGTGATCAAGACAGTGGGGATGCCTTTATTATGTAACGCAGCCGCCGCACGCGCAGCGTCCTCATCATTTCTGACGGCGATTCCTGTCAGGATTTCAGCCTCAGTCTCGTTTGGCGTAATCACGTCAACCAGCGCTAACAGACTGTCCGGCAGAGCCGTTGCTGGCGCAGGATTCAAAATGACCTGCGTCTGATGCTGTCGGGCAAGGCTTGCCGCCGCTACCACGCTGTCCAGTGGCGATTCAAGCTGCATCAGTAATGCGTCAGCCCCGGCGATAACCTGCTGGTGACGCGCGACGTAGGCTGGCGTTAACGCGGCATTAGCACCGGAATAGATGCCTATATTATTTTCGCCTTCACCATTGACGAAGATCATCGCAACGCCCGTCGATTCACCCTCAATGACCTCTACCGGCTGGGTATCAATCTTATCCTGCGCGAGTTGCTGACAGACACGTTCACCAATGTCATCGGCACCGACACAAGCAATAAAGGCAATATCAGCGCCCGCACGGCCGGCCGCAACCGCCTGATTGGCGCCTTTACCACCAAACGCAATCTGATATTTCTGCCCGATCACCGTTTCGCCGGGGCGGGGAAAGTGTGCCAGATTAAGGATATGGTCAGCATTGATGCTGCCGAGAACGGCCAGTTTTGCGTGTTTGCTCATTGGGAGAGTCCGAAATAAGTGCGCCACCGATGGGTGGCGCAGTGCCCTGCTTTTCTTTGATTTATTTAGTAACCAGTTTCAAATCAACTGGATAAACTGCCTGCACTTTTTCGCCTTTCAGCACTTTATCAGCAGTCTGAACGCCGATCATGCCAATTTTCTCTGGCATCTGAGCAACGGTCGCCGCCAGCTTACCGCCTTCAACGGCTTTCACACCATCTGGCGTGCCGTCAAAGCCCACCACCAGCACATCGGTCTTGCCAGCAGTCTGCAGTGCACGCAGGGCACCCAGTGCCATTTCGTCGTTCTGGGCAAATACCGCCTGCACATCTGGATGCGCCTGCAACAGGTTCTGCATCACGTTCAGGCCTTTAGTACGGTCAAAGTCAGCAGGCTGGCTGGCCAGAACCTTGAACTTGTGTGCATCAACGGCTTTCTGGAAGCCTTCGCCACGTTCACGGGCTGCTGAAGTTCCCGCGATCCCTTCTAATTCGATGATTTTCGCGCCATCACCCAGTTTACGGGCAATAAAGTCACCAGCCATTTTTCCGCCGAAGCGGTTATCAGATGCAACATGGCTTACCACGGTACCCTGAGCCGCCACGCGATCCAGCGTGATAACAGGGATTTTTGCCTGGTTAGCCAGCTTGATGGCATTGCCTACAGAGTCAGAATCGGTTGGGTTGATCAGCAGCGCTTTGGTGCCGCGAACCGTCAGATCCTGCACGTTAGCCAGTTCTTTCGCAGGGTTGTTCTGTGAATCCAGCACGACCAGGTTGTAACCCAGTTTGTCCGCTTCTTTTTGCGCGCCGTCTTTCAGGGACACAAAGAACGGGTTATTCAGCGTAGAGATAACAAGGGCAATGGTATCTTTCGCCATTGCGCTGGCGCTGAGGGTTGCGCCAAGAATGACAGCGAGTGCAGTTAACTTTTTCATCATTTTATCCTGTATAAGAGTCTGAGTTATTTGCTGCTTTTATTATCCACCAGCACCGCCAGCAGAATAACGACTGCTTTGACGATCATCTGGTAGTAGGAAGATACACCCATCAGATTTAATCCATTGTTTAAAAAGCCAAGGATTAATGCGCCAATTAAGGTGCCAACGACGCGGCCTTTACCGCCTGCCAGACTCGTTCCGCCCAGCACGACAGCCGCGATAGCGTCCAGTTCATAGCCTGTACCCGCTGTTGGCTGGGCAGAAGACAGACGCGCCACTTCAATCGATCCCGCCAGCGCGGCCAGCATGCCAGACAGTGAGTAAACAATAACTTTCACACGGTTAACGTTGATGCCGGAGAGACGCGTGGCCGCCTCATTACCGCCCAACGCATAAATATAGCGACCCAGGCGCGTGTGATGCAGCATGTACCAGGCGGCGACAAACACCAGCGCCATCAGCCAGACCGGGGTTGGAATACCCAGCGGACGACCAATACCAATCCAGCCAAACAGATCGGCATTATCGTTAAACCCCGTATTGACCGGACTGCCGTTGGTATAAACCATGGTGACGCCGCGCAGCAGTAACATCATGACCAGCGTAGCGATAAACGCCTGCACCTTGCCCCTCGCCACGATGGTTCCCGTGACCGCACCAATCGCCGCGCCCAGCACCAGGGAGGCTGCAACGGCAACAAAGGCATTCACCTCCATGCCTACCAGCGAGGCGGCCACCGCGCCCGTCAGCGCCAGCAGCGAGCCGACGGAAAGATCGATGCCGGACGTTAAAATGACCAGGGTCATTCCCACAGCCATGATGGCATTGACCGATGTCTGCTGAAGAATGTTGAACAGGTTGGCCACAGTAAAGAAATTCGGGCTCTGGCTCGCCACCACAGCAATCAACACAATCAGCGCAATCAGCGATTTTTGCTCAAGTAGCCAGGCTTTGCTGAACCAGCGACGGTTAGATGGAACGGTTTGGGTGGTCATACAACTAAATCCTCACTGTGTTGCTTACCGACGGCTGCTGCCATCAGGCTTTCCTGGGTAGCTTCTTCACGGCTAAATTCGCCGCTTAAACGGCCTTCATGCATCACGACAATACGGTCACTCATGCCCAGCACCTCTGGCATTTCTGACGACACCAGGATGATGCTCAGCCCTTCAGCTTTGAACTGATTAATCAGCTGATAGATCTCTTTTTTGGCCCCGACGTCCACGCCGCGCGTCGGTTCGTCAAGAATCAACACGTTAGGGCGCGTCATCAATCCACGGGCTATCGCCACCTTCTGCTGATTCCCGCCCGATAGCAGGCCAATCGGCTGCTCCATCGACGGCGTTTTCACGTTAAATAAGCGAATGAAATCTTTTACAGCGAGCTGCTCTTCCGCATGGCGCAGTCTGCCAGCCGGGTGACTGAAATAGCGTAAGGCGGTAAGCGACATGTTTTCTTTGACTGACATGCCTAACACCAGGCCATCGCGCTTGCGATCTTCGGAGATATAAACGATGCCGTTAGCCAGGCCATCCTGAGGAGAACGGATCACGACTTCACGTCCACTCAGCCAGACCTGCCCCCCGGTACGGGGCAAGGCACCATACAAAATTTTCATTAACTCTGTCCGGCCTGCGCCCATCAGGCCCGATACGCCGAGAATTTCGCCTTTACGTAAGGTAAAGCTGACGTCATCCACGCCAGGGCCGCTGAGGTTCTGAACCTTAAGACGAATTTCGCCGGGCGCCTCATCCAGATGGGGATACTGATCTTCTAATTTGCGCCCCACCATCATTTCGATCAGGCTCTCTTCGCTCATCTCGGCGACCGGACGCTCTGCAATAAATTGCCCGTCACGGAAGACCGTCACGTCATCACAAATCTCAAAAATTTCTTTCATGCGATGAGAGATATAAACGATGCCGCATCCTTGCGCCTTCAGTTCATTGATCACCCGGAACAAGGACAATGTTTCAGTATCCGTCAGCGCATCCGTGGGCTCATCCATAATGATGACTTTCGATTCAAAGCTCAGAACCTTGGCAATTTCGACCATTTGTTGATCGCCGATGGATAAATCGCCCACCAGCTTGTGACTGCTAAAACGCAGATTCAGGCGTTTCAGGAGCGCATCCGCCTCGGCATACATCCGCTTCCAGTTAATGCGACCAAAACCATTAACGAATTCACGCCCAAGAAAGATGTTTTCTGCCACAGTCAACTGCGGGATCAGGTTGAGCTCCTGATGGATAATGCCGATACCGGCTTCCTGCGAGGCTTTCGGTCCACTGAAGGTGGTTTCTTCGCCCAGCCACTGCAGTGATCCGGCATCACGGGTATAAATCCCGGTCAGCACCTTCATCATGGTGGACTTGCCGGCGCCATTCTCACCGACTAATGCCATAACGCGCCCTGCCCAGACGGACAGCGACGCGCCATTTAATGCTTTCACGCCCGGAAACGCTTTTTCGATGCCTTTGAGCTGCAGTAACGGTTGCATAACGGCCTCAGAAGGTCACACCGGCACTCAGGATGACATTCGCATACGGAGAGCACTCTCCGCTGCGAATGACCGCCTGGCTACGTTGTGTTTGTTGTTTAAACTGTTCATGACTGATGTAGCGGATGGTAATGCGATTTCCCTGGTGCTGTTGCAATGCGTCGAGCACGGCGATCAGTTCGCTATGGAGCTGCGGATTGTGTTGCTTAATTTCTTCCGCGATAAAGGCGCTTTCCACCTGCATCTCATGCGTTACCGCTTCCACCACCTGCATGAAGCCTGGCGTACCCGGTATCAGTGCCAGATCGATACGCTGCGTTTCTGCCGGAATGGGCAACCCCGCATCAGCGATCGTCAACGTATCTGTATGGCCCAGGCGGGCGATAACGTAAGAGAGTTCAGCGTTTAACAGGCGACCTTTTTTCATTTTTCCACTCCAGAGCGAAACGTTTCGCTTTCTGGAGTGTATAAAAAGAAGGTTACAATTCAACCACTGGAGAAGAAATTTGTGATCGCTATCGAAACGTTTCGATATTGCCGGAGGGAATTTGAGTTAGGGACTGTTCTGAAAGGAAAACCGGACCGTCAATACGGTCCGGTCACGGGAGATTAAGGAAGCTTCTTAACCTGTTTCACATCCAGTTCAATGCTGTTGAAGTCTTTATCCAGTTCACCTGTCAGCTCAACCCGATCTTTCGGCGAAACCGTGACGCCATTCCAGCGTTTATGGTCGATCTCGACCGTCATTGTGCCGCTTTCATCGCGGAACAAATAATCTTCGTTACCCGTTTGTTTTTCAAGCTGGCCCCTTACGGTAATCCAGCTGTCATCTTTCATCGCTTCAGCCTGCTTCACCGTCACGACGCTGGTGTGATCGGCGTGAAAACCACCCTGCTGCGTGTGTGCTGCCGGTGCAGGCGCATTCGGGTCAACAAAACCGCCTTGTTGTGCCGCCAGTACAGGCGCAGACGCTAACAGTGTTACAGCGATAAGTGCAGCATACTTTTTCATTTCGTCACCTCTTGTCTGTGAATCCGTTCTTTCAGTGAAAGCAGTAAACCACACAGTTCTTAACAGGATCTTAAGGGGAAAATATCCTCTTTTTTTAGCCAGACTCGCTGTACAACCGCCATTTCGCTTCGTATAAATCGCTTATTAAAAGGGAGAGACGATGCGCATTTTACTGATTGAGGACGATCGCCTGATCGGCGACGGCATTAAGGCTGGACTCAGCAAGCTGGGGTTTAGCGTCGACTGGTTTGTCTCAGGCGAGGCCGGATTTCAGGCCCTGAATGCCGCCCCGTGGGATGCGGTTGTGCTTGATTTGTCCCTGCCGGAGCGTGACGGGCTGGACATTCTGCGTCAGTGGCGTCAGCAGGGCTACGATGTCCCGGTACTCATTCTGACGGCGCGCGATGCACTCGACCAACGGGTTGAAGGATTACAGATGGGCGCGGACGATTATCTGTGCAAACCCTTTGCGCTGACCGAAGTCGCCGCGCGTTTACAGGCACTGATTCGACGACGCCACGGGCAACTGCAACCCGAACTGCGTCACGGCGATGTCGTATTGATCCCCGGTAACCTCAGCGTGGTACAAAACGGGGCCAGCGTTGAACTAAAAAGCCGCGAGATGGCGCTGCTGGAACTGTTTATGCGTAACCCGGGGCGCGTGCTGACGCGCAGCCAGTTAGAAGAAAAACTTTACACCTGGGATACCGAGGTTTCGAGTAATGCGGTGGAGGTGCATATTCATCATCTGCGCAGGAAATTAGGCCAACGCTTTATTCGCACGATTCACGGCGTGGGCTATACGCTGGGGGAAAGCGAATGCGATCGATGAGCTTATTCCTGCGTCTGGGCATTGGCCTGATGTTGATACTCGGCATCTGCTGGGGAGCGGCCACGCTGAGCGCTCGCTACCAGACGCGCGAAACGATCAATGAGCTGTTTGATACGCAGCAACTGTTACTTGCAAAGCGCCTGCTGACGCTGAATTTCACCTCAGTGAACGAAACCTCGCTTCCCAGGAGTAAAAAAATACTGCCCCATAACCGGGGCGAACAGGATGATGATGCGCTGGCCTTTGCCGTCTTTACGCGTGATGGAAAACCGGTCCTCAACGATGGCGATAACGGCAAAGATCTTCTCTTTAATGCCGATCATCAGGGCTTTCTGAATGGTCAGCTCAGGGACGATGACGATCCCTGGCGGTTAGTCTGGCTGACCACGCCCGATCAACGCTACCGCGTAGTGGTGGGTCAGGAATGGGAATACCGGGATGACATGGCCAACGATATCGTGAAGACCAGCACGCTGCCCTGGCTGATTTCACTCCCCTTTATGCCGCTGATGTTAACGAGCCTGGTCTGGTATGAACTCCGCCCGCTAAAAAAGCTCAGCCAGCAACTGGCTCAACGCGCACCTGATGATGATGCGCCTTTACAGGCTGACCGCGTGCCGAAAGAGGTGCGCCCGGTCATTGACGCGCTGAATGGGCTGTTTGGTCGAATTCATACGATGGTGCAGCGGGAACGCCGCTTCACGTCCGATGCGGCACACGAATTACGCAGTCCGCTGGCGGCCCTGCAGGTACAAAGCGAGGTCATCCAACTGGCCGCCGATGACGAGGCAATGCGCACGCATGCACTTCAGCAGTTGGATGCGGGCATTGTCCGGGCGACACGTCTGGTGGATCAGTTACTGACGCTGTCGCGTATTGAAGCAGAGGATGTCCGTAACGCGTTCCAGCCTGTCATGCTGAAGAAAGTGGCGCAGGAAACCCTGGCCTCACAGCTGCCGCTGGCAGAGAAAAGTAATATCCGGTTGCGCTTCAATGCTGAAGCCGATCCGGTCATTTCGGGACATCCCTTGCTGCTGTCTTTGCTGATAAGGAATCTGCTTGATAACGCCATTCGTTATACACCGCCAGGCAGCAACGTAGATCTGATTCTTCAGTCAGGAAGATTGCGAGTGGAAGATAACGGCAACCGTTTATCACCCGACGCGCTACAACGACTGGGTGAGCGTTTCTGGCGTCCGCCAGGGCAGGAGAAAAGCGGCAGTGGATTAGGTTTATCCATTGTGCGCAATATTGCCCAGTTACATGGCATGACGCTGCACTTCAGTCAGCTTCCGGAAGGCGGGCTGTGCGTCAGCCTGAGCTGGTAAAAAAAAGCGCCTGACAGGCAGGCGCACGCTGTTAAATCTCGACCTGGGTACCCAGTTCAATCACCCGGTTGGGCGGAATCTCAAACTGGTCTGGCGCACGTAGCGCATTGCGCTGTAGCGTCATGAACAGCTTGCCGCGCAGTCGCAGATACCATGGCCGTTTGCCGATGATCAGCGACTCATGAGACATAAAGAATGAGGTCTCCATCATGCGGCAGTTCAGTCCCTCCAGCCCACAACGATGGAAAATCTCCTCTACGTTTGGCGTTTCACGCCAGCCGTAACTGGCTACCACACGCCAGAAGGTCGGCGACAACTGTTCGATAGTCACGCGTCTGACGTTATGCACATAGGGCGCGTCTTCTGTGCGCAGTGTTAATAACACCACGCGTTCGTGCAGCACCTTATTGTGCTTGAGGTTATGCAGCATGGCAAAAGGGATCACATTTAGTGCGCGTGACATATAAACCGCCGTTCCGGGCACGCGCACAGGCGGCGATTTTTCCAGAGAAGCAATCATTGCCTCCAGAGAGTTGCCGTGTTCATGCATACGACGCAGCAAACGGAAGCGTTCACTCTTCCATGTCGTCATCACGATAAACATCATCAATGCCAGAGTCAGCGGCAGCCAGCCACCGGAAAAAATCTTGATCAGGTTGGCCGAGAACAGGGATACGTCAATGCACAGCATGGCAATCAAAATCAGTCCAACCAGATAGCGATTCCAGTGCCAGTTCATTATCGCGACGGTCGCGCAAAGCACAGAGGTCAGCACCATTGTGCCCGTGACCGCAATCCCGTATGCCGCAGCGAGATTACTCGAATGCTCAAAACCAATAATCACAATCACCACAGAGAAATAGAGCAGCCAGTTAATGATTGGGATATAGATCTGGCCTGACTCTTTTTCTGAGGTATGAACAATGCGCATGGGCGGCAGATAGCCGAGACGCACGGCCTGGCGGGTTAACGAGAATACGCCGGAAATAACCGCCTGCGAGGCGATGACGGTGGCTAACGTTGCCAGAATCAACATGGGGACAAGCGCCCAGTCGGGTGCCAGCAGGAAAAACGGGTTTTTGATCGCTTCCGGGTGTTTCAGCAACAGCGCGCCCTGACCAAAATAGTTGAGCACCAGCGACGGCAGCACCACCACAAACCACGCCAGGCGAATAGGAAACTTACCGAAGTGCCCCATGTCTGCATACAGCGCTTCAACGCCCGTAATCGCCAGCACAACGGCGCCAAGCGCAAAGAAGGACACCGATTTATATTCCACAAAGAAGTGCAGCGCCCAGTAAGGATTCAACGCCTGGAGTACCTCAGGATTGTTGGCAATGCTTCGTGCGCCCAGTATTGCCAGCACGATAAACCACAGCAGCATGACCGGCGCAAACAGTTTACCGACAATCCCTGTACCGTGTTTCTGGATAATAAACAGCAGCGTAAGCACGGTGATCGCCAGCGGAACAATATAGCTGTCCAGGTTGGGCGCGGCGATTTCCAGCCCTTCAATCGCTGACAGCACGGAGACGGCTGGCGTAATCACCACTTCGCCATAGAAGAAGCTGCCGCCAATCAGTCCCATAATTACCAGCGTTGCCGTTATGCGCCCGCCCGTATGTCGGCCCGCCAACGACATCAGCGTCAGAATACCGCCTTCTCCGGCATTATCAGCACGCATAACGTAGCTGATGTATTTCAACGAGACCACCAGCACCAGCAGCCAGAAAATCAGCGAAAGAAAGCCAAAGACGGCATCCCGTTCAACGCCAAAACCAAACTGTCCCGAAAGACATTCGCGTAAGGTATAAAGCGGGCTGGTACCGATATCGCCATAGACGACCCCAATAGCCGCCAGCGTTAATCCGCCTAGTGAGTGCTTATTATCAGAGCTCATAAAATGATCTTTTGTTAGATTCTGAGAGGCGCTCAAGCCATCAAAAAGCGCACAGTATGCACGTATTCACGAAAATTTATACTCCGCCGTCAGGGTTACAGGCGGTCATCCCCTGATTTCTTGCGTTCTTATTAACATTAAAAGCCGCGCTATCGAACCTTCTGAAACAAAAAAGCTGACATCGATTAACGCTTTCGCGCATCATACCCTATAGAGTATTGCGTTCGCTAAAACGCTGCGGCTCGACGATCGTAAGGACATAGATGTGATTATGGCTCAACCCCATCTTTTGGCAGAAAGAATTTCTCGTCTCAGCAATGCGTTAGAAAAAGGTTTGTATGAGCGACATCATGCCATTCGCCTTTGTTTGCTGGCCGCACTTAGCGGCGAAAGCGTTTTTTTACTTGGCCCGCCAGGTATTGCAAAAAGCCTGATTGCCCGCCGACTGAAATGCGCCTTTCAACATGCCCGTGCCTTTGAATATTTGATGACCCGCTTCTCCACACCGGAAGAAGTCTTTGGTCCCCTTTCCATCCAGGCATTGAAAGATGAAGGCCGTTATCAGAGGCTGACCAAAGGTTATTTACCGGACGCTGAAATCGTTTTTCTGGATGAGATCTGGAAAGCCGGCCCGGCCATCCTGAATACGCTGCTCACCGCCATCAACGAACGCCGCTTTCGTAATGGCGATAGCGAAGAAAAAATTCCGATGCGCCTGCTGGTCACCGCCTCGAATGAGTTACCGGAAGCCGACAGCGGACTGGAAGCCCTGTATGACCGTATGTTGATCCGCCTGTGGCTGGACAACGTGCATGAAAAACAAAACTTCCGCAGCATGCTGACCCACCAGCAGGATGAAAATGACAATCCGGTAGCCGAGTCGCTGCGCATCAGTGACGAAGAATATGTGCAATGGCAGCAAGGCATCAGTCAGGTTGCGTTGCCGGATAATGTCTTTGAACTGATATACCAGCTACGTCAGCACCTGGAGAAGCTACCAGAGGCACCCTACATTTCCGATCGCCGCTGGAAAAAAGCCATTCACCTGTTGCAGGCCAGCGCTTTTTACAGTGGCCGCAATGCGATAGCGCCCCTCGATCTGATCCTGCTTAAGGACTGCCTGTGGCACGACATCGCGTCGATGAAAATTCTGGACAGTGAAATCGATCAGTTGATGACGCAGCACGCCTGGCAACAGCAAACGATACTGCTGAAACTCCAGCAGCTCAAAGCGCGCCGGCTGGCGTTGCAACAGCAGCAAAGCGTCGCTGCCGCGATCACGCTGGAAAAGCACAGCGGTATGTTTAGCCGTAAACCCCATTACGATTTGCCCGAAAGCTTTACCGAGGCACAGTTAACCCTGATGTTGCAGAAACCCCTGGTGCTGCACGACATGCAGGTGACGCATTTGGTGATCGAGCGCGAAGCGCTGGATCACTGGCTGCAAAAAGGTGGTGATGTGCGCGGTAAATTAAATGGCATCGGTTTTGCGCAGACGCTGGATTTGCTGGTGGATGCGCAGCACTGCCTGGCGATACGCGACGTCAGTTTGCAAACCGCCAGGCTGACATTGCCGGGTGCCAGCAGCGCCGATGCCTTGCCGCAGGAAATCAGCGACGCGCTGGATGAACTTGACGGCCAGTTGCGTCAACAGCGTCACCTTTTCAGCCAGCAGCAACGTTGCCTGTTTATCAGCGATGACTGGCTGGCACGCGTCGAAACCAGCCTGCAGGATGTGGCGGAACAGCTCAAACAGGCGCGTAAATGATCTCACTGGAGACGCTGAGTACATTGCTGTCAATCGGCGAAACGGACCTGATTGAAGAGCTTATTCTGGCCTTACTCGCGTCTCCACAGCTGGCGCTGTTCTTTGAAAAATTCCCCGGTATGAAGAAGGCGCTGCTACGTGATGTCCCTCGCTGGAAAGCCGAGATTGACGCCGAACTCAAAGCCACGCCCGTTCCCGACATGCTGGCGGAAGAATTTCAGCTGTTTCAGCGTATTCAGTTACTCAGCGATCGTGAATTTAGCCAGCAGCTTGATGAAACGCTTGCTCACCTCGAACGCCTGACGTCCCCTTTCTTAGAGGAAGCTCGACGGCTGCTGCTGCATAACGATCCCGGTAATCTCAGCACCGCACAACATACCTTATTCCTGCAACGCTGGCGGCTCAGCCTCACACTGCAAACGCTCACGCTGAATGAACAACTCCTTGAGCAGCAGCGTGAACGTCTGATGGCAGAGTTGCAGCAACGTATGGCACTGAGCGGGCAGCTGGCGCCGGTACTGGCGGATGATGACGAAGCCGCAGCCGGACGCTTGTGGGATATGGGCAAAGCCCCGCTCCAGCACGGCGATTACCAGTTGATGCTGCAATATGGGGATTTTCTTGCGCAGCAGCCTGAATTAATGAAGCTGGCTCAGCAACTGGGCCGCAGCCGGGAAGCAAAGTCGGTGCCTTCACAGGATGCCCCGCTGGAAACATTCCATCATCTGGTACGCGAACCGGATGCCGTGCCGGAAGAAGTCAGCGGTATTCATCAGAGCGATGATGTGCTGCGTTTATTACCGCCCGAGCTTGCGGCATTAAGCGTCAGTGAACTGGAACTTGAGTTTTACCGACGCCTGGTAGAGAAGCGATTACTTACTTACAAACTTCAGGGTGACGCCTGGCACGAAAAGATCACTCAGCGTCCGGTCAGCCACCAGCAGCATGAAGAACAGCCACGTGGCCCCTTTATCGTTTGTGTCGATACGTCCGGCTCGATGGGCGGTTTCAATGAGCGATGTGCAAAAGCCTTTTGCCTGGCCCTTCTCAAGATTGCGCTGGCCGATCGGCGGCGCTGTTACATCATGTTATTCGCGCATGACGTAATTGGTTACGAATTAACGGGCGATGACGGACTGGAGCAGGCCATTCGTTTTCTCAGCCAGCGTTTTCGCGGTGGCACCGACCTGGCAGCCTGCCTTTCCGCCGTCATTGCCCGCATGGAAGGGCCGCAATGGCAGGATGCGGATGCCGTCATCGTGTCTGATTTTATCGCGCAACGCCTGCCAGATGAGGTTGTGCGCAGCGTTAAACATCGCCAGCAACAGCAGCAGCAACGCTTTCACGCTGTCGCCATGTCTGCGCACGGAAAACCCGGCATCATGCGTATCTTTGACCATATCTGGCGTTTTGATACCGGCATAAAAAGCCGTTTATTGCGTCACTGGCGCCGTTAAGCCCTACGGCAGAAATTCCATTTTGCTTTATAGTAAATATCTGCAATTACTTATTCAGCAATCTGGAGTGCCCTGTGAACGCTGTTCAACACCATCATGATTTGCCAGCCCCAACCCGAACATTGCTGCTCTCTGGCCAAAACGTCGAACAAAAACGTGCCGAGCTCCTGGCTTATTTCAACCAGACCTGGGCGCTGTACGAGGATCTGTTTACCTGCCTCAACGATCAACGCGCCTGGTTTACAAAAGCGATACCGCTGCGTCATCCGCTGATCTTCTATTTCGGCCACACCGCCACCTTTTATATAAACAAGCTCATGGCAGGCCGCTACATCGACTCACGTATTGACGATCGCATCGAAGCGATGCTGGCAATAGGCGTCGATGAAATGAGCTGGGATGATCTTAATGACAGTCACTATGACTGGCCTTCAGTGGAAGCTGTACGCGATTATCGCGGCAGTGTGAAAGCACTGGTGACGCAGTTTATTGAAACGATGCCGCTGGAATTGCCTGTTAGCTGGGACAGTCCGGCCTGGGTTATTTTGATGGGCATTGAGCATGAACGTATTCATCTTGAAACATCCAGCGTACTGATTCGGCAGTTACCGGTTGAATGGGTAAAACCTCAACCACAATGGCCGGTCTGCAGCGAAGCGCGTCACGATCGCCAGTCCGTCCCGACAAACAGCCTGGTTTCTCAGCCAGGCGGACTGATTACGCTGGGTAAAACCGATGACACCTACGGCTGGGACAACGAATACGGCACGCAGCAGACCGAGCTGAAACCGTTTAAAGCCAGCAAAATGCTGGTCAGTAATGCCGAGTTTTATACCTTTATCGAAGCGGGCGGTTACCAGAACGATCGCTGGTGGGATGAAGAAGGGCTGGGCTGGCGTAAGTTTGCCAGGGCGACAATGCCGACCTTCTGGGTCGGCAACGCCGCGATGCCCGATCAGCTAAAACTGCGTTTGATGTGCGAAGAAGTGGCAATGCCATGGGACTGGCCTGCTGAGGTGAATCAGTTGGAAGCGGCCGCGTTTTGCCGCTGGAAAGCCGAGGAAACCGGAAAATCTGTGCAGTTGCCTTGCGAAGCAGAATGGTACCAGTTGCGTGAACAGGTTGAAGGCGACCAGCCAGACTGGGATCAGGCGCCGGGCAACATAAACCTGGCCTACTGGGCTTCATCCTGTCCTGTTGATCGCTTCCCACAGGGTGAGTTCTTTGACATCGTGGGGAACGTCTGGCAGTGGACGACTACGCCAACCAATGGCTTTGAGGGCTTCAAAGTTCATCCCCTTTACGATGATTTCTCGACACCTACCTTTGATGGTAAGCATTCACTTATTAAAGGTGGCAGTTGGATATCGACTGGCAATGAAGCCATTAAATCGTCACGTTATGCCTTCCGTCGCCACTTTTTCCAGCATGCCGGCTTCCGCTATGTCGTTTCTTCCCATCAGGAAACCATGGCGCTGAACCCTTATGAAACCGACAGCATGGTTTCACAATATCTCGATTTCCAATACGGCCCACGGTATTTCGGCGTTGATAACTATGCAGAAGCGCTGGTCACACTGGCGCTGCCGCACTGTAAGAACCGCGGAGAGGCACTGGATATCGGCTGCGCGACGGGCCGCGCGAGCTTTGAGCTGGCTCGTCACTTTGCGCATGTGACCGGCATGGATTACTCGGCACGCTTTATTGATGTCGCGTTACAGCTGACCACGGGTGAGGATTTCCGTTATGTCGTGCCGGAAGAAGGCGAGTTGGTTGAGTATCGTCAGGTAAGGCTTAAGGACTTTTCTGTTACCAGCGAACAGGCAAAGCGTATTCAGTTTATCCAGGGTGATGCCTGTAATATGAAACCCCAGCCTACACGTTACGATCTGGTCCTGGCATCAAATCTGATTGATCGCCTGCGCCAGCCGGCCCGGTTCCTTCATGATGTCACCCCCATGATCCGCTCGGGTGGCCTTCTGGTTCTGTCATCGCCATACACCTGGCTTGAAGAGTTTACGCCGAAGGAAAACTGGTTGGGCGGGGTAAGGGAAAATGGCGAAGCGCTGACGACCTTACAGGCGCTACAACGCCTGCTGGCGGCAGACTTTGAGCAAATCGGTTCGCCACAGGACGTGCCGTTTGTGATTCGTGAAACCGCCCGTAAGTTCCAGCACACGCTTGCCCAGGTCACGCTCTGGCGTAAGCGTTAACCCGTGGGCAGCGGCACGTGCCGCTGTCCGTTGGTTGCCAGGGCCGTTATTTTGCTGCACATTCTCCTCAGTTCATTGAAGAAAAACGATAACGAGGATGACAATGCCTGACCATCTGCAGCTGGATAATCTGGACCGGGGCATTCTGAATGCCCTGCTGGAAAATGCGCGAACCGCCTACGCCGAGCTGGCCAAACAGTTCAATGTCAGTCCGGGAACGATTCATGTACGCGTCGAAAAGATGAAGCAGGCGGGCATCATTCTGGGCACGCGGGTCGAGATCGACCCGCGTCAGCTGGGTTTTGATGTCTGCTGTTTTATCGGCATTATCCTGAAAAGCGCCCGTGATTACCCGGCAGCCCTCAGCAAGCTTGAAGCCCTGGATGAGGTCGTGGAAGCCTGGTACACCACCGGGCACTACAGTATTTTCATTAAAGTCATGTGTCGTTCTATCGATGCCCTGCAGCAGGTATTAATCAATAAGATCCAGACCATCGACGAAATCCAGTCCACTGAGACACTGATCTCACTGCAAAATCCAATTATGCGAACCATCAAGCCCTGATCTTTCCACTGGCTTGTGCACAATCTTATCCTTTGACGATCAGCCGTCTGACAACGGCTGTATCGGGTTTATCTAAACTAATAACCTTGTTTTCCACAGGTGGATCACTGCTTGATCACAGCGTACAATACCGGCTTCACCTCAGGAGAGCACGATGGCCGACATTACGTTAATCAGTGGCAGCACCTTAGGCAGCGCCGAATATGTTGCCGAACATCTCGAAGAAAAACTGCAGGAAGCGGGCTTCTCTACGCAGATGCTGCATGGCCCTGAGCTGGAAGAGGTGCCGCAGGAAGGCATCTGGCTGGTGGTAAGTTCAACCCACGGCGCCGGTGAGTTACCTGACAATCTGCAACCTTTTTATGATGCTATTAATGAAAGCCGTCCCGATCTGTCTGCCGTCCGTTTTGGGGCTGTTGGCATTGGCAATCATGAGTACGATCTGTTTTGTGGCGCCATCCGCAATATTGATGCTCTGCTGATTGCCTGCGGCGCGCAGCGTATCGGTGAACGACTGGAAATCGACATTCTCGAACATGAGATCCCTGAAGATCCGGCTGAAGAATGGGTGATGACCTGGAAATCCGCGATCTGAGCGGGTGTGGGATCGTGAAATAATGACGATCCCCAGCAGATAATATTGTTTTTCGTCGGATCCTGCTGTTTGTTTTGTGGATAACTACCCTGCTTTTCTGCGTATAACCGGTAGTTATCCAAAGAACAACCGTAGTTTACTTTCTGAGCTGTGGATAAGGACCTGTTTTGATCCCAGCTTATACGGATCGGGATCACCGATCATTCACAGGTATCGATCCTCGCTACCAACTTGTTTCCTTTGAGGTTTCCGCAGATATCCACAAGGCATGGCGCTCCTAATAAGAGATCTAACAGAGAGATCATATAAAGAATAAAGATCTTATCTTTTAAACCTGACGATCCCGCTGCTTTCGCCTCAGCCATAATTTCAGTAGAATCCACCGCCCAGAGAGAACGATCTCTGACTATTCATCAACGAGGTACCACTTCATGTTTTATCAAGATCCTTTTGACGTCATCGTTATTGGTGGTGGTCATGCGGGCACGGAAGCTGCCATGGCAGCAGCCCGAATGGGTCAGCAAACCCTGTTACTGACCCATAACATTGATACGCTGGGACAAATGTCCTGCAATCCGGCGATCGGTGGTATCGGCAAAGGACATTTGGTAAAGGAAGTGGATGCCTTAGGCGGTTTGATGGCCAGCGCGATCGACCAGGCCGGCATTCAGTTTAGGATACTAAACGCCAGTAAAGGCCCTGCTGTTCGGGCAACGCGTGCGCAGGCCGACCGCGTGCTTTACCGTCAGGCTGTGCGTACAGCACTGGAGAATCAGCCCAACCTGATGATCTTCCAGCAGGCCGTCGATGATCTCATCGTTGAAAACGATCGTGTCGTCGGTGCTGTGACGCAAATGGGCCTGAAGTTCCGTGCCAAAACCGTTGTGTTAACCGTGGGCACGTTCCTTGACGGGAAAATTCATATCGGGCTGGATAACTACAGCGGTGGACGCGCGGGTGATCCCCCTTCTATCCCGCTGGCGAAACGTCTGCGTGCGTTACCCTTACGTGTTAATCGTCTGAAAACTGGCACTCCGCCGCGTATTGACGCACGTAGCATCGACTTCAGCGTGTTATCGCCGCAGCATGGCGACAACCCCATGCCTGTGTTTTCGTTCATGGGAAGCGCGTCACAGCATCCTCAGCAGGTTCCGTGCTGGATCACCTATACCAATGAAAAAACGCATGATGTGATCCGCAATAACCTCGATCGTAGCCCCATGTATGCCGGGATCATCGAAGGGATCGGCCCACGCTATTGCCCTTCGATTGAAGACAAAGTCATGCGCTTTGCCGATCGCAATTCGCATCAGATTTTCCTTGAGCCTGAAGGGCTGACCAGCAACGAGATCTACCCGAACGGTATCTCCACCAGCCTGCCATTCGATGTGCAGATGCAGATCGTACGTTCTATGCAGGGTATGGAAAATGCAAAAATCGTGCGCCCGGGCTATGCCATTGAGTATGATTTTTTCGACCCACGTGATCTGAAACCCACGCTGGAAAGCAAATTTATTGCCGGTCTGTTCTTTGCTGGCCAGATCAACGGCACCACCGGTTACGAAGAAGCGGCGGCCCAGGGCTTGCTGGCAGGCCTGAATGCGGCAAGACAGTCTGCTGATAAGGAAAGCTGGGCGCCACGTCGTGACCAGGCCTATCTGGGCGTGCTGGTGGACGATCTTTGTACGCTCGGCACCAAAGAACCGTATCGCATGTTTACCTCGCGTGCTGAATACCGTTTGATGCTGCGTGAAGACAACGCCGATTTGCGTCTGACGGAAACGGGTCGCGAACTCGGTCTGGTGGACGATGCGCGCTGGGCGCGCTTTAACCAGAAGCTGGAAGCGATCGAGCAGGAGCGTCAGCGACTGCGTGATATTTGGGTCCATCCTAAATCCGCAAACATCGCCGACGTGAATACCGTAACCAGCGCACCGTTGACGAAAGAAGCCAGCGGTGAAGATTTGCTCCGTCGTCCTGAAATGACCTACCTGAAACTGATGACGCTGGAAGCATTTGGCCCGGCGTTAACCGATGAGCAGGCTGCTGAGCAGGTCGAAATCCAGGTGAAATACGAAGGTTATATTGCGCGCCAGCAGGAAGAGATTGAACGTCAGCTGCGTAACGAAAATACATTACTGCCTGCGACGCTGGATTATCGTCAGGTCAGCGGTCTGTCCAATGAAGTTATCGCCAAGCTGAACGATCATAAACCCACGTCAATTGGTCAGGCGTCACGCATTTCAGGCATTACGCCTGCGGCAATTTCGATTTTACTTATTTACCTGAAAAAACAAGGTCTGTTGCGCAAAAGCGCCTGATCTGAACCGGGGCGGGCTTACCCGCCCCCGCTGACTGGACTGATGCTGTGATCAACAAACTCACTTCGCTGCTGCAAGCGGCAAACATTTCTCTTACCGATCAACAAAAACAGCAACTGGTAGCCTACGTCGGGCTGCTGGATAAATGGAATAAAGCCTACAATCTGACGTCCGTACGGGATCCCCAGCAGATGCTGGTGCGCCATATTCTGGACAGCATTGTGGTTGCGCCGCATCTTAAAGGTGCCCGCTTTATCGATGTCGGGACAGGGCCGGGCTTACCTGGTATTCCTCTGTCCATCGTCATGCCTGATGCGCATTTCACTTTACTGGACAGCCTCGGTAAGCGTGTGCGTTTTTTACGGCAGGTCCAGCATGAACTCGGTTTGACCAATATCACGCCAGTGCAGAGCAGGGTAGAGGACTTTCCTGCAGAGCCGCCATTTGACGGCGTCATCAGCCGTGCCTTTGCCTCCCTGGACGATATGGTGAGCTGGTGCCACCACTTACCGGCGGAAGACGGCCACTTTTATGCTCTTAAAGGCGTACGGCCTGATGATGAAATTGCCAACCTGCCTGCGGGCTATGCGCTTGATAGCGTGGTTGCATTGCGGGTACCCCAGCTTGAGGGTGAACGTCACCTGGTCATTATCGGACGTGAATAGCTGAAGTTTGCACCGTGCGCGACGACGAGGCATGGTGCATGTGTTACCAAAGATGCGGTAGGGCGACATTTGTCTCATCGGTTATTTCACCTCGCAATGTTAAATACCCACGCGGAAATTATCTGAAAAACTTTTTCACATTTAACTTTTACTTCACAACTTTTTATCAAAATAATCACGCATTCCTGGAATTTTCCAGGTGTGAATCACCCATTATCCGGTTAAACGGCAATGAAATGTGGTCACGGGGAATAAGCATTTTACGATTCTGAACCCGTCTTCGATGTCAATAGACCCTTTTTATCGCCATTACGAAAAAATGAGGCGGTAATTCTTTTTAAGTAACTGTCCATAAAGGGTTTATTTATTGATTCTTAGCTCAGGTAATTACAGGACGATAAAACCTGCTACGGTGCGAATGCTTATTATGTGATCTAAAGCACGCTTTAAAACAGCATGACGACCGAACTTTTCGGCGTGTAATTCGTAACGACCTGCTCTCTATCTTTGGAAAAATAGTCCTTCGGAAAGAAATTTAGATAATTGTTCACCTTTTCGTTACTTAACGATTGAAATCACAGGTGCGGCCCGTATAATTTGCACGGCTTTTGCTACTTGACTCAAATGCACAAAGGCAGTCTTATACGACACGCGACATACCCCTAAAGGGGCAGGAGAGTATCAGCGTCATGTCAGTGTCTCTTTACAGTGTAAAATACGCCCGAACGGTGCTGATGATTCAGTTAGTGACCATTGTCATCGTCGGTGTTCTCTTTTTTGCCCTGAAAGATATGACCTGGGGCGCCTCTGCACTTGCTGGCGGCGTGGCAGCCTGGCTGCCGAACGTGTTGTTCTTGTTTATAGCCTGGCGCCTGCAAGGGCAAACCCCGGCATCGGGGCGCGTCGCATGGAGCTTTGCTTTGGGTGAAATAGCCAAAGTGTTCGCGACCATTATTTTGCTCATTGTGGCGTTGGGTGTATTCGATGCGGTCTTTTGGCCGGTCGGAGTAGCCTGGTTATCGGTGCTGGTCGTACAGATGTTGGCACCGGCGGTAATTAACAACAAAGGGTAAGAGGCATCATGGCTGCAGGAGAAATCTCTACTCCGCAAGAGTACATTGGTCACCACCTGACTCATCTTCAGTTGGACCTGCGTACCTTCGAGTTAGTGAATGCTCACGACGCTCCCGCGACGTTCTGGGTATTAAATATCGATTCCATGTTTTTCTCTCTGGTGCTGGGAGTTATCTTCCTGGTGTTGTTCCGTAGCGTGGCGAAAAGCGTCACCAGCGGTGTGCCAGGGAAAATGCAGGCGGCTATCGAGCTGGTTGTCGGTTTCGTTGATAGCAACGTGCGCGACATGTATCACGGTAAAAGTAAACTTATCGCCCCGCTGGCTCTGACAATTTTTGTCTGGGTCTTCCTGATGAACTTCATGGATCTGCTGCCAATCGATCTGCTGCCGTATATCGGTGAGCATTGGTTAGGTCTGCCAGCGCTTCGCGTTGTGCCGTCCGCAGACGTGAACATCACGTTATCTATGGCGTTGGGCGTCTTTATTTTGATTCTGTTCTACAGCATCAAAATGAAAGGCATTGGCGGCTTCACGAAAGAGCTGACGCTGCAGCCTTTTAATCACCCGATCTTTATCCCCATCAACCTGATTCTGGAAGGTGTTAGCCTGCTGTCCAAACCGGTTTCTCTCGGTCTGCGACTGTTCGGTAACATGTATGCGGGTGAACTGATCTTTATCCTTATTGCCGGTCTGTTGCCGTGGTGGTCACAGTGGGTTCTGAATGTGCCGTGGGCCATTTTCCACATCCTGATCATTTCGCTACAGGCTTTCATCTTCATGGTCCTCACGATTGTCTATCTGTCGATGGCATCTGAAGAACATTGATTTTTTTCTCAACAATACGCGTTTAACTGAAACAAACTGGAGACTGTCATGGAAAACCTGAATATGGATCTGCTGTACATGGCTGCCGCTGTGATGATGGGACTGGCGGCAATCGGTGCTGCGATCGGTATCGGCATCCTCGGAGGAAAATTCCTGGAAGGCGCTGCTCGTCAGCCTGACCTGATTCCTCTGCTGCGCACGCAGTTCTTTGTTGTAATGGGTCTGGTGGATGCAATCCCAATGATCGCTGTTGGTCTGGGCCTCTACGTGATGTTTGCTGTCGCCTAAAGCCCTGTGTTCACTCTGCGCCCGGCGCAGGCGTGAACGGATTCTGCCGTTTATCACTGATAGCGGCAGAAAAGTTTACTACTTAATTAGAGGCATTGTGCTGTGAACATTAATGCAACAATCCTCGGCCAGGCCATCGCGTTCATCCTGTTTGTCGCGTTCTGCATGAAGTACGTATGGCCGCCGATTATGGCTGCCATCGAAAAGCGCCAGAAAGAAATTGCTGAAGGCCTTGCTTCTGCTGAACGCGCGAAGAAAGATTTGGATCTCGCGCAGGCTAATGCGACCGACCAGCTGAAAAAAGCGAAAGAGGAAGCTCAGGTCATTATCGAGCAGGCGAACAAGCGTCGCACGCAGATTCTGGACGAAGCCAAGACTGAAGCTGATAACGAACGTACTCGCATCGTGGCACAAGCGCAGGCTGAAATTGACGCCGAGCGTAAACGTGCACGTGAAGAACTGCGTAAGCAAGTCGCGTTGCTGGCAATGGCTGGCGCCGAGAAGATCATCGAACGTTCCGTGGATGAAGCTGCTAACAGCGACATCGTTGATAAACTGGTCGCTGAACTGTAAGGAGGGAGGGGCTGATGTCTGATCTGATTACTGTAGCTCGCCCCTACGCCAAAGCAGCTTTTGACTTTGCTGTTGAGCATCAAAGTATTGAACGCTGGCAAAAGATGCTGGCGTTTGCCGCAGAAGTGGCTGCCAATGAACAGATGGCTGACCTGCTTTCCGGTGCGTTAGCACCTGAAGCGTTGGCTGCCTCGTTTAACGCAGTCTGTGGTGATCAACTGGATGAACCCGCGCAGAACCTGATTAAGGTGATGGCGGAAAACGGACGTTTGACAGCGCTTCCAGCTGTACTGGCGCAATTCATTCAACTTCGGGACGCGTATGAAGCGACGGCCGAAGTGGATGTCATTTCTGCCAGCACGCTGAGTGACGACCAGCTGACTAAAATCAGCGCCGCGATGGAAAAACGTCTGTCACGCAAAGTTAAGCTGAATTGCAAAATTGATAAGTCTGTGATGGCAGGCGTGATCATCCGTTCGGGTGATCTGGTGATTGATGGCAGCGTACGCGGCCGTCTTGACCGTCTGGCAGACGTCTTGCAGTCTTAAGGGGACTGGAGCATATGCAACTGAATTCCACCGAAATCAGCGAACTGATCAAGCAGCGCATTGCTCAGTTCAATGTCGTGAGCGAAGCTCACAATGAAGGTACTATTGTTTCTGTAAGTGACGGTATCATCCGCGTACACGGCCTGGCCGATGTAATGCAGGGTGAGATGATTTCCCTGCCGGGAAACCGTTACGCTATCGCCCTGAACCTCGAGCGTGACTCTGTAGGTGCCGTGGTGATGGGTCCGTATGCTGACCTGGCCGAAGGCATGAAGGTCAAGTGTACTGGCCGTATTCTGGAAGTACCGGTTGGCCG
The DNA here is from genome assembly GCF_035190385.1 of Pantoea sp. JZ29. Taxonomy (NCBI): domain Bacteria; kingdom Pseudomonadati; phylum Pseudomonadota; class Gammaproteobacteria; order Enterobacterales; family Erwiniaceae; genus Pantoea; species Pantoea sp. JZ29. The sequence goes on along the minus strand of NZ_CP045241.1, from coordinate 65,009 downwards.
TGGCCTGCTGGGCCGCGTGGTGAACACCCTGGGTGCACCTATCGACGGTAAAGGCGCAATCGACAACGACGGCTTCTCGCCAGTCGAAGTGATTGCACCCGGTGTTATCGATCGTCAGTCCGTAGACCAGCCTGTTCAGACGGGTTACAAATCTGTCGATGCGATGATTCCAATCGGCCGTGGCCAGCGTGAGCTGATCATCGGTGACCGTCAGACCGGTAAAACCGCGATGGCAATCGACGCCATCATCAACCAGCGTGATTCAGGCATCAAGTGTGTCTACGTTGCGATTGGTCAGAAAGCGTCAACCATTTCTAACGTGGTACGTAAACTGGAAGAACACGGTGCGCTGTCTAACACCATCGTTGTTGTGGCTTCTGCATCTGAGTCTGCTGCACTGCAGTACCTGGCTCCGTATGCGGGTTGCGCCATGGGCGAATACTTCCGTGACCGCGGTGAAGATGCGCTGATCGTATACGATGATCTGTCTAAGCAGGCTGTTGCATACCGTCAGATTTCTCTGCTGCTGCGCCGTCCACCAGGTCGTGAAGCATTCCCGGGCGACGTGTTCTATCTCCACTCTCGCCTGCTGGAGCGTGCATCACGCGTTAGCGCTGACTACGTTGAGCGCTTCACCAATGGTGAAGTAAAAGGCCAGACCGGTTCTCTGACCGCACTGCCTATCATCGAAACTCAGGCGGGTGACGTTTCTGCGTTCGTTCCGACCAACGTAATCTCGATTACTGATGGTCAGATCTTCCTGGAATCTAACCTGTTCAACTCCGGTATCCGTCCGGCTGTTAACCCGGGTATCTCTGTATCCCGTGTAGGTGGTGCTGCTCAGACCAAGATCATCAAGAAACTGTCCGGTGGTATTCGTACCGCGCTGGCACAGTACCGTGAACTGGCTGCATTCTCCCAGTTTGCGTCTGATCTGGACGATGCAACCCGTAAACAGCTGAGCCACGGTCAGAAAGTGACCGAGCTGCTGAAGCAGAAACAGTATGCGCCGATGTCTGTCGCGCAACAGGGTCTGGTTCTTTTCGCAGCGGAACGCGGCTATCTGAACGACGTTGAGCTGGCAAAAATTGGTAGCTTCGAAGCGGCTCTGCTGGCGTTCGCAGATCGCGATCACGCCGAGCTGATGGCTGAAATCAACCAGTCTGGTAACTTCAATAACGACATCGAAGAGAAGCTGAAAGGCCTCCTTGAGACGTTTAAAGCAACCCAGTCCTGGTAATGTCTGGCGGCTTGTCTGAAAAGGCAGGCCGCAAGGCTTTGAGGAGAAGCTAATGGCCGGCGCAAAAGAAATACGTACCAAGATTGGAAGCGTAAAAAATACGCAGAAGATCACCAAAGCGATGGAAATGGTCGCCGCCTCCAAAATGCGTAAAACGCAGGAACGCATGGCGGCCAGCCGTCCGTATGCAGATACCATGCGCAAAGTGATTGGTCACCTTGCGTTAGGCAATCTGGAATACAAGCACCCTTACCTGGATGAGCGCGACGTTAAGCGCGTCGGCTACCTGGTCGTTTCGACTGACCGCGGGCTTTGTGGTGGTTTGAACGTTAACCTGTTCAAAAAATTGCTGGCAGAGATGAAGGCCTGGTCCGACAAAGGCGTACAGAGCGATCTGGCCATTGTGGGATCGAAAGGCGTGTCATTCTTCGGCGCTGTTGGTGGCAATGTAGTGGCACAGGTCACTGGCATGGGCGATAAGCCTGCGCTGTCTGATCTTATTGGCCCGGTAAAAGTGATGTTGCAGGCCTACGATGAAGGCCGTATCGACAAGCTGTACATTGTTAACAACAAGTTCAACAACACCATGTCTCAGACTCCGACCATTACCCAACTGCTGCCGTTACCGCCAGCGGAAGGTGAAGAAGAGATGAAGGCGAAGACCTGGGATTACCTGTACGAGCCCGATCCGAAAGCGCTGCTGGATACGCTGCTGCGTCGCTATGTCGAATCGCAGGTTTATCAGGGTGTGGTGGAAAACCTGGCCAGTGAGCAGGCCGCACGTATGGTGGCAATGAAAGCTGCAACCGATAACGGCGGAAATCTGATCAAAGAGCTGCAGTTGGTTTACAACAAAGCTCGTCAGGCCAGCATCACCCAGGAACTTACCGAGATCGTCTCGGGAGCCTCCGCGGTTTAACCAGGTTTGGAATTAGGTAGAGGATTCAAGATGGCAGCTGGAAAGATTGTCCAGATTATCGGCGCCGTAGTTGACGTCGAATTCCCTCAGGATGCAGTACCGCAAGTGTACAGCGCTCTTGAGGTTAAGAATGGTGATGCTCGTCTGGTGCTGGAAGTTCAGCAGCAGCTGGGTGGTGGCGTAGTGCGTACTATCGCCATGGGTACTTCTGACGGCCTGAAGCGCGGTCTGGAAGTTGCCGACCTGAAAAAACCGATCCAGGTACCGGTTGGTAAAGCAACCCTCGGCCGTATCATGAACGTGCTGGGCGAGCCTATCGACATGAAAGGCGACCTGAAAGAAGAAGATGGCAGTGCAGTAGAGGTTTCCTCTATTCACCGCCCTGCGCCTTCTTATGAAGAGCAGTCTAACTCGCAGGAACTGCTGGAAACCGGCATCAAGGTTATCGACCTGATGTGTCCGTTCGCGAAGGGCGGTAAAGTCGGTCTGTTCGGTGGTGCGGGTGTGGGTAAAACCGTAAACATGATGGAGCTGATCCGTAACATTGCGGCTGAGCACTCAGGTTACTCGGTATTTGCCGGCGTAGGTGAGCGTACTCGTGAGGGTAACGACTTCTACCACGAAATGACTGACTCCAACGTTATCGACAAAGTTGCGCTGGTGTATGGCCAGATGAACGAGCCGCCGGGTAACCGTCTGCGCGTTGCACTGACCGGTCTGACCATGGCGGAGAAATTCCGTGATGAAGGCCGTGACGTTCTGCTGTTCATCGACAACATCTACCGTTATACCCTGGCCGGTACAGAAGTCTCTGCACTGCTGGGTCGTATGCCATCTGCGGTAGGTTATCAGCCAACGCTGGCAGAAGAGATGGGTGTGTTGCAGGAGCGTATTACCTCCACCAAAACCGGTTCAATCACCTCCGTACAGGCCGTTTACGTCCCTGCGGATGACCTGACTGACCCGTCACCGGCAACTACCTTTGCTCACTTAGACTCAACAGTCACCCTGAGCCGTCAGATCGCCTCTCTGGGTATCTACCCAGCCGTTGATCCGCTGGACTCAACCAGCCGTCAGCTGGATCCACTGGTTGTGGGTCAGGAGCACTACGATGTTGCACGTGGCGTACAGTCACTGCTGCAGCGTTATCAGGAACTGAAAGACATTATCGCCATCCTGGGTATGGACGAACTGTCTGAAGAAGACAAACTGCTGGTGGCACGTGCGCGTAAGATTCAGCGCTTCCTGTCTCAGCCGTTCTTCGTAGCAGAAGTGTTCACCGGTTCTCCAGGTAAATACGTGACGCTGAAAGACACCATCCGTGGCTTTAAAGGCATCATGGAAGGTGAATTTGACCACCTGCCAGAGCAGGCCTTCTACATGGTTGGTGCCATCGAAGAAGCGGTCGAAAAAGCGAAGAAACTGTAATAACGGTTTCCCAGGAGGAAAATTATGGCTATGACTTATCACCTGGATGTTGTCAGTGCAGAGAGCCAACTGTTCTCTGGTCTGGTACAGAAAATTCAGGTGTCAGGTAGCGAAGGTGAACTGGGGATTTTCCCTGGCCACGCCCCGCTGCTGACTGCCATTAAGCCTGGAATGATCCGTATCGTGAAACAGCACGGCGAAGAGGAGTTTATTTACCTCTCTGGCGGCGTGCTGGAAGTGCAGCCTGGCAGCACTACCGTTCTGGCCGATACCGCTATTCGCGGTACCGATCTGGACGAAGCGCGTGCCCTGGAAGCAAAACGTAAAGCAGAAGAGCATATGAACAGCAGCCACGGCGACGTGGACTATGCTCAGGCTTCTGCGGAACTGGCGAAAGCCATTGCCAAACTGCGCGTGATCGAGCTGACCAAAAAAGCGATGTAATCCGGCTTTATGCGTCACGAAATGCCAGCCCATTGGGCTGGCATTTTTTTTGTCTGAAGCCCGGATAGCGGGATGATTGCTAATTTCGGAACGAGAAAAATGTAGTAATCTCAAGGGTAAATCGTTTAACGTTCCTCAGTCAAAAATCAGTCAGGATAGATATGTCTAACAGTGCGATGAGTGTGGTGATTCTTGCGGCTGGCAAGGGCACCCGTATGTATTCCGATCTGCCAAAAGTCTTGCATACGCTGGCAGGTAAACCGATGGTTCAGCACGTCATTGATGCCGCAAAAGGGCTGGGTGCGCAACAGGTTCATCTGGTTTACGGACACGGCGGTGACCAGCTCAAAGCCACGTTAACCGACAGTGCCGTTAACTGGGTGTTGCAGGCAGAACAACTCGGTACCGGGCATGCCATGCAGCAGGCAGCTCCGCACTTTGCAGACGACGAAGACATCATGATGCTTTATGGTGATGTTCCGCTGATTTCTGAAGAGACGTTACAGCGTCTGCGCGACGCGAAGCCGGAAGGCGGGATTGGACTGTTAACCGTCGTGCTGGATAACCCCACGGGCTACGGCCGCATCGTGCGTGAAAATGGCACCATCGTCGGCATTATTGAGCAGAAAGATGCCAGCCCTGCGCAACTGGCCATTAATGAAATCAATACGGGCATTCTGATCGCTAACGGTGGTGATCTAAAACGCTGGCTGGCAAAACTTACCAATAATAATGCTCAGGGTGAATATTACATCACCGACATCATTGCCCTGGCGCATCAGGAAGGTCGGGTCATCAATGCGGTACACCCGGCACGCAATAGCGAAACCGATGGCGTAAACAACCGTCTGCAACTGGCAACTCTCGAGCGCACTTACCAGCAGGAGCAGGCAGAAAAACTGCTGCTTGCGGGCGTTATGCTACGCGATCCGGCACGCTTCGACCTGCGCGGCACGCTGCAGCATGGTCGGGACGTTGAGATCGACGTCAACGTCATTATTGAAGGCCAGGTAACGCTGGGCAACCGGGTCAAAATTGGTGCGGGCTGCGTCATTAAAAACAGCGTCATCGGCGATGATAGCGAGATTAGCCCCTATTCGGTGATCGAGGATGCGAATCTGGCCACTGACTGTACGGTCGGCCCGTTCGCGCGTTTACGTCCCGGCAGTGAACTGGCCCAGGCCGCCCACGTCGGCAATTTCGTTGAAATGAAAAAAGCCCGACTCGGGAAAGGCTCTAAAGCAGGTCACCTGTCTTATCTGGGTGATGCGGAGATCGGTGCCAATGTGAATATCGGTGCAGGGACGATTACCTGCAATTACGATGGCGCAAACAAATTCAAAACCGTTATTGGTGACAATGTATTTGTTGGCTCGGATACGCAGCTGGTCGCACCGGTGAGTGTGGCGGCAGGCGCAACGATTGCCGCCGGAACAACGGTGATGAAAGACATTTCCACTGCCGATCTGGTCTATAACCGTAAAGAGCAGAATCACAAAGCCGGCTGGCAGCGCCCGCAGAAGAAAAAATAATTTTTACGGCCCGGGCTAAACGGGCCGCTTGCAGTACCAAAACTATAATCCCCACTCTCTACAAGGCTCGGGGAACCGGCAATGCCGGACAATCAGGTCATATGACAACGTAATGGCAAACAGCCATGAAGTCAGGAAATAACTTATGTGTGGAATTGTTGGTGCAGTAGCACAACGTGATATCGCAGAAATTTTGTTAGAAGGTTTACGCCGCCTGGAATACCGCGGTTATGACTCCGCGGGGCTGGCGGTCGTCGATCAGCAAGGCCATATCACCCGTCTGCGTCGCCTGGGCAAAGTACAGATGCTGGCCGCGGCGGCGGAAGAACAGCCACTGATCGGCGGAACCGGTATCGCGCATACGCGCTGGGCAACCCATGGCGAACCCTCAGAGGCCAATGCGCATCCGCACGTTTCTGAGCATATCGTTATAGTGCACAACGGTATTATCGAAAACCATGAGCCGCTTCGTGAAGCGCTGATTGCACAGGGTTACCATTTCAGCTCAGAAACCGATACCGAAGTGGTAGCGCATCTGGTTCATCTGGAGCAGAAAAAGGGCGGTTCGCTGCGTGAAGTCGTGCAGCGTGTGATTCCCCAACTGCGCGGTGCCTATGGCATGGTGATCATGGACAGTCGCGATCCATCGTGTCTGGTGGCCGCCCGTTCAGGCAGCCCACTGGTGATCGGCCGTGGTGTGGGTGAAAATTTCATTGCTTCTGACCAACTGGCACTGTTGCCGGTCACTCGCCGCTTTATTTATCTGGAAGAGGGCGATATCGCTGAAATCAGCCGTCGCGATGTCACGATCGTCGATCGTGCGGGTAATACCGTGCGCCGCGCCGAGATCGAATCCAGCGTACAGTACGATGCCGGTGATAAAGGTATCTATCGCCATTACATGCAAAAAGAGATCTATGAGCAGCCAAATGCGATTAAAAACACCTTAACGGGGCGTTTTAATCACGGTGCAGTCGATCTCAGCGAACTGGGGCCAAATGCAGAAGCGCTGCTCAGCAAGGTTGAGCACATCCAGATCATCGCCTGTGGCACTTCTTACAATTCTGGCATGGTCTCGCGTTACTGGTTCGAGGCGCTGGCAAACCTCCCTTGTGATGTCGAGATTGCGTCCGAATTCCGCTACCGTAAATCGGCGGTACGTAAAAACAGCCTGCTGATTACCCTGTCTCAGTCGGGGGAAACGGCGGATACGCTGGCCGCGCTGCGCCTGTCGAAAGAGCTGGGGTACCTGGGATCGCTGGCTATCTGTAACGTCGCGGGTTCGTCGCTGGTACGTGAATCCGATCTGGCGCTGATGACCAAAGCGGGTACGGAGATTGGTGTAGCCTCTACAAAGGCCTTTACCACTCAACTGACCGTACTGCTGATGCTGGTGGCAAAACTCGGCCGCCTGAACGGCATGTCCGCAGAAAAAGAGCACGAAATTGTGCATGGTCTGCAGGCTCTGCCAAGCCGCATTGAGCAAATGCTGGCGCAGGACAAGCTGATTGAAAACCTGGCCGAAGATTTCTCTGATAAGCACCATGCCCTGTTCCTTGGTCGTGGCGATCAGTACCCTATCGCGATGGAAGGGGCGCTCAAGCTGAAGGAGATCTCGTATATTCATGCGGAAGCCTATGCGGCAGGGGAACTCAAGCACGGTCCGCTGGCGTTGATCGATGCCGATATGCCGGTCATTGTGGTGGCACCGAACAATGAACTGTTAGAGAAGCTGAAATCGAATATCGAAGAAGTACGCGCACGTGGCGGTCTGCTGTACGTGTTTGCCGATCAGGATGCCGGTTTCAGTGACAGCGAAGGAATGAAAATCATTCCTCTGCCGCACGTCGAAGAGGCCATTGCGCCTATCTTCTATACCGTGCCGCTCCAGCTGCTCTCCTATCATGTGGCCCTGATCAAAGGCACCGATGTGGATCAGCCGCGTAACCTGGCGAAATCGGTAACGGTCGAGTAATGCATCTTATGCGTGAATCCCCGACGGGATTCACGCGTTTCATTTATTTGATCTTGCTACTGCATTGCTCCAGTGCACGCTGTTGATCGCTGATTTTGCGGTTAGCCTCATCGAGTGAACGCTGCAGGTTATTGATCGTATCCTCATTGTTGCTTAGCTTTTGGCGAGTTGACTGAGGATATTTGCCTGATTTTATAGCGTTTTTGTTAAGTCTTTAATCTTATCTTTCATTGCAATAACACCTTCAACATCGACGGATGATTGTTTAACGGCGCCGTAATAACCCAATATAGCCAGAGCGCCTCTGTTATTAGCTGCGGTATAAAATTTATCTAAATGAATCGTGGGTGTCGTATCATCCGCCTTTAAGCCTGCCAGCGTACAGAGCAGGACGACATTGCACACCAGAAGCTTCTTCATAAATCTCATCGAACATGTCCTTTTCGAGAGGAGTCTTATGAAATGAGCAATAATTGTGCCTGTCATATAACTGTAATATTAACTACATTTTTCTGTCACTAAACTGTCCTATTTTCCCTCCTGCAGCAATCACTGACTCTTACTAAAAAGGCACTTAGCCTGACTTTTCTCCCCTGGAGGGAACATGACACTGATGCGTAGCACCGTAGCCCGAATCCTCGCCGCCTCTCTTGCCGTTAGTGCGGTTTCTGCATTTGCAGCCACCGATCTGACCGGTGCTGGCGGTACATTCCCGGCGCCGGTTTATGCCAAGTGGGCAGCAGAGTATCAGCAAGCCACCGGTAGCAAAATCAACTATCAGGGCATTGGTTCATCTGGCGGTGTAAAACAAATTATCGCCAAAACCGTTGATTTCGGTGCCTCCGATGCGCCTATGAAAGACGAAGATCTGCAGAAATATGGTCTGTTCCAGTTCCCTACCGTAATCGGTGGCGTGGTGCTGGCGGTTAACCTGCCAGGCATCAAATCTGGTCAGCTGACGCTGGACGGTAAAACCGTTGGCGACATCTATCTGGGTAACATCAAAAAGTGGAACGATCCTGCGATTGTTAAACTGAACCCAGGCGTGAAACTGCCCGATACCAACATCAACGTGGTGCGTCGCGCGGATGGTTCAGGTACCTCTTTCGTTTTCACCAGCTATCTGGCGAAAGTGAACGAAGAGTGGAACAGCAAAATTGGTAAAGGCAACACCGTTAACTGGCCAACCGGTCTGGGCGGTAAAGGTAACGATGGCGTGGCAGCCTTTGTACAGCGTCTGCCAGGTTCTATTGGTTACGTTGAGTACGCGTATGCCAAACAGAATAACCTGACCTATACCAAACTGATGGATGCGGACGGAAAAGCGGTTGCGCCAAGCGAAACCAGCTTCTCTAATGCCGCGAAAGGCGCAGACTGGAGCAAATCGTTTGCTCAGGATCTGACCTTCCAGAAAGGCAATGATGCATGGCCGATCACCTCAACCACCTTTATCCTGATTTACAAAGATCAGACTAATGTGGCGAAAGGTGCCGAAGTCCTGAAGTTCTTTGACTGGGCCTACAAAGATGGCGGTAAAACGGCCAATGCGCTGGATTATGCCACCCTGCCGGAGAGCGTGGTTCAGCAGATCCGTGCTGCCTGGAAAGCCAATATCAAAGACAGTTCTGGTAAAGCGCTTTATAAGTAAGTGAATGACCCTGACCAGCCTGCGTGCTGGTCAGCCTTCAAGGGCGGCGTCTGCCGCCCTGATAACTTCTGAGGACGAAGACTTCTATGGCTGCAACGAAGTCGGCATTCAAAGCCCCAGGTAAGCAAGGTGACCGAATTTTTGGCGCGCTGGTAAAACTCTCTGCGCTGATTGTTCTGTTGCTTATGGGCGGCATTATCGTCTCCCTGATCTTCTCTTCCTGGCCAAGCATACAGAAATTTGGTTTCGCGTTTTTGTGGACCAAAACCTGGGACGCCCCTAACGAACAATTCGGTGCACTGGTGCCGATTTACGGCACACTTGTCACCTCAATCATTGCGTTGATTATTGCGGTACCGGTCAGTTTCGGTATTGCTCTTTTTCTGACCGAACTCTCACCAGGCTGGTTACGACGTCCACTGGGAACCGCAATTGAGCTGCTCGCTGCGATTCCGAGTATTGTTTATGGTATGTGGGGCTTATTTATCTTTGCTCCGCTGTTCGCAGAATATTTCCAGACGCCCGTTGGTGATGTCCTCTCGGGCATTCCGATTATTGGCGCTCTGTTCTCCGGTCCGGCGTTTGGTATCGGTATTCTGGCCGCAGGTGTGATTCTGGCCATCATGATCATTCCCTATATTGCTTCAGTCATGCGCGACGTGTTTGAGCAGACGCCGGTGATGATGAAAGAGTCAGCCTATGGGATTGGCTGCACCACGTGGGAAGTGATCTGGCGCATCGTATTGCCGTTTACTAAAAACGGCGTCATCGGCGGCATCATGCTGGGCCTGGGACGTGCGCTAGGCGAAACCATGGCGGTCACCTTTATTATCGGTAACACCTACCAGCTCGACAGTGCCTCACTGTTTATGCCAGGCAACAGTATCACCTCGGCACTGGCGAATGAGTTTGCTGAAGCCGAATCGGGTGTTCACGTAGCGGCACTGATGGAACTGGGCCTGATTCTGTTTGTTATCACCTTTATTGTGCTGGCGATTTCCAAGTTAATGATTATGCGCCTGGCAAAAAGTGAAGGAGCGCGATCATGACAACAATGGAAGTACAGGCTCGGGCCGAACTGGAAGCGTCACGTCGCAAAATGCAGTCGTGGCGTAGCACCAAGAACAAAATCGCCTTAACGCTGTCCTTGCTGACGATGGCATTTGGCTTATTCTGGCTGGTCTGGATTTTGTTTACCACCGTGAGCCGCGGCATTGACGGGCTTTCATGGTCGCTGTTTACCGAGTCCACACCGCCGCCAAACACGGCGGGAGGCGGATTAGCCAATGCGCTGGTAGGTAGCGGTTTACTGATTTTATGGTCGACATTCATTGGCACGCCACTGGGCATTCTGGCGGGTGTGTATCTGGCAGAATATGGTCGTAAGTCTTTACTGGCGGAAGTGATTCGTTTCATTAACGACATCCTGCTGTCTGCCCCATCGATTGTTGTGGGCCTGTTTGTCTACACCATTGTCGTGGCGCAGATGCACCATTTCTCAGGCTGGGCAGGTGTGATAGCGCTGGCGTTGTTACAGATTCCAATAGTGATTCGCACGACGGAAAACATGTTACGACTGGTGCCTGACAGCATGCGCGAAGCAGCCTATGCGCTGGGTACGCCGAAATGGAAGATGATTTCCGCCATTACGCTGAAAGCGTCCGTATCCGGGATTATTACGGGTGTGCTGCTGGCGGTAGCGCGCATCGCGGGCGAAACCGCGCCGCTGCTGTTTACTGCGCTGTCGAACCAGTTCTGGAGCACCGACATGATGCAGCCGCTGGCAAACCTGCCGGTCACCATCTTTAAATTTGCGATGAGTCCGTTCGCCGAGTGGCAAAGTCTGGCCTGGGCGGGCGTACTGATTATTACCCTCTGTGTGTTGCTGTTAAATATCGTAGCACGCGTGGTATTCGCCAAGGGTAAACACGGTTAACGACTGACACGGCCCTGTGCGGTGTCGTATAAGAGAGAAAAGCAATGAGTACTGCGACTGCATCAGCGGGTAAGATTCAGGTCCGTAATCTGAATTTTTATTACGGCAAGTTTCACGCTCTGAAGAACATCAACCTGGATATTGCGAAGAATCAGGTGACGGCCTTTATCGGCCCTTCAGGCTGTGGTAAATCCACTTTGCTGCGAACCTTCAATAAAATGTATTCGCTCTATCCCGAGCAGCGCGCGGAAGGGGATATTCTGCTGGACGGCGACAACATTCTGGCGTCCAACCAGGATATCGCCCTGCTGCGCGCCCGGGTTGGCATGGTGTTCCAGAAGCCAACGCCTTTCCCGATGTCGATTTATGACAATATCGCCTTTGGCGTGCGCTTGTTTGAAAAGCTGTCTCGCGCCGATATGGACGAGCGTGTGCAGTGGGCGCTTACCAAGGCAGCCCTGTGGACTGAAACCAAAGACAAGCTGCATCAGAGTGGCTACAGTCTGTCAGGCGGCCAGCAGCAGCGTCTGTGTATTGCGCGCGGTATCGCCATTCGTCCGGAAGTCCTGCTGCTGGATGAGCCCTGTTCAGCGCTGGATCCCATATCTACCGGCCGTATCGAAGAACTCATTACTGAACTGAAGCAGGATTACACCGTCGTGATCGTGACACACAACATGCAGCAGGCGGCACGTTGTTCCGACCACACGGCGTTTATGTATCTGGGCGAACTGATTGAGTTCAGCGACACCGACACGCTGTTCACCAAGCCGGCACAGAAACAAACGGAAGACTACATTACAGGTCGCTACGGCTGATTAGACAGGAGATCGCCATGGACAGTTTAAATCTGAATAAACACATCTCCGGTCAGTTTAACGCTGAGCTGGAGCACATCCGCACGCAGGTGATGATCATGGGCGGCATGGTTGAGCAGCAGCTGACCGATGCCATTACCGCCATGCATAATCTGGATGGCGAACTGGCCCAGCGCGTCATTGATGGCGACCAGAAGGTCAACATGATGGAAGTGGAGATTGATGAAGCCTGTGTGCGCATCATCGCCAAACGTCAGCCGACCGCTATCGATTTACGTCTGGTCATGGCGATTATCAAAACCATCTCCGAACTGGAACGCATCGGCGATGTTGCCGAGAAAATCAGCCGCACTGCGCTGGAGAAGTTTGGCCAGCAACATCTGCCGCTGCTGGTCAGCCTGGAGTCGCTGGGCCGTCATACTGTGCAGATGCTGCATGATGTGCTGGATGCCTTTGCGCGCATGGATCTTAACGAAGCCGTGCAGATCTACCGCGAAGACAAGAAAGTGGATAAAGAGTACGAAGGCATTGTGCGTCAGCTGATGACCTACATGATGGAAGATCCGCGGACGATTCCCAGCGTTCTGACGGCGCTGTTTTGCGCCCGCGCCATCGAACGTATCGGTGACCGCTGCCAGAATATCTGCGAAATCATTTTCTACTTCGTGAAAGGTCAGGATTTCCGTCACGTGGGCGGCGACAGGCTGGACGCGCTGTTATCCGGTGACGACGATGGTAGCAACAAACCGTCTTGATCTCGCGCAACCGTGCGCCATAAGGCGCACGGCTCCGGCTATTCTGCATAGACCCCATCCTCTTAGCTCTTTATACTTGCGCCAGTTTTTTAACCAACGGGTGCGCACTCATGTCCTCTTCTTCCCCTGTTAAGCAGAGCATTACGCCTGCGAAAGCGATGCTGGCTGCCGTCAGCGGTTATGCCATGGACGGATTCGATCTGCTGATTCTCGGGTTTATGCTGCCCGCTATCAGCCTGTCGCTGGCACTGGATCCGTCACAGGCTGGTTCGCTGGTGACCTGGACGCTGATCGGCGCGGTCATCGGCGGCATTGTGTTTGGCCACCTCAGCGATCGCTATGGGCGCATTCGTGTGTTAACCATCACGATACTGATGTTCTCTGTCTTTACCGGATTGTGTGCAGTGGCGCAGGGTTACTGGGATCTGCTGGCGTACCGTACGCTGGCGGGCATGGGACTGGGCGGTGAGTTTGGCATCGGCATGGCGCTGATTGCAGAAGCCTGGCCGGCAGAAAAGCGCAACCGCGCCTCGGCCTGGGTCGGCATCGGCTGGCAACTCGGCGTACTGCTGGCGGCATTTATCACCCCGCCTTTACTGAGTGTGATTGGCTGGCGCGGCATGTTCCTGGTGGGATTACTGCCCGCGCTGGTGTCATTTGTTATTCGCCGCAGCATGGGCGAACCCGAGAGCTTCACCCGTCAAATTAAACATGTTCCCTCGCTGTCCTTTCCCGCCCGACTGAAACTGCTGTTTAAAGACCGTGCCACCAGCAAAGCCAGCCTGGGGATCTTTATTCTCTGTTCCGTTCAGAACTTCGGTTATTACGGCCTGATGATCTGGATGCCCAGTTACCTGTCCTCTAACTTCGGTTTCAGTCTGACCAAATCCGGCGTCTGGACGGCGGTAACCGTGGTGGGCATGACCTTTGGCATCTGGCTGTTTGGCGTGCTGGCCGATCGCTTTGCGCGCTGGAAAATCTTTCTGCTTTACCAGTTCGGTGCGGTCGTGATGGTTGTGGTTTATGCGCAACTGCGCGATCCGACCGTGATGTTGTTTACCGGTGCGCTGATGGGCCTGTTCGTCAACGGTATGATTGGCGGCTATGGCGCATTGATCTCAGATACCTTTCCGCCGCAGGTTCGTGCGACCGCGCAGAACGTATTGTTTAATCTGGGGCGCGGCGTCGGTGGATTGGGTCCGTTGGTAATCGGGCTGCTGGCGGGTAAATTCTCCTTCGTGGCTGCTATCACGCTACTGGCCCTGATCTACCTGCTGGATATTGCAGCAACGCTGTTCCTGCTGCCGAAAAAGCAAAGCCAGGACGATGCGCTGGGGGCGATTGGTTAAGTAACCCGGCTGATGTCACTTAACCGGCTTTATAATGAAGCCGGTTTAAGTTGGCTGGGGATGCCTGGATCGTTTGCTGAACTGAATTCGTCCATTGCGCATGGTTATACTGGCTGTTTGCGTATTCATTCCAGGCCGATGTTAGTGGAAAGACGCAATGCGGAACTTCGCCGCGTGAAAACAGGCAATGATTTCATCGTATTCATCAGGGTTCGCACCATGCTGGCCAGTTTGCTCGATTACTACAAAAGTCTTCCTTTGACAGAAGAAGCCTTAAGGTTTCAGTTGGAAAAATGGCTTAGCATGCAACGCTCATGGTGTTGCGATATGTCATTTGCCACACAGTTTCCGTGGAAGGAAACGGGACTCCCTGCGCATTATTTTCTTCAGCGTCAGGTCGATGTGGATGGCGGGCATTACCTGACTGGCCCACGTTACATGGCAGGCGATCTGGCCCGTCCTTTTGTCGATATCGTGGCATTTGATGCCCCCATTACTTCGCATGTCATAACGAAAATTTGCAGGGAATGGTCAGAAATTAAGCCTCAGCGTGTTCGCATTCTCGTGCCTGGCGACATTCCTGTATGCGGAGAAACGGATCAACTCATCTATGCCTCAGCCCTCACCAGCAAGGGAAACGAGGCTGAAGAACATCATTTGACACTAATTCGCGCTGACGCAAGAAGTTTGAGCTGGTGCATGCAAGGGTTGACTGACGCTTATCAACGGGCATGGGAAGCCATGCCTGCTTTGAAAGAAAGTTTACTGCCGACGAATGAAAGGACACTGATGGAAAAAATTTCTGATGGCAGTGTTTTTATTCTTTATGAAGAAGCACAACGTGTCGGGTTTATTGTTTGTGAGGAAGGTACGGTAGGGTTTCTTCAGGCATTCCAGATAACTGAGGAAGTGATATTGCCTGAATATCAAGGGCGATCGCTGGCATCCCTTGCTCAGCAGGTTTTAAGAAAACAGCTGTGTCTTTCGGGTAAACGAAATTCCCTGTTAGCGGGCACGATTGTTCCGGGGAATCGTCCCTCAATCCGCGTAGCCGAAAAAGCAGGCCGTCGATGCGTGCTCAGATATGAATTTCTTCCAGCAGGACAGCCTTGATCGGCGACGATGAAAACCCTGCGCAGCCAGAGGGCAACACCGTTGCCCTCTGGCTGAATTACTGATTCATCAGCGGCAGCAACTGCTGATACAACCGACTGAACGTCTCACGTCTCGGCTGATAATGTGCATGACGAGCCGGATCTGGCTCATGGCGCTGCACCTGCTTCAGGGCCGGAATGGTCAGGTTGTTATCTATTGCCATCTGCGCCAGTCGGGCGGCACCCAGCGCAGGGCCGACATCGCCACCTTCGCAGTAGTGCAGTGTTTGTCCGCTGATATCTGCCAGCATCTGCCGCCAGTAGCGACTTCGTGCTCCACCGCCAATCAGCATGATGCTTTCGGGTGTTACGCCGCAGTCGTGAACCACATCCATGCCATCCGCCAGCGCAAAACCGACGCCTTCCAGCACGGCGCGCGCCAGCTCGGGTCGCCCATGCTGGTGGGTAAACCCAAAGAAGCTGCCGCAGGCATGCGGATTATTATGCGGTGTGCGTTCACCGGAAAGATAAGGCAAAAACCACAAGGCGGGCGCATCGTCTTTTGCACGTTCCGCTTCGGCTAACAGGTGCGGGACATCATCGCAGCCCGTCAGTGACGCTGCCCAGTCCAGGCAGGAAGCGGCGCTCAGCATTACCGACATCAGGTGCCAGCGCTGCGGCAGCGCATGACAAAAGCTGTGTACCGCCTGCTCGGGATTGCTGAGATAGCCTTCGCTGACCACGAAGTACACGCCGGAGGTACCGAGTGACAACATCCCTTGCCCCGGCGCGACCATGCCGACGCCGACCGCGCCTGCCGCGTTATCGCCACCGCCCGCCACGATCGGCACCTGCGGCAGCGACCAGCGCTGCGCGATCGCGGCTGATAAAGTACCGGTAATCTGGTTGCCTTCGAACAGGGCTGGCATCTGGCTGTGATCCAGCCCGCAGGCCGCGAGCATCTGCTCACTCCAGTCACGCTTTTCCACATCCAGCCACATGGTTCCGGCTGCATCAGACATGTCGCTGGCAAACTCGCCGCTCAGGCGCCAGCGCAGGTAATCTTTAGGCAGCAGCACCCTGGCAATCCGGGCAAAAATGTCTGGTTCGTGCTGTTGCACCCATAATAGTTTGGGCGCGGTAAAGCCTGGCATCATCAGGTTACCGGTGATGCGCCGTGAGTCAGGTACCCGCTGCTCCAGTTCACGGCACTGATCGCCGCTGCGTCCGTCGTTCCAGAGAATGGCGGGACGCAGCACCCGATGCTGCGCGTCCAGCAAGGTCGCGCCGTGCATCTGTCCTGTCAGGCCCACAGCTTTCACCGTGCTCAGGTCGTGCCGTTGTGCCAGTGCCTGCATTGCCTTATCCGTGGCCTGCCACCAGCTTTCGGGATCTTGCTCGCTCCATAACGGATGCGGGCGGGAAACCGTTAGTGGGGCCGTTTCCACCGCCGCCACCTGCCCTTGCACATCCAGCAACACGACTTTTACGCCGGATGTGCCGATATCGATCCCGATTACCATGTCGCGCTCCTTACGGATTAGAAGTCATAGAGGTAATGATTCACCAGGTTTTCCAGTTGCTCCTGGCGACCGCTGCGATGTTGCGGATTGAACTGCTGCTGGTGCGCATGGGCCGCGAGCGTTTCCAGTGAAAACTCACCTTTCAAAATCTGCTGACCAAACTCCCCGTTCCAGCCGCTGTAGCGCTGTGCCACGCGCTGATCAAGCTCACCGTCAGACAGCATACGCGCCGCCACTTTCAACGCCAGCGCCATCGTGTCCATGGCTCCGATGTGTCCATAGAACAGATCGTACTTGTCGGTGCTCTGCCGACGTACTTTGGCATCAAAGTTTAAGCCGCCTGTGGTAAAGCCGCCTGCTTTGATAATTTCATACATCACCAGCGCGTTCTCTTCCACGCTGACCGGGAACTGATCGGTGTCCCAGCCACACTGGGCATCACCCCTATTGGCATCGACCGAACCAAATACACCCAGCGCAATTGCCGTCGCTATTTCGTGATGGAATGAGTGACCCGCCAGCGTGGCATGGTTGGCTTCCACGTTTACCTTAATCTCTTTTTCCAGGCCAAACTGCTTCAGGAAGCCATAAACCGTCGCGACGTCATAATCGTACTGATGTTTGGTCGGCTCTTGCGGTTTGGGTTCAATCAGGAGCGTGCCCTGGAAGCCGATTTTGTGCTTATGTTCAACGACCATCTGCATAAAGCGGCCAATCTGCTCGCGCTCCTGGCGCAGGTCGGTATTTAACAGCGTTTCATAGCCTTCGCGTCCGCCCCACAGTACGTAGTTTTCGCCCCCCAGCGTTTGGGTCGCTTTCATTGCACTGCACACCTGACTGGCGGCCCAGGAAAATACTTCCGGATCCGGATTGGTGGCGGCACCCGCACCATAGCGCGGATGCGTAAAGCAGTTAGCGGTGCCCCAGAGCAGTTTTAAGCCCGTTTCCTGCTGTTTCGCCTGCAACGTATCGGTCATTACCGCCAGGTTTTCGCGATAGCTTTTTAAGGAGTCACCTTCAGGTGAGACGTCCACATCGTGGAAGCAGTAGTAAGGCACGTTCAGCTTGTGGAAAAACTCAAAGGCAACGTCCGCTTTCAGTTTGGCCAGCGCCAGCGCATCGCCCGCTTTTTGCCATGGACGATCAAAAGCGCCGACACCAAACATGTCCGCGCCATTCCAGCAGAAGGTGTGCCAGTAACAGGCGGCGAAGCGCAGATGCTCAGCCATGGTTTTCCCCAGGATGACTTCGTCAGGGTTGTAGTGGCGGAAGGCCAGAGGATTACTGGTTTTTGCGCCTTCGTAGCGAACGCGATCAAGCTGGTCAAAATAAGCGTGCATGGTTTGCTCCTTAACAGTGGTCCCGAATGGGTTACC
The DNA here is from genome assembly GCF_035190385.1 of Pantoea sp. JZ29. Classification (NCBI taxonomy): domain Bacteria; kingdom Pseudomonadati; phylum Pseudomonadota; class Gammaproteobacteria; order Enterobacterales; family Erwiniaceae; genus Pantoea; species Pantoea sp. JZ29. Next base: position 46,972 of record NZ_CP045241.1, on the reverse strand, counting down.
CAGAAGCCATATTGTGCGTATCCGCTTTCTGACCACTCAATTACGATATTTCACACAGGCAGTAAGAGAATTATTTATTGTGCGCTTGCTCGCAAAAAAATATGACAATGAGATGACCTCATGCTGTGCAGTTTGCGGTAACGGCGAGTCTGAAAATGTTAAAATTTGGATCGCGCTCAAAAATTCAGAAATAAACCAAAAAACGTAATAGCCGGATAAAAATCAGTAATTGCTGGCAGGTAAAAATAAGGTGAACAATTCATCCGCCTGGTTCATAGCCTTACAACGACAATAACCGTTCCCTACAGGATGACCATGATGAAAATGAAACCCGCATTACTCGCTGCGCTTGCGGCGCTTACGCTGTTCAGTCAGGCCAGTCTGGCAAAAGAAGTCAAAATCGGCATGGCCATTGACGATTTACGTCTGGAACGCTGGCAAAAAGACCGCGATATCTTCGTTAAACAGGCGGAAGCAAAGGGCGCGAAAGTCTTCGTGCAGTCTGCCAATGGCAACGAAGAAACGCAAATGTCGCAAATCGAAAATATGATCAACCGCGGCGTGGATGTGCTGGTTATTATTCCCTACAACGGTCAGGTATTAAGTAACGTCGTGGCAGAAGCGAAACGAGAAGGCATTAAAGTTCTGGCCTATGACCGCATGATTAATAATGCCGATATCGATTTCTATATTTCGTTTGATAATGAAAAAGTCGGCGAAATGCAGGCCGAAAGCCTGGTGAAAAAAGTGCCCAAAGGCAATTACTTCCTGATGGGCGGATCGCCTGTCGATAATAACGCCCGCCTGTTCCGCGAAGGGCAGATGAAGGTGTTAAAACCCTCTATTGATAATGGCAGCATAAAAGTTGTCGGTGATCAGTGGGTTGATGCCTGGCTGCCGGAAAATGCACTGAAAATCATGGAAAACGCCCTGACCGCCAATAAAAACCACATCGATGCCGTTGTGGCCTCAAACGATGCTACCGCGGGGGGAGCGATCCAGGCGCTCAGCGCGCAGGGGCTGGCCGGTAAGGTCGCCATCTCCGGGCAGGATGCCGATCTTGCCGCCATCAAACGCATCATGAATGGCACGCAAACCATGACGGTGTACAAACCGATCAAAGAACTGGCGACTGAAGCAGCTAATGTCGCCGTCGAGCTGGGCAACGGTCAGACGCCTGCCAGCAATGCCAAACTCAACAACGGCCTGAAAGACGTGCCGTCGCGCCTGCTGACGCCCATCGAGGTCAACAAAGACAATATCGACAGTACCGTGGTGAAAGACGGTTTCCACAAGAAGAGTGAACTCTGATCGCCATCCTGCGAAGGAGAAGACCGATGTTGCTGGAAATGAAAAATATCACCAAGCGTTTCGGCGCGGTGAAGGCGCTGGACAACGTCAGCCTGCAACTGGATGCCGGTGAAGTGCTGTCGTTGTGTGGTGAAAACGGCTCTGGCAAATCGACCCTGATGAAAATCCTGTGCGGACTGTATCCGCACGGGGAGTTTGAGGGGCAGATTCAGTTTTCCGGGGACCCGATCCAGGCACAGACTATTCGCGATACCGAACGCAAAGGGATTGTCATTATCCATCAGGAGCTGGCGCTGGTACGGCAACTGACCGTGATGGAGAACATCTTCCTGGGCGCAGAGCTGGGGCGCTTTGGCATGGTGGACGATGAAACCATGACGCTGCGCTGCCAGCAGTTGCTGGAACGGGTCAAACTTAACGTCTCGCCCGACACACGCGTGGGTGAGCTGGGCCTGGGGCAGCAGCAGCTGGTGGAGATTGCGCGGGCGCTCAACAAACAGGTGCGGCTGCTTATCCTCGATGAGCCGACGTCCTCGCTGACCGAGCAGGAAACCACGGTACTGCTCAGTATCATCCACAACCTGCGCGAGCACGGTATCGCCTGTATTTATATCTCGCACAAACTGAACGAGGTGCGGGCGATTTCGGACACCATCTGCGTGATTCGCGATGGTCAGCATATTGCCACTCGTCCGGCGGCGGGCCTGAGTGAGGACGATATCATCACCATGATGGTCGGACGTGAACTTACGGCGCTCTATCCACATTCACCTCACGAGATTGGCGACACGGTGCTGCAGGTCAGCAACCTGACGGCCTGGCATCCGGTCAACCGCCACATCAAGCGCGTGAATAACCTGTCCTTTACCCTGCGTAAGGGAGAGATCCTTGGTATCGCCGGATTAGTCGGTGCTGGCCGAACGGAAACCGTTCAGTGTCTTTTTGGCGTCTGGCCTGGTCGCTGGCAGGGTGAGATCCGGATTAACGGCAACAAAGTGACTATCCGCGACTGTCAGGAGGCAATCGCGCACGGCATTGCCATGGTACCGGAGGATCGTAAAAAAGACGGCATTGTGCCGCTGATGGGCGTGGGCAAAAACATCACTCTGGCGGCGCTGGATCAGTTCAGCCAGCACCTGTCCACGATTGACGAAGCCAGCGAGCTGCACGCCATTAATGCCGCTATCGCCCGCCTGAGGGTCAAAACCTCGTCACCTGAACTGCCGATTGGCCGCCTCAGCGGCGGCAACCAGCAAAAAGCGATTCTGGCGAAATGCCTGCTGCTCAATCCAAAAATTCTGATTCTGGATGAGCCCACGCGCGGTATTGATGTGGGTGCGCGGCAGGAAATTTATGTGCTTATCAATGCGCTGGTACAGCAGGGCATCTCCGTCATTGTGATCTCGTCTGAGTTGCCCGAAGTGCTGGGCCTCAGCGACCGCATTCTGGTGATGCATGAAGGGCAAATCAAAGCCGATCTGATTAACGACAATCTGACTCAGGAGCAGGTGATGGAAGCCGCTCTGCGGAGTGAACATTATGCTTAACAGCGAAACCAAGCCCGCCGTATCGACGCCGGCCAACAAGCCCGTCTCCAGCAAGCTCGGCCTGCGTAATTTGCAGGTGCTGGTCATGCTGGGGGCGATTGTGTTGATTGCCCTGTTTTTTACCTGGACTACTGACGGTGCCTGGCTCAGCCCGCGCAACGTCTCTAACCTGCTGCGCCAGACGGCGATAACCGGCATCCTGGCGGTGGGCATGGTGTTTGTCATTATCTCCGCTGAGATCGACCTCTCAGTTGGCTCTATGATGGGGCTGCTGGGCGGCGCGGCGGCGATCTTTGACGTCTGGCTGGGCTGGCCGCTGCCACTGACCATTGTGGTCACGCTGGTGCTTGGCCTGCTGCTGGGCACCTGGAATGGCTGGTGGGTGGCCTACCGCAAGGTGCCTTCGTTTATCGTAACGCTGGCCGGTATGCTGGCGTTTCGCGGCATCCTGGTCGGTATCACCGACGGAACTACCGTTGCCCCGACCAGTCCGGCGATGTCCCAGATTGGGCAAAGCTATTTGCCAGGCGGCTTCGGTTTTGGTTTTGGCTTTATCGGCCTGGCACTGTTTATTCTGTGGCAGTGGCGCTTACGGCTGCGTCGTCAGCAGTTGGGTCTGACTCAACCGGCGGCGACCGGCACCGTGGCACGCCAGGCGATCACCGCCGTGCTGGTGCTGGGAGCGATCTGGCTGCTGAATGATTACCGTGGCGTACCTACTCCGGTACTGCTGCTGGCATTGCTGCTGCTGGCGGGAATGTTTATGGCCACCCGCACGGCTTTTGGCCGCCGCATTTACGCCATCGGCGGCAATATTGATGCCGCCCGGCTTTCCGGTATCAATGTGGCGCGCACCAAGCTGGCGGTGTTTGCCATCAATGGCCTGATGGTGGCGATCGCGGGGCTGATCCTCAGCTCACGTCTGGGCGCGGGATCGCCTTCTGCCGGGAACATCGCCGAACTGGATGCGATTGCAGCCTGTGTTATCGGCGGCACCAGCCTGGCTGGCGGCGTCGGATCCGTCGCCGGGGCGGTGATGGGCGCGTTTATCATGGCCTCGCTGGATAACGGCATGAGCATGATGGATGTGCCGACCTTCTGGCAGTACATCGTAAAAGGGGCGATTTTGCTGCTGGCGGTCTGGATGGACACCGCAACGCGCCGCCGTATGTAATCGTGTGAACGATCACACTGTGGCGCAAACCATTTCTGTGATGCATCCAGCTGTGCTATGCAATTCGCTGGGAGTTAACGGGACGCTGCCACTATGCATGAGAAACGATACCGCATTACCCTGCTGTTTAACGCCAACAAGGTTTACGATCGTCAGGTGGTTGAAGGCGTTGGCGAGTATTTACAGGCTTCACAGACAAACTGGGATATTTTCATTGAGGAGGATTTCCGCTGCCGCATTGACAATATCCATGAGTGGCTGGGCGACGGCGTGATTGCGGATTATGACGACAGCGCCATTCAGCGTTCGCTGGCAGACGTGGCGGTGCCGGTCGTCGGTGTGGGTGGCTCCTATCATCGTGAAGAGGATTACCCGCCGGTACACTACATTGCCACCGACAACAGCGCGCTGGTGGAAAGTGCCTTCCTGCACCTGAAAGCGCGCGGTATCAACCGTTTTGCATTTTACGGTTTGCCGGCTTCCAGTGGTAAACGCTGGGCACAGGAGCGCGAACTGGCGTTTCGCCAACGCGTCATGCGTGAGCGCTATATGGGCGTGGTTTATCAGGGCATGGAAACCGCCTCTGAGAACTGGCAGCACGCGCAAAACCGCCTGGCCGACTGGCTGCAAACCCTTCCCCCGCATACCGGCATTATTGCTGTCACTGATGCACGTGCGCGTCATCTGCTGCAGGCCTGCGAGCACCTGAAGATTCCGGTGCCTGAGAAGCTGTGCGTAATTGGCATCGACAACGAAGAACTGACCCGTTATCTCTCTCGCGTCGCGCTTTCCTCGGTAGTTCAGGGTTCACGACAGATGGGTTATCAGGCCGCTAAGCTGTTACACCGCCTGCTGGATAAGCAGGTTCTGCCGCTCCAGCGCATTCTGGTACCGCCAGTGAAAGTGATTGCTCGCCGCTCAACCGATTTCCGCTCGCTGCACGATCCGGCAGTGATTCAGGCGATGCATTTTATCCGTTTTAACGCCTGTAAGGGCATTAAGGTGGAGCAGGTACTGGATGCCATTGGCCTGTCGCGTTCTAACCTGGAGAAGCGTTTCCGTGACGAAACCGGCGATACGATTCACGCCATGATCCATCGAGAAAAGCTGGAAAAGGCAAAGGAACTGCTGGCGGGCTCGTCACTCAGTATCAATGAGATCTCGCAGATGTGTGGTTATCCCTCATTGCAGTATTTCTATTCGGTGTTCAAGAAGAGCTATGCGACGACACCGAAAGAGTACAGGCAGGAAAATGGAGAAGTGGCGTAAGAAGGCGACGTTGGCATTTCTGTGAGTGCATGAATGAACCGATTACCTGTCGCCATCATCTATAAGGAAGCCGGTCCGAATGTCCTGGGCTGGCTTTCCACTTATATTTTCTCTGAAAGACAAGACGAGAATGTCAGAATGAATATATTCAACTGAGTAACACCGTAAGGCATATTAAAGTAGCTATAAAAGAGTTATTTTTTTTGATTTATATAATGAATTGTTCAAAATTTTATGAGGTTATGTTCTGTTAAACAGTGTGGCAGAGATCGCTGTCACTCTGTTTAACAATCACCATGATCCATGGGCACCCTTTTATTGAGGAACTATGTAGTTCGGTGTTAAGCCATTACATTCCTGAGATCATTGAATTTGGAAGAGAAACTGGCGGTTTTATATGCAGCGTGACCATTGTTAATCTTGCAAAAGGGTTACTTTCATTACCCGATACACTGCTTAAAAAATTCAAAAGGCATCAATGATAAACGGCTGTACCGAAATTAATAATGCCGCGTATTATAACGCTGGCCTGACATAAAACAGACCTAGTGAGCGTGAATAAAAGCACGCTGAAGATTTTCACTTAGAAGGTGATTGCCGTTAAAAGACAATGGGCTATGGCGCTGCCGATGACATTAACGGGATGATTAAGTTAAAGAGCATGAAGGTGTATAACTTATTTACTGTAATATTTAAGTTAATCTAAGTGATATTATAAATATAATTACCGCAGATAATTCATCATCGGCATTAAAGGTATTTATGCTGAGCTTGCGCTTTGCCTGTGTTTTTCTTCGTGGCGACTGGGCCGCCGCCTCGCTTAAGTAGGGATCGCAAAATCCCAGAGCTATTCGTAATACCCTGGTTGACTGCGCCTGCGCTGTCATCGTTATTATGGTCATCAGCCACGATTTTACAGACTCCATCGCATTAAGATAGCTTCTGAGGGAGACTGCTGCTTTACTGATTGAGCAGGCTCCAACAAGCCGTCAGTCGCGTTTTCGTATCCGCGATGTGTAGCGTTGTCATGGCATTACAGCGGCAAGTTATCTGGCCCATCGACTAAAAGGAACGTCAATGCTTAACGTTCGTAATGCCCTGCCGGATGATTACGCAGCCTGGCTGGGGCTCTGGAAAGATTACCTGCTGTTTTATGGTCATCACCTGGATGAGAGCGTCACGCTATCTACCTGGCAGAGAATCCTTTCACCTGACTCCGCGCTCATGTGTCGACTCGCCGAACACAACGGCAGCGTGATCGGTTTCGCGATATGCGTGATACACGAGGGGACCTGGGTCACTCGGCCCGTATGCTATCTGGAAGATCTCTTTGTTAAGGAAAACAAGCGCGGCGTAGGTGCGGGAAAAGCCCTAATCGTAGCAGTCTGCGATGAAGCCCGTGAACTGGGCTGGGCGAAAGTATATTGGGTGACAAATGAAAACAATCCTGCCCGCAGATTGTACGATAAGCTGGCACAGGTGGATGATATTGTCCGTTATAACATCAGGCTCTGAGCATCAATCCGCTGGGCTACAGGCCTGAAATCACGATGGATACTGTCTCCAGAATCACCTTCAGCCTTTAAAGGATGCAAGATGGCTAATCGGGAACATCATTACCATATTCACATTCGCTGGACCGGTAACCGTGGCAGCGGTACAGATTCCTACACCGCGTACGACCGCAATGGTGAGCTTGCCGCTGAGGGGAAAGCGACCATCGCACTGAGTGCCGATCCGGCCTTTCGGGGCGATGCCACGCGCTGGAATCCCGAAGAACTGTTGCTGGCCTCGGCGTCCGCCTGCCATAAATTATGGTATCTGCATCTGTGCGCGGATGCCGGTATCATCGTCGAGGCTTATGAGGATGCGGCGGAGGGCACAATGGTCGAGGGTGAGCGGGGGCATTTCACGCAAATCACGCTGAAGCCGTTGGTCACATTGCGCGATCCGGCGGACGCTGCGCGCGCAGAAGCGCTGCACCACGATGCTCACGATGCGTGTTTTATCGCCAATTCGCTGAATTTTCCGGTGAGTTTTGTGCCGCGGTTTGTTTCACGATAAGCAGTGTGCTTCACGGTACTGTTAATCATGCTTAAGTTTTGCGTATATGTGCCGATACTTTATGCGCCACTGGCGAAATCCGTCGCCAGTATTATGTGACCCCCGTTTGGGGCTCAGTCAACATAAGGAGCAACTGCATGGATATTCAGCAACTCACAACGCTGTCTGCAGGGTTAGATCAATGGCAGGCACGTGGTGAAGCCAATGCGACGCTGTTAAAGAAAACCCTGAACCAACAGGCAGATACCATCACTACACTGGTGGAAGGCGTTACTGCCCTTCCCGCGAACCCGGCTGTAGGGCGGAACATTAACACCACCGCCTGATTATTCTGCTCCAGGTTCCCCGGGCGGATCATGTCGTACCGCCCGCTTTATTCCCTTTCCCCGTCGGCTGACTCTCCCTTCATCCCTTCGCTGCAATTTTTTCCAATACCTGAGCTGAGTAAAAGAATGAAATAAGGTATCACTCACGTTCAGGCAGGGAACTCAATGATGCCGCTTCAGTTTACGCTTCGCTCTCCAGAATGGGCTCTTTTTACAGAATTTACAGGCACATATCAGGTGGCGCAGCGCGAGGTTCTGTCGTGCAGGAGTGCAATGCGATGATGTCCTTTTCAACGGGGTTTTTCTTAAGTCTGTCACTGTGTCTGGATATCGGCATTGCCAACATCGCTATGATTACGCTGGCAATGCAGCGGGGGTATTTTCAGGGATTTTCGCTGGGCATCGGCACCTGTATAGGCGATCTTTTTTATGCCGTGCTGGCGCTGGCGGGCATGGCGGTGTTGCTGCAATTCGAGATAGTGCGATGGATAATCTGGTCGGTTGGAGGGCTTCTGCTGACAGGGTTCACCGTTAAAATGCTGATGGCTGCCTTCAGTACAGTTAACGATATCGACACATCACAGGTGACTGTCAGGCGATCGCTGTTTCGTGAGTTCCGTCGCGGAATTGTACTGGCCCTGTCCTCGCCCACCGCCATTCTGTGGTTTGCGACGGTGGGTGGCGCGCTCATTTCCCGTTTCGGGGAGCAAAACCTTACCGGAACCACGCTATTTCTGAGCGGTTTTTTTCTGGCCGGGGTGATATGGACGGGTGTGCTCTGTCTGGTTGGCAGCGTGGGCGGCAGGCTATTAGGACAAAAGTTGTTGAGATATTCCTACATGCTTTCTGCCCTTATCTTTGCCTGTTTTGCTTTTTACGTCATCGTTTCAGGTTATAAAGAATTTTTGCTTTCCTGAACCTACTTGTGAAGCATAGTGTTTGGGCGTGGTGCCCATTACTTTGCGAAACGCATTGATAAAATGGCTTTGATCGTAAAATCCCAGGCGATGCGCGGCGTCCAGAGGATGCTGATTCTGTCGCAGAAGCGCCCGCGCTGCACACAGGCGAAGCTGCATGTGATACTGCAAAGGTGGAAGCCCGGTATAAGCAGTAAAACGCCTCACCAGCGTGTATTTGCTTATTCCCGCTACCTGCACCAATGCATTCAGCGTAAGCTTCATGTTCACATGCTGGCGCATAAAAGCAATGATGCGGTCCAGGTCTTTATCGACTACGGCATCTCGCGTGACTTTGTCAGAGAACAGTTCTGCGCACAACAGCAAAAGTGCCTGCTCTTCCTCTTCGCTGTCATGGTGTTGTGTCAGTTGGGCATAGCGACATATAGCGTTAAATAACGCCTGATGCGTGAAAACGCCTTCAGCTAAAACGGGTGCCTCACGGTAACTGCTGAGATTTTGGCTGAGATTGAATGTTTTTAATAGCGTCTGCGGAATATGGATGCTGAGGAATTCAGCGCCGTGCTGATCGAAACGTGAAGACTGGATGCTGGCCGGATTATACAGGGTGATCTGACCCGCATTGACCTGCTGTGTCTGGCCATTAAGTGTGATTTCCTCAATGCCCGACAGGTTGGCGCTAAGCACATATTCATCGTGCGTGTGTTTTGGAAAGGTTGCGTTATGCGCTTTAACGCGCGAGCACTCCATACCATTGCGACTAAACCAGTCCAGAGCGTACAGCGCCATTAAAGCTCTCCTCCACAAAATATCAGCGCGCAGATGGCGCTGATAAAGCCTCTCAGCAGACTATATCACCCCGATGAAAAGACGCACATTAACGCGTAATATTCCAGTCGCTTTTGCCACAGGAAAAAACAGGTAGTTAAAGAAAAGAGCGGAGGAGGGCGAAAAGGCATGATTTTTCAGGATTACTGGCAAATTTTAGTGCGCTTTGCTTACCTGGAAAGCCGAAAGCCGAAAGCCGAAAGCCGAAAGCCGAAAGCCGAAAGCCGAAAGCCGAAAGCCGAAAGCCGTGACAAACAAACCCATCCGCTCTCTGGAATCTAAGCCATGGGTTAACACGTAAGAAACCAACAGGGGAAAAGGGCGCGCTACGTACTAACGTGCGCAAGCAATAAAGCATTATCCTGTTTGTTGTCTGGCAGCAGTCATCAAGATGTGCGCGCTTAAAAGCGCACAACCTTCGCAGTTAACCGCTCTTAGCGCGCAGATAAGATCTGCCAGACAGGTGAGATATCCTTAATCCCTGGCATAGCAAAACGTGAAATATAGCTGCAGCTCGCGCTGAGCCTCTGCTTTTCCTGCCTCAGTCACCCTTACCAAAAACGTTATATGTCAATTCCGCAACGTCGGCATGAGGTTTTAGCTATCAGCGTGATAGATAGCAGGATCACAATTGCGGCACTTATTGTTAACTTTGTATTAATAACTATGGTTATCATTACTCCCATCGAAAGCACACTGCTTTCCCGCTTACATGATAAGGAACCGGATTATGAAAACCATGAAAACACTTTCCCTTGCTGCCGTTGCTGCGCTTTCACTGATGTCAGCCTCTGCTTTTGCGCAAACTGTCACCGCAACGGGTTCAACCCTTGATGGTACCGAAGCGAAAATTGCAGCCCAGGCTGAACAGCAGGGTGCGCAGTACAGAATCATCGAAGCCAACACGAACGACCGTGTCCACATGACCGCCGAGCTGTATAAATAACCGCGTCGTGTTGAAAGATGCGCAAAGAGCTGCCTGATGGCAGCTTTTTTTTGGTCGCTGCAGAGCGTGAAAAGGACGGTTTATGCCGACAGTGACGTAAACCCGGTGTGCAAATAATTTTCCACTTAATGTCAGTCATTACGTTTTAACGCGGCCAAAAAATAAAGGGCGTTGTATTCATCCTTTAATTAACGTTATTAGCCCGGTCACAATCTGTTGCCTGTTTATTCTCCATTGTCTCAAGCCTGCTCTTTCTTCTGCCGATAAACTCTCCAGACCACTCAACATGGCAGTATAAAAATGACAATTCTAAAAAAATTATTTTCCCTTTTCTCAAAACACCAGCATAAACACGCCGCCGATTCGCTCAAAGCACTGAATGATGCCATTCCGATCATCGAGTTTACGCCAGAAGGCACGATCCTTCGGGCAAATGATCTTTTTCTCAACAAGATGGGCTATGAGATAAAAGAAATCGTGGGTCGTCATCACAGCATGTTTTGCTCGCCCTCGCTGGTCAACTCAGCCGAGTATCGCCAGTTCTGGCTACGGCTGGCCAGCGGCAAGAGCTTCAGCGGTAAATACCTGCGTTTAGGCAAAGATAATCATCCCGTCTGGCTGGAAGCCAGCTATGTGCCAGTAAAAGATCGGCAGGGTCGGGTGATTAAGGTCATCAAGCTGGCGGCTGATATTTCCGAGCGTATCAGCGAAGCGCAGCAGCAGGATGCCATGGTACAGGCGATCAGCCGCTCAATGGCCGTCATTGCATTTAATAAGGCCGGGGAAGTACTGGAGGTGAATGAAAACTTCCTGAAAGCGACCGGCTACAAAGCCGATGAGATCCTCGGGCGGCATCACCGTATGTTTTGCTCTGAGGAACTGCGTAACAGCCAGGAATATCAGCAGTTCTGGCAACGCCTGAACCAGGGCGAATTTTTTTCCGGCCAGTATCCGCGCCTTAACCGCCAGGGTAAAACCATCTGGCTGCGTGCAACCTATAACCCGGTTTTTGATACCGAAGGCCGGTTATATAAGATCGTGAAATTCGCGACGGATGTGACGGAGCAGGTGTTGCAAAACCAGCAGGAAAACGAAGCCGCTCAGCACGCATGGAAGATGGCGCAACAGACACGTGAAAGCTCGGTAACGGGTGCCGATGTCATCGAAGACAGCGTCAGAACGATGGCGGACATCGCCAATGAGATGAACAGCGTTTCGGCGGATGTCTTTGGCCTGAACGGCCAGTCTGACCGGATTGCCGATATGGTGCATTCCATTCGCAATATCGCCGAGCAGACGCGCTTTATTGCGCTGAATGCAGCCATTGAGGCTGCCCGCGCCGGCACGTCGGGGCGCAGTTTTGCCATCGTAGCCGCCGAGGTACGCACGCTGGCGGCACGTATTAACGAAGCGACAGAAGAAATAGGACGCGTGGTGTCCAGTAATAATCAGCTGGCGAAAAAGGTGCTGGAAGACATCGAAAATAACCTGAAAAACACGGCGCGTGGAGTCAATCTTATGCGTCAGGCGGGTGAGGTAATCGCCAGTATTCAGAGCAATTCTGAGCGCGTCGAGGAAGCGGTCAGAAACGTTTCCCGTTCATCCACGCCACATCCTGTCTGAGTATTTTTTCCGGTCGCCTGCCTTTACGGGTGACCGGTTTCCCCGCTTAACACCCGCCGTTTCGCGCATATTTCACTTTGTTTGCTGTTAAGCGATAAGGCACTATGGTTCCAGCCTTTTCAACATCACGGGAATGTCTGTCGCCATGCCGGTTAATTTCGATCTTAACGATCTGTACGCGTTTCGCGCCCTGGTCGAATATGGCAATTTCCGCATTGCAGCGGAGTCCATTTGCCTGTCCCAGTCGGCCCTGAGCCGCAGGATTGAAAAGCTGGAAACGGCACTGGGGATTAAGCTGTTCGACAGAACCACGCGCCGGGTTACGCTTACGCTTTATGGTCAGACATTTGCCGCACGTTCGGAGCAGCTGCTCGCTAATTTTGAAGAGGTTATGGCCGATATCAGTAAAGTCAGCCAGGATCGGACCGGACTGGTGACGGTGGCGACGGTGCCCTCTGCGGCCTACTATTTTATGCCGGATGTCATTCGCCGCTTTCAGGCCCGCTATCCTCGCGTACGCGTCAAAATCATTGATAGCAGCGCAGGCAACGTGATCGAGGCGGTAACCAGTGGTCAGGCAGATTTTGGCATTTGCTTCTCCGGCAATCCACCACCTGGCACCGAATTTTTACCCCTGGTTGAGGATGTGTATGTTGTCGCCTGCCGACACGACCATCCGCTTGCCAGCCGTAAAGGGCTGACATGGCAGGAATTTTATCAGCAGGATTATGTGGGGCTGGATAAGACGTCGGGTAATCGCAACCTGCTGGACTCTGCCCTGGGTCATGTTGTTCCGGCGCGTCCCAGTATCTGTGAGACCCGACATGTGACCACGATGCTCGGTATGGTTGAAGCGGGAATCGGCATTGCTGCCGTGCCCGCCATGTCGATGCCGTCATCCGGTCATTCGGTGCTGGTGCAGTTACCCCTCACCGATCCGGTGGTGAAACGTACTGTAGGGCTGCTCAGACGCAGCGGACGTATTCAGTCGTATATTGCAGCAGAACTGGAAAAGCTCATTACTGAACAGTATCACGCTGCGTAACAGGCTGCTGCGTTTTCACCGAGTGCAAACCGGTTGCGTGAACGACCGCCTGCGCCTGGGCTGAGGCCAGGAAATCAAGTAGCGCTTTACCTGCTTCCGGATGCGCGGCTTTCGCCGGGACAGCGCCCGCGAAGCGGGTAATGTACTGGACATCGTCAGGCAACTCGCCAACAAAAGTCACGCCCTTGACGGGCAGCAGTTCGCTGACCTGCTGTAGTCCCAGTGCATAGTGGCCTTTTGCCACTTCCGAGGCGACAGGAATACGTTCGACCTGATGTGCTTTGTCTTTGACTTTGTCTTCAATGCCTAACTTCTTAAACAACTCGCTGCTGACATACTGACCGCTGGCGCTATCGGAATACGCAATAGACTTCGCGCTCAGTAAGGCTTGACGTAATTCGTCATCCGTCTTAATTGCGGGCTTAGCGTCGCCTTGCTTCACGACAATACCAATCGGCGAGTCAGCCAGCTCCACGCGTGAGCCGGGTTTTATCCACTTGTCTTTTTCCAGCTGAGTCAGCGCATTGCCTACCATAATTACCGCATCGGCCTTTTCACCACGTGCCAGGCGGTTAGGGATTGCCTGCGGGGTTTTACCCATTGAAGGGCCGGATACCAGGATAATTTTGTCACCACTTTGGGCTTCAAACTGAGGCGTGAGTTTCTCCAGGGCGGCTTTAAAGCCACCAGAGATCATCACGGTCACGTCCTTTGCCAGTACCGTCGTGCTGACGGTTGAAAGCACGAGGGTGGCAAGGAGTGATCGGTATAGTCGTTTCATAATGGAGTCCCTGACTTAATGTTTAACGGCGGGTTGTAAATTGACAGCGCTGCGGCGGTAAAGATACAGCGTCGCCAGTAGGGCACAGACGGCAGCAAAGCTCATCCAGTAACCGGGTGACGCTTTATCGCCGGTGTACTCTATCAATGCGGTTGAAATCACCGGGGTAAATCCGCCAAAGACAGCCGTTGCGAGGCTGTAAGCGAGTGAAAAGCCCGCCACCCGAACTTCGGTTGGCATAATCTCGGTCAGGGCAGGAATCATCGCACCGTTATACAGGCCGTAGATAAATGACAGCCACAGCAGTACGGTCAGCATCATCGTAAAACTCGGGGCTTCGGCCAGCAGCGTCAGGGCCGGATAAGCCGTTGCCAGGGCCAGCAACGTCATGGCAATCAGAACCGGTTTACGTCCAAAGCGGTCAGACAGGGCACCCCCGACCGGCAGCCAGAGGAAATTGGAAATGGCCACCAGCAGCGTAACCAGCAGGCTGTCAGACGCACTGAGCATCAGCACCTTCTTGCCGAAGGTGGGGGCATAAACGGTAATCAGATAGAACGCTGTTGTGGTCATCGCCACCATCAACATGCCCGCAACCACTACCTGCCAGTTAGCTAACAGGGTTTTAAAGACCTCGCGCATCGCCAGATGCTTACGGCGAGCATTAAATTCCTGCGTTTCTTCCAGCTTACGACGCAGAAAGAAAATGAAAGGCACAATCAGGCAGCCAAACAGGAACGGAATACGCCAGCCCCATTCACGAATCGCGCTCTCTTCCAGGGCGGCATTCAGGGCAAAGCCCATGGCAGCGGCAACCATAATGGCGACCTGCTGGCTGCCCGACTGCCAACTGGTATAGAAGCCTTTACGGCCTGGCGTAGCGATTTCGGCCAGGTAAACCGACACGCCGCCCAGTTCGGCACCGGCAGAGAAGCCCTGCAACAGGCGACCGATAAGCACCAGCATCGGAGCCCAAAGGCCAATGCTCTGATAAGACGGGATTAATACGATCAGAAAGGTGCCCGTAGCCATAATGGACAGGGTTACGATCAATCCTTTACGTCTGCCGACTTTATCAATATAAGCGCCCAGCACCACGGCGCCGATCGGGCGCATCAGGAAACCTGCGCCGAAGACGGCAAAGGTCATCATCAGTGAGGCGAACTCACTGCTCGCCGGAAAGAAAGTATGCGCGATGTAGGTGGCATAAAAACCAAACAGAAAGAAGTCAAACTGTTCCAGAAAGTTGCCCGAGGTAACGCGCAAGATGGCGCCGATTCTGGCGCGAGTGGTCATAGGTGAAGTCGAGGAATGCATCGGTATCTCCAGTTTATCATTGACGCTTTTTGCTGCGCCTGTTGCTGAAGACTGGATCAGGAAAATAAAGTAAATAAGCGCAATAAACTCATCGACTGATGCGCTATGCGCATTAATGGCCGTTAACAATTACATTGGGCTATGCGCAACAAGGCTTTAACAAGTTTGCTGGTCGAGGGCGCGCTTATCCCGGTCGAAAAACCGAGTGCGCGTTTTGTGACAGGGTTCATATGGGTATTTAAAGGAAAAGGGGTAGCGTAAAGCCTTTGTCAGGTTCTATCAGGCGACGCGCGCGTTCGCCCCGTCGTGAGTGAAATCATTCCAGACAGGAGGCGGGTTAGCGGCCGGGCTGAAAAAGCTCGACGAGCATCTTCTCGTTATCATGAATGAAAGCGAAACGATCGCCATCGCCGTTGGGTACGGCACGGGGCGGGGAAACGATCTCGACACCTTTTGCCTGCAGTTCCGCAACCGCCTCATCGAGATCGTCGACCTGAAGCGCGAAATGGTTGATACCGCCGATTTTCAGATTGGTTTCTGCGCGTTGCCGCTGTGGATCCATCGGGGTAGCCTGCGCATGTTGAAACAGCTCCAGTTTCACATTGCCCCGCGCAATAAAAACAACCTGTACGCCCGGCCAGCCATAATCATACAGACGCGTAAATCCCAGCATCTGGCTATACCAGGCTTCACTGGCTTCAATATCCTGAACCACAATACCGATGTGATGAAATGTATTACCGATTGCCGACATGGTGCTTTTCCTTATCAGGTCGCTGAGGTGAATGTCGCGTTGACACGGCAAGGCGGTGTAGCGCGCCCTTCGTACAGCTTACCACCCAATCGGGCATACGGCAGAAATGCCCGAGGGGCGAGGGTTGCTTATCGTTGCAGGTAAATCCGTACACCGCCTCACACTGGCCGTAGACGACCCGTGTTTCGTCTTAAAACCAGGCTTCCCACATCGCACCCAGATTGAAGTCGTCCAGAATATCGTTTTCCCGGCCATTTACGCGTGCGGTGCGCGCATCATCGACCTTGCCGCCCGTCACATAGAAGCGCAGCATGGGACGGAACTCCGGGCCCATCGCGATAGCGATATTTTGCGACAGCGTCAGCTTCCAGCCGTTGTTGCTACCGCCTTCATCATAGTTGACCCGTTGATAACCGGCTTCGAGCCAGGTGGAGTGCACGTCATTCCAGAAATACATCGGGCGCACAATGGCAGCGTAGTTTTTCCGGTTGTCGCTTTTCAGTCGACTGTTGTCATAATCGTGATAGGCCAGCAGATACTCCACCTGCGCCTGCTGAGTAAACAGGTGCTTACCTTCAAAGCTGGTATAAAGCGTGCTGAGGCCATGGGTTTTGCTGTAAACGCTGTTATCCGCATTGTCTGAGTAACGTGCAATCACTTTATTGACGCCATGATCGGTGGTGTGGCTTACGACAAACGCACCCTGCCAGGCGTTGAGGCGATCCTCGCTTTCCACGGCCTTAGAGTCGAAACCGTAATTGGCATACATCTCCAGATCCAGCGGCCCCAGTTTCATGCCGTGGATTTTAGATGTGGCGGCATAGTTTCCTTTATCGCCGGTGCCCGATCCGCCCGTACAGGTAATGCGTGACGGATTGGATTCATCGCTAAGCACTTCAGGATTACAGGATTCCACCGCCGCGACGGCAGCAAGGTCAAATTTTATCCCGCCTACGTCAAAGTCTTTTACGCCCGCGCCCTGACCATCGTGATTCATCCAGAAATAGTCATTGATGTTCTGTTGCGGGCGCTGATGAAAGTCCCGTCCGGCCCAAAGATAGGCATTGGGATTCGAGGCCAGCACGTTGGTCACGCCAGCGTAAGCTTTTTTCAGGTTCACTTCGTCGCCCCAGTGATCGATCATCACGTTCACGTCCCAGATGGCACCGTTCGTGCTTTTAAACGCTTTAGAGAGCTGGAATTCGCCGCCGTTACCTTCGTTCCCCAGGCGACCAATACCGGAGGCGCCGTTGTAAGAGCCATCAACGTTGACATACTTTTGGTCACCACTTTGGTAATGCGCGCCATAACGGGCGTAGCCGCTAAACTTCACGCCAAAAGGAATGGCCATATCCGGTGACTGTGCAGGACTCTGCGGTTCTGTTATCACATCCGTTTTTTTCGCGACGGCGGCATCTATCTTAGTCTGACGCTCTGCTAAAGCTTTATCGACGGCTTTGGCGACGATAGCGTCGATTTGTTCCTGCGTGAATTCCTGTGCGAGGCCGGCAATCGGGCACAGCGCGGCGCTCACCGCCAGAGGAAGTGAAAATGTTTTTATCATGTTCATGGTTATCTCGTTTACACCTCATCCTTCGGGTTAACACGAATTAACCCGAAAGACGCGTGCTGTTGTTTTCAGATAATAACCCGCCCGTTTCGGCTTATTGACTGTCACCAAAACAAGTTGATTTGTAGAGTATGTTTTCTTTCCAGAGGGATGTTTTTTGTCAGGCGTTCTCCTGTATTAAGCGATCAAATTACCGTTGATAGAGATGAATTATTTCTTCTGATAATTCACGGGCTAATAGCGACGTCATTAAATGATCCTGAGCATGGACCATAATTAATGTCATCGGCTGTCGGGCCTCGCCAGCATCCTGTTCAATTAACCGGGTTTGCATCTGATGGGCCTTGCGGGAATAGTCGTCGGCCGCTTTGAGGCGCGCATGGGCCTCGTCAAACTGGCCTTGCCGCGCCGCCTGCAGGGCTTCAAAGCACAGGCTGCGGGCGTGTCCTGAATTGACGATAATTGTCATTACAGCGTCTTCAAGTTCAATCATTATTATCGCTCTCAGTCAAAACCGTTATTTTCGGCAACGTTAGCAAACCAATTCCCGCTCTTTTTTATCGTACGTTGTTGTGTTTCCAGATCGAGCTGCACTAAGCCATAGCGATTTTTATAGCCATTCAGCCAGGACCAGTTGTCGATAAAGGTCCACATATGATAACCCAGACAATGACAGCCCTCGCGAATGCCTTTATGCAGCCATTTAAGATGTTCGGAAACAAATTCGATACGGTAATCATCCTGAACTTTACCGTCTTGAATAAAACGCTGTTCATTTTCGACGCCCATTCCATTTTCAGAAATAAAGCAGCGAGGGTTGCCGTAATTATCGCGCAGGTTGATCAGAATATCGTAAATACCCGGCGCATAGATTTCCCATCCGCGGTATGGGTTCATTTGTCGGCCAGGCATGTCGTAATGATCGAATAATGCCTCCGGCATAAACGGTGCGTCAGGGTTGACGGCGCTGTCCCGGCACTTCACCCGGCGCGGTTGATAATAATTGACACCCAGCAGGTCGATGATGCCGTCGGCAAGCAAGGCGCTGTCGCCAGGCAGGCAGTGTGGCAACTGGTCATGCTGTTTTAATAAGTCCAGCAGCGCAGACGGATATTCGCCCTTGAGAACCGGATCGAGAAAGCTGCGGTTAAACAGCAGATCGGCATGCTGTGCTGCGTTGACATCTGCCGGATTCGTTGAGCGCGGATAGGACGGTGTGAGATTCAGTACCACGCCTATTTCGCCATCATAGTCGCCGTTACGCCAGGCTCGTACCGCCAGGGAATGTGCCAGTACGGTATGAAAGGCCACGGTAGCGGCGCGTTTAAAATCCACCACGTTGGGATAATGAAAATCATACAGATAGCCGCCTTCAACCGGCACAATGGGCTCATTAAAAGTAAACCAGTGCTTCACTTTGTGACCGAACAGCGCGAAACAGCGCTGCGCGTAGCGGCCAAACGCCTGCACCACTTCGCGGTTTTCCCAGCCCCCTTTCTCCTGCAGGGCCAGCGGCATATCGAAATGAAACAGCGTGATAAACGGCGTAATCCCCTGCGCCAGTAATTCATCAATGACCCGGTGATAGAAATCGACGGCCTCGGGATTGATCTCATCCGCTCCGTTCGGCATGAGCCGCGCCCAGCTCAGCGAGGTGCGAAAGCTGTTGTGCTTTAACGCTTTTAGCAGCGCGATATCCTGCCGCCAGTGTTGATAAAAGCCGGAGGTATCGGCCGGGCCAATACCGTGATGGAAACGATGCGGCTGGTGTGCGAACCAGTGATCCCAGGTGGTGGCGCTTTTACCGCCCTGAAGGCTACAGCCTTCGGTTTGCAACGCCGAACTGGCGCTGCCCCACCAGAAATTGTCAGGAAAACGGTAGTGCATGTGACTGACTCCTTAAGCCTGGGGATGACCGTGCACGGTATTGCCTGCGGGCACGGTATCCTGAATTTTTTTCTCTTCTGCTTTGATCAGGCTGCGTTCGTAAGCGCGCAGAAAAGGTAAGTACATCAGTGCCGACATCACCATGCAGATCAGGCACATGACCAGTGGACTAAGCGCCCAGTTGGCCGCCCAGGAAGCACCAATCGGCGCGGGCGTCGTCCAGGGCGTCAGCGAAACGACCTGCGCAACCCAGCCCAGTTTTGTGGCGGTATAGGCCAGAACGGCATTAATCATCGGGACGCAGACGAAGGGAATAAACAGCAGGGGATTCATGATGATGGGCGCACCAAATAAGATCGGCTCATTGATATTAAAGAAGCTGGGAACCACGCCCATTTTGCCGATGGTACGCAGATGCAGCACCCGGCTGCGCAGCAGTAAAAAGGCCAGCGGCAAAGTGGAACCGACGCCGCCGATAAGCAGATAGTGATCCCAAAAGCCCTGCAGATAGACATGGGGCAGCGCCGCACCGGCTGCCAGAGCGGCCTGATTGGCGGAGAGATTAGCCATCCAGAAGGGATTCATGATGCCAGTGACGATGAGTGCGCCATGAATACCGGCGAACCAAAAAATCTGGCACAGCAGCACCGACAGCAAGATGGCTGGCAGGGAATCCGAGGCGGATACCAGCGGTTCCAGCAGATGCATAATCGCCTGAGGAATAATCATGCCCGTTTTGGCTTCAATAAACAGATTAAGCGGATGCAGGGTGCCAATGATCACCAATACCGGAATTAAAATCTCAAAAGAACGGGCGACGCCAGTGGGGACTTCTTTGGGCAGGCGAATCGTGACGTTATGCTGTTTGAGCCAGGCATAAACACGGGTGGCATAAATC
The DNA here is from genome assembly GCF_035190385.1 of Pantoea sp. JZ29. Taxonomy (NCBI): domain Bacteria; kingdom Pseudomonadati; phylum Pseudomonadota; class Gammaproteobacteria; order Enterobacterales; family Erwiniaceae; genus Pantoea; species Pantoea sp. JZ29. The sequence continues at coordinate 26,715 of NZ_CP045241.1, read as the reverse complement.
GCGGTAATCAGGGCCGTAAAAATTCCCTGACCGGACAGGTACTGCGTAGAGATCTTTTCATCAGCATAGGGCGCTGCCACCAGTAAAAAGGCCATAAAAGCCAGTAAACCTGACATGATGGGATCAAGGTTGAACTGTCGGCCCAGACTGGCACCGATGCCGACTGAGATAAAGAAGGTCATGACGCCCATGCTGAGATGAAACGGCAGCATCAGTTGCTGGCGATAAGTGACCGAAAAGTCGAGCCAGGCCCGGGCAAAGCTGTTGGTGGTATCCGCTGAAAAGGGCGGGAAAATAAACACCAGCATGAACGAGCCAATAATCATAAACGGCAGGGCCGCCGTAAAACCATCACGAATAGCGATAACGTACTTTTGCTGACCCAATTTTCCGGCGAGGGGCGTAATAGCCTGTTCAATCACCGTCACCATTGACTGATATAACGAACCCATAAATGACACCTTTTAGTGTGTCGCTTCAATAAGCGACAGAGCGTAATCCAGCACGTTGTCACCGCGTTGCATACCGTAGTCCGTCATATCAATAGCCCGGACAGGAATACCGTGGGTGGCAGCTTTTTCTGAAAGCGTGTTTAACATGTACTTTACTTGCGGGCCGAGCAGCACAACCTGATACGTTGGAAACTGCGTATCAAACTCGGCAATGCCCCAGGCATCAATCTGCACAGCGAGGCCGCGCTGATCCGCCACCTCTACCATTTTGCGCACCAGCATGCTGGTGGACATACCTGCCGAACAGCACAACATAATCCTGATCATGAGAACGCTCCTTTACGTGTAAAACTTGTTACGGAGATGATTTGATACGATATGGAAACCGGTTTCCATTTGTCGCAAAAGGAAGTGTGACAGGCATCATGCTCTGGCTGATAACGGGTGTTTAATTACGATTCAGATCACTAAATTAAGCGGTAAAAATCATTATTGAGTAGAAACGGAAAATCGGTTTCCATGAAAAAACGAAAACGCTATACTGCCTGTGGCGAAAAATTAAGCCACCGTTTCGGTCAGTTTTCAGGGAGCCGTTTGGTTCTGTTAGGGGAAAATGATGTCTACTATCAACGATGTATCGCGACTGGCTGGCGTGTCTAAAGCCACCGTATCGCGCGTGTTGAGTGGGTCACGTGGGGTGAAAGAGGCCAGTCGGGCTGCGGTGTTAAAAGCGGTGGATGAACTGAATTATCGTCCAAATGTCATCGCCCAGTCACTACTGAGTCAGTCTACGGGCTGTATCGGTGTTATTTGTGCGCAGGAAAATATCAATCAGACGACGGGTTACCTTTATGCGCTGGAGAAACATTTCAGTCAGCATCAAAAACACCTGTTACTTCGTTTCGCCAACACGAAAGCGGACGTGATGACCTGCCTCAGTGAGTTGACCTGTGGGTTATGTGATGATGTCTTAATTATCGGCGCGCGCTTTCCGTTAAACCTGCGTCAGCCAAACGTGATGCTGGTGGATTGTCTGGAATCCGGCGAAGAAGTGAACAGTATCCAGCGTGATCATGCTTTTGCAGCGGAAACGGCCTGTAACTATCTTATCAGTCAAAATCGTCGTCAAATTGCTCTGATTCATCCCGAGGGCATGGGCTTTGCCGATCAGGTTCTGCTGGGCTATAAACATGCCCTGGAAAAAAATTTCCTGCCTTTTAACCGCAATCTGGTCTTTATGGACACGTCATCTTCTTCAGTGGCGTTGCAGGAACTTCTGAACAATGCCTCCACGCTCAATTTCAATGCATTGCTGGTGGCCGATGAACAGCAGGCACAAAAAGTGATTCCTCAGTTGCAGGCGTTCAATAAGCAGGTGCCAAAAGACATTATGGTCTTTAGTCTGGCCGGCACGCTGGATCTGCCCGGTATCCCGACGATTCCGGCTATCTCATATTCAATGGATGCCATGGCCGCGCGTATTGTGAAGGCACTGAATCAACAGACGCAGAGCGTGTTACATTCCTCAGTAATGCGTGGCGATCTGGTTATTCCCGATTTTCGCCAGCGCTAAGCCACCGGGCCACGCTCAGTGGCCTGTTACTCGAGGCGCTGCTCCATCTGTTCGATAATGGCCAGTGCCAGCCCGGTTGCCGGGGCCAGATGCGATTGCAGAAAATGTACCTGCGTATGGGCCGCAATAAACGCCAGTTTGTTGGCCTGCGTCTGATTGAGCACGGCCTGGCAAAAGGTCGGGCTGACACTCCAGGGGCAGTCAATGATGATTGTGGCGGGATTCAGTAATAACATGATTTGGCTGAGCGCGATGCCCAGATAGTTGCCTGCCAGCTGCATCACTTCATTCACGACATTCGGTGCGCTGTCACGACTGTGCCAGGTTAATCCCGGCTGACGCTGGGCAAGCTGTTGGTTAATGGCAGGTTTACTGATCATCGCCTCCAGACAACCCTGCCGATTACAGCTACAGCGAGGGCCATTTGGCTGGACGGTAAGGTGACCTGCTTCACCAGCGGTCCAGCTGTTACCGGTGAAAACCACGCCATGCTGCACCAGCGCGCCGCCAATGCCTTCCGCAATGCGCAAATAAAAATGCCCGCTTTCGGCGGGCAGATTGAGCTGTTGCACAGACAGCAGCGCAGCGGCCCTGACGTTATTCATAATCCGAATCGGCAAGGCGATCTGTTTGCGCAGATCACTGGCCAGGTCAACATTCTGCCAGCCCAGGTGGGTCGATAAATGCATCCAGCCTCGCCGTGAATCGACGACACCGGGAAACCCCAGCCCAATTCCCAGCAGCCCTGGCCAGGCTTCCATCAGTTTTTCGCACAGGGCGCCGATTTCAGCCAGGATCGGGCCAGGTTTACTGGTGTCCGTCCGTATTGTCTGTTCGGCAAGCGGTTGTGAAAAATAATCGCAGATCTGCCAGTGAATCAGGTTTTTTTCCACCATGATACCGGCACTGACCAGCTTTTCCGGGCGCAGGGTAATGTGAATTTTAGGACGGCCAGCCGAAGAAACGCTGGCTTTACCTAGTTCCTGAACCCAACCGTTTTCCAGCAAATCATCAATAATTTGCGAAACGGTGTTTTTGCTGAGTGCCAGTACCTGCGCCAGATCCTGGCGCGATGTGATGCGCAGCTGACGCAGTTGAGCCATTACGCGCTTTTGATTATTCAGCCGCATCAATGCAGGCCCTTTGCCAGTTGCTTTCATGACGGCTTACCCCAGAGGTGAACAGCGGCGAGGGAGCGCCCACCGCCAACGAAGTCTTATTAGTTTGATGTCTAATGAAAACTTAGCATTGGGCAGAGAGGGCTGCCAAATAGCAATGTCCTCTGAATAAGGGGATTACATCAGAAATGGGGGCCAGGCCACAGGATAATGCAACTGGAGAGTAACCCTACCGCCCGCTTCAGCGGGCAGCAACATCAGTATTCGTCACCCCGGACGCGGCTGCGATAGCTTTCCCAGTCGAAGCGCACCCACAGGCTGTTACCTAAACGCATACGATCCATCACGCGTTCACCTAACAGGGCGTTCATGCCGGTGGGATCGAGATTGGTGAGCATCCCCGTCGGACGTTTAGATGACGAGCGGCGGTCAACAATCTGGTTAATAATCACTTTTTCGTAGCGCGATTCACTCTGCATACCAATCTCATCAATGACCAGCAAATCCACGCTGCTCAGATCCTGAATCAGTCGCTCTTCGGTGATATCACTGCTGCCGCTGAACGTTCCTTTCATGCTGGACATCAGATCCGCGACAGTCACGATAAGCACGCTCTTGCCACGCAAAATCAGATCGTTACCGATGGCGGCAGCCAGATGATTTTTCCCTGTGCCCGGCCGACCTGCAAAGACAAAACTGGCGATGTTTCCTTCAAAATTAGCAGCATACTGGCGCGCCTGCTCCAGGGCTTTGCGCTGACCTTCATTCTCGACGCGGTAGTTGTCGAATGAGCAGTTAATATGCAGATCACGAATCCCAGAACGCCCCATGATACGCTGCATTTTCATCGCGCGGTTTTCTCGCACAATCGCTTCTGAACGCAACCGCCCCTGTTCCTGGTTCCAGGCCAGCAACTCTTCACCATTAGTGAATTTGGGACGGGTTCCTGCTGGCATCATTCTTTTCAGACGGTTAAACAGATCGTTGGGCGTTTTCATTACTCACCTCGGAAACCATCGGGAATATTGTAGTCAGTACTGCTGATCTGCGTAATATCGCGACGCGGCTGTCCGCCATTGGCGGCGCGGTTCATCTGCAGGCTACGCGCCAGCTTCTGTTGCCACTGTACATGATGAAAAAGGCGGCCTTCGGCCTGCCAGTAAGCCACAAAGGCGGCCAGCTCTGCCGCCGTCACCGGCTCGCTGAGCGCGACGCCCCAGATTGCTGCCTGGCGGGTAAAGTCGGCGTCAGGCTGCCAGCCGTCATACATGGCAAACTTGCCGACGGGTTTATGCAGCGTAGCAGAAACATCGTCATACAGACTGTCATCCAGCGCCACATCACTGGGTTGCTGAGCGGCGGCTTCAAGGGCTAATAACTGTGCAAGACGCGCGGGAGTGAGGGCATACATCACCGGCGTGTAATTATCCAGCACCGCCAGCATGCCGTCTTCAGCCTGCTGTAAGGCGCTCTGCGGGTCCTGACGGAAAGCCTCCAGACCGATTAGCGTTGACGTTAAGATTTTGACTGACATGAAAAGACCTGCGGTTAACTTACACCCAACACCGGATCACCTGTCGCGGTGCAGAAGGGCATATTGTACCTTTTTTAAGGCGCGGGATCGCTGAAAAAGCGTTGCCGGCGATCTCCCCGGCGAGCGCCTGTTATGCAACCGTGGGGCGGACAGAGACTTGCGCGTTCACGGCCGGGTTTGCCACAGATAGCGCAGACCGGCCAGCCAACACAGGCTGTATCCCAGCAGCTCTACCCCTTCTTCGGCCATGTTTTTTACCCCGCGGTTGTAATGATCGGGCATCAGGTGTTGCCAGAGGGTGTTCATGCCAAACAGACGTGAGAAAACCAGCACAATCATCAGTCCGGTCGCCATCACGGGCCAACGGTTATGGTGCAGCAGGTTCGCCAGCGTACGGAGCGTCTGCCTGGGAGTACGCATGGCGACGGCGAAACTCGCCAGTGCGGTCGCCAGTGCAAACCACACCCAACTGCCGTGACGAACAAGATCGAAGAAGAAATCCAGCTCGCGGATAAGCATACAGCTGTAAAAACCGGCTATTAGGGTTAATCCACCGCACTGGTCGGGACGGTGTCGTGCGGCAATATAAAATGCGCCGGCGAGACTAACTAACAACAGTTCCTGTGTGGTTTCAGTAAAAGAGGCTTCGTGCAGCGCGTTATCCATCCACACCACATCCATATAGAGGGGGACAAGCATGAAGGTGATAAACAGGGAGGCAAAAAGGAATACCGTGATTTCACGGCCGATAAGAATGACTTCGTTACGCATGGAATGACCTGAAAATGACTATCGTTATCATTGTATTCGCCTGGCGTGGGGCTGCCTTCGCTTTCAATGCTTTACGGATGTGGTGGTGACTATGGAAGCCGCCTCGCATTTTGTCATGTGGCGGGTTCAAATGGTGGCAGTTTCCCTCTACCATCGGTCAACAAACTGGCGCTTTATAAAGGAATACCATGATGCAACGATGCGGCTGGGTTACGCAGGATCCCCTCTATCTGGCTTACCATGACAATGAGTGGGGCCGTGCGCAGAGAGATAAACTGGCGCTGTTTGAAATGCTGTGTCTGGAAGGTCAACAGGCCGGGTTATCCTGGATTACGGTGCTGAAAAAACGCGAGAATTACCGCGCGGCCTTTCACCAGTTTGATCCGCAGGCGGTGGCATTGATGAACGATCAGGACGTTGTCCAACTTATGCAAAACAGCGGCATCATTCGTCACCCGGGTAAAATTGCGGCGATTATTGCCAACGCCAGAGCGATGCTGGCGATGGAGGCGGAAGGGGAAGATTTTGCCCATTTCGTCTGGCAGTTCGTCGATAACCGGCCAATTGTTCACCACTATGCGGATTACAAACAGAGCCCGACCACCTCTTCGCAGGCTATAGCACTCTCTAAAGCATTAAAGACGCGTGGTTTTAAATTCATCGGTCCGACAATTTGCTACTCCTTTATGCAAGCCTGCGGCCTGATTAACGATCACCAAACCAACTGCTTTTGCCATCCTGATAACATTTAACACCGCTCCTTTACAAAATAAGACATTGTCTCAGGATTTCCCTCACTTTTACGCGGCATAATCAGGGCCAGTAAGGGGCCGGGGCGCCCCGATTAGAGAAACCCAAGGGACACATAATGCAGAAAAAATTGATTGCCATCTCGTTATTAATCAGCGGTAGCCTGGTGATATCCGGTTGTACCACGAATCCCTATACCGGCGAGTCGCAGGCCGGAAAATCCGGCGTGGGGGCAGGTCTTGGTGCATTAGTCGGCGCCGGTGTGGGCGTGCTTTCATCCTCGAAGAAAGATCGGGGTAAAGGGGCACTCATCGGTGCCGCCAGCGGCGCAGCCTTAGGCGGCGGTGTGGGGTATTACATGGATGTTCAGGAAGCCAAACTGCGCGATAAAATGAAGGGTACGGGCGTCAGTGTGACGCGCCAGGGCGACAATATTGTGTTGAATATGCCAAACAATGTGACCTTCGATTCCAGCAGCAGCAGTCTGAAGCCAGCCGGCGCCAATACTCTGACCGGCGTCGCAATGGTACTAAAAGAGTATCCGAAAACGGCCGTAAACGTGGTGGGGCATACGGATAGTACGGGTTCGCGCGCATTGAATATGCGCCTGTCACAACAGCGCGCAGAAAGCGTGGCCAGCGCCTTGATCGTACAGGGCGTGGCGGCTGACCGTCTGCATACGCAGGGTGTCGGCCCCGACAGCCCCATTGCGACCAACAGTACTGAAGCAGGCAAAGCCCAAAACCGCCGGGTTGAAATTACGCTGAGCCCGTTAAATTGATCATTTCGCCCCCTGTCACCGGGGGCGAAAGACATGCTACTGTCAGTTATTCGACAATTTTTAGACAATAAACTCGGTAAGGTTTCCAGTTGGTGCCTGTACACAGTGCCAGTTAACGCTTTATGCCAGCATAGTTCAAATTGAACAATGGATAACGCATCATGTCACTTAAAGCCATTGCGTCAGTCCTGGGGCTCTCCGTAACCACCGTGAGTCGCGCCCTGAATGGGTATGAGGATGTAGCAAAACACACACGTCAGCGCGTGGAAGAAGAAGCCCGGCGACGTGGCTACCGTCCTAACGTAGCTGCCCGGCGTTTAAAAACCGGACGCGCTAACGCGGTCGGCGTCGTCTACCCGATGAGCGCCCCACCCCTCAGCGATATCCATTTCAATAAGATATTACTGGCGCTGGACCAGCGTCTTTCCCACTATGATATCGACCTGCTGTTGCTGACGGATAAACCCTGTGACGGACAGCGTTCACTGATGCGTATGCTGCGCAGTCGCGTGGTCGATGCGCTAATCATCACGCACACCTTGCCGCAGGACGAACGCCTGCGCTGCTTACAGCAGAAGGGCTTTAATTTTCTCTCGCTGGGGCGCACTGATGCACAGCAAAATCATGCCTGGTTTGATGTCGATAACGCCGCAGGTTCCGCGCTGGCGGTAAAACACTGCCTGACCCAGGGCATGCAGCGCATCGCCTTTCTCGGGGGAAACGAACGCTGTACGTTTGTTCGCGATCGCCGTCAGGGCTACCTGAACGCCCTGGATTCCGTACCACCTTATGCCACTGCGGCGGTTGCTCCCTCGCGCCGCGCAGGGTATCAACAAGTCTCCGCCTGGCTGGCTGAAGGGCTACAACCTCAGGCCATTATTACCGATAGCAGTACGCTGGCCGAAGGCGCGTTAATAGCGCTTCAGCAGGCAGGACGACTGCAGGGTAAGGATGCCATCACTTTGATGGCCTGGGATGGACTCCCGGTTGACGCCATCATTGATTTTCCGGTTATTGCGATTCGTCAGGCCAGTGAGCAGGAGAGAGGCGAACAGCTTGCGACCATGGTGATGCAGTTACTGGACGGCGCACCGCTGGCCCAGCTACAGGTCTTGTGGCAACCCAGTCTGCAACTGCCCGCACAGCGCTAACGTGTTTGTCATGCCGGACGCCTGTGGTAGTCTCGCGGCATGCGTAATTTGCGGAATATTCTATGAAAATCAGGCCTTCTCGCGCCACTATTAGCGATGTTGCCCGCGCGGCAAAAACCGGGAAAACCAGCGTCTCGCGTTATCTTAACGGCGAACAGCATCTGCTTTCTCCCGACTTAAAAGCGCGCATTGAACAGGCAATTAGCGATCTTAACTATCGGCCAAGCCAGATGGCGCGCGGGCTTAAACGGGGGCGAACCCGGCTAATCGGGTTAATCATTGCCGATATCACCAATCCCTATTCCGTGGACGTTATGTGCGGCATTGAAGCGGCCTGTCGTGCCTGCGGCTTTACATTGCTTATGTGTAACACCAACAATGAAGTCGATCTTGAACAGCATTATTTGCAGTTGCTGAGTAGCTATCAGGTTGAAGGCATTGTCGTTAACGCGGTAGGTATGCATGAAAAGGTACTGAGCCGGCTGCAGCAATCTTTGCTGCCGATGGTGCTGATTGACCGAAAAATCCCCGATTTTCCCTGTGATGTGGTGGGCCTGAATAATGCTGAAGCGGCAGAAACGGCCACCGATCACTTAATTGATAACGGTTATGAGGCGCTGCTGTTTTTGAGTGAACCGTTAGGCAGCGTGAATACCCGTCGCGAGCGCCTGCAGGCGTTTCGCCAGCGTCTGGCTGCGCATCCGGCCATCCTCCATGAAAATGCAGAAGTCTCGCTGCATCAGCCCGATGTGATGGATACCGTCTTGCGTGACTTCTGTCAGCGTCATGCAGACAGGCGTTGCGCAGTTATGGTGGCAAACGGTGCGCTGACCTTACAGGTGGCCCGTTCCCTTCAGCGTCTAAATTTGCACTGGGGAAGCGACATGGGTTTATTGGGGTTTGATGAGCTGGAGTGGGCGGCGCTGGCAGGTGTCGGGATTACCACGCTTAAACAGCCCACCTGGCAGATTGGCTACCATGCGCTGGAGCGCCTGATTTCGCGTATTGAAGGCCACGACCATCCTCCCTGTGAGCAGGTTTTCTCGGGTGAGCTGATTGTCCGGGGATCAAGCCAGCGTCTTCGCTAATTTTCAGATTGTTCCCTTCACTTACGTGCTCGCTTCGTGAGCACGATCATAATTCCGCATTTTGCCACTTTGCTTTGGAACCGGTTCCATTTAACGTTTTTGTAACGTTAATACCGATTTTCCCCCTCAGGAGTCCGCAATGGAGCCCGAAATTATCGTCGTCACGGCGGCTTATGGACATCAACAGATTGCTGCGCTGGGCGGACAAAGGGCGCTCTTACCGATCATTCAGCAGGCTGGTGCGGACGGTGTGGAAATCCGTCGCGAATTGTTCGATGACAAGACTTTCGATGATCTGCCCGCGCTGGCGCTGGCCATTGATCAGCACCGGCTGCGCGCCAGCTATTCTGTACCCGATACCTTGTTCAGTGAGGACGGCAAGCTGAACCCTTTGCTGACGCGTTATTTTACCGAAGCTCGTCAACTAAACGCGCAGAGACTAAAGGTGGCGCTGGGCAATTTTACGGGGGCTCTGTACAGCGAAACACTGCGCATGCTGATTGCGGAATATGGCGTGCCGCTGACCGTGGAAAATGACCAGACAGTGCACGGCAAACTGCAACCGATGCTGCGCTTTTTTAACGCTGCCCGTGAGGCGGCATTGCCGATTGGCATGACTTTCGATATGGGGAACTGGCACTGGACAGGCGAAAACCCGGAGCAGGCTGCAGTCCTGTTGACCGACCAGGTGGGTTACGTGCACGTCAAAGCAGCGGTGCCGCAGGGGAAAAGCTATCGCGCTATTGCGCTCGACGATGCCGGACCGGGCTGGCAAGACCTGTTGCATCGGCTACCGGCGAGAGCCCCTCGCGGTATTGAATTTCCGCTGGAAGGCGACAATCTGATTGCGGTTACGCGCCATTATGTGACGCTGCTGCGTAATGTCTGAGGAGTAAAAATGACGACTCATCCTAACGGTACGCTTGATGTCATCACGATCGGCGAAGCCATGGCCATGTTTGTCGCCCGCGAAACGGGTGATTTGGCTGCAGTAGAAACATTTATCAAACGCGCCGCAGGTGCAGAACTGAATGTCGCCATCGGTCTGGCACGCCTCGGGCTGAAAGTGGGCTGGGTGAGTCGTATTGGACAGGACGCGTTTGGTCGTTTTATTTGTCAGGTGCTGGATAAAGAAAATATCGACCATCGTCAGGTGACCGTCGATCCGCGCTATCCCACGGGCTTTCAGCTTAAATCTAAAGTGGATGATGGTTCCGATCCGCTCGTGGAATATTTCCGCAAAGGCTCCGCTGCCAGTCATCTGTCACCCGAGGATTTTGACCACGATTATTTTGGCTCTGCACGCCATTTGCATCTGAGCGGCGTGGCGGCAGCAATATCAGACAGTTCGCTTGAGCTGACCAGGCATGCTGCGAAAGAGATGCGGGCGCGGGGTAAAACAATTTCCTTTGATCCTAATCTGCGTCCGGTGCTGTGGCGCAGCGAAGAGGAAATGCGTAAGCAGCTCAATCTGTTAGCGGAATACGCAGACTGGGTACTGCCCGGTGAAAAAGAGGGTTACATCTTAACCGGCTATCGCCAACCGCAGGATATTGCCGATTTTTATCTCGATAAAGGGGTAAAAGCGGTGGTGATTAAAACCGGCGGCGAGGGCGCCTGGTATAAGACAGCCGGGGGTGAGCAGGGCCAGGTGGCGGCAATCAAAGTTGATCAGGTTGTGGACACGGTCGGGGCCGGAGATGGGTTTGCCGTGGGAGTCATAAGTGCATTGCTGGAAGGGAAACCACTGGTAGAGGCGATTCGCCGGGGGAACAAAATTGGTTCACTGGCGATTCAGGTGAGTGGTGACAGCGAAGGTTTGCCGACGCGTCAGCAGTTAGGTGATGTGTAGCCCGGCCCGCAAACAGAAACAGAGGAGTTCCCGATGAAAACGCAGATTATCGCGCCTAAACGCTGGTGGTTCATTATGCCCATCGTGTTTATCACCTACAGTCTTGCCTATCTGGATCGGGCAAATTTTAGCTTCGCATCCGCCGCTGGCATCAATGACGATCTGGGCATTACCAAAGGAATGTCTTCCCTGCTGGGTGCGTTGTTCTTTCTGGGGTATTTCTTTTTTCAAATCCCTGGGGCGATCTATGCGGAGCGCCGCAGTGTAAAAAAACTGATCTTCTGGTGCCTGCTGTTGTGGGGCGGCTGTGCTTCACTCACCGGCGTTGTCAGCAACATCCCTGTGCTGGCGGCGATTCGCTTTGTGCTGGGGGTTGTCGAGGCTGCGGTAATGCCTGCTATGCTGATTTACATCAGTAACTGGTTTACAAAATCTGAGCGCTCGCGGGCAAACACCTTTTTAATTCTCGGTAATCCCGTCACGGTCCTGTGGATGTCCGTGGTTTCAGGGTATCTGATAGAAGCGTTTGGCTGGCGGGAAATGTTTATCTTCGAAGGCATTCCTGCGGTGATCTGGGCCATTGCCTGGTGGTTTATGGTACAGGATAAGCCTGCGCAAGCGCGCTGGATGAGCGATGCAGAAAAAGCCGCGCTACAGGCCGCGCTGCAAAAAGAGCAAGAAAGCATCAAAGCAGTGCGCAACTACGGCGAAGCCTTTCGCAATCGTAACGTGATCATTCTCTGTATGCAGTACTTTGCCTGGAGTATTGGCGTTTACGGTTTTGTCCTGTGGCTGCCTTCAATTTTGCGCAACGGTACACAAATGGGCATGGTGGAAGCGGGCTGGTTATCGGCTGTGCCTTATCTGGCAGCCACGATTGCGATGGTGGTGGTGTCCTGGGCATCGGACAAAACGCAAAACCGTAAACTGTTTGTCTGGCCACTGTTGCTGGTGGGTGCCTTCGCCTTCCTCGGTTCGTACATGGTAGGTTCGGGCAATTTTTGGCTGTCTTATACCTTGTTAGTCGTCGCCGGTGCCGCGATGTACGCGCCTTATGGCCCGTTCTTTGCCATTATTCCGGAAATGCTGCCCCGCAATGTTTCCGGCGGCGCAATGGCGCTTATCAACAGTATGGGGGCGTTGGGCTCGTTTATCGGCTCCTGGATTGTGGGTTATCTGAACGGGGCAACCGGCAGTCCTTCGGCCTCCTATATTTTTATGGGTGGCGCACTACTGCTGTCCGTGGTCCTGACGCTTATCGTCAAACCCGCACAAAATAAGGCGCCTCCGCTACAAGGCGCGAAACCGGCCTGAAAGCGTAAGCGTTAGCATCTTCTCCGGGCGACCTTTGTGTTGCCCGTCATTTATTTACAGGAAGCTATCTGATGAAACCCGCCGTCATTCTTTATAAAAAATTGCCTGACGATCTCCGTGCGCGTCTCGCAGACTATGCCACGATCACCGAAATCAACGATTTATCACCCGAAATCCAGCAGCAACATGCGCAGGCACTGCAACAGGCCGAAGGAATGTTGGGATCGGGCGGAAAAGTCAATGGCGAGTTGCTGGCCAAAATGCCCGCACTGCGCGCCTGTTCCAGCGTTTCTGTCGGCTATGACAACTTTGATGTGGATGCCCTGAATCAGCGAGGGGTCGTGCTGATGCACACGCCAACGGTACTGACGGAAACGGTGGCCGACACCATCATGGCGCTGGTTCTCAGTACGGCAAGACGTATACCGGAGCTGGATGCCTGGGTGAAAGCTGGCAACTGGCAAAAAAGTATTGGTCCGGACCGGTTTGGCATGGATGTGCACCATAAGACGATGGGAATTCTTGGTATGGGACGCATCGGTATGGCGCTGGCCCAGCGTGCGCACTTCGGATTCGGCATGAACATTCTCTACAATGCGCGCCGTCAGCACGACCAGGCCGAATCGCAGTTTGCAGCCCGCCGGTGTGAGCTGGAAACGCTGCTCAAAGAAAGCGATTTCGTTTGCATCAGCCTGCCGCTTACCGAAGAAACGCATCATTTAATTGGCGCAGAACAGCTGGCGATGATGAAGCCCAGTGCGGTGCTGATCAACGCGGGCCGTGGGCCAGTGGTAGATGAAAATGCCCTGATTACCGCGCTACAAGAGGGCACGATCCACGCCGCCGGGCTGGATGTTTTCGAAAAAGAGCCGCTGCCGACTGACTCGCTGCTGCTGTCGTTACCGAATGTTGTTACGTTGCCGCACATTGGCTCTGCAACCCACGAAACCCGCTATGGGATGATGCAGGACGCGGTAGAAAATCTCATTGCCGCCCTGAGCGGCAAGGTTGAAAAGAACTGCGTGAATCCTCAGGTGCTGAAGTAATCCTGCGGCTGCCCATTGCGCCCGCCGGGAGCGGGCGTTATGGTGGTTATCCCATTCTTTATTACAAATTTTTAACCGCTATGGCTTTTTCTCAGTTCGGCGACAAGTTTACTCAACATTCCGGCATCTCACGTCTGATGGAAGACATGGGCGCAGGCCTGCGTACGCCCGGCACGATCATGCTTGGCGGAGGCAACCCCGCACAGATCCCGGCAATGAACGATTATTTTCAGCAGTTGCTGCAGCAGATGCACGACGAGGGCAAACTGAGTGAGGCCTTATGCAATTACGATGGTCCACGCGGTAAAGCCGTGCTGCTGGATGCCCTGGCGGCAATGCTACGTGAGCAGTGCGGTTGGTCTGTCACTGCGCAAAATATCGCGCTGACTAACGGCAGTCAGAGCGCATTTTTTTATCTCTTCAACCTGTTCGCGGGGCGGCGCAGTGACGGCAGTAAAAAACGGGTGCTGTTTCCTCTGGCTCCAGAGTACCTGGGGTACGCTGATGCGGGCCTGGATGAAGACCTCTTTATTTCTGCCAGGCCCAACATAGAGTTATTACCGGAAGGGCAGTTCAAGTATCACGTCGATTTTGAACATCTCCCCATGAATGACGATGTGGGGCTGATTTGCGTATCGCGCCCGACCAATCCAACCGGCAATGTCATTACGGATGACGAACTTCTGCAACTGGATGCGCTGGCGCAGCAGCATGAGGTGCCGTTACTTATCGACAACGCTTATGGTGTGCCATTTCCCGGCATTATTTTTAGTGATGTGCGGCCGCTGTGGAACCCCAATATCATCCTCTGCATGAGTTTATCCAAACTCGGTCTGCCAGGCGCACGTTGCGGGATCATCATCGCCGATGAGAGCACGATTACCGCGATCGGTAACATGAACGGCATCATCAGCCTGGCACCGGGCAGTATTGGCCCGGCCATTGCCAGCGAAATGATTCAACGTGGCGATCTGCTGCGCTTGTCTGAAGAAGTGATTAAACCTTTTTATCAGCACAAGGTGATGCAAACGATCACCCTTATTCGCCGGTACTTATCGGCGGAGCGCTGTCTGATCCATAAACCGGAGGGGGCAATTTTTCTCTGGCTGTGGTTCCGGGATTTACCGATCAGTACGGAGTTGCTGTACCAGCGGCTTAAAGCTCGGGGCGTGCTGATGGTGCCGGGCCACTTTTTCTTTCCGGGTCTGGAGCATGACTGGCCGCACACGCACCAGTGCATGCGCATGAATTATGTACCGGATGCGGAAAACATTGAGCGCGCCATACAGATTCTGGCTGAAGAAGTGGAGATCGCCTGGCGCGACAGTTAAATCTACAGACCCGATCGGGCAACAAGGCGTCGTCTCTATCCGGCCGGCCTTGATGAAGCGCAACGCTGCCTTAACCCGATCGCAAAGGCATTTTGCATTATTAACAGACGTGATGCGCATATGGCCGTGCGGGCCAGCGCGGGCAAAAGGAGAGTGCGGTGTCGGGAAAAGACTGGCTGTTAGCCCTGTGTGTAGTGATTGCGTGGGGCGTGAACTTCGTTGTCATAAAACTGGGTCTGCATAACATGCCTCCCTTTTTGCTGGCGGGATTGCGTTTTGCACTGGTTGCCTTTCCTGCCCTTTTACTGGTGCGCCGTCCTGCTGTGCCAGTAAAGTGGCTTTTACTTTACGGCATGACCATCAGTTTTGGGCAGTTTGCGTTTCTGTTTTTGGCCATCAAACTGGGTATGCCTGCAGGCCTTGCTTCGCTGATATTACAGGCGCAGGCGTTCTTTACGCTGCTGCTTGGGGCGCTGTTTCTGGCCGAAAAGCTGCGCTGGAATCACATTGCGGGCATGCTGATTGCCACCTCAGGCATTTTTTTATTAGCCACCTCCGGCATGGCTGGCCAGAGCGCCGCCGGCATAACACTGACCACTATGATGCTTATGCTGGCGGCGGCGTTTTCCTGGGGACTGGGGAATATCACCAATAAAATCATCACCCGGCATTATCCCGTACCGGTTATGTCGCTGGTGGTCTGGAGCGCGCTGGTGCCCGTCGTTCCTTTCTTTGCCTGTTCGCTGCTGTTTGAAGGCCGGTCGGCAATCATTACCAGTCTGACGCACATTGATCTACAGACGGTGATGGCGCTGATTTACCTGGCTTTTGTGGCGACCATTATGGGTTACGGCATCTGGAGTACGTTGCTTAGCCGTTATGAAACCTGGCGTGTGGCACCGCTTTCCCTGCTGGTGCCTGTTGTTGGGATTGTTTCGGCAGCCCTGGTGCTGGGGGAAACCTTATCACGCCAGCAGATTGTGGGTGCTGTAATCATCATTGTCGGGCTGCTGGTCAATATGTTTGGTGGCGTGATTGGTCAGCGCTGGCTCAGGCAGCCGCAACATTAGCGCTTACCACTCGTCAAACTGACGTGCCCGACGTAACTACCCTTTCGTAAATGCCTGTGCATGCGCGCGTTTTCGGGCTGGCTTTGGCAGCCCGCTCGCAGAATAAAACCTCCGCCTGGACAGCAATGCGGATGCATGGAAGTATCCGCATTGCCAGGGCGGCCAGACATCTCTTTTCACTCATCACGACTTTCGCCCGTGTGCTTTATAACCGGGCCAGCAATGATGAAGAAGAAAAACGCAACGCCAACACCACACGATGCAACCTTTCGTCAGTTTCTCACCCAACCTGACATTGCCCGCGATTTCATGGAAATTCATCTTCCCGCAGATCTGCGCGCGATTTGCGACTTACGGACGTTAAAACTGGCGTCCGGTTCCTTTGTTGAAGCGGATCTCCGGCAGTATTTCAGTGATGTGCTGTATAGTCTCAAAACGACAGCGGGTGAGGGCTATATGTACGTCCTGATCGAACATCAGTCTTCACCTGACAGGCATATGGCGTTCAGGCTTCTTCGCTACGCGGTCGCGGCCATGCAGCGCCACCTGGATGCCGGCTATAAAACGCTGCCGCTGGTGATACCGGTGCTGTTTTATATGGGTAAACGCAGACCCTATCCTTATTCCACCTGCTGGCTGGATGATTTTACGCATCCGGCACTGGCTCGCAGGCTCTACAGTACTTGCTTCCCTCTGGTTGATATTACGGTAATGCCTGACGATGAGATTGTGGAACATCGCAGCATGGCGGCACTGACGCTGCTGCAAAAGCACATCCATCAGCGCGATCTCGCAAATCTGATGGACAGACTTGTCCCTGTGCTGCTGTCCGGTTATCTTTCGTCATCACAGATTGTATCGTTGGTGCACTACATTGTGCAGGCGGGTGAAACCCCAGACGTCGAGGCTTTTATTCAGGAACTGGCCCTGCGGGTGCCGCAACACGGAGACACGCTTATGACCATTGCACAGCAGCTTGAACAAAAAGGTATGCAGAAGGGTTTTGAGAAGGGTATTCAGACCGGGCGGCATGAAGGCCGTAATGAAGGTAAACGCGAGGTTGCGCGCACTATGCTGCAGCATGGCCTGGACAGAACAACCGTAATGAAAATGACCGGGTTGAGTGAAGCAGATCTGGCACAGATTCAGCATTGATCTGAACCTGCAAAAGAAGGCGCGGGACAGGTGAAGCCCTGCGTTTGTCAACGCGACCTGATGCTTTTCGTTTTCTTACCATCAGGCCATCACTGATCGCTTCGCCGCATCCGCATCAATCTGCTTGTCGCGGTCATAAAAAAACGGCCACAACCTGTATGCTGTGACCGTTCTCATGTTTACTCAGCCGTCACGGCCGCTTTATTTTAAAATTTCAATCCGGCGTGGTTTCGCTTCTTCAGGAATCAAACGCTCAAGATCGATGCTCAGCAGACCATTTTCCAGGCGCGCGTCGCGCACGACGATATGGTCAGCCAACTGGAATTTACGCTCGAAATTACGCTCGGCGATGCCCTGATAGAGATATTTACGTTCTGTCTGCTCTTCCGGATGCGCACCACGCACGATGAGCACGTTGTCGTGGGCCGTAATATCCAGTTCACTCTGAGCAAAACCGGCTACCGCGATAGTGATGCGGTAATGATTCTCATCAACCAGTTCAACATTGTAAGGGGGATAACCACCGTTGCTCTGATTTTGATTGGACTCAAGCAGGTTGAACAGGCGATCAAATCCGATGGCAGAGCGATAAAGGGGAGACAGATCAAAGTTACGCATAAAAAGACTCCTGAATGTCAGCAAGTTTTGGCAACCTTCCACTATTGGACAGGTTGTGCAGGACCGCATTGCCCCTTTCGGCGGCAGCCTTAACGACCCTGTTTAGAAAATGGGTGCAGACGCCAGGCTTTCAAGACCCGATGCGTGATTTTTTTCGCCAAACTGGCGAAATGGCATACACTCAAGGGTAAATTGCCGGACCAGAACGGACTTCATGACTGAGAGGGTACGCTGGTGCGCTCACGCAATCAGGTGCCAGAATCGAAGGGACGACATATGAAAATGATGAAAAGGTTACCGTTGGCTGGCGTGATGTGTTGCGCAGTCGCTTCCGGTGGATGTTCCAGCGTCATGACGCATACCGGTGCAAGTCAGGGCTACTATCCGGGCACACGTGCCAGTGCTGACATTCTGACGGACAGTCAGGCCAGCTGGGCGCTAAAGCCCCTGGCGCTGGTTGATCTGCCTTTTTCTGCCGTCATGGATACGCTGTTACTGCCCTGGGATTACTATCGCAGCGACAAGGATAAAGCCCTGGATTCGCCGCGTGCCCGCGTGCTTCAGAGTGAAAAGCTGGCACACACCGAGGAAAATCTGGCGCATGCTCAGCCCATGCCCGCTATGCAACCGTCACAGTAAACAGGTGCTGCCAGCCCTCTTTTTCCCGCATAAAAGCGATCTTTTTTCCATCCGGTGACCAGACCACCGCATCCCCGGACGGTGCCGACCCGGTGCGGGCGGTTAAGCGTTCGCACTCTCCCGTTTGCCAGTGACACAGCATCACGCTGTTGTCGCAAATAAAGGCAATGGTTTCACCACGAGGATGCCAGCTAAATGCAGACTGAATGCTGTGGTTCAGCCGCGTTATCTGGCGCGGTTCACCGCCGTTAGGCGATACCGACCATAATTGAATCACCTGCTGGCTGTCCGCCATCAAAAAGGCGATAGCGCTGCCATCGGGTGAGCTACGTAACCAGTGGCGAGGTTGCTGCGCCAGTCCCTTGCTATAGGTTAACCGTCGCTGTTGAACCCCCGCTGGTGGCGCGGGTAGATGGTGGCTGTCCCCTTCCAGCGGTGAGTGGCCGGGTTTGGCATAGGCTTCCAGTGCCTCTGGCAAATCGACGACAAATACCTCGGGATGCTTGTCTCCTGCCGCGGAAAGCGTGTCGCCAATAAAGGCGATGGCCCAGCGTTGACGGCTGCCGTCCGGCTTTTCATAGCCCTGATGACCAATCCAGCACTCTTCATAGGCCCGATTGATTTGATCGCTGCCCGGCTGTGGGTGCGCTGTCGTTTCACTGACTACTACACAAAAATGGCTGCCATCATATTCGCGCGGATGCTGTTTTTCTGGTTTCACTGCTTTTAACGGGACGGCAATGCCGACATTGCGCAGATCAAGACTGATATCCAGCTCGTGCATCACGTGATCGTTATAGGTGAAGCTGAGGCGCGAGCCATCCGGACTAAAAACATGGACGTGAGAACCGCCGCGCAAAGCACCTGGCGTAAAGGGCGGCGTGATATCGCATGCATCCAGACTGGCGGCCTGACCCGCTTCAATGATCACGCCGCGGCGATGATGAAAGTCATAATGCCAGTTGTCGTCAGGATGCTCTGGCCCATGAATACAGACATAGCGCTCGGGTAAGGTGGGACAAACCGTCACCACGCCAACATGGGCGCCCGCCGTTGCCTCATACAGCACTTCCACTTCGCCGGTATCCACATTAACGCGTTCAATTGTCTTACCGGTGAACGACGCGCCGGAAGGCCGCACATCAAAGGCCAGCCACTGGCTGTCGGGCGTCCAGACGTTGATGTTGGTCAGTTGATGATGACGAGGAGCAAAAGTAATCTGTTTTTCAGGCATGAAAGCACTCGTGAGCAGGCGCGTTATTTGACAGTTGCAGTGATGTTATGGGTAAAACCGTGCAGATGACTGACCTGACTGCGCGGTTTTACCCATAAAAGAAACCGATTAAAGCACCCATTTTTCAATGGCGTGCGCAACCCCATCTTCCATATTGGTTTTGGTCACAAACTGGGCTATTTTTTTCACAGAATCAATCGCATTGCCCATCGCGACGCCGGTCCCTGCGTATTCAATCATCGCCAGATCATTTTCCTGATCGCCTATCGCCATAACCTCTTCCGCTTGCAAACCCAGCTTCTCTGCCAGCATTTTTACGCCATAACCTTTGTTTACCCGACGGTCGAGAATTTCCAGATAGTAGGGCGCGCTTTTCAAAATGGTATACGTCTGGTGCGCATGCTCAGGCAGTCTGGCGATGGCCGCATCAAGCAGAGCGGGTTTATCAATCATCATGAGTTTTGGAAAACGCGTTGCCGGATCCATTTCTTCAACGGCCCGATAACGTACCGGGATGCCGGTCAGGCTGGCTTCATGAATTGTAAATTCGCTGATATCTTTATTTGGCGTATACAGGTGTGATTTATCAAACGCCTGAAAATGCACGCCCAGTTCTCTGGCCAGCTTCTCAACATACATGTAATCGTCAAAGCCCAGCGTCACATCGGCGACGACTTCACCATCTTCAGCCCGATGAACAAGCGCGCCATTATTACTGATGCAGTACTGACCTGGCGTATGGAGATCAAGTTCCATTAAATAACGTTCAATACCAACATAAGGTCGGCCGGTCGCCAACACGATGGAAACCCCTTTTTCCCGGGCGCGGTTCAGTGCCGATTTTACGCCTGCGGTGATCTCGTGCTGCGGATTCAGCAGCGTGCCATCCATATCAATTGCGATCAGTTTAATAGCCATAGCATCCTCATTGTGTCGGGTTTACAGCAATGCTAGCGCGATTCAGCTCACATTGACCAGTTTATCGGCGCTTTTCAGCACGCGTGAACCATAACGTGTTACGTTTCGGTCCACGATGATCTGGCAAAAAAAAACCCTTCACGAGGAAGGGTTTTACATCTTTTGGCGCGATTATATATCGATGTTTGCGGCTTTCAACGCATTCTCTTCGATGAAGGCGCGGCGCGGTTCAACGGCATCCCCCATCAGGGTTGTAAACAGCTGGTCGGCGGCGATCGCATCTTTAATGGTGACACGCAGCATGCGACGGCTGTCTGGATCCATTGTCGTTTCCCACAACTGATCCGGGTTCATCTCACCCAGACCTTTATAGCGCTGTACAGACAGACCACGACGGGATTCTTTCACCAGCCACTCAATCGCCTGTTCGAAGCTGGATACCGGTTGACGGCGCTCACCGCGCTCGATGTAAGCATCCTCTTCCAGCAGGCCGCGCAGTTTGCCACCCAGGGCGCAAATTTTGCGGTATTCCGGCCCCATAATAAACTCGCTGTCCAGAGGATAATCCGTGTCCACGCCATGGGTCCGTACGCGTAAAACAGGCTCAAACTGATTCAGCTCACGATTTTCACGTACGTGTGCCACATAGGTGCTGCCGTGCGCTTCACGTTCAGTCAGATAGCTCACCAGTCCGTTAATCCAGGCGTTAACGGCCGCTTCATTACTCAGATCGCTCAGCGTGTCGTGATAGACCAGCGCACGTAACATCGCCAGCGGAAAACGGCGCTCCATACGTTTGATCATCTTCTGCGTGCTGTTAAAGTCCGCGACCAGAGATTCAAGCGGCTCACCACCTAATGCCGGTGCGCTGGCATTGGTGTGCAGCGTCGTTCCGTCGAGGGCGATAGCGATCTGATACTGATCCATCGCCTCATCGTCTTTAATATACTGTTCCTGCTTGCCTTTTTTCACTTTATACAGCGGCGGCTGAGCAATGTAGACGTGACCACGCTCAATAATTTCTGGCATCTGACGATAGAAAAAGGTCAACAGCAGTGTACGAATGTGCGAGCCGTCGACGTCCGCATCGGTCATGATGATGATGCTGTGATAGCGCAGTTTATCCGGGTTATATTCGTCGCGGCCAATGCCGCAGCCCAGCGCGGTAATCAGCGTAGCCACTTCCTGAGACGCCAGCATCTTATCGAAACGCGCCTTCTCAACGTTCAGAATTTTCCCTTTCAGCGGCAGAATAGCCTGGTTTTTACGGTTACGGCCTTGCTTGGCAGAACCGCCCGCGGAGTCACCCTCCACCAGGTAGATTTCAGACAGAGCCGGATCGCGCTCCTGACAATCCGCCAGCTTGCCCGGCAGGCCAGCCAGATCCAGCGCACCTTTGCGGCGTGTCATTTCACGGGCACGGCGCGCGGCTTCACGGGCGCGGGCGGCATCAATGATTTTGCCGACAACGATTTTTGCATCGCCCGGATTTTCCAGCAGATATTCCGCCAGCAGTTCATTCATCTGCTGCTCAACGGCCGATTTCACTTCAGAAGACACCAGCTTGTCTTTGGTCTGTGAAGAGAATTTTGGATCCGGCACTTTCACCGACACCACGGCAATCAGGCCCTCACGCGCGTCATCACCGGTGGCGCTGACTTTGGCCTTCTTGCTGTATCCCTCTTTATCCATGTAGGCATTCAGGGTACGCGTCATCGCGGCGCGGAAACCGGCAAGGTGCGTACCGCCGTCGCGTTGAGGAATGTTGTTAGTGAAGCAGTAGATGTTCTCCTGGAAGCCGTCGTTCCACTGCAGGGCTACTTCCACGCCAATGCCGTCTTTTTCGGTTGAGAAATAGAATACGGTCGGATGGATAGGCGTTTTGTTCTTGTTCAGGTACTCAACAAACGCTTTAATCCCACCTTCATAGTGGAAATGGTCGTTTTTGCCGTCACGTTTGTCTTCCAGACGAATGGAAACACCGGAGTTCAGGAAAGAGAGCTCACGCAGGCGCTTCGCCAGAATGTCGTATTCGAAGTCGGTCACGTTGGTGAACGTGTCATGGCTTGGCCAGAAACGGATACGGGTACCGGTCGCGTCGGTATCGCCTGTCACCGCCAGCGGCGCCTCGGGCACGCCATGCAGATAAATCTGCTGGTGCACTTTGCCTTCGCGACGAATGGTCAGCTCCAGCTTCTGTGACAGGGCGTTAACCACAGACACGCCCACGCCGTGCAGGCCGCCCGAGACTTTATACGAGTTATCGTCGAACTTACCGCCAGCGTGCAGCACCGTCATGATCACTTCTGCCGCGGACACGCCTTCTTCTTCGTGGATACCGGTTGGAATACCGCGTCCGTCATCCTGTACGGAAACCGAGTTGTCCGCATGGATGGTGACAACGATATCTTTACAGTGACCGGCGAGCGCTTCGTCGATTGCGTTATCCACGACCTCGAATACCATGTGATGCAGACCGGTTCCGTCATCGGTATCGCCGATGTACATGCCCGGGCGTTTGCGTACCGCATCAAGCCCTTTCAGAACTTTGATACTTGAAGAGTCATAAGAATTCGACATCAACGTTTCTCGCTCATTTAATCTTTAGGTTGAACCGCTATTTTACCCTGTTCCACGCGGAACATCTTGCCCTTTTCGTCAGTCATGTCGATTACATGCTCGGACGAGATGGCGCTGACAAAGACCTGAGCCTGAGTCGCCTTCAGTCGTTCCGCCAGCAGGCGGCGGCGACTGTCGTCCAGTTCAGAGGCAAAGTCATCAATGAGGTAAACACAACGGCGTCCGCTCTGGTTAGTCAGGAACTCGCCCTGCGCCAGACGCAATGCACACATCAGCAGTTTAAGCTGCCCGCGTGAGAGTAAATCTTCCACCGGCGTACCTTCGGCACGAATACGAAAGTCCGCTTTATGCGGGCCGCTGGCGGTGTAGGTTAGGGCCCGATCGCGTTCAAAGTTGCGTTCAAGCAGTTCGGCATAATCGCTCTCTTTGTCCCAGCCGCGCTGGAACGAAAAACGCAGATCAAATTCGGGTAAAAACTGCCCGCAGGTGGTTACGATCTCGGCTGAGATCGCGTCACTGTACTCGGCGCGCCACTGGCTAATCTGTTCGGCCAGCGGCACCAGTTCTTGATCCCATGGACGAACCTGACTGTAGCGCGTGACCTGACGCAATGCCGCATTGCGCTGTTTGAGCAGGCGCCGCAGGTTGCTCCAGGCATTAAAAAAACCCGGCGTATTGTGAAAGCAGCCCCAGTCGACATAGGCTCTGCGATATTTAGGACCGCCATTAAGTAGGGTAAAACCCTCTGGCGTGATCAACTGCATCGGCAGTAACTGCGCCAGCTCGGCCACTTTATGTCCGTCGCTGCCGTCAATGCGGACTTTGCTCTCCCCGGCGCGATTTTTACTGAGCCCGACGGAGAACTCGCGCTCCTGGCCTTCCAGCCGGCCATGCAGCACAAAGGCGGCCTGATCGTGCCGAATTACCCGTCCCGCCTGCAAACTGCGAAACGCACGTCCGTGGCCCAGCGTATAGATCGCCTCAAGCACGCTGGTTTTGCCGCTACCGTTCGCGCCCACCAGAAAATTAAATCCCGGCGCTAACGCCAGGTCAGCCTGTTCAATATTGCGAAAATCTTTTATTAGCAGGCGGGTTAAAGCCATGAATCAATCCAGCGTGAAGGGCAAAAGTCAGGATGAAAGGGATTGTGCCTTTGAAAAACAAGCCGCTCGGGTCACGGACAATACTGTCCGAAACCCGAATGGCGAGCAGGCCAGCGTACGATGGCCTACAGGCGCATAGGCATGACGACATAGGCCGCCGCCGGGCTGACGACATCTTCAATCTGCACACTCGACACAGAATCCGTCAGCAGCAAACGGACGTTCTCGCACTTCAGCGCATTCAGCACGTCCAGCACGTAACTCACGTTGAACCCAATTTCCAGCTCGCTGCCGTTATAGCTGACATCCAGCATCTCTTCCGCTTCTTCCTGTTCAGGGTTATTCGCGGTAATTTTTAGCTGATTTTCGGTGATATGCAGACGAACGCCACGGAATTTCTCATTCGACAGAATCGCAGCACGGGCAAACGCCTGTTTCAGCAGATCGCAACCGGCTTCCAACACCTTATCCGGATTCTTGGGCAACACACGACGATAATCCGGGAAGCGACCATCCACCAGCTTAGAGGTGAAGATATAGTCGCCCACATGTGCACGGATATTACTGCTGCCAATCTGTACCTGAAGCGGCGTATCGCCGCCATCCAGCAGACGCAACAGCTCGATAACCCCTTTACGCGGCACGATGACCGAATGGCTGGGCAGCGCCTGGCCAACGGGCATGGAACAGACGGCCAGACGGTGACCATCGGTGGCGACCGTACGCAGTTCTTCGCCTTCGGTCTCAAACATCATGCCGTTCAGGTAGTAACGAACGTCCTGATGCGCCATGGAAAACTGCGTGGCTTCAATAAGCCGTTTTAACGTTGCCTGCGGCAGCGTGAATTCCACCTCGCTCTGCCAGTCATCCAGGTTGGGGAAGTCGCTGGCGGGCAAGGTCGAAAGCGAGAAACGGCTGCGGCCAGAGCGCACCAGCATCCGTTCGCCTTCCAGTGTGACGTTGATCTCTGCGCCTTCGGGCAGGCCGCGGCAAATATCGAGAAATTTGCGTGCCGGCACGGTGGTTGCGCCAGGCTCGTGCGCCTGAGTAAGCGCCACGCGCGCCACCATTTCCATTTCCAAATCTGTGCCGGTCAGCAACAGCGATCCGTCATTCACCTGCATCAGCAGGTTGCCAAGGATCGGCAGCGTCGGACGACCACCAAGGGGGCCGCTGACTTGCTGCAGCGGCTTTAGCAACTGTTCACGTTCAACAATAAATTTCATAGCGTCACGAAGATAATGTTCTGATGAGATTAGAGAAATCTTCTTTGATGTCGTGGCTTTCTTCACGCAACTGCTCAATCTTGCGGCAGGCATGAAGCACCGTGGTATGGTCGCGACCGCCAAAAGCATCGCCAATTTCCGGCAAACTGTGGTTGGTCAGCTCTTTCGCCATCGCCATCGCCATTTGACGCGGACGCGCGACTGAGCGCGAACGGCGCTTAGAGAGCAAATCCGCGACTTTAATTTTGTAGTACTCCGCAACGGTCTTCTGAATATTATCAATAGTGACCAGTTTTTCCTGCAGGGCCAGCAGATCCCGCAATGCTTCGCGAACGAAATCGATCGTAATCGCCCGACCGGTAAAGTTAGCGTTCGCAATCACCCGGTTCAGTGCCCCTTCCAGCTCACGCACGTTCGAACGTAAACGCTTGGCAATAAAGAAGGCCACTTCGCCCGGCAAACGAATGTCGTTTTCGTCCGCCTTTTTCATCAGGATCGCAACGCGGGTTTCCAGTTCAGGCGGTTCGATCGCCACGGTCAGGCCCCAGCCAAACCGTGACTTCAGTCGATCTTCAACCCCGTTGATCTCTTTGGGGTAACGATCCGACGTCAAAATGATCTGTTGATTGCCTTCCAGCAGGGCATTGAAGGTGTGAAAAAATTCTTCCTGCGAACGCTCTTTATTGGCAAAAAACTGAATGTCATCGATCAACAGCGCATCAACCGAGCGGTAGTAACGCTTAAACTCTTCAATCGCGTTATTTTGCAGCGCTTTTACCATGTCCTGCACAAAGCGCTCGGAATGCATGTAAACCACTTTCGCATTTGGCTTACGCGCAATGATGCCATTACCCACGGCGTGCAGCAGGTGAGTTTTGCCGAGGCCAGTACCGCCATAAAGGAACAACGGATTGTAGGCACCGCCAGGGTTATCGGCCACCTGGCGTGCCGCCGCGCGCGCCAGTTGGTTAGATTTACCTTCAACAAAGTTGTCGAAGTTATGGCGATTGTTAACATTGGACCGATAGGTCACATCCGCAGGAGCAGGCACGTTGTCCCAGCTCGGACGTAAAATCTGTGTCGGTGCCGGACGGCTTGGCACAGGCTCCGCCGGCGCACTGACGCTGGCCATCGCGGGCTGGCTGACCGCTGCGGCGTGTTGAACCGGACGCGTGCCCACCTCAAAACGCAACAGCGGGACATTGGCACCGCAGAATTCGTTCAGCAATGCGTTAATGCTGTTTAGGTATTTATCCCGAACCCAGTCGAGTACGAAGCGGTTAGGAGCATACAAGGCAAGCGTATTGTCGTTTAATTCAGCCTGTAGTGGACGGATCCACATGCTGAATTCGGTGGCAGGAAGCTCATCCTGCAAACGGGCAAGACACTGTTGCCAAAGCGTAAGTGACAC